>CAWFNN010000009.1:0-1531546 GCA_963817185.1 uncultured Alphaproteobacteria bacterium | reverse complement strand
GAAAGCCGAGCAAGGATCGTAGTGCCGCCACGGTTAACCTCGCTACGCTATGACCCTGATGGGGGCAGCGACCCACCACAAAGGAGATGACGTCGGCCGCGGTTAGGTTTTTAAGATCCAGGGCGAGGCCATCGGGCAAGGTCCTGCCGTGAAGAAACAGACGCACCGCATCCACGTAGCCGCGGGCAGTTCTGGCATCCAAGCCACGCTCAACCGTCAAGTAGAGCCGGTATCGCTGCAGCACTGCCTCTACCGGACCGCTGGGCATGGGTAGCGCCGGTATTGGCGCCACGCCGAGACCACGTAGGTAAGCGAGTATCGGCTGCATCGCTTTAATCGAGAGCAGTTGTGTGTAACCAGCGGCGCGACGAGCCAGCAGGAACCGTTCCACCTCGGTCGCGTGCAGCGCATCTGCATCGCGCCCCTCGCCCATGAGCCAGCGGCTCAGGTGAGCCAGCAGCCGCATCTGATTGCCGATGACACCTGGCCTATAACCCTGTCGCGTGAGTTCGTCGGCAAAGCCAACGGCGAACGCCGAAAGCGGACCCGATACCCGAGTTTGAGACGGATCGATCAACATGAAAGCCTCCCCTTTCTGGCAAGAAAGGGCAGGTTGCGCCGTCCATCAGTCGTCGGGATTATGCCGGCCTCAGCGCCGCGATGACGGCCACCGGGGCCGGTTCCCAGGTATCAGTCGGCATAATATCGGGGTCGGCATAGTGCGCCCTATGCCGACATCGGCATAGGGCGCATCTGCTCCGGGATGCGAAATACGCCATCGAATGCGGCGACACAGCGTTCAGCGCGCCGTTCCGGTGGCTGCTGCTGCGCGCCATCGCGATCGGCCGGCGGCGCGGGACGCTGAAGGATACCACCCTGAAGCAATATCTCTATGACCTCGACCGCAGGCTCGACCGGATCCTGGCGGTGGTCCCGATTGGCGAGCCGGGCCGCAAGCTGCGCAAGCGCATGCTCGCCAACCGGGCACATCTGTTCGTGTTCATGTCAAATCGAGCGGTGCCGCCTACGAACAACATCTCCGAGCGGCATCTGCGGCCGAGCGTGATCTTACGCAAAGTGACCAACGGCTTCCGCTGCGAGTGGGGGGCGCAAACTTATGCCGCCTTCCGCTCCGTCGTCAGCACCGCGAAGGCCAATCGCGCTTCGGTGTTTGATACCGTCCGCTTCGTGATATCAGCCAAACGACCCGGCGACACGCTCGCCGGGGCGGGGTGAGCAATTGCCATTGAGGTCCGCCTTCTTCCCGACCGCCAGCCGGCCACGGTCACGAAAGCCGAAGAAGTCGGCCGTCTCGCTGGTCTGTCGCTTTATCAACAATTCCAGCGGCAATCTCGGTCCTCGCGAGCGGTCTCGTGCCCAATGGATCAGCATCCAGCTCGGGACACTGGCATCGACAATAGACGAGCAATGCGCGCCGCCATCCGACAGGCCCAGGATCGTCGCATCATCCGTCAGCATCGTATGGATGACGTCCAGGTTGTCCTCGTTGTAGCCGACGATCGGGAAGAACAGAAAGCGTTCGGCGCCGCCGGCAAGATAATCGTAGGCGACCTCATCCGGCGTATGGTTCGACCGCGCGGCCATTGCCGCGATGCTGTCCTTTTCTTCCGGCTCATAATTCGGCGGATCGCCCATCGGGAACATGCGATTCCAGCGGGTAACGATATGTTGCCGGAACTGCGACAGCCGGTTGAGCAGCGCCGCCGACGGTGCCTCCGCGAGGATCTGGGCGCGCAACGCCGGATCCTGCATGCGCCTGATCCGTTCCGCCACAGGCAAGCGTAACAACGCCTGATAGCTTGGCCGGATGGAGAAGGGGTTGAGCGCCGTATCGATCCCGAGCATCACCCCGACCGGCCGGCCGGCAACCTGAGCGGTGACCATCGCCCCTTCAGCGCGGGCCTTGTGGACGCCGTCCATCAGGCGGCGCCAGCGCACCTTGTCGGTGGGCCGATCGGTCAGCAGAAACCACACCGGACGGCCGGTGTCCTGGCCCAACTTCGTCATCCATTTCAGCTCTTCGGCCTCGTTCTCGAAGTCGCTGTTCACTCCGAAAGCGCCGTAGCCCAGCCCGGTGAAAGCTGACCCAATGCCGAGCAGCTCATCGACTTCGGAATACCGGCCGGGCACCATGTCGCCGGTTGGGGTCTTGTGCGAATTTGTGCGCGACGTCGTGAAGCCGAACGCGCCCGCCTTCAGGCCAGCGCGCACCGCGTCGCGCATCGCCACGATGTCGTCGGCCGTCGCGGGCTCGCGATTGATCGCGCGATCGCCCATCACGTAGACGCGCAGCGGGTGGTGCGGGATCTGTGCGGCGATGTCGATCGCCCGTGGCATCTGGTCGAGCGCATCGAGATATTGCGGAAACGTCTCCCAGTTCCACTTCAACCCATCGGCGAGGGTAATCCCAGGAATCTCCTCGATCGATTCCATCATGCCGATCAGGGCGGAGTGGTCCTCATTGCGAACCGGGGCGAAGCCGACGCCGCAATTGCCGAACAGGATAGTGGTGACGCCATGCCAGGATGAGGGCGCGAGTTCCGGGTCCCAAGTTGCCTGCCCATCGTAATGGGTATGGACATCGACCCATCCGGGGGTGACCAGCAGGCCATCGGCATCGATGTCACGCCTGCCCGGCCCAGCCTTTCCGCCGACCTGAGCGATGGTGCCGCCATCCATCGCAACGTCGCCGTTGTAGGCAGCTTTTCCAGTCCCATCGACGATGGTACCGCCTCGGATCACCACGTCATGCATCGATCACTCCCCACTTCGTTCTTCCGGCATGGCATGGGAGACTGCTCGTGTGCGCCGGTCAAGTTTCCGGCCCGGCGGGACCTTATTGCCCGAGGATCCATTCAGCATTACGAGGGCACCAGTCGCGCCAGGCCGGCGGGAACAGAGCGAGAGGATTACAGCACATATGCGTATCGCCGCCGCGGTCATCGCCGTCGCTGTCATCGCCGGACCCATGGCCCATGCTCAGGCTCCGGTGCCGGAGGCGATGCCGTTCGACATTCCCTATGGCCAACCGATCACTCTGAACCAGGCGCAGAAGGCCATCACGGCCGCGGCGGACGAGGCGAAGAAGCACAACTGGAAAATGTCGATCACCGTCGTTGGCCCCTCCGGCGACCTCGTCGCCCACGCCACGATGGATGGGACGCAGTACGGCTCGATCGCGATCTCGCAGGCGAAGGCGCGGACGGCCGCCCTGTTCCGCCGCCCGTCGGGTGTCTTTCAGACCGCGGTCAACACCGGCGGCTCGCCGGGTCTCCTCAGCCTGCTGGCGTTGAACGGCGGCGCGGCGAGCGAAGGCGGGTTTCCGATCGTGACCGACTGGAAACTAATTGGCGCGATCGGCGCCAGTGGCGGCATCTCCGCCCAGGACGCAGTCGTCGCCAAGGCCGGCCTGGGAGCCGCAGAGGGGAAATAGCCGATCACAAAGCGATTCGGGGTTACTGAATGGTGGACCTGACTGGGCCGCTGTATAGAGCGCGTTCAACCACAGCCACCGCGCCCGCGATATGTTCGTCCAACGACTGATCCTGCAGAACTGGCGGAACTTTCAGCACGCCGATGCGTGATGTAACCTTTATCGTTGGCGCCAACGCGACGGGCAAAACCAATTTGTTGGATATGTTCCGGTTCCTCTGTGATATCTGCAATCCCACCAACGGAGGATTGCAGGCCGCGGTCGCGCAACGAGGGGGAATATCGAAGCTGCGCTGCCCTGAGCAATCCGATCGATGCCCGCAGCATCGTGCGATTGGCGGCCGGCGACGAGGGGACGAAAATCATCCCGCCGACCGAAGCCGAAATCGCGATGCTGACGTCGGGCCTCACACCCGCTGAGGTCATTCTGCCGAAGGTCCGACCGGAACAAGCGGAACAACTCTGGCTGTTTTGATGCTGCAACTCACCTTGGCAACGGAGGATGAGCTAAGCGAGGCTGTCGCGCGCCGAATATTGTCCGATTTTCCGGCGATCACGCTTCGCGACAGCCTGCGACGCGGGGGGAATGGCTATCTGCGGTCACGCATCCGCGCCTTTTGCGAGATAGCACGCCGCGTCGGGCCGGTGCTGCTGGTAAACCGATCTAGACACCAACGCGTGTCCGGCCGCTTTGCGGGAAGACTGGTTCGGGAAGCTGGCTCAACCGCGAGGATTTCTTTTGCGCGTTGCACAGCGCGAAATCGAATCCTGGTTGCTGGCCGACCACGAGGCCGCCGCAACGATTCTCGGGAGAGCGGCACGGCACCGATTGCCTGATTACCCGGACCAGCTGGAAGACCCAAAGCAATTCCTTCTGGAGTTGGCGAAACGTGCCCCCCAAGACATCCGCCTCGACCTGAGGGCGGAAGAAGGTGCCATCGCTCGTCAGGGGCTGGCCTACAACACCTGCCTGTGCGAACTTGTCAGAACGTCATGGCGCCCCGAACGCGCGGCCGAACGATCTCCCAGCCTGCTGCGAGCGATAGACCGAATTCGGGAACTCGTCACATCGTAGAATCCCGAACTTGTCCGCCGCAACCCTGGGCGCTAGGCAGACGCTCAGCCTGCAGGCAGACACAAGGATAGACAGTCATGGCGAGCCGACCGGTGATGTTGGTCATATTCGACGGCTTCGGCTGGCGCGAGGACAGCGCGGATAATGCCGTGCGCCTGGCGAAGACCCCGACATTCTCAGGCCTGTGGGAAACCTGCCCGCATGCGTTCCTGCACGCGTCGGGCGGTGACGTCGGACTGCCCGACGGGCAGATGGGCAACTCCGAGGTCGGCCACCTGAACATCGGCGCCGGCCGGGTCGTCAAGCAGGAACTGGTGCGCATTGGCGACGCGGTGGCGGACGGCAGCATCGCCGAGGCGCCGGCCTTCGTCGCGCTGGTGGAGGCACTGAAGAAGACCGACGGCATTTGTCACCTCATCGGGCTGGTATCGCCCGGCGGCGTGCATTCGCATCAGGACCACGGCGCCGCGCTGGCGGGATACCTGCGCAAGGCCGGCCGCAAGGTCGTGGTGCACGCAATCACCGACGGCCGCGACACCCCGCCGCAATCCGCCGCCGAAGATCTTGCGCGACTGCAGGCCGCGCTGCCTGCGGGCGTGGCGATCGCCACCGTTATCGGCCGTTATTTCGCGATGGACCGCGACAAGCGCTGGGACCGCGTCTCCCTGGCCTACAACGCGATCGCGGACGCCGAGGGTGCGCACGCCGCAACCGCCCAAGCCGCCATCGAGGCCGCCTATGGCGACGGGAAATTCGACGAGTTCATCCCGGCCTCGGTGATCGGCGACTACGCCGGCATGAAGGATGGCGATGCCATCCTGTGCTTCAATTTCCGCGCGGACCGGGTCCGCGAAATCCTGGCGGCATTACTGGACCCGGCGTTCGACGGGTTCCCCCGCAAGCGCACTCTGAAGTTCGCAGCGGCTGTCGGCATGACGCGTTACTCGGACGCGCTGGCGCCGTTCCTCGGCGTTCTTTTCGCACCGGAACACCTTAAAAATATCCTTGGCGAGGTGGTAGCCAACGCCGGGAAAACGCAGTTGCGAATGGCGGAGACGGAGAAGTTCGCACACGTCACCTACTTCCTGAACGGCGGTCAGGAAACGCTGTTCAAGGGCGAGGACCGGATCATGGTCGCTTCCCCAAAGGTCGCCACCTACGATTTGCAACCCGAAATGTCCGGACCGGAACTGGCTGAGAAGGCTGTCGAGGCAATAGACAGCGCGAAATACGACCTGATCGTGCTGAATTTCGCCAACCCGGACATGGTCGGCCATACCGGCATCCTGGGGGCGGCGATCAAGGCGGTGGAGACAGTGGACGCAGGCCTCGGCCGCATCGCCGAGGCGATCAGGCGCGAGGGCGGCGCATTGCTGGTTACCGCCGATCACGGCAACTGCGAACTGATGAAAGACCCGGAAACCGGTGGGCCGCATACGGCTCACACCACCAACCCTGTCCCGGTGGTGCTCATGGGCGGCGGCGTGAATTCGATTCAAGACGGGCGGCTCGCCGACCTGGCCCCCACTTTGCTCGCGCTGATGGGTTTGACACAGCCAAGGGAAATGACCGGCCACTCCCTTATCGGCCGGATCGAGGCGAGCCCCGCCGGACCAAGTCAGGTTCTCCCGGCGTCGTAAAATTCGGAGACGTCTCTCGCCATTGGAACAGTTCCTGACGCAAGACTGCGCGCATGCATTCGTGTGCTTGGATGTCATTCAATTAATGGTTGCAAAAATGTCTTTTCCCTTTCCGCGTTCCGTGCCTATTATCGCTCACGTTCCCGTGTTTATCCGCGACTGATCGGTCGGCTTGGTGCCGTATAGGCGATGTCACGTCACCTGATCGGGTAAGCCCGTTATCGTGGAATTGTTGAATGATAAGGGCAGCGATGCAAGTCTTAGTTGTAGAAGATGACGTCATGCTTGCGGATTGCCTGGGCGAGACGCTGCTTGATAATGGTCACGTGGTGTGCGGTGTCACGTCGACCGTCGCCCAAGCCGTGGCGTTGGCGCGTCAGCATCACCCGGACATCGCTATTGTTGACATGCAACTGCGCGGCGGGGAGCGCGGCAGCGACATCGCAGATCAACTGGCGGAATCAGGCGATCTTGGGCAAACCGGCATTCTCTATGTCACCGGCGAAGCCGAACGCGTAGTCCGCGAGGCTCGGATCGGGCATGCTTGCCTGAGCAAACCCTATACCCTTGCCGCCCTGGCCGCTGCCCTCGGAATTGTTCAGGAGATCGCCCGCGAGGGCGGCACGTCACGCACACTGCCGCGGGGAATGCGGCTGTTGAATTCAGCCGGCTTGCGCCCTCAACACGCCGTGTCGTGACATCGGCGTCGCGCTGCCGCACGACCCTTCGGATCGGCTCTGCCGCGGCGTGAATACGACAGTTCCGATAGCGCGTCCGGGCGGGTTGAGACAGTGTCCTTCCTGAGACAGTGTCCTCCCGCGGCTGAGCCGGTCAGCGATGCCGGGTGGCAGGCGAACACTTGGCCACCGAACCGGCCGCCGGCACCGGCGCGACATTATGCCACATTATTAATTTAAAGTAACAAGATGACCGGGATCACGGCAAGGTCCTGGACCACTTTCAGCCTGCCTGTGCAGGCCGAACATGGTCTAGCTCGTTTGATCGCACGATTCACCCGCAGGGGACGTTCCACTCAGCGCGATCATGCGCCATCGCAGAGGCGCGACCGAGCTGAGCGGTCCCGGAGACGGCGAGCACCGGCGTTCACCACCTCCTTAAAAAATGGGACGGACACGGCGAGGCTGCGATATGCTCATCACGACCGGGCTCTTCGATCGTCCGTATCGCCGGAATGTGAGTGGCCGCGCGATCCATCCCTCGCTGTTCCAGACCGGTCTTTGATCGCCAATTCCTAGGGTTTCGGGTCGTTTCGGCCCCGCCCGACCGGCGCCCCTCGGTTGCCGCCCGCGCGGGGCCGTATAGAGTGACGACATGGATATCGCCCCAACCATCGCGACCCAGATAACCACGTTTGACCCGCTGCACCCGCTGATCTCGTTCGAGACCACGGTCTGGCATTCAAATCCAGCTCCGACCGTGGCTATCTCGACAGGTCCGGCATAACGTATCGTATGGGCACCGATAAAACAGGACCGGGAGCCAACTTGCACGCCATCATCGGCCACAACCTGGCCGCCGGCCAGGCGCTCGGCGGGCAGGTTGAAAGGGTACCGCGCGGTAACGGGGCCAGCGATCCGCTCGCACTATCGCTTCGTGATGGCAAACGGTTCGCCCGCGGCAGTCGCGACACGACGGGCTTGCTCGCCGCCTGCCTGGCGGTGCCGGATTTGCAGGTGATCGCCGAAGCCGGGCCGGGATGTTGCGTCCTTGCATGGGAACGCTCCAGGGCGCGTTTGGTAGGCGATTTCACCAGCCTGAGTTTGCTTCGCGATTTTGGCCACGCGGATAATTGTCCCGAGACGTGCATTGGCCCTGCCCGCCGTCTTGCCGAACGGCTGCTGGTCTGATCCAAGATACGCGATGGATCCGTTCACCACCCCCGCTCCGCTGCCGGAATTCAAGGTCGGCCTCTGCCGACCGGATCTTTCGCCATGGGTGGCGGGCAATACCGGTGTCGCCGGCATCACCACGCACGACTCAGGGCAGCCGGGACCACACGTGGCATTGCTCTCCTTGATGCATGGCAACGAACTCGCCGGGGCGATCGTGCTGGATCAGCTGCTGCGGGCGGGTCTCACGCCCATTCGGGGAAAGCTGTCTTTCGGCTTCCTGAACCTGACCGCGTTCGATCGGTTCGACCCGCTCCGGCCCACCGCGTCGCGCTTTATCGATGAAGACATGAACCGGGTATGGGACGAGACGAACCTGAACGGGCCCCGCCACTCCATCGAGTTGGACCGCGCCCGGGAGATCCGTTCCTTCATTGATTCGGTCGATATCCTGCTGGATCTGCACTCGATGCTGTGGCCGTCCGAGGCGCTGATCCTGTGCGGCGTGCCCGCGAAGGGACGGGCGCTCGCCAAGGCGATCGGCACACCGTCGCTGGTGGTGGCGGATCATGGTCACGTCAACGGGCGGCGGCTCATTGACTATACGCGGTTCTCCAACCCCGAGACACGATACGCGGCGTGCCTCGTCGAGGCCGGTCAGCACTGGGAGCAGGCGACGGTCGATACCCTCCGGGCGAGCGTGGCCGGATTGTTGCGGTACCTCGACGTCGTCGGGCCGGATGCGCCGCTGCCGCCTGCACCACACCCGATCACTCCACGGGTCGCGACCGTCACCACGGCGGTGACAGCGATGACCTCCAACTTCACGTTCGTACAGACCTATCACGGTGGCGATATCATCGCGCGGCGGGACACACTGATCGCGACCGACGGTGAGACGGAAATCCGTACCCCACACGACAACTGCCTGCTGGTGATGCCTAGCCTGCGTCCCAGCCGAGGGCACACGGCCGTGCGGCTGGGTCGATTCGAGTAGAAAGAAACGCAAGCGTTCCGCCCTCACGGGTGCGCGCTTCGGGGCCCAAGCCTGCCAGCGACCGACGGCCCTTGGGATCGCCCACGAAGTCGCCGCCGCCCCCTTGTCTAGATCTAGAGCGTGAGCGCGCCGAGCGGAACGTCCCCGGCGCGTGAATCCTGCGATCAAACAAGGAGCTAGTGTCCCGATTCGGAAGTTCGCCATGCCTGGATCAGCCGCCTTACGAACTTCCGAATGAGGACACTAGCAAACCATTGTTTCTAGTGTGGTTTTGTGGTTCCGAAGTCCGCTCCGGGGATGATCCACAGTATGGCGGACTTCGGCACCACCACACTAGACCATTTTCGGCCTGCACAGTCAGGCTGGCAATGGTCTAAAGTAATCCTGCCCCCGAAAGGCCGCCGAACACGCCGAGCGCGCAGGTCACACCGGACACCGCGACCACCACCCATAAATAGGACCCGCCGAGTCGGTTCGCCCTCGGAAGAGCCTTCACGGCCAGCGCGATGAGGAAACCCAGCACCAGCGGCAGCATGAACGCGTTCATCACCTGCACCGCCACGTTCAGCGACACAAGGTCTGGCCATATCGCCACGACGGCGGCGCCCGACACGACGCACAACGCATACACGCCGTAGAACCAATGCGCCTCCAGCGGGTGCATCTCCAGCGAGCGGCGGTATCCGGTTACCTCACCCAGCCCCCAGGCGAACGCGAGCGAGACCACGATGGCAGCGACCATGCCCGCACCCAGTACGCCCAGGCCAAACACCAGGTTTCCTATTGTCGTCCCCAGGAACGGGGTCAGCGCCTGGGCCATCTGGCCCACCGTAGCCAGCGTCGCGTTGGCGTTCCCCCGGCCGATCGTCGCCGCACAGGCAATCAGCACCGCCGCCATGATCAGCTGCGTGATCAGTGCGCCGATCGCCGTATCCCATCGCGCGGCCGTCAGATGCCCTGGGCGCAGCCGTTTATCGGCGACGGCCGACTGCTGATAGAAGATCATCCACGGCATGATGACGGCCCCGATGTTGGCCGCGGACAGATAAAGGTAGTCGGGATTGCGGTACGGGATATCGATCGCTCCGGCCATCAAGGCGGCGCCATCGGGATGCGCTGCCCAGGCAACGAAAAAGAATGCCAGCTCGAACAGGCCCACCGCGATGGCGAACCGCTCCACCCTGCGGTAGGAACCGGTGATCACCACGGCCAGCAGCGCGATAGCCGCGATCGGCAGAGAGGCGAAGCGAGGTAGCCCGTAGAGCTCGCCCACACCTGCCACGCCGGAAAATTCCGTGAGCAGCGCCCCGATGGTGGCGACGCCCAGGCCGACAGCGGACACCCAGGCCCAGATCGGACCGAACGTGTCGCGGATCAACTCGCCGTGGCCGCGCCCGGTGAAAATCGCGAGCCGAACCGTCAGTTCCTGCACCATAAACAGGATCGGTACCAGGACCAGTTGCAGCAACAGCAGGCGGTAACCCCACTGCACGCCGCTTTGCCCGGCGGTGATGACGCTGCCCACGTCGGTGTCGGCCAGCATGACCACAAGGCCGGGGCCGAACACGGCCAGGAAGCGACGCAGGCGGGACGCGACGCGCAGTGTCGTCTCGGGGGTCAAGGCTGCACCGGGCATTTGCGAATGGTTCTCAACAGGGACGGCTGTGGCTATCGCCGCTTGACGCCGGAGTCAACCGCGTTGCGTTCGCCGCGGGTTTCGCGGACAAAGCCCCGCCGATTTGTATCTGGCTGATGATGGACCGAACGATGCCCGATTTATACCTGCACAACAGCCTGACCCGTCGCAAGGAGCGGTTTGAACCAGCCGATCCGGCCCACGTACGGATGTATGTGTGTGGCCCGACGGTCTATGACCTCGCGCATCTCGGAAACGGCCGCCCCGTTGTCGTCTTTGACGTCGTTGCCAGGCTGCTACGTCGGCTTTATCCGTTGGTGACCTATGTCCGCAACATTACGGATGTGGACGACAGGATCAATGCCCGAGCCATCGAAAGCGGCGAATCGATCGGTGCGATCACGGCCCGCACGACGGCCGATTTCCACACCGATATGGCAGCGCTGGGCAACCTGCCGCCGGATCAGGAACCCCGCGCGACCGCTCATATCGCGGAAATGATCATGATCATCGAGCGGCTGATCGCTTCCGGTCACGCGTATGCGGCGGAGGGCCATGTGCTGTTCGCGGTCGCCTCCGACATCGATTACGGCAAACTCTCCGGTCGAAGCCAAGACGAGCTTCTGGCCGGCGCTCGGGTCGACGTGGCGCCATACAAGCGTGACCCGGCGATTTCGTCCTGTGGAAGCCGTCCACGGATGACCTGCCAGGCTGGGACAGCCCGTGGGGTCGCGGCCGGCCCGGCTGGCATATCGAATGCTCCGCCATGTCCTGGAAGTATCTGGGAGAAACTTTCGACATCCACGGCGGCGGCAGCGACCTGATCTTCCCTCACCACGAGAACGAGATGGCGCAGAGCCTGTGCGCCTTCCCCGGCAGCCGTTTCGCCCGCTACTGGATGCACAACGGCATGCTACAGGTGAACGGCGAGAAGATGTCCAAGAGCCTGGGCAACTTCTTCACCGTTCGTGACGTGCTGGCGAAGGCGAAGGGCGAGGCGATCCGCCTGCTGCTGCTGCGGACGCATTATCGGTCCTTGCTGGATTTTTCCGACCAGGGGCTGGCCGAGGCGAACCGCGAGATGGGTCGGTTTTATCGTGCGCTAAAGCAGGTCCCTGGTGCTGTCGCCGCCGATGTGCCGGCTCCGGTGCTGGAGGCGCTGTGCGACGATCTGAACACGCCGCTGGCGATCTCGGCGATGCACGGGCTAGCGGACGCGGCCATGGCCGGCGACCAGGAAGCCGCGTCCGGCCTGCTTGCCGCCGGCGACGCACTAGGACTGTTGCAGTCGAAACCTGATGCCTGGTTTCAGCAAGCGGTGGGAACTTCGCCAGGCGGGTCGGGAACGTTCACGGCAGACCCCCACGTGCTTGAAGCCCCGATCACGCCCGCAGACATCGAGGCCGCCATCGCCGAACGCCTCTCTGCCCGCAGGTCGCGCGACTTCGCGCGCGCAGACGCGATACGAGCCGATTTGGCGGCCAAGGGGATTGTGCTGGAGGACGGCCCCAGGGGCACGACCTGGCGGCGCAACAACTGATGACAGGACGCGACGGCGGCGCCGATCTCCATCCGATCGGCAACAGCCCGGTGGTGATCCTTGTGCGACCTCAGTTGGCCGACAATGTCGGAGCCTGCGCCCGGGCCATGGCAAATGGCGGGCTGTTCCACATGCGGCTGGTTGCGCCGCGGGACGGCTGGCCGCAGGAGAAAGCCTGGCGCACGGCTTCCGGTGCCGATCGCATCCTGGACGCGGCGACGGTGCACGAGACGGTCGCGGACGCCAGCGCCGACCTGCACCATGTTTTCGCGACCTGCCCGCGTCCCCGCCACATCGTCAAGCCGGTGCTGACGGCCCGCGGCGCGGCGGCGGAACTACGGGAAATCTGCGCCCGCGACCTGCGCGCCGGCTTGCTGTTCGGACCCGAGCGGGCCGGGCTCGACAACGATGACATGGCGGCCGCCGACGCGCTGGTGCGCTATCCGCTCAATCCGGCGTTCATGTCGCTCAATCTGGCGCAGGCCGTGATGGTAATGGCGTACGAGTGGTGGATCGCGGCTGATGCCACCCCACCGCGCTCGCTGATGACCAACGAAAGCGAGGTCGCGCCCAAGGGCCAGCTGGACAATTTTCTGGCGCACCTGATCGATCAGCTCGACGCTTGCGGCTTCCTGCGCAATCAGCCGAAACGGCCGGGCATGGTGCGGAACATCCGGCACCTGTTCCAGCGTGGCGAGGCGACGGAGCAGGAACTGCGCACCCTGCACGGCATCGTGACCGAACTGGCGATCGGCCGCCGGCAGCGCGGAAGGCTCGAGACGGAGCCCGCGGTCATTGCCGGGACCGCCACGACGAAGCCATCACGCGGCGCCTGACGGGGATCGCCGGTATGACGGGCTCGTCGCCGTCCTCGGCATGCGGGTCCTGCTTGGGGCCTGTGATGGGCGTCCTCGAGCCCCCTTTTCGTCGCATGATCGCCCTGAGCGGGTCGACCCCCGTGCATTCGACGTATGCTCCGACGCTCGGATCATCGACCCAAATGGTGTCGTTGACCTCCGACGGGGTCAGACCCTCACGTTCGAGAATCCCTTTGACCAGTTTGAAGGTTCCGGTGGTTGGAATGTCCGAACATACGCGGACGAAGAGGGGCCGCGCGTAGGCAGGCAGACTGGCAATGAGGTGCGCCCTGAGGACTTCGAAACTGAAGGTTTCGTCAGTCGTGATCGCCGCCATGCCGGCGCGCCCCTCCATCCCCGGGATCTGGAGCCCAAAGACCACGGCTTCGGTGACGCCACGGCATCCACACATGACCGCGGCCACCTCGGTGGTCGATACATTCTCTCCCTTCCAACGAAAGGTGTCACCCAGTCGATCGATAAAATAGTAATACCCGGCGTCATCCTTACGCATCAGATCGCCGGTTCGGAACCAACGGTCACCGGGCGCGAAGACGTCCTCGAGCACTTTGCGACTGGTCGCATCGGCGTCGGTGTAACCGTCGAAATGGCGCGCGGGACTCCGGCTTGTGGCGACGATCTTGCCGATCGCCTCGCCGGTTTCGTTGTTTCTGCACCGAATGCAGCGACCCGCCGCATCGCGCAACGCCTCTCCTGTCTCGAGGTCGATCTTGATCAGAGCGACCGGGAAGCGATCGGCGAGGAATATCGGGATGCGGCCGATGGCCCCAGGTTTCCCCTCGCAATTGTAGAGCGAAACGTTGCCCTCGGTCGCCGCGTAGAATTCGAGGATACGGGGAATGCCGAAACGTTGCTGAAATGGCGTCCAGACATCGCCGCGCAGGCCGTTGCCGCAGCACAACCGCAGCCGATGGGCTTTCTCCCGCGGGTGTGCCGGGCTGTGCAGCAGGTAGCGGCACAGTTCCCCGATATACTGGAATATACTGCAATCTCCCTCGACCAGATCGTCCCAGAAACGGCTGGCGGAGAAGCGCCTGCGAATGAGAACGGATCCGCCCCGGGTGAGGATCGCGCCGATCGCGACCACGCCGCCGGTGCTGTGGTACATCGGCAAGCAGTTGTAAAGCCGATCGTGCGGTTGCGAGTTGAGCATGCCGGCGAACCACGAACTCCACTCCATCACCCGCCCGTGGCTGACATTCGCCGCCTTTGGCGCTCCCGTCGTGCCGGAGGTGTAGATGAGCAGGGCGCGATCCTGCCAGGCCGGCAGGCGTTCAGGCGGAATCCGCAACGGTGCATCCTGCGCGTCCGGATCGTTTCGGTCGATCCGCGGCACTTCCGCGTCGGCACCGTCACCGTGTACCCAGATCGTGACGCCCGGCGCCAGTTGCCCGACGATCGCCTTGACCGGCTCAAGCAGCGCGGCGGCGGCGATGACGTGGCCCGATCCCGCGGCACGGATGGAGTGTGCCAGCCCGTTACCGACGAGATTCGTGTTGATCAGCGCGACCGCGCAACCGACCTGCGTGATACCCAGCCAGATCGCGACATAATCCACGCAATTCGGCAACAGCAGGCAGACAACGTCGCCTCTGGCCAGGTTCTGCCGCAACGCCCAGCGCGCATAGAAATCGGCCCGGTCGACGAGCCCCCTATAGGTGAGCGTATCGGTCTCGTCCTGCAGCGCTACGTTGTCGCCCTGTGTGACCGCAATATCCCGGATCACGGACAGCAGGGTCCGATCCGGGTCTGCCTCCATTTGCTTGCTGCATTGAAGTACGCGCACCCAATCGTTCAAAGTGGATCGAGATGCCTTGGGCTCGTCAAGCACATTGGTATCCGTTCTGTCAGGAAATAATCGTACTTCCTGTCATTACAGTACCCGGAGCGCAGTTGACCAGGATTTCTTTGAAGGCCTGCCAAAGTCCGAGAACCCGGTCGTCTGGCCACATATGCCGGCTGAGTGCGCCGTGGCCCTCGTTTGGATCACTGTCAAAGCGGACGTGCTCCGACAGGAAGTGCCGAAACGCCAGCAGCGAAGCGCTGTCCCAGCCCCGGAATGTCAGCATTGCCCGGAACACGCTCTCCAGCCCGCCGTCCTCATAACTGGCGATGCTGAGCGCGCAGGCGACAGGATCAGTCGATCGAACCTTCGCGAGGTAGGTTGCCCCGATCGACCTAAGACGCGCCTCCCGCTCGGTCGGGATCGGCGAAAGATCGAGTGCGCGGCGCATGAATTCGTCATGGTTCATCTTTTCGCCGGGGACGGCGATGCCGGGCCAGGGCGAAAGATTGCTGGTGTTGCATTCTTCCAGTTCCAGTTGCAGGAGTTTGGAATCGCCCGGATGCAATTCACGAGCAATTTCGAGATTCTCCCGGAACTGAATCGAAAAGAAGTAATAGCCCCACGCGACTGCGATCATATCTTCGCTTGTCAGGGCGCTCCACCTCAGGCAGCAAATCTCGTCGATCACACGCTTGTATGCAAAGTCTTGCACGATATCCATCGGTCAGGTTCCCAACAGGATTAACGATGAAGTTGGCGCGCGCCGGCCGGTGCGAAGCCCTGAAGCAGGCGTACCAGAGCCTGGACGTCTCTGGAGGTGGTGTGACCGTTGGTGAGACACATCCGCACGACATGGCGGCCCCGGAAGACAGTGCTGGAGACCCAGGCCAAACCGGACGCAACGACATCATGCGCGATCGATCGAGCATCTGGGAAGCCGGCCGGCGGCTCGACGCAGACCACCGCCATCGCCGAGTTGTTGACGATTCCCCAGCCTCGTTCGACCAGTTCCTGCTTCAGCAGGGCGGCCAACTGAACAGATCGTTCGACATGATCGCCGTATCCCCGCCAACCCGCTGTTGCCAGCGAGAGGAAAAGCCGAAGCCCGAGGAAGCGCCGCGACCACTGCACCGTGGTGACGTAGGGATCCAGGCCGGCCACGTTCGACGGCATGAAATTCGTCGTGGCATGAAACGCGTCGGAGAGAATGCCTGGATACCTGGTGATGAACATGCCGCACGCCATCGTGGTGGCAAACCACTTGTGGGCGTCGATCGTAACCGAATCAGCGTCTTCGATACCGGACAGCAGGCCGCGCAGCCTGTCGGACGCGATCAGCGCCCCGCCCCATGCCGCGTCGACGTGAAACCAGGCTCCGCAGGCACGGGCGATCTTCGCGGAGCCGACGAGCGGATCAATCATGCCGGCGCCGGTGGTACCCGCGGTGGCGACGATCATGGCGGGGAGTCGCCCGGCTGCCCGGTCAGCCAGGACAGCGGTGGACAGGGCGTGCAGATCCATTCGTCCGTGGCCGTCGGTCTCGACAAGCCGCATGGCCCTTCGGCCAATGCCCGCATGGTGCGCGATCTTGCACCAGGCGAGGTGGGCGTCTTCAGATACATAGACAACCGGTTGCCGCCCAAAGGCGGTAACGCCGTCTTCGCCATATTGCGGACATGCGTTGCTCAATGCACAGATCAGCGCCGTGAAGTTGGCTTCCGATCCGCCGGTGGTGAAATGACCGGTTGCCTCGTCGGGCAAACCGGCACGCCGGGCAACGGTCCGAACGACATGGGCCTCAATCTCGATGGGAACCGGCGATGTGGTGGAGGTGGCAAGCTGCGGATTGAATTCGGCGACTATGCGTTCGGCACACACCGCCGGGAGGGACGGGCTTGGGTTGAACAGCCCGAAATAGCGTGGATGCGTCAACTGGACGATGCCGTGCTCCAGTTGCCCGATGATCCAAGGCATCACGTCAGACAGCGGACGAGGCGACAGAAAATCGAACCTGCTCAGTTCGGTCCTGAACGCCGGCATGTCGATATCGGGGCCGACACGTCCTGCGGCAACACGCTGACGGGCGTTGCTGAGCGCGACCGTAAGGAAATCATCCCATTCCTCCCGCTCGCGCTCGTCGCAGAACAAGGTCGAAACTGGCGGGACCGTGCGATTAGTAACAAGCACCGGCTTCATCGGATCCGCGTTCATTGGACCAAACCGGCTCCGCTGTCACGTGGTTGCGCGAACGGCGCCCGGTTGACCCAAGGTTCGCGGCTGCGCCGTCGTCCGCTTCCCCGTGCAACGAGCGCCAACCAGTTCCGGCAGAGAGCGTCCGCGGGTCGCTCCCATCGGTTGTGGCTTGCGGTACCACTTACCAAGTTCAGGATGGTCTCAAGATCCCGCAAGTCGCGGTGGCCGTGCCGCAGGCGGTCGCGGGCTTCGGCCAGCGCCGCCTCCGTGGCCGGATCAAAGTAGTTCCGTGGTGCCCGTGGGTATTCGTCGCTCTCATGAAGAAAATAGCGGCGGATGTCGCGTTTGTACTCGCGCAGAACGGTGTCGGCCTCATATTCGGGATGTCCTTGAAAGAACAGGAACGGTGCCTCTTGCTCCTTCAGGAAAACATCGACCCCGGCTTCGTTTGAACTGGACAGAATCTGATACCCGTGCGCCGCAAGGGCCGCCTGGGACAGGTCATGATAGCGCGAATGCGGATTGGTCCATTGCGCGGGCAGGCCCGATGCCAGAGCGTGGTCGGTCATGAGCAGTTTGCAGGCAAAGGCGCCGGACAGCTTTTCGTCGAGCCGCGACCTGGCGATACCGTCGAGATACAGCACCGCGGCGTGGGCCGCCAGGCAAGACCAGATGACAGGGACCGCGTTTTCCAAGGCCCAGTCTACGAGCCTGGTGATGCTATCCCATACCGGTTCCTCGAGCAGGGTCTTTCCCCGCGGCTCCATGCCCGTGACGATCAACGCATCCAGGGTGCCTTCGAACAGATCGTCGGTATGCGCGTACGGCTTGCCGGCACTATCGAGCGGTCGGGTGGAGCGCGGGACTTCAGGGCAGGTGAACAGCGTGTAGTTCACGTCGAAATCGTCGGAAGCCGCCCGCAACATCCGCAGAAACTGAGCTTCCGTCGCTTTCATCGCGCGATCGGAGGCGTTGTTGACCAGACCGATCGACAGCCGGGCGCACGGCCTATCGTGGCCACGGCGATCCGCTTGACCAATCCCGATCATCGGGCGCCCATCGGCGCAAGCCCGGTGGCGGATTGCGTTCCTCGCTCGTCGATCGTGGAAGCCGCGGCCTCGAGCGCTGCATCGATATCCGCGATGATATCGGCGACATCTTCAATGCCGATGCTCAGACGGATCGTATCAGGTGTCACGCCGGCGGCAAGCTGCACCTCGGGCGGCATCTGGCGATGTGTTGTCGAGGCGGGATGGCAGGCCAGTGATTTCGCGTCACCGAGGTTCACCACACGCTTGATCAGTTGCAGAGCGTCGTAGAAACGCACGCCGGCATCGAAGCCGCCGCGGACCCCGAACGTCAGCAGCGAACACGTCCGTCCGCCCAGGTATTTCTGCCCGAGGTGATAGTACGGGCTATCCTCGAAGCCGGCATAGTTGATCCATGCCACCCGCGGGTCGCGGGCCAGGAAGTCTGCCACCGCCTTTGCATTCGCCACGTGGCGGTCGACCCGCACGGCAACCGTTTCGATCCCCTGCAGCAACAGGAACGCATTGAAGGGCGACAACGCTGCGCCGGTCGTACGCAGGTACACACTGCGGCATCGCGCTATATAGGCTGCCGCGCCGAAGTGCTCGGTGTAGACGAGGCCGTGGTACGACGGGTCCGGCCGGTTGAACATCGGGAATCGTTCCGGATGGTTCGACCAGGGGAATTTGCCGCTGTCGACGATTGCGCCACCAAGGGTGGTGCCATGGCCTCCCATGAACTTTGTCAGCGAGTGAATGACGATGTCGGCGCCATGTTCGATCGGGCGCAACAGGATCGGCGTCGGCACCGTGTTGTCGACGACAAGCGGTATGCCGTGGCTGTGTGCGACCTCGGCCAGACCGGCGAGATCGGCGACATTTCCGGCAGGATTGCCGACACTCTCGCAGTAGATCGCGCGGGTATCGCCATCGATCATCTGCTCGATGTCCGACGGTTGGTCGCCGACGGCGAAGCGGACACCGATGCCGAGGTTGGGAAGAAAGTGGGCAAACATGGAATGCGTGGTGCCATACAGTTGAGGCACCGAGACCACGTTCCTGCCGGGCTCGGCGAGGTTCGAGATGGCATAGTAGATGGCGGTTTGCCCGGTACTGACGCTCAGAGCCTCCAGACCGCCTTCGAGGGCGGCGACCCGGCGCTCGAGGACGGCATTGGTCGGGTTGCTGATCCGGCTGTAGCGGTAGCCTTCCACCTCCAGATTGAACAGCGCCGCGCCGTGCTCCGCATCGTCGAAGCCATAGGCAACAGTCTGATAGATCGGTACTGCGATTGCCCGCGTGGCGGGATCCATGTCGAAACCCGCATGAAGCGCCAATGTCGCGTTTCGCATCAAAGGCTGCCTTCCCATGCTTATTTCCGTCGACATTTATCGTGAGATCACGGGGCGCCTGACAGCGCACCTTAAGTGAAGTTGATCATGACTAAGGCAAACAGGGCAATTCATCCGAAAGACGATATTGGGCATCCCAAATACGGACCTCTTGATCGAGCGGTAGGTACATCCCGGCCAAAGAAAACGCATCGGTTCGAACCTTCCCATGGTCAGGCTCTGACACTCATGGCCATCAGGCCGTGTTTCCCGCGTCGACGGTCATTACGGTGCCCGTAATGTTGCGTGCCTTTTCGCTGATCAGATAGTCCACCAGGTTGGCGATATCCTCGATGACCGGCATGCGCCGCAAAGCGCTCCGCCGTTCAATTTTTGCCCGATCGGCGGGGCTTAGAGCATGCGTCATGTCCGTATCGATGAAGCCCGGGGCGACGGCGTTGACGGTGATCCCGAGCGAGCCGACCTCGCGCGCCAGCGACCGCGAGAAGCCGATCAGGGATGCCTTGGTCGCGCTGTAGACCGAGAGCCCATTATATCCGGTCTGGGCAACCACCGATGAGATCGTGACGATTCGTCCGTCGCCCTGGGTCATCATGGACCGGACCACATATTTAGTCAGCATGAGGGGCGCCACGACATTCAGGCGCACGAGGTGCTCGATGTCCGCGTCCTTCATGGTGGCCAGCACGCCCGCGGTGCCAATCCCCGCATTATTGACGAGGCCGTAAACCGGACCGAAGTCCGAGCGCAGTTGTTTGACCATGCCCGGAAGCGCTGCGACGTCCATAAGGTCGCATGCACGGAAATGGAGAGCGCCATGGCCGCGGCTTGCTGTCTCTGCCATGACGGTTGCGAGTTGGCACGTTTGCTTGCGAGCGAGCGCCACGACCTGGAAGCCGGACGCCGCCAGCTTTTGCGCGATCCCCAGGCCGAGCCCACGACTTCCACCAGTGACCAGAACGTTACGCACGGCGCCGCACCAGCTTTCCTGAAGCCGCGATGTCGAGCGACGCCACCTGCTTCAGCATGGCGGGAACCTGATGGGCGGCCAGAGTATCGCGGCACAGAGCGAAGATCTCGTCTCTGATGGCGTTGAATTCCACGTTGGCTGCCGTGGGCGTGGCGTGCACCACGATCTCGGCGACCACGATCGCCCCGGTGATCGGGCTCGGCCGCGCCGAGACGCGCGACATGTGCACAGCCGGATGCCGGTTGATCACCGCTTCCACCGCCTCCGGATGAACCTTGAGGCCGCCGACATTGATGATGCCGCCGCGGCGCCCGTGAAAATAGTATCGATTTCCTTGTCGTTCGACCCAGTCGCCGGTGTCGACGAAGCCGGAGGAGTCAAACAGCGACGGCATGTTGTCGCCAAGGTAGCGGCTGGCCGTCCGCGACGACTTGATGCGCAGCGTGCCGTCTTCGACGCGCAACTTCACGGGGCCGTCCTGGCCGATGATGGAGGCGGGAAACCCTGCCTGGCCATCCCTGACATCGAAGGCGACGCCGGCTTCGGTCGAGGCGAACGCATGGGCGATGCTGGCGTCGGGAAATGCCTGGTGCAGAGCGTCAAGTATAGGCTGGTCACAGGCTTCTCCTGACAGGCGTACATATCGCGGCGACATGCGATCCGTCGCCGCGGTCATCAGGGCGCGCCTCCAGTGTGACGGGGTGCCGGAGATGTGGGTGACCTTCTCGAGGCCGGCGCGCTGCAGGAATTCGCTGACAGGCTCATCGGCGTCCGAGAAAACCATGGAGCCGCCGCCGGTAAGCGCGCGCAGCAGGATCTGCAGGCCGCCATACCGGCGAACATCGTAGAACGTGCACCAGGTCGCCGGGCTCTCAACGGCCAGTCCGTCGGTGAGCGGTCCCACCAGACTGGCGAGCGTATGCGCCGCGAGCTTCGGACGGCCGGCGGTCCCTGACGTGAACAACACCCATTCCGTTTCGATGGTGCGATCGACAATGACGCCGGATGCGACGATCCGATCCGCGCAGGTGACCAGGTCCGCCGTGTGCGCGACGTCCGCGGCGGGTCCGGTTCCGTCGGACACGATCGTGTCGACCTCTGCGTCCGTCATTGTGGCCAACACATGCTCCGGCGAAAGGTCCGGCGTACAGAGGACCATTCGGCGGGCGATACCATCCAGTTGCAGCAAGGCCAATGCGGCTGGAAGCTGCCGCTCCGTCGAGATCATGACGGAGCGCCCGCGCAGCGCTTGGGGGTCAACACCAAGCGTGCAGCCCTGTGCAAGGTCCTGCAGCGTGAAGCGCAAGCGGGCATCGGCCAGGGCACGATCCGCGGCGGCGGCCGGAGACGCCAGTTCAAAAAGCGATCGCCGCCTAGGCCGCTGCATGTTCGTACAGCTTGATGAAATCGCCAAGCGTGACTGGAAACGCAACGTCATCCGCCTCGGACAGCGGATCGAGGCCGAGTTCATCGTCAAGGGTCGCGACAAGTACCGCGATGCAAAGCGAGTCCAGCCCGGAATTCAGCAGGCCCAGATCATCCGTCAATGGCGCCAGCGACTTGCCTTGATGTTCGGCGACGCGGCTGATCTGCTCCAGGATGACTGAACGCACCGACATGGTTTGACCTCCTTAGGTGGAAAGCGCGTGAGAAAGCGCGACCGCATCCGGCTGTACGGGGCTGGCCGGAGGGAAGCTGGACTCGCGGTGACGGCGCAGTGAGGGGACGCGCGCCAGAAACGCGATCATCCGTTCGGCGGCATTCTGCCGCATAGCATGGCCCGTCAGGTCATGATCCAGGCCAGGCACGATGGACACTTCGACGTCGTCCGAGCCGCCCAGTTCGACACCGGCAGGACCGAAATGCTGTTCGAGCGGTCGGATGCCGGCGTCACCCGAGGAGAAAAGCAGGAACCGCTTGACCTGCCGGAGCGACAGTTCGGCCATGCCGCGTCGGGCGAAACTGCCTGGCCCGGACCTTTCGTGGCGCAAAGTGAACCATGGCAGATTGATAAGCAGCAACGCGACGACGCGCCGATCCGCGAGGCTTGCGTGGAACGCGTGGTATGCGCCGGAGCACAGGCCGTACGCAGCAAAACGCCTGTAACCGATCGGCTCCAGAATGTCGAAGGCCGCGCTGAAATCGGGGCTTCGGTCGACATTGAAGACGCTCGTGGTGTCCTCTTTGCCATCATCCGCCGGGCTGATGCTGTCGCCAAGCCCGGCGAAATCGAGCCGGAGCGAGGCGATCCCGTTTGCCGCCAGGCGACGGGCGAACTCGACTGAGAAACGGGCATACCCGTGATGCGGATCGCCGCCGGAATTGCCGATGACGACCGCGAGGTCGGACGGTACACCGTCGTTGGGCTGGCACAGCATCCCGAACAGCCGTCGGTTCTCACCGAAACGAAGCGGCATCTCGACGCAGCCGTTGGGGTGAAGCATAACGGGCATACGCGCAACGACTGCCTTGGCGCAATCGATCCGGACGGGGGGCAGTGTCGCGCCCAGCCATGACAGAATCGGCGTGAAGTCGGGCAGCGGCTCGTCAGCGAGATGGGCCGGCCGTACCAGCGGCTCAAGCCCACCGAAGCCCGTGCTGGTCACCCGCGCCCCTTTACCGGTCCAGGTTTGGGCGCAGGCCGCGAGGCTGGGTGGCTGATCGCGGCTGAAGATCGCAATCGGACATCCTGGTTGCGGTACGAAATCACGCAGATCCAGTTTGCTGATCTGCATCACCGTTTCGCTGGTGAGGCAAAGCTCGTCCAGAAGGAGGCCACCCTGGTGGTCCGCAAGACCGTGGTTCCGCAGGCGGGCTTCGACCAGGCATTGCGTCATGTAGGATTTGCCGCGAAGTACCGGCTCCAGCAGGACGAGGCCGGCGACATCCTCGCGTTCGGCGGCGGTCAGCGCCGCCAGAGCCGCACCGATGCGCAATCCGATCAGCACGATGCGGCGGGCACCCGTGGAAGCGCGCGTGTAGTCCGCCGCGGCCAGGACGTCCTGGCGCCATATGCTCCAATATTCGCCGCCGTCCGCGTCGCGAGAATCTCCTGTGCCGGTAAGGTCGAAGCGCAACGCCGGATATCCCGCCGCAGCGAGCCGGTCGGCGAGGATGCGGTATGGACGATAGGCATTGCTGGCATCCCGTCGGAGTCCGGGGCACATAACGATGGCAATATCAGTGACAGCCGATCTGGTTGGCGCGTGCAGCCATCCGAAACGACCGTCAAACGTCACCGGCTGCATGGCCGCCCAGGCTCGACTGTCTGGATGCACGATGCGATCGTTCGACATGGTGCAGTCTGCCTCCCTTGCGATTGCCGGCATTGGCACGCATCGCGCAAATCACCGCGGCGGCCTCGTGTCTGAATCATAGATTAAGACATTGGAACTCGGTACGTAACGACCTCCTTTCGGACAATCCCGACCCGTACCAGAGGACGTACGGGCCGGCGGTCAAGCGCGGACTGGCCGGGTCACCCGATCGCGGCGCAGCGGCCCGGCAATTCAGTCGCCTGGGCTCCGGCCAGCGCGGTGCGCAACCAAACGCCAAGAGCAGTGCTGTATGCTATTGCGCCGTCGGCATTGAGATGCCAGGCGTCGCCGAAGAACCTGTCAGGCCAGCAGGGGATGGCGGGTCCGACCACGCGCAGATTGGGGAATTGCTCGGCCTTCCGCCGAAGGTAAGCGGCGAACGCCTGCCTGACCTGCGCGTGCATCCGCACATAGGTTGCGTGGTTGACCGGGATCGAAAGGACGATCACGGGGACGCCACGCTGCGCCAACAAGGCGAGAGTGCGGGAGAAATACAGGTCGACGAGCGGTGACACCGTATACGCCGTCGCAAAGCCGTCAGCCGCCACCTCGCTCGATCCCGGTGCGTTTCCGAACAGTGCATGTCCGGACGAAAGCAGTGCCGCGTGCATCGCGCTATCGTTATGCTGCCATCGTGCCGCGCCAAAGCTATTGGTCAGACTGTCGAAATAGAACGCCGGGAAGCGCATGGCGAACAACGCCTCCCGCAATGCCAGCGGCAGGTGATCGCTTTGCGCCAATGCCCGGATTTCGTTGTCGCCAAGGCGAGCGGCGTCGGCATCGACCGCGCGCATATCGCTAAAGTCGAGGAAGCCGGTTCGCGCGCTGAAATGCCAGTAGTCCGAATCCGCTGAGAACTTGAGCGCGCCGTGAGCGATTACGACGAGCTTAGGTGGAACCGGGCAACGGAGTGCGTGCCGGACCGCGAAAAAGGTCTCGATCGGGCTGGTTCCCGACAGCGCGAAATTGGACACCGGCATGGGCATTGCGCTTGGCACGGTGGCCGCCAAGGCGCGGCTGTCACCAAAGACCGCAACCGAACCAAGTCGGCATTCGTCCAGCATTGTTCGCTTTGCGATCCATAACGGATAGTCGCGGCTAAGGAAGGCCATCGGCACGGTTGCGACATAGATCCAGATCAGCCCGAGAGCGACAGTGAACGCCAGCATGAACCAGGCCAGGAATCCGGGCGCGGTCAACTGTCCTTTTGCCGCGTCTGCTGTCGCGTGGGACTGGACCTTCAGGACCGGCCGGCCGTCAGTCCTCACGGGGACACTTTCTCTCGATACGCTTTGCAATGGCCTGCTCATAGCGATCAGAATCGGAAGTAGAGGAACTCGGATGTTCCCCCGATGCCAAGCACTCCGGCCGCGGCCACGACGCCCATTGCGACGGCCCAGCCGCGGCTGGGGTGCCAGGCCAGGCGCGTCAATGGCCCAGGCAGGATTCGCCCGAGCGCGGGGCGGAACAGCCGCATGATCTGTTGCGTGTTGGGAAGGAAGAACACGATCCCGTAGAGGCAAATCATCCAGAATACATGCGCGGAACGGGCAACGAACACCGCGGGGGACACCGCTACCACGATGTGACTGAAAGCCGACGACGCGTTCAGCCCTGCAAACCAGGGGATCGCGACGGCCGGCACAGTGACTGCCTCGATGCCGTGCAAGCCAATCATCCCGGCCAGCATGGAGAGAGCGGAGTTGACGGAAGCGGCGCGGAAGAAAACCGATGCCGCGAGCACGGCCAGATAGGTCAGCAGAATCTTCCTGCACTGGGTCCACTTGCTGTCGTTGCGTGCGCCAGAGGCGCGTGGCCAAACGATGCGAAGCAGATGGTTGATCGTCAGATAGATGCCATGGAGAAGGCCGAAGACAAAGAAATGCCATCCGGCACCATGCCATATGCCGGCGAGGCCCATCGTCGTGACCGTGGGAAACATGACCATGGCGGCGAATCCACCGGGGGTTTCGCGCGCGGCTTTGGTGATGCCCAGTCCTCTGTCCGCCCGCCAGCGGGTGATAGGCAGCGCGATCGGGTTATAGACATAGAGCGCGAGATACCGTGACAGCGTCATATGCCAGCGCTGCCAGTGCTCGATGACGGAAGCTGCCTTGTATGGCGAGTTGAAGTTCAGCGGAAACTGTACGTTGAACATCCGGGCGAGTCCGATCGCCATGTCCGAGTAGCCGGAAAAATCAAAATAGAGTTGCAACGAATAGCACAAGGCCGCGTTCCAGGCCCCGAACAGCGGCAGGCCGGAGGCGGCGGTGAAACCTGAGGCGACCGTCGCGGAGAGCGGATCGGCGAACAGACACTTCTTCGCCAGTCCCATGACGAAAATGGACAGGCCCACGGCGAGGTTCTCGGCTGAGAACCGATAGGTCGCGCCGTTCCCGAACTGCGGCATGATCTCTCGATTATGCAATATCGGGCCGGCGATGAGGTGCGGAAAGAACGTCACGAACAGGACGTAGTTCAGCAGCCCGCGATCTTCCGCCACCTCCTGCTTTATATCGACCAAATAACCGATCTGCGTAAAGGTGAAAAATGATATCCCGAGCGGAAGCAGGATATCTGGCGCGTGGACGTTGGTCCATCCGAGGCTGACCGCCGTATCGATGATCGTGGTCAGATATTTGTAGTAAACAAGAGCTGCCATGTTCGCCGTGATCGCGAGGGCGAGGATCGCATTCTGCACGCGGGGGCGCGATCCGGTTGCGACGATGGCCTCGCCGGCAGCGTAGTTGGCTCCGATCGACACGCCCAGCATAATAATAAAGGAAGGGTTCCACCAACAATAAAAGACAAAGGAGGCAAAGACCAGCCAAGCGGCTGCCGGGCGACGACCCAGACGGCAAAGCAGGTGGAAACCCGCCAGCGCAACGGGCACAAAGAGAAATATGAAGATGTAAGAGCTGAAAAGCATTGTCTACGAAATGGTGGTCAGCGGGTCGTGGCAGGCGAGAGCAGTCTGATCAACCTCATCAGTCCGGCCACGCTGCGCATTTCCTCCATCCTGGCGGACCGTATCTTGACATGGAATTGATGCTCGATCTCGACAGCCAAAGTAATCTGAGACATCGAATCCCAACGATCGATGTCGTCCGAAGTGGTATCCGGGGTCAGGATGATCGTATCGTCCTCAAATACCTCTCTGAAGATATTGGTCAGACCCTGCAGAATCTCCTTGTCCGTCATATCATCGATACCCTTCCACGAGGATAACTGAGATTGATCTCCTCGTGCGCAGGCTAGCAAGGCGAATGGAATTATGGTCCCCCCCTATTTGGGCGATGTCCGCGGCCTGAATCATCAGAACGGCCTAGGTCGAACCGGAACTAAGCCCAATGTTGGATCATCACTACCGAAACAGGGTGATATTTATATGCCGTATCGTCAGCCGGAAGGCTGGGACCGCATCCGGGACCTTAGCTGACGTGCATCGGCGGTGCCGCCATTTCGATGAAAATTCCCGCGCTTGTGGACGACCGGAACAGTCCGGATGAAGCCGCGAAGTTGCAGAGCGCCTGAACAACAGCACGATCACGGTCGGTCGCTCGGCGGGCGCCTATATTCCGCGGCGGGGCCCTTCAATCCGGGGCATGCCTGGTTGCGCGCCGTCGGCTGGTGACCCGAAGCCGCGGGACCGCTTCGATCGCGTAAATCAGCCCGGTGCTTTCGCTATCGTCCCGGCTCCCCTGGGGGCACCCCCCGCGGGCAACCGCGTCGGTCGCGCCGCACGTGCGCCGTCGAGGAACAGGTCGATCGCCCCTTTCACCCATTGCCGCCGATCGGACTGGCTGAGAGGCTTCGCACCCCGTCCGGCTTCCTTGGACGGCGCTCCGGTGATCAGGCTTAGCAGCAGCCTGGTTGCCAGCGCGGTGTCGTCCAGCACGAGGCGCCCCAAACGGACCTCCTCCTCGAGCATCTGCCCGATGGCCCATGCGACACCGTGCGCGGCCTGTTCCTCGATCATCCGGTTGAGCTCCGGGAAGCGGTAGGCCTCGGTCGTTACCACCCTGAACAGGCGCACGACGTCAGGATCGAGGACGTAACTCAGCACTCTCAGCGCCATATCGTTGAGTCGTTCGTCAACGCTGCGGTCGGTTCCGATCGTTCTGAGATCGGGGCGCCGTGCGTCGAGGACCCGTTTCACGACTGCGTGAAAAAGACCGGCCTTATCGCTGAAGCGTACGTAGACGGTCCGCTTGGTCGCGCCGATCTGTCCGGCCACCTGCTCGACGGTGGTCGCACCGTACCCGTGCTCCAGGAACAGTGCTTCCGCCGCCGCGAGGATCTGTTCGCTGAGTTGCGCCGCGATCTCCCGCGGCGGACGTCCCGCGCGCTTGATCGGCAACGACACGATCGTTGCATTTCGGATGGAGGCTGTGTGTTCCATGCCGCCTTCTAACCGGCGGCCGCTATTGACGCCATCCGCCGGAGCGCGGTATCTGGAAAATTGATACGTCGGGGTGTCATAAAGAGGGTCCGCGACGTTGCATGATGGGCTGAGGGACGCGACGGTCGTGCGTGACGCGCGGGCCCGATCCATTGAAGACGAGCGTTCGGGGAGAGAAGCTGATGGCGGAACACACGCTACGCGGTAAAACGGCGGTCGTCGGGATTGGCGAAACGACCTACTACAAACACAGCCAGTCGCCCGACCCCGAATTCGTGCTCGCACTGAAAGCGATCCTGGCCGCCTGCGAGGACGCCGGGGTCGACCCGCGGGATGTCGACAGCTTCGCCTCCTATGCGAACGACCGCAACGATCCGTCACGCCTGTCGGCGGCCCTCGGCTGCAAGGAATTGCGGGTTTCCAATATGCAGTGGGGCGGCGGCGGCGGTGGGGGCGCCGCGGCGGTCGGCAACGCGGCGGCGGCGATCATCAGCGGTCAGGCCGAAATCGTGGTGGTATACCGAGCGCTGGCGCAGGGGCAATTCCAGCGCTACGGCCAGGCGCAGGCGGGTGGCACCGTTTCGGGCGACAACGCGCTGATCAATCCTTACGGGATCTTTGTACCGGCGCAGCGCTTCGCCCTCAAGATCATGCGCTACATGCACGAACACGGGATCAGGCAGGAAGCGCTGCGGGCGCTGGCCTTGGCATCCTATCACCACGCGCAGTCGAACCCGCGCGCGGTGATGTATGGCCGGCCGCTGACCGAGGAAGCCTACGACGCGTCGCGCTGGATCAGCGAGCCATACCATCTGTTCGATTGCTGCCAGGAGAATGACGGTGCGGCGGCGGTGGTGCTGGTTTCCGCTGAACGGGCCAAGGACTTCAAGAACAAACCCGCTTATGTTCTTGCCGTGGCCCAGGGCTCGGATCACCGCAACGCCGCACGCTCGTTCAATGCGCCCGAGTTTCACTCCTCCAGCTTCGGCCCGGTCGCGCCACATCTGTGGGAGATGGCCAAGCTCGGCCCCAAGGATGTGGACGTGCTGCAAAGCTACGAAAACTTTACCGGCGGCGTGTTGATGAGCCTGACCGAACACGGCTTCGTCCATCCTGACGAATGCAACGAGTTCCTCAAGCTGGAGAACCTGCTGGCGCCATCGGGAAAGTTGCCGCTGAACACCAGCGGGGGAAACCTCGCCGAGTGCTACATGCACGGGCTTGAACTGCAAATCGAGGCGGTGCGGCAACTGCGCGGCACGTCCACCGCACAGGTGCCTGCCGCAAAGGTGGCGGGAGTGATCGCCGGCCCAATGGTGACACCCGTGTCGACGATGATTTTTGGTTCCGAGGAGACCCTCTGATGTCGTATCTGCCGAAGGGGCTCCCGGAGCCCGTTACCGAGACCGACAAACTGGACCAGCCTTACTGGCAGGGCACGCGCGCGGGCAAGCTGATGGTGCAGCGCTGCGGCGCCTGCAACACCTGGCAGTGGGGGCCGGAATGGATCTGCCACGCGTGCCGTTCCTGGGACATGAAATGGGTCGAGGTCGAAGGGCGAGGCACGATCTGGACCTGGACCCGCTGCTGGCATCCGGTGCACGCGGCGCTGAAGGGGGCCGGCCCGTACATCGCGGTGCTGGTCGAACTGCCGCACGCCGGCAACATCCGCATGCTGGGCAATCTGCTGGGCGATCCGCGCCAGACAGTAACGATCGGCGCGCCGGTGACGGCGGTGTTCGAGCCGCATGACGATGCCAAGACGCCTTACACGCTGGTGCAGTGGAAGCTGGCGTAGACGCGAACGAACCGAAGGCAACCAACATAAAAGGAGCGATCCCATGAACGAAGTACCTATCAACGCACCCAACCTCTGGCGGCTCGAAACCCCGGGCCACTCGGGCTGGGAGCGGACCGCGCGCGTCGGCGACGCGAAGAAGTACTTCATGGTTTCCACCGACAGCCATGCCAACGAGCCGCCTGATCTGTGGGAGAAACGGATCGATCCGAAATACAAGGAACGTGTGCCGCGCATCATCACCGACGACCAGGGCGTGCAATGGCGGTACTGCGAAGGCTACCGGCCCGACCGCGTGCGGGTGATGAGCTTTGAGGGCGAGGACTGGGTGCGTTCGAAGGCGGGCGCCGACGTACAGGACCGCATCCGCGACAATCGTGCCGACGGCGTTGACGTCGAGGTCATTTTCCCGAACAAGGGCCTCGCCATGTGGGCGACGCCCGACCCGGTCTTCGCCAACGCGCAGTGCCGGGTGTGGAACGACTGGGCGTGGGAACAGTTCGGCCCGTATCCGGACGCCATGCTGCCGGTCGCCTCGATCGCCACCGGCGACCTGCCGGGTGCGATGGCCGAAATCGAGCGTGTCGCGAAGCTCGGCTTCCGCGCGCTGTCGCTGCCGTGCAAGCCGATCTGGGGCGGCCATGACGTCGACCACGTCAACTACAACCTGCCGCATTTCGATCCGATGTGGCGCCTGATCGAAGAGACCGATCTGCCGATCACCTTCCACGTCTCGACCGGCCGGGACCCGCGCGCGGCACGCGGCAACGGCGGGGCGGTGGTCAATTATGTGACGCATTCGCTGGCGCCGACAATCGAGCCGGTCGCCAATCTGTGTGCGTCCGGCGTGCTGGAGCGCTTCAAGAGCCTGCGGTTTGCCACGGTCGAAGCCGGCATCGGCTGGGTGGCGTGGCTGCTGACGGCGATGGATGAGGCCTATCGCAAGCACCACATGTGGGTGCGGCCGAAGCTGCAGGGGCTGCCGAGCGACTACTTCAAGGCCCATGGTCTGGCGACGTTCCAGGAGGACCCGGTGGGTCTCTACCTGGCGGAGCCTTTCGGTTTGGTAGACAACTTCGCCTGGGCAAACGACTACCCGCACCATGAGGGAACCTGGCCGCACTCGGCGGAGGCCATCGAGCGGACGATGCCGAACCTGACCAACCAGCAACGCGCCAAGATCCTTGGACTCAACGCGGCTCGCTTCTTCAAGCTGGAAGTCCCACCCGCTCAACAGTTGGCCGCCTAGACAGCCTGACTCGGCGGACGTGCCGGCCGTTGGCGTGTCCGCCGCCACGGCTCCGGAGCCGCGTGCGTCCCGGCTATCGGGCGCGCGCGGCGCGGTCCTACACCCCGCCATATCGCGGATCCGGATAGTCGATCACGCGCACCTCTTCGGATGATGTATCCAGCACCGCGCAGCTCAGTTTGCCGACCGTTGCGGCTGTCCCGCGCGTCCCCGGCCGAACCTGGGTTGATCACCAGCACGCTGCCAATTCGCTTCACCACCTGGCAGTGCGTATGCCCGTAAAGCACGATGTCCGCATCAGCCTCCGCGAATAGATCCAGCTTCGTGCTGTGCGGATGCACATATTCCCCGCGTGGCTCCCATGGTGTGGAGTGGACCAACAAGAGACGCTTCCCCGCCAGATCGAGGTTTCGACGATGCGGCTGTCGTGCCAGGAATTGTAGTAACCGGGGATCGATGTCCCCCCGTTCGCGTGCCCGCGCGCCGGCGGGAGACAGGAACACTTCCTCATGATTCCCGGTAATGATGTGCGCGCGACGCTCCTTCAGCCGCGCCACCACGTCGTTGGAAAACCGATACTCGAAGATACTGTCGCCGAGGCAGAGCAGTTCATCGACATCCCCCATAACGTCAAGGGCCAGGTCCAACCCCTGGAGGTTGCAGTGAAGATCCGACACGATCCCGATTTTCAATGGTCCGGCTCCGTTTCAGGTGATTGACCGGTGGTCGCATCACCGGTCAGCGAACGATGAACTCGCGCTGCCATTCATGGCATAAAGGTGCCCGCGCTCAAATTGACCGACGGTTCCGCCTTGAGCGCCGAAAGCATCTACGTCCCGACCCGTCGCGAGTCGTGATCCTCGCTTAGTGCCGATGGCCAGCACAACTGCGTGCCATTTGGCTGGGCCATTGTTGCATTATGGTGGGATAACCGGTGTCAAGGTAGCCGCCGGAGGGGAAAGGACGCGCATGACCGAAGCCGTGACCGTTCTGGGGACCGCCGCCCTGCCGGTGGGAAAATGGCAAACCCCTCCCGGCGCCGAGCGGCAGGTGCTGGAACACGAGGTGCTGGCGAAACTGGTGATGGAGGCAATGGCCGATGCCTGCATCGACAAATCCGATGTCGGTTCGATGATTTTCGCGCTGCCGCGGCCGTATACGCAGCCGAAGTATTTCGCGACGTTCATGGCCAACTATCTGCGCCTGCCCTGCAACGGCATGGTGGCCGAGATCATGGGCAACGGCATGACCGCCGCCCTCGCGTTTCAATCCGCCGTCGACCAGATCAGGCTGGGCAAGACCAAGGTCGCGCTGGCGCTGGGCGTCAATTTCGAAATTGCGACGCCGGCGGGGGAACACATGATGAGTTCCATGCGGGCGACCGGCGATGTCGATTTCCATGTGCCGTTCGGGTTTACTCCGATCTCGTGGTACGCCATGGACGCCGCACGCTATATTCACAAGTTTGGGTCCTCACGCGAGTGGCGACCGTTGCGGTAAAGAACCGGGCACATGCGCCGCTGAACCCGCTGGAGCAGGCGTCGATCGTCGAACCACTAATTCCGCGCGCGCAAACGCCCGGTCGGGTGCCGTTGGCGAATCCCGCCGCCACGGTTTCAGATGTCCTCGAGACCCTTTCTGCCCATCAGCGAGAGACGCTTCTGAGGGGGTTCCGACGCTAACACAACCTCCCGTTCCTGCGCAGGCCCCGCGTTGCGCCTGTGCGCCGCCCTACTCGGACACCCGCTTGGCTTTATCCAGCATCAGATGTTTACGACGCCAATGTGCGAAGCATCCACATTCTGGACACCTATAAAATCCACGGTGGCGATCAGCGAACTCATGACGACCCCGCCGTGGCCGTCCGGTCGCTCGGAGGCGACCGCGTCGGCAACGTTCTCGAACCCGGCATTCAAAAGTGTCACATGGCCAGCCTTATCATGACCGAAGCCGAGGACAGTCACGGACGAGTCGCCAGACACAAAGACACTTAAGCCCTGACCCACATCAATAAGCGTCTCGTGCGTGTCCCCCGCAGGCGGATAGAAAGAAACGCTCTGCTGATCACCGGCGGCCACGATGAAGCTGTGCGCGTTGTCCGACAGGCCCAGGGATGCGCTCCGACCAAGGAGCAGGAAAATGTCTCCGCTGTGGTCGCTGATATTCTGGCTACCGGTAATGATCATCAGTTTTCCTCCGACCAATGCTCGCTTGGACCGCTCTTGTTCAACGTAAGCGATACGGCGATGACAGGGCTGGTTGTGAGTTGACGATTGGCGCCGACGTTGATCCAGCCGCTAAGCGGCGTGGCTGGTGATCGTGACGGATGTGCTGGCTGTCCAGTTCCATGGCAGCAGGGTGTGCAGCTCATTCTGCTTTGTGCGTCCCGAGACGATGCGCTCCAGCACATCGGTCAGATAGGCCATCGGGTTGACGCCATTCAACTTTGCCGTCTGGATCAGTGTCATAGCAATTGCCCAGTGACGGGCTCCGCCATCGTTGCCAGCAAACAACGCATTTTTTCGCGTGAGAGTATTCGGCCTGATGGCTCGCTCGACTACATTCGTGTCCATCTCGACGCAGCCGTCCTCGAGGAACACGACCAAGCCGGGCCAATGTCGAATTGCATAGCGAATGGCCTTCGCCAGATCCGAGACGGCTGAGACGCGCCCGAGATGATCCTGCAACCAGAGACGCAGGGCGTCCACAATGGGTCGACTTCGGTCCTGGCGGATTCGTCGCCGGTGCTCGGCGGGGTGCCCGCGGATTTCCGCCTCAATGGCGTAGAGTTCACTGATCTTCGCCAGCACCGCGGCGGCGAGCGGCGACTTCGTGGAGACCCAGAATTCGTAGAAGGGGCGCCTCATGTGCGCCCAGCAGAACGCCAGCTTGACCGAACTGTCCGCGCGACCCGAAGCCAGCCGCTTGAACCCGTCATAGCCGTCGACTTGCAGCATGCCGCGGAATCCGGCCAGGTGTCCGGCCGGGCGGCTGCCCTTGCGGTCCTCGGAGTAGACATAGGCCGCGATCGGATGGGTGGGTCCGGCCCACGGCCTGTCATCGACCGCGTAGCACCAGATCCGTCCTGTTTTGGTCCGGCCGCGGCCCGGGTCGAGCACCGGCAGGGTCGTATCATCGGCAAACACCTTGGGGCACGACAGTGCCGTGGCGACCATCAGGTCATAAAGCGGCGTCAGCCACCAGCAGGCGCGGCCGACCCAGTTGCTCAGCGTGGAACGATCCAAGGTGATGCCCTGGCGCTCGAGCATCTGCGACTGCCGATACAGCGGCAGCGAGTCGCAGAACTTGCTGACCACTACATGCGTCACCAACGCCTCGGTGGCCATGCCGCCGTCGATTGGCCGCTCCGGAGCAGGCGCGACCACCACGGCGCCTTCACAGGTCCGGCAGGCGTAGCGCGGACGGCGGGTGACGCGCACCCGCAGTTGCGCGGGCACGATGTCGAGTTGCTCGCTGCGCAGTTCGTCGATCACATGCAGCGCACCGCCGCAGCAGGGGCAGTCGCGGTGTTCGATGTCGATCAGCACCTCGTAACGCGGCAGGTGTGCAGGCAGTGCGCCGTGGTTGCGGTTGGGCTTGGCGTCGGGCCGCCGTTGCGGCTTGTTCCCGCCCGCATTCGCCGCGTCCTGCCCGGCCTCCTTGGCGGCGATGCTCTGTTCCAGATCCTCGATCCCGAGCTGTAACTGCTCGGCGGTCAATTGCTCGGAGCGGCGGCCGAACTGCTGGCGCAACAGACGCTTGATCAGCAGTTGTAGCTTGTCGATTTCGGCATCGCGTTGCTGCACCGCGTGCTGCAAGGTCGCCTGCTGCTGCTCGGATGCGGCGACCATCTCGCGCAACATCTGTTGTAACTTTGCTGGATCGTCCGGCAGTGAGGCGAGATCGATTTGCACGCGCGCATCATGATCAACGCCGCCGAATTGGTGCCAATGACTCCGGCGTGATCAGCCCATCAGTTCCGGCATCCGGCGCGGCGGCGGGGCTCGCCATTCGCAGCCGTCGAGCAGTGCGGCGAGTTGCGCCGTAGACAAGGCAATTCGTCCGGTCGTGCTGGTCGAGGGCCAGGCGAACTGGCCGTGCTCGAGTTTCTTCGTCAGCATGCAAAGACCGATGCCGTCATGCCAAATCAACTTAATCAGCCCGGCGCGACGGCCGCGAAACGCATACAGCGCACCGCTGAAAGGATTGTCGGACAGCCCCTGTTGCACCAGCATGGCGAGGCTCACCATGCCCTTTCTCATGTCCGTAATCCCACAGGCCAGATAGACCCGCGCCCCAGGTGCCAGCGCGATCATCGAGCTGCCAGCGCAGCCAGCACGCGGCATAGGGCTTGGCCATCCACCCGTGAATTGACCCGCAGTGTCACGTTCTCGGGCAGCAGGATCTCGATCAGGCCCGCCGGACGCTGGACAGCCACGTCTGGGGCGGATGGCGCGGTCGGGGTTGCAGGCTCCGGATCGTGCTTGTCGGAAGGCGTCGGCGCGATCTCCACCCGGGCAAAGCCGGGCGGTGACTGCTGCAAAAGCGTCATCCGGCCGCCGATCAGCTTCTGTCGCCAGCCATACAGCAGCCCGCTGCTGATGCCATGCTTGCGCGCCACTTCCGTCGGCGTCAGCGTCGATCCCAGGCTTTCCGCGACGATCTCCCGCTTCTGCTCGACCGTCCAAACACGGCGACGCTCCCCGCGCGTGATGACCTCGACCTGAGGCATACGAGCACCCTTACGACCAATCGTATGTGCGCCCTCAGCGGGGTCCGGCTCTGGAACCAAAATCGGCGTTGCGTCCATGGCCGAGTTCCATCACAGCGAAATCACCCTCCGCAAGGTGTCGCCGCCGAATCGCTTACTGTTCAACGACAGGCACTGCAGCAATACGATCCCAACGAGAAGCTGTGACGGGCCCTCTTTCGCAAACCCCCGTGAAGCGCATCCGATTTGGCGAGCATAAGGATGTCTGGGGTATTAGTGGCCCTCAGTAGCGCGAGACGGTTGGGATTTCCGGGTCAGGTCGGCCGACCCCAGAGTGCTTGTGCGGCGGAACACACCGCATAGTAGTCCGTCTCGTTATCGTCCTGAGTGCTGCGGGCGATAAACCTCTCGGTCTGTGCGTGCCAGTCGAGACCGACGAAGCGGAACAGCTCGCGTGTCACTCTCTCGGGGGCGGCGCAGAGCTCTTTATACAGGACGACACGGGCATTGGGCAGTGAGGCCATGCGGGCGCGCGCCGGTTCGTTGAATGACCGCCAGATCCAGGCCAATCGGGCCGCCGTCGGCAGCGTCCGAAATCGGCTGCATCGACCCCGCGTGTTGCGGCAAGCGCCGATGCGGAGTGTTCGCCGACCGGGCCGAGCGAACTGTCGGGACGCTGCTCGAACCGCCTCTGTTCCGCACCGCGCATCGCCGACGCGATTTGGCCGAAAGGATGGCGCAGCATGAACAGTCCACGACATCGCGGAATAGCCTGTAGGGTCACGCCGGCATTCCAGTTCACCAGCTTGATGACCGGACGCATGCGGGGCCGGTGGTTGGTCGGGATCAGATCAGGAACCGCGACCATGGCCCCGATGAAACGGCTGTCGGTCATGCGGGACAGTCCCCTGAGCCCCCGCGTCATGCCGATCCGCAGGATCGCCAGCGGCGGCGGCATCCAGGATTTGGGGAAAGACGGTGACGTGACGGCGACGCGCGGGCTGCGTTCGCCAATCCAGGCACAAAGTTGAACGCGCGGATCGACGCCGGCCACGGGCGGGAGCACCTCGTCGGGTTCGTGGCGGTAAGGCACGTCCGGATGACTATCCAGGAGCTTGGCGAGCCACGTTGTGCCCGACCGCGGCGATCCGAGCACCAGGATCGCGCGCTCCGCGAGTTCGAAGCCGTCCGGAGCGGCCGACGACCGGCTTTTTGCCTCATGCGAGGCCCAGCGGGCCCGCGGCATCGATGTAGGGTCACTCGTCGGCGGCATGGCCTCGGCATCCCTTGATGCGCTTGCGCATCAGACAGTCCTTCCCAGCTGTTGATCCGTCCGGAAGATTTTCATGCGGACGACTGCTTAGACGACACATCTCGTTACGAAGTAGGGGTCGTTGGAGCAGTAGGTTGCTTAAACCATCGGTGGTAATCCAAACACAGTTACTTTATTACGACTAGAAATGCATGATATGCCCGAAACGGCTCGGCATAGTATTATTCTCCTATCTGTCGGAAACGATCAGCGCCATCTCGGTCACCGCGAGATGAGACCGTGCCTCGATCTCCCGCGACCACATGCGTCCCTGCATCGGGGTCCCTGTTTCGCCGCTATCCATCCAGTGCGGTCCTAGCCGTTGCGTGCCCCGGCAGCGTGGCAAGGGCGCCAGGCGCGACGCGCGTAAGCTTGCCGGCAGGGATGGCACACTGGCTGCTGGAGTTGGGGCAGCTCCGGCGCCTCGAGATCGCCTCGCTCCTGGAGGTGACCTTGATCCTACTACTGTTCGTCGGGGTGCCGATGAAGCATCTCGGGGGCTGGCCCGCAGCTACGGCCGTACTCGGCCCAGTGCACGGAGCTGCCTTTGCGGATTCTCGGTATGTGTAATTGCACCGTGCCCCCCCGGGTTTCCCATTCCCGAGCACGGTAGCCATTGCGGTGGGTCAGGCGTTCGGGATCGCGGGCGCCATGGGCGGCTCCGGTCAGAGTTTCCACCTCGAGTTCCATCAGCCGCTGCGCGGTGAAGCCGATCATCTCGCGCAGGAAGTCGGGATCGGCGGTCTTCTCCAACAGCTCCTTCAGGTCCATGCTCGTCATAGTCATTGTTGGGTCCTTGGTGCGGGTTGAGTGTCGCAACCAAACCTTACCGATGATCCGCAATGACCGCCGCTGTGGATAAGTGGCCCGCCTCCGCCAAACTCTGGGCGGTCGCTCCGGCGGGCCACTTACCCACAGCTCCTACACCACTCCGTGGGACACGACCGATCATGCTCTGTTGCCTGACATCGACGCTTCCGTAACGCGATAACGGAAACGTGGAGCAACGGCCCGAACGAGGGTCAGTGCGGCCGGATGAAGACGGTGAGGCGATCGATGCAGAACCGTGCTGCTGCGACCGAACATTTGCGTGCGCGCATGCTGCGGCTGTCAGCCATCCAGCTGCACCAAGGGTAAGGAAGGACCCCGAAACCGGGACACCGTTTCAGGCATGACGTGCCTTCCAGCTAAAGCGCTACCCTCGGCATTGATTGACCCAACGAACGGCCGACGATTTCGCCGAGGCCTTCGGCTAGTGTGGTCACATCGTCTGTCTGGATCGTGCAGGAGATCGTACCAATCCAGGTGAGGGTACGACTGGATGCGTCGCGGGCATAGATTGTCACCTCGACATGAGAACCGCGCAATACCGACTGTATTCGTCCCGGCGCTGGCTGACTGCGCATCCAGTTCAGGTTCCTGTAGGTCCCGGTTTTCCCTCCGGTACTACGCATCAAAAACGACAGGTCGAGATTGGTTGTGCCCTGACCCTGTGACACGACGGTTGCGCCAGCATTTTGGACACCATCCAGAAAGGCTTTGGCCAGCCCCGGGTTCGCCACGGAATCGATAGGATGGTCAAGCGCCACCACCAATGGCTTGGCGACTGGCCGCAATGGAGACGCGGATAGTGTGCCGCTGCAAACCTTGGCCGGCTGTGCAGCCCGCGGCTGCAGGCCGATTGTCAAAAGAGGCAGCATCAATGCAGCCAGGGCGGCTGTGCGGATGCCGAATCCGGTTGCCCTCGCAGGGGGACAGTCAATGCCACGCATGTCGTTCGCCATGGTCGTTCCTCTCAAAGTTCGCTTTTTACAGCGATTGGCCAATAGGAGCGGTACAGCAAGCCCCTTGTACATTCGGTTCAGCGACGTCATCGCCTTCCCGATCGGGGATCGAGACGCTGCAGTTGAAGCGCTTGCCTTCCAGGTCGCACTTGTCGGCGCAGGCGAAGGCGACATGCCGGCCGGGGTGCAGCTCCGCTTTATATCCGCGCAGGACCGAGTCGGGCGATGCGCCGGTCCAGGTGGCGTTGCCGATGGCGCCCGACCCCCAGGGGATGCCCGCGACTGACGTCACGGCACGCAGCCCGGCCCGCCGATTGCCCGCGCACTGCATGGGCCGCCGTCACATTCAAATGCGCAAATCACGATTGCAGATCGGCGAGCGTAAAACCGGGCGCATCACCGGCGCGTCCGCAGATGGAAATCTTGTGCGTTGCCGTCGGGTTGCGGGATTTTCTCTAAGCGGGCGGATGTAGAAATCGCGCCGCGGGGTCAGGAAGGTCGCGCGCAATCATGCGAGCGGCGACCCGGAGTTCAGTATGAAATCGGAATGAGCAACTGGTTTACATTCGTGGCAGTGTTTCACATTCATTCCGAATTGGTGCAACAAGATCATTGGCGAACGGCATCGTGACGCCAGCGTTGCGTCGAGCTTCGGTCATCGTCCTCTACAGCCTGCCGAGCTCGCGGCGCACGCTCTCGATGCTGTCCCAGTTCACGCGCCCGAGCGGAAACTGGCCGCCGAGCACGACGCTGATCGCGGCGTTCACCCGGTCCAGCCGTTGGCGATCTTCCTTCGCCTGCGTCTCGCGCCAGCGGGCGATGCAGTGTGCGCGCCATGCGGTCAGACGCCTCGTCGCCTCGGAGAAGTCGTGGCCGATCTTCTCCGGCCGGTCCGCCAGCAGCGTGTCGATAGCCGCCAGCGCGGCGTGGGCGGGTTCGTCAGCCACGTTCCGCCGGCTCCGGCTGCGGCAGCCGGCCTCTGCGCAGTGCGCAGGTCAGCGCCTTGGTGGAATGAATGCTGGTGTTGGGGTCGCCGTAGATCGCCAACAGTACATTGGCGATCGCGCCATGGGCATAGCCCTCCCAGCCGAAAACCCATGGCATTCCGACCTGGTGCACGCGCTTTCCGTCGATCGTGAATGGCCGCAGTCGTTCCGTCACCAACGCCTTGACTTCGACCGAACCGCGGGCGGTCGTCAGCACCGTCCAGTCCAGGTTGCGGATACCCAGCTCGTTTGCCAGTTCGGGGGAGATTTCCACGAAGGCTTCAGGCTGCAGCTCCGCCGTGTGCGGAGTCACGCGTGACGAAATCCCGCCGCAGTGCAGCTCGGTCAGCCGATAGGTGGTAAAGACATACGGGTAACGCGGATCGTGCTGCTCGTGCAGCTCGTTGTCGGGTCGCACCCACAACTTCGCGGCCGGATTGGTCTGTTGGCCGTACATCGGATTCTCGACCGGGCTTTCCACCGGCTCGTAGTATGTCGGCAGCGGCCCGTCTTTCAGACCCGACGGCACGAACAGCATGCATTTGCCGTCGGCCTCCATGATGAACGGGTCATCGCCGCCCAGCGCATCCATGCCGTGCGGCTGCCTGTCCCAGTCGGGGCGCATGGTGGGCCGCTTGTTGGGCACGAAATCCGGCGTGTCGTTGCCGGTCCATCTTGCCTGATCCTCATCCCACCACACCAGGCGCTTGCGCTCCGACCAAGGCGTCCCGTCGGGGTCGGCCGAAGCGCGGTTGTACAGCGTGCGCCGGTTATCCGGCCAGGCGAACGCCCAGCCCTGGTGCGCGCCGTTGCCGTGCGGCCCATCCGCTTTGCGGGCGCGGGCGCGATTGTCGTGCTGATCGGGGAAGATGCCGCAATACATCCAGCCGCCGCACGCGGTGCTGCCGTCGTCCTTCAGTTGCTGGAAACTCCTCAGTTGCTTTCGATCGGCGACCGTACAGCCGTTGATCTCGCGCAGCACCGCGGCTGCATCCGGCTCCATTATGGGGCCGCCGGTCGGATACTCCCAGGTCAGGGCCTGGATGGGCGCGTCGCGGCGTTCAGGGCTGCCGGCGTAGAGTTGCTTCAGCCGCTGGCCCAGGTGATAGATGAACCACAGGTCGGAGCGGCTGTCGCCGGGCGGATCGCAAACCTTGTCGTGCCACTGCACCAGTCGCGTGGTGTTCGTCAGTGTGCCTTCCTTTTCCGCCGCCATCGCCGAAGGCAGGAAGAAGACCTCGGTGCCGATTTGCTGCGGCGACAGTTCCCCGCTCTGTACAAGGCCGCCCTTGAGCCAGAAATTCGCCGTCTCGGTCATCGCGAAATCACGCACCACGAGCCATTCCAGCTTGGCCATGCCGCGCTGCACCAGTTCCGAGTTGACCGCGCCCACCACGGGGTTCTGCCCGAGAACGAACTGGCCCTTGACCACACCGTCCGCCATCGCCAGCGTCATCGGCAGTTGCGAGTGATCGCCCGTCAGTTTCGGAACGAAGTCGTAGCGGAACCCGTTGTCGGCGCCGGCGTTCGGGCCGTACCAGGCTTTCAGCAGTGAAACCATGTATTTCGGCAGGTTGTTCCACCAGCCGGTCGGCACGGTCTCGGTCTCCAGGAACTCGGCCAGCGATCCATGCGGATCGTAGGCGTTGGGCTGTGGCAGGTAGGTCGGCAGCATGTTGTACAGCGTGGGGATGTCTGTACTGCCCTGGATGCTGCAATGCCCGCGCAGCGCCAGCACGCCGCCGCCCGGTCGGCCGATATTGCCCAGCAGACCCTGAATGATTGCAGCGGCGCGGATGATCTGGACACCGAACGCGTGGTGTGTCCAGCCGACAGCGTAACAGAACGCGCCGGTGCGCTCACGCCCCGCGTTCTGGGTGATCGCTTCGCAAACCCGCAAAAACGTGTCGCGGGAACAGCCGGTGACGCACTCCACCATCTCGGGCGTGTAGCGCGCGTAGTGGCGCCGCATGATCTGGTAGACACAGTTTGGATGCTGCAGTGTGGGATCGCGGGGTGGCGGATGTCTGGTCATTTCCTCTGCGCGGTCAGCCGTGCTCTTCTCGACCTGCGCGTAATGTTCTTCGATGGCCGGCGGGACCATTTCATTCTTGTACTGCCAGGTGTCCTGCTGATAGCTCGCGTTGGTGGCCTGAAAGCCCGAGAAGACGCCGTCGTTGTCCTCGGCATCGACGTAGGCGTCTTCGATGATGGTGGCGATGTTGGTGTAAGCGTGGGCAAACTCCTTGAACCACTTATCCTCGAACAGGATGTAGCGAATGATACCGCCGAGGAACGCGATGTCGGTGCCTGAGCGGATCGGGGCATGGATATTGGCCAGCGCCGAGGTCCGAGTGAAGCGCGGATCGACGTGGATCACTGTCGCGCCGCGCTGCTGCGCCTGGGTCACGAAGCGGAACGCGACCGGGTGATTCTCCGCCATGTTCGACCCCATGACGGTAACAACATCGCTGTTGGCCAGGTCCCACAGGGCCATGGTCGCAGCACCTCGTCCAAATGTCGTCCCCAGACTGGGTACCGATGACGAGTGTCAGATGCGTGCCTGATTCTCGATGTTGACGAACCCGAGGCCGCCGCCGAACAACTTCTTGATCAGGTAGTTCTCTTCGTTATCCAGCGTCGCGCCGCCGAGGGAGCCGATTCCCAGCGTGTGGTTGACGACCCTTCCGTCGCTTAGCCTCTCGACGAATGTCTCATCGCGCGTTTGCTTGACGCGTTCGGAGATCCGCTCCATCGCCCAGTCCAACGGCTTGCGTTCCCAGTGGTCGGCGTATGGCGCCCGGTAAAGGACGTGATTCACGCGCTGCTCCGACAGCAGCATCCCCAGGGTTCCCGCGCCTTTCGGGCACAGCGTACCCTGGTTCACCGGGCTGCGTGGATCGCCTTCTATGTGGATCGGCCTTCCGTCCTTGGCGTAGACCAGTTGGGCGCAGCCGACGGCGCAGAAGGGACAGATGCTGGTGCCGATACGATCCGCCTGCTCAAGCCGCGGTCGCAGCGTGCGCGACTGGCTGCTTTGCGCGGCCCCCGCCATCACGCTGGCGCCCGCCAGTTGTCTGGGCAGGCTCCAGTCGGCAAGGAAGCCGGAGGCTCGGTCGCGCAGACGGCGGCGGACACGTTTCATGGGGAATGACTCCAGGACGGTGGGCACGGCGCGGTAACGCCATCGCCCGGCTCCGGTTCCGGTGATGGAACCACCGGCGAGGCCGCAGCATTCTGCCTGCAGACGAGCCAGGAGCGGCGCGTGAAGTCGATCGCGGGCGTTGTGACAATTGTTCAGGAGGGACGCTTTCAGTTGCTCGACGCAGCCGGCGTGTCGCATCACTTTATCCTGCATTATGGCGCTGCAGCGGACCCTGAACAGCTTGCTTGTTTGGTCAACCGGTATGTGTGCGTGTCTTACGAGGATTCAGACGAGGTGATCGGACACATCGCCGCCGGGCTGCTGGTCGAAGGAAGTTGAATGCACCAACGGACATCGGCTCATTCGCAATCTGATTTGGACGCGGTCATCCCGGATGAGTCCGAACTGACCGCTTGTGTGCAGATCCGGCCGGGTCGGTCCTATGGGTTCTTTACCGATACGACCTTGTGTATCGGCTGCAAAGCCTGTGAGGTCGCATGCAAGGAATGGAACAACCTGCCGGCCGAGACTCCGGCGCTGACCGGCCACAGCTACGATAACACCGGCGCGCTCTCGGCCAGCACGTGGCGGCATGTCCGCTTTATCGAGGACGATGTGCGCGCCGACAACCAGTCGCCGTTCCAGAGCGGCTGGCTGATGATGAGCGATGTCTGCAAGCATTGCCACAATGCGCCCTGCCTGGAGGCGTGTCCGACCGGCGCCTTGTTTCGTACCGAGTTCGATACGGTGGTGGTGCAGCAGGACATCTGCAACGGATGCGGCTACTGCGTGCCGGCTTGCCCGTTCGGGGTGGTCGACGTCAGCACGCTGGATGGCAAGGCGCATAAATGCACGCTTTGTTACGATCGCCTCAAAGGTGGGCTGGAGCCGGCTTGTGCCAAATCCTGCCCAACGGATTCGATCCAGTTTGGCGAGGTCAGCGCGCTGCAACGGCGCGCACAGGAGCGGCTGGACCATCTGCATAACCTCGGCCGCGGATCAGCCTATCTCTACGGCACGCCCGGCGCTCCGGGCGCCACCGGCGGGCTGGATCATCTGCATGCGTTCTTTCTGCTGACCGCCGAGCCTGAAGCCTACAATCTGCCACGTGCGCCGACGCGCCCGGCGAACCGGGTGGTGCCCAGCCTGGCTGCGGGAGTGACCACGCTTTTGGGGCTGCTGGTGACCGCTCTGGCGGTGTTCGCGCGGCGGGACTGAACTGAGGTGGACATGCCTGACACCGCGCAATGGGACGGCCGGACCTACTACGGCAGACCACAGCTCAAGTCGGCGCCGTTCAATGCCGTGCTGGTGGGCAGCTACGTGTTCCTGGCTGGACTGTCCGGGGCTGCGCAGGTTCTGGCTACGGCATTGGATCGTGCCGCCATAAGTGGTGCCGAACCGACCGTTCGCCGCGGTCGCCTGCTGTCCCTGCTGGCGCCCACAATCGGTACGGTGTGCCTGATCTTCGACCTGCACACCCCGAAGCGCTTCTACAACATGCTGCGGCTGGCAAAGGCGACATCGCCGATGTCTCTGGGCAGCTGGGCGCTTGTCGCCTTCAGCGGCGCCAGCGTGGCAATCGCCGCGCCGCTTGTGGGCCCGACGGGCTGGCGCGGAAGCGGCTGGCTGCAAGGCTTAGCCCGCATGGCACAGATCCCGGCAGCGTTAGCCGGCGGCGTCCTCGCCACCTACACGGCATCGCTGTTTTCGGCCACAAGTGCCCCACTTTGGGCGGCCGGGGTCAAAGGTCTCGCGGTGCGATTTGCCGCCGCATCCATGGCATCGGCCGCATCCGCGTTGCGCCTGGTTCAGCCAGGAGGACGCCGCCGGCGGGACCTGGACACTGTCGCGGTCGCCGGCCTGGCGATCGAGCTCGCCGCCATCCTCGCATCGGACCGCATGCAGCAGCTTGCTGGCGTGCGCAATACAGTTTCGTCACGCGATATCACGGGTGTCGCCGTGCCGCTCGGCCTTTTTCTCGCTTCACGGATGCTGCCTCGGCATGCGCAGGCTGTGTCTCAGGTTGCCGCCGTGACTGCCCTCGCGGGTTCACTACTCATGCGGATCGGCGTGATACGGGACGGCGAACAATCATCCGAACGGCCAGATGTCAGCATGCGTTTCGCGCAGCCAAATAATTTGCTACGCCGTTAGGCCATCGCCCGGCGGAGCGAACGCGGCAGAGACAAACGAAACCGGGGAGGTACCGACCTCCCCGGCTTCCAAAGCCGGTAGGTCCCCGTATTGGTTTAGTCGTGCTTGTGACTTTCATGTCCGCCGTGACGCTCAGCCGCGGCCGCCCGCTCCGGGTTCTTGGCGAAGTTGTTCGGATCGATCTTTTGAGCGGCGGTCTTCGGTTTGAAGAATCCGCCGGTCGTTGCAGTCCTTCAATTCTTCATGATCTGTGCACAGCCTCTGGGCAAACGGTACAAACTCAAAACTATCGCTTCCCGGAGACCGTGCCGTCGCTTTCCGGCTCATAGACGATTACATTAGCGATAAGTAGCCCGAATGGGAGACCAGCCGCCCCATCGAGCGGATAATCCTATCGCTTGACGCCTGCGTTATCGGTAACTTCGACTTCTTCACGCCGAACCGTATCTCTCACCGTTTCGGTCCGTTCGGTAGCCTCTCGACCGACCACGACTTCTTCGGTCACGCGGGCCGTCTTAGCAACCACAGGCTCTTCGGCGGTCTCGCGAACCTCGACCACCCGCTCTTCGAACGCGCCTGTCCCCGGGGCTGCGGTCGTCTCGATGGGCTGGCGCCTCTCCACCGTCACCCGCTCGCCACGAAGGGTGACGTTCTCCTCGACGGGCGTTTCCACCACATACCGACGGACTCGCGTCGTCCCGCGATCGACGGTCCGTTTGCCGACGTCGAGCTGTTCCTCCGAAAGGGGAAGAACCTGTTTGCCCTCCCCTACTTCCCGGCCGCTCCGGTTACCCAGATCCGTTGACGAAGCCCCAGAAGTCGGCGTCGGCGAGCTGGAAAGTGGAGCGCCACGGCCGCCGACCTGCCCGCTTGGCGGCGGCGTATCGGTCATGCCGGATTGAACGACATCGCCGCTGGAAACGTCTCGTCCGATGGCCGAAGAGCCGGTCAGAGGTTCCGTTGAAAAACGACCCTCGACTTCGTCCGCGTCATCGGCCCGTTCATCGATATCGACGGGATTATGGGCCTCGAGCGCGGCGATGGCCTCGTGGATCTTCGAATCCTCCTCGACCGTCACGCTGACGACCACGTTGCCCGCTGACGCCCTGCGATCATACAGGTCATTCGCGTAGGCGGAGCGCGTTGTCTCCGTGCTTGAATCCTCACCGAACAGCCATGCCCAGAAGCCTCCGCCCGATGTATGGGTCGAAGTCCCCTCGGTCGGCACCGCTTGGCGGCCGATGCCGGTGCCCGCGTATTGTCGGATCGCGGAGGAGCGGATGCCGGCCCTCCGTAGGCTCTCGGTGGCAGCTTCCGCTGCCGTCTCCGTTTCGAACACCGCAACGATATGTTCTGTCATCAAGGACTCCTTATAGTGTGGCACCAGGGCAGGATTTGCCGCTGGATGAACACTAAAGTTGGCATGAGAGTGAGGGTTCCTTCAAAATTTGCTAATCACTGGTGCGATATTCGGCAATTTGCGGCCTGGGTCGGAACGGTATTGGCAGGCGTTGGCCTGGTAGGCGCAACCGCCTGTTCGTGGTCCCCCGGCAACGTGGATTACGTGCTCGACCGCACGTAGGAGATCCGCCCATCGACTGACCGCCAATGAACGTCCCGCGATCTCGCCCAACTCAGACCAACCTTAAGCCTTCACACGTAGCTGATCGGCCTCGTCTCGGCGTTCGATCGCTCCGCGCGTTCACGGCACGCACCGCAGCCGGCGCCCGGCCGGGCTCGGGACAGAGCCGCAATACATCGCGGCCGAGTAGATCCAGAAGAGGATGAGACCATGCCCAACGACGACAATCGCTTGCAGCCGCCGCGGCCGGAACAGCCGATGAGGCAGGTCAGCACCGTGGCGAACTGCACCGCAACCACGCGATTGGCGGTCGAGCCGCGGGCGGCGACCCAAAGCGGCACCATGACGGCCGGCACCAGCGCGATCACGCCATCGAGCCATGGGTTCATTGCTTGGGCGGTCCCACCAGCCGATGCATCACGACCTCGCCGGGACGGGTAAGCCGTGTGATCAAGTAGCTGCTCGGTGTAACGGAAGCGGTCAGCGTGAAGACCGCCCACCAGGAGACATCCCGTGGAGCACCGGCGTCCGCGACACGCTCCTGTGACATCACGCCGGTTTGCCAACCGCCTGGCAGCATTCGGGGGACCAGTTTCAGACTGTCCGTCACCAATTTCGGGGCCGCCGCCAGGATAAGGCGTAGCGCGGCCGCTGGAGCGATGCTGAGGGGCACCGTCTGCCAGAAGCGGGCAAACAGCCACAGGCCAACGAGCAGCGCCGCGGACAGAACCGCCGCTACACACTCGTCGACGCTCATCTGGCCGGCGAAAACCAAATAGGCCACCGCCAAGAGTGCGAATCGGATGACCGCCTTCATCATCATTGACAGGCAACGGGGAAACAATCAGACGGTTCCAGCCCAAAGCTGCGCCACGTCTCCGAACGGTCGCGCGGCATCGGGCGGGAACGCACCGGTGGCGGCTTCCAGTATCTCGACGCCAAGGATGCCAGGATCACCGATGAGGAAGCGCGCACAACCGATCCTGGCGATGGACTGCGCGCTGAAGAAGCCGCGGTGATCGGCTTCCTGGAGGAATATCAGCCTGGCTCGAATCGCGAAGCGACCTCAGGCTGATGAAATTGTTCGATAAATATGAGCTGGAGCGTTTCCGCTCAAGGTGAATACGCTCTTCTGTAACGGGCCTGGCGCATGAACTCGGAGATACCGCCGAAGGGATGGTGATAACGATCGGAACCAGGGATGAAGCCTGCCAGGGATGACGCCTGCCAGGGATGACGCCTGACGGCAATCGGCGCATCAGTCCTTGGAACGACGGGCCGACATGATCGACTGCACGCGCCGTGCCAGAGTGTCGAGATCGAACGGTTTGCGCACCACCTCGCTGCCCGGCACCAGCGTGGTTCCCGAATAACCGGTTATGAACAATACCGGAAGCCCCGGCCGGTGCTGCCGCACGGCCTCGGCCAACTGGCGCCCATTCATGCCGTTGGGCAAGCCGACATCCGTCACCAGCAGGTCGAGCCGCGGAAGGCCATCCTGAGTGTGGAGTGCGCGCAGGCCGTCCTCGGCTTCCAGCACCTGGTAGCCAAGCTCACGCAGGCGCTCCGACGCAGCCCGTCGAACGTTGTCCTCGTCGTCGACGAGAAGCAGCGTCTCGCCATCCTGGGCCTGCTGTGGGCCCGGCCGCAACACCGGTTCGACCGACGCGGCCGCGCGATCGTACCGGGGCAAGTACAGGCGAACGGTCGTCCCGTTGAGCGGAGCGCTCTCGATGCGGACAATGCCACGCGACTGGCGGACAAATCCGTAGACCTGGCTCAATCCAAGGCCGGTTCCCTGGCCGAGAGGCTTGGTCGTGTAAAATGGTTCGAAAGCCCGCGCCATCACCTCCGCTGGCATACCCTCACCGGTGTCGGCGACCGAGATCTGCACGAACTCACCTGTCTGGGCTTCCTCCTCGCTGACATCATCCGCGCTCAGATGGGCGTCAGCCGTTCCGATCACCAATCTGCCGCCTTCCGGCATGGCATCGCGGGCGTTGATACAAAGGTTCAGCAGCGCGCTTTCCAGCTCGTTCGCATCACACAACACGCCCCAGGCGCCGTCACGCAAATTCAATTCCACTCGAATACCGGGTCCCATCGTGCGGCGGATCATCTCCGCCATGCCAGCGACCAGACCATCCGGGTCGATCGGCCGCGGATCGAGCCGTTGCCGCCGGGCAAACGCCAGCAGCCGGTGTGTCAGCGCGCCGGCTCGGTCGACTGCGGTCTTTGCCGCATCGAGAAAGCGTTGCGCGTCGGCAGCACGCCCCTCTCCGACACGCCGCCGCGCGATTTCGATGCTCCCGGCGATGCCCTGCAGAATGTTGTTGAAGTCATGGGCGATGCCGCCTGTCAGCCGACCAATGGCTTCCATTTTCTGGCTTTGTCGCAAGGCCTCTTCCGCCTGACCCCGTTCCGCCGCCTCGGCACGCAGGGATTCAAGGGCCCTGGCGAGGTCGGCCGTGCGGGCGGCGACCAGCCGCTCCAGCTCCTCGCGTCCCCGGGCCAGTACCTGGCGGGCGCGCACCTGATCGTCTATATCGGTCGCCGTTCCCAGCCATTCGAAGATCTGGCCGAATGGGTCGCGCACCGGAACGGCACGCGCCTGGAACCAGCGACAGACGCCGTCCGATGCCTGGCGGATCCGGTACTCCGCACTGTAGATCCCGGATTGCTCCGCCTCAGCCCAGGCCTCGAGCGCCACCCTGCCGTCTTCCGTGTGAACGGCATCCAGCCAACCGAACCCGACGCTCTGCTCAAGGCTCAGTCCGCTGTAGGCGACCCATTGCGGGCTGCTCCAGGTTCTCTCGCCATTATTGCGGGAACGCCACACCAGTTGCGGAATTCCTTCAGCCAGCGTGCGGAACCGCTCCTCGCTCGCGCGAAGACGTTCCGCCGTCAGTCGCTGTTCCGTCTGGTCGCGCAGGATCTTGAGGAAGCCATGCAGACCGCCGTTACGCAGCGGCGTCAGCTCCCCCGTCGCCCAGAACACCGATCCGTCCCGCTTGACGTGCCAGCGTTCGTCGGCGGCGCGTCCGGTGGACAAGGCCTTCTGCATCTCAGCTTCCGGCACGTTGACGGCGCGGTCTTCCGGCAAAAAGATCAGGGCCGCCGGCTGCCCGAGAACCTCGGCTTCCTCCCATCCCAGGACCGCACGGGCACCGCGGTTCCAACCCGTGATCCGGCCGTCCAGATCAAACGTTATGATCGCATAGTCGGTCGCGCTTTCCACGATCGCGCGATAGCGGCTCTCGCTTTGTCGAAGCGACGCATGCGCCGTGTCAGCTTCGGCACCAATGCGAAACCGCTCCACGGCAGCCGCGATCAGATTGGCGTAGCCACGGAGGAAGCTCGTATCATCTTCCGTAAACCCCCGCGGCTGGCGACTGTCCACTTGCAGAATACCGTAGGGTCGCTTTCCCTCCCCCCCAATGATGATCACGTTCACCAGCGCCTTGACGCCGGCGTCTTTCAGGAAACTCGGATAGTTGAAGCGTTGTTCGGCATCGATGTCCGTTGAGATGGTGGGTTGGCCTGTGAGCAGGGCGTAGCCCTCGGACGAACCTTCTTCTGCCTCAACGGTCACGCTGCCTACGATACCCGGCGGCCATCCCACGCCGGCCCGGACGAGCAGCGTAATCCCGTCATCCTGCAGTTCCATCACCTTGGCCAGATCGCTGCCGAGCGCCTCTCTGGCCAGGCTACAGGCTTGCTGAAGGATTTCGTCGAGATCATTGAGCTTCAAGGCACGTTCGCCGAATCGGGCGAGAACATTCTGCTGGCGGAGCAATTCAGTTTCGCGGCTTGAGGCCACCCGGATGGACTCCCCTTCGATTTGAGGACACTGTTATACGCGCGACCCGCAGGATGGGTTCGCGAGGCCAAAGGCCGGCCAGACCTGATCAGGCCGCGTGACTTCATGTCTCGCCTGATGTTGATTGCCGGAACGGCGTTTTATGATCCAACTGATCGACCAACCGGCGACGCCAACGGCTAACCTGACTTGAAACCTCGGCAAGTGGGTCGCCCCCACCCTCAGATCACCGGACCGTCGATCCGTGAAACCCAACCCGCTGCCGAACAGCATACTGACGAAGACCTGTGTTCATCTGTGCTGCGACATGCAACGTATGTTTGCCGAGGACACCGAGTGGCACATGCCGTGGATGCGCCGGGTCGTTCCCCTGGTGCGACGCATCGCCGAAGCCCACGCAGGCCAGACCGTTTTCACCCGGTTCATCCCCGCCTCGCGTCCCGGAGAGGGAAGCGGAACCTGGACACGCTAGAGCGGTTTCCATTCGCGTTGGCTCACGGAACCCGCTCTAGCTCTCTGTTTGAGAGCGTGATTCACCGCTCCGGTGATTCCATCTGTGCGGATCACGCTCTATTATCAGCGTTGGCCCTCGATGACCCTCGAACGTCTTGGCCGCGACAAGGTCGATCTTGTCCCCGAACTGGCTCGGCTTGTTCCGCCCGCGTTTGTGGTAGACAAGCACGTCTATTCGCCGTGGGTCGATACCACGCTGCAAGCCCTGCTACAGGAGCACGGCGTGGACACGCTTGTGATCACGGGTAGTGAAACTGACGTCTGCGTCCTGGCGACCGTGCACCAGGCGGCCTGGACGCGGGCACGGGGCAGCCTGGCCGGAATCAAGCTGCGCGACACCTGCAGGAACAGGGAGGCATCGATGAAACATGTGGAGAATACGTCCCGCACATCCGGCTCGGCCCGGGGGCTGCTGGGCACGATCAGCCTCGGTGTCACCACCGGAGTCGCCGCAGCCTCAGCCGCGTTGCTCGGCCGCAAGGTGGCTTCGGTGGCCGCGGTCGGCAAAGGCCATCCATTCAAGCATCGCGCGCTCGACCTGGCTGCCGGCATGCTGCAGCGGAAGTATCCGGTTGAGGCGATGAGCACCTACCTGAACGGCTTCCACTTCTATGCCGACGAGATGGGCCGGCAGGTCGAGGCATCGCATTTCTGCATCCACCTGCGGCATGACCTGCATCAGTGCGTGATTTTCGACTCCAACAGACCAGATGCTCGCTTGATCGGCATTGAGTACATCATCAGCGCAGAGCGCTTTCGCTCGCTTCCTGAGGACGAAAAGCGGTTGTGGCATAGCCATCATTACGAGGTAAAATCCGGCATGCTGGTCGCGCCAGGAATCCCGGAATTCGCGGAGCGTGCCTATTTCAAGGATTTGGTCACGACCTATGGCAAGACATTTCACACCTGGCAGTATGACCGCGAGGACTTCCCATACGGCATCCCACAATTGATGATGGGGTTCACCGAAGATGGCCAAGTCAACGAAGCTCTGGTCAGGCGGCGGGACCTGAACCTCGGGATCTCGACCGCTGCAAGGCGGAACAGCCGATCTGACATAGCGACGCCAGCCGTCACGCCGGGCGCAAACGCCTGGGAAAATGGTCGCACCGTGCAATCCCGATTGGAGGAAGTCGACGTCAGGCGATAGCGAAGAAGCGCGAGCGGACGGCGCAAGTCCCGACAACGCCCAAGCGGTGTTTGGCCTACGCTGCGCCTGCCCCTTGCGCCGCCACGCAGACTTACCCGAGCCGCTTCTGGCAGGACGTCAATGCGCGCGCTTCGTCGGGGCCACTGGAGGAATTGGCGCGCACCCTCACCTCGCACGCCGGCAGGGCGGACACAAAATCTTCAACAGGGAAACCCGAAAACCCGTCCGCGTTGTACAGTGTGACAGGCTGGACACGGAGAGGCCCCATATGGCTGGGAGCAACAAGACGAACGGCAACCGGCGATCAGCCCGCGCCCTGACAGAACAAGCGCTCAATACGGAGCAGGTTGGCGACCAGGAAAAGGCGGACCAGTTGCTGGCGGAAGCCGAACGCATCGACCCCGACGAGGTCGAGACAGTCCTGCGGGAGCAGCCGCCAGTCGGCGACAATCCCGAGCCGGGTCGAACCGGACCAGCATCGACATTTGGTATCGTTCTGCAAGTGAATGGTCGGCGACATGCACTAACCGTCGATGCCCGAACCACGCTCCTCGACGCGCTGCGAGACCGTTTGCACCTGACGGGAACCAAGCGGGGCTGCGACCTGGGCCAGTGCGGCGCCTGCACCGTGCTTCTGGACGGCCGCCGCGTGACCGCCTGCCTGGTGTTTGCGGTCATGGCGGAGGGCCACGCAATCGAAACGATCGAAGGTCTTGCCAGGAACGGCAGCCTGCACCCCATGCAACAGGCCTTCATCAACGCCGACGCATTCCAGTGCGGCTACTGCACGCCAGGCCAGATCATGGCCGCTGTCGGCCTGATCCGCGAAGGCAAGGCCGGATCGGAGGCCGAGATCCGTGAGGAGATGAGCGGCAACATCTGCCGCTGCGGCGCCTATCCCGGCATCGTGGATGCCATTCGCACCGTGGCCGCCGCTGCCTGCGCGACGCAACACGATCCGCGGACGGAGCCATGAGATGACCCCATTCAGCTACGCGATCGCCCGCAGCGAGGACCGGGCCTTTGGCGCCTGGGCTGGCAATCCCAAGGCGATGTATGTGGCGGGCGCCACCGACGTCATGCAATTGCTGCAGGACGACGTCGTGGCACCCGAAACCCTGATCGATATCAGCCGCCTGCCGTTGACCAGCATCGAGGCCGGCCCACGCGGCGCCCGGATCGGCGCCATGGCCCGTCTGTCCGATGTTGCCGACCACCCGAATGTGCGCCGGCATATCCCATTGCTCACCCAGGCCCTGCGGGAAACAGCCTCTCCGCAAGTGCGCAATCTCGCGACAATGGGTGGCAATCTTCTGCAGAAGACCCGTTGCCTCTACTTTCGGGACAAGACGTCGCCCTGCAACAAACGCGTCCCGGGTTCAGGCTGTCCCGCCATCAATGGCGCCAACCGCATGAACGCGATCCTGGGCGGCAGTGATCAGTGCATCGCGGCTTATGCCGGCGACATGGCGGTCGCATTGGTCGTGCTGGGCGCGCGCGTGCAGATCCGCGGTCCGGAGGGCGAACGTTCGCTTCCGGTCGACGATCTGCATCGCATGCCGGGGTCGGACCCGTCCGTCGACACCACAATGAAACCGGGCGAAATCATTACGGAGATAATTATTCCGGCCAATGGCTTTGGCGGGCACACGGCCTATGTGAAGGTGCGCGACCGCGCCACGTTCGAATGGCCCGTGGTATCCGTGGCCGTCGGGCTTGACATGAACGGGGCCACCATTCGCGCCGCCCGGGTCGCGGCCGGCGGCGTGGGCACGAAGCCCTGGCGGCTTCGTTCGGTCGAACAGGCGCTGATCGGGTGCATGCTGGAACAGGATGTCGTGTCTGCCGCGGCCCGCTCTGCCGTCGAGGGTGCGGTCGCCCCAGGCGGAACGGCATTCAAGCTCAAACTGCTGCCCCGCGTCGTCGAAAGGGCCATCCTGACAGCGGGAGGTCAAGCATGAACGCGTTCGTCGGACAGCCCATCAGCCGCGTGGAAGGGCCGGAGAAAGTGACCGGCCAGGCCACCTACGCAGCCGAATTCCGTCTGCGGAACATGGCTTTCGCCGCCCTGGTGACCAGCAGCGTCGCCAGAGGTCGTATCACAGCGATCGACCCGGCCAAGGCAGAGCAAATGCCCGGCGTCATAGCGGTAATCTCCCACCTGAATGCGCCGCGACTGCCGTATCATCCCCCGGAAACGCGTCCGCCTGTGGACCCCCAGGCCGGGGAGCGGCTGCATGTCTTCCAGGACGCCGAAGTGTTGTTCCACGGACAACCGGTCGCGGTGGTCATCGCCGAGACCCAGGAACAGGCCGACACCGCCGCTTCCGTCGTCGAGGTCGAGTATGACACGGCAGCGGCACTCAACGACATGGATCGCGGTCGCGGCCGCGCCCCAAGCGAGCCGGTCGCAAAATCCGGTCGGCCCGGCGAGAAATCGCGCGGCGGCGCCGAATCCGCCCTCGCCGCCGCACCGGTCCGGATCGACGTCACCTGCGGTCACGAACGCGAGCAGCATAACGCGATCGAACCGCATGCAACGATCGCGGAATGGGATGGCGACCACCTGACCCTGTATGACAAGACTCAATGGGTCGATAACGTTCGTACTGAGATCTCCCACGTCTTTGGTATCCCGGAGAAGACGATCCGGGTTGTTTCACCGTTCGTCGGCGGCGCGTTTGGCTCGGCGCTGCGTACCTGGCCACATGTAACGATCGCCGCCCTGGCTGCCCGCGTCGTGGGCCGTGCCGTCCGCGTGGAACTGACCCGTCGGCAATGCTTTACCTCGATCGGTGCCCGTCCCAAAACCGAGCAGCGGGTGCAGATGGGCGCGGAGCGTGACGGCAAACTCGTGGCTTTGATCCATGAAGCCTGGGGCCAGACCTCGACCTACGAGGAATACGCCGAAGTCACACTGGATCCGTCACGCGCCGTCTATTCCTGCCCGAACGTGCTGACGCGCTACCGGCTGGTGGAGATGAACATCAACTCGCCTTGCTCCATGCGGGCACCCGGCACGGCAACCGGCGTGATGGCGCTGGAAATGGCGATGGACGAGATGGCCGAGCAACTTGGCCAGGATCCGATCGCGTTCCGCCTGCACAACCATGCCGAGCGTGACGAGGACCAGAACCTGCCTTGGTCGAGCAAGGAGTTGCGGGCCTGCTACACACTCGGCGCTGCGCGCTTCGGCTGGTCGCGGCGCTCCGCCGCACCGGGGCGCAACCGCCAGGGGCACTGGCTGCTCGGTCACGGTATGGCGACGGCCTTTTACCCGTCGCATCGCGCACCCGCCACCGCACAGGCGATACTCTATGCGAACGGCACGGCCATCGTCCGAACCGCGGCCAGCGACATGGGACCAGGAACCTACACCGCGATGACCCAGCTCGCCGCCGATGCGCTCGGCTTGCCGATCGAACGCGTGCAGTTCGAGCTCGGAGATACCGATATGCCGAGGGCGCCCGTTCATGGCGGCTCCATCACGCTCGCGAGCGTCGGCAATGCTGTTGTCTCCGCCTGCCAAACGTTGCGCCGAAAGCTGGATGAACAGGCTGGACCCGGAACGGACCCAATTGCTGCCGTGCAACTATCCGGCCTCGACCGCCTCGAAGCCGAGGGCTCGGCGTCGCCCGGCGAAGAAACGAATAATTTTTCCAGCTCGGCGTTCGGCGCGGTGTTCGTGGAGGTGCTGGTCGATCCGGCTCTGGGGATCGTCCGTGTGCCGCAAATCCTCGGGGCCTACGACATCGGGACGGTCGTCAATCCAAAGATCGCCCGCAGCCAGTGCATCGGCGGCATGGTCGGCGGCCTCGGGATGGCGCTGATGGAGCAAGTCGAGTGGGACACCCATCTCGGCCGCGTCATGAACGCCAGTCTGGCGGAGTACCTGGTGCCGGTGAACGCCGATGTCCGGGACCTGGACGCCTTGTTCGTGCCAAGCGAGGACAAAACCTTCAATCCGCTGGGATCGAAAGGCGTTGCGGAGATTGCATTGACCGGCGTGGCACCTGCCATCGCGAATGCGGTCTACAACGCAACAGGGCGTCGGGTGCGCCATTTGCCCATCACACCGGAACGGATCCTGGAAGTTCTGTAGCAAATCGGGGAGGACCAATGCGCACTCCGACTGGAAAGAGAAGCGGAACGCTCCATGCACGCTTGCGGGAGGTCGAACCAGGCGTGTTCAGTGCCGAATACCCCGGCGAAATGAATAGCGACGACGCCGGCCCTGAGACATTTCCAGACTCCCACATAGGGACCGACGCATCCGGCGTAAGGAGTTGGGTGGAGGAAATGGCCGTGGGATTGGGTTATGATGGCGTTGTCTGGGAGCCGGCCGAAGGCAATGCCCAGCGGCGTTGATCCTGATCTAGAGCATGATCGCGCTGAGCGGAACGTCCCCGGCGCGTGAATCATGCGATCAAACAAAGAGATAGACCATTTTCGGCCTGCACAGTCAGGCTGAAAATGGTCTAATCGGCTAGGCTCAACTCGCTGAGGCTTTGCGCTTTCGGGTTGCGGCGGCCTTCTTCGCTGCCGCGGAACGCGCCGCGGCGGGACGTGAGGCCGCGGCCTTGCCGCCCAGCTTCCCCCCTTTGCGCGATGGAGCGGTATTTACCGGCTGGCCACGTCCGCTGCCACTCTTCTTGCCGCCGCCGGTTTCCTTGTTCACCGTGGCCCAGGCGCGCCGTTCGGCTTCGCCCTCCGAAACGCCGCGTTCCTCGTAACCTTCCTCGATATGTTCGGCCTGTCTTTTCTGCTTGTCGGTGTAAGCGGATTTATCGCCACGTGGCATAGTTGCACTCCTTCCCTGGGTCTTGCGAAACCGAACGGTGCAGGGGCAGCCGATAAGTGCTCCGTCCGGTGGGTCTTAACGAACGAAGAAGCATTTCGTTGCTGCACTCGCTTGGGCCAACGCGGACGTGTTTGTCCGCGACTGAACCCCGCCGGTCTCAAGTCGATTACGACGAAAGGCCATTGGACGGGAGAAGCATCGTGGACCAGCAGACCAGACGCGACCTGTTTCGGGTGTCCGGGGCCGCCGGGCTGGGGCTCGTTGCCCACCGGGCGATGCTCACGCGAGCAGCCTCGGCCCAACCCGCCGCGATTGTCCAGCCGCAACCGAACCCATCCAGCATTGCCGCCGACCAAACGACGGCGGACATCATCGTCGAGACGCTCGTCGCATGGGGTGTGCCAGTCATATTCGGAATGGTTGGAGACGGAGTCGGCCCACTGATCGAAGCCATCAGCGTGCGCCAGGACAAGATCCGCTACGTCGGGGTACGGCACGAGGAAGCCGCTGCGTTCATGGCCTGCGGCTACGCCAAGCATACCGGACGACTGGGTGCCTGCATTGCCACGACCGGCCCCGGGGCAATCCACCTGCTGAATGGCCTGTACGATGCGAAAATGGACAGCGCACCGGTCATCGCCATCACTGGCCTGACATTCCACGACCTGATCGGCACCCATTTTATGCAGGACGTGGATACGGTCGAACTGATGAAGGGCGTGGCCCTCTACAACACCGCCGTCACCAGCGCCCGCCACGCGTCGGTTGTCACCGACATCGCTTGCCGCTCGGCGCTCGGTGGGCGCGGCGTGGCGCACCTCACCGTGCCGAAAGACGTACAGGCGATGAAGCTGTCCGCGGACAAGCCATCGATGGAAAATCACGGGCTGCGCACTTCGTCCGCCTGGTTGCCCGACGCGGCGGTCCCATCGCCCGATCAGTTGCGTGCGGCCGCCGATGTGCTGAACAGCGGCGAGCGTGTTGCCGTGCTGGCTGGCCAGGGCGCTCTTGGTGCTCGCGCGGAGGTGACCGCGCTAGCCGATCGATTGGCTGCTCCTGTCGCCAAGGCACTTCTTGGGAAGGCTGTGCTGGCCGATGACAGTCCTTATACCACGGGCGGGATCGGCCATCTGGGCACGGCGCCGTCCGGGCAGGCGATGCATGAATGCGACACTTTGCTGATATTGGGCTCGACCATGCCGTGGGTCGATTTCTATCCGAGGCCGGGTCAGGCGCGGGGGGTGCAGGTGGATCTCAATCCCGCTCGGATCGGCCTGCGCTACCCCGTTGAAGTCCCCTTGGTCGGTGACGTGAAGTCCACATTGCAGTCGCTGCTGCCGATGTTGCAACGCAAGCAGGATCGCAGCTTCCTTACCACGGCCCAGTCGCGAATGCGCGACTGGAACGATCTTTTGCAGCGCGTGGTCGCCACCGAGCGGACGCCCATGCGGCCGCAGACGGCCATAGCGGCCTTGGGCGACGCGTTGGCGCCCGATGCGGTCATTTCCCTGGACTGCGGTGCGAATACCCATTTGGCCGCCCGCACGCTGATGCTGAAAGAGGGCCAACGACTGACCGGTACGGGGCTGCTCGCGTCAATGGCGCCCGGGTTGCCCTATGCCATTGCAGCCGCACTGGCCTTTCCGGGACGCCAGTCAGTGGCGATCGTCGGCGATGGTGGCTTCGCGATGCTGATGGCGGAACTGACAACGGCGGTACGGCTCAGCCTGCCGGTCAAGGTGATGATACTGAAGAACAACAGTCTGGCGGAAGTGCGTTTCGAGCAGACCGACCTCGGCTACAAGCCATTTGGCATCGAACTGGGCGCTATCGATTTCGTTTCTTTTGCAAAGGCGTGCGGCGCCGAGGGCTTTCACGCCGCGAAAGCGTCCGAGCTGCGGCCTGCGATTGACGCCGCTCTGAGGGGCGCTGGTCCGGCGGTGATCGAGGTCGTGGTCGATCCCGATGAACGGCCAGCCCTCCCGGACAAGCTTCAGGCGTGAGAGACTTGTCGCCGCCAGCCGGCAAAATTATTGCTGTCAGTCTCGACGCATAGGAGTCATCAAGGTGAGGCAGACGGGCCCGCTTGGAGCTGATCGAGACAATCTCGAAGCGGGCTGATGATTCTCGCTCCGACTCATTTCAATGGGTATTCGCTGCCTGCGGCCCGGAGGCGGAACTCACCCGCCAAACCGTATTGCCGACATCGTCGGCGATCAGCAGCGCGCCCGTTTTGTCCAGCGCCAGCCCTACCGGGCGCCCCCGTGCATGGCCATCGCTGTCGAGAAATCCGGTCACAACATCTTCGGCCATGCCGTTTGGCTTGCCGCCACTGAACGGAATGAATACCACCTTGTAGCCATTCAGTATTGGCCGGTTCCAACTGCCATGCTCGCCAACAAATGCGCCGCCGCTGTATCGCGCGGGCATGCCATTCGCGGTATCGAAAACCATCCCGAGCGGCGCCACGTGCGAACTGAGCGCATAATCGGGCACCAGGGCTTTCGCCACCAGGTCCGGCCGCTGCGGCCGGACGCGCGGATCGATGTGCCGTCCGTAATAGCTGTAGGGCCAGCCGTAGAAGCCGCCCTCCTTCACCGATGTCATGTAGTCCGGAACGAGATTTGGCCCGAGTTCATCTCGCTCGTTCACCACGGCCCAGAGCGTGTGGCTCTGCGGCTCCCAACTGAGGCCGTTCGGGTTGCGCAAGCCGCTGGCGAAGATCCGATGGGCGCCGGTTGCGCGGTCAACTTCCCAAATGCATGCGCGCTCCAGTTCGGCGCCCATACCGTTTTCGGTAATGTTGCTGTTGGAGCCGACGCCAACGTAGAGCTTGGTGCCATCCTCGCTGGCGATGAGGCTTTTCGTCCAGTGATGATCGATCGGTCCGCCGGGAAGCGGCGTCAACTCGGTTCCGGGCGCCGTGATGCTGGTTTCGCCGGGGGTGTAGGGAAAACGTAAAACCGCATCGGTGTCGGCGACGTAAAGATCATTGCCGACCAACGCCACGCCGAATGGAGACGATAGATGGTCGAGGAAAATGGTCCTAACGTCCGGCTTGCCATCCTCGCGGTTGCTACGCAGCAGGGTGATGCGGTTGCTGCCCTTGCTTTGCCCATTGGAAGTAACGATCGATTCCATCCAGTTCATGATGATGTTTTTTGGGCGCCTGGTGGGCTCGATTCCAGGACTGCGCGTTTCCACGACCAACACGTCGCCGTTGGGCAGAGTGTAGAGTGATCTTGGATGCTCCAGGCCGACTGCGAGGGCCTCGATATGCAGACCGGATGCTACCGTCGGTGTTTCGCCAGATTTCCAGCCCACCACAGGAGCCAGATGCATCGGCGGGAGCAGGTATTGACGCGGTTCCGGCAAAACAGGTGTCGGGCCGATCTGCGTCCGCACATCGAAATCGTCGGGAGCAGCGCCGGCGAGTGTCCATATAGCTATGCCGGCCAGCATCAGCCTCGATGCCAGCCTGGCCGTTTGGGACCTCATTGGCGCTCTCCCGAATATTGCTCGTCTACTCTCCACTGATTCGCACCCGCGGAGCCGAACCAAGCTGTGATCAATACGGCGACAACGGTGACTGCGGACAGAGCCAGTCCGACCGGCACGACTGAGGTCCAGGCGTCCCGGCTGTGAACCAGATTGTCGAAAAGCCCCAGAACCAGGACGAGGAAACAACCGGCGCGGAAAAGCCAAACCGAGGAGGGCCCGCGCTGCCGGCGATTGGTCCAGATTTGGATAATTCCTATGATTGCGGCAACCAGGCCGAAGAGCATGCCCACTGCCAGCAGCCACGCTGAAAAATCTGCCCACATCATGTCGGCCGTCTGCGCATAAGCGACATCCGTCGCCAAGGCACCAGAGAAACAGGCGACCGGAAAAGACACGAGCAGCCGGAGAATCGGGTGCCCGAAGATTCGCTCCTGGCGACGATTTGTGCTGGCCATCCGTTTGTCCTGCTCTCAGGTTTGCCGAGGTATGCCCACCCTGACGGCCAACGGCGGAGAGAGATTTGGGTTGCTTCAATTCCTGTATCCAAATCTGGAGGTGTGCGTCCGCCGCGATTGTGCGTCGTTCAAGTGGAACATCTTCGGCGAAAGTGACGCTTTAAGAACCGCGTCTGATCCGTCGGCCCACGCCGATCGGCCCTCGACCATTTCATCAACAGCACCGCCGCGACACAAATGGTTGGGACGCGACCGGCTGTTATCCGCCCGGAGTCAAGGCACGCTGGGGAGAAGCCGGTCCGGGTCGTCGACCAATGCCTCGCGCTGCGCCGGAGGCGTTGTAGGCGGCATCAGCGATGGCCGGCGCCCCGCCCGACGAGGCAACCACCCGTGCCCTTCGCTTCTAGAGCAGGATCGCGCTGAGCGGAACGTCCCCGGCGCGTGAATCATGCGATCAAACAAAGAGATAGACCATTTTCGGCCTGCACGGTCAGGCTGAAAATTGTCTAGCTAGTGGATTCAAGACCTTGGGCGGAGCCAGCTGGCACCGGTTTCAGCGCTCCTCCAAGCTGCGTCCCTTGTCGGGGCAGCATCAACGTGGTCATCGCCAGCCCCAGCAGACTGACCAGCGCGACGACCATCGATCGAATGAGCCGCGCCGCCCCGGCGTCGTCTGCAGGCACCTTATCGATTGGAGGCCATCAGCCATCCGGTGAAGAAGGGCCGGGCGCAAGGCCCGCGCTGTCGCCGGCTTGATCATCCAGCCGCCAACCGGCCCGGCGTCGAGAGCGTTATCCTCCCACACAACCGCGGGAGATAACGATGATCCGACGGCTCGTTCCTGTCGTGGCCCTGGGCCTCCGGGCTATTGTTGCGGCACATGCCCAACAGCCTGCCGCAACCGATGCCCCCAAAACCGTCGTCTCGACAGTTCGACTCGAAAATGGCCTTCGCGCGTCGAAGCTGATCGGCGCACCGGTCTATAACGCACAGAACGAGCATATCGGGGACGTTTCCGACCTCTATCTTAGTAAGCAAAAACAGGTCGCCAGCGTCGTCATCCAGGTCGGCGGTTTCCTCGGCATCGGCGGGAAGCTGGTCTCCGTCCCGATGGACAAGCTGCAGCTCGACCAACCGGATAAGGTGGTCATGCCGGACGGCACGAAGGACGCCTTAAAAGCCGCGCCCAATGCCGAATATGGCGGCTGAGCCCCTGTCTCCCGGTAGCATGGTCGACGACCTTCTGCTCGTCGAGCGTGCCCGCGCCTATGCGCCGGAGCGCACGCCGCCGTTGGCCAACGCCACAAGCACGAGCGGTTCCCGTATGCCATACATCTTCAGTCTGTCGCGGAGCTGGTAGCAGACGCATGCGGGACGCCCTCCATGATCGCGGCAGCCTGGTTGCATGACGTGGTCGGGAATACCGCCCGCACACTGGACGACCCGCGCACGGAGTTCGGCGACAGAGTCGCCGCCTATGTCGATTGGCTCGCCGATCCCGCGAAGGATGGCGATGCTGATGCCAAGGCGAAAGAGCACGCCCGACTGGCGAGCGCTCCGGTTGCGGCCAAGACGATCAAACTGGCTGACCTGATCGACAAATGCACTACGGTGCTGGGGGACAAGCCGGAGATCGTGGATGAGTATTTGGCCGACAAGGTGCAGGTCATGCAGCCGGTCGCGGACGGCGGCAGGCCACTCTTTGAAAAAGCGATGAACATCATTGAACGGTGGAGAGAGTCACCGGCGACTGAAAGCAGAGCCTCTTGACGCGGACAGACCAGGAGTGTTCCGGTACCATTTCGATCTGAAGTCTCAAGCCGGCGGGCTTGAAGGGCCCCGGAACCCGGTGTTTCCGCAGCCCAAATTTTCACGCCATGACGTGCTTGCAGATGAGCCTGGGGAATACCGCCCATGTGCCGTTATGGTTGGAGATTATCGACCCCCCAAGGTTCCTTCGCCGCACCGCAACGGTTTTGAGTGCGTTTTGAGTGTGTTGGAAGCTCGCCTGGAAAATCTCCTTCCTCGGGCCAGCTATACTTGCTGGCACGAGTGCTGACAGAACCACCGGGCCCTGTGCGCAGCGAATAAAGCGTCCTAGACCAAAGTATCAACAGGCGTCGTCGTTCGCGGCACCGGAACTCCCATCAGTAGAATGGAATTGGCATCAGTCAGCCACTAAATCTGGCTCTGTCGATGGCCCGATTGCCGTTTTGCGCCGGGCCGAACCGGACGATTGCTTCCATACCGCCGATGTTGTCACGACTTCGCAACACTTTTGCGACCGCCAGAAGAGGGACGTCAAGCTACGATGGTCCGTCGTAACAAACCGACCACCCAGGATGCTCCAGCCGAGCCCTGCCACGGCCATTTCTGCACGCGAGCGCCAAGCTCCGCGCTACATTGGCCGTACGGATTCTGTTCGGTCAGGAAATGTCATAGGCCGACGAAGCTCGGATTACGCTCATTATCGGCAGGGTTCGAGTATGTGGCGGAGTCCGGCCGGTATCTGCACTGAAAGAGTCACACGATGGCGAAATCAAACCGCCCGGTCATGCCTCCGGATGATGATGAACATCTTTCCCTTTTGCCCATGCGGCCGCAACGGGGCGGGAGGTAGCACGTGAGCCCCTACATCACCGCGACAGGGATAGCATCCAGCTTGCTTCTAGCCTGGGCGGTCCTGGTGCAGTTTGTTTGATGATCCGACATGATCGGGCGGCATGCTCTGCGTTCGGCTTCGTCGTTTGCAGGCGAGACGCCATCTTGCGTCCGGCGCAAACATCGCTTCCGCCGCCGCCGCTTTCGCTGACCGTGCGGCTTCACCATCCTTCGTCACGCCGGAAGCGTGAGGAGGATGGCATGACGTACTCAGCCTTGTCGAATCGCAAAGCAGCCCCGTTGTCCCTTTTGGACGCCGATCACCCCTCAAGGGGTCCTGTTCCCACGCCGAACCTCAGTTCCGCTCGTCCAGGCTCCGCCGTTCCGCTCCGGTGGCGCGGATGCCATCGGACAACCGGGCCGGTCGCGTGAGGCTCGCTCAGCCGGCCCGCCGGATAGGAAGATGTGTACTCGTTGGCGCGCGGGCTGACGAAACCGCGGTGACCGCCGCGCGGAGGGTCGCGCCGTCGATGCCGGCGATCGAGCTTTGCGTTCTGTCGCGCCGGGCAAGCCGGTTCATCCTCTTCGTTGACCACTGGTCCAGGCGTTCCGACGGCTGCCCGGGAGCGACACCAAGGCAAAGGCATCTGTGACCAAGGTCAGGCCAGAATGTCGGCTCGCCTCGGATCAGGCCGTGGTCATCGCCGGCCGGGGCAGCCTGATCGAAAATCAGTGTCGCCGGCTGGCGACGCAGGCTCCCGTACGCGGATGGCCTGAATGGTCGTATGAATGAAGATCGCTCTGGATCGACAGCCGCCATCGACTGCAGCCAATGAACTAGAGCATGATCGCGCTGAGCGGAACGTCCCCGGCGCGTGAATCATGCGATCAAACAAAGAGATAGACCATTTTCGGCCTGCACAGTCAGGCTGAAAATTGTCTAACGTCTGCTATCGCGATTGCGCCCCCCAGACCGGCCGATCCGGTAACGGCCACGGACGGTGCTCGACCGAACGTCCGCCTGCGGCGTTCGGCCCTTTGGCGGTCGGCCCACCACCTCATCGAATCACGTGCCGGCAGCCTAATTCCTCGGCAGACGCGCCGTGGTCGGGGCGTCTGGGTTCTGCGCACGATGGCGCAGCAGGTGATCGGCCAGGACGCAAGCCATCATCGCCTCACCCACCGGCACGGCGCGGATACCGACGCAGGGATCGTGGCGGCCTTTGGTCGCGATCTCGATGTCCTGACCGGACCGATCGACTGTGTGGCGGGGGGACAGGATCGAGCTGGTCGGCTTCACCGCGAAGCGGGCGACGATCACCTGTCCGGTGGAGATGCCGCCCAGGATCCCACCGGCGTGGTTGGAGGCGAATTCCACCAGGCCGTCGTGCATGCGCATCTCGTCGGCGTTGGCCTCGCCGGACAGGGCGGCGGCGGCGAAGCCTTCGCCGATTTCCACGCCCTTGACCGCGTTGATCGACATCAGCGCGCCGGCCAGATCGGCATCCAGTTTGCCGTAGATTGGCGCGCCCAGGCCGGGCGGCACACCGTCGGCGACCACCTCGATCACCGCGCCGGCGGAGGAGCCGGATTTACGGACCTCCGACAGGTAGGATTCCCAGGTCTGCGCCGCGGCCGGATCGGGGCAGAAGAACGGGTTCTGCTCCACCTGCGCCCAGTCCCAGCGCTCCCGGTCGATCGAGTGCGGGCCGACCTGCACCAGGGCGCCGCGAATGCGCACACCGCTGCCCAGCACGATGCGGGCCACAGCGCCGGCCGCGACGCGCATAGCGGTTTCCCGAGCGGATGAGCGCCCGCCGCCGCGATAGTCGCGAATGCCGTATTTCAATTCGTAGGACAGGTCGGCATGGCCGGGCCGGAACTGTTCGGCGATCGCCGCGTAGTCGCGCGATCGCTGATCCTGGTTCTCGATCATCAGGCTGATCGGCGTGCCGGTGGTGACGCCCTCGAATACGCCGGACAGGATGCGGACCTGGTCCGGTTCCTGCCGCTGGGTGGTGAACCTGGACTGGCCGGGCCGACGCTTGTCCAGCCAGGGCTGGATGTCGGCCTCGGTCAATGGCAGCCGCGGCGGGCAGCCGTCGACGACACCGCCGATCGCCGGGCCGTGGCTCTCGCCCCAGGTGGTGACGCGGAACAAATGGCCGAAGGTGTTGTGGGACATGGCGGCTTTATCGGGACATGAGGAGGGCTGTCAGCCTTCCGCCGTGGCGATGTCGGGCGCGTCGGGATGCTTCATCCCAACCGTGTGATAGCCACAGTCGACATGATGCACCTCCCCGGTCACGCCGGAGGACAGATCGGACAGCAGATAGACCCCGGCGCCGCCAACTTCCTCGATCGTTACGTTCCGCCGCATCGGCGAATTGAGCTGGTTCCAGCGCAGGATGTAACGGAAGTCGCCGATGCCGGAGGCGGCCAGGGTCTTGATCGGCCCGGCACTGATCCCATTGCAGCGAATCCCGGCGGCGCCCAGATCGGCCGCGAGGTAGCGAACGGATGCCTCGAGTGCCGCCTTGGCCACACCCATCACATTGTAATGCGGCACCCAGCGTTCCGCGCCCAGGTAGGTCAGCGTCAGCAGGCTGGCGCCCGCCTGCATCATTGGCACCGCACGCTGGCAGACCGCGGTGAACGAAAAGCAGGAGATGTCCATCGCCTGCAGGAAAGCCGCCCGTGGGGTGTCGAGATAGCGGCCGCGCAAGTATTGCTTGTCTGCGTAGCCAATGGCGTGGACCAGGAAATCAAGACGGTCCCAGCGCTGCGCCAGCGAACCGAACGCCTGGTCGATGGTGGCCTCGTCGGCAACGTCACAGGGAAATACCAGGTCCGAACCGACCTGCGCCGCCAGCGGTCGCACGCGCCGTTCCAGCGCTTCGCCCTGGAAGGTGAACGCCAGCTCCGCGCCCTGTGCGGCACAGGCCGCGGCGATGCCCCAGGCCAGCGAACGGTCGTTGGCAACACCCATGATAAGACCGCGCCTGCCGCGCATCAGGCTGCCTTGGACAGGAAGGTGTGCCGGGGCGCTATCGGCCATGATGATCCTCTCGCTCGCGACGCCGGGTGACATGCGCCGATTGGGTGTGGTGGCACAAGCCGGCGGGCTCGGGCAAGAGGCTGGTGCCGATTCGCCGGCCGGGCCGGATGCGCCCGGAGAGCTGCCTCGGCGGGTGACGTCAACTCCCGCCGGTTGCGGCGTGTTGCCGCGCTGACCGGGACGGTGCCTTGGCCTGCCCGGCCGTGCTTGGTCCCGGCGATGATGGGCTGCCGCCGGCCATGGCCGGGTCCTTGGGAGCCGAACCTACTGCGGCAGGAAGGAATTTCAACACCGAGCTGGAGCCGAGAACCAGCGAGCCTGCAGAGCAGCCGAACATCGCACCCTGGCTGGGTTACTGCGAAGACCTCGACTTCCGGCGTACTCGACCGACGGCGGGGCATCCGGATCCGGCGACCCGCCTGCTTTGTCCGCTGGCTCGCCGGGTTTCTGGCGCAAGCCGACGATCCGTGCGGCGATCGTCTTTTGACCGCGCGCCCTGATGGGTGTGGTCACGCGCCGGCTCGCTCATGCCGACGCCGTGGCTGCCGATGATCAAGCCATGTCAGGACGGTGCGAGAACGATCGCGCGCGAGTCGTCTGAGCTTGCTGCCACCAGGCGCCGCGCCGGCACGGGGTCAGAAGCAGGTTTTGCCGGCCGCACCATCTGCCCGCGGGGTACCCGCGTGGGTTCGGCGGCCGGGACCGGGTTCTCGCCGGTCAGGCGGCCGATCAGATCGCAGTACGAACCGAGATAATCGGCCATCGCCAGCCGCCGCTCGGCATAGGCTCGCGCGTTCGCGCGCAGCCTGTGGGTGAGCGGCTTGTCTTCCAACAGGCCGAGAATCGTCCGCGCCAGCGTTTGCGGTTCCAGCGGCGGGGTCAGCAGGCCATTGTCGCCGTGGGTGATGAATTCGCGCACCGTCGCGGTGTCGCCGCCGATGACCGGGCAGCCGATCGCCAGGGCCTCCCGCAGCGACCAGGACGCGACGAACGGGTAGGTCAGGTAGACGTGGGCATCCGAGCGGCGCAGCGCGGCGAGATAGGTGGAATAGGCGACGCGCCCCGGGAAGACGACGCGGTCGCTGACGATGTCCTTGCCGATCTCCGCCAGCATCACCTCGCGCCAGGTGCCGCCCTTGCGGGGGGCGGAGCCGTAACTGATGCCATCACCGCCGACCATGACGACCTTGATGTCCTTGCGCGCCCGCATCAGCTCGGGCAGGGCCCGCATCATGACATGGAAGCCGCGATAGGGCTCCAGGTCGCGCGACACATAAGTGACCAGCTTGTCGGTCGGCCGGATCGTCATGTCGCCGATCTTGAGCGTCTTCTTATGGACGGCAGGATCGGGGCGGCAGGTCTCGAGATCCACACCTTCCCAGACCATGTTGATCCGCGGACGCGCCCAGTCCGGATAGGTGGATAATTGCCACTCGGTTGGCGTCTGGCCCGAACCGCCGAGATTGAGGGCGATATGATTGATGGCGTTTTTTGCTCGGATGCGTGGAAAATCCAGTGGATCAGCGGGAAACTCCGGATCGAAGCCGACATCCGCCTTGTCGTGCTGGTAGTAGAACTCGAAATAGCCAAGCATCGGCGACTCAGGCCAGAGGTCGCGCAGATTCAGCATTTCACCCCAGCCGTGGTGGCCGATGATGATGTCGGGCTTGTAGCCAAGGTGCTTCAGGCCGAACGCGGTCTTGAACACCGTTTCGGCGCGCCTGATGCCGTTATCCAGTTCCCGCGCCCCGATATGGGTGTCGGGGATATCCAACCTGGGACGGGCATAGGGGACCTTCCGGACACCGATGATTTCGTTGGGGTTCGGCTCGGTGACGAACACCACCTCGTGCCGTTTGGCGGCGACGAGGTGGCGGACGATGTGCAGGAACTGTCCCGGATAGTTCTGGTGGACGAACAGGAACTTCAATCTCGTTACCTCGTCTGGTCGAGCCGCCGCAGGGACCGTGTTGGCTTTGCGTCACGACGTTTCGGCCCAGGAATGCAGCGCGGCCCGAGCCATCTGCGGCGGCAGGATGCCGGTTCGGATAGCCCGGATCGCATCGAGGCCCGGCTGCGCCCGGCCATGATGCAGGCGCAGCGTTCTTGCTTCCTCTTTTACGTCTTCGGGCGTGGTCTGGTTTTACGTCTTCGGGCGTGGTCTGGCGGACGGCTTGCCATTTTTTTCGCTGGCCGGCTTTCCACCCGCCGGCTTCTTGACGACAGGCGTCTTGGCCCCTGGGCTCGCCTTGGCGATCACCTCCTTCGCGCCGCGCGGACGGATGACGATCTGGAACGCCTCCAGCGCGGCGAGGCTTTCGGCCTCGCAGGTTTCGCCGCCGGCGACCGGTCCGACCGCGGTGCCGTCCACGAACGTCGCGGAGTAGCTGCATTCAAGGGTCTTGGCGGCCCCCCCCTTCAGGCGGACCTTCAGGCCGAGCAGGGGCAGCGCCATGCCGCGACTGCCGCAGAACTTTCCGGACTCGACCCAAGGCGACAGCCAGTTGCGTCCGAGCACCGCCTGGTATTCGAGGTCTTCGGGGGCGAGGCCGTCGAGCGGTGCCAGGCCGAAGCCCTCGACCCACTGGCGGCTTCCCTTGGCGCCGAGCCAATCGCCGAGGGAGCAGCCGACATCACCCACGCGCTGGATGTGGGCCACGACGTCCGGATTGGCGACGGGTGCCGCGGGGTCGACGCCCGGCTTGCCGGCCGCTGGCGCACTCCCGGCGCCCGGCGCGGGTGCCGCGACCGCCGGGTCCGCCGCGGCGGCTGCGTTCGGCTCCCCGCTCAATCGCAGCACCTGCAGCCGCGGTGCGGCGTCCATGCCCTTGTGCTGGTAGATCGTGACGAGGATCTGCGCCGAACCGTCGGTCACGCGGACCAGCGCGGCGGTTCCGTTCAGCCATCCGTCTTCACGGAATGTGCTGACGCTGACGGCTTCCGGCCGTCCGGCGATGCCGGGCGCCGGGGTGATCCGGACACCGGGCAGACCGGTGGCAGGATCGGACGATGGGCTGCCTACGGTCTGGAAGACGCAGAACAGGCCGGTTTCGAGTGTCATCAGGTGGGCCGAAACCTGTAGTTCGGCGACCCTGTTCGCCACATCGGGTGGCTGACTGTCCCGTTGGAGCGCCGGCTCGGCTTTTACCAGGGGTCTTTCCGCACTCACAGCTTCGGACATACGGCTCACTCGCTCTTTAGGGGTTCGTGCCATTGTTCTTTGACTTGTACGATCAGGTCAGGACGGTTCGGCGGAAGCAACGTGGTGCGAACGTTTGTATATCAGGTTCCAGGCATCCGCGATTCGCTTCTCGCGAGCATGCTGTCAGTCCCCGCCATCATTACGTCGCAGTCCGCATCGCCGCAACCAGAGTGTTATTAATAGCACTGGCGGACAGACCTAATGGAAGTAAAATCCCACGCCCCGTGCTGCGGATTCGCTCTGCCGGCGCGCCGATGTCGAACGCCGCCGCCCGCAGGCCTGCGCGCCAGATATCGCCCAGGCTGAGACACCATGTTTCCGGACAGATGGATGCGATGAAGCCAAGCCGGGCCTTTTGCTCGACGATCAGGCTTACCGCCTCGGCCGGTTCGAAACGTCCGGTCACGAAGACCCGGCCCGTCGCGAGCATGCTGGCATCGTCGATGGTGTGGCCTACGATGACGAATTCGAGGTCCAGGTCGCGCCGGACGGCGTCGCGTGCGCAGGCGAGGACGACGTCGTAGCCTTTATGGACCCCGATCGCGCCGACCACGCATACGCTTGCCCTGCCAGGTCCGGCGAAACGCGGGTTGGTCCGCGGGCGGATCGTGGCGTCGTCCTCATGCGGAACGGTCGTCGTCGTCAGCCCCTCGAAATGCCGCCGCATCCGGACGCCGGTGTCATCGGAGGGAACGACAACACGCCGCGCAGTGGAAAGAAACGAGGCGGAGCGGCGGCGCAACGCGGCGACCGTGATATCCTCGTTCAAGAAATGGCCGTTGGCGACGACACAGGCTTCACAGTCGAGCATGTCCGGTTCGCCGCAGTAGCGGCCGTTCGCCCCGACCAGGGACACCCGCGGGCAGAACCAGGCGTAGTCATGGACATGCACGTCGTATGGAACCTCCAGACGCGCCACCAGATCGTAGACCGCCGGCGGATACCTGGCGAAATGATGCGCCTCGATCATTCCGGGTCTGGCGGCGCGCAGCAGGCGGAGCAACTCGGGCAGTTCCCGCGGCATCGCATAGACCAGGTTGGGCAGGTCGTCCGACACCCCGTCGCGGACCGAGATCGCGGGTTCGCCGGACGCGGTTTCGGCCGGTCTTAAAACGATGGGTCGGCGTCCGGCGTGGCCATGGGCCGCGATGGCGCGGATCAGCCGCTGCTCGACCCCGCCGCCGTCGCCGTGAGTGATCAGAATGACGGACTGGCTCCAGTTCCGGCCGCGATCGCGCCATCGTTGAAGGTCGATCCTCCGGCGCGGGTCCGCCAGCGGGTCGCGCGCCAGAAACGTTTCGATCAGCGCCTGATAGCCAGGGTGGATGCGCTCGAGGATCCGGCTGTTGCGTGCCCGCAGATGTGTCGCGCTGCCGCCGAACGATGTGCCGCCGAGATGGCCGACGAACAATCCGGTCAACGCGACGTTGCGCCAACCAAGCCGGCGCGCGCGCAGGCAGAGATCGTTCTCCTCGCCATAACCCTGGGCGAAAAGATCGGCTCGAAACGACCCGACAGCATTCAGACAATCGCGTCGGAGGTAAAGGCAGAAGCCAATGCCGACCGGAATGTCGGTGACGCAGTCGCGGTTCCCGCGTTCCGCCGCTCGATCCAGCCGGTTCGTCGCTGTCTGGTCGGGCCGGTTGTTGGTGCCGGCCGGACCCGGGTAGCTCAGGATGCCGGCATCATTCGACAGGGGGGTGACGGTACCGATGTCGCGGCTGGCGTATGCCGCCTGTCGCAGCCGTTCGAGCCAGCCCGGCGGCACCAGCGTATCGCTGTTCAGCAACACCACATCGCGGCCTGCCGCCGCATGGATACCCGCGTTGGCGGCGGCTGGAAAACCCTGCGCCCGAGGATGCCGCAGCAAGGCGATCCTGCGGCGGCGGACGAGATCGTCGAGCGCCGCGATCAGGGCGGGTTCGACGGACCCATCGTCCACGACCAGGACGCGGGCGCCGGCCGGGGCCGACGCCAGCACACTTTCGAGGCAGGCCAGGACGACGGCGCCACCGTCATGCACCGGAATGACGATGGTCGCGGCCCGTCTGCGGCCGTCGGCTCCCGCCGGTTGGCTCGGAACCGGTCCATCCGCGGACAGCGCCGGACCGCCGGCGCTCGCGGCCACGTCGGCACCGTGCGCGACCGCCGCGTCGGAACGCGAGCGGCGGGTTCTGGCTGGTGGGTCCTTTAGATAGGCTTGCCCCAACCGACGGGCCGCCTTCGTGACGTTGGCTGCCTCGTCGGCGAACAGGTCGAGTGGACTGCCGGCCAAGTCCTTGCCGTCCGGCCCGGTGATATGCACGGGTCCCTGCAGGTCCCACAGGTCCGCCCTGGTCAGGCGGAACGAGCGGGGACGCGCCAGCGGGCCGGTGTCGGCGACCACGACCAATTCGTCGTGGGCGACGAAGTGCCGTGCCGAATGACCGGACGAATCGAGCAGCGTCAGCCCCGGCGGAGTCGCTGGATCGCCGGGATGCCATGCCCAGCCACGAATTTCACCATCGCGGACCTCCACGCACCCGGCCAGGCGGCGGATTGCCCCGATCTGGATCGGGCTGCCGAGCAGCGGGACGCCGCCGATGCGCACATCGATGGTTTGGCCGCGTTCCCAACCTGCCGGCAAACACCCGCCACGCACGGGTTTGCCGTCCAGAAGGACCTGCAGCGCGTCGATTGCCCGCGCCCGGTGGGGTGCTGTCCGTGCCTTGGCCCGGATTGTCCGCGCCCTGGCCGATGCCGTGTTCAGCGCCTCGGCAGGCGATATTTCTCGCGCCCCGGCGACCGATGTTTCCGCCGCGCCGGTGGTTGAGACAGGGTGGATCTCCAGGCTACCGTCCGGCCGCACGGCACACCACCCGGGGCTGCCGGGCCGGTGCCCGATCGCCTCGATCAGGCCGGCGGTGTCCGGTGCGAAGGCATAGCGGGACAATGCGACCGCCAAAGGCGCAGCCGCATCGTCCGGGCCAGCCAGGCGCAGGCGTGCGGCGGCGAGGCCCAGCCAGGCCTGCCTGATGTCGTGGTTGTCCGCGACACTCTGGAACAGCGACCCCGCGCGGGCGGGATCGTGGGCGAGACAGGCGCTTGCCAGCGCCAGGGTTGCGTTCGGGTCGCGGGGCGTCAGCCGGTGTGCCCGCTCCAGCCAACGCAGGGCGGAATTCGTGTTGCCGGCGGCTGCCGGGTTCGCTGAGGGCGTGGCGAGCGCTTCGAGGCCGTGCGCCATGGCGGCGCGGGCAAGCGCGGCGACGGAAAGTTCGGCCCCGGCGCCGCGGTTACCCGAACTGGCAGGCCGCATCGGTCAATCGCCGGTCGCGCGGATGGATTTCTCGTCGGGAGAGGACGCCCCGCCGCGTTCCGCGGCCGGCACGGAGACGGCCGGCAGTGCGGCGAGGTCGGCCTTCGCCTCCTGCAGGCCCTGGGCGACAGCCCGCTCGGTCCATCGCCGCGCTTCCTCGAAATTCTGCTCGCCGGCCAGGTTGCGGGCCAGGTAGCGGCCGAGCATCATCTGCGCGTAGGGGTGGCCGCGTTCGGCGGCGGTACGGAACCAGCGCTGGGCGGCGACCCGGTCCCAGGGCACATCGTGGCCACCGCCCAACATGGCGCCGACGGCGAACATCGCCCCGACATGGCCCTGGCCCGCGGCCTTTTCGAACAGGGCCAGGGCGCCCGGATGATCCTTCGCGCCGCCGCGGCCGGTCAGCATCATGTCGGCGAGCATGACCTGGGCCTCGATCATGCCGATTTCGGCCGCCTTGGCGATCCAGGCGCGACCTTCCACGGGGTCGGCCTCGACGCCGCGGCCTTCGACCAGCATGCGGCCGTACCAGGTACCTGTGCGTTGATCACGCCGTCGGCCGCGCGGCGCAGCCATTCGGCGGCCTTGCGGTCGTCGCGTTCGATGCCGAGGCCTTCGGCCAGACAGACGCCGAAATTGAATGCGGCGATGAGATCGCCCGAAGCCGCGGCCTGCTCGAACCATTCCCGGGTTCGGATCTGATCCTGTTCATCGCCGTGGCCGCGCAGCAGCAGGTTGCCCAGGTCGACGTGGGAATGTGGGTCGCCGGCCTGGGCGGCGATGCGGAAGAGTTTGGCGGCTTCGTCCTGGTCGCGCGGGACGCCTGCCCCGGTCAGGTAGAGCATGCCGAGCGCGCGGGCGCCGCCGCGGTGGTTGGCGTCGGCGGCACGGCGGAACCACATCGCCGCCTCGGCGTAGTTTGGCGGCAGGCTACCGCCCTTGGCATAGATATCGCCGACCAGCGCAGCGGCCTCGGCGTCGCCGGCGAGGGCGGCGCGGCGCAGCCAGAACTCACCTTCGACGGGGTTGGGTTCGACGCCGTTGCCAGCCATGAGAGCGAAGCCCCAGCGGGCCTGCGCGCCACGGTGCCCCTTCTCTGCTGCCAGCTTGTAGTTGGCGGCGGCGGCGGCGCGATCCTGCGGAACGTTCAGGCCACGCTCCTGCACCATGCCATAGAGATAGAGCGCTGTGGCCAAGCCCTTCTCGGCGGCCTGGCTCAGGTGCCTGAGCAATTCCGCCTGGGTCTCGGGGGAGCTGGTGTCGCGAGCCAGGACCAAGGCGTAGCCGAGCTGGCCCTGTGGACAACCGCCCGCGGCGGATTTCTGGTACCAGCGGTCGCCTTCGGCGAGATTGCGAAGGTCCTCGGGACCGGATGTGAGGATAAAGCCCAGGACCGCCTGGCCCTCGGCTGATCCGGCCTCGGCGGCCCGCCTGGCCCATTTGGCCGCGCCGGTGTAGTCGGGTTCGGCGATGGTCTGGCCGCCGAACACGCCGGTGCCCGTGCCGGGGCCGGCATTGGCGAAACCGGGTCCCATGCCGTGCAGGCACAACGTGGCGAGCAGGGCCTGCGCCTCCACGTAGCCCCTCGTCGCGGCGCGTTCCACCCAGCGCACGCCATCGGCCCGGCTTGGCGGGACGCCGGCGCCTTCCAGATAGCAGCGGCCGACGCGGAACTCGGCTTCGGGAACACCCGAGCGGGCGGCGCGGGACAACAGGACGAACGCGCCCTTCATGTCGCCCTGTTCGGCTTGCCGGACCCCTCGCCGCAAAGCGGCGGCGGGAGACAGGGCAGCCATCAGCGGATCGAAGATCGCCATATTCATTGCGTCCGTTAGAAGATGCGGCGAACTTACGGCTCCCGCATAGCCTCGGTGGCCAAGGGTACCGTCCGGCCCAACATGTAGCGCAGCACGGTCTGCTTGCCGACCCGGATGTCGGCGGTGACCGGCATGCCGGGCACCAGATGGAAACCGGCTGGCGTGCCATGCAGGTCGAGGTGATCCAGGGTGATTCTGGCCCGGTAATAGACGGTCGCGCTTACCGAGTTCGGCACGGGGACCGAGCCAGAGGGATTGCGCTGTTCATCCTGCGCGGTGAAGCTGTCCGGGCTGACGATGCGCACAACACCATGCGCCATGCCGTACAGCGTGTACTGGAAAGTATCGAACTTGATATCGACGGTATCGCCGACGTGCACGTGGCCGTCATCCTTGCCGGCGATGTTGGCCTCAACCTCCAGCGGGGCGTCCGTCGGCACCACCGTCATCAGCTGGTCGCCGGCTTTCAGCACCGACCCCACCGACACCTTGGCGACAGACATCACCGTGCCATCCTGTTCGGCGCGGAACTCAACGAGTTGACGGCGCAACTGCGCCTTGTTCAGTTCCTCGCGCGCATCCGACAGCTTGCTGAGGGCGTCCGTCAGCTTGTCTGCGATCTCGGCGTGCCAGTTCTGGATATATTCGTTGCGTTCTGCGATCAGCGCGGCCATGTCACGCTGGGCGCCGATCGCCTGCTGCTGCGCGTTGGCCAGGTTGCCGGCCATCTCTGCCCGCGAGTCCATCGCCGACAGCGTGTTGATCTTGGATCCGACGTGCAGCTGCTCGAGTTGCAGGCGCATCGTTTCCAGGCTTCTGGCATAGGCGAGCCGGTCACCGTAGGTGGTGATATCGGCACGGGCGCGGGCGAGCGTGGCCTCCAGGCTGTCGAGCTTCTGCTGGTAATTTACCATCTTGAAATTGTATTCGCCCTGGCGCTGGCCAAAGATCGCGGCCTGCAGGGACATGTTGGGGTCCGAGCCGGAGTAGCTGAACGGGCGATTCTCGACCTCGGCCTGCATGCGCAGGACCTGCGCCTGCAGGGTGGAGACCTGGGCGGCCAACTGGCCCAGGTCGGCCGCGGCGAATGTCGGGTCGAGGCGCGCCAGGACCTGACCGGCATGCACCACCTCGCCCGCGTTCACGTCGATTGATCGGACAATGGAATTTTCCAGTGGCTGAACAACGGTTGTCGCCGTCTTCGCGACGACGACACCCTCGGCGGTCACCACCCGGTCGACCTTGATGACGCCCGAACAGATCAGCATCGCGACGATCATCGTGCTCAGCGTCATCGCGATCTTGCGCGCGATGCGCGGCATGGGCAGATTGATGATCGCGGAAGAGGGCGACTGGTACTCGAGGATGGCCGGCAGGGTCGGGTCCGTGCGGTCGTCGCGAACGGAACTAATCGCCTTGGAGGAGGGTCGGGGCAGGAGCTGCATGGCCTGATCCTTCGTTTTGCATGTGGCGATTCTGCTGGTTCCAGAGGGTGCGATAGATCGGGCACCTTTCCAGAAGCGTCGCGTGGGGTCCGATATCCATGATCTTGCCGCGCTCGAGCACCATGATCTGATCGCAATTGACCAGGGACGACAACCGGTGCGACACGATCACCATGGTCCTGCCGCGGGCGATGCGCAGCAGGTTGGCGTTCACCAGAGCCTCTGACTCGGGGTCGAGCGCACTGGTTGCCTCATCCAGAATAAGGATGCGAGGGTCGGTTATCAGGGCGCGGGCGATGGCGAGGCGCTGGCGCTGTCCACCCGACAGGTTTGGCGAGCCTTCCTCGATGTAGGTTTCATAGCCGTTGGGCATCCGCTCGATGAACTCTTCGGCGCCGGCGAGGCGGGCCGCGCGGATGGCGTCCTCCAGTGTCAGGCCGGGCCGGCCGGACAGGATATTGTCGCGGATGGAGCCGCGGAACAGGAAATTTTCTTGCAGGACGACGCCGAAGCTGGAGCGGAGGTGACGCAGGTTGATCTCGCGCAGATCGGCGCCGTCGATCTTGATGAAGCCTGAATACTCGCGGTTGATGCCTTGCAGCAGCCTTGTGACGGTGGATTTCCCGGACCCGGAGCGGCCGACCAGGCCCAGCATGGTGCCGGGGGGGACAGAGAAGCTGAGGCGGTCCAGCGCCGGCAGCTTGGTGCCGGAATAGGTGAAGGTGACGTCCTCGAAGTTGACGGCGCCGGCGAATTTCGGGCGCAGGCCGCCTGACCCGGCGTCCATCTCGAGCGGGCGGTTGAGCACTTCGCCCGCCTGGCCCATGGATCCGCCGACCTCTTCCCACTCCTCGATCAGGCGCGCCAGTCCAACCAGCGGCGCGCTGACGCGCTGCGACAGCATCATGAAGGCGAACATGCTGCCGACCTGGTATCCGCCGGATTCGTCCGACAAAGCCAGGTAGGCGCCGATCAGGATGACGCCCATCCACATGAAACGCTCGAGCGGAGTGACCAGGGTCTGGGGCCAGTTGGACAAGAGGCCGAGCTGGTACCGCCATTTGCCGACCTCGGCGACCTTTTCGTCCCAAAGCGCCTTGCGCTGTGGTTCGAGGGCGAGCGACTTCACCGTCTTGATGCCGAAGATCGTCTCGCCCAGCGCCGCGTTTTTCAGGGTTTCGGCGGTGATGACCTTTGCGAAGACGGTCCGGATCGGACGCAGGTAAGCCAGGATGATCAACATGATCAAGGTGGCGCAGACGAGCACGATCCAGGCCAGCGTTGCGTTCAGGAAAAAGAGAAACGGCAACAGGACCAGCAAGGTAATCAGGTCCAGCAAGGTGGTCATCAGCTTGCCCGTGATGAACTGACGGACAGTATTGACCTGGGTGACGCGATACATCGTTTCGCCGGCCGGGTGTCGCTCGAAATAGTCCAGCGGCAGGCGGATCAGCCGGTTGAAGACCTGCAGATTGAGTTTTGCATCGATCCTGACGCCGACCACGAGGATGATCAGCCTGCGTGCATAGCCCAGCAGCGTCTCATACGCCACGGCCACGGCGAGGATCAGGGAGATCAGGAACAGGGTGGAATAGCTGTGGTGGCTCAGGACGCGGTCAGTGACCTGCATGACCATGAGCGGGGGAAAAATGGTGAGGAAGCTGATCGCGACGGAGGCGACCAGCAGATCGCGGAGGTGTTTGCCTTCCTTCAGGACAATACTGACAAGCCAGCGGAGCGTGAACGGAGGATCGGCCTCGGCCTGGGACCGTTCGGCTCGGAGCAGGATGGCTTCACCACTCCAGACCTCGGTCAGGCGAAGCTCGTCGACCGGCACTGGCGGGTCTGCCTCGGGTGCGCGCGGATCGCGGATGAAGACGATCTTTGCTTCCGGGTTCGATCCGGTCAGCAGTCCGGCCGAGCCGTCGTTGAACAGCAGCACGACCGGGCCGGCGCCGGTGACGGTGAACAGATGGCGCCAGCGCAGGCGCAACGCTCGGGACCACATGCCGGCATTCTGCGCCCAGCTGGAAAGCGCCGCGGCCGTGGGCGACGTTTCTCCTTTTCCCAGCCGGAAGTCACCCGGATCCAGTTCCAGGCCGTAATATCGCGCTGCCATCATGATCGCGAGCAGCCGCGGATGGATTGGGCCCCGGTTGGCGCCCTGGCCCGCCCCGGAGACGCCGATACCCGAGGTTCCGCCGCCGCTCGATTCCGAAACTGTCGCGGGCGTGCGGTTGTTCCCGAGAGGTCCGGGTATGTGTCCGTCTGATATATCCACGAGCAAACCCTTTTAGCGGCGTATCAAACAACCGCGAGAACCGAAATGACCCGGTCGCCCGCTGTGCCTTGCCAGGTTACAGCACAGATGTGCAATTCCTGCACTTAACGATTTCCCGGAGGAAGCACGAGAAGTTTATCGAGTGCATGCCGCGGACCGCCATGGTCCCGGCGGCCGGTCGATCACGTTTTCGAGTATGGCAAATCGAAAAATTAAAACCAACAGGAATCTTAATTCCGTGATCAAATTTGCCTCGCTTTCGCACCTGATACGTGCTGAGATTGAAAGTTTGTCGCGGTTTGCGTGCAATGCCGGCGTGTTGTCGCATGCCGGCCCACCAAAGCCAACCCCCGAAAGGCTGATGTCCGAAAGGCTGAACGCCTGAAAGGCTGAATATTTGAAGGGCGCGACGGCTGCGCGGGGTGTGCGCATCGATGGTCTTCAATACGGTGGTTTATGGTCTATGGTGTGGGTCATTGTGAGGGGATTTGAGCGGAATGGACATCCGGGACGCCACGGAAGCCGACGTGCCTGAGATCCAGGCGATCTACGCCCATCATGTGCTGCATGGTACCGGCACGTTCGAGGAGGAGCCTCCCTCGGTGGAGGACATGTCGGCGCGGTTCCGCGAGGTGGTGGGCAATGGGTACGTCTGGCTGGTTGCCACCGATGCCACCGGCGTCCTTGGCTATGGTTACTACACGCCGTTTCGACACCGTTCGGCGTATCGTTTCACCGTCGAGGACAGTATCTATGTGCGCGAGGATGTGCGCGGCCAGGGCGTTGGCAAAGCACTGGTGTTACGGCTGATCGAGGTGGCGACCCAGGCGGGACTGCGGCAGATGATCGCGGTGATCGGCGATTCGGAGAATGTCGGGTCGATCGGCGTGCACGCCAGCCTGGGGTTCCACATGGTGGGCACGATGAAGGCGGCGGGCATCAAGTTTGGCCGCTGGATCGACGTCGTCACCATGCAACGTCCGTTGGGCAAAGGTGATACGAACATCCCGGTCTGAGGTCTCTCCGCCGGGGGATGGCGGTTCGGAGGCCGGGTTGCGCTTCGACCGGCAACTGCTGGCGATGGCGGCATACGGGTTCGTTTCCGGTCTGCCACTGCCGCTGTCGGGATTTACCTTCCGGCTGTGGTTGTCCGACAGCGGTGCCGGCCTTTCGATCGTCGGACTGACCGCTTGGATCGGGCTCGCGTACTCGCTGAAATTCCTGTGGTCGCCGCTGCTCGACCAGCCACCGCCGCTGCCGTTCCTGCGAGGGTTCGGACGCCGCCGGGGCTGGTTGCTGCTGGTCCAGCCGGTGCTGGGACTGGCCGCGATCGGCCTGGCGTTGTCCGATCCGGCGGTCGCGCCGATGGCGGCGTTCGCGGCAGCGGCGTGTGTCGCGTTGCTGTCGGCCACCCAGGACATTGCGATCGACGCGTGGCGTATCGAGATTTTCCCAGCCCGGCGACAGGGCGTGGCGCTGGCGGCCTATGTCTGGGGCTATCGCATAGCGATGCTGGTTTCGATGTCGGGCGTGATCGCAGCGTCCGCCGCGATCGGCTGGCATCGAGCCTTGCTGTGCGTGGCGGGACTGATTGCCGGGGGGGCGCTGGTGACCCTTGCGGCGGACCAGGAGAAGGCAACCGTGCGATCCGCCGGCCCCGGGTTGCGGCATGCGGTCATCGATCCGGTGCGGACCTTTCTGAGCCGGCCGTCGTCGCTGCTGGTGCTGGCGTTCGTCGCGCTGTTCAAGCTGGGCGAGGCGATGGCGGGGATCATGACGGCTCCGTTCTATCGGCACCTGACGTTCGACAGGGCGGCGATTGCCGCGACCGGCCCGTTTTCGCTGGGCGCTACGCTGGCGGGCATCACCGTGGGCGGCTGGCTGGTGGCGCGCATCGGCGTGGGACGCGCACTGCTGTGGACGGGGTGGGCGCAGACGGGGGCGATGGCGATGTATGTGCTGCTGTCGGTCTCGCCTGGGCGGCACATCGTGCTGTATGCGACGGTCAGCGCCGAGGCGTTCGCGCAAGGCTTGGCGGACGCGGCTTTCCTGACGTTTCTTTCGGCGCTGTGCGCGCGGGAGTTCGCCGCGACGCAGTACGCGCTGCTGTCCTCGGTGCCGATGCTTGCCATACACACCATCGGGGGGGTGTCGGGTTTGATGGCTGCAGCGCTGGGGTGGACGCTGTTCTACAGTGTCTGCATGGCCGGCGCGCTGCCGGGAATGGGACTGATGGTAGTGTTGCTGCGGCGGCGGAACACGGCGGTCTGGGATGTGCGTCCCGCTGGACAGGTTTGAACCGCCAGGACGCCAGGTTTATGGCTCGATCTTCCCGGCCCCGGCGTTGGCGGACCGGCGGACCTGAGGTCAGGTCCTGGTGGTTCGCAGAACGCGAACGGTTCGGCCTGGGCGCGAGTTCGAGCCGGCGGGAGTCCATCTTGCGGGGCGTGTCCGCTATCCCCTTTGGCACCGACTGGTCGAAGCAAATCCACAACGCCATCGATCGGTCCTCGTTCCTGCTGCCGATCGTCAGGCCCGCGTTCCTGGAAAGCGAGTTGTGCTGTGTCAGGAAGTGATGCGCTTCCATCAGCGGTAACAGGAACCCGGACGTGACGATCTGATTGTTCGGGTCGCCGGGGGGCACCCGCCCGGTCGGCTCGTTCAGTCCCAACGTCTTCGGTCCGCATGACATGCTGGGCAACGTCTGGAATGGACGGTGGACCGTCGGCCTGATGCTTACGAATCAGCACCGTCAGACTCCTCGGCGTGTACGGCGGGAGACGCCCGCAACCGTATCAACCGCGGCGGATCCTTCAGCGGCGAGGCGCGCCTCGAGAGGTCAGCGTTCCGTTTTCCCTCCTACCCGGCGTCCCGCGGCGTCGCCTTTGGTTTTCGCTGCGCCCGGGTTGCGGCGTGAGCGAGCCCAGCGAGATGAGGTCTGTTGCGGACTGTGGAGCGGAGCCAGGGGCGAATGTCTCGGCGGAAGATGCGCATGTAATGATCGGGACCGCCGGCCGGTTGATCGACTGCATCGCGGGGGTGACCGGATCGGATGATGCTGCGTGACGATGACCCCGCTCAGCATCATATCACCGGCGGGCCTTCAGGACGCAGCCGCCACACGCAGGCGGCGGCGGGGGGCCATGCGGTTCACGAGGAACAGGATCACCACCAGGTTCGCCATGTTGAAGACCACGCCCATGGCAAAGGCCGGGCGATAGGAGAGGAACATGTCGACCAGCACTCCGGCGAACCAGCTTCCGAATGCCATGCCGCACATCGAGGTCATCAGCACCGTGGGGATGCGCCAGGACGCTTCGCGCGACGGGTAAAGGTCCCGGATCGCCACCGAGTAGGCGGGGATGATCCCGGAAAAGCCCAGGCCGAAGGCGCTGGCGACGGCGAACAGTCCGGCCTCGTTCTGGGTGAGCAGGAAGGCGCCGGTCGCCAGCATCTGGAGTGTCGATCCGGCCATCACCGTCCGCAGGCCGCCGAAGCGATCGGCGAACACCCCCCAGAACTGGCGGGACACGAACGCGCAGGCGAGCATGACCGACAGCATTGCCGCACCGTGGCTGGGCGGGATGCCGACATCACCGCAGAAGGCCACCAGGTGGGAGGCGGGCAGCGCCATCGGCACGCAGCAGCAGAAGCCGGCGATGCAGAGCAGTGCGAGCACCACGTTGGGGTGCAGACCAAGCACCTGCTCGCTTTGACGGGACCCGGCGTGACCGGGGACCGAGGCCAGGGGTTCGGGAACTGGCCGCAGCAGGGTCAGCAGGGGCAGGATCGCCAGCACGACGGCGCCGTAGGCCAGCATGACCGGCTGCCAGCCGTAATGTCTTATCCCGACCTCGAGAACCGACGGCCAGACCATGCCGGCGATGTATTGCCCTGACGAGATCAACGCCAGGGCGGTGCCGCGGCGGCGGTCGAACCAGCGGCTGACGTACACGATCAGCGGCGCGTAAATGGCGCCGTTGCCGAGGAAGCCGATGAACAGACCGTGCCCGACATACAGTGCCCAGACGGTACCGAGACTGGAGAGTGCCATCCCGGCGGCCATGGCCAGCGTGCCGATGGCGACGGTTTTCCGAATTCCGATCCGGTCCGCCAGCCAGCCCATCGGGATGCCGCCGACGCCATTGCCGATCCAGACCAGGGCGCTCGCCAGCGACACGACCGAGCGGTCGGTGTGCAGCGCGGCCTGGATGTCGCGAAGACCGACGACGGCGAGCAGCGGCGAACCGAAGGACAGTGACAGGATTGCCAGCGTCAGGAACGCGGCATGCCACGACCGGCGCGACTCGATGCTGCCGGCGTCATCTCGCTGCATGGATGTCTTCTTCCCTATCCAGCCTGCCCGGTCGTTTGCCCAAGCGGTCGTTTGCTTGCGCCGGGGGGCGTTGTATGAACCCTTTATCGAGGAACCGCCGGTCCAATCAACCCGGCAGCGTGGAGACCGATATGAACGAACCGACTGGTCCCCTGAAAGATCTGCGCGTGTTCGACATGACGCGTGTACTGGCGGGGCCGACCTGCGTGCAGATGCTGGCGGACCTCGGCGCCGACGTGATCAAGATCGAACGGCCGGGCGCCGGGGACGATACGCGCGGCTTCGCGCCGCCCGTCATGCCGGGCACGAAGGAAAGTGCCTATTTCGTCGGTGTCAACCGCAACAAACAGTCGGTCACGCTGGATATCGGACAGCGGGAGGGCCAGGAGATCGCGCTGAAGCTGATCGCCGGCTGCGACATCCTGGTGGAGAACTTCAAGGTCGGCGCGCTGGCGAAGTACGGGCTGGGCTACGAGCAGTTGCACGCTCGGTTCCCCGCGCTGGTGTATTGCTCGATCACCGGGTTTGGGCAGACGGGACCGTACGCGCCTCGGCCGGGGTATGACAGCCTGATCCAGGCGATGGGCGGGGTCATGAGTCTGACCGGCGAGCCGGACGGGCTGCCGCAGAAGGTGGGCGTGCCGGTCGCCGACCTGTTCGCGGGACTGTATGGCTGCATCGGCATCCTGGCGGCGCTGCGGCATCGCGATCTGACCGGGCAGGGGCAGCAAATCGACATCGGCATGCTGGACACGCATGTGGCCTGGCTGGCGAACCAGGGGATGAACTTCCTGGCGACGGGCGAAAATCCGGCCCGTCTGGGCAACCAGCATCCCAATATCGTGCCGTACCAGGTATTCCCGACAGCCGACGGGCATGTCGTGCTGTCGGTCGGCAATGATCCCACCTTCAAGCGGTTCTGCGAGGCGTTCAGCCTGACGCACCTGCTGGAGGACGAGCGCTTCGCCACCAACGCCGCGAGGGTCGGCAACCGTCAGCTGGTCACCGATACGCTGGCCCCGGTGATGCGGCAGCATCCGACTCAATGGTGGATCGAGCGGCTGGAGGCGCTGAAGATCGGCTGTGGGCCGATCAACAAGCTGTCCGAAGTGTTCGCGGACCCGCAGGTGGTCGCGCGGAACATGGTGCTGGAGATGGCACACAGCTCCGGCCAGTCGGTGAAGGTGATCGCCAATCCGGTGAAGCTGTCGGAAACGCCCGCCGATTACCGGATCGCGGCACCCTTGCTGGGTGAGCACACCGATGCGGTGCTGTCCGAGCGGCTGGGGCTGGACGCAAGGGCGCTGGCAGCGTTGCGTGCGAAGAACGTGATTTGATGGCGGCCGGTTCGACGAAGCGGTTCGGCGGCTCGATCCCGTATCTCCTGGCGGGGAAATTCCATCGGCTGGCATTCGAGGAGTGGGGCGATCCCGATGCTTCGCCCATTGTGTGCGTGCACGGCCTGACCCGGAACGGGCGGGACTTTGATGCGCTGGCCCAGGCCCTGGCAGGACCGTATCGGGTGATCTGTGTCGATTTGCCCGGGCGCGGGCATTCCGACTGGCTGGACGACCCGATGCTCTACCAGGCGCAGCATTATGTGACGGCGCTGGCGCACCTGCTCGTCTGGGTCGGGCGCGACGTGGCCTGGGTAGGGACGTCGTTGGGCGGCATCTGCGGCATGATCGTCGCGGCGATGGAAGGCGCGCCGGTGACCCGGCTGGTGCTGAATGACGTCGGGCCGTTCATCCCGGCCGAGGCGTTGCGGCGGATCCGGGATTACATGGTGGCGTCGGGCGACTCGCCGATGATGGCGCGGTTTCCGGACCTCGAGGCGATCGAGCGGCATCTGCGGTTCATCCACGCCCCGTTCGGGCCGCTGTCGGACGAACAATGGGCCCAGTTGGCTCGGAACTCGGCCCGAGCGCTGCCGGATGGGCGGTTCACGATGCATTATGATCCGCGGATCGCGGAACCGCTGCGCGGACACGATCCGGTTGACGTCGACATGTGGGCACTGTGGGAGCGGATACGGGTGCCCGCGATGGTAGTTCGCGGGGCGACCAGCGACGTCCTGTTGCCTGATACCTTCGCGCGGATGAAGGGCTCCGGCGCCACATCGCTCGAAGTCCCGATGACCGGGCATGCGCCGGCGCTGCTCGATCCGGCGCAGATCGAGGCGATCCGGTCGTTCCTGGGCGGGTGATCGCGATGCGGGGCCTGCCGGAGGAGGTGGTGCATCTTCCGTTCGCGCCGGGGCCGTACCGGATGTCGATGGATTTGTGCTCGGTGCCCGAGGCCGCGTGGTTCGAGTTCGACCGGTTGTATCCAGCGGAGATGGCGGAGAAGCGGCGCCTGCTGACAGCGATGCGGGGCGAGGTTTTCGCCGCGATGCCGGTTTCCGGCGCGGCGCGGGCAGAGACGTTGGACGTCATCGTGGCGGCGTTGACACGCCATCATCCGGACTGGTTCCGCCGCGATGGGGGGACGGTGCGCAACGGGTTGACCGGCGAGGTGTGGGAAGGCGGGCCGGTCGATCCGCTGGAACTGGCTGGGCGGTTGGTGCAGGAGGATCTGTGCCTGATCCAGGTGGGTGAGTGTCGGGCCGGTTTTCACCGCCGCCGTACTGTGCTTCCCCAGCCGCTGGCGGCTGATGGACAAGCTGGGAAAACCATTGTCGGCGGTGCACGCGCCGGTGCCTCTCTACGGGGATCGGCTGGCCGCGCCGGTGGACCGGTTCATGCGGCATGTGAAGCCGGGCCATGTCGCCTCACGGCTGAACTGGTCATTGCTGGACGATCCGGCGCTGTTCCAGCCTGGGGGGAAGTGGCGAGTGGAAGGCGGTTCCGGGATCACCGCGACGAACGCCGGAGAGCGCATTTACCTGCGGGTGGAGCGGCAGACCCTGCGGCGCCTGCCGATCAGCGGCGCGGTGCTGTTTGGGATCCGCGTGCATGTCTATCCGCTGGATCGGGTGATCGATTCGGCGAATCGCGCGGCGACGCTGGCGGAGGCGGTGCGGGCGCTGCCGGTGGAGATCCAGCACTACAAGAGCCTGCTGCCGTTCCGGGAGGCGTTGCTGACGTGGCTGGAGGCTGTGGGGTCTCGCGCTTAGATATTCGCGCTGAGCGGAACGTCCCGGCGCGTGAATCATGCGATCAAACAAAGAGATAGACCATTTTCGGCCTGCACAGTCAGGCTGAAAATTGTCTCGAGCGGAACGGATTCACCCGGCTGGTGGATTAGTAGGGCCCCGGTATAAGCTCCATCTTCTCATCGGCGGCCCGACCCGCGTTTCTGCCGCGACGGGCTGCGTCCTCGGGCGGTCAATCGATTTGAAACGCCAAGCCGCCAGGTCGCCAGGACATCAATCGTTCGCGCGACCCTGCTTGCCGACCTGATCAGCAGGTCATTGACACAAACTGACAACCCCAGCCGGCGCGAGACAGACCCCGGAAACTTTGGCGGCTTGCCGTTGAATTGCGGTATCATAGGCCCGCCGCCCTGACCCATGTAGTTGCGCTCCCCCAGCCGACCGGTGCTATTTTTACGCGATCAGTCCAAGACCGGCGTCTCGGCCGGCGGTGTTCGTGACCGCGTCTCCGTCGTTCGGGCGGGAGCCTGTTAACGCATTGTCAGTACTTCAGTTGTAGCAGTGCCTCCTTCTTCTCCGGCGAGACCGACCCTGTGTGGACTTTCGACGTAAGAAAAACCGGGCGGAGCGAGCGGTGACGCGGCAGGCGATGAAGCCGTCCGCGCCGGCCGTGATGGCGAACACGGACCCGGTGACCGACCCGGGAGAGCTGTTCGACCTGGGCAACCGTTTGCTGGCGCGCGGAGAGGCGGACGCGGCTGCAGCCGTTTTCCGCCGTTGCCTCGCCGTGGTGCCGGACCACGCCGGCACGTTGTTCAATCTCGGCAATGCGCTGGCCAAGGTGGGCCGGCCGGTTGAGGCGGCCGATATGTTCGTTGCCTGCCTGCGGCAGACGCCCGACTTCGCGGCGGCGTATGTCAACCTTGCCACCACGCTGCGGGGGCTGACGCTGCTGGAGAACGCCCAGGCCATGGCGGAGATAGCGGTGCGGCTTCTGCCCGTCGAACCGGAGGCAAAGTTGTGCCTCGCCGCCATCCTGCATGACCGGGCCGAATACGCCGCGGCCGCCCAGCTGTACAGGCAGGCGCTCGCTTTGGCGCCCGGGCATGCCGGCGCGCTGAGCAGTCTGGGCAACTCGTTGCGCGCCATGGGGCAACTGACCGAGGCGCTGGAGGCGCATGATCAGGCTGTCGCCGCGGCACCGGACGATGCCGAGATTCGGTTCAACCGGGCCACCGCATTGCTGGCGGCGGGTGATTTCGCGGCCGGTTGGAACGAGCACGAATGGCGCTGGCGGCGTGCGCGCAACCCGGACCGAGGCTTCGGCGCTGCGTGGCAGGGGCAGGACATTGCTGGTCGCACCATTCTGCTGCATGCGGAGCAGGGCCTCGGGGATACGTTGCAGTTCGTCCGGTACGCGCCGCTCGTGGCGATGCGGGGCGCCCGCGTGGTGCTGGAGGTTCAGCCATCGCTGGTGCGACTGATGGCAGCGATGCCTGGCATCGCGCGGATCGTGGCGCGGGGTGATCCTTTGCCCGGCTTCGTGGCGCATTGTCCGCTGCTGAGCCTGCCGCGCGCTTTTGCCACCCGGTTGGAGACGATACCCGCCGCCGTCCCCTACCTGCATGCTGAGGCCGCGGCGGTGACCGCGTGGCGTGCCAGGCTGTGGGGTGACCGGGGTCTTTGGGTCGGGCTGGCATGGGCCGGTTCGCCTCACGCCGATGATGCCGGAGCGCATCTGATCGACCAGCGCCGTTCGATTGCTCTGGCCGAGCTTGCTGCACTCGGGGACGTTGACGGGGTGCACCTGGTCAGCCTGCAGAAGACCCGGCCGGTGGCGCGGGAGGATGACCTGTCCGGACCGACACTGATCGACCCGATGGCAGAGGTGGATGACTTCGCCGATACGGCCGCGCTGGTCGCCAATCTCGACCTGGTCATCTCGGTGGACACGTCGGTGGCACATCTTGCGGGGGCGCTGGGGCGGCCTGTCTGGCTGCTGTCGCGCTATGACGGGTGTTGGCGCTGGCTGCATGGCCGCGAAGACAGCCCGTGGTATCCGAACATGCGGATCTACCGGCAGGAACGTCCGCATGACTGGGCCGGCGTCGTGGGGCGCATCAAGGCGGACCTTGCCACGCTTGTCCGGAACGGTGCCGGAGCGTCAGGCCTGCCGCCGTCGGGGTAACCGGCAGGGAAGCGTGCCGGGGGGAAGGGTGCCGGGGGTGACGGTCCTGAAAGCAGTCGGCCGCTTCGGCGGCGTGGCCGGTCTCACGCCATCCAGGGCGGCACGGGCAAGCCTTTTTCCAGCAGGAACTTTGGGTTGAACAGTTTCGACTGGTAGCGCGAGCCGCCGTCGGCCAGGATCGTCACCACCGTGTGGCCGGGACCGAGGCTGCGGGCAACGTGGATCGCCGCGGCGATATTGATGCCGGAGGAGGTGCCGGCCGACAACCCCTCATGGATCAGCACGTCGTAGATCTGTGCGAGCGCCTCGGCGTCCGGGATGCGTTCGGCGTCGTCGATTGCCACCCCGAGCAGGTTCTCGGTGACGCGCGAGTTGCCGATGCCCTCGGTGATGGAGGAGCCCTGGATCGTCAGGTCGTTGTGCTTCACCCAGCCGTAGAGGCCGGATCCAAGCGGGTCGGCGAGGACGATGCGGATGGCGGGATTACGCTCCTTTAGTGCCAGGGATACGCCGCCCAGCGTGCCGCCGGTGCCACAGGCGCAGGTGAACGCATCAACCTTGCCGCCGGTCTGGTCCCAGATCTCCGCGCCAGTGGTCATCCGATGACCCTCGCGGTTGGCGAGGTTGTCGAATTGGTTGGCCCAGATGGCATTGCCGGTCTCCTCGGCGAACTGTTCGGCCAGGCGGCGGGAGACGTGGACGTAATTGCCCGGGTCACGGTAAGGCTTGGCCGGCACGAGGCGGAGGTCGGCGCCGATCATGCGGAGGAAGTCGATCTTCTCCTGCGACTGGGTCTCCGGCATTACGATGACGGTGCGGTAGCCCCGGGCGTTGCCGACCAGGGTCAGGCCGATGCCGGTGTTGCCGGCGGTGCCCTCGACGATGACGCCGCCTTCGCGCAGTGTGCCGCGCTGTTCGGCGTCTGTGATGATGGCGAGGCCGGCGCGATCCTTGACCGAACCGCCGGGATTCATGAACTCAGCCTTGCCGAGGATGGTGCAGCCCGTTGCCTCCGACGCTCGGCGCAGTTTTATCAAAGGCGTGTTGCCGATCGCCTGCGCGAGGTCGTCCTGCCAGGTCGTCCCGTGATAGAAGGCGGTCATCGGTTCCTCTTGTGTCACCGGAGCAGTCAGTATGGTCGAAAATGTCGCGCCGACCCAAGCGTGGGCAGCCCTGCAAACCGACGAAAACGCACAGTTGGTCGATGTGCGGACCGATGTGGAGTGGAATTTTGTTGGCGTGCCTGAGTTGCGCGCTGCCGGCAAGCAGCCGATTCTGATTCCCTGGCAGGTTTATCCGACGATGCAGCGGAACGGCGGCTTCGTGGACAACATGAAGCAGGCGGGGCTGACGGCGAAGCACAAGATCTACTTCATCTGCCGCAGCGGCGCCCGCAGCATGGCGGCAGCGGAGGCGGCTCGGGCGGCGGGGTTTCCGCATGTGTTCAATGTGGCGGACGGGTTCGAGGGTCCGCCGGACGTCCAGGGACATCGAGGTGGCGCGGCGGGCTGGAAGGCCCAGGGGTTGCCGTGGCGGCAGAAGTAGGTCGGTGCGATGCTTGCCTTCTACCACGCACCTGGATCGAGTTCGATGGCGGTGCACATCGGGTTGCATGAAGCCGGGGCGGCGTTCGAGGGACGCACCATTCTGTTTTCTCGCCGGGATCAGGACCCTCCGGAATTTCGCGGGCTCAACCCTGAGGGGAAGGTGCCGACCCTGGTCATCGACGGCCGCGTGCTGACTGAGGTCGCGGGAATTCTTTACTATCTCGCCAGGCGGTACCCGCACACGGCGCTGTTGCCATTCCGCGATATCGAGGCGGAAGCCCAGGTCGTGTCGTGGATGTCGTTCATTGCGTCTTCGCTGCATCCGGCCCGAAGGCTCGGCGCGGAACATGCGCAGGCGGTATATCGCCTGGCGGACCAACGGCTGGGTGATCGCAAATGGGCGGTGGGCGATGCGTATTCGATCGCGGATATTCATCTGTTCCGCTTGTTCTGGCGGTTCCGGGGTATGCCGGGTGTGGACCCGGCGATGTTGGCGAACCTGAGCGCGCACCACGACCGGATGATGGAACGTCCGGCGGTGCGACAGACGCTCGAGCGGGCTCTGGGCTACGATTTGCCGGCGTGATGCAGCGAAGCCCATGCGCCTGCATCCGGTTTCCTCCGGAGCGGACAGGCGACTCCCTCGGTGCGAGCACTCTCCCAGACTCTGTCGTAGAGGCCGGCGGATTGCGATCGGGCACCGGCGTCGGTGGCGTCATTCCGGCTTCGCCTTTCGGGTAGCCGGCACATTCGGCGGGGCCTTGTGTGACAGGCTTTGGCGTTTTGACAGAGCAGATTGTGCCCGGCCTCCGGCCGAAGAGTTCAAGTCCTGCCGGTTAGACCAACATCAGCCTGACTTAAATCGCGGAGCGACCTGAGGCTGATGAGATTGCTTGAGAAATATTAGCTGGAGCGTTTCCACTCAGGGTGAAAACACTTTAGCCGGCTTAGCACTCTGTTCTGGATTCAACGTCCACATCTGGGGGGCAATTTCGTCGGCGTGAGGCCGCTTCGCGATGCGGACCAGGCTGATGTCGCGCTAGCGGTAACGGTTCGACGACCAGCCTGGGCCATGACGATTCCGTGGCGATTTGCCCGAAGCTCGCGCTTCTGGCATACGGCGCGGCCACGGTGCCGCGCCCGTCCCGGTTCGGCGGTCTGGCCTGAATGAAACCAATGTGGAGGGGAAACCCTGATGCTAGCGGCGAAACTTTTGATCATAGTCTGTGGCCTGGCGGCCCTGGTCTATGGCTTTATCACCGGCCGGCAGGTGCTTGCCGCCGATGCCGGAACGACCCGCATGCAGGAAATCTCGGCCGCCGTTCAGGAAGGCGCCCGCGCCTACCTGAACCGGCAGTACACCACGATCGGCCTGGTCGGCGTGGTGATCCTGATCTTCCTCGGCCTGGTCCTGGGGATCCATACGGCGATCGGGTTCTTCATCGGTTCCGTGCTGTCGGCGGCGGCCGGCTTTATCGGCATGAACGTGTCGGTACGCGCCAACGTTCGCACCGCGCAGGCGTCACGCCGCGGGCTCGCCGCCGGGCTGGATGTCGCGTTCAAGGCGGGTGCGATCACCGGATTGCTGGTGGTCGGGCTGGGTCTGCTGGGCGTCGCCGGCTATTACTTCGTGCTGCGCGGCGGCATTGCCGGGCCGATCACGGACGAAGAGCTTCGCAAAGTACTGGAGGCGATGGTCGCGCTCGGCTTCGGCGGCTCGCTGATCTCGATCTTCGCGCGGCTGGGCGGCGGGATCTTCACCAAGGGCGCCGATGTGGGCGCCGACCTTGTAGGCAAGGTCGAGGCCGGCATCCCGGAGGATGACCCCCGCAACCCGGCGGTGATCGCGGACAACGTGGGCGACAACGTGGGCGACTGCGCCGGTATGGCCGCCGACCTGTTCGAGACTTACGCGGTAACGATCGTGGCCACGATGCTGCTGGCGGGCATCTTCTTTACCGGCGCCGTTCGCGACTCGCTGCTGATGCTGCCGCTGGGGATCTGCGCGATCTGCATCCTGACGTCCATCGTGGGCACGTATTTCGTCAAATTGCCGGCAGACAACGGGATCATGAAGGCGCTGTATCGCGGCCTGATCGTCACCGGCGTGCTGTCGGTGATCGGCATCGCGATCATCATCTTCGTCACCACCGGGTTTGCCACGAAGCTGGATATGGCTGGCGGCGGATCGGTGAACGGGTTGAACCTGTTCCTGTGTGCCCTGGCGGGCCTGGTCGTGACCGGGCTGATCGTCGTTATCACCGAGTATTATACTGCGACGGAATACCGTCCGGTAAAGTCGATCGCGCAAAGCTCGACCACCGGTCACGGCACCAATGTGATCCAGGGTCTGGCGATCTCGATGGAGTCGACAGCGCTGCCGGTGATCGTGATCAGTGTCGGCATCATCTTCACTTACATGGTGGCAGGGCTGTTCGGCATCGCTGTGGCGGCGACGACCATGCTGTCGCTGGCGGGCATGATCGTCGCGCTGGACGCTTATGGTCCGGTGACCGACAACGCCGGCGGCATCGCGGAGATGGCCGATCTGCCGAAGGAAGTGCGGGTCACGACCGACGCGCTGGACGCCGTCGGCAACACGACGAAGGCGGTGACGAAGGGGTATGCGATCGGTTCGGCCGGGCTGGCGTCGTTGGTCCTGTTCGCCGCGTACACGCAGGACCTGACGCACTACTTTCCGACGCTGCATGTCGATTTCGCGTTGCAGAACCCGTTCGTGGTGATCGGGTTGTTCATCGGCGGGCTGCTGCCTTACCTGTTCGGTGCGATGGGCATGACGGCGGTGGGACGCGCCGCCGGATCGGTTGTGGTGGAGGTGCGCCGGCAGTTCCGCGAGATCCCTGGGATCATGGAGGGGACCGGCAAGCCGGAATACGGCACCGCGGTCGACCTGCTGACCAAGGCGGCGATCAAGGAGATGATCCTGCCGTCGCTGCTGCCGATCGGCGCGCCGGTCGTGCTGTGGATCGTGATCGATATCATCGCCGGCCGGGCGGCGGCGTTCTCCTCGCTGGGGGCGATGCTGCTGGGGACGATCGTGACGGGGCTGTTCGTTGCGATTTCTATGACCTCGGGCGGCGGCGCGTGGGATAACGCGAAGAAGTACATCGAGGAGGGCCACCATGGCGGCAAGGGGTCGGATGCGCACAAGGCGGCGGTGACCGGCGACACCGTGGGCGACCCGTACAAGGACACTGCCGGCCCGGCGGTGAACCCGATGATCAAGATCACCAACATCGTGGCGCTGCTGATGCTGGCGATCCTGGCCGGCTGGCTGAGGTAAGCAGCTTTCAGTCGTCAGTCCGCAGAGGCGGCCCCGGGCGCAGATCCGGGGCCGTTTTTCGTTGCAGATTCTCATGTATACGGTCCGATGCCGGGTTCAAGTGCCCCCGCTCGGCCGGCGAATTCTGCCGGGCTTACGAGGAATTGCGTAACTTTCTCCGTTCCCGCGCCCGAACCAATCAGCAAGTCTCCGCGGACTGCCGCGGTTTCCACTTCCTTCGCCGCACCGCAACGGTTTTGAGCGTGTTGGAAGCCGCCTGAAAAGCCTCCTTTATCGAGCCAGCTGTATTTGCTGGAACGAGCGCTGACAGAACCGCAGAAGCCAGCCTTGATCCACGTCCCACGAACGAAAGGTCTCGCTCATACGCGACCGAAACTCAAATTCCGCCCCGCGCCGGCTAACGAGTTCTTGGACAGGCTCCTAGACCATTTTCATCCTGACTGCGCACGCCGAAAATGGTCCGGTTCTTTGTCTGATCGCACAATTCACGCGCCGGGGACGTTCCGCTCGGCACGATCATACTCTAGCCGGCCCGATTTTCCGACAGCCGAAACGTCGCCGCCGCACCGCAGCCGAACAGCAGCTTCGACGCCAGTGTCACCGCCAGCGGCAGCACCGTCACGAAACTCGGCTCCAGCACCGGCAGAACGACCAGGAAGTTGAACGCCCAGACGATACCCAGCGTCAGCACCACCAGCGTGCTGCGCGGCCAGTCGCCGACGCGGCGCAGCGTCGGCACGCTGAACGCCGCGGCCACGGCGATGCCCAGGCCAACGGCCAGCATCATGTGGATCGCGATCCCAAGGCCGACGGCGAGCGGCCGGTCAGCCAGCCCCGGCAGGAACGCCGTCGTCACGCCGCGCGCAACCGCCGCGCCCGAGGCGCCCGTCAACGCGCTGTAGCCGGCCACCCACGCGACCTCGGCAACGCCACCGGCCAACCCGGCCAGAACGCCTATCTGTAATACCTTGCATGTCTTCATCGCCAACCTCCATGTGTCTTGGAGGCCGTTGCTTAAAGGAAAATTTCTCGACCCGTCATTGATCCAGCGCAAATCTCAGAACCCCTGGCGAGCGATGTCCATCGCGAAATAGGTCAGGATCAGGTCGGCGCCGGCGCGCTTGATCGCGCCCAGGCTTTCCCGCACGACCCGATGCTCGTCGATCGCACCGGCCAGCGCGGCGAACTTGATCATCGCGTACTCGCCGCTGACCTGATACGCCGCCAGCGGCAGCAGGCTGCGCTGGCGGATCTGCGTCAGCACGTCCAGATACGGCAGCGCCGGCTTCACCATCAGGATGTCGGCGCCCTCGGCCTCATCCGCATCCGACTCCCGCAGCGCCTCCCGCCCGTTCATCGGGTTCATCTGATAGGCCTTGCGATCGCCCTCCAGGTCGCAGCCGGCCGCCGCGCGGAACGGCCCGTAAAACGCCGAGGCGAACTTCGACGAATACGCCATGATCGGGATATTGCCGAAGCCGTTGCCGTCCAGCGCCGAACGGATCGCCGTCACCTGGCCGTCCATCATCGACGACGGCGCGATCATGTCCGCGCCCGCCTCGGCCGCGACGACCGCCTGCTTGCCCAGGTTCTCGATCGTATGGTCGTTGTGCACGTCGCCGCCGTGGATCACGCCGCAATGGCCATGCGAGGTGTATTCGCAGAAGCACGTGTCGGAGATCACCATCAACCCCGGTGCGGCGTCCTTCGCGCGCTTGATCATCCGCGCCAGCAGGCCGTCGCGGTTCCACGCATCGCTGCCGATCTCGTCCTTGTGGTGGCTGACCCCGAACGTCATCACCGCCTTGATCCCGGCCGCCGCGATCTCCTTCACCGCGGCGTCCAGCTTGCGCTCCGGGATGCGGAAGATGCCCGGCATGCGACTCGACCGGCGCGAAGTCGTCGAGTTCCTCCTCCACGAAGATCGGATAGATCAGGTCGTTGACCGAGACGGTGTGTTCCTGCAGCAGGTCGCGCATCACCTGGCTGGAGCGCAGGCGGCGCAGACGCATCGTGGGGAAATGATTGAGCCATCGCGTTTGCTCCCTGAGCGCGACCGCACTGAACGGGACGTCGGACGCGCGCGGATCGAATGATCAGACAAAAGTCCTAGGCGAGCGGTGACGGTCCGGGCCGGCTGCCGTCCGGGAACCTGCTATAGCGGAAAGGTGCCGGATCGACCACCGGCGTTTCACCCATCACCAGTTCCGCCATCAGCCGGCCGGCGCCGGGGGCGATGCCGAAGCCATGGCCGGTGAAGCCGGTGGCGATGAAAAAACCGGGCAGCGCATCCACCGCCGGAGATCACCGGGATGCCGTCCGGCGTGACGTCGATCATCCCGCCCCAGCTCTCCGCGACCTGCATCGTGTGAAACACCGGGAACGCCGCGGTCACATGGGTGCGGGCCTGTTCCAGGATCGGCCGGATGCGGCGGCGGGTCCAGCATTCGCACCGCCTCGAACGGCGAAGGCTGGTCCAGCTTCCATCGCCGCGGCTGGATCAGTTCCTGCACGAACCGCCGCCCAGGCGAAGCCGCACGTCACGACGCCGCATCCGCATGGCCGGGAGGAAGTCGCCGAAGAAGCGGAACGAGTCGGGGACGATATCGGCGACGTTGCCGCTCCAGCTCGCCACCGTGTAGCCGCCGTCGAGGCGCTTGCGCAGGCCGAAGCCGTAGCCGCTGGCCGACGCTTCCGGGCCGCCGGCCAGCGGTTCGGTGCGCATGACCGAGGACAGCACCTTCAACTGCGGCAACCGCAGGTCGAGCGGCCGGCAGAACAGGCGCGACCAGACGCCGCCGGCCAGGACGACCGACTGGCACGCGATCGTGCCACGCTCGGTCACCACGCCGGCGATCCGTCCGCCCCGGGTTTCGACGCCCCGCACCGCGCACTGGGTCAGGATCGTCGCCCCCAGCCGCCGCGCCGCCTCGGCGATCGCCGGCGCCGCATGCGCCGGTTCCGCCCGTCCGTCGCTCGGCGTCGACAGAGCGCCCAGCCAGGGTCCGGCCAGACCGGGCAGCACCCGGTTCATCTGGTCGCGCGTCAGCAGCCGGCTGTCGAGCTGGAACGGTTTGCCGACCTGCTCCAGCCACGCCTCCCGCTTCGCCAGTTCCTCGCGTGTGCGGCACAGATAGACGATGCCGCTGCGGCGGAAGCCGGTCTCGGCGCCGACCAGCGTGTTCATCTCCGGCCACAGCCGCAGCGCCTCGATCGCCAGCGGCACCTCCCGCGGGTCGCGGCCCATCTTGCGGCACCAGCCCCAGTTGCGGCTGGACTGTTCGCCGGCGATCTCGCCCTTTTCGCACAGCACGACCGGGACGCCCTTGCGGGCGAGGAAAAACGCGGTGCAGACGCCGATGATCCCGCCGCCGATGACAACGACATTGGTTGTCGCGGGGCACCGAGGGGTCGCTTTGGACGCGGTCGACAGGAGGGGCCATGCGGGATCCAGGTCGGTGGTTGCAAAACCGTGAGCACGAATGCGATCCTCACGTTGCCGTGATCATATCGATACCGTCCCGGTATGGCGAGGCCTCTCCGCTTGTGCCAAATCTTGCTATCCATGATGTCCCTACCGTCGCCCCGGACATCGTTTGGCTGCTATCGTGTCGGGCTGCCGACCGATTGCCGGCCCTTTGCGCGGCGCCGCCCTGCCCGCATTGTGGATCGCCGGCATCCTTCTGGCCTCGCTCCTGGTGTCATCGCTGACAGGTCTGGCTTGGCTTGGGGTCATGGTCGGCGTCGCCGGCATGGTCCTGGCCGCGTGGCAATCGGTCAAGATGCTGGCGGCCGCCCGTGATGCACTCGACCGGGCCGAACGGGAGCGTGCGGCCATGGAACAGGCACTGCGCCGCTCCCAGAAGATGGAGGCGCTCGGCCGGCTCACCGTCGGTGCCGCGCACGACTTCAACAACCACCTGACGGTGATCAGCAGCAACGTGGAGATGGTGGCGCGCCGCCTGGACCGGACACAGGACCGGCTTGCTGCGCCATACCGAGGCGGCGATGCAGGCCGTGCAGCGCGCCGCCGGGCTGACCGGGCGGCTGCTGTCATTCTCCCGTCAGTCGGCGCCGGAGCCCGAGGCGGTCGGATGTCGATCGGCTGCTCAGCGGGTTGTCCGACCTGCTGCGCCGCACTCTGGGCGAGCGCATCGGCCTGGACGTCGTGCTCTCCGGTGCGTCGTGGCTCACCTGGGTCGACGTGAACCAGATGGAGAACGCGCTGCTTTCGCTGACGGTGAACGCCGCGCGATCAGGTCCGCGACGGGGCAAGGTTGACCATCATGGTGACGAATGTCCATCTGGATGAGCGGTCTTCGAGACAGCGTATCCCTCGCTGCCGCCGGGTGATTACATCCAGATCGCGATCAGCGTTCGGCGGAAGCCGCGGGACCGAAGGACTGGGGGCCGGCCGACGACCTTGACAGTGCCGATCTCTCGATGGCGCGCGGGTTTGTGCGCGACGCCGGCGGATGCTCTGCTGCGGTCGGATCCGGCGGCGGGAGGACTGTCGCTGCGGCTTTTCCTGCCGCGCTACACGCCGCCGGCGCGCGTCGACCGCGGTGGCTCGCCGCGACACCGGCGGGCGGGCGACGATCCTGGTGGTGGAGGACGACGCCGCGGTCCGGGATGCCTGCGTCGAGATGCTCAGGAAGTTGAATTACGACGTGCTGGAGGCGCCGGATGCGATGGAGGCGTTCCGGCTGATCGCCGATCACGGCGGGATCGACCTGCTGTTCACCGATCTGGGCCTGCCGGGCGGCGTCAGCGGACGCGCTCTGGCGGATGCCGCGCGTAACGTCGATGCCGGCATCCGGGTGCTGTTCACCACCGGCCATGAGCAGGCTCGATCTGGCCGACCGCGCGGGCGCGGCGCTGCTTCGCAAACCGTTCAACCACGGCGCAGTTGGCAGGCAGTGGTGCGTGACGTGCTGGCTGCCCCGCCCCCAGCCACTCAGGTCAATCCGCTTCCGCTCGCCCAGCCCTCCGTCACGCAACCCCGGCACTCCGCTGCCAGCCTGGATCGGTGACACCAGGGTTAGGGCCGCTCCCTCAGTCCGGTAACAGATGGTACATCTTCCCATCGAACTGGCCGAGCCGCATGCTCTTCATCGGCCGGTAGTCCGTCGGGCTGGTGCTGATCTTGATCCCCGGCAACACCATCGGCAGGGTCGTCGTGTCGGGCAGGCTGGTCGCCGCCTTCATGATGTTCTCACGCGACAGGTCGTTGCCGGCACGCTTCAGCACGATCACCAACGCCTGCGCCATGGTGTAGCCGTACGACCAGACGGGATTGGCGGGATCGCTCTCGGGCGCGTATTTCGCCCGCCACGCCTGGAATTGCTTCATTCCGGCATCATCGGCCCACCCCGGATCGGTCGGATCCTTCAGGTATTCGGCCGTGATCACGCCCACCGACTTGTCCAGCCCAGCCGATTGAAGCGCCGGTTTCACCAGGGCTCCGTTGGAATCAATGATGTGCAGTGGGTGCCAGCCGAGGTCCGCGACCTTGCGGATCGCCATGGCGGAGAATTTCGGCGTGCTCGCATCGTATAGAACATCCGCCCCCGCGGCCTGCAACTGCAAGATCTGCGAGTCGATCGTCGGGTCCGTCACCTCGTACGACAGGGTCTTGACCACCATCTTGTTGAACTTGTCTCCCAGGCCGTCCTTCATCCCATTGAGATAGTCCCGGCCCAGGTCGTCGTTCTGGTACAGAATGCCGATTCTCGCATCTGGCTTGTGCGCCAGGATATATTTCGCGTACATCTGCCCTTCCAGCCGGTAACTCGGCTGAAACGGGATACTCCAGGGAAAATCCTTCGGGCTGGTAACGAACATCGACGCGCCGGAACCCAGCCAGATATCTGGGACCTTCTTCTGGTTGACATACCGGCGGATCGCAGCGTTCGGCGCGGTTCCGATCGTTTGGAACAGGATCGCCACCTGATCTTCCTCGATAAGCCGCCGCACCACCTCGATCGACTTGGGCGGGCTGTAACCATCATCAAGCGCGATCAGCTTGATCTTGCGGCCGTTGATGCCGCCCTGATCGTTGACCATCTTGAAGTAGTCCGACTCAGCCGTGGAGATTTGCCCATAGACGCTGGCAGGCCCACTGAACGCGGCGCTCTGGCCGATCTTGATTTCGGTATCGGTGACGCCGACCACCGTCTTCTGCGCCGATGCAGGCAGCGCCGACATCGCGAACAGCCCGGATAACCCAAGCGCACTCAGAGCCGCCCGGCAAAGCCAGGTCATGACATCTCTCCCCCTGATTTGCTCGCATTGTGGAAGACGTTTCGGTCTAGCGCAAGCGCGGTACGCGCGGCACTCCCCGAAGCGCGATTCGGGTTTCGGTCGGCGGGATATATATTGGTACTGTGATGGTTCGGCCATCGACACGGAGGTTGCCCCCTGAGCGGTCTGGTCAAACGCAGCTTTTCCCTGGCGGGCCATCGCACCAGCGTTGCCTTGGAGCAGGAGTTCTGGGCGGTTTTGCTGCGGACGGCGCAGGGACGGGGCCAAAGCCTGTCCGCACTGGTCGCAGCGGTGGATGCGACACGCGGGCCGGACCGGCCCCTCGCGTCGGCGCTTCGCGTGAAGGCACTGTTGGCCAATCAGGCAGATCCGGCTGATTCAAATTGAAGCCGTCAGCAGCCGGCATCGGCGTCTGAGGCCGGACGTCGCACCGGTGCGGCGACCGCGGCATCGCCATGCGCGGCTTCCCGTGCCGGCGTGAGGAAAGGCGTGGTTTCGACCCGATCCGCCAGCATGAACGTCAGCCCCATCCGGCGATATCGGTCTTATTTCTTGTCCGTGCCATCCGTTGTTGATGGTCTTCACCGGCGCGTCCCGTGCATCTGCCGCGATCAAGATCGCCATCGACCGGCCGGCACCCGCCCAACCTGCAGGCGTCGGCGATTAGGTTCTGTCGCAAATTTTCTCAAGTGGCCGATCGGTTCGAGAGGCTGGGATCGCTTCATGCCGCTAGCGAATAGAATGCCTGCGCCGGACGGAATTTCGCTTTCGTTCGCAGTTGGCCCTTCCGGATGTAACAGGGGCAAAAACGTGGGCAGCCCTGCATTTTTCGCTTGCCCCGGCTCGACCCGGCGCGATTCTTTGCGGATGTTCCGCCGCCAGCCAGCCTCTCTGACCTGAGCCGACCAGAGGTTGAGGCTCTGCTGGTTGAACTGTTTGGCAAAGTCACCGACCTGGAAAAGATCGTGGGCCAGCAACGCGAGGAGATCGCCCGGCTGAAGGCGCTGCTGGACGCGTTGACATGAGATGATGCTACAGATGATGCTACGGTCTCGTAACATAACGTCTCGCTACAGAGACTACCCAAGTTCGGCGAGAAGTGCCTTTGCGTCCTGCAAATCCTTGGTGTCGAAGCCTTCGGTGAACCAGTCGTAAACCGGGGCGAGTAGCTCATACGCGTCTTGGCGTTTGCCCTGGCTCTGCCACAGTCGTGCGAGACTGGTCGACGTGCGCAGCTCCCAGGATTTCGCCTGCTGGCGACGCGACCAATCGAGTGAGGCGAGAAAGTTCCGTTCGGCGCCTTCAAGGTCGCCCTTGAGCGAGAGCATCCAGCCCTTGAGGCGGAGGATCTCAGCGTAGGAAAAGGCAGCAAGACTGGCGAAGCTGTGGCGCAGGACATGGGGCGTGACATCGGGCGGCAGGTCACCGAGCTTCGCAATCCGCAACCATGTCTTCCGATAGCCGATCATCGCCTGTTCGCCGGATCGACCGGGAACACCAGATCACTGTGCCGGGGTCGGGACTCGATCACGGCACATGCTGCTTGCGATAAGGCGCGGAGCGATGCCCCGGTCTTGGTGTCGGTCAATCGTGCAGTTCGTCGTGGCAGATCGAGTTCGGACCAGCGCAGGCCCGGCACCTCGCCACGCCGCCAGCCGGTCAACACCATCAACCATGTGGCGGCGATTGCCGGCTTCCAGACGCGCTCCTGGTCCGCCTTCGTCAATGCCAAGCCGAGCCATCGGTACTCGTCATTGGTCAGCCGTCGTTCTCGCCGGCCCTCAGCAAACTTGACGATGCCATGCGCAGGATTGTCGATCCGAAGGCCCTTGCGAATGGCATAGGTGAAGATCGCACCCAGCAGCGCGACCGTGCGGCCGGCGACACCACGGCCGCCGCGCACGACCGACAGGCCACGCGGCTTGGTCTTCTCCATGCTGGCTGTCTTGCCGGCGGCCACGTCGTGCATAAAGTCGTCGATATCGTTCCGCGTGATCGACTTCACAGACCTCTGCCCGAGCAGTGGGATGATGTGGCGCGTGATCCGCCCCCGATCGGAGATCAGCGTGGACTCTTTCCTGGCGACCTTCCGCCGCGTCAGCAGCCGGCCGGCTTCGACATCGACCAGATATTGTTGGCAGAGGTCAGCCACCGTGATCGCCTTGCGACCGGCGACCTTGTCGGCCATGGGATCGGCACCCTTGACCACCTCGCCAAGCACCCGACGAGCTTCCTGCCGTGCCGTCTCGGGCGCCCAGGGCGATCCTTGCTTGCCGATGGTGTAGGTTCGCTGGCGGCCATCGTGGGTCCGGTAGGTAACGAAGTATGAGATGACCTGCCCGCCCTCGCGACGAGCCCCGAAGCCGCTCACCGCTCCATCCCAAATCTTCTGACCGGGCCGAATTGATCGGAGATCGCGGAGGCCGATCCTACGACGTTGTGGTCCAGATAGCGTTGTGTCGTGGGTCAAGCCTGGAAGCGATATATCGTGTGGATCGGCTAATCAGGGTGGCTAACCTCTCACGGATCGCCAATCTGTCCATCAAAATCGACCACATTGTTACGATCAGCGAGCCCGCACAGAGACAGCAAGGCATTCCCCCGCCGTAGATGGGAACGACATAACCTATTGAAAAGGCTTAACCGCCGGCCTGCGATTCATACTCCGAAGGCGAAGGTCGCACGTTCGAATCGTGTCGGGTCCGCCAAGCTTTCCAAGATGTCGGGTTTCCTGCCGGGCGGGTTTGAAATCGACCGGGCAACACATAGCCGGCAGAAAGGTGCGCCGCCCGATGACAAGCCGGGGGCTGGGCGATGCCTCGCTGTGGCGTGAGCAGCGTTCAGAGGGGCCCTCCGGTCACGGCACGCCTATGCCATATCCCCGAAGGCGAAGGGCGCACGCTCCGTTCAGTGCGGGTCCGCCATTTTTTGACGGGCGATGCCTCGCCACCGGTATGGAAAGTGACTGGGGCAAACTGGCATGCATGCATCGCGCGGCGTAGCCATTTCCCGAAATCGATAGCACGCCGGGCAAGCTGCGCTGAAGGATAGAGCGCCGGTGGCACGGCGCCCGCCAGGAATGGAAATCATGACCAGAAAGCATTAGCCGGCACCGAGCATTTGCTGCCTTCTGCGTGACGGCATGGTCCGGCGTTCGGCATCGCGACGACCGTGCGCGATCGAACTCCACCAGCGGGCGTCGGTCAGACCGCCGAAGGTCTGAAGCGGGATGTTCGCGTGAGGCGAAAGGGCAGTGATGAACGCGGAAATGAAACGGGCGATCGATTCCCCTGCCACGGGCATGTCGGCGGCGTGGCCGCCTGCCAGGCGTCAGTCCCCGACCGAGCAAGGACCGCCCGAAGCAATACCTGCGACGAACGATAATACGCCGCGTCCACCTGGCGGCCTGCCCGTCTGGCGACTGCGGCGGGCCAAGAGATATCTCGAGGATAATCTTGCCGATGAGATCAGCGTGACCAAGGCCGCCCGCCTCTCCGGCCTGTCGCAATCCCATTTCGCTCGTGCATTCAAAGCCTCCACGGGCACACCGCCGTACCGCTGGGTCTTGCAGGCGCGCATACGCAGAGCTCAGGTGTTGCTTGCCGAGGGCGGGTATTCGCTCGCTTCCATTTCAGTTGAAGTCGGCTTCTCGGATCAGAGCCATTTCACCCGGACTTTCAAGCGCCTGACAGGCAAAACACCCGGCCGATGGCTGCGGAACCGCAGTCATCAGCAGCAAGCGGGGTCAGCATCCGGCCGTGACCTGAATGATCGAGCCGCGTGCATGCGGAAAACGTCGGCGGCGCACCGGTAGCGCGATATCGGCGTGACCCGGATCACGAAGCGGCCCTGCGCAGATCAGATCGCTCGCCAAAGGTGAACTGGAGTATTTCCACGCCGCGTGGAAATACTCTGGAGCGGTTTCCATTCGCGTTGGCTCACGGAACCCGCTCCAGCTCTCTGTTTGAGAGCGTGATTCACCGCTCCGGTGATTCCACCTGTGCGGATCACGCTCTAGATCCCGCTGAACCAGTTGAACCCGCTCTTCTCCCAGTAGCCCGGCACGTAGGTGTTGGTCACCTCGATTGCGGTGATCCACTTCGGGTTCTTAAAGCCCAGCTTGGTCGATGTGCGAAGCCGTAAAGGATAGCCGAAGGGCGCAGCGAGCGGCTGGCGGGCATACTTCGTCGCAAGCAGTGTCTGCGGATGCAGGGCGGTCGCCATATCGATGCTGCTGGGATAATTGTCGGCCGTTTGGAAGGCGACATATTTTGCGCGGGTGTCGGCCCCCACGCGCTCAAGGAACAACCGCAGCGGAACACCGGACCACTGACCGATGTAATCCCAGCCTTCCACGCAGACATGGCGGATGATCTCCTCCTGTTCGGGCAGGGCGGCGATCTGGTCCAACGTCCACGGCGTCTTGTTGTCGATCAGGCCTGCGAGTTCGAGACGCCATGTCTGTCCGTCCACGGGCTTGACGTCCATGATGTCGTAATAGGCGTTAAATTCCGGCGGCTTGAGCACCATCGACTCGGGATAGGTCGGCGCCAGCTTGTTGGGATCGAATATCCGCGCCTGAACCCAGTCGTTGAACACGGATACCTTGCGCAGCGCCGTTTCGACTGAATCCGGGGTCGAGAAGTCGCAGCCGGTGAGCAGGGTCAGGGCACCGAGCGAAAGGGTGCCTCGGAGCAGGCCCCGGCGCTCAAGCGAGCGAACGAGCGGACGCTGCGCCTCGAGCAGCCCCGGATCCGGGACCGTCGCGGGACGAAACAAGGACTTCATGTGTTGACCCTATCGCGAGAGACGGGTTGGCCGATCCGTGGGCCGCCCGCGATCATGGCCCACAAGGTTTGCGGAACGAGCAAAGCCAGAAGGACGTGGACCACAAGGAACCCGACGATCACGGCCATTCCCCAGAAGTGCACCAGCCGTGCACCTTGGAAGCCACCGAACAGGCTGACCAGGCCGGAAAACTGAATGGGTTTCCAGATCGCCAGGCCGGTGACGACCTGCGATATGCCGGCGATGATCACGATAACGTAGAGCAGCTTCTGGACGGCGTTGTAATGCGTGATGTCGTCATGAGCGATCCGCAGGTGCAGGGTATCACGCACCGTTCCCACAACATCCGCGACCCGGATCGGCAACAGCCGCTCCCGGAAGCGACCGGTGAACAAACCGTACAGCAGGTAGCACAGCCCGTTGATCGCCAGGAACCACATGCCGGCGAAGTGCCAAAGCAGGCTCTCCGCCGCCCAACTGCCGAGCCGGAAGAACTGACTGAAATGCAACCCGCTGATGATGACGTAATCGTCATAGATGCCCCATCCCGACGTAATCATGACGATCATCGCGAGCGCATTGACCCAGTGCATGATACGCACGGGCAGAGGATGCAGCCGGCGCACGGTGCGGAATCGTTGTTGCGTGGACACGTTCATCGGTGCCTTGTTCTGACGGAATGGACCACTCGGAGCGGACGCTTCGGTGATGGGCCGGATCGGCGGCAACATGCTGTCCCTCAATGCGAGGGACGCGCGAGGCCGACGCGGATAATGCTGTCCGGCGGCAGCCGCGCCGCCCCGCCGCCGGTGAAGGTCTTGAAGCCACTGAGCTGTTTTGGGGTGAAATCCACGATCTCCATGTAATGCCCGAGCAGTGTCATGCCATCCACGGGAACGGCGATGGGACGGCTGAAGAAGCCGAACAGGCCGCCATAGTCGACGATTACATCAATCGTCCCGTCCGGCTGCTTCACCACCGCATGAACCCAGCCGAGCGTCGGCTGGCTTTCCAGCGGCTGCAGTACCTGCCTCCCCAGCAGGTCGCCGACGCGGACCGGCTGCGGATACCGCCGCGCCGCGGCCTCGGCGAGGCTCATGCCGGCGGGCGCGGGTTGCTGGGCGAGGACCGGCCGATTGCCAGTCATCAAGGCCAGAACCGCCAGGCAGCCCAGTGATACCCGCACACACGCGGCACACCTGTCCTGCTGGACAGGATCCGGTTCGATCATCGCGTTTTTCTTCCCGGTCCGTTGGACCATCCGGTTTCACCCATCCGCAGGCAATGCAATGTACCGGGGCGGGCTATCACCTCAAGGCGTGGCCGATCTTGTCGGAAACCACCGTTCAATCCCGTCAACGCATCGTGACCGATGCGCCGTCCCGGCCGGCGGTCCACCATCGCGGTTATCATGACGATGATCTAAAAGTATTGGAAGGATTTGACCAACTGATGTTCCTGCCGCGTCGAAGCGGGCATTGGGGATGCGGTCCGAACCTCGGCATGTGCCGAAATAGACCGCGCGCCGGCACTGTCTTCGCGACGAAGCGGGGGCGGGATTGCCGCAAATGAATGTAATACCCATGGAGCACCATGATGTCTTTGTCATCAACTGCGGTCCCGGCGCTGCCTCGCTCGCACAGCGCTTTGCAGCGGCGCCCCGCAAATGCTGATACGTCAAGACCACGACTGCCTCCCGCGCTCAGATCGAGGCGGGAGCATGCGAGACGTCTTCATCGGAGACTCCGGTCAGGTCAAGCAAACCTGGACCGACGTGGGAGCGACGACTTCAGGCCACCCCCGCATTACTGTCTGACCATGTTGGCGGCCATTCGAAAGTCCGCGCGCAGCCCCGTTTCCGTTCCGCGAGCACCAGGATCTGCGTCCCGCACGGGAGAGCCTCGACCGCCGGGCGATCGCACATCCGGACCAGCCGCCGCGACAGCCGGGTGCGATGGACCGGCGGGCTCGAAGCAGCCATAATCAGACCTTGTCCCTGCCTCACTTGCCGAAGGAGACCTCATGCGGTCCATCTCGATTGTGGCGTTCTCGCAGGTTGTGGACACCGCGACGCGGCCACCGGTCCTCACCGTCAAGGAGCGCGCACGATGAGCCGGCGTTTCGATGCCATCGTCATCGGCACGGGACAGGCCGGCCCGTCAATGGCGGCGCGGCTGACCACCGCCGGGATGACCGTCGCCATTGTGGAGCGCCATCTTATCGGCGGCACGTGCCTCAATACGGGCTGCACGCCGACCAAGACGCTCGTGGCGAGTGCCTACGCCGCGCATCTCGCGCGCCGCGCCGCGGATTTCGGCGTGATGACGGGCGAGGTGCGGATCGACATGGCGCGGGTCCACGCGCGCTCGCAAAAGATCGCAACGGATGCCCGGACCGGCAATGAGACATGGTTGCGGGAAATGGAGCGGTGCACTTTGCTGCTGGGCCATGCGCGCTTCGAGGGTCCGCACGCGGTGCGCGTCGGTTCCGACCTGCTGGAGGCGGATCGCATCTTTATCAATGTCGGGGGGCGGGCGGTGATCCCGAACCTCGCCGGGATCAACGACGTGCCCTATTTCACCAACAGTTCGCTGCTGGCGACTGATGTGTTGCCTGAGCACCTTGTCGTCGTCGGTGGCAGCTACGTCGGGCTGGAATTCGCGCAGATATACCGTCGCTTCGGATCGAAGGTGACGGTCATAGAGCAGGGTCCCCGCCTGGTCGGACGGGAGGACGAAGAGATCTCCAGGGCGATCCAATCATTTCTGGAGGCGGAGGGGGTTGTCATCCGCACAAGCGCCGAATGCATCCGCTTCAACCGGCACACGCAAGGGATTACCGTCGGCGTCAACTGCACAGAAGGGGAGCCCGACGTGATTGGCAGCCACGTGTTGCTCGCGGTAGGGCGGCGGCCGAATACCGACGATCTGGGACTGGAGAAGGCCGGCGTGGCGACTGACGCGCTCGGCTACATCCATGTGAACGACCGGCTCGAGACGAGCGGCGCCGGCATCTGGGCGCTGGGCGACTGCAACGGCCGCGGCGCATTCACTCATACCGCATATAACGACTATGAAATCGTCGCGGACAACCTGCTGAGCGGCGCTGACCGCAAGGTGAGCGACCGGATTCCATGCTACGCGCTTTATGTCGATCCTCCGCTTGGGCGGGTCGGGATCACGGAGACCGAGGCACGCGGGATGGGCAAGCGCATATCGGTCGGCCGGCGGCCGATGACGAGAGTGGCCCGAGCCAGGGAAAAGGCTGAGGTGGCTGGCCTGATGAAGATCGTGGTCGATGACGAGACGAATGCGATCGTCGGCGCGGCGATCCTCGGCACCGGCGGCGATGAGGCGATTCATACCGTGTTGGACGTCATGGCTTCGGGTGGAAACGCCACCACGCTGTCGCACACGATGCATATACATCCGACGGTCTCGGAACTGGTGCCGACAATCGCCGCCGAACGCAGCGTGTCGAGTGAGGGATGACAGACGCGCGACCCCGCGGTTCTGACGTGAGGCATCCGAGTCAGCGGTCTGATCGTCGCGGTCGCGCCACCCACGCTTACCCGCGGCCGGAGGTCTACCGGTTGATCCGTCCCCTCTCCTCGCGCCGGATCCCGCGGTGTGATGGCGCTGCCCTGCGGGTCGACCGTGCTTAGCCTGCTCGATCAATACGGCATGTTGCCGCTGACGCTGGCAACTTTGTTGCTGCTTGCGACAGCGATCGACGCGCGGCGCGACGCGCGGCGACCGTTGTGGCTGCGCCTCGCCGTGCGCATTGGCGTTTTCGGCATCCTGACCTGGCTCCTGCAATATTCGGTTGGCTCGCCCGTGATGCCGAGATTTCCCACCCATTCTCCGGGCGAGAGGGTATGGGCCCAATTCGTGGAAATCGGCTGGTGGATGCTTGGCGCGCGTGTCGCCGTCGACATCCTGCGGGTCGTCGTGGTGCTGGAAAACCGGCCGCGCGAAACCAAGATCGTTTCCGATCTCCTGGCAGGCGGCATCTACATCGCAACGGCGCTGGCTGTGACCAACTTTGCCTTTGGCATTCCGATCGGCGGACTTGTCGCCGGATCGGGCGTGATCGCCATCGTTCTGGGACTGGCGTTGCAGAACACGCTGTCCGATGTGTTTTCGGGCATCGCCGTCGGGCTGGAGCACGCCTACAAAGCAGGCGATCTACTTTGGGTCGAGGGCGGCGTTGAAGGACAGGTTCTGCAGATCAACTGGCGGTCGACCCAGATCGCGACGCCGAACAACAGCATCGCGATCGTGCCTAACAGCGTCATAGCGAAATCGAGGCTGGAAAACCGCAGCGCTCCGACGCCGACGCGTGGCGTCACCGTTTCGGTCAGCCTTGCCGCGGCCGCGGACCCGCGCCGCTGCCTTGCCGCGCTCAATGCGGCCGTCCAGGCATGTCAACTCCCCTTGGCACAACCGGAACCGAAGGTTGTTTGCGTTGGCCTGCAAGGCGACGGCGTTACTTATGAGATCCGCTTCGTCGTTGCCAGCACCAGCGTTGTGGCGTCGGCCCGCACCGAAATGTTCAACCACGTCCAACGACATCTGCGCTACGCCGGAATCTCGCTCGCCATTTCCAACATCGCGCCGCCGCCACCGCAGCCAGCGCCGACACTTCACGAACTGATGGCGGAATCGGAACTGTTCGGCCCGTTGAGCGATAGCGATCGCGCGATGATCGTGGAACACCTGGTGCCGATAACACGGGAACCAGGTGAGACACTGTTCTGCGAGGGCGAGATGCCGGCAGCGCTGTTCCTGATCGCATCCGGCACAGTCGAGGTGGCCAAAGGCGATGGTGCCGCCAAGCAGGTCGTGCTGCGAGCAAGCCCCGGCGACACGGTCGGAATGATAGCGCTGATCACCGGGGAGGAGGCGGTAGCCACGGCAAGGGTGCTGACTCCGGTGACCGCCTACAGTCTGGACAAAGCGGCGATCGCGGCGGTGCTGCGGCAATGTCCCGACCTCGCATCCATATGGGAGGCCCAGGCCAAACGCGGGCTGGCCTGGTTGCAATGCGAAGTCGCGGCCCACCAGAGTGACTCGATGCACAAGCCGGACATGTTGCTCGTCCGCCTTCGGCAGTTCCTTCGGCGGCTCAGCGTCTGACGGGCCGAGTGATTTCATAAATCCGCAGCTCGCTTAACCTGCTTCCGCGATCCGGCGCCCAACCGGGAAGGCCCTGGAACGCGCGCCACCAGGCGCATCAGACCATCCCCGGATCCTTTTCGTCCCGAGCCAAAGAACAGCGCCCACGTGCTACGGCAGGACGGCCTGCGCCTCGATTTCCACCTTTAACCCCGGCAGGACCAGAGCGGACACCTCCACCAAGGTCGACGCCGGGCGGTCTGGTCCGAAGTATCGCTGCCGGACCGGATTGATTTTCGCGCGATCGGCAATGTCGGTCAGGTAGACGGTCACTTTCACGACATGCTCCGCCCCGGCACCGGCCGCCTTCAGGCAGGCATCCAGGTTGCCGATGGCCACCTCGAACTGCTCGACGACGCCTTCCGGGATGGTGCCATCGGCAGCGATTCCGACGGTGCCGGAGACCCAGACCAGGTTGCCCGCCTTGGTGACGTGGCAATAGTGGCTCACCGGCTCCGGTTGGCCGTCCAGCATAAAGCGTTCGATCGCGGGCATCACCTGTCTCCCTTACACCAGCCACCGCGCCGCCGCGGCGTAACCGGCACGTTGGCTTGGCGGAGCGGCATGGATCGCGGTCTCGTCAGCGATCATCGCGGCGACAATGTCGCGGCGGTCCGCCTGCATCGCCGAATTGATCAGGACCTGGCGGAACAGGTCTCGCTGGGCGTTGCTGCCGCCGAGCAGGCGGATCCGGTCGAGGCGGGGCTCCAGCAGCGCAACGACCCGGGCGTGCTGCCCGCGTCGATGCGCCAGCATCGCCTCACAGACCGGCACGACGACGTCGCCGATCGCGGGCGCCTCCCATCGGGATGGGTCGTCGGCCTGCTCACGCAACGCCGCCAAGAACCGAGCCGCGGCGTCGTCGCGCCCGGTCGCCGCCAGAGCCAGCATCAGATGCGGCGGGAGCAGCAGGTAGGCGCTGTCGCCGATCCGCGCCTCGGCCTTGTCGGCCAACTCGTCCCAACGTGCACCGACGTCCAGCCCAAGCTGCTCAAGGCGCCACAACAGCGCGGCCGAATTCTGCAGATCGTTGAACTGGTCCGGCGCCGCTCGGGTCAGCGGGGCGTTCAGGTTGCGAATATTGGCGTCGTAGCTGGCCAGCACCGCATCCCGCTCGCCGAGATCGAGCTGCATCAGCGCCCGATGCCACCACAAGTGATGCACGAGGTTGTTGCCGATCGGCCAGTAGCCGGTCTGTGCCGCCAGCCAGTCGTTGCCCTCGCTGGGTCGGCTGTCCATTTCGAGGATGTGCGCCTTGACATGGTGGGCGAAGAAATTCGTCGGGTCGCGTTCGTAGGCGCTGTCGATCGCGCGTTCGGCCCCTGCGGTGTCCCCCGCTTCCTCGTGCGCGAAGGCCCAGACGGACTGGAAACAGTCGTAGCCCGGCAGGTCGGGCGACCAGGCGGGAGCAAGGCGGTCCGCCTGTTCGACCACCGCCTGCGTGTGGCCAAAGCGGAAATGGGTGGTATCGCTGATCCGTACCGCCAGCAGATCGGTGGGATCGGCATCGAGCAGCGCCCGCCAGATGGCGAACGCCTCGCGGAGAGCGCCGCGCCGCCACGCGGAAAGCGCCGAGACATGGCGCTGTTCGCGCTCGGTGGTCACCGCGGCGCCGGCCTCGGCGGCGGCGAGGCTGGCGGTGATCGCCGGACGATGGGCCGGATTGGCGCCGGTGAGCATCAGGTAGCCCTTGATGCAGTGCCCCATCACGAAGCCTGGATCGGCGGCCAGCGCGCCGTTCACGAGGTCCATCGTGTCGATGTGATACTTGAGGTAGTGCTCCACCGCGCGATCGAACAGCACGGCCGCTTCCGCGCTGTCGGTAGAGACTTTCAGCCCGCGTGCATCGCGGATCATGGCGCATCTCCCGTCTGATAGACCGCCGCGGCGCGCGCAGTAAACCACCCTCACGCTTCCTGCGACGGCGTATGGGTCAAGGTCATGACGCGGACCTGTCGAGGACGCAGGCACCCCCTCCGTCATGCCGGCAACCTAAGCGACACCGCAAGCACGGCGCAATCCTCTCACCGCCCATCGTCCACCACTATGCAGGGACGCTCCGTGCGTTTCCCGGCGCCGACACCGTGCCCCCCAACCGACAGCCGACACGGACCCGCTTGAAGGAGCGCGGCGGAGTTGGGCTTTTGCTTACGGGATCAACGGATCCCTGCTGAACGCCAACTCCCGGGGCAAGCGAGACGCAGCGTCCGCGATGGTGGGCCTTGCCACATCGGGCGTCGGTATCTGGATACCGGCGGCGGACTCGCGAGCCACATCGAGGTGCTACCAGTTCTCAGGACGCTCGCCCGTTGCGCTACACGGCAACCTGACGGCAGAGTGCCCGGCGGGGAATCAAACGAGGCCTGGGAGCGGCGCGCGGATGAAAATGCAGACGTTCAGGACGGCACTGATCTTTGCCGGCATCATCGCCACGGCGTTTGGGAGGTGCTTGGCCGCCGTTCCTGAATACGATGCGGTGATCGTCAAGACCTACCCCCATGATCCGGCCGCCTTCACCGAAGGATTGTTCTACCTGAACGGCCTTCTGTATGAGAGCACTGGTCTCAACGGGCGATCTTCGATCCGCAAGGTCATCGTGAACACGGGGGCGGTGGTGCAGCAGCACGATCTTGACAGGAAATACTTTGGCGAGGGGATCGTCAACTGGAAAGACAAACTGATCGGACTGACCTACAAGGCCGAGACCGGGTTTGTCTACGACCTCAGCACGTTCAACCCGATTTCGGATTTCCATTACAGCGGCGAAGGGTGGGGACTGACCCGGGACAACACCCATGTGTTCATGAGTAACGGGACCAGCGATATTCGTATCCTCGATCCGGAGACCCTTGCTGAACGCGGCCAGATCCACGTCACCTGCGACGGCCGGCCGATCAAGAACATCAACGAACTCGAATGGGTCAAGGGCGAAATCTACGCCAACATCTGGCTTACGCCCATCATCATCCAGATCGATCCCACAACGGGACACGTCGTTGGCCTGGTCGACGGTTCCAATCTGCTCGCCCTGGCGCGGGCAAGTCACCACCCCATCGATGTGATGAACGGCATCGCCTATGACGCGGCGGGCGACCGGCTGTTCGTCACCGGCAAACTCTGGCCGATGTTGTTTCAAATCAGCCTTTCGCCGCACCCTGACGGGCCCGATCTCTGCCAGACCTTGCCCTGAGTCGGGGACGGCGACGGCCGCTTGCCATCGCAACCTCGCGGCAGGGGCTTGCCCTTCGTTCGACCGCCGGAGGCATTTTTGCGCTCCGTCCCGCGACGCCTAATGGATCATGCTGTTTGGGCCGGCCACGCGGGGGCGGCCGTTCCAAGCGAGGTGCTCAGCGTGTCCACACGGTGACGGTGAAGCTTGAAAACGCTTTAAAGTCCTGGTTCAGTAGTCTGATTCATGCGTTAAGCGTTCCGCTCGGCGCGATCATGTTCTGGACCGTATTGGTCGGCGATTTCGTCAGCCCCGAAATTGCTTCGCGAATCAAATCAGGGTGATAGCGGATAGTAGCCGGCGGCCTGAATGGCCCTCGCTGGAAGGACCGGATTCTCATTGATGACATCGACCGGTTCGGCGACGCCTTCGCGCGTAACCAAGCAGTATTATCGTTGTTCCCAGTATCGCCACGGATGCCGGTTCAGGCATGCGGCTCATGTAGACCAGGCTCTGGTTTGTCTCGTCGTCCGCCGGAGTCAGCTCAAATACGCTCAGACCTTCCGGAACGTCCCATCTCGTTTGCAAATCCGCGAGATAGGCGTCGGCCACTGCTTGCAACCCCGGATCATCCGGCGTGATGGTGATGGCAGGGCCGTACTCCGTTTCCCAGATCGCCACCTGAACGGCCGCGGCGTTGCTGCCATTGGCGATCAGTGAGCCGATGTCAGAAATCTTGCTGTGCCCCGTTATTGACGACACGCCGGTTAGGCTGGGATCAGAGGCCGGATTGACCCCGGTATTGTACGTGCCTGATCCCAGCAACCAGTCCGCGATGTCGACGCAGTAGGCCGAGATGCTCGAAGAACCGTCGAGCGTTATCACGCCGGCCCCGCTGTACTCGTCGTAGACACCCAACAGACTGTCGCCGATATGAACATTCTCGCCCGAGAAGCCGTAGCTTTCGTAGGTCAAAGTACCCGCGTTCGCGGCGGTGGCAAGAATGCCGGCGGTGACAAGTCCGAGAAGCATCAAAGTCGGCTTGAAGAGACGCATGTTGGCGCTCCTTCCTGGCAAGTTAAGTTCCCGTCGACGCCAGCGCAGTACAACGCGGAGACGCTCGGATGGTCAGGACGACATTGCAAATGGCGCTGATTCTGGAATTTTCAAATGCGGCTCGGCGCGACCGTGTTCCATAGAACTGTGTTAAGAAATGGAATTATTGAATGAATCCCGTCTGTTACCGTCCGGAATACATTTTGGCTGAATATCATTGTGTACAAAATATAGTTCTGCGGCGGTCTTGTTCGGCGAGCGATCGTCCGACAAGCCGGTCAACAGAGGGCTGAGAAGGCTGTTGCCAAGGATCGGTCGGATTGCCGCAACGGTCGCCCTGGTCTTCTGAGCAACCTGCGGGATTGCAGGTCTGCGTTGGGTCGATCCAATCCATTCGCCCAGGCTTCGGGACGACTGGACCTTCCCGCCATCAAGGTCTTGATGTTCTTGACAATACATACAGACGAGCCATCCGCGCAGTCCCGACTCCGGCGTGAAGGCCGCCAGCCGCGCCGCCGCGTCGGCGGCAGCGGCGTCGGCCGTCTCCGCTCATGCATTGGCATGTGTTATCACGGTTTTAGCAGACTCCGCGCGTTCGACGGCTCGCGCGAGTTGTTGTTTTGCCTCACTGGCCTCGTGGACGTAGCTCGCGATGCCGGTGTATGTAACGTGATCGCCGGTGATCACAGGATTTTTCTGCTCCAGATCGGTCGTCAGTATCAGCGTGAGGCCGTCATCTACACGTTCAACCATTTTTGCGCCCGCCTCGGAATCGGGACGCCATGGTCGTTGCGATCAAGCAGCAACGCGGCAACGAGATGCTCCGAAGCGAGGTTGACCGTTTCGGTCACAGCTGGCAAAGACGTACGCGTCGCCCGCGTGGCCTTACTTTCCCGCATCCTTCCAGTTGCGCGACAAGAAGCCCCGCGCGTCCAGCGTTGCGACAGTAGCTGCGATCACCGGTGTTTCGCCGGAGCAGCGCCAGCCATAGATGGTGTCGTGACCCGTGACGAACATCGGAACATTGTCCGCATCCGCGTGATCGCGACACCAGTCCGCTACACCCGGAGGGCTACGGCCGGTGTCCGCCTTGCCGCAGGCAAGGTTGGCGCCTGCGGTACATAACAGCGTCCTTCCTTCCATGCACCGAAAGACAGTCGTCTTCTGGATCAGGTCGTCCGGCATATGGAGCTCAAATACCTGTCGCGCCCGAGCGACAAGCTCCGAGGGCAGAGGCATCAGGCTGTCGTTTGTCACGCCAGGTTTACAAACACCCGCCGGACCATCCGCCTCGGCCGCCGCTTCGTCTGGGACCGCGACGACGGAGGCCAATGCGACGATGCAGGCCATGGAGAGAAGGATGCGCCACCTCATCGAACAGTTCCTCGATCAGGGAGCCAGGGAATAACGCTCCGGTCTGCATCCGATCATAGAACCGGTTCCGGCGGCGGCAACGCCGGCTCTTCCATACCTTCGAACCCAGGTGGCCTGTCTCGCCCCGCTGGCCTTTCGACAGCCTGGAGCATCGTGCTCGGAGCCGTTCGCGCTGCTGCTCCGAGCGTCGCGCCTGCCGCCGGTAAACCTTTTGAACGAGCAGAGGGATGGTTACTGATTCACCGGGGTTCCGGAGAGCCTGTGCAAGGCCCCGAGGGCAGGGCCGCCAGGACAATGTCAAGCCCGGCATCACGTTCCTGGTCGGAAACCTGGCTGTCAGCCATTCCGCGCGGGTCCGGCATCCCCGGGACCCGGGCCCAGGCCGGCAATGGCCCGATGGGCTGGCGTCCGCTACTCCCGGCGCTCCATCGCCGAGCCGATCGATAGGATGAGCGGTCTCCGGCGCTCCGGCCCGGTCAGCCTGATCGGCGAGGGGGCGAAACGGATCAGCGTTACGCGACGACCCGACCGGCGCAAAGGCCAACAAACCCACCGGGCCGGGGTGAAAGGCCGCTGAACGCGAAGCACTATCGCCGCACCAGTTCCAGTATCGCCTCCATCACGCCATGGTGCACATCCATCCCCAGCGCATCGATCGTCGCCTCCCGCCGCCGGGAGACCCCGTCCACGGCCGGCCCCTCCCGGACCATAGCCTCGATGACCGCGCGGTCCAGCGCCGGGTCCAGCGCGGACAGCATCGCTTCGCGCCAGTCCGGCCGCAGCGCTGCCAGGGCCGCGAGCATTGCGTAGGCGCCCCAGTGGGAGACTCCGGTGGCGATCAGGAAGTCCGCCGGTACCACACACCCTATCTGATCCCCCAGCGGGACGTGTCGTGCGATCAGCGGCCGCGGGATGCGGCCCATGCCGATTTCGTTCCCGCCGTCGCCGATCCCGATCGTTCGCCACGGGCCGGCGCCGAACAGCCGTTCCAGCGGCGCCGCATGGGCCGCGATATCGACGCCGCGCATGTTCCGTGGAAGCCCGTCGGCAGCCGGGCCACAGCGCTCAATGGCGATGACCCAGTCGATCCCCTCGTCTCGCCACAGGTCAACCAGTGCCCCGACCGATCCGCCCGGCGCCACGGCGTCGATCGGGACCTCGCCGGCACCCGTCGCGTCCAGTGCCGCGCGGCACGCCGAACGGCAGACTGTATCCGTCGCCAGGCGGCACGACAGGCCGGAACGGGCGAAGCCGAACGCCATCAGCGCGGCTCCGGCGGGTCCGTCGGTTTCCGCGGCCGGCGGATCGGCGCCCGGGACAAAGAAGCCGGTAATCAGCCCGACCCTCGGGATCGTCGTCGCGGCGAAGGCCGAAATCGCGCCCCAGAGCTCACCTTGGGCCACCTGGAACACGTCTTCCATCCCGCGCCCGACGTCGCGGTGGATCAGCGCCTCGATTTGGTTGATCAGCGCCTGCATGTCAGTCGGGCACGCGAACGCCGAACCGCCTTACAGTGCCGCCAGCGACGTGTTGCGCAGGTCGGTGATCAGCATGCACCCGGGCGCGTGGGTGATACAGAATTCGGGGCGCACCTCGGCGATCACCGCTTGCGGCGTGACGCCGCAGGCCCAGAACACCGGCATCTCGTCCGCCGCGATCGGCACCGCGTCGCCGTAGTCGGGTTTGCCGATATCGGCGATCCCGATCGCGGCGGGAAACCCCAGATGCACCGGGGCGCCGTGCACGGACGGGAACCGGCTGGTGATCTGCACCGCCCTGATCGCGTCCGCCGGCTTCATCGGCCGCATCGACACGACCAGCGGCCCTTCGAACACCCCAGCGGCCACGCACGGGATGTTCGTCCGGTACATCGGCACGTTGCACCCGAGCGCGATATGGCGGACTTCGATGCCATCCTCGATCAGCGCCTCCTCGAAGGAAAACGAGCAGCCGACGGCAAAGCTGACGAGATCGTCGCGCCAGGCGTCACGCACGTCGGTCGGCTCCGCGATCAATTCGCCGTTTCGCCAGACGCGGTAGCGCGGCAGGTCGGTGCGGAGGTCGAGGTCCGCACCCAGCATCGGCAACCGCGGATCGCCGGGTTCGGACACCGCCAGCACCGGGCATGGCTTCGGATTCGCTTGAGCAAATCGCAGGAAATCGTGTGCCTGCGCCTTCGGCAATATCACGAGATTGGCTTGCACATGACCCGGCGCCATGCCCGAAGTCGGACCGCTGAACCCGCCGGCCCGGATCCGGAGCCTCTCCTGCTCCCCGGAATTACCGCGCATTTCTTTGGTAGTGTTCATGGTCGGTCCTCGTCACAGGCATCGGTCGCTGCTCGCAGCACGCTACGGCATTTCCGCCCCCAGTGGAAATGTTCCAGCCCTTTGCCTGACCGCATGATCCATGCGCTCTCAACATTCCGCTCAAGGTGAAAACGCGATAGAACCTGTGCTACGGTGGTGCAACAGGAGGAGCAACGCCCATGAGCACACCCCCCTTCAGCGCACCCCCCTTCCAACTCGGCAAGATCGGCCACGTCGCGCTCTACGTCGCTGACATCAAGCGCTCCTGCCGGTTCTACACCGAAATCCTTGGCTTCGAGGTCTCCGACATCTACGAAGACGACATGATGCCGGGGGGTGCCGTGTTCCTGCGTTGCAACCGGGATCACCACGGTATCGCCCTGTTCAAGGCGACGGAGCAGAACCATCCCGGCGCCGGGCTGCACCACATGGCCTTCGAGGTTCCCACACTCGACGACGTTGTGCGTGCCAGGGCCCATCTGCGCGGACACGGCGTGCCGGTCGATTTCGACGGCCGCCGGCGCGCCGGCGTGCAGATCGCGGTGGAGTTCCGCGACCCCGATGGTCACCGGTTGGAAATCTACTGGGGTATCGACCAGATCGCCCCCGGCGAGCATGCCCGTCCGGCAGATGAGTGGAAGGGCGCGCTCAGCCTGGAAGCCGCCATCGCCGATCCGGTCAAAGGGCAGGACACCAGGCTGCAGGACTCCAGCCTGCTAAGGCAAGGCGCCTGAGCCTGCGCCGACTTCGGGCACCGCGTGGCGCACGAGGACTATCCAGGCGGATCGAGGCGGGCGACAGCGACACTTGCGACCCCGCTGCCGCGGGTCCGGCGATTTCTCACAGCGGAACCGCGGGCGGGCGGACAGCGACCGGTTCACGAACCGTGGCGACAGCATGATGGTGGCCATGATCGTTTGTATCGTCATGATGCGCCTCGCCAATGCCACGACCCAGGCCGGCATTCTTCGCGCGACTGGCAGGCCGTGCGGCGTGTTGGCACAAGCCTGCCGCCAAAATTCCTGCATCCCCGAAATTTCGTCGCCCGTGGAAGTGCCCGCGTGGACAGGATCGTCTCCAGCGCGACGAGCCATCTGGTGATAGTACGCCTCCGTGCCGTGTTCGCCGGGCTGAGGGCCCACCACCATGGGGGCCGTTGCGCGGGCCGATGCGAGTCTCGAAAGCGTCTATCACCATCGACAGCGGCGGGCTCGATCAGCCCATTCTGGACCAGAATCGTCTCTGTGTCGCCTTGATGCGCGGCGCCGGTGGCCGAGGCGGCTCGGTATGAGAATGCGTATCCATGTGACCGGCTCCTCAACACTGAATGGCGCGCGGCGCTTGAATGCGCCGCAGCCGTCCCACCCCAAGGGCGGACCGACCGGTGATTGGTCGCCTGTTCGCGCCCGCGCCTGTTCGGGTGATAGCGCCGACGCCGGGAGGGACGACAGACTGTCAGATTGGTGCGAGCGCGCTGGCCCTGCTTGTCTCTATGTGTCGCTCTTCAGAGCACCCAGCACCGCGCTGGCGATCATCTCCGCTGTATAGGCATTCATGCAGGGCGGTTCCACGAATCCACGTGGACAGTAGATGTACCAATCCTTCGTCGTCCACCAGCAACTGGTGCAATCGCTGGCTACAAGATTGATGTTTTGCGGGTAGCCGAGAAACGCTGCGGACGTGGGACCAAAAGCCACGACCGACCTGACGTTCACGGCCCGTGCGAGATGGACAAGACCGCCTTCGGTACCGACGTGACAAACAGCGCCTTTTAGTGCGGCGGCCGCCTGCCGCAACGATGTGCGGCCCCGCAAGTCCACGTCAACGCCGTTGATCGGTTCATCCTCCCTGGCGCCCAACTGGACAACAGCCAGCTTCTGCGCCTGCAGCAGCCGCACCGTCTCTTCCCATGTGGCTATCGGTAACAGCTTCGTCGGCCGCCGACCCGTCGCGCGTGACCAGTTCCTGACAGCGGTATCGACGCCGCTTTGGACTGTGATATAGGACTTTCCCATAGTACCAGGATCGAATGTGACAGTATCGTCGGGTTCGATAAAGAAATCGAGGGCACTGTAGCGGTCGATGGACAGATTGCCGGTCGCTCCCAGGACATCGAGATACTGAAAATCCTTCCATTCCGTCGGCCAGGCAAACCTGGCGTTTCGCCGAGGATAGACAGGGGGATGACGTTTCCATGGCGCCTGAGCCGCCGTGGCGTCAGCAAAAAAAGAGTCCGGCAAAACCGCGCACAGCTCGGAATGGCGCAGCGCCAAAGGCGCTGGGGTATAGGTGATGATATAGCTGACGCACTCGATCTCCACGACGAGATCGGCGGCCCCCTCGTCACGAACGGCTCTTTTTATCTCGTCGAACTGGTAAGAACTGGCGATCGTGATTGAATCAACATTGCAGTTGCCGTCCAGAACCGTACTCGCCGCTGGGCTGCGATGCAGAAGGCTGATCTCCGCTGCGGGAAATTTTTCACGCATGGCACGCAGCACAGGCGTGATCTGCAACACATCGCCAACGCTGCCGATGCCAAGGACAACAATCTTGGGGCCGCCTTCATATCGGCGCTTCGTCCATGACCTGAGATAGTCGCGGTTATCCAGACCGGCAATGGCTTGCAGCCATTGTGGAAATCGTCGCTCTTCTGTCAAACGGCTCGATCTCCCAAGCAAACCCGCGACTTTGTGCGGCAATCGGGATGCAAGGCGAGCGGCCTGATGGAGACCGAACGGGCGCGCCAGATCGCGGCTGACTCGATTGACGAAGCGCCTTCGCTGCGCGACCGTCCCCCGTACATATTCCGTTACGAATACTAAAAAGGCATAGCGCGGCGCGCGGAAGGGGCTCTTTATGGTCGCCGCTCCTACTCCGAGGAATAATCAAGTATTCTTGTACCGTCCGAACGCTGCAGACCGACGCCGCGAGAGTCACCCACACGGCTTTGTCCGACCCTCCGGGCGCCTCCCGCCGCTGGCAGGAGCGGCCACCCCGGCGGAGCCTGTCTGGACGCCATGCCGCGGTCCCGCTCGCGGGGCAACACAGGCGGCCGAGCAGTCGCGCTGTTGTGGGCTTGCCGCCATTATTCTTAAGTAGATTGATCGGGTCCTGCACGAAGGTCAAGGTACGGGATTACGCCTCTGGCAAGCAGTTGCGCAGATGGCGCCTGGCCTTATCGCGGAGCCGGCCTGGACCGGTTCACTCGCGCCAGGTGGCAGCGCACAGGTCAAGGCGTCTAAGCGGGAGGCCCGACGCGTGCCCCATTTGGTATGGGCCGATGCGTAACACATTGGGGATTGGAGTAAGCCACGGCCGGCGTCCTCAGGTTGGCGGCGACGGAGCGGATTGAAGTGTCAACGTTGCCCGGGGGTTCGGGGCGACCGCGTTGCGCTTGCAGAATAGGTGGCCTCGCAGCCGGTGACCGACGGGTGAACCAGTCCTTGTCGCGATTGCCGACGGAGATCGCCGCTGCCCGCTCCAGGCTGACGATCTCCAAGCCCTGGCTCAGCAAGATGCTGAGAAAAGGGGCTTCCGTTAACGCCGCCCGCCGCGGCCCTCAACCGGGGGCAAATTCGTCCCCGTCGTCCCGGTTCTCGACGACGGCCCGATCCACGTCACTCGGGCCAAACTGCCAAGGGGCCCTGGCTGACCATCGAATGGTTGTCCAGACATACCCCGCCCTTCAAGGACATCGGGCGCTTGGCGCGATCTGAAACACCGCTTCGTTGGCCATCCGACCTTCCAGTCCGTCACAGGCCATGCAGACACCATCGCCGACGCTATCCAAAAGCTCCAGGAGCAACGCATACCCACCCGACGAGGAACGCATACCTATTTGTGTCTGGCTCAACGGTTTGCTGTTTAGGGACATCACGTGTCGGCCAATGCGGCCGGCGTCTTCCGTCGGTGCCGCGTCCGCGCGGTGGATTCTTACCAAATAAGGACGATTGCGACCGGAATCGAAGCGTTCGTGCTTTGCTCGCACGGGCTGCGGCGTGATAACGTGTGCCGATGGGCTATTGGGGTAAGATCATTGGCGGCACCGCCGGCTTCTTTGTCGGCGGACCCTACGGTGCGGTCATCGGCGCGGCGCTCGGCCACGCCGCCGATACCGGTTCGGCCGAAAGCTTCCGCCGCCCGTTCGTCCACGCGACGCCGTTCAATCCGGCGCGCGTGGCGAGCATGTTCGGCCGGCGGGAGGAAGTATTCGCCATCACGGTCACCGTCCTGGCCGCCAAGCTGTGCAAATGCGACGGACCGGTCAAGCGCACAGAAATCGACGCGTTCAAACGGAATTTCCGTATTCCGCCGTCCTCGGCCCGCGGCATCGGCCGGTTATTCGACCAGGCGCGGGACAGCTCGGACTCCTTCGAGCCCTACGCGGCGCAACTGGCGGATACCTTCGCCGATACCCGCGGCGTGCTGGAGCAGGTGCTCGGCGCACTGTTCAACATTGCTCGGGCCGATGGTCCCCTGAATGCACGCGAACAGGAATACCTCCGACGGTTGCATCGTCGTCTGGGTTTGGATCAGGTATCCTGGGACCGCGCGTTCGGGGAGGCACCCCGCCGGCCGATGGAAGCCACTGCCAACGACCCCTATCTGGAACTCGGCGTCTCCCGTTCCGCCACCGGAGAGGAATTGCGCGCGACGTGGAAGCGGCTGATGCGGGAAAACCATCCCGACAGCCTTGCCTCTCGCGGCGTGCCCGCCGACTTCATCGCCAGGGCGAGCGACAAAGTGGCGCGGATCAATGCGGCCTGGGACCGCATCAAGCGGGAACGCGGCCTGTGAGGCATCGGCAGATTCCGTCCTGGTTGCGCGAGATCCCGCCCGTCGCCTCCACCCGCCCTGCCCTGCCGATCGTGGACCTGCCGAGCCCTAATCAGGACGAACGGGGTTGCGCGGTCGATATGCTGATCCTGCACTACACTGGCATGAAGTCCGCGCGGGATGCGCTGGACCGTCTGCGCGATCCGCGCGCGGCCGTGTCCTCCCATTACGTGGTCGACGAGGACGGGACGGTGTTTCGCCTGGTGCCGGAGCATCACCGCGCCTGGCACGCGGGCGTATCACACTGGCGGGGATACGCGGCGCTGAATGCCCGCTCGATCGGCATCGAGATCGTCAATCCCGGCCATGAGTGGGGCTATCGGGACTTCCCGGTGCTGCAACTCGCGGCCGTGTGCGACCTATGCCTGCGGGTCCTCGCCCGGCATGGCATCCCGGCACGTAACGTCGTGGCACACAGCGATGTGGCGCCGGACCGCAAGGAAGACCCCGGCGAGCGGTTCGACTGGCGGGCGCTGGCCGAGAACGGCGTCGGTCTGTGGCCGGCGGACGCACCGGACCTGGGAACGACTGGCGCGATCCGCGACGCGGTGACGCTCCGTCCGGTGCGCGCCGCGCTGGCCGAGATCGGTTACCGTGTGGCACCGGAGGGTGCGCTTGATCCCGCGCTGTCCAGCGTGCTCCGGGCGTTCCAGCGGCACTGGCGGCCAGAGGCGATTACCGGTCAGGCGGACGACGGAACGCTGGTGCGGCTGTTGGGGGTGCAGCGGCTGGTGCGAAGTGGTTGACGCGCGGCGGAGGCGGCGCTATTCGCCGCGTCTTCCCGGATGGCGGCGTAGCTCAGCGGTAGAGCAGGGGAATCATAATCCCTTGGTCGGCGGTTCAAATCCGTCCGCCGCTACCATCTAAACCAAGGGGTTACGGGGCGCCGAGGCTTTTGAGAAGTCTCAGGATCGGTCGGGGCTTCAGCGGGGCTTAACCGAAGGCGGGACACCCTGGGACGGACAGGGGGCAACTCTTGCTACGTTCCGCGCCGTGGCCTTGTCGCCCGATGCCCGAAGCGCCTCGATATTGCGCCGACTCGCAGATGGAAACCGTGAACGAGTTTTGTCGCGCATCCCTGATGCGGTCACGGTCGCCCGGTGGCGGCACAGATGACGCCCGAGGTTGCACTGGATTGGTTCGACACCAGCAAGCCCGACATCGAGAAGTTGGCGAAACGCGACAACGCCGACATCTACATCAACATCAGCCGCGAAGGGGTCGGGCCAGAGCCGGGATAGCTTCTGATCTGGTCCCCTCATCCACCACACGCACCACCGGAACCATGCCAATTGCCCTCCTGCGCGGATCGGAGACTGGTCCCCTCGCCAATCGCAATCGTGTTAACCTTTATCATCCCAAGACATCACGAGAAGGATGATCGGGCATGGCTTTAATCGATACGCGGCGCTCTCAGATGTTCCCTGTCCTGAGCACTGCCCAGATCGAAACGGCTAAGCGGTTCGCCAGCGGAGAGCCACAACGCTTTGCACCGGGCGAACTGATGTTCGACGTCGGTGAGCGCCACGCGCCGGCTTGGCTCGTCCTTGAGGGATCGATCGAGGCGAGCCGTCACGATGGGCGCGGGCGTGAATTGCCCATTGCGGTGGAGGGCGCCGGGCAGTTCAGCGGCGAAGTTAGCCAGCTCGCGGGGCGTCCGTCCATGGCGGCCGGGCGCGCTGGGCCGGCGGGGGCGAGCGCAGTACCTTTCGATGCGGCCCATTTACGGGCTTTGGTCATCGGCTCGGCCGAACTTGGCGAAATCGTCATGCGGGCCTTCATCTTGCGGCGCGTCGCACTGATCGAGGCCAGCGGCTCCGGGTCTGTGCTGATCGGCCGGCCGGGCACGCGCGAGCTCGTGCGCCTCGAGGGTTTTCTGACCCGCAACGGATACCCCGTCACTGTGCTCGATGTGACGGCGGACGGGGAGGGCCGCGACCTCGCGGAGCGGCTTGGCGTGCGAAACGACGAACTGCCGGTGATGCTGTGCCCGAACGGCACTGTGCTGAGACGTCCCACGGAGATCCATGCCGCAGCCTGCCTCGGCATCACGCCTGAGTTGGACACGGAAAAGATTTATGACGTGGCTGTGGTGGGCGCCGGGCCGGCCGGCCTCGCGACTGCCGTCTATGCCGCATCCGAGGGGCTGGCGGTACTGGTGCTCGATCAGCATGCCGTCGGTGGACAGGCGGGCGCCTCGGCCCGGATCGAGAACTATCTGGGCTTTCCGACAGGCATCTCCGGCCAGGCGCTGGCCGGCCGCGCGTTCAATCAGGCGCAGAAGTTCGGCGCAGAGATAGCGCTTCCTCTCGAAGTCGCACGCCTGGTCTGCGACTCGTCGGGCGGATCCGGCGGAGGGGACCTGCGACTGGAACTGACCAGCGGGGCCACTGTGCGTGCGCGGACGGTCGTGATCGCGTCCGGTGCACGATACCGGCGACCCGACATCGCGAACCTAGCCACCTTCGAAGGGGCCGGAATCTCCTACTGGGCCTCGCCGGTCGAGGCTAAGCTCTGCGCGGGTGAAGAGGTGGCGCTCGTCGGCGCTGGCAACTCCGCCGGTCAGGCGGTCGTCTACCTCGCCTCGAAGGTGAAGCGGCTGCATCTGATCGTGCGCGGCATCGGGCTCGAAGCCTCGATGTCACGATACCTTATCGACCGCATCGCAACCTTGTCCAACGTGGTCTTGCACGCGCGCACAGAGATCGTCGCTCTCGAGGGCGACCCCGCGCAGGGTCTGACGGGCGCGATATTCCGCAACCGCCTTTCAGGCGAGGCGCATCGCTGTGCGTCGCGCCACCTGTTCCTGTTTATCGGGGCAGACCCAAACACCGCCTGGCTGGACGGCTGCGTCGACCACGACGCCAAGGGTTTCGTCTTGACCGGCTCGGCGCGCCCGGCGCTTCCGCTCGAGACCAGCCTGCCCCGCGTGTTCGCCATCGGTGACGTGCGGGCCGGATCAACCAAGCGCGTCGCCGCCGCGGTCGGTGAGGGCGCCGCCGTGGTCGCTCAAATCCACACCGTCCTGGCATCATAGACGAGAAGAAGCTCCATCTCCCGGAGGAGGCGATATCCTGGGCCAGCGGCCCGTCACGAATCCACTGTATCATCTCCGTGACGTTCTTCGGCGGTCATCGCCCTTCGTGGTGAGAATGCGATCCTTTGGGGTTCATTACGGCGCCAATGCGATTGGCTCGTCGTCTTTCGCAGGGCGGACGCCGGGATAGCGACGACGGAAGGCGTCCTCGAGCGTATCGTTCAGCACCGCTGTTCGCACGTCGAGGAAGGGCTGCACGGTCGCCCTGTTCCAGCGCATCTGCTGTTTTTGTTCATTCGCTTGGCGATGATCTCGTTGACCGCACTCTCCACGAACGCGGTCGAGACCGGTTCGCCATTCCGGCGCAGGGCGGCGTAATGGACCAGCGCTCCCTGGTTCCGCTCGAGGTACGCCAGCAGCTCGCCGACGTGGTGTTCCAAGCGCCCGATGCCTGCCAGGCCGCGTAAGGATGTACGCCGCGCCCAGCGGCGTAGCGCTGCGAGTTTGCGCCGGCATCCTGACCAACGCCCATGCCACAAGCGCCACTTCGCACAATCCGCGAACCGCCTCCGCGGCCAGATGTGCGTCGATCGCGCCAAGCCTCGAGCGGCCTGCAGTGTGTGTTCGAAGCGCACCGCGGCGTGCCACCAATCCAGCACGACCGTGGCATTCGGCAGCGCCTCGTCCTGCAGCCGCCACAGTCCGGCATCGCCGTCGCACAAGACCGTCGCCGGCGTGTCCGCGGTCACGCCGGCGATTGCGAGCGCCTGCCTGAACGCGCCGGATGCAATCGCGGGGCTGTTGCGCGCGAAGGCGAAGCGGGACTGGCTGTCCCGAGCGCCGATCACCCTGCCAGCGATCACTTCGAAATGCCGCTCGTCCTGGCGGTGCCGGCTGCGGACGTAGCCGCCATCAAGCCCAACAACGACGGATTCGGCCGGTCGCGGCGACGCCGGCTTCGCCGTTGTCGTAACATTCGGCTGCACAACGGCCTCACCGACCCGCATGGTTCTGTTCCGCACCGTGCCCGCGTTCGGCGCCCCACTGACAGGCAGCAGCTCCGACAGCAGGTCTGCGACCTTGCCAAACGGTGCCAGCGCCGCATACCGCGCCGCCACATAGGCCAGTTCGGGCGCTGCGGTTGCGGCCTCGAGATCGAAGGCGGCGAAACTCTTTGCCTTGTCCGTCCCCTGACAGGGACAAGCGAGCAGGCGCCGAACCCGGATTGGGACGTCGCCGAACAGCGAGCGGAACGTCGCGATGTAATGTCCCTTGCTGGCCAGGATACGCCCGCAAGCGACGCATGTGCTGCCATACTCGCTGGAAATCGTCACCTGGGGCGGGACGATCTCCGCCTGGATCGCCGCGGTCAGCCGTTTTGCCTCAGCGAGACGAAGCCCGAGGTCGGCCAAGCCCGCCTGCTCATCGCGTTCGAGGCGCGCAACCTCCACCTCCGTCGTCTCGCCGGTCCCAAACTCCGCCACCAACTTGACCCGCCACACCAACCTGGGCACCCCGCTCACCCTCGTCCCGTGAGCCCATAACCTACCGAATCCGGAACAAGCCCCACAGCTTTGCATGCTCTCACGAGACATTGCGCAGCGTGCTGGTGGGCGGGGCTACCTCGGTGATCCAACATGCTCTGCGCAGCGGCAAGGTGTCGCCCTGGCTCGCCGCGCTTCTCAAGCGCAAGTCGCCGAAGCTGGCCGCCGTTGCGCTAGCCAACGAAACCGCACGTATCGCCTGGAAGATGATGGTGACCGGGGAAGCCTACAGCAAGTCCGCAGTCGCCGCATAGAGATTGGCCAGACACGGGGAGCAATTTTACTGCAACCGTGCTGAGCCGATGCCAGAACTTGCAAGATAAGGAGTAGGTGGTGTGATCGATCGATCCACGACGCGAGACAATCCGCTGACCCCCATGGCCCCTCCATTGGGTCGCAAAACTGTTTGGAGCTCGTATCGCGGAAACCATCTTGGCCAGCATTCATGTGCGAGCGCATCAACAGGTCGGACATATGGACGCAAGCGATCCGATCAAAACGCTGCAAAAGACGTTGCGAGGAGGGGGTCACATATGGAGGTCAGGCGGCAATGGCGGTTGGCGGGAATGTGTCGTTGGGTAGCTGGAATTTCTGTCGGAATTCGAAACCGAGCGTACCGTTGTGGATCGCGCACCCCAACTTGAAGCAGCAGGTCCGCACCGCGCCGTGACCAGCGCATTTGCTGGCTTTTGTTCATCCAGCGGTTCACCAGAAAATTCGCCGTTCCTTTGATGATCGAGGTTCCAACGCGCAAGCCCCTGCGGTGGCGTTCGGCGTTCACCAGCCGCCAATTTCAAAATCCACTCCAGGCACCACCCCCGGTCCGAGAACAGGAGCGAAAATACCCGTTACGCACTCCCACCCCCAGTTTCGCGGCGGTCCCGCGGAAGTTGGGTTAGATTTATCAAATCAATGAGACTTGGTCGCAAATCGCGAACTTCGCCAATTTTGCATAGATTTGCCCACCGCACTTCCTAAGGATCGCTAAGGCTAACGGGAGGGCGCTTGGATGCGTGTCACGATCCGGGCCAAGGCGGATGTGACCCCCTATTCCACCGTGCCTTGCTTTCCATATGGAGAAGCGAGAGATGAAACTTAGCGTTGTCAGATTTAGCCTGGCGGCCACCGCGCTCGCGTGCGCGTGCCTGCTTCCCTCCATCGGGCGGCCCGTTACTGTTTCTGATGAGGACCAAATAAGTGCCGTGGTCGAGTCGGTTGACCAGACATCGCGGCACGTTTTATTGCGAGGCCCGCAAGGTGGGCTCGTGACCGTCACGGCCGGTCCGGAGGTACGGAATCTGCAACAGGTCAAGCCAGGAGACCACGTAGTTGTAACCTATCGGGAGGCTTTGGCGGCGGAGCTTGCCAAACCTGGCTCCTCCGCTCCGTCGCCGCAGATTGTAGAACGTGCGAGCCGCACCGCCCCTGGGAGTACGCCAGGCGCCAGCAAAGAGCAGATGATCAAGGCCCGTGTGCAAATTACCGGCGTCGATCATAAGCACAACAGAGTTTCGTTTATAGGACCGGCAAAAGTCGAACGGACTGTCGATGTGACCGATCCGGACATGCAGAACTTCTTGCAGACCCTAAAGGTTGGCGATGAGGTCGATTTGACATACACGGAGGCGATCGCCGTAAGCCTCGAGAAAGCTCCAAACTGAGGCAAGGTGACTGGGGCAGAAGGGGATTTCGCTAATCCGCCAGTTGGAAGATTACTCAGGTGTCCGTTTGTAGACGTCAGGCGCTGATTTCGTCGACGACGAGGCGCTTGAGGCGGCGGGAGAGGATCGATATGAACGAGGTCGTAACGAAAACGATGAGGTGGTCCTTCAAGCGCTCGAAGATGATGTTCAACCGCCGGTAGCGGCTGAGCCAGACGAATGACCGTTCCACCACCCAGCAGATGCCGGCGGGAATGAAGTGTCCGTCGCGGCCGCGCGCAATGGTCTCGACCGAAATGCCGAGCGCCTGGCCGGCCTCGGCCAGCCGCTTGCCGCGGTAGCCGAGAGCTGGGCCCTGGAAGCCGCCATCGGCGAGCTCATGCAGCACCGGAACGATAGCCTTGGTGTCATGGCGGTTCGCTGGGGCGACATCGATCGCCAGAGGGATACCGTATTTCTCAACGGCCATCTGGATCTTGACGCCGCTGATTTTCTTGCCGCCATCGATGCCGCGTTCAAAACAACTTGGCGCCGAACGGCAGGAGCGACTGTCGATGACCACGGCGCTTGGTTCCGGGGCATCACCGCAGGCGCGCCGCCAGGTGCGGCGCAGCCGATCAACCACGCCAGAGGCCGAGCCGGGTCCAACGGGCGAACAGTCCGTAGAGGGTGTTGAACGGGATATCGCAGAGCTGTCCGATGGACCCGCCACTGCATCCCGCAGAAGCAAACACACCAAATCGCCATCACCGCCTTGCGCAACGCCGCCCCGGCCAGCGGCGGCTTGGGCGCCGATCGCTGCGGCCGGGTGCCGTCCCTCGCCATCGCGGTGAGCTCCGCCAGCACTTCGTCCACAAACACGTCGACATCGGCAAACGCATCCCATGGGCCGGACGATGTCTTTGCGGGACGGACGGCAGTGCCCACACTGTGTGGCCTCGATGCTGTGGACGACGGATTGCGCGATGACTTGTCGTCCTTCTGGGCGCCCTCTTCAACTCGACTTCAGGTTGTGGTCGCCCGGACAACCGTCGGGGTGAGCTCACTGCAAACAGACACTCAGATCGTGCAGGCGGCTCGTTGGGCGCGCGACACGGGTCGAGGTTACAAACCCACAGGTTTGCGCAGGGTTTCTTCACGCCGGCGCCGCAACGCCACGTCCATCGTCTCCAACTCGATCAATGGGGGCGGTTCCTCGCCAAGCGTCTGGGCGAGTGCCCGCACGAGGTCGGACCGCGCCACAATGCCGACTAGTTTACCATCGCGCACGACAGGGAGCCGCTTGATGTTCTTGGTGTGTAGGAGGCGAGCCATCTCACGCGCCAGTGTATTCTCGGTGACTGTCGTGGCGCCGGCTGCCATAATCGACTTCACTTTGCGATTCTGGTCCTGAATCTCTTTCAAAAAAGCGGGTGCGAGCTCTGTGCCCTCGGCCAGCATGTCGAGCCAGCGAGCCTGTCTCCCGCTGTAGCCCTCGTGCCAGCGTACCAGATCGCCTTCGCTTATCATGCCAACGATTGCACCGGCATCGTTCACCACCGGCATACCACTGATTTTCCGCCGCGCCATCAACTTCACTGCTTCGAGCAGTGAAGTTTCGGGATGCACGACGGCCACGTCACGCGTCATCAGATCGCCTGCCGTATAGACTGCTTCATCCAGCATCGACCGCTCCCCTTTTCGCATCGGCGCGATAAACCACATCATCGTTACCCCCGTCATTAGCGTATTCCTGACACACAACATTTGATCGAAATCAAGCCGCCCGGTGCCAAAAGGTGAGATAGGACTGACAGCTTAATGTCAATCTGCGCCGACAGTTCCCGCCCGCACTACTCCGAAACGGGTCCTATTCGCGCGATTATGCATCATGTTCAGGGCGAGAAAGGTGGGCAGACATCCATCGCACCCTCAAGAAAGCGGTGATCCGCTTGGCACGCGCTGGATGGCTATCTCGCGGCCAAAGCGACTGGATGGCTAACTACGCTGAGCGGCACCGCGCCGAATTGCGGGTTGGCACAGCCAATTACTGAAGGGACGGCCAATTTTCCGGTGAACCGCCGGATGAACAAATTGCCGCAAATGCGTTGGTCGCGGCAAGAAGGCAGTCTTCTGCTCCAGATTCGCTGTGTTGTCTGCACGACTTGGAACAGAGGTGCCGGCCCGCTAACGATCCATACCGGCAAGCGACGATAGCGGCCTGCCCCCCCAATCTTGAGGCAGTCCCCCTATCCACGCAGCAATGCCTGGGTTGATACTCAGCGCGTCTCCCAGTGGTTCGGCGGCCATCGTGTCCGGTGAGCCCGCCGCTTGATTTCGAAATTTGATCTGGATCATCGCCCCCGGTTCTCCGCTGCGCCATGTGGAGACTGATTTCACCGCGAGGACACTTCGACGACATGCTGAGTGTCCTTTGCAACGCAACGGAGATCTACGATGGACACGACCCGACGCCTTTTTCTTGGCAGGTCCGCGCTGGGGGCGCCCGGCTTGCTCGCTCTGGTCGGCGTGGCTGACGCGGCGACCTCGGTGCGGCAGATCAACAGCGATGCCGATCGTGCGCTGAGCCAACTTTACGCGTCGCAGCCAAAGACGCGCGACCTGGCGAGGCGGGCCGTGGCGGTGCTGATATTCCCGAAGATCTACAAGGGCGGCCTGATAATCGGCGGCTTGAGCGGCGACGGCGTGCTGCGCGTCGGCGGCAAGGCAGCAGGATACTACAACATCTCGGCCGCAAGCTTCGGCCTGCAGGCTGGGGTGCAAAAATACAGTTTCGTCTTGTTCTTTATGACGAACGAGGCCCTGACATACCTCACCAAGAGTGACGGTTGGGCGATTGGTAGTGGACCGAGCGTGGTGATGGTGGATAAAGGTGCCGCAGCGAGCATGAGCAGCACGACGCTGACCCAGGATGTGTATGCATTCCCGTTTGGGCAGAAGGGGCTGATGGCGGGATTAGGACTCGAAGGGTCGAAGATCACCCACATCAACCCCGGGAAGTGACGTTTAACGTGAGTACGCGATAGGCTCCGCAAGCGCGGCGTGTAGCCCGTAGGCGAAGTAGTCCAGTATAAAGATGCGTATCGGCTCCGATACATCCGCGGGCCTTCGGGGCTTCTCATCGGACTCGCCCGACTGTGTTGCGCAGAGGCGGGACACGGAGGGGCGTGGACACAATACCCCGAACCCGGCCTGTTATTTAAGCGACACGGACATACTTCGGGCGTCCGAACGACAGCATCCGGTTCACTGCAGCGGCAGCGATAGCAACATCGGTCGCCTCGGTCCGGGCGGTGCGCGATCGAAGGGCATCGTCGATTACACGTTTGTATCGCCCGATCGACGCCTCAACCTTGGCCCGCAGATTGTAGCGGCTGGCTTTTTGCCAGACCATGCGGCCGCGTTCAGCGATCATTCGCAGGTGGCGGTCGCGCTGTGTCGCAGCGGTCTCGGCTGAAGCGCTCGCGGCGCAATTACGGCAGCGTCTGGATGACGCTCACCAACTGCCTGGCTGACCTGGTCCTGATCGTAGGCGCCGTCGGCGGTGAAGGAAGCGATGGGATCGGCGATCTGGTCGAGCAGAGTGTCAACCATCGCTGCGTCGTCGACATACTTCCTGGTCACCGCGACGGCGACGATCTCGCCGCTGTTGGCATCGACGCCGATATGCCAGCTTCCGCCGACCGACGGCGGGATGTGCCGTGCTTTTCGATCGGCAACTCGCCAACTCCGCCGAGCTTCAGGCCAGTGCTGTCCACCAGCAAATGCAGCGGGCCGGTTCCCAGCCGTCGGAGCGGCGGCACCTCCAGCGTCTTCGCCCGGCGGCTCAGCGTGGAATGGTCCGGCACGGCAAGGTCAAGCCCGAGCAGTCCGATGACGGAGCCAATCATTCTAATCCTGCGACCCGAGGTTCGTCCCGGTATTCCATGGTCGGGACACCCCCTGGCGAACTGTGTGCGGAGATAAAAACGCTCGCTACGCCGCTTCAATCGCCGGGGCGGCACTCGGCTGCCCGCCAGGTAACGCCAGAAGCGCAGTCGCCACTGCGGCGATCGCCGCGAAGAGGCACGCGGACAAGAAGACATAGGTCGGCGGCAATCCACGAGCCAGCAGATACCCGCCGAGCGGTGCAGCGGCGATGCCGCCTAATCGCCCGACGCCGGTCGCGAAACCGTAACCGCTCGTGCGCATGCGTGCCGGATAAAGCTTGCCGCATGCCGCGTTCAAGCCGGTCTGGCTGCCGAGTACCGTCATCCCCGACATCAGGACCACGACAAGCAACGCGAAATAGGGCATCGCAACAAGCGAAATCAGCGAGATGAACACGATCCCCACAGCATAATGCATCGCCAGCGACCGGCGCGTACCGAGGCGATCGATCGCCCATCCCAGATAGAGCACGGCAATCATCCCGCCGAGCGGATAAAGGCTCGTCGCAAAGACCGCCTGCGCCGGCGTCATGCCAATTAAGTGCAGGACTTCAGGCAGCCAGAAAATGAACAGAAAAAGGTTCAGGAGGCTGCAGAAGAAGATGATCCACAGGAGCGTCGTCTGCACCGCATAACCCTCGCCGAAAAGCATCCTGATCGGATTGCCGCGGGCGACGTCAACCGCACGCGCCTGTTCCGCCGCCGGCGTGATGGCGAGCCGCTGCAGTAACGCGTGGTGGTGAGGTGCGAGGGAAGCACGCGCCGCGAGAAACCGCGGCGATTCAGGGAGCCATAGCGTTGTGATCGCCAACAGGATGAGCGGGAAGACGCCTCCGATGACGAAGATGATCGGCCAGCCGAACCCTTCGGCCAGCAGCCCGGAGACGAGCAGACCGCCGACAAAGCCGCCGAGAGGCGCCCCGGTAAAGGTGAACATGATCATCATAGCGCGCAGGCGCTGCGGCGTGTAATCGCCGGTCAGCGCCACGGTTCCCGCAAACCCGCCGGCGATCCCAACTCCGGTGAAGAAGCGCGTCCCCGCCAGGAACTCGAGCGAGGGAGAAACGGCGCTTGCCAGCGAGGCGATACCGAAGAGTGTGACGCTCATCATCAGTAGCGGCTTGCGACCGAAGCGGTCGCCGATCGGTCCCGCGAGAAGGGCACCCACCATGACGCCAATATTCGACCACAGAAAGGCAATCCCAAACGCCGGCGGCGCGACACCCCAGACATGGGTCAACGATGGCACCGACCAGCCGATCGACCCGATGTCGTAGCCGTCGCACATCTGAATGAGGCCGCAGAGCACCGCCACGCGGATCTGCAAGCTGCCAAGCCGCTGGTTTTCCAGGGCATACTCAATCGCCGAAAGCGATTTCTCCGCCATCGTCGCCGTCCCTGTTTGTTTCGTCACCGCGTTGTTGTGGTTTACGCCGCTTTCTTGTCCGATGAGGTAGAGCACACGACGGTGACGCGCAACAAAGAAACCGGCAATAGCAGTTCTCGATCCTCACGATTGACGAAACTCCTGGTGGTTCAACGCGGCGCGGGGTTGGCAGAGAAGTCATGGGTCACCACGGCCCCTGCGACAGGTGCCTAACGACCGCTTCCCACCCGCAGCAGACCAACCCGGTCGTTGTTGTGCCCGGCTCGATGCTGGGAGCCCCGAGCGTCAGCATGCCGATGCTGAACGACACCGCACTCCCGCTCGGGCTACATACAGGTGCTGGGATTGCCGCAGAGCGCGATGCGGCCCTGTTCACAGCGGCGGGCTGGATCGAGGATACACACTGCACGAGTAGATGCGGTCGTGGTTGAGGGCGTTTCAATGGGATCGCGCGTAACAGGGGCAAAACCGCGGGGCGGCATCCGTCGTTCAGGCGGGCCGGAAGCGCCCTCGGATATAACGGTCGAGCGGCTAAATCACGATGTGCCCCGCCACCTTGAGCCTGCTGCCCAGATAGTCCCAGACCGCAATGCCGAGCTTATCGCAAGTCTTGGCGAGACCTGGAAACGCATCGCGGCAGTCGCCGCCGCCATCGCTGCGGGCGACTGAGCACGCGAAGGAGGGTCCGGCGCTGACCTTGCGGCGTGTGACGTAGCAGCGGATGTCGTTCTCCGGGCCTTTGGTGTGCAGCGGCGTCTCCGGCCGGTCCAGTACCGTCAGCAACTCGGCTTTGTTGGCATGCAGCCGCTTGAGCAGCCGGTCCAGCGTGACGAAGCCGGTGCCGCGGAGAAAGATGCGGTCAAACTGCTTGCGCAACGCGACAGCCCGGCGCGGGGCTGGATAAGGCGCCCTCGGTGGCGACTGGTACCTGGGTCGGGCGAGCGAGCACGCGAGCGAGGGGTGACGTCCAGCTTGCTGAAGCCGAGCCGGTCGAGATGCGCCAGCCATGCCGCCTGATCGGCGAAGGCTGTTTCGGGTTGCGCCGCCAGACTGGCGATCAGCGGCGCGGACAAAGAATGCTTTCGCATATAGCCGTAGGCGGCGTCGTTGAGCACGTAATCGGTATGGCCCGCGCGCAGCAAGTCGAGGATATTCAGCCGGCTCTTCGATGACCGGGTGGCGAACCAGGTGAACCAGTCATTGCCGATCTGCGTGCAGAAGCCGTTCTTGGCCTTATGCCGCGCACCGGTATCGTCAACCGAGACATACGGCGAGGTCTCCAGCCCGGCGCGCAAAACGTCCTGGGCCTCGGCAACGAAACCCGCCTGCTTGTCGGTTAGCAGGCGTTGCAACTGACGCTTCGAGATCGCCACGCCCACCGAGTGCAGGAATTTCGCCAGCCGGGGCAGCGTCGACTGGCCCTGATGATATTGCATCAGCACGAAGCGGCGTAGTTCCGGGCCGAAATGACTATCGATCCCCTCCGGCAGCGGCGCCAGGATCGTGCGTCCATCGGGTGTCACCCAGCGCTCGCGCTGGTAACTGGTGGCAGTGGCTGAAATCATCAGGTCCTGCACCAGGAACGGCTCATAGCCGTTGAAGCGGGGACCCTTCGGGAACCGCGACCTTCACCACTCGGTCTTCAATTTCGACCCGAGGTGTCACCTTGCCGCGGAACCGCCGCTTCTCCATTCTGGCCGGCTTTGGCGGCTCAGTCGCATTGTCCATGCCGCTCGGTTTGCTTGGCTTGATCGTCGGGCGGCCCTTCAAGCCTTTCAGCCGGGCGATCTCCTCGCGTTGCTCGCCCACGATCTTTTCCAGGTCGGTGACTTTGCCAAACAGTTCAACCAGCAGAGCCTCAACCTCTGGTCGGCTCAGGTCAGAGAGGCTGGCTGGCGGCGGCACATCCGCGAAGAATCGCACCGGGTCGAGCCGGGGCAAGCGAAAAATGCAGGGCTGCCCACGTTTTTGCCCCTGTTACATCCGTCCTCCGTAACCCGTGGAAAGCGGGGGAATCAGGGCGTTTGTCCAGGGACCGCGAACACTGGTGAAACGTACTTTGCAGCTATTTGTCGCGCGCGCGATGATTGCATGCAGTGTCGTCGTAATAGGCGTCGCAATCGCAGGCCCTGCGGTTTACCTTGAACATATCATCGACAGGATACTAGGATTCCTCGAAGTCGAGATGAACGGGATACAAACTGATTTACCAGGCTGACCTGCGGATTTCCTGTAGGGTGGGCGAACACCCTTTGTAAAAGCTCTCGGCCTGACGCGCTTCCCGCCGAGTAACCCTCGTTTGGACCGCGCCGCGTTTGACTACCCCAGTTCGTCGAGGACGGCCTTCGCCTCCTGCAAATCCTTGGTGTCGAAGCCTTCGGTGAACCAGCCGTAAACCGGGGCAAGCAGCTCATACGCGTCTAGGCGCTTGCCTTGGCTCTGCCACAGCCGTGCGAGGCTGGTCGAGGTGCGCAGCTCCCAGGATTTCGCCTGCTGGCGGCGCGCCCAGTCGAGCGAGGCGAGAAAGTTCCGTTCGGCGCCTTTGCGATCGCCCTTGAGCGAGAGCACCCAGCCCCTGAGACGGAGGACCTCAGCGTAGAAAATGCGTTCTTCCCATCCTGGGCGTTCCATTTGCGCAATCGCGTCGTTCACCTCGAGCAGGGCATTGTCGAGGTCGCCAGTCAGCGCCCTGGCTTCAGCCAGGCATGCTCTATAGCTTGGGTGGGTGGCACCACCGCTCGTTTCCCAAATAGCCATGCAGGCTTTTCGCAGGTCCTCATAGCTATAGCTATAGCGGTGGTCGATCTTTTGCACCGGTTTTACCGATGCAAGTCGGACCTCAAGGGGAATCCAGCGCCTATGTGCGTGCCGGTCCTTTTCATTGTCCAGCCGCAATGCCTGGTCCGGGTAGCCCAGTGTCCAGGTGGCAATCGAGCCGAAGGTTAAGGCTATAGTTTTGGGATCGTGATCAAGAATTAAAGCAAGGTGGAAATGTTTTTTCTTGTCGTAGAGCGCCAGCACCTTGTCGAAATGCTCAATAACCCTTGTGAGCTCGCCTGCCCAACCATAGCAATTGCAGGCAAGCGAATGGCCCGCGACCAGGAGGTCGGCATCGCCAGTTGCCCCGGCTATATCCAGCATCTCCTCCATCCACGGCAGGGACGCCGCGACGCGCCCTTGATTCATGACGTTGTTGGTCAATCCCCAGAGGATGGGCAACAGCGCGTCGTGACGTTCAAGTGACTTCGCCAGGATCAAGGCCGGGTGCAGGCTGGTCCAGACTTCTGGGGCAGGCCAGCCTTTGAGCTCCGTCCATGCCGTGCCAAGTAAGCCGCGCAATTCCAATTCGCTGGTATCTCGCTTCAAGGACGGAGGCAGGGCAGCGACCAGTTCGAGCCCCTGATTGAGATGCGAGATCGCCTCGCTCAAGGCCACGCGCCGCAACGCCCGCTTGCCTGCCCGCTGCCACAGCGGAACGGCAGCTTCGGCACGGCCCGCTTCCGTCAGGTGATAAGCTAGCACCTCGGGTTCGGTGGCCTTGATGTTCGGAAAGCGCTGCTCGATCACGCCTGCGATCTTGACGTGCAATTCCTGCCGGCGGCTCTTGAGCAACGAGTCATAAGCCGCGTCCTGCACCAGCGCGTGCTTGAAGGTATAAATCGCATCGGGCGGAGTGCCGCGACGGAACGCCAGTCCCGACGCGGTCAGCTGCGCGAGTGCGTCGTCGATTTGGGCGTCGGGCATCGGCGCGACCGAGGCGATCAGTTCGTAGCTGAACTCGCGTCCGATCGCCGCCCCGATCTGGGCGATCTCCTTCACCGGCATGAAGCGGTCCAACCGCGCCATCAGCGAGTCCCGCAGCGTGGCCGGAATGGTGACGGCACGAGTGGAGCCACCGTAGTCGTAATGATCCCCCGCCTCCCTCAGCTCGTTCGACTCGAGAATCGACTTGGTCAGCTCCTCGACAAACAGCGGCACGCCGTCGGTCCTGGTCAGAATCTGCTCGAGCAGCGCCGAGGGTAGCGCTTTGCCGCCTGCAAGCGCTGAGACGATCGCCGCACTCTGCGCCCCAGTCAGCTTGGACAGGTTCAGTGCGGTGACATGTCCCTGTTCGGACCAGCGCGACTGAAACTCCGGCCGGTGGGTCAGCACCACCAGCAGCGGAACGGTCTTCACCCGGTGAAGCAGCAGATCCAACACCTCCAATGTGGTGGGATCGGCCCAATGGGCATCCTCGAACAGCATCACGCTGGGTTGCTGGCGGGCCGACGCTTCGGTGATGTCGACCAAGGTCCGCAGCGTCTCGTCTTTGTATTTCCGCGGCGTCATGGCGAGGGTGCCGTAGCGCGCCTCGCAGGGGATTGACAGGATTGAAGCAACGAACCGGACGTCGGCCTTCGGCCGGCCGTAACGCGTGACGATCAGGGTTTCCAGCTTGTCGAGCTTCGAGTCGGTCGTTTCGTCGCGGGTGAACTTCAGCGCCCGTTCGAAGTTATCGATGACCGGCCAGAAGGCGCTGTTCGCGTAGTAGGGCGAGCACTGGAAGCGCAGCGCCTGCACGCCTTCGGCCTCAAGCAGATGGCGGAGCGCGCTCAAAATGCGGCTCTTGCCGATCCCGGGTTCACCGGACAGGAGCACCACCTGGCCTTCGCCGTCTTTCGCCTGCGACCACCGGCGAAGCAGCAGATCCAGTTCCTCTTCGCGACCGACCAGCGGCGTCAGCGCGCTACCGCCACGCGTGGCGTCGAAGCGACTTTCCGCCACCAGGGCCCGCTCCGCCCGCCAGGCGTGAACGGGCTCCGCGATCCCTTTCAGGTCATGTTCGCCAAGATCGGTTAGTTCGAACGTGTTGCCCACCAAGCGACGGGTTGAGGCGGCGATGACGATCTGATCGGCGACAGCCAGCCCTTGCAGACGCGCGGCCAGATTGGGAGTGTTGCCCACGGCCAGCTTTGACTGGTCCCCCACACCGGTCGCTTCGCCGACGACGACCGGACCGGTGGCGATGCCGACGCGGACCGACAAGACCTCGGTGGTCGATGCCCGCCTGACGGTCTGAACAATCTCCAGCGCCGCCCGAACAGCGCGCTCGGCATCCTCCTCGTGCGCCGTGGGCCAGCCGAAATAGGTCAGGATGCCATCCCCCACGTAGCGGGCGACACACCCGTCGTAGCGCGCAATCACATCGCCGCACAGGGTTCGATACGCGTGCAACAGGCTTCGCAACTCTTCGGGGTCGAGCTTTTCACTCAGCGCTGTCGAACCCACCAGGTCGCAGAACATCACCGTCAACTGCCGTCGTTCGCCCGCAGATGGCGACGCAAGCTGATTCTCGGCCGTTCCAGCCGCCGATGGTGCGCCGTCCCGCAGCCCGGCGATCGCTACCAGCAGTTGGCGCCGGTGGCCCACAGCGACAACGCCGAGTTCCTTGAGGTCGTCCGCGGTGAGATGGCGTAAGGCCTCGGCACTGACGCCATTCTCGCGGAACGCCGCCTCATACTGCTCAAGGCCGAGGTTTCGCAGCCAGCCTCCGACATCCACCGCCGCTTCCTCCGGTTCGGTGATGCTCATTTTACGTACTTTCCCAGGTTGAGTCTATGAACTTTAGATCGGCTGTAAAGCGGCGCGTCCGGCGCAACGAGGTCTTGCGCCGTCAGGACCCGCGGCGTCGGACGAACTGCAAGTTGTTCGAATACACTGTCCAAATTCGCGCAGGAATGCCACCGAGGGCTGCCTCGCTCTATTCTGCAATTTCCTGCCAACCATTCGCGGCAACTTGTAACGATGTTCAAGACGCCGTTGCGGTCAGCAGTGTGAATGGCATCGTCCTAACATATGTGCACAGAGTTCGGACTTCGCGTGGGCAACAAATATGATCCAAGGTGGCTTATGAGGGTTACGTGTGGCAGCGATGAGCAAGAGGCAGGACTATCTTTTTATCGATGTGCCGCACGACGTCGACCTGGCTGGAAAAGCTGCCGTCCAGCCGATCCAGTCAGCGATTTGCCGCCGCATCTACGAACGACCGCTTTGGAGAAAAGGTGCCGTACGTCTGAACGGTGGCTGTGGGCGCGAACTGGCTGAAGGCAAAATGGCAGCTTGGGGCGATACGAATGTCAGACATGAAGCCCTCTGGACACAAACCTGCTCTGATCGCCAAGCTCGCGTGGCTCAGAGGAGGAGCTTCCACGATGACGATCATCGATTCGCAGGTGCATGCTTATGAGGCAAACACAGCAAAGCGACCGTGGCACAATGTGCCGAACTGGCCCGATCATGTCACAGGTGACGAGATGGTGGCCGCGATGGACAAAGTCGGCGTCGACGGCGCGATCTTCATCTCCGCCTTTGGCTTGTACCGCTACGACGCCAGCTATGCGGTGGAGGTGCAACGGGCCCATTCCGATCGGTTCGCCATCGTCAAGCCGGTGGACCCGGACGATCCGTCGGTGGCGGATGTCATCGCCGACTGGAAGAAAACGCCGGGCGCGGTGGGAATCCGCATCATGCTGCCAAAAGAGTCTGGGCGCGAGGCGAACGACCCAGGCCTCGCCCGGATCTTGCGTGCGGCTGTTCATCACGATCTTCCGGTCAACATCCTGTGCTGGGACAATCTGGACGTCGGCACTGCGCTCATCGATCGCCATCCCGACACGCGATTCATCATCGACCATCTGGGCATCCTTCAGCCGCGGGTGCCGCCCGCTCCGCTGAAGCCTTGGGCCGACCTGCCGAAGGTGCTGGAACTCGCGAAGCGCCCGAACGCGGTGATCAAGGTCAGCGGCGCCTGCACGCTGTCCCGGGAGCCGTATCCCTTCCCGGACATTTGGGACCCGCTTGCCCGCATCTTCGACGCCTGGGGTTTCGATCGCTGCCTGTGGGGCACGGACTGGACGCGCGCGTTTGCTGTCGTCAACTACGAGCAGGCGGTGGAGCCCTTTATCAGCACCGACCGCCTGAGCGACACAGAGCGGGCAATGCTCATGAGCGGTGCCTGCGCTAACGCGTATGGCTGGTCGCCGCGGAAAGTTTAGCACTCTTCTTGTCAGTCCATCGAGGTGAGGCGGTCCTCGCGGCCGGGACGTTCCTGGCGCTGAATTTTGCGCGAAAGGCGACCTGGCCATGACAACGGCGAAGAACGCTTCCAGCGAGACCGGCGATGACGCTCAGATTACAGCCACGTCGAACCCTGGCACTGCGGCGCTGGACACGTCGGTCCGTGAACTGCGCCTGGTGCTCAGTGGTCTCATGCTGGCACTAACGCTTGCCGCCCTCGATCAGAACATCGTGGCGACCGCGCTACCCCGCATCACCGACGAACTCGGCGGCCTGCAGCATCTGTCATGGGTGGTCACCAGCTTCATCGTGGCCAGCACCGTATCGGCGCCGCTCTACGGCAAGCTCAGCGACCTATATGGCCGCAAGCCCGCATTCATCGCCTCGATCTCGATCTTCCTCGCTGGATCTGCGCTGTGCGGCTTTGCCGCGAGCATGGGCGGGCTGATCGCGTTCCGTGCCATCCAGGGCCTTGGCGCAGGCGGTCTTATCGTGCTGGCGCAAACGGTGATTGGCGATCTGGTCTCGCCGCGCGAGCGGGGCCGCTATCAGGGCATGTTCGCCGCGGTGTTCGCGGCCTGCTCTGTCGCCGGGCCGCTGCTGGGTGGCTTCATCACCCAATACGCGTCCTGGCGCTGGATATTCTATGTCAATGTGCCGGTGGGTGGTGCGGCGCTGGCGTTCATTGCCGTTGGACTTCGGCCGAGGCCGCTTCGTGAGGCACCGCGACTGGATCTGTTGGGCGCCATTCTGCTCATCGCCGGCACCTGCAGCCTTCTGCTGGTATTGAGCTGGGGCGGCAACACCTACGCCTGGACCTCAGTGCCCCTGCTGGGGCTGACCGTGATCGCCATCGGGTCATTCGTGCTGCTGGCGCTCGCGGAGCAACTGGTAGTCCAGCCGATCCTGCCTCCGGCGCTATTTGGCAATTCGGTCTTCGTGGTGGGCGCGGCCGTGATCGCTCTGGCCACAATGGCACTGTTCGCGGCTGTCGTTTTCCTGCCACTGATGTTCCAGTTGCTGATGGGCGCGACCCCCGCGCAAGCCGGCCTGATGATGGCGCCGATGATGGGCGGCGTGATAGTCGCCTCCTTCGCCGGCGGTCGCCTGGTTTCCAGAACGGGACGCTACAAGGTCTTTCCGGTGTTCGGGTTGCTGGCGGCCACGCTGTCCTACACGACGCTCGCCTGGTCGGTAGGCCATGGGACGGACCTGTCCCTGATCGAGGCAATGCTGGTGGTGATGGGGCTGGGGATCGGCCTGGTGATGCCGAACCTGACTACGGCCATCCAGAACGCCGTCCCACGTCACGACCTGGGTGCGGCGACGGCATCGGCGGCCTTCTTTCGGTCGCTCGGCGGCGCTTTGGGCGTGGCATTGTCGGGTGCTGTGCTCGCAGCACACCTACACGGGCTGATAGGCGGCGCTAGGCATCTGTCCGGCGTGGTGCAACAGATTGCCGAGCTGCCGGCAGCGCAGCGCGCGCTCGTGCTGGACGCCTATCGCAGCGGGCTCTCCGGTGCCTTCACCGCTGGGGCGGTGATAGCCGGGCTCGGTTTCCTGACGGTGCTTTTCCTGCCGGAACGCCCGCTGCGCAGTGCGACCGCGTAGCGGCCCCGGTCCAGGCCGAGGGATAGGCGCTCCAGCTGCACGGCGCGGTCCCTCATCAGGTGGCCGGTTGGTATGATGGCGTGCGAACTTCCGGTCCAGCCTCACGCCGGAACCGGTTCGGACCTAATGCGGTCCCACGCAGCGCAACCTCGCTCGCACTGAGCGGCGACCTCGATGAGCGAGACGAGGACAGCGACCTCCAGATAAAGCGCCATCGCAATGAGTATCATCGCGATCAGGCTGCGCTGCTCCACCCAAGACAGGAACCGCCCCGTCTTCCTGCGGGGCAACTCTTGGCTCGCGGAATCGGTCTGCACAGGCGGACTCCAATGCCCGGTTGGCTGCGGCGATCGCAGGGCTTGCGCGCTGGCTCCAGATGGAGAAAAATACCGAGCCTAGAGCGTGATCCGCACAGGTGGAATCACCGGAGCGGTGAATCACGCTCTCAAACAGAGAGCTAGAGCGGGTTCCGTGAGCCAACGCGAATGGAAACCGCTCTGGATACGGCGAAAGCGACATGTCTGAAAGGTTAGAGAGCCATTGCGATCCCAACCCAGATGGCGGGGAGCGGGGAGAAGCGGCCAGATAACATCTGGAGAAAGCGCCATGGCGTTGCGTATGAGTCGGTCGTCGTGCTCGACATGCTGCTAGATCTGTTCGCCGGTGGTAAAAACTAGTCGGGCGCTCGGCGGACCAATGCAGTCGTTCATGGAAAATAGCGCTTCGGAAGCGAACCAGCCAGAGATTAGAATTCCGCGAAAGGTGCTGAAAGGGGGCGCGCCGGTATATCGTCGCCGCTATCATCCGGCCGACATTACACCCTGAATGTGCTCCGGGAAGGCGGGATCGGCTGCTCTGCGCGCATCAGGACCGTTCGATCAGAAGGCGGCGTTTCTCGAATCCGGCGTTAGGTCCGCTTGGCCGTTGCTTGGCTCGACGCGACAGCCGCCCACCTTGGCGGGGCGACACCAAACGGCAACCAGGATGCGAAGCGTAAGGAACAGCCGGTCACGCCGGATGCTCGTGGCCATTTTCGTCGCCCTGGTTCCGGCGTCGGGTGTGCAGGCGCAGACAGTCCCGCCCTCGATCAAATACGGACCGCTCTACCGTGACGTCCAGCTGCAGGGGATCTTCCCGGACAGCAAGACCTTCCCCGATCTTATCCCCCGTGCCACGCCGCAGGACGTGGTGCGGAACTACACCGTGGCCCGCCAAGCACCCGATTTCGATCTCGCGCGCTTCGTCAGCGCCTGCTTCTCCGGCCCAGTCCCGCCAGGCCCCGCGGTAAACCCGGCGGGGGATGGGGAAACCCTCGCAACCTATGTCGTCAGCCTCTGGCCCGTCCTGACGGAGTTGTACAGCAGCGTGCCTCCGTACGCGACCTTGCTGCCGCTGCCCTATCCCTATGTCGTGCCTGGCGGGCGCTTTCGCGAGGTCTACTATTGGGATTCCTACTTCACCATGCTCGGGCTCGAGCAGACCGATAAGCATGCGCTCGCCGTCGACTTGCTGAAGGACTTCGCCTTCGAAATCGACCGCTACGCCCACATTCCGAACGGCAACCGCAGCTATTACCTGAGCCGCTCGCAGCCGCCCTTCTTCGCGCTGATGGTGGAGCTGATTGCGCGGCATGACGGCACCGCCACGTACGTGACGTACCTGCCCGAGCTGCAGGCGGAATATGATTGGTGGATGCAAGGCAAGAAAGTGGTCCGACCGGGCCAGGCCAACCGGCACGTGGTGGAACTTGCGGATGGCACGGTGCTGAACCGCTACTGGGACGAAAGACCGGCCCCGCGCGACGAATCCTACAAGGAGGACGTGGAGACTGCGGCCACATCGAACCGGCCGCGCGCGGTGATCTGGCGGAACCTGCGGGCCGCGGCCGAATCGGGCTGGGATTTTAGCTCGCGCTGGCTCACCGATGGCAGGACCCTAGCGACCGTGCGCACGCTGGACCTTCTGCCGCCAGACCTCAATAGCCTGCTGGCGCAGCTCGAACGAACGCTCGCGCGGGCCTATAGCCTGAAGGGGGATGCCGAGAATTCGGCGGCCTACGCCGCGCGGGCCAATGTGCGCACCGCTGCGATCCGGCGCCTGATGTGGGACGCGCGGGACGGCGTGTTTACCGACTATCTCTGGCGGCAGGGGAAGCCGACGAGGGCGGTCACCGCCGCGACGATCGTGCCGCTGTTTCTGAAGCTGGCGACGCCCGCACAGGCGCACGCGGTCGCAGATACGGTCAGCCGCAAGCTTCTCGCTCCAGGCGGGCTGGCCACTAGCGTGGTCGAGAGCGGCCAGCAATGGGACGCCCCCAATGGCTGGGCGCCGCTGCAATGGGAGGCGGTGGTCGGACTGCGCAATTACGGCTCCGACACGTTGGCGGAGACGATCGCGACGCGCTGGGTAGGGGAGAACATTGCCGGCTACGAGAAGGAGGCGAAGCTGGTCGAGAAATACAATGTCTCCACCACCGGCGGCGAAGAGGGCGGCGGCGGCGAGTACGCGACCCAGATCGGCTTCGGCTGGACCAACGGCGTCCTCGTGGCGCTCGGCGGTCTCTATCCCACCCTGCAGCAGGAAATCGACCGCACTGTCCCTGCCACCCAGGCTCTGGTCCACTGAACGTCCGCTTCCGTGTGCCAATCATGCCCGGCGAATGACCGCGATGGTGAAGGTTTTCGTACGCCTGACGGCATCCGAAAACCTTCACCATGTCAGCCATCGGACCATCGATCGGTCGATCTCTGAAGCGGACGTTCAGCACCGCGTAGCGCCGGGCGCGCCCCTCCTGGGCGCGTAATGTCGATCCTATCGTGCTCCGAAGCGACCGATCGTTCAGTATACCCTGTCGTCGACGATCTGCGTACGCCGCATAATCCGGCGGAACGGACCGGCGTCATGCACCGCCAGGTCCTTGGTGGAGTGGTTGTCCCAAAAAACGTGGCGGTTACGGGATCGCGGGTCAGGTCGGCCTGCAAGTCTCTGCCTGCCGAGCGAATGATCGCCGTCGTGTCAAACGACACGCATGTCGCAGGGCCGGCCCGTTGCAGCCGCGAACCAGGGATTGACACAGGAAAGTCGGTGAACAGAGTGCGCAGGCTGGAAAGGTTCCTGCGGGATGGCAACGACTTACCGTCTGCGTCGGCTGGGCCGATCTGTTCGCATCTGGTGCACGGCAATTGCTTCACGGATGCCGCGACCATGGTGGCCGACAGAAGCGGTGGGTGCGGTTCGGCTCGCGCTGACATCTGTTGTGGCGCTTTACCTGGCCATGCTGCTGGAACTCGATCGGCCGGAATGGGCGGGCTGGACTGTGCTGTCCGTCTCACTGGCGACGCGCGCGAGTTCGCTGCAGAAAAGCCTGTGGCGGGCTGTCAGCAGCATTATCGGATGTGTCATCGCGATTGCGCTGATCGCGAACTTCGCTCAGTCCACCCTCGCTTTCGATGCCGCCATCGCGTTGTGGCTTGCCGTGTTGACTGCGCTTGCCAGCATGGAGCGCGGGCAGCGGTCGTATGGCTTCGCCCTGATGGGCTACACGGTGCCGATCGTGACACTGGGCAATGTGGAGCAGCCTGGCCTGGTCTTTCAGGTGGCGGTCGACCGGTGCTCGACGCTGCTGCTGGGCATCGCTTGCGCCCACGCTTCGGCCGTTCTGGTTGCACCTGGTGTGCGTGAGGTCAGCAGCGGCCTCGCCGTCCGGCTGGACGGCGCGGCGGCAGCGTGTGGTGAGTGGCTGCGCGCTGTCCAATGCGGCGGCAATGTGCCCGAACCGCCGGTTTCCCAGGTTTTGGCGCTGGACCCCGCGGTGGCCGACGCGTTCACCGAACAACCGTCACTGCAGACTGGCCGGCGCGCGGTGAACGATGCGCCAATCCGCCTGTTGCACGTGCTTGCCGTTGGTCTGCTGCAGCGCAGGTTGGGGCTGACGGACGGCAGCGAGGCCAGCGCGCTGTTGGGAAATCATTTCGCCGTCGTGGGCCGGCGGTTGCGACAGGTCCGGTCGGCCAGCCGGCTGCTGCGTGCAGGGCGGCGGGCCAACAACCGCCATACCCCGGCTCGGTCACTTTCGATTGACAGGGATGGACGCCAGGCCTTCAACAACGCAATAAGAACAGCCACGGCCGTCTCCTTGGCGAATGGCTTTTGGTACGTGTCCGACTGGCCCTCGGGGGCAACCGCGGTAACCTGGACAGCGCTCGCGTCGATGCTCCTGGCCGCGCGCCCAAACCCGGCCGTCGCAACGCGAAACTTTCTCATCGGTGCAGCGCTGGCCGCCGTCGTGGGTGTTGTCGTGCATTACAGCGTGTTGACGACAAGCGGCAGTTTTCCCCTGCTTGCTGCGGTGCTTATGCCGGTGGGCATGCTGGCGGCGCTGGGGCGTTCGGACGCACGGGCGGTATCCGGCGGGGGATACGGCCTCGTGGTGTTGAATATCGTCGCCCCGACCAATGTCATGCAATATCAGTTGGACGCGACACTGAATAACGTGGTGGCGACTTTGCTGGGTCTGGGGCTGGCAGTGATCGCCTTCTCCGCACTGCCGCCGCCGGCATCCGCCTCGACACGGTCCTGGCGCGCCAGGCGACGGATGGCCAAGGGCTTTCTTGCCAGCGTGCGCATGCCGGACTTGCTACGCCCGGACACCGATCGCTGGCTGGCCCGGATGTCCGACCGGCTCACCCAGGTTGGTGGCGACGACGGCGCCGTGGACGGTGGCCAGGCGCTGCTACTGGCCGGCTTGCTGGTTTTGGCGCTCCGGCGCGATGACGCAGATCTCGGGCGCCAGGTACGCGCGATCGTGCAGGCGAAAGGCCTGAAGGCCGGTTCCGCATTAGGACAACTGGCCAACCATGTGGGCCCCACGGCGCTCCAACACGACCGAATCGTTGCTTTGTCGTTGCTGATCGGCGCGAGCGAGTTGGAACCCTGGCCCGGTCTTCCCGGGGGAAACGTGCGGTGATCACTTTGCGCGAAATCGACCTGCTCGGCGTATTCGTCAGCCCGGCCTTGATTTGTTTGGCCGTGGCATTGGTCATCTCGCTCATCTTGCGACGTCTTCTGGATAAAACCGGCATCAACCGTTTCGTATGGAATCGAGCCTTGTTTGACCTGAGCCTGCTGGTCGTGATCACCGCACTATTGATCCTGTCGCTCCGTTTCGGTGGGGCGTAACGATGCCAACGCGCCCGTGGGCGCCGCCCGCCGCATTCAATTTCATCGCGACGTTGATTGCGTTCGGCGCTGCGATCGGCCTCGCCTGGATGGCATGGAACTACTATGAATACACACCGTGGACGCGAGATGGACGGGTGCGGGTCTACACCGTCCAAGTGGCACCCGAGGTGTCGGGCACGGTCGTTTCGCTGGCCGTCACGGGTGTCCAGTTTGTACACCAGGGCGACCTGTTGTTTCAGATTGATCCCCGCAGCTACGAGAACAAACTCAAGCAGGCGACTGGACGGCTGGCGCAGGCCCAGGCCCAGGCAAACTATCTGGAAGCGGAGGCGAGGCGTCGGTCCCAGCTGTCCGACCTCTCCGTGTCCGCTGAACAGCGACAAAATTCCACTGGGATCGCTCAGGCCGCCAACGATGCGGTGCTGGAAGCAACCGGCGCCCTCGATCAGGCGAGGCTCGACCTGGAGCGCACTACCATCCGCTCACCCGTAAATGGCTGGGTTTCAGATTTGATCCTGCAACAAGGAGGCTTCGCCACGGCCGGCCAAGCGGCGGTGACGCTCGTGAATGCGGACAGCTTCTGGGTGGTCGGTTATTTCGAGGAAACCCAGCTGCCGCGCATCCGGGTCGGCGATAGCGCACGGATGGTGCTGATGGCTTATCCAGACCGGCCTGCGTCGGGGCATGTCGCCGGGTTTGGCCACGGCATCAACGTTGCGGACTCTGTGCCGGGGGTGCAAGGCCTTCCGTCGGTGAACCCGGTTTTCACTTGGGTGCGTCTCGCGCAACGCATCCCCATCCGGGTGGAGTTGGACGACGTACCATGCCCGATCGTGCTGTCAGCCGGCATGACCGCGACCGTCTCGATCCTGGACGAACCGGCGGGACAAGCCGATGTCCACCGCCCGTCAGGTGCCCGACGCGGGTCGGCTGCAGCCCAGGCGTGCGACCAACCCGACCGGAAATGACGAACGACGGCTCGCCATAGGCGCTAAGCAGCGTTACGAATGACAGCTTTTCGAGTTCTTCGCCCGTAAGCTGTCATTCCGCTTTCGGCCAGACCGTGCCGAAGGACGAGCGCCTGCTTGCGGCGGTTGTCCCCCGAAAGCGGACAGATCGAAATCCACCCAACACAGCCGTCCTCCGGATGATAGGCGATGTCCGCTTCCGGGGAGGAGGCTGGCGTGCCGCCCTAAGTGCACCGCCGTGCCGAAACCTTCACTTTACGGAACATTTTGCTTGCGACAATTCTGCCGCTCCTATTGTTCCGCGGCGCCGTTCCGTAACGTAGGAGAAACAGATGGGCAGGACATGGGGTTACTCGCGAGTTTCGACCGAGGATAAGGAGCTCGGTCTTCAGATCAGCGCAGAAGGCCAGCGGCAAAGCCGGCGCCGATAGGCCGCTGTATGCCGCTCTGCTGGCCCGCTTGGGCGACGGTGACAGGCTTGTGGTGTCGAAGGTGGACAGGCTGGGCCGATCGACGCTGGACGCGTTGCAGACCGCGAAAGACCTGGATGCGCGCGGCGTCCACATCATCATCACCACGCTCGGTATCGACCTGAAGACAGCCGCCGGCCGCCTGGTGTTTGGAATGATGGCCAAGATCGCAGAGTTCGAGCGCGAGCTGATCCGCGATCGCGTTAAGCCTGGCATGGCTGATGCCAGGCGGCGCGGCGTCCATACCGGCAGGAGAAACACCCTACGCCCGTCTCAGAGAGCCGAGGCGGCGCGCTTGCACTTGTCGAAGGCAAGAGCCTGGGCGAGATCGCCGCGCTTCTGGGTTGCGGCCGAACGGTGATCTTCTGCGCTGCCCGGGAAGCCAAGGTCGGGTAGCGCGCCATCGGGGATGCCGGGGAGACGAGATGCGTTCGGAAGGTCGGCCCGGCTCAAAGCAGGGCAGCGCCAGTCAGGGCGACACAAATCCGGCACTGCGACGGCTCTGGGAACTCGCCGCTTTCGACCACAGACGCGCCCGGCATGCTTTGACACACCGGTCGTATAGACACCGTCACAGCCCCAGCGCCCTCTATCACGATGCGCTGCGCGAGAGGCCAGGTACCGTGAAGTGAAAGATGGCACCGCGGGGCACGTTCGTGCTCGCCCACAATCGGCCGCCGTGCGCTTCGATGATCGACCGGCAAATCGATAGCCCCAGCCCCAGGCCGCTCGCCTTGGTCGTGTAGAAGGCCTCGAACAGGCGCTCGACGGTCGCCGGCGCCAGTCCCGGACCTGTGTCCCGCACCGAGACGAGCACGCCGCTCGAACTCGGCCTGCCCTGTGGTGATCAGCAACGCGCGCGGTGCGTCGGCAATGTCGCTCATCGCCTCCACGGCATTGACGATCAAATTGAGGATCACTTGTTGCAGTTGGACCCGATCGCCGTGAATGAGCGGCAAGCCCTCCGGGAGGCGCGTCTGCATCGAGACGCCAGACTTTGCCGCTTCGCCGCGGGTGAGCTCAATCACCTCGCGGATGGCCTCGTTGATGTCCACACCGCCCTTGCGCGGCGGCGCTTTTTTGATCAGATCGCGAATTCGGTCGATGATGTCGCCCGCTCGCATCGAGTCATTGACGATGCGATCGAGCGCCTGCCTGGCCTCCTGCAGGTTCGGCCGCCGGGCGCCCAGCCAGCGTAAGGCAGCCTCAGCATTGGTGGCCGTCGCGCCGATCGGTTGCTTGACCTCATGGGCAATCGAGGCGGTGAGCTGCCCCATCGTCGCGACCCGGTTGGAGTGCGCCAGCTCCATTTGCACCTCGCGATAGCGCCGCTCGCTCTCGCGGGCTTCAGCTTCCGCCCGCTTGCGCTCGGTCAGATCGAGCACGAATGAGACGCCTTGGTTCCCGCTTTCGTCGAAAGCTGCCGCGCCGACCAGCACGGATACGCGGCTGCCGTCTTTCCGGAAATACTCCTTCTCGAAGGGTTGTAGGGTCCCGGTCATCCTGATCTCAGGCGTCCAGATCTGTTCATGACGCTTGCGCCATTCCGGCGGCGTCAGGTCCGTCCAGCGCAGGCGGCCGGCGACGAGATCCTCACGATCGTGCCCCACCATGCGGAGGAACGCGTCATTGGCCTCGATGATCTGCCCTTCGAACTCCCAGAGGAAGATCCCGATGATATTGGCATCAACCAAACGCCGGATCCTGGCCTCACGTTCCACGACATCGCGGTACAAGCGCGTATTTTCCAGCGAGATCGCGGCCTGCGAGGCGAGCAGTTTCAGCACCGCGATCCGGGCCGGCGTGAACACGTGCGGGGCCAGGTTGTTTTCCAGGTAAAGCACCCCGATGAGCTTGCTCTGGTTGATCAACGGCAGGCAGAGAATGGAACGGGCCTGGTGCTGATGAAAATAGGTGTCCGCGGCAAATGGGTTCTCGGCCGCGGCGTCGTCGAGAATCACGGCCTCGTGCGTACGCACGACGTAATGGAGGATCGACTCCGGCAGCGCGGCGGTCATCGGCGCGTCGCGCAGGAGCACCTTGACGGTGTCACCAGGGGTCGTGACTTCCGCCGCGATCCGCTGTTCCGTCCCCTGTGGGGTAAGCAACAGCCCCCGTTGAGCCCCGGCCTGCTCGATCGCCGTGCGCATCAGTGTGTCGAGCAGCCTTTCCAGCACGATCTCGCTCGACACGGCTTGCGACACCTTGAGCACCGTTGCGAGATCGAGGTGTTCGACCGGCGCCCCGATCGTGCCGGTCGGCCTGGAGACCGGCTCTGCCTCCCGGAGCCGCGGATGCAGCTGATCGAGTTGCCGTACCTTGCCGGTGGCTCCCCAACGGACGTAACCATAGCGGGCGTCCTGCACACATACTTGCGCGAACCTGTCGAACCCACGCGCCGCGTAGAAGCGCCCGGCGAGTTCGTTCGCCAGTGCCTCGTTGTGCACGAATCCATTAGCGCGAGCCGAGCGGATGGCCTGTTCGTAGAGGCGCTCGGCATCGAGCTCTCGGCCCTCCAGGCGTGCGATCTCAGCGCCGACCAGGGCGGCGCGGTTCTCGAAATTCTCTGGGCAATTCGCTGCCAAGAGCTGAAGTTGCTTGTGATGCACTGCGATCGCATCCAGGTGCTGCTGCCGCTCATCAGCTGCCACCGAATCGCAGGAGGCGGCGCGGGACAGCGCGCTGTAAAATTGATATTCGACACTCTCGAAGGTGCACGGCCATGGCCACAGTAGCCGTTGAGCCCGCGACGAGGCCTCGATGGCCAACACGTAGTCGCCGGCAAAGAAGCGGGCCTGCAGCCTACGGACCCAATATAAGAACTCGGCCCGCGCCAGATTCGGATTGCCGGCCAAATGGCGTTCCATCCGGGACTCATCGAACTGCGCATCGTTAAAGCAGCCGAATTTTGGCGTCAGTCCCCGAAGAGTCCGGATCAGCGCGAGTTCGATGGCGATACGGTCAATGATTAGCCCGAACCGCGCCCTGTGCGCGAATGCGAGGCCATGCTCGGCTTCGCGTTCCGCCTCGGCAAGCGGATCGCCCGCCATGAGAAAGTTCGTGCTCAATTGGTTGCAGCACAAGCCGGCGTAAATGAGGTCGCCGGTCGTGTTTGCCACCTCAAACGCGCGGCGCAGCAGATCGCGGCCAGTCAGCACATGTCTCGTCGAGGGCAGAACGCCATAGACAAAGTCCGTATAGGTCCTGGCTTGGAAACGCGTCAATCCGCGTTCTTCGACCAGGTCACAGCCGAGCTTACCGAAGCGATATACGCTCTGATAGTCGCCGAAGCGTGCGCCGGCGATCATCGACAGCCACACATAGGCGATGCACGAAGCCGCGCAGTTGCCGCGTTCGAGGCTGAGATTGACCCTTCGGCAGGTGACCAGGAGAAGCAGGTTCGCATCCGTATACAATGAAGGTATTCCGAGCCTGGCCAGAACATCCATGGTCGCGAGGGATACTGGGTCGCTCATCAAAGGCAGCTCAATCAAAGCCTCAATCGGCCGACCCCCGAGTTGCGACCAGATCCGATCGTATTCTCGCCGCGCTTCTTCTTCCGTCGGATTTGGCGACCAGTCGATGCCAAGATATCGAAGGCAGTCGAGGCCGACGGCAACGGCGCGGCTGCCCTGATCGAGGGTCGTGTACAGATCCAAGCGCAAGCACGCGACCGTGGCGCGTTCCGCTATATCTGCGGCGCGGGTTGAGAGCGCCGCCAGGCGTTGCTCCGCTTCCGCCAGGGCGCTAGTGCGGAACTCGCATTCGGCCCGATCCAGCTCCAGCCCAAAGATTAATTCGTGCCGGCGTTCCCAGCAATCCTCAGCCAACTGTGCCGCACCAGCGATGAGATAGGTGAGCGCCGAGGCGTAAGCGGTCGAAGCCTTGGCGCGCTTGCCGGCGATCAGGTTGAGTTCGGCCAGTTGCTCACGCTCGTCTGGCGCGGCGATCAGCACCGCGCTGCGGTTGAGCTGGTTGACGATCTCGAAGATCGCCTCCTCAAGCTTCGCCGGCGGCGTGTGTGCCACCAGCAGCCGGCCGATCCGCAGATGGTCTGCGGCACGCGATGCTTGCGGGATCAGCGAATAGGCGGCTTCGTGCACCCGGTCGTGAACAAACCGATAGGACCCGTCCAGCGGCTCGACCAGCTCCTGACGCACCGCCTCCGACAGCGCCGCATCGACCTGTGCCGCAGCGACCCCAAGAACGATCGAAAGCATTGCAATCTCGGCGACGTTGCCGAGACAGGCCAGGAGCTGCAGCGCCCTCTGCGTGTCGGCCGGCAGGCGCGCGAGCTTGCCCACCATGAGGTCCACCACATTGTCGGTGTAACCCTTGGCGCGAATATGTTCGACGTCCCACGTCCAACGCGATGCATGATAATCGAACGCGAGCAAGTGCTCCTCGGCGAGGGCGTAAAGAAACTGAATAACGAAGAACGGGTTGCCTTCCGTCTTCTCGAGCACCAACCGCGTCAGTGGTACGGCGCGCTGCAGCTCGCAGCGCATCGCGTCCGCGATCAACTGCTCGACATGCTCATGGGCCAGCGGCGCGAGGGTGATTTTTTCTACCTTTCCACCTTCGTGCTTGATTGCTTCAAGCTTCTGCATCAGCGGATGAGCAGCATCGACCTCGTTGTCCCGGTAGGCGCCGATCAGCAGTAGGTGCCTTACGTCCGCCTGGGTCAGCAGGTCCTCGATCAGATCGAGTGTCGCCGCGTCGAGCCACTGCAAATCGTCGAGGAACAGCGCCAGTGGATGTTCCGGCCGCGCAAATACGCCGATGAATTGCCGGAACACCAGTTGGAAACGCCTTTGCGCATCCTGTTGCGGCAGTTCGGGGACCGGCGGCTGTTCTCCGACGACAAGGTTCAGTTCGGGGACGAGGTCGACCATGAGCCGTCCGTTCGGCCCCAGTGCCTCCAGCAGCGTCTCACGCCAACGCGCCAACTTGGCCTCGCTCTGGCCCAGAAGAGGCCGCACCAGACTCTGAAACGCCTGGACCAGCGTCGCATACGGAATGTCGCGTTTGTACTGGTCAAACTTGCCCGAGGCGAAGAGGCCACGCGGTGGCACCAGCGCCTTGTGCAGCTCGTGGACGACGGCGGATTTGCCGATGCCGGCATAGCCCGAGACCAGCACCAGCTCCGGCGCGCCACTCGTAACCACGCGATCGAAGGAGGCGAGCAAGGCATCCACCTCGCGCGTTCTCCCGTAAAGCTTTTCTGGAAATCAGCAGCCGGTCCGGCGTGTCGTCTTCGCCAAGCGGAAAAGCGTCGATGCGGCCGTGGGCCTCCCATTGGGTCAGGCAGCGCCGGAGGTCGCGCTCCAGGCCGGCCGCGGTTTGGTAGCGCTCCTCGGCGGTCTTGGCGAGCAGCTTCATGATGATGGCCGAGAGTACCGCCGGCACGCCAGGAAGTCGCTCAGCCGGCGGCACCGGCCAGCGGGCAATATGGCAATGCACCCACTCCATCGGCTCGGTCGCGGCGAATGGCAAGCTGCCCGTGAGCACCTGGTAGAGCGTCACGCCGAGCGCGTAGAGGTCGCTGCGCGCGTCGATCGAGCGGTTCATCCGTCCCGTCTGTTCGGGGGCCATATAGGCGAGCGTGCCCGCTATGAACTCGGGCAGCGAGGGCGCCTGCCGCTCGCGTGGAAGGCGGGACGCGATGCCCAAGCCGGTGAGCCGAACCTGTCCGTCTGCGCAGTTCACCAGGAGATGAAGGGGCTTCAGGTCCTTGTGCACCAAGCCGCGCTCGTGGAGCTTGCCGAGGGCTGTGGCGATGCCGACGGCCAAGGGCAGGAAGCTGTCCACCGCCATCGGCTGGGCGAGCAGGCCTTCCAGCGGTTCGCCGCCCGGGTCCTCTAACACCAGCATGGTCCGGCCGCGTTCGCGGACGAGCTCCAGCGGTCGCGCCGCCCACGCTCCGTCGAGGTCATCCTTGTATCCGTATTCGTGAGCAAGGCGGTCGAGGGTGTCCGGTGAAGGGTGCTCGACAACGGGCACTACCGCCAGCACGGCAAGGCGGTGGCCATCCGCGCGCTGGCGCCACCCTCGGCCGAAGACGCGCTCGCCGTCTTCCCACAAGACCTGGAGACTGTCCTCTTCCGTACCGCCGAATGGAAAGAATAGGTCCAATTGCCACACTCCGTCGGCAAGCCGGTTGTCGCCGTCGGTAAAGCAAGCTGGCGCATCAGCGCGCATTGGCCATCAGCAGCTTTCGCCGGCACTATGCCAGAGCCGATGTACCATGAACACGGTTCTTCCCGGCATCAAGCTATGGTCGCCCCAACGTCCGCTCCGGGTCGACGGCTCGTTGGCAATGCCAAGAACGAAGCTCTGCTTGTCGCGGTTGGACATCCAAAGCGGCCAGCCGCCGATCCGTCGATATAGCGGTATCGTAAGGGTACGGCGCCATGCGGTTCTGTCGCAAAATTTCGGTTGCCTGCGGCTTGGCATAAGATCGCCGGCGACGTCATGGGATGACGGGCGATGATCGAGTTCAAGGGTAGCCACTTCGAGCGGGAGGTGATCCTGTGGGGTGTGCGGTGGTACGTGGCGTATCCGATCAGCTATCGTCAGCTCGAGGAAATGATGCAGGAGCGCGGCGTGGAGGTCGATCATTCGACGCTGAACCGGTGGGTGCTCAATATGTCCCGCTCCTGGACCAGCAATTCCGCGCGCGCAAACGCCCGGTCGGGTCCAGTTGGCGAATGGATGAGACCTATGTACGGATCAAGGGCGCTTGGAAGTATCTGTATCGCGCGGTTGACAAGGCCGGTGCCCCGGTAGACTTCCTGTTGACGGCCAGACGGGATCGCAAGGCGGCGCTGCGTTTCTTACGCAAGGCGATCGGACAGAACGGAGCGCCGGAGAAAATCACGATCGACAAGAGCGGCGCCAACACGGCGGCGATCGAAAGCTACAACAAGGATCATGAGGCTGGCATCGAGATCCGGCAGGTGAAGTACCTCAACAACATCGTTGAACAAGATCATCGAGCCGTCAAAGGTTTGGTGCGACCAATGCTGGGGTTCAAATCGTTCCGATCAGCTCACGGTGACGCTCACAGGCATTGAACTGATGCACATGATCCGGAAGGGCCAACTGCGAACGAAAGCGAAATTCCGTCCGGCGCAGGCGTTCTATTCGCTAGCGGCATGAAGCAATCCCAGGCTCTCAAACCGATCTCGGCCACTTGAGGAATTTGCGACAGAACCGCCCCAATCGCCGAACGGGCGCTATTCACCAGGCGCCGTAAGGAGCGTATGGAGCGCTCCATCCGGAAACGCGGCATGGGGCGATCGGTAATGGCCACGAGAAATAGTTGCCAATTCGGCAGGTAATCGTAGTTATCTTGTTATCGGTATGATAGGTGAGCGCGAGACCAAGCCCGTCCAGAGGGCGGAGCCTAATCCGAAAGGAACGTTCACCCATGCCTACCAAGGGCGCCATCCACACCATCACCAATCCGACCGAATTCTTCGCTCCGATCATTCTTGGGGACGGGGGTCATGGCGGCGGTTTCGTCCCAACCAAGAGCAGTGGGGTCAGCGTGATCCTAATGGCCTGGATGCAAATCATACCCGCTTTGCCAGCCATGCCTCTCCCCTTTGTTGCGACAGCGAGCGCGTCGGACGGGAGTTTCAGCCTACCGGACATTCCAGCCTCGCTCAACTCATTCGTGCAGAACGTCTCGTTCCTGGTCACGGTGCATGGCAAGCCATTCTATCGGTCTGGCCTGTTCCCCCGGACGCACCTCTCGCCGGAGAAGACTTTCGACATCTTCGTGTTCCAGCCCACCATCCCATCATCGGATGGGGTCTCCGCTGGGCTGATCAGTTCGGGCCTGGCAGGGGGCGGCCTCCCCGGCGACACCATGTTGACCGCCAACCCCTGGGGCATCAGCGTGGTCGGAGACAGGTCCGGGGCGGATATCGATTTCGGCATCCAGCTCACACCGGATACTTCGCCCCATCTCGGCGTCTTCTTTGATCTCGCGTTGCACAATTGGAACATTCAAGTCGGATTCCCGGCCGATTGGTGCACGAACGCGAATGCCATTCTTGCCCAAATCAAGTCGGCGCTTCAGACCGATAACTCGAAGGCCAACCAGCTCGTTGCGGGGACGATCACAAAGGCATTCGAGGGGCCTCCGTTGAACCTGAATGCGTCGGTGACCCAGAAGCTGCTCAACGCCGTCTCGATCCAGTTCACGAGCCTGTCGCTCCCCAACAAGCACACATGGCCGTTGTCGAACACCTCCGACAAGACGATCGTTGTCGTTCCGCAGCTGACTCTCGGCTTTCCGCGAGTTTTTTGAAGATAGATCGGTTATCCGCGGTGCGCCCTGCCCGCCCGTCTTCGATCGGCTCAGTTGGCGTCCGGCAGCTAATGGATCGACCCACCAGACTATCGAGACGCTGGTGGGCCGGGGCCGGAGTTGAATCGGCCGCCCTTGCGCTTATCGAGCGCGCGCTCTCCGTTGAGCTACCCGCCCCGGCTAAAGGGTAGCCGGACCCTTTGAGCGAGAAACTCGTCCAATGGCTAGCGAGCCCGCCTGCGAACTCGCGATCCTGATCGATTTATTATTGCAGAGTGCGGGGATTGAGGCGCCCGTGACACGCCCCACTGTCGTTACCTCAATCCTTCCGCTGCTGCGCCTCAATCTCGTCGAAGGCGGTCCAGCCGAGTTTCGATGAACAATCGCGAAGCGCAAACCAGCTTGTGCCCCCGCGCTTCCCGTGCATCAGTCTTCCCAACCGAAACAGGACCGTCCCGTGCCCGTGGAGAAAGTCGAGACCCTGATCGTCGGCGGCGGCCAAGCCGGCCTGATGATGAGCGCCCAGCTGCGCCAGCGCGGCCGGTCTCACCTCATCCTGGAACGCCACCGCATCGCTGAACGCTGGCGCACCGAGCGCTGGGACGCGCTGCACGCCAACGGCCCCGCTTGGCACGACCGCTTCCCCGACCTCCCCATCGCCGGCGTCGACCCCGACGGCTTCGCCTCGCGCGACCAGATGGCGGACTACTTCACCGCCTATGCCGCCCACATCGCCGCCCCGATCCGCTGCGGCGTCGCCGTGACCGCGGTGCACCGCAAGCCGGACGGCACCGGCTTCCATGCCGAAACCTCCGCCGGCCCGATCGAGGCCACCAATGTCGTGGCCGCCACCGGGCCGTTCCAGCGCGGCATCATCCCGCCCCTGGTGCCGCCGGACCCCGGCATCACGCAGATGCACTCCACCGCCTACCGCAACCCGGACCGGTTGCCGCCCGGCGCCATACTGGTGGTGGGCGCCGGCTCCTCCGGCACCCAGATCGCCGACGAGCTGTCGCGCGCCGGCCGGCGCGTCTATCTGTGCGTCGGCCAGCACGAGCGCCCGCCGCGACGCTATCGCGGCAAGGACTACTGCTTCTGGCTGGACGTCCTGGGCCTTTGGGACGCCGAGACCCGCGACCCGGCGAAAGCGCACGTCACCATCGCGGTCAGCGGCGCCTACGGCGGTTACACCATCGACTTCCGCCACCTGGCCGCGCGCGGCATCACGCTGCTGGGCCGGGCGGACGCCTTCGCCGACGGCGTGATGCACTTCGCTGCCGGCTTGGCGCGCGATCTCGCGGCCGGCGACGCGAACTATCTTTCCCTGCTCGAAGCGGCCGACGCCTACACGGCGCGCGAAGGCCTCGACCTGCCCGAGGAGCCGGCGGCGCGCGTGGTGGAACCGGAGCCGTCCTGCGTCACCGCCCCGATCCTACGGCTCGACCTGCGCGATGCCGGGATCACCACGATCATCTGGGCGACCGGATTTGCGTTCGATTTCGGCTGGTTGCAGGTCGGTGCGTTGGACACGCGCAGGGCGCCGGTGCATCGGCGCGGCATCACTGAGGTGCCCGGGCTGTATGTCCTGGGGCTGCCCTTTCTGTCCCGCCGGGCGTCGAGCTTCATCTTTGGGGTGGAACAGGACGCAGCGCGCCTGGCGGAGAATATCGCCGCGCGGGGGTAGGGGACGCGACCCATCTGCCCGGTGTAGATGCCGCGGCGTTGTTGGCCGAAACCCGAATGTCTGCTGTGAGGCCGCGATTGGCGGAAGCAGACGGCGTGCTGCATGTCCAATACCTTGTCTGGGGACAGCGGCTTGGTAGCCCGCAGTCCAATCCTGAACTCGTGCGAAACCACAAAGTCGCCCGCATGGTAGCAATGCCGAAGCGGCGCAGAGGAAATTAGAGCGTGATCGCGCTGAGCGGAACGTCCCCTGCGCGTGAATCATGCGATCAAACAATGAACTAGACCATTTTCGGCATGCACAGTCAGGATGAAAATGGTCTAGTGCCGGCGACAACTGTCGCCTCGAAGTCCTCGGCAAGACCGTGATTTCGACCGAACCCCGCGAGGCATCGCTGGACGATCGAGCGCGCGGGCGATGACCGATTACGGCAAGCTCGATCAAGCAGCCGAATGAGCGCTGGTTGAGTCGCAGTGGCTCACCGGGCCAACGTATCAACAGCGGTTCTTGCGCGCGCAGGCTGGACGTGCCCATTCTCGGCAACGACCTCTGGGGCCCGGATGGCGTTACGGTGGTCGAGGGAATGTCGGACCGCCACATTTGCGTGCGCCCGACCCATCTGGCGGGAGGGCGGCTGACGGTGCGGGCAGACTTGCTGCCGCGCATGAGGAGTATGCGCGCGAGGCTGGGCTTCGAGGCGCTGCCGCGGTGCGCTTGAGCTGCGGGCATGATGGGGGAAAATCTTCCATGCGCTGGCGCAGAATCCTGGTGATTGTTACCGGCCTGGTGGTGGTCCTGCCGATTACCGGGATCGGCATTTTCATTGCTACCTTCGATCCTAACGGCTGGAAGCCGCGCATCCAAAATGCGGTGATGCACGCAACGGGGCGTGAGCTGTCGCTAAACGGCCCAATCTCGCTGAAATGGTCACTAGTGCCGCTAATCGAGGCACGCGACGTGGCGCTTGCCAACTCCGACGGCGGCTCCCGACCGCAAATGGTGACCGCGCAAAGCATCGCAGGGGAGGTAGCCCTGCTGCCGCTGCTGTCGAATCGCCTCGACATTCGTCGGCTGACGATAATCAAGCCGGACGTTCTGATTGAGACGACTCAGGCCGGTCGCGGCAACTGGCTGTTCACTAAGCCGGCCACGCCGACTGACGCGCAGACAGCCGCCGCGGCGCCGGGGGAGCCAATGGACATCGACGTCAAATCGATGACGGTCGAGGATGGCACGCTGACTTGGCGCAACGGCATCACGGGGCAGGCCGTTACTGGCACACTGAATTCGTTTGAATTGCTGGAGCCGAGCGAGACGTCTCCCGTGACGTTCCAGCTCGTCGCAACTTGTGCGGGGACTCGGTTTGAGGCCAAGGGCGAGACGGGTTCGATGGCGCGGCTGAGCGATACGGCCGCGAAGACACCGTGGCCGGTGAGGCTGACGATTAACTCGAACGGCGCGGCGTTGTCGGTGGATGCGCAATCGACGACGCCCCTGCAGCCGGCAAGCTATTCGGGCAAAGCAAGCGGGCACCTGGCGGACCTGGCGCAGCTTCAACCTTTCGTTCCGGGCAGGCCGCTGCCGTCGGTGCGGGAGTTGAGCTTCAGCGTGAATGTCGCGGATAGCGGGCCGCTGCTCACGCGGGTCAGCGATTTCACGCTTCATGCCGGGGCATCCGACCTGTCCGCATATGCGCCAGGGCTGACGCTGACACAGGTGGCTATTCGGGCGCCGCAGCCGGATCAGCCGGTCACCGTGCAAGCCGCCGGCAACTATGCTGACGCACCGCTGACCATCTCGTCGACGCTTGGTGCGCCGAGCGCGCTGATCGGCGGGCAGCCATTCCCGGTAGACGTCTCGCTCGCGGCCGCGGGAGCCATGGCGACGGCGAAGGGCACGCTGGCCGATCCGGCGCGCATGGCGGGGGCGGAGCTTGCGGTGAGCGCGCGCATTCCGGCGCTGGCGCCATTGGCGGCGCTGCTACAGCAACCGGTGCCAGACGTGAAGAATGTCGCGCTCGATGTGCATCTTGCCGAGGCGCCGGGCGGGTTCGCCAAGGGCATGGTGCTGACGCAAGCAACGCTGACCCTGCCGCAGGGCGACATTGCTGGCGACGCGTCGGTGATGTTCGCCCAGCCTCCATCGATTTCAGGGAACGTGACGTCCAAGCGGATCGATCTCGATGCGCTGCTTGAGATGAAGTCGGTCAATCCGCCAGTGCCCCCAGCCGCGGCGGGCCCACAGGCCGCGACGCCGCCAGCCACGCCCGTGCTGCCGCCGGCGCGGCGCGGCAATCCAAAATTGCTGTTCTCCGACGCCCCGCTTGGCCTTGGCGTGCTGCGCGATGCCGACGCGGATGTCCAGTTGGGCATTGGCGAACTGCACACCGGCGGCGAGACGCATCGTGACATCGCCGGGCATTTCGTGCTCAAGGGCGGCAAGCTTGTGCTCGATCCGATCAGCGGGGCACTTCCTGCCGGCAAAATGAGCGGGCGGCTGATGATCGACGCCAACCGACCGAAGCCGGCGGTGGCGCTGGTGCTGCACGCGCCAGGCCTGTCGGTGCGTGCGCTGGCGCTGATGCTCGGGCTGCCGTCCGACGCGTCGGGCTTGCTCGAAGTGGACGCCAATCTCAATGGCGCCGGGGATAGCCTGCACGCGATCGCCGCGGAGTTGAACGGGACGCTCGGGCTGGCGATGGTGAACGGGCAAATCGACAATGCCTCGCTCAACCGCGTGCTCGGGCCGATCCTGACCTCGGCGAGCCTGCCGCTATCGCTGATCTTTCCTGGCCAGATCCTCGGCGGTGGCAGCGCGCTGCGCTGCTTCGCGGCGCGGTTGGACGCGCATGGTGGGCTGGCGACGTTCCGCACGCTGTATCTCGATTCCGCACGGGTCAAGGTGACCGCCAGCGGCACGATCAACCTCGCCGACGAAGCGCTCTCGCTTCGCTTGCGACCGCTAGCGCGGCTCGCCGATACCGGCATCACCGCGCCGCTGATCGTCAACGGGACGATCAAGCATCCGAAGGCGCACATCGATGCGGCGAACTCGGCGCAGGCCAACATCGTGGGCCTCGCGCAGTCTGCGGAGAACCTGGCCGAAGTGCCGATTGGGGTGATCTCCGGCGCGCTCGGCGGCCCAGATCGACTCAGCACAGGCGGCGATGAATGTGCGAATCAGCTCGCTATCGCGCGCGGTGGGCCGGGCGGTCCGCAGCCACATTCGCCGCCATCGGTGCTCGCGGTGCCCGCCAATGCAGCGAAGAAAATCCTCAACACGCCCAAGAATCTGCTGCAGGATCTCTTCGGCAAATGATACGCAACACGGCGTCATGACTGAAAAGGTTGCGCGCTATAGCGCTTTCAGCCTGACTGGAATCGCAGCCATGCAAAAATGGGGGTTCCGAAACGGCCCCGAAGTACGATTCGTAGGTCTCCGGTTTTCACCGGGGGTAAGATGCTTTGGCGGCGTGGCAAATCCTATTCGCAGGATCTCCGGGAACGTGTTTTCGCCGCTGCGGACGATGGCGAGCCGGTCGGCCGGATCGCGACCATGCTGCGTGTGAGTGTGTCCTACGTCTCAAAGGTTCTGTCGCGCCGTAGGCTAACCGGGCAAAAGACGGCGCGGCCGCAACGCTGCCATGTGGCGCCTAAGCTGAGCGGCCTGCATCCGGCAATCCTGGAGCAGGTGAGCAGCCGTCCCGATGCGACGATCGCGGAATTGCGCGCCTGGCTGCTTGAAACGCACAAGGTCTCGGCGAGCACCGGACTGATGAACAAGACTCTGGCTGAGCTTGATCTGAGTTTTAAAAAAGTCCTTCCACGCCGCCGAGCAAGCGCGTGAGGACGTTGCTGAGGCGCGCGTCAAATGGTGCGAGGAGCAGCCCAAGCTGACGCCGTCAAGGCTTGTTTTCATTGATGAAACCTGGGTAAAGACCAACATGGCGCGGCGCTATGGCCGGGCAAAACGTGGCCATCGCCTAGTCGCTGCCGTGCCGCATGGGCACTGGAAGACGACAACCTTCGTCGGCGCGCTGCGTTGCGACGGCTTGACCGCTCCGCTTGCCATTGATGGTGCGATCAACGGGGAACTGTTCCTGGCCTACGTCGAGCAGGTGCTGGTGCCGACGCTGAAGCCGGGCGATGTCGTCATCATGGACAACCTGAGGGTCCATAAAATGGCCGGTGTTCGCGAGGCAATAGAGGCGGTCAGCGCCAAGCTGCTGTTCATTCCGCCCTACAGCCCCGACCTTAATCCAATCGAGTTGGCATTCTCCAAGCTGAAGTCACTGCTACGAGCCAAGGCGATCCGGACTGCCGAGGCGTTATGGAAGGCACTGGGAGACCTATGCGATAGCTTTAGTCCCGGGGAATACGCCAACTACTTCCGCCACAATGGCTATTTCCAGTCACCGTCAAAGCGCTCTACTAGGTCTTGTTTGATCGCACGATTCACACGCCGGGGACGTTCCGCTCAGCGCGATCATGCTCTTGCTATACTTGGCTATGCTTTTGATGCGGAAATGCCGAGTTTGTCCGCGACACGCACAAGCTCAGCCAGCGACTTGGCGCGCATCTTGCGCATGACTTGTCCGCGATGGACCTTCACTGTGACCTCGCCAACATCGAGCTCCGCCGCGATCTGCTTGTTCATTCGGCCAGTGACGACGAGCGCCAAGACTTCCCTTTCGCGCGTTGTCAGAGAGGCGTAACATAACTGAAGGTCAGCAATAACGGCCGCATCGCGGCGCCAGGCGCGGCTTTTCTCGATCGCCAGCCGAATCGCGTCGAGCAGGTCCTGGGCGCGGAACGGCTTGGACAGAAACTCAACGGCTCCGGCCTTCATCGCGCGGACGGTCATGGGAATATCGCCGTATCCGGTGACAAAAATGACCGGAAGATCAATATTTGATTTGGTTAGCTCATTCTGAAGATCCAGTCCGCTCTCACCAGGCAATCTGACGTCGAGCACAAGGCAACCTGGTGCGTTGGGCCGCTTGATCTGCAAAAATTCCCGCGCAGAGCCAAACGAACGCACTTCCAGGCCGACTGAGCGAACAAGGCTCTGCATGGAATCGCGCATGGACGAATCGTCGTCAACGACGAAGACAATCGCCTTCTCTTCCGTCATTGAACACTCCTTGCACACCATTCGGCCCTCTTCTCCGGTCAGAAAAGGGGCGCATCGAAACTCTCGCCGCCCAGCGATGAGTTCAGCGGATCGAGGTGAGGCGAGACGACATCATCGAAGCTATCCGCCTTGTTAGATTAGTAGCCCGGCGCCTCTCGGTCCAGAGCACGAGAGCCGGCTCACGGCTGGCAGCTTTGGCAATGTCACGGTGTCGCCGCCGGTGCGCAGATCGTAGCCTCTGCGTCCAATGCCTACTCCCCCAAATGGTAGCCGCTCTTTCCTAAAAGTCCAATAGCTTAGGCGACGGCAAGCGCCCAGATTTGTCATCGTTCCTCCCTCAGCCGGCCCCCTATGCCGGCTTACCTCAACCCCGCCCCAGTCGGCGGGGTCTTTTTTGACGCCCGTGCGCTAAACTGCCTCGTTCGCCCTGAACGCCGTGCCGGCCGTTTTCTCCTGATCCCTTCCCGGCTAACCGAAGTCGAGGGCCGACTGAATGCAAGCCAGCAGGTCGTTCTTGCTGACCGGCTTGGTCAGATAGCCAATGACGCCGGCCTCGAGTGCCCGCATCCGTACGCTGTCCTCCGGGTAGGCAGTCATCAGAATGGTGGGAATGGATACCCCGGACGTTACCAACCGACGGTGCAACTCGGGACCGCTCATCCGAGGCATCTGCACATCGGCGATCAGACAGGCTGTACGGCGCAAACCATTGAACTTCAAAAACTCCTCGGCGCTTGCGAATGTCTTGACGCGGAAGCCGAGCGCCCGCATCAGGCCGTTCATCGCATCCCGCAGCGCGTCATCATCGTCAACGATCGAGATCAGAGGCTTTTTCGGCAACCCAACCTTCCTTTGCCCGCTCTGCCGAGCAGACATCCTGTGCCACGCGTCCCAACTGGCCTTCCTCACCGACGGCTACCCAGGCCCGCGCATCCTTGTGCGCAGCCCAAGCAGAGTTGGACAATGGGATTGTTCGGGGTATTATACCTTGATCTAGGTCATCTTCGACGTTTCGCCGCATGATGCGCGAGCGGTCCGGTGCCGCCTGCGATGGCTCGATGCACGGATCTCCCGATCGACGAATGCACCGGCGATTGCGGCTGGCTGAATGCAGCAGGATGAGCGGCTTGGCACAGCCTGGCCAGACCGGTGAAGTTGATAACAATATGAACGTCTAGTGTCCCGATTCCGAAGTTCGCCATGCCTGGATCAGCCGCCTTATGAACTTCCGAATCGATGAGGACACTGGCAAAGCATTGTTTTCCGGGTTGGTTTGTGGTTCCGAAGTCCGCTCCGGGGATGATCCACAGTATGGCGGACTTCGGAACCACCACACTGGAAGCGTTTTTCACCCTGAGTGGAAACGCTCTCGCGCATATTTGCCGAACAGGTTGCATCAGCCCGAGGTCGCTTCGCGATTCGGATGAGGCTGATATTTCTCTGATGAAGGCGCCCGAGATCGCATGTCATGAACGAGGATCGGAGACCGGAGGTGTAAATCTGCTCTTTCCGGGTTTCACTTTGCTCATGAGGTGGTGATCCATATGTGGCAGCCATCGGCAGCACCTGACCCATTCAACGGAGAAATGGAGATGCCGATCGCTCGAAGGGCTCAGAGCTTCAGACAGCCGCGCGCTCGACCGTCCCCGGCGTTCGCCAGAGGTATTTCCGGCACCTGTCCAGGACCCTCATTGACGCGAGAAGAATGACCATGACGGTCACGTATGGGCGGCGGCCCACCCCCTGCAAAGCCTTGGGCTCGTGGCAGCGGCCGGCTTTGCCGGCCTGTCGCCGGTTGCCGGTTCGGTAAAGGCGCTGGAGGCGGAAGAGCGCGCGCATAGACCCCACCGGGCGTCGGTGCGCTTAAGGACCTGATGGAGCGCCTGGAGCATGCGCCGCGCAGACGCAGTCGACGCAGTAGACGCAGTAGACGCCGGGGCAAGGACTACCGATCAGCCGCTGCGCCGCGTCGGCGGCCGGGTGGGTCGCTGGCATCCTGCTATGTGCAACGTTGGCGGTCGGAGCCTCGTGCGACCCGGCAGCTCTGCTCTCCTGGGCAGCGGAGCATTGCCATGAAGTTTATGGCGGTGGTGCCGGATGCTGGCAGCCAACCTTTTCCACACGCTCGGTTTCAACACGATGCGCCGCTGGGTCGTGCCGCCACTGCTTGACCAGAAATGGGCAGCCTTCATTATGTGGTGTACCGCTCGAGTTCGCTGTGCTGTGACTGCTGCTCGGGCCGCGGGAGTACCCGGAAGGTGGTGCGCGCGACCACGCGGGCATCGCCTCCTCTCTGATGCACGCGGCATCGCTCTGGTGCGCACAGGACGGTTTGCGGAAGCCTGTCTCGGCGTTTCGAAGGCAATGATCCAATGTCGCATCTTCACAGACCGCTGATCCGTTGACCAGGATTTACCGATAGTTCCCGCGTTTAACCCGTCCTTTGATCAGGATGCGCCAAGATCTGTGTACTGCGAGTGAACCGCCATTTGGCGGATACGGGAGACGGAATCAATGCTCGGAGGGGTCAGCGCGACCACGGCGCAATACTCAGTAAACATGGCTCCTTCCGGCTCGCAACTTAATATGGCCACGGAACAGGATTTGAGTAAATGTCTCTCTTGGGGGTTCTAGGCGCCCCGGTGATACCGGGTCTGAGATCACGTGCGCGCGGTCAGGGCGCGCGTCGGGCGGCAATCGAAGCCCTGAGCCTCCGCGAGGGAAACGTTCTCAAGCTGATTGCCGACAGTAAATCCAACGACCGGGGTACGGAGACGATCGACATCGCGCCCGATCGCGGGATGCAGTCAGAAGACACGGCCGGGCAGGTCGCGCGGCCACGATGAACGCCATCGTCGTCACCGCTCTGAAGCGGCCCTACACCTTTGTCGTACTCGCCATCCTGATTCTGCTGTTCGGCGGGATGGCGGTGTTCAAGACCCCGACCGACATCTTCCCGCCCATCAAGATCCCGGTGGTGGCGGTGATCTGGACCTATAACGGGCTGATGCCCGCCGACATGTCGGGCCGCGTGGTCTATTATTATGAGCGCTCCCTCACCACGACCGTTTCCAACATCGAGCATATCGAGAGCCAGTCGCTCTACGGCAGCGGCATCGTCAAGATCTACTTTCAACCCGGAACCGACATATCGGCGGCTCAGGCGCAGGTCACCGCCGTCTCGCAGACCGTGATCAAGCAGCTTCCGGCGGGGATCACGCCACCCGAGATCCTGGTCTTCGACGCGTCCTCGGTGCCGGTACTCGATCTGCAGGTCGCCGGCGACAACATGACGCCATCCGACATCTACAACGTGGCGTCCAACCTGATCCGTCCGGCCTTGGTGTCGGTGCCTGGCGTCGCCATTCCGGCACCCTATGGGGGCACCTCGGCGGATGTCGAGGTCGATCTGGATGAAACCAAATTGCTGGAGCACGGCCTGTCCGCCACCGACGTGGGCCACGCACTCGGAACCCAGAACATCGTGCTGCCGGCCGGTGATCAGAAGATCGGCGCGATCGATTTCATGGTCCAGACCAATGCCACACCCATCGCCATCGACACTTTCAACAACTTGCCGATCAAGCAGGTCGGCAATGCTGTCGTCTATGTGCGCGACGTGGCCTATGTCCATCGCGGCGGTCCGCCACAGCAGAACGCGGTTCTGGTGAAAGGGCAGCAGTCTATCCTGCTCGAGATACTCAAGAGTGGCGATGCCTCCACTTTGGCCGTCGTCAGCGGCGTGCTCGCCAAACTTCCGCAACTGCTCAAGACCCTGCCGCCCGGTGTGACGATCACCCCGCTCAACGACGCCTCCCAGTTCGTACGCGCCTCGATCGAAGACGTGGTGCAGGAAATGGTGACCGCCGCCTGTCTGGCCGGCATCGCCGTCCTGCTGTTCGTCGGCAGTTGGCGCTCGACCCTGATCGTGGCCACCTCCATCCCGCTTTCGATCCTGAGCTCGATCCTGGTGCTGTCCTGGTTCGGCCAGACCATTAACGTCATGACGCTGGGCGGCCTCGCGCTCGCGGTTGGCATCCTTGTCGACGATGCCACCGTCATGATCGAAAATATCAACACGCATCTGGAGGTGGACCCGGATGGCAGGCACAAGAGCCTGGAGAACGCGATCATCGACGCGGCCAACCAGATCGTTGTACCAACGTTTGTCTCGACGCTCTGTATCTGCATCGTCTGGCTGCCATTGCTGCAGCTCGGCGGCGTGGCCGGCTACCTGTTCCTGCCGCTGGCGGAGGCAATCATCTTCGCGATGATCGCCTCCTTCATCCTGTCACGCACACTGACCCCGACCATGGCGGCCTGGCTGCTGCGCGCCCAGGTAGCGGCGCAGCACAGGCCGGCACCGGAACATCCGGGCTTCTTCACCCGGTTCCAGGCTGGCTTCGAGGCGCGTTTCGAACGCTTCCGGGATCGCTACCGTGATGTTCTGGAAACGATTACCGCGCGCCGGAAGCGCTTCGTGGTGCTGTATCTGTGCGGCGCCCTGGCGTCACTTCTGCTGTTGCTGTTCGCCGGTCAGGACTTCTTCCCCAGCATCAAATCGGGCGAGCTCGATCTGCACATGCGCGCGCCTGTTGGCACGCGCATCGAGGAGGCGGGCAAGACCGCAATTCTGGTGGAGCAACAGATCCACGACCTGTTGCCCGGCCGCGTCGCGGGCACGCTGGTTAACTGCGGCCTGCCGGTCAGCGGCATCAACCAGGCGTACAGCGACACCGGCACGGTCGGCAGCCAGGACTGCGACATCACGATCTCGCTCAACAACCAGGCCTCTCCGGTTGATCGCTATCGGCGGATTCTGCGCACTGGCCTGACAAACCGCTTTCCGGGCACCGAGTTCAGCTTCCTGCCGGGCGACATCACCGCGAAGATCCTGAACTTCGGCCTGCCCTCGCCGATCGACGTCCAGATCAGCGGCCGCGACCTCGACACCAACTTCGCCTACGCCACCAGGATGACCGCACGCATGAAGCAGATCGCCGGGATCGCCGACGTTCGAATCCAGCAGGTCATGGGCCAGCCGACCCTGCTGCTGTCATCCCGGCGAACCTTCGCCCTGGGCACCGGCCTGACCGAATCGGACATCGCCAACAACGCCCTCGCGGTCCTGTCAGGCAGCGGCCAGGTCGCGCCGACCTACTGGCTCGACACCACGAACGGCATCTCGCATCTGGTCAACATCCAGACGCCGCAGGATCAACTGGGCAGCATCAACGACCTTCAGACCGTCACGGTCGACAACGGCAACGGCAATCCGACCAACGTCCAGCCACAAATCGTCGGCGGCCTGTCCAGCATCACGCAGACCGGCACGCCGGGGCTCGTTTCGCACTACGCGATCATGCCGGTGATCGACATCTACGCCAACGTGGAGGGGCGCGATCTCGGCGCGGTCAGCGACGCGGTCGCGCGGATCATCAAGGACATGCAATCCAGCCTGCCGCGCGGCGCCTCGGTCACCATCAACGGCCAGTCGACGACGATGCACGCCGCCTACGCCCAGTTGATCGCCGGCCTGGCCCTGTCGATCGTGCTGATCTACCTGGTGATCGTCGTCAATTTCCAGTCCTGGCTCGACCCCTTCATCATCATCAGCGCTCTGCCCGCTGCCCTGGGCGGGATCTCCTGGATCCTGTTCCTCACCAACACCACGCTGTCGGTTCCGGCGCTGACCGGGGCGATCATGTGCATGGGAACCGCGACCGCGAATACCATTTTGGTGGTTGCCTTCGCGCGTGATCATCTGCGGGAGAACGGCAACCCGGTGGAATCGGCGATCGAGGCTGGATACGCGCGCATCCGGCCGGTGCTGATGACAGCGCTGGCCATGATCGTCGGCATGGTGCCGATGTCGTTCAGCAACACGCAGAACGCTCCACTCGGCCGCGCGGTAATCGGCGGCCTTCTGGTCGCCACGGTCACCACGTTGCTGTTCGTGCCCTGTGTCTTCGCCATCCTGCATGGCGGCAAGAACAGCAAACCGACGCCGGCGAACGAGGGAGAAGCCGCATGATCGACAAGGGCGCACGGGGAAGATCTGTACGTCGCGGATCTCTGTTGGCGGTCATCGGCATCGTTGCCGCCTGCGGGCTCGCCGCTTACGGGATCTGGTCCCGCGACAACACCGTCGCGGCCCTGCGGAAGACCGCCGAGGATGCGTCGCTGCCCAGGGTCCTGGTGGTATCGCCGAAACCCGGTCCGCCGAAGCGCACGCTGAGCTTGCCCGGCAATATCGAGGCTTGGTACCAGGCACCGATCTACGCCCAGGTCAGTGGCTATGTGTCCCACTGGTACAAGGATTACGGCGCGGAGGTGAAGGCGGGCGATGTGCTCGCGACCATCGAAACGCCCGCGCTGGACGCCCAGTTCGCCGCGTCACAGGCGAACCTCGCCGTGGTCGAGGCCCGTTACAAGCTGGCCGAGGTCACCGCCAGACGCTGGTCGGCGCTTTCCGGGACGCAGGCGGTGTCGCAGCAGGACGTCGACGTGAAGGTTGCGGACGCCGCCGCGCAGAAAGCCCAGGTCGCTGCCGCGCAGCAGGATGTCGCGCGCTATCAGGCGCTGATCGCGTTCAAGCAACTGAGGGCGCCATTCGACGGCGTCGTGACCGCACGGCACACCAATGTCGGTGATTACGTCAACGCCGCTGGCGGCGATGCGACGCTCCGCAGCGCCTCGGCTCCGCTGTTCAGCGTCGCCGACATTCACAAGATGCGAATCTTCGTGTCGGTGCCGCAGGAATTCGACGATGTTCTGAAGCCGGGCCTCACGGCGACGCTGACGTTGCCGCAAGCCCCGGACAAGCCGATCCCGGCGCAGTACCTGACCACCGCCAGTGCCGTCGTTACGTCAACGCGTACGATCGTCACCGAACTGACAGTGGACAACGCTGCGCGCTCGCTGTGGCCGGGCACCTACGTGACCGTCCACTTCACGTTTCCAGCCGAGCCGAACCTGCTGATCCTGCCCGAACAGGCACTGCTGTTCCGTGCCCAGGGGATGCAGGTGGCGTTGCTGGACGCCCAGGACCGGGTGCATCTGCAGGACGTCGTCCTCGGGCACAACCTCGACACCGAGGTCCAGATCATCTCCGGATTGAAAGCAACCGACAGGGTGGTGGGCAACCCGTCACTCGGGCTGCTCGATGGACAGCAGGTCAAGATCGTGCAACCGGTCGCGGGCTACCCGCCGGGTCGAAACACCGCGCATCCCCAGCCATTCGCCCGACCCCCAACGGGGCCGACGGCGCCCAAAACGTCCGCGTCGTTGAACGCGCGGCCAATCCCCGCGATAGGACCCGCGCGATCGGCGATGATCGACGCCGATATGGCCGCCGAACCGCAGGACGGATCGAAGCCCGAAGGCCCGTCGCGGTGACCAGCCATCAGCCAAGCTTACGGCGATTCACCGCTCACAGACGATCAGCCCTGAAACTGACCGGCCCGGCTGTCGCGGCCGTGATCGGCCTCTGCGGTTGCGACCTCGCCCCGCCATATCACCCGCCGCATTACATCTTGCCGGCGAACTATCAGGGATCCCGGCCCTTCAAGGTCGCCCATCCACTCGATACACTGCCGCGCGGCCCGTGGTGGGAGCGGTTCAACGACCCGCTGCTCAATCAGCTCGAGCAGCAACTGACCGCGGAGAATCCCGATCTCGCCGCGATGGCCGAACAATACACCCAGGCCCGCGACCTTGCCGCCGAGGCGCGGGCCGGCCTGTTCCCTCAGGTGACCGCGAGCGGACTGCTGTCCGACAACAAGGAGTCCCGGCACAGGCTGTTTCGCAGTCCCAACAGCACCGCGCCCACTGAGGAGGCCAGCAATGAGATTCTGGCGGCGGCGTCGTGGGAGCCCGATTTCTGGAGCGCGATCCGCAACCGCACCCGCGTGCAGAAGCGCCTCGCCCAGTCGAGCGCCGCGGCGCTGGCAGCCGCTCGGTTGAGCCTGCAGGCCCAACTGGCAGACGATTACATCGCGTTGCGCGGTCTCGACAGGCAACTGGCGATCTATCGCACGTCGATCACGTATTACCAGCAGGCGGTCCGGATCACGATGCAGCGGCTGCAGGGCCGCATCGGCGCGGCACTCGACGTGGCCCGCTCCCGCGGCCAGGTGTCCTCGACGCAAGCACTGCTGAGCGGCGCTCTCGGCAACCGTGCCGTCCTCCAGCATGCGATCGCCGTCCTCGTGAACGTCAATCCGAGCAGTTTCTCGATTCCCGAGTCGGTGGCGGAGGGGCTGACCGTGCCGGCCGTGCCGGTGGGTGTGCCATCCAGCCTGCTTCAGCGCCGGCCGGATATCGCCGGCGCCGAGCGGCAGATGGCATCGGCGAACGCCGGGATCGGCGTCTCGCGCGCGGCCTTCTATCCCGACATCACCCTCAGCGCCTACGCCGGCTTCCAGGATTCCGGTTTCAACCTCGCCAGTCTGCCGAACAGTCTCTGGATGATCGGCGCCAGCGCTGTGGTGCCGCTGTTCGAGGGCGGCCTACGCCGGGCGGAACTGCAACAGAGTTGGTCGTTGTATGCGCAGACGCGCGACTACTACCGCTCGACCGTGCTGGCGGCGTTTCAGGAGGTGGAGGATGGCCTGGCGCTGACGGCGGATCTGCGGACGCAGGCGCGGCAGCAAGCCCAAGCCGTCGCGGAGGCCGGCAAGGCACAGACCTTGACACTGCAACTGTATGTCGGCGGCCTGACCAACTATCTCGACGTCCTGGTCGCGCAGCAGACCGAGCTGACGGCCCTCACCGTCCAGATTCAGGTGGCGGTGAGCCGTCTGCAGGCTTCGGTGAACCTCATTCTCGCGCTGGGCGGCGGCTGGAGCACGGCGGACCTCCCGACCGAGAACGGAGTGCTGCCGTTCGGGCCGCTGGACGTCAAGGGAAATGATCGCCAGCCACGGCCGGACGGGACCGGGGTGGGTTCGGAAGAGGCATCGAAGTCGCCGTGATCTTTTCCATGTAGTCGCCACACTGGCTTGTTGATCGCACGCTTGGGCGCACTTCGTCGGCCCTGGCCCCTGGCCCGGAGCCTCGAGGCGACAGGCCGGTGCGTGGCGTCCTCATCAGGCCGCTATCCTCGCCTGCGCATGCGGCTTTCGAAGACCGGCCTGCTCGAGCAGGGGCATCACCCTTGCGTTCCAATAGGGAAGCTCCTGGTTGTAGTCGACCATCGAGACCAGCGTGCCGTCGATGCCCGTGGCGGACAGCTTCAGGAGCTGATCCGTCACTTGCTCCGGCGTGCCGATCAGCGGATAGCCGCCCCAGCCGGCGATGAAGGCCGCGCGAAACTGGTCAAAGTACTCCCGAGAATAGGAGCCGCTCTCAATGCCGTAGATCCCGCACACATCGTCCGCAGCCTTCCAGTCGCCTTTCTCGTGCACGTAGTAATTGTAGTAATCCCGAGCCTCTTTCTCGGTGTCCCGCACCACCGCGTAGGAGTAGGTGAAAGTGCCGATCTCACGCCGGTACTTCGACCAGGCGAGCTCCTTCATGTGCTTCACCCAGTCGGTGCCCTTTTCAATGTTCTCGACCACGGAGAAGTTGATGTCGCAATATTTGGCCGCGAACTCGCGTCCCTTGGGCGACGAGCCGGCGCTGATCAGGACCGGCCGCGGCTTTTGAGAGGGCTTCGGGTCAGCGAACCCCTGGTTGATTGTGAGGAACTCGCCCTTGTAGTCGAACCACTGTTCGGTCCACAGTTTCAGAACGATCTCAACCCACTCGCTGGCATACTCATAGCGCGTGTCGTGCTCCATCATCTTCACGCCAAACATTTCCATTTCGGGCTGGAACCATCCGCAGACCATGTTGATGCCCAGGCGCCCCTTGGAGATGCGGTCGATCGTAGTCGCCATCTTGGCGGCCGCGATGGGGTGCACGATCGGGACGTGCGAGGTCGCGAACAGGTAGATCTTCTCTGTTACGGCGGCCAGTGCCGCCGCCCAGGTGTAGGTCTCCATACAGTTCCCGTTGAAGTTGGTGGCCCCGCCGATGCCCCGCCAGCGGGCGATCGGCACCATGCACTCGAAGCCGCCGGCCTCCAGGATGCGCGCGATCTCGACATTCTTCTCCCAGGTCGGTTCGAAGCTGGTCTCGGCGAGGGTCATCGCGCAGGCATTGGAACAGTTGGAGCCGAAGATCCCAAGCTTCAGCTTACTGTCGCTGAACAGAGGGTTGCCGGCTGCACGGAACGGATCGAGATTGCTCATGTCGTTGCCTCTTTATCTACTGGTCCCAGGAGATCGGTATCCTGGTGACGAAAGCCAACATTCGGTTCTCCCTCTTCATCCAAGCAATGATCGTTTGCGGACCGTGATCCGGACAATCGGGTTTGCACTGGTCTCGGCCGGAACTCGCAAGTTCTCGTCCCAGTCGGCGACATTCTCTTTGTCGTCATCAATAGTGGCTTGTCGTATGCTTAACCTTGCCACGAAATACGTTGTAGCTGATCGCGGAGTACGCAAGCATCAGCGGAAAGACGAAAAGACCCTCCCCCCAGAACATGAATGCGAGACTGGAATGCGGTGCTGCCGCTTCACGGATTGTGATGACGAAGGGGATCATGTAGGGCCAGAACGAGATCGCCAGGGTGCAGAACGCGGACAGAAACACCAGCGAGACCATGTAGAAGGGCCACCGATCCCGGCGGTCACGAATGCTGACGGTCAGCGCGACTGATGCCGCGGCCGCGATTGCCGGAAATACGAACAGGTACGGCCGCTCGATCCATCGATGCATGAGCGGAATGTCCTCCGCCAGCGCATAGATGAAGACGATGACCAGGAAAATGAGTGAGCCGATCGCGAGATAAGGTATCTGACGCCAGGCTGTGTCCCTCACCTCGGCTTCGCATTTGTTGACGAGCCAGCCGGCACCCAGAAGGGCGTAGCCGATGCATAATCCAAGGCCGCAAAGCACGGCAAAGGGGCTGAACCAGCCAAAGTCGCCACCGATATATTCACCGTTTCGCATCGGCAGGCCTTCGACGAGGGCACCGACGGTCATCCCCTGGATGAACGTGGCCACGAAAGACCCGCCGACGAAGCTCCAGTCCCAGATCCGCCGCGTCCGTAGCGCCCTGTGCCGAAACTCGAATGCCACCCCGCGCAGGATGAGACCCGCCAGCATGACGATCAGCGGCAGATAGAATACGGAAAGCAGCGTCGCATAGACGGCCGGAAATGCACCCCACAGGACGACGCCGGTTACGACAAGCCACGTTTCATTGCCGTCCCAGATGGGCGCAACCGCGCTCAGCATGGCACCGCGTCTTTCCTCGTCATGTTCCAGTCCGAATAACATGCCGACGCCGAGATCGAACCCGTCAAGCAACACGTAGAGCAGAGTGCTGACGGCGAGGATTGCGACCCAGAACATGACCATGGCTATTCTCCTGCGACGTGAGTCGGGTGCGCGGCGACGACCGACATCGGCCGGTTCGGCACAGCGGCGGACGGCGGCGTAACGAGATCACCAGCCGGCCCGGCCCGCAGGAGGCGGTAAATGTAGAATATGCCGAACGCGAATATGAAGACGTAGACGGCGCAAAAGATGATTAGCGAGATTGTCGCCTCGCGGGTTGTCAGGAACGGCGTCATCGCGTCGGCCGTTCGCAAGACTCCGTAGACAGCCCAAGGCTGACGACCCACCTCCGCCGTGAACCAGCCCGTCAGAGTCGCGATGAAAGGCAACGGAAAGCTGAGGAACGTCAGCCAGAGCAGAGGGCGGCTTCGATCGATGCGTCCCTTGATGTTCAGGTAGGAACCGATCCAGGCCAGCGCCAGCATGGCCAGTCCGCATCCGACCATGATCCGGAAAGTAACGAATGGGATCACCACCGGTGGCCAGTTCGCCGGCGGGATGCTGTCCAGCCCAACCTCCGCCGCCGAGAGGTTGTCGGAGTCGATCAGGCTGCCCAACGGCGCAGGCAGGCTGATCGCGAAAAGGTTCCGCCGCTTACTCACGTCCGGCCAGGCGATCAATACTTCGGATGCGGGCTGCTCATCGTGCCACCGCGCTTCGATCGCAGCCATCTTCGCGGGCTGATGGTGAACGACATATTCGCCGTTGAGATGCCCGAACAGGAGCTGGATTGGCACGAGCACGGCAGCGAGACCCAGCCCCATGCGCAACATGATCTGCGCCTCGGCGGCGTATTGTTTCCGCAGCATGTACCACGCCCCCGTAGCCGCAACGCAGAAGGCGCCGGTGAGATAGGAAGCAAACAACATGTGCGGAAAGCGAACCCAGAGCACTGGACTGAAGACGATCTTGACCCAATCGTTGGGAACCGCGACGCCATGGTCAAGCACGTAGCCAACCGGATACTGCATCCAACTGTTGTTGGCCAGGATCCAGAAGGCTGAAAGTGTGGTCCCCAGCGCCACCATCGCCGTCGAAAACAAATAGAACCCGGGCGTGACCCGGTTGCGACCAAACAGCAGGATCCCGAAAAAGCTGGCCTCGAGGAAAAAGGCGGTGAAGGTCTCGTACGAGAGGAGCACGCCCTGGATCGGTCCGGACATCTTGGACAGCACGCTCCAGTTCGTGCCGAACTCGAACGCCATCACGACCCCGGACACGACGCCCATACCAAACGCCACGCCGAAGATCTTCAGCCAGAATTCGAACACGACGCGATAGGCTGCCCGACCGGTCGTGAGATGCAAGAACTCAAGAACGGTAAGCCAGGCTGCCAGCCCGATCGTGAAGGAAGGAAAGATGATATGGAACGAAATGGTGAAGGCGAACTGAAGTCGGGACAGCAGAAGGGCGGTCATTTCCATTGGACCCCTGTTCTAACTAGCGCCAAAGGTTCGTCCGGGCGAGATCGATCAACTCGTCGCCCCGCCCGCTCATCACGGCCTTCACCATGTAAAGCGAAAAGCCCTTGGCCATCTCGGCGGTGACAGCAGGCGGCATGGCAAGCTCCGATCGGTTCACGACGGCATCGACCAGCACCGGCCCGTCATGCGCAAGCGCCGCGGCAATGCCTTCCTCGACGTCGCCGGGATCCTCGATCCGGATCCCACGCACGCCGATCGACTCTGCCATGGCCGCGAAATTCGGGTTCTGGAGTTCCGTGCCGGTGGCGAGGAAACCGGTCGATTTCTGCTCGAGCTCGATGAAACCGAGGGAGCCATTGTTAAACACGACGACCTTCACCGGCAGTTTTAATTGCGCGAGACTGAGGAAATCGCCCATCAGCATGGCGAACCCGCCGTCACCCGACAGCGAGATGACTTGCCGATCCGGGAATGCCGACTGCGCGCCGATCGTCTGCGCCATCGCGTTGGCCATGGAGCCGTGCCAGAACGATCCGAGAAGCCGCCGCTTGCCGTTCATCGCCAGATAGCGGGCTGCCCACACGGTCGGCAGACCGACGTCGCAGGTGAAGATCGCGTCGTCGGCCGCATGGTCGCTGATCGCCTTGGCGACTTGCTGCGGATGGATCGGCCGCCGGCCTCGTTTGCCGACGGCCAGTTCATCCAGACTGTTGCGTGCCTTGCGATAATGTTCCGTCGCCTGGTCGAGATGCCGGCGACCGCGGTTTTCCTCGAGCAGCGGCAGCAGAGCCTGCAGCGTTGCCCGGACGTCGCCCACGACGCCGAGATCGACCGAAGCGCGGCGTCCAATCTGCTCCGCGCGCAAGTCCACCTGAGCGAGACGCACGCCGCTTCCCTGAGGATAGAACTGCCGATAGGGAAAATCCGTCCCGAGCATCAACAATATGTCGCAATCGAGCATGGCGTAATAGCCGGACGAAAAGCCGATCAGTCCGGTCATGCCTACGTCATAGGGATTGTCCCACTCGACATGCTCTTTGCCGCGGAGCGAATGCACGATCGGCGCCTTGAGACGATCGCCGAGCGCCAGAAGCTCATCGTGCGCGCCCAGGCAACCGGATCCGCACAATATCGTGACGCGCCCTCCACTGTTCAGCAGTCCGGCCAGCTGTTCCAGGACCTGTCTGGCGGGCGTCACAACCGGCATCGCCGGCAGCAGCCCGGCGATCTTCGGCGACGGGGCATCGGATGCGGATTGCAATGCGACATCGCCAGGCATCACCACCACTGATACGCCGCGCTTGCCGACCGCCTCGCGCATCGCGACCTCCAAGGTGCGGGGCATCTGGTGGGCGCCGGAAATCAATTCACAATAGTGGCTGCATTCCCGGAACAAGTCTTGCGGATGGGTTTCCTGGAAATAGCCGCTGCCGATCTCAGCCGAAGGGATTTGTGCGGCGATCGCCAGCACCGGGACGCGCGATCTGTGACAATCGAACAGGCCATTGATGAGGTGCAGGTTGCCTGGTCCGCAGCTTCCCGCGCAGACGGCCAGATCGCCGGTCAGATGGGCCTCGGCACCTGCCGCGAAAGCGGCGACTTCCTCGTGCCTGACGTGCAACCACTTGATCTTGCCTTTCCGACGAATTGCGTCGGTCAAACCGTTCAGGCTGTCGCCGACAATGCCGTAGATGCGTTTGATCCCCGCAGCGTCGAGAGTTTCGGCGAACTGATCAGCAACCGTTCTGGCCATGGTCGCACTTCTCCATGAATGAGATGAGGAACAGTTTCACAACCGTCCGGCGACCTGGAACGTGCTATGCGGTCCTGCCGTCGTCTCATGATCGACCAATCCCACATAAGCTAAGCAATCCTGCACACGGAGCGGGGTTAAGCGTGGTAAATCTCAGTCAGTCGTCGTCATACGGATGAGAATTGCTCGCGCGACAGCCCCGGATCGCACACTAACGGCAACCAATGTGCCGAGAATGCGCCAGCACCAGATGGTCACGCACGCAGCGCGGCACTGTCAGCTTGACCAACCATGCCGACCGTTGCCGCTTCCTGAATGAACCCGGTGCGGTAAAATGCTGTTGCACAGGCGCGCCCGTGCCAGATGGGTTCATGCCTGCACTTCTGCGTTCGTGCGCGTTGACCGGACGACAGGGGCCACGAACCAGTAGCCGCGACCTGTCACCGTAGCGATATAGCGGTTGCCGCGCTCGCCGTCCCGCAAGGTTCGTCTCAGAGCGGCGACCTGGACCTTGAGGTTGCCATCCTCGACGTTAGTACTGGGCCAGACAAGGCTTTTCAGTTCACTCTTGCTGACCAGCCCGCCGGCTCGTTCGAGCAATGCAACCAAAATATCGAATGCCCGGCTACCTAGACGAACGGGTCGTTGTCCTTCCAGAAGAAGTCGCTGGCTCGGAAGCACGTGGTAAGGGCCGAACGACATCGCCGGTACGGCCAACACGCCGCATCGAGCAGGGCTCTCGACTCTACTTGCAAATGACCAGGGCCCGATCACTACAGGACACGATGAATCGAAAAGCGGACGCTGTTCGTCGCTCATACGCTCGACGGTGGGCATGGTGCGGTGGTGGAGCATGACAGTGGGTCCTCGCGGGAAAAATGTCTGCGCAGGTCGCGGTTTGGGCCTGATCAACGTGTCTCATCGCTGCACTTAGGCGAGCGCAGCCTGTACCCCGTGCGCCTTCACGGATTTCCGCAACTTCTCCAGGCCGCGCACCTCGATTTGCCGCACCCGCTCACGCGAGATACCGTATTGCTGCGACAACCCCTCGAGTGTCGTCGGATCATCCTTGAGCCAGCGTTCGGTAATGATGTGGCGCTCCCGGTGGTTCAGCTTGGTCCAGGCGTGAGTAAGCAGGGTCTTGCGCCGGCTCAGCTCCTGCCGCTCCCCAATGACGGCCTCCTGGCTGTCTGCCTCGTCGGGGAGCGAATCCAGCCACTCGCCCTCGCTGTCCTGACGGATCGTTGCGTTGAGGCTGTGGTCGGGCGCGGCAAGACGCCGGTTCATGCTGATCACATCCTGCTCGGGAATGTCGAGCGTGCGGGCAATGATGGCAACCTGCTCGGGCCGCAGATCGCCATCGTCGATCGCCTGCATCTGGGCCTTGAGGCGGCGCAGGTTGAAGAACAGCTTCTTCTGCGCCCCGGTGGTACCCATCTTTACCAGCGACCAGCTGTGCAGGATGTACTCCTGGATCGCAGCGCGGATCCACCACAGGGCATAGGTGGCGAGACGATACCCGAGGCGCGGGTCGAACCGCTGTACGGCCCGCATCAGACCGATATTGCCCTCCGAGATCAGCTCGCCGACCGGCAGGCCGTATCCGCGGTATCCCATGGCAACCTTCGCCACCAGCCGCAGATGTGACGTGACGAGCTGATGCGCCGCGGCGCTATCCTGCTGATCGCGCCAGCGGCACGCCAGTGCTTGCTCTTCCTCTAAAGACAGTATCGGGTAACTATGGATCTCATTGAAATAGCGTGCCGGGATGCGTTCGCCCGCCGGTGTGGCAAGATCAGAAGTCATGGCGAACCTCCACGTTCATTTGCCTTGGAGAGCATGATCGCGCTGAGCGGAACGTCCCCGGCGCGTGAATCATGCGATCCAACAAACACCTGGACCATTTTCGGCGTGTGCACATTGGACACGCAGCTCCGTTAAGAACGGCAGAGGCCATCGCGGATTTCCTTTGCCTGCGCGGCGGCTGCTCCCATGTCAGATAACCATGGGCAGCATCGCCGCAGGTTTCCACAGCTTCCCGCAGCCCAGTAAATCAGAAAGGACTTTAGCGAGAAATCTGAGGAAACATATCCGGCCCGCACAGGACCGCGCTATTCTCCAAGAGGAAGGAATGACTATCAATAGAGGACAGGACACCCATACCTGGGTCTAATCGGCCTTCGACGTACCGTTCGAGCGGAGACGCACCGGGTGAAGCCGATTTCAAGCACAATGCGGTCCTGAACCACGGCGCGTGAGCGCGGCGGCCGCACCCTCGCGCAGATCTTCGCGGCTGAGACGGAAGCCGTTGCGGCCCGTCCCCGCCCATCGCCAGTCGTCGTAGCGCTCCCTTCACATTCATTTCTGTTGCGCGAAACCCATCACGCACGCAAGCACGGCGAGGCCGGTGGGTAGCGCCAGGGACCGCAGGCCCCAGGCGGCCTCGCACGCGGCACCCAGGCCGCATCCCACCGTGAAGCCGACGATCGCCGGCCAGGTTTTCTCGGCGCGCTGACGCGCCTTGGCCGTTTCCGCGGGATCGCGCTCGACCAGCAGCGCGCTGACATCCACGACGAAATGCGTGACGTTGCTCGTCATCACCGCCGTGGTCGGCGCACCTGGCAGCGCGATCTGCACGAGCGCATTCTGAACCGCCATGGCCGAGACACCGAACATGCCGGCGACGACCGGGATGGCCGCGTTCGCGCTGAACCGCGGGCCGGCCGCGACGCCGAGGACGAGAAAGCCGGCTAGCAGCAGAAACTGAAGCAGCAGGAGGGGCTGCCGCGGGGCGATCCCGATCGCCTCGCAGCCTCCGGCCAGCAGCCGGGTCAGGCCGAGCACCAGCATGAACACTGGGACGGACAAGATATACGACAGGATCGTCGGGTCGCGGGCGACGACATGGGCAGCCAGCACAACGATGTTGCCCGTGATATGCGCGGTGAACAGGCCGTTCAGGCCGAGAAAGCCGATGATGTCGGTTGAGCCCGCGATCACGCTGAGTACGAACGGCAGCGCCGGAATTGGGCGAGAGACGACGGGCGGCGCCGATACCCGCGTCATCGGGTGTTCAGCTTCCGCCGACACCGTGCCCGAGCCTCGCCGTCATGATCCGGCGCCTCTGCTGGGTCCGGGTGCGAGCGACCCTGATGCCCCACCGACGCCTCACCTTAGCATTCATGAGTGATCAGCATACGGTTTGGGGGCGTTATAGACCCCGAGTGCTTTCTCATCGCTTACTCCCTCGCTGCCGTGCCTTTGGCAAATCCTCCGAAATCGGAGCGTCGCCCACGCGCGGTGACTGCCTCAGTGCCCGGCTTGCGTCTGATGCAGCGGTTGCCGCACATAGTCCTCCCAGATCTCTGCAACTCGCAAGGTTTGGTGGCCGCGGGATTTCGGCCCAGCCGGAACAATCACGGCGCGACCGGACTTGACCTGCGCAATGGCGCGTTCGAGGCCGCCCAGTGCGACATGGTTCAATTCGTCATCGGCAAAATTGACGGCCAGCAGCGGCGCCTTGATGAGGCCCAGCGCCGCCGAAGGGTCGTAATCGCGCGACGCGTCAAACTCCCGGATCACGTCGTTCACCTTTTCCACCATCAGCGCCTCTTGGGCGACACTTGCGATGTGCTTGTCCGCATCGTCGGGTCCCGCGAATGTGGTCGTCAGACCGACTGGACTCCCCACCATGAGGTCGAAAAGGTTCCAGGCCAGACCGAGGCTTGGCGGTTGCCGCGTGGAGGCGTCGCGCCGCTCGTCCGCGCGAAGCTGAATGATCTTGATGAGCAGCCGGCGCCAGAGCAGGTTTCGACCACCGACAGGTTCGGGAAGGCTCGCGATCGGCAGCAGGGCGTCCATCATTTCCGGGTAGCGCTCGCCCCACATCCAGGTCTGCATGCCGCCCATGCTCGTACCCAGAACCTGGCGGAGTTGCTCCAGCCCAAGCCCTTCCGTCACCAGGCGATGTTGCGCCTCGACGATATCGGCATAGCAGTAACGTGGGAAGGCGGCTTCCAATCCGTCACTCGGCCTGCTGGAGCCACCGTGCCCGATCGCGTCCGGCAAGATGATGAAATACTTGCCGATATCCAGTGGCTGGCCTGGAGCGAACAGGAAATCGGCACAATCTGGCCGCAAGAATTGCATGCCGCTGCCAGTGGTACCATGCAGCATCAGGACCGCATTGCTGCGGTCGGGAGCCAAAACCCCGAGCGTCCGGTAATGCAATCGCAAGTCGAGATTGCCCCCATCCGCGAATTTGAATCCGGGCACGGCGAACGTGGCGGCACGCGCCGTCGTGAGCCAGTCTGGCATGTTTCGGCTCAATAGAAAGAAAGGGTTTCGACGCCGATACCGGCCGGCACCGTGCGGAGCACCTCGGCGTTCTCCAGGTCGACCACTGCCAGGCTGCCGGCATCGTGGTTGGCGGTCAGCAGGACACGGCCGTCCGCGTGAAAAGCCATGTTCATCGGCCCTCTGCCAAGCTGCAGGAGACTCTGCGTCTCAAGCCTGGCGTCGAAAATCGTACCCAGCGGTGCGTCGTAGCTGGTGACGACCAGATGCCTCCCATCCGGGCTATAGCGCGCGATCTGGGCGGCCTTTTCATGCCCCTCCAGCCGCACAGAGCGCACGATCTCGTCACGTTCGGTGTCGACCACTATGATCTGCGGCAGCTTGGCGTCCACGAGCACGATCGTTTTGCCATCCGGCGACATGCCGATGCCCGCCAGACCGTTCGGTGCAGGGATCTTCTTGACCCGCTTGCGCGCCTTCAGGTCGATGACGCAGGCAAACGTATCTTCCTCGTTCTCCGTGTACAGCTTGGACCCATCCGGTGTCACCTCGATGCGATGAGCCTTGTCTGAGCCGACCTCGATCACGTGCTTAATACTGCCGGTGCCGGCATCCATTTCGAGCACAACGCCGCTATTCTCGCAAACGCAGTACAGCTGTCCCTGCGGGCCCCACCGCAGGCCATGCGGTGCGAGATACGGGTAAGTGCTGAAATCACCGGCATGCCGTTGAGTCACCAGATCGAACACCGCGATCAGATGGCCAGGGTGTGGATTCTTGCCGTGGATCCCGTCGCCGTAGATTGGAACATAGGCGGTCCGATGATCGCGCGATATCGCCAGCTCGTGGACACGCGGCGCGAATGCATCAAGCGTGAGAGTGGTTGCATATGTGCGGGGATCCAGGAACAAAATCTGATTGCCGATCTTGTCCACCGCGATGAGACCATTGCTGCCTGTCGCAAAGTTGGCATCTTCCACGGGATGCTCCTCAATTCTTAGGTTGGTCGGGGTTCTGGCTCTGTGCTATTCGAAGATCCCGAAACGGGGTCCGACCGCGCGGAGCCCCGCCAGATCAGTCTCCAGGTTGTCCCGCCATCGGTCATCCGGGGATGGGCTGCATGCGGTGCGATAATAGTCCTCCACCCCGCCTGGAACGCTCAGCAGCAACAGCCGCGCGGCGCTGACCGCCACATTCCGGATCTCGTGCGGCAAGCCCCAGGGGATGATCAGGAACGAACCAGCGGTCGCTTCATAGGTTTCACCATCTAGGGTCGCTCGGATGCTACCGTCGAGGACATAAATGCCCTCTTCGAAGGCCGCGTGGCGATGTGACGGCATGATGCCACCCGGCTCGATGTCCACCTCGATCAGTGTGTAGGCCTCCGCGGTAACGGAGCCACAGGCCTTCACCGAGTAGACGGCACCACCGGCATGGAGCCGCTCGCCCTCGGCGGGCCGGACCACCGTGGGTGTGCGCCCGGCGCCGATCTCGAGCGCGCCATCCAGCGGATTGTCGGTGGTCTCCATATAGGTGACGCCGTAACGGCGCGTCCGCGCGTTGATCTCCGCCAGTGGCAGCGTTGCCCGAGGCCCCGCCGGTCCGATGCCGGGAGCCCCAAGCGTAAGGAAGAAGCCCTCGTTGCCGGCCCCGGCGGTGAAGGTGATCAGCCTCGCCTGGCCGGTCGAGGTGTTGATCCAGGAATGCGGAATTCCCTTCGGTAATGCGATGAAGCCGTTCTTCGTCAGTATCGAGTCGATGTGGCCGGCACGGAACTGCACCTGCCCTTCGATGACGTAGAACCCCTCCTCCTCGCGGCTGTGCACATGCTTCGGCGGCCCAACATGTCCGGGCGGCTCGTCCACCCAGAATGCATAGGCGCCGTTCGTGTCGGCACTGGTGGCCTGGAACGTGATTTTGTCATCCCCCATCCACCAGATCGACAGCCCACCGCCGGGTGGAATGACTTTCGGCAACCGGAGGACAGGCAAGTCCTCCAGCAGGCGCGCGTTGATCTCCGCGGTTTTCATCATGTGTCGGAGCCTTCGTTGGGGACGACGAGCTGCTGCCGCCACGGCTGGTCAGGCAGGGACCGGACGTTCGAAGTGACGTCCCGGATCGACGTCCGGGCGGGCGACGCAAGATGCTGCTTCGCCAAGCGACCGCCTGTTTCATGGCAAGGCCCGTTCAAAAGATAGATCGCGCCCGGCCCGAGGCCGCCAGGCAGGCTTTCAGCCGGCCGGCGAACTTGGCATAACCCGTGGCAGCAAACTCCTCCGCCTCCTCGTGTCGGATTTGCACTACCTGCACGATGTCAGGTCGGCGCTGCCGTACTTCCTTCACGCCGTTGACGTCTCCCTTGTATCCGAACACGTGGCGTACGCCTCACCGCTCTATAGCAGATTGACCAGTCGATCAGCGCCGGTTTTGGTCCGGCGTGTTTAACGAGCCTCTCTGCTGGTTATTCGCTCGACATCAAAGTCTCCAAACGAGCTTTCGGGCATGTGCAAAATCCTGTCGCAACAAGCCGACAGCCCCACCGATGGCTAACAAGCTGACTCTGTTTGCGCGCGCCCGCCGCACGATCGCGCAGTGTCCACGTCCTATGGACAAGCCTAACGCGCCAGCAGGGGAGGGCGCTATTGGCCAAGAGGAGGGAAAAATCATCGAAAGAGAACGGGAAATCTATGCCCAGGTATAAGCGTCGTACGACGCACGGTGTGGGCGGACACGCACTAGAGCATGATCGCGCTGAGCGGAACGTCCCCTGCGCGTGAATCATGCGATCAAACAAAGAGATAGACCATTTTCGGCCTGCACCGTCAGGCTGAAAATGGTCTGGTCGAAGCTGCGCATCTCGAGAATCGGGCCGGACCGCGGATGATCGCTGGACGCCACGGACAGTTGTCCCGGGGTTCAGACCGTTGCGCTTCGCCGTACCCACAAGCGTATAGGCTGGACCACGGGCTTTCACCTTTGCATCTCTCAGATCGCGTCCTTGAGTCCCTTTGCGGGGCGAGACCCCACCTTGCGGCTGGCCTCGATCTGGACGGGCTCGCCAGTCGCTGGATTGCGTCCCATGCGCCGGTCGCGATTTTTCGCCTCGAGGATAGCGAGCCCGCTGATGCGTACCCCTGCGTCCTCCCTTCGGGTGTGTGGTGACGGCGACCACGAAGTCCGCCAGCCGCGCGTGGGCCGGTTTCTTCGGCAAGGCCCGGGATTCACCGAGCTGCCCGAAGACGGCGAGCATTGCACCTCCGGATTCATCGCCCACGGCTCGTCCCGGATCAGCCTGCCCAACCCGGGGCAGGCCGAAGCCCGTTGAACATTAATCCGTCCGGCCGCATGAAGTAAGACGGAAGACCCGTCGGATTTTCCGCCGAGGGCGGGCTGGCCGACCGCCGCGCCGGATTCGTCTGTGCCACTGCAGGCGCCTCAGCGAAGTGCGCCGAGGACGCATTGGTTGCCGCGCTCGCCGCGTACGAATCAGCGCTCAGTAGCAGCGTTGCGACAGCAGCGCCAAGAATGATAGTTTTCATCGTCGTCTTCCTTGCACCCCGGGCGAAATGCGGTGGCGGTTGCCGGGTGTCTGCGAACGCGCCATCCGTGCCAGCAAGGTGGCCATTCGGAAGGCCATGGTCCAATACAGGGCTCTGCTGGCTTCGATCGCCGCATCCGATCAGTCTCGGCGCACCGTCCCTGCGAAGTTGAGAGTTGAATGACGCTGGAGCAGCCTCGGGTCTTCGTGGCGGTCGCCCAACGCCAGCGCGTCACGCGCGCGGCCCAGGCGCTGATTTTGGCACGGTCGGCGGTGAGCGCAGCGATTGCGGGCGCCGGAAGCCCGGCACGACAGGAGGCTGTTCCACCGGGTTGGCCGCGGCAGCGAGTTGACCGACGCCGGATCAAGACCTGCTGCCAAGCCGCGTGCATGGCGGTCTGCGATACGTGCGTGGCGAACAGACGTTCTCAGACGGTCTCAGCCATGATTCTCCCAACGACGGGAGATCCGACCATAAGCGTGGCAGGTCCGCCTTGGCGGACGCCTGGCCAGGCGGATACGTTTGTGCGACGCACGCATGGCGGCCCTCGGCGGTTGCCGTCGAGGGCCGCACATACGGCACGTCACAGCGCCCGCATGAAGGCCACCAGATCCTGTTTCTCCTGCGAAGTGAGATTATCGCCGAGGACCAGGTTGAAGAATTCTACCGTGTCGTCCAGTGTCAGCAAGCGCTCGTCATGCAGGTAAGGCGGGTTGTCCTTCACCCCACGCAGCGCGAAGGTTTTGATCGGCCCATCGCCGACCTCCATTACGTGATCGACCAATTCCGGCTTGAAGAAACGCTCGAGCTTGAGGTCGTGCATCAAGTTGTCGGTGTAGAACGGAGGCTGATGGCAGCTCGCGCACTGGCCTTTGCCGAAGAACAGCTGCTGACCGCGCAGTTCGGCCGGCGTCGCCTTGGCAAGATCGAGCTTGCCCAGCAAGTTGAGCTTCGGCGCGGGCGGGAAGTCCAGGATTTCCTGGAAGTCAGCCATGAAGTCCACCTGGCTGCCGCGCTCCAGCGGGTTCACGCCCTTCTTCGTCGCGTCCACGATGTCGCCGTCGAAATAGGCGGTGCGCTGCTCGAACTCAGTGAAATCCTCGACCGTTTTCAGCGCCCGCTGCGAGCCGAACAGCCGCTGGATATTCACACCGCGGAGCGACACTGTCTTGAGGCGGTGGCGGAACCACTCCGGGCGGATACTGGGATCGAGGTGAGTTGTGCCGTTCTGGTGGCCGTTCGCGTGGCAGTCGAAGCACGCCGAGCCTTGGCTGGCCACGGCCGCCTTGCGATCGTCGGTCGCATTGAACTGCTGCTGCGGGAACGGCGTCACCAACAGGCGCAGCCCCTCCAGCTCCCGCGGCGAGATGATGCCGTTGAACAACTCGAAGTAGTTGGTGAGCGTAACCAGCTTGCCCTGCGAGACATCCCCCAGATCGGGGCGCGAGGTGAGATACATGGCCGGCGGAAACGCGGCCAGGAAGCGCTCCGGCAGGTCGAAATCGATGTCGAAGCGGGTCAGGTCACGACCGTCCTGCCGCTTGATCGCGTCAATCTCCTCCTGCGGAAAGACGAAGCCGCCGGTCGAATGGAATGGGTGGGGCAGAGGAAGGAAGCCCTTCGGCCAAAGCCCCTGCGCACGGATCTGGTCGGGGCTCATTGAAGCCAGCTGCTCCCACGTCACTCCGGGCGGCAGTTTGACGCGCACCCCTTCCTGTAACGGCTTTCCGCGTTCCATCGTGACGCCCTGGGCAGGGCGATCGCTGAAGTCATAGCGCTCGTCGAGCATGGCCTGATGCTCGCGTTCGATGCCGGGCTTGGCAGCCACATCGTGGGCCATCCTGGCCGCGAACGGCTGATCGATGGCGATAGGCATATAGCTCGTCAGGCCGCGCGGCCCCTTCTCGAAGCCCTCGGTTCCCATGAGGTATGGGTTCGGGGCGGCCGTTTGCGGTTGTTGTTGGGCATCGGCGGGTACGAAAGACAAAATCAGGGCCGCCAGCGACAGAACAATACTAATCCGTTGAACTCGGTCCGATCATGGGGATCCTCCCTTTTGACGATGCTGATAGCGATTATTCCACCGGGATTTTCCCGACGGAGTTCGATGACCTCATCAGCAGTAATTCACTACCATCCGGCCCTCCTTTACAGATAAACTCCTACAACAGATCAAACCCTACAGTTGCGCAAGACCGTGGTGCCGGTGTGAACCTGGGTCGTCGCGCGGCCGCATCGGGCAGTCCGACGGCAAACCGTCGTGGTGCCGGAGCAGCAGTTGCCGCCGAGCAGCGGCAGGCTTGCTGCCGAAGGGCGACGGCCGGGACCGGAAGCGCCGCGCGCGGAAGCAACCGGATCGCGCCGCCTCGCTTTCGAGTTCCGGCAGGAAGATCTTATCCACCTCCGGAATATCGTCGTGCACCGCGACGCGACATTCGGCGAGGTCGTGGTTCACGTGCCAGCCTAAGCGCCTGTCGAGGCTCAACGCGCCTTCCGGCACAGCTTCGACGCCCAGGATCATGCCGCCCGTGGCCCGGGGTCGCGCGGTCCACCGGTCAATGCCCGTGCTCACGCAGCCCATCAAGCAACGTCGTGCGCGGGTCCAGACGGACCCGACGGGTATCGTCGTTGACCCGCAGCGTAACGTCCACCGGTTCGGCGCTTCGACGCCGGCCTCAGGCGGCCCGAATGCGTGCGCCGCACGGGGCAGACCTGTCAGGAGAAGCGTGGCCACGACCGCTCCCGTCTCAAGCGCCTGCCGCCGCGTCGCGGCTGGCTGCGTCCTGGCGCTTTTGCTCGGTCACGGTTCGGGTCCCTTGCCTTCAGGGATTCGCCCGCAACGGCGGCCACGCATCCTGCGGCAGGTTGACCACAATGGGGGTCGACGTGCTGCGCACCACAACCCAGCGAAGCGTCTCGGAGGCAGACGGGTTGATCTCCATGTGGGGCAGCCAGGCAGGCACGTGGATGAAGTCGCCGGCCTTGGCGCGGGCGGCGTATTCCCCCTGCTCACCCCAACGAATTTCGCAGACCCCCTGCAGCACGTAGGCGACGGTCTGCTGCTCGCCGTGATGGTGTATCCCGGTGCGCGCTCCCGGCATCACCTCGAACAGGCCGCCCCACAGGGCAGAGTCTATGCCGCTGTCCGGAGAAATCGCCGCAAGGCGTACGGAACCCGGCGTCTGTGCGGTGTCCTCGATAAACGCGGCAGGACTGACGACACGAACTGGCGGATGTGAATTCACGTTTTGTCTCCATAATGATGACACCGGTGTCCACGGCTGCTGGAGCGAACCGGCCTTGCCGTGTCAGCCGATCGTCAGGCCGCCGCAGCGTTCGCCGTCACACCCGCCGAGGATGGCCGGGACGGACCCGACCCCGCGCCACTGCGATCGATTGTTGCGGCAATCTCCTCCATGTCGCGGGTAGTCAGCGAGAGGGTAGCGGCATCGAGCCAGCCATCGACCTGATTCGCACTGCGTGCCCCCACGATCGCCCCGGTGACAGCGGGCCACGCCAGCGTCCACGCCACGGCAACGGCGGCGACCGTGGTGCGATGCCGTGCGGCAACGTCGCGCATGGCGTCCGCGACCTCCAGATTGCGCCGCAGCGCCTCCCCCTTGAACTCGGAATTGCGGGAACGCCAGTCATTGCCGGGCAACGCGGCTGCTCTCGCCGCACTGAAGGATCCACTCAGCAGGCCGGCCTGCATCGGGCTGTAGACAATGACACCTGTCTGATGCGCCTGACACCATGGCAGTTCGGCTCCGCCGACACCCCGCTTTATCGCCGAGAACGGCGGCTGGAGCGTGTCGACGTGTCCTAGCGTTTCAGCCGCTGTCAGCTGCGCGACATTGTGGTTGGACAGTCCGACCGCCCGCACCTTGCCCTCGGCTTTCAGGTCCAGCAATGTCTGCCAGTAGGCTTCAATCGGCGTGCCATCCTCGGCCGGCCAGTGCATCTGATAGAGATCGATACGCTCGACCTTGAGGCGGCGCAGTGAGCGCTCGATCTCGCGGCGGATGCTCGCCGGGGCACCAACCTGCTTGGGCAGGGCGTTGTGGTCCGTCGCGTCGGAGATCAACCCGCATTTTGTGAAGACATACGGCCGTTCGCCTTTCGGAATGGTCGAGAGTGCCGCCGCGACCACCTCTTCCGAATGCCCCAGGCCATAAATTGCGGCGGTGTCGATCCAGTTGATCCCGAGTGCCACGGCGCGGCGGATGGCTGCCACCGAGTCGTTGTCGTCCTGGTTGCCCCAGCCGACAGCCCAGTCGCCGCCGACTGCCCAGGAGCCGAAGCCGACCCGCGTGATGCGCATGTCGGTCTTTCCCAACTGCCGAACCGGAAGAGTAGTTATGCTGACCATGACCTATCCTTGCATGTCATTGTTGGCTGACGGCCAGATGGGCGATGAATTATGAACTTCCAACGCCATATTCTGCTCAGACCTAGCTTCGCAACTGCTCAATCGGCCGACCGTTATGGATCTGAGACAACTCGAATATTTCGTCACCGTCGCTGCCGAGCAGAGCTTCACGCGGGCGGCCCGCCGTCTGCACATCGTGCAGTCGGGCCTGTCGGCGTCGATACGGGCGCTCGAAGAGGACCTGGGCGCTGCGCTGTTTACGCGCACGACGCGCCGCGTAGACCTGACTTCGACCGGGCGCGCTTTCCTGGCCGAGGCGCGGAGCGTCCTGGGTGCGGCAGCCCAGGCACGCCAGGTAGTGGCGCAGATGCAGGGCCTGCAACGCGGGACGCTCTCGATAGGGATCATCCAGGGCTTGGCGCCACTGGTCGATATTCCGGAACTTCTGTGGCGGTTCCGCGCGTCGTGCCCCAATATCGAAGTGCGCCTGATCGCCGGCGGATCATTGACACTGATCGAAGGCGTGCGAACCGCGTGAGCTTGATCTTGCGTTCACGCAGTTCGTCGGCACCACCCCGTCGGGCGTCGCGGCGCGGATATTGGCTTGCGAGCCTCTGGTTGTTGTCTGCGCGCCAGCCCACCCGCTCGCCGGCCAGCGTGACGTCGGACTGGCTGATCTCATCGGAGAAACATTTGTCGATCTGCAGCCGGATTGGGGGACGCGACAGCTTATCGACGAACATTTCGCTGCAGGCCGGCTGGCACGAAGGATTGGGTTCGAGGTGAACGACCCGGCGACCCAGTTGGATCTGGTTGCCCGTGGACTTGGCATTTCTTTGGTGCCGAAGGGCGTGATTGGCGGGCACTTGCGGGACCGGATGGGGAAACATCTCGCCATCGCGGAACTGGCGGAGCCGGAGATCTGTTGGGAGCTTGCGGTCGTGTTCTCCCAGCACGGAACGGAGTATCCGCTTGGCGCTTCGACGAAGACGTTCCTGGAGTTCCTGCGAACCTCCGTGCCGTTGGAACTTGAGATCGCCGCTCCTTCATTGCATGGAGACGGTGAGGCCGCCTGACGAGACGGTTTGGTTACGCGCAGCGGATGCCGCGCCGGTGCATGGACGGCCACCTGCCGCGTGTACTCGAAGCACATGCGGCCGTCAGGGCGATTGTATCGAATCGAGCAATGGCCCTCTCCGGCGCGGCTAGACAATTTTCAGCCTGACTGCGCAGGCCGAAAATGGTCTATCTCTTTGTTTGATCGCATGATTCACGCGCCGGGGACGTTCCGCTCAGCGCGATCATGCTCTATCGAAGCCCTGCCTCAGCAATCTCCACGTCATGCCCGGGCGTATCGAAGCTTGCGCCTATGGCACCGACCACCTGCCCGTCGACAACGATCGGCAACCCACCCCGTATTTCGGTGAGATCGCGCGCCATGACGCCCGCAAGGCGTCCCCGTGATCGATCGCATCCTCAAGCGCCTGGCTCGGCTTCTTGAACAGCACGGCGGTGTGCGGCTTTGCAGGCGCAGGTTCGAGGCAATCCTCATTCTCCCGGCAGGGGCGGCGATCTTCTCGGGGCTCACCCCCGCCACGCGCGCCGGGGGGACGCCGGCCAAGCAGCCGTGACCGGACTATACTTGAGCAGCAACGGCCTCCCGGTCCGCCGTTTCGTGGGCCGGTTGCGGCCTGACCACGACAGGGATTGACTTCGCAGCCGGGGTCTTGCTCTTCATGTCGTGATAGGCCAGCGGCAGCAGCGGATTTGTCTCCGGGTAATAGGCTCCAATGGAACCTTTCGGGATGTTGTAGGGCCGCACCTTGAACCCGCGCACCACGCGCTTCTGTTTGTCATCCGCGAGCGACTCGATTTCGACGAGCGTTTCGGGAGCGATGCCCCGCTCCAGCATATCGGACTCGTTCATAAACACGACCATCCGGCCGCCAAACACCCCGCGATACCGGTCGTCCAGACTGTAGATCGTGGTGTTGTACTGGTCATGGCTGCGTAACGTCGCGAGCCAGAGGATCCCTGCAGCTTTGGCGGGCAGTTCCTCGTCAACACCTTCGAAGACAATGAAGTTCGCGCGACCGTTCGGTGTCTTCCACACCCGATCGCGCGGCGGGATCGTGAGATGGAAACCGCCCGGCTGACGGATCCGCTGATTGAAGTCGCGGAACAGATCCGGAAACACCGCCGCAATTTTGTCGCGGATCAGATCGTAATCGTCTTCGAAGGCATTCCAGTCGATTCCGCTGTTCGGAAGCGTGGCCCTCGCCATGCCGCAGACGATCGCCACCTCGGACTTCAATGCCCCGCTCGGAGGCTTCACGAGCCCCGATGAAGCGTGAACCATCGACATGCTGTCTTCCACCGTGATCGACTGCCGCCCGCTCTTCTGCATGTCGATATCGCTTCTCGCGAGGCACGGCAGCATCAATGCCTGTTCGCCGTGCACGATATGGCCGCGGTTGAGTTTGGTTGTAATTCCCACGGTCAGCCGCAACCGACGCATCGCGGCTTCCGCGATCGGTTTGTCCGGCACCGCGGCGACGAAATTGCCGCCAAGTCCGATGAACACCTTGGCACGACCGTCGATCATCGCCTGTACTGCATCCACCACCGCATGCCCGTGCGCGCGCGGTGGCGAGAAGCCAAACACGGTCTCGATCTGGTCCAGCAGTTCCGGACGGGGCTTCTCGTCGATCCCCATCGTCCGATCACCCTGCACATTGGAGTGCCCGCGAACCGGACATATTCCCGCTCCCGGCTTGCCGAAATTGCCACGGAGCAGCAGCAGGTTGGCGACGTGCTGCACGTTCGCGGAGCCGTGAACGTGCTGGGTAATCCCCATGCCATAGCAAATGATCACCGCATTCGCACGCATATAGATGTCGGCGACGCGTTCGAGTTGCTCGCGCGACAGCCCTGACACGCGCAAGATTTCGTCCCAGCTTGTGCGTCGCAGATCCGCGGCAAGAGCGTCGAAACCATGCGTGTGCTGTTCAATGAATTCGATGTCGAGTACCGGCTTGCGACCGTCGCGGAGGGCCCGGTCGTGAGCATCAAGCATGATCTTCATCACGCCCTTCAGTGCCGCGACATCGCCCCCAATACGCACCTGGCAATACTCGCTTGCGATGCGCGTCGAACTGAAGGTGGTCATCTCAATCGGGTCCTGTGGCGCCGCGAAACGCTCGAGCGCCCGCTCGCGCAGTGGATTGAGCACCACGATCGGGACGCCGCGGCGCGATGCGTTGCGCAGCTCGGTCATCATGCGCGGACTGTTCGTGCCAGGATTCTGGCCGATCACGAAAATCGCCTCGGCGTGCTCAAAGTCTTCGAGGAGAACCGTTCCTTTGCCGATCCCGATGCTCTCCGGCAGCCCGACGCTTGTCGGCTCGTGGCACATATTCGAGCAGTCAGGGAAGTTGTTCGTTCCAAAGCGCCGGACAAACACCTGGTAGAGGAAGGCCGCCTCGTTCGATGTACGGCCCGAGGTGTAGAACTCCGCTTCGTTCGGATCGCTGAGCGCCCCCAGCTCGCGAGCGATCAGCCCGAAGGCCTCGTCCCAGCTGACCGGTACGTAATGATCGGTCGTGGGATCGTAGCGCATCGGCTCAGTCAGCCGCCCTTGCTCCTCCAGCCAGTAGTCGCTTTGCTCCGCGAGCTGGCTTACGCTATGCGACGCGAAGAACTCGCGTGTGACGCGCCGCTTTGTCAGCTCAAAAGAGACAGCTTTCGCGCCGTTTTCGCAAAACTCGAAGGAGCTGGTGTGCCGCGGATCGGGCCAGGCGCAGCCGGGGCAGTCGAACCCGTCCGGTTGGTTCATCGACAGCAGCGCTCTCGAGCCCTTGAGCGCGATGCTTTGTTCGCGCAACACCATCGCGGTCGCGTGCAAGGCACCCCAGCCACCGGCGGGGGAGTCGTAAGGCTCGAAAACCGGGCCACCCACCGGTTCGACAACGGGGGCTTGGGCTTGAGACGACACCTTGGTAATTTTGGGCATACGGCCTCCAGGCACAGCGGAACCCGTAGCGAGCTTCATACGGGGACCACGAGTGGTCTACTGCTTGGGAAGCTCGCGACGGTCAATGGGTCAACATTCAGATGCTGGGCTACCAGCGCGCGTGGCGTGTGGGCGAGCCAGTCCGAGAGTGATACAGCGGCGCAATAGGAGCTCCCGAACACCTCCAGGCATACCAGGTCGGTGTTTCCGGTATTCCGGATATCGTCTGCATGTCACTCATCTCCGTTCAAGGCGTCGGTTCGGTCAACTGCGGTGCTGCTGCTAAATCTTTGGTATGCTGGGCTTAACCAAGCATTCAGCTACTCCGTTCAAATGGGCGAGCCCGGGCGAACGTTATGGTTTGCTGCTCCCGGGCCGGTCGTATTGCCATGTGAATCGCGCAGTGTCGCTGTTGCCGCGCCGCAATGATCCGCTTGCCTCACAGCGGGCGCGGGCGCGGCGACCGCGGTTTCGCGGGACTTCGGGCGACCGGCGTCGCGGTCTCGCTCGTGTCACACGTTAAGTGCATAGTGAACCATGATCGTGATCGGATGCGCGATGCGACAGCACTGAAGCAGCGATCGCGGAACGTGCACGAAGCCAGCATTATCATCTCCCGGCGAACTGAAAACGGGAACTGAAAACTGCCAGATAAATAAGCAATGCGTGGGGCGCACAGGGGTGATTCTCGGTAAATCTCAGTCAATCGCGGTCAAGCGCAGCGTGGCTTCACGCGCATCAGCCGCGAGGGGCGGCTGAACGCCAGATACGGTCTCGAAGTTCCGGGGGGCTTTGTCGTCCGGCGGTTGGCCCATCTGAGCGACGGGCGAGCCTGCCGCGCCGCTGTGATCCCCTCCCCGAGGTGGGTTGAATACCAACCGTAGCCGGCACCGGCGTTTTGTCTGTCGCGCCCTCGTTCAACTGACGGACCGGACGACCGGCTTGCCGAAATCCCCTCTGGCCTCACGCTCCAGACCGGGAACTCGGCCGGTGTCCTGGGGCAGCCCCAAGTAACACTCCCAGCGCGCCCCGTCACGATACGTTGCGCGGGCGGCCGGGTACCGTGAAGTGAAAGATCGCACCACGGGGCACGTTCGCGCTCGCCCACAATCGCCCGCCGTGCGCTTCGATGATCGAGCGGCAGAGAGACAGCCCCAGCCCCAGGCCGCTCGCCTTGGTCGTGTAGAAGGCCTCGAACAGGCGCTCGAGAGTCGCCGGCGCCAGTCCCGGACCGGTGTCTCGCACCTCGACGAGCACGCCGCCCGCCTCGGCCGGCCCTGTGGTGATCAGCAACGCGCGCGGTGCGTCGGCAATGTCGCTCATCGCCTCCACGGCGTTGACGACCAGGTTGAGAACTACCTGTTGAAGTTGGACCCGATCGGCGTGAATGAGCGGCAAGCCGTCCGCGAGGTTCGTCGTCACCGAAACGCCGGTCTTTACCGCTTCGCGGCGGGTGAGCTCGATCACCTCGAGGATCGCCTCGTTGATGTCCACACCGTCCTTGCGCGGCGGCGCCTTTTTGATCAGATCACGAATACGGCCAATGATGTCGCCGGCTCGCATCGCGTCATTGACGATGCGATCGAGCGCCTGCCTGGCCTCCTCCAGGTTCGGCCGCTTGGCGCCCAACCAGCCTATGGCAGCCGCAGCATTGGTTGCCGTCGCGGCGATCGGCTGACTCACCTCATGGGCGATCGAGGCGGCGAGCTGACCCATCGTCGCGACGCGATTCGCGTGCGCCAACTCCATCTGCATCTCGCGGTAGCGCCGCTCGCTCTCGCGGGCTTCAGCTTCCGCCCGCTTGCGCTCGCTCAGATCGAGCACGAACGAGACACCCTGATTCCCGCTTTCGCCGAAACTCGCCGCGCCGACCAACGCGGGCACACGGCTCCCGTCCTTTCGGAAGTACTCCTTTTCGTAGGGTTGCAGGCTCCCGGTCATCCTGATCTCTGGAGTCCAGAACTGTTCATGACGCCTGCGCCATTCCGGCGGCGTCAGTTCCGTCCAGCGCAGCCGGCCCGCGACGAGGTCCTCGCGATTGTGCCCCACCATGCGGAGAAACGCGTCGTTGGCTTCGATGATCTGCCCCTCGGCCTCCCAGAGGAAGATCCCGATGATGTTGGCGTCAACCAGTCGCCGGATCTTGGCTTCACGTTCTGCCAGATCGCTGTACAAACGGGCATTCTCCAGCGAGATCGCCGCCTGCGAGGCAAGCAGCTTCAAGACCGCGAGCCGGGCCGGCGCGAAGACACGAGGGGCCAGGCTGTTCTCGAGGTACAGCGCGCCGATGAGTTTAGCCTGGGTGATCAAAGGAAGGCAGAGAATAGACCGCGCCCGGTGCTCACCGAAGTAGAGATCAGCGGCAAATTCTGGCTGCGTTGCGGCATCATCAAGAATGACGCCCTCCCGGGTACGCAGCACATAGTGGAGAACCGAAGTCGGCAGTACCGACGGGTTCACGGTCTTCCCGCGCATATGGACGATGACCGCGTCGCCGTCGGTCATCGCTTCAGCCTCGATCCGCGGCTCAGCCGCTCGCGCAAGTATCAACACGCCACGTTCGGCGCCGGCCTGCTCAATGGCCGTGCGCATGAGCGTGTCGAGCATCTTCTCCAGCACGATTTCGCCCGACACCGCTTGCGACACTTTGATCACGGTCGCAAGGTCCAGGTGTTCGATCGGCGCCCCGATCGTGCTCGTCGGTCCGGGTGCTGGCTCTTTCTCGCTCAGTTGCGGATACAGCTGACCGAGTTGCCGCACCTTCCCGTCAGCACCCCAGCGCAGATACAGGTAGCGGGCATCCCGTAGGTACGTGCGCGCGATCTTCTCAAATCCACGCGCCGCGTAAAAGCGCGCGGCGAGTTCGTTCGCGAGTGCCTCATTGTGAACAAACCCATTGGCACGGGACGAACGGATGGCCTGTTCGTAAAGGTCCATGGCATCGCGGTCGCGGTCTTCAATGCGGGCGATCTCCGCGCCAACCAGCGCGACGCGGTTCTCAAAATTGTCCGGGCAACTTTCCGCCCAGGCCTGCAATTGTCCATGATGCGCCGCGAGGGCCTCCATATGCAGGCGGCGCTCGCCGGCTGGCGCAGAACCGCTGGCAGCGGCCCGGGACAGTGCGCCGTAAAAGTGATATTCCGCTGTTTCGAAATGCGAAGCCAAAGTCCACAGTAGGTAGTGCGCCCTCGATGAGGCCTCGACGGCTGCTCGATACTCGCCTGCAAAGAAGCGCGCCTGCAGCTTGCGGATCCAATACCAGCACTCGGCATGCGCCAGATCCGGATTACAGGTGAAACGGCGCTCGATCCGAAGCTCGTCAAACTGCCCGTCATCGAAAGACCCGAACGTCGGCGTCAGGCCACGAAGACTCCGGATCAGCCCGAGCTGAGCGGCAGCAATGTCAATGACAAACCCGAACCGTGCCTTCTGCGCGAACGCGAGCACCTTCTCGGCTTCATGTTGCACATCAACGAGCGGGTCGCCCGCCGCGAGAAGGTTCGTGGTCAAATGGTCGCCGCTGTAGGCCACGTAGGTGAGGTCGCCCATCTTGTCGGCCGCCTGCGACGCGCGGCGCAGCAGATCACGCCCAGCCCGGACATGCTTTGTCCATGGCAGGACGAAACTTCCGAAGCACATATAGGTCCTGGCCTGGAACCGCTGCAGTCCATGCTGTTCAACCAGATCATAGCCGAGGCGGCCGAATCGGAAGCCGGCCTGGTAGTCACCGAAGCGCGGTCCGGCGACCATGCCAAGGCGAACATAGGCGAAGCACGATCCGTCACAGTTGCCGCCCCTTAGGCTGAGATTGACTGCCCGACAGATGATCAGAGAAAACAGGTTGGCATCCGTGTGCAATGCAGGCGGTCCGAGCTTGGTCAGAACATCCAGCGTCGCGAGGGACGCGGGGTCGCTCATCAAAGGCAGCTCGATCAGATCCTCGATCATGCGGCTCCCGAGTTGCGACCAGACCCGATCGTATTCGCGTCGCGCTTCCTCGTCCGTCGGATGCGGCGACCAGTCGATGCCCAGATGCCGCAGATAGTCGAGGCCGACAGCAATGGCGCGGCTGCTCCGATCAAGGGTCGTGTACAGATCCGCGCGCAAGCACGCGACCGTTGCCCGGTCCACCGCAGTTGTGGCGCGGGTCGATAACGTCGCCAGACGCTGCTCCGCTTCCATCAGCGCGCCGGTGAGGAACTCGCATTCGGCCCGGTGCAACTCCAGCTCAAAGCTGAGTTCGCGCCGGCGTTCCCAGCAATCCTCTGCCAACAGGCTCGCACCGGCGATGAGATAGGTGAGCGCCGAGGCGTAGGCGGTCGAGGCCTTGGCTCGCTTGCCGGCGATCAGGTTGAGCTCGGCGAGTTGCTCACGTTCCTCTCGCACAGTGATCAGCGTCGCGCCGCGGTTCAACTGGTTGACGATCTCGAAGATCGCCTCCTCAAGCTGGTCCGGGGGCGTGTGCGCCGCCAGCAGCCGGCCGATCCGCAGGTGGTCCGCTTCCCGCGATGCTTGCGGGATCAGCGAATAGGCGGCCTCTTGCACCCTGTCGTGAATAAACCTGTAAGAGCCGTCCACGCGCTCAACTAACTCCTGACGGACCGCCTCCCACAGCGCCGCCTCCACCTGCCCCGTCGTCGGAGTCTCGAGAACCATCGAAAGCATCGCGATCCCGGCTACGTTGCCGAGACAGGCCAGAAGCTGTAGTACGCCCTGCGTTTCGGCCGGCAGGCGCGTGAGCTTGGCGAGCATGAGGTCCACCACATTGTCGGTGTAACCTTCGGCGCGGATGCGCTCGAGGTCCCACGTCCAACGGGAAGAGCCATGATCGAACGCGAGCAAGTGCTCCTCGGCAAGTGCGTAAAGAAACTGAATGACGAAGAACGGATTGCCGGCCGTCTTGTCATGCACAAGTTGCGTCAGCGGTGCGGCACGCCTCGGCTCGCAGCGAAGCACATCCTCAATCAACTGCCCGACGTGCTCACGGGCAAGCGGCGCGAGCGTGATCTGCTCGATCGTCCGGCCCTCGTTCCTGATTGTTTGCAGCTTGTGCATCAGCGGATGCGCGGCATCGACCTCGTTGTCCCGGTAGGCGCCGATCAGCAGCAAGTGCTGCACGTCCGCCTCGGTCAGTAGATCCTCGAGCAGATCGAGTGTGGCCGCATCCAACCATTGCAAATCATCGAGGAACAGCGCGAGCGGGTGCTCCGGGCGTGCGAACACGCCAAGGAACCGCCGCAGCACCAGTTGGAAACGCCGTTGCGCGTCTTGCGGCGGGAGTTCGGGGACCGGCGGCTGCTCTCCGATGACGAGGCTCAATTCGGGGATTAGGTCGGCCATAAGCCGTCCGTTCGGTCCCAGCGCCTCCAGAAGCGCTTCCCGCCAGCTCGCCAACTCGGCCTCGCTCTTGCCGAGAAGCGTCCGCACCAGGCTCTGGAAAGCCTGCACCAGCGTCGCGTACGGAATGTTACGTTTGTACTGGTCGAACTTGCCCGATGCGAACAGCCCACGCGGCGGCACCAGCGCCTTGTGCAGCTCGTGCACGACGGCGGATTTGCCGATGCCGGAATAGCCCGAGACCAGCACCAGCTCCGGCGCCCCGCTTGTGATCACGCGATCGAACGCGGCGAGCAGGGCATCGACTTCGCGCGCTCGCCCGTAGAGCTTCTCCGCGATCAAAAGCCGGTCCGGCGTGTCGTCTTCGCCGAGCGGGCAGTCGTCGATGCGGCCCCGGGCTTCCCATTGGGTCAGGCAGCGCCGGAGGTCGCTCTCCAGGCCGGGGGCAGTCTGGTAGCGCTCCTCCGCCGTCTTGGCCAGCAGCTTCATGATGATCCGCGAGACCGCCGCGGGGACGCTCCCCAACCGCTCGCTCGGCGGCACCGGCCGCCGCGCGATATGGCAATGGACCCACTCCATCGGATCCGAGGCGCTGAACGGCAGTGCGCCCGTGAGCATCTGGTAGAGCGTGACACCGAGCGCGTAGAGGTCGCTGCGGGCATCGATCGAGCGGTTCATCCGTCCGGTCTGTTCGGGGGCCATGTAGGCGAGCGTCCCCGCGATCGACTCGGGCGGCTCGGGCGCCTGCCGCTCGCGCGGAAGGCGGGACGCGATACCGAATCCCATGAGCTTGACCGCTCCGGTCGTGCGGTTCACGAGGATGTTGGCCGGCTTGATGTCTTTGTGCACAAGGCCGCGCCGGTGGACCTTGCCCAGCGCCGCCGCGATGCCGATCGCCAGGCGCAGGAAGCTTCCCACTTCCATGGGCGCGCCGAGAAGGCGCTCGAGCGGCTCGCCGCCCGGGTCCTCGAACACCAGCATGGTCCGGCCGCGTTCGCGTCCAAGCTCGAGCGGCCGCACCGCCCAGGCCCCGTCCAACTCGTCCTTCAATCCGTATTCGTGGGCCAGGCGAGCGAGGCTGGCGGGCGACGGGTGCTCCGCGGCGGGCAGCACGGCCAGCACGGCGCCGGGGTTGCCATCGGCGCCCAGGCGCCATGCTCGGCAGAAGACGCGTTCGCCGTCTTCCCACAAGACCTGGGGCTCATCTTCCTCAGCGCTGACCCGAAAGGGTGGGTCCAATTGCCGCACTCCGCCGGCAAGGTGGTTGTCGCCATCGGCCTCCGCAGGCCACGAGGTCTCCTCGAGATTGGCGATGACCAGCTTGAACCGGAAGATTGCCGGAAACAAGGCTGCTTGTCGGTGCGCTTTAATAATGTTCCTGGTTCCGCCTGTAGGTCCAGGAAGCAGCGTCTGCCGCGGATGCATCCCCAGGGACGCAAGCAGCACCGTCAACTTGGCTGCCGTCTGGCACGCCGCGGCCAGCTCGGTCGCGTAGCCGGACCGGATGCCAAGACCCGCCCCGCCCACAGCGAGGCCGGACGTTGTCAGCGCTCGGCAAAAAACTCGGCCAGAGCCCCTGCCACTGTGCGCGGATCGTTTTCCATCGGGATATGGCCGGCGGACCGGATACGCACGAGTCTGGTGGCCGGGATCTCGGCCGCGAAACGCTCGGCATAATCGACCGTCTGAAAGGGGTCGTCCTCGCCCCAGACCAGCAGCTTGGGCGTCGTCGACTCCCGCATCAGGGGCAGCAGCTCAAGCGTGTAGCGATGATCGGCCGCTCCGGCGAGCGCCAACCAGGAGCGCGCGACCCGAGGATCGGTCCAGGGCTCGAGATATTCAGCGATCTCGGCTTCGCTTGCCGGGCGTGCGAGCGCTTTCATAACGGACTGCCGGCGCGCAACCAGAACATCCTCGGTTGACGTCGCGGCCGCCACGGCCGGATCGCGGAAGCGGGCGACCCCGGGTACTGGCCACGAATCGTACGTGACTCCGTTCACCAGGGCCAGGCGCGGAACGTCCACCGCTCGGCTGATCAGGAGATGCTGGGCGACGCCGGCGCCGATATCATGCCCCGCGACCATCACAGGCCCCTTGTTGCCCATCGCGTCGAGGAATCGCACCACCCAGGCGGCCAACTGCGGGACCGATGCCTCAGCGACCGTCAGCTCGCCTCCCGACCGTCCAAAGCCGGGGAAATCAACCGCGACCGGATGCAGCCCCGCTGCGGCAATATCGTCGAGCACCGGCTGCCAGACGCGGCTCCAGTAGGTGCCGTGAAGCAGCAGCACCAACGGACCGTTATCGCCCGCCGTCAGGTAGCTGATCGGGATGCCGCCCAAATCGATCGCTGCGCGCAGTGTCATCGCACCAACCTCCGGACATGATCTTTTCCAAGACCGACCGACTCATAATGGCGGCTTGCCAGTTCGAGTTTGGTGAACACGTCCTCGTAGCCCAGCGCGACCCCATAAGGATCGATGTAGGTGTAGCCACCGGTGACATGGAACAGGGTGGCCATCTCCTTGACATCGTCCGGAACGACGAGCGTGTGCGTCTCGCCGGCCGGCTCGAATGCGTAATCCCCTGTCGATGCCACCCAGTCATGCTCCAGATAGTGCCACGTCCCACGCAGGGTGAATGCATGGACCGGCCCGTGATGGCGATGGCGGGACAATACCCCCGAGCCGCGCACCCGCAGGATATTGATGTAGTAACCCTGGCTGACATTGAGCAGCAGCGGCTTGAACGACACTGTCGGCGCTTGCGGCACCCAGTCGCGCTCGTCGCCATCGAGCATCAGGCCGCCCGCGATCAATGCGTCGGGAACCATGCCCATAGGCTGCGGAAGCTGGTAGGCGACCTTACTCAGGTCGATCGGATGAGTCAGCGGTGCTTTTGGCGCGTCTTGACTGGAAATCTCTGGATTCACCGTGTGTCCTCCTCGTTTTGCTTCATCTGATGCATCCCGGTGTCAGATGAAGTCGCGGTTTTGTGTTAGTTCTGCTGTCCTCTTTCAGCAAACCCGACGGCACCGGCCGTGTGCTCTGGCCGAAGAGATGTCCTTTTTGGTTACTGCGGGGCGAGCAGTGTATGTCTCGCCCCTGCTGTAAGCGCGCTGCGGGGAAGGACGATCCCCACCGCTTCGAACAGGTCAGGTGGGCTCGGTCAGACCACCGTCAATGTGGCTCGCCGTCGCCCGTCATTATGAACCACCTGCCAGGTTCAACGAAACGCAGGAACGACTTTCGCGGCGAACAGCTCAAGGTGCGTTTGCGCCCACCGCGGCGGCAATCCCGGCGGCAGCGTCCACGAGTAGAAGTGGGTAATCGGGACGGCGTCGGCGAAGTCGCGGATCATCTTGATCGCGGTCTCAGGCTCGACGACCTGGAGCAGTCCGCTTTGCTTCAATGCTTCGCGATCATTCAGGTGCGGGGCAAGGGGCTCAAGGCCGCCTGCTTGCAGCCATACCGAGTAGTTGTTGACCTGGTAAATGAGATGATCCGCGGCCTCCGCGAAAGTTTTCTCGGGATCGTCGGATACGATCAGGCTCCAGAATCCGCTTGCGAAACGAATGTCGTCTACAGGCCGGTTCTCCTTCTTCAGCTCGGCCACATATCGGTCGTAGACGTCCCGGTTCGCTCCCGGCACAGTGAAGCCGTCGCCGAAGCGCACGGCACGGCGCAGCGCCGGAGGGGTGAAGCCCCCGAGCCAGATCGGAGGATGAGGTTTCTGGATCGGCTCCGGCGTTACCCTGACGTCCCGGAAGTCAAAAAAATCGCTCTTGAAGGAGACGGTCTCGCCCGCAAGAGCGCGGCGAAGAATATCGAGCGACTGGTCGGTGCGCGCGCCGCGTTCCTTGGAAGACACACCGAAACCCGCGAACTCTTCCCTTTTGAAACCGATACCAACCCCGAGCTCCAAACGGCCTCCCGAGATTATGTCGACCGTCGCGATATCTTCCGCAAGACGAATCGGATTGTGGAAAGGCATCAGGAGCACGCCGGATGCAATGCGAATCCGTTTGGTGCGCGCAGCGATCGCCGCGGCGGCCGGCAATATCGACGGGAGATAGCCGTCGTCGATGAAATGGTGCTCCGACAACCAGACGTCATCGAACCCATTGTTCTCGCCCCACGCGATTTGATCGAGGGTTTCGCCGTAGAGCCGGTCGACCGGCTGGCGCCACTGCGCCGGGTTGCGGAAGTCATACCATAGACCAAAGCGTATTTTTCGGTTGCTCATGTGTTGCCTCTCCTGATGAGGGGCGCGCCGTGACTGGCGCCGCCCCGAAAAACCGAGCCCTCGGCCGTGCTCAGATGCGCAACGAGGGCATCGCACGGCCGCTGGCCATTCCCGGCTCGCGTTGGCAAAATCGGAATCGTCGCGTAGGCCGCGTCACAGTGCGCGGCCGGTTAAACTCCTTCCATCACCCTCGTTTCGAACGTAACGACTAGCTGTCCTTGGCCATGGAGCGTGCGACGTCGGCGGCGCTGATGCCCTCCAATGCAAGCCCATAGCCGACGCCCTCGTCGATGATGCGCCGCAGCTTCTGGGTCAGCGCGATCCGGGTATAGCTCGACGTGAGCGGCGGCAGCTCAGCCAGCTGTTTGGCAATCTCATGGGCACGCGGCAGCAGCTTGTCGATGGGCACGATTTCGTTCACCGCGCCCCATTCCTTTGCCGTCTCGACACCGAGCTCCTGGCGGGTCAGGATGAAGTACCGGCCGCGTACGCTGCCGATCACTTCCTGCCACAGCAAATTGACGCCATCGCCAGGCACAATGCCAAATTCGAAGTGTGGCTTGTCCTGAAAAACGGTTGAGGGGGTAGCCAACACAATGTCGGCAAGCAGGATGTATTCGGAGTGCAGCCGCACCGGGCCGTTCACTGCAGCGATGAGGGGCACCTCGATATCGAGAATGCTCATGAGAACCTTTTTGCCCTCGCGATAGATCTTGTCGTAACCCTGGGGGCTGAAAAAGTCGAATCCCTCGGGGCTGATCGTCTCCATGAATGCCGCACCGGCGCCGGTTAGAATGACGACCCGATTTCCGGCGTCCCGGCCGATCTGATGAAAGAGGTCGACGAATTCCTCATGAGCGTAGCCATCGAAGATCAGCGTGTCCCCATTCGTGTGCAGCACCACCTCGAGCACGCCGTCGGGCGCGCGGGTCAGCCTGGCGTGCGGAAATGCATTCTTGTATGTCTCGAATTTGGCCATGGTCGCGACCTCCAATTGCGAGCCGTCATTTATGTGCGACATTCGTCCGCTGACGAGTTAAAGGTTGAAAGCTTGTGCAAACCGTTGGTCCCGTCCCGCTTTCCGCACCGGCCACGCCGTCGGGGTGAGCGGGTGAGCCTGGGCGGCGCATGACGCTGCTTGTGCGACGCCTGCTTCTCGGCCACTATGCGCTTTAGCGTTCAAGGCAGACCGTCAGAGGGGCAGACGGACGCGCATGCATGATCGCGACACCCTGCATCCGAACGATTTTGTTTCGTTTGGCCCGTTCCGCCTGTTTGCGGCGGAAAGGCTGCTGCAGAAAGGGAGCGAGTCGATCCCGCTCGGCAGCCGCGCGCTCGAGATCCTGATCGCACTCGTTGAACGGGCAGGAGAAGTTATCTCTCAAAAGGAGCTGATCTCACGCGTCTGGCCGAACCTCACGGTCGAGGAGGCGAACCTCCGCGTGCATGTCGCCGGCCTTCGCAAGGCGCTCGGAGACGCGCGCGACGGTGCTCGCTACGTTGTGAATGTCCCCGGTCGGGGCTACTGTTTTGCAGCGCCAGTGACACGCTCGGCGGAACGACGCGCCCTGCCGGCGGTCGAGGCCGCCGTCGCCCACCCGCTCCGGAATCTGCCGGCGCGGCTGACCCGAATGGTCGGCCGCGATGGCACTGTCCGCGCCCTGTCGGCACAGCTGTTGATGTGGCGCTTCGTTAGCATTGTCGGCCCCGGCGGCATAGGCAAGACCACCGTTGCCGTGTCCGTCGCCCACATGCTGTTCGATGGTTTCGACGGGGCGGTCTTCTTCATCGATCTGGCTACGCTGACCGATCCCCGGCTCGTGCCGACGGCGGTCGCGTCGGCAGTCGGGTTCATGGTGCAAACCCAGGACCCGCTGGTCAGTCTGCTGGCCTTTATTGGCGACAGGAAGATCCTTCTCGTGCTCGACAATTGCGAGCACGTTATCGACGTTGCGGCACCTCTGGCCGAACGCGTCGTCAGTGAGGCACCACGAGCGCACGTCCTGGCGACCAGCCGGGAAGCTCTGCGGGTGGAAGGTGAGCATGTCCACTTGTTGTATTCACTCGATTGTCCACCCGAAGATGCCGGCCTGACGGCTACCGACGCACTCAAGTATCCGGCTGCGCAGCTTTTCATGGAGCGGGCCGCGGCAAGCGGTTTTGACGCCGCATTGAGCGATGGTGATGCACCCGTCGTCGCCAGGATCTGTCGCCGGCTTGATGGGATCGCGCTTGCCATCGAGCTCGCGGCCAGTCGGGTTGGCTCCCTTGGGATTGGTGGGACCGCGGAGCTACTCGAGCAGCGCTTCGGGTTGCTGTGGCACGGCCGCCGCACCGCGCTGCCGCGGCACCAGACGCTGAATGCGATGCTCGATTGGAGTTACAACCTGCTCTCAGGCCACGAGAAGGCGGTCCTGTGCCGGCTGTCGGTATTCGTGGGGGATTTCACGCTGCAGGCCGCCTGCTCCGTCGCGTCCGAGAACGAGGCGGAGGATGCCGACGTTAGTGACGAAATCGCGAGCCTGGTTGTGAAGTCCTTGATATCCACGACGCTGATCGGCGGATCGACGTACTATCGGCTGCTGGACACCACGCGCGCCTACGCCGCAACCAAGCTCGCCGAGCGTGGCGAGGCGGATCGCATCGCCCGCCGGCATGCGATCTTTTGTTCCAAGTTTCTCGAACGCGACGAGATCATCCAATCGAGGTTCGGCGAACATGATCTTTCGGGATACGCCCCGCATATCGGCAACGTGCGGGCGGCGGTGGAATGGGCACTGTCGGACCATGGCGACGTCGCCGTCGGCGTCGAGCTGGCTGCCTGGGCGGCGCCGCTGTTCGTCGGTTTGTCGCTGCTGGAGGAATGCAGGCGCTGGTGCGAACGGGCGCTCGCCAATCTCGACGACGTCGGCCGGGGCACCCGGCAGGAGATGATCCTTCAGGAGGCACTGGCGCTGTCAGCGATGTATACGAGGGGACATAGTGACCAGGTTCGTGGCGCGATCGAGCGTGGGCTCGCGCTTGCGGAGGCTCTCGAAGACCGGCTGCACCAACTGCATCTTCTCGCCGGTCTGAATCTCTTTCTCACGCGGCGTGGCGACTTCCGCGAGGCCCGGGCGATTGCGGAAAGGGGCGGCGTCATCGCGCAGGGTGCCAAGTGCCCGGCAGGCATCGTCTGGGCCGAGTGGATGCTCGGCACCGCCAGTCATTTCTTGGGAAATCAAGCTACGGCTCAATTCCATCTGAAGCGCGGCATGGCGCTCGCGGTCGAGCTTGGGTCAATCAAGGTCGATTTTTTCGGTTATGATCGGCGCGTCGGTGCGCTCAACGGTCTCGCCCGAGCCTTGTGGCTGCGCGGTTTCTCCAATCAGGCGGTGCGAATCGCGCAACAGGCCATCGACGAAGCAGCGAGCCGAGACCACCCGGCTTCGATCTGTGTCTCCCTGATGTTCAGCTCGGCGGTGTTTCTCTGGACCGGCGATTTGCCGAGAGCCGGCGACTTCATCGATCATCTGATCGCCTATGCCCAACGATACTCCCTCGAACCGTATCGTGTCGCCGGCATGGCGCTGAAGGGCGAGCTTGCCGTCACCGGCGACGAGGCGGAAGCAGGCCTCGATTTGCTGCGGACAGCGCTGGAGTCTCTGAGCGCCGAACGGTACAATGTGCTGGTCACGGTATTTATCGGTGCGTTGGCAGAAGGACTGCGCAAGACCGGGCAATTCGAGGAGGCCCTCCTCACTATCAATGGTGTTATCGCACGTGCGACAAATTCTGGGGCGATATTCTATTTGGCCGAACTGCTGCGGATTAAAGCACAGATTTTTGCGTCCATGCCGCGACCGGACCGCGCCTCAGCCATGGATTGCCTGGCAGAAGCGCTTGCGGTCGCGCGCGAGCAGTCCGCGCTCGCTTGGGAGCTACGGTCGACCATCGCCCTGGCTCGGTTGCTGTCGGAAAGCGGACAGCGCGATGAAGCTCGGCATGTTCTGATGCCCGTGTACGACCGCTTTACGGAAGGATTCGAAACGGCGGACCTTCGGATCGCGCGTCAGGTCCTTGAGGATCTGGCGTGAGAGCCTTTGTTCGCCGATCGGCACCCGTGCCGGCTGCCGGGCGTAGGAACCGCCAACGGCCCGCCGTACTTTGTTGGGCCCTATGCGGCTCCCGAACCACGTAGCCGGAGTAGTTGCGGTCGAGGAAACGGCCCAGGACGGGATCCGACTGTGCGAGCAGCAAACTTGCCCGCGCCCCATCCCGCCCTACGGACGGGGTGGCACATTCGACAGCAGGGGTCCGATGCCCTCTGCGACCGTCAGGTGCGCGATCGCCGTGTCGCGCAGCTTCGGAAATGGTAATTCCGCCAGGATCGCCGTTTGCATCGCGGCCATAACTTCGCCGGCGTCGGAGCCGATCATCGTAAAGCCGAGAATGCGGTCGTCATTCTCGCTGACCAGAACTTTCATGAAGCCCTGCGTCTCGTCCGTTGCCTCCGTGCGCAGCACCTGAGTCATTGGAAGCCTGGCGATGCGGACCGCGATACCTTGACGTTGAGCTTCTCCTTCGCTCAGTCCGACGTGTGCAAGCTGTGGGTCGGTAAACATGACGTAGGGAACCAGCCGACCAGTCGTACTGCGCGCCCTGCCCGCCATGTTATCCCTGACGATCCGAAAGTCATCGACCGATACGTGCGTAAACTGCGGACTTCCGGCGCACTCTCCGATCGCCCAGACGCCAGGCGCCGTAGCCTGTAGCCGATCATTCACCCGAATATATCCGCGCGCATCCAGCTCAATACCGGCATTGTCAAGCCCGATGCCGGCGGTATTCGGGATGCGTCCCACTCCGACGAGAAGGTCGCTTCCTTCGATCGTCTGTTCACCGAAGGCTGTGCGAACCCTGACGGTGATTTGCTCACCCGAACGACCCTGCACACTGATCGGCTCGCTTGCCAATGATATGTCGATCCCTTCGCCCTTCAATATACGTTGCATTTCCTCTGCTACGTCGGGATCTTCGCGACCCATGAGCTGTCGGCCCTGCTCGATGATCGTCACGTCGCTGCCAAATCGGCGAAAGGCCTGAGCCATTTCTATACCAACATAACCGCCACCAAGCACTATCAGGTGTTTCGGGAGGTAATCGAGGTCCAATGCCTCGATATGGGTCAGTGGCTGGGCAGCCTCGATACCAGGAATGTTCGGAATGGCAGCGCGCGACCCGATATTGACCACGACCTGCTCACCTGTCAGGACACGCGTTCCGCCATTGTTCAGAGCGACTTCGATCGTTCTAGGCGCAACGAATTGCCCGGCGCCCATGATCAGCTCCGCACCGCTTGCCTTATAGGCGTTCAGATGAAATGCGATTTCGCGCTCGATCATGTCCTGCTTGCGGCGCAGGACCTTCGCCATATCGGTATGGACGGGGCCGGTTAGCGTGCCGAAGTGAGCCGCGTGCTGAGTCAGATGCGCAACGCGCGCACCCCAGACTTCATTCTTGCTGGGCATGCAGGCCACCGCAGGGCACGAGCCGCCGACCCATTGACGCTCCACCACGGCAACCGTCTTTCCCGCGCTTGCGAGATTCCAGGCAAGCAACTTGCCACCCTGCCCACTGCCAAGTATGACGATGTCATATCGTTCTCGATCAGACATTTACATCCTCCTCGATGGTATTGAAGATAAAGGTCACGTTGAGCCGACGTCAGCAGCCGTTCTGTCCAGTCCTGACCAGCCGGCGTCTGATGAAATTCCCCGACGATCGTGGGGGCGCGGTACAGAGGAAAAGCTCCAGCCGCGGGCGGAGCCACATATTTCATATGTCGTGTCGATTGCGAAGAATGATCAGCTGAATAATCCGGTCGCCATGGGGTGTAAAGTAGAAGGCAAGCACGAGAGGATCAGGCAACCCTCGCTTATCAAAGCTGCCGTCTACATCGGCAGTCACGATGAAGTTTCCATAGTGTTCGACCACCGTGGTCACCGTCATCGTCAGTCGTTCACCGATAATATCGCGCTCCGCCCATTCTCTGATGGCCGCTTTTCCCCAGTAATCACGAAGCTGATCGTTGACGAGTGCATCTTCGGCGAAAGTCGCGAGCAGCCGTTCGAGATCAAAGCCGTTGGTCGCCTCGATATAGGCCGCTACCAGCGGCGGGAGCCTGGCTGGGGCGCTCGGCGAATGAGGGGGCGTCGCCATTAAGGGAGACCTCGCAGTCGTGAACATGAGGATAACCGCTCTCACACCACTTTGGCAGACGATCGGCACTCTGGCGCGTTGTATCCTGTAAAGAAGTGAAAAGCAGTCCGGGGGCGGCGGGAAGGCGCCTTAGGCTCCGAACCCAATTTCCGTTTGCCCCGGCTCGAAGGGATCGGATTCAAGCTCCTTGGTTGGTCCACACACCACCATCTACAATTGGTTCAATCGATGGTCGGCGGCCGGTATCTGGCAGAAGATGTTGGAAACGTTGACCCGAGGCTGCTTGATTCGCTCTCGTTGGCCAAAAAAGCGTTGCGTCATTTCAGTAGCTCCGATTCTCTCGTGTTTGCGAAGACAACGAGGAGTCATCTTATGGCCTGGACTGAAATCACGCGCCCCAAGTATCAGCGCGACGGGTTGCGCTATGCAAGCGATACCACCGATGAGGTGTGGGCGTTGATCGAGCCGCACATCCCGCCGGCGTCGTGCGGGCGGACGCACGATGGGGCCGTCGTCACACCGGATCTACGCGTGGATTCAATGCGTTGTACAATTGCGGTTTGCGAATCGCTGCTATGCGCTGAATAAACACGGGCTAACGTCAGGCCGGCCGCCTCGAGTCTTTTCGTAAACTCCATCTCGCTTGCCGGATTCTGTTTCTCCATTCATCATATTTCCGGAATGAGGGGGACCTTGAGGGGAGGAGTGCCATGAAGTCCGTATTCGCTGTCAGGCTGGTGTGCCTGTTCGGCACGGCCGCGCTTGTGGGCGCTGGCGCTCCCGTCGTGGCACAGGAGTCCACCAGCGCCGGCACCCCGCCGAACCTGCAGCAAGCTCAATCGAATTTCCCGCCAGCACCTCCGCCAGACGAACATCTGCTTGGCGACTGGGGCGGTCTGCGAACCGATCTTCGCAATCTCGGCATCGACGTGAATCTTGACTTCACGACCGAGTTGGCGGGCAACTTCTCCGGCGGATTGCGACAAGGCTTTGCCTATGCGCAGCAAATAGGCCTCCAGGTGGATATTGATTGGGGGAAGATCGCAGGCACCACCGGGTTTTCCACCCACTTTGCTGCCGTGAATCGCGCCGGCAGCAACCTCAGCGGCGAGTACATCGGCGACAATGTCATCCAGGCGCAAGAAATCTATGGAGCCGGCTTTAGCACGGCGGTGCATGCTGTCTGGCTCTACGCGGAGCAGAAACTGTTGGACGGCAGAATCGATGCGGTGCTCGGCCGCATCTTCCCCGGAATGGACTTTGCCGCATCACCTCTCTACTGCAATTTCATGACGCTGACGATCTGCGGCCATCCTCGTGCGCTGACCGCCGAGCAGGGCTTCATCGACTGGCCGTCGAACACCTGGGGCGGCCGCGTTCGCGTGCGGCCTACGCCCGAAACCTATGCGATGGCCGGGGTCTATGCGTCACAACCCTTCCCGGCTGGCGGCACGACCGGCTTCGATTGGTCCACAAACAATGTCACCGGCTCGGTCTATGCTGTCGAAGTGGGGTGGGAGCCGGTGCTCGGACCCGATCGCCTGCCCGGTCATTACAAGGTTGGTGTTGCCTATGATACCAGTAATTTTCCTGACAATTTTTACGATACTTTGGACACTTCCTACGTCTTGACCGGATTGCTACCGCGCCAGGACCACGGCCGCACTCAGATCTGGTTTACGTTCGACCAGATGGTGTTCCGCAACGGGCCCTTGCCGAACCAAGGGCTCACCGTGCTGGGCGCCTATGCGCACGACGCTCCCGACACCTCGCTCTACCAGAACTTTGTCTGGGGCGGCCTGCTTTATTCGGGGTTCTGGCGAAGCCGTCCGACTGATCAGATCGGGCTCGGCATCACCTACTACCAGATCAGTCCCAGCCTGTCACAGACGGAGAGCCTCGAGCAGGCGTTCGATTTGCCACCAAGCTATCCCTATGGCGTGCAGAATCACGCCATGGTCTTTGAGCTGAATTACCAGATTGCTGCCTATCGAGGCATCACTGTCCAGCCGGAGTTCGAGTTCTTCCTGCATCCCGGCGGTGTGTCATCCGCCCGAGTGCCCAATGCGGCGGTGCTGGGCCTGAAGACGCACGTGCTGTTCTAGAGCATGATCGCGCTGAGCGGAACGTCCCCGGCGCGTGAATCATGCGATCAAACAAAGAGATAGACCATTTTCGGCCTGCACAGTCAGGCTGAAAATGGTCTAGAGCATGATCGCGCTGAGCGGAACGTCCCCGGCGCGTGAATCATGCGATCAAACAATAAGACAGACCATTTTCGGCCTGCACAGTCAGGCTGAAAATGGTCTAGCATTACTGTCTGGCCGCCAGAAACCCCAAGCCGCGCCCGAGCACCCGCGAAGCGTCGGCGCCAGATTGCCCGGGCTACCCCCGGTAAAGTGATCGCCGCGCTGACTTAGGGTTGAGTTACGGCTCGGTGCCGCGGCTTATCGATTCCGGTCCGGCGCTATAGTTGTGGTCGGCGAGGGTGATGTTCATGCCGCCCGCACTCAGTTTCAGCCGCAATCCTTTCGTGGTAGAAACCCCCCCGATCGTTACGCCATTTTGGTTGCGCAGAGCGCCGACAGCGCCACCGGTACCAAGTGCGCCACCCGCGACAAAACCGACGTAGTTTCCCCCGAAATCAGCCACGTTGTGCAGGTTTCGCACTGTGCCGGAAACAGAGACCTGATTCACGCCGATGTCCAACGCTGATACGCCATGTACATAAAAGGGATACTGCCGGCCACGGAATGTGAGAATGCCGCGGCCCCACTGAAATCCGATGCCGAGGGCCACCTCGCCGGCAGTAAAACTAATGGTTCCGTCGGTCGAGGTCGAACCAGACGTGGCCACAGCCCCGGGGGCCGCGGCTTGCTGCGGTGCGCAACCCACCGGGATGCCTGTTGCCATTCCCATTGTTGCCAGACCGAAAGTCGCGCCGCGGAGCAGTTCCCGCGAGGTCATCAGTTTATCCTTTCCGCATCAGCAGACTTTGGTGATCATCGATCTCTCTCTCACACGGTCGGCGGATCGGCGATTGGCTCGAGCCGGCCCAGGATGAAGACATAAGAGATGATGCCGATCGCCAGCACGATGCCGGCAGTCAGAAACGCACCGACAAAAGAGCCCGTAGCACCGACAATATAACCAGTTGCAAGTGGCGCGGTGACCCCCATCATGTTGTTAAGGAAATTCATTATTCCGCTGACGGTTGCGGTTCCCCCAACGGGGGCGATCAGTGACGGGATGGACCAGCCGACAGGCGCTGCTGCGGCGAGGCCGCTCAGCGCCACGGAAATCCAGATGATCGCCCAAACCGGGTCTGTGGTGGCGGTCGCGCCAAGCACGGCGAGGCCAAGCAGCATGCCCAGCACAAGCACGGTCTTCCGAACGGGCGTCTCGTCATACCCGCGAGCGATCAGATGGTCGATCAGCCAGCCGCCAACGAAAAGATCTGCGATTGTGGCGCAAACCCAGGGAATCGCGGTGAACCCGGCCGATTTTAGGATGCTCATATGCATCGACTGCACGAGATAGTTCGGCAGCCAGGTCAGGAACAGGTAGAACGAGTACCCGTAGGCGGCAAAGCCGATCGTCAGGCCCCATACCTTGCGATTGCGCAAGAGATAACCCAGCATGGCAAACTCGCCACTCTCAGACGGGCCTTCCGGTGTGGCGCCTCCGGTGCGGATGTAGTTCAGTTCGTCCGGGCTCAGCCGCGGGTGCCGGCTTGGGTCGTGATATAGGAACAGGAAGGCGAGGAAATAGAGAAAGCTCAAGGATCCGGTAATGGCGAAACCCCATCGCCAGCCGAACTGCACCACGGCCAGCGCGACCAGCGGCACGCCGATGACGTTGGCGAACTTTGCGGCAGCATCAAAAATCGAAGTCGCCATCGCTCTTTCGCCACGGGGAAACCAATAGCCGGTTGCTTTGGCGCTTGCGGGGAATGCAGGCCCCTCAGCCACGCCCAACACCAATCGCGCCGCAAGAACACCGCCGAACCCCCCGGCGAACGCGGTCGCGCTCGAGGCGACTGACCAGAGCAAGGCGCTCGCCCTGTAGACCGACGTGACGCCGAAACGGTCGAGAATCATGCCGGTCGGGATCTGCAGTAGCGCATAAGGCCAGAAGAACCCGCTAAAGAGCCAGCCAAGCTCGCCATCGGTCAGACCGAATTCCTGCTGCAGCTGCGGTGCGCCAACGGAGAGGTTGATTCGGTCAAAATAATTGATCAGCACCCCGATCCCCAGCAGGATGCCGATGCTCCAGCGCACCCTCTGGATGCGGTGAATGGCGGCAGGTATTGCCGTCATTGGCTGTTCCGTGGGTGGATCGAGGCTGGGGCGGGCCCGCTGGCTTGGCGATGCCGGGCCTCCAGTAGAAGTACGATTTCGTGAACGATGTCAGCGGGCTTCTCGCCGACGTTGACAACTATCGGATGCTCGTCCGGCCGGGGCTCCTCCAATGTCGCGAACTGGCTGTCGAGCAAGGTAGCGGGCATGAAGTGCCCGTGCCTCGCTATCAAGCGTCGGTGGATGAGGTCCGGGGAGCCTTTGAGATAAACCAGCGCCATATCTTGGCGATCACCAATGATGATGTTCCGATAGGACCGCTTTAGCGCCGAGCACGTCACCACGCCGCTTTCCCCCCGGGCGCGCCAGCCATCAATTTGCTCCGCGATCTTGCGGAGCCAGGGCATGCGGTCCGCATCCGTCAATGGAGTCCCGCGGTGCATCTTTTCGACATTCTCGGGCGGGTGCAGATCGTCGCCCTCCTCGAACTGGCACCCTAACGCAGCCGCGAGCAGGGCTGCCACCGTGCTCTTGCCCGATCCGGCGACACCCATCACGACGACGACGACCGGTCTGATGACAGCATGCGTCAGTGCCGGTAACCATACGCGCTTCGGCTGCCTTTCTGTTCCTGTCATCATATTATTCCGATCTAATCTTAACGATACTGCCACGCCGTCGCCGAGCGCGTTCAGTCGGGTAAGGCGTAGGCGATGACATAATCTCCGACCTTCGTCCCGAAAGAGCCGTGGCCGCCTGCGGCCGTAACCACATACTGCTTGCCGTCAACAGCGTAGCTCATCGGCGTGGATTGGCCACCCGCAGGTAGCCGGTCTTCCCACAACTGGTTTCCATTTGTGACGTCATAGGCGCGGACGTAATAATCGCTCGTTGAGGTCAGGAACGCGACGCCGCCCGCCGTGGTGAGCGGACCTCCGAGAACTCGGTACACCGAGCTTGAACGGGAGGGGCACCGGCGCGCTGTCGCGAATGGTGCCGTTCCTGTGCATCCAGGCGATCTTGAGGGTCCTTAGGTCGATCCCGGCGATGAAGCCCCAGGGGGGTCTCTTGCAGGGTATGCCGATCGGTGAAAGCATGGGATGCAGTACCGACACCGTACGGGGTGCCATACATGGGTTGCACCCCTATTTCGCTCCCCGGCGGATGGGCTCGGTTCGGCGCCGTCGGATTATCCGGTCCGCGCGGAAGCAACTTCGAGACGAACGGGACTGCGATCGGATTGGCGATCGCGATCATTCGCACCGGATCGACAGCGATTCCTCCCCACTCGAACATGCCCAAATTGCCCGGAAAAACCAGCGTCCCCTGCAGCGAGGGCGGAGTAAAAGTACCTTCGTAGCGCAGCCGATGGAATTGAATACGGCAGGCGAGCTGGTCGAAGACCGTAGCCCCCCACATGTCGGCACCGGTCAGCTTTTTCTCAGGCCGGAACGTCAGTTCCGAGAAGGGTTGCGTGGGTGAGACATGGTCGCCCGGGGCGGCGCCCTGGGGCACAGGCCGCTCAGGAGCCGGCACGATCAGCTGGCCGTTGCGACGATCGAACACGAAGATGTTGCCGGTCTTGGCCGGCTGAAGGATTGCCGGGACCACGCCGTTCGCGGTCGGCAGGTCTATCAGCGTCGGCTGTGCCGGAAGATCCATGTCCCAGAGATCATGGTGCACAGTCTGATAGGACCACACACGCTTACCGGTATTGATGTCGAGCGCAACCAGCGAAGTCGCATACCGCTCGGCGGCAGGCGACCGATTCCCACCCCATATGTCGGGGGTCTGTACCCCCATTGGCACATAAACAAGCCCGAGGGTCGGATCGTACGAGGACGTGATCCAGGAATTTGGTGAGTTGTTCGTGTACGTGTGCGTAGGTGAGGGCACCTCGTTTTCGTTGGGATTGCCGGAATCCCACGCCCACACGAGCTTGCCTGTAAGGATGTCGAAGCCGCGGACGACGCCCGAAGGCTCTTCAGTCGAATAATTGTCGGTTACCGAACCAGCCACGACCAGGATGTGGTCGCTAACGACCGGCGGCGAAGTTGGCTCATAGAAGCCCAGGGACTTGACACCCATTCCTTCCAGCAAATTGAGCGTGCCGTGGTCCGCGAAGGTTTGGCACGGCTGTCCTGTGTCGGAATTCAGCGCGATAAGGCGCCCATCGTTCACGGGCAGAAATATTGTCCGCGGGCAGTCAGTCGGCGCCGGTGTGCCGTCCGCGTTCGTGCCTCCCGGTGCTGCCTCGTGATACGCAACGCCGCGGCAGGTAAGGTGTTGGAAATTGGGATTGTCCTGCACTTTTGGATCATAAGACCAGCGGAGTTTGCCGGTTTTGCCATTAAGTGCGAACAGGCGCTGATGCTGCGAGCAGAGATAGACTGTGTCTCTTACCTTAATGGGTGTGACTTCTAAGGTCGTCTCTATCGGATCGTTCTCGCCGGGCAGGTCACCCGTGCGGAACGTCCAGGCTACTATCAACCTATTCACATTAGCCGGCGTGATCTGGTTTAGCGGTGAATAGCGCAGACCGGCCTGCGTGCGGCCATAGTCATGCCAGTCTTCCGCGGGCTGCCCGCCCACATCCTGCCGCGCCAGATTGGCTGATGCGGCTACGATTGTGCCGTCGATATCGTGGTAGTCGGTGGTGAGGCCGATTACGAGTACGAGAGCGCCGACGATGACGCCGGCCCAGAGCGGCAGCGTGAAGCGACTGCCTGAATCCTGGGCGCGGTGATTAAGATTGCGCGTGATCCAAGGTGTAAGCAGCCACAGTCCGAGCGGGTAGATGACATCGCCGCGTGCCGCGAGCGGCCACCAGTCGAAGCCGACCTCGGTGACCGCCCAGATCAACGTTCCGACCAGCACGGCAGCGTACATGTGCAGCGCGGAACGGCGGCTAGCGACCAGCAACGTCCCGGTGACCAGGATGCCCAGTCCTGCCAGCAGGTAATAAAGCGACCCGCCGAGGACCGCCAGCCATATGCCGCCAACAGCGAGCGCCAATCCGATCAGGGCGTAAACGATGCCCGTGATCACTACCACGGGAGGAGATTGTGCCAGAAACTGCATAGTCGGTCCTGCCCCTGACAAAGTGTCTTATGTGGACGGGTCAACTGTCAATTGAACCACGCTCCGGGGTTCGCGGTAACGTCGGACCATGTGTGCAGGCCATGTGGTTGCCATCCAAGGCAATGCCTCGACCCTCGACTCTTCGTTACCGATCGTGGCGGTGCTTGGTTCCCGCAAAGGCAGTGGATGACGCGTCATGACCCGACGCTACGATGCGATCGTTATCGGCACTGGCCAGGCCGGCCCCTCGATGGCCGCCCGGATGACCGCGGCGGGAATGACCGTCGCTTTACGGCGTAGCGGGACCGCGCCGGTCTGAAATGGGCCACCCAATCAAGCTTGCTCTCGATGACGGTCCCGCACTCTTGGATGCTCATGCATTCACTTTCGGAGGCCTGGAGGCCATTTATTTGCCTCGGTGGGTTGCCAATCAGCGCACTGCATCAAGAACAAAATCGACCGCTCGCAATCCCAGCCTCCCGAACCGATCTCGGCCACTTGAGAAATTTGCGACAGAACCAGACTGTCCCCTCTGCTAATGATGTATCTGGAGACGGCGATGACCGTCCCGAAGCGCGTGACGGGCAAGCCAATGGACTTCTGTTTGAGCTGAGACGAGCCTTAATAATCTCGGCAATGCTTGCCTTCTGCGTCATCGGCAGGGCAACGGCGGTCACCGAGAAAAATGCCGACGATTTCATGCGAATTCACCAGATCGAGATCGTGTTCCATCAAGCTGGAACAACAAAAAACCTAGACCTCATGCTTTCGCTTTTCGCAGATGACGCGACAATCACCTCTGGAGGAAAGACCTACACCGGCAAGGAGCAGATCAGAAGCTATTGGCAGGCGGCCGGGCCATTCCAGCCGCAGAACCAGTGGGTCGCCTACACCCCGGCGTTTCGCATTAAATACGACGTTCAAGGCGACCGCGCCCACCTTTACTTCGAATGCCTCTATGTCGATAAGGCCGCAAATAAGATCGCCGTGGACACCAATTCGGACGACGGTTTAATACGCGTCAACGGTCGGTGGCTCATCAAGGATATGAAGGCCGCCTTGGTGCCTGAACTCTGACTCTAAGCTCCCAAGCCCTGAATCGTTGCGCGTGGCCGCGCCAGCTGGGCCGCGGTGCGAAATTCTTAAATTCTGTGCGGAGGCTGTTGGTCAATGGATCGGTGTATTGGAGCCGCAGCAGCGCTTGTATTTGAGGCCACTGCCACACGGACACAGCTCGTTACGGCCAATCTTGCGTCCCTCTCGGCGCAAAGGTGCGGGCCGTGAAGCGCTCGCGCCCGATCGCCGAGACGGCTCGAAGTAGCGGTAAATCTGGGTGAGGCCCGCGATCATCATCGACAGGATTTCTTCGCGCGTGTTGGGCGCGACTGGCTCGGGCCGCATTGCCGGATCAGGGTCGTGCTCGTGAGCCAGCAGCATGATCGGTATCAAAGGGCCGCCGTGTTCATCGCTGGCGATCAACTCGCGCCAACTCGCCGGGCGTGCTTGAACGCCACGCATAAAGCCTCGTGCCCAATCGTTACCGTGTGCAATACCTTCATCGTCTTCGAGCAGCACGGGCATATAGACTTCCGGCTCCTTCAATGTTCGAAACAACTGGGACGAAATCGTGTTCCAGTGACGCATGAGCAGACCCAGGATGTCGGTCGCTTGATCACTGTCGTCGAAGCAGAACTGCTCGCCCAAAATCTCGGGCAGGTACTCACTGGGTAGCACCATATCCGGGCCGCATATTAACGCAGCGAAGTAGCCATCAAGCGATTCCATGTTCATGGCTGGGGCTCCGATGCCATCGAGGAATTTGGCCAGCCGATTGAATTCGCCATCACTCAGGGGCTGCAGGGTCGCCGAGTTGTTCATGACGGGTCATGTGTTCCAATGAGGTTGTGATGCAACCGGCTTCCGCCGGCGTCCGGTCGGGTGACATCAAGCTATTATATCGCAATCGCGTCGCGCAGCCGCCCTACCCTTCACCGACGATAACTTTTCTGCGCGGCCGACCGCCGCGCTTACCGTTCTCGCGTGAGGCCTTCGCCTTGGCCGCCGTGCGGATCCGTCCACCAGCGGCACCAAGCTGTGCGGCCATCCAGCCCTTTGAACCCAGCAGCCCTTGCAGCAACGCCGGTACGTACAGATCAGCGTCGATCGTCGGGAAATGAATGCCGAGGCCGAAAGCCTCGACTTCCACGGCCTTGAGATCGTCGGCCGAAGCGTCCTGCAGCCCTTCTACGTCGCGTGGCGCAAAGCCGATTTCAACGCCCGTTGTCAGTCTGACGATCATACGGTTGCGCCCGCCGTCGTAATGCGCACTCTCCGCGCGCGGACCACGCATGCGCTCTTCTCCGCGCACTCTGGCCTCCTCGAATTGCGCCCTGGTCAACTCAACCATGGAAACGCCTCCATGCGTCCATCAGTGCCTCTTGGTGGCCAGCGATCAGCCGCAAGATCCGGCGCGCTTCGCGCTCATCACAACCGATGCTCTCTCTGACCTTCAGCTCAATAAGATCGATCACAGCCACCCATCCAGGCCCGAGGATATGACGTGGGCAGGAGGATGATCGTTTGGGTAAATCACGACCCGCAAACCGTCGATGCGCAGGACCGTGCGCATAGCCGATCTTATCAAAACCTAAGCGATTAGGAAATACCCTTTTAGGTTGGGTCACAAAGCCCTTTATCCGTTTCTTTGTTCGGCTGAGCCGATCGCGGTAGGGACGTGGGTTACCCCGCGCCCCCCGCACAGATCCGGACGTGCGGCTTTCCCGCATCCGGCTCCCACCTCAGTGTTTGAAGGCGAACCGCGCGTCGGGCCATGGGTGAAGGATGCGTGGTTCGGGAAGATAGTCCTTCGCGAGCTTCTTGATCCGCTCGAACGTGGAGAGGTCTTTCTGGCTGCGCCGCGTGAGCGTGCGACGCCAGAGTTCCTCAACGCGTTGGCGGAAAATCCGCAGTGCCTCAAAATTCGTCGGCACCGCGAAGTAGTTATAGAAGCCGTTCAGAACCTGGCCGAGCCACTGCCCCGTCTCCGGGATGGGCTCGTGCCGTCGCTTACGCAGTTCCTCCTTCACCTCGCTGAGCTTCGCCCGCATGCGGTCGCTCCGGCATTTCCTCCGTAGCTGGAAGAAGCCTTTGCGTGTTTTCCCGCAGATGTGGGTGAATCCAAGGAAGTTGAAGGTTTCCGGTTTGCCAGGACTTTTCTTCTTGCGTCGTTAGACCGCCTAACGCCCGAACTCAATCAGTCTGGTCTTGTCCGGATGCAGCGAAAGCGAGAACTCCTCGAGCCTCGCGCGCATCGATCAATCCATTCATCTGCTGTCGCTGCCTGCCGGGGTCATGGTTCTCTCCGATGTCGTTACGAGACCGCGTCATTCTGGGTTCAGGGAGTAGCGCTGCTGCAATGTAGTGGCGAACCGCTCGGTGATAGTCCTACCGGCGAACAACGCGCGATGCGCAGTCATCTCTACCGCCGTCCCGGCGAAGGACAGGCCCCCTGGCGCGGAGCTCGAGGGTGGACGAGTGATCAGGCCATTGAGGCCTCCTTCGTCCACCAGAATTCAGTGCCATCTGTCCAAATGCGGTGCAGGATAACGGCCAGCTTACGAGCAACCGCAACCTTGGCCTTCTTGGCACCGACACGCTTCATCAAACGAACGCCCCATGCTTTGAGCGGCGACCAGCGTTGTACCCTGGTCAGCAGCACGCCAGCAGCCTCATAGAGGCAAATCCGGAGGAACCCGTCGCCGCACTTGGAAACCCGCCCCGTCAGGTCGACCTCGCCGGATTGGTAGCGCTGCGGCGTCAGTCCAAGATAGGCGCCCACGTCCCGCGCATGATCGAAACGTCCCGGATCGTCGATCACGGCCATATAAGCCAGCGCCACAACGGACCCGAAGCTGGGTTCCGTCATGAGCCGTCGTGCCGTGTCGTCGGTCTTGGCCAATTGCCGGATCGCTCGATCAAAGACGGCGAGTTGCTTCAGCAAGCTGTCACGCACCGTCACCATGGCGGCGACAACACAATCAATACCCGGATGCCCCTCAGCCAGCTCCTGCGCCCGCTGCCCGATCTGGCTGTGGCCACATTTGCCAATGATCAGGCCAAAGGTCTTCAAGATGCCGCGGAGTTGGTTGTCAATCCGAACACGCATCTCGACCAGTTGGTGACGAGCGATCAGCAAGCCTTTACGCTCGTGCGAGGTCAGGCCCTTGACCCGCACTGCTTTGAACCAGCCGACACGGACCATTTCGGCCAGCCCCACGGGCATCGCTCGCGGTCGGATTTGTTGGCACCGACAACACCGCCTGTGCATGCCGGGCATCGAGACAGACCACCGGAAGACCTTCGGCCAAGAGCGCATGCGTGAGCCACACCGAGGTCGGTCCGCTTTCAAGGCCAACCCGCGTAACGCCGGGCGCTCGCTTGCGTATCAGGCGGCAGATCGCACCAGGCTCCGACGCCACCTTGCCCTCGAAAACCCGTTTCCCGTCCTTGTTGAGAGAACACACACGCTGGTTTCCTTGAGCGACACGTCCAACCCAACAAAAGCCTCCATAGCTGCTCTCCCTTGGTTCGAGACCGAGGCCGGTTCTACCGGTTCGATGGAGAGCCGCCGCGATTAGTCCATGTGGTGGAATTATTCGGCTCGCTATCCCGCCCGCGGGCGGCGCACGCCGAAAAAATCCCCCGTGCTGGGCGGCTTAGCGTCGCTTGCCTGGACGCAACCGCGTCACTGGACGCGTCGGAGCCGGCAGCTTCGTCGAACGGGCGATCGTCCGGGCACAGATCTGGGCGTTCTCGTTGTCGGCGATGCCAGGGAACAGGCGGGGTTGCCGCAAGCCGGCCGCGTCGAGCTCCCATGGTCGACCTCCATCCGATCAGCCGATCAGCGTCCTGACTACCTCGGCAGGCCGGCAGAGGCAGACCCCACGCGGCGCGACCACAACCGGCCGTTCCAGCAGGATCGGGTGCGTCAGGATGGCGTCGATCAGGCTGTCGTCGGTCTTCCCCGGATCGCCGAGGCCCAGTTCGTCGTACGGCGTACCCTTGCGCCGAAGAATTTCCCGCGGCGTCTTGCCCATCCGTTCGAGCAGCGAGATCAGCTCATCGCGCGTCGGCGGCGTCTTCAGGTATTCGATCACCCGCGGCTCCAGACCCGCATCCCGCAGCATGCCAAGAACCCTGCGGGAGGTGCCGCACTTAGGATTGTGGTAGATGATCGTTTCGGCGTTCATCGGTCAGCTCCGCATGGTGAGACGAGGTCTTGTCGGCGATCGGGGGGCGATCGATCGATCGCCGGTCAGAGGCGCGCGCGCTCAGGCGTCCGGTCAGGCGCAACGGGTTCTCCGCCGATTCAGCCGGCGAAGGAAGACGCCGTGACCCCTCGCATCCTGTGTCGCGTGGCAGCCGCCGGAATGTGTTTTTATTTCTTACCCGTGTGCATCCGTGTTCATCCGTGGTTCCAAATCTTTTCCCCTGCATCCCTGGCCGCCTGGCGAACCCTGTGGCAGGCTTGCGCCCGACCGACACCATGACACCGCAAGACCCAAGGAGGCGCCAATGCCCGGAAACGCCCAAGCCACAGCCATCCAGCCCGCAGACGCATCATCTGGCGCCGTCGCCGACGTGCGGTTTCTTTCCGGCGTGAAGATCGTCGATCTCACCCAGTTCGAGGCCGGACCGTCCTGCACCGAAGCCCTCGCCTGGCTCGGTGCCGACGTGGTGAAGATCGAGAACCCGAAGATGGGCGACCCCGGCCGTCGCCTGCGACCGGGACAAGCCCGACGACGATCCTTATTACTTCCACGTCTTCAACGCCAACAAGCGCTCGATGACGGTAAACCTGAAATCGCCGAAAGGGCTGGCGCTGGTAAAGGATATGCTGCGCCAGGCCGATGTATGCATCGAGAACTTCGCCCCCGGCGCGATCGAACGCCTCGGCCTCGGCTACGACGTGGTGCGGGACCTGAACCCGTCGATCATCTACGCGCAGATCAAAGGCTTCGGCGAGGGCAGCCCATACGAGAAGAACCTCGCCTTCGACATGATCGCCCAGGCCTGCGGCGGCACGTTCAGTGTCACCGGTGACCCGGATGGGCCACCGACGCGGCCGGGGATCTCGCTAGGCGACACCGGCACCGGCATGACGATGGCGATCACCATCCTCGGTGCCTTGTACAAGCGGCAGCAGACCGGGCAGGGTTCCCGCCTGCAGGTCGCCATGCAGGACGCGATCATGCACTACATGCGCATCAACTTCGCCACGCAGGGCCGGACCGGCAAGGTGGTGGGACGAGGCGGCAGCAAGGTCCCCGGCATCATCAACGCGCCGATGGGGCTTTATCCATGCGCTCCGGGCGGTGCGAACGATTACGTCTACATCATGACCAGCCGAGCCAACCCGGACCACTGGGACCGGTTGTTGAAACTGGTTGGACGCGAGGACCTGGTCGGCGATGCGCGCTACGCCACACCCGACGACCGCGTGAGGCACGAAACGGAGGTCGACGAAATCATCGCCGCCTGGACCCGCACCCGCACCAAGCACGAGGCGATGCGCGCGATCGGCGAGGCGGGAATTCCAGCCGGTGCGGTATTCGATACGACGGAACTGCAGAACGATCGGACCTTCGAGGACCGCGGCATCATGCAGGTGATGCGCCACCCGATCCACCGCGACTTCAAGATGCCGGGCTGGCCGGTGCGCGTAGACGGCAAGCCGCCGGCGGTTCGCTCATCCCCCGTGCTCGGCGAGCATACGGACGCCGTGCTGGGCGAGTGGCTCGGTTTGAACGCGCAGGCGGTGGAGGCGCTGCGGGCGGAAGGCGCGGTCTGACGATCTGCCTCCCTCGGTCAGGCGAGACGTGCTACAGCGGGGCAGCAGGAGCTTCGGATGGCACCACGTTTGACTCGGGAGGAATTCCATCGCTGGGCCGAAGGGCAGACCGGGCGGTATGAACGTGTCGCTGGCGAACCCGTGGCCATGTCGCCGGAGCGCGCACAGCATGTCCGGCTCAAAAGCCGTGTTTGGACCGCTTTGAATCGCGCCGTCCGCGATGCTGGCCTGGACTGTGAGGCGTTGGCGGATGGCATGACCATCGAGGTGGATGCGGACACGGACTACGAACCCGACGCCCTGGTGAACGGTGGTCCAAGAGTGCCGCCGGATGCGACCGCGGCGACGAACCCTGTGATTGTTGTGGAAGTGCTGTCGCCGTCGACGCAGTCGGTCGATAGCAGTGAAAAGCTGGCCGACTACTTCCGGGTGCCGTCGATCCAGCATTATCTGATCGTGCGCGCGCGCCGGCAGGAAATCATCCACCACTGCCGCGCCGGCGAGCAGGTCGCCTCACGCGCGGTCAATGTCGGCGCGATCCGCCTCGACCCGTCGGGGATCGTTATTGACCTGGCTCAGGTTTATGGGGGACAGACCCTGCAGCGAAGCGCCGCGCGTCCCCGCGAGCGAGGAACACGCTTCAATCAGACACGCTTTCAACGGAACGAACCGGCCCGATCCAGCCATCGCTGCCAGCAAAGGCACGTTTCCTGTCGAGACGCCTTCCGGATGACCCAGGCCATTGCAGCCTGAGCACCTCATAATCTAGGAAATATTTCTTGACAACCTCCCTCAACCCAGGGTAGAAGCTCACCACCCACATTCTGCATCGCGCGACATGCCCAACCTCGAAGCGTCAGCCGAACCGGCACGACCCCTGCGCTCCGCCGACATCCTGATGACCCTCATCGCCGCCCTCCTCGCACCGACGTTCCTCACCGTCAGTGCCGGCGACATCGGCCTCGCCCGCATGGCCGCCATCGAGACCGTCAACGCCTACCGCGCCCGCAGCCACGCCGACCTCATCGCCGTCGCCCAGATCGTGGCTTTCGGCCTCGCCGCCTTGGGCTCGCTCAGCCTCTCCCTGGCAGACGACGTCTCGCTCTCGATGGCGCTCCGCCTGCGGGGCAACGCCAACGCCTGTAGCCGGTCCGCCGAACAGAACCGCCGCGCCCTCAGCGAAAACCACACCAGCGACGCGACGTCGTTCACTCCCGCCATGGCGACCGGACCCGAAGACATCCCGCACCCCGGCCCCGAGGAATTCCTCAGCACGGCGGCGGAACAACTGCTCGCCGCCGTAGCCGAGGCCCGCCCGCGCCCGCCAGGCCCGGAACAGACCGCCGCTCCGATAACACCGGTCGCCGCCCCAACTCCCCCGGAAAAGCGCGACCAGGAGATCTGGGCGATCGCCATGATGCGGCAGGCCGGCAAGATCAACGCCACCGTCCCGCACCTCCCGCCGGCCCAGCGCCGCGAGGCATCGATGCGCGCCGCGATGCTGACCAGCACCGCCCACGACCTGTTGGCCGGCGCTCCCATGCCGCCGCTGCGACAAGGCGCCCTCGCCGAAAACCCCCCGCCGGGCAGCGAATAATAATGCAGCGCTGATCCCGGCCAGTCCGATGCCGGCGCAGGGCTGACGGGTCCGCGCGCCGGGTGGGTGTGGCGGCTCCGCACGAAATCCCTAAGATGCCGGCGGCCGTCGGCTCGGTCGCCGGTCAACCGCCCAGGCCCGTTGGCGTAACGCGGCAACTGGCGAACATCCGTCCCGCCGCCGAAGAGGAACCCCGATGCCCAAACCCCTGCCCTCCCAACCGTTCGGTCAGTTGCCGGACGGACGGGCTGCCCTGCTTTTCACGCTGGAGAACGACCGCCTGCGGGTCCGCATCACCGACTACGGCGGCCGGATGGTCAGCATCGAAGCGCCGGATCGCCACGGTCGAAGCGACCACATTCTGCTCGGTTTCGACGATGTCGCCGCCTACGCTGACTACGGCGGCTCCTTCGGCACCCTGCTCGGCCGCTATGCCAACCGGATCGCGGGGGCGAGCTTCACCCTGGACGGACATACCTACCGACTTTCAAAGAACAACGGCGACGTCACGCTGCACGGCGGTGCGATCGGCTTCAACCGGGTGTTCTGGACGGTGGCAGACGCCGAACGCGATCCGCTTCCAACGCTGGTTCTGACCCATGTCAGCCCGGATGGCGATCAGGGCTTTCCGGGCGAGGTCACCGTCCAGGCAACCTATCAACTCGACGCGGCCTCACTTTCGCTCACGTTCGAGGCGCGAACGACCAAACCGACCATCATCAACCTCAGCGCTCATCCCTATTTCAACCTCGGCGGCACCGCGAGCGGCGACGTGCTCGGCCATGAGGTCACCATCGCGGCCGAGGCCTTCCTGCCGACCGACGCCGCGCAGATTCCGACCGGGGAGATCCGCCCCGTCGATGCCACTCCATTTGATTTCAGGAAGCCGGCGCGGCTCGGGGCACGGATCAGACAGCCTGATACGCAGTTGTTCCACGGCCTGGGCTATGATCATTGCTTCGTTCTGGCAACAGATATCCCGCCCGCTTCGGCCCCCGCGGTGCGGGTCCACGATCCGGTGAGCGGGCGGATGCTGGAGGTCCATACGGATCAGCCGGGCGTGCAGGTGTACACGGGGAACAAACTGACCGGCGCGTTTGCTGGCCACGGCCGCGTGATCTACCGCCAGTCGGACGGCCTGGCACTGGAACCGCAGGGTTTCCCTGATGCGCCGCATCACCCGAATTTCCCGGCGGCGAGTTCTTCTTCCAGGCGAGCTATATCGGAGGGTGATCCGGTATTATTTCACCGTCGCCTGAGGCTGTGGTCCGTCCGTCAGGCCAGACAGACGCTCATCCGGGACGAGCAGCCCCACCCAGATCTCTTTTTTGTCGCGCTCGACGAGCACGGCCGCGAAACCATGCTGCGCGGAGGATTTCGCTCGGAACATGCTCTGGGCCTGCTCGGGGTCCGTGACGGGAGTCTGCTGAACCTCAAGGATGACGTCGCCTTTCTGGATCCCGCTGTCCGCGGCGGTGCCGTTCGGATCGACAGCGGCCACCGTGACGATCTTTTTCCCGTCCTCACCCTGCCCGGAAGCCAGGTCCAGGCCAAGCTTCTGCTGCCGCGACAGCGCCATTGGCGGGGCATCGGGCCATCCCTGAACCGTCACATGCACCGTTTCGTGCGCGCCACCGCGATAAATTCCCAAGATCGCATCACTGCCGACCGGCGCGCGCGCCGCCATACGCGCCAGGTCGCGAGGGTCCCAGACCTTTTCGCCGTTGAAGGACAGGACCACGTCGCCGGGCTTGATCTTGCCGTGCAGCATCGTCTCATGGTCGTCCTGCACCGAGGATACCAACGCACCTTGCAGGCTTGGCGCGCCCAGGGCATGTTGAAGCATCCACGTGACCTGCTGGGTGTGTATGGGCAGCATGCCCGCGTTCACCTGACCGGTTTTCATCAACCGATCAAAAACAAATTGCAGATCCTTCGACGGTATTGAGAATGCCAGGCCGACGAAGCCGGTGCCCGGCGCGATTATCACGCTGTTCATGCCGATGACCTCGCCGGAGAGGTTGAACAACGGGCCGCCCGAGTTGCCATGATTGATGGCGGCGTCGGTCTGGAAATAGTCGTCGAACGGGCTTTCCATGATATCGCGGTTGACGGCGCTGATGATGCCGGAGGTGACCGTGTTCTGGAATCCAAACGGACTGCCGATCGCAACAACCGTGTCGCCGACCTGCACCTTGTCACTGTCGCCGAACCGGACGGACGGCAACGGGTGGCCCGCGTGGATCCGAAGTAAAGCCATGTCCCCCTTCGCCGGCATGCCAACGACCGAAGCCTGGTAGTGGACGCCATCAGCGGTCACGACAACGACCGAGACGGTGCCCTCAACGACGTGCTTATTGGTGGCGATGAAACCGGACGGATCGATGATGAAACCTGAACCTATGAACATCGTTGTCTGGTCCGCGGCGGAAACCTGAGCGCCCTGCGTGTCGCTTCCGGGCTTCGGTGGCCGCACGGTGAGGATGCGCACGACAGCCGGCGACACCTTGGCGACCACCGTGGCGATCGGATCAGGATCAGCAGCCGCGTTCGCGACCTGAGGCGCGAGCGAGGTCAGCGCACCGAGCAGGATCGCCGCGAGAATGCCGCCTACGCGGTTCATCGGCGTGAACGTCCGCGCGTTCCGTTTATCAGTGGACACGTTTCCTGGCATTTTGGGCGATCCTGCGATGTTGTTTGGCCATATCGTCTCGCTGAGATGCGGAAGCTATCGCTTTTCCAGTCAGTGGAATAAGATGCCCGACTGCTTTCACGATTTGTTGAATATACCTCAGTCCGGCTATCGAAAGTCCCTGGTGGGTACTTTGATTCCCCTTCCAGAACCGTTTCGGAGATCCCGCACGTAGATATCGCGGCTGCCGACGATCTTCTTCTCGCGTGAATCCGGCGTGCTGTCACGCCGCGCATCGTCGCCGCGCCCATGCGGCATGGGGAATTCTTCGTCACGTTCCCCCACCCTGCGCAGCAGGGCGGACAGATCGGTCAGGTGTTCGGCGATCACGTGGATCACCTCGCCCTCCCGCTGCAATTTGCCGCGGCAGGCGATCATGCTGGCCGACAGCACCAGGCGGCGCTGCGCCTCGAACACCGAGGGCCAGAGGATCAGGTTGGCATGGCCGGTCTCGTCCTCGACGGTGACGAACAGCACGCCGCGCGCGCTGCCGGGCCGCTGACGCACCAGGATGATGCCGGCGACCTCGACCCGCCTGCCGTCGCGGATCGTTGCCAGGTCGGCGCACCGGACGATGCGTCGCGCCGCAAGGTCCTGCCGCAGGAAGCTGACAGGATGGCGGCGCAGACTGAGACCGGTGCTGCGGTAATCCTCCACCACCTGCCGGCCGGCGGTCATCGCCGCCAGCGCCACCGCGGGTTCGGCATCCGGCTCCGCCGGCACGGTGTCGAACAGCGGCAGGCGCGTGTCGGACAGGCCGCGGATCGTCCACAGCGCCTGCCGCCGGTCCAGGCCCAGCGTCTGGAAGGCATCCGCCTCCGCCAGCCGTTCCAGCGCCGCGACCGGGACATGCAGCCGGCGCCACATATCCTCGATCGAGCGGTATCCCGTCGCCACGGCGGGCGATCATTTCGTCCGCATGGGTCGTGGCGAGACCCTTCGTCATTCGCAGGCCGAGACGAACGGCGTACCGGCATACCCTGTCTCCTCGCCCCCTCTGTCGTCATGTCCCGGCGTGTCCAGGTCATCTGTCGCCGAAGTATGCTCGGTATTGGTGTCCTTGTTCGCGTGCCCGCTGCGCCCGGAAAATCCGGGTCATGGCGAAGCAGCGGCTCCAGCGTGCAGTCCCAGGCCGACTCGTTCACCGAGACCGGCCGCACCTCCACCCCGTGCAGCTTCGCGTCCCGCACGATCTGCGCGGTGGCGTAGAATCCCATCGGTTGCGCGTTCAGCAGCGCACAGCAGAACACATCCGGATGGTGGCATTTCATCCAGGACGAGGCATACGCGATCAGCGCGAAACTCGCCGCGTGGCTTTCCGGAAAGCCGTAACTGCCGAAACCTTCGATTTGGGAAAATGTCTTCTCGGCGAATTCGGGGGTGTAGCCGCGTTCGACCATGCCGGCGATCAGCTTTTCCTTGAAAATGCGAGACCCCGCCGGTGACCTTGAACGTCGCCATGCTGCGGCGGAGCGCATCGGCCTCGGACGGGCGTGAAGCCGGCACAGACGATCGCCACCTGCATCGCCTGTTCCTGGAACAGCGGCACGCCGAGGGTTTTTTCCAGCACGCGGCGCAGTTCGGGGGTGGGATACTCCACCTTCTCCAGCCCATCCCGCCGGCGTAGATACGGATGCACCATGTCGCCCTGGATCGGCCCCGGCCGGACGATCGCCACCTGAATAACGATATCGTAGAACGTGCGTGGCTTCAGCCGCGGCAGCATCGACATCTGCGCCCGGGATTCGATCTGAAACGTCCCCAGCGTGTCGGCCTTGCGGATCATCGCATAGGTCGCCGGATCCTCCGCCGGGATCGTTGCCAGATCGAGCCGCTCGCCCTTGTGTTCCGCCAGCAGATCGAACGCCCGCCGCATGCAGCCCAGCATGCCCAGGCCGAGCACATCGACCTTCATGAAACGCAGGATGTCGATGTCGTCCTTGTCCCACTCGATCACCTGGCGGTTGACCATGCTGGCCGGCTCGATCGGCACCAGGTCGTCCAGCCGGTCCTCGGTCAGAACGAACCCGCCGGGATGCTGCGACATGTGCCGGGGAAAGCCGATCAGTGCCCGCGCCAGGTCCAGCGTCAGGCGCAGCCGGCGGTCGTCCATGTTGAAGTTCAGCGCCGCGGCGTGTTCCTCGGCGACGCCTTCCTCGCTCCAGCTCCAGACCTGGGAGGCGAGGGCGCCGGTCACGTCCTCGGTCAGACCCAGCGCCTTGCCGACGTCGCGCACGGCGCCGCGGCCGCGATAGCGGATGATCGTTGCGCACAAGGCGGCGCGGTGGCGGCCATAGGTGTTGTAGATCCACTGGATGACTTCCTCGCGCCGCTCATGCTCGAAATCCACGTCGATATCCGGCGGTTCCGTGCGTTCGGCACTGACGAAACGTTCGAACAGCAGGTCGCTGCGGGTGGGGTCGATCGAGGTGATGCCCAGCACGAAACACACCGCCGAATTGGCGGCGGACCCGCGCCCCTGGCAGAGGATGTCCTGGGAACGCGCGAACCGGACGATGCTGTCCACCGTCAGGAAATACGGTGCGTAGTCCAGGCTGCGCGATCAGGTCGAGTTCGTGATGAAGCTGCCGGGTGACCTGATCGGGAATGCCGTCGGGATAGCGTCGTGGCCGCGCCCTCCCAGGTCAGCTTTTCCAGTGTCTGCTGCGCGGTCAGGCCGGGAATACGGACCTCGTGCGGATACTGGTAGCGGAGTTCGTCCAGACTGAACCGGCAACGATCGGCGATTTCCTGCGTGCGGGCGATGGCGTCAGGATGGCGGGCGAACAGCCTGGTCATTTCTTCCGGCGACTGAAGATGCCGCACGACGGATCGTTCGCGGCGATAGCCGAGTTCGTCGATGGTGCAGCCCTCGCGGATGCAGGTCAGCACATCCTGCAGGATGCGCCGGCCGGGCGCGTGATACAGCACGTCGTTGGTGGCGACGGCCGGCACGCCGAATGTCGCGTGCGGTGTCGGCGATGGTGCGCAGCCGGACCGCGTCGTTGGGCCGGTGCATCAATGTCAGGGCGACATAGGCACGATCGCCGAAATCCGCTTTCAGGCGACGGATGTTTGCCTCGGTCGGGTCGGTGCAGAGGATGGCGATCAGGCCTTCCGCCGCCGCTGCCAGATCCGGCCAGTGCAGTTCGCATTTGCCCTTGCCGGCGCGGCCTTTCCCCACGGTCAGCAGGCGGGTCAGGCGGGAATACGCCGCCCGGTCTGTCGGATAGACCAGCACCGACGGGCCGTCCGCCAGATCCAGCCGGCAGCCGACGATCAGCCGGATGCCCGCCTCCTTCGCCCGCTGATGCGCCCGCACGATGCCGGCCAGGGAGTTCCGGTCGGTGACGGCCAGCGCCTGTCATGCGCAGGACGGCGGCGCGGGCGATCAGTTCCTCGATGTGCGAGGCGCCGCGCAGGAAACTGTAGTTCGTGGTGACCTGCAGTTCGGTGTAGGCGGGGTCTGTTGGTGTTTTACTAGCGTGACATCGTGGTGGCCTGGGCAGGTTTTTGGCACGGCGGATACTAACCGGGCACCGCAGGTGCTGGCGTCGAGAGTCAGATCACCACAAAGACACGAAGGTCGCAGCAGTTTAGAGGACATGGACTGACAGCGTCGCAGTTTTGATCTTCTGTCTTTGTGGTGATTTCTGCGATCGCCGCATGCTGCTAACCCAAGACACGGCATGATCACGAAGATCGAGCGCACCGAGCCATGTCCGGCACATGCATCGTTTCGCCGCATCTCGCCATGACCATCAGAAAACCCCATGCAGGAACCAGCGCATGTCGCCGGTGTCCGCGTCGCTGCCATTGCCGCGCCGGAACAGCCAGAAGCGGCGGCCGTCCTCGTCCTCCACCCGGAAGTAATCGCGCACCGAGACCCATTCCCGGTCGCGCTTCCACCACTCCCCGGCGATGCGTTCCGGGCCATCGGCATGGCGCACCCGGTGACGCACCCGCCGCCAGGTGAACGCGACCGGCGGATGATCCGGCAGCAGCGCCATCGCCTCGATCGGCTGCGGCGGATCCAGCAGCCGCACCGGCCGCGGCAGATCGGCCGGCCAGCCGCCGGCGACACCGACGACAGACGGGCCGGCACGCGGCGCACGGATCGTTCCGGCACATCGCTCTCCACCGGGGCGATGCGATAGATCTGGCCTCGCCCAGCCGGTTGGCCAGCCGATCCACCAGCGGGGCGATGTCGGGAGACGCTTCCCCCACCAGGGACGACGCGGTCTGCACGAAACCCAACGGATCGGCGGCGGCGACGACCAGCCGCATCGCCTCCACCCCAAGGCCGGGATCGACCCGTTCCAGCCGCTCATCCAGCATCCGGCCGAGATGCCGCGCATCGCGCACCGGCCGAGCCGTCCCGATGCGGATCGCCTGCACCGACCCGTCCACCCGCTCGAACAGCAGATCCAGCCGGCGAGCGCCCTGCCCGGCCCGCTCCAGATCGCCGCAGACCGTCTCGACCAGCCGGACGATGACGGAGGAGAAGGCTTCCGCCGTCAGCAGCGGTTCGACGAACGTCAGCCTGGCCTGGATCAGCGTGGGCGGGACAACCGGCACGATCGGCTCGAACACCGTCCCGGCCGCCTGGTCCAGCCTCAAAGCCAGCAGCGGCCCGAACCGCCGCACCAAAGGCGCGCGGGCGGCGGCGGCCAGAGGGCCGACCCGCTCGAACCCCATCAGCCGCAGATTCGGCCAGCATATCGGCGGGCAGGCGCAACGCCTCGATCGGGAAATCCGCCATGACGTCCGCACCCGGCGGCACCACACCGCCACCGCCAAACCGAGCGACCGCATGCGCGACGGCCGGCGTGTCGGCGACGGCGGCACGGGCGGCCAAACCCTGGCCGTTCAGCCGCGACACCAGATCGCGCAGCAGCCTTGTCTCGCCGCCATGCAGATGCGTGCTGCCGGTGACGTCGATCCACAGGCCGTCCGGCGGATCGGCCGCCGCCAGCGGCGCGTAGCGCAGGCACCCTCCGCCAGCCGCGTCAGCGCCGCCGCATCGCCTCGGATCCGCGTCATGCACCGAAAGCCCGGGCACCAACGCCTGCGCCTGCGCCAGCTTCATCCCGGCCGCAGGCCAAGGGCCGGTCGTGCCCCGCTTGACCACCGCTGACGTGACCAGGGGGCATTGCCTGGCCCGCGCAGCCTGACCGAGGGGGCAGAGCGACAGGCGGTTGCAACGCCTGTGTTGCCCCCTCCCTCCCACACCCCTCAATGAGTGGTTCCAAGGGGCGTCGCCCCTTGGCGGGGTTCGGGGCAGCGCCCCGGCTCTTCCTCAGGCCGCCCTGACCGATCGGTTGGCAATGTCGGGAACCAGACCGAGACGACCCGTCGCATCGCAAGCCTCCACTATCCAGGACCCCGGTTCGCCGCCGCGGCATCGGGTCAGATCCAGTTTCCAGCGGGCGCGGCCCAGCCCTGGCGTATCCGGCGCGTGCGGCAGGGCGGGTGGCGAGGGCAACGCGGCGATCCGCCAGCGGGTGACGGCGGCGGTCGGCTCGTTCAGGACCGGATCGTCGAAGCTGGGGCTGCGGCGGATCAGGATCGCCAGGATGCCCGCCTGCTCCGCCGCCAGTTGCAGCCGGCGGGAGGCGACGAGGCTCAGCCGCCCGGTATGTTCGGCCACCACCGCGGCGAGGCCGGAATGCCGCAAGCCTTCTTCCATGACCGGCAGCACGTGCTTGCCGGCCTCGGCGAACACGATCCGGTCCGGCTGCAATCCGGCGCCGGCGAGGCCGGGGGCGAACAGGTCGGCCTGCCGCAGCACCCACAGCACCGGACCGTCGAGCCTGGCCAGGATACCGGCGGCGAACAGGGTGGCGGCGGCGGCATGTTCGGTGTCGGGGCCGGCCGAGGCGGCTTCATGCAGCGCGCCGAGGCGGATGCCGCCGGTGGGCAGCACCTGATCGATCGCCTCGATCCCCAAGGGGAGCGACTGTGCTCGGCGGCGCCCCGTGCATGGATGCGCTCGATCCGGGCGATGCGCTCGCGCAGCAGGACGATGGCCCGCGACGGAGCGACCGGCGAAGATCCCCGCGAACCCTGTCCCTGAAGGTCCAGGGGGAACAGTCGGTGAGACTGGCTTGTCGGGAATGGCGCAGGTTTCGAACATAAAGAGAACATTAGACCAGACCCCATCATCGAGTTGAGTCCCTTCACGCGAAAATCCAACATCGGCTGATCACCAGTTCACCGACTGGATCGCTTCACGAATGAAGTGCTACGACGAGGACGCGGATGGTCGCGGAGTTCCGTTACCAGCCATGGCCGGCGACCTCGACCAACACCGCAGATTGAACGGCGCATGATCCCCATGCATATGAGAATCCGCCCGAACCTTGCTTGACCCGGCGGCCTGTGGCATCCGCAGCGCTTCTTTGAAAGTGGCCCGACCCTGTGACTGTTTCCGACGCTTTGCGACTTGGCTTGGATTCACCTTCGCCGACCTCGCGGCGCGCGACGGGCTGATCCGGCTGGACCGACAATTCCTGGAGACCCTGGCCGGACAAGACGCGGCGCTGCATCAGCGTCTGCTGGCCGCCCGCGCCACGCCCGGACGCCTGACCAGCCGCGACGAATCCGACCTGGTCGTCGCGCTCGGTCCCCATCTGGACGCGTTCGTCGCCGACTCTGTTCGGCATCGAGGCGGAAACCGGCGCCCTGATGCAGCGAAACCCTGGCGCTGGACCCGATCCACGCCTGCAAGCGGCTGTTCGTGCAGCGGCAGGCGGTGAAGAAATACCCCGATCCCTCCGGCTTCGACGGCCCGGCCTTGCGCGCCGCGCTGGAAGCTCGGATGGGTGCACCGCTGACCGAACAGGGTTTCGCCACCAGCGTCGCGGCCTGGGAGAACGACCCCGAGGCCCTGGACGACGCCCTGCGCTACGCCGCCTGGGCCACCCTGACCCCTGACGGACAGGCGTTCCATCGCGGCGGCACGCTGTTCCGCGTGCCGCACCGGATCGATCCGCAGCACCTGGTGCCGGTCGAGACGATCGAGCGCGACGGCGTCACCATGCTGCGCCTGCCGGAACATGACTGGCGGCATCGCGAGGGGTTCGCGCTGACCGATCACGGCATGAACACCCAGCAGGCGCTGGACCAGGTCAACTACTGCATCTGGTGCCACACCCAGGGCAAGGATTCCTGCAGCCAGGGCCTGAAGGACCGCAAGACCGGCGCGTTCCAGAAATCGGTGTTCGGCGTGACCCTGGCCGGCTGCCCGCTGGACGAGAAAATCAGCGAAATGCACACCCTGCGCGCCGCCGGCCACGTGCTGGGCGCCTTCGCGACGATCGCCATCGACAACCCGATGATGGCGGCGACCGGCCACCGCATCTGCAACGACTGCATGAAGGCCTGCATCTACCAGAAGCAGGAGGCGGTCGACATTCCGCAGGCGGAAACCAGCGTCCTGAAGGACGTGCTGGCGCTGCCCTGGGGTTTCGAGATCTATGCGCTGCTCACGCGCTGGAACCCGCTGGACATTCGCCGTCCCCTGCCCCGCCCCGACAGCGGCCGCAAGGTCCTGATCGTCGGCCTCGGACCGGCCGGGTTCACCCTGGCGCACCACCTGATGAACGACGGCCACACCATCGTCGCGATCGACGGCCTGAAGATCGAGCCGCTCGGCTTCGATCCGTAGCAGCGCCGGTGCGCGACGTCGAGACGGTGTTCGAAAACCTCGACGACCGCGTCATGGCCGGGTTCGGCGGCGTGGCCGAGTACGGCATCACCGTCCGCTGGAACAAGAACTACCTGAAGGTGGTGCGCCTGCTGCTGGAGCGGCGCGCCGACAAATTCGCCCATTTCGGCGGCATCCGCTTCGGCGGCGGCGCCACGCTGTCGATGGACGATGCCTGGGCGATGGGCTTCGACCACATCGCGCTGTGCATGGGCGCCGGCAAGCCGACCGTGCTGGACATCCCGAACGGGCTGGCGCGCGGCGTGCGGCAGGCGTCGGACTTCCTGATGGCGCTGCAACTGACCGGCGCGGCGAAGCAGTCCTCCATCGCCAACCTGCAGCTCCGCATGCCCGTGGTGGTGATCGGCGGCGGCCTGACGGCGATCGACACCGCGACCGAGAGCCTCGCCTACTACGTCCGGCAGGTGGAGAAATTCGCCCTGCGCTACCGCACGCTGGTGGCCGAAAAGGGCGAAATGGCGGTGCGCCTGCCCTGGACGCCGGAAGAGGCCGAGATCGCCGACGAATTCCTGACCCATGCCGCCGCGATCAAAGCCGAACGAGATGCCGCGGCGGCAGCGGGTCGGGAACCGGCCCTGGCCGCGTCTGCTGGACAGTTGGGGCGGCGCGACCATCGCCTATCGTCGCCGGCTGGTGGACAGCCCGTCCTACACGCTGAACCACGAGGAAGTGGCGAAGGCGATGGAGGAAGCCGTCCGCTTCGCCGAGGGCCTGACGCCGGTGGCGGTCGAAACCGACAGTCACGGCCACGCGGCGGCGCTGCGGGTGAAGCGCGCCGACGGCACCGAGGCGACGCTGCCCGCCCGCGCGATCCTGGTCGCCGCCGGCACGCAGCCCAACACCGTGCTGGCCCGCGAAGACCACCGCATCCAGCTGGACGGCCGCTATTTCCAGGCGGTGGATGAGAACGGAGAAAAGGTCGAACCGGTGCGCGGCCTGGCCAAGCCGGACCAGGCGCACGTGCTGATGCATCGCGCCGAGAACGGCCGCTTCATCAGCTTCTTCGGCGACCTGCACCCCAGCTTCTTCGGCAACGTCGTCAAGGCGATGGGTGGCGCGAAGCGCGGCTACCCGTCGTCTCCCGCGCGCTGGCCGCGCAGCCGCGCCACCGCCGGTGTCGGGGACGGACCTGATCGCCGCCGCCCGCGATCGCGCTGACCGCGACCGTGCATGCGGTGCACCGCCTGACGCCGACGATCGTCGAGGTGGTGATCCGAGCGCCCGCCGCCGCCGGGCGTTCCGGCCGGGTCAGTTCTACCGGTTGCAGAACTTCGAGGTGCTCGCCGCGCAGGACGACGAGCCCGGCGTCGGGCGCACGCTGCTGAACATGGAAGGCCTGGCGATGACCGGCGCCTGGACCGATCCCGGAGGCCGGGCCTGGTCAGCGTCATCGTGCTGGAGATGGGCGGCAGTTCCGACCTTTGCGCCATGCTGCGGCCGGGCGAGCCGGTGATCCTGATGGGACCGACCGGCTCACCGACCGAAATCCACGCCGGCACGACGGTCGCCCTGGTCGGCGGCGGGCTGGGCAACGCGGTGCTGTTTTCCATCGGCGCGGCGACCCGGGCGGCCGGGTCGAAGGTGATCTACTTCGCCGGCTACAAGGCGATCCGCGACCGCTACAAGATCGCCGAAATCGAGCGCGCCGCCGACGTCATCGTCTGGTGCTGCGATGAGGCTCCGGGCTTCACGCCGAACCCGCACCGCCCGCAGGACCAGACCTTCGTCGGCAACATCGTGCAGGCGATGGCGGCCTACGGGTCCGGTGCGCTGGGTCCGACAGGCGGTGCCGCTGGCGGACGCAGCCCACATGATCGTCATCGGCTCCGACCGCATGATGCAGGCGGTCGGCGCTGCTCGGCATGGCGTGCTGGCGCCCTATCTGAAGCCTGGCCACAGCGCGATCGGGTCGATCAACTCGCCCATGCAGTGCATGATGAAGGAGGTCTGCGCGCAGTGCCTGCAGCCGCAGATCGATCCCGACACGGGGGAGCGGACGGTTGTGTTCTCCTGCTTCAACCAGGACCAGGCGCTGGACCGGGTGGACTTCCCGGCGCTGCATGAGCGGCTGGGACAGAACGGGACGCAGGAGAAGCTGACCGCCCAATGGATCGACCGGGCGCTGCGCCGGCTGGCGCTGCGTACCGCCGCAGCGGCGGAATAAAACCCGCAACCCGTAGAAGCTCCCTGACTGCCGATATCATTCCGACGGCGGTGCGACCATACATCCCCGCGAGGCTGACTGGCAGGGCGTCGCGCTGGTGCGGCGGGCGAGCACGTGAGCGAATTTCAGCTGCGCGCTGCATCAATAACGTACCGTCCGGTCCGGGCGGCGTTATCATGAAAACGTCTCCTTGGCGCGCTTAGACCATTTTCAGCCTGACTGTGCACGCCGAAAATGGTCTATCTCTTTGTTTGATCGCATGATTCACGCGCCGGGGACGTTCCGCTCAGCGCGATCATGCTCTAGCTCGAAGAAATCGTCCCACGAGACTGGTGGGCATGACATCAGCGCCGGAAGCAGGTCTCGACACGGTCCCCGGTATCGAGACACCGGTGCCGAGGCCAGCCGGCGAAGCGTGCCGGTCCGTAGCCGCCGGCGATGGGCATCTTCACTTCGTATGACAACATCCTGCTTACGCGTCCGCGGCGATCAAGGTCCGATCGTGCAATGTCTGCAGGGTGGCTTCAAGCGCAGCGCTTAACCCATCAGCGAGAAACGGCGTCTCCGCGGCACCGGCGTGTGCGGCCCGCGCGAATTGGCGGCCAACAGCGGTGAGGCGCTCGAAGCCGAGCAGTCCGGCGCTGCCCGCGATGGCGTGGGCCGAATCGGCCAGTTCATCCCCTGCGTGGATGAATGCATCTGGCTTTCGCAACCCACTCAGGAGAGTTTCCCCGCGGCCGGCGACGTCGTCCAAATAGGAGGCCACCACTTCTGGCGTGAGATACTTGGCGGTACGCTCGAACGCCACCGGGTTGAAGACTACGATATCCGAGCCGACGATCGGCGTAGCGGCGTCAGGCGGCAGCGATACCGGGCGAAGCGCCTCGTTGTTCATCCCCCCGAATTCACTCGCCCGCAACACGGCGGACATCAGTGTTTCCGGCTCGAACGGTTTAGACACGTGGCTGTTCATACCCGCCTTGCGGCATTCTTCCACCTGCTCGGTGAAGGCTTGGGCGGTCAGGGCCACGATGGGCACCCGGCCGCGCGACCCTTCGAGGGCGCGGATGCGTCGTGTCGCCTCCAGCCCGTCCATCTCGGGCATGCGCACATCCATCAGGACGACGTCGAAGTCCATCGTGCTGACCGCCGCGATTGCCTCTGCCCCGCCTTCGACGCAGGTGACCTGATGGCCGGCCGCACGCAGGAACGACCCCGCGATGTCGCGATTCATGGCGACATCGTCGACGACGAGGACCTTCAGAACCACGGGCTGCGGCGGTACGATATCGGTGTCAGGCCCCATCTCGCCGGTGGACGTCATGGTGACAGGTGACGTGGCAACGGTATCCAGGGGCAGCTCCAGCCAGAACACACTCCCTCCGCCCGGGTTGTCGTGATGGCCGAGACAGCCGCCCAACAGGGCTGCCAGCCGCGCCGAGAGTGCCAGACCGAGCCCTGCGCCTTCGACGGTGCGGGTGGCAACGTTGTCGAGACGCTCGAAGTCCCGGAACAGACGGCGGCGCTCGCTGGCCAGTATGCCCGGGCCGGTATCGGCGACCTCGATCCGCAGCACGAAGGCGTCGGTCACGTGCCGCAGGCGCAACTCGACCGATCCCTTGCTGGTGAACTTTACCGCGTTGCCAAGCAGGTTCAGCAGCACCTGCCGCAGGCGCGTCGGATCGGTGACCACGGCGTGCCGCGCGTTCCGCGCCACCGAAATGCTGAGTGCGAGGCGCTTGGCGTCCGCCTGCGGCCGGACCAGGTCGAGACAGGCTATGGCGACCGTCAACACGTCAAGCTCCACCGCCTGCAGCTCGACATGTTCGGCTTCGATCTCGGAGAGATCGAGCACCCGGGTGATCATCTGAAGCAGGTGTTTGCCGGCGCCCAGCATCGCGGCAACCCGTTCGCTTTGCGTGGCATTGAGGCCACCCTCCATGCGCAGCAGTTCCGCGTAACCCAGGATGCCGTTCAAGGGCGTGCGCAACTCATGGCTCATTCCAGCGAGGAAGCGCGACTTGGCCCAGTTGGCCCGGTCGGCGACGTCCCGCGCGGTCGCCAGGTTCTGCGCCGAACGCTCCAATTTGGTATTGGCTGCACGCAGTTCCCGCTCGCGCTCCGCCGGCTCTGTCTGGTCTTGCACGAAGGCGGTAAAAAGCTGTGCTCGTGGCAGGTTTACCTCCCCGATGGCGAGCTTCATCGGGAATGTACTGCAATCGCGGCGCTGGCCGAAACCGATGATCGGTTGCTCCCTGGTCGCGGCATAGCCCGCGACGTCGGGATTCTGCTGGTGCCGCGGGTCGGTGGAAGGCAGCAGTACACTGATGTTGCGGCCTATTATCTCGGCAGAGGTGTATCCGAACATGCGCACGGCGGCGGTGCTGAAGGAGTGGATCACGCCTTGCTTGTCAATTATGATCATGGCGTCCGGCACGGTGGTCAGGATCGAGCGCAGGAGGGCTTCGCGGCGTTCCAGATCGCTGTGGATACGTTGCGTTTCGCTGAGATCCCTGGCGGTCTTGGAGACGCCGATAATGCTACCCTGGTCGTCCCTGATCGGTGAGACGGTCAGCGACACGGGAATGATCCTGCCGTCCTTGCATTGCCGTTTCGTCTCGAAATGAACGATCTTCTCATTGCGGCGAACGCGCTCGAGGATCTGAGCCTCCTCGTCGATCCGGTCCCATGGAATGATGCGCGTGATCGGCTGACCGATGATCTCACTGGATGTGTAGCCGAACATGGCATCAGCCGACTTGTTCCAGGATGTGACGAGGCCGTCGAGGTCCTTTCCAACGATCGCATCGTTGGAGGACTCCGCTATCGCGGCGAGCCAAAAGCGGGCATCGTCCAACTGGTCCTTGCCGCGGAAATGAGTGTCGGCGGCAGCGGCTTGGTGGTTCGGTGTCTCATCGTGTGGCATTTCGTCTGAGCAGTTTTCGGCAACGACCGCTCGAATAACTTCGGATGCTTGTTCGATTGCCACTTCGAGGGCTCCCTGCATTTATCAGTTGTAATGCCGCTTTGACTTGTGTCTCGGACCGTTTGATCGTGTCTCCTCACGCATGATCCTTTCAAATTCACGAAATTCCGTTGGATCGCTTCGGAGGCAGACCTGGCTATCGAACCTTTCGCGCCTGCTGTGATGTGTCAAAGCCAATCGGCCCGCGACACTGAATATTAAAAGTATGAACAGAAAGTTAACGGACTCGGGGGTCCACATTAAATTTTCGAAATATCGGCCGCCCGCCGGCTGTCCGACCGGCGGGGCGCGCGACAGGGTCAGGCGTTGGCGGCCGAGATGATCTCCCCGAACAGGTCCCAGGTCTTGCCACTCCAGCGCATCAACTGAAGCTGGCGGATCGGACGATAGTTGGTTGGACTCGTGTTGATCCTGATGCCCGGCAGCAGCGCCGGGTTGTCGAGATCACGCAGGTTCGTTGCCTGCTTCAGCAGATTCTCGCGCGAAAAATCGTTGCCGCATTGCTTCAGTACGGCGAGCATCGTGTCGGTCAGGCCAAAGGCCGCGACATTGCCACCATCCTTCAGATCGCCGTCGGGATAGTATTTCGCCATGAACGCCCGCCATGCGTTCATGCCGGCGTCCTTGTCCCAGCGCGGGTCCGTCGGGTCCTTGAGGTACGCCGAGCTGATGATGCCGACGCCATTCTCGGGACCGGCCGGGATCATCACGGCGCCGACCGAGACCGACACGCCGGTCAATACATGCATCGGCTTCCACTTCATGTCAGCCACCTTACGGATCGACTGCGCAGCGAACTTGGGGGATGCAACCGTTATCAGCACGTCGACGCCGGCCGATTGCAGGCTGACGAGCTGGCTGTCGATAGTGGCATCGGTCACCTCGTAGGAAGCACTGGTCACCTGGGTATCGTATCGGTCCTTCAAGATGCTTCGCACGCCGATGAGGTAGTCTTTCCCGAAATCATCGTTCTGGTACAGAATGCCGATCCTGGCGTCCGGCTTCTGCACCAGGATGTACTTGGCGTAAACTTGTGATTCAGTCACATAGCTTGGTTGCCAGCCGATGGTCCATGGATGCTGCTTGTAGTTACCCCACTTGTCCGCGCCGGTGGCCAGAAACAGATCCGGCACCTTCTTCTGGTTGACGTAGCGCACGGTCGCCGAATTGGTTGGCGTCCCCAGTGGGGCAAACAGCGCGGCAACCCGGTCGTCCTCGATCAGGCGGCGGGTCTGCTCGACGGTCTTGGGCGGGCTGTAGCCGTCGTCGTAGGAGATGAAGTTGATCCTGCGTCCGGCGAACCCGCCGTCGTCGTTCGCCATGCGGATCCGCGCCGCCATTGCCTTGCCGATCGTGGCGTAGGCTGATGCCGGCCCGCTGTACGGCATCGTATTGCCGAGGCGGATTTCCGTCGCGGTGACGCCCGGCGTCTCTTCGGCACGGAGGATCGCCGGGGCGGCGGGGACGAAAACCGCCGCGGCGGCAGTGGTGGTGAGCAATGCGCGTCTTTGCAGCATGAACTGGAAGCTCCCTGGTTGGCGACCCTTGTTGCCGGGTCTGCCCGCGCCAGCTTATGGCCTTACGAGCCGGTCACGCCACGGATAATCCAAGAATCGAGCTGGAATTTGCGGATCGCCCACTGCGGCGACCGACTGTCCCGCTTCGTCAAGGCCGGAGGTGAAGCGTCGGAGATCGACTATATCGATCCAGCCGAGCGGCTGAAGTAACACAGCCTAACGGAGGGGTCCGAGACAACCGTCAACGCCAAACTGAAGCGGGGAGCGTGCGCTGCGACCTCCTTAGTGGCGACGCTGGCGGATTTGGAGATGGATGGACTGCGGCTGGGGGATATTTGAATGCCTAGCGCTCCAGGCGCCTAAAGTTGTACCCCGCGATGCAAGGTGAATATGACTTGACGGTCGCATCATACCATGAGCAGTGTACCTGATAATATGCCGCAGCATGACTGACCGAAATGCTGTCGGCATATTTGAACAAAACCAAAACATACAGATTAAGATTACCGGATTTAATGCCGTCAACATTAAATTCGTTTAGTCGAAATTTCGGATCTCTTACCACTTCCATAGTCCCGACGTCTATTGAGTTTCCAAGCGGCGAATCCACGACAGATGCAACAGGGTTTGCTTTATTGAAAGCATCCGCCACTTCAGAGGCCCATGCGTTCTCCTGTACTCGGTCAAGTCGCCTTATCGACGTTTTGTGTGTCAGGCTCATTACCCACCCCGTTATTGGGTACTTACCTTTATTCTCTATCATCACCGGAAACGTGAATTTTCCATCGGCACCCTGGGCAGGCTGCATATCTGTCATGTCAAGGCGAGCGCCGTCTCGAATCATGTCGGCCTCTGCCGACATTTTTTCGCGGCCATTCGTCCAACCAATACCGCCAACAGCAATTATGAAGGACGTTACGAAACTGACCACACCTAACGACCAACGACGCAGAACGGAGGAAAGCGGGCGCTCGCAGTCACGATTCAACCATATGGCGTACGATGACAACACAAAAGTGGCGGCGACCGCATAACACGCTCGCGCTCCCCAGAATTCCAGGAACGTCTCGGCCGACAAGGTCAAGGCGACCCCCGTGCCCACCGCAACCGTAAACGCGACCCCCAACAGAAGTTCTATAGCTCCCATGTCATAGATTCCCCCACGTCGTCGCCGTTACGTCAAGCGACCCCGATGGTTCGAATACCCGACGCAGGACGTTCACGGCGTAGGCCCACGATTGTGTGGAGGCGAACGATCGAAAGAGCGCGTGGTTAGGGCGGTAGCGATTGCTGGATACTGCAAAGGTCGGAATAATACTTTCCCGACGAAGTTCGACCTTCCCGTCGTTACGTGCCCCGGGGCGGTGATATCCCTTCCCGCCGCCCCAGTGTTGCTCTGTGGCTTAGTGACCCTACCTGTGCCAGTGGCCGGAGGCTGCCCAAGACAGCGCGGCGAGCACGTTATGATCATGTCTCGTGGCATGTCGAATAACGGTCGATCGGCTGTCGGACAGGCCGCATCAGGAGATGAAGGCAGCAGGGACGCCGGAGGCCTGACGAAGAACGGATGACGGGCCGCGCGCTATTGCACGGGATCGAGCCCGCCCAGTCGCCGCGATTTCTTCTCAGTGCCCTCCGTGCGTCTCCCTTTTCCTCTGTGTTAACGTCTTGCTTGCTTTTGGTTTTGACACCAGGACAAGGCCAGCGGACAACACGGTTCGGCTGGCATCGGCTTCGGCCCCAAATTGGTGACTTCCCCCTTCAGCGGATCGTCGGTCTCGCCTTCCGCCACTGGGTGCGCGCGATCCCCTGGACACCGCGGACAGCGTGCCACGGGGCGCACGCCCACGCCACGTGGCCTTCCGCCGTTGCGGCACTGGACGATGCGGCCCGCTCAGGAACGCGCCTCCTATGTCCCGATGCCGCCGACCGCCAGGTATTTGATCTCCAGGTAGTCCTCGATCCCGTACTTGGATCCCTCACGTCCAAGCCCCGAGGATTTCATCCCGCCGAACGGCGCCTCGGCCGTCGAGATGATCCCCTCGTTGATCCCGACAAGCCCGTATTCCAAAGCCTCGCCGACGCGGAAGATCCGCCCGATATCGCGCGCATAGAAGTATGCCGCCAGCCCGAATTCGGTATCGTTGGCCAGCCGGATCGCTTCCTCTTCGGTCTTGAAGCGGAACAGCGGGGCCACCGGGCCGAAGGTTTCCTCGCGGAAGATCACCGCCTCGTGCGGCACGTTGGCCAGCACGGTCGGCTCGTAGAAATTGCCCCCGAGCCGGTGCTTCTTGCCGCCGGTCACGACGGACGCCCCCAGCGACAGCGCGTTGGCGATGTGCTCCTCCACCTTTTTCACCGCGTCGGCGTTGATCAGCGGGCCCTGTGACACGCCCGGCTCCATGCCGTTGCCGACCTTCATCGCCTCCACCGCCGCCTTCAACTTGGCGGAGAACGCGTCATACACGCCGTCCTGCACCAGGATGCGGTTGGCGCACACGCAGGTCTGGCCGGTGTTGCGGAACTTGCTGCCCATCGCGCCGACCACCGCGGCGTCGAGATCGGCGTCGTCGAACACGATGAACGGGGCGTTGCCGCCCAACTCCATGCTGGTCTTCTTGATTGTCGGCGCGCACTGCGCCAGCAGCTTCGCACCGACCTCGGTCGAGCCGGTGAACGACAGTTTCCGCACCAGCGGGTTCGACGTCAGTTCCGCGCCCATCGCCGACGACCCGCCGGTGAGTATGTTGCAGACCCCCGCCGGCATCCCGGCCCGCTCGGCCAGCACCGCCAGTGCCAGCGCGGAGAACGGCGTCTGCGAGGCCGGTCGGATCACTCCGGTGCAGCCAGCGGCCCACCCGGGGCCGGCTTTCCGCGTGATCATCGCGGACGGGAAATTCCACGGCGTGATCGCGGCGAACACGCCGATCGGCTCCTTCAGCACCAGGATGCGGCGGCCCTTGGCGTTCTGCGGAATGGTGTCGCCGTAGACGCGCTTACCTTCCTCGGCGAACCAGTCGATGAAGCTCGCGGCATAGACGATTTCGCCGCGACTTTCGGTCAGCGGCTTGCCCTGTTCGGCGGTCATGATCACGGCGAGGTCGTCCGCGTTCGCCAGCATCAGGTCCGACAATTTTCGCAATACTGCCCCGCGTTCCTTTGCCAGCATGGCCCGCCAGCCGGGGTAGGCGCGGTTCGCGGCCTCGATTGCCCGGCGCGTTTCGGCCGTCCCCATCGACGGCACTTCGCCCACCGCTTCACCCGTGGCGGGGTTCTTCACCACGATCGTCTGGCCGTTATCGGCCTCCACCCACTTGCCATCGAGGTAGTTGGCCTGCCGGAACAGCGACGGGTCCTTCAGCGGCAGCGGCGAGACTGGGTTCAACATGATGGGGTCCTCCTTGCCCGGTGTTCCCCGCAACATAGTGCCCGACAGGCGCGCTGTCAGGGGTAGGAGGGCGAGCCGCTTCACAACTCGGGCGGTTTCAAGCTCTATTGGCCTGCATGAACGTGATCCTGGCTCCTCCGACACGCGCCGGCCTCTGGGAACGCTATGTTCAGCTTGCCCCTGGCCCCAAGCAACTCATGCGCTTCAAGAGCATGATCGTTCCGGCCGCCACAAGGGCGCAGTTCGCCGATTGCGTCATCCGGAGCGGCTTACGAGCGTCCGAAGGCCGGACGGTCTGGGCCGCCCGCTCGGTTCAGGCGACGCTCGACGGTCTGATCAATCAGGGGCTGCTGACTGACGCGCAGGAGTGCCCCCCGGCTTTGCTGCACTCCGTCGCCGCCGATGCCGCCGCCTCGCCGGACGCCGCGGCGATGGCGGCAGCGATCCGCAACTCGTCTCCTACGCATGGCGCGTTCTTTCTCCGTCCGTCCGATCTCGACATCGCCCCGCTGAGCCGCCTGATCCGGCTCTCCGCCTACCTCAACGACGAGGCGGGATTCATCAAGGACAGCACGTTCTGCAACAGCGTGTTTGGTCCGCATGCCACCGTCATCATTCTGGCCAACATATTCCATGACGTGCCATTGCCCGCGGACTGGCTCGCCAGCCGGCATGCGGTCATCCAGGCCCCGCTGCTGGAAGCCCGGCTGACGTCCTTCATCGTGACCGGCGTCGCGGATCCCGAGATGCAGGCGACGATCGAGCTGTACCGCCAGCGGCGGGACCTGGACGGGTTTCGCCGGCATGCGGGCCCAGCTTCTGCGCCTCGACCTGCTCGCCGGGCGGCTGGACGATGTGCGGGCCGGGTTGATGGCGATCGACGATCCCCCCGGCGACGTCAGGCAGGCGCTGGGACGGCGCGATCGCATTCCTGGAAGGGCGCAACGAGGCGGCGCTGCGGACACTACCGCGAAGCGCTGAAGGGCGCCGCAAGCGTCTCGCCCGGCGCAAGCTGTTCCTGGAGCATGAGCACCGGATCCTGTTCCTGATGGCCCTGCTTCGTACGCCAAGACGCCAGCGCTCCACGCCGAGATGCAAACCGGTCTCGACGTCGCGATGGCGGAATACGAGGAGGCCGCACGCGACGGCGGATTGCTGGCGATGCAGGCGATGCTCTGGCTCGTGCAGGGCCTCGAGGCGAAGGCGCGGGAACTGACGGTCAAGCTGCGCTCGGCGATGCCGTCGGCGCCGTTGTCGGCGGCCTGTGTGGCGCTGGCCGAGTATGCCCTCGATGCCGCCCTGTCCCACACCCAGCAGCATGACCTCATCATCCGGTTCGAGCAGTTTCGCGACACGATGCCGCTGGTGGCGCGCATCTACGCCGAGATCCTGGCCGCCGTCGTTCGAACGCCTGATCCGTACAAGGGCTGGCTCGCCGAGACCTGTCCGGTGCTGGCGATCAGCTTCACCGGATTGATCAAGATGCGCCAGCCCTGGGAACGCGTGCTGGAAAGCCTGGACGCCTTCCTTGGCCGTGACGAGCCCGACGCCGATGCCGCCAAGACGACGCGGAAGGCCAAACGCCTGGTGTGGTTCGTCAACCCGGAAACCGAGGAAGTCACGGTCGCCGAACAGTCGGCCAAGGGCCGCGACGGCTGGACCGATGGCCGGGCGATTGCCATGAAGCGGCTGCACGAGCAGGACCCGCGCCTGGATTACCTCATTCCGCAGGACCGCATTGCGCTGCGCACGATCCGCAAGACCGTGGGTGGTTGGTACGGCGAGGAGAGCTTCGACTTCGACCACCCCCGCACGATCGCCGCGCTGGTCGGACATCCGGCGGTTTTCGACGCCCGGCAGCGATCGCAGCCGCTCGAACTCGTGTCATATCCGTTGGAACTGCTGGTGACCGAGGTGCGTGACGGCTACCGCATCGCACTGTCGCACACGGCCGATGAGCCGACCGTCTTCCTGGAGGCGGAAACGCCGACGCGCTACCGCGTGATCGAGTTTTCAAGGCAGATGCTGCCGGTGCAGGAGATCCTGGGCGAGCGCGGCCTGACCGTGCCCGCCGCCGCGCGCGACCAGATCGTCGCGATGGTCCGCCGCAACAGCCCTGCCCTGCCGATTCGCGCCGAGATCGCCGAAATTGAGCAACCTGGGATCGAGGGGCAATCCGCCCCGGTCGTCCAATTGGTGCCCTATGAGGCAGGCCTGCGGCTCAGCTTGCTCGTCCGCCCGTTCGGCGCCGACGGACCCGCATACGTGGCCGGCCTTGGTGGACGGTCCGTGCTGGCGACGGTCGGCGGCCAGCAACGGCGCGCCAACCGCGACCTGCCACGCGAAATCGCCGAACGCGCCGCGCTGATCGAGGCGTGCCCGACGCTGCGCGACCGCGGCGGTGCCGACGTGCATGAACTGGTCGTCGAGGACCTGGAAGGCTGCCTGGAACTGCTGCTGGAACTGCGGTCGTACGCCGGTCCGGTCTTCATCGAGTGGCCGGAAGGGCGCACCATGCGGGTCAGTCCGGTCGAGCCCGGTAAGCTGAAGCTGCGGGTCGCCCTGGACCGTGACTGGTTCAGCATCGATGGGTCCGTGGCGCTGGACGAGGACCAGGTGCTGGAGATGCGCTTCCTGCTGGAGCGGCTGGATAAGGCGCAGGGCCGGTTCGTGCCGCTGGGCGATGGGCGCTTCGTCGCGCTGACCCGGCAATTGCAGGCGCAGCTGCAGCGCCTCGCGTCGGTTTCAGAGCCTCACAAGACAGGACGGCGGGTGCACGCGCTCGGTGCCCCGGCGCTCGACGCGGTCCTGGAAGACGCCGGCGAGGTCAGGTCCGACGCCGCGTGGAAGAAGCACGTCGCGCGAATTCGCGCGGCCGAGGGCTGGACGCCGGTCCTGCCGCCGACATTGCAGGCCGACCTGCGCGACTACCAGGTGGAGGGCTTTGTCTGGATGTCCCGGCTGGCGCGTTGGGGTGCCGGGGCGTGCCTGGCCGACGACATGGGCCTGGGCAAGACCGTCCAGGCGATCGCGGTCATGCTGGATCGGGCCGCGGAAGGGCCATGTCTCGTGGTCGCACCGACGTCGGTCTGTCCAAACTGGGAGACCGAGATCGCCCGGTTCGCTCCGACGTTGCACACCCACCGTCTGTCGGCGACGGGTGACCGTGCCGCGCTGATCGCCGGGCTGGGAGCGCGCGACGTCCTGGTGTGCAGCTACGGCCTGCTGCATCAGGCCGCCGAACTGCTGGCCGCTCGGCCCTGGCAGATGCTGGTGCTGGACGAGGCGCAGGCGATCAAGAACGCCGAAACCAAGCGGGCGCAGGCCACCCAGGCGCTCCAGGCGAACTTCCGCCTGGCGCTGACCGGCACGCCGGTGGAAAACTACCTCGACGAACTCTGGAGTCTGTTCAACTTCGTCAACGCCGGGGTGCTGGGTTCCCGTGAAGGCTTCCAGAAGCGGTTCGCCCGGCCGATCGAACGTGACAAGGATCCGCATGCGCGCCAGGCATTGCGCGCGCTGATCCGCCCGTTCCTGCTGCGCCGAACCAAGGCCGCGGTGCTGAGCGAGTTGCCGCCGCGCACGGAGCAGACCCTGAATGTCGAGATGACCGATGCGGAGCGGGCGTTCTATGAGGCGCTGCGGCAGCGCTCGCTGGAGCGGATCGCGGCACTGGATGCGCCGGAGGGCCGCCGGAAGATCCAGATCCTGGCCGAAATCACCCGGCTGCGGCGAGCCTGCTGCAACCCGGCCCTGATCGACCCCGCCGCCGAGGTGCCGAGCGGGAAGTTGGGCGCGTTCATGGAACTGGTCGAAGACCTGATCCGCAACCGCCACCGCGCGCTGGTGTTCAGCCAGTTCGTCGGCCATCTCGAACTCGTGCGGGCAGCGCTCGATGCGCATGGCGTTCGCTATGAATATCTCGACGGCAGCACGCCATCGGCGGAGCGAGAACGGCGGGTGGCGGCGTTTCAGGCGGGTGGAGCAGACCTTTTCCTCATCAGCCTGCGGGCCGGCGGCACCGGCCTCAATCTGACAGCGGCGGACTACGTGGTTCATCTCGACCCGTGGTGGAACCCCGCGGTCGAGGACCAGGCGTCGGATCGGGCGCACCGCATCGGCCAGCAACGGCCGGTGACAGTCTACCGCCTGATCATGCAGGACAGCATCGAGCAACGAATCCTCCAGCTACACCGCGACAAGCGCGATCTGGCGTCGGATTTGCTGGATGGATCGGAGACGACGGCGCGGCTGAGCGAGGAAGCATTGCTGGATTTGATCCGAGCTTGAATTGAAGGCAACCCGTCGCGGCTTCCCGGCCCCTCGGCCTGATGCGAACCCCGAAACGCCTCGGTTTAATGAACTGGCCCGCCAAATGAGCTGGACGGTTGCAGCGCACGGTGGAAACGCGTCAGGCGGCGACCTGCCGTAGCCCGCGGCGGCGGTGAGCAGCCGCGGCAAGGCACAGCAGCGGCGCGACAACACTCATTGCCGCGAAAGGCACATATTCCAGCAAGCGCCCGACGTGCTGCCCGGCGCCGGGTTGAATCACCGCCGGCACAAAGTCACGCGCGAACGCAAGCAGGATGTAATTCATCCCTACGATCCGCACGAGGCGCCAAAGCCTTGGGCCAAGCTTTTGGGCCAGTGCTCCGAATGACAGCGCCGCCAGGAGATAGGTGCACACGATCCCGACCGCGAAGAAGACGAACAGCGCCCCGGAAAGCGGGGCTCGATCCGAGATCCGATAGAGCCAGACGACGAGGCCGATATGAACCAGATGGGCGGACGCGAAGGCCAGGCCAAATTCCCGGCCACGGCGCGCCAGCAGCCCGAGCGCAGGCCCGAACAGCACGGCGATCGCACCGCCCGTATAGGCCATCCAGAACAACAGAAACGACCAGCGCGCGGTGACCCGAAGCGCCAACGCGATGCTCCACCCGTTGGCCCCGAAAACGCCAAGAACGCCCGCGGCCAGGGCAAACGCCACCGCGAACGCCACGCCCATCCACAGCACTGGAGCAGATTTGTGCGTCATCGCTTGCCCGATCGGAGTAACCGAGACCTAGCCCAGGGGTCGGGATCGGTCACTCCATCATCACCCCGCCGGGTGCCCGCGCCATCCGCTCGCGCAACGAGCGGAACAGCCGCCCGAGCCAGTTGTCCTGCCACGTGTTTTGTCCCCGGCGCGCGTCGCATCGTGCACCGAACGTAAGGGAGGGACGGGGCACTTAGAACAAAGGGCTAGTATGACCATCCGAGGTTCGTCCAACAGGGTGAAGTTCGGCTCCGGGATGCTGGATCGCCCCCGCCACCTCGTGCCCGCCATGCCAGATCATCGTCAGCGCGACATACAGCACGATCAGCAGCCCGATCCAGGCGATCCAGCGGTGCCGCTCCAGCACCCGTGCGATCAGCCCGGCTGCGAGGCCCATCAGCCCGACCGACGAGCAGCAGCCCCGCCACCAGCACCCAGAGCCGGTCATGCGCCGCGCCGGCGACCGCGAGGACGTTGTCGAGGCTCATGGACACGTCCGCCAGGACGATCTGCAGCATCGCCTGCCGCAGCGTCTTGGTCCCACCGCCAACCGCAACGGCCCGGTGCGAACGCCGCAGTTCGCGAAACATCTTCCAGCAGACCCACAGCAGCAGGAGGCCGCCGGCCAGCAGCAGCCCGATGAGTCGCCAGAAGCTGCAGCGCCACCGCGCCCAGGGCGATGCGGATCACCGTCGCGCCGCCAATCCCCAGCAGGATCGCCGGCCGCTGCTGCCGCTCGGGCAACCCGGCCACCGCCATCCCGACGACGACGGCGTTGTCGCCGGCCAGCGCCACGTCGATCATCACCACCTGGGCCAACGCCACCAGGTCCTGCGTCCAATCCATGCTTGCCTTCCGCGGATGCCTCGGTCTAGCTGGCCCTTTCTCTCGTATCGGACAAGGCAACGATGATTCCGCGATACTCCACGACCCGAAATGGCCGCCATCTGGGCGCCCGTGAACCGCTATCGCATCTGGTTCGAGGTCGAGGCGCTCGCCGCCGAAGGCATGGCCCGCATCGGCGCCATCCCGGAGGAAGCTGCCCGCACCATCCGCGAAAAAGGCGCCCCGAAGCTGGCCGCCATGAACGCCGCCGACGTCGAGCGGATCGACGCGATCGAGCGGGAAACCCGCCACGACGTCATCGCCTTCCTGACCTGGCTGGCCGAGGCGGTCGGTCCCGACTGCCGCTTCGTGCATCAGGGCATGACCAGCTCCGACGTGCTGGACACCACGCTGTCGGTGCAACTGACCGCAGGCGGCGGACATGCTGCTGGCCGACATCGACGCCGTGATGGCCGCGCTGAAGACCCGCGCGTTCGAGCACAAATACACGCCTGACGATCGGCCGCAGCCACGGCATCCACGCCGAACCGACGACGTTCGGGCTGAAACTGGCCGGGCATTACGCCGAATTCGCCCGCAACCGCGAGCGCCTGGTCGCGGCGCGTGCCGAGGTGGCCGTCGCCGCCATCAGCGGCGCGGTCGGCACGTTCGCCCACCTGGATCCGCAGCGTCGAGGAATACGTGGCGGAAAAACTGGGACTGACGGCCGGAGCCGGTCTCCACCCAGATCATCCCGCGCGACCGCCACGCGGCGTTCTTCTGCACTCTCGGCATCATCGCCAGCGCCATCGAGCGGCTGGCCACCGAAGTGCGCCACCTGCAACGCTCCGAGGTGCGGGAGGCGGAAGAATTCTTCCATCCCGGCCAGAAGGGTTCCTCGGCGATGCCGCACAAGCGGAACCCGGTGCTGAGCGAGAACCTGTGCGGCCTCGCCCGGATCGTCCGTTCCGCCGTGGTGCCGGCGCTGGAGAACGTGACGCTGTGGCATGAACGCGACATCAGCCACTCCTCCGTGGAGCGCGCGATCGGTCCGGATGCGACGGTGACGCTGGATTTCGCGCTGATGCGGCTGGCGGGGATGATGGAGAAGCTGCTGGTCTATCCGCGGCGGATGCTGGCCAACCTGGAAAGCCTGGGCGGCGTGGTGCACTCGGGCGAAGTGCTGCTGGCGCTGACCAAGGCGGGCATCCTGCGCGAGGACGCCTACCGTATCGTGCAGAGCTGCGCGATGGCGACGTGGACCGAGCTGGGTACGCCGGAGGGGCGGTCGTTCCGCGAAAACCTGGACGCCGATCCGGACGTCGCGCGAATGGTCAAGCCGCGCGGAACTGGACGCGGCGATGGATCCGGCGCTGCACCTGCGGTCGGTGGACCGGATTTTCGAGCGGGTGTTCGGGTAGCGCCAGCGAATCAGCCGGCAAGCCAAGCCGAACCCCGCCTGCGGATGCCCGCAGGCACGGTCAGTCTATCCCCGGCCGCAAACATGAGAACTGCCGGGGCACGGGCACGTCACGCCGCACGCATGTCGTGCATGAATTTCTCCAGGCTGGTTCTCAATATCTCGGCCTGCTCAGTGAAGCCACGGGCAACCTCCAGGACCTGGCCCGCCCCGATACCGGTCTCGCCGGCTGCCCTGGTGACGCTTTGGATATTGACGGTAACGCGCTGCGCACCGCCCGCCGCCTCAGCCGCGCCGCGTGCGATTTCCGCCGTGACCTCGTTCTGTTGCGTGACAGCGGTCAGGATCGCACTCGCGATTCCATTGATATCCGTAACGGCCGCGGTGACGCCACCCAACGCGTTGATCACACCAGCCGTTACCTCCTGCATACCGGTCACCTGTGCAGCGATCTCCTTGGTGGCTGCCGCGGTTTGACTGGCCAGCAGCTTGACCTCGCCGGCAACCACCGAAAATCCCTTGCCCGCATCCCCCGCGCGCGCCGCCTCGATGGTGGCGTTCAGCGACAGCAGGCTTGTCTGGTTGGCGATGGCATCGATCAGCGCCACAACCTGCCCAACCTTGTGTGCCGCATCGTTCAGCCCCTGCACCGCAACCCCGAGCCGGTCTGTCGTCTGCATCGCTGAGCTTGCCGTGGCATCAGCCTCACTTACCTTGCGGCCGATCTCACGGATTGATGCGGATAGTTCCTCGGTGGCCGCCGCCATAGTCTGCACCGACATCGATGCCTGTTCCGAGGCGACCGCCACCCCCGCGGCCTGATGGCCGGTGTCCTTGGCAGTGCGCGCCATCATATCGGCGCTTTCGTGCAGTCGCCGGGACCCGGCGACGAATTCTCCGACGACCGCGTTGACATCGGCCGCTAGTTTCTCCTGCGCGGTAACCACATTCCAGACCAGCATTGCGCCACAGTATTGGTCGTCCTTGCCATAAATTGGCGCAATATTCAGATAGATGGTTTCCGATGCCAACCGGATGTTCGTCCGGAACGGCAGATTTTTCGGATTGGCCAGCAGCGCCCGGATGCGTCCTGGATCCTTGTGGAAGATATCGATACTCTGTCCAGGAAGATCATCAGCGTTGAACGGCAGGAGACCTTCCCTGGCCAGACGCCCGATCAGCGCTCTGGAGCCATTGTTCATGTAGGTGATCGTGTAGTCCGGCAAGCCACATGCCATGACGTTGGTCGGCATCTGATCGAACATCTGGCACAGTTCGAAGCTGCGCAGCACCACCCGCCTGAGTTCGGTCAGGGCTTGCTGCATCTTGCCAATCTCGTGCCGGTGGCCGCTCGAGCCTGCGCCGACACTGGTGTCGCCGGCGGCGAGTTGGACCAGAGCGGCCGTCATCGCGGCAATCGGGCGGGTTACGCTGCGGAGAAGCAGCCACGCGGCGGTCACAAGTGCGCCAGCGGTCAAGAGAAATTCAAGCACCGAAAGCAAGGCGGCGGCGCGAACCTCCGCCTCGATATCATCCACGTAGACGCCGGTTCCGACGATCCAGCCCCAGGGCGCGAACCGTCTTGCATAGGAAATTTTTCTGACAGGCACATCACTTCCGGGCTTCGGCCAATAATACGTGAAGTCGCCGCCTGCCGCCGCCCTCGTGACCTCCACCGCACGCGTGAACGGAGAAACGCCGTCGGGCCCCTTGATAGCGGCGCCGTCCGCGCCGGCGAGTTCAGGCTTGATCGGGTGCATCAGAACCCGAGCGGACTCGTCGTTGATCCAGAAATAATTGCCTTCACCGTAACGCAAGGCCCTGAGGGCGGCCATTGCGGCGTCCTGCGCCGCCGTATGACTGAGCCGCCCGGCCTGCTCCTCAGCCTGAAAATGCGCGACGACGCTGAGGGCCGTGTCAAGCTGGTCATGCGTGCTCTGAAGGCGCTGCGCCTCCATGTGGCGGCTTAACGAGCCTACCCCCAGCGCTGCGACAATGGACAATCCGACCAGCGCGACGATCGCGATAAGCTGAATGCGGGTACGGATCGAATATTGATAAAGCACGAGTACAGGACCCTCCCGGAACGGATCAGTCGGCGCAAGCTAGCCGCGAGTGATGAACGAACTCTTAACGATCGCGGCGTAAGCAACCCGATCGTGCGCGCCCGACGGGTTTGGGCCTCGCATGTCGCCGCTTGACCGGCCGCTTTTTGCTTTCTGCGTGCCCGCTGCCTAATCTGAACGGACGATGGAGGAGCGAATGAACCGGCTCGCAGGAAAGATCATTCTCATCAGTGGCGGCGCGCGCGGCCAAGGCGCCGCCGAGGCTCGGCTTTTCGTGGCCGAGGGCGCGAAGGTCGTGATCGGCGACGTGCTGGAAGCTGAGGGAAACCGACTGGCCGCCGAACTCGGGGGTGCCGCCGTCTTTCTCCGCCAGGACGTCACCCAGGAAACCGACTGGCAGAAGGCGATTGAGGCCGCCACCGGCCTGGGCGGCCTGCACGGACTGGTCAACAACGCCGGCATCTATCAGCCGGCAACCCTGTTGGAGACCGATACCGAGCTGTTCGAGCGCCACATGCGGGTCAATCAGCTTGGTTGCTTCCTCGGCATGAAAGCCGTCGTGCCGCTGATGCAGCAATCCGGCGGAGGATCGATCGTCAACATTTCCTCGGTCGCCGGCCTGCGTGGATCGCCCGGCGCCATCGCCTACAGCGCGACAAAATGGGCGCTTCGCGGCATGACCAAGGCGGCCGCCATCGATCTCGCCCCCCTCAAGATCCGGGTGAATTCAGTCCATCCGGGTCCGATCGACACCGAAATGCTGAACGTCCGGACCCCGGAACAGAACCGGCGCCGGCTGGAGCTTGTGCCGATGCGACGGCAAGGCACCGTCGAGGAGGTGGCAAACCTCGTGCTGTTCCTGCTTTCCGACGAGAGCGGTTACGTCACCGGCGCCGAGGTCGCGATCGACGGGGGCGCCGCGCTGTAGGCGGAACTCAGCGCATGCGCCGCGCAAGCTGGGTCCCGCGCTCGACGACCGCCTCGAATGTCTTGCGCGCGGCTTCCTTTCCGGTCCAGTCATTGCTGTCCAGTATCTGACTGACGGCGCGGATATCGTTCGCCGGTGTACCGGTACGCTTGTCGTCGTGACAATTGTAGTACCGGTCGTCGCGCCGCTCGATCACGGCGTACCGCTCGCCGCTCGCTATCAGCAGGTGAGTTCCCTGATCCTCGACAATGCTGATCGTCATCGCCAGATTCCCTTTTTCAAGCCATGGCAGCCGCGATCCGGTCGAGCTTGACCGCCATGATGAAGTCGTTCTCGTGCAGCCCCTTGATCTTCTTTGTACGCAAGGAAACCGTCGCGTACCCCCACCCGAACGAGATATCCGGATGATGCGCCTCGGTCTCCGCGAGGTCCGCGGCCTTACGCACAAACGCGGCCGCCTCAGCGAAGTTCCTGAACCTGTAAGTCCGCTCGATCCGCGTTGCCTCGTCCCGCAACGCCCAGTCCGGCGCCTGAGCACGATATTCCTCTGCCTCCTGGGGTGTCAGCGGCGGTATCCCGCCACGGCACGGGGTGCAGGTCTTATCGGCAAGCGTAGCTGACATGCCCTAATCTCCCTAATCTCACTGAGATCCCTTCGCAAAGAGCATCACGCCTATGATCGAAAGCATCAGTGCGATCACCCTGGCAACCCATGATATGGCGCGTGCGGTGCGATTCTACACCGTGCTTGGCTTCAACCTGCGCTATGGCGGCGCAGATGCAGCGTTCACCAGTTTCCGGGCGGGTCCCGGATACCTCAACCTGATCGTCCAACCTCAGCAACGGCAATGGACATGGTGGGGACGGGTGATCTTCCACGTCTCGGATGTCGATGCGCTGCACGCCCGAGCCATTGAGAATGGCATCCGCCCGGACACGATACCGTGCGATGCGACGTGGGGCGAACGCTTCTTCCACCTGACCGACCCTGACGGACACGAACTCAGTTTCGCTCAGCCGTTGCGGCGACGCGACAGATCTTGAGTCAAATCTCACGCTAGACCATTTTCAGCCTGACCGTGCAGGCCGAAAATGGTCTATCTCTTTGTTTGATCGCATGATTCTCGCGCCGGGGACGTTCCGCTCAGCGCGATCATGCTCTAGACCGCCTTTACCTTGAGTGGAAACGCTCCAGCTCACGATTATCGAGCAATTTCATCAGCCTGAGGTCGCTCAGCGATTCGGGTCAGGCTGATATTGCTCTAGGCTAGGCTCCCGGGTCGATCCAACCGATATGCCCGTCGCCACGCCGATAGACCACGTTCAGCACGCCATTCGCGCTGTTGCGGAACATCATGACCGACTGATCGGCGAGGTCCATCCGCATTACCGCCTCGCCGACTGACAGGCAGGCAATCTCGGTCTGCGTTTCCGCGACGACAGTGGCGAACGCCTCATCCAGCGTCCGTCCGTCGACAACCCCGTGCTCTCCCCCATTCACCTCTTCCTGCAGAATATATTGCCGAGCCGGTTCGGGGCGCGCGCGCTGGGCGAGGTCGCGATGGTGGTCGTTCACTCGCCGGCGATAGCGGCGCAGGCGCTTGGCGATGTGCTCCGCCGCATCATCGAAAGCCGTGTTGGCGTCCGCCGCCTCACCCTCACCGCGCAACTGCAGCCCGCGTCCCGCGTGAACATTGATGTCGCATGTAAAAAAACTTCGCGCACGGCTGAACGTGACTTGCGCCTCCAACGCATGGTCGAAATATTTGCCCGCGATCGTCTCCATCTGCGTGGACACCCGGGTCCGCAATGCGTCCGACAAATCGACTTGTTTGCCGGAGACGGTGATCTGCATCATTCTCTCCCGACCAGTTCAACAGCCGCACGGGACAATGGACTGACCGCTGTCCCGACGGCTGCGGCATTTGCGCATGGTGCGGGCCGCGGTGTCCACTAGGGATAAACCCTTAGTAACAAGCGGCACGGCCCGCCCGGCGACACAGTAAGCGTGGGCTACGGAACCATATTGGTTCGCGGGCATCCGACCACAGGCATCGGCGGCATCAAAAGCAGGCAACCGTTCATTGCGCGCGACGCGGGCCAATCCCTCAGATCTATCAGATGATCAAAAAACACAGAATGCAAGGGCGTGGCGCCACGATATGATCGCCAGGACGGGTCCAGCCGACAGAATTCGTTCGCCACATTTCACGGAACCAGCCGGGTGTGCCAGCCTCGCTACGCCGAAACGGCTTTCTCCCGCCGGCGCTGGACCGAATTCGGAATCCGCAGCGCCTCACGATACTTCGCCACTGTCCGACGGGCGATGTCGACACCTTCCCGGCGCAGCACCGCCACGATCGCGTCGTCCGAAAGGATATCGGCCGGCGGCTCCAGATCGATCAGCCCCCGGATGCGGTAACGCACCGCTTCCGCGCTGTGCGAGTCTCCGCCATCCGTCCCGTGGATCGCCGTGGTGAAAAAGTACTTCAGTTCGAACGTGCCGCGCGGGGTGGCGATGTATTTGTTCGCCGTCACCCGGCTGACGGTACTTTCGTGCAGTTCCACCGCCTCCGCGATGTCGCGCAGGATCAGCGGGCGCAGATGCGCGACGCCCAGACGCAGGAAGCCGTCCTGCTGGCGGATGATCTCCGCTGCGACTTTCAAGATCGTCTGCGCACGCTGCTGCAGCGAGCGCACCAGCCAGTTCGCGTTCGCCAGCCGCTCGGTCAGGAAGACCTTTTCGTTCTTTTTCGCGTGCGGCGCCACCTTGGCGTAGAACCGCTCGTTCACCAGCACCCGCGGCATCGTTTCCGGGTTCAGCTCGATGATCCAGCTTTCGTCCGGCAACTGCCGCATCAGCAGGTCCGGAACCACCAGCTGCGCCGGTGTCGTGTCCCAGGTCGCCGCCGGCTTCGGATCGAGCGCCTTGATTTCGGCGATCATCTCCGTCAGGTCCTCGGCATCGACGCCGCACAGCGTCATCAGCCGCTTGTTCTCCCGCTTGGCCAGCAGATCCAGGTTGTCAAGCAGCGTCTGCATCGCCGGATCGAGCCGGTTGCGTTCCGCCAGTTGCGCCGCAAGACACTCACGCAGGTCACGCGCGAACAGCCCCACCGGATCGAACCGCATCATCCGGGCGCGAACCGATTCCACCCGCTCCAGAGGCAGCCCCATCGCCCGCGCGATCGCCGCCGGATCAGCGGTCAACCGGCCTGCCGGACACAGCAGGGCGATCAGATGCGCGCCGACCATGCGGTCCACCGGGTCCGCAAGATTGAGCCGCAACTGCTCGCCCAGATGATCCCGCAGCGAACGGTCATCGCCGGCGAAATCGTCGATGCCCCGGTCGTCGCCTGCAAAACTATGGCTGCCGCCGCCGCCGTCCATCCGCCCGACCAGCGGCGCGCCGTCGCCGGCTCCGCCCGGATCATAGGTCTCCGCATGCACGGCATCCAGCGGTGACCCACCCTCGGCGGGCAACGTATCCGACCGAGCGGCATCGGCTGAATCGACGACGGCGGAAGTACGCGGCTCGATCTGGTCCACCGCCGCCCGCTCGCCCACCGGCGGTTCCGGGGAGTCCTCCCGCTCGAGGAGCGGGTTCCGCTCCAATTCCTCCTCGACGAACGCGTTGACCTCGATATTGGAGAACTGCAGCAACTTGATCGCCTGACGCAACTGCGGCGTCATGACCAGGGTCTGGCTTTGGCGTAAGTCGAGACGGGGGGCGATCGCCATGGTCGGCGATTATCGGGCCATTCGGCGTCCGGTCAAATGATTTCACCGGCCCTGCATGCAAAAAGCGTGCAACGCATGGTCCTATGACCAGGCAGGCCTTACAGGCTGAATTTTTCGCCCAGATACACCCGTCTCACGTCCTCGTGAGCCACCACCTCATGCGGCTTGCCTTCCATCAGCACCTGACCGTCATGCATGATGTAGGCCCGGTCGATAATGTCCAGCGTCTCCCGCACGTTGTGGTCGGTAATCAGCACGCCGATGCCGCGATCCTTGAGATGCTTGACGAGATCGCGGATTTCGCCGACAGCGATCGGATCGATCCCGGCCAGCGGCTCATCGAGCAGGATGTAGGACGGCTGGGTCGCCAGGGCACGGGCGATCTCCACGCGCCGGCGTTCGCCGCCCGACAGCGCCAGCGCGGGGGTGCGGCGCAGATGGCTGATGCCGAATTCAGCCAGCAGCTGGTCCAGCATCATGTCGCGGGTCGCGGCATCCGGTTCGATGACCTCCAACGCGGCCATGACGTTCTGCTCGACGTTCAGCCCCCGGAACACGCTGGCTTCCTGCGGCAGGTAGCCGATGCCCAGGCGGGCGCGCCGATACATGGGAAGCTTCGTGATGTCCGCGCCGTCCAGGCTGATCGCTCCGGTATCCGGTCGTACCAGGCCGACGATCATGTAGAACGTGGTCGTCTTGCCCGCGCCGTTCGGTCCCAGCAGCCCGACCGCCTCGCCGCGGCGCAACGTGACGGTGACGTTGCGCACCACCGGGCGCCCCTTGTACGTCTTGCCCACGGCGCGCGCCGTCAGGCCGCCGCTGCCGGGCAGCACCACGAAACCACGCGCGGGAACCTTCAGCGCTGACGGCATCTCACTCAGCACGTTCATGGTTTCTGTCCGGACGGCGCGGACGCCCGCGTCTTGCCGGGCGTTCCCCCAGCCGCCGTCGCCCCTGGTTCGGTGCCCAGGGACTTGGTGCTCTCGTCGTTGGGTACGACCAGACCGTGAACCCGCCCGGCCTTCCGGGCCACAAGCGTCGCGACGCCGGTTTTCATGTTCACGTCCGCCTCGGCTCCATTCAACTGATTCTGGCCGCGGGTAATGCGCACGTTGCCAGCCAGTCGAGCCATACCGGTATCGAGCACATAGACGCCGCGGTCGCCCGTCACCGTATCGGTCGGGGTCCGCACAGACACATGCCCGAACGCCTCCACCCGCTGTAGCTTGCCGGATGCCGCCATTGGGTCATCGGTGGTTTTCGCGGCGGCCGGAGTCGCCACGGTTTTTGCCTCAGCCGGAGGCGGATTGTCTGTTGTATAGGCAACCAGCGTGTCAGCGGAAATCCGCTTCGCGTCATTGGTCACCACGACCGCATCCCCCCTGGCCACCGCCATATGTTTCTGCGGCCAGTATTCCAGGTCGTCCTTCGCCGTAATCACGTCATTCGGCGTGGTCAGTTTCAGGTCATGTCCGGTCATCACCAGTACGGCCTGATCGAGGTCATAGGTCGCCTTGTCGCCCTGTGCGCGGTCAGTCGCCGTAAAAATGACCACGTGGCCTTCGGCCTGGAGGCGATAGATCTCGTTGCCCTCAGTTGAGGTATCGCCGGTCAGGCCGGAAACGGGCGTTGCCGCCTCCGTTGCGCCCTTCTTGCGATACCACGCAGTCAGCGTGTCAGCGACGACGGTGACGCCGCTGCGGATCGCCCTCGCGTCGCCGCGGGCAATCACCTCCCGCTCATTCTGCCGCCACTCCAGCCCGTCGCGGGCGGTGATGTCGATCGGGCCGCCATGGGTCAGATCAAGCTGCTGCGCCCGAACCGGCGTCGTCGCCGAAGCGGTCAGGCAAACCAGCACGGCGGCGGCCAAACTGCCCTTCAATGGCTGACCCCGTTCAGCACGAGATGAGCAGGACCCGGAAAATCGATTGCCGTTCCCTTGTCCATGACGGTGAAACCCTGCGCGTCGAGTACGCCGAAGGGGCCCTCCACGTGCGTCGGCTCCGAACCCGCGGCAGCACCGGCCTTCACGTCGATCGAGGCGCTTTCCGTATGCATCGTGGTGCCGTCGTCGCGATACAGCGTCACGTCCTTCTGCAGATCAAGCTGATTGGCATGCTGCATATACGTCCCCTCTTTCGAGGTCAGCATCAGCCAGGTCCCGTTCTCCAGCGTGATATCGCCCTTCGGCATGGTCAGCCCGACCCGTTCGGGATTGATCTGCCAGGCGGTGGCCGCGGTGATGGTGTACGGCCGGCCCTTCTCATCCACGCCGTTATAGCGGGCGTCGAGCAGCTTGCCACCGTCGACCTCACCGGCCAGACGGCCCGCGATCAGGCGGCCCTGCAGGCCGGCTTCCTGGATTTCCGGCCACAGCGCGATCGATGCCAGCAGCGCCGTCGCCGTCATCGGCAAGATCCATTTTGTCAGCGTGATCAGGAACCGGCGGCGAGCGATCCGGCGCGGCGCCGGCGGCACACGATCGCGCGGGCCCGCCCCACTCAGCAGGTAGCCGCCCGTTTGATGCTCCTCTGGCCCCGTGAAGGGCAGCGGGCGCCCGCTCATGACGTCTTCCTCATGTCAGGCCCGCTCGCAGCAGATCGTGAACGTGCAGGATACCCAGCGGCCGGCCCGCCGGATCGACAACGAACAGCGTGGTGACCGGACGTTCACGGGCGTTCATCGCATGCAGGGCCTCGACCGCCAAGGCATCCGGCGCGATGGTCCGAGGCGAGGCGGTCATGACGTCGCCGGCAAGCCGCGACAGGAGGTCCGGCCCCATCGCGCGCCGCAAATCGCCGTCCGTGATGATGCCACGCAGAACGCCATCGTCGCCCACCACACCCAGGCAGCCGAAGCGCTTTTCCGTCATGCGCACAAGCGCGATGGCCATCGGCATATCAGGGGCGGCCAGCGGCACCGCCTCGCCGACATGCATCACATCCCGCACGCGGCGGAGGCGGACACCCAGGCGTCCTCCCGGGTGGATCTTCCGGAAATCGGCGGCGGTGAACCCGCGCCTGGTCAGCAATGCGACAGCGATCGCGTCGCCGAGAGCCATCTGCATGGTCGTCGATGTGGTGGGTGCCAGGCCCATCGGACAGGCCTCGACGGATTTCGGCAGGATTAAAGCGACATCAGCCGACCGCGCCAGCGTCGAGTCGGGCCGAGCGGTGATCGCCACAAGCGGAAGCGCGAAGCGGCGGGAGTGCGCGACGAGGTCGGCAAGCTCCGCGGTCTCGCCGGAGTTCGACAGCGCCAGCACCGCATCGCCCGCAACAATCATGCCGAGATCGCCGTGCGACGCCTCGGCAGGGTGGACGAACAGCGCCGGCGTACCGGTGGAGGCCAGCGTCGCGGCGATCTTTCGCCCGACATGGCCGGACTTTCCCATGCCGGATACCACAACGCGCCCGGTCACCGAGGCCAGGCTGTCGATGGCGCGGCCAAAGCTCCGCCCGAGGCCCGCGGCGAGCGACAGCAAGCCGGCGGCCTCGGTGTTCAGCACATCCCGCGCGACCTGGAGGTCTGAGGTGCCGGTCCCCGGCTGAGTGTCAGGCTGACTCACGACTGGTGCGTCTTCCGTGCGTTTCGTGACTGTTCTATGGGCCGGCGCGCCGCGCCGGGTCAACTGCACTAGGTTATCGAAGAGTTACGTCTCACCGCCCGGGCGGCGATTTCCACCGCAGACGGCGGGAAAGTGCGGTTTCACCGGCAACGCCACCACCATGGTCGCGATTCGATTTTTGTGCTTGCCGTGCGGCTTTGTGCTTGCCTTGCGCCGCCTCCAACCAATACTAATCCTATCGGATAAGTAGGAATAGCACCCTAACCGGGAGGCAGCCATGCATCGCGATCAAGCCCTCGACGACAAACCTGGCTCAGACAGGCCATTGCTTTCACTCCAGCGGCTGTTGGCCGAGATCGAGTTGGCAACGGCAACACCCCTGCAGCAGCGCCATCAAGCGGTCGCTGTCACGCTTCGGCCGTATCTGCGCCTGCCGGATCTGCTGCACGATATTCCGTGTCCCTGTTCTCCGGACGGCTACCTGAGACATCTGCTGCACGCCGGTTCGGACCATACCGTTCTGGCGCTCGTTTGGCGGCCGGGCCAGATGTCGCCGGTGCATGGCCACCGCAGTTGGTGCGCCCTCGGAATCCACCAAGGCGCCATGGTCGAGTCGTGGTTCGCGCTCGGCCCTCAAGGGCCGGTGCCGCGTGGCTGCGTCCATCACGGGGTCGGTGACATCAGCCACGCACCGGGTCAGCCCGAGGCAATCCACCGCCTGGCCAACCTCGGGACCGAGACCGCGATCTCGATCCACGTATACGGCGCCCCCTATGATCGGTTGGGTGAAAGGGTCAACCACGTGTGGGCGGCCTGATCGCGAACGCCGCTGCATGGCGCCGGCTAAGGCATGGAAGAATTTTCCACAGGATGCTGTGCCCTGGCTCGGATAAAAAAGATATTTCTTGATTCCCCTGTCTATCAGTTGCTCAAGTCATGCATAAGAGGTTTCCGTCCGTGCCCGACCATGCCATCCGTGCGCTCTGCCCACGTCAGTCGGCAGAGATTTCCCCCAGACGAGGCCGCCGCGTGGCGCATCCGCGCCCCACAATCGGGCGGCTGGACGGGCCCCCGCCGCCTTGGTCGCTGACATCAACACAGGAGTGAGTTTCGTGACATCGGCCGACGCCAAGCTATCCATGGTTTCAGCAATCGAATTAGCGATCGAACTGTCCGCCGACGAGGCGACATCCGGCCGCATCACCTTGAGAGCGGCGGACGTCGACACGCTCATCGCCAGCCTCGCCAACTCTCGATCGGCAATGACCCCCGAGGTTCCGCGGATGCTGTTGGAGTCCACGAGCGTCTGCAAAGTCATCGACCCGAACTGGATCGTTCATTCACCTGCCACGACGAAGGACAAACTGCTCATCTTCCGCCACCCCGGATTGGGCTGGATAATGTTCCAATTGCCCGCCTCGGAGGCTGCCAGGCTTGGTCATGCCCTGCTGTCGGCGGCGCCGCGGCAGATCGCCGATCAGCCGCTCTCCGGCGGTCGTCTGCATTGATCCGACTGGCGCACTTTCCAGCCTGGAACCGCCGCGCCTGGCCGGTCAGTGCGCGAACAGATCCGGCTCCGCGTAGCCCAGCAGGTCCAGCCGAGCCCGCGTCGACAGGAACGCGAAGCACGCCTCTGCCAGGTCGAGCCGATCCTCGCGGATCAGCACAGCCTCCAGTTTCGCCCACAGCGCGTGCAGGTACAGGACGTCGGACGCGGCGTAAGCAAGCTGCTCGGACGTCAGTTCCATCGCGCCCCAGTCCGAAGACTGCTGCTGCTTGGAGAGTTCGATCCCCAGCAGTTCCTTGCACAGATCCTTCAGCCCGTGCCGGTCGGTGAACGTGCGGATCAGCTTGGCGGCGATCTTGGTGCATCTCACCGGGCCGACCGGGATCCCCAGATAATGCTGCAACACCGCCACGTCGAAGCGGGCGAAGTGCATCAGTTTCAACACATCCGGGTCGCTCATCAGTCGCTTCAGGTTTGGACACGCGAAGCCGCGACCGCCACGTTCGGCCGGGATCAGCTGCACCAGATGCGCATGACCGTCGCCGCCCGACATCTGCACCAGGCACAACCGGTCGCGATGCGGATTCAGCCCCATCGTCTCGGTATCGACCGCCACGACGGGGCCCAGCGTCAGCCCCTCCGGCAGGTCGTCCCGGTACAGGTGAATAGTGCCGTTCGGCATGAACTGTGTGATGCTCATGAGAGTAGTGGTGCCCAGGAGAAGACTCGAACTTCCACGACCTTGCGGTCACAGGTACCTGAAACCTGCGCGTCTACCAATTCCGCCACCAGGGCAACCGTTCGTCCGTGAGATCCGGACTGCGGTAGGGCGCGCGATGTAGCCCCCGCACGCCTCGCCGTCAACCGCTTCCGACACGAAATGTGCTGTCCGGCCTTGAGACAGCCGCCCGCGCAGCGTATCAGACCCGCGCGGACAGGAGGCTACAGATGGCGACGCGGCGTGTGGCAACCGTTTTCGGCGGCTCGGGATTCATCGGCCGGTACGTAGTCAAGCGTCTGGCGCAGCAGGGTTTCGTCGTGCGCGTCCCGTCGCGCGATCCTGAGGGCGCCTTGTTCCTCAAGCCGATGGGTGCGGTTGGGCAAATCGTGCCGCTCTATGCGTCGGTGACCAATGAGGGCACGGTGCACCGAGCGGTCGCGGGCGCCGAAATCGTCGTCAATCTGGTCGGCGCCCTGACGGAAAGTCGCGCCGCCTCGTTCCAGGCGATCCACACCGAGGGTTCGCAGCGCATCGCACGTCTCTCCGCAGCCGCCAGCGTCAGCCGGCTGGTCCAGGTTTCCGCCATCGGCGCCGATCCGAACAGTCCGAGCCGATACGCCTCCACCAAGGGCAAGGCCGAGCAGGCCGTGCTGGCCGCGTTTCCGGCTGCCTCGACCCTGCGGCCGTCGCTGGTTTTCGGCCCGGAGGACAAGTTTTTCAACCGCTTCGCCGAGATCGCCAGGCAGTCGCCGGTCATGCCGGTGATCGCCGGCGAGAGCAGGATGCAGCCCGTGTTCGTCTGCGACGTCGCCGATGCCGTGATGGCGGCACTGGCCACGGCCGCGGCGCGTGGGGCGGTTTTCGAACTCGGCGGCCCCCGGGTTTGGACATTCCGGGAGATCCTGGCATTCATACTGAAGACAACACGACGCCATCGGAAACTGGTCGACATCCCGATGGGAATCGCGCGAATACAGGCCTCCATCCTGCAATATCTGCCGAGCAAGCCGCTGACACCGGATCAGCTCCTGATGCTGGCGAAGGACAACGTCGTGTCGGAGGGCGCGCTCGGGCTGGCCGACCTCGGGATCGCGCCGACGCCGGTGGAACTCGTCGTGCCGCAATATCTCAGCCGCTTCCAGCCCGGCGGTGGACGCCGCCCGACGATCCCGCTGCCGCAGGGCGGGTAGCGCGCCTCCTCCGGACCATTTTCATCCCGACGGTGCACGGCGAAAGTGGTCTACGTCTTTGTTCGATCGCATGAGTTACGCGCCCGGGACGTTCCGCTCAGCCGACCATGCTCCAGCACGCATAATGGACCTTCGAATGTCGATCGAAACTCTGGCCGCGGACACATCAGACCGCCTGGCAAACCCACAATGCCTTGTCGTCTAACGGCCATTCCCGCGGACCGGTCGTACGGCTGAGCGTGACGGTCCCAACCGTGCCGGTCGGCCCAGCCGTGACGAAACCTGCAGTGGGCGAGAAGCACATCGATCCGATTTCATCTCCGGCTCAGTCAGGCTTGCAGGGCGGGGCACCGGCGGTGGACTCGCGTTCAGGGTGGAGTTTCGCGGCCGGTCGGACATGGCTGGGCCGTATCCTATCAGCCGGGAAAGACTTTCGACCGCTGACCCTGATGCCTGAACATCACGTGCCGATGTCCCGCAGCGCCGCGAGATTTCGCAGCATGATACGCCGTGCCGCAGGACGAGCGATCATCGCTTCGCGCTCGAACTGGGACAGGGTGCGTGACACCGTCTCTATCGTCAGTCCAAGATAGTCGGCAATGTCCTGCCTGGTCATTGCCAGTTCGATTATTTGGCCACCAGGCGAGCGATCTGCCAACTCGAGCAAAAATGCGGCTACTCGCTGCGCGGCGCTGGGACGTCCGAGCACCAGGGAATGATCCTGCGCGCGCACCACGCACTGCATGGCATAGGCGAAAAACTGCTGGGCCAGTCCGTCGTCGCCGGCGATCAACGTCTCCAGACCGCTTCGCCGGTACGACATCACGGTGCAGTCCGAGACAGCTTCGGCCGAAAGCCGATGCTCCACGCCCGCTTCCAGGCCAAACACGTCGCCGGCAACATGGAAGGCTTCGATCTGGCGACGTCCGTCACTCAGGAATTTGCACGTGCGCACAACGCCGCTAACGACTCTGTAGAACGATGTGGCTTCATCGCCCTCGGCATAGACTTCGTTATCCGACACGAAATGCAAGACCGTCCCCTTCTGAGCAAGGCCGGTACCGATAGTGGCCCCCCGAGGCGGGGCCGCCCACGGCATGGGGGACGAAGCCAACGGCGGGACAAATGCACGGCCTGGGGTGATACCGGAATGCAGCGACATCGAGCGCTCCTGTCACAGGGAAAAGTCCTGCGCCTTCTGTATCGGCTGCCGTAACGCCTGGAAATTGTGTTCTATACTACGGGATTCTACGTGGCCGCCAACCTGGAAAGACCTTCGCCACCTGAAGCCAGGGGCGGTGTCGCCGGTGGGGCGGGCGCTGTGAACGTTTAGGCACCGCCCGCCCATGTGGCGGTCCGCCCAACTGAGGGCTCCGGATTGATGGAACCTATGTCAGACGACCAAGACAATGCGGAATTCACCGGAAACGTCATTGCACTGGTTCGGGCGATTATTTCTTCCAGGCTCAGAGCAAACGTCGGTGGAACCTGCGCAAATTGACGATTGCGGATTTGCAATCCATCATGACCTAACAACCCGGCACGAGGCCAAAAGTGAAATTCCAAGACTGCGCGGGCCGGATATGTAGGCGATTTCAAAAACTACAGGAATGGCTCTCGTTGCATGAATCACGGCCGCCCAGAAGATCGGGCTATCGGGGCAGATAATATCGATCTTCGATAAGAACGAGATAGCGGATGGAAGAAGACATACGAAACACTCAACAAAATCACGGCTCCGCATTCGGTTCGGTTGGTCGGGACGCTGGCTTTGAGATCATCAGGGATTATCGGACAGCAAACGAGCCTCCCGTCCCAGTCGCCTTATCTGACCTATATACTCGTGACCCCCTATTAACCGAACAGATCGTCCGACTGCTGAAGACGCCCGCTATGTAAGGACAGTCAGGCCGGCAGTCCCAGCGCGCCGCCCACGCTGCCGCCACCAACGCCAGGATAGAGGTCACGTGATGACGCTAGAGCGGTTTCCATTCGCGTTGGCTCACGGAACCCGCTCTAGCTCTCTGTTCGAGAGCGTGATTCACCGCTCCGGTGATTCCACCTGTGCGAATCACGCTCTAGTGTGGTGGTTCCGAAGTCCGCCATACTGTGGGATCATCCCCGGAACCCGGCTGATCCAGGCATGACGAACTTCCAAATCTGGAACACTAGACTATTTTGCAGCCTGACTGTGCAGGCCGAAAATGGTCTATCTCTTTGTTTGATCGCATGATTCACGCGCGGGACGTTCCGCTCAGCGCGATCATGCTCCAGCGAGCATGAACCATACGGCTGGCGTCGCGATCTACGCTCTCGCCTGGGCGGCCTTCGGCGCCGCCCATTCCGCGCTGGCGCGCGAACACCCGAAGTACTGGCTCAAGCGCCACACCGGACGCTGGATGCGGTTGACCTGGAACGTAATCGCCGCAGTCCAACTCGGCGGCGTGATCTGGGCCGGCCGCGCAGCCATCCCCGACCCGCCAGCGTTCGACCGTCCACCCTGGCTGATCGGCGCGCAGGCGCTATCCGGCATTCTCGGACTCTTCGTGCTGGTCCTCGCGAGCCGTAGCTACGACATGGGCCGCTTCCTCGGCATCAGCCAATTGCGCCACCCGGAATGGCCCGACGACGAACCGTTTTCCGCTGCCGGCCCGCTGCGCTGGGTCCGTCACCCGCTGTATCTCGGACTGATCCTCCTGCTGATCGCCGCGACCGCCAACGTGCGCGATCTGGCAACCCTGATTTGCGCAACCGCCTACATCGTCACAGGACTGCGCTTCGAGGAAGCCGCTCTGCTGCAACGACTTGGGCCTGACTACCGCGCCTATCGCCAACGCGTGCCGGCCCTTCTGCCCTGGCGCGGACGCGCATGGCCGCCGTAATCCGCACCGTCCCGAATCGCATGCTATCGGCTGGGAACGTTTTGGTTCTCACGACAGGAACAATTCCGCGTCTTCCGGCAGCAGAAACCGTCCCTTCCGCAACGCCGCAACAGCGGCTCGCCTCGCGTCGGTATAGGCCATCCCCGGATACCGTGCTTCCAGCGAAGCCCTCGGATCGCCCCCCCGCTTCGCTTCCGTCGCCGCGAACGCCAGGAAACTGCCGTCACGGTCCGCGAGTTCGCCCTCAGGATACGGGGCTGTGTAAAGATTCCACCCCGTGAACGTCCCGCGCGGCACCGCGATATCCGGCAGCCGGATCCCCGCCCGCTCGTTCCCGTCCGCGTCCGTCTGAGGCACCAGCGTGACGTACGGATGCGAACCTGGCACCGGATCGGTCCAATCGCCCAACGGTGCCGCATCGTTGGCCGCACGCGGTCGAACCAGCCCCGGTATGACCGGAAAGGCCACATCGTCAGCCGGCACCAGCGTTCCGCTATCGATCCGAGGCACCAGACTGTCCGGCGGAGTCCGCCCCGTCGCCACCCATTCGTCCAGCGCCACCAGCAGCGCGCGGACCGCGGGCATCGGATCGTGCCAGTTGCGCGGATTAACACACGGCCCGTTGTCGCGCGGCATGCCGGCCTTGCCGCCATGCTGCGTCCCCGCCAGCAAATAGGTGCGCACATTCGCCGGCAGGGCGATATCCTTCGTCCCCAGCGGGTCAGTATGCAGCAGCGATGCACCCTTCTGCCAGTATTCGGTCGAAGTGTTGGTCTCGATCAGCTTCGGATCGGTGTCGTCCCCTCGCATCAGTGCACCGCTGCCGCCGGTCACCGGATCGTCCATCGCGGCGGACGAATGCGGAAACGCCACTTCGGGAAAATCATGATCCTCATGCCAGGTTCGCGTGCGGAACGGCTGCCCGAACGGCGTGTTGAAGAACAGCCGCCCGATGCCGGCAACATGAGTGAACACGCCGTCGAACACGCGCCTCCCGCCCTCGTCGCCGTTGAACCCTTGCGCGATATGGTCACGCAAGTAACGACCGGCCTGGGAGATCCCGAAGGCCAGCGCATGCTCGACCGGCCGTCCCAGCAGGTCCATGCCGTCCCGCCGCAAATGGCTGACGATATCGCGCGTCGCGGCAAAGCCGATCCCCAGCACCCGGGGCTTCGTCGCCTCATACCGAACCTCGTAGATCGAGCCGGTTTCGATCGCCTCGACCGGCCGCACCGTCCGGCTGTCCACCGTCTCGCTCGATACCGGAACGCGCGGCCCTGTCTGCGTCCGCCGAACCGTCACCGTCGCCGGTCCGGCCGCTTCATAAGCCAGCTTGAACGCCTCATGCACGCCCAGCCGCGTCCCCGAAACGAACTCCTCACGAATACGCTTCGTCACACCATCGATAACCGGCACCTCCAGCGACAGCCCCGTCGCCTTCGGCGCCCCGGGATCCCATCCGGTCCACAGCAGCGAGAATCCCAGTCGCAGCGGCAACGCATTGCCCAGGTCTGCGGCCGTCGCCGGCTGATTCCCCGCCGCCCCGGCGCAGAGGTTGGCGAACAGCATGATCCGTCCGCGGTTGTTCACCTCGTACAGCAGCCGCCCGTTGCCCTTCGACGCGTCAACCGGCCGCAGCAGCACGAAATCGCTGCGGTATTCCACCAGTCCGGCCCCGTTCCGAGGCGCCACGTCCAGCAGCGCGATCCCCCGGTTGCGCGGGTGCGCCGGGTTCAACGCGCCAACTGCGACGCCGTCGACCCGTTCATAAGCGCCAACCGCCCCGAACGTCGCCCCGCCCACGAAAGGCGACCGATTCCTGATCTCGATGTGCGTGATCATGCCCAGTGCAACTCCGCTTCGCTGCGATCCTGCAAGCCCTCCCGAGTCAGGCCCGCGACCATGTCAAGGACGCGAAATCCGCGCGGCGTGACCTCCAGGACCGCAAGGTCCGTGTAGACGCGACGGACGACTCCCTTGGCTGTCAGCGGATAGGAGCAAACCCGCCGGATGCGGGATCCGCCGTGGCTCTTGGTGATGTGCTCCATCGCCACCCACAAACGCTTCGCCCCGATCGCGAGATCCATCGCGCCGCCAACCTGTTTCGTCGGCTCGTCCGCCGCACGCGCCCAGTTGGCGATGTCACCGTTCTCCGCGACCTCGAATGCACCCAGCACGCAAAGATCCAGATGTCCGCCCCGAGCGATGGCGAAACTGTCGGCGTGGTGGACGAACGATCCGCCTGTGCGCAGCGTGATGTGCTGCGTCCCGGCATTGACCAGGTAAGGATTGATCTTGTCCGGGTCAGCAGCGGGGCCGGCGCCGATCACTCCGTTCTCGGAATGAAAAATCACCTCGCGGTCATGCGGCACATGATCGGATACCCCGGTCGGAATGCCGATCCCCAGGTTGACGAACCAGCCTTCCGGAATGTCCCGAGCGATGCGGGCGGCGATGCCGGCGCGATCCAGCGGTCGGAATGTCATCGCGGTCTCCTTCACGCCGCACCCGGAACATGCACCACGCGGTGCACGAAGACGCCGGGCGTATGCACGTTGGCCGGCGGAATGTCGCCCAACGGAACGACATGCCGTGTCTGCACGATCGCCAGCTTGGCCGCCATCGCCATCACGGGGTTGTAGTTCCGCGCGCTCTCCCGATGCGTCAGGTTGCCCCAGCGGTCAGCCTCCCAGGCATCGATCAGAGCGACATCGCCCGGCAGCGCGTATTCCAGCAGGCAGTGCCGCCCGTTGATCTCGCGGGTCTCCCGACCCTCGGCCAGCAGCGTATCCGCCGCGGTCGGCGTATAAAACGCCTCAATCCCCGCCCCAGCGGCGCGCAGCCGTTCGGCGAGTGTCCCCTGCGGAACGATCTCCAGTTCCAGCTTCCCCGCGCCGAACATCCGTCCCGCAACGCTGTCCGCTCGGACGTAACTGCAGATCAGCTTCCGGACATGCCCCGAGGCCAGCAGATCGGCGGTGGCACCCGTGTCCCGGCCACCTGCGTTGACCACCAGCGTCAGGTCTCGCGCCCCTTGGGCGACCAGGCCCTCCACCAGGGTCTCCGGCATGCCGTTGCCGAAGCCGGGCAACAAAACCACGGCACCGTCCGCGATGCCGGCCACCGCGGCCGCGACATCGGGTACGAATTTATCGATCATGCGAAGGCTCTTCCCCGGATCCCGGCTGCGACTGGTCCGGTATCTGAGCGCGGATCAGCCCCGATGGCAACGCAGCCGGGCAGCGAGATCAGAACCAGCGGCTCCGAACCTCGGGCGGGTCAGGGCTGTCAAATCCATTCAATCGGACGGGCGCGGGGCACCACCTGCGCGGCCGACCAATGGCTGACTTCACCTTCAAGCCCGTCCAGCAGCCCTGCCGGCCATGGTGCGGCGCAGCTATTCGCCCGATTTCCTCCCATCGCCGGTCACCGATGCGACAGCCGGAAATAGAGATCCGAAAGCTTCCCCGGCAGATCCTCCAGCCGGCGCAGCGGCGCATAGCCGGAACGGCCGAACATGCGCGTGGCGGCCTCCGTCCCCTGTGTGCCGAGCAACACCGCGAACGTGTCGATGCCGCGCGAACGCAAACCGAGCACTGCCCGCCGGCTGTCCTCGACCAGGTCCAGCGGATCGGGGACGTCGATGTCGGACGGCTCACCGTCGGTCAGCACCAGCAGAAGCCGCCGGAAACTGCGCACGCCCGAGAGTTCCGCCCCGGCATGACGCAGCGCCGCCCCGAGCCGTGTGGAGAAGCCCGGCACAAGCCCGGCCAGGCGTCCGCGCTGAACGACAGCGAACGGTTCGGAGAAATCCTTGATGCGGGTGAGCCGCACATGCTCGCGCCCGTTGGAGGCGAACGCCATCAGGGCAAACGGGTCGTCCAGTCGCGTCATGGCTTCGGCCAGCAGCGCCACGGCCGTCCGCTCGATGTCGAGCACACCCCCCGCGCGCGTTGATTCCGATACATCGAGCAGGACCACGGTCGCCAGATCGCGTGTCCGCCGTGCGCTGCCGCGGTACAGGCGTTCGTCGGGCGCCTCGCCGCCCGCCCGCGCCACCTCGGCATCGAGCACCGCGTCGATGTCGAGTTCCATGCCGTCGGGTTGGCGCTTGAGCCGTTGCGGCCGCCCCGGGCGGGCGGAGCGGACCAGCCGGTCGATGCGCCGGCGGAGATCCGGCGCGGCCTCGACCGCCGCGTCGAGGGACCGCACGTCGCCAGGCCGTGCGGCCACCTCGCGCACGCAGGTCCAATCGGGGCGCTCCACGCCTTGCACTCTGTCCCATTCCGGATAGCGGGCCAGCACCACCCCATCGGCGTCCGGCAAATCGGCGGGGCGGGCCCGGGCGGTTCCGGCGTCAGGCGACGATCGGCGGTCGGCGGTTGGCGGCGGACGCAGGGCGTCATCGTCCTCCTGACGCAGGCGAGCGGCCTCGATCATCATGTCGAGGATTTCGGGCATCGCGTCCGCCGGCGCGCCAAAATCCCACAGTCCCAGGTTATCGTCGCGGTATGCGGGCTCGACCACATAGGTGCGCGCGTTGAACTGGACGCGCATCTGGCCGAGATCGTTGCCCAGCAAACCGCCGATACGCCGGCTTGCCGTCGGATCCTGCGGATCGGCGGCGGCGAACAACTCCCGGCCCTTGGCGATGAAGCCATGCGGATCGTGCCAGGCGGGATCGAACAGGGCGCGGGCGAGGCGAGCGAGCAGGGCCGGCGCCGTGCCGCCGTCGGCCCGCGCCAAGTGGTATGGTGCCCAAAGCCGCCGCAGCCCCGGGAAGCGGCGCATCGCCAGCATCTCGACACGGGCGTCCTCGATCAGCCCGATCAAGGCGAGCTGCAGCGGCTTCAGCGTGCCAACCGGCTGGCGCGGCGTCCCTGCCATCAGATGGGCGAGCGCGTGTGCCACGGCAGCCCGAAACAGCGGTGCCTGCCCTGCCTGACCAACCCCTGGGAAGCTTTCCGGCAACAGCACCACGCCATCCGACAGGCTGGCACGCCGCGGCGGCGGCCGACCGGTTGAGGCCGGGAACGGCCGTATTACCGGCGGCCTGCCCCACAGCGCGGATGCGAACAGTTTCAGCCGGCGTTCGTGCGCGGCGAACCCGGCGCCTCCCTGCGCCAGCGCACGCTGGGCGAGCGGGTCGGCCAACGCGAAGAAGCGTGCCCGTCGTGCCTTGTCCCGCCCGGCGCCCTTCAGGCCCAGCGAGACGAAATCGGCCAGACCGTCCGGTCCGAGGGCGCGCAGGATCGCTCCCGCATTGGCAGCGGCAAGGCCGACGCAGTCCGGCGCCTCCCGCGCCAGCCGGCGAAAGCCGGACCACAGACCAGGCGCGCGCAACGGCTCCCACGCGTCGATACAGGCGATCGCGGCCGTCGCGCCGGCGTGGCGGCAGATATCGGTGACATGCAACGCCACCTCGGCGAGCACGCCGGGCGTGTCGCGCAGCCGCAGCAGCGCCAGCATGCAGGCCACCCCGGCGTTGGCGTTCAGCAGTGCCAGCACATTCGCGGCCCAGCGTTCCGCGGCTACCGCGTCGTCCTGGATGGTCAGGGCGTCCCACGCCCGCAGCGACGGTTCCCGCAACGCCTGCCGCCGCCGCAGCGCTTCAAGCAGTTGCACACTCGGAGGCACCGGATCTGGGGACGAACGCGGCGAATGCGCAATCGGGTTTGGAAGCGGTGACCCGGAAAGCGTCACGCTCGGAGTCTCCGAACGGGCAGCCACCTTGGCCCGCGTCATTCCAGACAGGCTGCGATGGCAGCGCCCAGTGCCTCGCGCAATTCCACGTCGTCCGTCAGCGGCAGCACGATTGCGGCCTGCGCCGCCGCGCCCGGAGCCAGGCCCGCCAGCATCAGTCGCCCGGCGTGGATCAGCATGCGCGTCGATGCCCCTTCATCGAGCCCCTGGCCGCGCAGATTGCGGGACCGCTGCCCCAGCCGCACCAGTGTCGCCGCCAGCGCCGCATCCACCCCGCTTTCGCGTGCCACGATCTCGGCTTCGACCAGCGGCTCGGGATAACCGAAATCAATCCCGATGAAGCGCTGCTTGGTGGATTCCTTCAAATCCTTCACCGCGCTCTGGTAGCCGGGGTTGTATGAAATCACGAGCTGAAAATCGGCATGCGCCGCGACGAGCTCATTCCTCTTCTCCAGCGGCAGAACGCGGCGTGCGTCAGTCAGCGGGTGAATGACGACAGTGGTATCCTGCCGCGCCTCGACGATCTCGTCGATGTAACAGATCGCACCGCCACGCACCGCGAGTGTCAGCGGTCCGTCGTGCCAGACCGTCTCGCCGGGCACCAGGAGGAAGCGGCCGACGAGATCCGCCGCGGTCATGTCCTCGTGCGCCGCGACGGTGATCAGTGGACGATGCAGCCGCCACGCCATGTATTCGAGGAAGCGCGTCTTGCCGCAGCCGGTCGGGCCTTTCAGCATGACCGGCAGACGGTGACGATACGCTGCCTCGAACACCGTGACTTCATCGCCGACCGGCCGGTAGTAGGGTTCGACGGCGATACGGAATGGGTCGGTTCCCATCATTGCGCCATCGCCGACCATCCCCTGCATATGTAGCGCACGTCCGGTCACGACATTCTCCCCGATTATCCGCGCCGGCCCCACTGTCGGCGCGGAGCAGACTGTTCAGCCCGCCAACAAAGCTTTCAGCCTGGCGTCGATGAACGCCACGTCCTCGGCATTGAGTCCGGGGCCGCCGGCGAAATGACCCCAGATCGACTTGATCGGAACGAACTCGGCGTTGGGCATGTTGGCGACCTCGAACTCGCTGTCTTCCGGCGGGAAGTAGAGATCGGTCGTTCCCGGCATCACGTAAGCCTTGGCGGTGATCGAACCGAGCGCCTTCCTGAAGTCGCCGCCGTACATCTCGTTGGCGCTGATGTCGCCATGCTGCCACGTCCACAGCATGGTCAGCAGGTTGTTGGCATCCCTGACCAGGAACAGCCCTTCCCAGAAGCCGACGAGAAAATCCTCCAGCGAGGAATAGCCCATCGCCTTGATGTCCAGTTCGGCACGATAGAACGCCTGCGAAAATCCCCAGCCGGCGTAGACGCGCGCCATCGCGCGGAGCCCTTTCTCCGGCTTGGTCTTGTACCAGCCGTCGGCGAAGACGGCGTCGGCCGTCAGCGCGGCCTTGACCCCTTCCAGGAAGACGAAATTATGGCGGGAGCACTTGGCCGAACCGCAGAACGGCGCGATGCGCTCGACCATCGACGGATACATCGCGCCCCAGTGGAAGGTCTGCAGCGCACCCATCGACCAGCCGGTCACCAGCCGGATCCGCTCGATGCCGAATTTCTCGGTCACCAGACGGTGCTGCAGGCGAACGTTGTCGTACGCGGTTACCTTGGGGAAGCGCGAAGCATTGTAGGGTTCCGGCGTGTTGCTCGGCGACGACGACAGGCCGTTGCCCAGCATGTTCGGAATGATGATGAACTGCGTAGCCGGATCAAGCGCCTTGCCGGCTCCGATCAGCCATTCATTTTCGGTGTGCTGACCCGAATACCAGGTCGGGTAGACGATCACATTGTCCTTCGCGGCATTCAGCCTGCCGAACGTCTTGTAGGCGAGCTTGCAGTTGCGAAGAGTGGCGCCGCCCTGCAGCACGACGTCACCGGGTTCGAAGATCTCGTAGTCCATCACGGTTCTCCTGCTGGTGCGCGGTTCAGCGCCGCGCTGTGTTGAGCTCCAGATGTCGCGTTACGACGGCCGCATCCCAGGCGGTCTGTGCGGCCGGCCTGGCGACGGCGGACAGCGCCCAGCCGGCGACCCCGCCGCCCACCACCGACGACAGACCGGTGCAATACTGCGGGGCAATATTCCCAACAACCGGCGCCACCGCCGAACCGATCGTGCCGCGCGCCCGATGGTACCGGCGCACGTTCATATTTATTGCCAAGCGGCTGGTCGACGTGGGCTTCCGCATCTTTCAGCCTGGAGTGAGCCTGCATTGACCCGGCCATCGGAGATCCCCTCGCTGTTCGTGCAGGCGCAGCACGGACAGACGCAATAAAAAGCCCTCGAACCCTCATCCCGCTGGTGCAGGGATGAGGGTTCGAGGGCTACGCTGCCCACCCCTGGCGGCATCGCAGTCGCCAGGAGCAGTTCGCACGCTATCCGCGACGTCAGCCAGGAGCAAGCGGGAATTTCCGAGAAAGGCCAATGACGGGCGCGGCGGTTCGCTCCCGCGCGAGCCCACAGGCGCCCTTTCGCTCGGCGCGATCAGGCTTTGGGGCCAGAAAACCGCTACGCGCTCAAAAGAGAATGCGTCCGAGGCTGGACGTTGCCCGACGCCGGACAATGAGGCGCGCTCAGCAGCTCCAGTTGGCGTTGCCGCCAGGCCCTTGCGGGGCCCCCAAGTTCCGCTTCCGCTGCGTCGTACGTCGGCTGGTGCAGTCCGAACAGGAACATGCGGTCGTCCCGGGGCATGTCGAGGGCGTCGCTGCTGTTCACCGGACGGGCAGAGTCGCCGTTGATCCATTCGGACAGTCCGATGAAGCGACGGATCTCCGCAAACGTCTCATCCGGCCTGGCGACGACATCGTCCATGAATACCACCATTACATCTTCAAAGTATCGTTTCCACTTTCGAAGCACGGATGCATAGTCACACCGGCGTATGGTGGCCACGTTCTGATAGGCGGCCATGCGCTGGGCGAACGAGAAGTTGAGGGGATGCTCGCCGGTATACCTCAGGTTCAACTTGAAGTTCGACCATGACCGTTCGACCGGATCGCGCACCGACAGGATAATCTTGACTCCTGGTCCTAAAATCTCCCGCACCCGTGCGACGGATTTTGCGGGCAACTCCCCATACGCGGGGGAGATATCGACCCGGAAACGTTTGTCGTTGGCAAAAATTTTACGATAGTGCAGCAGACTTCTTGTCGGGCCTTGCCAATACAGATCGCCCACCTTGCCCAGCACCGCATCACGGAGATCGCTGCCGGGTCTGTTCGGCGAGGCAAAAAAGCCACTAAAGAACACCGGCTCCTTGAACGTCTGGGCCTGTACGTCGGGGTGGCCGGTAATTTGCCGCCACAGCCAAGTCGTGGCGGTGCGCTGCATGCCGATGCCAAGTACGTTCGGCAAATCGTGGCGAGGACCGATGTCGCGCCACACGTCGGTCGGTCCGTGGTTCGTTACTTCCGGTGCAGCACGGCGCAACGAGTCTGCATCCCTCGCCAGCAGCGGCGGAAAGGCGGCGTCGGGACAGGCCCGTGCGGCGGCGGCGGGGTCGCCGACGCGCCAGTTCCAGACGCAGCGCAGCAGCGCGGCATAGAGCGGGCCTGGCTCCGGCAAATTCATCACCGCGTCGATACACCGGATGACTTCGTCTTCCAAGAGAAGCGAAGCGGCGCACCGCCCGATCAGGTACGAACTGTACGCCGACCGCCGATCCCCCGGCAGCGATTGCAACACCGCTCGGGCCGACGGCCAGTCGTCCCATTCGATCCATAGTTCGGCCAGGCGGACCAGGAGATCGTCCCGGCCACGCCGGATCAGGCCGCGCAGCGCGTCCTCCGCCAGGAAGGCCTGACCGCTCGTTCGATAATGGTCTGCCAGTTTGATGAGGAAGCTGCTGGAACGGCTGTCCGATGCACGTGCGTGCATCATTGCGGGGGCGGACTGTCGGGGATCCGCCTGCACGTGAAGTATGTCGGCAAGCGCGATGATCACGTGATCGTCGTCGCACCCGAGTTCCAGTGCGTGCCACCCTGCGGCGGCGGCCAGGTCAGCCGAATGGGCCTGTGCCAGCAGGTAGATCGCGCATGCCACCGCGCCGGGGTCGGGGATCGACAGTTGCGTGGCCACGAAGTTCTTGACGCAGTCTTCGGCATGCGTCCCCAGTCTCGGTTGCAGCGATGCAACCGCGCCTGGAAAATCGGTGGCCGCCTGGATGCAAGCCTCCAGCAGGAGCCCCTGCAAATCGACGTCAGGCCGGTCGACCAGCGCGTCAGCCAAGTTCAATCCCAAGGTTGAGCTCCCGGCAGCCTTGCAGCAGAAAGGCAACCCGATCGGATGGACAAAGCAGATGGTTCCAGCCGTCCGGATGATGCCGGATCGACAGGCACTGACGAAGCGCGGTGGGCGTGATCACGAAATCAAGATAGTTCTGCTCGAACAGCAGTTCCTGGACCCGATCGACCCGCGACTCACCCAGAACCTCTATCGTAATGAATGGCCGGTTGCGCGCGATGGTGTCCCTGCCACCTTCCACCACCGCGTATTCGTGCCCTTCCACGTCGATCTTGATAATCGAGATCCGGCCGCCGTCCAGCCGGGTCGCCCATCCGTCCAGCGTCTCCGTCGTTACGGTCTGCTTGCGATAGGGTCCGACCTGCTGGGCGTGACCAATCTCCAGCGAAGAACTCGTGGTCACCAGACCAATGTCATTGATTGTCTCATAGAAGTCGAAAGTCCCGGCAACGTTGGACAACCCGAGTTGATAGACGTTGATCCGGCTGGCCAGGCGGGGGTTCAGTGAAAGGTTGGTGCGAAGCAGCTTACAGACGCTGTCAAGGGGCTCGAACGCGCAGACCTTGATCGTTGGATGGGCGGCCGCGGCCAGCAGCGTGAACAGTCCGGTGTTGGCGCCAACATCGAGCATGTATCCGCCGAGCATGCGGACCAGCCATGCCATCAGTTCGGGCATTGGCGCCTCGTAAGAGGAAAGTCCGTGTTGACGTACCAGGCCCGCAATATAGTCAAGATGAGCGCTGTCGCTCAGCGTGAATTCGATTGGCCTTGAGGTCAGAGACGCCGTGAAGGCGCCCATTTCCGCATCCATGATTGCGTTCTCGTGATTGTGCAGAGTCAGTCGGAAGTCTATGACACTTCAGTTAAAAGAACAAGCCACGACGCCACTTCATTGCAAGGAACGCCCGACAATCGCCGGAGTGAACAGTGCACTGATCAACCCAAGGAACTTCCCGAGCTGACTGGTGCGGGCGTTGGCAATGTAAATCAGGTCCTTGTCTCGGACGGAGATGTGTTGGGCCAGAAAGTAACTGTCCGTTTGCATCATATCCAGGTGGTAGATGATCGGCACCTGCGGTGCATCGCTGACCACCCCAACCTTGCGCGCCATCGACGGGCTTTCAAAACGGAACAGGAAAACCGCGTTCGGGTCGGCACGCTCGTCCAGCGGGCCGCCGGCGCGTGCGATACTCTCGGCCAGGCTGACTTGGGCTGCAGTGAACGGCATCTCGGCGACTTTCGTCGCTCCCATCAGCGTGAACGTGCGGGGCCGGTAGATCAATTGTATGCGATCCTGCGGCTGCAGCGCCACATCAAGAGAAAGGTCGTGCTGCACCTCGTACAGCGACGCCTCGCCGACTTTGCCGCGACGAATCAGGTCCACCACGATGTCCTGCGGCGGGTGCGTCGGGCCCTCGGCCAGCGCGATCGCGTCGAGCACGCGTTCGCCCTCGATCGTCAGCGGCACCCGTCCGGGCTTGTGGACCTCGCCCGAGACGATGACCGAGTCGTATGGATTGTGCATGATGTCGACGATAACCTGCGGATTCTGCGAGTGGTTGCGCAGTCCGGCGACGATTGCACTTTGTAGTTCGCTCGGCGTTCGGCCCGCGGCGCGGATGCGCCCGACGTAAGGAAAGTCGATGAAACCATTCAGGTCCACCTGCATGGGCGGCAGGTTCTCACGCGTGGCGCTCGTGGAAATGCCCGCCGACCCCGCCGGCGCCTGTCCTCCCAGTCCGCCGGTTCCCGAGAACAGGCCGCTCCCGATCTCGAAAACCGAGATCGACAGCGTATCGCCCGGTCCGATCACATCCACCCGGCCCGGCCTGCCGATCCCGCCGATCGTTTCAAAATTGGTGCCGTGGTCGTTCGCCAACGCCGCCGTGGTGCGCACATCCACATCTACGATCCGGAAGCCAAGTTCGTTGGCCTTCGTCTTCTCACTGTTGAGGATGTCGCGTTCCTCGGGTCCGCTGGCGGGCAACGTATTGCAACCTGCAAGCACGAGCGCGCCCAAGAGCGCCAGCCGGCTGACTGCCCGCCGCAGCAGATGGTCCATATCGTCCAAATCCTGAAGTCCCCCCGGCTTTTAGACCATTCCCATCCTGACTGAGCAGGCCGAAAATGGTCTAGGTCTTTGTTTGATCGCATGATTCACGCGCCGGGGACGTTCCGCTCGGCGCGATCATGCTCCAGCCTTTCGATAGCGAGCCCATCCTGAACATGATGTGACTTGAACCACGACGCGCCGGCGCGTGTGCTCAATTCGTTGTCATTCAGACTGAAACCGGTGCGCCGTCGCCGCATCGTCATGTGCGGCGGAGCTACTCCTGCGCCAGATAGAACGAAACGAGCCGTGCGAGAGCCGGAGCCCCAAGCAACGCCTCGACGCTCCGCCGCGCCGCCGTTCCGAGGCGTCCCCGCAGCTCGGGCTCGGCGACGAGCTGGCGCATCAGTCCCACCGCCTCATCGATGGTGCGGAACACGAGGCCGGTTCGCCCGTGCTCGACCGCCTGCGCGTAGCCGCCGGTGTCGCTCACCAGCACCGGCAGACCGCACGCCATCGCCTCGATCACCACCCGGCCCCACGGCTCGATCCAGGTCGAGGTGTTGTAATAGTAGCAATCCAGGCCCTGCAGGAATTCGACGATGCGGTCGTTGCGCGCCGGCAGGAACTCGATGCCGGCGGTCTTTGGGAACACCCGCTCCATGCAGGTGCCGCCAAGCAGCCGCGACTGGCCGCCCGCCTGTGCCGCCACCTGATAGATCCTCCAGTCCTGAGCATGATGTTTCTCGATCACGTCGCGCGAATGCCGGCCGACCGTGAAACGGTGCTCCGCCGGGAACGGCGTCTCCCGCGGCCGAAACAGCTCGATGTCCACTGGCGACGGCTCGAAGAAGCCCGGCAGATCGACCTCCCGCGCCATCATGTCGGAACAGTACAGCAGTTCGCAGCGCACACCGGTCTGCTCAAACACTTCGTGGATGCGTTCGAACAGCAGCGGTGCCTCGAACGTGTTGTAGAGAAAGATCACGCGCTTCGGCCGCGCGCGGCGGATCCAGGTGACGATGTTAAAATAGACCCCAATGATGACCAGCACGCCGCCATGCGGCACCCGGCCCTGGCCCGGCTCGATCGCCTTCACGCCGAGCGTGCCGCTGAAATGGGGATGCGGCATTTCCGGCGCCCAGAACTCGACGTTGGCGTATTTCGCCAGCCGCTGTCCGACATCCAGCGCATGCAACTCGCTGCCGCCGCGCATCTGCTCGAACTTGTTGACGATATGAATCGTGGGAAAGCCGTGCCGCGGCCGATCCAGCATCCGCATGATCTCGCCATCGCTCGCGGCGCCCACCCGGGCGGCGGTATCGCCACGCACCATGCCACGTGCCTGGGTCCAGTCCGCGTCCACGCGCGCGCGGAACTCCGGTGGTTGCCCTGGCTTGCCGCTCTGGCTGCGCAGGTAGGGCGACAGCCAGCCGAGATGCCGCGGTTCGATCGCCGTGCGGCGTACCAGCGGGTGCAGCAGATCGGGCCGCCGCGCTGACCAGAGCTGGCGGATCGCATGGTAGAACCGGCCCCCATCGCGGCGTGTGCCGCTGTACGGCACGCTGTCGAGGATTGTTTCGAATTCAGTGTCAAGACGGCCCGTCTGGGCGGTGCTCAGCAGCGACAGCTCGAGCACCGTCCAACTGGGACCGGTATGGTGCCGCAACGTCTTGAGATAGGCCCAGGCGCTTTCGAATCGACCGATCGCCGCAAGCAGCCAAGCGTAGAACTCGCCCATCGTGACGTCTGACGGCAACCGCCGCAGCTGCGTCTCGCAGATCCGCAGCGCCAGGTCGAAATCGCGGATCTCATAGGCGCTGCGGGCGTATTCGACGCGCCCGATCGTGTCGTCGGGATAGAGTTCCACCACGGTGGCCCAACGTTCATGGACGATCAGCGGCTCGCGGCGGCGCATCGCCATATGCGCCAGACCGGTCAACGCGCCTTTCGCCTGGAAGCTGCGCGTCGCCATGGCGTGGTAGTACCGTTCCGCGTCCTCGATTCCTGACGTGTTGGCGATCACATAGCCGAGAAAATGCTCCGCCGCTTCGTCTTCGGGATGCTCGCCGATGAACCATTCCAGCCGCCGCCGTGCCTCGGCGAAATTGCCGCTGCGGAATGCGGCATCGTAATAGGCCCGGTCGAGTTCGATTTCGCGTCCCCGCTTCGTCATCGCGGCTCGCAGCAGGCGGTCGGCGTCCGGCAGCGAGCGCCGTGCCGCTGTCAGGACGATGCAGCGAGCCTCATGCCAGACGCTGTGCGGCCATTTTGCCCGAAGGAAACGGAACAGCAGGCGCGCCCGATCGATCTCCTGTGCGTCTTCATACCCGCGCGCGAGCAGATGCAACGCAATGTATTCGCCCGGGAAGCTTTGCATGAACGCGCGCGCGAGACGCCTGGCAGCGACGAGGTCCTTCATTGCCAGGGCGGCGTCCAAGGCCCGGCGGAGATAGCGCTGCTCGCCCGGGTCCAAAGCGGCCAGGCGTTCCGACAGCGCCTGCACAGCCCGCCACTCGCGCAGCCGGTCCCGCAGGTCGGCAAGCAGCCAGAGGAACGACGGATCGTTGGCGCGCCGGACCCGCGTGGCTTCGACCACCCCGGCCGCTTCCGCCCACCGGGCCGCCTTGCCATGTTCAAGCGCGATCGAGCCGAACTCAAACCGCGCGGCATCGTCTTCCGGGGCCCGCTCGAGGCATCGCCTCAGCAGCGCGAGGGCGCGCTCCGGATCGGTTTGACGGACCGCCCGGGCGCGCATCAGCAACTGGCCAGGCAGGTCGGCGAACCCCGGCACTCGCCGATCCGCCTCCAACATGATATCCAGCGCCAACTCCCGCTGCGCCGCCATGGACGCCGACAGGGCCGCATGCAGGTAGGCATGCGCGCGCCGTTCCGGATCGGACGGCCGCGCCGGACGCGCGGGATCATCCAGCAACCGGATCAGGTCATTCCAGCACCCCAGCGCCGCACCCCAGTCGCCCGCGCGTTCATGCACGCCGGCAACGCCGACCAACGGTTCGGCCGCCCGCGGATCCAGCTCCCTGGCTGTCATGAACGCCGCGATTGATGCCTTGTGGCGGCCGAGCTCATTGCGCATGTTGCCAAGCTGCAACCAGCAATTGACGTCGTCGGGCCGGCGATCGCTCGCCTGCCTCCACAGGGTTTCCGCCATGCCCCACTCCTGGCGGTCTTGCGCGGCACTCGCGTCGCTGATCAGCGCGTCGGCGTCGTCATTAAGATCATCATCCGTTTGCGGCTTCAGCGCGGCGGGCAACGTGATGAGGCGATCAAGCAAAGCGAAACGTCTTTTCAACAACGCCGTACTCCGTGACTGTGCCTTCCGGCGCCACCTGATCGATAAGGTCGATGACCGCATCGATATGCGGCTCCCAGCGCGGCGGCTGCCAGCCCGGCAGCCGCGCAAGCTGCGCCGCCCGTCGTGACGAATCCGTGCCGTAATCCCGGATCGCCTGTAGCCAGCCCAGCCCGTCCAGCGGATCGAGGAAGTCCGGCACATCGCGGCCTACCTCGCGAAAGGCGGGGATGTCGCTGCAAATCACCGGCACCCCGAGCGACAGCGCTTCGGCAATCGGCAACCCGTAACCCTCGACGAAGGCCGGGCACAGCAGGGCGCGCGCTCCGGCCAGCAGCGGCCGCAGCGCCCGGTCGGGCAAGGTGTTGTGCTCCTCCAGCAGCCCGTGGAGTGCGGCGCAGCGGTCGATGATGTCGACGATGTTCTCATTCTCCCAGCCGCGCTGGCCGATCAGCACGAGGCGCGGGGTCGCGGGGTCGCGGCGAAGCGCGAGGTGGCGCCAGAGATGCAGCAGCAGGAGATGGTTTTTCCGCGGCTCGATCGTGCCGATACAAACGAAATAGGGTGGCACCGCCACCGCCTCGGCGGTGGCCCCGGGGACGGTGCGGAGAGGCGGACGGCGGGCGGCGAATTCCGCTCCGGGATGGGCGACGACGACAGGGACGTGACGGCCGGTGCGATCGAGGTACGGCGCGAGCGAATCGGCCGTGGCCTGGGAATTCACCACCACCCCGTCGGCCAGCGCGACGATCGTCTCGATGCGTTGACGGTGCCGTTCGGCCTGACCAGGGCGGGCGTATTCCGGATAGTCCACCGGGATCAGATCGTGCACGAAAACCACGAAGGCAGCGCCGCTGCGGGCCTTGAACCGGGCCAGCCGCGACGCCCGGTGCAGGTTCTGGTGGGAGACAAGCAAGTAGACCGGCCGGCGCGTGCCGCCACGTGCGCCCGGCGGCAACAGTTGCTGACCCGGCATCAGGCCCGACAGGCGCGCCAGGATGCCAAGGCGTCGCGCCGCGTGGCCGCTTTCGTCGGGGTCGCGCCAGCATCGGCCCAGTGCGTCCACCAGCAGTCGGCTGTAGCGGGCGCGCAGCGGCGCAATGTCGCCGGCCGCATTCATGGCGACGAATCCCAGCCGATCCCCCGCCCGGGCGATCAGGTGTTCGGCGTATGCCAGTTCGATCCGGTCGATGCCGGTCGGCGTCGGACGGCTCGCACGTGACACGAGGCGGGAAAGGTCGAGCAGGATCGGCGGGCTCATTCAGCGGCCTCTTGTTCCACCCGGTACGCCGCCAGACGATCGAGCAGGCGCTGCGGCAATGCCTCCACCGTGACCGTCTCCGGCCGGGGCGGCTGACGCGCGGCCGACCCGGACTCCCACAGCACGTGATCGGTCATGCTGTCGGAGCGCCCGAGTGCCGCGAAAAGGCCGGGCAGGCTCGGCTGGTGATCGCCGTAGGCAAGCAGCATCCCCTCGCCTGATGCCGCCCGCAGGGCCTGCGTCATCACCGGAAAGAAGGCGTCGGTGCGGCGCAGGCCGCCCAGGTAGCGGCGCAGTGCCGCTGCCTCCGGCAACGCCCGCAGTGGCGCCGGCAGCGCAATCGCATCCTCCGGACCCCGATCGGCCAGCCAGGGCCCGTGATTACCCACCGAGATCACGAACAGAAACAGGTCGGGTCCGGCATCGGCCACGACTTCGGCCGCCTTCCTTGCCAGCGCCGCGTCGTTGACGAATGCTTCCGACCGGGCCGACGGCGAGAACGCTTCCGGCCCGATGAACCGCTCGAATCCCAGCGCCGGTATGGCGCGGTGACGGCCGTAGAACCGGGTGTCGAACGGGTGCAGGCAGATCGTGCGATAGCCAAGCGCCTGCATGCGCCAGCCGAGGGCATCGACGCGGCTCCGGGCAAATCGCTCATACGGGTTGAACCGGTCGAGGCCGAGCGCCGCCGATCCCAGCCCGGTCAGGGCGGCGAACTCGGTGCGGATGGTGTTCGCACCCCAGGTCGGAACCACCAGCGGTCCCCAGGCCGTCGCCTGGGTTCGGCAGGCGTCATAGCCGGGCAGCAGGTCGCGCGGGATCGCTTCATGCAGGCGGCGCGGGTCGAAGAAGGATTCGAGCTGCGCCATCACCACCGGTCCGTGCCGCCGGCTGGACGGTGTGCGCAGCACCGCGACGGTGGTTCGCCGGCCCGGCCGCTCCGCGCGCGCCAGGGTCGCGTGGATCACGAAGCAGGCGAGGATGCCCCACCGTGCCATGTCCTGTTCCGGCTCGCGGCTTGGTGCCAGACGCTCGTATTGGCGCTGTAGCCGCCGCAGCACAGGCGGCCAGCCCGGCAACGCAAACGCCGCGGCAACGAGCAGCACGGCAGCCAACGCCGGCCACGGCGACCAGTGCCAAAGCGGCGGCAAGGCCCAGGCAACCGCGCCTGCCGCCGCCACCGCGAAGGCCGCGGCCGCCAGCACGAGGCCGGTGCCGGCGAACGGCAGGTAGAACTCGGGGTGGCGCACGACCTCCAGCAGTTCGGCGCGATCGGCGAACACCACGGGCTCCCGCAGCACCTCGCGCTTCACCGCATCAGCCCCTGCCAGGCCGCCGGTCAGGGCCGCGACCACCAGCGCGCCGAACAGCGGCCTGGCGGTCAGCGATGCGAACAGCAACGCCCCGATCGGCAACGGCGCGACGTCCAGCGCCAGCACCCAGAACGGCCGCAGCGAACGCGCGCCCGCATACCAGCGCAGGAACACAGCGCAGAGCAGCAGCAGCAGGACGGTGGTCGTGAGCTGAAAGGCCATGCCGGTCAGGTCAGTTCCGGCGGCACGATGTGGAACCGCACGCCGCGCAGAATGCGATCCCCGAGCCAAGCCGGGATGAGGTCCGCCGCTTGCAGGCCCAGCGCGAGCAGGCGCGGGAAGACGATCCGCGGCTGCCCGCGATCCAGCCCGCGCCGCACGATCGCACTGGCCCGCTCGAGTGAGACCATGAACGGCTTGTCGCCATGGAAACGGTCGGTCATCGGAGAATCGAAGAAGCCGGGCACCACCACGCTCACGCGGATGCCGTGCGGTCGCAGCAGCGCCCTTAGCGCCTCGCCGTATGCCCGCACGCCCGCCTTGCTGGCGCTGTACCCGGGGCTGTACGGCAGCCCGCGGTAGCCCGCGACCGAACTGACGACAGCGATCTGCCCGGCACCACGGGCCAGCAGGCGGGGCAGCAAAGGCTCCACGGTATTCATGCAGCCCAGCAGGTTCGTGCCGATCTGACGAATCGCCAGGCCGGCGGGTTCCGTGGCCGAGTTCGGGCGGTGGGCCGGCCGAGATGCCGGCGGCGGCGATCACGAGGTCCACGGGTCCGGCGTCGTCGAACGCAACCAGCCAGGCGCCCAGGGCCTCGGCCTCCCGCACATCGAGCCGGCCGGTCATCACCGCCGCGCCCTTGCCGGAACACGCCCGGGCAACTTCCTCGAGCCGTCCGGCATCGCGTCCGATCAGGCCCAGGCGGATCCCGGACGCCGCGTAGCCGCCGGCGAGCGCTCGGCCGAGGCCGCTGGTGGCGCCCGTGATCACGATATTCCGGGATGCGGTCATCTTAACCGACGGCCTGTGCAGATTGCTCCCCTGCTGGTAGCGAGGCCGCCGCGCGCACGCCCGCCACCGCATGCGCGGCAGGCAGTGCCTCAAGCCGTGCCACCGAACCTTCCGTTAGCAGCCGCACCGCTCCGGTGCTGAAGAAGCCGCCGCGGACCAGGCATCGATGCGCGAGCACCCTGCGGAACGCCGCGAAAAGCGCAAGGTCGGGCGGCGCAGCCTCGGTCCAGAACGCGTCGAGGCTTCCCTGAAACGTAAGGCCCGGCATGTCGTAAACCGCCTGACCCAGCGTCATGACAGGCACGCCCGCCGCCAGCGCAAGCGTGCCGCTGGTGCTGTTGATGGTTACCATGCCACGGGCGGAGCGCGTCAGGCGTTCGAGATCGCCGTCCTCGATGTAGCAAATCCGGTCGTTGATCCCGAGGCGCGCCGCGATTCCCGCCAGACGGCGGCGCCAGTTGCGCAGCCCGTTGTCCAGCGGGTGCTCCTTGACCAGCAGCGTTGCCGAAGCAGGTGCATGCGCGGCAAAGGACGTGAGCACCGTCTCGATCGCGGGCGTCATCCCGCCGAACGCCGAGTGTTGCCTCACCTGCGAGTCACAGTCGAGTTGCAGGGGGAACACGTAGAAGTCTTTCAGCGTGTCGGCGCGGGTCACCTCGGCAGCGATGGCGGCACTTTGGAGTTTGCGGCGCACCAGCCGCGCCGCCCATCCGGAGTACTCGACCAAGGGGTGCCAGGGCCGGTGCGTCCGGCAGAACGGGAAGCTCCACCCCAGCAGCATGTATCCGAGGTTGTAAGCCAGGTCCTCGGTCGCGCGGCGAGCGAAGCTCGAGGCGACGTTGCCACTTTCCGGCACCTCCTCCAGCCGCGACGCCTGTTCGCGGTACCAGCCTGGATCACGCGGCAGGCTGGAATGCCCATTCACGCCGCCCAGTTCGAAGGTCACCCAGTTCGGCCGGATGTATCCCTCCTCGAACACGTGAACGGGACGTTGCAGACGTCGGGCAACCGTGATGGCGGCACGATGGCGGGGACGGCAGTCACCGAACAGGATGATGTCGGTGACCCCGTAATCGAGGATCGTCGCCTCCAGAAAGCTGGGCCAGTTTCTGTCATGACCTCGATAGTTCACCGCTCCCGGCAGCCGCCAGAACAGTTGGTCGCCGCCATGGAAGTTGATGCGGTGCACGCCGTGGCCGTGATGCGCCAGGGCCTGCCCGAGATGACTGAAGAATTGACTGGCGGGCCCCTGCAGGAACAGGAAAACACGCGGCGCGAAGGCACCGCCATTCTGTTTCGCTGTTGTCACGTGATTGCGTCCGGCTTTCTGCACAATGGCCAGTAGCACAGGGGATTGATGGCTACGAGGGCATACCGGCCTAACGACGGTTAACTAGTTCTTGAGGGCGCCGTAGGCGCCGCGTCCAGCCCGGCGGCACGACCGTCCGCAAGGCCGGGGAGGACAGCGACAGGGGCGGAAACAACGCCGCGGCCTCGGTCGGTTACGCGGATTACATGGCGTTACATGTCGCGGACACGTGTTGTTGTTTACCTTCGTAATGGAATGACAACGCTCAGGCGGCGTGTTCCCGCATGCCGGCAATGATCAGCCAGCCAATGCTGTAGGTCAGCAGCAACGCGAGAAACACCGTCGCCACCATCATCGTGCGGCGTGGGAACAGGGCCCGTTCCGGCAGGTTCGGCCGGACCACGTCAACCACGAACAGTTGTTGGCGCATTGCCTGGAGCCGTGCGTTCTCCAGCGCGGTCAGTGCGCTGGTGTAATTTGTCTGCGCGAACTCCCGCTGCAGCGTCAGTTGCTCATAGTTCGCCAGGACCGGGGCGAGAGCCCCCTTGCGTCCCGTCAACCGGGCCGCTTCCGCCGCGATCTGGCCTTCGAGGGCATGGATGCGGTCCCCCAGCGCCACGTATTGCGGACTGTCTGGACGCACCGAGGCGCCCATGCCGTCCCGTTGAGCGCGGGCCTGCACGAGTTGCAGCTGCAATGTGCTGATCAGTGCCAGCTGCGCCGTGCTGGTCTTCTGGGGATCGATGTCGCCCTCGCTGATACGGAATTTCGTCAGCGCCTGTTCCGCGTCGACAACCCGCTTCTCCGCTGCGTCCACCTCGTGTTGGGCGACCCGCATCGTATCCTCGATCGCGCGCTCATTGAATTCGTTCACCCGCGCCTCGCCCAGCGACAGCAAGGCCTGCACGAGAGTTCGCGAGTCCGCCGGTTCAAACGCATTCGCCTTGATCGTCGTGATGCCGGTATCCTCATTGTACTTGATCGTCACCTGGTTGCGGTAATACCGCAGCAAGGTCTCGGCGCTGGGATCCGGCCACCACAGCCGGGCGTAAAAGTCCGCCTCGGGACGACGGAACATCGCGACGAGATCGAGCTTCTTCTGCAGTGCGGCCACGGCATCATGCGAATCCATGTAGTCATCGATGCTGAATGATTCGCTCTGCGCCGAACTGAGGGCGGCGGTCATGCCGAGGATGTGGCCAAGGCCCCCAAGCTGTGGCCCGTTTCCCTCCGACCCGCGCACAATGAAGCGGGCCTCGGACTCATATTGGTCCGCGGCGAGCCCGTAGTAATAGCTCGCCGTCAGCAGCGTCGGCAGGACCACGAACAGCAGGAACCAGCCCCGACGCGCCAGCATCTGGCGTAACCGGCTGCGCCGCGGCCGCACGGGCCGAGGGAATGGCGCCTCTCCGGCGGCGAACTGGGCGCTCAGATCAGGCGGTGAGGCAGTCGTTCCACGCATGGTGCGCCCTAGCAATGATCGAGCAATGATTAAGCCGCGGCCGGATACGGACCGATGTTAACGTACGCAGGAGCGGCGGGTTCGTCACTCAAGGTGCATTCGCCGCCGCGTGATGCGGATGCCGAACAGACCCAGGATCGTCAGCACGAGCGACCAACCCAGCACGTACTCAGGATAGACATAGGCACTGTCGAATATGGCAAACTGGCCCTCACGGATCTGCTCGAACGGCGAAATCAATGGCGACCACGCCAGATACTCACGCCACGGATGCGGGATCCATTTCAACAGGAAAAACGCACCCGACAGCGGCAGGCTGACGTAGGTCGCGGGGTGGACAATGCGTTGCACCACCGTCGAATTTTCCGCCCCCGCCGCAACGATCAGCGACAGCCCGAATGACAGGAACCAGAGCTGCGCGATGCCGGCGAACATCAGCATCGGCCGATCGGGCAGGTTGCCCATCCCGAACAGCCAGGCGAAGCCCACGAGGATCACCATCGCCATCACCGCAGATGCAAGCTCCAGCAGGTTGCGGGCAATCATCAGGTCGGTGATCGTCACCATGCGGTGATACAGCAGCGTGCGATTGCTCTCGATAGCCGCCTCGGCACGCAGCACCATGAAGCGGAACATGCAGAACGGCGTGTATCCGACGACCCAGAACGGGATCGGGTCCATGTCAAAGCCGGTACGCGATCCGGCTGCCATGTGCAGGATGGTGACCGCAAAGGCCAGCAGTCCCGGTTCAAAAATTGCCCAGATATAACCGATATTATCGCGACCGAAACGGGTGTGCAGCTCGCGCATGAGCAGCGCGCCGATGACGTGGCTCTGTACCGCCAGGCCACGCAACGCCACGCTTCCGCGCGCCGGCCTGCCCGCAGCCACCGCGATCGGGTTCGCGGTCCCGAACATCAGCCGGCCGCCGTGCCCACGCTGAAGAATGCCCTCAACAACCGCGCCCGCCTCCAACGTTCAAGCAACGCCCGATTCTATACCAACCTGTCAGGACCGCTGCCACACTTCGTCGTTAGTGCATGCCCCTCCCGCGCACAGGTCGTTTCGGCCGCGGCGACCCCGTCATGTCGACGAAGGCAATGCGGTCAGCATTCCCTCATATGCCGCGATCGTCTCGTCGATGGTGTCGTAGAACTGCAACCGCCCGTCCTGCAGCAGGCCGCCGCTTTCACAATGCGCACGCAACGTGTTCGGATCGTGCGAAACCATGATCAGGGTGCCGCTTTCGCGCCGCGACCGCAGCGCTTCGGCGCAACGGTCCCGAAACGATGCGTCGCCCACGGCGGTGATCTCGTCCACGATATAGCACTCGAATTCGACCGCCAGCGACACCGCGAACGCCAGCCGCGCCTTCATGCCGGACGAGTAGGTCTTCACGGGCATCCGGTAATAATCGCCAAGACCGGCAAAATCTTCAACCATGTCAAGAACATAGTCGATACGCTTACGATATATACGAGCGATGAAGCGGGTGTTGTCCGCTCCGGTCAGGCTGCTCTGGAACGCGCCGCTGAAGCCAAGCGGCCAGGAAACCGACATCGACCGCCGGACCTCCCCGGTTGTCGGGTACTCGATCCCGGCCATCAGGCGTGTCAGGGTCGACTTGCCCGCACCGTTGCGTCCGACGATGCCGATGCTCTGGCCGCGCCCGATCGAAAACGAAACATTGTCGAGTACACGCCGATGGCCGGAGCGAGTGTGATAGATCTTGGTCACATTCTCGAAGACGATCATTCGCTCGCGCTGACTTCATGCCTGGCTGAGCCGAGGATCGGCGATGAAGCCGAGGACGGCATTGAAAGAGACGCTTTATTTGCATACCCTGGCGATGATTCCCAACGCAAGTATGGCTGAGGGCGCCCCGTCGGCCGCGGACCGTCACCGGGCCGCGATCTGTCTCGACGGCCGCAACCTGGCGCTGCGTGATGGCACCGGCGTCGCGACATACGCGCTCACGCTGGCCCAGGGACTGCACCGCACGGGGCGCGTGGCCGACGTACTGCTCGATGCGCCGGACGACACCGCCCGCCGTCCGGGACGCCCGTCGCGGTGGTTGCGAGCCTGCTGGCCCGGCGGGGTCCAGGCGGCGGCACGGAACATCGCCCCCGCCGGGTTCGCTCATGCCCTGGTCGCGCCCGATGCCTATCGCCTCGCCCAGGTCTATTTCGACATCCACGGAAAGTTGCTCACCGTGAGCAGCCGTGAGCGTCCGGGGCTGATGCACTGGACCTACCCCCTGCCGCTGGCGTTCCGCGGCGTGCCAAATGTCTACACGGTGCACGATCTCATCCCGCTGCGCACGCCCGACCTCACCGACATCCCCGGCCCCCGCTTTGCCCGCATGATCCGCGAAATCGCGCGCCGTGCCGATCACATCGTCACCGTCTCCGAGGCGTCCCGCCACGATATCGTGACCCTGCTTGGCGTGCCGCAGGAACGCGTGACCAACACCTACCAGCCGGTAGAGCTGGCCGCGGACATCCACGCCGCGCCGCCTCCGCTGCGGGGACATTTTCTGTTCTGCGGCACTGTCGAGCCCCGGAAGAACCTGGCGCGTCTGATCCAGGCCTACGCCGCGAGCGGGGCCGCCGCCCCACTGGTCCTCGCCGGCCCCGACGGCTGGCGGGGGGCCGAAGCTCTCGCCGCCGGCGGGGCGGAGATCCGGCCGCTTGATGCGCTAAGCGGGACCGGCGGGGTCTGGCGCTCACCCTGGCTGCCGCGCCCGGCGCTGATCGACCTGCTGCGCGGGGCACGCGCCTTGCTGTTCCCCTCGCTGGCCGAGGGCTTCGGCCTGCCGATCGCCGAGGCCATGGCCCTCGGCGTCCCGGTCCTCACCTCGGCGGCCGGCGCCACCGGCGAGATCGCCGCGGATGCCGCTCTCCTGATCGATCCGCTCGACATCCAGGCGATGGCTGAGGCGATCGCCGCCCTCGACCGGGACACGGCATTGTGCACCCGCCTGGCTGCCGCTGGGCGGCGCCGGTCGGGCATGTTCTCGCCTTCCGCCTGCTTCGGCCGGCTCGCCGCGATCTATGACAGGCTGGGAGTTGCCCGCGCATGAACTCGGCTTCCGAACTCAACATCGACCCTTCAGAGCGCTCCGCCGGCACCGACCCGCCCGGCCGTTCTGCTGGCATCCGCCCGGCGGGGCCGTCCGTCCGCACCGGCCCCTCAGGACCTCCGGTGCGCATAGGCATTGACGGCTTCAATCTGGCGATGCCGCAGGGCACCGGCATCGCCACCTACGCCCGCGTGCTGAGCCGGTCCCTGTCGGATCTCGGCCATCCTGTCGATGTGCTGTACGGCCTGCCGATGTCGCCCAAGGCCTCGGCCACGATGCGGGAAATCGCGTTCTTTGACCGGATGGATCAGGAGCCCCGGCGTGCCCCCAGACCATTCACATCCTCCCGCTGGTGGCAGGAGTTTGCGGCGTCGTGGCGCGGTCTCGAGGCGATCGAAGTCCCAATGACCGGGCTGGTGGACCGGCGCGGCTTCCGCATGCCGGATTTCGACCGTATCCTGAACGCCTCCGACCTGTTCCAACTGGCCGGGCGGCATTTCCGCGCGACCGGACGGTTTCTGCGGGTCCGCATGCCGGACCGCCCTGCGATCATGCACTGGACCTATCCCCTGCCGATCGTCCTGGAGGGTGCGCGCAATATCTACACCGTGCACGACCTCGTGCCGTTGCGCCTGCCTCACACCACGCTGGACGACAAGGGCTACCACCTGCGCCTGCTCAGGACCTGCATCGCCGAAGCCGCCGCGATCTGCACCGTCTCGGAATTCTCGCGCAGCGACATCCTGCGGATTTTTCCGAAGGCGGCCGGAAAAGTGGTCAACACCTATCAGGCGCTCGATCTCCCGGAGCCGGCGCTGCCGGCGGCTGGCGAACTCGCGGACTTCCTGAGCGGCATGTTCGACCTGCGGCCCCGCGGCTATTTCCTTTTCTTCGGAGCCCTGGAACCGAAGAAAAATATCGGACGACTGCTGGAAGCCTATCTCTCCGCCGGCATTTCGGCCCCGCTGGTAGTCGTCGGCGGCCGGAGCTGGAAGTCGGAAACCGAGCTGAGATTATTGGGTTTGCAGCAGCCAGGCCGGACATATGGTCCGAAGATCCTCCGCATAGAGTACCTACCGTTCAGCACGCTCCAGCGGCTGGTCCGCGGCGCACGCGCGGTGCTGTTCCCCTCGCTCTATGAAGGCTTCGGCCTGCCTGTCGCGGAAGCGATGGCCCTCGGTACCGCGACGCTGACCTCCACCGAGGCCTCGTTGCCCGAGATCGCCGGCGATGCGGCGGTCCTGGTCGATCCGTACGACACGCAGGCCATCGCCCAAGGCATTCGGGCGCTCGACCGCGACGAGGCGTTGCGCGCGCGGCTGGAGGAAGCGGGTCCACGCCAAGCCGCTCGATTCGACGCCGAACCGTATCGGACAGCCCTCACGGCGATGTACGCGGACGTCATGGCGAGCATCACTGCCGCGCGCGCCGAGCCTTGACAGCCTGCCTCGGTTCGCGGAGCGGCCGTCCACCTAAAGTGGAAGCGATTTAGCGCACCAGGACCAGCATCCGATCCTCGTGCTCGGGGCCTGCCAGCACCTGCTCGATACTGACAGGCTGAACGCCCTGGCGGTGATCGATGATCGCCAGCGCAAAACCGGTCTCAAGCATCTGATTCAGAAAGGCTTCAGGGTCCCGGTAGCGGTCGGGCGTGAACTCGATGAAAACGACCAGCGGGGCCCGCCGACCGAGCACGCGGGCCATCCCCTGCCAGATCGCCTGCTCGGCTCCTTCGGCGTCGATCTTGATGAAATCGACCGGACCGTCGCCAACCAGATCGTCCACCGTCGTTGTGCTTAGCACCTGATGCGGGCCCGCCACATTGCTGTCACGCGCAAGCAAGTAACCGTTTTGCGGCAGCCCCGCCGGTACGTGCAGCACGACCTGCTCGCCGGCGCGTGCGGACAATGGTTCAGCACACAGCGACACCCGCCCCGACAAGCCATTGACGCGCAGCGAACGCGCCAGCAAGGACATCATGCGCGGGTTCGGTTCAACCGCGTGCACATGGCCGTCGCCGCCGACCAGGTCGGCGAGGAGCAGCGTGTAGTATCCGAGATTGGCGCCGACATCGATCGCCGTCATCCCGGACCGCACGAACCCCAGCATTGCCTCGGTGACCCACACCTCCCACAGGCCGTCGAGCATCAGGTGCGGACTGATGCCTTCGTCGCTTGGGTCCACATACATCTTGTAGCGACCCAGGGCACGGCACAGCACGGCGTCACCCGAGACGTGGACGGTGTCGCAGAGACGCCGGATCGCGGCCTCGTTCTCATCGCGTGAACGCATGCGAAGCAGGCCGAGATCGAAAAGGCGGCGGTCGTCCACTTCCCGCGGCGGCTCAGGTTCTGGCGCGGGGGGCGGTGGCGGGCGGCGCATCCTTCCAATCAAGCTTCTCTCCGTCGGGTCAAACAGCCTTTCCAGGCTGCCACAGTTTCGGCATTGGCCGCGTTCCAGTGGCCATTAACCGAGCGTCGCCGGTAACGCCATCCGTCCGCGCATTTACTCGTTCGCACCGCAGCAGACCGGCCACGTCAGACGTCGCCGAACCAATGGACGTACTCGTCACCCCGGCCAGGCTGCCCCATCGAACGCCGAGACCGCCTCACGCGGCCGCCAGACCGCCCGCTTGATTCCCAGCCTTTCAACAAGGTCGGCGCCGCGCCAGTAAAGCGGCACGCGGCGCAGCCCCATGTCGCCGATCGCCCAAGGGTCGAGCCCCGCCCACGGCAGGAACGGATTGCGCCGCCCGTACGCCCACACCTCCACCCGCCGTGTCGGCCGCACGCTCGGCCCCCGCGCATGGAACCCATGGGTATCGGCAACAACCAGCGTGTTGGCCGGAACCGCCAACGCCACCGGCCCGGGAAGCCCGAGCCCGCCAAGCTCCGAGACCTCGATCCGGAACGAGCCGCGCCGTGTCATTCTGTCCGGGGAGGATGCGGCTCGCAGACTCATGCGCCTCTCCCAGTCCAACCGAGCCGCGGTCGCGCGGTGGGAGCCGGGCACGTAGGTGAACGGACCCTCGTCCGCCGCAACGTCGGTCAGGAAAAGCCAGGCCTTCACCGTCGGATGGAAGGTGTCGGCGTGCAGCGCACACTGCGGGTCGTCCGGGCCGGAGACCGCGTGGCTCAGGATCGTCTGCAGATAGACCAGGGGCGCGGCGTCGAAGCTCCAGGCGAAGCGGATCAGCCAGTGCCACTCCGGCATGGCGAGCAGACCGCGCATCGCCGGAATGCGCGACAACGTCGCCGGGTCCACACAAATGCGCCGGGTGATCGTGTCGCCCTGGACCATCTCACGCGCGTGGCCGCGATGCGCACGGACCTGCCCGCTCAGTTGCCCGAACACCTCCGGCGCGAGGAAATCCCGTTTGATCACAAAGCCGTCGCGCTCGAAGGCTTCACGATCGCCCGTGTCGACGTGTGCGCCGATGACACGCCGCCGCCGCGCCGCGAGACTGGCGGCCAGCGCCACCCGGCCGACATGCAAACCGCGCTCGTTCAGGTGACGGCTGCCGATCACCGGATTGTCCATGAATGACTTCGCCCCCGTCAGCAGTTGCGCCGCCCAGAATGGGGCTGCCAACGGCAGGGCGACGGTGCGACGGAGATCGGGACGCAGACCGATGGAACGCATGGCGACCCCAAGATGCCGGTGGAGAAGACTCGTCGCGAGGCGATTCACCGGGCCGTCACAGGCGGTCCAGGACGGCTCGTCGCTTACATAGGAAAAAAAACTTGACGAAGCGGGCATTTTCAGGATATGTTTAATTGGTCAGGGCCTGCCCGCGGGTCGGGCCGGCTCCTGGAAATGACCACCTCGATGATTTGCGCAAATTCCGCGGCTCCGGGTGATCGGCGCACCACGGAGCACGCACCGAGGTTCCTTTAAGCCGACCGATATTTGTCAAAAAACATCATTGGAGTGCCGATGCGTCAATTCACGAATGCCTTAGTCGGTCTCGTTCTTCTGTCGTCCCCCGCCGTCGCGCAGCCCGGCCAGATGCTCACCGACCCGATACTGAACGGCGGGACGCTGAACGAAACCGACGCGTCGCTCGCGCTCGTCACCGCGGGCGGGATCACGCAGCCTCTGCTGTCCTGGCTTACGGCGTTCGTGCCGACGGGCGGCACCGCGGCTGATCTCGGTCCTGCCGCCGGGCCGATCCTTGGCGTATGGCCCAACCTCTATTTCGCCCCATCGCCGGTCTTCAGCGGCACGCCCGCCGTGTCCGGCGCTTTGACGGCACAGATCCAATTCACCCGCGGCGGTTCAGAGTTCACCTTCGTCGGCGCGACCCCGACGGGCGTCGGGATTTCATCCTCCGAGAACCTGCCGCTTGTGTTCGCCAACAACGGCTACCAGACACGCATCTATGTCGACCCGACCTATGGCAACGTCGGCATCGGAACCACGACCCCGGCCTCCAGGCTCGACGTGGCGTCACAGTCCATCCTGATCGAGCAGTCCTTCACGCCAGCCAATTCGTCAACCGCGTGCACAGCCGGAATGATCTCGTGGGATCCCAATTACGTGTATGTTTGCGTGGCCAGGAATTCCTGGAAGCGCACCGCGCTGGGGTCGTTCTGATGCAGCGCCTCGCAACGGTCCTTCTCGCGCTCCTGGCCTGCCTGTCGGCGGAGGGCCTCCCGGCACAGGCGTCCCCGGCCCTCACCGGTCCGCTGATCAACGCCGTCACCACCGACGCGCAGGACTATACCGCCGGACAGATCGCCCACGTTCTCGTGGCGCTGGTCAACAACACCGGCAGCGCGTTCACCGGCACCATTTCCGGAATCATGAGCGGGCGCGGCAGGGTGGTTGGCGCGACCGCCACCGGTTCAGTGACCGCCCTGGGCGCCGGCGCATCGCAGACCATCGACCTCGCGTTCGAGATGCCTGCCGGTATCAATGCCCATGGCTACCTGGTCAGCATCAGCGCAACCCGTGGTGCGACGACCGTGGATACCGCCGCCGCCGCGCTGGACCTGTCGTCGGACTGGGCGACCTATCCCCGCGAGTGCTTCGTTACGAAGTTTACCGCCGGGACCAACACCCAGGCGCTCGCCGCCGGCCTGAATGCCTGGCACTGCAACGTGCTGCAGTTTTACGACGACAACTTCAAGCACCATCTGCCCTACAGTCCGAACCCGACATGGCCCAATCTTTCGAACACGGTCATCAGCCGGTCGGTTCTCGAGTCCTACATGGGCGCCGCCCATGCCATGCGGATGGCCGTCTTCGACTACACGCTGTGGAACGGGGTCTACCCCAATTTCGTTACGGACGGGACGACCCCGTCGCTGACCTGGGGCATGTTCGCCACGGATTGCGCACCTTCCTGCACAGTCGCGAACATGGCAGGCACACCATCCACCGGCGGATTGGGCGCCTTGTTCCCGGCCGGCTGGGCAGCGTCATGGCTGGCCGAAATGGACCCGACCAATCCCGCCTGGATCAGCTACTTCGAGGCCGTCAACGCCCCGCTCCTGCGCTACAACGGCTATGATGGCCTGCAGATCGACACGCTGGGGAATCCCGGCACCGTCTACAATTACGGTGGCAGCGTCATCAACATGGCGACAGCGCTCAGCGCGTTCCAGAACGCGGTGCGCTCCGCCTTGGGCGTACGCGGCGTCATCAACAACGTCTCCGGCTGGGATGAAGCGGATGTCGCAACGAACGCGCAGGAGGATTTCTACTATCGCGAAACCCACCCGGAGTTCGGCGACGCCCCGTATTACCCGTCGATCAATGGCCTGACCGCAACCATCCGAAGCTATACCACGAAGGCGATCGACCTGCCTCTCTATATGGACGACGCCTATTCCAACACGCCGACCTGCCAGTCCGGCGGCGGACCCACGCCCTGCTACTTCAACCTGCCCGGCCTGCTCTACATGGACGCGACCATGTTCGCGGCGGGCGCCTATCACGTCTACCTCGCCGACGGCGACCGGTTCATCTCCAACATTTATGTTCCTGGCGCACAACTTCTGATGTCGCCTCCCGCCATACAGGCGGAATACGACTATCAGACTTTCGGTGTCGCAATGGAAAAGCTGCTGCGTGGCGCGGTATCCGACTCCGCCCAGCCGGCAACGATCATCTCCGGCGCGACCGGGGGCAGCACCGGTGCCGCGGGGCAGGTATATGTGCTTCCGAAAATACGCTCGGGGTTGCAGATCCTGCACCTGCTGAACTTCTCCCAGGTGCCAACAATCGCCGATCAAGACACCAGCGCCACCCAGCCGGCGCCAACTCAGTTGGCTGCGATCGGTATCAGAATGTATTACAGCGGCACGTTGACAGGGAACAATCTGCTCTGGTTCGCCAGCCCCGACGTGAACCACGGCGCGCCGCAGTCCCTGTCGCACACGAAAGGCAGCGACGGAAACGGCACTTTTGTCACCTTCACGGTACCGAGCCTGCTGTACTGGGACATGATCTGGCTCGAACTGGATGCACTGTCCACCAGCGACTACGCGACACCCTAGAGAATGATCGCGCTGGGCGGAACGTCCCTGCGCGTGAATCATGCGATCAAACAAAGAGCTAGCTAGACCATTTTCGGCCCGCCGCAGTCAGGCTGGAAATGGTCAGTGTGGTGGTTCCGAAGTCCGCCATACTGTGGATCATCCCCGGAGCGGACTTCGGAATCACAAACCACACTCGTAAGGCGGCTGATCCAGGCATGGCGAACTTCCGAAATCGGGACACTAGCGAGCAATATCAGCCTGGCTCGAATCGTGAAGCGACCTCAGACTGATGAAATTGCTCGATAAAATCGAGCCGGGGCATGATGACCCCAGGCGGGATCGCCCGGGGTCCGAATCACGCGATTAAGCAAGGAAATAGAACGGGATACGTGAACCGAAGCGAACGCATCCTGCTCCAAGCCCTGACAGGCCCCTTTGTGTCAGGCCCGGGCGAGCAGGTCCGCCCGCGGGGCGGCCCGGCCATCCACGACTTTACGAGTCTCGCCCAACCCGCGGCGACACGTCGGGCTGCTTACCGCGCCAGCCGCACCCGTAACCGCCCCTGCAGCCGCCGCAGCCTCATGAGCCCGGTCTCTCGCCACACCGCCTCGCTCGCGAACCGGTCGAGCAGTACCTCGGGCGGGCACGGCAGTTCGGTGACCGGGTCGACATAGCGGGGGTACAGCAGCAGCACACCCGCGCTGAGTTCCTCCAGACTGAGCCGTCGGCCACGCCGCGGCAGCGAAACGAGATCCTCCGTCAGACCCCACCCCGCGTAGAACGGCCGAGCGTAGACGACCACCCGCCGCCCGCGCAGCAGCGCCTCATAGCCGGCCAGCGAGGTCATCGTGTGCACCTCGTCAACCGCGGCGATCAGCGCCCCCATTGGCACACCGCGCACCACCAGGTCAGCGTACCGGTACATGACAGCGTCCGCCATCGCGCCCGCACGGTGGCCGGCATCCACATCGGGATGCGGCTTGTAGATCACCAGCGCATCGGGATGGGCGGCGCGGACACGGGCCAGCAGGTCCTCGTTGCCCGCCACGCAGCCAGCCCCGCCGAGCCGCACCGACAGGTCGTCGGCCACCTGGCCGGGCACCAGCAGCCGGCGCCGACCATCCGCCGGCGGCAGGTCCACCGCCGAACCGCCCGCGCCATATTTCGTCACCCCTTCGCGCACCAGCCGATCCATCAGCCGCCGTGTCCGGGCCAGCAGCGTCGGCTCGAATTGCGTCTCCCGCAGCAGCGTCTCCAGATCGCTCGGTCCTGACGGATCGTAGTAGATCCCGCTCGCATCGGCGATCACCGAGCACGGCGGGAGAAACCCGCTGCCGAGGCCGAAAGAACGTACGAAGCCATCCTCCACCCGCAGCACGGCCGGCCCCTGCAGGCCTGGCGGGATACGCGACGACCACACCGCGACCGCCCGCCCTTTTGCGGCACGCAAGGCGGCGGCGGCGGTCCGGCGGTGTGGCGGAGCGCGCTCGCCGGTGTGGAAGAACGTGACCATGCGCCGCCGCTTCCAGAACGACATGCCCGAACAGGCGCCGATCGCCCGGTTGGCGTGCGTCACCCGCCGCCATTCCGCAACAATGTCGAGCGCGGCAGCACAGTTGATAGTTCGCCCATCGAAAGGATCAGCGTAACGTGTCCCGACCAGCAGGAACGCAGCGGCGAGCTTGATCGCGTGGCGGTCCCCCATCGGGTCCGAACCGTGGCATTCCACCCGCGATCCCGCGAGCCGCGCCAGAACCGCCAGTTCCTCGTCTCCCGAGGCTGTATGGACAACCGTAGCGGCGGCCAGGAGCGGCCACGGGTCAACCGGACGGGTCAGTACCGCACAGCCGAACCGCCGCGCGCGTTCGGCCATCGTGCGGTCTGGCCGCGGCAGCAGCAGCACCACGCGTGCGGCGTCGCCCTGATCCAGTACGGCACCCAGCATGCGCGCATTGAGGTCACCGTCCCGCCCGGCCTGCACCACCACGCATTCCGCTCGCACCACGTCCGGATCCGGCGGTTGGGCCCAGAACGTGCCGCCCGTCTGCTCACGAACCAACCGGTCTGCCAGTTCCCGCCCCTCGGCGATCGTCCGGTCCGAAAGCGGACGATCGAGCGCATCGCAGACCCAGCCCGGCTCCGCGACCCCGGCGCGCCATACCGTGCCGACCGTGCCGCTGATCCAGGGCACGCGCTTGTGAAACGGCGGCGTGCGGAGCAGCCCAGGGGAAAGCATACGAACCTCGCCGAAGCGGCGTGACATCCGCGCCGGATCTGACCTTCCCGAGTTCTCCAGGCAATAGCGAGGCGCTCCGACAGCCGTCAGTTCCGGAAACAGTGCACCCAGGCTAGCCACCTCGGGGTCCAGACCGCGGCTCACGGCGCCATCCTGTCGTTGGTGCGCCGGTTCATGAATGTTCCACAACGAATGGTGCGATCGAATCACCGCGTTTTGATGCGACCCGACATCTGCGGGCAAGTATGCACGAATCAGCCAAGAATACCAAACCGCCACGTTAAAGTCGTTTTCGTATCGTTGTAAACAAAGGTTGAGTTCCCTTCCATCGGCTTCGCGCTCATGACTGGAGGATGACAATACAGCAAACTGCCGCCTCGAGCGGCTGGGCGTTTGAGGATCTCAACTTGGAGTGAAGGCCCCTGACCAGACAGGACGACGTGCTTGATGCTTCTGACAACTCGATCGCCATCATCGGAGCTGCCTGCCGCCTCCCAGGGGCGCCCGGTTTGCGCCATTTCGCGGACCTTCTGTTCGCCGGGCGTGACGCGGTAACGGAAATCCCCGACGACCGCTGGTCGAAGCCACTTTATTTCCATCCCGAACCAGGACAGCGCGGCAAGGCCTACACGTTCGCCGCCGGGGTCATTGATCAGATCTATGGATTCGACGCCGCGTTCTTCGGCATCTCCCCGCGTGAGGCGGTGCAGATCGACCCGCAGCAGAGATTACTTCTCGAACTCGCTCACGAGGCGATCGAGGATACCGGCCTCGACGGTTCTCGCCTCTCTGGCAGCCAGACCGGCGTTTTCGTCGGCGGCTCGTCCTGGGACTATCTGAATCTCCACATCGGCGACCCCGCACTCGTCGATGCCTACAGCATGACCGGGGCAACGCTTTGCTCCCTGTCCAACCGGCTGTCGTATGTCTTCGATCTGCGCGGCCCGAGCATGACTGTCGATACCGCCTGCTCGTCGTCGCTGGTGGCCTTGCATCTCGCGTGCGAGGCGATTCGCGAGGGACGAGTGCCGGCCGCACTGGTCGGCGGCGTGAACCTTCTCCTCGCACCGCACAGCTATGTCGGCTTCTGCCGCGCCTCCATGCTGTCCCCGCGCGGCCGATGTCACGCATTCGATGCGCGCGCAGATGGCTATGTGCGTGCCGAGGGCGGCGGTGTCGTGGTGCTCAAGCCGCTGAGCGCGGCACTGGCGGCGGGCGACCGTATTCGCGCGGTGGTGCGCGCCACCGGCGTCAACTCGGACGGCCGGACCACCGGCTTTTCGCTGCCCAACAGGGACGCCCAGGAAGCCCTGCTGCGCGACACCTATGCCCGGTTCGGCATCGCCGCGGACGAACTCGACTATGTCGAGGCACACGGCACCGGCACGCCGGCAGGCGATCCGATCGAAGCCGGCGCCCTCGGTCGCGTCCTTGGTCAGGCGCGTTCGGCGCCGTTGCCGATCGGTTCCGTCAAGACCAATATCGGCCACCTCGAGGCGGGCAGCGGCATGGCTGGCCTGCTGAAGGCGCTGCTCGTGCTGCAGAATCACGTGATCCCGCCGTCGCTGCACTGCACGACGCCAAACCCGGCTATTGCCTTCGAAGCGCTCAACCTCGCGCTGGTACCCGAGGCGCGGCCGCTGCGCGCCAACGGGCACCTGCCCGCCGTGGGCATCAACTCCTTCGGCTTTGGTGGAACCAACGCCCACGCCGTGCTTGGCACCACGCCCCTGGTCGACCCGCCGTCTTCCCCCGCTGCCCAGACCTTCCCTCCGCTGCTGCTTTCGGCTCGCTCGCAGTCGGCCCTGCACGCCCTTGTCGCGGCTTGGCGGCAGCGCCTGACGGAGGCCGGACCTGGCGAGCCGGCGACGCTGCTGCGAGCCACCGCGCGCCGGCGCGAGCATCACAACCTGCGTTTCGCCGCACTTGCCGATTCGGCGGCCAGCCTGGCCGACACTCTCGACCAATATCTCGAAGGCGCCGATGGGTTGCCTGTGGTGAGCGGCACCGCCATCGCCGGCGATCTCGCCTTCGTGTTCTCCGGCAACGGCAGCCAGTGGATCGGCATGGGGATGGAGGCGATGCGCGCCAACCCTGCCTTCCGGGCCGGCATGGCCAAAGTCGACGCCGTGCTGCGCCCTTTGCTCGGATGGTCGGTGCAGGAGAGGCTCGGCGCGGCCGACCTCGCACTGGACAGCACCGAAATCGCCCAGCCCCTGCTGTTCGCCGTGGAGGTTGCCGCGGTGGAGGCGCTGCGGGCCGCCGGCATCCGCCCCGCCGCCTGTATGGGCCACAGCGTCGGGGAAGTCGCGGCGGCCTGGGCCAGCGGTGCCCTGACCCTGGATCAGGCGGCCCAGGTCATTTACTGCCGCAGCCACCACCAGCAGAGCACCCATGGCAGGGGCGCCATGGCGGTGCTCGCACTGCCGCTTGCGGCGGCCAGCGAAGCCGCCAGCCGGTTTGGCGTGGAAATCGCAGCCGAGAACGCCTCCGCCAGTGTCACCGTTGCTGGCCCCGTCGACGCGATCACCGCTCTGGCGGAAGAAGCCAAAAGCCGCGGCTGGGGCTTTAATCGGCTCGATCTCGCGTATGCGTTCCACAGCGCCGCGATGGATCCGATCCGTGATCCTCTGATGTCCGATCTGGCCCGCCTGGCCCCCCGGACCGCTTCAAGCCCTTTCGTCTCCGCGGTGACGGGAACGGTTGTCGACGGCACGGCGCTGGAGGCCGCCTACTGGTGGGACAACGTCCGGCGCCCCGTACGCTTTGCCGACGCGGCTCGCACCCTGGTGGCGCGTGGTATCCGCCTGTTCGTGGAAATAGGTCCGCAGCCAGTGCTCCAGTCGTATCTGCACGACGCGCTGCGCAGTGCAGCGAAGCCGGGGTCGGTGCTGGCGGCGATGACGCGTCGGCCGCCGCCCGGCGACCCGTTCGCCCTCGCGGCGTTGCGCTGCCACGTCGCCGGGTACGACATCAGCCGCACCGCCGCTTTCGATGGGCCGATCGCGACTGAAGATCTGCCGCACTATCCATGGCAGCGCGAGATCTTCCGGCTGGCGCGCACTGAAGAGGCGACCGACCTGATCGGCGCGCCCCAGAACCTCCCGCTTCTCGGCGCCCTTACCAGCACGGCGGCGGATGAGTGGCAGTCCCATCTCGACATCGCGGTGCAGCCCTGGCTTGCCGATCACGTCGCCGGCGGTGCGCCGGTGCTGCCCGCCGCCGGCATCATCGCCATGATGCTGGCCGCCGCGCGGTGCCGCCATCCCGGGGCGGAGCCGCTCGACATCCTCGACCTCGAGATCGACCGGGCGCTGCCGCTGGTCCCCGGGCAAACCCGGACCGTACGGACCCGAATCGCCGGCGACGACCGGCAACTTTCCATCGCCTCGCGAACGCGACTGCAGAACGAGGCCTGGACCGTACATGCCACCGCACGCATTGCCGTCGCGGCCACAAATGGCCCGCTGCGGGACTGGCCGGTTTTGGAAGCCGCGGGTGATACGATCCCTCCGGCCGTACTCTATAGCCTCGCCGCTGACCTTGGGCTCGAATACGGACCCTGCTTTCGCACCGTCGACGATGTCTCGGTCGTGGCGGATACCGAGGCGCTGGTGCGGTTGAAACAAGTGTCACCTCAGGCCGGGACTGCTCGATCCCACCCTGCTGGACGGCGCATTCCAGGGCCTGCTCGCGCTTGCCATGCGTCGGTCCGGTCAGGCGACGGGCCAAGGGATGATGCAGGGCATGATGCCTTGGCGCTTCGGCCGCGTGCGGCTGATTGCCGCCGGCACACCGGCGCAGGCCCGGCTCCGCATCACCCAGGCCGGCCCGCGCTCCGTCGCTGCCGACATCCTGCTGCTCGACGCGGACCGCGCACCGCTGGCCGAGTTGCTGGACTGCTGGTTCGTTGCCGTTGCGCTGAAAGTCACGTCCGATCCTGCTCAGCGCTGCCTTTCCGTCGATCTTGTCGCGGCCCCCGATCCCGCCGCCCTACCGCTCGATACGTCGCTGCTGGACGTGGCAATCGACAAGGCTGCCCACGCCGAGGGCGATCCGGTCGCGGCGGCTCTGGCAGATTCATTCGTATCCGCCCGCGCCGATACCGCGCTGCGGCGAGTGACGCACGAGCAGACCTCACAGGAGGCGGCGCCCCTTCGTGCCAGGCTGCTGGACTGGCTGCGCCAGGACGGCATCGCCGAAGCCGACGGAACGCTGATGCCGAGCGCCGGTCTGCCGCCTGCCGAGGAACTGCTCCGTTCACTGCTGTTCGACATCCCGGTCGCCGGTGCCGATGCCGCCCTGCTCGCCGCCGCCGGCGAGGCGTTGGAGGCGGTTCTGCAGGCGGCCGCACCCCGCCCGCAACCGCCGGCCGCGCTTCTCGACCAATTTCTTTTTCATGGGCCGGCCGGTCGCCAGTCGCTCGACTGTCTCATCGACGCGGCGGTCGAGGTGGTCCGGTCATGGCCAACCGGTCGCGCGCTGTCCGTGTTGGAGATCTCCGCTGGCGGCAGCACCGTCACCCGGATGCTGGCGCGCCGCCTCAACGCCGTCCGCCCTGGTCTGCGCTACGTCGTCGCCACGACCGCGGCACTGCAACCGGCGCTGACCGGGATCGACGGCGTGACCACCCAGATATGGACCCCGGGCGCGACGGAGCCGCACGGCTTCGATCTGGTGCTCAGTCTGCACGGTCTGACCCGGTTCGGCTTCGGCATCACCGAACTGGCCGGTCTGCGAGACCGGCTGTCACCCGGCGCCCTGCTGCTGGCAAGCGAACCGCTGCCCAACCGGCTCTGGGACCTGATCGGTGTTCCCGCGACGGACGGGACACCCGTCGTCCCGCTTGCCGCCGAGGCCTGGACCGAGCGTCTGGCGCTGGCCGGTTTCAACGCGAGATCGGGCGCGCTGGCACCGTCGACATGGCCGTCGGTCCTGCTCGCGGCGCAGTCGATTGCTGTCCGCTGCGAACTCGTCGCGAGACCGGAACGGCTGCTGCTCGCCGCTCCTCCGGACGATGCGCTGGCGGATGAGCTCACCTCGGCACTCCGCCGCGAGGGTGCCGCAGTGGCTCGGATCATCCCGGATGAAGCGCGTGACGCCGGCCTCCTCGCCGGAGCCGCCGGTCTGATCCTGTTCCTGCCCGATGCCGCCAGTGCCGCCGATGCCGCCGATTGGCTTGGCCGCATCGCCGCACTGGTGGAGCCTCTCGTAGGCGCGACGGTGCCGCTTACCCTCGTCAGTCGCGGCGACGCCCGCGGCGAGGCCTTCGCGGCGGCCGTCGGCGGCCTGCGGCGGGTGCTCGCCAACGAGGCCGCCGGGTTGCGCGTCCGCTCGATCCGTCTCGCCCGCGACGCTTGGTCCGGAAACGGCTGCCGACCGCCTCACCGCCGAACTTCTCGCGCCCGACGCGGAGGACGAGGTGGCCTGGAGCGTCGACCGTCGCCAGGTCGTCCGTTTCCGCCCCGGCCTGCCCAATCAGGCGCCCGTCCCCGGCCAACCGAGCGCGCTGACGGTGGAGCGTCCCGGCCTGCTCGGCACGCTGCGCTGGAAGCCGTTTGCGCGCGGCACGCTCGGGCCTGACGATGTGGCCATTTCCGTGCGCGCCGCCGGGCTCAATTTTCGCGACGTGATGTGGGCGATGGGCCTGCTGCCGGATGAGGCGCTGCTGCACGGCTTCGCCGGCCCGACGATCGGGCTGGAATGCGCCGGTGTCGTCATCGACCTCGGTCGCGATGTCACCGGCCTCGCAATTGGCGACCGCGTCATGGCTTTCGCGCCGGCCTCGCTCAGCACCGAGACGGTGACACGGCGGCACGCTGTTGCACGGCTTCCGGAAGGCATCGGCTTTGCCGCCGGTGCGACGATCCCGGTCGCCTTCTTCACCGTCGCCTACGCCCTCGGCGAGCTGGCCCGGCTCGAGCCGGGTGAGCGCGTGCTGATCCACGGCGGCGCCGGCGGCGTGGGTCTCGCCGCCATCCAGTACGCCCGCCATCGCGGCGCCGTAGTGTTCGCCACCGCAGGTTCCGAAGCGAAACGGGCCCTGCTGCGCCAGCTCGGCGTCGAGCATGTTCTCAACAGTCGCGACCTCGGCTTCGCCGATGAGATCCTTACCCTGACCAACGGTGAGGGCGTCGACGTGGTGCTCAATTCCCTCAGCGGCGAGGCGATGGAACGCAGCCTGGGTCTGCTGCGCCCGTTCGGCCGCTTTCTGGAGCTTGGAAAGCGGGATTTTTACCGCAACACCCCTGTCGGTATCCGGCCGCTGCGGCACAACGCATCGTATTTCGCCATCGACGCCGACGCCCTGCCGCTCAGCCGGCCAGGCCTCGCCGGGCGCCTTCTGAGCGAAATCACCCGATTGCTGGAGTCCGGTGCCCTTCGGCCCCTCCCCTATCGCAGCTTTGGCTTCCACGAAACGGTAGATGCATTCCGGCTGATGCAGTCCGCTGGCCACATCGGCAAGATCGTGCTGGAACCGGACGAGGCGCTCGCGGGCACCCTGGCACCGATCCCTCCTGGCCCAAACCCGCTGGCGCCAAACCCCCTGGCGCCGGATGTCGCGGCACCGAATGCCGTGGCACCACGGTTCGCGGTCCGCGCGGACGCCACCTACCTCATCACGGGCGGCCTTTCCGGCTTCGGACTGGCGACCGCGCGCTGGCTCGTTCGGCGTGGCGCTCGCCATCTGGCGCTGCTCGGCCGTCGTGGTGCGGCGGCGCCGGAAGCGGCGGACGCACTGGAAGCCTTCGCGACCTCCGGGGTCGAGGCACGGGCCTTCGCCTGCGACGTCACCGACGACGTGTCTCTGGCCGCGATGCTTGACACCATCCGGGCCGAGATGCCGCCGCTGCGGGGCGTCGTTCACGCCGCCATGATCATGGATGACGCTTTTATCCCCATGCTCGATGCCTCTCGCTTCGCCGCCGTGCTCGCCCCGAAATGGACCGGCGCCGAGGCGCTCGACCGGCTGACCCGCGGCGACCCAATCGAGCTCTTCCTGCTGTTCTCTTCCGTGACCACGCTGCTCGGCAATCCGGGGCAGGCAAGCTATGTCGCCGCCAATGCCGCGCTGGAGGCGATCGCGGAACGGCGCCACGCGGCCGGGCTGCCAGCCCTGGCGGTTGGCTGGGGACCGATCGGCGACGCTGGCACCCTCACGCGCAGCCACGAGGTCAGCCAAGCCCTCGCGCGCCGGCTCGGAGCGGCCCATTTGCGTGCCGACGAGGCGTTGGACGCGCTGCCCGCGATGCTGGCGGCGGGGCTGCCGGTGGTTTATCATGCGGAGTTCGCCGGTGCGCGCAGCAAGCAGTTGCCATTGCTCGCTTCACCGTTGTTCGAACTGTTGCCGTTCCAGGATGGCGCTGATGAGGAAGAACGCCTGGGCGATCTTCGCACCCTGGCCGCCGGCCGCTCCCGCGACGAGGCGCGCCGCGTGGTAGCCGACGCGTTGGCCGAGGCGGTCGCATCGATCCTGCAACTGCCGGTGGCTCAGGTCGATCCGTCCCGTCCCCTCGCGGATTTCGGTATGGACAGCCTGATGGCGGTTGAACTGCGGACCGCGGTGGAGACACGGTTCGGGGTCAGCCTGCCGCTGTTCTCGCTGTCCGAACGAATTACACTCGCCGCCATGGCAGCCCGGCTGGTCGATCCGTTGTTCGACGACGCGGATGCTGGTTCCGCACCAACGGTCACCTCGGCTGCCCTGGCGCGCGCGGTGGTTCGTTACGAGACGACCGCGAACGCCGGCGAGGTCGCGCCGGTTCCACCAGCAGCGCCCCCGTCCCAGTTGGTTCAGGTGAGCGCTTGAGCGGGCTGTTCGGGCTGTCGGATGCGATGAAGACCCAGCTTCTGACCCGGCTGGCGACCCGCCGTGCGCCCGTGCCCCGGCCGGCTGCCGGGGCGGTATCCGCGCCGGGGACCGTACCGCCAGCGCCCCCGCTGGGTCATGCACCGATCATGGCGGAACTTGATCTGCTCCAGCGGGCGGCTGAAAAACTCGATCTGCCGAACCCGTATTTTCGCGTCCACAGTGGGATCGCCGGGGCAATCACGCGGATCGGCGAACGCGACTACGACAATTTCGCCTCCTATAACTACCTCGGGCTGAATGGCGATCCGCGGGTTGCCGAAGCGGCCAAGGCGGCGATCGACCGCTATGGCACCTCGGTGTCCGCCAGCCGGCTGGCCTCCGGGGAGCGGCCGCTGCACCGCGCGCTGGAAACCGAGCTCGCCGCGATCTATCGCGCCGACGATTGCCTCGCTTTCGTCAGCGGGCACGCAACCAACGTCAACGTCATCGGCCACCTGATCGACCGTGAGGACGTGATCCTGTACGACGCGCTCAGTCACAACAGCATCGTGCAGGGCGCCTTGCTGTCCGGCGCCCGCCGCATCGCCTTTCCGCACAACGACCTTGATGAGCTGGAGCGGTTGCTGGCCGCTGCCCGGCCACGGGCCCGGCGGGCCCTGCTCGTCGTCGAGGGTCATTACAGCATGGACGGCGACGTGCCCGACCTCGCCCGTCTCGTGGCGATCGCCCGTCGCTGGCGGGCTTCGCTCATGGTCGATGAGGCGCATTCGCTGGGCGTGCTGGGGCAACGCGGCTTCGGCATCGCCGAACACGCAGGCATCGATCCCCGTGAGGTGGATGTCTGGATGGGTACGCTCAGCAAGACTCTGTGCGGCAGCGGCGGCTACATCGCCGGTTCCGGTGCGCTCATCGACTACCTGCGTCATTCCGCCCCGGGCTTTGTCTACTCGGTCGGCCTGTCCCCGCCGGTCGCCGCCGCCGCGCTCACCGCCCTGGGCCTGATGCGCGAGGAGCCATGGCGCGTCGAACGGCTGCAGGCCAACGGCCGCTGCTTCCTGGAGGCCGCGCGCGCGGCCGGGCTGCAAACCGGCCTTTCGATCGGGGCCGCGATCGTGCCCGTCATGGTCGGCAGCTCGATCCGAGCGGCGCGACTTGCCCAGGCTCTGTTCCAGGACGGGATGAACGTGCAGCCGATCATCTATCCCGCCGTCCCCGAACAGGGCGCGCGGCTGCGCTTCTTCATCTCCAGCCTGCACGATGAGGCGGCACTGCGGCGGGTCGCCGCCGCGATCGCCACGCAACTGCGGCAGATCATGCACGAGAAGCTTGATCTTGCCGCGCTCGCCGCCATGCTGGCGCGCGGTTGATCAGCCAGGGCGAACCGCATGCAAGCGCATGGCGGGCACCCGGGAGGCATCCATGCTCACCGCCTTCAAACACGCCACCTCCACGCTGCTTGCACCCGCCCAGCTTCTCACCGGCGCGAAGTCGTTTGAAGGCAATCCCGTCATCGGCAGCCACTGGCTGAACCAGCAGGGCCTGCACGTCGGACGGGTCCAGCTTGCCCATCGGCTGGCCGAAAAACGCCGCGACAGGTTGGCCCCGGCGGTGCGGCCCGAGGACCGCTCGGCGTTCGCGCGCGACGGCTATGTGGTGCGCCGCGACTTCCTGCCGGCCGCGGACTTCGCCGCGTTGCTGGGGGAATTGCGTGGTTTCCAGGCGGACCTGCGCGAGCGCTTCGAGGGCGACAGCGTCCTGCGCAAGACAACGGTGACGCCTGACGTCCTGGCGAGGCTGCCCGCGGTGGCGAAGCTGCTCGCCACGCCCGAGTGGAACGCGCTGATCCGGTACGTCGGCGCCCGGGATGCCGCGCCGGTGGTTCACCTGCAGAGTATTCTCCAGCATGTCCGCGCCGGGCCGCGCGACCCGCAGACATACACCCACGCGGACACGTTCCACCCGACCGTGAAGGCGTGGCTCTACCTGACCGACGTCGCCGAGGATGCCGGTCCGCTGACCTATGTTCCCGGTTCTCACCGCCTGACGCCGGCTCGCCTGGACTGGGAGCGGCGCATGAGCCTGCATGCGCGTCACGCCGAGGACGAGGACACGCGGCAAGGCTCGTTCCGGATAAACGCAGCGGGTCTGGCCGAACTGGGGCTGCCGCCAGCGCGGCCGCTCGCCGTCCCGGCAAACACGCTGATCGTTGCGGACACGTTCGGCTTTCACGCCCGCGGGCGCAGTCTGCGCCCTTCGTTGCGCGTCGAGGTCTGGGCCTTCGGACGCCGCAATCCGTTTCTGCCGTGGACGCAGCTCGATCCCCTCGTCAGCGCGGTCGGCCTGCCGCGTGTCGACGACTGGCGGCTGCGGACGGGCAGCCTGTTCGACCCGGCGGGATAAGCCTGCGGTTCGGTCCGGTCGTCGAAGCGCCTTGTCGCCTGCGACCCGGACGGACCGCTCCGGTGTCGCCAGAGCACGCCCTATCCGACTATGCCGTGTGGTCCATCAACAGTCGGGCAGACGTGATCACCTGGATCCATGCATCGAACGAAGCGCCCGCGGCAAACCAGGTCTGTGCGTAACGGTCGAGGTATCCAGTCATCAGTTTCCCAGGAAGTGTCCAATCCACTGTGCCCACCTGACTCTGATCCTCGGCTCGGTCTATCCAGAGCAGTACCGGCCGGCCGAATCGATGCATCGCCGCCAATCTACTTCTGTGCCTCAGCGCCTGCCGGCCCCGGTGCATGGGGACGGTATACGAATTTTTCCCACTCTCCGCCAGGTCCTCGAGAAATTCTCTGGCAAGAAAAGTAAAATGGACTGCCAGCCTCTCCCGAACGACATCCTCATCAAATTGAGGAGCATAGTGTTCCGTGTGAAACTCAAATCCAAACCGTTGATGAGTAGTCATCCATTCACGAGACCGTTCCGCGATCCGCAGCTTGATTTCCGCCGGTTTCCCAATGTCGGCAAAACTCGAATTCAGCGCAGCAATCAAACCTTTGATTGGAGTGTAGCCAAAGCGGAACAAGCCAGGCTGCTCCAACCGGCAATGGCGCTGTACCAGTCCCAGTTCACAGGATATTCCGATGCTCTCGAATGTCCCCATCAGGGAGGCGAGGTCCGGCCTCTCCGGTCCCGCAAAAGTCGAAAATCGGAATCCAACATTGCATGAACGATAGTTTGCGTACCGGCCGGGTGCAAGCACAATCGAGATGGCGAAACATCATGCCCGTCCGCCCAAGCGGCCGGGCGTCACCGACGTTACTTCAAAATGCGCGGCCGATTTTGGTTGCGTTTAAGTCATGACGTGGATGCGGGTTGCTGCCAGGAAAATTGCCTCAATTCGTTCGTGCCCGCACGTAGCGCCTTCCAGTGCCGGAAATCTCATCGCGCGACGCCCTGTCGGGTACTCCTAATCAATGCTCCGACCGTCCGCCTACCCCCACGCCGCGCCTCGCAGTATCTCCCGCGCCGCCCGTCCCGCGTCCAGCGTCCACGCGTTGATCACCGCCAGCCGGAAGCCGCCCGGCGGCATCGAGTGATGCGCAGCGTCCCGATCCTCATGAAACGAGATCTGCACGCTGGAAACTCCGTCGATCGCGCGTGCCTGTTCGACCACCGGGCCGGCGGATGGCGGTACGCCGGCTCCGTGCGGACCGAACAGCACGACACTGTAACCATCCGCCCGGCCCGCAGTCATCGAACACCCACTCCCCGGACGCATAGAGGCGCACCAGCGCCTCCACCCATCCGGGACCGTAAAGATCGGGCCACTGGTCGGCGAAGCGCAGATGTGCCTCGATGATGCGGCTGCCGATCGTTTCGAAATTGACCATCCCGGTGTAGCCGGCCAGATGTTCGTGCGCGCCCAGCGCCACACCAGTCCTCGATATCCGCCATCGCCTCGGTGTGGATGTGCCAGTAGTCGAACGTGCCGCCCGGGCGCCGTGGCGCCCGGTCGCGTGCCGCCACCAGCGGACATGTCCATCCACGATCGCCGCATCCGTGCTGACATGCGCCCCGGTCAGCAGCGTGCACCAGAAATGCCCGGGGTTCATCGACGCCCGATAGGTTTCCGCATCCGGGATCGGCAGGCTGCCGGCGCCCATGCTGCGCAGGTTCATCATCGGCTTGGAGAACACCGGGAACCGCGGCGGAATCACCCCGTGCGGCGCCGCGTCCAGCCCCTGCGACAACGCCACCGCCAGCTTGTCGTAAATCCACCGGTGCCGCGGGATACAGCGTCCAGGCCTCCCAGTCCTTGGTCGGAATGATCACGTCGTCCGGACACGGAACGTTCGCGAAGAACTGCACGCGCCAGGGATCGGTCTGATAGATCGGCATCAGGCGGGCACCGGCGCATTCGGGTGCAGCAGTCCTTCCGACCGCAGATCGGACCACAGGCCGGGCGGGATTTTCATCGTGAACAACGGCAGATTCTCCGTAAACTCCGCCGCGTTGCGCGGGCCGGGAATGACGGCGGCCACCACCGGATGGGCCAGCGGGAACTGCAGCGCCGCCGCCGGCAGCGGAACGTTGTGCGATTTGCAGACCGCGGCGATCTTCTGCACCCGAGCAACGATCTCGGGCGGCGCGGTGTCGTAGTTCCAGGTGTCCCGTCCGGCCAGGATGCCGGAGTTCAGCGGACCGCCGATCACCAGCGACGTGCCGCGTTGCCTGGCACAGCGGGATCAGGTCATCCAACGGCCCCTGCTCCAGCAGCGTGTACCGCCCGGCCAGCAGGAACGCGTCCCAGTCGCCGAAACCCATCGCATCGATCAGCACCTCCTTCTCATTCACGCCGATCCCGATGGCGCTGACCACGCCGCGTGCGGCGCAATTCGTCCAGCGCCTTGTACCCGCTCTCGCGCAGTTGTTTCAGATACTCGCATTCAGCTCCGGCCCGTGCTGGTACACGCCAATGTCGTGCACATACAGGATGTCGATACGCGCGAGGCCGAGGCGCTGATAGCTGTCCTCGACCGAGCGCATGATGCCGTCATAGCCGTAGTCGTAGATCACGTTGAACGGCATCGGCGACAGCCGGCCATCCGGCGACGGCGCGTTATCGGTCTTTGGTCGCAACAAGCGGTCCGACCTTGGTGGACAGCACCCACTCATCCCGGTTCTTGTCGCGCAATGCATCGCCGACCCGGTGTTCGGCGGCGCCCACACCGTAGAACGGCGCGGTATCGACATAGCGCACGCCGGCGTCCCAGGCGGCGGTGACGATCGCCTGGCCCTTCTTGCCTGCGATGATCTTGAATGCGGCTGCCGCCCATCGTCGCGGTGCCGAGGCCCAGGGTGGTGACCTGCAGCCTGGTGCGGCCGATCTGGCGTTTTTCCCACATATGGATGGCTCCTGTTCCGATGACCGGAGAAGATTGGGGGGCTTTCCCGGACCGCGCAACCGGACACCGCACGGGGGATCGAGGGCGATGCAACGCGGAGGCGGAAGGAACCGTCAGCGGCAGTATGACTTGTACCCGCCGGTTCGTCGGCTTTGAGGAGTTTCTGATAAAGGCTTTGGTTTATATCGGCCCCCGCGATGTCGGAATGAAAGATGTCCCGGATGCGCACATCGCACGGCCCACCGATGCGCTGGCCGGGATCATTTCCACCAATATCCGCTGTTCCGATCTGCACATGTACGAAGCGGGACCGACATGAAAACGGGCCGCGTGCTCAAGCATGAAAGCCTCGGCATCGTAACGGAAACCGGCAGTGCAGTGGATCGCGTCAAGGTCGAACGGTGGGTTTGCGTGCCATTCATCATTGGCTGTGGGTTCTGCCGCAAGACAAGATTTGAGCCGAGTGGAGCGAATATCTACCCACACCGAGGAATACCTGCCGCGGGATCGGGAAGCGGACGGCTTGTCCAGGGCGCGGCTGACCGGTGCGGTCTGCGGCTGGGGAAAGACGAATTCACACTGGCCGGATAAGGGAACCCCCAACGTCCTGGCCGGCCCCGATGCCGGCGCAGACACGGGAATTTACCGAGAGAACCGCCTGAAGCAGCCGTCCCGGCAGACCCTCGGAATGCGGGCGCAGGCCGGCTGACAATCGACGCCGTCGGGGCCTTGTGTCACGCTCGGCACGGGAGGACCGCAGCATGACATACGAACACATCCTGCTCGAACGGGAGGACCGCGTCGGCATCGTCACGCTCAACCGGCCGGACGTGCTGAACGCCATGAACCGAAAGCTGATGGCCGAACTGGCGGATGCGGTGAAGGCGCTCGACGCCGACGACGGTATCGGCTGCATCGTCATCACCGGATGCGGGCGAGCGGGCGTTCTCCGCCGGCGGGGACATCCATGAGCAGCGGGAAGACGACCGGCGCTATACTCCGGAACAACTCGACGCGATGAGCAACCCGCGGCGCATCTACGACATCAGCGCAAGCCGCAAACCGACGATCGGGATGATCAACGGGCTGGCGTATGGCGGGGCCGCGCTGCTGTCGTCGTCACTGGATATGCGCGTGGGCTGCGAGGACACGAAATTCCGCTTCCTGGCGGCGGCATACGGGCGGATCAACAGTACCTGGACGCTGGCCAACCAGGTCGGCTGGCCGATCGCCAAGGAACTGCTGTTTTCCGCTCGGGTGGTGGACGCGGAGGAGGCGTATCGCATCGGATTGTTGAACCATCTGGTGCCGCGAAGCGAATTGCGGGCGAAGACGATGTGGCTGGCGAAGATGATCGCCGCCAACCACCTCGGCGCCGTGACCGGCATCAAGTCATTACTGCTGCAGCAGTTGGGGCACGGGCTGGACGCGCAATGGGCGGCCGAAAAGGATTACACGACGCACGTGATGCGCGGGGCGAAAGCCGAAGATGCGTTCCCGGACTTCATCGCCCGCAAGGGCCGACATTGAGCGCCGCGACATGATGCGCCGCCGCCGCGGCAGATAATTATCTGTGCTTGCAACCGGGTGCCTCGTTGGCAACAGGCCGGCGGTGTCGCATAGTAGTGCGGTTGGCCGCTGCTTTCAGCAGCCAATGAACAGGGAGGCAGAGATGGCAGTAGCAAGCGTGACGAAGATCACCGCGGCTTCACCGACCAGCTTCGAAGCCGCGGTCGAGGAGGGTCTCGCGCGTGCGAACAAGACATTGCGCGGGATCACCGGTCTTCACGTGATCGAGGAAAAAGCGAGCGTCAACGACGGAAAAATCGCGGAATACCGGGTCACCATGGAGGTGACTTTCATCCTCGAAGGATAAGCCTGGCCGCGTCGATCAGTCGTTACGCGAGTGTGTGAACAATCACCGGCCCGGCAACCGCCGTCGCTGGGCCGGTTAGCAATGGTGCGAGGTTCTCTTCGATCCACGCCAGGCCGCGCCGGTTCGATTCCGCCGCGCCCGCGTAATCGTTGAAGACGCTGATCGCCGTGACCGTGTCGTCCGGCGCATAGATCACGTAATAGGCCCGAAAGCCTGGAACATCGCTGATGATCGGGATCGCACCTTCCTTGATCGTGCGAGCCAGTTCCTCGGCCTTGCCGGGTTTTGCTTTGCCCTGGCGGATCGCGGCGTACATGCTTGTATCCTCCCGTTTCTGGCCACGACGGATACGCGGCCGTTTCCTTCAGGTAGGCGCAACGGACGGAATTACCGCTCACGTATCCGGCAAGGTTGGCGATCCGCGCCCGGTTCATACCCTCGGCCGCTGCCGTGTCGTGACCGGTCTCGTGCCGGCCAGCAACGTCTATGCCTGAGCACGGACTGGCCGTCCAGGCTGCCCGTCTCCGCCGCCATGATCAGGCCGGCGCCATTCGCGGTGTCCCCCGGTCGGCGAACGCCAGGACGATGCAACATCGCGCACTTTTCCCGCCGGGGACCGACGCATTGCCGCGCCTGTCGTGCCGTCCGCTCCCGCCGTGGCCGATACGTCCGCGGCGGAACGCACTGGTTGGGGTCGTCTCGGTGCGGTTGGAAGCCGCGAGCCGGCGATTACCGGATATGCTCAAACAGATCGCGCCAGTCTGCGGCCACCTCCTCCAGGATTCGGCGCGCGGCCGTTTCGGGAAAGCGCCGCCTCTCGTGGAAGAGCGCGGCGGCCTCCGGGCCATCGAGCGCGAGGCCGGGCTGCGAACAGTTCCCCAGCGGATGGTACTTGCCGGCACGCCGCTCCGCTACTGTCCAGTATTCACCATCTGTCAGCAGGCAGTAGTGCTCTTGTTCGGCCTTGATCGTGATCATTGGACCTGTCCTCCGCCACCCGGATCCGGGGCACTCGTGATCAGAGCAATTCGGCCGCGTCTCCAGGATGCAGCGATAGTTTATGCCGTCCGTGCCGCGTCGTGGATTAAACTTGGCCGGGATCGGCCTTTGACGTCAGGGTAACCTGGCCGTCCACCGACGAACCATCTGGCGAAGCGGAATGATGATGCAGCCCCGAATGCACCCGGAGGACCGTCTTGTTCCTGGCAACCCCGCAAGTCCAGCTTTGGGACCGCCCGGTGATATGATCCGCAACGAATATGGCGACCGGCGCCGCGCGCGGCATTTGAATCAACGCCACGAATGGCCCCGGTAATGTCGACGAACATGAAGGACATCGATCGGGATGTGCCTGTTCTGCCGCGTGCGGAACCCGTAATGGTGGATGCTTCATGTAAGTTGACGACGTCGGCAACCGGCCAGGGCTTCCGATCGTAAGCCGCCCGACCGACAGGGCCACCCCGACCGGCCATACTCCCACAGGCCATACTCCCACCGGCCAAACCCCCACCGACGTAACAGGATGCGTACGAAGCCGGTCATGATCGGCGAACCGACACATGTCCGCCCCACAAGGACGTCGTTTCGCAGCAGGATGAAACCCCGGCAGGGCGGCAGTCCGCGGCCGGCTCCGGTAATCCTTGCCAAACCGTGAATCCTGCTCCACCTTGCCGCCGCGCCCGCTTAATCAAACATTCGCCCGGCGGGCACCAGGCAGGAGACGTTCGGACCATGACCCCTCATATGCGGCGTCTTGTCGTCCTGCTCAGTCCGCTGTTTCTGGTCACCGCGTGTGGCGGATCCGGGCAGCGGCGCACGGTCGATTTGCTCAACGATCGCCTGCTGATCGAACTCTCGCCCAATATCGCCGCCGGAAACGCGGCCCTCCAGCCCCTCCCGGACGGGGCGCGGGTTACGCTTCTAAGCCCCGCCGCGTTTCGGGACGATATGAAGGCGCTGACCGACAAATACCCCTCCACCCGCGCCAGCGTCATAGAAGCCCTTCTGGACCCGAGCCTGATGCAGGTCCGGCTCGGGGACACATCCGCGCTGCCGGCCGACGAGCGCGATGCCCGGATCAACGATGTCGCGCGCTATTTCGAGGATTATGGACTCGGTTCCACCCTGCAGCCCGCGGCTTCGCCACAGCCGATGCCGCCGGTGTCGGCCGGCCCCGTGCCGCGTGGTCTCACGATCACCATCAGCGTCCACTGTCCGAACCGGCAAGGTATCATCGGCTACGGCGATGGGAGGGCGCATCCCACCTGCGACTGACGGTCCCGCCGGTCCCAAGGCGCCGGTTTTCCCGACCCGCTGGTTGACGCCATCGCCGCTCATGGTAGCAAACCCTGGTCCCAATGGAGGGCGCGACACCCGCGACCGCTGAATTGGAACCAACGTCGGGAAGCGCCCGCGGAGGAAAAGCATGTCAGTCACCTCAGGCACGGTGCCGCTCGGCGCCGACCGGGAAACCGCGTCCGCCATCCTGGCTCGCCTCGACCGCCTGCCGGCCACCCGTCACGTCTGGCTGATGGTCCTGCTGCTTTCCCTCGGCGGCATGTTCGAATTCTACGACCTGTTCATGACCGGCTACGTCGTCCCTGGCCTGGTCAAGGCCGGCCTGCTGACCGGCCTCGCGGTCGGCTGTTGGGCCGGGCCGGCGCTGTTCGTCGCCTCCACCTTTTTCGGCCTGTTCATCGGCACCTTCGTCTTCGGCTTCGTCGCCGACAAATACGGCCGCCGCATGATCTTCACCTTCTCCATGCTGGCCTACTGCGCCGCCACGCTGATCATGGCGTTCCAGACCACCGGCTTCGGTGTCTGCCTGTGGCGCACGATCGCCGGCATCGGCATCGGCGTCGAACTGGTCACCATCGACACCTACGTCGCCGAACTGGTGCCCAAGCACATGCGCGGACGGGCCTTCGCGTTCAACCAGTGCGTCCAGTTCTGCGTCGTCCCGGTCGTCGCCTTCCTCTCCTACATCCTGGTGCCGCGGACGCCGCTGGGCTGGGACGGCTGGCGCTGGGTGGTTGCGATCGGTGCGATCGGCGCGCTTGGTCGTGTGGTTCCTGCGCCGCGCCATCCCGGAAAGCCCGCGCTGGCTGCTGACCCATGGCCGCCTGGCCGAGGCCGAAGTCGATCACCGCGGCAGATCGAGGCCAAGGTGCTCGCCGACCGCCGCGGACAGCCGCTGCCGCCACCTGCGTCGCACGACGTGGAGGACCTGCCGGCGCGCGGATCGTTCGGCGAGATCTGGCAGCCGCCGTATCGCAGCCGGACCATCATGCTGATGGTGTTCCAGTTCTTCCAGACCTTCGGCTTCTACGGCTTCGCGGCGTGGGTGCCGACGATGATCGCCAAGCAGGTAGGCATCGACCTACATGAAAGCCTGCAATATGCCTTCATCGTCGCCATCGCCAACCCGTTCGGTCCGCTGCTGGCCATGGGCTTCGCCGACACGTTCGAGCGTAAATGGCAACTGGTCGGGGCCGCGGTCTGCATCGGGGTGTTCGGCGTGCTGTTCTCGCACCAATCCACCATGCCGCTGCTGATCCTGTTCGGCGTGCTGATCACGCTGGCGAACAACGTGCTGTCCTATTCATTCCACAGCTACCAGAGCGAGCTGTTCCCCACCCGCGTGCGCGCCCGCGCGATCGGCTTCACCTACTCGTTCAGCCGCATCAGCGCGGTGTTCGCGAGCTTCATCATCGGCTGGTTCTTCGCCCACTTCAACGGCACCACAGGCGTCTTCGGCCTGATCGCCTTCGCCATGCTGATGGTGGTGCTCTCCATCGGCATCTTCGGTCCGCGGACCAGCAACCTGGAACTGGAAAAGATCTCACACTGACCCGAAGCGGGCGGTACCGCGCGCGATCACCGAGGACCCTGCCCGGGGAACCCGCATGTTCCAAGGCGGCGAGCATATGCGCCGGCGGTCGGGCCATCGCATCGACCGGCGGATCGAGCGGCAGATGGATCGCGCGGGCCAGCAGATGCAGTCCGCCGCCGGCGGCTTCCGTATCGTTCATCGCCAAGGATGGGCGTGCCGAGCGTGGCGCAGTGGACGCGGATCTGGTGCGTCCGCCCGGTGCGCGGCGCAATTCCAGCCATGTCGTTCCATTGCCGCGCCCGAGCACCCGCCAGTCGGTCATGGCGGGCTGGCCAGATCGTTCGTCCACGAGCATGTGCCAGCCAAGCGGCCCGGTGACCCGACGCAGCGGCGCGGTCGATGATGCCGTGATCGCCGGAAACCTCGCCCCGCACCACGGCCCAGTACGTTTTGCGCACGGCGCCGGACGCGAACAAGGCCTGCGCCGCGAGCAGGGGCGCCCGCCGCAACGCGATGACGAGGCAGCCCGCGGTATCCGCGTCCAGCCGATGGACCAGCCAGGGTCCATCCTTGCGCCGGGACAGGACCCCGAACCAGTCCTCGACGCTGCGCCCGCCGGATGGCCCGGGATGCACCGGCAGCCCCGCCGGCTTGTCGATCACGACGAAGCGCTGGTCCTGGAACAGGATGGTCGGGTGCATCGGCGCGGTGTAGCGAATCAACGGGGTCGCCGAAAGGCGATGGCGGGTCGCCGGGGCGCCGGCCGCGCGTGACATCCCTGCAACGGACCCCAAAGAAACCAGCCCCGAGGAAACACGCCAATGAAAATCGCCCGCATCGAGACATTCCTGTTCGACCCAGGAACCGCGAAGAACCTGCTGTTCTGCCGCGTCGAAACCGAAGGCGGTCTGCACGGCTGGGGTGAAGCCTACGTCACCCCCGGCAAGGAACCGGTCATCGAGCACCTGCTGCGCGACCTCGCCAAATACATGATCGGCCGCGACGCCTTCAGCATCCGCCACACCGCCCAGGTGGTGTTCGAGGACTTCGCGATGCGCCGCACCTCGCTCGACCTGATGTCGGCCTGGAGTGCCATCGAGATCGCCATGTGGGACATCGTCGCGAAGCAAGCCAATCAGCCGCTTTACAACATCCTTGGCGGCGCCTCGCGGGAACGGGTGAAGGTCTATGCCAACGGCTGGTCCAGCGGCACCGACAGCATCGAGAAGAACGTCGAACGCGCCCTGGCGGTCAAGGAAGCCGGCTACACCGCGCTGAAATGGGACCCGTTCCCCGGGCCCGTGGCGCAACTTCATCCATCGCGAAGACGAAGATCACGTCGTCGCGCTACGTCCGCCAGATGCGTGAAGCGCTCGGCCCAGATTTCACCTTGCTGGTCGAGGTCCATCGCCGGCTGGCCCCGATGCACGCGATCCGCATCGGCCGGCGGATCGCCGAATACGACATCGGCTGGTACGAGGAACCCTGCCTGTGCGACAACATCGAACTCGTCGCCGAGGTCCGCCGCGCGCTGCCGATGCCGATCGTGACCGGCGAGGCGATCTACTCGAAGGAGGGGTTCGCGCAGGCCCTGGCCGCGCGCGCCGCCGACATCATCAATCCCGACATCTGCAACTGCGGCGGCATCTCCGCCATGCTCGACATCGCCGCGATGGCGCAGCCGCACGCGGTGGCCATTGCGCCGCACAACTACAACTCGACGCTGATCGGCCTTGCGGCGACGGTGCAGCTTTCGGCGATGATCCCGAACTTCTGGATCGCCGAATGCTTCGTCAATCTGAAACCCGCCTGCGACGAGATCGCGGTGACGCCGCTGACCGTGCGCGACAGTTTCGTTGACCTGCCGACGACGCCCGGCATCGGCATCGACCTGGATGTCGGCCGCCTGCGCGCCAAGCCCTATCGCGACATGGGTACCCGGATGGGAAAAGGGTTGCGCTCCTATACCGAGGAATTCCCGCGGAAACACTACACCGTCGCGGCAACACGGACGGGATACTGAGACGGGGACCCGGCTCATTGCATATGGCCCCCGGAAAGACGACCGATTCGTTTTGGGCCGGTCAGCCTACCGGCGGGGTCGGACCGGTCGTCCCGCCTCGATGTCCTGTCGTTGGATCAGTTCGCCGGGTCAGGCCCGGCGCCGGGTCGCCCCACCCGGATGGCACTTGCCGCCGACCCACGCCATATTACCGGTAACACTACCCAGGGCCGCCATGAGTTTCCGTTCGCTCTACCGCCACGGCTTCGCCCGTGTCGCCGCTTGCACCACTCGCACCGCTCTGGCCGATCCGGTGACCAACGCGCAGTCCATTCTGCGCATGGCTCGGGATTGCGACCGGCAGGCAGTGGCGGTGGCGGTGTTCCCGGAACTGGGAATCTCCGGATATTCGATCAGTGACCTGTTGCAACAGACGACCGTGCTGGACGCGGTCGAAACTGCGATCGAGACCATCGTCGCGGGGTCGGCCGAGTTGATGCCGCTGCTGCTGGTGGGGGCTCCGCTGCGTCACCTCGGCGCACTGTACAACTGCGCCCTGGCGATCCACCGTGGCCAACTGCTGGGTGTGGTGCCGAAGATCCATCTGCCCAACTACCGTGAATTCTACGAGCCCCGGCATTTCGTCAGCGGCGACGGCACCGACGGCGGCGCCATTGCCATTGGTGGCCGCACCGTGCCGTTCGGCACCGACCTCTTGTGGGAAGCATCGGACATCCGCGGCCTGAGCGTCCATGCCGAGATCTGCGAAGACGTCTGGGTGCCCAACCCGCCCAGCGGCGAGGCGGCCGTCGCCGGCGCAACCGTGCTGGCGAACCTGTCGGCGAGCAATATCACCATCAGCAAGGCCGAGACCCGCCGGCTGCTGTGCCGCTCGCAGTCGGCCCGCTGTCTCGCCGCGTATCTGTATGCCGCCGCCGGGGCAGGCGAGTCGACCACCGACCTCGCCTGGGACGGGCAGGCGTCGGTGTTCGAGAACGGCAATACTTTGGCCGAGACCGAACGGTTTCCCGTGGCGGACCAGGCGGCGATCGCCGATATCGACCTCGACATGCTGGCACAGGAACGCTTGCAGATGGGGTCGTTCGATACCAACCGCCGCCGCCATGCGCGCCCATTCCGCCGCATTGGATTTGCCGTCGCGCCGCCGGCCGGCGACGTCGGCTTCCGCCGCAAGCTGGAGCGCTTTCCGTTCGTCCCCGCCGACGTGGCGCGGCTGGAGCAGGATTGCTACGAGGCGTACAACATACAGGTCTCCGGACTTGCCCAGCGGCTGCGGGCGACTGGGTTGAAGAAGGTGGTGATCGGGATTTCCGGCGGGCTGGATTCCACCCAGGCGCTGCTGGTCTGTGCGCAGGCGTTCGACCTGCTGGGGCTGCCGCGCGACGGTATCCTGGCCTATACGATGCCGGGGTTCGCGACCTCCGATCATACCAAATCCAATGCCTGGAAGCTGATGCGGTCGCTGGGCGCGACCGCGAGCGAACTCGACATCAAGCCGGCCGCGAAACAGATGCTGAGCGACCTGGGCCACCCCTATTCCGTCGGGGAATTGGTCTACGACATTACGTTCGAGAACGTGCAGGCGGGGCTGCGGACCGACTACCTGTTCCGGCTGGCGAACCACCTGGGCGGCATGGTCATCGGTACCGGCGACCTTTCCGAACTGGCGCTGGGTTGGTGCACCTATGGCGTCGGCGACCAGATGGCGCATTACAACGTCAATGCCGGTGTACCCAAGACGCTGATCCAGCATCTGATCCGCTGGATCATCGGGACGAAACGTTTCGCTGGCGACGTGCTCGAGACGCTGGACGCGATCCTCTCGACGGAAATCTCACCGGAGCTGGTGCCGGCGGCCGAGGGCGAAATCCCGCAGAGCACCGAGGCCAAGATCGGCCCCTATGCGCTGCAGGACTTCACCCTGTTCCATATCCTGCGTTACGGCTTCGCGCCGTCGAAGATCGCCTTCATGGCGCTGCAGACCTGGGAGGATCCGGAGCGGGGCGACTGGCCGCCGCATTTCCACGCCGACCGGCGGGTCAGATACGACCTGAAGCAGATCCGGCACTGGATGGCGGTTTTTCTTGCTCGCTTCTTCGCCTTCAGTCAGTTCAAGCGCAGCGCCATGCCAAATGGCCCGAAGGTTTCCGCCGGCGGGTCATTGTCGCCACGGGGCGACTGGCGCGCGCCGTCTGACGGCAACGCGGCGGCATGGCTGGCGGAACTTGAACAGAACGTTCCTATAGAGTAAAGTGTTGCCAGAGCATTTTCTTCCGCTCGTCCTGGCCGGCCTGCTGGCGGGCACGATGAACGCGGTGGCGGGCGGCGGGTCGTTCGTATCGTTTCCCGTCATGGTCCTGGTGGGGCTGCCGCCGGTCGCGGCCAATGCCAGCAGCGCGGTGGCGCTTTTTCCCGGCACGCTGGCGAGCACCTGGGCCTATCGGGGGGATCTTCGCGGCGTGGCCGGAATCGGACTCAATGTGCTGGTCCCGATCAGCCTTGCTGGCGGGTTGGTCGGCGCCATCCTGCTGCTGGTTACTCCCGGCGGGGTTTTCGACGTCGTCATCCCTTGGCTGCTGCTGCTGGCGACACTGACCTTCGCCGGAGGGCGGCATCTGGGCGATCGGCTGCGGCGCTACCTGCGTATCGGACGGCCGGCGTTCCTCGTCATTCAGTTCGTGCTGTCGATCTATGGCGGCTATTTCGGCGGCGCGATCGGGCTGATGATGATGGCGGTCTGGACGCTGATCAGTTCGGAGGAACTGAAAGCGATGGCGGCGACCCGCACCTTGCTGGTCAGTGCCACCAACGGGTCGGCTGTGCTGTGCTTCGCCGTGGCCGGGGCGGTGCGATGGCCGGAGATGCTGGCGATGATGGTCTCCGCCATCGCGGGCGGCTATTGCGGCGCACGCTTTGCGCTATATCTGCCGCCTGCGGTGCTGCGGTGGTTCGTGGTGGCGCTGAGTGCCACTGTCACGATCACGTTCTTTTTGCGGGAGTAGAGCAATAGCAGCCTGACCCGAATCGCGAAGTGACCTCAGGCTGATGAAATAGCTCGACAAATACGGACCGGGGCGTTTCCAACCCGGAGAGAAACAACCGGCTGTTCGATGTGCGGGCGGCCAACCTCTCCGTCGACGACATCGATACGCTTCCGCAAGTTCCATCGACCGGCGGGTCAGGTCCTCCGGTCCCGAACTGACTGGAAGCGCTCCGCGGCTGCCATGATCCTGTCCTGGCACATCTAAACCACGTTCTGTCCTCATTGTGCCTGGACGAAGCGGACAGACGTGTCGCCGGCGACGGTTTCGGAAACTACCGCGTCGTCGTCCGTTCGGGCATCCCGTTTGCCTCGTCGGGGGTTACCAGCGTGGCAGCCCAGGGGTTTGCCCGTGCAGCCATGACGAACGCGTCGTCGGCGCAAAGCAATTCAAAACACGATCGTGGCGCGTACACCCGCGATCACATCATTATTGAGAGGCGTCTTGCTCAAAGTGCTCGGTATGCCGGCCCCCGGATTGACGACGACCTGTACATCGGGCTGCAGCGCCAACCAAGGGCATGCCTGGTAGAGATAAGTGGCCTCGATAACCGTCTCGTTACTGGCGTAGGGCGAACCCGCGCCGGTGAAGACGATCACGTCATTTCCGTAGCGGCGGGTCGCGGGGCTGATCCCGAGATACGAGACGCCCAAGCCGAACGTGTCGTTCTCCCGCCCCGCGAACGGCCCCAGCCAGTTCATTCCGGCCTCGATGAACAGGTTGCTCATGTTGAACTGAGCGGGTGCGCCCATGACCTGGAGGAAAACGCCGATCCCCTGCTGCTTGCTTCCCGGCTTCTTCCAGACCTTCTGGTCGACGATGCCGTAAACGGCGTAATCCGGCGAGTAGGAGCGCGGAATCCCGTTGCTTGCCGGACTGGCCAGTGGCAGGCCATTCGTGTCATAGACCTGATCAGAGAAGTGCCCGGAATTGTACCAAAAACCGAGCTTATAGGTGGTGGGAAGCCCGGTTCCGGCGGCATCCGGATCCGGCGAATACCAGAGTTCGCCGAACGCCAAAGCGTGATCGTTGAGACGAAAGGCGATACCTCCCTTGTCGCGTAGCTGCGGATCGCCGGTCCCCTCGGGCGCGGGCTCTCCGTTGAACACGGCTCCCACCAAGGTGATGCGGTCAGTCGGCTGAAACTGCACCCGTACGAAGGGCGTCGCCATCGGATAATTCGGGCCGCCTTGCGGCAGGTCCGCTGCCGGAAGTCCGGGAAAACCGAAACTCGAATTGAGGAACAAGGCGCCGTACTGGGTGATCATCATCTGGTCGTTGGCGCCTTCCTGACCAAGGCGGATGGTCAGCCGCCCGTCCAGCAGCTTCTGCTCCAACCACAGCATGTAAAGCTTGGTATCGCGCGTCGCCTCGATGTTGCTGACGAGTTGCAGGTTGCCGACGAGATTACCGGAAGGGCCGCGTCCATGTATCTGGTAGGCGTCCACGAAAAATGTCGCCCCCTGCCATCCGACCAGCTTTCCCAGGTCGAACGAGACGCTGGCCGTAGTCAAACCGTCATAAACCGCGCCCTGCTTCAGTCCGCCGGTCAGGTTGCCCCAAAGTTCGCTTTGTTCCTGCAAACCGAACTTCACGCCTGCTGCCTCGAGTGCGCTGCGTAAGCCATCCCAATTGCCGGTCAAGGTATCACGCTGCCAGATGTTGTTAGTCGTGCCCTCTGCAGGTGCGGCGCCAGGTGTGGACGAAACGGGAGGATTGGGGCCGTTTGACGCGGGCTGGTCCGCCGGGTTCGCTGGAGTCTGGGCTTCGACCCTTAACGGCAACGTGGCGGCCAGCAGCGCCGAAACGAGGATGAGTGATGTGCGGCATGCCGGCGTTGCTTTGCGTCCGCGGTTGCGGCAACGCCCTGCAAGTGCGTTTTTGGCGTTGCGAGACATGCGGGCGACCCCGACCGGGATGGCGTGTGAGAGAGGATCGAGCATGAGCCGAAACACAGGCGGTCCGGCGCACGAGGTTTCGAGAAAGCCAACAGCCGGCAGCACGGCGAGTGTGGCGGCTGCGCCGGCGAGGGCCGGCGAGGGAACAGGAGCGCTCTCAGCAACCAATTATTCCTCGTTAGTAACAATTAGCCGGGACGGCTGAGAGCTTTGGGTTGATCACGACCGCGAAGATCGGCGGGCGGCCGCATGTGATACATGGGCCGCCGAACCGGCCTCAGAGCGCGGCGAGGATGGCTTCCGCCCGGCTGACCTCGAACCCGCCCGGTGCTTCGACGCCGAGATGGGTGACTTTGCCGTCCTCGGCGATCAGGGCGTAGCGCTGGCTGCGCCAACCCATGCCGCGGGCGTTCAGGTCGAGCTCAAGGCCAATGGCCTTGGCGAAGGCGGCAGCGCCGTCGGCCAGCATGGTGATCTTGTCGCCGGTGCCCTGGTCCTTGCCCCATGCCCCCATGACGAACGCGTCGTTGACCGCGATACAGGCGATTGTATCGACGCCCTTGGCTTTCAGCGCATCGGCATTCTGCACGAAGCCGGGCAGATGCTTGGCGCTGCAGGTTGGGGTGAAGGCACCCGGAACCGCGAAAAGGACCACCTTTTTGCCCTTGAAGATCTCGTCGGTAGAGATCTCCTTCGGACCGTCCGCGGTTGCGACCATCAGTTTCATGGACGGAATCGTGTCGCCGACCTTGATCGTCATAGGTTCTTTGCTCCCCGTGCGGGTTCATGGAATGCCGCACCGAGATGCGACAGGCCGCGACTCCTAGCCGCCCTGGCGCGGGAAGTCACCCCCAGGGCCGGCGTTGGGGCGAAACACGCACGGGCAGGACAGGCGCACAAGCGAGGGACCACCCTCGACCCGCAGGGTGCCAAGCGTATGTATACACGACGAGCACGGCGCCTGGACCCAATGAACGGGCCGACAGCGATGTCGCGATTGCAGGGTCGCCCCTCCCTCATCCTCAAACCTTAATGAATGGATTTCAAAGGCAAGGCCTTTGATCGGGTCGAGGGGCGAAGCTCCTCGCCTTGCCTGCTTCGCCCGATTGCGCTCTATCAGGCCGCCATCGTGCCCGATCTGCCCGTCACCGACGCCCTCCCCGCCCTGCAGGCCGCGCTGAACGCCGGCCGCAACGCTGTGGTGGTTGCCCCACCCGGAGCCGGCAAGACCACCCTCGTCCCCCTCGCCCTGCTTGACGCCCCGTGGCGCGGGGACGGCCGTATCCTGATGCTGGAGCCACGCCGTCTCGCCACCCGGGCCGCGGCTGCCCGGATGGCGTTTCTGCTCGACCAGCCGGTCGGGCGCACCATCGGCTACCGCACCCGCCTGGACGGCGCCGGCTCCGCCGAAACCCGCGTCGAAGTCATTACCGAGGGCCTGCTGCTGCGCCGCCTGCAATCCGATCCCGGGCTGGAGGGCGTCGCCGCCGTCATCCTGGACGAGATCCACGAGCGTTCGCTCGAATCCGATCTTGGGCTGGCGCTCTGTCTCGACCTGCAGCGCATGCTGCGCCCCGATTTGAGGCTGCTGGCGATGTCGGCCACCGCCGACGGCGCGCGGCTGTCCGGCCTGATGGACGCAGAAGTCGTCGAAAGCGCCGGGCGCATGTTCCCGGTGAGCATCGAACAACAGCCGCGCGACATCGGCCATATTCGCGATCTGGCGGACGCCGTTGCGCGCGCAATCCGTGGCGCACTCAGCAGATACGAGGGCGACATTCTCGCCTTCCTCCCTGGGATGGCGGAAATCCGCCGCACCCAAGCAGCGCTGGAGGGATGCGGCGCGCTGGTCCTGCCGCTGCACGGCGACTTGCCGCCGACCGAGCAGGACCGCGCGCTTCGTCCGGCCGAGACGCGCCGGATCGTGCTCGCAACCTCGATCGCGGAGACGTCGCTGACCGTCCCGGGTGTCCGCATCGTGGTGGACGGCGGCTGGCGCCGCGTGCCGCGGCTGGACCCGGCAACGGGACTGACCCGGCTGACCACCGTCCGCGTGTCGAGGGCCGCCGCGGAGCAACGGGCCGGACGTGCCGGACGGGAGGCACCCGGCGTTGCAATCCGCGTCTGGTCGCCGGCGTTGCACCGCGGTCTCCCGGCATTCGACCGGCCGGAAATCCTGGACGCCGAACTGTCCGGACTGGTGCTGGAATGCGCCGCCTGGGGCACCGCTGCCACGGACCTGCCGTTCCAGGACAGGCCCCCGGCTGGTGCGCTGGCCGCCGGCGCCGCATTGCTGAAAGACCTGGGCGCGCTGGACGGCCGGGACCGTATCACCCAGGCCGGGCGGGACATGGCGCGGATCGGCGCCCATCCGCGGCTGGCGGCAATGATGCTGGCCGCCGGCACCGCTGGACAGGCCTCGCTGGCCGCTGACCTGGCGGCGCTGCTGGAGGAACGCGACCCGCTGCGCACCCAGGACGCGCCAGCGGACATCACGACGCGCCTCGCCGCCATCGCCCATGGCGACCATGATGCCGCCCATGGCGCCGACCGGGGTGTCCTGGGTCGAATCCGCCGCGCCGCGGGCCAGTATCGGCGCCGGCTGGGTGTGCCGTCAGATACCGAACCCGCCGGCGATCCAGGGCCGCTGCTCGCCGCCGGTTTCCCGGACCGCATCGCGCAACGGCGTGGGGAGCCTGGGTCGTTCCGGCTGTCCGGCGGCGGGAGCGCGCGCATTCCCGTCACCGACGCACTCGCCAAGGCGGGGCTGCTGGTCGCTGCGTCGCTGGAACTGAAGACCGCGTCTCGCATCCGGCTGGCCGCGCCGCTCGACCCCGACGCCCTGCCGCCCCTGCTTGCCGCGCGAATAACCGAGCAGGTGGAGCCTGGCTTCGATCCGGTAAGCGGGACGGTGCTGGCGCGACGGCGCCGGCGTCTTGGCGCGCTTGTGCTGTCCGACCGGACCGAACCCGGCGATCCGGCACTGGCCGCCGAAGCGCTCGCCGGCATCATCGCGGCGCAGGACCTGCGCCCGCTGCCATGGACCGACATCACCCGTCAACTACAGGATCGGATCGCCCTGATGCAGTCGATCGAACCTGACGCGGGCTGGCCGGACGTCAGCGATCCGATGCTCAAGGCCACGGTCCGGGACTGGCTGACCCCGTATCTGTCGGGGATGACCCGTCTGTCGGAGGTCGAAAAACTGGACCTGCACGCCATCATGCGCGGCCTGGTGTCACGGGACCTTGCGTCGCGGCTGGACCGTGAGCTGCCGACCCATTTATCGCTTCCGTCCGGGCGCGCAGCGATCGACTATTCCGCGGCGCCACCGATGGCCTCCGCCAAGGCGCAGGCCTTCTACGGCATGGCGGCAACGCCATCGCTTGCCGGCGGCCGCATCCCGCTGCGGTTCGCGCTGTTATCGCCTGCCGGGCGCCCTATCGCGGTGACAGCCGACCTGGGAGGCTTCTGGAAAGGCGCCTGGCGGGACGTCTGCCGCGAGATGCGCGGACGGTATCCCAGGCACCGCTGGCCGGACGACGGTTCCAATCCCGCTTAAAACTGATCAACAAACTGATCTGGTGGTTGCTTGTTACAGCCTCGGTCACATGCCATGTGCTGCTGACAAATGCCGCTACCCGGAGAAGCACCTTACATGTCAGCCGTCCGCACAGATCTCCGGCCAAACCCGATGGCCTGGCAACGGTTCTCCCGGGACCTGTTGCTCAGCGTGGCGCTGCTGGTGACTGCCTGCTCACCGCAGCCGGCGAGCGCCCGGGCGGCACCCGAGAGCCTGGCGCCGCTGGTGAAGAAAGTATTGCCGGCGGTGGTGAATATCGCGGTGACGGAGACCGTGTCGGGCGGCGAAGTGTTGAGCGAACTGCCGCCTGAACTGCGCGACACCCCGCTCGGCCGCGAATTCCGCCGGCGGTTCGGCAACCGACGCGAGCAGGTGGCGGGCGCCGGATCAGGCTTCATCATCGATCCGTCCGGCATCATCGTCACCAACAACCACGTGGTGGATCATGCCGACAAGATCGTCGTGTCGCTGACCGACGGGCGGCAGCTTCCCGCGACCGTACTGGGCCGTGACGAACTGACCGACATCGCGGTGATCAAGGTGAAGACCAGGGACGCCCTGGCGAGTGTTCCATGGGGCGATTCACGGAGGGCCGAGGTCGGCGACTGGATCATGGCCGCCGGCAACCCGTTCGGGCTGGGCGGATCGGTGTCTGTCGGGATCATCTCGGCGGAGGGCCGTGACCTCGGTTCCGGTCCCTTCGACAATTTCCTGCAACTGGATGCCCCGATCAATCCCGGCAACTCGGGCGGGCCGGTGTTCAACATGGAAGGCGAGGTGATCGGCGTCAGTTCCGTGATCGTCTCTCCCACCGGCGCCTCGGTCGGCATCGGGTTCGCCATCCCCAGCGAGGCGGTCAACCACATCGTTGCGCAGCTTCTGGCCAAGGGTTCGATCGCGCGCGGCTGGCTTGGTGTGTCGGTCGAGGACCGTGATGAGGGTGTCACGATCGCGACGCTGGATCGCAACGGACCGGCGGCGAAAGCGGGGCTGCGGGCGGGGGACGTGGTCACGGCCGTCAATGGCGATAAGATTGACAGCTCGCGAGGACTGATCCGCGCTGTTGCCGTGGTTTCTCCTGGCGCAAGCGTGCGCCTCACGATCCGGCGGCAGGGGCGTGAGATGGAAATACCGGTGAATGTCGGCCGCCGGCCGGCCGAGCAGCAGGCAGGCTAGCATGGGGTCGCGCAGTGCCGAGGGTGTGGAACGCGGACCGCCTGTCGCCTCGCAGCGATACCCGGTCGCAGGTGTGTCGATGCCGCGTCACGTGAGTGGGAACAGAGGAGAACGATGTGCGAATCCTGGTTGTCGAAGATGATAAGGACGTGGCCGGCTTCGTCGTGCGCGGCTTGCGCGAGGCGGGCCACGTGGTGGAGCACGCGGATAACGGGCGCGACGGATTGTTCATGGCCGCGAGCGAGACATTCGACGCGGTCGTTCTGGATCGCATGCTGCCTGGCGGCATTGACGGGTTGAAAATCCTGGAGACCCTGCGCGCCCAGAAGAACGCTGTTCCGGTGCTGATCCTGTCCGCCCTGGCCGAGGTCGATGACCGGGTCAAAGGTCTGAAGGCCGGGAGCGACGACTATCTGACGAAACCCTTCGCCTTCGCCGAGTTGCTGGCCAGGGTCGAGGCACTGAATCGTCGGGGCAAGGGCGAGGGGCCGGTGACCAAGCTGGTGGTCGAGGACCTGGAGCTCGATCTGCTGTCCCGGCAGGTAAAGCGTGCCGGGCAGAAGATCGATCTGCAACCCCGGGAATTCCGCCTGCTGGAGTACCTGATGCGGCACGCCGGACAGGTGGTGACCCGCACCATGCTGTTGGAAGGTGTGTGGGATTACCATTTCGATCCGCAGACCAACGTGATCGATGTGCACGTGTCCCGCCTGCGGCAGAAGGTGGACAAGCCGTTCCCGACCGGTCTGATCCATACCGTGCGTAATGCCGGCTACATGTTGCGGGCGGAACAGCTGTAGTATCGTGAGGTAATGGCGGGTAACGAGAGGACCGCCGATGCTTTTCGTCATGGCGGAAGCGCGCCGATCATCCAGGCCTGCGGGTCGATGCCTGCCCAGGCGCAGATGGCGGGCGTGCCCGGGACTTTCGATGGCCTTTCATGAGGCAGCGGGTGGTGTGTGCCGCTTCGCCCCCGATGGCCTCGGTTATTTCAAAAACGCATGATCCCCAGCGGCCTGTTCCGATCCGCCGGCTTCCGCTTCGGGGTGATCTACGCCCTGTTGCTGGCCCTGAGCGCCATGGCTCTTGCGATCTTCCTGTGGTGGGCGACGGCCGGATTGCTGGACCGGCAGACCGAAGCGGCGATCAACGCCGACGCTCAGGGTCTGGCGGAACGATGGGCCGATGGCGGCCTTCCGGCCCTGGTTGTGACAATCGAGGACCGGCTGGCGCAAAATATCGACGACGACGCGATCTACCTGCTGGTCGGTCCGGATATGAAGCGCATTGCCGGCAACCTGGCGAGCTGGCCGCCGTCGGTGACCGAGGCGGGGTCGTGGTACGGACTGCCGGTCATCCGGGCGGGCATGCGGTCGATCGCGAATGTGCAGCGGTATGAGTTGCCCGGGGGCTTTCACCTGCTGATTGGCCGCGATGTCCAGGTGCGCGCCCGGCTGCAAACGCTGTTGACCGACGCGCTGCTATGGGCGGTGATCGTCGTGCTGCTGATGGCGACGGTGGGTGCGCTCGTGGTCCGCAGCCTGTTCCGCCGCACGCTGGCCAACGTCTCGGCCACGGCGACCGCGATTGCCGCCGGCGACCTTGCACAGCGAGTGAAGCTGACCGGCCGCGGCGATGAGTTCGACCAGGTCGCGGAAGTGATCAACGACATGCTGGACCGGATCGGCCGTCTGATGGACGGGGTGCGGCAAGTGTCGAACGCGATCGCGCACGACCTGCGCACCCCGATCACGCGCGCCCGAACCAGGCTGGAGGACGCGGCGCTGCATGCCGAGACTCCCGACGATTTGCGGGCGGCGATCGAGCGCGCCACCGCTGACCTCGACGGCATCGTCGCGGTGTTCCAGGCCCTGTTGCGCATCGCCGAGATCGAGGCAGGATCTCGCCGGTCTTCCTTCGCGCGTGTGGATCTGGTTCCCCTGGTGGCCGAGGTCGCCGATCTGTACGGCGCGGTCGCGGAAGAGCGCGGCATTGTCCTGCAGGTCGACATGCCCGAGGCGGTGCCGGCTTACGGCGACAAGGCGATGATCCAGCAGGCGATTGCCAACCTGGTGGACAATGCGGTCAAATTTTCGCCAGAGGGCGGGACGGTGCGGGTAAGCGTGTCCGTCGCCATCAAGATCTTCGTCGCGGTGAGCGATCAGGGACCAGGGATAGCCGCGTGCGAACGGGAGAAAGCGACCGACCGGTTCTATCGCGGCGAATCCGCGCGCAGCACGCCGGGATCGGGGCTGGGATTGTCGCTGGTTCTGGCTGTCGCTTATCTGCACGGCGGCGAACTTCGGCTGGAAGACAACCAGCCCGGGTTGCGCGCCGTCCTGGGTCTGCCGCTGCCGGAGGACGAGGAAGGCCTGGGGCTGCGCGCCAAGCCTCGCTAAATCATTTTCAGCCTGACTAGACAATTTTCAGCCTGACTGTGCAGGCCGAACATGGTCTATCTCTTTGTTTAATCGCATGATTCACGCGCCGGGGACGTTTCGCTCGGCGCGATCATGCTCTAGCGAGGGCGAGGCCTGGCATGTTCGCCCGATGATGTACACCAGCGATACATTATTGCTATTCGATAACGCTACCGGACGATGATTCCAAATTGACATCACGAACATGCCACATGCAGATTTCGTGCACCGAATCGCACGGGATTGGCTGAGAATGGCGGCTAGAGGCGATCTTGCGAAACGCATCCTTGAAAAGGCTAACCGCCGGCGATCGCCTTTGTATCTGTGGCTGCAGGCAAATTATTCGGACATAGCGCGGGCGATGTCGCGTCCCCGCCCGAGCTGGACGGCGCTGGCGGAGACGGCTGTCGAAGCCGGTCAGGTTGACGATAAAGGCAAACCGCCGAACGCGAATTCCGTCCGTGCCGCATGGCTGAGGGTTTCCCGTGATCGGGACAAACGGCGCAGCAAGGGCAGGCAAGGAAAGGAGCCATCGGCATCCGACCGCCTGACCCGACCCAGGCCGGGCATTCCCGCGCCAGCCAGCTCCTTGGCGCCGGCCGATGTGCTGGAGCCGTCTGAGGAGTCGCCACCCCGTCTCACCTTCCGACCCGCCAGGATCCGCTGAGGAGCAGCAAACCGTTATGACTACGAGACAAAAAGCCACCGTGCTCGATTTTCGTCCCCGCCGCGATCTTGCCGGGGAGGAAGAGTTGCCAGTGGGTCTGCCACCCGCCTCGGCCGCGCCATCCGAGGTTGCGCGACTGGATGCAGGTATTGATCTTTCCGGCAAGGCGAAGGTGTGGTTCGCGATCGGCCCGGGCCGTTCCGGTAAAACCACCCTGTTGCGCTGGGCGGCGGAGCAGAGCGCGGGACGCGGCGGCTTGCCGATCGTGGCAGCGGCGGATCCGCAAAATCGTTCGTTGAAGAACTATCTGACCGACGTCGCCGAGCCCCCGACAAATGACGCGGCGGCCACATCGCGTTGGCTGGAGGCGCTCTTGCGACATACGATGGATGAAAAGGTGTCCGCGCTCGTCGACCTGGGTGGCGGCGACACCTCGCTTCACAAACTGCTGGCCACGGTGCCGGACCTGGCGGCAGCGCTGGAGGAATCTGGGATTGCCCCTGTCGCCGTATACACGCTGGGCCCTCGCGTTGATGACCTGGCTTCCCTGGCATCATTCGAAGCCCTGGGCTTTCGGCCGGCCGCGACTGTCCTCGTGCGCAATGAGGGGTTGTCGGATCCGATGGCCGAGCGTGAGGAAAGCTTCGCCCGGGTGCTTCGGCACAGCGCGTACAAAGCGGCCGTGGGGCGTGGGGCGGTCGAGATCTGGATGCCGCGACTTGACGCTGCCGTCGCTCAGGAGATCGAGGCGAAGCGCCTCAGCTTTGTCCAGGCCCGCGACGCGTTGTCGCCCAAGGGTCGAAAAGTCGCACCGCTCGGCCCTTTCGATCGGTCCAGGGTCCGCAATTGGCTGACGGCGATGGCCGCTGAATTGGCACCGATTACGTCCTGGCTACCCTAGTGGTGGTGCTCCGGAAGCGAAGCGGAGAAGGCCCGGAGCCGACCGCGGCAGGTGAAGCGGCCCTGACGGAGATGGGCCAAGTGGTTGCGGAGGCTCGGGTCGAGATCGCCCGTCTGGTTCAGATGGGCGCGCTGCAGGATGATCCCATTCGTTATCCGATTCAGGCGCTGTCAGTGCATCTGGAGGCGCTCTACAAGGTCACATTGACCGGCAGTCAGACGCTCGCAAAGCAGATACAGGCATCTGTGCAGAGCGACGATCTGGCAAAGCCATCCGTGCCGGACGACGATTTGCGCCGCGCCCACGTTCATGGTCTTCCGGCTCGGGCGGCCGGTATCGTCGCGGTTCCAGGCACCCGGAACACGCTGATCGGGGCGGGGATGCTGGCCGCGGCATTGTTGGCCGGGGCAGCGGGCGGATACTGGTTTCGGGGCGCCGCGCCCGTCGTGGCCGGCGCGCACGCGGGCGCAGTGAGGTGCGATGACCGGCCGGACGGCAGCCGTCTATGCTGGATCCCAGTCTGGGAGCGGCTACCGTCGGCGCCCGCAAGCAGGTGACCAAGACAGCCGGGCTGCACACCCAATCCCGCAGGCAGGCAGGATCCGTCGAATACGTCGCGTGGGGCGGCCGCTGTGACCATCCCGCTTACGCACCTTTCTCAGCCAGTTCCTGCATGCGGGGACCCAGCTGCTCAGTCGCCGACCTCCGGGAGCCTAACCGGTTCCGTTGCAAAGTTCAGCGTTGGTCCGTGTGCCATCAGGAGATGAGATGACGTCTCAGGCGGCCACCTGGACCAGTCCGGCGATGAACTCTGCCTGGGCACTGATGTCTCTGCCACCGATGTTCCGAACCTGTCCTTTGATGTTCCGAACCTGTCCTTTGATGTTCTGAACCTGTCCTTTGATGTTCTGAACCTGTCCTTTGATGTTCTGAACCTGTCCTTTGATGTTCTGAACCTGTCCTTTCCTGATCATCTCCTGATCATCGCCACCGGCTCGTAGCATGCCGGAGTTCGTCTGGCTGTCCAAAAGCCACGACAGGCAACCCCTTGGCCGATTCATCGTGCCATCCGCCGGACATCGCCCGGATCGCCAGCGATTCGTAGTACGCAGCGATTTCTTCCAGAGCGCGCACAGCCTGGGGTTCTATGAACTGGCGGGCGACGACCCGATAGCTTTCCGCGGCGGCGCGAAGGTCGACGAGGCGCCAGTTGCCAGCGGTCCGATTGATACAGCTTGCCATGACGAGCGAACGAAGCGGGTGACGTCTGGTTCAGCGCTTCCCCGTTTGTTGATCGCGTGCTGTCGCCGGCTTGTATCGTTCCAACAGCAACCATACCAATTGACGAAACGAGCGAAGGGCTGTCTCGCATCCACTTCTCGATATTCGCGAGCGTTTACCGACATGGCCAGTCAACGACCGCGGGATGAGCGCGTCCCGCCCCGCCATGTGCTTCGATGCCGCTCCACCACCATGAGGAGACGTCGATGACCAGGATTGACTATGTCGGTGAGCAGCTTGGCACCTTCATCGCCAGTTGCGCGGGCACCGAGTTGCCGGAGCAGGTGCTGCACGAGGCCAGGCGGGCGCTTGTGAATTTCTTCGGCTGTGCGATCGGGTCCGGCTGTTCGGACGCCAGCGAGACCCTGGTGCGCGTCTTCCGCGCTTTCGAGGCCGGCGACAGGACCACGCGGCAGGGGGTGACGCTGCTCGGCCGACCGGATCGGCTGGATCCGCCCGAGGCCGCCTTCGTCAACGCGGTCAGCGCCAATCTGCTCGATTACGACGACACGCATCTGCGGACAGTCATCCACCCCGCGGCCCCAGTTGCCGCGCCGGTGCTGGCGTTGGCCGAGGCGCGCGGTTTGTCCGGACGCGCGATGCTGGAGGCCTTCGTTCTCGGCGCGGAAATCGAATGTCGCATCGGCAATGCCGTCTCGCCCGGGCACTACGCCCGCGGCTGGCACATCACCGCAACCTGCGGCGTGTTCGGTGCCGCGGCCGCGGTGGCGCGGCTGCTGGGGCTGTCGTCGGCCCAGTCTGGGCATGCGCTGGGCATCGCGGCCAGCCAGTCGGCCGGCCTGGTCGAAAACCTTGCCACCGCGGCGAAGAACGTCGGCGTCGGCAGCGCGGCGCGGAACGGCATCGTGGCCGCCCTGCTCGCCGAAGCCGGGTACGAGGCGGCACCGGCCGCGCTGGAAGGCCGGTTGGGCTGGGCCCAGGCCTGCGGTGGTGGCGATCACTGGGACGAGGCCACGGTCGGGCTCGGCACGCACTGGGAACTGCTGGCCAACACCTACAAGCCCTACCCGGCCGGTATCGTGATGCATGCGGTGATCGATGCCTGCCTGGCCCTGCGGCAGGCGCATGGCATCACCACCGACCGGATTGCCCAGGTGACCGTACAGGGCGATGCGCTGCTGCTGGCGCGCGGCGATCGCGTGGTGAACAACGAGCGCGACGCCCGGGTGAGCATCCACCACTGCGTCGCGGTGGCCCTGCTGTATGGCCGGGCCGGGGTGCCCGAATTCGCGCCCGCCGCCGTACGGGACCAGGCGGTGGCGGATCTACGCGGCAAAGTGACCGCGGTGCTGGCGCCTGAGCTGCCGAAGGGCGCCTCCACCGTCACCCTTCACCTGGCCGACGGGCAACGTCTGGAACAGACGGTCCTCGCCGCGCGCGGCAGCCGGGAAAGCCCGCTGACCGACGGCGACCTCGCCGAAAAGACCACCGTCTCGATGCGTGACGCCGGTCTTGGCGCCAATGCAGAGCCGCTGATCGCGCGGCTCTGGGCCCTGGAACGCGAGACCGACCTGCGCGGGCTGCTCCGTCTAGCCAGCACGCGCGACTGCTAGACCATTTTCATCCTGACTGTGCATGACGAAAATGGTCCAGGTCTTTGTTTGATCGCATGATTTACGCGCCGTGGACGTTCCGCTCAGCGCGATCATGCTCTAGTGTCCCGATTCGGAGCCATGCCTGGATCAGCCGCCTCACGAACTTCCGAATCGATGAGGACACTAGCAAAGCATTGTTTCCAGTGTGGTTTGTGGTTCCGAAGTCCGCTCCGGGGATGATCCACAGTATGGCGGACTTCGGAACCACCACACTAGGACGTTTCACCTTTCGTGGAAACGCTCCAGCTCATATTTATCGAGCAATTTCATAAGCCTGAGGTCGCTTCGCGATTCGAGTCAGGTTGGTATTGCTTTAATCGCACACGCTGACGTCCGAGGGGAAAAGAAGCAGATTTCAATTCCCCGGTCATGGGTGCGGCTCCACTCTCCATGCCCGCATATTCGCGAAAGCGGCGTCGGACCCTTGTTGGTCGCAGTTTCATCGAATGCGGCTGAAAACTCAGTTCCGCCGCTCGCGCGCTGCCTTGAATCCGGCGACGAAACGGGCGAGCGTCTCGGACGTCTGACCGCGCGGCAGCATCACTTCGATGAGCTGAAACCGTCCGCGCGTGGCGTGCGCGGCTTCGAGGGCGGCGGCCAGTTCGCGGCGGGTGCGGACCCGGATGCCGTCGCCACCGAGCGGCCCGGCAAGTTCGGCGAAGTGCCAGTCCCGCAGGTCGTTGAACCGGCTCTCCGGCTGGAACACGCGGAGCATCTCCCAGCTCATATTGTTGAACACCACCACGATCGGGTCCCAGCCGTAGCGGCGGCAATTGCCGAGCTCGAACCCGGTCATCTGGAAGGCGCCGTCGCCGACCATAATCAGCGGCCGCGCCCCGGTCGCGACGCAGGCACCGAGGCCGGCGGGCACGCCGTAGCCCATGCCGGCGTAGTAGCCGGGCGCGACCAGACTGGTGTTGGCGATTTCCATTGCTGTGAACAGGCAATCGCCCATATCCGCCGCGATCGGCATGGCGCCGTGCGCGGCGAAGAGATCGTTGATCGCAGCAGCGACGTCCGACGGCTCGAGGGGCCCGTCCTCGGCGCGCAGATGGCTCGGCGGGGGCGGCGGCGCGGCGGCGGGCGCGGGCGATGCGGCGGTCTCCGCGGCCGCCCTGACGAGCAGCGCGTCGACCAGTGCGTCGAGTGGGATTTCGGCGTAGGTATGATGGCCGACCCGCACCTTGCGGTCGAGCGCCAGGATCGCGTGGCGCATGTCGATCTTGCGTTGGGAGACGGCGAAATTGGTGTCGGACAGGATGACGCCGAGCAGGAGCAGGCCATCGCTGTCCTCGACCAGGGCGGTGATCCCGGGATCACCGGCGGCGCCGAGATAGGTGCCGCGGACCAGATCGGGATGTGCAGACAGCAGGCCACGCCCCATGAAACTCGTCACCACCGGCAAATGGAGCCGTCGAGCCAGCCGCGCGACCTTGTCCTCCACGCCGTAACGGCGGGTCTCGACATCCACCATCAGCACGGGGCGTGAGGCGGCGCGCAGGCGGGCGACGACCTCGTCGGCGCATTCGCTGAGCGCGTCCGGATCAGCCGGCCGCGGCGGCAGGGTCTCCACCGCCCCGACCTCTGTGCCGACAAGATCGCGCGGCAGTCTCGATATAGACGGGAAGCGAAAACTCGCGGGCGCTGCGCAGCACGCGCGCGATCTCGGCGGGTGCGCGTGCGGGATCATCGAGGATCGCCTGATCGCACGTGATCTCGCGAAAGATGCGTGATTGCGTGTCGACGGCGCGCGACATGTGATGGAGCTGCCACCCCGAGGCACGCTCTGCGACCCCCGGCGCGCCGGAGATGACCACCACCGGCGAGCGTTCAGCATAGGCGCCGGCGATCGAATTCACCAGATTGAACGCCCCGGCACCCCAGGTCGCGACGGCAACGGAGATGGACGCGTGGAACCGTGCCGCCGCATCGGCCGCGAAACCGACCGCCGGCTCGTGGCTGAGTGTATAGAAGGGCAGCGTGCCGCTCTCCTCGATCACCTTGAAGAACGGCAGGACGAAGTCGCCGGGAATACCGAAGATTTCCTTGGCGCCGTGGTCGCGGAGAGCGTCGAGCAGGGCACGACCGAGTGCCGGCATGGGAACCCCTGGGCGTAGTTGTCCAGGCAACAGATGGCGGCGATGGTGGTGGCGTCAAGCGCGGCGCGGCGCCTTCCTCTCCCGGTTGCAGCGTTCAGCATGGATCGGGAGCGCCAACAGTAATCGCGCATGAGGTCTGTGGCGGCCATGCCGGCGAGCTCGGTCTGACCGGCCGCGAAGGGGATGGCTCACCTGGCACCGTTGCTCGAGTGGCCTCCGATAGGGTGCCCTTCTGTTTGGAACGCTTGTCGCGGAAACTTTCCTCGGCAGGTCCGAGGTGATGACCGTTTTGAAAAACAGCCAAGCAAAACCGGAGAAATAACTGTGATCGAGACGAAAGGATAGCCGCAATAAACAAATTCATTTTGGCGGATACGAATGGACCGTCAGCGCACCGTGCGCATCGGCACACGCGAACTCCTCTGGTCCCTGCCGGTGCCCGACAACGCCTCTGCGGATACGGGGGATGAAGCGTATCAATCCGATGGCCGGCCGGCTCGCGGCCGGCGGACGCGGAACCGAATTTACAGCCGCAGCAGCCGACCGCTCGCAGCAACACCAACCAGCCCAAGAGCCAGGATCAGGAACGCCGCCGACAGGCCGGCAGCCTTCGCCACCAACCCAATCGCCGCCGGGCCGAGGAGGATGCCGGCGTAGCCCAGACTTGTAATCGCCGGAACCGCCGCACTTTCAGGCATGGCGGTCTGACGGCCGACGCTGGTGAACAGCACCGGTACGACATTCGAGCAGCCCAAGCCGACCAATGCAAAGCCGAGCAGGGCTACCGGCCAAGAAGGAACCAATGTCACCAGAGCGAATCCCGCCGCCGCGCACATGCCGCCGAAGGCGAGCATCTTGGGATTGCCCAAGCGCTGCACGATTTTATCGCCCGACAGCCGCCCTATCGTCATCGTCGAGGCAAAGGCGGCGTAACCCAGACCCGCGCAGGACGGGTCCACGCTGCCCACAGACGTCAGGAAGACGGCGCTCCAATCCAGAACGGCGCCTTCCGTCAGGAACAAAATGAAGCAGAGCCCGCCGATGAATAGTACCACCCCTCGCGGAAAGGCGAAACTTGGTCCGTCGCTCTTGCGGCCATACGGGAGCAAATGCGGAGCGGCCTTCGCCAGCGCGACGACAATAACGGTGACGACAATGAGCGTTGCTGGGACTGGTGAAGCTCCGGCGCCCAACAGCGCCGTGACACCGGCCGCCCCGGCGATTCCTCCGAGGCTGAAGAGCCCGTGAAAGCCCGACATCATTGGCCGCCCGCTGTCCCGTTCGATGATGATCGCCATGACGTTCATCGATACGTCGATTGACCCCAGGCTCGCGCCGAACAAGACGAGGGCTGCCATCATCAGCGCCGGAGTGGAAACGGACGCCAGCAGCGGCAGAGTGAAGCACAGGACCACTGCCGAGCCGATGATGACGCGACGGCATCCCAGGCGCGCTGCAAATGCCCCCGCAAACGGCATCGCAAGGATCGACCCCATGCCAAGACAGAGCAGGAGCAACCCAAGCACTCCATCGCCCATGCCGATTCGAGCCTTGGCGAACGGTACGAGCGGCGCCCAGGCCGCCATCCCGAACCCGGCGATGAAGAAGACGATCCGAATCGAAAATTGCCGAAGCCGTGCGGGTGAATGGCTACGAACCATGACGGGTGCACGCGGAGGCAGGCCGGATCGGCGCAGCCGGGTCAGGGCAGAAAATCCCAACTCCTGCCATCGAACCGCTGGAGCTTCATGAACGTGATCACCCGGTAGTCCGTCGGGCTGGTGTTGATCAAACTGCCCGGCAGCAGCATAGGCAGGCGAAAATCGTGCAGGCTTGCGGCTTGGCGCATGATGTTCTCCCGCGACAAGTCGTTGCCGCATTGGCGCAGCACCTGCTCCAATGTCTGTGCGAACGAATAACCCGCCACATTAACCGAATCACTGAGATCGGCGCCCGGCATGTTCTCGTTCATCCAGGCCCGCCAAGCCTTCTGGTCTGCGTCATTGGCCCATTGCGGATCGCTCGCGTCCTTGATGAACCCAGCCGTCATCACACCAATCGATTTGTCGAGGCCCGCCGGTTTGAACGTCGCCGCGACCGAGGCCGCACCGAGATGAATATATCGCACTGGCTTCCAACCGATATCCGCAGCCTTGCGGATCGCCTGAGCGCCCTGCTTGGAGTAGGTAAACAGAAATAGCGTGTCGGCGCCTGACGCCTGCAACGTAACAATCTGCGAGTCGATCGTGGGGTCCGTTGCCTCGTAGCTGGCCGTGGCAATGATCATCGCCTTGGCCTTGTCCCCCAGCCCCGCCGTCAGACCATCCAACAGGCCCCTGCCAAAATCATCGTTCTGATACAGCACGGCTACCTTGGATTCCGGTGCGGTTGCCAGGAGGTGTGCGGCGTAGAACTTTGCCTCCGTTGTCAGGGTGGGTTGCCAGCCGATGGTCCAAGGATAATGCTCGGGGTCGGCGAAATTCGGCGAGCCCGCCGCGACAAACAGTTGCGGCACTTTCTTGGCGTTCAGGTATTTCCGAATCGCCATGTTGATCGGCGTGCCCAGCACGTTGAAAATGGCCGCAACTTCGTCCTGCTCGACCAGTTTGCGCACCTGCTCCACAGCCTTCGCGGGATTGTAACCGTCGTCAACGCTGATCAGAGTAATCCTGCGCCCGTTGATTCCGCCGCGCTGATTGAGCCACGCAAAATAGGCGACCTCTACCCGACCAAGCTGGGCATACGCGGAAGCGGGTCCGCTGTATGGCATCGTCTGGCCAATCTTGATTTCAGTGTCGCTGACGCCCGGAGCATAATGCTGCTGCGCGCCAGCGTGTCCAGTCGGCAGCAGCGTAACGGCTGCCGCCAGCACCAATACCCGACGTGTCCATCTCTCGGCCATTGCGTTCCCTCGCGTCTTTTGGATCAGCATAGGTTATGGGGGATGGTCTGCAAGCCGGACGATCGACGCCGGGCACAGCGCTGTGCTGGTCAGCGATATGCAGCACAACTTCGGCGCCGTCGATGGCATGATCGATCGGGCTGATACGGTGATGGTTCATTTTTGCCCGTCATCGGCGGCTCGCCATATCAGTCGTCGGTCCAGATCACCTGTCGTGGCCCTATGTGACACCGCGGTTGGAGAGGTAGCCCAAGCGCCTTCTTCGTGGCCCCCAATTGCCGCGCAGATTGGGCGTATTCACGGGTCTTGACCTCCGCGCCGGTCTGACCCTCGGCCGGGGTCACTTCCATGATCAGCGTAATCCGGCGAGGCGTGTCATCGAGCGGGACGACCGCAACGGTCCACGGTAGTCACCCATTTGAGGACGATCCACCATTGCGTCTGAGTACGAATATCGCGATTGAACCACGAGCCGTTCCTTGACGACGCGGTCCTCCGGCATCACCAGGGTGCGAACCTTCCCAGATCGCGTGTCTTCGACCGATTCGCTTTGCACCAGCACCGCCCATTTTCGTATGCCGCCGAAGTCGCCGGTCACATCCCACATGGCATCGGCGGGTATCTCGATATTCTCCAAGGTGGATACGTCGGTCGTTTTGGTTTCCTCGCTCCGCCGGCATCGTTCTGTATCCAGGCGGTGAGTTCGGACCTGCTTCATCCGCCGCAGCAATCTTGCAACTGCCTGAGGGAACCGGTCAGCACGGACGCGGTATTGATGGTCCCTCGACATCAGGCCATCGCCGAACGGTCCGCGGATACATTTCGCTTGGCCGACTACGACGCGGGCAACTTCGTGGCGCTCTCCCACGGTTCCGAGGGTCGCGCCGTCCGCGGACCCCGTTTGGGTGATCACATCAGCAAGTTACTCGGGTATGGGCCGACCCGCGCACGAAATCACGGCTTGCCGCACAGCCTGGAAGCGGCCAGCGAGCCAAGCGCCGCGCCATGGCGCAAGCCAAGGCACCCTACAGGCGGGCCGGTTCCAGGCACATATCGGCGCAGGAGCATCTTGGAACGGCGGGTGTTTCCCGCCGGCTTCACGTGGGATCACACCACGGGGGCGCCTCGTTGATCCACTTAATCGGAACCTCGAGGGCCGCAGCTTGATCCTCCACCCATTCCTGCGCTGCCTTGGGAGAACGGCACAGCCGAATGGCGGGCTGACGCCCACGATAGCCCGTGCCAATGTCCGGTGTCGCACCCTCACCCACGAACGCTCCGACAAATTCGTCGGGGCCAAGCGGCTTGACCCACGCCAAAAGGCTTACAGTCGGCACCATGGCAGGTCCCCTACACAACGCACGGTAGAACTATCATAGGGCAATTGCGTGCTTGACCGAAGACGGGAGGACCGAGCGATCACATGCTGCAAGAGCACGAGGGTGTGAGTGTCGGCGTCCCGCGATACCGCTTCGTGGGCACACACGAATAGGTGAAACCTGTGTGGTAGCGCTGCCGGCGCCCGCTCGGACGTTTCTGACTTCTAATGTAAGTTTCGGTATCGTGATTGTTGGCGGAGAGAGAGGGACACTCCGTCACTCGGCCATGAAACCCGCAGAACCGCGTCATTCCTAGCTTTCCGGCCGACATGAGGTGTGGTATCCGTGTGTGGCCGTAACGGGATCGACACATGCCCACATACATGCAGAAGCGCCGCCGTCGCTGGTATGCCATCCTCGAAATCCCGAAAGAGTTGCGACCGTCATTCGCGGGGCTGGCCCGGTTCGTGAAGTCGCTGGACACCGAGAGCGTGACCGTCGGGCAGCGCCGTGTGGGTGAAGTCGTGCGAGAGTGGAAGGCCGATCTGGACCGCGCCAGGGTGGCCACCGGGCGGCCGGCACTCGGATCGGATGATGACGCGGCATACTTCGCACGCGCCCTCAGGAACGCCACCACGCCAGCCCAGCGGGACGAGATCATGGAGCACATCGAGCACCAGGCGGACCAGATCGGCTACGCCGACGCCGACCGGGAGCCTGGCCAGCCCCCATCGGCCAGCGTGAAGGCAAATGAGTTCTGGGCCAAGGCCACGGGCGGGCGGGTGTCCACCGTCGAGCACTTGGACGCGTGGCTCGCACAGTCGGGCAGCGCCGCGAAGACCAAGGACATGCACAAGGCGGACGTGCTGCGGTTCGCGGCCAGGTTCCCCATGCTGCATGACGTGAAGCGCCCCGAGGTGAAGCGCTGGGTCACGTCCCTGGCCGGTGAGCAGGAGTTGGCGCCCAAGACCATCCAGCGGGTGCTGAGCGGTCTACGTGGCTACTGGGGCTGGCTTCAGACCATGGGCGTGGCGTCGGAGACGGACGAGCCATTCGCGAAGCTGGACGTGGCGCGGCAAGCCAAGAACAGCAGGAGCGGCATAGAGCGGCGGCAACCCTTTGAGCCGGCGGACGTGCCGAGGCTGCTGGCTGCCGCCCTGGCCCGAGATGATGGAGAGATGGCAGACCTGATCCGGCTCGCGATGTGGACCGGCTGCCGGATCGAGGAGCTGTGCGCGCTGAAGGTCGCGGACGTGAACGGCGACAGCTTCCGGGTGCGAGAGGCCAAGTCTTCGGCCGGTGTTCGCGTCGTGCCAATCCATGCCGAACTGCAACCGACCATGGTGCGGCTGATCCGTGACAGCCGAGACGGTTACGTGCTGTCGGGCCTCACGTTCAACAAATACGGCGACCGGTCGAACGCCATCGGGAAGCGGTTCGGGCGGATGAAGACGGCGCTGGGGTTCGGCGACCCCTACGTGTTCCACAGTTTTCGCAAGAGCGTCGTGACCATCCTGGAGAACGCGGGCGTGTCCGAAAATGTGGTGGCCGATATCGTGGGGCATGAGAAGCCGCGGATCACCTACGGGCTGTATTCCGGCGGGGCGACGCTGGAGGTGAAGCGCGAGGCCCTGGCCAAGTTGACATACCCGGCGCTGGGCTGACGGCTCAGTGTGCCCGCGGGATGCCTATCAACGTCAGGCCCGTGTCGCGGATCGCGTCGTTTAGGTTATAGTTGCCGATGACGTTGCCGGTGTCATCGAGCATCCGCACCTCCTCCGGTGCATGGTTCCGATGCCTCTCCAGAGGCCAGAAGTGCTTGTCGTCCTTGTCATAGTGGCTCATCAGCCGCGCCCGCATTAGGCCCACCATTTCCGTCGCAGAGACGGCGCTCGATAGCGTCCAATCCAAGCGCGTCAGCAGTTTGCCGTTCATGCGCCTCAGCTCGATCTGCATCCTTTGGCTCCTGTCTTGCGATCGTTGTCAGTTCGACGGTGTGTCTAGGCCCGCCAGGCTGGCCGTTACAAGTTGCAAATGGCCGTGCGGCGGGGCTTGGGCGGAGGCGCCAATGCTCTTCCAAGGACATCATTTGCAAACTCTATATGCACACTCTATTTGCAAACACTATTTGCAAACTCTACTTGTGCTCACGGAACCGTGTCTAGGTCGTTTCTTCATTTTCCCCTATAGCTGCGCTTGCACAACGAGTGCCAGGCTTCAGCCCTAAAGGAACTCCCACATGAGCAAAAATACCGCTACCGCCGTGTTACTCAATGACCTCTCTGACAGCGAGGACGAATTTGTGGCATGCGCGGCGCTGGGCTATTCACTCCTAGATGCCGCCGTGTTGGCAGACAAATCCCGCCAGCCATCCGATCCCGAACTCAAACTATCTCGCATGCATGAGCTGGCCCAGATCGGCATTGCCAACCTCAAGAGGATGGCCGATGCCACGTCGTCGATAGGCTCGGCCAGGAGGGCCTTATCTATCGACGCGGTGGACGATGCCGTGGCTGGCCTCCCGACCGTCGCCCCGACCGTTGCCGCGCCAGTAGCGCCTCCTGTCATTGCTGCCCCGCCCGCAGTCCGCCCGCCTGTAGCCCCTCCGGTGGCAGCCGGGGGCAACGTGATCCAGTTCAAGCCCCGCAAGTAGATCGACCACCCCACGCCCGGTAAATGCCGCCCCTCATTTGCCGGGCCTGGGAAGAGGCCTACGCGGCGCGGCCGGATCGCGGCTCCAATGTGCTGTGCGACATCTCCTGCCCTGCCGTAGCGCACCGTCGCGCTGCCGGTGATTTCCTCGGCCGGTCGTTTGCTCTGGAGAGCGGCGGAAGTCCTGGGCCTGGGGGTGATTTCCTCGGAAGTGTAACGAACTCTCGATTTCCTGGCCGCGCCCGGATTTTCGGAGGCGCGTCATCGCTATAGCGATCTCGCATTTTGAGACTGGCTGAGATTTCAGCCGATCGGCCCGAATTTTCAATGGGTCGGCGCGTGACAGAGCGTTTAGGTCGAAGTCAGGAATAGCGCGCGATGGCGACCCACCCCCCTACCCACCCCCCTTGCCTCCTGGAGCATTCCCCAGCAGCACACGATCATCATCAGCGGGCAGACAGGAGGGCCAAGGCCGTCGGCCAGGATGATCACCAGCACCGGCCGGACCGTCCACCGGCTGGCCACCGGCTGGCCACCGGCGGCATTATAACGTCATTGAAACCCACATCGGGCAGCACCGGCGGGTGCATGTCAGGTGCCAAGGCGTTGCGTGCCAGGTGCCAGCCGTAGCGTTGATTCGAGCGTGATCTGATCATCGAGCGGACGCAATCGGGGCTGGCCCGCGCGAAGGCCGAAGGGACGACGCTGGGGCGTCCGGTGGTGCTGGATGATGATCAGCGGGAAGTGGTGCGGCAACGGCTCGCAACAGGCGCCAGCGTGTCCGCCCTGGCCCGGGAATACGAGGTCAGCCGTCAGACTATCCAGCGTGCCCGGGAAGCAGCGTAGGGGGAGCCTTCTACGGCTCCCGCACCGGGGCAGCGTAGGGCTCGACGCTTCGGGAAGCATGTGTCATGTTGCTGCCAATAATCGGTATCTCCAAAAACTGACCGCCCCAGGGAGGGCCTAGGGCGGTTTCTTTATGGCTCCCGCACCTCGGCCACCATGCGGACGGTAATCGCGGCCATAAGCTTGGCCTCCTCGATCCCGCCCTTGAGATAGCGCGACACCCACTCAGGGTCATTCATAACGCGGCGCCGCTCAGTCACGGCTCGCTCGCGCACCTGTGGCGCCACCCAGAAGCTCTTGCCATCGGTGAGGTGAGCGGCATCCTGTTCGTCCAGCCCATGCTCCCGCAACGTCGATATGGCAGAGCTGGCCTGTGCATGAGACCATTCGCCAATTCCGGCCGGGTCCGTCGCTACCACGAGCGGCGGTATCCACGACGCGGTGTCGCTTGCCTGACCCGCCGACGGTGTGGCCGGTGCTGCTGGAGCTGCTGGAGCCGGGTTCAGTGCTGCGATGGTGGCCTGGGCCTCGGCCATCGCAGCGGCGACCTGATCGGGTGTGGTGGGGGCGCCCCTGCTCATGACCTGCGCCCGATCAGAGCAGCCTCGGCCGTCTCGGCCCGGAGCTGCGAGGCCCGGATGGCGGCATTTGCCTCCGTCAGGAAGGCATATGCGGCCGAACGATGATCCACGGTATTGGGGATCACGACGGAATACTCGAACGGTGCGGTGTCCGTTGGCTCTGCCGCGGCGGCAAGAGCGGCTTCAGCCCGGTCGGCGCGCGCGTGCATTTCAGCGACGGCAAAAGCTGCCTGCTGACAGAGCCTATACGCCGGCGTCTGCGGGCCGATGTTGGGGAATTGCATGGGGATTATTCCTCTGGGTTGGGGCGCGGAAGGACCGGCATGGGAGATGAAGGCATGCCGGCCTCCGTTGTCACCGCGCCGGCTTCTTGAGCGGCTTGGTGGGCTTCTTGGTCTCGGTCTTTTTCACTGCCATGCATCGTTCCTTCTGGCTGGAGTTCCGCGGCGACCACCTCGGCCGGCGCGGGTTCTTCAGGGCGCGACGGCGCCGTGAATTCCTTGACCGCGGGAGCGGCCAGGTATGAGGTCAAATCCTGCTTCGGGATGGAGGCCATCACTTCCCACTGCGTTTGCGTAGGCTCCGCCCCAGTGACCACGACCACAGGAGCCGGTGCTGGAGCCGGCGCTGGAGCCGGCCGGGCGGTGACAGGCCGAGGAGCCGGCGCGGCGTCGGCAAGCTCCCGCACCAGGAAGGCGCCCGCCTGGCCAATGGCGTCTGCCATCGTGGGCAGCGCTTTGGGATTGCCTGCGAGCCGAATGTCCGGGCATCCCGATCCTGGGAAGCTCGTCACATGACCGTTCCGGTGGGGCGCTGCCGACAGCCGATACAGCTCGCTGACAATGGCTCGATCGAGCTCACCCCGGCCGAGGAAGGCGCTTAGGGGCGCGCGTGCGACAGGATAAGCCGCAATGACCTGGCCGTTGATCTGCAACAGCTCGTCATAGGCGGCGACGGCTTCCGCCAGGGCATCGGCCAGCCGGCTTACGGCATCGTCCCGTTGGTCGAGCAAGTCCTTCACCGCGGCAACCTTGGCACGATGCAGTTCCGCCTGATCCTGCGTCTTGGCATCCGCTGCCCGCTGCTTGGCGACCGCGAGCGCACCCTGCGCAGCGGCAACACGCTGGCGGGCCTGATCGACTTGCTGGCGGGCCTGGGAAAGCCGCTGATCGGCCTCACGCTCGCCACCATCGGTTGCCAGGATCGCATCGAATGAGGCTGCCTGATGCTCCGCCACGACGCGGTGTCGCTTGCCTGACCCGCCGACGGTGTGGCCGGTGCTGCTGGAGCTGCTGGAGCCGGGTTCAGTGCTGCGATGGTGGCCTGGGCCTCGGCCATCGCAGCGGCGACCTGATCGGGTGTGGTGGGGGCGCCCCTGCTCATGACCTGCGCCCGATCAGAGCAGCCTCGGCCGTCTCGGCCCGGAGCTGCGAGGCCCGGATGGCGGCATTTGCCTCCGTCAGGAAGGCATATGCGGCCGAACGATGATCCACGGTATTGGGGATCACGACGGAATACTCGAACGGTGCGGTGTCCGTTGGCTCTGCCGCGGCGGCAAGAGCGGCTTCAGCCCGGTCGGCGCGCGCGTGCATTTCAGCGACGGCAAAAGCTGCCTGCTGACAGAGCCTATACGCCGGCGTCTGCGGGCCGATGTTGGGGAATTGCATGGGGATTATTCCTCTGGGTTGGGGCGCGGAAGGACCGGCATGGGAGATGAAGGCATGCCGGCCTCCGTTGTCACCGCGCCGGCTTCTTGAGCGGCTTGGTGGGCTTCTTGGTCTCGGTCTTTTTCACTGCCATGCATCGTTCCTTCTGGCTGGAGTTCCGCGGCGACCACCTCGGCCGGCGCGGGTTCTTCAGGGCGCGACGGCGCCGTGAATTCCTTGACCGCGGGAGCGGCCAGGTATGAGGTCAAATCCTGCTTCGGGATGGAGGCCATCACTTCCCACTGCGTTTGCGTAGGCTCCGCCCCAGTGACCACGACCACAGGAGCCGGTGCTGGAGCCGGCGCTGGAGCCGGCCGGGCGGTGACAGGCCGAGGAGCCGGCGCGGCGTCGGCAAGCTCCCGCACCAGGAAGGCGCCCGCCTGGCCAATGGCGTCTGCCATCGTGGGCAGCGCTTTGGGATTGCCTGCGAGCCGAATGTCCGGGCATCCCGATCCTGGGAAGCTCGTCACATGACCGTTCCGGTGGGGCGCTGCCGACAGCCGATACAGCTCGCTGACAATGGCTCGATCGAGCTCACCCCGGCCGAGGAAGGCGCTTAGGGGCGCGCGTGCGACAGGATAAGCCGCAATGACCTGGCCGTTGATCTGCAACAGCTCGTCATAGGCGGCGACGGCTTCCGCCAGGGCATCGGCCAGCCGGCTTACGGCATCGTCCCGTTGGTCGAGCAAGTCCTTCACCGCGGCAACCTTGGCACGATGCAGTTCCGCCTGATCCTGCGTCTTGGCATCCGCTGCCCGCTGCTTGGCGACCGCGAGCGCACCCTGCGCAGCGGCAACACGCTGGCGGGCCTGATCGACTTGCTGGCGGGCCTGGGAAAGCCGCTGATCGGCCTCACGCTCGCCACCATCGGTTGCCAGGATCGCATCGAATGAGGCTGCCTGATGCTCCGCCTCGGCGTCGGCAAGCTCGGCCTGGGCAGTGGCCAGCATCTCGGTGATGCGGATCACTTGAAGCTCCGAGGGTGGCACGACGACGGGCGCCGGCGGCTCGACCGGTGCGGGCGTGGCAGCGGCGATCGCAGTGGCTTTCGCAGCTCGCTCAGCCTCACGCTTCTGGCGCTTTTGCTCTGCATAAACGGCAAGGGGGGTTGGCATGGGCTGGTCCTATTCGAGGCTGGAGATGGCGGCCGGGTGGGTCATCGGTTGACGCTCGCGATGGAGGCGTAAACGGCTGTGGCCGAGGCAATGGCGAACCGATACTGGCCGGGTGCCAGATACGCCGTGGCGAAGCCGTTCGCAGAGAACGCGGTAAGAGGCGTCAGCCAAGTTGCGCCGTCTGGCCCAAGCGCTTGGAGCGTGACCGTGCCAAAGCCGGTTGCGATCACAGACACACCATACAGTCCGCCGTCCAGCTTAAACGCCGCCGTGGTGGCGGAGATGTTCGAGAAGATTTTGCCGTCGCGACCGTTGCTCATGACCGGACGCGGCGGGGCTTGGGATTATCGAGCCAACTCACAACCCGGTTGAGCCGAAGGGCCAGCTCGCGGACGGCCGACGCGACATGAGGTCGGGCCAGCACGTGAGATGCCATTCCCTGGGAAAGCCCAGCGGTCCGAATGGCCGTCGTGGGAGGCTCCCCGCATCCGATGGCTCGAATGAAGGCATCTTCGATGGGCGTGAGGTGGACCGTGGCGCGCATATGGCAAACTTTCTAACGTGGAAAGTTAGATATAATGACCGTTTCGGGAAAAAGCCAGCGAAAACTAACGACACCCCCAAAGAGGACCTCGCATAATATACAGTGATATCATACATATGATCGTAAATGACCTCTAACGGCCCGTTTTTTTGTTAGTCCGCGAGGGAGGCTATGGCCTGGAGGTGCAACCGCCCTCATGAGCGGCACCCTCGGCACCCAGCCGAGATGGTGGGCCAACACGATGAGGCTGCTCATGCCAGTGCTTATGCTCGGCCGAGGCCACGCTGGGGGAGGTCCGAGTGACTGCCGGTGAGGGGCTGGCCGAGGGGCATATCCAGGCATATCCAGGCATATCCAGGCATATCCAGGCAAATTCGAAAACTTTCTCCCGCTCTTATGAGCCTTGCCCTATGCGGTATCATATTACCGTTTATCTTATGCCCAAATCTTTTTCAGAAATTGCCTGGATATGCCTGGATATGTTTATATTTCAGTTGGTTATGCCTGGATATTGCCTGGATATTGCCTGGATATGGCGGGTCGTTGCCTGGATATGCGTCGCCCCCTCAAACACGGTCGGGGTTTGAAAGTGGGCGCGCGCAAGGGCCGTTGCCTGGATATGGCGGGCCGTTGCCTGGATATGGCGGGCCGTTGCCTGGATATGGCGGGCACCACCTCGGGGACGGTGTTGCTGAAGCAAGCTCAGGCTCTGCGGTCGTGTCGCCGCCGTTGCTGTGCTGATCCGCAATGGGGTCGTGGCTCTGGGTTCGCTGAGCCGGCCCTATCCTTCAGCGCCACCTGGAAGGCGTAGCGGGCCGGCTAGCTTATTCTCAAAACGTAAGGAAACCACGACCCCGCCGGGCCGGTGAAGCTCTATGCCACATATGGCGCGTCAACGCAAATGGATTGAAACCAAAGACCACCACGACGGCTTTCGATTAGACCAATCGAGCCTTCGTTCAACGCAACACTGATATGATGTTTTTGCAAACCGCGACACCACGGGCACATCCGTTGCCTCGGACACAGCGCCGCCTTCGCTTTCGCGTTGCGTCGATCGCAATTCCGTGAGATAGAGCCCCCATCGGTCTATGCCAATAGGTCGTTCTCACTTTGTAAAGGAAAAACGCTATGTCCAAATTTTCTGATGCTTATCGCGTCTCCGTCGTGACCCGCGCTTGCCCGCAGGCTGGCTGTGCAAATAGCCATGGGGCAACAACTCGTCAAGATGTATTGCGCGGCTTTGCTCTCGAACGCCATGCGGGGCCAAGATGACCTCGCAATTCACTGGCACAATCCCGGCCCTGCTCAGTTACACATTCGGCGACAGCCACGCCGGCCCGCATGAGACGGCCACTCAGGACTGGCCCACTATGGCCGCCGACCTGGCGGCGCATCAGGTGGGGCCAAAGGCGGGCGAGTGCTTCATCCCCGCCGTGTTCGCTCCCGTCAACGGCCAGATCATCCGCAAGCAAGAGCACTTCGCCTCCATGCACGCCCTGATGATCGACTTCGACCATGGCACCCTCGGAACTCAGATCAAGGCGGCCTTGATCCGCGCCGGCGTTGGCGCGGTGGTGACGACCACGCACAGCCACATGACCGACCTCACGGACGTGGCCAAGGCAACGTGGGACAAGTGGCTTGTCGCCAACCCCAATGGCACGCCCGAGCGGTTCCTTATACAGGTCAAGCACCTCCTCCCGCACGTCGCCGCCGGCGCTGAGCTGGTGGGTTTCGAAGACCACGGCCGGGAGGGTAAGCCAAAGCTACGCGCGGTGTTCAAGCACCAGCCATGTCCGAAGCATCGCGCCATTATTCCTTTCGCCCGCCCGTGGCTGTGCCCCGAGGGTGCAACGCCTGAGCAGGCAGCAGCAGCGTGGGCGGCTCTGTATGCCGCTATGGTTCGCTCCCTCGGCTTTGAGGGCCTATGCGACCTGTCCATTGATGGCACGCAAGCTCTGGTCTACTTCCCGCGCCACAACGAGGGCGCACCCTGGAGCAGCGACATAATCGAGGGCTTGGCGCTCGATCCGTATGCGTTCGCGCCGGCGGCCAGCGTGACCACGACCTCGGCCAGCACGACCCCCGCCGGTGGCAAGACCATGGAGCAGATCGTCGCGGACATGAACCGCCCGCACATCATGTCCGGCGACTTCGACCTGACAGCGTGGGCAGCGAAGCACCGCAAGCGGTTCCTGCTGATGACCGCCATGCAATGCCACTGCCCCGAGAAGATCATCGGCGACGCCAAGCCCGGCACCAACGGTCGCAGCGACAAGTGGCCTATCGAGTGCCCCAACGCGGATGCGCACACGCACGAGCATTACGAAGGCGACCGGTCCACCATGGCCTGGGATGCGTGCGAGGCCCAAGGTTTCGGCTTCAAGTGCCTGCACAATTGCGAAGGCAGCGAGCACGACGACCTAATCTATCTCAAGATGCTGATCGAGAATGACCATCTCCCGCTCGCGGCCTTGACTGACAAGCGGTTCCTGCTTGGCGAGCCCGAGCCGGCTCCCAACGCGCGGCTTGTGCTGTCTGTCGGGTCGCCGATGGAGAGCGCCAAGGAGATGCTACGGCGTGACTTCACCATTGACGGTGCCCCAACGCTGGTCCGCCAGCATGGTGACTTCTACCACTGGGACGGGCGCCGCTACGCCCCAGTGAAGCCCGAGAGCATGGCCGCCCGCGTCTCGCGGTTCCTGGCCGGCGCGCGCTGCGTCGATGCCAAGGGCAACGAGGGGCCTTTCCACCCCACCCAGACCAAGGTGAATGAGGTCGTGGCGGCGCTCGTGAACCTGACACAGCTCCCCGATGGTGCCGAAGCACCATGCTGGCTTGATGGCCGCACCGGCCCAAGCCCTAAGCATCTCGTGGCGTGCAGCAACGGCCTGCTGGACATGAGCACCAGGGAGCTGTTGGAGCACACCCCCGCATACTTCAGCTTGAACGCGCTGGACTTCGCCTTTGACGCCAATGCAGCTTCGTCCGCATGGCTCAAGTTCGTGCGGGAAATCTGGCCCGACGACCCTCAGTCGATCGACACGTTGCAGGAGTTCATCGGCCTGCTGTTGACGGGTGATATGTGCTTTCAAAAGGCCCTGATGATCCTCGGGCCGCCACGATCCGGCAAAGGCACTATTGACAAAGTGATAACAAATCTCCTCGGGGCGGCCAACGTCTGCAATCCAACGCTGGATGACTTTGGCCGTGACTTCGGGCTGGCGTCGCTGATTGGCAAACGTGCTGCGATCATCTCGGACGCTCTTATCGGCTCCTCGAAGGACTTGAAGACGATCGCCGGCCGGATACAGGCCATCACCGGCCAGGACGCGATCACGATAAACCGCAAGTATCGCGACCACTGGACCGGCCGGCTGGAGACACGGGTGGTTATCATGACCAATGAGCTGCCCAAGATCGACAACGCATCCGGGGCTCTGGTGAGCCGGCTCGTCATGCTGAAGCTGACACGATCGTTCCTCGGCAAGGAAGACCTCGGCCTGTCAGATAGGTTGCTGAAGGAACTCCCGGGCATCCTGAATTGGGCGATTGAGGGCCTGCACCGCCTTCGGCAACGCGGGCACTTCATCCAACCTCAGAGCGCGTTAGGTGAGGTGGAGGAGATGGAACACCTCGGCAGCCCGGTGAAGCAGTTCGCCGACGACACTTGCGACCTGGACCCGGGCTTTAGCGAACCGGTCGCCGCAACTTACGCTCGGTATCTCGTATGGTGCGAGCAACAGGGGCTAATAGCGAAACCCCTGACCCTCTTCGGCCGGGAACTCAAGGCGGCGGTTCCAGCCCTAACCGGCGGAAAGAGAGGGCCGGCTGGCGCCCAAACCCGGCATTACGTCGGTATCAGAGCGGCTCGAACTGCAACATCAGCGGTGGCCCACGACGACACCGTTGTGCCGTTCACCCCCCGCAACGTCACACATACCGGGCCGAAGGACGTTGCACCCCCCACCCGGAGGGAGTTGCGCCGCCAACGGTTCGCGGCGCTGGGGATATCACCATGATGAGCTTTTGCAGCCTGGGGCACGCCTTCACGACCCTTGACGCCAGGGCCGTCCAAATCCTGTCAACCCGGGGTATCCCGATCCCGGCCCCCGATCTTGCGAAGCTGGCGCATGAGAGTGTGTCGGCCGAGCTTGGATGGCTACCGGATACCGAGTTCGTCGAGATGTATCGCCGGCACTTGCTCCATGCTGCGAGCCTGGCCGCATACGCGGTTGCTTGGACACCTGCGGGGGTTGCCTCGGTCTTCCACCGTCCGGCTCAATCCCGCCGCCGGTATCGCACGGAACGGCTGGCGGCGCTGGAGGTAGGCCGATGATGTAGGGCACAGATCAACCGGATACCCAGAGCCGCGGCATGGATGATCGCGGCCGTCTGAGAGGGTCAGCAGTGGGAAAGGAGAACAAATACAAACACAAACTATAGGAATTTTTGACATGTTGAACGACACCACGATAGCCGCCTTGCTCGAGACCGCCGGTGCACTGGCGAAGATCGCCAGCACCCTAGCGCAGCTCGCCGCCGACGCCGGACGGCAAGCCCTATCCACGGCCACGCCTGTCCGCACCCGCCGGCTGCCCCCAGTGGAGCCCCAGCCCCAGCCAACGCCTCCGATCCGTGTTCGACCGCTGCCGACGCCTCCAGTTCGGATCCGCATCCGCGGGCCGGTGATCGCGGCCAAGCCAACCCCAACCCCGCCGGCTCCCGTTCCGGCCGAACGGAGTAAGCGCAATCTCGGCAAGATCGCGTTCTGCACCAAACGGGTGGCCGAGCTGACGGGCCTCCGCAGGGTGCGGCAATGCAACCTGACCCACGAGCACCTGGCCGAATATGCCAAGGCGATGCGGACGGCGACCACCCCCGAGCAAGCCTTGGCGGCCTACAGGCTGGCCGGATCGAGGCATATCCCGATTGCGGCCTAGGCCCATCTCTGGACCGGCGGGGGCTGTTGCTCCCGCCGGTTTTCGCGTGAGGGCCGTTAACCCTTTGTGAAGCTTTTTGTAGGAAGATGAGTGGTGTCCAGCGTAACAAAAAGTCACCGGCAGTCTCATCACATTTCGGTCGCGCCGCGCCTATATGGGATCAGAGTAACGCGTCTCTTGACGTGGTGTCGGAGGGTTGTTTAGTTGCGCACGTGGAAGCGGGGAGGTCGTGCCTTGGTTTGGTATTCGCCAGAAGCCGGTCTGAAGCCGCCTGCCCCGGCAGGCACTCAGGAGCCTCACCCGGGTGTGAGCACGTATGATTGGGCTCTTGGTCGCCGCCCCGCCGGAGAACCGAAGGAAACCTCCCACGTCCAAGTTGAACCAACAAGGGTTGCTCCGGACCTTCGCGAAATGGCCCGACTGATCCGTGGGGGTGAGAGATAGTCGGGGGTTCGTATGGCGCCTCCGTTTCCGCGAGGGACCGAGCCGCCTCGGCAAAGCCCACTTTTCTGGGTGACCGAAAAGGACCGCTATTTGCGGCAACTTTTGCTGCGTGACCTGGAGGAACGCTGGCAGCGTCGTCAATTGGTCTACTTCACTCGATGCGACAGCAACGCCCAAATTGACATTGATGACGACCGTCTTCTAGCGGAACTGCTGACGGATTGCGGCAGCGAACCCGTTGACCTCCATCTTGAGACAAACGGCGGATATACCGATGCAGCCGAGAAGCTAATCTCGCTTCTAGCCCCTTACCGGGGCTCGCTTCGCGTCATTGTGCCCCGCCGGGCGAAGAGCAACGGCACGCTACTTGCTCTGGCCGCGCAGGAGATCGTAATGGGGGCGGTATCCGAACTTGGCCCAATTGATCCTAACATCGCACTAGGGCCAGGACAGTCTGTGCCGGCGCAATTCGTATTACAGGCGCCCCAAGCGGATCCCATCATCCAGCAGATCGCAGCATACGCAGTTGGGCAAACGCAGAAACTCGCAACTCAACTCTTGTCCACCGGCCAGATGTCGGCCCGGCCACGGGACGTGGCGCAAGCCGTCGATGCCTTATCGAGCCGCAATACCTATCCGAGCCACGGGTCTGTCATTGATCCGGAGGAGGCCAAGCGTCTCGGGCTCAACGTGACGGTGCTTCCGACATCCTCGGATGAATGGAAAGCGATCTGGCTGTTGCGGTGCATGTATGAGTTCGACGCGAGGCGGGCCGGGGTGGTGAAAATCTTCGAGGGTCGAAGCCTCAGCAACTCGGTTCGGCAAGCTTAGCACGACCGCGTGAACGTGTGTGGTTCGCGTGTGTGGTAGCGCCGCCGATGCTCTGCCGTAAGTCTTTGATTTCTAATGTAAGTTTCGCTACCGTGATTGTTGGCGGAGAGAGAGGGATTCGAACCCTCGGTACGCTTTCACGCACACACGCTTTCCAAGCGTGCGCCTTAAGCCGCTCGGCCATCTCTCCAGCGCCAGCTTCACGGGCGGCGGGTCAATACCATCCCGAACGCCTCCCGCAAACCCCAATCAGGCGTCCATCTTCAGCGCCGCAAGGAATGCGGACTGCGGGATCTCCACCTTGCCGAACTGCCGCATGCGCTTCTTGCCTTCCTTCTGCTTCTCCAGCAGCTTCCGCTTGCGGGTGATATCGCCGCCGTAGCACTTCGCCGTCACGTCCTTGGACAGCGCGCTGATGGTTTCCCGAGCCACCACGCGGCTGCCGATCGCTGCCTGGATGGCGATCTTGAAGAGCTGTTTAGGAATCAGGTCCTTCAACCGGGCGCAGATCTGCCGGCCCCGATTTTCCGCGGCGGCGCGGTGGGCGATGAACGACAGCGCATCCACCAGATCGCCGTTCACCAGGATGGAAATCCGCACCAAGTCGCTCTCGGTGTAGCCATCCATGGCATAGTCGAAGCTGGCGTAGCCGCGGGACACCGATTTCAGCCGGTCATAGAAATCGAATACGACCTCATTCAGCGGCAGCCGATAGACCGCCATAGCCCGGTTGCCGACATAGGTCAGGTCCACCTGCTGGCCTCGCCGCTCGGTGCAAAGCTGCAGCACACTACCCAGGTAGTCGTCCGGCACCATAATCGTGGCCTTGATCCACGGCTCCTCGATATGATCGATCACCGAACCGTCCGGCATGTCCACCGGGTTGTGCAGTTCCTGCATTTGCCCGTTGGTCTTGTAGACATGATAGACCACGGACGGCGCCGTCGCGATCAACTCCAGGTCGAACTCGCGGGTCAGCCGCTCCTGGATGATCTCCAGGTGCAACAGCCCCAGGAACCCGCAGCGGAAACCGAATCCCAACGCCGCCGACGTCTCCGGCTCGTAGTGAAAACTGGCATCGTTGAGGCGCAATTTTCCAAGACTGTCGCGCAGTTTCTCGAAGTCGTCGGCGTCGATCGGGTAAAGCCCGCACCAGACCACCGGGATCGACGGCTTGAACCCAGGCAGAGCCTCGGCCGCGGGCGTGCGGTCGTCGGTGATGGTGTCGCCCACGTTGCAATCGGCGACAGTCTTGATGGCTGCGGTGATGAAGCCGATCTCGCCAGGGCCCAGATCGTCCACCGGGACCATTTTCGGCGTGAACACGCCCACCTGTTCCACCGCGTGCACCGCGCCCGTGGACATCATGCGGATGCGTTGCCCGTGCTTCATCCGCCCGTCCTTGATCCGGACCAGAATGACCACGCCCAGGTACTGGTCGTACCAGCTATCGACGAGCAGCGCCTTCAGCGGCGCATTGGGGTCGCCTTTCGGCGCCGGCAGGCGGGTGACGAGGGCCTCCAGCACGCCCTCGATGTTCAGCCCGGTCTTGGCGCTGATCTCAACGGCGTCCGAAGTGTCCAGACCAATTACGTCCTCGATCTGCTGCTTCACCCGTTCGGGTTCGGCGGCGGGCAGGTCAATCTTGTTGAGGATCGGCACGATCTCGTGATTAGCTTCGATCGCCTGGTAGACATTCGCCAGCGTCTGCGCTTCCACGCCCTGCGACGCATCCACGACCAGCAGGCTGCCCTCGCACGCGGCCAGGCTGCGGCTGACCTCGTAGGCGAAATCGACGTGGCCGGGCGTGTCCATCAGGTTCAGTTCGTACGTCAGGCTGTCTTTCGCGGTATAGCTCAGGCGGACGGTCTGCGCCTTGATGGTGATGCCGCGTTCCTTCTCCAGTTCCATGCTGTCCAGGACCTGGGCGGTCATCTCCCGCGCGGACAGCCCGCCGGTGTACTGGATCAGGCGGTCGGCCAAGGTGGATTTCCCATGGTCGATATGCGCGATGATCGAGAAGTTGCGAATGCGCTCGAGGGGTGTGTCGGTCATGGACCTGCTAACGGGGGGCTTGCGCGAAGGGCCGGGCGACGGAGCGACGGCCGGTTATAGCGGACAGATAGAGTGTCGCTCAGCCCGTGTCACCCATTCGTAAGCGCGACGGCAGCGGCAGGCGCGCGAGCAGCCCGGCGGCGCGGCCGCGAAGCCGGCTAGCACGGCCGATGCCGGCCAGCCGCCGGTCAAGGAAAGCCAGCGTCGCCGCGTCGTCCTCGGAGACGTCGCGCAACCAGTACAGCACGGTGGCGGTGTAAACCATCGCCAGCATGGCACGCTTCGTGTACCAGCTGAAATCCGCCGAACGGTCGCCCGCGGCGTGCCAGATCGCATCGACTGTCCGGGCGGTACAAGCAGCGGCGGCGTTGGCGTTCAGTGGCAGGGCCAGCACTGCCAGCGCCCGCCGGATGGCTTCCTTGTACGGCCGGTTCTGTTCCAGTCGCAGGGCAATCACGGCACGAACCCGCGCCGAAAGCTTGGCTTCCGGGAGATTTGCCGCAGCTTCCTCCATGCGCCGGTCGGCGAGATCGCAAAAGGTCTCGATCATATCAACCGTTCCAAGGGGAAACAGCAGGTCCGCTTCATCCGCCGGCATCCCTGCGTCGCGCACGCCGGCCCGCAGCGCCCGTTTGGTCCAACCGTCGAACGGCACACTGGGCAGCATACCTAGGATCGCCGCATCGCGCTCCGGCATGCGCTCGGGTGGTGCGATCATCCTCTTGCTCCCGCACGGTCAAGTTCGTCTGTGAAGCCGAAATGGCGGAAATCGGTCATCCGCATGGTGTACAGAATTCCGTCCAGGTGATCATTCTCGTGCTGAACGATTCTCGCGTGGAAGCCTGTTGCCTCGTGCTCGATCAGACGACCATCGCAGTCGACGCCACCATAGCGGATGCGGGTCGCGCGTGGCACAGCCGCTCGCAGACCCGGGATCGACAGGCAGCCCTCCCAACCCATCGCGCGCTCCTCACCGATCAACTCGACGGTCGGATTGATCAGCACGGTATTGCCCAGCGTCGTGTCGTCGGGATCCTCGGTCTCCCGGCCGCCGGGAACGCGGAACACGAACAGGCGCAGCGGCTGATAGACCTGCGGCGCCGCCAGACCGACGCCCGGCGCATCCTCCATCGTCTCCAGCATGTCGGCGACGAGGCGGCGGATGTCCGGGGCGCCCGGATCGGCGACCGGATCGCATTTCCGCAGCAAGACCGGGTGGCCCATCCGGGCGATTTTCAGTATGGCCATGTGCGCGTCTGGTCTCCGATGGCGGAAATGGACTTGTAAGTATCCACGGCCATGTTATAGCGCCAGCCCCCGTGCCGGAATCCCTGGCGATGGGCCTATTCGCGCACCCGATGGCGGGGGCGCCCCGGAAAGGAGCAGGCGGCCAAGTGCAAGTTCTCGTGCGTGACAACAACGTCGACCAGGCGCTCAAGGCGCTCAAGAAGAAGATGCAGCGGGAGGGAATTTTCCGCGAGATGAAATTGCGGCGGCATTACGAAAAGCCATCCGAACGCCGGGCCCGCGAAGCCGCGGAAGCCGTGCGCCGCGCGAGGAAGCTGGAGCGGAAGCGGCTGGAGCGCGAAGGCTTCTAACAAGCATACGTCGGCCGCCCGGTTCAGGCAGGCGCGGGTGGGAAGATTACCCACGGCCGCGCATTAAATGTGTACTCTGCCGTTCACCCACTCGTCGTGAGCGTGACGGCGCGGCCCGGCGGAGGTTTGGCGTGGTGCCCGGTCGCCGAAACCATTCGTGTTTCCCTTCGGCACGAAATGCGATAGCGTCCGGAATTGGACCGATTGGCGGCGACCCATTGCCATGCTTGCTCCAGACCAAACCCGGCAGAGTGCCGTGTTTGACCATCTCCGTCACAGCATCTTGACCGGAGCGCTGCGCGGCGGCGGTCGGCTACCACCCAGCCGTTCGCTCGCTCAGGAACTCGGTGTCGCGAGGCAGACCGTCGTGCTGGCCTATGAGCGCCTGGCCGCCGAGGGCTACGTCCGCGGCCGCACCGGCAGCGGCACTTATGTGTCGACCGACCTGCCGGATCAGGCCCCCGCCCCGGCCGCGACACCGCGCGTTGCCGCCGTCACTCTGTCAGCCCGGGGCGCGCGCCTCGCCGAAATCCCTGCCGCCGCGACTGCGCGTGATCCGGCACTGGGCCTGCTGCTCGCTGGCGGCCTGCCGGCGCCGGACCTGTTCCCGGTGAAGGCCTGGGCCCGCTGCACATCACGCGTGATGAAGCCGCTCGCCGGCGAGTTATCCAGCTATCCGCCGCCGCAGGGCTTGCTGGTACTGCGTGAGCAGATCGCGGCCCACCTGGCTGCCACCCGTGGGCTGGTGGCGGATCCCGGCTGCATCATCGTGACCAGTGGCACCCAGCAGGCGTTGCGCACCGCCGCTGACCTGCTGATGGACCCGGGCGATGCGGCCTGGGTCGAAGATCCCGGTTACATCGCGGGCCGAGGCGCCGTACTCGCAGCCGATGCCGAGATCGTGCCCGTCCCAAGCGATGTGGAGGGGATCGATGTAAGCGCCGGCGTGCGGATCGCGCCGAACGCGCGTCTGGCACTCGTCGCACCATCCCACGCCACGCCTTTGGGCGGCGCACTGCCGATCGGCCGCCGGCTGGCGCTGCTGGAGTGGGCTCGACGCGCCAACGCCTGGGTGCTGGAGGATGACTGCGACTCGGAGTTCCGCTGGGAGGGCAAGCCGCTGCCGCCGCTGGCGACATTGGACAAGGCGGGACAGGTGATCTACTGCGGCACCTTCAGCAAGACGCTGGCGCCGACGCTACGGATCGGCTTCGCCATCGTGCCGGCGCCCCTGGTCCCTGCGTTCGTGCGGCTGCGTACCCTGACCGATCGCGGTACCGATGGGTTCACCCAGGCGACCCTGGCGGAGTTCATGCGCCAGGGTTTGCTGGCCCCACACATCCGTCGGATGCGTACTGAATACGCGCACCGCCGGACCGCTCTGCTGGAGGCGATGGACCGCGTCGTTCGGCACGCCACCCCGCTGGCCGCCCCCGGCGGCCTGCACATGGTCGCCCGGCTGGCCGACGGCGTGGATGAAAATGCCGCGGTCCGGGCATGCCGGACGCGGGAGTTGGCGGTGTCGCCGCTGCGGGCTTACTACTCCGGGACGCCGCGGATGAACGGGCTGGTGATCGGTTTCGCCGCGACACCGACGGCGATGGCGAACGAGGCGGCGAAGCGGCTGGAAGCGGCGCTGACGGCGGCGGCAAAAAGCGCTGCCTGAAGCAGGGGACAGCCGCGGGCGCTTTTATCACTGCAGAGCAATCAATGCGCCGCCCTGTCGGCAGGATTGGGCTGCGGCGCAGGTGTCCCCCGACGACCTTGCTTTTCATCCGGGCCAAAGTGCGCCATCGTTCCGCCCGACGGCATTCATGCTGCTGATGCGGAGGCTCCCGGATGGCTGAACTTCACCCCCAGGTGGCACGCGCGCTGGCGCTGCATCCGCTGCTGAAGCAGGAGGGGGATGAGGTCGACCAACGCCGCGAACTGACCGCGCCGATCGTCAAGGCACTGAAAGCCGGTGAGTTCTTCCGGATGCTGCAGCCTCGTTCGATCGGCGGGATGGAACTGAGGCCGTCCGACTTCGCCCGCGTCACCGAAGCGATTTCGGCGGGTGACGGTTCGGCTGGGTGGGTCGTCTGCCAGAGCAACGGATGCTCGATGTCCGCCGCCTATCTGGATCCGAAGGTGGCCAAGGCGATCTTTGGGACGGCCGATGGCATCCTGGCCTGGGGACCTCCCGGGAGCCCGTTCGAGGCCGAACCGGTTCCAGGCGGGTACTGCATCTCCGGCACCTGGCGTTTTGCGAGCGGCAGCCAGAACGCCACGTGGCTGGGCGCGCACATGAAGGTGGCGGGAAGCCGGGAACAGCGCACCTTGCTGTTCCCGAAGACCAGCGCCACGATGGTGGATATCTGGCACACCGTGGGTCTGCGGGGCACCGCCAGCAACGAATATGTCGTCAAGGACCTGTTTGTCCCCGCGGATCACACGATGCTGCGTGACCAGGCGATCGACCGCCGGGAACCGGGCCCGCTGTATCGCTTCGCCAGCAATCAGCTTTATTCCGCCGGGTTCGGCGGTGTCGGGCTGGGCATCGCCCGCGGACTGATCGATGCGTTCCTGGATCTTCCCGCCACCAAGGTGTCCCGCGGCGCCGCCAAGCCGATGCGTGAAAATAACGTCGTGCAGTCGCAACTGGCGCAGTCGGAGGCAAAATGGCATTCCGCCCGTGCATTCCTGCACAGCACGCTCGACGAGATCTACGACTTTGTCATTCAGCATGGGGAGATGACGGAGCGTCAGGCGGCGATGCTGCGCCTGGCGTCCACCTGGTCGATCCAACAGTCGCGCGAGGTGGTCCATGCGCTGTATCACTGCGCCGGATCGATGGCGATCTTCGAAGACCAGCCTTTTGAACGGCGGCTGCGCGACATCAACTCGGTGTCGCAACAGGCGCAGGGCCGCCAGCTTCACTACGAATCGGTCGGGCAGATCATGCTCGGCCTGCCGTCCGAAAACCAATTCTGACAGGGGAACGAAAAAAATGCCTGCCCAATCGCTCAACCACTACACGATCAAGGTCCGCGACCTGGAACGCACGAAGGATTTCTATCAGGATGTGGTCGGCCTGGAAGTCGGCGAGCGTCCGCCGCTGAACTTTCCCGGCTACTGGCTGTACTGCAGCGGCGTCCCGACCGTGCATCTGATCGGCTATCGCGCCGAGGACCCGGTGATCGCCGACGGACCGTCCTATCCGGCGGCGACCGGGCGGCTGGATCATATCGCGTTTTCCTGCAACGGCTTGAAGGAAATGCGGGAGAACCTGGAGTCGCGCGGCATCAAGTACGATGAGCGTGTGTTGCCGCGATTGAACATGACCCAGTTGTTCTACCTGGACCCGGACGGGATTTCGGTCGAATGCAACTTCGACGCTGTCGAGACCGAGACGCCTGGGATGAAGGGGTATTAATACCAACCGCCGCTGTCGCCAACTCTTCCAGCGACAGCGGCGGTTGGTATCGCGCGCGGGGTTGGCGGGGCGGCCGCGCGCCAAAACCGAGACTTATGCCAACCGTCGTTGACCCCATGTTCATGGGTCAACATCGAGGGCGGTTGGTATAAGGCCCGGGACGTACGCACCCAACCCGGATCGCGGCGCCTGGCCGGGCGCGGTGCGCCCCGCCAGGATCAAACGGCGCGCGAGGCGCCGTCGGTGCCCGGGCCGTATGCCAGCACCGGGGCGTGGTTCACGCTACTGCCGCCGTAATGAGGGATGTAACCGCGAACGTCCGCCACAGCGACATCGGCGACCGGTGACAAGTCAAGCCGCCCGCTCCTTGATGGACGTGCGCCAGTGGATGCGGTCCTGCTCCGGCGGGTAGTCGCCGGCCGCCCTGTGGTATGAGCAGCGATTGTCCCAGATCACCACATCGCCGACACGCCATTTGTGCCGGTATTCGCCCTCCGGCTGGATCATCAGCGCGGTCAGGTCTTCGATCAGTGCGTCGCTTTCGGCCGCTTCGGCACCCTGTATATACAGGATCTTGCCCGGATCGAAGTAAAGCGACTTTCGCCCGGTTTCGCTGTGCGTGCGGATCAACGGATGCATCGCGGGCGGCCGGTCGCGATCCTCCGGGTTCAGCAATGCCTGCATCTTTCTGCGCCCGCCATAGGTGAAGGCGCCGAGAACACCGTCCAGCCGCCGCCGCAACCGTTCCGACATCGCGTCGTACGCCGCGTATCCGCTGGCAAACAGGGTGTCACCGCCGATGTCCGGGATCGCCAGCGCATAGAGTTGCGTCGCCTTGAACGGCACAACGTCATAGGCTCCGTCAGTATGCCAGCCCTCGGCGCCACGCCGATAGATCGCCTCGTTCAGCGAGCCGTCGGCATTGAACTTGCCTGTTCCCAGCACGGTAATCTCGGGCAGGTCAGGATGGCGGGTGCTCCTGGACGGATGCGGCGAGACGATCCCGAACCGGCGGCTGTACGCCAGGAACTGGTGGATCGTCAGTTCCTGGCCGGTGACGACCAGCACGTTATGCTCGAGCCAGGCCCGATAGATCGCCGCGAACCCGGCATCGTCCAGCGTTCTGAGATCGATGCCGGAGACCTCGACCCCGATGCGGGGTCCGACCTGACGTATCTGGACCATTGACGGTTCTCCCTGCCGCAGGAGGGAAGGCCCTACCCGTCTGAACGTCAAGGTGCTTACATGGGTCATTGGCGTTTCAGGAGGCTTTCCGATGCACCTGTTCAAGCAGCAAGCGGCCAAGGATCCCGAGTCGGTGTCCGAACTGATCCCGGTCATCGATTTCGGCCCGTACTTTGCCGGCGAGCCCGGTTCACTGGGTCGACTGGCCGAGCAGCTTCGCTACGCATGCGAGACGATTGGCTTTTTCTATGCCGCGAATCACGGCGTGCCGCAAACGATCATCGACCGGGGCTTCGCCGCGTCGCGCCGCTTCCACGCGCTGCCGCTGGAAGAAAAGCTCAAGCTGCGCCTCAATGAGAACAACATCGGCTATCTGCCGATGAACGCCTCGGTGCAGGGCGCATCGACCGTGCACAAGGCGACGAAGCCTAATCAGAATGAGAGCTTCTTCATCAGCCACGACCGCGGCGCCGATCATCCCGACGTGGTCGCGGGTATCCCGCTGCGCGGGCGCAACCAGTGGCCCGACGGCATGCCAGACATGCGTGCGGACATGATGGCCTATTTCCACGCCCTGTCCGCCATGTGCGACCGTATGCTGCCGGGTTTCGCCGTCGCGCTCGACATGCCGGCGGACACCTTCGCCCCGTTTTTTGCCGATGAGGCGCACATCAACCTGCGCTTCCTGCATTATCCTCCGCAGGAAGACACCAGCGAGAACACGTTCGGCACGGCGCCCCACACCGACAACAGCTTCATGACCGCGCTCGCCAGGACCGATGTGCCCGGCCTGGCGATCCGCCTGCCGTCCGGCGAGTGGTTCGCGCCGCCGGTCATTCCGGGGTCGTTCCTGATCAACCTGGGCAACATGATGCGGCGCTGGTCGAACGACCGGTTCCTGTCCACGCCGCACGGGGTCATCAACGAGTCGGGAAAGGACCGATATTCGATCGCTTATTTCCACAGCCCGAATCCGGCTTCGACCATCGAATGCCTGCCAAGCTGTATCTCGGCGGACAATCCCGCGCGGTATCCGACGGCGGTGTACCGGGACCTGGTGCTGGAGTTCTACCGCAAGAACTACTTTCATCAGAAAGGACATCAGTCGGAGGCGATGGCACACGCCGCTGGTGACTGATGGTGTCCTGCAGCGAGGTTGCCGGATCAAACCCGATACCTCATGCGAACGCCGGGGTCGTCCGCTGGAAGGCCCCTGGTATCCCGTGTGACCAGCAGCATCGCATGCGCCTGAGCGGACGCCCACACGACGGCGTTCGGCAGCTTCAGCCGATGCTCCCGCCGCAGCATGACCGCCCGCTCGGCCAGCTTGTCGTCCAGCGCAATCAAGGCAAACCCGTGCAGGAATTGCCTTGTGCCATGTTCCGCGGGCGCCGGCGCCCCCGCCATGCCTCCATCCACGTCACCACACCGATGGCTGCGGCTTCGTAACGGTAAAGTTCGTCACGCGCCACCGGGATCCCGCGCAGGAAGTCGATGAGGATGTTGGTGTCGAACAGCGCCTTTACCACTCGGCGCGCGCTGTCTCCTGACAGATCAGCCCATCCGCCGTTTACGCACCCCACAGGCCATAGGCGGCCTCGGCCGGCTTCGCCGCCCGACGCGCCAGATATTCGGCCACCGCCTCGCGGATGACCGCCGCTCGGGGTTGCCTTATCCGCTTACACAGCGCTGCCAGGGCCTGGAGCTGGGTGTCGGGAAGATCGATGAGCGTGCGCACGCGACTGGGTGCTCATATTTGATATCGGCATCATGTATCGTCGCCACCGAGCCGATTCAAGCGCAACCGTCAGACTTTCAGCCAAGCCTGTCTGCGGTAAGGTTTGTCCGCGATCAGGTGGCGTGGCTCGCGGCGGAATGCGCCACCGTTCCCGCCGCCCGGCGTCACCCGGTCGACGCACCGGCCAGCCCCCGCACGGAGGATGGCCGGCGATCCGACGCATCGGAAAGGACTACTTCGCGCGATACGTCTTGTGGCAAGCGCCACATTGCTGGCCCAGTAACTTCGCGTCGCCGGCCACTGCCTGTGCATCGCCGGCCTTCGCATCGGTGGCCAGCTTGTTCGCGGCATCAACCACTTTCAGCGCGGTTCTCTGGAACCCGGCCGGATCGGACCAGATCTTCGCAAGCGCCCTGGTGTTACCTCCGGTCTCGGAGCCTTTGGGAAACAAAGTGGGGATCACCGTGGCCCATTTCGCGATGGCCTTGGCGGGGACCTCCAATGGCTTGACATCGCCGTTTGCCTTGACGACCGAGCGGATGAAGTCGAAATCGCCGCCTTGGAGTGCGAAGCCGGCCTGTCGGACGGCGATCGGATCGAGACCGTCCGCTCGCGCGACACCTAACCCCAGCAACATGCTGGCAGCACACGCAAAAGCTAATCGTTTTGTCATCCGGCAAGGCCTTCCCACTGAGTGGATTTTCTACAAATCGGCAACGATCATGCATCGCCGCGATGATTCGCTAGTGTGGTGGTTCCGAAGTCCGCCATACTGTGGATCATCCCCGGAGCGGACTTCGGAACCACAAACCACACTAGAAAACAATGCTTTGCTCGTGTCCTCATTGATTCGGAAGTTCGTAAGGCGGCTGATCCAGGCATGGCGAACTTCCGAATCGGGACACTAGCAGATTTGCGCATCACCAGACAGACTGCGGACGCTCAACCAGAAGGACAATTATGACGGCCATACACTCGCTCGCCGTATTCTGCGGCTCCCGCGTCGGGGTGAGCCCTGTCTATGCACATGCGGGACGAGCACTGGGGCACGGCCTCGGGCGGGCGGGCATCCGCCTCGTGTTTGGCGGCGGCAGGATCGGCATCATGGGGATCGTCGCCGACGCCGTCCTGCAAAGCGGCGGCAAGGTCCTTGGCGTGATCCCGGAGTTTCTGACCCAATGGGAAGTCGCGCATGAGAACGTCACGCAGATGGTCGTCACCGACAGCATGCACTCGAGGAAGCAACACCTGTACGAGGAATCGGACGCGTTCCTGATCATGCCGGGCGGCCTCGGCACCTTCGACGAGGCGTTCGAGATCATTACCTGGCGGCAGCTTCGCCTGCACGACAAGCCCATCCTGCTGTGCAACGTGGCGGGATCCATCGAGCCGTTCGTTGCCACCATTGATCACGCGATCGCAAACGGCTTTGCCGATCCCGGTTGCCGTGAATTGTTCGAAGTCATCGAGGGCGTCCCGGCCGTGCTGGAGCGGTTGAAGACGTTGCCGGCCGGGAAGGGCGGCCCGGCGGAACGGCTTTAGGGATGCCGCCGGTCAGGAATGGGCCGGTTTCGGCGGATCGGGGGATGTTCCTCTTTGCGCAGACGAGGCCGCGTCGGCTCAAGGTCGGTGTCGGCGCTCGCCAAGGATCAGGCCTCGCGCTGCCGAATATTGACGCCCGTGCGATCGGAAATAGGGACGTCGTGGTTTCTGGCCGGCACTCCGATAGAGCCGCTCCACGTCGAAGAGGTCAAACCCAGCTGTGGCACCTCGGTTGATGCCGCAGGCGGGCATGCCAAAGGCACAGGGAGATCCTTTGATGCAGCGAAACACCGACTGGACATAAGGATATCTTTATGTCACCATATGGTTGTTATGGAGCAACTCCTCGCCAGCCTGCGTGCTGCCGCTGAACCGACCCGACTGCGCCTGCTGGCGCTGGCGGCGCGCGGGGCATTCTGTGTCATGGAATTCACCGAGATCCTGGGCCAGTCGCAACCCCGGTTGTCGCGGCATCTGAAGCTGCTGTGCGATTGCGGCCTGCTGGACCGCGTTCGGGAAGGCGCCAATGTCTGGTTCGCGCTACCGACCGGCGAGGATGGCGCGCTGCCGCGGGAACTCGTTGCCCGCTTGCCCGCGAACGATCCGGTGCTGGAGGCGGATCGCCGCCAGGCCGCGCGGGTTCTTGCCGAACGCGCGCGCATCGCGTCGGAGAGTTTTCGTCAGAAGGGTGCCGACTGGGATGAGATGCGGGCCCTCGACCTGCCTGCCCAGGCCGTCGAGAACGCCTTGCTGGCGCTGATCCCGCCCGGGCAAGCCGGCCGTCTGCTCGACATCGGCACCGGCACCGGCCGGGTGCTCGAACTGCTGGCGCCCCGCGTCCGTCAGGCCCTAGGCATCGACGCCTCCAAGGCGATGCTAGCCCTCGCCCGCGCACGGCTCTCCGGCCCCGGCTGCGTGCATTGCGCTGTCCGGCTGGCGGACATGTACCGTCTGCCCTTGGCGGACCAATCCTTCGACATCGTGGTGCTGCAGATGGTGCTGCACCACGCGGAGGACCCGGATGGCGCGCTGCGCGAAGCCACGCGAGTCCTGAATGCCGGCGGAACGCTGCTGGTGGTCGACCTCGCGGAGCATGACCGGGCCGACCTGACCGGCAAGCTCGCGCATCGCTGGCCGGGATTTTCGGACGCAACGGTTAACCGGATGTTCACCACCGCCGGGGTGGAATGGCGCGACCCGGTTACCATCCCCGGACCGCTTGCCATCCGCATCTGGCCCGCCATCCGAGCCATCGCGGATACCGCCGCCGATACCATGCGCGAACTCGCCCTCTGAAAGCAGCCTGAGACCATGACCCGTCCCCATTTGCTCGATGCCTTGCGTGACCGCGTTCTGCTGTGCGACGGCGGCATGGGCAGCCGAGTCCAAGCTCTGTCCCTGGATATCGAGAAGGACTACTGGGGGCGGGAAAATTGCACCGATGTCCTGGTGCTGTCGCGCCCGGATATGGTTCGCGAGATCCACCGGGGCTACTTCGCTGCCGGCGCGGATATGGTCGAAACCAACACGTTCGGCGCCTCCCCTGTCACGCTGGGGGAGTTCGACCTTGGTGACCGCGCTTTTGAGATCAACAAGACCGCCGGAGAACTGGCGCGCGAGGCCGCCGAAAGTTTCGCGGACGGCCGCGACCGCTGGGTGATCGGCAGCGTCGGCCCCGGCACGAAGCTGCCCAGCCTGGGCAACATCGCCTATGACCCGCTGGAGGCAGCACTCGCCGAGCAGTGCCGCGGCCTGATTGCCGGCGGGGTGGATGCGATCCTGATCGAAACCTGCCAGGACACGCTGCAGATAAAGGCAGCGGTCAACGGCGCCAAAATGGCGCGGCGCGCCGCCAACGCCGATACGCCGATTTTCGTCCAGGTGACGGTCGAGACTACCGGAACGCTTCTGGTCGGTCCCGACATCGGCGTCGCCGCCGCGGTTGTCGGGTCGCTCGATGTGCCGCTGATGGGCCTGAACTGCGCCACCGGTCCACAGGAAATGGCCGAGCATGTGGCGTTGGCTGGCGAAGAACTGGCCGGGGCTGATCTCGGTGCAACCCAATGCCGGCTTGCCGGAACTGGTGGACGGTCACACCCACTACCCGCTGGGCGCCGCCGACCTGGCGTCATGGCTGGAACGGTTCGTGGCGCAGGACGGCGTCAACCTGATCGGCGGCTGCTGCGGCACCTCGATCGAGCACATCGCTGCGCTCGACGCCATGTTGCGGAAGCGAGGCGGCTTTCGTCCCGCGCCGGTGGCCCGCTATCCCGATTTGGGTCCCCAGCGTCGCCAGCCTGTACCAGGCGGTACCGCTGCGGCAGGAAAACGCCATTTTCGCGATCGGCGAGCGCTGCAATGCCAACGGTTCGAAAAAGTGGCGCGAACTGCAGGAAAAACACGACTGGGACGGCTGCGTCGCCCAGGGCCGCGAACAGGTCGGCGAAGGCTCGCACGCGCTGGACATCTGCACCGCCTTCGTCGGCCGCGATGAAAACGCCGAGATGACCGAAGTCATCCGCCGCTTCACCGCCTCGGTCAACAGCCCGCTGGTGATCGACAGCACCGAAACTCCGGTGATCGAGGCGGCGCTGAAACTGCACGGCGGCAAACCGATCATCAACTCCATCAATTTCGAGGACGGCGAAAAGCATGCCACCGACCGGTTGATACTGGCGAAGCGCTTCGGTGCCGCCGTCATCGCGCTGACCATCGACGAAGTGGGGATGGCGAAGACGCCGGAGGACAAGCTGCGCATCGCAACCCGTCTGGTTGATTTCGCCTGCAACAAGCATGGCCTCGCCCAGTCCGACCTGCTGATCGACCCGCTGACCTTCACGATAGCAACCGGCAACGAGGACGACCGCAAGCTTGCGCAATGGACGCTGGAGGGGATCGCGGCGATTCGCGCGGAGTTCCCTGACATCCAGATCATCCTGGGGCTTTCCAATGTCAGCTTCGGCCTGAACCCTGCCGCCCGCGCCGTGCTGAACAGCGTGTTCCTGGACCATGCGCGGCAGGCGGGCATGTCCGGCGCGATCATCCACGTGTCGAAGATCCGCCCGCTGCACCTGATCGCCGAGGAAGAACGGCAGGTGGCCGAGGATCTGATCTTCGACCGCCGCCGCGATGGGTACGATCCGCTGCAGAAACTGCTGGAACTGTTTGCCGGCCGAAAGGCGGCCGACGCGGTGAAAAAGGAGCGCGCCGAGACCGCCGAGGGCCGGCTGAAGGACCGCATCGTCGATGGCGACCGGAAGGGCCTGACCGATGATCTGGACGAGGCCCTGCTGACGCTCGCACCTTTGGACATCATCAACAACGTCCTGCTCGACGGCATGAAGGTCGTCGGCGACCTGTTCGGTGCCGGGAAGATGCAGCTGCCGTTCGTGCTGCAATCGGCGGAAACGATGAAAAGCGCCGTTGCCTACCTGGAACCGATGATGGAGCGGGTGGAGGGCCAGGAAAAAGGCGTCATCGTGCTCGCCACCGTCAAAGGCGACGTGCATGACATCGGCAAGAATCTTGTTGATATCATTCTGACCAACAACGGCTACCGGGTGGTCAATCTCGGCATCAAGGTGCCACTGGCGGAGATGCTGCAGGCGGTGCAGGACAACCGGGCGCATGCGATCGGCATGTCCGGTCTGCTGGTGAAATCGACCGTCGTGATGCGGGAGAACCTTGAAGAAATGACCCGGCAAGGGCTGGAAATACCGGTTCTGCTGGGGGGTGCGGCGCTGACCCGCAACTACGTGGAGGACGACTGCGTCCGTGCCTACGGGTCGGGCCGGGTTGCCTATGCGCGCGATGCATTCGACGGCCTGCATTTGATGGACAAGGTCACCGGGAACGCCTTCGACGATTATCTGGCCGTTATCCAATCCAAGCGTGCCGGCAAATCCCGCAATATGGCCCGCACCCTTGGTCAGGCCAACGCCAAGGCTTTCCGGCCAGTCGATGTCGCGGTGGTGCGCGAACGGCGCCGCCGCCTGACCCTGGACGCCCCGGTGCTCGAACCCCCGTTCTGGGGCGCGCGGGTGATAGAAGCCGCCCCGAAGGCGATCGTGCCCTTCGTCAACGAGCGCAGCCTGTACCAGTTCCAGTGGGGTTTCCGGAAGCAGGGGCGCTCGCTGGAGGATTTCCTGGGATGGGCGAAGCAGGAGCTGCGTCCCATCATGCGCCGCATGCTGACCTTGTGCGAGCGAGCAGGACATCCTGAAGCCCCAGGCCGCCTACGGCTACTGGAAGGCCGCGGGTCAGGGCAACGACCTGATCATCTTCGAGCAGGATGGGGTGACCGAGGTGACCCGCTTCTCTCTGCCGCGCCAGCCGAAGGAGGATGGCGAGTGCATCGCCGACTTCTTCCGCGATGTCGACGACGAGCAGCGTGACGTCATCGCGCTGCAGGTCGTGACGGTCGGTCAGAAGGCGTCCGACACCGCTCGGGTCTGGTTCGAGGACAACCGTTACCAGGATTACCTGTATCTGCACGGGCTGTCGGTGGAGATGGCGGAGGCGATGGCGGAGTATGTCCACAAGCGCATCCGCGCCGAACTTGGTTTCGCGGGGGAGGACGACCGCGACATGGAGAAGATGCTGGCGCAAGGCTATCGCGGCAGCCGCTATTCGTTCGGCTATCCCGCCTGCCCGCGGCTGGAGGATCAGGCGCCGATCCTGGGGATGCTGGGGGCGGAACGGATGGGTATCTCGCTGTCCGACGAGTATCAACTGCACCCGGAACAATCGACCAGTGCCATCGTCGTTCTGAACAAGCGGGCGAAATACTTTTCGGTTTGAGGCGGCGGGGCCGTGTCGGTTGTGGGATTCAAAGCACGCGGCTCGTCAATTGTGCCAAATGATGCGGAGCCGTCCTGCGGGTCGGGACAGCAATGACCGATGGCACAGCCAATCTCCTGGTCAATCGACGGATGAACAAGGCGCAGCAGGTGCGGTGGCCGCGACGCGCCGGCGGTTTGCCGGTGCAGGTCCGGTGCGCGGTCCACAGCGGCGGGTTCGGGTCCGGTCGCGGCAATTCGTTCGACCCAACATCCAATATGGCCCGGCGATTACGACTGCCGCTTGATCACCCCGAATTCCGGACACTCCACAAGATCAGGCAAAGGCATCATCAACAAGCGCCACATTGCGTGCCACCGTGAGCGCCATGGCGCGCCGGCTGACACCGAGCTTCGCGTAGAGGTTCTTCAGATGGAATTTCACCGTCGACTCCGAAAGATCGAGGTCTCGTGCGATCTCCTTGTTCGCCCAGCCGCGCGCCAGCAACCGCAGGATTTCGGCCTCTCGCGGGCTCAACAATGCCGATATCTGCGTCGTTCGCCCCGGCTGCCCGCGCTGGTGGAACGATCCGGCGATGCGGTTGACAAAGGCCGCCGCGCTTGCGCTGAACGCGCTTAACCCGAAGCGGCGGACGATCGCGCGCACTGACGCCGCGTATCCCTCACCCTGATCCACGAATATCTGCAGGAGTTCCTGCGGGTGCGCCATCGCGATCGACGACTGCAAAGCCGCCAATGCGGCATCGCGGCTTTCCGCCAACCAGGCCGCCTCGGTCAGCGCCACGCGTCCGGCCACTAAATCGAACCCGGCGCCGACTTCCTGGCCGCTGGCCAGCAGGTCTTCCAGATCTTCGATAGCCCCGGCCACGTCGGCCTGGCGCAACCGCAGCCGCGCGCGCACGAGCAGCGCGTTGTGCCGCTCCCGCCAACTTGGCCAGACGCCGTCACGCGGCGACGGCAGCCGCTGCATGACATGCGCGGCCGACTCCAGCATGCCGCCACGGGTCAGCAACTCCGCCCGGAGCAGTTCGATCGACAGGCGCAACCGCGGCAGTTCGCGCTCGACCGCGACCTCTTCGCCACGGTCAGCAGCGGCGAGACCGGCCTCGAGCCCGAGCATCGCGAACTGCGAGCGCGCCAAGGTGGTGAAACCGAGGGCGTACAAATCGACCCAGCCTTCGCCCTTGGCGAGGATCGGCAGCGCCGTCCGCAGCAGCGCATCGGCATCGGCGACATGGCCCTGCTGATACCGTGCAGCGGCCAGCACGACGCGCACGACCGCGGACAGATTCTCGTCGCTCCACTGCGTCGCCTGCGCAAGTCGTTCGGCATCGCGGAGAAAGCCGGCGGCCGCCGCCAACTGCCCGGCCGGCAGCGCCACCATACCCAGCAGGACCAGCATGAAGACCTGGGCATAGGGCGTTTTCTCTTCGCGATAGCAGGACAACGCCTTCAGCGCGTTGAGCCGCGCCCGCACCAGATCGCCGCTGCGCAACCAGGCGATGCAAAGATGGTTGTGCATCCAGCCGCGTCCCCAGGTGTCGCCGAGGCCACACCCAAGCACCGCCATTTCCAGCCGCGCGATCTCGGGCGGCCCGAGGTTGCGGTCCTGGTAGATGTCCAGCATGCCGTCGATGTGGTCGAGATCGCCGCTCGCGACGATGGCTGTCTCCCCGTCCAGCGCTAGCTGCTTGAGCTCGTCAACGATCTCCCGCCCGGCCTGGACGCGTCCTCCCTTGGCCAGCACCAGCGCCTGGGACAGGCGCAGGCTCGGCGAGCGATGCACGACCTCGGCGGGGATGTTGGCGATCAGCCGCGCCAGCACCGTATGGCCGGCTCGGATGAACAGGTTGACGCCACCAGCGCGACTGATCGCCTCGGTGGCAAGCGAAAAGTCGCCGGCGTGCGAGGCATGGCGGACCGCCTCCTCCAGATAGCCGCCCGCGGCGAACCACGAAGCGGCTCGCGCATGCAACCCGGCGATGCGAGACTGAACGCACAGGTTGAGATCGGCTGCCAGCGTGGCCCGGACGACCGGGTGCAGGCGCAGCCAGCCGGGCCGCGCCGTTACCGGTTCGATTACCGGCGCCAGTTCCTCGATGTCGCGCAGGGTCCGCGCCGCGAAGTCGGCACCTGCGAGATCGACCGCCAGCGCGAGCGGAAACTGATCCACGATCGAACAGGCCGCCAAGGCGTCCCGAATGTCGCCCGGCAGGCTCGGGAGCACCTCCTCGTGGACGAATTCCCGGAACACCGGATGCCCGCCGGTGAGCACTTCGGCACGTCGCGCCGCCTCCGGCAATTCCGCCAGCACCGTCAGGGCCAGCTGGACCAGGGCCGGCCAGCCGCCGGTGACCGTGACCAGCGCGCGTGCACCCTCCGGGTCCAACAGGCCGCCAAGCACAGCCCGCAGGTCGCTTACGGAAAACGCCAGGTCACGCCACGAGATTTCGGTCAGCAGGCGGCGGATGCGAAAGCGCGACAGCGGAATATCCGGCCGGCCTCGCGCGCTGACGACGATGCGCAGATTGTCGGGCGGCCGGCGGAAGATGTGGTCGATCGCCCGCGTCAGGCCGTCGCCGCGTGCGGCGTGGCAGTCGTCCAGGAACACCACGACACGCGCGGGATCGGCGGCGATCGTGTCCAGCAGGTCCTGCGCCGCCGCGTCAACGCCGACGTGCCGCCGTACCGGCAGGCCGGCCTCACCCTGCGCGAGACTGATCGCGACCTGCAGGTCATGCAGCAGACACAGTCCGTCCGAGTCGTTCTCGCAGAGCGTCAGCCAGACGAAGCGATCGTCGGGCTTGCGCAGCGTCGTGAACGCGGCAGTGAGCAATTCCGTCCGGCCAAATCCGGGCGGCGCGTGAACCGCCACGACCTGACCCTCGAGCCCCTCGGCGATGCGGCCAAGCAGAAACCGGCGCTGGATAGGATGCACCAGGCTCCGCGGCGGGCGCAGGCGCCGCGCCAGGAACGGCGTGCGGTCGGCGTCGGGGGACTGCCCCGCGCCCGGTCGCAGTGTCGGCACGGCGCGTAGATCGGGTTTGCCAGACGCCATGGGTTATTCTGGCGGGCATCCGGCCAGCCGCCAAGCCGGGCAGCGCCATCGGCGCACCGGGGTCAGGGCCGCGCCGGTCCGCCCAGCAGCCCGGAATAGTCGTATGGCAGGCCGAAAGCGCGGGGACCGAACACCGCCAGCGCTTCCGGGGTGCGCATGATGGGCGGCACCTGCACCGCCAGGACATTGACCCGCTGGCCGTAGCGCAACCGCTCGGTCGTGATCGGTTCGGCGGTATCCAGGTCAAGGATGCAGATCAGGTCCGGCACGATCGCCAGCACCTCGTCACCTTGCAGGGTCACCAGGTTCTCGTTCTGGATCTGGATTGATATCGCCGGCTGCCCGCTCTCGAACGGCTCGATCGTGACGGTGCCGATCGACCATCCCTGGCTGGTCCGGCGCGACACGTCGGATATCTTGCCGGACGCGATCAGCGCCGCCCGTTCGTAATGGGTGGCGGCGAAGAACCTCAGCAGGTCGTCGATCACGTCGCGTCGCTCCAGCCGAGCCGAACGCATCGCCCGGCCGATGCCCAGCGCCAGCGACACCGTGCCCGGCACCGAGACGCGGCGCGCCGTTGTGCCGTCCATGCCGTAGTTCACCAGCCAGGACTGCCCGCCCATGCGGATCGTGACGCCGCGTGCCAGCCACTCGGCATTCGGCGCCGACGGTGTTTCGACGATCACCGTATTGCCACGCTCATCCGCGATGATGACCGGGCAGACCGGCACGCCATAGACGTGGAACGTCTCCATCTCCAGCTTCGGGAAGGCCCGGCCCATGCCATCGGCATCGATCACCGGCAAACCGCGTCGCGCGGCGGCGGTAATCGGGGCCATCGAGTTCACGCCGCCCGCCTCGAACGGGATCAACGCATCGACCTTTCGACCGGTGTACTCCTCGTATGTCGCCAGGGCCAGCTCCAGCTCGTCGCCGCCGGGCACTTTCTCGATCAGGATGGTCGGCGCGCCCATGGCACCGCAGGCAACGACGTGGAAATCGTCTGGCACGTCGTCCAATGGCAGCAACGTCACGGAACCGTATCGTTCGACGGCGGCGCGCGCCAGCAGTTTCCCGGTATACGGATCGCCGCCCCCGCCGGTGCCCAGCAGCGCCGCGCCGACCGCAAGCTCTTCCAGGTCGTCCCGATTGATCGTTGTCATGCTCACGCGATCGTTTCTATGGGGGTGAAAGGCTCTTGCAGACCGAAGGCGCGCGGGCCGAACACCGCCAGCGCTTCCGGCGTGCGCATGATCGGAGGCACCGCGACCGCCAGTACTGTCACGCGCTGTCCGTAGCGCAGCGATTCGGTGGTGATCGGTTCGGCTGTCTCGGTGTCCATCACGCAGATCAGGTCGGGCACGATCGCGCGGACCCGGCCGCCGACACGCGCGATCAGGTTCTCGTTCTGAATCTCGATCTCCATGCTGCCTTCGTGGCTGTCCGTTGCGTCGATTCGCACGCGCCCCATCGAGAAGCCGGCCCGCGTCTCCCGGCTCAGATCGGCGATCTTGCCGACGAAGATGATGCGGCCATACGAGTAGAGCGTCCGCGGCAGCAGGCTCAGCAGCGCGTCGAATGGGTTGCGATGCGCCTGCCGCGCGGTGCGGATACAGTTGCCGATCCGCATCGCCAGGCTAAGCGTGCCGGGAATGGCGGTTCGTTTCACCTCCGCGCCGGACATGCTGTACTCGGCGATATAGGCCGCACCCCCCATGCGGATCGTCACCCCGCGGGCGATCCACTCGATCATCCGGTTGTCATCGCTGCGGATCAGCGCCGATTCCAGATGCTCGTTGGTCACAACCAGCGGGGCGGCCGGGACGCCGTAGACGCCGAATGTCTCCATCTCGAGCTGAGGAAACGCCCGCCCCATGCCGTCGGCATCGACGATCGGCAGGCCCAGCCGCGCGCCGACCACCAGCGGCATCGTGGAGTTGATGCCGCCGACCTCGATCGGCATCGTCGCCATCGCCTTTCTGCCAAGATACCGTTCGAGACGGTGAAACGACTCGATCGCCTCCTCGCCGCTCGGCAGTTTCTCGACCAGAACGGTCGGCGCACCCATCATCGCGGTGGGGATAATCAGGTCGTCGTCCCGCAGCGACGCCGGATCGATGATCTCGACCGTCAGGCCCTCGTCGAGGCACTGCTGGACCATCAGCCGCCCGACATAGGGGTTGCCGCCGCCGCCGGTTCCCAGGAACGCCGCGCCGACCGCGAGGTCGAGCAGATCAGTCGAATTCAGCTTCATCTCAGGCGACCGCCAGATCGCCGACGGCCTTGACGCGTATCCGCGTGGCACTGCCCGGCAGGTAGGCCAGCGGCACTTCCTCGATATCGACGATCTTGATGGTGTCGGCCGCCGCGCCGGCGGCGCGCGCCCGTTCCGACGCCTCGGCCTTGGCCTGGCCGAGAACGACATCGCGCGTGGTGCCTTCCAGCGAGAACACCCGGTCCACTTCGCCACCAACCTGCGCGATCGCCGCCCCGATCGCGTTCGCCACCGCGGCACTCGCCGGGCGGATCACCTCGGAGGCGGACGGCAGCTCGCGCGAGACCAGGATCGAGCCGCCGCCGACCAGCACCACCGGCAATTTCTCCGCGCTCGTCTTCATGCGGTCCACCGCCTCGTCCACCATGCGGTGGATGGTATCGAGCGCCGTCTCGATGACGCGCTTTTCGATATGCTTCACCCGATCGCGGTCGCCGATATCCTCCAGGCCCGCGGCAACGACGATATCGGTCGTCGTCAACGTGTCGCCGCCGAACACCAGCGCCTTGCTGGTGATTTCGTATCCGACCGAATCCGGCCCGATGCGCGCCCCGCCGTCACGCACCAGGCTTCCGCCGCCCAGCCCGATCGCCAGCACATCCGGCATGCGGAAATTCGTTCGTCACGCCGCCGATGTCCACCGCGATCGCCGCCTCGCGCGGGAAGCCGTGCATCAGCATGCCGATATCCGAGGTGGTGCCGCCGATGTCGACCACCATGGCATCCTTGCGGCCGGCGAGCATGGCCGCGCCACGCATGGAATTCGTGGGCCCGGACGCGAATGTCAGCACGGGATAGCGCTCGACGTAGTCCGGCGTCATCAATGTGCCGTCATTCTGGCTGATGAAGAACGGCGCCTCGATCAGCAGCTCACGCAGCGCGAGGCGGAATGAATTGACAACGCGCCCGGACAGGTCGCGCAGACAGGCATTCATGATGGTGGCGTTCTCGCGCTCCAGAAAGCCGACCCGGCCGATCTCGTGCGACAGCGACACCATCAGTCCCGGCACTTCGTTGCCGAGGATTTCGGCGGCGCGTTGCTCCATCGCCGGGGTGACGGGGGAGAACACCGATGTGATCGAGGCGACGGTAAGGCCGCGCCGGCGGATCTCGCCGCCAATGCGCCGCAGTTCGGCTTCGTCAAGCGAAGCGATCTCGCGGCCGTCAAACTCGTTACCGCCACGGACCATGAAGGTGTGGCGCCCGAGCGTATTGGCCAGTTCGTCGGGCCAGTCGACCATCGGCGGCAGTCCCTTGGTCGCCGGCAACCCCAGACGCACAGCCGCCACCTGCAACAGGCGCCGCCGCTCGACCACCGCGTTGGTGAAATGCGTCGTGCCGATCATCACCGCGTCGATGTCGGCGGGCGCGGCGGCGGTCTGCTGCATCACCTCGCGCAACACCTCGATGATTCCGCTGCTCACATCAGCGGTGGTCGGCGACTTGCACGCTCCCTGCACGTCCACGCCATCGGTCAGCACGGCATCGGTGTTGGTGCCGCCGACGTCTATTCCTATGCGCATTCAGTTTGGACTCCAGGATGTCGCTGGCGAAGAACGAAACAAGTCATCAGGCGTCCAGCACCGCCGAGCGGCGTGGGTCCCAGCCGACCATCACGCTGCTGCCGAGGGGGAACCGTTCCAGGTGCGATTGATTCTGCCGTTCGGCGATCAAGTCGTGATCGCCAACCTTGAGCCGGTAGCGCACGATGGCGCCTTGGTACGTCTCGCTCACCACGGTGCCTTGCAGCCGCACGGCGCCGTCCTCGAGCGAGGCCCGGCCCAGCAGGATGTTCTCCGGCCGGATGATCAGCTTCACGGCCTGGCCGGGACCGGCGGTACTGCCATTCGACGGTGCCGGAACCTCGACACCCGCCACATCGACGACCGCGCCGGATGGCTCCCGACGTCGCATCGTCACCGTCATGACGTTGGAATGGCCGATGAATGTCGTCACGAACAGATCCGCCGGCCGTTCGTAGATCTCCCTGGGGGAACCGATCTGGACCACCCGTCCGGCGTTCATCACGCCGATCCGGTCGGACATGGTCAGCGCTTCGTCCTGATCATGCGTGACGTAGATTGTCGTGATATTCAAATGGCGCTGGAATTCCTTGATCCAGAACTTCATTTCCTCGCGCAGCCCTTTATCGAGGGCGCTCAGCGGCTCGTCCAGCAACAGCACACGCGGTTCGGTCACCAGCACGCGCGCCAGCGCGACCCGCTGCTGCTGGCCGCCGCTGAGCTGGCGCTGGTAGCGGTCCTCATAGCCCGTCAGGCCGACCTGGCGCAGCGAGTCGGTCACGCGCCGGCGGATCTCGTCGCGCGGCCGCTTTCGCAGCTTCAAACCGAAGGCGATATTTTCGGCTACATTCATATGCGGGAAAATGGCGTAATTCTGGAACACGATGCCGATGTCGCGCTTCTCGGGCGGCCGATCGGTCACGTCGTCGCGGCCGATCATGATGTGGCCCGAACTGGGCGGCACGAACCCGGCGATCATCCGCAGCGTCGTGGTTTTCCCGCAGCCGCTCGGCCCGAGCAGGGAGAAGAATTCTCCATGTTTCACCTGCAGATTGACATCGTGTACCACGGCATTGCCGCCATACGTTTTATTCAGTTCCTGCAAGCGGATGTCCGACATGACAGGCTAGCCGCTGAAGATGCCGTTCACGGTGTCGACTATGTCGTCCTCGCGCTTGAGATATGACTGCCAGTCGGGAGTCCAGTATCCGGCCACTTCCTGTTCGGTGTTCTTTATCCCATGCCTGGCGAGATTGGGGGGGATGACGACGTTGCGATGGGTCGGCCGCATGTAGAACGTGGCGGCGAACTTGGTGAGGAACTCGGGCGACAGGATACGGTTGAGCAGCGCCATCGCCAGCTTCTTCTGCGCCGGATCGGCATAGCGGCTGATGGTGCGTGTCTGCGTCAGGATCGGCTTGTATTCCTCCCAGACCAGCGCCGCGATCTTGATGCCCTTGTCGGCGGGCATATACACTTCCGCATCGTTCTGTACCGCGATCGCGACCTCGCCACGTTCCAGCAACGTTTCCATGTTGCCGGTGAAGTCGCTGATCTTCATCGGCATGGCGCGCTTCATCGCGTCATAGCCGGCCTTGTCGTCATACTGGTCCTTGCCGAAGACGCGGTTCGACATGATGAAGAAGTCCATCTGGAGGGTGTTTGACGTGATGTAGGTCCCTCGCTTGCCGCCGCCGTAACGGCTGTCCCAGAAATCGGTGAACTTCGTAGGCGGAGGCTGCGCCATGTCGGTTCGATAGGCGAAGCAATAGCGTGAATAGGCCCAGGTTATGCCGAGTCCGGAGGCTTTGGCGAACGGCCAGACGTCTGCGGCGTTCGGGACGTTTGCGACCACGTCGTCAAGCGGCATGAAATAGTCACCGGCGTTTGCGGTCTTGTACAGCTCCGGGTAGTTCCAGTTGGTCAGCGCGAACGGCGGTTTGTCCTTGGGGTTGGCGACGAATTTCGGGAACCACGGCCAGGATGTGTCCCAGCTGATCTTGCAGTTGAAATCCTTTTCGAACTGGTCCATCAGGATTCGCTTCATGATGTCTTGCCAGAAGCCGCCCCACTCGGCGATCGGCAGCGTCGCGCCGCCGGCGTTATAGACCGCCCCATCGTAAATCACGTCCTTCGACCAGGCGTGATTGATGTTGAAGCTGGTGAGGCCCAGTGCCGCCGCGGCGCCAGCGGCACCTTTCAACGTGGCACGCCGGCTCATACCGCCGGCCAGGTCCGCACCAGGCGCGATCTCGTCCATGGGCAAAGCTCCTTGTCTGGGGTTATGTCGGTTGGGCATTCAGGGACTGAACACGCGACGCAGGCTGACCAGCCTGGAGGTGGCGACGGTGGAGAGCACGACGAGGATGATGGCGAAGATGCCAGCCGCGGCGGCGATCGGCTCGAACGAGTACCGCAACGAGACGTACATCGCCATCGGCAGCGGCTGGAGGTTGGGGATCGACAGGAACAGCGTGACCTCGAACTGGCCGAACGAGATGATGAAGGCGAACAGCGAGCCGGCGGTGACACCGGGGGCGATGATTCGCAACGTGATGCGCCGGAATGCGCCCCAGGGCGTCGCCCCAAGACTTCGCGCCGCCTCCTCCAGAGACCGGTCGAAGCCGACCAGCGCGGCGCGGACGGTGGCGATGACGAAGGGGCAAGTGACCAGGACGTGTCCGATCAGCAATCCGCCGAAGGTGCGCGCCAGGCCGATGCCGGTGGTTGTGTAGAACACGTAGAGGGCGAGGCCGAGCACAACGCCCGGAACCACCACGGGCAACATGAACAGGCCACGCAGCACACCCGCGAGCCGGTTCTCCGCGCGCGTCAGATAGAGCGATGCCATCGTCCCGATGACGGTGGAAATCGCGGTCGCGGCGAGAGCCAGTATAAAGCTGAACAGGTAAGCACTCATGAAGGTTTCCGAGCTCAGGAACGCCCGCACCCAGCGTAACGACAGGCCCTGCGGCGGAAAGGTGAGATAATCGCCGGCGTTCAATCCGGCCAGCACGACGATCACCACCGGCAGCAGCAGCACCACGAGGGCCGCGGCCGCCAGCACCCTCATCAGCAGCGGCACGGAAGAGGGATCGCGCCTCATGTCAGGCCGCCGCCGGTGCGAACGGCGACCCGGTCATAGATGAACACGGCGATCATGCTGGCGGCGAACAGCACCACCGCGATCGCGGCACCGAACTGCCAGCGCCCCATCTCGGAAATCTGCTGGTAGATATGGATCGGCATGACCTGCACCTTCCATCCCCCCATCAACGCCGGCACGACATAGGAACTGATGGACAGCGCGAAGACCAGCAGCGTGCCGGCAAGGATCCCTGGCACCGACAAGGGCAGGATAATGAAACGGAACGCCGACCATCGTGATGCGCCAAGACTGCGCGCGGCTTCCTCCAGCGACGGATGAACGTTTCTGATGACGCCAATCAGCGACAACACCATGAACGGCAGCGTGATCTGCACCAGCCCGACGATCACCCCGAAGACATTGTACATCAGCGGCAAAGGATGGCTGATGAGCCCAGCCCATTTCAGTGCACCATTGATCAGGCCGTTGTCGCCCAGCAGCACCATCATGCCGTAAAGCCGGATGACGGTATCGAGTTGCATGGACGACAGGACCAGGATCATCAGCAGCGTATTGCGCCCGGGGTGCTCGGTCTTGGCGATCAGGAACGCCAGGGGATAGCCGAGCAACAGCGCAAGCAACGCGACGGCCGCGCTGATCTCAAGCGAGTTGATGATTGAGTCGTAGTACAGCGGCCGGGTGAAGATGCGCACGAAGTTGGTCAGCACGAAGTCGCCGTGCAACGTCACTGATCCCGGGACGTTCTTGTTGAGCGAGATCGCGAACAGCGATGCTACCGGCACGATGAAGAAAATCACGAACAGTGCCAGCGTCGGTATGACCAGCCACCACAGCCGAGGCCTGGTGAACCTGGCCGCGAGCGGAAGTGTGCGCGCAACCGGCACATCGCTGTCTGCCGCGGCGGCGATAGGTGCGCCTGCCATTCCTGCGCTATTCGCCCGTTGTGAGGGCCGGCAGGCGGACGTCATCGTAACCCACCAGCCGTTTGTGTGGCGGCGGCGGGTAGGTCAGTTTGCTCTGCGAGAGTCCGACCCGGGCCAGCGCTGCCGCGATGGAGACCGCGGTAGGAATCGGGTCGATGACCGGCACGTCTATGCCCCTGGCCAGCAGGCCTGCACGCACCGCACCGGCGCAGCCCATCAGGCCGGTACAGCCGAAGATGATCGCCTCGGCACCTTCGTGCTCGACCGCTTGCGTCGCCTCCTCCACCAACCTTTGTCTGGTGCGGTCGAGATCCCGTTCCAGTTCGAGGACCGGGATGTCGACAGAGCGCACCGAGGCGAGCTTTGTGCTCAGGCCGCACAACGCGGCGTTATTTTCGAACTGCGAGCGCAGCCGTCGCAACACTGTCACCACGCTGAACTTGTGTCCGAGCATCGCGGCGATATGCATGGCGGTCTGGCACGGGCCGATCACCGGGATTGTCACGGCTTCCCGGGCCGGCCGCATGGCGGGATCGTCCATACAGTCGATGACCACGGCATCGACGCCCTCGCGCTCTGCCTCGATGATCCGTGCGATCGTGGCCGGCGCGCACAGCGCCGCTTCGAACTCACTTTCGATGGAGGCCGGGCCGGTGTTGATCTCGCGATGGCTGACCACGATCCCTTGGCCGCCCAACGCAAGCAGATCCTCGGAGTTACGGAAGCCCTTGGTCGTGATTGGGGTAATTACGCGAATCTGGATCAGTTGCTGCATAACACCACCGCGCCTTCTGCACCCCGGAACTCTCGCATAGGCGGAGCGGTCGGCGCGCGCCGAATGCAGATAGTCGCGAAGATTTTTCGGGGAGGTTCGCGGGTGCGGCATCCGGCCCGAACCCTGTCCGAATGGGTAGGTGATCGGTTTGGGTCGAACATGCTGGACGGCCCGTCGTTTTCAGGCGGTTGACTTGCAGGAACAGTTGCCCCGACAACTTCCCGGGAGACCATCCGAACCTGGGGTCAAGACTGTTCGCCGAATCGGTCGAGCGGCCCGGTGCTCAGTGAGACCGTGGTCCCGGCCAAGCAAGCCGTTCATGATGGCGGTTCACACTTTCGACATCAGGTGCCCGCCTCTCGTTCCCTCACATCCTGGACACTCACGTCCAAGGCTTTGGTCGCGGGGCCGCGATCGCTGCATCGCATCGGCCTCAAAACGGCGCAAGCCCCCGGGTCGCTGGATAGTCTCATGGGGTCCGGCTTTATTTTCCGCCAAGCCTACCCATGATCGACGTTATGCCGGTCGGCCGCAAGCCGACAGCGGCGCGGCTACCTCGACCGAACCCTCTGTTTCGCGTGTCAGTTTTCACTTGTGCTTGGTAGTACGACAATGATCATCACGAACGGCCGTTCAATCACGATGACAAAGGACCGCTGGCACGCTGTTTTGCGCCGGATCTGTCTGGGGTCGATGATCCTGGTCGCCGTGGCGTGGATGACCGGATCTCCCGCGTACGCCGATGATGACGGCAACAATGAGCCAGAGATCATCCACGCCCTGCTGCCGACGGTGGTCAACATATCCGTCAGCAAATATAAAGCGCCGCGTCCCAGCGCATCCCGTGGCAACGAGGCGATGTCGGAGACGAAGCCCAGTCAAGATATCAAAGGCTATGTCGGTTCAGGCTTTGTTATCGACCCCTCCGGGCTGGTGGTGACGAATTACCACGTCGTGGAGGACGCGTTCAAGATAACGGTGACCTTCTCCGACGGTGCCCGGCTGCCCGCAAAGATGTTGAGCGCGTCGCGTATCGCCGACCTGGCGCTTCTGAAGGTGACGGCGGATCATCCCTTGCCGTCCGCGCACTGGGGCGACAGCGGCAAGCTGCAGGTGGGTGATCAGGTCCTCGCCGCAGGCGATCCGTTTGGAATTGGCCTTACAATAACGGCGGGCATCGTCAGCGCGCTGAACCGCAACATTCATGATTCGCCCTACGACGATTTCATCCAAACGGATGCCATGATCAACCACGGCAATTCCGGCGGCCCGCTGTTTGACATGCGGGGCGAAGTGGTTGGCGTCGATTCGGATATCATTTCACCGACTCTCGGTGCCGTCGGCCTTGGCTTCGCGATACCGTCGAGCACCGCCGAGTTTGTTATCGACCGACTGCGGACCTATGGTTGGATCAAGGCTGGGTGGATCGGCGTGAAGGTGCAGCCGGTGACGCAGCAAATAGCCGACGCGATGGGCTGGACACAGCCGCGAGGCTCGATCGTCTCCTGGGTACTGGCAGACGGGCCGGCGAAGAAGGCTGGCCTTGAAATTGGGGACGTGATCCTGCGGTATGATGGCCGCACACCGGAAGACGACCGTGCGTTGCTTCGCGACATCGTCGCGACACCAGTGGGCCAGGTGGTGACAATGACGATTGAGCGCGACGGAAAGGACCTCAACCTTCCGATCAAGATCGACGCTTGGCCGCGCGACCAGTGGGAGGCCAAGGACGCACCGCTGGCGGTGCAGCGACCAAAAATCACCGTTCCCCATAATCTCGGGCTGTCACTGGGTCCGCTGACCGCGGCTGACAGGACCAAGCTGAGTGTAGCGAAGGGCCTGGACGGCGTATTGGTGAGAAGCGTCGCCGCCGACACCGATGCGGCGGATCGCGGCATAGTGAGCGACGACGTCATCCTGCGCGTTCAGAACAACGCGGTCGGGACACCAGCCGAGGTGTGGTCTGCGGTCGATGAGGCGAGAGCGGACAAGCGCGATCACGTGCTGATGCTTGTCTTGCCGAAGGTGCGTAAGGTCCCGGGGCCGGAATGGATTGCCTTGCGACTGCCCGTGACACCCAGCTGACGAGTATAGATTGTCGGCAACCAGAGTCCGCGGGACCCAATCGGTTATTCGCACGCGGAATCGGTTTGCATCCGTGAGCCGGAGCTGGCCGAGGAGGCTCGGCCGGGTCGGCGAACGGCTCTCACTTTCCCGCTGCGTCCGCCGCCGCAGAAGAACTGATCGCCGCCATCGGATTCGAGCCCCGACACGCCGACCCCAGGCGGCATCTCAAGCGTCTCGAGGACCTCTCCCGTTCGAGGATCGATGCGCCTTAAATCGCTCTCGTCGGCTTCCCAGGTGCCGTGCCAGAGGTCGCCTTCGACCCAGGTGACCCCGGTGACGAAGCGGTTGGATTCAATGGTGCGAAGAATTGCCCCGGTCTGGGGATCGACCTGGTGGATCTTCCGGCCCCGATACTGTCCCACCCAAAGCGTCCCTTCAGCCCACGCGAGCCCCGAGTCACCGCCGCCGCCGGGCGCGGGGATCGTGGTAAGCACACGGCCGGTCCGCGGATCGATCTTCTGGATGCGATCCTCGGCGAGTTGAAATAGGTGCTGACCGTCGAAGGCCGTTCCCGCATGCCCGGCGACATCGATCGAGCGCGTCGTCTTCGTGTTTGCCGGATCGAAGGCGATCAGCTTATCTCCGGCCGCGAACCAGACGGATTGACCATCATACGAAACCCCATGCACCTGGTCGACGCCGGGAAACGGTCCGTACTCCCTGACGATTTCGGCTTCTGATCGAATCATGTTCCCTCCTGCTGTCCCTGCATTGAAGTTCGCCCTTCCCGGTGGACGTAAGGGATAAGCCGCCCGCGGAGCAAACGGAACTGGCGTCCCAATCCCCAGCCAACTCATAAGGTAGCGAACTTCAGTGTCGGGACACTAACTAGCCACCCCTGCAGTGGAGCAGGGAGTAACAATGTCGTCGTAAATCCTGACACTGGCGGGGTCATCCAGCGACGCGCCCGGCCACGGCCAAACGACTGCATCTTACCTGCTGCGGCAAGTGATCGCCTGTTGCGAGTGCCTGCGCCGCAGCCGCGACCAGAGAAGCCAGCAGTATCCCGCCGCACTTGTCACTCTCACCATTCGACGGCGGCTCCTACCTTGCAGCAACGCCGATCGTGAACGCGGCGCTCAAGTGAAGGAGAATGTCATGAGCCTCATTTCGATCCAGGTCGTTGGACCTATGCCGGTCCGGTTCGCGGCCGCCTGCGCGGTCGGCATCGCGCTGGGTCTCGCCGCCGCCCCGGCGCAGCCAAGCCTTGCTCTCCATTCTGTCAGCAGCATTCCTGCAAAGCAAAAAGCACCCGCGGCTCTCCCGGTCGGCTGGCCGACTAGCATAACGGCGCCGAGCCAAGGACAGCTGACGATGCCAGGTTCGGTTGAACCGGGAACCGGCTGGGGCTGAACACTTGGAGCCGCCGTGGGAGAGTTGCCATGTGTTTTCTTATTGCCCTTCTGGGACTGCTGATCTCGCTGTTCGCGGGAGCCTTCATCGCGCCCAGGTCCGACGGTTACCGCGGCCCCGGGATCGATTTCTGCGCGCCGGGAACAGGAGCCTCGAGCATGTTCGACAGGAACTGTGCCAATCGGGTCATCACGTTACCCGTGCTGCCGTCCGCCCATCGGCACGGGACGCTATTCGAAGCGATGTAAACGGCCACGTAACCAATAAATACGGTGGGCGTGCCGGCACGATCAATATCGCGGGCACGGAATCCCGCCCACTCGTCACTCCCCCGTCCAGGATTTTCTCCGCTAAGCCTCTCTCGTGGTGAAGAGCTTCAGATCACGCGGCAGCGCCGAGGCACTGGCGCAGAGCACTGGAAGGAGAAACCGGATATGGCCGATATTCCGCACAAGAATCAGATCGTCATCCCCAAGTGACGTCTACAAGTCTTTGACCACGATCGAAGGTCTCTCCGCTTGGTGGACGACCAGCACGCAAGGGGAAAGCAAGGTCGGCGGCGTGCTGCAGTTCCGCTTCGGGGCCGGCGGTTTTGACATGAAGGTTCTTGAGCTTCATCCCGCCGGACGCGTGCTGTGGCAGGTGGTCGCCGGGCCGGAAGAATGGATCGGCACCAAGATAAATCTCGATATCGACCGGGAAGCCGACCGGACGATCGTCCTCACCAGGCATCAGGGTTGGACGGAGCCGGTGGAGTTCATGCACCATTGCGGCACCAAATGGGCGGTCTTTCTATAGAGCCTCAGGTCGCTGCCTGCTCGAAACCGGCAAAGGCACGCCCCACCCAAACGACATCAAGCTCGACAGTTGGGAATAAGAGCACGGTTTTACCAACCGGTTGATCCCTTCTTCGGTCGCCACGTTATCTGGTCCTCGTCCTGCTTGCCCCCCGCGGCGGATGCCGTTGAAACTCGCATGTTATCGTACCGGCAAGGTAAAAATCCATTACATAGTCGCGCATAACCTGTTATGACGTGACGTGATGACCAGCCAGGCGCAACGGAGCGCCGACAATACGTGGGGAAAACAATGACGACTGCAACATTCAATTTCGATGCCACAAGCACGGGTGCCGCGACGGCGAGCGTCACCGCCGTGCTCACCGCCACGTTGCAATCGGCGGGCCACTATCTGATCACCGGGATCACCGGGACCGTCAGCGGGAGCACAATCACGACGCTCGACGCTACGAACAGCTTCTATTATTCGACCACCAACTATGGCGACAATCTGCTTTCATATCCAACGACACCTTATTTCGACGGAGATGGCATTGTGTTCACCGCCGCGAATGGCCTCAAGTACAATTTCTATGCCTCATCTCTCGAAACGGAAAGTGCTTCGGATACCCAAACCAGCGACTCCGATATCCAGACAGGCAGCGCGACCTACTCGATCGATCTGGCGTGCTTCGTCTCCGGCACGCGCCTAGCCACCCCCGCTGGAGAAGTAGCGGTCGAAGATCTCGCTGTCGGCAACCTCGTGCTGACGCTGGACACTGCGGCGGGCGGGCCGCTGTCCGGTCACGAACCGCATGGCCGCCCGATCAAGTGGATCGGTCGACGGCGAATCGTTCTCCCCGCGCATCCGCGTCCTGAGACGGTGACTCCAATCCGCATTCAGCGCAATGCATTCGCTGAGTCCAGCCCGCATCGCGACCTCATGGTTTCGCCCGACCATGCGCTCTTCGTGGATGGCAAGCTCATCAGCGCGCGGCAACTGGTCAACGGGACGACAATTCGACAGGAACAAGGTCTCGGGATGGTCGACTATTTCCATGTCGAGCTCGATACGCATTCGATCCTGCTCGCCGAGGGGCTGCCGGCCGAAAGCTACCTCGATACGGGCAACCGTAGCTCCTTCACGAATTCTGAAGGTCTTGTTGCTCATCCCGCCCTGAATGATGCACCATGTTGCACCCGGGAGACTGGTTCCTGCGCACCGTTCGTTTGGGCTGAGGATAATGTGCGTCCGGTATGGCGGCGTCTGGCCGGGCGCGCCGCAGCACTTGGCCAACCGAGACAACAGACCGAAACGACCTCGGCGCCGGACTTACAGATCGTTTCGAAGGGGAGGACGTTGCAGCCGACGCACACTGAGCAAGGTCATTGCATTTTCCGGCTACCGAAAGACACGACCGAAGTGCGCCTGGTCTCGCGCGCGTGTCGGCCGACCGATGTGCGCCCCTGGCTTGAGGACCGCCGCGTGCTGGGGGTTCAGGTCGTTCGTATCGTTATCCGAAATTCGGACAATGTGCACGACGTCCCGATCGACCATCCCGCGCTCGATAACGGCTGGTGGGCAGTGGAGCGTGACGGCGGAACCCTGCGGCGATGGACGAATGGCGACGCGACACTTCCATTGCCCTCGCTCGGCAGTGAGGCTCTCCTGGAAATCCACCTGGGCACAGCCATGCTGTACAAAGCGGATGCCCGGCCCGGCGCCCGATTGCGCGCCGCTTGAGAAGTTTATAGCGCGCTGAGGGGTCGAAGAACAAACGGCCGAAAAGCTCGGCATCGCCGAACCGAACGCCCCTCTTTCCGCCAGGCCCTGGGCCGGTGCATCTCCCTCTCCCCGGCCGGTTCGGGGCTTGCCGGGGGAAAGTTGCCCCGCCGCGCTTCGATCCTGGGGCCAGCAGCCGGAACGGACTTCTCACCCCACCCCCGCAAAGCGCTGTTCATGCCGGCCGACCTGGATCCGGTAATTCTCCCGGTACCGGTCGCTCATCTCCTGATGCGCCGCCAGCGCCGCCGCATCCCGCTCGCCCCCCGGCGGTTCGACCAGATCGAAATGCCCGTAGCGATCCTCCCCCCGCACCAGCATCGCCTTGCACCGCACCGAACCATCCAGCCGCACATGCGGCGGCATATAGTTCAGCCCGATCCCGATCCGCCGGTGCGACGCATGGTTGGGCGCCGACCGGTGCACCGCGAGCTCGTGGTGCAACGAGAACGACCCGGCGGGCAGCGCCATCGCCGTCGGGTTCGTGTCATCGAACGGATCCATGATCGTCTGACCCGCCCGGTTGATGCTGTTCGCAAGTCCCAGCGGCGCATGCCGGTACAGCCGAGGCTCCCCGCGGAACGACAGTTGCTCCATGCATCCTGCCTCCTTGCTGGCATCCGTCAGCGCGACCCAGGCGCAGACCGACGCTTTCGGCTCCAATCCGAAATAGCCGCCGTCCTGGTGCCACGCCGCGTAGGTCGCGGAATGCGGCTCCTTGATGAAGAATGTGCTGGTCCACACGAGGATGTCGGGTCCGATGACGTCCTCGATCGCATCCAGGATACGCGGATGGCGGATCAGGTCGTTGAACCAGGGCGAATGCATGTAAGCATGCGAGCGCCATTTCGGATCGGCATCGGCGACGGCGCACCCCAGCTCCGTCTCCAGCCGCTCAACCCCGGCCAGGCAGGCCGCGATTTCAGGCGGCGACAACGCCGGGATCGGAAACAGGAACCCGTTGTAGCGAAAGGAGTCGATCTGTTCCTGTGTCAGTGCCTTCATCGATTTCCTCCCTTTCCGTGCCGGCGTGCGCGGCAGGCGGCCATTGTGAGTGTCCCCGGAATGATTGGTCCGGAACTTGTTCCTGCTCCCTGGACAATCGATCATACCCGTCTGATGCTGCCGGTCCAGCGCTCGGGCCCCCTGGCTCGGTGTGCGGCGTGAGAGGCTGGCGACCCCGCCTCAATCCCGCCAGGCAGCCTGCCAGACTTTGACCATCGGCCTGAGATCAGGCGCCATGGCCGCGAAACATGGGGCATCTTCCGGCGGTCGGACCCAGCGTTGGGCGCTGCGCGTATAGAAATGCGCGCCAGGCGACAGCCAGCTTGTATCGTCCAAGGTGCCGGCGCGGACGACGGTCGAACTCAGGCCGGCCGATGCGTTCGCCGTTGATCCGGCCGCCGCAGTCGCCGCAAAACCATGATACGACCGTCGCGCCCGAGGGTGCCAGCCGGCGCCATCCGGTGGGCGTGCCCGCAACCACCCGGAAGGCCTCCGTTGCGACCGGCATGTTCAGCGCGAACGCACTGCCAGATTGGCGCTGGCAGTCCGTGCAGTGGCACGCATAGAGGAACAGGGGGAAAGCGGAAATCGCGTAACGAACCGCGCCGCACGGGCACCCGCCGGTCAGCGGCAACACGGGACGGCCGGACTTTATCGTGGCGCTCATGCTGCTCCCCGGCGCGATTGCGGCATCGGTTGATGGCCTGAGCGGGTCGCCTGGTCATTTTCAGCCATGGTCGCCGCTCTTTATGCCGGCCCACGCCCCGCTCACAATCCGGGCAGAAGAACGGAGGAAATGTCATGCGCATCGCCAAAATCGAGTCCCTGCACTGCAACGCCGGCTGGCGCGACTTCTCCTTCCTGAAGATCACCACCGATGACGGGCTGGTGGGCTGGTCGGAATACCTGGAAAACTTCGGCTCCGAGGGGCTGCGCACCATCATCGGCCATCTCGGTGATCGGCTGATCGGCATGGACCCGCGCCCGGTCGAGAAGATCACCGCCTTCCTGCACGGCAACACCCGGCAGGCTCCATACGGCCTGAACCACCAGGCGATCGCGGCGATCGAGAACGCGCTGGTCGATATCAAGGCCAAAGCGCTGGGCATCCCGGTTTACGAGCTACTGGGCGGGCCGGTCCGCGACCGCCTGAGGGTATATTGGTCGCATTGCGGCACCTGGCGCGTCAGCTTCGCCGACCGGATCAAGGAATGGACCGGCTGGGATCCGATCACATGTCTGGCCGACGTGGAGAGAGCCGGGGCGGAGGTGGCGCGGCGCGGCTTCAAGGCGCTGAAGACGAATATCATGCGCTTCGACGGACCAAAGCCATACATTCACATGCCCGGCTTCAACGGGTCGGGCTGGCCGGAACTGAACATCGACGACACGCTGGTGGACGCGCTGACCGCGGAACTCTCGGCGTTCCGCGCCGGGGCCGGACCCAATGTCGGCATCCACCTGGACCTGAACTTCAACTTCAAGACGGAGGGCTATCTGCGCCTCGCCCAGGCGCTGGAACCGTTCAACCTGGTCTGGCTGGAAGTGGACAGCTACAACCCCGAGGCCCTGGCCACCATCCGCCGCGGCGCCCGCACACGCATCGCATCCTGCGAATCCCTTTACGGCCGCCGACAGTACCGGCCGTTTTTCGAGAACCAGTCGGTGGACGTGGCCATCATCGACGTGGCCTGGAACGGCTTCCTGGAAGCCGCGAAGATCGCCGCCATGGCGGACGCCTATGAGATCAACGTCGCCCCGCACAATTTCAACGGCCATCTGGGTTCGCTGATGAGCGCGCATCTGTGCGCCGCGATCCCCAATTTCCGCGTCATGGAAATCGATATCGAGGACGTGCCCTGGAAGGATGATCTGATCACGGTACCGCCGGTGATCGAGAACGGGGCGTTCCTGCTGCCGACCGGCATCGGCTGGGGTGCGGACGTGAATGAGGAAGCCGTCCGTGCCCACCCGCCGCTGCGACCGACGAAGTGGCGGGACTGAATGGCTCGGCTGCACGCCGCGTCCCTGGCACCGGCGACGCCCGCTCGCATGCCGTTCCACCGCGGCCTGGCGTGATATCAGCCTGACCCTGATCGCGAAGCGCGGTTCAAACCAATGAAATTGCGCGATGAACATCAGCCGCGGCATTTCCGCTCAAGGTGAGGGCGCACGGGGTCGGCGACATCAGTCCGGTCCGCATTGATATCCATCGCCATACCGCTGCGATCGGCCGCCGTCCGGGCGTCGCGCGCAACCGGCGACATGAGCGATGGAACATGCTAATCTTCTTTGATGGTCGCCCTTCGCAAACACGCTGCCGCCCGCATGACGCTGTCTGAATTCCTGTCCTGGGACGCGGGGGATCCCTCCGCGCGGCCATGGCAGTTGATCGACGGCGAGCCCACCGCGATGGCCCCGGGTTCGGAAACCCACGCCGCCCTGCAAGGGGAAATCGGGGCGCTGCTGCGCAACCACCTGTTGGAAAAAGCCGGCCCGTGCCGCCTTCTCAGCCAGCCCGGCATCGTACCAAGGGTCCGCTCCGATTACAATTTCCGCATCCCGGACCTCGCGGTCACCTGTGCGCCGCCGGCCCAAGGTCTGATGGTGCCAGACCCGGTCCTGCTGATCGAAATCCTGTCCCCCAGCAATGAGGCGCAGACCCGGGCCAACATCTGGGCCTACACCACGATCCCCAGCGTGCGGGAGATCCTCGCCGTGCACAGCACGCGGATCGAGGCGGAGTTGCTGCGCCGAAGCCCTGATGGAAGCTGGCCGGAGGCTCCCGAAACCCTCACCGCCGCGGATACGCTGACGCTTCCCAGTATTGGTTTTGCCGTGACACTCGCCATGTTTTACCGGACGACCGCCCTGGCGTCCTGAACGCCGCGCACGCGCCGCTACATGCCGGATGCGATGCACGCTAAAACCGAACCTTGAACAGCGAAGCGACGGATCATGGCCAGTTACCAGTACGTTTACGTGATGAAGGATTTGACCAAGGCCTTTCCTGGCGGGCGGGAGGTCTTCAAAGGCATTACCCTGTCGTTCCTGCCCGGCGTGAAGATCGGCGTGCTCGGCGTCAACGGCGCCGGCAAATCGACGCTGATGAAGATCATGGCCGGCATCGAGACCGAATACGGCGGCGAAGCCTGGGCCGCGCCTGGCGCCACCGTCGGCTATCTGGCGCAGGAACCGCCGCTCGACCCCACCAAGACCGTCGGCGAGAACGTCGAGGAAGCCTTCGCCGACCTCAAAGCCGCGCTCAACCGCTTCAACGAGATCTCCGCCAAGTTCGCCGAACCGATGAGCGATGAGGAGATGAACACCCTGCTCGCCGAACAGGGCGACCTGCAGGAGAAGATCGACGCCGCAGGACGGCTGGGAACTCGACCGCAAGGTGGACATCGCGCTGGACGCCCTGCGCTGCCCGCCGGCCGATGCGCCGGTCACGAAGCTGTCGGGCGGGGAAAAGCGCCGTGTCGCGCTGTGCAAGCTGCTGCTGGAAAAGCCCGACCTGCTGCTGCTGGACGAGCCGACCAACCATCTGGACGCCGAAAGCGTCGCCTGGCTGGAGCACACGCTGCACGACTATGCCGGCACCGTCATGGTCGTCACCCACGACCGCTACTTCCTGGACAACGTCACCGGCTGGATCCTCGAACTCGAACGCGGCCGCGGCTATCCGTTCGAGGGCAACTATTCCTCGTGGCTGCAACAGAAGCGCAAGCGCCTTGCAGCAGGAGGAAAAGGAAGAATCCGCCCGCCAGCGCGCCCTCGCCGCCGAATCCGAGTGGATCGCCGCCTCCCCCCGCGCCCGCCAGACGAAAAGCCGCGCGCGTATCGCGAAATATGAGGAGATGCTGCAGAAGTCGCAGGAACTGGTCACCGGCGTGGCGGAAATCGTCATCCCGCCCGGGCCTGCGTCTCGGCAACATCGTCATCGAGGCCGAGGATCTGCGCAAGGGCTACGGCAACAACGTCCTGATCGAGGACCTGAACTTCAAGCTGCCGCCCGGCGGCATCGTCGGCGTGATCGGCCCGAACGGCGCCGGCAAGACGACGCTGTTCCGCATGATCACCGGTCAGGAACAGCCCGACGCCGGCTCGCTGCGCATCGGCGAGACCGTCAAGCTGGGCTATGTCGACCAGTCGCGCGACAGCCTCGATGCCGGAAAAGACCGTGTGGCAGGAGGTCAGCGGCGGCGAGGAGGTCATCTACCTCGGCAAGCGCGCCCTCCAGTCCCGGGCCTATACGGCGGCGTTCAACTTCAAGGGTTCCGATCAGCAGAAGAAGGTCGGCATCCTGTCGGGCGGTGAACGCAACCGCGTCCATCTCGCGAAGATGCTGAAGGTCGAGCACAACGTGCTGCTGCTCGACGAACCGACCAACGACCTCGACGTGGACACGCTGCGGGCGCTGGAAGAAGCCCTGACCGAATTCGCCGGCTGCGCCGTGATCATCAGCCACGACCGCTGGTTCCTGGACCGCCTGGCCACCCACATCCTGGCGTTCGAGGGCGACAGCCACGTCGAGTGGTTCGAGGGCAACTTCCAGGCGTATGAGGAAGACAAGCGCCGCCGGCTCGGCGCCGATGCCACTGAACCGCACCGCATCAAGTACCGGCCATTGGCGCGGTAGAGGGGCGGCGGGGGCGGGATATCGCGACCGCCGTCGATCCACGCTTCGGCCACCGCGGATTGCGAACCCTCAGCGCCGCGTTTGATGCGCCGGGCTGAGGCGCGCCGGCAGCTGGGCCGCCATCAGCAGTGTCAGCAACGCGAAGACGGTCGCCAGCAGATACGCATTGTGCAGCGCGCCCGCCATCACGTTCGTCAGGTGGGCAAGTTCCGCCGGTGGCATGGCTCGGCGCGCGGGCGCATCCAGCAGCCGCTCCACCGCATGAGCCGCGCCGGGGTCAAGGTGCCTCAACGTGGCATTAAGCACCGCCCCGCAGCCCGCGGCCCCGGTCGATTGGCCCACGAAGCGCATGAACATCGACGAGGAGGTTGCCGCGCCACGCTGGCGCCAGGGCACCGAGGCCTGGATCGACACGATGAAGACGGTGCTGCAGAACCCCATGCCGACACCGATCACCAGCGACCCGGTCGCCGCCCAGGCCGGGCCGTCAGCGGGGCGGAGCGCCGCCAGCATCGCGCACCCGGTCAACAGCGATATCCCGCCCAGGATCGCGACCAGACGATAGCTCGTGCGCATCATGATCCTGCCGGCGGCAAGACTGGCGAGGGCCCAGCTCACCGACATCGCGCCCAGCACCATCCCGCCACCGACCGGCCCGCGCCCCATCGCGCCTTGCACATAAGTCGGCAGGAACGCCGCCACGCCCATCATCATCGCGCCGGCCGTGAAGTTTCCCAGGCTGCCGACCACGATCACGCGGTTGCGCCACAGTTCCAGCGGCAGCATCGGTTCCGCCGCGCAGCGTTCGTGGGCATACAGCGCGACGAGCGCCGCCACGCCCGTCGCTGTCAGTGCGGCCAGACTGATCCGGGTCAGGCTGGCGCTCTGCACCAGGGCCAACATCAGGCTGCCGAATGCAAGCAGCAGAAGCAGCGATCCCGCCCAGTCGATCCGGCGCCGTCGATGCTGCACGTCTTCGCGCAGGAACACGAAGATCATGACCGTCGCACAGATGCCGATCGGAACGTTGACCCAGAAGACCGCCCGCCAGCTCATATGCTCGACCAGAAAGGCGCCCAGCGACGGCCCGATCACCGCCGATACGCCGAAAACGGACGACACCAGGCCCTGGATGCGGCCACGTTCGGCGGGGGTGTAGATGTCGCCGAGGATGGTCGAGGCGATCGGCTGAATGGCGCCGGCGCCGCAGCCTTGCAGCGCGCGAAAACAGACGAGCGAGGGCATGCTCCAGGCCAGGCCGCACAAAGTCGTGCCGATCAGGAAGATTGCGGTTCCAGTGAAGAACACCGGTTTGCGGCCGTACAGGTCGGCGAGACGGCCATAGACCGGGATGGTAACGGCCTGGGTCAGCAAATAGACCGAGAAGACCCAGGTGAACAGGGAGAACCCGCCCAGGTCGCTGACAATCGTCGGGATGATGGTGGCGACGATCGTGCTTTCCACCGCTGCCATGAACGTCGCGATCAGGCAGGCGGCCAGTACGAGCCGTCGCCGAGCCTCGTTCGGCGGTTCAGGCAAATGGGGTTGAGCGCGGCTCAGGCCTTCGCCTGGGGCGTCCGGCATCCGTTGTTTCCTCCCGCGCAAAGCGCGCTCGGCCTGTTTTGTCATCGCCAAGGTGGTGTGACAACCGGCTGGGTCGATGCGGCCCCGACCGGGAACCGACGCTGATCGGACTCGTAACGTTACTCGACGGGATAAACACGTGAGGCAAAATGACCAGCGATGTGCCGCCGGGCGTCCCAGCGGGCGCTCGCTTCACTGGCGGGGTCGCGCTTGCGGCGGATCCACGCTGTGCCGTTCGCGACGGATGGCGGGGCAGCGATTAACGCGGTCCGCCGCCGCCGGATGCGTCCCGCTCGCTTGCCGGGTCGAGTGGGATTGCCGCGGCGACGTCAGGGCGAGACGAGGCCGGACGACAACCGCACCCTCCTTGAGTGGAGGCCTTGAGTGGAGGGCAAAAGATCGGTGTCGCACCAGCCGACCGAAGCGCCAACCCGTGCTGCTTACCCTGCCCGCCGCGCCGCCAGCGCGCCGGCCAACTCGATCGCCGCCAACAGGCTGGTCGGATCGGCCATGCCCTTGCCGGCGATGTCGAACGCGGTGCCATGGTCGGGCGAGGTCCGCACGATCGGCAGCCCCAGCGTGACATTCACGCCGTGGTCCATGTCCAGCGTCTTCAGCGGGATCAGTGCCTGGTCGTGATACATGCAGATCGCCACGTCATAGCGGGCCCGCGCCGCGGCGGTGAACATCGTGTCGGGCGGCCACGGGCCGGAGACGTCGATGCCCTCGGCCCGCAACGTATCGATCGCGGGCTGCACCAGGGTCGTTTCCTCGGTCCCCAGCGCGCCCTGTTCGCCCGCGTGCGGGTTCAACCCGGCGACCGCCAGGCGCGGCGCGGCGATGCCGAAATCCCGGCGCAACGCCGCCGCGGTGGTGCGGGAGGCCGCGACGATCATCTCCGTCGTCAGCATGGCGATCGAAGTCTCGCAGCGAGGCATGCACCGTCACCGGCACGACGCGCAGCATCGGGCTGGCGAGCATCATGATCTGCTGCCCGGAGGCACCCGTCAGTTCGGCGAGGAACTCGGTGTGACCGGGATAGGCGAAACCGGCCTGATACAGCGCCGCCTTGTTGATCGGATTGGTCACCACGCCGCCAACGGCGCCGGCCATAGCCAGCCTCGTCGCCTGCTCGATCGATGCGACCACAGCGCAGGCGTTCGCCGGATTGGGGCGTCCCGGCACCGGCAGGGCCGCCAGCGGCACGGGCAGGACCGGCAAGGCCGACCGGAAGGTTTCGCCGGCGTCCGCGGCATCCGCGACCACCCGCACCGGAACCGCCAGCCCCATGTCCCGGGCCAGTCGCTCCAGCCGGTCCGGATCGTCCAGGGCGACGAACGTCAGACCGGTTTCGCGCAAGGCCAGCCATGCCTGGAGGGAAATCTCGCCGCCGATCCCGGCGGGGTCGCCCATCGTCAATGCAAGTGGTTTCATGTGTCAGATATGCAGTGCTCGGCCGTCGGCTGCCAGGGCTGCTTCCTTCACCGCCTCGCTGAGCGTCGGGTGGGCGTGGCAGATCCGCCCCACATCCTCGGCCGAGGCGCCGAATTCGATCGCCGTCGTCAGTTCGGCGATCAGCGTGCCGGCGTCGGGACCGATGACATGAGCGCCCAGCAGCCGGTCCGTCGTCTTGTCCGCCAGGATTTTCACGAAGCCGTCGGTGTCGCCCATCGCGCGGGCGCGGCCGTTCGCGGTGAAGGGGAATTTTCCCACCTTGTAGGCGACGTCGGCGGCCTTCAGTTCGTCCTCGGTCTGGCCGACGGAGGCGACTTCGGGCCACGTGTAGACCACGCCGGGAATCGCGCCGTAGTTCACATGCCCGGCCTGGCCGGCGAGGATTTCCGCGACCGCGACGCCTTCGTCCTCGCCCTTGTGCGCCAGCATCGGGCCGGCGATCACGTCGCCGATGGCATAGATGCCCGGGACGTTGGTGGCGTAGTGCGCGTCGACCTTGACCCGCTTGCGGTCGTCCAGTTCGACGCCGACCTGCTTCCAGGCCGAGTCCCTCGGTATAGGGGCGGCGGCCGATCGACAGCAGCACGATGTCGGCCTTGAGCGTCTCGGCTGCGCCGCCTTTGACCGGTTCGGCGGTCAAAGTAACGCCATCGGCGGCCGTCGTGGCGCCCGTCACCTTCATGCCCAGACGGAACTTCAGGCCCTGCTTCTGCAGGATGCGCTGGAACGCGGTGGCGACCTCGGTATCCATCCCGGGCACGATACGGTCGAGGAATTCGATCACGGTGACCTCGGCGCCGAGCCGGTGCCAGACGCTGCCGAGCTCGAGGCCGATGTAGCCGGCACCGATCACGACCAGATGAGCGGGCACTTTTTCCAGTTCGAGCGCGCCCGTCGAGGTGACGATCTGCTTTTCATCCACCGGCACGCCCGGCGAGGGGGACGCTGTCGCTGCCGGTGGCGATCACGATGGCCTTCGTGGTGTAGGCGGTGCCGTCGACGTCCACCGTGCCCGGTGCGGTGATCCGGCCGGTGCCTTTCAGCCAGGTGATCTTGTTCTTGCGGAACAGGAACTCGACGCCCTTGACGTTGGCGTTACGACCTCAGTCTTGCGCGCCTGCATCCGCGCCAGGTCCAGCTTGACGCCGTCGACCAGGACGCCGTGATCCTTCAGCGCGTGTTTGGTCTTCTCGAATTCCTCCGACGATTGCAGCAGTGCCTTCGAGGGGATGCAGCCGATGTTGAGGCAGGTGCCGCCGAGGGTCGCGCGCTTCTCGACGCAGGCGGTCTTCAGGCCGAGCTGCGCGGCGCGGATGGCGCAGACGTAGCCGCCCGGGCCGGAGCCGATGATGATGACGTCGAAAGGGTCGCTCATTGTCAGCCGCTCCTAGACAATTTTCAGCCTGACTGTGCAGGCCGAAAATGGTCTATCTCTTTGTTTGATCGCATGATTCACGCGCCGGGGACGTTCCGCTCGGCGCGATCATGCTCTAGATGTCCAGCAGCAGGCGGCGCGGGTCCTCGACGCCTTCCTTGACGCGGACCAGGAAGGATACGGCTTCCTTTCCGTCGACGATGCGGTGATCGTAGGACAAGGCGAGGTACATCATCGGCCGGATCTCGATCTTGCCGGCCGACGACCATCGGGCGCTCCTGGATCTTGTGCATCCCCAGGATCGCCGACTGCGGCGGGTTCAGGATCGGCGTCGACATCAGCGAACCGTAGATGCCGCCGTTGGTGATGCTGAATGTGCCGCCGGTCAGCTCTTCCAGCTTCAGCGCACCATCACGGGCGCGCTTGCCGAAATCGGCGATCGCGGCCTCGATCCCGGCAAAACCGAGCTGGTCGGCGTCGCGGATGACGGGGACGACCAGGCCGGAAGGGCCGCCGACCGCGATGCCCATGTTGACGAAATTCTTGTAGACGATGTCGTCGCCGTCGATTTCGGCGTTGACGGCGGGGAATTCCTTCAGCGCCACGCAGCAGGCGCGGACGAACACGCTCATGAAGCCGAGGCGCACGCCCTTGTGCTTCTTCTCGAACGCGTCGCGGTATTCGGCTGCGCAGCGCCATGATCGCGGACATGTCCACCTCATTGAAGGTGGTCAGCATCGCGGCGTTGTTCTGCGCTTCCTTCAGGCGCAGCGCGATGGTGCGGCGCAGGCGGGTCATCCTGACCCGCTGCTCGCGCGGCTCGTCCTGGCGCGGCGGCCTGGCGGCGGGGGCGGGCGGCGGCGCCGGGGCGGGGCGGTTGAGGAATTCCAGCACGTCGCCCTTGGTGATGCGTCCGTCCTTGCCGGTCCCGGTGCCGATGTCGCCGGCCGAAACCTTGTTCTCCTCGATCATCTTCGCGGCGGCGGGCAGCGGCGCATGAGCCGGGGCGGCCGAAGCGGGTCGCGACACCGGACCCAGCGGACGCGGCGGCGGATTGACCCCGGCTGGCGGGTTGGCGGCCGGGCGCGGTTCCGGGGCCGCCGGTTTCAGCTCGGCGGCTGGTTTCCGCGCCGGCCCCGCTTTCGCCGAGGCGGTGGCCGCGCCGGCCGCTCCATCCACCATGCCCAGGACCGCGCCGACCTCGACCTCGGTGCCTTCCGGCACGGCGATCGAGGACAGCACGCCGGCCGACGGCGCATTGACCTCCACCGTCACCTTGTCGGTTTCCAGTTCCACCAGCGGCTCGTCCGCCGCCACGGTCTCGCCTTGCTGCTTGATCCAGCGGGCGACCGTGGCGGTTGTGACGCTCTCGCCCAAAGCGGGCACTACGATTTCGGTCGCCACAGCGATGTGTCTCCAAACGCGGGTGAAAACTGGGGCGCAGGTGAAAAGCGGGGGCGCAAGCGGATAGGGCGCAAATATAATGGCGGGGGCGGTCTAGCCGATACCCAGCACCGTGGCTACCAGGCGCGCCTGCTGAGCCATGTGGGTCTTCGCCAACCCGGTCGCCGGGCTGGCGGCGGCGTCGCGGCCGACGTAGACCGGACGGCGCACCTTCATGTCCAGGCGGCTCGAGCACCTTCTCGATGCCGCCGGTCGACGAAGTGCCAGGCGCCCATGTTCTCCGGCTCCTCCTGACACCAGACGACGTCGGCGTTCAGATACGGCGCGAGCGCCCGGCCGAGGCTGATTTCCGGGAACGGATAGATCTGCTCCAGCCGGATCAGCGCGATGTCCTTGATCTCCTTCGACCGCCGTTCCTGCAGCAGGTCGTAATAGACCTTGCCGGAGCAGATCGCGACGCGGCGGACTGTCCTCGGGTGGCGCGATCGCGTCGATTTCCGGGATCACGTACTGGAAGCGCGTGCCTTCCGCGAAATCCGCCAGCGGCGAGACCGCCAGCTTGTGCCGCAGCAGCGACTTCGGCTCGAAGACGATCAGCGGCTTGCGGAAGTTGCGGTGCAACTGCCGGCGCAGCGCATGGAAGTAGTTCGCCGGCGTCGTCAGATTGCAGACATACATGTTGCGTTCGGCACACAACTGCAGATACCGCTCGATCCGCGCCGACGAGTGCTCCGGTCCCTGCCCCTCGTAGCCATGCGGCAGCAGCAGCACCAGGCCGGACATCCGCAGCCACTTGGTCTCGCCGCTCGCCAGGAACTGGTCGATGATCACCTGCGCGCCGTTGGCGAAATCGCCGAACTGCGCTTCCCACAGCACCAGGGTGCGCGGATCGGCCAGCGAATAGCCGTACTCGAAGCCCAGCACTCCGGCTTCCGACAGCAGCGAATTGTAGATTTCGATCCGCGCCTGATCCGGCAGCGATATTGTTCAGCGGCGTGTATTCGTGCTGGTTGACCTGGTCGATCAGCACCGCGTGGCGCTGGCTGAACGTGCCGCGCTGGGTGTCCTCGCCGGACAGACGGATGCGGCTGCCTTCCAGCAGCAGGCTGCCGAAGGCCAGCGCCTCGCCGGTCGCCCAGTCGATGCCCTCGCCGGTTTCGATCGCCTGCGCCTTGGCCTCAAGCTGGCGGGCGATCTTCGGGTTGAGGTTGAAGCCGTCCGGCACGTGTGACAAGGCCGCGCCGATCTGCTTCAGCGTCTCGGTCGGGACCGCGGTGGCTTCCTCGGTCAGCTCGACTTCCTGCTGGTCCACCGGGTGAAAGCCGGCCCAATGTCCTTCCAGCCAGTCCGCCTTGTTCGGCTTGTAGGACTTCGCCGCCGCGTTGGCGTCCTCCAGCGTCTTGGTGAAGTCGTCCCACATCGCCTTCGACTCTGTCGGCGGCGACGACGCCCTCGGCCGCCAGCTTCTCCGCATACAGCGTCCGGGTGGTCTTCATCCGGTTGATCGCCTGGTACATCAGCGGCTGGGTGAAGGCCGGCTCATCGGTCTCGTTATGGCCGTGGCGGCGGTAGCAGACGATGTCCAGCACGATGTCGCTGGCGAATTTCATCCGGTATTCGGCGGCCATGCGCGCGCAGAAGATCACCGCTTCAGGGTCGTCGCCGTTGACGTGCAGGATCGGCGCCTGGATCGATTTCGCCACGTCGGTGCAATAGAGGCCCGGAATAGGCGTGCGCCGGGACGGTGGTGAAGCCGATCTGGTTGTTGACGATCAGATGGATCGTGCCGCCGGTGCGGTAGCCGATCAACTGGCTCATCGCCAGCGTCTCATAGACCAGGCCCTGGCCGGCGAAGGCCGCGTCGCCGTGCATCAGGATCGCCATGACCGAACCGCGCTTCCTGGTGTCGCCCGCGCTGTCCTGGCGCGCGCGCACCTTGCCGACGACGACGGGATCGACGGCCTCCAGATGCGACGGGTTTGGCTGCAGCGACAGATGCACGCTGTGGCCCGGCGATCTCCACGTCGGTCGAGGTGCCGAGGTGGTATTTCACATCGCCGGAGCCCTGCACGTCGTCGGGCTTGAAGCTCTCGCCGCCAAATTCGGAGAACAGCGCGGTGAGCGGCTTCTTGACGATGTTGACCAGGGTATTCAGGCGGCCGCGATGCGGCATGCCGATGGCGACCTCGACCACGCCGTCGGCGGCGGCCGTCTCGATCATCGCGTGCAGCGCCGGGATGGTGACCTCGCCGCCCTCCAGGCCGAAGCGCTTGGTGGTGACGTAGCGCTTCTGGCAGAACGCCTCGAAACCCTCGGCTTCGGTCAGCTGCTGCAGGATGGTGCGCTTTTCGGCCGGCGTTCAGCGAAGTGTCAGCCAGGGGGCGCCTTCGACCTTGCGCTGGATCCAGGATTTCTGCTCCGGATCCTGGATGTGCATGAACTCGACGCCGATCGGGCCGCAGTAGGTCTGGCGCAGGATCTGCATGATCTCGCGCAGCGTCGCGGTCTCGCGGCCGAGCACGTTGTCGATGAAGATCGGCTTGTCCATGTCGGCGTCGGTGAAGCCGTAGGAGGCCGGGTCAAGTTCCGCATGTTTGTGCGGGATGCTGCAGACCGAGCGGATCAAGCTGGGCCTCCAGATGGCCGCGCACCCGGTAGGACCGGATCAGCATCAGCGCGCGCAGCGAGGTGATCGATGGCCGCGCGAACCTGATCCGGGGCAACGCCTCCCGGCACCGCCTTCGCCGCGGAGCCGCCTCATCCGCCGCCGAAGCTCGGCCGGGGTGCCCAGGAGGCGCCGCTGGCATCTTCCAGCACCGCACGGGCTTCATCGTTCATCGCCGCGAACAGGTCGGCGAAACTGGGATCGACGGAGGACGGGATCGGTTGCCCACCGAGCGTAGAGGTCGGCCAAGAACGCTGCGTTGGCGCCGCTGAAGGCTGACGCCAGGATATCCATACCCGCCATTTGTTACGGTCCTTTACCTGTCCGTGCCGCGCCTCTTAGAGAAGCCGCACTCACCGCGGAAAGCCCGGTTCGCCATCCGCTGGGTTGCTTCCACGCATGTCCGCCGTGCTCGTCACGGACTTACGGCGGGCCAGAGCAGCGCGATGCTCACACTGACGAACGCAAACGATGCGCCAGACGCCCGGTCAGAGGCGTCTGACGCATCGGTAGTTGGTAGCCGGGATTGGTCAATGCAACCTGAACCGGGGCAGGCGCGACGGTACTGGTGTCGTGGCCGGGTTCAGCCCAGCCATCTGCTTGCCGCTGCGCCCGGTATGGCTGTCGCGCGTGGCCGGCACGGCGCCGGCCACGACACGTTCACGCAAACCCGGTCGCGACCCACGGCGGAAAGTCGATCAGCGGGCCAGGTTTGAATTGGGCCGGCCAAGTCTACGCCGCCGGCTGCTCGTCCGTCGGAGGCGAAGGCGGGCGAGACCGGCGCTCGGCCATGAACTGGTCGAACTCGGCCTTGTCCTTGGCGAAGCGCAGGCGTTCGAGGAATGATCCGAATTCCTTCTGCTCTTCCTCCATGCGGCGAAGGGTCTCGGCCTTGTATTCGTCGAAGGCGCGGTTGCCGGACGTCGCGGCCGGGCGATCGGCCGGCCCGCAAGTCCAGGACCTTCCAGTTCGCCCACGGACCGGCATCCTGCCCGTCCTGTTGATTCATCGCGCGCCGGCGACGGCCGAAGCATCCCATGCGACCACTCCCTATCATGTAGAACAGCATGGCCAGACCAACTGGCCACCAGAAGATGAAACCGAGGACGGTGAAGACGATGGCCATCGGGCGGCTGATGCCCGCCGGATGCCAGAAAGGCGGACCGGCCCAGGCCTGGTCAGGCCAGGGATTGCCGCCAGGGTTACCGCCCGTGGGCTGTTGCCACTGTTGGCCTTGAGTGTTTCCCCAGGGGCCTTGGTTCCAGCCGCGGGGGCCGTAGGCGTCTTGGTTGGCAGCGCTCGTCATCGAGGGCCTCATGTGAATGTAAGACACATTTACATTAGGGTGGCGCACCCCGGGCCGTCAAGCGGCCGGTTTCCGAATTTCGTGGCCGACGGACACATCGCGTATCCGGACCCATCGACGACACAGCGGGCCGAGGCCGTGGACCTAATCCCACCGCTCGTCGCGGGGGCGGAAAAGGCAATCAACCTCGACCAGGGACACGGTGTCGACCGAATGATAATTGACCGGATGGATTTGCGCGGGAACGAAACCGATCTCCGCCATGAATTCAATCGCCTCGTGAAACTGCCAGATTCCCTCATACAGACGAATGATCGGCAGTTCCATCAGGACCGCCTTCATCATTGGCAGCGCATGCCGAGCACCTCCGAGCACCTGCCTTTCGTAGCCTTGGGTGTCGATCTTCAGCAACGGGTTGCCAGCCAAGGCAGGACAGCAATCGTCGAGCGTGCGCACCTTGATGCTTTCGGAGTGCGTGACGGCAGCCGTGTCATCGAATTGAGTGGCTGCCACGGTCTGTGGAAGTATTGAACTGAACGTGGAATAGTCAGTGACATTGATGGTGGTTTCGCTCGCCGCGTCCCCCAAGGCGAAATTATGTGTCTGCCAATTTCCATCCGCGGATGCCTTCGCGGCGAGTATTCGATGGACCGAAAGAATTGGTTCGAACGATATGATCTTGCCGCGATATCCGTTGGCGCGCAGCGATTCACCGAACTGCCCGACATTGGCACCGACATCAAGAACGGTGTCGATCTCGCGATCTACAATGAAATCCATAACATCCCGGTTAAAGCCTGTCCGGCGGAGCTCGAGCCCGAACCGCCTTAAACCACTCTGGATGAGCTGTTTCATCGGTTATCCCCACTCAGCCGGTTTCTGGACTGGGCAGCAAACTTGCCCACCGGAAGTTTCATGACCTGGATCCCAGACGAAGAGCACCCGAGGTGCAGGGGCCCGAAATACAGGAGTCTGGACGGTGGCGTATGACGCGTCATCGAGACACGGCCGCGGCGCGTGGAACCTTCAGTCTGATCGCATGAAGCAGATCGCGCAGTTGTCGCAATGAATCCGGCCAAAGCAACGATACGAATGGCATTGCAATCGCCCATATGCCGAGCTGATGATAGAACAGGCCCAGCACGATGCCGACCCACCAGATCGCGGTGACGCGGTAGTTGATCGAGCCGACAACTCCGGCCGCCAGGTAATGCAGCACGTAGTAGCCGGGGAGCGCGATCATTTCGCCCCACCCGTAGCCCGCCAGGCCCATGCGCGGTATGCAGATCGCGGCGCCTGCCGTGAACAGCAGGATGTGGATGACGTGAAAGAATGTCGTCTCGTAGTTTTTGTGAAAGACTGCCAGAATCGACGAATGCATGTTGAACAGCGCATTCGTCAGGTAGCTTACAGCGATGAAGGGAAAGACGATGAGGATTGGCGCCCAGCGCGCGCCGAGCAATTCCGGCAGGAACAGTCCGCCCAACCAACTGAAGCCGAGCAAGACGGGCGCGAGCGCCAGCGTCTGCAACTGCATGCCCTGCGTAACCGCCTCCTGCAATTTCCGCCTGTCGGTCTGAATGCGCGACAGCGTAGCCACGGATAGCCGCCAGGCGATGGCCTTCACGAAGGTCAGCACTTCCACGATGCGGATCGCCATGCCAACCTGACCGACCGCCGTGGCACCCAGGAAGTGGCCGACGAGGAGCGGATTGATCAGGGCACGAAGCTGCCAACTCCAGGTCACGAGAGAGAACCCGAACGTATAGGACAGCATGTTGGACACGATCGTTCGATCGAGCCGCAATCTTGGGAGGTAGCCTGCCGACCAATGGAACATCGCGCAGACGATGGCCTGCTGGGAGAGCCATCCCGCGACGAGCGACCATCCGCCGTCCCCCGCGAAGGCCAAAGGTACCGCAACCAGATAGTAGGAGACCTGGCCAAGAAGCTCGATCCCCGCAACGCGGCGGTAGTCGAGCCGCCGCTCCAGCCGCGCACTCGCCGCGATGGTCATGAGCTGGAACGGGAGCGCGAATATCAGGACGCGCAGGAGCGGCTCGAACCCGGCAACCTGAACCCACCCGGACAGCAAACCGGCAGTCGCTTCGACGCAGGCGATTTCGACCAGCGCAGCCGCCAGCAGGACGGTCGAGGCAACGTGATATTCGGACTCGGCCACATTGCCGAGCTGTCGCACGAGGTAGACGTCCACGCCGACCTGCCCGAGATTCTGGAGGTAAAGATAAATCCCGTTCGCGGCGACATAGGCACCGTAATGCGCAGGTCCGATCAATCGTGTGATGACGAAGACGCCGACCAGGCTCAGCCCCAGCGAGACGAATTGGCGCAGGAACAGATAGAGGCCGCCCTGCAGCACCTTGGTCCGCAGATGTCCCGGCGAGGTCCCGGGCGCGCCGCCGTTCTCTCCGGCCGGGTTCGCCATCACGGACCCCGCCGCGGATCCGCTCGGCGTCTCGACGCGGCCGCTAACCATACCCACCACGTCTCAATCCAGGCCTCTGACATCAAGGGTGTGAAGCGGCACGGAATCGGACGCCTGCTCCAAGCTGAAACCGGGACGCGGTTGAGCACCGAAGCGGGGTCCCTGCAAGGCTTGTGCGCAGGATTTGATGTGGCTCACGTAATAGCGATACCGACGAGGCGCCGGCGGGCACGATGCGATAATGGCAGGATTCCGTATGGTTAACTGGCTCGTCGTGACACTGGCGCGAAAATCTTCCGGCGTCGGCGGCCGGTGAGAACCGATCAATAGGAAGCCGGCGCAACTGCTGCCTGACCGGAACCGCGAAGCAACCCTAGATTGATGAGATCGCTCGACACGCAATAGCGGGATCCTTGCCCGGCAGGCTGCGAGCGGCCCTTGTCCGGCGCCGATCGCCGCGGGTGATCCCGCCGCCCTTTCACATTCACCCGGTTCCTATGCGCTGCCGAGCCTGAATTCGTCGACCGGACGGTTTCGATCACACTCGATATCCCTGACATCGCGCCAACCCGGGTCGGCGCCCGCCGCATGAGGCATCTACACACCAGACAGGACGAATGCCCTGCAGCGATCAGCCCTGCAGCGATCAGCCCTGCAGCGATCAGCCCTGCAGCGATCAGCCCTGCAGCGATCACTAAACCATTTTCATCCTGACTGTGCACGCCGAAATGGTCTGGGTCTTTGTTTGATAGCATGATTCACGCGCCGGGGACGTTCCGCTCAGCGCGATCATGCTTCCATTCGCGGCGTCAACATGCTCGGGCGCGGATCGGGGTCGGACGGGATGCCATGCCGCCGGATCCCCCCGAGCGGCCCCGATCCGCCCGGTCGCACCGCCTTTGATCCTGTGTCCCAGGTGGTCATTCGCCGCCTGCCAGGCCCAGGCTCTGCAAGTAGATCAGCACCCCCGCCTCCAGCAGGTCCTCCGCCGCCATCGGCAGCTTCCGCCGTGACGGCCCCTCCCGCACGAACAGCGACGGCGATCCCGTGCGCCATCGCCCAGATGTGCAGCGCCATCATCAGCGACGGCGGCCGGCGGCCTTCGGCAGCGTCGCGGCAACCGCGTCCGCCGCTTCCCGCAGCACCGCGAATGCGCGGTCGGCCGCGGCCTGCAGGCCGGGATGTGCCTCCAGCGCCAGCCGCGAATTCGAACATCGCCGCGTAATAGGCGGGCTCGTTGCGGGCGAACGCGAGGTAGGCCCGCCCTACATCCTCGAAGGCCCGCACCGGTTCCGGCCGGCCGCCATTCCAGGCTGTTGCCAGGCGTTCGGCGAGCCGGTCGTAGCCCGCGCAATGCGACCTCGGCCAGCAGGGCGTCGGCGTCGCGGAAATGCCGGTACGGCGCGGCGGGGCTGACCCCGGCCAGCCGCGCGGCCTCGGCGACGGTGAAGCCGGCCGGCCCCTTCGCGCCGATCAACTCCAGCGCCGCCTCGATCAGCGCTTCGCGCAGGTTGCCGTGGTGATAGCCGCGGCGTCCCGCCCCGCCGTCGGAGGAACCGGACCAACTCATCGGCGACACATGCTCATGTGAAGACGTCTTACATCACCGACGGCACCGATCCAATCGGCCGCCCAAAGCATCCGGCGGCTGCATATGCTGCATATGGGGTGCGCTGGTATTCCAGGCGATCGGTGACCGGACGGCGCCCATGGCAGGGAGCGCGATCATTCGCGCCGTCCGGTCACCGATCGTTTCGCCGTGTCGGGCCGGTGCCTGAACGCGCCAGAGAAAAGCGCCCGGCCACCGCAGCGGCCGGGCTAGGTCAGGTCCGGGGTGTTGGATCACAAAGATGATCCCGCGGCCGATGTGATTGTCGGGGCAACATCGGCCGGCAAGCCATAGAACATCAAACGGCGTTATCCGCCTGTGATTTGGGTCACACCCAGACCGGCCAAAACGCAGGCCCGGAGCACCCGCGGCAACCGATGTTGCGGAACGCCTGCGCCGTCGCTAGGTTTCGCGCCCAAATCTGGAGTGTTCGCCATATGATCGGGACGCTGTTCTGGCTCCTGGATGAGCTGCTGAGCCTGTACATCTGGGCCGTCATCCTGGCGGTCATCTTCAGCATGCTCGCCTCATTCGGTGTGCTGGACACGCGTAACCGCATCGTCTGGACGATTGGCGATTTTCTCTATCGCCTGACCGAACCGGCGCTGCGACCGATCCGCAACATTCTGCCCAGCTTCGGCAGCATTGACCTCAGTCCGCTGATCCTGCTGCTGCTGTTGCAGGCCGCCCGCATGTTGCTGGCCAACCTCTACGAGGTCGGTCATCCTGGGCTCGTTGCGTCCGCTGCTTTGACGCCATTCTGGCGCGCCCTCCCGGACGGCGTCAGCGTCACGGTGAAGGTTCAGCCGAAATCGCGCCGCCCGGGCATCCAGGGGCGAGCGGTTTCCGCCCATGGCCCCTGTCTGCGCATCGGCGTGAGCGAAGCGGCGGAAGACGGACGGGCCAACCGCGCCGCCTGTGCGGTGCTGGCGGCAGCGCTGCGAGTGCCGTCCTCTGCCATCGCCGTCACGCTGGGGCAGACCAGTCGCGACAAGACCGTGCATGTGAGCGGCGACGCCGCGCTTCTGAGCGAACGATTGGAGACCTTGTGACTGCCCGATTGATCGACGGCAAATCGCTTGCCGCTGCCCTGCGTGCCGAGGTCGCCGCGAAGGTCGCGGCGGCCGGTTTCGTCCCCGGCCTGGCCGTCATCCTGGTCGGTGAGGATCCGGCCAGCACCGTCTACGTCCGCACCAAGGACCGGGCGGCGCGCGAGGCCGGCATCAAGGCCCGCACCATCCGGCTGCCCGCCGGAAACCGCCCAGGTCGAGCTGCTGGCCACGATCCAGGCGCTGAACGACGATCCGTTCGATCGACGGCATCCTGGTGCAACTGCCGCTGCCCCGTGGCATCGACACCCAGGCGGTGATCGAGGCCGTCGACCCGGCGAAGGACGTGGACGGCTTCCATCCGACGAATGTCGGCCACCTCGCTGACGGCCGGCCCAGTCTGGCTGCCCTGCACCCCGCTTGGGGTGATGAAGCTTCTTCGCGCCAGCGGCGTGGCAATCGACGGTTCGCGCGCCCTCGTGCTCGGCCGATCGGCCGTGGTCGGACGGCCGATGGCCCGCCTGCTGCTGGCTGCCGACGCCACCACGACCGTTGCCCACTCGCACACCCGCGATCTACCGGCGGAGTGCCGCCGCGCCGACATCCTGATCGCCGCGATGGGCAAGCCGGAGATGGTTCAGGCAGACTGGGTCCGGCCCGGCGCGACCGTGATCGATGTCGGCATCAACCGCCTGCCCGATGGGCGCCTGGTCGGCGACGTGGCATTCGAAGCCTGCTCCGCGGTTGCCGGCGCCATCACGCCGGTGCCCGGCGGCGTCGGCCCGATGACGGTGGCCTGCCTGCTGGAGAACACGCTGACCGCCGCCCTGCGCCGGCGTGGCGGCTGACAGCGGGGCAGGCCTCGACGCCGTCGGCTGGAGCAACCGTCTTGATCGAGCGCGTTCTTTCCGAAATCTGAGGCGCCCCGGGATGATGGGCAGTGCGAATCCGGCCTCGCCGCCGTCAACGCCGCTTCGCGCCGCGTGGCGATGGCCTTCGGCCAGCCTTGACCGCCGCTGCGCGCGGTGCCGGTGAAGCCTCTGGTTGCGACGAGAAAGCGGCGGCTCAGCCGAACCAGAAAACGGCCCGATATCGGTGTTGGTCGCAATGTCATGCGCTGGCTGGCTCCGGCCCTTGACCCCCCTTCACCCGCACGCAGCGTTTGCGCGATATGCCGCTTCACGAAGGTGTATCCACTGCCCGGGGGTGGTCATCTCCACTTTGCGCACCGGGTGACATTTCTATCTTGCGCCGACACCGCGGAAAGCGGCAGATCATCGTCGAATGGATGCAGATGGTAGAAATAAAATCTTTTTCTGCATCGCATATTGCACTTCTTCAGAAAAATATCCTTTAATCACTTCCGCAGACCGGCGCGCGGCCGGGCAGAGCAGGAGAATGACCGATGATCCATCCACCCGTGTCCCGTTCCCGGCCCACCGGATGGCGCCGCGTGGGTGCGGTGTGTCGATGCCTTGTCGGCACCGTACCATGAACCTACGCCCACAAGCGCACCCCTGATCCTGGTCCCGAAAGGACCTCTCCCATGTTGCAGTCCCATGTCATCGACATCGACGGCGCTTTTGTCGGAGCGGCCGTCCGAATGGATAACGGTTACCGTTTCATCGCTATCGACATCAAGCTGGACGAGTTGGACGGCTCGATCTGGCCGACCCTTGCGGATGTCCAGCGCCTCGCCCGCCGCATCTACTTCGGTGGTCGCCTGAGGCCGTCGGAGGCGCACTGAAGTGGAGGTGCCGGCCCTGGCCCGCTACCTCGTTTCACGCCGCGGCATGCTTCAGGCCGCCAGCGGCGCCGGGCCCTCGGGCAGGATCGGCCGCGGCGGATTGCCACGGGTCTTCAAGCGAGGCCGACATTGCGGTCGACCGGCCGATCCCGCGGCCTGGGCGGCGATCGCTGTCTGGCCGACCTGCACCGCCAAATCCTCCGCCTGCTCGGCCTGGACGCCGACCGGTAACGAGGCTGGTGCCATCGGTCTGAACAGCCGCCGCTGCACGCGGCCCAGAGGGTAACCGCCCGCTCCGGCGCAATGGCTGGATAAGGATCAGGAGCCTGAACGCCGGAGATATGAACGCATGTGATCTGATCAAAATACTGCAAAACGCCTTCCGAGGAGGGGGGTTCCACATATGTGGCATGCAATGGCGGGCGATGGGACGGCTATGCGACATCCCCTACGGGACGTTTTATGGCCTGTTCGCCCCGCTGGACCCGGCTCGGTCTCTGGCGCCGGCTGCTCGACTGGCTGCGCCGCAGCTGGCGGCGTGCCTGCCAGGATGCTCCGGAACCACGCGCCGTGGTCATCGATAGTCGATCCTGTCGCTCGGTGCCGAGCTGCCTTTACCGCGGTATCGACGGCGGAAGAAAGATCCGAGGCGTCAAAATCCATGTGGCGGTAGACACATACAGCATCCCGCTGGCGATCGATGTCTCGCCGGCCAAACGACATGACACCAAGGGCATCGTGCCGGTTCTGCATACGCTCGTCGACGGAGGCTTCGTTGGAGACTACGCAACGAACTCGGAGCAGATCGGCGTCACTGCGTGACCATCGCGTCCGCTGGAATTTGTTCATGCGCCGATTGACCATGAAGTTCGCCGTGCCCTCGGTGATCGACGCAGATCGCAAGTCTCCCGTGCAGGACGCTATCGGCCGCCGTCGAGCAAATTGCCGCCAAACCGGGGTTGTCCCCACCAGCAGGATGAGCTGAGTTCGCAATCTCCCGACGTCCGGTGGGTTCCACCATCCTATTGGAACACAAAGCCATGAAAAGGCTTGTTCAGGCGACGATCTTTCTGACGCTGGCCGGCGCCGGGATTGCGTTGGTCTCGTGCGGCGAAAGCGCCAAGCTGCCGCTTTCCGCCGGCATCGGACCGCACCCGCAGTTGCCGCCACCCAACGTGACGATGTTTCCAACCGTGAGCGTCGCGGTGGCGATTGGCTGGCGCGCCAACGAGCGACCGACCCCGGCGCCCGGACTCACGGTGGACGCCTTCGCGACCGGCCTTGATCATCCACGCAACGTTTACGTCCTGCCGAATGGCGATATGCTGGTGGCTGAGACCAACGCCCCGCGGAGGCCGGATGACAGCACCGGCCTGCGCGGTTTTATCACCCGTCGGATTATGGCCCGCGCCGGTGCCGGGGTGCCGAGCGCCAACCGCCTCATTCTGTTGCGCGACACGCGTGGCGCCGGTATGGCCGACACCCGCACAGTCTTCCTGGAAGGGTTGAAATCGCCCTATGGCATCGCGCTGATCGGTGACCAACTCTTTGTGGCGGACACGGACGCGATACGCAAATATCCCTATCAGTCCGGTCAGACCCGCATCAGCGACCCGGGGTCGGTAGTAACGGAGCTGCCGGCCGGCCGGATCAACCATCATTGGACCAAGAACATGGTCGCGGGCCCGGACGGCAGGTTCCTCTATGTCAGTATCGGCTCGAACAGCAATGTTGGCGAGAATGGTTTGGCTGCCGAGGCCGATCGTGCACAGATCTGAGAGGTAGATGCGCGCACCGGTGACCATCGGAGCTACGCGACCGGTCTGCGCAACCCCAATGGCCTGTCGTTTGCGCCTGGCCCGACGCCGGTGCTGTGGACTGCCGTGAACGAGCGAGACGCACTGGGAAGCGATCTTGTGCCCGACTACATGACCTCGGTCCGTGACGGAGGCTTCTACGGCTGGCCCTTCAGTTACTACGGCCAGCATGTCGACGCCCGCGTGAAGCCGCAACAACCGGAACTGGTCGCGCGGGCCGTCGCACCGGACTATGCGCTGGGCGCCCACACCGCCTCGCTGGGATTGGCCATCACGGCGCAGAGTGGTCTGCCGGCGCCATTTACCGCAGGCGCCTTCGTTGGCCAGCACGGTTCGTGGAACCGTCGCCCTCCGAGCGGCTACCGGGTCATCTTCATCCCCTTCGTCAACGGCAAACCAGACGGCGAGCCGGTGGATGTTCTGACCGGCTTCCTGAATGCTGACGGACAGGCCCGTGGCCGGCCGGTGGGCGTTGCGTTGGACGGTCGCGGTGGGCTGTTGGTGGCCGATGATGTTGGAAACACCATCTGGCGGGTCCACGCCACCGCGCCCTGACATCGCGAGGGGGCGTCCGTGGGGTTCTGTCAGCACTTGCTCCAGCAAGTATAGCTGGCCGGATGACGGTCGATAGTTTCAGGCCACTTGCAACACCCTCAGGACCGTCGCGTCTTGCTCCAGCCGGTCGGCTCATCCGGCTCCCATCATCCAGCCAACGACACTAGACAATTTTCAGCCTGACTGTGCAGGCCGAAAATGGTCTATCTCCTTGTTTGATCGCATGATTCACGCGCCGGGACGTTCCGCTCATCGCGATCATGTTCTAATCCGACCAATGAGCGAACGCTTCCGGCTGCCCTTGCGTTCACTGCCCGCCGATTAAAATATCTCGGGTATGATATTAACGGTCCGTTAATCCTTTTTCCGTAGGCTCTCCGCTCGAACCATGGGCAGTCCTGCCGACAATGAACCGAGTACCGTCACATGTCCCGTAATGCCTTGTGCGCGCGGCCCCGGGCGCGCGGCCTTCGGGTACTTATCCATGGTCGAAGCTATCGCGGTGGCCAGACTGAAATTCCAATGGATCATTGCAATGTAAGTGAGAATGGTCATCCACTAGGCCATTTTCATCCTGACCGTGCACGTCGAAAATGGTCTGGTGTGGTGGTTCCGAAGTCCGCCATACTGTGGATCATCCCCGGAGCGGACTTCGGAACCACAAACCACACTAGAAAACAATGCTTTGCCAGTGTCCTCATCGATTCGGAAGTTCGTAAGGCGGCTGATCCAGGCATGGCGAACTTCCGAATCGGGACACTAGACCATTTTCAGCCTGACTGTGCAGGCCGAAAATGGTCTATCTCTTTGTTTGATCGCATGATTTACGCGCCGGGGACGTTCCGCTCGGCGCGATCATGCGCTAGGCCATTAAGCCGCGGGTCCAGCCCGCGGCCATAGCGTCGGCCATCTGGAGGAACGTAGTGTGCGCCATGGGAAACACGAACCTCGAAACGTCTTGCACGAATTTTCATTTGATCGGCTTGCATATTTCAGAAGTCTCAATAACTCGGCCATCGCTCTCAAGAATACATCCGGAAGGAATAGATCGGCAGATATCGACTCGATGTTCGATCTGGTGACCAAGGGCAAACTGGCTGCCGAGGGAATGTCTGACGCCGAAAAAAAATCTTTCCTCACTCAGGTCCAACGAATGACGCAGGTCAGTTCCGTTACTTTGGGACTTGATGGGCCCGATACTCACGACCTGATTCCACAGGCTCCTGGGATCGCGACATATAGCAGCGATGAGACCAATACGCTTAGGCAGCAGGATTATTGCGGCCACAGTGAAAGAAAAAGAGATACAAAAAAGAGCGGCATTGTCGATCGTCGCGAACTCGAATTCAGTTCTGCCGCCCTTATGGCTGTGATCACTTCGAGCGCCGGTGAAGGTTCGCGGCGACCGACGGGTATCGAGTTTAATCAAGACAGTATACAGATAGTTCGTGGCAACGGACACGCCATGTCGTTGGCCAGCGAACAGATCGGTGGTTTGTTGGTTCAATATTGCATTAAGGTGAAAATACCGATCCCGCGCGAAGCTATTAAAAGCGTTCGCATTACCTCCAACTCTGTTATTCTACTGTTTACCAAGGAATTGCCCGAAATACCAATACGAGGCATGGCGTGGTCGCAACCCGAACGATTGAAATAGCCGACTGCTTCGGGACGACGCGGGTCGCGGGACCAGCTACGGCGCAACGGTGTCCGTTAGGTACTTGCGACGGATGGTCAGGCGGGTCGTTCAGCCGCCGAAAGTCCAGCCTGCTCTTTCGGCTGATGAGCCGGTCTTTCCTGACCATATCGGCTGCCTCGACTGCGGCGGCAGCTACACGATGCGCAAACGGCAAATCAGGACCGGCCATTACCTGACCATGACCAATATCGGCTCAAATGTTGGTTGCCGCACGACTATCCAATGGTTTCCGCTGAATAGCCACAGACGCGGAACCGTTCGAGCCGAGACCATTCCAGGCGATCTCTCGACGCTTTGTCTGCCTGCGTGGCGTACCACAGAACCTTCTATAGCAAGGAAGCGAAGAATCGTCGATAGCGAAGGAGCGACGAGTGAGCGAGACAAATGAGCTGTCTTTCCGTGTGCCGTATATTTCGACTTCCAGCCTCACAGAAGGCTTTTTCGTCAGCGCGGCACCGGGTGGCGGTCCGCCACACGCTTTTCAGGTCGATACGGGATCCGTCGGTATCGTGGTGCCTCGGCGGAACCTCGGCCCGGATTACCAGGATTTCGATCCGTCCCTGGACATTGCGTTTGGGTATATCAGCAGCGGCAAGAACTACCGAGGTCAGTGGGTCAGGGTGCCGGTTGTGCTCGGCGTGCCGGCAGGATCAGATGGCATGGGCGCCTATGCGGTGGCCGATGTCGAGGTTTTCGCCGTCGATCACCCAACCGACTTCAATGGCGGCATATTCGGCACGGGGTTTGAAATCGGCCGACTGGCGGACGGTGGACCGGGCCGAAATCCGCTCCTGCATTTGGATTACCAGGGCGAGCATCTGAACCGTGGCTATATCGTCACCACGCAAGGCATCGACGCAGGGCTGACATCGCTCAACTCGGAGGGTTTTGGTTTCATCGGGCTCGACCTGAACGAGGCTGGTGAAGACTGGCTGCAACCCCTTGGCCATTACAGCCTGTCCGGAGCCGTCGACCCTGCAATTCCCGCTGGCGATCTCCGAATCCTGATTGATACGGGCATTGACCAGATGATTCTGTGGCTCAGCGATGTCGCAGCGCACCCCGACGTGCCGAGCGGCACCGCCTTCCCTGGCGGGGTCTCGGTGAGCATTTCGGTCCCGGCAGACCCGATTTTGAATTACAACTTCCTCACTGGAATTGCTGGCCAGCCCATGGCGCCCTCGGACGTGGAATGGCGTATCGGCGATGGCATCAATACCGGCAGAAACGTGTTGGCGAGCGCCGATTATCTCTATGATGCGGAGGCGGGACGCGTTGCTTTCAGGATTTTAGCAACATAAGTTCCTGGGAGTTCGTGACGAGGGCCGTTCAGAGATCTTATTCACTTTCGGGTTTCTGTCGTGCGCCAACAAGTTTCGAGTACGAAGCGGTGATCTGTCTAAATACTCCGATATGATCCCGCATGCGGACCTTCGTTGGCCCGCAGGATCCAAGACGAAGATCAAACATGTTTATTTTGCCGGGCAATAGGCAGAACTTGAACAGACGTGCTCAACGGACTAAATAGCTTACCGCACGGCCGGTCTGACTGCTTTTGCTGCGAAACATGAGGCCGGGCGTACGAAACCATTGATCACGTTTGTGGGTGCATCTAATATCTCCTCAGTCTGCGGCATCAGTTATCCGCGAATGAGCGGGGACGGGAGACGGGGACCCCCGAACGGCGAAGCTAAAGACACCCATCCTCTACTCTATGTCTTAGTTGGGAACCGCTGACGTTGTCGCTGCCTCTCATGCCCGGCTGGACGACCAGCCGAAGACGTTCGCTGTCGATCCGCCAGCCCTAGTCGTTTTCGATGGGGAAGAGCGGCTTGGCGCTGTTGCGCCATATTCCTTAAGGAAACGCATTCAAGCGTTTCACGGCTTTCGGTACGTCTTGCATAGATCGCCACTGCTTTTGATCTTGTCGTGGCAAAATTTTCTGCTTGCGGTTTAACGGGAAAAATGCGACCGTTTTGTCACCGCGCAGGCGTGAACTGGAACCGTTCCTGTCCAAGGCCAGGGGCGCCATAAATAATTGAGCGCAAGGGGGGTGTCATGCCAGTGACCACCAGCTATCCTGGTATCTATATTCAGGAGCTGCCGAGTTCGGCGCACACCATTACCGCGGCGCCGACCAATATCGCGGTATTTATCGGCTATACACATCCACTTAAGACCAGCCAGGAGATTGCAGGGATACCCCAGCAGATTTTCGGGTTTACCGATTATCAGCGGGCGTTCGGGGGCTACCTCAGGAGTACGCTCTACAGCGGTCAATCAAGCTCTTTCGCCGATATGGCGACGGCAGTGAATCAGTTTTTTCTCAACGGCGGCACCGAAGCTTACGTGGTAGGGCTGCTGCCGGACAACCTGCCCTCGCCACCGACAAAGTCCTACGGCACCGTCGTGTTCACTGCCCGTGAGGTTACTGACGCAACGTTTCAACTGTCCATTTCGGTGACACTTAATCCCCCAACAGTTGCTTCGCCACCGGCATCGTCGATTACCGCGGATGTGGTCCTGACATATGGGCCAAGTCTTCAGGCGAACGCGGGCGGCGCGCTGCTGCCCGGCACGGTGACCGAGACCTACCGGCGGGTGAGCCTGACGCCAAACGCGGCCGACGGCACACCTGATCCTAACTTCATCGAGCGGCGGATTGGCACCGCGGCCGATCATCCAACCCTCGGCACGCCGGCGAATTTCGTATCGAATCTGGTTACGGTTGCGGCGGGCCCGACGCCGGCATGGCCCACCACGATTTCCGCCCCGCAACCGGAATATTTCGCGTCGCTGTTCCCCGCAGCCGTCACCAACATTTTCAATCCCAACGATTACACAGCGGTGATGGCGGAGGACAGCCCACTCGACAAACTTGCCGTGTTCAACCTGATGGTGCTGCCAGGCATCGCGGCCAATCCTGCGGCTCCCGGCGGCATCACAGTGCTGAGCACGGCGCTCACGTTCTGCGAAAGAAAGCTGGCTTTCCTCATCATGGATCCGCCGCAGTCCGCGACTGCAGACTCAAGTTCAACGCTGGCGTTTCCGGCAAACCCGATTGCAAACCTGGTCACCTTCGTACCGAAAAGCACCAACGGGGCGCTCTATTTCCCTTATCTGCAGTCCCCGGACCCGCTGACGGGCTCGGCGACCAACCCTATCACCGGCGCAGTTAACGAGATCCCGCCTGCTGCTACGGTTGCCGGCATCTACGCGGCGACCGACGTTGCGCGCGGCGTTTGGAAGGCGCCCGCCGGGTTCCAGGCGACTACCAGCAATACCACGGGTGTCGTTACGCGTGGCAGCATGACCGACAACCGGCAGGGTGTACTCAACCCGCTCGGCATCAACTGCCTGCGCGACTTCGCCAACATCGGCACGGTCGTGTTTGGCTCCCGCACGCTGGTGACGCTTACCGAACAACAGTGGCGCTATGTCCCGGTCCGACGCATGGCGCTATTCCTGGAACAGAGTCTGCTCGCCAGCCTTAAATGGGTTGTCTTCGAACCAAACGCCGATCCGCTATGGTCAGCGATCCGGCTGAGCATCAATGCCTTCATGCTCGGCCTGTTCAATCAGGGTGCCTTCCAGGGCACCACACCAAGCCAGGCTTTCCTGGTGCAGTGCGATAGCCAGACGACGACACAGGCAGACATCGACAACGGGATCGTCAACATCATCGTCGGTTTCGCGCCGTTGCTGCCCGCGGAGTTCGTCATCATCTCGATCGCCCAGCTCGCCGGCCAGTCGCCGGCCGGCTGAGCAGCCCCCGCCTACCCGGGGCGACCCCCGCTCAGCGAGGACTTGTTATGCCCAGCACGAAACCTTTCAGCGTCAACCTCACCCGCAACGACCCATACAAGTCTTACCAATTCCTGATATATTTTGGCACGACGACAACGCCTGTCGCCGGGGTCAGCAAGGTGACGGCACTCAAGCGCAGCTCCGACGTGATCGAGTACAAGGCCGGTGCAGACCTGATCATCCGCAAGGGCCTCGGACGCACGAAATACGACCCGATCACGCTTGAACGCGGCGTGACGCAGGCCACAGACTTCATGGACTGGGCCAACGCAGCGCAGCAGCTCGATCAGGGAAGTCCCAGTGCATCACTGGCGAATCTGCGTCGGGAACTGCGCATCACGCTGCTGAACGAGGCAGGCCAGCCGGTGCACCAGTATCTCGTACATCGCTGCTGGGTTTCCGAGTTCCAGGCGCTTGGTGATCTTGATGCCGGCGCGTCGGCGATTGCGATCGAGCATATCAAGATCGAGAACGAGGGCTGGGAGGCGGATCCGACCGTCACCGAGCAAACGGAAATCTAACATGGCTGTCGCGGCGACATTCGAATGGGTGCTGCCCGTCAGCGGTTGCCGCGTGGTACTGCGTCAGCCGACCGGGCGCGACGAGGTGCTGTTGCTGGAGACATACGGCTCGGAGCCAGCGCGCGCGATCACTTTCGCGACGCAACTGGCCTGTGACGGACTGGACGCGGCGACCCTGCCGGTGCCCGACCTCGATACGCTGCTGCTACTGCTGCGCCAGGCGCTGCTCGGCGACCGGCTGCTTGCGGAAACGCTGTGTCCCATCCCCTGCTGTCGTGCCCCCGTGGATATCGCCTTCGGCATCGCCGCGTTTCTTGCGCATCACCGGCCACGTCGGCCCCGGCTACGGGCTTGGCAGGTGGCGCCTTGCGCGGAACAGACCGGCTGGTTCAGTCTTCGCCCTGCTGGCGCAGAGGCCGTCACGGCGCGTTTCCGGCTACCGACCGCGGGCGACGAGCGTGACATCGCAGGGCGTGCGGATGCGGATGCGGTGCTGGCGCGACGCTGCATCGTAGCGGAGCCGCGTCCGCCGGGAGCCCGCCGCGCGGCGGAGGTTGCGATGGCCGCGCTGGCACCGCCGCTCGCCGGCCCCCTGGCCGGCACCTGCCCGGAGTGCAGCGCCGACGTGCCGATTAGCTTCGACCCGCGCCGCTACGTACTCGCGGAGCTGACTGCCCGCGCCGGTTTCATAGCTGCGGATGTGGACACGCTGGCCAGCCGCTATCAATGGACCGAGCACGCGATCCTCGACCTGCCGAACCATCGGCGCATCGCCTACGCCGAACTTGCGCGGAGCGCGGCATGAGGGGCGGCAGCGCCTACCTGAGCCGCCTGGCTACGCGCGTCGTAACTCCGGCCATCGCGCCGGCGCCCGTGCTGTTTCGCTCTGAATCCGCGCCGTTTGGTCTCGCACCTCCGGCATTCGCAACTGCTTCGTTCGCCGTCCACGCCGACCGCCGCGAGCCCGTCGCCCCGGCATTGGACTCACGCGAGACCACCATGCAATCTCTGGTGCCGGCGTTGCCCGAGCCCGCCCCGCCGACAGCGGACGCCGCGCCGGTGCCAGCCGCGAGGGCATTGGCGCCCCCACCACCGGCTTCCCGGTCGGCGCCCCCGGCTTCCCGTTTCGAAACATCCTCCCAGCCGGTCAGCGCTGATCCGGTGCCACAAGCCCTGGCGATGCCGGCCGCATTGCCGGATCAGCCGACCATCGCGATGCGGGGCCAGCCGCCACCGGAGGAAATCCGGCGTCCACGGCGCGCCGCGGCAATCGATTCCTCACGTCCCCGGGCTGAGCCGTCACGGGACGTCGTTTCGCCGCCGCCGATGGCGGACCGGGCGATGGCGCCCCCCGGTTCGGCTCCGGCGCCCTGGCTCCAGCGACGGCCCAACCCGGCTACCGAAGCGCCAGTGGCGATGCCCGTCGATTCGGTTGCTGTGCCCACCGTCGCGGTACCCAAGGTGTCACGGGCCAGGCCCGGCGCCGGACCCACCAGCCAGATGCCGCAGGAAGCGCGGCCGCAACCACCACAGCAGCCGGGGATGCAGCCGCTGGAAATGCCACAGCGGCTGGCTGTTCCGCGGCTGGCGCAGGCAGGTCAGCCGCAGCAGCGTGTATCATCTGGCGGTGTGACGATCGGCAGGGTCGATGTGCGCGTCACCGCGCCACCGCCGCCCCCACCACCGCAGCAGCGTCAAAGAACCCCCGTGACCGCGCCGGTGCGGCTTGCACGGGGCTTCCCGACTTTTGGCCTCGCACAGGGCTAAGGCCATGCCCGCCCTCAACATCGATCACCTGCAACTGGACGTGCCGGGGCTTAGCGAGCCGCAGGCCCGTGACCTTGCCCATCTTGTTGCCGTCGGGTTGGCCGGTGCCTCGGGGCTTCCGGACGGCACCAGCATCCCGGCACTCAGGCTCGACCTGACAGCGGGAGTGCCGGCTGCCGTGCCTGATCTCGCCAGGCAGATTGTCGCTGCGACGCTGCGGGCCATCGGGCATGCTGGCGCAGGGACACCCTAGCCATGGCCGGGCCGATCCGCGGCGCACTGGTGGCCTTCACGCCGAGCTTCATCGGCCTGATGCCAAACGTCATCGTGTTCCAGTTCAATCCAGAGACCATCACCCATACCTGGACTGCCGCTGCCGCGGCGGACGCCCCAGCAGACAAGAACAGCAAACCGAACCCGCTCGCGGTCAAAGGCGTGCCCGGAGAGACGTTTGCCTTCACGCTTGCGGTCGAACTCGAACGACATGATCGCCGATGGCAGCTCCAACCCGGTTGGCGCCGCCCTTGCCGAGATCAGTGGCGTCTATACGCGCCTCGCGGCACTGGAGATGTTGCAGTATCCGACCGGATCCTCCGGTGGCGGCCTGCTGGGCGGTGTGTCCGCCTCGATCTCCAGTTCCGGCCTGAACCTTACCTCCGCCAGCGGCGCGAGCCAAACGGTGCCGCAGTCGCAGGTGCCGACCGTGCTGTTTATCTGGGGCCCGCAACGCATCGTGCCGGTGCGGGTGACAGCGCTGACCATCACCGAACGCCTGTATGACAGCGCGCTCAATCCGAGCCATGCCGAAGCTCAGATTACGCTGCGAGTGCTGACGCCGGACGAGATCGCGTCGGTCGATGGTCCGATGCAACAACTCGCCAACATCGCCTACGTCTACACGCAGGGACTGCGACAGGCGCAGGCGTTGGCCAATCTCGGCGACGCCGCGGCGTCGATCATGGGCATGCTGCCGACACCGTTCTGAAGGAGCGTGCATGTTTAGCTCGAACAGTCGCTATGCGCCGCAGCCAACGGACATTCGCACACTGTCGGACGGGCGTACAGTGACGTTGGTTCGACCGCCACTGCCTGGGCCGGCGGTGGTGAAGGGTTGGTACCGCCGGCAGAACGGCCAGCGGCTTGACATGATCGCGGGATACTACCTGGCCGACCCGACCGCATCCTGGCAACTCTGCGACGCCAACAACGCTGTGGTTCCAGATGCTCTGGCAAGCCAGGACCTGATCGGCATCCCGATCAATGCACCGGCGGGGGCGTGAATGCCTGGCTCATACCAGTTGTTGCTGAACGGCCAGGCGGCGGACAGCACCCTCTATACGCTGTTGACCTCCATCGAAGTGGAGGAAAGCATGGATCTGCCCGGCGCGCTGCAACTGCAAGTCCCGGTCTCGGTGACGTCCGACGGCGATCTCGGCTACGTCAACGATCCGCGCTTCGCACCGCTGGCCAGCATTGCGGTGGTGGCGACGCCGCCGGCGCCGCAGAGCAGCATTCCCGTGCCGGGCGCCAGCCTCCTGGGAGGCGCGACGTCGCCCGCCGCGCAATGCATCTTCGACGGCTACGTGCTGTCGCATAAACTGCACCTGGATCGTGGCACCACCGCCTCCACGCTTGCTGTCTGGGCGCAGGACGCGACCTGGATGATGAACCTGACCGAGCAGGCTCGCGAATGGGTCGATGTCACTGACGATGCAGTTGCTGCCTCGATCTTTGGCAATTACGGCATTACGCCGTCGGACCAGAACACGACGGAGGACAGCCCTTCGCACACCGAAGCCGGGCATAGCCTGATGCAACGCGGCACCGACATCCAGTTCCTGCGCATGCTGGCGCAGCGTAACGGCAAGTTCTGCCGGGTGGCCTGTTCCGACACGCCGGGCAACCGCACCGGCTATTTCGCCGCCCCGGATCTGGGTGCCGACCCGGCGGCGACGCTGACGCTGAATGACCCGCAGGCGTGGACGGTCAACGAGCTCGACATCACCTGGGACGCGACGGCGGCGACCAGCGTGAACGCCGCGCAGGCGCTGTTCACCGACAGCGACCCGGACGGTGTTTCCGCCAATCTTTCCGGCAGCGGCCTGGCCAGTCTGGGCGACCGCGATCTTGCAACCTTCGCCGGGGACCCGATGACGGTGATGTTGGCTGCCCCGGTGGACGATGCGGGCGAGCTTAATCTGCGCGCGCAGGCCGTGCTGCGCGAGAGCGGCTGGTTCGTGCGCTGCGAGGGCGAGAGCGACGTGGAGCGCCTGGGCGTCGTTCTGCGCGCCGGGATGATAGTTTCGGTCGCCGCTGTCGGCTCACTGCATTCGGGCAATTACCTGGTCTGGAGTGTGCATCACAAGATCACAACGAATGTGCACACGATGCGCTTTGTGCTGGTGCGCAACGCGGTCGGTGCCGCTGCCTCCGGTGCCTCGAGCGGGGCGCTGAGTGCTCTCGCCGGTGCGTTGTAGGGCGCGCCATGACCGATCCCGCGATCACAGAGCTGCTGAACCGGCTGCGCAACCGCTTCTTCGGCAAGTACCGCGGCACCGTCGTCGATGTGGATGCGCAGACGTTGCGCATCAAGGCGGAGGTGCCGGCAGTGCTTGGCAGGGTGCCGACCGGCTGGTGCATGGCCTGCGTGCCTTATGCCGGCCCTAACGTTGGCATCGCCTTCCTGCCGGAAGTCGGCGCTGGTGTCTGGATCGAGTTCGAGGCGGGTGACGTTTCTTATCCGATCTGGAGCGGTTGTTACTGGCGCGAGGGTGAGCCGCCAACGGATGCGACTCCGACGGCGAAGGCGATCGTGACGGCCGGAGGCAGCAAACTTGTGCTGGATGACAATGCCATGACCATCACGATCAGCGACAGTAACCAGAATTCGGTGACGCTCGACAGTAGTGGCATCACGCTCACGCGCGGGGGCAGCAGCGTCGCGGTCAGCGATTCCGAAGTGAACGTCAACGACGGCGCCCTGGAGGTGATGTGACATGCCAGGCCTGCTCAACACGACCAGCACGCTGATGTGCCCGCATGGCGGCACCGTGCAGATCATTTCCAGCAACACCCATACTCAGGTCGGCGGCGCCTACGCGGCGCTCTCGTCAGACACATTCGTAATCGCCGGTTGTCCATTCATGATCGGCTCGGTGCCGAGCCCGTGTGTGCAGGTGAACTGGGTACAGCCGGCGGCGCGCAGCCAGGTCGGCGGCAATTTCACCCTGACCGAGGCGAGTGTCGGGCTTTGCGCCGCCGCCACCCAGGCGGTGCAAGGCCCAGTGACGATTGTCGTCGCGCAGCCCCAGGTCAACGGGCAGTAGCGCGATGGTCACCCGCACCGACTATGCGTTTCCCTTCCGCATCGACCCGGCCTCCGGCCAGGCGGCGCAGGCGAGCTATGCGGCGCATGTCGAGCAGATGATCTGGCAGGTGCTGATGACGGCGCCGGGCGAACGCGTTTGCCTGCCTGGCTTCGGATGCGGGCTGCGGCGGCTGTTGTTCGCACCCAACTCCGACGCGCTGCAGGCGACAACGCAGCTCATCATCATGCAGAACCTGAACCGCTGGCTCAGCAATCAGATCACGGTGCAGACGGTGACTGTGACGAGCGGGGAGGGCGGCGATTATTCCACGCTGAACGTGATGATCGCCTACACGCTGCTGGAAACGCAGTCGCCGCAGCTCACCCAGATCCAGGTGACCTGACATGGCATCGATCAATCGCCGCGGCCTGGTGACCATCTCGCAGACCTGGAACGGCATCGACTTTGTCGCGATCGGGAACAGCGCGCAGACCATGCTCGTCGTGCATTTCCTGAACGGTGTGACGGTCAGTCCGCTGACCGCCACACCCACGATCACCGGTGGCGATACAATCACGAGTGTCGCCGTGCTTCCGGTGATGCCGGCCGACTGGGGCAAAGATGGCACGCATATCACGCTGACGCTGCACGTCGATGCGCCGGGCGACTTCTCGACCTACACGCTGACGCTTGCCAGCCACAGCCTCGATGCGTTCTTCGCGACCGCCCGCGTTCTCGTTCAAGGCGCTTTGCCCGTCCGACATCGATTGTGAACCCCCGGCACTTGCCTGCCCGCCGGCGACCAGGATCCTGCCGCCGATCGATTATCTCGCAAAGGATTTCCTGAGTTTCAGGCAGGCACTGCTGGATTTCTCCTCGCTGCAATATCCGGGATGGCAGGAACGCTCCGAGGCTGATCTGGGCATGGTGCTGCTGGAGGCGATGGCGGCGGTCGCCGACGACCTCAGCTACCAGCAGGACCGGGTGGCGGCGGAAGCGACGTTGACCACCGCGACGCAGCGCCGCTCTGTCGTGCGCCACGCCAGGCTGGTCGATTATGAGCCGGCCCCGGCGCTTTCCGCCCAGACCATCCTGCAGTTCGACGTGAACCCGGGAACGACCCACATCCCCTACGGCGTGCGCGCGCTGGCGCAGGCCGCCGGCGGTTCGCCGATCGTGTTCGAGACCGGGCCAAGCCTTGTTGCCCGCCTGTCGGCCTCGCCCGCTCCTTTGACCACGCCCGCGAGCGCGATGTGGAATACGAACAAAATCCAGGCCTACTGGTTCGACGACAGCACCCAGTGCCTGCCGGCGGGCGCAACCAGCATGTACTTGCTTGGACGCGGCTACGGTTTTCAACCCAACCAGATGCTGCTGATCGAGACGACCGTGGGGCCGGGGCAGGAGCCGCTGCGCCAGATCGTGCAGTTGCTTGACACGGGGACCTCGCGGTGGCTCGGAGCGGTAGAATTATGTGACGGGTTGATCACCCGTTCGGCTCCCGACGTTCCGGGTTCCGGGCCGCCGTGGTTTGCCTGCATCACGTCGCCGCCGACCAGCCACCCGCCAACCGCGGTGACACAGATCACGTGGACGACGGCGGACGCGCTGCTGTCGGCCCGCGATCAGTCGGTAACGCGGGTCTGTGGTAACCTGGTGGCGGCGAGCCAGGGGCTGACGGTCACCGACGAGGCATTCGCCATCTCGCCGGCGCCGGGCGATCCGACGAAGACGCCGGCGATCCTGCGCACCGGTCCGCGCCGCACCAACCCGGATGGCAGTGTCGGCGATGTCGTGCCGCAGTACCTGCACACGCTCGCCGCTGGCACCGTGGCATGGCTGCCGGCGCCGCCGGATGCGGCAGCGGATGATAACTATCCAACGCCTGAAATCGTGCTCACCGACAGCAGCGGCAAAGGCTGGACCTGGTTTCGCCGGTTGCTCGATGCCGACCCGTTCGATCTGGCCTATACCACCGACCCGGGACTGTGGCGCATCCTGCGGACCCGCGCGGATGGTTCCGTGCAGTTCGAGTACGACGGCGACAACGGCGACACGCTGCGCTTCGGCGACGGGGATTTCGGGTTGATCCCGACGGATGGCACCGGCTTCGCCGTCAGCTACCGGGTCGGCGCTGGTGTCGCCGGCAATGTCGCCGCCGGAGCGATCGGGCAGATCGACAGCGGTCAGGCCGCGGCCGCCGGGCTGTCAACTGTCCGCAATCCGCAGGCGGTCACCGGCGGCGCGGACGCGGAGACTCTCGACCACGTGCGGCGGATCGCGCCGATGGGGTTCACCGAGCCGCTGGAGCGCGCGGTGATCGCGCAGGATTACGAGACCATCGCTGCCACCCTCCCCTGGGTAAGGCGCGCCAACACGAGTTTCCGCTGGACCGGGAGCTGGCTCACCGTGTTCACCGCCCCTGATCCGGAGGGCGGCCTGACCATTGCGCCCGACGACCGGGCCAACCTGGTTGATCTCCTGAACCGCTGCCGCATGACCGGCTACGAGAGCTACGTCCCCGACCCGACCTATGTCTCGGTGGACGTGCTGGTTCAGCTCTGCGCCCTTCCGACGGTGTTCAACGCTGATATCGAGACCGCGGTTCTCGCAGCACTAACCGCGTTCTTCGCGCCCGACGACTTCACCTTCGGCCAAGCGCTGGAGCGCAGCGCCCTGGAGAAGGCGGTGCAGGTGGTGCCAGGCGTTGCCGGAGTGACGTGCGTCGAGAGCCGGGTGCGTGGCCGCTCGCCGAGCTTTGCCGAGATGCCGGACCTGATTGCCGTCGCCTCCGACCAGATCATTCGCTGCAACAACGACCCGAGCGCGCCGGAACGCGGATCCATCAGCGTGCAGGTGACGGGGGGCAAATGAGCGACAATCCCTGCCCCTGCACCGGCGGTGCGTTTCCTGTGGTGGTCTACAACGCCCCGGCGCAGCCTGCGATCTCCTATCGCTGGGGTGACTACACCGGCTTCCGCTCGGCCTTGCTGCAGCCGGCTGTGTCCCCCTTGCCCGCCGAGACCGAACTCACCCAGCCCGGCGGTGCACAGATCTGGCGACCGACGCCCAACAGCGGCGATCTTGCGCTGCAGGTCGCCGAATGGTGGGCCTACCTGGCCGACGTCCTGACGCTCTACACGGAGCGAGCAGCCAACCAGGCCTATATCGGCACTGCCGACCTGCCGGAGAGCCTGCGCCGGCTGGTGCCGCTGCTAGGCTACCGGCCGCGGCCGGCTATCGGCGCGCAATTGACGCTGGCGGGTCTCGTCCGGGGCCCGCGCCCGGTGACGCTGCCGCAGGGGCTCCAGGTGCAGAGCAAGCCTGGGCCGGGGCAGCAACCACAGGTGTTCGAGCTCACCGCGGCGACGGTGGTCCAGCCGGTGGCGCCAGTGGCGACGCTGCCACAAACGACCCCGATGGCGACGCTGCCGACCAGCCTTACACCCGGGCAGGGGGCGGCGGGGCGAGTACTGGTCGCTGGCAGCCCGCGCAACCTGAAGGTCGGCGACGAGGTACTCCTGGTAAGCAGCACCTGGGCCGGGGCTGACGGCAACTACGCGATCTGCAACGTCACCGCGATTGCACCGGCCACCGGGGGTACCAACATCGGTCTCAACATCACCGCCGTCGGCGGCGGCACCGGCAGCCCGGGCGCAAGCAACTGGCGGTTGCTGAAATCGGCCTCATCCTCGACGATCTATTCATACCTGCAAGGTAATGAAAGCCTCGTGTTCGGCAGTTCGGCCAGCGGGTCGGGCTTCGTCCAACTTTCCTCAGTCGTGCGCAGCATCGCGCCCGGTGACATAATCCTGATCGAGAATCCGAGTGCGGGCACGGCAAACCCGCCGTTGCAAGGTTACGGCCCCGTACTTGGCTACGTGAGCCAGGTCGATGAACTCGTCTACTACGCCAACAATCCGACCCAACCGAACGTGTGGCCGCCAAGCGGTTCATCGGCCAACACAACGGAACCCGCGATTCCCATCCCGCACACGCAGCTCGCGTTTTCCACCCCGAACACGATCCCAGGCGTGGACATCGGCACTCTGGTTGTGCGCTACGGCTATGCCGCGGTCGGCACGCTGGTCGACGCCCCGGTCACCGGCGCCGTGCAGACCAGCACCGCCACACTCAACCCAGCCGCCCTCGCCACCGCCGGCCTCGCCAGTTCAGGCCTCGCCACCCCCGGTCTCGCCTTGGGCAGTGCGCTGCTGATTGCGGACGCGAACGGCGACGGCGCCACTGCCACACTCGGCACCAGCGGGGTAGTGACTGTCGATCCGGCGGCACCGACGCTGGTGCCGCCGCTGCAGGTGTTCAGCAACCTGCTCGCCTTTACCCGAGGCAAGACTATCGCGAATGAGGTGCTGGGTAACGGCAACCCCGCCATCGCCGGCCAGGACTTCACGCTGCAGACCGCTCCGGTCACCTACCTCGCCGATCAGCCGGGCCGGTCGGGGCAGGGCTACAGCAGCACTGTCAGCCTGTGGGTCAACAACGTCCAGTGGGCCGAGGTGCCAAGCTTTTTCGGGCAAGGCCCGAACGCCCAGGTGTTCGTCACGCAGGAGGACGATCAAGGCAAAACGCACGTGCTTGGCGGCGATGGCGTTAATGGCATGCTCTTCCCAAGCGGCGTCGGCAACGTCATCGCCAGCTATCGCACCGGTTCGGGTGCCGCGCTGCCGCCGCCGACCTCGGTCACGGTGCTGATGCAGCCCCAGCCGGGCCTGAGCGCGCTGGTCAACCCGGTGCCGCCCTACGGTGGGGCGGATGCCGCTGCGCCATCCGCCCTGCGCCTGCTGGCGCCGCAAAGCGTGGTAACATTTGGCCGCGCGGTGTCGGTGGACGACTACGCGGCGGTCGCGGCCGCCACTCCGGGTGTCGCCCGCGTCAGTGCCGCCTATGCGTTCGACCCTGTGCAGCAGCGCCCGGTGGTTACGCTCTGGGTAGGTGACGACGCCAACGCGGTCACGGCGGCTCGGTCGGCCATCGCCCCGATCTCGGATCCGAACCGGCCGATCTCGATCCTCCAGGCCAACCCGGTGCAGATCAGCATCTCGCTGACCTATGTGCGCGACCCGGCCTACCTGGACCCGCCGGTCAATGCGGCCTTGCAGACCGCCTTGGCAGGTCCGAATCTTGGTCTGTTCGGCTCTGCCGTCGTACAGATCGGCCAAGCCTTCTACGACAGCCAGATCTATGCCGCCTGCCTGGCCGTGCCCGGAGTACAGGCGGTGCACAGCCTGCAGGTTACCGTCGGGCCACCGCCCATCATTCGCTACTTCTGGCAGCTGTCGTCGGTCTGGGTCGCGGGGCTGCGTGTGCTCCGCCCGGCCAGTAGCGACGGCTGCACAGGCCATCGCTACTCGCCGGGCGCGGATGGGTTTTTCGTGCTGCAAAACACCCCGGCGACACTGCAGTTGACCGGGACCGCCGGCACATGAGCGGCCGCATCCAGGACGGCTACGAGCAGGCCTATGCCGATAAGCTGTGGGCGTTGCTGCCGGACGTCTACCGGGCGCAGGACACCGACCAGTTCGACGCCAACGGTCCGTTGCGTGAGCTGGTCAACCGCATCGGCGCGCAGGCTGCCAACGTTCGTCGCAACATCGACCGGCTGTGGGAAGACCAGTCGATCGAGAGTTGCGACGATTGGGTGATCCCTTATATCGGCGCTCTGCTCGCCACGAACCTCGTGCCGGGCCTGGACCCGCGCGGCCAGCGACTCGATGTCGCCAATACCATCTCCTATCGCCGCCGTAAGGGCACGGTGGCGGTGCTGGAACAGATCGCCACCAATATAACCGGCTGGGACGCCAAGGTGGTGGAGTTCTTCCGCCGCCTCGGTCGCACCCGCCACGGCCTCGACCCCGCGATCGGCGAGCCGCTGATGCCCGGCGATGCGGTCGCGCAACTGCAGCAGGCCGAGGGGCTGGTCGGCGCGATCACCCGCACCGGGATCGGCGGCTTCGCCGATCTGCGCAATGCGTACGGCGCCAGCAACGCGCGCACCGCTTTCGACGAATATTTCTACACCGCCGACCTGCGCGTCGACGACGGTACCACTGGCTGGTACAACATCCCGAACCTCGGCGTGTTCCTCTGGCGGCTGCAAAGTTTTCTGGCCGGCCCGATCACGCCGGTCGCGGTGCATGGCTGCGCGGATTGGTATACGTTCGACCCTACAGGGCGCGATGTGCAGCTGTTTGCCGCTCAGCGCGGCGCCGACACGCTTGGCGACGGCTGGGTCTCGCCACAGCAGGAGCAGGTCGCTACGCCGATCAGCCAAGCGCTGCTGGACGCGAACGCCGCCGCCGTTTCGCCGCCTCTCCTGCTCTATCCGAATTCCCAGGTCATGACGGTGCAGGACGTAGCGACCGGGGCGACACTGCCGGCCACGGCGATGCTTATACGCCCCGAGCGCGGCCGCTTTAAGGTCCTCGCATCGCCGCCGCCGGGCCCCGTTGTGGCGACATATTGCTACGGCTTCGCCTCCCTGATCGGGGCTGGCCCCTACGACCGCCGCGTCAGCGGCACTGCCATTCCCGCACCGGCGCCGGTTACCGAAGTGAAAGCGGGGCCAAATGCGCTGACCGGGCCAGGCGCCATCCCCCGGGTAGGGACGCTGACAATCACCGGAAGCCTCACCTGTGACGGTGCCGTCGCGGTACAGGTGACCGGGGCGCTGACGCTGCGGGCCGATATCCAGGCCCGCCCGCTGATCCGCCTGCCACTCGACGGCACCTCGCCCCCACAATTCGCCGCCCGACAGCTCCTGGTCGATCAACGGCACGCCCGGCTCGACCCTCGTGCTGGACGGACTGTTCGTCAGCGGCGGCGACGTTGTGCTCACCGGCAACTTCGACTCCGTCCTGCTGAACTGCTGTACGTTTGATCCCGGCACCGCAGCCTCGGGCTCCGCCTCGCCGCCTGGCGGCGATTTCACCGTCTCGGCTGATCTGCGGCCGCTGCGGCCGACCAGGCTGTGGATCGAGGCGACCATCACCACCCTGAGCGCCGCCCGCTGTATCCTGGGCCCCATCCGCAGCCGCGGAACGGGCACGGTGACCACGCTATCGCTCAGCGAGACCATCGTGCAGGCGCTGCCGGACAACGACGATGGCACAGCGCTCAATTTCTCGAGCGGCGCGGCAAGCCTCAGCCGCTGCACCGTGCTGGGGCCGGTGGTGCTGCACCAGGTCGATGTCAGCGAGAGTATCCTGTGCGATCTGGCCCAGGTAGACAACACGCAGGGTGGCTGCGTCCGCTTCAGCGCCTGGGCCAGTGGCAGCGCGTTGCCGCGCAAGTACGAGAGCGTGAGCATCCCCGCCGGGGCCAGCCTGTTCACCTCCACCGATTTCGGCCAGCCGGGCTACGCGCAACTGCTCGCGAGTGCTGATGCCTCGATTCTTCCCACGGTCGTCGCGCCCGGGGCGCCCGCGCCGACAATCCTCGCCGGGGCGGCCGACGGGTCAGAGATGGGCAGCTTCGCCCGCGAAAAGACGCCACAGAAGCTGCGCGGACTGCTGCTGAAGTTCCAGGAATACATGCCCGCTGGCCTCGTGCCGATACCCATCGCCGTCACCTGAGCCCGCTGGCGTGCAAAGGACATAACCATGCCGAGCGACCGCAGTCGACCCCCGGATCCCGCCTCGGACGCGTATACCGGTGTCGCGTATCAGCAGGGCCGCGTCACCCTTGACCGTGACTACAACGCGTTGCGCGAGATCATCGACCGTCGCGACGAAACGACGACGCGTGACCTTGTCGGCCCCTGCGGCACGCCGGACAATGGTTTCGCCATCTCCAACCCGTTACGGATTCGGCCGTTGCTCGCGGTCGCGCCGAACCTCGTCGGTCAGATGGCCGCGCCGCTGCCCGGAACGATCCGGCTGCCGGTGCTGTCCAGTCCGCCCGCTGACAGTTACAACCTGCTGATCCGCTCCGGCACCATGTACCTCGGCGGCGTGCGCGTCGAATGGCCCGGTGATCCCGGCGGCGTGGCGGTCGAATACAGCTATTACAGCCAGCCCGACTGGCTCTCGCCCGACCCACCCGCCGCGCCGCAGACCGAGATCGTCTATCTGCAGGTGGACGAGCACGAGGTCAGCGCGACGGAAGACCCGAACCTGTACGACGTCGCCCTGGGCGGCCCGGACACCACCCAACGGCTGCGGCTGCAGCGCACCGTCCGCCGCCAGGGCGTCTCCGCCTCGAGCTGCGCGCCGGCCTGGCAGGCACAGCTGACGGCCTGGCAGGCACTGGGCTGGGGTTTCGACGCGAACACGATGCGTCGCACCCCGCAGGTGCGGTTGCAGGCAGCTTTCACCGCGCCGACCGGCAGCACTGACCCCTGCGATCCGGTGGCCACCGGCGGCTACCTGGGGGCCGAAAACCAGTTGATTCGGGTCAAGTGGGCGCCGACCACCGCGGGCGCCACCACCGGCACACTGATCTGGGGCTTCGACGACGCAAGCTTTATCTATCGCGCCACGCCCGGTCCCACCGGGATGACGCTGACCCTGACGCGCAGCCCGCCCGATGCCTACCATTTCCCTGGCGCCAGCCAGTACGTCGAAGTGCTGCGCACCACCTCCCTGGTGGGAAGCAGTTCGAGCGAGCTGGCGGAGGACGGCAGCACCGTCGTGCCGCGTTGCGTCGCCGAGGAAACGGGCTTCGTCACCACGCTGGCTGTCGCCTACGACCCAGCAACCTCGAACCAGACGCTGACGTTGAGCCAGCAGCTTCCCTCAGCGTACGCCACCAGCCCGGAGCCACTGTTCGTGCGCATCTGGCAGGGCGGCGCCGCGATGGGGCCTACCGGTGGTACACTGGAGCTGGTCGATCCGGTCAAGCGGGCCTCTACCGGCGTGACGGTCACGCTGACCGTGCCGGGAGGCACCGCCATCGCCCCCGGATCCTTCTGGATGATGGCGTTGCGCCCTGGCACTCCGCTGACGGTGCAGCCCGCCAGCCTGCTGGCCGCACCGCAACCGCCGGACGGCCCGCGCAGCTGGGCGTGCCCTCTCGCCGTGGTCGAATGGCCGTCGGGCGAGGAGCCGGTGATCCATGATTGCCGCATTCAGTTCGACGACCTGATCGCCCTCACGCAGCGGCCAGCCGGCTGTTGCACGGTCTCGATGGGTCCAGGCGACGTGACCATCGACAAAACCCTGCAAACGGCGGTCAACAGCTTTACCGGACCGGGAACGCTTTGCCTGGCACCGGGGGTTTATCCCCTGCTTGCGCCGTTGCAGATCGGCCCGGCGCAGGCGGGCCTGACCATCGTCGCCGAGGACGGCGCCACGATCTCCGCCGCCAGCGGCTCTGAATTGGCGTTTGGTGCGGGACTGATCGTGGTCACCGGCGCCGGCAACGTGACATTGCGCGGCCTGACGCTGATCCCGCCAGCGGTGACCGTTGCGCCTTCATTGTTCACCGGCCAGGGCCAGAGCCTCGGCAATCTCACTCGGATTGCCCTCCAGTCGACGCCGCAGCAGACCGGCCTGACGGAACTGCTGCAGATCGTGGGCACCCAGGCAAACAACCTGCGCACGATGATCGGCGTCCGCGTGGCGGGATCGCCCTCACTGACGGTCGAGGGCTGCACCGTGCGATTCACGCCGCCGGCCGTCAGCGCAAGCTCACCCCCGGCCGTCAGCGCGCTGTTCGGCATCGGCCTGTTCGCGGGCGGCGCCTGCGCGCAGCTCGCCGTGCGCGGCTGCGTCTTCGACGCCTCCGCCCTCCCTGCCACGCAGACGGCGGGGGTGCAGCAGGCGAACGGGTTGCTCAGCTCCAGCGCCTTGGTCGCGTCGATCAATCCCGGCAGCCTGCAGGGAGCAATCGGCTGCCTGATCAGTCCCTACGTGGCGGATTTCCTCGGCACCCCCCGCCCGCTGGTCAACCCCGTGCCGCCGGTTTTCCACCCGGTCCCGATCAGCACTCTCGGGAGCATAACCCTAGGGAATGTGACGCCGGTCAGTACTCCAGGAACCTTAGGCCTGGCGAGTGCGACGCTGAACCAGCCGATTGCCGCCGCTGCGATCCCGGCAGCGACCCTGGCCACGCCAGCCGTCGCCGTGACACCGCCGGCGGCAACGAAGGTCGAGGTGGCGACCGGCCTGCTCTCGCCCGCAATAGCCGCCAACCTGGCCGTTCCGGCGACAGCCAACCTGGCCACTTCGGCGACCGCCGCCGCCACCAACCTCGCGACCGCGACCCTCACACAGCCAGCGTCCAGCAACCTGCTCAACGTGTCGGCCGGCACCAACCTGGCGACACAAACGACCATCGCCACCAGCAACCTGAACCTGAAATCGACGACCATCCCCCAGCCGCTCACCAGCAACCTGCTCAACCTGTCGGTCGGCGCCCAGAGTATTACGACCGACCTCACCATCCTGCAGGTCGATACCCCCGACATGTTTACCACCGTCGCCGACGTCAGCGGCGCGGTGCTCGAGTCCAACATCTTCGACAGCGTGATCCTCGCGATCAGCGCGACCGCCATGCTCGATCGCGTGCGCGTGCAGGACAACACCGTCGTCAGCAGCTCCGGTGGCATCTGGCTGCGGCCGCTTGACGAGCCGCGCTTCACCTTCACGACGGCCATCAATCCGACCGTGGGATCCGTGGTGCTGCAGGAACCGGCGGTGGCCGGCGACAGCATGTGGCTGAAACTCATGCTGATGCAGCAGGAGACGTTCCTCACCTGGCTGCTGTCGCTGCTGCTGCCGCTGCCGACCGGCGCCGCGGTGCCGGTGTTCGCCTCACCCGAGGGCGGCACGACAGTGCGCGTCACCGGCAACACGATCGCCGCCCTCGGTCCGGCCGCAACCGCGGTCGCCTTGGGCACTCCGGCGCTCGCGGCGGTCAGCGGTACTTACACCTCCGCCATCGACGTCGGCCCCAGCCTGATCGTCGCGGATAACCGGCTGCAAGGCAGCACGCCGCTGTCCTATCCAGCCGCCGTGCTCGCCGTCTCCGGCCGCATGGCCGTCACCGGCAACCTGATTTCGAACGAACAGACCGGCAGCCCGCCCTTCAGTGTCTCGCTCGAGATCTTCCCCGACGACATGGGCGGAAACCTGCGCGTGACGACCGTCAACGCACCGCGCATCGTCGTTACGGGCAATGTGCTGGAAGGAAACAGCAACCTCGCGCAGCTGATCCGCACCGATGCCATCACGGGTCTCGCCGCGCCGTTCAATACCTGGCTGCCGTTTAACGCCAGCACCAGCAATTGATCCGCGAGCATGAGCAACGCCCTCGCTATCGCGACCGTCACGCAGACGTTGCTGAACGTGCTGACCGAGGCGCTGGTTTACGCCAACGTGCCGGGCGCGGTGGTGACCGCGGTACGGCCGGACGACCCGACGCAACTACCGGCCACGGGGGTCAACATCTTCCTGTATCAGGTGGCACCCAACACCGCGCTGCGCAACAGCGACCTGCCGACCCGCACCGCCGACGGAACTTTGCTGCAACGGCCGCAGGCGGCGCTCGATCTTTATTATCTCATCACGTTCTATGGCGCCGATGCGCAGCTTGAACAGCAGCGGCTGCTTGGCGCCGTTACTCTGGCGCTGCATGCCCAGCCGTGGCTGCGGATATCCGATATCCTCGCAGCCCAGGCCACACCGTTTCTTGCTGGCGCCGACCTGGCGGACCAATCCGAGCGGGTGCGGTTCCGGCCGGTCAGCTTTTCGCTCGAAGAACTGTCGAAGCTTTGGTCGTTCCTGCTGAAGACCGACTATGTGCTGTCCGCGGCCTATGTCGCGAGCGTGGTGCTGATCGACCTGCCGGTTCCGACGCCCGCCCCGGCGCTGCCGGTGCGGACACCGGTGCTGCTGACGCTGCCGTTCCAGCTACCCGTCATCACTGCCATCACTGCGACATCCGGGCCGCCGAACTTGATCCTGCCCGGCGCGCAGATCAACCTGACCGGTACCAACCTGCTCGGACCGGCCGGCACCGAGACGGTGGTGCTGGTTGGCGGCACGAACTTGATGCCGGCACCGAACGCCAGCGCCACCAGCCTGACGATTACCTTGCCGGCGACGTTGGCTGCGGGTGCGCAGACGGCGCAGGTGGTGCAGCAACCCCTGCTTGGATCGCCACCGGTGGCACATGGCGGTGGTGTGCAGTCGATGCCGGCGCCGTTCGTCCTCAGTCCGCTGATCCGCCACTCCGGAAGCCCACCCGTCTACCAGATCGCCGTGGCGATCGACACTGGTTCGCCGCCGGCGGATACCGTGACGGTGTCCCTCGACCCCGCGGTGCAGACTGGTCAGCGTTCGGTGCTGGCGTTGTTGCCGCAAGCGCCCGGCGCCCTGCCAACGCTGTTCGACGGCGGCACCGCGACGGCCCCCACCAACACGGTGGTGTTCACGATCGGCTTCCCGCCCGCCGGCAACTACTTCGTGCAAGTCATCGTCGCCGGCGCTGAAAGCCCGCTCGACACCGACGCATCCGGTCTGGCGACCGGGCCCGTGATTACCCTGTGATGGACAGCATGGCACCGCCGGTTTCGCAGTGGGAGGCCGCCAACCAGGCGCATCTTGTCCACATGCTGACAGCGCTCAAGGACAGGCTGCGCAACCAGGCGCCGCGTAATGTCTGTGTATCCTGGCCAGCCGAACTGGCGGGCCGCCCGCCGGCGGTCGCGCAGATCGAGACCCTGTTCGCCCTCACGCCTTTCGAGCGGGACCTGCTTCTGCTGTGCGCCGGTATCGAGCTGGATGCCGAGTTCGCGCCACTGTGCGCCGCCGCCCAGGGCGACCCAGGCCGCGCCTGGCCAAGCTTTGCCCTCGCGCTGGCGCTGCTGGAGGCGCCGCATTGGAGCGCACTGGCGCCTGACGCACCGCTGCGCCGCTGGAAGTTGCTCGAGGTCACCTCCGGGGGCACGCTGACGCAGGCGGCACTGCGCATCGACGAGCGGGTGCTGCATCACCTGGCCGGGGTCGCCCACCTCGACGAGCGGCTGTCCGGTCTGGTGCGGCGGGTTGCTCAACCCGTGTCGCTGGCGGCCTCCCACGCGATGGTGATGCGCACACTGGTGGCGACGTGGGAGGCCCCTGGGCAGGCGGGTGGGATGGAGTCACCGCTGGTCCAGCTTTGCGGTGCGCCGGCCGATTGCCTGGCGATCGCCGGCGCCGCGGCCGCTGCCACCGGCACCGGCGCCGCCGTGATCGCAGCCGATCTGCTGCCCTCGACGTCCGGCGAACTGGAGACCCTGCTGACCCTGTGGCGGCGCGAGGCGATGCTGTCCGGCCTTGGCGTGCTGGTCATCGACGCCGACGCTGCCTCCGTCGAAGAGGGTCGCGCCCGCGCCGCGCTGCTCGCACGGCTGGTGGACGGGCTGGACGGCCGGTTGGTGGTGTGCGACCGGCTGGGCCGGCGGCTCGGGCGGCGCCCGGCGGTGATGCTGGACGTGCGCCACCCGCAACCGCAGGAGCAGCGCGCCGCCTGGGAGACCGTTCTGGGCGGCCCGGCCGATGCGATCGCCGGGCAGTTCAGCCTGAGCCTGAGCGAGATCCATTCCGTTGCCGCGGAAGTCCGCGCCCGTGTCACCGACCCCGCCGACTCTATCGCGCTGGCCTGGGATCTGTGTCGCGCCCGGCTGCGTGCCGGCCTGGACGGCCTGGCCCGGCGCGTCGATGCGCGCGCGGGCTGGGACCGGCTGGTTCTGCCGCCCACCGAGATCGAAACCTTGCGCGCAATCGCCGCTCAGCTCCGGCAGCGCACCACGGTTTACGAACGCTGGGGGTTTGCTGTCCACGGCAACCGCGGACTGGGTATCAGTGCGCTGTTCCATGGCCCGTCCGGCACCGGCAAGACGCTGGCGGCGGAGGTGCTTGCGACGTCGCTGCGGCTGGATCTGTATCGGATCGACCTGTCATCGGTGGTGAGCAAGTATATCGGCGAGACCGAGGCCAACCTGCGCCGCGTGTTCGATGCCGCCGAAGAGAGCGGCGCGATCCTGCTGTTCGACGAGGCCGATGCGCTGTTCGGCAAACGCAGCGAGGTGAAGGACAGCCATGACCGCTACGCCAATATCGAGGTCAGCTACCTGTTGCAGCGGATGGAGGAATACCGGGGGCTCGCGGTGCTGACGACGAACCTGAAATCGGCGCTTGACCCGGCGTTCTTGCGCCGGCTGCGGTTCGTGGTGCAGTTTCCCTTCCCTGATGCGGCGCATCGGGCAGCCATCTGGCAGGCGGTGTTTCCGCCGGCGGTGCCGACGCAGGGGCTGGATTGGACCCGGCTGGCGTCATTGCGTGTTGCAGGCGGCAATATCCGCAACATTGCTTTGAACGCGGCGTTTCTCGCGGCCGACGCGGGGCAGAGCGTCGGGATGGCGCATGTGCTGGCGGCGGCGCGAAGCGAGTATGCGAAGCTGGAACGGCCATTGACGCCGACGGAGATTGCAGAATGGGCATGAGCAGCTTGATGGCGCACTCCTCTCCGGCCAAGGCCCGGGAAGCTGTGCAACCGGCGTCAGCGATGCGACGCCGGATCGCGACTGCCGAGGCGACACGTCCAGGAGTTCCCGGTCCCCGTTGGAGCTTCGGGACCCTGCCGATCCGGCAAGGAAATACAGACACCCTGTTGGGGCATCGGTCAGATCGGGTCGCGACCTCTGTGATGCCGATGGCCGACGCGGTACCGCCTCGCGTCGCCGGCGCATCGGGACTGGCGGTGCAGCGCGCCGACTTTCCCGCAACGGAGATCCCGGCCGCGGGTGTGCTGGACGACGATGCGGTCGACCTGCCGGAAGGGGGCGGAGCGACGCCGGCAGCCGACCCGACCGGAGGCGGTCCCGTACCTGGTCCGGGCGCTGGTGCGGCCACGCCGGCCGCGGACAGTTGCGGCCAGCCGCGGAGCATGGGGAAGACTGTGTCAGGTGCCTTTATTGGCGGTGTGACGATGGACGATTACTACCCGGACCTGACCGGACGCGGATTTTGGCAGCATCCGGGAGCAGGGGGTACGTTCGACACCGGCACTCGCGCCGGCGGGGTCGCGCAGCTTTTTGGCGTTATCCCGAGCCCCTGCGAACCCAGCCAGTACACCTTGGCGCAAAGTGTCACACGGACCCGCGATCGCATAAATGGTGTCACCAATCCCACCGAGGGACAAACCTTGGATGATCTTGCCAAGTCCGGGCGGCATTTCGCAACCGCACCATTTCGGCAGGAGTTCCTCGGTGGCGGCACAGCGCCACTTGGCTACGTGATCTCGATGGCAGACCCGCCAAGTATCGGATACGGACCCGCGACAAACGCCGAATGGGATCGCGATTTCGTTACGTCTCTAATCGGACCTGCCGGGCGGCAGTCGGTAAGCTGGTCGTTATCGGTAAGGATCGAGAATGGCGTCGTTAAACGCAACACCCTGAGCTGACCTGACACCGTGCAGGCGGCTCGGTCGGAGATAGCCGGATGGGCATGAGTGGTCCCGTGAACGCCGGGCCGACACAAGCGGCGGGGAGGCCTGCGCAAAAGCTCGCTCCGCCGCGGCTGCAACGGGCGGCGGCGGAGACGGCGTGTCTCGCCGGTCCTGGACCGCGCTGGAGTTTTGGCAATCTTGCGATCTGGCCAAAGCTCACCATCGGCGCGGTGGACGACCCGCTGGAGCACGAGGCCGATCGGGTCGCCGATCAGGCGATGCGCATGACGGAAGTTGTCCCGCCCCGCGTTGCCGACGCATCGAGAGTGGCGGTGAGGCGCCGCTGCGCCGCATGTCAGGAAGAGGAGGCTACGGCGCAGAGAGCACTGGCCGGCCCGGCGACGGCCGTCGGCCCCGCGCCGCCCAGCGTTGCCGCAGTGTTGCGAGGGCCTGGCCAGCCGCTCGACCCCGGCGCCCGCGCATTCTTTGAGCCGCGGTTCGGCCGCGATCTTGGCGGGGTGCGCGTTCACGCGGATGCCGCCGCGGACCTCGCCAGCCGCAGCATCGGCGCCCGCGCCTTCACGGTCGCCGACCATATTGCGTTCGCGGGCGGCGAATACGCCCCCGGCAGCGCGGCAGGCCGCAGCTTGCTGGCACACGAGCTGACGCATGTGCTCCAGCAAGGCGGCGAGCGCTACGCGGCCGGCAGTGCCGGACCCGCCCCATCGGTGCGGCGTGTGGCGGCGCCGCTGGTGCAGCGGGCGACGCGGAAGGGCTGCCTCGCCCCGAGCTTCGTGGTAGACGTGGCGACAGCTTCCGCCTTCGGAACCCTCGCCGAGGTGCTGGTGAACGACGACTATATCGGTATTACCGGGGGCACGCCCATGGCCAACGTGTTTCTGGACAATCCGATTGGTCCACTGTCCTATATCGCCTTCCTGGCCGCGCACCATCCGAGTTTGGACAAGGTGCTGCTGGCGGGGCAAATCGGCTTGTCAGGCGGCGTGCTGGTTCCGGACATTCTCGACACCAGGCCGGGTGCCGGCGGCGTCCCCGAGTTCTACGACGTGAAGCCGGACTCGCCGGACGGCAGGGCGGCCGGCCACCTCAAGCTCGCCGCGATCGACGCGTTCATGGGCTTCAACAAGCTGCCCTACGGGCGCGGCTCGTCCTACACCCCGGCACCCGCGCTGCCGATCCCGCTGGGCGGGGCAGCGCTCACGGCCGCCATCACGGCGCTGCTCGGTCCAGCGGGTCCGACGGCGGCGGTGGCGGCGCTCGCCTGCGGGTTGCCGGTCGTCACGCTCGCGCCGAAGCGCATCGAGCCCGGACTGATCGCCTACCAGATCTGCGTCGAGGCCGACCTCGACTGCTACCTCAAGGTTTTGGCGCTGGAGGCTCTGATTGCCGCCGTCATTCTCGCCGCGCTGGCGACTGCCGGCGGCTCCGTGCCCGAGACCGTGCCGGCGCTCGTTCCCGCCTTTGCACCCCTTCTCGCCGCTGCCAGTCCCGCTCCTGCCGCTGGTCCCGCAGCGGCAGACGCCAGTGCGGCAACAGCGGGCAGCACGCAGACACAGCCTGCATGACGCCGCCGTTCGTCTCCTGCATCATGCCGACCGCCAACCGGCGTCGCTTCGTGCCGGAGGCGATCCGCCTGTTCCTCGCGCAGGACCACCCGGAGAAGGAACTGCTGATCCTGGATGACGGCACGGATGCGATCGCGGACCTCGTGCCGGCCGACCCGCGCATCCGCTACCTGCGGGAGACGCGGCGCGCGCCGATCGGCGCCAAGCGTAACCGGGCCTGCGAAGTCGCTCACGGCGAGATCATTGTGCATTGGGACGACGACGACTGGTACGCGCCCTGGCGGCTCAGCTACCAGGTAAGCGCGTTGCAGGCCGCCGGTGCCGATGCCTGTGGGTTGGATCGCGTACCATATCGCGACGAGGCGGACAGCGCGGTGTGGGAATACGTCTGGCCACAGGGCGGGGGCGCCTGGCTGCACGGGGCGACACTGTGCTACCGCCGCGCGCTTTGGCAGCGAGGCGGGTTTCCAGCGGTCGCGGTCGGCGAGGACACACAATTCCTGCGCGCCCATCCCACTGCGCGGTTGGTCGCACTGCCTCGCACCGGCTTTTATGTCGGCCGCATCCACGCCGCCAACACCAGCCGAAAGCTGACTGCTGACCCGCGCTGGCAGCGGCGTACCACGACCGAACTTGATGCCATGACCAAGGCGCAGCTCGCAGACACCACGCTCCCGCTCTCCTTGCGGGAGGGGGAGGCTGTTGCATCGACCCCTGCCTGTCCTGCTGCACCCCCAATCCATCCCGTTCCTCCCGCCGCAACCCAAGGCCGCGCAGCGCTGGTCGCCACTGGCGCGGGGATCGGCGACGTCATCCGCACCACGCCGCTGATTCGCGTGCTGCATCGCCTTGGCTACCAGGTTGACGTGTTGCTCGCCGCCCACAGCGCGGAGGCGGCGGACCTGCTGCGCGGCGCCCCAGAGGTGCGACAGGTGATCCTCGCGCCGGGTCTGCCAGCTCCCGACGCTGCCCGTCCTCCCGGCGGATCGGTGCCGGACCTCGTCGGTGTTCGATACGACATCGCTGCCTTCACCTATTGGGCCGCGCCGCTGGCCCGCACCGTGACGGCCGAGCGGACGCTGAGCTTCCCGCGTGATCGCTGGCTCGCCGAGGGCGACAGTGCCAGCGTCGAACACCTTGCGCGCGAGTTGGGCTGGACCGAACCGATGCCGCCACCTTTTGCGGTTGCCTCCAGTCGGCGTTTCGACCTGCCGACCGGTACGGTGGTGCTGCATCCCGGCTGCAAGCGGGAGTGGCCGTGGAAACGCTGGCACGGTTTCGACGCGCTGGCGGCGCTGCTGCCCGCCGTCGCGGTGGTCGGCACACCGGCCGACCGCGACAACCGCGGCAGCTATTTCGGCCATGATTTCGTCTGGCCGCCACACGTGCGGGACTTCACCGGCCAGTTGTCGCTCGCCGACACGGCGGCGCTGATCGGCCAGTGCGCCGCGCTCGTCTCCAACGATTCCGGGCTGATGCACCTGGGGGTGGCGCTCGGGGTGAAGACAATTGGCGTGTTCGGCATCACCAGCCCTGCGCGGGAGGCGATCCCGGCCGCCAACATGATTCCCATCAGCAAGGGACTGGACTGCGAGCCAGAGTGCCGACGAGGCACCTGGGGGCGGCGGGACTGCCCGCAGCACCTCGCCTGCCTCACCACCCTGACCGCTGAGGAGGTGAAGGCGCGGCTCGATGACGTGCTGTCCCCCACCGAACCGCACCAGACCGAGAGCCCACTCCGGGTGACGTACACGGCAGCCGTGTTCGACGCGACGGGCTACGGCCAGGCGGCGCGGTTGTATGTCCATGCGCTGCACAGGGCTGGCGTGAAGGTGGCCGTCACCGATGCCGGCGCGACGCCGCCGCAGGTGCAGGATACGCTCGTCGCCTCCCTGCTGGGCCGGGACGACGACGCGGATTTCCACATCTTCCACGGCATCCCACCCTACTGGGCGCGCGCCGCGTTTCCTCGCCAGCGGGTGATCGCGGTGACCGTGTGGGAAACCGATACCATGCCGCAGCACTGGCGCGGTCCGTTGACCCACGCCGTCGATGTCTGGCTGCCCTGTCAGTTCAACGTCGAGGTATTCGCCCGCGGCCTGGGCCGTGCCCCGTTCCTTCTGCCGCACGCGCTGGGAGAGGCACCGCCGCCCGCCGGTCCGCTCACGCTGGACGGCGTCGCGGACCAGGATTTCGTGTTCTACGCGGTCTTCGAATGGCAGGACCGCAAGAATCCGGAGGGCATGATCGAGGCCTTCCTGCATGCCTTCCCCGTGCCAACCGACGCCGTGCTGGTGCTGAAATGCGGCCCCGCCTCGGTCCAGGTGGCACACACGGCCCTGCTGTCGGCTCGGCGTCGCACCGGTGCCCAGGGCCGCGTCGTGCCCGCCGCCGCCGCGTGGGAGCCGGCGCAGCTTGCCGCTTTGCAGGCCCGCGGCGACTGCTACGTGTCGCTGCACAAGGGTGAGGGTTGGGGCTATCCGCTGTTCGAGGCGGCGGCGCGGGGCACGCCGGTCATCGCTACCGGCTACTCAGGGCCGCTCGACTACCTCGACCCGGCAGCGCACTGGCTGGTGCGGCATCAGTTGGCACCGGTGCGGCAGCGCTACGCCTACTACCAGCCGACCATGCGCTGGGCCGAGCCGGACCTGCATCATGCCGCCGAGGGGATGCGCTGGATCTATGCCAATCGCGCCCTGGCGCGGGAACGGGCGGCGACGGCGGCCAGGACGCTGCGGTCGATACACACACTGGAGCGCATTGGTGGTGCCGCGAAAGCCCGGCTGCTCGCCCTGCGCGCGCCGCCACCCCTGCCATTGCTGGCCCAAGCAGCCCGGACAGCGACGGAAGTGCCACCGGCCCGCACCAAACCGCCGGTCCCGATTCCCGGCCATTGGTATGACACCGACTATTTCGAGAACGGGCGCACCAGCAACTGGGACCGTGGCTACCACTGGTCGCTGTTCCAGACGGTCTTCCGCGACGCCAGCACCTGGCTCGTGGAAAGCTTCCCGGAAGCGGGAAGCGTGCTGGATATCGGCTGCGCCAAGGGATTCCTGGTGCGCGCCCTGCGCGAGCGCGGGATCGACGCCTTCGGCTTTGATCACAGCCCCTGGGCGATCGATCATGCCGAGCCGACGGCGCGGCCCTATCTGCGACTGGCTGGCGTGGACGACGTGGACTGGGCACAGGGTTGCGACCTGGCAACCGCCATGTTCGTGCTGGAGAGCCTGACCGAGACACAGCTGCGCGCCTTCCTGCCGCGGGCACGGACCTGGGTGCGGCAGGCGCTGGTTGCCATCATCGCGCAGCCGGGGCTGGCGGGACGGGATCGCGATCCGACCCGGATCACCCGGCACGACCGCGCCGGCTGGCGGGCCCTTTTCCTGGAATGCGGCTGGCGGCAGGACGTGATCCACCGGCTGTTCGAGAAGTCCCTCGCCGCCCACTCCGTGCCGCGCGGGATGGGATGGGATGTGCATGTCTTCGCACCCGGCCACTGACGCCCTGCTGGTCCATTTGGCGGCCGGCATCGGCAATATCGTGCTGGCGACGCCGCTGCTGGCGTTGCTGGCGCGTCGAGGGTTCATCGTGGATGCGCGAGTGGACGGCGATTACCCGGAAACCGCAGACCTTTTGCGCGACTGGGGGGCGCTGCGGCGCGTCACCGTGGGCGCCAGTGCCCCGCCCGCCGCCTATCGGGCCGTGCTGCCGGCGGTGCCACCGTTCTATTGGCGGCATTACGCCGGGCTGTATCACCATCTGCCCAATGCCGTGCCACGCTTGCCGGACGCCGCGTTCTACCACGACGAACAGGCTTGGTACCTGGCCTTCGCCACACCGTTTGGCGGCCCCCCGACTGAGATCGAGGCGCCGTACTGTACGCTGCCGGTCGCGCCGGATCTGTCGCTTGGCGTGCGTGCCACGACACTGGTGCTGGCCCCCGGGTGCAAGAGCGGGGAGATGACGGCCAAGCGCTGGCCGCATTTCGGGGCGCTGGCGGCGCAATTCGCCGAAGTGGTCGTGGTTGGCACCGCGGACGACCTGTCCGGTTTCGGCTGTGCGACCAGACCGCCATTCCCGCCACATGTGCGTAGCCTGGTCGGACGCCTGACGTTGCGCCAGACCGCTTCGGCGCTGGCCGCCGCCGGGGCGGTGGTCGCCAATGACAGCGGTCTCGGCCATATCGCTGCGGCGGTCGGCGTTCCCACAGTGCTGCTGTTCGGGCCGACCCCGGACGGGGCGCTCGGTCGGTTTCCGCCCAACGTGATGGTCCTGCGGTCGGACCTCGCGTGTGCACCTTGCTGGTTCGGTGCCCGCTTCAAAGCCTGCGGCGGCCGGATCGGCTGCCTGGACCGGCTGACTCCAGCGCGGGTCGCCGAGGCGGTGACTGCAATGGGGTTCGCCCGCGGGGTGGCGTTGGCATGACCAGGTTGGAACGCCCTGGTTACGGCGCGAAACAAGACGCGGGCGGCGCTTTGACGGTGCCGGGCCGTGTTCTCCGCGGTAGCGCGTTTCGGAGAGCACGACGCTGTGGGAGGTGCGTACGCCGCGACGGCCTCGGACCAATTCGGGAGATGATCGCATGGAAGGCAACGCCTGCTACAAGTTAACCACCATCCACAACTTCATTGCAGCGACAGGCGCGCCGCCGATCCACGTCGCGGTCGATGTCGGCGTGAACGTTGGCGAGGTGACCCTGCTGGTGCACCAGATATTCCCCGACGCCCGCATCTTCGGCTTTGAGGCCGTCGAGGAATATTACCGAACGGCCCTCTCCAACCTGGGGCTGATCCCGACGGTAACGCTATACAACCGCGCGATGACTGCGCAGCATCGCTTCACCGATGACCTGGGAGAGCAGGTCCGGTCCCCGGCCGCCCCGCTTACCATTCTGAAAGGACTGCCGACCGCGGGGCCCGGATGGGGAGGCGGCTCCATGGTTGTGACCGAGGAGGAAGCCGACAGCTGTGACGGGACTCGCTATCAGCGGCTCGAATCGAATGTCATCGTGGTGACACTCGACGAGTTCATTCAAGAACAGGGTATTGAAGAGATCGACCTTCTCAAGCTGGACTGCGAAGGGTGCGAACATTCAGTACTTGGTTGCGCCGACGTCGAGACATTGCGACGCATCCGCTTCATCGTCGGCGAATATCACGGCTTCGGACGTTTTCATCGGATGATGCAACAGCGGCTGTTCCGCACGCACAAAGTGAACCTGATCGGTGACGCGGATCTCGGATGCTTCTTCGCGGAGCGCCGCGACAGCGACCGGGATGGGATCCTGCTCCACGATAAGACCGGAATGCTGCAGACGCGGTCGTGGTTAATGGAAGCTCCGAGTGAATGGCACCTCTTCAACGAAATCTATGTATTGCCCGCCGACAGGATATGGCATGCCCTTCCGTAGCAACGCGCGGGCCATGGCGCTGCCCGAGGGGACCCAAATCACGCTGGCGCCCTTACCGACGGGAAAGCATGCAATCCTACAGGGATCATTACCAGGCTGCGGAAATTCGCCAAGAAATCGCGGCGTTTCGGCCTCATAGTCGGATCAAGAAGGTCTTTTCGAGGGATTTTCGCTGTCCTGCTGGGGATTCGCTGTGTTTATCAGCGAATTCCCAGCTTCAGTACAGACTCCGGGCGTGGCTTGCCTAAGCCGAGCCGCCCAGCAGCTTTGGCAGACGCACCAGATTGTAGGCAGCGGCGTTCAGCGTGAACATCCAGCCAACCCGCTCGGTGCCTCTGTGGCGGGTCTTGCGGAAGCCCGCGGATGACTTCATCCAGCCAAACACCTCCTCGATCCGCTTGCGCTTCTTCTGGCTGATGCGGTAGCCGGGATGGCGGGTGGTGCGGCTATCAATGGCCGATCGACGGCCTTTGGTATTCTGCGCGACATGAGGCGTCACGCCAAGATCGCGCATTTGGGCAACAAAATCGGCGGTGTCGTACGCTTTGTCACCGCCGACGGTGATCCGGTGGCTCGCGTCCAGCGCATCCAGCATTTCGATTGCAGCCTCGCGCTCCGCCGTGCCGGTCGCCTTGGTCAACGTCGCCGCCACGACCAGCCCGTTGGCGTTCTCCATCAGCACGTGGCCGAGATGGCAGAGTTTGGCAGCCTGACCCGCCGCTTTCTTGTAGAGCCGCGCGTCGGGATCCGTCGTCGATGCGTGGGTTTCGTTGCTGCGCGACTGGCCGCGGAAGTCGACCTCACTGTTCCGTCCGGGGCCGGGTGCGTCTGCCGATCCATCTTTCGGCTTGAAGCTCTTCGTGCTGGCCCACGCTTCAATCATGGTACCGTCGACCGAAAAATGCTCGTCCGACAGCAGCGGCTTGACCTGCGGGTCCACCAGGATCGCAGCCAGGAAGCGGCGCGCGATATCGCCTTCCAGCAGACGGTCGCGGTTTTTGGTGAACACGGTGACATCCCACACGGAGGCGTCCATCGAAAGGCCAACGAACCAGCGAAACATGATGTTGTAGGTCAACTGCTCCATCAACTGCCGCTCGGAGCGGACTGAGAAGAAGGCTTGCAGCAGCAGTGCCCGCAGTAACTTCTCCGGCGCAATCGATTCGCGGCCGAACGCCGAGTAGATTTTGGCGAAGTCTGGCGAAAGGCGCTCAAGCGCCGCGTTTACCAGCGGGCGGATGGCTCGCAGCGGGTGGGTCGTCGGCACAAAAGCTTCGGGGCTAAGGTAGCTGAACATCGCAGCAGTCTGACGGTCGGCACCACGCATCGGTCCAGGTTCTCCAGCGAATCGAGGACGTCAGTGAATTGAACCGATAGCGTTCTGTAAAGCCGAATTTCCGCAGCCTGTTACGTCGCCAATGCGACTGCCTCATTCATCATTCTCCGCGTGGAAGCGAGAACAGCGATGACGGAAGGCGTCCGCGAGCGTATCGTTCCGCGCCGCTGTTCGCACGTCGGGGAAGGGCTGCACCGTCGCTCTGTTCTGTTCCAGCCCATCTGCTGCTTCTTGTTCATGCGCCTGGCGATGATCTCGTTGACCGAACGCTCCACGAAGGCGGTCGAGACCGGTTCGTCATTCCGGCGCCGGGCGGCGTAATGGACCGGTGCTTCCTGGTTCCGCTCGCGGCAGGCCAGCATCTCGCCGACGCGGTGTTCCGGGCCGATGCCCGCGAGGCCTCGTGAAGATGTAGTCCGCGCCCAGCGGCACAGCGCAGCGAGTTTGCGCCGGCATCCCGGCCAACGCCCATGCCACAAGCGCCGCTTCGCAGCACCACATGCGTCTTTATACCAACCGCCGCTGTCGTCGACCCTTCCAGCGACAGCGGCGATTGGTGTCGCGCGCGGGGTTGGCGGGGCGGCCGCGCGCCAAAACCGAGACTTATACCGACGAGTCGTTGACCCATTTTCATGGGTCAACATCAAGGCGGTCGGTATCCATTAGCTTCGATATCGAATGTAAGGATCGCATGCGACACGCGGGTGCTGCTCATTGATCCCAGACCGTCGCGGTAGCGATGTTGCAGTTACAACCCAGCTCAAAGCCCGGACTTCCGGCGTCGCGTGAACAGCCAGCGCACGCCGCAGCAATCGCCTGGCGGTCATGACATCGTCGAGAGACAGAGAGTGGATCGCCGCGTCGATCAACACCTGGCCCTCGCGTTCCACCCGTTTCACCGACTGGAGCTCGGCCCGGCACCGCCGACACGTCTCGGCGCCGTTCAGCGTGGCGCGGCAGAGCGGGCAGCGGTCCATCGCTCAGGTCTCGAGATAGAACAACAGATCCTGCAACTGGCGGCGCGCGTCCTCCAGTGCAGCGCCGTCACCGCCACTCCTGGCGTCCTTGATCATTTCGATCAGGTCGATGATTTCCGCCCGATCCTCGGCGCCGGCGTCGTCAAGCTTCGCGTTCGCCTTCGCCAGCAGCGCATCCATTTCGGTATCGGCGGCGGCGCTGCCATCGGCAGCATCCTTCGGCTCCCGACCTTCGAACAACGAGCCGATGCGATCCCGCGCCTGGTCGAGTTGCGTCTGGTCGTAGCGTGACATCGCCTTGTCGATCGTGATCCTGCGTTCCAGGCCGGTCTTCTTCTCGCGTGCGGAAACCTGAAGGATGCCGTCGCGGTCCAGTGCCAGGTCGAGGATCACCGGGTTGCCGGCCGGCGCCTTGGTGAGACCATCGATGCGGAATTCCCCGATCTTGATGTTCTCCAGCGCATCGATGTTCTCGCCCTGGTAGATCTTCACATCGACCCCGGTCTGCCCATCGACGGCAGTGTAGAACACCTCGCTCCGCCGCACCGGGATCGGCGTGTTCTTGGGGATGATCGGAAAGTAACGATAGGGATACAGGTCGTCGTCCAACTCTCCCAGCGCACTGGTGCCGAAGGTATAGGGCGTGACATCCACCAGGACCGCAGATACCTCGGTGCCCGCCATCGCGGCCCCCTGGATGGCTGCCCCCATGGCGACGCACAGATCCGGATCGACTTCTCCCCGCGGATCCGTGGCAAAGACCTCCACAAGACGGCGCCGGATCAACGGCGTTCGCGTGGCGCCGCCGACGAGGAGGATCTCGTCAACCCGCGACGAGATCAGGCCCGCCGATTCCAGTGCGATATGGATCGCGCCAAGCGTCTCCTCGATGAACGGCGTGATCATCTCCTCGTAGTCCAGCCGGCTCAGCTCGAGATCGAGGTTGACCGGTTTACCGTCGTGTTCGGTGAGGTATTCCTCCTCGATGCGGGCATAGGGATGATCCGAGAGATGCTTTTTGGCGGCCTCGGCGCTGCGGAGAATCCGCGCCATTGGCCGCGGCTGATCGGACACGTCGACGCCGTGCTTGAGCTTCAGGTGCTCGAGCACGTGTTCGACGATCTTGTGATCGAAATCATCCCCGCCGAGATGGTTGTTCCCGTGACTGGAGATCACTTCGACCACGCCGGCCTCGATCCTTACGACGGAAACGTCGAAGGTGCCGCCGCCGAGGTCATAGACCAGGATGCGCTTGCCCTGATGCTGCGCCGCCTCATAGACCAGCGCCGCCGCCGTCGGTTCGTTGATGATGCGCACCACTTCCAGCCCGGCGATCTCGCCGGCCTCGCGCGTTGCCTGCCGCTGCGCGTCGGAGAAATAGGCGGGCACGGTGATCACCGCCTTTTGGACCGGCCGCCCCAACCGCTGCTGCGCGATCTCCTTCAGCCGGGACAGAATGATCGCTGAGATCTCCTGCGGCGTACATTCGCGTTCCCCCAGACGCACACGGTCATCGCTGCCCATCCGTCGTTTGATCGAGCGCACAGTCTGTTCGGGGTACAGCAGGAACTGGTTACGCGCCTCCTCGCCGACGAGCAACTCGCCCGTCCGGGAAAATCCGACCACCGACGGCAGTATGAGCCGTCCTTGCTCGTCGCCGAGAACCTCCGGCCGGCCATTCCGGTAAACGGCGATTTCCGAATTGGTGGTCCCGAGATCGATACCAACGATTTCGTCCATCATGTGAGGTCTCCTTTGCCGGCGCCGCCCTTGCTGACGATCACCTCCGCCGTGCGCAAAACCTGGTCGTTCCACTGGAAGCCCGTTCGAACCTCCTCGATCACCGTCCCCTCCGCCACGGACAAGTCGGGCACCGTCGCGACGACACGGGCTCGCCGCGGATCGAATGGCTGACCTGCCAGATGGATGGCAACAACGCCCCGGTCGAGCAGCACCTGGTCGAGGCGACGCAATGTGATGCGCAAGCCTGCCTGCCAGTCTGCGCCGGCCGCCGTGTTCCGGCGCAGCAGCCGGTCGGACCAGTGCGGTCGCGCCGTTGCGACAAGGTTCACGGCCGCGACCAGCCGGTCCCTCAGGTCGATAACATCCAGCAGCAGCGGGCGCAGCGCCGCGTGTGCCTGTGCGCGTGTCTCGGCCCGAACGCGGTCCAGTTCCTGCTGCACGGTTGCCTGACTCGTCCGCAGCAGGTCGAAGACGTCGCGGAACTGGTCCAGCGCCTCTTTCACCAGTCGCGACTCTGTGCGCACCTCGCTGCGCAGCCCTGCCATCTCCACGAAGACGGAATAAAGATCGGTCGCCTCCCCTGGATCATCCGGTGGCTCCGGCTGGTCCGCCGCGCTGTCGAGATAGGCAGTAAACCGGCTCAGAAGCGCCTGTTTGATGTGGTCGTCCACCTTCTCTCCTCTGCATGGCCGCAGGCCCCAGGGATCAATCCGCCGCGGCACGCATGACGCCCTCGGTAAGCAGTGCCGTCACGGTCCGCTTCGTCGCCCGCGCCGATCCGGGTGAGGGGGCGTCCAGGGCGGCCGCGCGCAGCCGGGACAGGGCCGCCACATTCGTGTGGAGCAGCCTTGCCTCCAGCCGTTTCCGTTCGTCGCTCAGGGCGTCATACGCCGCACGGTATTCCCGAAAGCGATCGGGGTCGCGATCGGGCGGAAAGTCCCGGACCAAGGCAAGGTAGCGGCGCCGAATCTCGGCATCGTCGGCGTCCTCGGCCACGCCGAGCACGGTGAAGGGATCACGCATCGAAAAGCTGGCTCCCTCGCGTCTTTCTGCCAGGCCTTGGCTGGCTGCCATCCATCGCTTTCGCCACCATCACCTCGCACAGTTGCCGCAGCACCGGCTCCGGCATCTCCGGTCCGATCGGCGAGGTGCGGAACCGCTCGACCATCTGCGCCACGGCCGCTTCGCGACCACGCTCCTTCACAAGAGCGCGCAGGCTGTCGGCCGCTCCTTTGGGCATGTCATTCATCATCGCCATGAACATTGCCGCCATCTCGTCTTCATCGTTATCCGGCAAGCCAATGTCAGCCCGGCCCCTGCCGAGCGGCAAGCGGTCATTCGGATTGATAAACCGTTCGATCCGCTTGACCGCCTGGAAATCCTCCCGCCTGCCGGCCGCCTCAGCCATCTCGAGCAGATCGTCGGTTTCGGCCACGGACAGCCGGTTGGCGTTGCCCTTGGTGCGGGCGACAATGGTGTGGAAGCGCCCGGCAGGGTTGGCTGGATCCCGCCGGCGTGCGGCCTGTGCGTACTCCTGCAGCAGGTCGAACGCATCGAAACGGGCGAGGGTCTCCGCCAGCGCCTCGAACTCGGCGTCCGGCCAGTCAAACGCGGCGGCCTGCCGCAGCCACGCGCGCATACCCAGCAGCAGACCCGCAACCGCCCGCTTGTTCTCGCCAGCTTCCGCCCGACCCATCGCCGAGACGATGGTCATGACCGCCTGTTTCGTCGGCGGCGTTTCGCGCGCGCGGACAAGTTCCTGTCGCAGCCAGCCGGCATCGCCACCAGCAGCGTTCATGAACTCGGCTTCGAGCAGCGCCTGGAACCAGCCGGCAGCGCCGCCGCCGGCGAGTTCTACCCCTTCCCGCAGCCACACCTCTGCTTGCTCTTTGCCGTTCGTTCGCAGGCTGACCAGCCCTCGCGCGATGCGCAGCAGCGCACTCGGGGCATCCGACCTTTCCCACTCTGCCGCCGCTGACAATTCTTTCGCGGCCAGGTCTGGACGCTTCGCTCGCATCTGCTTGCGGGCATGGGCGACCTGTAATTCGATCATCTGGCGACGAACGCCGGGATTGATGGAATCGATCTTCAGCAGCCTGCGGGCAAATCCGGCCGCCTTTTTGTACGCCTTGCGCGCCACGGCGGACTCGGTCGCCTGAAGCAGCACCTGGCTGTCGTCGGGAAAGCGCTGGACCGCCTCATCCGCCAGCTGGTGCCAGTCCTTGAGCAGAGATTCCTTGCGATACCGCCTGATCAGATCCAGCAGTGTTGGAATGTGTTCGGAGTTGACCGCGTAGCAGCGCCGCAGGTAGAAAATAACTGGATCGATATGAAAATCCTCACCCTCGATCTCGGGATGCTTGTCGGCGAGGCGCGCGAGGTGGCGATAGATAACGCCCTGCGACAACATGGCCTGCCGGTCGGTGCCGCCGGCGGCGATGGCCTTGGCCACGGCCAGCCAGCACTGTTCCGCCGTTTCCCAGTCGTTGCGAGCCTCCGCTGTGAGTGCCTTGACGCGGCGACGCTCGAGGTCGGAGAGGGATCCGAAGCTCTTTTCGAACTGCGGCAGGCGGTCCGGGATCTGCGGCAGCAGGTTCAGACAGGCGCTTCTGACCTCGGCCTGGGGCAGTTCAGCCTGCTTCGTGAGATAGCCGAACAGAGTGGCAGGGCCGCCCTGTTCGGCTTCGGACAAGCGTGCCAGGAACTGCGACGCCGCGGTGGGGAGGCCGCGGGTTTCGGCAACGAATGCCTGCTGTGCCGGTGTCAGCTTCTCCCATCCATAGGCATCCAGGACGCGCGCTCCGAACAGCGCCGCCTCGACGGCCTGACGGAACGGGTAGAACGCCGATCGCGGGTGGATGCTCTCCAGCAGATGGCGTATCCGGTCGTCGTCACGCGGTATTGCGGCTAAGCAATTGAGCAGCAGGCGTATCGGCCTGAAAGCGGACCGGAGGGATATCCGGTTGAGCTGGCGCTCCATTTCCTCGGCCGATGTGCCATTGATCCAGGCCAGCAGCGCCTCGCGCGACGCCATGGCGAGCTCGCGCCAGCGCGACGGTTCGCACGACGCGCCGTGGAGAGGCTCGGGAAGCTGGGGAACCGCGACGAGCAGGGCCGCCGCCAGATCCTCCAGGACAGCCTGTTCGGCGGGCGGCAGAACGCCGGCGCTGCCGATGCCGCGGAGTAGATACGCCGCGGCTTTCGGCTGCTGACCGTCTCGGATCAGGCATGTCAGATAGAGCCGGGGGTCGCGCACCGAACCGTCCGCTGCCATAGTGTTCTCGAGCACCATGGCGGCTTCCTTGAACATCTTCTTGGCGGCCATAGCCCGCGCGCGGCCACTGTAAGCGGTGGCCAGCGACTCTTTCCATTCCGGCCGCGGGTCGCGCCGGATCGCCAGCTTGAATAGTTCGGTCGCCTCCTTGAACCGCTCCTGCCGCAGCGCCTCGGCAGCACGTTCGGTCAGGGCACCGATCGGAACGGAAGATCCGGGGGCGCCGGACCGCTGGGACTTCTTCAAAAGCGAGTCTCCGTTTGGCTCATAACGTGTCCGCCAACGCATCGAATTGGTGTAGCATCGGAACCGAATCCGCGGTTGGCCACAGCGTGCACCAAAGCGCCCTGTTCGGATAGGTTAGAGCAATAGCAGCCTGCCTCGGATCGCGAAGCGACCTCAAGCTGCTGAAATTGCTCGATAACTACGAGCCAGTGTCCCGATTCGGAAGTTCGCCATGCCTGGATCAGCCGCCTTACGAACTTCCGAATCGATGAGGACACTAGACCATTTTCAGCCTGACTGTGCAGGCCGAAAATGGTCCAGGTCTTTGTTTGATCGCATGAATTCACGCGCGGGGACGTTCCGCTCAGCGCGATCATGCTCCAGCAAAGCATTGTTTTCTAGTGTGGTTTGTGGTTCCGAAGTCCGCTCCGGGGATGATCCACAGTATGGCGGACTTCGGAACCACCACACTAGAGCAAAAACCGACCGCTCCGATTCGAAATGTCTTTTCCCGGCGCGGTGCGGTGTGATTCACCATGCATGCTGGAGAGGAGGCCAGCATGCATGACACGAGCTTTGTCCCAGGATCTGCGCTCTCGCGTGATTGCGGCCGTTGACGGCGGCCTCTCTTGCAACGCGGCTGCGGCACGCTTTGGCATCGCGGTGTCGAGTGCGATCCGCTGGATCCGCGCCTGGCGTGTAGAGGGTCGTGTAACAGCTTTGCCGCAAGGTGGTGACCTTCGTTCCCACCACATCGAGGTTTACCGGGACGTGATCCTGGGTGCGATCGATGCCGATGTCGACATCACCTTGGTCGAGCTGAGTGAACTGCTCCATCGTAAGCATGAGGCCTCATTCGCGCCCAGCACCGTCTGGCGATTCCTCGACCGTCACGACCTCACCTTTAAAAAAAACAGCGCACGCCAGCGAGCAGGAGCGCCTCGACGTCGCCGCTCGCCGGCAGGCCTGGTTCGACGCACAGCCTGACCTCGATCCCGAGAACCTGGTGTTCATCGACGAAACCGCAGTGTCAACGAAGATGGATCGGCTGCGGGGACGAGCGCCGCGCGGACAACGATGCCGAGCACCGATCCCGCACGGCCATTGGAAAACAATCACGTTCGTCGTCGCTCTCACGCTCTGTGGGCTGACCGCGCCGCTGATGCTCGACGGACCCATGAACGGCCCCGCTTTCCTTGCCTACGTCGAACAGGTGCTCGTCCCGACCTTGAAGCGCGGCATGATCGTCGTGATGGACAACCTGGCCGCCCATAGAGTAGCGGGCGTTCGGACGGCAATCGAGGCGGCAGGCGCCCGGCTCTTACTGCTGCCGCCCTATTCCCCCGACTTCAACCCAATCGAGAACGCATTCGCCAAGCTGAAAGCCATACTGCGCAAAGCCGCAGCCCGCACTATCCCGAACCTCTGGAACGCGATCCGCGACGCCTTGCCTCAGTTCACGCCCGAACAATGCGCCAATTTCTTCACAGCGGCCGGCTATGAGCCAGAATGATCGGATTCTGCTCTAGAGCGTTTCCACTCAAGGTGGAACGCTCCAGGTCCCTACAACGGATGCACGGTCGCGCCCCGAACCAGCGCCGCACGATGGTCGTGCTCGATCCGATCGTTGGAATACTGGATGGTCCGGTGTTTCACTCCTTCGTGGCACGGGCAGAAGTTGCACGAGATGGTGGTCGGCGCGTGGGCTCCCGCCAGTCCGGCGAGATAGGCGCCGACGGTTTCCGGCACGGCGGGAGGGGCGCGAAACCGTGCGCGGCGCACCACTGGGCAATATGCGTCCGGTCGGCGGCACGGGATAGCAAGCCGAATAATTGGCCCACGCGCGAGAACCGATATTAGGCGGCCCGTCAGGCTTGTCTGCATCCCTAAGTAAACCTCGTTCACAACGAAGCAATCGCATGGCGGCGATGTAACCAGCGGCGACCGAAGCCCAGCCGCCATATGATCCGCCAGGGCACCCTGACCCAGAGACGCCCAAGTGTGTCGGATCAGGATCCGGCTTCCTTCTTCCGATCGACGCAAACAGGCCTGAACCAACCAAACGCCCTTTCTGGTATGCAAGCTGGGTGCGTTCGTCCTGCCAGCCTCAAACGCCGATGGCGCCGGGACGTTCAAGCATGTGCGCAATCCTTTTCGAAAGCCCTCATGCGAGGCCGGACATATGAACGCAAGCGATCTGATTAAAACGCTCAAAACGCCTTGCGAGGAGGGGGCGGTTCATATGTGTGGCATCCAATGGGGGGCGATCGGACGGGCTGTGCGATATCGTGCCAGTTCTGCGGAACCTTGGCCAACCTCGCCCGCGGCCGCGACGGACGGTCCGTTCCAGCCGGCATCTGCCGGGCGGAACACCCCCACTCGCGTGCTCGCTCGCCCACGCGGGCGTTAGCCCGTGGAACGGCTGCGGAGCGGGTTGAACGCTCCTTCGCCAGGCTGAGTTGCCACCGACGGTTGAACACCATCTTCGAGCGCCCGAAGAACCTCCTCATCGCGTTCGTCGCGATTGCCTTCATCTCCATCCTCGCTCGGCGCCTGAAGCGCCTCGTCGTCGAGGATCTGAGCGCCCGACCTCTACAACAGCCACTTAACCTGTGTCGGGCGTTTGCGCACCCAAGCGCGGGCCAGCATCACCGCATGGAAGCCCCTGAATGGCGCCGTGCTGCCGACAGCGCGTCCACTGCTTCCCGGATGCGTGCGCCGCCGGAATCGTTGAAGCCGACGATCGGCCTGCCGGTGTGCGCCGCGGTCTGCATCGCGCAAACTATTTTCTCCACGTGCAATTTGCCGAGCGTGCCGGCAGCCGCAGTGAAGTCCTGGCTGATCGCCGCGACCGCGCGGCCATCGACGTAGCCGGTACCGACCACGACCCCGACGGCGGCAAATTCCCTCTGCTGTGCGACGCCTTGCTGATGGCTGCTGCGGATATGGATGCCGATTTCCTCCAAAGTACCTTCCTGAAACAAAGCGGCAAGACGCTCGGGGGCGGTCATCTGCAACGGCTGCGGGAGCGGAGCAGATACTTTCGCGCCGCGTCTGTCTCGATAGACCGCGGTGGCCGTTTCCAGGGAACGACGATCGCGACGTGCGATCATGGAAATCTCCAATGAGACTCACTGGTTCGGCCAATTGGTTGAGTCGAACACAGTCGAACACATGATCCGGCATTGATCCGCATAAAGAATAGTTAAGAAGGCCGCAGTCGAGGCCGTGGTTAAAGCCGTTATTGTGCAGGTCTGTCCAGTCGCGCCCGGCCCCGGGGACACCGAAAACCGCGGCCTGGCTATTTCTTCCTTGATCGCAACGTATCAGCCACGCGCTGCCAAGCCGCGGGCTCCCCGGGAAGGCCGAAGCGCAACCAGTCCGGCCGCGCATGGAAGGGTCGCGCCAGAATGCCGGCTCGCGCGAAGTGCTCGAACCATTGCGCCGCGGCGGGATGCGCGGCCAGGCGAAACAGCGGGGTTCCCCCGACGATGGCAAACCCCGCCGAACGTAACAACGTGTCCAGCCGATCGGCTCCGTCGCGCAGTCGCGTCACTGCTTCGCCCAGCCAGGCTGCATCCGCCAGGGCGCGAAGACCGATTGCCAGAGCCGGCCCGGAGACCGCCCAGGGGCCCAATGCCGCGCGCAACAACCCGCCCAGTTCAGGCGATGCCACGGCGAAGCCGAGGCGAAGACCGGCAAGCCCATAGATCTTGCCAAACGATCGCAGAGCCAGCGCGCCGGTGCGTGGCAGACGCGGCACCAGACTGTCGTGCGCCGCCTGCACATCCATGAAGGCTTCGTCGACGATCAGCAGGCGTCCTCGTTCCGCCATCGGCTTTGCCGTCGCGGCGAGGCTGTCGGGCGGCAGGAGCCGGCCATCCGGGTTGTTGGGATTGACGACGACCCCGACATCGAACCCGGCCAGCTCGCCAAGGGCGTCGACGACGGTGACCTCCGCCCCACCGGCACGCCAGCATTTTTCGTGCTCGCCATAGGTAAAGCCGAGGATGCCGACCCGGCGTGCAGGAACCAGGCGCGGTAACCATTGCAGCAACGCCTGCGTGCCGGGCGCGGCGACGACCGCGGTCGCCGGACCGGCGCCGTAAGCGCTCGCGGCCGCCTGTTCGAGTGCGGCATGGTCCGATGGGTCGGGAAGCCTGTCCCATGCGGCCGAGGCGATCGCACCGACCGGATAGGGCCGTGGATTGATCCCCGTCGACAAATCGATCCAGGGCGTCGGTGCGTCGGGGAACAATCGCCGCGCGGCGTTGATGTTGCCGCCGTGATGGCGTAGCTGATCCGCAAGTTCCGGTGTCGTCTCGCCCCTGTCCATGCCACATCTCTCCAACGTCGCGCTGGCGCTGGCCGCCCTCGTGGTGGAGGCGACGATCGGTTACCCGGCGTTCGTCTACCGCGCCATCGGGCATCCTGTCACGTGGATAGGTTTCGCTGCTCGCCTGCCTGGAAGCCAGGCTGAACCGCGAGCGGGCCGGCGAGGCATGGCGCCGCGTGCTGGGAATTTTCACACTTGCGCTGTTACTTGCGATAACGGGTGGCGCCGCTCTGGTGCTGGGCCGTCTGTTCGCCCTGGACACGGTTGGCCTGGTCCTGCTGGTCCTGGTGGCCAGCAGCCTGATCGCCCAGCGCAGCCTGCATGAGCATGTGCGCGCGGTGGCCGCCGCGCTGGAACAGGACGGCTTGCAGGCGGGGCGCAAGGCGGTGTCGATGATCGTCGGCCGTAATCCGGAACGGCTGGACGAAGCCGGCGTTGCGCGCGCGGCGATCGAGAGCCTGGCGGAGAATTTCGCCGACGGGGTGGTTGCTCCGGCGTTCTGGCTGGCGGTCGGGGGATTGCCGTGCGGCGCGCTCTACAAGGCGGCGAACACAGCCGATTCCATGATCGGACATCGGACGCCACGCTACGCCGCGTTCGGCTGGGCCGCGGCCCGGTTCGACGACACGATCAATCTTCCGGCGTCGCGGCTCGCGGCGCTGTTCCTGGTCGCGGGGGCGCTTTGCACCGGCGCCTCGCCGGCTGGGGCATGGTGCGCGATGTGGCGGGATGCGGCGCGCCACCGCTCGCCCAACGCCGGATGGCCAGAGGCCGCGATGGCCGGCGCGCTTGGGCTGCGGCTGGCAGGGCCGCGGGTTTATGGCGAGGTGCTGGTGGACGATGCCTTCATGGGTGACGGAAACCGCGCGGCAACCGCCGCCGATATCCGCCGCGCGCTGCGGGTCTACCGCGCGGCCTGCGTCACGCCGTGGCTGATGTTACTGTCGATCGCGCTTATCGGGCGAGGCTGAGCAGCCGGTCGAGGTCGACGTGCCTGGCAAGATGGCCAGCGAGCGCGTCGAGGATCCGCTCGATCTCCGCGTCGTACGAAATTCCGGTGGCGGTCGCGCCAAGCCAGGCCAGGATGCCGGCGCGCTGGCGATCGTCAGCCAGCAGGCCATGCACGTAACAGGCGCGGATGCGGCCGTCGGCCGAGATCGCGCCGTCGGGCTGGCCATTGGCGAAGCGCAGCAGCGGGCGTGCGCAGTCCGGACCCGTGGTTCGACCGACATGCATCTCATAGCCGCGGAAGGGCGTGCCATCGGGTATCGCGGTGCCCGCGATTTCGGTCAGCGTCTTGTCGCCGGTCAGAACCGTCTCCACGTCGAGCAGCGCGAGCCCCCGCATGCTACCGGGACGGCCCTCGATCCCGAGTGGATCGGTGACGACCCGGCCCAGCATCTGATAGCCGCCGCAAATCCCGAGCACCCGGCCGCCGCGGCGAACATGGGCCACGAGGTCGATATCCCAACCCTGCCGCCTGAAAGCCTCCAGATCTGCCAGACGTCGCCTTCGATCCGGGCAGGATGACCAGACCGGCGTCACCCGGCAGCGGTTCGCCCGGGTGCACCATGACCAGCCGGATCGACGGCTCCAGCTTGAGCGGATCGAGGTCGTCGAAATTGGCGATATGCGGCAATCGCGGAACGGCGACGATGCAGTTCCCGCCGGTCGCGGACGTCCGCCGTTCCAGTGTGACTGCGTCCTCCGCCGGCAACCGGCCGGCTTCGTGGAACCAGGGGATCAGACCGAGGCCGAACCACGCGGTGTGGGCGGCGATGAGATCCATGCCGGGCTGGAACAGCGAAGGGTCGCCGCGAAACTTGTTGACCATGAAGCCCGCGATCAACGCCGCGTCCGCCGGATCGAGCACGGCCCGCGTGCCGACGATCTGCGCGATGACGCCGCCGCGGTCGATATCACCGATCAGGATCACCGGCACGTCGCCAGCCCGTGCGAACCCCATGTTGGCGATGTCATTGGCGCGCAGGTTCGACCTCGGCCGCGCTCCCCGCGCCTTCGACCAGAACGAGATCGGCCGTCGTCCTTCATGTGCAGGAAGCTTGCCAGCATCGTGGGCAGCAGTGCCGGCTTCATCGCCTGGAAGGCGCGCGATGTCGCGTTGCCGGTCACCTGTCCCAGCACCACGACCTGCGCGCCGACATCGCTTTGCGGCTTCAGCAGCACCGGGTTCATATGCACCGAGGCGGCAACGCGGCACGCACGCGCCTGCAGCGCCTGTGCCCGGCCGATCTCGCCTCCGTCCGCGGTCACCGCCGCGTTGTTCGACATATTCTGCGGCTTGAACGGGCGCACCCGCATGCCGCGATTGGCGAACGCCCGGCACAGCCCGGCTACGATCAGCGACTTGCCGACGTCGGAGCCGGTGCCCTGGAACATCAGCGCGACGGGAGACGGCATCAGAACTCGATGCCGGGCTGGGCTTTCACGCCGGCGGCAAAGTGATGCTTCACCAGCGTCATTTCGGTGACCAGATCGGCGATGGCGATGAGTTCCGGTTTCGCGTTGCGGCCGGTGACGACAACCGTGAGATCGCGGCGCCGTGCGGCCAGCGCCGTCAGCACATCCGCCAGCGGAAGGTAGTCGTAACGCAGCGCGATATTGAGCTCGTCCAGCACGAGAAGGCGGATCGTGGGATCGTCCATCAGCCGGCGCGCCATCTCCCAGGCCCGGGTGGCGGCGGCGATGTCACGCTGGCGGTCCTGGGTCTCCCAGGTGAAACCCTCGCCCATGGTGTGCCACTCGACGCGGTCGCCGAAACATTCGAGTGCGCGCCGTTCGCCGGTCTGCCAGGCACCCTTGATGAACTGCACCACGCCCACCCGCCAGTCATTCCCGAGCGCGCGGAGCAGAAGGCCGAACGCGGCGGTGGATTTGCCCTTGCCTGGTCCGGTATGGACCATCAGCAGGCCCTTGGAGGCGATGGTCTTGGAGGCAACCTCGGCATCCTGCACTGCCTTGCGCCTTGCCATCTTGGCGGCATGGCGGCGTGCTTCGGGGCTGGCTTCGCTCATGGCGGCCGGCGTCCGTCGAAATTGGTCATCGTTTCCGCCATGTCTCCCGATGGAACCCCCAGTCAGTCCTGGCCCTTGTAGCGCCAGACTCCGATCAAAGCGACCTCAAGCCGCCCGGAACACGCCGGTGGTCCGAATTTGTTCGTGCATGACAACGATGACGGCAGTTCTCCTGGCCCGCGCGTCGCCGCCGTGCAGGCGCCTTGCCCAGCGGCATCGATCGCGTCCGCCTCACCACTTGGAGTTGCGGGAGCAGCAGCGACTACCCGATGAACCCGTTCCGAAATCATCTTCATTGCGAAAATGAACCGTCGCATTGCTATTACATTTTAATATCCTAGGCGCGAATCGTGTCATATCCCACGCCCAAGTGCTATCGAACGAAGAGGCGGAGCATCTACCATAGGTTGTGGTTGTCCGGAAAATATTTGACACCCGGTTGCGCCAGCCACAAACTGGAGGCCGATTCGACGGTCCCTCGATCAGGAGGGTGAAACGGGAATGCGGACGCGTGCGGTAATTCCGCGCCGAGACCGCAGCTGCCCCCGCAACTGTATGTGGATAGCCGAACGCCGACAACAGCCACTGGAAGCAGGCTACCGGGAAGGCGGCGCGAAGGCAGTGACCCACAAGCCAGGATACCGGCCGACGGATCAGTGCTGACGCGACGGGCGGGGTGCCCCGGTGCGTTTCGGGTCGCCGGTCGCGTCGGATCGTTCGTACCCGGGATCGCCGTTGGAGCATCGTCCCGCCGCCGCGGTCTGCGGCAGGAGGATGATGTGCGGCAGTGCATGGCGAAGATACCGGTCACGATCGTCACCGGCTTCCTGGGCGTCGGGCAAGACGACCCTGATCCGGCATGTGCTGGAGACACGCCAAGGGGCGGCGTCTCGCCCTGCATCATCAATGAATTCGGCGATGTCGGCGTCGACGGGTCGATCCTGAAATCCTGCGGGATCGACAGCTGCCCGGACGAGAACATCGTCGAACTGGCCAATGGGTGCCTGTGCTGCACCGTCGCCGACGATTTCGTTCCGGCCATCGAGGCGCTGCTGGCACGCTCGCCGCAGCCCGACCACATCATCATCGAGACCTCCGGGCTGGCGCTGCCGAAGCCGCTGGTCAAAGCGTTCGACTGGCCGGACATCCGGACCCGGCTGACCGTCGACGGCGTGATCGCGGTGGTCGACGGTGCGGCCGTCGCCGATGGACGGTTCGCCGACGACCCGGCGAAGCTGGCCGCCCAGCGCGCGGCCGACGGTGCGATCGATCACGAGAACCCGCTGGAGGAAGTCTATCGAGGACCAGCTTCTGTGCGCCGACCTCGTGGTGCTGAACAAGGCCGACCTGATGGCGCGGAGGACCATCGAACGTGTCATCGCGGAGATCCAGGCGACGATCCCGCGCGCGGTCAAGATCGTCGAAACCCGTGAAGGCCGGATCGATCCCGCCGTGCTGCTTGGGCTGCCGCCGCGGTGGAGGACGATCTCGCGCAGCGGCCGTCGCACCACGACCTGGAGGATGGCCACGATCACGACGACTTCGAGAGTTTCGTCGCTGGATCTCCCGCCGACAGCCGATCCGGCCGGACTGCTGGCGCGCCTCGCGGCAGTCGCCGAAACCTTCGCGGTGTTGCGGATGAAGGGATTCATCGAGGTCGCCGGCAAGCCGATGCGGCTGCTGATCCAGGGCGTCGGCCAGCGCTTCCGCCAGCACTTCGACCGACCCTGGGCGCCGGGCGAAGACCGGCGCAGCCGGCTTGTCGTCATCGGCGAAAAAGGGCTCGACCGCGACGCCATTACCGCTTCGCTGCAGGCCTGAGGCCCGACGATGCATCTGCTGCGCGTCGAATCCCGCTCGATCGATGGCACGGCGGAAGCCGTCGACCTCGGTCAAAGCCCGGCCGATATCGTCGCGCTGTCGTTCACCGACACCGACCTTGCGGTGCTGGCCGCGGCCTGGGAAGCCCAGGACGGATGCGCTGCCCAGCCTCCGGCTGGCCAATCTGGCGGCGCTGCGGCACCCCTATTCGGTCGATCTTTACGTCGAAAAGGTGATTGTCGAAGGCGCGGTTCGTGCTGATTCGCCTGCTCGGTGGCATGGACTACTGGCGCTACGGCGTGGACGAACTCGCGACCCTGGCCCGCTCGTTCGGATTTCATCTCGCCATCGTGCCGGGCGATCATCGGGAGGATGCGCGGCTCGATGAGGCCTCAACGGTGCGGACCCGAGGCGCTGCGGCGGATCCGGTCGTATTTCGCCGCCGGTGGAGTCGGACAACGTCGGGGCCTGCCTGCGCTTCGTCGCCGGGATCATTTTGCCGGAAGCCGCAGTTGTCGGCGGACCAGCCTGGGCGATCGCCGCCACCGGCATCAGCGGTCCCTGCGTTCGGCTGCTTCGCGCCGGCGACGCGTTCCGGTCTGAACGATGCGCCGGCCGATGTTCCGCTGGCGCTGATCGTCTTCTATCGCGCCTGGATGCTGGCGGCGGACACCGACCCCGTCGTGGCGCTGGCGCAGGCACTGGCGTCCGAGGCTTCCGCGTTGCCGCCGTCTATGTGACGAGCCTGAAGGATGAGGCCGCCTGCAGCGCCTTGCGTCGCCATCTGGAAGCAGAACCGCCCGACGTCATCCTCAACCTGACCGCCTTTTCCGCGCGATCGGACACCGGCGCGTCGGTGCTTGATCAGGCGGATGCGCCGGTCCTGCAACTTGCCCTCAGCGGCGGCGACCGCGCGCAGTGGGCGGAGTCGCAGCGCGGCCTCGGTGCCGGCCGACCTGGCGATGAATGTCGTCCTGCCCGAGTTCGACGGCCGGATCATCGCCGGCGCCATCTCCTTCAAGGGCGAGACCAGCCGGAACGAGGCGCTGGAGTTCACCCGGCTGGTGCATCAGCCGACGCGGACGGCGTTGCCTACGCCGCCGATCTGGCGCGCGCCTGGGCACGGCTCGCGCGCACGCCGCGCGGCGAGCGACGCCTCGCCTGCATCCTGTCGGACTATCCGGCGAAGGCGGGGCGCACCGGCTATGCCGTCGGGCTCGACACGCCGCGCAGTGTGGTCGCGATCGCGGAGCGGCTGGCGCGGGAAGGATTCGCGGTTGACGCGCGCACTGGGCGAAGGCGCGCTGACCGCGGCGCTGTCCGAGCGGTGCCACCAGCGCCGTCCTGAGCGTCGCCGACATACGAGCGCCTGCTTGCGCACGCTGCCGGCCCCGTTCGTCGACAACGGTGCGGGCGGCCTGGGGTGCAGGCCGGCGACGATCCCGCCGTACGCGACGGTTCGTTCTGTTTCCGGATCGTCCGCGCGGGCAGGCTGCTGATCGCCGTGCAGCCGGATCGCGGCAACCCGGCATCCCGCAAGACCGAGTACCACGACGCGCTGCTGCCGCCCCGGCATGGCTACGTCGCATTCTATCTGTGGCTGCGCGATGATCGAATGCGTACATGCGATCATCCATTGCGGCACGCACGGGACGCTCGAATGGCTGCCCGGCAAGGCGATGGCGCTCTCCGGACGCCTGTGCCCCGCGCGCCGTTCTGGGGCCAGTGCCGCTGATCTATCCATTCATCGTCAACAACCCCGGCGAAGCCGCACAGGCGAAGCGCCGAACGGCGGCCGTGACCATCGGGCATCTGACGCCACCGCTGACGACGTCGGGCACGCACGGCGCGGCAGCCGCGCTCGAAAGCCTGTTCGACGAATACGCCGAGGCGCAATCACTTGATCCGCGACGCGCCGGCCCGGCTGGCGGAACTGATCATGGCGCGGCCTGGGAAACCGGTCTCGCGGCGGAGTCCGGCATCGACCCCGCGATGGAACCGTCCGAGGCGCTGCTCAAGCTCGATGCCTGGCTGTGCGACATCAAGGACATGCGGATCGGCGACGGGCTGCACGTGTTCGGCGCCGGACACCGCCAATGCGGTCGCTGCCTTGACCGCCGAACGGCCGAGGCGGCACGGCTCGATCCAGCCTGACCCGCGACTGTGGCGAAGCGGAGATGCGCGGGCTGCTGGCCGCCCTGGACGGTCGTTTCGTGCCGCCCGGTCCGGCGGGCGCGCCGGACCGCGGGCGTATCGACGTGCTGCCGACCGGCCGCAACCTCTACAGCATCGATCCGCGCGCGGTGCCGACCCGCACCGCCTGGGAGATCGGCCGCCGCACCGCCGAGGCGCTGCTGACCCGCCACGCCCAGGATCACGGCGACTGGCCGAAGCGGATCGTGCTCGACATCTGGGGCAGCGCCACGATGCGGACCGGCGGCGACGATCTCGCCCAGGCGTTCGCGTTGCTTGGTGTGCGGCCGCGCTGGGACAACGGCTCCAGCCGTGTCGCCGGCTTCGATATCCTGCCGCTGGCGGTCCTGAACCGGCCACGCGATCGATGTGACGCTGCGCATCTCAGGTCTGTTCCGCGACGTGTTTCCCAGCCAGATCGCCCTGTTCGACGAGGTCGTGCGCGCGGTCGCCGCGCTGGATGAGGCGCCGGAAGACAATCCCCTCGCCGCCAGCGTCAGGTCGGGATCGCGGCGATTACGGCCAGCGCATCTTCGGCGCGGCGCCCGGCGCCTATGGTATCGGCTTGTCCGGCATCCTCGCGCGAGGGCGACTGGTCGGACCGCGACGACCTGGGCGAGGCCTATCTGCGGGCGACGTCGCACGCCTACGGTGCGGGTGCGGACGGCGTGCCCGCCGCCGCCGCGAATTTCGCGCCCGCGTCGCCCAGGCGGATGCGTTCGTGCATGTGCAGGACATGCCGGGCCAGGATGTCGCTTGACGCCGATGCCTTCGCCGAACACGAAGGCGGCTTCGCCGCCGCCGCAGCCCTCCTCGGCAACCATCCGGCACTGTATCACGCCGACACCACAGATCCGGATCGATCCACGATCCGCACGCTGCGCGAGGAGGTGGCGCGGGTGCTGCGGGCGCGGGCGACCAACCCGCGCTGGCTCGCCGGCCAGATGCGGCACGGTTTTCGCGGTGCGGCCGAGATCGCCCAGACCGTCGACAATTTCTTCGCCTATGCCGCGCTGACCGACGTGGTCGACAATCACCAGTTCGATCTGTTGTTCGATGCGACGATCGGCGACGAGACGGTCAGGACATTTCCTCACCGGCGCCAACCCGGGCGCGGCGCGTGCCATCGCCGAACGGTTCGACGAAGCAATCCGGCGCGGGTTGTGGACCACGCGGCGCAACTCAGCAGCACGGCGTCATGGCCGGGATGCGGAAGGCTCCGCGATGAGCGGGAACAGCGCGCTGATGCAGGTGATGGTCAAGGGGTGGTGTCCTGGCGCCCTGCGGCCAATGCCAAGCGGCGACGGCCTGATCGTGCGGCTGCGGATCAGTGGCGGCATCGTCGGCATCGCGCTGGCAGCGCAGATCGCGCGATGGTCGCGCCGCTGGGGCAACGGTCAGATCGACCTGTCGAACCGCGGCAATCTTCAGTTGCGCGGACTTTCGGCGCAGCACCTGCCGCGACCTGCACGATGCGCTGGCGGAATGCGGTCTGCTGGACGAGCAGCGCCGCCGGCGAGGCGGTTCGCAACGTCATCTCCAGCCCGCTGGCCGGACTCGATCCTGGCGCCGTGCTGGATATTCGGCCGATCGCCGCGAGGTCTCGAGCAGCGGCTTGCCGGCGATGCCGTGCTGCATGATCTGCCGGGGAAATTCGGCTTCGCCATCGACGACGGCGGGCCGCTCGGCCTGCAGGATGTGCCGGCGGACATCCGGTTCGTCGCCCGCAAGGAGACAAGCGGACCGGTGTTCGCCATTCATCTTGCCGGTGCGGCGCAGGAATGGTTCGGACCGTGCCGTCCGGATGCGGTGGCCGACGTCGCGGCAGCGCTCGCGGTGGTATTTCTGCGACGCCGGAACGCGCTATGACGCCGGGGTCGGCCGGATGCGCGACCTGGTGGCGCGCTGGGTGCCGAAGCGATCGGCGCGTCAGGCCGGGCTTGCAGCGGTTCCGACTGACCCCGTGCCGAACGCGAATGGCGCCGGCCCGGCCGACGTCCTGGGCGTGCATCCGCTCAGTGGGGCTGCGTTCGTCGGCGTCGGTCTGCCGTTCGGCCGAATCGCCGCAGAGGATTTGGCCCGAACTCGCGTCGACTGCCGCGCGCGAACGGCGCGCCGGAACTTCGACTGACACCGTGGCGGGCGATCCTGGTGCCGGTCCCGTCGGTCGCAGCCGCGCATGCGTCTGCGGCCGCGATTGGCAGGCCAGCGCCTTCATTCTCGATCCCGATGACCCGCGTGCGCCGCATCGCCGCCTGTCCGGGCGCGCCGTCCTGCGTACGCGGCACGACGCCGGTGCGCGACGATGCCGTCCGGCTGGCGGCCGAACTTGCCGGTGCGCCGGGATCGCGGGATCGTCCTGCACGTCTCCGGCTGCGAAAAAGGCTGCGCGCATCCCGGACGCGGCCGCCGATCACGCTGGTCGCCGCGAGGGCCGCTACGACCTCGTCCGCGACGGCATCGCCTCGGATCGCTCCGACCTGCGCGAGCTGACCCTGGATCAGGCCGCCCAACAGGTGCGACGAATCGTCGCCGGCCAGCCGCGGGCGGGTGCCGCATGACCGGCCACCGCGACTACATCCGCGACGGCGCGGAAATCTACCGCCGCTCGTTCGCCATCATCCGACGCGAGGCCGACCTCGCGCGCTTCACCCCGGAGGAAGAACGCGTCGCGGTCAGGATCATCCACGCCTGCGGCATGGTCGAGGCGGCGGCCGATCATCGTGTTTTCGCGCGCGGCGCCGTGCGCGCCGGCATCGCCGCGCTGGCAGCCGGCGCGCCGATCCTGTGTGATGCGAAGATGGTGTCGAACGGCGTGACCCGCGCGCGTCTGCCGCGCGACAACGAGGTGATCTGCACGCTCGACGATCCCTCGGTCCCGGCGCTGGCCGCCAGCCTGGGAACCACGCGAACCGCGGCGGCGATGGAGTTGTGGCGCGACCGGCTGGCCGGCGCCGTGGTGGCGATCGGCAACGCGCCGACGGCCCTGTTCCGGCTGCTGGAACTGCTCGATGAGGGCGTGCCGCCACCGGCCTGCGTCATCGGCATGCCGGTCGGCTTCGTCGGCGCGGCGGAATCGAAGGAGGCGCTGATCGCTGACGGGCGGGTCCCGTACCTCTGCGTGCGCGGACGCAAGGGCGGCAGCGCGATGACCGCCGCAACGATCAACGCCCTGGCGAGCGCCACGGAATGACCGCCCCCCACGCCAACCGGCCGCTCTACGGCATCGGGCTCGGTCCGGGCGATCCGGAGCTGCTGACCGTCAAGGCGGTGCGGCTGATCCAGGCGGCGCCGGTCGTGGGCTACTTCGCCAAAGCCGGACGGCGCGGCAACGCCCGTGGCATCGTCGACCGCTGGATGACCGGGACGCGCCGAGGAACTGCCGCTGCATTACCCGATGACGACCGAACATGCGTTCGACAGCCCGGTCTACGTGGCCATACTGGCGGCGTTCTATGAAAACGCCGTCGCCGCGCATCGTCGGCCCATCTGGACGCCGGACGGGACGTTGCGCTGCTGAGCGAGGGCGATCCGCTGTTCTACGGGTCGTTCATGCATCTGCTATATCCGGCTGCGGTCGCGCTACGCGGTCACGATGGTTCCGGGCGTGACCGGGATGGCCGGCTGCTGGGCCGCGGCGGCCGAACCGATGACCTGGGGCGACGACACGCTGCTGGTGGTGCCGGGCACCCTGCCGCTCGATGCCGGCTCGATCGAACGGCTCCGCGCCACGGACGCGGCCGTCATCATGAAACTGGGACGGAATTTCGCCAAAGTCCGCCCGCGGTGCGAGGAGGCCGGACTGCTGTCGCGGGCGATCTACGTCGAGCGTGGCACGATGGAAAACGAGATCGTCATGCCGCTGGCGGAGAAGACCGACGACGCCGCGCCGTATTTTTCGCTCATTCTGATCCCCGGCCAGGGACGGCGGCCATGACCGGGATCGCTGGCCATCGTCGGGCTCGGGCCCGGGCCAGCCGCACTGGATCGTGCCGGAGGCGAGCGCGGCGCTGGAGGCCGCGACCGACATTGTCGGCTACCAGCCCTATCTCGACCGCGTCCCGCACCGTCCCGGCCAGCGGCGCCATGGCAGCGACAATCGCGCCGAAGTCGACCGGGCGCGGCACGCCCTGGCGATGGCGGCCGAGGGCAGGCGGGTCGCGGTCGTGTCCGGCGGCGATCCGGGCGTCTTCGCCATGGCCGCCGCGGTGTTCGAGGCGATCGAGACGGGCGAACCATCATGGCGCGCGCTCGATGTCACGGTCATTCCCGGCATCTCGGCGATGCAGGCCGCGGCCGCTCGGCTTGGGGCGCCGCTGGGACATGATTTCTGCGCCATCTCGCTGTCGGACAATCTGAAGCCGTGGGCGATCGTGGAACGTCGCCTGCGCGCCGCGGCGGACGGTGATTTCGTGATCGCGCTGTTCAATCCGGCGTCGAAGGCGCGGCCGGAGACAATCCACCAGGCGTTCACGTTGTTGCGCGGCTGCAAGGCGGCGGCGACCCCGGTCGCCTTCGCCCGCGCCATCGGCCGGCCGGACGAGCGGATCGTGCTGACCACGCTGGGCGAGCGCCGACCCGGCGATCGCGGACATGAGCACGCTGGTGCTGATCGGATCGAGCGAGACACGATTCATTCGAGCGGCCCGGCCGGTCGCCCTGGCTGCTGACGCCGCGAAGCTACGGGGCCGGCCGATGAGCCTCGATCCACGCCAGGATGCCGTCGATCGTGTCGAATGTCGGAACCGCTTCGGGCGCCGGCCGCTCGACCATGACCACCTCGATGCCCAGCGCGCGGGCGGCCGCGATCTTCGCCTCGGTCGCCGCGCCGCCGCTGTTCTTGGTGACCAGCACCTCGATCTGCTCGTCCCGCATCAGGGCGATCTCGTCTTCAAGGCTGAATGGGCCGCGGGCGAGGATCAGGCGATGGGACGGGCAGGGCGCCGATGGCGTCCGGCGGGTCGATCGTCCGCACGATGTAGTGGTGCTGCGGCGCGCGCGCGAAGGCGGCCAGCTGCAGTCCGCCGATGGTCAGGAAAACCGTGCGTGGCCGCTCGCCGAGCGCGTGAACCGCCGCCGTCCATGTCCGGCGACGCTGGTCCAGCGATCGCCGTCCTGCCGGCGCCAGGCCGGCCGGGTGAGGACGCGCGAGCGGAACCCCAGGTCCCGGCAGGCGGCAGCGGCGTTGCGCGACATCTGGGCGGCGAACGGATGGGTTGCGTCGATAACCGCGTCGATCCGGTGTTCGCGTCAGATAGGCCTTGCAGTCCCGGCGACGCCGCCAAAGCCGCCGACGCGGAACGGGATCGGCGGCGGCACCGGGCTTCGCGTCCGGCCGGCGAAGGACAGGACAGGATCGAGGTCCCGGCGGCCGGCAATCCGCCGCGCCAGGGCGCTCGCCTCCGTCGTGCCGCCAAGGATAAGAAGTCGCATCGTTCTGCTCCACGAAAGCGATCCCCGTCGATCGAGCCGTCGACCGAGCGCCGCGACGCTGGCTGTCGATCATCGGGATCGGCGAGGATGGTCTCGACGGCCTTTCTCCTGCCGCACGGACGCTGATCGCGCAAGCGTCGCTGGTGGTGGGTGGCCGGCGGCATCTTGTCGCTGGTCGCCGGCGCCGTGAACGGCGAAACGCTGGCCTGGCCATCGCCGCCGCAAGCCGCATTCCCGGCCATTCTCGCGCGTCGCGGCGCTTCGGTGTGCGTCGTGGCGACGCGGCGATCCGTTCTTCTACGGGATCGGCTCGCTGCTGGCGCGGGAGGTCCCGCCGGAGGAAATGATCTGCCTGCCCGCCGCGTCCTCCTTCAGCCTGGCGGCGAGTCGTCTCGGCTGGGCGGTGCAGGACTGCGCGCTGGTCACGTCTGCATGGCCGAGCGCTGGAGCGGATCATCCCGCGCCTTGCAGCCGCGCGCCCGCATCCTCGCCCTGTCCTGGGACCAGACGACCCCGCGCCGGTTGGCGGCGCTGCTCGTTCGGCATCGGGTTCGGCGACGCGACGATGACGGTCTGCGAAGCGATGGGCGGACCACGCGAGCGTCTGCGCCGCACCACCGCGGCCGACTTCGCGCTCGACGGCATCGATCCGGCTCAACCTGGTCGCGCTCGAAATCACGGCGGCGCCGGGTGCACGCGTCATTCCGCTGGCGCCGGGACTGCCCGACGCGTGGTTCGAGCATGACGGTCAACTGACCAAGCAGGACATCCGCGCGTGACGCTGGCCGCGCTGGCGCCGCGCCAGGGCGAGCTGCTGTGGGACATCGGCGCCGGCTCCGGGTCCGTCGGCATCGAATGGATGCTGGCATCGTCCGTCGAACCGGGCGATCGCGATCGAACGCGACCCAGTCCGCGCCGGCCGGATCGCGCGCAACGCGGCGTCGCTGGGTGTGCCGGACCTGTCGATCGTCGAACGGCGCCGGCGCCCGCCGCGCTGCAAGGTCTGCCCCGGCCGGATGCCGTTTTCATCGGCGGCGGCGCGACCGCGGACGGCGACGATCGACGCGGCGTGGGCGGCGCTGCCCTGCGGCGGACGCCTGGTCGTGAACGGCATCACCATCGAGACGCAGGCCGAGCTGATCCGTCGCTTCAAGACGATGGGCGGCAGCCTCAAGACGATCCAGATCGCCCACGCCGATCCGGTCGGCGGCTTCCACGCCATGCGGCCGGCGCATGCCGGTGACCCAATGGTCGGTGACCAAGCGATGAGCCGGCCGGATCGCCATCGGTCGTCGGCTGCCGCCTCGGGTGTTCGGCGGACGCGATCGAGTGCCGCTCCGGTCCGGCGAGGACCTTGTCCGAGCGGCGCTGGAACGCGCGCCAGGCGCCGAGCCGGCTGGGGCTCTTCACGATCGGCGACAAACACGGCGAGGCGGGCCTGATCGAGGCCGCCGACCGCCTGGGGCTCGACCTCGTCTTCCTGCCGCGCGCGGCGCTGCGCGAGCAGGCGCCGTTCGTGCGGACGCGGTCACCCGCACGCCGATGCCCGGTTCGGTGTTCCTTCGGTGGCGGAGGCGGCGGCGCTGGCCGGGGCCGGTGCCAGGCGCCGGTACTCCTCGTTGCCCGGATCGCCCGCGAGGGGCGACCTGTGCGATCGCCGGATCGCGGGACTGCCGCGTCATGACCATCCACTTCATCGGCGCCGGCCCGGGCGCGCCCGACCTCATCACCATCCGCGGCCGCGATCTGATCGCCGCCTGCCCGGTCTGCCTGCTATGCCGGATCGCTGGTTCCGCCGGCGCTGCTGACGCATTGCCCGCCCGGCGCGCGCATCATCGATACCGCGCCGCTGTCGCTCGACCAGATCATCGCCGACTGCGTCCGCGCCGACGCCGAATGGCCACGATGTCGCCCGGCTGCACTCCGGTGACCTGTCGGTCTGGAGCGCGATGGGCGAGCAGTTGCGGCGGCTCGACCGCCTGGGGATCCCCTACACGGTGACGCCCGGCGTCCCGTCCTTCGCCGCCGCCGCGGCGGCGCTGGCGCAGGAGCTGACGCTGCCCGGCGTGGCGCAGTCGCTGGTGCTGACGCGGACCAGCGGCCGCGCCTCGTCGATGCCGGAGCGGGAGACGCTTGCCAAGCTTCGCCGCGACCGGTGCCACCCTTGCCATCCATCTCTCGATCCACGTGCTCGATACGGTGGTGGCGGAACTGACCCCGCATTACGGGCCCGGATGTCCGATCGCGATCGTCTACCGCGCGTCCTGGCCGGACGAGCGTGGTGGTCCGCGGCACGCTGGCGACGATCGTCCGGCTGGTCGAAGCGACGACGATGGAGCGCACCGCGCTGATCCTGGTCGGTCCGGTTCTCGGCCAGCGGCGATTTCCGCGACAGTGCGCTTTACGATCGCGGATTATCAGCGCCGCTTTCGGCCTGACCGCAGCCTGTCGAGGGATCAATGAGCCTCGTCAAAGCCAGAGCGGGCGAGCAATTGCCCGGATCGATCGAATATCACGATTTCCAGCCGCATGCCGCCGCCGAGCGCCTGGCGCGGCGGTGCGCCATGCCGCCGTGGCGACGCCGGCCGGAAGATCGACGCCGGCCGCCTTGGCATGGGCGAAGGCTTCCATGGCGGAATTGCTCTGCCCGATACGGGCGGCGAGTGCTGGTCTCGCCGCCGGCCTCGACGCGCGCGTTCGCCGAGCCAATTCAGATCCAGCGTCGCCGCGCCGGGAATGCAGGTCGAGCAGCCCCTGACCCAGCTTGCTCATCTTCGCCATGCCGCCGGCGACCGTCACCCGCGGGACCGGATGGCGGCGCAGATATTTCAGCATCCCGCCGACGAAATCGCCCATGTCGATCAGTGCCTGTTCGGGCAGGCCATGCAGCCGCGGCGATGGCGGCCTCCGACGTCGCGCCGGTCGCGCCCGCGACGTGATCGAGGCCGGCGGCGCGGGCGACATCGATGCCGCGATGGATCGAATTGATCCAGGCGGCAGCAGGAATACGGGACGACGATGCCGGTCGTGCCCAGGATCGACAAGCCGCCGACGATGCCGAGACGGGCGTTCAGCGTCCGCTCCGCGATCCGGGCGCCGCCGGGGATCGACAGTTCGACGACGGCGTCGCCGGTCCCGCCGTGCAGGGCGGCGACCTCGGCGATCGCGGTCGCGGATCATCGCGCGCGGCACCGGGATTGATCGCCGGCTCGCCCGGAGGCAGCGGCAGGCCGGCGCGGGTCACGGTGCCGACGCCCTCGCCGGCGCGGAAGCTGACGCCAGCTGCCGGTTGGGGCCAGACGAACCGTCGCGACGATCAGAGCACCATGGGTAACGTCAGGATCGTCCCCGGCGTCCTTGACGACGCCGGCGCGGGCGAAATCCGGGCCGCGTTCGCTGGTCGCCAGCGCGAAGGACGGGCGGGCGCCACCCGGCAGCAGCACCGGAACCGGGTCGGGAAACGCGCCGGTCAACAGCGCCTGATAGGCAGCCCGAGCTGGCGGCGGCGGCGCAAGTGCCGGTCGTCCAGCCGCGCCGCAACGGGACGATCGCGTTCCGCACGCTCCATGGCGGTGTGTCCTATCGAACCGAGAGGGTTCTGCCCAGCGACGGCTCCCCCAGGGCCCGCTTGCCCAGGGACGACTTCTCCCAGAAGCAGTGTTCACGGGGACCGCGGGTAATGAAGGATGGTAGCCGATGACAGCGGCGGCGCCTGGAACACCATTTGATCCGCTCGGCGCGCTGGACCTGCCGCGGTTCGGTCCGGGCGAGGTATGGCTGACCGGCGCCGGACCCGGCGATCCCGGTCTGCTGACGCTGCATGCGGTCGAACGCGCTCAGCCAGGCGGACATCATCCTGTACGACGCGCTGGTGCATGACGCAGTGCTGCGGCTGGCTCGTCCGGACGTTGCGCTGGAATTTGCCGGCAAGCGTGGCGGCCAGCCGTCGCCCGACCAACGCGACATCACCGAACGTCTGATCGAGCTGGCGCGTGAAGGCCACCGGGTGCTGCGCCTGAAGGGGGGCGACCCGTTCGTCTTCGGCCGCGGCGGCGAGGAGGCGCTGGGACTGGCCGCCGCCGGCATTTCGTTTCGCATCATTCCGGGCGATCACCGCCGGGCTCGCCGGGCTGGCCTATGCGAACATTCCCGCGACCACACGCGAGACCAATCACGGGGTGATCCTGGTCACCGGCCAGTACGCGGCGGGCAGCGAAAGCGGCCTGGACTGGGGTGCGCTCGCTCGGACCCAACTACCGATCATCCTCTACATGGGCATGCGCCGCCTGCCCGAGATCGCGGCATCGCTGATGGCGAGCGGTGTATCGGCCGACCTGCCGGTTGCCATCGTCCAAAACGCGACCACGGCGGGGCAGCGGGTCCTGGTCAGCACGCTGGCGCGCGCTGCCGGCGACGCCGCGGCGCAGGGGTTCCTGGCGCCCTCGATCATCGCCATCGGCGAAATGGTCAAGCTTCGCGCGGCGCTTCTGCCGTTCGCGATCGACGTGACGATCGAACGCTGATGGACATCGGGGCCTCACCACGAGGGTTGATGATCGCGGCGCCCCGGTCCGGCAGCGGCAAGACGACCTTGACGCTGGGACTGCTGCGGGCGCTGCGTCGGGCCGGTGTCGCGGTCGGCTGCGCGAAATGCGGACCGGACTATATCGATCCGCCGTTTCACCATGCGGCCAGCGGGCGGGGCAGCGTCAACCTGGATTCCTGGGCGATGCCGCCCGAGTTGATCGCCCACCTGGCCTCCGAGGTCGGCGTCGGCTGTGAGCTTGTCATCTGCGAAGCCTTGATGGGCCTGTTCGATGGCGTTCCCGGACCGCCGGGCCGCACCGGCTCATCGGCGGACGTAGCAGCCGTCCTCGGCTGGCCGGTGCTGCTGGTGCTGGACGTCAGCGGCCAGTCGCAATCCGCGGCGGCGGTCGTCAAGGGCTTTGCAACCTACGATCCGCGCCTGACCATCGCCGGTGTCGTGCTCAACCGGCTTGGCAGCCCGCGGCATGCCAGGCTGGCATCCGAGGCGATCGAGGCACTGGGTATCCCGGTCGTCGGGACGCTGCCACGTTCCCCAGGCGTCGCCCTGCCCGAGAGGCACCTCGGCCTGGTGCAGGCGGGAGAAACGCACGACCTGGATGCGCGCCTGGAGCAGATGGCGGATTTCATCGCCGAACATGTGAGGATCGATGCCGTCCGCTCGCTGGCCGCGCATGGTCATCCCGCGGCGGCCGGACCCGTCTGCCCACCCAGCCGTTGCACCTCCGGGCCAGCGGATCGCCGTCGCCCGGGATGCGGCGTTCTCATTCCTGTATCCCCACCTGCTGCAAGGCTGGCGCGCGGCCGGAGCCGAGATCCGCTGGTTTTCCCCGCTGGCCGATGCGGGGCCGGATAACGACTGCGACGCGTGCTGGCTGCCGGGCGGCTATCCCGAACTGCACGCCGGCAGGCTCGCCGGGTCGCGGCGGTTCCTTGACGGCCTGCGCCATTTCGCCGCCACGCGTCCGGTCCACGGCGAATGCGGCGGCTATATGGTCCTCGGAACATCGCTGACGGACGCGGAGGGGCAGACGCACCCGATGGCTGGTCTGCTCGACGTATCGACCAGCTTTGCGCGGCGGAAGCTGCACCTCGGCTACCGCAACGCGCGCCTTGTCGGGGCAGGCTGTCTCGGCGCGGCGGGGACCCGGTTGCGGGGCCACGAATTCCACTACGCCAGCGTCGAGACCACGGGACAGGATCCCGCCTTCGCTCTGGTCAGCGATGCGCATGGCGGCGATCCCACGCCGGCCGGCAGCCGCCGCGGCCTGGTATCCGGCAGCTTCTTCCATGTGATCGCGGCCGGGACATGAGCCAGAGCCCCCACAGCGACACGGTCGGCCCTCCAAGCTTTGATGCGGCATTCCAGGCGGGGCTGGAAACGCTGATCGCCTGGCGCCGCGATGTGAGGCGGTTCAGCGATCGCTCGATCCCCCAGGAGGTCATCGAGCACCTGCTTGACATTGCGCAGTTGTCGCCCTCGGTGGGCAATGCCCAGCCGTGGCGCTGGGTGCGGGTCGAGAGCAAGCCGAAGCGGGCCGCGATCCGCACGAACTTCCTCGCCAGCAATGCGGCGGCACAGCTGGCCCAGCCTGATGAACGCGCCCGTTTCTATGCGTCGCTGAAGCTGGAAGGGCTCGACCGGGCGCCGTTGCAATTTGCCGTTTTCTGCGATCAGGCAACGGAACAGGGCTTCGGCCTGGGCTGTCACTCCATGCCACAGACGCGCGAATATTCCGTGGTGCTGATGATCGCGACGTTCTGGCTGGCCGCGCGCGCCGTGGGTCTGGGAGTCGGCTGGGTATCGATCCTTGATCCGGGACAGGTCGGCCAGATGCTGGAGATGCCATCGTCCTGGAAACTGGTCGCCTATCTGTGCGTCGGCTGGCCGGAGGAGGAACATCTCGATCCGGAACTGGCGCGCTTGGGCTGGCAGCGGCGCACGGGTACCGGACGGCAGGTCAAAATTGTCTAGATCCAGACGATTTTCAGCCGGACCGCGCAGGCCGAAAATGATCTATCGCTTTGTTTGATCGCATGATTCACGCGCCGGGGACGTTCCGCTCAGCGCGATCGTGCGCTAGACCCAGCTTCCCTCTTCAGGAGCGCGCAAGCCATTGATTAACCCAGATAACGTCTCAAAATAGCCGGCCGCTACTGGCTACACCGCGACCCCCAGCAGATCGAACGCCTTCTGCTGAGTGGGGGTTGGCCTGGTCAGCACGGTGAGCGGATAGTTTGGGTTGATCGCGGTGGTGATGGTGTTGCGCGCCAGCGTCGCCAGATCGGCCAGCAGCGAGTGGAAGCTGTGCACCGGAAGGCCGTCCTCGGTCAGCCCGGTCGTCTGCTTCTTCACCGCGGCCTTCGAACGCTGCGCCTGCGCCACCACGCTGCGCCGCCGCGCCTCGGCCGCTTGCTTGTCCGTGTCGTCGAACAGCATCGGTGCCAAGCGCTGGCGCATGTGCCATTCGAGGTAATAGGCCAGCATGCAGAGAAACACGTGTGCCCGGACCCGATCCTCCAGCCAGTGATAGACTGGCCGGACGTGCAGATCGACGGTCTTGATGCAGCGAAACCCCCGCTCCACCAGGCTCAAGGATTTGTAGCTGCGCACCGTCTCGGTGTCGGCGAGCGTCGTCTCGGCGAGACTGGTGCGCACGACATAGATGCCGTCGGTTGCTGCCTCGGCGGCGATCTCGGCAGACTTGCGGGTGAAGCTGAAGGCGTGGTCGGTGATCTGCAGATCGAAATGTTTTTTCATCTTGTGCGCGTTCAGCACCTCGCCGACCTTCAGTGCGATCTCGGTCGAGCCACGCAGCGGATTTCGCTTGCGCCCGACCGCGGCTTTGATGCGGGCAAGGCCTTTCTCCGTCGCCGCCAGCAGGTCTTCGCGCTTGCGTCCGCGCTCGGTGGCGAGTTCGAGAAAAGTCGACATATTGCGCTTTATGCGGTTTGTTGACAGAATCCTCACTTATGCAATCGGGCAGAAAGACGGAAACGGCAAGACAACACTCGCCCTATCCCTTGCCATGTCTCCCAGTGGGAAGTCGCTGCCGCTCAGATTCTGCATGCACCCACGGTTGAGCGGAATCACAATAAATTTCGAGCTCTGGCACGAACGCGCTTGGATCATCCAGGCTGCCGGCCACCACGATCATGTTACCCGGACTTACGTCCACGGCACCGCCGATCCCTGAGCCGCAATTTGGGCAGAAATACCGGTGAGCCGCCTTTCCCGAGCCTCCAACAACGTCAAAGGTTTTGATGTCGCCCTAAATCTTGACGGAACTGGTAGGAAATACCATGCCGGCAGCAAAGGCCGAGCCGGTAAAATGCTGGCAGTCACGGCAATGGCAGATGACACTCACTGCAGGTTCACCGGTTATCGTGTATCGGACTTGTCCACACAGGCAGCCACCGGTTATTTCGGGCATCACACACTCCATTCATGCGTTGCTGACGAAACTCGCGACTTTCCACAGCGATCACAGTTTAACTTTCGCGGATGTTTTACTTTTCGGCAAGTCACCGGAATTTCGAAGGTCCGGTTTCCACCCTAAGCGGACGGTCGGTGCCAAGGAAAAATCTAGTTCTGCTCAACAGAAGTTCAGATCACCAGGAAAGTAGTCGTATTTACCTTACGCAATCACACCCGGTTCATGCGAGGTCTGGGACTGTCTCCGGGTAAACCGGTTATCGGCGATCAAGTAGCTCCAGAACGGGTGCCAAGGCATCGATCGTAGCGAGAGTATTCGGCTCCGGCCATATATGAACAAGAGTGACCCCCTCACGAGCAAATGCTCGGAAAAGCCTCGCTAAATCATCCGGCTTGTTGAACGCGAGCGACCCCCCCCCAAACGCCGAACGGAACCGACGAAGCGCGTCCGCGTGGGGGCGGACATATCCCCCCGGAAGGTCCAGAAGGAGCAAGGCTGTCCGTTGGAGCGTCTTCGGGTCGCGGCCAACTTTAATGCACGCGGCATCTACGGCTTCCCGTGCAGCAATAAGCTTCTCTACGTGCTGCCCCATTTCAAAGCCGTTCCAGTAGTCAGCGTATTGGGCAGCGAGCCGGAGCATGCGGGGGTGCCTTGCTCCAATCAAAATCGGCGGCCCTTCGCGACGAGGCCCGCGCGGGTGAAGCTCGCACCGCTCCGCATTATAATATTTGCCGTGAAAGTCTATCTCTCCCGTGCGCACGAGCGTGTGGATGATCTGCAATGCCTCCTCAAACCGATCGACGAGGTGGTCGAAGGGATAGCCGAACGCTCGAAACTCAGTCTCCTCATAACCGCCGCCCAAACCAAGGATAAGCCGACCACCGCTGATTTCATCGACGGTATCCGCCATCTTGGCTAACAGGGCCGGATTACGGAAGCTCGTGCAGGAGACGAAGGCGCCTACCTCGACGCGTGTTGTGACGGCCGCCACCGCGGAGAGCATTGACCAGCACTCCCAGAGTCCCCACGGCGGAACGCCGGACATGCCCGCCTTTGCGCCAAATTCGTAGAGTAGATGGTCGCATAACCAGAGTGAGTCGAAACCGACCAACTCTGAGTGCTGAGCCATCCTCTTGAACTCGCTCCAGCGAGTCGCGTTCCCCCCACATTCTTCCGTTGGTAAAAACAGACCGATTTTGAGAGGGCGGGCGGATTGCTGCGTCATGCTCAGCTCCCATAATTTGATGAAAGCGAATTAGGCAAGACTGGGTAAGACGGCTGCCAAGGCGCCCCCGCATCAGAGATCCTAGCCGTGGGGTGACCCTCACGCGGTAGCCCTCTGCAATCGACCGTAGCTTGCATAGATCGCGTTTACAAGGCAGGGGCTTGTGTGTGATGCACAAGTCATGAATTACACAAAGTTTCTGGGCCATTGATTCGAAAGGGCTTTTTCTTTGCTTAAGTTATCACCATAAGTAGGCCATGGAATACGGGTATGCGCGGATATCGACGGACGGCCAGAGCCTTGACGCGCAAGTGCGCCGCCACTCAACTAGAGAATATCAGTCTGGCTCGAATCGAAAAGCGACCTCAGGTTGATGAAATTGCTTAACAAATATGAGCTGGAGCGTTGCCACTCGAAGTGGCAATGCTCCAGCGACTGCAGGAGACAGGGCGATGGGCAGCGGCGACGTCACGGTGTTCATCTGCATCACCTGCAATGGGCAGGATCTGGGCGTCGAACGACCCGGGCGGACGTTGTTCGATGCGGTCACCGCTTCTGCGGCCGGCGCAATCATGGTCAAGCCGATCGAGTGCCTCGCAGTTTGCAAGCGGCCCTGCACGGTTGCTTTGGCCGGCGAGGGAAAGTGGACCTACATCGTCGGTGACCTCGCTCATGAGCGGGCCGACGACGATGTCATTGCGGCCGCCCTGAGCTACGGGGCGAGTGCAAACGGTATCATCCCGTGGCGGCAGCGGCCGCAGTCGTTCCGAAGAGGCATAATCGCCCGCGTCCCGCCGATCGGCTTCCGGCCCGAAAACCAAGGCCCGTAATCAGGCCGTCGTGTCGGTTCCGGGCAAGCGGCTGAGGGTGACGGATCCCAGCGCCGGCGGCGCCGCCAGCAAATCCGCCGGCTTGGCTTCCAGCAGCGCGGCGAGAACCTTGAGCGGCCCGCCGTGCGATACGATGGCGCAATCCCGCCCGTCGCGACGCAGATCGGCAACGAAGGCGCACACGCGCCGGATCAGGACCGCACCGGATTCACCGCCGGGTGGGGCGAAGGTGACCGGTGATCCGGCCCAGCGATCGAGTTCCGCTCGTGCCACGGCGTTCCAGGGCTGGCCCTCCCAGTCGCCGAAATCCAGCTCCTGCAATCGCGGGTCGACCGTCAATGGCGCAGGCACTGCCAGCGCGATCGCCTCGGCGAGCAGCAGGCACCTGCTGGCTGGACTGCACCACACGTGGCGCAAATCACGCAGCGCCGGATCCGACGCGATGCGGCCGACGTGGCTTAACGCCACCGGGTCGAGCGCCACGTCGAGACGGCCGTAGCAAATCCCCGGGGCGATCGCCGGTGCCGGATGGCGGATCAAAGCAAGCTTCATTTCACGGTCAACGGCAGGCCGGCGACCATGAACAGCACGCGATCGGCCCGTGCCGCCATCGCCTGGTTCAGCAGCCCGGCTTCGTCCCGAAATGCTCTGCCGAGCGGCGTTTCGGGGACGACGCCGAGGCCGACCTCGTTGCTGACCAGCACCGTCGGTGCCAGCCGGCGGTCCAATGCCGATCGCAAGGCCGTGGTGGCGGCGGGAATGTCATGACCACCGAGCATCAGGTTGGTCAGCCACAGGGTCAGGCAATCCACCAGGATCGGCCGTTCCGCCTGCTGGACCACGGCCCCCGCGAGATCGACCGGCGCTTCGACCGTCTGCCAGCCCGGGATACGCCGGATCTGGTGTTCCGCGATGCGGGCGCGCATTTCGTCATCAAACGCCTGGGCGGTTGCGATGTAGATCCAGGGCGCAGCGTGTCGGGTAATAAGCTGTTCGGCGAGGCGGCTCTTGCCGGAGCGGGCCCCCCCGAGAACCAGCGTGACGGGAGACGAATCGGAAATGACGGCGTGTCCATTGCAGGATGAAACCAGACCCCGTCGGAAGGACTTTCATACCAGGTTGCGTCCGGGTCTGCTATGCAACAGGCCGAACCATCCGGCGGTCACGCCATCGGCGCAAAAGTCGCGGTCCACGTCAAGCCGCAGAGCATCCAGGACAATGCGAGTCCGGTCCAAGCCATGATTTCGTTCGGCGTAGATATCCTCCCGCGATAGACTGGGTGGCAGGAGGCGCCGCCGGTTCTTCCACCATCGGGTAGGTTTCAAATGGACAAGTTTGGCGATTTTGATGGGCTGCGAGCCGCCTGTCTGGTCTCGCACGACGGCAATGACGGCGCGGCCGCCGCGGTGCGCGAGCGACAGGCAACCCTGACCAAGCCTTTGGGCAGCCTGGGCCGACTGGAACACCTCGTGGCGTGGCTGGCGAAATGGCAGGGTCGGCCGATGCCGCAGCTCGACCGGGTGGACGTGCTGGTTTTCGCCGGCAATCACGGGGTCACGCGGCAAGGCGTGTCGCCCTACCCGCCGACGGTGACGACGCAGATGGTCGCCAATTTTGCCCGTGGTGGTGCGGCGATCAACCAGATCGCGGGCGTCGCGGATGCGACCCTGCGAGTGGTGCCACTGGATCTTGACGTCCCGACGCAGGATTTTACCGAGACGCCGGCGATGAGCGAGGCGGATTTCCTGTCCGCTGTTTCCGCGGGATACGACTCGGTTTCGCCGACATGTGACCTGCTGTGTCTCGGCGAGATGGGCATCGGCAACACCACGGCCGCGGCGGCGGTCGCAGCGGCGCTGTTCGGCGGGGGCGGCAGGGATTGGGCCGGCCGCGGAACCGGGATCGACGACGCGGGGCTGGCGCGCAAGCGCGCCGCGATCGATGCCGGCCTGAGGCGCAATGCCGCATACCTCGGCGATCCGCTGCTGGTTGCGATGGCGCTTGGTGGCAGGGAACTCGCGGCCATCCTCGGCGCTACCTTGGCCGCGCGGCAACGCGGCATCCCGGTGCTGCTCGACGGGTTCGTCTGCACCGCCGCCGCGGCGCCTTTGGCGCGGCTGACGCCAGGCGCGCTCGACCACACCATGCTGGCACATCTGTCGGCGGAAGCCGGACACCGACGCCTGGCCAGTGCGCTCGGGCTTACGCCGCTGCTCGATTTCGGCATGCGTCTGGGCGAGGCGTCGGCGGCGACACTGGTCGTTCCGCTGCTGCGCGCAGCGGTCGCCTGTCATGCCGGTATGGCGACGTTCGGCGAGGCAGCGGTCGACAATCGGGATTGATCGGTGCGGCTGACCGCGGCCAGGGCCGATCTGCTGGCCGCCTTCATGCTGCTGACCCGGCTGCCGGTCGCATGGCTTGGGAATTCCGGCATGCCGGCCGATCTGGCGCGCTGCGTCTGGGCCTTTCCCGTTGTGGGTCTCGTGGTCAACGGACTGGGCGGTCTGCTGTACTGGCTCGCCCATCGGTTCGGCATGCCGCCGCTGGTCGCCGGTGCCTGGGTGCTGGCGGCGACGTTGATCGCCACCGGCGCTCTCCATGAAGATGGGCTGGCCGATACCGCCGATGGCTTTGGCGGCGGCACCACCCCGGTACGCAAGCTGGAGATCATGCGCGACAGTCGCATCGGCAGCTATGGCGCGCTGGCCCTTCTCCTGTCGGTGGTGGTTCGGGTGGCAGCGATCGGCGAACTCACCCGTCCTCGTCCTGTCGTGACGGCCCTGATCGTGGCTGGAATGCTTGGACGAACTGGCATGCTCGTGCCTTTGCTGCTGCTCCGGCCGGCTCGGGGCGACGGGATGGGGGCGGCTGTCGGCAAAGTGCCGGCCAGCAGCGCCGTCGCCGGGTTCGGCCTGGCAGTCGCCGCGTGCTGCGTATTGCTGCCGGTGCGATCAGCCATTGCGGCCGTCCTACTGGGATTCGGCGCCGCCTGGGCCGTGGCGAGACTCGCCCAGGCGCAAATCGGCGGGTACACAGGTGACGTGCTCGGCGCCAGCGAGGTCATCGCCGAGTGCGTGGTCCTGAGTGCGGCGGCCGGCGCATTGGGCGGATAAGTCCGGAAACCGCGACGTCGCGGCGGATTGTTTCGCGCCAGTGGGGCCGGCACATTCATCGTTCGTGAATTTTTGTCTTGTAGCAAGGCGCGGATCGATCGAGAGAATCCGTTACAAGCAGTATTCTCATCCCAGCGCGCCGACGTTGATGGAGATCAAGCCGTCGCGAGCGATCGAGCCGGTATTGGTCACCCAATCGATCAGGCTGTCGATGGCGGCCTTGTGGCATACATTTGCGGCGTTGCTCGAGGGCCTGGATCCTGACGCCGCGCCGCCCCTGGATCTGCTGGAAGACGATCCGAGCTAGACTAGACCATTTTCAGCCTGACTGTGCGGGCCGAAAATGGTCTATCTCTTTGTTTGATCGCATGATTCACGCGCCGGGGACGTTCCGCTCAGCGCGATCATGCTCTAGGTCTTTGTTTGATCGCATGATTCACGCGCCGGGGACGTTCCGCTCAGCGCGATCATGCTCTAGGTCTTTGTTTGATCGCATGATTCACGCGCCGGGGACATTCCGCTCACTAGCCGGCGGCAGCGCAGAGGCACCGAAGCTCAGTCCGCGTGGAGATGCCGCCGTTGGAAAGCATTGGCTGAGACCATAATTTCTGTTCCTTCGCTCTGGCATGAATATCGGATCTTCGCGCCGTGCCCGCACTCTGCGTCTTGCTTTCAAACTCGAAACCTGCGCTGTCATCCTTTGCGACGGCGTCCGCTCTTGAGAAGAGTGTCCGTCCGGACGAAGGTCGGCTATCAAGCCGGCTCCTGCACTCCGACGCTCGCTTTCACATCAATTTCGCCGTATCGGGCCGGCGAAAGTTTTTCTATTTGACGACAAGATACGGAGTGTATCGGAATGATCCTGCAGCAGGGGGCCTTTGGAATGACTTTGACCCGTGCCCTAGAGCCGGCGGCAGACGGAGGCTGGCCGGGGGATCCGAGTGGGGCCAAGGCATTGGTCATGGCCGAACTCACCCGCATCGTCGACGAGGGCGGCGCAAAACTGGCCGCGCTGGAATCAGGCTCCCTGGAACTCCGTCTCGCGACCGGCGAAATTTTCCATCTTGGTTAAGAAACGATCGCGCGTATCGCTTGACCTGCGGGTCAGGGCTTCGGCAGACCGGGAAGGGTGATTTTGCAACGGTCTGCGTTCGCGCCGGAAGTTCAGATACCAATCATTCGGCTGAACGCCGGGCTGGGCCGCAGGCGAGCGCACCTTCGGGAACGCAGTCACCAACGACGCCGCAGACACTTTGGGCAATCAATCCATCGTCGACGAACTTCGAGACAGATATACTCCATCGAGACTGGGTCGTGGCGCCAGATCACCTGTTTTGCGCAGCTTCGCGGCCGATCAAATCGCGCTTGCGTTCGACCCCCCACGCATAGCCAGAAAGCGAACCGTCGTTGCTGATCACACGGTGGCAGGGGATGGCGACCGCAATTTTGTTCGCGGCGCAGGCTCCTGCCACGCCACGGACGGACTTCGGCGCACCAATGCGTCGTGCAATCTCAGCATAGGACACAGTCGCGCCGGCGGGGATCTCGCGGAGCGCCTTCCACACACGTTCCTGAAAGACAGTGCCACGAACATCAAGGGGCAAGTCCAGGCCGATCCGCGGTGCCTCGACGAATCCGACGACCCGAGCCACCAAGGCCTCGTAGTCGCGGTCAGCGCCGATGAGAAGCGCTTTTGGGAAGCGGTCTTGAAGATTGCGCACGAGCTCGTCCGGATCGTCGCCGAGAAGAATGGCGGCGACGCCTTTTTTGGTCGACGCGACCAATATGGCGCCCAGACAGGTTTGGCCGACCGCGAATCTGATCTCCTCGTTCGCACCGCCCGCGCGGTATCGTGAGGGTGTCATGCCGAGCATGTCGGTCGACTTCTCGTAGAACCGCCCGCTCGAATTGAAGCCCGCGTCGTAGATCGCCTCGGTCACGCTGCCACCGGACGCCAGTCCACGCCGGATTCTCTCTGCGCGCCAGGCGGCAGCGTAGTCTTTGGGTGTGACGCCGGTGACCGCTTTGAACATGCGATGGAAATAGCTGGGACTCCGACCGACCGAGCCCGCCAGCTGCTCCAGCGACGGCTCTTCTTCGCTGTCCTCGATCATCCTGCACGCCGTCGCGACGAGTGCCGCATTTTCAGCCTCGGCCGACGGACCATCAGGATTGCAGCGTCTGCAAGGCCGCAAACCGGTGGCCTTTGCGCCTTCCAGCGTGTCGTGGAGTTGAACATTCCTGGGATTGGCGATTCGCGAGGGGCACGATGGCCGACAATAAACGCCAGTGGTGGCAACCGAGTACCACAGATGGCCATCCGCTGTCTTGTCGCGGGCAACGATCCGCGCCCAACGCGGATCCTCCGCCACCGATGACCGCATCGAATCAACGGACTCTGCGAGCGTGGAAGTCATGTTCGTTCATCCTCTGCCATGCAGCGACTTGCGCCATCGTGCCGTTGTCCACCGGCGCTTCACACTCCGCTCCTTGCTCTCGAATGCGGCGTGGGCCGTGTCGGCGGACCGAACGTCGCGGGCGATCTCGAGACGTTCGGGGATACGGGGGTAAGAACCGGAGTTCGCGCGCGACCCGGGCAGGCTACGCCCGTGTCGAGGTCACCGGGCTGAACCGGCGACCTTCGGCGCAACACTTGAGAGGCACTCCCATGAGCTTGCAAGATGACAACAAGACCATCGTCGGCCGCTGGTTCACCGACTTCTGGGGCAAGACCTGCAACCTGCGAGTGGTCGACGAGATTGCCTCGCCGGACATGCTGCTGAAATACTCGCTGCATGAGCCCCGCAAAGGTCGCGAGGACATCAAGGCGTTCATGACCGATTTCCGTGCCGCGTTCCCCGACCTGAACTTCTGGGGCACGGCTGACCTGATCGCCGAGGGGGACTACGTCGTCGGGCAGTGGGAGGGCGGCGGAACCCACACCGGTCGGGCGTTCAGCGACTTCCTCGCTGGCAGTCTGCCCGCCAGCACGGGCCGGAAGATACATTTCACCGGTATCACGGTCCTCGAACTCAGGGACGGCAAGATCGTCGCGGAAATCGGTTTGGATGACGGGGTCACTGCCCTGACCCAACTCGGGCTGCTCCGCACCGTCTGATCCGAGAAAGCCGCCGGTCGTGAGAGCGGCGGCTTTCAGGGTCTTGGCGGCATTTCGATCCGCCGGGACCGACGCTAGGGGCGGGAAAAAGCGCCAGATCGTGATCGTGCTGAGCGGAACGTCCCCAGCGCGGGAATCATGCGATCAAACAAAGATCTGGAACATTTCGGCGTCCCCGTCAGGAGAAAAATGGTCCAGTGTGGTGGTTCGGAAGTCCGCCATACTGTGTATCATTCCCGGAGCGGACTTCGGAACCACAAACCACACTAGGAAAAATGCTTTGCTAGTGTGCTCATCGATTCGGAAGTTCGTAAGGCGGCTGATCCAGGCATGGCGAACTTCCGGTTCGGGACACCAGGTGTTCCCGGCGCTTTTTTGATCGCCCTTGGTTCGCGGTTCGGCGGAAGAGCGGGCTCGACGGTCAGGCAATTCGCGTGACAGTCTCTCCGTCAATGTGGAATATTCCGCCGGTCGCAAGGCAAAGCCCGAGCGCACCTGCCTCCAGCGCGGCCGTCACTGCGCCTCCCTCCTCGAGGACGGGAGCGAGCTATGACGAATGCCTTGGCCGCATTCGGATCATCCGGCCGGGCTTCGTCCGCCGCAGGGTCAAGGATACGGATCGCGGTCATTCCGACGGCGCCCTGCAGCAGAACCATACCCGGCGCACTCCGTATCTTGCCGCCGAACCAAAAGACTTCGTCGGACCGATATGGAGATGCGCCCCCCGGGAATGCGATTTGAAAGCAAGCATCGGAGTGCCGGCGCCGACGTGAAAGCCGATGATCGTCGGGACGCCCACAAGAGAGGCCCGCTATGACTCCCCGAACTGTCGACATCACCGAGCCTGAAACCCTGCGCTTCGGCTATGGCGAAACCTCTCTCGGGACCATCGTGGTCGCCGAGAGCATGCGCGGCGTCGCCGCCCTGTTGATCGGCGATGACCGCGCAAAGCTGCTGCACGACCTGAAGGACGCTTTCCCCGGGGTCGGGTTTGTCCTCGACCAGACCGGCTTGGCGTGGAAGATTGCCAGGGCCGTCGCTCTGGTCGATGCGCCGCAACTCGGGACTGACTTGACGCTCGATCTGCGCGGCTCGCCGGTCGAGGTGGCCGTCTGGAAGGTGCTGCAGGCCATTCCGGCCGGCGAGACACGCACTTACGGCGGGATTGCGCGAAGCCTGCCGATCGCGGCGACGGCCCAGGATGTCGGCGCGGCCTGCGCGGCGAACCGCATCGCGGTCGCCGTGCCGTGCCACCGCGTGGTGAAGGCGGACGGCTCAATCTCCGGCTATCGCTGGGGCGTGCAGCGCAAGCGCCGCCTGATCAACATGGAAGGGGTGGCGTGATGCCCGCCAATCTGCGCAAGACGAAGGCCGATGGCGGCAGCACGTCCTCCGAGACCGGGCCCGCCTGCAACCCCGGCGGCGATCCAGGCTCGGTTGGACGGCGTCGACTGGACGAAGGTCCACGCCGATCTCGACGCCCAGGGTTGGGCTGTCGTGCCGAAGCTCCTGGCGAGCGCCGAGGCGGACCTCATCGCGGGCCTCTACCGCCAGGAGCAAGGCTTCCGCAGCCACGTCATCATGGCGCGGCACGGCTTTGGTCGGGGCGAGTACAAGTATTTCAACTACCCGCTGCCGCCGCTGATCCAGGAGTTGAGGACGGCTGCCTATCCGCACCTCGCGCCGATCGCCAACCGATGGCACGAGCGCATGGGCAAGGACGTGCGCTTCCCGGATGATCACGCCGCATTCCTCGAGCGCTGCCATCAGGCGGGCCAGACCCGGCCGACGCCGCTACTTCTCGAATACGCAGCGGAGGACTACAACTGCCTGCATCGCGATCTGTACGGGGAGCATGTCTTCCCGATGCAGATCGCGATCCTGCTGGATCAGCCGGGCGAGGACTTCGTGGGCGGCGAGTTCGTGATGACCGAGCAACGCCCCCGCATGCAGACCCGCGCCATGGTCCTGCCGCTGAGGAAAGGCGACGCGGCCATCTTCGCGGTCAACAGTCGCCCGATGAAGGGGATGCGCGGCGATTTTCAGGTAAAGCTGAACCATGGCGTCAGCAAGGTCTGTTCGGGCAGGCGGCACACCGTCGGCGTGATCTTCCACGATGCCGACTGAGCCCCTTCCCATCCCGCTCGACGAAGCGCAGGGTGGGATATCCCAGGTCGCTCCCGGGTCGCGGGCCGTGCTTCTGCGTGGCTTCGCGCGCGGGCCGGCACCCGAACTCGTCACCGCGATCGACGCTATCGCCGCGCTATCACCCTTCCGCCACATGGTCACGCCCGGCGGGTGGGAGATGTCGGTCGCGCTGACCAACTGCGGACAGGTCGGCTGGGTCACTGATCGCACCGGCTATCGGTATGACGCGATCGATCCAGTAACCGGCCGGCCTTGGCCGGAGATGCCCCGGGCATTTGCGGACCTTGCCGTCGAAGCCGCCGAGGCGGCCGGCTTCAAGGATTTCCGTCCCGACGCCTGTCTGGTCAATCGCTACGCGCCGGGTACTCGTCTATCCCTTCACCAGGACCGCAACGAACGTGATTTCGACCAGCCGGTCGTCTCGGTGTCGCTTGGCGTGCCGGCCATCTTCCTGTGGGGCGGCAAGACGCGCACGGACAGGGTCCGGCGCATTCCGCTGATCCATGGCGACGTCGTGGTCTGGGGCGGGCCGGACCGCCTGGCGTTTCACGGCGTTCACTCGCTGGCTGACGGCGACCACCCGCTGACTGGCCCTTACCGCTTCAACTTCACCTTCAGGCGGGCGCTTTGACTGCACGAGCCCGTCGCCAGTTTGACCGAAATCGCCGACAGGTGGTCATGCCCCATCTGTTACATTACGCAAACATCATTCGAATGCAGTAAGAATACGTCGGAAAATTTTCACACCTGGTGAGTCTTCGGATCACGCAGGCAGTAGGCCTCGAAATGATTCACTGGCATGGGTTTTGCGTCGACCTTCAATCTGGAGAGACCGAGACCAAATCCAACGAAGTGGCCGATCCGAACGATGTGGCCATGCTGGGCTTTGGCATGCTTGCGATCTGCTACATCACACGCCGGCGGCTAAACTGATTGTTTTATTGCGATCAGGGTCTGACGCGCCTGGAGCTATACCCCGCGGGGTAACTTCCGCCGGGCGTCTCATATTCGCCTTCCCAAAGCGGCGAGGTCCTACCCAACGGCCCCTGATGTTGACCCGTGACCGGGTCAACGGGCCGCCGGCAGCTTGCTGATTTTGCATAACTTGACGCACACAACTACACCAACCCTGCGCGCATACCAGTCGATCCTTCGGGCCGCTGGTATCAGTCTCCAGCCAGTCCCGGATGAGGCTGGGAAAGTCGAGGTCAGACGGTACGAGAACCCAAGTACATTCAAACATCCTGATTTGCATCGGAGTAGTACATGTCGATTTACTTTGGAGAAGCGAACTCTGTGCTCGGATCGACCTGAACAGTAGCGGTCATGCCGGCAGCTAGCGTGATGCCCTCGGGCACCCTGTCAATGTGAATGCGCACCGGAATCCGTTGCGCTAAGCGCACCCACGTGAAGATCGGATTAACGTTGGCGAGCCCTTGCCCGTTAGGCTGCGCGTTGGCGACATTGACCGCGTGCGCGATACCATCGACATGGCCATGCAAGATCTCGTGATAGCGCATCAGCTTAATCTCGGCTGGATCGCCGACATGGATGGGATCGAGAGAGGTCTCCTCAAAATAGGCATCGACCCAGAATGAGTCGGCGTCGACGACAGAGATGACATTCTGTCCCTCGGTTGCATAGTCGCCTCGCTGCGCCAGCAGGTTGGTCACCCATCCGTTGACCGGAGAGTGGATGACGCTCCGGTCGAGGTTGACCCGCGCCTGATCCAGATTGGCCAGAGCCTGTTGGTATTGGGCCTGGGCCGTGACAGCCTGCGTTTCATAGGCCTGCTGCTCCTCGGCGCTGACCGCGAGATCGGGGAGCTCTGCCCGCCGCTTCGCCTCGCGCTCAACGTTTCGCATATTCGCCTGCGCCTGCCGTACCGCCGCTTCGCGAAGGCGGACAGCGATTGCGTAGTCCGTTGGATCGATGACCATCAACGGGTCGCCCTTGTGCACGAACTGGTTGTCGACGACAGGCAACCCGACAATGCGCCCGGAAACCTCCGGCGCCATCGTTACCACATAGGCGCGCACAGTCCCGTCACGCGTCCAGGGCGCCGCCATATAGGCGTTCCACATTGCCCAGCCGGACACGGCGGCAATCGCCACCGCGACGAACGTGACCAGCAGCGGCAAGATACGCCGCCGCGGAGGCGCCTCGGCTCGGGCAAGCGGATCGGGCCACCAGGCGGTTTCTCGATGGGCTTCGGTACCTTGGGGTTGCGATTTGGCTTCGACGTCGGACATGGCGGCCTCAACGGGCGGCAAAGAGCACAAGCGACGATAGAACAATCATGTAAACTGCCGCCACGAACAGCGCCGGGTGCCAGACATAGCGGAGCAGGCCGAAGCGGACGGCAATACGGCGCAGCGCGATCGTGATGACCCATGCGACAATCAGCATCACCGAGATCGGCGCCACATAGACGCCGAACAGGTTTGTCTCGGCAAATCTCATTCGCGCGCTCCAGCGTCGAAGTAGGCGGCATGCTGAGCGAGTATCTCCGACAGGGCAACGATGCTGGCGCGCCCTCGCAGTCCGGTTTGCATCTCTGGTCCGCTGCCGGCACGGGCGGTCAGCGCGCCGTCGAGTTGCCCGAGACACATGGTCGCAAGCCTGCTGTTGCCGTGCGCGATCGCCGCGAGCGCGGGGTCGAGACCGGCGCTAAGCCCAAGCCAGCGGGTGATATGACGAAGCTGGCTGATCTCCGTGCCCGCCGATAGCGCCGCCAGCAGTTGCGCGCGCTGCAGCGGGGTCGCTTCCTCAGGCATCGCCGATAGGCGGCCGCGGAGATGGCCCTGCCAATCCCAGTCCCTGTGGCCTCGCGCGAGCCGGCGCAAATCGTGCATCGTCAGCGCCAGCAGCCGTCGCGCACGAAACGCCGGTGACAGCGGCGGCAGCAGGCGGAACGCCAGCACCGCCGCGATGTTGCCAGCGACCAGCCCGAGAGTGGCATTGTAGAACTGCACGGTGTCGTAGCTCATCTGGTTCGCCGGCGCGAGCAGCGGTACCATATTGGCAACCATCGGTGTGAACAGTGCCGCTTGCCACGGCTGCGCCATCAAAGCGCCGACCGGAACCAGGTATGCGCCGAGAGCGATGCTGAGGCCCGCGAACGTCTGCAACTGCGGAAGCACAGCGAACGCCAGGATCGCAGCGAAGGTTGCCGCCAGGGCATTGCCGGCGGTGAAGCTCACCGCTGCGGCATAGGCCTGATCGGCACGGGGCGAGAGCAGGATGATAGTGATCGCGGCCCAGGTGATCGCGGTCGCGCCGCTGGGCCAGGCCGTCACAATCCAGAACAACGAAACGGCGCCGATCGTGACGACGGCTCTGCCGGCATTGATCAGCGCCGGCAGCCAGTCGGGCACCCGCAGGCTGACAAAGCCGCGCCGAGGCACAGGCCGAGCGGGATCGGCGATAAGGAGCCTCAGGCCGCTGAGCGCGTGGGACATGCCGGCCAGCGCCTCCGCCACCTTGTCGGCGAGCAGGCGCTCCGACGGCGTGGCAGCCGGAAATACATCCAGTCGCCTGGATGTCGCCTCGCAAGCTTTTTGCAGACCAGCCGGATCGGCCATCCAGCGTGTTGGTTCAGATTCGTCCGGCAACGATTGCAACGCGGGTGCAAGATGCTGCAGGACCGCGGCCGCCTCTGCCTGAGCCTGGTTTCGAGACAGCCGAATGACATGGTTCGCCACCGCGCGCCAACCGGACAGGGCGGTGATCAAGCCGTCCACCGCTCGCTGCAGCACCGGCGAATGGTAGCGGATCTGGGAAGACTCGCCGAGGGTCTGATCGATGAGCGGGTCGAGGGCGATCACCTGCCGGAGGAAGTCACGCCGGATCGGTTGTGTGTCGGGCAGTTCGGGCCCAGCCAACCTCAACGTGGTGGCGAAGTTGGCCGTGATCCCGGCTGTAAGGTTCGCCAACAATATGGCCAGCCGGCGCCGTGCGCCCCCAAGATCGGTCCCGGCGAGAACGATACCGGCGGAGACGATGCCGATGCAGATCTCGCTGAACTCGTGTCACCGCGAGCATGAACGCCTGCCCGTTCACACCTCCGGTGGCGCCAAGCTGATCACTGGCGATGATCGCTACGGTATAACCGGCCAAAGCCGCCGAATAGGCGGCGAAGTTACGCAGCAGGGTGGCAGCGAAGGCGCAGGCGCCGCCCCACAGCGCGACGCCTGCGAGAAACGATACACGGTCTTGAGGGAAGCATGCGGTCAGCACCACGATCGCCACCGCGCCGATCAGGGTGCCGATCATGCGAAACCAGCCCTTGCGCAGCGACGCGCCGAGCTGCGGCTGGCACATGAGCGCCGCAGTGGTGCCAGCCCAGGACGCGTCATCGAGCTGCAGCCAGAACGCAACATACAGTGCCAGACAGACTGAAGCCCACAGCCGAAGGCCGAAAGTCAGGGGCGGACCGCAGGCGACCAGCCGATCAGAAAGCAGGGTCCATGTTTTGGAGACCGTTCTCTCCGCCCATTCGGTCGCCTTCGTCGCGAACACCGACATTCAACCCGCTCCTGCCCATTCGTACGAGCGCAACCAGACGGGAAGTTTACCTCCTGGCCCTGAGATCGCTTGTGTCAAACGACCGCCGTGGCGAGATAAGATTTCATCATCTTCGCCGGATCAACCACTTGGTCCAATGTTGTCTTATGAACGGAACTAGACCGTTTTCAGCCTGACTGTACAGGCCGAAAATGGTCTATCTCTCTGTTCGATCGCATGCTTCACGCGCCGGGGACGTTCCGCTCAGCGCGTTCATGCTTCAGGCTGCAGTGCCGACCGCTTCGTGTGAAATCGTGCTCCATGGCATGATGCGCGATCGTCGAGGCCTTGTCGTAACCGATCACCGGGGCGAGCGCAGTGATCAGCACTGAGCGAACAGTCCACCTATTCAGCGATTTTCTTCCGGTCAGGCAAATCCGATCAGGACCACGCTGTCGCCGAGCGCATGGCCCGTCGGCAATATAGACAAACGGCCTGACCTCCAGGTTCTGGATGGTCTCCCGAAAAGGCCCATGACCCGGTCTCGGCCGAAGGCTCTGATACACGTAGCCGTGCCGGCGCGGTCTCCGCCAACGCTTAGCCTAGATTTGGCGCGGTCGCCTTATAGCTCGGCATGGATTGCATGCGTTCCCACCAGGTGGCGAACCCGTCCACCGCGAACACTTGTTCAGCGTCAGGTGTGAGGCCGACATAAAAACAAATCGGTGCGAGATAGAGGTCTCCGAGCGAGAGACTGTCCCCGGCAAGGAAGCCGTCGCTTCCCCGCAGTTTCATCAGCTCCTGCAAGACCTTCTTGCCGGTCGCGATCCCCTGCTGCCTCGCTTCTTCGTTCGGGCCTCCGATGAAATCCGGAAACAAATGGAAGCCCGCTACATTAATGAGCGCCCCGTATCCGTAGGAATTGACGATGCCCATTGCCATGCGCATACGTGCGCGATCCCTTGGATTGCCGGGGGTCAGTGACGGGCCAGGCAGCACCTCATCGAGGTAGGCGGCAATCGCGCTCGATTCTATGACGCGGAAATCGTCATGGTCGAGCACCGGGACTTTGCCGAACGGATGGCGGGCAAGGTGTTCGGGCTGACGTGGCTCACCGGCCAGCACGTTCACTGGCACCAGTTCGTACTGCGCGTTTTTCTCGGCAAGCAACATCCGCACGGTGCGGACATAGGTGCTGCCGTCGAAGCCGTAGAGGATGATACGGGCCATTTCGCTCCCCATTTTCCAGGATAACTGCTTCCCTCTTCCCAGTATAACCCAGGATGAAGCAGTTCTGAAGTGGTGCCAACCTCATGTAGCTCCTCGACGCGCGAAACCAATCCGGGGAAATCCAGGGCCGCGGACACCGCTTAGGACCTTGGGGGCGCCATGGGACCTCCCCGGTCGGAACCGCGAGTGCGGGATGAAGTGGCGGGTCAGGATCCATTCGATCGTCTCGGCGAGGCGAACGTCAGCCTGGCAATCACTCTCCGCCGTGTTCGGCCAGCTCTCGACCGCGACCATGTCATCGCCGAGCGATGGGCTCAGCGTCCGTTGCGGCAAGCGGCGTGATCAACCAGGTTTTGGACGGTCTTGTCACCTGAAGCGGGCCCGGGCGGATCGCTACGCCGCCAAAGCCCCAACCCCCTCCGTCACCTTCTCCCAATCGTCCACGTTCCGGTCCTGGGGTGCTACCAGCAGGTGCTCCACCCCGATCGCTGCATAGCTATCGACCAGTGCCCGCAACACGCCACGATCGGTCCCATCCCACTGCACCCTCATGGAGATCGTGAAATCCGCCCCTGGCCGCGCCTCACGCAGCCGTTTCACGATCGGCGCCGCCTGCTCCGCCGTAAGCGCGCTGCCGTGCCATCCGTCTCCGATTCGGATCGTCCGCTTTAACGCGGGCTCGGCGCTGCCGCCGAACCAAAGCGGGATCCGGCTGACCGGCATCGGGGTCATCGTCATCCCCTCGATAACGGATGGGATATAGCGGCTTTTGAACGTCACCGGATCCTCTGACCAGACCGCGCGCATCATCGCGATCCCTTCGTCCAACCGCCGGCCGCGTTCCTCGAACGGCACGCCCAGGGCCGCGAACTCTTCCTTCAACCAGCCTGAACCTGCGCCGAGGATCAGCCGCCCCTCGGAGAAATTGTGCAGTGTGGCAAGTTCCTTGGCCAAGGGCAGCGGATGGCGCATCGGCAACACCAGGACCGTGGTTCCCAGCCTCACCCGTTTCGTCACCGCGGCGGCCCAGGTGAGGGACAGCACGGGATCGAAGAACAACGGCGAACGGGGGAATTTATCACGGGGCACGATGATGTGCTCGCTGACCCAGACATCGTCCAGGCCTAGATCCTCGGCACGCTCGGCGTGACGCCGTATCAGCGCCGGTGTCGCCTGCTCACCCGCGTGAGGCAAATGAATGCCGTATTTCATCGCCGTTTTTCCTTTGCCGTTGCTGGCCGTATGATACGAGCCGATCCATGCGAGCACGCAACCCCGTGACGCGGAAGCACGGAACTGCCTCAGCCGATAGGCTTGCGGGACAGCTGCACTGGATGGCGACACCTTCGGCCATGTCCCGCCGGACCCATTCCACGACGAGCCGCCGGGCCGCTCAGCGCCACGTCTACCGCGGCTTCGGCCAACATCCGCCGCAGGCTTGGTTCGCGGCACGGTTTGCAGCGATACCTGCTTGACAGAGTGCCGCAAGCTTCGGCACGATCGTGCGGTCGAGAACGGCGGTGATGCAAATCTAGGCAGCGCTGTCGGTTTCGGTGCAACTCTTCATAGCATCTGCGAACGCGCAGAGATCGGCAAATCGGCCCGGGCAACCTTGTTGCCAGCGGGATCTTTTTGCGTTTGCGCCGCGTATGAAAACGGGAGGCCGCCGCATCGCCCATGGCTTGCTCCATCGTCCAGCGCCGACCGCGCCTGCCAGTCGGGATCATTTTCTCGACGTCGAGTTCCTACGCCGCGATTGGACGCGACATGGGCGACGGCGCGTTGCTCGCCATGGGTCAAGTCAACGCTGACCCGCCCTACCCGTTCACGCTCGAACCTGTAACCGTCAACCCGGACGGCGCTCTCGATGCCTATCGCAGCGGCTGCGAAACGCTGCGTTGCGACCGCGACATCCGCCACGTCATCGGCTGGGTGAGACGCGATGCGTCATAGTTCCCAACGGCGCCGGCAAGAATGTGGCCTGATGCGCGCGTGGCGCTCCGCGCGCATGTGCTGGAAAGAGGCCGAATCGTGACTACGCCCGGCGGGGACGAAATCCGTGACGGCGAAGTGCTTGCCGGGCAATTGGCATTGTGCAATCCGGGAGGGAGCAGAAAATGAGCGCGACTGAAAGCAATTGGCTAGACACCTCGATCGTCGCGCAACGCGGGGTCGGCTGGGGTGGCACGCCGACGACCCATGAGCTGACCGAGGGAAAGCAGGGGACGTTTCACTATACGATCGGCCCATACACCAATCCGGTGCTGACGGTGCGTCCAGGCGACCGCATCGTGGTCGAGACCCGTGATGCGTTTGAGGGCGCGCTCAAGACCGAGCAGGACAGGCCGACCGAGAAACTGCGGGTGCCGTTCCTGAATCCGCAGAATGGCCCGATTATGATCGAGGGCGCGGAGAAGGGCGACGTTATCGCCGTTCTGATCGAATCGATGGTGCCGCGAGGGCCGAACCCGCGCGGCACATGTTGCATGATCCCGGAATTCGGCGCCCTGACCGGCACCTACTACACAGCGACGCTAAACCAGCCGCTGCCGGAAATCGTCCGCAAGATCAACTTGGACGAGGAGTGGGTGCGCTGGAGTGATCGCGTCACGCTGCCCTACAGACCGCATATCGGCACTCTGAGCCTGTCGCCGGAGATCGACTCGATCAACTCCCTGACGCCGGACAACCATGGCGGCAACATGGACCTGCCCGACATGGGACCGGGCAGCATCACGTACCTGCCGGTGCGCGTTCCGGGTGCACGGCTGTTCATCGGCGACGCCCACGCCTGCCAGGGCGACGGTGAAGTCTGCGGCGTCGCGGTCGAATACCCAACGGTAACCACGATCCGCGTCGACCTGATCAAGCGCTGGCCCATCGAGTGGCCACGATTGGAACGGGATGATTTCGTTATGACCATCGGCAGCGCACGCCCGCTGGAGGATGCAACCAGGATCGCCTATCGCGAACTGGTTCGCTGGATGGCGGGGGAGTACGGCTACGATCAGTGGGACGCCTACATGATGCTGAGTCAGTGCGGCCGCGTCCGGCTGGGCAACTTCGTGGACCCGAAATACACAGTCGGCGCTGCGATCCTCAAAAAATATCTGGCACCCTGACAGGAGGCGTCATCGGATCCGCGCCTGCGCGGCCGCGAGGCGATTGTCACGGGACTGCCGGAGGCGTTCAGTTCCAGACACTCAACAAGGAGACAGGATAATGGCATCGGCGGTCAGTCCTTACCTGACACGGCGTAGTCTCACGAAAGCCGGTCTCGCAGCGGCGACCAATTGGCCGCACCGCGGATCGCGCGAGCCAAGACGACCGAGGTCGAGTTTGTCGAGGCGGTGCACAACCTGGGCTATATTGATCTTTATGTCGGTCAGCATGCCGGTTATTTCGAGCAACAAGGCATCCACCTGAACGTCAGCGCGGCAGGCGGCGATACCCAGGCCTTTGCGGCCGTGCTCGGACATTCCGCGATGTTCGGTATCGGTGATCCGACGATGGTGCCAATCTCGGTGGAAAGCGGCGGACCCGGCAAGGTAGTGGGCACTGTGGTACAACGCGCGCATTACTTCGGTGTTTCCAAGCGGGTCGGCAAGATCACCGATCCGAAACAGTTCAAGGGCCTGACGCTGGTCACTTCGCCCGATCCGAACACCAACTACAGCGTAACCAAGAAATTGCTGACTGAGAACGGATTGGTTATCGGCAAGGACGTCAACATCCTTCAGGTCAATCCCGGCACCGAGATCGCCGCGATGCTGGCGGGCCGCGCCGACGTGGCGATCGCCTATCAACCCGGCGTCGCCGAGGCGGAGAATCAAGGGGCGAAGATCATCTTCGACTTCGCCTCGTATATCGGGCCGTTCTGCAATACCGGCATTATGGTGCTGAACCAGACGATTGCGCGGAAGCCCGAGATCATCCAGGCGCTCTGTAATGGCTTCGAGCAGGCGATGCGCCGCGTCTATCACGATCCCGCCTATGCCAAATCGATTGCCCGCGCCGAATTTCCGGAGCTGCGTCCCGACGTGGTGAACGAGGCCATCGATGCCGAGCTGCAATACAAGATCCCGGCCGAGGCGGTTCCGGTCGATCGGGCGCAATGGGACAACCTGATAAAGATGCAGGTCTACCTGAAGAACATCAAAGGCACGACGACCTTTGCGCAGATCGTCGACAACTCGTTCGCAGAGAAGGCGATGAAAGTCTGACGCCACCGCGGTCCAATGCTGTTCCGGATCACTTGCCACCGCCGCTGGCCGCATCCAGCGTCGGCAAGGTGTTCGGCGACGACATGGGTCGGCCTGTCGAGGTAATTCGCGCGGTGTCGTTCGCATTGCAGCGCGGCGAGGTCGTCAGCATCGTCGGACCGTCCGGCTGCGGTAAGACGACGCTGCTGAACCTGTTGTGCGGGCTGTTGCCGCCAACGCGCGGTGGTGTGCTGTGGCATGGGCGGGAAATCGATCGCGTGCCGCCGCGGATCGGCTACATGCTGCAAAAGGATTTGTTGCTGCCTTGGCGGACGGCACTTGGTAATGTCGTGCTCGGCTTGCAGGTAAAACATATGCCACGTGGCGAGCGGCTGCAGCGGGGGCGTGAGCTGCTGCACCGCCTTGGACTCGATGGTTTCGCCAACTACTACCCATCGGCATTGTCGGGTGGCATGCGGCAACGTGTGGCGCTTGCCCGCACGCTGGGTCCCGATCCCGAGGTCCTGCTGCTGGATGAACCGTTCTCGGCACTGGACTTTCAGACCAAGATCCTGATCGAGCGCGACACCGCGCGGTTGGTCCGAGAGGAGGGCCGCTCGCTGCTGCTGATCACTCACGATGTAGAGGAGGCGGTCAGCCTGTCCGATCGTGTGATCGTACTGTCCCATCGCCCCTGTGTCGTCGTCGCCGAGCACCGGATCGACCTGCCGGTCGATCGCACCGACATGATGGCGGCGCGCGAGACGACGGCGTTTGGCCACTACGTGCGACAGATCTGGACGGAACTGGACATCAGGTGACGGCGACCGATGCCACAAACGCCGAGTTCTCACCCGGTGCGTGCGGCCCTGGCCGATCCACGCAAATTGCGGGTCCGGCGATTGAATTTCGCGGTGTTTGCCGCACAGTTTTTGCTGCTGGCCGTGCTGCTCGGCCTTTGGGAGTGGTCGACGTCCGCGGCCGCGATGGACGCCTTCCTGTTCGGCTCGCCATCGCAGATCGGGGTCAACCTGCTGGCCATGGTGCGCGACGGGTCGATCTGGACCGACACCTACGTGACCGGCAAGGAAACCCTTGCCGGCTTTGCCCTGGGCAACCTGATAGGCACCGCGATCGGCCTGTCGTTGTGGTATTCGCGCTTCGTCTCGCGTGTCGTGCAACCCTTCATCCTGGCGCTCGGATCGATCCCCATCGTTGCGCTGGCACCCGTCGCGATAATTTGGTTCGGCACCGGCTTCGCCTCGAAGCTGGCAATGTCGACGCTTTCAGTCGTCGTCGTCGCGCTCGTCGTGTCCTACAAGGGCGCAACGGGCGTTGATCCGGACCAAGTCAACCTGATGCGCTCCCTCGGCGCGAGCCGCAACCAGATCTTTCGCCACCTGGTGGTGCCGGCCTCGCTCACCGACATCTTCGCGGGCCTGAAACTGACCGTCGGTTTCGCGCTGGTGGGGGCGATCCTGGGCGAGTTCATGTCGTCGACCGAAGGCCTCGGCCACGCGATATTCAAGGCTGGCAGCCTCTATGTCATCGCTCGCGTATTCGCCGACCTCGTGGTGACGGTCGCGCTCGCGCTTGTCCTGTCCGCGATCGTGACGAAGATCGAGCGGATCCTCCTGCCGTGGCGACACGATTTGCAGTGAGAACCGTGCGGACCGAGCGTATCTGAGTCCCGATTTGCTGGCCGCTTTGGCATAGCGGGAAGACCTGTTGGCGTTGCGCAGCAGGTCAGAATTGATGAAGCGCTTCGCAAATGACACTGGGCTTTCCCGCCTTATCAGGCCACGCAGGCCAGGCTTACGTCAGTGATCTTGCTGTCAGTGTCGACTCCCACGTGTCGGAGTCCGGCACAGGCGGCGATCATCATGGGGTCGGCGAGAACATGATGACGTTGATTGCCGTCGAGGCTACGTTGGCCTCGAAGGCAATCAGACCATTGGTCTTGTTCCATTCCACTTACGATGAGGGAGGGTCGGCCGCGATCACGATGCGCCGCCGGTTCCCGGACATCACGGGTAACAAACGTGGGGAATTGCGCCGGTACCATTTGGCGTACCCGCAGCTGGCTGCCAGATTTTTACCCCCCAGATGACGCTTCGGTCTCGGTCGCGTAATCTCCCCTGATGCAGTCGGGTTACAATATCGCCCCGCCGTCGTCGACCGAGCGGCTGGCGGATGGCGTAGTGCAGAGTGTGAATGTGGTGCTGGCGGCGGTGGGCTGCGTCGCCCTGGGCGTGCTGGCGGGCACACACACCGATCCGCTGCGACTGGCTGCGCTGGCCGTGTACGGGGCCGGGCTGCTGGCCATGGTGGGGGCCTCGGCGTTGTACGCGTGGGGTCGCGGTGGCCGCCGCCACACGCTGTACCGCCATCTCGACCATGCGGCGATTTTCCTGATGATCGCCGGGACGTATACACCATTCACCGTCATCTCGTTCGGCGAGGTTCATGGACGTCGGCTGTTGGCCCTGATCTGGGCCATTGCACTGATGGGAGTGCTGCTCACGCTGATCGCACCGCGCCGCGTCGAGCCCCTCTCTGTGCCGCTCTATCTGATCATGGGCTGGGCGGTGGTGTCCGACCCGCGGCTGCTGCTGGCTTTGCCGGCGCCGGTGGTTATGCTGTTGGTCGCCGGCGGCGTGTTCTACAGCGTCGGCATCACATTCCACCTGGCGCGGATGCGCTACCAGGAGGCGATCTGGCACAGCTTCGTCCTCGTCGCCGCCGCTTGCCACTACGCCGCCGTCGTGCACGTAGTAGTTTGAAGACATTGCCTATTGCCCGGGATGACCGACAAATTAAAGATGCGGGAGTAACGCGGGGCCAATGCGATAAACACCATCGGGCCGAGTTGCTGGCCGCAGCCTGCATGTTGGTGTGGCCTCTACGTCCATCGGTTCTTGCCGCTGCCCTTGCCCCAGCGATCAACGGATTCGCCGACCTCCCTCTGGCCCCAGGCATGATCGCGCTGAGCGGAACGTCCCCGGCGCGTGAATCATGCGATCAAACAAAGAGATAGACCATTTTCGGCCTGCACAGTCAGGCTGAAAATGGTCTAGTGTCCCGATTCGGAAGTTCGCCATGCCTGGATCAGCCGCCTTACGAACTTCCGAATCGATGAGGACACTAGCGAAGCATTGTTTTCTAGCGTGGTTTATGGTTCCGAAGTCCGCTCCGGGGATGATCCACAGTATGGCGGACTTCGGAACCACCACACTGGAGCATGATCGCGCTGAGCGGAACGTCCCCGGCGCGTGAATCATGCGATCAAACAAAGAGATAGACCATTTCGGCGTGCACAGTCAGGCTGAAAATGGTCTCTAGCGCCCGTCATGCACGAGCCTGGCAGATGTGAGTGACCGCCGTTTCCGGGCGGATATCCGGGATTTGGCACTTGACCCCCATTGCCACGCGGTGCTTTCTCGACTGGTCTGCTGGCTGGGCCAGTGGACAAGGGAGAGGAAGCGACATCGTGGCGCAGAGCGCCCTTTCCGTGATCGAACACCTTTCCGACCTGCGCGATCCCGTCGTGCGGCGAACGGCTCGAGACCTCGTTGCCGACAAGATCGCGGGCCTGATCGCGTCCGGGATCGTGCAAATCGGGGATTTCCTGCCGAGCGAACGCGATCTGGCGGGAGCGTTCCAGGTCAGCCGGGAAACCGTCCGCTGTGGCATGCAGATCCTGGCCACGCGCGGCGTCATCGAGATCTCCCAGGGCGCGCGGACTCGGGTAGTGAGCACCGATCTCGGGCCTGTCGTCCCCGGCCTGACCGAAACCCGACGGATCAACACCTACGACATCGATGCTGTTCATGCGGCTCGTCTGCTGGTCGAGCGCGAGGTCGTCGCGAAGGCAGCTCGATCGATCGATCCGGGTGCCCTCGATTTCCTTCGCGGGTCCCTCGTGTCGCAGCGGGCTGCGTTGAATGACCCGGTTCGCTTCCTGATTTCCGACCGGGAGTTCCATCTCGTCATCTACCGGGCCTGCGGGAACCCCGCACTCGCCGATTTCGTCAGCGATCTCTACACCTACATGATGGAGATCCGCCGTCGTGCGGTTTCTCGCGAGAACGCCATCCAGAAAAGCGTGGGCGATCACGAGGCGATCCTCGACGGACTTGAGCGGCACGACGAAGCCGCCGTTGTCGCGGCATTCGTCATCCATCTCGACAGAATCTACCGGACGACGCGCCGCGTGATCGAAGACAACAGGCCCCGCTGCGCGTTCCGACGATAGCTTGGCAACGGCAGGGCCAACAGGAGGAAACGATGACAGACGACACGAAAACGACGAACGGTATTGCTGGCGGACTTCACCGCCGCACGCTCGCCAAGATCGCAGGGACCGGACTGATCGCCGCCACAATGGCGCGGGGGCGGGCATCGGCCCAGGGCAAGAGACTGGCCTATCTCACGCCTGGCCTGGACCTTCCCTACTGGCGGACCCTGGCCAACGGCGTCGAGGACGAGGCGAAGAAGCACGGCAGCAGCTCGACCACATACGACAGCCACAATTCGGCTCAGACCCAGTTGCAGAACGCGCAGGACGCGATCGCGAAGAATGTTGATGGCATCATTCTCTCGCCGACCGACACCTCAACCGCACCCTCGGTCCTTGCCGCCGCGGCGCGCGCACGGATCCCCGTCGTCATCGCGGATATCGGCACGTCGAGCGGCGAATATCTGACCTTCGTTATTTCGGACAACGAGAAAGGTGCCTACGGTATCGGCAAGGTGCTTGGCCAGCAGTTGCAGGCGGCGGGGAAGAAGAACAATACCGTCGGCCTGGTCACCATTTCGCTCGCGCGCCAGAACGGCAAGGACCGGACCGCCGGCTTCATGAAGGCGATGGACGAGGCGGGTATCAAGCGCGTCGCACTCTCGCAGATGCAGACCTACACGGCCGACGAGACCTTCAGGTTCGTGCAGGACATGCTGACGGCGCATCCCGAGATGGACGGGCTGTTCGTCGAGACCGACCAGCCGACGATCGGCGCGCTGCGGGCCATCGACGCCGCCCACCGGCAGGGCAGCGTGAAGGTTGCCGCCTTCGACGGCATTCCGGAATTCATCACGCTGATCGAGAACGGTGCGATCGTTGGGTCGGGCATGCAGCAGCCCTATCTGTTCGGCCAGTACTCGGCGCAGGCGCTGTTTGATCACTTCGGCGGCAAAACCCCGCCGAAGCGGATAGAGATCCCGATTATCGTCGTCGACAAAGCCAACGTAGCGAAGGAAGCCCCGATCGTCCGCAAGACGACGTTCGGGCTGAGCTGAGCGGGTCTTCGTGGATTTTCTCGAACTACGCGACATCTGGAAGCGCTTTGGGGTCACCCAGGCGCTTTCGGGCGCCGGCTTCGATCTCCGCGCGGGGGAAATCCACGCACTTGTCGGCGCCAACGGCGCCGGCAAGTCGACGCTCTCGCGCATCATTTCCGGCCATATCCGGCCTGATGCCGGCGAGATCCTGCTGGATGGACGGCCGCTCCGCCATGCCGGCGCGCGCGACGCCATCCGCGCCGGGATCACCATGGTCACGCAGGAAACCTCCCTTGCGCCGGATCTCTCGGTGCTCGAGAACATCATGCTCCCGCGCATCGCGATGCCCGGCCGGCTCGACTGGCGCGCCCTGCGCCGGCAGGCCCGGACGCTGATCGACGAAATCGGCCAAGGCGGTTTCCTGGATCTCGACCGGTTGGTGAGCGATCTCAGCATGGGGCAGCGCCAGCTCGTCGAAATCCTCAAGGCGCTGGCGCTCGACAGCAGGATCATCATCTTCGACGAACCGACGGCGCCGCTCTCACCGCACGAAGCGGAACTGCTCTTCGGCCTGATGCGCAATCTCGCGGCGCGCGGCCACGGGCTGATCTTCGTCTCCCATCGGCTCGAGGAGATCTTCGCGATCACCGACCGTGTGACAGTGCTGCGCGAGGGCAAGATCGTCGCGCGCGGGCTTGCCACTGAAACGCTGAAGCAAGGCGAACTGGTCCGCCTGATGGTGGGCCGTGAACTGCAGGATATCTACGATCGTGCCGGCGCGCCGCAGCGCCGCGCGTGCAACGGTCCGATCGTGCTGAAAGTCAGCCATCTCTGCTGCCCGCCCGCGGTGCGTGACGTTTCGTTCGAGGTGCGCGCGGGAGAGATCCTTGGCCTTGCCGGACTGGTCGGCGCCGGACGGTCGGAAACCATCGAGACCATCTTCGGCTTGCGCCAGCCGACCGCAGGCACCATTGAGCTGGACGGCCAGCCCTTTCGTGCGAGAGCGCCGCGCGACGCGATCCGAGCGGGCATCGGCCTTGTCCCGGAGGACCGGCGCGGACAGGCCATCATCCCCGATTTCTCGGTGCGCGAAAACCTCCTGCTTGCCCATCTTGGCGCGCGCTCCGCCGCCACGCTCGGTTACGGCACGCGGAGCCAGGCCGTGCGCGGCCTGCTCGCCCTGCTCGAACTTCCCGAGCGCCGGCTGCTCGACGCCAACATGCTGAATTTCAGCGGCGGCATGCAGCAGAAGGTGATCCTCGCGCGCGGCCTCGTGCTGTCGCCGCGCCTGCTGCTGCTCGACGAGCCGACCCGCGGCGTCGATATCGGAACCCGCAGCAGCATCTATGCACTGCTGCGCCGCGTCACGTCGGAAGGGGTGGCGTGCGTCGTCGTCTCCTCCGACTTTGAGGAAGTAATCGGCGTGTCGGATCGGATCACCGTGCTCAGCGACGGCGTCAGCGTAACAGACCTTCCCTCGGATCTGGTCGATATCGAGAAGCTCGGCATGTTCGCTGCCCCCCGCACGTCGGCCGAGAAGACGCACACCGTCCTCGAGCAACTGGTCGGCCGCCATGGCGGCACAGCCTACTGGATCGCGGTGGAGGAAGGCCGGCTGTTCTGCTTCGATCGTGTCGGCGACGATCCGGGCGCGGATCCGGGCTTCGTCACCGGCGGCTTCCCTGACGTCGCGGCGACGGCGATCGCCCATGCGATCGGCGGCGTCGGCAGCGCACTTCTGGCGGCACAGGACGGCACGCACCCGACCCTTCTCGTCCCGATCCGGGGCAAGCGCGGACATAGTCTCGGCATCGTGGGCCTGACCTTCGGACAGGTGCCCGCCGGCTTCGACGCCGCCGCTGTCGCACGTCAGATCCTGGCCTCGCTCGGCGAGCCGCAAGACGAACCGACCGCCATGAAACTCGAGGCATGACACCCATGAACGGGCCCGGCGCCGCAGCCGCCGCTCAACCCGACGCGCGCCGACGCCGCGGCCTGCTCAACCTGCTGGCCACGCAGATCGAGCTGAGGATGTCGCTCGTCATCATCGTGGTGATGACGGTGCTGTCGCTGATCTCGCCCTACTTCCTGACCGTGAACAACATGCTCAACCTGCTCGACCAATCGGTCGTGGTTGGGCTGCTCGCACTCGGCCAGACGCTCGTGATCCTGATCGGCGGAATCGATCTGTCGGTCGGCTCGCTCGTCGGCGTCACGGGCATCGTCCTCGGCCTCTCGCTGCATCATCTTCCGATGCCGATCGCCTTCGCCGTCTGCATTGGTGCCGGCGCGTTCGCCGGCCTGGTGAACGGGACCATTATCACCCTTGGCCGCGTCGCGGCCTTCGTGGTCACGCTCGGCATGATGTCGATCGCCCGCAGCCTCGCGTATGTGCTGAGCGGAGCCAATTCAATCGGCGATCTGCCTGCGGGTCTCGGCGCATTCTCGTCGGATTCGCTGTTCGACATCCCCGTCGATTTCTGGTTCCTCGTCGTCTGCTACGCGCTGTGCTGGTGGTTCCTGAACCACACCAAGGGCGGGCGAACGCTGTATGCGCTCGGCTCTAACGCGGAAGCCGCCCGCGTCGCCGGCTTGCGGATCGCGACCTGGAGCGTCCTCGCTTATGTGATTTCCGGCCTGATGAGCGGGATTGCCGCGATTTTCCTGGCATCCCGGATTCTCTCGATCGACCCGATCGGCGGTCAGGGACTCGAACTCGATGCGATCGCGGCCGTCGTCATCGGCGGCGCCAGTCTGTTCGGCGGGAGAGGCTCGATCATCGGTACGCTTTTCGGTGTGTTCGTCATGGTGTTCATCCGCAACGGGCTCAATCTGCTTAATGTGTCGCCATACTGGCAGGGCACGGCAATTGGCTCCGTCATCATCATCGCTGTGCTGATCGAGCGTCTGCTGAGCGGCGCGCGCACGCGCACCTGATGCGCCGGGGCTGGAACCAACATCAAAGAGGTGGACGGGCACGATCGAACGGGTGCACGAACCCGATAACCTCAACCTGCTGTACGGCGCCGGCCCGGTGGCTGCGCCAACCTCGTCTCCAGACGGTCGTCGTACAACAGCGAGGCAATGTCGCTTGACCAATAGGCCGTTTTCACCTTCAGCGGAAATGCTCTGGCTCATGTTTATCGCGCAATTTCCTCGGCCTGAGGTCGCTTCGCGAGCAGCGTCAGGCTGATGTTGCTTTCGCGTTTCACCTCGAACGGAAGCGTCCAGCTCTCATCTGGCAATTTCATCGCCTGAGGTCGCTTCCAGCAAGGCACTCTGGCTGTCTTGGAGCCAAAGCTAAGCGATGGCCCGCCGGCTGGCAGGTGGACTTAGCCGTCTTTACGATGGTGGTCCGGATTAGGGCCGTCAGCCGGCTTCCCTGCCCGCTTGATCAATGGGGTAATTCCGCTTTGGGCGCTGGACAACGAGGCGGAGCCGCGGCAGGATCATCGCCCTGGCAGCCAAGATGGACGCGCCGGTCAATACGATCGGTAGGGCTCGTCCCATAGATTGGTGGATGCTGGTCGCATGAGCAATTCGGCCGGCGAGTCTCGATGTCTGCCAAGCTCGCCATTTGGTTCAACCGGCCGGCAGCGAAGCCGAACCTTGGAGAAATGCCATGGTCGACGTCCGGAAAGAAGAAGACAGCCTCGGCGTGGTTGAAGTACCGGCGGACAAGCTGTGGGGCGCTCAGACCCAGCGCTCGCTCCAGCATTTCAGCATCGGCAGAGATCTCATTCCCCGCGAAATGATCACCGCCTACGCCATCTTGAAAAAAGCCGCTGCCAGCGCCAACCACGCCAGCAAGCGGCTCGATGATGAACGTTACCGGCTGATCGTGCAGGTCTGCGATGAGATCGTCGCTGGCCAGCATCACGACATGTTCCCGTTGCACGTCTGGATGACGGGTAGCGGCACCCAGTTCAACATGAACGTCAATGAAGTGATCTCCAATCGGTGCTGCCAGCTTGCGGGGACGCCGCTCGGGAGCAAAGCGCCGGTCCACCCGAACGATCATGTCAACATGGCACAGTCGTCAAACGACTCGTTCCCGTCGGCGATGTACATCGCGGCGGCTGTCAACGTGAAGCAACGTCTGATTCCCGCGGTCGCCGCCCTGCATGATGCAATCGACGCCAAGGCGCAGGCGTGGAACGACATCGTCAAGATCGGGCGGACCCATATGCAGGACGCCACGCCACTGACACTGGGGCAGGAATGGTCCGGCTATGCCGGGATGCTTGCGGACGATCTGGCGCTGCTCGAATCGGCGCTGCAAGGCGTGTATCGGCTGGCCCTGGGCGGTACCGCGGTCGGGACGGGCATAAACTCGGCGCCTGGCTTTGCCGAGGCAGCGGCCGCCGGGATTGCCAGGCTCACGGGCCTGCCGTTCGTGACCGCGCCTAACAAGTTCGCGGTACAGGGTGCCCACGACGCGCTGGTCCAGTTGTCCGGCACGCTCCGTACCCTGGCGGTGTCGCTTTACAAGATCGGCAATGACATCCGCCTGATGTCGTGCGGACCGCGCGCCGGATTCGCCGAGCTGATGATTCCCGAAAATGAACCTGGCTCGTCCATCATGCCGGGCAAGGTCAATCCAACCCAGTGCGAAGCTCTTACCATGATCGCCGCGCAGGTGATGGCCAACGATGTCGCGGTGGGTCTCGGCGGAGCCGGCGGCTATCTCGAAATGAACGTCTACAAGCCGTTGATCATCTTCAATATCACGCATTCCGTCACCATCATGAGCGACGGCTGCGTGAACTTCCGTAAGTTCCTGGTGGAGGGCACAAAGCCCAATCTGAAAAAAATCAACGAGTACGTCGAGCGTTCGCTGATGCTGGTGACGGCACTTGCCCCCGTCATCGGCTATGACAAGGCGTCGAAGATAGCCCATCACGCCATGGACAACGATCTCACGCTCAAGGAAGCCGCGTTGCAACTGGGTTTTGTCAGCGAGGCCGAATTCGATCGCGTCGTCGATGCCAAAAAGATGGTGAAGCCCTACGTGGCGACCGGCGCCTAAAGCCAGGCGATGAGGGCCGACATTTCCCCGATGGCAGCCGGTCCCGCCATATCGCGGCGCGACGAAGACGACAGGACGTTGGAGGAACGGGCCAATCTTATCCTCGGCTTTGTCCGGGTTCTCTACGTCAATGGCCAAGCCACGAACCAGGTGGTGGCAGCAGGCGAGCATCTGGGAGCGAGCCTTGGTCTGCGCGTCAGCGTCATGCCGCGCTGGGGCGAAATACAACTTCGCACCGAGGCGCCCGACGCGCGACTGCTATCCGCCGTGGAGGCTGAACCCACCGGGGTCGATATGGATCGCGTCGTTTCCACCATGCGAGCCATCGGCGAGCTCTGCTCCGGGCGGCTTGCGCCGGATGGCGCGAGGGCGGCGATCGCAGCGATCTCACAGGCACCACCGGCGTCGACACCTTTGTTCACGCTCGCAGCCGCGGCGGGTGCCATCGCGCTGGCGGTGATCTTCGGGGTCGATCATCTGGCAGCGGTGGTGCTGATCGCCCTGAGCGCGGCGGCCGGCGCTGTGATCCGCCGCGGCGTCGCGCATTACAGTACAAACCTTTTCCTGCAGCCGTTCTGCGCGGCACTGCTCGCCGGCTTTGTCGGCGCGGCGGCGGTTCGGTGCGAACTGAGCTCCTCACTGCGGCTTGTCGCGCTATGCCCGTGCATGATCCTTGTCCCGGGACCGCACGTGCTCAATGGCGCATTGGACTTTATCAGGGGCCGTGTTCACCTTGGCGCGGCCCGCCTGATCTTCGCGAGCCTCGTCATTCTGGCGATCTCGACAGGACTGCTGCTCGGTCTCGCGTGCCTCGGCGTCTCCCTGCCGGTTGACTACCCCAGCAGGAGCGTGCCCTTGTGGCAGGACGTCCTTGCAGCCGGCGTTGCAGTTGCAGCCTACAGTGTCTTCTTTTCCACGCCTCCGAACATGCTTGGTTGGCCGGTGTCGATCGGCATGCTGGCGCATGCATTCCGGTGGGGTGCGCTGACAGAGTTGGGCGTCGGTGCCGCGACCGGCGCCCTGGCCGCCAGCCTGGTCGTCGGAACGATCCTCACGCCCGTCGCGCGCCGTTGGGGCATGCCATTCGCGGCCATTGGCTTCGCCTCGGTGGTGTCGATGATCCCCGGCGTCCTCCTGTTCAGGATGGCGAGCGGACTTCTGCAACTTGCCGACGGTTCGCACACGACGCTGGGGCTGATCAGCGCGACAATCGCTGACGGGATGACCGCCGTCACAATCATCCTGGCGATCAGTTTCGGCCTCATCGTTCCGAAGCTGATCATCGATTGGCTGTACGAAACATCAATGCTGGCGAAAATCTGAGCCAGGCAGGCGGCCCGCTGAAGTCGGCCGATGCGGGGATGGCCGCACGGACCGCTGCACGGCGCGGGCGATATGCTGGCGATGCCGTCAGGACGGGTTCGATTCGTCGTCTTCACCTGATCCACGACGCCACGGCGACGGACACCATGGTCAGGACGAACCAATGCCGAATCCGGATGATCTCGTGAAACTGCCGGAAGGGCCGCACGTTCCGCCCCCGAGGCAAAAGAGCAGCTGATCCGGTCACGGCGCAAGCAATGTGTTGAAGCAAATGAAGCATGGGGGATGGCACTGGATCAGATCGGCAATCGAAACTGCCGGGCGCTTTCCCGCCAGCAATTATCGTTACCTTATAAGGATGACCGGGACATTTGCCGGCCGCCTCGAACGGATGTGCACCCAAGCCGGGTTGCCCCGCGCGCCGTTTAACCCCATCGTGTCAGCCAAGCCGATCGCACGTCGCGATCGACATCCCCTGCGATACGCCTGGAGTTCTGCACATGAGCAATTCGTCCGATTATACGCCACCGAAGGTCTGGGTCTGGAACAAGCCGAGCGGCGGCCGGTTTGAGAACATCAATCGCCCGATTGCCGGGGCCACGCACGAAAAAGAGCTGCCGGTCGGCCGCCATCCCCTCCAGCTCTATTCGCTGGGAACGCCCAATGGCGTGAAGGTCACGGTGATGCTCGAGGAACTGCTGGCTCTCGGCCACAGCGGCGCCGAGTACGATGCCTGGCTGATCAGGATCGATGAGGGCGATCAGTTCGGCAGCGGCTTCGTGGCCGTGAACCCCAACTCCAAGATCCCGGCTTTGCTGGATCGCAGCGGTCCGAAGCCGATCCGGGTTTTCGAGACTGGCGCCATCCTGATGTACCTCGCCGAGAAGTTCGGGGCGTTCCTGCCGACCGAGGTCAGTGCACGTGCCGAATGTCTATCGTGGCTGTTCTGGCAAATGGGAAGCGCGCCCTATCTGGGCGGCGGGTTCGGACATTTCTACGCCTACGCGCCGACGAAGATCGAATATGCCATCGACCGGTTCGCGATGGAGGTGAAGCGTCAGCTCGACGTGCTCGACCGCCGCCTCGCGGAGAGTGAATATGTGGCGGGGCGCGACTACACGATCGCTGATATCGCCATCTGGCCTTGGTATGGCGGCCTGGCGAAGGGCTGGCTCTACGGGGCGGCCGAATTTCTGTCGGTGCAGGAATACAAGAACGTGCAGCGCTGGGCCGATGCGATCGGAGAACGGCCTGCCGCCCAGCGCGGGCGAATGGTCAACCGCCTCACCGGCGAGCCCTCAAGTCAGTTGCATGAGCGCCATGATGCCAGTGACTTCGAAACGAAGACGCAGGACAAGGTGGCGGCAGCGGAATAAGCAGCCTCGGCATGGCGACGCCATGCCAGCAACGGCGTCGCGTCCAAGGCGGTAGAATATCCGCCCGTCACGTCAGGCGGTCATGCAATGGCGGCTGATCCTCGTCGAAGCCGGCGTGGAGTGGTTTAGACGTCACCACACGCCGGCAACGCCGCAAATCGGTTGCGGCAGTGTATCAGCCGACCTGCCGCATCACCTCCACCCACTGATCCAGGATCGGCAGGATCGTATCCTGCTTCTCCGACGGCAGGCTGGGAGAGACGATATCCACATCCAGCGCCTGATAACGCCCGATCAGCGCCGCGTCCGGTGGTTGCGCCTCCGATGGCGATCTGCATCGCCGCCGGATCGCGGCCCGCCTCGGCCGACCATCTGGCGGAACCGTGGGATCAGTTCGGTCAGCGGCGTCGTGTTGGCCGCCGTCATCTGCGGCATCCAGCCGTCGCCGTAACGCACCGCCCGGCGCGCGCTGTAGGGGAATGCGCCGCCCACCAGGATCGGCGGATGCGGCTTCTGGACAGGTTTCGGCCACGCCGCCATGGGGCCGAAATCGACGAACTCGCCGTGATACTCGGCCGCGTCCTGGGTCCAGATCGCCTTCATCGCCTCGACCCGCTCCCGCGCCAGCTTGTGGCGTATGGCGAAATCGGTGCCGTGGTTCTCCATCTCGTCCTGGTTCCAGCCATTGCCGACGCCGAAGACGAAACGGCCGCCGGAGACCTGGTCGATCGACGCGACCAGCTTCGCGGTCTGGATCGGATCGCGCTGGGCGATCAGGCAAACCCCCGTGGCCAGCTTCAGCGTCGTGGTCGCAACGGCCGCCGCGGTCAGCGTCACGAACGGGTCCATGACGTCGAAGTATCGTTTCGGCAATTCGGCCCCGAGCGGAAAGGGTGTCTTGCGCGACTGAGCGGAATGTGCGAATGTTCCGGCGCCCAAAGAATGTCGAAACCGCGTTCCTCCAGCGCCCGGGCCAGTGCCGCGGGCGTCATGGAGTAGTCGGTGAAGAACATCGAGGCGCCAAATTTCATGGTGTCCCCCCTTGGTTGCCGTATCCCGCAACGGCCCATCCGGCCGGCGCCGACACGGTGGTCGTGCGTCAGCCGCTACAGATGATCCGCCGACACCCTGACCAGCAGCTTGCCGAAATTGCGCCCGGTCAGGATGCCGGTCAGCGCGTCGGGGGCGTTCTCCAGCCCGTCGATCACGTCCTCACGGTAAGCCAGGCTGCCATCGGCCACCAGCGGCTCCGCCATCGCGCGCCATTCGGTCGATCGCGCTCGGGCCGGTCGGAGACGATGAAGCCCTGGATCAGCACGCGCTTGCCCACGACGAAACCCAGGTTCGGACCGGGCGGCACCGTCGCTTCGTTGTACTGCGAGACCATGCCGCACATGGCGACGCGGGCGAACGCGTTGAGCTGGTCGAAAACCGCGGCCTGCACGACGCCACCGACATTTTCGAAATAGCAATCGATCCCGTTCGGGCACGCGGCCTGCAGTTCTTGCCGCAGGTCCAGCGAGCGGTGGTCGACGCAGTCGTCGAAACCCAGGCTGTCCTGCACCCACAGGCATTTCTCGGCACCGCCGGCAATGCCCACGACGCGCGCACCCGCACGCTTGGCGATCTGCCCGGCGACCGAACCGACCGCGCCGGAGGCGGCCGACACGACGAATGTCTCGCCGGCCTTGGGCTTGCAGATTTCCGTCACGCCGGCGTAGGCCGTGGCGCCGGGCATTCCCAGAATGCCCAGATAGGCCGACAGCGGCGCGGCCCCCTTTGGGAATCTTGAGCAACTGGCTCGCCCGGGGACACCGAATGGCGTCTGCCAGCCACGCGCGCCCACGACGATGTCGCCCGGAACGAAATCCGGGTGGGCGGAGGCGATCACCTCGCCCACCGTTTCGCCGGTCATGACCTCGCCGATCTGGATCGCCACGGCGTAGGTCTGCTCCTCGCGCAGGCGGCCGCGCATATACGGGTCGATCGACAGCCAGATGGTGCGGGTGACCACCTCGCCTGGCCCGGGCGTCGGGATGGCATCCTGATGGACGGCGAAATCCTCGGCGACAGGTTCGCCGCGCGGCCGGCGTTTCAGCACGATCGAGGTGCGGAGACCGGCGCTGCTCATGCCACGGCCTCCGCTTTCAGGACCAGGCGGCCGGTGACCTTGCCGTCGCGCAGGCGCATCAGGGCGTCGTAGGCCTGGCTCTGCGGCACCGTGGCGACCGGCAGCGCCTGAAGCTCCCCGTCCTGCGCGAGCTTGACCAGTTCGCGCAGTTCCTTCGGATTGCCGACGTAGCTGCCTTGAACGGTCAGCGCGCGGATCGCCATGATCGGCAGCGGCAGCATCAGTTCGCCGCCGAACAGCCCGACCTGGATCAGCTTGCCGCCTTTGGCCAGGGCGCCGAAGGCGAAGCGCGCGGTCGCGGTGCCGTTCACCAGATCGATCACGGCCGGCACCGGGCCGCCGGCGGCTTCGGTGATGCGCTTGGTGACGGTCCGGGCCGTCACCGCTGCCGTCGACCACCTTGTGCGCGCCGGCCTTCAGGGCGGCTTCGCGCTTTTCGGCGCTGACGTCGACGCTGATGATGTTCTGATGCTTCAAGGCCTTCAGCACGGCGATGGCGTTCAGGCCCAGGCCGCCGGCGCCGACCAGCACGATCGGCTGCGTCGGGGTCAGCGGCATCGCCTTCTTGATGGCGGAAAAGACGGTGATGCCGGAGCAGGCGTAGGTCGCGGCGACCGCGGGATCGAGCGTGCCGGGATCGACCAGGTGCCGCGGGTGCGGGGCGACGACGTGCGTGCCGTAGCCGCCGTTCTGGTAAACGCCCAGGCTGCGGGCCGCGACCGCGCACATGTTGTCGTTCTTCGGACAGGCACTGCTCGCATTTGCCGCAACCGAGCCAGGGAAAGACGATGCGCAGGTCGCCGACTTTCACGCCGGTGGCGTCGGGACCCAGCTTGACCACGCGGCCGACGATCTCGTGGCCCATGGCGAGCGGGAGGGTGACGCCGCGATCGACCAGCGACATCTTCTGGCCGCCGCCGACATCGTAATAGCCCTCCCAGATGTGCAGGTCGGAATGGCAGACGCCGCAATGGGTGACCTCGAGCAGGACCTCGGTGCCTGTCGGTTCCGGCGTCGGCAGCTCGATTTCCTTCAGGGGTTGCCCGTTTTCGACCACGGCCCATGCGCGCATGTTTTCCTCCTCGCGTTCGGTCCGATGGATAGCGCGTGGGGCGGATTAAGCAAGACCGGGCGTCTGCCCGGACCCGCAAAGGGCCGGCGGCCCTTTGATCCCGTTCATAGGCGGGTTGGGCGGAGAGGCTGACCGCGGCGACCGACGCTGTCGCCCCCTCCTGTCCATCCCCTTAATGATTGGTTCCAAGGAGCGTCGCTCCTTGGCGGGATGCCGCGGGCGGAACAGCGCCCTGCTCGTTCGCTCTTACGCCGCCTCGGCCATCGTCGAACGTTCGCAGGCGACCGTCGTGCGGTGCATGTCGCGTACTTCCTTTGGGTCGAACGGGCGGGCGCGGTGCATCGTGGCGCGGTTGTCCCACATCACCAGGTCCCACTGCTTCCATTCGTGTGCGTAAACGAATTGCCGCTGGGTCGCGTGTTCGATCAGGTCGCGCAGCAGGGCGCGGGCTTCCGGCACCGGCCAGCCGACGATGGCGCCGGCGTGGGAGGCCAGGAACAGCGACTTACGGCCGGTGGACGGATGCCGCCGCACCAGACGTTGCAGCACCGGCTTGAAGCGGACGCGGTCTTCGTCGGTGAAGTCGGTCGAATCCCAGAAGTGAGCGCGAATAGAGCTGGCTGTGCTCGCAGACCAGGTCCTCGATCTCGGCTTTCGTTTCGTCATCAAGCGTATCGTAGGCGGCGCGCATGTCGGCGAACTCGGTGTTGCCGCCGGCGGATGGGATCAGCCGCGCGGACAGCAGCGAGAACTTCGCGGGAACGGCCTTGAAGGAGCTGTCGGAATGCCACAGGCGGTTGCCGAGGCTGAACAGCCGCCTGCGGTTGTCGCGCGCCAACACCTGATTGTCGTTGTCGAGGTTGGAGATGTCGTTCACCAGCGCGGACTCGATACGCCGCGCCTTGCCCCAGTTGAGGTCGCCGCTGGCTTCTTCCAGTGCGCCGAAGTTGCGGGAGAACGCCAACTGCGTTTCGTCGTCGAAGTGCTGGTCGTGGAAGACCAGCACAGCGTATTGGTCCATCCCCTTCTCGATCGCCGAGGCTTCCTCGGCGGTCAACGGCCGGGTGATGTCGATGCCGGACACCTCGCCCGCGAAGAACGGGCGGGAGACCGGATCGATCGGACGAATCGAAAGCGTCATGGGAGAGCCTCCCTTCAGTGCAATTCGGCCAAGCCCATGGCGTGGCCGAAGCGGCGGGACGGCTCCTGCGGGTCGCCGTATTTGCGGTGCATCGCGGTGTGATAGGCGGCGGCCAGCAGCAACTTGTCGCGATCGGGCTGCCGGTTGGTGCCGTAATCCATCAGCATGCACTGGGCGATTTCCTGGTTGTGCGGATCGTTGCCCATCTTGCACGCGGCCAGGGCGATGCGCTGCACCAGCCTGTCGCGATCGGAGACATTGTCGCAGTAGGCCTGGGTCCAGCCGATCGCCTCGGCCCCGTTCAAGCGCCAGGATCGCCGTGTCGATCCGATCCAGCAACTGGTCCGCGCTAAGCGCGCCGGCGCCCGACGGCACCTGCAACGACACCGGATGCACCTCGCCGAGGCCCTGCTGGTTGTAGGCCACCCGGTTGGCGAACATCGCGGCGACATACAGCAGCCGCAGCCGGCGCGGATGGTCGAAATTGTCGAAGAACCAGGCGAGCGTGTTGTGATACTCGTAGCAATGGTGCGGCATGTTGAAGGCGGTCGGGTCGCGGGTTTCCAGGACGATCTGGCGCGACCGCCACTTGCAGCACGTCCAGGATGCGGCGCGGGTCCTTGCCGGCTTTCAGCAGCCTGGTCAGCACTTCCAGGGTCTCGATCTCGCCCTGGCGCAGGACGGCGTTGGTCAGTTCCGCGGCTTCCTGCTGGTTCACCGGCTGGTCGTTGCGCAGCACCGCCAGTTCGGCCTCGCTGACGCCGCGATACGGCACCGCGTGCAACGCTTCGCCCTCGATCATCATCTTGATGTAGTTGCAGGCGACTTCATAGGTCGAATACCAGCGCGGCCCGACGGCGATATCCAGCGCGCCGGCGTAGATGACGTTGTGCGCGTTGTCCCAGCCCAGCGCGTTGCCGAGTTCGACCGTGGAGCGGGCGCGATAGGCCTTGTGGCCGGTCGTGTAGGAGCGGTTGTGCAGCAGCCGGTCCTGCACATCGATCAGGCCGGCGAAGACACATCTCCGCCAGGACATCCTTGCGCTTCGGCTGGGTTCTGCATCAGGCCGAGGAACATGCGGTAGGCCTCGATGACCTGGCCGCGATGCACCAGCGTCATCCAGTTGTTCAGACGTTCCTTCAGCGGGACCGGTCTGCGCGATCGGTTCCTGATCCGGCCAGTAGACGACCGGGGCCGGCGGGGCCTCCTCGGCCTGGACGTTGCCGCGATGGCGGGTGTAATGGCCGGGCGCCTTGTCGATCTTCTGGTTCCAGATATCGAGGCCGGTCGGGATGTACCAGATGGTCTGCGCCATCGGCAGCATCGCCAGGTGCGGCGGCAGCATCCGGTTCAGATTGATCGTAGCCCGAGCGCTGAGCAGGCAGTGGTCATTGTTGACGAAGTTCGGGTAACCGTCGTCGATCCGCTCGTGATAGGGCACATGGGTGTACGGCGCGTGGATGCGAACGCCCTCGGCGACGATTTCGGTCAGCGGCCGGCCGGCGCGAACGAGTTCGTAATAGACATCGCTGGCGCCTTTCTGGTCGCGCATCAGGCAGCGGTCCTCCAGCCTGTCGTAGAGACCCTGAACCACACTGCTGTTCCGCTCCGCGGCGATGTTCGTATCCATTTTGCGTTTCCTCCGACTGTCCGTCGATTTCCTCGATCCTACGCTTGACATGCCGGCGGCGACAACCATCGTGCCGGTTTCGAGGGGGGATATCAGCATGAACAAGACGCAACCCTGTGCCGAGTGGACCGTCAGCGTCGTGGCGGGAACCGGTGTGCAAGGTTATTCCGGTGACGGATCGTCGGCGCCGCGACGCGCAGTTGAACAATCCGTTCGATCTTGCGTTTTCTCCTGATGGAAGCTTGGTTTTTTCCGATACTTTCAATCATTGTATTCGTCGGGATCGATGGCCGTAGCGGGATCATCTCGACCATCTGCGGCACCGGCGAGAAGGGATTTTCCGGCGATGGCGGCCCGGCCGCGCAGGCGCGGCTGAACGAACCTTACGGGGTGGTCGTCGACCGCTCCGGCCGGGTGTTTTTCGCCGACCGGCTGAACCGGCGGGTGCGGGTTATCGATCCCGAAGGGCGGCATCTCGACGCTGGCGGGCGACGGATCGGGCCAATACAGCGGCGACGGCGGACCGGCCGCCCGGGCGGGCCTGGTGGAGCCGAACGGGCTGGCGCTGAGCGCCGATCAGACGCGCCTGTTCATCGCCGATGTGGCCGGACATCGCGTGCGCGTGGTGGATCTGCACAGCGGGACGATCGAAACGTTTGCCGGAACCGGGGAGGCCCGGCATGACGGCGACGGCGGGCCGGCCCTCGAAGGCCGGGCGTGTTCGGGGCGCGGGCGGTGGCGTTCGCGCCGGACGGATCGCTGTACGTGATGGAGCGGCAGGGAAGCTGCATCCGGCGGATTCGCGACGGCGTGATCGAGACCGTCGCCGGTACCGGTGCGCGCGGCTATGCCGGCGATGGCGGTGACGCGCGATCAGCGGTGTTCGATGCACCGAAGGAGATGGCTGTCGATCCCGGTGGCAATATCGTCGTGGTCGATACGGAGAATCATGCGATCCGGCGGATCGATGCGAAGACGTGGATCATAACGACGATCGCGTCAGGACTGGCGCGTCCGCACGGAGCGGTGGTCGCCCCGGACGGCAGCGTGCTGGTCGGAGACAGTGAGCATCATCAGATACGCCGGCTGACACCGCCCTGATCGGTTCAGGGGCCGGGGTCCGAAGGCGGGGCGACGACGAGCGGGTCGACAGAACGTGACACCAGTCGCCTCGTCGACTGGTGATCACCCGGCGCGCCGGCGTCCCGGTGGTTCGACGTTTTTCCGTCCATTCTGGCCTGGGGCGCCGGGTCGCTGATCCGGAGGAGGTCCATCCGAGCCTGAGGCTGCTGACATCGGTTCGGAGCATGATCCCGCTGAGCGGAATGTCCCCGGCGCGTAAATCATGCGATGCAGCAACCACCCGGTTCTTTGTTTTCGGTGTCCTGCCTCCTCCGTCCGCGGCTGAATGTGGCGAACCTAGGAGGCAGGACACTCAGGAACAGCCCGCGCGCCGGGTCGATCGGCAGGAACCGTGCAACGATGTGACGGGCCAGGCGCACCGGCTTTCGCGTAACGGAGTCAAGGCAGCACCAGCAGCTTTCGACCTCGGCAAGCACATCATCGCCATGATTGATCATCGTCTTGTAGAAAGCGGTGGCGCCCCGTAATTTTTGCAATACGACCCTGACAACGACATGGTCATTAAGAAATGCGGGATGCCTATACCTGATCTCGTGTTTCAAGGCCACCCAGCGATGTGCAGCGGCGACATCCTTCGGGGCGAGGCGACGCCAGTGGCTGAGCACCGCCGCCTGTACCCAGTTCAGGTAAACGGCATTGTTGACATGTCCCATTTCATCGATATCGTCTGCCGCGACATCAATGCCGTATTCGTAGATCTGCGAGGGTTGAGGGGGCACGGCTTGATCCTCGAAAAGCAAGGCTAGCCAGTTTTTCAAGAGCCACGATAGCGGAAACCGTCTCGTCTGTTAAGGCCTGACGTGGGGTCCATCCCCGTCCGGGTCGGACGCCTCAGCGGCGTTGGGCTTCACACCTTGCAAATAACCTGCCGCATGATCGCCACCGCTTCGTCGATCTGCGCCGCGCTCACATCCAGGTGCGTACAGGCCCGGCCCCGGAACGTATCCGAGACCGACACGGTCACGCCCGAACGGCCGCAGCCGCGCGGCGAACTCCGCGGCCGTCAGGCCGGTGTCCCGTGGTATCGAAGAAAACCAGATTCGTTTCCGGTGTTTCCACCGTGATCCCCGGAATCTGCGCCATCCCGCGCGCCAGCGCGGCGGCATTGGCGTGATCCTCCGCCAGACGGTCGATATTGTGTTGCAACGCGTAGATGCAGGCGGCTGCGTTCATGCCGCCCTGGCGCATCGATCCGCCGAGCCGCTGCTTCCACCGCCAGGCCTCGCCGATGAAGTCGCCTCGGGCCGGCCAGCACGGCACCCAGCGGGGCGCCCAATCCCTTGGTGAAATCCAGCCACACCGTGTCGCAGTCGGCCACCACGTCACTGGCCGCCACGCCCAGCGCCACCGCGGCATTCAGCAGGCGCGCGCCGTCCATGTGGACTTTCATGCCGTGCTCGTGCGCGACATCCGCCACCGCCTTCAGCTCCTGCCACCTGCCAGCAGGTGCCACCGCCCTTGTTGGCGGTCTGCTCGACCTCCACCAGGCGTTGCGGCGGCGCATAGCGCGACACCGGCCGGATCGCACTTCGAAGCGTGTCGGCGCTGAAGATGCCGCGTTCGCCCGGCAGGCCGCGGATCATCACGCCGCTGATGGCGCGCCGGTCCGCCGGCCTCGCTGGACTGGATGTGCGCATCCTCGTGCGCCAGGATTTCGTCGCCGGGCCGGCAGTGCGTGGCGATCGCGACCTGGTTGCACATGGTGCCGGACGGCATGAACATCGCCGCCTCCTTGCCCAGCAGCGCCGCCGTCCGGTCGCACAGCTCCCACACCGTGGGGTCCGAACCGCCCTGCTCGTCGCCCGTTTCGGCGCCATCATCGCCTCCTTCATGGCGCGCGACGGGCGGGTCTGGGTGTCGGAATAGAGGTTGATGCGGACGGGCAGGGAGAAATCGGCCCGCTTGGGTTCGTAGCTCATCGCCATGCGCTCCATCGGTCGCTTGTGGCGCTCGTACCAGAACGGGCATTGCCTGCAAAGCCGCTCCATCGGATGCTGCGGCCTCGTTTGGAAGGGTGACGGATGAAATTCTCCAACTTTCTGTTTCCCGCCAGCCTGTCGGCCGCCGACGACGGGCGCGATCATCGACGAAACGCTGCAAGAGGCTCGGCTGACCGACGCGCTGGGCTTCGATACGATCTGGCTGGCGGAGCATCATTTCGACGGCATCGTCGCCTACGTCGATCCGGTCGCCTTTGCCGCCGCACTGGCCGTGGCCACGCAGCGCGCCCGGATCGGCTTCGCCGTCGCGCAGATGGCGCTGCACCACCCGATCCGTCTGGCGGAACAGATCGCGCTGATCGACCACATCAGCAAAGGTCGGCTGATCGTCGGGCTGGGTCGCGGCACCGCCTACAACATCTACGACTACCAGGGTTACGGCATCGACCACACCGAGGCGCAGGCGCGGTTCGAGGAAGCCGAGGCGATCATGTTCGAGGCCTGGAAGGGCCAGCCGCTGGACCATCACGGCCGGTTCTTCGATCTGCGGCTGCCGGAGCTGCGCCCGGCGGTATTCACGAAGCCGCATCCTTACGTGATCCGCGCCGCGGCCACCGAACACGGCATGCTGGACATCGCCCGGCGCGGCAATCCGTTCATGATGAACGTGCAGAGCAATGCGGTCACCGCGCAACGGATGGATCTGTATCGACAGACGTTGCGCGAGATCGGCCTGGACGATGCCGCGATCGCGGCGAGGGTCGATGAATGCTGGGTGTGGCGCAACGTCTATGTCGCCGAGACCGACGCGGAGGCCGAACGGATCGCGGTGCCCGCGTTCATCGAAATGCACGAGCACCGGGTGGCGATGCGCAATCGCATCTATGCCGAGCAGAAGGCGTCCATCCTGCCGATGCCGGCGCCCGGAAGCGCGCCGCCGGCGCATGCCTCGGTCGAGCACGGCGCTGGTCTATGGCTCTCCCGCGACGGTGGCGGAGAAGCTGGCTCCGCTGAAGGCCACCGGGGTGGGCGGACTGATCATGCAGTTCCGCCTTGGCCCGATGAGCTATGAACAGACCGCGAACAGCCTGACCCTGTTCAACGACAAGGTGATCCCCGCGCTGTGAGCGAAGATGACGGGACGACCCACTGGCAGCGCAACCTTTGGGTCTGCGTGTTCGGGTCGCTTCACCACGATCGTGGCGATGACGCTGCTGCTGCCGTTCCTGCCGCTGTACGTGGAGCAGCTCGGCGTCTCCGATCACGCGGCGATCGTGCAGTGGTCCGGCGTCGGCGTATGGCGCGACATTCCTGACCGCGGCCCTGTTCGCGCCGCTGTGGGGCCGGCTGGGCGATCAATACGGCCGCAAACTGATGCTGATCCGCGCCAGCCTGGGCATGGCGGTGGCCATGTCGCTGATCGGGCTGTCGCAGAACGTCTATCAGCTTGTCGGCCTGCGTCTGCTGGCCGGGACTGCTCGGCGGATATTCGTCCGGCTCGATGGTTCTGGTCGCGACACAGACGCCGCGGGCGCAAACCGCCTGGGCGCTGGGGATGATGTCGTCGGGCGATCATGGCCGGTAACCTGGCCGGTCCGCTGATCGGCGGCGTGCTGCCGCCGCTGATCGGCATTCGGATGACGTTCCTGGCGGCCGGTGCGATCATCTTCGTTGCGTTTCTGGCGACGACGCTTCCTGATCAAGGAGGACCCGCGGCCGCGGCGATCGAAGCATGCGTCGCGACAAGGCGGCTGGGCGACGCATCCCCGACAAGCGGCCGGTCGTCGCCATGCTGGTGACCGGCATGCTGCTGATGCTGGCGAACATGTCGATCGAGCCGATCATCACGGTCTACGTCGCGCAGATCGTTCCTGATCCGGCGCACGTCACGATCGTTGCCGGGCTGGTGATGTCGGCGGCGGCGCTGGGCAGTATTCTGTCGGCCTCCCGGCTGGGCAAGATCGCCGACCGCATCGGGCACTGGACCGTCATCATCGGCTGCCTGCTGGTGTGCGCCGCGCTGCTGATCCCGCAGGCGTTCGTTACGGCAGGATGGCAGTTGATCGGGCTGCGTTTCCTGATGGGGCTGTCGCTGGGCGGGTTGCTGCCGTGCGTCGCGACGGTGATCCGCCACAACGTTCCGGAGCGAAGCGCGGGGAGCATGCTTGGGCTATTCAACGTCGTCGCAATATGTCGGCCAGGTGGCCGGTCCGCTGGCAGGCGGCTTCGTCGGTGGGCATTTCGGCATGCGGGCGGTGTTCCTGGGGACGTCGGTGCTGATGGCGGCGGGTGCCCTCTACGGCTGGATCTCGAAACCGCGACGCTACGGCCCGGTCGCCTGAGTTTGACTTACTCCTCGGATATGCTTGCCCTGTTCGAGCATTTTCACCTTTGAGCGGAAAATCCTTCTTATCGGGGGCAAAGCATTCTCCCCGACGAGCGTCGGGTGGCCCGGTAACTCATGACCCTGGCGCGCGAACCACCCCAAGTCGCGGGTGACCGGCACGAGGCTTCACAAGGCCGGTCATGACACGGGAAGCGGGACGATGGCGGCCTTGCTGTCGTGGAATTGCAGCGCGATAGGTTCGACCTGCACGCGGTTCGTGTTGTACGTCGTCGCACCGCACGGTGCGGCGCGATCCGTGGTGAGGACGTTGGCACAGCCCTGGGAGTCGGTCCCGTCGGCTCCGGGGGTGTACCAGGCACCTTCCTTGATCGAGACGACACCGGGCGCGATACGGTCCGTGACCTGGGCGGGAAGCACCGTCGCCCCGACGTCGTTGAACACACGCACGCGCTGCCCATCCGTGATCCCTCGCACGGACGCGTCATCCGGATGCAGCCAAATCGTATCGGGATCGACCCGAGCGAGGCCGGGCTGGTTGCCGTGGATGCTGTGGGTGCGGGCACGCGATTTCGGTGTGCAGAGACTGAGCGGAAATCGCTCGTTATTGTTGTCGGGCGCGAACCAGGTCGGGATCGGCGGGATCACGCCTAGCCCGTACGGGTTAGGATTGGCTGCCAGGATGTTCGAGTAGACTTCAATCTTTCCGGACGGCGTCGAAAATTTCTGCTGGTCGCGGATCTGCCTGGCGAAGGCGACCGCGTCCCGCGGCGGCGGAAACCGAGCAACGCCCTGTTCGGCGAAGGTTTCGAAATCGTCCACGGCATCGGCGGTGAGTTCTCTCAGCCACTGGGATTCGGACTTGCCGTTGTAGCCGTTGATGCCGACGCGCCGTGACAGATCATCGAAGATGTCGATGTCGTTGCGGCACTGGTACATCGGCGCGATCGCCTGCCGCATGTAGATGGCGTAATGGCCGGCACCCGCCCACGGGGTGTGGACGTCGTTCCGTTCCCAGAAAGTAGTGGCAGGCAGGATGATGTCGGCGAGGCGCGCGGTTGGCGTCAGGAAGTGGTCCTGGGCGACAATGAACTCCACCTTGTCCAGTGACGCAGCCATCTTCCCGGTGTTCGGGCATTGGTTGAACAAGTCGCCGCCCGACGAATAGATCATGCGGATGTCCGCCGGATACCCCCCTGCCCTTCCGCGCGCAAGCAGGTCTGCCAGCAAGGGCGACGCGACCTTCGCGTCGATCGGGTTCTTGCCGATCGGCAGGGTCTTGATGCCCGCGCGTCCCGTGGCGCCATTGCTGACGCCCGAATTGCCACCGCTGACGCCAACGTTTCCGGTGATCGCGGCGAGGGCATACGCGGCGCGATGGAACTGCTCGCCGTAAGCGGTCCGGCCGGCGGCGTAGCCTGCCTGAATCGCGGCCGGCCTGGCTGAGGCAAATTCGATGGCGAGGCGACGGATCCTTTCGGCTGGAATGCCGGTGATTGAAGCCGCCCACTCGGGGGTTTTGGGCTGTCCATCGTTCAGGCCGAGCAGGTAGGTGCTGTACGATGCGCCTGGAGGCACCTCGCCTTCGTTGAGGCCGTGGACGTACCGGTCACAGTATGCATGGTCGTGCAGATTGGCCGTTATGATCACGTAGGCCATGGCAATGAGGGCCGCCGCGTCGGTGGAGGGCCGAATAAACACGTGCTCATCGGCGAGCTGCCGGCTGGTCATCGTGATCCGGGGATCGACGCAGATGATGCGGGTGCCGTGCTTTCTCGCATGCTTCAGGTATTGCATCGTGCCGGTGCCGAAGGTGCCGTCACCCGGACTCCAGCCCCACATCAGTATCAGCTTCGAGTTGACGAAATCGGTTGGTTCGCGGCCGGCGGATTTGTAGTCATTCTCACCGTAGGTTATGCGGACCGCGAATACTTCCGCCTCGGCCGACATATTGGACCACAACTCGGTGCAACCGCCGAACATGTGCAGGAAGCGCTGCGCGGCCACCCGCCCGTGCAGCATCGACTGGCTGCCGGTGCGGGAAGCATCGAGGATCGCGGCGTTGCCGTAAGTCTGCCGGATACGAAGCATCTCACGGGCGACGGTGTCCAGCGCCTCATCCCAGGTGATCCGCTCATACTGGCCCGACCCCCGCGGACCGCTGCGGCGCATCGGATACTTCAATCGGTCGGGGTGATAGGTGCGCTCGATCTGCCCGACGCCTCGGGCGCAGGCCGGCAGCGGCGGATGCTCGGGATTCCAGCGGCGCGCATCGGTGGAGATGTGGACGATGCGGCCGTCCCGGACATGCGCGTTGACGACGCAGCGGCCCCCGCAATTGTGGCCGCAGGTGGTGGTGACGACGGTCTCGCCGGGTTTGGCGGCGGCACGCGGGGCCTCGTAGATCGTTGCGGTCATGACAGATGCCCTGCCTGCCGGATGGCCTGCCAGACACGTTCCGGCGTCGCCGGCATGTCGATGTGGGTGACACCAAGCGGCGCAAGCGCGTCCAGTATGGCGCTGATGATGGTTTGCGGGGCGGCGATCGCTCCGGCCTGGCCCGAACCTTTGACCCCGAGAGGATTGGCCTTGGTGGGGATGCCGGTGAGGGTGATGTCAAGGTCGGCAAGGTCGATGGCACGCGGAATCTGGTAGTCCATGAACGAACCGCTGAGCAAGCTGCCCGGAAATCGGATCGTAGACGGTTCGTTCCGTCAGGGCCTGGCCGATGCCCTGGGCGACGCCGCCCTGGACCTGACCGATGGTCAGCAGCGGATTGATCAGGGTGCCGTAGTCATCGACGGCGGTGTAGCGCTGCAGCGTGATCTCACCCGTTTCGGGATCGATTTCGACCTCGGCGATGTGGCAGCCGTTGGGGAAGGTGATGATGTCGAGCAGGTTCCAGACATAGGTATCCAGCGAGGTCTCGCGTGCGACGGCCAGCAGATCGACCGAGCGGTCGCCGGCATTGTACCGGCCGGCGACGAAAGTGATCTCGTCGGGCTGGGCCTGCAGCAGTCTCGCGGCGACAGGTTTGCCCTTGTCGATTACCTGTTGCGTGGCGCTGTGCAGCGCGGCACCCCCCATGTGCATCGAGCGCGCGCCGCCGTGGCCGTTGCCCTCGGGAATTTCCGCTGTGTCAGCCTGAATGTAACGAAACTGCTCCAGTGGAAGACCGAGCAGGTCGGCGGCGATCTGCGGATAGGACGTCTCGTGTCCCTGGCCGTTGCTTTGGGTGCCGACCAGGAGGGTGACGATGTCGTCGGCACCGAAACGGATTTCCGCGCCCTCGTTGGGCGCGCCGCGGGCGGTTTCCAGAAAGCAGGCGACGCCGATGCCGCGCAGGCGGTGCTTTCCCGCGCTGGCGGCTTGGCGCTGGGGAAAGCCGGCGAAGTCGGCCAGGGCGAGGACATCGTCGATATTGGCGGCGAAACGACCGCAGTCGACCGTGGTGCCGAGGGCCTTCTGATAGGGAAAGCTGGCGATCAGGTTGCGGCGGCGCAGGTCGATCGGATCGAAGCCGCACTGGACGGCGGCTTTGTCGATCAGGCGCTCAATGAGATAGTTCGCCTCGGGCTTGCCGGCGCCGCGATAGGCGTCGATCGGTGCGGTGTTGGTGAAGGCGGCGCGCACGTCCATGAAGATCGCGGGGATGACGTAGCCGCCGCCCATCGCCGCGGCCGGGGCATTGGTGGAACTGCCGGGACCGCCGCCCGACATATAGGCACCGAGGCCGGCGATCGTGCTGACGTCGAGCGCCAGGAAACGGCCCTCGGCGTCCAGCGCCAGGCGGGCGCGGGAAACATTGTCGCGGCCCTGGGCGGTGGAGACGAAAATCCTCGGCGCGGTCTTCGACCCATTTCACCGGGCGGCCGAGGCGGCGCGCGGCCCAGAGCAGCAAGACCCATTCGGGATACAGACAGTTCTTGATACCGAAACCGCCGCCGACATCGGGCGCGGAGACCCGGATCGTATCGCGCGGGCAGCGGAAGACGCTGTCGGCAAGCTGGTCGCGGATGGCGTGCACGCTGGCGGCGGATACGAACAGGTCGAACATGCCGTCACTCCATCGTCCGATCGCCGCCCGCGTTTCGATCGGTGCGATGACGAGACGGTTGTTGACGATTTCGATCTCGACGACATGGGGGGCGATCGCGAATGCCGCCTGGACTGCGGCCCGGTCACCTCGTTGGAAATGATACGATTCGTTGCCGGTGTCCCAGAGCGACGGCGCGTCCGCGGCGAGAGCGGCAACGGCATCGACCACGCAGGGCAGCGGCGTGTAGTCAACGGTCGATCCGCTCCGCCGCGTCGCGCGCGGCAGTGACGGTTTCGGCGACGATGAACGCGACCGGATCGCCGACGATGCCGCACTTTGCTCCCGCGCCAGCGCCGGGCGCGGCGGCACGATCATTGGCGCGACGGTCGCCACCTGGGTGGTGCACGGCAACAGGCCCGAGATCGGCGATGTCGGATAGGTGTAGATACCAAGCACGACCGGGCACGGCGCGAGCCGCCGCGGTGTCGATCCGGTCTATCGTTGCGTGGGCATGCGGTGACCGGACCACGTGGGCCCAGGTCTGCCCGGCCACGTTCACGTCATCGACGAAGACGCCGCGGCCGGTCAGGAACCGCGCATCCTCGAAGCGTTTGGTGGATTGCCCGATGAAGGGCGCCATTCACAGCCCGAGTTTTTCGGCGAGGCCGTAGCCGTGCGCGAGGTCGCGGATCTTGCTCCAGGTTGCGTCCTCCACCGGCACGCCGTTCTTGCGCCGGTCCTGTTCCTTCCTGAACTCGATCTCGCCCGGATAGAACACTTCGGTAAAGCCCTGGGCGGGCGGCGTCGCCTTCAGGTAGTGGGCGAACTCGGTCACTTCCTGCTTGAACGTCTCCAACGAGCGGAAGGCGGCGACGTTGAACACGGCGATGAAGCAGCCGTCGTTGTGGCGGCCGGTCGGTTCGATACCGAACCCAAGGCCGGTCAGCAGCCCGGACAGGATTTCCACGATCGCCGCCAGGCCGGTGCCCTTGTAACCCTCGGTGCCGCCCAACGGCAGCAGCGCACCGCCCGACTTCAGCACTCGTGGATCGTTCGAGGGCTTGCCCTCGGCATCGATCAGCCAACCGCTCGGCACCTGGTCGCCGCGCGCCGTCGCCACGTTGATCTTGCCGGCAGCGGCGGCGGAGGTCGCCATGTCGAACACCAGCGGGCCCTCCAGATTGGACGGGATGGCGAAGCAGATCGGGTTGGTGCCGAGACGGGCCTTGGCGCCGCCGAACGGGGCGACGTGCTTGGGGCTGCGGCCGGAATCGGCGGTGATCATCGCGATCATGCCCTCCCCGGCGGCGAGCAGCGGATAGCTGGCCAGCCGCCCGATATGGCTCTGGCGGAACACCGTCGCGGCGGCGACGTTCTGCGTTCTGCGCCTTTTCGATCGTGTAGCGCATCGCCCGGTCGGTGACCGCGTAGCCAAAACCCCAGTTGCCATCGATCACCGTCGTGGTCGCGGTTTCCTGCGTGATCACCCACGGTGCCTGCGGCACGATATGGCCGGCCTTGATGCGATCGATATAGGTCGGGATCAGAATGATGCCGTGGCTGTCGTGGCCGACCAGGTTGGCGCCGATGTTGTAGCGGGCGACGACGGCCGCTTCCTCCTGCGACGCGCCGGCAGCGATCAGCAGGCTTTCGGCGATCTCGATCAGTTTTTCCGCTGACACGTTGGGCATGGCGTTGCTCCCGTTTTCCCTGCCCGGCAGGCTAGCCCAGGGCCCGCCGGTTGGCCAGAACGGCGAAACCGGCGTAGCGTGTCGGGGGAGACGAACCAGGGGAGCGGATCATGGCGAGCAAGTCCAATGTTTACGCCGGCGTCGCCGGCTATGTCGGCCGCGCGGACCAGAAGGGCGCGGTGGGGGTGTTCACGCGTCCGGCGGAGACCGGGCGCTGGGAACACGTGCTGACCGATCAGGAGACCTACACGGTCAACATCCATCCGACCGATCCGAACGTGGTGTTCGCGGGCACCGCCGACGGGGTGTATCGCAGCACGGATCGCGGCAAGACGTTCCAGCGCACGAATTTCCCTGACAGCGAACGTCCAGATCTGGTCGTTCCTGGTGGATGCCAACGACCGGAAGCTGATCTATGCCGGGGGCTCGCCGATCAGCCTGTATCGCAGCGAGGACACCGGCGAGACGTGGCGGAAGCTGCCGGATCCCGGGATGCCGGACCGCGCGGTGATGCCGTTCGCCTGCCGCGTGATGCGGATGGCGCAGCATCCGTCGAAGCCGGACACCATTTTCGCCGCGCTGGAGGTGAACGGCGTGATGCGCACCGACGATGGCGGCGAAAGCTGGAGCGATTGCAGTTCGGATCTGATCCGGCTGGCGCAGCAGCCGCATCTGAAAAGCAAGATCGTCAGCGATACGTATCAACGAGGGCATGCTGGACGGCCACGCGATCGCCATCAGCCCGGCCGACCCGGACAAGGTGATCCTTGCGGTACGGATGGGCCTGTTCGAGACCGGCGACGGCGGGAAGAGCTGGCAGGACATGGAAGTCGGACGGTTCTCGCCCACCACCTATGGCCGCGACATCAAGGTGTCCCCGCAGGATGGCAACACGCTCTACGCGGCGCTGAGCGTGGCCGCGGCCAGCAAGGACGGCGGGGTGTATCGCAGCACCGACAAGGGCGCAGACGTGGAAACGTTTCGACAAGGTGCAGGTGCACGGGACGATCATGTCGGTCGCGCTGCATCAGAACGATCCCGATCAGGTCTATCATCGGTGCACGCTATGACGGGGAGATCTACGGCACCGAGGATGGCGGCGCGACGTGGCATTCCCTGCCGCTGCCGTCGCGCGGTGAAGGATCTTTACGCCGTCGCGGTGGGCTGAGAGCGGCCGCTGAATTGTGGTGGGTGAGCCGGTACGTGGGCGAGACCTGGCCCGTTCACCCACTCCTGTCCCGCATCGGCTGGTGCCCGCCATCAGTGGATCGCAGGTCGCGGCGAATTTGCCGGTCATTGCGAGCTGACGGCGCGGCTAGTGTGGTGGTTCCGAAGTCCGCCATACCGTGGATCATCCCCGGAGCGGACTTCGGAACCACAAACCACACTAGAAAACAATGCTTTGCCAGTGTCCTCATCATTCGGAAGTTCGTAAGGCGGCTGATCCAGGCATGGCGAACTTCCGAATCGGGACACTAGACCATTTTCAGCCTGACTGTGCAGGCCGAAAATGGTCTATCTCTTTGTTTGATCGCATGATTCACGCGCCGGGGACCTTCCGCTCAGCGCGATCATGCTCTAAGTCGCGGTGGGCTCGTATGGTTGGACGAGATTGCTTCGCCGCTGCGCGCCTCGCAATGCCAGTCAGGAGGCGTCGCGCTCGCTGGACCCTGGGCACTCTCGGTTATATTCGGCGCGCAATATCGTCAGCCGGAGGTCGCTTCGCGAGTAGAGTCGGGCCGATGTGGCGCTAACCCAGTGAATTCCACGCCAGCAACAGCACATAGCCGGTGATCGCGATCGCCGCATGGACCGCGATCGCAAACCCGCTTCGCTTCAATAACAGGAACGCGATGCCTGTCAGCACCGCCCCCATGAACAATCCGGCGGACGCGATTCCAAACGATCCCACACCGGCGGCAACGCCTCTGGCGGGCCCCTGCAGCGCAAACAGCAGAACCACCAGCCCGGCGATACCGACAACGCCATGCGCGATCCCGGCGGCAAGCGGTGGCCGCCGGGATGTGCCATCCGCTGCCTTGAGATGCCACGCGGCCAAAATGGCACCCGCCACGACCGCGACCGTCAGAACCCAGACGGCAACCGCAGTCAAACCGGCCTAGGCCACCACGCCGAGACCGCGCAGGCGCGCAACATCGTCGGCGGTGTAGCCGGCCTGCCGCAGCACCGCTTCGCTGTGCTGGCCAACCGAAGGCGCCCGTTGCGCGGGGATCATTTCGACCCCGTCAATGTGAAACGGTGTCATCACCGTCAGTTCGCTTCCGTCCGCAAACGGAACCAGAGCACCGGCATGGCGCATCTGCGGATCATCCAGCGCCTCATCCACGGTGGCAACAATGCCGAACGTCACGCCGACGCCGTCGAGGATCGTGCGCCATTCCGCAAGATCACGCCTGGAGAACACCTCGTCCAGGATGATCACCAGCTCACGGGCGTGCCGCTTACGCGCTTCGGCGGTGGCGAAGCGGGGATCGTCGGTGAGATCCTCACGGCCAATCGCCCCCAGGAACGAGCGCAACTGCCGCTGCTCATTGAACAGAGCGAGGATGAACCAGCGACCGTCGCGCGACTGGTAATGATTCGCCAGTGCGTTGGGCGCGTGGTCGCGATGTGGCCGCAGCGCCACGTGTTCCCCGGACAGGCGGGTCTGAACGGCGCAGCCATTTGCCCACAACCCGTTTTGCAGCAGAGACGACCGGACCACGCCGCCCTGTCCGGTCTTCTCCCGCCGGTACAGGGCGGTGACGATGGCCGCATAGAGGCCGGTCGCGCTGGGATGATCACCCATCCCAGGCATCGACCGGGACGGCACGGTGTCGGCGTCCGCTCGGACCATGTCCATCAGGCCGGTGCGCGCCCAGTAGGCGGTGGAATTGAAACCGGTCTTTGCCGCTTCCTCGCCTTGCTCGCCGTAAGCGGTGAAGGATGCGTAGATCAACCGCGGATTCAGCGGCATCAGATCGGCTGGTGCCATGCGGAGGCGGTCGCGCACCGGAAGCGGAAAGTTGGTAACGAAAACATCCGCCAAGGCGGCCAGGCGATGCAGCACCGCCTGGCCATCAGGATGTTTCAGATCCAGTGCGAGACTGCGCTTGTTTCGCGAGGTCAACTGCCAGTAGGAGTCGATCGTCTTCCCCGGGATGGGCTGCGAAGCCCGCCAAGGGTCGCCAGCGCCTGGAGGCTCGATCTTGATGACCTCGGCACCGAAATCGGACAGCATCGTCGCTGCCGCCGGGCCGGCGATCCAGCTCGCGCAATCCACGACTTTCAGGCCTGTGAACAGGCTTTCGGTCATGCCCGAACCCCGCTCATGGCGCCTGATTGCTGAAGATGATCGTTCCCGATGCGGCGAACATCCCGCCGACACCGTGACAGACCGAAATCTTCGCCCCCGGGATCTGCGCCGGCGCGATGCCGCGCATCTGCCGCACGCTCTCCTGCAAGGCGTACATGCCGTACATGCCGGAGTGCATATACGACAGTCCGCCGCCATTGGTATTCAGTGGCAACGATCCGCCCGGCGCCGTGTTGCGCCCGGCGATGAACGACGCCGCCTCGCCACGCGGCAGGAAACCCAGATCCTCGAGACCGTAGATCGGCAGATGCGCGAAGGCGTCATAGATCATCAGGTGATCGACGTCCTTGTGCGTGATCCCCGCCTCCTTGAACGCCGTCGGACCGGCGACCCGGAACGCGCGCGAACTGGTGAAATCCTCCATCTGGCTGACCATCGGGGTTTCCGCGCTTTCGCCGGTGCCCAGGATATAGACCGGCTTGGTCGGGAAATCCTTGGCCCGCTCGGCCGAGGTCAGGATCAGCGCGCCGCCGCCGTCCGTCACCAGGCAGCACATCAGCAGCCGGAACGGATAGGCGATCATCCGGCTGTTCAGCACATCCTCGGTGGTGATCGGATTGCGGAACGTCGCGCGCGGGTTCTTCGCCGCCCATTCGCGCTGCACGACGCAGACCTGGGCGATCTGCTCCACCGTCACGCCATAAGTCTTCATGTAGCGCAGCACCGGGATGGTGAACATGCTGGGCGGCCCCATGGGACCGAACGGCTGCTCGAACTGGCCGTTCAGCGACTGCGGATGAACCGACCGGGGCGGGTTGCCGACACGGGATTTTCCGCTTTCGCCATGGGTGATGAGGATCGTCTTCGCCAGTCCGGATTCGATCGCCGCCGCCGCGTGGCGGACGTGGATCATGAAGCTGCAGCCGCCGACCGACGTGCCATCGACCCAGGTCGGCGTGATGCCCAGATAGTGCGCGATCTGCACCGGCGTTTCGCCCGCTGTCGCGACGCCGTCGATATCCTTCGGCTTCAGTCCGCAATCGGCCATCGCATTGATCGCGGCATCGGCATGCAGCCCGATCTGCGACAGTTCCGGGATAACTCCCAAACGAGTGGTTTCGGCGGCGCCGACAACGGCGACTGTGTTGTGCGGCATCGGATCAGCCTTTCGCCGATGAAGTTGAGGCGGGGCGGAACAAGGGAAGCGTGATCGTGTCGGTCTGCGGTTCGAAGACGACCTCGACCGGCATGTCCAGCACCAGCGCCTCGGGCGTCTGCGCGCATTCGACGATGTTGGTCATCATGCGCGGGCCTTCGTCCAATTCCACCACCGCGATGGCGTATGGCGGGGTGAAACCGGGCACCGGGCGATGATGGATCACGTAGCTGTAAAGCTTCGCCTTGCCGCTGGCCTTGGTGATCGAAACTTTGCGGGATGCGCAGACCGGGCAGAACGGCCGCGGCGGGAAATACACCTTGCTGCACTCATCGCAACGCTGCAGCAGCAGTTCGTTCGCCTTGGTGCCGTCCCAGAAATGCTGGGTCTCGGGGGTCGGCTGCGGCAAAGCGCGTCCGGGCGTCGCCATGGGTCATAGTCCTCCGGTCTGATGGCGGGGAGGTTAGGCCGGCATATTGCGGGCGGCAACCGCAAGGGGCGTGAGAGGTCAATTAAGCTTCGCCACGGGCCCGTTGCGGGATTCGTACAAGGCAGCGCCGGAGCATCGTAAGCGTGGTGCATGGCGAAGTGAGGTGGCAGGCTGATCGAAGACCGGCGCGGACATCCCGCGATTTGCGTGTCCCGCTCTACGCCCGCGCCACGACGATCTTCGCCCGCGACGGACGGGTCATCGCCTCCAGTTGCAGCAATTCATTCAGCTGCACCTCCGTCAGAAGTCCCTCATCCAGCACGACCTCGGCCACCGACCGTTCCCTCTGCCAGTGCCCGGCGGGCGACGCGCGAGGACGCTTCGTACCCCAGCGCGGGAACCAGTGCCGTCACCAGACCGATGCTGCCGCGGACGAGGCTTTCGCAACGGTCACGATCGACCTCGATGCCCTCGACGCACCGCGTTCGCAACGTCTCGACCGCCGCGGTCAGCATCCGCAAGGAGTTCAGCACGCAGTAGCCGATCGTCGGCTCGAACGCGTTCAACTGGAGCTGGCCGCCTTCGGCGCACATCGTCACCGTCAGGTCGTGGCCGATGACCAGAAACGCCACCTGGTTCACCACCTCCGGGATCACCGGGTTCACCTTGCCGGGCATGATGGACGATCCCGCCTGGACCGCCGGCAACCGCAGTTCGCCGATCCCGGTGCGCGGCCCGCTCGACAGCAGGCGCAGATCGTTGCAGATCTTCGACAGCTTCACCGCGACGCGCTTCAGCAGGCCGGAAAACAGCACGAACGCGCCCATGTCGGAGGTCGCCTCGATCAGGTTCGTCGCCGGCACCAGAGGCTGACGCGACGCCCGCGCCAGTTCCTCGACCGCGAGGGTGGCATAGCGCGGATCGGCGTTGATGCCGGTGCCGATCGCCGTCGCGCCCAGGCTGATTTCCCGGAACAGGCCGCCGATCTCGCCCAGGCGGGCGACGTCCTCCTTCAGGGTGACGTGGAACGCGTCGAACTCCTGCCCGACCGTCATCGGCACGGCGTCCTGAAGCTGGGTGCGGCCCATCTTCAGCACGTCGGCGAATTCCACGGACTTGGTCTTGAAGGCGAAGGCGAGGTCGTCCAGCGCGCGCGCCAGCGGCTCGATGGCGAAGATGACCGCCAGCCGCAGCGCGGTCGGATAAGCGTCGTTGGTGGACTGCGCCATGTTGACGTCATCGTTCGGATGCAGCGCGGAATAGGTGCCGCGCGGGTGGCCCATAACCTCCAGCGCGACGTTGGCGATCACCTCGTTGGCGTTCATGTTGGTCGAGGTGCCGGCGCCGCCCTGGATCGCGTCCACCACGAACTGGTCGTGGAAGCGGCCTTCCTCGGCGATCATCAGGCAGGCCCGCTCGATCGCCGCCGCCTTGCCCGCCGGCAGATGGCCGAGCCGCTTGTTGGCTCGGCAGCCGCCAGTTTGACCAGCGCCAGCGCACGCACCAGGTTGGGGAAATGCCCGACCGGCACACCGGTAATGGGGAAATTCGCCACCGCGCGCTGGCTGTGGATGCCCCAGTAGGCAGACATCGGGACATCAGCCTCTCCGAGCAGGTCATGCTCCCGCCGCGTTTCGGCCGAGACGGTGTGCAGCGGACTTGGCGGCTCCTGCCCGGTGCGCTCACCGACCACCAGAGGGGCGGGCAACGGCGACGGTTCGGCCGGTTCGTTCATTGGACTATCCCTCCTGGCGGGTCTCAGCTCAGCAACACGGCTTTGCCGATCACGGCGCGATCGATGACAAGCTGAAGCGCCTCGGCCGCCTGGTCCAACCGGAAAGTGTGGGAGATGCGCGGACGCAACTTGCCTTGCTTCAGCCAATCGCGACGAGCGCCTTCATGTTGGCGATGGCAAGCTCGGGATCGGCCTCATTCAGGCCACCGATGCGCACACCGACGGCGTCGATGCCCTTGATCAGCAGATAGTTGCTTCGGATATTGGTTGGGCCGCCGCCCAGGAAGCCCAAAATCAACAGCCGGCCACCCCACGCCAGGCAACGCAGCGACTCCTCTGCTACCTTGCCGCCGATCGGATCATAGACGATGTCCACGCCGCGCCCGCCGGTCAGTTGCTTCACCTGATCGACAAATCCGGACCGGTAGTCGATGGCGTGATCAGCGCCTTCCTCCAGACAGGCCTTACGCTTCTCCTCGGTGCCCGCGGTGGCGATGACCTTCGCACCGAATGCCTTCGCCACCTGGATCGCCGCGATGCCGATGCCGCCGGCGGCGCCGTGCACCAGCACCCACTCGCCTGCCTTCATGCGCCCGCGCTGCAACAAGGCGTGATAGGCGGTCGTGTAGGCGCCGCGAAACACGCCCGCCTGCGCGAGGCTCAGGCCAGCCGGGACCTTGTCGCATAGCTCGGCCTTCGCATTGCCCACTTCGGCGAATGCACCCAGCGTGTGCCGCGACATCACTGCATCGCCCACCATGAACCCCGTTCACATCCGGTCCGACGGCGACAACGTGGCCCGCCGCCTCGCCACCCGGGATGAAGGGCGGTTCCGGCCGAAACTGGTATGTTCCCGCAAGCATCAGAACATCGACGTACTGGACACCGCGGGCGGCGATTCGGACCTGGATTTCGCCTGAGCCGGGAGGTGGCGGGTCCGCAACTTCGCGTTCGGCCAACACCTCGGGACCGCCGAACCGCTCGCAAATTATTGCTTTCATGACGAACCTTCTCCCTACCAACATAACGCATCATCAAGAAAGCGCGGTTCGCGCGACACGCCGCCGCGCCTACCTTGATTGTGGTCAAATTCCTCTGGTAAAATGCACCGGTCACGAAATCCGCGGCGATACAAGGACGGCGAGGTTCTCATGTCTAATTCAGCCACGCTGACCCACACGGACCGATCGCAGCAGCCCGACGATTTGTATCTCCAGCAAGCCCTCCGGGCGACGCCGCTGCTGCGCGACCTCACCGATTCGGTCCTGGATCGGCTCGCAGCGATCAGCAAGATCGTGAATGCGCCGGAGGATACCGAGATCTGCCGCCAGGGCGAGGCGGCGGACGCCCTTCTGATCGTGCTGGACGGACAGTTGGTGGGTTTCACCACGGCGGCCAACGGCACGACGGCGGTGGTGGAGGTGATCCGGTCCGGCGAAACACTCGGCCTCGCGACGTTGCTGGCCCGCCTGCCGCGGCTGCTTGGTGTGCGCACCGTCACGCCCAGCAGCCTGATTTCGATCGATGCGCTGGGCCTGCTCGCGCTGGTGGAGCAGGAGCCGGCGCTGGTCACCGCGCTGCTGCGAGCCGAGGCCAATGAATTCCGTGCGCTGGTCCGTCAGGTGTGCGACCTGAAACTGCGCACCACCGCCCAGCGCCTTGGATGCTATCTGCTGTCGCTGACATCCGAGCGCCAGGCGAATGCGACAGCCCTGCGGCTGCCGTTCGACAAGCGCCTGCTGGCGGCGCGCCTCGGCTGCCGGCAGGAAAACTTGTCCCGCGCGTTCGCCGCGCTGCGCGGCTTCGGGGTGGAGACGCACGGTGCGCGCGTCATCCTGCACGATATCGCCAGCCTGAGGGCTTACTCCGAACCGGATGAAGGCTTTGCCTGACCGTTGCTCGACCGCATGATCGCGCCCGCTGAACGCTGCGTCGAGGGCGAACATAGTTTCGTCAGGTCTCCTCCCCAACCGCCTTCCGCTTGAGCAGGCGCAGGCGCTCCTCGCCCCCGGGGGTCTTCGGGTCGAGTTCCATAACCTTCTGCCAGGCGGCATAGGCGCCCTTCCAGTCCTCCCGCGCGGTGGCGATATCGGTCAAGGTGCGGAATGCCGCGAAATCCCGCGGCTCGAGCCGAACCGTCTCCTCCAGATCGTGGATCGCGCCGTTGACGTCGCCGGCGTGGTAGCGGGCCAGGGCGCGCTGACGCCAAGCCTCGGCGACATCCGGCTGCAGCGTGATGGCGTCTGAGAATGAATTCACCGCCTCATCGGTCTCGCCCGCCTGCATCGAACGCAGTCCACGGCTCATCAACAAGGTCACGGCCGGCGAACCGGCACGTAGCCACGTGGCTTCCAGTTGCCCTTCCAGCACGGCCGCGGCCTGCTCATCCGGTGCTGCCTTCAGCGCATCGAGCAGATGATCGGTTGCCGCTGTGTTTTTCGCCAGGGGACTGTGCATGCGCAGCGACGCACAGGCCCAGAAGGCAGGCGGCAACCGCCAGCGAGGCTCGTAAGACGCGCCATCAGCCGGGAACTCCACGGGGCCGCGGGCCGCCGGCCATCCAGTCCAGCAGTTCGACGGTATGCACGATCGGCAGCGAGTCGCCCGACAACTGGGTGATGCAGCCGATATTGCCGGCGGCGATCAGGTCCGGCTTGGTCGCTTTCAGGTTGCCCAGTTTGCGGTCCCGCAGGCGCCCGGCGATCTCCGGCTGCAACAGGTTGTAGGTGCCGGCCGATCCGCAACAGATGTGCGGCTCCTTCGGTTCGACAACCCGGAAGCCGGCGCGCGACAGCAGCGTCTTCGGTTCCGCTGTCACCTGCTGGCCATGTTGCAGGCTGCACGCGGAATGGTAGGCGACGGTCAGTCCGGGCGCCTCGCGAGTCGGCGCGTAGCCGAAGCGCGCACAGGAACTGGGTGACGTCCAGCGTCAGCCCGGCGATCTTCTCCGCCTTTGCTCCGCCAGGGTTCCGGTTCCGAACGGAACATGAAGCCGTAATCCTTCACCGTGGTGCCACAGCCGGAGGCGTTGATGATGATGGCGTCCAGACTGCGGCGTTCGATCGGCTTCGCGGACCACGCCTCGATGTTCGCGCGTGCCAGCGTCATCGCCCGGTCGTGCTGACCCATGTGGTGATTGAGCGCGCCGCAGCAACCGGCCCCTTTCGCGACCACCACCTCGACGCCCAATCGGGTCAGCAGGCGGATCGTCGCCTCGTTGATGCGCGGCATCAGCACCTGCTGGGCGCAGCCAGTCAGCAGCGCGACACGGGCCTTCCGCGGCCCCTCGGCGGGATAAACCCGCGGCGTCTCGATCGAACTCCGCGACGGCAGCTCGGCCGGCGCCAGCGACAGCATGGCGCGCATCCGTTGCGCCGATCATCGACTTGCCGGGGATCAATCGCGCCGAGCGGGCGGGCCAGCCGGGCGCCGGTCAGGGCGAGACGGAACAGGCCCGGGCGCGGCAGCAGCACCCCCAGCAGCGACCGCAGCCACCGCTCCGGCAGCGGCCGGCGATAGGTCTGCTCGATATAGGTCCGCGCGTGATCGACCAGGTGCATGTAGTTCACGCCCGACGGACATGTGGTCATGCAGGACAGGCAGGACAGGCAGCGATCGACGTGGCGCACCACCTCCTCGGTGGCGGGACGGCCGGTCTCCAGCATGTCCTTGATCAGGTAGATGCGGCCGCGCGGGCTGTCGAGTTCGTCGCCGAGCAGCAGGAAGGTCGGGCAGGTCGCGGTGCAGAAGCCGCAATGCACGCAGGTCCGCAGCACACTGTTGGAGGACGCGGTATCCGGATCGCGAAGCTGTTCGGCGGTGAAGTTGGTCTGCATGGCCGGCTACTCGAAGCGTTTCATCGGCGGCAGCATGCGGTGCTGGCGGATCATGATACCGAGGCTGGCGACCGAGATCAGGAAAAACGCCAGGACAGCCACGGGTTGGTTCGGTTGTACAAGGCCACGATCAGAACCAGCAGCAGGCAGAACATGATCATGACAGAACTGGATATTGGTGACGGGGTTTGGCCGCCGCATCTGGACAAGCTGGTAGCCCGATAGCCAGCAGGTGACCAGCAGGATGAACGTTGGTGACCCAGGTGGGGATGAAGAACATGCTCAAAGCCCCGCGTAGAGCGGCCAGGATTGAGGATGCCGGCCGGATCCATCGCAGCCTTCACCTCCCGGGTGATGCGCGCCAAGGCGGTGGCTTCGTCCGGCACCACGCGGACGGCGCCGCGCAGCGCCTCGGGCGCCCGCAGCAGGGTCCAGGTTCCGCTCGCCGCCTGCGCCGCCGTTTCGACCGCCGCATGGGTCGCGGTATCGGCCGGGCCGGCGAGCCACACAAGGCCGCCGCCCCAGTCGAGAAAGCCGCCGACCCGTGCGGCCGAAGTGCGTCGAGGACGGACGGGCCGGACGAGGGCCGGACCGAAATCCGCCAGATCGCATCGTCCGGCGCGCGGCGCCAGGGGCCGCGCGTCGCGCACGTCCTTCCAGAGCGCGCGCGACGGTTCGGTGTCGAGCGTCACCGCGCCCGACACCGCGAACTGATCCTTCAGCCGGCCGATGCGGTAGGTGACGGATGGCGAAAAATCCTCGATGCGGATCAGGGTGACCGGTCCGCTGATACCGGCAAGCGACGAGGTCCGAGAGGTCGCCTCAGCCGGCAGCCAGGCGGCGCCGGAGACGCCGAACGGCGAACCCAGCGCCGCCGACAGGGCGGCGACGGCGGCGGCGGCGTCCAGGCCTGGAAGCACCAGCGTGCCGGTCGCCTCCGGCGCGGGCAGCACTTTCAGGGTGATCTCGGTGATCACGCCAAGCGTGCCGTGGCTGCCGGTCAGCAGCTTGCACAGATCGAGGCCGGTGACGTTTTTCAGCACGCGTCCGCCCGAACGGATGATCTCGGCGCGTCCGGTCACCGCGCGGACACCCATGACGTGGTCGCGCATGGCGCCCCAGGCGACGCGGCGCGGACCGGACAGGTTGGTCGCGACCACGCCGCCGATGGTCTGCGGTTTGCCGTCGTCGCCCAGCAATGCCGACAGGTCAGGCGGTTCGGCGATCAGGTGCTGACCGGCCGCGGCCAAGGCGGCCTCGATCTCGGGCAGAGGCGTGCCGGCCCAGGCGGAGATGATCAGTTCCTTCGGGGCATACAGGTTGATGCCGGACAGGCCCGCGGTCGACAGGGTGCGCGCCGCCTGAACCGGGACGCAGCATGCCGGCTTTGGTGCCGTTGCCCTCGATCAGCAGCGGTTCGCGGCTGTGGGCGGCCTCGGCGACGGTCGCGACGATTGAGTCTTCAGTCGTCATGCGGCCGTTCCCGCTCCGACCCAAACGCCCCGGCCCCCTCCCCCGCCGTCAGCACAGCGATGGTGCGATTCGACGATCGGAGCGCATTTCCACCACGGTTGCCGCATCTTTTCGCGCCTCGCAATGACAGCGGGGCCATGGTCATGCGGCTTGCGACAGTTCGAGCGGCGTTCGGATTCGGCCAGGGGAAACACCTTGCTGGGATTGAGCAGCCAGTCCGGATCGAAGGCGGACTTGAGGCGGCGCTGCTGCTGCGAGTTCATGAGCGTGGAACTGCACCGGCATCAGGTCGCGCTTTTCGACGCCGACGCCGTGCTCGCCGGTCAGGCAGCCGCCGACCTCGACGCACAGCTTCAGGATGTCGGCGCCGAAGGTTTCGGCCGCGTGGAAGCTGGCGGGGTCGTTGGCGTCGAACATGATCAGCGGATGCAGGTTGCCGTCGCCGGCGTGGAAGATGTTGGCCACCTTCAGGCCGTAGCTGTCGGACATCTCCTGGATGCGGCGCAGCACGTGCGGCAACTGGCTGGTCGGGATGGTGCCGTCCATGCACAGGTAGTCGGGGCTGATCCGGCCGATAGCGCCGAACGCGCCCTTGCGGCCTTTCCAGATCGCCAGCGATTCCTCGGCCGACTGCGACACTTTCAGGCTGATCGGGTCGAATTTCTGGCAGATGGCCGAGAGTTGGCCGAGCAGGCGGTCCTGTTCCTCGGGACTGCCCTCGACCTCGATGATGAGCATGGCTTCGGCGTCGAGCGGGTAGCCGGCGTGGGCAAAGGCCTCACAGGCGTGGATCGCGGGGCGATCCATGAACTCCAGCGCCACCGGGATGATGCCGGAGGAGATGATGGCATCGACGGCGGCACCGGCGATTTCGTTGGAGTCGAACGCGGCAAGCATGGCGCGGGCGCCTTCCGGGCCGCGCAGGATGCGGACGGTGACCTCGGTGACGATGGCCAGCTGGCCCTCGCTGCCGGTGAGCAGACCGAGCCAGTCGTAGCCGGCGGCGTCGAGGTGGGCGCCGCCGATGTCGATGATCTCGCCGTCGATGGTGACGATCTTCAGGCCGAGCAGATTGTTGGCGGTGACGCCGTATTTCAGGCAGTGAGCGCCGCCGGAGTTCATGTTGACGTTGCCGCCGATCATGCAGGCAAGCTGGCTGGACGGGTCGGGCGCGTAGAAGAAGCCGTCGGCGGAGACGGCGTTGGTGATGCCGATATTGGTGACTCCGGCCTGCACCACGGCGCAGCGATCGGGGTAGTCGATGTCGAGGATCTGGTTCATCCGCATCATGCCGACGACGACGGCGTCGGCCATCGGCAGCGCGCCGCCGGACAGCGAGGTGCCGGCGCCGCGGGGGACGACGCGGACGCCGTTCTGGTGGCAGTATCGCAGGATGGCGGCGACCTGTTCGGTTGTTTCCGGCAGCGCGACGGCGAGGGGGACCTGGCGGTAAGCGGACAGGCCGTCGGTCTCGTAGGGCTTGAGGCGGAGCGGTTCGGCGATCAGGCCGGTTTCGGGCAGCAGCGCGCGGAGGCCGGCGACGATGCTGTCGCGGCGAGCCATCACGTCGGGCTTCGGGTCGGGTTGGCGGATCATGACGTGCCTCCCTTCGGCGGTAGTTCCGAAAGGTATATAGCGGGTGTTCGGGGTGGGAGTAAGGGTTGGGGCGGGGTCGGTACGAAGGATACCGGGTAAAGTGCCTGCGTCCGGTTCCACGAGGCCTCCGTAGCGCGAAGTCCGCGCCTCCGAGCTGAGGAAGGCCCCACCTCAGGATCCGTTTTGCGGTCAGAGACGCGGGCGGGCGTCGTCCACTCGGTGAACTTGCCAAAGAGAATCCAGTCGCCTGTTGCCGGCTCCCACGATCTCAGACGGCACATTGATCTGTTCCTGGCACATCATGGTCGTTGCCGATGTGGGGCAGTTAACGGGACGGTCGACGTCGTCCCACATCCCTGTCAAGCAAAGTTGGAACCTGGACGTCGCAGCAGATTGTGGTGATGCCGTATTTCGAGGCGCTGCCAGCAGCGTTGGCGATGCAGTTCAGAATGGCGGTATCCGCTGCCCGCTGCGACGCGATGTCGGGCAGCGAGGAATGACATTGACTCTGCCCTCGGGCGGAGCATGTAACGAGTGCCTGTACGGAGATTGACTTCCGGGAAGCTGTGAGGTCAAAGCCCCGAAGAAACAGCCCCCTGGACGCCGGGTGCATGCCTCCCCGCTGCCTTACCGCCGTTGAAGCAGGGACTTAGACCTCCGGTTGCGGATACCCAGTCTACCCGCGTGCCAGAAATCGCGCGAACGCCGCCAGTGTCGTGTCCGACACGTGGTGCTCGATACCCTCGGCATCCGACTCCGCCGCCTCGAACGGCACGCCCACCGCCAGCAGCAGATCGACCACCACGCGATGGCGGGCGCGCACGCGGGCGGCCAAGCTGCTCGCCGGCCTCGGTCAGGAACACGCCGCGATAGGGCTTGGCCACCGCCAGCCCTTCCCGCTTCAGCCGTCCGATCGTCTTGATCGCGGTCGCATGCGCCACGCCCAGACGCCGGGCGATATCGGTCGGCCGCGCCTCGCCGCCGTTGGCCAGCAGGTCGGAGATCAGTTCGACATAGTCCTCCAGCAGCGCGCCGGACTGGGCCGTGCGCGCCTTGCCGAAGCGGATGGCCTGGGTCGGCTCGTCCGGCAGTGCCGGGGCGGTACGAATCGGGCGTTTCGGCCATGGACACTGACATTGCTTGGTTACCGCCGCCAAGGTCTGCCTAATTTCCGAAACTTTGCAACAGCAGGATCGCGTTCAGCACCAGCACGACCACCGGTCGCGGCCACGGCCAGCGACCTGCATACCGCGCCCGATGGCGAACCCGGCCATCACGTCCGGGCCGACGGATCAGCACGAGAAGCGCGATCATCGGCACCGGCAGCACCAGGCTGAGCACCACCTGGCTCAGCACCAGTGCGTTGGTCGCGTTCACGCCCATCGCCACCACGACCACCGCCGGCACCATCGTCACCGCCCGCCGCACCCACATCGGGATCCGGAATCCGACGAAATCCTGCATGATGACCTGGCCGGCCATCGTGCCGACCACGGAACTCGACAGCCCCGACGCCAGCAGCGACGTCATGAACGCGCCCGCCGCGACCACGCCCATCAGCGGCAGCAGGGTGTGATAGGCGGTCTCGATCTCGCCCACGTCGGAATGGCCCTGGTGGAACACCGTCGCCGCCATCGCCACCATCGCCATGTTGACCAATCCGGCGAGGCTCAGGGCGATCAGCACCTCCAGGTTGGAATAGCCGATCAGCCGCCGTCGCTGTTCCGTCGGTGAAGGCCTCGCACCCGGTTCGTCATCATGGCCGAGTGCAGATAGATCGCGTGCGGCATCACCGTGGCGCCGACGATGCCGACCGCCAGCGTCACGCTGTCCGGCCCGGAGAGTTGCGGCACCACGCTGTGGAAGAACACCTGACCCCAGTCGGGCGGCGCGATGAACAGCTCGATCGAGATAGGCCAGGCTGATGATGCCGACGAAGCCGGTGATGATCAGTTCGATCGGGCGGAAGCCGCGCGACTGGAAGGTCAGCAGCCCCCAGGTGATGGCGAAGGTGATCAGCAGACCGGCCAGCAGCGGCAGGTGGAACAGCACGCTGATGCCGATGGCGGCGCCGATCGACTCGGCGAGGTCGGTCGCCATGGCGGCCACCTCGCTGGCGAGCCACATGGCGATGACCAGGGGCCGCGGGAAATGCAGGCGGCACAACGCCGCGAGGCTGTGTCCGGTGACGATCCCAAGCCGGGCGGACAGCGCCTGGAACAGCATGGCGATGACGTTGGCAAGCAGCACGACCCACAGCAGCATATAGCCGTACCGTGCGCCTGCCTGGATGTTGGTCGCGAAATTGCCGGGGTCCATGTAGGCGATGGAGGCGACAACCGCCGGTCCGACGAACGGCAACAGCGCGCGCAGTCCGCGGCGTCGGCCGGTCAATGCCTGCTGGCCGTCGAGCGCGGTTCTGCCGGACAGGTTCGGGCGGATTACTGCCTCGCTCACTGCTCTGTCTGCCCGGGCCAATGTGAAGCTTGTGCCATATAGTGCGCCCTCCGCCACATGATGTAGCCTAGGCTACACTTGCAGTCGAGGACATTGGTCATATTCGCCCATAGTCAATCCCCCGGCAGCGATCTCACCAGGCCAAAGCGGCAGTGACCGGCGCCGTTTTCCGCGTTGGTCACTGCGGAGAAAGGCAGGTGCACCCGGGGCGTCCGTGGGGCGTCCTCTCGGGCTTCCTGTGGCGGCTTCCTCTGTGCTGTCACCTCGCGAGTCAGCGCCAAACCGGCGAATATTTGATGGGAGTTCGATGAGTTGCCGATGTTGCCAGCCATCGCGCGAAGAAAACACCGCCGCGTCGCCTATGCGGTGACGATGGGGAACCGTCCCGACCGTCCGTGACACGGGGGCGGACGCTCCAGCCCCCCGCGTCGTCTTGCGGCGCGTCGATCCTGCTTCGTGCGCGACTCCCGCGCCTATGCCGCCCGCAGCACAGCAAGGGGAAACGCAGATGCACGCCGACCGGACGGATGCAGGCATCGCGGCTGAACCTATACCGGCTCAGGCGAGACTTCATGGCCGGGCGAACGCACCATCTGAGGTATCCAGCCTGATTGGCGTGCGTCTGCGCTTCTTTCTTTGCGTCAGCAAGCGCCGAGACAACGCCAAGATACCATCGTGGTGCTCGGACAAAGCGGCCCGGACGACACACAGCGTCTCTGGACTGAGGAAGGCACCGGCAGAACGCGGCGAACGTAGAGCTGATCTGTGCCGTCGACGGGGCCGCCAGTGAGATGCCAGTGCCACCGGTCAGCGACGCCAGCGACGCGGCGTAGGCTGCCTGCAACTGCGCCACGCTGCATGATGAGGACAATCCCGCCTCGGTGCACAATGTCCGGCTCGTGCTGGTGGTGTACGGTGAGATACACGACGTCAGCGCGTTGATCCTGGTCTGGTTCCCGGAGACGCTGGCCTGGGTCAAAGGCAAATAAGTCCAGGCCGATCCGTTGATTGTGGTGATGCCGAATTTCGAGGCGCTGCCAGCAGCGTTGGCGATGCAGTTCAGAATGGCGGTATCCGCTGCCCGCTGCGACGCGATGTCGGGCAGGAAGGACTGCGAATGGTCATTGATGACGATCGTATTGAAAGATTGCCCGGTCCCGTAGCTGGCGATTGCCGTTGCCGTTATATCCTTGGTGGCGTAGCCAAGCACATTGCCAAAAAACATCGCGACCGGATTGCCGTTCGCGCTTGTCTCCAGGCCGGTGACCTGTACGGCGTCGGGCGTCGTCCCACCGCTGGCGGCGAGGCTGGTGAAGGTTGATGCCGTGGTATCCCAGTTTCCCAGCACGACGTTCGCGGCGGGGACGACGGTGCCGTCGAGCGGGGCGGCGTGGCCCTGAACGGTCGTTGTTGCCGGCATGTTGGCTGAGGCGATTGTCTGTGCCGACGACACGATGGCCGCACTCGAGTTCGTACCGGATGTATAATATGATGCGATCTTGTTGGCGCCTGCCAGGGCGGATGCCTCGACGGCCTGATCAAGCAGCAGTTTCTCGTATTGGATGTGGTTCGCTTCGATGCCGAGGGCGGCGAAGCCGGCCAACGCAGGCAGCGCGAGCCCAACGAGCAGCGAGACGGCGGCGCGGCGATCGGTAAACAACTGTCTGGGGGATAGCCCTCTGATGCTTGACGCTCGGGACGGCGCAGTTCTCGGTGGTGGTTACGGTGAATGACGCCCAGCTCGGCAGGTTGGAGCAGGCGTAGTACTCGACGTCGCTGCTTGAAAGCGAAGAACTGCAGGTTACCGTCGCCGTCGTGTTGCTGGTCGAGATCGCGCCGGCGCTGTTGTTCTTGACCGTGCCGGTGGACATGATCCTGGCGCCGTACTGGGAGGAGCCCTGCATCATCCCCCACGTGAGGAAGGCCGCGCTGCCAGAGATCATGCCGAACAGCAGCAGCATCCGGACGGGCAGAACGAGGGCGAATTCGACCGCTGCCACGCCGCGGCGGCACTGTGCCAACACACGGACGCACCACCGAGGCGGCAAACCGCGCCACAGACGGCTCGACAGGTTGATGACTGGATTGCACCGCGGCTGGGCCGCCTGGATTGCTGCGAGAGTTCCAGGACAACCATAGGCTCTGTCCAAAACCCAGCTTTCAGTATCAATAATCCGATGACCATCGATATGTTTCCGCACTGGTTTCATTTTCGGGTTGAACCGGTTACGAAATCCCTTCACCGTGTGTGGCGCCGTGCTTAATATGCGAAATAGGTATTAATTTGTACTACGATCGAGTGCGCATTTACGCCTTGGCCCTACGGCCGCATAGTTATTGTGAGATCGGATCAGTCCGGTTCGCCGGCAGGATTTGGACATGCGGCGTCCGCCGTCAGGCCTGCGACTACCGGCCGACCGCAGCGACCCGATGTCCGGGCGCCGATTGACGCAGCGTCAGGTGACGCCTCGCCCGCGTCGCCGGTGCCAGGGTGCGGACGTGCCGGGGCGACATTTTAACCGTACGCCGACACGCGGGTCCGGGGATCGGAACAACACCGCGGGCGAGACGGGGAAGCCCGCTTCCCCCGGCCGCGAAGTGTGCTAAAGCCCCCGCCTCATGCGTCATTTCCTTGATTTTGAAAAACCCATCGCCGAGCTCGAAGGCAAGATCGAGGAGCTTCGGCGGATGTCGGAGCCCGACGGCATCAACATCGCCGACGAGGTCTCCCGCCTCACCACCGTCGCCGACCGGCAGTTGCGCACGACCTACGCACGGCTGACGCCCTGGCAGAAAACCCAGGTCGCCCGCCATCCCGACCGCCCGAAGGCCAGGACTACATCGACACGCTGATCACCGAGTTCACCCCGCTGGCCGGCGACCGCGCCTTCGCCGACGATGCCGCCGTCCTGGGCGGCATCGGCCGCTTCCACGGCCGCCCCGTCATGGTGCTGGGCACCGAAAAGGGCACCGACACCGAATCCCGCGTCAAGCACAACTTCGGCATGGCCCGGCCCGAGGGCTACCGCAAGGCGCGCCGGCTGGTCGAACTCGCCGGCCGCTTCGACCTGCCGGTGCTCAGCTTCGTCGATACCTCCGGCGCCTTCCCCGGCATCGACGCCGAAGCCCGCGGTCAGGCCGAGGCGATCGCCCGCTCCATCGAGGCGTGCCTGGAGGCCCCGGTGCCGATCGTGGCGACGATCATCGGCGAGGGCGGCTCCGGCGGCGCCATCGCCCTGGCGGCCGGCGACCGCATCCTGATGCTGGAACACGCGATCTATTCGGTGATCTCGCCGGAAGGCTGCGCGTCCATCCTGTGGCGCGACGCCGCGCAGGCACCGGTGGCGGCCGAGGCGCTGCGCCTGACCGCCGACGACCTGCTGCGCCTGAAGCTGATCGACCAGATCGTGCCGGAACCGCTGGGCGGCGCCCAGCGCGACAAGCCGGCGACCCTGCAGTCGGTGGCGCTGGCGATACAGGAGGCATTGGCCGGCCTGAACGGCATGGACGGGGCGACGCTGCGCAGCCGGCGGCGGGAGAAATTCCTCGCGATGGGTCGTGAAACCATCGGGTAACTCTGCCCGTATGGCCCAAACGGCGAAATTCTGCTTAGCTTGGGCGGGGGGTTACGCTGCCCCGGGAGCCTTTTCCGGTAAAACGTCATGCGAGAAGAAATATCGGCCTACAAACGAGACCGCATCCTGGAGGAGGCGGTGAAGCTGTTCTACGAGCGCGGCTTCAGCGGCACGACGCTGGACGATATCGCCGGCAAGCTGGGGGTGACGAAACCGTTCATCTACACGCACTTTCCGCAGCAAGGTCGAACTGCTGGAGGCGATCTGCCGTCCGACGATCGAGATGTCGCTGGATGCGATCGCACGGGCGGCGCAGCAGCCTGGCACCCCTTCTGAACGGCTGTTCGATGGGATCGTTAACTTCAGCAAGGTCGTTCTGCAGCGGCAGGCCAATATCGCGGTATATTTTCGCGAGGAAAAGCACCTCTCAGAAGCCGGTCTTGGCCGAGATCAACGCGCTGCGCAAAGCGGTTCGACCGGGTGCTGAGCGAACTGCTGGAAGAAGGCGCTGACGCGGGCGAATTCAAGATCGTCGATGTTCGCGTGGCCGCCCTGGCCATCGGCGGCATGGTGAGCTGGGCCTACACCTGGTACCAGCCCGACGGTCGGCTGCCGATCGAGGAAGTTGGCGCGAAAGATGGCCCATTTCGCCCTGCAAATGGTTGGAGTGCAGGAGGTATCGCCGTTTTCTATTCCACTTTGAAGCCGCGTTTGACCCAGACCTCACGTGCCGCCGGTGTAGACATGAAGGCAAGGAAGGCGCGGGCCTGGGGCGTGTCGCCGGTTTTGATCACGCGCGAACGGGTAGGTGATCGCGTCATGGCTGGCGGGCGGAAACACACCGGCGATCGTCACGGCTTTGGAAACGGCCGCGTCGGTGCCGTAGACGATGCCGGCGGGCGCCTCGCCACGCTCCACCAGCAGCAAGGCGGATCGCACGTCGGCCGCGGCGGCGAGGCGCGGGGCGACCTTGTCCCACAGGCCCAGCTTGCGCAGAGCCTGCTCCGCGTAGATGCCGGCGGGCACGTGTGTGGGGTCGCCGACGGCCAGCCTTCCGTTGGGACCGAGCAGGGCTGCCAGATCCAGGCCGGGCCCGAGGTCGACGTGGATCGGGTGGTTCGCCGGTACGACCAGCACAAGGTCATTGCCGAGGATATCGTGGCGGGTGCCGGGGACGATCAGATTGGCCTTGGCGAGATAGTCCATCCATTTCTCGTCGGCCGACGCGAATACGTTGACCGGCGCGCCTTGCTGGATCTGCCGCGCCAGGGTCGAACTGGACGCGAAGGACAGGCGTGGCGCCGCATGCCCCGCCTTCACCCACAGGACAGAAATGTCGTTCATCGCATCCGTCAGGCTGGCTGCGGCGAACACCGTGAGGCTCTGGGCGCTGGCTGCGAACGGCGCCAGGACCATCAGCAGGAAGCAGACGAGGCGCATCGCCCCCCGCGGGATCACGGTTTTGCCTCTGGTGTCGGCGTTGTCCCGACACGATGCGGCCTGTCCGGGTGGCCGGTTTCGCTCGGGGCATACGTGCCAAGCCATGGTGACAGTGAGGGGGTAGTGCCAGCGATCGCCATAAGCTGCTGCTGTGTCAGGGCCCGGCCGTAGACGGTGGCATTGAACAGGGCCGCCAGGGTGAGAGGATCGCCGCCGCGCAGCCAGGCCACGCCCAGGAGGCGGTTGATAGAAGGGGGCTCCTCGATCCAGCCGAACGGTACCGACGGCGCGATATAGGCGTGGCCGTCGCGCACGGCACGCAGGCTGGCCCATGGCGCGGTGCCCAGGACGGCCTTAGCCGCCGGGTCGGCCAGGATGATGATGTCGGGATCGAGGGCGCGGATCGCCTCCGCGCTGGCCTGGCGGAATGTCCCGGTGCCCTCGGGGGCGACGACCTGCCAACCGAGACGCGGGAAAATCGCGGTGACGTCGGTGCCGGGGGCGGCGACGCGCAGCCCGTCGGCGCCGCGGACATACAGCACATGAAGGTGGTTGCTTGCTGGAACCGGCAGCGCCAGGATCGCCTCGGCGACCCTTGCGACGACCTCGGCTTGTTCCGGCTGGTGCAGGATCTGGCCCAGCGTGCGGGCGACGGATGGGATCTGATCCAGGGCGCCGTCGAACAACAGGGTGGGGATGCCGGTCTTCTGCTGCGTTTCCCGCGCCAGTTGCTGGTAGCGCGGGGCGATGCTGCCGTAGTCGATGATCAGGTCCGGGCGCAGATCGCGCATCGCCGGCCCGATGTCCGGATGCCCGGTCAGGCGCGGCACCGTGGGTAGTCCGCTTGCCGACGGAGCCAGGGCGGATCGGCCTGCGTCGCCGGGCGGGCCGGGAAAACCCAGCATCTTGGCGGGAGCGATGGCGGCGAGGAGGACAGCGGCGGGTGGGCCGGCGGGAAGGACGCGTTCCGGATGGTCGGGGATCGTGACCGTCCGTCCGGTAGCATCGGTGATTTCGGCGGCATATGAGGGTTGGAGCGGCGGCAGGACGAACGGTGCAGACAGCAATATCAGAGCGAGCACCATCCGCTTCATCGGTTTGATCTCCTTTGTCTCACGGTATAGCGAACCGCATATGACGACAATGGCCTGACGGTGCATGGTCCGGCCGGGCGGTCGTCACGACCGGTTGATCTCCGCCGAGAGGCGTGTTTCGGTGCGTCATGGCAGCGTCAAAGACATCGTCCCCGGCTTCGAGTCCCGCGGCTTCGGCCAGATCGGCGAACCGCCTGAGCATCCGGGTGGACCTGGCGACCGGCGCCCGAATCGGGCCCGGCAAGGTCGCGGTACTGGAGGAAATCGCTCGATCCGGCTCGATTTCCGCGGCCGGCCGGGCGCTGCATATCTCCTATCGGCGGACCTGGGAACTGGTGGAGGACCTGAACGCCACGCTGGGCGCCCCGGTGGTGCAAACCGCGGCCGGAGGCAGCGGCGGCGGCGGCGCGAGCCTGACGGAACTGGGGCAGGCGGTGGTGACCCGATACCGTGCGATCGAGGAAGACTGCGCAGCGGCGGCCCGCAAGCACCTGACGGCGCTGCAACGTGTTGCGCGCGCCCACCGAGCGGAGTAGATCGGGCAAGTCATCGTCCGGTGCGTGATCATACGAATACTGTTGTACGCGAAGCACGACGGCCAGGCATTGGCGCGGCGCGTGGACACGTCGTCGCGCTGACGATGCTGTCGAAAAGGCTTGATTTTGATGGTCGAGGTCTCCGATGGTGTGCCGGACAGGGGACGACGATGGAGCCCGTCGGTTTTCCTCGGTACGCGGCGGTCGGTCATCCGGCCGCCGTTTCCATATGAATGGCCCCAAACGCTAACGAATCGCTAACGGCCACACGATCGCAGTTCACTGTCGTTGTCTTAAATCGGCGATGCCTTCGTGGCGATTTCTCAGGAGCTTCGAGATGAAACTATCCGCTCGCAATCAGATCGCCGGCACCATCAGACGGTGAAGCCCGGCGCGACCACCACCCACGTCACGATCGACATTTCCGCCGGCGTGACGATCACCGCCTCCATCACCAACGAGGCCGCCGAGGAACTGCAACTGAAGCCCGGCATGAAGGCGTTTCGCCGTGGTGAAGGCCTCCGACGTGATGGTCGGGGTCTGATGCCAATCCCGGCGGGTGCGCCCGGGCGCCCTAAGGTCACGGCCCGGGCTGCATTCGCGGTCGCAAACACCCGGCTGGCGGGATCACCGCCAGCCGGGCGGACTTACAGGCCCGCCTGGGTGACGAACTTGGTGTTCAGATAGGCCTCGATCGCCTCGGAGCCGCCTTCGGAGCCGTAGCCGGAGTCCTTCACGCCACCGAACGGCACCTCCGGCAGCGCCAGGCCGATGGTGGTTGATCGTCATCATGCCGGCTTCCACCGCCGCGGCGATGGCGTTCGCCGTCTTCGCCGACCGCGTGTAGGCGTAGGAGGCCAGGCCGAACGGCAGCCGGTTCGCCTCGGCCACCACGTCGTCGAAGCCGCGGAACGGCGAGATGATCGCCAGCGGGCCGAACGGCTCCTCGTTCATGCACGCGCGCTTCCATCGGCACGTCGGTCAGCACCGTCGGCTCGAAGAAGTTGCCCTTGTTGCCGATGCGGCTGCCGCCGGTGCGGACGGTGGCGCCCTTCTGCGGGCGTCGCCGATGAAGGTTTCCATCGCCGTGATGCGGCGCGCGTTGGCCAGCGGCCCCATGGTCGTGCCGGACTTCCAGGCCGTCGCCGACCTTCAGCTTCTTCGTGTGGGCGACGAAGCCGTCGACGAACTGCTCGTACACCTTCTCCTGCACCAGCATCCGGGTCGGCGACACGCAGACCTGCCCGGCGTTGCGGAATTTGGCGCCGGCCAGCATGCCGGCTGGCGACATCGACATCGGCGTCGTCGAACACGATGGCCGGCGCGTGGCCGCCCAGTTCCATCGTCACCCGCTTCATGTGCGCGCCGGCGATCGCCGCCAGTTGCTTGCCGACCACGGTCGAGCCGGTGAACGACATCTTCCGGATCACCGGATGCGGGATCAGATATTCGGAAATTTCCGACGGCACGCCGTAGACCAGGTTGATCACGCCGGCCGGCACGCCGGCATCGGCGAAGGCGCGGATCAGTTCGGCGGGGGAGGCCGGCGTTTCCTCCGGCGCCTTGACGATGATCGAGCAGCCGGCGGCCAGCGCCGCCGACAGTTTGCGCACGACCTGGTTGATCGGGAAATTCCACGGCGTGAACGCGGCGACCGGGCCGACCGGCTCCTTGATCACCAGCTGATAGACGCCCTCGGCGCGGGCGGGGATCACGCGGCCGTAGGCGCGGCGGGCTTCCTCGGCGAACCAGTCGATCACGTCGGCGCCGGCCAGCACTTCGCCTCTTGGCCTCGGCGAGCGGCTTGCCCTGTTCCATGGTCATCAGCGTGGCGATCTTGTCCGCGCGCTCGCGCAGGATGTCGGCGGCCTTGCGCATGACCTTGGAGCGGTCAAAGGCGGACACTTTCCGCCAGGTCCTGAACCCCTTGTCGGCGGCTTCCAGGGCGCGATCGAGATCGGAGATCGCCGCGTGCGGGACGGTGCCGATCTTGTCGCCGGTGGCCGGATTGACGACGTCGATCGTGCGGCCGGCGGCGGCCGGGCCCCAGTTGCCGTCGATGAAAAGCGAAACGTCGGAATACATGTTTCCTGTCCTTTGGTTGTGGGCTGCCAAGCCGTGACACATGGCACCAACGCCGAGGACCGTCAACCAACGCGCAAGCGCTGTATCCAGATCCCCATGACGGGTCGGTCTGTTTGTCGCACTCCACTGCCTCATTGCCAAGGCTTGGCGGTCGGATTTGTAACGCCACGGGACGGGCGGGGTTCACACGACGCCGAGCCGGGTGCGCGAAACGGGAAACCAGGCGGGTGGTGTGATGGAGGCGCCAACCGAGGTGGCGCGACAGGCGGCGATGCTGAAGGAGAAGGTGGCTCGTTTCCTCGTCGCCGTGCGGCACGCCGCCTGACGCGGCATCCCGGCCCGGGGCGCGATCGCGCCCAGGTCTCGCGTTACTCCGCCGCGGCGGTCTCGGCCTGCGGCGTGGTCGAGCGGGCCCGTTCCGCGATACGCGCCGACTTGCCGCTGCGGCCACGCAGATAATACAGCTTGGCGCGGCGCACGTCGCCACGGCGCACCACGGCGATCTCGGCGATCGTCGGTGCGTACAGCGGGAACACGCGCTCCACGCCCTCGCCGTAGCTGATCTTGCGCACGGTGAAGTTGCTGTTCAGGCCCTTGTTCGACCGGGCGATGCAGACGCCCTCGAACGCCTGGACGCGGGTGCGCTCGCCTTCGACGACCTTCACCGAGACGCGCAGCGTATCGCCCGGAATGAAGTCCGGCACGGCGCGGGTGCTGGTCAGGCGGGCGATCTGTTCGGCCTCGTACTGCTGGATGATGTTCATGACTTTGTCCTCTTGCTTTCCTATGAAGCCGCGGTCGCGATGCCGACAGATCGGAGGCCAACAGATCGGGGCGGCGTTCGCGGGTGATTTGTTCCGACTTCCGCCTGCCGCCAGGCAGCGACGGCGCCGTGATGGCCGGACAGCAGCACGTCCGGCACGCGGCGCCCCTGCCATTCGGCCGGGCGGGTGTAGTGGGGGTATTCCAGCAGACCGGCGGAGAAACTTTCCTCCACCGCGCTTTCGGCGGCGCCCATCACCCCGGGCAGCAGCCGCACGATGCTGTCCAGCAGCACCAGCGCCGCCAGTTCGCCGCCCGACAGCACATAGTCGCCGATGCTGATTTCATCCATCGCGCGTGCGTCGATGACCCGCTGATCGATGCCTTCGTAGCGGCCACACAGCAGGATCATCCCCGCTGGCCGGCGGCGAAACGCTGTGCATCGGCCTGGGTGAAGCGCCGGCCCCGTGGCGTCAGGCACACGACCGGGCGGTCGTCGGCGACCGATTCCACCGCCGCATCGACGATGTCCGGCCGCAGCACCATGCCCGCGCCACCGCCGAACGGGGTGTCGTCCACCGTCTGGTGCCGGTCGCCGGCGAAATCGCGGATGTTGGTCACGTCCAGCGACCACACCCCGGTTTCCAGCGCTCGGCCGGCCAGGGACTGCCCAAGCGGACCCGGGAACATGGCGGGGAACAAGGTCAGGACGGAGGCGCGCCAGGTCATGCCGCCGCTGCCTCCGCTGTCCGGCCGGCGATCGTCCGGATCGACTCTCCGCGTCCGGCGGCAACGACGATCTCGTCCGGCAGCGCCACGACCAGCCGGCCGGCGGCGATATCCACCGTCGGCACACAGGCGGCGGTGAATGGCACGATCAGCGGGGCGCTCGGCCCGGTCGATCTCCAGACTGGCGCCGGCGCCGTAGTCGTGCACCACCGACAACCGTCCCGAGCGACCGGCCCGCCGGGTCCACGACGGACGAGCCGATCAGGTCGGCCAGGTAGTATTCGTCCTCGTCCGCCGGCGGCAGGGCGGACCGGTCGATGAAGAGCCTGCGTGTTGGTCAGCTTCTCCGCCGCGGCGCGGTCGGTCACCTTGACCGGCACGCCGTCGACGATCCGGGACAACCTCGGCGATGCCGTCGGCCTTCCAGCGCAGGGCGTAGACGACGCCCCTGCGCGTCGGACAGCGGTCCGTACGCGGTCAGATCGGCGGGATCGGCGGTGTGGCTGGTGACCTTCACCAGCCCGCGCACGCCGTGTGCCCGGCCGATCACGCCCAACTGGATGCGGCTTGCCGGCACCGATCTGGTCCTTCAGGCGGCCGCGGCGGCCGCGGCGGCCTTGGCGCGCTCCTGCGCCTTCTTCTTCGGTGCGGACTGCACCGGCTGCTCATTCCATTTCGGCATCGGCGCCAGGCCGGCCTTGCCGAGGAACTTCGCCACGCGCTCGGTGGCCACGGCGCCGTTGCCGATCCAATGCGCCAGGCGTTCCGGCTGCAGGCGGACGCGGTCCTCATGTTCGGCGGGCAGCATCGGGTTGTAGCTGCCGACGCGCTCGATGAAGCGGCCGTCGCGCGGGCTGCGGCTGTCGGCGATGACGATGTGGTAGTACGGGCGCTTCTTGGCGCCGGCGCGGGCGAGGCGGATTTTCAGGCCCATGTAATCAGTCTCCTGGACGGTCCGGTGTCGTTCAGTAAGGTCGGCGGTTTTGCGGGGTCATGCCTTTCGGCATCAGGGCGCCGAGGCCATGACGCATCAGGCCCTTCTGCCCCAGCTTGCTCATTTTCTTCATCATCGTGGACATGTCGTCGAACTGCTTCAGCAGCCGGTTGACGTCCTGGACCGAGGTGCCGGAGCCGGCGGCGATGCGCTTCTTGCGGTTGGCCTTGATGATGTCCGGGCGTGCGCCGTTCCTTCAGCGTCATCGACGAGATGATCGCCGCCTGACGCTTGAGGATCTTCGTATCCAGGTCGGCGCCCTCAAGCTGCTGCTTGATCTTGCCGACGCCGGGCAGCATCCCGAGGATGCCGGAAAGACTGCCCATCTTGCTGATCTGGCGAAGCTGGCTGGCATAATCCTCCAGGTCGAACTTCCCCTTCATCATCTTGGCGGCGAGCTTTTCGGCCTCCGCCTGGTCGATGGTTTCGGTGGCGCGTTCCACCAGGCCGACGATGTCGCCCATGCCGAGGATGCGGCCGGCGACGCGTTCGGGATGGAAATCCTCCAGTGCGTCCTGCTTCTCGCCGACGCCGATCAGCTTGATCGGGGCGCCGGTGATGGCGCGCATCGACAGCGCCGCGCCGCCGCGGGCGTCGCCGTCCATGCGGGTCAGCACGATGCCGGTGATGGACAGCGCGTCGTTGAACGCCTTGGCGGTGTTGACGGCGTCCTGGCCGGTCATCGCATCGACGACCAGCAGCGTCTCCGCCGGGTTGGTGGCGGCGCGGACAGTCCGGACCTCGTCCATCAGTTCCTGGTCGATGGACAGCCGGCCGGCGGTGTCGAGGATGACGACGTCGAAGCCTTCCCGCCGAGCGACATCCATCGCGCGGTTGGCGATCTGCACCGGGGTCTGGCCGGCGACGATCGGCAGGCTGGGCACGCCGGCCTGGTCGGCGAGCTGCGCCAACTGCAGCTGCGCGGCCGGGCGCTGGGTGTCCAGGCTGGCCAGCAGCACCCGGCGCTTCAGGCGGTCCTTCAGCCGGCGGGCGATTTTGCCGGAGGTCGTGGTCTTGCCGGAGCCTTGCAGGCCGACCATCAGGATCGGCACCGGCGCGGCGGCGTTCAGGTTGATCGGGACCGCGCCCTCGCCGCCCAGCGCCTCGATCATCACGTCGTTGACGATCTTCACGACCTGCTGGCCGGGCGTGACCGAGGACAGCACCTCGGCGCCGATCGCGCGCTCGCGGACCTTGGCGATGAAGTCGCGCACCACCGGCAGGGCGACGTCGGCGTCCAGCAGCGCCAGGCGGACTTCCCGCAGCGCTTCGGTGACGTCGGCCTCGTTCAGCGATCCGCGGGTGCGGAGCCGGTCGAAAACCCCTGAGAGCTTGTCCGAAAGTGCTTCGAACACGGGTGATGTGACTCCCAACGCGCCGTCGCGCGATACTCCAAACGATTAAGCGCCGCTGCGCGAACCCTCGCGGAGCGGCGTAGCCCCCGCGTCGGGCGGGGACCGGGTAGCGGATGTAGCCCGGATGGCGGGCTTATGACGGGGGGCGGCGGCGGAGTCAACGCGGATTGCGCTGCCGGTGCGATCGTGTCCACACTTGCCGGTGGCGACGCCGCGGTCGTTGCTGGTAGGGAGGTTCGCCGCCGGGTGATCATGGCGGTTGGGAATCGGAGCGCCCGAACTCACCAAAATGTTGTGCCTGCGCACGTTTGACCAGGGAACGGCTATGATGGGGCAGCAGCAACTGGCTATCGGACGGCAACTACTGGCGGGCAGGACCATTCCGCATATGCGTCGAACCTGCGGCCTGCTGCTCTGCCTTCTGGCGCTTTCGGTGTCCGCCCGGGCTGCGTCTCTGCCACCCACGGAATCGACTACCGGCCTTGTCGTTTCCGCACAGCGGCTGGCTACCGAGGTGGGGGCCGATATCCTCCGCAAGGGCGGCAATGCCGTCGATGCAGCCGTCGCCGTGGGCTACGCCGAGGCGGTCGTGAACCCCTGCTGCGGCAACATCGGCGGCGGCGGCTTCATGACCGCGCATCTTGCCGATGGCCGCAATATCTTCCTGAATTTTCGCGAGACAGCCCCCGCTGCCGCCACCCGAGACATGTATCTCGACGGCCGTGGAGAGCCGGTCCCGACTGTCAGCCTGTATCGGCTGGAAGGCTGTCGCCGTTCCGGGCACCGTGCTCGGGCTTCGACACCGCGCTGACGAAATACGGCACGATGCCGCGCGCCAGTGTCATGGCCCCCGCGATCCGGCTGGCGCGTGATGGCTTTGTACTGACCGTCGGCCGATGCCGACATCCTGGCGCGCGGCGCCCAAAGTTCTGCGGCAAAACGCGACCGCGGCGCACATCTTCCTGCATCCGGACATGTCTCCGCTACTGGCCGGCGACCGGCTGCGCCAGCCTGATCTGGCCGCGACCCTGCAGGCCATTGCCGAGCAAGGTCCCGCCGCCTTCTATAGCGGGCAAGATTCCCGCCGGCGGTCGAGGCTGCCTCCCGAGCCGGCGGCGGGATCATCACCGCGGCCGACTTCGCTGCGTATCGTATCGCGGAGGCATCCCCGCTGACCTGCACCTACGGGGTTATGTTATCGAAGCCGGCCCGCCCCGTCGTCCAGCGGCACCACGATCTGCGAAATTCTCAACATACTGGAGGGCTACGACCTGCGCGGCATGGGCTTCCATGCGGCCGACGCGGTCCATGTCATGGCCGAAGCTTTCCGGCTGTCCTTCTTCGACCGGGACAGCTACCTGGGTGACCCGGCGTTCGTGCACCCCCCGCTGACCCGCCTGTTGTCCAAGGATTACGCCGCCCGCTTGCGCGGACTGATCGGCGATAAGGCGATATCATCGGCCAGCCTTGGTCCGGCCGTCCCGGCGCCGGGGGAAAGGCTGGAGACGACCGCGTTTTCGGTCCTCGACAAGGCAGGCGATGCAGTGTCCGTCATCATGACGATCAATGGCGGCTTCGGCGCGGGCGTGATCGCCGGCGACACCGGCTTCCTGCTCAACGACGAGATGGATGATTTCACCAGTAAGCCCGGTGTCCCCAATAAGTTCGGCCTGGTGCAGAGCGAGGCCAACGCGATCGCGCCCGGCAAGCGGCCGCTGTCTTCGATGGCGCCGACGATCGTGTTGAAGAATGGGTCGGTGGAGATGGTGCTCGGTTCCCCCGGCGGCCCGCGGATCATCACCATAGTGGTGCAGACGATTCTCAACATGATCGATAACCGGATGAATTCGCAGGAAGCGGTGGACGTCCCCCGCCTGCATCAGCAGTGGATGCCCGACGTGCTGTACGCCGAACCTTTCGCGCTGTCGCCCGACACCGCGGCGCTGCTTGAGCAAATGGGCTATCGCATCCGCGCGGAACCACCATCGGGCGCCGTCGCGCTGATCGCCTCCGGCGCTCTGACGGCCGGGATGTCCGCCGCTGTCGGGCCTGATACGGTGGCGACTCACCCACCCCAACCCGGTGTGTTCTACGGAGCCAATGACTGCCGCCGTCCGGCCGGTGCTGCGCTGGCGCCATAGCGGAGCGAGGGCCCCACAAAACCGGCCCGGGAAGACAGCGGCGCACGGAACAGCGGCGCACGGACTTCAAATCGGCAAAGGAGTGCAAAGGAGTCCTGCAAATAGGGTTGGACCGCGCATTTTCTCGTTGTGTTCTCTGGTAACTTGAGGTAGAAGGATAAGAACATTTTACGAACGATCGTCTCTGAGTATTATTTGGGTATCTCATGCTCCAGCCCGCATCCCAGCCCGGCCCGATCGACTGCTGTTTGGCAACTATCCACCCCTGTTTCGCGATTATCCTCAGCTTTATTTATTCACTCTATCGACCCGGTTCAGGCGGAGATGCCAACAGGGCGAGCACTGCCGTCGCGGAACTAATCGAAGCCTGCAACGCGTCCCCGGCGGGCGTGGTCGGGCGTGTGGCCGGATTTGGCGCCGCAGCGGTGGACAATTCGCGGCGTTCGTCGCGTTCCGGCCTCTCGGACCGGAAAGTCCTGCTGCATCGCGGGAACGCGGCTGCTCACGGGAGAATGGCCGAACTGTGCCGCATCGTCCTGGAAGCGATGCAGACGAAACGGGAACACTCGGGTGAAACGGCACGCATGGCGCATCCCATGCCACGGCTGCGACCGCGTGCGGTCGCGCCACGACCACCGCCCGCGCCGCCGCGCCAAGTGCCGCCGGCCGCACCCGGTGCGGCGACACGTTCGGATTCATCGCCTGCGGTCTCCGGGGTCAAAGGCGGTCCCGGCTTTGCCACTGGTATCGAGGCGATGAAACACACTGCCCATGTGATGCGCGCCGATTCGACGGCGATAACCGGTCGCCTGGGACCCGTGACGCCCGAGGCACCGATCTCGCGGTTGGTGATGGAGCCAAGCCGAGCGATCGACCCGGACGAAGGCATGGTCGCCTAGAAGCAGCTCTGCCACGTCATGGTCCGGCGTCCGCCAGTGATCGAGGCCACGAATGCAGGGATTATCTTCCGCAGATCCTTCGACGTGCCCGGCTTCCCTCGATCTGTGTGCGTGGAAATGGTCGATGTGGATCGCCCGCCACGTCGACTCACGCCCAAATCAGCAATTTCAGATGAACCCGAAAGGTCATAGTTCAACCATGCCCAAGCTGTCGATTCAGCCGGTTAATGCGCCGCTTTACGTCGTCGCGCCGATCATCAATCCATCCCGCTACCGCTCGCGCTATGCCCTCTACCGGGATTTCCAGAAATACATAACCGATGCCGGCGCGGTTCTTTACACGGTCGAAGCGGCTTACGGCGATCGCGACTTCGAGATCACTGACCCCGCCAATCCCAGGCACATCCGCCTTCGCACCAGCCATGAAATTTGGCACAAGGAAAATCTCATCAATATCGGCGTCTCCCGCCTGCCGGCCGACTGGAAGTACGTTGCCTGGATCGACGCCGACGTCCGGTTCGCGCGCCCCGATATCGTGGCTGAGACCATCCATCAACTCCAGCACTTCAGCGTCGTGCAGATGTTCGCCCACGCGACCGACCTCGGGCCCCGGCACGAGCCGCTGCGGTCGTTCGACGGGTTCGTTGCCCAGTGGATGCGGCAGATTGGCTCCATGGACGCGAGTGCGGAGCATTACAGCGTGTGGCATCCGGGCTATGCCTGGGCCTGCCGGCGCGACGGGTGGGATCACCTCGGCGGCCTGATCGACTTCGCTATCGTCGGGTCCGCCGACCGCTACATGGCTTGCGGCCTGACCGGCGAAATCGCGAAGAGCCTCAATGCAGAGATCGTCCGCGACTGCCCGACCTACACCGATTGGTGTTTCGAGTGGCAGGCGCGCGCCGAGTCCTGCATCAAGGGCAACATCGGCTTCGTCGACGGCCTGCTGCTGCACTATTTCCACGGCGCCAAACGAAATCGCGGCTACATCAATCGTTCGGCGGTCCTGTGGAGGAATCGGTTCAACCCGGCCAAAGATATCAAGCGCGACTGGCAAGGCCTGTGGCAATTGACCGACCGGAAGGCGCGCCTGCGGGATCAGCTTCGCGCGTACTTCCGCGGCCGCGAAGAGGACAGCACCGAGGTGTAACAGCGGCCCCACCTTGACCTGCTCCGAATGTCCGCCGCGGTGGGCCGATCGGAATCTTGCCGATGGCGAGCATGCCGTTGGAGCAGGCTTCCGGCGGTTGCCAATTTCGCGCGTGTCCAGAGCACTGCCATCCGGAGATCGCAATATCCGAGGAGCTCGGATGAAGAGGCAATCGGCGATTCGTTCGCGGGCCTCGCCGTCTTTCCTTTCCGGAACCGCTTGTTCGCCGCGCTGGTCGACAAGGCGTCCACGCGGATCAGGAAACCCGCGGTTGAGCCATAGCCGGCCACATCCGCGGCACGGTGGCACCCGAAATTCAAATCCGGAATCCGAAGGATTTCCAGAGCGCTTTCACCTTCAGTGGAAACGCTCTGGCTCATATTCACCGAGCAATTTCATCAGCCTGAGGTTGCTTCGCGATTCGAGTCAGGCTGATATCGCTCTAGTGTCCCGATTCGGAAGTTCGCCATGCCTGGATCAGCCGCCCTACGAACTTCCGAATCGATGAGGACACTGGCAAGGCATTGTTTTCTAGTGTGGTTTGTGGTTCCGAAGTCCGCTCCGGGAATGATCCACAGTATGGCGGACTTCGCAACCTCCACACTAGACCATTTTCAGCCTGACTGTGCAGGCCGAACATGGTCTATCTCTTTGTTTAATCGCATGATTCACGCGCCGGGGACGTTCCGCTCGGCGCGATCATTAGCCGGGAACTCGCACCATCATAGACGATATCCCGTGGACGAACACCGAGTACACTCGTTTGGGCTCTTCCATCAACTCGATGAACGGGAAGCGCTTCATGATCTCTTCCCACAGGATCGTCAGCTGCAATTCCGCCAGGCGGTTGCCGACGCATCGATGAATGCCGAACCCGAATGACAGGTGCTGGCGGGGACGGGCGCGGTCAATGATGAAGCGATCCGCATCCGGGATCGCCTCGGCGTCGCGGTTGCCTGAGATATACCACATCGCCAGCTTGTCACCCGCCCTGATCGTCTTGCCCCCCAGCTCGCAATCCGTCAGCGCGGTCCGCCGCATATAGGACAAAGGTGTCTGCCAGCGGATGATCTCGGGCACCATGGTCGGGATCAGCCCGGGATTCTCCCGCAGCTTGCGATACTCGTCCGGATGCTTGTTCAGCGCCCACACCCCGCCGCTGATGGAATTGCGGGTCGTATCATTCCCGCCTACGATCAGCAGCACGCAGTTGCCCATGAACTCCATCGGATCCATGTTCCGCGTCGCCTCGCCATGCGCCAGCATGGAGATCAGGTCAGTGGCAGGCGGCGCGTTCACTCGCTGGTTCCACAATGCCATCATCGCGGCCGCCATTTTCTGCAATTCGGCGAACCGTTCGTCCTCGTTCTTCACCAGTGCGTTGGGATCGGCGAAGTTGGTCGTGGCCACATTGGACCAATAGGTCAGATCCCGCCGTCGCTCGAACGGATAATCGAACAATGTCGCGAGCATCTGGGTCGTCAGTTCGATCGACACGTGCTCGACCCAGTCGAACGGCTCATTTCGCGGCAGCCCGTCGAGGATCCTGATCACGCGCTCCCGGATCGTGCCCTCCATGTGGGCCAAGTTGCCGGGTGCCACGATCGGCGCCACCACCAGCCGCTGCATGTCGTGCTTTGGCGGGTCCATGGCGATGAACATCGCCAACCTGTGCTGTGTGGACTGCTCCAACAGGGTGATCCCAGACGCCGAGGAGAAGACCTGCGGGTTGGTCTCCACCTTCATGATGTCCTTGTATCTGGTGACCGACCAGTACGGACCGAAATCACTCTCCGCGGTGAAATGCACCGGATCGTCGCGCCTCAGGCGTGCGAACCAGTCCGGCCAGATGTCCTCCTGGAACAGCCGCGGGTTCGCGACGTCGATCTGGCTGAGCGGCATTGTCCACGGGTCGCCCAATACCGCCGGGCTGACTGGGGCGTTCATGGGTACCTCCATTGACTATTATACAGCAATATACATGGGGCACCCGGCGGCGCAAATCACGCCGATCGGCGGCCGGCGATGGACAATCGCCGAGCCTGAGGTCACGCTCGGGCTGCCAAAACCGAACCGGATAGAACGATGCTTCCTGATTCCATTCTTCAAGACGCCGAATCTCTGCTCACCGCCTGCCGAGGCAAGGGGATCATGCTGGCGACCGCGGAAAGCTGCACGGGTGGTCTGATTGTCGCCGCGCTGACCGCCATCGCGGGCTCCTCGGATGTAGTGGACCGCGGCTTCGTCACCTATTCGAACGACGCCAAAAACCAGATGATCGGCGTGCCGATGCCGCTGATCGAGGCACACGGCGCGGTCAGTGAGCAGGTCGCCCGCGCCATGGCCGAAGGGGCACTCATTCGCTCGCACGCCGCCGTCGCAATCTCGGTCACGGGCGTGGCGGGGCCGAGCGGCGGCAGTGCGGAGAAACCGGTCGGCCTGGTGTGTTTCGGCCTCGCCCGCACCCGAAAGCCCGCCATCTCTGAACGGCACATCTTTCCTGGCGACCGCACCGCCATCCGCGCCGCCACTGTCGATCACGCTTTCAAGATGATCAGAGCCGTGTTGTGACGCCGTTTCCTGGTGTGCTGCTTACCATTGATCCGATCACGGCGGGCGGGGTGGTGCTCGCCACCGCGGCGACGGATGCGGTCTATGTGATGTTCTCCTCTTCCGTGGCGGCGCGAAAGCGCCTGGCCGCTGCGAACTGGAGCAGCGTCTGGTACCTGCTCTCCTCCTTCGCGGTCATCAGCTACACCCAGAACTGGGTCTATGTCGGTTTCGCCGCCGCCGGATCCTGGCTGGGCGCTTACGCGTCCATGACGTTCCTGCGTGCCAAACCATAGCAGGACGGCACGGGCGTCCCTATCTTGGGGGGAGCCAAGAGGAGAGACCGGCACATGAAAGCAATCCTGAACGGCCACGTGATCGCCGAGAGCAGCGACATCGTCGAAACGGGCGGCTACGCCTACTTCCCGCCAAGCGCCACGCGCCTGGAATGGCTGCAGAAAGCCCCGAAGACGGAGTCCGACCTCGCCTGCCCGCACGGCGTGCAGTTCTACGACGCGACGATCGACGGCCAGCGGTTCGCACGTGCCGCGTGGTCGTACGAGAGCCCGCAACCCAAAATGGAACAGGTTCGCGATCTCTTCGGCTTTTGGAAGGACGTCCAAGTCGTCTGACCGCCCTGGCGGGTCTGGCGGCGCCATCAGAGGTTTGCCGCTGCATTCGCTAAAAGTTCGGCTGCTTGGGGTGTGGAGCCTTTCGCTGGTCGCCAGCGTGGCGGTAGGTATCCTGCTGATCCAACTCTATCGCCAGTCCACCCAGGCACAGGTGGACCAGTCAGAGGCCGTCGTGGCACGGGCCTGCGGTCTGATCCGTGAACGCTACGATTTCTACATCGCCGGCTGGTCTGGTTCGATTCCGGAACGCCCGGACAATCGGCTTCGCGCCGATCTGACCGCGGCCGTCGCGGTTGCCCTGGCTCATCAGGATGGCGTTGAAGGCGGCATCTGGCGGGCCGAAAGCGGGCCGCTTGCCTATGCCTTTCCCACGTATGAAGGTACTGGGCCAAAGACCGACCTGCCGGAGGCGGAGCGGGGAGAGATCCAGGCGGTCAATTTGCGGGCCGGGCGCGACGGGCTGCCGGTCGACCAGCGGGCGGTATCGCGGCGCCAGACGCTGCTGATCCACGCCTGTCCTCTAAGGGGTCCGATCGGCGGCCTGACCGCCTGGACCATGACGCGGGTGCAGTCCGCACAAGGTCTCCGACCACTGCAACTTGGTCTTGGGGTATTGTTCGCCCTGATGGTGCTGATGTCGGCTTGGCTCGGCCGTATGCTGGTCGTGTGGGGGCGGCATGTCCGCGGCGTCGAGTGTGCCCTGGCGAGCGCCGGGCCCGGTGGAATGCCGCCTGTTCCGCGAACTGGCGAGCAGGAACTCGACCGGATTATCGACGCGCTGAACGAGGCCGGTCGACGCCTGGCGAAGGCTGGGCAAGAGTCGGAACAGATGGCGATACGCGTCGCGCGTGCTGAACGCCTGGCAGGACTTGGGCGTGTGGCGGCGGGCGTTGCGCACGAGATCCGCAACCCGATTGCCGCCGCCCGATTGCAAGGCGAGAACGCGCTCGCCGGGGATGACGCCCGGCGCCGCCAGGCCATCAATGACATGCTGGGTCAGATCGACCGGCTGGACGCCCTCGTCGGCGAACTGCTCGCGATGACCCAGAGGGTCGACCCGCGACCGGTGGAAGTGGACGTCGCGGTGTTCCTTGGCGAGCAGGCGGTTCGCCACAAGGACACCGCCGCGGCTAAATTGTTGCAGATAAAGGTGTGCGGCACAGGCGGCAACGCGACGTTCGATCCGGCCGTTGCGGGCCGAGTGCTGGATAACCTGATGACCAACGCAATCCGCCACGCGCCGTCGGGCGGCGCAGTCACGCTGGCGGCAGAGCGCAGCCCGGACCTGCTGACCTTGACGGTCGAGGACACCGGCGCGGGCGTAGCCCCCGAGATGGAAGACCGCCTGTTCGAACCGTTCGCCACCGGACGGCCCGACGGCACCGGCCTCGGTCTCGCAATCGCCCGGGAACTGGCCGATGCCCATAACGGGCGGCTCACGCTGCGCCCTCGGACACCTGGGCGCGGAGCGGTCTTCGCGCTGGAACTGCCTCAAACGAAGGGGGCGGATGGCCAAGATGAAGAGGGCGGATGGCCAAGATCCTGATCGTCGATGACGATGCGGCGCTGCGACAGGCGATTGCGACGGCGCTGGACGATCTCGGTCATTTGGCGGAGCAAGCCACGGACGGCCAGGCCGCTCTCGCCTGGCTGTCATGGCACCAGGCGGACGCGGTGCTGCTCGATCTCCGGATGCCAGGGATGGACGGGATTGAAGTTCTGCGTCGCATCCGCGCCGGCCCGACGCCCCCACCGGTGGCGGTCCTGACTGCCGTACCGACGAGTGACAATACGATCGAGGCCATGCGGCTGGGCGCCGCCGATCATCTCGCCAAACCGATCGGGCGCGAGGGATTGCGTGCCCTGCTGTCGCGGATCCTGCCCGATCGAGCGGCCGATGCGAGTGCTACGACTGCCGCACCAGCGGTGCGGGACGGTGATCTGGTTGGGTCGAGCACCGCGATGCGCGAGGTGCAGAAGGCCATCGGGCTGCTTGCCGACAGCGATGCGACTGTTCTGCTGCTGGGCGAAACCGGGACCGGCAAGGAGGTCGTGGCCCGTGCCATCCACCGTCACGGCAAGCGCGCCAAGGCGGCGTTCGTGGCGGTGAACTGCGCGGCGATACCGGCCGAACTGCTGGAGAGCCTGCTGTTCGGCCACGTCCGCGGCGCGTTCACTGGTGCCGTCACCGATCGGTCCGGCTCGTTCCGCGAGGCTCAGGGCGGCACGTTGTTCCTGGACGAGATCGGTGACATGGACCTTGGCATGCAGGCCAAGCTGCTGCGGGTGTTGCAGGAACGGGTGGTTACCCCGGTCGGAGGACGGCCGGTGCCAATCGACGTGCGGGTGATCGCCGCGACGCATCGCGACGTGATCCAGGCCGTGCGCGACGGGCGTTTTCGCGAGGACCTGTATTACCGGCTGGGTGTGGTGCCGGTGGCCTTGCCGCCGCTGCGCGAACGGCTGGCGGACATCATCCCCCTCGCCGAACAGTTTCTGGCTGTGGCCGCGGATGGCGCGGTCAAGCGACTCAGTGCCGATGCCGCGGCCCGCCTGCTGGCCCATCCGTGGCCGGGCAACGTGCGTGAGCTGCTGAATGCCATGAAGCGCGTGGCGACGTTCGTCCGCCGTCCCGTCATTGCCGCCGCGGATCTGGATTTCCTGGTTTCAGGTCGCATCGGGAACGCGCCCGACCTGTTGTCCGGGACGCTGCCGGATGTCGTCGCACGGGTCGAGGTCGAGTTGATCCGGCGGGCGATGCGCATGTCGGCCGGCAATCGCGCCCAGGCGGCGGAGCGGCTAGGGATCCGCCGCCAATTGCTGTACCAGAAGCTCGCCCGGTATGGGCTGGATGTGTCCCCAAATGGGACAGACCCTGTCGCCGGAGAGGACAGTGCGGCGGCGGTGGACCGGCCGCCGGGGTAGTGCTTTCAAAGGCTTGTCGTCTGGCACGGCGCTTGCGCTCCGTCGGCTGAGCTTCGGGCTTCGCAGGCGGAGGAGATCATGAGGATGCGACAGGTACTGCTGGCCGTCATGCTGTTCGGGAGCGGTGGGGGTGCTGTTATTGCTCAGGATGTCGTGACGTACGATCCGAACCAGTTGCCGGCGGTCCATGGCAAGGTCGGTGAATACAGCCTGACGCCGCGCGGCGACGTAGACGGGCTGATCCTGACGGACGGCACCGAGGTCCATCTGCCGCCATATCTAGGAACGCAGGTGGTGTTCGCGGTGAAACCTGGGGACGTGGTGACAGTCCACGGCCTGCGGGCGCGGACTATCCCGATGGTGCAGGCCATGTCGGTCAGCAACGACGCGACCGGCGAAACGATCATGGACAACGGTCCGGGCGGACCGCGAAGGCCCGAAGGCGACGAGCAGCCGATGACCGCACAGGGTCACATCAAGGAGCAGCTTCACGGTCCGCAAGGCGACCTGAACGGCGCGCTGCTGGAAGACGGAACGATCGTCCGCCTGCCGCCGGCCGAAGCGCATCGTCTTGCCGTGGAACTGACACCGGGCGCGTCGCTGTACGTTGAGGGGATTGGGGTCGCCGGATCGCTCGGCCGGGCGATCGCGGCTCGGACGATCGGCCCGAATCCCTCACGGGTGGCGCAAATCGAGGCGCCGCCGCCCGGCCCCGGCCGTCGCCCGCCGCCTCCCTTTGGCCCGGGCGTCGCGCCTCCACTGGAACCGGGCGCACCACCGCCTCCGCGGTAACCGGGGATGTGGATAAGACAGGCAACGAGCGGCAGCCGCGCCTTGTCGGTTGCAACCGCGACGGGAGGGAATGATGACTGGCGCGGCTGAACAGCCCTCGGCCCGATCGCTGCGCGGCCTGGACGGCATCAATCTGCTGATGGCCGACGTGCAGAACGGCGTAGGACCCTTCCTCTCGGTGTTCCTGAAGGGCTCGCAGCACTGGGACCCGGGCGCGATCGGGCTAGCCATGGGCGCTTCGTCGGTCGCCGCCGTGATCTGTCAGGTACCGGCCGGGCTGCTGGTCGACGGGACGCGTGTCAAGCGGCTGCTGATTGCCGCCTCGGGTCTGATAGTGGGCTTAGGCTGCCTGCTTATCGTGGTGTTCCCGCATTTCTGGCCGGTGATCGCCGCCCAGATCCTGCTCGGTTCGGCCTCGGCGTTGATTCCCCCGGCGATCGCGGCGCTGTCGCTAGGTCTGGTCGGGCGTCGCCTGCTGGATGCGCGGATCAGCCGCAACGAGAGCTTCAACCATGCCGGCAACTTCGCCGCGGCCGTGCTCGCCGGGGCGCTCGGGCAATATGTTGGCACCCACTGGATCTTCTACCTGGTCTGTGGCTTCGCGGTGGCGAGTGCGGCGATCGTCACGCTGATCAACCCGAAGGAAATCGACCACGAGCGGGCGCGCGGCAGTGACGATCATGGGCATGACGGTCCGCCGGTGCCTTTTCGCGCGCTGCTCGGGCGGCGTGATCTCCCGATCTTCCTTGGCGTCGGTGGTGCTGTTTCACTTCGGCAACGCTGCGATGCTGCCGATGGCCGGGCAGGTGCTGGCACGCAGGCATCCGGGCGAGGACACCATCGCGCTGTCTGCCTGCATCATCGTCGCTCAGTTCGTAATGATGGGTGTCGCCTGGCTGCGTCGGAAGGGCATCGGCGCGGGGATTCGGGCGCAAGCCGATCTTCCTGGTTGCCTATGCCACCCTGCCGGTGCGAGGCCTGTTGTTCTCGTTCACCTCCAGTCCCTACGGGGTGGTTGCTATCCAGGTGCTCGATGGCGTGGCGGCCGGCATTTTCGGCGTGATTTCCGTGCTGATCGCGTCCGACCTGATGCGCGGCACCGGCCGGTTCAATCTTGCGCAAGGACTGACGGCGCTGTCTGTCGGCATCGGCGCCACGCTGAGCAACGCGACGGCCGGCTATGTCGTGCAGTGGTTCGGCTACCCGGCCGGGTTCCTGTACCTGGCGGCGATCGCGGGCTGCGCACTGGCTTTCTTCGCGCTGCTGATGCCTGAGACGAGGGACGTTGCCGCCGAACCAGCCCTGGCCGCCGCCGAGCGGCCGCGGGCCGCATGACGGGGGCGCTCGTTACTGCGCCCTGGACCATCTGGGGCATCGCCGCCGCGGCCACCGCCGGGGTCATCATCCGGCCGTTCGTCTGGCCCGAGTTCATCTGGGCCGTCGCCGGCGCGGTGTTGCTGCGTGGTGCTTGGCCTGCTGCCGGTGTCGGAGGCGCTGGCCGGCGTGGCGAAAGGCACCGACGTCTACCTGTTCCTGACCGGCATGATGCTGCTGGCCGAACTCGCCCGGCAGGAAGGGCTGTTCGACTGGCTCGCGGCGCAAGGCGGCCGGGCATGCCAAGGGGTCGGCGACGCGCCTGTTCAGCCTGGTGTTCGCGGTCGGCACGCTCGTGACCGTCTTCCTGTCGAACGACGCGACGGCCGTGGTGCTGACGCCGGCCGTCGCCGCGGTGGTGCGGGCGGCCAAGGCGAAGGAGGCGCTGCCCTATCTACTCATCTGCGCCTTCATCGCCAACGCCGCGAGCTTCGTGCTGCCGATCTCCAACCCGGCGAACCTGGTGATCTACGGCAGCCACATGCCGCCGCTGCTGCGATGGCTCCCGAGCTATGCGCTGCCGTCGGTGCTGTCGATCTTGGCGACGTATCTGATACTGCGCTGGAGTCAGCGGGCGCATCTGCGACAGACTATCGTCCTCCGAGATCGACATGCCCGTGCTGAGCCTTTGCGGGAAGCTGACGGCGTTGGGCATCGCGGTCACGGCGGTCGTGCTGCTGGCATCCTCGGCGTGTCGACATCCCGCTCGGCCTGCCCACATTCGTTGCCGGTGTCGCGACGGCGATCCTGGTGCTGATCGCGATCCGAACATCGGTTCATGGCGCTGTGTCAGGCACATCTCCTGGGGCGTGCTGCCGCTGGTCGCCGGCCTGTTCGTGCTGGTCGAGGCGCTGGAGAACACCGGCGTCACCAATGATCTGGCCGCGCTGCTGGGGCATCTTGCGCGGACGATCGGCGACCGAGGCGGCCTGGGTATCGGGCGTGGCTGCTCGCGATGGGCTGCAACCTGATGAACAACCTGCCCGCCGGGCTGGTCGCGGGCCGGGTTGTCGAGATCGCCAAAGTGCCGGAGCACGTGCGCGCAGCGATTTTGATCGGTGTTGATCTGGGCCCGAACCTGTCGGTGACCGGATCGCTGGCGACGATCCTGTGGCTGACGGCGCTGCGGCGGGAGGGGCTCCGGGTCAGCGCCTGGAGCTTCCTGAAGCTTGGCGCCCTGGTCATGCCGCCGGCGCTTGGTGCTGGCGGTAGCCGGGGTGTTTGCGTCCGGATAATCAGCGCAGAGATATCGACGCGGCGGGCTGTCAGCCGTTCGCCGCCTGATCCCTGCCCTGCAGGGCCGCGTGATGCTTGCCCGGCAGGCACCCCGGTATCAGTGGCAACGCCTGCGCCAGTTCGTGGGGCATCGGCACGTTCGGTTTCGTGCCGTTGTCCGACCGTTGCAGCCAGGAGATCACACCGATCGACGGAAGACCTTCACTGTAAATGTACAGTCTTCCGGTATCATCGTATTGCTTGCAGGCATGGCCGCTGAGTCCAAATGGCCGATCGATGCCGATTGTCGGATCGATGGCCTGGGTGGTCTGCGCGATCGCAAAGGCGGATTGCAGTACAGAGGCCAAAACAAGCTGCGATGATGTGGACTTTCATTGAAGACCTCGCAATACGGGTGATGCCGCGGCGATTGTCGGATGGTTTCATGATCCGGCAGGATACGATTTCGGATCAATCCCCATCAGGTAGCATTTCGGTCATGGCGATGAGCGCTGCGGAGTAACTCCTGAGCATCCGAAGTGACTCAGGCCGGAATTCCAGGTCTTTCGGTTGCTGAAGGTTGGTACAGCTCGCCTATCCGAATATTTGGATCCAGCGTTGCGACAACGAACCGCCGGTACGCGCAGACAGCACCACACTGACGTGCCGATCGCCGGTTGCCGAATGGGGAAAGTTTTCGAATGGATTCACTTGCTCTGACCTTCGGGCGTGTCGGACTGAAGCCGACAGTGGGCGAAGGACGTTTCCCTATAGTCGAGGCAGCATAACAAAGCGCACCCGCGTGAAGTCAAGCGTATATTCAACGCATAATCGAACCGAATAACGCTTAGATTCGCTCCAGGAAACACGCGTCTCCGTACGAGTGGAACCGGTACCCCGCCGCCACCGCGTGTGCATACGCCGCCAGCATCCGCTCCCGCCCGGAAAACGCCGAAACCAGCATCAGCAACGTGGACCGCGGCAGATGGAAATTCGTCACCAGCCGGTCGACCGCCTTGAACCGGTAGCCGGGCAGAATGAACAGCGCCGTCTCGCCGCAGAAACGGCCGCACCGTGCCATCCGGCATGCGCCGCGCTTTCCAGCAGCCGCAGGCTGGTCGTTCCCACCGCGACCACCCGGCCGCCGTCGCGCCGAACCTGGTTGATGGTATCGGCGGTTTCGGCGGTGATCTCGCCGCGCTCGGCATGCATGCGATGGTCTGTCACCCGCTCCACCCGCACCGGCAGGAACGTGCCGATCCCGACATGCAGCGTGACCGTGACCCGCCGCACCCCGGCTGCCTCCAGGTCCGCCAGCAGAGCCGGGCGTGAAGTGCAGCCCGGCGGTCGGCGCCGCCACCGCACCCTGGCGCTGCGCGAACACCGTCTGGTAATCCGTCGCGTCGGCCTGGGTCGGTCCATTCGGCCGATGGATATAGGGCGGCAGAGCCAGAGCTCCGGCCTGCTCGAACGCCTGCATCAGGGCGTCACCGTCCAGATTGAACGCCAGGCCGATGCTGCCGTCCGGATCCTTGTCGGTCACCCGGGCGGTCAGCGCCGTCGGCGCCTTCGATCGTCAGCGTATCGCCGACCCGCAGCCGGCGGCCGTTGCGGGCGAGCGCCTTCCAGATGCCGTCGGCACGCGGCCGGTCCAGCGTGATGCCGATCCGGGCCTCGCCTCGTCGTCGCCTGGAGTTGTGCCGGGAAGACACGCGTGTCGTTCGCCACCAGGATGTCGCCGGGGCGGAGCAGGGAGGGCAGGTCGCGGATCGTCAGGTCGCTCAGCCCATCGGCGCGGACGTGCAACATCCGGGCGGAATCGCGCGGCCGAACCGGTTCGTGCGCGATGCGGTCGGCGGGGCAGGTCGTAGTCGAAGTCGGCCAGCGTCAGCTCCGGAGTGTCGCGGTGGCCGTCCGTCATCGGTTTGCCACCGCAGATGAACGCCGGTAAACACGGGCGGAGGCAGAGGCTGATGGATCTGCCCGCCCATCATGGCCGGGATATGCGCGCAGCGACAGTCACGCAGGTTCGGTGCGGTCACGGCGCACCACGCCACGCCATACGGCCGAACGGTTTCTGTTTGCATTCATCCGCGTTCATCCGCGGTCGCAGATCGCACGTTACCGAGACTGGTACGAGGAAATCTCGACCAGGTTGCCATCCGGATCGCGGCAATAGACCGACAGGATCGGTCCCAGCGCGCCGGCCTTTTCCACCGGCCCCTGCAGGATCTGCACGCCGTTGTCATGCAGGTGCCCGATCACCTCGTCGGGCGGCACCGCCGTGATGAAGCACAGATCGCCCGCGCCCGGATCGGCATTGACGCCGGTCGGCCACGAGCCGCACATCGGCGTCGATCGGGCGCAGGTTGATCTTCTGGCCGCCGAATTTCAGCGCGGTGCGGTGCTGCGCGCCGAAATCCTCGCGCTCCATCCCCAGCACGCGCTGATACCAGGCGGCGCTGATCTCCACGCTTTCGACGTTCAGGACGATGTGGTCGATCCGGTCGATGGTGAAGCGCATCATCCCAGCCCATCGTAAAAATCGTTGCCCTTGTCGTCCATGACGATGAAGGCCGGGAAATTCTCGACCTCGATCCGCCAGACCGCTTCCATGCCGAGTTCGGGGAATTCCAGCACCTCGACCTTGCGGATGCAGTCCTGCGCCAGCCGCGCCGCCGGGCCGCCGACGCTGCCGAGGTAGAAGCCGCCATAGGTCCTGCAGGCATCCTTGACGGCCTTGGACCGATTGCCCTTCGCCAGCATCACCAGCGAGCCGCCGGCAGCCTGGAACTCGGCCACATAGCTGTCCATACGGCCGGCGGTGGTCGGGCCGAAGCTGCCGGTCGCCATGCCGGCGGGGGTCTTCGCCGGGCCGGCGTAATAGACCGGGTGGTTCTTCAGGTAGTCGGGCAGCGGCAGGCCGTTATCCAGCCGCTGCTTGCAGCTTGGCGTGGGCGATGTCGCGCGCCACCACCATCGTGCCGGTCAGCGACAGCCGGGTCTTCACCGGATAGCGCGATCAGTTCGGCGCGGATCTCCGCCATCGGCCGGTTCAGGTCGATCGCCACCGCGTCGTCGCCGAGATGTTCGTCCGTCGCCTCCGGCAGATACTTCGCCGGATCGGTCTCCAGCTGTTCCAGGAACACGCCCTCCGGCGTGATCTTCGCCTTGATCTGCCGGTCGGCGCTGCACGACACGCCGATACCGACCGGCAACGACGCGCCATGCCGCGGCAGCCGCACCACACGGACGTCATGACAGAAGTATTTTCCGCCGAACTGCGCGCCGATGCCGATGTTGCGCGAAATCTCCAGGATCTGCTGTTCCAGTTCCAGGTCGCGGAACGCATGGCCTGATTTGTCGCCCCTGGTCGGCAACCCATCCAGCCATTTCGTCGACGCCAGCTTCACCGTCTTCAACGTCATCTCGGCCGAGGTGCCGCCGATGACGATCGCCAGATGATACGGCGGGCAGGCCGAGGTCCCCAGCGTCTTCATCTTCGTTTCGAGGAATTTCGCCAGTGTCGCCGGCGACAGGATCGCGCGGGTCTCCTGGAACAGAAACGTCTTGTTGGCGCTGCCGCCGCCCTTGGCGACGAACATGAGGTGGAATTCGTCGGCGTGGTGCTCGCCCGGGGCGGCCATGATGTCGAACTGCACCGGCAGGTTGTTGCCGGTGTTGACCTCCTCGAACATCGACAGCGGCGCCATCTGCGAATAGCGCAGGTTGGTCTCGGTGTAGGTGCGATGGACGCCCCAGGACAGCGCCTCTTCCTCATCGCCGTCGACCCACACGCGCTGGCCCTTCTTGCCGAACACGATGGCGGTGCCGGTGTCCTGGCACATCGGCAGCACGCCGCCGGCGGCGATGTTGGCGTTCTTCAGCAGGTCCAGCGCCACGAACCGGTCGTTCGACGACGCCTCCGGGTCGTCCAGGATGGCCCGCAGCGAGGCCAGATGCGCCGGGCGCAGCAGATGCGACACGTCGTGGAAGGCGCGCACCGCCAGTTCGCTCAGCGCATCCGGCGCGATGCGCAGCACGGTCTTGCCCTCGACGGTGATGGTGCGCACGCCCTCGATCGGCAGCTTGCGCCAGGGCGTCGTGTCCGCCGCCAGCGGGAACATCGGGGAATACAGGAAACTGGCCGGCCGCTGATGCCGGAGAATCCACGGAACTGTCCTTTCAGCCAGTCCGTGCGGGCGTCACGGTGCCGCACCCTCGGACGATGTCGCCAGGTCGCGCTCAGGTTGGCGAGTTCGAGCCCTGGGGTGAGCGGCGGCGGAAGGCGTCCAGGCTGACGACCTGACCCGGTTCGGCGTCCTTCGCCGCAGGCGGCGCCGGTTCGGCAGCAGCGGCGCGTCGCCGGTGCGATGGCGGGTGCGCCGTGGGTTCGGCGGCCGGGGTTTCCGCCGCCTGGAAGCGCAGGCCGTAGCGGATATGCGGATCGGCGAACTCCACCACGGCGTCCAGCGGAATGGCCAGCTTGGTCGGCACCCCGCCGAACGACAGCCCGACCTGGATCGCCTGGGTTTCGCGGTTGAAGCGAGGTCCCAGAACTGGTGCTGCAGGACGATGGTCATCTCTTTCGGATACTGCGCCCGGATGCGCTGCGGGATTTCCACGCCGGGATGGTCGGTGCGGAAGGTGATATAGAAATGGTGCCCGCCGGGCAGGCCCTGCACCGCCACGTGCTCGATCGCCTGCGCCACGACGTGCCGCAGCGCCTGCTCGATCCATGTCTCATAGGGCAGCAGACTGTCCGGCCGCTGCTTCTGATCGTCATCCATCAGTGCCCTCGCGCCTGTCGGCCCCACCCATAGCGCGTACATGCGGTTCGGCAAAGAGGGTTACGTGTGGCCGCCGATCGCGGGGTCAAATCGGTGCGGGCGGGCGTGCATCGGCTGGTATTCTCGAGCGGAATCCCGTCGTTCGTCGCTAGTGCTACTGCGCGCCTGGGCCTGTCATCTTTCCCGTCGACCCATGCCCGCCGACACGCGCCGGGCGACACGGGCCGACCGCCTCCGCCTCGCCCCGTTGCCCTTAACCCGTGCCAAAGTAACCTTTGGTGCAGGCCGAGATCGTGCTAGTTGTGCAGTTGACGCGATACCGTATCGCCAGACCCGATAGCCAGAGACCCATTAGCCAGAGCGGCATTGACGCCTACCCGAACCGCCGGGTTAATCTCGGCCGCCCGGAACAACTGCCAGGCAATGGTCCGGAGTGCGGCTCGGGCACTTGGTCGCCAAGTGGGGCTGCCGCCGAAGAGACGATATTTTGCGCCATCGAGGCGTCGAGGCTGGCAGGCGACGCAGGGTCCAGCGTCTGTCGAAGGCGCGGCAGCCGCGAAGTGTCAGCTCTGTCGCGGCGAATCAATGTGCATGGACACGACTCGCCGGCGAGGGGCTGAATGTGCGAACCCTGAGATTGGCTGAGGACGGCTGCTTTTGCTCATGTCGCGTATCCGCCTCCTGTCCGAGTCCACCGTCAACCGCATCGCCGCCGGCGAGGTGATCGAGCGCCCGGCGGCCGCGACCAAGGAACTGGTGGAAAACGCGCTGGACGCCGGTGCGACGCGGATCGCGGTATGCCTCGACGGCGGCGGCATCGAGCGGCTGGAGGTCACCGACAACGGCATCGGCATGTCGGAGGAAGAGCTGGCGCTGTGCGTGCTGCGCCACGCGACCTCCAAGCTGACCGACGAGACCCTGGTGCGCATCACCACGCTGGGGTTCCGCGGCGAGGCGCTGCCCTCGATCGGCGCGGCGGCGCGGCTGCAGATCACGTCCCGTCCGCTCGGGGCCGACAATGCCTGCGTGATCTCGGTCGAGGGCGGGCACGTCTCCGCCGTCGCGCCGACGTCCGGGTCCGATCGGCACGCGGGTGGTGGTGCGGGACCTGTTCTTCGCCACGCCGGCGCGGCGCAAATTCCTGAAAAATCGCCGCGCACCGAGGCCGAACACGCCGAGGCGGTGGTCCGCCGGCTGGCGCTGTCGGCGCCTCACGTCGCGTTTCGGCTGGAACTGGACGGACGCGTGGTGTTCGAGGCGCCGGCGCAGGAACGGATCGAACGAGTTGCCGCGCTGCTGGGACCGGAGGCCGCCGCCGTGATGCTGCCGGTCCACGAGGAACGCGACGGGACCCAGGCGGGGACGCTGCGGATCAGCGGCTACATCTGCTCGCCGGCGGTGACCCGGGCGACGCCGGTGGCGCAGACGCTGATCGTCAACAACCGGCCCGGTGGCCGATCCGGTGCTGCGGACGGCGGTGAAGGTCGCCTATCGTGACGTGATCGCCGCCGGCCGGCACGCCATCGTGGCGCTGTATCTCGATGTGCCGCCGGACGAACTCGACGTGAACGTGCATCCGGCGAAGACCGAGCTGCGGTTTCGCGACGCCGATGCCGTGCGGTCGCTGGTGATCGGTTCGGTGCGGCGGGCCCTGGGTGTCGGCACCGGGCAGGTGGTGCCGATGCCGTCGCTGCGCGCCGGCGCCGGCGTTCCACACCTGGGGACCGCCGCCGACGGCCGTCCTATCCGATTTCGCCGCCGTTGTCGTTGAGCGCGGGCCGGTTCCGCGGCGGCAACCTCGCCGAGGCGCAGCTTCCGTTCCGGGCCGCGCCCGCGGCGCGGCAGATCGTGGCGGCGGACCCCTCGCCGGACCATCCTCTGGGCGCGCCGGTGGCGCAGGTGCTGGACACCTACATCATCGCCGTCGCCGCGGACGGGTCGCTGGTGCTGGTCGACCAGCACGCCGCGCATGAGCGCCTGACGCACGAGGCGATCCGCGAGCAGATGCTGGACGGCGCGGTCCGCAGCCAGCCGCTGCTGCTGCCGGCGGTGGTCGATCTGCCGCCGGCCGATGTGGCCCGACTGGTCGCCCGCGCCGGACGATCTGGCTGCGGCTCGGGCTTGGAACTGGAGGAATTCGGCGCCGGGGCGATCCTGGTGCGGGCCCTGCCGGCGGTGCTGGGAGCGACCGAACCCGGGCCGTTGCTGCGCGATCTGGCCGACGAATTCTCCGACATGGAAGAGCAGACGGTGCTGTCGGCACGGCTCGATGCGGTGATCGCGCGGCATGGCCTGCCACGGCAGTATCCGCGCCGGCCGCAAGCTGGGGCAGGCGGAAATGAGCGCCCTGCTGCGGCAGATGGAGGCGACGCCGCGAGCCGCGACCTGCAGCCACGGGCGCCCGACGGTGCTGAAGCTGTCGAAGGCGGATATCGAGAAGATGTTCGGGCGGCGGTGAGGGCCGGTTCGCGCGATCGCTCTGGACCCGCCGCCTGCCGAGCGGGCCCGCGACGGCATCAGATCGTGATCCGAACCCCCAGTTCCACCACCCGATCGCTTGGGATCCGGAAGAACTCCGTCGCCGGCACCGCATTCCGTGCCATGAACAGGAACAGCGCCTGTCGCCACCACGACATTTTCGGCGCCATGCCCGGCACCAGCACCTCGCGCCCGAGGAAGTAGCTCGCCTGCGACACCCGCACCTTCAACTGATCGGTCAGGTCCTCCAGCGCCTCGGAATGTTCGGGCTCTCCATGAAGCCGTAGCGCAGGATGACCCGGTGGATCCCCGGCGCCAGCTCCGATACCTCCGCCCGGCGGCGCTGCGACACCTCCGGCACGTCCTCGTTCTCCACCGTCACGAACAGGACGTTCTCGTGCAGCACCTTGTTGTGCTTCAGGTTGTGCAGCAGCGAGGTCGGCACGTAATCCGGGTTCCCGGTCATGAACACCGCCAGCCCGGGCACGCGGATGATCCGCGACTGCGGCAGCCGCGCCAGGAACGGCGCCAGCGGCATGCTGGACTGCTTCCAGCGCGACAGCAGCAGGTCGCGCCCGCGCTTCCACGACGTCATCATCCCGGTCAGCGCGACACCCATGACCAGCGGCACCCAGCCGCCCTCGACGATCTTCACCGTGTTGGCGCTGAAGAACACGGTGTCCACCAGGAACAGTCCGCCGAACACCGAGATCGCCGCCGCCCGCGACCAGTGGAACTGCCGGCGGAACACCACCATCGCCAGGATCGCCGTGCACAGGAACGTCCCGGTCACCGCGATGCCGTACGCCGAGGCCAGATTGTCGGACGTCTTGAACGCCAGCACCAGCAGCACGACGCCGACCGCCAGCGCCGTGTTCACCTGCGGCACGTAGATCTGCCCTTCCTCCACGTTCGAGGTATGGCGCACCGTCATGCGCGGCAGGAAGCCAAGTTGCATGCACTGCCGCGCCACGGAGAACGCGCCGGAGATCACCGCCTGGCTGGCGATCACCGTCGCCGCCGTCGCCAGGATCACCATCGGCAGCCGCATCCAGTCGGGACCCAGCAGGAAGAACGGGTTCTCGATCGCCGACGGATCGTGGATCATCAGCGCGCCCTGGCCGAAATAGTTCAGCACCAGGCAGGGCAGCACGAAGCTCAGCCAGGTGAGCCGGATCGGCCTGGCGCCGAAATGCCCCATGTCGGCGTACAGCGCCTCGGCCCCGGTGACGCACAGCACGACGGCGCCCAGCACGAAGAACGCCAGCCCCTTGTACCGAATGCAGAGCGCGATCGCATAGGTCGGCGAGACCGCCAGCAGCACGAACGGATGCGGCACGATCTCGACCAGCCCGGTCAGGCCGATGATGAAGAACCACGCCACCATGATCGGGCCGAACACTTTGCCGACGCTGCCGGTGCCATGGTACTGCATGGCGAACAGCGCCACGATGACCGCGACGCTGATCGGCAGGACATAGAATTTCAGGTCGGGGGCCGAGACCTCCAGCCCCTCCACCGCCGACAGCACGGAGATCGCGGGGGTGATCACGCCGTCGCCGAAGAACAGGCAGGCGCCGGCGATGCCGACCAGGGCGATCGCGTTCTTGACGCTGCGGCCGACCGAGACCCGCTGCGCCAGCGCCATCAGCGCCAGGATGCCGCCCTCGCCGCGGTTGTCGGCGCGCATCACCAGGAAGACGTATTTCAGCGTCACGATGATGATCAGCGACCAGAAGATCAGCGACAGCACGCCCATGATCTCGACCTGGGTCGGTGCGGGCGGCGTCGAAAAACTGCAGGCTGGCCTTGAAGGCGTACAGCGGACTGGTGCCGATATCGCCATAGACGATGCCCAGCACAGCCATCAGCACGCCGAAGCTGGGCTTGGTCGAGCCGTGCTCCCCGTGCTCCCGATCGTGGCTCAAATGGGTGACCTCATAATGCGCGGTAACGCGGCGTAATACTGCGACGTTTGGGTGCCGCCCCGGCATGACCCCACCCCGAACGCGGTGTCCCTTACCCTGGCGCTCAGGCTCGAGCAAGCAAGGCGCCAATCCAGGCGTGTGGGTGGCCGGTATGCGGCTCCATGGGAAGATCCGCGAGGAAGCGGGCGCCGGCCCTTATCAGGGCGTTCGGGTTGGCACCGTTCCGTCGGCGATGGCTGGTGTCGTCGCAGTCACCCCAACACCTGCTGCGCGAACTCCATCCATTCGCGGCGGTTCAAGCCGCTGGTTTCCTGGGTGACGGCCTCGCCGGCCAGCATCCGCCTGAGCACGGTGACCATCTGCGCCGACAGCGTGACCGCGCCCAGCCGGTAGTCGCGGAAGGCGGCGGCGGCGATCGGGCACCCAGGCCTCGGTCATCCGCAGCATCTCGTCGGCATAGACGCGGATCTCGTACTGGGCGTGCGCGTCGGCCCGCAACGACAGGAAGTGGAACAGGTTGTGGAGGTTGGTCTTCCAGTACCACTGCGTGTAGGTGTTCAGTGTCAGGTTCATCCGAGCGAGTTCGCGGGCGAGGCCGCGCCGGGCGGGATCGGCGTCTTCGCCCTCGTTCAGCATGTGGGCGTAGTGGGCGTAGCAGCGTTCGGCGTCGGACGCGCAGCAGGTCCAGCACCTCGGCCGCCTCGTCTCCGTCCAGCACGTCGCCGCGGCCCTGGCGGTTGGTGATCGACTGTGCCGCGAGATGTTCGGGCGACGGGAATGTAGAACTCCTTGTCCAGGATCGAGTAGCGCGCCGAATACTCGTTCACGCTGGCGGTGCGGTGCCGGATCCACTGGCGTGCGACGAAGATCGGCAGTTTGACGTGGAACTTGATCTCGCACATCTCGAACGGGGTGGTGTGGCGCTGGCGCATCAAATAGCGGATCAGGCCGGTGTCTTCCTGCACCCGCTTGGTGCCGCGGCCATAGGAGACGCGGGCGGCCTGCACGATCGCGGAGTCGTCGCCCATGTAGTCGATGACCCGAACGAAGCCGTGATCGAGCACCGGGAAGGCATGGTGCAGCATGGCCTCCAGTGCCGGGACGGTCGGACGGACGGTAGATACGGCGCGGGTCCGCGGTTCGGCCGCATCGACCGGCTGGTACGGATCGTGAACCAAGGACACCTCCCCGGGTTGGTCGGCGGTCCATACAGTGTCCGGCCAAAGATTTCTATCGAAGCTCCGGCCTCCCGGCGGTGGCATCGCTCGCTTATCGGTCGATTTCAGTGGCGATTGGCAATAAGACATCGCCCATGGACGCACGGGAACCAACCGCTACCGAGAACGCCACGCTCGCGGTGCTGGAAGCACGGCTCGGGCATCTGCACGTCAGCCAGCGGCTGGGGCTGGAGCGGGACTATGAAGCCCGTGTTTTCCGGCGGCGCACCCACCTGATCCAATTCGAGAACTGGTATTCGACGCCGGCGCTGGTCCGGGCGAGCCTGTGGATGGCCGGCCTGTACCGGCGTGGGCAGCGCAACGCGCTTTCCATCCGGCTGCGCGAAAACGAAGCCCACATCGCCGGTCTGCCCCGAGCGTTTGACGGTTACACCATCCTGCAGATCTCCGACCCGCACCTCGACATCAACACTGTCTTCACCGAAGCACTGCGCCGGCGCATCGAGACCCTGCGCTATGATCTTTGCGTACTCACCGGGGACTATCGGTCGCGAACCTACGGCCCGGTCGATCCAACGCTCGAGGAACTCAGGCGGCTACGCCCCCACATCAACGACCCGGTCTACGCAATACTGGGCAACCACGACAGCATCCGCATGGTTCCGGCCATGGAGGCGATGGGCTACCGGATGCTGTTGAACGAATGGACGCGGATCGAGCGCGGTGGCGATGCGATCTACCTCGCAGGGATCGATGATGCGCATTTCTACCGGCTGGAGAATTTCCACCGCGCCGCGCACGATATTCCGCGGCAAGCAGTTTCGATACTGCTGAGCCATACGCCCGAGGTCTATCGCCACGCCGCCCATGCGGGGTTCGACCTGATGCTGTGCGGACACACCCATGGCGGGCAGATCTGTCTGCCCGGCGGCGTGCCGGTGCTGACGGACTCCGACATCCCCCGACGTCTCGTCCGCGGCAGGTGGGGCTACCAAAAGATGGCCGGCTACACCTCGGCGGGTGCCGGATCATGCATCGTCGATGTGCGCCTCAACTGTCCGCCTGAGGTCACACTTCACAGGCTGCGGCGCGGCGTGACGGCATGATGCAGGCTGGAAGATCGCTGGACAGGCTGTATCTGCCAGGCCGGCCCGCGAACCTGCGTCGCCGTTCAGTGGCTCCCCCGGGGTACACGATCGCCGAACGGGCCCAGGCAATTCGTTGGTGGACAGTCCGGTGGAGTTCCATAACGATCCCGGCATACGGCCGTCTCGCGAAACAGATCGCTTGGGACATGCGGCTCGATCACCGCCCGCTGGGGTGGCCAGTCGCAGGGGGAAAGCCTTCACGGGCGTGGAAGCGGCGCGCCTTCGATGACTTTCGCCGGACGACGCTGCGTGCACGGCGGACTGGCTTGCATTCGTGTCGCGGACATTGAGCGATCATAACGATGGTTGAGACGTTCCACCTGGACTGACATCAGGGATCTCCGGCTCCGGCCGGTCTCGCCGCAGCCAGCAACGCCGCGACCCTGAACGCCGTTCGGCACGGGGTTGCGCGGGCCAGGGCGGAGGCCGTTCGGGCGGATGACAGGCGTGGCAACCGCCGCCGTAAAAGTCCTTCCCACCCCTCCCGGTTTTGTTTATCATGCCGCATTGCAAAATGGAGACACGCATGCAGGCGGGTGGTGCGAGCCAAACTCAGATGCAGAGCCAGTTGCAGCCCGACCTGTCGTGCCACGGGACGATGCAGGGTTACGATCCCGGCGCCTTCTTCTGCGAAATGCTGCGTCCTGGCCAGCCCCAGCACCCGACCCTGACCCTGCTGCTGTCGCGCCTCGCGGCGCTGCCGATCGAGAGTCTGCGCCGGCGCGCGGCGGAGGCGGAGCGTGACCTGCTGGAACGCGGCATCACCTTCACGGTCTACTCCGACGCGACCGCGATCGACCGCATCCTGCCGTTCGACCTGATCCCGCGCGTCATCACCCCGGCCGAGTGGCAACAGATCGAAACCGGCGTCATCCAGCGCGTCCGAGCGCTGAACATGTTCCTGTACGACATCTATCACGAGCGGAAGATCCTGGCCGACAAGATCGTGCCGGCCGAACTGGTGCTGAAGAATACCGGCTACTGCGAGGCGATGGTCGGCTTCGACGTGCCGTTCAACACCTATGTCCATGTCTGCGGCACCGATATCGTTCGCGACGAAACCGGCGCGTTCCGGGTGCTGGAAGACAACGCCCGCACGCCCTCCGGCGTCGCCTACGTGGTGGAGAACCGCCACATGAGCCTGCGGGTGATGTCCGACCTGATGACCGGCCTGCGGGTGCGCAGCGTCGACGAGTACGGCCTGCGGCTGCACAACGCGATGGCGGAGATCGCGCCCGCCCGGCGTGGAGGATCCGCAGGTCGTGGTGCTGTCGCCCGGCATCTTCAACTCGGCCTATTTCGAGCATGTCTTCCTGGCGCGCGAGATGGGCGTGCCGCTGGTCGAAGGCCGCGACCTGTCGCGTCGAGGGCGGCAAGGTGTGGATGCGCACCACCTCGGGCCTGGCGCCGGTGCACACGATCTACCGGCGGATCGGCGACGATTTCCTCGATCCGGACGCGTTCAATCCGGAAAGCATGCTGGGCGTGCGCGGGCTGATCGAGGCGTGGCGGCGCGGCGCGGTGGCGATCGCCAACGCGGTCGGCACCGGCGTGGCCGACGACAAGGCGATCTACGCCTACATGCCTCGGATCATTAAGTACTATCTGTCGGAAGAGCCGATCCTGCCGAACGTCGATACACGTATCTGCGCCGAACCGGACGCGCTGGCGTACACGCTGGATCACCTGGCTGAACTGGTGGTCAAGCCGGTGGCGGAATCCGGCGGCTACGGGCTGATGATCGGGCCGCATGCCTCCAAGGCGCAACTGGCGGACTTCCGGGCGCTGCTGAAGGCCGACCCGTCCAACTACATCAGCCAGCCGACGCTGAAACTGTCGGTCTCGCCGACGCTGTGCGACGAACGGCGTGCGGCCGCGCCACATCGACCTGCGGCCGTTCGCGGTCACCGGCAAGGACACCTGGGTGTTGCCGGGCGGCCTGACCCGCGTTGCGCTGCGGGCCGGGAACGCTGGTGGTGAACTCCTCGCAGGGCGGGGGTTCCAAAGATACCTGGGTGCTGGCATGATCGGGATGTTCGGCTGATGGACATCATTCCCCAGCGCCACAAGGTGCACCTGATCGCCCGGCACGCCGAAAGCACGCTCTGGCTCGCCCGCTACATGGAGCGGATCGAGAACCTGGCGCGCATCCTGGACGTGACGAACACCTTCGCCCGCGACGCCGACGACACCCGCAACTGGCTGTCGATCCCGCGCATCAACGGCGACCTGACCGAGTTCTACAAGAGGCACACCGAAGCGACCCAGCGCAGCGTGGGCGAGTTCTATCTGCTGGACGACACCAACCCGACCTCCGTGCAGTCCGTCATCGTCGCCGCGCGCGAAAACGCCCGGACGTTGCGGGCGCTGATCTCCACCGAGATGTGGCTGCAGATCAATGTGTTCTACGGCAGGATACGGGAGCTGACCGCCGCCACCATCTCGCCGGATCATTTCACCAGTGTCTGCGGCATGCTGAAGGACGGCGCCCAGGCGCACACCGGCATCACCGAGGGCACGCTGTATCGCGATCAGGCCTGGCACTTCTACATGATCGGCCGGTACCTGGAGCGGGCGGACCAGACCACGCGTCTGCTCGACACGCGGTTCCATTCGCTGGCGCCGCAGTCGGATGCCGTGCGATGCCGATATCGATGCGGGGCAGTGGAATGCGCTGCTGCGCGCCGCCGCCGGCTACCACGCCTACCGGCGTGAACATCCCAGCGGCTATACACGCGACGGAGGTTGCCTGCTTCCTGCTGGCGAATACCGCGTTTCCCCGCTCGGTCGGGCTGAACCTGGCGCAGATCGAATGGCATCTGACGCAGTTGCGATCGCGCTATTTCCTGCGCATGTCGGCGGCGCTGGAGCGGCTGGATCACTTGAACGGCATGATGACCTATCAGAACGTGGCCGAACTGGCGGGAGGGCAGCAGCTGTCGCCGTTCCTGGACTATGTGCAGCGGGAGATCGGCGGCTCTGCACCAGGACATCGTCGAGACGTTCATTGGCTGAGGGCTGTTCGGAGCGGCTTTGCGGTGTCCGCCTGACGGGCTGCCCGCCGCATGGGACGATCTTGCTTCACGAGCGGCGCACCCCGCATGCTGAGTGGATTCAACCTGTGAAGACGAGGGACTCGAGATGACCCAATTGCTGCACGCCATTGAACAGGATGTTGAACGCGGCCTCTATGACGGCGCGGTCACGATCGTTGCGGTCGGCGGCAAGGTGGTCCTGAGCGAGGCGATCGGCTATGCGGACCGCGCCGGCGGCAAGCGGATGGCTGTGAACAGCGTGTTCCCGGTGTTCTCGATCTCAAAATCGCTCAGCGCGGTGCTGATGCTGCAGCAGGTCGAGCGGGGCGCGGTGCGGCTGAACATGCCGGTCTGCGAGATCATTCCTGAGTTCGGACGCAAGGGCAAGCAGCGGGTCACCATCGGGCAGTTGCTGTGCCACAGCGGAGGATTGCCGGCGAGCTTTCCGGCGGTGCCGCCCGAAAAGATCGGTGACCTCGATGCCGTGGTGGACGTCATCTGCGACGTGGGTCTCGAGGCCGTCCCGGGTGAGGAGGTCAGCTATTCGCCGATCATGGCGCATGCAGTGTTGGCCCAATGCGTGCGGCACGTGTCGGGAGGGATGCGATTCCGCGACATCGCGCAACGCAACCTGCTCACGCCGCTCGGCATGGCGGAGACTTCGCTTGGCATGACGCGGGCGCTGGCGGGGCGGGCGGTCGTGCCGCGGGTAACGGACGACAGCCCAGGGATGTTCGATGCGTCGGCCCTGGTCGGGTTGGCGAACATGATTCTGGATCCCACGCTTGACGTGGAGATCCCGGCCGGCGGCTTCGTGTCCACCGCGGGTGATATTCACCGTTTCGCCGAAGCGTTGCGGCTGGGTGGTAAACTGGACGGTCATCGCGTGCTGTCATCGGCGATGGTGGCGTTCGCTACCCGCAACCACACCGGCACGATGCCGAACGACCTCTGGAACTATGCCCGCGAGCTGAAGGGCTGGCCACTGTTTCCGGCCAACCTCGGCCTGGGGTTCTTCCTGCGGGGCGAGGGTATGATCCCGACCTATTGCGGCCATCTGGCAAGCCCGAGCACGTACGGGGCGATGGGCGCGGGCACGACGAATTACTGGGTCGATCCCGAGCGCGACATGACGATGGTGTGCCTGACCACCGGGTTCCTGGAGGAAGCCAACAGTGCCATTCGCTTCCAGCGTCTGTCGGACATCGCGATCGCCGAGTTTCTTTAGCCGAATCGCAACATTACTGGAGCGATTTCACTCTTTTGCGAGTGTCCGGCGCTGCCTTGGCCAGTGGTGACCGGTCCATTGGCGTCGGCATTTGCGGTTCCAATTCTTTTACCATGGCTACCGGAGGCGACGTCCTTTCACTTCGGACACGTCTTCTCCTGTAGCGGCACGGGTCACCGCCTGGAGGACTGTTTCGAAACTAGCACTCCGACTGGCCGGCCGGGCTTCGCGATTCCGGTCAGGCTGATATCGCTCCAGGCGCGCCGCCGACGCTGGATGGCGGCGATCGCAAGTGCAAGACCATTGCCTCCGCCGCGCGCCGCAAGCTGCCGGCGGTTCGTCCGTCGTTGCGTTGTACGATGTGAAGGGCTTGATTTCGAGTGGACGGCGTCGCGACAGGGTCATAGTCTCGAAATTATGAAGCACATCGCGGTCCTCACGAGTGGTGGTGATGCCCCCGGCATGAATGCGGCGATACGCGCCGTCACGCGCAGCGCGCTCGATCAGGGTATGACAGTGTACGGCGTGCGCCAGGGTTGGCAGGGCCTGGTCGACGGTCAGTTCCGACAGCTTAGCGCGCGTGACGTTGGCGGCATCATTCAGATCGGCGGGACGTTTCTGGGCAGCGCTCGATGCGCGGAGTTTCGCGAGGAGAGTGGCCGGTCCAAGGCGCTTCGCCACCTCGCCCAACAGGGCATCGACGGTGTGGTGGTGATCGGCGGCAACGGTTCTCAGACCGGCTCGTATTTGCTTAGCCAGCTTGGGGTTCACGTGGTCGGCATCGCGTCCACCATCGACAACGACCTGCTCGGGACTGATAGTCACCATCGGCTGTGACACCGCCATCAACGTCACGCTCGAGGCGATAGACCACTTGCGCACGACCGGTTCGTCGCACAATCGCGCCTTTCTGGTCGAAACCATGGGGAGGGACTGCGGCTACCTGGCAATGATGGCGGGTCTCGCGGGCGGCGCGGAAGTCATCTCGACGCCGGAATTCGAAGTGCCGGCAAGCGAGATCGCACAGCGCCTGCATGCCGCCTATGAGCGCGGCAAGACCCATGCGATCGTGGTGATCGCCGAAGGCGTCAAGGAGAATGCCACCAAGATCCTGGCGTTTTTCGAAGCAGACAAGCAGAGGACAGGTTTTGATCTGCGAGCCACCAAGCTTGGGCACGTCGTGCGCGGCGCTCCACCGTGCGCATTCGATCGCCTGTTGGCAACGAGGCTGGGCGTCGCCGCCGTCAAATCGCTCATCGATGGCGACGCGGGCGTATTGGTCGGCTGGCAGAAAAACGAGGTCACGCGCACACCGCTCGCGGACATCGTCGGACGCATCAAGCCAATGGATACGGAGTTGCTCGAGCTTGCGCGGATCCTGGCCAAGTGATCACGCGTAATGTTTCGTAGCGTCCGGGATCGTGGTGGTTGTTCGTGGCCGGTGATTCGCGGCATCCGGCGGCGCCACGATCGAAGAAAACGCGCTCGAAGTGAACGGACGTCACCTCCCGTGTCACGGTCAAAGGGTCGGACCCGCAAATGCACGCTGATAAACGCCAATTGTCCCGTCATTACTGGCCGAGGCCGAGCGGGCCGCTCCGTTTGATCAGCGTTCATCCGCATGCATCTGCGGTTAATTTCTCTTCGCTTCCGCTGGCGCGTGATGATGTCCCGGCGCAGAAGTCGCAACATCGGTATCCAACTCAGGCGATCGACCGACCGGGGCTGAACCGGGAACCGGTGCGACCGGAAGCGACGCCTTTCTCGACGCAGGGGCGCCGAGGGCCGCAGAGAACGCCGATTTGGCTGACAAACCACTTTGACACGATGGTCGGTGCCACGGCCAGGCCTCCGATGATCGCCCACGCCATTCAACGCGTTGTCACTCGAACACTTCCCAGGCTACCCTCCCCGCCATGACGCGAGCCATCAAAGCCTCGGTTTGCCCGCACGACTGCCCGTCCACCTGCGCCTTGTCGGTGGAGGTGCTGGACGGCGCCCGCATCGGTGCGGTGCGTGGCGCGGACGACAACAGCTACACCGCCGGCGTGATCTGCGCGAAGGTGTCGAAATATGCCGAACGCATCCACCATCCCGACCGGCTGACGCAGCCTTTGCTGCGCACCGGGCCGAAGGGCGCTGGGCAATTCCGGCCGATCTCCTGGACCGAGGCGCTCGACCGCATCGCCGACCGGTTCATCGCCGATACGGCGCGGTATGGGTCGGAAGCGGTCTGGCCGTTCTACTACGCCGGCACGATGGGCCTGGTGCAGCGCGACGGGATCAACCGGCTGCGCAACGTCATGCGCTATTCCCGCCAGAAGATGACGATCTGCACGTCGCTGCCGGAGGTCGGCTGGTGGGCGGGCGTCGGCGCCAGCCGCGGCGTCGATGCCGCGGGAGATGGCGAAGTCCGACCTGATCGTGGTGTGGGGCGGCAACCCGGTCTCCACCCAGGTCAATGTCATGACCCATGTATCGCGCGCGCGCGGAAGGAACGCGGCGCGAAACTGGTCGTGATCGATCCGTACAAGACGCCGACCGCGGCGGTTGCCGACATGCATCTGGCGCCTCGGCCGGGCACCGACGCCGCGCTGGCCTGCGCCGTGATGCACGTCGCCTTCCGCGACGGCACGCCGACCGTGACTACATGCGTGACTACGCCGACTGCCCGGACGCGCTGGAGGCGCATCTGCGCAGCCGCGGCCCGGCCTGGGCATCGGCCGTCACCGGGATTCCCGGTCGCACCAGATCGAAGCGTTCGCGGCGCTGTATGGACAGACGAAGCGCAGCTACATCCGCTGCGGCTACGGTTTCGCGCGCAGCCGCAACGGTGCCGCCGCGATGCATGCCGTCACCTGTCTGCCGACCGTCACCGGCGCCTGGCAGCACGAAGGCGGCGGCGCGCTGTGGTCCAACCGCGGCATGTATCACTGGGACAAGACGCTGATCGAGGGCCTGGACGCGCTCGATCCGGCCATCCGCGTTCTGGACATGAGCCGCATCGGCAGCGTGCTGACCGGCGACCGGACGCGAACTCGGCGACGGGCCCGCAGGTCCATTCGATGCTCATCCAGAACCAGAACCCGCTGACGGTCTGCCCCGACAGCAACCGGGTGCGGCGTGGCTTCGGACGTGACGACCTGTTCGTCGCCACGCATGAGCAGTTCATGACCGAAACCGCCCGCTGGTCGGACATCGTTCTGCCCGCGACGATGTTCATGGAGCATGACGATATCTACCAGGCCGGCGGCCACAGCCATGTCCAGATCGGTCCCAAACTGATCGAGCCGCCGGGCGAATGCCGATCCAACCACGAAGTCATCCAGGGCGCTGGCGTCGCGGCTGGGTGCGAAGCATCGCGGGTTCGACATGACCGCGATGGAGATCATCGACGCGACCTTGCGGCTGTCCGGCTATCCGGATGCGAAGACGGTGCTGGAGCAGCGCTGGATCGACGCGATGCCGCCGTTCCGGACAGCGCATTTCCTCGATGGCTTCCCGACCAGGGACCGGCGGTTCCATTTCGCGCCCGACTGGGCGGCGCTGGGCGACAAGCAGCGCGGTGATGCCGGCGCTGCCGGATCAGATGGACAATATCGAGGCCGGCCGGCGCCGATGCACCGTTCCGCCTGGTCACCGCGCCGGCGCGCAGTTTCCTCAATACCAGCTTCACCGAGATGGCATCGGGCAAGAAGCGCGAAGGCCGGCCGACGGTGCTGATGCATCCGGACGATGCGAAGCGCCTTGGGCTGGTCGACGGCTCGAAGGTCCGGCTGGGCAACGTTCGCGGCGAGGTCGTCCTGCACGCTCGGATTTCGGATGGTCAGCAGCCGGGGGTGCTGGTGGCCGAAAGCATCTGGCCGAGCGAATGTTTCGAAGGTGGTATTGGGATCAACGCGCTGACGAGCGACGATCCGGGTCCGCCCTGGGGCGGTGCCGTGTTTCACGACACGGCGGTGTGGATGCGGGCCGAGGTCGGCGAGGTGGCCCTGGCGGCTGAGTAAGAAAGACCACACCACGAGGCACAAGGCCTCGGGTGCCTGAACCAACAAGGGGGGAAGCGATCATGGCAAATTCCGACCTGACGGACGTCTGGGCGCCACGCATGCTAAGCGTGCTGCGTATCATGACCGGCCTGCAGTTCCTGGAGCATGGGACACAGAAATTCTTTTCCTTCCCGATGAGGGCCTTCGCCGGCACCTCCAGCTGGCGTCGCTGCTTGGCGTGCAAGGCTGCATAGAGATCGTGGGCGGCGTGCTGATCATCCTGGGCCTGTTCACCCGGCCGGTGGCGTTCATCCTCGCGGGCGACATGGCGGTCGCCTACTTCATGGCGCACTTCCCCAAGAGCTTCTTCCCGGCCCTGAATGGTGGCGATGCGGCGATCCTGTTCTGCTTCGTCTTCCTTTATCTGGCCGCTGCCGGCGGCGGCGTCTGGAGTATCGACGCAACACGTGGGCGTGATATGCCATAGGCGGCGACTTCCGGTCCCGGTCGTCGCGCGGGCGACCGGCGGAAAGGGATGCCCGGTGTTCGCCGCGCGAGCGGACGGACGGGAGCGTTTCCGCGTTGCGTGGTCACGTTCCAGCCCGTGGTCGCTCCCCTGATTCTGGCGCGGCGGACATTGACCTGCGGAACAGCCGCAGTCGCGATGCTCCGCGTCTTCGGCAGATCGATGGAAGTAGCAACAGTCTGCCGGTGGCCGCCAAGACGGGACTGCCCGGATGCAGCGGCGCTCGGGCCGGGGGACGCAGGCCCCTGCGGTTCCGCGGATAGTCCCCATATCATGGGCGCCGCCTGGCTGGCGGCCGTCACACAATGGTGGAGGAGGAACAGACAATGGCTCAGATCAAACGGCATGCGTCGGCGAAGTGGCAGGGCTCCGGGAAGGACGGGACCGGCACCCTGACGACGCAAAGTGCCACGCTGAAGGACACGCCGTACGGCTTCAATTCGCGGTTCGGCGACGGTAAGGGGACCAACCCCGAGGAATTGATCGCCGCCGCCCATGCCGGCTGCTTCAGCATGGCGACGGCGTTCCAGCTGAGCGGCGCCGGGCATCCGCCCGAGACCCTGGACTGTGACGCCAACCTGACCATGGAGCAGATCCCGAACGGCTGGAAGATCGCCGCGATTCATCTGGTGCTGAAGGCGAAGGTGCCTGGGCTGGACGACGCAAAATTCCAGGAACTGGCCAAGGGAGCGAAGGAGAACTGCCCGGTATCGCAGGTGCTGAACGCGGAGATCACGTTGGACGCCAAACTGGTCTGAGCGTGGCGGGTGCGGGCCGAATGCCGGACGGTTCGGTCCTTGCCCGTTTTGCAAGGCCGGTCCGAGTTGGCCTGGGGCCTTCGCTGCCGGCTGCGTGGCAATCGGGTGAAGAAGGGGTGGACGCCGCAGCCGGCAAGGCTGGAGCGACTCTTGGTCGCGGTGCGGACTGTGCCGCTGGACCGTTTGGCTCACCACGAAACCAAGAATATTCTACGGCGTCTCGACACCAAGTGGCACCGCTTAAGTAGCTGCAGTCGCTGAGTTGCAGGTCAGGCTGAACTGGTTCGAACCGCGAGCATTAGAGTATGATCGCGCTGAGCGGAACGTCCCCGGCGCGTGAATCATGCGATCAAACAAAGAGATAGACCATTTCCTGCCTGCACAGTCAGGCTGAAAATGGTCTAGCGCGACTTCGTGCGCATCCGCGAAGACGGATTAGCCGTCCGGTCGGTGCTGCCTGAATGTCACGCTCTCGAGACCCTGCGTGCGGGAAGATATTGCCGGGCAACTGTCAGCCGGAGGACGACCGGCAATTCGAGCCGACCCTTTATCGCGGGAGCCAACATGGCGCACTTTGGTTGCGGGTCAGGTCTGATCCTTGTTGGCGCGGCCGCATTGGGGTGAGCGCCGGAAGGAGTCAAGTCGCCCGATAGCGGTCGACCCCGCCGGCATCGGTTTCCAGCCGCAACTCGGCGCGGCGGAGCATGTGGTTCACGTGCGCGAGCACTTCACCGAAGGCGAATCCGGTCTGATGGGCGTCCAGCGCGCGGGTGAACACGAACGGCACGATCTCCGCCACCGATAGCGGCAGATCCTTGCAGGCCACGGCGATCTCGCCGCAGCGCTGACCGTGATGAAAGATCAGTTCATCGACCCGGTCATGCAGGCCGTGGAACGGCAAGCCGTGTCCCGGCAGCACAAGCACGTCAGGGGCGATACTGGTGCGGATCGCCCGCAACGAGTCCAGGTATATTCCCAACGCGTCCAGATCCGGCTCCATCGGATGCACGCTCACGTTAGGCGAAATCCGCGCGATCACCTGATCGGCGGCGAGGAACAGCCGCTCCTCTGGCCGATACAGCATAGCCTGCTCCAGCGCGTGGCCGCCGCCGGTCAGAACCCGGAACTCACGCGCGCCGACGGTCAGCCTGTCGCCATGCTTGATGCGGTGATACGACGCGGGCACGCCGGTGGTGCGGTGCAGGTATTCGTGGCCGCGGCTCAGGACCACCTCGGTCGCTTCGGCGGAGAGGCCGTGGCGCTTGTAGAACGGCCGAAACACGTCCTCGCCATAGTCGGCGGGGGCAAATTGCAGCAGCAGACTGTGCAGGTATTCCGGGCGCGGCATCGTCAAGATCGAGGTCGAACCGCTCACACAGCCAGTCGGCCAGCCCGACATGATCGGGATGGAAGTGGGACACGATCAAGGATTTCAGGCCTTCGCCCTTCAGCGGGCCGGCCAGGGCCGCGTTCCACGCCTCCTTGCAGGGATCGTCGCCCAGGCCGGAATCCAGCGCGGTCCAGCCGCCGTCGTTCTCGATAAGATAGATATTCACGTGATCCAGCCGGTACGGCAGCGGCAGGCGCAGCCAGCGTATGCCGGGGGCGATGTCGGTGACCGAGCCGGGGGCCGGCGGGGTCGCGAAGGGAAACGTCAGTTTCGACGCAGGATCGACGTGCATGCCTCCTAGCTAGCAAAACCCGTCCTGCCCGGATACAGGTTAAAGGCTGGACCGGAACTATCTGCCACGACGGCCGTTGAAGGGCGCTCGCGCACGCAGGGGGATGCCAATGGACTTCTCCATCACACTGGTGAACCTCGCCGGTTCGGTCGCCCTGCTGCTGTGGGGCGTTCACATGGTGCAGACGGGCGTGCAACGTGCGTTGGGTGCAAGGCTGCGCAGCGTGCTGGGCTTTGCCTTGCGGAACCGATTCCAGGCGTTCCTGGCGGGTATCGGTGTCACCGCCATTCTGCAGAGCAGCACCGCCACGGGCCTTACGGTCACCGGTTTCGCCGCCGGGGGCCTGGTGGACCTGGTGCCGGCACTCGCCGTCATGCTTGGCGCGAACGTCGGCAGCACGCTGATCGTGCAACTGCTGTCGTTCAATGTCGCCGAGGTCGCACCGGCCCTGATCCTGATCGGGGTGCTGATGTTTCGCCGGACCAGCGCCACACCGCGCGATTTCGGCCGCGTGCTGATCGGCCTCGGCCTGGTCCTGATGGCGCTGCAGCACTTCACCGGCCTACTCGATCCGTTCGAGGATGCCCCCAGCCTGAGGCTACTCCTCGGCGCGGTTTCGACACAACCAGTGCTGGACGTTATCCTGGCTGCGGGATTGACCTGGGCGGCGCACTCCAGCGTCGCCGTGGTCTTGCTCACGATGTCGTTTGCCGCGAAGGGCGTGGTACCGCCGCATGCTGCCTTCGCGCTGGTACTGGGCGCCAACCTGGGCACCGCGATCAACCCTGTGCTGGAGGGCGGCGCCGGCGACGATCTGGCCGCACGGCGCCTGCCGGTCGGCAACCTGATCAACCGAGGCGTCGGTGTGGTGGCGGCCCTGGCGTCGCTGCCGGTGCTGGGTCCGTGGCTGGTGACGGTGGATCCGGACAACACGCGCGTCGTGGCTGATTTCCACACCGGCTTCAATCTTGTCCTCGCGCTGGTCTTCTTTCCGCTGCTGACCCCATACGCCAGCCTGCTGCGCCGGCTCCTGCCCGCCAGCATCCACCAGGGCGACCCGAGCCGCCCGCTGTATCTCGACGCTGCGGCGATCGAGGTCCCGGTCGTTGCTCTCGGTGCGGCCACGCGGGAGGCGCTGCGCATGGCCGACACGCTGGAGAGCATGCTGCAAGGATTTCGTGAAGCGCTCCAACGTCCTGATCGACGCCAACTGAGTGAGCTGAAGCGCCAGGACGACGTGCTGGACACGCTGAATACCGCCATCAAGACCTACATGACGTCGCTGCCATCGGAGGCAATGACCAAGGCTGATCACCGCCGTGTCGCTGCCGTTCTGTGCTTCGCGACCAACCTGGAGCACGCGGGGGACGTGGTGGACAAGGGCTTGCTGGGAATGATCGCCAAGCAGATGAAACGCGGCCTGATGTTTTCACCGGCGGAGGCCGAGGTATTACTGACATTGGTTGATCGGCTGATGAATAACCTACGCTCAGCGGGCGCGCTGCTGGTGACCGGCGACGATCGTGCTGCGCGCTTGCTGGTCGAGGAGAAGGAGATCTTTCGGGACCTCGAAGCCGAGGCGACGGCCGCGCATTTCGAGCGTTTGCGGGAAGGTGACGTGGGCTCGGCGGAAACCAGCGCGCTACATCTGGACGCGCTGCGAGACCTGAAGCAGGTGAATGCGCATTTGGTCGCGGCGGCGGCCTATCCGGTGCTGGAAGGGAAAGGCGAGTTGCTGCCCAGCCGATTGCGGTAGCCGGTCGCGGCGCGCACGTCTGTTACGGTCCCGGCCGAAAACGCTCGAAGGCAGGAACTGGCAAACGACGGCCGGGCGTGCGGTCAGCGATATCGGCATTGTCGTGCTTGCCTTTTCCGCATGGGCGGCGCGGCAGGTCGATGTCGCGTGACGTGCGCTGCATATCCTGCCGCGCATCAGCCCGAGGTCACGTCGCGACTTGTTTCGGGCTGATACTGCTCTATTGCAGCCGGCGCAGATCAGCGGCGAAATGCAGCAGGTCGACACGCAACAAGCGCAGGGCCAGCGCATAGACCAGGCTGCCGGCGGCGCCACCGATCACCACCATGGCGAGGTTAGACTCTTGTATCGCGGACAGCAGAGGCACGAGGTGGACAGCACTCGCCGCCGGGACGATCGCGAACACACAGCGGACGGTGAAGTCGATGACCGGCGGGCCAGGCACTTCCGGACGCTCCCGGCACAGCAATCCGAAAATCGCCGCTTCGTCCAGCAATGTCGCCACCGCCGCGCCTTCGCCGCCAAAATACGGGATCAGCAATGCGTTGAGGATAACGCCAAGCCCGGCCCCAACGGCGACCACGCGGAGGAACGCGTGTTGCCGGCCAATCGCCAGCATCGATGTCCCAAGACCGATGTTGAAGGACACGACCAGCGCGTTCAGCAGAAGCAGGACAACGGTCCGCGATGCCGGCAGATAGGCGGGTCCGAACAGCAGATCGAGGATCTGCGGCGTCAGCAGACTGCCGAACATGGTGATCGGGATCGCGCAGACGATTATTGCTTTCAAGAAAAGCTCGGCATGAGCGGTCGCGTTCCGCAGGTTGGGACATCAGGTTGGCGATGCGCGGCAAGAACAGCGTGGCGATCAGGTTGGGGACGACGATCGCAAAGACGAACAGCTTCCAGCCGGCGCTGAACAGGCCGACCTCGGTCTCGGAGCGCATCAGGCCGAGCATGACGATGTGGGTATTGTAAGTAATTGTGATCATCAACAACGACCAGAAGAAGGTCATCGATTGCTCGGCGACGCGGAAATCATCGCGCCGGGGCAGCCGGATGCGCGGCATGCCGAACTCGGCAGCGTATCGCACGAGGATGGCGAGGTTGGTCATCATCTGTGTGCCGGCGACGATGCAGGCCGCGAGTACCAGGTCATCCGGTTTGTGGACCAGCCAGAGTATTCCGACGACGTTGACGAAGCTGGCCATGATCTCGCGCCAGGCGATCACCCGCATGCGCTGCAGCCCCTGGTAGGCGCAGGTGAGCCCGATCGCTGAGGTGAACAGGCCGACGCCCTGGATGAGCATCACGGCCTGGCCCAACGCACTCATATGGAGCAGCGGCAGGCTCGCGAAGAGGAGGACGGTCATGCCGCAGGCGAGCAACAGTCGCATTGTCATGACGCTGGAGACCAGGGACCGCGTTCGCGTTCCGTCGGATGCGACCTCTCGGGTCAGGAAGGTCTCGAAACCCAAATTGACGACGATAAGGAAGTACGCGACGTAAGAGGTGGCAAAACTGTTGATGCCGAAATTGTCCGTTCCCAGGGCATGGGCGAGGCGGCTTGTCGCGAGCAGGTTCATGCAAACGACTCCAACGCGAGCCGCGCCAAGATAGCACAGGTTGGAGAACAGCGATTCCGGGCGTCGCGTCGTCATATGCGGCGTCCCGGTCAGGCTTGGATCGTTGGGCAGGCGCAGGCAGGCCGCGGAACCGACATAAGCTTGGTCGCTTTCATTGCTTGGCAGGAAATTCCACGATGGATTGATCTGTGACTGGTGCCGGCGCGTCCATGACCGGTCCGTGTGCCCGGTGGCCGCGACCGTTCAGTTCGATCAATTATTGAGCCAGCAGAATGCCCGCCAAGGCGGGGTCAGTGGAAGCGTGTCATCCATCATCAAAACGGCTGATCGTTCATGCGAAGGGATGCAGCGATCCGCCTGCTTGCTGTGTTGCGCCGATCGAGCCGGACGAGTCACGATTAGCCACCGTCGAACAGGGGGCCATGTGACCGGGCACACCAATGACCTGGAATGTCTTTGGGATGCAATCGGCTTTTTCTCGCTGTTTATCCGTATGACCGACAGGCTATCCGAATGACTGGCAGAGACGGAGCCGCCAGGCAGCTATACCACCCGCCGGCCTGACAATTACAGAGGATGCTCGACCGTGCATGGCGACAGAGAATTGGTAAGCCTTGGGGCTTCATCCTGGGACCGCGTGCTGGCAGGCGTGGCCGAGCCGCCGAAGGCCGCGGTGCCCGCTGCCAAAGCCAGGACGCCCCTGGTTTCGCGGGTTTATGGCAGGCTGAAGGACGGATTGATTGCCGCCGACGTGTACTCCCGGCTGCATGATCGTGTCGTCTTCGACGATCGGCGGAGGGGGGCGGATGTCCTCGTCTGTATGCTTGCCGGTTACAAATCGGACCTTTGGCGGTTCGTCATGCCGCGCTTTCGGGCCGCACTGCCCAAGGCGGACGTATGCATCATCTCGCCGGGCCTGCGCCGCGACGATCTCGCCGATCTCTGTCGTCGCGAGGAATGGAGCTATTTGAGTACGGCAACCAATGATGTCGCATTGGCACAGAACGTCTGCTACCGTCTGCACGACGCCGCGGAGATGATCGTCAAACTCGATGAGGACATGTTTCTGCTGCCCGACACGATCACGAGGCTGCTGGCGGCGTACCGCGCCGTCAAGGAGGAAGGCGTGGTCGATCCCGGGTTTATCGCGCCGATGATCCCGCTGAATGGCTTCTGCTATCGATACCTGCTCGAAATGCTGGGGCTGCTCGATCCTTATGAGGCGGTGTTCGGCCGGGCGAAGCTGGCGACCTCCGGACTTGCCGTGCACACCGATCCGGCCGCGGCGCGGTGGATCTGGGAGAGGACGGCGCCGCTCGCGGCGACCGCCGCGCGGCTTGATACCCTGGAGCAACACACGCTGCTTTGTCCGATCCAGTTCAGCATCGGTCTGATCGCTTTCGAGCGCCGGTTCTGGGAGCAAATCGGCTATCTGGCGGTGCATCGGCATCGGCTGCTTGCGGGGCTGAACACGCTGGGCGGCGACGAGTCCTACCTCTGCGCGCGAGCACTGGAAACGTCCCGGCCCGCGGTGGTAACGACGACGGCGCTGGCCGGACACTTCTCGTTCGGGCCGCAGTACGCCGGGTTGAAGGCGCTGCTCGATGAGCGGCCGCAATTGTTCAGCGAATAGCCAGACCGCGCCCGGCGCACGTGTATCGAAGGAGATTTATGCTATGCCACGGTGGGATTGGTTGATCGTTGGTGCCGGTTTCACCGGCGCGGTGCTGGCTGAACGGATCGCGACCCAGCTTGACCAGTCCGTGCTCGTCATCGACCGGCGCGGGCACATTGCGGGCAACGCCTATGACAGCCCCGAGAACGGGTTGCTGGTGCATCGCTACGGTCCACACATCTTCCACACCAACAGCGAACGGGTGTGGGCCTATCTCAGCCGCTTCACCGCATGGAGGCCATACTTCCACCACGTGCTCGGCATGGTCGACGGCCGTCCGGTGCCGATCCCGTTCAACCTCAACTCCATCCTGGCGCTGTTTCCGCCGCGGATGGCGGACCGGTTGTGTGACACGCTGGTCGAGCGGTTCGGCTTCGGCCAGAAAGTGCCGATCCTCAAGCTAAGGACGGAGGCGGACGCAGAGCTTCGCTTCCTCGCCGACTACGTTTACGCGAACGTCTTCGAGGGCTACACGCTCAAGCAGTGGGGCATGCGGCCGGAGGAACTCAGTCCGAGTGTCACGGCGCGGGTGCCGGTCTTCGTCAGTCGCGATGACCGCTACTTCCAGGATCGCTATCAGGCGATGCCACGGGACGGGTACACGGCGTTGTTCGAACGCCTCCTGCATCACCCGAGGATCAGCGTGGAGTTGAACGTGGAGTACAAGGACGCTCTGTCGTCCGTGCCGCACGACCGCACCGTGTTCACGGGGCCGATCGACGAGTTCTTCGACTATGTCCACGGACCGCTGCCCTATCGTAGCCTGCGCTTCGAACGGCGGGTCGAACCACGATCCTTCGGGCTGCCGGTCGGTACGGTCAATTACCCGAACGAGTTCGACTTCACCCGGATCTCCGACCAGCGGCACCTGAGCGGCAACCTCGATGCCGACCCGTTGCTGATCACGGAATATCCCGAGGCCTACACAGTAGGCGCTAACGAGCCTTATTATCCAATCCCGAGCACTGAGACGACGGCGCTGCTTGATCGGTACCTCTCCAGCGCCGCGACACTGGAGGGGCGTGTGTTCTTTGCCGGCCGGCTCGGCGATTACGCCTACTACAACATGGACCAGGCCTGCGCCCGAGCGCTGGCATTGTTCGAGAAGCGAATCGCGCCGACCGCAGCAGGGCTGGTGCCTGAAATTGCGGCCCGTCACGCCGAACGCACTCGGATCGTGCTGTCAGTGTGACGGCAACGCCGCAGATGAAATTATTGAGTCAGACGACCTCCCGATAACAGCTCGCCCTGCCAACAAACGGGCGGAGGGCCCTGCCCCAATCTGATTCTGATACTGGAATGACATGGCAGTCGCCGTGGTTCACCGCGTCCAGCTTGGCGTTTCGTGTTTGATTCCAGCAATGAGTCGGAGGCAGGATGACAGCAGCGGTGCCTCACCCCGCCGCCCGGATAAAAGCGGCTGTCACTTTCGGGTCACGCCTCGGCATCCGACTGCACGATGATGACCGGCGATCGCGTTGGCAGGTCTTGCGTTCGAAACAGTTCTCGATATTCTAACACATTGATTTGCATGTGCCCCTGATGCTGTTCGCTTGGTTCCGACGATGTTCAAGGCGGTATCCTCGCTCGGGACCGTTCTTGCTGACCGGCCTTGTTGTGATGACATGGCCGCTGGTGGCGCGCGCACAGGACGCGGAGTCCGATCAGCCATTGGGTCAGACCGTGCAGTCGCGCGGACGTCCCGAGTACGTCGCGCCGGGAATTCAGTTCGGCAGTTTCGACATCAGCCCGAGGCTGGACCAATCCCTGCTCTACAATTCCAATCCGACCGGGCTCTCCGGACCGGGCAGCTGGGGGTCCCGTACGACGGCTAATGTCTCCGCCGCGTCAGTCTGGAGCCGCAACAGCCTCAACATGTCGCTGGGGGTCGATAATTTCGAGTTCTTCTCGCTGCCGGAGCTGGACCGCACCGACTGGAATGTCGGCCTGGGCGGCGGGTACACGATCGGAGACAGCCCGCTTGTGCTGACGTACTCCCACCAATCCTATCACGAGCTTGGCGTCAGCAACGTTTTGAACACCGGTATCAGCACCGTCTCGCCCGCCGCGGCCGGTTCGCTCACTGGCACCAGCACGCTTGCGGGCGCCGGCACCACAACCGTGCAGGCCCCCACCCTCGGCCGTACGAGCACGAGCCTCGGGACGGTACAGACCGCGACGCCGATCCTCGACCAGACGGATATCATCGACGCCAATTACACATTTGTACTGAGCCGGTTCAGCGTCACCCCGGATCTGAGCGCAAGCAGCTACCAGTTTGGGACGGCGACCGTCGCGGGCGCCTCACTTGACCAAAGCTACCTTGATCGACACACTTATTCAGTTGGCGTAACCACGCGCTATTCGATGAGCGACGTGGGCGGTCTGCTGCTGGTTCTGGAAGGCGTCGATAACAATTACACCCACCCGCAGACCGGGGTGCCCAGCAATGACTCCAAAAATTACTTTCTCATGGGCGGGATCGACTATCAGGCCAAGGGTGTCTGGCGTTACCAGATCGAAGGCGGAGTGGAATTCTCCACCTTCTCCGCGCCGCAATACAGCTCCGCCACGGACCCGATCGTGTCGGCCACCGTGATCTGGACGCCGACCGGCGTATTAACCGCGACAGGCACGCTCAGTCGCGCGGTCCAGGCGCCACAATCGGCGGGAACGAACGGCTTTGTCCTGACGAGCGCAAATCTGGTTGTCGATTATGAACTTGAGCGCAATATCCTTCTGCAGGGTCGAGGCGGCGCTCAGTATGCTCAATACCTCCAGGGCGGGGCGCAGTCCAATTTCACGCTCGGTGGCGGTGTCAGTTGGCTGCTGAACCGCAAACTGCGGCTCTCGCTCGACTATGATTCCACCAGACAGTCCGGCGCGGTCGACTTTTCGACGCCGAGCAATCTGAACACGCTTGTTACCAGCAGCTACAGTCAAACCCTGGTGGCCCTGACGCTGCATGTAGCGCTTTGACACGGATCGTAAAATTGCTTGACCGTCGCGCGGCTCCGCCCGTCATGATGATACTCCGGTGACGTCAGCACCCGCGTCGGGCTTGAACCCAGGCTCTGGCCAGAGTCAGGGGCCTTTGCCTGTGTGAGCACCGTTGCGGGCAGCCCACCGGGGAACCCGCGACGACGTTCCAACCCAGCGGATGCCGAGGCGTCGCCCACGAACGGCGGCGATTTGTCCGCAAGCGGCGACGCGGCACCGCAGCTTAGACAATTTTCAGCCTGACTGTGCACGCCGAAAATGGTCTATCTCTTTGTTTGATCGCATGATTCACGCGCTGGGGACGTTCCGCTCAGCGCGATCATGCTCTAGAAGTATCGTTCGTAGATATCGATGACGTCGCCGGGGCGCACCAGGGTACCGCGTGGCGCCCGGCCCTCGACCGTATGATTACCGGTGATGCGCAGGATGGAAGCGTAATCGGTCTCGGCTCGATAGGTGAAGCCGCCGGCGATGGCGACGGCAGTCAGGACCGTCATCCCTGGCTGGTACGGGTACTGGCCGGGCCGGCTGACCTCACCGAGGATGAACACGGGCCGGTAGTTAAGAACTTCGACCGAGACACTCGGATCCAGCAGGACTTTCTTGTCGATGAGTGCCTTGGAGATGCTTTTTTCCAGTTCGCCGGTGGTCAGCCCACTGGCCGGAATGGAGCCGAGCAAGGGAATCGCGATATTGCCGCGGTCATTCACCTTAAACTGGCTCGGTTAGTCTCTCTTCACCGAACGTGATGATACGAACTTCGTCGCCAACGCCGAGCCGGTAGGGGCCGGCGGCCGTGGCTGGCAGCGGCGGCAGGTTGGATCCCGGCGAACACGCAGCCAGCACCAGGCCGGTCAGCGCCACACCTGTTCTGATGAAGTGGAATACTGCGTTCAGGAGATGCTTGCGGGCGCGGTCGAAAACTCTGCATCTCCCGCACTCGGACGTGGATCGGCGTTGTCATTGGGCTCTCCCTAGGCTTGGTAACAAGAACGATTGGGCGGCGTAACGCCGCGGCCGTTGTGTCCAGACTGTCGGGGACCTCTCTTGCGGAATTCGAGTGGGGGCGCGCAACAAAACACTCCAGTCGTGCGCGCCCGGATCGGCGGGATTTGGCGGGGCTGGATCACTGACTCCGAGTGTGGCGCGCCACGCGTCGGCGAGGTGGTCCAAGGTCGTCGGCGGCTTGGGTGCAGCTGGCCAAACCAGTGACCTGGCTCCCGGCGTTTCGCCGCTCAATGCCCGCCCGATCCGCTCCCGGTACGACGTCGCGAGCGCGAGCGTCTGCGAGTGATAGAAACCCGTCGCCTGCTGCCAGTCGCCAGTCAAGGCATGGAGCTGGAGAAGGAAGCGGGCGGCATAGTCGGCATTGTGATCCGGATCGAAGGCGTCGCCGGTCGTCGCGAAGGCTCGCGGATGGTAGAACAGGTTCACCTGCATGCACCCGGTGTCGATCGAGGTGACGCCGCGTGCCCTGGCCTCGGTCACCCATTGGACCGCCTGCGCCTTGCTTTCGAAGTAGATGCCTCTGCCCTCCGCCTGAACGGTCCAAGGCCAGGGTTCGAGCCGGCGCAGGGCTGGGTCGGGTCGGCCGGACTCCACCTGGCTGATCGCGAACAGCAGCCCATAGGGCAGGCGATGGCGGATTTCCGCCGCGTGCACGGCGGCGTCGCAGAGCCTGTCCGGCGGTGGCGGATTCGGCAGGAACCGCGTCGCCGGCCCGCTTGGCGCTCGCTGCGCGGCCGCCGTTTGCCATTCGCCACTGGCAGGCCCCGATCGAGCCGAGCGTGCCGGTGCGAGCATCAGGCCGGCGATCGAGAGGCACACAGCCAAACGTAACCAACAAGTCCAGGAGAACAGCATCAGCCCGGCCCTATCGCACGCGCCGCACGACGTCGCCCAGCACGCGCGCCGAGGCATCCCAGCTCAGGACGGCGGAGCGGGCACGCCCCCGGACGCGCAGTGTGTCGGCGAGGCCAGGTTCGTCCAGCAGCCGTTCGACGGCATCGACGATCGTCTGATTACGGTCGTTGGAGAAATAGAGCGCGCTGTCGCCGCAGATCTCTTCGACGGCGTTGCCGCCCGCTGCGAGCACCGGGCAACCACAGGCCATCGCTTCCACCGGCGGCAGCCCGAAGCCTTCGTAGCGCGACGGAAACAGCAGGCAGGTGGCGTTCTCATACAGCGAGCGCAACTCGGCGTCGCTGACACGCCCTAGGCGGCGTTCGGCGAATGCGGGCCCGCGAATACCCTGGAACACGTCGGCGTTGGATGCGCCGGCGACAGCGATCACCATGCCACGCCGTTGCAGTGCCGCGGCCGCCTCGTGCAGCGCGGCCAGGTTCTTGTGCGCCACCCGGTTGCTGACGACGAGGGCGAATTGTCCCGGCCGCAGGTCGTGACGCTGCAGCGTGTCCGGATCGGGCGGGATCCGAAGAATGTGGTCGGCGCCTTCGTACATCACGACGATGCGGGCGGGATCGAGGCCAAGACGCGCGACGATGCGGTCGCGGGAGAAATTGGAGACGGTGGCTATGTGGGCGCCGGTCGCGGACCAGGACATGCTGTAACGCCTTGTACCAGGTACGGAAACGCAGCGAATACGATTCCGGGGTATCGAACACGCCCGCGTCGTGGATCACCACCACCTGCCGCTGTCCGGCGAGCATCGGGCCGGTGTTGCCGAGGTTCAGGAGGACGCCGCCGCGTGCGGCATTGGGCAGTTCCGCCTGCTCCCACAGATGGCCGTGCATCCGTCCGACCTCTTGGAGTTGAAGTCGCCGATACGGCGCCTTGGTTCGACCGGCGCTTCCGGCGTCCGCCGAGCGGGGTTTCAGGAGAACGTCTCGGGCCATTCACCGCCTTCGATCAGGCGGTCGATCGAGGCCGTGATTTCCAGCGAGAAGCGCTGGACTCCACTCACCGACTGGCTGAGGAACCGCCCGTTGAGGAACACCGCGGGGCTCATGCGGCGAAATCTTCGCCTGCGGTCGCCGGGATCGCCGCTTTACGGGAACCCGCCGGTGCTCCCAGCCGGTTGGCTCCCGATCGACCGGCCAGCCGCGGCTCGTACGCCATGCGCGCCGATACGCCGATGACGCACCCGAGTTGCAGAAAGAACGCCAGCGACGCGATGGTTGGGGCGGAGAACAGCGCGGCGGTGAGCTGGCCGCACAGCGACGCGGCAAACCCGTCCACCACGAGCTTTCCCGGATGGCTGCGTGCGACGCGCCCCGCCGCGCCGAGCGAGCCGGGTCATGCGCAGACCCAGCCACAGCACGGCCACGATACCGAACACGCCGCCATTGGCCGCCAGGCCGGGCACCAGGCTTGAACTGCGGAAGCTCCCCCATCCAACCCCAAGCCCGTAAGTCTGCGCTCAGTGTATCCATCGCCGCGATATCGGTGCGCAGTCCGTTCAGAGAACGAATCGCTGTCGCCCTTGTTGAGGGTCGAATTCGACGACACCATTCACCATATCGAACAATTCCGGTTTCATGATGAAGACGGGCGTGAGAGCAATGGCGCCGCCCAGCAGCAGCATGCCGCCGGTCCTGCCCAGACGCCCCAGCGCCTGGCCATCCGATCGTGCCGCGGCAAAGACCAGGATCAGCGGCAGGCCGACCACGAGCGTCAGGATGCCGGTCGTCGAGGTGGACAGCAGCATGGCCAGCATTGCGAGACGCGAGCAGCCAGGTCACGCCCATCAGGCGATAGCCATGAGCGGTCAGCCAAAGGCAGCAGAAGCAGAGGCCGGACAGATAGAAAGCGAGGCCGGCCGGTTCCGAAAAAGGTCCCTGGATCCGCGGCACCGATCCCATCGACTGCTCGACGATGGCCCAGCTCGGATTTGAGTAGAGGATGTCGTCGGGAAACGGGACGCCGGCGACACGGGAGGCGAACTGCCAGAAGGCGAGCCCGACCACGACGTAGCCGCCGAGCAGGTAGGCGCTCATGATGCTCTTGATACGGGATCGCCGAGCGTGTCACGAAAAGGGCGGCTGGTCGTGGCCATGACAACGTTCATCGCCAGGTAGAGCGGCTGGGTGACGTTGCCCGCACTGAAGGCGAGTGGCACGAAACCTGGCTGCAACGGATCGTTTTTCTGCGGCGACACCATGATGAGTCCCGGCGAAGGCGTCCGGCAGCACCACGACCGAGAACAGCGCGTAACCGAGCAGCGCGAGCAGCGGCGTCAGTGCCCAGAAGACCGCCGCTTCGCCAGGATAGCGCATGCCCAGCGCGTATTGTGTGACGACAAAGACGATGAACATCAGGCCGGGCACCATGGCGGTCGGCAGGCCGAAGGCTGCCGATGATCATTGCCGCGCCGGCCTCGAACACGGCCGCAACGAACGCCAGTTGCAGCAGACGCACCGGGTTCATCGCCCAGATCAGGGTGAGCGGCACGAGCGCCAGGCCGAGGATGGTGATCGTGCATCCTGATCAGCTCCGGGCGGTGCGGTTGGTGTTGTAGCCGTCGTAACGGCTGAACGCGAACGACATGCGGCCGCCCGAAATCGCCGCGGTGCGCCGATTGACGCGGGTCATGATCGCCCCCATCATGCGTGCACGGCTCTCGTGCAGCAGCCGCAGCGCGTCCCGGGCGGCGGTGCGCGGCGTCTTTTCCCACCGGACGACCATCAGCGTGGCATCGACCTGCGGCGCCAGCACGAGCGCGTCCGCCACCGGCAGAACCGGGGGCGTGTCCAGCACGACAAGGTCGTAGTGGCTTCGAACCGAGACCAGGAACGCCGCCATGCTGCGCGACGCCAGCAGTTCCTGCGGATCGCCATCGGTGTGGCCGGCGGTGATCACGCTCAGCCGCGGCGCCGGTTCGTGCATGACGTTCCAGGAATCGCCGAGCAGACCGCCGGCGAGGATCTCGCGCAGACCCGGCGCGGATCGCAGGCCGAACAGTTTGCGCGAGCATTGGGCAACCCAGGTCGCAATCGACCAGCAGCACGCGCCAGCCCGCCGCCGCGGCATTGCGGGCGAGCGACGCCGCGAAGACGGATTTCCCGTCCTTCGGCAAGGCCGAGGTGACCATCAGCAGCTTGGGCCGCGCGTCACCCAGGGCGCGCATCTGGCCGCGCAGCTTGTCGATTGATGCATTGAAGGCGATCGCGGCTTTGCCTCTCCGCGAGCTTGTACAGCGTCTTCAGCGATACGTTCGGCAACATCGCGATCAGCGGCAGGCCAAGCGTCGCCTCAAGCTGTTCGGGCAGGCTGAAGCCGGCGCGCAGTCGCTCGATGACGCAGGCGAGCGCGACGCCGACCACCAGCGACAGCACGGCCGAGACCCCAAGCATCCGCGTGGCTCTGCGGCGCCGATGGGCCCAGCGGCGGCTGCGCGGCCGATACCAGCGAGGCGTCGGGCTCCTGGATCCCGGCGACGTTGGCAAGCTGCGTGGCACGGGTGAGGAAGCTTTCGTAGATGCTGCGTGTCGCCCGCGCCTGGGTCTGCAAAGCCTGCAGGCCGACCTGCGCCGAATTCTCGCCGCTCACCGAACCTGCGCAACTGCTCCATCTGGCGCTGCAGCGCTTGCTCCTGCGCCCGCGCGGTCTTGACCTCGATCTCGAGGCTGCTGGCGACGTTGCCCATCTCCTGCGCGGTGCGGGCCTGCAGTTTGCGCAACTGCGCCCGCACCGCGGCGAGTTCCGGGTTGCCGGCGCCCTGCGTGGCGGCGAGCTGTGCCTCCCGTCCGGCGACGACGGCGATCTGCGCGAGAAGCTGCCCGATCACCGGTGAGACGAGCACCTCGGGCAGCGTGGCCTGGGTGTCATCCCGCCGGCATCGCGGCCTGGGCCTGCGCGAGCTGGGCTTCCTTGCGGGCCCGTTCGCGCGATACGTCCACGAGCTCGCGGCTGATCGTGTCGAGCTGCTGGCGATTGATCGTCTGGCGTTCGGGCCGCGCTGCTCGGATCGTCGGTCGGCGGTTCCTCGTCCAGCCTGTGCTGCTGGCGGTACTGTTCCACCGCCAGGTTCGCGGCGCGCAACTGATCGGCCAGCGTGCCGATCTGCTCCTGGAACCAGTCATGCGCCTTCTGCATCGCGGCAAACTTTTCCTGCCGCTTGAAATCAAGGAAATGCTTGGCGATCTCGTTGGCGATCCTCGCGCTCAGCTTGGGGATTCTGCGTGGTGACCATCACGCGCAGCACGCTGGATCGGATTTCGTTGGCGAATCCGATCTTCGTGCCAAGCACAGCGGCCGCGATCTCGACGAGGTTCTCCTGCGTCGGCTGGAACCACCTCGGGGGTTGGCAGCAGGCCATACTTCTGCAGCAACGTCGTCACCAGGAACATCGAAGCCGCCGCCCTTCGGTTCGAACTCCGGGACATCGGTCAGATGCAGTGCCTCCACGACGCCATAGAGCAGCGCCGGCGAGTGCAGGATGTCGATCTGGGTACGTACCAGACCGCTGACATCGCCGGCGATCCGGCGAGATCGCCTGCAGATCACTCACCTGCGTGCGCTGCGGCTCGATCAGGATCGACGCTTCGGCCGTGAACTGCTTCGGCATTCTCTTGACGACGAGCCGCCGTGCCGCCGACGCCCATCGCGAAGGTCAGCAGGACAACCCCGAAGTGACGCCTCAGGATCGATTTGAGGCGCCCCACCGGGACAGCCAGCGGTTCGAGCCGGCCGGTGGCGTCGTCCATGGGCGTAAACCGCATCGGACTGATCGGATCGCCGCGTTTTTCAGTCAAATCATGCTGCATGATCGCTACCGGCACCCTAACGACTGAGGACGACGCAAAGAACTCGTACCATATTGGCGATTGCTGTCCATGAAATCCCGTTGCTACTGTTACTCATATGCCAGGCTTCGCGGCTTGGCGCGGCGACAGGTCTGACGCGCGGCACTGTGCGAACGCTCTCACACGGGGAAAAGACAGCATGCATCTCAACATCGCGGTCGGTATTCCGACAATCGGGCGAGCCGTCTGTCCTGCGCGAGACCCTGATCGAGCTGGCGCGCCAGAACCGCCGTGCTGACAGCGTGATCGTGTGTGGTGCGCGAGGCCGCCGACGTCGAGGGGGCGGCCGAAGCCTATCCGGGAACGATCGTGCTGCTCGTCCGAACCGGGGTTGCCGCGCCAGCGCAACGTCGTGATCGACGCGGCGGTGGAAGCCGACATCGTCGTGTTCTTCGACGACGATTTCCTTCCGGACCCGGACTATCTCGCCGCCGTCGAGCAGCACATGGTGCGCGATCCGCACATCGTCGTCGCCACCGGTCTGGTGCTGGCCGACGGCATCGGCGGCCCGGGTCTCGCGCCTGCCGAGGGGCGAGCGATCCTGTCGCGCCATGCGGCGACCGCCGGCGACGCAATCGTCTGGCGTCCGGCCAACATTTTCCGGTTACGGATGCAACATGGCCGTCCGCCTCGCGCCGATGCGCGCGCATGGCCTGCGGTTCGACGAGCGCCTGCCACTGTACGGCTGGCAGGAGGATGTCGATCTCTCCCGCCGCCTCGCCGAGTTCGGTCGAGTGGTGCGGATCGACGCGGCACGCGGGGTGCATCTGGGCGTCAAGTCCGGACGCGGATCCGGCGTGCGGCTCGGCTATTCGCAGGTCGCCAATCCGCTGTACCTCTGCGGCAAGCGGCGCGGCTATCCGTTCGCGGCGGGCCGTCGGGCATATCGCGAAGAACATGGCGATGAACATCGTGCGCGCGATCTGGCCGGAGCCCTACGTCGACCGGCGCGGACGGCTGCATGGCAATCTGCTCGCCCTGCGCGACCTGACGCTGGGTCGCATGGTCCCGGAGCGCATCCTCGACCTGTAGGCCGGTGCGCACCGTCGACTGAGCATGCCGTGCTCATGCGACCGAGACCGCCGGTTCGCGCTGCTCGAGCGCCTGGTGCGGCGAACGGGAAGCAGGGTGCGGTTTCGCTGACCCGCCGGTGCGCCGCTGCGGCGAGACGGGCGTAGTATTCGGGCTGTTCGGCCAGGCGACGGAGCGCCTTGGCGGCGTCGTCGAGATCGGGCTCCGCCCAGACGCTGCTTGCCATAGATACGCGGATGCGTCGTTGACCGGGACGAGCGTGTACGGAACGAGATGGCTGTCGGCCGGCGGACATGAACGTGAGATTGCCGGACCAGCCGGTGGCAACGACCGGCACGCCATGTGCCATCGCCTCTGCCATCGGCAGCCCGAAACCCTCGGCGCGATGCAGCGACAGCAGCACATCGGCGCTCCGGTAGAGCGCCGCGAGTTCGCTACTGTCGAGATTGCCCTCTGACGATTTCAACGTTTCCGCCGGTGAGCAGATCGCCGAGCGAGGCCTCGAGCGCACGCAGTTCCTCGTCGCGGCCGGAGAGCTTCAGTACGAGGCGCGCGGCCTGCGAGGAACCGAACGCGGCACGGAAAGCGCGCAATGCGCCGTCGGGATTTTTGCGCGACAGGCTCGATCGGCTGTCGGCCATGGCGAGGACGGTGAACGGCTCGTCGAGGCGCCGCCGGCGTGCCGGGCGGACAGGGATGTAGTGCGGCACGACATGGATCGGCTGCCTGGACAAGTGGACGAGGCTCGATTGGGAAAAGGCGCTCGGCGTCCAGATTTCGGCGACGTTGCGGTCGCAGTCCGTCCAGTCCGCCGGTGGATCCGGCAATTCCCAGGCCCAGTAGGCGATGCGGTAGCGCGTCGGCCGCGTGCGGCAGAACGCTGCCGATCAGGTTCGCGGTCTGCGGCCCGCCGGCATGGAACACGTACGCCGATCCTGGCCGATGTGGCAGCCGGAACAGCGGGTTGCGCAACGCCGGCGTGACGTCGAGAAGGTCGGTATCGACGCCTAGCTGGCGCAAGGCATTCCACTGCAGACGCGCGCCGCTTGCGATGCCGTTATTGCGCCCGAGCGCGGCGACGATGATCACCCGGCGGAAATCACGTTCGCCTGAGCGACCGCGCAGGAGACGATGCATCAACGCTTCCGCGACGGTCAGGTAACCGTAGGTCAAACAACGTCTCAGACCGCCGCGAGATGCTGCCATCTGCTTTCCTCGTCACGTTGCATAGCTGGAGTGAAGACGAATCTCAAGAAGAACGGTGGACTACGCGTCCACTGTTCTTGCTCCTTCAAATTCGTTCGAAAGTCTTTGCGCTTTGTAGGCAGCCTGGGTCCGGTTGGTGGCGCCCATCTTGCGCATGATATTTCTGACATGGACTTTGACCGTGCTCTCGCTCATGCCAAGCTCGTAGGCGATGATCTTGTTTGCCTTGCCCTGCTGCAGATGACCGAGAACCGCCACCTGTCGCGATGTCAGCCGGTTCTGCCGGCCTGGCACGCGATCCGGCCGCGTTGTCAGCAGCAGATCGACCGGCACGAACGTGCCTCCCGCCTTGACGAAGCGGATCGCCGCGAGGGTGATCGGAAGGCTGGCCGTCAGCGTCGGGACGAAGCCACGCGCGCCACTCTTTAAGATCGTGCGCATGATTTTCGACTGCTGCATGCCGTCCGCATCGGAGAAGACGATAACCGGAATGGTCGGATACGCCTGGCTGATGGCGGATGATGGTCTGCGTGATCGTCGCCTCCGAGGCCTCGTGCCGTGGAGATAGTAGATGATGAGATCGAGATCGGTGCCGCCCTTCCGCGATGCAGTCCTTGACCGTCGCGAAGCTCACGATCGAGATCTGCGAATGCAGACCGTCGAGCGCCTTGGTCAGACAGTCCTGCGTGAGACGGTGGAAGTCGATCAGACCGATGGTGAGCGAGTTGAGATTAGTCGCGACCAGTTTAGACGGTTGCGCTACCAAGCTGATCTCGGACTCTATTCTTGCACGGTCTGGCTCATCGCTCTCATCATTGGTCTGCCGTTTTGACCAAATACGCATTTGAGCCGCAATGGCCGGATCAACATCATATCCATTTATCACTAATTCTCTCCCTTTGTGGAGGACCGTGGGATCGATAATGGGAAACCTAGCGTAATTTTGTGCAAAAGTAATCATTGCTTTGCGGGTGTACCCCAATTTAGCGAAAGATCACCTTTATTTGACCAAAAGGCGTATCGCTCACACGGGAAGGCGGAATCCCGTATTCTACTTCAGGTTGCATCAGCGAAAGCCCGATCAAAGGCAATTCAATAAGTTGTAAGGATTGTCTTGTGTACAACAGCAGTTCAGCCGAATGGTAACCAATAAGAGCGATCGCCCAACACTTACCCCGGGCGAGCCAATACCGGCATCGGCTGGCCGCCATTAGAGCCGGTTCGAAGGAGCCCGTGAGAACAAATAATGCTGATCACTCCCCATTCGCCTAAGGGGGTTAACCTGTCATGTGCAGCCATACACGAGATTGCTCAAAAAGGTACGCCTGAAGAGCAGGCATCTTTCGGCGTCACGACCTGGATAGCATGGCCTCGGCTTTACCCGGATCAATCGCCGAGGAGGATTAGTTGGCATCGCTGACAAGTTATCGGTTCACGAGCCGCATGTCTCTGGCCTCGACCGGTCCACGCACGGCAGGCAAACCCCGCTACCGGCCCGTGGTCAGCGCAATGGTGCTGTTCGGCGCAGACTGTCTCGCGGTCGCCGTGGCGTTCTGGTGCACGGGGCTCGCCACACGCGAATTCGGTCTGCTCGTTGCCCACGGCGCACCGCCTGTCTCGCTCGGTCTCGCAATGATGTCCGCCGCGATCATCGGCTATCTGGCGATCCAGGGACGATACAGCGAACGGATCACGTTCTGGAATGAACTGCGCCTGATCGTGTGCGGAACCTTCTGCGCGATCGGGGTGGAAGCCATTCTCGGCCTGCTCGCGGGCGACGTCACGACACGCGGGCCAATGTTTGCCGGCTTGCTGCTTTTTGCCGCCACGGCCACGGGCTTCAACCGGTTTGCCAAGTACGTCCTGTATCGCACGGGGGCATGGAGGCTGCCGATTGTCGTTATCGGCAACGGGCCCAATGCGGCGGAGGCAGAGGCCGCACTGACGTCGGACCGGCTGCTGGGCTATCATGTCGTTGGCCGGATCGATCCTGAGACAGTGCTGTCGGGGAATGGCACACCACGCCTGCGGCCGCTGCTCAAACGATACCGTGCGAACCGCCTGCTCATTGCGCTCGATGACAATGGTGACAAACAGCGTCAGGTCATCGAATGCGCACTCCGCGAACGGGTCACCTTCGCCATGGTGCCTCACCCTCACGCCTTTCCCGCCTTTGCCTTCGAGGCCACCCGGTTCTTTGGCCAGAACCCGATGCTGCTGTCGTACCGAAACGGACTGTCACAGCCAGGCGCGCGGGTCGTCAAGGCGGCGATCGACGTCACGGTGGCGGCGCTGATGTTGACCCTCTCCAGTTTCCTGTTCCTGATCCTTGCCGTCGCCAGCCGGCTGGACGGCGGCCCGATGCTGTTCGCCCACCGGCGCGTGGGTGCCGGCGGACGCCCGTTCTATTGTCTCAAGTTTCGCACCATGGTGGTAGACGCCGACCGCGCTCTCGACGAAGCCCTGGCAAGGGATCCAGCCCTCGCGGCGGAGTGGGCAGCTTCCCGCAAGCTGACGAACGACCCACGTGTCACCCGTATCGGCCGTATTCTGCGCAAGACCAGCCTTGACGAATTGCCGCAGCTGATCAACGTGCTTCGGCTGGAAATGAGCCTGGTGGGACCACGGCCGATCGTGGAAGACGAGATTCCGCTGTATGGCGAGGCCATCGCGCAGTACTACGCGACACGACCCGGCCTCACGGGTCTATGGCAGGTGAGTGGCCGCAGCAACACCTCCTACGCGAAACGCGTGCAACTGGACGTTTGGTACGTGAACAACTGGACGATCTGGAATGACATAGCCGTCTTGTTCAAAACGATCCCGGTCGTGCTCGGCCGCCAGGGTGCCCACTGATCCGCCGCCGCGCCCGCGATTGGTTGGCGCGTCGGCGCGCGACCCGCGTGGTTTGCCAGGGCGCCATCGCCCCAGGTCCGGCGGCGGGTGCGGCTTGGACGTCGCGTAGCCGATCCGGTAAGCGGCGGGTCCGCTGGGGGCATCCCAGCAGACAGATGTCGTGACGTCGCTAAGGCGCCGGCGCGCAACCCATCTTCAAACCAGGCTTGCCATGCCGTTCTTCGGAGCGTCCGGCCGCCGCCCGCCGGGTATGAAGTCGCCGGCGCCGGTCGAAGGCAAGCGACACGGCGAGGCTTCGGGCGATTTCTGCGTCAACTCAGCGGGGGCCGCGGAACCTGAGGCATGCCCAGATGAATGGCTGTCCCTCACCGCGATCATCATGCAGCGGCGGTCGCTCACGACAGAAGAAATTTCAACTCGGCTTGGCGCTTTCTGATATTGGTTGCGACCAGGCCAGCCTCTGCAGGTGGGCAGGGGGCCACGGGTTGCTCAATCCGCGAATTGCGCAGCCCACCGGTCCGGTGGAGGGCGCGCGTTGGCTGCGTCTGTTCCTTGTAGCTTGAGGGTTTGCCGCAGTCCTTCAGCAAGGAAGGCAATGCGAGCCATCGGGGTCCGTCTGCCGTGGTCCCGGATCTCTGGCTCCAGCGCTGCGAACGATATGTTGCGGTTTCAGCGTGGAGCGTGACCGGCTACCGGGAAGGGGTCGGAGATCGTGTGGAACCAGAGCGCTTCAACCTTGAGCGGAAACGTTCCAGCAGACATTTCACGAGCAATTGCATGAGTTCTGAGATCGCTTCACGATCATGGTCAGGCTGCTCGGGCGCTAAAGCAGGTGCCTGGTAGCGGCTTCTTGCGGCAACGCGGACGGCGCCAGCCGCGGTTTGATATACCAGCATCGGCTTCAGCTTCCGTTGCAGCAGGCGCTGGATCGGCTGATCCACCAGCCGGTGGAATGCCAGTCCGACGGTAACGGCGAACGCGGCCACCGTGAGGTACACCGCGTCGTTCCTCGGCACGGCAGGGACGCGGACCAGCACCGTGGCCAGCAGAGTAATGATAGAAAAATGCACGAGGTAGATGGCATAGGAAGCGCCCCCCAGTTGCACCAGCGCGGGTGGCACGTGAATGCGGCCTGACTGCTCGAGTAGTATCAGCCCGACAATAACAGCACCGGCGCCTAGCGCAGAGGCGATTCCGGCCGCGATCGAGTTCGACCTGGGCCCACATCCCGCCCACGAAGATCGCTATGCCGACCGCGAGCACCGCCCGTTGTGCCACCGCACAGTGTAGCGCCATGACGAAGCGAGGGCGACCGAGCAACCAAGCGCAGGCAAGCCCGACGCTGAACTCCAGACAAATCGACCGTAGGTAAAATCCGCCGGGCAATGGAACTCCCTGCGGGAACCAGGGGCTGGCCGAGAGCACGGCGAGTTGCCAGGCGCCAAGAAACGCCAGGCCGACCCGCAAGTCCATGATCATTACGCCGAACACCAGATAGAAGAACACCTCATATTTCAGCGTCCACGTCACGTTGACCAGAGGAGCGCCGATCTGCGGCAGCAGCAACGCACTTGCCGCGATGCCCCATGCCGTGAGCTTGCCGGTCTTGAGCGCGCCGCCGAAACCGGCCGCGTACAAACCGCCGGCACATGCCGTCATGATCCACACCGCGGGATAGACACGGGCGATGCGATTGAAGACATAGTTGCCCAGGCGCCGCGGGCGCCCGATGTCGGCGGTGTGGACGCGAGCAATGATGAAGCCGCTGAGCACGAAGAACAGGTCCACGCCACGATAACCACCGACAAACATGCCCGCGAACGGGCTGGTGCCAGTATGTGTGCCGAAAATCCACTGGGTATGGAACATGACCACCAGCAGAGCGGCGACTGCACGTAACATCTCCAGCGACTGCAGCTTTTGCACGCTCATGCCTTCAGGTGGCGAGGAGACCGGAAAGGCTCCGACACGAATTCTGGAACGGTGCGCTGGCGCGGAGCGCTGGGCTTATACCGACAGCCGAGTCGCGGCGTCTTCACCGGTCAGGGGACGCCGTCGTCCACGAGGTGGGGGAAGGTGTTCGTGGGTCGTATCAAATATTCCGCCTTTACTTGGCGGAGTCCGGGGCCGGGTGCGGCGACGGCCAACATGAACATGGTGAATCGGTCTTGAAGTCCAGGATATCAAAAATCAGCCCCTGCGCCTGCAAGGCCGGAGCATATCCACGCTGAGTGGAATGGGTCCGGCTCATTGGCGAGCAATCTCTTGAACCTGAGGTCGCTTTGCGATTCACATCAGGCTGACACCGCTCTGGTGGGGCGCAGTTTATGCGGGCTGACGGCGTTCGAAACTCGGCAAATAGGCTGAGCCGGATCATGAAGTTCGGCCAAAAAGCTTAGAGCTGCCGCGTGGCCATCGAACATGCGAGAATGGGCGACGACATACGACTGCGTTGGGCATCCGGTTACGCCGGCGGGCTCACTCATGGTGCCGGACGAAAGACAGCGATCGTATCCCGTTCGGGCTTGCGTCACGGACGCGTTTGTGGCCCGGCGATGACCGCCGACGCGAAGACACACAGGCCGCCAGCGTGGAATGCCGCCGCAATCTGCCCATTGCCATCACTGTGGCAGGCGTCAACAACATAGTCGATGCCGTGCTCACGCGCATAGGCGATCTTGTCGGCCAAAGTCTTGAGCGCCAGCACCTCGGACACCCTTGTTTGCCAGCTGCGGTAATAGGACGGCGTCCAAAGCACCGCGGCACCCCGCCGGAAATCGATCCAGACGCGGCGGTGCGACGCGTACTCAAATATCTCAGACCCCTCTGTCGGATCGAAGGCATGGTTGCCCATCGTTGCGGCCGCCGGCCGCGAATCGCTTGGCAGCGGCTTGGTCGGGATAAGGAACATGGCATCCGGCGACGTAGCCGAACGCGCCCAATCGCCAACAGCTGTCCAGCCGCTGGTCTGCGCGGCAATCGCGCGATTCGTTTCTATGTCCTGCCATGCCAGTCGCGGCCAGATAAACAGCAAGAGCACGGCGCCAACGGCGTAATCGAGCCGGAACAGGGTCCGTCGCCAGCCGCTCCGTCGAAGCGCAGCCTCCGTTGCCATGGCGAGCATTCCGAGCGGCAGGAAGGATCTCCAGGCGCAGTCTGCCAGCACAAGCAGCGGCCCAAAGAACTTCGATCGGTTGCGGTCCTCGCCGCACAGCCACGTTGTCGCCAATGATGCTGATGCGAGCGCGGCCACCAGATGAATGACCGTGCTGGACCGAATCAGGTGAAGGTTGAGGATCAGAGGCAAATCGGTGAGGTGGGGCAGCACGATGCCCAGGGCATACAGCAGCACGCTTCCGCACAACACCGCCAAAAATTCGGCGGCACGCTCGCCAAGCAGAAACAGGCAAACAAACCCGTACACCGTCGCCGTCCCCAGGGCTATCATGTGGCGCGGCGTGGCGATCATGAACAGGATATGATCGGGGTAGTAGTCCAGCAGGAAGCGCCTGAAATCGATGCCCGTATCGCTGCCCGCTTCCGGATTGCCAACGATATTCCACAGCACGGGCAAAGCGAACAAGCCCCCGAGAGCGAACCCGGCAATCGTGCGCAATGTGAGAGAGCGTGTGGTCAGTTCGCCGCGCCAGAGCAGCAATGCCGCAATCAGCGCCAGCGGGGGCACGGTCCAGACCGCCATGAAGGCGTTGATGAAGAACGTAAGCCCGTTCAGTGCCAGCGCCTCGGTGAAGCGTCCTTTCGCGGCGAAGTAGAACGTCAGCAGGATCGTCCCGTTCGCGATCTCGGAATGGGTGAAATAGTTGATGAACAGGCCGCCGTTGCCCGGATACGAATAGCCGTGCAGCAGGCTCGAGAAGCACAGGGTGACGACGAAGACCACCCGTTCACGGGTGTTCTTCACCCCGAGCAGCGTGCCGCAACAGAGGAACCCAGCGAACGAAAGCAGGCGCGACAGATAATCCAGCCCAAAGAAAAGCCAGTATGGCGAGACGTAGCGATCGGACCCTTCCAGAAGCATCCAGATACCGGACGAGTAGTACCGGAGCGCCTGGACGAAGCTGTCGTGGGCGAACTGCGGCTCATTGTAGAGGGCGGCGACGATGGGGAGATGGAACAGATTGTTGATGATGCCGAACTGATAGCCGGTCAAGGCCAGTGAAATCGCAGCCCCCACGGCGCTGAGTGCAAGAATTTCCAGACGCCTCATCGATGAGACCGCGGAACGTGCGGGCGCGGCCCGCTCCGACGGGCTGAACCTGATGGTGTCGAACGCCCGCGCATCGGCTGGCAGGTCACGGCCGATCATGGAAAAGAGCCCTGTTCGCGAGGCTGCCATGGTGCGTCCGGACTGTGCCCGGCCGGACTGTCCTGCCTCGCCACCAGGACAGCAGGCTTCGTGACGGCGTCTGCCGGCAACGGACGACGCGACGCGGGAGCCGCGGGTGGTGGGACGGCGAACCCGGTTCGCGCCAGCGACCACGCGATCAACCCGATCCAGATCAGCCCACCGAACAGAAGATTCGATACGCCGAAGGCGGAATAGGCGGCCACGAGCGTCGGATCGGAGAACTGCAGAGGCCGCACCAGCAGCGTCGCCAGGACGATGGCCACCCAGCCGACCCACCGCGCGGCCGGTCCGGCGGCGAATGGTGATCTCGATCCCAGAAAGAACGCCGCGGGCAGCAGCAGCCAGGCGTAGTAATGCGACCAGGACAGCGGACTGCTCACGACCGCAAGGCATATGACAAGCAGGAACTCGAGGTCCCGCTGGGTGCCGGTCGGACCCTGGCGACGTTGGGCCGAGCGCCCGACGCAGGACCAAAGCGCGGCGCCGTAGAGCAACCCGACCAGGATATCTCCGAGCAGGCGTTGTCCCGCCGCGGGCGGATAGGCAGTCCAGTCGTCCAGCAGCGCCGGCGGCGCGTGCAAACGGAACACGAAGCTTTGGATCGATTGCACGTTGAACGCTCCGATCCATTCGCTGCCGAACTGCCTGACGCAGAGTTCGAACCAGCGCACGTGAAAGTCCCAGCCGAACACGATCAGGGAGAGGGCGCCCGCGATGGCACAGACACCGGCGAAGCCCGAGGTGGCGCGCCAGTCGCGGCGCAGAACAAAGTACACGCCGAACAGCAGCAACGGCAGCTTCAGCACCGCGGCGGCGCCGAGCAGCGCGCCCGCGGCAACCGGCCGCCGGACGCGCTGCAGGTACAGGCCGCCGGCCAGGGCGGCCAGAACCCAGTGGCTCGTGTTGCCTTCCTTGAGGCTGTAGATGAGGGGGCCGCTGGCCATGAAGAGCAACAAGAGCAACCAGCGTTCGGCCGCCGTCAGGCCGGCCAGGTCAACCAGCAGCAGCCACGCCACCGCTGTCACGCCAAGGCCGCACACGGTGAAGAGGCCGATCGCGTACCGCAGGGACAACGCGCCGAACGGGGCAAACAGGTAGGCGACGATCGGCAGGTTGACGAAGCCGTTGACCCCTTTTCCGATCAGAGCTGCCAAGGAGGCCGGGTCGTCAAGGACCGCCCTTCCAGCGGGATAATACGCAGTCCGAAAGTCCCAGAAGGGATACTGAGGATCTGCCACCAGGAAGGTCAGGATCGCCAGGGCCAGAAACCCCGTCGCCAAACCGGCCACGAGGTGCCACCGCGGCCGTCCGGTCGTTGGCCAGGCTCGCAGCGCGGCTATGCCGCACCCGACCCAAGCAATGTGCCCAAGCAGGAGTGCCTGGGCGGGTGCGGCCTCGATCAACTCCGGTCCAACCCGAGCATCAATCGGCGACAAGTCACGGCTCCCGTCCCACTCTGTCCTGTGCGGCTTCTCACGACAAGTTCATCTGGGAGCAGGCCGCGCAGCCGCAGTGGACGGACCAGGACAAAGCACATCGGATAATACTCTCGTTGAGTTCAGGCGATCCCGGCGGCTGGCACGACATTGTTACCGCAACGGCGAGGTAGTCGGTATCATCCATTCGGAGATGATTACCCTGAACTTTCGGCCATCATCCGAATGAAGGAGATGCCAGGAACGGGCGGGCTCTGAGATGCGCGCCGGGACGTCGCGTGTGTAGCCGGGCACGAACGGCCAGCGGCAAGACAATGCGACTGGCGACCAGCGGAGCGCTCATCAGCATCGCGCGGGCCTCGGCCCTGTCGTGGGCGAGGGTCTCGCGCAGCAGATGGCTAGCGGCACCCCAGTTCCGGTTCAGGACCGCCTTGTCGAACAGATACGCGACCATCTCGCGGCGACCCGCGGAAAATTGATCCGCGTATTCGGGATGCCGAGGCTGGAATTCGGCGACGACCTGATCGTAAGATGACAGCATGCGCTGGGTCTTGCTCGACCGGCTGTCCCGCCCTTGCCGATAGCCCAGTAAATAGGACCTGACGACCGCAAAATCGCCACGCTCGGCCAGCAGGAAGAAAGTCTTGTAGTCTTCGTTGCCGCCACGTAGACCGACATCCCAGCCACCGACATCGCGCAACACCCGGGTAAGCATGATGGGCGAACTGCCGTTGCCAAGCAGATTGCCGCGACACATGCGGGCGACCACGTTGCCTTCCTCACAGGGTTCCGCGGTGGAGAGGACACGGCCCTTGGCGTCGATGTAAACGTACCATGTGTAGTTCAAAACGACAGACCCCGAGCGGTCCCGCATGGACTCGATCTGGTAGGCGATCTTGTCGGGATGCCAGAGATCGTCCGCATCAACGGTTGCGAACAGTGCCCCTGTCGCGCGAGCCAGCGCCTCGTTGCGCGCCGCGGACACGCCGCCATTCTGCTTCCTGACAAGTGTCACACGCGCATCGACCGCAGCATGTCTCTGGGCGATCGCCGGGGTTGCATCGGTGGAGCCGTCGTCGATGACGAGAATTTCCAGCTCCGGATAGCTCTGCCGGCGGACGCTCAGCAACGTCTCGTCCAGGGTCGACGCCGCGTTGTAAGCAGGAATGGCGACCGTCACACGTTCTGGTTGCAGTTCAACCATCGTCGGGTACCTCCTTCGAAGCCGTTGCAGCGTGTGAAGATCGCGCCTTCACTGCGGGCTGTTTTACCATCTAGACGAACTGGCTCTGGCTGAGACTGCCGGTAAAATTGGCAATGACGATCTGCTCACTGACGCCGAACGAGGCAAGGTTGACCGTCGTATTGCCGCCGCTCTGCGTCACCACGCTTCCGGTTAACTGACTGGCGCTTGTCAGCCCGGGAATGTTGTCAAAGACAAGGGAATCGTTTCTAGAAAGCACGAAATTCTGAATGGTGACCGTTCCGGCGGTAGGCGTGATGTAGAACTGGTCGGTTCCGGAACCGCCGACCAACGTGTCATTGCCCCCACCACCCTCCAGCACGTCGTTGCCAGAGCCTGCATAAATCAGGTTTGGACCCGAATTGCCGATCAGCACATCGTTGCCGCTGCCGCCAACCAGGTTGTAGACCGCGGAACTGATCGCCTGCGCGCTGCCCCCCGGCGTTCCGCCGCTGGAGGGATACTGCGCCAGAAGAGCGTTATAATAATTCTGCGCCAGCAGAGCGTAGCCCGTGGGATCGGGATGAACGCCGTCGGCGGCGAGATCAGACACAGGAAAGTTGCTGTTGTTGATCAGGCTGACGTTGAGGCCGTCGGCGATGGCCGTCTGGACCATGCTTTCGATCGCCGTGTTCGCCGGCGCAATGACACTCGGGTTGCCGTTGTTGAGCGGGATCAGCGTCGAAACAAATACATGGGTGGATGGACTCATGCTCTGGACTGTTTCCAGCATGCCAAGGATGTCGTTCGCGATCGTGGCTGGCGCGACACCCTGATTGGCATCGTTGGTGCCGGTCATGAGCAAAATCGCCTGAGGCTGGTAATCCTGCAGCAGCGCCGGAAGCCGCGCCGCGATTTCACTCGCCGTCAGGCCGGGATAGCCGGCATTGGCCGTGTCCAACAGCGTGGTCGGCCCGTCGTTCTGGTCGCCGACCATATTGATGAGCATGTTGCTGTCGACAAAATCGGACCAAAGCGGTGCGCGCCACCCGTCCGAAAGCGTGTTCTGCGTGATATAGTTCTGCGGGACGATGCCGAAGGTGATGGAATCACCGAGCGGCAGTACAGTTAAAGCATTGGACCACTGATCCGTGGCGAGATCAGCGATCACCGACTGGGTCGTGCTCGACAGGTTGAGCGTCGCCGACGGCGGGGTTGCATTGCTGCCCGCCACCGAAACCGTGAGCGTCGAACCGATCGTCGCGGGTGTGGTCACGGATGTTGTCGTCAGGACCGGGCTGCCCGTAGTCGGCACATAGGTATCCGCAGTCGTGCCCGGATTGAGCTCGGCGCCCCAGAATTCGAACGAGCCGGTTCCTGATTGGGCTGAGCTGTACAGTAGTGAGACATTCGAGTTGGGATTGTCGTCACCATAAAAGTTGAAGGTGAATTGCTGCCACGAGGATGTGGCAACCGCGCTCTGCACGTAGTCTGTCAGCACGCCTGCACTATAGTAACCGAAGCTGAAATTCCCCGACCCGCTGACGAGCTTCGCCCAGACGCTGAAGGTGTATTCGCCCGAGACAGCGGTCTGGTAATAGAGGCCGGAATTCGCGTTTGTCAGGGTGATCTCGTCGGCCGTGCTTGCTCCTCCATTGGGGCCCGGACCGACATTGGCTGTGACAACAGGGCCCGTGCCGAACGGGATCCAGACCGAGCTGTTGAAGGCTGTAGACTGCGTGATCAGGTTTTCTGCAATGAGCGGTGTGACCTGGGTGTACGACAGGCCGTCCGAGACGGTGTAGCTGAAACCGTCGGCCACCGTCTGGCCGCCGAGAAGTTCCTTCACATTGGTCTGGCCGCTGTTCAGCGTGTAGGTGTACTGACCGCTCGGCTGAATCACGAGCGTGCCGTAGATGCCGACGATCGTCGTCGCGCCACTGATCGCGATGCCGTCCACGGTCGCGACCGTCATCGCAGTTCCGTCCGCATCGGTGTCGTTAGAAAGCACGTTGCCAGTGGCGGTCTGTGTTCCGCCCACCGTCACCGCTGCTGTGTCCGGATTTGCCACCGGCGTTACACCTGTGACCTCCACGGTCAGGGTGGCGCCGACATTCGTGGTCGTGCTGGTCGTCGTTGTGACGGCGGTACCGGTGGTCGCGATATAGGCCTCCGGCGCTGCTCCACTGTTGAGTTGGGCTCCCCACACCTCCAAAATGCCGTTCACGTCCTGATTGGGGCTGTGAGCAATGCTGACCGAGGAGTTAGCGCTGCCGTCGCCGGTGAAGGTGAGGCTGACGCGCTGCCACATGCCGGTCGCAACGACAGTTTGATAGACGTATTTGCCGGTCGCGCCGTCGTAGTAGACGAGACTGAAGTTCCCGCTTCCGCTGACCAGGCGCACCCAGACACTGAAGGTATTCTGACCGCTCACCGTCGTTCCGTCATAGAGCGAGACGCTTGGGCCGATCAGGGTGATTTGATCCGCGGTGCTCGCCCCGCCGTTCGGGCCAGGACCGATGTTGCTGGTGACCGTGAGGGTGTTGGGCACGGCGGGCGAACTGAACGGAACGCCCGCCGGCAGTATGGCGCCCCATGGCGAGCTGGCAAAGACTTCCGACTGCGTGATCAGATTCTGGTCGGCCTGGGTTGTCGTCTGTGTGTAAGTCTGCCCGTTGGATATCGTATACGTGAATGCATCCGGAACCACCTGGCCGGCGGCCAAGGCGCGCACATTGGCCTGGGTATTGGCGAGTGTGTAGGTGTACTGCCCGTTCGCCTGGATGACGAGGGTGCCGTAGGTGCCCAGGATCGTCGTGGTTCCGGTCGCGGCGACCGTGATCCCGTTCACCGCAGCGACAGTGAGCGTCTTGCCGTCGGGATCGCTGTCGTTGGCGAGCACGTTGCCGGTCGCGACCAAAGTGCCGTCCTCGGCGACCGCGGCCGTGTCATTCACCGCGACCGGGATGTCCCCGGTGGTGCCTGTGACGTCGACGGTGAGGGTGGACCCGATCGTGGTCGGACTGGTGCTGGTAATCGTGCTGGTCACCGGGCTTCCGGTGGTCGGAACGTAGGGCTCGACGGTCGCACCTGAATTGAGTTGCGCCCCCCAGAATTCGAATGACCCGCTGGTGGACTGCGAGGCACTGTGGACCAGGGCAAAGTTGGAATTGACGTTGCCGTCGGCCGTGACGGTCAGGCTTACCTGCTGCCAGGTGCCGGTGGCGACCTCGGTCTGCGTCACGCTGGTGTTGGTCGAACCCTGGTAATAGTTCAGCGCGAAGCTTCCGCTGCCGCTGACCAGCTTCACCCAGACGCTGAACGTGTAAGTGCCGGACACGTTGGTCTGGTAGTAAAGACCCGAATTGGCGCTGGTCAGCGTGACCTCGTCGGCGGTGCTGGCACCGCCAGTCGGACCGGCCGCGATATTGGCCGTGATCACCGGGGCGGTGCCAGAGGTGAACGAGACCCAGGGCGACAGGTTGAAGGCTTCCGATTGCGCGATCAGGTTGGTGACCGTCTGCGTCGTCGTCTGGTCGTAAACGTCCCCGTCCGACACGGTATAGTTGAAGGTATCGGGAACCACCTGGCCATTGGCCAGGGCTTGGACGTTCGCCTGGCTGTTCGCCAAGGTGTAGGTGTAGGACCCGTTGGCTTGGATGACGAGCGTGCCGTAGGTGCCGACGATGGTCGTCGTTCCGGTACCGCTCACCGTCGTCCCGTCCACCGTGGCGACCGTCAAGGTCTTGCCTGCACCGTCGGTGTCGTTGGAAAGCACGTTGCCAGTCGCAACCAGCGTCCCATTCTCGGTCACTGATGCCGTGTTCGGCGTCGCCACCGGGGTGTTGCCGGTGACATCGACCGTGAGGGTGGAACTGGAGACGACGGGCGTGGTGGCGGTCACGGTGGTGGTGACCGCGCTGCCGGTGGTCGCGACATACGGCTCGATCGTCGATCCCGGATTGAGTTCCGCGCCCCAGAACTCAAAACTGCCGCTCGTTGACTGCGACAGGTCATGGATCAGCGCGACGTTGGAGTTGGTATTGCCGTCTCCGGTGAAGGTCAGGCTCACCTGCTCCCACGTGCTGGTGGCGGTTATGGTCTCGGTATCGCTCGTGTTGGTTGAACCACTGTAGTAATTCAAGGCAAAGGAGCCGCTGCCGCTGACCAGCTTCACCCAGACACTGAAGGTGTAAGTGCCGGAAACGTTGGTCTCGTCATAAAGACCGGAATTGGCGCTGGTCAGGGTGACCTCGTCGGCGGTGCTGGCACCGCCATTCGGACCGGCCGCGACGTTGGCGGTGATCACCGGGGCGGTGCCGGAACTGAACGAGACCCAGGGGGCGACGTTGAAGGCTTCCGATTGCGCGATCAGGTTGGTGACGGTCTGCGTCGTCGTCTGGGTGTAGGTCTGCCCGTCCGATACGACGTAGGTGAAGGTATCCGGCACGACCTGATTGTTCGCCAGGCCGCGCACATTCGCCTGGCTGTCGGCGAGGGAGTAAGTGAACTGCCCGTTCGCCTGAATGACGAGCGTGCCATAGGTGCCGACGATCGTCGTGGTTCCGGTCGCCGCGACCGTGTTACCGTTCACCGAGGTGACGGAAAGCGCAAGGCCCGCCGGATCGGTATCCTTGGTGAGAATATTGCCGGTCGTCACCAGCGTCTCATCCTCGGTCACCGAAGTCGTGTCCGCTGTCAGCACTGGGGGCGGATTGGCGTGGCCCGTGACATCAACGGTGAGGGTGGAACCAATCGCGAGCGGGGAAGTGGTCGTGAAGGTGGCGGTGGCCGGGCTTCCCGTGGTGGCTACATACGGCTCGACGGTCGCGCCTGAATTGAGTTGCGCCCCCCAGAATTCGAATGACCCGCTGGTGGACTGCGAGGCACTGTGGACCAGGGCAAAGTTGGAATTGACGTTGCCGTCGGCCGTAACGGTCAGGCTTACCTGCTGCCAGGTACCGGTGGCCACCTCGGTCTGCGTCACGCTGGTGTTGGTCGAACCCTGGTAATAGTTCAGCGCGAAGCTTCCACTGCCGCTGACCAGCTTCACCCAGACGCTGAACGTGTAAGTGCCGGACACGTTGGTCTGGTAGAAGAGACCCGAATTGGCGCTGGTCAGCGTGACCTCGTCGGCGGTGCTGGCACCACCCGTCGGACCGGCCGCGACATTGGCGGTGATCATTGGTGCGGTGCCCGAGGTGAACGAGACCCACGGAGAGAGGTTGAAGCCCTCTGACTTTGCGATCAGGTTTGTAACCGTCTGCGTTGTCGTCTGGTCGTAAACGTTCCCGTCTGACACCGTGTAGTTAAAGGCGTCCGGTACGACCTGACCAGTGGTCAGGGCTTCGACGTTCGCTTGGGTGCTGGCCAGCGTGTACGTGTAAGTCCCGTTCGGCTGGATGACGAGCGTGCCGTAGGTGCCGACGATGGTCGTCGTTCCGGTACCGCTCACCGTCGTCCCGTTCACCGTGGCGACCGTCAAGGTCTTGCCTGCACCGTCGGTGTCGTTGGAAAGCACATTGCCAGTCGCAACCAGCGTCCCATTCTCGGTCACTGATGCCGTGTTCGGCGTCGCCACCGGGGTGTTGCCGGTGACATCGACCGTGAGGGTGGAACTGGAGACGACGGGCGTGGTGGCGGTCACGGTGGTGGTGACCGCGCTGCCGGTGGTCGCGACATACGGCTCGATCGTCGATCCCGGATTGAGTTCCGCGCCCCAGAACTCGAAACTGCCGCTCGTTGACTGCGACAGGTCATGGATCAGCGCGACGTTGGAGTTGGTATTGCCGTCTCCGGTGAAGGTCAGGCTCACCTGCTCCCACGTGCTGGTGGCGGTTATGGTCTCGGTATCGCTCGTGTTGGTTGAACCACTGTAGTAATTCAAGGCAAAGGAGCCGCTGCCGCTGACCAGCTTCACCCAGACACTGAAGGTGTAAGTGCCGGAAACGTTGGTCTCGTCATAAAGACCGGAATCGGCGCTGGTCAGGGTGACCTCGTCGGCGGTGCTGGCACCGCCATTCGGACCGGCCGCGACGTTGGCGGTGATCACCGGGGCGGTGCCGGAACTGAACGAGACCCAGGGGGCGACGTTGAAGGCTTCCGATTGCGCGATCAGGTTGGTGACGGTCTGCGTCGTCGTCTGGGTGTAGGTCTGCCCGTCCGATACGACGTAGGTGAAGGTATCCGGCACGACCTGGTTGTTCGCCAGGCCGCGCACATTCGCCTGGCTGTCGGCGAGGGAGTAAGTGAACTGCCCGTTCGCCTGAATGACGAGCGTGCCATAGGTGCCGACGACAGTCGTGGTTCCGGTCGCGTTGACCGCAATGCCGTCCACAGAGGTCACGGAAAGCGTCAGGCCATTAGGATCGGTATCCTTGGTGAGAATATTGCCGGTCGTTACCAGCATCTCATCCTCGGTCACCGAAGTCGTGTCCGGTGTCAGAACCGGCGGATTATTCGTCCCGCTCATGACGTGCTCCCAACACGTTATTCAATAGAACCAGCATACCGCGCACGAGCATTGCCGAAGCGGTTCGATGTTTCAGCTGTGCGCGACAAGCCAGACCCCACCCATGACCACCAGGATTCCAGCGATCCGCTGAGCGGTGAGCGGTTCGCCGAAGAACATGTAGCCAAGAATGGCGGTCAGCACGAAGCCGAGGCCGACGAACGGATAGGCCTGGGACACATCGACGCGGGCAAGGGCGGTCAGCCACAGAAGCGTGCCGCAACCGTAAAGCGCCAGCCCGACCATGACCCCCGGCGTGAGCATGGAGCTGGCCAGTTCCACCGCCACGCCGCCGCCAGCCACCTTGTGGTTCCATGCGCCGGTGACGCCGAGTTTGAACGAAATCTGCGCGAGGGCCGAAAGGCTGACGCTGACCAGGATCAGGGCGAGCGTTCCCCAGTTCATTGTGCGCCTCCGAGCAGCGGCAGAGGCACGCCGATGTTTGCCGCGGTTACCACTGCGAAGATGCAGGCCGCGACGATCCAGGTGACCCAGTCACGGGTTGCGTAGACAATCGGGTCATCGTGCATGTGGCCTCGGGCCGTCGACAGCCAGAGTCGGCACTCCCAGAAAAGTATCAGCGGAACGATACCCCAGAGCAATCCCGGCGATGCATATTGTGCGGACGCCGCATCACTGCCGACGAACAGCGCCAGCACTACACCCGATGCGAACGTCGATGCGCAGCCGAAACTCTGCAGGATCTGGACATCGCCGGGGAAGTAGCCACGCCGTCCAGCGGTCCGGTCACCACCGGAGCGTCCCACGGCCGCCATTTCCTCGGTGCGTTTGATCAATGCAAGCCCAAGGAACAGGAAACCGCAAAAGGCGAGCAGCCACAGCGACGCCCAGTGTCCGGTTGCCACACCGCCCCCGAACACGCGGATCGTGTAAAGCCCCGCCAGCATAAACACATCGACGAGCGGGAATTCCTTGAGCGCCAATGAATAACTGACCGACGCGATCGCGTAGATCGCGACCACGACAGAGGCCCCGACAAGCGTGGAAAGCCCGAAGCCCGCGATGAGCAGGACGCAGGCCATGACGGCCCCGACCGGCAGTGGCAGCGTGCCGCTGGCGAAGGGGCGGCGCCGCTTGCGCGGGTGCCGGCGGTCGGCGGCAAGATCAGAAAGGTCGTTGACGAGATAGATCCCTGATGCGGTGGCGCAGAAGGCCGCGAACATGATCAGCGCATCGAGCCAGGCCGTGAGGTCGGTCACCGCGTGCGCCATGATCAGGGGAACGAAGACCAGCACGTTCTTCGCCCACTGATGTGGACGCATGGCAGACAGAGCCGCGCGGGCGCGCGAAGGCCGATCGTCGAACCGAGCGTCGACGACCATGCTTCGGCTGACCGCGTCGTGCACCCTCCGCGAAGCGTTCACCACGACGGCGCTCTGAGCCGCGCGCCAAACCGGCATATCGCAGGAATCATTGCCGGCATAGGCAAAACCCTGTGGACCGAATCGCGCGACAAGCGCTTGCGCCTTCGCCTCGCCTTTCAGATTGCGCTCACCGTCGGATGCGATCACCTCGTCGAACAGGTCGAGATGATCGGCCACCGCCTGGGCGACGTGCTGATCCGCAGCTGTCGCCAGCACCAGCTTGCGGCCAGCAGCTTTCTGTTCGCGCAGATAGGCCAGCAAAGTCCGGTTGTATGGCAAGATCGAAACGTCGAGCGGCGCGAGGGCGGCCACGTTGCGCTTGAGGCCGGCACGGCTCGTAGCCAGCATCCGCGGCCACTTGCCAACCAGCCGCCGGTTGGTGATAACAGCGAACGTCCCCTCGATCAGCAGATCGGTCTGGATCAGGGTTCCATCCAGATCGACGCACAGCGGCACCTGATCCTCCTCAGGGGCCTCACTGTTCGCGGTGGTTGGCGCGATGCGCCCGACCGGCTTGGCCTCGTCGAGCAGGTTCATCGTCGGTTGCGCCCTTTGCATGATACGGCCGCCAGGCGCGGCCTGAAGTTTTGCCCATGTCATTTCTGATCTGCCATTGCCTGAGATCTATTTCAGTTTTTTCACGGAACGGTATCGGTCTTGTACTGCAGTCGGGTTCTTCGCGTTTTCATTCGGATGTCGCACAATATATCCGCAGTGGGTGAAGCCAGATAGTCTACTTCGGGAGGGGTCCAGCCTCATCCTTTTGATCAAACATGCACGCAGAATGGGGGTCACGCGCGGCCGTGACATCGTCTCCCGACCGCGCGCAGCGTCGGTTCATCGCAACGGCATGACCGGATAGGCGAGGCTGCTGCCCAACTCCACCTCCAGCAGCACGGGTTGATCGGTCTGCAGCGGCAGCCGCGCCTGGCCATTGGTCCACCGGCGCAGGGCACTCGCTCCGTGCCATTCCACGTCCCACCAGCCGTCGCTGAACGACGGATGGTCGAGCGGGATCGGCTCCGTCCCTTCGGCGGTGAGAAGTGTCAGCCGGCTCACCATCACACCAAGCCGGCGCTGGTCATCGACCCAGGGCTGCACTTCGCCCGGCACCGCGGTCCGTGAGACCAGCCAAACGGCGTCATCGATCGCCGGCAGAGCAAACACGTGGCGCCCGCCATGCTCAGCAATCGGCTGCAGGCAACGTTTGCCTAACCGGACGCGCAGGTCAGGGTTTTGCGTGGTTTCCGCCACGATGGGCAGGTGGTGTCCCAACATCGCCGACCGCACTGCGAGCCGGCGCCAGATCGGCTCCACCCGCTCGGGATCCGCGGCGAACGGAGCACACAACTCAGCCTCGCGCCGGGCCTGTCCCGTGCGATCCGGATAGAGCGCCATTGGCATGTCGCCGCCGACGAAGAAGGCCCGGTTGCCTGTATCGAGATAGCTTTCGGCCGGCAGCCCCTCGGCCACCAGAATATCATGCGCATCCAATTCAACGTGAAAATACGTGATCATTCGGCACTCGACCTCCGGCGCGATACTGGCGCCGTTGGCCAGAAGGCGTACCGGGATGAGCATGCCGTCCAGCAACACCGCATGATCGGGAGAAAGTCGCAGGTCATGCCGGGGCACACCGTCTGCGAAGGCACCCGCTCGAATGCGGATCGGCTGAACACGCTCCGGCACGGGATGGCGCGTCAGGTCGAGCCATCGATGGCCGATCCAGCGGACCGGACGTTTGGCGCCATCGTGTGTCAGCACGGTATCGCCGACCTGCAACGCCTCGACCAGCACAACGCCGCTCGGCGTGGCGATGCCGGTACCTGCCGCGAAGCAGACCGCACCGCAGACGTCGATGGTGAGCGTTGACCCTATGGTGACTGGCGCGGTGGTGGTGACGACGGTGGTGACCGGACTGCCGCTGGTCGGGACGTAGCTCTCGGGGCTCGATCCCGGATTGAGCTGTGCACCCCAGAACTCGAACGTGCCGCTTGCTGACTGCGTCGCCGACTGGAGCAGGGCGACGTTGGAGTTGACATTGCCGTCACCGGTGAAGGTCAGGCTGACCCGCTGCCAGCCACTGGTGGCGAGCAGGTTCTCGGTGACAATCTGGTTGGTTGCGCCGCTGTAGTAGTTCAGCGCGAAACCGCCGTCTCCGCTGACCAGCTTCACCCAGACGCTGAAGGTGTAAGTGCCCGCCACATTGGTCTGGTAGTAGAGTCCGGAGTCGGCGCCTTGCAGGGCAATCTGGTCGGCTGTGCTCGTCCCGCCGTTCGGCCCCGGAGCAACATCGGCCGTCACCACCGGCAACGCACCTAAGCCGAACGGGACCCATACCGGATTGGCGAAGGCCTCCGACTGTGTGATCAGGTTCTGAACGGTCTGCGTCGTGGTCTGGGTGTAAGCATTTCCGTCGGACACCGTGTAGGTGAAGGCATCCGTGGCTTCTTGGCCATTGGCCAGGGCAAGGACGTTCGCCTGGTTGCTGGCGAGCGTGTAGGTGTATTGCCCGTTCGGCTGGATGACAAGTGTGCCATAGGTGCCAACGATCGTTGTTGTGCCGTTCAGTGCGACGCCATCCACGGCCACGACACTGAGTACTTTGCCCGCGCCATCGGTGTCGTTGCTGAGCACGTTGCCGGTCGCAACCAGCGTGCCGCCCTCAGTCACCGACGCCGTGTCCGGCGATGCCAGCGGGGTATTGCCGGCGACGTCGACGGTGAGGGTGGAACTGATGACAACTGGGGTGACGACGGTGACGGTGGTCGCGACCGCGGTGCCGGTGGTCGGCACATAGGGCTCGACGGTTGGACCAGGATTGAGCTGGGCCCCCCAGAATTCGAATGTGCCGCTTGCCGACTGCTCAAAGTCGTGCATCAGCGCGACGTTGGAGTACGCGTTGCCGTCGCCGGCGAAGGTCAGGCTGACCTGCTGCCAAGTGCCGGTGGCGACCACGTTCTCCGTCGTGTTCAGGTTGGCCGATCCACTGTAGTAGTTCAGTGAAAAATCGCCATCGCCGCTGATCAACCGCACCCAGACGCTGAAGGTGTAAGTGCCCGACACGTTGGTCTGGTAGTAGAGCCCCGAGTCGCCGCTTGCCAGGGTGACCTCGTCGGCCGTGCTGGCGCCACCCTGGGGGCCGGGATCGACATTGGGCGTCACCACCGGATTACCGGTGCCCGTGCCGAACTGCACCCACGACGGATCGTTGAAGGCCTCGGATTGCGGGATCAGGTTCTGGACCGTTTCCGTGGTCGTCTGGGTGTACGTCTGCCCATCCGAAATGGTGTAGGTAAAGGTATCCGGCATCACCTCGCCGTTGGCGAGCGAGCGCACATTCGCCTGGCTGTCGGCAAGGGTGTAGGTGAACTGACCGCTCGGCTGGATGACGAGCGTGCCATAGGTGCCGACGATCGTTGCTCCACCATTGACCGCTATCCCGTTCACGGCGGTGACGGAAAGCGGCAGGCCATTGGGATCGGTGTCGCTGGCAAGGACGTTGCCCGTGGTCACCAGCGTCTCGTCCTCGATCACCGAGGCCACGTCCGGTGTCGCTACGGGTAGGTTGGTTGTTCCGCTCATTGCTGCCTTCTAACGGAATTGGTTGGCGAGATCCGGCGCATTCTTGCTTGTCGTCGGCAGACCCTCTCGCTCTATTTCGCTTTGAGAGAGCCGACCGAAAGCTCGATGCTTTCTTTTCTTTCCAGTGCTCCGATCCGATGGTTACTGTCGAAGTATCATCGGCGCGACTGGGCAGGCTGTTCCGCCTTCATTAGGAATAGCACACAATCGCCGCGGCCAGACTCCCACTTTAGGTGGAGTGCCGCCTAATTCCTTTGACCAGCCAGGGTCAACCGGGCGGTCAAGGAATCCCCGTCGGCCGACATCCGGCCGAGCAGAAGAACCAGAAGCAGGAGAGCGCCGAAGAAAATATGCGCCTGAAAAACGCTGAACGGTGTCCCGGCAAGCAGATTGGCAAACGGAATGAAGTTGGCAACCAGAATCCAGGAGGCAGCGAGGCAGCCAAGACGCAGGCTGCGCTGAGGTCCGGCGGGCCAGTCGAGCAGGTACTTCAGTGCCACTGCATAGAGCGGAAGCAGGATGCCGTAGTGGTGCTCCCAGGCAACCGGTGAGCCGATCACGGTGCAGATCGACGCGATGCCAAGATCCGCGATGCCAGGCCGTACCTTGCGGCTCAGTAACGGCAGGAACACGATCGCCGCCAGCACCAGCACCGAGGCGGCTACAGTTCCTCCATAAACCACCGGATTGTACGGCGTGAACCTGACGGCATCCCAGTAAAGACTGTTGGTGGAGGAAAGATATCCGTTCAGGATCCCATTGACTGAATTGTTGGCGAAGAAACTTTCGCCGTGCCGGGAGAGAAATGCCAGCACTTGCAGATAGCCCAGATGAGCACTCAATCCGTAGCGAAGCAGCGACACAACGCCCACCGGCACGACCGCGGCCAGGATGCCCAGGCTGAAACCCCACTGCCGCCACAGCAGGCCCCACACCAGCAGCAGCGCGAATTGCGGTTTGATCGTGCAGGCCAGCCCGATCAGGATCCCGGCGAGCAGCCGCCGCTCAAGCACCCACGCGATGAGGGCGCACGTGAACAAGAAGTCGATCCACACCTGGATCTGACCGAGAACATCGGCTCGCACAACCGGGTAGAAGACAAACGCGGCGGCGGTGGCGATCGCCACCATGCCGCCAACACTTGGACCGCCTTCGCTGTGTCCGATGACTCGACCGCGCCCGCGGAACAGCAGCCAGACCAGAACACCGACGGCGCCGGCATTGAGCAGGTAGACGACCGAATTTATCGCGTTCAGGGCCCGGACACTGGCGAGGCCCACCACGGAAAGCAGATCCGGCGACAAAAGACTGGTCGGTGGATATTGGAAGCGGACATGTCCCGAGAAGAACAGGGTCTGGTACAGCGCGTCTCTTTCCGGGCTGCGCAAGACACTCAGCGCTTGCATCATGGGCGCCCACGAGTCCGCCCGAAATCGAGGCGTGCAGCATGCCTGCGAGCAGAACCCGCAACGCATCCAGACTGGTGAGTTCCATCGGAACAACTGGGCGCAGAACGCCCGCGCAAAGCCAGCCAAGGGCGCTGATCCCGACGATCGGAACGAAAGCCCAGAGCATGATAACGATCGTGGGATGATCGCGGAAGAAACGGCCTGACGTAACGGTCAGCTCCTCCTGGGCGTAGCCGGTCATGCGCGTGCTCCGGGATGCTGGCGCTCCAGCGCCACGACGAGTCCGACAGGGCTTGCACTGCCGTCGAGTTCACCCAATGACGCCATGGCGACCGGTTTTGGCCTGCCGGGCGCGAAATACCGCTTGAAGTCGAGGAACCGCTTTTCCCAAACGTTGTAGCTCAGCCATGCGACCGACAGATCGAGGACCAGGGCGGCCAGCGCGGCCATCAGGATGGCGGGCTTGGCGGAGGCCTGGGTCACCAGTGCGACCTGCGAATGCAGCAGGACCATGCCAATGATCGGATGCCAGACATAGAGCCCAAAGCTATACTTACCGAACCAGCAGAGCGGCCGCAGGGACAGGAAACGTTTAATCGGACCCGGGCCCATGCCCACGAGCAACCCCGTCGCCGTCACGGCGGCAACCAGGGGGTAGGCGAATATCCACATCGCCGGGTCATACTGATGCGTCGTGTGGCGCAGGCCAACCAGCGAGACCAGCAGCAGCCCCGCCGTAACGAAAGCGAGCCAGGCCCGTCGCACGACGACATCCATCCCATCGCGTCCGCGGATCACCAGGCTGGCGATCGCGCCGATAGCCAGCCCGTCCATCCGCAGCGGCGTCAGCCCGAACACCCGGTCCAGATCCGTCCCGTGCAGGTAGATGCCGGTTCGCGCAAGCATCGAGAAAATCACAACTGCAACAGCCAGCATCATGATCTGCCGCTTCGTTCCAAGCCATACCAGAAGCGGCCAGATCAGGTAGAAGTGTTCCTCTACCGCAAGAGACCAGTAATGCGTCGTGACGCCGGTCACCGATGGTCCGTGCAGGAAGATCGCGAAATTCTCCAGATACAGCACTGGCCAGAGTAGGCTGCCAGGCGACAGCAGGCGATCATGCAGTCCCCAGACGTCGGCACCCGGCAGCGCCAGCCGCAGCAGGAGCACAACGAAAATCGATCCGAAATAGAGCGGGAAGATACGGAGAACACGTCTGGCGTAAAAATTCCTGAAGTAATCGGGAGATGACTTCGTATCCACCAGCACTCCCGTGATCAGGAATCCTGACAGCACGAAGAACACGTCAACACCGCACCAGCCGATCCGCAAAAAGCCGAGAATCGGATTGGCGAAGCCGAGCACGCTCAGGCTGCTGCTGAAATGGTAGATGACGACAAGCAGGATGGCGATGCCCCGGACCCCGTCCAACGAGGCAAAGTGCGTCCGCGAATAGGCTACGCCTTTCGGCGCGGGCTGCCGCTGCGCGACGGTCACGACGCGTCCCGCGACGTTTGGCAAGTGCAGACAGCAACGTTTTCCGCGATCGGGCCGCTGCAGATCCGAATCAGCGAAGATCGATCGGGCGGCATCGACGGGTCGATGCGAATAGCGTGCGTGAACATGGACATCATTGCACCTGCTCGTGGAGGGTGAGCAGGCGAACCTGCCACTCACCCAATAAACTAAACGGCCTCCTGCTCACGACAAAGTCATCAGTTTGGGTGGGGTTTCCTCGAGCGCCTCGTATCGCGCCTGGACGGCCGGAGAGAACGATCCGGCGAGGACGCTGCGCAAGCGTGACCGGATCGGCGGCTCCAGGAACCGCGTGACGGTCCAGCTCAGTGCCAAAACGATCGCGACGGCGAACGCGAGCGCAGCCAGAGGCGAGGCCCCTAAAAAAAAGGCCGCCTTGAGCAGGGCCGCGCCGACAATATCGTGGACCAGATACAGCGGGTAGGTCATCAAGCCCATGAACTTGATGACCCGAGCGGATTTGCCGAAAAATCTGTGCAGCGTTTCGTTATAGAAAATCGCGGCGACGAGGCAGGCGACGGCGACAAGCCATAGTGTGCAAGCCAGCATCCTGCGCTCCGGACTGTCGCCGATCGCGTGCACGATCGGTCGGGCGGAGTCGAAGATTTCCAGCACGCCACCCACCAGGCAGAGGCCGAGCAGCACGGCCCTCCACAGGGTCAGCCGCCTGGATTGGCAAAGCCACAGCAAGCCTCCGAGGGCGAAGAAACATCCGTGGCGCAAGAGCAGAAAGGCCGATGCGGGAGATGCCAGCAGATCGTGCAGAAACCCCACGGGCAGCACCCGGGGAAGGACCCGATCGACCGCCAGGGCAACCCAGAACGCGGTACTGGCCAGCGCCATGACGCCCAGTACCATTGGAATGGAGCCGAACCGGCCCAGACAGAGCGCCAGGAATATTACGGCGTAGAAAATGATTTCGATACCAAGGGTCCAGTAGACGCCATCGATCCAGGGACCGTGGACCCACAGCGTCATCGACCTGAGATACTCCGGGACCGTTTCCGGACTGCCGCGGCCGAGCAGAATGACCGTCACAAGCGTCGCCGTCGCGCAGACCCATGCGGCCGGATAGAGCCGAAGGATGCGGCTGCGTAAGAAGGCGAAGGGTTTGGCTCCGGCGGCGGAATATGAAATGACGAAGCCGGATATAACGAAGAAGATCTCGACTCCAACCCAGCCGAGCCAGGTGAATCCGGTCAGCGCCGGGAACGTTATCAAGCCGCCTGAGACGCTCTTTGTCAGGCTCTCGGCCGGCGCCCAGGACCAATATGCCAGGTGAAAGAGAGTCACCATAAGTGCCGCACAGAAACGGATTATGTCGAGGCCAACAATATGCCTGTCTGAACGTCTCACCCGTGTCTGCTCCTAACTGCCAACCGCTTTACCTTGCCTGTCGATCCGGCCGGCGCGATGAACGCGTCGCCTTCCCGCGTAGCGTCACCAGTTCGGCCTGTACTTTTTGGCTACGGGCGGGCTGGGCTCATCCGATGTGCGTAGCGTTCGCCCTAGCCGAGAGTTGATCGATGAACCCCCCGAACTCTGTCCTGAACCGCGCTTCCGAAAAGCGAAGCGCATTCATGCGGCAGGCTTCGCGGGTGATCCGCGGTTCAAGCTTCTCGAAGCGGTCCATGGCATCGGTGATCGCATCCGGATCCTGTCGATCGAACAGCAATCCTGTCGGCCGATCCGCTTGCTCGGTCACCACGATGTCGGTTGCGCCGCCGCGGCCATAGGCGACCACCGGGGTGCCGCACGCTTGCGCCTCCACCAGGGTTATGCCGAAATCTTCCTCGCCGGCAAACACGAAGGCGCGGGCGCGCTGCATGAGGCTGATCAGCGCCTGCTGGTCGGCGAAGCCGATGAACTCGACGTTCGGCGCTCCCCGGGCGGCTGCGCGCACCCGGTCGGCGTCCTGCCCGCCACCCGCCACCACCAGACGCCGGTCACCGCGGCGTGCAAAGCTCTCAACGACGACCTCTGCCCGCTTGTAAGGCACGAACCGGCAAGCCAGCAGAAAAAAGTCTTCCTTGCGTCCCCTCGGCACGAAGCGCTCGACATCGACCGGCGGATGGATCACCGTCGCATCCCGTCTATAGGTCCGCTGGATGCGACGTGCGATATAGTTCGAATTTGCTACGAAATGATCGACCTGATGCGCGGTCGCGACATCCCAGGTGCGCAGGCGTCCGAACAGCCAGCGCGCGTACAGGCCCTTCAGGCCGCGATCGATACCCGCCTGGGCAAGATACTGATGCTGCAGGTCCCAGGCATAACGCATCGGCGAGTGCACGTAGCTGACGTGTACCTGGTCTGGCCCGGTGAGGACGCCCTTCGCGACCGCGTGGTTGCTGGAGATGACGAGGTCGTAGCCACTCAGGTCGAGTTGCTGGATCGCGATCGGCATCAAGCCGAGGTAGTGCCGGAAGTGACGGCGCGCGAATGGCAGCCGTTGGACGAACGTCGTCTGCACTTTGCGTCCCCGTAAGAACCTGCGTTCCGGTTCGTCCATGAAGTCGACGACGGCAAAGATGTCGGCTGAAGGAAAGCAGAGCAAAAGCTGCTCCAGAACTCGCTCCGATCCCGCATAAGTGTCCAGCCACTCGTGCACGATGGCGACACGCAGTCCGACAGCGCGCCACACACGCGGCGTGGCCACCTGTGGGGCGGTCGGAGGGTCAGACCACGTCGCCTCGTCCTCTCGCGGATAGAACGGTACGCCGGCCCCGGCATCCAGGTCTGGGGTGCGGCGATACGCGACGGGTCCGCCGTGACTGCCGGCTGTTGCCTCGCCTGTAAGCTCCTGCTCTTCAACGACCCGCATTTAAACCTCATTTGAATCGACACAAGCGGCCGGGCCACGCAGCGGGAAGACTAGGCTCGGCGACGGGTTCTGTGAGGTCGATACTTCGAGGGACGCCGACAGTACCCATTATGATTATCGTACCTGGATCGCTCCACGCGTCAGAAGGTCCTGATGCGGCCACGGTTATTGGCGCGGTCCTCAGCGCCAGCGCAGCCGCGTGAAACGCTGCTCAAAAAAGGTGTACGACACCCAGGCCGTCGTCACTGTGATTGTGTAGGCAGAGAGGAAGAGCGCAACACGACTGGCGACCCAGAGCGGCCCGGGTGCCGGCACCCAGAAGATGGGCACATAGGTGCCGAGCAGCATCAACACCGGAATATGAAACAGGTAACCGCCGTAGGACACGCGGCCGATCGCCTGCAGGCGCCGCGGCCTGCACAGCAGCAGGCAGAAGCGCTCTCCCGAGAGGATTCCAATCAAAATCGTGCCGCAGATACAAACCGGCAACCAATAGATGGTGATCTCACGCCCCTGGCCGTACATGATGCCTGAGACGATGTTGCGCATTGCATCGACCGAGAATCGGCCTGCCTCCAGCACGCCGAGCGTGGCATAGGTTCCGAGATGAGCAATGACGATGGTCAACGTGACCACCATGGCTGCGTAGGCGAAGCGGCGGTCGCGGCTGATCTCCTCGCGAAACATTGCGATCAGGCTGCCGACGGCGAAGGCATCGAAATGGGCCGGCGCAAACGCGTAGACCGCGAACGCGACGCGCCCGGGGTCCCAACCAAGTCCGACAGCCCACTGCGCGACGGCGGCGCGAACGAACGGAGCGATGGCGATCACGCAGAGCAGGACAGCCGCGCGCGCGGATCGGCTCCGCAACAGCAGCAGCAGCGGGAACACCAGGTAGAATTGCTGTTCCACTGCCAGGGTCCAGAGATGACCGAACGCGGACCAGTTCGCCGCCGGCGTATAGTCGGTCAGGATCATCTTCAGGTTCTGGGTGAAACTCAGCAGCCATGGCAGGTCTTCCAGTGGCGCGGTCCTGCCCATGGCCTCAAGCAGGATCACGTTGAGCAGAACGAAGACGAAGTACAGCGGCCAGATGCGCAGTGCGCGGCGGACGTAGAAGGTGCCGATGGCCACACCGGCGCTCGATGTGGATCCGTGCCGAAAGAACAGCGACGTGGTCACCGAAAATCCTGATACCACGTAGAACAGCCAGACCCCCATCCAGCCGAACGGCATAAGCTTGCAATGAAACACGATGACGGCGGTCATCGCGATGGCACGTAATGAATCGACCTCGGGCACATAGGCGCTCCGCCGCGCCGTGCGGACCGGTGCCGGCGGGGCAGGATCGGGTCGGTCGGCAAGTTCGCTGGCGTTGGCGCCCTCGACGGCTTGCGTCACGGTCGCCCCTACCCCCGTTGCGCCGATGTCCATCGCCGAGAGAGTTTCGGCGTCCTGGCCGGGCGAACAGGACCGATCAAAAGCAGGGTCAACCGCGGCCCTGGCCTCGAAGGCGGCCGTCCAGGAAATACTGGGGGACGCGCTCAATCCGCGGCGACTCACCTCGACAGTCCGTCTAGCTGGTTCGGCGACAACGTCGGTCTCATTACGTACAGAAGCCTTACCTGGTCGGTTTTCCAAACCGCGACAGCGTCGTCGTGTACGCCCCGAGCGTACTCGGTGCCAACTTCGACTAAAGGATGACGAGGTTCGTCCGGTGGTGGAAGCGTCCGGCGACGGAGTGAAGCGCCGTGCCGCACGGTCAGCCGTGGCCCGGTCCGCTCCTGGCCGGATCGTCACGCAGCACACAATGTCCCATCAGGACGCCGGTCGGCACTGAGGCCAACGTCCAGATCAGCAAGAAATACGAAATTCTTGACGGCAGCCAATACAGAGCGCACATACCCAGTGCTGCGATCAGCAGCAGCGCGGCTCGCGTCAAGAGCGTGGCTTGCGAGTCCATGGCGGTGCCTCGGTCCTCAAAACTCACGGTGAAGCAGTGTCGCCGCATCCGGACCGCGACCGCTCGGCATGTCCCCATTGCCTGCTGCCAGAACAGGCACTTGAGAGGCACTGCGAGCTAGTCGGCCGACGCTGGCCGCTCCATTATTTGCCCGCAAGACGTAATGCCGCCTGATATCTGCCTTGACCATCAGGGAGCACAACTCTCGCAGGTTCATCTGCGGTCGCCAGCCCAGTTCGCGTTCCGCCTTCGAGAAGTCTCCGATGAGGAATTCCACCTCGGCGGGACGATGGTATTCCGCGGAAACGCGGACGACCTGCTGTCTGGTGTCGATGGTGACCGCGCGCTCGTCCACACCTTTGCCATGCCAGCTTATTTCAATACCGGCGCTCTCGAACGCCATCGTTGCCAAATCGCGGACGGATTCGGCATTTCCAGTGGCAAAGACAAACGTGTCCGGTGTGCTCCCCTGAAGTGTGCGCCACATTCCCTCGACGTATTCCTCAGCGTATCCCCAGTCCCTTATGGCGTCGAGGTTGCCGAGTTCGAGGATGATATTCTCGCCGGACGCGATACGGGCGACGGCGTTGGTAATCTTCCTCGTAACGAATTCGATGCCCCGCAACGGCGATTCGTGATTGAACATTATGCCACAACTTGCGAAGATGTTGTGAGCTTCGCGGTAATTGATGGCCATCCAATGAGCGTACAGTTTGGCGACGGCGTAGGGACTGCGTGGGTAGAACTGCGTAGTCTCCGATTGCGGTATCGTTTGCACCAGGCCGAACATTTCCGCTGAGGATGCCTGATAGAAACGGATCGAACGATCGATCGTCCTGATCGCCTCCAGGAGGTTGAGTGCGCCGATGCCGTCGATCTGCGCGGTGAGCGTCGGCTGGTCGAATGATGCCGCGACAAAGCTCTGTGCCGCGAGATTGTACACCTCCTGCGGCTGAGCCAGTTCCAGTATCCGAAGGCATGAACCCGGATCCGTAATATCACTGACGCAGAGGCTCAGATTCGGATGGTCAAGGACGCCCAGTTCGGCGAGGCGCCACGAGTTGAACGAACTCGTCCTCCGATAGGTTCCGTAGACCTTGTACCCCTTGTTCAGCAGCAGCCGTGCAAGGTAGGCCCCGTCCTGCCCCAGGATGCCCGTGATGACTGCACACTTCATATCGTCACACTTTCATGTTCATGGTCGAGCTGGCGGTAACGGGGTTCGCTGAACACCGGCGTCACCGTAGGCTCGGGCGGGGCGATGTTTTTCTTGTGCTCACGCCATCGGGCGTAAACATATCGGCTGAACTGTTCCCGGAACCTGTCCGTGGAAAACCGTAGAGCATTCGCACGAATGACTTCGGGGTCGAAGCAATCCTCGATCGATTCGAAGTCCTTGACGACTTGCTGAATTGCAGCGGCGCTTTGCTCGTGGAAGAGCAGGCCCGTGACCCGATCGATGACGGTTTCCGCCGCACCGCCTCTATTGAAGGCCAATACGGGTGTCCCGCAGGCTTGTGCCTCTACAGGTGTGATACCGAAGTCTTCTTCCGATGCAAAAATGAAGGCGCGGGCTCTTTGCATATGCGAGAGCAGCACCTGATGCGATTGATATCCCAGCAAGCTGACATTGGGACCGGCCAGCGCCTTGCAGCGTTGCAATTGCGGCCCAGTGCCGATGACGACAAGTTTTCGATCCGGCATCCTGGAGAACGCCTCCACGATGAGGTGCATTTTCTTATAGGGCACCATCCGGGATGAGGTCAGGTAGAAATCGCCGCGCGAGTCGCCGATGACGAAGTCGTCCACCGCGACGTTCGGATAAATGACTGTCGAAGTGCGGTGATAAGCCTTCCTGATCCGTCTGCCGATATATGCGGAACAGGCGATGAAATGGTCGACGTTTTGGGCCGTACGGTAGTCCCACCCGCGAATGCGATGCAGCATCCATCGCGCGATCAGGCTGCGGACGCCGCTTCGAAGGTCCGATTCCAAAAGGTATTGCGCCTGCAGATCCCAGGCGTATCGCATCGGCGAATAGCAGTAGCAGATATGCAACTGGTCAGGTCCGGTTATGACGCCTTTCGCCACCGCATGGGAATTGCTGATGATGATATCGTATCCAGACAAATCAAATTGTTCGATGGACAGTGGCATCAGTGGCAGCAGATATCGGTAGATTTTGGATACGAACGGAATCTTCTGCATATAGCTGGTGCGGAACGTCCGTCTGAAGGAACCGACGCGATGCTCCGCGGGCAGATAGTCGATCAGGCAATAGGCGTCGGCGTCCGGAAATTCGCTCAGCATTACCTCAAGAACCTTTTCCGAGCCCGCATACGTGGTCAACCATTCATGAACGAATGCGATTTTCATCAGGTTCTCCGGCTATCCATGGATCCGGTCGTGACAGTATCTGGTCCGCACGAAATCGAGATGACAGGACTTTTAGATTCGCCGAATGAGGGTATTTAATTTGGATCGACTGAAGGTCGGATGGGCGTATTGTGCCAAAGGATAGTGCATGCCCCCTTGCCTCATTCGTTGGTATCGCAGGACGCACCCGCTACAAGGTAGTGAACCGCAACTCGGCAAGCATGCATCGCGGATCGAATGATAGGATCAAACGATAGCAACGGCCGTCTGGTTGGGCCCTTTTGCAGGGCGTTTCGCGGCCATGCCCGCCGCTCGACAACTCGCCGCCGCGCAGCCATCCGTGCCGGCCCGGACAATCCGCAATGCTCCAGGACCGGCACTATCGAAGATGGGACCCAATCGGGTCCGTGAGTTGGTTTGTCTGCGTCGGCAATCGACGTTGACAGCGACATTCAGTCATTCCTCGGCGGTTCGTCCAGACGACCGTCCCGAGCAAAGTTGTGACGGTGCAGCCGGGCGTCGGGGGGCTTGGCTCGTGCGCTGACGATCGACGGCCCGTTCACAAAAAGAAGAGCAGCTCAAATCGTGGTCAGAAAATGATCAAATGATAACGGGAACCGGCGGCGGCCTTCCGCGAACCGCGAAGCCTCCCATCTCCGAGCGCGAGTACCGGGTCCCGTCCGGCGCCCAGTAGTCAGGTAGCGGGTCACGCCCGATCCGGCGTCGATGACCGTCCTGATATTGTTACGGCATGGTCTATACCCGAACCGAGCGTTGGCTTGGTCGTCGATGATGGTCTGGGGTCACGGATGCGCGGCGATCAGGAATTGCCGTGCACTCTGGCCCCTGGATACCCGTCATCGTCCGCGCTTCGCGGCGTTCGGCGTCGCGTTGCGCAATGTCGCGCTGCGGGTCTCATCAACAGGCGCCGCGCCATGCAAACGCCCTCGCCCACCAGACAGCGCTTAATGTGCGCGGCCGGGCTTCGTTCGGTGGCTGCATTGCGTCAGCCGGGCGGCGCGACGGACAGCCCGGTGACCTTGTGCTGCTCGATGAATTGTCGCCACGAGGCCAGACGCCTTTGCCTCCTCCACGAAGTCATGCAGCCACGCCGCCGCCGCCGCGTTGGCCTTGGCCGTTCCGACCGCCTGCTGCACCGCGGTGAACTGGCCGGGCAGGATCGTCGCACCCGGCAGCTTCTGCACGTCGCTCAGCAGCCGTGGCCGCAGCCCGGCCAGCGCCTCCAGCTTCTCGGCCGCGAACTGGTCGAACGCGCCATCCAGGCTGTTCGACCGCACCAGCGTGGCCTGCCTGATATTGCGCTCCAGCCAGAGATCGTAGGCGCTGCGCGCGGTCACCGCGATCCGCACGCCTGGCTTGTCCACGTCGGCGATCGCCTTCAGCGGCGAACCGGCGGGCACCAGATACGTCGCCTCGATCTCCGCGTAGGCCGCGGTGAAGGCGATCTTTTCGGCACGCGCGGGTTCGGCGCCGATCAAGCCGATGTCCCACACATCCTTGCCGGCCTCATCCGCCAGTTCACCTGGCTTCGGGAACGGCACATATTTCACCGGCACCCCCAGCCGCTCGGCGATCGCGCGCGCCATGCTCGGTGACACGCCCTCCGGGTCGCCGTCGGCGCTGCGGCCGGTGACCAGCAGGAAGTTGGACATGTTGATAGCGGCTCGCAGCACCCCGTGAGGAGCAAGCTGGGCCTTGATTTCTGGTGACATGGGGACGGTTCCGTTCTCGGGTTCGCCGCCGGATGGTAGGCGGCGCGCCGCGGTCTCGGCAACCCGCGCCGGGCGGTGCCGGCCGATCCGGCCGCGACCAGCAAGAACCAGCGCCCACAGGAGCGTCCTGTCAGAACCGGACCGCGTCCACCGTGGCGATGTCCAGCAACCGCTCGATCACCTCCGGCTCCTGCGCGCCGGCGATCGCGTGCATGCCGTCCACGACGAAGCAGGGCACGCCGTTGATCCCCAGCCGGTGCGCCCGCAGATTGTCCGAGTGCACCGCTTCCGCCTCGGCATCCGAGGCCAGGAAGCGGCGCACCGCCAGTGGGTCCATCCCGCAGGCGGAGGCGATCGCGATCAGCACCCCATGGTCGCCGATATCGCGCCCGTCGGTGAAATGCGCCGCGAACAGCGCCTCCACCAAACTGTCCGCACGGCCGTAGCCCGCCGCGTAGCGAACCAGCCGATGCGCGTCGATCGAGGACGGCGTGCGCCGGATCCGGTCGAAACGGAACTCCAGACCTTCGCCGCGGCCCGTCTCACTGATCGTCGCATACAGGCGGCGTGCACGGTCCTCCCCGCCGAATTTGCGCACCACGTAGTCCGGGCGCGCCATCCCCATGCGCGGCATGTCGGGATTGAGCAGAAACGGACGCCAGATCAGTTCGAACGCGATGTCCGGGCCGGCGTCGCAGCGTCCGCAACAGCCGCCGGACGCCCAGATAGCACCACGGGCAGACGAGATCGTGGACGATCTCGATATGCAGCCGGGCTTTCGGTGGCGCTAGGACGTTCACCGAGGAAGTGTGACGCTTTCGCGGCGGATTGTCACGTGGCTACCATCTCGCGGTCGATCAGCCCCGGATTCAGCAGATCGGGCCAGAACCGGGCCAGCGGAGACGCGGCGGCCACCGAACGGACCGCGGCCTGATCGGCCGGCGTCATGCGTGTTCCGCCAAGCCTCGGCGGCGGCCGCGGCATCGCGGAACAATCGCATAGTAGCCGGCCGGCCCGTGATAGGTGGTACTGCGCCGACGAAGCTCCTCGGTCTGCCGGGTCCAGTCCAGGCCGGCGAATGTCAGGATCCGGCGGGCCAGCGCTCCGGGATTCGGCGCACAGCGCCTCATACAGCACGACATGGACGTTGGGCTGACCCGCCAGAGCGGCATAGGCCGGTTCGTTGAAGGCGCGCCAGCTCCAGGCATATTTCGCCGCATCCGGCAGCGTCCTGGAAGGACGGCTCATCGGTGCCGTGACGCGGCGGCGAAGCGGATCGCGCGCGGCCTCATCGAACGGCATGTCGGTGCCATGCGGTCTTCAGATCAAACCGCCGCTGCCGGTTGCCGCGCATCACCGAGGCCACCTGAGCGCAGGGATGGCGCAAGATGAACAGCGTGCGGCTGTCCGGCAGGGTTCGGGCGAGGACAGCGGCGCCCTCGGCCCAGCCGATCGACTTGATGGCGACGCGCGGCGCGGCGCGAACGCCGAGATCGGGCATGAGGCATGCGCCCCAGCGCGTTCGAACGGCGGCGGCAGTGCGCCCGGCAGCGCTGACGGCGGTGGCGAACAGGGCCCGTGACCCCGCGCGCCCAACCCGGCTGCCAGGATTTCCGGAAATACGGCCGCTTGGTGACGGTGCGGGCGCCGGTTTCGGCGGCCCAGCGCGCCAGCAGCGCCGGCAAGTGCATCCGGCGTCAGCGGCGATGGGCCGGGCAGTGTCTCATCCGGTTCGTGCCGGTAGAGCACGTCCGGGTGACTGTCGATGATCTTCGCCAGCCAGGTCGTGCCGGAGCGTGGCGCACCAAGGATCAGGATCGGGGCAGCCAGAGCACTCCGGTGAGACGGCAGTTCAGGCAAGCCTGCCGTGGCAATGCTTGTATTTCTTGCCGGACCCGCAGGGACACGGCGCGTTGCGCGGTGTCGCCGCCCAGGTGCGCTCATCGTTCGGATCGACCACGGGGGTGCGGTTCGGCATCGCGGTGACGATCCGCGGCGCAGCGGCGGGTTCGGCCAGCGCCAGATCCGACGATCAGCGCGGATTCGGGGTTCGGCGTGGCTCTCCACCATCTGCGAGCATCGGCGGCGGCGCCAGCGGCCGCTCCGGTGCCAGTTCCACCCGTGCCAGCATGCTGGTGACCCGTTCCTTCAACTCGACCAGCATGCGCGTTGAACAGGGCGAAGGCCTCGGACTTGTACTCGTTCAGCGGATCGCGCTGGCCGTAGGCGCGCAGGCCGATGCCCTGGCGCAGATGGTCCAGCGCATACAGATGCTCCTTCCACACCGCGTCGAGCGTCTGGATCAGCAGGCTCTTCTCGATGAAGCGCATCAGGTCGGGACCCATGTTGGCGGCTTTCGCGGCCATCATTTCGTCCACGGCCTTCTCGATGCGCTCCCGCAGATGCGTCTCGTCGATGCCGTCTTCCTTGCCCCATTCCTCGATCGGCAGGTCCAACGTTGAAGACGCGCTGCACGTCGGCGGCCAGTTCCGCGAGTTGCCACTGCTCCGCGAACGCCTTCTCCGGCACCCGGGCGGCGACCATCAGCGCCAGAACGTCGTCGCGCATGTCGGCGACGGTGTCGGCGACGTCCATCAGCCTCATGAACTCCTTGCGCTGGGCATAGACCTCCTTGCGCTGGTCGTTCATGACGTCGTCGTATTTCAGCACGTTCTTGCGGGTGTCGAAGTTGCGGGCCTCGACCTTTTTCTGCGCCTTTTCCAGGGCCTTGTTGATCCAGGGATGGACGATCGCCTCGCCGTCCTTCAGCCCGAGGCGCTGCAGCATCCCGCCCATCCGGTCGGACCCGAAGATGCGCATCAGGTCGTCTTCCAGCGACAGGAAGAAGTGCGAGCGGCCCGGATCGCCCTGCCGGCCGGAGCGGCCGCGCAACTGGTTGTCGATGCGCCGGCTTTCGTGGCGTTCGGTGCCGATGACGAACAGCCCGCCGGCGTCCTTCACCTTCTGGTGGGCGGCGGCGATTTCCTCGCGGATCTGCGCCTCGCGCGCGGCTCGTGGCGGCCTCGTCGTGGATGTTGGCAAGTTCCTTGCGCAGCCGCACGTCCAGGTTGCCGCCGAGTTTGATGTCGGTGCCGCGGCCGGCCATGTTGGTGGCGATCGTCACCGCGCCCGGTGCGCCCGGCCTGCGACACGATCTCGGCTTCCTGCTCGTGGAAGCGGGCGTTCAGCACCGCGTGCGGCACTTTTTTCTTCTTCAGCAGGTCGCTGATCGTCTCGCTTTTCTCGATCGAGGTGGTGCCGACCAGCACCGGCTGACCCTTTTCGCGCGCCTCGGCGATCAGCAGTGGCGACGGCTTCGTATTTCTCGGCCGCGGTGCGGTAGACCTCGTCGTCCTCGTCCTTGCGGATGACCGGCACGTTGGTGGGGATTTCCACCACGTCCAGCTTGTAGATCTCGGCGAACTCGTCGGCTTCGGTCATCGCCGTGCCGGTCATGCCGGCCAGCTTGGGATACAGCCGGAAATAGTTCTGGAAGGTGATCGACGCCAGGGTCTGGTTTTCCGCCTGGACGGTGACGTGCTCCTTCGCCTCCAGCGCCTGATGCAGGCCTTCCGAGTAGCGCCGGCCCTGCATCATGCGGCCGGTGAACTCGTCGATGATGATCACCTGGTCGTCGCGCACGATGTAGTCGACGTCGCGGGCGAACAGCGTGTGGGCGCGCACCGACTGCTGGACGTGGTGCACGACCGAGACGTTGAAGATGTCGTACAGGTTGCCCTCGGTCAGCACGCCGGCTTGCCTTCAGCATGTCCTCGACCTGTTCGCTGCCGGGTTCGGTCAGCGAAACCGTCTTGAACTTTTCATCCTTCTCGTAGGTGTCCGGGTCCTTCACCAGTTCCTTCACCACCTCGTCGACCCGGCGATACAGATCGGAACTGTCCTCGGCCGGGCCGGAGATGATCAGCGGCGTGCGCGCCTCGTCGATCAGGATCGAGTCCACCTCGTCGACGATGGCATAGAAGAAGTCGCGCTGGACCATGTCCTCCAGCCGGTACTTCATGTTGTCGCGCAGGTAGTCGAAGCCGAACTCGTTGTTGGTGCCGTAGGTGATGTCGGCGGCGTACTGCGCGCGCTTGGTTTCCTCGTCCTGGCCATGCACGACGACGCCGTAGGTCAGGCCGAGGAAGTTGTAGATCTGCCCCATCCAGTCGGCGTCGCGGCGGGCGAGGTAGTCGTTCACGGTGACGACATGCACGCCCTTGCCGGCGAGCGCGTTCAGGTAGACGGGCAGGGTGGCGACCAGGGTCTTGCCCTCGCCGGTCTTCATCTCGGAAATCTTGCCGTCGTGCAGCACCATGCCGCCGACCAGCTGGACGTCGAAATGGCGCTGGCCGAGGACGCGGCGGCTGGCTTCCCGGACCGTGGCAAAGGCTTCCGGCAGCAGGTCGTCCAGCGTGGCGCCGTCGGCCAGGCGGGCGCGGAATTCCGCGGTCTTGGCGGCCAGCGCCTCGTCGGACAGCGCCTTCATGCCGTCTTCCAGCGCGTTGATCGCCGGAACACGCCGCTGATACCCCTTCAGGGAGCGGTCGTTCGAGGAGCCGAAATATGGCGCGGGCGATTGAGGCGAGCATGCGGACCTTCCAAGAGCGAACAGTCCGGGAAGACCCAGACGCGCTGCGTTCAGATAGGACCCTGATGCGTCAGGGTCAACGACATTGGGGATCGGACAACGGAAGAAAGGCCGGGCGGGGGAGAATGCAAGCCCGGGCCGCGCAGACTCGCGTTATGCACAGCGTGCATGCGCAAGGGCCGACGTCGGCGGTGCCACCCCCAGGATACTGATTGCAAGGCCCGGCGGCCCCAGTGGGCTGCAGGGAAAACGCCCCCGCCACCCCGTCTTCGTCACCTCGCCCCCGATCGATACGCCGTCGGGATCAGATCCGCGGGCAGCACAAACCGCCGGATCAGCCCCCACAGCCCACGCCGGTCCACCAGGATGATCAGGATCGACAAACCCCCGAGCAGCATCAGATACCAAGTGCCGAAATCGGCGAGATAGGCTCGCAACACGAAAAACAGGACGGTGCCCAGGATCGGTCCCTCGATCGTGCCGATGCCGCCAATCACGACATTGAAGATGATGAACACCGTGAAGTCGGCGATGCTGAAGGACGCGTGCGGCGCGATGCGCAACTTTTGCAGCGTGACCAGCGCCCCGGTCACTCCGAGCAGCGGCGCGGACCCCAGAAAGCACAGCACCCGCGCTCGGCTGATGTTCACCCCAACCGCCGCGGCGCTCTCCTCATTGTCGCGCATCGCCGTCAGTCCGATGCCTACGCGCGAACGCAGCAACAGATAGGTGGCGAGCAAAGCGATCATCGCCACGGCGAACGCCAGCCAGTAGATCATCGCGATCCGGCCGCCGCGGCTGGTGCCGAATTCCCGCAGGATGGCGACCGGCAGACTGACGCCCGAGCCGCCGCCGAAAGCCCCTAGCTTGCCGGCGCCCAGCATCAATACCTCGGCGATGACCCAGGTACCGATCGACAGGTAAGCGGTGCGCAGCCGGAATACGAGCGCCATCGCCGGCACCGAGACGGCCAGTGCGGCAAGGCCGGCGAGCGGCAGGGACAGGTACGGATTGATCCCGGCAAGCACCGCGAAGCCGTAGAACGCATAGGCGCCAACCCCGACGAACCCATGCTGGCCGACGGTCACGATATCGGCATACCCGGCTAGCATGTTCCACATCATCGCCAGGATCAGCATCGAGAAGAACTCGGTCAGCAGCACGACCTGGGTATTCGCGAGCAGAAGGGGTGCCACCGCGAGCACCAGCACCGCGACGGCCAGCGTCGCCCGCAGGGTATTGAGGAGGATGTGTCGCACGGCGCCTCAGTATCGCGGGAACAGGCCCTGCGGGCGCACCGCCAGGACTGCGAGGAACACGATATGACCGGCCAGCATCTGCCACGCGATGTCGAACTGCCCGCCGACGGTTTGAGCGACCCCGAGGATGATTCCGCCGGCAAGCGATCCCCACATGCTGCCCAGCCCGCCGAGCACAATGACCTCGAAGGCGATCAACAGCCGGGTCGGGCCAGAGGAGGGGTCGAAATTGCTCCAGACCGACATGAACCCCGCGGCGATCCCGATCGTGACGAAGCTGATGCCCATCGCCACCGCATAGATGCGGGCCGAAGACAGCCCGATCAGATCGGCCGCGGCAACATCGTCGGAGACCGCCCGCACCTTCGCCCCGATGCGGCTGCGATACAGGAGGAAGTCGAGGCCGCCGCAGACCACCACCGCCGCGGCAAAAGTGATAAGCGAGAACAGGCCGACATTCAGGCCCGGCGCCACCGCGATGGTCGCCGTCTCGATCCAGCCGCCCGAAACCTTCTGCGGGTCAGCACCAAAAGTCTCCTGCAAGCCGTTCTGGATGATGATCGAGAGACCGAAGGTAACGAGGATCACCAGCAGGACGTTCTCACCCACCACGCGCTGCAGCAGGTAGCGTTGCAGCACGAAGCCGAGGCCGAACGCTATCGGCAACAGGATGATCGTGGCGAGGACCGGATCGACGCCGAACGCCGTCGTCAGCGTCAGCAGTGCGAAGCAGCCCAGCACGATGAAGTCGCCATGCGCAATGTTGACGAACCGCATTACCCCCGCGCTCAGCGAGAGACCGGTGGCGAACAGAGTATAGAGTCCCCCCAGCAGGACGCCCTGAATGAGCTGGTTGAAGATCGCTCCCGCCATGCGGTGTCAGACCCCGAAATAGTGCCGCATGACCGTGTCCCGGCTGGTCTCCCGCGGCCGTCCGGACAACGAGACGCGGCCCTCCAGCAGGCAATAGAAGCGGTCGGCTACGGCGAGCGAGCGGGTGATATCCTGCTCGACAACGACGATGGCGATCCCGCGCGCCTTGATCGACGGGATGATCGCGTAGAGGTCGTTGACGATCTTCGGGGCGAGGCCGAGGCTGATTTCGTCGCACAATAGAACGCGCGGATTGGCGAGCAGCCCGCGCCCGATCGCCACCATCTGCCGCTGCCCCCCGGACAGCGAGCCGGCCCGCTGCCGCCGCAGCTCGCGGAGCATCGGAAAAAGCCGCCAGACTACCTCGACGCCGATCTCGCCCTTGCGGCCGACGTCCCAGCCGAGCTGCAGATTCTCCTCGACCGTCAGCGATGGAAACAGTCGCCTGCCTTCGGGCACCAGGGCGATGCCGCCCGCAACGATCCCGGCGGTCGGGCGTCCGGCAAGGTCGTCGCCGGCGAAGCGGATGCGGCCTTCGATGCGATCGGCCTGCCCGATGATCGCCTTCAGCAACGTCGACTTTCCGGCGCCGTTGGCACCAATGATCGACACGGTCTCCCCGGGGTCCACGCTCAGATCGACCCCATGCACCGCTCGGAATGCGCCATAGAACACCGACAACCGCTCCACCGAGAGCAGCGGTTCCGATCTCCCGTCGATTGCGTCAGCCGTCATGGCCCCGCCCCGTCCATCGCCGACTGGCGCGCGTTGGGTGGTGGTCGCGAGGAACCGCCCAGTCGCGGCCCGGCAATCGATGCCATTGAACGTACCCTTCTCGCTTGGCGCCCAGCGGGGCGGGACGGCGATGGGAGCGATGCCAGAGAAACCGGCGCCGTTGGAAGGCGCAATTCAATGCCAAGACGCCAAGCGGCCATGATTGATGATCGCTCGCTATGCGTGATGTCCCGCCACGACCGGCCTTTCATCCACATCGTGGCGCCTTGGCGGCTTGGCGTTGAAGCGGACATCGCCATGCGGACGGTCGTCGAAATAGGGGGCTTCATCACCAAGGCACCGTCCCGACAGATTGCGGGAACTCGCCTAGTCGCGCGCCCGTGATCAATGCCATCAAACGTACCCTTCTTGCGTGGCGCCCAGCGGGGCGGGACGGCGACGCGAGCGATGCCGGAGAAACAGGCGCTGTCTGAGGGCGTGATTTAACGCCAAGGCGCCAAGATCGATGATCGATCACTATACGTGATGTCCCGCCGCCACTGGCCTTTCATCCACATCCCAGCGCGTTGACGACCTGGCGTTGAAGCGGGCATCGCCACGCGGACAGCCATCAAGACGGGGGCCTTGATCACCGAATCACCGCTTGGCCAACAGGGCACCCGACCAACGAGCCACGCCCGGCCACTGCGCGGAGGCATCCCGGTGCGCACCCCCGGACCGCCCGCGCGTCCGAGTCCAGCGCCGGTTGCCGTGGCAAAGGATCCCACGCACTCATGTGCCGAGATACGCCTCTCTGACCCGCACGTCAGCGAGAACCTCCCGCGGCACGCCGTCCGCCAGGATGCCGCCGCCGGACAGCACGCACAGCCGCGTCACCAGACGCAACAAGGCCTGGATGACATGCTCAATCCAAACCACGGTCACGCCGCCAGCATGCACCTCGCGAATCGTGGCAAGCAGGGTCTCGGTCTCCGCCTCGGTCAGCCCGCCGGCGATCTCGTCGAGCAGAAGCAGCCGCGGCCGCACGGCGAGTGCTTTCGCCAGTTCGAGCTGTTTCATGTCCAGCAGCCCCAGCGTCCCAGCGGGCAGCTCCGCCCGATGCGCCAGGCCAACACGCTGCAGCACCCCATCGGCCTCGCCCCTGGCCCGCGTCACCGTCATTTTCCCCCCGTGCACCGCCGCGACCAGCACATTCTCGAAGACCGTCATGTGGGTGAAGGGTTTCGGCACCTGGTAGGTGCGGCCGATGCCGATGCGGCAGCGGTCCCACGGCTTCATCGCGGTGATGTCCCGCCCCTCCAGCAGAATGCGTCCGCCGTTCGGCGGCAGCACGCCGGCGATCAGGTTGAATAGCGTGCTCTTGCCGGCCCCGTTCGGACCCAGGATACCAAGGATCTCCCCGGCCTCGACCGTAAGATCGAGGCTGTCAATGACCCTCAGGCCGCCAAACCGGCGCGAAAGGGCTGCCAGGGTGAGCATCGCCAGCGGACCAGCCGCGCTGACCGCTCAGCCGTAGGTCATCGGTTCCGGCACACCCTGTGTCGGGACATTCGGCGACAGGGAATTATCGATGATGAGCAGTTCCAGCGGCCATTTTTCGCCTTTGCGCCATTGCCCGGCCACGCATTTCGTCTCGCTGGTGTTGGGAAACGGCCCGGTCCTGAAGTTGACCGGCCCGACGATCGATTTGTAGTCCGTCGTCCGTACGGCGTCGCGGATCGATTTCGGGATCGTCGATCTTCTGGCTGCGCTTGAGCGCGTCAACGGCGACTTCAATAAGCGAGTGGCGGAAGCCGAGGCCCATCGAGGCCTGCTTGTTGGCGGTCTTTTCGTATTCTGTAGCGTATTCCATCGAGGACTGCCCGGTCAGGCCGGACGCATAAGGGTGATACTTCGACCACCAGACCTCAATCAGCATGTTGATGGCACGATCGCCGTAGGGATAGACGCCCTGGGGAAACTCGGCGACCTTTCCGGCGGTGATGATCTTCGGCTTGAAGCCCTGCTGTGCCGCCTGGTTCAGGAATACGGTGAAATCGGGGCCGGGCACCACCGCCATGACCAGTTCGGCGTTCGCTCCCTTGAATGAAGCGATTTCAGGGGTAAAATTGTTGGCCGGCAGGTCGAAGCGGCCCGGATCGATCACCTTGAACCCGTGCGTGACCATCGCGGGCGGCATGACCCGGGCGAAGGTCCGGCCGTCGTCGTCATTCGCCCACAGCACGCCGAGGATCTTGTTGGACGGCACCCTGGCCCAGCCAGCCATCATGGCACCGAGCGCGCCCGCGCCGGTGAAGAAGAAGTTGAATGTCCAATCGAAACCCTTCTTCGGATCGCCATGCCGACCGAAGAAATAGGATTCCAGAGGATCGTCGTTGCTGACGCAAGGCGTGCCGTTCAGCTCGCACTGGTCCGCCACCGGATTGACCGTTTCAGGCGTCGCAAAGGCTGTGACGAGATGGACCTTGTCGTTGAGAATCAGGTCCTGCGCGACCTCGGCGGCGCGATTCGGGTTGGACTGGCTGTCCTTGACGATGAACTCCAGTGGATGCAGCGGTGCCATTGATCTTGATCGAATTTTTCTGAGCCTTCCTGGCGTGTTCGAGCGCCCAGGCCATTTCCTCATTGAACAGCGCCAATGGACCCGACTGCGGCGCAACGAGACCGATCTTGATGGTTTCCGGCACGGCAAAAGCCGGCCGCGCGAGGGCTGTCGCGGCTGCGCCCGCCGCCAATTGTTTCAGGATGGTGCGGCGGCGGACCGATAGCGGGTTTCTGGCCATCTTGCGTTTTCCTCCCGTTGCTGCGGTCTGAGCCGCCTCGCCCGGTATCAATAGCGCGACACGTGCCACATCCACAACGGGGGGCAAAAGACATGGATTGATAGAGATTTCTATCCTTTTGCTGCTGGGCCTTTCGCTGCGGGGCGATCGCGTGAACGTACCGCCCGCAGGGCGTAGCCGGTATGCGCGCACGGTTGATCTGGCGTCCGAGCACGCGACCGAGGTCGAGGTCCCAGATCCGCAGATTTCTCGAGGAGATCTACGATCGTCAGCGACCGCATTCGGTGCTGACCTATCTGGCACCGGAAGCCTACAAGTTGTACCCGCCGCTGGTGCCGCGGTTGCGGCATGCGGAAACAGCGGCACCAGCGGCTGAATGAGTGCGTGCTTATTTTTCGTGTCTCACGGGCTGGGTGCAGTCCACCCCGCACGCTTTCGGATATATCTCCAGTCGATCCTCCTTCGATTTGCGGACAGTGCCGCTAGTCATGCAAACCTGGCAGATTACCAGTGACTATGCAATTCCGAAAACGTGAGGATTGATCTATGCCGTGGATGGGGACGCGGCAGGTTGCGGATCAGGGGATCATGCCGCACTCGGACAGCTTGTTGGCGATGGGCGCGGCGACACGGTTAATGAATTCACCGCGCATGTTTGCGTCGCCGTGAAGTATTTGGAGGAGCCGCTGCTCCCCAATCTCCTTTCGGCCACCGGGCCGCTACCGAGGTTCGGCGGCGAGTTGTTGCCACGATGAGATCTGATATCTAGCCACGACGCGCTGCGCGAGCTTGTCGAGCAGCGGATATTCTTGGGCATGCGCAGGGAAGTATTCGGGGACGACAAGCTGAAGGTCAGTACAAGTCAGCGGACCTGTCTCTTCGTTACTTTTCCCTGGCCTGATGCAATTGATCGGGTCTGGTAAACTACCGTCGGTTTGTCAACGAAACAGTGGCGGGCCTTGCAAAGAGTCACTGGTTTAGGCTAGGGCAGTAATGCGCAGACATTTGCCGATTTGCTCTCGCATTTGAACGCAACGGACTTTGGGCACAATTGGCGTCAGGTTCCGATCCTGATCTTCGGACACTCCGCCGCCACCCGTAACCCCTCCTACCAGCTTGAACGGATAGGACCGCCCCTGGAAATTCAAAATGCCCTTTCCACCGGCGGCGCCGACGGCAATTGTTTCCGTCAGACTGACAGTGCCGACCGGGGTCATCCCCTCGATGCTCTGCCGTCCCGGCTTTGCCAAGTTGGAGCACCCGGTCGCTGCCAGCAGGAGCGCTAGACTGAGCCCGCGCGAAGCTGCGGTCCTAAAAATCATCTTCACGGTCCCGATCCTTTGGTGGTCAATTGCCATCGGCCTAAGCGGAACGGCAGAGCTTGCTTCGAACCAGCCGATGGTCGCCCGGTGGTCATGGCTCCCCACCTCAACGATGACCGGCAAAAATCGTAGGTGTCGTGCAAGGGCCAGCCTGCCCCACAGACGTCGAAGCTGCGACATTGCCGCCGACCGCGGCATAACGCTTGCCGGGCCTCGCGGCGCTGTCAGCCCATCGCGAGCCGTTCTGGATCCAATGCTGGCGATGGCGGCGATCGGAAGTGACACGGAGCCCCTGCCGCACAGCCCGATGGGCGCCGAAATGAGTTGAACGCCTCGTTGTGCCTCAATAGGGTCTCTCGCGTCATCTCCAGACCGCCCCAGTCCCAGACTTGGGTTTGGGGTCGGGTGGAAGGTGATAACCATGCGCCGCGACTTCGCGGCAGCGTTTGCAACTCACACAGCTGGCAATCTCAGTTACTCGACCCGCCCAATGACAATTCGACGCGTCGATTTTGCGCCCTACCCTGCGCGGTATCGTTTGGAGCAACGGGGTTCGCATCGCCGTACCCCTGCGCTGAGACAAGATCGGGCTTCACGCCCTGCGAAATCAGGAATTGCATCACAGCATCAGCACGCTTTTGCGACAATTCTTGATTTGAGGTGACGCCCTCCTGCCGTAGCCGAGGACCGATTGGCGCATTATCGGTGTAGCCACTCACGATCAGGTGGTTCTGCTGTGTGGGTGCCAGCTTCTTAGCGAAGTTGGCGATCACCTGCTGCCCCTGGGGTTTCATTTGCCAGCTGCCCGGAGCAAACAGCAAATCGCTGTTAACCGTGTACTTGATTGCTCCTTGCAACCGCGTAATTTGTTGCTGGTCGGCGGTGACTTGTTGTTGAAGCTGCTGATTCTGTGTTTGAAGCGCATCGTAGTCGCTTTTCCAGACAACACAACCCGTCAGGAATGTGGTCGACAGCAGCGAAACGACGACGAGGCAATGCTTGGCTGGATCGGTCATAGCCTTTCCCCTGTTTTATGTGGTTGCGTGTGGATCGGTCAACCGCGGCATCGGAACAAATGAGGGTACGTTGATGCCTTAATAATTCACTTTCCGGCTACCTCCGGTCGCGCCAGCCCTGAATACAGGAGCGCCACAAACAAGCGCTATGCGTTTTCGGCAAAGGATGGACGGCAGACGAAGACACAGGAACTGGCTTTCTCTACTCAGGATGGTATCAAGCCGCCCTCAACACAAGCGTCTCGCCGACGACAAGCCATGCCAAATCCGTTCTGATCACGCTAACATGCCTGTCCAACTTGCCCCTCGTGCTAGCCATGTAGGCCGCGCCGTGAAGATTGGTATCCCATACGGTTTCCCCGCCTTATCATGCTTTTCGTCCAAAGTGAGGCGCTCCGCAGCAGGAGCCGGGAGGTCGGCCTCGGCCAAGCGGTAAACCAGTGGTTGTAACGCATGGTAGTGGATTTCGGGACGACCCTCGTCATCTCGCTCGATCGCGAGCTCCTTCCGGTGACAGCCGATGAGGAGCGGACGCAAAGTTGTAGTTGAAGATCTCAAACAAACTCCACTTTGGTGGGGGACCGCGACTGCCCAGGGGACGACGTGGCAAGCAAATGGCCCAAACGTTCCGAGACCCAATTGTGTTGGAATCGATTGCCCGCCTTGGCCTCCAGGCATTCTGCCTCTCCAGAAAGTTGGACATTACCCAATTCGGCGGCACTTGCAGAAAACCCTGGTCCTCCAAGGCTTGCCGTCCAATTCACCTCCCCTGGAAACCTGCAACCGGTTGTTTCGCGCGGTGCCGGTTCGACCGTCGCGGGACGTGTTCGGCGAAGCTATGCCTGGGTAATATCAACCGAGACCGCGCGAAAGCAGGTGTCACTACGCATTGGCCCGTTGCTTCGCTGCTGCCCTGAGGGTTGCGGACGGTGATTCACCAAAGATTTCCCGGTATTTCACACTAAACCGACCAAGCTCCCAAAACCCAAGGTCTGTTGCAATATCGGTTACCGTGGTGACATGCGGATCGCCTCGTCGCAAAGCGCGCCGCGCCAGATGCATACGACAAAGCATCAAGTACCGAATGGGGCTTACGCCGAGTTGGCTCTGGCAAGCCATGCGCAAAGTCCGACCGGAAACGCCTATTGCATGACTTGTCTTCGGGATATGCAGTGGCTTGAGCGGGTTCATTTCAACCATCTCACGGAACTGGCGCACGATAAGTCGGTGATGCCGCATGGCCGTGGTGTCGGAGCGGACAGGTGGGACGGCGACACATTTAAACATAGCCTCTATCAGCGCCTGCTCGAGCGTGCTTGCGACCGCAGGGCGGACTGTTGCATATCCCGGAGAAGCTTGGGCCAAATGTCCTGCGGCAGCATGCAACGAGCGCAATCGGGCCAATGCCCCAGGTGGCGGAGTGACCACCGCACAGCCATCAATCCACTTCGCCTCGCTACCCAAAAACAAGGCGCAACTGGTCTCCAAATCGTGGTCGGAGAGTGACATGGCAGCCAAACTTGTCGGTCCGGACAATCGAGAAAGGTGTGTGTTGCCTGAGCTGAACATCGCGAGTTGCTTTGGTCCGATCTCCGCCCCGTCCAAAAACATGCTTGGTCCGGGCTCAGTGAGGAACAGCACCCCCGGTCGCGACATCGGAGCCTGGATGAGACGGGCCAGATTCTCGCGTCGTCGCTCCAAATATAAACGGCCGATGTCCATCAGTATGGTTCCACCATCGAATGAACCCCGCTCGGTCACCAGGATTTTACAACCGGCGGGTCGAATTAAGGTAACGAATTCGTCTGGCTCGCCAGATTTTACGATCCTGCTTGACCACATCATTCCCACACCGGACTCATATTATTGCGCAATCATTTTCGACGGACATTTCTGTCTATCGGATGTCCAATTCAGCCTACCGGATGTCCGATTCAGGCTATCAATTTCACAACGGCGCTTGTGAAGTCGGCATTGATATACGTCAAGTCCCGTTCCCGCCAAAGGGACAGCCGTTTCGAAGCAAGCGAACGCGGACCTGCAAGCAATTGGCGCGGGTTCCAGGGTTTCCACACACGCGCGCACCGGTCGTGCGCGGGCTTCCGCGGCCTTAAGAGTGACCGCAACGGCAAAGTATTTTGCTGATGTAGCCGCCTTATGCCGGATTTGCATAGCGACGTCGTCGGAGGAGGCCGATGCTCGAATCCGATCCGGGAATAAAATTGGAAACCTCACGAAATTGTGCGGTCACTTGGCGGCGGAGAATTGAAATGCGTGCCGGGCTCGCGCAGCTTGCCAACATCACGCTCATCACCGCGATCGGCGGGTGTGCGACATCTGAACCGCTCGCCGTCCCGCCGATGCCCACGGCATCGCCCGCTTTGTTCGATGGCACCTATCGAGGCTTCATCCGGCTTACATCCTCGGGGGTTAGCGGGGACCAGACCAGTTGGTGCGATACGCCGCCCGCGATCTCGCTTTCCCTCCAGAACAGCGCATTCAGCTACATTTTGGCGCACCCCAACGTGCCCAAAGACTCGACGTATTCGCTTTCCCCGACTTTTGCGGTTGTTGTCGCACCCGACGGCTCCTTCAGCGCAACAAGTCAGAATGGCGAAGCTCAGATGATCGGCCGCATTACCGGATCCCGTTTGGCTGGCCAGATCAACGGGACGGCATGCGACTACGCGTTCACCGCGGACAGGTCGTGAGCAATCGAACTGCTCCGGGGGTGAATCGGTTCGGCTAGCCGCTATGTCTCGCGGCACTTGATCTGGGCAATGAGCCTCGCCGGCGCGCGAGGCCGGTCGGGCCAAGATCGTTCGCACGGAGAACCAGGTCACCACCATCGAGCCCGCGCAGCCGAGCGTGGTGTACATTCCGAGCTACAATCCGACGGCCGTCTATGGGGCCTGGCCCTATCCAGCCCACCCGCCGGTCTATTTGCCACCGCCACCAGGATACGCGTTTGGTACTGCGCTCGTAAGCGGGATGCCCTTCGCCGCGGGCGTAGCCGTGGTCGGCTCGCTGTGGGGTTGGTCGCGGCCTGGCTGGGGCGGTGGATAGGTCTACGTGAACGTCAACCCGCTACAACAGCATCAACGTCAACCGAACGCGCATCAACTCCAATGTCTGGCAGCCTAATCGGCCCGCGGGACGGCCTGCAGGATCGAAGCGGCCGCCGAACGGGCCGGTCGGCCGTCATGATTGACAATCGGACCTCAAACGTTCTCGTCGCCGCCGGCGACGCAACCTGTTACCAAAGTCCGGAACCCTGCGGTCCGACAGCCGCTGCGCCAATCCCAGTCGATCGTGATTCCAGCAGTTCCGGCCAGATTACTCACGGCATTATTAATGTCGGAATTGAACCTTTATGTTGCGGCGGCCCGCTGCGCCGACACCAGGACCCGAAGCCTGCTCTGACGCCGTCTGCGTCTTTTCGGCGAGAGGATAAATCAATATTGGCGTTCCAAAGTGCTTTGCGGAAGGTCATGTGTTTCTCCCAACCAGTTTTTGCGCATCGCTGCAGCAACTGCGTGAGTGGTCTCTCAGGCGAACGGTTAGCGGACCGAGGCAACTCAACCTTGGCCACGGTGCACTTGCACTCGCCGATAAGTCCTTCCGCGGCGGAGCGGTCGTACCCTTCAATATGTCGGTGACGTTTGCGGCGAGTCCCAGCCCGCGTTCGACTGTGATCTGCCCAGCATTACGTTCCAGGCCCAATGCCGCTTCGGGTTTTTAATGCGGGTTCGAAAACGGAGGCCGCTGAGATTTATCATAGCGACGTACCCACACGCTCACTATGCGGAAATGTCCACGCCGGTCAGATCCGCGCACAACGCTTCGTGGCTGACCATACTTCACCGGCGAGTCCAGCACTGTGCTACGGAAAACGTGTCGGACGATTGTTCCGCCATATCTGCATAGCCACCCGCACCAATGACGTAGCACGATCACGAGCGGCACAAATCAATTTTGCCAACGTGCCAAGCGGCACGAGCGGATGGCTCGCGTCTGTCCTCGGTGTGAGCCGAAGGAACTTGAAGTCGTTCCGTTAAGAGTTTGAGACAGCGCACCCAACAGGAGTGCAAAGGGGAAGTCTTACATGAGACGGTCTAAATTTGGCCTAGTGGTGCTTGTCGTCACAGGCTTCCTCGCAACGTTGTCGGCGCGCGCCCAGCAGCCGCACCCGCCGTCCGAGCCATCGCCGCCGGAACATCCGGCGATCGAGCCGACCGCGCTCGAAATGCTTCAGGCGATGGGCAAGCGACTTGCCACGGCAAAGTCAATGAGCTTCACGGCCGTCACCACCTATGAAGCCCCCGCGCGCGATGGCCAGCCGCTGTACTACACGACGCTTTCTCAGGTCTCCGTGCGACGCCCGGACAAGTTGCGGGTGATAACGCCGGGTGACGGCCCTGCGTCGGATTTCTACTATGATGGAAAGACGATGACAGCCTACGCGCCAAGCGCCGATTTGGTGGCAGTGACCGACGCACCGCCAACGATCGAGGCGGCGATGAAGCAGGCATATGACAAGGCCGCGATCTATTTTCCCTTCGCTGAAGTAATCGTCGCAGACCCGTACAAGAACTTGTCCGAGGGTCTGACCTCCGCCTTCGTCGTCGGCCAGTCGCACGTGATCGGCGATACCGTCACCGACATCGTGGCGATCGCCAACGCGAACGTCCAGGCGGAGATTTGGATCGGCGTAGCGGATGGCCTCCCACGCATGGCCCGTGCGGTTTACCCGAAGGACCCGATCCGGTCCCGGTATGAGATCCAGTTTTCCAACTGGCACCTCAACTCCGCAATGAAGGATACGGATTTCATGTCCGTTCAGGCGTTGAAGGCACCGCACATCGATTTCGCGCGGCCCGATGGCCCGCTTCCCGCCAAGCACTGAAACAAGGAGGCTCGTCATGCGACGGATCAGTTTGATGATGATGGGCTGCGCGTTCGTGGTCGTTCAGATGCATCCTGCAACAGCGTGGATGCGCGGTGGCGAAACCGCCAGCGGCGGGCATTGGGGCGCCGCTGCCAGCGGTGGACATTGGGCCGCTGGTGCGAACGGCCATTATGGATCGGGGACGTATGGCACAACCAGCAGCGGGACACATTACGCCACAAGCTCCCGGGGTGGGACGGCCGAGGCCTCCAACGGAAGTTGGTCTGCGACGAGCGCAACCGGACATACAAATTCCGGAAGCTATGGCACCACAGCGTATGGCACCCACTACGCTACGGGCTCGTATGGTGGGGCCGTTGCCACGAATAACGGGCATTGGGCGGTGGCCGGAGGCAACAGCGGGTATGCCTATGGCACTCATTACAACGGTACTACGGCCTATAGCGGCGCTTATCACCCGCCGGCCGTGGTCAATCAGTATTATGGAACGGGCTGCTATAACTGTGGCGGATGGAGCGGAGGTGCTGTGGCCGCGGCCGGGGCGACCGGCCTGGCGGTCGGCGCCGCAGTGGGTGCGGCCGCGGCGAGCACGGCGAACGCTAATGCAGCGGCGGCGTACGCGCCCGGCGATGTATACATGGCATTGCCGGTTGGGTGCGTCTACTCATCGTATTATGGACGAGCGTACTACAATTGCGCCGGAACCTGGTTCAACCCCGCCTACGGCGCCAACGGCGTCTACTACCGGGTGGTGCCGCCGCCGTGAGAGTTTGACCCGAATCGCCGCTGTTGTAACACCGGTTCATTGGAATCATTGAAGATTGGGCGATCTCATGTGCCTCAGACGGCTGCCAGACGCCGCGACATCAGCTTAAGGCTGGGGATGTAGAGCTAAGTAACGGATCGGCGAAGAATGACGCAGCCAGTGATACAAGCTGCTCACGCTCGCCACCAGGTCCGGGCGCCGTCGCGGTCCTGAGCGTTCGCCGTGTGGACGATCATGCCAACCGGCAGGCCGATGGTGTCGGTCAGAATGGGGCCGCTTGCGGCGCTTGGCCATCTTTTCGGCCACATAACCGCGTGGGCCCGCCGGACCCAGTGGTCTTGACCGACTGGCTGTCGTTCACCCCGGCGGTCGGACTCGCCTTTCGACCCGTGGCTTCCCCCACGTCCATCAGCAGCACATGAGATCATGGGCCGGCATTCCGGTCGAAGCTCTGGAGCGGGTGCTCAGCCCCTTCTACCGCCTCAACGGCTCGCGCAACCGCGCGATAGGCGGGATTGGCCTCGGGCTGGCCACAGTGCGGGAGATCGTCCGTGGGCACGGCGGCGCCGGGCAGATTATGATCCGCTCCACATTTTGGGCACGTTGCCGACGCTCACTCCCTCCTCGCGCAGCAGATCCCTGTCTATGCGTTCCAGAGTTTCGTCGGTCGCCCTCTCGTCAACGGCTGGCGGCCGAATGCCGGCGGCCTTTTCACGGGGAACGACCTCGCTGGGCGTTGGCTGATAGTCGAAACCGTTCGCATGGTTGCCGATCTCGGCTGGCACCAACCCTCCGTTTTGGCTTTGAGCCGCAACGGCGTTCACCATCAAGAACGTCGCAACCGCGGCCGCTAAGTGAAAGCGCATCGTCATCTCCCTTCTCGGGCTCCGCAGACAACACCGAGGTGGCTGCGGGCCAGGACAACGCAGCAGCTATGAGCAAGCCGCCCCCTCAATTCCTGCGGAAGACATCAGCTGCCCTTGGCAGCCGTCCTGCTCGCTACTGTCTGATCGCCATCGGAATGGCCAAAGATCTTCGCGAACACTGTGCCCTGTCCGAGGAAGTGGACCTGCGGGTCGTTGCGGTGATCGGTGAAGGCGTATGTGCCGTAACTCGGTGGCCTGGCGCCGGCCGGCAAGCCCTGCGCGAAAGCGCTCCCCACGCCGAGGCCCAATACACTGAACACGGCGAGCAAAGACTTTTTCATCGAGATTCTCCATCTCTCGTCGGGCGAGATGTCCGGCTTCGATGGCGGGGAGATGGGGCCTCGGCGTCGAATGATAATGCAGCAGGGCAGCATTCGACCCATGCGCCAGTCGCATACAAAAAAATTAGCTATGCAATCGGCTGACCGCCCCATCGATTTGAACTAAACAAGCAGATCCGGCCGCATCTGCGAATGAGCAACGGCTCGTGCCGCGTGGACGAAACCTGCGTGGAGATCAAGGGCGGCTGGCCGCTGGACCTGTCTGTATCGAGCGGTCGATAGCCAGGGCCAGATCATCCACTTCCTGCTCTCGGCCAAGCCGGATGGGGAAACGGCCAAGCGCTTCTTCCGCCAAGACGTTGGGCCGGCCTCGGTACCGCAGCCAAGACAACCGAGGTCTCAAATGGCTGACCGGTTCTGGGCTCGGCTTTGCCAGCTTCTGGGTCGGCGCAACGAACACGGGCGGCTTCGAGGCAATGGCGAAGGTCAAAAAAAGCAAGTTCCGAAGATCGACGGCAGAAACCTCAGGTGAGGGCACAGGCTGCCTTCATCGCCGAGCTGTTCGGGGTTGCCGCGTGACTTGATGCGACGCGATAGTCGCGCGGGTGGTCCGCGATCAATGCCAAATTTTTGCAACAGAACCCTCGAAGCCACGCCTCAGCGGGGGTTGTCCATTGTCCTGGCCTTGAGAATCTTGGCACCGGGGGATGCATACCGGCTATTCCTGTGTGTCCGGCAGGGCGCGATAGATAGTATTGCGCGACACGCCCAGCCGCCGAGCCGTCTCGCTGACGTTGCCTGCGGTTTCGCGATGGACCGCGCGAATCTGTTCCTGAAGCATTTCGCGGAGCGGGTGCTGCGCGAGCGGCGCCTGCGCTCGGTGGCCGAATCTGGCGATCGTAGCGGCATCGATCGTGCCTGCCGGGGCCGCCAGGGTGAGACGCGTCAGCACCGTACGCAACTCCCGGATGTTCCCGGGCCAAGGCATGCACCGCAGCGCCGCGATCGCCGCATCATCGATCTGCCAGCCCGACGCTATGTGGCCGAGCAGGTGACGCGCGATCGATGCGAAGTCGGTGCGGGCGCGCAGGGGCGGAAGCGCGATCTCGACGGTGTTCAGGCGGTAGAACAGATCGGCCCGGAAACGTCCTGCCGCCATCGCCTGGCCCAGATCGACATTGGTCGCGGCCACCAGCAGGACATCAACCTGCCGCCGGCGTCCACCGCCCACCGGGCGGACCGCCCAGTCGTCCAGCAGGCGTAGCAGCACAGCTTGCAGCGGCGGCTTCATTTCGCCGATCTCATCCAGGAACAGCGTGCCGCCGTCTGCCTCCAGGACAAGGCCCGGCGCACCGCCGCGCCGTGCGCCCGTGAACGCACCCTCCGTGTGGCCAAACAGCTCGGCCTCGGCAAGACTTTCCGGAAGAGCTGTGCAATTAACCGCTACGAACGCACCGCCGCGGCCACTTGCGGCGTGGGCGTGGCGGGCAAACTGTTCCTTGCCAGTACCGGTCTCCCCCTGCAAGAGGATCGGCACGTTACGACGGGCGGCGCTTTCCAGTTGACGAACCGAAGCGGCCACCGCCGGGTCGTCCGCAACAAAGCCCGTTCGTGGCGCGGGAGACCGGGGCGCGGCCGGGGCCAACGCCACCGGGCGCACGACGCGCACGTTCTCCAGCCTGGCGGCGAATACGCTGCCCACCCGATCTTCCAGCCGCACCGGGTCGTTGTTGCGGCTGGCGCCCAGCAGGTCCTCGAATCGAGTGTGAAACAGATCTTCCACGCGCCGGCCGCGTGTTACCGGCAGGCCTTGCAGCAGAAAGCGCGCCTGCGTGTTGGCAGCGAGCACCAAGCCCCCTGGATCAACCGCCAGCAGCCCGACACTGAGGGTATGAATATACTCCGATCGACTATGAAAGGCGATGAGCACGTCGGTGCGGTGGCATTCGCGGAACAAGCCGTTTTCGATCTGCGTCGCGGCCATGGAAACCAGCGCAGCCGTGTGCTGCTGGCGGGAGCGGCAGTCAGAAGACGCGTCCAGCACGCCAGCCAAAGAGCCCTCGGCGTCGAACACGGGGGCCGCGATGCAGGTCAGCGTTCCGTAGGAGGCGAAGAAATGTTCTGAGCCATGCACCATGATCGGTCTGCCGGTTTGCACCACGGTGCCGAGTGCATTGGTGCCGCGGCGCGCCTCCAGCCAAACCGTGCCGGGGCGGATGCTGGCACCGGCGGTGTCGCTGAAGCTCTGATCGGTGATGGTGTCGAGCAGCATTCCGTCAGCGGCGGCGAAGGCGATCATGAAATTGCTGCCGGCGATCTGGTGATAAAGATTGTCCATCTCACCGAGGGCCAGACGCCGCAGCAGGTCGCGCCGCTGCCGGGCCTCCCGCAGGGTCGTCTCGTCGACAACTTGTTGCCGCGGTGGACTTCGCGGATCCAGGCCGGCCGCCAGGCAACGCATCCAACTTTCCGCGATCGGCACCGGCAACAGATCCTCCGCCGCGACGCCGCGACGCTCCAGAACGGCCCGAGCACGTAACAGACGATCCTCCGCGGAAAGCAGCATGCGGTCCCTCCTGTTTGTCAGCACCGGTATCGTTCCGGCTTGCGGGGGCCTACCCGAGCTTGAGCCGAGTCAAGCACGTTTCGGGCGTTTCTACGATTCAACTGTTGGACTGTTGCAAAACGGAACACCTGTACCACGCAAGACTGTCACCGAACGGAACAACCGGCGATAGGGGCCGTGACAACTATCCAATGTTGTCAGTCGCTTCGGCGCCTGGCACGCCACTTGCGCTTAGCACGATGCCAGGGCGATGGCACGACACCCGAGGGAGGGGATAGATCATGAAGGCAGCGGTGCTACATGCTTATGACGAGAAACTCGGCGGCGCCGAATTCGTGCGCTACGAGGATGTGCCCGATCCCCGGATAGCCAAGCCGACGGATGTTATCGTGCGCATCGGCGGCGCCGGCGTGTGCCGCACCGACCTGCACATCGTCGAAGGCATCTGGCGCAGCAAGGTTGACGTGCATCTGCCCTACATCATGGGTCACGAGAATGCCGGCTGGGTCGAGGAGGTCGGCAAGGGAGTAGAAAGCGTCAAGGTTGGCGACGCCGTCATCTGCCATCCGCTGGTCACCAGCGGCCACTGCCTGGCCTGCCGACGCGGCGACGACATGCACGCCACGGACAGCCGCTTCCCTGGCATCAACGCCAATGGCGGCTATGCGCAATACCTGGCGACCGGCGAGCGCAGCCTGATCAAGCTGCCGCGGTCGCTTGCCCCCAAGGCGGTGGCGCCGTACACCGATGCGGGCCTGACCGCGTACCGGGCTGCCAAGAAGGCGTCGCGCCATCTGCTGCCGGGCGAGTTCGCGGTGTGCATCGGCGCCGGCGGCCTCGGCCACATCGGCATCCAGGTCTTGCGCGCGCTTTGTGCCGCCGAAATCATCGTGGTTGATCGTTCTGACGTGGCGCTCGGCCTCGCCAAGGAATGTGGCGCCCATCACGTGGTGAAGGCAGATGGCGGCGAGATCGAGGGCGTGCTGGCGTTGACCGGCGGCCATGGTGCCGAGGCGGTGATCGACTTCGTCGGCGAGGGCAGCGCGGTGGCAAGCGGGCTCGCGATGACGCGCAACGGAGGGTACTACTACGTCGTAGGCTACGGCGGCAAAATCGACTTGCCCACCATCGATATGATCACCAGCGAGAAGACGATCGTCGGCAACCTGGTGGGCACCTATCCCGAATTGGTGGAGTTGATGGCGCTCGCCGACCGTGGCCTCGTCACCCTGACAACCCGCGAATACCGGCTGAGTGAGGCCAATCAGGCGCTGCTCGACCTGCACCACGGCAAAGTCAAAGGCCGTGCCGTGCTGGTCCCCTGAGGGCCACGCCGGTGCACGTGTGGCTGGTCGGAAGAGTGCCCCGGGGGCGGGTCGGGCGGATGCCCGCGGGGGAAGGTCGGCGGATGCCCGCGGGGGAAGGTCGGCGGATGCCCGCGGGGGAAGGTCGGCGGATGCCCGCGGGGGAAGGTCGGCGGATGCCCGCGGGGAAAGGTCGGCGGATGCCCGCCGGGGAATGTGAGCCATGAATGCGGTGCCAGCGACGGCGACACCGCCCTTGCTCGACCTGCTGGGCGCGCGCTGGCGGGTCGAGGTGCCGGTCACGTCGGTTGCCTGGAGCGGGCGCGGCGCGTTCGCTGGTTTCGCTCTCCGCGACGGTTCGCTAGCGCTGGCCCCCGCCGCCTGGGACGGCGCTCCAATGCTTCGGCGACGCGATCGCGGCGGAACCGAGATCGTTCCCGGCACTGCGGCGGCACCACCTGTGGCGCGTGTGCCGGTTCACCAGGGAGCTTGCCTGGCGGTGGCCGCCGACCCGAATGCCGGCTTCCTCACTGTGGGCGAGGACGGCCAGGTAGCCCGGGTGCTGGCGGACGGCGATGTCCGGGTGCTCGCACGCGCGCACGGCCCTGTGACTTCCGTCGCGGCCGGTCAGGGAGGATGGCGCGCATTTGCGACTGGGCGTGAAGTGCACCGGCTTGGCGGTTCCGCCGCCAGGATCGAGGTCGGAGGCGTGGTCGCCTCGCTTGCCCTCGAACCCGCACATACACGGCTTGCGATCGGCCATGCAGGAGGCGTGACCGTCTGGGCTGGAGGCGATGCGCCCCACGTCCTGGCGGCGCCTGGCATCCAAAGCGGCCTGGCCTGGAGCGGGGACAGCAAGTGGCTCGCCAGCTGTACCACCGAGGGGGTACTGTGTGCGTGGCGACTCCCCGATCCACCCCGGGCGATGTTGAAAACCGATGCGCCGGTCCATTCGCTGGGCACATTGGGAAATGGCTTCGTTACCGGTGCAGGAGGGCGGTTGCTGTCCTGGAATCCCGGCGACGGCGACACCGAACCTCAGACCTGCGGTGCCGCGAACCAGACATCCGTGACGCGCGTCGCAGGCCATCCGCGCCGGCCAACGGTTGCCGCCGGATATGCCAACGGTGCCGTCGCCCTTTGCCAGCCGAATGATGCGTCTCTGCTGATCCTCCGCGGCGCCGGCGACGGCGCCGTCAGCGCGCTCGTCTTTTCGCCCCTGGGCGATCACCTCGCCATCGGAACGGAAGGCGGAGAAATCGCTGTGCTGGCGCTGCCGGATGTGCTGTTCCGTGACGGTGCAAGCCCATGATGACCGACGAAGACAAATCGAAGGATTGGTTCTTCGAGCGGCTCGGTGAACTGGCCGAGGAGATGATCGCGGCGCACGGCAAGGACTTTACCATGGGCACGCTGGTGCTGGCTGCGCGCTTCATTGTCGAAGGCAAGCCGCTGGTGCGGCGTCCCACGTCGAAGGAGCCATCATGATTGCCGCGATGCAGCACGTCGCATCGTGGGACAGGTGTCGCACCGCACTGTCGCAGAATGCGACACTTTACTTTGCTGCACTTGCGAAGGAGCTTGCTGTGTCCGAACAAAAGTCAAGGCTTTATTCCCTGTCACTGAACGGCACGACGATTGCTTGCTTCCTATTCAGGCAAATCCAAGTATGACCCCGGAGACGCGTGCATGGCCCTCGGGTTGGTTTGCTGTCGACTGCCGGCGCGACGCCGTCCCCGGCTCGGGCGCCGCTGAAAGAGATGTAATCGCGAAGGAGACACCAGATGCCTGATAGTTTGACGCTCAACAAGATTACCGCCCAGCGAGGGATCAGCATCGGCGAGGCGACGCGGCGCATAGCCGATCTCGGCTGGACGCCAAGCTACGTCCAGGAAGCGATGACCTTCCCGACCGACTACAAGATGAAGAAATCGCCACGCGATCCGATGAAGCAAGTCCTGCGTTCGTATTTTCCGATGCAGGAGGAAAAGGACAATCGCGTTTACGGCGCCCTCGACGCCGCGCTGCGCGGCGACATGTTCCGCAATGTGGAGCCGCGCTGGGTCGAGTGGATGAAGCTGTTCCTGGCCATCATTCCATTCCCCGAGATCTCGGCCGCGCGGTCGATGGCGATGATCGGCCGGCTGGCGCCGGGTGAGGAATTGCGCACCGGCTTCACGATGCAGATGGTCGATGAGTTCCGCCACTCCACAATTCAGATGAACCTCAAGAAGTGGTACATGGAAAACTATGTCGATCCCGCCGGGTTCGACATCACCGAGGCCGCATTCGGGCGGTGCTATGCGACCACCATCGGCCGCCAGTTCGCCGAGGGTTTCCTGACCGGCGACGCGATCACCGCGGCCAACATCTATCTGCAGGTCGTGGCCGAGACAGCCTTTACCAACACGCTGTTCGTGGCCATGCCATCAGAAGCGGCGCGGAACGGTGACTACGCTCTGCCAACCGTATTCTTGTCGGTGCAGTCCGACGAAAGCCGGCATATCGGCAACGGCCACTCGCTGCTGATGTCACTGATCAACGATCCGGACAATCATCTGCTGCTGGAACGCGACCTGCGCTACGCTTTCTGGCAGAATCACGCGATCGTCGACGCCGCCGTCGGCACCATCGTCGAATATGGCTCGACGAACCGCGACAAGAATAAGGAAAGCTATGTCGAGCTGTGGCACCGCTGGATTTATGAGGACTACTACCGGACCTACTTGCTGCCGTTGGAGAAGTACGGCATCAAGATCCATCACGACGACGTCGGCGCCGCGTGGGACCGCATGGTCAAGAAGAACTACGTGCACTACACAGCGCAATTCTTCTCGGTTGGCTGGCCGGTGAACTTCTGGCGGATCGAGGCGCAGACCGAAAAAGACTTCGAGTGGTTCGAGCACAAATATCCCGGCTGGTATGCCGAGTTCGGCAACTACTGGAAGTGGTACGCCAAGTTGTCTACCCCTGGCGAGAAGAACATCCTGTTCAACACCGACACGGGCTACGTCTACCCGCACCGCTGCTGGAGCTGCATGGTGCCGTGCCTGATCCATGAGGACTTCTGTCACGACGAAGTCGATGGCCAGATCTACACCTATTGCTCGGAAATCTGCCGCTGGACCCACAAGACCGCCTTCGGGGCGGAATACCAGGGCCGTCCGACACCGGCCATGGGCCGCTTCAGCGGCCGGCGCGAGTGGGAAACCTGCTACGACGGCTGGGATCTCGCCGACGCCATCAAGGACCTCGGCTTCGTCCGTTCCGACGGGCAAACGCTGGTTCCGCAACCCCATCTGATCTTCGACGACAGGAAGATGTGGAAACTCGACCACGTCCGCGGCGACCAGCTCGGCAGTCCGCTTCAGGCGTTCCGAAAACTGACCCCGGCGCAGCGCGAGACGGCTGCGGCAGAATACCGCAAGGGCTTCACCATCAACCCCTGCAACTGAGACCTGATCAGACGGGGGCCGGCCGCAAACCGGCTCCCGGAACTGCAAGCCAGTATCGGGATTGGAACACTTTATGTCTGACAACGTCCACCGGGTTCGTTTCGAACCAGTTGGTGTCGAAATGGATGTAAACGAGGGTGAAACCGTTCTGGACGCCGCTTTCCGCCAGGGCGTCTCCTTGATGCATGGTTGCAAGGAAGGTCAGTGCAGCAGCTGCAAGGCGCTGCTGATCGACGGCGACATCGAACTGCTGAAATACTCGACATTCGCGCTGCCTGACTACCAGAAGGAGACGGACCACGTTCTGCTGTGCCGCACCCTGGCTTACAGCGACATAACCGTCGAACTGCTGAACTACGACGAAGACCTCATGCGCAGGTCGATCGCGGTGAAGAATTTCGACGCGGTGCTGACCGGCATCACCAAGCTGACCCACGACATCCGGCTGCTTGAGATCGAACTTGATGCGCCGCTGCGGTTCTGGGCGGGACAGTACGTTGATCTGACGATTCCGGGCGCCGGGATCACGCGGTCTTTCTCGATGGCCAACACGCCGCGGCAGCAGACAAGGCTGAGCTTCATCATCAAGCGGTACCCTGAAGGCAAGTTTTCCGCCTTGCTGGATGGCGCATTGCAGGTCGGGCAACGTCTGACGGCGAAGGGACCGTATGGCACCTGCTTCCGACGCGAGGAGCGCACCGGACCGATGCTGCTGATCGGCGGCGGCTCCGGCATGTCTCCCCTGTGGTCTATTTTGCACGACTACGTGGAAAGTGGCGAACAGCGGCCGGTCCGCTTCTTCTATGGCGCCCGGGCGCGACGGGACCTGTTCTATCTTGAAGCGTTCGCGGCGCTGACAGCAAAGCTTTCGGACTTCCGGTTCATCCCGGCGCTGTCGAACGCCGAATCCGGCGATGGCTGGGCTGGGGAAACAGGTTTCATTCACGACGTCGTGGCCCGCGCGCTGCGGGCCGAGGGGCTCGATGGCGAAATCGATGCCTATTCCTGCGGGCCACCGCCGATGATCGATGCCGTCCTTCCGATCCTGCAGATGGCCGGAGTGGAACCCGAGCGAATCCATTTCGATAAATTTACGCCGGCAGCCCACTAGCCGCAACAACCTCAAAGGGAGAACAGCAACATGAGTGCCTCGCAAGAAGCCGTCCAAGTGAAGTCCGGTGCCGCGGGCGCGGCGGTATTCGCCGGCTCCGACAGTCGTCACTACAATTACTACGAACCGAAGGGCCGCAAGGCGACCCACTACGAAGACATGACCGTGGATGTCCAGCCGGACCCCAAGCGGTACCTGCTGCAAGACTGGATCATCAGCTTCGCTGACGGGACGCCGACCTATTACGAAGGCTGGACCAAGGCCAAGAGCAGCGACTGGCACAAGTTCCGCGCGGTCGATCAGGAATGGGAGCGCACCCACTACCAGCGCCAGTCCACGATCGAGGGCATGGTCAACGGCGTGATCGAGAACGGCCGCCGCTCCGGCGCCACGAAGCGCTTCGACAAGGCCTGGGTGAAAGTCCTTCAGGACCATCTCGGGGCATACAAGCACGCCGAGTTCGGCCTCGGCACATCGACGACGCAGGCGCAGCGCTACGGCTACACTCAGATGATCAACAGCGCGATCCTGACCAATTCGTCGTACAAGCTTCGTTTCGCCCAGGACCTGACTGTGTATCTCGGCGATCTCGCGCTCGACATCGACGGCTTCGATCCGGATGAGGGCAAGGCGCACTGGCTCGCCGATCCGATCTGGCAGGGCACGCGCCGCTCGGTCGAGTCGATCATGGGCGCCACTGACTACCTGGAACAATACTTCGCCATCAACGTAGTCTTCGAGCCGCTGGTCGGCGAACTGTTCCGCAGTGGGCTCGTGATGCAGATGGCGGCGGCGCAAAACGATTACCTGACGCCCGCGATCGTCTCCGCCGCCGAAGGCGACTATGAGCGCAACCTGGCCAACACGGTCGAGCTGTGTTCGATGCTGACACGGGACCCGGCACATGGCGAACATAACCGGAAGCTGTTCATGGGCTGGGCGGAAGCGCATGGCAAGCTGGCGGTCGATGCGGCAAACCTGCTGCAGCCGGTTTGGTCGCTTCCGCGCGTGAAGATCGCACAGTTCAACGACGCGTTCGAACAGGCGAAGAACCGGCTGCGGGCGATCGCGGCGGAGATCGGCTTCGACGTCCGCGGCATCATCGGCGGCTGATCGCCCTCAACTTCAATGGAGCAGGCTCCTATGGCCCAATTACACACCGACAACATCTTCAAGTCGATGAAGACCATGCAGTTCGAGGACACCATCTCGCATGAGTGCGGAGTGACAATGAACGACAGCGTGGAAAGCCGGGCGATCGCCGAAGTCATGGCGGAAAAACCCGGCATCACCGTGACCTACTTGCCGGCGATGATCCGCATCGATGGCGAGGGCAAGATCGTGTTCAAGATGTCCGAGATCAGCGAGGCCCTGGGACGGGAGATGACGCCGTATCTGTTCGAGATCTGCACCTCCACCCACTATGGCCGGATGGTGATGGTCGACGACGACACGGTTGTACTGTTCGGGAATTTGGATGAGGCGATGCAGTACATTGCGTACTGATCGGCTCAACCAAGGCGGGAGGCAACGCAATGTATCGAACGAAAAGCGGCGAAGAAATCTTCATTATCGACGGCCACACCCATAACTGGAACGCCGCCAAGGACAACATCAAGAACATTCACGGGCAGCAGTTCATCGACGGCTTCTATGGCTACCACACGGTGCTCAGCCCGAAGGAACAGGTCTGGCCAAAGGACAAATTCGACTGCTACGGTCCCGAACAAATGTATCAGGACCTGTTCGTTGATGGCCCGGACGACATGGCGATCCTCCAGTGCACCTATCTGACGGACTTCTACAAGAACGGCTTCAATACCATCGAACAGAATGCGGTGATGAAGGATCGTGCGCCTGACCGCATCATCCTGAATGGCGCCTTCGATCCGCGCGACGGCGAAGCCGGACTAGAGCAGAATCCGATCATTCTGGCTCATAGCCGGCCGCTGTGAAGAAATTGGCGCATTGTTCGGGCGTGAACTGAGGCAAGGCGTCGCGGATCGCGTTCCAGAGGTTCGGGATAGTGCGGGCTGCGGCTTTGCGCAGTATGGCTTTCAGCTTGGCGAATGCGTTCTCGATTGGGTTGAAGTCGGGGGAATAGGGCGGCAGCAGTAAGAGCCGGGCGCCTGCCGCCTCGATTGCCGTCCGAACGCCCGCTACTCTATGGGCGGCCAGGTTGTCCATCACGACGATCATGCCGCGCTTCAAGGTCGGGACGAGCACCTGTTCGACGTAGGCAAGGAAAGCGGGGCCGTTCATGGGTCCGTCGAGCATCAGCGGCGCGGTCAGCCCACAGAGCGTGAGAGCGACGACGAACGTGATTGTTTTCCAATGGCCGTGCGGGATCGGTGCTCGGCATCGTTGTCCGCGCGGCGCTCGTCCCCGCAGCCGATCCATCTTCGTTGACACTGCGGTTTCGTCGATGAACACCAGGTTCTCGGGATCGAGGTCAGGCTGTGCGTCGAACCAGGCCTGCCGGCGAGCGGCGACGTCGAGGCGCTCCTGCTCGCTGGCGTGCGCTGTTTTTTTTAAAGGTGAGGTCGTGACGGTCGAGGAATCGCCAGACGGTGCTGGGCGCGAATGAGGCCTCATGCTTACGATGGAGCAGTTCACTCAGCTCGACCAAGGTGATGTCGACATCGGCATCGATCGCACCCAGGATCACGTCCCGGTAAACCTCGATGTGGTGGGAACGAAGGTCACCACCTTGCGGCAAAGCTGTTACACGACCCTCTACACGCCAGGCGCGGATCCAGCGGATCGCACTCGACACCGCGATGCCAAAGCGTGCCGCAGCCGCGTTGCAAGAGAGGCCGCCGTCAACGGCCGCAATCACGCGAGAGCGCAGATCCTGGGACAAAGCTCGTGTCATGCATGCTGGCCTCCTCTCCAGCATGCATGGTAAATCACACCGCACCGCGCCGGGAAAAGACATTTCGAATCGGAGCGGTCGGTTTTTGCTCTAGAGCAGAATCCGATCATTCTGGCTCATAGCCGGCCGCTGTGAAGAAATTGGCGCATTGTTCGGGCGTGAACTGAGGCAAGGCGTCGCGGATCGCGTTCCAGAGGTTCGGGATAGTGCGGGCTGCGGCTTTGCGCAGTATGGCTTTCAGCTTAGCGAATGCGTTCTCGATTGGGTTGAAGTCGGGGGAATAAGGCGGCAGCAGTAAGAGCCGGGCGCCTGCCGCCTCGATTGCCGTCCGAACGCCCGCTACTCTATGGGCGGCCAGGTTGTCCATCACGACGATCATGCCGCGCTTCAAGGTCGGGACGAGCACCTGTTCGACGTAGGCAAGGAAAGCGGGGCCGTTCATGGGTCCGTCGAGCATCAGCGGCGCGGTCAGCCCACAGAGCGTGAGAGCGACGACGAACGTGATTGTTTTCCAATGGCCGTGCGGGATCGGTGCTCGGCATCGTTGTCCGCGCGGCGCTCGTCCCCGCAGCCGATCCATCTTCGTTGACACTGCGGTTTCGTCGATGAACACCAGGTTCTCGGGATCGAGGTCAGGCTGTGCGTCGAACCAGGCCTGCCGGCGAGCGGCGACGTCGAGGCGCTCCTGCTCGCTGGCGTGCGCTGTTTTTTTTTAAAGGTGAGGTCGTGACGGTCGAGGAATCGCCAGACGGTGCTGGGCGCGAATGAGGCCTCATGCTTACGATGGAGCAGTTCACTTAGCTCGACCAAGGTGATGTCGACATCGGCATCGATCGCACCCAGGATCACGTCCCGGTAAACCTCGATGTGGTGGGAACGAAGGTCACCACCTTGCGGCAAAGCTGTTACACGACCCTCTACACGCCAGGCGCGGATCCAGCGGATCGCACTCGACACCGCGATGCCAAAGCGTGCCGCAGCCGCGTTGCAAGAGAGGCCGCCGTCAACGGCCGCAATCACGCGAGAGCGCAGATCCTGGGACAAAGCTCGTGTCATGCATGCTGGCCTCCTCTCCAGCATGCATGGTGAATCACACCGCACCGCGCCGGGAAAAGACATTTCGAATCGGAGCGGTCGGTTTTTGCTCTAGACGCCCTGGAAGCGATGGCCGCCAAATACAAGATCAAAGGGGTCAAACTGTACACCGCCGAATGGCGGGGAGACAGCCGGGGCTACAAGCTGACCGATCCCTGGGCCTACAGATACCTCGAGAAGGCGGAAAAGCTCGGCATCACGAACATCCACGTGCACAAGGGACCGACGATCATCCCGCTGGACCGCGATGCGTTCGACGTCGCTGACATCGATCATGTCGCGACGGACTTCCAGGGCCTGAACTTCATCGTCGAACATTGCGGACTGCCGCGCCTCGACGATTTCTGCTGGATCGCGGTACAGGAAACCAACGTCTATGGCGGCCTCGCGGTCGCCCTGCCGTTCATTCATGCCCGCCGCGACTACTTCACCAACGTCATTTCCGAACTGCTGTTCTGGCTTGGCGAGAACAAACTTCTGTTTGGCAGCGATTACGGAATCTGGACGCCGCGCTGGCTGGTCGAGCAGTTCATGGCGTTCGAGTTGCCGGACGAGGTCAAGCAGGCGAAGGGCGTTGACCTGACGCTGGAGTCGAAGAAGAAGATTCTGGGTTTGAACGCGGCGCGCCTCTACGGCATCGACGTGGAAGCCCAGAAGAACAAGATCGCAGCCGGTGCACGCGAGAAGGTTCACGCGTGAGCCTGCGGCAAACCGAGCGCGAGGCGGAGGTCCGCCTTGCGCTCGACCGCGTCACCGATCCGGAACTCGATGAGCCAGTGACCGATCTGCGGTTCATCGAGCATCTCGCGGTGGACCTGAATGGCACCGTAACGATCGGCTTTCGTTTGCCGACATACTGGTGCGCCGCCAATTTCGCCTTCCTGATGGCCGCGGACATGCAGCGCGAAGTTGGCAACCTGCCATGGGTTCGCCATGTCCAGGTGACACTCGGCGAGCACATGTATTCGGAAAAAATTAATCACGGCCTGGCGAATGGGCTCTCGTTCCAGGGCACGTTCGGCAACGATGCCAGTGCGGACCTCGGTGAGTTGCGTCGGACCTTCCTCGTCAAGGCATTCGAGCGCCGGCAGGAAACCCTGCTCCGCCGTCTGTTGGCGATTGGCCGCTCCGCCGAAGAACTGGTTTCGATGTCCTTGCAGGATCTGCGATCCATCCCCCTGGAACCGGGGGATGAAAGCCTTCGTCGGCGATACCTCGACCGCCGTGGCGTGTGCGCTGGACCCGACGAACCGTTGGCGTTCGTTGATGCAGCGGGGCACCGGCTCGCCGCGGAAACCCTGAGCGCCTATCTGCAAGCGCTTGCCCGCATCACCATCAATGCGGAATTCAACGGCGCCCTGTGCCGCGGCCTGCTGGCGGCTCGCTACAACGGAGACGGCGAACCGACGCTGTACGATTTCGCCCGCATGCCACCGGGGAAGGCCGCATAATGCCAAAGATGATGCTGCACGACGAAGCCGCACGCCGGGCGCTCGGCCGGGGTGTGGCGCAATTGGCAAAGGCGGTGCGCGGCACCCTCGGGCCCCGCGGCATGAATGCGATCATCGACCGTCCCGTCGGCACGCCGATCATTTCGCGCGACGGGGTCTGCATCGCCGCTGAAGTGGAGCTCGAAGACCCGTTCGAGAACATGGGCGCACAAGTGGTGCGCGAGGTCTCGATGAAGACCAACGAGGTGGTAGGCGACGGCACCACCACGGCAACCATCCTGGCCGATGCGATGGTGCAGCAGGGTCTTGCCGCGCTCGACGCAGGCGCCAATCCGATCGAGCTGGTACGTGGCCTGGAAATGGCTGTGGATCAGGTCACTTCTGCCCTGCTCGCCTCTACCATTCCGCTCGACGGCCCCGACGGACTGCGCGCCGTCGCCACCATCGCGGCGAACGACAAGGCGACCGGCGAGCTGGTTGCCGAAGCGCTGGAGCGGGTGGGACCGAGCGGGATCGTTACTGTCGAATACGGCAGCACGGTGGAGACGACACTGGAAATCGTCGACGGCATGGCGTTCGACCGCGGCTATCTGTCGCACCACATGGTGACCGACGTCGAGCGTATGCAGGTCGTCCTTGACCAGCCCTACATCCTGATGACCGACCTCAAGCTGCTGACGCAGGACGAGGTAGGGGCGATCCAGGCCGTGATCGGCGAAGCGAACCGCCCGCTGCTGATCATCGCCGAGGAGGTGGCGCCCAACTGTGTCATCAGTCTGCTCAGCAGCCGGAAAAACGGCGGCACGCTTGTCGCCGCGATCCACCCGCCGGATTACGGCCATTGGCGCAAGGCGATGCTGGAGGACCTGGCGATCGTGACCGGTGGCCGCGTGATCGCGCGCGACCTCGGTGGCCGCATTGAGGACGTCGCGCTGCGAGACCTGGGGACTGCCCGGCAGGTCCGCATATCTTCCAACCAGACCGTGATCAGCGCGGGCGGCGGCGATTCCGTCGCGGTGGCCGCTCGTCGGCAGCAGGTGAAGCGTCAGATCGAACTCGCGCCCCCCAACATCGAACGCGACAAGCTGGAGGAACGCCTGGCGCGGCTGTCGGGCGGTTCGGCCATGATCCTGGCGGGCGGGGCGACGCCGGTCGAGCAGAAGCGTCACGCACAATTGATTGAGGACGCAATCAATGCGGCTCGTGCCGCGGCTGAGGCTGGCGTCGTCGCCGGCGGCGGGTCGGCACTACTGCAGACCGCGCCGGAGCTCGGCGCGATGATCGAGCAGCTTTCGGGCAGCGAGCGGACGGGCGCGGCCATGCTCCGATCGGCGCTGGAGCAGCCGCTCGCGGCGATCGCTGCAAATTGCGGGCTCAATCCCGCCCCCGTCGTCGCTCGGGTCAAGGCCGCCGATCGCGGCTTCGGGCTCGACGCGCAGACGGGGAAATTCGTCGACATGCTGGCAGCCGGGATCGTGGATCCGGTGAAGGTCAGCATGACGGCGCTGCGGAACGCGGCCTCGGTTGCGGCGCTGATCCTGACCACCCAGACCCTGATCGCCAAGAAGCCCGAATATAGCGATCCCACCGCCGGCGCGGCGTTGGGCGGCGGAGCGGAAAAGCTCGGCCGGCCCTAAATTAATCCCCGATGAGCCGAGGAACCAGTGTTGATTGGCCGGTTTTGAGGCTACATAGAATCCCAAAGGGCTGCGATACTACAACGAAACGACAAGATTGGCGGCGTGCGCCGGGCAGCAGCGGGAGGATCGGGATGCAGCGCGGATCCCACAGGACAGGGGCCGGACCGCCGTTCGCGGCGCTTGGCGCTGGGCGGGTGATAGGCAACGCTGAGGGCACCGACACCATGCTTGCCTGGGAACGCTTCCTGACCGGCGAACCCGGGGCGGCTGAACCGGCCGGCAACTTTGTCGTATCCTCCTGGCAGCGCAGCCTTCAGTTCGGCGTCGATCCCACTGGCCGCGCCGCGCCATTCGCCGCACGGGGCGACGATTTGCACACGTTGCGCCGTCGGCACCGCGACCTGATCGTCGCGGCTTCCGGTATATTCGCCGAAGTGGCGGATCTGCTTGCCGGCTCGCGTTCCATCATGCTGCTGACCGATGCAAACGGTGTGGTGCTGGAGGCGGTCGGCGATATCCACACGTTGGAACTGGGGCAGGATATCCATCTGACCCGCGGCGGTGACTGGCGTGAAGACGTCGTTGGAACCAACGGCATCGGCACCACCCTCGCCACCGGGCGGCCAGCCCAGGTTCACGCAGCGGAACATTTTTGCGAAGGCATCAAGAGCTGGACGTGCGCAGGAGCACCGATCTTTGAGCCGGGCAGCAGGGAAATCCTCGGCGTCGTGGACATCTCCGGGCCGCCCTTCACCTACCAGCGGAACAACCTCACACTTGCGGTGACCGCCGCGCGGCAGATCGAGACCGCGCTCGCCGAGCATGCCGTGAAAGAGCGCATGCGGCTGCTGGAGGTTTGTCTGCACGAGATCTCGTCAAGCGACGCGGCCGGGCTGATCGTGCTCGACCGCTTCGGACGGCTCGTGCATGCGACCGGCCGCATCCCAAGCAATATCGGCGTCGGCGAGCGTGTGCCTGGTCTCAACCGGGACGTGCCGATAGAGGATTGGGCGAGTCGCCTGCCGGAAGGTTGGCGGCCGGAATGGCTGAACGCCATATCGCTCGACGGCCGAACCATTGGTGCGTTGCTGGTGATACCTGGCAAGGCGCGTTCGATGATCGGGCGAGCGCCGCTGCCGGGTGTGCCACGGGGATCCGAGAACGATCCGGCGCGCAGCAGCTTCGACCACATCATCGGCCGCGGGGGCGCCACCGTCGCGGTGATCAGGCACGCCCGGCAACTCGTTGGGCGTGCGGTCCCGTTGCTGATTCAAGGCGAGACCGGCGTCGGTAAGGAATTGCTGGCACGCGCGATCCACGATGACGCCGACGACCGGCGGCCGTTCATCGCCTTCAATTGCGGGGCGGTGTCGAAGGAGCTGGTGGCGGCCGAGTTATTCGGCCACGTTCCGGGCGCTTTCACCGGCGCCACGCGCGAAGGCCGGCCGGGACGATTCGAGCTGGCGCATCAGGGAACTCTGTGCCTCGATGAGATCGGCGAGATGCCTCTGGACGTTCAGCCGGTACTGATGCGCGCTTTGGAGGAGGGCGTCGTCTACCGGGTCGGCGATACCCAGCCGCGACGCGTCGCCGTGCGGCTGATTGCGATCACCAATCGCGATCTCCACGCGGAGGTGCAAGCGGGCCGGTTCCGGCGCGACCTGTATTACCGCATCAGCGTGACCTCAATCACGGTGCCGCCGCTGCGCGACCGGGCCGAGGATATCGAGACGCTGGTGGATCACTTCAACCGTGTGTTGGCCACGCGCCACCAGGTTCCGACGCGCCAGTTCGCCCCGGGTGTGATGGCAGCCCTGCAATCCCACGCCTGGCCTGGCAATGTGCGCGAGTTGCGGAACCTGATCGAGCGACTCCTGCTGACCAGCAGCAATGAGGTCGTGACTCTGGACGACATGCCCCCGGAGTTGACTTCCGCCGCTCCCCCGGCGATGGGAGCGGATGAACCGAATACCTCGCCCGTCAGCCTCGACCAAGCGGAGCGTGGTGCCCTCCTGCGTGCGATACATCACGAGAACGGCAATCTGGCCGGTGCGGCGCGGCGGCTCGGTGTTTCTCGAAGTACCATTTATCGCAAGATTGGGCGCTACGGACTGGAGGTAGCGGGCGCTCCCAAGAAAACATGAGGATGTCTGGGGTTTCATGCTGCCTGGGCGTGAGGGTTCTGTCAGTGAATCGCGCCAGGCGGCCGAATAATATCAGCTGCCAACGGCGATGACTGATACGCGCAGGGATGACTGATACGCGCAGGGATGACTGATACGCGCAGGGATGCCATAGCCCATGCAGCGGAACCTGCTTACGCGCGACGCGGCTGCGCGAATTGATCCGGACTCGGCGTAACAAGGAATTATCCAACTCCATTGGCCGGGGTCGCCAACGCCTTTCGGGCGTCCCGGTGGCGCAGCGCATCGACCACAAGTGCAAAGGCCGGCGAGGGCTGTCGCCGGCTCGGGTAATAAAGGTGGTATCCCGAAAAAGCCGGACACCAGTCTTCCAGCACCCGACAGAGACGGCCCTCGGTGAGATGAGGCTGCGCCAGGTCCTCCGGCACATAGGCCAAGCCGAATCCAGCCAGCGCGGCGTTGAGCATCTGGAAGGTGCTGTTGAAAACGAGTTGGCCTTCGACGTGAACCTTCAGCTCACGTCTGGCCTTCTCGAACTCCCAGGCGTACAGGCCGCCATAGGTGGGCAGGCGCAGGTTGATGCAGTTGTGACCGATCAGCTCCTGCGGCCTCCTTGGCGGGGGGCGCTTCGCGAAATACGACGGCGCGCCCACGACGGCCATGCGCATGCCCGGCCCGATACGCACGGTGATCATGTCCTTCGCCACTTGCTCGCCGACTCGCACGCCGGCGTCGAAACGCTGGGCCACGATGTCGGTCAGGCCATAGTCAATGATGATCTCGACTTTGATATCCGGATATGCCTGCAGGAACGTCGTCAGCTTTGGCCAGAGAATCGTTTCGGCCGCATAGTCTGTGGCGGTGATCCGCACGGTGCCGGCGGGCTTCTCCCGAAGCTCATTCAGCGCAGCAAGCTCGGCGTCGATCTCCTCGAACCGAGGACCCAGCGTGTGCAGCAGGCGTTCGCCCGCCTCGGTTGGCGAGACGCTGCGCGTGGTGCGTGTCAGTAGCCGAAGACCGAGCCGTTCCTCGAGTCCGCGGATAGTGTGACTGAGCGCGGACGGCGAAACGCCGAGCTGCGCTGCCGCCCTGGTGAAACTGCGCTCCTTCGCAACCGCCAGGAAAGCAAGGAGATCATTGAAGTTTCGCCCGAGCATTTGTGAGCCTGGGTCATCAGTTCATGCGGATCTTAGCAGCTAATCGCATGCGGGTGGAAACGCTAATTAACCGTCCGCCGGTCCACGGGAAATGCCCCGGCATTGACAGCACCGGAACTTGGAGCGTGATCCGTGCAGGTGGAAACACCGGAGCGGTGAACCACGCTCTCAGACAAAGGGCTGGAGCGGGGTTCCGTGAGCCAACGTGAACGGAACGCTCTGGAGGAACGAAGATGCGAGATCTGATTTTGACGATACTTGTGTCGTTGGGCGTCGGTTGCACCGCATCCGCTATCGCGGTGCACTCGCGGGCCACTGTCCCGACACTCGCGGCGTCCGGTTTGCCGCAGTCCCAGGCCAATCAGCCAAGCCACGGCGGCGTGAGAAGCCAATGACACCAGGGGAGGATCAGGCCATGACGAATTTCGATGCGGACACGCTGCGCGCATTGCGCGACGTGCAGGAGGTCTTCATCCGGACCGAGAAGCACCCCAAGAGCGCGATCGTGATCTGGGTGGTGGTTGCCGACGACGAGGTCTTCGTGCGGTCTTGGCTCGGCCCAAGGGGGCGGTGGTACAAGGATCTCGCCGCTGGCGGCCCCGCCACGCTGGAATGGGCCGGCCGCCGGTTGGCGGTGCAGGCCATCCCGGCGGGCGATGCCGCTGCGATCGCCCGGGCCAGTCGCGAATTCCTGAGGAAATATCAGCCGAACTCCCACGCGCAGGAGATGGTGCGCGCGGAGACCTTGCCGACCACGCTGCGGCTCGAACCGCGCTGACCCGCCGCATCGGCGGCAACGCGGCCTGCCGCAAAAGGCCGCGACACGGACGATCCCAACACTGAGGAGAAATGAGACAATGGAAATCATGCGAAGCGGTTCACGGCCTTCCGGCAAGGGACCAACCGAGTATTTCACCGGCTCGGTCCGCATTGACCCTCTGTTCCAGGCGGCCGATCCGGCACGCGGCCGAGGCGCCAGCGTCACGTTCGAGCCCGGCGCCCGGACCGCCTGGCATACGCATCCGCTGGGCCAGACGCTGATCGTCACAGCCGGCTGCGGCTGGGTCCAACGCGAGGGCGGGCCGGTGGAGGAAATCCGGCCGGGTGACGTGGTCTGGTTCGCGCCGGGCGAGAAGCACTGGCACGGGGCCGCCGCGACCACGGGTATGAGCCATATCGCCATTCAGGAAGCGCTGAACGGCAAGGTCGTCGACTGGATGGAAAAAGTGACCGACGAGCAGTACCGCCGCTGAACGGCCGCGACTCCTCCATCCCGTAACGCAACGACAGGATTCGGCAAATGCAGAAGCGCAGACTTGGCAGCAACGGTCTCGAGGTCTCTGCGATCGGCCTCGGATGCATGGGCATGACCGATGCCTACGGACAGAAGCCGGACAAGGAGAAGATGATCCCGATCATCCGCACGGCTTTCGAGCGTGGCGTCACATTCTTCGATACCGCGGAGAACTACGGCCCGTTCAGGAACGAGGAACTCGTCGGTGAAGCCTTGGCTCCGTTCCGCCGCGACGTGGTGATCGCCACCAAGTTCGGCCACAACATCGACCCGGCGACGGGCGAGCGGCTCGGCGGCCAGAATAGCCGTCCCGACCACATCAGGATCGCCGTCGAGGGGATGCTGAAGCGCCTGAGGACGGACCACATCGACCTCCTCTACCAGCACCGTGTCGATCTGGAAGTGCCGATGGAGGATGTCGCGGGAGCAGTCAAGGAACTGATCCAGCAAGGCAAGGTCAAGCACTTCGGCCTGTCCGAGGCAGGCGCGCAATCGATCCGCCGCGCGCACGCGGTGCAACCCGTCACCGCGCTGCAGAGCGAATATTCGCTGTGGACACGGGACCTGGAGGCCGAGATCCTGCCGACCCTCGAAGAGCTGGGAATTGGCCTCGTCCCCTACAGCCCGCTGGGAAAGGGCTTTCTAACCGGCAAAATCGATGAAACAACAAAGTTCGACAGTTCGGACCTGCGCGGACGTATTCCGCGCTTCGAGCCGGAAGCCCTCAAGGCCAACCTCGCCCTGGTGGATCTGCTCGTCCGGATCGCGGAACGGAAGGGCGCAGCGCCGGCGCAGGTCGCGCTCGCCTGGCTGCTCGCCCAGAAGCCCTGGATCGTGCCCATCCCGGGGACCACGAAACTCGTTCGCCTCGAAGAGAACATCGGCGCCGCCTCGGTTGAACTTGCCGCGGACGACCTCCGCGAAATCAAGGACACGGCTGCGAAGATCCCGGTCCGGGGCGCCAGGTACCCCGAGGATCTCATGAAGTTGTCCGGCCGCTGAATGGCCGTCATGGAAGAAAGACTGAAAGCCATGAGCACGAATATCGACGGAAAAGTCGTCGTCATCACCGGCGCGAGCAGTGGGCTGGGCGAGGCGACCGCCCGGCATCTGTCCGCCCAGGGCGCGAGCGTGGTACTGGGCGCGCGCCGTCAGGATCGCATCCAGGCGCTGGCTCGCGAACTGACCGGCAGCGGCGGCAAGGCAATCGCCGTAACCATGGATGTCTCGGACCGCGAACAGGTCAAGAAGTTGGTGGACGCCGCCGTCCAGACCTACGGGCGGATCGATGTGATGATCAACAACGCCGGGGTGATGCCGCAGGCGCCGCTCGAGCGCCTCAAGATCGACGAGTGGGACCGGATGATCGACGTGAACATCAAGGGCGTGCTGTATGGCATTGCCGCGGCGCTTCCGTATATGAAACGGCAGAAAAGCGGCCATTTCATCAACGTCTCTTCCGTGGCCGGCCACAAGGTCGGACCCGGCTTCGCCGTCTACGCGGCCACCAAACATGCCGTGCGTGCGCTCTCCGAAGGGCTGCGACAGGAGGTGAAGCCTTACAACATCCGCACGACGGTCATTTCGCCGGGCGCGGTGGCCACGGAACTGCCCGCAAGTACGACCGAGCCGGATATCGCCGAGCGGGTCCGCAAGGTCTATGAGGGCGCCGTTCCCGCCGATTCGTTCGCGCGCACGGTCGTGTTCGCCGTCAGCCAGCCGGATGAAGTGGACATCAACGAAATCCTGTTCCGGCCCACGCGCCAGGAATACTGATTGGAAGACCGCCCGCGGCTCAGGGCGGGCGCCAACAATTTTTGCGTCTGGCGAACAGCGGGCGTACGACCCACCTGTCGTGCTGCGACGATAGATGGCCTATACACGGCGCCGACCATCGTCCCGGATCCCGCCCATGCATGTCGCGACTTCCCCTGCCTTCAAGGAAAATGCCCACGAGGCGCTGGCGAATGCCGGGCTGCAGAAGGCGCTGGCCCGCAGCGGCCCCAGCTTCATCGCGCGCCGAGCCGCGGCGGTGGCCAATCTGCCGGAATTCGAAAAGCTGAGGGACACCGCCCGCGACATCAAGAACCACGCGCTGGCCAACCTGGACTTCTACCTGGAAGCCTATGAAGCGAAAGTGCTCGAATCCGGCGGCAAGGTCCACTGGTGCTCGGACGCCGACGAAGCGCGCCAGGCGGTGCTGGCGATCTGCGAGGCGGTGGGGGCCCGGACCGTCACCAAGGGCAAGTCGATGATCGGCGAGGAGATCGCCATCAACGACCACCTGGAGCGCCACGGGATCACGCCGGTAGAAACCGACCTCGGCGAGTACATCATCCAGCTTCGGCACGAACTGCCCAGCCACATCATCGCGCCGGCCTTCCACCTGAACATGGAAGACTGGGAAGCGGCTTTCCGCAAAGCCCACACCGATCTGCCGGCCGACCGCACGTTCAAGGAGCGCCGCGATGTGCTGATCGAGGCCCGGACGAAATTGCGCGCCAAATTCCTGGCGGCGGACGTCGGCATCACCGGCGCCAATTTCCTGATCGCCGAGACCGGCAGCAGCGTCATCGTAACCAACGAGGGCAACGGCGATCTGACTCAGACCCTGCCGCGTGTGCACATCGTGCTGGCGAGCATCGAGAAATGCATCCCCACCCTGGAAGACGCCACCTCGCTGCTGCGAATGCTGGCGCGATCGGCGACAGGCCAGGACTTCTCGGTCTACACCACCTTCTCCACCGGGGTGCGGCGGGAAGGCGACCTGGACGGGCCGGAAGAATATCACGTCGTCCTCATCGACAACGGCCGGTCCGCGATGCTCGGCACCGATTTCCAGGAAATGCTGCGCTGCATCCGCTGCGCCGCGTGCATGAATCATTGTCCGGTCTACGGGGCTGTCGGCGGCCATGCGTATGGATGGGTTTATCCGGGGCCGATGGGCGCGGTGCTGACGCCCAGCCTGATCGGCGTGGACAAGGCGGGGCACCTGCCGAACGCCTCGACGTTCTGTGGCAAGTGCGAGAGCGTCTGCCCGGTGCGCATCCCTCTGCCGAAGCTGATGCGGCACTGGCGCGAACGGGAGTTCGAGCGGCACCTGACTCCGGCGACGGCGCGAAGCGGCCTGGCGTTCTGGGGGTTCCTTGCCCGCCGGCCGGCGCTGTACCGGCTGGCGACCCGGGCGGCCACGCTGGGCCTGGGGCTGATCGGGCGGAAGAAAGGCCGGTTCGGCCGCATGCCGTTGGCGAGCGGATGGACCAAGGGCCGCGACCTGCCGGCGCCCGAAGGCGACACGTTCTTCGCACGCTATGCGAGGGCGCAGCGCGCGGGGCAGATCTGATGAGTCGGGCGGCTATGCTGACCGCTATCCGGCGCGGGTTGAAGCGCGGGCCGTTGCCGCCCGATCAGGCGGCAATGCTGCTCGGGCGGCTCGCCCAGCACCCTCGCCAGCTGATTCCGGCGCGGTCGCGGCTGCCGCACCCCGAGCAGGTGGATCTGTTCGTGCGGAACGTAGAGAAGGAGTTCGGATCGGTCACGCGCGTCGTGGATGTCGATGCGGTGCCGGGTGCGGTGGCCGATTACCTCGCGGCGCAAAATCTGCCGGGATCGGTGATCATGGCGCCGCATCCCGCGTTGCAGGCGATCCCCTGGTCGGCGCGGCCGTTGCTGGATATCCGTGAGGGGCGCGCTCAGGGGACGGATGCGGTCAGCGTGCAGCACGGCTTTGCCGGGATCGCGGAGACCGGCACACTGATGCTGCCGAGTTCGCCGGGACGGCCCGTCACCTTGAATCTGCTGGCGGACACGGAAATCGCGGTGCTTTGGGCCTCGGCGATCGTCGGAGCATATGAGGAGGCATGGGACAAGCTGCGGGCCGAGGTCGGGGACATGCCGCGGAACGTCATGCTGATCACCGGGCCGTCGCGGTCGGCCGATATCGAGCAGGCGCTGGAACTGGGGGCGCACGGTCCAAGACGGCTGCATATCGTGCTCGTGGATGATGGAGCGGAACACGCATAGACACGGAACGGGGCCGCAGGAAAGTCCGGTCCCGACCGCGCGACAGCCCGCGGAGCGATCTCAAGAGAGGCGATGTGAACGGTCTCCTGGAACCGCAGACTGTTGTTCGCCTGCATTTCCGGCAATAATCTGGCGCGCGGCCCTCGATGCTGATGATCGGTTTGCGGTTGGACCGCTTCCGCAAGCCGATGTAACCTAAGTGTCGCAAGCGCACGGGATGAAGTGAATTAAACGTCCAAACAACAATACATACGGGAGGAACAGAATGGCCGACCCAGGTCCAGACTTTGACGCCGTCGTGATCGGCGCAGGCTTTTCCGGCATCCATATGCTGAAATCACTGCGGGACAAACTGGGGCTGAACGTCAGGGTGTATGAGGCCGGTGACACCGTCGGCGGCACCTGGTACTGGAACCGCTATCCCGGCGCCCGCTGCGATTCCGACGCCTATATCTATTGTTTCACCTGGGACAAGCAGTTGTTGCAGGAGTGGGAGTGGTCCGAACGCTATCCCGAGCAACCCGAGATCCTGCGCTATCTCGAGCACGTGGCCAAACGCCACGACCTAAAGCGGGACATGCAGTTCAACACGCGCGTGACCGGCGCGGAGTTCGACGAAAACACCAACCTGTGGCGAATCCACACCGACAAGGGAGAAGAGGTCACAGCCTCTTACCTCATCACCGCCGTGGGCACCCTGTCGGCGACAAACATTCCGCAGTTCAAGGGATTGGAGACCTTCAAGGGCAAGTGGTACCACACCAGCCGCTTCCCTCAGACCGGCGTCGACTTCACCGGCAAGCGGGTGGCCGTGGTGGGCACCGGAGCTACCGCTGTACAGGCCATTCCCGAAATCGCCCAACAGGCCAAGCAATTGACCGTCTTCCAGCGCACCGCCAACTACTGTGTGCCGGCCCGTAACGGCAAGGTAGATCCTGAACTGGTGAAGGCACGGAAGGCGGACTATGATGGCGTGGTCAAGCGTATCCGCGACTCATTCTTTGGGCAGGAGCATTACTTTATCCCGAAATCGGCACTGGACGCCACGCCCGAGGAGCGCGAGCGCGAGTTTGACAGAATGTGGGACGCAGGTGGCTTCGCCTTCTGGCTGGCGAACTACCAGGACATGTTCTTCAATCAGGAGGCGAATGACCTCTGCGCCGACTACATCAAGCGCAAGATCCGCAGGACCGTGAAGGACCCAGCCGTCGCAGAAAAGCTGATACCCAAGGGCTATCCTTATGGCACCAAGCGGCAGCCGCTGGATACCAACTACTATGAGACCTTCAACAAGGACAACGTCCTGTTGGTCGATGCGAAGACCGATGGCGCGATCGAGGAAATCACCGAAAAGGGCATTCGGGCAGGCGGCCGGGAGTACGAGTTCGACATCATCGTCTTCGCCACCGGTTTCGATGCGCTGACCGGCGCCCTGAAGGCCTTGAACCTGAGGGGTCGCGGTGGCCGCGCGCTCGATGAGGTGTGGGCGGACGGTCCGCACGCCTATCTCGGGATCTCGGTCGCAGGCTTCCCCAACCTGTTCACGATCACGGGCCCACAAAGTCCGTCGGTGCTGACGAACATGCCGGTCGCGATCGAACAGCACGTCGAGTGGATCACCGACTGCATCGACGCCATGCGCAAGACCGGCAGGACCACCATCGAGGCGACACGCGATGCGCAGGAGCAATGGGTTGCCCACGTCAACGAAGTCGTGAACATGACGCTGATGCCGCGCGCCAACTCATGGTACATGAGTGCCAACATTCCCGGCAAACCTCGGGCCTTCCTGCCGTACCTGGGGCCGGAAGGTGTCGGCGGCTACCGCCGAAAGTGCGACGACGTCGCCGCCAAGGGCTATGAGGGATTCGAACTCGCCTAGCAGCCGGCGACTTCCAACGGGAATCGCGCCAAAGCAGGGCGGGTCACGGCTCGCCCTGTCTCATGAAATCCGGGGGAAACAATGATCAGCAACAGCTACTATTCGCAGGAAATGCACGGCCCATACGAGCTGTACGACATCGGTAATCTCGAACTGGAGGAAGGCGGTACCATCCGCAACTGCTCACTGGCCTGTGCCTCCTTCGGGACGCTCAGTGCCGCCAGGGACAATGCCGTCCTGATCCCGACCTGGTACTCCGGCACCAGCAAGATCATGGAGCAGGTCTATATCGGCAAGGGTCGTGCGCTCGATCCGGAAAAGTATTTCATCCTTGTCGTCAATCAGATTGGAAGCGGTCTTTCCACCTCGCCGCACAACACGCCGGCGCCCGCCGGAATGGGCAATTTCCCGCATGTGCGCATAGGCGACGATGTCCGCGCGCAGCACAAACTTGTTACGGAGAAATTCGGCCTGGACAGCCTCGCGCTGGTGGTCGGTGGCTCCATGGGCGCGCAGCAGACATACGAATGGGCCGTCCGCTATCCCGACATGGTCAAACGTGCCGCGCCGATCGCCGGCACCGCGAAGAACACCGTCCATGACTTCCTGTTCACCGAGACGCTGGTCGAGGCGATCACGTCCGATCCCGGGTTCAACAAGGGATTCTACACATCGCCGGCGGATGTGCGGGAGGGTCTGTTGCGACATGCCAAGATGTGGGCGGTGATGGGCTGGAGCACGGAGTTTTTCCAGAAGAACCGTCACAGGACGTTGGGTTTTTCCTCCATGGATGATTTCATCATCAACTTCATGGGGGCCTATTTCAGCGTCATGGATCCGAACGACCTGCTGTGCATGGCCTGGAAATGGCAGCGCGGCGATGTGAGCCGCCACACCGGCGGCGACTTGCGGGCCGCCTTGGCGCGGATCAAGGCCAAGACGTTCGTCATGCCGATGTCGTCGGACATGTTCTTTCCGCCGGCGGATTGCCAGGCCGAGTGGCGGCTGATCCCCGATGCCGAGTTCCGGCCGATCCAGACCAGCGACGGACATCTCGCGCTGTTCGGCGCCGATCCCGACGCGATCGGTCAGGTCGACCGCCACCTGACTGAATTGCTTGCGATGAAGGCGTAGGATTCGACTCGGGAATCCTTGCCAGCCGCGCTGCCGGGGCGACCAACAGCTCCCGCAGCGCGGCGCTCAACGCCGGTGCGGCAGTACCAGCAGCACCCCGCTGGCCAGCGCGCAGGCCGCGCCGATCATGTAGCTGCCTCGATACCCGCCCGATGCGGCGACCGCGATGCCGAAGATCGGCGGCACAGCCATCCCGCCCGCGAAAAAGATCGCGGTGCCCAGGCCGGTCGCCTCGATGCGCCGCGTCCCACCGAGCGTGGCGTATTCCGCGTAGGCGACCCCGGTGTAGCCTCCAGCCGTGCAACCGGCGAGCAGCGCGTTCGCCATCACCGCCCAGACCGGCCACGCCGGACCATAAAACCCCGTGAGCATGGAGCAGGCGGCCATGCCGATTCCATGGATCGCCAGCGTCTGCGCCGGTGTCAGCAACCGGTCCGCGACCCAGCCCCAGATCGGCCGGCTGACCGAACCGGCGATCTGGTACGCGGCGAGTATCTGCCCGGCCTCGACAAGGTCCAGTCGAACCACGGTCGTCAATTGCACCGTCATGAACGCGATGAGGCACAAGGACAGCCCGGCATAGACGAACGCTGCGACCGACAGCCGGCGGAACCGAGGCTCGGACAGCAGGGCGAACGGCTGCCACAGCGCGCGGCCAAAGATGCGCCGGCCTGGCTCGCGGTCCACGTCCCAGCGTGCGCGGGGCAATTCCATCAGCAGCATCAGCAGCACGACCGGCCCAAGTTCGGCCAGCAGCGCGCCGCGCCAGCCGATCGCCAGAGAAAGCCGCGGCAGGATCAGCGCTGCCACGACGCCGCCGAACGGAACGCCGATCTGCCGCGCCGACATCACCAGGTTGAACACCGGCTGCGGCGTTTGCGGGACCAGCAGGTGGGTGCTGGCCGGCGCGGCGGCACCATAGCCGATGCCCAGCACGACCGCGGCCATCGCCAAGCCTGTCACACCGGAGCCGAGCGCCGCCAGGGCAAGCATCCCCGCCGCCGCGAGCAGAACGGCCTGGGTGGCCCGCACTCCGCCATATTTGCGAACCATGCCGGGTGACAGCAGGGCGGACAGGATCCCGACGCCATAAGCGGTGGCGACGAAGCTGCCGACCAGGGTGCCGCTGACATGCAACTCTTTGGCGACTTCCGGCGCCAGCGTGGGCAGCGAATAGAGCGCCATCGTCGCCAGGGTCTGCACCGCCAGGGTGGTCAGCAAGGGCCAGACCGGCATCGACCGAAGCAAGCTGATGGTGGACTGATTACTCAAGACGGAACCGCGGGCGCGGATCGAGGCGAAGGCATGCGGTCGGGGTTCCTCTGGTCGAGAGCTTGGTCGACTCTGACACCGGCCGGCAGCGACGTCGATTCAGCGGCTGCCCCAGGCCGATCCCGTCTCCGGGATCTCCACGTACCACCCCCGGCGCGAGAAGGTGACGCAGCGCGGTCGCGCCAAACCGGTTGCCCATATGTTGGTCAGCCCGCGCCGTCACCTGTCTCGACGTCCAGCGTCGCGCGTCGCGGTCCCATCCGTTGATATTCCCGCATGATATCGTTCCACGTTCGGCGATCGACCGTCATCACACGGCGGCCGCCGCGATACAGGATCAACTTGCTGCGAGCGGGGGAACCCGTCGTGGAGGTTATTCCGGCCAGGCGGTATGCCCAGGGACTGGCGGGCATCACGCGCCGAGGCAGGCATTGACCCATAAATTCTGTCAGGGTGCCAAGGCCTATGCGTGGCACCTGTCTTTAGTCGCCCTGATCATCGGTCTGTTATGGGCCGGGATCGGATTCGATCTGTGGCATGACCACCGGGCGGCCGAACAGGAAGCGGCGCAGGAAACGGCGAACCTCGCGCTGTCCTTCGAAGAGGACATCACCCGCACGGTCGAGGCTGTCGATCAGACGCTGCTGTTCGTCCGCGAAGCGTATCAACACGACCGCACGGGTGTGCTGCTGGGCGCCTGGACCAAGGACCGCCCCTTCCTGGACGATTTTCAGGTGCAGATGTCGCTGGCGGATCGGAATGGACGCATGTTGTGGTCCAACCTCGGTCCGGTATCCGCCGGCGTCAACATCGCCGATCGGGAGCATTTTCAGGTCCAAAAGGCGAGCGGCGGCGACGCCTTGCTCATCAGCAAGCCGGTACTCGGCCGCGTGTCCCAAAAATGGACCATTCAGTTCGTCCGCAAGCTGCTGGCCCCGGATGGTTCGTTCGATGGTATTGCGGTTGTTTCGCTCGATCCGTCCTACCTGTCGCGCCTCTACCAGTCGATATCGATCGGCAACGGATCCGTCATGCTCGCCACCACCGACGGCGTGGTTTTGGCCCGAGCACCCAAGGACGTACCGATGACCGGCCGCGATCTGTCGGCCGACACCAGTATTCATATCCTGGATGCCACCACCAGCGGTGCCTTCCGCGCCGTCAGTAACATCGACCACGTCGACCGGATTTTCAGCTCCCGCCGTCTGGACCGTTATCCTCTGGTTCTGGCGGTCGGCCTGGCGTCGGCGGACGTCTTCGCGCCTTACGAGCGCAACAAGCGGCTGTACCTTGCTGTCGGCATTCTGCTCTCCCTTACCTGCGTCGCCGTCAGCGTCGTGATGCTGCGTCAGCGATGGTCCTTGCTGGACTCCCGGCAGGCCCTGTCGGTGACCTTGGAGACTATGTCCCAAGGCATTGCCATGATCCGAGCGGACGGCAGCATGCCGGTGCTTAATCAGCGCCTGATCGACATGCTTGGCTTGCCACGCGATCTCCTGGCGAAACGGCCCAGCTTCCAGCAGATGATCGACTGGCAATATGCCAATAACGAGTTTGGCCCGCCGGGGACTTGGGACACCGAGCTTGAACGTTTGATGCGATCCGCCGGCGACGCGGGCGGCGACTACACCTACGAGCGTACGCGGCCCGACGGCACCGTCCTGGAGGTCCGCACCCAGCGACTGCCCGATGGCGGCATCGTGCGCACGTTCACCGACATCACCGAGCGCAAACGCGGCGAGGCAGCGCTGGCAGCGGCGCAGGCTCGCGCGGCGCATGCCGAACGGATGCAGGCGCTGGGCCAGCTGGCTGGCGGGATCGCCCACGATTTCAATAACATTCTGCAAGCCGTGCAGGGCGGCGCGACCCTCATCGAGAAGCGTGCGGCGGACGCCGCCAGCGTCCGGCGGTTCGCACGCATGATCCTCGATGCCACCGAGCGAGGCACCTCCATCACCCGCCGGCTGCTCGCTTTCGCCCGTCGCGGCGAGCTTCGCGCCGAAGCGGTGGAGCCAGGGGAACTGCTCTGGGGGTTGCGTGATGTCCTCAGCCATACGCTGGGCAGCGGTATCACGGTCGGTGTCGAACTCGCCGGCGGACTGCCGCCCCTGCTCGCCGACAAGGGGCAACTGGAGACCGCGCTGGTCAACCTGGCCACCAATGCGCGCGACGCGATGCCGGGTGGCGGCACGCTGACCTTCGCCGCCGCGACCGAAACGGTGGCGGAGACTTCGATCCTTGCTCCGGAACTTTCCCCTGGGCGCTACGTCCGGTTGTCGATCCGTGACACCGGCACCGGAATGGATCAGCGCACGCTCACGCGGGTGCTGGAGCCATTCTTCTCCACCAAGCCGTCGGGCCGCGGAACGGGGCTCGGTCTTTCAATGGCCAAAGGGTTCGCGGAGCAGAGTGGGGGCGCGCTGACGATCGACAGCACGCCTGGCCGGGGCACGACGGTCCACCTCTGGTTGCCGGCCGCGATCAGGCAGGACGCGCCGGCCCGTCCAGCCGTACCACCAGGCCTGCCAGCCTCGGCCGCAGGCGATGACGCCGGGAGACATGTCCTGCTGGTGGACGATGAGGCCATGGTCCGCGAGACCTTGGCCGCATCCCTGCAGGAGGCCGGTTATGTCGTGCTGCCGGTCGCGGATGGTGCGGCCGCACTGGAACAGATCCGTTCGCCGGCGATCGTCGATATCCTGGTGACCGACCTGTCGATGCCCGGAATCGATGGACTGACGCTGATCCGGCAGGCGCAGCGCGAGCGCTCGGGCTTGCCGGCCGTGCTGCTGACCGGGTACGCCGGTCATGGTGCGCAGCTGGCGGTCGGCAACTCGGTGAGCGGGGCGTTTTCGCTGATGCGCAAGCCGGTGACCGCGGCCCAGCTGGCCGACCGGATCGAGGCGCTGCTGGCGGTCACCCAGGCGGGTTAGGATCGCGTACGCCGTCACCGGTCCGGGTTCCCCCCCGCCGGTCGGGGTTCCCCACCGCCGGTCCGGGTTCCCCACGGGGAAAATCGGTCTACACTGCCGCGAGCGCACGAAAGCGGAGGAAATCATGCAAGGTGTCGTGTTTACCGGCGAGCGTGGCCTGGAACTGATGACGTTCCCTGACCCCACGCCCGGACCGGGTGAGGTCGTGGTCGAAATGAAGGCCTCCGGCATGTGCGGGTCCGACCTGCACCAGTACCGCCGGCCGAAGAACCAGGCGCGCAATGCCACCGGCTTGCCGCCCAATCCCAATCCGACCATCGTCGGACACGAACCGTGCGGCGTGGTCGCCGCAATCGGCCTCGACGTGCTTCCCGCCGAGGCGAAGATCGGTCAGCGTGTCATGGTACACCACTACACGGGCTGCACCCAGTGCAGCCACTGCCGCTCCGGCTGGCAGCAGCTTTGCCAGGAAGTGCCGGTCAAGGTATATGGCAACAACGCCCACGGCGGCCACGCCAAATACCTGAAGGTACCCGCCGACACGCTGGTGCCGCTGCGCGATGAGCTCACGTTCACGGCCGGGGCCGCGATCGCCTGCGGCTCGGGCACCGCCTATGGCGCTTTGCGGCGGATGAACATCTCCGGCCGCGACACCATCGCCATCTTCGGCCAGGGCCCTGTCGGCCTCGCCGGCACACAGTTCGCCAAGGCGATGGGCGCGCGGGTGATCGCGCTGGACATCAATCCGCAACGGCTGGCCCGTGCCAAGGAGTTCGGCGCCGATGAGGTGGTCAATCCCGGCTCGAATGATCCCGTTGAGGCGATCAAGGGCCTGACCGGTGGCCGTTACGCCGACCTGACCCTCGATACCTCATCCAATCCCGAGGCTCGGTTGAACGCGATCCGGTCGACCAAGGTATGGGGTACGATGTGCTTCGTCGGTGAAGGCGGCGACGTTCATATCGATGTCAGTCCCCATCTGCTGCGCCGGCAGATGACGCTGGTGGCGTCGTGGACGTTCTCAAATATCATCCAGGCGGAATGCGCGGATTTCTGCGTCGAGCGCAAGGTCGATGTGGACCGGCTGTTCACCCATCGCTGGACGCTGGACCAGGCGGACGAGGCGTACAAACTGTTCGACAAGCAGTCGGATGGCAAGGGCGTGTTCCTGATCTGATGCGCGATCAGGTCGCCTGGCTTTACAAGGCCGCCGCGGTGCGCGGGCTGATCGTGGGCAGCTCCGGCAACGTCAGCGCGCGCACTCTGGACGGGATGGTGATCACGCCGTCCGGCGGTGACCCGGAGACGGTGACAGCGGCCAATCTGGCATCCGTGACGATGAACGGCACCGCCCTGGACGGTCCGACCCCATCCAGCGAATGGGCGATGCACGCCGCGGTCTACCGCGAGTGTCCGGACGCGGCGTTCGTTGTCCATACCCATGCCGATGCCTGCACGGCGCTGGCGTGTCTGGGGTCGGCCCTGCCGGCATTTCATTACATGGTCGTGCAGTTCGGTGGCAACGAGGTGCGTTGCGCGCCATACGTGACGTTCGGCACACCCGCCTTGGCCGCACATGCGGCCGAGGCGATCCGAGGCCGCACGGCGTGTCTGTTGGGCAATCACGGCATGATCGTCTGCGCGACGACGGCGGTCGAGGCATTGTCGCGGGCGGTCCTGCTGGAGACGCTGTGCCGGCAGTATTTGCTGGCGCTGGCGGCCGGGACACCGCGGCTGCTGACCGAGCAGGAGATGGCGGACGCAAGGCAGCGGTTCAAGACATATGGGCCGCGGAACAAGCTGGACTGACCGTAACGGCGCACCCCGGTCAGGCTCAGGCGTAAATCCGCGAACGCCGCGGTCAGCCGACCACCACGTCAGCGCCCGCGCGCGGCATCCATGCCAGCATCCGCAGCGCGATATGGTTGAAAATCGCGTAGCTGACACTGGCGTACAAAACGAATACCAGAGCAACCACGAACATACGGTCCAGATAGGCGAATTGCTCCGAGTAGACAATGATATAGCCCAGCCCCGACTGCGCCCCGAGGTACTCGGCTCCCAGCACCGCCCCCCAGCCGGCGCCAAGGCTGAGCAGGACCGTCGAGCGTAATTCGGGGAAAATCGCCGGCAGTATGACCGTGCGGTAGAGCTGCAGGCGTGTCGCCCCCAGCGCGCGCGCATTGTCGAGGTAGATCCGGGGCACGTTCCCGACCGCGTTGGCCACGCCGACAAAGAAGATCACGCCGACGCCATAGGCGACGAAAATGATCTTGCCGAGGAAATAGGTGCCAAACCAAAGCTGAAACAACGGCACCATCGCCAGCAACGGCAAGGTCCGGATGAAGTGCAGCGGCAGCGCGACCAGCCGGCGCGACCAGTTCGACCACGACACGGCGAGGCCGAGCGCGCTCCCCACCACCGCCCCGAGCGCCAAGCCGGTATACAGCCGGGCGATCGTGTCAAGCGAATTGTCGAGGATCGCCAGCACGCCGCCGATCGCCGTGGGCGCCCCGCCGTCGGCGACCGCCTTCACCCCGAGACCACCGCGCCAGTAATCCGAGAGCGAAACGAGCGTGTGGCCGAACACGATCTGCCATCCCGGCACCATCGGCTCGCCTGGCAGCGCTTCCGCGCGGTACACCATCGACAACACCTGCCACCCGGCCGCCATTCCGATCAGCACCGCCAGCGACACACCGTGGCGGCGCAGCATGCGCGCGGCGATCGTTCTCACAGCACGGGCTCCGCCGCCCGCCGCTCCAGTCCGAGATGAGCCAGCAGCGTGTGCTTGTGCCGCACCATCTCTGGCTCCAGCAGGCTGTCGGTGGTGCGCGGGCGGTCCGCGGTGACCGCGATGTCGTCGATCATGCGCCCGGCGCGCATCACCAGGATCCGGTCCCCCAGCGTGAGTGCCTCGTCCACGTCGTGGGTGACGAACACCACGGTGCGCAGACGTCCGTCGGCCGGCTTTGCCCACAGTTCCAGCAGCACGTCGTGCAACTGGTGACGCGTGACGTAGTCCAGCGCGCCGAACGGCTCATCCAGCATCAGCACGTTGCCGCCGTTGGCGAACACGGTCGCGATCGCCACGCGCCGCAGCATACCGCCCGACAATTCGCGCGGCCAGGCATGGGCGACGTGGCCCAGTCCAACCTGTTCCAGGCATCGACGCGCGAGCGCCGTTCGTTCCGCCTTCGCCATGCCGCGGCATTTCAGGCCATACTCGACATTGGCGATCACCCGCATCCACGGAAATACGCTGTCTTTCTGGAACACGACGCCACGGTCCGGGCCTGGACCGGTCACCGGCCTGCCATCGACCTCGACGCTGCCGGCGCTCAGCGGCAGCAGCCCGGCGATGATCTGCAGCAGCGTGCTCTTGCCGCACCCGGACGGTCCCAGCAGGCAGACGAACTGCCCGCGCGGGATGCTGAACGTGACGCGGTCGAGCGCGCTGACCGCCTGTCCGTCGGCACGACGGAACTGACGGGTAAGGTCGCGCGCGGCAATGATGTCGTGCATGGTCGGTTGCCCCTCGTTCAGGCCGCCGGGCGGTTCGGAGCGGTCCAGGTGGTGGCACGCCCCACCAGCAAGGCGGCCAGCCCGTCGCAGACGATGGCGGCAAAACCGAGTGTCACCAGCGCCGCGAAGATCCCCTGGACATCGGTGGCGCCTGCCAGGACCTGGATCAGCTTGCCCATCCCGGACTGCGCACCCAGCAACTCGGTGATCGCCTCCAGCCCCCAGGCGCCGGCAAGCGCGATGCGGATTCCGCCAAGGATTTCCGGCAAGGTTCCCGGCAGCACCACATCACGCAGGATCCGCAGTCTGGATGCGCCCAGCGTGCGCGCCGCTTCCTCGTAGATCGGCGGCAGGTTGGATACCGCCTTCTGCGCGAAAATATAAAGCATGACAGTCACGTAGAATACGACCAGCAGCACCGCGCTGGCCCGTCCGACCCCGAACCAGATCAGGAAGAACGGCGCCAGCACCAGCACCGGAATGGTGCCCGCGGTCATCATCACCGGATCGCCGAGCTGGCGCAGCAACGTGACGCGCGCGGTCAGCAGGCCGCCCAGCACGCCGCACAGGCTGCCCGCGACGATGGCGATCAGGACATTGGTGGCGGTGTAGAGCAGGCTTCCGGCAAAGCCTGTGTCCAGCCCATAGAACGACAGCTCCGGTGCCGCCCAGAAGTCGGCGGCGACCCGTCGCACCACATCCTGCGGACTTGGCAGCACCGCGACCGGCGCCACCAAGGTCAGCAACTCCCACACGACGATCAGCAGCAGCACGCCGGCGACATCGAAGGGATCGATGCGCCACGTCGGGCGCCAGCCGGACCAGCGCGGCATGCGGGAGATGACGTCGCGAGCGGCGACCGGCTCCGGCGATACGCGATCCATCGCTGCCTTCACGGCCGCGCCATGCTCAGGATGCCGCCGCGGTGGCGAACCGGTAGGCGTCGAGGAAGTCGTACCAGCCATAATACAGCCGGGCCTTTTCGACCATGGCCTGCTTGTCTGGCGTCAGCGTCTTGCCCTTCAGAGCCGTGAGCAACGCATCGGTCTTCGTCTTGTAGTCCCAGGCCTGCTTCCAGATCGCCGCGCCCCAGACGAACTGGTCCGGTGTAACCACGCCCTCGGGGATGATGTTGTGCGCCACGTAGTCGGCGATGATGGCGGTGTAGAGGTTGCGGTAGTAGCGGGCGCTTTTCGTATCCTCATAGAACGTCGTGCCATATTCGAATGGCGCGAACGGGTCGAGTGCATTGACCACGTCGCCGACTTGCTTGCCGTCGAAGTTGGTGCCGGCCATGCTGTTCAGGAACGGCGCCTGGATATCGAACAGCGACGGGTCCTTTTTCATTTCATCCATCGTGCGCCACACCACGGAGAGGAAACGCAGCACGGTGTTGGGATGGGCGTTGACGAAGTTCGCGTTGGCGCCCATGCCGACAATGCCTACCAGCCGCTCCACCGGCGAATCGATGCCGGCCGGACCGTGCTGGACGACATCGCCGTTGTCGACCAGATCGGTCCAGCCTTCATGTTTCAGCAGGTAGACGATGGGGGTGCCTTCCGGATTGATGAAGTCGATTCGCTGGGCTTTCGCCAGCACCAGCGACTTGCTGTCCTCCATGATCTGCAACTTCCACGTGACGCCGGAAAGTTTCGACGTCACTTCCTCGAACGGACGGTCGCTGAGTTCCGGCGCGCCGGTCAGGGTCTTGCCTTGCAGCGGCGCCAGCGCCGCATGCAGGGCCGCCGGGAAATTCATGCCCTCCTTCATGTAGTCCTTGAAGGACTTCAGCTTCAGCTTCGGATTAGCCAGGATCGTTTCGCCGATCGAGTTGTTGGTGAAGGCGATGCACTTGAGCAGCCGCGTGGTCTTGTACAAGGGCAGCATCAGCGGACAGTATTCGCTGATCAGGTCGAGCTGACCGTTCAGCAGCAGCGCCGTGACGTTGGTGTCGGTTACCTTGAGCCCTTCCGGTTGCGGTTCGATGGTGATGTTGACGTCCTTGAACCAGCCCTTGCGGATGCCGACGATGTAGAACGTGTTGTCGGCATAAGGCCGCATGCCGAACTGCACCGACGCGGGCGGGATGGCGGTACCGGGTTCGGCGGCGGCCGGTTTGAACATGTCGGCGGCAGGATCGGCGGCCCGCGCTTCGGTCACGTACAGGCTCGCGGCCAGCAGCGACACGGCGAGCCCGAGGCGGCGCAAGACCGCCCCCAGGTTTCCTGAGATCTCCAACGTGCCGACCGCTCTCATGCCCGATTCTCCCCTTGCCTTCGCTACCCGCATCAACGACGCAATCGGCATGCCAAAGATCACCTTCGACGAAGAGAGCCAGATCAGTGTCGCCCTGTCCAGAATCGCGACCAGGGCATCGCAAGCGACTTCGGGGCGCGGTATCGCTTACGATCGTCGCCTCGTCGGCGCCGCGAGATGCTTCACGGTCGCGATCTGCAACGCCAGGGGCACGTTGTTATCGTTCGTCGCCGCGTCTGATGCCTGTTTGATGAGCACAACGTGCTGTCGCCAAGCCCGATTTGGCGACATCGTCGGGCCTTCCTGTGGCAGTGTGACCGGCCCCGACCGATCTGGCGTCAGCGCGCTCCATCGCGAATAAGCAACGATGACGCGTCAAGCCGAACCGCATTCCCCGCCCCGCTCGGCACCAGACCGTACGGCGGACCAAAATGCGCTCAGAGCGAACTGGCGCAGCCTGCAGCAGCACGGCGAAAGGACTGCAACCGCGGATGCGCGCGAACGAACGCCGATCGGATCGTCGTCGCCGGGCGAGGCCGCGACCCACCGCTCTGCTTTATTCGAACTTATCCGCGTTCATTTGCGTTCATCTGCGGTTTGTCTTGCTTGCGTCCGTTGCCGCGTCCGCAACAGGGCAGACCTGTTCTATGCGGCCTTCGTCACGTTCCAGAACAGCGGCATACCCTTCACGAGCCCGTTCAGCGACTTCGAATGCGCCGTCGGCTGGAAGTATTCGCCCAGCGGCAGGTAAGGCGGGTTCGCGAACGCCTCGGCCTGGATCTCCTCGCCGATCTTCTTCTGTGCCGCGAGATCGGGGGCGGCGAACCAGGCGGTCCGCAGGTCTTCCAGCTTCTGATCGGTGGGCCAGCCAAACCACGCATTCAGTCCGTTTCCGCGCAGGCCGAGATGACCGGCCGGGGTGAACTGGTCGACACCACCAAAGGCGGTAAAGAACACACTCCAGCCGCCCTCGGATGGCGGCTTGCGGCTGGCGCGCCGCTGCACCACAGAGCCCCAGTCAGTGGTCTGCAAGTCCACGTTCATCCCGACCTTCTGCAACATGTCGGCACCGACCTGACCCATCGCATTCAGCACCGGGAAGTCAGTGGCAACCATGACCACGATCTTCTCGTTCTTGTAGCCCGCGGCGATGAGGTTCTTCCTGACCTTGTTGAGGTCGCGCGGTCCCTCGAGCGCCTGCATCCCGACATTGCTGGCAAGTGGAGAGCCCGGCGGAAAGAAGCCGACCTTGTCCCGCCACGTGGACGGATCGGTGCCGGCGACCGCGGTCATGAAGTCCGACTGGTCCACCGCGCCCAGCAACGCCCGGCGGATCGCCGGATTGTCGAACGGCGGATACAACTCGTTGAAGCGCAGCATGGACGGAGATCCGGTGGGATCCAGCGTTTCCGTTGCCACGCTGGTCGTCTTGCGCAATAGCGGCAGCAGGTCGAAGGTCGGCTGTTCCCACCAATCCGCCTCGCCGCTTTGCAGGGCGCCCATGGCAGTGGCGGTGTCCGGGATGACGTTCCATTCGACACGATCGAAGTTGACGATCTTCGGCCCGGCAATCCATTCGGTTTTGCCGCTGCCGCGAGGCACGTAGCCTTCGTTCCGCACATACACCACTTTGGCGCCGGGCACGCGCTCGTCCGCCTTGAAGCGGAATGGACCGCTGCCGATCATTTCGGTTACCTGTTTGAACGGATCGGTCTGCGCCAGCCGCTCCGGCATTATTACGCAGATGTTGACGCCGATCTTGCCAAGCGCGGTAGGCAGCAGCGGAAATGGTCGTTTCAAACGAAATCGGATGGTCTTGTCGTCAGGCGCGGAGAGTTCGTCGGTCACCGCCATCAGCGCCTGGCCGAAGGAGTCGCGCTTGCCCCAGCGCTGGATGGACGCGACGCAGTCCCGTGCCAGCACCGGCGTTCCGTCATGGAATTTCAGGCTGTCGCGGAGGGACAGGTTCCATTCCTTGCCGTCAGCACTGGTCTGCGCACCCTCGACCATCTGCGGCTGTGGCTCGAACTTGGCGTCCCAGCCATACAGCGTGTCGAACACCATCATGCCGTGCGTGCGCGTGACGTAGGCGGTGGTCCAAACCGGGTCCAGCACCGCCAGATCGGCCTGTGGGATGAATTTCAGCACCCGCGTGCCTTCGGCCCGAACGATGTTTGGTCGCGCCAGGCCCGCGACCAGGGCGGCGGTTCCGGTGCGCATCAGGGTTCTTCGCTTCACTTTTGCCTCCGACAGCCGTGCTTGGCCACCGCATTATATCCACGAACCGCTGGGGCAGCGAGGGCCGACTGGGGCCTGCCCGCCCTCCGACGCGCAACCGGCACGGGTGTCAATGCCGCGTCGCCTCCGGCCGGAACCGCACGCCGGCGCGGGCCAGTCCGCCACCGAGCGCAATCGGCGTGCCGTCGGCGCGCCAGCAGGCGGCGCCTTCCATCGTGCCGTCGTCGTGGAAATGGATGGCGCTCATGCCGCCGGCCACGTTGCCCACGCGAACGACATCGTGGCCTCTGTCGCGCAGGGCGCCCAGAACGGCCTCGGAGATACCGCCCTCCAGTTCCAGGCTGTGGCCTTGCGTCCAGACGCGCGGAGCCTCCACGCCTTCCTGCACAGTCATTCCGTGATCAATCAAGTTGGACAGGGCCTGCATGACCGATGGAAAGATGCGCAGCCCGCCGGGAAGACCCAGGGCATAGGTCGGCTTGCCACCCTTGGTGACAATGACTGGCGACATCGACGACGTCACCCGCTTCCCGGGCGCAACCGAACTTGCCCGATCCGGACGCGGATCGAACACGTGCATGTAGTTGTTCGGGATCATGCCGGTTCCCGGAACGATATAGCGGGCGCCGAACAGGCTGTTGATCGTCTGCGTGCTGGCTACGATGTTCCCTGCGGCGTCGGCGATGGTGAGGTGGGTTGTATATGGCGAACTCTCCGGCGCCACCGCGGCCGACCAGGTGCGGGCACGGTTCGGATCGATATGCGATCGCCGTTCGGCGGCATAGGATTTCGACAGGATCCTTTCCACCGGCACGCGCACGAAGGCGGGATCGGCGGTCGCCGCGGCGCGGTCGGCAAACGCGATCTTCAGCACTTCGGCCAGCAGATGGATCGTCTCGGTGGAACCGAAACCCAGCGCGCGGATATCGAAGCCCTCCAGGATGTTGAGCATCTGGATGACATGCAGCGGGCCCGAGGAGGGCGGCGGCGGCCCGATGATCTCAAAACCGCGATAGCTGCCCCGGACGGGATCGCGCGTGATCGTTTTGTACCCAGTCAGATCGTCTTGAGTGATATAGCCGCCGGATCGTGCCATGTGGGTAGCGTAATGAACGCCGAGCGCACCGGTATAAAGATGTTCTGGACCCAGGCGCGCGATGTCGCGCAGGGTCTCGGCGTACTCGCCCGTGACGAGGCGCTGGCCGGCCTGGATGGCGCTGTCATTCGGCAGGTACAGCTTGGCGATTTCGGGATCGCGCGCCATGTCGGCTGCACAGTCGGCGACGCATTCGTGCAGATAGGGCGTCACCCGAAAGCCCCGGCTGGCATGGCGGATCGCCGGCTCCATGACATCGGCGCGCGAGAACGTACCGAAACGATCCAGTGCCTCGCACCACCCTTTCAGGTTGCCGGGAACCGCCACCGCGGTCGGACCGACGGCGTTCCTGCGACCGATCGTGTCCATCATCCCTGGCGCCGCCGCAGGATCGGGTGTGTACGTAGTGGGACCGGTCTTCGCAGGCGCCGTGCTCTGGTTGTCGATTATTGTGTGGGTCCCGTCGGCAAGTCGGATGTGGGCCATGCCACCACCCAGGATGCCGACCATCATCGGCTCGACCACCGTCAGCGCGAACACCGCGCCGATGGCCGCATCGATCGCATTGCCGCCCGCCCCCAGTATTTCCGCCCCGGCGGCGGACGCGAGCGGATGGTTGGTGATCACCATGCCGCGTTTGCCAAGGGCCGGGAACTTTTCGGTCATCATAGTCCTTTCGGGTTCGTCAGAAATTCTTCGATCACGTGCGGCGGCGGCTTCACATAATCCGACGTCCGGCTGACCCCAAGACCCGTCAGGCGGCGGAGTTTCACTGCGGTCTCCGCGGCCTTCACCACGATGGGGATGCCGTTGATCACCGGCGCGCCATCGACGGCATGACCGCGGATGCGGGAAAACAGCAGCATCGGGATGCCGCCTCCGGGGATCAGCACGTCAACGCCTTGAGCAACCAGTGGCCTGGCCTGCTCAGCGTATTTTCGTTCCACATCATGCGCGAGATCGTCGCTTTCATAGGCACGCAGGATCTCCCCGGGTTCGAACGTCATGGCATGAACGCCGGTTACCCGATATTCCAGCCCATATTTCCGAATCTGATGATGGAACCACGAAATATAGCGCGGATTGATCGTCACGATACCAGTTCGTTGTCCGAGCTGGCAGGCGTGCAGCATGGACGCCTCGCCCAGCGCGACAACGGGGATGTCGACAACCGACCGGCATTCGTACAGCCCGGCGTCCTGGAAGTGGCCGACGATGAAGGCGTCGTAGCCCTCCCGTTCGGCCCTGATGGCATTGCAGATCACCTCGCGGGCACAACGGAATTCCACCAGCGGATGAGCATACGGAATCGTGCGGAGTGATGCCGTGGACTTCGATGTCCGTCCCAGGATCCGCAATCTCCGCCAAGTGGGCCCGCAGCTTGTCCCAGTATAGGGCACCGTTCTCGTAATCCACGTAACTCTGATACCAGATGCGCATCGATCATTCCTCCCCGTTCAGATCGACATCGATCCGATGCTGGAGCCGCCGCAGACGAACAGGGTCTGGCCGGTGATGAAGCTGCTGGACGGGCTGGCGAAGAACATCACCGCCTGGGCGACATCGTCGGGCGCGCCGAGACGCTTCACCGGGATGGCGGCGGCGAGGGCCTCTTCGCGCGGGCTGTCGGCGGGAATCACATCGTGGAACATTTCGGTTTCGCGGATCGGGCCGGGCGCGACGACATTGACCGTGATGCCGTCAGGCGCCAGTTCCAGCGCCCAGGTGCGGGCCATGCCGATCATGCCAGATTTCGTTGCGGAATACGCGGTTCGGGTCGCCAGCCCAAGGGCGGCCCGTGATGAAATCAGGACGATGCGGCCGAACCCAGCCGCGCGCATCGACTGGCAGCGCGGCCTGGATCAGGATCAGCGCCGCGTTCAGGTGAAGCTGGGTCAGGGCCATCACGTCGAAAATCGTTACGTCCGGCAGCAGGGCCGCCCTGATCATGCCGGCGTTGTGCACGACGTGCGTGATCGCATGCCGAGCGGCGACATCGTCTGCCGCCTGCGCCGTCGCGACCGGATCGAACAGATCGACCTCCACATGCTCACAGCGCGGGTCGGCGGGTTCCCGCCGGGAAATCGACACGACGTGGTAGCCGGCATCCAGCATATGGGTGCAGATTGCGGCGCCGATGCCGGTGCTGCCGCCGGTGACCACCGCGACGGTCATGACGTCGTCTCGACCAGTGCCAGGACACGCAGCGGACTGCCGGAGCCCTGCCGGATCTTCAGCGGCGCCGTCAGCAGCAACGCGCCGGTCGGCGGCAACTGGTCGAGGTTCGCCAGGCACTGTAGGCCGTAACGACCGCGCCCGTGCATATAGTGGTGCGCTGGATAGGGAGGCGTGAAATGCGCTGCCTGCCCGGCGTCGGTGCCGATCGTTTCGGTCCCGAAACCGTGGACATCGCGTTCCTCCACCAGGCATTTCACCACCGCCGGCGCCGGACCGGGGGAATGCGGGCCGTCGTCCAGCAGGTTGACGTATTGTTCCGGCGGCCGCTTGTGCCAGTCGGTGCGCAGCAGGACCCAGGACCGCGCGGGATGCGCCCGTGTTTGGCTTCCCAGGCCTCGACGAAGGGAATAGTCAGCACGAAGTCGGGATCGGCGGCGGATTCCGCGGAACAATCGATGACGCAGGCGGGGGCGAGGAAGTGCGCCGGCGGGATCGTATCGACGGCATTGTCCGGAAGCTCCTTGCCGGTGACCCAGTGGATGGGCGCGTCGAAATGGGTGCCGGTATGCTCGCCCATAGAGAAATTGTTCCAGTACCAGGCCGGCCCGCGCTCGTCATAGCGGGACACTTCCTCCATCCGGAACGGTGCGCACTGGCCGAGTTCCGGCGGCATCACGATCGTCGGGAATTCAGGGGTCAGGGTGTGGGTCAGGTCGATCACCCGGATCGAGCCGCGTGGCCAGAGCGGCTGCGAAGGCAAGCAGCGCACTCATGTCCCCAGTTCCCGTTCCACCGCCTTTGGTTGTACGTCCAAGCGCGCTCGGATGTCCTGCGCGACGTCGCCGACATACACAGTCCTCGATGCCTTTGCGCAACGCATCGACCGTCGCCGCGGCCAACGCCGCAGGCGACAGTTTCGGTGGCGGCACCGATTGGAACCATTCGGTATCGAGCGGTCCGGCGAACACGTTCAGCACCTTCACCCCGCCGCCCCGCAGTTCCGCCCGCAGCGCCTGCGCGGCCGAAAGGCACGCGGCCTCGGCCGCCGAGAACGCCCCATACAGCGGCCAGTTCATCAGCGCATGGACCGACAACAGGTTGACGAATGCCGCAGCCGCGTTGACCCCATCGGCACCACGGGCGCGCATCGTCGGACCGAAATGCTGCGCCAGACGCAGCAGGCCGAAATACCGTATATCCATCTCCTCCCGAGCGACGGTTAGTCCGTGACGATGCATGATGCCGCCGATGCGTGGATGTTCCGCCGTATTGACAAGGATATCGACACGATGCGCGATCTCACCCGCCACATCGGCAACCGACCGGCTGTCGGTGATATCAAATGAAATGATCTTCACCCCCGGAATATCCCGCAAAGCCGTCTCGCCCGGGAACGGCTTCCAAGGATCGGCGATGCCGACGAAGATAAGCGACGCACCGGCCGCCGCCATCGCCTGCGCCATCACCTGGCCCGTGGCATTGCGCCCGTCCGTGATCAGCACCCGGCGGAATTTGGGATCGCACGTCAGCTCCCGCAGTTGCACGTCGTCCTCCTGATGCAGGGTCGGTCGCTCGGGCATGGCGATCGCGACCGCGTTGCCGCTTTTGTCCAGACGCAGGGTCATACAGCACCCGATCACCCTCCACCACATCCCCGTGCAGATGCGCCACGAATGACGGCCCGCGAGTCCAGCACGACCGTCCCGATCCGCCACGGTGTGCGCTCGCGGAAATAGACATCGGTACTGGTTCGGATCGTCGTCTCCGCGAGCACGGTGCCGCCGGCCGGCACGTCCCGGAACGGCACCCGGGCGGACAGGCAGCGCGGGCAGGCATCGCGCGGCGGATACAGGGTAAAGCCGCAATCGGCGCACACCTGCAACGCGAAACGACCTTCCGCCGCCGCCGCGGTCAGCCCGTGCGCGGTGCGGCTCCGCAGACCCTGGGGCAGCAGCGGCTCTCGCGTTTTCCGCAGCGGGTCCTTGCGGTTCGGGGTCGTCAGCGGTTCGGTCATGCGCGTGCCAGCAACACGGCGGAACTGGCCAATCCGCGATCGTAATTGATCATCCCAAATCCCGATACAAGGCCGATTTCGAGCATCCGGGCACGGCCGTGCCGCCGGCTTCATCGGTTAGCTGGCGCACCGCCTCCACCAGTCCCAGATAGCCGCCGCCCGCACCGGCCTGCCCGACCGACAACTGGCCGCCCGAGGTGTTGTGCGGAAAGTCGCCATCGATCGTCAGGCTGTGCGCGCGGACGAACGCAGGCGCCTCGCCCTTCGCGCAAAAGCCCAGGTCTTCGATCTGCATCATGACGATCACCGGGTAGTCGTCATAGGTCTGCAAGAAATCCACTTCATCCGGCCGGATTCCCGCCATGCCCCAAAGGTCGTCGCGGTCCAGCGCCCAACCGCCGCGGAACTGGATCGGATCGTCCTGGTAGGCGTTATGCCGCTCGATCGTCGACAGGACGCGGGCGAACTTCAGTCCCGCGGCACGCGCGTCCTCCTCGCGACAGACCAGAAACGCCTCCGCGCCGGCGCACGGCATCACGCAGTCGAACAGATGGATCGGATCGGAGATTGCCCGCGCACTGAGATAGTCCTCCATCGTCAGCGGCTTTTGCATCAGCGCGCCGTCGTATCGTTGCGCGTTTGACCGCTGTGCCACGCAGATCCGGCCGAAATCCTCCCGCGTCGCGCCGGTGCGGTTCATGTAATGGCGGGTGATCAGCGCGAAGCTGGCATTCGGCCCCCCGGAACCATAAGGATACACCGCATCCTGGGCAAAGCGCGAAAACGATGACAACGTCTTGTCGAAAGCTGTCCACGATGGTTCGTATCGGCTGCGACGCACGCAACAAAATCCGCATCCCCCGCCTGCACCGCCCGTGCCGCTCGGCGCAGCGCCACGCCGCCGCTGGCACCGCCCATCGGCACGTGATCCAGCCAGCGCGGGAACAGTCCCATATGTTGCGTCATCCCAACGGCGGTATCGGGAGCCAGCGTAAAGCTGGACACCGACAGCCCATCGAGATCGGCGGGTTGCAAGCCCGTCCGTTGCGTCAGCGCGTGCAACGCCCGCCCGATCCACCAATGCGCACTGTTCACCGAATAGCGGCGATACGGCATAGCTGATCGGAGCACAAACCGCTACACCGTCATAGCCCCGCCGCTTCATGCCGAGCGTCGCTTCAGCGCCCGCGTGTCGTGCGCGGCGCCGGCCAGGACGCGACCAACGTCCGCAATTCCCCACGCTGGATTTTCTGTGTCGACGTCAGCGGAAGTTCGGCCACAAACGCAATGAAGCCCGGCGCTTTGTAGTATGCCAGCCGCTCCACGCACCAAGCCGCGATGTCCCGCGCCAGAGCTTCACCCGCCTCCGCATTGGTGACGATGCACGCAAAAACCTCCTCGCCGCGCACCGGGTCGGCGAGCGGGCGCGACGGCGACCGCGACCACCGCAGGGTGCTGGCGTAGCGCGCTTTCGACCTCCACCGCCGCGATGTTCTCGCCGGAGCGGCGGATGACGTTCTTGCGTCGGTCAACGAAATGCAACGATCCGTCCGACCCGCGCCGGACCACGTCGCCGGTGTGGAACCAGCCACCCGCCCACGCCTCGGCCGTTGCCTCCGGATCCTTCAGATATTCGCGGAAGAAACCAAAGCGAGGATCGGAACCGGCACGGCGGACCAGCAGTTCGCCTTCGTCCGGCATCGGTCCCGTCCTCCAGCACGATGCGGGTTTCGACGTCCGGAGCAGGGCGGCCGAAGCAGTACGTGCCGACGTGGCGCGGTTCCTCATTGGCGACGATGACGGCGCCGGCGCCGGTCTCGGTCATCGCCCAGGCTTCGATCAGCGGGAAACCGAATCGTTGCTCGAACGGCGCGTGCAGCTCTGCCGTCCACCCCGGCGCCGAATCCGAAACGAACCGCGTGCGCCCGGTCATCGCCCGATGGCGGCTCTGCCATCAGCATCGCCGGCATGACGCCAAGATAGTGAATCGATGGTTGCCCGTGAATCCCGGACCGTTCGCCACCAGGAACGCGGATGAAATCGGTCCAGCGGGATCAGGCAGCCGCCGGTGACCAGCATCGCCATGGCGGAGTAGGCCAGCGCGTTCATATGAAACAACGGCAGCGGCGTCAGCATCCGCTCCACCCCGCGCCTCAGCCTGTCCCAGCCCGGTCAGGCCGGCATACCAGTCGCCGGCGACACGGAAATAGGTGTTGGTCAGGACACAGCCTTTGGGCCGCCCGGTGGTGCCGGACGTATAGAGCAAGGCCGCCTCGTCCACCGCCGGACCGCCCTTCGTCACCGCCGCGGGGGCGTCGTCCGGCGCAATGATCGGAATGTCCCGGTCGCCGGCTGCTTCCCGCAACGCCGCATGACGGGTCGGGATTGCCACGATCGAAACGACTTCGGAATGCGCGATGACGTAGGACAGTTCGATAATGCGCAGATCCGGATTCAGCGGCACGATCGACACACCGAGTGCATTCAGCGCGTACCAGTGGAAGAAGAAGGCAGGGCGGTTCTCCAGCAGCAGGCCGACGCGGTGGCCCGGGCCATAGCCAGCCGCGGCATAAAGCCCGCGAAGACCCTAGCACTGTATCCCGCGCGTCGGCGTAGGTGATGTCACCAGGCTCAATGCCGTAGGCAGAAGCAGTTTCAGATGTAACCGACACCCAGGGGCGGTCGGCGTGGGTCTCCGCTGCGCGCCGGAACAATTCGAAAACCGTGGCCGCGGGCATCGTCATCGGTCAGCCGATGTCACAGGAACAACTGGATGCTGCCAAAGGCAGCGTCGCAGTTGACCAGGTCCACCCGTTTCATCCGGATCCGCAACGCTCCATCCACCGAAGTCAGCTCATGGGTCGCCCAGGCCGCATAAAGATCCTGCTGATCCAGCCGTGTTTCCACATAATGCATCGCCGTCCAGACAACGTAGCGGTTCGCCTCGGGATCGAACACATCGATCTGCGGCTGTTGCAGCACGTGATGGCACCGGCTCTTCGGCTTCTGGCTGTAGGTGCGGAGACCTTTCAGCCGCTCGACCCGGATGCGCAGCAGCAACAGGTCCTCGTCCATCAGCGACGCGGTCAGCCGCCGGTCGGTCTGGCCGTGCTCCAGCGGCATCCAGTAACGGCCATCCTCGGCGAACAATCCAAGCCATTCGTCGAAACGTTGCTCATCCAGCAACCGAGCCTCGCGGTAGACGAAGCCGATCACGTCGCTTGGGGTGATCATGTCGCGTCCCCTGCCATGAAGCGCGCCCACGCGCGAAACTGGTTGCGCATCTGACGTTCGGTCGTTCCGTTATCGACGCCATCTGCCGGTTCGTCCGGATGCGTACAGCCGATGCAGGCTGACCCACGGATTGCCATCCGCGCGCAGCCCCTCCTGCGCACGCTCGTACATCTCCAGGTCGTCGTGTCCGACGACCGACGTCGAAGCATTGATCAGGCGGTTATAGGCCAGCGTGCGTTCCAGCAGGAAATCCGGTGCGCCCACCAGACGAAACGTCCAGCTCTCCACCAGGGTCCGGTCAGCGGCCAGCGGCTTGAACAGCCGCAGCAACTGGATCGGGCCTTTCACCATCAGATTGGGAAAATACACCGTGTTGTGCCGGTTCTCGTCCAGAATCGCCTTGGCCCGAGCCTCCCCATAGGCCGCCGCCATCTGCTCGAAATAGCCCGGAACAGCGGAATAGTTCGAGTGGATCGAATGACTGACGCCGGTGTGTCCATGACCGTTGTCCCAGGTCCGAATGCCCATCGTTTCGAACATTTCATAGGGCGACATGAATGGCGCGAAGATTTCCACCGCCATGGGCTTCGGCATCGGTTCGCCGGCGCGCTTCCACAGATCGACGGCCGTGCCGGCGGACGACATGTGCGCGACCATCGGATGGCAGGTATCGGTCTGGTTCTCGACCAGCATTTTCCAGTTGCAGTTGTGCATATAGCGCAACACGCCGCCGGCCACCTCCAGCCGTCCGGCAGGCGAACGATCCACCATGTTGTCGATGCTGGACAGCGACTCGCCGAAATACTCGGCGAAACCCAGGCCGTCCGCCGCCATCCTGGCGAAGACGAAGCCGCGATAATTGTGCACGTGCCGCACCGGGCGTCATCCCCTGCGCCGCCTGGCTGTCCGCGAAACGCCGCATTCTCGTACCCGCTCGGGCAGGGGCAGCGCCGCGGGCGTGCCGTCAGTCCGAAAACTCCAGGCGTGATACGGGCAGCGGAAAAAGCGCCCGGTGTTGCCACAGATTTCGTTGGCGATCCGCGTGCCCTTGTGCGGGCAGCGGTTGTACAGCACGTGCACGACACCGTCCTCGTGACGCACCATCACCACGGGCTGCGACCCGATCGTCGTGCGTGAAGTAATCGCCCGGCTGCGGCACCTGCGAATCATGGCCGACGTAGACCCAGGTGTTGGCGAACAGCCGCTCCATCTCCAGCGCGAATATCTCCTGAGTCAATATAAACGTCGCGATGCACTTCGGCGTCACGCACCAGCCCGCGCAGAGCCGCCGGATCATTGCGATATCGGTCGCTCATGCCGCCGTCCTTTCGTCCAGGAACGAATCCACGGTGCGCAGCAGCCTCCGCGAGGGCCACACCGTGTTCGTCTCTCAGCGCCGCCTCGCGCAGGCGGCGCACCCAGGCGCGGCGTCGGGCCGTCCCTCCATTTGTCCGGCCGCCGCCATCACCCGCGTGTATTTATCCAGGCCGCGGGCGTGCGTCTCGCTGTATCCTTTGATCAGCCGCTGGTTGGCCAGCAGCTCGATCGCCAAGGCGGGGTCTTGCGACACCACAGTCTGAATCGATCCCCAGCCAGGCATGGATCCGCAACCATTCGCGGGTGTAGCGCAGCGTCCGGCGTCGCCAGCCGCGCAGTCCGGCGATCATGTACAGCAGGAGGAAGCCGGAGATCGTGTCGGTCCGGATGCGACGCGGGCCGCAGCAGACAGCCGGTCCAGCAGACCAACCAGGCGAGGTCGGCGTTCCATCGCGACACCGAGCCGGAGCGGCAGCAATCCAAGAATTTCCTCCATGCGCGGATGCATGAAATCGGTCACTGCGATGACCTGTTCGCCCATTTCCCGTTGCAATCCGGGCCGCGCGCGATGGCTGGGTTTTCAGCGCGGCAACCCGGATGACGTCGTCAAAGGCCATGGCGCGGGCAACATATTTGGCGGCGGCCACGGTCACTTCCGGGGTCGGGCGGCGCCTTCCTCCGGCCGAGGCCTGCGATCATCTCCACCGCGTCGAGATACACCGTGCCATATGCGATGTCCTGATACGCGACAACAAGCCGCAACCCCTCGGCCAGCGTCTCATGCGCGGCCTCGGGCAGCGCCGCGGCGCGGATCTGCAGAGCATCGTACGGCGCGTGTCCCACGGGCGCCAGAACAGCCACCGTCGGCGCGGCGACGGGATCGGGCGCCTTCTCTACGGCTTTCAAGCCCAGGGCGAACCCGCGCAAGCTGGCCTGCACGCCCACCCCAGCGTCGCTGATCGTCGCCTCGAACGACGCCCTCCCAAACGGCAGCACCCCCGTTCCGCACAATGCACCGAACAGCACGGAAGACACCACGCTGCCGGCGCGCTCCGCCAGCGTCGCCATGTCGAACGCCACGAACCGGCGGCAAGCCACGCGTGCCGCCGCGGTCACGGCGCTGGAATTCGCCATCCCGTCGCCGAGACCTTCCTTCTCCGACACCGCCAAGGTGCGATGGGTGGACGCAATCAACGTCGTCCGATCCGGCGTCACCAGACCGCGCTGGATTGCTCGGCCGGCCTCCATCCACTCAGCGGCAATAACCACGTCCACGTCGCCAGGCGCGGCCATGGCGGAAAACACCGGCGTCCGGCCCGGCGGCGCCCTCGATCGCCTCGACATAGTAGATCGTCGCCCCGGTGCGCTGCGCCACTCCCGGAACCGACGTCGACTGTGCGCGCCAGCCCTCCCGCTCGGCCAGCGCAACGATCCAGTCCACCAGCACGCCGCCGCCTTGGCCGCCGATCGCCAGCACCGCGATGGTGACCGGGCGGTCCATCTCAGGCCGGCATCCAATGCCTGGCGGCGCGGCGGCGTTGCAACGCGCCGATCACGGCGCCCCGGATACGCGCAAAGCATCCGATCCACCCGGCTGGGATTTTCGACGATGTCGGCTCGGTAGAAGGATGGGCACAATACCGCCGCATTCGCCACCTCGCCGCAATGACCACAGCCCACACACGAATTGTCCACCACGGCCACCGGGTCGTCGCGCAGCTTTTCCCCTGTGTGCTTCAGCGACAAGGACGGACAGCCCGACAGCCGCATGCAGGCATGATCGCCGGTGCAGACGTCCTGATCGACGCCGAACCGAGGCCGCACGACACGCTTGCCGGCCTTTGCCGCGGCCTGCATCAACGGCTTTTCGCGGCGCTGCCGGTTCAGCATGCACTCCGAAGACGCAACGATCACCTTCGGTCCGCGCGCCGCCGTCGTCAGCGCCTCCCGCAGCGTGGCACGCATCCGCGCCACGTCGTAAGTGCGATCGATCTGCCGCACCCACCCCGCCCCAACGCCTCGCGCCGCCTGCGCGATCGCATGGCCGGTGGACCGCCGCCGGCTAACGGCGCGCGACGACAGCAGATCCTGCCCTCCCGTCGCGGCCGAGTAATGATTGTCCACGACGACGGTGACGTTGTCGCTCTTGTTATAGACCGCGTTGCCGACGCTGGAATTCAGCCCGTTGTGCCAGAACCCGCCGTCGCCGATGAACGAGACAGCGCGCTTGCCCTCGCCGCCGTTCAGGGCCGACGCCGAGGCCGGCCCCAGCCCGTACCCCATCGTCGTCGCCCCGACGTTGAACGGCGGCAGGATGGAGAACAGGTGGCAGCCGATATCCGCCGCGATGTGGTGCGCGCCGAGCTCCTTCTCGACCAGCTTCATGGCGGAGAAGATCGGCCGCTCCGGACAGCCGGTGCAGAAACCGGGCGGTCGCGCCGGGACGACATTGGCCAGCGCACGGACCGGTTCTTCGTCCAGCACGGCGGCGGCATTGCCGCGTGGCGGCAGCGTCGCTTGCCATGCCGGCAGCCGCGAAAAAGTCGCGCACGCCTTCTTCCAGCACCGCGACGGTGTATTCGCCCGCCATAGGCAACACGCGTTTGCCGAGCAGCCGAGCCGGCAGATCGGCCTCGCGCAGGATTTTCGACAAGGCCTGTTCGATGAAGTCCGGCTGGCCTTCTTCGACGACCAGCACGGCGCGTTTGTCGGAGCAGAAACGAACGACTTCGGCATCCACCAGCGGATAGGTAACGTTCAGCACGTACAGCGGCACTCGCGTCTTGCCCCAGATGTCGGCGAGCCCCATGCGCATCAGTGCCCGCATCACGCCGTTGTACATGCCGCCCTGCAGGATGATGCCGATCGTCGGACATGTCCCCGTCGAAGAACTCGTTCAGACCGTGCGCCTGGATATATGCCACCGCGGCAGGCCACCGGCGCGCGATCTTGTCACGCTCATGCGCAAAGCTGGCGGGCGGCAGCACGATCCGACCCGTATCCCGCACCGGCGCATTCCGCGCCTGCGTCAAGGAGAACGGTGGCGCGCGATTGTCCCTGGCGATGAAGCTGCCATGTACGTGGCAAGCGCGGATCCGCACCTCCAGCATCACCGGCGTGCTGGATGCTTCGGACAGCGCGAAGCCATGCTCGACCATGCGCACGATCGACGGCAGGTCGGGCCGCGGGTCCAGCAGCCAAAGCTGCGATTTCATCGCGAAGGCATGGCTGCGCTCCTGCATGATGGAGGAACCCTCGCCATAGTCCTCGCCCAGGATGATCATCGCCCCGCCGGTCACGCCGCTGGACGACAGGTTCGACAGCGCATCGGAGGCGACATTGGTGCCGGCGGTGCTCTTGAACGTGACCGCGCCCCGGATCGGATACATCACGGAGGTCGCCAAGGTGGCCGCCGCAGCTGCCTCATTGGCGCTGGACTCGAAATGGACCCCAAGTTCGGACAGGATGTCGGCGGCGTCGGACAGCACGTCCATCAGATGAGAAATCGGCGCCCCCTGGTAGCCGGCGACATAGCCGACGCCGTTCTCCAGCAGCGCCTTGGTGATGGCCAGGATTCCCTCGCCGCGGAATTCCGCGCCGGCCCCGAGGCGGAGTTGCTGAACTTCGCGGGCGAAGGAACGTTCGGCCATGGTGGTCCCCCTGGTCTCGGGGGATCATGCACCACGCCGGGGCGGCGATCCACCCTGGTGAGCGGTCGGGCTGGCAATGGCGCGCGCATGATCGGATCGCGGCGCAAAGCGTTGCGATATAACGTGTGCCAAAAAAGTCGCCGGCGGTGTCGGGAAGCAAGAACAAATTGATTTCCGGCGCGCCGGAAATCGCAGAAGCGAGGATGCCTCGGGAGGCAGCGCCGGGGCGACGAGACCATTTTCAGCCTGACTGTGCAGGCCGAAAATGGTCCAGGTCTTTGTTTGATCGCATGATTTACGCGCCGGGGACGTTCCGCTCAGCGCGATCATGCTCTAGCAGTCGTCCCCGGTGCCGATTGATATTATTCGGCCGCCTGGCGCGGTGCCACCGGAGCCTGCCATTCCCTGATCACCGGAAGGACCTCCTTGGCGAACAGGCGCATGCTCCGTTCGCTGACTTCGTATGGCGTCCCGCCGAAGCGGAAGGCGTTGAGGCAGCCGACGTCGCCGACCGAAGCCCGAAGTGCTTCCAGCTTGCGCAGGATCTGATCGGGCGTTCCCCACAACTGCTGGTTTGCGTAGCCACGCGCCACTTCTTCCAGCCCGGCTGCGCGCATCGCCTCGGCACCAACGCCATACTCGGCATAGCCCTTGGTGTGAGTGAAGTGCTCGCTCATCATCTCGTAATGATAGACGATCGAATGGAAATACAAGGCGCAATACTTCTCGGCGTTTTCTTTCGCCCGCGCCCCGTCGCTGTCGCAGACCGTCATCAGCGCCAGCAGCGGCGGTTTCGGCGCGTGCCCGTGGTGCTGCCGGAACGCCGCGCTATAAGTGTCGATCTCCGCCTTATGGGCCTCGTCCGGCTTATAGAAGAACGACATCATCTGCACGCCAAGCTCACCCGCCACCTGAACGGAGTCGCTGCTCATCGCCACCTGGGCCAGGCGGTCGCGGAAGCTCTTGAAGGGCTTCGGTCGCAGCGGCGCCCGCGGCTGGTCGAAGTACTTGCCGTGGTGTTCATCCATCACGCCGGTCTCCAGCGCTTGGATGATCATGGGAGCCATTTCGTCGAAGCGGTCGCGCGATTCGTCCATCGCGACACCAAACTGACTGAATTCGCGCCGTGACAGGCCGCGGCCGAGGCCAAGGATGAGGCGACCGTTCGACAGCGTGTCGAGAAGTGCGGCTTTCTCCGCGACGCGCAACGGCTGGATGTTCCATGGCAGGATGACGGCGCCGGTCGCCAGCCGGATCTGCTTCGTCCGTGCCGCTATGTTGGCGAGGTAGACGAAGTTATCAGGGCAGAACGAGTAGTCCTCGAAATGATGTTCGACGACCCAGACGTGGTCGTAGCCGAGTTCATCGGCAAGGACGGCCTGCCTGACTTCCTCGTCGTACACTTGCTGATCGCTGACGTCCTGCAGACCGAAGCCCGCCATGATCTGGACGATCCCGACTTCCATGACATCCTCCTGAATTTTTATAGGTGCCCCCGAATTCCTGTCGCGGGTTCAAACCCGGGAACGGCACTGTCGTGAACCCGACCGGTCCCTACTACCATGGGTCGAGCGAGTAGGCGACCCCCCAAGCCTACTGATCAGTAGGATTGGCATCGGGTGGCTTTCGCCATGCCGGCCGTCGACCGGATCGGCCGCAGGTCTTGGCGAACCCGGGCCGGTCCTTTATCGCTGCTTGCATCTCGGCGAAGGAAGCAGGCTCATGACGCGCACCCACAACATAGCGGTTCTCCCCGGCGACGGGATCGGCAAGGAGACCGTGCCGGAATCGCTGAAAGTGCTGGACGCGGCGGCACGTCGCTTCGGCTTCGACCTGAACCTCACGCATTACGACTGGTCGTGCGAGACCTACAAGCAGACCGGCCTGATGATGCCGGCCGACGGACTCGATCAACTGGCGAAGTCCGAACTCGATCCTGCTGGGTGCCGTGGGCTGGCCGGGGGTGCCGGATCACGTCTCGCTGTGGGGGTTGTTGATCCCGATCCGCCGCGGCTTCGACCAGTATGCGAACGTGCGGCCGTGCAAGCTGCTGCCCGGCGTGCGCACGCCGCTGGCCGGCCGCACGGAGGCCGATATCGATTTCTTCGTGGTTCGCGAAAACACCGAGGGTGAATATTCGTCAGTGGGCGGCCGCATGTTCGAGGGCACCGACCGCGAGTTCGTGTCGCAGCAGACGGTACTGACACGCAAGGGCACCGACCGTATCATGAAGTATGCGTTCGAACTTGCGACGACACGGCCGAAGAAGCATGTCACCTCGGCGACCAAGTCGAACGGCATCACCTTTACCATGCCATACTGGGACGAACGCTTCGCGGCGATGTCGAAGCAGTATCCCGAGATCCGCACCGACCAGTACCACATCGACATATTGTGTGCGCATTTCGTGCAGCATCCGGACTGGTTCGACGTGGTCGTCGGCTCGAACCTGTTCGGCGACATTCTGTCCGATCTCGGCCCGGCGGTGGCCGGCTCGATCGGCATCGCCGCGGGCGGAAACATCAACCCCGAGCGGGTGTATCCGTCGATGTTCGAGCCGGTGCACGGATCGGCCCCGGACATCGCGGGGAAGTTCATCTGCAATCCGATCGGCCAGATCTGGTCGGCCGCGCTAATGCTGGAGCATCTGGGGGAAGCGGATGCGGGCAAGGCAATCGTCGAAGCGATCGAGACTTTGTTGCGCGAGACCGGCCCGAAAACGCGCGACATGGGCGGTCAGGCGGGAACAGCCGACGTGGGGACCGCAATCGCGGAACTGGTTGCCAGGCAGTAGCGTCTGCGATGGCGTCGGGTCGCCGGAGGGTTCTGTCAGTGATCGCGTGCGGGTAACTAGACTAGACCATTCTCAGCCTGACCGCGCAGGCCGAAAATGGTCTATCTCTTTGTTTGATCGCATGATTCACGCGCCGGGGACGTTCCGCTCAGCGCGATCATGCTCTAGGTCTGTGTTAGATCGCTGATCCACGCGCTGGGGACCTTCCGCTGGGCGCGATCATGCCCGCCCGTGGTGGCATGCGCGGGACTGCTGCCGCTGACGATCTTGGTCGAGCGAAAGAATGGTCTCGCAGCCTCCATGTCTCGCGTCTCGCGCAACCTCACGTCGACCAGCGCGCCGGAGCGATCAATGGCCGGGTACAGATAGCACCAGCGCCCCTGCACCTTGATATTGGGGGTGAGCAGGCCGGAGGAATTTCACCCCTGGGGATATGATGAATGTGAGCACGATCATACGGATCGAAATTTGTGCCCTCACTTTCTCGGCGCGGTCTTGGCAATAGGGGCCACTGCCACAGTCGATCCATCATCGCTCAGATTTATCAAATGCACAGCCGACGCTTTCGGGGACCGTTTGCGGCACAACCAGTCTGCGGATTACCATCGGCATAGCCAATGGTGGAGAAGCCAGGCAGAAGCCATAACCGTCGCGGTGCACAATGATGAACGGCCCGACGCGTAAGCAAGCTCACTTCTCTACACATTAGTTGAAACTGTAGCAGGCCTCCGACGCTCGTTGTCTGAGACTGAACGCACGGTCATTGAGACAGACGCGGGATCATGCAGTTCGACGCACGGTCCTTGAGACGCTCATGTGGGCAAACCGGCGGCGCGCATTTGGCTCGTGAGTTCCCGCGATCGTCCCGGCGGCACGCTCAGACGCCAGCGAACCAATCATAGCCCTGGTTCTCCCAGTAGCCGCCGGGATACTTGTTGGTGACCTCGATCGCCTCCAGGTTCTTGGCGCTCTTGAAACCGAGCTTGGTGGGGATGCGAAGCCGCAGCGGCGCCCCCCATTGCGGCGCCAGCGGCTTCTGTTCGAAATCGAGCGCCAGAATGGTCTGCGGTTGCAGCGCGCTGGCCATGTCGATGCTGGTTGAATAGCCATCGAAGCATTTGAAATGGACGTAGCGGGCAGACAGATCGGCGCCGACGCGGCGCAGGAACGCGCCCAGCTCCACGCCGCTCCACTGGCCGATCTGGCTCCAGCCCTCGATGCAGATGTGCCGGGTGATCTGCCCCTGCTGCGGCAGCGCCATCAGCGCCTGCACCGTCCAGGGGCGCCGGTCGGCGACGAGGCCGCTGACGTTGAGCACCCAGTTATCCGGTGCCGGGCGCACCTGCCACTCCGCGTAATAGGCGTTGAAGCGGAATGGGCGGGTGATGGCGCTGGCCGGATAGGTCTCCGCCAGGCGCTGGCGGCTGAACAGTGCCGCCTGGACCCGGTCGTCGAAGCGCAGGGTCGCCTCCAGCGCGGCATCGACGCCGGAATGGGTCGAAAGGTCGCACCCGGTCAGCATCGTCAGGGCGCCGAGCGACAGCGCGCTCCGCAGGAAGCCGCGCCGGCGCAGCCTTTCCAGCTCCGGCTTGATCTCGGCCATGCTGACGGCCGGTTTGTTGCGCTGGCCGCTCATCGGCTTTCCTCGATCTCTGCGGGTACGGTGACGATCATCGACTTCAGCGTGCGCGGGTGGAGCACCACCATCGCGACGTGGACGAGGACGAAGGCGACGATGCCGAACATGGTCGCGAGGTGGATGCCGCGGGCGATCGGGTAGCCGCCGAACACCCCGGTCAGCCAGCCTAGCTGCACCGGCTTCCAGATGGACAGCCCGGTCAGCACCTGCAGGATGATGGCGATGACGACCCCGCCATACAGCACGCGCTGCACGGCGTTGTAGTGCCCTGTGTGGTGCTTCAGGCGAAAGGTCAGCGCGGCGACCAGGTCGTGCCCCACCTCGGCGGGGCGTGGCGGCTTCAGGTCGCGCCAGAAATGACCGCTGCCGAAGCCATAGACCAGATAGGCGATGCCGTCGGCGAACAGCAGCCACATCGCGCTCAGGTGCCAGGCCAGCGCGCCGCCCAGCCAGCCGCCGAGGCCGGTCCAGGCCGGGAACAGGAAGGGCAGGCTGGGCGAGGCGTTATAGATCTCCCAGCCGCTGAAGATCATGCAGCCCATGGCATAGACCCCGATCCAATGCATGACGCGGATCGCGACCGGATGCGCCGGGCGGCGGCTTGTTTCACGTCGGTTCATAACGGATGTCCCTTCTCGCGGTGGGAAACCCCCGCGCTTGCGGCGCGGGGGTGGCCCGTCACATCGGCGGCCTTACACCGTCGACGCCGACCGCGACCGCGTTCGCCACCAGACCTGAGTCGGTCTTCGTTGCCTTGACGAAAACATCGCTCCCCTTGGCCACAAGGGCCTCCGTGCCGGGCCGATAGGTCACGATCGGGGCGGTCGGAGGCACCAGCACGTCCTCGTGGCCACCTTTGTAAGTCACGACAAGATGCGTAACGCCGCCCTGCGACTGCGATGCGGCGACGTCGCCATTGGTCATCGTGCTGTTCACCTTCGGCACCGAAGTCGAGACAACCGAGACATTCCCGTTCGTCATGCTGCTGCTGGTCATCGCGCCATGGGAGAGTGTCGTGTCGGGGAGCCTATCCCAGGCGTAGTGGCCTTCACCTGTGCCGCGCATCGAGGGCGGAAAGACCACGACCTCCAGCGCCACCTGCGTACCGCCGACATCCTTGGTGGCGGTACCGATGAAGCTGCCTTTCTCGATCTTGTTGAGATTCGATTTCTCCACTTTCAGGTATTTGGTGTTGCCCGTCAGGGCAATAGTGACCGGTTTGTTCGCATAGGTATCGACGGTCACCGCATTCGTGGTGGCCGACGCTATGGTCCCGCGCACGTGCTCCGGCGTCCCTGTCGCAGCGAACGCTGCGAATGGAACAAGGGCGGAAGCCGCAATTGCAAGGCCAAGGATTTGCTTCGGGCTCATGTCTGCTCCTTCGGAAATTGTCCGACGCCGATGTGGACAACCCTTCGGAGCGGTTTATTCCCATCGACCAAAAGCGTTGATGGCACCTACTGCTGAAATCAGGCGCCGCCGCCGGACCGCTGGCGCCACTGTCGCTCGAGATCACGCCCTTTGTTGGAGCGACTGAGGAGAGCACAATCGCCGCATCGTGATCGTCCCGCCCCGAGCGGCATTGTTCCGTCTGTATCAGGCAGCGCTCGCAGAGCACCGTATCATGGGCGCGGCCACCTTGCCCTTCTGCTCTCCAGTCAGCAGCGCCTGTTCTGGTCTCCCGGCGCAGAGTTGGGTCCGGGGAATAAAACAAGGTGAAGATTGTCTCCCTTCCAGACGCCTGTGGTTCAAAGGCCGGAGACTGATATGGTTGAAGCCATCGACGCGCCTCTGAATGGCCACTCGATAATGACACGACACGACTTCATCGTCATCGGCAGCGGCCCCGCTGGGCGGCGAGCTGCTATTCAGGCCGCGAAACTCGGGTATGATGTGCTGGTGATCGAGAGGGGTCGCCGGCTCGGCGGCGTGTCGGTTCATACCGGCACGATACCCTCCAAGACGCTGCGCGAAACCGTTCTGAACCTGACCGGATGGCGCGAGCGAGGGTTTTACGGCAGTGCCTACCGTGTCAAGAAGGATATCCGGGCGAAGGATCTGATGGCCCGGCTGCACATGACCCTCGATCACGAGGTCGATGTGCTGGAGCATCAGTTCGCTCGCAACATGGTCCAGACCATGTTTGGAACGGGCCGCTTCCTGGACCCGCACACGGTCGAGATCACCTTGAACGACGGCGACATCCGGATCGTCTCCGGCGATAAGATCATGATCGCTGTCGGCACGCGTCCGTTCCGTCCGGCCGACGTGCCGTTCAACGGCATCAACGTGCTCGACAGCGATGAAATTGTCGACGTTCAGCGATTGCCGCGCAGCCTGACGGTTGTCGGCGGCGGTGTGATCGGGGTCGAATATGCGACGATTTTCAGCGCGCTCGACGTAAGTGTTGCTCTTGTGGAATCGCGCCAGAACCTGCTCGACTTCGTCGACCACGAACTGATCGAGGATTTTACCCATCAGCTTCGGGACCGTGGCATGGCGATCCGCTTCGGTTTCAAGGTCGCCCGCATCGAGTTCGAGCACGACCGGCCCGTCACCATCCTGGAAAATGGCCGCCGCATCCGTTCGGAAATGCTGCTCTATGCCGCGGGACGTGTTGGTGCGACCGACAGCCTCAATCTGCAGTCCTGCGGCCTGACCCCGGATGAGCGGGGGCGGCTGAAGGTCGATCCGGCCACCTTCCAGACCGAGGTGCCGCATATCTACTCGGCCGGCGATGCCATTGGCTTCCCAAGCCTGGCGTCGACCTCGATGGAACAGGGCCGCATCGCCGCGTGCCACGCATTCAACATCCCCATGCCGCCCGCGCCGGATTATTTCCCGTATGGCATCTATTCGGTGCCGGAAATCTCCACCATCGGCATGGGCGAGGAGGAGGTTCGCCGGCGCGGAATTCCATACGAGTGCGGCATCGCGCGGTTTCGCGAAACGTCGCGCGGCCACATCATGGGCCTGAACAACGGCGTGATGAAGATGATCTTCTCGATGAAGACGCGCCGGCTGCTCGGCGTGCACATCGTGGGAGAGGGCGCTACCGAGCTGATACATATTGGCCAGGCGGTGCTCAACCTGCACGGCACGCTGGATTATTTCATCGAGAATACCTTCAACTATCCGACCTTGGCGGAGGCCTACAAGATCGCAGCCTTGGATGCCTGGAACCGCCTGGGTGTCGACTAGCGAGCCGATTTCGCCTTGATTGTACCTATCGCTTTTTCTTTTGTTCGTGCAGCTGTGTCATGATCAGCGGTTGCGCCCTTGGGGTGCGAAGGCATCGTCGTCGGGCACCGGCAGCTGGCCGTCCCCTTGAGGGCAGCCTGTTCCGCGGCGGCATAAAGCGCTTCCGCTTCTACCGCGGAGGCGAGCAGATCGGGCCGGCAGACCTGCACCGAAAGGGCATCGAGACCGATTTTCTCGTCCAGCCAACCCCAGCGCCGCATATGCCCGAGAAACCGCAACGCGTGCGCCCGTGCCGGGAACCACGACTCCCTCGAGTAGAACCGGATCCGTTCTGCCCCCGAACCGCCTCGACAACGCTGCCCGGCAAGCTTTCTCGGGCCACCGCAAACCGTCCGGATTGGCGGCAGCCCGAGCTTCGCTGACGCACAGGTATTCCTGCGGGTGAAACGGCCAGATCACCGACGTGCTGATGAATTTGCGGAGAGTTCAGCGACGTCTCTCATCCAATTACCGAAGACGACTTGCACGGCTTCATCGATCACCTGTTAGACTCCGCCGCGCAGCGAAGTGTAAACTTACCGCGCGCCTTGCGGATTTGTTTGCGTCCAGGCCGCGCTCGATCGCGGTTGATGCGACTGACCGAGATCTTCAGGAGGGCGGCCGCCATGGTATTGTCCGCTTCGCGCGGCGGTTTCCACACACTGTTTATGTGCTGGCTGGGACACGCGCCGCGATCTCGGGAGCTGACCGATGTAAACGGCCGCAGCTTTACCACAAAGCTCGCCGCGCCGTCCGCCGGGGCGGAGGCGACGCAATGAGGTGGCCACTAGCGGCACTGGCCGCCGGCTCGCTGCTGCTCGACGGCTGCGATCTGGCGCCGCACTACAAGGTGCCCACGGTCGCGGTGCCGGCGTCCTACCACGACACCGAGGTCTGGCGGCCGAGCCAGCCGGCCGACACGCTGCCCCGGAGCGACTGGTGGGTGGAGTTCCAGGACCCGGTCCTCGACAAGCTCGAGCGCCAGCTCAGTACGCAGAACTTCACCCTCGCTGCCGCCGAGGCCAGTTTCACTCAGGCGCGCGCCAATGCCGCGGAGGCTATAGCCGGGCTGTTCCCGTCCGTCGGCGTGCAGGGTGGCCTAGCCAAGACCGACTATCCGCAGGACAAGACTTCTGACGACGCACGGCCTGCCACCGTTCCTCGTCCGCAACACCTTGGCCGGCAGCCTGAGTTATGAGTTCGATTTCTGGGATCGCATCCACAACGAGGTCGCAGCCGGCACGGCGGCCGCCCAGGCCAGCGCGGCGGATCTGGCCTTTGTCCGACTCAGCCTGGAGGCGGAGCTGGCCAACGACTACCTGGAGCTGCGCGGGCTGGATGCGCTGGAAGATCTGCTGGCCCGCACGGTGGCCGCCTATCAGAAAGCCTACGATGTGGTGCGCAACCGCTTCCAGGGGCTGATCGCCTCCGGCGTGGACGTCTCGCGGGCCGAGACACAGCTTTACTCCGCCCAGGGGGAGCTGCAGGACCTCCGTGCCCGGCGGGCGCTGATCGAGCACGCGATCGCGGCACTGATCGGTGTGCCGGCCCCGGCCTTCGCGCTGGCTTCGTCGCTCGCGCCGATCAAGCCGCTGGAGCTAGCGGCGAGCGTGCCTTCGGTGCTGCTCCAGCGCAGGCCCGATATCGCCGCCGGCGAGCGCCAGGTGGCGGCGGCGAACGCCACGATCGGCGTGGCGCGGGCCGCGTTTTTTCCCAACGTCCAGTTCAACGCGATCGGCGGTTACCAATCCGCCAACATCAACCTGGTCAGTGCGCCCAACTCGTTCTGGTCGCTGGGTCCCAGCCTGTCGCTGCCGATCTTCGAGGGAGGGTTCCTGCGTGCCCAGGAGGCGGCCACGATCGCCGGCTTCAACCTGGCCACGGCGAACTACCGCAACACCGTGGTCACCGCGTTCAAGGAAGTTGCCGATGCACTCTCCCAACTGCATTGGTACGGAGGGGAACTGCACGCCGACCGCAAGGCGGTCGATGCGGCGCAGCACACGCTGAACGAGGCGATGGCGCTATTCGTGAACGGTGCCGTCAACTATCTTGAAGTAGTGGTGGCGCAGGAGCAGTTGCTCGGGGCGCAGCAGCAGCTGCTGGAGTTGCAGACGCAGTACCTGCAATCCGGCGTGCGGCTGATACGCGCGCTGGGCGGCGGATGGAGTGAGCGGGACCTGCCGCAGCCTGACGCGATGCCGCTGCGCCACGTCTCCATCACCAAGTAGCAGCGCCTTTCGGAGAAGGCCGGACACGATCCGGCCCTCGCATAGAGACCGCGGAGCACTCTGGGCCGCTTCCCAGAATGTTCCGTCTGCATTAAGCGCGTGGGAGAGCGACAGTGCGTTCTCGTTCTCCATTGGTAACATGTAACTCAAGAGCGCGACCGTGCGCGAGGCGCCGTTCCGCTTTCCCCAACAGCGCCTGTTGCGGTCTCCCGGGGAAAAGTCGGGTCGCGGGGAATAAAGCGAGGTGAAGATTGTCTCCCTTCCATAGGCCTGTAATTCAAAGGCCGGAGACTGATATGATGGAAGCCTTCGACGCGCCTCTGAGAGAACGACGCGATGACTGACATGGCGCATCTCATCGAGCCGGTTATTCCTTCGCTACGACGCTACGCCCGAACATTCGTGCGCGACGCCGGAGCCGCGGACGATTTGGTTCAGGACACCCTGGAGCGGGCGGTGAGTTGCTGGCATCAGCGGCGATCCGACGGCGATACGCGTACGTGGCTTTTCACCATCCTGCACAACCTGGCGGTCAACCACTTACGGCGGGCGGCGAGGCGTCGTCGGGAGCTTCCCTTGGACGATGCCGGCGAGTTGGATGTTGCCGTGCCGTCGGCACAGGAGGATGCGCTGCGGCATGACGATATCCTGGCGGCCGTTGGACAGCTACCCGACGAGCAGCGCGGCGTCCTGCTTCTTGTTTCTCTCGAAGACGTGAGTTACGCCGAAGCAGCCCGCATTCTCGGCATTCCGATTGGTACCGTGATGTCGCGGCTGGCCCGGGCTCGCGCACGGCTTCTGAAGCTGGTCGAAGAGCAGGGAAAGCCCGCGTCCGACCGGCCCTATTTGCGGAGAGTTCAGTGACGTCCTCTCACCCGATCACCGAAGACGACTTGCACGGCTTTGTCGATCACCTGCTAGAACTCCGAGCGGCGCAGCGAGGTGCAAACTTACCTCGATGCTCATCCCGAGATTGCCGCGCGAATCGCGGCCTTCAGTCGCCAGCGCGAGGCAATCCGCGCTGCCGCCGCGCCGATCGCGGACGAACCGATTCCGCCGCAGCTCAATTTGCGCCACGTGATGGAAGGACGACATCGATCGCAGACATGGTCATGGCGCTCGATGGCGGCGTCCGTGCTATTGTTGGCGGTCGGCGCCGCAGGCGGCTGGTCACTGCGAGGCACGGCGGTCGACCGCTCGGAGACCAGAGGAATTGCCGCGCTTGCGCAGGAGGCCGCCTATACCTTCGACGTGTACGGGGTTGATCGCTCCCATCCGGTGGAATTCGGTGCGACGGATAAGGCTCAACTCGTCAGTTGGATCGCATCTCGGACCGGCCGAACGGTTTCCGTGCCCGATCTGACGGAATCTGGCTACACCTTTATGGGCGGGCGCCTGGTCGCGACTCCCCACGGGGCCGCCGGCCTGCTGATGTATAGTAATGCGCTGGATCAACGCCTCGCCATGCTGGTCCGGCCGATGGCCATCGATAAAGATACCCGGATGTCTGAGCACAGTTACGGGGATATCCACGGCTTCACCTGGGCGAGCCAAGGAACGGGATTCAGTGTCGTCGGCCCGGCACCAGCGGATCTCCTGCACCCAATCGCGAATGAGGTCAGACGGCAGGAAGGAAAGACGATCTGAAGGCACGAACGACCTCCAAAAGGAGCCCCCACCGCCGCCAGGATGAGCGATCAGCGCAGCCGGCGCTACACGCGGCACGCGTCGCATGCGTTGTCGGTTTGCGCAAAGTGAGGTCGCTCGGCTGTGCCCCCCAGGTCGCTGCGGACCTGATCGCCCCTGCTTCCATGTCAGTCACCCGAGGAGAGAGAGTTGAAAGTCATTATTTCGTCGGTTCCGCTGCTCGGCCACCTCAACGCCGTGCTCGCCATCGGTCGGGCTCTCGTCGAAGAAGGCCATGAAGTTGTTGGCCTCTCCGCCACCGCCCTTCGCGAGCGCGTCGAGCGGATCGGTGCTGCCTTCCATCCGTTCCCGGAGGCCGCGGACATCGACAGCAGCGATATGATCACGGCCTATCCTGAATTCGCAACCTTGCCGCCGGGCCCCGAGATGACGCTCTTCTACTTTCAACGCGTCTTGGCCGATCCGCTCGCGGCACAGCATCAAGGCCTTATAGACATTATGAAGGACTTCAAGGCCGATCTCATCGTAACCGACAACCTGTTCATGGGCGCCCTCCCCATGCTGCTCGGACCGCGTTCTGCGAGGCCTCCCATCATGTTCTGCGGCACTACGTATCTGCTTTGGCGGCGAGACGACAAGGCGCCCTGCAACACCGGCGTGCCGCCGGCTCGGACCGGGAGTGAGCAGCGTGAATATTCGGCTCTGGCTGAACAGGTCGACAAGGTCTTTTCTGACCCGTTCCGCAACCACCTTAACAAGTGCCTGGCGTCTGTTGGTGCTCCGCCACTAGAGATGAGCGTTCTCGATGCCGTTGAGTATCTCCCGGACATCCACTTGCAACTGACTGTGCCGAGCTTCGAATATCCGAGAGCCGATCTTCCGTCTTCGGTCCGCTTCGTGGGCGCTCTGCCGATCACCCCGAATCAGTCCCGCTTGCCGGCCTGGGCCGACGATCTCGATGGGAGCAAAAGGATCGTGCTCGTCACCCAAGGAACAGTGTCCAACCATGATTTTGGACTACTGGTCGAGCCGACGTTACAAGCACTTGCGGGCGAACCCGACATCCTGGTGGTCGTGACGACTGGCGGCCGCCCAATCGAAAGCATACAAGGGCCCATCGCCGAAAATGTCAGGCTTGCAAGCTACCTCCCGTTCGAATGGCTTCTGCCGAAAGTTGACGTCCTCGTCACGAACGGCGGCTATAACACTGTCAATCAGGCACTGAGTTTCGGTATCCCGATCGTTGCCGCCGGGCTGACCGAGGACAAGGCCGACGTAAGCGCGCGAGTGGCATGGTCTGGCGTCGGTATCAACCTGCGCACCAACGCCGCTGAGGTTGGACCTCTGCGCAATGCGGTGCGCGCCATTCTGGACGAGCCACGTTACCGGGTGCGAGCTGCCGCGATGGCTAAGGAATTTGCGCGCATTGATACTCGCGCGGAGGTTCTACGGATCGCCCGCGAGCTCGCTGGGCACGACGCGGCGAAAAGGGAAAACCGCGCAATCCTCCAAGCATAGACCTGACACACGTTGTGCGTGGCGGCGGCCGGTCGAAGCGAGCACGGAAGAATATTGAGCGCGATGATCCCATTTCGCTGACCTCTGCCATTGCCAGCCTGTGAAGGCGGATCAACGAGGCAGCCGAACAGGTTCTGTCGCAGATTTTCCCGATAGCTGTGGTTCAGCATAAGATTGCCGGCGACGGGCCCTGATGGGCTGACCGGCGATGATCGAGTTCGAGGGCAGCCACTTCGAGCGGGAGATGATCCTGTGAGGTGTACGGTGGTACGTGGCTTATCCGATCAGCTATCGTCGGCTCAAGGAAATGATTCGATCTTCAGCACGGGTGCAGTGTCGGCGCGCGTGCGACGGCAGGCATCCGCGTCCTGCTTCAGGTCGATGCCATAGGTCGGAATCATCCGCTTCAGGGCGGGGAGCCAGGCGTCCTCCGTCAGACGATCGGCGAAGCACGTCTGCAGCACTTCCATCGCGATGAACGCGGCGGTCGATGCACCGGGAGACGCACCGAGCAGCGCGACGAGCGACCTGTCAGGCGCCGGCACCAGCTCTGTGCCGAACTCGAGGATGCCGCCCCGCTGTTGGTCCGGCTTGATGATCTGGACCCGCTGGCCTGCCACGGCCGCCTTCCAGTCGCTCCGCTGCGCAAGGGGGAAGAACTGCACCAGCGCCGCGAACTGGTGGGCGGAACTCTGCAATACCTGTCCGATCAGATACTCGGTGAGGTCGATGTTGTCCTTGGCGACATCCAGAAGCGGTATGATGTTGTCGTGCGTGATCGAGTGGAACAGATCGGTCAGCGAACCGTGCTTCAGGAACTTCGAGGAGAAACCCGCGTAAGGGCCGAACAGCAAGGATTTGCGCCCGGCGATCACCCGCGTGTCAAGATGCGGAACGGACATCGGTGGCGAGCCACTGGCCGCCTTGCCGTAAACCTTGGCGTGATGACGCGCGCTGACCGCCTCGACATCGCAGCGCAGCCAGATGCCGCTCACCGGAAAGCCGCCATAGCCCCGGCCCTCAGGAATTCCCGACATCTGCAGCAGGTCGACCGAGGCGCCGCCTGCACCGATGAATACAAACTTCGCCGAAACGCTCTGCCGTGTCCGGTCGGAGGTGTTCTCGGCGGTCACGCGCCAGCGACCATTCGTCTCGCGCTCCAGCCCGACGACCTGGGATTTGTAGTGCACCGCGAAACCGTCCTGCGCGGCAAGCTGCGCAACGAGGAGATGCGTCAGCGCGCCGTAATCGACGTCGGTGCCGGTGATAATGCGCGTCGCAGCCACAGGCTCGTTGCCCGTGCGTCCCTCCATGATCAACGGCGCCCATTCGGCGATCTTTGCCCGATCCTCGCTGTATTCCATGCCGTGGTAGCAATGGTGGGCGGACATCTGCCTGTAGCGCTCACGCAGGAACCCGACATTCGCACTGCCCCAGACAAAGCTCATATGCGGAATTGGGTGGATGAAGGCGCGCGGATCAGGAATCGCGCCCTTGCGGACGAGATGCGCCCAGAGCTGGCGCGAGATATCGAATTCTGTATTGACCTCGAGCGCCTTGGAAATGTCGACCGTGCCGTCCGGGCGTTGTGGCGTATAGTTCAGCTCGCAATTTGCCGCGTGACCGGTCCCGGCATTGTTCCAGGCTTCCGAGCTCTCCTGCCCGCAGTCATCGAGCGTCTCGAACATCACGACGGACAGCGACGGCTCCAGTTCCTTGAGCACGGTGCCGACCGTTGCGCCCATGATGCCAGCGCCGATGAGCACGACGTCCGGAGGCTCCAATTTCTGCACTGGCATGACGTGGCTCCCGAACGATCAGGGGTTGGCTTTTGCGGGGACGAAGCCCAGATCGGCACCTTCCTCGTACACCACGTAGGCGCGCCGCCACGGGTCGTTGCCGATCAGCCGCCATTCGTGGCCCGACCCACTGTTGTCCTGCGCGATGAGGATGTCGCCGGGGCGAATGGTGAAAGTCGCGCCTGATTTCGTCACGAATTCGAGCGTTCCCGCGAGCGTGATCACGTAGCGCGGCTCGGGATCCTGATGCCATTCGAACGATCCGCCAGACACGGTCTCGCGAAACGAGATATTCTTGGCCTTGGTTGGTTCGCCGATGAAGTCGCCGCGCTCGCCTTCGCCCAGCGCAATCGTGCCTTCCTCAAACACGGAGTTGCCGTCCTCGCCGGTCCACATCCTGACGCATCTGATCATGGTCGATCTCCCTGTGCTTCAGGACGGCAAGGCCGTAGCCGACCATGTCGAAAGACCTGGTGGTTGTGTCGAAGAGCGCGCATCCACTTTGCCCGATGACTGTGTCGCTCGCCGTCCGTCAGCCAAGGTCAGCGCGATCTTGCTGAAAACAAGTCCCTCATGAAGGTTGCCGGATTGATAACGTCCATTTGCGACCACCCGATCGGTGGTCTCGCGGCCGCCTTGGTGAGGGTTATCGGATGCCGTCAGATGTACGATAACGTCTCATGCACGACCTTGCCGGGCTGAAGCGGGCCGGCCACCTCTTAACTCGCCCGCGGCTCCAATCGGGCGAATTGGGATCGTGAATGGGTGGGAAGCGGTGACCCGGCAAACGTGGTACAACGGTCGAAAGTGAGCGCATTTTCAGGCAGGACCGCCAAACGAAGACCGGTGTCGCGATCAAGGAAAAGTAGCTCGCGCCGAGTAATCGGGAAGGACGAGTGGACGTTATCATGCGTCTCGGCGATCAGCAGCCCCCCTCGTGACGGAAGTCTGGGCATATGTGCTTACAACGTTGCGGGGAGACGCGTTCACGCTGTATGGGGCCTCGGCTGAGTGGCCATTCTAGACCGGCGAGGGCGGAAAATGAGCACAAACTTATTCATTCCCAATGTACCGCCTCGTCGGCAACTGCGATCCTTTCACCCCGGATGCCACCGACGCCTCAGGGAACTCTGATCCTGCGCGGCCGCCCCTACAGTCTTTAGGCGACTGAACCGACGTCGTGATGCCCCGAACTTTGCCTGCCGCTTCCATCTCCTGCGGCCACCGCGTGCGCCACGACGAAGTCCGCCAGGATCCCAATATCGGATAGCGGCAAAGCGGGCACCGGGGCCGTTACCGGCACCGCTGAGGTGATTGCCAGCACCATGGGGTCGTTCGTTGCGAACGGCGCCCGATCCTGGCCGGTCTGGACGACTTCCATCTTCGGATAACTGCTCCGCTTAAACCCATCCAGCAGCACGATGTCGACCGCGGCCATCCGCGCCAGCAGGCTGCCCACATCGGGTTCGTTGGTGTCCGTGGGCATCTCCCGCATGAGCGCAAAACGGCTGGCGCTGGCAACCATCACCTCCTCTGCTCCTGCGGCACGATGCTTCCAGGTGCCACTGCCCGGCCGTTCGAGGTCGACAGCGTCGGACACCCGTTTGATGGTGGATACGCGCAGACCCCGTCCGGTCAGTTCCACCACGAGTTGCCGGACCAGCTCCGACTTCTCCCGACATTCGCCGATCAAGCTGAAGGCTTTCATCGCGCTCGTCCTTTTCCCAGCCACCGGGACCGCTACTCGGCCGCAGCGGCAAACGCCTCGTCGGGATCCGCCTCCGCCGCATGCAGCAGCACGAAGTCTGCCAGCGCTCCGATGTCAGCCAACGGCAGAAACGGCATAGGCGCATCTAGCCGCCTGCAACGGGTCGTGTAAGGCGATCGGGCGCCGATCCCGTTCCGGCTGCACCGGATCCAGTCTCGGATAGTGTGCGCGCCGAAAGCGCTGCAGGAATACGATATCCTCCCGCGCCAAACGCGCGAGCAGGACCCCGACGTCCGGCTCGTCTACCTCCGTCGGCATCTCCTGCAGCGGCGCCACTGCAATTGTGCTGTCCAAGATGACTTCCTCGGCTCCGGCTTCGCGATGCCTCCAGGTGCCGCTCCCCGGCTTCTCGAGATCGACCGTATCGGGTAGGCGCTTGATCGTCGACACACGCAACCGACGTCCGGTCGGTTCGGCGACCAGAGGCCGTACTGTTTCCGTTTTGCCCGCGCAGCCGCGGACAACGCTGAGTACCTTCATTGAAGATCTCCTGCTGAGATCCGCAACCGTCGAGCCGCTTCGACGCCGCGGGGCGTCAACTCCAAATGCCAGTGACACTGGAGCGCGCCCGCGGGCAAGCGGACCGGGTCGTGGATGTATCCAGCCGCGACCACGTTCGCGACGGCCAGCCGCATGTCGTCCTTCGAGGTGCCACCGATCAAAGCGGCCAGACGATCAAGGCCAGCATCCGAATCAGGTTCCAGAACCTGGTGATGAAAGGCGGCGAGCAACAGCCGCGACATGTCGTCATCGCTCATCGTGTCCAACCCGTGCGCGACGGCAATTCGCCTCTGTGGACCGCCGTCCCAAGCTCCCGGCTGCGCGCGATCCGGTGTACCTTTTCCATCGGATGCGCGGCAGCTTCCGGGGCACATACTTCGTCCAGCGTCGTCTCGAACAATGCCAGCCGGCGAATGAGATGCCGGGCTCAAAACCGGTGGCCGATGGGCCGCCAAGGGCTGGCCATGATGGCGGCCGGTCAGCGGCCCGACGGAGGACCAGAACGCAGTGATTTTGGCGATGCGCTTCTCCCGGTCCCGTAAGCCGTCGAACAGATGCCCGATCACCTCGTCCCGGCGGGCGATGGCATGGAATGGGCGGACCAGTCGCGCCAGCACGGCCTCGTCCAGCCCGGTCGTCGCCCAAGGGTCGCGGGTTATCGTTGGTTATCGCAGCTCGAGGTTCGGCGATCTCAAAAAACGCGATGCACGGCGGAGGCGGCGTCGCGCTCATGGTGCGGCCGCGGCGGCCCTGCGCAGGGCTCGCATCTCCTCGAAGCGCTTGGTGACATCCCGCATGATGGCGGCGATGCCGAGCATCCGGCCGGTCTCGTCCTTGAACGGCACGATGGTGAATTCGGTCGACATGCGCGATCCATCCTTACGGATGGCCGGGACGGCCAGCAGGTCTCCCGCGCCGTACCGCGTCACGCCGGTGCGCATGGTTTGCTCGTATCCGTCCCAATGGCGCCGGCGCAGGTTCGCGGGAATGATGATGTCGAGCGTCTGGCCAATCGCCTCGGATGCGGTGAAGCCGAAGATGCGTTCTGCGCCCGTGTTCCAGTATTGAATTTTCCCTTCCGCATCGGAATAGACGACGGCGTCGGGCATGGACGCCAGCAACGTGGCCGCGAAGCGCTCAGGGTCGAAGGTCATGACTGCTCCAGTTTGTAAGTGGCGGGAGTTCGTTTGGGTCGAACGGCAGAACGTTAACCGGATGTCCCGTTCGGACGCGGATCGCATCGGCGCGGGGTTCGTCCCCGTTCAGGCGGCGCCGACGACCGTAGGCGCCTACTTCGCCGACTTCCTCGCCGGCAGCCACGCACCCGCCGCCATCCGTCGGCGGCAGGCGGCTCACCGATGCTGCGGCAGAGAAGCCGCCGACCGCCGCCGCGGCAATCACTGTCACGTTGGACTCCACCTTCATACGCAGCCGCGAAGACGGCGAACGCCGCTGGGAGGTCCGCGTCGGCAACGTCGAGACGGTTGCCGGTTGGCGGTAGGTTTTTGGCGCCGTCATCGGGGCCGATACCGACATCAGCACGCTGATCCAGCGGGCCGAGGAAACCGGACCGACACCACCAAAATGACCTCTTTCACCGACGGTTGTCCGGGTCTGTGCACGGTTCCGGCCAAGGTGGGCGACAACCCGGATTGAACTGGTTCCATTTCGCGATGCATTTGCAACACACAAAGCTGATGGACACAAAGTTTGTCGGCTGACCACCCTGACCCGGGTGACGGCGAAGGCCGTGATCGTCCCCGAAGTCGAAGATCTGCCCTGGCGTATTCGGAACGGCAAGGCGAAAAATTCCCAGCGCAGCATCAACCGGATCCGCTAGGTCATGCGTGTCTTCAAAGGTGAACACAGCCAAGGTGTGAAGGGCGCGACATCGCGCAAGTTGTGGCACGCGTTGCACGCGGTCGGCAAATGTCTCCGAAGCCAAGGCACGTGGCTGGTCAATTATGCCAAATGGTGTCCACCGGTCTGCGGGTCGGAACGTCGATCACCGAAGGGACGGCGAACTTCCCCATCAACCGACGAATGAACAAGGCTTAGCAGATGCGATGGTCACGAAATGACGTGGATCTGCTGCTCCAAGTTCGTTGCGCTATCTACAACGACACGCTCGGTGCCGAGCTTGGGCATCGATTTGACCGAATTGCCAATGCGGACCGGGCTTTTGCCGAAGCGGCATGATCCTCCAAAATCTCTGGACGGTCCCCAGTGGTGTTGCCGGAGCTATCGTGCTGGAGCTATCGTGCTGTTGCCGAACGCCGGGATCGCGGCTAGTCTACCGTCAAGTAGGGTATCCGACCGGCCGGTCGCGTCGTAGGGATTGAGGCTCAGGCCTGGCCAGGGACAGCCCCCAATTTGCGGCACAGCATACAGGACCCGCAGCACATGACCGCCTTGAATGAAACCGTCTTTCCGACTGGCGCGGCTCAGATTCCGGACTACGACGCCATTGTCATCGGAGCCGGCGTTTCCGGCCTCTACCAGCTCTACAAGTTGCGGGAACTCGGCCTCACGGCAAGGGTTTTCGAGACCGGCGGCGACGTCGGCGGCACGTGGTACTGGAACCGGTATCCCGGCGCCCGTTTCGACTCCGAAAGTTGGTCCTACGGCTACTCGTTTTCCAACGAACTGCTGGAAGAATGGAACTGGGACGAGCATTTCGCGGGCCAGCCAGAGACGGAGCGCTACCTGAATTACGTGGCGGACAAGTTCGACCTGCGCCGCGACATCCAATGCGACAGCCGCGTGACCGAGGCGCACTATGATGAGCGCATACGCGCCTGGAACGTCACGCTGGAAGACGGCCGTCGTTACCGCGCGCGCTTTCTGATCACCGCCATCGGCGTACTCTCGGCGCCGACCATGCCGCGCATCCCGGGGGTCGAAACATTCGACGGGCAGTCCTGCCACACCCATTACTGGCCCAAGGACCAGGTCCGTTTCGAGGGCCGGCGCGTCGCGGTGATCGGGACCGGCGCGACCGGTATACAGACCATCCAAACAGTGGCCAGGACCGTCGACCATCTGACCGTGTTCCAACGCACCCCAAACTGGGCCGCACCCTTGCACAACGCCAAAATCACCGATAAGGAAATGCGTGATATCCGGGCGCGATATCCCGAGATCTTCGCCCGCTGCAACGAAACCAACGGCTGCTTCATCCATCAGCCCGATCCGCGGTCCGTATTCGAGGTGACGCCGGAGGAGCGCGAGGCCTTCTGGGAGAAGCTCTACGCGGAGCCCGGCTTTGGCATCTGGCAGGGGAATTTTCGCGATATCCTGGTGCACCGCGAGGCGAACGCACTGATATCGGATTTCATCGCCCGAAAGATCCGCCAGCGCGTCAAAGATCCGGCGGTGGCCGACAGGTTGATCCCGAAGAACCATGGCTTCGGTACCCGTCGCGTGCCGCTCGAGACGAATTACTTCGAGGTCTATAACCAGCCCAACGTCAGGCTTGTCGATATCAACGAGACGCCAATCGAGCGCATCACACCCGCTGGCATCAGGACCAGCGATGCGGAATACGTTTTCGACCTGATCATTTACGCGACCGGCTTCGACGCGATCACCGGCAGTTTCGACCGTATCGACATCAGGGGAGTTGATGGCCGCCGGCTGAAGGACGAGTGGAGCAATGGTCCGCAAACCTTTCTTGGCATCCTGGCGCAGGGCTTCCCCAACATGTTGATGGTGATGGGGCCGCATGCCGGCCTCGGCAACTTTCCGCGCGCTGCCGAATACAGCGTCGAGTGGGTGACCGGCCTCATCCGGCACGCGCACGATCACGGACTGACGCGGATCGAGGCAACCGAGGCTGGCGTAGCGGCCTGGACTGACCATGTTGCGGCTTTGGGCCAGGGGCTCCTGTCCAACGAGGTCAACTCGTGGATGACCGGCGTCAACAGCAATGTCGCGGGCAAGCAGACCCGCAGGATCATGCGCTATGGCGGCACGTTTCCGTCGTTTCGGCAACAATGCGACGCGGTGACGGCGAACGAATATCGCGATCTCGCGCTGGCATAGGTCGGCCAGGGGCGGGGCATGGACTCAATACCCAGATCGACCGCATCCGACATGGCCGACGCGGTCACGGGCCGTTGATCTCAGCGCGCACCGCGGACAAACGGGATGATACAGTCCCCGGCGCGTGAATCATGCGATTAAACAAAAACGTAGGCCATTTTCCGCCTGCACGGTCAAAATGAAAATGGCCTAGCAGCCCAACCAGGCGCCACACGTGCCCGAAATAAATCGCGGCTGGCTCGTCATGCATCTAGAACGAGGCTCCCTTGCCCCGCACTTCTGCCTCCTCGAACTCGGCGGCGGTAATCGCCCGGTCGAGCGCGGCGCGCAACTCCTTGGCCGCCTCCAGCGTCAGTTCGATACCCGCCCGCGCACCGGGGTCGAGCGCGGTGTTGATAAAGTCGAGCGTGATGACGTCGCTTAGCGGTGCGTGGCGCGCGTGGTCATAGGCAACCACCGCTCGCGATAGCGGGAACCATTGGTCCCCGCGCTTTGCCATGCCCTCCGCGTGTGTGATCTCGATGATGGACGTGCACATGTCCCGCCCTCCTACTTCGCCAGATACTTGCCGAGGAACACGAATACCTTGCTCCAGCCATCCATTGCCTGCTCGGGCCGATAGAGCGGCCGGTGCCAGTAGAAGAAGCCGTGGCCGGCACCGTCGTAGCGATGAAACTCGTAAGTCTTGCCGTGCTTCTTGAGCTCAGCCTCGTGCTGGTTCACCTGTTCCGGGCTCGGTGCGCGATCTTCGTTGCCGAACAGGCCGAGCAGCGGGCAGCAGAGGTCCTTGGTCATGTCGATCGGCGAGACGGGCGTCTTGGTATTGAGCTCCTCCCTGCCCATCACCACGCGGCCCCCCCATAGCTCGACGCACGCATCGACGTCCTTTCGTTGGCAGGCATAGATGAACGCATGTCGGCCGCCCGAGCAGGAGCCGAAAAGACCAACCTTGCCGTTGTGGTTGGGCTGTGCGCGCATCCACTTCACGGCGGCTTCGGTATCGCCGACCATTTGGGAGTCGGCGATGCCGCCATCGGCGCGCACTTTGGCAGCGACGTCGTCAGGGTTGCTGTCGCTGCCCCCACCCTCGCGCTCGTAGAGGTTGGCGCAAATCGCGAGATAGCCGTGATGCGCGAACCGGCGCGTCGTCTCGATGTAGAACTCACTCCAGCCCGGCAGATGGTGGACGAGCACGACCCCCGGAAAGGGGCCATGACCAGATGGTCTGGCCACATAAGCCGTGATAGGTGCTCCTTTGTCGCCATTGATGGTCACGTTCTCGCAGGTCATGCCTCGGTAGAATGACATCGATTTTCCTCCATGGGCCTGGGTCTTGGGCCTCCAACGGCCATCGGAGCCCGGCTATGAGAGTGCACGAAACGTGGGTCTTCGTCACTTGCCGTGCTGTTTCGCTATAAGAATGGCAATTGTTGCGCCGGGGGCAACTGGACGCCTGCGCGGCCCTACATCGCTCGCTCAAACGTCTTCAGTCGGTTGATCTGGCCTTCGACCGGCCCGGCTCCGGCGCTTGGTTGCTGCATTCCTCACTGCCTCGAGGTCGCGGTTCACGGTTCGCGCGAAACGTTGTATCGCCGGAAGGCCGCATCGGTCTGCCTTCATCCGGCCATCTGTCGAGGTTGTCGATCGCGTCGCTCCGCAAGATCCCCGGAAGCGCATCGCGCGCCGTCGCATGGCGATGAAGCTCGGTGATGCCTGCTTCAGGGTCTGTACTTCGCCGATCGTGCGGGGGTCCCGTCGCGCCATGCACAGGCAGGCCGCCGCGATCGGCGAAATCTGCCAGCCGGTTGATAGGTCGATCGCCCGCCTCTCTTCCGCTGGTGGCTCCGAGCGGGTTGACGATGCGCGCCGCCAGCATCCTGTCTGCCGTCGGCGGTGTTGCCGGGCAACTGCACAAGCTACATGACCCGGCGGGTCCGCCGTGCCGAAGCGCGTGCTGCGACCATCGGTCGCCCGTTTCTCATTGTCGGCTGTATTGCTGCGACGGCTATCGCGTTTCGGTAGCTTTCTGGGTTCATCAACTTGATCAGAAGGATGCTTCTTTCGCGATGCTACCCCGGTTCGCGGCGGGCAACCGCCCGCGATTTCATGGCACCAAATTGGTGAGTGCGTTGAAAAGAGCGACTCGTCTAGACAGTTCTGCCTGTCTTTCGCTGCTCAACTGCTGGGACAGTTGCAATTCCTGACGGGCAATGGCGTCGAGCATCTCGGCGTGATTGGTCCGCAGTTTCAGGACCATTTTGCCCCACGGGAGTTCCCGGGTGGCGAGCAGCACGAACGCCTCGTCGTCCTTGTTCCACCTGTCTACGATGACTGCCAGCGACGTTGGAAAACCACGCACCGCGGCGTCGACGATCTGCTCGCGGCACTTCCTTATGTCATCGAGCCAGAGCCCAAGCGTCACGATGTCGTCATCGCTTGCGAAGGCGGCGTCAGTCATCTGCAGGAGGGTCGTACTGTACGGCGTCGCCAGCGGCATGTGCTTCGCCAGCGCCTGATAACCGGGCTTTGCCGCGATCGTGCCTCTGCAGACCTGGACGTCATGCGCGGCGGCGATCATATTGGCTGTTTTGGTCGTCGTTTCGACGTCCGCCGACGTCGTGCAAGCGCATACGATCAGCGGTGCGGCGACGAATAGACGGCGAATTGAGGCCGCCGCCCGCATCATCGACACCCGGCCTCTCGGGCCGCGGAGTGGCTGCACCATTCCAGTCCGACCAACCATTCAGAACTGAACGATCTGATTGCCAACGGCATAATGCACGACATCGAGGATCGTATTCGCTCCGATCTTGCGCATAATCGTGCCACGATACGACTTCACAATCATTACGCCAATAGGAGGAGCGGCCGCGATCACGGATGCCCGCGATGTCGGCAACTCGGGTCACTTTCCCGTAAGGGCCGCGCGCAGTCGCGCCAGCAAGCCGAGGTCCCGACGGGCCTGGATTTCCTGTCTGAGCTGCGCCGCCTCTGCCTCCGCCTTCTCTCTGGCAGCCTGCTCAGTCATGCGCCGCGCCTCCGCTTCCCGGCATGCTCTTTCAAAGTCTGCGCGGACCTTGGAAAGCTGGGCCTCTGCATTCGCCCTAGCTCCCTCCGCCTGCCGTCTGGCCTCTCGCTCCGTCGCGGTTTCCGCTTCCGCCTGCGCAAGTGCCTCCTCCGCGTTGGCGTGCAAAGCCCCCACCATCACGTCCGCTTCTTCCCCACGCTCACGCAGCATGGCAGCGGCGGTTTCCAAGAGACCAACAACCTGGCCTATATCCCGCCCGACACAATCTCCCTCGTTATCGGCCACGTCCGTCTGCGGGTTGGCCTCGTCGAACGGAACCGCCACCTTAACGGTCCCATCATTGCCATCCTGACGTCGCCATTTGCGCCGGAAGGCCAATCGGATTGCCGATGCCGTGCTGATCCCACGAGCTTGGCCTAGTTCGCGATAGCTCAGCCATCTCAGGTGATCCCCGACATCGTCGCGATCGTCATTCCCGGCATCACGCATGGCATCATCTCCCTCAAGTTGCCGCGGTGGCTTACACCTGCCGGCTTCGCCGGAAAAGCGCACACCGCCTCGGGTCAGGACCTCGTTCAGCGCGATCTCGTTGCGGTTCACGCTGTAACCTCACCTGAATTAGCCGGTCATGCCCCGAGTCGGCGCAAGTGCCCATCTCCTTGGTATCGCCGGCCTTCGTATTGTGCCGAAACTCGTCTCAGATAGCCTGTGTGGCGCCACATGCCATTTTTGGACAGCCGGAGGTCGTGGTCGGTTGCCGGTTCGGAGCGCTCGGTGATCAAGCAGCGGAAGCCTGTCCGCCTTGCCCGGCAGAGCCCCCTTAGAAACAGACCTGCTTACCGGCTCACCCGATGCGCCCGACGGGCATCGTTCTGCTCGGAATCTGGATGAAGGATACTCTCCTGGATGGGTCCGCTGTCGACCCGCGACCGTCGCTTGGGTCCGCTCATCTCGGGCGCATCACCGGGATGGAGATACCAGAAGCCGCTGTCCGAGACGGCATGTTGCGAATGGTGTCAGATCTAATGCAAATCAACACCTGTCCGCCGCATAGCCAATTGATCAGTATGCATTGAGCGCATAGCTAAGATGCTGCAGTGCAGCATTTTCATGCGACGTCGAGGCCCCACCTTCGCGCCATTGAAGCCGGACATCTCGCCCGACGAGAGATGGAGAATCTCGATGAAAAAGACTTTGCTCGCTGTGTTCACCGTGTTGAGCCTCGGCACGGGCAGCGCTTTCGCACAGGGCCTGCCAGCCGGCTCCACGCCGCCAGTGTACGGTAAATACGCCTTTACCAATCACGTCAACGATCCACAGGTCCACTTCCTCGGGCAGGGGACGGTCTTCGGCAGGCTCTTTGGGCATTCAAACAATCGCCAGGTGGCAGCGAACAAGACGGACGCTGCGCCAGCCAAGGGCAGCTAACGGCCGCTTTTCCCCAAGGCGTAACGCAGAAGGCCGGGTCGTCCTGGCCTTTTCGCTGTTGGGATATAGCAGATGCAACGACCGCCCAGCGGTTTCACGTGGTCCCCTCATTACTCCAGTGTAAGTTAGCGGCAATCCGACGTCCGATCATGAACGTCGGCAGAGACCGCCTCAAACGTGGGGATGGTATGGATCCGGCTGGCGGCGGCCGACCGGGGGAGCGGGATGAAGTGGCGGTGAAGGTGGAGTTGATCAAGTGCGATGGTGCCATCCAGCGCACGACGTCAACGCGGGCGGTTGGTATCGCGCGGGTTTGCGGGGGCGGCCGCGCGCCAAAACAAAGACTGATACCGACCGTGGTGACCCATTTTTATGGGTCAACATCAAGGGCGGTTGGTATAAAAACACAGCGCTGGTGTGCTGGCGGACCTGTGGACCGAGTGGGCAAGCTCGCTGCTCAGGCGCGGCGGTCAAGGCCAGCCTGATGGCGCGCACGGCGTTCCAGTCGCATGCCGCAGCATCGAGGTGGTGATCCCACCGCGCTCGACGGCCGCGCTCAGGGCCCGCCAACCGCTCTTTCCGAGCGGTTGATAGGTCGGATCGTGTAGTCTCACTCGCTATGAAAATTCAGCGCCGTCCGAAATTGAGCGCGGCCGTCTCCTGCTCGAAACGACAATGCCCTTGCAATAGAGTTTGGTCCCGAGTGTCAGTAGGCGACGAACTGCGGGAAGCCGAACATCTGTCCCACGTCGACGGACACCTGAAAGCCGACTATCCATGCATTCGACGGCCTTTTGGTGCCCGGCAGGGGCAGCAAGTCATTCGGAGCGACAACATATTGTGTGTAGGGCTTTAATACGACTCCAGGGATGATGCTGTAGCCATAGTTCAATTCATAAATCCATTGACTGGGTGCGGTCGGCGCCTGGTTGGATGCGTTGGCGTAATATGAACCTATGACGCCGACGGTATCGTTCTGTCGCCAAGCGAAGGGCGCCCGGTCGAACGCACCCGCATAGATTTGGGACCAGTAGGGAGCACCGCCATTATAGAAGATTCCGCCGCCGAACAGGGTCAGGCTCTGGTGAGTGGACCGATCTGGCCGCCATACGGTCTGCTGAGCCTGTGCATAAATAGCCGTACGTCCCTGGAGGGGTACCCCCGCGGGTGTTGTATAGCTGGCGGCATCCCAATAGCCGCCAACGTCGTATTTCGCAGGATAGCGGGCATTCGTGAAGTTGGTCAGATAGCCGACTTCCATCGGAACGAATACGCCGGCCGAGTGCTCCACGTTCCAGTTCAGGCCATTGGCGCCGCCGAAGCTCGTGTCGTCGTCAAAGACGCCCGTCCGGACATAGACAGTCGGCGTAGCCGTTACGTTGAGGAATCCGCCCCAGCTTGACGCCGGGTATGCGGGGTTATTGTTGCTGAAATACCAGCTGCCCGGCTGCGAGCAGATGATGCCGCCGACGAACTGGCAGGAGATGTCGGAGGTGGCGAAGTCGAGCGTCGGGTTCGTGCGACCTATCCTGACATCGATGCGGTCCTCGTCAAAGCCTTCCTCCCAAAAGAATTCAGACAGACGGATCGATCGTGTCGGGCCCGTGTCGGCCGGTAATGGACCTTGCGTTCCAACGTTAGCGTTGAGGCCGAAACCGCTTCGTTCGTCAAACGTGACGTGGAATGATGCCCCGGGGATGTTCAGGAGGGTCTGAAGATCGAGGACGGTGCCAAAATAGAGTTCGCCGTTCGGCAACGTGCCCGGTTTCAGGCCGCCCAAGACAAGCGAATTCATGTCATAGACGTAGCCCAGTTGCAGGTAGACGCCATCATTCTTCAGCGTCTGACCGAGCGCAGTGACCGAAGCGAATGGAGACGGGTCCGTTACGGTCGGCGCGGATGATGGGGGCGGCGAAGGCGGTGATTGAGCAATTGGGACGGGCCCGGGAAACTCGGTCGTGCCTTGCGCGCTGGCGGACGAGGAAATGCCCCAGAGCAGGCAAGCCAGAATCGTTGCGCTCGGACGGAATACATATTGGATCAGTTTCATTCCAATCCCCGTTGATACACCTATCGAAGTCGACGTTGCGTTGACGACGCCGCGCTTCGATTTGCTAGCCATGCGTCTCTCGTAACGACGCTATTTCGGTTGCATTTCTTGCCCAATCTGCCTCTGGCGGACGATCGCCGCAACCAGGTCAGAAGCAAACTGCTGGCTCGCCAGTTCCGCGAACCGATAGGCAGCGTTCGGGTCGGAGATATTCGGGAGGTCCATCGTCTGGGGATGGACCGGCGCGACAAATCCCACAAGCAGCTTGCCGCTCGCGGCGTCGATAAACTTGCCCGATACGACCAACACCCCCGCGTCGACTGGCTGCACATTGGGCATGCCAATGATGGAACTCGCGAAATCATACGGTCCGTTGCTGATGTAAGCGGGACGAGGCGGGATAACCCTTACCAGTATGAGTTGGAGGGTAAAGACGTCCGGCCCCGGCGCACCAACAACCTTGAAGCGATGCCCGATCGCCGTACGGGCATCCCGCGTCAGATCGGCCGCGATCGCCTCGATTTGTGGCGGGGTCAGCATCTCGAACTCAGAGCCTCGCCCGTGATACACAGTGGCCGTCGGAACGTAATACGAGGACGCCATGCGTTCCTGCTCAGCGAGATCGGGCGACCGCCAAACCAGCACGCCAGGAGGTGCCGCACCGGAAAGATCCGGCGCATGCGCCAGCGGCACATTGGTGCCGAGCGCCTCAGCCCCGGGACCGGAACAGGCAGAGACGAGCAATGCGGCCCCCGCGCTCAGCGCCAAACCCTGTATTGGCGCGCCGCCAACGCAAGGGCCGAAAAACCTGCCGCATGTCCGTATCGCAGCCGAGATGCACCGATGAGCCGCTCTGCGCGTTCCAATCGCGAAAGATACAATCTGGCGAGACCTCATGATTTTCTCACTGGCGATACCACGCGGCACGCGACCGCACAGCGCGCCACGCTGTCGTGCATGATCATGTCGAGCGATGTTTCTTCTTACTGATAAACCAGCGCAATCCTACCAAATCGTCAACCGGGGAAAATGAAACGGAGGTCGATCTCACAGGTATTTGCTATGCTTTGATCGTAAAGGAATCTCTATTAATTTGCGGCGCGTGGAGTCTCTTCGCCGCCTTCGTCCGACCTATCGGCTTGGATAACATCCCCATCCGATGATAGTCGGCACAACGCCTGCCGAGAGGGCCAAGGACGTGCGGTCGTGCACGGACCGTCCATTGACAGAGAGATCATGATCAGAGCGAGACGACCGATCGGGATCCCGCCGCCTGGGGACTCGTGGATGGAATGGACGCTGCGTTTGGATGGGATGGCGCGGTAGAGTTCGTCATAATCGCCGTTCCTCCGCGGTTACATGTAGCGCCGACGGTGCGCGCGGGATGAAAAGGAGAAGAACGACGATGGCGAGCACCTTGACAACGATGCAGGTCGAATGAGGCATGAATGCATGGACGCACGCGCTAGAGTTCAGGGGGATCAGCGCGAGCATGGTCGAGGGGGGCATCGAATGGGATCTCCAACCGCGCCATGCGGATGGCATTACCGCCTCTTCGCATCGTGGCCAGACCCCCTGCCGCAGCAGCGACGGGATCAGATCGGCCAGGAAAAAGTCCTGTTTCAGCGCCCAGGTCGTCAAGCCGACAAGCAACCCGGCCAGATCGAACGTGGCGCCGCCGATAAGAACACGCCTTAGCCGGGGCGCCCGGATGAGGCGTCTTGTAAACAGCGGCGATACAGCAGCCGCGCACGAGACAGGCGAGGTCGACGGCCGATGCCATTGGCAACAGCCCGCATCCCATCTGCTCCAGCAGCGTGAACGAAGACGACAGTGGCGGCTTCGTTGCGAAAAAGGCCAGAATCACCAACGCGCCAAGGGCGAACGTCGGCGTGGTTCCAATCAGGGTCACGGTTAGCGCTGGCTGAGCGGATGCTGGCACGCTGACCTTTTCGGGTGTGCTGCGAATACGGCTCGATGCGTTGGCGCAGCGGCGATGCTGCCGGAAGGTGACCGTCCGAATCAGCGGGACGTAACCCACCGTGTTCCACGATGTAGATCAACCGCGCTTACACCCACGACCATCGGCCATTGCCCTTACGGCAAAAAGGCCGGGAATGATTCCGGCCCTCATGCACCGTCTGTAGGAAGCGACTAACTGCCCTTGGCTGGCGTCGCGGCCGCCTTGTTTGCTGCGGCCTGGCCGTTATCCGTATGGCCAAAGAGCCTGCCGAAGACCGTCCCCTGTCCAAGGAAATGGACCTGCGGCTCGTTGCGATGATCGCTGAACGCCGAGGAACCGTAGTCCTGCGGAGTGGTGCCTGCGGGCGGCTGTGCGAAAGCGGCAACGCTCGTGCCCAGGCTCAAGGCGGCAACGGCGGCCAAAATGATCTTGTTCATTCGGGATTCCCCATCTCTTAGTCGGGCGAGATGTCCGGCTTCGGTGGCATAAAGTGGGGCACGAACGTCGAATGATAATGCTGCTCTGCGTCATTAGACTTATGCGCCAAGCGCATGCAAATCGATTGGCTATGCAGCGGACAGGAGGACGGACGCTCCCGGCATCTCCATCCCGGTAATGCGCCCTGGATGGGGAGGGCCCCCGGCAGGGGTATCGCGGCGTGTACGGACATCCGTCCGACGGGTGATTGGGATCCGGAAGCGACCGCCGCCTGACATTGCGTGAGCTTGAAATGGCGTTCGCCCTTTTCGTGCTCGGTCCCGACCACATGGAGGTGCATTCCACCCTCGGCATTCCACCACTTGTGGCATGGTCCGAGCGGCTGACACGGCGTCCGCGTCCCCGGTCGACCCTTACTGACAGCCTCCAATCGCTACGGGACTATCTGCCGTTCAAGGAGGTGACGGTGCGGCGAGAGGGGATCCGGCTGCACAGCATTTTCTAACACGATGGTGTTTTGACCACAGGGCACGGAGAAGCACCGCCTGCGGGCGAAATATGATCCGAGTGACCTCTCGACGGTATTTTGCAGGACGACCCCGACCGTCACTGGTCGATCCGTTATCGCGACCTGCCCGGCTGGCGACAGGTACCGCCGGGAACCAGTCCGGCCGAAGAGGCTTGCCCCGGACTGGCCAATGCACGCCTGTGAGGTCGCATTGTGTCAGCCAATCCTGCTTGGGCAGGCAGCACGCGCCAGGCGGGCCGCGCCTTGCGGCGCCCCGCGACCTCACTGGCCAGACTTCGCTCGCTTGGCCGAGTTTGCTGGCGTAGTGCTGGTCAATGGCCTGTTGGATGATTGCTCGGGCACCGGCATTCACCCTGTTGGATGATTGCTCGGGCACCGGCATTCAGGCGCTTTTTCCTGACACCACGGTGTGCCGGCAAAACCGGGCTATCTCGTTGCCCTGCGAATGTGATCGCCGCAGCAAGGCCCGAACCCGACGGGTGCTGATACCGGATGATGTCGCGGGGGCCACGTCAGCGGTTGTTATCGATGGCCGGCAAGCCAGTGTCGCGAGCAGACCGCGCCGCGGCCTGGCCTCGCCCAGTCGGCATCGCTGTCGCGCATGTCAATCTCCCGGGGCGCAGCGAAGGTTCGACCAGCACCTTGACCTCAGGTAATCGGATTTTCAGCGGGTCGACCGCCACCTCATCCCCGGCATCGGAACGGGGCAGAACGCGCTCGACGCCCAGAACGCGCCACACCCGCCGGCGAGAACCCGCGTATTCGAACGGAGACCCGCTGTAAAAGTGCAACCAAGTTCCCTTTCATATTGAGGCGGTAAAGTGACTCTATGCCGCACACTGAAGCCAGAAGGGATACAGTTCAGTGAAATCGCTAGGGACCAACCGCTTGAATTCCTTATCGCGTCACTGAAACCCACAACGAGGATCGACAGCGCCGGCATCCCATTTCTCCGACAGACTTTGGGACGTGGACAGATCCGGCTTCTATCCCTCGACACTTGTGCTCCAACCAGGCGATATTGCGCCTGGAGCGTCGTCACCGAGCCGGAGAAAACGGCGATGGATGTTGCAAGCTGGCTGCGAAACCTCGGCCTTGAACGCTACGAGACGGCATTCCGCGAGAATGACGTCAGCGCCGAAGAATTGAGCCACCTCACTGCCGAAGACCTCAAGGAACTGGGCGTTGCCGTCGTGGGCCATCGGCGCCGGCTGTTGGTCGCTATCGCCAGGCTGCGGGACGACGCGGCATCCCTGCAGGTGGTCAGGCCACCCGACGATCACCCCTCATCAACGTCGTCGGGCGAACGCCGCCAACTCACCGTGATGTTCTGCGACCTGGTGGGTTCGACGGCGCTGAGCGAGAAGCTCGACCCCGAAGAACTGCGCAGCCTGTTGCACGCCTATCGAACCCTCTGTGGTGATGTCATCGCGCGTTACGACGGGTTTGTCGCCCGGTACGTCGGTGATGGCATCCTGACGTATTTCGGCTGGCCCACGGCGCACGAAGAAGATCCCGATCGCGCGGTTCGGGCGGCGTTGGAGATCGTTCATACCGTCAGGCGGGCCTCGTCCACTGAGAACCTGTCGGTCCGTATCGGCATCGCCACCGGTCCTGTCGTTGTCGGTGAACCGGCCGGTACAGGCGATCAGTCAAAGCTGGCAATCGGCAGCACGCCCAATCTGGCGGCGCGTCTGCAAGGACTGGCCGTCGCCGACCAGGTCGTCATCGCCGCCTCGACCCGTCGCCTGGTCGGCAATGCGTTTGAACTGACCGATCTGGGCGAACACGACCTGAAAGGGATCGCCGAACCGGTTCACGCCTGGAGGGTCGAGCGTGCCCTGGTGACCGGAAGCCGCTTCGATGCCAGCCGCGGCGGGACTACCCTGACGCCGCTGGTGGGTCGCGACGAAGAGCTGGATCTGTTGTTGCGCCGGTGGTCGCAGACAAACGACGGCGAAGGCCAGGTTGTGCTGCTGTCGGGCGAACCCGGCATCGGCAAAAGCCGCATCCTGAGCGCGTTGCGCGAGCGGCTTGGAACTCAAGGTGTGCAGGCACTGCGCTTCCAGTGCTCCCCCTACTATGTGAACAGCGCCTTCTGGCCGATCATCGACAACCTCGAACGGACGCTGAAGTTCACTCGGGACGAGACGACGGTGGAGAGGCTCGACAAGCTCGAAGCACTGGTCGCCACGCATTATGGCCGGCCGCTGGCCGATGTCCGGTTCGTTGCTGCGATCCTGTCCATTCCATTCGAGGCGCGCTACGGCGAACGGCCCATGACGCCGCAGAGGCAGAAGGACGAGACGCTGCGGACGTTGGTCGATGTCATCGAAGCGGCCGCCCGCGAGCAGCCCAGCGTGATGCTGTTCGAGGACGCGCAGTGGGCCGACCCCACCACGCTGGAGGTGCTGGATCTGCTGATCGACCGTGTGAAATCCGTTCGACTGCTGGTGGTGCTCACCCACCGGCCCGAATTTCAGTCACGCTGGTCCGAACAGGGGCATGTCGGCGCCCTGAACCTGTCCAAGCTGACCCGGGCGCAGAGTGCCGCAATGGTCTCAGCGCTTGCAGGCGGCAAAGCGCTGCCGGCGGCGCTGCTCGAACAGATCCTCACCAGGACCGATGGCGTGCCCCTGTTTGTCGAGGAGCTGACCAGATCGATTCTTGAATCGGGCGAGCTGAAAGAGGCAGGCGATCATTACGATTACGGTGGCTCCGCTCGCGCCGTCACTATTCCTACCACCCTGCGGGACTCGCTGATGGCGCGGCTGGATCGCTTCATGCCGGTAAAGGAGATTGCGCAGATCGGGGCAGCGATTGGACGCACGTTCAACTACGAGCTGATCGCCGCGGTCGCGCCGATGCCTCAGGCCCAACTCGACGAGGCCCTGATGCAGCTGAGCGAGTCGGGACTGGCCTTCCGCCGTGGCACACCGCCCGATGCTATCTACACCTTCAAGCACGCACTGGTGCAGGACGCGGCGTATGACTCATTGCTCAAGAGTCGCAGACAGGAGTTGCACGCCAAGATAGCGCGAGTGATCGAGCAGCGCTTCCCGCACATCAAGACCACCGAGCCCGAAGTGCTGGCCCATCACCTTACGGAAGCGGGCATTAGTGAAGCCGCCATTCCGCTGTGGCAGGCGGCCGGCAGTCTCGCGGTGAAGCGGATGGCCGCTCCGGAGGCCATTTCCCATCTCAACCAGGGGCTTGAGCTGGTCTCGACCCTCCCGCAATCATCGCAACGCGACGCCAATGAACTAGGGCTGCGTTTCCTGCTGGGGATCGCCTGGTGGGCGCTCAAAGGCTGGCCCGCTCAGGAAGTCTGGACCAGCCTGCAACCGGCCCTTGCGTTGGCAAAGTCGCTCGAGCGCCACGATGCCCTTACGCCCCTCTACTGGGCACTGTTCAGCAACGTCCTGGCGCAAGGGCGCGTGGCTGAGTCCCTGCGGTGGGTAGAGGAGATGCTGGGCGTCGCAGAGGCGACGGGCGACGTTGACCTGCTCATCGCCGGACATATGAGTGCCTGCCTCAGCTACAATTGGTTGGGCGAGTTCGCCAAGGCGGCAGAGCATGCCGCCAGAATTTTCGACCTCTATGACGCTGAGAACCATTTCCACCTTGCCGACATCCTTGACCACGATCCCAAAACGATAGCCGGTATTTCCGCCGCGATTAGCGCCTGGATGCTTGGCTACCCCGACCGGGCGATGCACTTGAGCAATGAAAAAGACGCGCACGCGCGCCGGCGCGGTCATACCTTCGACCTCGGATTTGCACTAACGCTCGGGCCGCACAAGTTCGATCGGCGTTTTACCTTCACCGACCTGCGCAAGCGCGCCGAAGAATGTGAGCGACTGGGCCGGGAGAACAGCCTTCCAGTGCTCTGGGCGCTGTTGGCACCCATTTCATGGGGCCAGGCCCTTATCCGGGAAGGCAAGGTCGCCGAAGGGATTGGCCCGCTGAAAGCCGGCATCGCGGCTTCGACCGCGAGCGGCGGCAAGGTTCGCGGTCCGACCTGGCAAGCGTTCCTGGCCGAGGCCATGGCTGTGACCGGTGACCTGGATAGTGCCCTGGACCTGATCGACGAGCAAATTGCCCAAATCGAGCGCCCCGGGTGGGAGGAACGGCTTTCCTACGCTGAGATCCTACGCCTCAAGGGCTGGATGCTCTCGCTTAAGGGCGACGTTGAAGGTGCTGAACAGAACTTTCTCGCCTCGCTCGACTGGGCGCGCCGCCAGCAGGCGAGAATGTGGGAACTGCGTACATCGACCAGCCTCGCGCGGCTGTGGCAGGACCAAGGCAAGCGCCAAGCCGCGTATGAGTTGCTCGCTCCGGTTTACGGCTGGTTCACCGAAGGCTTCGATACCAGGGATTTGCAGGAAGCAAAGGCACTTCTCACTGAACTTGAGTGGTATCGGTAATGAAACACCCGCTATGTTACGCAAGCCATCCTACTCAGCGCGCCCCAGCAGCGCGATTTACCAGTGGAGGGAGGATCCACCCAGGGGAGTTGTCGGTAGACCCTGGTAGCTGACGAGCGGTCCGTTTAGGTAACGAGCGGCCCGAAGCCTCGTCACGCGCATCAGGTGGCCCTGCACCAGTTCGGGCGGCGGCAACGCCATCCACTGGTTCAGCGAGACATCGGCAAATACCGGGCTGCCAAACGGTTCAAGGAACCCCAACGTTTCGACCCCGGTATTCTCGATGTAGTGGCCCATGGCAAACGGGACGTAGCCAACATCGCCTGCCCGGAAGTCGAACGTGCGGGCGTCTTCCGAAGACCCGAACACGCCCATGCGCGCCTGGCCGGCGATGTGGTACTGCCACTCGTACGCGTTGGGGGTGCCAATGTAGGTATCGCATCCCGCCCGGCTCGACTTCCACCAGGCCGGCGGCGAGACCATCCCCCGGCGAACTTTGGACATCCCCCTAGCAAAGTGTGGACAAGACTGCCTTTGGGAGAAGCAAAGCGACGAAGCGATCTCACTGTGCCCCAAGCATGTCAAGTCTTGTGCGAATTCATTCAGGATCAGCGCTCTGGCATGGCTCGGGCCGCGCTCAACGGGGCAAGCCTTGCGGGACACTGCGAGTTTGCCTTCCGCCTATCCAGGCAGAATGCTAGCGTTCATGAGGGACCAATAGGGGAATACTACCGATGCGTTTGTTGCCCGCCACCCTGCTCACGACGATAGCCCTCGCCACGCCGGCGGTCGCCCAATCCGACGTCGCGCGTGCAGGAGGCGCCGAGTTCTCCGGCTTCAAGACCTACTGGGCGGAGCAACGGGAAGGCTGCCAGCCGATGATCGCCTTCACGATCAGGAACGGCACATCCGGAGACATTGGCCCCGTCAAAGTGCGCATGGAGGTCGTCGACACCGATAACAAATCATCGGTTTTTGCCCGCGGACTGGCGTCGGTGCCATCCGCCGACCTTGCGCCGGGTCATGCCAGGAAAATCGCCATCGGCGGTGATCGTGACATCACCTTGCATGACTGCCTGGGCGATATGCATGAAGCGCCGTTTTCCAGCATCAATTTCGTTGTTCGGCTGACCGCCGAGGTCGCAAGGGATCCCTCGCCGGTCGAATTAATGCGAGATCAGCCAATGAAAAACGAAAGCATGCCGGCGCCAAACTAAAGCGATGTCAGCCTGCCCGGAAGCACGAAGCATATTGGACTGATGCGATGGCTCAGAGATATGAGTGACTGGCTTCCACGCCGGCAGGGAAATGCTTTTCCGAATGAGAGGATGCTCCGCGTCGTGGCCGGCCAGATCGTGCCCCTAGCCGTGGTGTAAGAACCTGCGGCTTCATTACGCTCTCCGGCGGTCTGGCCGGGTCATGTCAGTCGGCCATTGCGGGCAGGCTGACAGTGGCATCATCGCTCAGGGTTGCGATAGTTTCCAGCGTCATGTAGCGGGCGCGCTGAACCGACCATTCATCGTTCTGCTCCAGCAAGATGGCACCGACCAGGCGATAGATGGCGTCTTCATTGGGGAAGATGCCAACGACGTCAGTTCGGCGCTTGACCTCGCCATTGAGCCGCTCCAGCGAATTCGTGGAATGCAGCTTGGTCCGGTGTGCGGCGGGGAAGTCCATGTAGGCCAGCACGTCGGTCTCTGCTTCGTTCATCGCTGCGGCGAGTTTCGGCAGTTTGGGCCGGAGCTGATCGGCGACTTTGCGCCATTGTGCCTTGGCTGCGGCCGCATCGTCCTGGGCAAATGCGGTGGCGATGAAGGCGGCGGCGACACCGCGTCCCTGGCGTCCAGCGTGGGCCAACAGGTTGCGCATGGTGTGTACTCGGCAGCGCTGCCAGGTGGCGTGCAGCACCTTGGCGACGGCGGCTTTCAGTCCCTCGTGCGCATCCGAGATTGCCAGCTTGACACCGCGCAGCCCGCGCCGCGCCAGGGAGCGCAGGAACTCGGTCCAGAAGGTCTCGGCCTCCGAGGCACCGACCGTCATCCCCAGCACCTCGCGGCGGCCGTCGTCGTTGACACCGACAGCGATGATCACGGCAACCGAGACAATGCGCCCGGCCTGGCGGACTTTGACGTAGGTGGCGTCGAGCCAAAGATAGGGCCATTCGCCCTCCAGCGGACGGTTGAGGAAGGTGTTCACCCGCTCGTCGATCTCGCCGCACAGGCGGCTGACCTGACTCTTGGAGATGCCCGTCATCCCCATGGCTTGGACAAGGTCATCGACAGACCGAGTGGAGACCCCTTGGATGTAGGCCTCCTGGATGACGGCGGTCAGTGCTTTCTCGCCCATTCGCCGCGGCTCGAGGAAACCGGGGAAGTAACTGCCCTTGCGGATCTTCGGTATGTGCAACTCAACCGTTCCGGCGCGGGTGTCCCACTCGCGCGAACGGTAGCCGTTGCGATGGGTGAGACGATCGGCGTTGCGGCTACCATGCGGGGCTCCAGTCAGGGTCTCGACTTCGAGTTCCATTAGTCGTTGCGCGGTGAAGCCGATCATCTCACGCAGGAAGTCGGTGTCGGCAGTCTTCTCCAGCAGCTCTCTCAGGTCCATGGTGGTCGCGGTCATTGTCGGGTCCTTGGTTCGCGTTGGGGTTCGCAACCAAACCTTACCGAAGAGTCGCAATGACCACCGCTGTGGATAAGTGGCCCGCCTCCGCCAGACTCTGGACGGTCGCTCCGGCGGGCCACTTACCCACAGCTCTTACACCACCACCTGGGACACAACCGCCGGCCAGGCAGAACGCGGACACGTATGGCTGTTGCCATGAGTATTGAACGGCCGACGGTCACATCGACGGAAATGTTTTTACTGAGCGTCTGGAATACAATGGCTTCTCGTCGGACGAAGTGCTTCCTGTGATCTTCGTCGGACTTACCCGCAATGCGGCAGCGATATGCGGTCGGCGGCAAGATAGTGTCCGGGTTGTTCTGCAACCTGTTGGTAAATACAACTGTCATACGCCGAAAGATTTGAAGGACCGCGCCACGGGCCGTCGGGCTCGGGGAAAATCATCCGGGGTGGGGTGGCGTTGACGGCAAAACCGGCTCGCCTACCAATTCAGCTAACGGACACCCGCCAGCGGCCGCAGCTTCGCGCCTGCAGCACGGCGCGTTGCCTCTGTCGCGGTAAACAGCTCCAACGCGCTCTCGTCACCGACCGGTGTCAGAGCCAGGTCGCGGTATTCCCGCGCCGCCGGGTCGTGCTTCAATCTGTGGCGCACCATCAACAGTCGCGCCGCCATCGCTGAGATACGCGCATGTTTCACCACGAAATCCACAGCATAATCCGGCCAGAAGCGCCATGCCGGCACGACGGGCAAGCCGGGCCGGCGCTCGGTGCGCACCTTGCGGCGCAGGTAGCCGCCTTCGAGCGGATGGGTGTGCTCGATCAGGCTCAGACTCCAAAAGCTGAGCAGCATACTCAGCATTTTCCCGAGCGAGATACGGGTCGCGGCGGCACGGCGCATCAGCGTGGACATATGTTCGAAGGTGTAATAGGTGCGCCAGGCGGCCCAGTAGGTCTGCTCCCACTCGCCGCGGCTCATCGTCGAATGTGCGGTCACGACGTGGAACGTGTCGTAGCGGTTGAGGTCCCTGTCCATCGCGACATTTGCCAGTGCGAGCTTCTGATGGTCCTCCGACCCCGGCAGTGGCGTCAGGACGAAGAACTCCAGGAAATCGATCGGCAGTTCGTTCTGGATGATACGGATGTCCCGCGCCACGGTTGCCGGAGTGTCGGCGGGAAACCCGATGATGTAGCCGGCCCAGATCACCGCGCGGATGCGCTTCCAGGCCAGCAGCATGTCGCGATACTCGGCTATGCGGTTCTGCTTCTTCTTGGCTGCCAGCAGGCTGTCCGGGTTGATCGATTCGAGGCCGATGAAAACGCGCGCGACACCGGCGCGTCCGGCTTTCTCAATGAAGCGCGGGATGCGGTGGCACAGCGTGTCGACCTGGATCGTCAGCCTGATGCTGAACGCTTGCTGTTCGCGCAATGCGATCAGCCGATCGAAAATCGGCTCCCAGTCCTTGTTGCGCGCGAAGTTATCGTCAGTGATGAAGAAGCTCTGCACCCCCTGGGCGGCGTTGTGGCGAACGATCGCTTCCACGTCGTCGGCGGTGCGGCGGCGCGAGACGCGGCCCTGAACATTGATGATGGTGCAGAAGCTGCATTGGAACGGGCAACCGCGCCCCGCGTCGAACGTCGTCATCCGGCCGGCGGTGCGGGCGACGCGATCGGGAGGCAGGTAGGGGATCGGCACGCCGGCCAGGTTCGGCAACGCAGCCATGTGGTTGTAGAGCGGTCGCAGGGTGCCGGCGGCGGCGTCGCACAGCAACGCCTCCAATCCGTCTTCCGCCTCGCCGGCATAGAGCACGACGCCAAGGTCCATCGCGACCTGCAGTTCCGGCGTGATGGTCGGCAGCATGGCGAGGGTGCCCGAGACATGGAAGCCGCCAATGGCGACATCGATGCCGAGCGCCCGGAACCGGCGCGCCAGATCCATCGCGCGTGGGTACTGGTTGGACTGCACGCCAACGAAGCCCACCATGCCGGCCCCGGCCTGGGCGATGTCGCGCGCTATCCGCTCCGGCCGGATGCGGGTGTTGGTCTCATCATAGGCGTCGACCACGATCGAGGTATCCGCGCCGAGCACGCGCCGCGCCGCGCAATCCATCGCCAGCCCGTAGACCGCGGCGAGACTGTTGGACGGCATCGAGGAGCGGAACCACTGAATGACATAACCGGCATCGTCATAATGCGACGGCTTGATCAACACGAGACGGAACTGCCCGCATGGCTGGTTTGTCGATATGGCGACTACTTTCCCTGGTTTGTGGCACGAGACAATCACAGTCGGACTGATTCTGGCAATACGTATCCTATATGTATCCCAACGAAACTTGGATCGTGAAGAAGCGTCTGACGCCTAGTGTGGTGGTTCCGAAGTCCGCCATACTGTGATTATCCCCGGAGCGGACTTCGGAACCACAAACCACACTGGAAAACAATGCTTTGCTAGTGTCCTCATCGATTTGGAAGTTCGTAAGGCGGCTGATCCAGGCATGGCGAACTTCCGAATCGGGACACTAGTTCAGGGCCGCAGCGGGTGTTGCCGGAGCATCGCGATTATATTCCAACTGAGGGATGCCCGCCGAAGCAGACCCTCCGGTCCAGGGGCAGCAAGCGCAACCAACCCAGGCTGGGCCATTGACTATATCGGTCACGGATATATCGTGCCGGCATGAGCAAATTATACTAATGCGCTTAAACATTGACACACGCCCACTCCCTCGTCCCGATGGAGCGGATGCGATCTGGGTCGGCAATCAGCCAGTTCCATGCGGTTTTGCAGGCTTCGAGGATGTCGTCATAGGTATCCCAAAATTGGGCGCACAATTTGTTCTGCCGCAGGTAGATGGAAATAGGCCCAGCGAGCACCAGACTTGCTGCAGAACGTGCAGTTGCACTCGTTGATGAAATCCGGCCGCCTTGGAATTTCGATTTGGACTTGGCCGCAGAGACAGGAAAATTTCAGCATTTTCATGTCGTATCAGGAGAGCCGCTCGCCCGATAGCAGCCGTTCCGTTTTCCACCCAAAGCGGTCATGGTCTGTGGTGATCTCGGTCTACCGCACGGTCAGGGTGTCGAACCGATCGTCGCCGCAACGGTCAGGCTCGGGTGCGATCAACGATCGCATGCCAAATCCACAATACAATTACGGCGCCGACGATCGATGCAATCACCCCGGCGCTTCGACCTGGCCCGTAAAGGTGGATGGCACGACCGAGAAAGGTCGCCACGACGCTGCCAACGATCCCCAACACGGTCGTCAACACAAACCCCTGGGGGTTGTTCGGCGACGGCGACAGCCACCGAGCGATGATCCCTGCTACCGCCCCTACGATAATCGCCCAAATCACCTGCATGGTTGTCGCTCTCCCATCGGACTCACTCACCGTCGAGCATCGAGAGGTGGCGGCTCTTCCGATTGGTGGTCCGGACCTTCATTGCGGCGACGATCTTGCACTGGCTCTCTATCTCCCGCGCCGGGCGTCGCCCAGGCAAGGTGGCCTGAGCCTTTCTGGGGCGGTCAGCCGTTTGCTTGCCTTCACGGTTTCGTCAGAAGCGATTTGAGACGCCCGGTGAAGAGACCGCGCTGTACGCCGTGACACGTTTGTGCCGCGGCAACTTCGCCGCCTATCGCCTTGGCAGCCCTGCGACCCTCCCTGGATCGTCGTTCACGCGATCCAGGTGCGACTTGATCTCGCTTCCCCAGCGAGGCGCCGATCTCCATCCTTCGATCATGCTCGCCGTCTCAGAAGCTGATGCCGCCGTGATCCGAGCCGCTTACGAGCGAGACGGAGAACTGTCGGCGGAGATCGAGTTACGCCGCCTGTTCCCTGGCATCGCCGACAACGAGAACGCCCGGATCTGCGCCCGGACGATCGCCGGTTGGACGCCGCTGCCGGCTCCGACGCGTCCGGTGACGCGGTTGCGTCCAGGCAAGCGACGCTGAGCCGCACGGCCGATCGTTTCGACGTACCGCCCGTGGGCGGGACATCGGCCGGCAACTCCAGGCCCGAACTCTGCCCAATCCGCGGGCCGAAGCAAAAATCGGGTGCAATGCGGTCAACCGGATGACGGCTCTTTGCATGCCAACCTCCATCCGGACCCGTTGATGTGACGGACCGTAGGGGGGCGCCATCGGCGGCGGTCTCCTGCACCAAAGTCTCAGCTAACTAGATCGGGTGACGTATCCGCCGAAGTGCCATGCCGAACATCAGCCAAGTCATCCCCTGCACCAACAACTCAACGCCGATTAGTGTGCCGAGCACCCATAGCCCCGACCACGGCAAGCTTGCGTAAAGCAAGATGCCGATAACGATGCTGATCAGCCCGCTGAGCGCCATCAGCCACCAGCCGCCCATATCGCGGTGGCGTAGTGCGACGACAATGCGCAGAACGCCGCCGATGACCAAGGCGGCGATCAAGAGCAGCGTGATGATCACCGCGCCCTGCACCGGTTCGTCCATAATCAAGATGCCGCCGATCGCGTAGACGATACCGCCCAGCATATTCAGCAGGAATCCGGACCACGTCTTCACCATGAAGGCATGGATCGCCTGGAACACGCCACTGACCAGAAGCATGGCACCAATGAAGATGGTGCTGATCAGCGTCACCGCTGCTACGTCGCCTAGCGCAAAGATACCCAACAGAAGCATCGCCGCGCCGAGTCCTACGAACCAGCCCCACTTCTCTCCCATGTGGGCATAACCGAGCCCCCGACCCGGCTTGGCCATTTGCGTTCCCGACATCGATTTATCTCCTATCGCCAGCCTGATGCGAAGTTCTGCAGGAAAGACCGCCTGAGCCCTTTCGCCGCTTGATGGTCGCAGCGCCTTTCGTCCTCATCTATACCCCGCTCACGTCAGAACCCGAAAATCGTTGGGCGAGATGATCCGCAAATTGTCTGTAGCGCGACAATCTGGATGAGAAACGCATTGCCTCATCCAGGAATGCTCCCCAACGGCCCAAGCATTGCCTCACCAGAATGCTCCCGTCGCTGCGTCACTTTGTCAACCGCGCCCCGACAGTTCGTGCTCGAAAACCTGCACTTGACCGCTCCCAGTAGGTCCACGCACCGACTTTGTCCGTTGACAACTCGGGTCCCTTGATGACAGGTCCGTACGGTCAGGCCTTTTGTTGCTCTGTCAAAAATAGGCCTGCCCGGGATTGGGCGGGCTTTGAGCCCTACGACATCCTCCTCGTTATAACGATGAACCCAATCGCGCTATGTCTGCCGATCCATGCCGATGGACGACGCGGCTTCGGAGCGGCCACACGATCATCACTATTTCGTCGCGTAACGATTGGGAGTGGAAGAATGCCCCGTCCATCGCTCGGTGATATCGCGAAGACCGGCGCCGAACGGATCTCAGCGAGCTTCAGGCGACCCCTCTATGTGTCGGATGACATTATGTGGCGGCGTCACCGTAGGACGCCTGGATCCGGGGCTGCGTACAGGTTCAGCCGCCACATAACATTGAGGTCATCCACTCCAGCGGGCGGGCGCGGCTAGCGCTTCAGCCGAAACCGCACCGACCCAGCGCGATCGCCACCTGCGGATGATCGCCGAACGCGGCCTCATGGCTTGGCGGAAAGCCAGCGGCTACAATTTGCGGGCCAAGGTCGAGGCCTCGATCAGCCGGTATAAGCGCGTGATCGGCGATGCCCCTTCGATCGCGTACGGACCAGACCGAGGCGACCGAGGTCGGCCTCGCCACGGCGGTTCTGAACCGGATGTTGGCGTTCGGACGCCCGAACCATGTCCGTATCTCGCAAATAACATATTGGGTTGGGGTAATTGCGTCCCCGCCCCGTCTTGCCTCATATCCACGCAACACAGTCGCCCCCGCCGCAAAAGATCGGCCGCCGCAGCGTGCGGCCGCCGCTGGGTGTTGCTGCATAGGATCACAGCGGCAGCGACGCAGCGGATCGTTCTGCAACGCATCGAACGCGCGCCGTGGCGCGGAAGCATCAGGGGCCTTCAGGTCATCCCAACGCCGCCGGATTGCCCTCGAGGACAAGGGCCTGCAACTCGCACGGCTAACACCAGTGGAGGCCATCGTTATCAATTTCTGACGCGGCACTATCGCTGGGATAGCCGGACGGAGTGACGGGAACTCGATTAGCAAATGACCGCGAGGCCGTGCGATTTGGCCAAGCAGGGGTGATCCCGGACCCGATTTGGTTCGTAGTCTATTTCCTCAAGGAGAGAGCAGAACTACGTCTCCATTGGGGGCCGCGTACTCGGCCATTCAAACCAGTTTACCGGCGCCAGCCCGGAGGTGGATCATGAGCCAGGAACTGTTCGACGGCCTCGACGAGAGCGCGCGCAAGGCGCTGCAGGCGGAGTTGCACCCGCGTGTGCTGCGGGCCGACGCGGTGCTGTGCCGGGCTGGAGACCGCAGCGACAGCCTTTACCTCGTCGAGCGCGGCCTGTTCCATGTGCTCGATGGCGACACCGCAGCGCTGCTCGGGCGGCAACGGGCGGGTGATGTCGTGGGGGAGGTCGCGTTGCTCACTGGCGAGCCGCGTTCGGCAACCCTGCTCGCGCGGGTGCCCAGCGCAGTCTCCGAGCTGTCGCGGGAAGCGTTCCTGGCCCTTGCTGCCCGCCACCCTGTGCTGCTGGCTAATCTCGCCAGGATCGTGAGCCGGCGGCTGGTTGCGCGTACCGCGCGATCAGCCCCCGCCCGCATCACGGCGCTGCTGACCGGGTCGGCTGGCTGGGTAGGTGCGGCGACCGCGGTCGCGACGGCTCAGGCCGCCAGTGCCGCGCCCTTGACCGTGCTTGACGCGGCCGGTATCGGAGCCGGCCCGATCCGCGGGACCGCGGCGGCGGAGAACGGCATCGCCGCGGGGCACATCCCGACGCCCGAGTTGCTCGCCCAGCTCAACGCCGCGGCAGCCGCCGGGCCGGTGCTCCTGCATGTGCGCACCGACCACGCCAGCCTCACCGAGTTGCTCGATTACTGCGACCGCACGATAGCCGTACTGCCTGCGGACGGCGCCTTTGACCCGGCCCTCGCCGTCCCACTTCCCACCGAGATGAACCGGGTCGAACCCACCGTGGACCCGGCCCGGCTCGGGCGCCGGCTAGCCCGAGCCTCGATCGGGGTCGCGTTCGGGGCGGGCGGGGCAAAGGGCTGGGCGCACGTCGGAGTGTTGCGCAGCCTGCAGCGAGCCGGCTACGTCGTCGATGCGGTCGCCGGCAGCAGCATTGGCGCCTGGGTCGCTGCGTGGGCGGCCTTGGGACATGACGCGGGAACCGTCGGACAGCTGCTCCGGGAGCGCTTCGACACCGGCGCCGTGCAGGCGATGTTCCGCCGCGGCGGCGCCGAGGGCACCGTGGTGATGGAGCACCTGGCCCGGGAGACAACCACGGATGCCCGGTTCGCTGAACTCGGAATGCCGCTGACCGTCATGACCGCAGACCTGGCCGCTCAGTGCCCGGTATCGCTGACCGAGGGCGTGGTGGCGGATGCGCTTGTCGCAGCGACGACGGTGCCTGGGCTGTACCTGCCGGTGCGGCGCGGTGACCAGCGGCTGGTCGACGCCGTTGTCCTCACTCCGGTCCCGACCGCCGCCCTGGCCGGTGTCGATGTCACGATCGCGGTCAACCTGCTGGGCCGGCAGGCGCTTCCGGCGTGGCCGGGGGCACCAGAACCGGAACGGGGTGTGCGCGACCGTGATCCCGTCATCGAGAGTCTGGAGCTGGCTTCGCTCGGCGCGGCCGCCGCTCAGACCGCCGCGGCTTCCGTGCCAGTGACGCCCCGGTTCGGGCCCGGGACCTGGCGTGACTTCCGGCTCGCGGACCGGTTTCTCGCCGCGGGCGAGGAGGCGATGGAAGAGGCACTATCCGGGCTGCGTGCCCTCGCCCGCCCCGGGCTATAGCGCTGCGCTGTCCACACCCATCTCGGCGAACATGCTGGCCCCGCGCTCAAGGTGCTGCCGGTCGCCGGTCCGGATCCCGATCTCGGTGTGGGCGGCGGCCGCCGAGTACCACGTCCCGGTCCGCTCGGCATGGGCCACGGCCCGCTGCCACCACCCCCGCGCCCGCCGCTCCCGGCCTCGCAGCCACTCGTAGGTGCCACACAGACGGTAGGTCCGGGCGAGCAGGTAACTGTCCCCCCGGCCATGGTCCAGGGCGGTCTGGCAGGCCCGGCGCGCCGAAGCCAGGGTGCGCGCTCGATCGCCCGGGCCGGCCCGCTCAACGAGGCGCAGCGCGGCCTCCAGCCGAGTCTGGCGCAGGTCGGTGAGGAAGAACCCGCGCAACCCCAGCTCGACGGCAACCCGCTCGGCCTCATCCAGCACCGCCAGGGCCGCCTCGATGCGGTTCTGGTTCAGCTCGCACCAAGCGAGCCAGGCGGAAGCCGGCATCAGCGCGTGGTAGTCGGGCACCGCGCGCAGGATGTCCGCAGCGCGGGCGAGCGGATCCGCCGCTTCGGCGGGCCGGCCGCGCATGGCCAGCGCCACAGCGAGATTGGCGATGCCCCAGGCACGGATCTGGTCGTCGCCGCCATCCTCGCCGACCCGGATCTGCTCTCGCGCCATCGCGGATGCCCGCTCCAGCTCGCCGCTGATCGTGTAACAAACCACCATCACGGTTCGGGCGGTGCCCCAGGACCGTAAATCTCCGGTCCGCCACGCAGTTTCCGCCGACCGCTCCAAATGTTTCCGGGCGGCGGGCCAGTCCGCCCGCGCGAACAGCTGGTGCGCCCCCATGCATAATTGCGCTAACGCGCTCGCGACGGGGTCGTCGAGCGTGTCGGCGATCGCCACCGCCCGCCGATGCGAGCGCAGCGCCATTCCCGGCCTTAGCAGCGCGTCCCACACCATGCCGAGCTGGGCACACGCGGTGACCAGGCCGGACGGAACGTGGTGGCGCTGCGCATGGCGAGCCAACCGCAAGCTACCGAGGAAGTACAGCTCCGGGTCGGTAAACAGAAAGATGGCGCACAGGACCCGGTACAGGTGCGCGATCTCGACCGCCGCCGCGTCGGCCTCACCGCCGGCCCGCGCCGGCCCGCCCCGCAGCAGCCACGCCACCTGTCCGGCCGCACCGATGACAATGGAGGACCTGATACCCGAGCGCGAGGCCGGGAACGGCGCGCCGAGATGCGCGAGCGCCGCCCGCAGATGCTCGAGCGCCTCGGCGTTGCGGCCCCGACGGAACAGCGCCTCCCCGATCTTGCGCTCGAGCTGTGCGTGCTGCAGCGGACTCCAGCGGTCACCACCGAGGCGGTCGTGCGCGGCCAGCGCTTGCCGGTAGTACTCCAGCGCCTCAGCGTCGGCAGCGACCCCGCCAGCCTGGTCTCCCGCGGCGAGTAGGCACCGCTCGGCGTTTTCCCAGTCCTCGGCGCGCGCGTAGTGGAACGCGAGGAGGCCGTACAGCTCCGCACCCCGATCGACGAGCAGCTCCTCGACCACCCGCGCGACCGCCCGGTGCAGTTCGCGTCGCCGCTTGAGCAGGATGCTGTCATATACGGCCTCCTGGGTCAGGGCGTGCCGGAACACGTACTCCAACTCCGGCAGGTGACGCCGCTCGCGGACGAGGTCGAGCAGTTGCAGGTCCCGCAGGTGCGTATCGACATTACGGTCGTGCTCGGCGATCGCAGCCAGTAGCGAGCGCAGGAAGCTGCGCCCGACCACCGCGGCCACCCGGAGCAGCTCCTTGAGCTCCTCATCCAGGCGGTCAATCCGGGCCACAATCACCCCCCGGACGGTGTCCGGAATCCCAACTTGCTCGAGGGCCTCGCTGAGTTCCCACCGGCCTGCGGCTCCCTGGCGGACCAGACCCAGGTCGACCAACGCGCGGACGATCTCCTCGAGGAAAAACGGGTTGCCTTCGGCCCGTCGCAGGACCACCTCGCGCAACCCATGTGGGAGCGTGCCCAGCCCGAACGCCTCGCCCACCAGCTCCGAGCTCGCCGCCGCCGATAGCGGAGTCAGCCTTACCTCGGCCAGTCGATCGGCGACCACGCGACGGGCGGCATCCATTAGCCTGGCCGGCGCCCCATCGGGCTGCGGGCGCGTGGTGCACACTATCAGCAGCGGCATCGTCCGGATCAACGGTAGCAGGTGCTCAAGCAGCTCTACCGAGGCGTCATCCGCCCAGTGCCAGTCCTCGAGCACGACCACGAGCGGACGCTGCTCGGCCAGGTGCTGCAGGAAACGGCGCACGGCGCGGAGGACCTGCAGATTGATCTTGTCGGCGTCCAGGAAACGGACCTGCGCCTCTCGGTCCCCCGTCAGGGGCAGGCCGAGCAGCACGCCCAGGTAGAGCCCGGTGCCGGTTCCGTCGTCACCGATCCAGGCGCCCAGCTCGCGTTCCAGCTTTGCCCAACCCACGCCACCGGCGTCGCCCTCCTCGATCCCGGCGAACCCGCGCAGCAGCTCCACGAACGGCCAGTACCGGATGCCGCGCGTCAACGACAGGGCATGGCCCCACAGCCAACGCAGCCGTTCCGGGTTTGGGTTCCAGCCGGCCTCGATGACCAGCCGTGACTTACCCATCCCGGCCTCGCCCTCAACCACCACCAGCCCGCCAGTGCCGTGCGGCACCCGATCGAGGTGCTCGCGCAGCACCGCCAGCTCCCTGTCCCGTCCGACCAGCCGGCATCTCGCACCGGACCCGCCCCGCGCCGGCAGCTCCCGCAGGCATTGGTAGGCCACCAGCGTGGCCTGCTTCCCCTTCACCGACAACGGCGGAAGCGGCGCGTATTCGAACGCCCAGCTGGTCGCGGCATGGGTCGCCGCCCCGACGAACACCTGCCCTGGCCCAGCGGCCTGCTGCAGCCGGGCGGCCGTGTTCACCGTGTCGCCCACCACCACCAGCTCGCCCGAGCGGGCGCCAGGCCCGGATTCCAGGTCTCGGGTCATCACGACCAGGCCGGTGTTCACCCCGATGTGCAGCGCCAGCGGCCGTCCAATCCTCCCTTGCAGCCGCGCATTGAGCCCGGCCATTCGCTGCAGCATCGCCAGCGCCGTACGCACGGCCCGCAGCGGATCGTCCTCGTGCGCCACGGGCGCGCCGAACACCGCGAGCAGGGCGTCCCCGATCTGCTTCTCCAGCCAGCCCTCCCGGGCGTGGATCTCCTCGATCAGTCCAGCCAGACAGTCCCGCAGCAGATCGGTCAGTTCCTCGGGATCCAGACGTTCCCCGAGACTGGTGAAACCGGACAGATCGGCGAACAGCACAGTCACCACCCGCCGGTCGGCGCGCGATGGAGAGCCACGCCCGGACGCGGTGTCAGGGCGCGAAACACCCCCACCCGCACCTCCAGGTTGACTCATCGGTCCGTGTCCGGCGATTGAATCAGGCGCACCGCTGCCCCCGTGCATCCGGACCAACGCTCGTCCGGAACCTGCCCCAGTATCCGCCTGGGTTTTTCTCCCTTCAAGTGAGCTTCGCTGCCGAGGCAATCAGCGCGCATAGTCAGCAACATCGCGACGCCCGTCTGATAGACCATGATCACGGCCGTGGCCCACGAGGAGGGCTGCGAATCGAAGCGGCGTCATTGGAGACCGCCGCCCAGGGCGCGCTGTAGCGTCGAGCGGGTCCGTTCCGGGGCGTCGCGGCGTCCGTACTCGGACGCCCGCTCCTAGGCAGCGCGGCCATCGCGCCCGATATTTCGCACCCGATTAGTGAGTCAAGTCGGGTCGCGCCGTGCACGCCACACGGTTTTCAGCCGGAAAACGCCGCCCCGGTCCGGTCTGTCGCCGTCGCTTCGCACCGGCCTGACCTACCAGTGCCCTATGATATGATAAAGGACATCAGCGTTATGATAGAGGACATCAGCGTTGCCGTTCGGCTCATAGTTTCCCGGGCGGCCGAACCATAAATTATATCTGGAGTATGTCGATGCGACTGGCGGTGATCTCGGATATTCATGGAAACCTTCGTGCGCTCGAAACAGTGCTTCTTGATATCAAGAACCGCGGCGCCGACTTGACGGTGAATCTGGGCGATTGCGTCACCAGCCCGTTATGGCCCAAGGAGACTTTTGAGGCCCTTCAGGCGCTTGCGCTTCCGACTGTTCGGGGAAATCACGATCGATGGATCGTTGAGCTACCCGAAGCTGATCTTACTCCCGCTGGATTATTCGCCCGCAGGGAGCTGCAAATGGAGCAGCGGCAAGCTTTGCACAGCTTACCTTCACAGATCGAGCTGGTTGAGGGCGTTCTGGCAGTGCATGGTATTCCAGGTGATGACAGCACCTATCTACTAGAAGAAACGCTTGAGGACGGACGCTTTGTGCCGGCTCGCCGGAGTGTTTTGGAAGAGCGGCTGAGAAACGCGGCGACGGCTAGTGTCGTTCTTTGCGGTCACAGTCATCGACAAAGTATCACTCTCGGACCAAACGGACGTCTCATTCTGAACCCGGGGAGCGTTGGATGCCCGGTTTTTGCCGACATCCCAGTCGCTGCCAATCTTGAGTATAGCTCGCCACACGCCCGCTATGCCATCCTTACGAAGAAATCGAAACTGTGGGAAGCAGAGCTGCTTGCACTTGAGTACGATTGGAGCTCTGCATCAGCGCGCGCTACCGAAAATGGTCGTCCAGACTGGGCAAAGGCGCTATCCCTCGGCTTTGTCGAATAGGCCTGGAGCAGGGGAGGCGGTCGGGACGCTGGCGAATTTTCGAGGCGTGTGGCTGTTTCGCGTCTCCGCATTGGCGTTCTGCCCGCTCGCGCCAATTCGGCTGACCGCCGCGCTTACCGGTTGTCGGCGCATGCCGTGCGGCGATCGCCTCCTCGCTCACCCACACGATCAGGCTTCCCCGCCACATGAGGTGGAGCGCTCGGCTATCGTACCGCCGAGCCTGGATCCTTCCAACCACCCCGATTGCCCACACGTGTTACGAGAGTGAAGCCCGATATTCCCCAACCAAGGTCTATCCCTGCACCAACGCGCAGTTCCGTCGGGATTCCCCGCCACGTTTCGCCGTTTTCGCCCCCAAAAGAGGGGAACGTGTCTCGAACCGGGCGTTAGGGCCAGAATTCAGCGATTCCTACACTCTACCGGGGGATCCGGCCTGCCGAAAACCCGCAACGAGTAGCCGGTGGGCGATAGCGCCGATCCAATGTGTCAGCACTTGCCTTTCTCAGGGGCCGGGTCGTTCGGGCCTGTCGTTTTGGTCGGGGCGATAAAGTTTTTTGCAGGTTTTCCGATTCCGGGTGTCGCGTGATGTGCGGTCACAGTGAAAGTCTTGGCGCAGTCGTCCGAGTTCGGTTGTGCTGCTTTGGCGTCAGCGGACCAACTCCAGGTCGCCATGGCTATCGGTACCCTGTTCGCGTCGGCAGGTTGGTCGGGCTTCCACAGCAACCACAACTTGAAGCTATCACTCACGTGAACACTGACGAATTGGGGGGAGAGACCCTGGCCCGGGGAGTCATTTGACGTGAATTCCACCATGCCCGCAGAAGAGACCTGTTGCTGGTCAATGGGGTCATGCGTATCAATCCAATCTGCGCCAGTTTTCTTCCGCCAGTCTTCACCGTTGGTTAGATGAAAGCCGCGGCACATATCAACGAGCTGAACGTATTGCAGTGTGCCGGTGCACCCGGCGGGGATGTCAACCTTCGACGTAAACGTCGCGCCGTTGGCTTTCTTTTCGGTGCCCAGTATCAGCTGACACCTGCCTTCCGCCTCCCTCACGCCCACAGTGCCTGTAATCTTAGCCTCCATCGAATTCAGTTTCGGGATGCACGGAGCCGCCGCGGGCGTGGGCCCCGGCGCTTGAGGATTGGCAGGAGATGGTTGCGGTTTGCCTTCATCTTTGTCCCGAAAAACAACCTTGTTACCGGCGGACTTCTGCTGCGTAACGTGTGCCAGTTCGTGAGCAAGTAAGAGTAGGCCTGTCGCATTGTTCGGTTGATATTGACCATTACCAAACACGATATGGTGATCGACTGTATATGCGCGCGCGCCGACTGCGCGGGCCGACGCCGCCGCCCGGCCATCGACGTGAACGCGAACCTTCGAGAGATCCTGCCCGAAGCGGGGCTCGAAAAATCCGCGCGCGTTGGTATCGAGCGATCGGCCCGGCGAGGCCAACACAACATGCACGATGTCCGGCGCCGCCGTTCCTTCTTGCTGTGCTTCACCTATCGCGCCCATGCGGGCAATTGCCTCACCTTCCTCCGCACACGCAGTGCATTGACACCCGAGCGCGGTGCTTGCGTGTGAAGGATTTGCCTTCGCTGGCTGCGACATCCGCGTCACCTGATCGGCAATGCGGTCGGCCTCGTGCTCAAGCGGGTCATCGACACGTCCGACCACGAGCTTTCTCCGCGTACCAGCCAGCGGGGATGGCAACCGAGGCCGGTCTGCTCGTTCTGCCGGGGATATCGAGATCTTGCTGAAATCCCACGCCGCGCCGGCGGGCGCTTCTCGCGCCGTTACGTCCTCTCGGCCAGCGCTCTGTCCAGACCCTGTGCCGGGCTCTTTCTCCGTCGCGCTCCAAACAGTCTGTGCCAGACGCCTGAACTTTGACTGATTTCCGATCGTGTGCGCTACGACATTCGTCGAGCTTGCGGTTGGCTTCATCTGTAGCTTAGCGACCTTTGGCGCAAACACCGCAGCACGCTTCCTCGCTGGTATGGGGATTCCGAGTCCAGATCGAATTTAGCACGATCCGGCGTTCGAGTCTCCATCGAGTGCCTCTGCGCGGAGGTTGTGACCGGTTGGCCTGGGGACGGCAATAGCCGTGGCAGAGTATCGGGATCGATGAGCAATTCGATGCTGCGCGCGACGCCTGGCTGGCGTCGAATAAAGCCTTCGCGCTCAAGGGCGATAAGCGAGACCGTCTCAAACCTTGGGGGGTGGTATGGGCCGGGCCGAAATGGCTGGTCGGGTGGGCGCTCGCCTGGAGCAGCTGGCGGTGGTGAGCCAAACCCGCGCCAGCGGCCGAAGCACAGGCAATCGCGCGCTCCATCGACGGCCGAAGTTATCAGGCTCGCTCGTTCGAGGTGATGCTTGCTCAGGTCAGCAACGATGACGGGAAGCAGATCGTCTTCAGCAGCATGCCGGCGGAGGCGGATCGGCCGTGGGATCAGTTGCGCGGCGTGCTGCATGGGCTGGGAGCGACACCGGCCACGCTCATCACCGTCCTGAGCGACGGTGCCGACGGGCCGCGATCACTCGGTGAATCAGCGGGCGTCGGTCCGACACACCACGTGCTTGACTGGTTCCATGTTTCGATGCGTATTTAACATGTTGCCCAGGCGGCCAGGAGTTGGCCGAACACCACGGCAGAGGATTGCGACGCAGGCACGCGCCTTTCCGACACGGTCGAGCGGATCCGCTGGCGGCTCTGGCATGGACAGGTCGGGCGCGGCCTCGAGCTCATCGGAGAAACCACGGCGACGCTCGCGCCATGGCCGGAGCAACTTCGCCGGCGGCTGCGGTCGCGCTGAAAGTTGGTGAACTCGAAAAAAAACATATGTGTGCGGCCAGTCCGATATCATCATCGATTCTGCAACGGCCAGACGACGTGAGGACCCAATCTCGACGGCGCTCGCCGAAAGCACGGTGTAATGGCTGCGATTTGATCTCGCTTCCCCCGCGCGGCGCCGATCTCCATCCTTCGATCATGCTCGCCGTCTCAGATCATCGCTCGGTGGCTGTCGCCGTCGCCGAACAACCCCCAGGGGTTTGTGTTGACGACCGTGTTGGGGATCGTTGGCAGCGTCGTGGCGACCTTTCTCGGCCGTGCCATCCACCTTTACGGGCCAGGTCGAAGCGCCGGGGTGATTGCATCGATCGTCGGCGCCGTAATTGTATTGTGGATTTGGCATGCGATCGTTGACCGCACCCGAGCCTGACCGTTGCGGCGACGATCAGTTCGACACCCTGACCGTGCGGTAGACCGAGATCACCAGAGACCATGACCGCTTTGGGTGGAAAACGGAACGGCTGCTATCGGGCGAGCGGCTCTCCTGATACGACATGAAGATGCTGAAATTTTTCTGTCTCTGCGGCCAAGTCCAAATCGAAATTCCAAGGCGGCCGGATTTCATCAACGAGTGCAACTGCACGTTCTGCAGCAAGTCTGGTGCTCGCTGGGCCTATTTCCATCCCTCGGAGGTTGGCATCGCGGGGACGACGAGGGGATATAGCCGAGAAGACAAGGACGACCCCGCCGCGGAAGTCCAGTTCTGTGCAAATTGTGGTTCAACGACGCATTTTACTTTGACTTCGAGCGCCATAGCGAAGTTCGGGAACAGCCAAACGGGCGTAAATCTGCGTCTGGCGGATGAGAGGGACCTCGGCCGGAATAGAATTGCGCTATCCTGACGGTCGAGCATGGTCGGGCAAGGGCGGCTTCGGCTACGTGCAAGAGGCTCGCATCATTGGTCGATGAGCGGCTTGGGAACGACCGCTTGCGATGGGTGTCGCCAAATCCTGAGCGACCGCAAAGAGGTCGACGGCAGCCGCAGGCAGCAAGTGCCAAGTGCCGGACCTGGGACCAACAGAGGGGTGGCCCGCTGTGAGTTTACCTGCGATGAGCGTGTTTGGGTAGGACTTTGGCCGCGGCCGCGCGCTTCGCCTCTCCGTGGTGCTTGCCGTCAGGCCGCCTCATGTCGCCCCTGCCGCCCGGACTCCTACGGAGATGACAACGCTGGAGTCGAGCGGGTAGGATGCCATTCTAACGTCCGCGCGCGACGTATCGGGAGGTGAACCGTTGCTCGGCAGGCGAATGGCACGCTTCAATCGTCAGGTACTAAATCACCTGACGCGACCGCTTGCCCGCCACCTTCCGGGATTCGGAGTCATCATTCACCGTGGACGGCGGAGCGGGCGCATCTACGAAACGCCCGTCAATGTGTTCCGCCACAGCAACGGCTACGTGGTCGCGCTGACCTACGGTGCCGGTGCTGACTGGGTGAGAAACGTGATTGCCGCGGGTGTCTGCGACCTGGTTACCCACGGTCGCCGCGTGCCGGTCGTCATTTCACACATCCAGCATGACGAGCAACTGCTCCCGGTCCCGGCTATCGTCCGGCCGATTTGCGGCTGATTTACGTTGCGGACTTTCTGCATTTAAGCTCGCCACAGCCGGTGCATCAGGCTTCACTTCAATAATGACGGGCCGCTGGCCGGGAAAGGGCGCGAAACCGCCGGAGCGAGGTGGCGCCGAACCTCCGGTTGTGGGAGACTGCGGTGGTCCGGCCTATGCCCGTGTTGGGTCGTGGCCGGCCCCCGTATGGTGAAAGTAGGGCCGGCCATGGCGCCATACCTCGGTCTGCTCGGCGAGCATGAGCGCGTCTTCGACATCGACGCCGGGATAGCGAACCTTACTCTCCTTCTATGTCATTGAAAAGAGAAGATTTCCTGCACAGGATTTGGTGTTACCGACCCTTTTGGTTGTCTTTCGACACCGAGAACGCTCAAATCAACAGCCTTGATGACCCGGGGCGCTCCTTTACATGGTTGCCTTTCTTTGATGTATGGACTGGCAGCGGCGTCCACCCAGCGATGCTCAGAGCGTGTGCCCGAGCCTTCGCGTTGTCTGTGATCCCCGAGAACCGCCGGCGCAACTCGGTAGCAGCCGACAGCTCTCCCTCCTGGTCGAAGACCGCTTGGATCGCAGCAGCAAGAAATCGCGTTCACCGGTTTTCGGCTCGTCACAATCACCCTCACCTTCAAGAACGACACGATCTACCTGCCGAGCGAGCGGTGAGCGAGAGGGGCCCTCATCCAAACCGGCCCCCGGTCACGCCGTCATTCCTTCGTAGCGACGTCCGCATGGACGATTGTGATGGCGCGCCACGATGCAGCGGGGACGCAATCCGGGCGTGTCCCCGTCGCCGCGGCGCGACGCCGGGACCGGGTGCTGCGCGCAAGGGCGCGCGGAGCCGGAGGCGGCTCCGCCCCTGCGGGTCACACCCCCCGGAATAGTATTTCGCTTCCTGACTCGGGTCGACATTGACGACGTGGTCCCAATGAACCCCCGCGCGATACGGCGAGCCGGCGAAGCGTTTGTCGAACGAATTGGCGATCGCGATCTTCTGACCGATAAAGGCGCCGTCCGTGAGCAGTTTGGTCTGCCGCGCATCCGGCGCAAACGGCTTGCCTTTGTCGATCCCGAGCGGCCTCAGCATCGCCATGAAATACCGGTCGCGTTCCTGCACAGGCTCTTTCTGCAGGATTGCGTTCAACGCCCGCCAATACGCCATGCCCTCCGGCTGCGTGCCGCTCCACGCCTGGTTATGCGGCGTGACAATGCGCGTAGGAGGTGGCGCCGCGCGTTTCGAATACGGGTAGAGCTTCAAGTCGCCCATGATCGTCTTGGCCTTGGCCTCATCCGTCGCGAGGATGCGAAACCCGAAGAAAACGTTGAACGTGGGCGAATGCACGATGTAGTAGCCTTTCGAATCCGCAGGCGCCTTTTGATCCGGGCCGAGGATCAGATAGTTGCCGCCTTCGCCCTTATCGGGCCCCGTCTCTCCCATGTCGCTTAGGTTGCGCTGCCAGAAGTCACCGGCGCCTCCAGCAAGTTCTCCGCCCGGAAAATCGATCACCATCGGGCCGGTGCGGCTCGTGTCGAAGAAGGACATAATATACGGCGTCGTAGCGTTGGCGGTGAGGATGCCTTGTCTCGCCTTAAAGTCGCTGTAGACGACGACGTCACCGTCCTTCGCCCCGAAGACATCCTCGTGGGCTTTTTGCCAAACGGCAAAAGCCACGATCGGCAGTCCCCAAAGATACGACTGAGTGGCACGCTGGAAGTCAAATTCGTCGAACAGCTTTACGACTGAGGCCTGTGATGGGAGCCCCTGCGCGTTCAGCTCGAGCGTTCCGATCCAAGTCTGCACTTCGTCGCCGAGAGCTGGAATCGCGCTGAGCGCCATAGCTGCGCCGGTCAGGATTCCGATCGACCACTTGGCCATCTCGGGCATACGTTTACTCCGCCTTTAATCGCCGCTCGATGATCGACCCGCGTAGTTAGCCGTGTCCCACGCAAGGGCCACAGGCGGGAAGCGCCTGCGCGTTACATCCGCGGTAAACTCAAAGTGGCTCATAAAGCCATCGGCAAAAAGGCACTCCCCCCGTGCTTCACGCCTGCCCCTGGATCGCGCTTCTGTTCGGGGTCTCCAGATCGCGCACGCGTTTGTCGAATTGGTTTCGATGTATCTCGCCAATCTTTAAGCCGTGCATCCGTAGCAGCCCGCGAATTGTGCCTGCACCTGCAGAGCGTCGCCACAATCTCCGCGCTTCACGCACCCTTCCGCGCCGGCCAGCGGATGAGGCAGGGTGAGGCCTTTCTCGACAGCACGGCATCGTATCGTCCGCGCCACGAATTGCAAAAGGCGGCGCCGCGGAATTTCGATGCTCGTTTGGCGAAGGGGCGAAAAAGCCGGTCGAAATTCCTGCGGTGCCGGGCCGCGAAGGGCGGCCCGCTTACGCAATGCGACGCTTCGGCCGGGCGATCGCTCCTTTGCATGTCGCAATCACCCGGCATAAACAAAGGAAGGCAACGCCATGAATGACAGCACCGACGACGGCAAAGAACCGTTCCGCATCCCCGTCAATCTGTTCGCGCTGGGCCGCATCGTCCACCACCCCCGGCGCATTGGCGGCATGCAAGCCCGATCACCTGCGCGAATGCCTTGGCCGTCACGTCCGCGGCGACTGGGGCGTGGTCTGCGCCGTAGATCGCAAGAGCAACTTCGAAGCGCTGTTTGCCGACCTCAGCATTCTCTCCGCCTGTCCAATCGACCCGGCGCAACCGTGCAAGGGTTTCGGCGTCAACACGCTTTGAGTCATCACCGAAGCCGACCGCAGCGCCACCACGTTCCTTCTGCCAAGCGAATACTGATCCATCCCGGCGGCCGTGCGCGCGGCCCTCAATGACGCCGAGACAGCCGCAGGCTGACCCTGCCACGCGGCAGCGATACCAACGAAAACCGGGGCCATCCGTGCGACGGTAGCTCCTTTCTTGTCATCACATCGGGCGCAAGCAAAAACCCCATCTCACGGACGCACCCCGGGGTCCCGCAGAGGCTTCGGCCTTTGCGTTCGAGCCGATGCCGATCTGTTGCCGGCGCGCCGCGCATAGGAGAGTGGTATCGCGAGGATTGACCGCCTGGCGACGTCCCTTCTCATGCTCGACACATGCGAGACAGTCACGGCGGGCAACCCGGCATTGGTCCGGGCTCCAGGCGCGCGCCGGTAGGAAGAAGTAGGGCATGTGCGGCCGTTTCACGCAGCGTTACACCTGGGCCGAAGTACGCCTTTCTCGACGTGTTCGGGCCGCCGCGCAACCTGACGCCGCGCTGCAACATCGCGCCCCCGTCGATGTGATCCGTCCCGGTCCCAACGGGAGCGAGCTCGCGCCGATGCGCTGGGACCTCATTCCCGGCTGGTGGAAAAAATCCGCGAAAGAAGTGCCGGCGACGTCAACGCGTGCGCGGAATCCGTCGTCGATAAACCGATGTTCCGCACCGCCTCCAAGGAGCGGCGCTGCATCATCCCCGCAAGTGGTCTCTTCGAATGGACCGGCCCCAGGACCGACCGGCAACCGCATCTCTTCACGGCGGCCGACGGCGCCCATTCTTGTTTTCGCCGGGCTCTGCGAGCGGTGGCGCGATCCGGCGAGCGGCGATGAGGTTCTCTCCTGCACCATCATCGTGTACGGCGCGAGCGCATGGATGCGGCAGTATCACGACCGCATGCCGATGATCCTCGCGCCCGGGGATTTTGAGACGTGACTCGACGGCTCGCTCGGGCCGGCGGCCCTTAAATGCGCGACCGAAACGGCCTTGCGTTGATGACCGGTTTCGCGCTGCCTGAACCGTACCGGCGAAGGCGACGACGACCCTGCGATCATCACGCCACTGACCGGGTAAACCCTTTCACCAGCCCCAAAAGACCAAAGTCGATCGTACGGACGACAATAATAGCGACTTCGCGCGCGTTGCGGCGTCAGTCTTGTGCGCATTACCGTCACCATGCGTTCTCAAGACCGGCACGGAAACTTTTCAAAGGTGGCGCATGGTGATTGATCTTGGCTTTACAATCGTTCCGCGAGACCCGGCGTTCTTCGACCGGATCGAAGCCTTCGCCCCTCGATCCCGCATTCCTCTTGTCAGCGAACTGGATGCCGAGCGCCTTGCCGAGGCTTATCACCGTTATACGTTTTTGATCGGTGTGGCGGAACCCCCGGGCCCTTTCGAAGCGGCCGCGCTGGAGGCCGACGCACAAGAGTATCCGGACCTGGCCGATAGTGAGAAATTCCTTGACGACGATGCGGCGCGGCTCATGCAGCGCTGGACGGGCCTTTCCATAGAGGCAGTGCGCGCCTACCTCTATGAGGAGTTCGTTTATATTACGGCCTGCGGTCTCCTGGCCGATGTCGACGAAGACGAGTGCAAGTTCGCGATCGCGGCGCGTCACAGGGAGTGGTTTGGACGCCCGCCCTTGTCGTGACCGGATTTTTCATCGGACCGTCGCGACACTGCGCGTGCGCCCCGCGCTGCCCATGGCATATCCCCGTCACGGATCAATAGTACCACTGCACAAAGTTCTGACCGGTAGGTATGGCGGGCGAGCAGACCCACTGTTGATTTCCGCAGGACCGAATTTGACTCGAAGCGAACATCGCTAGAGCAGCACCTATGGGCGCACGTGGCCGTATCCAAACGGTTCGCTTTCGGATGGCGAGCGCCAACATCGGCTGTTCGATGGGAGCTGGTCACTCACGCGGGGGGCCAATCAGTGCTCGGAATAAGGTCCTACGGTATACAGTCCGTTGGCTTGCATTGCTGCATCGTAGCGTACGATGGGGGTCTACCCTGTTCCACGCCAGCATTTCCGGCAACCAGACGTTCGAGATCGCGTAGCCCGTGTGCCCGATAGATAATCGCGGACGCAACCCGGCTTGCCGGGTCTCGAAATGATTATTCAGTACGCCGATGCCGTCCCAGAACGGCCCGGTCAAGGCAAACTGATCGGCGATCCCTCCGCGAGCTTCCATGCGGCCGATCAGGAGTTGAGTTCGGATTGCTATCATGCGGGATGGTGGTAAACACGACTTTCAATGTCGCACCGCTCCCGACCCTTCCCCGGTCTGCTGAGCATTCTGCTTGCCGCGCTCGCGCTGATAAGTCAGCTGGCGCTCGGCGCCATGTTATTGCCGGATGGCTCTTCCGCCAGCGAGGTCGCCGCGTTCGACGCTGTCAGCGTTCTTTGCAGCGGCAACCATTCGCCGGACGATGGCGACACAACCCGGCATACCCACCGGCCAGTAGATCGGGCAATCTGTCCGCTGAGCGTTGCGCTCGCCTTGCCGAGCGTTGTCCCTACACCCGAGGTCGCGTTGCCGGCGCGCGCCGCCTCTGTACTAGTGTTCCGCGTCAGGGACCGGCCACCCGGCCGCGGACCACCGCTCGCCACTGCCCGCGTGGGTGCTCCCCGCGCACCTCCCCCCAGGGCCTGAGAACATCGCACCACGCCCTGCGCGCCGCGCCGGCGTTCGCTTTGTCATGCCGAAGGGATTCTCGTATGCGTAACAATATTGTTGCCACGGCGCTTGCCTGTGCAGGCCTCGCCGCTCTCACCATCGTGCCTGCCCACGCCCATGTCGTGGTCGGCGATCGCGTCTTTCCCGTCACACTCACCTTCGATGACCCAGGGGTCGCCGACGAGGCTACCCTGCCCCAGTTCATCTACCAGCCTGGTGCAGGCGGCCAGAACCTGTACCAGTTCCAGTGGGAATACGACAAGACGATCACTCCCACCACGGCGCTCATCTACAACCAAGGCTGGGATGTGCTGCATCAGCCGGGGATGAAAACCGCCACGGGGTTCGAAAACGCGGTAATCACCGGCAAGTGGCAGCCGATCACCATTCCGCAGAGCGAGAGCGTGATCTCGCTCGGCATAATCCGTGAGATCGGCGGCAATGAGGCCACCCAGAGTATTGGTGGCGATGTCACCGGGGCCACTGCGCCTACGTTCTATTTCGGGCAGGGGTTGGGACCGTTGCCGATTGGCCTGCTGCGGCCGCTCGCGATCACGGGGGAGCTGAGCTACAGCATCCCCGATCACCGCCTCAACTCGAATGGCGACAACAGCGGCCAACCATTCTTTTGGGCCGGGGGCCTCTCGTTGCAGTACAGCATCCCTTATCTGCAATCGCAGGTGAAAAATATCGGTCTTCCCGATTTTTTCGGCCGGTTGATCCCGCTGGTCGAGCTTGACTGGTTCTCGCCTGCTGCGGGACCGGCCCATGGAATGCCGGAGACGATGACAGTCGCTCCAGGTGTGATCTACATGGGTCGTGCCTTTCAAGTCGGTCTGGAGGCGCTGATCCCCGCCAATACGGCGGCAGGCCCACATGTCGGCGCCATTGTGCAGGTCCACTTCTTCTTCGACGACCTGTTCCCCAACTCGATCGGGAAGCCGATCTTCAATTGATGCAAAGGAGCAAGCACATGCGATCTGACCGCACCATAGCGCTCGCCGCCAGCCTTGCCCTCTGGGCCACCCATGCCTCGGCCCATGCGTCCCTCGAGTTCGGCTACGCCCGCCGTCGGCGGTACGGTGTCGCCGGCGCCCCGCTACGGGGGCCCTCGCCCTACCTGCCGGCAAGCCAATCGTTCTTAGACCGGGCGGCTACCACACTATGCTTATCGGTCTGAAAGCACCGTTACTGGCTGCCAAAATGATCCCGCTGCACTTGGCCTTCGCGAGCGGCGGGCAAATTGGGGGGGACGTAACCGTTCGCCCGATCGGACACGGGGCCCATCAATGCCGGAAACGAAAATGAACTGACAAGATCGGTCCAATGCCGATCTTTGCACCCCATGCGGCCCCGGGCTTGTGCGCGGGTTCGCCGTAGCCTTTCTGCTCTTCGTGTCCGGCACGCTTGGGCTCGACGAGGTCGTCGTTCGGCGTGCTTTCGCGCACGCGACATCGGAGGTCACCGCCCCGGTCGAGCGCGCCTTGCGGCGCTGGACCTGGCTCGGCCTGGTTTTCGCCGTTGGCGGGTTGTGCGCCTGGCTCGCCGCCATCACCGCGGATTTCGTTGGTCCGCGAACGTTCGGTGACTGGCTGGACGGCCTACGAGCCGTCCTGTCGGCCACTGATTTCGGCCACATCGTCCTGCTGCAAATCCTGGTGCTCGCCGCCACTGGCGTGGCTCTCGGCTGGTGCCCTGGCCGGGCGCGCTGGCGCATCGCTCTCGTCCTGAGAACGGCCGCGAGCATTCTCCAGGCCGGGCACGGCCACGCCTTTGCGATGGCGCAGGGGCTGAGCATCCTTGAAATCTCTGAAGCCCTGCACCCGTGGGCCGCGGGGGCGTGGCTTGGGATTGTTGCCGTTGCTGTTTATCGTGCGTCTGGCACCCCCGGCCGCCGCAGCCATGGCGGCGCTCGGCAAGATCTGTGTCTTGCTGGTGACCCTCTCGGGCCACCGTGCAGGGGGGGTGTTGGTCGGCGGTTTCCACGCCCTGCGCCATACAGCCGATGGCTGGGCGGCCTTGATGAAGTTCGGCGTGTTCGGGGTGCTGCTTGGCTTTGCCATTCTCAACCGCTATTGGCTCGCGCCGGAGCTCCGGAGGCCCCATTCGAACCTTGCGCGCCGCAGACTGATCCGCAGCCTTGCGGTGCAGAACGTCTTCGGGGGGTTGATTGTGCTTTCCGCGGCTCCTCTCGGGCAGTTGCGAGCAGGTATGTCCATGTCCATGCAAGGATGACGAGCAACGATGCCCAAACGCGATGCCCGGAGGCGCAAGAAAGCCGGCAGGCCCGATCTGATCGTTGCCGCTACGACGGCTGGACTGCTGCTACTGGCTGGTCTGTATCTCTGGTTACTCGGCGGCACGGCGCCGCCCAACGTTCCCGCGATTGGCGGCCCCTTCGCCCTGACGCAGGATAACCATCAAGTGGTGACGGACCGCGATTTCCGCGGTCGCTACCTTCTCGTCTATTTCGGCTACACCTCATGCGCCGACGTGTGCCCGACAACCCTCGATGCCATCGCAGACGCGATGAGCCGCTTGGGAAATCGTTCCGCCCGGCTGCAGCCCGTCTTCATTACGGTGGACCCTGAACGCGACACCCCCGCGGTCATGCGCGAATACGTCCGTGCCTTCAGCCCATCCATCATCGGCCTGAGCGGCACGGCCACGCAAATTCGTGCCGTCGAGCGGGAATATCGGATCGTAAGCGACATCGACCGACGCGGCGCCGGCAAATACAGCATCGATCACACGGCGGCGGTTTTCCTGGTTGGGCCGGACGGTCGCTATCTGGCTGCGCTTTCAGCAATTGAGACTGGCGCTGAACTTGCCAAACGGCTCGCCGGATACCTCGAGTGACCGAGCGAATTGTCGGGAGGGCAACTCGGCGGCGGCGCCGAGGCTGCACCACCTGCTCTGCCCGCAGGCCGCCATCGGCTCGGTCGGTCGCACGGGTCATGAGCAGCTCATGGGAGCGCCCGTCGGGCCGCTGACGCAAATCGTGCGATCCTGGTGGAGGAGGCGGTGCCAGCGCTGTGCCGTGCGTCTGCTCCCGTCGAGCACTTCCAAACCATGCCGCAGTCGATGCAGAGGGCCGCCCTCAAATGTCCGGTTTCGAGAGTTTCGTCATCTGCTCGGAACGGCCTGGATGGGCGCAAAGCAGCGGCAGTTGCCGAAAACGTCGTAGGCCCGCTTTCCGCCCGAGAGCTTTCGGTCGGAGTGACATCCAGATCCGACGGTCGTGCAGGGAGTGGCCTCGTAATTGCTCCGGCAACCGGACAGCCTCAGTGTAGAGGTTTATAGGGAAAGACCTCATGTTCAGTCTCGCCTCGCGCAACATCTCCAAGTCATTTTGGAGACGGCCCGTTCTGTTTTTTTGGTGCTCGCCGTTTTGCGGAGCTCGGCTTCCCAACATTACTTCATTGGGGCAGTCATGGTCTGCCATGGATTCGTGATCGGACGGTTCGCGGGAAGGGCGGCGAAGCGAAGGCAAGCAAGCCCGTAGCGGAATATGCTCGGAGTGGCAAAAGTCCGGTTGGGGTTTGGTTCCTGTACGGCATGGACTGTGCGGGTGGCAATCAGTGCATGATCGCGCTGAGCGGAACGTCCCCGGCGCGTGAATCATGCGATCAAACAAAGAGATAGACCATTTTCGGCGTGCACAGTCAGGCTGAAAATGGTCTAAGGAGGTTTGGAACCGCAGAGGCTCGGAAATGCAAACAGATAAGCGCTAGTGCCGGAAATGACGCATCCCGGTGAACACCATCGCCACGCCGGCCGCATCCGCCGCGGCGATCACCTCGGCGTCGCGGATCGAGCCGCCGGGCTGGATCACCGCCGTCGCGCCGGCCGCGACCGCTGCCTCCAGCCCGTCGGCGAACGGGAAGAACGCGTCGGAGGCCACCACGCTGCCCGCGGTCAGCCGCGCCGGGCAGACCGGCGGTCTTGGCGGCTTCCTCGCCCTTCCAGGCCGCGATGCGGGCGGAGTCGACCCGGTTCGGCTGCCCGCCACCGATGCCGACGGTGGCGCCGTCCTTGGCGTAGACGATGGCGTTCGATTTCACGTGCTTGCAGACGCGGAAGGCGAACAGCAGGTCGGCCAGCTCCGCGTCCGTCGGTGCGCGCCGCGTTACCACCTTCAGATCCGCCGGCCGACCCGGCCGGCATCGCGCGTCTGCGCCAGGAAGCCGCCGGCCAGGCTGCGGAACGTCAGGCCGCCGGCCGCCGGATCGGGCATGCCGCCGGTCAGCAGCAGCCGCAGGTTCTTCTTTCGCGCCAGCACCGCCTTGGCCGCTTCGTCGGCGTCGGGGGCGATGATCACCTCGGTGAAGATCGCGGCGATCTTCTCGGCCGCCGCCGCGTCCAGCGTGCGGTTCACCGCGACGATGCCGCCGTAGGGCGACACCGGATCGCAGCGGAACGCCGCGTCCCAGGCATCGGCCAGGCGCGGGCGCGCTGGCCACGCCGCACGGGTTGGCATGCTTGATGATAGCGATGGTCGGGGCCTCGAACTCGGCCACGCACTCGAACGCCGCGTCGGTGTCGTTCAGGTTGTTGTAGGACAGTTCCTTGCCCTGGAGCTGGACGGCGGTCGCGATCGCCGGGGCGGCTGCCGGAGGCGTAGAACGCGGCTGCCTGGTGCGGATTCTCGCCGTAGCGCAAGGTCTGGCGCAGGGTGCCGGACACGGTCAGGCGCTTGCGGGAACACCTCCTCGCGCTGTTCGGCGAACCAGGCGGCGATGGCCGCGTCATAGGCCGCGGTGCGGGCGTACGCCTCGCCCGCCAGGCGGCGGCGCAGCGGCAGGGAAGTGCCGCCGGTTGCGACGAAAGTTCAGCCGATACGTCGGCGTATTGATCCGGGTCGGTCAGGACGGTGACGAAATCATGGTTTTTGGCCGCGGCGCGGATCAGCGCGGGACCGCCGATGTCGATGTTCTCGACGCAGTCGTCATAGGGGGCGGCCTTCGCGACGGTGGCCTCGAACGGATACAGGTTCACCGCCACCAGATCGATCGGCGCGATCCCGTGCGTCTGCATCTGCTCCATGTGTTCGGGGACGTCGCGCCGTGCCGAGGATGCCGCCATGGATCTGCGGCACCAGCGTCTTCACGCGCCCGTCCATGATCTCCGGGAAGCCGGTGTGGTCGGAGACCTCCTTCACCGGCACGCCGGCCTCTCGCAGCGCCTTGGCCGACCCGCCGGTGGACAGGATCTCGACGCCGTGGGCCGCCAGCGCCTGGGCGAACGGCACCAGCCCGGTCTTGTCGGAGACGGAGATCAACGCCCGGCGGATGGGAACGATGTCGGTCATGGCGGCAGGGTCCCGTTTTCCTGCAAGCGCGGCGAGATAGACCTACAGGCCCAGCAGGTCCAGGGTTCGCGACAGCACTTTCGCCTCGTCATAGCAGTCCAGCGCCCGCTGCCGGCCCGGCCTGCCCCATGCGGGCGCGCAGATCGGGGTCGCGCGCCAGCCGGCCCAGGGCCGCACCCAGGGCCGGCGCATCGCCGGGCGGAACCGACAGGCCGGTCACCCCGTCGACGACCTGCTCCGCCGGGCCGCGGACGTTGGTGGCGACGACGGGAAGACCGGTCAGCATCGCCTCGATCACCGACATCGGCAGGCCCTCGAAGCGGCTGGGCAGGGTGAAGATGTCGGCGGCGGCCAGCAGCGCGGGGATGTCGGTGCGGTAGCCGAGCATGCGCAGGCGGTAGCCGAGGCCGGCGGCGCGCAGCAGGGCGGCCATGTCGGCGCCCCGGTCGCTGTCCAGCCGTTCGCCGACCACCCAGAGTTCGGCCTCCGGCACCGACCGCATCGCGGCGGCGAGTTCGGGGTAGCCCTTGTGCCAGACCAGCCGGGACACCGCGATGATCACCACGCGGTCGCCGGGGCACGCCGAGTTCGGCTCGGATCCGGTGCGCGCGCCGCCGGATCGGGCCGGAAGACGGCGGGGTCGCGGCCGTTGCGGACCGCTTCGGCGTGGGCGGCGATGTGCAGGCGGCGGGCGTCGCGGGCCTCGGCCTCCGAGACGGTCAGGAACACGTCGGTCACCCGGGCGGCGATCCACTCCATGGCGAAGGACAGGCCGCGGCGGGGCAGGGAGGACGACGGCGTGATTGAACAGGAAGCCGTGGCAGGTATAGGCGACCTTCGGCACGCCGGCGATGCGGGCGGCGAGGCGCGCGAGGAAGCCGCTGATCGGCATATGGGCGTGGACGAGGTCCGGCTTTTCGGCGCGCAGGATGGCGACCAGGGACCGGAAGGCCCGCAGATGCGCCAGGGGGGAGAGGCGGCGGACGAAGGGGATCGGGATGACGCGGAAGCCCTCGGCGCGGACGTCGGCCAGCAGCGGGACCTTCGGCGCAGGCGCCGACGACCTCGTGGCCGCGGGCGCGGATGGCCCGCATCAGCGGCAGCAGGAAGTGCCGCAGGGAGAAATCGACGTTGGTGATTTCGATGATTTTCATCCGGAGGATCGGATAGAGGCGGCACACTGTCGCCGAGGTGTCGGGGGCGGTGAAGGGGTGGGTCAGGGCGTTCTGTTGGTCAATCCGTGGATGAGGTCGCTGACACGGGCCCAGGGTTCACCCGGCGCGTTCGACCTTGCTGAGCGCCCATTTGATGTGCTGCGGGCCGTCGGCGAAGCCGGTCAGCACGATCTGCTCGCCGCGCCGCGGTTCGGCGCCGCCCAGATAGATCGTCTCCTCCAGGTTCAACCGGGCACCATCGGCCCGCAGACGCCAGAACGTGCCGGACTTCAGGCGCAGCAGCACCGCGGCGCCGTCCTGCTGCACGCTCGCCTGCACGTCCGGGTGCAGATGGAAGCGCAGCGTGAACGGCTGCGGTTCGGGCGCCTCGATCAAGTCCTCGCCGCGAATGTCCTCGCCGCTTTCGGCCATGTACAGCCGGCGGCGATGCACCGCGTTGAACGTCTTCTTCCAGCCGTCATGCGAGACGTCCAGCCAGTGCGCGCCGGCGGCTTCCTGACGGTTCACCTCCACGTTCACCGGGCGGCGGCCCAGGCCTTCGGGCTTCAGTTCGCTGCTGTTCAGGTCGCCGATCACCAGCGTCGAATGCGCGGCGGTGGCGCGGGCGGCGTCGTGCCATTCCGGCGGCCCGGCCAGGAACGCGCCGCAATTGACGATCATCCGGTCGCGGCCGACCGAAAGCTCCATCGACAAGGTGCCGGCGTGGGCGAGGCGATCCAGGCCCGGGGGCGCCGGCGCGCCGCAATCGACGATCAGCACGCTGCGGCCGGCCTGCATGCGATGGAAGCCGCCCTCGGTCAGCGTCGGACGGGCCACGGCCGCCGCGCCCGGCCTGGGTCAGCACCAGATCGACCAGCGTGCTGGTTTCCTCGCGGCTGCCGTTGAACAGGGCCAGGCCGCCGTCGCCGTGCCGCATCATGCGCAGCGCCGGCGCCATGCGCTCGATCGCGTGCGCCAGGACCGGCGGCGGCTGCGTCTGCGAGGTCTGCAACAGCGCGCGGATTTCGGTCAGGTCCTGCAACGCCGACAGTTGCGCCGCCGGGCTGCGTTCGGCGTGGCAGCCATCCGGCAGGATCTGGCGGCTGATCTCCTGCGGCAGGAAGCGCAGCGCTCGGGTCAGGAAGCCGGAATGCTCTCGCAGTGCGACGGCGGCGGCGACCAGGCCTTTCATCGCGGTCAGTGCGCGGGCGTCCAGTTCCTCGGCCGGCAGGGCGGCGGACAGGCCGCGCGCATCGGACACCAGCCGGCCCATGAGGCGCTGGCGGAACGCGTCGTCGGCGGTGGCGGCGAAGAAATCGTAATGCCCGAGCCAGGCGGTGATGCGGGCGCCGACGACGTCGGGGCGATGGGCGATCGGGTCCGATCGGCGGGCTGGCGATCCATTCGGACACCAGCGCGCGCGCACGCAGCCGCGCGGCGTCGGTGCCCAGGGCGCGCAGGTCGCGCAGCCAGGTGAAGCCGTGCGCGCCGGCGCGCAGGACGGCGGAGCCGCCGAGCTGGTGCCAGCCGCCCTGCGTCAGCGGCTGCACCGCGCCGCCGATTTCCAGTTCGCCCTTGATCAGTTGCGCTCCGCGGGTGGGGTCGCCCGGCCAGGGATCGCGGACCGACAGGGCGGGGGCGTCGGGCACGCGGCCCATGCGCAGGCTGGGCAGCCGCGCCATGGCTCGGCGTGCGCCGCGGATCCAGCGGTCGGGCTGGGGCGTCATGACCACCGTTGCAACGGAGCGCCTGCGCGAGACGGCGCCGCCTGCCGCAACGCGGCGATGGCCTGGGCGTAGTCGGGAGCGTGGAAGACCGACGGTGCCGGCGATCAGCGTGTCCGCGCCGGCGGCGATCACGTCGGGCGGCGGTCGCGGCGGTGATGCCGCCATCGACCGCCAGCGCGATCGGATGGTCCGCCGCGTCGATCAGCCGGCGCAGTTGCGCGATTTTCGGCAACTGCGACGGGCAGGAAGGCTCTGGCCGCCGAATCCGGGGTTCACCGACATCACCAGAATGATGTCGATCAAATCGAGCGCCCAGGCAACGGCGTCGGGCGACGTCGCCGGGTTCAGCACGACTCCGGCCTTCTTCCCGGCGTTGCGGATGTGCTGCAGCGAGCGGTGCAGATGCGGACCCGCTTCCGGGTGCAGGCTGATGTGGTCGGCGCCGGCGTCGATGAAGGCGTCCAGGTACGGATCGACCGGCGCGATCATCAGATGGACGTCGAACGGCAGCCTGGTGTGCTTGCGCAACGCGGCCAGCACGGTCGGGCCGAAGCTGATGTTCGGCACGAAATGGCCGTCCATGATGTCCAGGTGCAGCCAATCGGCGCCGGCCGCTTCGATCGCGGCGACTTCCTCCTTCAGCCGGCCGAAATCGGCGGCGAGCAGGCTTGGGGCAATGGTGACGTGGCGGGATTGCGGAGCGGCCATGGCCTGTTTCTAGACACCGTGGCCGATGTCATACAAGGAAACATCAGTCCTTGATCAGCCGCGCGGCGAAGAAACCGTCCATCCCGCCGCGGTCCGGCCAGAGGCCGGGATGGGTGCGCAGGAAGCCTTCCTTCGTCAAAGCCTCGGGCAGCGCGGCCAGTTCGTCCGGGCGGAACGGGTCGTGGCGCAGGCCGGTCTTCGCGACGGCGGCGGCGATGCGCGGCGCGCCTTCCTCGGGTTGCAGCGAGCAGACGGCATAGATCAGGCGGCCACCGGGACGCAGCATGGCGGCGGCGGCTTCCAGCAGCTTGTCCTGGGCCTGGGTGACGGTCTGCACGTCGCGCGGGGCGCTTCAGGCGGGCGACATCCGGGTGCCGGCGGATCGTGCCGGTGGCGCTGCACGGGGCGTCCAGCAGCACGGCGTCGAACGGCGCGGGCGGCGTCCAGGTGGTCGCGTCGGCGTTGATCACGTCCGCGTGCAGACCCCATCGTTTCAGGTTGGCGGTCAGCCGTTCGATGCGGGCGGGGTCGCGCTCGACCGCGGTGACAAGGGCGCCGGCGGCGGCGAGTTGCGCGGTCTTGCCGCCAGGGGCGGCGCACAGGTCGGCGATACGCTCGCCTGGCCGAGGCGGCGAGGAGGTGCGCCGGCAGCGCGGCGGCGGCGTCCTGCACCCAGAGGTCGCCCGATTCGAAGCCGGGAATGTCGGCGACGCGCGTGCCGGCTGGGAAGCGGACCGATCCGGTGGGCAGCAGCAGCGCCGCCTTCCGGTGGCGCGATGCCGGGTTTCAGGGTGACGTCCAGCGGCGCCTCGGTCTGGTGCGCCGTGGCGATGGCGCGGGCGGATTGTCCCCAGGCTGGCCCAGAGCCAGGCCGGCGTATCCAGGCGCGGGGCCGTCGAGATCGTCCAGCACGGACGGGCCGGCGGCGGCGACCTTTGCGCAGCACGGCGTTGACCAGGCCGGCGAACGGCGTCAGGCCGCGCCGTTTGGCCAGGGTCGACGGCGGTGGCGACCGCCGCATGGCCCGGGCGTTTCCAGCAGCAGCAGACCGGCGGCGCCGATGCGAAGAACGTTGCGGACCGGGTCCGGGCGGTTCCTTGCGCAGGAACGGTTCCAGCACCGCGTCCAGCGTGCCCATCCGGCGCAGCACGGCGGCGGCGAGACGATGCGCGGCGGCGCGGTCCCTGGGATCCTGCGGCGGGCAGCGTGTCCAGCGCTTCCTCCAGCGGACGATGACGTTCCAGGACCGCGGTCAGCAGGTCGAACGCGGACTCGCGGGTCGGATCGGGCATCAGACCGCGGGCCGGCCGATGCCGTGATAGTCGAACCCGGCCTCGCGCATGGCGACGGGATCATAGACGTTGCGCAGATCGACCAGCACCCGGCCGCGCATCGCGTCACGCAGGCGGGTGGGCGCCAAAGCGCGGAATTCGTTCCATTCGGTGATCAGCACCAGGCGTCGGCGCCGGCCACCGCGTCCAGCGCGTCGGTGCAGTATTTTACCGATTCCGGCAGCAGCGGACGGGCCTGCTCCATGCCCTCGGGGTCGAACGCGCGGATGATCGCGCCGTCGCCGGCCAGGCGGGACAGGATCGACAGCGACGGCGAATCGCGCATGTCGTCGGTCTCGGGTTTGAAGGTCAGGCCGAGCACGCCGATGGTCTTGCCGCGGACGGAGCCGCCGCAGGCGGCGATGACGCGCATCGCCATGCTCGGATTTGCGCGCGTCGTTGACCGCGACGGTGGTCTCCACCAGGCGGCGACGGGGCGCCGTAATCCTGCGCGGTGCGGACCAGGGCCAGCGTGTCCTTGGGGAAGCAGGAGCCGCCGTAGCCCGGACCGGGATGCAGGAACTTGCGGCCGATGCGGCCGTCCAGGCCGATGCCGCGCGCCACGTCGTGGACGTCGGCGCCGACTTTCTCGCACAGATCGGCCATTTCGTTGATGAAGGTGACCTTCATCGCCAGGAAGGCGTTGGCGGCGTATTTCGTCAGTTCGGCGGTTTCGATCGCGGTGAAGACGATGGGCGCCTCGATCAGGTAAAGCGGCCGGTACAGGCGGCGCATCACCTCCCGCGCGCGGTCGGATTCGGCGCCGATCACCACGCGGTCGGGGCGCATGAAGTCGCCGATGGCGTTGCCCTCGCGCAGGAACTCGGGGTTGGAGGCGACGTCGAAGTCGAGGTCCGGACGGGTCGCGCGGACGATCTCCTGGATGCGGCGGCCGGTGCCGACGGGGACGGTGGACTTGGTGACGATCACCGCGTAGCCGGTCAGGGCGCGGGCGACCTGCTCGGCGGCCGCATAGACGTAGGTCAGGTCGGCGTGGCCGTCGCCGCGTCTGGTGGGTGTGCCGACGGCGATGAACACGGCCTCGGTGCCGTCGACCGCGGCGGCGAGGTCGGCGGTGAAGGCGAGGCGGCCGGCGTTGACGTTGTCGCGCACGAGTTGTTCCAGGCCGGGTTCGTAGATCGGCATGCGCCCTTCGCGGAGGGCGGCGAGCTTTCGGCGGATCGGTCTCGACGACCGTGACCTCGGTGCCGAATTCGGCGAAGCAGGCGCCGGAGACCAGGCCGACATAGCCGCCGCCGATCATCGTTATACGCACGGGCAAGGTTCCTTACTGTCGGATACGACACTGATTGAGCACAAGGCGATCGTGGTTTCCAGCGATTTACCGCGACAGCCGGTGCGCCGTTACTCCGGCGCTACACGGAGGCCCCTTGACAGGATCGGAAGCGTCGGATGTCTGGTCGGCCGGATGATTGCTACGCGAGTCATCTCGCAGGCCGAGGTTTGTCATGCCGGATTCAAAGCTTCGGGTCGGTATCGCGGGCGCCGGCCATTTCGGCCGCTACCATGCGCTGAAGGTCGCGGCGTCCGACCGCGCCGCGCTGAGCGGGATCTACGATCCGCATCTGGAACGCGCCAAGACGGTCGGCTGGGAAGCCGGCGCCAAGGAGATGGGGTATCGACGATCTGCTGGACGCATCGGATGCGATGATCGTGGCCGCCCCGGCCGAGGCCCATTACGATCTGACGGCCCAGGCGTTGCGAGCCGGCAAGCATGTACTGGTGGAAAAGCCGATCGCCGCCACGCTGGCGCAGGCGGACGAGCTGGGCGCCCTGGCGAAGGAACGCGGCCTGGTCCTGCAGGTCGGACATCTGGAGCGGTTCTCCGCGGCGTACCAGGCGATGGCGGGCAGGATCGACGCCCGCTGTATATCGAGGCGACCCGGATCGCGCCGTTCAAACCGCGCGGCACCGACGTGTCGGTGATCCTGGATCTGATGATCCACGACCTGGACCTGGTCCTGGCGCTGGTCGACAGCGAGATCGAGAGCGTCGACGCCGTCGGCGCTCCGGTCGCCAGCCGTCACGAAGACATCGCCAACGCTCGGTTGCATTTCCGCAACGGTGCGGTGGCGACGATCACCGCCAGCCGGATTTCGCCGCGAACGGAACGGCGGATGCGGATTTTCGCGCAGAACTGCTACATGGCGGCGGATTTCTCGGCGCGGAAGTTGACCGTCATCGCCCGCGCGCCGGGCGATGGCGAGCTGTGCCGCCGGGTCAGCAGCCGGTGCCGGGCGTGGCCGGGTTCGGGATCGAGGACGTGTCGTGGGAGGACCATGACTCGCTGGCGGCCGAACACGCGGCGTTCGCGGCGTCGGTGCTGGATGGCGCCCCGGTGCTGGTCGATGCCGCGGTGGGACGGCGGGCGCTGGCGGCGGCGCTGGCGGTGAGCGAGAGCATGCGCGCGTCGCGGGAGCGGATGACGGCGTCGGGGTTGATCAAGGTGGGATGAACGGTTCGCGTGTCTGACCGGCTTGACAAACCGAAGGCTGGTTTTGGGGCAAGGTCACAACTACCGAGCGCAGGTACCCCGTCGGTCGCGCCGCGGATAGGAGGCTTGCTAGCCCGGCTTGAGGCGTCGAAAGACCCGGCGGTTGCCACATTGCTGCGTAAAGTCCGCGGATGTGTCGAGCCCGGGTCTGTGTCAGGCACCGGACTCGTCAACGGACGTCCTGCGGGCCTTCAGCCCCGGAGCTCGGACAATCTACTGGCGCCCGGCGATCGCCCCGACCTCATCGACACTCTTGCCCTTGATCTCCTCCGCCGTAACGCGCTTGGTAATTGGATGCATCGTGGTGCTGGTATAGGTTGAATAGTCGAAGGCGTCGGTGAACACGGTTCTACCGTCCTCCAGCCGAGCCCGCACGTCGGCGAACACTGCCGGGAGATTGTCTGTCTCGATTTCCCAGATCATCATGTAGCGATGCGGCTGCTTCCCGTCGAGCTGGGCGTCCGAAAGCTTGAAGAATTGCGCCGCGACGAAGCCCGGGATCCGAAGAAGATCATGGATGTGCTGACCTTCATACCACTTGAGATAAGTATCTTCCTTGCTGCTCACAGGATTGCTGAATACCACGAAGTAGTACTTCTGTTTGTCGGCCGCCGCGCTGCCTGCCATGGCCGACGCCGCCCATAATGGTCCGAACTGCGTGCCGATCGGTAAGTGCTGCATTCTCGTTTTCCCCTTTTCCAGGATTGATGGTTCATTCCGTATGCAGTCTGAAGCTGCTCCTTGCCGGCAAGGCCCGAGAGCGGGATCACCCCAGGCGGCGGCGATAGAGGGCAAGCAAGCGTTCCCAGTGGCGTTCGGCGGCCTGCTTGTCGTAGCACCAGCGCTGCGGAAAAGCGAAACCATGGTGAACGCCCGGGTACATCTCCAGTTCGCCATGGTTGCCGGATGCTTCGAACAGCGCTTTCAGTTCTGCGACCATCGGCAGCGGGGCCAGTTCGTCGTGTTCGGCGCAGGCGATGTAGAGTTCGGCTTTGGCTTTCGCCAGGTTCCGGTGCGGGCTCTCCTCGTTGTCGCTGACCAGCCACGTGCCATAGAAGGATGCGGCCGCGGCGACACGGTCGGGGTAGCGGGCGGCGGCAGCCAGGGCGTAGGGGCCGCTCATGCAGTAGCCGTGGACGCCGACCAAGCCTTGTTTCGCGGCCGGCTGCGTGCCGACAAAGGCGAGCATGTCGGCGATGTCCTCCATCACCGGCGGGATCGTCATCGTGGTGCGCACCGCGCGCATCCTTGCCTGCTCGGCGCTGCCCTTGGTGGTGACGTCGGGGCCGTATTTCGTGTCTCTTCCAGCACGGTAATACAGGTTGGGCAAAAGCACGTAATAGCCGACCGTGCCGAGGCGCCGAGCCATGTCGTAGAGCTCATCGCGGATGCCGGGGGCGTCCATGAGGAAGAAGATGACTTGGTGCGGCCCGTTGCGTTCGGGATGGACGATGAAGGTCTCCATCGCGCCGGCGCGGGTCTGGATGTCGCGGATTGCTTCGATCATGGTCGCGTTTCCTCGATGGCCATGGGCTTGCTGTTTGATGGATGGTCACATGCCGGGCGAATGCCGGCAAGGCTGGGAGCAGCGGGCGGCGATTGCCGGAGGATGATGTCCATATCATACCGAGACCGCGTGCTTCGATCTGCGCGCTTTACGGAAGGGTCTGATGTTTGAGTATTGGTTCGGGTCTGTCGCGGATCCGATAGGCTACCTCGGGGCGGCGGTCGTGGGGCTTGCTTATTTCCTCAATCAGCGAGGCTCGCTGATGTCGGAGGACTGGCGCTTTCCCGGAATGAACCTCTGCGGGTCGATCCTGATTGTCATTTCGTTGTTCTATCGCATGAATCCGCCTTCGGTCGTTATCGAAATCTTCTGGTCCGCCATCAGTCTTTATGGGATCCAGAAGAATGTCCGTGCCGCCCGGCGAACGGCGACCGCTGAGGGGGCCGCGGACGACCGTCCTGCGTAGGGCTTGCCACACGGAGCGTCCGGTCGACCGCGGTGCATCGTGCGCCAGCGTTTTCACCTGAGCGGAAGCGCTCTTCTGGCTTATGTTATCGAGCAATTTCGTCAGTCTGAAGTCGCTCCTTGATTCGAGTCGGGCTGATATTGCTCTATCGTGGCGAAGAGGCGATCAACCGCAGCCGCAGATACCGCGAGGTCGTGTCGATGACGGCGACGGTGATCAGGATCAGGACGATGATGTAGGCGACCTGGTCCCAGGCATTGATCTGGATCCGTTCCGACAGGCGAAGCCCGATGCCGCCGGCGCCGACGAGGCCGAGGATGGTTGCCTCGCGCGAGTTCGAACTCGATCGAATACAGGGTCTGACTGATCATCACCGGCAGCACCTGGGGCAGCACGGCGAACCGCAGTCGGCCGATGAAGCCGGCGCCGACCGACAGGATGCCCTCTACCTGCCCGCGGTCGATGTTCTCCACCGCTTCGGCGAACAGCTTCGCCAGGATGCCGGTTTCGGCGACTGCGATCGCCATGATCCCGGCGATCGGACCAAGGCCCATGGCGCGGACGAAAACCAACGCCCAGATCAACTGGTCCAGGCCCCGCATGCCGTCGAACAGGCGGCGGGTGGCGAAATGGAAGAGCCGTCGCGGGATGACGTTGCGGGCGCCGAGGAAGCCCAGGGGGACCGCGAAGATCACCGCCAGCATGGTCCCGAGATAGGCCATCGCGACGGTTTCGAGCATCGAGCGCCAGAGTGCGGCGTGATCCCATTCGGCGACGTTCGTCCAGTCCAGCATCAGGCGCAGGATTACCCATACGCGGGGCAGACCGGTGAACAAGCGGCTGAAATCGAAAAGCCACATCAGGTAGACCAGATAAGCGAAGGCACCAGCCAACAGGAGCCAGCGCAGCGCGCCTTTGCCGCGGAAGACCTCGGGGTGGCGCGTGCGTTCGGCGGCGAGGTCCGGGATCGCCGTCATGCCGATGCGCCGAAGAACCGGGTGCCGATGAAGCGGTGGCGGATTTGTTCCGAAGCCAGGTCGATGGCGACCACGATCAACAGGATAAGGATGCAGATCGCGCTGACCTCCTCGTAGATGTTGAAGTCGATCACCCGTTTCAGTTCCTGGCCAATGCCGCCGGCGCCGACGAAGCCAATGATGGTGGAGGAGCGTACGTTGATCTCGAACCGCAGCAAGGCGTAGCTGAGGAATCCGGGCAGGACCTGTGGGACGACCCCCAGGCGCATCTGGGCGAGCCAGGATCCGCCGACGGAGCGGATACCGTCCACAGGCCCAAGACTGGCATTTTCGTTCAGTTCACAGAACAGCTTTCCGAGTGTGCCGGTGGTGTGGATGGCGATGGCGAGGATGCCCGCCAGCGGACCGATGCCGAACGGCCAGACGAGAATGAAGGCGAGCACGACCTGGGGGATGGCGCGCGTGAGCTCCAGGAAGCGGCGGATGATGACGACAACGGAGCGGCTGCCGACGAACGTACGGGTCGCCGGAAACGACAGCGCGAAGGCCGCGGCAAAACCGAGCGCGGTGGCGAGGACGGCCATTTCAATGGTCTGCCAGAGGAGGGACAGGTAGGTGCCAATCCGGTAGAACCAGTAGGCGAAGGATTGAGGCTGCTTCACGCCGCCGAACAAGTGCGGCAAGGCCAGTACGGCGATCGGCTGGCTGCTGCCCGCTGGTTCGATCGAGAACAGCTTTTCGAAATACTCGCCGACGCGGGGGATGCCGCCGGCGATTGTTCCGGGAGAAAAATCGGTCCATGCGGCGGCGGCGGCGAACAATAGGATGATGGCGGACAAGGTCAGCAGCGATTCGGCGCGTCGCGCACGGCGAAGGGCGCCGAAACGCTGCCGAAACAGGTGATAGGCCGGGTCGGTGGTGGGATCGAGGGTGGTCATGGGGTGGGGATCGTCATCGGGTAGTCGTTGACCGGGGGTGGGTTTGCCGGGCGGATGAGCGGGGTCATCGCGTGATTTGACGGCTGGCCGGACAAGCCTCGCCGGATGCACACATTGCCGGACCGCGGGCCCATGATGGCGGCACGGACAGTCGTATTGTCGGCATGGCTTTCGCGGCCAGGGCCAAATCGACAGCCGTGTGGGAGATCGACCGTGACAAGTGGAGACACCCAACAGTGAAACGATTGAAGAAGCACTATCGGCTGCCGCGGCGTTCGGCCTCACGCAGTTGAATGATGTTCTTGTACAGATCAAGTGTGGCCGGTTCGTAACCGACCCCGGTGCCCTGCTCGATCTGGTCGTAGATGTCCTTGTGCGACTTCGGCAGGGCGAGCATGAACGCGGTGAAGGCAGCCTTCAGGCCGTCGGGCAAGGCCGAGCGCAGGCCCCACGGCCCATTGGGGATTTTCCCGGATTTCCAGATGATGTTGACGTCGGACATCTTCAGCATGCCGCGGTCCACCATGGCGCGCAGGGCGCCCCGGCTGAAGCCCTCCGCGATATCGCCCTGACCGGAAGTCCAGGTGACACAGGCGTCGTACTGCCGGTTCAGCACGGCGATGATCCCCTGCTCATGGCCGCCGGCGAAACCGGTGTGGGAGAAGTACGCGCCGTCCGCGAGATTGATGCCGCTGGCTTTCAGCGACGCGCTGGGGATCAGGTAGCCGGAGGCGGAGTTCGGGTCGGCCCAAGCCAGTGAGTGGCCCTTCATCTGCTGGATCGAGGTGATCCCGGAATCCTTCCGGGTGATCATGACGGAGATGTAGAAGACGGTGCCGTCCTTCTCGAGCGGCACGACAGTCGGTTCGATGCATTTGCAATCGAGCCAGGCGCCGGCGAAGGCCGAGGGACTGAATTCGGCGAGGTCGAGCTGGCCGGCGGCCATCGCCTGCATCACACCTGCGTAGTCGGCGGCGGGATACAGCTTGACCGGGATGCCAAGCGTCTGTTGCAACAGGTGCTGGAACCCGTCGTAACGGGCGAGTCGGGTGGAGGTGTTCTCGCCCCCCAGCAGGCCGATGCGCAATTGCTTGACCTGGGACTTCCAGTCCTGGGCGCGTGTGGTCAGTGGCGCGATGGAGACCAGCGCGGCGATGGCCATGCGGACAAGAATACGGCGGAACATAGGCGGCCTCCCGATGACACGCCTACCTCGCCAGGGCGGTGAGGCCGGCCACCGGCAGACTAGTGGAGGTGAGGCGCTCGTCCAGCGGTTCCGCGCCATGCTGACCGTAAATCTCCCGCAGCACGGGCTCGGTCAGGGAATCGGGCGCGCCGTCGGAGACGATGCGGCCGGCGGAGAGGCCGATGATGCGGCGGCAGTAGGTGCGGGCGGTGTCCAGGGTGTGCAAGTTGGTCAGGACGGTGATGCCGTCCCGGCGGTTGATGTCGGCGAGCGCGTCCATCACCAGCCGGGCGTTCAGCGGATCGAGTGAGGCGATCGGCTCGTCTGCCAGCATGATCCGGGGTTGCTGCATCAGGGCGCGGGCGATGGCGACTCGTTGCTGCTGGCCGCCCGACAGAGTGTCGGCGCGGTTCATCGCGACGTCGGCCATGCCCAGCCGGTCGAGCGCCCGGATCGCCAGTGCCCGCTCGGTCGGAGTGAACCACTTCAGCAGCACCCGATGCGCGGGTATTTCGTAGAGCCGGCCACACATGACATTGGTCAGCACGTCGAGGCGGTTCACCAGGTTGAACTGCTGGAAGATCATGGCGGTATGGGCGCGCCAGGCCCGCAGTCCCCTGCCGCGAAGCGCAGTGACGTCGGTGCCGTCGTGGAGGACTTTGCCCTCGGACGGGTCGATCAGTCGGTTGATCAGGCGCAGCAGGGTCGATTTTCCGGCGCCGGAACGGCCGATGATGCCGACCATCTCGCCATCGGCGATGGTGACGTTTGCCCGGTCCACCGCGCATTTGTCACCGAAGCGGCGGGTGAGATCAACGAGTTGCAGCAACGAACCATCCCATCCAGGCCGAACGATCCCGCAGCCATCGCGGTCCGCGGGATCTTCGGGAGCCAGCAACCGGGCGGCGGGGTATGTATGATGCTAGCATGATGCCCGGTGTGATTATGCCTCGGCCGCCCGCATCAGGCGAGAGCGAAGACCGAACGTCACGGTTCGCACCGTTGGCCTGCTTGATATGGCTTCGGTATCGTTACGGATTGTTGGTTAACCACCCGAGAAAACGGCGCTGGTGGTGCATGGTGTCATTTTCGATTTCGACGCGGTGTTTCCACGGCATGAAAGATCGAATTTAGCGGCTCATCTCGGCTGCCAGATTCGGGTCGCGTTGGCGAAATGATTCGCGGGAACCGGCGAGTGAACCGAATCGCCAACGCGACGACGGGCAACGTCACTGGACTGGCGTACGTCGACGAGGAAGTCTGGCAGGGGAACGCCAGCAACCAATGTTGGGGGCAAGACCAGCCCGGCCGGTTCGTGGGCGCCCGGGGCGGGGACGAGCACGAACCCCCTACCAGGGGCCGATCCACGATCGCTTCCGGCATGGTGGGCAACACCGTCGGCCAAACCAGGTTCCCGTGGCAGCGACGGCGGGGGCCCATATGGTGTTCATCGAGGGATCGGGGACATCCATCAGCCTGTCCGTCGACGCCGAGACGATCACCGACAGCGGCGGACGAAACATTCTATATACTGCCGGCGGCCGGCAACGGCACTGACGCTTTGCGAACAACGTTCTGATTGCCGGAGACACACTGGGCCTGAAGACGACGCCGGCGACGACCAATCCGGGCGGGACGGCCGGGACACTGTCGAAATCTGACGGTGACCAACTCGGCGCAGCGTGCGACCCTTGGCGATAGCGCCTGGCTCGGGGGGACACGGGCGCCGCCATCGCGACCACCGCCGGCGCGACCACGACGAACCTGGCCGGCGCGCTGGCCCACGCGATAACCTGACGGAAAGCCCGAGCGGGATGCGCCGCCGGGGGAGACCCTTGGCGGCGCTACCATGCATGGGGTCGATTTTCGAGACGTCCACAACACCTAGGGGTCGGTGCTGAAGGTTATCCACATTATTTTGTGCCGAGCTACCGGATTCCCGTTGACCGTCCGCCGGTCAACCGATAGGTCGGGACTGTGACGACATCCGAGACAAAACCCCTGATTCGGCTGCGTGGCCGATCCATCATGGCCCTGGTCCTGGCGCCCGAAGTGCCGCTGAGCGACTGGCTGAAGGCGCTGGATGCGCAAATGGAACGATCACCGAATTTCTTCGACGCGCGTCCCGTCGTGGTCGATCTGGGCGCCGTCCCGCGAGAGCAGCCGGGCGTCGCGCAGTTCCTGCAACTTCTGGAGCAACGGGGCATCCGCATCATCGGCACGGAAGGGGCGCATCCGTCGTGGGACGGGATCGAAGCCTGGGGCCGTCCGTTGCCGGCCTCCTCCAAACCGGGCCGCGAGATCGAGGCGCCGGAGGCGAAGCCTGACAAGAGCGCGCCGCCGGTCGAAGCCGCACCGGCGGTTTCGGAGGTCAACACGCTGCTGATCGACCATCCGGTGCGTTCCGGCCAGTCGGTCGTGTTCGAACGCGGCGATATCACGGTGCTGGGTTCGGTGGCGTCGGGCGCCGAGGTCATGGCCGGCGGGTCGGTCCACGTATACGGAACGTTACGAGGCCGAGCGGTTGCCGGGTTGTCGGGCCACGCCGGGGCACGGATTTTCTGCAGCAAGCTGCAAGCGGAACTACTGGCGATCGATGGCGTCTACCAGACGGCGGACGGGATGCCCGCCAAGGCCCTGGGCAAGCCGGTGCACGTCTGGCTGGACGGCGAACAGATGAAAATCTCAGTTCTGGACTAGGGGAGCGCAGATGGGCAAGGTGCTGGTGGTAACGTCCGGCAAGGGTGGCGTCGGCAAGACGACATCCACCGCCGCGCTTGGTGCTGCGCTCGCGCGCGGCGGCGAGAACGTCGTGGTAATCGATTTCGATGTCGGATTGAGGAACCTGGACCTGGTGATGGGGGCGGAGCGCCGCGTGGTGTTCGACCTGATCAATGTGGTGCAAGGTGACGCCAAGCTGGCGCAGGCACTGATCCGCGACAAGCGCATCGATACGCTGTCGCTGCTGCCCGCATCGCAGACCCGAGACAAGGACGCGCTGACGATAGAAGGCGTGGACAAGGTCATTGCCGAGGCGCGGGAGAAATTCGACTGGGTGATCTGCGACAGTCCGGCGGGGATCGAGCGGGGCGCGCTGCTGGCGATGCGCAACGCCGATCTGGCTGTCGTGGTCACCAACCCGGAGGTTTCGTCGGTACGCGATTCGGATCGCATCATCGGCATGCTGGACTCGAAAACTCTGCGGGCGGAAAAGGGCGAAAAAATCGACAAGCATCTGTTAGTCACGCGGTATGATGCCGGCCGGGCGGCGCGGAATGAAATGCTGAAGGTCGAGGATGTGCTCGAGATCCTGTCGGTCCCGCTGCTGGGGATCATTCCGGAAAGCGAAGAAGTTCTCAAGGCGTCCAATATCGGTTCGCCGGTTACGCTGAACAATCCGAACAGCGCGCCGGCACGAGCCTATTTCGACGCGGCGAAGCGACTGAAGGGCGAGACGGTCGACGTGGTGATCCCGATGGAGCGAGCCGGGCTGATCAGCCGGCTGTTCGGACGGAGGGTGGCATGAACCTGTTCGAACTGTTTCGCAAGAAATCCACGGCGCCGGTGGCGCGGGACCGTCTGCAGGTTCTACTGGCGCATGAGCGCAGCGTGATCGGCAAATCCGATCTGCTGGCGACCTTGCAGGAAGAAATCCTGGCGGTGATCGCGAAGCACATAACGGTGGATCGGGACGCGGTGCAGATCAAGCTGGATCGCGGCGCATCGTTCTCTACATTGGAGATCGATGTCGAAGTGCCGCTGGATGCGTCGAAGCTGGCGCGGCCGGAGCCCGAGACGAAGGTTCGTGCTTCGGCTTAGCGACTGACCGGGAGCGGCGAACCCGGGACCGGAGCACGCTGATCCAGACCGTGGCCGAGCCATGATTGTCACGCGCGGCGGGGCCACGGGCAAGCGTGCCGGCGACGACCACTGCCAAGCAGGACAGAGGCAACCGCCGGCAGTGGGGAAGCAACGCAGCCGGCTGACAGTTGTTTCTTGGCAGGAACCCGCCGCCGGGTCGTCGAGGGTGAGCAAGAACCGTGGCGCTGTCAGCTGTGGTGGATCAGGCGCTTCCTGTGATGGACGGCCAGGCCCAGTCCGATCAGACCCATTCCGAACAGCCAGAGCGAGCCCGGTTCGGGGGTACTGACAGGGCTCAACGACTCGGTCTGTCCCCGGCTGACCAGCTCACCCCCCGGGGCGAGAGTGTAATCCCACGTCTCAGTCATCGAAAAAAGCCCGGTGTCGGGGACCGCGAGAGAAAGCGTACCCGGAGAGTAGGAATAGGAAGAGGTGATGTCGGCGGCGGCCGGCGAAGTGTAAGAGGCGACGAGGTTGCCCGGGGTGTCCGTCGGAGTGTTCGCGCCCATCGCATCGGCGGGGTCGTCATAGAAATTCAAGGTCATGACGGAACCCGCCGTCGATTGCCATGTGCCGCTGCCGGTAAGCGAGACCTCGTTGGATGGACCGACGAAATTTATGCCGCTGAGGGCGGCGGTCAAAAGGAATGTGTCCGTGGCGCTGTTGTTCGTCACAGTCAATGCGCTGGTTATGAGGCTGTTCAACGCGCTGCCGACCGTCGATGTAGACAATTCGCCGGAGAAGGTAAGCGCCCCTTGGTTGCCGGTCGGGACAGAAATCAAGTTCTTCGAAGACCCCGACGTGACGGTGTCGGTTCCGTACAACACGTCGCTGTAGATGGTGGTGTAGACTTGGTGGGTGGTTTCGTCGGTCGCTGTCAGGTCGAGTTGCATCGGCGTGGCGTTGGCGCTGCCGACTGACGCCAGGACGATCCCGGCCGCCGCGTAAACGGTGGTTCGTGATACGGTTGTCATTTTGATCTCCTTCTGAAGCACAACGGACAAAGGCCGACAACTTGGACGACTGGCGCCGTCCGCTTGCTTTTGGACGGGCGATGACGTCGCGGGTTCGTCTTCGGGTTTATGCTCGTAACCACCGGCATGGCGGCAGATCATACAACTGCAAGCTACGTGCCATACACGTTTAGCGTGTATTTTCAGCGAGCCGGATGCGGCGGTCCGCTCTGGGATGGCGGTGGTGTAAAAATCTCGACATTATCGGTGCGAGGTGCCCCCCGGTGCGGTGCACCGCCCCCGGCGTGCACCGGCGGATGGCCTGCTCCGGGGCGAGCGTGGCAACCGCGATGCGATCGCCAAGGCGCAGCAAGCCCGGAGGAGGTTGTACTCGGCAGCGGGCCGAACGTTCGCTCTTCGTGTGGCTCGTCACCGCGGCTCATGACACCGCGAACGCGGGGTGCCGCGTTGGAGCGGCACGCGCGGGCTCGGCAACGACCGCGGTTCAGCCACCTGTTTCGTTACTTAAAGCGTAGGTATTTCGAAATCAGCACGCCGGTCCGGTCGCGGCAAGCCGGATCGATGCACCGATACCTTCAAAGGTTAACGATATGCCGCGTGGAACTCCACCGTTCGGCCGCGGTCGAACAACGTTCAATATCCTCATCCAACATCAGGCCGGCGGCGACAAGGTCTTTCGCCGCCCGGGTGATGGCGGTGACATAGGCTTTGCCAATCCGGATACCGTTCCATCACCGACAGACGCGGATCGCCAGTCGCCAGGCGTTCGGCCGGCGTGTCGGGGAACGGAATGTAGCTGCCCTCGAACTTCCACTGCATGCCGTGTCCATATCCCCGCGCCCGGGGATTCCATCCGGTATAGGTACCGAGCGGCGCACTGACCATGGGGACGCGGACACCGGGAATGTCGTTGCCGTCCTGATCGACCGAGGGGACCAGCACGGTATAGCGCAAGACCGGACCGCCGTCGGGGTCATTCCGGCCACGCAGCATGACCGGAGGCTCCCGCAGGATACCCTGTTCGGCTTCGGGGCCAAAATCCAGCAACGGCAACTCGTTCGGTCCGGCCAGGGGCATGATCCCTGGGATCTGCGGAAACTGCCGGCGCCATCGCGGATATTCCACCAGCGTCCCTTCCGCCCGGGTTGGAACAAGGCTGTCCGGCGGCGGCGTGCCATCCGTCGCCCAGCGGTCCATCGCGTCCAGCAGCGCGCGGAACAGCATCGATGTCGCGACCGTGTTGGAGAGGTTCTGTCCGATCCCCCTGGCCGGCGCCTTCAGCAGCGGATTGGCCGAATGCTGAGAACTGGACCAGCAATAGACACGCACAGTCGCGGGCTGGGGCAGATCGTTGCCCTTCGTGTCGGTGTGCACCAGCGAGCCTCGTCGCGCCCAGTATTCGGTTGCCGTCTGGGTATGAAACACCAGCGGGTCGGTCTCCGGCCTTTTCAGGATCGCATCTTCACGGCCGGTGAGATGGTCGACGGACCATGCATAGGAGAACGGAAACGAGTCAGCGATATTGAAATGATCCTCGTATTGCTGGCCGCCGGAAACGATCGGGCTGGCGAACCGATGGTTCAGCCATTTGCGCCCAGCCCCGGCGACGTGCGGCATGATCCCGTCGAATACGCGCCTCCCCGCCGCGTCGGCATTGTAGCCGCGATAGACGAAATCGCGCAGGCAGCGCCCGGTCTGCGAACGTCCCCAGCCATAGACCTTGGCGATACCCGCCAGCGGATTGGCGCTGCCTTGCTGGTATTTGAGGAAGCTGACGAAGTCGCGCACCGCGACGTGGCCGAGACCCATCACCCTGGGATCGCGGGCGGTGTAGATGATCTCGTAAATCCAGCCCGGCTCAAAGCCGGCCGGATAATGAAGGAAACCGTCGGAGGGAACCACGGCCCGCTCCGGTGTCCCCGACTCGGCGCCAACACCACGCACTTCCAGCGCGAAGTCCCAGTCGGTAGACGGAATGACATCGGGCGTGTCGTAGGGATATCGCCGCCGGGTCAGCAGCGCATCGTGCTTGTCGCGTGAGGCTGTCGGATATGAATGCGCCGCCACGCGGCCGCTGAGAGGCATGGTTGGGCCGGCAGGAGCATCAACGATGATCTCGGTACGCACGCGCCCGGTGATCGGCGCGCCGTTGTCGGTGGCGACCGGAACATCCAGCACCATGCGACCCTCGCCGGGCAGGATATCGCCTTCCCACGCCAGCCAGGCAATCGCGTAGCCGCGCCGCATCAGGAAGCCGTTGCCGGCATGGTCCAGCGTCAACGGATCGTTGCTGTGCGCGGCGTCGTTGAAGAATTGCAGAGCCCGCTTGTTCCCTCGATTGCCGTAGTCGAAGAACACGCGCCGGTTGCCGCCGTCGAGCGGCCGCAGGATCATGAAGTCCGCCTCGAACCGCACCAGCCCGTTGGCATCGCGCGGGGCCTTGCCGATATCGACGACATCGGCCTGCGCGGGCGCCAGCGGATCGACCGCGAACAATGCACGGCCCGCCAGGCGCTCATAGGCGCCGCTTGTTTCGAATTCGTGGCCGCCCGCGAACGGACACCGATCATCAATGCGGATTTCGAGCGTGCTGGCCATGCGTGGGGTGCTCCCGGACAGAGCCCCAGTCTGCGCGGCCGATCGCGGCGGCTCAAGCTCTGGCGGGGATGCTGTGCCGCTCCGCCAGCACCGCTTCGATCGTCTGATACAGCACGTCGGCGCTGAACGGCTTGCGGATCAGCCGATCACCGGGCATCAGGGTACCCCCGATTTGATCTGCGTAGCCCGAAATGAACACGATCGGCAGATCAGCCCATCGCATTTTGGCTGCTACCGCGAGTTGTGAACCGCTCATTCCGGGCATCACCAGGTCGGTCACCAGGATGTCCGTATCGACCTCCCGGGTCAGGACGTCCAGGGCGGCATAGCCGGTATCGACGTCACGTACGGTGTAGCCAAACGACTCGAGCATCGCGACGGTCAGCGCGCGGACCTGATCATCGTCGTCAACCAGCAGGATGGTGGCGTCCGTGCCCCGCGGCTTGATGTCGCACCGTGCGGGCGGCAGCTGCAACGGCTGGGCGGCGGCCCGTGGCAAGTCGACGGTCACCGCCGTGCCGCGGCCAACCGAGGACTCGATGTGCACGCCACCACCGGATTGCCTGGCCGTGCCGAACACCTGGGACAGCCCTAGTCCGGAGCCGGCACCGAAGGGCTTGGTAGTGAAGAACGGCTCGAACACGCGACCGAGTATCTCGGACGGAATCCCGGTTCCGGTATCGCGTATCGTGATCGCGACGTAGTCGCCGGCAGCGGGCCCATCGGTGCTTACCGTTTCGTAGATACGATGATTGGCGGTTTCGAGTGTAACGACCCCGCCCTCGGGCATGGCGTCCCGAGCGTTGATGACGAGATTGAGGATGACCAGTTCGATCTGGCTTTGATCCGCCATTGCGAGCCACAGGCCGTCAGCGGGCCGGAAGTTCGTGCGCACCGTGGTGCCCAGGGCGCTGTCCAGCAGATCCCGCATGCCGCGGATTGTTGCGTTCAGGTCGATCGCTCTGGGGATCAGGGGCTGGCGGCGCGCGAAGGCAAGCAGATGGCTGGTCAGCGTGGCCCCGCGCTCTGCCGCCGCCCGCACGGCCCTCAGGCGCTCCGACATCACGGGATCGGTTCCGACAATCGCCGCGCGGCGCTGCAGGATATCCACGTTGCCCAGCACGACGGTGAGCAGATTGTTGAAGTCGTGCGCGACGCCGCCGGTCAACTGACCGATCGCCTCGATGCGTTGAGCCTGGCGCAACGCGCCTTCGGCGCGCTCGCGTTCGGAAATCTGCAGCAGCAGCCGATCCATGGCCTGCTCGGCCAATCCGTGGGCCGCATTGGCCTGGTCCAGCAACCCCTCGACCTGACGTGACCGGTTGGACAGCGCCAACAGCAGAAGCACCATCGCGCCGCCCAGCAGGAGCGCGCTTGCGATCAGGATCAATGCGTGATGACGCCATTCCCGCAGAACGGGTCCCTCTCCGAGAGAAACCATAACCGCCAGTGGATAAACACGCAGGGCACGGATCGCCGTGATCCGGAGATGGCCATCGAAGGGGCCTCTCATCCGCAGCGTTCCCGCGGTGGCGTGCTCCAGCACGTCGGTAAACGGTGGCAGGTTTCCGAAACTGGTTCCGATGGCCTGGTCGAGATGCGGGAACCGCGCGAGAACGGTGCCATCGTGCAATTGAAGGAGGATGGCGCCGTCTTCGTCCAGTTCGACTGTGCGATAGAATTCCTCGAAATAGTTCAGGTTGATCGAGCCGACTGCCATGCCGGCCAGCGTGCCGTCGGGCGCGTAGGAGGGCCGCGCGAGCAGTGCGTTCCATTTGTCATCGTGGACACGAAACGGCGAACTGATCAGCAAGCCGGCCCGCGGGTCCGCTCGATAGCGCGCCAACAGCGCCTCTATCACCTGGGGTGGGGTCAAAGACCGGTCCGTATCAGTCGCAACAATCGGCGCGCCGGTGGGATCGACGACCATAATGGCCGCGAGCTGACCTACGCCGCTCATCCTGCGCCGCAGGCGTCGGCCGACGTCACCCAGATGCGGTTGCTGCGCCTGCACCGTTTCCTGAGCACCCATGACCAGGAGGTCGACGGCCTCGACCGCGCGGCTGGTCTGTTCGGCGAACACCATGTCCAGCCGGATGATTTGTCGTTCTGTATCGGAGATGATGCCCATGCGGGTAGCACGCAGTTGGTAGCTGACGGAAGCTGCCACGAGGAGCAGTACGACCCCGGCCACGACCCGCAGAGCAATGCTCACGGGCGGACGGAGGGGAGGCCATGGGGCCGGCCGGTTCATTTGATGACTTCCAAGCCCCCCGCGCTTGATATACCACGGACCGATAGCACAAAAGTACGGGGATGTAACGGCCACTCACGCCCTAGTGATATATTATCTGCTTCTATCAGCGTCCGCTGCCAGACGCGTAGGCGTTCCGTGGGTGAAAGCAACGATTTGTTCAAAGCATTCGCGGAAATACAGTTCGAAATTGTCCCATTCTGCCCAGCCGAGATGCGGCGTGCACAGCACGTTGGGCATCGACAACAAGGGATGGTTGCCGTTTGTAACAGGCTCCTGCTCATAGACGTCGACCGCCGCGTAACCAGGACGGCCACGGCCCAACGCCGTCAGCAATGCGCCCGGACGGATCAGTTCCGCCCGGGACGAGTTGACCAGAAGGGCGGTCGGCTTCATCTGCGCCAGATCGTCCGGACCGACGATGCCGCGTGTGTCCGGGCGCAGCCGGACATGCAACGACAGCACGTCGGATCGCGCGAACAGATCGGTCTTGCTTGAAGCGAATTCATAGTCGGCAGCTTTAGCTTTGGCAATGGACGCCGCCCGGCCCCAGGCCAGGACGTGCATGCCTAGCGCTGCCCCGGCGCGAGCCACGATTGATCCGATCGCGCCCAGACCGAAAATACCCAGTGTGCTCCCGGCCAGGCGGTGAGACAGGGAGCAAGGCCACTGCCCGTGGCGCATCCGTTCCGCCTCCAGCGCGATGTTGCGACGGCTGGCGAGGATCAGGGCGATGGTGAGTTCCGCCGGTGCGGTCGGCGAATTACTCGCTCCGACTGACACCAAAACGTTACGATCCTTGCATGCCTGGTAATCGATCGTAGAGGCCGCGCGCCCCACCAGAGCGATCAAGCGCAGGTTGGGCAGACGCTCGATCAGCGCGCGGGAAAAGGTGACGCGTTCACGGATCGCGACCACCACTTCGGCGGGATGCAAGCGTTCGACCAGTTGATCAAGATCGGCGGCGGGTTCGCGGAAGCGAACCACGTCGTGGCCAGCCAACAGAGAAAAGCAAGACAGCCGATCGACGATATCCTGGTAGTCGTCCGGGATGGCTATTTTCATCGACCGACCGAAACGGCCTCCTGCGTGACCGTGAACTACGGCATGCTTACGCGGTGCAGGCCCGCCTCGAACCGCCCCTGCCGAAGCGCGGCCCGTCGGCGCCCACCAGCGGCAGCTCCCCGGCGGCTGATCGGGTCGGCCGGCAACACCGGCTGCCGATCAGCAATTCCTGCCAGCGCACGATCCCCTTCCCCCACCCGTTGCCGCATGCCACCTCGACTCTCTCCAACCCGCGGCATGATGTCAAACCGGTCCCACCCGCGTGCTTTCCATCCGTCGCCGATCCGGTAGCATGCCGCGAGATGATGAAAACGCCGGACGACACAGAACCGGACGGACGGCTTCTCCCCGCTCCGGCACCAGGCCTCGGAGCCAGGGAGCCAGGGCGGCGGGAGCAAGGCTGGCAGCGCACGCTATGGGCGATGGTCGGCATCCAGTTCGTCATGACAGCATCGATCAGCTTCCTCAGCCCGATCATCCCGCTGATGTTGCCCGAGCTCGGGGTAAACACAATCCGGGGTGTCGATCTCTGGGCGGGCATCATCGGGGGTGCGACCTCTTTCGTTGCCGCGTTCGCCTCGCCGATCTGGGGTCGCGTCGCGGACAAGCACGGGCGCAAGCTGGCGCTGCTCCGCTCCAGCCTCGCCATCGGCGTGTTCACCGCACTGATGGGACTGGCCACCAATGTGTGGTGGTTCTTCGGCATTCGTGCGTTCATGGGCGCGTTCGCCGGATTTTCCTCGGCCGCGATCGCCCTTGTCGCCAGCCAGGTGCCGGAACGCAGGCTGGGCTACGCGCTGGGCTGGCTGAGCACCGGCCAACTGGTCGGATCGGTGATCGGTCCGGTGATCGGCGGCGCCCTGGCCGACGCCACGGGCAGCTACCGGACGCCGTTCTTCTGCACCGGCGCGGTCACGCTCGCGGCGCTGGCGCTGGTATGGGCCATCGTGCATGAGGATTTCACGCCGCCGAGAAATACGGGTTCGGCGCGATCCATCGTCTCAAGCCTGCGGATGCTGACCGGTTCGGAAGGCCTGCTTGCCCTTTTCGTGGTGCTGCTGATGGCCCAGTTCAGCGTGCGAACAGTGCAGCCGGTCATCACCGTATTCGTGCAGCATCTGGTCGGGTCGCCACCGGAACTCGCCACGCTGGCAGGGATCGCTTTTTCCGTGACCGGGCTGGCCGACCTCGTGTCTTCACCGTTTCTTGGCAAGCGCAGCGACGTGATCGGCTACCGCAGAGTGCTGCTGATCTGCCTGCTGGGCGCCACGCTGACCAGCGCGCCGCAGATCTTCGTCGGCAGTTACTGGGCCTTCGTCGCCGAACGCTTCGCCGTCGGTCTGTTCATCGGCGGCATCCTGCCGACGGCGAACGCCCTGATCGGGCGCAGCGTGTCGCGAGAGACGCGGGGGACGATCTTTGGCATGACGGCGTCGGCGACGTTCCTGGGCAACTCGCTGGGGCCGCTGAGCGGCGGCGGCATCGCGGCGGGGCTTGGCATCCGCTGGGTGTTCGTGGTGACGACGGTGCTGCTGGCGGCCAATCTGCTGTGGGTGTGGTTCACCGTGCCCGAACTGAAGGAGCACACGGCAGCGCAATGACTCCCGGCGAAAGGGCGCGGCCGTTGCGTTGACTGGACCATTTTTCAGCCTGACCGTGCAGGCCGAAAATGATCCGGCTCTTTGTCTGATCGCATGACTGGCGCGCCGGGGACGTTCCGCTCAGCGCGATCATGCTGGAGCCATCGCGCTGTCCTGCCGGCGGCAACGGTCGCCACGAACACCGCCATCGGCGTTCATCGATGCTCAAGTGACGCTCCGAGGCACGACCGCGCCGGACAGGCCGCCGCGGCGACGGCGGACCCGATCACGTCACCCGGAAGTTGCCGAACTGCCAGGGACATGATTCGTCGACATCCTCGGGAAACAACCGCCCGCGGTCGAGCAGCGGCGTCCAGTCGCTGTACTCGCCCACCATATCGCCGAGATAGGGTTCGGCGACCTGCAAGCACCCGCGCATGATCGAGATGATCCGCCTCGACCACGCCCGCGCGGGGATTCTCGATCGCCCAGACCAGTCCGCCCAGCACCGCCGCTGTCACCTGCAGGCTGGTGGCGTTGTTGTGCGGCGCCAGGGCGCGAGCCTGCTCGATCGACAGGCGGGAGCCGTACCAGTAGGCGCCCCGCGCATGCCCCATCAGCAGCACGCCGAGTTCGTCGACGCCGCCGCGGATCTCATCCATCATCAGACGCTGCTGCGGCTGCTGGTGCCAGTTCCGTCCAGCCAGTTCATGCACCGACAGCACGGCGTCGTCGCAGGGATGGTAGGCGTAATGCACCGTCGGCCGATAGCGGACCGCTCCCGCCTCGACGACCGAGTAGTAGTCGGCGATCGAGATCGACTCGTTATGCGTGATGAGAAACCCGTGCAGCGGCCCCGCCATCGGCGTCCAGGTCCGCACGCGGGTCGAGGCGCCCGGCCGCAGCAGGTAGATCGCCGCGTCGCCGCCGAAATCGTGATGACGGCCGTCCGCCGGCAGCGCCTTCTCATGCGTGCCCCAGCCGAGTTCGGCGGGCTGGCAGCCCTCGCCGACGAAACCGTCGATCGACCAGGTGTTGACGAACTCGCCAGGCTGCTTGGCGAAGGCCGCGGTCTGCGTGTCGCGTTCGGCGATATGGATCACCTTGACGCCGAGCTTTTGCGACAAGCGCCGCCCAGCCCTGCCGGTTCGCCGGGACGGCGGTATCCACCCCCGTATCACGGGCGAGATTCAGCAGCGCCTGCTTGACGAAATGCGACACCAGCCCCGGATTGGCGCCATGCGTCAGCACCGCCGTCGGACCTTCCCCGCCGGCGAGCGCCAGCGCGCTTTCCCGCAGCGCGTAGTTGGAGCGTTGCGAAGGGCGTCAGGGACGGATCGGTGTAGCCGCCGGCCCAGGGCTCGATGCAGGTGTCGAGATACAGCACGTCCCGCTGCCGGCAGAACGCGATCAGCGCCACGGACGACACATCGACGCTCAGGTTCAGCAGGAAATCGCCGGCCTGCAGCAGCGGGGTCAGCACATTGCGAAAATTGTCGCGGGTCAGCGGCGTGACAGTCGAAGCTCACGCCGTTCTCGGCGGCAACCTCCTGACCCCGCTTGTCACCGGACACGATGACGATGCGTTCGCGGGGAATGTCGATGTGGCGCAGGATCAGGGGCAGGACGCCCTGGCCGATGCTGCCAAAGCCCAGCATGACCAGACGGCCGCCGAAAGCGACGTGTTTCATCGGTCGGCACTCCTTGCAACAAAACAAACCCGGCAACTACCCGGTCAGGCGGCGACCCGAAGCGACCCGGCGTGGTGAGACGGCGTCTTCAGCATCGGCTTGTCAGCCACTTCGACGATCCTTGCCCGGTCAAAGCCATTAAAAGCGGTGCGCAGGCAAGCGCCATAAGCACCAAGCTGGCCGATTTCGATCCAGTCGCCCTCGGACGTGTCGGCGGGCAGCAGGAACGGGCCGCGCATCACGTCGGCGCTGTCGCAGGTCGGCCCGAACAGGGAGAACGCGATCGTTTCGGTCGCGGCGCCTGCGTCCGGACGGATCAGCCGCACCGGATAGCGGAACCCGAGCGTCCCGGCATCGGCGAGGCTGCCGTAGACGCCGTCATTGACATACAGCGCCTCGCCGCGCGCCGGGCCTGCACCTGCACCACAACCGATGTCCCGGCGGCGACCAGCGCTCGGCCGGGCTCCGCCCACAGGCGGGCGCCGGGCAGGCCGAGTCGCTCGAAGCCTTCCTCGATCTCGGCGAAGAAGGCGCCCAGCGGCGGCGGCTCCTGGTCCGGGTACGCGACCGGAAACCCGCCGCCGACATCGATGACATCGACCTTCACCCCGGCCGCGCGGATCACCTGCCCGGTCAGCGCCAGCGCGTCGCGCCAGGCCAGCGGATCGAGGCACTGCGAACCGACATGGAAGCTGACACCGAGCGTTTCGCGCTCGGCCGCGGGCCGCGCGCAGCAGCGCGACGGCGGTGTCGAAATCCGCGCCGAATTTGCCGGACAGATCCAGCTTCGCCGCACCCTTCGGCAGCGCGATCCGCACGATCAGCCCAAGCGTGCCGGTGACGCCGGTCGCGGCGATCTCGGTGCGGATCTTGGCCAGTTCGTCGGCGCTGTCGAGCACGAAATCGCGCACGCCGTGCCGCGCCCAGGCCTCACGGATCGCGCCACGGGCCTTGATCGGGTGCATGAAATGGATCGCGGCATCCGGGAACATGTCGCGGACCAGGCGGATCTCCGGCAACGATGCGCAGTCGAAATGCCGCACACCGCCGCGCCACAGCGCGCGCAGCACGGCCGGATCGGGATTGCACTTCACCGCATACAGCACATCGCCCGGGAACGCCTGCACGAAGTCGCGCGCGGTCGCGGCGACCGTGACGGGACGCAGGCAGTGGATCGGCTCCTCCGGGCGATCGGCGGCAATTACCTCATCCACCGTGGGACGGCGAACGGGACAGGCATCGAACGAGCGGCGGAGCGGGGAAACGGCCGAACGGAACGGGAGACGAGAGGCTGGTAACAACAGACATCGCGGTCATCCTCGCGGACGGACGGGCGCGTGCGAATGCACCACATCCGGTGGCACGGGCGTATCAACACGCCCGCAACGAAACGGGGACTTAGGCCGAAACCGCGCGTGAACGCCGCGGCTACGGGATCAGACGATGCTGGTGGTACTTCGCATCGTGGCGGTGCGGTCGGACATAGGCGTGTTCCTAAACGACCCCGGCCCACGGTTGGCCGGGTCTATCGAAAAGGACGCGTTTACGTCGTTGCTGTGCCCAGGGGCCGGGCTCGCGGCACGTGCGATGCGTCACCGCTTCCACCGATCGGAAGCGAGAAGCGCTATATAGGTCCTCATCGGCCTAGGGTGTCATGCGTTTTTGGGGGGCGGCTAATCACTCAGCGCATGGCGGGCGCGCCCAGAAGAGCCAGGTACTCCCAGACCATTGTCGCGGCGGCGAGCGCCGTGATCTCCGACACGTCGAACGCGGGCGAGACCTCCACCACATCCATGCCGACGAAACGAATTTTCTGCAGCCGCCGCAGGATGGCCTGGGCCTGCCATGATGCCAGGCCGCCGATCTCCGGGGTCCCGGTGCCGGGCGCGAAGGCCGGATCGAGAGCGTCGATGTCGAAGCTGAGATAGGCGGGATGGTCGCCGGTGACACCGGCGATGCGTTCGGCGATGGCGGCGGGGTTGGACGCGTGCACGTCCTGCGCGGACAGCACCGTGACACCGCTGCGACAGCGTCCAGTCCATCACGTCTTTCTGCACCGGGGATCGGATGCCGATCTGGATCATATGCTGCGGATCAATCAGGCCCTCGTTGATCGCGTGGTAGAACGGCGAACCATGCGCGAAGGCCTGGCCGAAATTGTCCGGCCACGTATCGACATGGGCGTCGAAGTGGATCAGCGCGAGCGGGCGGCTCAATCGTTCCGACAACGCGCGCAACAGCGGCAGCGTGATCCCGTGCTCGCCGCCCAGGGCGATGAGGTGGCCCATCGCCCCGGGCCTGCGACTGGATCGCTGCCAGGCTGGCCTGGATGTCGCCGAGTGCGAGGGCGAAGTCGCCGATGTCCGCGACGTCCATCCGCGCCGGTTCGACCCAGTGCTCCGGGTGCTCGCCGTCGGTCAGCATGCGGCTGGCTCGGCGGATCGCGGCGGGGCCGTCGCGGGTGCCGGAACGGTTGGTGGTGCCAATGTCCATCGGGATGCCGGCGATCACGTATTCGGCGTCGCGATCGGTGCGGGTTATGCCGAGAAAACTTGCTGGAACGGCATAGGTGGGGGGGCCGGCCATCTGGGTTTGCCGTTGCCTTGCTGGGATCGGTGTGGGGTCGACCGGGGTCACGGTTGGTATTGACGGATGAGCCTTATCATGCGCGTTCGGTGAGGGCTACGGTGAACCAGCGGCCGAAGGCGATCCTGCGGGCCCAGGGCCTGTGCCGGGCCACGGCCGACGGCTGTGTCGTTCCCGGCATAGGCGATTTGGCGGGACCCGACCGGCGATGACGGGCCCCGCCTGTCACGACGGCGTCAACCGGGAATCGGCCACTCTCAGCGCAAACGGCTGGCCAGTTAATCCGGAGCAGTTCGCGCGGATCATCGCTGCCACACGCGTGGAACCCGACGACCCGGTCTTTCCCCATCATCAACGCATTCGGCGATAGCGGTTGCTGGAGTGATCGCGCTGAGCGGAACGTCCCCGGCGCGTGAATCATCCGATCAACATAGATAAACCATTTTAGGTCTGCACAGTCAGGCTGAAAATTGTGTAATGAGCAGCGATTGGCGAGTGAATGGCTGCATGGTGCCTGAACACGTTTTACTTCTGTACCAGGTTTTCTGGCCGGCCTTCCGTTTCTTGATCGATGCCCATCATCGAAATCGATGCGGCAGGCAGTCATTTCGCCAGCCGATACCCCGGCGGGATCGAAAACAGCGCCGACGGTTGCGGCCCGAAGGTGATGTCCGTGAGGAATTCCAGGTGATGGACGTTCTCGCCGAACACGCCGTCCTCATAATCCCGCCGCACCATCACGCCGGTGCTGGTCAGCCAGTACGTCCCCGCCGCGTTCAGCGGACCGTCGTCGCCGAAAGCATATTTCGTGGTCATCAGCCCATCGATGCGTTGCATCCCGATCCTCTTCGCATCGCTCATATCCACGGAGCGGGCGATGTACCGGCGGAACAACTCGTCATCCATCGGCCGAATGAGATAGGTGTGATTCACCATCAACAGGTATTCGGACTGCGTCCGCAGGTCGATGATCGTGGTGCTGAACCCGTTGCGACGATCAATGCGCAGCTTGCCGTCGGCGTAGTGGATCGTCTCCCTCGTCTCCATGGCGCCTGTCTCATTCACCGCCGTGGCCGAGAATGAAACGGTCGGCAGCACGAGACCGTCGTCACCCCGTGCCGGGATCCCGACGGAAGCACAGGCGAGCATGGTCAAGACCGCGAGGACATAACGCATCACTGTTGCGCCCTTGCTGCGCTGGCGCGAATGCTGCCGCCGATCCTGTCGCTTGGTCAACGATATCGAGGAATGTTGATGCACGCCCTGACCGGGCTCGCAGCCGGACCGAGCCGTGCCGATTGTCCCGTGAGGCCTTCAGGCGGGCGTCCGGCCGATCAAGACTCCAGCCGCGGCCGTCGCTTCTGCCGGAGGGGGAACTTTGCTCGCGGCGGCGTATTATCGCACAAGACGGCCGATCGTGTGACAGCGCGGTCCCGCTCACCCGGAAGGAACGCCCATGAAACACCGTCAACTCGGCACCAGCGGTCCGCAGGTTTCCGCCCTCGGCCTCGGCTGCATGGGCATGTCCGGCATGTATGGCCCGGCCGAACGGTCAGAGAGCATCGCCACGATCCGCGCCGCCATGGACACGGGCATCAGCCTGCTCGACACCGGCGACTTCTACGGCATGGGCCACAACGAGATGCTGATCGGCGAGGCCCTGAAGGGCGTTGCGCGGGATCGCGCGCAGATCAGCGTCAAATTCGGCGCCCTCCGCGATCCGGCCGGTGGCTGGACCGGCTACGACGCCCGCCCGGCGGCCGTGAAGACGTTCCTCGCCTACAGCCTGCAGCGGCTTGGTCTGGACTACATCGACATCTACCGCCCTGCCCGCCTCGATCCAGCCGTGCCGATCGAGGACACCATCGGTGCGATCGCCGACATGGTGAAAGCCGGGTACGTCCGCCATATCGGCCTGTCTGAGGTCGGCACCGAAACCATACGCCGCGCCGCCGCAACACATCCGATCTGCGACCTGCAGATCGAATATTCCCTCATTTCCCGCGGCATCGAGGAATCGATCCTCCCCGCCTGCCGCGAGCTCGGTATCGGCATCACCGCTTACGGCGTGCTCTCCCGCGGCCTGATCAGCGGCAACTGGCGCAAGGACGCTGCCGCACCGGGCGATTTCCGCGCCCAGAGCCCGCGGTTCCAGGGCGAGAACGTCGACACGAACCTGGCCCTGGTCGAGGCCTTGCGCATCATAGCCAACGTCAAGGGCGCCAGTGTCGCCCAGGTCGCCATCGCCTGGGTGGCCGCTCAGGGGAACAACCACGGCGACGACATCGTCCCGCTGGTGGGTTCCCGCCGGCGCTCACAGCTGGACGAGGCCCTCGGCGCGCTGGATGTGACGCTGACCCCGGCCGACCTGGCCGCGATCGAGCAGGCCGTGCCCAAGGGCGCCGCCGCCGGGCCGCGCTACGCCGAGGCCCAGATGGCGATGCTGGACAGCGAGCGCGGACGTACGCGCGCCGCAGGGCCCGCTTAAGCGTTTCCGACCCGGCCGGACATGCTGGTGCTCACATGAGCCAGGTGATTGCGTCTGCCGCGGTCGCTTCGCGACCTGGATCAGGCTGGTTGGCCGAAGCGATTTTCGTCTGCAGCGTGGGCTTTGGCCGCAAGGCATGAGGCGACGCGGCAGGTGGAGAATATCTCAGCCGCGTCGGCAAGACCGGAAATCAGGCGCAGCCGTGCCGGCGACGACCGACACCAGCCGGTCCTGTCGATGCGTCGAGGAGCAAGCGGTCGGGGATGAAGGCCGGCGTCTGAATCCCGGCGACCAAGCCGGACCGGCAGCCGCGGCGGGGCCTCGCCGGTCGCCTATTCGGAAACCACCACACCTGTCGCCGTATCGGGGTGAAATTCTCCCATGAAGGGATATCGGCCCGGGCCAAGCGGGTGAAGCCTGATCGTGGCGTAGTGGCCGCCGGCGATTACTTTCTCTACCTTGAGAGCCGTCGAATCGAATTCCTCGGCCGTCGCGTCCTGGTTGGTGACGACGAGAACGACGGCCTTGCCGATCCCGACGTGGATCTCGGCAGGTTGGAAGCGATGATCCTTGATCTTGATATTGATCCGGGCTGGCTCGTCCGCGACCGACGGCCGGGTGACGCAGAGCGCGGCCAAAACGAGACCGGTGATGAGGCCGCGGTGGCGTTTGGAACTGTTTTTGGCCATCGCCTGGGATCCTTTCCTTGGGATTGTGTAGCGCGAGAGCGCTGCCTCGCGGTTACGAAAACAGAGGCTGTTTCACCGATCGCGGCGTCCGGCAGGTGCGGGCGAGACTGGGTGGAAAATGCTCCGGCTCCTGTTTTGCGTGCAATCGCATCAGCCTGAAGTCGCTCCGCGATCCGAGCGGGGCGGTTTAGATCCGGGCGAGGCGGTTTATTGAGATGATCGCTTTGGCCCCTCCGGTGCTGACCGCTGCTTGGTGACCGCTGCGGCGGTGCGCAACTTACTCGCAGTCGCATCGCTATTGCAAATCATTCTCAACTACGGCATGCCTCGATCCCTCCATGTCAGACGAGGGAGCCGAGACGCATGCCGGGCCACAGAAGCGCAGTCAGGATGGGTTTTGTCACTCGCCGCGGCCGGTGCCGTTCGCGAGCGGGCATGCGGCTGATCGTGGCCGCGGCGGCCTGGACGGTCCATGGGGCGTGCAAAAACCCAAGCCTGGCCGCGCCGCCGGCGCTGAGCGTGCCGAGCGAGGAAGCGTTTCAGCCCGCGAACGGCCAGCCGGAATCCGGGGTGCTGGGATATCTGGATAGCCTCAATCGCAGCAGCCTGATGCTGGGCGACATGGGCGGCCTGCGCACGGAACTCAGCAAGTACGGCATCTCCCTGGCGATCCAGGAAACCAGCGAGGTGCTCGGCAACGTCACCGGCGGCACCCACAAGGGGGCCGACTATGACGGCCTGACGCAGATGCTGCTGCAGCTGGATACCAATCGGGCCTTCGGCTGGTATGGCGGCACGTTCAACGTCAGCGCCTTGCAGATCCATGGCAGCGACCTGAGCGCGGACAATCTGCAGACGCTGCAGACCGCGAGCGGGATCGAGGCGGATCGTTCGACCCGTCTGTGGGAGCTTTGGTACCAGCAGAAATTCCTGGAGGAAGACCGGCTCGACGTCAGGATCGGCCAGCAAAGCCTGGACCAGGAGTTCATGGTCAGCCAGAACGCCAGCTATTTCGTCAACACGATGTTCGGCTGGCCGATGGTGCCATCGGCCGATCTGCCCGGCGGCGGCCCGGCCTATCCGCTGTCGGCGCTGGGCGTCCGCGTCAGGGCGCGGCCGATCAATTCGCTGACGTTCCTGGCTGGGCGTCTTCAACGGCAGCCCGGTCGCCGACCAACATCGGCGACCCGCAGGTGGCTAATCCGTCGGGCACGAGCTTTCCCGCTCAACGGCGGCCTGCTGGTGATCGCCGAGATGCAATACTCGCTACCCATCGCTGGGAACGATGATCATGCCGATCAACCGCAGCCGCTGGCCCGGATCTACAAGCTGGGCTTCTGGTACGACACGGAAAGTTTCGCCGACCAGCAGTTCGACAACACCGGCCTGTCGCTGGCAAACCCGGCGAGCAACGGCATGCCGCTCAATCACCATGGCGACTTCAGCGATCTATGCGCGTCGCCGACCAGTTGGTCTGGGTCGATCCGCACGAGAGCGACCGGACGATCAACCTGTTCGCGCGCGATGTTGGGCGCCCCGCAGGCGGATCGCAATCTGATCACCTTCAGCGTCAACGCCGGATTGACGTTCCACGAGCCCTTCCTGCATCGCGACGACGACACGTTCGGCATCGGCATGGGCTTCGCGAAGGTCAGCGGCAGCGCCGCCGCGCTGGACCAGGCGACCGCCGCATTCACCAACAGCTATCGTTCCGACGCGCAGCAGCGAAACCTTCGTCGAAATCACCTACCAATACCAGGTGACGCCGTGGCTGCAGCTCCAGCCGGACATTCAGTACGTGTTCACGCCAGGTGGCGGCCTCGCGAACCCCAATGACCCCGGACATCGACGATCGGCAACGAACTGGTGCTGGGCGTACGCACGAACATCCTGTTCTGAGAGCGCCGGCATGGCAATCGTGAAGATCCGGCCTTGACCGGACCTCGGAACATCGCTAATGCGACTAACTCGCATCTAATCGCGCAACAACTCACCATCGCTCTGGAGGCCAAACATGAGCACGCCCTTCGATCGACGGAATACGCAGGGGATCTGCTTGCGGTCAGGCAGTCATGACGACTGTTTTCCTGGCACTCGCCCTGCCGGCGTGTCAGCGGCGGCGGACGAACCGCGCGGCTTCCTGGAGACGGTCAAGAAGCACGTCACTCTCACCTCCACGGTGCCGGACAACGGCGACCAGAACCCCTATGCGATCGTGGTGGCGCCGGTCTCGGCCGGAAAAATCCAGAAGGACGATGTTCTGGTCGACAACTTCAACGACATGTCGAATTTGCAGGGCCTCGGCACCACGATCGTCGACTACAACCCGGCCACCAGGCAGACGACGCTGTTCGCCAAGCTGCCCCGCCATCTGCCGCAATGTCCCGGCGGCGTCGGGCCTGACGACCGCGATGACGATGCTGAAAAGCGGCTGGGTGATCGTCGGCAGCACCCCCAGCAACGACGGCACGACCCGCACCCGGGGCGACGGCTGCCTGCTGGTGCTCGATCCTAACGGCCAACTCGTCGATACCTGGGTCGGACCCGACATCAACGGGCCCTGGGGCAACATGGCGGTGATCGACAACGGCACCAGCGCCACGCTGTTCATCAGCATGGCGGGGTTCGACCTGCCCGGCCCGCAGGTGCGTGATCCCGCCATCCGGCTATCCGGTCACGCTGCAAGAAGGCCACCGTGCTGCGGATCGAACTGGCCATTCCGCCCGGCAAGCCGCCCGTGATCCGGAGCAAGACCGTGATCGCGCAACGGCTTCAGCGCACCGCGCCGACAAAGACGTCTTCCTGATCGGCCCCACCGGACTGGCGCTCGCCCCGGACAACACGCTGTATGTCTCCGACGCGCTCGAAAACCGCATCGTCGCGATCGCCGATGCGACGACGCGCACCTCCAGCGCCGGCACCGGCCGGGAAGTAACCAAGGGTGGACTGCTGCAACCGGCCGCTGGCGCTGATCATGCTGCCGAACGGCCATCTGCTGTCGTGCAACGCGTGGAACGGACAGGTGGTGGAGATCGATCCGATGGCGGGCAAGCAGATCTACGCGCAATGGATCGATACCAACCAGGCGCAGTCGCCGCCGGGCAACGGCGACCTGTTCGGCATCGCCATGCGGCCCGACGGCAAGGCGTTTTACTATGTCGAGGACGACATGAACACGGTCGTGGAAACACGATGAGCGGCTTTCGCGGATAACGGGCCGCGTGCGTCGCGCCGCGGCCTGCTCGCGGCGGCCGGCGGACTGGTCGCCGCCGCCGGGGCCGGCGTCGCCGCGCGCGCCGCGCCGGATGTGGCTGTCGCGACGAGCGCCCGCAGCGACAGAAGCGTTCTGGGGTGTTCATCAGGCCGGTATCGTGACGCCGCACCAATCGCATTGCTATTTCGCTGCATTCGACCTGACCGCGGACAAGCGCGACGACGTGATCGGTCTGCTGCGTGACGTGGACCGACGCCGCCGGCCAGGCTGACCGCCGGCCAGACGGCGGAACCCCTGGGAAAGGACGTCGATGCGCCCGGGCCGGACTCGGCCGAGGCAATCGGTCTGCCGCCCGCGCGGCTGACGCTGACATTCGGCTTCGGCGCTGGACTGTTCGTCAAGGACGGCAAGGATCGTTACGGTCTTGCCGCCGCTCGGCCGGACGCCCTGATCGATCTGCCACGATTCAACGGCGACCAACTGGTTCCGGAGAAGACCGGCGGCGATCTCTCGATCCAGGCCTGCGCCGACGACCCGCAAGTGGCGTTTCACGCCGTCCGCCAACTGGCCCGTCTTGCGTCCGAGGCCGCCGACGTTCGCTGGGCGCAGACCGGTTTCATATCGCCGCCCGCGGATGGCTCGACACCGCGCAACCTGATGGGCTTCAAGGACGGCACGCATGTCCCCGAACAGGTAGACAAGGCCGTCTGGGTGGGCGACGACGGGCCGGCCTGGATGCGGGGCGGCAGCTACCTTGTCGTGCGCCGCATCCGCATGGCGCTGGAACACTGGGACCGCACCAACGTCTCTTTTCAGGAACAGACGGTCGGCCGGCAGAAATACTCCGGCGCGCCGCTCGGCCTGAAAAGCGAATTCGAGCCGCTCGGCCTGGACAGGACCGATGCGGACGAGAACCCGATCATTCCGGAGAACGCGCATGTGCGTCTGGGCAACGCAGCCGCGAATGGGGCGGCCGAAATCCTGCGCCGCGGCTATTCCTATAACGACGGCGTGAATTTCACCGCGGAGCGCTGGCCGCCCTGGCGACAGGGCATGGAATACGACGCCGGCCTGCTGTTCATGTGCTACCAGACCGACCCGCGAACCGGCTTCGTCAAACTGTTCGAGAAAATGGCGAAGTTCGACATGCTGAACCAGTACGTGACACATACCGGCGGCGGCCTGTTCGCCTGTCCCGGCGGCGTGCGGGAAGGCGAGTTCATCGGGCAGCGTCTGTTCGAGACGGCTTGAGGCGCATGCTCCCTGTGGCGCCAGCGCCTGTTGCGAAGACCTTACCGAAGAATGTCGAACCTGATCAGTATGCGGATTGCCTGCCGGGGGTATCCGCGGCCCGATCGTCGGACTCATCCGGTCGAATGTGTCGGCCGCCTGAGCTGAGCTCGCAATCCGCCCGGAGGCCGATCCGAGGCCGGACCTGGCTCGTGGGCGGGAGGGTGCTGTCGTCAATACCGCCGGCCGACCCGACGAATTCGACAGCGGCCGCTGCTCGCCGGCGAACGCCCTTGCGGGCTGGCTGATCAGTCACCCGTCTCCTGTTCCGGGGCTGACGCCGCGTTCAGCAGAATGTACCGCTCGATCCCGATCTGCTTGATCAGGTCGAACTGACGCTCCAGGAAGTCGATATGCTCCTCCTCGCTCTCGAGGATTTCCAGCCAGCAGCTCGCGTGACACGAAATCGCGGACGCTTTCGCAATAGGCGATTCCCTCGCGCAGATCGTCGAGCGCTTTCGTTTCAAGACGGAGATCTGCGTTGAGGATTTCTTCAACCGTTTCGCCGACCGCGATCTGGTTCAGCCGTTGCACGTTGGGCAGGCCGTCGAGGAAAAGGATTCGCTGGATCAGCTTGTCCGCATGCTTCATTTCGTCAATGGATTCGTCGTACTCCTTCTTGCCGAGCTTGGTGACGCCCCAGTGCTGGAGCGTGCGGGCGTGCAGGAAATACTGGTTGATGGCTGTCAACTCGTTGGTTAGCTGCGTGTTGAGATGTTCAATCACCTTCGGATCTCGGAGCATGATACACCTGACCTACCTGAGCGCGCACCGATTCTGCGCGCTTCGCGCGGCGCCGTCGAGAAGAACGTCGAGAAGACCCGAGCGTTCCCGAGGCGGCCGTCAGTCCGCCACCTGCAACTGTTGTTGCATCTGATTGGCATGCTCACGCAGGAAATGCAGGATGGCCTTGGCACATTGGCCGCATTGTGCGCGACAGCCACACGCGGCGTAGATTTCCGCGGGCCGCGTGCTGCCGGTGGCGATCGCGGCTTGCTTGAGCTTCCGGTCGCTGAGTGCGTTGCACAGACAGATATACAAAGGGGTCCACCAATGAGGTTGCATACACCCTAACTGGTTTGCAAATGACTCGCAAGTGCAGATCGTGGTACATCGGGGACCGCGAGGCATACCGGACGGAGAGATTTGATGGATCGACACGATCTGCGCCACCAGGGCGAAGCCACGCTGAGAGCTCTGTTCGGTTCGGCTGCTCAGCCGGCCGGTTTGGCGAACCTGCTGACCGAGGCGGCCTATGGCGGCATCTGGACGCGTCCGGGCCTCTCGATCCCTGACCGGCTGGTTTGCTCGATCGCGGCACTTGGGGTTGGGCCGCGGTTGAAGGCGCTGCGGCGGCATATTGGCGCGGGGCTGGATCATGGCCTGACGGCCGAAGCCGTTCGCGAGATCCTGGTGCAGGCCTCGCTGTATTCGGGATTTTCGGCGGCGGAGGAAACGCTGCCGCTGGCGGGAGAGGTGCTCGCCGAGCGCGGCATCCAGTTTCCGGCCGACCCGCCGGAAGACGTCCCACTGGAGGCGCTCGATGAGCGTGGGGCGGCCTTGATGGCGGCCCTGCATGGGAGCCGGGCGACCCAGGGGTATGCGTCGCCGCATAACACGGTGACCGGGCAGTTGTATGCGGCGGCAGTTCGTTACGGCTATGGCGAGATCTGGTTTCGGCCGGGATTGTCGCATCGGCAACGGGCCCTGGTCGCGGTCGCCTCTTTCACGGCGCTGCGCCTGCCGGAGCAGGTGGCGAAATTTGGCCAGTCGGCGCTGAATATCGGCCTGACACAGACCCAGGTGATCGAGGCGATCATCCAGACCGCGCCGCTGACCGGATTCCCACCGGCGCTGAATGCGCTCAGCGCGATCAGCGAGGCATTCTCCGCGTGAGCGCCACCGCGCCCGGATCCGGCCAGGAATGACCTCGGCGGCCATTGCCAACAACCCCGTGCGGCGCACATATAGGCCACGATGATGCGACGCCCCCCACACGCCCCTGAGCGCGCCCCTGGCGCCCCCGGGCCTACGCACCCGACCCGGCCGCGCCGCCGGGTCGGACCTGCGACATGCCTGGCTGCGACCGAGGCCGGCGAATACCGTGCGCCGAAGTCGCGGACCAACCTGAACGACTACCACTGGTTCTGCCTGGAGCATGTCCGCGCCTACAACGCCGGCTGGGATTTCTACAAAGGCATGTCGCCGGCCGAGGTCGAAGCGCAGTTGCGCGCCGATACCTCCTGGCAGCGCCCGACCTGGCCGATCGGCAGCCTGGGCCATGCGGCCTGGGACGAGGATGTGCTGAAGGACCCGCTGCACATCCTGGACGCGGCCCGGATGAAGGCCCAGAAGCGGCCCGATCCGCACCAGGCACCGGCGGAACTGCGGGAGCCGCTGGCGACGCTGGGCCTGCCCTGGCCGACGACCCTGGACGCGGTGAAAAGCCGCTACAAGGAACTGGCGAAGCGGCACCATCCCGATGCCAACGGCGGCAGCCGCGACGCCGAGGAGCGCCTGAAGACCATCAACCTCGCCTACGCGGCGGTCCGCTCCAGGCTTGGCACCGAGACCCGGGTCGCCGCCGCCGGATAGCGCAAATCACGATGCCTGGCCGCGCTGCCCTTGCGCCGCGCGCCGTCAACGTTAGACTTTCCAGGAATTGCAACAGGAAACGCTGGACTATGAACACGGCTGTAGACATCGCCCTGCTCCGCCCGACCTCCGAGATCAATCTGCCCGATACCAAGGTGTCGGCGCGGGAGGCCTTCGATCTCGATGTCGACATGGACGTGCCGGCCTTTTCGGTGCGCACCGAGCACGTCCCGGACATCGACACGGCCTACAAGTTCGACCGGGAGACCACGCTGGCGATCCTGGCGGGCTTTGCCTACAACCGCCGCGTGATGATCCAGGGTTATCACGGCACCGGCAAGTCCACGCATATCGAGCAGGTGGCGGCGCGGCTCAACTGGCCGTGCATCCGCGTCAATCTGGACAGCCACATCAGCCGTATCGACCTGATCGGCAAGGACGCCATCGTCCTGAAGGACGGCAAGCAGATCACCGAATTCCGCGAGGGCATCCTGCCGTGGGCGCTGCAGCACGCCTGCGCGCTGGTGTTCGACGAGTACGACGCCGGCCGGCCGGACGTGATGTTCGTGATCCAGCGCGTGCTGGAGGTCGAGGGCAAGCTGACCCTGCTGGACCAGAACCGGGTGATCCGGCCGCATCCGTCGTTCCGGCTGTTTTCCACCGCCAACACGGTTGGGCTTGGCGACACGACCGGGCTGTATCACGGCACGCAGCAGATCAATCAGGGGCAGATGGATCGCTGGAACATTGTTGCGACCTTGAACTACCTGCCGCACGCGACGGAAACCGCCATCGTGCTGTCGAAGATCGGCATCGACGGGACCAAGGACGCCGCTGCCAAGAAGCGGATCGAAAGCATGGTGGCGCTGGCCGACCTGACCCGTGCCGGGCTTCATCAACGGCGATATCTCGACCGTGATGTCGCCTCGGACGGTGATCACCTGGGCGGAAAACGCGCGCATCTTCGGCGATGTCGGCTTCGCGTTCCGGGTGACGTTCATGAACAAGTGCGACGAGGCGGAACGCTCCACCGTCGGCGAGTACTACCAGCGCTGCTTCAACGAGGACATTCCCACCGGCGGCTTCACGACGCGGAAGTTCGCGTAGCCGGGGTTGGCCTGGAACGGGGTGTGTCATGAGCGGGACCAGCAAGGACAACGCACGCGCCGAGGAATTCAAGCGCGCCACCGCCGGCGTGTTGCGGGCAATCGCCGAACAGCCCGATGTGCAGGTGGCGTTTCAGCCGGGGCCGTCCGGGGTTTCGGGCAAGCGCGCCCGGCTGCCGTTGCCGACACGTGCCCTGCCGCCGGCCGAGATGGCGAAACTGCGCGGCCAGTCGGACGCCATCGCGCTACGCCTGCGCCACCACGACGACAGCGTGCATGCCCAGCGCATGCCGACGCGGCGCGAGGCGAAGGACGCCTACGATGCGCTGGAGCAGGTGCGGGTGGAGGTCGTCGGCTCGCGCTTCATGAACGGCGTCCGCGGCAATCTGCAGGCGAAGCTGGCAGAGGAATGTCGAGTCCGATGGCTACGACCGGATGACCCGCAAGGACCAGTTGCCGATCGACAAGGCGCTGGCGCTGCTGGCGCGCGAGCGGCTCTCCGGCGAGGCGGGGCCTGAATCGGCGCAGCGGGTGCTGAACATGTGGCGCGATACGCTGGGCGATTCCGCCGATCAGGCGCTGACCGAAATGATGACGGCGCAGGACGACCAGACCGCGTTCGCACGCGCATCGCGAAAACTGCTGGCCGCGCTGGATCTGGCGGAAGCCGAGGTCGATGCCGAACCGGACGACAACTCCGAGGACGGCGAGGACGGCGGGGAGCAGTCCGGATCGCAGGACAACTCGCAGGACGGTGAGGGACAGTCGGAATCCGAACAGGATTCGATGCTGGGCGCCCAGCCTGAGGAGATGGAAGGCGAAGCCGCCGACGATGACGGATCGGACTCCGAGGAAGAGGCCGCGGTGGCCGAGGGCGACGACCGTCCCGGCGGTCCGCAGCCGCGGCGGGAGCGGCCGAATCCGGACAGTGAGGCGGTCTATCGCGCCTATACGCGGCAGTTCGACGAAGAGGTCGATGCCGAGGATCTGTGCGACGCGGACGAACTGGCTCGGCTGCGCCAGCAGCTCGATCAGCAGTTGCAGCATCTGCAGGGGGTGATCTCGAAGCTGGCGAACCGGCTGCAGCGGCGTCTGCTGGCGCAGCAGACACGGTCGTGGGAATTCGACCTCGACGAGGGCATGCTGGATGCCGGACGGCTGGCCCGGGTGGTGATCAATCCGCTGCTGGCGCTGTCCTACAAGCGCGAACTGGATACCGAGTTCCGCGACACGGTCGTCAGCCTGCTGATCGACAATTCGGGGTCGATGCGCGGGCGGCCGATCACCGTGGCGGCGATGTGCGGCGACATCCTGGCGCGCACGCTGGAACGCTGCGCGGTGAAGGTGGAAGTGCTCGGATTTACCACGCGCGCCTGGAAGGGCGGACAGAGCCGCGAGAAATGGGTGCAGGACGGCAAGCCGCGCAATCCCGGGCGGCTGAACGATCTGCGTCACATCATCTACAAGGCGGCGGATTCGCCGTGGCGGCGAGCGCGGAAGAACCTCGGGCTGATGCTGCGCGAGGGCCTGCTGAAGGAGAATATCGACGGTGAGGCGCTGCTGTGGGCGTATCGCCGTCTGCTGGTGCGGCCGGAGCACCGGCGCATCCTGATGGTGATCTCCGACGGTGCGCCGGTGGATGATTCGACGCTGTCGGTGAACCCCGGGAACTACCTGGAGAAGCACCTGCGCGAGGTGATCCGCGACATCGAGAACCGCGACCAGGTGGAGCTGATCGCCATCGGCATCGGGCACGACGTGACGCGGTATTACCGGCGCGCGGTGACGATCGTCGATGCCGAGGAACTCGGCGGCACGATGATGAAGAAGCTGACGGAACTGTTCGACGAGGACATGGAAGCAGCCTGGGTGCGGGCGGCGGGGGAGCGGGCGGCGCTGGTGATCTGACACGCGATCTCTGGTGGGCGATTGTTGGCGGCCGGTCTGCGGCGGGGCGTTGTTGCTCAGTCATAATCCCTCACGCGCAAATACTGAGGTGCGGGCGGAAACGCGCCTTGACAGACCGGTTGGGATTGGCGATATGCACTTCCATGATAGGGAAATCGCCAAAACCGAATGGGTTCGCCGAAGCGCCGGCGGCATGGTTGCCGCATGTGCGGGAAGGGTTGCCACTCACGATTGTCGACGAGGCCCTGGCGGACGGACGCGTTTCAATGGCGGAACTTGATCGCCTCGCGCTCTCGCGCAAGACCTTGGCCCACCGCCGGAGCATGGGATCGCTCACGCCCGACCAGTCCGACCGGCTCAGCCGGCTGCTGCGGACCATCGAGGAAGCCGAAGCCACATTCGGCGACCCGGCGAAGGCCCATGCCTGGTTGCGCCGGCCAACCACACTGCTGGATGGAGAAGCGCCCCTCGACCGTCTGGACACCGATATCGGCACCCGGCAGGTAGAGGCGATCTTGGGTCGCATAGGGCACGGGATTGGCGCCTGATGGACGTGTGGCGGCTCTGTCGCCGCCCGCATGCTGATCTCGCCGGCGAAGGGGCCCGGCTGTTCGGTGGACGCTGGAACAGCGCCGGCCGTCCCATGGTCTACCTCGCGGAGCACCCGGCGCTCGCCGCGCTGGAGGTGCGCGTCCATCTGGATCTGCCGTTCGAGCTATTGCCGGTGGATTACGTGCTGATGGACGTCGTGGTGCCGGATGAGCCGAGTGTTGTATGTGAAGCTGTTGAGGGCAGCGTCGCGATTGGCGATGCCTGGCTGACGGAGGCTCGGTCCGCGGTCTTGCGCGTGCCGTCCGTACTGGTGCCGCACGCCTGGAACGTGCTGCTGAACCCACGCCATCCCGACGCGGCCGGCGCGTCCATCCGGGCGATCGAAACTTTCGGCTTCGACCCCCGCCTGTGGCGGCCTCTCGCGGGCGAGGGGTAGCGCAGGGCCAGGCCGGCTCGAACGGTGACGCGACTTCGGACTGATGAATTCGCTGACCCACTTTCGAGCCGGTGTGTTTCCACCAAAAGCGAGACGCTCCAGCGTGGTATCGCCGCCTGTCGACGCCAGGCGGGCTCGCCGACTTTGAGGAAGGCGATGACCAGGCTGCCTCCGGTGCGGGCGGCGCGAGATCAGCCGAGCAGCCGTTTGGCCTCGCCGGCGTCGGCGGCGATCTGGGCCTTCAGCGCGTCCAGGCCGGAAAACCTGATCTCGGGGCGGATATAGGCGTGCAGCGCCACGGTGATCTCGGTACCGTACAGGTCGCCGCTGAAGTCGAACAGGTTGACCTCCAGCCGGCTTTCCGTACCGGCATTCACCGTCGGGCGGCGACCGATGTTCGAGACACCTTTATGGGTGGACCCGTCGGCCAGACGGGTGGTGACGGCGTACACGCCCCGCGCCGGCTCCAGGTGGCGGCCGAGCGGGACGTTGGCGGTGGGGAAGCCGATCGTGCGGCCACGCTTGTCACCGTGGCTGACAATGCCGCGGATCGCCCAGGGGCGGCCGAGTTCGGCGGTCGCCCGTTCAGGGTAGCCATCCTGCAGCGCGCGCCTGATCCGGGTCGAGGACAGCGGTCCCTGCGCGTCGGTGACCGGGGGAACCAGCGTCAGGCCCATGCCAAGCGCCTCCGCCCGATCAGCCAGGAAGTCGGTGTTGCCGCCACGGCGGTGGCCGAAGGCGAAGTCCTGGCCGGATACCAGGTGGCGGGCGCCGAAGCCCCCGTGCAGGACTTTCATGACGAAGTCGTCGGCGGTCATCAGGCTGAATTCGTGGTTGAACGGCAGCTCGTACAGGAGGTTCACGCCCAGCGCGGCCAGTGCATCCGCGCGTTCGGCGGATAACGTCAGGCGGAAGGGCGGATCATCGGGTCGGAACACCTCGCGCGGATGCGGTTCGAAGGTCAGCACCGCCAGCGGCGCGTCCGGCCGAGCGGCATGGGCGGCTCGGATGACGCTGGCGTGGCCCAGATGGACACCGTCGAAATTGCCGAGCGCGACGGTGGCGCCGCGCGCGTCGGACGGCACGTCCTGCCAGCTGGAAAAGATCCGCATCAGGGGCGCGAGGCCGCCAGAACCCAGGCTTCACCATCGATCACCACGTCCTCCTTCGCAAAGCATCGTGTGCACAGGGTGGCGCGTTTTGGGGGCGGGTTCAAATCGGGAATTTGCGTGGCGAGCAAGTTCCTCGGGCCGGGGTCGCTTCGGGATCGGGTCAGGGGCAAATCGCTCCAGGGCGTGGCGACGGTGCCCATTGAGCACTTGGGCCTGTTGGCGCCGCGCCATCGAGACCGCTACGATCCGCCGACTGGCTTCGGACTGGGCAAATCCCGGCAGCAGGTCATATTGTTGCTGGTCATGGCAACGGTCACGAACGGGATGATTCCCCGCCGGCCGATCGCCGACCCGTGCACGCTCATGAACCACGACCGGGAGGGACCCGATGCCGGCAACCCAAGTTGGAACCTCGCACGACCTGCTGGCTGAACTGTCGGCGTGGGTGACGCTCGAAACCCCGACGACCGACGCCGCCGCGGTGAACCGGCTGATGGACGTGGTCGAGGGTGAACTCACCAGCGCGGGCGCCGCGATCACCCGCATTCCGGGGCGAGACGGCTTTGGCGACAACCTGATCGCGCGCACGCCTTCCGCGTCGAAGGAAAAACCGGTCCTGGTCGCCGGCCATCTGGACACGGTCTGGTCGCACGGCACGCTGAATTCGATGCCGTATGTGGTGAATGGCGCGAAGGCGCATGGCCCGGGCATCTACGACATGAAGGCTGGCAGCTTCCTGGCGTTCCACGCGGTACGATCCATCCTTCAGCAGGGTATCGTGACGCCGCGGCCGATCGTTTTGTTGCTGACGCCGGACGAGGAAGTCGGCAGCCCGACCAGCCGCGCATTGATCGAGCAGGAGGCGGCTCAGGCCGCAACCGTGCTGATTCCGGAGCCGGCTGGGGCGGGTGGCGCGTGTGTGACGGCTCGCAAGGGCGTGGGACGATTCACGATGCGGGTGAAGGGGCGCGGGTCCCATGCGGGTGGCGCGTTCGAGGACGGGGCATCGGCCATCGTCGAGCTGTCGCACCAGATTCTTGGGCTGCACCGGATGGTGGACATCGACCGTGGCATTACGCTGAACGCTGCTCCCATCTGGGGTGGGTCGCGGCCGAACGTTATTTCCCCGGACGCGGGATGCGAAATCGATCTGCGGGTGAACTCGGAAGCGGATGGGGTGGTGATGGCGGAGCGACTGCTGGGGCTGACGGCCAAGACCCAGGGGTGCCGGGTGATCGTCGAAGGCGGGATGAATCGGCCGCCGTATACGGAAAGCGCGGCGATCGCCGCGCTTTATGCCCACGCACAGGAGATCGCCCGGCAGGTCGGGCTGACATTGCCGAAGCAGCATCGCGGCGGCGGGTCGGACGGGAATTTCTCCGCCGCGCTCGGCGTGCCGACGCTGGACGGACTGGGCTGCCCCGGCGGCGGAGCGCATGCGAGCCATGAGCACATCCTGTGGGGACATCTGGCACAGCGCGCGGCGCTGATGGCGGGGCTGCTGGAGACGCTGGACTGACAGGTTCAGGCGCCGTGTATCGCTGCCGCGACTGCCTGGACACAGCGCTCGAACACAGTCAGGTCGTTCCAGCGATCCTGGTCGTCGCGGACCAGCGTGCCGCCGGAGCCTGTGATGCCGCCCTCGATCATCAGGTTGTCGTACAGGCCGAACTGCTCGACCAGCAAGCCGTCGGCGTCCCACCATGACCCGTCGGTTTTCTGTTGACCGCCACCGATCGAGGACAGGGTGCGGTCTAGGAACGTCGTTGTGACGGTGGCGTAGCCAAACACCTTCAGGCCGAGGCCGCGGGCAAACCCAATCTCGAAGACCGTGCCGACATCGGCGCTGGGTCCGCGAAACGGTGTCAGGTTCGCGACGACCGCGACACAGCTTCGAATGTGTGCCTCGTTGCGCAGTGCGATCCGGCGCCATTCGGGAAGGGTGTCCCACTCGGGCGGCTGGTCCGGCAGATCATCGAGCGGGGAGACGCCGACCAGGCGAAAGCCGGCGCAGATTGCCTTCTTGCGCTCCATCCAGGCGACGGCGTCTGGCAGAAAGACATCGGGACCGGCGAGATAGACCCTCGTCATGCGGTATCATCCGACAGCGGCATCGCGGCCCGCAATAGGGCGATGGCCGATTTGCGCCATGCCTGGGGTGTCCATTTTGCCCCGCCGCTTCCGACACCAAGCGTTCGCCGCGGTGGTGGTGGTCAAGGAAGGCAGGTCCCTCGGCGCGGAGTTGGCCGACGGAAACATCGTTGCGGCGTCCATCGAGCCGCTGCAAGCGGTGCACGTTTGAGCGCTGCGTCAGCGCCTTGGACTTACCCGCGAGCGGTGCGCCGCCCGCGTCGGCCGTGAAATCGAGATGTGCGGGAGATCGGGCGACACGAACCGCCCGAATCGATCCGCGGGGAATCTCGAACCACCCAGCGCCGCCCGACCGGATCAGGACGAGGTCCTGGCCCGTACGGCGCACCTCCAGGGTCAAACCAGATCAGAACCGGTCAGGCCCGCGCACATCCCTCCCCCACTTTCAAATGTCCCGACAGACACCGCAAAAAATCGACGCCCGGACCCGGTTGCGGTGCCGACCGGCGACGTCCACGGCGAGCTAGGATATCTTCCCCTCATAGTCCCAGATCCGAAAGACCGGGATGGCCGGGTGGGCGCGGACCGGAACGATCCCAATGGAACTTCCGGTCGCTTTCCTTGATCGGTAGATCGTTGATGCAGGCGTAGCGCAGTCGGTTCAGGCCGTGTTCGTCAAACTCCCAGTTTTCGTTCCCGTACGAGCGAAACCAGTTGAGGGAGTCGTCGTGCCATTCGTACGCAAAGCGAACCGCGATACGGTTGCCATCAAAAGCCCAAAGTTCCTTGATGAGACGGTAATCGAGTTCGCGCGCCCATTTCCGCGTGAGAAAGGCGATGATCTCCGATCGACCACGCGCAAACTCGGCTCGGTTCCTCCAATAACTGTCCATGGAATACCCGAGTGCCACTCGCGGCGGATCACACGTGTTCCATCCGTCCTCGGCGCCGCGCACCTTTTGGATAGCCGCCTCGCGTGTGAACGGGGGAACTGGTGGGCGCTGCTCTGACATCGTCCCTCTCCAACGTAAATAGATGGCCGAAACCGGTGGTCGCCCCGGAATCTCGCTGCGACCTGTGCAGGTGGAGGGCCTTCCTGTCTTGCAGCTTTCAGCTGTTTTTTCCAAAAGGCTCGTCGATCACGCGGCTCTGTCAAATCCGCATCGTCGCGTTCATCCGCGGCGGGCCATGGAAATGCCTCCTGCGATGTCAATCCACCAACCGCCTGCGTTGCGACACCCTTTGGGTGACGCTGTAGTTCCCACTCCCCATGGAATCCTTGCGGTCATTGAGCAGCAGGCGCTTAACCTTCCAGAGCGGCGACGCCGGGCAGAACTTTGCCTTCAAGCCATTCCAGGAAGGCACCGCCCGCCGAGGACACGTAACTGAACTGTTCGAGGACGCCGGCGTGGCGGAGTGCGGAAACCGTGTCGCCGCCGCCGGCGACGCTGCGGAGTTTGCCGTTGCGGGTGGCGGCCGCCACGGCGTGCGCGAGGGCAACCGTACCGGCCTCGAACGGCGGGGTTTCAAATGCGCCGAGCGGACCGTTCCACACGAGCGTCCGGAAGGTCGGAAGTTGCTGGATCAGGGCGGCGACGGAGGCGGGTCCGACGTCAAGAATCATCGAGCCATCGGGGACGGCGTCGACCGAAACGGTTTCTGTCTGCGGATTCGGCGTCAGCTCCCCAGCGACGACAGCATCGATCGGCAGCACGATCCCGCAGCCGGCATCATGCGCCCTGGCCAGGATATCAAGCGCCATGGGGTGCATCTCGGCTTCCTGCAACGACTTGCCGACGCTCTTGCCCTGGGCGGACAGGAAGGTGTTCGCCATGGCGCCGCCGATGATCAGGACATCGACCTTGCCGACGAGATTGCCGAGCAGTTCCAGCTTGGTGGACACCTTGGCACCGCCGACGACCGCCGCGACGGGGCGGACCGGACTGCCCAGCGCCGAATGAAGCGCCTCCAGTTCGGCCTGCATGAGGCGGCCGGCGTAGGCGGGCAGCAGATGCGCCACCCCCTCGGTGCTGGCATGGGCGCGATGCGCCGCCGAAAACGCATCATTGACGAAGATGTCGGCGAGCTTGGCGAGAGCCGCGGCAGAAGGCGGGATCGTTCTTCTCCTCGCCGGCGTGGAAGCGCGTGTTTTCCAGCACCAGGACATCGCCGGCGGGCAAGCAGTTCGACCGCCTGTTCGGCGGCGGTGCCGGCGCAGTCCTCGACGAAGCGAACGCGCTTGCCGAGGACATCGCCGAGTGCCGCGGCCATCGGAGCGAGCGACATCGAGGGGACGCGCTTGCCCTTGGGACGATCGAAATGGCTGCAGACGATGACCTTGGCGCCCTTGTCCGACAGCTCCCGGATCGTGGGCGACAGCCGCTCGATGCGGGTCAGATCGGAGATCTTGCCGTCATGGACAGGGACGTTGAGGTCGGCACGCAGCAGGACGCGCTTGCCGGCGACATCGAGGTTGTCGAGGGTACGGAAAGACATGGAATTCCTCCTGCGTAGACGCCGCTCGGACGGCCCCCTCATCAGGGACCGCCCGATGGCGGAGTTCAACGGCACGCGCGGTCAGTCGGGATGTTTCAAGCCGGGACATCTCGATGGTCCGTATCGAGCCTCTCCCCGAGCGCTGCACCGTCGCAACGCCCGGATCTGGCTGCGAGGCCTGGAGAGCGGATCCTACAGGCTGCCAAACAAAGCGGCGGTATCGGACATCCGATTGGAGAAACCCCACTCGTTGTCGTACCACCCCATGACTCGCGTCAGCGCGCCATCCACCACTGACGTCTGTGTGGCGTCGAATGTGCACGAGGCCGGGCTGTGGTTGAAATCGATGCTGACCAGTGGCGCCTTGTTGTAGTCCATGATGCCCGCCAGTTCGCCTTTGGACGCATCCTGCATGGCCGCGTTGATCTCTTCCTTGGTCGCCTGCCTGGACAGGTTCACATCCAGCGACACCAGAGACACGTTGGGAGTCGGGATGCGGATCGCGGTTCCATCGAGCTTTCCCTTCAGCTCGGGCAGCACCAGACCGACCGCGCGAGCCGCGCCGGTCGAGGTCGGGATCGCGGAAACCGCCGCCGCGCGGGCCCGGTGCAGATCCTTGTGCAAGGTGTCGACCGTGTTCTGGTCACCGGTATAGGCGTGGATCGTCACCATGTAGCCGCGCAGGATGCCGAAGCGCTCGTGCAGCACCTTCGCCATCGGCGCCAGGCAGTTGGTCGTGCACGACGCGTTGGATATCACCGTCATGTCCTTGGTCAGGACCTTGTGGTTCACCCCGTAGACGACGGTCGCGTCTACATTGTCCCCGGGAGCCGAAATCAGCACTTTGCGAGCGCCGGCCGTCAGGAGCGCGGACGCCTTTTCCTTGCTGTTGAAATGGCCAGTGCACTCCAGAGCCACGTCAACGCCCCGATAGGGCACTTTCGTCGGGTCGCGCTCGGCGGTGACCTTCAGCGGCCCGTAGACCTTGCCGTTGTGGCGGACAGTGATCGTGTCGCCGGAAACCTCGACCTGGCCGGGGAAGCGGCCATGCACGCTATCGTAGGCGAACAGATGCGCGTTCGCGTCGACACTGCCGAGATCGTTGATGGCGACGGGAACCACGTCATCCCGCCCGCTTTCGATGATGGCGCGCAGCACGAGGCGCCCAATGCGTCCGAACCCATTAATCGCGACTTTAACTGCCATGGTCTGTTCCTTTTCCGCTACGCGATGGTAAACCACCATAGCGTATCGCCACAGTCATTGAGATAAATCAACGGGCCGGTGCCGCACAAATCGCGGGATTCAAGGCCGCCTTACGCCAGGCGGCGCGTTACCGCCGCCACCACGGCCTCCGGCGTGATGCCGAAGTGTCCATACAGGTCCTCATAACTGGCGGACGCGCCAAAGCCGGTCATGCCGATGAAGGTGCCTTCGGGCCCCAGCCATTGCTCCCAACCGAAACCGGTGGCGGCCTCGACCCCGACGCGAGGGGCCCCGCCAAGAACCTGCGCGCGGTAGGCTTCATCCTGCAGCGCGAATAATTCCCAGCACGGCAGCGATACGACAGCGACGGCGACGTTCCCGCCGGCCAGCCTTTCGCGTGCGGCCATGGCGATCGGCACTTCGGATCCGGTGGCGATGATGGTGGCCTGCCGGGGACCCTCCGCCTCGGCCAGGACGTAGCCGCCCCGGGCGCTCCGATTCTCCGACACATCCGTCCGCCACGTCGGCAGGGCCTGCCGCGACAGCACCAGGAGGCTTGGGCCGTCCGACCGCCGAACCGCGAGTTCCCAGCATTCCGCGGTTTCCATGGTATCGGCCGGCCGGAACACGTGCAGGTTGGGCATCGCGCGCAGGCTGGCGAGATGCTCGATCGGTTGGTACGCTGGACCGTCCTCGCCCAGGCCGATCGAGTCGTGGGTAAGCACGTAGATACCGCGCTGGCGCATGATCGCGCCCATGCGCAATGCCGGGCGCAGGTAATCGCTGAAAACGAGGAAGGTGCCGATATAGGGGATGACGCCGCCGTGCAACGCCATGCCGTTGGCGGCCGCCGCCATGCCGTGTTCGCGGACACCGAAATGAATGTACCGCCCGCCGTAGTTGCCGGCGGAAATCGATGGCATTCCTTTCACCAGCGGCAGGTTTAACCCGGGCAGGTCGGCGGATCCGCCGATCAGTTCCGGTGTCGCGGGAACCAGCGCCTCCAGGCATTTCTGGCTGGCTGCGCGTGTGGCCAGCTTCGGCCTGCTTTCGGCGATGTCCTGCTTCAGTTCGGACACCGCCTCATGCCAGCTGTCCGGCAGACGGCCTGACATGACGCGCTCGAACTCGCCACGCTGGTTATGCCGGGCGAGACGCTTCAACCAGGACCGGCGGGCAGACGCGCCTCGGGTGCCGACGGCGTGCCAACGTTCCTTCAGATCGTCGGGCGTGACGAACGGGGGTTCGTGCCAACCGAGCAAAGCCCTCGCGGCGGCGGCTCCTCTCGGACCCGGCGGCGATCGGTGCACGCCATGGGTTCCCGCCTCCGTCGGCGCACCCAGACCGATAGTCGTCCCGCACGCGATCAGCGTGGGTTTTTTTGACCGCACGGCAAAGGACAATGCCGCGTTGATCTCGGACGGATCATGGCCATTGATCCGCTTCGCCGCCCAGCCATAAGAGGAAAACCGTTTCAACACATCGTCTGAACTGGCCAGCGCGGTATTGCCGTCGATCGAGACCTGGTTGTCGTCGTACAGGACGGTCAGCTTGGAAAGGCCCAGATGGCCGGCAAGCGCAGCCGCCTCGTGGCTGATCCCCTCCATCATGTCGCCGTCCGAGGCGATCACCCAGGTCCGGTGGTCAACCAGCGACTTGCCGAACCGCGCGGCCATGTTACGTTCGGCGACTGCCATGCCGACGGCGATCGCCAGGCCCTGACCCAGCGGGCCGGTCGTGGTCTCGATCGCCGGATGCTCACCGTATTCCGGGTGGCCGGCTGCAGGCGAGTGCAGTTGGCGAAAATTCCGAATGTCTTCGATGGACAACCCCGCATGGCCGGTCAGATAGATCACTGCGTACAGCAACATCGATCCGTGGCCGGCCGACAGCACAAAGCGGTCTCGGTCGGGCCACCGCGGATCGGCTGCGTCGAACTTGTGGAATCGGGTCCATAGCGCTGTCGCGACATCCGCCATGCTCATCGGCAGGCCGGCATGGCCCGACCTCGCCTGCTCGGTCGCGTCGATCGCCAGCGCGCGGATCGCATCGGCCATGCGGCGGGCATGCGTGACCGGGCGTGCGAGGGTTTCAGCCTGGCGCGCAAGCGTCGGATGATCGGAATGCGACTCGGATGTAGCGTCCATGCGAACTCCTTGGGTTGGCGCTATAGGCGGCGGGGGATGGGACGGCAACCCCGAGCGTCCGGTAATTTCGGAATATCGGAAGGAAAAGCGACGCGGAACCAAAAAAGCAACGGGGACGCCCTGCCCCGGTTGTGTGGTGCAACGTAGCGGTGTGTCGGCTGGGTCAGGCCTTGGCCAGTGTGCCCAGAGCCGCCTCGATGCCAAAGTCACCGGGAAGGGCGCCCCGCGGAAATAATCTTGTCACATGCCCCATCTTGCGACCCGGCAGCGCCGCGACCTTGCCGTAGAGGTGCGGGATGATCCCCGGCTCGGCCAGGGCGAACGGCCAGAATGCCATGCCTTCCGGGCCGATCAGGTTCTTCATGACGGCATCGGAATGCCGTATCGCCATCGGCAGCGGCAAGCCGGCGATTGCCCTGATGTGCAGTTCGAACTGGCTCGCAGGACAGGCATCAATGGTCCAGTGCCCGGAATTGTGCGGACGCGGTGCGATCTCGTTCACCAGCACCTTGCCAGCGCTATCAACGAACATCTCCACCGCCAGCAGGCCGGTCAGGTCGAGTGCCTCCGCGACGCAGCGTCCTACCGTCTGGGCCGCCTGGTCGATCGCCACGGAAACACGCGCTGGCGCAAGCGTGAGATCAAGGATGTGATCGCGATGCCGGTTTTCCACGGTGTCAAAGGAGGAAACCGACCCGTCGGCGCCGCGCGCGACGACCACGCTGATTTCCTGGGCGAAATCGATGAAGCCCTCAAGGATCAGAGGCTTTGGATTCAGCCGCTCCCAGGCCGCGTCCAGGTCCGGCGGTGTGCGCAACATCGCCTGCCCCTTGCCATCATAGCCGAGACGGGTGGTCTTCAGGACCGCGGGAAGGCCGAGGCGGCGCACCGCTTCGTCGAGTTCCTGGCGTGAACCCACGGGCGCCCAGGGCGCCGTCGCGACGCCGGCGCCATTGAGGAAGGTTTTTTCGGCCACCCGATCCTGGCTGATCCGCAAAACGGGCGGCGCCGGACGGACCGGACGGATCGACGCCAACAGATCCAAACCCTCGGCACTGACGTTCTCGAATTCGAAACTTATGACGTCCACCGCATCAGCGAACGCGCGCAGCGAGACGGGATCGCTGTAATCGCTGATGGTGACGGAGTGGGATACCTGAGCGGCCGGACTGTCGGTTTCCCGGGTCAGGATATGGCAACGGTAGCCGAGGCGCGCCGCGGCCAATGCCGACATCCGGCCAAGCTGGCCACCCCCCACAAGCCCGATGGTCGCGTTGGGCGGCAGCGGAAAGCGCGTCATGACGGATCGGCGGGCACCCGCCGGGGCGCGTCCGCCACGCCGACGGTCTGTGCGGCCCGCAGCGTGTCGAGCCGACCGGCCAGCGCAAAATCCTGGGTCGCCAGAATCGCCGCGGCCAGCAAAGCTGCGTTCACCGCCCCTGGCCGGCCGATTGCCAAGGTACCGACGGGGACGCCGGCGGGCATCTGGACGATCGACAGCAGACTATCCATGCCGTTCAGTGCTTGTGACTCGACCGGCACACCCAGCACCGGCAGCGACGTCCAGGACGCGCACATGCCAGGGAGATGAGCCGCGCCACCGGCACCCGCGATGATCACCTTCAATCCGCGACTCCGGGCGGTAACCGCATAGTCGCGCAACCGATCGGGTGTGCGATGGGCAGAAACCAGGCGCACCTCATGCGGCACTTCAAGGCGCGTCAACGTATCGGCGGCATGGCTCATCGTGGACCAATCCGACTGGCTGCCCATGATAAGTCCCACCACAGGCGTTTGTTCCGCTCGGTCCGGCATCTCAGGCGATGCTGTCCGGGATCAACCGGCTTTCCAGCCAGGCGATCTCATCGCGCAGCATCAGCTTACGCTTCTTCAGACGCTGCAGATGCAACTGGTCCGACGCACCCTGCTCGGCCAGACGAGCGATGACGGTGTCGAGGTCCCGATGTTCGCTGCGCAACCCGTGCAGTTTGCGCAGCAATGAATCCCTATCGCTCAGCATGATTGCAACCTACGATAGAGGCTTTTAACAAATATACACGCGTGTTGTGGCTGGCCAAGTCCATGGCAAACGGGTTACGGTGCGATGCCGCGGCCATTGCGGTGGTCGCTGGCAGCCAACCGGTTAACCGCGGAGGTACCCAGTCCATGAGCCTGAATACCCGTCTCGACGCTCTAAAGGAACGGCATGCGTCCCTCGAAACGCGAATTTTCGATGAGGACCATCGTCCGCAACCGGATAGCGAGACCCTCACGCGACTTAAGATCGAAAAGCTGCGTCTGAAGGAAGAGATGGAGAGGTTACGCATCCAGGCCAGTTGAGAGGACACAACTCATCCTCCCCGCCACGCCGGTCAGGCGGCCTCATCCGCCTCCGGCGGCGGCGGCACCGGGACCGCCCGGCCTTCCCGTTCCAGACGTTCGTTCGCCTGGGCGACCGCGGCATTCAAGTCCGTCTGGCTGCACAAACCCAGGATGACGGGATCGCGCGGCTTGATGTTGGCGCTGTTCCAGTGGGTGCGTTCTCGCACTTTCTGGATGGTGTCCTTCGTGGTGCCAAGCAGTTTGCCGACCTGGGCTTCTGAAAGCTGGGGGAAGTTGCGCAGCAGGAAGGCGATGGCGTCCGGCCGGTCATTCCGCTTGGCGACAGGTGTGTAGCGGGACCCGCGCAATCGCTTCGGCATCGGCAAGGTGTTGGCGATCAGCTTCAACCGGGCATTGGGATCAGCCTCGCACTGGCGAATGTTTTCCAGTGTCGTCTGCATGTTCGCCACCGGATCGTAACCAACGATGCCCTGGGCGACCTCCCCATCGGCGATGGCTTGAACCTCGAGTGGATGCATGCCGCAGAAATCCGCGATTTGCGTAAACGTCAGGGCGGTTTTCTCAATCAGCCATACGGCGGTGGCCTTTGGCATCAGCGGAAGGGTCATGGGATTCACACTCTCACGGTCGCCGGCGGGTGTTTTTCATTCTGACGTGTCGCTTGCCGGCAAGTTCAGCACAAACGACGATGCGCAGCCGCGGCCAAGGGCCGGATATGACAAGCGCGAGGGGGTGGGTCAAGCGGCTTGGCAGGATTATGATCTATTCCTCGCGCATGGCTGCGACGCCGTGTCGCCGATATGACCCAAGGGAGGGTAACATGGCCCATGAAGAAGACGAACCCCTCACGAAGCGGCGCCGGCTGGAACCGCTTCTGCTCGAACTCGCTGGGGATCGAGGAACTGCGCAGCTATATCGATGAATTGAGAGCCGAAATCGCCCGGGTCGAGACGGATATCGGCCGCAAAAGCAGTCACCGGAGTGCGGCGGACGCGTTCTTCAAGCGGACCTGACAAAAGCGGAGGCCGGGCTCCCCCGGCCCCCACGTTTCATCACCGCGCGTTCTGGCGGATTACGCGCGGATTACGCGGCCTTCGGGGAAACCCGCGAATCATTGGCAATCGGCGTCGAGGCAGGCGCTGAAGCGCCGTCGCCGATGAGGATCTTGCGAGGTTTCAGCGCTTCGGGCACGACGCGCTTGAGGCCGACGTGCAGCAAGCCATGCTGAACATTCGCACCTTCGACGACCATGTGGTCGGCGAGCACGAAGCGCCGCTCGAACGCCCGGCCGGCGATGCCGCGATACAGGATTTCACCTTTCTGGCCCTCGCCCATTACGCGGCCGGACACGAACAAAGTGTTGTCCTTGACCGTGATGTCGAGGTCCTCGGGGCGGAAACCAGCCACCGCCATGGTCAGGCGATAGGAGTCGTCGCCGGTCTTCTCGATATTGTAGGGCGGATACGTCTGGGCTTCCTGTCCGGAAGCGGCGGTGTCCACAAGACGTGCCAGCCGGTCGAAGCCGATGGCGGTGCGGAACAAAGGCGCAAAGTTAACGGTCGTCATGTCAAACCTCCTGCGAAAGCAAGGTTAAGGCTGTGAGCCGCCCGTAGGGCCGGCTCATTCTCGCGTTCAGGAACCCCGGATGGGCATTCCCGACACTGCCGGAAGTAGGCGCTCTCCAGGGCGGGTTCAAGAGGTCTTGAGCAGGCGAGGCAAGGCCATTCTTGCGCCGATTCGCCGCGGGTGGGGGATGCCCAGGGGTCTCAGCGTTGCATGCCAGAACGCGTTGCGTAGTCAGGCAACGGGTCAGCCGGCGTGATGGATAACGGCGGTCGGAGATGTGCCGCGCCGTGGGTTGCTACTTTTTGATGCCGAGCCCGGCGAACTTTTTGTTGAACTTGGCCACCTGCCCACCGGTGTCCAGGATGCGCTGGACGCCGGTCCAGGCGGGATGGGACTTCGGATCGATATCCAGGCGCAGCGTATCACCCGCCTTACCCATGCAAGACCGCGTCTTGAACTGCGTGCCGTCGGTCATGATGATGGTGATCTCGTGGTAATCGGGGTGAATGCCCGGCTTCATGGTCTGCGTCCTTGCTGGCGCCACCGATCCCGACCGGCCGCGCGAGCGGGGGGCTATAGCGGGCGATCGCCGCCGGCTCAAGGCTAAATTCCTGCTGCCGGCGGGGCGGTTCCTGGGCGCTGCCCGAGGCGGATGTCGCACCGACCCGCCAGACCAGCGTTCGGACGTCGCCGCCGGGTTCCTCCACCTTGGGTCCAGGTTGATTGCGTTGGAGATGGACCCACCTGGATGGACCGACTATCAGGTGCCGGACACCGAATACTTAGGCCCTCGTCCCCTATGCTGATCCGCCTGCTTGTCCGATTGGTCGATTTCAGCCGCCGTCATTCGCTCTCCGTGGTATTCGGAGGCGTGCTGCTGGCGGTGTTCGCCGGTTGGGTCGCCTCGGTTCACCTGGGAGTGAGCACCGACACCGACCTGCTCTTCGATGCCTCGCTGCCCTGGCGACAGCAGGCGATGGAGATGAACCGGGACTTCCCGCAGTTCCGCGACCTGCTGGTCGCAGTGGTGAACGCGCGCATCCCGGAGGAAGCGGATGCGACCGCGGCCGAACTGGCCGCTCAGCTTTCGGCCGACCGGGCCAATTTCCTGACCGTGCGCCGACCCGATGCCAGCCCATTCCTGGAGAAGGAAGGGCTGCTGTTCCTGCAGACGAAGCAACTTTCAGACCTGATGGACAGGACCATCGACGCGCAGCCCTTCCTCGGACAGCTAGTGGCCGATCCATCGGCGCGGGGCTTGTTTTCGGCGCTCTCCCTGCTCGGCATGGGCGTGACGCAGGGCGATGCGGACCTGTCGCCCTATCTGACCTCGATCGAAGGCTTCCATCAGGCGATGGCCGATGCGCTCGCCGGGCATCCGGAAGCCGTTGTCGTGGCAGGACCTGCTTGGCGGCGGCCTGAGCAAGCTGGCTGGGCCATACCAGTTCGTGCTGGTACAACCGCATCAGAACTTCGGTGCACTGGAACCGGGCGGCGCGGCAACCAAGGTGATGCGCGATATCATCGCCAATCTGCCGTTTGTGAAATCCGGCGATGCGCGCGTCCGGATCACCGGACAGATCGCGCTGGCGGACGAGGAATTCGCCTCCGTTGCCCAAGGTGCCGTCAAGGGCCTGATCGGCAGCCTGGTGCTGATCACGCTGTGGCTGTTCCTGGCCGTGCACTCGTGGCGGCTGATCGTCCCGATCCTGATGACGCTGATCCTGGGGCTGATGCTGACGGTGCTGTTCGCAACCGTCGCGGTCGGCACGCTGAACCTTGTGTCGGTCGGCTTCGGCGTGCTGTTCGTCGGCATCGCGGTCGATTTCGCCATCCAGTTCTCGGTTCGCTACCGGGAATTCCGCTTCGAAATCGGCGATCCCGCCGCCGCGATGACGGCGACGGCGCGCCGTGTCGGGGTGCAGATCCTGATCGCGGCGCTGGCCACCGCCGCCGGTTTCCTGGCGTTCGTGCCGACCGCATTTTCCGGCGTGGCGGAACTGGGCCTGATCGCAGGGGCCGGGCATGATCATGGCGTTCGTCTGTACGCTGGGCTTCCTGCCAGCGGCGATCACGGTGTTCCGCCCGCGCGGCGAAGCGGGTGAAGTCGGGTTCGCCTTCGCGGCGCGGATCGATCCCGTTGTCACGCGGCGACGGCGGGCGATCGTGATCGCATTCGGCTCTGCTGGCGGTCGCGGCGGTGGCGCTGTCGTCACGGCTGGAATTCGATTCCGATCCGCTGGACACCAAGAACCCCAACACCGAGGCGATGCGCACGCTGCGCGACCTGATCAACAACCCGATTACCAACCCGTACACGATCGACGTCCTGACGCCCGACGCGAAGGCGGCGCAGGTGCTGGGGGACAAACTGGACCCCCTGTCGACCGTAGCGGGCGTGATCAGCATCAACAGCTTCGTGCCGGCTGATCAGCAACAGAAGCTGGCGCTGATCGCCGACGCGAACACCATCCTGGCCCCGACCCTGGCGCCGCACGGAACGGCCGCGCCGGTGACGCCGGAACAGATCCGGCTCGCCGCGAAAGCCGCGCTGGCGCAGATCGAGCCCGCGCTGGCGAAACTGCCGAAGGATCATCCGCTGGCGTTGATCGCCGACGACCTGCGCCGGATGCAGACCGCGTCGGACGACGTGCTGATGGCGACCGAATGCCGCGCTGACTCGCTTCCTGCCGACGCAACTCGCGCACCTGCGGCTGGCCTTGACGGCGGAGCCGGTGACGCTGAAATCGATTCCGTCCGACTTCGCCCGGGACTGGGTGCTGCCGGACGGGCAGGCCCGTGTGCAGGTCAATCCGAAGCCCGAGGCGCACACCCCGCAGGGGCTGAGGACGTTTGTCCGGCAGGTCTCGGCGATCGCGCCCAATGCGGGCGGGTCCGCGGTCACGATCGTCGCCACCGCCGACACGATCGTCGGGGCGTTCCGCAGCGCGGCGATCTACGCGGTGGTCGCGATCGCGCTTATCCTTCTGGGGCTGCTGCGCCGCGTGCTGGATGCGGCCCTGGTGATGGCACCGCTGCTGCTGTCAGCCTTGCTGACGTTGCTGATCGCCGTATTGCTGCCGCTGCCGCTCAATTTCGCCAATATCATTGCGTTGCCGTTACTGCTGGGCGTCGGCGTTTCATTCAACATCTATTTCGTGATGAACTGGCGTGCCGGGCAACAGCGATCCGCTCGGCAGCGCGACAGCCAGGGCGATCCTGTTCTCGGCTTTGACCACCGGCACGGCGTTTGGATCGCTCGCGCTGTCGGCTCACCCGGGAACGGCCAGCATGGGCAAGTTGCTGCTGATCAGCCTGGGCTGCACGCTGCTGGCCAGCCTGGTGTTCATCCCGGCGCTGCTGGCAAGCGTAGGGCCGCCACGAGCGTCACTGCCGTCTGATCGGACCGGCGAGAACGTGATGAATTGAAAACCTTCGTGCAATGCCGGCCCGGTTCCGTGGCCGACCGATACACCAAAAATCCTCACCCTGTCGTGCGCACAACTATTTGACGGGAGGTATTATTCCTGGGGTGTCAGCGCGGGACCATTTGAATGCCGGTTTGTCCCGCGAAGGATCCATTGCATGCGAAAAATACTGCTCGTCGCGCTTATCCCGCTCGGTCTGGGCGGGTGCCTGAGCTTCAGCAGCAGTTCGCCCCCGCCGCCGAAGAACACGACCATTGTCGTGCCGCCGGGATCGGCGGTCACCTGCCCCAATGGCCAACCGGCACCTTGCTGAACTGACATTGCAGCCCGGACTTGCCGGCGCTGTGAGCGTCTCCATGCTGAACGGAAACGCCCTGGTTCACGGCTGTCTAGAGCATGATCGCGCTGAGCGGAACGTCCCCGGCGCGTGAATCATGCGATAAAACAAAGAGATAGACCATTTTCGGCCTGCACAGTCAGGCTGAAAATGGTCGAGCCATTTCATCAGCCTGACGTCGCTTGGCGACTCGGGCCTGGATCATATTGCGCTATCCGGGCGTCTGGCGCGCCTGCCAGGCCTCGGTAAGCAGGCACAGGATCTCGAACAAGAGCGACGCGCCGTTGAAGGCGGTCAGCGAGCCGACGTCGAATGGCGGCGAAACCTCCACGAGGTCGCCGCCGACGAAGTCGATGCCGCGCAAGTCCCGCAGCAGGCGAAGCGCCTGGAGCGCGGTGATGCCGCCGGCCTCGGGGGTTCCGGTGCCGGGAGCGTGACTCGGATCGAGGCTGTCGATGTCGAACGACAGGTAGGTGGGCCCGTCGCCCGACAACGCGGCGCGCTTCCTCGGCGGCGTAACGCCAGCCTTTGTCGTCGAATTCCTCCATCGGCAGCACGCGCATGCCGCTGCGCTGGCTGAAACCCCACATGTCCGGATCGTTGGTGGTGCCGCGGATGCCGATCTGGACGACCCGATGCGGGTCGAGCAGGCCTTCCTCGACCGCCCGGCGAAACGGCGCGCCGTGGTGGAAGCGAGAGCCCATGTAGTCGTCGCCGGTGTCGCAGTGAGCGTCGACGTGGACCATCCCGACCGGTCCGTTCGCCGCCACGGCGCGCAGGATCGGCAGGCTGATGGCGTGGTCGCCGCCGACCGACAGCGGCACGACGCCGGCTGTGGTGACGATCCGGTAGAACGACTCGATCTCGCTGCAATGCGCCTTGGAGTTCGTAAGGCTGTTCGATCCAGCAATCGCCTAGATCGCGGACACGGGCCGTGGCGAACGGTTTTACCCGCGTGACGGTATTGATCCGGCGCAGCAACGTCGATTGCTCGCGCACCGCGCGTGGGCCATGGCGCGTGCCGGAACGGTTGGTGACACCGCCGTCGAACGGCACGCCAATGATGCCGATGTCGACGTCCCCGGTGTCTTGTGACGGCCGGTGCGCGGAAGAAGGTCGCGATGCCGGTGTAGCGCGGTTGCGCCTGGGGATCCTGGAAGTCCTGGTATTTCGCCGGGTGCTTGATCATCCGTCTCGCTCTCCACTGCTGGCCTTGTACGGCATGATACCGAGTCTCGCCTATTTTTTCGGGTGTTTTCGTGCCGCGCGGCGGATCGGGTCCGGTGCCGGCGAAACGTCACCGATCCGAGCGGCGATGTGGCGTTGCGTCGAACCGCGCGAGTCGGGTCTCGAGCCGGATTGACCTGCCATCCGTCCCGTCCGAACCTCCAGCGATGCCGGTCGGGAAACAGGGGGGCGGACGTGAACAGCATTGTCGAAACAGTGTCCGGCAAGGTGCTTGGAACCCGCGTCGAGGAAGACGTTCTGGCGTTCAGGACGATTCCCGTATGCCGCTTCGACGGCGGGTGGCGAACCGGTTCCTGCCGCCCCGGCGCGCCGGCACCATGGGCCGGCGTGCGCGACTGCACCGCGTTCACGGGCCGGGCGCCACAGGCCGGCTTGCGCCCGCCGACGCGGCCGGAACTGGAGAATTTTTCGGGCGCCCCCGATCTCTCGCCGGAGACCGAGGATTGCCTGACGGTCAACGTCTGGACCTCGGGCGGCGACGCGACGGCGAAGCGGCCGGTCATGGTGTGGTTCCACGGCGGCGCCTTCGCGTACGGCAATGCCAATTCGCCCCGCACGCATGGCACAAGGTTGGCCGCGCAGCAACGATGTCGTGGTCGTTGCAGTCAATCAGAGGCTGAATATTTTTGGTCATCTCGATCTGTCCGCGTTCGGCGGCGAGCCGTTCCGGCTGTCGGGCAATGCCGGCACGCTGGACATGGTGGCGTCGCTGGAATGGGTCCGCGACAACATCGCCGCGTTCGGGGGCGATCCCGGCAACGTCACGATCTTTGGCGAGTATCGGGCGGTGGAGGCAAGGTAAGCACGCTGCTGTCGATGCCGCGTGCCAAGGGTTTGTTCCATCGCGCCATCATTCAAAGCGGCGCGGCGGTGCGGCTGCGGACGAAGGACCGCGCGCTGGCGCTGACCGAGTGCGTGCTGCGGCACCTCGGGGTCCGCCGCCGCAACGGTCAAGGCGATCCAGTCTGTTCCGGTGGCGGATCTGCTGGCCGCTGTCGAACCCGCGCAGCCGGGCGCTCGGTCCTGTCGCCGAAGCCGTTGTTCGATCGTTACCCGTTCGGGCCGGTGGTGGATGGCGACGTGCTGCCGGCTCAGCCGTTCGATCCGGTGGCGTCTGATGTCTGCGCGGATATTCCGCTGATCATCGGCGACATGAAGGACGAGACGGCGAATTTCCTCGCTGTTGTCGATCGGGTGTGGGATCGCTCGCTGACCGAAGACGAGATGCGGCAGCGGATCGAGGCGATCGCCGGTCCGCACACCGGCCGGGTCGTCGAACTGTATGGACATCTGTATCCTGATCTGAATCCCGCCGAACGGTTGATTGCGGTGACGACGGACTGCAATTTCCGCATCAGGTCGCTGGTGCTGGCGCAACGGCGGGCGGCGCTGCGGCGGGGTCCGGTGTGGATGTATTCGTTTGACTGGGAGACGCCGGTGTTCGGCGGGAAGCCTGAAAGCGCCGCACGCCATGGACGTGCCGTTTGCCTTCAACACCCTGGACCTGACGAACGCGACAGGTGGGAGGGCCGATGCCCAGGTGCTGGCGGATACCATGTCGTCGGTCTGGGCGGCGTTCGCCCGCAATGGCCGTCCGGATCATCCGTCAATCCCGGCGTGGCCGGTCTATGATGCGGAGACACGGGCCACGCTGATGCTGGACAAGACATGCCGGATCGAGAACGATCCGCGGGGAGAGGCACGCCGGCTGTGGCAGGACATCACCGGCACGACATAGGGGAAACGTTTTATGCATGTGCAAACCGTCACCGGCCCGATCGGGCTCGATCAGCTTGGCCGCACCTTGATGCACGAACATCTGTTCATTGCGTTTCCGGGCGCGGAATTTGATCCCGTCTGCGACGTTCGATCGCGCCGGCTTCGTCGCCGAGGCGGTGCGCCGCCTGCGGCAACTGCGGGTCGACCACGGCGTACGGACATTCGTCGATCCCTGCCCGATCGAACTCGGCCGTGACGTCGCGCTGATGCGGGAGATCGCTGAAAAGTCGGAAATGAATGTCGTCTGCACCACCGGTTTCTATTTCGAGGAGATGGGACTGCCGGTCTACTGGCGCGCTCGGACCGTCGGCGAAATCGCGGAACTTTACATTCGCGAAATTACTCACGGAATCGGGACGAGCGGGATCAAGGCGGGGCGATCAAGGTGGCGACCGGCGCGCCGATGATCACCGCGCTGGAGCACAGGTTCCTGGAGGCAGCCTGCCTGGCGCAAAAGGCCACCGGTGTGCCGATCATCACTCATACGCAGGACGGCCAAGCCGGTCCGGAACAGCAGGAGGCGTTCGCAAAAGGCGGCGTGCCGGCACATCGTTGCCTGATCGGTCATTGCTGTGGCAATGCTGATCCGGCCTATCATCAGCGCGTTGTCGATGGCGGATCGTATATCGGCTTCGACCGCATCGGAATACTGCGCTTCCAGCCGGACGAGGTCCGGGCCGACAATCTGGTACGGCTGGTGCGCGGCGGACATCGGGCGCAGATCATGATGAGTCAGGACCGGCATTGCGGCTGGCTCGGCAAATTCGCGCGCCAACTCTCCGCCGAGGAGCAGGCTCGGATCGACGGATTGCGCGCCGAAGGACAATGGCCGCCGCACTACACCTATCTGTTCACCGATTTCGTTCCGATGTTGAAGGCTCGCGGCCTGACCGAGCATGAGATCAATTCGATCCTTGATGACAATCCGAGACGTTTCTTCGCAGGCGAGGCCCTGCCGCTGTCCAACGAGGGCTGAAACGATGGAAGCGGATTATATCGTCGTCGGCGCCGGTTCCGCCGGTTGCGTGGTCGCGGCGCGGCTCAGCGAGACCGGCGCGAAGGTCATTCTGCTGGAGGCCGGTCCGAAGGACTCGCTGCTGTGGATCCATATCCCGGCCGGCATCCTGAAGCTGCTGTATCATCCCGTCGTCAACTGGAACTACAGCGCCGAGGGAACGCGAAGGCACCAGCGGACGGCGCATCCATTGGCCGCGCGGCAAGACCCTCGGCGGATCGAGTTCGATCAACGGGATGCTGTATGTGCGCGGCAATCCGGCGGACTTCGACGGTTGGGCGCAGATGGGCTGCCGTGGCTGGAGTTTTGACGATGTGCTGCCCTATTTCCGCAAGTCGGAGGACTACAAGCAAGGCGCCGATCCGGAGTACCGCGGCAAGGATGGCCCGCTGAAAGTCGAAGACTACCGCACGATCCTGCCGCTGACCCACCGCTTCATCGAGGGCGCGCAGCAGGCCGGGCACAAGTTCAGCAAGGACCTGAACGGGCGGGAACAGGAAGGCGTCGGCTACTCGCAGATGACCCGCAAGGGGCGGTGGCGCGGATCGACGGCGCAGACGTTCCTGAAGGAAGCGCGAGGCCGTCCCAACCTGCGGGTGGAAACCGAGGCACTGGCCTCGAAACTTCTGTTCGAGGGCAAGCGCTGCGTCGGCGTGGCGTTTCGCCAGCGCGGACAGACGCTGGAGGCGCGGGCGCACAAGGAGGTCATCCTGTGCGGCGGCTCGGTCAACTCACCGCATCTGCTGCAGATATCGGGGGTCGGGCCGGCGCGAACACCTGCAATCGATCGGCGTGCCGGTGGTGCACGATCTGCGCGGGGTCGGCGCGCAATCTGCAGGATCATTACGTCGCGCGGGTGTCGCATCGTGTCAGGGGATCGATCTCTATCAACAAGCTGGCCCGCGGCGCGCGGCTGGTGCGGGAGGTGGCTCGGTTCGCGCTGGAAGGACGCGGCGCGCTGACCTTCGGGGTCACGACGGCGCAGGTATTCTGTCGCTCGACTCCGGAAAAAGCCAGTCCTGATCTGCAGCTTTTGTTTACACCCGCCAGTTACGACCCGAGCAAATTCGGAGAACTGGAACGGGAGGACGGCATGACGGTCGCCGTCTGCCCGGTTCGGCCGGACAGCCGCGGCACGATCATGGCCGCGAGCGCCGATCCTTCCCGAGAAGCCGGTCATTACGCCGAACTATCTTTCCGATCCGGCGGATTTCAGGGTTCTGAAGGCGGGCGTCGGCTTTACCCGGGCGATCTTCGCGGCGCCGGCCATCGCTCGGCATAGTGTGGTCGAAACGCTGCCAGGCCCGGAGATCACGACCGATGACGGACTGCTGGACTATGCACGCCGGTTCGGCACCACGATCTACCACCCGGTAGGCACCTGCCGCATGGGAGAGGGTCCTTCCGCGGTGGTAGATCCAAGGCTGCGCGTGCACGGGCTTGCTGGCCTGCGCGTCATCGACGCGTCGGTGATGCCGACCCTGACGACCGGGAATACCAATGCCCCGACCATCATGATCGGCGAAAAAGGCGCCGCGATGATCAGGGAAGATCACGCGGCGCCGGCTTAAGCGGTCAGGCGGCCTGCTTGAATGCCTGCTTGTTGATCTCGTTGTTGGCCAACTGGTTCAACAAGGTGTCCGCCTTTTTTTCCTCCTTCAGAGTTTCCTCGAGCAGGGAAACCACCTCCTTGTGCCCGGCGGTCCGCGCCCAGGCAATCAAGGCGCCGTAGCGGGCCATTTCATAATGTTCGACAGCTTGCGCGCAGGCCGCCAAACCCGCATCGCGGACGCTTCCTTCGGGGTATTCCTCGACGACTTCCTCACCTTCCTCGATGAGGCCGTTGATCGCCTCGCAGGTTGCGCCGCGGGCTCGCCTGCCCAACGCCTCGAAAGCCTGCTGAAGCCGCTCAACCTGGACCTGTGTCTCTTCGCGATGGTGGATGAAGGCCTCCCTTAGCTGCGGGTTACTGGCAGCCTTCGCCATTTTCGGGAGAGCCTTCAGGATCTGTCGCTCTGCGTAGTAGATGTCCTGCATGAAGGTAAGCAGGAGATCATTCAAACCTTTCGTTGTGGCCATGGGGCCCCCTATGTGACTGCTTCGATTTGCATGGCGCCTGCGGCGCGCAGGATTGCTTCCGCCGCGGATCGCTTCGCGTCAGTGGTCGCCCGCACCGCAAGGACAAGGTCACCGCTCGCGGAGCGGCTGTCACGATCGGACTGTTCGTCCTCATCGGCTGCGTCGTGCGCGGCGAATACGCCCCCGCCTGCCGCGCCGCCGGCGAGAACCGCCGCGGCGACGGCAGGTGCCGTGGCACCTCCCGTCGCGATGGTGACGCCGGCCGCCGCAAGGGCCGCCGCCGCTCCTGCCGTACTGGCACCCAGTGTCCGAGCCTGACGGGCATCTGCCTCGGTGGAAGCCGGTTTCGCCCCGGCCTCCGGTGTCTCCGTTCCCCGAAGAAGCGCTGGAGAAGGGAGACTGAGGTCAGCGCGATCGAAACCGGACATGGACAACCTGCTGACCGCATCCTGCATCTGGTCGGGACTTGCGAAGGTTGCCTGAACCCACCTTGGCGATGCGACGCCGCCTGCTTGATCGTTCATTTCAACCACCTTTGCAGAAACTCAATGTGATGCGTGGCCACCCTTCCGGCCTGCCGCCGAAGCCTTTTCGCGATCCTCGGCGAAGTTGCCTGGGTTGTGTTGTGCACCACCGCCCTGGGCCTCCCGCGATCCGGAAGCCCCGCTGTCATGGGAGCCATGGGAGCTTCCATGACTCGATTGACCGCCCTTCCGGCCCGCTTCCGCAGCCCGCTCGCGATCGTTGGCGAAGTTGCCAGAACTGTGCTGGCCGCCGATATGGCCCGCGCGAGCCGCCTTTTCACGATCCTCGGCGAAGTTGCCAGGATTTCCGGTGTGCTTCGATTCAGCCATTGGTTTCCTCATTTCCAGTTCTAGAAGTGCCGGATCCTCGGACCCGGTATCAAACCAACGGGCCATGGGGGGTGCGGTTTTCTTCACAACTGGCGTGATTTTGCCGCCGGGTCTCGACTGATTCGTGTGGTTTGGTTAATCAGCGTGCACTTTGCGATCGGTCAATACGGCATGTCAGAGCCAGAGCGTAACGCGGCGGACGCGGAACTGGTGCTTGCCATATTTCCAAACGCGTGGCCTGGCGATTTCCTCTGGATCAAGCAGGAGTTCGGTTGGCCCGGCCTGTTGTTGCGCTATCACGCGGGCCGACTACGGGCCGCCGACGCCGGTGACTTGGGCGGGTCGGTGCAGAGCGGGTCGGTGCAGACCGACGGCCCGGAACACGTATGGAACAGCGCAATTGGCGTGCGAAGCACCGAGATCGATTCTACTCGATACCGAAGCCACCGGGAATGCCGACCAGGGGCCGGTGGCGATGCGATAGATACCGGGCTACCCCGGTCCTCTACCGCGATCACTTATGGTTGTAGCGTGGAGCTTGGGATCGCACACCGAGGAACCAAAAACTGCATCATTATTGTCCCCGTCGGTCCAGCTTCGCCGGATGATGTAGACGGGGCGCTGCTTCGTCTCCTCATAGATGCGGCCGAGATATTCGCCGATCACACCGAGCGCCACGAGTTGCACCCCGCCGAGAAACAGGATTGCCACCATGATGGAGGGGTAGCCGCTGACAGGGTTACCGAAAAGCACCGTTCGGAGAAGCAAGAACAGGCCGTAGAGCAGGGAGATGAACGCCACCGCGATCCCGAAATAGGAAGCAATGCGCAGCGGCACCTGACTGAACGACGTGATGCCCTCCAGTGCGAAGTTCCACAGTCGCCAGTAGTTCCAACTCGTCGTTCCCGAATGGCGCCCGGCGCGTCGGTAGAGGACCGAGGCCGTCGGGAACCCGATCCAGACGAACATTCCCTTCATGAACCGGCGCCGCTCCGGCATTAGCTTCAGCGCCTCGAGGGCGGCGCGGGACATCAGCCGAAAATCGCCCGTATCCCTTGGAATTTCGATCGAACTGAGCCGATTGATGATGCGGTAGAAGATAAAGGCCGAGGTGCGCTTGAGCCAGCCTTCGCCCTCCCGCTCCTGGCGCACGGCATTCACGACATCAAACCCTTCGTGCCACTTGGCGATCATGGCCGGAATGACCTCCGGCGGATCCTGCAAGTCGGCGTCGAGCGGGATCACCACATCGCCCTGCGCTTGATCAAGGCCAGCGGTCAGCGCAGCCTCTTTCCCAAAATTTCGGGAAAGGTCGTGAACCCGGACGCGGGAGTCTTCGCGTTGCAGGCGGACCAAGGCTGCGAGCGTTCCATCACGGCTTCCGTCATTGACGCAAACAAGCTCCCAAGAGATGTCCGCCCTTTCCAGGGCTGCACACAGCCGTATGTACAGCGGCCTGACATTCTGAATCTCATTGTAGAAGGGAACCACAACCGAGACGAGTGGTTTGGTGAACGGCGGGACCGTGTTTGGTGGACAGGACGAGCCGGATGAGGACGAAGGGTCGCTCATGGAGGGGAAGCTAACACAGTGGCCCTCAAGCTAGAACAGCTGCGGCTCAATGGCGCGCGGTTGCCGGCAGGCCGACGCGGAAAGAGCAGCTCTGCTTCCCCCTTGATACCTACGAGCATGTGAAGGCATCTGCCATGTTCGCAGACTACCAGCCTAAACCATTGATGTAATCGATTCCAGCGTCCGGTTGGGCTGACATCGAGAAAAGGTCTCGTTCTGGTTTTGGCCAGGTTACGGTATGACGACAAGAGCAGCGCCCAGGCTCACGCTCAGGGGGCACCACCCATGCCAGGTTGGAGACTCACGCTAGACCATCTTCAGCCTGACCGTGCAGGCCGAAAATGGTCTATCTCTTTGTTTGATCGCATGATTCACGCGCCGGGGACGTTCCGCTCAGCGCGATCATGCTCTAGGTCGGAAAAATCGTGAGTATCGGGCGACCCGCGGCTGACTCCTTGTTCACTTGTGTTTTGTTGACTTGTGTTTTGTTGACTTGTGTTCTTGTTATGTTCAGGATGGTTATGTCCAAGGTCACGCGAATCTGGATACAGCGCGGGTCGTCGCCCCGTTGCGGGTGCCCGCACCGCGTCACCCCATTTTGCGAGGTCGGCTATGTCTGACGCGGCGCGCTCTGAACGACGAGACTGGCGACACTCGGTGGAAGTGCTCCCAGTCGTGGCTGCGCTAGGAGTGATCGCCGCCTATGCCGTCTTGCTGCCTGCGGGGAGATGGCAGGGTGACGAGTATCTTGTTTCCTGGTCTGTTGCCCAGCGTGGCTGGTCTGTTTTTCTGGATCGTGTGGAGGGCTGGAGCCCACGCCCGATTGGCGAGATTCTCACCTTCGTCTACTTCGTCGTCTCCAATGCGCTTGATCGCCCGATCATCGGCTATTTTCTTGCCTTCCTGTGGCTGACATGCCTGATCGGCGTCGCGGTGGCGGGATGGGCAGGCCGGTTACGCCAGCCTTTTACCCTCGCGGTTCTCTTGTTCGCGTTGACCCTGCTGCTCACCAAGCCCGGAGAGATGTTCTATTGGCCAATGGGCGCGAGCGCGTATTTGCCGTGTTGGGCCGGCCTTGCCGCTGCAACTGTGTTGCACCGGGCAAACGTTGTGCAGCATCGGATCACGTTGACGCTTTCGCTGGTGGTCGCGGCTTTCAGCTCGGAAATCGGCGCGATTACCATCCTTTTTTATTCCGCCCTGGTGGTGGTGGCGTCGCTTCGCGACCGGTCCTTGCTTTACCGGATGATCCCCCTGGTCCTGCCAGCGATCGGTGCGCTGCTCGTCTGCCTGACGGTGCTTCGCAACCGAATGCAGGCAAACGAGGTGTTCGACGCAGCGAGCGGTCTGGCCGGCAATTGGCCCGCGAGTTTGGGCGCCGCGCTGCCAACTTTCGCCCGCGAAGCCGTGGGCATCGCGGGGATGCCGCTCGTCGTGGGCTTCGTCATCAAGCTCCTTCTCCTGATTGCCCTTCCCCCAGGCAACCCGGGGACGCAGCGAAATCACCGTCTCGGCCTCGTTTGGGGCTGTGCGCTGCTCCTCGCAGCATTCACTTCGGTGGTGCTCGCGTACCATCAGTTCGGCATGCTGTGTTGCGAGCGCCATGCCGCGCTGCGGCAAGGGATGATCCTGCTGACACTCGTCACGTTCGCCAAACCAATAGGCAGCATGCTCCGGCCACTTCGTCACGGGTGGCTGACCGTCCTGTTTCTCGTGCTGTTCGCCACTCGGGCCGCTCCGCTTTACTCGGATTGGAAGAGGCTGGCGGACGTCATTATGGTGCGGCAGTCCAACTGGGATTCAGCTACCAGACCCGGTGATCACATGACGCTGTTTGTCGTTCCCCGCGGACGCATCACAAACGGCGATGCCCTGCCAACCGGAGAGTTTCAACGCTCTTCCGAAACTGAAATAGGCAACACTCCCTGGTACGCCTGGGGCATAATGGCCCGGTTTGGCAAGCACGCTCTGACGATCACCACGGCGGACAAATAGGGGGCCTGCGTGTTACAGATCGGCACGCTCGTAACGCTTCAGGCCGGGTACACAGGAGATCGGGTCGGTCTGTCGCACCTTCGCCTGGAGCAATGTCAGCCTGACCCGAATTGCGACGCGGCCTCAGGCTGATGAAATTGCTCGATAATATGGGCTGGAGAGTTTCCACCCAAGGTCGAGACGCTCCAGACCAGCGCACGCACGGCTGCCTGTTGATGCTGAACGTGGGCGAAGGGCTCGACGGTCGCGCACCCACGCCCAGCACCCCGCCGTCCTGGCCCGAAACGGGAACCGCCGCCCTGCCACGACCAGGCGCCGCGGGTCACCGTCAGCCGCCTGACGTTATTCCTGAACGTGGGCTTCCAGGAACCACAATGCCTTGTCGAGACCACGGGACACCTCAGTGAAGATATCCGCCGTGTCGGCGTCACCGGCCTCCGCTGCCTGGTCGATGCTCTCACGGACATTGTTCGCCGCCTTGCCATAACGATCGATCAAGGCATGCAGATGATCGTGAATCGCATGGATATCGACCGGATAGGGTGAAAGACTCGTCGCGTTGGCCGTGGCCTGAGTGGTCCCCAGCGCCGTCCCGCCCAGCTGCACCACACGCTCTGCCATCGTATCGACGTAATCGTCCACCTGGGTGCGGAATCCATCCAGCATCTCATGAACGCCGATAAATTGCAGGCCCTTCAGGTTCCAGTGCGCCTGTTTGGTCAGCAATGCGAGGTCGATGCAATCGGCGACCCTGGCGTTCAACAGCTCGATCGCAGCCGACTTGACATTGGATTTCAGATTGTTCTTGGTCTGATAAGACTTCATCTGCTTCTCCTCGAATCGAATTGACGGTTGGCTCACCAACACCGCCGATATGGGGCCGTAACGCAGCGCGGCCGCTCTTTCACAATTAGTTCAATCGGCGCTCACGGCCTTGGCGCCGGCTCGACCGGCGGCCTCGCCCGCCCGGGCGGATGGAATGGGCGACCGTGGAGATGCTCCTGCGGATCGACCGCCAGGTAGCGGGATGGTCGATGCGCATCACGCTGGAACGCGGCCGCCGCCGCCAGCAACCGCTTGTCATCCTCTGACAGGCGGATCGCCTCGCGCAGATGATCCGTCCAGCTTTCCATCGACCACATCTCGACCCAGCCCTCCGGATGGGCAACGTCCTCATAGACTTGCCAGAACAACGCTCCCGCCCGTCCCCGCACATGACGGAGTTCGTTCATCAGCTTCAGAAAATCGATCCGCTGCGACGGTTCGACGTGATAGTACGCGATTTCCATGATCCGCCCGCGGGCGTTACGCAGCAGCGGGACGAACTCCGGTGCCGGAGCTTCCGGAAGCAGAGCCGTTTGTTCGACGGCTGGTGAATCGGCGCGGACGATGGCCTCGATACTGTAGCCGCGCACGAAGACCATCAGCACGAGGCCGAGGACGCAGGCGGCCAGAAAGGTGTGCGGGATGCCGATCGTGCCGCCGAGCACGCCCCAGCCGATCGATCCCAGCGTCAGCGCGCCGTTCTGCGCGAGTTGGTAAATCGACAGCGCCCGCGCCCGAACCCAGGGCGGGCAGACCAGTTGGGCCGCGGCCTGGATCGTCGCGAATGCCGACGTCCATCCCAGGCCGAACACCAGCATGCCCAGAGCGGCCGGGATCCAGTGCTGGACCGACCCGATGACCGCCATGCCGACGCAGGACAGCAGCGTGCAGCCGACCACGGTCGCACCGCGCGACAGCCTGGCTCGGACCAGGGGCAGCAGCATGCCGGAGGTGACGCCGCCGACACCCATCATGCCCAGAATGAGGCCGTACATACCCGGGCCGAGGGCGAGGTCATGCCTTACATACAAGGGCAGCAATGCCCAGGGTGCAGATGCGGGAATGGAGTAGGACGCGGTGCGGATCATCGCCGCCCGGATCGCCGGTGTGTTGCGGACAAAGCGCATGCCGGCCCGCATGGCGGACACAAAATGTTCCCTGGGCAGGCCCGTGAAGCGGCGGCTGCGGTGCCAGGAAAACAATGCGCCGATCGCCGCGAGGATCGAGATCGCGTACATCGAAAATGCCAGGCTGGACCCGCCGAGCAGGATCAGGAAACCGGCGATCGCAGGACCGACGGCACGCGTGAGATTATAGCCGATGCCGTTCAGGGCAATCGCCTGCACCATGTCATCGCGCGGGACAAGTTCAGGAACGATCGCGCTCCAGGCCGGTGCGGTCAGAGCCGAGCCGATGCCGATGGCGAACGTGAGCATCAGCAACCCGATTGCCGTCATGAGGTGGCACAGGGTCAGGATGGCGAGCAGAGTGGCGGCCAGGATGGTCCAGATCTGGGTGCCCAGCAGGAACACCCTTCGATCGACGATGTCGGCAAGTGCACCGCCGGGGATCGCCAGCAGGAAGACCGGCATGATCGTCGCCGCCTGAACCATGGCGACGATCAGGGGCTGCGGCGCCAGCGAGGTCATCAGCCACCCGGCGCCGGTATTCTGCAGCCACGTGCCGAGCCAGCCGATGACGCTGGCGGTCCACAGGTGGCGGAAGGTGTCGTTGCGCAACGGCACCAGGGCGGCGGGCAGCCGCATCAGGTATGCTGCGCCTGGGCGGCGGGGTCCGGAAGCACCACCCTGATGCGAATGGTCGACCCACCGATCAGCGGGCTTCCGGTGATACCCCATTCGGCTCGCCGCAGCCTCCCGGTCGCGGTGATCATGCCCGCCGAACGGATGTAATCCAACGTCACCTGATGGGTTTCGCCGTGCATCGTGAGATCGCCGACGACCGCTTCGCCCTGACATACGCCATGGAACGCCAGGTCTGGAAAGTGCAGCACATCCATGATCCCGGGCCCGATGATTCGGTCTCGGATTGAATCATTGTCGACATGTTCAGGCTGGCCGCATCGATCTCCAGCATGACCTGACACGCCCCGGGACGGGAAGGTTGGTAGCGCATCCATCCGTGAAAGCGGGTGAACTTGCCGTCGAGCGGAATAAGACCGAATCCATATGACCGGAGTTCGACCGAGCTGCCCGGTGGCCGCAGACCGACCTCATCGGCCCATGCTGGCGCGGCCAGGAGAGACGACGCGAGAACCCAGAGCAGGAACCGCATGTTCATCGATAGCTGCGTTTCGATGGCATTTTCGGTGACGTCCCTCGTCGGTTCCGGTCATCTGGCCACTGCGCGGAGCCTGGCGCATACTCGATCATGATTTAGTGGAGGATGCGAGAGGTGCCTGTGGAGAAGCAAGCCTACCGCGAGGCGATGGCCCGTCTCGGTGCCGCGGTGAATGTCATTACGACCGACGGTCCGGGTGGCAAAGCAGGCTTCACAGCCAGCGCGGTCACCAGCGTGACGGACACGCCGCCTACCCTGCTGGTGTGCGCCAACCGGACGAACAATTCCTATCCGGCGATGAGGGCGAACGGCGTGCTGTGCGTGAACACGCTGACGCCGGCGCAGGAAGGCCTGTCACCGGTGTTCGCCGGCATGACGCAGCACACGATGGACGAGCGGTTCGATGGCCACGCCTGGCACACTCTGGAGACCGGGGCGCCGGTGCTGGACGACGCGGTGGTCGTGTTTGATTGCCGCATCAGCCAGGTCGTCGAGGTCGGCACACACGACGTCTTCTTCTGCTCGGTCGAGGCGGTGCGGACCGGGTCGGCGCATGAGGGCCTGATCTACTACGGGCGTGGCTACCACAAGGTGGCTGGGCAGACCTGAGCGGCGGATCGGGCGCATTCTGATACGAGAGCTTTCAGGTCCGGGAACGCGGCCACGGCTTCGACGCCTGCTGGCGGCGGAGCCGTGGCCGGCGTCAGGCCCTGCTACATTTCGGCGTAGGTGCCGTTCTTCCAGACATAGAACACATAGCCGCCGCCGGTCGTGTCACCCTTCTTGTCGAAGCTGACGGGGCCGAGAACGGTCGGCCAGCTGCCGGTCGCCTTCAGCGCCGCGGCGACCTTTTTGCGGATCCGTGCTGCCGATCTTCTTCACCGCGTCGGCCCATACCTGGATGGCGGCGTAGGTGTAGAGGACATAGCCCTCGGGATCGATGTTCTTGGCCTTGAATTCCTTCACCACCGTCGGCCGCGGTCTTCATCAGGCGCGGATCGGGCGGGAATGTCATCATCGTTCCGGCTCCGGCATCGCCGGCGATCTGCCAGAATTCATTGGTCACCAGCGCATCGCCGCCGACCAGCGTGGCTTTCAGGCCCTGCTCCTTGGCCTGGCGGATGATCAGCCCGGCCTCGGTATGGTAGCCGCCGACATAGATGACCGTGACCCCGGCCTCCTTCAGGCGGCTGACGAGCGACGAGTAGTCCTTCTCACCCGGTGTGTAGGCCGCGGCGAGGACCTCCTTGCCGCCGGCGGCGTGCAACGCCTTCGCCGTCTCATCCGCCAGACCTTTGCCGTAGGCGGAATTGTCGTTCAGGATCGCGATCTTCTCGCCCTTGAAGTGGCTGGCAAGATAGTCGCCGGCGACCTTGCCCTGGGCGTCGTCACGGCCACAGACACGAAAGGTATTCCAGCTTCCCTCGTCGGTATATTTCGGATTGGTGGAAGCCGGCGAGATCTGCAGGATGCCCTCCTCGGAATAGACCTTGCTCGCCGGGATCGAGCTGCCGGAGCAGTAGTGGCCGGCGACCAGCTTCACGCCCTTGGATGCAAGCTGATTGGCAACGGAGACCGCCTGCTTGGGGTCGCAGGCATCGTCACCGACTTCGAGGATTATCTTTTGGCCGAGCACGCCGCCGGCCTTGTTCAGGTCGGCCACGGCCTGGTCGGCGCCGGTCTTCATCTGTTCGCCGAAAGCAGCGTATTCGCCGGTGATCGGGCCGGCGGTGGCGATATGGATCTGTGCCTGCGCTTGCGTCGTGGCGGCGATGAACGCGAGGGAGAACGTCGCCGCCGCCCCCAACAGGCCCTTGCGCAGGCCCGACTGCATGGATTGTTTCAGCATTGAGGATCCCCGCTTTCATGATGCCGCACGGCCTGCGCGGCGCGACCGGAGCGTAAACCATCTTCAGGCTGGGTGTGCAGCCGGAAAATGGTCTAACTCCCTGTTTGATCGGGTGAATCATGAGCGGATGATCTGGCATAGGTGCCCCGTTTGCGCGCCGCACGCGGGCCTGTAGCGCCTGCAGCCGCCCGCTTGCATCGCGGCATTGGAGGCCGTGGCGCTCGCGGGCAGCCGGCGGCAGCGCGGGCCCCCCGGCGACAGGGGGTTGGTCTCCCGCGTGATCCGCCGCTTCGCCTCGCTGCATCGGAAACCGGCCGGTTGGTGCGAGACGTTCGCCGCCGCCCGTTGTTGCCGGCCAATCTCCCGGTCCCAATCTATCGGTCGATGATCGGCGACGACCTGCCGGTCCGGGTACTGTCGGCAGTTCCGTCCAAACATCCTCTGTCGCCTGCGCGCGCCCGGCCGGGGATTATTCCGCCTTGTCCGAACGCCGGGCGATGCGTCAATGGACATCTCGCAGGCCGACGAACCAAAGCAACTGAACCGAAGTGACCAATATGGTAAGTAGTCTCGTACGAATGGGTGATCTTGAATGAGTTTGTTTTCCGCGGTCGACCCGCTGTTCATGCTCTCAGGATTTTTTGTGGGCCTGCTGGTCGGGCAGACCGGGGTCGGCGGCGGTTCGCTGATGACCCCGATCCTGGTGCTGTTGTTCGGCATCCATCCGGCCACGGCGGTCGGGACCGACCTTCTCTACGCGTCTGCGACAAAATCCGTCGGCACGCTGGTGCACGGCCTGAACCACACAGTTGACTGGACGATCGTGCGGCGGCTGGCGGCCGGAAGCGTGCCTGCGACGGTGATCACTTTGTTGGGGATCTCACACTACAACATCGCAGGCCCGATGAGCGGACGGATCATTTCGGTGGTCCTGGGGACCATGTTGCTGCTGACGGCGGTATCGCTGATCTTCCGGCAGCGCTTCCTGAGTCACCTGGGACCCCTGCTCGATCGGGTCCCGCCGCGCCAGTCGGCGCGGCTGACCGTGGCAACCGGCCTGTTTCTGGGGGTGTCGGTCACCCTGTCCTCGGTCGGCGCGGGCGCGTTGGGCGTTACCGCACTGCTGATGCTCTACCCGCGCGTGCCGATGAAGGTCATTGTCGGCTCCGATATCGCCCACGCGGTGCCGCTGACACTCGTGGCCGGGGTTGGACACTGGTGGCTCGGATCGGTGGATTGGCCGATGCTGGCTTCACTTCTGAGCGGGTCGATCCCGGGTATCATCCTGGGCAGCTTTCTGTCGGCGCATGTCCCCGACGCCGTGCTTCGACCGATCCTTGCAGCGGTGCTTTGCGTCGTCGGCGGTCGTCTGGTGCTCTAGCTAGCAGCCTGTCCACCCCAAAACAAAATAATTACCGGGCGGAGTTTCACTCAAGGTGGAAACGCTCTGGTCTGGCAGCTCCCGGTCTGGCAGCTCCCGGTCTGGCAGCTGCCGGTTCGGCGGCGGTCGCATTCGTAGCCTGGTGATGGACCCGCCTGACGGATATCCGGCGCCGAACCGGGAACACCGCGGTGCGGCGGATCGGGTTGAAGGTGCCGCTTGTCTCGATCGGTTCGGCAACCGTTAACCCTCTTGGCCACAGCCTATGCCATCATCGCCTGGGCCGGCCGCGAAACCGGGGCGGCCGTTGGCGAGGCAAGCCCATCGTGAACCGCATTCTGCTTTTGTTTGCCCTGCTCGTGCCGCTCCAGGCGTTCGCCGCGGAGTTGAAGGTCGCGACCTGGAACCTGAACTGGCTGACCACCCGTTCCGCCGGCGATCCCGACCTGCCGCCGGACGTGAAGCCGCGGTCCGATGACGACTTCGGCCGCCTCGCCGGATACGCCAAGGAACTGGACGCCGACGTCGTGGCGATCGAGGAGATCGATGGCTTCGAAATCGCAGCAAAAGTGTTTCCGCACGACCGGTATTCGATCCATATGACACACGATCACGTCGTGCAGCGGGTCGGTATCGTTGTCAGGCGGGGATTACACTACGACGTCAACCCGGACCTGGCCGCCCTCAGCGGCCAGCACCTGCGCAGCGGGGCCGACATCACGCTGCACCTTGCCGCTTCCGACCTGCGCATCCTCGCCATTCACCTGAAGAAGGGATGTCGCGAGCTACCCCTGCCGAAGGCCAAGAGCCGCGTCTGTGAGGAACTGCGCGATCAGGTCCCGCCGCTGACCGACTGGATCACGGCTCGGCGGCAAGACGGCATCCCCTTCCTGATCCTTGGCGACTTCAATCGCTGGATGGATGGAACCGATTCGTTCCTGGCGAGCTTGCGCCGGGCCGCACCGCTGGTCCGCGCGACCGAGGGGCACAGCTCGCCCTGCTGGGGTGGCGAGAACTTCATCGATCATATCCTCGCCGGGAACGCCGCCGCGAAGTGGATGCGTCCAGATACGCTGCGCGTCCTGACGTATCGGGAAACCGACCGATCCTGGCAGGACCGACTGTCCGACCATTGCCCGGTATCGGTACAACTGATGGTGCCGGACTGACGGGCCTTTTGCTGCGATGGGGTGGAATAGATCCGCGTTCAACCGCCTCGATCCCGGATTCGCCGGCGTGTTCGACCGACACGGTTGGGGCGCCGCCCGATCACCGGTTCGAACGCACCAATTTGCCCGGCCGCGCCCCGGTGTCCTCGCCGCGTTCGAAGATCGGCACGCCAGCAACGATCGTCGCCTCATAACCGTCCACGCGCTGCACCAGCCGCTTGCCCCCGGCCGGCAGATCATGTCGCAATTCCGGGTGATGCAGCCGGAGTGTCTGCAGATCGACGACGTTGACGTCGGCCTTCCTGCCGACGGCCAGTCGCCCGCGATCGTGGAAACCAAAGAAGTCGGCCGTCTCGCTGGTCAGGCGCTTTACCACAAACTCCAGCGGGAACCTCGGTCCGCGATGACGGTCACGCGTCCAATGGGTGAGCATGTAGGACGGCAGCGAGGCATCACAGATGATCCCGCAATGAGCACCGCCATCGCCCAGGCCGAGAAGCGTATCCGGGTCCGCGATCATGTCATGCACCACGCCGTGGTCGCCATGAACGTAGTTGGTCACGGGATAGAACAGCATCCGATCGCCGTTTTCGCCGGTCAGGTAGTCATAGCAGAACTCGGCCGGGGTCAGATTGGTCTTCGCTGCCATCGTCGCGACGCTTCGGCTCTGATCCGGTTCGTAATCAGGCGGATCGCCGAGCACGTACTGGCGGTCCCAGGTCGTTGCGATCGGTCGCTGCAGCGGCGGCTGGATCGCCAGCAGGTCTTCCGACGCTTCCTGCGACAGGATTTCCGCGCGCACGGCCGGATCGCGCAGCCGCGCGAGCCGGTCCCCCCGGACAGCCTGGACAAAGCCGCGAAGGCAGGACGCGCGGCGAACGGGCTCATCGACGTCGTCAGCCCGAGGATGATCCCGACCGGCCGCCCCGCGACCTGCGCGGTGACCGACGCCCCGGCGGCGCGGGCTTTGCGGACACCGCCCATCAGGCGGTGCCAGCGATCCGGGTCGTACGCCCGGTCAGTCAGCAGGAACCACAGCGGCCGGCCGGTGGATCTCGCCAGCGTGCTCATCCATTCGAATTCGGAGGCCTCGTCATCGAAATCGCTGAGCATCCCGAATGCGCCCGCGCGGGCGCGGCCGAGGGCGGCACCGATGCCGAAGAGTTCCCGGTTCTCGGCGAAGCGGCCAGGGACCAGGTCGCCCTTTGTGGTCTTGTGCTGTTCAGTCCGCGAGGTCGTGAAACCGAAGGCGCCTGCGCGCAGGGCTTCTTCCGTCAGGCGGCTCATGGCCTCGATGTCGGTGGCAGTGGCGATCTCGCGGCGGACGGCGCGGTCGCCCATGACATAGACGCGCAGCGGGTGGTGCGGCACCTGAGCGGCGACGTCGATGGCACGCGGGAAGCGGTCCAACGCGTCGAGATAGTCGGGGAATGTCTCCCACTCCCAGCGCAGGCCTTCTGAAGCCCCCGATGACAAGCATGGGACAGGAAAAGATGAGCAGTTCACTATCACCATCAGCAGAGCACGTCACCATCGGCATCGACATCTCGAAACATCAACTCTAGCTCTTGATTTTCCACTCGCCTGATTTGGTCTTGCACCAATTCACCGTATAGTGGGCGGTGGAATGTTTTACCTTATAGGCCAGATCGTATCGCATCCCGTGGCAGACCATGCCACCGGATTGAAAAAGGCGCGTGACGGTGACCTTGCCGGAGTTCCCGCTGTCGGGATTAGCCCAGTCCTGGGACTTGCCCACGTGCAACGGTTCTGTTGAATTCAAGTGATCGACGGCCTCCTCGATCATGTTCACGTCAGCCTTCGTCAACCCGGTTCCCTGCCGGCTGCTCCTGAATGGATTGATCTGAGCCTGCGACGTGGAGATCCCGAGCGAAGCCAGGACGAGAGCCGCCAGCCACACCCGTCCCCGTTGCGTAATCATCATGCGTCATCATCCTTTTCGTCGAGGCCGTAACCTACTGGCTCTTTGAGGCCAGTGCGAACACGTCCCCGTCAGACCCGGCCCATCCGGTTCGATCTTATACCGGGAATATCCGGACCCACGGAACCTCCGGGTGGCTGCCGCCGTTGCCGCTTCCGCCTCATCAGCCGGGATCGGGTCGCGCACGGCACCAGTAGCACGACAGCGGTCCAGCCGGTCAGGCCGCCGTTATCCGCACCGGAAGCCTCGTCATCCCGCGCAGCGTATTGTTGTAACGCCGCGTCGGTTCGCCTGCCATCTCGATCGTGTCCACCTTGCGTGCCAATGCTGCCAGCACCAGTTCGCCCTCCAGCCGCGCCAGCACGGCGCCGACGCAGCCATGGATCCCGGCGCCGAACCCGACATGACCCGCGTTGCGCCGGGTCATGTCGTACTCGTCCGGGCTTTCCCATCGGCGGGGGTCTCGATTGGCCGCACCCAGGAACATGAGCACTTTGCTGCCTTCGGGTATCATTTCTTTGCCGAACATAACCTCGCGGGTCGTGGTGCGAAAAAACGTCTGCACCGGGCTCTCCAGCCGCACAGCTTCCTCGAAGGCCGCCCGAGCCAATGCGGGATTCGCACGCAACTGTTCGAAGGCGGAGGGAGAGCGCGCCAGGCAGTACACCGCGGCGCACAGGCCGTTGACGGTCGTGTCGACGCCGGCAGTCAGCAGGGAACGCACCAGGACCTCTGCCTCGGCGGCGGAAAATTCGCCGTCGTCCACGGCGGCGTGGATCACCGCGCCGAAGCCGGTGGACGACAGAGCCTCACGCCGCGACTGGGCCTGCACCCATGCCAAAACGGGTTCGGCGTCGGCGACGGCCGCCTCGAACAAGGCGTTCCGAGGGCCAAAACTGTTGAACACCATGTTGCCATAGGGCAGCAGAAAGCGGCGGTTCTCCGGCGGCATGCCAACCGCGTCGGGGAAAACGGTCAGGGGGTACGCCTCGGCCAGATCGCGCACCGCATCGAACGATCCGCGCGCCAGCAGGTCGTCGATCAGCGCCTCGGCCGCGGCGGCGAATGGCGCACGCAGCGCGCGCACGGCTGCCGGCGACAGCACCTTGTCCATCAGCGTCCGTGTCCGGTCGTGCAACGGCGGGTCGGTCTCCAGCAGCAGGCTCGGGAGCCGCCACGGTTTCTCCTTGGCGAAATCGGAAAGCCCAACGCCGCGCGCACTGGCGTAGCTGCCCCAGTCCATGAGAATCCTGTGCACGTCGTCGTAGCGGGCGACCGCATGGATGTCATAGCGCGGCAGATAGACCACAGGCCCGGCGTCTCGTATGGCCGCGTGCGCCGGGTACGGATCGTCAAAGAACGCTGTGCAGTACGGATCGATATCGAGTGCGGGAATCATGGTAGTGTCCCTCCTACTTTGACAGGAGGCCGTGCCGGTTCGCAATCACCGGCGGCCCATCCGGTATGGCCGGGCCGGTTTGGCGGATTGATCGGCCTGCGGTAAACAAACCGACCCCGGTGGACACGGCCATGATTCTTCGCCAGATCATTGTCCCTGATCCCCCCGGATCCCGGCCTGGACCAGCCGAAAATCGGCTCGTTGACCCTCCTTACCATATACCTCGTCCGCGACGACCCCGCTTAAGCCGTGGCTGTGGATATAATCGGCCAGCTTGCGTCGATCCAATTCGCCCACCCGCTTGCCGGTTCCGTTTCGCACGTGTTCTTGACCCGGCTGGACGACCGCGCCACGATTTCACTGCGAAGTCCGAGGGTGTGGCCCGGACAACGGGACAGCGGACGGGAGAGGATGATGCCGATCATCGTGAGGCCGTTGCATCCGGTCTTTGTCGGCCAGGTCATCGGCGTTGATCTGCGTAATCCGCTGGATACGCCGACGGTCAGCGCAATCGACGATGCGATCAGCCGACACGGTGTCCTGGTGTTTCCCGGCCAGTTCATCACGGATGAACAGCAAATCGCGTTCAGCCGCCGGTTCGGTGACCTGGAAACGACAGTGCGCGCCTATAGGACCGATTACGTGCCCCGCCTGGACATGCACATCGCAGACATTTCCAATCTCGATCAGAATAGCGCGGTGCGGCCGAAGGACGACCGGCTGCGGCTGAATGCTCTGGGCAACCGGTTGTGGCACTCCGACAGCAGCTTCAAGCGGGTGCCTGCGCGGTTCTCGCTGCTGTCCGCTCGGGTCATCCCGTCCGAGGGCGGGGAAACCCAGTTTGCCGACATGCGCGCCGCCTGGGACGCGCTGCCCGACCGGATGAAAGCGCGGCTGGAGGGGCTGATCTGCGAGCATACTCAGTTGTTCTCCCGCGCGAAGATCGCTTTCACCGATTGGTCGGAGGAGGAGCGGGTGAAGATGGCGCCGGTGCCGCAGGTGCTGGTGCGGACGCATCCGGGATCGGGACGGAAGTCGCTGTTCCTGTCGTCACATGCCGGCCGCATCCGGGGAATGCAGGAACCGGAGGCGCGTGTACTGTTGATGGACCTGATGGAACACGCAACCCAGCGGGAGTTTGTCTACACGCACCGGTGGCGGGTTGGCGACCTGGTGATGTGGGACAATCGCTGTACGATGCATCGCGCCCGGGAGTACGACGAGACCCAGGTGCGTGATCTGCACCGCACCACCGTGTCGGATGGAATGCCGACGGTGGCGGAGGGGCGTGAGTCCGATCCGGGTCCTGAAAAGCCATCTCCTCTTCCAGGCGCCGGCCCAAGGTGCTCTTGGTGTCTGCCCTGAGTGGCCCCGAACAACCAGCCCACCTCGTAATACAGGTTTCGCGAATGATCTCGACAAAGGTCGGTCAGTTTCAGGTCGCCGACCGCGACCTGGGCGAGGATCAACTGCTGCCACAGACATAGACAGCTGAGGCCCCCAGCCGGCCGGGCGCGGCCGTAAGGCACGACCGCGGCGACAGGGCCTCCCGGATATTCCAGCGGCTCGGCTGTTCTAACTGACGACGAGGCCGTGATTTGTCTGGTCAGGCCCGAACTGACGCGTCAGGAGCAGGTCGAGCGTGCCGGTGGTGCGGCCGATATCCCTGACGAGCGCCGGGCCAAAGGTGATCTCGTTGGACGCGGCGTTGCGCCCGGTCGTCATCGAGTGGCTGAATTCGAAGTAGCAGCCACTGTCCACCAGAGCCTGACCCGGTTCTGTGAGTTCGAACATCTTTTCCGATACGAGCTGGGTCAGAAGGGAACCCGAACCCGATCTCGCTCTGCCATCACGTGGGTCGGGCCGGTGCCCGACTCGCCGGTATAGCTGGTCGCGCCGGTCCGGTTCGGACAGCGATCCACACCGCGTCGCGTCATGCCCGATTTCCGGTTCGCCGCAGTCTTGAGAAGGTATGGTAGTCGGCGCGTGCCTCCCACGGTGCCAGCAGCGCCAGCGCCGTGGCCTGTTGCGGCTTCCGCCGGATCACTTCGCGACCAGCACGCCTTGGGCCGTGTCCTTGTGGAAGTCACCGAAGAATTTATACGTTCCCGGATTGAGAGGCCCGAGGAAGACGGTGATGGTCTCGCCGGGCGCGACCAACTTCTCCCGGTTGAGATCGTCGCTCTCGAATTCGTCGGCGGTCTTATCGGTGTTCTTCACCAGCAGCTTGAATTTCTGGTGGGCGGGCACCTCGATGCGGGCGGGCTCGAAGCGGTGGTTGTGGAAGACCAGTACCGGCAGGTCGTCGGCGTGGGCGGGCGGCGCGCTGTATATGAGTGCCGCAAGCACCGCGGCGGCAGCGACCGCGCGGGGACGCGGGCGGCTGAGCGCCCGGGCTGCGACTGCCAAGGTCAGCAGCGTCGCGAGGTACGCGGCGAGTTGAATGCCGGACGGACGCGCGGAGTATCCGATCAACGCGTGCAGGCTGCGGCCGAGGTAACTGTCGTCGGACAGGATGAAACTGGTGTCCCAAAGCTGCTCGCCCCAGCCGGGAAGCAGGTCGGCGCCATGCAACACCGCGGCGGCCTGCCCGGCCATGCCGGCCGCGAGCAGCGCGATCAGCCCGTTGGTGACGCTGAACAGGCGGCGCAGCGGGATGGCGACCAGCCCGCGGTACAACAGCCAGGAGACGAGTGCGGCCAGCGCCAGTCCCGCGACGCCGCCGGTGGCGAGGGAGAACGCAGTGGTGTGCGATCCCACGACGATGCCGTAGAGGAACAGCACGACCTCGGCCCCCTCACGCATCACCGCGACGGCGACCACCGCGGCCAGGGCCGCGAGCGATCGCTGGCCCAACCGCACCGCCGCGCCGACCTCGCGAAGTTCGGCGGCCATCGTGCGCGCGTGGTGTGACATCCACAGGATATGCCAACTGAGCATGATGACGGCGAAGCACAGGATCGCGGCGGTGAAGACCTCCTGCCCGGCGCCCTCGAAGGCGTTCGACAGGGCGGCGGCGAAGGCTGCGACGAGGCTGGCACCGGTTGCACCCGCGGCGATCCCGCCGGCGATCCAGCGGCCACGGCCAGGAACGCCCTCGGTCGCGGCCAGGACAATGCCGACGATAAGGCCGGCCTCCATGGCCTCGCGAAAGACGATGATCAGACTGACAAGCATGCGATGCTTCCGTGACCCGCTAATGCGAATGATTTGCAACTGGACCGGTCTTACACGCGAGAGCGGGGCATTGCAAGAGGGCGGCCGAGCGGGTGGAACGGCTCCCGGGCGCGGTGGGCGCATCGTCACTATCTGCTTGTGAAACCGGCTCGATCACAGTAATGAGATCATGGGACATGGGGCCCGAAGGGGCGTGCACATTCCGCACCCCGTAGATGCCACTCACCTAGATCAATTGGGATTCGATCAGAAACCGTTGCGAATGCGGCCAACATGGACCTACGGACATGGATCGGGCAACATCTCCGCTTCACCCTCATGAAGCAAGACCTCGGAATGTCGGCGCGATCCGGCACCAACAGGATTTTGTCTGTCTTCGGATGGCCGATAACGTTGCGGTATCGACAAGATTTTTCGTGGATCTGCGACGGTGGGAATTGAAGCGCGTCCCAATTGACGAGAGTTGCGATCATTACTTGTACGCTGCTGCCGCGGACCCGGTGGTGAGTGATCAATCCAGGGATGCGCACCATCACGGCCGCCGCTCCGCGTCTTCCAGCGGCCGGCCGGCGTCTCGGGCAGAAGTTGGTGAGGCGTTCGATTTCCGGGGATATCCGGACGCCGAGGCGGAAGTGCGTGCGGGAAGTCTTGCATCCGCGCAGCAGCATTTCGGGCGTTGCGGCTGCAAGGAAGCTCGCCTGCCGCGGGTGGGCTGGTCGTTGCCGGCCAGTCCGTAGGGCATGGACGCACAAAACGCCGCCGGCGTGATCGGCTACTGCGATATCGTGAGCGCGGAAAGCGTGGAAGGCTGGGCCTATGATCCAGCCATGCCGGACGAGCCCCTCGTCATGCAGGTTCTGATCGATGGGAACTACGTTTGCTCTGTAACATGCGACCTCGTTCGTCAGGACGTCGCGACCGCGGGCTATCCCGCGCAAAAGGCGGGATTTTACGCTTCGGTCCCCTCGGAACTGCGGAATGGGCGGCACCACACGCTGGAGTTTCATGGTCTCGATGGAAACGTAATTTCGCTGCAAGACCAGATCGGGCCGCAGCGAAAATGGGTTTTGCCGAAAGCGGAAACCGGTCCTGTCCCCGGGGGACGCCGGGATGTCATTCTGAACTGTCTTGACCCCATCCACGAAGGGGATGTGCGCGGCTGGGCTTACGCCAGGGCTGCCTCGGATGTTCCGGTTGTGCTGGATATTTTCATCGACGACGCGTTTCAGTTCTCTGTCACCTGCGACGTCGACCGGGCCGATGTCGTCGAAGCGGGGCATCCGAGTGCCAAAGTTGGGTTCACCACGGTGGTGCCGCCCCAATATTTTGACGGTGCGCCGCATGTTCTGGAGTTGCGTCCGCAGCGAGACGATCTACGGCAATTCGAGACGGGCGATGGAGAAGGTCGCGCGCGACAGACATTCTGTTTGCCGGCAGTGGTCGTGGTGGGACAGGTAGATGGTCTCCGCAACGGCGCGGTGGGCGGCTGGGTCTTTCGTCACGACCGCCGCACCGGCACCCGGAGCGGAGGTCTGCAAGTCCTGGTGTCGATGCAGGGCCATCCGATCGCGCAGATCACCGCGCACCGTTCGCGGATGGACGTGGCGGCAGCCCATGGGTGCGACCTGAACTGCGGATTTTCCTTCGTTCCACCGGCTCAGCTTGTCGCCGGCCGAACGGTTGAATTTGAATTCCGGGTGATCCCGGGCGGCCACGTGATTCGGGGCAGCCCGATGCGGGTCAACTTTCCGTCGCTTGAGACAGTCGCGGCAATTCGTGACCTTCAGGAGGCGGCTGACAAGATCTTCACCGACCTGTGGCAGTTGCGCGACCGCTTGCGACGATTGGCGCCGGGCGAGACATACACCGTCGAGAACTACGATCCGTGGGCCCGGCAATATCAAAACGCCCTTGCCACGGCGCCCGATCGGCTCGAAGGGCTGCTTCCCGAGGACGGCTCGCCGCCGCCTTTGGTGAGTGTCGTTTGCCCCGTTTATGGACCGCGGCTGGCCGACTTCGTGGCGGCGGTGGAGTCGGTCCGTTCCCAGACCTATCGACACTGGGAATTGATCATCGTCGACGACGCCACCGGTTCGGCGGAGCTTGGCGCGTCCATCGCCGCGTTCGCGGCCCAGGACAAGCGTATCAAGGCGCTGACCTTGAAGAAGAACCGCGGCATCAGCGGGGCGACCAATGCGGCACTCGCCCGGGCCAAGGGCCGATATGTCGCGTTCCTTGACCATGACGACCTGCTCGCGGCGCGGGCTATCGAGTTCATGCTGGCGGCGGCGCTGCGGAGCGGGGCGCAGATGCTCTACAGCGATGAAGACAAGATCGACGATGACGGTGTGTTTTCTGAAGTAAACTTGAAGCCTGACTGGAACTACCGGCTGCTGCTGGCGCAGAACTACATGTGCCATCTGCTGTTCGTGGAGCGCGCGAAGCTGCACGAGGCAGGACCGTTTCGTAAGGCGTGCGACGGCGCGCAGGACCACGACATTATCATCCGGTTGTCCGAGGTGATTCCCCACGACAAGATCGTGCACGTGCCGGAGGTGCTCTATCACTGGCGCAAGACCGCGACCTCCACGGCGACTTCGGGGGGGAGCAAGGCCTATGCGGTAGCCGCGGGAATACGTGCGGTTCAGGATCATCTAAAGCGCAAGGGGCTGTCGGGACGGGCGTATTCGCCGCTCGGGATCACTTGTTTTGCGATCGATTGGACGATCGCGCAGGAGCCGGCGGTCACGATCATCATGCCGTATCGCGAGCACGTCGATATGACGCGTGCCTGCCTGGATGCACTACGGGCCAGCACCGATTACGCCAACTACCGGATTGTCCTGATCGACAACTGGTCAACCTCGGACGAGGCACTTGCCTTCGCGGCTGAGGTGAAGGACCGGAAGGGCGTGTCCGTGATGCGCATCGAGGAGCCCTTCAACTACTCGCGCCTGAACAATGTCGCCGTGGCTGGAAGTGGTGATGAATTTCTGCTGTTCATGAACAACGATGTCATCGTTTCCCGCCCAGGTTGGTTGCGCGCCATGGTAGGGGAAATGCTGGCCGACCCCCTCGTGGCGATCGTCGGCAACAAGCTGCTCTACCCAAACGGTTTGGTCCAACACGGCGGCGTGATCCTGGGCGTCGGCGGCGTGGCGGATCACGCGCACAAAGGCCTAACAGCGGACGATCCCGGTTACGTCGCGCGGGCGATCAGCGCTCAGGAGCTGTCCGCCGTCACCGCAGCCTGCATGCTGTGTCGGCGCGCGGTATTCGACGCTCTGGGCGGCTTCGACGAGAATGACCTGCAGGTTGCGTTCAACGATGTGGATCTTTGTTTGAGGGCGGGGGCGGCTGGGTATCGGGTGATCTGGACGCCGCAGTCCGTGGCGGAGCACCGGGAGAGCATTAGCCGCGGCGATGACATGCGGCCAGATCAGCAGTCGCGGTTTATTCATGAGAATGAGACGATGACGAGGCGTTGGCAAAGTATTCGCTCAGAGGATCGATTTTACCATCGGGCCTTTTCTCGGCAAGCAGGAATCTTTGCCGACCTGGGAACTGCAGCGGTCGCGCACAGCGGGGTGAGCCCAGGATGATCAACCTCTTGAACCACGGTTTGATTGTCTTCAACCCCGGTGATTGCGATACCGTGGGCAAACAGAAACGCGAAAGCACCGTCATCGTGACCGGTGCTGCCCGGGGCGGGACCAGCGTGCTGGCGCAGGTATTGGAACGGCTGGGCCTGTTCCTGGGAGATACATGCGATCCTGTTGTCGTCGAAGACACAGCGATATTGCATGCTCTCCGAAGTTCAGACATGGACCGCCTCGAACACATCATCGCGGAGCGAAACCAGCGGTTCAGCCAATGGGGCTTCAAGATCCCGAACCTTTACGATTTCCTGCCTCCGGCAGAGGCGCTGCGGTTCCGCAATCCGCGCTTCATCATCGTTTTTCGTGACCCGCTGGCCATTGCGCGGCGCAATGAACTGTCGATGTTTCGAGGCCCAACCGAGGCGCTTCGCGAGGCAGGCCTAAACGTAGCTCGACTTACGTCCTATGCTGGCGAATTGACCGAACCGGCTTTGCTAGTCAGCTATGAAAAGGCATTGCAGCACCCCGAACACGTGATAGACACGATCGCCGCGTTTTGCGGGTTGGTACCAAGCGAAAAACAGAGGGCGATAGCGCTCTCCGCGGTAACCCCCAGTGGCTTCACCTACATTATCGCCACACGGCGGGTATGTTGGGGACAGATCGACAATATAGCCGGAATTATCCTGAGAGGCTGGTGTTGCTACCGCGATTCAGACGACGTCGTTGAAATAGAATTACTTGTGGATGGCGCGCCGGTTGGCGTATATCGGTCCGGGGACTACAGGGAGGACCTACTGGGGGCCGCGATCGGCCTGGGACATCACGCATTTAACGTCGATCTAAGTGGTTTCGGTATCGCTCCCTCCTCGATAATCTCGGTACGCCCTGCAGGGGTTACGCTACCGCTTCCGAACAGCGGCAAGACAGTTGAAGAGCTGCGGCAGAATGGGGATTAGTTCAGAACGATGCAAATGTCTCTCTCGATAAATTAGGGGAACTATGCAACACCGGTTTTCGATTTGTGCCTGCGCCCGCTGGGAAACCCAATGCATCGTGGAGTGGCTCAACTATTATCGGTCGCTGGGTTTTGACCATGTCTATCTCTACTGCAACGATGATGATCCAACCGCACTATACGAGGCGACCTTGTGCTTTCAAACCGGTGGTGACCCGTTCCTTACCTTTTGCCACTTCCCCTACCAGGGGCAACAGGACTATATGTATCGGCATTTCCTGAGGAACCACCGCAGCGCAACGGAATGGATCGCATTCTTTGACATTGATGAATTTCTGATCCTGAGGGGAGTGGATGATATCCACCGCTTCATGCAGGATTATCAAGAGGAATGCGATTCGCTCTATTTCAATTGGTGCTTCTATGGCAACAGCGGCTTCGCCGTTCGTCCGTCTGGTAGTGTATTGCTCCAATATACGCGAAGAGATGCTAGCCTGCACTGTCACACAAAGACCCTTACACGAACGAGCACAATCGATATGGCCACGCTTGGGTCACAGCACGTCCATTTTTGGCATCGCTGGGATCCTCCTGTCGGCGACGTCATGCGGCGCAAAAATGTCTTAAAGGAAGATATGGAGAGCTACTATACTGACTTCCCAGGCCGTGCAGTCGCCTTCCTCAATGGCGACGCCCGGCATCAGCGGATCTTGGATCTCGCGGTTATCGCCCATATAGCCTTCAAATCGGAAGAAGATTTCCTGCGTCGGGTCGCACGGGGAACACTCGGCGATTTCTTTGGGCAAATCGAGTGGAAGAAGCGTCACGACGAAGGGACTATCGACGCCCTTCTTAACAGGCTGCGGAAATTCGCCCAGAAATCGCGGCGTTTCGGCCTCATAGTCGGATCAAGAAGGTCTTTTCGAGGGATTTTCGCTGTCCTGCTGGGGATTCGCTGTGTTTATCAGCGAATTCCCAGCTTCAGTACAGACTCCGGGCGTGGCTTGCCTAAGCCGAGCCGCCCAGCAGCTTTGGCAGACGCACCAGATTGTAGGCAGCGGCGTTCAGCGTGAACATCCAGCCAACCCGCTCGGTGCCTCTGTGGCGGGTCTTGCGGAAGCCCGCGGATGACTTCATCCAGCCAAACACCTCCTCGATCCGCTTGCGCTTCTTCTGGCTGATGCGGTAGCCGGGATGGCGGGTGGTGCGGCTATCAATGGCCGATCGACGGCCTTTGGTATTCTGCGCGACATGAGGCGTCACGCCAAGATCGCGCATTTGGGCAACAAAATCGGCGGTGTCGTACGCTTTGTCACCGCCGACGGTGATCCGGTGGCTCGCGTCCAGCGCATCCAGCATTTCGATTGCAGCCTCGCGCTCCGCCGTGCCGGTCGCCTTGGTCAACGTCGCCGCCACGACCAGCCCGTTGGCGTTCTCCATCAGCACGTGGCCGAGATGGCAGAGTTTGGCAGCCTGACCCGCCGCTTTCTTGTAGAGCCGCGCGTCGGGATCCGTCGTCGATGCGTGGGTTTCGTTGCTGCGCGACTGGCCGCGGAAGTCGACCTCACTGTTCCGTCCGGGGCCGGGTGCGTCTGCCGATCCATCTTTCGGCTTGAAGCTCTTCGTGCTGGCCCACGCTTCAATCATGGTACCGTCGACCGAAAAATGCTCGTCCGACAGCAGCGGCTTGACCTGCGGGTCCACCAGGATCGCAGCCAGGAAGCGGCGCGCGATATCGCCTTCCAGCAGACGGTCGCGGTTTTTGGTGAACACGGTGACATCCCACACGGAGGCGTCCATCGAAAGGCCAACGAACCAGCGAAACATGATGTTGTAGGTCAACTGCTCCATCAACTGCCGCTCGGAGCGGACTGAGAAGAAGGCTTGCAGCAGCAGTGCCCGCAGTAACTTCTCCGGCGCAATCGATTCGCGGCCGAACGCCGAGTAGATTTTGGCGAAGTCTGGCGAAAGGCGCTCAAGCGCCGCGTTTACCAGCGGGCGGATGGCTCGCAGCGGGTGGGTCGTCGGCACAAAAGCTTCGGGGCTAAGGTAGCTGAACATCGCAGCAGTCTGACGGTCGGCACCACGCATCGGTCCAGGTTCTCCAGCGAATCGAGGACGTCAGTGAATCGAACCGATAGCGTTCTGTAAAGCCGAATTTCCGCAGCCTGTTAAGGGGCTTAACCAGGTGGAGGACACCTATCTGAAAGATTACTGGTGCCAGAAGCTACGCGGGGGCTGGCGCACGTCGATAGTACCTCAGGCCTCGCATGCCAATCTTGCACTCGGCCGATCCGCGACCCAAAGTTCCATATCGCCATGGTCGATCGGCGCCAGCCCGGAGGAAGACGCAGGTGGTGCAGTGACCGGACGCCCGACTGGCCGATATTCCTTTCACACAATTCTGGAGGATTCGCCCTGGTGGATGGTCGACCTCGGTAAGGAGCGAATGATCGAAGAGATTCGACTATTCAATCGTATGGACGACCCTATTTTAGCCCTGCGCGCCAAGTGGTTGGAGATCGCCGTGTCTCCGGACCGCCAAACTTGGCGCATTGTATTGCGGAAGGAGGATGAAAGTGTTTTTGGCGGGGCCGATGGAATGCCTCTCATGCTGGCCCTCCAGCCGACCGTGCAAGCACGTTACGTCCGCGTCCAACTTGTTGGTCAAGGGTATCTGCATCTCGACCACGTCGAGGTTTACGGTGTCTGAAGCGGGGAGCCGTCGGGCGGCAGGACGCTCGCGTCAGTGCCTAGCCTGTCGTTTTTGGGAGGTGACGGGCCCCATCCATCGCCGGGGACGCCAAAGTCGTGGCCACGCTACGGAATCGCTAAAGCGTATCCGCGTTGGCGTTCGGTATGTGAAGGGCCATCCTGCATCGGGGGAACTCACATTGATCTGGCTGGTTGCGCAATCCGTAATGGGGTACGATAGGTATGGCGGGAGCTTGGCATTTTGATCGTCGGCAGGAGATCCTGCGTTACATAGATCCCGGCACGCGTGGTATCGAAATCGCGCCTTGGTTCAATCCCATTTTATCCCCCCGCGGCGACCGCGAGGTGGTTGTGCTGGATATTTTCGATCGTCCCGCCTTGGTTGCTCGTGCGGAAAATGATCCTCATATCGACGACATGATGATCCCGCGGATTGGCGAGGTCGATCTGGTGGGCTCTGCCTGCGACATCGCGGAACTAACACGGGCACGCTTCGGGCCGGAGGCGCGGTTCGACTTCGTGGTTTCCAGCCACAATCTGGAACATCTGCCGGATCCGGTCCGTTTTTTGCGCGGCTGCGAGGAACTACTTGCTTCGGGCGGGGTGATAGCGATGGCGGTTCCAGATAAACGCGCGTGCTTCGATTATTTCCGTCCCTGTAGCGGCACCGGCGAGTTGCTGCAGGCTTTCCACGAACGGCGCCAGCGCCCTAGTCTTGCTCAGGTATTTAGCCAAGGTGCGTATGCGTCGATGATGCAATCGCGCAGCGGGAAAAGTGGCGCGTTTACGATCGATGATAACCCAAACAGCATCGCCCTCGTCGGCGACGTTGTTCAGGCCTACACCCTTTGGGCCGGGCGGATCGATCCCTGCGACACGGTGTATCGCGACACGCACTGCTGGACGTTCACACCTTCTTCTCTTGAGCTGATTTTCACTGAGTTAATTCTCCTCGGTCTCATTAACTTTGATATTGTATCTATATCGGGACAAGTCGGATGTGAATTTATTGTTCATCTGCGAAAGCGTCTGGAAGGCGCCGCTGCACAGAGCAGCCTCGCCGAACGCCGGGAGTTGCTGCTTCGGCAGACGGTCGACGATCTGGCTTACATGTCCCCGTATGCCTGGGGATTACGACGGGCAGCGAGCCGTAATCTTGCGCTCGGTCAGTCGGCAACGCAGAGTTCGTTATCAACTTGGTCGATCGGCGCGACCCCGGAGGAAGATGCGGGCGGAGCGGTGACTGGGCATCCGACCGGTCGATATGCTTTCCATACGGCATTGGAGGATGCGCCCTGGTGGATGGTTGACCTTGGTCGAGAGAGAACAATCGAGGAGATTCGACTTTTCAATCGCTCGGATGACGCAGGCCTTGCCGCCCGGGCCCGCCGATTGGAATTGGCTGTCTCCCTCGATCGCGAGATCTGGCGCGTGGTGTTGCGCAAAGAGGACGAAAGTGTTTTCGGGGGCGTCGAAGGTACTCCCCTCAGCGTGTCCTTGGAGCCCACCGTCCAGGCGCGCTACGTCCGTGTTCAGTTGACTTGTCGTGATTATCTGCACCTCGATCAAGTCGAAGTTTGTGGCTTCTGAAGCCCTGCGCTGCGCGAGTTGCGGGCAGGAAGCATGGCAGTCGACAATGAACAATCGGATTCCGAAGCGCGCAATCCCTACCCCTCGTGGCCGCACATGACCCACTGCCTAGCCGGATTTCGTTTCGCGCTGCGGGCGCAATTTAATACTGTGACCCTAATCTTGGGTCCGTCGAAAGATCAAGTTCTCTCCCCATTTGGGCTGCTCTCGGAACATCGGACTAATGGCCTTTCGTACAGTCGCCTCGGAGCCAGGCCGAAATCGATCGTGCGTCTCGATGATGATTAACTTGATGCGTGGAAGCCAATCAGCCACTGCATACGAAAAAAGCTCGCGCTCCGCCCCTTCGATATCAACTTTAAGGATGTCAACGCTACTGAAGCCAGCGTTGCCCAGCAAGGTCGCCAGCCTGTAGCAGGGAGTGGTCTTTCCGGCCCTAGCCAAATTGTCCGACACTTGAACGCCCCAAGCACCGAGCGAAATGCCACCCGGGTCCTCGGTATGAAGATTTGCGACGCCATCCTTAACCCAAACCGCAGCATGATATTTCTTTACGCGGTCACCTAGCGCCGCAGTATTGGAAGCCAGTGCCGCAAAGTTAGCTTCCTCCGGTTCAACGGCAAGTATCCTTGCCTCAGGATATCTGATCCCGAAAAACACAGTAGCGAGGCCGATATTGGCTCCTAGCAGGCTGCGGAAATTCGCCCAGAAATCGCGGCGTTTCGGCCTCATAGTCGGATCAAGAAGGTCTTTTCGAGGGATTTTCGCTGTCCTGCTGGGGATTCGCTGTGTTTATCAGCGAATTCCCAGCTTCAGTACAGACTCCGGGCGTGGCTTGCCTAAGCCGAGCCGCCCAGCAGCTTTGGCAGACGCACCAGATTGTAGGCAGCGGCGTTCAGCGTGAACATCCAGCCAACCCGCTCGGTGCCTCTGTGGCGGGTCTTGCGGAAGCCCGCGGATGACTTCATCCAGCCAAACACCTCCTCGATCCGCTTGCGCTTCTTCTGGCTGATGCGGTAGCCGGGATGGCGGGTGGTGCGGCTATCAATGGCCGATCGACGGCCTTTGGTATTCTGCGCGACATGAGGCGTCACGCCAAGATCGCGCATTTGGGCAACAAAATCGGCGGTGTCGTACGCTTTGTCACCGCCGACGGTGATCCGGTGGCTCGCGTCCAGCGCATCCAGCATTTCGATTGCAGCCTCGCGCTCCGCCGTGCCGGTCGCCTTGGTCAACGTCGCCGCCACGACCAGCCCGTTGGCGTTCTCCATCAGCACGTGGCCGAGATGGCAGAGTTTGGCAGCCTGACCCGCCGCTTTCTTGTAGAGCCGCGCGTCGGGATCCGTCGTCGATGCGTGGGTTTCGTTGCTGCGCGACTGGCCGCGGAAGTCGACCTCACTGTTCCGTCCGGGGCCGGGTGCGTCTGCCGATCCATCTTTCGGCTTGAAGCTCTTCGTGCTGGCCCACGCTTCAATCATGGTACCGTCGACCGAAAAATGCTCGTCCGACAGCAGCGGCTTGACCTGCGGGTCCACCAGGATCGCAGCCAGGAAGCGGCGCGCGATATCGCCTTCCAGCAGACGGTCGCGGTTTTTGGTGAACACGGTGACATCCCACACGGAGGCGTCCATCGAAAGGCCAACGAACCAGCGAAACATGATGTTGTAGGTCAACTGCTCCATCAACTGCCGCTCGGAGCGGACTGAGAAGAAGGCTTGCAGCAGCAGTGCCCGCAGTAACTTCTCCGGCGCAATCAATTCGCGGCCGAACGCCGAGTAGATTTTGGCGAAGTCTGGCGAAAGGCGCTCAAGCGCCGCGTTTACCAGCGGGCGGATGGCTCGCAGCGGGTGGGTCGTCGGCACAAAAGCTTCGGGGCTAAGGTAGCTGAACATCGCAGCAGTCTGACGGTCGGCACCACGCATCGGTCCAGGTTCTCCAGCGAATCGAGGACGTCAGTGAATCGAACCGATAGCGTTCTGTAAAGCCGAATTTCCGCAGCCTGCTAGGTCCACGATTGCGTCGGCGGAATGTGGTAGATCCGGAGATTCGAACCCAGATCTGACGAATATCTGCTCAAACGTCGGAATATCACTTGTCTGAAGACGCAAACCCACCTCGTAGCTACCTTCGGGAACAATAACATGAATTCTGCTCGCCACCACGGTTTTGTTGCCTACTCTGACGATGGAAATACCCCCCAAGTCGGGGGATTCGCTTAGGAGCTGCTGATGCACCCAGGTTCCCGCAGACATGAAAAAAATATCCGGACCATATTCGTCCCAATAGACGGTCAGCACTCCGTCATGAAGTGTATACTTTCCTCTGCTTCCAAAGCTCTCGAACAGGACCGAATTATCAATACTTCTAAGATGCAAAAATCCATGCCAATTAGGGTGGCGGGCCTCGACTCTCTCAACGCCGGTATGTTCCACGTCGAATCTCCTATTGGGCCATGGTCCGAACCACGAGACGCAGCGCGCCGGAGCAAGCGAATTCATGCGCGTTCTTCTTGGGTCGATGGGCGTGTACCAAGAATTCCACATCCACATCAAGGCCTTTAAAAGCTGTAGGCCTTGCGGTACCGTCAGGCGGCCTGGGAGCCGATCATTTTAGCCGCTGACCGGAGCGAACCGGGGCGGCGATAACTGCCAAGAGAACCCGCTTGATTTCCATCAATGCCAGCACGGGTGGCCTTCCATAGTTGAATCCGGCCTAAAACTCCGCCGCCCGCAATGACCGAGCCAGCCGGTCCAGCACCGCGTTCGCCAGTCCCGGCTCCGGGCCCGCGAAGAACCCTCGGGCGATATCCAGGTACTCGTTGATTACCACCTTCGCAGGCGGACCATCCGTCATTGACAGTTCGGCCGCCCCTGCCCGCATCAGCGCCCGCAACACCGGATCGATCCGGGCCAATGGCCAGTCCGCGGGAAGAGCCTCCGCCAGCATCGGATCGATCGCGTCCTGGCGCCGCACGGCCTCTCGCACCACACGGCTGAACAGCTTCACCTCGGCATCCGGTACCCGGCCGTCTTCGAAGCCATCCTTATCGTCCAACACACCCAGCCGATGGCGGACGAACTGGTCGATCACCGTCTCGGCATTGTCGCCGGCCTGTTCGGCCTGGAACAGGGCCTGCACCGCAGCCACCCGTGACGCGGTCCGCGGGCGGGTTTTCGCAGGCCGAATCATCAGACGGCGCCCCCCATCAGACAGCACCAAGCTGGCGGGCGGCGTTGATCTGCAGCAGAGCCGCGGCGGCAGCCTCGGCTCCCTTGTTGTGACCATCCTGACCGGATCTTGCCTCGGCCTGTCCGATCGTATCGCAGGTCAGCAGACCTGTGCCCAGGCAGATGCCGAACTGCAGCGCGACGCTCATGATCCCGTCCATAGTCGCCCTGCAGATGAAGTCATAGTGGTCGGTCTCTCCTCTGATGATGCAGCCCAGGGCGATGAACCCGTCGAACCGGCGGCGGCCGCGCAGAGCGATGCGGATCACCTGCGGCAGTTCATAGGCGCCAGCGACATCGAGTGTTTCGGCCGTCGCTCCGGCCTCGCCCAGGATGCGGTGGGCGCCGGCGGTCAGCCCATCGATCACGTCGCGATAATACGGCGCGCGCACGATGAGCAGGTGCGGCGACGGCCCTTCCACGTGCGGCGCACGCGGCGGTTCGGCGTCCTCGGTGCTCATCCCTCGTAGTCCACGCCGACGATGTTGGGGATAGGGCGCTGCTCGATGATGTTGAGTCCGTAGCCGTCCAGGCCGATGACAGTGCGCCGGCTGTTGGTCAGCAGGATCATGTTCCTCACACCGAGGTCCAGCAGGATCTGCGCGCCGATGCCGTAGTCGCGCAGTTCGCGCTGCGGCCGCGGCGTTCCGGCGGCCAGCAGGCGGACGCGTTCGGCCAAGGCGGTCGGCCGGTGCTCGCGGATCATGACCACGACGCCGCGGCCGGCCTTGCCGATCATGTGCATGGCATTGTGGATGGCGATCCAGTGCGGCGCGCCGGTCATGTCGTCCAGCAGATCGACCGCGTGCATGCGCACCAGGACGGGTTCGGGGCCGCTGACGTCGCCCTTGATCAGAACTAGATGCTCCTGGTACTCGACGGTGTTGGCATAGACCGCCGCACGCCATTCCCCGCCGGCGGTATGGGCGTATGTGCCTTCCTCGACCTTGCGCACCAGGCGTTCGGTAAGGCGGCGGTGGGCGATCAGGTCGGCGATAGTACCAAGCTTCAGATTGTGATGCTGGGCGAACACGACGAGGTCGGGCAACCGGGCCATGGTCCCGTCGTCGTTCATGATCTCGCAGATCACCGCAGCCGGGGTCAGTCCGGCCTTGCGGGCGATATCGACGGAAGCCTCGGTATGACCGGCCCGCACCAGGGTGCCGCCCTCCCGCGCCAGCAGCGGGAAAATGTGCCCTGGCGTGGTGATGTCGTCGCGGCTGCTTTCGGGGTTGATCGCCACCGCGATGGTCCGGGCGCGATCGGCGGCGGAGATGCCAGTCGTGACCCCCTCGCGGGCTTCGATCGAGACGGTGAAGGCGGTCTGGTGCCGTGTGCCGTTCTGCTGACTCATCAGCGACAGGCCCAGTTTCTCCACCCGTGTGCCGGTCAGGGCCAGGCAGATCAGGCCACGGGCATGGCGGGCCATGAAATTGATCGCGTCGGGCGTGGCAAACTGCGCCGGGACGACGAGGTCGCCTTCGTTTTCGCGGTCCTCGTCATCGACCAGGATGAACATCCGGCCATTGCGGGCTTCCTCGATCAATTCCTCGGCGGAGGAAAGGTATTTGGACAGTTCGCTGCTTGCGAACTTTTCATGCAGGCTTTCCATCAGGCGGTCTCCGCCAGGCGAGCGACGTAGCGCGCGAGGGTATCGATCTCGATGTTCACCGTATCGTTCGGCTTGAGAGTCCCGAAGCCGGTGACCGAGGCGGTGTGGGGAATGATGTTCACACCGAATGTATCGCCTTGCACCTCGTTCACAGTCAACGATACGCCGTCCACCGCGACGCTGCCCTTGACGGCGATGAAACGGGAAATCTCATGTGGGACACGGAAAACCCAGCGTGTCGAGGCGTTTTCCGGTTTCGCGGAGAGGGCGGTTCCAATGCCGTCGACGTGACCCGAAACGAGGTGGCCGCCAAGTTCGTCGCCGACGCGAAGGGAGCGCTCCAGGTTGACCCGCGATCCGACGGTCCAGCTTCCCAGCTTGGTGTGGGCGAGGGTTTCGGCGGAAGCATCGACGGCGAACCAGGTCGGTTGCTCGCTCGGTCCAAATTCGACCGCGGTCAGACAGCAGCCGGAGCAGGCGATGGACGCGCCGAGCGCGACCGGCGGTTCGGCGAGGAACGCGGGCAGCGTCTCGATGACAAGGCGCATGTCGTGGCCTTGGGCGATCGGGTCGATCGATCGGACATGGCCGAGCGCGGTTATGATGCCGGTGAACATGGTCTCTGCCTTGTGAACTCCGACAGCATGTCGTCGCCGATCGGGGTTGTGCAATCCCGCCGGAAGCGCGGCATCTGGTCAAGGGTCCTGGTCCCGAAGGGCTGCACCGCAGGCCAGCCGTCGCCGCCCATGACGGTAGGGGCGTGAAACCAGGCGATACGGTCCACCAGGTCGGCCCGCAGCAGCGCGGCGGCGAGTTGTCCGCCGCCTTCGACCAGGATTCTCGTCAGGCCGGCCGCGTTGAGCGCGGTCATCGCGGCCGTAAGATCCACGCCGGCCGTGGACCCTGGAATTTTTATCAATTTCGCACCGATACTGATGAAAGCGTCCTCCCGAGCAAGATTGGTGCCCTCGCGGAGCAGGAACCAGGTCGGGATGTCCGCGGCTGTGATCATAAGACGCGAGGTAAGCGGCGTGCGCAGGTGGCTGTCGGCCACGACACGTACAATCGGTGTCGAGCGGAAGCCCCGGATGCGGCAGGTCAGTTCGGGGTTGTCGGCGAGAACGGTGCCGACCCCGACCATGACGGCGTCATGGCGGCCGCGCATGGCGTGGGCGAGACGGCGGGCGGGCGGGCCGGTGATCCACTGGCTCTCGCCGCCTTGCGTCGCGATACGGCCGTCCAGCGTGGAGGCCAGTTTCAGCGTGACCATCGGACGGCCGAGCGTGATATGGTGGCTGAAGCCGATCAGCGTTTCAAGAGCTTCCGACTCGAGCAGCCCGGTTTCGGTCTCAATGCCGGCCGTGCGAAGTTTCTCGAGCCCCTCACCGTTGACGCGCGGATCCGGGTCGGTCGCGGCGACGACGATCCTGGACACACCCGCGGCGATCAGCGCATCCGTGCAAGGGGGCGATCGGCCCCAGTGACAGCAAGGTTCCAGGGTGACGTAGACTGTCGCGCCCCTGGCCTGCTCGCCGGCCATGGCCAGAGCGATGGGTTCGGCGTGTGGCCGGCCGCCCGGCGCGGTGGTGCCCCGGCCGACGACACGACCGTTGCGAACGACGACGCAGCCGACCGAGGGATTTGGCCAGGTGGTGCCAAGGCCGCGGCGTGCCAGCGCCAGGGCGGCACGCATATGGGAGACGTCGGCGTTGGTCACCGGCATTCGCCTTTCGCGTCGGAGCCATTATTCCTTGTGTTTTCGCCGTTGTTTCTCGCCAGTGATGGTTCAACAACGAACAGGATCGGCGATGAAGCCGGACGCGCGGACGAATTCACACCGCTATCCCTCCTCCGCCACCGCGTCCAATCCGCCGACGAAATCCTCGAAATCCTTTGCTTCGCGGAAGTTGCGGTACACGCTCGCGAACCGGACGTACGCGACCTTGTCCAGTTCCTTGAGCGTATCCATCACCAGTTCGCCGATCTGCTTGCTGGGAATGTCGCTTTCACCGGACGCTTCCAACTGCCGGACCACGGAGTTGACGATGCGTTCGATGCGCTCCTCCTGGATCGGCCGCTTGTTGAGTGACACACGGATCGACTTGGCCAGTTTGTCGCGATCGAACGGCACGCGCCGCCCGTCGGACTTGATCACCGTCAGTTCGCGCAACTGCACGCGCTCGATGGTGGTGAAGCGTTGGGCGCAATTGCCGCAGAAGCGGCGCCGCCTGATCGCACCGTTGTCCTCGGTCGGGCGGCTATCCTTCACCTGGGTGTCGTCGAAACCGCAGAACGGACAGCGCATGGCGGTTTACCGGGGCGTAAGAGATTCGGACCGATAGAGCGGGAAGCGAGCGCACAGGTCCCTCACGCGCGCGCCGATAGCCTGCTCGACCGCCGCATTGGAGCCGTCATTGGACCGGCCGAGGCCTTCCAGAACCTCGTTTATCATCAAGCCAATCTCGTGGAATTCATCCGTGCCGAATCCCCGGGTCGTACCGGCGGGGGAACCCAGACGGACACCGGAGGTCACGGCGGGCTTCTCCGGATCGAACGGGATGGCGTTCTTGTTGGCGGTCATGTGAGCCCGTTCCAGGCTCGCCTCGGCTGCCTTGCCGGTCACATGCTTGGGTCGAAGGTCGACCAGCATCAGATGGGTGTCGGTCCCCCCGCTGACAATATCGAGGCCCTGCTGCTTCAGCGTCTCGGCCAGCACGCGGGCATTGTCCTGGACAGCCTTTTGGTATGTGCGAAACTCGGGCCGCAATGCCTCGCCGAACGCGGCCGCCTTGGCGGCGATGACGTGCATCAGCGGGCCGCCCTGCAGCCCTGGGAACAGTGCCGCGTTAATCTTCTTTCCAAGATCCGGATCGTTGGTCAGGACCATGCCGCCGCGGGGGCCCCGCAAGGTCTTGTGGGTCGTCGTGGTGACCACATGGGCGTGCGGCAGCGGGCTGGGAAACAACTCGGCCGCGACCAGCCCGGCGAAGTGCGCCATATCCACCATGAACCAGGCACCGACCTCATCGGCGACCTTCCGGATCCGGGCAAAATCGATGAAGCGCGGATAGGCGGATCCGCCGGCGATGATCAGCTTCGGCCTTTCGGCGCGCGCCACGCGCTCCAGTTCGTCGTAGTCCAGGATCCCGTCCGCTTTCCGGACACCATACTGCACCGCGTGGAACCACTTTCCCGAAAGGTTCGGGGCCGCACCATGGGTCAGGTGACCGCCGGCCGCCAGGCTCATCCCCAGTATCGTGTCCCCTGGTTGCAGCAGCGCGAGGAACACCGTCTGGTTGGCCTGCGCGCCCGAGTGCGGCTGGACATTGGCGAAGGCGCAGCCGAACAGCTGTTTGGCACGGTCGATCGCCAGGGTCTCCGCCACGTCAACGTAGGCGCAGCCGCCGTAGTAGCGGCGTCCGGGATAGCCCTCGGCGTATTTGTTGGTCAGCACGGACCCCTGTGCTTCGAGCACCGCCGCGGAGACAATGTTCTCCGACGCGATCAGTTCGATGCCGTCCTGCTGGCGATCCAGTTCGGCTCGGATCGCGGCGGCCAGTTCCGGATCGGTGTCCGCCAGCGGGGCGGAAAAGAAGCGTTGCGTGCTGGCGGCGGTGTCGTGCTGGTTCATGGGACTTCCACGGTCTCCGTTTGCGGTCGTCCTGTAGCACGGGGTGCAAGGGCGACAAACCCGAACTGTTGCATCGGGAGATGTTGCACGCGACTCCGGCGGTGGTTCAGATTGGGCCGATGGCTTTGCCCGTTACCGTTCACCTGACCGACCTCGCCGCGACGGAAGCGCTGGCGGAACGACTGGCGTCCCTGGCCCGGGCGGGCGACTGTATCCTTCTGGAAGGCGAGTTGGGAGCGGGAAAGACCACGCTTGCACGCGCATTTCTGCGTGCCGCGGCGGGCGATGCGACGATGGAGGTCCCCAGTCCGTCGTTCACCCTGGTGCAGAGCTACGACACGAATATCGGTCCAGTCTTCCACTACGATTTGTGGCGACTGGACGGGTCCGGTTCGCTGGGCGAACTGGGGTGGGAGGACGCGCTGGACGCTGTCGTTCTGGTCGAGTGGCCGGATCGGCTTGGCCCCCTGCGACCAGCGGGCGCACTGACGGTCAGACTGCGGCTTGGCAAGGAAGAGGCGCGGGACGCCACGTTGACGGGGTGGGATGAGCGGATGAAATCCCTTGTCCGATCGGCATCGTCAAGCGCATCCCCGTGGGACGGAGTCCCGGCGGACGGCGGGAACGTGCCCGCCTCGGGTGCCGCGTCGTGCGGGCAACACACGACGAGCAGCCAAGGCGACAACGAGGTGGCCAGCCGCGACGGCGCCGAGACACCCGGCACGCGCCGAACTTCGGCATGAACCGCGACGAAATGATCGCGGTCTTCCTCGCCCGTAACGGCTGCGCACCCAGCGACGCTGAACCGCTCGCGCGGGATGCCAGCTTCCGGCGCTACCTGCGCATCCGTGGCGACAGACCCGCGGTCCTGATGGACGCACCGCCGCCCGAGGATGTCCGCCCCTTCCTCCGCATCGCGGCCCATCTGCGCCGTATCGGGCTGTCCGTCCCGGCGATCCTGGCGGCCGACGAGACCCGAGGCCTGATCCTCGAGGAGGACCTCGGCGACGACCTGCTGTCGGTGCTGCTGGATCGGGGCGATGCGCCCGAACCGCTGCTGGATGCGGCCGTCGATGCGCTCGTCGTCATGCAGCGCGCGGCACCCCCCGACGGGCTGCCGGCGTGGGACGCTCCAATGATGGCCTTGACCGCATTGAACACGCTGTTCAACTGGTGGTGGCCGGCCCGCTTCGGCGCTCCGCCCCCCGGGGCCGCGCGAAGCGACGTCGCAGCCGCCTTGGCGACCATCCTGGAACCAGTCGCGAACGGCCCGCGCTGCCTCGTCCATCGCGACTACTTCGCTGGCAATCTCCTCCGCCTGCCGGACCACCGTGTTGGAATCATCGACTTCCAGGGTGCCGCCCTCGGCCACCCTGCCTATGATCTGGTCTCGCTGTTGCAGGATGCACGGCGGGATATTCCGCCAGCAGCGCGCCGCGCCGCGCTGCAACGCTATCTCGACGCCCGGCCTGAGCTGGATGCAGAAAATTTCCAGGCTGCGTTTACTGCCTGCGCGGCGCAACGGCATCTTCGTGTTGCCTGCCAATGGGTGAGGCTTGCGCTGCGCGACGGCCGGCCGCAATACCTCGCGCACGGGCCACGGACGTGGCGCCTGCTGGAGGACGCCTTGTCGGAACGAGCCGCCGAACCTCTCGCGATCGCCCTGAACCGCTGGATACCTCCCGCCGAACGAGCCAACCCGCCAGGACTTGCGGCGTCAGGATCTCAGGCATGAACGTCTTGCCGCATTCGGCCATGGTTCTGGCGGCCGGTCTGGGGAGGCGCATGCGGCCTCTGACCAACGTCACCGCCAAGCCGCTCCTGACGCTTGGTGGCCGCACGCTGCTGGACCACGCGCTTGATCACCTGGTGAATGCGGGGGTCAAGACCGTCGTGATCAACGCGCACTGGCAGGCAGAAACGGTCGCGGCCCATTTGGCGCGCCGGCCTCCGCCGCCCGCAACAGTGCTGCTGCGTGAGGCGGACCTGCTTGAAACCGGCGGCGGCGTTCGCGCGGCCCTGGCCATCCTTGGCGCTGACCCGTTTTTCGTCGTCAACGGCGACGCGTTCTGGCTGAACGGACCGATCCTCGCGCTGCACCGGCTGGCCGCGGCCTTTGGCGATTCGGTCGATGGCGTGCTGCTGGTGCAGCGGACATCCCACGTCCACGCCGAAGTGGGCTTCGGCGACTTCGCGCTGGACAAATGGGGGATCCCGCGCCGCCGGAGAGAACGCGAGGTTGTTCCCTATATCTACGCCGGCGTCCAGCTGATCCATCCCCGTCTGCTGAATGGCATGCCGGAGGGCGCGTTCAGCATGAACCGCGCCTGGGACGCCGCCCTGGCCGCCGGCCGCCTGCGTGCGGTGGTGCACGACGGCATCTGGTTCCACCTTTCTACGCCGATCGACCTCACCGAAGCCGAGCAGATCCTGGAGGCCCGCGTCACCGGCGACGCACGCTGGCCGTGGCGCTGAATCTCTTCGCCGTCCCGCCGCACGTTCCCTTCCTCGATGCGCTGGCCCACGGCTGGCTCGCGCGCGGCGGCGACCCGCTGGAGGTCAGCCGCGGCCTGATCATGCTGCCGACTCGCCGGGCCGCCCGAGCGCTGGCCGAAGCGTTCCTGCGCGTGCGGGACGGCCGACCGATCCTGTTGCCTCGCATCACCGCGCTGGGCGCCGTCGATGAAACTCCGCTCGCACTGACCGGTGCGTTGGACCTGCCGCCGGCGGTGGAGCCGATGCGGCGGCTGGCGGCGCTGTCGACGCTGATCCTGGGGATGCATGGCAAGGGAGGCGCGCCGCGAACCGCCGATCGGGCCTGGCGGCTCGCCCGTGAACTCGCGTCCCTGATGGATGAGGCGGAGCGGGCGGGGATCGACCTCGCGACGCGGCTGCCCGACGCCGCCGATCCGGACTATGCACAGCACTGGGCGCAGACGCTGCGGTTCCTGCACATCGTGACCGGGATCTGGCCGGCCTGGCTGGCCGACAACGGCGTAACGAACCCGGCGGCGCGGCAGGTGGCGTTGCTGGAGGCACAGGCGCGCGCGTGGGAAGACGATCCGCCCGACTATCCCGTGCTGATCGCGGGCACCACCGGCGGCATCCCCGCCGTCGCAAGGTTGCTCCGCGTCGTCGCACGGCTGCCGCTCGGGCAGGTGGTGCTGCCGCATCTGGACCTCGGCATGAACGAGGCGGCGTGGGGGGCGCTGGAAGCCTCCCACGCGCAGGCCGGTCTGGCGCGGCTGCTGGCGGGCCTGGGCGCGACGCGCGGTGACGTACGGCGATGGCAAAGCGACGCGGCGTCCACGGTTCCGGTGTCACGGTTTTCCGTGCTGTCGCGGGCGTTGCTGCCCGCAAGCGCTTTGCACGAATGGATGAACCGGCGCTCCGCGCCACTGGACGGGCTGTCACGCCTGATGGCCGCGGATCAGCAGCAGGAAGCCCAGGCGATCGCCCTGGTGCTGCGACAGGCGCTGGAGACGCCGGGGGCCCGGGCCGCCCTGGTAACACCGGATCGCGACCTGGCCGGCCGTGTCGCCGCCGCTCTGTTGCGGTTCGACATCGTCGCCGATGACAGTGCGGGGGAGCCGTTGGCGGATTCGCCCCCGGCCGTTTTCCTGCGCCTGCTGGTGCGCGCGATCGCCGACGAACTGGCGCCGGTGCCACTATTGGCATTGCTGAAGCACCCAATTTCTGCTGCCGGGATGGGTCCAATCGCCTGTCGACAGGCGGCGCGGAGGCTGGAGACGCTGTGCCTGCGCGGTCCTCGGCCAGCGCATGGCATTGCCGGCCTCCGCCGGGCGGTAGACAAGGAAGCCGGCCTCGAGTCTTCTACCGCTGCGTTTCTGTCGCGCCTCGAGATGTGCCTGGAACCAGTGTTGCGGATCGACGCAGCGATGGAGATCGCGCCAGCCGAGGCCCTGGCCGCTGTCGTCGAGGCGGCAGAACGATTGGCCGCCACCGATGACACAACCGGTCCTGCCCGCCTTTGGGCGGCGGAAGAAGGTGAGGCACTGGCGACCCGCCTGGCCGAGGTGCGCGATGCGGTCGCTCTGATGCCCGATCTGCGGCGCGGCGTGCTGCCCGGGTTCCTGGACGCGGTGCTGGAGGGCGAAGTCGTGCGCGGCCGCCGCGCGCTGAGGGGCCGAGGCGGCGTCGAACACCCGCGCATCTTCATCTGGGGTCTGCTGGAGGCGCGGCTGCAGTCGGTCGATCTGGTCGTGCTGGGCGGCCTCGCGGAAACGGTCTGGCCGCCGACGCCTGAACCGGGACCGTGGCTGTCCCGGCCCATGCGCACAAAGGTCGGGCTGCCGGCGCCGGAGGAAGCTGTCGGACAAGCCGCGCATGACTTTCTCGCGGCCTGCTGCTCGGCGCCGAAGGTGGCGCTGTCCTGTCCCCTGCGTCGGGACAGCGCGCCGACCGTGCCTTCGCGTTGGCTGACGCGGCTGGACATGTTCCTGGCCAGCACATCCGCTCCCGCCTCGTCGCCGAACGCAGGCACGTCCGCGCCATCCGAACCGCGACAGGCGGAAAAGCCCCGTCATCATACGATCGCAGCACATCCGGCCGTTGACTGGGCGCGTGTCATGGACCTGCCGGAGGGCCAGCCCACACCAGTCAAGCCACCCTCGCCGCGTCCGCCGGTTGCTCGGCGGCCCAGGCAACTCAGCGTCACCGCGATAGAGACTTGGCTTCGCGACCCCTACGCGGTCTACGCCCGCCATATCCTGAAACTGACCGCGCTGAGGCCGCTCGATGAGGCGACGGACGCCTCGGACTACGGATCCCTCGTGCACGATGGTCTGCACCGCTTCTTACGTGCCCACGGTGCGACATGGCCCGCGGATGCGGCCCGTGCGCTCCGTTTGGCGATGGCCCAGGCGCTCGGCGAGGCCGGGTTGCGGCAGGCGCTGGTGGCATGGTGGTCGCCCCGCCTGGAGCGCATCGCCGATTGGGTGGCCGACACCGAAACCGTAAGGCGGGCCATGCGCACGCCGGTGACGATCGCGACCGAGGCAAACGGCGCGATCGACCTCCTGCGCCCTGGCGGTCGCTTCCGCCTGACCGGCCGGGCCGACCGGATCGAGCGGTATGACGATGGCACGCTTGCCATCCTGGATTACAAGACCGGAACCCCGCCCAGCCAGAATGCCGTCGAAGCGGGCCTGGCCCCGCAGTTGCTGTTGGAGGCCGCGATTGCCGCGGACGGCGGTTTCGGGGCGGAGCTTCGCGGGGCCGCCGCGGAGCTGATTTACTGGCGCTTGTCGGGCGGATTAGATCCAGGCCAATCGATACCGCTGTACCGGAAGCGGGCGGCGGAGATCCCCGATGCCGTCGCAAATGCGAAGGATCGGCTCTGTGACCTGATCGATGCCTTCGACCAGCCCTGGCGCGCCTACCTGTCCCGCCCGCATCCCGGGCTCGCGCCGCGGTTTTCGGACTACGAACAACTTGCCCGGGTGGCCGAATGGTCGGCGGCTGGAGATGGGGATGAGTATGCGGACAGGCCGGTCGGATCGTGCCTCCATTGATCCCGGTCACTGGACGCCCGGTCTCATCGAGGTCCACCGGACCGATCTGCCAACCGGGCCGATCTGCCATGAGTGAAGCCGCCCGCGACCGCGCCAACCGCGAGCAGCTCACCGCTTCCGATCCGGCGGTGTCGGCCTTCGTCGCGGCTTCGGCCGGGTCGGGGAAGACCAAGCTGCTGACCGACCGGTTGCTGCGGCTGATGCTGACCGGCGCGGCGCCGGAACGGATCCAGTGCCTGACGTTTACCAAGGCGGCAGCGGCGGAGATGTCGCTGCGGCTGCAACGGACGCTGGGCCGGTGGGTCACGATGCCGCCCGAAGAACTGGCCGAGCAACTGAAGCACCTCAGGGTCGAGCCCACGGAAGCCGCATGCCAGGCGGCCCGGGCCCTGTTCGCCAAGGTGCTGGACCTGCCGGGCGGCATGCGGATCGGCACGATCCATGCCTTCAGCCAGTCGTTACTGCGGCGCTTCCCACTGGAGGCGGCGATCTCCCCTCATTTTCAGTTGGTTGACGATCGTGACGCCGACGATGCACTGACCGAGGCCCGGGAGGACATGCTGACCAGCGCCGGCACGCCGGCGATGCAGCAGGCGCTGCGGACGCTGGCGGGGTTGTCGTCCACAGAGGCGTTCGGCGGTCACGTCAAGACGCTGCAGTCCGACCGGGCACGACTGCAGGCGGCGCTGGACCTCGGGCCGGACTTGGCACAGGCGCAGGGCCGGGTTCTCGGCGTGACCGCGATGGATGAAAACTCGCTGCTCGCCGATGCCGTTCAGTGGCTAGGCGAAGCCGCGCTGCGCGATGCGGCGCGAGAGGTTCTGGCGAACAGCCCCCGAACGGTTAACCAGCGTGCCGCGGCGATCCTGGACTGGATCAGCCAGGATGGGGATCGGCGCGCCGAAAACTGGTCTGATTGGTGTGACCTGTTTCTAAAGAAAGACGGCGAACCATATGCCGTGTCGTCGCTCGTAGGCAAGACGTTCGCAACTACTCCGCGTGTGGTTGACCGTTACCTTGAAGAAGCCAGCCGCATCGTGAAGATCCAGGACGCGCGGCGCGCTATCCGGCTGGCCGCGGTGTCGGGCGCGCTGGCGCTGCTCGCCGGGCCGGTCGCGCGCGGCTATGCACAGCGCAAGGAGGAGGCCGGGCTGCTCGATTACGACGATCTGATCGACCGGACCCGCACACTGCTGTTCGATCCCGGCGCGGCCTGGGTGCTGTACAAACTCGATGGCGGCCTGGACCACCTGCTGCTCGATGAGGTGCAGGACACCGCCCCTCAGCAATGGCGCATCGCCCACGCGCTGACCGACGAATTCTTTGCCGGCGAGAGTGCTCGCGACAAGGTCCGGACCGTCTTCGCGGTGGGGGACCGCAAGCAGTCGATCTACTCCTTCCAGGGTGCGGACACGGCGGAATTCGACCGGTCGCACGACGAACTGGCGCGGCGGGTGCGGATGTCCGGCCAGGTTTTCAGGGATGTCGGGCTGGACGTGTCGTTCCGCTCGACCGCGCCAGTGCTCGCACTGGTGGATGCGGTATTCGCCGATCCTCTGGCGCGTCCGGGCGTCGTCGCGCCGGGAGAGACCCTGACCCATTATGCGGAGCGCGCCGGCCATGCCGGGCTGGTCGAGCTATGGCCCCCTGCGCCGTCCCCGGACCCGGCGCCGCACCTTCCCTGGACGGTGCCGGAGCAGAACCAGTCGCAGACCTCGGCTCGCCAATTGCTGGCGGACGCGCTGGGGGACTGGATCCGCGATCAAACCGGTGGCTCCGTAATGCTGGAAAGCAAGGGCCGACCGCTCGCCGCCGGCGATGTGCTGATCCTGGTTCGGCGGCGGGATGAATTCGCCCGGACCCTGGTGCGGGCACTTAAAACGCGCGGCGTGCCGGTCGCCGGCCTGGACCGGATGGTGCTAACCGACCAGCCGGCGGTGCAGGACCTGATGGCGCTTGCAGACGCGCTGCTGCTGCCTTCGGACGACCTGACATTTGGCTGTCTGCTCACCAGCCCGCTCGGCGGCCTCTCTGACGACGAGCTTGCGGAGCTTGCGCTCGACCGGCCCGGTTCACTTTGGGAGGCGCTGCGCGACCGAGCGGACGAACGGCCTTCCTGGCGGCGTGTGGCCGATTTCTTCGCCCTTCTGTTGGGCCGGGTCGATTACGTTTCGCCCTACGCGCTGTTCGCCGAGGCTCTCGGCCCGTTGGGCGGCCGCGCCCGGCTGTTCGCACGTCTGGGACCGGAGGCTGCCGAACCGGTCGATGAATTGCTGAATGCGGCCCTGACCTACGCCGGGCGCCATCCGCCTTCGCTGCAGCGGTTCTTGCACTGGCTGCGCCGGTCCGGCGCCGAGGTGAAGCGGGAACCGGAAGCCGCGGGCAACCTGGTGCGGATCATGACGGTGCACGGCGCCAAGGGTCTGCAGGCGCCGCTGGTGATCGTGCCGGATACCACAGCGCTGCCGAAGGAGGATGGCTCGATCGTCTGGGCCGACGATGCGGTGACCGCCCGCGCCGTGCCGCTATGGGCGCCGCGCAAGGAATTCCGCTGCGACGCGCTGGACCGGCTTCGTGCCGCGAGCCGGCAGCGCCAGATGGAGGAGCACAACCGGCTGCTGTACGTCGCACTGACCCGAGCAGAGGACCGGTTGCTGGTGTGTGGTTGGCAAACCCGCGCAATGAAGGACGAATGCTGGCACAGCCTGGTGCGGCGCGGGTTCGAGGCGGCGGGCGCCGAGCGGGAGGCGTTTGGCCCATGGGATGGCGACGTGCTGCGGTTGCGCTCGGTCCAATCGGTGCCGGCCGAGATGCCGACGGGATCGGCGCGGCCGGATCACGCGGGAGTTTTGCCCGCCTGGATCGGATCAGCACCCGACTGGGTTGCGGCACCGCCGCCGCCCGAACCTCCCAGGCCGCTGCCTTTGGCGCCAAGCCGGCCGGAGGGGGTCGAATTAGGCACAGTGCCGGCCGCCGAGTCGCCATTGGCCGATCGGGAGTCCGTCGGCAACCGGTTCCGGCGCGGCCAGTTGATCCATTCGCTGTTGCAGCATCTGCCTTCGCTGCCGCCCGAGGCGCGGCGGGACGGGGCGGTGGGGTTCCTCGACAGGCCAGGTCACGGGTTGCCGGCCGGCGAGGCCGAACGGATCGCGGACGAGGTGCTCGCGGTGATGGCCCATCCCGATCTGGCGCCGCTGTTCGGGCCGGACAGCCGGGCCGAAGTGCCGTTGACCGGTGTGGTCGCGGATTCGGTGGTTGGCGGGCTGGTCGATCGACTGGCCGTGCTGCCCGACCGCGTGCTGGTCGCGGACTTCAAGACCAACCGGCGTCCGCCGACCCGCGTGGGGGACACGCCGGTCATGTATCTGCGGCAGATGGCGTCCTATCGCGCGGTGCTGCGGGCGATTTTTCCAGGCCGGCCGGTGCGGTGCGCTTTGATCTGGACGCGGGGAGCGCGCGTGGCGATGCTGCCGGATGAGATGCTCGATTCGCACGAACCCGGCCATGCAAGGGGCGCTGACCGTGCTGGACTTGACCGCGTTGACCCCTGGTCCCACCTTTCTCGCAACTGAAACTTTGAGGAACCCCGACAAATGAGCGCGAACACGGTCCCCGTGACGGACAAGAGCTTCGCCACCGACGTAGTGGAGGCAAGCAAGACCGGCCCGGTGTTAGTCGATTTCTGGGCGGAGTGGTGTGGTCCCTGCAAGACGATCGGGCCAGCACTGGAGGAACTCGCCGGCGAGTTCGCGGGCAAGCTGACGGTGGCGAAAGTCGACATCGACAACAATCCGATGTCGCCGAACCAGTTTGCCGTGCGCGGCATACCGACGCTGATCCTGTTCAAGGACGGGAAGCCTGCGGCGACCCAGGTGGGTGCGCTGCCGAAAAGCAAATTGAAAGACTGGATCGCCGGGAATATCTGACGTCGGCGCATGATCGCGCCAAGTGGATCGCGCAAGGTGCTTGAAGTACACGATCAAACGTAGACGATTGCGACCTCCACCGTCCGAGCGAACATAGAAGACGACTGTGCCATTACACCGTCTCACCGTCAAAGGTGACGGTGTGGTGGCAGCCGAAGCCTGACGTCGGACAGCGCGGCGCGAATCTAATCGCGGACAACGTCGGCAGGCGTCAAACGACGTGGACCCATGGATGCGGGAGACGCGTCCCTTGATTCGTGTCACCACGTCGTGGGCAGCTTCCTTTTACTTAAAACCATCGTTCATCGACTCCGACGCGGCGGAGAGATATCCACGATCGAAGGCAGTGGCTGCCACTTTTGATACTCGGGTGACGTCTGGCAACAATACGAGGCGGCATCATAATGGCGAAGGTCGCGTCCGGGGAAAATACCGTGGCAGGCTGCTCCGATCCGATCAACAACGCCATGCCGGATCGCCCTTCAAAGAAGGCCGATACATTGCCTTATGTTTGAAGTATCCGATTGGCGCGCCCGACCGCAGTCGTTGCGGAGGGGGCGCCTCGTCCGGACCGGCTGATCAGGCGGCCGCCACGACCTACATGGTCCTCCTGCTGAAAACCGCGTGATAAACAACGAGCACCACGATCGCACCAATCACGGCGACGAGAATGCTGTACGCGTTGAAGCCGGTGACGCCCGCGGCGCCGAAAATAGAGAACAGGAAGCCGCCGACGAGGGCGCCGACAATCCCCAGGACTATGTCGAGCACGATCCCTTCGCCGGTTTTGTTGACAATCTTGCTGGCGATGAATCCGGCGATCAGTCCCAGGATGAGCCAGGCGATGATGGACATGTGGATTTTCCTTAATGCGGATGGCGTGTGTCAGCCGCGGCCTGGAAGGATTGTCGCCAGGACATAGGCGAGGCCTCCGGCGATCAGCAGCGAGATCGCCGGCTGCTGTTCGATCCTCCGCGATAGCCCTTTAACCGCGTCGCGCCCTTGTCCGACGGCTCCGCCGTAAGCGTTCTGCGCATTACCGGCGATCTCGCGTGCTTTTTCTTCCAGTATCAGCGTGGTGAGCGCCAGCGTGGCCAGTGCCAGGAGTATCTTCATGGGAACCTCCGTGTTCGATGGAAGGCTTGTTGTTGCGGCGGCATCTCGAGGTGATGGCCTGTCGGTTGGGATGCCATGCACGACGGCAACGCTTCGGTCGGCGAGCGGATGCGGAAAACGTAATCACCGACCCATCAAAAGCTCGATTGCCTCGACCAGCGCCGGTTTCTTTGGGCTCTCTGCCGGGTGGGAGCAAGGGTGCCGACCGGTGTTCATTCCGGCGGGATCGGCCCGACGACGTTGACACACAGTGCATCGCGTATGACGATCTTCGGGAGAACGATCAAGATCTCGTTTTGCCTCCGCGTCCGCGAGCGATCGAGCGAGGCGTGACCAAGGCGGGATCATTCGGCACTGCCATTTACGAGCGGGACACCGTGTGATGGAGCTGTCTGCCTCACTGGACCGTGCACGCGCTGCAAGCCGCGATGCCGCGGACCTTTGCCGTCGTCAGACCATTCTGGACCCGCGCGCCCGGTCGCAACCGGAAAACGGCCACAAGCACCATCACGTCGCCTGAGGGGAATTTAGATCATGCCGAATCGCGTCCAGTTTTCAGCTGCCATTGAACCTTTGGTTCAGTTCATCGAGGAAACGCCGCCTGCCGAAATCGTGGACCGCACACTGGAGAAATTGCGCGCCGGAATTCCGATCCAGACCATAATCACAGCCTCCGCGCTGGCGGTGGTGCGGTCGTCCGACCTGCCGCCCGGTCACCACGGCGGGCCGCTGCATCCGCTGGCCGGCATCTACGCGATCACCAAGCTGAGCGAGCGGTTGCACGGCGAGGAGCGGTTCCTGCCGATCATGCAGCACGTCGCACTGTCGAACAAACATATCCATGATCCGGTCACCAGCCCGTTCTCGCTGCTGGAATTCAAGCCCCTGGACGCCGGCGCCGCGGTAGTCAGCCGCACCGAAGACCTGGCCGCCGACGGTTCAGGCGATGTCGTCGATGCAGGGGGCATCGAGGCGACCAAGGCGGCCTTCCTGAAGGCGTGCAGCCGCGGCGAAAGCAACAAGGCCGACCATCTGTTCCTTTGGCTGTGGGACCACGTGCCGAAAATCGAGGCGTTCGATCTGCTGATGAGCGTGGCGATTCCGAAGAACTCCCTGGATGACCATTATTTCATTTTCCCCGCCTATACCTGGCGCGCGCTGGAGCTCTACGGCGACGAGCACCTGAAAGTGCTGATGCGCCCGGCGGTGCGGTATGTCGCGCGCTTCCCGACTCACCGGGTCGTTCCGGATGTGGACATGGTGATCGAAAAGTACGAATTGATGACACGCGACCTGCGCGAGAAGACCGGGGATGACGAGACGGCGGAGATTGGCCGGGTGGGCGAGGCGATCGGCCGGGTCGAGAAGTACCCCGAGATTCCGCGGCTGCTGGCTCAGGCGCTGGTCGACGGACTGTCGATGGAAGGCGCGGCCGAGGCACTGTCGATCGGTGCAGCCGGGCTGTTCCTGCGGTCGCAGACCGGCAATCCGATGGATGTGCACATGCACACCAGTGCCAATCTGCGCCGCTGGTTGCTGAAGCTGGACGGGCTGAGCAAGCGCAACCGGCTGCTGATCCTGATGCTGTGGCACACCGGGCCGGAAGTCATGTCGACGCAGTACCGGATGGAACCGGCGCCGCAACCGCATCCCGAGGCGGTAGCCGCACTGCCGCATCGCAGCCAGGACGAGTTGTTGGCGGCGATCACCGACAGCATCCACCAGCAGCCGCCGACCGATTGGTCGAAAGTAACGAACCTCGGCAAGATGATCGCGGTGCCGGAGGTGAAGGACACGGTGAACCTGGCACAGCAGTATGTGAACCTGCGCTATGACCCCGAAGTGCTGATCGCCCGCCTGGCCGAGATCGTCTGCCATGACAGTTTCACGGAAATGCACGCCTTCAAGCATCACCAGTCGATCGTCGAGGAATTCCGCAATACCCGCGATCCGTGGCGCTGGATGCATCTGGTGTGCGGCGTGCAGGCAGCGGCGATTTCCTACGGCAAGGACATGGAGGTGTTCGAGGACGCGCTGGACCTGATGCACACTTATCCTGGAAGCCGGACGCCTGTCGCCGCCGAGTAGGTGATTACCGGGAAGCGTGTGCCGCGGTATGCCTGCCACGCCACACGCTTTCCCGCTATCAGGATTTGCGGCAACCTGGGGCGGTCAAAGAAGGGAAACCGTCCCCAATGGGAACAACATCGTCGTTGCGGGAAGCAGGCGCCATCACTGGCGTTGGCGAGACCAGATATCTGCGAGGCACCGATCGCACCTCGCTGTCGTTTCAACTGGAAGCGTCGCTGAACGCGATCCGCGATGCAGGCCTGCAGCCAACCGACATCGACGGGCTGATTCCGTATGGCCATGGCGCGGTCGCCGAGGACTTCGTTACCAATTTCGGCATTCGCGACCTGCGCTTCTCCGCCACCACGCCGATGGGCGGCGCATCGGCGGTCGCCTCGATCCAGTGCGCGCTCGCCGTCATCCAGGCCGGCATCTGCAAGCATGTGCTGCTGTCGCTCGGCCGCACCGGCTACTCAGGCGGCCGCATCGGCGCGCGGGTGCAGCAGATGCCGCAGTTCAAGGTGATCGGCGAGTTCGAGATGCCGTTGGGCGCCATCGCCCCGGCGCAGCTCTACGCCCCGATGGCGCGGCGGCACATGGAACTGTATGGAACGACCTCCCGCCAACTCGCCGAGGTCGCGGTGACCACGCGGTATCATGCCTCGCTGCAGACCAACGCCACGATGCGAACCCCGATCACCATCGAGGATCATCAGGCCTCGCGCATGATCTCCGATCCGCTGCGGCTGCTGGACTGCTCGCTGGAAAGCGACGGCGGGGCGGCGGTGGTGATCAGTGCGCCGGACCGGGCGCGGGACCTCGCCAAGCGCCCGATCATGGTGATGGGCGTGGCCGAGGGTCATCCCGACTCGCCATCCGCGATCACCCAGCGGCCGGACCTCACGACGCTCGGGCTGGCCAAGGCGGCGCCGAAAGCGTTCGCGATGGCCGGGGTGACGCACGCCGATATCGATGTGGCGGAGGTGTATGACTGCTTCACCTACATCGTCATGTGCCAGTTGGAGGACCTCGGCTTCTGCAAGAAGGGCGAGGGCGGGGCGTTCGTGCAGGGCGGGGCGCTGGGCCTGAACGGGCGGCTGCCGGTGAACACCCACGGCGGACTGCTGTCGCAGGCGCACATGGCGGGGATGAACCACATCGTCGAACTGGCCAGGCAGTTGCGCGGCGAGGCGGCGGCGCAGGTGCCGGACGCCGAGGTCGGGCTGGTCACCGGATATGGCGACATGGGCGACGGCGCGCTGGCCATCATGCGGAGGGCCTGATGGACGTGATTTACGAAAAGCTGGTGCCGTCGCCGTCGCCGGAGAGCCAGCCATACTGGGACGGACTGAACGAGGGCCGGCTGCGGCTGCAGCGATGCGCCGACTGCGGCAAGATCCGGCACTATCCGCGGCCGATGTGCGATGCGTGCTGGTCGATGAACGCGGACTGGGTCGATGCGGCCGGGACCGGGACGGTGCATAGCTGGACGATCTCGCACTACGCGTTCCACCCGGGGTTCAAGGGCGATTTGCCGTATGTGCTGCTGACGGTCGATCTGCCCGAGGGCGTGCGGATGAACGCCCAGGCGCGCGGGATCGAGGTGTCGGCGCTGCGGGTGGGGCTGCCGGTGGTGGTGGCGTTCGACCGGGTGAAGGACGATCTGACGCTGCCGGTGTTCGAGGCGGGGTGACGAGCAGGTGCTTGCAATTCGTGGCGCGCCGGTCTAAGTAGTGATTTGCACTACTTGGGTTCGTGACATGGATAATTCAGTCTCCGCCGCCGAGGCTAACCGGAGCTTCTCGCACATTCTGCGGGAGGTGCGCGGCGGCGCGTCGTTCATCGTCACGGCGCATGGCAAACCGGTGGCTCGGATCGTGCCCTGCGAACCCGCCGACGCTGCCCGGACGGCGGCGCGGACGGCCCTGTTGCAACGGCTGCGGGGTCAGGCCGCGGAAGATATCGGTCCCTGGCGCCGCGATGATCTCTATGAGCGTTGAGGGGTGCGGATCGCCCTCGACACGAATATTCTCGTCTATGCCGAGGGCCTGAACGGGGCGGATCGTCAGCAGGCGGCGCAGGCGGTCCTGGCCGGATTGGCGGCGGACGAACTGGTGGTGCCGGCGCAGGCCCTGGCGGAATTGTTCACCGTGCTGACCCGCAAGGCGCGCTGGCCGGCGGCGAGGGCGCGCGCGGCGGTGCTCGCCTGGCACGATGCGTGTCTGGTGGGGGAGACGACCGCCGGCGTGCTGCTGGAGGCGATGGATCTGGCGACGATGCATCAGTATTCGCTGTGGGACGCGATCATGCTGGCGACGGCCGCCACCGCGGGGTGCCGGGTGCTGCTGTCGGAGGATATGCAGGACGGGTTTCTGTGGCGGGGGGTGGAGATACGGAACCCGTTTGTGGGTGGCGGGTCGGGTGCGGCGGGTGGCGCTGTGTAGCAGACGGCTTCGGCGGGAAGTCTTAGTAGAAGTCTGTTATCAAGAGTTAGTGGGATATTGAACGGACGTCCTCGCGGCTTACAAGCCGGCGTCGAGACAAACAAGGCCTTTGGGCGCTATCGCGCCCTTGTTGGCGTCGACGACCGGCACGAAGGTGAGCGATGGGCGTTGACCAACATTCATTCGTCTCGGGGAACATTCGTAACACTGTGCGAACAGGCAGGCGGCCCGGGTCGACGAGGGGGGGCCTCGTCGGGCATAAACGATCAGGGATGACGCGGTTCTGGAGCTTCGCTCGAAGAGCGCCGTGCGTGGGTTCAAGCTGTCCGAGTCCAAGACTGCAAGAATTGCAGTCGGCGACGAGGTCCATCACATATGCAGACCATATCGATTTGACATTATACGGAAAGCCAAACTAATATAATCAAGACATCCAATTTTGATATTCGACATGAACGATCGAGACAATCAAACTCGACCTCCCAGGCCACCGCCGGCTGGTCCCACCCGCAGCACGCGCGGCTTTGCTCCCCCCAAAAGGGCAAAGAAGGCTGCACGGAAGATGGTCGCATCCACGCCGGCGGGTTTAGGGCTGTCCGCGGCGAAGAAGGCGCGAGCGAAGAAAGCGGCATCGACGCCGGCGGCGGCGAAAAATGCCGGGTCGAGGCTGGCACTCGCGAGGAAAGCCGCACAGAAGCCGGCGATGGCGCAGAAATCGGTGACGAGAAAGACGGTGGCGAAGCTGCCGAAGATGCCGCGAATGATGAAGGCTGCTCTGATAGAGGCTGCTCCGAAGAAGGCTGGAGTGAAGAAAGTCAGATTCAAGGAGGCCTTCAAACTGGGCGCCAAGCGATCGGCGCCCAAAAAACCGTTACGCAAGCTCGCGGAGCAGAAAGCAAGTTAGTGATCGACCATAGTTCCGAATCTACTCGATCTCTTCGATCAGTCCACCTTGGTGCCGCAGCTGCCAGGCTCCCAATTTGGCTTGCAAGACAGGCGGTGCGCAATGGTGAATTGCGGCTGGGGGCCCAGCAGGACAATCTCGTAGCAATGGAGGCCCGGGCTACTTCGATATTTGGATGGAGTGTGCCGTCCATCCTCGGGTTGGGTGCGCTAGGCTTGCATAGTCCATTTGTGAAAGCTGCTATCGCAGCTGCGGTCTGCCTATTGGGGGCGGCTATTGGCTGCGTTGTAGCTCTCTGGCCGCGTCCATGGGGCCACGTCGGGCATGACCCAAAGGAAATGTTGGAGTGGGAGTTGCCGAGCGAGCTAGAAATCCTTGAATTTATCGCCCTTGGGTATGGCAATGAGGTACTAAAGAACGACCGGCATTTGGAGCGCTTCGCGAATTGGCTGCGCGTATCGTGGATACTTTTTATAGCAGGTCCAGTGATGGGAGCGATTGGGCTCGCTGTGATTGTCTGGTCTAGCTAGGCGCGATCTGTCCGACTCGCTCATAGCGTAATGCGGGATATGACCTCTTCAATTTCACGCGGACGGCGGCGGTGGTGAACGGCCACGGCAGGGTGCGCACTGATCCGTCTTGTGGCGGAGCACGGGCCGGACCTGCCGATCCCTCCGTTGCCGCAGATAGTTGCTGCGGACTGCCCCCGTTGTGACGTCCCGTCCGCGCCTATCCCCGAAATCCCACGCCTGCTTCTCCAACCAACCTCACCCCACCCAGTCCAGCCCCACATCCAGCACCGTCGCGCTGTGCGTCAGCCAGCCTACCGACAGCAGGTCCACCCCGCTCGCCGCGATCGCCGCTGCCGTATCCGGCCGGATACGGCCCGAGGCCTCGGTGATCGCTCGCCCATCCACCATCCCGACAGCCTGCCGCAGCATCTCGGGGCCCATGTTGTCCAGCAGCACGGCGTCGACCTTCAATGTCAGCGCCTCCTCCAGTTGAGCCAGCGTATCGACCTCCAGCTCGATCTTCACCAGATGGCCGACGCCCGCCCGCGCCCGCTCCACCGCAACCCGCACCCCACCGGCGATCGCGACGTGGTTGTCCTTGATCAGCACCGCGTCATCCAGCCCGAACCGGTGGTTCGATCCGCCTCCGACCCGCACAGCGTATTTCTGCGCGAACCGCAGCCCCGGCATGGTCTTGCGCGTGCAGCAGACCTGCGCCCGGGTGCCGGCGATCGCATCGGCGATCCCGCGCGTCGCCGACGCCACGCCACTCAGATGGCACAGGAAATTCAGCGCCGTCCGCTCCGCTGTCAGCACCCCGCGCGCCGGCCCGCTGATCGTGGCGATCAGGTCACCCGGATGCAGGCGGCTGCCATCGGGACGGGCGATCTCCAGCGTGATCGTCGGGTCGATCAGCCGGAACGCAACCGCGGCGAAATCCAGGCCGGCGACGACACCGGGCTGCCGAGCGACCAGGGCACAGCGGGTGCGGGCGTCGGACGGGACGATCGCATCCGTGGTCAGGTCGCCGGCGCGGCCGAGGTCCTCCAGCAAGGCGGCCCGCACCACCGGCTCGATCATCACCATCGGCAGCGGGTTCATCAGCGAACCTCCAGCATGCGCTCGACGGATCGCCGGGCGCGTCCGGCCAGGGCGGGGTCGATCGTGACCTCCTCCCGCATCGTCTCCAGCGCCCGCCTGATGTTGCCCAATGTGATGCGCTTCATGTGCGGGCACAGATTGCACGGCCGCACGAACTCGATGTCCGGGTAGCCGACCGAGACGTTATCGGCCATCGAGCATTCGGTCAGCAGCACCACCCGCGCCGGCCTTTCGCGGCCGACATAGCCGGACATGTCGGCGGTCGAACCGGTGTAATCCGCCTCCGCGATCACCTCCGGCGGACATTCCGGATGCGCGAGGATCGTCACGCCCGGATAGTCTTCGCGCAGCGCCCGGACCTCGGCGGCGGTGAAACGTTCGTGCACTTCGCAGTGCCCCGCCCAGGCGATGATCCTGACATGTGTCTGGGCAGCGATGTTGCGCGCCAGATATTCATCCGGCAGCATGATGACCGTGTCCACGCCAAGCGATTCGACGATCTTGCGGGCGTTGCCCGACGTGCAGCAGATGTCGGATTCGGCCTTCACCGCCGCGGACGAATTGACGTATGTAACGACAGGCACGCCGGGATGACGCTCGCGCATCAGCCGCACATCCGCCGCGGTGATCGACTCCGCCAACGAGCACCCTGCTCGGCTGTCCGGGATCAGCACCGTCTTGCCGGGGTTCAGCATCTTCGCGGTCTCCGCCATGAAGTGCACCCCGGCCAGCACGATGACCTTGGCATCCACCTTCATGGCCTCGCGCGCCAGGGCGAGGCTGTCGCCGACGATGTCGGCCACGCAGTGAAAGATCTCCGGCGTCATGTAGTTGTGCGCCAGGATCACGGCGTCGCGCTCGCGCTTCAGGGCCAGGATGGCCTCGATATCATCGGCGAAGACCGGCCATTCGACGGCCGGGATCAGCGATTTGACCCGGTTGTAGAGCGGGGCGGTGCGTTCGAGCAGTGCGGTTGCGGACATCTGGACCCTCCTTGGTAATGCTCTGTCTGAGCATTATGGTGGGTTATGCTAACGCTGAGTATAAGCATGTCAAGTGCGACCGGTCCGACAGTGCGACCGGTCCGACGCCCTCGCGATGGCGGCGAAAAGCCGGGGACCGGAACGGCGCTCCCACCCTGGCGGACATGCGCGGCCCATAGCGGGCGAACGATTTCATCGGCCTCTGCTCGCCTTGTGACGCGAGTCAGGCCGGCATTGCCCGACCGTCCGTCACCGGTGAAACCATCGCCCGCTGGAAGAGGGCGTTCGGCGGCGCGAAGCGGCGGCTTTCGGGGCGACGCGACCGGCAACGCCGCGGGTTTATTACGCGGGCGGCTTACGCGGCCCGGATCGCGGCGGCGAGACGGGCGGTCTCGTCGGTCAGCTGCACGCTCTGCTGGGAGAGTGTGCCGGCGGTCTCGTGCACCTTCATGGCGGTGGCGGCGGCAGCCGTCGAGGCCCGGCTGACGGAAGCGATATTGGTCGTCATGCCCTGCGTCGTCTCGGCGGTCCGGTGCACATTGCGCGTGATCTCCGCCGCCGCCGCGCTTTGCTGCTCGACCGCGGCGGCAATGGTGGAAGCGACCTTGCTGACCTCCTCCGTCAGCCGCGTGATGCTCTGGATGGCCGTTACGGCGTTCTGGGTCGCCGACTGGATCAGGCCGATCTGGCTGGAAATATCCTCTGTCGCTTTCGCCGTCTGCTGGGCGAGGCTCTTGACCTCCGAGGCAACCACCGCGAAGCCCTTGCCGGCCTCACCCGCGCGCGCTGCCTCGATGGTGGCGTTCAAGGCCAGCAGGTTGGTCTGGCTGGCGATCGTGGTAATCAGGCCGACCACGTCGCCGATCTTGTGCGCACCCTCCGACAGGGTTCGCACCACGGTGTCGGTCTGGCGCGATTCCTCGGCCGCGCGGCCGGTGAGTTGCGCGGTTTGCGCGACCTCCCGGGTGATCTCGCCAATCGAGCTGGTGAGCTGTTCGGCGGCGGTGACGATGCCCTGGTTGCCCGCGTTGACCGCTTCCGACGCCGACATCGCGGCGGCGACCTGCTCACCGGCCGTCGCCGAGTTGTCGGTCAGCGCCTTCGCCTCCGTCGTCAAAGTGGCGACAGAGCCGCTGACCGCGCCGGCGATCCGGCGCAGCGACGTGTCCAGGGCTCCGGCGAGCTCCGCCAGCACCCGGGTCCGCTCCTGCCGCATTTGCGCGATCTCGGACAGGTCGCGCCAGTAGTTCAGCAGGTAGGGCTTGTCGCCGATGGTGGCCGCGACGAGGGTGATCTCAACGGGGAATTCGGTGCCGTCGCGCCGCCGATGCACCCATTCGAAGCTGGCGCGACCGTTCTTGATGGCCTGCGCGACGAACCGGCCTGCCTTGTCGCTCGAGCGCGTGCCATCAGGCTGCAAGGGCGGCGACAGGTCGACCGGGCTGCGTCCGCGGATTTCCTCCACGCTGGCGAATCCGAGGCCGCGGAGCGTCTCCGGATTGGCATAGACGAAGCCGTTCTCGCCGAGCAGCGAGATCCCGACACTGGAGTGCTCCAGCGAGGCACGCGCGATGTCCTGCTCCAGCGTTGCCGCGGGCGGCCTTCTGCGCAGGAGGGCCAGCCCCAGCAGCAACAGGATCGGCCCGCACGCCCAGCCCAGCAGGGCCGCGGCGCCATTCAGCTCCCCCACGGCGAGCAGCAATACGGCCTGGAGCGGGAAGGCCAGGAAGCACAGCGCCTTCCCTGGCGCGCGGAGGTCGTTCATTGATCGAGTCCTCGTCGGCAGAATTGGTTGCCGGCGGTTTATCGCGCCGCTTCCTTAACCAATCGTGAAGATCGATCCGAAGACCCGGAGACACGGCCCCGCCGCCCGGCGTCGGCGGCGTCAAGCCCGAACCGATGGCCCTCTATCGGTTGGTTGCCCTGGCCACCGCCCGGGCCAGGTCTTCCCGGCCGTCGAGCCGCAGCCCTTCGACAACCCCGGTCTGGTCCGCCGCCGGCCGGTTCTGGCTCATTTTCACCTTGCCCTCCAGGCGCGCGATCGGCAGTGCGATGCCGACGATGCCCCGCAGCATTCCGGTGACGAATTCGGCGCGGCGCGTCGGAGACGGCCCAGGGTTGCGCCCGACCGGATTTCGTGGCGATCGGTCAGACGAGTAACGACCTCCCGCAGCCGGACGGGATCGTCGAATGCCTCCAGAACGCCGTACGCGTGGACCGCCGCGTAGTTCCAGGTCGGCACGACCTTCCCGTGTTCCTGCTTTGCCGCGTAGTAAGAAGGGGTGATGTAGCCGTCCGGCCCCTGGAAAATCGACCAGTGTCTGGATGCCAGGGTCGGCGGCGTGAGCATGCGGGTTGGCTTTCGCCAGATGCCCGATCAGCGTGCCGTAGGGGGCCGGATCGGGATCGAGCAGCAATGGCGCATGGCTGGCGATGAGGCCGCCGGCCGTCATCGACACCAGCGTGGCAAGACCGCTCTCCCGCATGAATTGCCACAGGACGTCGATGCGGTCTTCGCTGAAATGGGTGGGAACATACACGGCTGGCGGCTCCGGAGCTTCACAGACAAAATTGTGCCAAATCGGACGGAACAGAAGGATCGATTTCGCCGAATGAGCGCATACCAATCGGTCGGAACATCGGGCCGCGCCAGCCCATGCCGCCTGCAACGGTCATCAGCGACGATGAAGCCGAACCAACCGTCCGACGAGAAGGCCCGGCGACCGCCGGGCATCGGATAGACTCGCCTACAGCGAGCCGCCGCGCCGGCCGGCCATCGCGCCCAGCCGCAGCCGCAGCGCGTTCAACTTGATGAAGCCCTGCGCATCGACCTGGTCGTAGGCGCCCTGGTCGTCCTCGAAGGTAACGACCTTCATCGAATACAGGCTGTTCGGGCTTTCCCGACCGATGCAGGTCACGTTGCCCTTGTAGAGTTTCAGCCGCACCCGGCCGGTGACGCTATGCTGGCTGGTGTCGATCAGCGCCTGCAGCATCCGCCGCTCCGGGCTGAACCAGAAGCCGTTGTAGATCAGCTCCGCATAGCGCGGCATCAGGCTGTCCTTCAGATGCGCCGCCTCGCGATCGAGCGTGATGCTCTCGATCGCCCGGTGCGCCGCCAGCAGGATCGTGCCGCCCGGCGTTTCATAGACGCCGCGCGACTTCATGCCGACGAAGCGGTTCTCCACCAGGTCCAGCCGGCCGATGCCGTTGGCTTTCCCGAGTTCATTCAGTCGGGTCAGCAACGCCGCCGGCGACAGCGTCACGCCGTCGATCGCCACCGGATCGCCGCCCGACGAAATCCATCGAGATGACCGTCGCCTGATCCGGCGCGTCCTCCGGCCGGATGGTGCGCTGATAGACGATCTCGTCCGCCTCCTGCGCCGGATCTTCCAGGATTTTCCCCTCCGACGACGAGTGCAGCAGGTTGGCATCGACGCTGAACGGCGCCTCGCCGCGCTTGTCCTTGGCGATCGGGATCTGGTGCTTCTCGGCGAATTCGATCAGCCGGGTGCGGCTGGTCAGATCCCATTCCCGCCACGGCGCGATGATCTTGATGTCCGGCTTCAGCGCGTAATACGACAGCTCGAACCGCACCTGGTCGTTGCCCTTGCCGGTCGCGCCATGCGCCACGGCGTCGGCGCCGACCTGTTCGGCGATCTCGATCTGGCGCTGCGCGATCAGCGGCCGGGCGATCGAGGTGCCCAGCAGATACTGTCCCTCATACAGCGCGTTGGCGCGGAACATCGGGAAGACGAAATCCTTCACGAATGTCTCGCGCAGGTCGTCGATGAAGATCTCCTTGACGCCGAACATCTCGGCCTTCTTGCGGGCCGGCCCGAGTTCCTCGCCCTGGCCGAGATCGGCGGTGAAGGTCACGACCTCACAGCCATAGGTCGTTTGCAGCCAGCGCAGGATCACGCTGGTGTCCAGCCCGCCCGAGTAGGCGAGAACGACCTTCTTCACATCCTTGACGGCCATGGCGCGGGAAATCTCCGGATTTTCTGGCGCGGGAGTAGCGCCCGCGGCGCCCATCGCGCAAGCCGTGAAGCAACCGGATCAGTGGCAACACCAGTGGTCGAAGCCAATGCCCGGCCGGCATGCCGTTTTCTTCCCCGGGCCCGGTTGAACGAGGTTTTGCCCGCTTCGATGATAAGTCGAAACCGTTCACAAGAATGCGCGGCAACTTTAGGCGGTTGTCAGCGCAAGCCCGCGACAGTCGCGGGTTTTGCACCGACGCTGCCCTGGTTCAACCTGAACCCTTTTGTCCACACTCTGCCGCACGCCCTGCGGCAACGCCTTCCCGCCGTGTTGGGTCGGCGGATCCTGTCGAAAGCGACCACCGGCTGGCTTGCCCCTAAGCCGTCTCCCCAAAGCGGCCGCACCTCCGGCGGGCTTGCCATAGCCGGTGAGTTGATCCGCGCCTCCAGCATGGGGTGAAACCGGGCGGCCATAGCTTCCGCGGTCAGGCGGCTGGGTCTCTGCCTGTCTGGACCATCGATCTGCCGTCTCCGGTCGATGCCACGCCGCGGATGATTCTCGACCGGCATTGCCAGCGTGCCGCTCGGACAACATGATCGCGAATGCCATCTCGGGGCGCCACCAAGGGATCGACCGACCACTCATGCCCATCCGCGCTGTCTGCTTCGATGTCGGGGAAACCCTGATCGACGAAACCCGCCACTGGATCGAATGGGCCGAGTTCCTCGGCGTCCCGGCGATGACCCTGTTCACCGCGATCGGCGTGACCATGGAGCGGGGGCAATCGCTGCGTCGCGTGTTCGAGATCTTCAAACCCGGCATGGACCCCGGCACCGCCCGCAAGCTGCGGGCCGCCCAGGGCTGGAATCTACGATTTCATCGCGCAGGACCTTTATCCCGACGCGATCCCCTGTCTGACCGCTTTGCGGGAGCGTGGTTACAAAGTGCTGATCGCCGGCAACCAGCCGGTCGAAGCCGAAGCGGCCCTGGCGCGTCTGGACGTGCCGGCGGACCTGATCGCCAGTTCGGCCGGTTGGGGCGTGTCAAAGCCGGACCCGCGGTTCTTCGCCAAGGTGATCGAGGCGGCCGAAGAGCCGCCCGATTCCATCGCCTATGTCGGCGACCGGCTGGACAACGACGTGCTGCCAACCCTGGCGGCCGGCATGACGGCGGTGTTCGTGCGCCGCGGTCCGTGGGGCTGGATGCATGCGGAATTGCCGGAGATCGAACGGGCGCATATCCGGCTCGACAGCCTGCTGGACCTCCCCGATCGGATCGCCGCGCTGTGAGCGCCTACGATCCCGCCGCCCATGGCTGGCGCGCTCTGCCGCGGGCAGCGATGCCCGGCAGTCTCGGCGTGCCATGGGCGAGAAGGATAGAGGGCCATTGGCTCTATGGGCTGCTCACGGGGCCTGAACATGCCAATCCCAACGGCGTGGTCCATGGCGGTGTGCTGATGGCGTTCGCGGATCACGGGTTGAGTATTCTAGCCTGGGAGGCGGCAGAGCGGGCACCGTGCACGACAATCCAGCTCAATACGCACTTCCTGGATGCCATCAAGCCGGGCGAATTCATTGAATTGCGCGGTGAGGTCACCCGCCGCACCCGCGGCCTTGTGTTTGTGCGGGGCCGGATCGTGACCCACCATGCGGAGTCCCACCAAGGAGAGACGGTGCGCGATGTCGGGGCGGTCGACGGTATCTGGCGGACGCTTCGCCAGAGGTGATCTTTCGCATCCCTCGAACGGTCGATTATTTGATTCGTGCCGCGTCCGCGCGGCTGGATCGAAGCGATCAACCTCCAGGGCTAGAGCATGATCGCGCCGAGCGGAACGTCCCCGGCGCGTGAATCATGCGATCAAACAAAGAGATAGACCATTTTCGGCCTGCACAGTCAGGCTGAAAATTGTCTAGCCGGAGAAAGACGATGGACATCAATTCCGATGGACCCGGCAACCGGGGAAAGCTCACCCTGGCGATCGATGTCGGCGGAACGCGGCTGAAGGCCGGGCTGCTCGATCAGAACGGAGTCATGGTGGCCGGCCCCAACCGGGTGAACACACCGGCGCATCCGCTGCCGCAGGTGGTGGTGGATGCCTGGTGGGGCTGGCGAGTCCGCTGGGAGACTTCGACCGGATTTCGGTGGGCTTCCCGGGGGTGGTTCGAAACGGGCAGGTGCTGACGGCACCCAATCTTGGCACGTCCGGAATGGCGGCACTTCCCGCTGGCGGCGTCGCTCGACCGACAAGCTCGGCAAGCCGGCTCGGATGCTGAATGACGCCGAGGTGCAGGGACTAGGCGTGATCAGCGGCACGGGGCTGGAATGCGTGATCACCCTGGGCACCGGCATGGGCTTTGCGCTGTTCCAGGATGGCCGCCCCGCACCGCACCTGGAACTGAGCCAGCATCCGATCCACAAGGACAAGACCTACGATCAGTTCATAGGGGTCGCCGCTTACCGGGATGTGGGCCGCAAGCGCTGGAATCGCCGCCTGCGGAGGGTGCTGGCCTGCATCACGACGCTGGTCGGCTTCGACACGCTGTACATCGGCGGCGGCAACGCCAAGCAGATCGAACTGGAGTTGCCGCCGAACATCCGGCAGGTGTCAAACGAGGCGGGGATCACGGGCGGTGTGAAGTTGTGGGATCATACGCTGGACTCGATGTTCGGGGCGGAGGCTGTAGCCAAGCTGTACCGATCGTCATCGGCGACGCGATGACAGGGCTCGACGGGCCGCCGGCCGCTGGGGTGGAGCATGCCCTCGTGAAGGCAAGGGGAGCGAAGACTTCGCCTCTCGTTATGCTGCCCGACTCGGTGCCAGCGCCGCCGGCAACTGCGTGATCGCCTGGTCGATCAGCGCCGCATCCGCATCGGCGGTCAGCCCCTCGGCGAGAACCTGCCGAGCGGCCATCGTCGCGACATCGGCAGCGGCGAGACGAACGTCATCGACGGCGGCCTTCTCGGCGGCGGCGATGCGGTCGATCGCCATTTGCTCGCGGCGCTTGGCGGACGCTTCGGCTTCGGCCGCCGCCGCGGCGGCCATTCGGCCGGCTTCGGCGCGAGCCCCGTCGATCAGGGCCTTGGCATCGGCCAACGCGTCGGCGCGCTGCTTTTCGGCATCGCGCAACATCGACTCGGCTTCGCGGCGAAGTCTGGAAGCTTCCTCGAGTTCGGCTTTCACCGCACTGGCGCGGGCGTCCAGCATCGCCGGCCAGCACGTCCCAGAGCTTCTTCCCGAACAGGACGAAAAACAGGATGAAGGCAAGAACAACCCAGTTCTTGGGATCGCCGAAGAGGCTTTCCTCGTGATGCATCGTGGTCTGCTCCTGTCAAAGTTGGGAGCGCAATTCACGCGCTCCTACGGACCCGCATCGCACGATCGCGCTCTAGCCGACACCGCGAGCGGCCAGGGCCGCCGCGATGGCACCATCCAACCGGCCGGCGTCCGGCGCCATCCCCGGTCAAGCGGGTCACAACCGTGGCCGCGGTTTCCGTCGCCACCTGACGCAGTGCGCTCATGGCCGAAGCACGCGCCTGAGCAATTTGTGCCTCCGCGTCCTGCAATTGCTTTTCCAGCCGCGCATTCAGCGCCTCGGCCTGCAGCGCGGCGGCTTTCTTGGCTTCATCCAGCGCGGCGTTGATTGCCGCCTGAGCTTCGGCCCGCGCCTTGGCGATTGCCTGATCGGCTTCAGCGATGCCGACATCGGCACTGGCCTTGGCGGCACTGGCCTCATCCAGATCCTTCGAGATCCTCGCAGCCCGTTCCTCCAGCACCGACGTCACCAGCGGCAGCGCGTTACGTGACAGCAGGATATAAAGCACGACAAAGATGATCGCGCCCCAGACAACCTGACTGACCGTCAGCGGCGTCGAGAAGTCGAGCTGGGGCATGCCCTTCCGCCATCGCGGCGACCGGCAGCATCAGCAGGCCCGACTACCCAGAGAGCGGAATGATCCAGCGAGACAGCTTCATGCGATAGTTCATCCTGCCGAACGCCCATCAGCCTTGCTTCAGACAGACACGGCGCGTCCGCCTTTGTCAGACGAAGAGGATGATGAAGGCGATGACCAACGCGTACAATGCGACGGCTTCGGTAAGCGCGAAGCCAAGGATCGCCAGTCCGAACACGCGATCGCGGGCGGCGGGGTTTCGGGCCACGCTGTTGACGAGCGCTCCGAAAATATTGCCGATGCCGACGCCGACACCCGCGAGGGCGATCACGGCAAGTCCGGCACCAACCATCTTGGCGGAAGCGAGATCCATAGTCCGATTTCCTTTCGATTGTCCGGTCGCGCGGGCGGAGAAGTCAGCCCGGTTGTTCAGAGGTTGAAGCGTGCTGTCAGTGCAGGTGAACCGCGTCGTGCAGATAGATGCAGGTCAGCACCGCAAAGACATAGGCCTGCAGCGATGGCCACCAGCAGCTCGAACCCGATCAGTATCGTATTGAGCCCGAGCGACAGACGCAGCCGGGCAGGTAGCCCAGCCATCCCAGGCCGCCCAGCATGATGATGAAGGCGCCGAACACCTCCAGCATCACGTGGCCGGCCATCATGTTGGCGAACAGACGAACCGACAGCGAGATGATGCGCGAGAGGTAGGAGATCACCTCGATCACGACCAGCAGCGGTGCCAGCGCCACCGGGATGCCCTGCGGCAGGAAATAGCTGAACAAGTGCAGCCCGTGTTCCTTCAGGCCGACCATCGTGACCAGCACGAACACCAGCAGGGTCAGCGCCAGCGTCACCATGATGTGGCTGGTGAAGGTGAAGAAATACGGGAAGACGCCCAGCAGATTCCCGAACAGGATGAAGAAGAACAGGGTGAACACAAGCGGGAAGAATTTGTCGGCCTTCCGGGCCGATCGTCTCGATGCACATCGACAGGATGAATTCGTAGCTCAGTTCCGCCGCCGCCTGCAGCCGGCCCGGCACCATCGCCCGCGGCCTCATGCCGACCCACAGCAGGGCCAGAACCAGGAGGCCGGCGACCACCATCATCAGGTTCGACTGGGTGAAATTCACCGAACGGCCGATAGGACCCAGAACCGGATGAAGCTGGAACTGCGCCAGCGCGTCAATGCTACTCGAACCCTCGGCCGCCACGCTGCCCGCTCCTAACCTCTGCCCGATCCAGACTGCTTTGGTGCAAACGCGCGCCAAAGATTAATCACGCCCGCCGCACCACCCAGCGGAACGAACACTGCCGTCAGGATTGGAGTGGTATGGAAAGATGTGGTCCAGCCCGTATCCGATGGCGACCGCCACGACAAGGGCCGAAACCAGCTCAATCCCCACCCGCATGCCAATTCCCCACGGCGATCCGCCGAGCCCACCCTGGTCTCCCGGGGATCGCTTTGGCGGGGCGTCGAGACCCTGCTTGCTTCGGGCGGCTTTCAGACGGTCCTCGAAAGAGGGGTCCGGGCCACCGTTTTCCTGACTCATTCTCGCTCCTGGCGACATTACGTGCCGGAAAGCGAGCGCTTGCTACCGGCGGGCAGCGAGGGTGTCAAGAACGCCTGACCGCCATGTGGTCCGCAACCGAACCCAGCGTTGCCGACGGGCCACTGGCAGGATGGGGATGAACTTCCATTTGCCTTCTGCCGCCGCCCGCCTCGTTTGCCGGACGGGCCGCGGCGGCGCGTTTCCCCTGTCGGGCCTTCCGCCATCGGGCAGCCCTGACACCGCCTCACCGCGACCCTCCGCGGCGAATTGCGCGGCCCCGGGGCCGGCGATCAGTCCAGCTGAACGGTAACCGGCCCAGCCTGCCCGACCGCCGGTCGTTGAACCGCGGCTATTCCCCCGCCCTAGGCTCGGCCACCGGCGCGGCGGGTGACCGTTGCCGGCCGGTCAGATCGTCACCGGCCGTAACCGGCAGGAACAGCGCGACCGGCGCCGCGGCCAGCGTCATCAGGCCCACTACGACGAACGCCGCACTGAAATCCGCATTTTCCGGCGTCAGGTGGTGGGACATCGTTCGGGCGACCTCCAGCGCCAGCGCACCGACAGACACGCCCACGGTCGCGGCAAGCTGCTGACCGGCGGTGTAGAGGCTGGTCGCCGCGCTCATTTGCGCGCGTGGCACGTCGCCATACGCCAGCGTGTTGTATGCGGTGAATTGCAGCGAGCGGAGGAATCCCCCGACCAGCAGCACGACATAGATCGCCGCCGCCGGCCAGGTGGGCCGGAACAGCGCGCACAGCATCAGCATGATACCGGACAGGACGCCATTCCAGACCAGGGTGTCGCGAAACCCAAACAGCCGCAGCGCGTGCTGCGCCGCCGGCTTCATCACCAACGCTCCGGCCGAACTGGCGAAGGTGACCAGACCGCTCTCCACCGCCGCGTCGCCGAACCCGACCTGCAGCATCATCGGCAGCAGGAACGGGATCGCACCGATTCCGGTGCGGAACAGCATCATGGCGGTGAACGACAGGCCGAAGCAGGGCAGCTTCATCAACGTGAAGTCCAGCAGCGGCGCGGCGATCCGCCTGGCGTGCAGATAGTAAACGAACGCCACCGCCAGCCCGGCAGCGATCATGCCGGCGGTGAGCTCCGGTGAGACCAGCCGACGCGCCACGGTTTCCAGCCCGAACATCACGCAGACCAGCGCCACGCCCATGAGCGCCAGACCACGCAGGTCGAAGGCACCCCTCGGCGCTTCGCGAAAATCCTGGATGAACAAGGTCACCGCGGCGACGCCGATCAGGCCGATCGGAATGTTGATGAAGAAGGTCCAGCGCCAGTTGAAATATGTAACGATGAAGCCGCCCAGCGGCGGTCCGACCACCGGCCCCAGCAGCGCCGGCATGGTCAGCCATGCCATCGCGGCGACCAGTTCCGATTTCGCCGCGGTGCGCAGCAGCAGCAGCCGCCCGACCGGCACCATCATCGCACCGCCGAGCCCTTGCAGCACCCGCGCGGCAACCAGCTCCGCAAGGCCGTTCGACAGGCCGCACAGGATCGAACCGATGGTGAACACGATGATCGCGCCACGGAAAACATTGCGCGTGCCGAACCGGTCCGCCACCCATCCGCTGGCCGGGATGAACACCGTCAGGCTGAGCAGGTACGACGTCAGCGCCACATTCATGCGCACCGGATCGTAACCGAACGAACGCGCCATGGTCGGCAGTGCCGTGGCAATGATCGTCGAATTGAGATTCTGCATGAACAGGGCGCAAGCGACGATCACCGCCGTCAGGCGGGTTTGGCTGGACACTCGGAGCGGACGGAGGGACGGATGTTCCGGCATTTCGTCAGTGTCGCCCGGGACAGGCCGGGCGGAAAGCCCCGAGGCAAAGCTCCAACGCCCGACGACGCGCTCCGACCGAAGGGCACCGAGACAGGCGCGTTGCCGCTGGTTCGCCACCACGGGATCTCTGCCATGCGATTGCCGGGGGATGCGGCTGGTCAACGCCCCCCGGTGGATTTGGCCATTGGCACGAAGCTGCCATTCATAAGTTGTTCATCAAATAAAGGCACAGTGGGCGGCAATGACGACGAGACGCCACAGGCCCACGCCATGGTATACCCGACCGATGACGTCAAGAACTGGATGAACATGTTCCGCTGGATCGTGAAACTGATCCGCGACGAGTACGAGGTGGACGAAACCGTTCTCGTCCGATCGGCGGTGCTGGAGACGGATTGTGGGCTGGCGATCGAACAGGTGGAGACCACCCTCGATACGATAGGCCAAGGTTTCGAGATTCGATGTCCCCCCGGTACGTTGGACGAGGTGGTGAAACTGGAGGAGCTTTGCATGCTCGCCGCCTGGATGAGGGGACTGGACAAGCGTCCCGATTTCATCTCCGCCGGATTCGAGGAACGCTGCCGGGCCGTCAATGCGGCGTGCGCGTGAGCGGCAGGGTTTCAATACTCCTTGCACATGTTCGGCGCCTGCGTCATTCTCCGGACGGTTTCGGTGGCCGGTCCCTCGCCCAGCCATTTGTCACGCTACTGTCGCGACTTGGCGTTCAAGCCTATGGACTTGGGCCGCAACAAGCGCGAGCCTGTCGGCTCACTATGAAGCCAGGGCCCGCGGCCTCGAAACGTTTCGCTATTCCGGTTTCGCGCTGGGACATCCGACAGAATATCGATAGCGATCGCATACCGATGCACTACATCGCGGCTGACCGGGACGCCGCGAGCGCTTCCAGAGCTATCTTGCGGCGTCGAAATCAAAGTCTTATCCTTGTTCGGGCCGATGGTGCGATAAGGCACCTGCTTAAGGTCTTGGGGGATATATGTTTCACCAATTGCTGACGCCTGTCGGCGGCAGCCTGCTGCTATCATTCCTCATTGCCGCGCTCCCGATCGCAATTGTGCTGGTCATGCTCGGCGTGCTGCGCCGACCGGCGTGGCAGGCGTCCCTGGGCGGGCTGATCGTGGCATGCATTATCGCCGTGACAAGCTGGCAGATGCCGATTGGCCTGGCTTTGGATAGCGTCGCCGCAGGCGCGGTGTTCGCGCTGTGGCCGGTCATGTGGATCGTGTTCAACGCGCTGCTGCTTTACAACATCGCCGTCGCGTCCGGCCGTTTCGATGCATTCCGCGACTGGGTCATCGACCACCTGCCGAACGACCGCCGTATCGTTCTGGTGGTTATCGGCTTCTGCTTCGGCTGTCTGCTGGAAGGGATCGCAGGCTTCGGCACCCCGGTGGCGATTACCAGTGCGCTGCTGATCCTGGTCGGCTTTCCCGCGCTGGAGGCGCTGACCTTCACGCTGATATTCAACACCGCGCCGGTGGCATTCGGCGCGCTGGGCGTGCCGGTCACCGTCCTGGGTCAGGTCACCGGCCTGCCGGCAAGTCAGCTGGGCGCCATGATCGGCCGGCAGTTGCCGTTCCTGGCATTGCTGCTGCCGTTCTACGTCATGGCGCTGTACGGCGGCAGGCGATCGGTGAAGGCGATCTGGCCGGTGCTGCTGGTGTCCGGTGTCAGTTTCGCCGGGGCGCAGTTCGTGACGTCCAACTACCTGAATTACGCATTGACCGACGTGCTGTCCTCGATGACGGCCCTGATCGTGACGCTGCTTTTCCTGCAGCTCTGGAAGCCGGCGACCGACCCCGCTTTCGCCATGAGCAGCAAAGTGACCGACGCCCTTCGGCACTCCACCGTGCCTCCCTGGCAAGGGTGGCTGCCGTGGATCGTGGTGTCCGTCGTGGTGATCGTCTGGACCAACTTGAAGGTGTTCGCCATCGGTGCGCAAGCGATCCCCTGGCCCGGCTTGCACAACCAGATCGCGATCACGCTGTACAACAACAAGCCCTACGGCGCGATATGGGGCTTCCAGCCGCTCGCCACGGGGACGGCGATCCTTCTGTCGGCGGTCATCACCGCGGCTTTGGTCGGAATTGGGCCAGGACGTTTCGTCACTGCGATTTGGACAACCTGGAGGCAGAGCCGGATCGCGATTCTGACCGTGGCGCTGATCGTGGCACTCGCATACCTGATGAACTACTCCGGCATGACCTACACGCTTGGCAAAGGTGCCGCTTCGGTGGGCTTCATCTTCCCGCTGGTATCGCCGTTCCTGGGTTGGGTGGCGGTGTTCCTGTCCGGTAGCGATACCTCGGGCAATGCGCTGTTCGGGAATCTGCAGGTCGTGGCAGCGAACCAGCTTGGGCTGAACCCGGTGCTGATCGCGGCGACGAATTCCTCGGGTGGGGTGATGGGCAAGATGATCTCACCACAGAACATCGCCACCGGCGTGTCGGTCACGGACCTGAAAGGACAGGAAGGCGTGGTGTTTGCCCGCACCTTCAAGCACAGCGTCGCATTGACCTTGCTGCTGGGGCTGCTGGTACTGCTCCAGCAGTATGTCGTCCCCTGGATGATCCCGTGAGACCGGCGCATCAAGTCCTCCGCTCCGGTTGATCGCGGGGGTCATTGGGCGAAGCCACGATCGATCGGTTGACGACTGGCTTCGCGATGTTTTCGGCGCCCGACCGGCGCATCCCAGCTTTCCACACCGACTCGCCCCGGTCGCCGACGCAGTTCTGCATCAAGTGAGGTGGAGAAGCTGGGCGATGCTGACGTCTATTCCTGGGTTTCGGCGTCGTCCTTGGCTTCGACGGGACCACTGTCCTGACCCTTGGCCGCGAGATCGCGATCGACCAGTTCGATCACGGCCATATCGGCAGCGTCGCCATAGCGGACACCGGCCTTCAGCACGCGGGTATAGCCACCAGCGCGTGCCTTGTAGCGATCGGCCAGCGGGCCAAACAATTTCGTCACGATGACATCGTCACGCAGTTCAGCATAGGCCAGACGCTTGTTGGCCAGACCACCCTTCTTGCCCAGGGTAATCAGCTTCTCCGCGACGGGACGCAGTTCCTTGGCCTTCGGCAGGGTGGTGGTTATCTGCTCATGCTTCAGCAGCGCGTGCGCCATGTTCCGGAACATGGCGAGGCGGTGGGTTGAGGTGACGCCGAGCTTCCGGCCGGCCACTCCGTGACGCATTGATCTGTTTCCCTTTTCCCGCTCAGAACGGCTCTTCGAGCCGCTTGGCCAGGTCCTCGATGTTCTCCGGCGGCCAACCCGCGACACTCATGCCCAGGCCGAGGCCCATGGAGGTCAGAACTTCCTTGATCTCGTTCAGCGACTTGCGGCCGAAGTTCGGCGTGCGCAGCATTTCCTGCTCGGACTTCTGCACCAGGTCGCCGATGTAGACAATGTTGTCGTTCTTCAGGCAGTTCGCGCTGCGCACCGACAGCTCCAGTTCGTCCACCTTGCGCAGCAGGTTGCGGTTGAACGGCAGATCGTCCTGCGGCTCTTCGGCACGGATCTGCTGCGGCTCATCGAAGTTGATGAACAACTGCAACTGGTCCTGCAGAATTCGCGCGGCGAGCGCCACGGCATCCTCCGGCGTCACAGCGCCGTTGGTCTCCACCGTCAGCAGCAGCTTGTCGTAGTCGGTGACCTGACCGACGCGGGTTGGCGCGACGCTGTAGGATACGCGACGGACGGGCGAATAAATCGAGTCCACCGGGATCAGCCCGATCGGTGCGTCCTCCGGCCGGTTGACGCTGGACGGCTGGTAGCCCTTGCCCAGGTTGACCGTGAATTCCATACCCAGCTTCACGCCGTCATCCAACGTGCAGATGATCAGTTCGGGGTTCATGATGTCGATATCATGGCCTGACTGGATCTGACCCGCGCGCACTTCACCCGGGCCGGTCGCGGTCAGCGTCATGCGCTTCGGGCCTTCGCCGTGCATGCGCAGAGCGAGCTGCTTGATGTTCAGCACGATATCGGTGACGTCCTCACGGACGCCGGGCACGCTGCTGAATTCATGCAGCACGCCATCGATCTGCACCGCGGTGACCGCCGCGCCTTGCAGCGACGACAGCAGGATGCGGCGGATGGCATTGCCAAGGGTCATGCCGAAGCCGCGCTCCAGCGGTTCGGCGACGACGGTGGCGACGCGCGACGGATCGGCGCCTGGCTCGACTTCCAGCTTTTCGGGCTTGATCAGAGATTGCCAATTTCTCTGGATAACTGCGCTCTGCCTCATACTACCAACACCTTTCGAACCGCGTCGGGCGCGGTTGATGTCCTTTGGACAGTGTCAACCTCAGCCGTCCGGTCCGCCCCTGGCCGGACGGCGCCGGACGGCGGCGACCAGTCAGGGGCGAACGTGCATTTCAGACGCCCCGTCTCATACGCGGCGCCGCTTGCGCGGCCGGCAGCCGTTGTGTGGAATCGGCGTCATGTCGCGGATTGTCGACACGGAGAAGCCGACCGCCTGCAAGGCCCGCAGGGCGCTCTCGCGTCCCGAACCCGGCCCGCTGACCTCGATCTCCAATGTCTCCATGCCGTGCTCGCGGGCCTTCTTGCCGGCATCCTCGGCCGCCACCTGGGCGGCGTATGGGGTGCTCTTGCGGCTGCCCTTGAACCCCTGGCTACCCGCGGATGACCATGCAATGGCGTTGCCCTGGGCATCCGTGATCGTAATAACTGTGTTGTTGAACGTAGCCGCGACATGCGCCACGCCCGCGATGATGTTCTTGCGCTCTTTGCGGCGGGGACGAGCCGCTGCGGCGGGTTTCGCCATGAGTTTTCGTATCCTGCTTCAACTGGCAACCGCGCCGAAGACCGGCGCGGCTTAAACTGTCGGTAGCGTGTCTCGTCGTGAGATCCGCCTTATTTCGTGACCTTCTTCTTGCCGGCGATTGCCACGGCCTTGCCCTTGCGTGTGCGTGCGTTGGTATGGGTCCGCTGGCCGCGCACCGGCAGACCGCGGCGATGCCGCAGACCGCGATAGCATCCCAAATCCATCAGACGTTTGATATTCATCGCAACTTCACGTCGCAGATCGCCCTCAACGCGATACTCGCGGTCGATCAATTCTCGGATGCGAAGGATTTCGTCGTCCGAAAGCTGGTTGACCCGACGATTGTCGGGGATGCTAAGCTGCTGACAGATCGCAGCGGCCTTGGTCGGACCGATGCCATAGATGTAGCGAAGCCCGATGGTCACTCGTTTATTCGTCGGGATGTTCACGCCGGCAATACGCGCCACGCTCGATTCTCCTGTCGCCCGGCGACAACACCGGACCTCTTATTGCCCCGAAGGGCTGAAATACGCGCAAGCGGCGCCAAACCCCCATATGGGGTCGCACCGGAGCGCGGGACTATAGTTTCCGCCGCGCAGGAGTCAACGAAGACTTATCAACTCTGCGTGATGGTTGCAACGCCCGTATGAAACCGCTCGGGACGCAGCGTGGTTATGCGACCGCCGCCAATACCTCGCCGATCTCGCGGGATACTTCGTCGATATCCGCCATCCCATCCACGGTCCGCAGAATGCCTTGCGCCGCATAGTGCGGGATGATCGGCGCGGTCTGCCGGTGATAAGCTTCCAGACGAGCCACAACGGTTTCACGGTTGTCGTCGGCTCGGCGGATGAATTCGGTCGAACCACACACGTCGCAGACACCGGCGGTGGCGGTCGGCTTGAACGTGTCGTGATAGCCGGCGCCGCATCTCGCGCAGGTGAAACGGCCGGCGATCCGGTCGGTCAGCGCGGCGTCATCCACCTTCAGTTCGATGACGGCGTCGAGATCCAGACCCTTTTGCGCCAGCAACCGGTCCAGGGCCTGAGCCTGCGGCACGGTCCGAGGGAATCCATCGAGGATAAAACCCTTCGCGGCGTCCGGCTGCTCCAGCCGGGAGGCCAGCAGACGGATCAGGATATCGTCCGAGACGAGTTGCCCCGCCGCCATGATCGCCTTCGCCTCTTGACCGATGGGGCTGCCGGCGGCGACCTCGGATCGCAGCATGTCCCCCGTCGAGATCTGCACGATTCCATAGCGATCTTCCAGGCGCTTCGCCTGGGTGCCCTTGCCCGCACCCGGCGGGCCCAGAAGGATAAGCTTCACCGACGTCCCCTGCCACGGGTCTTACGGATAAGACCTTCGTATTGGTGTGCCAGCAGATGCGACTGGATCTGCGTCACCGTATCCATGGTAACCGACACCACGATCAGAATCGAGGTCCCGCCGAAATAAAACGGCAGCCCGTAATCGGTGATCAGGATTTGCGGCAGCAGGCAGATCGACCACCAGGTAGATGCCGCCGACGGTCGTCAGCCGTGTCAGGATGCGGTCGAAATACTCGGCCGTCGCGCTCCCAGGCCGGATGCCAGGAACGAAACCGCCGTATTTCTTCAGATTGTCAGCTGTTTCCTCGGGATTGAACACCACCGCGGTATAGAAATAGGAAAAGAAGATGATCATGAAGGCGTACAGGCCCAGGTAAAGCGGCTGACCCTGCCCGAGCTGAGACGCGATCATCTGCAGCCACGGTGGCCCGTTCGTCGCGAAGCCGGCGATGGTCGCCGGGATCAGCAGGATCGAACTGGCGAAAATCGGCGGGATGACGCCGGAGGTGTTGATCTTCAGCGGAATATGCGTCGAGTCGCCGCCGAACATCCGGTTGCCGACCTGCCGCTTCGGATACTGCACCGGGATGCGCCGCTGCGCCCGCTCGACGAACACGATGACCGTGACCGTAACGACGGCGATGACCACGAAGATCAGGATGAAGAACGGCGACAGCGCGCCGGTGCGCCCCATTTCGAGCATCGAGGCGAATGCGGTCGGCAGGTTGGCGACGATACCGGCCATGATGATCAGGCTGGTGCCGTTGCCGATGCCGCGGGCGGTGATCTGCTCGCCCACCCACATCAGGAACATGGTGCCGCCAACCAGCGTGATCACGCAGGAGAAGCGGAAGAACCAGCCCGGATCGATCACCGCCGCGCCCATGCTGCCATGCATGGTCTCGAGACCGACGGCGATGCCGTAGGACTGGAACATGGCGATCAGCACGGTCAGGTAGCGGGTATACTGGTTGAGCTTCTTGCGCCCCTGCTCGCCTTCCTTCTTCAGTGCCTCGAGCGTCGGCACGGCGCTGGTCATCAGCTGGATGATGATGCTGGCACTGATGTAGGGCATGATGTTCAGCGCGAACACGGTCATGCGCCGCAGCGCCCCGCCGGTGAACATGTCGAACATGCCCAGCAGGCCGCCGCCGTGCTGCGACAGCATCTGCGCCATCACCGAGGCGTCCACGCCCGGAACCGGGATGTAGGTGCCCAGGCGATAGACGATCAGCGCCCCCAGCGTGAACCAGATACGCTGCTTCAGTTCGGTCGCCTTGGAGAAGACGCCCAGATTGAGATTGGCTGCTAGCTGTTCGGCAGCGGAGGCCATGGAGATGTCGCCTTTGTGAGCGGGACGCCTATTCGTCTGTCTGAGCCGACTTGGGCGCAAGCCGGATACTGGTCAAGCAAAAAGCCACGCCGGGCGTCCGCGACCGCCCGCGTGGCTTTCGCTTCATCGCATCCGCGGGTCTCAGGCCGCTTCTGCGCCGCAGCCGCTTTCGGAGCAACCGTCGTCGTCACCGATCCGCCGGCCGCTTCGACCGCCGCCTTCGCCGGTCGCCGAAGCGCCGGACGACGGTGATGGTGATCGCGCGGGTGATCGTGCCGTCACCCAGCAGCCGGACGCCGTCCTTGTCGCTGCGAGGCCAGGCCGGCGGCGAACAGGATTGCCTCGGTGATCGGCTGCGAGCCGTCGATCTTGCCGGCCTCGATCGCCGCATCCAGCGCGCCCAGGTTGACCGGCGCGTATTCCTTGCGGAAATGATTGTGGAAGCCGCGCTTCGGCAACCGGCGATAGATCGGCAACTGGCCGCCTTCGAAGCCGTTCAGCGCCACGCCCTCGCGCGCCTTCTGGCCCTTGACGCCCTTGCCGGACGTCTTGCCCTTGCCCGAACCGATGCCGCGGCCGAGCCGCTTGGACTTCAGGCGCGCGCCGGGATTGTCGCGCAGTTCGTTGAGGTTCATGTCAGGACAGCTCCTCCACCTTGATCAGGTGGGCGACCTTGCGGATCATGCCGCGCACCGAAGGCGTGTCCTCCAGCTCGCGGGTCGCTCCGCATTTGTTCAGGCCGAGGCCGACCAGCGTTTCCTTCTGGCCGGGCTTGCGGCCCAGGGCCGACGCGATCTGCGTCACGCGAACCTTAGGCATTGGCCGGTGCCTCCGCTGTGACCCGTGGGCCGGCGCGGCGTGGCGGGCCGTCACGGCGGCCGAACAGCTCCGGCACTTTCTTGCCGCGGCGCGTGGCGACCGACCGCGGGCTGGCGCATTTCTGCAGCGCCGCGAACGCCGCCTTCACCATGTTATGCGGGTTCCGGCTGCCGAGGCTCTTGGCCACGACGTCGCCGATGCCCAGCGTCTCGAACACCGCGCGCAACGGACCGCCGGCGATGATGCCGGTGCCGGCCGTGGCCGAGCGCAGGATCACGTTGCCGGCGCCGAAGTGGCCCTTCGACGTCGTGATGCAGCGTGCGGCCTTCCTTCATCGGCACCCGGATCATGCCGCGCTTGGCGCGTTCGGTCGCCTTGCGGATGGCCTCCGGCACCTCGCGCGCCTTGCCGGCGCCGTAGCCGACGCGGCCTTTCTGGTCGCCGACCACGACCAGCGCGGCAAAGGCGAAGCGACGTCCGCCCTTCACCACCTTGGCGACGCGGTTGATGGTGACCAGCTTGTCGATGATGCCGTCATCGGGCTCGCGGTCGCCACCGCGCTCGCGATCCCGGCTCGCGGCCGCCCTTCTCTCGGTTCACGTGCCATTCAATCGGATCCCTTTAGAAGTCCAGCCCGCCTTCGCGGGCGGCATCGGCCAGGGTCTTGACCCGGCCATGATACAGATAGGCGCCGCGGTCGAAGACGACCTGCTTGATGCCGGCGGCCAGCGCGCGTTCGGCGACCAGCTTGCCGACCGCCGCGGCGGCGGCCTTGTCGGCGCCGGTCTTCAGGTCGGCCTTCAGGCTGGCATCCAGCGTCGACGCAGCGGCCACGGTATGGCCCTTGCGTGTCGTCGATGACCTGGGCGTAGATGTTCTTGCCCGAGCGGAACACCGACAGGCGGGGACGCCCGTGCGACTTCTGCTTGATCTGATAGCGCAGCCGGCTCTTGCGGCGAGTGGCGAGATCGTGCTTGGCGCTCATTTCTTCTTGCCTTCCTTGCGCCGGATAATTTCGTCGGTGTAGCGCGCACCCTTGCCCTTGTACGGCTCCGGCGGACGGAACGCGCGGATCTCCGATGCCACCTGGCCGACCAGGCGCTTGTCGATGCCTTCCACCTTGATCGAGGTCGGCCGCTCGCAGGTGATCTTGATGCCTTCCGGCACCGGATAGACCACCGGATGCGAGAAACCCGAGGTTGATCTCCAGGTTCTTGCCCTGCACCGCGGCGCGATAGCCGGTGCCGGTGATCTCCAGCGACTTCGCGTAGCCGGTGGAGACACCCTTCACCATCGTCGCGATCATCGCGCGCGTGGTGCCCCACATCATGCCGGTTGCGGGTCTCGTTGCTGACCGGCTTGACGGTAACCTTGTTGCCGTCGATCGTCACCTCGACCAGGTCGGTCAGCGGCATCTTCAGCTCGCCCAGCCTGCCCTTCGCGGTCACCATGCCCCCGGCGATGGCGACCTGCACACCGGCGGGAATTTCGACCGGATATTTTCCGACGCGTGACATACGCGCTTTCCCCTTAGAACACGCGGCAGAGGACTTCGCCGCCAACATTGGCAGCGCGCGCCTCGGCATCGCTCATCACGCCCTGCGGCGTGGACAGGATGGAAATACCCAGGCCGGCATAGACCCGCGGCAGTTCCTTGATCTTCGCATACACCCGGCGGCCCGGCTTGGAGACGCGATTGATCTCCTTGATGACCGGTTCGCCCTCGTTGTACTTCAGCTCGATGCGCAACTGCGCGACGCCCGGGCGAAGCTGCTCCGAGGCATAGCCCCGGATGAAGCCCTCGCGCTTCAGCACGCCCAGCACGTTCTCCCGCAGCTTCGACGCCGGCGCCACGCAGACCGAGTGGCGCGCGCGCTGCGCATTGCGGATGCGGGTCAGCATATCCCCGACGGGATCGGACATGGACATCGGTACCGTTCCCTTACCAGCTCGCCTTGACCATGCCGGGGATCTGCCCGGCGCTGGCCAGATCGCGCAGCGCGATGCGGCAGAGCTTGAACTTGCGATAATTGCCGCGCGACCGGCCGGTCAGTCTCGCAGCGCAGCCGGACCCGCACCGACGCGCCGTTGCGCGGCATCTGCGCCAGCTTCAAGGAAGCGTTGAAGCGGTCCTCGACCGGCAGCGTGCGGTCCATCAGCACGTCCTTGAGCGCCTGGCGCTTCGGCTTGTCGCGCTTCGCCATCTTCTCACGCATCTTGTTGCGGTTGACCTGGGAAGTTTTGGCCATCCTGTTTAGATCCTCCGGAACCTACCGGGTCTTACCCCGGGGGTTTTCCAAAACTCAGTTGGCGAAAGGTATGTCGAAAGCCTTCAGCAAGGCCTTCGCTTCGGCATCGGTCTTCGCGGTGGTGACGAACTGGATGTCCATGCCGCGAACGTCGTCGACCCGGTCGTAGTTGATCTCCGGGAAGATGATCTGTTCCTTCAGACCCATGGCGAAGTTGCCGCGGCCATCGAAGCCCTTGCCGGTGATGCCGCGGAAATCACGCACGCCGCGGCATGGCGATGGTGACCAACCGGTCCAGGAACTCATACATGCGCGCCTTGCGCAGCGTGACCTTGCAGCCGATCGGCAAGCCCTTGCGGATCTTGAACCCGGCGATCGCCTTCTTGGCCACCGTCTTCACCGGGCGCTGACCGGCGATCGCGTTCAGTTCGGCCACCGCGGCATCCAGCTTCTTCTGGTCGCCGGTCGCCTCGCCGACGCCCATGTTGATGACGATCTTCTCCAGCTTCGGGATCTGCATCTCGTTCTTGTAGCCGAACTCCGTGCCGCAGCTTGGCCCGCACTTCGCTCGCGGTAGCGCTGCAGCAGACGCGGCATCTCAGCCGGTGATGTCACCGGCGCTTCGACGCCCACCATCTCGACCCGGCGCGCGGCGCGCTGCGCATCCTTGCCGGCCGGAGGACCGCCCGTTCCGCGACTGCCGCGGCCGCTGCTCCGGCCTTGCCGCCCGTCTTGCCCTTGGGCTGATTTTTCGTTCCGCTCATCGCACTAGCCTTCGATCACTTCGCCGGTCGCCTTGGCGACGCGGACCTTGCGACCACCCTCCAGGACGCGGAACCCGACCTTGGTCGGCTTCTCGCTCTTCGGGTCGATCAGCTTCAGATTGGACAGATGGATCGTCGCCTCCTTGTCGACGATCCCGCCCGGCTGGCCCATCCCGGTCGGCTTCGTGTGGTGGCGCGCCATCGCGGCCCCCTGCACGATGGCCCGTTCGGCCGTCGGGAAACACGCGCAGCACTTCGCCGCGCTGGCCCTTGCTCTTGCCGGTCGTCACCAGGACGATGTCGCCCTTGCGGATGCGCGCGGCCATTACAGACACCTCCGGCGCGAGAGAAATGATCTTCATGAACTTGCGCCCACGCAGTTCACGCACCACCGGGCCGAAGATGCGGGTGCCGATCGGCTCCTGCTGCTTGTTGATCAGCACGGCGGCGTTGCGGTCGAAGCGGATGGCGCTGCCATCGGCGCGGCGCACCGGGAAACGACGTGCGCACGATCACCGCCTGGTGGACGTCGCCCTTCTTCACCTTGCCGCGCGGAATGGCTTCCTTGATCGACACGACGATGACGTCGCCGACCGAGGCGAACTTTCGCTTCGAACCGCCGAGCACCTTGATGCACTGCACGCGGCGCGCGCCGGAGTTGTCGGCGACTTCGAGATTGGTCTCGACATGAATCATGGACCGTCTCCCTTACGCGGCAGGTGCATCGTGCGCCGGCGCGGGCGGCGCAGGATGCGACTCGACGATGGCACGCGTCCTCGGCCTCGGCACCGCCGACGATCTGCGCCGTTGCGCTCGACCAGGGTCCAGGTCTTCCGCTTGCTGATCGGCGCGCATTCGATGATGCGCACCATGTCGCCGACCTTGCACACGTTCGCCTCATCGTGCGCGGCGTACTTCTTCGACTTGCGGATGAACTTCTTGTACAGCGGGTGCATCACGCGCCGATCGACAAGAACCGTAATGGTCTTGTCCATCTTGTCGCTGGTCACCCGTCCTGTCAGGACGCGCCTTGGCATCGCCCTCTCTCCTTACGACCTGGCGGCCGAACCACTCGGTTCGGCCTGCTTTGCTGACATTTGGACGGAGCGCACTCGTTCCGCCTGGATGGTTTTCACGCGCGCGATCTCGCGGCGAACCTCGCGCACCCGCCCGGTGCCTTCCTGCTGGCCCGTGGCACGCTGGAAACGCAGGTTGAACTGCTCCTTGCGCAGGTCCAGCAGCAGGCCCGACAGCTCATCCGGCGTCTTCGCGCGGATATCGCCGGCCTTGTAGAGAGCGTTCTTGGCCATCAGGCGTCTCCGATCCGCGCGATGAATTTCGTCCGGATCGGCAGCTTCGCCGCGCCGAGCGTCAGCGCCTCACGCGCCAGATCCGGGCGTCACGCCGTCGATCTCGAACATGATGCGGCCGGGCGCGACGCGCGCCACCCAGAACTCCGGCGAGCCCTTGCCGGAGCCCATGCGGACTTCGGCCGGCTTGGTGGAGACCGGCACATCCGGGAAGATGCGGATCCACACACGCCCGGCGCGCTTCATCGCGCGGGTGATCGCCCGCCGGGCCGATTCGATCTGACGCGCGGTGATCCGCTCCGGCTCCAGTGCCTTCAGGCCGAATGGTGCCGAAGTTCAGCGTGGTGCCACCCTTGGACAAGCCATGGATGCGGCCCTTGTGCTGCTTGCGATATTTCGTCCGTTTCGGAGAAAGCATTTTCTACGATTCCATTACCGCATGATTACCGCTGCGGCGCCTGTTCGGCGGCCTTGCGGTCCTGCGCCATCGGGTCGTGAGCCAGGATTTCGCCCTTGAACACCCACACCTTCACGCCGCAGGTGCCATACGTCGTCTTCGCCGTGGCGATGCCGTAGTCGATGTCGGCGCGCAGCGTGTGCAGCGGCACGCGGCCTTCGCGATACCATTCCACCCGAGCGATTTCCGCGCCGCCGAGACGGCCGCCGCAGTTGATCCGGATGCCCTGGGCGCCCAGACGCATCGCCGACTGCACCGCGCGCTTCATCGCCCGGCGGAACGCCACGCGACGTTCAAGCTGCTGGGCGATGTTCTCGGCCACCAGGGTCGCATCGATCTCCGGCTTGCGGATTTCGACGATGTTCAGCGACACCTCGGCCTTGGCCATCTTGCTGAGATCCTTCTTCAGAACCTCGATGTCCTGGCCCTTCTTGCCGATCACCACGCCCGGCCGCGCCGCATAGATCGTCACGCGCGGCTTCTTCGCCGGACGCTCGATCACCACGCGCGACACGCCGGCGCCGCGCAGCTTGGTGCGCAGATGAGTTGCGAAGCTTGAAGTCGTCGTGCAGCAGCTTGGAATAGTCGGTGCCGGCGAACCAGCGGCTGTCCCAGGTGCGGTTGATGCCGAGACGCAGACCGACCGGATTGACTTTGTGACCCATACTATGCGGTCTCCTTTTCTGCGTCCTGCGCGCGTTCCGCGACGACGATCTTCAGATGGCTGAACCACTTTTCGACCCGTGCCGCGCGACCGCGGCCACGCGCATGGAAGCGCCGCATCACGATGGAGCGGCCGACTTCGGCGCGCGCCACGACCAGACGGTCGACGTCGAGCGAATGATTGTTCTCGGCGTTGGCGATGGCGCTCTCCAGCGCCTTCTTCACCTGATGCGGCGATCCGGCGCTTGCTGAAGGTCAGCGTCGCGACGGCGCGTGCCGGCCGGCAGGTTGCGGATCATCGCCGCGACCAGGTTCAGCTTGCGCGGGCTGATCCGCAGGTTGCTGACGATCGCCTGCGCCTCGGTGTCGGGCAGGCCCCGTTCGTGCGTTCGGCTTGCTCATGTCAGCCGCGCCTCGCCTTCTTGTCGGCCGCGTGCCCGGTGAAGGTCCGGGTCGGCGAGAATTCGCCGAACTTGTGGCCGACCATGTTCTCGTTCACCTGCACCGGCAGGAACTTGTGGCCGTTGTAGACCCCGAAGGTCAGGCCGACGAACTGCGGCAGAATGGTCGAGCGGCGCGACCAGATCTTGATGATCTCGTTGCGCGACGACGCCTTCGCCGCCTCGGCCTTTGCCAGCAGGTAGCCGTCGACGAACGGACCCTTCCATACGGAACGCGCCATCTTACTTACCCTTGTTCCGGCGGCGGATGATCAGGCTGTCCGTCCGCTTGTTGCCGCGCGTCTTGTAGCCCTTGGCCGGCTGACCCCACGGCGAGACCGGATGACGGCCGCCCGAACTGCGGCCTTCGCCGCCGCCCAGCGGATGATCGACCGGGTTCATGACCACACCGCGGTTGTGCGGCTTGAAGCCCAGCCACCGCATGCGGCCGGCCTTGCCGATCTTCTGGTTCATGTTGTCCGGGTTGGACACCGCGCCGATCGAGGCGATGCACTCGGACCGCACCACGCGCAGTTCGCCGGACATCAGCTTGATCTGCGCGTAGCCGGCGTCCTTGCCGACCAGCTGCGCGAAGGTGCCGGCCGAACGGGCGATCTTGCCGCCGGCGCCGACCTTCATCTCGATGTTGTGGATGATCGTGCCCACCGGGATCGCCGCCAGCGGCATCGCGTTGCCCGGCTTGATGTCGACGCGGGCGCCGGCGATGACCTGGTCACCGACCTTCAGACGCTGCGGCGCCAGGATATAGGCCAGCTCGCCGTCCTGGTACTTGATCAGCGCGATGAACGCGGTGCGGTTCGGATCGTATTCCAGGCGCTCCACCGTACGCCGGGCACGTCGAACTTGCGCCGCTTGAAGTCGACCACGCGATAGGCCTGCTTGTGCCCGCCGCCGCGGAACCGGCTGGTGATGCGGCCGTGGTTGTTGCGTCCGCCGTGGCTGTGCTGACCCTCGGTCAATCCCTTGACGGGCTTGCCCTTCCACAGTTCGGAGCGGTCGATCAGCACGGTGCCGCGAAGGCTGGCCGTGACCGGATTGAATTGCCTGAGTGCCATAATCCGCGAGCCTTATGCGAGGCTGGTGGTGAAATCGATCGACTGGCCCGGGGCCAGCGTCACGATGGCTTTCTTGACATCCGAGCGCACGCCCGGACGTCCCTTGAAGCGCTTGGTCTTGCCCTTCTGGATCAGCGTGTTCACCGACAGCGACCTTGACGTTGAACAGCGCCTCGACCGCCGCGGCGATCTGCGGCTTGGTGGCGTCGGTGGCGACCTTGAAGCCGACCTGGTTCTTCTCGGAGAGAAAGGTCATCTTCTCGGTGATCAGCGGCGCGCGGATGATCTTGTACATCGCCTCACGCGACAGCGGCTTCTTCGGTGCGGCGGTCATGGCTGGACTCCTGTCGCCCCCGATTCATCGGCTGTTTCGGCTTGCCGTGCGGCTCCGGCGACGGGCGCATCTGTCACCGGCGGCTCGGGTGTGAAAGCGGCTCCGTTCCCATTGATGCGAGCCTTCAGACCCTCGAGTCCGGCGGTGGTGATCGCCAGCACGTCGTGGTTCAGGATGTCGTAGACGTTGGCGCCGATGGTCGGCAGCACATCCAGGCTGGTGGATGTTGCGGCTGGCGCGGAGAAACCCCTCGTCCACGGCGCCGTCGATGATCAGCGCCGACGTCCAGCCCAGCGCCTTGATCTTCTTCGCCAGTTCGCCGGTCTTCGGCGCGCTGGTCGCCGCGTCCAGCACCACCAGCTTGTTCTCGGCCAGCTTCTGCGACAACGCGGAGATCAGCCCAAGCCGGCGAACCTTCTTGTTCAGGCTGTATTCGTGCGAGCGCACGACGGGGCCATGCACGACGCCGCCGGTGCGGAACTGCGGCGAGCGCAGGCTGCCCTGACGGGCGTTGCCGGTGCCCTTCTGCTTGTACGGCTTCTCTGGTGGTGCCGGAGACTTCCGACATCCCCTTGACCTTGTGGTTGCCGGCGCGGCGCTTCGACAACTGCCAGTGAACGACCCGCGCCATGATGTCCTTGCGCGGCTCGACCTTGAAAATCTCATCCGGCAACTCGGCGCTGCCGGCGGAGGCATTTTCAAGCGTGATGATATCGATCTGCATCTGCCTGTTCCTCAGCCGGCAACCGGCGTTTCGGCGCGCCGCTTCGATCAGCGCCGCCGGATAGGCCGCATCGGCCGGACGCGGACGCTTGATCGCATCGCGCACCAGCACGTAGCCGTCCTTGCTGCCCGGAACGGCGCCCTTGATCATCAGCAGGCCCTTCTCCGCGTCCACGGCCGCCACTTCCAGATTCAGCGTGGTGATCCGCTCGACGCCGAGATGGCCGGCCATCTTCTTGTTCTTGAAGGTCTTGCCGGGATCCTGCCGGTTACCCGTCGAACCCAGGCGACCGATGGCTGATCGACACGCCGTGCGAGGCCTCAAGACCGGCGAAATTCCACCGCTTCATGCCGCCGGCGAAGCCCTTGCCCTTGGAGGTGCCGCAGACATCGACCTTCTGGCCGGCGCTGAAATGCGCGGCGGACAGCGTCGCGCCCGGCTCCAGCAGCGCATCGGGCGCGACACGGAATTCCACCAGCTTCTTCTTCGGCTCGACCTTCGCCTTGGCGAAGTGGCCGCGGTTCGGCTGGCTGACGTTCTTCACCTTCGCCTTGCCCCAGCCGATCTGGACAGCGGTGTAGCCGTCCTTCTCCTCGGTGCGCGCGGCGACGACCTGCACCTGGTCCAGGTGCAGCACGGTGACCGGCACGTGGGTGCCGTCGTCCTTGAATATCCGGGTCATGCCAAGCTTTTTGGCCAGCAGACCGGTGCGTAAGTAGGGCTGTGTGGCATGGTCTCTAGATCTTGATCTCAACATCCACGCCGGCGGCGAGGTCGAGCTTCATCAGCGCGTCCACCGTCTGCGGGGTCGGCTCCACGATGTCCAACAGCCGCCGGTGCGTCCGGATCTCGAACTGCTCACGGCTTTTCTTGTCCACGTGCGGGGAGCGGTTCACCGTGAACCGCTCGATATGGGTCGGCAGCGGGATCGGTCCGCGAACCCGGGCACCCGTGCGCTTGGCCGTGTTCACGATCTCCTTCGTGCTGTTGTCCAGCACGCGGTGATCGTAGGCCTTCAGGCGGATGCGGATATTCTGATTGTCCATCGTTCGCTCTTCAAAGTTCCCGCCGAAACGAGAGCCGGCGCCCCACCGTCCGTCAGGAACGGGCGAAGCGCCGGCAATGTTTCGTTATCAGGCCTGGATGCTGGCGACCACGCCGGCGCCGACGGTTCGGCCGCCTTCGCGGATCGCGAAGCGCAGGCCGTCGTCCATCGCGATCGGTGCGATCAGCTCGACGTCCATCGACACGTTGTCGCCCGGCATCACCATTTCGGTGCCTTCCGGCAAGCGTCACCACACCCGTCACGTCGGTCGTGCGGAAGTAGAACTGCGGCCGGTAGTTGGTGAAGAACGGGGTGTGACGGCCGCCCTCTTCCTTGGTCAGGATGTAGGCTTCCGCCTTGAACTTGGTGTGCGGCGTGATCGAGCCGGGCTTCGCCAGCACCTGGCCGCGCTCCACGTCCTCACGCTTGGTGCCGCGCAGCAGGGCGCCGATGTTGTCGCCGGCCTGGCCCTGGTCGAGCAGCTTGCGGAACATCTCGACGCCGGTCACGACCGTCTTCACGGTGTTCTTGATGCCGACGATCTCGACTTCCTCGCCGACCTTGACGATGCCGCGCTCGACGCGGCCGGTCACCACGGTGCCGCGGCCGGAGATCGAGAACACGTCTTCGATCGGCATCAGGAACGGACGCTCGGTCGCGCGCTCCGGCTGCGGGATGTATTCGTCGACCGCCTCCATCAGCTTCAGGATCGAGTCATGGCCGAGTTCCGGGTTCTTGCCTTCCAGCGCCATCAGCGCGGAACCATGGATGATCGGGATGTCGTCGCCGGGGAACTGGTAGGACGACAGAAGTTCGCGCACCTCCATCTCGACCAGTTCGAGCAGTTCGGGGTCGTCGACCATGTCGCACTTGTTCAGGATACACCACCAGCGCCGGCACGCCGACCTGGCGGGCGAGCAGGATGTGCTCCCGGGTCTGCGGCATCGGGCCGTCGGCGGCGGACACCACCAGGATCGCGCCGTCCATCTGCGCCGCGCCGGTGATCATGTTCTTCACATAGTCGGCGTGGCCGGGGCAATCGACGTGGGCGTAGTGGCGATTCTTCGTCTCATACTCGACGTGAGCGGTGGAGATCGTGATGCCACGCGCCTTCTCTTCCGGCGCCTTGTCGATCTGGTCGTACGCCGTGTAGGTGGCGCCGCCGGTTTCCGCCAGCACCTTGGTGATGGCGGCCGTCAGCGACGTCTTGCCATGATCGACGTGGCCGATCGTGCCGATGTTGCAGTGCGGCTTGTTCCGCTCGAATTTCGCCTTACCCATCGTCGTATCTCCGTAGATCCACCGGATCTTTTGGGTTGTGCCGTAGCCTAAGTCCCAGGGCCTGGTTCACACGCTCGCGCGCGGTCAGGCCTTACCAACGGTAATGACTGAAGGCCTTGTTGGCCTCGGCCATCCGATGGGTATCCTCACGCTTCTTCACCGCCGAACCGCGGTTGTTCACCGCGTCCAGCAGCTCGTTGGACAAGCGGTCCTGCATCGTATGCTCGCCGCGCTTGCGGGCGGCGTCGATGATCCAGCGGATCGCCAGCGCCTGGCGCCGCTCCGCCCGGACTTCGACCGGCACCTGATACGTGGCACCGCCAACGCGGCGCGAGCGGACTTCGACGGCCGGCTTCACGTTATCCAGCGCCTCATGGAACATCCGGATCGGATCGGCGGCGGCGCCACCGCGGCGCTTCAGCACGTCCAGGGCATTGTAGACGATGCCCTCGGCCGCCGACTTTCTTGCCGTCATACATCAGCGCGTTCATGAAGCGGCTGAGGACGACGTCGCCGAACTTCGCGTCCGGCAGGATTTCGCGCTTATCCGCGCGGTGACGACGAGACATGCGATCGCCCCCTACTTCGGCCGCTTCGCGCCATACAGCGACCGGCGCTGACGACGCTTCGGCAATGCCCTGGGTGTCCAGCACGCCACGCAGGATGTGATAGCGCACGCCCGGAAGATCCTTCACGCGTCCGCCGCGGATCAGCACCACCGAGTGCTCCTGCAGATTGTGCCCTTCGCCCGGAATGTAGCTCACCACTTCATAGCCGTTGGTCAGCCGAACCTTCGCCACCTTGCGCAGCGCCGAGTTCGGCTTCTTCGGCGTCGTCGTATAGACGCGCGTGCAAACCCCACGCTTCTGCGGGCAGCCCTGCAGAGCCGGAACCGAGTTCCGGTGCTTCGGCCGCTCGCGCCCATGGGCGATAAGCTGGTTGATGGTCGGCATGGACCTCTTTCTCTGTCTCGTACAGCGCTTCGCCGCGGGTCCTGGGTCGATCGCCACCTAACAGACAAAGCCCGCCGGCATGGGATATCCCATCCAGCGGGGTGACGAAGGCAGACGGCCTAAGCCCAATCCTGACGGAAGGGCGGCGCCGCGTGCGTCGTGTGCCTGCGAACCGGCGACCATCCCATAAGGTAACCCTTGGGTTGGCCGAGGGCGCGATGTCTAGAAGCCCGACCCCGGCGAGTCAAGCGTCCAGGCCGCGCCTTGTGATCGATTCGTGCCGGTCCGATACCCACCACATCTGGTGGCGGCCGACCGTGACCCCACGTGCTGCCTGCGCCCTGGCGACAGTTGCCGCAAATGCGCTATCGATCGGCGCATGCGCCAGTTCGGCTTTTGGAGAACTCTCTTAACTATGTGCGGCATCGCTGGACTGATCCTCTCGCCCGGCGCCGCGCCGCCCGATCCGAACGTCCTGTCGAAGCTGATCGGCGCCCTGCACCACCGCGGTCCCGGACGGCAGCGGCCATGCCGTGATGGGCCGGGTCGCCCTGCTGCACAATCGCCTGGCCATCATCGACCTGGTCACCGGCGACCAGCCGTTTTTCGCCGGCTCCGTCCACGCTGGTCGCCAACGGCGAGATCTACAATTATCGCGAACTGCGCGAGTCGCTGCCCGGCGTGAACTTCGCCACCAACAGCGACTGCGAGCCGCCGCTGCATCTGTGGCTGCGCGACGGGCCGGACTATGCGAAGCAACTCCGCGGCATGTACGGCATCGCCATTCATGAACGCGTGCGCCGCACGTCACCCTGTCGCGCGACCCGTTCGGCATCAAGCCGCTCTACATCGCCACGATCGACGGCGGACTGGCGTTCGCCTCGGAACCGCAGGCCCTGCTGGAAGCCGGGCTGGTGAAGCGCGCGGTGCGCCCCGCCGCGGTGGAGGAACTGCTGCAGCTTCAGTTCACCACCGGCGCGGACACCATTTTCGAGGGCATCCAGCGCGTGCTGCCCGGCGAGACCATCACCTGCTCCGACGGGCATATCCTGGATCGGCGGCAGATCAATCCCGGTCCCGGCCGCGCCGCCCGAGGACATCGACGAGGACACCGCGCTGCAGCGCCTGGATCAGGCCTTGATGGAAAGCGTCGAACTGCATCAGCGCAGCGACGTGCCCTACGGCATGTTCCTCTCCGGCGGCATCGACAGCGCGACCCTGATCACCCTGATGGCTCGGCTGAACGACCAGCCGGTGCTGGCCTTCACCGCCGGTTTCGACGCCCCCGGCGCCGCCGACGAACGCGAGCAGGCCGCCGCCATCGCCCGCGCCGTCGGGGCGCAGGCACGAACCGATCGAGGTCACGGAAAAGATGGTCTGGCAGCATCTGCCGGAAATCGTCGCGGCGATGGACGATCCCGACGATGGACTATGCCATCATTCCGTCCTGGTTTCTGGCCCGGCGTGCCCGCCAGGACGTCAAGGTCGTGCTGACCGGCGAGGGCGGCGACGAGATCTTCGGCGGCTACAAGCGCTATCGCCAGGCGACGCTGCCGTGGTGGCGCGGCGGCCGGACGATGTGGGCCGGCGGCAGCTTCGACAGGGTGCCGGTTCTCCGCAACCGGCCGACCACCTGGCGCGACGGCATGGCGGCGGCCGAAGTCCGAGCGGCGGAGGGCGGACGGTCGCCGCTGGCGGCGGCGCAGGCGCTGGACATGACCGACTGGCTGCCGCACGACCTGCTGCTGAAGCTGGATCGCTGCATGATGGCGCACGCGGTGGAAGGCCGCACGCCGTTCCTCGACCCCGGCGTGATGGCCGCCGCCTACCGCCTGCCGGACCAGATGAAGCTGCGGCGCGGCATGGGGAAATGGATCCTCCGGAAATGGCTGGAGAAGAATCAGCCGGCCGCCCGGCCGTTCGCGCCGAAGTCCGGGTTCACCGTGCCGGTCGGCGCATGGATCAAGGCACAGGGCACGCGGCTTGGTCCGCTGGTCGCGGCGCAGCCCGGCGTCGCCGAGATCGCCCATCCGGAGAAGGTTGAGGCGCTGTTCCGCGACATCCGTCGCTGGCGGCACGGCTTTGCCTGCTGGAAGCTGCTGTTCTACGCGCTGTGGCACCGCCGGCACATCCTCGGGCTGCCGCCGTCGGGTGACGTGTGGGAGACGCTTTCGGCGCGGTAAAAGCCTGTTGACTTCCCGGGAAGCTCCGATCATTAGGGGCGCCTCGCCTGACTGTCGATAGGCTGGACGTCGAGACCGGCGATGGGGCTGTAGCTCAGTTGGGAGAGCGCCTCGTTCGCAATGAGGAGGTCAGGGGTTCGATTCCCCTCAGCTCCACCAGCGCCGGCCTATTTTCAGATCCACTGTGGGACCGGCACGGGGCCCGGATGAAGCGGGACGGGGCACTCCGAGGATACCGGTTATCCGCTGTTTGCCGACGTCAGAAATATGTGCCTTGATATGCTTCAGGCCAGACAGGAGGTCACCTTGGCCGCGATAGCCAAAGATCATCTCCGCCGAATGCTCGATCACCAGGAAAAGATTAAGGCCGAGCAGCCCGTTGCCGACCAGCAAATAGACCGGCAGCTGAAAATGCCGCTCATCGGGGAAGTGCGGAAAACAAAGTCTGCATCGCCGAAGCGTGGGCGGCCGCGCAAGAAAACGTTCACCCAGCCGCGGCTAGGAGACTAGAGCATGATCGCGCTGAGCGGAACGTCCCCGGCGCGTGAATCATGCGATCAAACAAAGAGATAGACCATTTTCGGCGTGCACAGTCAGGCTGAAAATGGTCTAGCGCAACACCAGCGGGACCCAAATTCGCGAAGCGATCTCAGACTGATGAAATCGCGCGGTAAATATGCGCTCGCGGGCTTCCCCTCCAGGGGAAGATGCCCTAGCGAACCACCCCTTCGAGCTCGTCGATGAGCTGGAAACCCTCCGCCGAGATCAGGTCCAACAGCTTCTCCTGCGCCGGTTCGGGCACGTCGCTTTCGTTGTAGATTGCGACTTGAAGGTTGCTCAATACTGCCCTGAGCCTGTCGGCTGTCTCGCGATCGATCATGGTGCCCCTCATGAAGCGCGCTTGCGCGTCTTTGCCGGGGGAGGAGAGGTTTTTGCCGGCGGGTTCTTGGTTGGCTTGGCGGCCTTGCCACCCTCCGCCGCGGCAGGCGCGGCGGTCGATTCGGCCTCGCTCAGGCTCTTTCTCAGCGCTGCCATCAAGTCGATGACGTTGGTCGCCGCCGGCTCGGGAACCGCCTCCAGGTCAATGCCTTCGCCCTTCAACTTGGCGTCCAGCATGGCCCGCAGACGCGTTTCGTAGCGGTCTTCAATGTCCGTGGGATCATAGGCAGCCGTCTGACGGTCGATGAGTTGAGTAGCGAGCTTTACCATCTCCTCATCGACATGAGCCGGTTTATCAAAGAGACCGCTCGCGTCATTCAGATCGCGCTGCTCAAACAGCGTGTGCGCGGCAAGGCCGTCCCCGAACGGCCGTAACGCGATAACGCGTTCCCGTTGACTGATCACCACACGAGACAACGCCACGCGCCCCGTTCGCCCGATCGCCTCGCGAAGGATCTGATAAACATCCCGCCCGGCGCCGCCGTCAGGAGCCAGGTAATATCCCAAATCGTAGTAAAGCGGATCGATCGAACTGGCGTCGACAAATTTCTCGACGGTCATAACATCCGAACTCTCGACTTTCACGCTGTCGAGGTCTTCGTTTGTCAGAAGAAGATAAGTGTTTTTCTTGAATTCGTAGCCTTTGACAAGGTTGCGACGCTCGACCTCCTTCCCCGTCTCAGCGTCCACGGAAATCATCCGGATCCGGTTCCCCGTCTCCGGGTTGATGAGATTGAATTTTATGCTGCCGCGGTCGTGCTTGGCGCTGAACAGCGCGACAGGACAAGATACGAGCGCCAGGCGTAACTGTCCGCGCCAAACTGATCGCTGTGCCACGTTACGCCGCCCTCAGCGGTAACCAAGCCTGCCGCCGCACTGCCGCGGCGCCGCTCTCTTCCAGTTCAGCGGCATCAGCATCTACCGCGTCGTCGATCTTTGAAAGTAGAACGCCCAGTTCGTCTTCAGCCTCGGACAGCGCCACCTCTACGCGCCAACTCTCAACGTCTGCCAGCGCATGCCGCACTTGCTGCCGCGCTACCTGTAAAGCCGCGGCCGCTCGCTGAAGCGGATCTCCCTTCAGGGTAAAAGTATCAAATCCAAACAGATCGGACGATTTCATCACCACAAGCTAGTGCCTGCGTTGATCGACGTCAGCAGGGTCCAACTATTCGATTAGACAGTTATCCCGACCGTTGCGAGATCTGAGATTAACTTCGACGAACAACGCAGTAATAGGTCTGCATTTCCCACCCGCACCCGATTCAACTCGTGGCAAGACACTTATTCGCGAGGACAAAGCCGGTCCACGCCGGTGATACAGCCGAGCGCCTGGGTTCTCACCCGTGGCAAGGGTGATGAGTCGCCACCGCCCCGTCAGTCCGGTTGCCGATCCGACAGCATCGCGAATGTCGTTGGCGGCGGTGCCGGTCCGGACTTCATCAGCACGAACCCGGACTCCTTCAGGTGCTGGACCAGCCGGTCGGCCGTGATCCGCGCCATCATGTCATCGGCATGACTGACGCGTTTCCGGCCATGGTAGCGCAGCGCGAACGACAGCGCGTCGGCGATCTCGTCGGAGGTGGCGGGGCGGAGGCTGGGGGCGTCAGACATGGGGAAACATTAGCTGAGAGTGTTGAACAAATCAAGAACCGTGGCTTTCGGCCCGTATTGCCTGGATTGTCGTGGCCGGTGCCGTGCCAGCGCGAAGGGGCCAGCGCGAAGGGGCCAGCCGTCCCCGGGAGCCGCCCGGCCTACGCCAGCGCTTCGCCGACTGCCTCCCGCAGCACCGGCAGCAACTCCTCGCCGAACCACGGGTTTCGTCGCTCCCAGCCGGTCGTACGCCAGGATGGATGCGGCAGCGGCACGATCGTGGCGCCGAGCTCCCGGAACCGCCGCACCCGGTCCGTCATCGCACCCTTCCCCAGCCGGTGCCGCAGCGCGTACGATCCGACCAGCAACGTCAGCCGCACCTGAGGCATGAGCCGGGTGAACCGGTCCAGCCACATGGATGCGCATTCCGGTCTCGGCGGCGCGTCGCCGCCGTTCGGCAACCGGCCCGGGTAGCACAGACCCATCGGCACGATGGCGATGCGCGTCGCGTCGTAGAACAGGTCCCGGTCCATCAGCAGCCATTCGCGCAAGCGGTCGCCGGAGGCGTCATTCCACGGCAGACCCGTCATATGCACCTTCGTCCCGGGCGCCTGCCCGACGATCAGCACGCGGGCGGTCTCGGAAACGCGGAACACGGGGCGCGGCCCAAGCGGCAGGGCCGCTTCGCATCGCCGGCAGGCAAGCGCCTCGCTTACGGCGGCGCCGAGTGTGTCGGTTGTCATCGTGCGATACGGAGGTCGCCTCCGTTCATCTTCCCATCATCGTCAGCATGCAGGTAGCCTAACAGCCGTCCCGAACCAAGGCCCACCGTTCTCGCCCTGGTTCGGACAGACAACGCGTCGCGCCCCGTCCGGCGCAGACCAGGCTCGTCAACACAGTTCAGGCAATGATGCCGCGCTGCCGCAACGCCGCGACCACCTCATCGGCCAGCGCATCCGGACCGCGCTCCAGCGTGCGCAACCGGATTTCCGGATCGAGCGGTTCCTCATACGGCGCATCGACGCCGGTGAAATTCCGGATCTGGCCGCTGTCGGCCTTCTCGTAAAGTCCCTTCGGATCGCGCCGGCGGCACTCCTCGATCGGCGTATCGACGAAGATCTCCAGGAATTCGCCGCTGCAGACCCGGTCCCGCGCCAGCATCCGCTCCGCCCGGTACGGCGAGATGAACGAGACGATAACGATCAACCCCGCCTCGACGAACAGCCGCGAAACCTCGGCGATCCGGCGGATGTTCTCCACCCGGTCGGCTTCCGAGAACCCGAGGTCGCGGTTCAACCCATGACGAACGTTGTCGCCGTCCAGGATCATCGTGTGGTGTCCCAGCGCGTGCAGGCGCTTTTCCACCAGATTGGCGATCGTCGACTTGCCGGCGCCTGACAGCCCGGTGAACCACAGCACCGCCGGCTTCTGCCCCTTCAGCAGCGACCGCGCCGCCTTGTCGACATCCAGCCGGTGCCAGACGATGTCGGCGTTGCGCGTCCGGACGGCGGTGACCATCCCGGCGCCCACGGTGCCCCGGGTCAGCCGGTCGATCAGGATGAACCCACCAAGTTCGCGGCTCGTCTCGTATGGCTCACACACCACCGGATGGGTCAGCGAGATCGACACCCGGCCGATCTCGTTCAGCGCCAGTTCCCGCACGCCGACTTCTTCCAGCGTCTCCATATCCAGCCGCGTCGTGATGTCGGTCACCGTCGCCACCACGGTTTTCGCGCCCAGCATCAGCAGGTAGGCGCGGCCGCGAAACAGCGGTGTCTCGTCCATCCAGACGATCCAGCTTTCCAAGCCATCCGCCATGCGGCGGCACGGAATCGGCCGACAGCACGTCACCGCGGGAGATATCGATCTCCCGGTCCAGCACCAAGGTAACCGGATCGCCGGCACCGGCTTCGGCGAGATCGCCGTCCATGGTGACGATACGGGCGACGACAGCCTCGGTGTGGGTGCCGGCGTTGATGAGGCGGTCGCCCGGCCGTATCCTGCCGGATGCGATCGTGCCGGCATAGCCGCGAAATCCGTGGTCTGGCCGGTTCACGTATTGCACCGGCATACGGAACGGCCCAGCCTGGGTCGAAGCCGGATCGGCGGCCTCCAGCGCGTGCAGCAACGATGGGCCGGTATACCAGGCCATCCGCGCGCTGGACTCGGTGACATTGTCGCCGTCGCGGGCACAGATCGGGATCGGCGTGATCCTGTCGAACTCCAGCTTGCCCAGCAGCGCTCGGAAATCGTGCCTGATCGACGGCGAAGACCGCCTCCTCGAAGTCAACCAGGTCCATCTTGTTGACTGCCAGCACCACCTGCCGGATGCCCAGCAGCGACGCGATGGCGGCATGCCGGCGGGTTTGCGGCAGAATGCCCTTGCGCGCGTCGACCAGCAGAACCGCCAGGTCGGCGGTCGAGGCGCCGGTGACCATGTTGCGGGTGTATTGCTGATGCCCGGGCGTGTCCGCCAGGATGAAGCGGCGCGCCGGCGTCTCGAAGAACCGGTAGGCGACGTCGATCGTCACGCCCTGTTCGCGTTCCGCCTCCAGCCCGTCGACCAGCAGGGCGTAGTCGATGCCGCCCTCCACCGTGCCGAAACGCTTCGAATCGCGTTCCAGCGCCGCCATCACGTCGTCCGGGATCGTGCCGCATTCGAACAGCAGCCGCCCGATCAGTGTCGACTTGCCGTCATCGACGCTGCCGCAGGTCAGGACGCGCAGGACCGAGTCAGGCATCAGAAATACCCCTCGCGCTTCTTGCGCTCCATCGAGGAATCCTGATCCTGATCGATCAGCCGCCCGGCGCGCTCCGAGTCCCGCGTGGCCCGCATCTCCGCCAGCAGCGCGTCCATATCGGCCGCATCCGAGGTCACCGCCGCGGACAGCGGATAGCAGCCCAGCGACCGGAACCGCACCATCCGCTGCTCCGGCGTTTCGCCCGGCTGCGAAGCGCATCCGCTCGTCGTCCACCACGATGATCTGGCCGCCGCGCATCACCGTGGGGCGCATGGCGGCGAAATACAGCGGCACCACATCGATCCCTTCCGCCGCGATGTAGGTCCAGACATCCAGCTCGGTCCAGTTCGACAGCGGAAAGACACGCATCGTCTCGCCGGGCGCCAGTTGGCCGTTGTACAGGTGCCAAAGCTCCGGCCGCTGGCGCTTGGGGTCCCAGGCGTGGCCGGGCGCCCGGACCGAGAAAATCCGCTCCTTCGCCCGCGACCGTTCCTCGTCCCGCCGAGCCCCGCCGATCGCGAAATCGTATTGTCCCGATGTCAGCGCCTGCTTCAGCGCGTCGGTCTTCATGATCTGCGTGTAGGCGCCGCCATGGTCGAACGGATTGATGTTCTCGCGCAGACCGTCCGGATTGGTGTGGGTCCGCAGTTCCAGTCCGAACCGGCGAACCGTTTCGTCGCGGAAAGCGATCATCGCGCGGAATTTCCAGGTCGTGTCGATGTGCAGCAGCGGGAACGGCGGTTTCGCCGGGATAGAACGCCTTGCGCGCCAGATGCAGCAGCACCGAGGAGTCCTTGCCGATCGAGTAAAGCAGGACGGGACGCGCCGCCTGCGCGGCGACTTCACGGAAGATCTGGATGCTCTCGGCCTCCAGGGTCGCCAGATGCGCCGGCCGCGGTTCCGTCATGCTCGCTCCTGCCCCAACTCGGCTTTCCACGACGGCTGCCCAAGCAACGTCACCGAGAGCCGCGAAACGATAAGCTGTCACACCTGACGAACGATATAACTTTGTTCCAGTGCCTCCACAATCGCGTTCGCGTGCAGCTTGTCCCGCGCCTCGACCATGACTTCCAGTTCCGCCGCCTGCACCGATGAAGACGCGAACAGGCGTTGGTGGGATACCTCGATGATGTTGCCGCCGGAATCGCCGATCTTGCCGGCGATGTCCGCGAGCACGCCCGGGCCGGTCGGGAATTTGCAGTGCAGCCGCAGCAGTCGGCCGTCGCGCAGCAGGTCGCGCAGCAGCACGTTGGACAGGATGCGGGCATCGATATTGCCGCCGGTGATGGCGAGACCGACCTTCTTGCCGCGAAACCGTTCTGGATAGGCCAGCAGCGCGGCCAGCCCGGCCGCGCCGGCGCCCTCGGCCACCGTCTTGCCGCCTTCGATCAGCAGGCCGATCGCTTCCTCGATCGGCACGTTCGGGCGTGACCAGGATGCCGGCGATACGCCGGCGCACCATCTCGAACGGGATTTCGCCGATGTCGCGCACCGCGATGCCCTCGGCGATCGTTGCGCCGCCGACGGACACCGAGCGGCCGGCCAGGCGCTGCGCCATGGCGGCATAGTTTTCCACCTCCGCGCCATAGACGGCGATGCCGGGACTGCAGGGCGGTCGCCGCGACGAGGCAGCCGGCCAGCAGGCCGCCGCCGCCCACCGGGATGATCAGCGCGTCCAGGTCCGGCACGTCCTGCAGCATCTCCAGCGCCAGCGTCCCCTGGCCGGCGATGATACCCAGGTCGTCGTAAGGATGGACGAATACCAGCGACTGCGCCGCCGCCAGTTCGTGCGCGTGCGCCGCCGACTCGGCCAGGGTCTCGCCGACCAGAACCACGTTCGCGCCCCAGGACGCGGTCCGGGTCACCTTGGTCGAGGGCGTGAACTTCGGCATCACGATCGTGGCGGCGATACCCAGCAGGCTGGCGTGACGGGCGACCGCCTGGGCGTGATTGCCGGCCGACATCGCGATCACGCCACGGGCCCGCTCATCCTCGGTCAGCATCGCCAGCCGGTTGGCCGCGCCCCGCTCCTTGAAGGCACCGGTGACCTGCAGATTGTCCAGCTTCAGCACGACCTCCGCGCCGGTCACGCGCGACAGCGCCTCGCTGGGCATCATAGGGGTGCGCAGGACGCGCCCGGCGATACGCTCGGCCGCCTGCTCAACGTCCTCGAGCGTGATCATCGTTCTGGCTGTTTACGCTCAGCGAAACTGGACTTCCAGAATTTCGTAGGAGCGGTCGCCGCCGGGTGCCGGCACCGAGACGGTATCACCCACTTTCTTGCCGATCAGCGCCTTGGCGAGCGGCGAGGAAATCGACAGGCGGGCGGCTTTGATGTCCGCCTCGTACACCCCGACGATCTGATAGGTGGCTTCCTTGTCGGTTTCTTCATCCACCAGTTTCACGTGAGCGCCGAACTTCACCTGGGAGCCGGACAACGTGGACGGATCGATGACCTCGACGCCGCCGACGATCTCCTCCAGTTCCTGGATGCGGCCCTCGATGAAGGACTGGCGTTCGCGCGCCGCATGATATTCGGCATTTTCCGATAGATCCCCATGCGACCGCGCTTCCGCGATGGCGCGGATGATCGCCGGCCGCTCCTGCGACTTCAGCGTCCGCAGTTCCTCTTCCAACCGCAGCAGCCCGGAGGCAGTCATCGGAAACTTCTGCACGGCGTGGTCCTTCAATCCTCGTTCAGCCCAGGCGTCCTCCGGGCGGGTTCATCATACGGCACCGCCGCGGCCGGGTTGTCCCCCACCGCGGCGTATTGGATCAAAACGAACCGCGAAAGTAGGACTGTAGCGGCGCGACTTCAAGCGTTCCCGGTTTTCAATGCTGCAATCGCGTGAACCGCGGCCCGAGCGCCGGCAAGCGTCGTGTAGTGCGGCACCCCATGCGTCAGCGCGCTGCGGCGAATGGCGAAGCTGTCGGCGACCGACTGCGGCGTGGACGCGGTGTTGATCACAAGCTGCATCTCGCCCGAGCGGATCGCATCGACGCAGTGCGGCCGCCCTTCCAGCACCTTGTTCACCACGGTGACCGGAAATCCGGCCTCGCGGATGCGGGCGGCGGTGCCGCGGGTGGCCATGATGGAAAAGCCCATCTCGTTCAGCCGCCGCGCCAGCGGCGGGCAGCCCCTTCTTGTCGGCATCCTTGATCGACAGGAACACCTGCCCCGCCATCGGCAGGATCACCCCGGCTCCAAGCTGTGCCTTGGCGAACGCCCGTTCGAAGCTGGAATCGAGCCCCATGACCTCGCCGGTGGATTTCATCTCCGGCCCCAGGATGGTGTCGACGTTGGGGAAGCGGGCGAACGGGAAGACCGCCTCCTTCACCGCCACATGCGGCGCGATCGAGTCGTCATCGAGCGAAAAATCGATCGGCCAGCCTCGCCCCGGCCATGACCCGGGCGCCGATCTTGGCGACCGGCACGCCGGTCGCCTTGGCGACGAACGGCACCGTGCGGGAGGCCCGTGGGTTCACTTCCAGCACGTAGATCGTGTCGTCCTTGATGGCATACTGGACGTTCATCAGCCCGACGACGCTGCAGCGCCTTCGCCAGCGCCTCGGTTTCCGACTTCAGTTCGGTGATCATGGCCGGCGACAGCGAGTACGGCGGCAGCGAGCAGGCCGAGTCGCCGGAATGGATGCCGGCTTCCTCGATATGTTCCATCACCCCGGCGACATAGACGCTTTCGCCGTCGGCGATGCAGTCCACATCGACCTCGATGGCGTCGTTCAGGTAGCGGTCGATCAGCACCGGCCCGACTCGATCTGCCTTCGCCGGACACGCGAACTGCTTCGCGCATGTACCGGTGCAGGCCGGCCCGGTCGTAAACGATCTCCATGGCCCGCCCGCCCAGGACGTAGCTGGGTCGGATCACCACCGGATAGCCGATGCGTTCGGCGATGGCGTCGGCTTCCTCGGCCGACCGGGCGATCCCGTTGTCCGGCTGCAGCAGCCCAAGCCGCTGCAGAAGCTGCTGGAATCGCTCCCGGTCCTCCGCCAGGTCGATGGCGTCGGCCGAGGTGCCAAGAATCGGGATCCCCTCCCGCGACAAGGCCTGCGACAGCTTCAGCGGTGTCTGCCCGCCATACTGGACGATGCAGCCAAGGACGGTGCCGTTCTGCCTGTTCGCGCCGGACCAGGGCGATGACGTCCTCCTCGGTCAACGGCTCGAAATACAGCCGGTCGGACGTGTCGTAGTCGGTGCTGACCGTTTCCGGGTTGCAGTTGACCATGATGGTCTCGAATCCGGCCTCCTTCAGTGCGTAGGCGGCGTGGACGCAGCAATAGTCGAACTCGATCCCCTGCCCGATCCGGTTCGGTCCGCCGCCGAGGATGATGACCTTGGTCCGATCGGTCGGGTCGGCCTCGCAGACCGGAACGCCGTAGCCGCCCTCGAATGTCGAATACATGTAGGGGGTCTTTGAGGCGAACTCCGCCGCACAGGTATCGATGCGCTTGTAGACCGGCGTGACCCCAAGGGCGGCACGAAGGTCGGCGACGCTCGCGGCCGTGGTGCCGGTCAGTTCGCCCAGTCGCTTGTCGGAGAATCCCAGCGCCTTCAGCCGCCGCAGCGCCCCCGCTTCCCGCGGCAGCCCGGTGGCCGAGACCTCCCGTTCGGCCATGACGATCCGTTCCAGTTCGCGCAGGAACCAGGGGTCGAACTTCGTCGTGTCATGGATGTCCTCGACCGTCAGGCCGGCGCGCAGGGCCTGTCCGGCGATCAGCAGCCGGTCCGGCGTCGGCGAGGACAACGCCGCGCGGAAGGCGTCAGCACCCGCCATCGCCGGGTGGTTCGACGGCGTCGAGGCCGGACAGACCGGTTTCCATGCTGCGAAGCCCCTTTTGCAGGGCTTCGGCGAAAGAGCGGCCGATCGCCATCGCCTCGCCGACGGATTTCATCGACGTGGTCAGCAGCGCCGGCGTCCCGGGGAATTTCTCGAAGGTGAACCGCGGAATTTTCACCACCACGTAGTCGATGGTCGGCTCGAAACTGGCCGGCGTGACCATGGTGATGTCGTTGGTCAGTTCGTCCAGCGTGTAGCCGACGGCCAGCTTGGCGGCGATCTTCGCGATCGGGAAACCGGTGGCCTTCGACGCCAGCGCCGACGACCGTGACACCCGCGGGTTCATCTCGATCACCACCATGCGCCCGTCGGCCGGGTTCAACCCGAACTGCACGTTCGACCCGCCGGTATCGACGCCGATCTTGCGCAGACACGCGATCGAGGCGTCGCGCATCCGCTGATACTCCTTGTCGGTCAGCGTCAGCGCGGGCGCCACGGTGACGGAGTCGCCGGTGTGGATGCCCATCGGGTCCACGTTCTCGATCGAGCAGACGATGATGCAGTTGTCCGCGCTGTCGCGGACCACCTCCATCTCGTACTCTTTCCAGCCGAGCACCGATTCCTCGATCAGCACCTCGGTGGTCGGTGACGCCTCCAGCCCGCCGGCGACGATCTGCTCGAATTCCTCCTTGTTGTAGGCGATGCCGCCGCCGGTCCCGCCCAGCGTGAAGCTGGGCCGGATGACGGACGGCAATCCGGTCATCGCCAGCGCCGCCCGCGCCTCTTCCATGGTGTGCGCGATCGCCGACCGGGGCGATTCGACTGCCGATCTCCGCCATCGCGTCGCGGAACTTCAGCCGGTCCTCCGCCCGGTCGATGACATCGGCCTTGGCGCCGATCAGTTCGACGCCGTGGCGTTCCAGCGCGCCGCTGTTGAACAGTTTCATCGCGGTGTTCAGCGCCGTCTGCCCGCCCATCGTCGGCAAGCAGCGCGTCCGGCTTCTCCCGCGCGATGATCTTTTCCACCACCTCGGGCGTGATCGGCTCGATATAGGTCGCGTCGGCCAGACCGGGATCGGTCATGATCGTGGCCGGATTGGAGTTCACCAGGATCACCCGGTATCCCTCGGCCCTGCAGCGCCTTGCAGGCCTGGGCGCCGGAGTAGTCGAATTCGCAGGCCTGGCCGATGATGATCGGGCCGGCGCCGATGATCATGATGGATTCGATGTCGGTGCGCTTGGGCATCGGTTCAGCTACGAGCTTTCGTGGGGTTCAGCTTAGAGAGCCGTTTATTTTGAACGAAAACCGTCCACTTGATTCACACCGGCTCACCAGCCGATTGGCCCGCCCGCCTGCGGATCCACTTCCAACCCTTTTCGGTTGACCAACCATCCGATTCCGCGGGATTAATTTCCACGACGAGAAGGCGAGCGTCATGGGTATACCTGCGGATCGCCGCGCTGATGCTGCTGGCGCTCTTGCTGCTCACAACCAGGAAGACACCAGGGATGTGATTCCACCAGTTATCGAACAGTGGGCTTGTCCTGATGAATTCCTCAACGGCGTCGAGGTCGAAAGTGGGATCAGGAATATCGATTGTCAGCATGAACGTTCGCTCAGTCATCGGTGTCCTCTCCCCTGTTCGACGTTCCTGCTACGCGCGTGCCACTAATGCTGTTCGGGCCTAGGTGATCTCCCACGTCAAGCACAGTTCGGCTCAGTTGATCGCGCGTTGCAGGGTCCATCTCTTTGTCACCGATTATATTCGCGATAGTCATCTTGAGCACATGGTGTTCCGAACGCAAAAGGTCTGGGTGGAACCCGATAGCATACGCCGCTATTCCGATCGCACTGAGGCCGCTGACGGCACCCATGACAGCAAGCAGGTTATGCAGCCGGTCTGTTCGATCAACGAAGGCCCTGCCACCACGGCAAAGCGGGGCAAGTAGCAGTAAGATCGCGAACACGAACGGAATGGGATAAGTGACGGTCGCGCTGCGTATCGCTTCGCGGAATAGACGCGCGTCATCACTTCGCCCGCTCCATCATCGCCACGAACCTTTCAAACAGATAATGGCTGTCGCTCGGTCCCGGGCTCGCCTCCGGATGGTACTGCACCGAAAAGACCGGCCGGTCCGTCGCCGCGATTCCCTCGTTCGACCCGTCGAACAGCGACACATGCGTCACCTTCACGTTCGCCGGCAGCGCATCCGCATCAACCGCGAACCCATGGTTCTGGCTGGTGATCTCCACCTTCCCGGTGGCCAGGTCCTTCACCGGCTGGTTGGCGCCGCGATGTCCCGCGCTCCAGCTTGTAGGTCCGCCCGCCCAGCGCCAGCGCCAGCAACTGATGCCCGAGGCAGATGCCGAACACCGGCACCCCGCTGTCCAGCACCTCGCGCAGCACCGGCACCGCATACACCCCGGTCGCCGCCGGATCGCCAGGCCCGTTCGACAGGAACACACCATCCGGCTCATGGCGCAGAATATCATCCGCCGAGGTCGTCGCCGGCACCACCGTGACCCGGCATCCGGCCGAGGCCAGGTTCCGGAAAATGTTCCGCTTCGCCCCGTAATCCACCGCCACGACGTGGTGCTTCGGCGCACGCTGCCGTCCCGTCCCGTCAGGCCAGCTCCACACCGTCTCATCCCAGCGATACGACTGCCGGCAGGTGACCTCCTTCGCCAGGTCCATCCCCTCCAGTCCCGGCCACGCCACCGCCTGGGCCCGCAGCGCCGACAGATCGAACCGTCCGTCCGCCGGGGAACGCCAGCACCCCGGTCGGAGCGCCGCCGTCGCGGATCCGCATGGTCAGCGCCCGCGTATCTATGCCGGCGATCCCGGTGATACCCTGCGTCCGCAGCCACGCCTCCAGCGTCTGCGCCGATCGCCAGTTCGATGGTTCGGTGATGTCCTGCTTCACGACCAGGCCCCGGGCGGCGATCGTCGTCGCCTCGATGTCTTCCCGGTTGGTGCCGACGTTGCCGATATGCGGAAAGGTGAACGTGATGATCTGGCCGGCAAACGACGGATCCGTCAGCGTCTCCTGATAGCCGGTCATGCCGGTGCTGAAGCAGACCTCCCCAACCGGACCGGGCGCCTGTGTTTGCGCGCCGAAACCGCGCCCCCAGAAGACCGATCCGTCCGCCAGCACCAGGGCGGCGGTGGCACCAGCGGGAACAAGGTCAGTCGCATCTGGCATGGTCGCACTCGCCTTGTTGGAAGGATCGGATTGCAGATCGGCCATGCTCAGACCGGTGGCGGCGATCACCGCGGGCCAGTGACGGGACGGGATCGCGCGCGATCTGGCGCCATTTACGCACCGCCTCGGTTCCCACGCCCGTCAGGCGAGCAGCAGCCTCCGCACCGCCCAGGCGTTCTATGATATGATCGATCGAGATCGGCATGATCGAGATAATATGGGAAGAAATTTCCCGCCGCAACCGAACTTCGCCCACTTGGGAAGTTTTTTCCGGCAAACGTTTCAGTTCAGGGAGGGATCAATGTACAAGACCGAACCCACCATGACCGGCGGGTGCCAGTGCGGCGCCGTGCGCTATGCGCTGTTCGAAACACCCGAGTCGACCGTCTGCCACTGCCGCATGTGCCAGAAGGCGGTCGGCGGCCCGTTCGCCGCGTTCTGCAAGGTGCACACCGCCTGCTTCGCCTGGACCCGCGGCGACCCTGCCAGCTTCCAGAGTTCATCCGCCGCCGAACGGCATTTCTGCGCCGCCTGCGGCACGCCGCTCACGTTCCGCTATCTGGACGGCGACGCGATCGAGGTCACCACCGGCAGCCTCGACACCCCGGCCGGCGCCCCGCCACGATGAACTTCGGCGTCGAGTCCCGCCTGCCCTGGATCGAGCCTGCTCGCACCCGGCCGCCTGCCCGACACGCCGACGGCCGAAACCAGCAGCGCGATGCGCACGATCATCAGCCGCCAGCACCCGGATCACGCGCTCGACGCCGCCAGCATCACCTGTAGTATAGGCACGATCTTTCGCGCAGGAGCGCCGCCATGAGCCTGAGAGAATCGTTCACCGAGCAGATGAAGCTGTCGATGAAAGCCGGCACGACCGCTCGGACCTCCACGCTGCGCATGATCATGGCCAAGCTGAAGGACACCGACATCGCCGCCCGCCCCAAAGGTATCGACAAGGTCCCGGACGAGGACATCATCGCCATGCTGCGCGGCATGGTGAAGTCGCGCCGCGAATCGGTGGAGCTCTACCGCCAGGGCAACCGCCCCGAACTCGCCGCCAAGGAAGAAGCCGAGATCGCCGTGATCGAGAGCTTCCTGCCGTCGCCAGATGGACGAAGCCGCCATGCGGCAGGCCGTCGCCGACGCCGTCGCCGAAACCGGGGCAGCCAGTATCAAGGACATGGGCAAGGTCATGGCGGCGCTGAAGGCGAAACACGCCGCCAGCCTGGACATGGCCAAGGCCGGCCCGATGGTCAAAGCGCGCCTGTCCGCCTGACCCGGAACTATTCCAGGAATGGCCCTTCCCGCCAGCTTCCTGGACGAGCTTCGGACCCGCACGCCCCTCGCCGCGGTGATCGGGCGCCGCGTCCGGCTGGCGCGCTCCGGCAAGCAGTGGAAAGGCTGCTGCCCGTTCCATGGCGAGAAAATCGCCCAGCTTCTACGTCTACGACGATGGCTACCACTGCTTCGGCTGCGGCGCGCATGGCGACGCGATCACCTTCGTCATGCAAAGCCAGGGCCTGTCGTTCATGGAGGCGGTCAGCCAACTGGCTGCCGAAGCCGGACTGGAGGTCCCGAGACCCACGCCGGAAGCCGCCGAGGCCGAACGCCGGCGCCTCGACATCACCGACGTGCTGGATCTGGCGAAAACCCATTATCAGCGCCGCCTTGCCCTGCCGGAAGGCCGCGCGGCACGCGACTATCTGCTGGGCCGCGGCCTGACCGAGGAGACCATCGCCCGCTTCGGCCTCGGCTGGGCCGGTGAGCGCGGCGCACTGACGGCGGACCTGTCCCGGCAAGGAATCGAAATCGCACAGCTTGCTGACGCGGGATTGATTCGCCGTGATGAGGAAACCGATCGCACCTTCGAACTGTTCTCGCAGCGGGTGATGTTTCCGATCCGGGACCGCCGCGGCGTGATCATCAGCTTCGGAGGCCGCATTCTGGGAACCGGCCAGCCGAAATACGTCAATGGTCCAGAGACTTCGGTGTTCTCCAAACGCCGCAACCTCTTCGGCCTGAACTTGGCTCGGGATGGGGTACGGAACGGCGGGACGCTGATCGTGGTTGAAGGGTACATGGACGTCATCGCCACCGCCCAGGCCGGCTTCACCGCCGCCGTCGCGCCGTTGGGCACGGCACTGACGATCGAGCAGCTTGAGGAGCTCTGGCGCGTCTCCCCCTGTCCCGATGCTGTGTTTCGACGGCGACGCCGCCGGCGCGCGCGCAGCGTCCCGGGCCATGGAACTGGCGCTGCCGATGCTGACGCCGGAACGGACGCTGAAATTCGCCACGCTTGCCTGCCGGCGAGGACCCGGACAGCCTGGTGCGAAAGGGCGGCGCGCCGATCTTCCAGGCGGTGCTGGATGCCGCCCGCTCACCGTCTGATGCCCTCTACGATATGGTGCGCGGCGAGGTCGGCGATGCAACTCCGGAACAGCGGGCCGCTTTCCGGACACGGCTGATCGAGCCGCCGCAGGCCGGATCGGCGACAAATCCCTTGGTGCCGAATACCGTCGGGTGCTTCTGGATCGGTTCTTCGCCAGCCGGTCCGGGCACGGCCCCGGTCGCGGCGAGGGCCGCGGCACCAAGTGGGAGAGGCGGCGCGATCCATTTGGCGTCGCCAAGGGTCCGCGCGTACCGCGACCCGCGTTGCGCCAGGACAACGCAACCTTCGAGCGGGCGCGAATTCTGACCGCGATCCTGCTGCGCCATCCATTCCTGCTGGACGACGTCGCCGCGGCCTATAGCACGCTGCCCATGGAACCTGCGCTGGCGCGTCTGCGTCAGGCAATCGAAGATTGGGCCGAAGCCGCCGAAACCCTTGACTTTCGCTGGACTGATGGACCACCTCACGAAATCTGGATTTGAGCAAGACGTTCAGCACGTCCTGGCCGGAGCGCCCATGCCCCTGCCGGCGTGCGCCGCCGTCGGAGGCAATGCCAGCCGAGGCGGAATCAGGATGGTGGCACATTTTTGGCTTTCTCAATGAGGAACGTCTGCGCGAGGAAGTCGCTTTGGCTCAAGCAGAGGCAGCCCGAAACCTGACACCGGAGACATGGCGTCGCCAGAAAGCACTGGTCGAGGCATTGGCGAAAATTCGCAGCGGTGAGCCCGACGGGGTCGGTGTTGTCGATGCATTATAATAATGTGGGGCTTCGGCATGCGCGCGCCGCGACCCGTCGGATGAAGGAGTGCCCTGAGCAATGGCCACGAAGCCCATGGTCGCCGGCGATACCGCCACGGCGGAGCAGGATGCCGAAACAACCCTGTTGGATGTGACCGCGGCTGGCGTGAAGCGGCTGATCGCCAAGGGAAAGGAGCGCGGCTACATCACCTTCGATGAGCTGAACGCCATCCTGCCGCCGGATCAGAACAGCTCCGAACAGATCGAAGACGTGATGGCCAATTTCTCCGAAATGGGCATCCAGGTCGTCGAGAGCGAGGAGAACGAGGACGGCGATGCTTCCCGTCGCCAAGGTCGAAAAGGCCGAGGAAGCCGAGGAAGAGGAGCAGACCGGCAACGTCGATGAGGCCAGCCTGGGCCGCACCGACGATCCCGTCCGCATGTACCTGCGCGAGATGGGCAGCGTCGAACTGCTGTCGCGTGAGGGCGAAATCGCCATCGCCAAGCGGATCGAAGCCGGCCGCGACATGATGATCAACGGGCTGTGCGAAAGCCCGCTGACCTTCAAGGCGATCATCACCTGGCACGAGCAGCTCAAGGCCGGGCGGATGCTGCTGCGCGACATCGTCGACCTGGAAGCCACCGACGGCGCCGGCGCGCCGGTCGCCGACGTGTTCGATGCAATCGAACCCGGCGCCGCCGACGGCTTCGCCGCCAACGACGACATGGACGCCGACGACGAGGACGGCGGCCCGAGCATGTCGCTGTCCGCGCTGGAAGAAAAACTGAAGCCCGAGGTCCTCGCGAACTTCGAGGAAATCGAGAACCTCTACAAGAAGCTGCACAAGATGCAGCACCGCCGCCTGGAAACCATCACCAGCGGCGAGGAAATGAGTTCTCGTTCGGAAAAAGGCTACGAGAAGACCCGCGAGGAACTGGTCGAGAAGGTCGGCCAGGTGCGGCTGCACAACAACCGCATCGAGGAACTGGTCAGCCAGCTCAAGCTGCTGAACCAGCGGCTGACGACGCTGGAAGGCCAGCTCATGCGCATGGCCGAAAGCTGCAAGGTCAACCGCGAGGACTTCCTGAAGCACTATCGCGGCGCCGAGCTCGATCCGAACTGGCTCGATCGGGTCGGCAAGCTGCCGGGCAAGGGCTGGAAGGTGTTCGTCATCAAGCACCCGGACGACATCGCGAAGATCCGCGGCCAGATCTCGGCCGTCGCCACCGACGCCAGCCTGCCGATCGCCGAGTTCCGCCGCGTCTACATGACCGTTTCCCGCGGCGAACGCGACAGCGCCCGCGCGAAGAAGGAGATGATCGAGGCCAACCTGCGCCTGGTGATCTCGATCGCCAAGAAATACACCAATCGCGGCCTGCAGTTCCTGGATTTGATCCAGGAAGGCAACATCGGGCTGATGAAGGCGGTGGACAAGTTCGAGTATCGCCGCGGCTACAAGTTCTCGCACCTACGCCACGTGGTGGATCCGGCAGGCGATCACCCGTTCCATCGCCGACCAGGCCCGCACGATCCGCATCCCGGTGCACATGATCGAAACGATCAACAAGCTGGTGCGGACGTCGCCGGCAGATGCTGCACGAGATCGGCCGCGAGCCCGCTCCCGAGGAGCTCGCCGACAAGCTCGGCATGCCGCTGGAGAAGGTGCGAAAGGTCCTGAAGATCGCCAAGGAGCCGATCAGCCTGGAAACCCCGATCGGCGACGAGGAAGATCAGCCACCTGGGCGACTTCATCGAGGACAAGGCCGCGGTGATCCCGCTGGACGCCGCGATCCAGGCCAACCTGCGCGAAGCCACCACCCGCGTGCTGTCCTCCCTGACCCCGCGAGAGGAGCGCGTGCTGCGCATGCGCTTCGGTATCGGCATGAACACCGACCACACGCTGGAAGAGGTCGGCCAGCAGTTCAACGTGACCCGCGAACGCATCCGCCAGATCGAGGCCAAGGCGCTGCGCAAGCTGAAGCACCCGAGCCGCAGCCGGAAGCTGCGCAGCTTCCTGGACGACTAGTCTTACTGAGTCGCAAAATGGAGCTTCCCCCGAATCAGCGCGGCCTCGTAAACAATGGAGATTCATGCCCCTGACTGTGAGGCAATCATGGATCTCCTGGAGAACGCCAGCCGCCTGAGGTTCGAGGCCTACGTCGAGCAACTGGCCAGCGTCATCGGCCATGCCGACCGCGTGGTGCCTTTGCACGACTACTGCACCGGGCTGCTGCTGCCCGGCGAGCGCAAGAGCGTCGAACCGATGGCGGCCCTCACCGCGCCAGCCGCCACAGCGGCGAAACACCAGTCGTTGCTGCATTTCGTCGCCATCGCCCCCTGGTCCGATGAGGCTGTGCTGACCAAAGTGCGCCAGATGGCGCTGCCAAAGATCGAAGCACTCGGCGCGATCGAAGCCTCGATCATCGATGACACCGGGTTCCCCAAAAAGGGCAAGCACTCGGTCGGTGTCGCACGGCAGGTACTGCGGCCAACTGGGCAAGCAGGACAATTGCCAGGCGGTGGTCTCGCTGTCCATCGCCAACCACCACGCCAGCCTGCCCGTCGCGCACCGGCTCTATCTGCCCGAGGCCTGGGCGAACGACCCAGATCGGAGAAAGCAAGCCAAGGTTCCCGGGGACGTCGTCTTCAAGACCAAACCGCAGATCGCCTTGGACCACCTGCGCGTCGCGCATGCCGCTGGCATTCCACTCGGCACGGTGCTGGGCGATGCTGGCTACGGCTATGATGGCCAGTTCCGCGAGGGAATAACGCAACTGGGGTTGCTCTACGCCGTCGGTATCCAATCGAACGTGCTGATGTGGAGGGCTGACACCCTCCCGCCGGGGCCGGACGGGCCGAAACTGTCACGTCCGCAACTGCGTGCGCAGCAGATCTCCGCCCAGGAGCTGGCGCTCAGCCAGCCGGCGGCAGCTTGGCAAAACGTCACCTGGCGCGAAAATGGCGAGGCGTTCACCTCACGTTTTACGCGTCTGCGCGTCCGCCCGGTTACGCGGGCCGAGTCACCCGCGGAGGAGTGCCTGCTGATCGAATGGCCGGAGGACGAGGCGGCGCCGACCAAATACTGGCTATCCACCTTGCCGGCCGATATGAGCTTCGAGGCACTGGTCGATCGCGCCAAACTGCGCTGGCGGATCGAACGGGACTATCAGGACCTCAAGCAAGAACTTGGCCTGGGTCATTACGAAGGACGCGGATGGCGTGGGCTCCATCACCACATCACGCTGTGTATCGCAGCCTACGGCTTCCTGATCGCCGAGCGGGCGATTTTTCCCCCAGGAGCCAGAAAACACGGCAGATCCGCGACGGTTGACGTTTCCGCCGGTCACCGATCCGAAGGCGCCGCCGCGGCGTCCCGAGCGCCATATTTCGAACTCTATCGCCACGCTGAGGCGACGGCTTACTGTCGCTCTGGTCAAGCATCTGCCGCGGTGCCCGTGCTGCGGCGCAGGACGAGTGACCGAAGCGCGACGCAACTTGTGACACAGTAAGACTAGACCATTTTTCAGCCTGACCGTGCAGGCCGAAAATGGTCCAGGTCTTTGTTTGATCGCATGATTCACGCGCCGGGACGTTCCGCTCAGCGCGATCATGCTCTAGCTGGGGTTCCCAGACTACGGCGATCCGCCAGGGCAAACACCGCGTTGATGAGGGTGGCCGCGAAACCTTCGCCAGGCGTTCGCAGGCAACGAAAGGCCCGCCCCGCCGGTCGTCTCCGCGGTCAGCTCACCCGACCGCCCTGCCCAAGATGGCGAAGATAGTCTGCGACAACGCCAACCTCGCCATCCTTGGCCACGCAGGCCGTATAGCCATCCGGCCGCACCAGCCACATCCCGCCTTCGCTGAACGGAGTCCGGACCGCCGGTTCCAGCAGCGCCCCATGATCCCGCAGCAGCCCCGACACCGCCTCGCTCGGCGCGGCGAACAATGCGAAGCGAGGTTCGGCGCCCGCACCGACCGGAACCTGTCCCGCGACCGGCGGCGTGCGTTCCCCTGGCAACGGGCCAGCAAGCCCATGCACCGCCGGACCATTCAGCGGACCGTGCGCGTAACCCACAGACACCTCGGTCATGGTGTCCGCCATTGCACGCCGCACCGGGGAAAGGCCGAACAGGAAGGCGGCGACCAGGTTCCTGACCGCCTGCGCCGTATGGTTCTTGATCAGGCCGACCGAGGTGAGGCGGCCGGCATTCGCCAGGACCTGAGCGCCCACGGCGCTGCGCTCCGCGCTGTAGCTGTCAAGCAACGCCTCCCCGGAAGACAGACCCCGGCAAACCAGAGCCAGTTTCCATGCCAGGTTGACGGCATCCTGCATCCCCGTGTTCATCCCCTGCCCTCCGGCGGGGCTGTGGACATGGGCCGCGTCCCCGGCCACGAACGCGCGGCCCGACCGGTAATCGCCTACTTTGCGCTCGTTGATCCGGAAGCCGGACAGCCAGACCGGATCGGCCGCCACCACCCCGCCCGGCCCGCGCCGATCGAGCACCGCCTGGACCTCATCCAGCGTCGGGTCCACGGGATGAGGGCCTTCCGAACGTCCCCTGTCTGCAACGACACGGAAACGCCCGGGCGAGATCGGAAACACCGCCAGAACACCGTCCTCGTGCCAGTAAGCTGCCAGTTCCGACGCGGGCAGACTGGACCCGGCCAGATGGACGTCCGCCAGGATCCAGTCGCTTTGCAGCGTATCGCCAACGAACGACAAACCCAGCGTGTGCCGGACCGTGCTGTGTGCGCCGTCACACCCGATCAGCCAGCCGGTCTCCAGCGTCTCCTCCCGCCCGTCCGGATGCCGCAGCGTCGCCGTGACACAGGAGCCCGCATCGGTGAAGCCAAGCAATTCAACCTGACGCTCCACGCGGACTCCGAAGCCCGCGAGATGCGCCTCCAGCAGCCGCTCGGTTTCCGACTGTGGCAGCATCAGCGCGTACGGATACGGACTTTGGACGCCGGCAAAGCTCACGTGACCGATTGTCTTGCTGCCGGCAACGATAGTGGCCGCGTCCACTTTTTGCCCGGCTTCAACGAAAGCGCCGCTGCACCCGGCACGCTCGAGCAGTTCCAGTGTGCGGCTCCAGATCACCAGGGCCTTGGATCTGTCGGACCGCTCCGCCGCCTTGTCCACAATGCGCACCGGGACGCCGTACCGAGCCAATTCGGCCGCCATTGTCAGCCCGACTGGGCCTGCGCCGGCAACCAGAACCTTCTCATTCATGACCTGTACTCCGTGACGATCCGGCCCCGTGGACGGCCTCCAGGATATCAGTCTGATGCAACCGGCCCCGTGGACGGCCTCCAGGATATCAGTCTGATGCAACTGTTCCCCAGATATGAGTCGGAGCATGCCCGCTCAAGGCAGGAGTGCCCTTAGCGCGACCCGAAAATCGCGCTGCCAACGCGGACCCACGTGGCGCCGCAGGCGATGGCGATCTCGAAATCAGCGGACATCCCCATCGACACCGTCGGCAGGCCATGACGCGCCGCGCGGTCAGCGAGCCAGGTGAAATGCGGTCGGGGGTCTTCGTCCTGCGGCGGAACACACATCAGGCCGGCCAGTGCCGAACCGAAACGGAACTTGCATTCATCGATAAAGCCATCCGCGTCATCGCGGGCGATCCCGGATTTCTGCGGCTCCAAACCGGTGTTCACCTCGATCAGCAGCGTCGGCGTGCGGCCTTCCCTGGCGATCGCGACCGCCAGCGCGTCCGCCAGTTTCGGGCGGTCGAGCGACTCGATCACATCGGCGATCCGCACCGCGTCGCGCGCCTTGTTCGTCTGCAGGCCACCGATGATGTGCAGGCTGAGAGGATATTTCGCACGCAGCGGGGGAAACTTGGCGGCGGCCTCCTGGACCCGATTCTCGCCGAACACGGTCTGACCCGCAGCCAAGGCGGCAGCGATGGCCTCAGTTGGCTTGGTTTTCGACACGGCGACCAGCATGACGTCCTGCGGTTTGCGGCCGGCGGCGATGGCAGCGCCGGCGATGCGCTCCTGGACACGGCGGAGGTTGTCGGCGATCGGGTCGGTCATTGCGGACGTTCTCTTGCTGAAAGTGACAGTGCGCGGGGCGTAGCGGGGCGGCAATTGGCTGATCTTGGCCCGCGGAGGTCAAGTGTTCGCAACGACATTGCCGTGGAGCCTTTCCACGCCGCGTGAAAACGGCGCAACTTGTATCTGGCGCGCCATTCCATCCGCCCGGGGTCGCTTTGCAGAATCAGGGTGACATCTGATGTGCTGAGTGTGCCTTGCCCGCGCCCGCGCGGCCCGGCTGCAGCGCAAGCGGCGGCCGATAGAGGCGGATCCTGGTGCCGGTCATGATGTCCTGCACCCACAAGCTGCGCTTGCCATTCGGCAGCAGGTGGCCGAAATGCTGCGGCAGTCCGGCGATCATCACGCCTTTGCCGCGCATCAGTTCGACCGACGCGGCGAGGATCTCGTCGACCTCGATCGAGGTCGTAGAGCAGAACGCCGACTTTGGCCGCCGGGTCGATGTCCTGTTGCATCGTCATCAGAAAGTTCATGGTCGTTGCCGACTTTCGCATGATGTTCCCGCGGCGCCTGGGCGGGCGCATTTTGTTAGACGTTCAGAACCAGCGAATTGTTTGCCATGGCCGGGATTGCGGCTTCCTCGACTGGCACCGGACACGCCGTCGAAGCTGCTCACAGAAACGTTCAGAAAGCTTTTGCAGTATCGATAATCAGGCCCGCTTGGTCTAGAGCGTGATCCGCACAGATGGAATCACCGAAGCGGTGAATCACGCTCTCAAACAGAGAGCTAGAGCGGGTTCCGTGAGCCAACGCGAATGGAAACCGCTCTAACGTATCACGCTCGATGAACATGGCTGTGTCGAGGACGGATTGATTGATAAGGCCAGGGCGTTTTCCCTATGTGATTTGAAAAGTCATTCGGCATCTGAAGATCCGGCTGGCCTGATCACGCACATCACGGCTGGTTTTTCCACCCACAGGGATGTCCATTCGCTTCAGCCATGCATTTAGACTCCGGCCGAGCTCGATCACGCGATTCTGGATACGTAGGTCTTGGATCCATCAGACGGCGTGATCGTGCTTACACCGGACGAGCCAGGACACTACTGACGCAGTCGTTGTCGTTGCGTCTTGTGATATACCAAAGTATTATATTCCCCATCCTTTGTGACGTCAGAATCCTCCGCTTGTATGATTCCATGCCACCCTGCTTTGGGAATATCTGTCGAAGCGACCCCGACCCACGGGCGAGGTCAGCCTGATGGTGCGCAAGGATATGGCCAAAACTGTCGCGGACCAGATGGCGCGGACTCTCGCCGCGGTCTGCGCCGGAGGCCTCGGACCGTGCAGTCTGCACCTGATCAACCGTCTGTTCGACGGCCCTCGCTAGAGTCCCGTGCTTGGTATCGCCGCGCCCATACCCTCTGCCGAGAATCGCCAGAGGCTGTTTTCGGGAGACGCATCAGCAGACGCCGTTCCAGGAATGCAGCCATTACTGGAGAACTGTTTCTTGTTCAAACCATACGGCCGCTATCCCTGAAGCCGTCGGCAAAGGCAGGATACGGGCCTGGACGATCATCGCCGACGACACTCGCCAACCCCTTCCACAAGGAGACAATCAAGATGAAAAGCTTCATCCCATCTCGCCGTAACTTTCTTGCCGCAACGGCCGCGGGCAGCGCTGCCGCCGTTGCCGCGACTGCGCGCGCCGCCTCCTTCGGAAACCCCGATGAGCCGCCTCAAGGCGCGATCAACACGAAAGGCAATGCTCCGAGCGTTAGCGATCCGGGTCCCCATGATCCGACGATTCAGAACGCGTTTCCGGGTGCCTTCTCGCCACCGGCAACCGATGTCGGCGATCTGTCGCTCTTCTGGGCCTCGTTCAACAACGCGCCCCGGCGCATACAGAACGGCGGCTGGGCGAGGCAAGTCACTCAGTACGACTTCCAGATTTCCGAGGAAATCGCCGGCGTTAATATGCGGCTAACGCGGGGCGGGATCCGCGAGTTGCATTGGCATCTCGCAGCCGAATGGGCCTACGTGACTTACGGCACTTGCCGGATAACCACCATCGACCAGTCTGGCCGTGCCAATGTGGCAGATGTGTATGAAGGCGGCCTTTGGTATTTCCCGGCCGGCCTGCCGCATTCGTTGGAGGGTGTCGGGACCGATGGGTGTGAGTTCATCATTTGTTTCGATAACGGCAAGGCATCGGAATTCAATACACTGCTCGTCACCGACTGGTTTGCCCACACTCCTCCCGACATCCTGGCGCTTAACTTTGGTGTCCCTGCGGAGACATTTAGCAAGATCCCACTGCACGACCTTTACATTTTCCAGGGACAAATGCCGGGCCCGGTTGGTGCTGACCAGCGCCAGGCACAGGGGGATGCCGGTGCGATGCCGACGCCATCCAATTTCCAGCTTAATGAGGTCGCGCCAACCCGGCAGACCAAGGGCGGATGGGTGAAAATCGCCGACAGCAGTATTTTCAAGGCATCCAAGACGATCGCGGCGGCACTGGTTACGATTCATCCCGGTGGAATGCGGGAGATGCACTGGCACCCGAATGCCGACGAATGGGATTATATCATCGCAGGACAAGGTGACCTGACGGTATTCAATACCGGCCCAAAGGTCCAGACGCAGAGCTTCCATCCCGGCGACATTGGTTACGTCAAAAAGGACTACGGACACTACATTCGCAACACCGGCAACACTGACCTCGTTTACCTTGAAGTGTTCCGCAGCTCATACTACGCCGACGTCTCGCTATCCGACTGGTTGACTCATACCCCGCCCGCTCTTGTCGCACAGCATTTCAACATTGATCCGTCGGAAATTGCCCAGTGGCCGAGCACCAAGCCGCTGGTTGTCCCTGTCTGATGGCACGGAGCTGATCGTATCTTGAGTGACTGCGGTCAGCTCCGATGCAGCGGGATCGATGGCCATCCGGGGATCCTGGGCAAAGGACTTCCTGTGGCACTCCTCGCCATCGGGGGCGAAATGCAGACCAAATTGACAACCGCGGCGGCAGCCGGCGGGCTGTCGATGTGCATGGGGATATCGACGGCACGCGGCGGGTCTGTGACGCAACCGGGGGAAACCCTGGGGCTTGCCGAGGGTGCACCCCTGCCGCCGAGCATTTTTTCAATACGGCGGACTGGGGCTGTCGGAACACAAGTCCCACCCGCTGTCTCGGCATTACGATTCCGATTGTCGCTTGGTCGACGCGTTGACGCGAACTCGACAAGCGGCGGGTTTCGAACGGTAACTTTGGTGGTCGCGGATCGGCGCGTCGCGGGTGGAACCGTCCTGGACCTGGTCCTTCCGGCGATCGTCGCGTTTGCGGTGTTGCCCGGACTGGGGATCGAGAGCTTTGCCGCCCTCAGCCTCGTCCTTGCGGTTTGCCTCGTGCCCATCGGCGCCTTGCTGGCGCATGCGCGGCAAGGCTGGCAGGTCGGGCTGTTCACCGCGACGACGGTGCCGTTCCTGCCACTGCTGCAACCGACCAATCCGATGGGGTACAACCCTGAGGCGTTTTATAACGCCGGCTCAGTCATCGTCTTCGGTTTCGCCTTTGCGGCGCTGTCATTTCTGCTGCTGCCGCCGTTGTCGCCGGCCTTCCGCGCATGCCGGCTGCTCGCGCTGACCCTGCGCGATCTGCGCCGTCTCGCGATCGGTCGCAGCCAGCCAGACTGGCAGGGCCATATGCACGGCCGGCTCCGCGCCGTGCCGGACGAGGCGACGCCGCTGCAGCGCGAGCAGCTCGTGGCGGCACTTTCCGTCGGCAGCGAAATCATCGGCCTGCAACGTAGTGCGCACGATCTCGACCTGGGTCCGAAGCTTGATGCGCGCTGGCGGCGCTGACGGAGGGCCACAGCGCGGCGGCGATCGCTCAACTGACCCGGCTCGACGATATCCTCGCCACCGATGCCGCCGATAACCCGGAAGCCACAGCCGTCCTGCTGGCGCGGGCCCGGCATTCTCGTCCTTGTGGAGGCGCTGACAAAACACGGCGCCTGGTTCGATACCGGAGCACGATCATGAGATTCGAAGGGATCGATCTGTTCGGCGTGTAGGTCGCGCCGATATCGCTGATGCTGGTCGCCGCCTGGATGCTCACAGTCGGGCTGCGCCGGGTTGCCGCGGATACGGGCTGCCGCGCCATGGGTGGCACCCGGCGCTGTTCGTGTCCACGGTTTGCATGATCGTCCTGTCGTTGATCGCCTTGATCTTAGCACGGTGAGGGGTTGCCCTGATGTCGCCGACATGTCCGAAGTCGAAGCCTAGATGAAACCCGACGCTGGGCGCGCCGATCGCGAGCCCGCCTGGTCTCTCGGCCAACTCGCCCGCGGGACATTGAGCCGAGCGAGGCGCGTGATGCCGATCTTGCTCACCGTGCTCGTCGCGGCGGTCGCCGTCCTGCTCGGGCGGGCGATGTGGGATGCGTATATGGGCGCACCCTGGACACGGGACGGCACCGTGCGCGCCTACACCGTCACCATGGCCCCGGAGGTCGCCGGGCGCATCGTCGAGCTCCCTGTCGTCGACAACCAGCACGTGCACAAGGGTGATCTGCTGATGGTCATCGACCCGACCAATTACACGATCGCCGTCAGCCAGGCTGAGGCCACGGTGCAGCAGGGCGAGGCGAGCGTGCATGGCATCGATGCACAAATGACTGTCCAGCAGGCGCAAATCGGTGCCAACCAGGCACAGCTGGATGTCGCGAAGGCCGCGCTCGTGTTCGCGCAGCAGCAGGCTCACCGATATCGATCACTGGCAAAGATAGGCGCAGGCTCTGTTCAGAGGGCCCAGCAGTCCGCGTCACAATTGTCCCAAGACGAAGCCACCGTCGAAAGCGCACAAGCAAGCCTCGAACTTGCTCAGCGGCAGGTCGAATCGTTGAAAGCGCGGCACATGAGCGCGGAGGCGACCCTCGCGCAAGCCAAAGCGCAGCTTAGTCAGGCGCAGGTGAATTTGAACCGTACGCGCATTCTCTCTCCCGTTAACGGCTACGTCACCAACCTGCAGGCGCAGCTTGGCGATTACGTCAATGTTGGCGTGAACACTATCTCGGTTGTCGACGCCAATTCATTTTGGGTCGATGGGTATTTCGAGGAGACCAACATCGCACCGATCCGCGTGGGGGATCCGGCCGAAATCAAGTTGATGGGCTACAGCCAGATTGTGCATGGACATGTCGACAGCATCGCCCGTGAGATCAACGTCGCGAACGCACAGCCGAACGGCCAGGGCATCGCCATCGTCAATCCGATCTTCACCTGGGTGCGGCTCGCGCAGAGAATCCCCGTGCGCATCCACATCGATCAAGTGCCGGAGGGCATCGTTCTCGTGGCTGGAATGACCGCCACAGTCCAAATCGATGAACCCCGAGATCATCAACAGAATAAATCGGGCTAGGCGTTCGGGCATTGCTCTCAGCGGAACGCCAGCTCTCGATCGTCCGGCACTTCGCCGATCGAATGCTGATATGAGGGCGCCCTCCATCCGACACGCCGGCTGGTATGCCTTCCCGGTGCTGGGCGGCGTGTTCCTGGCCATCACCGGCGCCGAGGCGCTGTATGCCGATATGGGCCATAGCGGGCGTCAGCCGATCCGGCTGTGCTGGTATGGGATGGTGTTGCCGGCGCTGCTGCTGAGCTACGCCGGACAGACCGCGTGGCTGAATGGACAATGCCGAAGGCACCGGCACTCCGTTCTTCCACCTTGGACCCGGCTGGGCCATCGCAACGCGATGCGCTTCGGACACATTCCGCTCGCCGCCGGAACGGAATGTCGAGATCGGACGGCAGATTTTTTTGCCAGGTTCAATTATGACCCTTCACTCCATCTCGCCCTCCTGGCCGAGCGCCGGCAGGCGCCCCATACACCATCGGTTGAATGGTCCGGGGGCAATCACTGGCTGCCAGCGGGCGGCAGCGGGGGAGGTCCAGCGCAGGGCTCGCCGGTTAACGAACGCACTCCATTGCGAACTCGCGGATTAAGGCAGCGTATGAGGTGGCTGCGAGACCCGGGTTCTGTCGCGGGTTTGGTTCGCCGGCGGCCCTGTTCGCCCCCTCGCTCCCGAGCGGGAACGCCAGCGCTTTTCCGCCATCGGAGCTAACCACCCCCCCAGGATTTGGACGGTTTCTTGGCGCTGTCTGTCTAACAGTTGATACTATGGCTTTGGAACAACATCTTTTCCGGTCTGTTCACCCTGTTTGCCGCCTTGACGTTTGCGTCGAGGTATCTCTTCAGTTGCCGTTGCCGGAAACGACCGGCGGAAGAAGCGCATGTGACACCAAGGCCGTGAAGCGAGGACATCCGGCTGACCGCACCGATATAGTCGATATCGATGTGGATCCACTCGAGGAACGGTCGCGTCGACGCAACACGCTGCTGCATATCGGGCTGCCGCTGTGTGGTGTTGGCTTGATCATCGGGTTCCTTCTTGGCATCGGAGTCTATGCCGACAACGCCAATCGTGCCGGTGTCCTCGGCTTGTCGAACATTCTGCTGCGCAGCACGCAGGAGCGCATAGCGCTGCAGGTTTCGGCCTATCTCGCACCCGCGGCGCGCGCCACCCTGCTCGCTCAGACCATGCTCGGACGGGGCGGCGCCACGGACCATGCCGAGGAGGCTTATCGGCTCGCCGCATCGGTGCTGAATGAGACCCCGCAGATCGCCAACGAGCTGTTCGCCGACGCGGCCGGCAATTTCATGATGGTTACGCGAACGGCATCAGGCCCTCCCGGCGCGACTGACACCAAGCGTATCCTGATGACGCCGACCGGAAAAACCGTCGAATGGATCACGCGCGACAAGACGGGCAGCGTCATCGCGCGCCGTTCCGATCCCAAGGACGACTACGACGTCCGCACCCGTTCCTGGTTCATCGGTGCCCGTGCCGCCGCCGACGTGTTCTGGAGCGGCGTCTACGTTTTCTTCTCCGAGCGGGCGCCAGGCGTCACCGCGGCGGTGCACGGTCCGGACAAAAATCCTGACATTGTCGGCGTAGACATCCGGCTCGATCAAATGTCGCGCTTCCTGGGGAGCCTCTCGATCGGGCAAACCGGGCGCGCTTATATTGCCACGCGCGGCGGAGAGATGATAGCCGGGCCTGATCCCGCGCATATCGTGCAGACCCGGGGCGGCCATTTGGTGCCGAGCCGGATCGACACCACAGGCGACGCCGACCTCCTTGCCGGCTGGGATCACTATCGCGCCGAGGGCCCCGGCAATCGCGTCATCGAAGTACGCGGCCGCCGTCTGATTTCGATTGTGACGCCGCTTGCGGACAACGGCCAGGACTGGCTGCTGTACATCACTGTCCCGGAGTCCGAATTCAGCGGCTTCGTCACTGCCAACTCGCGGCACGCGGCCTTGTTATTGCTGGTCGTGGTGGCGCTGGCTGTAGGCCTTGGCGCGCTGCTGGTCCGCCAGGGGTTGCGCGCTGACCGCGCGGCGAGGATCGTGGCCGACCGCTCGCGGGCAGTGCAGCAGCAAAGCGCCGCATTCGCCAGATTGGCGACCGAGGCCGGCATGTTCGACGCCACTGGCGCACCGCCCAAGGCATTGACGGAAACGCTGGCCGAAGCGACCGGAGCCAAACGAGCCGGAATCTGGAGCCTGTCGGGTCAAGGGCAACGGCTGCGCTGCGATGACAGCTTCGAGCCGGCGACCGCGGGCCATGTTAACGGTCTCGAACTGTCGCGCCAGGAAGTGCCGGCCGTGTTCGCAGCGCTGGAGAACGGTCAGGAGATCGATGCACCGGATGCCCGGCGCGAACGCCGGACGGCGCCGTTGTACGCGTCGCTCATGGCGCCATTCGGCACCGCGGACCTCTTTGTCGTCCCCATCGCGCACGCCGGACAATCCATTGGCATGGTGATGCTCGAGGATGCTCGGCGCGATCCCGCGGCACTTGATTTCGCCAGGGCCTGCGCGACCCTGGTCAGCCTCGGCATGTCGAGCAACATGCCTGACGCGGCCGATGCCTTGGTCGCCCGCGCGAAAACGCGCGCCGGTGTCGAACCTGTGCCCGATGAACGCGGGCTCGATCCGGCACTCTATTTGGAAAGCGTCGCCGCCTCCTCGGAACCGCATGCTTTGGTATTGGTGCTCAATCTTCCAGCCGCCACCGCGCCCGAAGCCCAGGCAATCGCCGCCGCCGCGCAGAGGATCGCCGTTCAGCATGCCATCCCGTATGTCAAGATGCTGGGAACCAGGGTGGTCGCGGCAGCCGGATATGCCGCCGACCCGTCGTCTGAGCTCGCCGCGGCGGCGCAGCGCTTGGCCGATGCTGCAATTGCTCTGCGCGAGCGATGTACGGCCGTGCTCGACACCGACGAAGGGCCTGCCGCATTCGGCCTCGGCCTTGATGTCGGGGCTGTCCGCGCTGCCATGCTCGGCGAGGCGCCCGGCCTTTTCAATCTCTGGGGTGAGGCTGTGCAGGGGGCCGACGCTCTGGCAACCTCGGCCCCCGCCGAAGCCATCCAGGCCAGCGAACAAGCCTATCTGCTGTTGAACCGAGGCTTCCTCTTTCGCCCCCGTGGATTGTTCTATCGGCCCAATGTCGGCGAGGCTCGCAGCTACGTCCTGGCGGGTCGGGCATGAGCATCCTCGCCAACATCGGTGCCGGGACGCGGCGACGATCGGCGTTCGTGCTGCAGTTCACAGCCTTGCTTTGGGGTGTGTTCCGGGAAGCCGGACGTCCATCCACCTGGCGCCGTACCCTGCGGGCCAGCTTCCGCTCCGACCTTACCCGGACTGTCGGCGGATCGCTTGGCACCATTGGCGTCACCGCACTCATTGTCGGCCTGGGCCTGGTGTTCGAGGCGCTTTACTGGCTCCGCACCGCGGGACAGGAGGAACAGATCGGCCGGATACTGGTGATCGTGCTGTTCCGCGAGCTCACGCCGCTGTTGGTCGGAATCATCCTGCTGGGTCGCAGCGGCACGGCAACGGTGGCGGAACTGGCGATGCTGACAACTGACGGCGAAATCGCAACCCTGCGGGCCGAGGGTATCGACATCTTCGACTACATCGTGCTGCCGCTCGTCGTCTCGTTCGCGTTGTCTGCATTCACCCTTGGCGTGGCGTTCATCCTGCTGTCCTTGATCAGCGGCTTCGTGTGCGGCAGCATTTCGGGGGTGGTCAACACGTCGGTCTTCGGCTTTCTCGATAATGTCTTGCGGGCCATGACAGCAGGTGACCTGGCGCTATTTCCGGCGAAACTGCTGCTGATCGGGCTCGTGGTGGCGCTGACGTCCTGTGCCACCGGCCTGAGTGCGCAGGAAGACGACACGCCGTCCAAACTGCTGCCCAGGGGCTTCACGCGTGGCGTAACCGGGATCCTGTCGGTCACGCTGCTGCTGAGTGCCGCTCTGTGACCGTGCCGCCGGTCCTGGCGCTGGACGCCGCCTGCGGTATCGGCGAGCGGATGCCGCTGGGTGCACTGGACCTGACGCTGGCGGCGGGAGACTTCGCCCTGATCGAGGTTCCGGGGTCACAACGCGGGGCGGCGTTTGCCGATCTGTGTTCAGGTCTCGTGCCGCTTGCCTCCGGCATCGTTCGCTTCCTCGGACGGAACTGGCACGACACGCCACGCCAGCACTCCGATGCGCTCCGGAGCCATATCGGCCGGCTGTTTCACCGGCCGCTGCGCGCGAACACGCCGGACGTAGCCAACCGCGTCATACTCGCGCGGCTGCACCACACCCGTACAGCGGAGGCCGTGCTGCGGGCGGAAGCGGTACAACTCGCTTTGCGGTTTGGCCTGCCCGGCTTGCCAGCCGGCCCTGCCCGCCGGCTGACCGAAGCCGACCTGCTGCGTGCCGCCTGTGTGCGGGCTTTTCTCGGCCGGCCACGCTTGGTGATCCTGGAACTGCCGGCCACCGTGCAGCAGGGTGATCTGTTACACGCACTGCTGGAGGTCGGCGCCGAAGCGCGCGGACAGGGCCTGACGGTGATATGGCTGGCCGGGACCGGCCCGGCGCTGCGCAATCGGTTGGTCCATGCTACGCACCGGCTGCGGTTGACTGACAAAGGGCTGACGACGATCCGCGCATTGGAACAGGCTGCATGAGGATGCTGCGCAACACCGATGAATGGATCGGGCTGCTGGTGCTGGTAAGTATCGGCCTGTTCGTCGCGGCCGTGCTGCATGCCGGATTGTTGAGCGATTGGTTTCAGCCAACTGCCAGACTGCGCATCATTCTGCCGGAGACCGGGAGCCAAGGCCTGTCGTCCGGTGCCGACATCCAGGTTCTCGGCACGAAGGTTGGCACGGTTCGCCGCGTCGTGGTCGATCCGAGTCAACGGTTCTATGCCGAAGCGGAACTGGAACAGCAGGCAACTGCGTTCATCCGCCGCGACAGCCGCGCTGTGGTCAAGAAGCAGTTCGGCGTGGCCGGTGCGGCCTTCCTTGATATCTCGCGGGGAAAAGGCGACCCCCTGGACTGGACCTATGCGGTCATCGATTCATCCACCGAGCGGGACCCGACGGAGGACATCGGAGCGGTAATCGACCAGGTGAAACAGAAGGTGTTCCCGATCCTGGACGATGCCGCGCGCGCGATGCACGCATTGGCGGATACCGTGCAAGGCGTCGCCCAAGGTCACGGCAATGTCGGGCGGCTGATGAACGACGAAACTCTGGCCAACCAGATCACCCAGATGCTTGCCAACCTGAAAACGGCCACCGATCAGCTCAACGCGACTCTGACCGACGTGAAGCAGACTATCACGACGGTAAACGGCCCCGAAGGCGTCCCAACGTTGCTGCATCGGACCGATGCCGCGTTGGCTTCGGTCCAAAGGGCGACTCATGACCTGGCGAGTGCAACGCCGCGGCTGCCCGCGATTACTCGCGATCTCAGCACCACCACATCCGATCTTCCGGCGCTGATGACCCAGACGCAGGCGACGGCTGATGAGCTGGAGAAAACGCTGAACCAGTTGCGCCACACCTGGCCACTGTCCGGTTCCGCGAGCGCTGAGCCACGCCGCCTGCCACCATCCGAGGTCAGACCGTGAGGTGTGCCCTGTTTGCCGTGATGGTGCTGGCCGCTTGTGCATCAGCTCCGAAAAAAAATCCCGAGGACGAGACACTGGCCCGGTTCGACCATGCCGGCGACATTGCCTTGAGCCAGGAAGAACCGAGCCAGGCCGTGACGCAATTCCGCGCAGCGCTGGCTCGTGCACGCACGCGCGATGATGCCAGCGCGATTGCGGACGCCGGCTTCAACCTCGCGGCGGCTGAGCTGGCGCAGGGGCGGCCGCACGATGCGATCAGGACGGCGCACGAGTTGCGGGTTGAATTGGCCCGACGCGGTGTGGTCGATCGGGATTTCGACCTGATAACGGCGGTCGCGCTGTTCCGGTTGGACGATCTTTCCGACGCCGACCGGATTGCAGCCGGTCTCACGAGTGGTCACGATGCGGCTCGAGCAAATGCGGCCTGGTTCCTGAGAGGCCTGATCGCCGATGCACATAACGACCGGGCGGGCCTGCAGCGTGCCGTCTCGTCGTTGACCGCTACCGCTGACCCGGGGGATCGGGTGGAGCTGCAGGCGAGGTTGTCGCATAACCCCGCGCTGGCGCTGCAGGCCGCTGATCAGCGGCGAAACAAGCTGGACTACCGGGGGATGGCGCGTGATCTGGCATTGGCCGCGCGTTTGACGCCGAACGCGGCAGAAGCGGCGGATCTGTATCTGCGGGCTGGGCGCAGCGCGGCGGCTCAGGGTGACACCGCGGATGCTCGTGTTTGGCTGGGAAATGCCCGCCGATTGGCGGTTGATACGGCTCTGCGAAGCGACGCGGAACAGGCATTGCACAGGCTTCCTGCTCATTGAGGCAGGGAGCATGCGGTCCTGTGGGGTTCATTACGACCCAATGCGATTGCCTCATCGTCGTTCGCAGGCCGGAAGCGGGGTAGCGATGACGGAAGGCGTCCGGGAGAGCATCGTTCAACACCGCTGGCGGCAGGTTGAGGAAGGCCGCACCGCCGCCCTGTGCCAGCGCATCTGCTGCTTCCTGTTCATGCGCTTGGCGATGATCTCGTTGACCGCGCTGCCGCGGACGCCGTCGGATCGCCTCACCACTCCGGCGCCGGGCGGCGTGATGGACCAGCGCTCCGTGATTCCCTTCGAGGTAGCCCGGCAGCTCTCTGACATGCCGCTGAAGAGGCAAGATGCCGGCCACCTCGGCTGCGTCTGGTTGGAACGGAGATTGACGATCGGTCTCGAAGTTTCGACGCGATGTCGATCCGCCGGCCTGATGGTCTTCTCGCCGTCGCCAACTCGGGGTTGACGCTGGTCGCAGCGGCGCAGCCGCTGGCGCAAGATCAGCAGGAAGTCGTAGCCGATTAAAGCCGCCATCACCCTATGTTTCGGGCTGGAGATCGCGCTGAGCGGAACGTCCCCGGCGCGTGAATCATAGGATCAAAAAAAGACGACATCGAGCGCGGCAGGCCTTTGTCCAGCCTGAGAAAATCGCGCAGGAACGGCTCCCGGGCTCGAGCAAACAGATCCATCTCGAGCAAACGGATCCATATCGACCGCGCTCTGGCCACCGTACCGCAGCGTGCAGAGCGCGATCATCAATCGCTCGTAGAAAAATGCCACACCGGATTGCTGGTTCGTGGGTCCTCCAACTACTGCCAACAGGCAACAAACTGATCCAGGCTTTCCTCCCAGCGCATTTTTCACGCTGTCGGTTAGAATCCATCCCGCCCGAATTGGCCAAGCGCCGATGCGGATGACAACGCGATTCCAAATTTGATTCCGCTGGACCGCGCCTGCTTCCCGGTGGACAGCCGGGACCAATGCGCGGAAACTGACGGCCGGATGCCCCCGCTTGATGGAGCCCGCTTGACGGAGGTCGCACGATGAATGTCCAGGTTACCACAAAGTCACTGCCCCAGGGGCTGGGGTCGCCGGCCAACCAGTCGAAACTGGCGATCGCCGATTGCGACATCCATCCGCAGCGCAGCGGCGACAAGGCGCTGCACCCGTACCTGGAAGCGCGGTGGATCGAGCACATGCAGATGTTCGGGTCGCGGCCTCGCCAGGCGTATCAAGCGGGACCGGCCTATCCGAAGGGACAGCCAAACGCCGCCCGTCGCGATGCCTGGCCACCCGGCGGCGGCCCCGGCACTTCGCTGCCGTTCCTGCGCGAACAGTTGCTGGACAGGAACAACTGCGTGCTCGGCATCCTGAACGCCACTGGCGACAACGGCCAAAGCTTCCAGAACCGGGAGTTCGGCGCCGCCGTGTGCCACGCCATGAACGAATGGCAGTTACACGAATGGCTGTTGCCCGAACCTCGGCTGAAAGGGTCCATCGTTGTCCCCTATGAGGACGCCGAGGCGGCGGTGGCCGAAATCGAGCGCTATGCGTCGGATCCGCACTTCGTGCAGGTGCTGATGCTGAGCCGAACCAGCGAGCCGCCGGGCCAGAAGCGATACTGGAAAGTGTATGAGGCGGCCGCCGCGGCCGGCCTTCCGGTGGGAGTACATGCGTTCGGCTTCGGCGGATACCCCGTCAGCGGTGCCGGCTGGCCCTCCTACTATATCGAGGACATGGTTGGGCACGCGCAGTCAAGCCAGTCGTTCTTGACCTCGATGGTGATCGAGGGCGTGTTCGAACGCGTGCCGAAGATGCGACTGGTGCTGATCGAGGCCGGGTTTGCCTGGCTGCCGTCGCTGGCGTGGCGGCTCGATAAGATCTGGAACCGCCTGAGGGTCGAGACACCGCACCTGAAGCGGCTGCCCAGCGAGTACATCCGCAGCCATGTCTGGCTCACCACGCAGCCGATGGAGGAGCCCGCCAACCGCGCCCACGTGCTGGATACGATCGACTGGATCGGCTGGCAGCGGTTGCTGTTCGCGACGGACTATCCGCACTGGGATTATGACGATCCGGCCCACGTGATGCCGATGCCGCTGGCGGAGCAGAAGCGGCGAGACTTTTTCCTGAACAACGCGGTGGCGCTGTACGGGCAGCGCTGACCGCTGCCCTCGGCGGATCTGGTCGACGGTCACGCGGACCAGCGGTCCGGCGTCGGCCCATGCGCGGGCGCCGTTCGGCACGGGCAGATTCTCACGCCACGCCAGCGCGAGACACGCCCGGTCGCCCCAACGACAGGCCGAATTTTCACGTGATCGCGACCATTCGCCCGCGCCCGGAGCGCCCGGAGCACCATCGCTTCGTCGAACGCGCGGATGGTGATAGGAAAGCCAGCCAGTCCGTCTCCGACATCATCCGGCGAACCACCGTCCGGTAGCGATCGGGTCATACCCTCGCGAAGGTTGACGCTGGACATTGCACTGAAGTCATCGTGTTGGTCGGTCAGCATGCGTTGCAACTGACGCTTCGAAATCGCGACGCCGAGCGAGCCCAGCAAGGCTGCCGGACGGGGCACGGTCTATTGACCCTGATGGTACTGCATCAGCACGAAGCGGCACGGTTCGGCTCCGAAATGCACCTTGATCCCCTCGGGCAGCGGCGCCACGACGACGCGGTCAGCGGCGTCACCCTGCGCTCGCGCCGGTAGCAGTGGCTGACCACGTTTTGCCCCTGCTACCGATCAAGCCGGTAAGTGGCTGATCTTGCCTGGTGGAGCCGAGGGGAATCGAACCCCTGACCTCCTGAATGCCATTCAGATTTTTTACCCTTTGGCAAAAGCTGCTTTCTACCATGTCCGTCCATATCTCGACGCCAAATCAGACATTTATCGCGCCGGTCACTGACAACCGTTGACAATCCGTGCCGTCCGGAAGCATATTGTGCGCGGACACGATGCGGACACGAGGGTGACATGGGTGACCGACTGACAGACAGCGATGTAAGAAAACTCACGACGCCGGGAACGGGGAACAAGGTCACCTACGACGACGAGGTGAAGGGGTTTGGCGTCCGGGTCACGTCGGCGGGAGCACGCGCGTTCGTGCTCAACTACCGTGCGGCAGGACGGGAGCGCCGTATCACGATCGGCAGCTTCCCCGATTGGACGGTGAAACAGGCCCGTGACGAGGCGAAGGCACTCAAGCGCCGGATCGACGTCGGCGAAGACCCGATGGCCCAGCGGCATGAGGACCGGGGCGCGAAGACCGTCGCGGATCTGTGCGACATATACGAAGCCGAATACCTGCCTGCCCGTCGCGCGACCACGCAGGAGGATTACCGCAGCCTGATCCGGCTCTACATCCGCCCGGAGTTCGGGAAGATGAAGGTGGCTGCCCTCGTCCACAGGGACATAGCTAAGCTGCATCGGGAGATCGCCAAGCGGGCACCATACCGTGCAAACCGGATGGCGGCCGTGCTGTCGACCATGATGGGGCTCGCGATCAAGGAAGGTTGGCGCGAGGACAACCCGACACGTGGCATCGAGCGGGCAGACGAGGAGAAGCGCGAACGGTTTCTATCGCCGGAGGAGATCGTCCGGCTGGCTGAGGCGCTAGCGACCCATCCCGAAAAGATTTCGGCGAATGCAATCCGGCTGCTGCTGCTCACGGGGGCGCGACGTGGGGAGGCCCTGAACGCAACCTGGGATCAATTCGACTTGGCGAGCGGGGTCTGGACAAAGCCCTCAGCGCATACCAAGCAGAAGAAGCCGCACCGGGTGCCATTGTCAGCCCCAGCGATGGCGCTGATCACCGGAATGCGGAAAGAGGCCGTCCCCGGTTGCCCCTACGTGTTCCCCAGCGCGAAGACCAGCAAGGTTGGCGGCAGTGGTCCACCTACCTATGAGGCGCTGACCGAGATCAAACGGACCTGGGCTAGCGTCTGCAAGACCGCCGGCCTGGCAGGCGTACGGCTGCATGATCTGCGGCACAGCTACGCCAGCGTGCTCGCGTCCGGCGGTCTGAGCCTGCACATCGTCGGGGCGCTGCTAGGTCACACACAGCCGCGGACCACGGCACGCTACGCACACTTATATGATGACGTGCTGCGCGCCGCTACCGAGCGCGTGGGCGCCGTGGTGACGGGAGCGCCGAAGGAACGCGCCGAAGTGGTGTCGATGGCGGGGAGGCGAGCATGAACGCCCCGATCACTGCGGCTATACTGAAGGAGTTGTTCAGGAGCCAGAAGATCGTCTGCACAGGCACACGATTGCCTACAGCCGCAGCCATGGAAGAATTGGCCGCCGAAACCGAGTGGCTGCGCGATTCCTTCGAAGAGGGCACGCTCATCGCAAGGAAGGCACAAGAAAATGTTGAACACGCTCTCAATGTCCTGATGGAACAGATCCCTTCGATAATTGAAACTAATATCCGAATGGCAGATTTCAGACGCAAACGGGGGGAATCGACGCAGGCGCCGGACAACCAGTGTGATCAACTAATCCGATTACGCGACGCCGCCCAAGGCGTGCTGTCTGCCGGCATCGGTTGGGGAGTATTCCCAGACGTGCAGGATTGGCACGACATAGCGGTTCCATTGTCTGATTCCTTTCGGATAGCCATGCGGTCAAGCAATCCCAACTTAGACTTGCGACTATCCAACGCTGGTCCGGTAGCAAAATTCCTGGTCGGGATTATTCCTCTGATCACTGGCGACACACCTGATTTTCCTGCAGTTGCAAGGCATATCCAGCGTGAAGCGAAATCGGGGAACACAAAGAAGAAGCCTGTCGGAAGGTAACATCCACAATTGCCTCGTTACGGGTAACTGCACGAGACAAGCTGTTACCGTATTCACATTAGGTGATCCAAGAAACTATTTAACGCCTGTCATTGAAACGACAGGAGTGTCACCCGATGCATATCGAAACTACCAGGACTGACGACGAGATCGCCGCCGTCCGTGCCAAGCTGCTGGAAGATCTCGCTACGATCCCAGTAATTGCTGCAGCGTTTGATCGTAGCACCCGCACCATCATGCGGTTGAACCTGCCGACCGTGTTTGTCGGGAGAACGCCCTACATCCGCATCAGCGCCGCCCGCGAGGCGTTGCTGGCGACAGCCCAGACGCGGCATCAAACACCCCGCCGCGGCCGTCCCCGGAAGGCAGCATAGAAAACCCCGCAACGCGGCGGCGTGCGGGGCTTCCGGATCGGAAATGACTGGCAGGACAACCAGTCTCTTACCCGATCCGGGCCGAACGTGCAAGCCGCGTCCCTACTGGAACGCGATAATGTTAGACATTTCAGACGCAGTTGAAGCATCAGATCAGAGCCCGGAAGTTTATCAGGCTAGCCCGATAAAACGATATCGGGCGACCAAGGCCGAGATGGATACGAGACGGGCCGCTCTATACCAGATCATTGAGTACATGCGGCCGATGACGGTTCGCCAAGTCTTCTACCAGGCAACGGTCCATGACATCGTCGACAAGACCGAGGCTGGCTACTGCAAGGTGCAGACGGATCTGGTCAACATGCGACGGTGTGGGGATCTGCCATACGGATGGTTGACCGACAACACGCGGTACCAGCGCAAGCCGGAAACCTACAAGAGCATCGAACACGCGCTGCAGGAGACCGCCCGGTTCTACCGGAAAAACCTGTGGCATCAGGCCGATGCCTACGTAGAGGTATGGCTGGAGAAGGACGCGCTCAGCGGTGTCGTCTATCCGGTGACGTCGGCATACGACGTGCCCCTGATGGTAGCCAGAGGTTACGCCAGCCTGTCGTTTCTGCATGGCGCCGCTGAGTACATCGGCGAACTGGATGTTCCCACCTTCATCTACCATTTGGGGGACTTCGATCCGTCTGGCGTCAATGCCGGCGAGAAGATCGAACAGACGCTGCACGAACTGGCGCCGCAGGCGGACATCACCTTTCAGCGCATAGCCGTTACGCCGAAGCAGATCGGCGAATGGAACTTGCCGACGCGGCCCACGAAGACCTCGGACACGCGGTCCAGGGGCTTCAGTCCGGTCTCCGTCGAACTCGACGCCATTGAGCCTGACCGACTGCGCGGCCTCGTAAAGGAGGCTATCGAGAAGCATCTGCCGCAGGAGCGTCTGAAGATCCTGAAGGCTGCCGAACAGAGCGAGCGGGATATCCTGCTGTCGTGGGTGAACCAAGCCGGGAGTGCGCGGGCATGAACGCCCAGACGCCGGTCATGGACCCGATATCGATCGCCTCTCTCGCTTCGTTGCCCTGCTGGGTTGCCTGGCAGAAGGAATGCCGCGTCGAGGGCGAAGACCCCACGAAAATCCCCTACGTCGGGGTGGACCGCAAAGCCATGGCGAACGCCAGCCGATGGCTCACAAGGCAACAGGCTGAAGAACTCGAACCGAAGCTTCCGCGGCCTTTTGGGATGGGCGGCATCGGCATCGAGTTCGCCAGCTTGGACGATGGTCGCGCGCTTGCCGGCATCGACCTCGATCTGTGCCGCGACGCTGGAACCGGGCAGATCACGGATTGGGGATTAGCGATCGTAGAAATGATCGACACCTACACCGAGGTCAGCCCCTCCGGTACTGGAGTGAAGCTGTTCTTCACCTTCGCCGCCGCCGACATGCCACAATTGCGGGAGGTGATGGGCGATGCGAAGTACGGCAAACAGTTCAAGCAGGCTGGGGGAAAGCATCCCGCGGCGATCGAATTGCATCTTGGGAATAGATACTTCGCCGTCACCGAACTGAAGATTGACGGGATGCCGGCTGAGTTTCGGCACGTTCCAACCGAGACGCTGATTGATCTAATCACCGTGGTGGGACCGGCATTCGCGAAGAAGGCGAAGACCAATTCCAGCGATACCGCCGACGAAGCGCCGTCCGACCTCCCGCCGCACGAGCACGGAACCGACGACCCCGACCTGCTGGCACGCATTAACGGCCGCTGCGCCTTCAACCGGAGACTCCACAAGCGATGGTCCGGAGACTGGTCGGGACTGAGGGATGCCTCCGGAAGCGGCAGGGCGTTCGCCCTGGCCGCGGCGCTGAAGTGCGACGGGTTCAGCTTCGAAGACACCGTCGCCGCCCTGCTACTGCATTCCCAAACCGCGGAATGGACCCGGACGAAGGGACAAGCGAACGGTCAACGCGAACTCAACCGCCTGTGGGAGAGGATCAAAACCGAACCACCGCCCACCGAGGCCTTGGACGGTTTCGATCTGACCGAAGACGGCATCGCCCTCGCCTTCACCAAACGGCATCAGGATGACCTACGCTACGATCACGACCGTGGCGCCTGGTATCAGTGGACCGGGAAGACCTGGCGGGAAGATGAAACCAAACTTGCCTTCTCATGGTCCCGCCGGATCTGCCGACAACTGGCAAAGGATGCGGGCGTAGAAGGCAAGATGCTCGCCACCTTGGCGAAAGCGTCCACGGCTGCCGCTGTCGAGCGGTTCGCACAGGCGGACCCCGTCCTGGCCGTGACCTCCAAGATCTGGGATCGGGATCTGTTCCTGCTCGGCACGCCAGACGGGACGGTTGACCTCAGGACGGGTGAAATCCGCGCTCCCGTGCCCGAGGACCACATCACCAAGATGACCGCCGTCGCGCCCTCCACGATGCCGGAATGCCCGAAATGGCTGGCGTTCCTGGAGCAGGTCACCGCAAACGACGCCGGCCTGATCCGGTTCCTCAAGCAGTGGTGCGGATACTGCCTGACCGGTGACATCAGCGAGCACGCCCTCTTGTTCGCACACGGCCCGGGCGGCAACGGCAAAGGCGTGTTCCTCAATACCGTGACATTCATTCTGGGTGATTACGCCCGCACAGCCGCCATGGATACCTTCGTAGCCACCGCCAGCGACAAGCATCCCACAGACCTGGCTATGCTGCGCGGAGCCAGGCTCGTTTGTGCCAGTGAGACCGAGGAAGGCCGGGCTTGGGCCGAGTCGCGCATCAAACAGATGACCGGCGGCGACATGATCACGGCACGTTTCATGCGACAGGACTTCTTCGAGTACAAACCCCAATTCAAATTGACCATCATTGGCAACCATAAACCTGTCCTCAAGAACGTTGATGACGCAGCGCGGCGGCGATTCAACATGGCGCCGTTCCTCTACAAGCCGCCGGTCAAGGACATGCAACTTGAAGAGAAGCTTCGGGCGGAAGCCCCAGGCATCCTAAAATGGATGATTGAGGGCTGTCTCGACTGGCAGAAGAACGGACTGGTGCGCCCGGATGTGGTCACGAAGGCAACGGCCGAATACTTCGCCGAACAGGATCTGGTGAACCAATGGGCTGAGGATTGCTGCAACCGCGGACCAACCCAATCCGACACGTTGGCTGTCCTCTTCAAAAGTTGGAGCGATTACGCCCTGGCGAACGGCGAGAAGCCCGGCACCACGAAGTGGTTTTCCCAGACCTTGGCGAAACTCGGATGCGAAGCCGTGAAAAACACGCCCGGCAACAATGGGAAGCGCGGCTTCAAGGGCATCGGCGTGAAGCTAATCAAGCAGAATGACAGAACAGAGCAGCGGCAGCATGACGACATGCCGCACGAAATGCCGGAATGGAAGTAGGGCAGGTAGGGCAGATCAAGGCAGGTTCCAGCTATGATCGCCCACGCCTGTACGCGTGGGGCTACATACCGGTTACGTGCCCTTATGTGCCCTACCTGCCCTACTTTCAGCAGAACCAAATCTGGAGTGTTACCGATGACGCAGAAAATATCCGACTTCATTGTTGATGTCGCCACGAGAACGCTATCCTTGCCGAACGCGGAAGCATGGCGCGAGATCATGTGTCGGCTTGATGGGCGCGTGCCCAAGACTGCCATGAATGAGATCAGAGATCAGGTGTGGGCGTATCGGAGGCGACTTGCAAAAAGATAGTCACTCGCTGCCGACGAATCCGCACAAAATACTTCCGCGCCGTTCACGATGCGACGACACCAACTCGGCAACATTCCGGCCATGACACCCGTTGCCACTGATTAACTATCAGATGCCATACACCGACAATACTACGCTATTTCAATCGATTATGCAGATTCAGCTTGACGACTGTCCGCGCTGTGTCCGTATAGTTCGGTCATGACACCACCGTATCACCATGGGGGTATGCCGATGACGCCGACAGTTTCGGAGCCGGACTCCTCTACGCCACCACCTCGTCGTCATCGTCCGTATACGCCACGCGTGAAATCGGACGTCTTCCTGGCGATCCCCAACCGTGCAACCCGGGACGGTAAGCGTCTGCGGGCGATGCGCGAAGATCTGGTACGCCATACGGGCGGCAGCCCGACCCCGGTTCAGGCGGTTCTGATCGATCGGATTGTGATGCTGCAGTGGCAGTCGATGCAGCTTGACCGCGCAGCCGCGACTGCAACGGGCGCCCTGGCGGTTCAGTTCGCGGAGCGCAGCACAGCAATGGCGAACGCGATCGGGCGCGCGCTGTCCCGCCTCGGCCTCGAGCCTGCTATCGCGCGTCCGCCGACCCCCCAGGAGGCATTGGCTGCATTTAGAAAGGCCCACCCAGTATGACCACCATCCCGTCGACCGCCGTCGCTATCGCGCCTGGGGGCGCGCTGGGCGCCCACTTCAAGGGCGAGACGTGGGACATATGGCGCGCGGTGCTGCGCGCTGCAGAGGGGCTTCCGTTGTCACCTGAGCAGGACGCGCAGTTCCGGCAGGTAGCTGGCGATCGCGACCCGCCGACTGCGCGCGTGCGCGAGCTATGGGCCATCGTGGGGCGCCGCGGCGGTAAAGACAGCATTGCGGGCGCGATCGCCACGATGGCTAGTCTGGGCGACTACAGCGGCGTTCTGAGGCCCGGTGAAAAGGCGACCATCGCTTGCATTGCGTCGACGCGGGATCAGGCTGAGATCGTTTTCGGGTACATTAAAGGCAATTTCGCCGCGGTTCCGGAGTTAGGCTCGCTGGTGGTCAGCGAGGACGATGAGACGATCACGTTGACGACCGGCGCCGAGATCCGCGTGTCGACGAACAGTTTCCGCACCATCCGCGGGCGCAGCATCGTGGTCGGCATTCTGGACGAAGTCGGGTATTACCGAGACGGGGACACCGCGAATCCCGACCACGAGCTTCTGAACGCGTTAGAGCCGGCAATGGCGACGTTTCCGGAGGCGTTGCTGATCGGCATCAGTTCGCCGTATCGGCGTAAAGGCGTGCTGTTCAACCGGTGGCGTGAGTTGTTCGGAAAGAATGACCCGGACGTGCTGGTGGTTCAGGGTGCGAGTCGGGTATTCAATTATTCGCTGCCGCAGCGGATCGTGGACCGGCGCATGGCGCAAGATCCCGAGGCCGGCGCCGCGGAATATCTGGCAGAGTGGCGCAACGACCTGAGCGACCTCATTGACGGAGGTTTGGTTGACGCAGCGACTGAACGCGGGGTTGTGGTTCGGCCGCCTGTGCATGGTGCTGACTATCGGATGTTTGTAGATGCTAGTGGTGGGCGGGGCACGTCGTTCACCGCGGCGATAGCGCACATGGGCGAGGATGGCACCGTTATCCTCGATGCCACGTTCGAACGGGCTGCGCCATTTGACCCGTCGAATGTGGTTCGGGAGGTTGCAGCGCTGGCCGAGCAGTATGGTGTGGAGACGGTTCGGGGAGACAACTACGCGCCGGCTTGGGTTCAGGAGGCGTTCGCGAAGCAGGGGCTGGGCTACGAGCAATCGAAGTTGAGCCGTTCGGAGATTTATCTGAACCTGTTGCCCTTGCTGACATCGGGTCGGGCATCGTTGCTGGACATCCCGCGGATGGCGATACAACTGTCATCGTTGGAACGGCGGCCGAGTCGAGGCGGACGGGATAGCGTGTCTCCGCCGGTCGGGGCGATGGATGATTTGGCGAATTCCTGTGCTGGTGCACTGGTGCTTGCGGAGTCGGATCAGCGGCCTGCGTTTGTGCGGCAGTCGGATTTGTTGAGGAACGGCGCGCCGCTACCGATGCCGACGCGGTGCGTGTGCGTCTACGCGGTGGTTGCTATGAACCGGAGCGGCATCGTAGCGGTCATATACAGCGCGCGCCCCCTCGCCCCGACAGTCGGTCCTGACGGGAAGTTGAGGTATTCCATGCACGTATTGGATTTCGACGCAGGACCAATGCGACCAAACCTGTTCGCTGAGGTGCGCGCCCGGGCCTTTGAACTGGGCGCGGCATCGGGCGTCAGGATGACCCCGGACGGCGAGCTCGCTGTTTTCGTTTTCGTTGACCCGCGGCTCGAACGCCAGGCGCACGCTGCCGGCCTGATGGCGCGGGCGGTGCCGGAATACATGACCGGCGACCTCAGCGGCATGTTTATCACCGCTGGGCTGCATGTCCAAACAGGACTGGTCAAGCTCTGTGCACCGGCAGTTGAGAAGGGGAGGACTAACCCATTCGGTGGCGCACTCGATTTTCGTGGTGGCGACAAAGAGGATGATGCGCTCCGTCGCGCGGCTTTATGGTCCATCGCGCTGTCGCTGGATGTTCAGTGATACTGGCCCCAACTCTTCCTCAATTGGAGCAGGCGCTTGCCTGGGCTGAGCAGGAGAGGGCGGAGCGTCTTGCAAAGATAAGGCAAAAGCCATCGCGGGATCTCAAGCAGAAGTTCTATGCTTCGGCCGCCTGGCGTCGGTTGCGCTACCGCGCGTTGGCTGACAACGCTGTGCGGAACGGCGGGGTTGCCCGCTGCGAGCTATGTGCTGCGCCGGCAGCCCAGGGCGAGCCGTTGCACGCAGATCACATAGAGCCGCTGTCGAAGAACTGGGATCGGCGTTTGGACAGGACCAACATCCAAATCATGTGCGGGCCGTGCAACATGGGTAAGTCTAACAAAGACACGATCGACTGGCGCCCGACTACTTTAGCCACCGAGTTGCTAAAATAGCCACTTGTCAAGCCCCCCTGTACAGGTCAGATAATCGTATCTTGCATAACTTGTTGCTTGAACATAAGGTCTGATAAGACTACATAGTCTTATATGAGCCAGTCACCCACCCCTAAGACTCCGGTCTGTATATCGCTCGATCCGACCCTGCTTACGCGGCTGGATGAGCGCGCGAGCGAGGCCGACCGTTCCCGGTCGTGGATTACTGCCGAGGCAATTCGCGAATACCTCGCGCGCCGGGAGGTCATTCAAAATGACCGATGAAATGTTGATCGCGCTCTCGCGTCACATGGAACACGATCTGGCCGATGCTATTCCTGATGTGGTGATGCTGAGGGATCTCTGCGCGCTGGCGGGTCAGCTTCGTATCTCACAGATCGTCACCGAGGCCGACGGATGCAGCGTCTCGCAGGCGCAAGGCTTCGTAGTCGAGGCTGACCGCTTATCGCTGGGCATCGAACACCTTGGCGCCCGAGTCGCCGGGTCGTGTCTCGCTGACGTCGCCCGTCAGGCTCAGGACTTTGCGGATGGTCTGCTTGATATAATGGTCATGCGCTCCGCATGACCTGTAATTTCCCCTTCGTTGCGGCGCCTCAGCCCCGCTGCAACGTTGATGCCGCCGGCCCGCTCATGGGTGACGGGCCGTCGGTCGGTGCCCTGCCGCGTAGCGTTCGCGCCCTTTCAGCGCGGCAGGGCAAACCCGCATGAACGAGCTTGAAGTCGCTGCCGGTATCGCGACGGGTGCGCTGACGAGTCCGCAACGGTTCGGCGATTCCTACCTGGTCGCAATGCGGGTGTCTGGAACTGGGCTTTCCGAACGGCCTTCGTTGCAGGAGAAGGTATTCAGAGACCCCAAAATTTGGTTGTCTGAGGAAACCCAAGCGCGGGTGTGCGGCTTGACTGTGACGCTGGATCATCCGGCCTCCGCCGTAATGACCCCCGACGAATACGCCCAGCGTGCCGTGGGGGCGATCATCTTGCCGTACGTGGCAGACCGATCGGGAATCCAAGATCCGGCCGGGGAAGACTTATGGGGCGTCGCCAGACTTTTCCTCGATGAGGACATGATGGCGAGTATTGCCGGCAAATCAACATCACCTGGCGTTTGTTTTGCGAAATCAGACGGGAACCAGCGGATCACACTGGACGATGGCAGCCAATGCCTCGTTGAAGGCTCCCCGCAGGACATAAATCACTGCGCAATTTGTGTCGCGGGTGACGGGGCTGGGGTTTGGGATAAGGGCTCGGAAACCGAGCGCGGACTGCGACTGCAACTAGACAATAGAAGGAGTGTACAAGTGACTGAAGAAGAGATGGCTATGGATAAGGCCAGGAAGGATGCCGCCGAAAATATCGACAAGATGCTGTCCGGCTTGGACTCGGTGAGCAAGATGTGCGACGCCCTCACGAAGCGCTTGGATGCACTTGAGGCCAACGGCCGCAAGGAGAGCGAAGAGACCGCTGAAGAGAAGGAAGCCCGCGAGGCCAAGGAGCGCGCTGACGCCGCTCGGAAGGATCTGGCGGGACACCGCTCTAACTCGATGAGTGCGATGCAACGCGATGTGGCGCTGGCGGAAATCCAGGCCCGTTTCGACGCTGTGTCGCAGGCGTGGGGGCGCCAGGCCAGGCGGCCGATGGACGGCGAATCGCCGCTGGCTTATCGAATCAGGTTGCTCCGCGATATTCAGCGGCACAGCGTGTTCAAGGACGCCGACCTCCGGGTCGTCGCGAGCGACAGCGCGGCCTTCGAAACCATCGAAAAACAGATTATCAACGACGCCCTGGTCGCATCGCGCACTCCGGAGACGGGCGACGACGGCGTGCTGGTGAAGCGCACCCGGGTTGATGCTGATTCTGGTCACCGGGTGACCGAGTTTTTCGGCAGCAAAACGTTTATTACCGGCCTGAAGCGCCCATCCATGCGGGCGACGGCGTTCCTTACGCCTGAGCGCCGGGCGTGACCGACGCCGTCACCATCCTGGGCGGCCTGGAGGGCGGCGATACGGCCTACGCCACGGCGGGAGGGGCGTTGCTCCTCCGCCATCCCGGCGAGCCCCTGGCCGGCTTCCAGGCCCGCGTCATGGACGTCGCGCGGGATGCGGGGGAGAGGCACGTCGTATTCGGCGGACTGCCGGAAACGCGCTTGCCAACCCTAGCCGAACTGACCGACCAGGACCGCGCAGGCATCGATCGGATCGTGCAGCAGGCTGAGGGCTTGGCCGACCTGATCCTGGGCGCTGACGAGCCCCATGCTTGGCACGTGCGGGCGCTGCAAGGGCTGCAGAACCTCGCAGCGGGATCTGGGCTATACACGCTGCCACCACGTTGTATCGATGCGCTAAACAGGCTACCGGCCGCAGCAGACGTGGCGGCGTGGCAGGCACGTCAAGACCGGATGGACGCTCTTGCTGGAAGAACGGTATAGGCCGTGCGCCACTACCAAATAGACATCACAAAAAGCGACGGAACCCCGTATCTGTTCAAGAGCTTGGGCGGCCTTGGCTTGTCCAGTTTGCTCCCGAACGGTCCCCAGGACCCCATCAACGGTCGCACGAACCCGAGCGCCTTGAATATAGAGTTTGACCTGCCAATGGCTAACCTGACGAACCCGAACAATAATTGCTGGCTTCGCGTTTGGGGCTTGGGTATTTCTGATCTGAACAGTTCATCCGATTTGAACGATTTGAACATCGAGATCAAAGCGGGCATGGCGAAAGGGCTGCCGCTTGCGAACCCGCAACAGGCCGGAACGGTCATAAAAGGCAAGATTTTTCAAGCATTTGGCAACTGGATCGGCACGGCTCAAACCTTGGATTTGATCCCGGTCGCTGGTGGCGATGGAGGCAACATCGGAACGTTAGACCGCCCCGGTAACTTCCCGTTCCAGTGGCTTCCCGGGACACCGCTTTCATCTGCGATTTCGCAGACGCTCGCGACTGGGCTTCCCGGCCTCACGCAGTCAATAAACATCAGTTCGAAGCTCGTCACCAACCACGTGCAGAGCGGGCATTACCCGTCGCTTATCTCTTTCGCCCAAGCGATCAACGAAATATCGTTCGGCATCCTGGGCGGTTCATATGACGGAGTAACCATGGGGATTAACGGCAATACTGTCACAGTATATGATGGAACGGTCCCCGACACGACAATAAAAAACATTGCATTTCAAGATCTTATCGGCCAGCCCACCTGGCTGGCGCCTAGAATCATATCAGTGAAGACCATCCTCCGAGCCGATATCCAACTTGGCAACACGGTGAAGTTGCCGCCGTCATTGGTCACGAACACGGCGGGTGCATTGCTACGGTTCCAGGATAAGACGTCGTTCTCGGGGAACTATCTGGTTCAGCAGGTGCAGCATTTTGGAAATTTCCGTCAACAAACCGCCGACTCCTGGAATACGACCTATCAGATGACGCCAGTGACGACATGAACCCCGACCTCGAGCGCGGAACCGTGAAGTTCTACCGCCCTGACCGCGCGTTCGGCTGGATCGTGCCGGACGACGGCGGCGACGACGTCTTCATTCACCCGAAGACGCTGGTGATGTCAGGCATCGAAACGCTGATGGCCGGGGATCGGGTCGAGTACGAACGGGTCCGCGACAACAAGGGCTTTCAGGCTTACCGGGTGCAGCTTGTCTGATCTTGGCATTGCTGGGCGGTTGTCGGAGAGGCTGAGCGAGTTGGCTAGCCAGATCCGGAGGCTGGAGCCGCCCAACCGGCACGATCCCGAGCGGTTCCACATAGCCAAGAGCGACCTCGCATGGCAGATCGCAGCGTTGGCGGAGCAGGCGCGGCGGTTGGGGTGACGCTAGCGACGGTTAAAAGGGGGCCGCGATGACACGGCTTTCCGTGCCGGAAGATGCTATCATAGTCGATGCGATGGCGTTACACTGCCGTGAAACGGGTTTCGGACAAGCCGGGCCTTGGATGGGAGAAGCGTTAATGGACGTGAATGTTGCCGCTGCCGAATTGGTCAAGTGGGCAAAAAACAATCGCATGTTTGGTATTATGGCGGAACAACAAACAGTTGATCCATTAGCAATTCGGCACGTCTTGGGCTCTGTCGGCGTTCCCGCCGCCATGTCCGTTCTACAAGACCGAGGCATATCCTACATTGCCGTGAATGAGCCGGAACATTCGATTTATGTATTTTGTCAAAAGCCACCCAGACTCCGGGACATGCGGATGTTCGATTCAACCATCGGAACAGATGTGCCGATCATTCTAGCTCAGGGAGGGGTATGTTCGGCCGGAGATGTGCCAATTCTCCCGATAGTGCCCCCCTTCGAACGGCACGGTGGTCGGTATTCCTGCGGCAGTTCGGCACATCTGAGCACGCAGGGAGGAGCGGGCACGCTCGGGTGCCTTGTCCAGGACGCGGCGGGAACGCTATATGGCCTGTCCAACAACCACGTGTTTGGCGACAGCAATTATGCCGAATTGGCATTGCCAATTTTCGGGCCAGGATCGATAGATATCGCGCCAGGACAAGCTGACCCCATAGTGATCGGCCATTTATCCGCTGTTGCTCCGCTGGTGGATGGGCTGCACCGAGTAAACACGCTGCAAAATTTGGATGCCGCTCTTGCTAAGATACTGGCACCAGATCAAGTGACATCTATGCAGCGAACATACTACGACACTCCGGCCGTCGCGGATCAACTCGTCGGAGGCATGTTGGTTGAAAAAGCTGGCCGCACGACTGGCCTGACACACGGCGTAGTCCGGGGGCAGACAGTAGGCCCTACGTCAGTAGTATACACCGCTCGCGGAGGCGTGGGTCGGAAATGGGTCTATTTTGATAACGCCTTCGTGATCGAAGGCTTAAATGGGAAGCCATTTTCACAGAAGGGTGATAGCGGATCGCTCATCACTACGACGACGACCAACGGTGATAGAATAGCAGTTGGGCTACTTTTTGCGGACCACGGGAACATCACGTTATCGCTGCCTATATCCGTAATCCTGCAACATTTTGGCGTCACACTCGTTTGTGGCCATAACGTTTGAACCATAAGGCTTGGAGGCCGAGATGAGTATCGAGCACGCAACTCAACGCCTAGCTGAGCGGGTAGCCTCGCCACGGGGACAATTGACCTTTGTGCCGTGGCATGGCGACGAGCGCGACGAGATTCGGGTTTGGTGCGAAACGACAGGCGCTGCTTCCTTGCAAGCGTTGCCGTCTAGTTTCGAAGGCTATCCCGTGATCGTGGAACCAAGACCAAACTTTAGAGCCTCGTAGTTCCGCCTAACGCCTCCCTCAACCGCACCCCAACCCCGCCGCCGTTCGGAGCGATGAACTGGACGCCGCAGCTCAAGCCCGCGGCGGCCGTGCCCGCCAGAGCGACGTCGAACGCAGACATTCACTGCTCGGGGTTATGCACCGAAGCGGGGCATGAACCTGTGGATAACCGTGTGGATGGAGCGCTTTTCGGCGCAGACAGACGGCTTAGTTTCAATTACGTGACAAAAGCAGGAGCCCGCGATTCGCGCGGAAATCAACGTTTTTTCAGACATTTGACAATTCGCACCCAGAATGGCTTACATTTCAATAACGTTTGTCCGCCTGTGGACGATTTCAGTTCGGCAACTCCGGAAATCTCCATCTTCGGATCGTGCGCTCGGTCTAGAGACCCTCCGATCTGATAGGGATCATGGGTTCCTTGAGATCACTTATCTTTTGGCAAACCCGGCGGACTTTGAGGGTTCATTCCGCCAGCGCGTCACGGATCTGCCAGAGGCGCTCATGTACCGCCACCAGGCTTTCCTGATCGCGGCGATCGGACCCATCCGGGAGATGAGGCGGTCGCTTGAGCATGAACTCCAGCACGTCCAAGAGGCTGGCGGCGGCCTCGACGTCCCCCCAGTCGCAGGCGTGGTGGAAGGCGATCAGGACCTTATCCGACAGGCGCCGAGTGTAGCGTGGTTGTGGGGCGTCATTCATGACTACCTCAACCGCACCTACGCCCCGCCGTTCCGACGGCCGCCTACAGAAAGAATTGATAGCACGCCGCCGGGCATTGGCAGTCGCTATCGAGGCCGGGGAAGCAGAGCGAGACGGTGAAGCCTCGTAAGGCGATTGCGCTGCCGTCCGCGAACTCGGTATCGACCGCGCCGAAACCCAAAGAGGATAGTCGAATAGTGATCAGCCCAGCGCGGCGAAGTCCAAAGTCAAATCGATTGTGATAGAAGGCCAGCACGACCCGAGCAGTTTTGCAAATATCTGCCGCTGAAAACTAGCAGCATCGCGCAATTTACCGGTCGCCAACCGCGCCGCCTCCAGGAGCCTTTCGGCGGTAAACTGATCAATTTCGGCTATTGCTATACCGTCTACTTGGAGAATGGGCATTGCGTGCCCTCCGTGGCGCATTTGCGCGACGGCAGGTTGCGCGGAAAACAAGCCGAAGTCGAGTGGCTTACACGTCACATCTTCCGCAGCCGCACCCAGGCCGCCGCCGTCTCTCGGGGATGAACCGATCCGACTGCTATTCCAAGAGCAACTTGAGCGGTTCAGGTAGCTCAGCCGCCTCTAGACGCTCGAGGCAGCATACGAACCTGCCGTCAAACTCATAGACATTCCCATCAACAACCCTCCCGATTTCCTGGCCGTCGCGCGCGCGGTAGGCGCGTCCGTCTCGGATGCTGAGGAGGTGAGCGCCTGTACGGACGTCCCACACGTGGTCGGTCATTTTGCGTCCTCCTGCTTCTCCCTCGCCGCCTCAAGCCCAAGCCGGCAACCTGATCCCACTATCCACCTGCAGCAGGGCCGTTCCGAGAGGGGCGGCCCTTTTCTGTCTGGCATGGTGCGCGCTACCGGATCACAGGCAAAAAACCCCGCCATAGCCTGCTGCATGGCGGGGAGGAAGTTTCGTGTTGGCTCGGAGCCATCTTCCTAGGCTCCGATCCCACGGTAGATTGAACCGCCAGATGGTGCCACGCACAAAGCGCTGAAGACCGAGAGGTTCGGCCCTCGCTGTTTCATCCTGAAACAACTCGATCATCATTAGGTAACACCCGGAGTCCCATCCTCCTGGCTGTGCCGGCTGTGGTGTCGCCCACGGGCAGTGTGTGTTGGTTGGAAACCGCGGGACAGGCGCGTCTCACGCCGGGTGCGCCTGTCTCTGGTCGCCATTGATCGGACAGCCCAGCGATCCCGCCTCCGCGACGCGCTACCGCACGCCAGAGACAAAGATCCCCCGCCATTGTGCCAGCCGCAAACATGGCGGGGAGGTTGTTATGATGATGCGGAGCCATCTTCGGGCTCCGAGCCGACGCTATAGCGAACCGCCCGATGGTGCCACGCACAAAGCGCTGAAGGCCCCGATCATAGCCTGGAAGGGTGGGGACAGCCCGAGAGGACCCCGCCGCGGGAGGCAGCGGGGTGAGTCTGTCCGTCCTGTACGAAGCCATCTGGCGACAAGCGGCTTCGCTGTCGCCACCATACAATCCAATGCCGAATGGTGCCATGCACGAGATGCGGAGGCCGTTCCCCTCTCCAGCCAACGCGCCGATTACCAGTCACCATCACCGGCCGCATCGCGGACACGCTGCGGACATTTATCGGGGAATTTCTGAGAGGCGAACTCTAAGTCCTTGAAATCACTGGTGGAGCCGAGGGGAATCGAACCCCTGACCTCCTGAATGCCATTCAGGCGCTCTCCCAACTGAGCTACGGCCCCGACCGGTGCGGCAGGGGGTATAGCCACGTCATCCGATGGGATCAAGGGCAAGTCTCGGGAATGCGCAGAGCGGGGTCGGGACGCGAAGGCGGCGTCCAACCGCGACCCATGAGGCGTCAGTCCAGGCGGCGGAACACCCAGTACAGCGGCTGCCGGCCGGCCTGCAGCGCCTTGGCCTCATAGCGGGTAGCGGGCCAGCCCGTTGGTCGAGCGGTTGCCGGTTCGGCCGTCTCGAACAGGGTCTGTGCCGCCATAACGCCGCGCACCCAGGCCTGGTACGTGGGATCGTCGCTTGCGACGTACCAGTCCGCGCCGGGTTTGAGCACCCGAGCGAGCAGCGGCAACATCGCCGGATGGATGAAGCGGCGCTTGGCGTGCCGCACCTTCGGCCATGGGTCGGGGAACAGCAGAAACAGCCGGTCGAGGCAGGCATCCGGGAGCGTGCGCAGCAGCACGCGCGCATCATCGGTCCACAGGAGCAGGTTTGGCGGCAGCGGTGCGTCGGCCTCCGCTCCCTGCGGAACGAGCGCGGAGAGCAGCGAGCAGATTCCGTTCACGAACACCTCGCAGGCGATCAGTGTCGCCTCGGGGTGCGCCCGCACCTGTGCCAGGGCGTGCTCGCCGGCGCCGAAGCCGACCTCCAGCCACAACCGGCCGGGCGGCAGCACGTGAGGAAGCGCCAGCCGCGGCAGCGTCACATCCAGCAGGCGCTGCTGGCGCGGCCGCAGCTTATGGCCGCGCGCCCGCCCGTAGAGGCGATCGGGCGGGGGCTTTGGGGCCGGGGATCCTATCGGCCGAACGCTGCCTTCAGTGCAGGCACCAGATCGGTCTTTTCCCACGTGAAGGTGCCCTTCGCCTCGTCCGGTTCACGCCCGAAATGCCCATAAGCCGAGGTGGGCACATAGATCGGGCGGTTCAGGTGCAGATGCTCGCGGATGCCGCGGGGCGACAGGTTCATCAGGTCGCGCAACGTCCGCTCCAGCCGCGTTTCATCCACATCCTTGCCGGTGCCCTGCAGGTCCACATAAACCGAGAGAGGCCGTGCGATGCCGATGGCGTAGCTGATCTGCAGGGTGCAGCGATCCGCCAGGCCCGCCGCGACCACGTTCTTCGCAAGGTAGCGGCACGCGTAGGCGGCGGAGCGGTCCACCTTGGTCGGGTCCTTGCCGCTGAACGCGCCACCCCCGTGCGGGGCCGCGCCGCCGTAGGTATCGACGATGATCTTCCGCCCGGTCAGGCCGCAGTCGCCGTCGGGACCGCCGATGACGAAGTTGCCAGTTGGATTGACGTGGAATTCCGCCTCCGCGCACATCCAGCCCCTTGGCAGGATGCTCTCCACAAGCGGCCAAAGCATGCGCTTGATCTGGGCCTGCTCGAGCTCGGACTCATGCTGTGTCGACACGACAACCGACGTGGCGCCGACCGGCTTGCCGTCGACATAGCGCAAGGTGATCTGGCTTTTGGCGTCCGGCAGCAGTCCCTTCACCGAGAGATCGCCAGCCTTCCGAAGGTCGCGGATCGTGCGCAAGATCTCGTGAGCATAATAGAGCGGTGCCGGCATCAGCGTCTCGGTTTCGCGGCAGGCGTAGCCGAACATGATGCCCTGGTCGCCGGCGCCCTCATCCTTGTTTCCCACGCCATCGACGCCCTGGGCTATATCGCTCGATTGCGAGTGAAGGTAGACCGCGACGTCGGCGTTTTCCCAGTGAAAGCCTTCCTGCTCATAGCCGATATCGCGAATGGCCATGCGCGCCAGGTGGGTGAGCAACTCCGGGGTGACGGTCTCGGGGCCGCGGGTCTCGCCAGCCAGGATCACGCGGTTGGTCGTGACGAGCGTCTCACAGGCGACGCGGGCATAGGGGTCGGCAGCCAGGAAAGTGTCCAGGACGGTATCGCTGATCCGGTCGGCCACCTTGTCCGGATGGCCTTCAGAAACCGATTCGGATGTGAACAGGTACTCGCCCGTTTCCCGCATGGGTGCTCTCTCGCGTCACGATGGGTTACGGCCTGCCGAACGGCGGGCGCTGGCAGGATGCCAAAGTCGGCGGTGTGTGAAGGAAACCGTCGTCAGGGTCAAGCTGAACGCTAGATGTTCACCTCATGCCCAGTACGTCCATCATCGAATAAAGGCCAGCCGATTGCGATACCGCCCACAGCGCCGCCCGCACCGCGCCGGTGGCGAAGGTGCGCCGGTCGAAGGCTCGGTGGGTCAGCACGATGTGTTCGCTGGCGGCCGCGAAGATCAGGCTGTGCTCGCCGACGACCTGACCGCCGCGCAGGGCCGCGAATCCGATCGCCCCGGTCTTGCGCGCGCCGGTATGGCCGTGGCGGCCGCTTTCGATGACGTCGTCGAGGCGGACTCCTCGGCCCTTGGCGACCGCTCGGCCCATGCCGATAGCGGTGCCGGAGGGCGCATCCACTTTCTGGCGATGGTGCATCTCCACTATTTCCGCGTCGTACGCCTCGGCGGGCAGTGCGGCGCCCATGCGTTCGGCCAGGGCCAGGACCAGGTTGACGCCGGCGGAGAAGTTGGCGGCGTAGACAACCGGGATGCGCGCGGCGGCTTGTTCGACGGCGGCCTCGTCGGCGGCGGACAGGCCGGAAGTGCCAAGCACCCAGGCTTTGCCCGAGGCGGCCATGGCGGCGGCCGTGGCCTGGGCGGTGGCGGCGTTGGTGAAGTCGATGACGACGTCGGAGGCGGCGGCCATGGCGGCGACGTCCTGAAACCGGGTCACGTCAGCCGAGGATGATCCGCCGCGGCCGGTTCCGCCGGTCAGATCGGCTTCGGCGGCGGCGACTTCCTCGGCCAGGAGGCGGCCCATACGGCCGGTGATGCCGGCGATGCCGATGCGTGTCGTCATGTTTACCTCCCCGGAGCGACAGTGGAGATTTGCGTGCGACGGCGCCTGGCGTCCAGTAGGCGAAAATCCGGCGATGGCGTGCGGAGACAGGCTGACCGGTTTGTTCCGCTTCCTTCAGATCCTGCGGACGCAAAACGGCGCCCGATGCCGGCTGGGGCGAGGCGTGACACACAACTCAAGGCACCCCCCAGCTCTTGTGTGCCTGAATGGCCAGACGCCACCGCGGATGGGAAAGGCAATAAGCGGCGGCGGCCGCGGTATTGGCCCGGCGATAGGGTCCGTCCATCGGTGACAACCAGTGGTGGCTGGCGGGGAAATTTTCGAAGTGGTCCGGCTCAGCGCCGGCCTGCGGATACACCAGCTTCAACTCGTCGGCCTGGGTGAGAACGAGCGGTGCGCCCGCTTTCGGGCTGACACACACCCAGTCGATCGGCGCCGGGATCGGCTGAGTGCCGTTCGTTTCCATGGCTATGGTAAATCCGTGTCGCTTCAGGGCCGTGATCAAGGCAGCGTCCACTTGCAGAAGCGGTTCGCCGCCGGTCAGGACGGCCAGGCGGCCGTCCGCGGCTGGCCCCCGCCATGCCGCCACCGCGCTGTCTGCCAGGGCCTCGGCCGAGGCGAACCGCTCGCCGCCGACGAAGTCGGTGTCACAGAACCGGCAGACAGCCTTGGCGCGATCCGTCTCCCGCCCTGACCAGAGGTTGCAGCCGGCAAAGCGGATGAAGACAGCCACACGGCCGATATTCGCACCTTCGCCCTGCACCGTGAGGAACAGTTCCTTGACGACGTAACTCATGCCATTTCCGCCGAATGCCGCTGATTGCGTTTTGCGGCACCAGGATGCGTGGCGGTCCTCCGTTGAGTTCCCTTACCCGCGCCCGCCCTCGAAGAAGGCGGCCACCTTGGCGAAGAAGCCTTCGTGATCCGGGCTGCCTTTGCTGCCCTTGGTCGCTTCGGCCTCAAACGCCTCCAGCAGTTCCCGTTGCCTCGGTGACAGGTTCTGAGGCGTCTCGACGGCCACCTGGATGAACATATCGCCGCGGGCGGCGCTGCGCAGCACCGAGAAGCCCTTGCCGCGCAGGCGGAACTGATCGCCGGTCTGCGTGCCTGCGGGGATTTTTACCTTCGCCCGGGTGCCGTCGATCACCGGCACCTCGATTTCGTCGCCCAGCGCCGCCTGGGTCATCCGCAGCGGCACGCGCATCAGGATATTTGCCTGCTCGCGCTGGAAGAACTCGTGCGGGCGGATCGAGACATGCACGTAGAGATCGCCGTTCGAAGCGCCCTGGCCGCCCGCCTCGCCTTCTCCGGCCAATCGGATACGGGTGCCGTCCTCCACACCGGCCGGGATCGGCACGGACAGGTTGCGTTCGCGCTGGACGGTGCCGGCGCCATGGCAGACGCGGCACGGATTGCGAATCACCCGCCCCTGACCGCCACAGGTCGGGCAGGTGCGCTCGATCAGGAAGAACCCTTGCTGGGTCCGCACCTTTCCTGCGCCCTGACAGGTCGGGCAGGTCTCGGCTGCGCGCCCCTTGTCGTGAGATCCGGTACCTTCGCAGCTTTCGCACTTGACGCGCGTTGGCACACGCAAATTGACTTTGGTGCCGGTAAAGGCTTCGGTCAGATCGATCTCGACGCCCTGGCGCAGATCGTTGCCGGAGCGGGCGCGCTGGCCGCCGCCGCGCCTGCCCATCCCGAACATCTGTTCGAAGATATCGCCGAGGTCGCCGCTGGCGGAGAAATCGAACCCGCCCATGCCTGGTCCGGCACCGGCGCCGTTTTGCTCGAACGCCGCATGGCCGAACCGGTCGTAGGCGCTGCGCTTCTGATCGTCCTTCAGGATGTCGTAAGCTTCGTTGACTTCCTTGAACCGCGTCTCCGCCTGCTTGTCGCCCGGGTTCCGGTCAGGATGAAATTGCATCGCGAGCTTGCGGTACGCCTTCTTGAGGTCGTCTGCGCTCGCACTCTTTGCCACGCCCAATGTGGCGTAATAATCCTGTTTGGCCATCTCAGCCCTTTACACCATCGCGCGCCTGGCGCGCCGCAAACGTCCGCCGCTCGAAACGGCGATCGCGCCCGCCTTCCGAAGAAGTACGGGCGCGATCCCTCATCCCAGCCGGTCCATTGCGGATCAGGCTGACTTCTTCTTCTTGTCGTCGACTTCCTCGAATTCGGCATCGACGACCTTGTCATCCGCGGATGCTTGCGGGCCGGCGTCGCCGCCTGGAGGCGGCTGCTGTCCGGCGGCTTCGGCCTTGTACATCGCTTCGCCGATCTTCATCGCCGCCTGGCTGAGCCGTTCCGCCGCCTGCTTCACCGCTTCGACATCGGTGCCTTCCAGTGCGGACCTGGCCGCGGCGACCGCCGATTCGGCCTCGCCTCTCTCCTGGGAGCCCAACTTGTCGCCATACTCCTTCAGGTTCTTTTCGACCTGATGGACCAGGCTCTCCGCGTGGTTGCGCGTCTCGATCGTCTCACGCCGCTTCTTGTCGGCCTCGGCGTTGGCCTCGGCTTCCTTGACCATGCGCTGGATGTCGGCCTCGGACAGACCGCCGCTGGCCTGGATACGGATCTGCTGCTCCTTGCCGGTGGCCTTGTCCTTGGCCTGGACCGACACGATGCCGTTGGCGTCGATGTCGAACGTCACCTCGATCTGCGGCACGCCGCGCGGTGCGGGCGGGATGCCGGTCAGGTCGAAATTGCCCAGCAGCTTGTTGTCCGCGGCCATCTCGCGTTCGCCCTGGTAGACCTTGATGGTCACGGCCTGCTGGTTGTCGTCGGCGGTGGAGAAGGTCTGGCTCTTTTTCGTCGGGATCGTGGTGTTGCGGTCGATCAGGCGGGTGAACACGCCGCCGAGGGTTTCGATGCCCAGCGACAGCGGCGTCACGTCCAGCAGCAGCACGTCCTTGACGTCGCCCTTCAGCACGCCGCCCTGCACCGCCGCGCCGATCGCCACGACCTCATCGGGGTTCACGTTGCGCGCCGGATCCTTGCCGAAGAAGGATTTCACGGCCTCGATGACCCTCGGCATGCGGGTCATGCCGCCGACCAGGATGACCTCCTGGATTTCGCTGGCGGTCACACCGGCATCCTTGAGCGCCGCCCGGCATGGTTCGAGCGTGCGGGTGATCAGGTCATCGACCAATGCTTCCAGCTTGGCACGCGACAGCTTCATCACCAGGTGCTTCGGCCCGGAGGCGTCGGCGGTAATGAACGGCAGGTTGATCTCGGTCTCCTTCGACGAGGACAGCTCGATCTTCGCCTTTTCCGCTGCTTCCTTCAGGCGTTGCAAGGCCAGCTTGTCCTTGCGGAGATCGATGCCCTGTTCCTTGCGGAACTCATCGGCCAGGTAGTCGATCACGCGCAGGTCGAAGTCCTCACCGCCGAGGAAGGTGTCGCCGTTGGTGGACTTCACCTCGAACACACCATCGCCGATCTCCAAAATGGAGATGTCGAAGGTGCCGCCGCCGAGGTCGTACACCGCGATCGTGCCGGCGGACTTCTTGTCCATGCCGTAGGCGAGAGCAGCCGCGGTCGGTTCGTTGATGATCCGCAGGACTTCAAGGCCGGCGATGCGGCCGGCATCCTTGGTCGCCTGGCGTTGGCTGTCGTTGAAGTACGCGGGAACCGTGATCACCGCCTGGGAAACCGGCTCGCCGAGATACGCCTCGGCGGTCTCCTTCATCTTGCCCAGGATGAATGCGCTGATCTGGCTCGGGGAGTATTTGTCCCCCTTCACCTGAACCGCCGCGTCGCCGTTGTCGTTGCGGACGATGGCGTAGGGGACCATTCCCTTGTCCTTGGCGACCAAGGGGTCGTCATAACGCCGACCGATCAGCCGCTTGATGGCATACAGCGTGTTGGACGGATTGGTGACCGCCTGTCGCTTGGCCGACTGGCCGACCAGCCGTTCTCCGCCGTCGGTGAAGGCCACCATGCTCGGGGTGGTGCGTGCTCCCTCCGCGTTCTCGATGACGCGGACATCCTTGCCTTCGAGGATGGCGACGCAGGAGTTGGTGGTACCAAGATCGATACCGATCACCTTGCTCATGTTTGAATAGCTCCTTTTCAGCGGACGGCAGCGGCCCGAAGCACCGGCGCGGTCCCTATGGTGAATAACCTCGATGTATGGGAGGGATGCGGCTGAGACAAGGGTTATAGCCGAATTTTCCGTTCCATTCTGTCACGATACCCCGATGGGCTCAACCCTTCGCGGGACCCGCCAGTTCTGACGTCGGAGCCTTCGCGACGACCACCATGGCCGGACGCAGCAGCCGTCCATTCAGGGTCCAGGCCTTCGACCATGCCTGGACCACCGTTCCGGGGGGATGGAGTTCGCTCTCCTGCTCCGCCATCGCCTGATGCAGGTTTGGATCGAACGGCAGGCCCACCGGGTCTTCGCGCTTGATCCCGTTGCGCTCCAGGGTGCTGATGAAGCTGCGTTCGACGCCCTCGAGGCCCTCGCGGACCTTGGCCACGATCGCCGGTTCCCCAGGGGATGGCGGCGGCAGGCTGTCGATGCCCCGCTTGAGGTTCTCGGCTGCCTCCACCACGTCGGCGGCGAACTTCTGGACCGCGTACTGGCGCGTGTCGTCGACGTCCTTGCGGGCTCGGGCGCGGACATTGGCATTTTCCGCCTCGGCCCGCATCCAGCGTTCCTTCATTTCCGCCAGTTCGGCTTCCAGCGAGACGAGGCGGTCGGCCGCAGCCTGCATCGTCTGCTCAAGCGTCATAGGTTCCCTTGCGGGCTCCCTTGGGTGCTCCGCCGGGGGCTCCCCGGGGGGAGCATTGTTGTTCGCGACATTTGCTTCGGCCGCGGTCTGTTCTGACATGGCATCCTGATTGGGCTGATGTTCAGTGGTCATGGTGATGAGAGCGCCAGCTGGCGGCCATCAGTTAGGGAAGACGGAGGCCAAGAACAACCTGTTTCGAGTCGTTTGTTGCCGCTTCAGCCATATTGGGACACTAGCCCAGCAGTTGCCCGATGACCCGCGCCGTATAATCGACCACCGGGATGATCCGGCCGTAATTGATCCGCGTCGGGCCGATCACGCCGATCGCGCCGAGGATCCGGCCGCTGTCGCTGCGCGCCGGCGCCACGATCATCGACACGCCGGAGGTGTTGAACACCCCGCTTTCCGCACCGATGAAGATCCGTACCCCGTCCGACTGTTCGGCGAGTTCGAGCAGCCGCAGCATCGTCTCCTGTGCCTCGAGGCGTTCGAACAGCGACTGGATGGCGGCCAGACGCTCGATCTGGGTGACGTCGGAAAGCAGCCGCGCCTGGCCGCGCACGATGAGGCTACCGGAGCGGCCCTCGCCGGTCCAGATCGCGAGCCCGGCGGAAACCACCAGTGCCGACAGCATGTCGAGTTCGGTCCGGTTCGCCGCCATCTCCTCCGCCACCAGGCGGCGCAGCTCAGCCAGCGGGCGACCGGACAGCCGGGCGTTCAGATAGTTGCTGGCGTGCTGCAGCGCTGACGGCGGCAGGCCGGGCGGGGTCTCGATCACCCGGTTCTCCACCTGCCCGTCGCTGTTCACCAGCACCACCAGCGCCCGGCCGGGTCCGAGGGGCACGAATTCGATGTGTTTTACCGCGCCTTCCGACTTCGGCGCCAGCACCAGCCCGGCGGCAGCCGACAGACCGGACAGCAGGGAGCTGGCCTCGGCCAGTGTATCCTCCAGGCTGCGCCCGGAGGCGGCGAGTGCCGCCGAAATCAACTCGCGCTCGTCTTCGGTCAGTTCGCCGAAATGCAGCAGCCCATCGACGAACAGGCGTAATCCCCGCTCGGTTGGCAGGCGGCCCGCGGAGGTGTGCGGCGCGAACAGCAGGCCGGCCTCCGTCAGGTCAGCCATGACGTTCCGGATGGTGGCCGGCGACAGCGTCATGGGCAGGCGGCGGGCGAGGGTCCTGGACCCGACGGGCTCGCCGGTGGCGACGTATTGTTCGACGATTTCACGCAGGACGGCGGCGGAGCGGGCATCAAGACCGGGCGGCGACGGCGCCGTCGCCGGGTGCGGCTGCGTCCGCCCCTGGAAGCGGGGGAAGTGGCCGGGCGGCGGGACGGACATGTTCATCGGTTGCACTCCAACGCGGAAGCGTAGGGAACGCCGGCCGGTCGGTCAATTCGTCGATGGTAAAACGTGCCAAAATGTGAGCGTCGTCCTCAATTCGTCTGCGATCCTGGCGCATCTGTTGAACGAACCTGGGGAGCATCGGGTCACTCGGGCCTTGCCATGATCGCGCGGAGCGGAACGTCCCTGGCGCGTGAATCACGCGATCAAACAAAGAGATAGACCATTTTCGGCCTGCACGGTCAGGCTGAAAATGGTCTAGCATTGCTGCGTCAGTGGGACGCGGCGATCTCCAGCGCGCGGGACAGGAGACGTCGCCCCATGCAACCTGATCCAGGTTGCCACCGAGGCGCTCTATGGTGCAGCGCCCAGTCGCACAAATTCCTCTGCGACGCCGTGGTGCCGAGCGATGACGCTCAATTCGGGGGTCTGGTGCACATGCGGCGCAGGCTTATGAACTCGCGCCGGCCGCGCTGAAGGATCTCCGGCGATTGGATCCGAAGTTCCAGGGCTTTCATCCTCCGATCGCCAGCAGGCTGGCATTGCCACCGGCGGCGGTGTTCGCGGCCACGGACCGTTCCTGCAGCAGCCGCTCCAGGTCGTAGTCCTCATTGGGTGACACCGCGGCCTGAACCTGGACAATCGCGCCGTCGCGGGCGGCGACGCGGCGCGTCAGCGCAAGCAATGCCCCGGTATCGCCTTGAAACAGCACCGCACGCAGATCCGCGGCCCTATCAACGGCCGGCACCACCGAGACGCGTCCGACAACATCCGGCGCCAGCCCGGGCGGGATGGTTTCGACGACGGCGCTGTTGCCCGTTGCCAGGATCGCGGCGATCTGCCGATGCAATTCGGCCCCGGTTGCCGCTATGGCGCCAACGCGGCCGCACGGGTGCAGGCTGTAAACGTTGGTTTCGCCGACCGGGCCGGGTAATGTCATTACTTGGCCGACAGAGGCGTATTTCCGCGCACCGTTGCACAGACGGGTCAGATACAGCGGACCGCCGGCCTTCGGGCCCGTACCGGACAGGCCGGACCCGCCAAAGGGCTGCACGCCCACGGTCGCACCAATCATGTTGCGGTTGATATACAGATTGCCGGCCCGGATACGGGCGGTGACGCGCGCGACGGTCTCATCGATACGGGTATGCAGCCCGAAGGTCAGGCCGTACCCAGTGGCGTTGATCGCGTCCACCACCCGGTCCAGCTCGTCGCGCCTGTAGCGCAGTACATGCAGAACAGGGCCGAAGACTTCACGATCCAAATCCGTGATCCGTGCGATCTCGATCAAAGTCGGCGCGACAAAGCTGCCATGCGCCGTTTCGGGCGGTAACGTCAGCTGATAGACCGCGTGCCCGCGCGTCCGCATGGCCTGGATGTGGTCCAGGACGTCCTCGCGCGCTTCAGCCGTGATAAGGGCGCCGACATCGACCGGCAGGCGCGTGGGATTGCCGACCGTCAACTCCTCCATCGCGCCCTTCAGCATGCTCAGCGTGGTGTCGGCGATTTCCTCCTGCAGGCACAGGATACGCAGGGCTGAACAGCGCTGGCCGGCGGAGTCGAAGGCCGAGGTGATGACATCGGCGACGACCTGTTCGGTCAGGGCCGAGGGGTCGACAATCATCGCGTTCTGCCCTCCGGTTTCGGCGATCAGCGGGACGGGTTGTCCGCTCTTTGTCAGACGATTGGAGAGTTGCCGGTGAACGTGCCGAGCGACGGAATCCGAGCCGGTAAAGATGACGGCTTGGATGCGGTGGTCAGCCACCAGGGCCGCACCGGTTGTGCCATCCCCCGGAAGAAGATGGAGCGCGTCCGCGGGGATGCCGGCCTGGTGCAGGATGCGGACGGCCTCGGCCGCGATCAGGGGGGTCTGCTCGGCTGGCTTGGCCAGCACGGGGTTGCCCGCGGCCAGCGCGGCGGCCACTTGGCCGGTGAAGATCGCCAGCGGGAAGTTCCACGGAGAGATGCAGGCCACCGGACCAAGCGCGGAAGCCTCCGGTCGTTGCTCGGCTTCGTTCGCGTAGTAGCGCAGGAAGTCCACGGCTTCGCGCACCTCGGCGATGGCGTTGGCGACAGTCCTGCCGGCCTCGCGGACGATCAGCCCGATCAGGATCGGCATGCGCGCTTGCATCGCATCGGCGGCTCGGCGCAGACGGCCCGCACGTTCGGTCGCTTGCTGTTCGCCCCACGCTGACTGGGTGGCGCCAGTCAGGGCTGTTTCCACATCGGTTGGCGTCGGCTCCCAGACCCGGCCGATGATGTCACCTGTGTCGGCCGGATTGCGCACCACCCGCGGCTCGGCATCGCCCGTGCCCGCGGTCCAGTCCTGCCGAGCGGACTTCCGACAGAGCGTGAGCCAGATTGGCCAGTTGGGCTTCGTTGGACAGGTCGAGGCCGGCGGAGTTGCAGCGGTCGCGGCCGTATAGGTCCCGGGGCAGCGCGATACGAGGATGCGGCGCGCCGATCGATGCGGCGGCCTTCGCGATGGCGACCGGGTCGGCGATCAGGTCCTCGACCGGTACCGCCTGGTCGGCGACGCGGTTGACGAAGGAGCTGTTGGCCCCGTTTTCCAGCAGTCGGCGCACAAGGTAGGCCAACAGCGTTTCGTGCGTGCCGACCGGCGCGTAGATGCGGCAGGGGCGGCCGAGGGTGGCAATCACGTCTTCGTAGAGCGGTTCCCCCATGCCATGCAGGCACTGGAACTCGTAATCGCCGGGTTGGTATCGATCGCCGGCCATCTGCATGACGGTGGCCAGCGTCTGTGCGTTATGGGTGGCGAATTGCGGAAAGACCGCGTCGGGCGCACTGAGCAGGCGGCGTGCGCAGGCGACGTAGGAAATATCGGTGTGGATTTTGCGGGTAAAGACCGGGAAGTCCTCCAGGCCATCGACCTGCGTGCGCTTGATCTCGCTGTCCCAGTAGGCGCCCTTGACAAGGCGGACCATGAGGCGGCGGTTGGATCGGCGCGCCAGGTCGATCAGCCAGTCGGTGACGAAAGGCGCCCGCTTGCCATAAGCCTGGACAACGAAGCCGAGACCGTCCCAGCCTGTCGGACCATCAGCCAGCGCCAGCGCCTCCAGCAGGTCCAGTGACAGATCCAGCCGGTCAGCTTCCTCGGCATCGATGTTCAGCCCAATGTCGTATGAACGGGCCAGCGCCGTCAAAGATATCAGCCGCGGCAGCAGTTCGCTCATCACCCGGTTCCGTTGTGAGCGGCTGCAGCGAGGGTGCAAGGCGGACAGCTTGATCGAAATGCCCGGGCCGCCGACCGGGCCCTGTTTCCGCGCCACTCGGCCGATGGCGTGGATGGCGGCTTCGTAACTGAAAAAGTAGCGATCGGCGGCTGCCGCGGTCATCGCTGCCTCGCCCAGCATGTCGTAGGAGTAACGGAAGCCTTTGGCTTCCCAGGGCTTGGCGTGGGCCAGGGCTTGGTCGATGGTTTCCCCGGCGACGAACTGCTCGCCCAGCATCCGCATGGCCAGATCCACGCCACGGCGGATGACGGGCTCGCCGCCGCGCGCCACCAGCCGCGTCAGGGCTGCGGAGAGGCTGGTCTCGTTGCTTGTGGCGGTCAGCTTGCCTGTGATGACGAGGCCCCACGTGGCGGCGTTGACGAACAGGGACCTGCTGTGGCCGAGATGAGCACGCCAGTCTCCAGTGGCGATCTTGTCGCGTATCAGGGCGTCGCGAGTCTCGTTGTCGGGAATACGCAGCAACGCCTCCGCCAGACACATCAGCGCGATGCCTTCTGGGCTGGACAGCGCGTATTCCTGCATCAGGTCCTCGATCGGGCCGGCATGGGCCTTGCCACGCAGTTGCACAATCAGGTCATGGGCGATCTGTCGGGCCCTCTCGGCCGCGTCCGCCGGGAGTTCGGCTTGCGGCAGCAAGGCGGCCAGGCAATCGGGCTCCGAGCGGCGATAGGCCTGGGTGATGGCGGCGCGGAGCGGTGGTTGCTGTTGGATTTCCGCGGCGAAGGCGGCGAACCGGGACGGTTGCGAGGTCGCTGGGGCGGCAACTGTCTGGGTCATCGGAATGCTCCGTCCATCTGCATCGTCATACTACCAGCGTCCGCCCGCGGCTCTCCGGCAGCGCCCGAATTGCGAAAATCGTGACCACGCTGATGCCGGTAACGTATCAAGTGGATCCGAAGTCCCCCTGTGGACAGGCCGCGGGCCAAGCAGATCATCGCCTTCTCTCGCCACTACGGTCATGGCCCCCGGCATGGTCTGGGCCTCAGCCACAGCCCTCCCGAAGGTAAAATCGTCGACGCCACGAGGGGAACGACCATTACCGCCGGGACAGAGTTGAGCGTTTCCGGGCCGAGCCATATCTTGAGTCTGAACTGCCACGCCAGGGTCGGTTGGCATTGCGGCTGGAAGCTCCGCGTCGTCTATTCGCCTGTATGATGGGATGAAGGAGTTCGCTGGATGACCCGGCTCCGCGTCGCGATCAGGGTGCCGGTTGGCCGGCCCTTGCCCGACATCGCCACCTTTGCGGCTCGCTGCGAGGATGCCGGCTTCGACGGCGTCGGCATCCACGACCATCCCTCCAGTGGCCGCGATGCCTATCTGGCCTTGGCCCTCGCCGCCCAGGCAACCCACCGTCTGCGGCTGTTCCCCGCCACCTCGAGCCCGGTGGTTCGCCATCCGCTGGTTCTCGCTTCGCTTGCCAACAGCCTGGAGGAGATCGCGCCGGGACGCACCTTCCTGACCGTGGCGCCCGGTTTCATTTCGACCCGGAGTATAGGGCAACCACGCGCTGGGCTTCGGATTCATGCGAGATGCGATCAGCGATCTTCGCCAACTCCTCGCCGGGGAAGCGGTCGCGTTCGGTCAGACCTCGACCCGCCTGAAGAACCGGGGCGCGACTCCGCCGGTTTATCTGCTCGCCGCCGGACCGCGCATGATCGAGCTTGCGGGCGAGATGGCCGATGGTGCCTTTCTCATGGTCGGCCTGCATCCGTCTTCAATTCGCGCTGCGCGTCGGCATCTGGAGGCGGGGGCCCGGCGGGCCGGCCGATCCTTGGCTGACGTCCCGGTGGTGTTCGTCGTCACGCTCGGCCTCGGACCCGACAATGAGGTTGGACCGCGGTGGGTGCGTAGCTGGTTCCAGCCGGGACAGCCGTTCCTCGCGTACCCGAGCGCGGCGAATCTCCGCTGGCTCGGGGAGGCTGGGTTCAACCTTGATGAGGCGCATGACCCCGCCGCTATTCCAGAGGGTCGCGCCAACCAGATCGCGGATGCGTTCGGATTGTTCGGTTCTCCGGAGCGTTGCGCGGATCAACTTTTGCGGGCGCGTGAGGAGGGTGGTGCCGAGGACGTATTTCTTTTCCCTGCGCATGACCTCGCGGGCGGCTACGTCATGCCGTGGGCAGAGGTCGAAGCGTTTGAGCGGATCATACGCCCGAGGCTCGGAGTTTAGAGCATGATCGCGCTGAGCGGAACGTCCCCGGCGCGTGAATCATGCGATCGAACAATGAGATAGATTATTTTCGGTCTGCACGGTCAGGCTGAAAATGGTTTAGGTCGTTGGAGTTGTTCGGGAACGTCCTCCGTCAGCACGGTGCCCGACGATTCTGGAGCCGTGACCAAGCGCGAGCCCGCCGAATTCACCGCTCTTTTCACGCCGTTCACGTTGGCCGGAAAGCGGTTGCGCAACCGGATCACGCTCGCGTCGATGAGTCGGCTCGCCACGAGGTCGCATGACGGGGCCTCTGATCCAGTATCACGCCAAACGCGCCGCGGGTGGCGCTGCCATGGCACGATCATGTGGATATCGGGATGGGGCATAGATCGCCGATCCTCAGGCGAGGAGCACGGCGGTGATGCGGATGCTGGCGCCGAGATGCTTCGAGTAAGCCGCGATCGTCGTGATGGTCTCCGACGCCACACGGATCAGGGACCGAAGTGGCGGCTGGGTGGGATCAGCGCCCGCCCTGTAACGCTTCCATTGGCCGCCGGGCAAGCGCAGGTGCCTCCAAGCATGTCCGGCCGTTCCAGTGCACATACCCGCTCGCTGGCATAACACTCAGGTCGTGGCGGGGAGGCGTGTGGTCCCTCGGTCGGCAGCGGCGGCGTCCAGTCGGGTGGCGTCAGGGGTGGCGGCTGCGGGTGAAAGACTGGTGGTGAGAACACGGGCGGTGGCATGACGATGATTACGAGTTCCCGCGCTTGGGCGGTCGCGGAGAGCGCGAGTCCGCAGGTGACGGCTAAAGCAGGACAGAGACGTCCGCGCAAGAACATGGAAGTGACCAATGTTCTACAGATCTCTGGTATAAGCCCGTATCTGGTATAAAGTATAGCAGCCGTCTGGCGCTGGGTCAGCGTCCGGACCAAACCCGCCCCGACCTTCAGCAACCGTGGCGGCACTGAGACTGCCGAGCCAAAAGAGCAAGAACAGCCGCCGCTTCGACCAAATCCTTTTTCGATGTTCCGCCCGATGAGACACAACAAGCTGACCGTCATGCAAAGCGGGGGACGGATTTCGCGGGACATATCATTCCGCGCAACGATGTGAGGAATGGCTCTCGAGGCCGGCTGAATGCCGAACCGTGAATACCTGGCGCGCATTGCCGAAGATGACCCGGTAGCTGCCAATATCGGTCCACGAAGGAGGGAACGGCCTGATTGCAACCCCGATCTCATATGATGATTGCAAGCCAACTGCGGAACCGACCGCCACCCTCGATGGGTGGGCCCGAGGTTCGCGTCGAAACGAGCCCAGCGTTTAACCAAACCGATAGCGCTCGGTCGGATCGGCGGTCCCATTATGACCGTCGCGGACTATCGGGATCGTGTGCTGGCTCAAGCCGAAAGGGCGGCGACGCCTGAACGCACATCAGTTCGCGCCGCTTGTCATCATCAGCAGCGTCACAGGACCGAAAGAGTCGGCGCGTAGGACGGTCGGTGTTACCGCGCACCGTAACGAGGCGCTGGCCATTCGCAAGGGAGGAACGGGCAAATGACGATGGTTGCTGAGGGTGTAAATCCCATCCCATGGTGGCAGGAGCCCACCAGGGAGCAATGGCTGGCATGGTCGGCCGCGTGGCTGGGTTGGACCTTGGACGCGTTCGATTTCACGATCTTCCTGTTGATCATGCTGCCGATCTCGCAGGAGTTTCATGTCCCGCTGACGGCGGTGACTGCGGTCTTTACCTTGACCCTGTGGATGCGCCTGGTGGGCGCCACCGCCTCCGGTTGGCTGGCCGACCGGATCGGGCGCAAAAAACCGCTGATGATCTCGATCGCATGGTACTCGGCCTGCAATTTCATCGCCGGATTTTCACCTGCTTTCTGGTTCCTGTTTCTGTTTCGTGCCCTGCTTGGGATCGGCATGGGAGCGGAATGGCCCTGCGGCGCGGCTCTGGCGATGGAAACCTGGCCGATCCGCTCCCGTGGCTTTATGGCCGGGGTCCTGCAGGCCTCGTGGGGTCTCGGCGCCGTGCTGTCGAGCGCTGCCTATGGCCTTTTATACAACTCGATCGGCTGGCGCGGCCTGTTGATGATCGGAGTCCTGCCGGCCCTCTCGATCCTCTATGTGCGCCGCTATGTGCAGGAGCCGCCGATTTGGGTTGAGAACCGAAGACTCCAGCGCACCTTGCAGCGCGAGGTTCGCTTGCCGCTGCTCACGATCTTCAAACGGGGCCTGCTCTACAATACACTGCTCGCGTGCTGGTGGATGGCCAGCGCCTTTGTCGTCGGCTATTCGGTCGGCGGGCTGTTCCCGACTTACCTCCAAAGGGATCTGCACCTCAGCCCGGGCTTGGTCGCGTTGCCGATCATGCTGCAGAGCCTGATGTTCTTTCTCTCGGGTTCGCTCTGGGGCTGGCTGGCGGATCGCATCGGCCGCCGCTGGGCTATCATCATCCCGGCCCTGCTCACGATCCCGATCGCACCGCTCTATCTGCTCACCGGCGATTACGCGATGATTGTTGCGTTTTTCTCGTTGCAGGGCGCATTTGGCGGCGGCGGCATGCACGTCCTGTACCCAGCCTATCTTGCTGAAAGATTTCCCACCGAGGTACGCGCGACCGCGACCGGCTTCGTGTATCACCAGGGCGCGATCTTCGGCGGCTTGGTTGCACCGGTCATCACTTATTTCGCGATCAACTGGCATTCGGGTTTCGCGATTCCGATGCTGATCGGCACCACGTTGGGCTGCGTCAGTGTCGTCGCCGCGGTTCTGCTCGGCCCGGAGACCAGAGGCACGGTACTCAGCGCTGAACTGTCAGTGGACTGAGGCAATGTTGACCCGTACCTCCGGCCATCGCGACGCGGTTCTGTCAGCACTAAGGCATGATCGCGCTCGGCGGAACGTCCCCAGGGCGTGAATCATGCAATCAAACAAAAACCTGGACTATTTTCGGCCTGCGCGGTCAGGATGAAAATAGTCTCGCGCCAAAGCCGATTTTTTGCGCAATGTTATTGCGCCGGTTTCCCGCGAAGACAACACGGGGGGCAGTTTTCTGGTCTTGAGCATCAGCGAAATCGCTCGTTACGAAAGATTTCCGCGAGTGCTGACCGAACCCCTGATCCAGGTTCTGCGGATCCTCGGCATACCTACAGACGGACCGGCTTGCCGGCCGGAGCCTCGCGCGCCAGTGGGGACGGATCGGCCGGACCGGCCCGGTTCGTGTGGATGTTTGCCAGATTTGCATATCAGAAAATCGCTTAGCGCCTAGAATGAAGGTGACTGATGCCACCGGGAACGAACCGGAGAGCAGTCACGCGAGACCATCCGTCTGTCCTGAGACAAGAGCAAAATGGAGATCAAAATGACCTGGGCCAAAAAAGCAGGCGTGTTCTTCGTATCATCGGCGATGGCTGGCGTGCCGCTCGCCTCGAGTGTCGCACAACCACGATGGGAGACGCCATGGATGTCGGGTTACGTCCCAGCACATGCGGCCGGTAACCGACACTGCCCTGGGCTGGCTTGGCACATCAGCCCGGTGGAACAGGCCAACCAGACCTACGATTTGAGCGGCCCGATCTGGTATGACGACGGCAGCGGCATGAGCTTCGCGAAGGGTACCAGGCAGGCCAATGGTGCCTTTTCCCTTAAGGTGAAGCGCGAAAGCGGCGATGGGCCAACCGGCACGATTACCGGCCAGCGGATGCCCGACGGCAGTGCCGATGTAACGACAACCGGATCCCCGTGCTTTGCAGGGACGTACCATCTTGCTCCGGGACAGACCTCCTCCAAATAGGAAGCAATCGGGGTGATGTCGTAAAACAGGCGAGATCCGGTCTCCCGGACGGGGGGCCGGGATGACAGCGGTCCGTTAAGTCCGACTGTCCGTTGCCGTGTGACGCGGAAACAGGCATCGCATGCGCGTGACTGCGGATCGAGCTTGGCGGTGGTCCTCTCGTCGTCGGCCGTGATGAGGCGTTCCCGCATCGCGCGATTGGTCACGTCGTGATGCCGCCCCAAGCCGGGCTTCCGCACCCACCAACTCCGACCAAAACCCGCAATCAGTGGCCAAAATCGGATTTAGAGCATGATCGCGCTGAGCGGAACGTCCCCGGCGCGTGAATCATGCGATGAAACAAAGAGATAGACCATTTTCGGCCTGCACAGTCAGGCTGAAAATGGTCTAGATGGCGAACCTTTTCAGCGCGGCCTCGTCCCACGCGATACCTGCGCCGGGCCGGTCCGGAATGTGAATCGCGCTGCCACGGATCTCGAATGGTTCCGCCAGGAACGGAACACCCCAGTCCCGCCATTCCAGCCAGTCGGCGGTTTCCGTCACGCGCATCAGATGGGCGGAAAATTCCGGATAGAGATGCGTCGACATAGATAGGCCGGCGGCGCCGGCGATCGCCGCGGATCGAAGCCAGCCCGTAACACCGCCGATCCGTTCCAGATCCGGCATGTAGCAATCCGCCGCCCCCGCTGCGACCGCCTGCAGGAAGTGCCTCGGGCCATAGATGTTCTCGCCAATCTGCAACGGCGTTTTCAGCTCATTCGCAAGCCGCGCGGAGTTTGCGAAGTCGTCGAACACGATGGGCTCTTCGAACCATTCCAATCCCTGATCGTCGAGCTGATGCAGCCGGCGCAATGCGGCGTTGAACGACAGGCCTTGGTTGAAGTCGCTCATCAAAACGATATCGTCGCCCACCGCTCGGCGCACTTCCGAAATTGCTTTCACGTCGTCTTTGACGTTGTCGCGGCCCAGCCTGATTTTGAGCGCCTTGAACTCTCCTTCGGCGACGAGCGAGCTTGCTTCATCCGCCACGCGCTCAATGGGAATAAGCCAAAGTCCGTTCGTGTTGTACGTGCGGACCGGCCCAACCGTCCCGCCGAGCATCACGACCAGGGGCAGCCCTACCGCTTTGGCCAGGGCATCCCACATGGCCATATCCAGCGCCGCGGTGGCGATAAGCGTCACGCCCTGGCGCCCCAGCAGATGCAGCGAGCGCATAGCCTCTTCGAACCGATCGAACGGAGCCACCGGCTTGCCGCGCTGTTGCTCCGCCATGTCCTCGATGAGGGCGACGATGGATTGGGTTGCGGTAACCCGGTATGGCTCGAGATAGCTGTGGCCAATGACACCTTCTTTCGTAAGCACGTCCGTCAAGATGTACGGAAATTGCCTGAATTCTCCCAGCTTGGCGACAATCGGGCGGCGCAGCGGTACTTGGATTACACGCACGACGACTTTGTCCAGTGTCAGCCGCACTGGGGGTGGTGCGTTCATTTACTGAATCCTCCTGAGATCAGATGGATGGCACGGTTCGTGGAACGCCTCGGTCGACCTTTTCACTAACCGTCACTCAACTGCCCAACGCTGTGAGTCTCTGAACCTCCACGGATACGAGACCAGTGGCGCCCAATCGCCCGGTTACACGACGACCTCGATCAGGCGAGGACCCCGATTTCGCATCGCGCTTTCGAACTGGGCGGCGAATTCTTCAGCTGACGTTGCGCGGCTCGCCTCGACGCCCATGCCGGAAGCGAGTTTTACCCAGTCAAGAACAGGATTGTGCAGATCGAGCATCGAAAATGCCTTGGCTCCGGCATCGCCGGCGCCAACCCGTGCGAGTTCGATGTTCAGAATCGCATAGGAGCGGTTGGCGAAGATCACCGTGGTGACGTCGAGCGCTTCTCGCGCCTGTGTCCATAGCGCCTGCAATGTATACATCGCGCCGCCGTCGCCCTGGAGACAAACGACTTTCCTGTCCGGGCAGGCAACCGAGGCGCCCGTGGCAACGGGAATGCCTTGCCCGATCGCGCCTCCGGTCAGCGAAAGATGGTCGTGCGGCTCGATCGTAGCGGCAAATCGATGAACGCCGCCGCCCGCCGTCGCGCCTTCATCGGAAATGATGGCGCCGCTCGGAAGATAATGGGCGATGACCTGTCCGGCTGTGAGCGGATGTGAGCGGGCCATTCGGAATGTCGGGCTTGCTGGATGCGCCGACGTGCAACGGCTGCTTGGGCGCCTTCACCGCATCGGCGAGAGCCTCCAAGGCAACCGTGCCATCCTCGTTCGGATGCGCGAGATACAGAATTCTGCAATCCTCGGGCGTGCACCAGGACGGTTTGTTGGGATATGCGAAGAAACTCACGGGAGGGCTCGCGCCAACCAGGATCAGCTGCTCGGTTCCCTTCATAAATTCGACGATCTGTTCGGCGAAATAAGGAATGCGCTCGACCTTCACGCGCCCGGCGCCGCGCTGGCAACGGGGAGCAAATGTATCGCAGGCGATCCGTGCGCCGGTCGCCGCCGCGACGCGGCCGGCAGCATTAAGTCCGCGTTCCTGTAATGCGGCTCCACGGATCAGTATCATGGTTTTTCGGCCCGATCTCAACGCGTCGGCGGCCTGGTCAATTGCTTCGGCGGATGCGATCGCCGGCATTGGTTTCGGCAACGCCGGCGCCGCGCGCTCAGTGCCCAGCCACGCCGTGTCAGCCGGCAGGATCAACGTCGCGATATGTCCCGGATATTGCAGCGCTGCCTGCACGGCTCGAGCCCCGTCCGCGGCGACAGTATGGGCGCTCGCGGACGACCGCACCCAACCCGAGACCGTGCGGGCGAACCCCGGAACGTCCGACGCAAGCGGCGCGTCATATTGCGCATGATAGGTGGCGTGGTCACCGACGATATTGACGATCGGCGTCGACGCGCGACGCGCATTGTGAAGATTGGCGAGCCCGTTCGCCAGGCCAGGCCCCAGGTGCAGCAGCGTGGCGGCTGGTTTCTCCGCCATACGGCCATAACCATCGGCCATCCCGGTCACCGCGCCTTCGAAAAGACCGAGCACGGCTCTCATGCCCGCAACTCTGTCGAGCGCTGCGACAAAATGCATTTCCGAGGTGCCCGGATTGCCGAAACAGACCTCGACACCCGATCCGACGAGCGTCCGCAACAAACTTTCTGCGCCGTTCATTTTTATGCCTCGTCTGTATTATTGACCGCGAGATTTCATCGCTGTGACCGACCTGCCAGCTCGTTGGAGTGTCGTGTCAAACGAAGGCACTTAGTCCGGTAATGGACTTGCCGACGATCAACGTGTTCATCTCTCGGGTGCCCTCGTAGGAGTAAATTGCCTCGGCGTCGGCAACGAAACGGCCAACGTTGTAGTCCAGGAGAATTCCGTTGCCCCCCAGAAGCTCGCGAGCCCAGCCGACGGTCTCGCGCATGCGCGTGGTGCAGAAGGCCTTTGCGAGCGAAGCATGTTCCTCGTCCATCTGACCCGCGTCCTGCATCTGCGACAGGCGTGCGACCAGGCATTTCGAGGCCGTGACATTGCCCAGCATCCGTACCAGCAGGTCCTGCACGAGCTGGAAGCCACCAATAGGACGGCCAAACTGTTCGCGCTCGCGGGCGTAACGAAGCGCGTGCTCATAGGCGCCTTGCGCGCAGCCCACGGCCTCCCACGCAACGCCGGTGCGGGTCATTCGCAGGACCCGCGCCGTGTCCTTGAACGAGCCGGCATTGCGCGAGGCGGTTCTCCTCGCCAACGCGACAGTCCTCGAGCCTGATCCGGGCGTTCTGCACGGCTCGGAGCGCGATCTTGCGTTCCATCTTCTCGGTTTCGAATCCTGGCGTGCCCTTCTCGACAAGAAAGCCCTTTACCTGGCCACTCTCGACGTCGCGGGCCCAGATGACGACCACATCGGCGAAGGTGGCGTTGCCGATCCACGCCTTCTCGCCATTAAGGATCCAGCCATCGCCGTCTCGGCGCGCACTCGTCGTCAGGCCGCGTGCGGCACCTGAGCCGACCTCAGGCTCGGTCAGCCCAAATGCACCGATCTTCTCGCAGCGCTGCATCGCCGGCAGCCAGCGCCGCTTCTGCTCGTCCGAGCCGCACAGGTAGATCGATCCCATGGCCAGACCGCTGTGCACGCCATGGAAAGTGGCGATCGAGCAGTCGATACGGGCAAGTTCCAACATGACGAAGCCGTCCAGGAGAGCGCTCCGGCCCGCGCATCCATAGCCATCATACGCTGCACCCGCGACTCCCAGGGCGGCGTAGCCCGGGATCAGCTCGAAGGGGAATTCTGCACGTGTCCAGTATTTCGTAATGACCGGCGCCACCTCCTCTTCCATGAACGTCCGCACGCGGCGGAGCAGCGACTGGTCCTCGGCACTGAGCAGGTCAGCAATTCTGTAGAAGTCCCCTCCACCGATGTCGCCCTCATGTCGATGATCCGGTTGAGCCTGGCTCGCGCCGGCGCCGTGCTGCGTTGGCATCATTTATTCTCCTTCTGTTCTTACTTTGAAAACGCATCCTCCAGAAGCCTGCGCGCCGGGGGCTGCTTCAGCCGCAACCTCTGCCTTCGGGTCAACGACAAACGGTGTCGTAATCAGCGGACCCCCCCGCGGCGATCGGCGTGATCGGGGTTCGACCTGTCGCCTCCGCGCTTACGGCTCCAGCACGTATTCGCCCGGTGCCGCCACGATCGGCTCGTACCGTGTGTTTCCAAGGATCCGAGGCGCCGGCTTCTTTTCGCCTGACCGATCAGCCAGCCATCTGGCCCAATGACCCCACCATGAGTCGGAGTGCTCGCGCGCCGACGCCAGCCACGCGTCCGGGGATCCTGTTGGGCTTCCGCCAAGATAGTATTTCGCGCGCGGATTGCCGGGCGGGTTGATCAGGCTTTGGATGTGTCCACTGCTGCTCAGAACGAACTCGGTCGATCCCCCGAACAGGCCGGTGGACTGGAAGACGCCTTTCCACGGCGTGATATGGTCCGTCACCCCAGCAACAACGAGCTTGTCCACATCGACCGCGCTCAGGTCGATGGGCTCGCCAAGGATGGAGTATGCCCCCGGCTTGCGCAACAATTCCTCACCGAATACATCCAGCAGATCGGAATGGAACCCGGCCGACAGGCGCGTCGTGTCGCTGTTCCAGTACAGCACATCGAAAGCCGGCGGTGGATTGCCCAGCAGGTAGTTGTTTACCCAATAATTCCACACCAGGTCGTTCGGCCGCATCCAGGCAAAGATCCTGCTCATTTCCTCGCCTTCCAGCACGCCCTTCGCCGCCGAGGCCATCCGCGCGGCGGCGATGGTTTCCTTCGACGCGAATGCGCTGAGCAGGGATTCGTTCTCGGGCGCCAGTACCGCGACCATCATGGAAACGGCGTGGACCAGTTTCTGCTTCTTTGCCGCCAGATATCCCAGCAAGGCCGAAATCGTGATCGCACCGGAACAGGCGGCGTGCAGGTTGACATCCTTGCTGCCCGTGATGCTCCGCACCGCTTCGATCGCGCCAAGCAACGACGAGACGTAGGTTTCCATATTCCAGTTGCGCTGTTCGGTCCTCGGATTGCGCCAGCTGACGATGAAGGTTTGGAACCCGTGCTTCACCAGGTGCTCGACGATGCTTTTGCCGGGTGCCAGATCGAACACGTAGAACTTGTTGATCTGCGGTGGCACGATCAGGTGCGGCCTCGCGTACACCTCGGTCGTTTGGGGTGCGTACTGGATCAGTTCCAGCACCTCGTTGCGCCACACGACCTCGCCGGACGACAGCGCCAGATTGCCGCCCACCTTGAACTTCGACTTGTCAACCTGCGCGGGCATCCCATTATTGGTCACCAGGTCGTTCAGCAGGTTGTACAGACCGTTCGCCAGGCTTTGCCCGCCGGATTCCAGTGCCGCCTTCAGCGCCGCTGGGTTGCCCGGCAGCGTGTTGGTCGGCGCGCTTGCCTCGGTCAGCAGGCTCATCACGAACTGGGCGCGCCGTTGCGCCGCTTTGTCCGGCCCGATATCCCGCGCGAAACCTTCCATCGTCCGCGTCCAGGCGAGATAGGCCTGCATTGACATGCGATAAAACGGATTCGTGCTCCAGATCGGGTCGGCAAAGCGTTTGTCGCCCTTCTGGACCTCAATCTCGGCCGTGCCCGCCAGAATCGACAGCAACACGCCCACGAACTCCATCTCGCGGTTGAACGCCGACTGCGGCGATCGCAGTACGCCGCCGGCGATCCGCTGCATCGTCTCCAGGATGTCGGCCGAACTCAAGCCGACGAGCGGGTTGGGGCCCAGGATCTCCAGGCCCTCCAAAGGTGTGACACTGGATTTTTCGGTTGGCATATTGGTTCTCCTGGGAAAGGTCAGAAGTCCTCCTCGCGGAGCGTGCCGGCCTGAGAATCTCCGCTTCTGATCGTCGTCAGCATCGCGGCGGCCTGCGGCAGGAACTGCTCCGCGTAGAACACCGCGGTCTTCAGCTTCGTGCGCCGGAAATCATCGTCGGCGGTGTCACCCGCGCTCGCGCCGACGGCCAGCGCCGCCCGCGCCATTTGCCAGCCGCCGCAAACGTATCCGCTGAGCATCAGGTAGTTGACCGAGGCCGCCATCGCCGCCGCGGGATCGGACGACAATGTTTCCAGCAGCCAGGCGGTTGCTTGTTCCAGCGCGTCGATCGCCGGGCCGAGGTGCACGCGAAGGATGTTGTATTCCAGGCCGTTCGCTGCGCTCAGCCGTTCCTCGATATCGCGCATCTCGCCAATCAGCGCCGCCATCGCCTCGCCTTTGTCGCGCGTCAGCTTGCGGCCGACGAGGTCGGCGGCCTGGATGCCCGTGGTCCCCTCGTAGATCGTGGATATGCGGGCATCTCGCAGGAACTGAGCCGCGCCTGTCTCCTCGATAAAGCCCATGCCACCATGGACCTGCACACCAGTCGAGGTGATTTCCTGTCCTAGCTCGGTGCACCACGCCTTCAGGATTGGTGTCAGCAGTTCCACACGCCCATGGCGGCGACGGCGCTCTCCGGGATCGGGATGGCGCGCTGCCCGGTCCACGTCGCCGGCGACCACATAACCGAGCGCACGCATCGCCTCGACGCGCGACCGCATGGTCATCAGCATCCGGCGTACGTCCGGGTGATGGATGATGGCCGCTCGGCCCTCGCCCCCGTGTCCGACCGGCCTGCCCTGCACGCGCTCCTTCGCGTAGTCGCGCGCGGCCTGATAAGCGCGTTCGGCGATACCGATGCCTTGGATGCCGACCTTCTGGCGAGCCTCGTTCATCATCGTGAACATATGCGCGAGACCGTGGTTTGCCTGGCCGACAAGATAGCCGACGGCACCATCCTTCTCGCCGAACAGCATCACGCAGGTCGGGCTGCCGTGGATGCCCAGCTTGTGCTCCACCGAGCCACAGGTCACGTCGTTACGTGCGCCTGGCGTCCCGTCCGGGTTGACCAGAAACTTTGGCACCAGGAACAGCGAGATGCCGCGCGTTCCCGGCGGCGCGTCCGGCAGGCGGGCCAGCACAAGATGGACGATATTGTCCGTCATGTCGTGATCGCCCCAGGTGATGAAGATCTTCTGGCCGTAAATCCTGTAGTGGTCGCCCTCCGGCACAGCCCGCGTGCGGACACTCGCCAGATCCGACCCTGCCTGCGGCTCGGTCAGGTTCATCGTGCCGGTCCATTCACCGCTTGCCATGCGCGGCAGGTAGATGGACTTCAGTTCCGCCGATCCGTGTGCGGCGATCGCCTCCATCGCGCCGGCGCTCAGCATTGGACACAGCGAGAAGGCAAAGTTCGCACCGTTCCATATCTCCGAGACCGCCGCGCCCAGTACGCCGGGCAGACCCTGGCCGCCGTGGGCGGGATCGACGCTCAGCCCGCACCAGCCGCCTTCGGCAAATGCCTGGTAGGCGCCGGCAAAGCCCGCGGTCGCGATAACCCCGTTTTCGCTGAGTTTGGCGCCCGCCTTGTCGCCCTTCGAATTAAGCGGCGACAGCACGTCGCTTGCCAGCTTACCGGCCTCCTCAAGGATCGCGTCGGTAAGATCGGGCGTACATTCCTGATAACCCGGCAGCGCAATGATCTCGTCCAACCCGGCGAGCGCGCTAAGGGCGAACTTCATGTCGCGGGCGGGGGCGGTATATTCGTTCATGGTGCGCTCCTGCCGTTTCAGGCTTTCGTTGCCGCCGTCTGTCCGTACCACTCACGCAACAGCTTCTTGTCCTGCTTGCCGACGCTCGTCTTCGGCAACGCGTCCAGGACGTGGATCTGCTCGGGCACCGCATATTTCGAGATTAGGCCGCGATCGGCGAAACCGCGGAGGAAGTCGCGCAGTTCGTCCGCTGTCACCGTCTGGTCGGGTCGCAGAGCAATCACGGCCAGCGGCCGCTCACTCCACTTCGGGTCGGGCACGCCAATCACGGCTGCGTCGGCGATCGCTTCGTGCTTCAGGATCAGGTCTTCGAGGTCGAGCGAGGAGACCCACTCGCCGCCGGTCTTGATCACGTCCTTCAGACGGTCGGTGATCTTCAGGTAACCGTGCCTGTCGATCGTTCCGATATCGCCGGTGTGCAGCCAGCCGCCGGCCCACAGCTTATCGGAATTCACCAAATCCTTCAGATAGCCCTGCGTCAGCCAGGGTGCGCGGACGACGATTTCGCCCGTCGCCTGGCCATCATGCGCAACATCGTTCATCGCCTCGTCGACGATGCGGATCTGCACCATCGCGACCGGCCGCCCGGCCGTGGTCCGGTACTCGACCTGACGGCCGATGTCCCACGCCTCCATCTCCGGCTTCAGATGAGCCAGGGTCAGGATGGGACCGCTTTCGGACATACCATAACCGGTGAACACGTCGACGCCGTCTTCGAGCGCCCGCGTGGCCAGCGCGCCGGGCAGGGCGGCACCGCCGATCACGACTTTCCAACCCGCCAGTTCTGTGGACCGCTTCTTGGCCGTATCGAGGATCATCTGCAGGATCGTCGGCACGCAGTGGGAGAAGGTCACCTTCTCCTGTGCGATCGCATCGACCAGCGCGCCGGGCATGTAGCGGCCCGGGTATACTTGCTTTACGCCGAGGCAGGTCGCGACATATGGCAGGCCCCAGGCGTGCACGTGAAACATCGGGGTGACCGGCATATAGACGTCGGAGGAGGTGAAACTGCCGTGACCTGCCCGGTTGAGCGCCTGCTGCGTCGCCATGGTATGCAGCACAAGCTGACGATGGCTGAAATACACACCCTTGGGCAGGCCGGTCGTGCCGGTGGTATAGAAGGTCGTCGCCCGCGTGTCCTCGTCCAGTTCGGGGAAATCGAAATACGGATCAGCGGCGGCCAGCAGCGCTTCATACTCGCCTTCCAGCGATAGTTCCGTGTTCGGCATTTCGCGGCTGTCGCTCAGGACGATGAATTTCCTGCCGGCGTCTATCCGGTCACGGATCTGCTCGAGCATCGGCAGGAATTCGACGTTCACCAGGATCACGGCGTCATCGGCGTGATTGATCGTGTAGAGGATCTGCTCGGGCGAGAGGCGAACGTTCACTGTATGCAGAACCGCGCCCATCATCGGGATGGCGAAGAAGCACTCCAGATAACGCGGTGTATCCCAGTCCATGACTGCAACGGTCTGACCCGCGGTCACCCCGATGTCGGCCAGTGCCGAGGCCAGGCGGTGAACGCGCTCGCCGAATTCCCGATAGGAACGCCGCACGACGCCGGGCTGTACAGATCTCCTCCGACGTGTCGACGCTCATCGCCGACCGGAACAGGCTGCGTATCAGCAGCGGAAAGCGGTAGGCGGATTGGGTTCGTTCGATGATGTGTGCGGACATTGCAGGTTCCTCCCAGGGCCGCCACGGCGGTCACCTCGGACAAACTGCCCCCAGAAACGCCATCACTAAATCCCCAGAAGGGGGGACCCGGGGGCAGTCAGTCGGGGGATCACGCCGTCGTTTCCGTCACCGCCGGACGAGCGAAGTCATGACGGAAACCAGGCAGTAGCCGCTGAAACTGAAGCTGGCTGGCAGACGGATCGGCAGTTGCGGCGGGTTAGTGGTGGCTCTACTGTCGCCGCGCGGTTCGTGAGAACACTCACGCCGTAGGGGAGGCGTCTCGGCCATGCGAAGCGGAATCGCGCCGGTGCTGCTGGCGACGAAAATCCGTCCGCCCCGGATCCTGAACGGTGCCGTTGAGCGGCCCCGGTTGATGGCGCTCGCCGACGGTGTCAAGGCAAAGCCTCTCACGATCGTCAAGGCCGCCGCCGGGTATGGAAAAAGCTGCTTCGCTGCCGCCTTGGCCGACCGGCTGCAGCAGGGCGGCGGATCTGTCGCGTGGCTTACGATCGACGCGATGGACGACGAGCCCGTGCAATTCCTGTTCAACGTTGTGAGCTTGCTCGGACGAGGCGAAGATGGCGCGCGTTCCGAGGCGGCTGATTTCATCCGGGAGATGTCGCTTGCTTCGGCCCGCACGATCCTGGCGATGCTGATCAACGACATCGCCGACCGGGACGACGAGGTTTTCCTGTTTCTGGACGACTATCACCTGATTTCGCAGGACACGATCCACAATGGCATCATGTTCCTGCTGAACAATGCGCCATCGAATTTCCACCTGGTGATGCTCACCCGCGTCGATCCGCCGCTGCGGCTGGCGCGGCTGCGGGCGCAGGACCAGGTTCTTGAAATCGACGCGGGAGATCTGCGTTTCGACGCAGAGGAGATGCGGCGCTTCCTCGAGCAGGCTAGTCCCGACGCGACGGTCCCGGATGAGCTGCGTGCCTGGGCGGCGCGGCTGGAGGGTTGGCCGGCTATGTTGCGTGTCGCGCTCTCGACTTACGGTCACAGGCCGATGGGTCGAACCGGGTCGTACATGACGGCGTCCCGGCAAATCGACAGCTATCTCGCGGAGATGCTCGCCGAACTGCCGGCCGAATTGTCCGATTTCATGATCCGCACCGCGATCCTGGAGCAAATAACGGCACCGCTGTGCGACGCCGTGCTCGCGATCGCGAACAGCCGCGATGTGTTATGGGACATCGAGACGCGGGCGTTGCTGCTGATCCCGCTGGACCGCGAGGGCACGTGGTTCCGCTTCCATCCGCTCCTGCGGGATTTTCTGGTCGAGCGGTCGCACGCACTTCCGGCGGTCGAACGCATATTGCTGCATGGCCGAGCAGCGCAATGGTGCGCGGAGCAGGAATTGTGGACCGACGCTGTGACCCATGCCCTGGCCGCGGGAGACGAACCACGCGCCGCAGCCTGGGTGGAGCGCTGCGCGACGGGTATGCTGAAACGCGGCCAGTTGCTGCCCCTGCTGCTATGGCAGCACGTTCTGCCCGCGAGGCTGATGCGAGGCCAAATCAAGGTTCGCCTGGCCATCGCCTGGGGCCTGGCATTGGTCATGCGGTTCGATGACGCAATTCATGAGGCTGGATCGATCGAGGCCGACCCGGCCACGGGCACGGCAATGGATCCCGAGGATATTCAATACGAATGCCAGGCGATTCGCGCGGTTGCCTTGACGCTCAGCGACGATAGTGCCGCCGCCCGGCCGATCGCCGAAGCGGCGCTGGAACAACCGCCGCGGGACGCCTCGACCTTCAACGCCTTATCCGATGTAGCATTGTTCTGTTACTGGAAGGCTGGCGACTTGACGCGGTTCCACGCCGCCCCATGGATGCCGTTCTCGGCGGAACAGAGACGACGGAACGTCTTTGTCGAGGTCTATCGCCATTGCCTGCGCGGCCTGGTCCTGCACGAGCAACTGCGGCTTGCTGCCGCGGAGCGGCATTACCGGGATGCGATCCAGTTGGCAGACCTTTATGTCGGGCCAAACCCGGCTGCTGCGGCAATGCCGGCGAGTTCACTCGCCGCGCTGCGTTACGACCAGGGTCGGCTGGACGAGGCGGAAACATTGCTGATCGACCGTCTTCGGATCGTTGATGAGATCGGCATGTTGGAGTCTGTTGCCCAGGCTTATTCAACCCTGGTCGCCATGGCTGCACACCGGAACCAGCCGGATCGCGCGTTCGCGCTTCTGAATCGCGCCGAGGCGGTAGGACGTGAGCGACGCTGGGGCCGCCTGATGTCGACCGTCAACCTGTGGCGGGTGCGGCTGTTCGGGGCGGCCAGACAGCTCGGCGACGCGGCGGAGTGCCTCGCGACGCTCGACCGGCTCGCCGAGCAGCATCCGATCCACGCACCGTGCGCCTGGTCTGCCATTCATGGCCACGCGGCTGAAGCCCGAGCGGTGTTCGCCCTGGCGGAAGGGCGGGCGACCGACGCCGTGTCGCTGCTTGGTCGGCTGCGCGCTGCCGCCCGTTCCATGGAGCGCCGCGGAGAGGATTTGCGTCTTTCGATACTCATCGCCAGCGCGCTCGAGGCGACCGGCGCCTGCGAAGAGGCGGTCGATGCCGTGACCGAGGCCGTCGCCCTCGCGGCACCGGTTTTGGTGTTGCAGCCGTTTTTCGCCGCGGGTCAAGACGTGATGCCGGTGTTGCGAAAGGTCGATCCCAGACGGGTACCTGGCTGCGAGGCATTCCTGAAGCAATGCCTCGCCGGAATCACGTCGCGACCGGAGACGCGGACCGCGGGCTCCGATGCGTCGGTACCTCAGCCCGCGGGAACGGTCCGTCTTGGCACTGTTGGGCGAGGGGCGATCCAACAAGGATATCGCGCGCGCCCTGGCTATCGCCCCGGAGACCGTGAAATCCCACGTGAAGAACATTTTCGGCAAAATAGGCGTCGAGCGGCGTGCCCAGGCCGTATCGCGGGCGATGAGTCTTGGATTGATCAAGACGGCGTAGAGCCCTCGGCATCCGCGGTGGCCGGCGCATCCCGCAGGAACGCGGAAATGATCGCCGACACCTCGTCCGGGCGGGTCAGCAGAAACAAATGACCGCAATCGATGTCGACCAACCGGGCATTGGGCAGCAGGGCAGCGAGGATCCGCCCGTTGATCGGGGGCACGATCGGATCATGCCGGCCGATCATGACCAGAACCGGCTGGCGGAGACGGTGCAGCCAGTGAATGCTGGTCCAGCCCGCGCCAGCGAGCAATTGCATGACGTAGCCGATTTTGCTCGGCGGCGCCGAGCCTCGAAACAAGGATTCTGACAGGTCCGGCTCGTCCCGCAAGTCGCCGCCGTAGAGACGGCCACCCGCACGGGCCATGAAGTCCGGATCGGTATAACGACGTGGGCTGACCATTTTCAGGATCACCCCCAGGCGTCCGGGGACCATGATAGCGCCGGCCGATGTCGCGGCGAGCACGAGCCTGGAGCACCGGTCCGGGAAGTCCTTGGCAAATTGTTGCGCCAGTGCGCCGCCCCAGCTGACGCCCAGGACATCCACGGAGCCATGGATGCCCAACTCGTCGAGAACCGAACCGGCGAGCTTCGCCAAGTCGGAGAACCGATACGGCGTCAGCGTCCTCTTGGAGCCGCCGACGCCCGGAATGTCGAAGATCACGCTCGGAATCCCCACCCGCTGCATGGCCTCGGTGAACGGTACAACGAGCTCAATGCTTGCGCCGATGCCGTTGAACAACAGCAGAGGGCGACGCGGTTCGGAAACCGACGTGGTCCCGACCCGGATAGAATGGCCGCGCACTGAGATCGTGCTGATATTCATGTGTCAACCGATGAATGAAGGCGTTCGGACGTTGGATCGGCATGCAGGATGCCGAAGCCGTAGCGGACAACGCGATATTCGCGCTCTGGGGATCGGTATCTATCCCCCAGAAGGGGGACCGGCCCGGCGTCGGAGCGGAGGGTCTCGCTATCCCCATACCGAAAGTGGCGTTACCGCACGATGATGTGCCGATATACCGTCGGTTGAGAGGGGTACAATTTGCGTGCCGATTCACGTCCCGGCGGTGTCGCATTACGTAAGGAACGGGGCGCCCCGGAACATGATGGCGTCAGGCGACCTTGTCAGCCAATTCTATACCGACGCGGTTGGCGGCGCGGAAGATATGCACGTGCATGAAATAGACCGCTCCGTCAGGGTCCTGTTGCTCGATCGCCTGCAGGATGTTCTCGTGCTCCGTCACCGGCTCCCACAGCCGCTCCCGGCGATTCAGCGGAAGCTTCTGACTTTCGAGCATCACGGCGCCGTAGCTGCCATGGACCGCTGCAAACATGCGGTTTCCCGAGACCCGCATGATCCGGCTGTGGAACTCGAAATCCAGTCGCGAACTCGCAACCAGATCCTCGATACGAACCGCCTCCTTGAACTTTTCAAGGTTGCGGTTCAGCGCGGCCAGGTCGCGCGGCGAAGCGCGCAGTGCCGTCAGTCGCGCCGCATAGCCTTCCACGACGAACCTGAACTGATAAACTTCGGGCGGTGAATAACGCTGCCCGAAGCGCCACGCCTGGACATCGGTGATCTCGTCGCTTCCATTCACCACGAACGTCCCGCGGCGTGGCTCCGTTCGGAGCACGCCGATGGTCTCAAGAACCGACAATGCCTCCCGCAGGGAGCCCCGGCTCACGTTCAGGCGCTCCGACAGCACGCGCTGGGGCGGCAGCACCTCCCCGGGACACAATTCCCCTTTCCGGATCATTTCCTGGATACGGGTGACGGCCGTCTGGGAGACGGCGGGTGCGGGTCGGTCCATCAGCTGCACAATGCCCATGCAGCGTCAGACGGCGCAGCGGCGGGATCGCACGCACGCTGCCGCCGGCCTTGCGCGCGCATCGCCCGAGGCCGGCGGATTGTCCACCCGGCGACCGCGGTCGCCGCGCAGTCGCGGAAAAGGGCCTTATTTCGGAACCGGGATCGGCTTGACAAGATCCGGCTCCATCGCCTCGGGCGAGGCCTTGCAGGCGCTGCAGTTGATGCCCGGCAGGTTATCGGCGTACTTTGCCGGCGGCAGTTCCTGCATATGCGCGCCCGGTGTCGCCTTGCCCGCCTGGATCGACTGCAGGCTCAGTTCCGGCAGCAGCGTTCCATCCAGTGAAGTGTCGATGAACAGTGGCGGCACCTTGCCCTCGGGGAAGGCGTTGCAGCCGTTCACGAAGCTGTCTCCCGAGCACATCTTGACGTCCTGAAAGGGAACCCAGGGCAGCGGATACTCGACATTGGGGTGCGTCAGCTTCAGCTCGCCCGTCAGCACCTCCATCATCACCTTGAACGCGTACGGGCCGACGGCCGGGCCGGAGCTGGAGGAAAGCCCCTTCAGGCCCTTGTCCTGCATCGCCTTGTCCGCGATCAGCAGCCGGTACCCGTTGTTGGACTGCCCGGCGATGGTGACCAGCTGGTTCGGCCGGTTCTTCATCACCGCCTCAAGCGAGCCGTAGGTCCCGTCCACCGTCCAGATCGCACTGAGATCCGGGTGCGCGGCGAGGATGCGGGAGACGCCTTCCTGCGACGTGGCGTCATTCCAGTTGCCGTAGAACTGGCCGACGATCTTGATGCCGGGATATTTGCCGAAGACTTCGAGCGCCTGCGCATCATAGGTCTTGGTGACGGAGGTTCCGGCGACCCCGTGATTGATCACCACCTCGCCCTTGCCGCCCATTTCGTTGGCCATCCACTGCGCCGAATTGGCGCCGTACCGGGCCGTGATGCTGCTCACGTTGTAGGCGCAGGGTTCGGTCACCGTGCTGTCGTAGGAGAACACCAGGACGTGCTGGGCGCATGCCTGCCGGATCACCCGGTTGAGCGCCGTCGGCGAGAGCGGATACATGATGATCGCATTGGCGCCGTCGGCGATCATGCTCTGCAAATCGGAGATCTGGTGCTGCACGTCGGTGCCGGAAATCACCGTCTTGAACGTAACCTCCTTGTCGTACGGCGGCGTTTCCGCCAGCGCCTTGATCCCGTTCGCCGCGGCGGCCTGCCAGATGTTCCCGCTGTAGCTCATGTCGAGGAACACCTTGTAGTGCTTGTCCTGCGCATGGGCGGGCGAGGCCGCGGCGAGGGCAAGCAACCCGCCGGCACCGCACAGGGCGGATTTCAACCTGGTCGAGAACTTCATTGACGTCTTCCTTCCGGTGTTGCGGATCCCCGTGAAAAGCTCAGCCTGCGTTCCTGGCCGCGCGGCTGTTCTGTGCGATCAGCGCGATGATGATGATCGCACCCTGGATCAGGTCGCGCAGTCCCTGCGACAGGCTGAGGACGGTGATCATCGTCTCCAGCGTGCTGAGAAACAGCGCGCCCGCGAATGTGCCGAGATAGATGCCCCGGCCTCCGGTCACCCGGGCGCCGCCGATGACCACCGCTGCGATCGTCGGCAGCAGGAACGGGTTGCCCATGTTGAGCGTCGCGGCGGACGAGTATCCCGCGATCAGAAGCCCGGCGATTCCCGCGCAGAGGCCGCTGAGTGTATAGGCCGTGATGGTCAGGGCGGCGGCCGGCAGGCCCAGCACACGCGCGGCGCCCGGACTGCTGCCCAGGGCATAGAGCTTGCGGCCCGTGACGCTGCCGTTCTGGAATGCGATCGCGACGAGCGCGAAGCCGAGCAGAAGCCAGATCGGCCAAGGCACTCCGAGCGCGCGGGCGCTCATCAGAGTCTCCAGCGCCGGGGCTACCGGCGCCTGTGCGGCCCCGCCGGTGAAGCCCAGCCCCAGGCCGAAAAAGCTGGTCGCCGACGCGAGCGTCATGATGAACGGCGGAATGCCGCCCAGCGCAATGCCGATGCCGTTGACCAGTCCGATCCCCGCGCAGAAGGCGAGTGTGGCCGGAAGTGCCCAGACCAGCGCGTCGTTGGCCCCGTTCGTCAGGCCGGAGATCATCATTCCGCCCAGCCCCATGACGACGCCGATCGACAGGTCAATGCCGCCCAGCAGGATGGTCAGTCCCTGCCCGAACGAGGCAACGGCAAGGAAGATCGCGGACACCAGGATCGACGAAACCTGGGCCAGCAGAACCGACCCCGGGCTGACGAACTTGATGGCGATCATCAGCAGGCCGGTACAGACGAATACGCCAATGACCGGCGCCATCTCCGGCGACAGCCAGCGCCGCCGGTCGGCGACCGGCGCGTCGGAAAGCGACGTTTCGCTCATGCCGCCCGCCGGCGCATCTGCTGCGCGAGAGCCGCCGACACGTTGCCGATGAGCAGCGCGACGATCATGATCACCCCGTTGAACACATCGGTGTAGAATTCGGCGACACCCAGCGCGAACAGCATCTTCTGCATCACCGTGAGGATGCCCGCGCCGACGATGCTGCCGACCACACCGCCCCGGCCACCCATCAGCGAGGTGCCGCCGATGGCGACAGAGGCATACATGAACAGCAGCAGCGAATCGTTCGCGCGCGGATCGCCGGTTCCGGTCTGGGCACTCAGCATGTAGCCGGCCGCGGCATAGCAAAGCCCGGCGATGACGAACGCGGCGAGCCTCGTCCGCCGCTCGTTCACGCCCGACAGGCGGGCAGCCGACGCATCGGCGCCGATCGCAAAGATGGCGATGCCGAGCCGCGTTCGCCTGAACACCAGCCAGACGGCAAAGAGCCCGGCGAGGATCACCGCGGCAACCGGCACCACGTTCAGCACGTCGCCGGTCAGGCCGTTGGTGATCGCATCGGCAACCTCCCCGCCGGGCGCCGACAGGATCAGCAGGGCAGCGCCTTCGCAGCAGATCATGGTCCCGATCGTCACCGCGAGCGACTGCAGCTCAAGCTCGGCAACCGACAGGCCGTTGATCAGCCCGACGCCCGCTCCGATCGCCAGCACCGCGGCCAGGCTCGAGAGCCAGCCATGGCTGCCTCCGGTGCTGGTCGTCGCCACGACACAGTTGGTGATGGCGATCACCCCCACGCCCGAAAGGTCGAACTCTCCGGTGAGCACGACGATCGTCACCCCGGCGGAAGCAATCGCGAGCACGATCGCATCGTTCAGCAGGTTGGTGATGCCGAACACCGTCGTCGCGGCGGAGGTCCGTTCGGCATAGATCCCGTACATCAGCGCGAACAGCAGCACCGCAACCACGGTCGGGCCGCCGGTCAGCGCACGCCGGAACCCCGCGGAGATCGAAGGCGACGGCATCTAGCTCACCAGCTCCACGGGGGCGCCCGCACCGGGCGGCGCGGCGCCGTGGCCGGAGGCGATCGACAGGATCAGCTCCTGCGACAGCCGGTCACGCGCCACTTCGCCGGCAATGCGGTTGCGGTAGACGACAAGGCAGCGATCGCAGAGATGCACCAGCTCATCGAGCTCGGTGGAATAGAACAGCACCGCACCGCCGCCTGCGGCGAACTGCTGGATCATACGGTAGACGCTCTGCTTGGCCCCGACATCGACCCCGCGGGTCGGATCGAACAGCAGCAGGCAGCGTGCCCCGGTGATCAGGGCTCGGGCGAGAACCACCTTCTGCTGATTGCCGCCGGAGAGCGAGGCGATCCCGAGCGGCAGATAGCGGGCCGCCAGGTCCACCGCCGGCATCACCCGCTCCACCAGCCGCCGCTCGGCGCGACGACCCAGCATGCCGAACCGGCTGGCCTGCCCGACCACGGGCAGCGAGATGTTCGCCGTGGTCGTCAGGTCCTTGAAGATTCCCTCCGTCTTGCGTTCCTCCGGAACCAGCACGACGCCGGCCCGGCGCGCCGCCCGCGGCGAACGCAAGCCGGCCGGCGTGCCGAGCACCTCGATCCGACCCGAGCGGAGCGGGTTCAGCCCCACCAGCGACTTGAACAGGAACGACTGTCCCTGCCCTTCCAGGCCAGCCACCCCGAGGATCTCGCCCTGCGAGAGCGTGAAACTGACGTCATCGACGCCCGGCCCACGCAGCGCGGTCGCGCGCAACGCCGGAACACCGGTGCGAACCGCGGAAGGCGCGCCGACGAATGTCTCGACCACCGAGCGCCCGGCCATGCTGCTGAAGATGTCGTCGTCGCTCATGGCGGCGACTTCGGCGTCGAGCACCTTGTGGCCGTTGCGCAGGATGACGCAGCGGCGGCACAGGCGGCGTATCTCGTCGAGCTTGTGGCTGATGTAGAGGATCGAGGCGCCGCGGCCGATCGCAACGGCTACCTCGTTGAACAGCCATTCGCGATCGGACAGCGCCGCCGTCGGCTCGTCCAGCAGAAGGATCCGGGGCTGCCGCCACATCGCGCGCACGATTTCCACGCGCTGCCGCACAGCGAGTGACAAATCGCCAACCAGCGTTCCCGGAGCGATGTCGTCGATGCCGTGGGCGGACAGGATGGCGTCGGCTTCCTGCTCGATCCGCCGCATGGCGACCATGCCGATCCGGTTGATGCCGGGCCGCGGCAGGAACAGGTTCACCGCAACCGACAGCGTCGGCACCAGGCTCAGCTCCTGAAAGGCCGTCGCGACGCCGTGGGCGCGTGCCTCCAGGATCGTGTGCGGGTGGTAGGGCGCCCCGCCGACCAGCATCTCGCCGGTGTCCGGCATGACGACGCCGCTCAGCGCTTTCACCAGCGTCGATTTTCCGGCGCCGTTCTCGCCAAGCAAGCCACAGATCTCGCCGCCGTGCAGCGTAAGCGAGACGTCCCGCAGCGCCACGGTGGCGCCGTAGCGCTTGCCGATGGCGCGCAGATCCAGCACCGGCGCGGGCCGACCCTCCGTTTGGCTCATGGCGCCGGCCATCGGAACGCGGGCCGGGTGCCGGGGACGCCGATGGTCGCGAACGCCGCCTCGATCGTTTCACGAGGGGCGTCGGAACCCAGGAGAAGTGCCAGCAGTATCCGCGCTTTCGGACCGTCCAGCATGCCGGCATGGATCAGCCCCCGCCCCAGCAGATCGGTTTCCGATCCCGGGAACCCATAGGTGCCTCGCAGCACCTCGCCTGCCCCCGTCCGCGACGTCAGCACCACCGGAATCTGCCGCGCGAGATCCGCCAGCGGTTCCACCATGGCGCCCGGAACATGGCCGCCGCCCGTGGCCTCCACGATGAGGCCGCGGTACCCGACCGAGGTGATCGCCGGCAGAAGCCGGCCGTCATCGCCGAGTGCCACCTTCAGCAAAGCCACCGGCGGAATCGCCTCCGGCACCGCCGGCGGCCTCATGAAGTGGCGCACGCGTCGGGCGCAGCGCGATGCGCGGCCGATTCTCAACGATCCACCCGATCGGGCCGGTGAGTGGGGAGCGGAAGGTCGCTGGGTTTGCGGTGTGCGTCTTGCGCACGAACAGCGGCAGATGCACCTCGTCGTTGAAGACCACCAGGGCGCCGAGCCCGCGCGCGACCGGGCTTGTCGCCAGCAGCGCGGCGCCGACCAGGTTCGCAGGCCCGTCGGCGCTGGGAAGTGCAGGATTCCGCATCGCCCCGGTCAGCACGACCGGTGCTTCGCCGCCCCATAACAGGTCGAGGGCGAACGACGTCTCCTCCAGCGTGTCGGTGCCCTGCGTGATCACCACGCCATCGGCGCCGTCCGCCACGGCTCGTTCGATTTCGCGCGCGAGCGCGATCATGTCGGCGAGCGTAAGTTCCGACGAAGCGACCTGGCGGAACGGTACCGCCGTCACCTCCGCGACGCCGCTCAGCTGCGGCACGGCGGCGACCAGCTCCTCCGCCGTCAGTGTCGGCGCCGCGGCATTGTCCCCTTTGCGTATCGAGGCAATCGTGCCGCCGGTCGAATAAACGGTGACCCGAGGAAGGGACGTGTCTGCCCTGGCAGCCTGCATCAGGAAAGCCCTGTCACGGAAAGATCCAGCCGACCGCCGGCACGCTGGAATGTTTCAAGCGACTCGGAGATGCGCGCCGGATCGATCCCGCGGGTGATGAACACGAGGTAGGAACTGCGCGCGCCGGCGGGCCAGCCCGACAGGTGCTCGGGCGGATGAACCACGTGCTGCGCGACGTTCATCACCACCGGCCCGGCGTCGCCGATATCCAGCAGCCCCTTGATGCGCAGCACGTCCGGACCGCGCGCCTCGAGCAGCATGCCAAGCCAGACGCCGAAGGCCGGCCAGTCGAGCGGGGCGCTGAACCCCAGCGCTGTCGATTGCACCTCCGTGTGCGGCGAAGCCGCGCCGGCCTCGGGCGGCGGCATGCCTGCGCGGTCGGCCCCCTCCGCCGGCTCGAGCACGTCAAACCTGTCGCCGAGGCAGGAGACCGTGATGCTTGCGGTCGGATTGAGCTGGCGCACCCGCACCCGGCAGCGCGAGACCGCCTCCCGCGGGGCCAGATCGGTCTTGGTCACGACCAGCCGGTCGGCCGCGATGATCTGCTTGCGGACTTCCGGCTGCCGATCGATCTGTGCGGCGGCGTTCAGCGCATCGAGCGTGACGACCACTGAGGCGGGGGCGAAGTGATGCTTCAGCACCGGATCGGTTGCGAGCGTGAACAGCACCGGCACGGGGTCGGCGAGCCCGCTCGTCTCGATCACCACCTGCCGCAGCGGGGCAAGCGCGCCGCTCTGCTCCAGGTCGAGCAACTCGCGGAGCGTGCTGCACCAGATCCTCCCGCCGGCTGCAGCAGACACAGCCACCCTGCAGAAGGACGGATCGCTCCTCGACCATGCGGACGAGGTGATGATCGACCCCGACGGCGCCGAACTCGTTGATGATGACGGCAGTGCCCGCGCCGCCCCGCTCGGACAGATAGCGACGCAGCAGCGTGGTCTTGCCGCTGCCGAGAAAGCCCGACAGCAGCGTGACCGCCCGGCGCCCGTCCATCGTCATGCGTCGGTTTCCGGGTCGGGGCGCCGCAGCCGGTCCAGCAGCGCGGGGTCGAGCGGATCGAGCGGCCGGCCAACCATCCGGCCCGCCGCGGGCCACAGTTCCGCCAGGCTCGCAACGACCTGTTGCGCACCCTTGCGATTGCCGACGACATAGTTGGTCGCGCTCCAGTCGTCGCTGACGTCCAGTCCGTAATGCGCGAGCACCTTGCCGATCAGCCGGGTGCGGGCGTGCCGGCTTTGCCGGCGCGTTCTCTCTCCCGCTCCCTGCGTGACCGCCTCGGGATCCAGCAGGCGCTCCGACCAGTGGATCTCGCTGAACATCTGCCCGCACAACACGCACATCCGCCGGCTCCCTTCCGCCCGACCCCGCTATTTCGCCTTGAACGGGTGGCGGCGCCGAAAATCCTCGGCGACTTCTTCCATCGTCATCCAGTGGACGCCGTCATGGGCGTTGATGTGGCCGATCAGCCGCTCCAGCATCATCAGCACCTGCGGCCGGCCGCTGACATCCGGGTGAATGGTGATCGGAAACACCCCGTAGTCCATCTCGCGGTATACCCAGTCGAACTGGTCGCGCCACATTTCCTCAAGATGCCGCGGATTGACGAAGCCGTGGCTGTTGGGCGATTTCTTGATGAACATCATCGGCGGCAGGTCGTCCACGTACCAGTTCGCGCCAATCTCGACCAGGTCGACTTCCTTGCCGCGCTTGAGCGGGTGCATCCACTCTGCCGCGGTCTTCGAGTAGTCGATCTTGGTCCAGGAATTGCCGACCCGGGCATAGAACGGCACGAAGTCTTTGTACGACTGGCTGTGGTCATAGCGGAAGCCGTTCTGCAGCAGCAGTTCGGCCGTGGAATTCGACATTTCCCACCACGGGGCGACATAGCCGCGTGGCTTCTTGCCCGAGTATTTCTCGATCAGCTCGATCGATTTCTTGAGCACGTCCTCTTCCTGCCGGCGCGTCATCGCCACCGGATTTTCGTGCGAATAGCCGTGCGCGCCGATTTCGTGCCCGGCGGCGGCGATCATCCGGGTCTCCTCCGGGAAGGTCTCGATCGAATGGCCCGGAATGAACCAGCTCGTCTTGATCTTGAATTTGTCAAACAGTTTGAGCAGCCGCGGGGTTCCGACTTCACCCGCGAACACGCCGCGCTGGATGTCGGAGGGCGAATCCTCCCCGCCATAGGAGCCAAGCCAGCCTGCCACCGCATCGATATCGATGCCGAAGACGCAATTGATCTGCTTTGTCATCCGCTTCTCCTTCCCTGGATGCCGCCTCTCGACGCTGGCGGGATAGTTGGGATCCGCAAGAGCCGACAGCGAACCGGCGCGCAGCTGTCCACGGCCCCCATCAAACTTCTCGCACTTTCCCGCTGCCTCTTGCTCTGTCCCGCTCCTGCACCGAATCTCCGATATCCCTCTCCTTCGCCGCGTCGCCCCCCGAGCAAATCGTGGCAGGACGAATTCCCGTTCGAAAACGATATCCCGTGGTCTGAGACAGCGGGTATCAAACGTAACCAAAACCAATGCCGGGCGCTGTGGTCAGACCACGGCTTGCCACCGGATCAACCGGTAGCATGGCGTCAGAAACATTGTCAAATCTGGCTCACTTTGGTTCGGCACCTGCGCCCGTGACTGTGCGGTCTGGGCGCCACCTCGCCGTGGTCAGACCACGGCTGATCATTCTGCACGCGCAGCGAAGGAGGCTCGGTATCGAAAGTCGCTCCAGGCCCCAACCTTTCTGCGCCGCCTCGATGGGTGGCGTGCCGGCGGCTCGAGCAGGTGCAGGCCGACGCGAAGCGTCCGTCTTGGCACCGTAATATTCGGGAAAAATCCAGGCAGCAAGGACAGATAGCCTCCCCATCAGGTCGCGTATCCCTCCAGGACGCAGCCGCCGCGCCAGGACCGTGGGCGGCCGAGCTGGTCATCGGCGTCCCACGCCCGCTCGATCCCGAGCAGGCCGGAGGACTGGCCGCCGTCCGCGTTGCGCAGGTCAATCGTGATGCAGCGATACCCGCGCCTGAATTCCTCGATCGCACTGAACGGCGCGCCTTCGGTGAAGAAGGAGATTGTCGCGTTCCCACCCCGGCAAGGGACAAATGCCAGCAAGCAGCCGGACCCGGCGTCTTTCGTGCCGGCGTCTTCGCAGTCGATCCGAACATCGCCGGGCGTGGCATTTCCTTCCAATCTGATGCCGCCCGCCTGGGCTGCCCCGCGTCGGGCGGTAAAGCCTAAGATCGGACCTCGACGACGTCTTGAGCGAAAATCATGTCTTCATGCCCGATCATCGCTGGATCATCGGCCGACGATAGATAGCGGGCGAAGAGCCACACGCCGTCTTGCGGATTGGAGACAACCTCGACCTCGGCGCCGGTACCCAGAATCACCCGTGTCCCCACGGCAAGAGCGCGAATGTTGATCGGATCGCTCATTTCGCCGCCTGAGCCTCCGGTGAGGCCTCGCGCGACGGGGCGCGGCGCCACGGCATCAGCTCGTCCCAGCTGCCAGCCGCCATGAACTGGGCCCAGCGGCGATACAGATTGCGCATGGGTTCTTCGCTCGCCTGCGCCGTGGTCAGGTCGATGACCCGGCCCGGCATCTTGAGCCCGTCCCACTCGTAGTTCTCGACCGCGTGGCCGAGCCCCATTTCATAGGTGTAGGGGTAGCGACGCGCGATGGTGCCGCGACTGGCGGAATGGGCGTAGCTCCAGTTCTCCATGTCATCCTGCTCGGTCATGCCGGCCGGCCCGGAGTAGCGGATGTAGTAGTCACGCAGGAAATTCTTGACCTGTCTCGGTGCGTCGCGGTCGACAAAGAAGAAGCGCCATACTTCAGTCTCGTGTGCGCTCTTCGGGTGCCATACCGCCAGTGTGCGCGGCTGCCGGGGCAGTAGCGCGACATTGGGAAAGATCTCACCAGGCGCGCCGATCAACCGGCTGTTGGCTCCTGGACGTCGCCGCCGCTCTTCTTCGCAATGACGAAAATACGCGGCGACCTCAGGCGAATTCTGATAGGCGGCCGGAGGCTGGTGATCTTTTGGCAGCGCGTAGGTGATGGTCTGGTGCCCGCGATCGGGAATGGCGACATGCAGCCTGCGGGTCGCGTTGAAGTCGTTGTAATCGCGTCGGCTGCGCCCGCTCGGACCCACACCAACCAGGTCGACCGAGCGGTGTGAGATGTTGTGGTAGGTGTCGCCGCTGAAATTCTCAGCGGGCCATTTCCAGTTGCAGGGAATGACCCATTTCTGCACCCCGCCGATAAGCTCCGCCTGACCCTCGCGCCCATCCCACCCGTCCAGGATCAGATCGAGGAAGCGCCGGAACTCGCCGAGATATTCCAGAAACGGCGGCGCCGCGGCGTCCCAGTTGGCCCACACGGTGCCCTTGTAGCAGCACAGTTGTGCGACCTCGACGAGACGGTATTTCGATTTGTCGAGTTCGGAATGATAGGCCTCGCGAAAGAACGGCACGCCGACCAGCGCGCCATCGGTGCCATAGCTCCAGCCGTGATAGGGGCAGGTGAAGACCGTGGTGTTGCCGTCGTCATAGCGGCACACCTTCATGCCGCGATGGCGACACGAGTTGAGGAAAACATGCGCCGCCCCGGCGCGGTCGCGACACAGGATCACCAACTCCTCGCCCATGCGCGAGGTAAAGAAATCACCGGGGTTGGGGATCTGGCTTTCATGCCCGACGAACAACCAGGAGCGGGCGAAGATGCGCTCCTGCTCCTGGGCGTAGATGTCCTCATTGACGAAGATCTCGCGGCTGATCAGCCCTGACGCGAGATCGACGAGGCCAGGATGATAACCCCGCGTTCCGTTCATCCGCATCGACGCGACCTCCGCTCAAAAGAAAAAGGTCAGGTTTTTCGTCAACAGCACATTCTGATCAAGGATGATCTTCCGGCGGGCGATCTGCCAGCCGTCACCGACCCGGCGCAACGTGTCCTCACGCTTGCCGACAAGCAGGTCGGTCTCGGTCTCGACACGGTTGCGGTAAATCAGGAAACGGCTTTTGGCCGTGACCTCACGCGGCGTACCGGCATCCGGCGTCACCGCGAGCAGTTGCACGTTCGACACCATGTGGGTGATCCGCGACTGCGGCTCCTCCGCCCAGTGGATCCCGGTCTGGATCTGGCGCACCCGCCGGGTCAAGGTATCCTTCCCCTCGTCGAACCAGCTTATGTCCTCACCCTCACGCGTGAATTCGCGGCTGGTGTCGCCGTATTTGACATTGCGCCGCATCGGCATCCAATAGCGGATGTCCTCGGCCAGCAAGGCCAGCCACTCGTCATGGCGCCGCTCATCGAGCAACTCCGCTTCGGCAAAGAGGAACAAGGCTATTTCCTGGGTCAGCAGCAGCACGGCGACACGATCGTCGCTCATTGTTTGCCTCCCTTCCCTGGACGCAATTCGGCTCCGGCCATCGCTTCGAGCACGCGGGCGACGACCGGGAAGCCCTCCTGACCCCAGCCTTGTGCCTGGGCTCGCTTGTAGACATCGGAGGCGAGCGCGCCCAGCGCTGCCGGGGCGCCAACGTCGCGGGCCAGTTGGCAGGCGAGCTCGATATCCTTGGCGACAATGTCGAGGGTGCCGCCGGCGGCAAAGGTGCCCGGAAAGACGCCCCGCGCGATGTTGTCGAATGTGCGGCTTTGCCCGGCGCTGGCCGGCACGACGCGGACAAGGGTCTCGAGGTCAATTCCGGCCTTGGCTGCGACGAGCATGCCTTCGATCGAGGCGATGAAATTGGTGTAGCCCAGGTACTGCGTCACCAGCTTGGCGGTCGCGCCAGCTCCGCGTGGGCCGACATGGAAGACGTTGGCGGCGATGGTGTCGAACAAGAATTGGTATTTGGCAAAAGCAGGATCACTGGCGCCGACCATCACGGTCATCGTCGGCGGGCGGCCGCTGACCGGCGCGTCGATCAGTTCGACCCCACGCAACCCGCAGGCATCGCCCACGCGGACAATTGTCTTTGGTGCATTTGTGGTCAGGTCGATATGGACGGCGCCTGGCCGCAGTCCGGCGAGGATGCCGGTCTGCGGTTCCAGTACTGCCGCCTCGAATTCCGCAGGGCCGGGAAGCGAGGTGAACACGACCTGATTCTCGCGCCCCGCCTCGAATGCGCTGTCGACACCCTCGGCGCCTTCCGCACGCAGAGCCGCGGTGGCGTCAGGGCGGCGATCATAAACTGAAAGCGAATGGCCGGCGCGGATCAGACAGCCCCCGATCAGGGTCCCCATAGTCCCGGTGCCAACCAAGCCGATCCGCATGGGTGTTTTCGCCCTCCCTGTTGGGAAGTCATCATTCGCCGAATCGGTGCAATCCGCCAAACTCAGGACGCTCTCGTCGACAGGCTGCAAGCCTCGGAAGTCAGTGCAGGTTGTAGAAACCCTTGGCGCCACCGGCCATCACTTGCTGTCGTGTGTTCTCGGACAAGCCGGCGAGTTTTTGGCGCACCATATCGGGGGCGCCGGGGAAGAAGCCGTCCGGATGCGGATAGTCGGTGGCCCAAAGGATCTTGTGCGGGCCGATATAATCCGCCAGCACGCGCAGGCTGCCTTCCACCGGTTCGAACGAAATCCAGCAATTACGCTGGAAAATCTCGCTTGGGCGCATCGACAGGCCGGAGTCATTGAAGCCCTGGTCATCGAAATGCCGGTCCATCCGTTCCAGCCAGGGCACGATCCAGCCGCCGCCCGACTCCAGGAACCCGACACGCAGTTTCGGGTGCTTGTCGATCACGCCACCCCAGATCATGCCGAGACATGCCATCATCATTTCCATCGTGTGGGTGACGATATGGCGCGCGCCGCGCGTTTCGAACCGGTCCATGCCGACCTGTGCCATGCCGGAATTGCCGCCTTCGTGGAAGCCCACGGCCATGTCGAAATTTTCCACCGCCGTCCAGAACGGGGCGTAATCCGGGTGGTGGATCATCTTGTTGTTGTACGGATTGGGGCGAACGAAGATGCCGGTCATGCCGAGTTCCTCGCGGGCGAACTTCATCTCCGCGATGGCGTGCGGGACCGACTGCAACGGGATCATGGCGATGCCGAACAGACGGTCCGGGTAGGGTTTGCAATAGTCAGCGAGCCAGCGGTTATAGGCGCGGCAGATATTGGCGGAAATGTTCGGGTCCTCCACCGCGCCGGCAAACAGGCCGATCGACGGATACAGGTATGCGGCGTCGATCCCGTCCAAATCCATGTCGGGGATACGGGCGTGCGGATCGAACCCGCCGGGGCGTCCGTCCTTGTATTCGGAGGCATCGTCCACCACCACGGTACCGTCGCGCGAGCCGACCGCGCCCAGCGTGGCCATGCCGCGTTCGCTGCCTAACATCTTCTGGCCGATCAGAAGGCGTTCCTTGCCCTTCCCGTCGCGCACCAGGCGCGGCGCATCGTCGCGATATTGCGGGTCCATATACTGAGCCCACAGCTCCAGCGGCTCTAAAATATGCCCGTCGGAATCGATGCAGTTGTAAACGCGGCTCATGGTCGGTTTCCTTCCCCAGCATGACATGGTGGAAGTGCCCGTATGGCCGGCTGATACGCGTCAACCGAGCCCGGAGACTTCCCTGGACGCACAGTTCGTCGCTCGTGGCCGGGCGAGGCTGGCACGGTCCCACCCGACTGTGCAAGCAGGACGCGCCAGCGTCTGGCTCGATCGCGAGTGGCCGTGTCGGGGCTTTGTGGCTCATGAAGGGTCTGTCGCGGGCGTCGGTCTCATCGGCGCGACGTCCATCGCCGATGGTGTCGTTTTGACTTTGTATGGAGTGACTTTACTATCGGGGACTTACAACGTCATGTGGACAATATAAAATTCTGCCAGGTCACGCGCCGCGTGTATCTCACGTGGCGGGTGCTGAGGGGCGCTGACCACTTTAGTCGGAGGACGAGAGACCCTCCGCGCCGCCTGTCGTCGGACGTCACCCAGCTGTGGTCCCGTCCGCCGCCATGAGCTCCAGCAGATTGCCATCCGGATCCCGGAAGTAGATCGAAAGTGCGGAAAGCCCGTCGGCGGTGCGCCGACGCGAGGGCCCGTCGATGATCGGGATCGCGTGCGTGCGCAGGAGGTCCATGGCCGTCTCGATACTCCCGGACCAACGCAGGCAGATGTCGGCACCGCCGACGGTCGGGTTTCGCGCGACCAGCGCGAGCCCGTTGCCCGCCTGGTGGATGCTGAGCAACGCACCGCCGAGGGCGATCTGGCGCACCAGGCTCTTCCCGTCCGGAGCGTAATCCATATGAGGGCGAGCGCCGAACAGCCTGTCGTAGAACGCGCAGGTGGCTTCCAGGTCGGCCGCCGCGAAGGCGACGTGGTCGATTCCAAGTATACGTGGCACGGGCAGCCCTCCCTCAATGGCTAGAGTATGATCGCGCTGAGCGGAGCGTCCGCAGCGCGCGAATCATGCGATCAAACAAAGAGATAGACCATTTTCGGCCTGCACAGTCAGGCCGAAAATTGTCTAGCCTGTTCTGCCACGTCGGAATTTGCTTAACCTCAAGGGCGCCCCCGACGGCTGGCTTGTGATCACCTTGTCAACAACGGCTGTGGCGATCGTAAGCCAGACCCCCGGGACGCCATCAGGAGGAGATGGATCGTGAGACAATTGCTCTTTGCGGCTGCCGCTGCTCTGGCTATTGCGATCGCAGCGCCCGTTTTCGCCCATGGTGGCGGCGGTGGCGGTGGCGGTGGTGGCGGTTGCCAAACTCGCTCGCACCGGTGAATTCGCCAAAGGACGCCCGAAGCGACGATCCTGGCCCCCAACCACAGGGCGGGGAATGTCTGCTGAAAACGTCTTGATTCCGACCGGCGCTGCATTCGGGACACCGGTCGGGTACCGTCTCGCCTTTATCTGAAGGCGGTCGGCCGCGCTCGTCCGGGATGGCCCGCCCTGGGTCCGGATTGAGCCGTCCGAACACTGTGCTGGTCGATCAGCCCTTCTTCGTTTCCGGGGCGGCCGCGATGATACGGCCGACCTTTATCGCCGCAAGGAAGCTGTTCCAATCCTTCTCGGACTGGTCCGCGTAGGCCACGGCGAATTCGCTGATCGCGTGCTCGAAGGCGGTGCCGCTGCCGATATATCCCGACACCAGGGCAGGATCGCCGGCCCGAGCATGTGCCCGCGCCAGCGTGCGGCCGCAAAGCGAGGCGTAGAACGGCAACGCTGCCTGCAATTGCGTTCCGATATTGGCTAACCGCGAGTCCTTCAGCCGCCTGAGGTAGAACCACCGCCCGTCGATCGGCTCGCGCGTCCAGCCAAGGAAGACATCGGTCGCTGCCTGCATCATGCGTTGGCCGACAACCACCCTTTCACCGTGGTTGGCGTAGTCGGATGCGCCCGCAAACGGCGCAAGCACCAATTCCTGCGCCTCCTTGATCTGCAGCAGCAGCGGCGACCCGTCACCGGCGGTTAGGAGCCCGATCGCACAGAACGTCCCGACGCTGCCGACCCCGACCGCCTTGAACGCGACGTCGCGCAGACTGTGGCGATGCAGCAGCACGCGGCGATCCTCCTGCAGGGTCTCCGCGTACGACGCGAAGGCCTTGCGGGCCGGCAGGTCATGCTTGCTCAAGTGATAGACCAGCGGTGGCTTCTCGGGGATGTGGACCCCGCCAGCCTGCTTTGCAGCCAGGCCGAAGTGCCTGGCTCCACTCTCCAGTACCCGTGCGAGGCGCTTCCTCACCGCGTCACGCACCTTCGGCTGATCGATGTCGGCAATCGCCTTGGCAAGATCGACACGGCGGTTCCAGGCAGCAACCGGGGGTAGCAGCGCTAATTCCGCCATGTGTTCGCGGTAGGCTCGGGCGGCGGAGAGCGCCAGTTTGCGAGAAGCCTTGTCGGAATACTGGGCGACGCGACCGGACAGGACGAGGCTGGTAGCCAGTCGCTTGACGTCCCATTCGAAGGGCGCCGGTAACGTCTCGTCGAAGTCGTTGATATCGAAGACCGGCAATCCCTCGGGCGTGGCGTACGACCCGAAATTGGCGAGGTGCGCGTCGCCGCAGGCTTGCATGCGAATGCCGGTGGCCGGCGTGTTGGCCAGATCCGCGGCCATCACGGCTGCCGCACCGCGCAGAAAGGCGAAGGGATCAGCGCTCATCCGACCGTAGCGGATCGGTAGCAGTTCCTGGATCCGGCCTTTGCCCTGCTCGATCAGAATTTCGACCGGATCGGCCCGGTCGGCGGGGGGACTCCACTTGCCGTGCGCGCTGCGCGCTACTTCCCGGCGGAGCGCTGCCCCGGCCCGCCGCCGGTCAGCCGGACTGTGGGTCGCCATCGACGTGTGTTTGAGGGCGATGTTGGTATCCATGATGTCATCATACTGTCACGTGCGGCATACTGTCACGTGCGGCGCGATGCTTCCCCGTTTTTCGCTGGGCTGTTGGGAAAGTGACCAGCTCATTCGTGGTCTGCCCCTCCATTGCAGTAACGGCATTAACTGTTCGAGTGATCCCCTTGGATTGTCAGTAGGCTGAACCGCTGGGCTGAATTGGGAGGCGATGCGATCGACCGCAGGCCCGTACCTGCCGACGACATCCTCCTGGTCCAAGCGGACGCCGACCGCGGCTCGTTCCCGACCCATAAGGAGGCGTCGTGTCCAGGTTGCGGCCGGCGCCGCAACCAGGCCCGATGACCGCGAAGCCGGGCATTTCGGCCTTGTCGTACCCTCCGTGCCAAAAGTCCGTGCCAATAGTGCCGATCGGAAAACCACGTTATTTCAGTGTGTAGGCGGCCATACTGCGGGAGCGTCCAGAGTTTGGAGGGATAGAGACGGAACCGAAGTGACCCGCGGGGTCGTTGTTAGCTGAGGGATCGTGATGGTGGAGAGAAATCCCCCCACGCGCGGTTGACTTGCTGGCCGCATGACAAACCGCCAATGTCGGATTTATCGACGCATCAAAGTCCGGCCATGCAGGCTGGCCCCCGCCGGATCTGGAGAACAGCTTATGCAGGTCGAGATCGAATATTGTGGCATGTGAGGCTACGAACCGCGCGCCCGTGCGGCGGCTGGTTTGATTGAGCGGACAACACCAGGCGCTCAGGTGACGCTGCGCAGGTCTGGCGGTGGCGTGTTCGAGATCACCATCGACGGCAGGCTTGCCTTTTCCAAGAAGGCGAACGGCCGGTTCCCAACCGACGCTGAGGTACTCGCGACCTTAGGCTGATGTCAGCCTGTGACCCGGGCTTCTGGCGCCAGAGTCATAAGACAAGCATGCTCGCGCCGGGCGGAACGCGCTCGGCGCATGAATCGCGCGTGCGAAGACGTGCGGCACCCTGGTCGGAAGGACCGGCAGGTCAGGTGTAGGCGCCCAGGTGGCAACCGAACGCATCGGCGGGTTGCATCAGGTGCTCGCCTTCGACCACTTCCAGCACGTCATAGTAGTCATCCGGACCCTTCATGTCGCTTTTCTTCTTGCCGCGCACGATGACAACCGGACGCACAAGCTGGTGGTCCGCGGCACGGAACCACACCTCGCCGACGGTCGATTGGACGTGTTTGCCGGCCTCGTAAGCCTTGATGACGTCAACCGGATAGAATGTTTTTGCCCGCTCCACCGCATCCGCCCACATCGCGACCTGCATGTAGGCTGAATTGGCTCCCCATTCCGGCTTGTAGCCGTAAGCCTTGTCGAACGCATCGACGAAGCCCTTGGCGATCGGAAAACGATCCTCCAGCGTCCACCAGAAATCAGTCGCCGCGAAGACGCCCTGCATGATGTCCGGCCCGACATCTTTCGCCAGGAACGGCGTATTGTAGGCCATCACGAGGGTCATCTTGTCCAGTACGCCGAACTGCTTGGCCTGCTTGATTGACTGTACTGCGTCATTGCCGAAATTGATGTTGATGAAGATGTCGGCGCCGCTGTTGGCGATGTTCAGCAGATAGGAGCTGAAGTCAGCACTGCCCAGCGGGCAAACCTGGTTGGTCGCCACCGTCCAGTCGCCCTTGGCAAGGAATTCCTGCATCGACTGCCGAACGGTGTGGCCGTACGTATAGTCCGGCGTCAGGAAGGCGATTTTCTTGCCCTTGCCGAGCGACTTGATGAGCACGGGACTGAGCGCGTTGGCAGCCGTGTAGGCATAGAAGCATTGCCGGAAGGAGTACCGTGAGCAGTCCTTGCCGGTGGTATCGTTGGAGCCGGTTATGCCCGGCAGGTAGAGCACCTTTTCCCGTTCCGCGAGCTTGTTGATCGCAACGGCGACGGCCGAGGAAACCGAACCGCCGATCATGATCGCCTTGTCCTCGCTGATAAAGCGGGACTGCGCCTGGACGGCTGCATTCGGCTTCGCCTGGGAGTCCGCGACGCCGTGTCTCACCTCCTTTCCCAGCACGCCCTTGGTGGTGTTGGGTGAGACCTGGCGGATCAACGCATTACCCTCGTTGAGATGCTGTATCGCGAGCTCGTATCCTTTCAGCTCATCCTCGCCAGCTACGGCGTAGGTACCGGTCCGCGGCAGGCACAGCCCGACGAAGACCGAGGGGCCGGACACGGCCGCCGGATAGTCACCAAGCGGCGGCACGTCTCTCGCCAGCGCGCCGCGTGGCAACCCCGACTGCAGCACCGCAGTCCCGACAAGGCCCGTGCCCACCTGCAACAGGCGGCGGCGCGATGCAACCGATAACGTGCTGGCTTGTACCATCCTGGACCTCCCATTCTCTTGGATACGCGGTGCCGGCGGATACGCGTGCCGGCCCGGGTCTTTTCTTGGCAAAAGATATATTTGCGACACTGTGGATAGTTGCTAATATCCAGGTTTTTCTGTGTTCGCAATATGTCTGGCAGTCCACGAAGATGAATTGACAGTAAGCTGCGCTACACATAACCGGGAGGGAATATCTCGGCGCTCTTTCGCATTGGTGGACCATTGCGAGCCGCGGGTATCGCTGACTAAGGTGCTTCAGCAGTCCCGCCGGACCAACGGCGAGGGGGCCAATCAGTACCGTATTGTGCTCGGCGAGGGAAATAGGAGACCAGAATGACGGACCAGTCGGCAGATGCGTGGCCCATGTCCCGTCGCGGGATGCTGCGGGCCAGCCTCGGACTTGCCGGCTGGTCGGCCCTGGCGGGGCGGGTGCGCGCGGCCGACCCGTATCCGCAGATTGGAACCTTCCCGGTGGGCGTCGGCCCCGATTCGGTGATGATCGGTATCACGACGCCACTGACAGGTCCTTACTCCGCTGACGGTCAGGACGAACAACTCGGCTATGAGCTGGCGATTGCCGAGATCAACGCCGGCGCCCCCGCCGCACGGAAATGGGGACTCGAAGGCAAAGGCGTGCTAGGCAAAACGGTGCGCTACAAGATCGCCGATTCGCAGACCAAGCCGAACGTCGCTGTGCAGGCGCAGACCGGCTTCATTCAGAATGACAAAGCGATCATGATTACGGGCAGCGTGAGCAGTGCCACAGCGATTGCGCTGGAGGAGCTGGCGCAGCGCGACAAGGTGTTGAACATGGTCGGGTTGTCGGGATCCAACGATACCACCGGCAAGGACTGCCAGCGCTACGGGTTTCGCTCCCAGCCTTCCGCCTACATGGCCTGCAAGGCGTTGGCCCCGGTGGTGGCCAAAGCCCTCGGCAAGGACCTGAAAGTCGCCTACCTGGTTCCCGATTATACTTACGGTCACTCGGTCTTCGATTCGTTCTCCACATTCGCCCGGCAGCACGGCTGGTCGGTCGCAACGCAGCAGCTCGTACCCCTCGGTACCCGTGATTTCAGCTCGGCGTTGCTCAACATCGCCAACAGCGGCGCGCAGGTGTTCGTCAACGTGGCATTCGGTGCCGATGCCGTGGCCTCGACCAAACAGGCGCAGCAGTTCGGCGTCCTGAAGAAAATGAAAATGGTGGTGCCGAATATCTCCTCGTTCCAGGCCAAGGAAACCGGACCCGAACTCATGCAGGGGGTCTACGGCACATTCGACTTCTGGTGGACGCTGGAAGATCGTTACCCGCTGGCCAAGGACTTCGTGCAGGCTTTCCTGCAAACGCACAAGTACCGCCCGCGCTGGGGTGCGCACATCGCCTACATGCAGACGATGATCTGGGCGGTGTCGGTTCAGCGGGCCAAGACCTTCTACCCGGTCGAGGTGATCAAGACGCTCGAAGCATCGATGTCGGACCCGTACGAAACCACACTGGGCAAGGTCTATTACCGCGCCGATGACCATCAGCTTGTCCGCCCGGTGCCGGTGGTGGTGGGCAAGGCGCCGTCCGCCATGAAGAACCCCGACGACTTCTACGATGTGGTGGAGGTCGTGCCCGGCGAGGACGTGATGAGCCCACCCGGCGCGTTCGGCTGCCATCTCGGCCCGTACACCTGACGGCGACAGGCCGGGTATGCCCAGCGTCGCCCTCCTGCTCTCCCAGGCTTTCAACGGCTTGGCGCTTGGCTCGCTGCTGGCACTCGTCAGCAGCGGGCTGACCATCATCCTGGGCGCTCTGGGGGTGCTGAATTTCGCCCATGGGGCCCTGTTTATGTTGGGCGCCTACGCGTTTTTCACGGTTTTGCAGGGCACCGGCTCCTTCATCCTCGCACTGGCGATTGGCTGCACCTTCATGCTGGTGGTCGGCGTGGTGATGGAGGTCGTGATCGTCCGTCTGTTCTACCGGCGTCCGCCAGAGGACCAGATCCTGGTGACCTTCGGTGTCGGTATCGTGCTGGTCGAGGCAGTACGGGCCCTGTTCGGCGGCAACAGCCAGCATGTGCCCGTCCCGGCCTGGGGCGAAGGCGTCACCCAACTCGGATCCCTGATCTACCCCACATACCGGCTCGAGGTCATTGGCATCATCGCTCTGACCCTGGTGCTGCTGTGGCTGATCCTGTACCGCACCTCCATCGGACTCGTGGTGCGCGCGGGTATCGAGAACCCCGGCATGGTCGGCATCCTGGGCATCAACGTGCGGCGAACCTTCCTGCTGGTGTTTGCGGCCGGGGTCACCGCCGCGGGTTTCGCCGGCATGATCTATGCGCCCATCATCTCGGTGACGCCGGACATGGGGGACAGTTTCCTGGTGGAATCTTTCGTGGTGATCGTCATCGGCGGGCTCGGTTCGTTTCCAGGCGCGGTGGTCGGAGGACTGATCGCCGGTGAGATCGTCAGCCTGACCAGCGCCTTCAACTCGGCCTATTCCGAGGTCATGCTTTACGCCGTCATGGCGCTGCTGCTGACGGTCTATCCGCAGGGCCTGTTCGGCACCGAGGGGCGGGTATGAAATCCCTGCGTCACGACCGTTGAAGGCCAGCCGGCCGATGAAGCGCATCCCGCTTCTCCCGGAACTCGCACTCGGCGTGGCGCTCGTCGTCTTGCCGTTCCTGCTGCCCTACATCGGCGGATCGCTGGACATGGCGCAGCGGATCCTCGACTGGGGCATCCTCGGCCTTGGCTTCGATTTGTTGTTCGGTTGCACCGGTTTGCTGTCGTTCGGCCAGGCCGCCTTTTTCGGCACCGGCGGATTCGTTGCCGCCTATCTGCTGGTGAACAACATCCTTGGCAGCGTGTGGATCGCGCTCGCCATCGGCACGGTCGCCGCGGGTTTGTTCGGTATCGTGGTGGGATGGCTGGCGGTGCGGCGCATCGGTATCTATTTCGCCATGATCACGCTCGCCTTTGGCCAGATGTCCTACTTCCTCGAGAACTCCCCGTTGTCCGCATACACGGGCGGGGAGAACGGCCTGCCCGGCGTGCCGGTACCGCAACTCGGGTGGGGCGCCTGGGCGATCGTCCTCCGGCCGGGATTGCCGATGTATGGCCTGCTGGCGGTCTTGTTCGTGATCGGCTTCTGGATTGCCCGCCGGATCGCCCAATCGCCGTTCGGCGTGGTGCTGCGCGCCATCAAGGAGAACACCCCGCGCGCCGCCATGCTGGGGCATACCGTGCCGTTGTACAAGCTGTCCGCATTCGTTATTGCGGCGCTGTATGCCGGGTTGGCGGGCGGATTGCTCGGTGTGCTCCAGAGCTACATGCCGCCGGACGCATTTGACCTCGATACGTCGGGCCAACTCGTGGTGCAGACCGTTATCGGTGGCATCGGCACGTTGATCGGGCCGTTGCTCGGTGCGGCGCTCTGGCTGTGGCTGCGTGACAATCTGCAGGTGATCCCCGGCATCGGCGCGCTGTGGAAGCTGATCCTGGGGCTGATCTTCATCGGCCTGGTGATTGCGCTCCGTCGCGGTATCGCCGGCGAAATCCGCCATCGATGGCGCCGGCGCGAACGGCCGGCCCCAACCGCCCCCGCCAGGATCCAAGTCACCGCAGGGCCCGGAACCATGCACCTGCCGCTGGTCGCGCCCCTGGTGCGCGCCACGCCCGGGGCGCCGGCCCTGGAAGCGCACGCCCTGTCGAAACACTACGGCGGCCTGCGCGCGGTTCGTGATGTCTCTTTCGCGATACAGCCGAATTCCGTCCATGCCGTCATCGGCCCGAATGGCGCGGGTAAAACCACGCTGTTCAGGATGCTGCTCGATGAAGTGCATCCGACGATGGGCGAGGTTCACCTGTTCGGCCGGCGGATCACCGGCTTGGGTGCGTCGCGGGTTGCTCAGCTTGGCATCGGAAAGAGCAACCAGCTCAACACGTTGTTTCCGGACTTGACGCCACGGGAGGGCCTCCGTATCGCCGCGCTGGCGCGCAGGCGTGGAGCGTTCCGCCTGGACCTGATGCGCCGGGCCGACGGCATCGCCGACGTGGAGCGCCAGGTTGACGCGGCCTTGGCCACTGTCGATCTGGAGGCGCGCGCCGACGTTCCTGTCAACATGCTGGCCTATGGCGAAAAACGGCGGGTGGAAATCGGCATGGCGCTCGCGACCGGTCCGAACGTTCTCCTGCTCGACGAACCGCTGGCCGGCATGAGCCCGACAGAGCGAGCCACCACCCGCGGGCTGATCCGTGCGATCGGCAAGGACCGAACGCTGGTGATCATCGAGCATGACATGGACGCGATCTTCGAATTGGCTGAGCGGATTACCGTGCTGTACGACGGCAGCCTGCTCGCCGAGGGCACGCCGGACGAGGTCCAGCGGAGCCAGGCCGTTCAGGACGCCTACCTGGGAGGCATGCGGGACCTTCATGAGCCTGCTTGAAGTCGATTCCATCAACAGCTTCTATGGCGACAGCCACATCCTGTTCGACGTGTCGCTGCACGTCGAACAGAACGAGGTGGTGGCATTGCTGGGCCGGAATGGCGCGGGAAAGACGACCACGCTGCGCAGCATCATGGGCGTGTTGGCGCCGGCGAGCGGCGGGATCAGGTTGGATGGCAAGTCGATCATGGGTCTGCCGCCCTATGCGATCGCTCGGATGGGTATGCAGTTGGTTCCCGAGGAACGCGCGATCTTCGGTGCGCTGACGGTAGAAGAAAACCTCCGGCTCGCGGCGTTGACCGCGCCGAAGGCATGGACGCTTGACCGTATTTACGCCGTCTTCCCTCGCTTGGCTGAGCGGCGCGCTTCCGGCGGCCGCGCGCTGTCAGGCGGCGAGCAGCAGATGCTGGCGATCGCCCGCGCCCTTGTTCGCGATGCCAGGATCATATTGCTGGACGAACCGTTTGAGGGATTGGCGCCGCTGATCGTGCGCGACCTTGTGCGGATCAGCCGCGAACTCGCCCGCCAGGGCCGCACCATCGTCATCGTGGAACAGAACGTCGTCGCGGCACTGAGTTTCGCGGATCGCGTCTACGTGCTGAACAATGGTCATGTGGTGTGGACCGGCACACCCGACGCGCTCCACGCCGATCCGGCGCTGATGAAGACGCATCTCGGCGTTTGAGCCGCGGCCAGGGTTTGTCACGTCCGGTCAGACCACTCGATCGCGCGGCGCCTGGCGGCATTGAGCTTCTTCCGCCTGCCCCGATCCCGCCTGTCCGCCCTGGCGGTGGCGGGACCGGCCCAAGTCCGTTCCTTGACGGAGTGCGGGGACGTATTCGACGGCCAAACTTTTCGCTGAGCGCCGCGCAGCCACAACCAGCCGGAAGCCGGAACTTTTCTCGTCCTCGCTCCATCAGTGAGTCGATCATTTCGGTGGGTTTATATGAGATAGCTGCTCAGCGCTCACCGGCCACGTCCCCGGGCGTTGGCGGGTCGGCAAAGCCATTGCCAAAATGCGTCCGAATGTAGGTCACCACGGCGGCGACTTGCCCGTTTGTCAGTGAGGAAGCGAATGGCGGCATGGCTTTCCGTCCTTTCAGCACCACGCCAATCGGGTCGTTGATCTTGGCCAGACGGGGGTCGTCGATCAGGGAGGGATACGTGCCCGCTCCGCTCGCCCCGCGCCCGTCCGGCATGTGACAGCCCGCGCACACCGACCGGTAGATCGCTTCGCCGCCCTGCTCGGTGAACACATACGGGTTGCCAAAAGTCGGCCAGGCCTCGTCCGCATGGGCCGCGGCCGTCATCATGAGCATCATCAGCACGAATCTCATGTTGCCATCACTCTGGCGTGCAGCCGCGTGACAGCGTCCAGGGCCGAAAGCGCGGCACCTTCCTGCCAGGCCGGCAAGTAGGAGGCGTGCTCGCCCGCCAGAAGTATACGGCCGTCCAACGCGCACAGGTTTCGGTAATGGGTCTCGCGCGCTTCATCCGACCACACACCGAAGCAACCCAGTGTCCATGGCACGCGGTGCCAGCCGACGGCCACGCCAGTCTCGAACTCCACGCCGTATTGCGCGTGGATCTCGGCGCCATAAGCCACCGCCCGCCGCACTCGCTCGGCCGGGTCGAGTGCGGTGAACTCATAGGCATAGGGGCCGAAGCAATAGGCGCCCAGCAGCACGCCTTTGCCGCTGCCCAGATAGCCGTGGGCTGGATAACCGATCATCGAGATCGGCAGATCGGTGTAGCTGATGCCGCCGTAGATGCTGTCATCCTGCTCCCAGAACCGACGCCGGAATTGCAGGCCGATTTTGAGCGCGGCGGCGTACGGCACGGCGTTGATCGCCGCGGTCATGGCAGGCGCGACGTTCATCTCGATCTGGCTCAGCACGGACAGCGGGATGGTGCAAAGACACCAGTCAGCCCGGGATTGCCTGGCCTCGCCGGAGTTCGTGTCGCGCCAGGTCACCGACACGCCTTCGCCGTCCTGACGGATCCCGGTCACCTTGGCCCGCAATTGCAGCACGTCCGCCACTTCACGCGTCATCGCCCGGGCAATGGCATCCATGCCGCCCACCGGCTGGAACAAGGTGGTTTGAAAATCCAGGTTGAGCCCGGTGGACAGCGCGCGCCACAGCCACCCGTGCAGCAGGTCCGAGGCGGACACCGGCGGTGACGGCTCCGGCCGGCCGGCAAGGCCGCCGCCGGGCGGGGTGGCCCAGCCACGCCGCTCGCTGCTGGTCTCGCCGATGCGGTAGCGGTAGTCCGCGTCGAGCGCGCCCCAGCGGCGCAAAGCGGCCAGCAGCACTTCGGTGTCTTCAGCTTGCACCGCGCCTTTCAGCGCGTCCGTTCGCACCGCTTTGGAAAGCAGCTCAGCCACGGTGCCGTTGAAATCCGCCTGCACCTCACGATAGCGCTGCGGCTTGCCGCCAAACGACCCGGCCGCGTGCAGGAATGCGTTGTGATTGACCTGCACGAACGGCTCGAGCAGGACACCGAGCCGCTTACAGTAATCCAGCATCGCCCGGTGGTGATAAGGGATGCGCCATGGCCCGGGATTGATGTACAGCCCGTCGTCGAAGGCGCAGTCTTGCACCGCGCCGCCCAGTTCGGTGAATCGGTCACCGCCGCGGATCGTCCAGGTACGGCCGCCGGCGCGATCGTTGTACTCCAGGATCGTGACGCGGTAGCCGGCCCGGCGCAACTCCATGGCCGCTACCATACCGGCCACCCCCGCGCCGAGCACCAGGACGCTGGTGCCCTTTGGGTCACCCTCCAGGCGAATCGGGCCGGTGTAGGTCGAGTCCGCCGCGTGCCCCAGCGCGGTCATCGCGAGATACATCGCCGAGCCGCCCGCCGCCGCGCCGATCAGGGCCAGCAGATCGCGCCGTTGCATGGCAGCGACGTGGGTTGCCTTCACCACGGCACGGTATGGTCCGTCTGAGCGCTCGGTATGACGGTGATGATCGTTTCAACGTTGGGGGTGTAGCCCACGACGGTCTTCCTCGATTTTCGGGCAGCCGAGGCGAAGTCTGGGTCTTTCCGCTTCTGGAGTCGAGTTGCCACGCCCGCGACGGACCGGCTGCGCTGCCGGACAACCGGGTGGACCATTGCGGCCGGCCATGGCGACTAATTGCGACGTGATGCTCGAGAACTTTCGCCCAGGCGTGATTGAGAAAATGGCACTCGGTTATGAGCAGGCAAGCTCTGCCGATCCGCGCCTGATCTTCGGGCGTATCTCCGGCTTTGGACGTAACGGGGCTAGCTCGGACGAGCCTGGCTTCGACGAGACGCTGCAGGCCATTCCCGGCGTAATGAGCAGCAATGGGATGCCTGATGGCGAGCCTCTTCGCATGGGTGTGCCACTGGGCGAACTTGGGGCAGGCATGTGGCTGGCGCCGGGTGCGGTCGCAGCTATCCTTCAGCAGGAGGCAACCGGGCGCGGCCAGCGCGTGGATACCTCGTTGCTTGCAACATTGACCGGAATGCTGGCTAATCAAGCGCGGAACTACCTGACTGCTGGAGTCACACCACCCCGGACCGGGAATAGCCACCCAGCAATTTCTCCATATGGCGTATTTCGGGCAAAAGACCAACGGATCGTTATTGCATCGGCTACACGTACCATGTGGCCGAGATTTTGCGAGCTGATCGGGCTGGGGGATTTGATAGAGTCCGAAGATTTTGGTACGGCTACAGCACGTATCTCCAATCTGGGATCTCTCAAACGACCCATCGACGAACGCCTGGGGGAGGACACTGCTGAAAGCTGGTCGCGCAAACCTGTTGCGGCGGGAATTCCATCGAGTCCGATTTACTCCGTACCCCAGGCGGTCGCAGACGCCCGGATCAATGAGCCCGGGCTCATTGCATCCATTGCTCATCCGACGTTGGGAGCCCGGCGAGTGCCAGCAAGCCCCGTGACGTTGTCTGAAGCGGCCTGTTTGCCGTAACCGGGGTTTTCGAGGGCGGGTGAAGGGTCCTCACGGTCACTTTCCGGCAGCAACACCGCTGCGCCAACGCATCGAGCCATATTCGCACCACCCCCGAAAACGTCGGCGTGCCACCATCCGCTCAGCCAGCGTTAGCCCGCCCCCGCGCGTGACCCTGATTTGAACCACGCCGTCTATCCAGCCTCCCTCGCCGCCGCCCTGCACCTGAACGAGGCGCAATAGAAACAAGGACCGTGGCACGACCGCTGACGGAAACCGGCCTGGCAGATCGGTACCAGGAACATCGAAACGACCACGTATTTCCTGTCGCCGTCGCATCTCATTACGCTTGATCTAGATGCCGATGTGCAATAGAATGATTCACAGCGACGGTTGTAATGAATTTCGATGTCTGGAAGCGTTATGGTACCGACTCGGTCTGCTGCCACGTCTGCAGCCAAAATTCACCTCCTGCGAGGAACGATCAACTATGCCAACTCGTCTGTCGGTACTTTGGACATAGAATATCCCGGTTTCTGCAACGTCCGCGGAGTTAGGCCCCGAATCCCTCGGGGCCTTCTTTATGGAGACCAGACGAATGTCCGACACCCCTTCGTTCGGCACGTTCCAGACAGTGAACGGCGAAATCATCGGGCCGAGCGGCCAGCCATATGTCGCGGCGGGAATCGATGTGATCCAGGGCCAGGAGCCATCCGTCAGCACGCTTAAAGCCGATTTTCCGACCATCAACTTCGTTCGGTATGCCATCTATAACTATGCCAGCCCCGCGTCCCTGGAGGCTTACGTCGACTCGCTGACCTCGGCGGGCATTGTGGTCGAGCTCGAGGACCACACCAACAGCATCGGACAGAACGCCGGGGGCGGGGCGGGCACGATCTTCACTGGGTCCGAACTGACCACGGAACTGAGCTGGTACTCGTCGATTGCTTCCGCTTTCGCGGACAATCCCTACGTCTGGTTCGGAACCGACAACGAGCCATCCGACATCAACCCGGCGACCGGGCAGCCCGATCCGGCACTCCTCTCGCAGTGGCAACAAGAAACATACAATGCGGTCCGGGATACCGGCAACATGAGCCCGATCCTGCTCGAGGACGCAGGCGCCACCAACCTCGTCGCGTCCTATTACGCCGGAATGACGAACACGATTTGGGACGATCATTACTATGGCTGGGTTAGCGGCTATTCGACCAGTCAAACGACAGTGTCGGCCTCGCTCGCCGGCACCATCTCTCAGATTCAGCAGATACAGGGTGCCAATGGCACGATGCCTGTCCTTATCGGCGAGTACGGCAACTCCACTGATGGGCAGACGATCGACCCTGATGCGAACCAAGTCATCACTGCCGCCGAAAATGCAGTCCAGTCGGGCGAGGCGGCCGGTTCTGCGGCATGGGCGTGGGGGCCCGGAAGCCCGGCGGACGGCCTGTCCAACGGCGGCACTGGCCTGTCTGCATATGGCCAGCAGATTGCCTCAGTGATCGCGACGGAAGCCGCTGCCGGCGACCCGCCCCCGACCAGCCCGCCGGGGCCGTCGCCGACCGATACCGTGGTGCGGGCCGGGGCGACGGCGGCGATCATCGACGCCAGCAGCAACAAATGGACGATAACCGCATCGGCGACAGTCGATGAGAACGGCACGGCCGCGGGTTACTCGGCCGACGTGACCGAGATCGCCTACGTTGGCACGACGGTCTGGCAGGAGAACACCAGCGACAACTGGTATAGCTGGACCGGAACCACTTGGAGCGGGGGCACAACCACAAGCCCGCTTCCGGCCACGCCGACGCCCACGCCGACCGATACCGTGGTGCGGGCCGGGTCGACGGCCGCGATCATTGACGCCAGCAGCAACAAATGGACGATAACCGCATCGGCGACAGTCGATGAAAACGGCACGGCCGCGGGTTACTCGGCCGATGTGACCGAGATCGCCTACGTTGGCACGACGGTCTGGCAGGAGAACACCAGCGACAACTGGTATAGCTGGACCGGAACCACGTGGAGCGGGGGCACAGCCACAAGCCCGCTTCCGGCCACGCCGGCGCCAACCCCCGCCCCCACGCCAACACCCAGGCCATCGCCGACCGATACCGTGGTGCGGGCCGGGTCGTCGGCGGCGATCATTGACGCCAGCAGCAACAAATGGACCATAACCGCTTCGGCGACAGTCGACGAAAACGCTACGGCCGCGGGTTACTCGGCCGACGTGACCGAGATCGCCTACGTTGGCACGACGGTCTGGCAGGAGAACACCAGCGACAACTGGTATAGCTGGACCGGAACCACTTGGAGCGGGGGCACAACCACAAGCCCGCTTCCGGCCACGCCGGCGCCAACCCCCGCCTCCACGCCAACACCCAGGCCATCGCCGACCGATACCATCCTGATCCCGGGCAGCAGCGGGACAATCACAGACGCCTCGGGCAACGTCTGGACCATCAGCACCTCGGATCAGGTGGCCGTCAACGGGATCACCGACGCGACGACTGCGAACGTCACCGAGTTGGCATACGTCGACGGGGACGTCTGGCAGGAAAACGCCGGCAATCTGTGGTGGGCCAAGACCAGCCCAGCCGCGGCATGGGGACCGAGTGCTGGGACATCGGCAAGCCCACTGCCGACGCCCGCTTCCGAGATTGTGGTCACCGGCGGCACCGTCGCAGCGGCGAGCGACCTCAATGCCACGATGGCCGGAGCGTACACGCTGGACGGATCCGCCATCAGCCTGACCGCGCCTGGCGCCGCGACTGTCACGGTCGGAGGGACAACGACAATGATGCAGTTCATTGGGATGGCGTCCGTCCACCTCATCGGCGGTTCGGCAGCGGCGACCATCACGCAGGATGTCGGAACCGGAACCTACACGGTCGGGACCGGCGCGATGAACGTCACGGGGGGCACCGGAGCCGACAACTACGTGTTCGGCGCCGGAAGCGGCTCGTTCACGATCTCGGACTTCTCGGCCGCGAAGGGAGATGTGCTGACGATCGCCCAGAGCCTGCAGGGCGCTGCGACAATCGGGCTCGACGGCAGCGGGGGCATCCTGCTTACCTTCGGAACCGCCGCCGGCGACATCGACCTCAAGAACACGGCCAGCGTGCCGATCAGCGCGATCCATTTCGCATAGCCTTGGGTCAGGAGAGCATGAGGATGTCTGGGGTTTCATGCGGTTTCGTCGCAAATTTCTCAGTGGACCGAGATCGGTTTGAGAAGCCGGGATTCTTTACGCCGCTGGCGAATAGAACCCCTGCGCCGGACGCGAACTCCCTTTCGTCCGCAACTGGCCCATCCGGATCATATGCATCAGTTCGATGCCTGTACGCTTCATCTGAGCCGATCGGAACGATTTGGACCCGGGTATGAAGTTGATGGCGTACACCTTGATCAATCTGAGGCATTTCCGTGCTGCCTGAAACTCGCAACCGGCGATCTGGCGCAAAGGCGTAGGGCTGCTATCCCGCAGGCCGGAACACGATCGCCACTGGCGTGATCGATGCCACGACACGGCCTGAAGGCCTCAATTCCCCGGTCTCCGGGTCGACTGCGAACTGAACGATGGTATCACCCTTTTGGTTGGCCACGTACAGCCACCGGCCACTGGGATCGATTGCGAAATTGCGAGGAAAATTCACATCTTTCGTCGCGTGGCCGATCACCGAAAGCAGGCCCGTCGCAGTATCGATGCGATAGCCGATGATGCTGTTGTAGCCACGGTTGGATGCGTAGAGGAATTTCCCCGAGGGATGCACCGCGATTTCGGCCGTGCTATGCGGGCCGCTGTACCCGGGCGGCTCAGTCGAGATGGTTTGCAACTCCTTGCCGATCTGCCCCGTCGTCGGGTCGTAGGCGAATACGGTCACCGTCGCGTTCAACTCGTCCACGACGTAGAGCACTTGGCCGTTCAGGTTAAACGCGATGTGCCGCGGCCCGGCGCCGGGTGCTAGCGACGCCGCGCCGACCCGCACAAGACCACCGTCGCTGAGACGGAATGTTTGCACCTTGTCGATGCCGAGATCAGCGGCGGCGATGTAGCGGCCGGCGCGGTCGAAGACGACGGCGTGCGGGTGCGGCGCCTCCTGGCGCGCCTGGTTCGGGCCGCTGCCAGTGTCCTTGAGTTCGCCGCTCACCGGGCCAAGTCGCCCGTCGGCCCCGATCGGCAGGACTACGAAGTTGCCACCGATATAGTTGGCGACGACCAGGTGACGCCCACTTGGATCAACAGCGAGATGCGCCGGAATCGGGCCGTCCACGGACTGGCGGTTGAGCAACGTCAACATTCCGGTATTCGCCTCTATGGCGAACGCTTCGACCGATCCGGTTTTCTTGCCCTCGTAGTCGTCGATCTCGTTGATGACGTAAAGAAATCGACGTGAGGGATCGAGCGCAAGAAACGACGGATTAGCGCTGGCCACCTGCTGCACAGGCGTGAGCCCGCCCTCCGTGGCATCGAACTTGAAGACGGAGACGCCGACCGGATTGTTACTTCCGCCACCGGGCGGATCTTTCGTGTAGGATCCGACATAAACAAAGACGGGGCCTGCTGCGTCGGCCGCCTGGGTCGTTCCCGCCGGCAGCATCGCGCTGACGAGACCCGCGCCCATGAGATGACGCCGGTTAAGCGTCAGAAAATCGTGCGGTTTGCCGCTCATTGTCTGTCGTTCCCTCCCGTGACACGCCATGCCCGCCAGTTGGCGGGTCGATACGGTGATCCCGGATGTCTGACCGGTCAACGCCTGCCGGGCGCCCGGACAGGAAAGCCCGGCCTCCTTGTCCCAGTTGAAGTTCGGTCTCACCTGCTGCCCTGCTACGGCGCTGCGGACTCGAGCCAGCACCCCGTGCCGTTCAGCAATCGCCTGGAGTTCGGTGCTTCCAAGCGTCGGCGGTTCAGCAACCCCGGAGCGAAGTCCTCTACGAATCATGGGTTCAGGCGAGTTCTCAGACGTTCGCCCGCTTGCATGAAGGTCCAGGCGTCCTCGCGCGGCCAGCGGCGGTTGGCTTGTTCGTGGTTCTCACCGAAGATCCTGATCTTGTCCTCAGCCGCGCGCTCGGCCGCTGCGGGATGGATAAACCGCTGCTCCGAAATGGAAGCGCCCGCGGGCGGCGCGGTTCAGCTCACCCGGGCCAGTTTCTGCAGCGACCGCAGTTCGTGGTCCGGCTTCTTCCCGAACAGCTGCGGCCAGTAGGTGTTGGAGACCTCGGCCACGTAAATGTCACCGTGGGAATCGACCGCGATGCCGTGCGGTGCGATGAACTGGCCCGGTCCCTCGCCGAGTGGCTGCGTGCCGAGATGCGCCAGCACCTCGCCCTTTGCCGACACGAGCGACACCCTTGGCCCGAGATTGGGCACCCCGCTGGTCAGCGTGGCGGCGGTCTCCGGGCCAAGCTCACCGATGACGGCGAGGGGATTCTTTCCCCGCGTGACGAACAGGCCGCAGGGCCGCATCAGATTGTTCCACTGCGTCTGGTATTTGCCGTTGCCGTCGAACACCTGCACCCGGTGGTTCTCCCGGTCCGCGACATAGACCCAGCCATCGTCATCGCAGGCGATGTTATGGACGAGATTGAACTGGCCGGCGGCGGTTCCCGGCTCGCCCCAGGAGAACAGCAGCTTGCCGTCAGGTGAGTATTTATGGACCCGCGCGTTCTGGTACCCGTCGGAGACATAGATGTCGCCCTGCGGCGAGAGTGCCGTGTGCGTGCAGCGGTTGAATGGGTCCCCGCTGAACCTCGGGGCGGGCTTGCCGGGCGTGCCGATGGTAAGCACCACTTTGCCCTGTGGTGTACACTTGCGCACCGCGGCACCGAAATCATCGGTGAGATACAGCATGTCGTCAGGTCCCGTGGCGGCGCCGTGGGCGTTGACGAAGCCGATGTCCTCGCCCCAGGAGCGCAGGAATTTCCCGTCCCGGTCAAACACGATGACCGGATGCGCGCCGCGATTGAACACATAAACGTTGTCCTTGCTGTCCACGCAGACGGCCGCGCCGTCGCGATAGGTGTAGCCGGGCGGCAGCTCGCCCCAGCCCTCGACCACCCGGTAGCGGTACTGGCCCTGTCCCAGGATCACCGTTTCCGCGGCTGCGGCCGGGGTGGTTACCAGGGCGGCAGCCGCCAGCATGGCAAAGCCTTTGGCGCGGGAGGCGGGCGTCGGCGTGCCAGCCGGTCCCACCGCTTGCGCCACCCCGCCCACGGTAACAGCCGCGAACGCACCAAACACTTGCCGGCGTTTCATCGTACAGAACAAGCACATGTTTCTCTCCTCCCGGCTCGCTCCTCTTTCGGGATGCTGCCGCTGCGCTCTGTTATCGGACAGGTGCCGAGGCGGGGGAAGCCTTGGGCGAGTGCCCCGCAGTCGTCATCGGCGGCCCCGCAGGCTTCTTCATCAACACGAAACCGGACCGCTCCAGATGCGCACCGGCCGGACGGCAGTCATTCTGGCCAACGCGTCTTCCGCGTGGTGTACGCGCTTTCGCAGCTCGAAGGACAAGGTATCGGCGATTTCGTCCTGGGTAGCGCGGCGGAGGTCGCGTGCGTCGGGCATGGCGAGATGGCAGCAAGCCGCACAGAACAAATCGAGAAGACCAGATGCGACCCGAGGCTGAGGTTACCCGGGCTCTTGTGCGGTCTGGGCCGGTGAGCCGCCCGCGCCGCGACCAAGACCACTGATGTCGGCGGGCGAAACTGAATGGCTGGACGCGTTGATCAGGATTGCAGCACCATTGGCCAGGGAAGCGATACCGGCGGACGCGATACCGGCTGTCACCGCGATGGCGAGGAACGCAGCAAGAAACACCCTTGTCATCGGAATTCCCCATCTCCCGTCGGGCAAAATGTCCGGCGACCAGGACACGCACATGGTCCCACTTTTGCCAGTTGATAATCCGGTTTTCGGGCATTGGAGCTGTGCGCCGCGCGAAGGGATGGGGTCCCGCTGGCTTCCGGCATCGAGGAAGCCACAGAGGGAGTCGCTCCAGCTACTCAAAGCATCGGGGCTTGATGGCCGTCCCGCTACACGTCCGACATCGGACGCTTACGGGGATTATCGAACCACGGAGCCGTCCCGGTCCAGGTGAACAAAGCAGCGGCGGCGCCTGGGGAATTGTGGCTTGCGGGTTCTGGCATCGACAACCCGAACCAGGGCCTGTCCGGTCGTCCCAGGCATCGCTGCGCGGCAGATCCGCCTTGCAAATGGTTACGGAGACATCACCATCGACATGAGGCGGACCATCCCATGCGGGAAATCCACTGCGGCAGGAACGGCCCCTGCTGCCGCGGGTGGCGGCCATCATGGTCTGAAATGCTTCAGAGCGCTGATTTCAGCCTTGCGGCAATACTTCTCTCATCAGCACGGTTCGTTCAGTCATCTGACGGGCCGGTCGCACAGAAACATAATGATAACTGGGGAACGCACCATGACAGAACTTGCTGCTGACCTCGCTGTCAGAATTGTCTTCCCGTAGTAGACAGAAAATGCGAGACTCCACAGCAATTTTTGGCCTCGATAGGAACTTCTTCTCTGCGCGATACTCTACCTCAGGCCTCACCGGGGAAACGGCGATGGACGTCGCGAACTGGCTCCGCAATCTGGGTCTCGCCCAATACCAGGCAGCGTTCCGTGAGAATGAGGTCAACGCTGACGTACTGCGTCAACTGACTGCGGACGATCTGAAGGATCTTGGCGTTGCGGCGGTGGGGCACCGTCGTCGTCTGCTGGGGGCAATCGCCAAACTTCACGGCGACGCTGCGCTACAGCCTGTCGCCGAGCCCGGCGATGAGAACCATTTGCCAACGCCGGCAGCAGAGCGACGGCGTATCACAGTGCTGTTCTGCGACATCGTGGGCTCCACCGCCCTCTCCGCCCGACTGGATCCGGAAGAGTTGCGCGAAAAGCTGACCGCCTATCAAATCGCCGTTGCCAAAGAGGTCGCCGACAAACGAGGCTATGTCGCCCGCTTCGTCGGCGACGGCGTGCTAGCCTATTTCGGCTGGCCAAATCCGGATGAGATCCACGCCGAGAGCGCCGTGCGTGCGGGTTTGGCGATCATCCAGGCAATCGGCGCGCAACGGCTCTCGGTACGCATCGGCATTGCCACCGGCCTGGTCGTCACCGGCGATCTGGTTGGCGTCGGCGCCGCCCAGACGATGACCGCGGTGGGCGAAACACCAAACCTGGCGGCGCGGATGCAGGCGCTGGCCGAACCCGGTACAGTGGTGGTGAGTGAGGCCACCCGCTCGCGCCTCGGTGCGCTGTTTGAGTGGGAGGGTCTGGGGCTTGTTGCCCTGAAGGGCTTTGATGAGCCAGTGCGAGCCTGGCGCGTGCGACGCGAGACCGAGACGGCGAGCCGCTCCGAGGCCGTTCACATCAGTCGTCTCACTCCGCTCGTCGATCGAAACGAGGAACTGGATCTGCTGCTGCGACGCTGGCAGCGGGCGAAAGCGGGTGAAGGCGAGGTTGTGCTGTTGTCGGGCGAGGCCGGCATCGGCAAGTCCCGTCTGCTTGCCGCATTCGAGGAGCAGCTCAGCAACGAGCCGCATGCCGGCCCGCGCTGCTTCTGCTCGCCCTACCACCAGGACAGTCCACTCCATCCGGTCATCACGCACCTGGAACAGCAGGCCAGGTTCGTGCTGGACGATACGGTCGAACAGCGCCTGGAGAAGCTGAAAGCTGTATTGGCACCGTCCCCACCCGCGCCGGACGATATCGCTCTTCTCGCGCGGTTGATGGCAATATCCGTGGATGAACATCATCCCGCCCCGGCGCTCAGTCCACAGCGTCAGATGGCGCGGACCCTGGCGGCGTTGCGGCGCTATCTGATTGGCCTTGCCCGGCAGGGGCCGGTAATGATCCTGTTCGAGGATGCTCACTGGTCCGACCCGACCTCTCTCGAACTGCTTGATGGCCTGATCGAACAGGTACCGGACCTGCCGATACTCTTGATCATCGCTTTCCGTCCGGACTTCACACCGCCGTGGTCGGGTCGTCCGCACGTGACCCTGATGGCCTTGAACCGGCTTGACCGGCGGGACGCGGCCGCGCTGGCCACACAGGTCGTGGCCGATCGCGTGCTGTCGTCGGAGCTGCAGGAGCAGATCGTCGCCCGGGCCGAAGGTATGCCGCTGTTCATCGAGGAGATGACCAAGGCAATCATCGAAAGCAGGCTGCCACAGGACAGTGCCGCATCCGGTGCCGGATCGGAAATCCCGGCAAGTCTGCATGATTCGCTGATGGCACGCCTCGACCGGCTACGCGATGGGCGTGAGGTGGCCCAGATTGGCGCTGTGATCGGCCGCGAGTTCAGCCATGAGATGCTCAGCGCGGTTGCCGGGCAGTCCACTGTTGCTCTGGACAGCGCACTGGCCGAGCTTGTTCGTTCGGAACTGATCTTCCGCACCGGCTCAGCCTCGTATGCGCGTTACACGTTCAAGCACGTCCTGGTGCAGCAGGCGATCTACGAATCCCTGCTGCGCAGCCGCCGTCAGGACCTGCACGCGCGCGTTGCCAAAGCCATTGTCGAGCGGTTTCCGGATGAGGCCGACGATCGCTCGCACCTCCTGCTGCATCACGCCACATTGGCGGGTGACCACGCATTGGCAGTGCGTGCCTGTATTGCGGCCGGCGAGCGCTCGCTGCGGATTTTCGCTCCCGAGGAAGCATACCGGCTGGCTGAGCGGGGACTGGAGCATCTCGAGGGTCTGCCCGATGGCGAGCAGAAGGTTCTGTTCCGTATCCAGCTGCTCGCGATGACCGTCTTTGTGGGTCACCGGCATCGAGACAAAGCGCCGGAGTTGATCAACCGCCTGCAGGCGGCCGCCGATGCCGCCATGGCAATGGGCTTTCAGGGCGAAGCCATTCCTGCGTTGCATGCCAAATCCTATCTCCAGCAGTGGTCGAATGACGCCAAGGGGGCCAGCGAGACAACGCTGCGGGCCGCGGAAGCGAGCCGGAAAAGCGACGAGATCACCCGCTGCTATCAAGCCGCGAACACCGGCCGATGCCTGCTGGAGGTGGACCAGCAAATTCCGCGCGCGCTGGCATTGGTCGATGAAGCCAAAGCGATGGCGCGGACACTGCAACTGGACTTCGTTGAGCTTGCATGGGCCCGTGCGCACGCAGCGCGATGGAAAGGGGATCTTGACCGCGCCTGTACGCTGATGAACCGGGCCGTGACGTTGGCGCGGTTGCGCGAGGATCGGTGGCGCGAGGTGGAATGCCTGATCTGGCTCGCCATGATCGATTTGGAACGCCAGGACCTGTCTTCGGTCGAGCGCGATTGCGATGAGAGCGACGAACTCGCCAGTCGTCTCAACTATATGCTGCCACCGGTTTCGGGTGCTTTCCGTGTGCTGGCTCAACGCCATGCCCGCGGGCAGGACATATTGGCGGCACTCGGCCAGGCACTGGCATCGTTACGTGACTTCGACGACAAGGCGCATCTGGCTTACGTGCTGAATTTCGCCGCTGATGACGCTCTCGCTCAAGGTCTGCACACCCAGGCCCGCGCTGCGGCGACCGAGGCCTTGGCGGCGGCGCGAGCGATGCCGCGGGCAACCGAAATCGTCATCGCCACCGCGATCCTTGCGCGCATCGACGGCGTGAGCGGCGATCGGGCGGCGGCGGCCGCACGCCTTCAGGCTCTCGCATCCGAATACGACCTGACAACTCTCAGCGCTCGGGCGCGCTCCTGCCTTGAGCGGGCCGCACGCGACATTGGCCTCGCGGTCGAGCCTTTGACCATGACCGAAACAGAGCGCTTGCACCGACAGGATTCATAACTGGAGGAGGACACCATGGGTCTGATCATCGTCGAGCGCACCTTTGAGCATCCGCCAACCGACACGGATCTGGATGCCGCTGCGGAACGGGAGAGGAAATGCAAGGAGATCCATTCCATCACCTGGAAGCGCAGCGTGATGTCGACTGACCGCCGGCGCGGTATCTGCGAATATGAAGCCCCCGATGCTGAGACCGTCAGAAGGGTCCAGCTTGAGGCTGGGATCCCATTCGATCGTATCTGGGCAGCCGAACTGCACGAATAGCTGAGGACTGAGCGTCGGCCGTTAGCTGAACAACTAGAGCATGATCGCGCTGAGCGGAACGTCCCCGGCGCGTGAATCATGCGATCAAACAAAGAGATAGACCATTTTCGGCCTGCACAGTCACGCTGAAAATGGTCTGGCGGCCGTCGTTGGGTGCGGCCAGTCGCTACAATGGCGCTTAAACGCCCCTCGAACGCGGAACTCGTTCCGCATTCGCGGCAATCTTACAGCGCTATAGCCTCGCGAAACAACGCTGCCTAGCGCTCTAGCCTCGGCCCGACGCCGGCGCGCGGCGCACTGGCCAGGCTGACCGGCCCGCAACCGGCTAGAGCAGTATCAGCCTGACCCGGATCGCGAAGCGACCTCAGGCTGATGAAATTGCTCGACAAAGATGAGCTGGAGCGTTTTCACCCAAGGCGGAAACGCTCCAGGACCGCAGTGGCTGGATTCCGCTCCGTTCTGTGACGGCGAGACCAAATACCGGACATTCGTCCGGTGACTTGATCTGGCCGACGCTGGAAGGAACCACGTTGGAATGTCCCTCACGAAGAAGCAGGCGTTCGTTCCTGGAGATTGCTACAGGCACCTGGGAGTCACCCAGAGCCGACATCCCCCCGCGCAAAAAGTCGATTGACATAGAGACATCATGACGTCATAATGTAACTATGTCGAGAGACGCCCCCAGCCGATTGCCGCTCTATGTCCAGGTCGAGGACGCGCTCGCCGAACGCATCGCAAGCGGCGCGCTTCCGGCGGGCCATCAATTGCCTTCGGAAGAAAGCCTCGTCAGCGAGTTCAACGTCAGCAGGACCACCATCCGGGCGACGATCCAGAACCTCGTGCGGCAGGGCCTCGTGGAAATCCGGAGAGGCAAGGGAACGTTCGTGGCCCCGCCCCGGATCACACAGGAACTGACCGAGCTCACCGGCTTCGTCGAAGACATGCAGGTCCTTGGTCGCCATGCGACCGCGCGGGTGCTGCACAAGAAGGTCGTTCCGGCAAGCGACACCGTCGCACGCCGGCTTGCGCTCCCGCTCGGGACGGATGTGGTGCAGATCCTCCGTGTTCGTCTGGCTGATGGCGTGCCGTTGTCGCTCGACGAAACCTACCTGCCGGAGGAGCTGGGCCAGAAGATCATGGCCGACGATCTTGTGACGGAGCCGATCTTCTCGCTGCTTGAGCAGAAATACAGCACCCCGCTGCTGGAAGCCGAGTACCAGCTCGAGGCCTCGATCGCCGACGCGGCAGTGGCCATGGCTCTGTCGGTATCGCCCGGAAGCCCGATCTTCCTGATCGAGCGCACGTCCTACTCAGTCGGACACCGGCCGGTCGATTACGAAAAGCTGCACTACAGGGGCGACCACATACGCTTCAGGACCCGGCTCATGCGGCGCGCGGCAAGGCACCCGTAGAGCACGCGCGACGCACCCCGGCGCCGTCCGGAGGCTGTCCAAGGTTCCAGGGGGCGCAGAGGCCCGCGTCAATTTCCGCAAGTGGGAGCCCACGAATGACGTTCCTCCGAGAAATGTTCTTCGCCGGTACGGGGTGGCAGCGGAAGCTTGCCCGCTACGCCCCGCTTCCCTTGCGTCTGATCGTTGGCTACGGCTTCATGGCGCACGGCTGCGCCAAATTGATGAAGGGTCCCGACGCGTTCGTCGCGATCGTGCAAGCCATGGGCGTGCCGGAGCCGTTTTTCATGGCGTGGCTGACGATCCTGGTCGAGTTGCTCGGTGGCTTCGCCGTGCTGCTCGGCGCGTTCGTGGTGCCGCTCAGTGTGCCGATGGCAGCGGTGCTGCTGGTGGCCGCGTTAACCGTGCATCTGCCCTTCGGCTTCACCTCCATCAAGCTGCTGGCGATAACGTCCTCCGGACCTCGGTTCGGGCCGCCCGGCTACGAAACGGACCTGCTGTATCTGGCCTGCCTCGCCGCGCTGGTCATGGGCGGATCGGGGCCTTGGGCGGCCGACAGCGAGATCGCGAGATGGCTGCGCGGAACGTCGAAGAAGCCCGGCGGCTCCGTGTCCGTCGCGCGCGGCCGTGCGACCGCGGGCGCGGAAGCCGGGAGGGCAGATCGGTGAGGCAATGTTCTCGTGCTTGGGGACGCCGGCGCGTACCGGCTCGCGCACGAGGAGGGCGGCATGTACGCTGAGCCAAACGTGTATCTTTTCGTCGTGTCCATCGGTGCCAGCGCGTTCGGCGGCGCGCTGGGGATGGCAAGCGGCATCTTCATCGTGCCGTTTCTAACGCTGTTCGAAGGCATCAGTATACACTCTGCCGTCGCCTGCAGCATCGTGTCGGTGATCGCCTGCTCCTGTGCCAGCGCGGCACCGTTCCTCAGGGGCGGGCTGACGAACATCCGCGTCGCCATCGTCCTGGAAACGGCCACGACGCTTGGCGCGTTGACGGGTGTGGTTCTGGCGGGCGTCCTCTCCGTGTCGTTCCTCCAGATCCTCTTCGCCGCGATCCTGCTTGTTTCGGCGTGGCAGATGATGAAAGGGCGCCAACAGGCACCGGTCGAGGCGACGGAACTCAGCGGCCGGGACTGGGCGACCGTGTTGCGCCTGCATGCGACATATCCGGACCGCGCTCTCGGCCGTGACGTTTCCTATCGGGTGCGGCGCGTCCCCGTGGGCCTCCTGCTGATGTACGGGGCGGGATTGATTTCCGCTTTGCTGGGCATCGGGAGCGGTGTCCTTAAAATACCCGCGCTGGACACGGCATTGCGCCTGCCGATCAAGGTCTCGTCGGCCACCTCCAACTTCATGATCGGCGTAACGGCGGCCGCAAGCGGCGTCGCCTACTTTGCGCGTGGCGACATAGATCCCGCGATCGCGGGCCCGGTCGCCCTCGGATCGGTCATCGGCTCGGTGCTTGGGGCACGCTTTCTGATGGCCATATCCGCCGACAGGCTGCGTCTCCTCTTCGTCATCGTCATCGTCGCCCTGGCCGCGCAGATGTTGCACACCGCGATTCAGGGCCATCCGACGCTTCACATGACATGAGCGGCGATCGCAGGCGCGAGTCTGGCCTGGAGCGGCTGTTGGCAACAACGCTGCAGTTCGGCACCTGGGCCAGTTCCTGCATCATCGCCGTGGGTTGGGTCCTGTCCGCCACCGGCGAGCCCCCATCGCTATCCACGGCGGCCGTAGCCATCGTCCGGTCCGGCATTGCGCTTTTCATCCTTCTGCCGGCGTTGCGCGTTCTGCTGATGGTCGTCGTCTTTGTCTGCGAACGCGACTACCGCTTCGGCGCCATCGCAACACTCGTGCTAGCAGTCATCGTTGTGGGTGCGGCTTTAGGAGTGCGCTTGGCCGGCGTCGTGCCAGGCTAGTGTGGTGGTCCCGAAGTCCGCCATACTCATCAATTCGGAAGTTCGTAAGGCGGCTGATCCAGGCATGGCGAACTTCCGGATCGGGACACCAGAGCAATATCGGCCTCACCCCGCTCCAGCGGCTGCCCCGCGGTCCGCCATCACCGCCAAAGCGAACACGCTCTCGCTCAGCCGCCGCAGCATTTCCGGCAGCGGAGGTTCGGCTGGAAGCGGACCCAGCAACAGAAAATCACCCCACGTCATCCAGGTCCGCTCATCCAGCTCCAACGCTAGTCGCCGATCGTCCCCGGTCAAGCCGATCTCATCGCCCAGCGTGTGAAACAGCAGCAGTTGCGCTCGGGTCAGCTGATCGGTCTCCTGCCGGGCCAGATTTCGCAGCATTCGCACACTCCGTTCCTGAACATGACCATACCTACGTTGCTCCGCTTCCAAGGCGGGACCATGCACGATGCGCGGCGATTTCGTGGCAATCCGCCACAGTTGCGTGAGCGGATTGGAACCGGCCCCCGTGACGTACCCCTACATCTCGCCTATGTTACGGTCCGCCGCGGCCACGCCGACCCGCCGCCGGCCGAGGGGGAGCAAAACCGAATGGAACTGGTCCAGGCTCGCAAGGCCCGTACCGCGCCGCGTCACGGCGGCCGAGTGCTCGCCGACGCACTCGTCGCGCAAGGCATCGACCATGTCTTCGAAGTGCCCGGCGAAAGTTTCCTCGATACCCTCGACGGTCTCTACGACCAGAGCACCAAAATCAGGCTCGTCACCTGCCGCTTCGAGGCCGGCGCGGTCAACATGGCCGACGCCTATGGCAAACTCACCGGCCGCCCCGCCGCCGCGATGGTTACCCGCGGCCCCGGCGCCTGCCATGGCTCGATCGGCGTGCACGTCGCCTACCAGGACAGTACGCCCATGCTCCTGTTCGTCGGCCAGATCCCGCACCAGGACACCGGACGCGACGCCTTCCAGGAGGTCGATTACCGTCAGATGTTCGCACCGCTGGCGAAATGGGTCACCCAGATCGACTACGCCCACCGTATCCCCGAGGTCGTCGCCCACGCCGTCGATGTCGCTACCAGCGGCCGCCCGGGCCCCGTGGTCATCGCCCTGTCCGAGGAAATGCAGAAAGACCAGGTTCAGGTCCCCGACCTGCCGCGCGCCAGGAACAGCCCCGCCTTCCCCGACCCGGACGCGATGCTTCGATTACGCGTCCTGCTGGCGAAATCGAAGAAACCCATCGCCGTCGTCGGCGGCTCCTGCTGGACCCCCCAGGGCCGCGCCGCGCTGCACAAATTCCTGCAGCAAAACAACATCCCGGTGACCGTCGGCTTCCGCCGCCAGTCCCACTACGACGGCACCAGTGCAAACTTCGCCGGCGACCTAGGCGTCGGCTCCGACCCCGGCCTGATCAGCAAACTGAAAGAGGCAGACCTGATCCTGGCCATCGGCAGCCGCCTCGGCGACGCGGTAACCCAGGGATTCACCCTGCTGGACATGGCCGGCAGCGTCCCGATCGTCCAGGTCCTGCCGGACGGTGGCGAAATCGGCCGCGTGTTCCGCACCGCCCTCGGCATCGTCTCCGACCTCGACACCTTCGCCATCGCCGCCGCCGCCCTCGAACCGGTGAAGCCCGCCTGGGCCAAATGGACCCAGGAACTGCGCTCGCTCCGCGAAGCCCAGCGCGCCGTCCCCAACTACCAGGGGCCGCTGAACCTCGGGACCGTCATGCGCGAACTCGAGACCCTGCTCACCCCGGACGCCATCGTCACCACCGACGCGGGCAATTTCGCCGGCTGGGCCACCCGCTTCCTGAATTTCTCCGAACACCAGCGCTACATCGGCCCGACCAACGGCGCCATGGGCTACAGCGTCCCCGCCGCGGTGGGCGCCAAGATCGCCTTCCCCGACCGCATGGTGGTCAGCATGGTCGGCGACGGCGGCTTCATGATGACCGGCCAGGAGATCGCCACCGCTTTCCACCACGGCGTCGCCCCCATCGTACTTGTGTTCAATAATCAGATGTACGGCACCATCCGCATGCACCAGGAAAAGGCCTACCCCTGGCGCGTCTCCGGCACCGCCCTCACCAATCCCGATTTCGCCAAATACATCGAGGCGTTTGGCGGCCACGGCGAAGTCGTGACCGCCACGGACGAATTCTCCCCCGCATTCAAGCGCGCCGTCGAGTCGGGAAGACCCGCCCTGATCGAACTTCGCACGAATCCCGAGCAGATCACCTCCCGCGCCACGATCACCGATCTGCGGGCGGGTCGGAAGCAACCGAAAGCCCCTCCCAAGCCGAAGCGCACGTCAGCCCCGGCGCATAGGGTGTCCCCCGCCAAGAAGCGCGGTTAGCGTGGTGGTTCCGCGGTCCGCCCGATACAACACGTTTTCGTGATAAGCGCCAGCGACGAAGCAATCGTGCCGGCGAATGGGCACGATCGCCGGGTTTGCTCCCCGCCATGAGAACCGGACGTTCCGCCGGGTACAACGTGACGTTGCTTGCGGTCAGGATGGAAGCACTTGACCGCCATTTAAGGGCACGGATCCGGGCGCGTAAATCATGAGATCAAACAAGGATCTGGACCATTGTCGGCCTGAATATTCAGGCTGAGAATGGTCCAGAGGGAGAGCGGGAGGCGGGCTCACCCGGGCCCGCGACACGCAAAGCGTGCCTGCTTAAGCGCTTTGCTCGGCTTCACCGGAACGGCTCAGGTGACCCCGCGTGCAGCGGACGGCGACGGGGCAAACCCTGTTCGACCGAACTTGCTTCCTCTCGCGCTCGCGAGGCTCGCAATGACAGCCTTTCCACACTCAGGCGCGCTTCCCACCCGCGGCGCCGGACCATGTCCGCTCACGGTCCAAAAGACTCTACCCCTTGCGGCCTTTCCGCTTTTTCGCCGGTCTGTCCTCCGGCTTCAGTCCCAGGCCGCTTTGCAGCGCCAGGTCGGAGCGGAGTTTCGCGTACTCCGCCGCCACCATCGGGTACTCCTCCGGCAAGCCCCATTTTGCCCGGTACTCATCCGGCGTCATGCCGTGCACCGTCAGAAGATGCCGCTTGAGCATCTTCATCGGCAGCCCATCCTCCATGCAGATGAGGTGATCGCCGAAAACTGTCTGCCCATAAGCGGGATGCACGTATACGTTGTGCGCATGGCTCAGTGTCTGCGCGGCATGGTCGTGGTTGACATTATTGTGGGCGCCACGCGTGTGCTCAACCACAACCGAGTCCGTCGCAGACACTGGGTCAAGTCCGGCTAACGTATTGTAAACATTGCGGATTACAATTGGCAGCGACTCGATTCTAACCTCGTTGTTACCGGCATGGGCCGCAACAATCTGCGCGGACAGCGCAAGCAGGTGTCGGTTCTGGTCACTCATTGGGCTCGGTCCTTGGCGAAATTGAAGCTTTGACGTTTTTTTCACGTTGTATTAGCAACCGTGATAACGTCAATGTCATTCGACGCCAAGATGGCGTTTGAAGGGCAAAACGAGGCGGAGGAGTGTATGAGCGATCATATTTTTCAGACAGCCTATGCTCGGGTGCGCGCCCGCCATGACGACTCGTCCTGGTTTGCCCTGTCGCCTCGCGAAATCACCGACTTGATCTACCGCGAGATCAGGGCCATCGATTGCGAACGCCTGATGAACGCAGGCTCGGCCCGCGCGCCGATGGCTTTCGCCGCGGAATAAGCACCCGGGCGGAATAAGCACCCCCGGATAGGCACCTCGGGGCTAAGCCCTCTCATAAGCCCTGGGGAACAAGCATCCGATCCTCGTATGTTCTGCGGCTGTTACGCTGGCTTAACGCTGTTTTAACCGCCGGTTCACTCCAGGTGCGCGGAACTTGGGTCGCATATCGGGCGTTGTTCCGCCGTCATGAATCTGCTTCGATCCGGCATGCTGTCTCCCACGTCGTCAGCGCGCGAGAGTTGGGTGCCCACCAATATCTATCACCTGCACCCGCTCGTGGCCGGTCCCCTCGAGCTGTGGCCGGCGACCCTCGCGCGTATCGCCGCCATGGGCTTCAGCCATGTATGCCTGGCCCCACCGTTCGAGCCCGGCGCCAGCGGCGACATTTTCGTACACGCCACGTTCGACCGACTGCATCCGGCCCTCGGCTTCGGCGGCACCGCCGAACAGGGCCTGATCCTGGCGGCGGAACTCGCCTCCCGCGAAGGTCTCCGCCTGATGCTCGACATCGCGCCCGGGCACGTCGCGATCGACGCCCCGTTGCGGCAGAGCCAGCCCGACTGGTTCAGGTCCGCCGGCGACGCCTCGATCGCCGACCCCAGGCGGTCGCCCCACCGGATCGATGTCGCCCTGCCGCGCTTTGCCCAGACCGCTCTGGCCGACGCGGTGTCGGACTGGTGGATCGGGCTTCTGACCCGCCTCACCGGCACCGGCGTGGCGGGGTTCCGCTGCCTGACGCTCGACCTCGTCCCGCCATCCTTCTGGCGCCGGCTCACCACCGCGTTCCCCGACACCCTGTTCCTCGCCTGGACACCGGGCGTCACCGCCCTGCGCGATCTCGCCGGGGCCGGCTTCGGCCTGACCGTCTCTTCTGCCGCCTGGTGGGACGGCCGAGCGCCGTGGTTCCTGGACGAACATGACGTGCTGCGCGACGTGGCACCGGCGCTCGCGTCGCCCGAGCCATCGTTCCTCGAACGCCTGGCACAGCGCCTGCCGCCGGACGCGGATATCCCCGCCGCCTATCGATTTGCACTACGGACCGCCGCCGCGACCGGGGCCGGCCTGTTCCTGCCGATGGGCTTCGAATATGCCACCCGCCGCCGCTTCGACGCCGTGCGAGGCACCCAGGCCGATATGCAGGCGGCCCAGCGCGAAATGCCCGTGGATCTGTCCGGCGATATCGCCGCCGCGATCCGCCTGACCGCCGAACTGCCACCGCCCGATCACCTCCGCCCCTTAGCCAGTCCTGCCGCCCGCGTCACCGCCCTGCTGCGCGCCGACACCCTGGTGCTGATCAACCCCGACACCGTCCGCCCGGCATCCCTGGAAATTCCCCTGGCGCCGTTGCCCTCGACGTCCCACACACCCCTGTCCGCGATGGGTGATCCCGACACCCCGTTACAGCCGGGCGAGGTCCGCGTCCTGCCATGCCGGCGCGCCTCCGGAATCCCTGGCGGCGGCCTCGCCCTGTCCCGTCCTTGGGCCGAGACAACCCGCATCGCAGTGAAGGCCGTTCGGCCAGGCGGCGATTTTCCCGCCAAGACCGTGATCGGCCGGGACGTGACCGTCAGTGCCGACGTCGTAGGCGATGGCCACGATGTACTGGCCGCCGACCTGCTGTGGCAGGCGGCCGATGCCGCGGACTGGCAGCGCACCCCGATGCGACTCCGTGACAACGACCGGTGGGAGGCTCGGATCCGCCCCGACCGCGTCGGACTGTATCGCTTCGTGGTCGAGGCGTGGTGGGATCAATGGGGCACATTCACCCATGACCTGCAGGCCAAGCTTGCCGCCGGCCTGGACGTGACGCTGGAACTTCAGGAGGGGCGGCAATTGATCCAGACCGCCCTGCGGCGGCCGGATACCGACATCACCGCGGACGCCATGCTGTCGGACGATCTCAAGGCCGCCATGGAGCAGGCCGATACGCGCCCTTTTGCCGCGCGCAGCGCCATCCATACCCTGCGGGCCGACCGCCCGGCAGCCGAGTTCGCCAGCTGGTACGAGTTGTTTCCGCGGTCCGCGACCCACGATCCGGCCGTGCACGGCAGCTTCCGGTCGGTCATCGAGCGCCTGCCGGACATTCGCGCCATGGGCTTCGACGTCCTGTATTTCCCGCCGATCCATCCGATCGGCCGGATCAACCGCAAGGGCCGCAACAACAGCCTGCACGCCGCACCAGGCGATGTCGGCAGTCCCTATGCGATCGGCAGCGCCGAGGGTGGCCACGACGCGATCCACCCCCAGCTTGGCACCCTCGACGACTTCCGCGCCCTGCTCCAGGCCGCATCCAGAAACGAGCTGGAGATCGCCCTCGATTTCGCCATCCAGTGCGCGCCCGACCACCCCTGGGTCACGCAGCACAAGGACTGGTTCCGCTGGCGCCCCGACGGCTCGATGCGCTACGCTGAAAACCCGCCCAAGAAGTACGAGGACATCGTCAATCCGGACTTCTACGGTAAGGCTTCGTTCCCCCTCGTGTGGACAGCGCTGCGCGACGTGATCCAGTTCTGGGTCGATCAGGGCGTTCGCATCTTCCGCGTCGATAATCCGCACACGAAGCCGTTACCGTTCTGGCAGTGGATGATCGCCGACATCCAAAGCCGCCAGCCCGACGTGCTGTTCCTCGCCGAGGCGTTCACCCGCCCCAAACTGATGTACCGTCTCGCCGAGCTCGGTTTTACCCAGTCCTACACGTACTTCACCTGGCGGAACACCAAGCAGGAGATCACTGAATACCTGACCGAGCTGACCACACCGCCGGTCGTCGATTTCTTCCGGCCGAATTTCTTCGTCAATACCCCGGACATCAACCCGGTCTATCTGCAGACCTCGGGGCGCCCAGGCTTCCTGATCCGGGCAGCGCTGGCGGCGACCCTGTCGGGGCTGTGGGGTGTCTATTCCGGATTCGAGATATGTGAGGCCGCTCCGCTGCCCGGCCGTGAGGAATATCTGAACTCCGAGAAATACGAGATCAGGCCGCGCAATTACGCGGCGCTCGGCAACATCGTGGCGGAAATCACCGCGCTCAACCTGATCCGCCGCCGCCACCCGGCTCTGCAGTCCCATGTGGGACTGACATTCTATAACGCTTTCAACGATCAGATCATTCTGTATGGAAAACGCGATCCGTTTGATCGCAGCATGGTCCTGGTGGCCGTCAGCTTCGATCCCCACATCGCGCAGGAAGCGGCGATCGAGGTGCCGCTTTGGGAGTTCGGCCTGGGGGACCAGGCCGCGATCTCGGTGACAGACCTCATGCGCGGAGAAAGCTTCATGTGGCACGGCAAGAACCAACGGATCCGGCTCGATCCGGCGGACCAGCCTTTCCGGATCTGGCGGCTCGAGGCTCGTTGAGATGAACGTCGGCCACCCACACCCGCGGGCGGTCGCCCAGCCGGTCGACGCCGATCCGCTGTGGTACAAGGATGCCATCATCTATCAGATCCACATCAAGTCATTCTTCGATAGCAACAATGACGGTATCGGTGATTTTCCCGGACTGATCGCCCGCCTGGACTACATCGCCGAACTCGGCGTCAACACCATCTGGCTGCTGCCCTTCTATCCATCCCCAAGGCTGGATGACGGCTACGATATCGCCGACTACCGCGGCGTCCACCCGGACTACGGCACGCTGGCCGATGTGAAGCGGTTCATCGCCGCGGCGCACGAGCGAAAAATCCGGGTTATCGCCGAACTGGTCGTCAACCACACCTCCGACCAGCATCCATGGTTCCAGCGCGCCCGCACCTCCAGGCCCGGATCGACCTACCGGGATTTCTACGTCTGGTCCAACGACGACCGTAAATACGCTGGCACGCGCATCATCTTCGTCAACTCGGAGCGCTCCAACTGGACCTGGGACGACACCGCGCACGCTTACTACTGGCATCGCTTCTATCATCACCAGCCCGACCTGAACTTCGACAATCCCCGGGTGCTGCGTGAGGTCCTCTCCGTCCTGCGCTACTGGGCGGAACTCGGTATCGACGGCCTCCGCCTCGACGCCGTCCCGTACCTGGTGGAACGTGAGGGCACCAACAACGAGAACCTGCCCGAGACCCACGCTGTCCTGAAGCGGATTCGGGCCGAACTCACCGAGCATTATCCCGACAAGATGCTGCTGGCCGAGGCGAATCAGTGGCCGGAGGATACCAAGGACTATTTCGGCGACGGCGATGAATGCCACATGGCGTTCCATTTCCCCCTGATGCCACGCATGTACATGGCCATCGCGCGCGAAGACCGGTTCCCGATCACCGACATCCTGCGCCAGACGCCCGACATCCCGTCGAATTGCCAATGGGCCATCTTCCTTCGCAACCACGACGAGCTCACGCTCGAGATGGTAACGGAATCCGAGCGCGACTTCCTCTGGGAAACCTACGCGGCCGACCGACGGGCCCGGCTGAACCTCGGAATCCGTCGGCGTCTCGCGCCCCTTCTCGAACACGATCGGCGGCGTGTCGAGTTGATGAACTATCTGTTGCTGTCCATGCCCGGGACGCCCGTCATCTACTATGGCGATGAGATCGGCATGGGCGACAACATCCATCTTGGTGACCGCAACGGCGTCCGCACCCCGATGCAGTGGTCACCCGATCGTAACGGCGGCTTCTCCCGCGTCGCCGATCCGTCGCGCCTCGTGCTGCCGATGGTCATGGACCCGCTGTACACGTATCAGACCGTCAACGTCGAATCGCAGGCCGCCGACCCCCATTCGTTGCTGATGTGGATGCGCCGGACCATCGCCATCCGCCGCCAGTACGGCGTGTTCGGCCGCGGCGGCTACCGCCTGCTGTACCCGAAGAACCGCAAGATCCTCGCCTATCTGCGCGAGCATGACGATACCGCCATCCTGTGCGTCGCGAACCTCTCGCGCACACCCCAGGCGGTCGAACTCGACCTCTCGGATTTCCAGGGGCGCGTGCCGATCGAACTGGACGGGCACACGCAATTTCCACCCATCGGCCAGTTGACCTACCTGCTCACCTTGCCGCCGTTCGGCTTCTACTGGTTCCTGCTGTCGCAGGCCGATGTTTGGCCTTCCACCCACACACCCGCGCCCGAACCCATGCCCGAGTATCAGACCATCGTCATGCGCCACGCCCTGCCGGACGCCGTTTCGGCCGCCCATTCGGTCATCGAGCGTGAAGTCCTGCCGCAATATCTGGCGAAGCGACGCTGGTTCGCCATGAAGGACCAGGTTCTGCGCTCGGCGCGGATCGCGCTTATGACACGGGTGCCCTCGGACGAAGCGGTGCTGCTCGAAATCGAAACCGAATCGGCAGCCGGTACCGCCCGCTGGCTGCTGCCGCTGGGCATCGTGTGGGGCGACACCGCCACTCCGCCTTTGCCGACACAACTGGCCCTTGCGCGCGTCCGGCGCGGTGCCAAGGTCGGTCTGCTGACCGACGCCTTCGCCCTTCCGGCCTTTCCGCGTGCCATCCTCGCGGGCCTGGCGCAGAAAGACGTCATCGCCATGGATCACGGCACGATCCGGTTCCTGCCCACTTCGCGCATCGCCGACATCACCGTGCCGGACGATGTCGAGATGCACTGGATCTCCGCCGAACAGTCGAACTCCTCCGTCATTGTCGGCGACATCGCGATCATCAAGATGTTCCGCCGCGTCACCTCTGGACCACATCCTGAAGCCGAAATGAGCCGGCACCTCACCGAACAAGGTTTCGCCAACACCCCGGCCTTGCTGGGCGAGGTCGTGCGCCTCGATCCCGACTGCACCCAGCACGCGCTGGTGATCGCGCAAGCCTTCGTCCGTAACCAGGGAGACGCCTGGACCTGGACCATGGACCTGTTGCTGCGCGGCCTCTCCGATATCGCCGGCGGCGACGAAGCCGCCGCCGCGGACGCCGCCCGTCACGCCGACTACGTCCGGTTCGCCTTCCTGCTCGGCCAGCGTCTCGCGGAAATGCACCTCGTCCTCGCGCGCCCGTCGTCCGATCCGGCGTTCGCCCCCGTTACCGGAACCGCGGACACGGCCGCTGCCTTCGACGAACGGGTGCGCACCCAACTGGAGGCCGCCTATCACGCCGTCGATACGGCGCAGCAATGGGAGGCGCTGTCGGAACAGGACCGGCTGACCCTGCAGTCAGCCCGCGCGGTGCTGTTCAACAGGTTGCCCGCTCTGGCCAACCTGGTTCGCGGCAGGACTCTCACCCGCATTCACGGCGACTTGCACCTCGGCCAGACCCTGGTCGTCAACGGTGACGTCTTCATCATCGATTTTGAGGGTGAGCCGGCCAAGCCGGTCGAACTGCGCCGCGGCAAGGACCACCCGCTGCGCGATGTCGCCGGCATGATCCGGTCGTTCGACTACGCCGCCGCGGTAGTCAAGCGGCGCAGCCTGGCCAGCCACGCTCACCTCGCCGAAGACCAGGTTACCGCCTTTCTCGATAGTTTCGTCGAGCGGGCAACCGAGTCCTTCATGGCCGGTTACCGCGGCGCAATCGCATCCGCGCCGGTTTCGGGTGCCGATGCGCAGGCCCCCAATGGGTTCCCCGGTGAGCCCCCGAGTGAACCCCCGAGTGAGCCCTCTGGGGCGCTCGATACCGAGTTGCTCGATTTGTTCCTGATCGAAAAGGCCGCCTATGAAGTGGTCTATGAGGCGGCCAATCGTCCCACCTGGATCGACGTGCCGCTGCATGGCCTGGCGCGGCGCACGCGCCATCTCCTGGGAATCGAGGCTGTCGCATGACTGAGGTCTTTGCATGAATGACGCGGTTGTCATCCCGTCGATCACTCCCGAGCAGGCTTGGCAACTCGCCGCCGGATGCCTGCGGGATCCCTTTGCGGTCCTGGGGCCGTTCGATACCGAGATCGGCCGGTTCGTCCGCACCTACCTGCCCGGCGCGAGCGGCGTGGACGTCGTCGCACGCGCCGATGGTCGCCACCTCGGCACGCTGTCTCCGGCTTTGCCGGAAGGCTTGTTCATGGGTCCGGTGGAAGGCCGTGAACCGTACCGGTTCCGTATCCAGTGGCCGGGCGTCGTGCAGGAAACCGAAGACCCATACAGCTTCGATCTGCTATTGAGCGAGACTGACCTGCACCTGTTCAACGAAGGCCGGCTGTTCGAGATCGCCTTCACCCTCGGCGCCAATCCATTAACCCTGGACGGCGTGCGCGGCACGCGTTTCGCCGTCTGGGCGCCGAATGCCAGCGCGGTCTCGGTGATCGGGGATTTCGACACCTGGGACAATCGCCGTCACCCGATGCGCCTGCGCTACCCGTCCGGCGTATGGGAATTGTTCGTGCCGCGCGTCGGCCCTGGCACCCGTTACAAATTCGCCATCATCGGAGCCAACGGCGCCAGGCTGCCTGACAAGGCCGACCCCCTGGCCAAGGCAACCGAACCGCCGCCCGCTACGGCCTCTGTCGTGGTAAGTCCCGTGCCGTACGTTTGGCATGACGAAAACTGGATGCGAGACCGTAGCAATCGGCATGGTGCCGACGCGGCGATTACGATCTACGAGATCCATGCCGCCTCCTGGTTCCGCCCGGCGCCCAACCAGACCGCCAGCTGGGACGCTTTGGCCGAACGTCTCGTTCCGTACGTCGTGGAGATGGGGTTCTCCCACGTCGAGTTGATGCCGATATCGGAACATCCCTTCGGCGGCTCGTGGGGTTACCAGCCGCTGGGGCTGTTTGCACCATCCGGCCGCTTCGGTCCGGCGGAAGGATTCTGCCGCTTCGTCGACGCCTGCCATCGCGCCGGGATCGGCGTCATCATCGACTGGGTACCGGCGCATTTCCCCACCGATGCGCATGGCCTCGCCCGCTTCGACGGCACCGCGCTGTTCGAACATGCCGACCCGAAGGAGGGATTCCACCAGGACTGGAACACCTACATCTACAATCTCGGGCGTCGTGAAGTGCAGGGCTTTCTCATCGCCAGCGGCGTGCATTGGCTGGAGCACTTCCACGTCGATGGCCTGCGCGTCGATGCCGTCGCCTCCATGCTCTATCGCGATTACAGCCGCAAGTCGGGCGAGTGGGTGCCCAACATCTATGGCGGGCGGGAGAATCTGGAAGCGATCGGCTTCCTTCGCCACTTCAATTCCGTCGTCGCCGAACGTTGCGCCGGAGCCATGACCATCGCCGAGGAATCCACCGCCTGGCCAGGCGTTTCACGTCCGGTCCATGATGGTGGCCTGGGTTTTTCCTACAAATGGAACATGGGCTGGATGCACGACACGTTACGCTACATGGAATACGACCCGATCTATCGCCATTACCACCATAACGAATTTACTTTCGGCCTGATCTATGCGTTCTCGGAAAACTTCGTGCTGCCGCTGTCGCATGACGAAGTTGTCTACGGCAAAGGCTCCCTGATCGGGAAAATGCCGGGCGACGAATGGCAACGCTTCGCCAACCTGCGCGCCTATCTTGGGTTCATGTGGGGGCATCCCGGCAAGAAGTTGTTGTTCATGGGCGGCGAAATCGCACAATGGCGGGAATGGAATCACGATTCCGCGATCGACTGGGATTTGCTGGATCATGCACGCCATCGTGGTATTCAAACACTAGTCCGCGACCTGAACGTGCTTTACCGTGAACAGAACGCGCTGCATCAACGGGACGCAGTCTCCACAGGATTCCGATGGGTCATCGGTGACGATTCGGCGAACTCCGTCTTTGGGTTCCTGCGGCACGGGAATGAGGATGGTCGGATGGTGCTGGTCGTCTGCAATATGACTCCGGTGCCACGGGTGGGTTATGGGGTCGGTGTGCCCCGGCCCGGGTATTGGCGGGAGTTGTTGAACTCTGATGCAGCCGTCTACGGCGGATCGAACATGGGAAATGCCGGTGGCATTGATACTGTGCCCACTCAGATGCACGGAGAGGCGCAGACGCTGTTTCTCACCTTGCCGCCACTATCAACCATTTTCCTGTCCCCAACCTCCTGAACACACAATCTCGTTCGCCATCGGACACACGAGCCCCTCGAACGCAGGCATAATGCGTCCGGCGCAAATCTGTCTGGCGTGGTGGAACGAATGCGGCAGGTGATCGTTGACGGGTGCTTGAGAGGAACGGAACCAGAGCGGTTCGTGACCTTTGCCGTCCAAAGGCGCGGTGCCCATCCGGGTGGTGCCCCATCGGACGGTGCCCAGTCGGACCGTGCCCAGTCGGACGGTGCCCCATCGGACGGTGCCCAGCCGGACCCGTGCCCAGTGGCGCGGTCCCCGGCAGGACGATGCGTGCGATGCGCGGCTGGGTGATGGGTCTGGCGGCTTTGGTCAGGGTGACAGGTATGGTGAAGCAGTTCGACTCGGCCTGTAGTTTCGGTGCGAAACGGCAGGACGATGGTTCGGTCAGGTTTCGGTTGTGGGCTCCGGCGCAGGAAACGGTCTCGGTCGCGATCGAATCCGGCGATCTGCTGCCAATGCGCCGCTCGGCCGACGGCTGGTTCGAGGCAACCGCGGCGGTGCCGGATGGCACCCGGTATCGCTACCGCTTGTCCGACGGGCTCATGGTGCCCGATCCCGCCTCCGCTGCCCAGGCGCCGGACGTGCATGACGCAAGCGTCGTGCGCACGGGCGCGTACCCATGGAAGCATCCGCACTGGCGCGGTCGGCCCTGGACCGAAACCGTTCTGTACGAGGTGCACGCCGGTACCGCGGGCGGCTTCCGTGGCATACGCGACGACCTTCCCAGATTGCAACAGCTGGGCGTCACGGCGATCGAACTCATGCCCGTCAACGACTTTCCCGGCAAACGGAACTGGGGTTACGACGGCGTGCTGCCGTACGCGCCCGATTCCACCTACGGTTCGCCGGAGGATCTGAAGCAACTGATCGATACCGCTCACGGCCTCGGACTGATGATGTTCCTGGACGTGGTGTACAATCATTTCGGACCCGACGGGAATTATCTGCATGCCTACGCGCCCCAGTTCTTCCGCGAAGACGTCAAGACCCCGTGGGGTCCAGCGATTGACTTTCGCCGCCGCGAGGTGCGAGATTACTTTATCTGTAACGTCCTTATGTGGCTAACGGAATACCGCTTCGATGGCCTGCGCTTCGACGCCGTGCATGCGATCCAGCAGCAGGACTGGGTGGAGGAGATGGCCGCGATCGTGCGCACCACCATCGAACCGGACCGGCACGTGCATTTGGTTCTCGAGCATCACAACGCCGCGTCGCATCTGCGCAAAGCTGTCGACGCGCAATGGAACGATGACGGCCATAACGTGCTGCACGTGCTGCTGACCGGCGAAACCGGCGGCTACTACGCCGACTATGCTGACCATCCAGCCGGCGAAGCTGGCACGCGTTCTGGCGGAAGGCTGGGTCTATCAGGGTGAGCGATCGGCGTATCTGAATGCGCCGCGCGGCGAGCCAAGCGCCGACCTGCCGCCCTACGCCCATGTCTTGTTCCTGCAGAATCACGACCAGGTCGGCAACCGTGCGTTCGGCGAGCGGCTCACGTCGCTGACCTCGCCCCGCGCGCTGGAAGCAGCCGTCGCGTTGCAGATACTGTGCCCGCAGATCCCCCTCTTGTTCATGGGCGAGGAAACCGCGTCGAAAACCCCGTTCCTGTTCTTCACCGATCACCATGGTCAACTGGCGGATGCGGTGCGCGAGGGGCGGCGTCAGGAATTCGCTGGATTTGCCGACTTCGCCGATCCCGACAAGCGCGCACGCATCCCCGATCCGAATGCGGAACAGACCTTTACCGCGTGCGTTCCGCGATCCGATGCCGGCGCACGCTGCGCGTTTTATCAGCGGCTGATCGCGCTGCGCATGCAGCAGATCGTGCCCCGATTGCCCGGAACCGTCTCCGACGGGGCGAAGGCCATCGGGGCGAAGGCAGTGCTGGCTCGGTGGAAACTTGGCGATGGCACGCGGTTGACAATCGTAACAAATCTTGCAACGGATCCAGTGTCGTTTCCAACCCCGGCCGGACGCTTGCTGTTCGCGACGGGAGACACCGCTCCGATGACCGCTGCGTATCTGGAGGTTGCCGCATGAGCGATGAAGTCCTCAGAGACCTGGCCCGCCGGGCCGGTATTGCAGTCGAATGGCAAGATTACGCCGGACGACCGCAAGTCGTCGCGCCACCAGTCCTGCGGCGGGTACTGGCCGCTCTCGGCCTTCCAGCCAGTGCCAGCCGGGAGCTGTCGTCGAGCCGCCGCTTGCTGACAAAACGCAGCAGTCTCGCCGATCTGCCGCCCCTGGTGACCGCCGTGGCCGGCCGTCCCACACGGCTGGACGTCGGCGGCAACGAGGCCCAGCCCGCCGAACTGGTCATGGAACGCGGCGACACCCGCCAGCTCGCCCTGCTCCCCGCCCGTGGACGCCTCCGTATCCCGGCAATCGCCGAAACTGGCTATCACAGGCTGCGCGTCGAGGACCGCGAAATCGTTCTGGCGGTGTCGCCGGCGCGATGCCGTTCGATCGAGGATGTCGTTCCGGATGCGAGACTATGGGGCCTCGCCGCGCAACTTTACGGCTTGAGCCATCCCGGCGATGTCGGAATCGGTGACCTCGCCGGTGCCGCCGATCTCGCCCGCGTCGCCGGCGGAAAGGGCGCGGACGCCATCGCGCTCAGCCCCATGCACGCGCTGTTCGCCGCCGATCCCGCGCGATTCGGTCCCTACGCGCCGTCCAGCCGGTTGTTCCTCAACCCGCTGTACGCAGCACCCGAACTGGTCTTCGGTCAGCCCGCCGCCACCGAACCGCCGCCAGCCAATGGCCTGATCGACTGGCCATCGGCGTCGACCGCGAAATATTCTTCGCTGCGCAAAACCTTCGAGCAGTTCCTCGACGGCGCCGACTGGGATGGTCCGCTGGGCGCGGACTTCGCGCGATACCGCGCCGACCGGGGGCCGCTGCTCTACGAGCACGCCTGCTTCGAGGCGTTGCAGGCCGCGCGCATGCCGCACGGCGAATGGCGGCAGTGGCCCGTCGATCTGCGCGATCCGCGCGGCGTGGCGGTCGAGTCCTTCGCCGCCTCTCAGCCTGACGAGATCTTGTTTCATCAGTTCCTGCAATGGATTTCCGATCGTTCCGTGGCCGCGGCGCAGAACGTCGCACGCCAGGCCGGCATGCGCATCGGCCTGATCGGCGACCTCGCGGTGGGCATGGACCCCGCCGGCAGCCACGCATGGAGCCGGCAGGGCGACATCCTGCTCGGGCTGACCATCGGCGCCCCGCCGGATCTCCTCAATCCGCGCGGGCAGAACTGGGGACTGACCGGATTCTCCCCGCGCGCCATGGAGGAAAACGGCTTCGCCCCATTCCTCGCGACGTTGCGGGCGGCGATGCGTCACGTCGGCGGCATCCGTGTCGATCACGCCATGGGGTTGGCGCGCCTGTGGCTGATACCCGAGGGCGCGTCGCCCCCCGAGGGCGCCTATCTGAACTTCCCGGTCAGCGATTTGTTACGCTTGCTGGCGCTCGAATCCGTGCGCCACAACGTCGTCGTGATCGGCGAAGACCTTGGAACCGTCCCCGAGGGTTTCCACGATATGCTGGAACAGAGCGGTATCCATGGCATGCGCGTCTTGTGGTTCGAGCGTGATTCCCAGACAGGCTTCGTCCCTCCCCGAAGCTGGGGCAGCACCGATGTCGCGATGACGTCGACGCACGACCTGCCCACCGTCGCCGGCTGGTGGAAAGGCAGCGACATCGACGTCCGCCACCAGCACGGACGTCTGGGCGACGGCGTCGATCCGGAGGACGCCCGCCGCGAGCGCGAACAGGATCGGCCCGAGACTCTGGAACGCCTTCGTGCGCGAACGTGTCGGCGAAGGCCCCGTTCCCGATCCGCAGGAAACCGACCGCGTGGTCGACGCCGCCGTGCGCTTCATCGCCAAGACCGAGGTGCCGCTGTCGTTGATCCCGCTCGAGGATCTGCTCGGCCAGGACGAGCAGCCAAACGTGCCGGGAACCATCACAGAACATCCCAACTGGCGCCGGCGGTTACCCATCCCGGCCGACGCCGTGCTGGAAGACGAAGCCGTCGCCCGTCGAATCGAGTTCGTTGCGGCGGAGCGTCCCCGGCAGTGACTCCCCGGGCGACGATGCGGCTGCAGCTCCACAAGGGGTTTACCTTTGCGGATGCCGCGGCTCTGGTCCCGTACCTGGTCGGTCTGGGTGTCAGCCACGTCTATTCCTCCCCGATCCTGACGGCACGGGCAGGATCGATCCACGGCTACGATGTCGTCGACCCCACCTCGGTCAATCCGGAACTCGGCGGCGAGCCCGGGCTGCGCGCGTTCGTCGCGACCCTGCGTCGCGCCGGCCTGGGCCTCATCGTCGATATCGTGCCGAATCACATGGCAGTGGGCGGGTCCGACAATCCCTGGTGGACCGACCTCCTGCGGCATGGACGTTCCAGCCGCTACGCCGGCTTCTTCGACGTGGACTGGGAAAGCGAAGACCCGGACCTGCGCGGCAAGGTGCTGGCGCCATTTCTTGGCCGTTCCTATGGCCAAACACTCAAGGCCGGCGACATCCGGCTGACCCTGGCCGCGTCCGGCGAACCGGTCATCCGCTATTTCGACAGTTCATTCCCCATCAGCCCCGCCGACCATGCCCACATCGACGAATGCGGCCTCGAATTGTTCGATCCCGCCAATCGGGACGGACGCTGTCAGCTTCACAAGCTTCTGGAACGTCAGCATTACCGCCTCGCGTGGTGGGGCGTGGCTGGAGACGAAATCAACTGGCGCCGCTTCTTCGACATCAACGGCCTCGCCGGCCTGCGGATCGAAATCCCCGAAGTATTCGAGACAACCCACGCCACGCTGTTCCGCCTCTACGCCGACGGCCTGATCGACGGATTCCGCATCGATCACGTTGACGGCCTGTCCGACCCGCCCGGCTACTGCCGCCGCCTCCGGCAGAGGCTGCAGGAACTCGCCCCCGACCGGCACGCCTATCTTGTGATCGAGAAAATCCTCGGCGCCGGTGAGGTTTTGCCGAACAATTGGCATGTCGACGGCACCAGTGGTTACGACTTCATGAATGAGGTCAGCGCCCTCCAGCACGACCCCTCCAGCGCCGCCCCCTCGGCCGGTTGTGGCACGGCGCGACCGGGCGTCCCGCCGATTTCGAAGACGAAGAATTCCCGGCCCGTCTCGAAACCTTGCATCGCGGATTCGATGCGCAATTGAACGCCGTGACCAGGGCACTGCACCGCATCGCCCGCGCCAGTCCTGACACACGCGATACGTCCGCCGCTTCCATCCGCCGCGGCCTTCTCGCGTTGCTGTCGCACTTTCCGGTCTATCGCGGATACGATGCCGGGGCGAAGCGATCCGCGCATCGACCAGGCCGCCTTCGCCAAGGCGCTCGCCGCCGCGAAACGCTCCTCGCCCGCCTCGGCGCACACCGTCCTCGATCAGTTGGACCGCTGGCTGGGCGGTGAGCCGGGCGACCGGGTTGCCGTCACCCGCTTCCAGCAGCTCAGCGCCCCCGTCGCGGCCAAAGCCGTGGAGGACACGGCCTTCTACCGCTATGGACGATTGCTGTCACGAAACGACGTCGGCTTCGACGCCGGACGCCTCGGCGGGACCATCGCCGACTTTCATCGTGCCTGCGCGGATCGGCTGGCGTCCTTCCCCGACGCCATGCTGGCAACAGCCACACACGACCACAAGCGCGGCGAAGACCTGCGCGCCCGCCTCGCCGTGATCAGCGAGGTCCCCGACGCCTGGGCCGCCTTCCTGGCCCGATGCCAGGCGATCGAGGCGGAACGGCCCGACCCCGCCGATGAGATCATGCTGTACCAGATGATCGTCGGCGCATGGCCGCTGCAACTCGATCCGTCCGACGCGGCCGGACTGCAGGGCGTTCGCCGACCGCCTGGCCCGCTGGCAGCAGAAGGCCTTGCGCGAGGCCAAGCTGCGCACCGACTGGACCGCGCCCAACGAAAAATATGAGACGACCGCCCGCAAGTTCCTGGACAGCCTGTTCGCGCCGGACGGCCTCTTCCTGCCCATCGCGCGAACGTTCATCGATCTGATCGCGCCCGCGGGCGCGGTGAACGGACTGGCGCAAGCGGTCCTGAAGATGACCGTACCCGGAGTGCCAGATTTCTTCCAAGGAACGGAGTTCTGGGATTTCAGCCTCGTTGATCCCGACAACCGCCGCCCGGTCGATTATGCCGCACGGCAGGCATCCCTGGCGGCCGGCCTCGAACCGGCGCAATGCCTGCCGGCATGGCGCGACGGCCGCATCAAGCAGGCAGTCATCCACAGAATACTCGATTTCCGCCGCCGCCAGCCGGACCTGTTCGCGCGCGGCGACTATTGTCCGCTGCCGCTGAAAGGAGCGCTCGAACAGCATATCGTCGCCTTTGCCCGAAGCCTCGGCCGGTCGGTGGTCATCGTCGTGGTGCCCCGGCTGCCGCACCGGCTGCTGTCAGCCGGCAATGCCATCTCATTCGATCCCGGCAACCTGCGCGGCAGCACGCTGTTGCTGCCGGAGCAACTGCGCGGCCTTCAGCTTCGCTCGCTGCTGTCCAACGGCGCCCGCCGCGTCGAGCATCCCGCTTCAGACAATTCTCCAGGACCTGCCGGTCGCGGTGTTCTACGCTGATTGAATCCGCGGTTTGCGGGCAAACCGAAGGTCAGTCGCCCGCTCAGCGCGCCTTGACCGGGCGATTGCCATGGCTCGTCTGCGGCACACCCCGGTTCAATGACAAATGGGAATGAACCCCAAGCCACCCTGCGCGCCCCTTGTGAAACACGATCGTCGCGCGCCCCGGCCGGTCGAATGGCGTTCCGTCAGGTGCGAACCCCGTGCTTGTCCACGGCGCGATGACAACCGCCAAACTGCCGTCGTCTGAGGCCAGAACCCGCGTCTGATCGATGGCGAAGCGAAAATCATCGGTCCTCGGCCACACATTGTCCCACTGCGTGTTCACCCACGCCTCCAGGCTCGGCAGCACGTCCTGGTGCGTGCCGAACGCCAGTATCTCGCGGGTGAAACAGCGGACGCGCCGAGGCATAGTCCACCGCCCGCACGTGCGCCGCGAAACCCTCCAGCCACGCAACGAACCAGGCTTTCGTTTCGGCGTCAGCCTCGGGCAGTCCAGCGGTCAAGAAAGCACCAGCGCCGAGCGGCGCCGCGACCGCCAGTCGCTGGCCAGCGCCATGACCGAGGTCAGCGCCATGAATATCACCGACGAGAAGAACACCCAGCGTGGAAGATTGTGATCCATGATCCAGCCGCCGAGCAAAGGCCCGACCGTGCCGCCGATGTTGAAGCCGGTCGTCACGATCCCGAACACCCGTCCGAACGCGCCCGGCGGTGACGCCGCCCGCACCAGCATGTCGCGCGACGGCGAGATCATGCCCGACAGGAACCCGGCGATCGCCATCGCCGCGACCAACAGGACCGCGCCGAGGTTCACCGTGCCGACCAGCAGGATCATCACCGCGGCGCCACCGAATCCAAGCGCCGCGACGTCGCCGTGCCGCTCCGTCCGATCGGCGATCACGCCGCCCGCCAGCACGCCGACAGCAGACGTGAACAGGAACGCCGACAGCGCCAGGTTCGCCGACGACAGGGAGATCCCGTACACCGTCACCAGCGCAACGGCCGAGTAATTGGTCAGCGCGCCGCTGCTCAGGCTGAGCAGCACGAAGAACCCGACCAGTCCAACCACTGTCGGCGTCAGCAACTGCCGCAGCGGAATGTGCAGCGCGGCCCCATCCGGCACGCGCGACGCGACATGCCGGTCCAGCCAGCCAGCCATCGTCAGCGGAACCGCGACGATGAGGCCTAGCAATCCGGCAGCCATGATCGCCGTCCGGAAGCCGAACGCCTCAGCCAGGCAAAAGCATCACGATCGGCGCGATCGCGCTGCCCAGGAAGCCGGCGAAGGTATGGATCGAAAACGCCTTCCCCAGCCGGTTCGGCTCTATCACCGCACCCAGGATGGCATAGTCGGCCGGATGGAACACCGCATTGGCGATACCGACCAAAACCATGGCGCACAGAATCCACGGATAGACCGGAAACATTCCGATCGACACGTAGGCACCGCCGCCCAGCACGAGGCCGGCGGCCAGCACTCGCCTGGCCCCGAAACGATCGACGGCATAGCCCATCGGCGTCTGCACCAACCCGCTGACGATGTTGAACAGCGTGACGGCGAGGCCAAGCTCGACGAAGCCAACGCCCAGGCTGGCCTTCAGCATCGGAAACAGCGGGATCAGAACAAGGTAGTAGAAATGGCTGACCAGATGCGCCGAACAGATCAGCGCCAGCGATCTGATCTCGGTCGGTTGCAGGGGCGTGGCGCTTGTCATGCCCGTTCCTGCCCGTCTCATGGCCAGCCTCGTTCTGCTCGTGTCACGGCCGGCCGCGCCCCTGCTCGTGGCATTCCCGCCCGCGTCCCCGCCGGTGGCATCCGCCCCTGCGCGCCCGCTCGTGTCATGGCCGGCCTTTGACTGGCCATCCACGACTTTGTTGGTTCAACCCCGCTCCGGGGACACCATCCGGACTCGGTGACCTGGCCCGACCCGGCCGTCGGCGCGACGAGGCTAGACCGCCAGGATAGACAAGGCATTCGGCGGATGGTTTTGGCCACATTCGATCCAGCATTCTTGTTACGGACGTTTCAGGGTGGATGTTCCCACCGCCGGACGCCGGGGTCAAACCCGCCGCCTGCTCTACCTCCCGATCGCCACGATGTCGCCGGCCACGATCCGTTGCCGTCCTTGCGGCGTGTCCAGCAGCAAGGCACCGTCCAGGTCCAGGCCGGCGAAATGACCGGCAATCGCCTGGCCCGCCGAATTCGCCCTGATCGCCGCGCCGATCGGATAGGAACGCTCGAGCCATCGCTCGCGAATCGCGCCAAAACCCGCTTCCCGCCAGACCGACAGGTGAAAGCCCAGCCGTTCCAGTACGATGTCGCGCGCCCCGTCGACCGACGCGATACCGCCGTTCGCCACGATGGTCGTGGTCTTGTACGCCGCGTTCGATGGCGCCTCCAGCACGTTGAGCCCGATGCCCATGATGGTCGCGGTGTCTATCTGCTCCAGCAGGATACCGGCGATTTTGGCGCCACTGACGAGCACGTCGTTGGGCCATTTCAACATCGCGCGGATTTGCCGCGGCAGCAGCGCCTCCACGGTGTCGGCAACCGCGAGCGCGGCCAGGAAGCTCAGTTCGGCCGCGTGCTCCGCCGGTTGGCCGGTACGCAGCAAGATCGAGATGTACAGATTGCCCGGCGGGCTGTACCACGTGTGCGCCATCCGGCCCCGCCCCCTGGTCTGCTCATCGGCGTGCACGACGGTGCCATGGGGTGCGCCCTCCGCCGCCAGACGGCGCGCTTCGTCGTTGGTGGACCCGATCTTGTCGAAATGCCACACGGTGAACGGTTCGCTCATGCAACCCCGATGCTGAGTTTTGTCAAAATCTATCATGTTCGGGCAGCGGGTTATAGTTGTCCCCGCACCACCTGTTCACAGCCCGCTCGCCCGCGCCGGCGACGCCGGTATGCGGCCACCCCTTGGAAAATCGTCGCGGCCAGCACAGGCCCCCGGTCAATATCGCAACCGTGAAGCCGTGGAAGGTCCCTGACTGCATCCCGGCAACGCCGTTCGGACCGCCTCGGTCACGGGTCTCGCGGTTCGGAACATTACGGTTCACGTTAATGGATTGCTAAGATTTTTCTGCTAGGTTGCCGCGATCGCTGGCCGTACGCAGCGGCCGCGAAGGACCAACATGGCGCTCGTCGATCGACGGGAAATAAATGTAACATCGGGCGCTGCTGCTCGCCGCCGCCGCATCTTACCGAGTGGCGCCCAGTCTCGGTTTGCCGGGCACTTCCCCGGGGGGTTCGTTTCTATCGCAAGGCAGGCGAGGTCGGCTTCGTCTGCGGCCACGCCCACCGGACGATGCGCCCGCAAACCGGTACGATCGGCGCGGTGCTGCTCGCGTACTGTATCCTCGCGATAATGTCTGTACCGAGGAAAGCTCTCCAGAACGTGCGTATAACAATCCATTCCGCGGTCCTCGCGTTCCCGACCGGGTTCGCGCCCTTTCTCGCCATGGCGGACGAGTCCATGGCCGTGCAGATCGCCCCTCGGCGCCTCCGCGGGACAGGCGTTCGCCGAAACGCGCATTCGTTCAACCCTGAAGCTGGTCAGCCCGGCTCGAAGCGCGGGCGCGCCCTCAGGCCGACGATGCCCCGCGGCCCTCTGGCCGACGATGTCCCGCGGCCCTCTGGCCGACGATGTCCCGCGGCCCTCTGGCCGACGATGTCGCGCGGCAATATGCGGGCGAGCATTTCCCGCCAAGGCGGCAATGCTCCAAGGCGTGATCACAACGCCGCCGACGGTGGACCGACCGTGCCGGCCAGCCGGACCCCGGCCGGTCCTACAATCCTTCGAACAGCACCGTCGTGATATACCGCTCGGCGAACGACGGGATGATCACCACGATCCGCTTGCCCGCGAACGCATCCCGCTTCGCCACCTTCAGCGCCGCCGCCAGTGCCGCACCCGACGAAATGCCCCCCGGAATGCCCTCCGTCCGAGCCAGCCGGCGCGACATGGCAAGGGTCTCCTCATTGGAAACCAGGATCACTTCGTCGATCGCGTCTCGGTCCAGCACCTCCGGCACGAAGCCGGCGCCGATCCCCTGGATGGGATGCGGGCCGGGCTTGCCGCCGGACAGCACCGGGCTGGCGGTCGGCTCCACCGCGAAGAACTTCATCCCTGGCCGCCGTGGCTTCAGCGCCGCCGCCACCCCGGTCAGCGTGCCGCCGGTGCCGATGCCGGAAACCAGCGCATCGACCTCACCCGCCGTGTCATACCAGATCTCCTCCGCCGTGGTTTTGATGTGGATCGCTGGGTTCGACGGATTGGCGAACTGGTTCGGGCTCACCGCGCCCGGGGTCGCCTCCAGCAGTTCCTTGGCGCGCGCGACCGCTCCGTTCATGCCCTTCTCCCGCGGCGTCAGCTCAAGCTCCGCACCCAGGAACGCCAGCATCTTGCGCCGCTCGATCGACACGCTTTCCGGCATCGTCAGGATCAGCTTGTAGCCCCGCGCCGCCGCGACGAAAGCCAGCCCGATGCCGGTGTTGCCCGATGTCGGCTCGATGATCGTTCCGCCCGGCTTCAGCTTGCCCTCCTCTTCCAGCGCCACGATCATGTTGACGCCGATGCGATCCTTCACACTGGCGATCGGATTGAAGAACTCCAACTTCAGGACGACGTCGGCGGTGATCCCTTCCTCGGCGAGGATTTTCGGAATGCGCACCAGCGGCGTGTTGCCGATCGTCTCGGCGATGCTGTCGTAGATCCTTCCCCGCAGGGGGCGGTCGAAAACGATTGGTTTGTGGTCCGAGGCCATGGCTGTATCCTTTCTCCGGATTGGCCGTCCGCGACGACCGGCGCGGCAGCATGATGGTGCATAGAAGGCAAGAATCTTCCATGTTGACAAGGAGGGGGGCCCGTGAAGCGAAATTCTGGCCTCCTACTTGCTGTCGTTGGAATTTTCTTCCAGTGAAACCCGCCAGCGATGCCGTGACATGCTGAATTTGGCTTGGCAACGAGCCATCCCGGTCCACATCTGGGACACATGAAAATCCTCCTCGCTGCGTTTCTGCTCGCCGCTACCGCGGCCTCGGCCGATCCGGTCCGAACCGGTCAGGCCGCGTTCGGAGATTGGCGCGCCGATGCCCCCGGCGTGGTTCGGAAAATCACCCCTGATGCCCTGCCGGCCCCGTTCGCCACCCGTTCCGCCGGCCAGACCGCGTCGGTCATCGTGCGGCCCGCCGCCGCCACACCCCATGGGCCGCCGGGTTTTGAGGCCACGCTGTTCGCCACCGGGCTGGATCAGCCGCGAACGATGCGTACCGCGCCGAACGGCGACATCTTCGTCGCCGAGTCCGGGGCGGGTCGGATACGCGTGCTGCGCACCCGGGACGGTGCGGCCAGACCCCTCTCCACCGCGACCTTCGCATCCGACCTGAACCAGCCGTTCGGCATCGCCTTCTGGCCGCCCGGCCCGTCGCCGCGCTTCGTCTACGTCGGCGAGACCAACCGGATCGTGCGTTTCCCGTATCAGGCCGGCGACCTGCGCGCACACGGGCCGGCCCACGTGATCGTTCCGACGCTGCCCACCGGCGGCCATTGGACCCGCGATATCGTCTTCTCCCCCGACGGGACCCGGATGTTCGTCGGCGTCGGTTCGGCCAGCAATCTCGACCAGGGACTGACCGGGCAGCCCCCCTCGAACCTGCCGTTCGGTGCCGCCTGGGGTGACGAACTCGACCGGGCCGACGTGCTGGAATTCAGCCCCGAGGGCGGCACGCGGCACGTTTTTGCGACCGGCCTGCGCAACTGTTCGGCTGAGGCAATCCAGCCCACCGGCGGTGCGCTGTGGTGCGTGGTGAATGAGCGTGACGGACTGGGCGACAACCTGCCTCCCGATTACGTCACGCGCGTTCAGCCGGGCGCATTCTACGGCTGGCCGTGGTTCTACATCGGCGGCCATCCCGAACCGCGGATGGGCGGCGCGCGCATGGACCTGGCGGCCCGCGTGACTGTCCCGGACGTGCTGATCCAGCCGCACTCCGCGCCGGTCGGGATTGCCTTCTACGACGGCGCGCTGTTCCCCGTCGACTATCGCGGCGACGCCTTCGTGGCGCTGCACGGATCCTGGAACCGCGCCCGGCGCACCGGCTACAAGGTCGTGCGACTGCGCTTCCGAGACGGCCGTCCCACCGGTGTCTATGAAGATTTTCTGACCGGCTTCGTCGCCTCCGACCAGGCCGTATGGGCCCGGCCGGTCGGTTTGACGGTCATGCGCGACGGGTCCCTGCTTGTCAGCGAGGACGCCAACGGCACGATCTGGCGGGTCACCTATCGTCCGCCTCAAACCGCGATGGACCCAATACGAGCCCCGGGACGATGAGCCGCCGGCCTCGGACCGGTCACGCCGCATCGGTCCGGTTTATTATAATCACGCTGGTGATCGACGCCCTGGGCTTCGGCCTGGTCGTACCGATCGTGCCGGAACTCGTGCTCAAGCTGTCCGGCCTGACCGTGTCCGGTGCCTCCGTGTGGGCGGGGTGGCTGCTGACCGCGTTCGCGCTGATGCAGTTCGTCTGTGCCCCGGTGCTGGGCGGCCTGAGCGACCGGTTCGGCCGGCGTCCCGTGCTGCTGCTGTCGCTGAGCGGAATCTGCGCCAACTACCTGTTGCTGGGCTGGGCGCCGTCGCTGGTGTGGCTGTTCCTGGGGCGACTGATCGCCGGGGCGACGGCGGCGAACGCGGCCACCGCCACGGCCTATATCGCCGACGTGACCCCACCGCAGAAACGCGCCGCCCAGTTCGGACTGGTTGGCGCCAGTTTCGGGCTGGGCTTCGTAATAGGCCCGGCGGTGGGGGGTGTGCTGGGGGCCTACGGCCTGCGGCTGCCCTTCTTCGTTGCAGCCGGACTGGCCGGCTGCAACGTGTTGTACGGGCTGTTGGTGCTGCCTGAGAGTCTGCCGCCCGCCAGCCGCCGTCCGTTCGACTGGCGGCGGGCCCATCCGCTGGGCTCGCTGCGGGTGCTGATGGCGAGCCGTGATCTGGGGCGTCTGGCGATCGCCTGGGGCAGCACCTGGTTCGCGCTGGGAGCACTGCAAAGCACCTTCGTCCTGGCCAATCAGGTTCGGTTCGGCTGGGACACACGGCACAACGGTCTGGCTCTGGCGCTTGCCGGGCTGGGGTCGGCGGTCGTGCAGGGGCTGCTGGTGCGGCGCATCGTGCCGGCACTGGGGGAACGCCGAGCGGCGATGATCGGGGCGATGATGACGGGCTGCGGTTACCTTTGCATCGCGTTAGCGCCGTTCGGATGGGTGGTGCTGCTGGGGATCGTGATCCAGTCTCTCGGGGCGATCACCGGTCCGGCGGTCCAGGGCCTGGTGTCGGCCTCGGCGGCCGCTGACCGGCAGGGCGAGACGCAAGGTGCGCTGTCCTCGGTGCAGGGGCTGACGGCGATCGTGTCTCCGTTGGTCGCGAGTTGGGTGTTTGCCACGTTCACCAACACGGGGGCGCCCGTGTTGCTGCCGGGCGCCCCGTTCGTGCTGTCGGCATTGGCGTACGGGCTGGGGATCTGGGCCATCTCGGGCGTGCGAGGGCCGCCGCCGTTGGTCGGCGCCGAGGCTGGCGCTACACTGGCGGTTCGCTCGGACACAGGAGGAAGCCGATGAAAACACGCGCTCCAAAGCAGCAGGCACCGGCACAGAGCTGCGACTGTCATTTTCATATCTTCGGCCCGTTCGACCGGTTTCCGATGAGCGCCGGCCGGACCTACACGCCACCCGCGGCGCTGGTGCCCGCCTACCTGGAGATGGCCGAAACGCTTGGCCTGCAGCGGATGGTGGTGGTGCAGGCCAGCGTCTACGGCACGGACAACGCCGTGACCCTGGATGCGATCGGGCAGTTCGGGCTGCATCGGGCACGTGGCGTCGCGGTGATCGACGACAGTTTCGATGATGCGGCGCTGCGGCGCCTGCATGAGCAGGGTATTCGCGGCGTGCGGTTCAACATGGTCTCCGGCAACGGTACGCCAGAGGATCAGCTGGAGGCCTTGGCGCGACGGATCGCGCCACTGGGGTGGCACATCCAGATCTATGCGGACGGCGCGAAGATGCTGGAGATCGGCGAGTTGCTGACCCGGTTGCCGGTGGAGGTCGTGATCGATCACTGCGGCGGGGTCAAGGCCGGGTTGGGAGTCCACCATCCTCAGTTCCAGGCGCTGTTGCGGCTCATGCGCAGCGGGCGGGCCTGGATGAAGGTCTGCAGCTACCGGGCTTCCTCGACCGGAGCGCCGTTCGCAGACATGGAACCCAATGTGAAGGCGTTGGTTGCAGCGGCGCCGGATCGGTGCGTTTGGGGGACCGACTGGCCACACCCGCAGATGAACCCGGTACCTGACGATGGAGCGTTGCTCGATCAATTCTTCACCTGGGTGCCGGACGCCTCCATTCGACAGAAGGTGCTGGTGGACAATCCCGCTCGGCTTTACGGATTTTAAGCCGGTCCGCGGCATCCGGGGACGGGCGTGGCGGGACCGGTTCATCGGGGCCTGGCACACGGCATTACGGCGCCCCGCAGGAGGCGGCGCGGAGCAAAGGTACAGGTTGATAACGAAAGTCGCTACGACTATCGCCCCGCGGCAGCACCACCGAGCAAAAATGCCCTGAAAGGCCTTGATCGTTGTCGGAGCGCCATTGACGCGAGCGAGCCAGCGAGGGGCGGACGCCTCGCCGAGTGCATGGCACGTTACCGAAATGGAAGTCCTTCGATACGATACCAGATCGCAGGGTTGGTCGAAGCCGTCGGGCGCGACCAGCATCGCGCGCGGCAAGGTCTTGCGCAACTTCCAGATCTCGCAGCTGCCCGGCTTGGGGAGCATGCGGGCCCATTCGCTTGCCTGCAACCCGGCCCGGATGTTGGCGATGACGGCACCCAGCGCGCCGAAGTCGCGCCGCGCGGACACAACCGGATCGGGGCGGATGGGGACTGGATTCAATCCGCTCACCAGGATGCCCTTCGCGAGGACGTTGCGATCTGGTCCAAAGGCGAAGGCCGTCGCTCGGGGAAACAGCCGAACCGGCAGGCTGTGGAATGGACCTGTGTCGCAACGATGGACCCATCAGCGGGGCATTCATGAATATAGGAGCGTCGTCAACAGGGCGGTCATGGCGCGGCTTTCGCCATCTCGCGCACCGGAACGGGGCGGCTGGCGTTCGCGTAGCGCTTGGCCAGCCAAGCGCAGGCCATCAACTGGATCTGATGGAACAGCATCAGCGGCAGCACGATCAATCCGACCGACTGGCCGGCCAGCAGCACGGTAGCCATCGGCAGGCCGCTCGCCAGGCTCTTTTTCGAGCCGCAGAAGACGATCGTAATTTCGTCCGCGTGGGAGAAACCCAGCAGGCGGCTGCCGTAGGTGGTGATCGCGAGGACGGCGGCGAGGAGAACGGCATCGATTGCAAGCAGGCGGCCGAGGTCGCCCAGGCCTAGCTGATGCCAGATGCCCTGGGTCACGCCTTCGCTGAAAGCGGTATAAACAACCAGCAGGATTGAGCCTCGGTCGACCAAACCAAGCAGTGTCTTATTGCGCTGGGCCCAGGCGCCCAGCAGCGGACGGGACAACTGGCCGGCGGCGAACGGCAGCATCAGTTGCAGCAGGATGTCGCCGATGCCGTGGATCGAGAAGCCGCCCTGGGTGCTGAGGAGCAGGCCGGCGAGCAGCGGGGTCAGCAACATGCCCAGCAGGTTGGAGACGGTGGCCGAGCAAAGCGCGGCCGGCACGTTGCCGCGGGCGATCGAGGTGAAGGCAATCGACGATTGGACTGTCGAAGGCAGCACAGACAGCAAGATCAGGCCAGACCAAAGCGGGGCGGTCAAGAGGTCCGGCACCATGGCTCGGGCGATCAGCACGAAAGCGGGGAACAGGAGAAAGGTCGAGCCGAGGACCACGATGTGCAGACGCCAGTGGCGGGCGCCGGCGAGGGCCGCGCTGGGGGAGAGGCGCGCACCATGCAGGAAGAACAGCAGCGCGATGGCGGCGGTGGTGAGGTGCCCGGCGATAACCGCGCCGGTGCCGTGCACCGGCAGCAACGAGGCCAGCCCGACCATGCTGACGATGGCGACGATATAAGGATCGATCGGCAGCCGGGACAGCAATTGGTTGACCAGCATGGCCGGTTCCTTCCGTGTTTTGCGGATGTGGCAGACGTAGTGGAAGGACGGGTGATTGTGAATTACGTTGATAGACCTTATTGTCATCATGATTTGTGATGATAGGGGCGGGCGATGTTCGATCCGGTGCATCTGGAAAGCTTCCTCGCGGTGGCGCGGGCCAGGAACTTCAGCGAGGCGGGGCGGCGGCTGGGTTTGCAGCAGTCGACGATCAGCCAGCACGTCCGCAAGCTGGAGGAGAGCGCCGGCCGGCGGCTGTTCGTGCGGGACACTCACAAGGTGACGCTGACGGCGGACGGCGAGGCGATGACCGGGTTCGCGCAGACGATCCTGGACACCAATCGGCGGGCGCAGCGGTATTTCGCGGGGTCGCAGGTGCGCGGCCGGGTGCGGTTCGGCACGTCCGAGGATTTCGTCAGCACGCGGCTGCCCGAATTGCTGCGCGAGTTCGTGCGCCAGCACGCATTGGTGGACCTGGAGCTGAGGGTTGGGGTCAGTGCGGTGCTGTATGAGGGTCTTGATGCGGAGGAGTTGGACCTTGTGCTGGCGAAACGGCGGCCGGGTGACGAGCGGGGGCGGCTGGTATGGCGGGACCGGCTGGTGTGGGTCGGGGCGCCGGGCATGCAGGTCGAGGCTCCGGTGCCGTTGATCCTGTACAATCCACCGAGCCTCACGCGGACGGTGGCGCTGGAGGCGCTGGAACGAGCGGGCCTGACGTGGCGGATCGCCTGCACCAGCGGCAGTTTGAGCGGGCTGCGGGCCGCGTGTCTGGCGGGGTTGGGCGTGACGGCGCATGTCCGGGGGTTGCTGCCGGAGGGATTGGCGGAAATCCCGGTGGCGTCCGGCTTGCCGGAGCTTGGCGATGTCGAGTTCGTGGTTCTGGGGGCCAGGAACAGCCCGCAGGGTCCGGCGGCGGCCTTGGCCTCGGCGCTGCTGGCGAATGGGGATCGGTTGCAGCGAATGAGGTGAAGGTTGAGCTTCGGCTCTCAGGCGGTGCCGGGCTGGGTGCCGTCCGTGGCGGAGAGAAGCTGATGGGCGGTGCCGCTGAGGCTGGCAGCGCGGATCGAGGCCGCCTTGCGTTCGGCGGGCGGCAGGTTGGGGATGCTGGCGTGGATCTCGCCTGCCTCCTTGACCATGGCGATTGCCCACATTTCCTGATTCCGGCGCTCGGCGTCCTTCAGGTGTGGCGGGAGGAGTTCCGGCGTGGGGCCGGTCGGCCGGCCGGGCCTGGGTTTCGGCGTCTGCAGGCGGGCCTGGGCTTCGGCGGCCAGGACCTGGGCGGCGGCGATGCCGAGGAAGGGTTCGGGGTCGACCTCGGCTGGCGGGGCTGGGATTTCGGGTGGGGCTGGGTTGGGAATTTGGTCCTGGTCGTGGGTCCTGGTGGCTTTGGTCAGGGCGCGGCGGTTCTGTTCGGCGGAACGGTTGCAGGCGTTGGCACTGCCGCGGAGACGGAGCGCCATGTTGATGGAGACATCGTCGGCCAATGAGAGGCTGAGCGAGCCGAGGGCGGCGAGGCCGAATGCGATGATCTGGGCGACGGCGATGAGGTCGGCGTGGCTACGGGCGCGATAGCCGTTCACGGTCTCGACCGCGGCGCTGCGTGCGAGGTCGATGTCGCCGGCACTGACGCCGAGGAACATCGGCGTCAGGAGGGCGATGACGAGGGCGACCAGGATGCCGGTGGGGTGGGATGGAATTTCGTTGGCGGCTTGCGGTGGTTCGCTGGAGATGGTGGTTTCGGTCATGCCAGGGGCCCTGGGTTGGTGCGCCCGGCTTCTACCTTAGGTTGTAGTCGGCTGTCAAGGAAATATTTCTCAGCAGACAGTTACCGCGGTGAGGCTCTCGAACACCCGGCGAGGACCGCTGCCATAGCGTAACATGAGCTCGGACGCAGTCGCGGCTGCCGCTCCGGCCGACGCTTCGCCGAGCAGGAGGGATCTGTGCTTCTGCCTTCGCCTTGCCGAATTCGCATAGACCCCGGGACTGTCCGGCGCCCAGCCTGTGCACCTCAGGGACGTATCCGAGAGGAGCAGGGCCATGTCTGTCTTCAAGACGGCCGCGGCATTGATGACCGTAGTTGCGTTGGGTGGTGCGGCAGGGCCGGTGTTCGCAGCGGATACGACGACAGCACCGTCGAACACCCCGGCGCGGACAACAATCGGGGTGCCGCGTACTTCGGAAGCGGCGAAGGTCGAGCCAGCGCTGATCGTGATGAATGCCGCAGGCGCGATCCTTGCGGACACCAAGTTGACACTTACCGGCGTGGCGCCTAGCGCGATCATCTTTGCTGACCGTCCGCAACGGGCGGCCGGGCATGCGCGAACCGTTGATCTGCTGGAAGAGTGGGGCAGCGCGGCCGACGCCAGCTTCGCCAAGGATCCGCCGAATGCGACAGTGTCGGCGTTCAACAAGGACGGCTCGGTCACCCGGGATGCTGTGGTGGTACTGAAAAATCCGAGCCTTGAAGGCGATAAGTTGACGTTCGATGTGCAGGTTCTTGAAGGCGATCTGAAAGGTGCCGATGGCCCGGCGTCGGTTTTCATCGACATCATCGGCCTGCCATTCACGCCGCTGTCATTCGCGGGCGTGGCGCGTCGTACCGCCTATCGCGCGGCGATGTACAATGCGGCGACGCACCCGTACGGTTATCCGCCGCCGTATTATCCGCCCCCTTACTACGGGGCGCCGCGCTGTGGGTATTATCCGCTGCCACCGTGTTATTGAGTGACAGGCCGCGGTGAATCTTTCGCAGGAGTGCCGGTACCTCTGGACCTAAAGCCACCAGAACCTACGTGGCCATCGGGCGGCCTGCGCGCCACCAGGGCACAGCATCGGCGATCCGATCGTAATGTTTCGTTCATGAAACTTTCCGGATAATCCACGTTCGGCCCCGTTTCTTGGAGTTTCCCGAGAGTGTATGCCAATTCCGCATAGCGGCGTGTTGTGTGAGCTGCTTGGTTACCAGTGTGCTCAGACACACGCTTACGGCGCGCAGCCAGCTCGTATCGGCCGCGGCACAAAGGATCAAAGGTCATGAACAGCGACGACCGGAACCGCCGTTCCCACCTGCCAACGCCGAACACGGCGCGACGTGGCCTGATAACCTATGACGCAAGAGATCCGGACGCGAAGTTCCCGCCGATTGAGCAGTTACGTCCCCCCAAGGGCGCGCCTAATGTCCTGCTCATCCTGCTTGACGATGCGGGGTTTGGCTCTGCAAGCGCCTTCGGCGGTCCCTGCCAGACGCCGACCGCGGAGAAGCTGGCGGCGAACGGCCTGAAGTACAATCGGTTCCACACGACCGCTCTCTGCTCGCCGACCCGGCAAGCGCTGCTGACCGGGCGCAACCACCATACCGCCGGCATGGGCGGCATTACCGAGATCGCCAGCGGCTCGCCGGGTTATAGTTCGGTGCTCCCCAACACCATTTCGCCGCTGGCACGGACGCTGAAGCTCAACGGCTACTCCACGGCGCAGTTCGGCAAGTGCCACGAAGTGCCGGTGTGGGAGACGAGTCCGGTTGGACCGTTCGATGCCTGGCCGACGGGGGGCGGCGGCTTCGAATATTTCTACGGCTTCCTCGGTGGCGAGGCGAACCAGTGGTACCCGACGATCTACGAAGGGACAACGCCGGTCGAACCAAAGAAGACGCCGGAAGAGGGCTATCACTTCATGGAGGACATGACCGACAAGGCCATGGCATGGATCTCCCAGCAGAAGGCGCTGGCTGCGGACAAGCCTTTCTTCGCGTACTTCGCGCCCGGCGCCACGCACGCCCCCCATCACGTTCCGAAGGAATGGGCCGACAAGTACAAGGGCAAGTTCGACCAGGGCTGGGACAAACTCCGCGAGGAAATCATTGCGCGGCAAAAGGCTCTGGGTGTCATTCCGCCAGAGTGCCAGCTCACGGCACGCCACAAGGAAATCCCGGCGTGGGACGACATGCCGGAGGCGTTGAAACCGGTGTTGCGGCGGCAAATGGAAGTCTACGCCGGCTTCATGGAGTACACCGACCATCATGTCGGCCGGCTGCTCGATGGCCTGAACAAGTTAGGCATCCTGAACGATACTCTGATTTATTACATCATCGGCGACAATGGCGCCTCGGCCGAGGGGACGCTGAACGGCACGTACAACGAGATGCTGAACTTCAACGGAATGTCCGCGGTCGAGACAGCGGAATTCCTCAACGCGCGAATCGACAAGCTCGGCGGGCCAAACTCCTATAACCACTACGCGGTAGGCTGGGCGCATGCCATGGACACACCCTACCAGTGGACCAAGCAGGTTGCCTCGCACTGGGGCGGGACGCGTAACGGAACCATCATCCACTGGCCGAACGGGATCGCCACCAGGGGCGAGATGCGGTGGCAGTTTCACCACGTCATCGACGTCGCGCCGACGATCCTCGAAGCGGCCGGGCTGCCTGAGCCGGTTTCGGTGAATGGCGTGCAGCAGCAGCCCATCGAGGGCGTCAGCATGCTCTATTCGTTCAACGACGCCAAGGCGGCGGAACGGCACGAGACCCAGTATTTCGAGATGTTCGGCAACCGCGGCATCTACCACAAGGGCTGGACGGCAGTGACGCGACACAAGACGCCCTGGCTGCTGATTGGCGAGAAGACCCCCGCTTTTGACGACGATGTCTGGGAACTCTACGACACGGAAAAGGACTGGAGCCAGAGCAACGACCTGTCGAAGCAGTTGCCGGCGAAGCTCCATGAACTGCAACGCCTGTGGCTGATCGAAGCCACGCGCTACAACGTGCTGCCCATGGACGACGACCTCGCACGGCGCCTCAATCCGGACGTTGCAGGCCGGCCAGTGCTGATCAAGGGGACGACCCAGCTTCTGTTCCCGGGCATGGGTCGACTGTCCGAGAACTGCGTCCTTAACATCAAGAACAAATCCCACTCTGTCACCGCCGAAATCGTGGTGCCGGCAACTGGCGCGGAGGGCGTGATCATCGCCCAGGGCGCAAACATTGGCGGCTGGAGCCTGTACGCCAAAGGTGGCAAGCTCAAATACTGTTACAACCTTGGTGGTGTGCAGCATTTTTATGTCGAGGCCGCGAGCGGGCTGCCCGCGGGCGAGCACCAGGTGCGCATGGAGTTCGCCTATGCCGGCGGCGGCCTGGGCAAGGGCGGCAATGTGACGCTCTACGTTGATGGCGAGAAGGTTGGCGAAGGGGATATCCCCATGACGCTGGCGATGGTCTTCTCCGCCGATGACGGCTGCGACGTCGGCGAGGACGGCGGTGCCCCCGTCTCCCCGGACTACGGTCCACGCGGCAATGCCTTCAACGGCCGGGTCAAGGGCGTTCAACTCGCCATCGCCGATGCAGCCGAGAATTCAGATCATCTTGTTTCGCCGGAGGAAGCCGTCCGGATCGCCATGGCGCGGCAGTAGTTACACACGAGCCGGAAGCTTCAACGGGACTGCCGTCGAGGTCGGCCAAGCTGGCGGCACAACGTGGTCTGTCGCTCCGCGGGCGGGTGGACGGTTCCGGCTCCCACACGACATCCCGGACGGACGGCAAGCAGCATTTGCAGGTCCGTGCTCCCTTAGACAATTTTCAGCCTGACTGTGCAGGCCGAAAATGGTCTATCTCTTTGTTTGATCGCATGATTCACGCGCGGGGACGTTCCGCTCAGCGCGATCATGCTCTAGTCTTCCGGCCCAGGATCAGCCCGTCGCACGAAACGGATTGACGATACGCAGCCCGTCGCTGAGCCTCAGGCCATCCTGCAGATCCTCCGACCACAGTACGTCGCAATCGGCATGCAGCGCCGAGGCGGCGATCATCGCATCATGGGTGGAAAGATTGTAGCGCTCGGCGAAGGCAAGGCCGGTCTCGTGCGTCTCGACGGAGATCGCGTGGACGGTCAGCAGCCCGCGGAGGACAGACAAAAACGCATGGATGTCCGGCCATGTCATCTGCATCTTGCGGCGTGCGACATGGGTCAGTTCGTTCAGGACCTGCACACTGATCACGCCGCCGTCGCAGATGATCGCTTCTGCACGATCGGCCATGACGGTGTCGCCGGACGCGACGTACATAAGAATGTTTGTGTCGAAGAACTTACCGGGCATTCGCCTCGTTCCGCTCGAATTTGAAATCCGGCGGCAGGCGGCCTCGGAAGGCGCGAAGCCGCTTCAGCAATTCCTCGCGTCCGGGTTCGCGCGCGACGGCGAATTCCTGTGCGTCGGCGACATAAATTTCAATCTCATCGCCTTCCCTGAGTTCGCGCGCATCGACCACAGCGGCGGGAATGCGAACGGCCAGACTAGACCATTTTCAGCCTGACTGTGCAGGCCGAACATGGTCTATCTCTTTGTTTAATCGCATGATTCACGCGCCGGGAACGTTCCGCTCGGCGCGATCATGCTCTGTTGCCCCACTTGGCGACTTGCATCACGAGCCAAGCGCAGAGTCGCGGGGCTTTGGCAAGGCAGTGCCGCCCGGTGCAACGGGAAGACCTCCCAGGGCGGTTCTCAACCTCCTGTACCTCCGTCCGCCGACGCGCGATTGCCCGGTTCCAGAAGAAACGTTGCGGCGGTCCATTGACCGCATCGGTGAAGGTTTTGTTACGCCTGATGGCATCCGAGAACCATCGCCAACGCGGACATTCGGTCAAGCACCGCCGGTGGCCGCGCATGGCGGCAATCCGACCGTCCGGTTTCGGATGAAAATCGCGAGAAACGAACCTTCGCTCGAGCCTCGGCTGCCCGACGGAAATTCCACACAGGCCGATCTTCCGTCTGAGCAAGGCGTCCGGCGATCGAGAACACCGGCAAGCAGCGCGATCATTGCGCGGCCACGGTGGGGCTATCGCAACCCGCAATCAGATGGCGCAAATTCCAGCCGGATTCGGCATTGCCGGGCAAGCCAGCCCGGGCGCGATGGGCTGGCTCACCGCGTCGCCGAGATTCGGGCGACCGCCCGAGGCTGTCCGGCCGGCGCGCCGGCCATCCGCGGGCAGAGGCCCTAGTGCGCTTTCACCTTGAGCGGAAACGTTCCAGCTCATGTTTATCGAGCAATTTCATCAGCCTGAGGTCGCTTCGCGATTCGAGTCAGGCTGATATTGCTCTTAGAGTTCGACGCCGCGCGTACCCACGTCCATCGCGTACATCGACGTGCTCGCGGCGATGAACAGGCGGTTGTGATGGTGGCCACCGAAGCAGAGATTGGCGGCCACCTCCGGCGTGATGATAGCCCCGATCGGTGTGCCATCCGGGGCGAACACCCGCACCCCGTTCATGTTGTGGTCCGGAGACCAGCCGCCGGCCGCCCAGATATTGCCATCCTCGTCCGCCCGTATGTCGTCGGCGATATAGGGCGGCGGAACATCGGCGAAGTCGTGGAAGACGCGGTCATTGCTCAGCTTGCCGTCATCGCCGACGTCGAACACCCGGATCAGGGTCTTTTTCTGTGGGCCGCCGAGCAATCCGGTATCGGTGATGTAGAGCTTCTTTTCATCCGGCGAGAAACACAGCCCATTGGGCTCGCTGAAGTCGCCTACAACGGCCGTAAGCTGGCCACTCTTGGGGTCAAGGCGGTAGACGTTGTTGGGCAGCTCCGATTTGCCCCGATTGCCCTCATGGTCGCCGCCAATCCCATAGGTCGGGTCGGTGAACCAAATCGAGTCATCGGATTTCCGCACGACGACACCGTTCGGCGAATTGAGCGGCTTGCCCTGATATTTATCGGCAAGCACGGTGATCGTGCCGTCTAATTCGGTGCGGGTGACGCGCCGCGTTCCCTGCTCGCAGGACAGCAGCCGCCCCTGCCAGTCGCGGGTGTTGCCGTTGGTGTAGTGCGATGGATCCCGGAAAACAGTCGTCTGGTTCTGCATCGTATCGTAGCGCAGCAGCCGGTTGTTGGGGATGTCGCTCCAGATCAGGCTGTGGCTGTCGCCGAACCAGACGGGTCCTTCCGCCCACACCCCACCGGTCCAGATGCGCACCAGCCCAGCGGTGCCGCCGCTGTATTTGGCGAAGCGCGGATCGAATATCTGGAACGCTGGATCGGGATAGATCGCGGTCGATGGATCGGTCCAGTCACGCGGTGGTGGCGTCGTGCCTGGCGGGTCTTTCTGTGCCAACACCGTGCCAGGAATTGAGCTCGCAGCGGCTACGGCGGCCGCGCGTAAAAAGAGACGCCGATCCATTTCAGGTCCTCCCCTGGGTTTTCTTGAATTATAAGTACCAAGCGGCAAACCCGTCCATGGCGAGAGCACCCGTTGCTTTCACGTTCTCGTGAACAAAGATCGTCTCTACATACCTAAGCACGCGATTACTAGAGAACTAAATGTAATAGCGGAGGTTTGACTGATATTGATATAGATCAAGTGGTGTTCCCGACGGTTCGGGCTGCCGGCTCGAATCGATCGTCCGAAGCTGCGATGGCCGCGGCGTTGAATCCGGTTCCGTTCGGATCCGTCATCGTCTGGCCTACCGCACACGCCTTGCCGGTAACAGCGTCCAGGAGTGGTCGATGATCGACGCGTGTTTGCCTCGGAGAACAGATCGGCGGCACCACGTCGACCCTGCCTTTCAGGGCAGGGAGCCAGATTGGCACCTTTTCTTGTCCTGGCAGGTTCGCCTGGAAACAGATGCCCACGGAGCCACCGGCGTCAGCAACAAACCGGTTGCGCTTGCCCGGGTCGTACCGATTGATCGCTTTCCGCACGAAAAAGAAGCCGGTGTCGTATAGGGTTAGCGAGCAAAAAGCTTCGGCGGGCGGAACCTGGCCTTTTTCAAATCGCACGACATATTCGTGCTTCGCGGCAGTGTATTTGTCACCGTCCGGGGCCTTTGTGAAAGCGGATACACGCCGTCCGCCGGACGCGGTTCCAGCCAGGGCCGATAGGGTTCGCCATGCCCGCAGCCGATAAGTTGGTGCCGAAGTCGCCCACGCCTTTCGCGAAACACAGCCGCCTGGCGCCCGCTGGCCATCGTTCTGACATCAGTCCTATTTCCGGCAGCGCCGGCTTGAGCAAGGCCGCGTGCTGCACGGGTTCGGGAACATGGAGACCGGCCGGTCGTTCCAGACGATCCGCTTTCCTGACGGGACCCTAAAGCAACAATCCCTCTGCGAATCCGCGCAGCCCGGTCAGCCTTCGGGTCGCGGACCTTGCCCCGTGCAGGACGGCGCGAACCGTTTCGGTGGCGCGGCGCAGGTCCTCGTTGATCACCACGTGGTCGAACTCCACCCAGTGGCGGATTTCGTCGCGTGCCACGCGCATCCGGCGCTCGATCTCTTCGCCGCGGTCGCCGGCGCGGCCGACCAGGCGTGCCCGCAAGGCGCCCAGGTTCGGCGGCAGGACGAACACGCTGACGACATCGGCCGGTAGTTTCTCCCGCAACTGACGATGGCCCTGCCAGTCGATGTCGAACACCACGTCGTGGCCCCGGGCCAAAGCATTGTCGACCGGAGCGCGCGGTGTGCCGTAGGCGTGGGTGCCCTGCAGCACACGTGCCCATTCCAGCAAGGCGTCCTGGCGGAGCGCCTCCTGGAACCGCTCCTCGGTCAGAAAATGGTAGTGGACACCGTCGATCTCGGCGGGCCGCCTGGCGCGGGTGGTGACGCTGATCGAGCGCTCCAGTTCCGGTTCAGTGGCCAGCAGCGCGTCGGCGATCGCGGTCTTGCCGGCCCCGGATGGCGCCGACAGAACCAGGCAGACACCGCGACGCGCGATTTCGATCATTCGATGTTCTGCGCCTGCTCCCGCAACTGCTCGATGGCGGCCTTGAGCTTCAGGCCGGTGGCGGTGAGCGCCGCGGAGGCGGACTTGCTGCACAGCGTATTCGCCTCGCGATTGAACTCCTGGATCAGGAAATCCAGCTTGCGGCCGATCGAGTATGCCTCCCGGATCAGGTCATGGGCGGCGGCGATGTGGCTGGACAGGCGGTCCAGTTCCTCGCGCACGTCGGAGCGGCTGGCGAGGATGGCGACTTCCTGAGCGATCCGGTCTTCGGACAGATTGGGCGTTTCGCGCAGCAGGGTCTGCAGGTTCTCCAGCATGCGCGCGCGCTGCGCCTCCGGCTGGCCGGCGGCCTGGGTGGCGGCGATGTCGCGGAGGGTGACGATTTCAGCCAACTGCTGGTTCAGGACCGCGGCGAGCCGGACGCCCTCGGCCTGACGGGAGGCGACAAGGTCGGCCAGTGCGGCGATGAACCCCGCCTGCACGTCGGCGGCGGCGGCGGCTTTTTCCTCCTGCTGGTCGGCCTGGGCCTGGCGCAGCACGCCAGGGAGGGACAGCAGCGCCTCGGCTGAGGGCGGCGGGCTGCCCGGAATGCGATGGTGCAGGTCGGTGGCGATCCGCAGCACCTGTTCCAGCGCGGCGGGGTCCAGTTCGAGGCGGGTGTCCGATTGCCGCTTGATCGTCAGGTTGGCGGTGACGTTCCCGCGCTTCAGGGCCTTGCCGGCGAGGTCGCGCCAGCCGGATTCCAGGCTGTCCCAGCCGTTGGGCAGGCGGAAGCGCAGTTCCAGGGTGCGGCCGTTGACGCTGCGGAGTTCCCAGGCCCAGGAGAGGCCGTCTATCGTGCCCTCGGCGCGGGCGAATCCGGTCATGGAGGCGATCGCGTTCATGGCCGGGTCATACCAGCGGCGCCGCGCGATGCGAAGCAATTGCTGGGAGCCGCGGGGGCGTTGGACAAAAGTTCACGCGGGGAGGCGATTTGCCGGTTCGGGGCGGCGCAGCGCGTTCCTGGTGGCTTCGGATCTCTCGCCTTCGAGGCTGATTTTTCTGCTTGTGTGCGGGTCGAATTGGACTATATGCGGCTCGCCTGGGACGGGCGGCTTGTCCGCACGCGTGCAGGCGTCCGCCATCGGCCCGCAGGGCCGGCCCAGCAACCGAACATAGGGATTCCATGAACCCGCAATCTAGCAGCCAGTCCCCGGAAGGCGACAGTCGGCGTTCCGCGCCGTGTCTGACCGCATCTCAGGGACTGGATCCGCGTTCGGGAGTGCATGATCCCGCCCAGGTTTCCGCGCCGCTAATGCGCTGAATCCTTCCGGCGGCCACGCCTCCCGAGCTTAAGGCAACACTTAAGCGAAAGGAGGCGTGCAATGGCCGCCCTTCTCGACCGTTTCCATCTGAACCGGCATTCCCTGCCGGATGCTGTCGTCATCGATCTTGCGCGTGAGCTCGATCGTCGGGCGGCGCGAAATATGACGTGCCGGCCGCGGCTGGTTGCCACATGGCACCTTGGCGCGGACGGGCGCGCGGTGTGCGCGTGGGTGGTGGACGAGGCCTCGGGCGGCCGGTCCATCCTCGGCCGCCGTTCGGGCTGAGTTGTCCAGATGCGCACCTTGGAGTGCGCTTGCATTCGCTATCGGCCGCACCGGCGATTGGCCCGGCTGCTCCTTCCCCTTGAGACCGATCCGCAGGCCGCCCATGCCCGACACAAATCTGGCCCATCCGCCGTCATTCCCTCGCGCCGCCGTTCTGGATGCCGCCCATGTCGGCGACATCCGCGGTGCGTTGGGCACAATCCACGAACGGGATCATCGGGCCCGATCGACGTGGCGATCCCGGCTGACGACGCTGGCGGCGATCGTCGGGCCGGGCGTGATCGTCATGGTTGGCGCCAACGACGCCGGCGCGTTCGCGACCTATACACAGGCGGGACAGAACTACGGCACTGCTCTGCTGTGGACGCTGCTGCTGCTGGTTCCCGTCCTTTACGTCAACCAGGAGATGGTGCTGCGGCTCGGGGCGGTGACCGGGGTCGGACACGCGCGCCTGATCCTGGAGCGGTTCGGCAAATTCTGGGGTGCGTTCAGTGTCATCGACCTGTTTATCCTGAACGGGCTGACCATCATCACCGAGTTCATCGGGGTGACGCTGGGGCTTGATGCCCTGGGACTACCCCGGGTTTGGGGCGTGGTCGTGGCGGCTGGCGTGACCATGCTGGCGGCCACGACGGGCAATTTTCGGCGTTTCGAACGGTTCGCACTGATGCTGTGTCTGGGCAGTCTGCTGCTGGTGCCGGTGGTGGTGATGGTGCACCCGCCGATCGGGGTGATTGCCCGCGATCTGATGGTCCCGCGCATGCCGGCGAACGGGCCGCTCGCGGATGTGCTGCTGCTGATCATTGCGATTGTCGGCACCACGGTGGCGCCCTGGCAGTTGTTCTTCCAGCAGAGCTACGTGATCGACAAGCGCATCACGCCGCGGTTTATCGCCTACGAGAAGGTCGACCTGTGGATCGGTATCCTGCTGGTCATCGTCGGGGCGGTGGCGATGATGGCATGTTGCGCCGCGACCTTCGCCGGGCGGCCCGAAGCGGGCGCGTTCACCGACGCTGCCGGCGTAGCGGCGGGGCTGGCGCGGTACGCCGGGCATTTGCCGGCAACGTTGTTCGCCATTGCCCTGATCGATGCCAGCGTCATCGGCGCGGCGGCCGTATCGCTGTCGACCGCTTATGCCCTTGGGGACACCCTGTCCATTCGCCACTCGCTGCACCGGGGGGCCGGCGAGGCGAAAGGGTTCTACCTGGTTTACTGCGGCCTGATCGCCGGCTCGGCCGCGCTGGTACTGATCCCCGGCGCGCCGCTCGGTCTGATCACTGAGGCCGTGCAGACACTGGCGGGCGTGCTGCTGCCGTCAGCAACCGTCTTCCTGCTGCTGCTGTGCAACGATCCGGCGGTGCTCGGGCCGTGGATCAACGCGCGATGGACGAATCTGTTCACTGGAGCGGTGATCGCGGTGCTGGTCATGCTGTCAGTCGTGCTGACGGTATCGGTGCTGTATCCGGCGATCGCCGGCCAACAGATCCTGGCGATCCTGGGCGGCGGAACGGTGTTGGCAGCGATCGCCGCCGGGACGACGGTGCTGGCGCGGGCACCGGTTGCGAGGGTGCCGTTGGATCGGGCGTTGCGGCCCGGGTGGCGCATGCGGCCGCTGGACCAGCTTGAACCGGCGCGACCGTCCGCGAGCACGCGGGTATGGATGATCGTGCTGCGGGGCTATCTGGTGGTGGCAGTCGGCATGGTTGTCGCACGGGTCGTGCAACTGGCCGTTGGCGGATAGCGCCCCGTCTGGGGGCTGGGCAGTTGGTAGCGGTTCAAGCGCTGACCCTTGCCCTGACCCAAACGATAGCTTCCGCGACTCGGGCCGATCCTGCTAGGCGGACTGGATGCCCAGTCTGGACATGGAACGGGCCGCCGGGGGGCGTGTCGCTGGAGTGGATGAGGCTGGCCGCGGACCGCTGGCGGGTCCGGTTGTCGCGGCCGCGGTCGTTCTGGGGCGCCGGGTGCCGAGGAAACTGGCCGCTTTGCTGGACGATTCGAAGAAGCTGACCGCGGAGCAGCGGCTGGCGGCCTATGTCGCGTTGCGCGCCTCGAGCGTGGAGATTGGCGTCGGCGCGGCCTCGGTGGCCGAAATTCTGCGGCTGAACATCCTGCATGCCTCGATGCTGGCGATGCGGCGAGCGGTCGGCCGGCTGGGGGCCGCGCCGGACCTGGCGCTGGTTGACGGCAACTACCCGCCGAAGCTGGATTGCGCTGTGCGCTGCGTGGTGGATGGTGACGCGCTGTGCCTGTCGATCGCGGCGGCATCGATCGTGGCGAAAGTGGTCCGCGACCGAGCGATGACCCGGCTGGCGGTGCGGTTTCCGGGCTATGGGTGGGAGACGAATGCGGGGTACGCGACCGCCCTGCATCGCGAGGCGCTGGAACGTCTGGGGGCGACGCGCCATCATCGGGAGGCGTTCGGGACGGTCGCACAACTGCGGCTGGCCCTGATGATCGCGGATTGACCTGGGTTCGGCCGAGCCGTCAGATGAAGCCGCCGCCATGATGCGGCAACGGTGTTGGTAAGGTTGGAAACAGGGCTTGAACCTCGATCACGAGTTGCCGCTGGACCAGATTTTACGGGGCGACTGCATCGCGTTGATGCGGATGCTGCCTTCCGCCTCGGTGGACTGCGTATTCGCCGATCCGCCCTATAACCTGCAACTGCGGGGCGAACTGCGGCGCCCGGACGACAGCCTGGTGGACGGCGTCGACGACGACTGGGACCGGTTCGCCGATTTTGCCACGTATGATGCGTTCACTCGGGAATGGCTGACCGAGTGCCGGCGGCTGCTGCGCAAGGATGGCACGCTGTGGGTGATCGGCGCGTATCACAATATCTTCCGGATTGGCGCGATTTTGCAGGACCTGGGGTTCTGGATCCTGAACGACGTGATCTGGCGCAAGTCGAACCCGATGCCGAACTTCAGGGGCCGGCGGTTCACCAATGCACACGAAACGTTGATCTGGGCGGCGCGGGGGCAGGAGTCGCGATACCGGTTCAACTACCAGGCGATGAAGTCGCTGAACGACGATATCCAGATGCGCAGCGACTGGTTCATTCCGTTGTGCACGGGGCCGGAGCGGCTGCAAAATGAGCATGGCCTGAAGCTGCATCCGACGCAGAAGCCGGAGGCGCTGCTGCATCGCGTGGTGCTGGCCAGCACCAACCACGATGACATCATCCTCGATCCGTTTGCCGGCACCGGCACCACCGCGGTGGTGGCGAAGCGGCTGCGACGGCATTTTATCGGGATCGAGCGGCATCCGGCTTACGTCGAGGCGGCGATCGGCCGGGTGCGGCGAACCAGGCCGATTTCGGTGGAGGGCGCCACGTCGCAGCCGACGAAGCGGGAGGCGCCGCGCATCCCATTCGGCAGCCTGGTTGAGCAGGGGCTGATCGCACCCGGAACGAAGGTCTTCGACCGCCAGCGGCGGGTCAGCGCGGTGGTCGGGCCGGACGGGTCGCTGAGTTCGGGCGACATCCGCGGGTCGATTTACAAGGTCGGCGCCCTGTTGCAGAACGCGCCAAGCTGCAATGGCTGGACATTCTGGCATTTCGAGCGTGGCGGCGGACTGGTGCCGCTGGATGCGCTGCGGACCGGGGGGACGGCGCGAGCCGCGGGGGTCTCGGATCCTTTGCCGGCCTGAGCGGCGGGACGGTCGATCTCGCTGGCCGCGGACTGGGTTTTGGGGCGCAGCCGCCGCCCGCCGCGCCCGCGCCGGTCGTCCTGTCGGCGCGACGGCAAATTCGGCGCTGCCCCACTCGTGGACAGGCGTGCGCCGGGGCGAGCCGCTGGGTCAACCATTCTGCCAACGTGACCGAAATGGAAGTGAAACTCTAGACAATTTTCAGCCTGACTGTGCACGCCGAAAATGGTCTATCTCTTTGTTTGATCGCATGATTCACGCGCCGGGGACGTTCCGCTCAGCGCGATCATGCTCTAGGCACGCTCCTCAGTTCGCGACGCCCCCGCCTTCGCGTTCCGACCGACTTGCCTGGAAGACTTCGCGAAACAGGGCGATGTCGGCCCGCGTCACGGCGGGCGGCCATCCTGCGCTGATGCCGCCATCCACCACCAGGTTGTGCCCGGTCACCAGCCGTGACGCATCGCTGGCCAGGAACAGTACGGCTTGGGCGATGTCATCGGCGCAGCCAACAGAGGGAAGCGGCTGCCATCGCGGCAGGACGGCGGCGATCGCTGCCCTTGCGTCCTCGGTCGTTGCGTCCGCTTCGTCAGGCGTCACGCCCGCGCCCTTGCCGAAGATGCCGGTGACGATCGGCCCCGGCGAGACAGTGTTCACGCGGATGCCAAGCTCGCCGAGTTCGACGGCGGCGCAGCGCGTGAAGTGGATCGCGGCAGCCTTGGCCACCGAGTAGGGGTGTCCGCCGAGGCCCGCGCGCATACCGTTGATGCTGGCGATCGTGATGACACTGCCGGATCGCTGCGCCGCCATCACCGGGACGGCATGCTTCACGCCGGCCACGACCCCGCGCAGATGGACGCCGAGCGCAGCGTCGAATTGCGCAAGGTCGATGTCGGCGACCCCCACCCGCTGCGAGCCGCTGCCGGCGTTGTTCACCAGGCAATCGAGTTGGCCGAAACGCCCGACGGCATGCCGGACCATGGCGGCAACGTCGTCCTCGATGCAGACATCGGTCCGAATGAAGCTCGCCGCTTCACCAAGTGCCGCGGCGACTTGCTCGCCTTTGTCGCGGCGGCGTCCGGCGATGACCACGCGGGCGCCTTGCGCAACGAACAACGTGGCGATGGCGGCGCCGATGCCACTGGTGCCACCGGTGACGATGGCCACTTTTCCGGCGAGTGCTGACATGGGGTCGATTCCTTTCGGCAGGTCATTGGTGTCCAATGGGCGGAGAGAGTTCCCGGTCGGCGGCGGCGATTTCCGCTGCCGCCACGGCGACCGAGTGGCGTGCGCCGACACGCGCGTACCAGCGCGCCAGTCCTGGCCAGGCGTCGAGACGCGGGCCGCTCAGCCGCAGCATCCACAACGCTGCCATGAACAAGGCAATGTCGGCGTAAGAGAAATCGCCGCAGAAGAAGTCGTCTGGCCCGAGGCGCGTGGTCAGATCGTCCCAAAGTCCGGCGATGTCTGCCTCTGCCTTCCGACCGGCGGTCTCACGGCGCATCCGGACCCGCGCATCAACGTTCGCTGGTTCGGTGCGATAGCCCAGTTGAAAAGCCAGGGGGGCGAGGACTTCGTCACCGATCAGTTCCAGCAGCCGACAGCGCGCCCGCATCCGCGCATCGGCCGGGTAGAGCGGTGGAGACGGGCGGAGGTCTTCCAGGTACTCGAAGATCAGGGTCGAATCGAACAACGCGAGATCGCCGTCGACCAGGACGGGAACCTGGCGTTTCGGATTGACAGCCAGCACCACGGGATGTCGCGGCTTATAGCCATGCGCCTGAGTGAATGGCACCATCTCGCGCTCGAAGGGGATGGCTTTCTCGCGCAGGGCGATCTCGACCTTCCGCGAGAACAGACTGAGCGGCGCGGAATAGAGCTTCATGAGCGGCCGTCCGATCGGTGTGGATGTGAACGGGGACCCAGAACGGCTTGCGTGCCGCCATCGCGATCTCCCCCTGCGTCAGGCCGATATCGCTGGCGAAGCGCGGGTCGAGCCGCGCGCAGCGCAGCAAGCCGCACCGCGTCGCGTGATTGCGCCACCATGTCCGCGGAACCGCGCGTCCAGCCGATCGCACCGGTACGCCTCTCTGCCAGCGGGAGGCATGGTGGAGCACACGAGACCAGGAGTGCCCATGACGGTCACTTCGGGCCTTGCAGGAAGTCGCGCAGCGCGGCGCCGATCTCGTGCGGTGAATCCTCCTGGATGAAGTGGATGCCGCGCACCGTGACCTCGTGCTGGTTCGGCCAGGTTCGGCAGAACTCCCGTGCTCGCGCCATGATCAGCGCGCCGGGTTCGGCGTTGATGAACAGTTTCGGTACGCTGCTCTGGCGTAACCAGTCGCTGTACAGCGTGACGATGGCGACGACATCCTCGGGCGTGCCGTCGATTGGTTGTTCGCGCGGCCATACGAGTGTCGGCAGCCGCGCCTCGCGTTGCAGGTACGGCGCGCGGTAGGCCGCCATTTCGTCGTCGCGCAACGTTCGCAGCGTGGCGCTCGGTATGACGCGTTCCACGAATGCAATTCTGCTCGAAGATCATCGATTCGCCCTCCGGCGAGCGAAGCCGGCGAAAGAAATCCTGCCCGCGGGCGCTCATGTCGTCCCAGCGCCGCGGGTGGGCGAAGGTTTCCATATAGACCAGCGCGGCGATCGTATCCGGTTGGCGGTATGCTCGGTGGAATGCCAGCGCGCCGCCCCAGTCGTGGCCGACCAATGTCAGGTCGCCACCGAGTTCCGCAGCGTCGAACCACGCATCGAGATAGCGCACGTGATCCACGAAACGGTAGCGGTGCGTGGGTGGCTTGCCGGACTGGCCCATACCGATCAGGTCCGGCGCCAGGCACCGGCGAAATGGTGCGACATAGGGGATGATGTTACGCCACAGGTACGACGAGGTGGGATTGCCGTGCAGGAACACCACAGGGGCGCCCGATCCGATGTCGACGTAGCTGATCTCGCTGTCGAGGACCGGAACGCGCTTTCGCGGGACGTGGTCGGCCGGGTCGATCGCCGATCCGGCGCCGGGTTGACTCGTCATGGACCGCCTCCGTTTTGCCGCGGAGGGTCTAGCGACCTATAGCTGCCATCCTATGTCAGGATTTCCAGCCGTGATTTTCCACTCATCGCATTTGTGATCGCCGGCAGGAGGGGACGAATGCGTGCCAGCCGCCTGCTGTCGATCATGATGCTGTTGCAGGCCCACGGCCGGATGACCGCGCGGGCGCTCGCGGAGTCGTGTGAGGTCTCCGTCCGGACCATATATCGCGATATCGACCAGCTCAGCGCGGCGGATGTGCCGGTCTATGCCGACCGTGGCCCGAATGGCGGCTTTGCCTTGCTCGACGGCTATCGTACGCGGCTGACCGGCCTGTCGCCCGATGAGGCAGCGACCCTGTTTTTCGCCGGGCTGCCCGGGCCCGCGGCCGAGCTTGGCCTCGCGGACGCCATGGCGACGGCGCAACTGAAACTGACGGCCGCGCTGCCGGAAGGCGCGCGCGCCACGGCCGCGAGGGTGTCGGCGCGCTTCCACCTGGACCCGGTCGGCTGGTTCCGCGGCGCGGACGATGCCCGCCTGCTGCCCGTGATCGCCGACGCGGTGTGGCACGAGAAACTGCTCTCGGTCCGCTACCGCCGCTTCTCCGGGGTCGTGTCACGCGTGCTGCAACCGCTGGGCCTCGTGCTGAAGGGTGGGGTCTGGTACCTGGTCGCGGGCGTAACCGAGCAAGTGCGCACCTATCGTGTGTCCCATATCGAGGCATTGACGGCGATGGAGGCGCATTTCGAGCGCCCGAAGGATTTCGATCTCGCGTGGTTCTGGACCGCCGCATCGCACGCTTATGAGGCGTCGGCGGGTCCATTGTGTCGCGCTTCGGTCACTCGTCCTGCGCCGCAGCACGGGCACCGCGGCAGATGCTTGACCAGAGCGACAGTAAGCCGTCGCCTCAGCGTGGCGATAGAGTTCGAAATATGGCGCTCGGGACGCCGCGGCGGCGCCTTCGGATCGGTGACCGGCGGAAACGTCAACCGTCGCGGATCTGCCGTGTTTTCTGGCTCCTGGGGGAAAAATCGCCCGCTCGGCGATCAGGAAGCCGTAGGCTGCGATACACAGCGTGATGTGGTGATGGAGCCCACGCCATCCGCGTCCTTCGTAATGACCCAGGCCAAGTTCTTGCTTGAGGTCCTGATAGTCCCGTTCGATCCGCCAGCGCAGTTTGGCGCGATCGACCAGTGCCTCGAAGCTCATATCGGCCGGCAAGGTGGATAGCCAGTATTTGGTCGGCGCCGCCTCGTCCTCCGGCCATTCGATCAGCAGGCACTCCTCCGCGGGTGACTCGGCCCGCGTAACCGGGCGGACGCGCAGACGCGTAAAACGTGAGGTGAACGCCTCGCCATTTTCGCGCCAGGTGACGTTTTGCCAAGCTGCCGCCGGCTGGCTGAGTGCCAGCTCCTGGGCGGAGATCTGCTGCGCACGCAGTTGCGGACGTGACAGTTTCGGCCCGTCCGGCCCCGGCAGGAGGGTGTCAGCCCTCCACATCAGCACGTTCGATTGGATACCGACGGCGTAGAGCAACCCCAGTTGCGTTATTCCCTCGCGGAACTGGCCATCATAGCCGTAGCCAGCATCGCCCAGCACCGTGCCGAGTGGAATGCCAGCGGCATGCGCGACGCGCAGGTGGTCCAAGGCGATCTGCGGTTTGGTCTTGAAGACGACGTCCCCGGGAACCTTGGCTTGCTTTCTCCGATCTGGGTCGTTCGCCCAGGCCTCGGGCAGATAGAGCCGGTGCGCGACGGGCAGGCTGGCGTGGTGGTTGGCGATGGACAGCGAGACCACCGCCTGGCAATTGTCCTGCTTGCCCAGTTGGCCGCAGTACTGCCGTGCGACACCGACCGAGTGCTTGCCCTTTTTGGGGAACCCGGTGTCATCGATGATCGAGGCTTCGATCGCGCCGAGTGCTTCGATCTTTGGCAGCGCCATCTGGCGCACTTTGGTCAGCACAGCCTCATCGGACCAGGGGGCGATGGCGACGAAATGCAGCAACGACTGGTGTTTCGCCGCTGTGGCGGCTGGCGCGGTGAGGGCCGCCATCGGTTCGACGCTCTTGCGCTCGCCGGGCAGCAGCAGCCCGGTGCAGTAGTCGTGCAAAGGCACCACGCGGTCGGCATGGCCGATGACGCTGGCCAGTTGCTCGACGTAGGCCTCGAACCTCAGGCGGCTGGCGTTCTCCAGGAGATCCATGATTGCCTCACAGTCAGGGGCATGAATCTCCATTGTTTACGAGGCCGCGCTGATTTGGGGGAAGCTCCATTTTGCGACTCAGTAAGACTAGTGTCCTCATCGATTTCGGAAGTTCGTAAGGCGGCTGATCCAGGCATGGCGAAGTTCCGAATCGGGACACTGGCCCATATTCATCGAGCAGGTTCATGAGCCTGAGGTCGTTTCGCGATCCGGGTCAGGCTGATATTGCTCCAGGATAGCGGTTGATTGGACGGGCATGCAAACCAATCGCACGCCTGAAGCTGTTTGCGTGTCAAGCCGATTGTTCCCGCGGTACCGGACCAACGGCGCGGCATGTTGCCAGCTCTCGGCAATTCGGCCGATCCTGGCGCTGCCATGGCCGCACCAACCGACACCGCACACCCACAAGGCGGCCCAGCCCCAAAGGAGCCCGTGCCAAACAGGCAACCCTCGAACCGGTCGCTAAGCCACGCGGCGATCATCGTCGTCGCCGGTGTCCTGGCCACGACGCTGGCCCAGCCGCAGGTCCTGGCCCGCCTGCCGCTGCAGAACCTTCTGAAGAACGAATTGCATCTCGACCGCAGCAGCAACGCCGCGTTCTTCTTCTGGGCGGGGCTCGCCTGGTACCTGAAGCCTTTCGCCGGCATCGTCACCGATGCCTTTCCGCTGTTTGGCAGCCGCCGCAAGAGCTATATCGCGCTGAGCGCCACGCTTGCGGCCCTCGCGTGGTTCGCCTTGACCGTTACGCCGCACACCTATCGCGATCTGCTGCTCGTCGTGATCGTCATAAACATCTTCATGGTGGTGACCAGCACGGTGGTAGGCGGCTTTATGGTGGAAATCGCGCAGGCCGTTTCCGGCTCGGGCCGGTTGACCGCGATCCGCCAGTTCGTGCAACAGGCCTGCCTGATCGTGAACGGCCCTGCTGCCGGTTATCTCGCCAGCGTCGCCTTCGGTTGGACCGCTTGGGCGTGCGGCGGGATCATGTTCCTGCTGGTGCCCGTGACCATACTTTATCTGCGGGAGCAGCCTCAGCGACTGGACTTCGCGGCGGCTCCTGGGCAATGCCAACACCCAACTCGTGAACATAGCGAGCGCGCGGGCCATGTGGGCTGCGGCCGGCCTGATGGCGCTGTTCTACATCGCGCCGGGATTTGCGACGGCACTGTTCTACAAGCAGCAGAACGACCTGCACATGGACACCCACATGCAGGGGTTCCTGCAGTTGATCGGCGGGGTTTTCGGCGTGCTGGCCGCGGTCGGCTATGGCATCCTGTGCCGGCGGATGAAGCTGCACACGCTGCTGGCGGGGTGCATCATCCTGGGCACGGCCGCCAACCTGGGATACCTGTTCTATTCGTCGGTGGGCCGGGCGCAGGCGATCGAGGGGTTCAACGGCTTCGGCTACACTCTGGCCGAACTGGCGCTGATGGACCTCGCGGTGCGCGCCACCCCGGCCGGCAGCGAGGGACTGGGCTTCTCGCTGATGGTGAGTGTCCGCAACCTGGCCCTGTTTGGAACCGACTGGTTCGGTTCGAAGCTGCTGGACCAGTATCATTTTTCGTTTGATTCCCTGGTGATCGCCAATTCGGTCACCACGGCGGCGGCGGTCCCGCTGGTTTTCCTGCTGCCCCGGATCATCACCGGCCGGAAGGATGCGGAACCCGTCGAGGACGGACCCATCGCGAAGACCGCGATGGAGTAAGGGCTGGATGAGATGCGCCGACTATCCGCCGCATGGGGACGACTTACATTCATGTCCAGGCGGAGGCTTCCTGGCATTCGTCAACCAACCATGCTCGGGAAGGTTCTTGCCGCGGGCGAGGCTGCGACACAAGGCGCTGAGTATCAGGAAATCGCTCAGCCGGCTTACCCGCTCACGTCGTGATATTGGCCTGCCTTGAGTTGCATGCCATGCGCACTTGGCGCGACGACCAAACCTCTTGCCGGTTGAACATGCCCACTTGTCGCTGACCGCGCTGGGGCTCCGTCACAGGAGCGGCCGGTCGGGACCGCCGATGGTCAGGGCAGCGTGACGCTGAAGCATCTTCGCCGCGTCCGCCTGTGTGTGCAGGTCGCTGGGGATCACCACCCACTTCGGATAGTCGCGCTTGCCCGCAAGATAGCCCTGCACCACGTCGAAGATGTACTTGCCGATGTCGGACTTCAGCTCCACCGATGCATTTGCGTCGCCCGCCAGCATGGCGCGAAAGATGCCCGGCACGCCGTCCACGGAGATCGTCATCACATCCTTGCCGGGATGCAGACCGGCGGATTTCATCAACTCGATCGCGCCCAGCAGCATGTTGTCGTTATGCGACCACACAGCGCAAATACCCTTCAACCCGCCGGTGGATGCGATGAATTTCGTCATCACCTGCCGGCCTCCCTGCTCGGTGAAGTCGCCACTTTCCGAGCGAACGATGCGCATGCCAGGGAATAGCGCGATGACGGCTTCGAAACCCTTCTCCCGTTCGATGGTTGGGGCCGCGCCAATGGAGCCCTGCAACTCAACGATGGCACAACGGCCGCGGCTTGCCTGGGCCAACCAGGACGCGGCGAGACGGCCCTCGAGATTGAAGTCAGCGGCGATCCGCGCCACAAACAGTGACGGATCGGCATCGACCGAGCGGTCGGCAATGAACACTGGAATATGCGCAGCCTGCGCTTCTTCCAGCACCGGGGTCCATCCGGTGACAACAGCCGGCGCTATGATGATCGCATCGACCCGCTCCGCGATGTAGCGCCGCACGGCGGCGAACTGACGCTCGACATTTCCTCCGGCTTCGTCGAAACGCAGATCGATGCCACGGGCCTTAGCCTCCGCCTTCATGTCGGCAGAGAAAGCAGTGCGCCAGTCGCTTTCGGTCCCCACCTGTGCAAAGCCGACAGTTTCGGCTGATGCCGCCGTGGCCATGGTCATCAGCAGTGCGGCCATGAAAGTGACCAAGCGTGGCATCTTCGACAGATCCTTCTTGAGTGTTCAGGCACGAAGCTCCGCGTCGTCGTTCTGCAACGGCATTCCGGCCGACGCGGCGAGGCAGGACGCGCCGCGGCGGCGTGGCGCACATTACCCATCAAGAATTAGCAATTTGTTAACGCGGGCCGCCTAGAGTCGCGCCATTCGCGTTTTATCGCTCGCATTCAATCAGGGAACCAGGAATGACAGTTGCCGCTGACAATCCGGCCCTACACCACGTTCCGGAACCGTATTCACAGGAATGGCACCCGGTCCGCTGCGGATACCTGAGTATTTTCAGACCGAGGCCGCGACAGAGCGGAGTCAGAACCCCGGACGCCAGCATGGTGCGCATGATCACCGTGCTCGCCGCGCTCGCGGCAGCGGTGATCGCGGCGGCCTTGCCGGCCTCGTGGTTCTTCGCGGCTCAGGCGCGGCTTCGCGGCGAACTTGAAATCGGCGCTCGGCTTTACGCCAGCCAGGTCGCGGATGAAGCGCGCCGGAACCCGGTTTTTTGGAATGCTCTCGCAGACAGTGCGACACACCCTGACGTGACTAACCTGCAGATCGGCCAACTACCGGCTGCGGACGAATTTGACGCCGTAGCGGAGCAGCGGCGCATCTTTTCCGGGACCGAACGAACGGTGGTCGAAGTGGCGACCGCCGTGCCACCGGCCTGGCCCACTCTCGCCGCCCGTCTTCCGGTAGCGGATGGAAGCACGCATCTCGGTTCGGTGGAAATCACCCGTTCACTGCGCCCGGCGTTGACGGTAACCGCGATCGTAGCCTGCGGATCCTGCATGCTGGGTCTGCTGACGTTTTTGTTGCTGCGCGTCGCGCCATTGCGGATGCTGACAGCGGCTATCGAACACGCCTCGTTCCTGTCCGCGCACGATCTTCTGACCGGTTTGCCGAATCGCCGGCTGTTCCACGATCGGTTGGAGCAGGCGCTCGCCCAGGCGCGCCGTGACGGCGGCCGCGTCGGGCTATTCTATATGGACCTCGATCATTTCAAGATCATCAACGACCTTCTGGGGCATCCGGCGGGCGACGCGACGCTGAGGACAATGGCCGAGAGGCTGCTTACCTGCCTGCGTGCAAGCGACACGCTGGCGCGCCTCGGCGGCGACGAATTCGGGGTGATTCAGCCCATGCTCCAGCGCGCGGAGGACGCACAGGCTCTTGGGCAGCGCCTGATCGCCGCGGTCGATGCGCCGGTCGATCTGGATGGACAACTCCAGCATGTCGGCATCAGCATTGGCGTTACCTTGTCGGAAATCGGTGTGCCGAACGAGGCCGACCAACTGATGAAACAGGCCGACATCGCGCTTTACCAGGCAAAGGAGGAGGGGCGCGGGCGGTTCTGCTTCTTTGCACCAGACATGAACGAGAAGCTGCGGGAACGTCATGCCATGGAAACGGACCTTCGTTCTGCCGTCGGCAAACAAAGTCTGATCCTGCTTTATCAGCCACAGGTTGATCTGCTGACCGGCCGGATGCTCGGCGCGGAGGCGCTGGTGCGCTGGAATTGGCCCGGCCACGGCATCACTCCACCGGCACAGTTCATTCAACTCGCCGAGGACTGCGGCCTGATCGTGCCGATCGGCGCATGGGTGCTGCGTGAAGCCTGCAGTCACGCGACGAACTGGCCGGAGCATATCGAGATCGCCGTTAACGTATCGGCTGTGCAATTACGCCATCCGGAGTTCCGCCGCGTGGTGACCGACATCCTGCGCGAGACGGGGATCTCCCCCGCGCGCCTCGAACTGGAGATCACCGAGGGTGTGCTGATGCGGGATACCAAGGAAACTCTGGCCACCCTGCAGCGTCTGCGCGACATGGGTGTCAAACTGGCGATGGACGATTTTGGTACCGGCTATTCGAGCCTGGGCTACCTGCAGAAGTTCCGTTTCGACAAGATCAAGATCGATCGTGGCTTCACGTCCCGGCTGGGCAAGGATCCAAATGCGGGCGCCATCGTGGGTGCCGTGGTTGGCTTGACCGGAGCCCTTGGGATCCGCGTCGTTGCCGAGGGTGTGGAGACGAGCGCCCAGGCCGATGAACTCCGCGCGTATGGTTGCTCAGAAGGTCAAGGCTTTCTGTTCAGCCGGCCGGTGCCAGGAGCGGTACTCGATGTGCTGGTGGGCAAGGAGCCAGGGACACCCCTCAAGCAGGCTTGGTCCGATCAGATTCCCTGCCAAGATGCCACACTTGCAACGTGATGACATGCAGGCGGAGGAGCGCGCGCTCCGAAGCCGTTGCCGTCAACAATCGCCCGGTTGAAATTCAAACCAGGAACCGCTTGCCAGGAAACCGGCCCGGGTCCAATCCTCCACCATGTCCGCAGCCAGGATCCGCCCATGCCTGTCGAAGCCCTGATCACCGCCGCCCGCGCGTTCCTCGGCGACCGCATCACCACCAACGCGGCGTTGCGCGACCACCACTCGCACGGCCAGGACACCCAGCCGCCGGTGATGCCCGACGCCGTCGCGTTCATCGAGACCACGGACGAGGCGTGCAAGCTGATGGCGCTATGCCACGCCGAGCACGTGCCGGTGGTGCCGTGGGGGGCCGGGACGTCGCTGGAAGGCCACGTCACCCCGGTCCGTGGCGGCATCACGCTGGACCTGTCGCATATGAACCGGATCCTCGACGTCAGCCAGGCGGACATGGATTGCCGGGTCGAGGCGGGGGTCACGCGGGATCAGCTGAACACCCACCTGCGTGATCTCGGCCTGTTCTTTCCGGTCGATCCGGGGACGTCGGCCTGCACCATTGGCGGCATGTCGGCAACCCGGGCGTCCGGGACAAATGCGGTGCGGTATGGGACGATGCGGGACAACGTCATGGGGCTGACCGTGGTGATGCCGGACGGGCGGCTGGTCCGCACCGGCGGGCGCGTCCGCAAGTCGTCGTCGGGCTACGACCTGACCCGGCTGTTCATCGGCTCCGAAGGGACACTCGGCGTTATCACTGAAATCCAACTCCGCCTGCACGGCATCCCGGAGGCGGTGTCATCCGCCACCTGCCAGTTCCAGACCCTGCGCGACGCGGTGGAAACCGTGATCGCCGTTCTGCAACTGGGCATCCCGGTCGCGCGCATGGAACTGCTGGACGAAGTGCAGATGGCTGCCTGCATCGCCTATTCGAAACTCGAGGGGCTGGCCGCGCTGCCAACGCTGTTCTTCGAGTTCCACGGCACGCCGGCCGCCGTCGCCGAACAGGCCAGCCAGGCGGAGGAGATCGCGCTTGGCTATGAGGGTCTCGGTTTCGCCTGGGCCACCGAAGCCGCCGCCCGAGCCAAGCTCTGGCAGGCGCGGCATGACGCCCTTTGGGCGTGCCTGGCATGGAAGCCGGGGCACAAGGGGATCACCACGGACGCGATCGTCCCGATTTCCCGGCTCAACGAGGCGATCCTGGGGGCAAAGCAGGATATCATCGCTTCTGGCCTGACCGCGCCAATCGTGGGGCATGTCGGGGACGGCAATTTCCATACCGTGATCCTGGCGCCGCCGGAACCCGATGGCATCGCCCGGGCATGGGAACTGGACAGGAAGATCGTGGCGCGGGCGCTCGCCCTTGGCGGGTCGTGCAGCGGGGAGCATGGCGTCGGCATCGGCAAGCGCGAATTCCTGGAGCAGGAACACGGCGCGGAGGCGCTGACCGTGATGCGCGCCGTGAAGCAGGCGCTGGATCCGCGCGGCGTGATGAACCCGGGCAAGATCTTTCTCAATTAGAGCGTTTTCACCTGGAGTGGAAACGGTCTGGCTAGAGCGGTTTCCATTCGCGTTGGCTCACGGAACCCGCTCTAGCTCTCTGTTTGAGAGCGTGATTCACCGCTCCGGTGATTCCACCTGTGCGGATCACGCTCTAGGCGCCAGGATGCTGCCGAACGGTCACGGCACCGGACTGTGGGGGAATACTCAATCCTCCAGTTGACTATCAACCCACGGGTTGATAAACACGCCTGATGACGAGGGAGAAACCCACAGTCCGTCTAGTCGAGGAGGGCGAAGATCCTGAAGAGACCATTATCGACCGGGTCTTCTTCGCGCTGTCCGATCCGGTGCGGCGCAGAATTCTTGAACAACTTGACGAGGAGCCAAAGCTCGTCTCCGAGCTTGCGGCGCCGTTCGATATTTCGTTGCAGGCGGTGTCACGGCACATCCAGGTGCTTGTTCGCACCGGACTCGTGAGCCAGGAGCGGACGGGGCGTATCAGTCGTTGCAGCCTGGTCGCCGGACCGATCTTGCCGGCAGCGGTCTGGCTGAACCGCTACAGCAAGTATTGGCACCAACAGTTCGGGCTGCTCGCGATTGCGTTGGAAGACCTCGAGGAAAAGCGTTCCCGCGAGCAACAGCCCGCGGTGCGACGGAAGCAGCAGAAGCACCGCTGATTCGCGAGCCCGGATTCGCCTTCACCACGGATACGCCGACTGATCAAGTAATGTACGGAGGATCAAACCGATGAAGTACCAGGAAACCGCCGAGCAGCTCGCTTCATACCGCCGCCAGATCACCGAACTGCGTGACAAGATGCGTGCGATGCAAGCCTCGGTCGAGCCGCAGGAAGTGCCGGATTACGCCTTCGCCACACCGCAGGGGACGGTGCAGCTTTCCGCCCTGTTCGCCGGCAAGCCGGATCTCATCGTGATCCACAACATGGGCGCTTCCTGCGCATATTGCACGCTGTGGGCCGATGGTTTCAATGGCGTCTACGACCATCTCGCCAACCGCGCCGGATTTGTTGTTTCGAGTCCGGATCTTCCGGAGGCGCAGAAGAAATTCGCCGACGGCCGCGGCTGGCGGTTCCCGATGGTCAGCCACGCCAACACAAACTTCGCCGCCGACATGGGGTATCGTTCTACAAGCGGCGGCTGGATGCCGGGCATCTCGGCGTTTCGGAAGGACGGCGATCACGTGCTTCGGGTGTCCGACGCGGCGCTCGGCCCAGGTGACGATTTCTGTTCGGTCTGGCATTTCTTCGATCTGCTCCCCGATGGTCCGGCGGGTTGGAAGCCAAGGTACAACTACGCGTAGTGGCCAGGCGCACGCCACGGGGTCGTGTAGCGGGCGGCAGAAAAAGGAGGACGGCCATGGCATTCGAATTCACCGTGTCCGACGTTATCCCGGCAAGCCCGCGGCAGATCTATGAGGCCTGGCTCAGCAGCGAAGGTCACGAACGGATCACCGGCGGGCAACCGGCGCAGATCTCGGACCAGGAGGATGCCGATTTTATCGTGTGGGACGGTTACATCTCGGGGCGCAACCTGCGGCTGGAACCCGACCGCCTGATCGTCCAGTCGTGGCGGACGACGCAGTTCAAACGGACCGACGCCGATTCGCGGATCGAGGTCCTGCTGGAGCCTGTTCCGGGCGGCACGCGGATCACCCTGCACCATACCAACGTGCCGGACGGCCACTTCGGCTACCGCGACGGTGGCTGGCAAGCCTATTACTTCGTGCCAATGAAAATGCATTTCACGGCGGGAACCTGACCCGCGCCGGTCGACCGGCTCCAGGCGGGATGGCAACCGAGGACGTCAAGCGTCGGTCATGGCGCGGCCGCTCGCTCCAGCTCATATTTATCGAGCAATTTCATCAGCCTGAGGTCGCTTCGCGATTCGAGTCAGGCTGATATTGCGCTAGGCGAAATAGCTGGATGAGACCTTGGCAACGCCCAGCAGGTCGATCCTGGTGTTGTCGGCGAATGTCAGCAGCGTCCCGCCGCGTCCGTCCGGCCTGTCCGCGTCGATCGCGCCGGTCTCCGCCGAGGCCGCGAAATTCACCAGGTGCAGGTCGTCAACCCCGGGCTGGAAGCCGGTGACGGTGTCCAGCCCGCCCGCCTCGCCGGACTGGATCTGGATGATGTCGCCGATCCCGCCGAGCGCGAGGCTGCTGTTGCCGGTGCCGACGATGAACGTGGTCTTACCCTCGCCCGCGATCAGCGTGTCCTGCCCCGAACCCGCCTGAAGCGTTGTCGACCCGGTGGACGTGCCACCCGACAAGGTTTCGGCGCCAGCCCCTGCGACCAGCCTGTCCGCGGCCGGTCCCGCCGCGGTCAGCACGTCGCCGGACGCCTCGCCGTAAAAGGTTACGAGGCCGGCGCCCGCCGTGAGATGGCTGCCGCCCCCCGAACCGGCGTAGTAGGTGCCGCCGCCGGCGCCGGCCTGAACGGTCACGCTGCCGGTGCCTTCATACAATGCGCTGGTGCCACTGCCGTTGATGAAACTCAGGCGGGCGGACTGATCGTAGATCGTATCACCTCTCCCGCTGTCGGTAATGGTCGCGCTCGCCAGCCCGGCATAAATCGTGTCCCCGCCGCCGGAATCGACCGTTACGGTCGACGCCGCAACGCTGGACAGCGTGACGCTGCTGCCGCCGGCACCCGTCTCGACGGTACTGCTGCCGAGCCCGGCGTTGATCGTGTCGCCGCCGGAACCGACAAGCGTGGATACACCGTCGCCGCCGGTCAGTTCGCTGCCGCCCCCGGTCCGCCCGGTCAGCGTCACCGTACCGGTGCTGCCGTCGGCGTTGGCGTTCTCCAGGCCCGTGCCGACGGTGACGCCGACCCCGTCGATCTCCCCGTCGCCGCCGTTCAGGTTGATCGCCGTCGTCCCGGGCAACGCGATCAGGTCGATCGTTGTCGATGTCCCTGGCTTAACCACCTCCCGTGACGCCGTCGCGATCGTGGCGAATTCCGGCGTGTACACCAGCGGAGTCTGCACCGTCGCCGCATCGTCGCCGATGAACGTCAGGCTCCAGTTGTTGATCGTGCCGATCTGCTGGCCGTCGATGTCCTCGACTTCCAGCGTCCAGGTGCCAGTCGCATTCTCCCCCCAGAAGGCGTTGCTGGTCATGGTGGAGCCGGATACGTCCAGTCCGCCGGTCTTATCGACGCCATTCACCAGCCCGATCTGGTTGACCAGGACGGATTGCGTTCCGTCCGGCGAAATCAGCACGATCTTCGACCGTGCGACCGGCAGGTAAGTATCGTTGATCGTCACCTCGACGTGCTGAACACGGATGTCGGAGGTATCCGCGACCGTGCTTTCGTCACTGGCGTTCATGCCGACGGTGAAAGCAGCCGCATGAGTAACGGTCGCCACACCCATATCCGCGCTCGTCGACTGCTCGGTCCAGGACCGAGCGAGGTTAACCGCGACATTCGCATCCACCACGCCGTAGCCCAGATCGTTGGAAAAGTGCATTCCTCCGCCGTTCCAGCCCGTGGCCCCGTTATACGTGAAGCTCCCGGCGCTCGGCGCGGGTATATACGACGCATCGGCCAGGATCTCCTGCACGTCGCGCCAGCCGAGGGCGGGATTGACGCTGAGCATCATCGCAGCGATGGCCGCAACGGTGGGCGCGGAATAGGACGTGCCGCTATCGACGGAACTGCCCGGTCCGCTGGAATTGACGACCGCCACGTTGTCGCCGATCGCCGACGTCAGCAACGCGGCCCCCGGCGTCGAATAATTGGCGACCAACCCGTCGGCGTCGGTCGCCCCCACCGCGATGACGCGATAATCCGCCGCAATCGGCTGGACAGCGAGGTCGTTGGCGTCCTGCCGGCCATTTCCGGCCGCGAACGTAATGATGTCACCCAGGCCGCCGCGGCCGTCCGCCATCGCCCACTCGATCGCCGAGTACCAGACCCCGAAGCTGGGATTGTCCGGCTCTCCCACGCCGTATCCGGTATAGTCCCAGGAATTGTTCACCACGGAGGACACCGACGCGGCGTACTCCTCGGCCTGCGCCAGGATCGCAACGGTCGCGGTGGAGAACGTGACCTTCACCCCGGCGATGGCGGCATTGGGCGCCAGTCCTTCCGGCGACCCGCCGGACCCGGTTGCGTCGATCAGCCCGGCGGTCGTGCTGCCATGAAAGCCGCCGGGCGGTTCGGCGAGGCTGTTCGGGACGCTCCCGAACGCCTTCGACAGCGTGGCGGAGAAATTCCCGAATGTCGCGGTCGCCAGAGGAGCGAAACCGTCATCCACCATGCCGACGGTCACGCCGGCACCGGAACTGTACTGCCAGGCCGCCAAGACGTTGCTGCCGTAAACCGAGGTACTGCCGTAGTTGTAGTCGTCGAGTTGCGGTTCCGGCAGGCCGGCGGGCGCGGCGGGCACGATTTTGCTGACCGCCATCGCCGAGGCGGACATCGAGTCCCCCATTGCCTCAAACGCGGCCGCGGCAAGCGAAACCATGTCGGTGGTCTGAAACCGGTCGGTGTCCGACAGCATATCGCCCGCCGATCCGTGATCATTTTTCGATAATGACATTTCGAGCCTCATCAGAAATGAGTTGAGGGCTTCTGAACAGTATTATTTTAATACCGCACAAGAATTCATCGGTCAGACGGCAACCGGCGTGTATGACACTACCTGAAGCACATCGCCCGGTGGGATTGCAGGCGAGGCGTCAGGTGCTTCGGCGCCCCGAATCTCCCGCACCGTCGCGGGCAAAACATGCCGTGACGGAGCAGCCGGCTTCAGGCCGCTTTGCGAAATGTCGGCGGCAGGCCCGCCTTGGGCATCTGCCCGTGCAGCGCCTCCGCCGGCAACCCGGCGTGCAGCACTTTCCGCGATTCCAGCAACGCGGGGATGTCGATGCCGGTGGTGAAACCCATGCTTTCGAGCAGGAACACCAAATCCTCGGTCACCACGTTGCCGGAGGCACCGGGCGCATACGGGCAGCCGCCGAGACCCGCCAGACAGGAGTCGAAGGCGCGGATGCCGACTTCCAGCCCGGCCAGCGCGTTGGCGATCCCCAGGCCGCACGTGTCGTGCAGGTGCAGCCCATACAGCACCGGCCCGATCGCCTCGCGGGCAGCCAGCACGACCTCCTTGATCTGCACGGGATGAGCGTAGCCGACGGTGTCGGCAAGCATGATCTGGTCCACGCCTGCATCCGCGAGGCCCGTGCACAGCGCGACGGTCTTCGCCGTCGGCACCACGCCGTCGATCGAGCAGCCAAACGCGGTGGAGGCGCCCGCCACAACCGGAACTTTCCGTGGCTGCGCCTTCAGCCAGGCCATGATCTCGCGCATCATCTCGATCGACTGCGCCGGCGTGCGGTTGAGGTTAGCCCGGCTGTGGCCCTCGCTGACGGAAACCGGGATGCTGATCTTGTGGACGCCGGCATTATAGGCGTTCTGGACACCGCGCAGGTTGGGGGCCAGCGCCTGCACAGTGAGATCCGGCAAGGCCGCGAGGACCTTTGCCACAACCTCGGGCGTGTCCGCCAGTTGCGGGATCACCCGCGGGGGGACGAAGCTGCCGACCTCGATCTCCTTGATGCCGGCGGCGGCGAGGGAGATGATCCACTTCACCTTGTCGTCGGTGGACATGCGGGTCTTGGCGATTTGCAGCCCGTCGCGCGGGCCTACCTCACAGACGGAAACAAATTCGCCGGTCATGCCGGACTGGGTCATGGTCGGGGCACCTCCGCGATCAGGATCGTGTTGGTTTCGGATTCGGTGATGACCAGGTTGCGCTCATCGGGAGTGAGCGCGCAGTTGGTGGTCATGCGACCGATGGCTGACTGGATCCTATACAGGGGAACGCCGTGAGGGTCGATGACCCAGACGCAGCCGTGGCCGGGGTTGGCGATGTAGAGGCGATCCGCGGAGTCCATCGCGAGGCCGTCGGGGCCGACCAGGCCGGCCGGCACACGCGCGAAGCATTGCGCCTTGGCCACCACGGCATCAGCGCGCAGCAGGAACCGCCAGACCTCGCAGGAGCGGGTCATTGCCACATACAAATGCGTCTGCGCCGTGTTCAGGACGAGCCCGTTGGGACTGGGGCCGGTGGCGATCAACTTGTCGAGCCGCCCGTCCTTGTGCAGCCGCCAGACGCGCCCCGTGGGATCCTGCAGCCCGGTCTGCCCCTGATCGGTGAACAGGATCGATTCGTCGGCATGCAGAGTCAGGTCATTCAGCCCCTTGAAGCCCTCGCTGTTGACCGTCTGCAGCAGGGCCGAGGTGGCGCCGGTGTTCGGGTCGATCCGCACCAGCCCGTGACGATAGTCCGCGGCAAGCAGGACCCCATCGGGCTGAACTTTCAGGCCATTCGGCCAGCCGGGGTATTCGGCGACCAGGGTCCAGTCGTTGTCGGCCTCGATGCGGAAGATCCGGCCGCAGGGGATGTCGACGACGTGCAGGCGGCCTTGCGCGTCGTAACACGGGCCTTCGAGAAAGCCGTCCACCGGGTCTCCGGCACGGTTGGCATCGGCCCATTCGGTTCGCTCCAGCCGGCGGAACCGGTCGGGCAGGCGGGTCAGGACCCGGGTCGGGATTTCCCTGGGCGGTGCGAACCACATGGGGGCGGACGATGGAACCCAGGCGAGCGGTTGGCAAGAGTCCCGGATCACGGGTGGATCGTTGCCTGCGGTACTTCCGACCCAGGGCAGGCGTGCGTTCTGCCCGGAGCGTCGGAGGCGCACGGGTGACATTCGGTCTCGTTCCCGGCGTTCTTAGGCACATCCCGGAAGCGCCAACCTGATCCGGGCTGGCACGTGTCGCACGGGCGGCCGGTTGGAGCGCAGTCGCGACGAAGGCCGTGACTGCCACGGAAATTCAAGGCGGCGGCGTCTCGCCACGAATCGCCGCAATCCCCTAAGATCACCCCACCTTGAAGGGCCCGGGGGAACCGCCATGCCGGTCGTCACCGTCGAAGATCGCGGCGCGATCTCGATCATTCGCATCAGCCGACCTGAACGGCTGAACGCCATCAGCCAGGCCGTCGCGGTCGAGACGCAGCAGGCATTCCGCGCCTTCGACGCCGATCCGGACAAGCGCGTTGCGATTCTCGGCGCCACCGGCACGCGCGCGTTCTCCTCCGGCGCCGACGTCAACGACCTGCCGGAACTGTGGCGCGCCATCCCGAATGTCGGCTTCCACACCGACAAGCCGATCATCGCCGCGACCTCCGGCTGGGTGGTCGGCGGCGGCATCGTCATGGTCATGATGTGCGATCTGCTGGTCTGCACCGAGGACACGCAATTCTATTATCCCGAAGCGAAGCTGGGGACGACAGCCGGCGGGATCAGCGCCTTGGTGGCCCGCATGCCGCACCATCTGGCGATGGAGATCATGCTGCTAGGCACCAAAGTGCCCGCCCGGCGCGCCTACGACGTCGGCTTCGTCAACCGTGTCGTGCCGATCGGGACGCATGAAACGGAAGCGTTGGCGATGGCCGGGCAGCTCCTGGAATCCGCGCCTCTGGTGATCGGCGCGCTCAAGCGCCTGGTCAATGAAATCATGCCAGCCGGCCCGATCGAGCGTATGGTGGCGGTCAGCCAGACAATCGCCAAGGTGCGGCAATCGGACGATCTTCAGGAGGGTATTCGTGCCTACAAGGAAAAGCGCAAGCCTCGCTTCACTGGCCGATAAGCGAATGCCCGGCGCCAACCCGTCCGGGTCGTGCCTCGCCGCGCCGGGAAACCCAGCGCGACCCGGGCGTCATCCCATGGCTTCGCTTAATCTCGGCCGCACCCCGGCACGATGAAACTGCCTGACCAGCTGCATTGCCCGCATTGCAAGGGCCGGCTGGCCGCCGTCTCGGACGATGCGCTGCGGTGCGCGGATTGCGAACGCACCCTCCGCATCGTTGATGGAATCGCCGATTTCGCCGGCGACTCGCCGCCACTGGGCGCGGGTTCAGGCCGCTACCACGACGAGTCAGGCTGGCACGTGGCGGCGACGCCCGATCTGCTTGCCCGGATCGAAGCCGTGGCGGGCCATCGCTGGCCGGCTTTCCTGGGCGATGTCATTCAGTTCGGCTGCGGTCGCGGGGAGACGACCCACGCGATCGCGGCCGGCCAGGGCTTTCGCAGCCTGCTCGTGCTCGATACCGAAATAGAGATGCTGCAGGCGGCCAGGACACACGCTGCGTCCCTCGGCCTCGAAGCCGATCGGCCCGTCACCTATGCGACGACAGGCACATCCCAGGATACTGTCCGCGACGCGGTGGCCGACACCATTATCGGGACCGCCCTGCTCGCGGTGGTCTTCGACGTGCGTGCATTCCTGACGATGGTGCATCGTGCGCTGAGACCAGGTGGACGCGCGGTATTCGTGGTGCCGAACCGCCGGTATTACGACGCCATGTGCCTGGCGATGGCGGAGGCTCTGGTGCAGCGATACGCCCGCGACCGGGTGTGGCCCGAGGGGCAGGATGTCGCTTTGGATTTTCTCGGCCACACAAGGCGGCTTCTGGTCCATCGCGGCGACCCCGGCCTGCTGTCCGGCCTGGAGGTGAAGCACCTGTTCGACAGCGAGGGACTGGAGGACCTTGGCAGCGAGGTCGGATTCACCTCCGCCGAAATGATCCCGCTGGATCCCGACCCGGTCGGCGAGGACACAATGCGGCGGATCTGCCAGCAGGTCGGTGCGCCGGACAGCTTTTTCGAAATGTTCGGCGCCCTCGCCGCCGCCGTCGGACGACCGTTCTTCAACCTGCTGAGCCGCCAGGATGCCTCCTCGTCCATGCTGTTCTGGCTGACCAAGGCGCCGGGTCCAGGTGTCCGCGTCTTCACCCATCGCCCGCCGCCGCGACCGAGGCGGGTGGCCGCCGACTCCGCCCTGGGCGGGCGTCGTGCCGCGCTGGTCGGTCGAGTTGCTGGCCCGCGACACGCCGGATGGCATCACCGTGGCCGTCAGTGGATGGTGCCTGTGCAATACCGATGTGCAGTGGGTTCGCCTGACACTCGGTGACGTAGCTCAATACGCACCGGTGTGGTGCCCGCGTCCCGATGTGCACGAAATCATCAATCGCAGCGGTGTCTATCATCCGTTGAACACGCTGTGCAGCGGACTGGGAAGCGAACTGGTGTTCGAGGGCGTGCATGCGGTGGGCAACGCCCACCCGTTCCGGATCGACATCGTCCTGGTGAGCGGCGTGACCGTGTCGGGCCCGGCTCCCGAAGCGCTGGTGATGAACGAGCCGATGGTGATTGCCCATTAGCGCAATATCAGCCTGACCAGATTTGTGAAATGCCCTCATCGCGCAGCGATCCGCCGGCGGCAAGCACGCCGAAGGCGTGCCCGCTGATGAAATTGCTCGCGGAACATGAGCCGGATCGGTTCCACCCAGGGTGGAAGCGCGCTGCGGCAAGATCGGTCCTCCGGTGCTTGCTTGCTGCGCTGGTCGCATTGGCGCCGGCAGCGACCTTGGCGGCCTCGACACGGGAGGATGACAGCCGCCGGGATCTGCGTGCCGCCGAGCGCACGAACAGCGAGCAGCGCGCCGCCCAGCAGGATGCCGCGGCCCGCGCCGCGCGAGCCGCGGCCGAAGCCGTGAGGCTGGCGCAGGAACAGGTGGAGGCGGCGGCCAGGCTGCGGCAGGCGGAGACCGCCACGGCCGACGTCGCCGCTCGCATCGACGGGCTGGCACAGCGCCGAAGCGATGCGGAGCAACGGGTGCAGGCGAGGGCAAAGGCAATGCAGCCGCTGCTGCCACTGATCGAGCGGCTGTCGCTGTATCCGGCCGAGACGTTGCTGGCGGTGCCGGTGCCCCCCGATACGGCCTTGCGTGGCCTGCTGGTCCTGCAAGGCCTGTCGCGGCAGATGGAAATCGAGACCGAGGCGCTGCGCAGCGATCAGGCGGAGGTCGACGCGGCCGCCGACGCGCTGCGACAGGAGGCTCCGAAGCTGGCCGAGGCGGAAGCCGTCCAGAAGAGCGAAGCCGGGGCGCTGGAGCAGCAAATCGCTGCCGCGCACGCCGAACAGGCCGCTGCGGAAGCGCAGGCCAGGGACGCCGCCAGCCTGGCCGAGGCCGCCGCCGCGCGCATGGCAACACTGCGCGCCGCCATCGTCGCCCTTGAGGCGCAGCGCCGCGCCGACGAGGCAAAGGCGCGCGCGGAGGCGGCGCATGCCGAACGGCAGAAACGCACCGCCGAGGCCGAGGCGGCACGCGCCAGGGAAGCCGTGGCGGCGCATCCGACCGGAGCCGGGACGATCGCGCCTGGCTCGGGGCCACGGGGGCAGTTGCAGCCACCGGTGATCGGGGTCGTGGTGAAGAGCTGGGGCCAGCAGACCGATGGCGGCCCGTCGATGGGGCTATCGTATGCTGCTCCGCCGGGGGCGCACGTGATCTCCCCATGCGGCGGGCGGGTGGTGTTCGCGCAGAGTTTTCGCAGCTACGGACTGTTGTTGATCATCGATTGCGGCGGCGGCTACCACGTGGTGCTGTCCGGCTTCGACCGGCTGGACGTGAAGCTGGGCCAGAGCCTCATCGCCGGAGAGCCGGTGGGTGTGATGCCGAGCTGGGAACCCGGGTCGCAGACGAGCCGCCCGTCACTGTATGTGGAACTGCGGCACGATGGGACGCCGGTGAACCCGGCGCCGTGGCTGCGGTCCAGTAGTTAGCCGACGCCCGGCGGTCGGCTAGATCATTTTCATCCTGACTGTGCACGCCGAAAATGGTCCAGGTCTTTGTTTGATCGCATGATTCACGCGCCGGGGACGTTCCGCTCAGCGCGATCATGCTCTAGACCATTTTCAGCCTGACTGTGCAGGCCGAAAATGGTCTATCTCTTTGTTTGATCGCATGATTCACGCGCCGGGGACGTTCCGCTCAGCGCGATCATGCTCTAGTCAGGCGACGCCCGGCGGTCGGCCCGCATGCCTCTCTCCGCGTCATGGCCGGCCTCGGACCGGGGCATCGGAACTGTCTGTCGACACACCCCACTCAATAGGTGCTTTGCAGCACAGCCAGGCGACGGCGGCGGATCAGTGCCTTGCCGACACCGATCATCGGCGTTTCGATCAGGCGATACGTGCACCACGATCCGGCCAGAACGATCACAACGACACCGATCATCGCCAGACCGAACGCCGCGACGGCGATCCGGCCGCTGGTATGAAAAAAACCCTGCAGGAATGGCTGATCGGAAACGATCTTCAGCACCGCGACATGCAGGAGATAGGCACTGAAACTGACCCGTCCCATCAGAGCGACCGGCGCGCTGAGAAATAATCCCGGCCTGCTTCGCGCCAGCGCCAGGACAAAGATCATCATCAGGAGACTGACCAGAAGAAACCTCGGCGGCAACGTCAGTTGCCAGTTCAACCAATGCGGCAGTGCGATGAAAGCGGTGCCGGCCGCGCCCGCGACCGAGACCGCCGCGATCAGGGTCGGATGAGCTGCCAGCAAGGACGAGCGGCCGCGGTCCCGTTCCAGCAGATAGAACAGGCACAGTCCGAGAGCGAACACGCTCATCTGGTTGGGAAACCAGAAATAGAGGAAGTTGTCGGCCGGAACCGGGCCAAGCGCGGCTTCCAGCGGTGCGTGGAGCCGCGAGTTCAGCACCGCGCCGACGAGCGCCGTGGCCAGGAACAGATACGTTGCGCGCGACAGAGAGGTGATGTTCCGTGCAAGCAATGGAAACGCCGCATAGAATGTGAATTCGACGCCGATGCTCCAACTGCCCGGCACGACCGGCCAGCCGTTCGGCAATACGCCCATCAGGCTCGGGCGCCAGGCATTGACGAACAGATAGGTCCCGGCGGCTTGCAGCGGGTCGAAGCCGCCGACCGGCGGTTCGAGCCAGAAGTACAGCATGGAGGCGAGATAATAAGCCGGTGCGATCCGGAAAAACCGGCGCAGGAAGAAGGCTCCGATGTCGACCGAACCACCGGTGCGGATTTTCTCGTGCCGCCACGACATCATCAGCGTCACGGCACTCGCCAGGTAGAACAACTGCACACCGTGCCAGCCGAGCACCGTTACGCGATGCACCGGATAGGGCAGCTCGGGAAACAAAAATGTCCCATGGCAGATGATGACGAGCAGAATGGCGTAGCCACGGACACACTCGATGTAGGCAAGATGTGGCGTCTGCCGGTCGCTCACCGATACCTCGCGCGAATTCCGTTGCTTCCGCAGTGTATCACTTCTTCACCGAAACGCACCGACAATTGTCTCTGCGGCGAAGTGACGTCGGTTGCCGGCGGACAACCATCGTGCGCTCCGTATCGCGACCGGTCCGCGCCGGAAGGACAGCCGCCCGGAAGGACAGCGTTCAGAAGGACAGCGCCCGGAAGCAGGGCGGCGACCGCGCGGGCCGTCACGCGGGTGTCGCCCACAGCGCCGCTCGCGGCTTGCCGGCGGTCGCGCAGCACGCTCAGCCGGGCGAGCCGGGGAGACGCCGTGTCCGGCGGGCGCAGGGATGGCACGGTGGGGGACAGCCTGATGCACGCCCGTGTCGATACGCCAGCGCCTCGACGATGTCGCGGCGGTTCTCCTCCCGAGGCCGAAATCCGGCCGGTTTGCCCCCTCGATGCCGCCAGCGACGCTGGTGCCGGCGATCCGTCCGGATGCGAGTGGCGAAAGGCCTCGAAGCCTGACGAAATGAATACTGGACGCCGGCCGGTCCGCTAAGCGACAACATGCTGAGTCGGTTTGCCCGCGCGCGTCGGGCGTTTTCGTTGTATAAGGGCTGATCATGCGCCGCGGAGTGGTCCCGAGGCGCCGAAGGGAAACAAAGCATGGATTTCCGCGCTCGCCATTGGCGCTACGGCTTGTTGGTCGGAACCGCCTTCCTGGCAGGCACCGCCTTCGGTCCGGGCATAGGATCCCTGGGCCGCGCATTCGCCCAGGACAGCAGTCGCACGGACATGTACCAGATGCTGAAGGTCTTTGGCGACGTGATGCAGCGCGTTCGCGCCGAATACGTCGATCCGGTCGATGACAAGGATCTGATCGAAAACGCGATCAACGGCATGCTGACCGGGCTCGATCCGCACAGCTCCTACATGAACGCGAAAGCGTTCAGGGACATGCAGATCCAGACCAAAGGCGAATTCGGCGGCCTCGGGATCGAGGTCAACGAGGACAAGGGCGTGATCAAGGTCGTCTCCCCCATCGACGACACGCCGGCCGCCCGCGCCGGCATCAAGCCCGGAGACATCATCACCGCGCTGGACGGCAAGACGCTGATCGGCATGACGCTGAACGACGCGGTTGACAAGATGCGGGGTCCGCCGAACTCCAAGATCGTGCTGACGATCAAGCGGCAGAGTCTCGACAAGCCGATCGAGGTGTCTCTGATCCGCGAGACCATCCACATCCAGGTGGTGAAGTCGCGCATGGAGCCAGACGATATCGGCTATGTTCGGCTCTCGCAGTTCACCGAACAGGCGGATGCCGGCATCAGGCAGGCGATCCGGAACCTGAAGGCCCAGGGCGGCGGCAAGCTGCGTGGCCTGATCCTGGATCTGCGCAACAACCCGGGCGGCCTGCTCGACCAGGCTGTCGCGGTTTCGTCCGATTTCATCGACCAGGGTGAAATCGTCTCGACCCGGGCACGCCATCCGGAGGACAGCCAGCGCTGGGACGCCAAGGGCGAAGACATCCTGCATGGCGCCCCGCTCGTGGTGCTGATCAACGGCGGCTCCGCATCGGCGTCGGAGATCGTGTCCGGCGCGCTGCAGGACCATCGGCGAGCGATCCTGCTGGGCACGCGAAGCTTCGGCAAAGGGTCGGTGCAGACCGTGATCCCGCTGCCGGGCAACGGCGCGATGCGGCTGACAACCGCGCGGTACTACACGCCTTCCGGCCGGTCGATCCAGGCGCTGGGCATCACGCCTGACGTGCGGGTGCAGGAATCCATCGAGGACCATCCGTCTTTTGGCGGTGAGCGCGAGGCCGACTATAACAGGGTGCTGACCAATCAAGGCGGTACCGGCGCACTGGCGCTGCCGCCGCGCACCGATCTGCCGCCGATCGCCAGGCAGATCCCCGAAAAGCCGCCGGAGAACTTTCCAAAATTCGACTTGGCGAAGCCTGACCAGACGGACTTCCAGTTGCAGCAGGCAGTCGCGTTGGCCCAGGCCATGGCGGCGCAGAAAAGCGCCTCCGCGAACTGAACCTGGCGGCGGTGGCGGCCCGGTTCCCCGGAACCCAGCGGTTCGGCAGCGTCCTGGAGGGTTGGCGCGGACTGGGACGGTTCTGGGCGGGTGTGTTCCTCCTGCTGGGGGTCGGCGTCAGCGTACTGGCGGTGCTGGGACCTCCGCCGGGATCGACCGTGGCACCGCCCGGCCCGGCGCTTCATGCCGTCTCGCCTTCCGCCAAGCTGGAAACAGGCCCGGATGTCAAGCCCCATGGTGACGCGGCGCAGCCACCCGTCCGCCCAGCGCCAGTTGCCGGGCGGCCCGGCCGGGATCTCCCGGGCCCCGTCGCCGAGCCGGATCCGACCCTGATGGAGCCGTATCCCGCTGATCCAAAACTGAGCCTGCCACGAATCGCGGCGGATGGCAGAACGTCGATGGCCGTGTACGCAGCAGGGTTCGACCCAACCAGCATGCGTCCCCGGGTCGGCATGCTGATCGCCGGGATCGGGATGAGCGAGGCCGACAGTCTGGCCGCGATCAAGGACCTGCCGGGCGGCGTTTCGCTCGCGATCTCACCCTACGCCCACAATATCGGGCGCCTGCTGGACGCCGCGCGCATCACCGAGCACGAGTATCTGCTGTCGATCCCGATGGAACCGCAGGGTTATCCGGCAAATGATCCGGATGACAGAAGAGCCCTGATGACCTCGCTGCCCCCGGCCGAGAGCCTGGAACGCCTGCGCTGGGTACTGTCGCGACTGACCGGCTATGTCGGGGTCACCAATGCCCTCGGGCAAATGGCCGGCGAGCGGCTGGCTGCGGTGCGCGATCAGTTCGGGCCCGTCCTGCAGGAGGTGGCGCATCGTGGCCTGCTGTTCGTCGATGCCCGGACGGGCCAGCCCGTGCTCCCGTACGTCTGGAACCGCTCGGTGGACATCGCCATCGACAGCGATCCGGTCAGCGCGACGGCCATCGACCAGCGGCTGGACTCGTTGAACCGCACCGCCTTGGACAAGGGTTCGGCACTGGGGATCGTCCTCGTCCCGAGACCCGTGACGCTGGAGCGCGTGGCAGCCTGGACGAACACATTGGCCGGAAAAGGCCTTGCACTCGCTCCCGTCAGCGCGCTCGTGCTGCCGCCAACCAAACAGGAGGCCCAGAAATGAGCGACCTGCCTTATCGCCCCAACGTCGGCGCTGTGCTGTTCAGCCCCGCCGGTCTGGTCTTCGTCGCCCGCCGCGCCGACGTACCGAACGCCGAAGGGCAGGCCGGCGGCTGGCAGTTGCCGCAAGGCGGCATAGACGCGGGCGAAGACCCTCGGACCGCCGTGCTGCGTGAACTGGAAGAAGAGATCGGCACCCGAAAGGCCGAGGTGATCGGCGAGCACCCCGACTGGCTGACCTACGACCTGCCGGCCGATTTGGTCGGCATCGCGTGGCGTGGCCGATACCGGGGCCAGCGGCAGCGCTGGTTCGCCATGCGCTTTACCGGCCTGGACAGCGATATTCGCCTCGACCTCGATCCCCATCCCGAATTCGACGCCTGGCGATGGGTGCCGTTGGCGACGCTGCCGTCGCTGGCAGTGCCGTTCAAGCGGCCGATCTACGAGGTGCTGACCGAGTCCTTCGCCCGGTTCGCTGAGGGGTAGGACACACGGCGGCCCACGCCTGGTCCGCGATCGGGACCGCGCAAACGAAAATATCCAGGCTGAAAGGGCATCGCCAGCCTGGCCGCGGATGCTGGCTGGTGTATCAGCTTGACCAACATCAAGCGACCTCAAGCTGATGAAATTGCTAGACTATTTTCAGCCTGACTGTGCAGGCCGAAAATGGTCTATCTCTTTGTTTGATCGCATGATTCACGCGCCGGGGACGTTCCGCTCAGCGCGATCATGCTCTAGCCAAACATGAACTGGAGGTGTCCAGTCAAGGTGGCGACGCCGCGGCGACCCGGTCGTCCGCCCTATGCCACCAGCCGCCGCCCAGGGCCTGGAACAGCGCAGCGGTGTCGGCGAGACGGCTGGCTTCGGCTTGCACCAAGAGCCAGACGGGCCTGCTGGTATGTGTTCTCGGCATTCAGTACCGACAGATAGGCGATCTGACCGAGACCGAGCTGCCGGTGCACGATGCCCAGGCTGCGTCTGGCGGCTGCTTCCGACGCGGCTGGCGGCCTTGAGCGCGTCCGCGTCGGATTGCAGCGCCCGCAGCGAATCGGCGACGTTCTGGCAGGCGGTGATCACTGTCGCTTTGTACTGCGCCGCCGCCTGGTCAAACGCCGCCTCTGCCGCGCGCTGCTTGTGCAGCAGGGTGAACCCCTCGAAGATCGGAGCGGTGACGCCGCCTGCGATACTCCAGAAATTGGTGTTCGGCGTGAACAGGGCGTTCGCCGCATTCGCGCTGTTGCCGACATTGGCGGTCAGGGTGATCTGCGGGATGCGGGCGGCCACCGCCTGCCCGATCTGGGCGCTGGCGGCGTGGAGATTTTCCTCCGCCTGCCGCACGTCCGGCCGTTGCGCCACCAGCCTGGACGGGAGGCTGACCGGCAGGTCCAGCGGCAACACCAGACCCGCGCAAGTCGAACGTCTCGGCTACCTCTTCACTCGGGTAGCGGCCGGCGAGGGCGGTCAACGCGTCGCGCTGCTGGGCCAGTTGCTTCTGCAGCGGCGGCAGTTGCAGCTGTGCCTGCGCCAGGGCCGCTTCCTGCGCCGCCACATCGGCGCCCGCCATCTGCCCCAGCGCCATCTGCCGGCGCAGGATGTCCAGCAACGCACTTTCGATCTTGATGGTCTCGCGCGTCGCGGCGATCTGGCCGCGCAACGACGCCTCCTGCACCGCGCCGGCGACCACGTTGGCCGTCAGCGTCAGGTAGGTCGCCTCAAGCTGGAATTTCTGGCTTCGCTCCTGCGCGGCCAGCGATTCGACCGCCCGCCGGTTGGCGCCCCAGACGTCCGGCACGAACGACACGTTCAACTGCGGCGTGATCAGACTGTAGTACGGATTGTTGGTAGGCCCCATGGGCGAGAGCGCTTCGAACGGAGTCAGGTTCCGGCTGGCGTTGAATTCGGCCTCGACCGAAGGATAATAGGATCCCTTCTGCGCGAGCGTATTCTCATGTGCCTGGCGCAGCGCCGCCTGGGCGGCCGTCAGGTTCGGGTTTGCCGTCAGGGCATCGCGGATCAGCCTGTTCAGCGGTTCGGAGTGGAACAGCTGCCCACCATTCGGCCGGTATGTCCATGTCCGGCACGAAGCGCTGCGCCGCGCCGTTCTCCCCCATCGCCGACGACCGTGCGCGGCGCAAGTGGTTCCCGCGTGTAGCCGGTGACGGCGGGTGCCTCGGGTTTCTTGAAGTCGGGCCCGACGGCGCAACCCGTTACACAGAACGCCAGCAGCACCGGCGTGGCGAGGGATGTCTTGTCCGCATGGTCATTCCGCCGGCTCGAGACCGGTTCCTCGGCAGCGTCAACCGCTTTTCGCTTTGAGAAAATATCGATCAGCACCGGCAGGATGATCAGGATCAGGACCGGCGCCAGGGTGACGCCGCCGACCACCACCAGCGCCAGCGGCTTCTGCACCTGGGAGCCGATGCCGTTCGACAGCGCCGCCGGCAGCAGCCCGACGCCGGCAACCACGCAGGTCATCAGCACCGGCCGCATCTGGATCTGGCAGGTGCGCAGGATCGCCGCGGTCCGGTCCAGGCCGCTTTCGACGGCCGAGTTGATAGAACGTCAGCACGATGATCCCGTCCATCGCGGCGATGCCGAACAATGCCACGAAACCGATCGCCGCCGACACGCTGAACGCGGTGCCGGTCGCCCACAGCGTGAAGATCCCGCCGATCAGCGCCATCGGGATCACGCTCGCCGCCAGCGCCATATCGACCAGCGAGCCGAAGTTCAGGAACAGCAGCAGGCAGATCAGCACGATCGCGAGCGGCACGACCACCTCCAGCCGGGCGATCGCCTCCTCCAGGTTGCCGAACTCGCCGACCCATTCCAGGTGGTAGCCGCCCGGCAGCGCGACCGCTTCGTCGACCTTCTTCTGTGCTTCCAGCACGGTGGTGCCGAGGTCGCGTCCGCGGACGCTGAACTTGATCGGGATATAGCGTTCCTGTCCTTCGCGATAGATGAACGAGGCGCCGGATGTCAGCTCGACCTTCGCCACATCGGACAACGGGATCGGCACGACACGCCGCTGCCGCTGCTCGGGTTGGGCGCGCCGATCGTGATATTGCGGATCGCCGCCAGGCTTTGGCGATATTCCGGCGCGAGACGAACGATGATCGGGAAGTTGCGGTCCGACCCGTCCTCATAGACGTTCCCCGCCGCCTGGCCGCCGATCGCCGCCGCGACGGTGCTGTTGACGTCACCCGGCGCCAGGCCATAACGCGCGGCCTGCGCCCGATCGACATCGATCCGGACCGTCGGCTGGCCAAGTTCGGCGAACACGCCAAGATCGGTGATGCCCGGAACCGTGGCCATCACGTCCTTGATCTTTTCGGCGGTCTTTTCCAGCGTCTCCAGGTCGCCGCCGAACAGCTTGACCGAGTTCTCCCCTTTCACCCCGGACGCCGCTTCCTCGACGTTGTCCTCGATGTACTGGGAGAAGTTGAAATCGACCCCGGGGAATTCGTCGGTCAGGCGTTTGCGTCATCTCCTCGACCAGTTTTTCCTTGTCGACGCCGGCCGGCCAGGTGTCGAACGGCTTCAGCGGCACGAAGAACTCGGCGTTGAAGAAGCCGGTCGCGTCGGTGCCGTCGTCCGGCCGCCCGTGCTGGGAGATGACGGTGACGACCTCGGGATAGCTCTTCATGATCTTGCGCATCCGGTTGACCGGCTCGTCGCTGGCCTCGAGCGACACGCGAGGTCGGCATCGTCGCGCGGATCCACAAGTTGCCTTCTTCCAGCTTCGGCAGGAACTCCAGGCCGAGCGTCGCGGACGGCGAGGAAGGCGAAGACCAGCAGCAGGACCAGCATGCCCAAGGTGAAGATGCGGTTGGCCAGGGCGAAGCGCACCACCGGCTCGTACACCCTGTGCGACGCGCGAACCAGCAGCGTGTCCTTCTCGCTTTCCTGCTCCTTGCAGGAACAGGCCGGACAGCGCCGGCGTGACGGTGAAGGTGGCGATCAGGCCGCCGGCGATGGCATAAGCGTAGGTCTTGGCCATCGGGCCGAAGATGTGACCCTCGATGCCGCTCATGGTGAACAGCGGCACGAAGCCCGGCGATGATGATCGCGGCGGAGAAGAAGATGCTCCTGTTCACCTCGGTCGCGGCGTTGGCGATCACCGCGAACTTGCCGCGCAGCCCGCATGCTGCCTGCGCCGGCATGAACGCGAGGTCGAGCGCCGGAAGCGTTGCGACGGCGGCTGCGACAATCGTCGGACGATGTTTTCCACCATGATGACGGTGGCATCGACCACCAGGCCGAAGTCGATCGCGCCGACCGACAGCAGGTTGGCGGATTCGCCGCGCAGCAGCAGCAGGCCGATGGCGAAGGCCAGCGCGAACGGGATGGTCACCGAGACGATGATCGCGCTGCGCAGATTGCCCAGGAACACCCACTGCAGCGACGAAGATCAGCAGCATGCCCTCCATCATGTTGTGCAGCACGGTGTGGGTGGTGACGTTGATCAGGTCGGACCGGTCGTAGAACCGCTCGATATGCACGCCCGGCGGCAGAATGGAGGAACGGTTGATCTGGTCGATCAGCGCTTCCACCCGCTTGATCGTCGGCATGCTCTCCGCGCCGCGCCGCATCAGCACGATGCCCATGACGATGTCGTTGTCATCGTCCTGACCGGCGATGCCGAGCCGCGGCAGGTTGGAGACCGTCACGGTGCCGACGTCCTTGCACCAGGACCGGCGAGCCGTTGTTCTGCGAAACCATCGTGTTGGCGATGTCGTCGACGCTGTGGATCAGGCCGACACCGCGCACCACCGCCGCCTGGTCGCCGAAATTCACCGTCTGGCCGCCGACATTGACGTTGGCATTGTTCAGCGCGGCGAGCACCTGCGGCACCGTCAGCCCGTAGCCGATCAGCTTGGTCTGATCGAGCGTGACCGCATACGTCTTGGTCTTGCCGCCCCAGCCGTTCACGTCGACCACGCCCGGCACCGCCTTGAAGCGGCGCTCCAGCATCCAGTCCTCGATCGTCTTCAGGTCGGTGACGGAATAACCGGGCGGCCCGACCACCCGGTAGCGCATGATCTCGCCGATCGGGCTTTCCGGGGAGATCTGCGGCGTTGCGCCATTCGGCAGCGGCGGCAACTGCGACAGCCGGTTGATCACCCACTGTTCGGCCTGCTCATAGGTGAAGTCGTAGGTGAACTGCACCTTGATGTCCGACAGCCCGAACAGCGAGATCGTGCGGATCGCCGTGACGTTCGGGATCCCGGCCATCTGGATCTCGACCGGGATGGTCATGTAGCGTTCCATCTCCTCGGCCGAGGAGCCGGGGCTTTGGACGATGATATCGACCAGCGGCGGCACCGGATCGGGATAGGCCTCGATATTCAGGTTCATGAAGGCGACGGCGCCGCCGATGAACACCCCGATCAGCATGACCAGCACCAGGATGCGCTGGCGCAGTGCCGCGGCGACCACTCGGTTCATTCGACGAAACGCTCGGTTTGATAACGATCCATAAGGGCAATCCCGCGGCCTTCACCGGCCGGCGGCATTATTAGTCACTGGCGGCGGCGCGGTCGATGAACACCGCACCCGAGACGACCACGTGCTTGCCCGCCTTCAGCCCGTCCACGATTTCGACCGTGCCGACGCACCCTGTTTTCACCCCAGGTGGTTTCATGCGGATCGAATCACCCGAAGAGTCGTCGGAGCAATGTCAACCTGACCGCTAAGCGACCCCAGGTTGAAGATATTGCTCAAATACAGGCTGGGGCATCTCCAGTCGGCCGGAAATGCGCGTGTGCCCCGCCCCTGCGTTCGTGACATTCGCAGCGAACGCAGGGGATGAGCACGCCACGGAACACAGGGGGCGCGTGTATTGACGTCACCGCGACCGGTTCAGGTCGTGTGGACCATCGGTTCCCGCACCAGGTAGCGCCCCAGCACCGCCATATCCGGATCTCGCCCAAGACCCGGGCCGGTCGGAACCCGCACCCTGCCGTCCTTCGCTTCCACCAGTTCGTGGTATGGGCTGGCTTCCAGGTCGACGAACAGCCGCTCGAACGGCGCATCCGGCGCGAGGGCCGCGTTGAGGTGCAAGGACGCGAGGTAACCGGCGCCGAAATAGGCGTTGTGCGGCACCAGACGAACCCCGTAGAGCTTTGCCAGTGCGGCAATTTCAATCATTGCCGACGGCCCGCCGATCTTGGTGACGCTGGGCTGGGCGATATCCTGCGCATCAGCCTCGAACGCCGCGCGGAAATCGTGCAGTCCGGCGGCGTTTTCTCCCGCGGCGATCGGGATCCCGCCCTCCTGGCGGACCCGGCACAGGCCCTCGTGATCGCCGGGCGGCCAGACAGGCTCCTCGAGCCAGGTCAGGTCGAGGTCTTCCAGTTCCCTGGTCATGTCCAGCGCCTGCCAGACCGTCCACGGGCAGTTGACGTCGACCATCAGCCTGGCATCGTCGCCGATCGCGTCCCGGCCGGCGGTGATTTCCGGGATCGTGATCTCATGCAGCTTGACGTCCTGGTAGCCCCTGTAGGTGGCCCGCTCACAGGCCGCGGCGACCTGCGCGGCCTCGCCGTAGCGCAGCAGACTGGCGTAGCAGCGCAGGGAGTTCCGCCGGCGTCCCGCCAAGCAGGCGCCACAGAGGCTGGCCCGCGACCTTGCCGGCGATGTCCCAAAGCGCGATGTCGAGCGCGGACAGGGCAAAGAGGTGCGTGCCGTTGCGGCCGTAGAGATGGAACGTCTTCGCCAGCCGTTCCCGCAGGCCGGCTATGTCGCGGGCATCCTTACCGAGCAGGGCCGGGGCAAGCTGGGTGTCGAGCACCGCCAGCGTTCCCGGCGAGGTGCCATGACCAAACGCCTCTCCCCAGCCGTCGACGCCGGCATCAGTGCGGATGCGCAACCAGACCGTGTTCATGCTCTGCCAGTTGAGGCCGGGCATGACCGCGGGCTTGCCGCCCATGTCGAAGGGTGTCTGGGTCCAGTAGGTCTCGACACTGGTGATTTTCATAGCTCGTTCCTCCTTGCCGGGATTTTGCGCCGGGACGGCCAGAAGCACCAGTGCAGCACGGCTCGGTCGTTGCAGGTCACGTCTGCGTGGGCGGCCCTCCCCGGGCGGTGTGCCGGCGCGCGCAGCACCGAGGCACGTCCGGGGGACAAGCGGTTTCAATTGCAACGCCGCTCCGAGGCATTCACTTCGATGGCATCCGGTTGCCTCGTCATCAACCGGGGCTATGTCTTTCAAGACAGTCATCGTTTGCGCTCGGAGAATCATCCATGGCAGAAGCGGGCCTCATGGCGCGGAAGTCTGTCGCTGACATCATCGCCGGTGGCGACGCCGAAGGTCATCAGCTATCGAAGACCCTCGGTCTCTTCAGCATCACCGCCATGGGGATCGGTGCGATCATCGGCGCCGGGATCTTCGTGCTGACCGGAACCGCCGCCGCCCGCTTCGCCGGCCCGGCGATCATGCTGTCCTTTGTTCTCGGCGGAATCGCCTGCGCTTTCGTGGCCCTCTGCTATTCCGAACTCGCGGCGATGCTGCCGATTTGCGGCAGTACCTACACATATACCTACGCGACCCTGGGCGAGCTGCTTGCCTGGATCATCGGCTGGGACCTGATCCTGGAATACGCAATGGGCGCGGCGACCGTCGCGGTCGGATGGTCCGGATATATAACGAGCTTGCTGCACAATTTCGGCATACACATCCCGGCCGTCCTCGCGACGGCGCCGGGCACAGTCACCAAGTTGCCGGACGGCAGCACCGTCATCGGCATCGTCAACCTGCCGGCCGTCTTTATCGTCGCCTTCCTGACGACGATGCTCGTTCTTGGAACCAAAGAGTCGGCTCGGATCAACAACGTCATGGTGGTCATCAAGCTTCTGGTCGTCGTCGCGTTCATCATTTTGGGCGTGACGTATATCAGCCCCGCGCACTGGCATCCGTTCATCCCTGCCAACAATGGCAGCTTCGGCAGCTTCGGCATCAGCGGAATCCTGCGCGGATCGTCGGTCGTATTCTTCGCCTTCATCGGCTTCGACGCGGTGTCCACCTCAGCGCAGGAGGCAAGGCTGCCGCAGCGCGACATGCCGATCGGCATCATGGGATCGCTGATTATCTGCACGGTCCTGTATATCGCGGTCGCAGCGGTACTGACGGGCCTGGTTCCGTACAGCGAACTGAACGTGGCCGATCCGATTGCGAAAGCTGTCGACGTGATCGGGCTGACGTGGTTTTCGGTGCTGATCAAGATCGGCGCGCTGACCGGCCTGACGACCGTGATCCTGGTCCTGTTGTATGGGCAGAGCCGCATTCTCTACACCATGTCGCAGGATGGTCTGCTGCCTGGGCTGTTCGCACGCGTTCACCCGCGGTTGCAGACGCCCTACCTCAGCCAAACGCTGATCGGACTGCTCGTTGCCATCACCGCCGCGCTGGTGCCGATCGAGGTGCTTGGCGAACTGGTCAGTATCGGCACGCTGTTCGCCTTCGTCCTCGTATGCGGCGCGGTCATCTATCTGCGCCAAAGCGATTCCGAGGCGTTTCGCCCGTTCCGTGTGCCGGGCGTGCCGCTCGTGCCAATCCTGGGTGTCTTGTTCTGCCTGCTTCTGATGGCTGGTTTACCCCTCACCACCTGGGTGCGGCTCGTGGTTTGGCTGGTGATCGGGCTGTTGATCTACTTTTCCTACGGACGGTCGCACTCGCGCTTGCGCAACCCCGCCGTGACAGCCCGGCTCTCCTGAAAGGGCGCTTGACCGGCGGTGTTGGGCCGCACAGTGTCCGGCTCAATCCCACGACAGCGTTTCCACCTTGCGTGAAACCGCCCGAGCGCATATTTTGCGAGCAATTTCATCAGTCTGGGGTCGCTTCGCGATTGAAATCAGACTGATATTGCTCTAACCGGAGGAACACGCCGATGGCCAGCCACAACGGCAGCGAAGACAAGCGCCTGCGGTCCCGCCGCTGGTTCGACGAGCCCGCCGACCCGGCGATGACCGCGCTCTACCTCGAACGTTACATGAATTACGGCATCACGCCGGAGGAACTGCGCGGCGGCAAGCCGATCATCGGCATCGCGCAGACAGGGTCCGATCTTTCCCCCTGCAACCGCCACCACCTCGAACTCGCCAGTCGGGTTCGTGACGGGATCCGCGACGCCGGCGGCGTGCCGCTGGAATTTCCGATGCACCCGATGCAGGAGACCGGCAAGCGGCCCACCGCCGCGCTGGACCGGAACCTTGCCTATCTCAGCCTGGTGGAGATCCTGCACGGCTACCCGCTCGACGGCGTGGTGCTGACCACCGGCTGCGACAAGACGACCCCTGCCTGCCTGATGGGGGCTGCGACGGTCAATATTCCAGCCATCGTCCTGTCCGGCGGTCCGATGCTGGACGGCTGGTGGCAGGGACGCCTGTCCGGTTCAGGAACGATCGTCTGGGAGGGCCGTAAGCTCTACGCCGAAGGCAAGATCGGCTACGACGAGTTCATGGACATGGTGTCGTCCTCCGCCCCATCCGTCGGCCACTGCAACACCATGGGCACCGCGACCTCGATGAACTCGCTGGCCGAGGCGCTCGGTATGTCCCTGCCGGGATGTGCCGCCATTCCCGCCCCGTACCGCGAGCGCGGCTGGATGGCGTTCGAGACCGGCAAGCGCATCGTCGGCATGGTGAAGGAGAACCTCCGACCCTCCGACATCATGACGAAAAAAGCCTTCGAGAACGCGGTCGTCGCCGCGGCGGCGCTCGGTGCCTCGTCCAACTGTCCGATCCACATGATCGCCATCGCCCGCCACATGGGCGTGGAGCACGATCTCGACGACTGGCAGCGTCTCGGCCCGGAAATTCCCCTCCTGGTCGATCTGCAGCCTGCCGGCCGGTTCCTCGGCGAGAAATTCCATCGGGCCGGCGGGGTTCCCGCGGTAATGAAGGAACTGCTGGCCGCCGGCAAACTGCACGGCGATGTACGCACCGTCACCGGCCGCACCCTGGCCGAAGACCTGGCCGAGGTCCCCGACGGCGATCGTGAGGTGATCCGTTCCTATGACGCGCCGCTGCTGCCTGCCGCCGGCTACGTCGTGATGTCGGGCAACCTGTTCGACAGCGCGGTGATGAAGATCAGCGTCATCGACAAGGATTTCCGCGCGCGCTTCCTGTCCAACCCCGACCGTCCGAACGTATTCGAGGGCAAGGCCATCGTGTTCGAGGGTCCGGAGGATTACCACCACCGGATCGAGGACCCCGACCTGGGCGTCGAGGAGCAGTCGGTCCTGATCATCCGTAACTGCGGCCCGGTCGGCTACCCCGGCAGCGCCGAGGTGGTGAACATGCAGCCGCCCGCGTCGCTGCTGAAGCGCGGCATCAACACCCTGCCGACCATGGGCGATGGGCGGCAATCCGGCACCTCGGGTTCGCCGTCGATCCTGAACGTGTCGCCGGAGGCGGCAGTCGGCGGCGGGCTGGCGCTGCTGAAGACCGGCGACCGCATCAGGATCGACCTGAACAGCCGCAAGGTCGATGTGCTGCTGCCGGCGGGCGAACTCGCGGCGCGCAAGGCCGCCTGGATGCCGCCGAACCTGGTCACCATGACGCCGTGGGAAGAGATGTATCGCTCGATGGTCGGGCAGCTTGGGTCCGGCGCCTGCCTGGAGCCGGCGACGTTGTTCCTGAACGTCATCGAGACCAGGGGCGAGTCGCGCAACAATCACTGACGGCACGGTTTCGAGGCGTTCGCGCGCCGCCGCACGTATAGTCGCCGGGCGAGGCTTGCGTGCACGGCTCCGCGCCGTCGGCTCGCGTCACCTCGCCCGTGTCGCGTGCCGCCGTCCGACATGCCCCGTGCCGTCGTCCCCGTGCCGCCGTCCCCGTGTCATGGCCGGCCTCGTGTCGTGACCGGGTTTGCCCGGTCATCCACGACTTCCGTCTACAACACAGAACCACCGTCGACGCCGCCCCCGCGATTCTGACTTGCTCGGAGTACCGCAAAGCGTCCGCTCACTCGCTGCCGACCTGCTTGACGGTGACGTCCTTGCCGTCCTTCGTCACGTCGATCTCCAGCGGGACGGTCGCGGTATTGCTGTTGAACGCCAAGGGGATCAGGCCCTGGAACGAGCGAATGTCGAACAGCGTGTCGCGCATGGCCTCACCGCTGAGCGGCTTGCCGTCGGCAAGCACCTTGTCCGTGACCGCCAGGACGATCCGGGCGGCGTTGTCGTACTGGCGGGCGGAATACCCCATCGCCGCGCCGAAGTCCGTCCTGAACGCGGACGTCAGTTCCACCTGCGCATCGCTGCGAACCTGGGTGTGAACGCACCCCGTCGGCCAGGCATCGGCGACGGTGTCCGGATCAGCGAACAAGCTCGTTCCGGCCACAGTGAAGGTCAGCCCAAGCCGCCGGTATTGTTGTGCCATCCGCGGCTCGACGGGGACCGCCATCAGCACCACGTCCGGCCTGGCATAGGCCAGCTTCAGCAGCGACGGCCGGAAATCGGTCTGGCCTGGTCGGGTCGGTTCCTGCGCCAGGATCGTGCCGCCCGCCTCGGGAAAGTATTTCGCTAGATCGTTACGAGCCGCGATTCCTGCCGCGCTGTCCACGAACAGGATCGCGCCCCGCTTCTTGTCCATGCCGACGAGGTATTGAGACAGCACCTCGATCTCATCGGCGAGCGTCGGCACGGTACTGACCAGATACGGCGACGCGGTGGCCAGCCTGTCGGCCTGTCCACCGGCATTGACCAGCAGAATCTTCTTGCGCGCCGCCAGCGGCGCCATCGCCAGCGCGGATCGGGATGAACCGGTGAAGATCACCGGCACTTTCTGCTGACCAGTCAGTTTGTTGAAGCCGCGGATCGACTGATCCGGCCTGGCGTGATCGTCCTCGAACAGGATCTCGATCGTGCTGCCGCGCACCCCGCCGGCCGCGTTGGCGTTTTCCACCGCCAGACGGATGCCCCGCATCGCCTGCGTGCCCGTCGCCGCGCCTGGGCCGGTGAGCGTCAGGATGGCGCCAAAACGAATCGACTCGGCCTGCGCACCCGAGATCGGGTGTGCGCCCGCAGCCGTGAGTGCAACAGCAAGCAGGCTGATCCCGCACCGAAGAAGACGGCGCATCCACGTTTCCTCGTTCGGCTGGCGGCAGGGATATGCGCCGCGTCCCTCGGGGTCAAGGCGGCACGGGCGCCATCCGCGCGACCGATCCGGCAACCTGCAATTCACCCAGGTAGGCCTCCCGGATCGCCGGATCACGTCGCAGGTCTGCCGCGGCCCCCGACAGCACCACCTGTCCCGTCTGCAACACGTACGCCCGGTGAGCGATCGACAGCGCCATGTTCGCATTCTGCTCGACCATGAAGATCGTCGTACCCTGCCGGTTGATCGCCTGGATGATCTCGAACACCTGCTCGACGTAAAGTGGTGACAATCCCATGGACGGCTCGTCCATACAGATCAGCCGCGGCGCGGCCATCAGGGCGCGGCCGATGGCGACCATTTGCTGCTCGCCGCCGGACAGCGTGCCGGCGATCTGGTTCAACCGCTCCTTGATCCGCGGAAACAACGAATAGACCCGCTCCAGGTCCGCCGCGAAATCCGGACCGCGCTTGCGCGTATAAGCCCCCATCTCCAGGTTTTCGAACACCGTCATGCGCGGAAAAAGCCGCCTCGCCTCCAGCACCGGGGCGATTCCCCGCCGAACCCGTTCGGCGGTGGACAGCTTCTCGATCGCCACCCCGTCGAAGATCACCGACCCGGTGGTCGGCCGCACCACGCCCATGATCGTCTTCATCGTCGTCGATTTGCCCGAGGCGTTGCCACCGAGCAAAGAAACGATTTCACCTTCGCCGATCGTGTAGTTGACATCCTTCAGCACATGCAGGTCGCCATAATGGGTGTTGACGTCCTGGAATCGCAACAGCTCACGCATCGACCATGCCCTGCGCCAATGTCCCGCGCCCCAGATAGGCCTGCAGCACCGCTTCGTTCGTGCGCACTGCGTCGGGCGTGCCCTCGGCGATCTTTTCCCCATGATCGAGCACCACCACGGTGTCGGCCAGGCGCGTGACCACATCCAGTTTGTGTTCGATCAGCAGGATGGTCAGTCCCAGCGCGTGCAGGCTTTTGATCTGCTCCGCGAGTTCCAGCGTCTCCGCAGGGTTCATGCCGGCCGTCGGCTCGTCCAGCAGCAGGATTTTCGGCCGCGAGGCAAGTGCGCGAGCGATCTCCACCCGTCTCCGGTTGGCATAAGAGAGGTGGCTGACGGTCTGGGTTGCCCGGGGCAGCAGGCGGTTGCCGAACAGCGACAGGATCTCCATCGCCCGGGCGCGGGCGGCGGCTTCCTCCCGCCGTGTCCCTGGCGGACGAAACACCGCCGCGACGGGGCCGGTTTTCAGGCGAGCGTGCTGGCCGATCAGCACATTGTCCAGCACCGACAGGTTGGTGAACAGGCGGATGTTCTGAAACGTCCGGGCCACGCCGCGTCGCAGGATCCGATGCGGTGGCAGACCCAGCAGGTCATCCCCATCGAAGCGGATCGTTCCGCCGTCGGCCGGCGTCAGTCCGGTGATGACATTGAACAAGGTCGATTTGCCGGACCCGTTCGGCCCGATCACCGCGACCACGCCCCCGGCAGGAACCGTCAGATCGACCTTGTTCAACGCCACCAGCCCGCCAAAACGGACCGTTACGCCTTTCACTTCCAGGCTGCCAGGGGCGATTTCGCCCAACCCGGCCAGCGCGGTGAAGCCGCCGCGACGCACCTCGGCGTGCTGCTGTTCAAGGCTCAATGCGGACTGTCTTCGCGTGGCAGGGATCAGCCCGTCGCGGCGATACAGCATCATGAAGACCAGGATCAGGCCGAAGATCAACTCGATCGACTGGGTCAGGTCGATCTGCTGCATCCAGGGCTGGTTGATCGCGTTGCCGAGGTCGTGGATCCAGCCGGAAATATCCTCCAGAAACCACGACTGCAGCAGTTGCAGCAGGACGGCGCCGACCACGACGCCCCAGACGCTGCCCATGCCGCCCAGCACCACCATGACCAGGATCATCACCGAGACCGGGAAGCCGAACATTTCCGGCGTCGCCGTCTGCAGCTTGGCAACGTAGAACGTGCCGGTGGCGCCGGCGAAGGCGGCACCGATCGCGAACGCCAGCAGCTTGGTCCGTGTCCGATCCACCCCCATCGCCGCCGCCGCGGTCTCATCTTCCCTGATCGCCATCCAGGCTCGGCCGATCCGTGAATCCCGCAGCCGGACACTGACGAAAATCAACAGCGCCACCAGCGCGATGGCGACGTAATAATACGGCCAGGCCGCGACCCCGAAGCTGTGACCAAAAAGCCGAGGGGCCTGGATCCCGTTAAGCCCGGCCGCCCCATTGGTGACGGAATCGACATTGCGCACGACGATCGGAACGATCTCGCCGAAGCCAAGCGTCACGATCGCAAGATAATCGCCGCGCAGCCGCAGGGTGGGCGCGCCGAACAGCACCCCGAAGCCCGCCGCGATCAACGCCGACACCGGCAGCATGATCCAGAACGAGACGGTGAAGTGCACGAGATCGCCGCCGCCCGGCTGAGGGACGCGCTGCACCAGTTCCAGCCATGCGAACGGCTGCCAGAACGGTCCCCAGTGTGGCATCACCTGGAACGACGTCAGGATGCCGTAAGCATAGGCACCGATCGCGAAGAACGCTGCGTAGCCGAGGTCGAGCAGGCCGGCGAACCCGACGACGATGTTGAGGCCGAGCGCCAGCGTGGCATAGGCCGCCGCGTTCGCCGCCGAGTCGATATCGGCATCGTTGTCATGGAGCAACGGAAACGCGATCGCCGCGAGCGCCACCAGCAGCGTCAGGATCTGCTGGCGACGAGCGAGCGGGAATCCTCGCGAACAGCGGGGCTCATGACTTGTTCGGCGCGACGCGACCCAGCAGCCCGGCCGGTCGGAAGACCAGGACCAGCACAAGGATCGAGAAGATGATCACATCGGTCCAGGCGGTGGCGATGAACTGCCCGCCCATCGCCTCGATCAGCCCGATGATGACCCCGCCCAGCATCGCCCCCGGAACGTTGCCGATGCCGCCCAGCACCGCCGCGGTGAAGGCCCGCAGCCCGGCGGTGAACCCGATGATGAAGCTGGTGAAGTTGTAATACAGGCCAAAGATCAAACCGCTGGCGCCGGCCAGCGCCGATCCCAGGAAGAAGGCGATGATGATGACGCGATCGACTTCCACGCCCATCATGCGCGCAGCCTCCGGATCCTGCGCCGTCGCCCGCATCGCCTTGCCCATCCTTGAGCGTTGCACGAAGAAATGCAGGCCGGTCATCAGCAGGACGGCAATCACCCAGATCAGCACCTCGCGCAGGCGCAGCACCGCATCGCCGATCGCCCACTGCACCGGAGGCAGCGGATTGGGATAGTTCTTCGAATTCGCACCAACCGCCAGCAGAACGATATTGAACAGCACATAGGACACGCCGATCGTGGTGATCATCGCCGCCGGGCCCTTGACGTCGCGGAGCGGCCGCAGCGACAGCCGCTCGATCAGCACGCCCAGCGCGCCGGAGAACAGCATGGTGACAGACCAGCGCCACCAGCATGACGCCGATCAGTGGCAGCCCGGTCATGACCACCGCCTGGCCCTTGATGCCCATCAGTTGCAAGGTCCACAGGCCGATGAAGCTGCCGACCATGAAGACGTTGAAGTGGGCGAAGTTGATCAACTCCAGAATGCCGTAAACCAGGGTGAACCCCAGCGCGAGCAATGCGTACATCGCCCCCAGGCTCAGTCCGTTGATGGTCTGCTGCAGCAGCAGGTCGGCGAACGTCATGGCGTCAGGCCGACGGCGCCGCACCGATGTAGTGGTATTGCCGCATGTCATCGGCCGGGATGCTCTTGTCCTGCCGGATCTGGAAGACGCTGATCGTCTTGTCCTGCAGGTCGCCATTGGCATCGAACGAAACCGGGCCTTGCAACGTGTTCACCTTGATCCGCCTGGATGGCGTCGCGGACCGCGGAGCGGGTTGGCGCCTTGCGCGCATCGGTAACCGTCTTGATCGCGGCCAGGATCACCAGGGCAGCATCGTAGGTGGTGACCGCATAATCGTCCGGATCGATGTGGAACTTGTCCTTGAACGCTTTCACCCAATCCGCCATCTTGGCCTCCTCGGTGACGTGCGGCGAAGCGACCGTGGCATACCAGCCCTGGTTCGCCGGATATGCCACGGCAGTCAGCATTTCCGGTCCGTCCATGCCGTCGCCACCGCCTTTGATCATCTTCGGCACGATGTCATAAGCCTGCTTGGCCAGCTTGACGCCGGCTTGCAGAACGCCGCCGTAATAGATCGCATCCGGATTGAGCGACTTGATCTTCGTCAGCACGGCCGCAGTAATCGGCAGCCTTTGGATCCAGCCGGTCGCGACCGAGGACCTTGATCCCCTTCTTCTTCGCCTGTGCCTCGAACGCGTCCGCCAGCCCGACGCCGTACGCGCCGCTGTCATCGAGGATGTAGACCGTCTTCACATGCAGCACGTCGGCATAGTAGTTGGCCATGTATGGCCCCTGATACGCATCGGTGGCGACGGTGCGGAAATAGATGGCCTTCCCCTCAGGCCGGTACTGCGCGGCGAACTTCGGATCGGTGATGTCCGGATTGGTCGAGCTTGGCGTGATGATGGCGAGATCGCCCTCGCTGAGAATCGGCGCCATCGCCTTCCCGGCGCCGCTCATTTGTGGACCGATCGCGGCAACCGTGGATCTGTCGGACACCATCTTGCGCGCGTTGGTCGCGGCCTGCGCCGGGTCGTACTGCCCGGCGGTGGCAGTGCCGTCGTCATACGGGGTGAGGACGATCTTGTAGCCGTTCACGCCACCTTTCGCGTTGGCCTCATCGAACGCCATCTGTGCGCCATATTCCATCCGCTTCGCGGATTCCGCGTCGGCCCCGGTCAGCGAAAGATCCAGCCCTACAGTCACTGAATTTGCCGCCGCCAGCAGCGGGCGGCATGCCGATCGCGCCAATGGCGGCCACGCCGGCAGCGAAGCGAACGGCGGTTCGGCGGGTGACGGGGCGATGGATCATGATAGCCTCCTCTGCTGCATGGCTCCCATGCAATCAAGCGAGCGATGCAGACGGTGTGCAAGGGGTGGGCCAGGAGCGTGTCCGGGCTGGGATGAAATCGTGACCAGGCCATGGCAAGGAAGCGAAACCACCGCGTCCGGCGGCCGTCATCTGCCTCGGCGCGGGCGGGACCCGCACGTGCCGAATGGCTTGGGAAAAAGCACGCTGCCGCAGATTGCGGCAGCCGGGTTGCCGCTGCTTCGCGTCCGCAGCGGGACGCTCCGCACCGGCCTGATCCCGTATACGCCATTGACTTTCGGAAACGGGCCATATTCGCGAAGAATTCCGGCGCGCGCTTTTCATGGTTCGACCCTATCCGCTCGTCAGCGGAGCCAGCAGTAACAGGCTCGTCGGGAATCCCGGCACGTTCGGCACCATCCAGCGGCAAGCGCGGCCGCGACCGCAGAATTCGACCTTGCCGTCTTCCCCCAGCGTTTCGAGCGCACGCTGGACGGTGCGCGGGCTGACGTCGAGCGCCAGCGCGAGCGCAGAGCTGGACCACGCCTCGCCATCCGCGAGCAGGGCCAGCACCTCGGCATGGTCTCCCTCAACCGGCGGCGCGAGCACGGCGACCGTTGGCGCCCGGTGCGGTTTCAGCAAGAAGCCCCGCTTCGTCGCGTTCAGTCTGGCCAGCGGCCTGAGTGTCTTGCGCAGGCGCCCGATCTCGACACGCAGCCGCACGCGGTGCGATTCGTCTGCATCGCGCCCCCGGAAGGCGCGTGCGATCAGCGTTTCGCGCGACACGTCTTCGGGCGATGCCTCGGCCAGTGCCCGGGCGAGCGCGAACAGAACCGGACGACCGGCAAGCGGAACAACCGTCGTCCCGGCGCGCACGACATTGCGGCAAGCATCGACCACGAGCGCGTCCGAGGCGATCAGCGCCTCGACTTCGGCAAGACCCAGCAGCCGACTCCCATTGCGCGCGATCAGGCGCGCGGCAGGGGCATCGAGCGCGCGTGATGCCCGCTCAACCTCGGCCGCGAGCGCCGGGATCCCCGTCTCGCGCGCGGCGTGCCCGGCGCGATCGAGCGCGGCGCGTGCCGGTTCTGCCCGAATGCGCCGCATCGCGATGCCGGCGGCGACCAGCCAGTAGCCGGTCCGCGACGCCCGCGGCAGCGCGTCGACATCTATTGCGTCGAGCGTCCGCTCGGATTCGTCGAGACGCCCGATCAGGAGAAGCCGCCGCGCCTCGAGATAGCCGGCATGCGCCGCGTTCGCCCGGTCGCCATGCGCTTCCAACGCCGCCCGCGCCGCGCCAAGCGTCTGCAACGGCCCACTCAGATCGCGCGAGACGAGCGCGATCTCGGCTTCGGCAACGACACATCGTGCACGGGCCGTTGCCTCATGCAGGCCGAAAGCACGCGCCGCGCTCCGCAGCAATTCCTTCGCGCGCGTAAGCTCGCCGAGCTGCGCCATCGCGATACCGCGCAGCGCGAGCGCTGGTGGATCGTCGCGCAGCGCGACCCGTTTCAGCGCCGCCAGCGGATCGCCCGCCGCAAGCGCCCGGGCCGCGGCCGTGATCAGCGAGTCCATCGAAATCCCGTCACACTTGTCACTCTCAGCTGGCTTCCGCCACGCCTTACATCCCCACTCGATCCTGCAATCCTCGGAAGCAGCGACAATCGATCGGGAGCCAGTAAATGACAACGTCCTCAGCAGCCAACAAAGCAGGTGCAAGGGCCTCGCACGCGCGCGGCGCAACCCGCTGGCTCGCCCTTGCGGCCTCGCCGACCTTCGCGCTCATGGCCGGGATCGCGGCCAGCAACGCGCCCCGGATCGCGCTCTGCTCCACGGGTCCGGGCATCCTGCCGATCGACGGCATGACCGCGATGTACCTGCTGATGAGCCTGTTCCATCTGTCGCCCTGGCTGAAACTCGCCTCCGGCCGCCCCGCTTGCGGCCAACCGTGGGCACACACCTGACCAACAACCGAAGGAGACCGACCATGAACCATGCGATTGTTTCGCGCGAAGAGTGGCTTGACGCCCGCAAGGCGCTGCTCGCGAAGGAACGCGCCATGACCCATGAACTCGACGCGCTCCGCGCCGAGCGCCGGCAGTTGCCCTGGGTCAGGATCGACAAGCCCTATGTCTTCGAAGCGCCCGAGGGTCAATGCACGCTCGGCGACCTGTTCCGCGGCCGCAGCCAGCTCGCCATCTATCATTTCATGCTGACGCCGGGCTCGGACAATGTGTGCCGCGGCTGCTCGTTCGTTGCCGATCACGTCGACGCGGCGCGGCAGCATTTCGAGCATGCCGACCTGTCGTTCGCCGCGGTCTCGCGCGTGCCGCTTCGGCGCATCGAGGAGGTCAAGGACCGGATGGGCTGGACATTCCCCTGGGTCTCCTCGCACGGCAGCGACTTCAACTTCGATTTCGCCGTGTCGTTCACGCCCGAGGACCTCGCCGCCGGCCGCGCGATCTACAATTACGGCACCGTGATCCGGAACAGCCCGGATATGTTCGGCACGAGCATCTTCGTCAGGGGTGACAGCGGCGCCATATACCACAGCTACTCGACCTATCATCGTGGCGCCGAGCTGTTGATGGGAGCGTTCAACTGGCTCGATCTTGTCCCCAAGGGCCGTAACGAGAGCGCCGGCACGATGGGCTGGATGAAGCGGCACGATGAATATTGAACCGGAGGGCTCTCGCCAAACGTCGGTTTCGCAAGGGCGGTGTTTGAGATCCGCTCATGGAGCCGGTTGTCAACGGTCCTTACCGGAGGGCCGGGCGCTCGGTCACCCCGTGGGCATCGCGCCATCACGACAGGGTATGATCGCGCTGAGCGGAACGTCCTCGGCGCGTCCGTCGCGCGATTAGACAAAGAGCCAGACCATTTTCGGCGCGCACAGTCAGGATGAAAATGGTCTAGCTAGGTGGAGGATCCGCGCCGGGCGATCAATTCCGTCGAAGCAAGCCCCGACAGGGAAAACCTGGAACTTTGTCGGGCGCTCCGCCCATCGCGGGCGCGTCACCGGGATGGAGACACCGGGAGCGTTCGTCCGGGATGACCCGAGAAGAGGTCTCCATCCCGCTGCATAGTTAATGGATTCGTATGCTGTTGGCGCATAAGTCTAATGACGCGGCGCAGCATTATCATGCGACAGGCTGCGCCCATATTCGGGATGAAGCCGGACATCTCGCCCGACTAGGAGATGGAGAATTCCCGATGAAAAAGACGATCCTGGCCGCCGTCGCCGCTCTCAGCCTGGGCATGAGTGCCGCAGCCGTGGCGCAGCCGGGCTCCGGCACCACCCCGCCGGTCTACGGCACATATGCCTTCACCGATCACCGCAACAACTCGCAGGTCCAGTTTCTTGGACAGGGGACGGTCTTCGGCAGGCTCTTTGGTCACTCGGATAACGGCCAGGGGGTAGCGGAAAAGACGAGCGCCACGCCAGCCAAGGGCGGTTAAGGCACATCTGGAGCGTTTTCACCTTGGGTGGAAACGCTCTGGTGTGGTGGTTCCCAAGTCCGCCATACTGTGGATCATCCCCGGAGCGAACTTAGGAACCACAAACCACACTGGAAAACAGTGCTTTGCTGGTGTCCTCATCGATTCGGAAGTTAGTAAGGCGGCTGATCCAGGCATGGCGAACTTTCGAATCGGGACAGTAGCTCATATTTATCGAGCAATTTTATCAGCCTGAGGTCGCTCCGCGGTTCGAGTCAGGGGCATATTGCTACAGCGTGCGATGGCATGAGGGGCCGGGATGATCCCCGGCTTCTTGCTGTTGGACCTCCTCACTGCGCGCTGCCGGTCGATGGAAGGGAGCGCGGCAGGCCCACGTCCCGGCTCGAAGGGGTTCCATCCCTGCTTTCGCGCGTTGATGCGACCGCCGCGCGGACCATGCCACCACGGGCTCACCGGTGCGTAATAGCTACATCATGTCCCAGCGACCAACGCACCCGCCCGGACACCCGGCACCCGCTACGGCGACGTACGAGCAGGTGAACGTCTTCGGATCGCCCACAGGTATCAGAATTCGGATCCCACGTGGCCAACCGCTTCCGCACGCGCCGGTCGGTCACGAATGGGCGGTGGCCGAGGAGCATCCGGAAGAGTGCTAGGCTGCGGGGAGCGGGCCGCTCGTTCGGACCGACGAACCCGACGCCAGCAGATCAAGCCAGTGGATTGGCGTCATCGGCCATGTCCCCCCGAGCGACGTCGAACGCAGATATTCGCTGCTCGGGGTTATGCACCGAAGCGGGGCATGAACCTGTGGATAACCGTGTGAGTAAAACCTTGATGGGCGCCCAGAGAGGGTTTAGTTTCAATTACGTTATAACTATTTCGTTACTCAGCATTGTGCGACAGTTCATACCTTTCCGGGATTTTGACAAATCACAAGCAAAATGACCTTTATTTTGGCAAGGACTTCTGCTGTCTGTGGATGATTTTCAGGCAGGCACTGGAGGGAACCGCCGCGCACGAGCCTAACATACGGGAACGCAGCGAACAAGTTGCGGAATGAATGACGCTGATGCAATGAAAGGATGGGCAAAAACAAACTATCCGTTACCCCTTCCGCAGCCGTACCTCCGCCGCCGTTCGGATCGACGCACTCGACGCCGCCGCCTCAAGGGCGCCCTGCCGATAACGGACAGGTCGGAAGCAGGAAACTTCAAAATCCCCCTACTGCTAACAGCTGTTTGTAGACTTCAGACGCTCAGCTCCTTGGCGACGAGGCGCTCGAGGCGCCGAGCAAGGAAGGAGATGAGCACCTGACGCCTACAAACACCTGCTAAAGGATGTCATTCTGCTTGCGTCGCTCGCGACCGGAGGACCGCGCGAGCCGATCAACCATTGGGGAGGGCGGTTATGGCGATCAAGGTTGAGCGGTTTCAGCCGGAAGGCATGAATGTCCGGATGTCCGCCGGTCAGCCATCCTACTCACACGTCGTCACGGTGAGCGGCACCGGCAAAATGGTCTTCATCGCCGGTCAGCTGGCCCGCGACATCGACGGCAATTGCGTGGGCAAAGGCGACATGCGTGCGCAGATGGAACAGACGTTCCAGAACCTGGACCGGTACCTGCGCGCGGCTGGAGCGACCTGGGCCGATGTCATCAAGACCAACACATACGTCACCGACTTCGATGAATTCCAGAAATGCGCGGATGTGCGGATGCGCTATTTTGGCGTGGCGACGCCGACCAGCACGACAGTGGGTGTGACGCGGCTCGCAGGCCCCGATTTCATGATCGAGATCGAAGCTGTCGCCATTGTCAACCCATAAGGGCGGGTCCGTTCCTGCCGCGTGTCCTGGTCCGGCGGTACCGAGATCGCTATCGATCTGCTATGCACGCGCGCGATCCCAACCGGCGACGGGTCCGCGCGCCGGGGGCACCGCCGACGGGCTTGCGGCGCTTTCGATCTGTTTTCGGGATCCGGATGGCAATCTGCTGGAGCACATGGCGGCGGACGGGACCGCAATAACCTTGAGTGACCTCCAACGCAGGAGGGCGCGGCCGGTCTCGTCGTCTCATGGCGGCACTGAAGGTCGAGCGCCCGGAGGACGGGCAGCGCGTGACTAACCGGGACCCGGCGTCATCCAACTCGCAACGCAACCGCGGCACAGAGGCGCGTTTGACCAGGACCCGCGCCGAGCCTCATTATCGGCGGCCCGGCGCTGCCGCAATGCAGGCTGCCGGTGACTGGGAGGATCCGTTGGACCGCGCCATGTCGCTGACCCGGCGCGACGCTCTGTTTGGTGGTGCCTGCCTGTGCTGCCTGCCCGCCGTCCCGCGGCGAGCAGAAGCCGCGGAACTGCCGGCGCCGACGCACCTCGTGGAGGTGGCGCCTGGCATCCACATCCGCCACGGGGTCACGCAGGACGCCAGCGCCGGCAACGAAGACGCGATCGCCAACGTCGGCTGCGTAATCGGCCGCGACGCCGTGGCCGTGATGGACCCGGGTGGCAGCCTGGGGGACGGCGAAAGCCTGCGGCGCGCCATCCGGCAGTTGACCAGCCTGCCGATCCGTTACGTCGTGATGTCGCATGTGCATCCCGACCACGTGTTCGGTGCGGCGGCTTTCCAACGGGAACACCCGGTTTTCGTTGGCCATGCCAGACTGCCGCGGGCGCTGGCCCAGCGTGGCGCCTATTACCGCGAGATGCTGGACCGGATTCTCGGCCAAGACCGCGCCGGCCCGGTGGTGATGCCGACGCAGCTCGTGGACGACCATGCGACGCTCGATCTGGGTGAGCGGTTGCTGGACCTGACGGCCCACGGGCCGGCGCACACCGATTGCGACCTGAGCATGGTCGATCGCCATACCGGCACCCTGCTCGCAGGCGACCTCCTGTTCGTAAACCGCGTGCCGTCGCTGGACGGCGATTTGAAAGGCTGGCTGGCGCAACTGGCGGCGATGCAGGGGCCAGGCCCGCGGCTCGCCGTGCCTGGGCACGGGCCGGTGAGGGTGGACTGGCCCGGCGCGGCGGCGGACATCACGCGCTACCTGACGGTGCTGCTGACCGAGACGCGCCAGGCGGTTGCGCTGAATGTGCCGATTTCGGCGGCGACGCATACCGTCGCCCAGTCAGAGCGGAGCCACTGGAAACTGTTCGACGACTACAACCCGCGAAACGTCATCGTGGCCTATCAACAGCTCGAATGGGAATGACGGGCCGCAAACCAGGAGACCGGCGATGAGGAAACTGCTGCTCACCATGCTGCTTTGCGGTGCGGGGCTGCTGCCTCTGGCCCCGGCGCGTGCCCAGGACGAGGCCACCGCTCGCGCGCAACGCTGGCAGGAACTGCGCCACGCCATCTTCGGCAACCGTCCCGTGCAGGATGGCCACGATGTGCTGGCCCTGCAGACGCCCTATCGGGCGGACGACGCGGCTCTGGTGCCGGTGGCGATGGTGCTGAAACGGCCGATGGCGGTGAAGGGCCTCTATCTGGTCATCGACAACAACCCCTCGCCGCTGGCGGCCCATTTCAGCTTCGGCCCCGATGCCGATCCGCACATGATCAGCCTGCGTGTGCGCGTGAACGACTACACCGACGTGCACGCGGTGGCCGAAACACAGGACGGCACCCTGTACAGCGTGGCGGAGTTCGTGAAGGCCGCGGGCGGATGCTCGGCTCCGACAGGGCAGAGCGAGGCGGAGGCGCTGAGGGGGATCGGCGAGATGAAGCTGCGCGTGCTGGGGGGCTACGCGCCGGGCAAGCGGCTGGACGTGAAACTGCTGATCCGCCATCCGGACTTCAACGGCATGCAGATGGACCAGTTGACGCGCCTGGTGACGCCAGCCCGGTTCATTGATTCGGCCGAGGTGACCTACAACGGCACCCTGGTGTTCGGCCTGCAGACCGGCATCTCGCTGAGCAGCAATCCCGCCATTACCTTTGGCTTCGTGCCGAAGGCCACCGGGCAGCTCAAGGTGGTCGCGCGAGACAGCGACCACACGGTGTTCACCCATGATTTCGATATCCCCGGGTCAAGCAGTTGAATGCCGCACCTCGGCGCGCGCCTGCTGCTGCTGGCGGTGACGGCTGGGGCCGCGGCGGCCGCGGGTGCGGTTGAGACGGCCCACATGCCGGAGCCAAGCGGCTACTGGCTCGGGCCGATCCATGGTCCGGTGCCGGCCACCATCGCCGGCGGGACTGTCCTCGGCACCACGGCGTTGGCCCATGTGCTGGCGGGCGGCGGGGCGGTGCTGGTGGACGTGGCGGAGGCGCCGCATCGCCCGCCGGGTCTGCCTCCCGGCACGTTATGGCTGCCGGCGCCGCATCGCAGCATCCCGGGCAGCGTGTGGATTCCCGACGCCGGGCGGGGCTCGATCTCACCACGCTTCGCGGCCTGGTTCCGTACGCGCCTCGCGGCACTGACGGGTGGCGACCGGGACAAGCGCATCGTGGTGTATTGCCATCCAAGCTGCTGGATGAGCTGGAACGCCGCCAAGCGCGCGATCAACGACGGCTATCGGGCGGTGTTCTGGTATCCCGGCGGGATGGAAGGCTGGGAAACGGCCGGTCATCCCACGGCGGTCGCGAAGCCGGAGGGGCCTGATGCGCGCTGACGCACATGGCAGCGACGGCGAACCCATGGGCCGTGGTCATCGTCAATGTCCGAAACCGACGAAGCGGCCTCACCGCTGGAAACCCAGCCCCAAGGAATCGAGCCAAGCGCGATAACGGGTATCAGCCGGCCCGTCAGGCTTCCCTGTATCGCGAAGGAAGCCTCGTTCACAACGAGGGAACCGCACGGCTGCGATGCCACCAACGGCGACCGAAGTACGGGAGACCAGCACCCTTCCAGATGCTCGAACATAAACCGCTTCGGACTGCGACCCGGGGTTTGCGATAGACCGACATCTTCCGGATGTGGCTGCGACGATCGCTTTCTGTTTGTGCGGCATCGGGCGGCCAGGACAAGGAAAGTGGCAGCGTCCATCGCGCTCACGCCGACCAAGCACACCAACGCCTGTAGCGGTCGTATTCAACCCAGGTATAGGTAATCCCCTCCCTACTGTGGCCTGCTTCTTCCTTTCGCTCAATGGCTCCGGGCAATGGGCTTTGATAAGGTTTCGCTGGTTCCCACAGCAGGAAAACAACCATGGCGCATCAGCGATTCCCTGGTTTGCCCTCTGTCAGGATCAACTGCCGCGATCCCCGGCCCTGCAACACCCCTCACCCATGCGACGCTGCCCGTCGACGCATGGCCACGTCAACGCCGTCGACGCGGAACGATCGTGATCGCCGATCGGATCGAGCGGTTCATTGCATTGGCTGGGTGTGCCGCCCGCATCTATCTCGCTATTCGTGGACCTCAGGAGGATGACAATGACCGCTATGGCTGGAAGGCGGAGCGCGCTACAGACATTGGGAATCGGTATGGCAGCAGGCGTTGCCAGCCTCGCAGCGGCGCCCCGCTCAGATGCGGCGCCGGCGGCGGAAGCGCCGCCCCTGACCCCGCCTGGCGCCGGCGCCGTCACGGAGCTGATGGAGCGGCTGGACAAAGCGCCACGGCGCCGCAGCTTCAAGACAGTCCCGATGATTCTGACCGAGCCGGACCAGTGGGATCACGAAGCACTGTCCGAGGTGCTGGCCTACAGGCCGAGCACCAAGCAGGCCTGGGACATGACCGAAATGGCCGGACCGTGGCTCAACCTGATGCGCAATTCGCTGAACGCGCAAATCTGGTCCTTCAAGCACCCGGACTTCCTGGTCGTCGCGGAATGCCACGGGTCGGCGCAGCTCGCGCTGTATGATCAGGCGATGTGGGACAAGTACCAGCTGACCAGGCTGGTCGGAGGCAAATTCAAGAGCAATACCCTGATCATTCCGAAGCCGGCCGAGTCTTCCGAGCCCCGGAACTACGAAGATCCGGCGGGCGCGTTTTCCCCGGCCGACAACTCCATCCCGGCGCTGATGCGGCGTGGCGTGGTGTTCATGTCCTGCCACAACGCGATCTGGGAGCAATCGGCCGCCCTGTTGAAGGATGGCGTCAACCCGGACAAGCTGTCGCACGAGGCGCTGGCCGCGGAGTTGACCAACCATCTCATCCCCGGCGTAGTCTTGACGCCCGGTGCCGTCGGCACTCTGCCCGAGTTGCAGCAGGCCGGTTTCCATTACATCACCTGAATGGTGCACCTCGATGCGAACGATCATACGCAATGCCCTGCTCGGCGCTGCCGCCTGTGCGGTATCGCTCTGCCCCGCGCTGGCCCAGGATACTGGCTGGCACGGCCGCGCGGAGACGCCGCGCTACGAGGAGCAGATCTTTCCACCCTGGCAGCACGGCGCCAACAACGACGCCACCAACCGCGGCCTCGACTTCACGGTTCCCGAAGTGGACGATCTGGCGGACTTTCACGGCGATCCGACCAATCCGAAGCTGGTGCTGTTTGTCGGCGGGAATTATTTCTTCGCGATGGCGCCGTTGGTACACGTATTCGAAGCGGCGCATCCGGAATACAAAGGCCGCATATACTGGGAGACGATTCCTCCCGGCTTGTTGGTCAAGCAGATGCAGGCCGGCGGCACAATCACCGTGGGCAACATGACCTGGACGGTGAAGCCCGACGCATATCTCGCCGGGTTGCAGAAGGTAAAGGACCTGATCGAACAGGGGCTGCTGACCGGCGAGCCGGTGCCCTATGTCACGAACGACCTGACGATCATGGTACCCAAGGGGAATCCCGGCCACGTCACCGGCCTGGCCGACCTCGGCAGGCCCGGCTTGCGCCTGGCCATGCCCAACCCGGCCTTCGAGGGCATCGCGCGCCAGATCAAAATGGCCCTGACCAAGGCGGGCGGAGAGCACCTCGCGGACGTCGTCTACGGCGACAAGGTCAAGGACGGCACGACCATCCTGACGCATATCCATCATCGGCAGACGCCGCTGTTCCTGATGCAGGGCGTGGCCGATGCGGGCGTTACGTGGCAGTCGGAGGCCTTGTTCCAGGAACAGGCCGGGCACCCGATCGAGCATGTCGCAATTCCGGATGCGGACAACGCCACCGCGATCTATGCCGGGGCGGAAGTCAAGGGCGCACCGCATCCGCAAGCGGCGACGGCCTGGCTGGATTTCATCCACTCGCCGGCGGCCCTCGAGATTTTCGAGCGCTATGGCTTCAAGCCGTACACCGCTGGCTAGTGTGGTGGTTCCGAAGTCCGCCATACTGTGGATCATCCCCGGAGCGGAGTTCGGAACCACAAACCACACTAGAAACGAGGGCCGCGATATGTCGCCGGACAGCCGCGTTCACGCCGGGAGCACCGAGCCCACGACTGTGTTCGCGGATTGCGACGGCCGCACGAACCGGCCGGATCGCGCGAGACGCAGCCCGCCGTCGACTGGCCCGGATCGATGACAACCGCCACGGCAAGGCCTCCCCAGGCAGGCACCAAGATCGAGGCTGATCTCGCAGGCGATCTGAACGGTGCGGCCGGTCGTTCCGGCGGCGGGCACGCGGTCCAGATCGCCGATACCATCCAGGTCGCCGAGCGCGGTGCCTACTTTGCCATTGGGGTGATGCTGATCCTCGCACTGGCGTTCGCATTGGCAGGTGCCGGCAAGTGCCTGTGGGACGGCCTGTCAGAGTGGTCGAGCGTAGACACGAGCGTCCACATCATCGACCGCCTGCTGTTCGTGCTGATGTTGGTGGAGATCCTGCACACCGTGCATGCGTCGGTCAGGTCCGGTGCGCTGGTTTGCGAACCGTTCCTGATCGTTGCGCTTATTGCTGCCGTCCGGCGAGTCCTGGCAATAACACTTGCCACCTCACAGATCACCGAACCGGGCCGTTGGACTGACCGCGACCTGTCCTTTTTCCGCGCTTCGATGCTGGAACTTGGCGTTCTGGCGTTGCTCATCGTTGTTCTGGTCGGATCGATCTGGATCGTTCGCGCAACCTCGCGACGTGCGAATGCAACCCGGAAGGATCCGGTGTCGTGCCAGACATGAGGCGGACCGGCACCTTTCTGCGGCGACGACAACGCTGTCTCGTTGCCGGCCTCGTCGTCGCGCTCCTGCCGCTGCACGCTGCGACGGCTGATGACGGCACCATTGCGGCCGGCCGCGCCATCGCCGCCGACGGTGTGGCACCGGGCCGACCAGGATGTGCTGCCTGCCACATGCAGGACGGAAGCGGACAACCCGATGTCGGCATACCCAGGCTCGCCGGGCTGACCGCGTCCTACCTGCTCGACCAGCTTGATTATTTTGCCTCCGGCAAGCGCCAGAACGCTGCCATGGGTCCCTACGCCCGCATGCTGACGCCAGCGCAACGACAGCAGGTCGCCGCCTATTTCGCGAGCTTGCCCGTGCCACAGGCGCCAGAACCCCCGGACTTCCGCGCGACGCAGGTCTCGCGCGGCCGCACCGTGTTCCTGAACGGCGACGACCGCACCAACCTGTTGGCCTGCGCACTTTGCCATGGGTCGACGGCGCTGGGTGTGGGCAACTTCTCGCCTGACCTCGGCGGCCAGTCCGGTGCCTATATCGCGGAACAATTGAATGACTGGCACGCGGGCAGCCTGCGCGATCCAAAGGGCGCCTTCATGCGGTCCGAAGCCGGACACATGACGCCAGCCGATATCAGAGCGGTCGCAGCCTATCTCGCATCGTTGCGAAATACGGAGCAGAAGCCATGAGACGATCCCTCCTCGTCGGCCTTGCCATGCTGGGCGCAGGCGCGTGCGGCGCGGCGGCCTGGATGTCGGGCGTCCTGCCGACGGGGACGGCGCGGGCGGCTCCATCGCAGATGGCCGCACGCTTTCACCCCGCCGCCCGACAGCGCCATCCCGGAGGGCAAGTTCGGCGACGTGGTGCGCATGGGCGAGAAAATCTTCCGCGATCCCGGCACGTATGCGGCGGAGTTCGTCGGCAACCAGCTCCGCTGCAGCAACTGCCATCTCCAGGCCGGTCGGCTCGCCGGTGCATCGCCGATGTGGGCGGCCTACGTCGCCTATCCGGCCTATCGCAGCAAGAACGGCCACGTGAACTCCTTCGAGGAACGGCTGCAGGGCTGTTTCCGCTTCAGCATGAACGGCAAGGCACCGAAGCTTGGTGATCCTGTGCTGGTGGCGTTGGAGAGCTATTCGTATTTTCTGGCGAAGGGACTTCCCACCGGCGAGAAAGACACCTGGCCGCGGTTTTCCCGCCTTGCCCAAGCCGCCCTTGCCTGCCGACTACGCGCGCGGCGCACAGGTCTATGCGGATAATTGCGCGGCCTGCCACGGCCCGCAGGGGCTCGGCCAGTCGTCCGGCGGCAAGGTCGTCTTTCCGCCGCTCTGGGGTGCACAGTCCTACAACTGGGGCGCCGGCATGGGATCGGTGAAGAACGCGGCCGAATTCATCCGGGCCAACATGCCGCTTGGGCTCGGCAACACTCTGACCGAGCAGCAGGCCTGGGACGTCGCGACGTATATCGACAGCCAGGTGCGGCCGCAGGACCCGCGCTTCGTGGGAAGCGTGGAGGAGACACGCAAGAAGTTCCACGACACGCCGTTCTCCATGTATGGCCGGACCGTCAACGGTGCCGTGCTCGGCGATCCCGCGGTAACGCCGCCGGCCGGTACCATTCCATCTTCGCCAACCGCTCCAACCGGATCGACAAAGCAATGACAGAGCAATTCCACGACGCCGGCCTGCGGCAGCCGCCGGGCGCTGCAGCCGGGCTGGAGGGACAAGGCCCGGTGCGTCCCGTCGGCACGTGGGTCATCGCCGGATTTCTGCTGTTCGCGACACTGGTGATCTGGGGTCTCGTGTCGGTGATCTTCCAAGCACGCAGTTGAGGTGCATCGATGAGCGACACCGCCGACCCTTCCGCCTTCGAGCAAGCGTTCCACAAGTCAGCCGAGCGGCACGAGCGCGTCTGGACATTCGTCGCAATCGTTTTGCTCTGTTTGTTACTGGCCGGCTCGATGTTCTTCGTGGTGTTCGACTATGGCGTCGTGGTCCGCACCGATGGCTTCCGCAGGGATCCCGCCGCTGTGGCGACGCCGCCCGGCGCTGATGCCGGCCTCGTGCGCACCGGCCCGAACGCCTACGCGGTGTACATGCTGGCACATCTCTGGGCCTGGACACCGAGCCCGCTGCACGTGCCGCAGGGTGCGGCGATCACCTTCCACGTCACCAGCCTGGACGTGCTGCACGGCTTCGAGGTGCAAGGCACGACCATCAACGTCACCGCGATACCGGGTGTCACAGGGTCGGTGACCTACACCTTCGACCACCCCGGCACCTACTACATCATCTGCAACGAGTACTGCGGCATCGAGCACCAGGCGATGACCGGACGGATCATCGTCGACCCCGCGAGGCCGTCATGAGCCTTGCCCTTGGCGGCCCTGTCGCGCTGCCGACGGAGCATACGCTTGCCGCGGAGCGCCGTACGATGCTCGCGTTCCTGGTCTGGGGCTTTTCCGCGCTGCTGGTCGGCGCCGCGATCGGGCCGCTGCAGGCGCTGAATTACGGTGGCATCGACGGATATCCCTATCTGCGCCCGGTGCTGCAGACCTACTACCAGGGACTGACCATCCACGGCGTCCTGAACGGCTACGTCTTCACCTTCTTCGTTACTTGTGGGCTGCTGGTCTATCTGCCGGCACGCGAGCTGGGCCTCGCGCCCAACATGGCCCTTTGGCGATCCTGCTTCGGCTTGATGGCGGTCGGCACTCTCCTGCTGCTGTCCGCGATGTTCGACAATTCGTCGAGCGTACTGTGGACATTCTTCCCGCCGCTGCAGGGCAGCGCTTTCTTCTACGTCGGCATGACGCTCGCTCGTGTTCGGCAGTCTGCTGCCCCTGCCGATCCTGCTGGATTTGCGTGCACGCTGGAAAGCGCTGCGACCGGGCGAACTGACCCCGCTCGTCACCTACATGAGCACGACGACAATGCTGATGTGGATGCTCGCCGCCGGCGGCATCGGGATCGAGCTTGTCGTGCAGCTCGACCCGTGGGCGCTGGGGCTGACCGACACGGTGGACCCGATCATCGCTCGTACGCTGTTCTGGTGGACCGGCCATCCGATCGTCTATTTCTGGCTGATGCCGGCCTATGTCTCATGGTACGGTCTGTTGCCGCGCCAGGTCGGGGGCAAGCTGATCTCCGACCCGATGGCGCGGCTTACTTTCGCATTGCTGCTGATTTTCTCCCTCCCCGTCGGCAGCCATCACCAGTTCACCGATCCCGGCTTCTCGCTGATCTGGCGCGGCATCCTGACAGCCTTGACCTTGTCCGTGGCGCTGCCCAGTCTGGTGACCGCCTTCACGATCGGCCTCAGCCTTGAATATGCCGGGCGGCTGCGCGGCGGGCGGGGATTGTTCGGCTGGTTCACCGCGCTGCCATGGCGCGACCCCAGCGTCGCGGCCCAGGTGCTCGCCATGCTGACTTTCATCTTCGGCGGCGCCACCGGGATCGTGAACGGAAGCTGGCAGCTCGACAACATCGTCCACAACACCACGTGGATCCCCGGCCATTTCCACATCACCGTCGGCACCGCCTCGGCGATGACCTTCATGGGTATCGCCTTCTGGATGGTGCCCCATCTGACCGGCCGGCACTTGCTCAGCCGGCGCCTCGCCCTTGCGGCGGCATGGCTGTGGTTTATTGGCATGTCGGTCTTCGCCCTCGGCATGCACTGGAGCGGCCTGCATGGCGTGCCGCGCCGCGCCTGGATCTCGTTCCTGCCGCACAGCGTCTACGATCGCCTCTATGGCGCCGCGCATCTGCCGCTGACGCTGGTGGCGATCGGCGGCGCCATCCTGTGGCTGGCAACCATCGCATTCTACGTTGTCTTCCTCGGCAGCCTGTTCACCCGAAAGCGAACGGCGCCGGTGCCGATCCCGTTCGCGCAGGCTCTGGGCGGCCGACCAAGTTACGCCATCGGCCCCGATGCCACTGAAGCTGCCGTCGCGCGTCGCGAGTTCTCGCCGCTTGCCCGCGCGCTGGAGCATTTGGGGGCGCTCACGGCGCTGACGGCGCTTGTCACGCTCGCCGCCTATATCCCGATTTTCTGGCCCTTCGTGACGCACGTCACCGCGGCGCACGGCTGGAAGGTCTGGTGACGGCGTGCGCGAAGTTGCCGCCAGGCGCCGAATGCTGCTGCGTGCCGGAGTGCTTGCCAGTGCGGCCGGCATCGCGCTCTGGGGCTTTGGTCGCTCGGCCCATACCTACGCCTACACGGGTACGCCGACAGCGCCGCAACCGGCTCCCCCGCTTGCCCTGGCGGATGACGCAGGCGGCAATTTCGATTTGTCGCAGCATCGCGGCGAGGTGGTGCTGGTCTATTTCGGCTATACGCATTGTCCCGATGTATGCCCGACCACGTTGATCAGGATAGCGGCCGCGCTGACGCGGCTCGGCGGCGATGCGCGGCGGGTGCGATCGGTCTTCGTGACCCTCGACCCACGCCGCGACACGAGGTCCGCGCTGCGCGACTACCTGGCGAATTTCACAACGGATGGCGCGCCCGCGCCAATCGGCCTGACCGGCAGCCCCGCGGCGGTTGCCGCCGCTGCGCGCGACTGGGGTGTGACGTGGCGTCCAGCGGAGGGCGGCGCCTTTATCGACCACACCTCGGTCATCGCCGCCGTGGCGCCGGACGGGCGGTTGCGGCTGCGCTACAGCTTCTCCCAGATCGGTGATGCGGACGCTGTGGCCCGCGATCTCGCGCATCTCCTGCACGATGGCTGAAGCGACCACCGCACCGGGCGCCGCGCGGCGGCCCGACCGATGGCGCCTGGCCGCGGCAGGGCTGGGCGCAGGGATCACCGCCGCCGCGGCGTACGGCCTGCGCGATCCGCTGGCTTCGATGGCCAGCTATACCGCGGCACTCATGGCGCTGAATCAGCTGGTACCGCCGCTGATACTCCTGGCCGCGCCGCCTTCCCTGGCTCGCCATCGGCGCACTCTCGCCGTGGTGTTCGATCCCTGGATTGCGACCACCGTGTTCGTGGGCCTGAGCATCGCCGTGAGTCTGCCCGGCATCCTCGACCCGACCCTGGCGAACGCCCTTTATGCCGGTCCACTCGGCGTCTTCGAACTGCTGGCCGGCATCGTGTTCTGGGGGCAGCTCCTGCCGGCCACACGCCAACTCGGGCGGCCCTGGCAGGCTGCCTTGCTCGCGTGGGCCGGCAGCATTCCGATGACCGTCGTGGCGCTGGTCTGGATGCTGGCCGCCAATGTGCTTTATACACCGTACCTCAACGTGATCTGCCGTTGGAATGTGTCGCCCCTGCTCGACCAGAAATGGGCGGGCTTCGTCATGTTCCTCGCCGGCATGCCTCTTCAGCTCGCAGCGGCCTGGCTCCTGCTTGAGGTGGGCGCGCGCCGGCAGAGCGCGCCAGAAACGGCGTATTCCGCGGCGTTGCGCCGGAGCGGTCGCGCCGATTTCAGAGCTGGCGCCACAAGATGTCCCCCGAGCGGACTGTGATGAGGCATGGTATGACCCTGAAGCAATTTCGCGTTTTCGTGGCGGAACGCCAGCATGCCACGCGGACCGCCGAGGCGCTTGATCCGGCGCAGTCGGTTGTCAGCGCTGCGATTGCCGCGCCGAAGGCACGTCAGCACGCCAGGTTGTTCCATCGTGCCGGGCGTGGCATTGAACCAGGCTCCTCGTCTCGCATCTCGCCGGGCAGCGCCCGCCCATGCTAGACGACACCGAGATTCAGACGTCGTTTCCGCTCGACGGCGCGAAGACCCGCCTCCTGGACCAGCTGACCGAAGGGCTCGGTCGCGATGCTTTGCTCTGGCTGGCGGGCTACCTGGCCGGCCTGGCGCGTCAAGGCGAACGACCGGTGACCACCCCTCCGCGGAAGCAGGCGGAGGGCGAGGCGCCGGGAACGTACGCCGCCACGGTGCTCTACGGGAGCCAGACAGGACACGCGGAACGCCTCGCGACCGAACTGGCTGGGCAACTCAACGAAAACCGGGTGCAGACCCGGCTATGTTCGGCCAGCACCTATCCAAAGCGTGAGCTCAAGGACGAGCGGCTGCTGCTTGTGATCATCAGTACGCAGGGGGACGGTGATCCGCCGGACAATGCCCGTGACCTGCTCGAGTTCCTGGGCGGCCGTCGCGCACCGCGCCTCGAGGCGCTGCAATACGCCGTGCTGGCACTGGGAGACTCGAGCTATCCTCAGTTCTGTCATGTCGGGCGGCAGGTTGATGCCCGCCTCGAGGCGCTCGGCGCACGACGGGTGCTGCCGCTCGCCGAGGCTGACGTGGACTTCGAGACCGTCGCGGAACCCTGGACCGCGCGCATCTCCGAGCAGGTTCGCGCTCTCGCCGGGCGAAACGTCGCTCCGGCTGAGGCGGCTGCGCCCGAGCCGCGAACCTCGACCGTCGCCGCGGGCAACACGCGTGCGCATCCGTTTTCCGCAGAGCTTCTGGTCAATCAGCGCATCACCGGTCGAGACAGCGACCGCGACGTCCGCCATCTCGAGCTGCTGATCGAGAATTCCGGCTTGCAGTACCAGCCCGGCGACTCGCTTGGCGTCATCCCCGTCCAGGCCGATGCGCTGGTCGACGAAGTCCTCGATCGTCTGAAACTTCAGGGCAGCGAAGACGTCGAATTCCGGGGTGAAACACTGCCTCTGCGGCGCTGGCTCACGGAGCGGCGCGAGCTGACTGTCCTGACCCGACCGTTCCTGGCGGCCCACGCCGGACGTTGCGATCCAGGTCCGTTGCGCGAGGCGCTGGATCCGGCGGCGAGCGACCGTCTTCGCCAGTTGCTGACGACGTGGCAGCTCCCTGACCTTTTGGCGCGCCACCCCGCCGCGTGGCCGGCGACGGACCTGGTCGCGGCACTGCGACCATTGGCACCCCGCATGTACTCGATCGCATCGAGCCCGCTGCCGAGCGACAGCACTGAAGTGCATCTGACCGTCGCTCACGTCGACTACAACTTCGAAGGAACCAATCGCTGGGGCGCCGACTCGCATTATCTGCGCGACCTTGCCTTGGACGCGCATGTGCGGGTCTTTGTCGAACCCAACAACCGCTTTCGCCTGCCGATGGATGGGCAACGCGATATCATCATGATCGGTCCGGGCACCGGCGTCGCCCCGTTCCGCGCCTTCGTGCAACATCGCGCGGCCGTGGGCGCCGTGGGCCGGAACTGGCTATTCTTCGGAAACCGCCACTTCCGCAGCGAATTTCTCTATCAGGTCGAATGGCAGGACGCGCTGGCGAAGAAAACGCTGCATCGCCTGGACCTCGCCTGGTCCCGAGATGGCACAGAACGCGTCTATGTGCAGCAGAGCATGCAGGAGCGAGCGCCCGAGCTCTACGCCTGGATCGAAGGCGGTGCCCATGTCTATGTCTGCGGCGATGCGACCCACATGGCACCCGACGTGCACGCCGCGCTGGTTCGCATCGGCATCGAACAAGGCGGCCTCTCGGAGGAGGCGGCGGGCGAATGGCTACAGCAGCTCGCGGGCGGGGGCCGGTACGTGCGCGACGTCTACTGACGTCGATACAACATCGATAAGGTCTACCGTCATGAACACACCCGACGATATGGACGATTTATCGGGTCTCGATCCCGCCGAGGCCATGAAGCTCCACAGCAACTATCTGCGCGGCACCATCCTCGACAGCATCGCCGATGCTGTGACCGGCGCGATGCACGACGACGACAGCCAGCTTATCCGCTATCACGGCACGTACCAGCAGGATGACCGGGACGTGCGCGAGGAACGGCGCAAGCAGAAGCTGGAGCCCGCTTACCAGTTCATGATTCGCGTGCGGATCCCGGGGGGCGTCCTCACCGCTTCGCAATGGCTGGCGATGGATGCGCTGACGCGCACTTTCGGAAGTGGAACGCTTCGCATCACCTCACGTCAGACCTTTCAGATCCACAGTATTCTCAAGGAGAACCTCAAACCGTCGATCGCGGCGGTCAACGCCGCCCTGCTCGACACGTTCGCCACGTCCGGAGACGTAAACCGCAACGTCGTCTGTTCGTCGGGGCCAATGCCGTCACGACAGCATGAAGCGGTTCTGGGATGGGCCCGGAGCCTTTCCCACCATCTTCTGCCAAAGACACATGCCTATCACGAGCTGTGGCTGGACGGCGAACGCATCGATCCGAAGAGCGAGCACGAGCCGCTCTATGGCAAGCGCTACCTGCCGCGCAAGTTCAAGATTGGCATTGCCGTTCCACCGGTAAACGACATCGACGTCTTCAAGGACGATATCGGTCTTACGGCGATCTTCGCTGGCGACACGTTGCAGGGCTTCAACGTCTCCGCCGGCGGTGGCCTGTCGACGACCCAGGGGGACTCGACCACGTTTCCGCGCCTCGCCGACCTGATCGGCTTCGCGACACCGGAACAGATCACCTCGGTTGCCGAGCAGATCATCACGGTACAGCGTGATTTCGGGAATCGGGCGTCCCGCCAGCATGCACGACTCAAGTATACCGTCGACCGCATGGGTATAGAGGCCTTCAAGGCTGAACTTGAGAAGCGGCTCGGCTTCGACCTCGAACCCGTTCGCCCATATCGCTTCGACGGAACCGGCGATCGCTTCGGTTGGACCAAGACGGATGACGGTTTTCTGCATCTCTGCCTCTATCTCCGGGCCGGTCGCGTCGGGAACATCGACGAGATGCGTCTGCTGGACGGCATGCGAGCCATCGCGGAAATTCACGAAGGGCAGTTCCGCCTGACCTCGAATCAGAACGTCATCGTCGCCAACGTCCCACCGGAGGCCCGCTCGCGCATCGAGAGCCTTGTCGCGGAGTTTGGTCTCGGCGACTACGCACGCTTCCGCCAGTTCCGCCTGAATGCGTTGAGCTGCGTCGCCCTGCCGACCTGCCCACTCGCAATGGCCGAAGCAGAGCGCTACCTCCCGCATCTTCTCGATAAGATCGAGGGGCTTCTGGAGCGGCACGGACTTCAGGACGCCGCGCCCTTGCTTCGCCTGTCAGGCTGCCCGAATTCCTGCTCACGCTCCTATCTCGGCGAAATCGGGCTGATTGGCCGCGCTGTCGGCCGGTACGATCTGCGCCTTGGCGCCGACAGCCGCGGCGAACGCCTCAACGCTCTTTATCGCGAGAATATCGACGAGGCCGGAATCCTCGACGAACTGGACCGCGTGTTCGCCCGATATGCCGCCGAACGTGAGGACGGGGAGGACTTCGGCGATTTCGTCTGCCGCGCCGGCATCGTGACGCGTTCGACGAGAGGCAGTCGATAAAGCGTCAACGCCGGCCGGCTGACAGACGACGCCGGCCAGCAGCAATTGCAAGGCCCGAAGACGCGGCTTCGATTCGAAACGGCCATCCTCATCGCCGGAGGCTTCACCAGGCGGTCTTGTATCCCTGGAATGGTGTCGCGATACGCTTGATCTCCTGGATCACGTCGGGTGGCGCGTCGCCGCCGGCGGCGGACGAATCCGCGCGCAGGTTCAGCGCATCGCTGACCCCGCCAAATCTCTCGTCGATGCGCGCCGCGATCTCCTTGTGCGTGCCGACGGCGGTGAACAGGCGGACCACGTCATCGGAGACCCGGCTGGCCATTTCGTTCCATTTGCCCGCCTTGGACATCGCGTTCAGTTCGCGCCCCAGATCGCCGTAGCCGTGCAGTTCCAGCACCCCCCAGTAGCCGGGCGTGGAGCCGTAGAACGCCACGCGCCCACGCACGATCTCGAACGCTTTCGCGGTGGCTTCTTCGTCCCGGCCAGTGGCGACAAAACCGCCGCCCGTGATCTCGAAGTGTTCCCGAACCCGGCCGGTCCGCGCCATACCCTCCCGCAAGCGCGGGACGATCGCTTCTTCGATATAGCGGCGCGTACAGAAACCGTGCAGCCGGACGCCGTCTGCGACTTCGCCCGCCAGCCGCAACGAATGCTCACCCACCGCCGCCAGGGTGACCGGCACCATCTTCTGGCCGGTCGACGGGGGCATGAAGTACGGCGGCATCAGCGTGAAGGTGTAATACTGGCCTCGGAAATCCAGCTTCGCGCCGGTTTCCCATGTCTTCCAGATCGCCCGCAGCGCCTGTACATATTCCCGCAGCCGCGGCGCCGGCGCGGTCCACTTCACACTGAACCGCTTTTCGTTATGCGGCCGAATCTGCGGTCCGATCCCCAGCACGAAGCGCCCGCGCGAGGCGTTCTGCAAATCCCAGCATGCGTTCGCCACCACCATCGGGCTGCGCGGAAACGCAATCGCGACCGATGTGCCCAGTTCCACCTGTTCTGTGTTCACCGCGGCAATCGCGTGCGCCAGGAACGGATCGTGCTTGTTCTCCATCGTCAGCAGGCCGTCATAACCAGCCGCCTCCGACGCGATCGCCGAGGCTGCCGTCAAACGCAAATCGGCTTGTGGCAGCGTGTTCAGAACCCGCATCGATCAGCGCCCCGTGAATACCGGCTTGCGCTTTTCCTTGAACGCCAGGATGGCTTCGCGGTGATCCTCCATCTGCGAACACCGTGCCTGGTTGAACGCTTCCATGTCGATCGAGGTGGCGAAATCGCCGGTCTCGGCCGTCGCCAGGTTCTTTTTCGTGTAGCCCAGCGCGAGATGCGGCATCGATGCGATGCGGCGGGCCATCGCCATCGTGGTGGTCAGCAGCTCGGCATCGTCCACGGCCTTGTTCACCAGGCCGATACGCGCAGCCTCGTCGGCGTCGATCATATCGCCGGTGAAAAACATCTCCCGCGCTTTGGCGGTGCCGACCAGCCGCGTCACCGACCATGTCGCACCCCAGTCACCCGACAGCCCGATCTTGATAAAGCCAGCGCCGAAACGGGCGGATCGGCCGGCGATGCGGATGTCGCAGGCCGCCGCCATGCCCAGGCCGGCCCCGACCGCGACACCGTTGATCATGCCGATGATCGGCTTCGGCGTACTGTGCATCAGCATCGGAACGCGACCGGATCGCCGAATGCCGGCGGCACGTTCCTCGAACACCTTGGCGGAGCGGCTGCCCATGGTCTTGACGTCGCCGCCGGCGCAGAAACCGCGGCCAGCGCCGGTCAGGACGATACAGCCGATCGCATTGTCGGCGCCGAGGCGTGACAGCGCTTCCACCAGCCCCGACCGGATCTCGTCGGACAGCGCGTTCAGGTTCTCGGGCCGGTTCAAGGTCAGGGTGGCAACGCCGTCTTCAACGGTCTCCAGCAGGTCGGGCATGGGCGCTTCTCCGGATGTCGGTCCCAGCCAGCTTGGCGTGGCGCGCCGTTGGCTGCAACATCATGGGCAAGACCCAACGGGAACAGCCGCATGACCCTGATCCTCGATACGCAGTTGCGCATAGGCATCCAGACCATCCATCGTCGCACGGAACCAGCCGATGGCCCCTGGCTGCCGCGGATCGACGAACTGGTCGATCTCGTCAAGCTCGTCGATGACAGCGGCTACGACTCGCTTTGGGTCGGCGACCATATCTCGTTCCCGCTGGCCATCCTCGATCCCTTGCTGCAACTGGCGCAGGCCGCCGTCGTCAGCCGCCGCCTGCTGCTGGGCACGTCGGTGCTGCTGCTGCCGCTGCGGCACCCGACGCCGGTGGCGAAGCAGGTGACGACGCTGGATCACCTGACCGAGGGCCGGTTCATCCTCGGCGTCGGCGTGGGCGGCGAATTTCCCAAGGAGTACGCCGCCTGCGACGTTCCCCATAACGAGCGCGGCGCCCGCCTGGCGGAAGGCGTGACGGTGCTGCGGAAATTCTTCACCGGCGAGCCGGTCACGCACCACGGCAAGTTCTACGGGCCGTTCGAAGACGTGCCCATGAGCCCGCGACCTCGCCAGCCCGGCGGCCCGCCGATCTGGTTCGCCGGCCGCAAGGACCCCGCCCTGCGCCGCACCGGGCGCCTTGGTGATGGATATCTGTCCTACGTCGTGACTCCCGATATGTATCGCGCCGCTCTGGTAACAATCGACGGAGCGGCCCAGCAGGTCGGTCGTGATCCTGTCCCGTTCGGAACCGGTCATCTGCTGTTCGCACGCCTGGACAAGACCTATGAGGAAGCACTGGACCGGGCGACCGAAACCCTCAGCGTTCGTTACGCGATGGACTTCCGCAAGGCCGCTCAACGATACTGCGCGCTGGGGACGCCAGAGATGGTCGCCGAGCGGATCAGGGAATTTCATGCCGCCGGAGTGCGCCACGTCGCTCTCGACCTGCTTGGTCCTTACGAACAGAGAACCGAGCAGATCGCGTGGTTCGCGCGGGAGGCCTTGCCGCTGCTGGCGGACCTGACCGCGCGTTAGCGCAAGACAGAAACTCCCGGCGCTTCGCCTTTGGACGCAACCGGGCGGGTGAAGCCTAAACTGCCGACCCACCGCATTGGGCCAGCTTCCTGGCCCGAGCGTACGGTCGCTCCATTTGCGATTGGTCTGCGCCGAAGTCGTGACAGAGGATGAAGCCGACCGCTCCGCCGGGAACATCAACACCCTGTGGGACGTTTCGTCACCCGGCGTCCCGCGCCCTCCGGTGCCGATTTGGGCTGCCAAAATCGCTTGCGGATCTGAAGTCATGTCGTTTTTATAAGGAAACGGACTGAGGGTTGCAATCCCGCCCCTCGCAAACCCGGTCCCGCCTGAACCATGCGACGTGTCGCTGCTTTGCCATACCCACGCCTTACCCTTCCTTGGCCGCCGCAACAATGCGACGAAGCCGGTTTCGGTGATTTGTCCCGATGAGGCGAGGAGGGATATTCTCATACCGCTAATAAAAATTTCGGGAGGAAAATATTATGCATCGACGCGGTTTCCTTCAGTCTGCGGCGGCCACGGTCGGATCGGTGGCGGCTGCGCCGGTACTGGCAAAGCAGATGCCGGATCCGCCGGGGACCACGCCGCCGCCGCGCAATTGGGAGGACCCTGCCTCGGCCGCCTATCCCGATCCCGCGGTCGAGGTCTTCGACCCGCGCATGGTAAAGGTGAGCGCCGGACCTAACGGGCTGCGGAGGATCGCCTCTGAGCTGTACTTTACCGAGGGCCCGGTCTACTTCGCCGACCAGCACCGCCTGATCTGGAGCGACATCCCGGCAAACAAGCTTTGGGAATACAACGAATTGACCGGCGAAAACCGGGTCTTCCGCGAGAACTCGAACCATGCCAACGGAAACTCGCGCGACTGGCAGGGACGGCTGCTGAGCTGCGAACAGGGCTCGCGGCGCGTCACCCGCACCGAATATGACGGCCGCATCACGGTGATCGCGGACAGCTTTGAGGGCAAGAAGCTCAATTCGCCGAACGGAATCGTCGCAAAAAAGGACGGCACGCTCTGGTTTACCGATCCCACCTACGGAATCCTGCTCGAGCACCAAGGCACCGCCAAGGCTGAACCCGAGCTGCCAAGCAAACGTGTACATGTTTGATCCGAAGACCGGCAGGCTTTCGGTCGCGGCCGGCGATTTCAACCAGCCGAACGGTCTCTGCTTCTCCCCCGACGAGAAGAAGCTGTATATCACCGACACCGGTGTTGGTGCGTTCGCCGCCGCGGGACCGCAGCATAGCTGGATCCGCGTGTTCGATGTCAGCGACGATAACAAGCTGAGCAACAGTCAGGTGTTCCATGACCTGCAGGCAATGACGGGGGGCATCGCCGATGACATCCGCGTCGATGTCAGCGGCAATTTGTGGTCTGCCGGCGGCTGGGCGGAAGATGACAAGAACTTCAACGGCGTCAGTGTCTCCGCCCCGGACGGCACGCCGATCGGCCGCATCGTTCTGCCGGAGGTAGCCGCCAATCTGTGCTTCGGCGGCCGTGACCATGACATCCTGTATATTTGCGCGAGCACCTCGGTCTATGCCATCGGCGTGAATACGCGCGGCGTCGAACTGTAGGCGCCGGGGGACGCACCGTCGGGGCGCAGGCCAGAAGAGGGGAGAGCCTGGGCGGTCAGAATGTGCCGCACAGGCTTCCAGCCGACCCCGGTCCCTTCCATGGCGACATGGCCCGGCGACTCGGAAAGCCACTCTGAGAGAGCGAGCCGCCCCCGTGTCGTGGTGCTGGAAGTCAGCATCTCGCTCTTTGGTCAGCCACGCGGGTTGCCGGCCCGATGGCCGCGACAAACAAGAGCTACAGCGACTGGCCCCCATCGACGACGAACGTCTGCCCGGTCACCCACGACGCCAGAGGCGACGCCAGGAACAGGACCACGTTCGCCACCTCCTCCGGCCTGCCCAGGCGTCCGAACGGGATCGAACCCAGCACCGAGCCGTACAGCTTCGGATTCTCCGTCTTGCGCCGGTCCCACACACCGCCGGGAAACTCGATCGATCCGGGTGCGATCCCGTTGACCCTGATCCCGTCGCGCGCGTACATCGCGGCCTGGGTGTTGGTGTAATGGATCACCGCGGCCTTGATCGCTCCGTATGGCGGCTGCCGCGCCGAGGCTCGCAATGCCGCGATGGAAGAGGTGTTGACGACGCAGCCCTTCGACGCCTTGAGGAACGGCAGCGCCGCGTGGGTCGCATGCACTATCGCCAGCATGTCGATGGCCAGGCTGGCCATCCAGGCCGCTTCGTCATCGGCGGATCCGAATGCCGACGCGTTGTTCACCAGCACGTCGATCCCGCCCAGCGCTGCCGCCGCATCCGCGACATATCGCTTGATCGCGGCCTCACTGCCCAGATCGACCGACGCGGCATGTGCCTTGTGACCGTGTTCAGCGATCTCCGCCCGCGTCTTCTCCAGCGTCTCCACGCCCCGCGCACAGATCGAAACCTCGGCGCCGCATGCCGCGAGGCCCAACGCGATCGCGCGCCCGATCCCGCGGCTGCCGCCGCAGACGATGGCCTTGCGGCCCATGAAATCGATGTTCATCGTGTTGCTCCCGCTGCATCGTCGGGATCGAACACTGCTTTGGCATCGTCGTGCAATGCGGCGCGCGGAGCATCGGCGAAATAGAACATGTGGCCGCCGGCATAGACCCGCAGCGCGATGGGCGCCGCCCCGTCCATCACCGGCAGCAGGCGCAACATGCGGGCGGTGCCGAAATACGGTGTGATCAGGTCGAACATTCCATGTCCGATCAGCACCCGCATGTGCGGATCGAGTGAACGTGCCGCCTGCAGGGCACTGATCGACTCGGGCCGCCCGATGCCATGGCCCCAATCCCAGTTGGCAAACACCGCACCGTTCTCCAGCTGATAGACCGTGTCCGGCCGCCAGCTCAGCTTGTCGGTATAGAGCGCCATCATCGCGCTGGTCACCGGCGCCTCGAGGCCGCCGAGCACGGGATCCGGAAATTCGCTCTCCAGTGCCCGCGGATCCGGGCTGGGCCGGGTTATCGTGCCATCGTACGCGCTGGCCACTCGCCCGGGTGCCAGGACGCGCTGGAACACCGTGCGGTTGATCCGCCCGCCGAGCCGTCGAACGGTCGCTGGATCCAAGCCGGTCAGTGCCGCGACGCGGTCGGTCAGCCGATCGATTGCCGCCGCGTCGCCGCTGCCGCGCAGGATGTCGACCACGTAGTCCCCGGCGGCATAAGCCTCCACATCGGCCAGATCCGAGCGGGCCAACGGCCCATGCTGTGCCCGCACCACCGCGACCTCGGACGGCAGCAGATCGACCCAGCTCAGCGGATCCGCGTAGCCGCTCATCATATGGGCGTCGAGCAGCGGTGACAGCAACACGAGGCCGCTGATGCCGACACCGTCGTCCGACTGCAGCTTGCGCACCAGTCTGGGGCCACGGAAACCGCCATAGCTCTCCCCCAGGATGTATTTCGGAGAGACGTTTCGATCGGTCTCGTCCAGCCATCGGCGCACCGCCTTCGCCAGCACGCCGATATCGCCGTTGACCGACCATAGCTGCCGGCGCTCCTCCGCATCCGCGGCGACAATACGGGAAAAGCCTGTCCCGGGCGGATCGATGAATACAAGGTCGGTGAAATCCAGCCAGGTGTCCGTGTTCGGGACCGGCACCGCGGCCGTTGCCGGACCATCCGCTGCGGGATCAAGTCGTACGCGCCAGGGACCGACGGCCCCCATCTGCAGCCATGCGGATGCCATGCCTGGGCCGCCGTTGAAAACGAACGTGACAGGCCGCGTTGCGACATCGGCGCCTTCGGCCTGGTAGGCAATGAAGGCGATATCGGCGAGCGGCGCATCCTTGCCGTCCCTCAGCCGGAGGCTTCCGGCGGTTGCGGTAAATCGGAGCTCATGCCCCGGCAACGCAAGCACCTGATGCGTCGTGGCGTCCGCCGGCAGAGGCGTGGCCCCGGCCTGGTGCGGGCCATCCGGATGCTGCGCGTAAGCCGGACTGTCGACAATGACCAGCAGTCCGAGCACGGCAAGAAAATATTTCATGATCATATCGATAGGTTGTCCGGCGCGAGCAATCAGCCAACGCTACAACTCGCGAACGAAGAACAAAAGCATGCGAACAGCGCGTCAAGGGCGTGGTTCCCCCCCGATTTTAATGCCAAATAGACAAAATGCCTCTGTATCGACGGAGCGAAAGTAAATCATACCCGGAACGGTCCTCGCCCGCACGAACAGATTTCACTTCGGAGGCAGGATGACTGGGATGGACACGCCACTCAGCGGCGATCGATGGCATCTTCTTGCCGAATCGACAATATTGGTGCTTGGCTCGCCTCGCTCCGGAACCACGTGGCTGGCGAAAATATTTGATAGCCACCCCAATATCCTTTATCGGCACGAGCCGGACGAGCTGACGCGGATGACGCCGGGCCTCGATCCGGCTAGCCAGATCAGGCAATGGCTGCGCCAGCGCGGACTGCGTGCGGCTGCCAAGCGTCCCTTGTTCCGCAAGCGCTGGCGTCCCGTGCCCTTCGACCATACCAGGAACACGCTCGCCACGATGATCAAGGCCGCCCAGCGCCTGCCGCCGCTATCTCCCGTTGCCCGGCGGATCGGTCTGCCGGACATGGTCGCGCCGAATCAGTGGCGCTCGGTTCGGGCCATGGTCAAGCTGGTGGGCTGGGATGGCAGCCACGCCACACGAACGATGCCGAACGTGCGGTGCGTGTTCATCCTGCGTCATCCCTGTGGCCAGATCGCTTCCGTCATGGCCGGGCTGGCAACCAGGCAGTTCACTGGCAAGGCAGGCCAACTGGAGGCACACCCGCACATGGCGGCGGCCGCGACCCTGGCCGGACGCCATGGTGTCGGTGCGACGGCTTTCGACGCTCTGCCGGTCGCGGCCAAGTACGCCTGGAGCTGGCGAGCGTTCAACGAGCCGGCGGTCGCGGCACTCCGCGATCTGCCCAACGCCCGGATCACCGTTTATGAGGACCTGTGCCGTCGGCCGGAGGCCGTGTCGCGGGACCTGTTCGCTTTTGCCGGCCTGGACTGGCGCGACGAGACCGCCGAATTCCTCGGCATCAGCACCTGCCATGACCGGCCGGCCGGCTATTTCGACGTGTTTCGATCGACCGCGTCCGTTGCTGAGCGGTGGCGCCAGACCATGTGCCCGAGTGATCAGGACGCCGTGCGAACCGTTCTCTCCACGTCCTCGCTCGCGCGAAACTGGCCCGACCTGGCACCGCCTGGGGCATAGGCCTTCAGGCGTCTCGCCTCCCGGCGCGGATCCCGAAGCGGCTCCCGAAGGATAGCCGCGTCGCCTTGCGCCACCGAGGCGTGGCCGAAACGCCACGCAATGTCCTCGGAGAACCGCGTCAGGTTGGCGAGCCGCACCCGGCGCGCGTTCTGCTCGGCTTCCACGAGGCGAGTGGTCCGCGGCGCGTTCGACAGCCGCGACAGTCTCTCCGGTGTCATCGTATCCACCAGTTCCCGCAGCAGCATGCGCGCGCGGTTCGCAGGGGAAAAGCCGCCATGCACCCGGACCCTGCCCTGCTCATCCGCGCGCGCCTGGTACAGCAAGGCATCGTCGGCCAGCCATGTGACGATACCGTTGACGGCGGGCTCGAACGCGCGGGCGACCACGCCGGTAAAGCTGTACCTCTGACCTTGCCCCCCAAAGAACGCTTGCGTGCAGAAATCCGACACCGCTACGCCATCGATCGCGTACGCCGCGGAAATGTCCTGGCAGGGCGCGGCGACGTCGATCAAATACTCCACGATGCCTTGCCCGGGCATCCGCGACAGTCCTGGCCGGCGCGCCGATCCCGTCGGATTTGCGAGCATGCGCAACAGCTCATGACTGGCCGCGAGCGACCAGTTGGGGCCATACGGCACCACGATGTAGGGGGTGTCGTCTCCGCGAGTGCGGTGGTATCCGTTGCTGCCTTCGGCTTCCAGCGTGTCCTGGATGATCAGCGGAATGTATCCTGCGGGGAGAGCCTCGAAACAAGCCGCGGCGACCACCGCGCCGGTGCCCCACTCCGGTGCGAAGTCGCGCACGACTTGCGTCTGCAAGGCGGCCGCCACCACGGCCAACTCCTCCGCGCGAACTCGATCCGTCAATGTAGTTAGTGCAACATAAGAAGACATCATCCCCTTGGTCCCCCGTCGTCCTATCGGGTTCGGTGGCAGGAAGAATGGACCGGTTGCCGTCATGGCAACGTGATTTGGTTTGGTTCGGACCGGTCGGCCATCATCAACCGGCCGCAGGATTCTGTCTTATCACGGGGATTTGGTTTCAAATTGTTCACGCCTTTACCCGTAACGAGGAGTTTACTCAACCTGTGGTAGCAACAACCTCCGATCAGACTCTTTTGGCCACCTAAACGCATGCTTGTGAGGCAAATTTCCTGTGTACCGCCAGATCGTCGGCTATGTCCCTGCCAACCTGATTCCGGCGATTGTTTCGGTTGCGATGATCTATGCCTATACCCGCCTGCTCTCGCCGGCAGCGTTCGGCGGCTATAGCTACATCTTCTCGGCCGTTCTCGTTCTGCAAACGTCGTTGTTCTACGCTCTCCCGATCGCGGTTGTGCGGTTTTTCCCAGGTGCCGCGCTGGCTGGCCGTCGCGACGGTCTGTTGAAGGAGGCGTATGTCGTCTTCTACGTCATGTGCCTGGCGACGGTCGCGATCAGCATATGTGTCGGCCTGCTGGTCGACCTGCCGGATCAATATCGTCTTGCGGTGTGGCTGGCGCTGCCGGTGCTGCTGTTCCGTTCGCTGGTGCAATTGAACCAGTCGGTCAACCGGTCCGGCAACCTGATGTTGCGGTTCAACAGCATCGAATGCCTGCATGCCGCGCTGGCCTTCGGCTTTGGTCTGGCGGCGATGCGTATCCTGGGATACGGCCCCGAGGCCATCATGGTCGGTCTGCTGATCGCCGCCGTCATCTGCTCATCCTTCGATTTCCGCCTGTTGGCCTCACCGTTCCGCCGCACCGCCGGTGTGCTGGACAAGGCTGAACTGCTGCGGCTGGTCGAATACGCGTGGCCGCTGGTCGCGGTCGCGGCAACCGCGATGATCCTGCAGAACAGCGACCGCTTCCTGCTCGGATCGCTGGCCGGTGCCGAGGTGCTCGGGATATTCGCGGTTGCCTACAACCTCGTGGAGCGGCCAACGACACTGATCTGTTCCTCGATCTCAACCGCCACCTTTCCCTTGGTCGTTCAGGTGCTGGAAAATCAGGGCCGGGAGGCAGCCCGGATCCAGGCCGGGCGCAATGGGATCGCCTTGCTGGCGATCGCCTTGCCGGCCTGTGTCGGTCTGGCTCTGACGGCCGACTACGTCGCTGCGTCGCTGGTCGGCCCAGCGTTCCGCCCCGGGGTGGCCGCGCTGTTGCCGATCATGAGCTTGACCGCCCTGGCGCGCGGACTGCGTTCCCACTTCGTCGACCATGCATTCCATCTCTCCGGCCGGCCTTTGATGATGCTCTGGACCTATGTGCCGGCGACACTGTTGAATATCGCACTCAACCTCTACGCGGTACCGCGCTACGGTATGTTCGGTGCCGCCTGGACGGCGTTCTTCTGCCAGGCGGGGACGGTCATCGTTGGCTGGTTTCTGGGAACCTCCCTGTTTCCGGTCTGGCTGCCGGTTCGGCAGGTGGTGCGATGTGTCCTCGCGAATGTGCCGATGGCCGTCGCACTGATCATGATCCGGTTTCCGCTGAACTGGTTCGGCCTGTTCGCCGCAACCCTGCTGGGTGGAGGATTGTACATTGTTAGCGCGGCGGTCCTGGACGTGGGCGGCGTTCGATCGATCGGCCGCGGCGCGCTGCGCCGGCGGTTCGCGCCCACGGTGCCCGTTCTGACGGACTAGCTAGTGTCCCGATTCGGAAGCGGAATATCAGCCAGACCCTGATCGCGAGGCGACCGTGGCTGGGCCAATTGGCCGGCGTACAGAAGCCGCGGCGTTTCCACACGGGATGCCGGCGCTGCGCGGCCCGAACCAGCGGGTCAGTCCGCCTGGGGCGCGACGATAAGCCGCGTCGTCAACGGGTTGGCGTCACCCAGCCGTCTGACTTCCACCGTCGTGCCAACCAGGTGGCCGCCGAGAAAGGCCCGCATGGAGTGGGGACCGGACGCACTGGTTCCATGCCGCGCGAGCAGGACGTCACCAACCTTCGGCCAGCCATGCCCGCCGGGTGGCGTGGATCAATCAAGGGTTGCGTGCCAAGCCGCGAGCTTCTGTGGCGGATTCGCGCCGCAAAAACGCTCAATTCGTTACCGCCAAAAGCTTAATTCGTTTGTGTTGGACCTCCCGACGATGTCATCGTTGCGGGAGGGTTGGTCCGGCGGCTAATTTGCCCGTGGATCCGCCGGATGCCGAAGGGCCCCAGATGCGAAGCATTCTCTTCCCAATGGCGACATTGCTCGCACTCGGGGGGTGCGGCGCGAAACCATCCCCTCACGGTTCTCCCCCCTCAAATCCACCGGCGCTTACAGCCCAGGAACTGTATCATGTGCCTGATTTCGCGCGCGTGCCGTTCGAGCCGCTCACCCGTGCTGACGCCGTGGCGATCGCGATGCGCGAATGGCTTGCCTTTGGTCAACTGGTTGATGACGATCCGCCCAACACACGGCCGCCGAAGGCTGCGGACCTGATGCCGGAGCGGATGCCCGGGCTGTGGGAACGCGTTGGCGAGTACTGGTGGCTTGGGCAGAACGCGGATCGGCCGGAGGCCGAATGGACTGGCAAGCACGACGCCGAAGGAATTGAGTTCAGTGCCGACCAGGACGATTATTACGCTTGGTCCGCCGCGTTCATTTCCTACGTGATGCGCATCTCCGGGGCGGGCGATCGCTTTCCGTATGCGCGGTCGCACTATGTCTACATCAACGCCGCCGCGCGACAGGCCTTGGGCCGCGAGCAAGGCTGGGTGGTCACGGCGCGGCGTCCAAGTGAATACGCGCCGGCGCTCGGTGACATCATCTGCACCGGCCGGGACCGGGCCAGGCGCATGCGTTTCGACAAGCTTCCGGCCCGGGCGTTTCCAGCACACTGCGACATCGTCGTGGCGACCAAACCGGTGGGCGAACTCAGCGTGATCGGGGGGAATGTGGACCACGCGGTGACGATGAAGCATGTCCCGGTCACCCTCGACGGCCGCCTCGCCGAACGGAATGGCATCGTACTGGACGCCCGCTACGACTGGTTCGTCGTGCTCCAGGTGAATTATGTGCGATAGGACATAGCGGTGCGTGGGGCCTACGGCTCCGCTTTCGGGTTGTAGGCCAACAGTTCCGGGCGGTACTCGAAATGCATCGTGTCGAAATGCGCCCACCTCCCGCCCCAGATAAAGCCGTGCCGTTCGAAGACGGCCACGATTTCGCGCGGAATTCGGTTAACGTAGGCAGGCGTCCCGCCGCCGTCCCGGCGCCAAAGCCAGTAGTCCGAATAAGCCGGGTTGATGTCGATCGCGGCACCCCAGCCGTGCATGCTGGTCTGACCGGTGTCGGCGACCGGCCGGCACTTATAGGTCCCACCTGGCGGATAGAGATATTTCTTGTCCTCCGCGGGCAACGCGTCGAGCTCGCGCGAGATGGCAGCCAGCCGCCGATCCACGCCGTTGACCGAGGTGATGCTGACGGTATGTCCCCAGGTCCTCGGCAACCAGGCCACAGACACGAGCTTCGGCACGACCTCGCCTGCCGCGCAGTCCCCGTACATCTTGTTAAAGAACGCCCGGCTGCGAACGCGGCCGGGATCCTGCAGTGGCGGCGGCAGCAGCGCGGCCCCCGCTGGATATACCAACCTCAGCTGATCAACAATCGAGCCGTGCCTGAGCTGCTCCTCCATGCTCTTGTCGGGTAAGCTCTTGTCCGAACGTCCGTCTCCAACGGGCATCCGGGTGCCGTCACGCCAGCGCAGGTTTGAACCGTCGAAGCCCGCCAGGGCATCCGGATAGGCGCGGAGCAGATCATCCATCGATGCGGCAACCGCCGTTCCCTGCACGCCGAACAGAAGCACAACCGCCGCGGCGCGGCTTCTCCGTCGGGCGCTGCTCATGAAGCCGCACCGACGATCAGGACACCCACCGCGATCCAATTCTCCGATGCCGGTCTCCGGGTGGTGCGTCGGATGCCCGCGATTGGTCCGCAGCGTCCACGCGATCCCGCGGCGGACAGCAATCCACAATCCGGTGCCGGTGAAGCCCGTGCGGCCAATCGTTTCGTCCGAACAGGCGTCGCCGCCGGACCATCCCTCGGGCCGCGCTTCCCAACCCAAAGTGCGTGTGGCCGATTGCCGCGTGCGGATGTCGTTGAGAACCGGGTCCGCGCCCCGCAGCGGGTCGCGGGCCACATCGAACACGCCGTTGATTGTGCTGAACAGCCCGGCGTGGCCGGCGCCGCCGAGCATGAACGCATTCGCATCATGCACCTCGCCACGCGTTACCCCCCGCCAGGCGCACCACTCGGTTGCCGCCGTTTCGGCTGGGTTCGGGGGCAAGGTCAGTCCAGCCGGCAACGGCAGCTCGTCGATGGGGCACCCGGTCAGTCGCCCGATGGCAGTGTCTGATAGCATGAAATTGGTGTCGGAATGGAATGGCGGCCCTTCCTGCCAGACCCGCCACAGGATGAAGGCACGCAACGTCGGCGGATCCTGACCAAAGGTGGAGAGCCGATCGACCGCCGGCAGATACGTTTCATGACAGAGCCGTTGCCGGAACGTCAGACGACGCTCGACCACCCAGGGATCGTATTGCCGCAAGAACACCTCGTCGCGTTCGTTGCGATTGCCTTCATCTCGATCCTCGCTCGATGCCTTGAGCGCCTCGTCGCCGCGCAACCGCGAGCCTGCGCATGAAGTCGATCCCACAGGGTGCCGCGACTGGGGTCTTCCTGGCCGCAAGCCCGCTGGCCAATCGAGTCACCGGTGAATATCGGGTCGCTAGGGGTTCCAAATGCCTGGCGGACCCGGAGATGGCCCGTCATCTCCGGGCCGTGTCGAAGGACTGATCGCAAGCCATGTTAGACCGACCGTGTGAGGCAGATCCAAATCAACGAGCGGCAGCGGCATTCCGCGGTGCTGTGTCCGCGTCGCCTGACCCCAAAAGAAAACAGCGGTCATTGCGTACCCCACCCCTGACCCATGCACCACGCTGGTCCGGTGTTCACCGTCACCCGCGCCGCCTGGCGTCAGTCCCGGTGGAATTGTCGGTTTCCACAGGCATGAGCGTGTCCTCCGCGGTGATGAACTCGAAGGGCAGGCCGCGGCCGCTGAAGACCGCGCAACACTTAACGGAACCGCCCTCAAAACGTTCGAGCAGCAGAACCGGCTGACCTTGAAAAAGACGAATGTCCATAGTGATATCTCCTTTGGCGATGGCTGAGGCCTCCGCTCCGAACAGCAAAAGGCCACAGCCTTTGCTGCATCTGACAAATCGTGCGGCTTAAAGGGCGCCCGTTTGCTGGTGGCGAGTGGCCACGGCGTCGCCCAGGCTCGTGGCGGCATAGAACAGGTTTTTCATCGGAACTCTCCATCTCCAGTCGGGCGGAATGTCCGGCTTCGATGCACTGTAATTGGGCTCAATTGCCGCAGAGAAATGGCGTATTGCAGCATTCGACCCATGCGCCAGATGCAGGCGCGGGTCGGACGATGCGAGGATACGCATGGCAGGGAATGAAAATGGGCCGCGAGTGGGTTTCCGCGGAATCTCTTTGCAGAGGGCACGGGGCAGTCGGTTCGATGTCGATCGCGAATTGTGACGATATTGCCTGCCGCTCCGGGGATCATCCACGGTATGGCGGACTTCGGAACCACCACACTAGACCATTTTCAGCCTGACTGTGCACGCCGAAAATGGTCTATCTCTTTGTTTGATCGCATGATTCACGCGCCGGGGACGTTCCGCTCAGCGCGATGATGCTCTAGATCTATATTTGATCGCATGATGCACGCGCCGGGGACGTTCCGCTCAGCGCGATGATGCTCTGACGCCCGCGCAACCTTGGGCGAGCGAGGATGTTCCGCCCAGCCGATGCCGGCCGGGATGAACCGTGTGTCGCGGCCGCGGGCGAGGCTGGCGGAGGTTCCGCCGGCGCAGCTGATGGAATAGCCAGACGAGGGGATCGCCTCGACGCCGACGCCGAGCGCCTCACCGACGCCGGCCGGCCGCTCGCCCCGGCAGCCCAGGCCGCCGAGCGCCCAAACCGGTCTTCAATGCGCACCGCCGCCGGATGCGGCGCCTTTGCGCAGCACGGCGACCGACAGGACGGCACAGATCAGGATCACACCCAGCAGGCCAAAACAGTCAGAGTAACCCATCACCGTGGCCTGCTCCCGGATGGTGTCACCAACCGCGACGATGGCGCGGTGCATCGCGCCGGCCGGATCGGGGACGCCATGCGACATGAAGTATTGTTGCAACGAGTTGAGACGCGATCGGGTGGAAGGTTGCAGCAACGACACGTGGCTGTTGATGATGAAGGAGTGGTACTGCTCGCGTTTCGTGAAGAACGTTTCGATGGCCGCGGTGCCGATAGCGCCCCCCAGGTTCCGCAGCATGTTGAACAGCCCGGAGGCCGAACCGGCCTCCGACGGCGTGATGCCAACCATGGCGATGGCGGACAGCGGCGTCATCACCAGCGCCTGGCCCACGGCGCGGGTGATATCGGGGATCAACAGCTGAGGTGCCGCGTAGTCCCGGTCCATCTGCAGGTTCATAAAGCAGCTGGCGGCGAACACCATCAGGCCGAAGCCCACCAGCAAACGCGAGTCGAACTTGCGCATCAGCATCGGCACGAACGGGATGACGAGCAGCTGCGGCACACCGGTCCAGGCCATGACCTCACCACTCTGCTGTGCGTCGAAACCCTGGGAGACGGCAAGATACTGCGGCAGCAGATAGGCAGAGCCGTACAGGGCGAAGCCCAGCAGGAAGTTGCCAAGCGTGCCGAAGCCGAAATTGCGGCGGGCGAGCAGGCGAAAGCGGATCAGCGGGTCATCACGGCGCAGCTCGACGATAACGAAGAGCGCGAGCGCGATGGCGGAGATAATGCTGAGCCGGACGATGAACGGGGAGCCGAACCAGTCATAGACGTTGCCGTCATCCAGCACGGTCTGGAATGCGGCAAGCCCGATCGCCATCAATGCGATACCCGTCCAGTCGCCTCGAGCGAGCAGGGTGTATTGCGGCTTTGATTTGGGCAGGCCATAGATCAGTGCCGACAACATCACAACGCCCGGCACCAGGTTCATGTAGAAGATGGTCTGCCAGCCGTAATTGTCGGTCAGCCACCCGCCGATCGTCGGGCCGATCGCCGGGGCGAAGGTCGCGGTGATGGAGAAACCGGCAAAGCCCATGGGCCGCTTTGACGGTGGCAGCATGGCGACGATGATGGTGAAGGCCAACGGGATCAGCACGCCGCCGAAGAAGCCCTGCAGCCCGCGCAGAACGATCATCTCCGGCAGGCTGGTCGCCTGGCCGCAGGCGGCGGACAGCACCAGGAACAACGCGGTGTTGGCTATCAGGTAGCGGCGCAGCGAAAACACCCGGCTCAGGAAGTCCGTCATCGGAATGACAATGATTTCCCCGATCAGGTAGGCGGTGCTGATCCACGCGCCGTTGACGCCGCCTGTGCCGATGCCGCCCTCGATGTCGGGCAGGGAGGAGTTGGTGACCTGGATGTTCAGCACCGCCATGAAGGCGCCGATCAGGGAGCCTCCGACGGCGATCCAGGTCTTGAGGGAGACTTGCTCCTCGGATGGCATGATTACGATCCGTGCTTGATGGTATCGATGGTCGGCTCGACCGACATGCCGGGACGCAGACGCCCCAGCAGCGGGTCATGCGGGTCGATGGTGATCTTCACCGGCACGCGCTGGACGATTTTGGTGAAGTTGCCGGTGGCGTTGTCGGGCGGCAGCAAAGCGAATTCCTGTCCGCTGGCCGGGGCGATGCTGTTGACCGCACCATGCACGACCTGGTCGGGAAATGTATCGACGTCGATCGTCACCGGCTGACCCGCGTGCACGTCGGTCAGCTGCGTTTCCTTGTAGTTGGCCACGACGTAGACGGCCTGCAGCGGCACAATGGCCATGAGCTGGGTCCCGGCCTGCACATACTGACCGACACGCAGGGTGCGGGCGCCGACGGTTCCGTCCTCCGGCGCGGTGATGGTGGTATAGCTCACGTTCAGCTCCGCCTGATGCAGGTCAGCCTGGCGCTGCATCAGCAGGGCTTCGGCTTCCTTCAACTGGGCACCCAGGACATCGATCTGCTTCTCGTCCGCGCCGGCCGCGGCGTCATCGCGGACCAGATCCGCTCGGCGCTCCTGGATCACGGACGTAGCGCGCTGGGCGTCCTGCATGGTGCTCGCGCCGATCTTCGAGAGGCTGGTATAGCGCTGGTAATCCTGGCCAGCGAAGGTCAGCGCGGCCTGGTCGGCATCGACAGTGGCATGGGCTTGCGCGACGGTAAGCCTCTGGCGTCCGATTTGCTGCGTCAGAGTGTCGACAGCCGCTGTCTCGGCATCGACATTCGCCTGTGCCACCGCCTGCGCCGTGCGATAATCCCGGTCGTCGATGCGCGCCAGCACCTGGCCGGCGTGGACGGGCTGGTTATCCTGCACCAGGACCTGGGAGAGGTAGCCGGAGATCTTGGGGCTGATGATGACGTTGTCGGCCTGCAGATAGGCATCGTCGGTAGACACCAGAAAGCGGCCGGTGGTCCAATAATAGTTGCCGTACCAAGCCGCCAGGGCCAGCAGGACAAGGCCGCCAACCCCGAAAAGGATCGGACGCAGGCGCATCCGCCGGCGGGTGCGGTGAGAGAGATGCGCTTGATCGTCCGTCAAGGACGCGACGTTCTGATCCATGATAGGCCTTTTGTGCCAGCAAGCCGAATTTTGGTGGGGCTTGATGTATTGTATGATACAGTACACTTCAAGGGGACGCAGATGCAGGACCTGGGAGTGCGATGAACATGGAAGCGATGGTGATCACGCGGCCTCGGCTGGAGGCAAGGCGACAGGCGTTTCTGGAAGCGGCGACGGCGGCTTTCCTGGAGAAAGGGTATGCCAACACGACGCTGGACGACATCATTGCTCGCTCGGGTGGGTCCCGACAGACGCTGTACGCGCTGTTCGGCGGCAAGCAGGGCTTGTTCGCGGCGCTGGTGACCGAGCGATCCAGCCAGATTCTCAGGTCCTGGGAGGAGGACAGCGATCTGCTTGGCCGTCCGCCAGAGCAGGTGCTGGTGGAGGTCGGCGTGCGCTACCTGGAAGCGGTAACGAGCCCCGATGCGCTGGGCGTTTACCGGCTGGTGGTGTCCGAGTGCAAAGTCATGAAGGAACTCGCAGAGCGGTTCTGGGAGGAGGGACCGGCCCGCTCACGGGCGGTGCTGGCGAAGTATTTCGCACAACAGGCTCAGCGCGGGACCTTGCTGCTGGACGATCCCGAGCAGGCGGCGCATCAGTTCTGGGGCATGCTGCTCGGGAACCTCCACATGCAATGTCTGATGGGCCTGCGGCCCGCACCGGACCGGGCGGAAATCGAGGCTTATGTCCGCACCGCGGTGGCGCGGTTCCTGGATGGATGCCGGGCGAAGAATGCGCCGTTCTCGGACCGCTGAGGCGCGAAGGGGTCCGCGCCCGGTGACGTCTCGCCAAGCGGAACACCGCGACCGCAAGCCGGCATTACGCCGCTTTGATCGTCACTACGCCGAGCATGATCACGCTGAGCGGAACGTCCCCGGCGCATGAATCATGCGATCAAACAAAGAGATAGACCATTTTCGGCGTGCACAGTCAGGATGAAAATGGTCTGGCCGAGCAAGGCTTTTGAGTTCGCCGCAACCGATCTCAGGCAAGTATGGCTTTGGCACGGAACCCCTGCGGATCGCAGGTATCGACAGATTGATGGTTTGAAGTCCGGGGCGACGCGGAGCCCCGAAGATTGATCCGCGGGCCTCACAGACAGCTTGCATGCATCGGAACAGTGGGGCGGTACCCAGACACACCACCACACTCGCGGTCATCCCCAAGAAAGGGCGCCCGGTATTCGAGCGCGCGGCCAGGGCCGTTCCTCAGTAGATGCGACGGATGGAACGTATGTTGTCCTCGGTGCAACTCCATACCGTGCAATATGTCCTGATGGCAGATACCAGATCCATGGCTTTGACCCTGGCTTCTGCGCCGTAGAGGGTCTGAATAACAAAGGTTGTCATATCGGTATGTCTCCGTCAGCCCGGGCCCGGGTAGCAACAGCCAACCGCCGGATTGCATTCACCAGGGTAATCGCCGCAGTCCCACGCGTAGGGATAGAAGCCAAGGAATACGCCGCCGCGGCCCCACCTCGGTCGGTAGCCGTGGAACCGGCCATCATGGAACCCGCCATCATGGAACCCGCCGGCGAACCGGTTGCCATGAAACCCGCCTATTATTTGGTGACCACCGAAGGCGCCCATGTGCCCTCCGCCGAAACCGCCAATGTGCCCACCACCGAAGCCACCAATGTGCCCACCACCGAAGCCACCTCCGCCGGCGCGAGCGAACGCCGCCGGTGCAAGCACTAAGCCCAGCGCTACCACCGCAGCAGATGTAAAATACTGTAACCTTTTCATTTTTGCCTGCTCCTGTGAATGCTGGCACGCGCGGATATGGCTGTAGATTGCGTAGCAGCAGCGTACCGAATTGGCATAACACCCCCTCGAAAAAGAATGGGGCTCCGGATAACCGGAGCCCCAACTGTGAGATACCTGTTTATAGACGTTAGTTAGGCGCCCAACTCCTTGGCGATGAGAGACGTCAGGCGGCGAGAGAGGATCGAGATGAAGGCAAACGCAATGAACGCGATGGGGTGTTCCTTCGAGTGCTCGAAGTCGATGTTCAGCCTCCGGTAGCGGGTCAGCCAGGCGAAGGACCTCTCGGCTGTTCGCTCGGCACCGGGGTCGAATCCGGTGGCACAACCACAGCCGTATCGGGGTGGCGTTCGGCGATCTCGCCACAGACACTGTCCTGGTCTTTCCGGAGGACTGACTTCAATCTTCGCGAGGATTAATCTCGAAGAGTCAAAATCACTGCGACGAAGTTCCAAGTCTGCGTTGACTGCGGGCGTACGTTGGCCGCTCTCTTATCAGAGCATCATGGTCAGCCGTCGCCAGATCGTCCAAGCGGCCGCCGCGACCTCCACACAGCAAAAAGGCCGGGAATGATCCCGGCCTCATGCAGCCATCGTCAGGGACTGATCAGCTGCCCTTGGCTGCCGTGGCAGCCGTCTTGTTTGCAACTGCCTGGCCGTTATCCGAATGGCCGAAGAGCCTGCCGAAGACAGTCCCCTGTCCAAGGAAATGCACCTGCGGTTCATTGCGATGATCGGCCGAGGCGTATCCGCCGTAGTACTGCGGTGTCGAGCCCGCGGGCGGCTGTGCGAAGGCTACGGCGCTAGTGCCCAGGCTAAGGGCGGCAATGGCCGCTAGAATCGTCTTTTTCATCGGGAATTCTCCATCTCTCAGTCGGGCGAGATGTCCGGCTTCGATGACGGCGATGTGGGGTATGCGCGTCGCATGATAATGCTGCATCGCAGCATTGGACATATGCGCTAGGTGCATACGATTCGGTTGGTCACACGCTAGCCTGGGGTGGCGTTGCGTCGCTTCGGATCAGACACCGTTCCCGCTTTCGCGTTCCGGACATGCCGGCCGCTTGCCAGCGGCGGCCCAGACGAGTCAAACAGGACAGCAACAAGGAGTTCGCACCGTGCTGGATCGGGTCATGCTCACCAACGACGACGGGATCGACGCGCCCGGCATGAAAGTGATGGAGGAAATCGCCGGCCGGATCGCGCGCGAAGTCTGGATCGTCGCCCCTGAGCACGATCAAAGCGGGCAATCACACGCCATCAGCCTGCATCATGCGCTGCGCATCAGCGAACGCGGCGAGCGCCGGTATGGGGTGACCGGCACACCCGGAGACTGCGCCGCGATCGGCCTGTGCCATCTGATGAAGGAGGCGCCACCGCAACTGGTGCTGTCCGGCGTCAATCGAGGGTTGAACCTTGGCATGGAGACCGTCTTCTCCGGCACGGTCGGCGGCGCCATGACCGCGATGATGCTGGGTTGTCCGGCGCTGGCGCTCAGTCAGGCGTTCAGGGATCGCAACAACGTTCCGTGGGACACCGTCCGCACATTGGGCGCCGAAACGATCCAGCGGCTGCTGGCGGTCGGCTGGAGCAAAAGCGCCGTGCTGAACGTGAACTTTCCACCGATACCCGCCGCCGAGGCCGGCCCGATAACCCTGGCGCGCCAGGGCGAGGGTGCTGTTGCCGGCATGTACGTGGAGACCCGCGTTGATCCGCGCGGGATGTCGTATCACTGGCTGAACTTCAAGCGTGGTGACATCCAGCAGGGACCCGAGAGCGACTACAGCGCCATGCGCGCGGGCAACATCGTTGTTACGCCATTGCGATACGATCGGACCGACGACGAGGCGTTCGCGGAACTGGCCACGCATCTGCCGCGGTTCGGGGTTTAGAGCATCATCGCGCTGAGCGGAACGTCCCCGGCGCGTGAGTCATGCGATCAAACAAAGAGACAGACCATTTTCGGCCTGCACAGTCAGGCTGAAAACGGTCTGGAGCCCGCGCGGCCACGGTTTGTTCGAACGGTCTCAAGCCAAGATGATGTGTCATGGCCGGCCTTGTGCCGGCCAAGCATGTCTCGTCTTGAAGTCGCCGGCAGAGTGGTCGCTGGGCCAGCCGTGACGCAGGAAACGGCGCCTCCCTGCGGCTGATCCGGTTTCACCCGTCAGGCGCGAGGCTGCCCAAGTTGCCAGTCAGCGCTACCCCGACAGCCCGCCTGTCACGTCGATGGTCAGTCCAGTGACGAAGTCCGCGTCCGACGAAGCAAGGAAACAGATCACGTTCGCCTGGTCGGACGCCTCCGCCACCCGACGCAGCGGCGTCGCCTCGAGCTGGGCTGCCTGAGCCTCCGGTGACCGCTGATTCCAGTGCGGCCGGATCCGTTCCGTCAGCGTCAGGCTCGGTGCGATCGCGTTGATGTTGATCCCGAACGGCCCAAGCTCGAACGACAGCTTCCGGGTAAAGGCAATGATGCCGCCCTTGGCCGCGGCATAGGCGCCGCCGCTGACCGCGCTGACGCCGCGGCCGGCGATCGAGGCAAGGTTGACGATCTTTCCCGATTTCTGCCGTTTCATGACCGGCACGACGGCATGCGTGAACAGGAACGTGCCGTCCAGATTGAACCGGATGACGCGCTGCCAGTCGTCGAGCGAGTGCTCCTCGACCGTGGCCGACGGCTTCGCAATGATCGTGCTGCCGCCGACCGCGTTCACCAGGATGTCGATCCGTCCGAATTCCCGCACGGCACCGTCGACAACCGCATCCACCTGACCCTGATCCAGCGCGTCGCACAGACGCCCATGCGCCCGCTCGCCCAGCACCGCAACCGCGGTTTCAAGCCGGTCCGGATGGTTGTCCACGCACAGCACGGTGGCGCCCTCCCGCGCCATTATCTCCGCCGTCGCCCGGCCGATCCCGTTCGCCGCTGCGGTGATCAGCGCGATCTTGTCCGTGAAGCGCATTGTTTCCTCCGTTATCAGTTCATCCGAGCGGCGATCAGTTCAATCGAGCCGCCTGGGCCATCACCTCGATCGCCTCAGGCTGGCGCGAGCGGACCGTGATGCTGGTTGCCCCCGATTCCTCCCAGGCGCGGAAGCGGTCGCGGATGCGCGTGGGCGGGCCAACCAGCGATTTCATGTCCACCCATTCATCCGGCACCGCCGCGACGGCTTCTTCCTTGCGGTGCGCGAGATAGAGCTCCTGGATGCGGTCGGCGGCCTCGGCGAAGCCGCGGCGGATCATTTGCTCCTTATGAAAATTCTTGTCCTTGTGGCCCATGCCGCCGACGTACAGCGCGACCTCGGGCTTCAGGCGCGCCAGCGCGGCTTTCACGTCGTCCGCGACCTCGACGTGTATCGTCGCCTGGATCTCGAAATCCTTCAGACTCTTGCCGTTGCCGGCGCGTCGGAAGCCTTCCTCCAGCCACGGCCCGTATTCTTCCATGCAGCCGGGGACAAAGCCCATCGGCAGCCAGCCATCGGCGATTTCCGCTGTCAGCTTCACGGTCGATTCGCTGCCGGTGGCGAGATAGATGGGGATGTCGGGGTTCATATGCAGGATCGATTTCAGCGGCTTGCCCACGCCGGCCGCGCCCGGGCCGGTATAGGGCAGACTGATTTCCCGCCCGTCATGCGTCACTGGTTCCTCCCGCTGGAAGATCTTGCGCATGATCGCGACGTAGTCCTTCAGTCGGTAATACGGCCGTCCCCACGGCTGTCCATACCAGCCCTCGACGATCTGCGGCCCGGAGACTCCCAGCCCCGCGATGAACCGTCCGCCACCCGCCAGGGCATCCACCGTGCCGGCGCACATCGCCGCATTGGCGGGTGTGCGGGCGGCCAGTTGCATGATCCCTGTCCCCAGGCGGATCTTCTTCGTCACCGCGGCCAGGAACGCCAGCGGAGTCACGGCATCCGAGCCGTAGGCTTCGGCCGACCAGACCGAGTCGTAGCCAAGTTCCTCGGCACGCTGCACCAGGGCCACCGGCAGATCCACGTGTGCCTTCGAATAGCCGATGGACAAACCGAGTTTCATCGCGAACGTCCTTCCCCCGTAGTGATCGTGTCCTAGCCGGCCGCGGCCAGTCGTTCCTTTTCCGCCATGCGCTGCTTGAGCTGTTCGGGGGTCATGCGGACGATGTCCTCATTCTGGTGCGCGTACAGATCGTAACGATCGGTATCCAGATCCTCCAGGACGATGCGTCCCGTCAGCACGTCCTGCTTCCAGGCATCCTGTGCCGGCTGCCGGTCATGGAATTCCGGCATCACTTCGCGCGCGAACAGGTCCAGGCTTTCGCATATGTCCTGGTGGCTGGTCTTGCCGGCCTGGTTCAGCAGGATCACCTGGTCGACATGCGCTTCCTCGAACTGCCGCAGCCGCCGCCGGATCGTTTCGGGTGATCCGATCAGGCCGTTGCGCAACGCCGCCTGTGCCTTCTCGGTATGCCGCCAATCCTGGTATTCACGCCACAGGTCGCCCTTGCCCGGCGCATCGACACCCTTTCGCCCGTAATACGACAGCGCGAAAATGAAGAACGTCCAGCCGGCGGCCTTTTCCAACGCCTCCTCATCAGTGGGGGCGCACATGAATCCGTTGACGATCGCCACGTTCGGATTGGTCGCGTAGTCCGTCAGCCGCCGAGGTTGATGCAGGAACATGTTATAATATTTGTGCACCCACGCCCTGGCGGCATCCGGCGAAACGAAGCTGAACCCGAGCGCACCCATGCCCCACTGCCCGGCTTCCCCGATGGTGCGGATGTTGGAGCAGGCAACCCACAGCGGCGGATGCGGCTTCTGGTACGGCTTCGGCACGACGTTGCGTGCCGGGAAGTCATGATATTTACCGTGGAATTCCCAGCTGTCCTTGGTAAACATCGGGATGATGGCCTGCACCGCCTCTTCCCAGCGGTCCCGCTTGTCCCGCACGCGCACGGCGAACGGGTGCAGTTCGGCAGGCCCGGCGCCTTCGCCCATGCCCAGCTCCACGCGACCGCCCGAGATCAGATCCAGCGTCGCCACCCGTTCCGCCACCCGATGCGGCTGGTTCGTGGTCAACTGGATGATGCCATGGCCCAGCCTGATCCGCTTCGTCCGTTGACTGGCGGCTGCGAGAAAGACCTCCGGTGCGGAGGAATGGGAGTATTCTTCCAGAAAGTGATGCTCGACTTCCCACATGAAATCGTAGCCCAGTCTGTCCGCGAGCTCGACCTGCGACAGTGAATTCTGCAACAGCTCGTATTCGCTGGTCCGCGTCCACGGGCGGGGCAACTGATGTTCGTAAAAGACCCCGAATTGCATCGACTTTCCCCTCGTACCGATGACGCCGACGCTTGCACCCGACTTGTCAAGCGTCAAGGTTGCGCCGTCTCCGTCCCGCGCTTACGCTCGCTAAAACGATATGGGAGGGGGACACGGATCATGAAAATGAGTGCCGCGGCGGCGATAGCCTGTGGACTTCTGGCGGCGACACCCGCGTTCGCCGGCGTCCACGACATCCTGATCGGCGTGGACGAGAAGATCACGCTCGATGGCAATGGTCAGGTGTACAGCGCGCCAGGACACGACGCCGTGCTTGTCGTGGACATATCCAAGCCCGGCGAGCCCCACATCCGGGCGTCGTTGCCGCTGATGAATTCGCTGCTGGGGCCGCCGACCAACCTGCAGATCACGCCGGACGGAAAGCTGGGGCTGGTGGCGAACTCCGTGGTGATGAACCAGGTCGGCGGCGCCTGGAAGCCGGCCCCGGACAACCGGGTCTTCGTCATCGATCTTGACGCCAGTCCGCCGAAGCTGATCGATACCGTCACCGTCGGCAGGCAGCCCTCCGGCATGTCGATTTCCCGCAACGGCGACCTGGCGCTGATCGCCAACCGCGCAGGGAAAAGCGTCTCGGTGCTGTCGATCGAGAACGGGACCGTAAAATCCCTTGGCGATGTCCCGATGGAGCAGGAGGCCGCCGCGGTCGTCATCGCGCCGGACGGCAAGCGTGCCTTCGTCTGTCTGAACAAAGCGAACAGGATCGGCGTGCTGACCATCGACGGCCAGCACGTGACCTACGACAAGTCGCTGGACATTCCCTCGGCGTTCAACCCTTACAACATCGACATAACACCCGACGGCAAATACGTCATCGCGTCCAACACCGGTGCGATGGAGGACAACGGCGATGCGGAGGTGATCATCGAGGCGACCGACCCGCATCCGCACGTCGTCAACATCATGAGCCCCGGTAACGGACCGGAAGGCTTCGCCATCTCCCCTGACGGCAAAACCGCCGCCGCCCCTCTGCTGCTCGGGTCCGGCAACAAGGACAGCGACTGGTTCAGAACCAAGGACGGCGAACTGGCCGTCATGTCGATCGGACCCGGAGGCCAACTGAGCGTCACCGGCAGGGCTCCACTCGGTGCTCTGCCGGAGGGTGTCGCGTTTAGCCCGGACAGCGATTACATCTATGTCGCCAACGATCTGGACAAAACGCTGCAGGTGTTCCGGCTGGTCGACGGCAAACCGCTGCCGGCGGGCCCAGCCATCAAGCTGCCAGGCTCGCCCGCGTCGATGCGGGGCCCCGCGCGGTAACGTCGCGGGTATTCGGTGCGGCGCTCGCGTTTCCACTTTCCGCGGAATGCTCTAGGCTGGCGATGATAATGAACAACCCGCGGGAGGGCGCCATGAGGCTGGCATACTTCGACGACTTCAGGCTGGGCGTCGTCAAAGGCGAAGCGATCCACGATGTCTCGGCCGTGGTCAGGGACATCCCGCGGGTCGGGCCGGGCGACCTGATCAGCAGCGTGATCGCCGGCTTCGACGCCTGGCGCGGTAAACTGCAGGCCGCGGCGACCGGCTCCGGCACCCCGTTGAGCAAACGTCCGTATCCGGCCGCCGCTGCCGAAGCCGGGCAATATCGTCTGCATGGCGGTCAACTACATGGAAAACGGCACGCTGGCGAAGCCCGCCCCGCTCAATGCGTTCCACAAGGCGCCGACCGCGATAATCGGACCGAACGACACGATGGTCCTGCCCGACGTGCCCGCGACGATCTTCGAGGGTGAGGCCGAGATGGCCGTCGTCATCGGCAAGCGCGCGACGAAGGTGGCGGCCGCCGACGCGATGGACTACGTCTTCGGCTACATCAATTTCATCGACGGTTCCGCGCGCGGCCTGCCGCCGCCCGGCAACGTGTTTTTCCAGATGAAGTCGCGCGATACCTTCGCGCCGATCGGCCCTTATCTGGTGACCAAGGACGAGATCGAGGACCCGCAGAAGCTGCCGGTCCGGCTGTGGGTGAACGGGGAGCTGAAGCAGTCCTTCAACACCGACGACATGGCGCACGACATTTCCCGGTGTATCGAGTGGGTGACATCCATCCAGACGCTCGAACCCGGCGACATTCTCGCGACCGGCACCAATCATCGCGGCCTGTCCAGCTTCATGGACGGCGATGTCGTGGAACTGGAGACCGAGGGTCTCGGGCGCCTGCGGTTCAACATTCGCGATGACCTGAAGCGCACCTGGTCGCGCGAGACCCGCCTGGACCGGCAGAAGCGGAACGAGGAAGGCCCGACGCCGCAGCTTACGGGTAAATACGCGAAGTGACGGCCTATCTCGTCGTCCGCGCGGTCGTCGCCGATCCGGCGGACCGCGGGCCGTTCGATCACTGGTATCGAACGGAGCATCTTCCCGACGCGCTGAAGGCGTTCAACGCCATCTCGGCGATGCGCGGATGGAGCACGGCCGATCCATCCGTTCACACGGCCTGGTATCGCTTCGATACCCTGGACGCGGTTCAGGCGATCAGCAACAGTAGCGCGATCAAGGCTCTGATCGCAGAGTTCGACCGCGCGTGGGGCCCCCGGGTCGTTCGCACCCGTGACATCGTTGAAATCGCCGACGAACTGAAAGGATGACCGATGGCCGACGCTGAAATCGCCAGACTGCGCGAGATGATCGCGGCCCGACCGCGCGCTTCGGAGATCGCGCAGATGCGGATCGACGCGGACGAGCGCGCGAAGGCATTTCCCCTGCCCTCCGATGTGACCGTGCAACCGGTGAACGCCAACGGTGTGAAGGCGGAATGGACGTCGACGCCGGACGCCGACCCATCGGGCGTCATCCTGTATCTGCATGGCGGCGGCTATGTCATCTGCTCGTTGACCAGCCACCGGCATCTGGTGGCCGAGGTCGGACGCGCCGCCGGGACGCGGACCCTGGCGATCGATTACCGCCTGGCGCCGGAGCATCCGTTTCCGGCGCCGGTGGAAGACACGGTAGCCGCGTATCGGTACCTGCTGGACAGCGGGATCAGGCCGAACCGGATCGCGCTCGCCGGCGACAGTGCGGGCGGTGGGTTGGTCGTGGGTGCGATGCTGGCGATCCGCGAGGCTGGCCTGCCGCTTCCCGCCTGCGGCTGGTGCATCTCCCCGTGGGTCGACATGGAGGCGCTGGGCCAGTCGTTCGTGGACCGGGCCGAAGCCGATCCGACGGTGCAGAAGGCGACCATACAGATGATGGCGCAATGGTATCTCGGCGGCGCCGACCCGCGGAGCCCGCATGCCGCACCGATCTATGGCGACCTGCGCGGGCTGCCACCCTTGCTGATCCAGGTCGGAGCCGTCGAAACCCTCCTGGATGATTCGATCGCGCTGGCGCGCAAGGCCGGGATCGCTGACGTCCCGGTCGATCTGCAGATCTGGCCCGAAATGATCCACATCTGGCACATTTTTTTCCCGATGCTGTCCGCGGGCCGTCGTGCCATCGCCGCGGGCGGCTCTTTCGTACGCAATGCCTTGAGAGGAGACCAGGCCTGATGGATGTTCGTTTTGATGACCGGGTGGCGATCGTCACCGGGGCCGGCGCCGGGCTGGGCCGTCAGCACGCGCTGCTGCTGGCCTCGCGCGGTGCAAAGGTCGTGGTGAACGATCCCGGCGGATCGGTCGACGGCACCGGGGGTGCCCACGCGGCGGCCGATGCGGTGGTGGCGCAGATCAAGGCGGCCGGCGGGCAGGCGGTCGCCAGCTACGCCTCGGTCGCCGAGGAAAAGGCTGCCCAAAGCATCATCGATACCGCGATGGACACCTGGGGACGGCTGGATATCCTGGTCAACAACGCCGGCATCCTGCGCGACAAGGCGTTCAACAACATGACGATGGAGGACTACGAATTCGTCAACCAGGTGCATCATTTCGGCACCGTCTACTGCACCAAGGCCGCGTGGCCGATCATGCGCAAGCGATCGTATGGCCGGATCGTTGTAACGACGTCCGGCTCCGGCACCGTGGGCAATTTCGGCCAGGCGAACTATGGCGCCGCGAAGATGGCGGTGAACGGGCTGATCAACGTGCTGCGGCACGAGGGTGCGAAATACAACATCCGGCTGAATGCGATCTCGCCGTCCGCGTATACACGGATGACCGAATCGCTGCTGCCGAAGGACATGGCCCCGTGGATGAAGCCGGAACTGGTGTCGCCCATGGTCGCATGGCTGTGCAGCGAGGAATGCGATCAGAACGGCGAGATCATGGCGGCAACCGCCGGCGGCTATGCGCGCGTGCAGTATTTCGTCAGCGAGGGCATGCAGTTCGATCCGGCCGAACCGGTGACGATCGAGATGGTGCGCGACTCGCTCGACAAGATCCGCGACCTTTCCGATGCGAAACCCTATTTCGGCATGATGGGCAACGTGGTGGAGAAGCTGCGGGAGATGGGACGGATCAAATAGCCGGCGCGCGCGACAGCCCGTGTTCGCGCGAACACGGGCCGCTCCCAACCAGGGTCGCGTTCCCTATGTCTTCAGGAACGCCTCGAAGGCCGCCTTGTAGTCCGGGTGCCACCTGGACAGTGGCGGCCGGTTCTGTGTGATGTCCTGCGCGGCCCACAGGATCCGCTGGTTGTCGATCGCGCGCGTCACCTCGTTGTCCGGGCAGATGATGTAGAAATCGCGCTGGTTCATCCCCTCGATCAGCATGTCCACCACCTGGTCGGGCGTCCAGGCACCCGGCGGCTTCTCTGTCCGCCCCCGGCTGGTCATGCCGGTGAAGGTCGATCCCGGCACCAGCAAATGCGCGGAGATGCGGGCACCCTCCTCATTCCGAAGACTGTGTGCGAGCGCCTCGGTGAGCACCTTCACGCCGGCCTTGCTGACGTTGTAGGCGGTGTCGCCCGGCGGGCAGGTGATGCCTTGTTTCGATCCGGTGTTGACGATGGCACATTCGGTTTGCTGGGCCAACATTGATGGCGCGAAGGTCTGCACGCCATTGATGACGCCCCACAGGTTGACCTCCAGCACGGTCCTCCAGCGATCGATGTGGTCATACGGTCCGCCGCCCGGCGAAGTGCCTGCGTTGTTCATCAGCACCCCGACTTCGCCGAACAGGGCATAGACCGCATCGCGCAGGGCCTGAACGGACTCCAGCCGGCTCACATCCGTGGGCACTGTCAGCACCGCATCACGTCCGGCCGATGATGCGGCGGCGACGGTTTCGGCGGCACGTTCCAGCGCCTCGGGCGACAGGTCGGCGAGGCAGACCTTCAGGCCCATCGCTGCGAAGCGCGTCGCGGCGGCGAGGCCGATGCCGCTGGCCGCACCAGTGATGACCGCCACGCGGCCGGCGGTAAGCGAGGGATGCGGGTTCATGCGGATGGCTCCTCAGTCCGGCGTGAAATTCATTGCCACGCCGTTGATGCAGTAGCGTTGATAGGTTGGCGGCGGACCGTCTGGGAACACATGCCCGAGATGACTGCCGCAGGTCGCGCAGTGCACTTCCGTGCGGACCATCCCGAGGCTGCGATCGACCGACGTTTCGACCGATCCCTCGATCGGATCATTGAAACTCGGCCAGCCGGTCCCGCTTTCGAATTTCAGTTTCGTTTCGAACAGCGGCGTGCCGCATCCCGCGCAGGTGAAACGGCCGGGGCGCTTTTCCGCGAGCAGCGCACAACTGCCCGGCCTTTCGGTACCGTGTGATCGCATCACGTAATACTGTTCGGGCGTCAGCAGATCGCGCCATTCCGCATCGCTGCGGGTCACGGGATAGGTCTTCACGGTCATCCTGGATCCTCCGTTATGATGCCTCAGTACATCGTCAGCCGACCGGCTGCCAGGGCTCGCCGCTTGATCGCCGGCGGTCCCGGCACCCGGTTATCAGAACCGTCACAGCCATGACGCGCTGTCTCCTCCGCCGGCTATGTAAAATGCGGCATGATATCGCTGGAGAGCAGTTCCAGTATTTCCGGATCGTTCTTGTAGGCGCTGCAAATGAAAAGCTGCACCCCGGCGTCGCGGTACTGTCCGATCAGGTCGGTGACCTCGGGCACGGTGCCGGCGAAGCCCCGGAACGGCTGCGGAACGCCGAGTCTCGCACGTTTGGCGGCCAGCGCCGCCTCGTCGCGGGCCACCACCAGACTGATCAAGCTCGTCTTCTCGATCGCATCGTAGGGCCGCTGCTCGGTCTGGCAGTGGCGGCGCAGGATCTCGAACTTCTGCGCCACCTCGGCCGGGTTGCCGAAGACATTGCAGGAGTCGGCGAGGCGGGCGACCACGCGCAGCGTAAGCTGCTCGCCGCCGCCTGCGATCATGACCGGCGGATGCGGCCGTTGCACCGGCTTCGGCTCAAGGATCGCGTCCTCAACATGAAAATACTTGCCGTGAAACGTCGTTCGCTTTTCGGACCACATGGCCAGGATCAGCCTGACGGCCTCCTCCAGCTGCCGGATGCGCACCGCTGGCCGCTCGGGAAATTCCCAGCCGTACTGACGGTATTCCGCGTCGAACCAGCCGGCACCGATACCGAGCGTCAGGCGTCCCCGGCTGATCAGGTCGACGCCGGCGGCGATCTTGGCCAGATGCGCCGGGTTACGGTACGCCACCGAGGAGGCGAGCGTCGCGAGGCGGATGCGACTGGTCACGGCGGCCAGGGCCGACAATGCGGTCCAGCCTTCGATGAAGGGCTCGTCGGGCGCGCCCACCGGCGGGATCTGGATCAGGTGGTCCATCACCGAGAACCAGGAGAAGCCGTGGGTTTCGGCCCACTGGGCCTTGGCCTTCACGCCCTCGAACGCTTCCGCCGGATCGGGACCAAAAATCCACGACGGATTGTGAATGCCGAATTTCATCCATGGCCTCCTGTGTTTGCGTGATAGTTGGCGATGATTGGCGCTGTGCCAAGGATCGATGCCGTGTTCCCCGCCGGCTGGGAGGCGTTGCCGAAGGTGGTGGCCCAGGTGTTATTCCCATCTAGGTATAACGTTGGGCGCCTCCGGCGTCCACGCCGCGCCGGCCGCGCTACGGGCGATCCGGCTTCAGGTCAATCAGCCTGGTTCCGTTCAGGCAGTCAAGCCCGCGGACGAGCAGCGTCGCGCCCTCAAGCCCGACCAGCGCGACAACCGACGAGGCGATCGGATTCGGCCGCACCGGCGATCGCAGCGCGAAGGTTCCGATCGTTTGCCCGGTGCGGAGCGGCGTCTGCAGGACCAGGTCGCGGCGCGCCCGATGCATCCAGTACAGCACCTGGATGCGGGAATGACCGGCGACACCGGTCAGCGCCTCGTGCCACCGGTCGTCGACGACAATGGAGCAGACCGGACCGTCAAGGCTGCCGCGTTTGGGGCACTCGCCGCGGGTCTGCCAAGGGGTGTGAATCGTGCCGATAAAATAGACGCCGGCATCGGTGGCCGGGGGAAGTGGCACCGCGACTTCGCCCTGACGCAGTTCGTCGTCGTCATACACGTCGGTCATGGGCCGACCGTGCCATTCCGTGCCACGTCACGTCCAGGGGGACTGCCCCCGTCATGACGGACGGAAGTCAATCGTTCGGGTCAGCCGCATAACCCATCGCGCGGACTTTACCGCCCGCGGCGGCGGATCTCTCCAGATCGCCGTATCGGCGCCGCTAGCGCTTTGTTTGATCGCATGATTCGTGCGGCGGAAACGTTCCGCCCAGCGCGGTCATGCTCTATAGGCCACCCATGGCAATGCTGTCGCAGGAGGAGTGGGAGGCGGTCTGGCTTACCCTCGCCGTCGCCGCGCGCGCGGTCGGCTTCGGCCTGCCGATCGCTGTCCTGGCCGCCTGGGTGCTGACCCGCTGCCGCTTCCCCGGCCGAGCGGTGCTGAATGCGCTGGTGCATCTGCCGATGGTGCTGCCGCCGGTGGTGACCGGCTGGCTGCTGCTGGTCATCTTCGGCATTCGCGGCCCGATCGGCTCTCTGCTGCAGGACTGGTTCGGTATCCGCCTGGTCTTCACCACCGCGGGGGCAAGCCTCGCCTGCGCCGTCATGACCTTCCCCATCATGGTGCGGTCCGTCCGCCTGTCGCTGGACTCGATCGACAGCGGGCTGGAGCAGGCGGCCCGCACGCTGGGCGCCGGCTGGCTGGACCGGCTGGTGACCGTCACCCTGCCGCTCGCATCGCCCGGCATCCTGGTGGGCGGCATCGTCGGTTACGCCACCTGCCTGGGCGAGTTCGGCGCGGTCATTACCTTCGCCGCCAACATCCCCGGCCAGACCCAGACCCTGCCGTTGGCGATCTACTCGGCCCTGCAGGTCCCGGGCGGCGAGGCAAAGGCCGCGGAGCTGTCGATGGTGTCGCTGACCCTGGCCCTGATTGGCCTGCTGCTGTCGGAGTGGATCGGCAGGCGATTGAACACCGTGCTGGGCCGATGAGCCTGTCCGTCGCGCTGAGCCATCGTTTCCCGACGATCCAGATGGATATCGCGTTCGAAGTCCCTTCGCCGGGCGTGACAGCGCTGTTCGGCGCGTCCGGTTCCGGCAAGTCGACCGTCATCAGCGCCGCCGCCGGCCTGCTGCGGCCTGATACCTGCCGGATCGAGGTCGACGGCACCGTGCTCGCCGACACGCGTTCCGGCATCTGGTTGCCGCCGGAGCGGCGGCGCGCCGGGCTGGTGTTCCAGGACTCCCGGCTGTTCCCGCATATGTCGGTCGCCACCAACCTGCGCTATGGCATGCGCCGCGTCGCCCCGGGCGGCGTTCGCTTCGATGAGATTGTTGATCTGCTGGGTATTGGCGCCCTGCTGGACCGGCGTCCCCACACCCTGTCGGGCGGCGAGCGTCAGCGTGTCGCCATCGGCCGCGCGCTGCTGGCGCAGCCGCATCTGCTGCTGATGGATGAGCCGCTGGCCAGCCTGGACAGCGCGCGCAAGGCGGAGATCCTGCCGTTCCTGACGCGACTGAAGACGGCCCTTCGCCTGCCGATCCTGTACGTCACTCACGCCCTGGACGAAGTCGCACAGCTTGCCGATTCGATCGTGCTGGTCGACCGCGGGCATGTCGTGGCCTACGGCAGCGTCTCCGACGTCGCCGCCCGCGCCGACCTGCCGCTGGCGCAGCGTGACGATGCCGGTGCGCTGCTGCTGTGCCGGGTCGAGGCAAACGACCCGGCCCGGGCGCTGACCCGCCTGGAGGGGGGCGGGGCCATGTTGTGGGTGCCGTTGCTTGACCTGCCGGTGGGAGCCGAATGCCGCGTCCGGGTGCCGGCGCGCGAAGTGATCCTGGCGGCGCGAGCGCCGGATGCGATCAGCCTGCACAATATCGTGCCGGGGACCGTGCGCCGCATCGAGGGTGAGGCGGTCCGTCGTTCGGTGATCGTGGAGGTTGGCCTGCCGAACGGTGGTCTGCTGTCGCGGGTCACGCCGGACGCGGTGGCGCGATTGGGGCTGGCGCCAGGAGCCCCGGTGCTGGCGCTGATCAAGTCGACCTCGATCGAGGTGCTTGGCGGCTGATCCGCGGGCTGCTGCCACGCGGCGCTCCTCAGGCTTCCAGGTCGGCGTCCCAGTAGAGGAAATCCAGCCACGTCCGGTGCAGGTTCTCCCGCGAGACGTGCCACTTCGCCGCCTCGTCGATCTGGTGCGGGGTCGGCTCCACCGGGAAGCACCGCAGACGCATGCCGCTCTGCTTCAAGGAACGGCTGCCCTTGAACAGATTGTCGGCCTGGCAGCAGGTCACCACGTTGGTCCAGGTGGTGATCCCACCCTTGGAGCGCGGCACGATGTGATCGAACGTCAGGTCCTTGGCCGGCAGCGTTTCGCCGCAATACTGGCAACTGAAGCGATCCCGCAGGAATACGTGATACCGCGTGAACGCCACCTTGCGGCGCTTGTGGAAGCGTTTCAGGGCGACAACGGACGGGATCGGGAACGATTGCCGGGTCGATCGCACTTCGAAGTCGTAGTTGATGACCGGGTTGACGCGTTCCTGCAACACGGCGACCAAAGCGTCCTGCCACGACCAGACGGACAGCGGACCCCAGCTTAACGGCTGCATGTCCGCGTTCAGCACCAGCGTCTGAAGGTTGGCGATATGACTCACCAACGACGCTCCGGACGTGGCGCCGCGTTCAGCACGAAGCCGGGAAACCTCGATCCGCCGTCAGGCAAAAGCGACTCCCTCTAAACCGGAGCGCAACACCTGGGCGTTAGAGATCGTGGAGCCGCCAGATCGTGTGCGCCGCCGAAAACCTTTGCGTTTTATGACAGACCGCCATTCGCGCCGCAACCCGAGTCGTCAGCAGCATCTCGGACTTCATTGTTTCGTCACGAAAATCCTCTTTGCAGGGCGAGTGAGCCAAGGGCAATCCCGGTGTCGTCGATGCCGTGTCCGAGGCCGGGGATATAGTGCGCCTCGACCGGCACGTTCGCCGCCACCAGGGCCGCCTCGGCCTCATGCGAGCGGGAAACCGGCACCGCCTCGTCCGCCTCCCCATGCACCAGCAGCACCGGCGCGCGGTTTGCCAGCTCAGCCTGCAGGGTCTCCGGCGCGATCAGCGCGCCAGAGAAAGCCAGGATGGCGCGCGGTGCGGCGGCCCGGCGCAACCCAGTGAACAGTGAGATCATCGCGCCCTGGCTGAACCCCATCATCGCGTATGCCTCTGCCGGCAATCCCAGCCGGGTCAGCTCCGCATCGATGAACCCGTGCAGATAGGCGGCGGCGGTGCGGGCGCCGGCCTCCATCACCGGCGGCGACCGGTCCGCCACGCTCCACCACTGCCGGCCAAAGCCGGAATCGTGCCGGAACGGCGCGTGGACCGAGGCAAACAGCGCATCCGGACAGGCATGCTGCCACGCCGGGCCGAGGTCGATCAGGTCATGCGCGTCCGCACCAAGGCCGTGGCAGATCACGACCAGTTGCCGTGGCGTTGCCTTGGAGGCGGGCCCCCAGTGGATCGCTTCGAGGGTTGGCATGATCGTGTCTCCCGTTTCTGTGGCGATGCGGTACTTTGTCGCCAAATGATGATTATCACACGCTTTGCGCCCAGCCCGACGGGGTTCCTGCATCTTGGTCATGCATTCTCGGCGTTCAATGCGTGGCGGCGGGCCCGGCAGGCGGAGGGACGGTTCCTGCTGCGGCTCGAGGACATCGATCCGGGCCGCTGCCGCCCGGAATACGCGGCGGCCATCCAGTACGACCTGGCCTGGCTGGGCCTGGACTGGGACGAACCCGTGCGGCTGCAGTCAGAGCATTTCCCGGAATACCAGGGGGTGTTGGACGTGCTGGCGGAACAGGGCTTCATCTATCCATGCTTCTGCTCCCGGACCGATATCGAGCGGGAAGTGGCTGCCTCGGCTGCCGCGCCGCATGGGCCAGACGGAACGCCGCTGTATCCCGGCACCTGCCGGCGATTATCGCCAGCGGAACGCGCGGACCGGATCGCGGCGGGAGAGAGATATGCGCTTCGGCTGGACATGGCGGCCGCGGTTCGACCGGGATTGTCATACGACGAGGAAGGGGAGGGCCGCGTCGCCTGTCAGCCCGAGCGGTTCGGTGATGTCGTGCTGGCACGCAAGGATACGCCGGCGAGCTATCATCTATGCGTGACGCACGACGACGCGCTGCAGGGTGTCACACTGGTGACCCGGGGCATCGACCTGCGGCCTGCGACCGACCTGCATCGGCTGCTCCAGACGCTGATGGGATGGCGGGAACCCCGCTACGCTCACCACCGCCTGCTCACCGACGCGGAAGGCAGGCGGTTGGCAAAGCGGGATAAGGCAATGACGCTCCGGTCGCTCCGCGCCGGCGGTGTGCCGGCGCAGGCGATCATCGAGCGGTTCCGCTGATTACCAGTAATGCCAATGGTCGTGATCCCAGTGGCGATGATGATAGTGATGGTGGTGGTAATAATAGTCCACCTGCGTAATCATGGGCTGGGACGGCGCCGCGTGTAACCCGGCGGCCGATGGAGCGGCCGAGGCGCCGATCGCCGTCAGGGCGGTCAACCCGCCAACCGCGACGGTAGCAAGAAGTAACTTACGCATCGAAAAGACCTCCTTCTGTGGCATCCACCACATGACAACGGAATCGGACATCACGAAGACCAGATCAAGGTTTTTTCGCGACGATGATGTGCATTTCGTCATGTGGCGGTAAGGTCGCAACCTCGGCATCCGCGAAATCGTTCAATGTCAATGCGTGGCCTGATCGTCCATTCCAACGCCCCGTGCAACGCGGAGACTCCCCTCGACCGACTGCGGGCCCGCTTCACGACACCGCAGCCCGATTTCTACGTCCGAAGCCATGGGACCGTGCCGGTCATCGCCGAGGACGCCCACAGGCTGCGCGTGCAAGGCCGGGTCGCAAGGCCGCTCGACCTGTCGATGCATGAGCTGCGGACGTCCTTCGCAGGGTGCACGGTGATGGCGGTGATGCAATGCGCCGGAAACCGTCGCGCCGACCTGCACCGGGTGCGCTCGGTCCTGGGCGCGCCATGGGCGGGCGGGGCGATCGGTAATGCTGTCTGGACCGGCGTCCGGCTGGCTGATGTGCTGCGGGCCGCCGGGGCCGACGCCGGCCCGTCGCTGCATGTGGCCTTCGATGCATGCGACAGCGTCGAGGGCCGGCGGTGCTACGGCATCTCCATACCGATGACCAAGGCACTGAGGCCGGAGGTGCTGCTCGCCGTCGCGATGAACGGTGAGCCGCTCGCGCCGGAACACGGATTCCCGCTGCGTCTCGTGGTGCCCGGATTCGCCGGGGTGCGCAGCGCCAAGTGGCTCGCCCGGATCACCGTGCAAGACGCGCCGTCTGACAATCCGATTCAGCAGAGCGACTATAAGCTGCTGCCCCCGGACGTGACGCCGGACACCGTCGATTGGACGAAAGGCGTCACGATCAACGAGATGCCGCTGAACGCGGTCATCTGTGAACCGGCTTCGGGCGCCGAGGTCGGGGCGGGGGAGATCACGGTGCGGGGTTACGCGACGGTCACCGGGCGGACGATCGCCCGCGTCGATTTATCCGCAGACGGCGGTGACCGTTGGTGCCAGGCCAAGCTGGAAAGCCGGCCGGAGTCGCCCTGGAGCTGGACATTCTGGGAGGCGGCCGTCGACGTGACCCCGGGTGAGCACGAACTGGTGGTTCGGGCATGGGATTCGGCGGGCCGGACACAGACTGCGTCGCTCGCGGACAGCTGGAACTTCAAGGGATATCTGTGCGCCGCCTGGCACCGCGTGCGGATCAGGGCTTCATAGGGCAATCCCGCCCTGACCCCGGATTGCGATGCGACCCCAGGCTAGACTAGAGCATGATCGCGCTGAGCGGAACGTCCCCGGCGCGTGAATCATGTGATCAAACAAAGAGATAGACCATTCTCGGCCTGCACAGTCAGGCTGAAAATGGTCTGGAGCATGATCGCGCTGAGCGAAACGTCCCCGGCGCGTGAATCATGCGATCAAACAAAGAGACAGACCATTTTCGGCCTGCACAGTCAGGCTGAAAATGGTCTGGACGGCCGCCGCCCCGATCACGCTTTCGATCCGCGCTTCCGACTCAGCCGGTTCGCATTGTAGCATCGTCCAAACAACGCGGAGGGCGCCATCATGAGCCCAGCAGGGCCGGGCGACAGCGCGGCCGTCACCGGGGCCGCGTCGGGTATTGGGCAGGCCGCGTGCCGGCGGCTGCTGGAGACCGGCTGGACGGTTTTCGGGCTGGACGTGGCAGAAAACCGGCTAGAGGCGGTGCGCGACGGGTTCGCCGCTTTTCAGGGCCGGTTCCGCCCGGTCGTCTGCGACGTCGCCGACGCGGGCAGCGTCACCGCCGCGTTTGGCGCGATCGGCCCCAGCCTGAATGCCCTGATCTGCTGCGCCGGGGTGCTTCGGGCGGCGTTGCTCGAGAACATGGCGATCGAGGATTTCGACCTCGTGCTGAATACCAACCTGCGCGGCACGTTCCTGTGCGCCCAGAAGGGGCTGCCGCTGCTCCGGCGGGCCGCAACGGCGGAACACCCCTCGCGGATCGTGCTGCTGTCCTCGATCGCTGCGCTGCGGCCGAAGATCGTCAGTGGAGCGTATGCGGCGTCGAAGGCGGCCGTCAGCCAGCTTTGCCGGGTGATGGCGGCCGAGTGGGCGCCGTCCGGCGTACTGGTGAACGCCCTGGCGCCGGGGACGGTGGACACGCCAATGGTGCGCGCGGTTTCGGACCCGGCGACTTCGAAGGGGTATCGGCCGTCGGGCGTGTCACCCATCGGACGGATCGCGCAACCGGACGACATCGTGGACGTGATGATGTTCCTGCTGTCCGACGCCGCACGCTATGTTACCGGAACGACGATCCCGGTCGACGGCGGCACGCAGGCCGCGTTCATTCCACCCGGTTCGCCCTGATGCTCCGGCGGCTCCTGGTCTGTATCGCCCTGGCATTCCCGGTCTGGGCGTCGCAACCCTGCACGTCCCCGGCCGGGGCGCAGGAACGCGTGGTCAACATCTACAACTGGACCGACTACATCGACCCCTCGGTGCTGGACGAGTTCACCAGGCAGACCGGGATCAAGACCCGTTACGACGTGTTCGACACCCTGGAAACGCTGGAGGCCAAGATGTTCGCTGGCCATTCCGGCTACGATATCGTGGTGCCGAGTAACGAGCCGACCTTTTCCCGCCTGATCCGCGCGGGCGCGCTGACACCGATCGATCGGACGAAGGTGCCGAACTGGAAGAACCTGGACCCGGCGCTGATGCACCGCGTCGGGTCCTCGGACCAAGGGAACCGATACGGCGCGATCTACCTGTGGGGCTCTACCGGACTCGGTATCAACAAGGATCGAATCCGCGCCCTCGCACCGGATGCGCCGCTGGATTCCTGGGCCCTTCTGCTCGATCCGGCATGGGCGAAACGGGTCGCGCCATGCGGGATCATCATGATGGACTCGGCGATCGACGTGATTCCCTCGGTGCTGCACTATCTCGGCCGCAGCCCGGACAGTTCGGCTCCGGCGGACCTGGATGCCGTGCTGACCACACTGATGGCGATACGTCCTTATATCCGGGAGTTCGCCAGCGGCGGCGCATTGGAGGCGCTGGCGACGGGCCAGGCGTGCCTGGCGCTCGACTACTCCGGCGATGTGGATCAGGCCGGCGCTCGGGCGAAGGAGGCCGGGAACGGTGTGATTGTGACTTACGTGGTGCCGAAGGAGGGCGCGGAAGTCGGCTTCGACATGCTGGCGATCCCCTCCGATGCGCCGCACAAGCAAGCGGCGCTCGCGTTCATCGACTTCGTGCTTCGGCCCGATATCATGGCGCGGATCACCGATTCGACGCGCTACCCCAGTGCGATACCGGCGACCCGGGCGCTGGTGCGGCCGGATCTGCTGCAGGATCCGAACATTTTCCCGCCCGACGCGGTCATGCAGCGGTTCTTCACCATCGGCCCGTCGGCGCCGGCGGCCGATCGGGCGCGCACCCGCCTGTGGGCGCGCTTCAAGGCTGGTACCTGAGTTGCAGGCCGCCCCACCGGCGCCGATCGACACGACGAACACGCGCGAAGCCACGACCGCCTTGCTGACGGTCGCCGGCCTGACTGTCCGCTACGGGACAACCCCGGCGCTGGACCGACTGGACCTGTCCGTCGGACGCAACGAACTGTTCGTCCTGCTCGGTGGTTCCGGATCAGGAAAGACGACCCTGTTGCGTGCCATCGGCGGGTTCGTTCGGCCAGAGGCAGGGCGCATCGTGCTGGACGACGCCGACCTGTCCGGATTGCCGCCGCACCGGCGGCCGGTGAACACCATGTTCCAATCCTACGCCCTGTTCCCGCACCTGTCGGTTGCCGCGAACATCGGATTCGGATTGCGGCAGCGTGGCGTGTCACGTGCGGAAACCCGCCGGCGCGTCGAGGCGATGCTGGCGCTGGTGCGCCTGGAAGGTTTTGGCGGTCGCCGGCCGGGCGAATTGTCGGGCGGCCAGCAACAGCGGGTGGCTCTGGCCCGCAGCCTGGCACCGAGCCCGTTGCTGTTGCTGCTGGATGAGCCGATGTCGGCCCTGGATCAGGCGCTGCGACGGGATACCCGCGCCGAACTGGTGCGACTGCGGCGCTCATTGGGGATCAGTTTCGTTCTCGTGACGCACGACCAGGACGAGGCGCTGGAGATGGCCGACCGGATCGGCGTCATGCGCGACGGCCGCATGGCTCAGGTCGGCACGCCCGCGGAATTGTACGAATTGCCGGCAGATCGTTTCGTGGCTGAATTCCTGGGTGCGGCCAATATCCTGCCGTGTGTCGTGGACGGCTGCTCTGTCGCCTTGCCCGCTTTGGGCGTCACCGTGCGGGCCGCTCGACCGGGTGCCGCGGGGCCGGCGCTGTTGGCGCTGCGGGCGGAACGATTGCGCATCGACGCGGACGATCTGGTCAATCAGGTCGATGGCGTGGTGGCCGACAGCGCTTACGCCGGCGATTCGCTGGCGGTCTCGGTCCGGCTGGCGAGCGGGTCGGTGCTGCGGGTCAAGCGATCGCTGGCGGAAGGACTGAGTGCGGCGTTGATCGAACCGGGAACGGCGGTGCGGGTGAGTTGGCAGCCCGAAGCCTGCATGCTGCTGCCCGAATGACGCCGGCAGGATCCGCTGACGGGTCGGCAACGCCACGCCGGCCGTCGTGGCAAGCTCCCCGGCCCGGCCGGGCGCCCGGTGGGGACCAGGCTTCGGTCCGTCATGCGCGCCTGTGGGTCATCGCCGTTCCGGTTGCGTGGCTGATCTTGCTGCTCGCCGCCCCGATGGCGATCGTTCTGCTGATCGCGTTCGCGGCGCCGGCCGATGGCGTGCCGCCCTATTCGTTGGGTTTCAGTCTGGATAATCTTCGCTTGGTGGCGAGCGATCCGCTGTACCGCGATGCGTTGCTGCGAAGCCTGCGGGTCGCCGGTGTATCGACGATCGTATGCCTGGCGATGGGGTTGCCGATGGCCCTGGCGATCGCCCGCGCCGCGCCGCGCTGGCAGACCCCGCTGTTGCTGGCGGTGATGCTGCCGTTCTGGACCGGATTCCTGATGCGGATCAACGCGTGGATCGGGCTTCTGGCGGATGACGGGTTGATCGTTCGGCTGCTGGGGACGCCCCGGCTGCTGTACACCGACGCGGCGATGTATATCGGCATGGTCTACACGTATCTGCCGTTCATGGTGTTGCCGCTGTACGCGCGGCTGTCGCGGCTGGACCCGGCCTTGACGGAGGCCGCCGCGGACCTGGGTGCGCCGCCGTGGCGTGTCTTTCTTCGCGTGGTTCTGCCCCTGTCGTTGCCGGGCGTGGCGGCGGGTTCCGCTCTGGTGTTCATTCCGGCGATCGGGGAATACGTGATCCCGGCGCTGCTGGGCGGTCCTCAGGCACAGTTGATCGGAAAGGTCCTGTGGGAGGAGTTTTTTGCCAACCTCGATTGGCCGACGGCATCGGCGGTCGCGGTCTGGCTGCTGGTACTGCTGGTGGCGGTTCCGCTCGCGGCGCTGAGGGTGGTGCGGGGCCTGCAGCCAAGCGGGTCCGAGCGCGCGTGACCTCGGTATGGCCTGCGTCGCACCGAGTGGGCCTCTGAATTCCAGGCGGGCTTCAACAGGCTTTCGCGCCGCTTTGACCGGAGGCCGCGAGGGCGTTGGGTCTGGGGCAGAACAGATCGGTCGTTCGGGGACGTGCGGCAATGGTCTCGCGCTGGAACCGCTTGTCGCGGCCCCTTGGGCTGCGCTTTGACCCCCGTGCTGCCGGTCCCGACCTGCCTGCGCACCCGCACCCCGATAACCGCCCCTTGTCTCCGGTCGCTGGTCCAGACTCTACGCCCCCTGCGCGATGATGGCAGCGCCGTGACCCCGTGCCACCGCTCCAGACCCGCTCATGCGGTGCGCATGGTCATGACCTCCCCTTGACCCGACACCGCCGATGCGGACTAATCGCTTCGCTGACCGGCCACTTTAATCGCGATCCCCTTGCCTTTCTCATGCTGCAGTGCAACATAGACCTGAGTGGATCAGATCGGCGGCGGACACCCACGTCTCGCACGCACGGACACCCAGGAAAGACGACATGACAACTTTAAATGGCGTGTTCGATGCGGCGACACGCAATGCCGACACCGGCAATGACCTCGCCATGGCTGCCGGCCAGATCATCGCCAGGCGTGTCGCCCTCGGCGTGGCTGCGGCTTTCAACCCCCTGCAGGCGGACCACGACGAGTTCGGACGCATGGTGCCGGAAAAGATGGAGACCTTCTCTGCCGCCGGCATCGCCGTGTTCGCGCACTCCAACCAGGCCGGGTGGGAAATCACGCGCCTTGCCTCAGACGAAGTCATGACGACGGCCCAGGCAACGCTGGAACTCGCCACCTGCACCAACCCGCTGGCGATGGCGGAGGTGCAAGGCCAGTTCGCGCTCGACTGGTGCAACCGGGCGGCAGCCAATTTCTTCGCGATGGGGCTGTTGGCCCTCGGGGTCCAGCAAGCCGCGATGGTCCCCTTCCAGGAGACGATCGCCGCCAACACGGAGCGCCTGATACGGTGAGCGCGCCGACCATCGCCGCACGCCAGGACAGCAACTTCGCAAACCGATAATCCACCGCTACGTTTAAGCCAAAGTCACCGCGAGACCGGCGACAGGAACGAATCGCCCCGGGAGAATGTCCATGTCCTCAAATGTCGCGCGACCCGCCGGCGCGGCCACCGTCGAGCCGATCGAAGCGGAAACCATGCGCCGGGTTGCCCGACGCCTGATCCCTCTGTTGATGGTGAGCTACTTCGCCGCCTATCTGGACCGCGTCAACGTCGGCTTCGCCGCCCTCACCATGAACAAGTCGCTCGGTTTTTCCGCCGAGGTCTTCGGCATCGGCAGCGGTATTTTCTTCCTTGGGTATTTCCTGTTCGAAGTTCCCAGCAACCTGATCCTCTCCAAGGTCGGCGCCAGGAAATGGATCGCCCGCATCCTGCTCACCTGGGGCGTGATCTCCGGCGCGACCGCCTTCGTGACCGGTACCTGGTCATTCCTCGGCATCCGCTTCCTGCTCGGTCTGGCCGAGGCCGGCTTCTATCCCGGCATCATTCTCTACCTCACCTGGTGGTTCCCGTCGGCCTACCGGTCGCGGATCATCGGGACCTTCATGACGGCGATCCCGATCTCCATCGTCACCGGCTCACTGGTGTCCAGCCAGATCCTGCGGCTGGGCAACTGGGGCGGCCTGCACGACTGGCAATGGCTGTTCATCCTGGAGGCCGTGCCGGCGATCATCCTCGGCTTTGTCGTCATGTTCTACCTGACCGACGGGCCGGAGCACGCGCACTGGCTGCGTCCCGAACAGCGCGACTGGCTGATCGGCCGCCTGGCGGCCGAGCGCAGCCATAAGGAAGCCATTCGCCACTACTCCTTTGCCCAGACGATGCGGAATCCGCGGGTCTGGCTCCTTACACTGGTGTATTTCGGCCAGAACATGAGCGGATACGGTCTGGTCCTGTTCCTGCCGCAGATCGTCGGGCGCTTCGGCGTCGGTGTCGGCATGAACGGCCTGATCAGCGCATTGCCGTTCGCCGCCGGCGCGGTCGCGATGGTGTTGTGGGGCCTGCATTCGGATCGCACCGGTGAGCGTCCATTGCACGCCGCGGCCGCCTGCTTCCTGGCCTTCGCCGGCCTCGCGGCCTGTATCCTGCTGCACGATCCGGTTCTGACGATGATCGCGATCATTCTATCCCAGATGGGCCAGGCGGCCATCGCGCCGACGTTCTGGACACTGCCGACCGCCATGCTGTCCGGGACCGCGGCGGCCGGCGGAATCGCACTCATCAACGCGGTGGGCAACCTGGGCGGCTTCCTGGGGCCCTACATGATGGGCAGCATAAAGGATGCAACCGGCAGCTTCAGCATCGGGCTGTTGTCGATCTCCATGGGTGCGCTGGTCGGCGGCATCGTTTTGGTCGCCCTTGGCCACGACCGGCGTCTGGAAGCAGCGCCCGGTGCAAGAGAAGCGACCTACCGCGTCATCGAGTAGACGACGATCGCGCCGCCTCGGCCCGCGTTGCAGAGCGGCAAGCCGCCCGCGGAACCGAGCGGTTCGATCGTCATGCCGCTAGTGTGGTGGTTCCGAAGTCCGCCATGCTGTGGATCATCCCCGGAGCGGACTTCGGAACCACAAACCACACTCGTAAGGCGGCTGATCCAGGCATGGCGAACTTCCTAATCGGGACACTAGAGCGTGATCCGCACAGGTGGAATCACCGGAGCGGTGAATCACGCTCTCAAACAGAGAGCTAGAGCGGGTTCCGTGAGCCAACGCGAATGGAAACCGCTCTAGACCGTTTTCAGCCTGACTGTGCAGGCCGAAAATGGTCTATCCCTTTGTTTGATTGCATGATTCACGCGCCGCGCTCGTTCCGCTCGGCGCGATCATACTCTAGCGAACCGTCTTGACTTCCCCTGGCCGGTCGCGATGCCCTGACAGTTCCGCCCCCGCTCCCTTGTCCAGGCGCGTCGCCATCAGCGGAGCCATGAAAGACACCGCTCCGACGAACAGGAACGCAGCGGAGAAGTCCGGCAGCATCGGCTGCGCGTGGTGCGTGACGGCAAGTGACGCCGCCAGCGCCGCGGCCGATACCGCGATCCCCAGCGTCAGGGACATCTGCTGAAACGTCGTATAGAAACTGGTGGCAGCGCTCATGTCCTCGCGCGCGACGTCGGCGTAGGCGATGGTGTTGTAGGCCATGAACTGCAGCGACTGGAAGAACCCGTTTGCGACCAGGACGGCGTAGACCAGCGGCAGTGGCCAGTTCGGCCGGAATGCGGCACTGAGGGTCAGCAGTCCGGTGGCGAGTGCGCCGATCCAGGTCAGCACCGCACGGAACCCCAGGCGCTGCAGGAACCAGGGCGCACAGGCGCGCATCGCCAGCGACCCGATGGAGCTGACGAAGGTGATCAGCCCGCTGCGCGCCGCCGACAGGCCAAAACCCAGTTGGAACATCATCGGCAGGAGGAACGGCATGGCGCCCACGGCGATGCGGGATAAGGATCCGCACAGCAGCGACATCCGGAACGTCGTCACCCGCAGCAGTCGGAAGTCGAGCATTGGCCGAGGCGTCCGGCGCGCGTGAAACCAGTAAAGGATCGCCGAGGCCGCTCCCACGCCCAGCAGCGCGGCGACGGTCCCGGAGGAGCCGACGCCACGGCTGCCGACCTCGATCCCGAACATCAGGCACGCGAGCGCGGTGCCGCACAGGATCAGCCCATACAGGTCGAATTTCGTTCGTGTCGGCTCCTTCATCTCCTCGATGAAGATCGTGACGAGGGCGATGCCGGCCAAGCCGATCGGCACGTTGATGTAGAAGATCCAGTGCCAGGACAGATAGGTCACGATGAAACCGCCGACGGGCGGCCCGACAATCGGTCCGATTGTGGCAGGTACCATCAGCCAGGCCATCGCCCGCACCAGTTCGGCCTTGGATACCACCCGCAGCATCACCAACCGCCCGACCGGCGACATCATCGCCCCGCCGGCGCCCTGCAACATACGCGCGGCCACCAGCGCCCACAGCGTCGGTGCCTGGGCGCACAGGACGGAGCCAAGCGTGAACAGCCCGATCGCGGTGCGGAAGGTCGATCGCGAGCCAAAACGGTCGGCGATACGTCCACTGGCCGGAATGAACATCGCCAGCGTCAACAGATAGGAGGTCAGCGCGACATTCATGCGCAGCGGATCGACGTGGAAGCTGCGCGCCATGGTCGGCAGGGCGGTGGCGAGGACAGTGCCGTCAAGCTGCTCCATGAACATCGCGCTGGCCACGATCAGAAGAACGGTGTGCGGATTAACGCGACGCTCCACCGCTCGGGCGGGAGGCGTGTGAGCAGGCAGACGCGCGTTCATGGGTCGCAGCTTAAAGCGGGCATGGCGGGGACGAAATGGCCGGCCCCGAACATTGCCAATCCGGCGGCAGGCGGTGATGCTTGAGGCTGCCCATAAGAGGAAACCAGTGTGACACAGCCAACCGAGCCGCATCCGCCCGCCAGCCAGCCCACCGGCCCGCTCTCCGGCATCCGCGTCATCGATATCACCACCGTCGTCCTCGGCCCCTTCTGCACCCAGACGCTCGGCGACATGGGCGCCGATGTGATCAAGGTCGAGACGGTCCAGGGGGATTCCACGCGGCTGATCGGGCCGTCGCGCACGCCCGGGATGGGATCGTACTTCGCCAACCTCAACCGCAACAAGCGTAGCGCGGCGCTCGACCTGAAGAAGCCGGCGGCGCGACAGGCGATCCTGCGGCTGGTGGAGACCGCGGATGTGTTCGTTCACAACATGCGGATCGGCGCGGCCCAGCGCCTGGGGCTTGATTACCAGACGTTACGCGCACGCAATCCGAAGCTGATCTACGCTTGCGCCTCGGGCTTTCGCGAGGGCAGCTCCTTGCAGGAGTTCCCGGCGTACGACGACCTGATTCAGGGCGTGTCGGGTACCGCCTCGTTGAATGCCGGTCCCGACGGGGCGCCGCGCTACTTCCCGACGGTGATGGTCGACAAGCTGACCGGGGCGCAACTCGCCTCGATGATCGGCATGGCCCTGTTCCACCGCGAGCGCACTGGGCAAGGGCAGGAGATCCACCTGCCGATGATGGAAACCATCCTGTCGTTCATGCTGGTCGAGCACCTTTGGCATGGCACGCTGGGCGAACCCGAGAAGGGCGTCGGCTATCCGCGGATGCTGACGCCGCATCGCCGGCCGTATGCGACGAAAGATGGTTACATCAGCGTGATCGCGCACAGCAACGCGCAATGGGGCAAGCTGTTCGAGGCGATGGGCGTGCCCGAACTGATCGACGATCCCCGGTTCAATTCTGTCCCGGCCCGGTCGAGGAACATCGACGCCGTCTATGCCACGCTGACCGTGGGCATGAAGCAGCGTACAACGGAGGAGTGGCTGGCCGAATTGCAGCCGGCGGACATCCCATGCGGCAAAGCCAACAGTCTCGAGGATCTGTTCGCTGATCCATACCTGACCGAGACCGGTTACTTCGAGCCATACGAACACCCTGTCGAGGGCGACGTCGTCATCCCGGCGATCCCGGCCCGGTTTTCCCAGTCGCCGCCGAACGTGCATCGCCCGTGGCCGACCCTGGGACAGCACACGCGCGAAATCCTCGCCGAAGCGGGATGCTCGGAGGCGGAGATCGAGGATATTATCGGCTGATAGCGGACGGCGTACGAACGCCCCGCCTGACCGCCTATCGTGTCGGACGGGGCGGCGTCTGCGTATAGTCGTAGAAGCCGCGACCGGTCTTGCGGCCGTACCAGCCGGCTTCGACATATTTCACCAGCAGCGGGCACGGGCGGTACTTGCTGTCGGCGAGGCCCTCATGCAGCACCTGCATGATCGAAAGGCAGGTGTCCAGGCCGATGAAGTCCGCCAGTTCAAGCGGGCCCATCGGATGGTTGGCACCCAGTTTCATCGAGGTATCGATCGCGGACACCGAACCGACGCCTTCGTAGAGCGCGTAAACCGCCTCGTTGATCATCGGCACCAGGATGCGGTTGACGATGAAGGCGGGAAAGTCCTCGGCGACGGCGGCAACCTTGCCCAGTTTATGCGCGAGAGCCTTCATCGCCTCGAAGGTCGGCTCGTCCGTCGCGATGCCGCGGATGATCTCGACCAGCTTCATGACCGGGACCGGGTTCATGAAGTGCATGCCGATGAATTTTTCGGGACGGTCGGTCGCGGCGCCGAGGCGCGTGATCGAGATCGAGGATGTGTTGGATGCCACCAGGCAGGACGGCTTGAGGTGGGGAATCAAAGCCTTGAACACCAGCCGCTTGAGGTCTTCCTTTTCTGTCGCGGCTTCGATCACCAGGTCGGCATTCTCAAACGCAGCATAATCGGTCGAGGTCTTGACCCGCGACAATGCCTCGTCCCGGTCATCGGACGAAATGATGGAGCGGTTGACCTGCCGTGTCATGTTGCGGCCCATGATATCCATGGCCTTGGTCAGGGCTTCCGGCTTGATGTCGACGATCGTGACCGGCAATCCTGCCAGGGCGCAGACATGGGCGATACCGTTGCCCATTTGCCCCGCGCCGATGACCCCAACCGATCTGATTTCCGGAGGTTCGATCACCATCGGGACCAAACCTGGATCAGCCTTGACGTCGATGTTCATTCAGGAGCGCTCCAGTTCCGCCGCCAGTTCGGGCAGCGCGTTGAACAGATCAGCCACCAGGCCGTAATCAGCGACCTGGAAGATGGGCGCTTCCTCGTCCTTGTTGATCGCCACGATGACCTTGCTGTCCTTCATCCCGGCCAGATGCTGTATGGCGCCGGAAATTCCGACAGCAATGTAAAGCTCAGGCGCGACAATCTTCCCGGTCTGTCCGACCTGGAATTCATTGGGCACGAAGCCGGCGTCAACCGCCGCACGCGACGCACCAACAGCGGCGCCGAGCTTATCAGCTATCGGCTCGATAAGCTTGAAGTTTTCGCCGTTCTGCATGCCGCGGCCACCGGAAATCACGACACGGGCGGCGGTCAGCTCCGGCCTCTCGCTCTTAGATAGTTCCGCGGAGACGAATTTGGACAAGCCGGGCATGTCGCCGACAGGTACATTTTCCGTCATGGCGCTGCCACCTTCGACGGCGACGGGGTCGAAGCTGGCGGCCCGCACGGTGATGACCTTTTTGGTGTCGGACGATTTCACGGTCGCGAGGCCGTTGCCGGCGTAGATCGGGCGGATGAAGGTGTCGGCATCCACCACCCCGGCGATATCACTGATCGGCTGCACATCCAGCAGCGCGGCGACACGCGGCATGACGTTCTTGCCCACGGCGGTCGTGGCCGCGAGAAGATGTGAATAGGACGGGGCCAGGGCCAGCAGCAACGCCGCGGTCGGTTCGGCAAGCAGGTGATCGAGCGCAGGATTGTCCGCGACCAGCACCTTCGTCACGCCGGGAAGCTTAGCGGCGGCGGCCGTGGCGTTGGCCAGATCGGCGCCGGCGACCAGGACGTGCACTTCGCCCAGCGCCGTGGCGGCCGCGACCGCGCTCCGCGAAGGCTGCTTGATCCCTTGTTCGTCGTATTCGAGGAGAACCAGGTTCGTCATGGTCAGATCACCTTCGCTTCGGTCTTGAGCTTGATCACCAGCTCCGCCACGGATCCGACCTTCTGGCCGGCCTTGCGTTTCGGCGGCTCGCTCACCTTGATGACGGTCAGGCGCGGCGTGATATCGACACCAAGATCGGCCGGTTTCGTGTTGGCGATCGGCTTCTTGCGCGCCTTCATGATATTTGGCAGCGAGGCGTAGCGCGGCTCGTTCAGGCGCAGGTCGGTGGTAACGATGGCGGGCAGCTTCAACGCCACTGTCTCCAGGCCGCCATCGACCTCGCGGGTTACCGTCAGGGTCTCGCCCTCGACGGTGACCTTGGAGGCGAAGGTGCCTTGCGACCAGCCGAGCAACGCGGCCAGCATCTGGCCGGTGGCGCTCATGTCGTCGTCGATCGCCTGCTTGCCCAGGATGACGATCTGGGGCTGCTCCTTGTCGACGATGGCCTTCAGCAGTTTCGCCACCGCCAGCGGCTGCAGGTCGGCGTCGCTTTCGACCAGGATGCCGCGGTCAGCCCCCATCGCCAGCGCCGTACGGATGGTTTCCGCGCATTGCGCGACACCCATGGACACGGCGATGATCTCGGTGGCGACCCCCTTTTCCTTGAGGCGGACGGCCTCCTCGACCGCGATCTCATCAAATGGGTTCATCGACATCTTCACGCCGGCGGTTTCGATGCCGGAGCCGTCCGACTTCACGCGAACCTTCACGTTGTAGTCGACCACCCGTTTGACGGGGACAATGATCTTCATGCGAAACCGTACCGCTTCCTGGACCGTTGATGAAAACGCACCTAAACGCCCGGGAGCGTTTGCGTTCCGAGCGTCCGTTCGCACCTGCGAGAGGGCATCGGACCATATTGGTGGGGTCTCGGTGTGTCAAACGCCCGGCGGGTCGCAACCCGCGCGCAGATCAAGACCGCAAAAGGCTCATGAGGATGATGAACAGCAGGATCGTCGCGCCTTGCAGGAGGACGCGCCATTGCATCAGTTTGTTGGATCGCCGCGGGTCACGATTCTGAACCAGTCCGACCATGCCGGCAATCAAGACGCCCAGCGTGGCGAGCATGAGGACACCGACCAGAACCGCCAGTAAGGTGCGCATCCGACGATGGGTAGAGCATTTTCAGGCCGATGGGAAATCCGTTATGCGTGCTCGTGCGCCCGCGCCAAGACCGCGGCCGGGCGCCGTATCGGCGGCGAAGCTGGAGCCGGTCGCGGCCGTCGCGGTCACTGTCGAGGCCGCCACCCGGATAACAAAGTCTCGATGATTGGACTACAAGGAGCGGTACGGCACGTTGCATCATGGTACGACAGACGATTTCAGCGCTCAGGTTCGACGTTGGACGCCGGCGGCTTGCACTGACGGCGTCACGCAGCCGCCGCCTCATGCTGATCGCGATCGTGGTGTCCGTCGGCATTCACCTCGCGGCTGCGCTGCTGCTCGTGGTAATGCCGCGCGTGCTGCCGAAGGAGGCGCCTCAGCAAGAGCAGGGCACCGTCGAATTGCTGATGGTCGAGAAAAAGGGGGCCCTGCCGGGTCGGGCCGGTCAGCCGAACACCGCCGCACCCGCACCGGCGCCGCCTGAAAAGGCTGAAGCGCCGAAAATCCCGGATCGGAAAGTCGAGGCGCAAAAAGCAGCGCCGGTGCCGCCTTCGCCGACGCCGGCTCCCGCGGCACTGACTTCCGAACATGGTAATGAGCCGCTGGCTCCGCCGGCCGAGCCGACCCAACCCAAGGCCGCGGAGGCAGATACTCAACCGGCCCGGAAAACCGACGCTCGTCCGGCCCAGCAAGCCAGGACGCAGCCTGCCCAGCGAACGGCCGAGGCACAACCGGCGCCGCCGCGGAAGCAGGAAGCCCCGGTCTTCGACCTGGCGGGTACCGACAGCGATTCCAATGCGATCGCGATGGGTAACCGGATCATTCCGGCGATGCAGGATGACCGCTTTCGCAATCGGCCGCCGATCTATCCAACCGAGGCGGCGATCCGGGGCCAACATGGGACGGTGATGGTCGTGATCCATGTATCGGCAAGCGGCCTCGCGACCGGCGTCGACGTGATCGAGAGCTCGGGCTTCGGGGTGCTCGATCAGGCGGCGGTGACCGCGGTTCGCAAATGGCGCTTCCGCCCGGCCATTAAGGAGGGGCGACCCGTTCCATTCAATATGCCGTTCCGGTTTGTCTTCGAGGCGTCGTAGCAGCCGGAACGACCGGACACGGGCGAGAACCTCGACTCATCGCAGCCTGCCGCAATGCTGTCGGCGCCATGCCTCAAGCGGCTCATCGCGCGGCAGACCTGAATGACGCCCAAGGCGCGCCGTATTTCCTTTGCATCACGGCCGCATGCCGAAGGTCGATGGGCCGGGCGTGCGCAACGGCGCGGCCAGATTGACGAAATCGCACAACAGCTTTCGTGTGTCGCGCGGATCGATCACCTCGTCCACCCAGAACGCTTCGGCGGTGCGATACGGGGAGCGCAACCGGTTCAGCCGCTCCTCGATTTCCTCCAGCTTCGCGGCCGGGTCAGGCGATGCGTCGATCTCGCGCGCGATAGGCGGCTTCGATGCCGCCTTCCAGCGGCAGCGAACCCCAACTGGCGGACGGCCAGGCATAGCGCAGACACAGATGCCCGACCGGCTGATGACCCAGACCGCCAACGCCGTAGCAATTGCGCACGATGATGCTGCACCATGGCACGGTTGTCTGGTTGATCGCCGACAGGGCGCGCACGCCCCAGCGGATCACCGCTGTGCTCTCGGCGCGCAATCCGACCTGGAAGCCGGGACAATCGACCAGATGAACCACGGGCAGATGGAACGTCTGCGCCATGTCGACGAAGCGAACGATCTTGCTGCACGTGTCCGCGGTCCAGGCGCCGCCGTCGAACAGCGGGTCGCCCGCCATCACCGCGACCGGCCACCCGTCCAGCCGCGCGAAGCCGGTGATGATCGAGCGGCCGAACAGCGCACCCATCTCGAAGAAGCTGTCCTTGTCCACGACGGAGCCGATGATCCGCCGCATGTGATAGGCCTGTTTCTTGACCTTGGGGATCACCGAGATCAGCGATTCGTCGCGCCGGTTCGGGTCGTCCCATCCCCTCAGGCGCGGCGGCAGATCGTGGATCGAGCTTGGCAGATAGGACAGAAACCGGCGCGCCGCTTCGAACGCCTGTGTCCTCGGTGTCGACCGCGTGATCGACGGCGCCGCAGCGCAGCTGGATCTCCCAGCCGCCAAGCTCCTGCTTCGATCTCGCTTCGCCCAGCCGTTCCACCACCGGCGGCCCCGCGACGAACACCGCCGCGATCTCCTTCACCATCACGGAATAATGCGCCGCCACCAGTCGCGCCGCGCCCAGCCCCGCGACCGAACCGAGGCCGAGACCAACGACCGGCACTTGCGCCATCTGGTTCGCCACCAGGTCGAACGATGTCGTCTCGGTCAGACCGCCGGGCAGGTTGGCGCGTCCTGTGGTCTCGATCGTCTTCACCGAACCGCCGCCGCCCGATCCTTCAATCAAGCGAATGATCGGCATGCGGAACTGCGTCGCGATCTCCTCCGACATCTTGGGCTTGCCCTTGATGGAGGCGTCGGCCGATCCACCGCGCAGCGTGAAGTCATCGCCGGCGACGACCACTGGCCGCCCATCCATGGTGCCGCGCCCGAATACGCAGTTTCCGGGAATGAAACCGATGATGTTGCCTTTCGCATCATAGCTCGCCTTGCCGGCGATGCTGCCGACTTCCTTGAAGCTGCCAGGATCGAGCAAAGCGTCTATGCGCTCACGCACGGTCAGGCGGCCACCCGCGTGCTGCCGGGCGACACGGTCCTTGCCACCGAGCTCGCGTGCCAGCGCCTGCCGCTCGCGCAGCTCGGCCAGTTCGGGTTCCCAACCAATTGAGGACGCAGGTGCCGGTGCGTGGTGCGCCGGTCCGGTGAGCGGCTGGGCAAGGTTGTCGTCGGCCATGCGAGTCCTGTCCGTATTTTTTCTTCGATCGGATACTGATCGGTAAGCTATGGGCGATCGACAACCGACGCAATGTGGGCGTTAACGGGACGACTGACCAAGGACCTCGCGAATGACCGACGAACTTCTTTACGACCAGCACGACGGCATTGGTTACATCACCTTCAACCGGCCGCAGGCGCGCAACGCGCTGACGTTCCCGATGTATGAGCGCCTGGCCGAGATCAGTGCCGCACCGGGCGACGTCCGCGCCCTGGTCATTTCCGGCGCCGGCGACAAGGCCTTCGCTGCCGGTACCGACATCAACCAGTTCCGCGCCTTCTCCGGTGCCGATGACGGTCTTCGGTATGAGGCGCGCATCGACCGGGTGCTGGGGACGCTGGAACGCTGTCCGATCCCGACCATCGCGGCGATCGCCGGGGCCTGCACGGGTGGAGGCGCTGCCATCGCCGCCGCCTGCGACCTGCGGATCGCGGCGGCCAATGCCCGCTTCGGCTTTCCCATCGCCCGTACCCTGGCCAATTGCCTGTCGATGTCCAACCTGGCCCGTCTGTCGGCCCTGATCGGTTCGGCGCGGGTGATCGAGATGATCTTCACCGCGCGCCTCTACAGCGCCGCCGAGGCGCTGTCGGCCGGGCTGGTGACCGAGGTGCTGCCGGATCAGTCCGCGCTGCAGGCGCGTGCCCAGGAGCTGGCGACCCTGCTCGCCGGCCACGCCCCATTGACGATGCGGGCAACCAAGGAGGCGCTGCGCCGGCTGCGTGACAATCTGCCGCCGGATGAGGATCTGATCCGTCTGTGCTACAGCAGCCGGGACTTCAGGGAGGGCATGGATGCCTTCCTGACCAAGCGTGCGCCGGTCTGGGAGGGTGCCTGACAGGCAATTTTCATCGATATGCCGGGCTTCTGAACCATTGCTTAACCTCCTGCCGATATACCGGCCCGCGTGAGATACCTGACCGACTTCGCCGACCAGGCCGTCATTCTGCCGCTGGTCCTCGCAACCGCCGTCGCCCTTGCGATACAGGGCTGGCGCCGGGGTGCGGTCGTCTGGCTTCTGGTGGTGGCGGTGACCTTTGTCGCCATGGTGGTGTTCAAGGTGATGTTCCTCGCCTGCTCACCCCTGTTCGGGCCAATCGATGTGCATAGCCCAAGCGGCCATGTCGCCGCGGCTACCGTGGTGACGGGAGGCCTGGCGGCCATGCTGACGCGCCGCCGCGCCAGCATCCTGCCCGCGGCCCTGCTCGCCGCCATCGTGATCGGCCTGTCGCGCCTGCTGCTGGGCATGCACTCGGTGCCCGAAGTTATCCTCGGCGCGCTGGTCGGACTGGCCGGGGCGGCGGCACTGCTGCGTTTCGCCGGCCCGCCGCCGAGACTGAAGATCGCGCCGCTGGTCGCGGTGATCGTGGCGGTCGCCGCGCTGTTCCATGGCCTGCACCTGCCGGCGGAGGCGGCGATCCGCCATACCGCGTTTCGGGCGTCGCAGTTCATTTCGGCCTGCCGCGGCACGGCGGATTATGAACGCCTGCTGCGGGAATAGGGCACGAGCCAGGGAACCTTTACGCGTTTCCGTTCACCAACTAACGTGCCGCTCCGTGGCATCAATCCCAGCAAGCATCTCGAGGGCCGCCCTGATCACCGGCGGCGCCCAGCGCGTCGGCCGGGCCATCGCGCTGGAACTCGCCGGTCACGGCTTTGATATCGCGATCCATTATCATGCCAGCGCGGTGGCCGCCGAAGAGACCCGAACCCGCATCCAGTCGATGGGGCGCCGCTGCGTGATCCTGCGTGCCGATCTGGCGACCGAGGCGCAGGTCCTCCGCCTCATCCCGCAGGCAACGGAAGCGCTCGGCCCGATCGGCGTGCTGATCAACAATGCCAGCCGCTTCGACCGCGATGAATGGCCCGGCGTCACGCGCGCGTCATGGGACGCTCACTTCGAACCCAACCTGAGGGCCCCCTTCGTCCTTATTCAGGCCTTCGCCCGGGCGCTGCCGGCCGGGGCCGAGGGCGTCGTCATCAACATGATCGATCAGCGCGTCTGGTCGCTGACGCCGCACTTCGTTTCCTACACTCTGTCCAAGGCCGGCCTGTGGGCATTGACCCAGACGATGGCGCTGGCCCTCGCCCCGGCGATACGGGTCAATGCGATCGGCCCGGGGCCGGCCCTGCCCAGTTCGCGCCAAAGCCAGGACCAGTTCGACCGCCAGGCCGCATCCGTCCCGCTTGGCCATGGCACCGACCCGGCGGAGATCGCGCGTGCGGCAGCCAGCATCCTGAGCCTGCCGGCGATGACCGGCCAGATGATCGCGCTGGATGGCGGACAGCATCTGCAATGGGCGGCGGAACCGAACGCCTTGGGGCCGGAGGAATGACGTCAGGTTGAAAGGGCGTCCTTGCGCGCCCTTGATGATCTCGGTCTTCTGTCGCCCGCCGACGGTCAGGCTGCCGACTTCCACCTCCAGCGGCACCTTGCATGGCATCCGCTCCATGAACCGCTGCAGGCCGGCAATCCCGGACCTCCAGTTAATGATGCCGGAACGTTCCGGTACGACATCGCCGGGTTTTCAGCCACCGTCATCGACGGGACAAGGGTGAAATGCCGATACACCATGCCGAGGCCCAACGCACCGGCATCGGCGGAACGCCCGATGGGTGCCTCGCGGCCGTCGACGATGCAACCGCCTCGTCGGCGCGTTTGCATGATCGCGCTGAGCGGAACGTCCCCGGCGCGTGAATCATGCGATCAACAAAGAGATAGACCGTTTTCGGCCTGCACAGACAGGCTGAAAATTTTCTGGAGCATGATCGCGCTGAGCGGAACGTCCCCGGCGCGTGAATCATGCGATCAAACAAAGAGATAGACCATTTTCGGCCTGCACAGACAGGCTGAAAATTGTCTGGTATCCAAGCAGACATTTCACCAATGTCGATGTGCCGGCGCCGTTCTCGCCGGGCAGACCGTGCACGCTGCCCGGCATGACCTTCAGCGAAACGTCCGACAGGGCAGGGAAGCTGCCGAAATGCTTGCCGATGCCCACGGCCTCGACGCTGATGGCGTGGGTCCGGACAACGGCCTCATTCATGGCAGTCCGGCCAGGAACGTCTTGCTGTCGCTGACGGCTCCGAACACGCCGCCCTGCATCTTTATCATGTGCAGTGCCGCGGCGTGGTTGCCGGCATCGGTGGCACCGCAGCAGTCCGACAGCAGCAGGCATTCGAAGCCGCGGTCGTTCGCATCCCGCATCGTCGTGTGCACGCAGACGTCGGTAGTGATGCCGGTCAGGACGATATTGGTGATGCCGCGCGTGCGCAGGACCAGTTCGAGGTCGGTGGCGTAGAAACTGCCCTTGCCCGGCTTGTCGATGACGATCTCTCCCGGCAGCGGCGCCAGCTCCGGAATGATCTCCCAGCCCGGTTCGCCGCGGGTGAGGATGCGGCCGCAGGGACCCGGATCGCCGATGCCGGCACCAATCTGGCACGACCGCCAGCGTTTGTTGGCCGGCAGGTCGGAGAGGTCGGGGCGGTGGCCCTCACGGGTATGAATGATCGTGTAGCCCCTCGGCCGCAGCGCGGCCAGGACTTCCGAGATCGGTACGATCGGCGCTCGGGTCAGCGACAGGTCATACCCCATCTTGTCGACGTAGCCGCCGACACCACAGAAATCGGTCTGCATGTCGATCACGATCAGGGCCGTATTTTTTGGGGCGAGCGACCCGTCGAATGGCCACGGATAGGGGTCGGAAGCAATCGTTGCCATATTCACCTCCCGATCGACAATTGCCCGGGCATGCCACGCAAGGACCGGCCGCGGGCGGTGATGATCAACACAACCAAGGACACGACATACGCCGCGTGGGCCTGGTTGTATCAATGGTCATCTTTCGGCCCGATATAGATGAAGCCGACCCACCAGCTGCTTCGCCGCGTTCGCCCGGGAGGCCGGGGGCGGCGACGCCAGCGGCCCCGGCGGTGCCCTGCAGCAGGTCGCTGCGTGATACGGACGTCGTGACGGGCATATGCTTCCTCTTTATCGCGGACGAGCGATCGCCGCGGCACGGCGACCGGCACATTATTGAGGCCGCGGCCAGCGATAACCCGGCATCGCGAAAGCGCACGCAAGGCGCATGCCATTACCCGGGAAGAGCGAAGCGGGAAAAATCGGCCGACCTTGCGGGCACCCTGCTCATGAAAACGGCAGCGGGCCGGAAATTGGGCGGCCTTGAAGTATGATCGCGCTGAGCGGAACGTCACTGGCGTGTGAATCATGTGATGAAACAAAGAGATAGACCATTTTTCGGCCTGCACAGTCAGGCTGAGAATGATCTGGTCACCTTTCGGCCCCGACAAGATCACCAGAATCAACACCAGGATCGGCCCGGAGCGCTCGGCGCTGCTAACCTGGATCGTCAACGGATCGAAGTTGAACTGACGCCCTGGCGAGCCTCATTCGTATCCGCCCGGGAACCGGGCGATCTCGCCGGCGGTAAAGGTGTTTTGTTACCGATATGTCATTCGCTAGCCCCAACGCAAACAGGTATTCCTGCCGTGCTGCGGCGACGAAACGGTTCGCGCGGCGGGATTCCGAGGGGTGATCTCGATGTGTGCGATCTCACCCCAGCCAGGCCGTATCCGGCAATGGCGGGGGTGGTAAGCGTCACGGTTTTGACTAAGTGCCGTGTTCCTTGCGTGCTGCTTTAGGGAGATCCACCATGATCCGTGCGATTGGCGCCACAGCACTCGTTGCCGTATTGGCGGCCCCGCTCGCCGTCCCCGCGTCGGCGCAGCATGGCCACGATTACCGCGGAGGGCATTACGACCGAGGCCATGACGGCGGGGGCATTGGCGTTGCCGGCGGCGCCCTGCTGGGCCTCGGGGTCGGCGCTGTGATCGGTGGCGCTATCGCCTCGGCGGCCCCGCCCGCCTATTACCCGCCGCCACCCGTCTACTATCCTCCTCCAACGCCCGCCTACTACCCGCCGCCGCCGGTGTATTATGGCTACTGACCGATTCTGACGTGCCCATCGCGCCCGTCAGCCAGCCCTGTTCCGTTGGCGAACCCTGTATGGAGACCCAGATATGACCATGAAGTCGACTTCCGTTGCCGCCGCGGTGGCGGCCAGCCTGGTGTTGCCCGCCGTCGCGCTTACCTCCGGCGCATTCGCTCAATCCCAGACCTCAACGCCAACCGAAGCCCCCGCCGGGGCGCCGACCACGGTGCACAAGCCCATGGCTCAGGCGAAGTCTGCTTCCCCAACGGAACGGGTTGAGCAGCACATCAGCCAACTGCATTCCGAGCTGCACATCACGCCCGCTCAGCAGACCGAATGGGATCAGTTCGCCCAGGTCATGCGCGACAACGCCAAGGCCATGGATCAGCTGTTGCAGCAGCGGGCGGCCGGTTTCGCCTCGATGAACGCTGTTGATAATATGCAGTCATACGCGCAGATCGCTCAGCAGCACGCGCAGGACACGCAGAAACTCGCGACGGCGTTCCAGACGCTGTACTCGGACATGTCGGACAGTCAGAAAAAGAACGCCGATGCGGTCTTCCGCGCCCGGGGCGAGCATTCGGCACACCGGAAGAGCTGATCGGTTCCCGCGCCGGCGGTTTTGCTGCCGGGGCAGGCCCTTGGCTGACAATCCGTAAAGCGATTTCAGCCTGACTCGGATCGGGAAGCGACCGGACAGCGCGGCTATCGCTCCCCCGAACGAAAGCCGCGGCCCGGGCGCAGATCATCGGCCGCCGAACCGACCTGGCTAAGCGGACTCCGCCGGGAACCAGGCCGTATCGTTTGCCGCTGGGTCCGATGCCCCGGCCCGACGGCTGGGCCAATCGCGGGCACTGGTCAGAGTCGATCGACGCCCGCCGCCCTGGTCAAATCGCGGGAGCACACATCCAGCGCCGCCTGCAGCATCCAGGCGGCGGCCGAACGATCGACCGCCTTGGCCCGCTTGGCGCGGGTCAGGTCCGCTTCGCCGATGAGAAAACGATTGACCGCCGCGCTGGACAGCCGCTCATCCCACAGCGCGGCCGGCAATCCGGTGGCATCGGACAGCGCGAACGTCCAGTCTCGAGCGGCCTGAGCCGCCGGACCCGCGGTACCGTCCATCGACAGCGGCAGTCCGACGACCAGGCCGTATGCGCCCTCGCGTAAGGCGATCGCGGCGATTTCGGTCGCGTTAACCATCAGCCTGCCACGCTTCAGGCTGCCATACGGGGACGCCAGCGTCCGCCGCACGTCCGACAGTGCCAGACCGATCGTCCTGGTGCCGGGGTCGATGCCGATCACCCTCTGGTCGCGGCCCAGCGAAGCCAGCAAGTCCTTCAGGTTGAACAGAGCCATGTGCGTCGTTATGGTCCCGCGCCCGCCGTCATCCAAGGATTTTTGCCCCCATGTCGCTGGATCACGCGACCGTCCTCCGCATTGCCTCGCTCGCCCGCATCCGGGTGGAGGATCATGAGGTTGAGCCGCTTTGCCAGGAACTGAACGGCATCCTCGGCTGGATCGAGCAGTTGAATGAGGTCGATGTCACCGGCGTCGCGCCGCTGACCGGCGCCAGCAACATGGCCCCCGCCGGCGGAGCCGGCCACCGAATGCCCGCTGGCGGAGCCGGCCACCGAATCCCCGCCGGCGAAGCCGGCCAACGAACCCCCGCCGGCGAAGCCGGCCACCGAATCCGCGCCGGTGCGGGCCTCGGGACGACGCCGATGCGCGCTGACGCGGTGACAGACGGCGGGTATCCGGACAAGGTGCTGAGCAATGCACCCGAGCGGATCGGCGACTTCTACGTTGTACCGAAGGTCGTGGAATGATGCTCACCGACCTGACGATCGCCCAGGCTCGGGATGGGCTGCGCGCGGGGGCGTATTCCGCGGTTGAGCTGACGATGGCACATCTGCATGCGATCGAGGCGCTGAACCCGCGGTTGAATGCTTACATTACCGTCAGTCATGCCCGGGCTGTGGACCAGGCCCGTGCCGCCGATGCCGCCCTGGCGGCGGGGGACGTGCGCCCGCTGACCGGGATTCCGCTGGCGATCAAGGACCTGTTCTGCACGGAGGGCGTCCGTACGACGGCCGGCAGCAAGATCCTGGGTCCGTTCGTGCCGCCATACGAGAGCACCGTCACCGCCAACCTGCTGCGCGACGGGGCGGTGTTCCTTGGCAAGACCAACCTCGACGAGTTCGCCATGGGGTCGTCGAACATGACCTCGGCGTACGGACCAGTCGAGAACCCATGGAAGCGACGGCAGGATGCAGCCGCCGTGCTCGTGCCCGGCGGGTCGTCCGGCGGGTCGGCCGCGGCGGTGGCGGCGCGGCTGGCGATGGGGGGGACCGGGACCGACACCGGCGGGTCGATCCGCCAACCAGCCTCGTTCTGCGGACTGGTGGGAGTGAAGCCGACCTACGGGCGGTGCTCCCGCTGGGGGGTCGTCGCGTTCGCGTCGTCGCTGGACCACCCCGGACCGTTCGCCCGGACCGTGCGGGACAGCGCGATCCTGCTGGGGTCGATGGCGGGGCATGATCCGAAGGACTCGACCAGCGCGAACGTGCCGGTGCCGGATTTCGAGGCGGCGTGCGCACGCGGGGTACAGGGCCTGCGGATCGGCGTGCCGAGGGAGTACCGCTCGGACGGGATGCCGGCCGAGATCGATGCGCTGTGGCAGCGGGGCGTGGACTGGCTGCGCGCCTCCGGCGCGGAGATCGTCGATGTGTCACTGCCGCATACAAAGTATGGGCTGGCGACTTACTATATCGTGGCGCCGGCGGAGGCTTCGTCGAATCTGTCGCGGTACGACGGGGTACGGTTCGGGGCACGCGGGCACGGCCAGGACTTGCGCGATTTGTATGAACGGACGCGCGCCGAGGGGTTTGGCGCGGAGGTTCGGCGACGGGTGCTGATCGGGACTTATGTGCTGTCGGCCGGTTATTACGATGCCTATTACCTGCGTGCGCAGAAAGTCCGGGCGCTTATCCTGAAGGATTTTACCGATGTCTTTACGCGGGTGGATGCGTTGCTGACCCCGACCGCGCCATCGGCGGCATTCGCACAGGGCGAGAAGATGGACGATCCGATCCAGATGTATCTGAACGATTTGTTTACGGTATCGGCCGATCTTGCCGGCGTCCCAGCGGCTTCGGTTCCGGCCGGGCTGGATGTGAACGGATTACCGCTGGGTCTGCAAATTATCGGCAAGCCGTTCGACGAGGAGACGATGTTCGCGGTGTCGGCGGCGATCGAGCAGGCGGCTGGATTTAGCGCGTTGCCGGCAATCCGGGCAGGCAGCCAATGGTGAAAATCTGGCGACTGTACCCAACGATGGGTGTCAGGTCTTCGTGAAAAACGGCCATTCTGATCCGCATCGGTCTGGAGCGTTCCAGAGCAATATCAGCCTGACTCTCATCGCGAAGCGACCTCAGGCTGATGAAATTGCTTGATAAATATAAGCTGGAGCGTTTCGTCTCCAGGTGAAGACACTCCAGACGACTTTCAGCCTGACTGTGCAGGTCGAAAATGGTCCAGGTCTTTATTTGAGCGCATGATTTACGCGCCGGGGACGTTCCGCTCGGCGCGATCACTCTAGATCATTTTCAGCCTGAGTGTGCAGGCTGAAAATGGTCTATCTCTTTGTTTGATGGCATGATTCACGCGCCGGGGACGTTCCGCTCAGCGCGATCATGCTCTAGCCGCCCGCGCTCACTGCCCGGGAGATCACCTGAACGGCGTACGCCACACCTGCCGCGTCGACATCCAGATGCGTGCAGGCCCGCACCCGATACGCGCCCACCGTCGAAACCAGCACGCCCTTCGCGCCGCACCCGCTCCGCCAACGCATCCGCGGTCAGGCCCGCGCCGCGCGTGTCGAAGAACACCAGGTTGGTCTCCGGCTCCTCCACCACCAGCCCCGGCACCTGCGCCAGTCCGCGCGCCAGGACCCGGGCGTTGGCATGATCCTCCGCCAGCCGGTCGACATTGTGATCCAGCGCATACAGGCAGGCGGCGGCGCAAATCCCCGCCTGCCGCAGCGACCCGCCAAGCCGCTGCTTCCAGCGCCACGCCTCATCGATGAACGCCTCGGACCCGCACAGCACGGCCCCAAGCGGCGCGCCCAGCCCCTTGGTGAAATCCAGCCACACGGAATCGCAGTCGTCCGGCCATCTCCCGCGCCGTCACCCCGGCGGCGACCACCGCGTTCATCAGCCGCGCGCCGTCCATGTGGGTCTTCGATGCCCACCTCATGGGCCGTGGACAGCACATCGGTCAGCAGCGCCAGCGGCCAGACCGATCCGCCGCCGGCGTTCGCGGTCTGCTCCACCGCCACCAGGGTTTGCGGCGGCGCATTGCGCCGCTTCTCCCGCAGCGCCGCCTGTCATCGTGGTGCTGTCGAACATCCCCCGCGCCCCGCGCAGACCCAGAATCACGCCCCGGCCAGGGCGCCCGGGCCGCCGCCCTCATTGGCGATGATATGGGAGCTCTCGTGCGCCAGGATCTCGTCGCCCGGCCGGCAATGCACCAGGATGGAGATCTGGTTGCACATGGTGCCCGGAGGGCAGGAACATCGCCGCCGGCTTGCCGGTCAGCGCCGCCATCCGGTCGCATAGCGCATCCACCGTCGGATCGTCGCCGTTCTGCTCGTCGCCAACCTCGGCCCGCATCATCGCGTCCTTCATGGCGGCGGAGGGACGTGTCTGGGTGTCGGAAAACAGATTGACCCGAATGGGCGGCAGGGACCGGTCCGACCGAACGGGCGCGTAGACCATGATTGTATCCTTCTCCCAGCCTGGCCTTCTATCAAACCGAGGGCGGACCATAAACGTCATGGGCGCGCTTGCGGAAGGCGTTCACCATCCGCCGCACCGCCTCGTTGAACACCACTCCGATCGCCGCCTGCAGGATGCGGCTGCGGAACTCGAAATCGACGAAGAACGCCACCTCGGTCCCGCCATCGTGCGGCAGCGAACTCCCACTGGTTGTTCAGATAGCGGAAGGGCCCGTTCTCATATTTCACCGTCACCCGGTGCGGCCGGTCCAGCGTGACCCGGCTGGTGAAGCTCTCCCGAAACGGCCCGAACCCGATCGTCAGATCGGAGATCAGACTGGGTCTCGGTGCGGCTGCGGACCCGGGACGCGACACACCACGGCAGGAACCGCGGATAGGATCCGACATCCGCCACCAGGTCGAACAGTTGTTCCGGGGTGTAGGGGACAATTTGCCGTTCCGCATGAGTAGGCATCAGGTGGCGGGCATCAGGCGGCCGGCTGCGCCAGTTTCTCGGCGCGCGCCGCCCGCAACGCCGCGAAATCCGCAGTCGGCGTGATAGGAACTGCGTGTCAGCGGCGTGGCCGACACCAGCAGGAACCCCTTGGCCCGGGCGATCGAGGCATATTCGGCGAACTCATCGGGCGTCACGAACCGATCCACCGCCGCGTGCTTCACCGTCGGCTGCAGGTACTGGCCGATGGTCAGGAAATCGACCTCGGCGATGCGCAGGTCGTCCATCACCTGCATGATCTCCGCCTTCGTCTCGCCCAGCCCGACCATCAGGCCGGACTTGGTGAAGATCGACGGATCGATCTGCTTCACCCGGTCCAGCAGCCGCAGCGACTGGTAATACCGCGCGCCCGGCCGGATCGTCGGATACAGCCGCGGCACGGTCTCCAGGTTGTGGTTGAACACGTCCGGGCGCGGCCGCGGCGACCGTCTCCGCCCCGCCTGGCTTGCGCAGGAAGTCGGGGTCAGCACCTCGATCGTGGTGCCCGGCGCCGCGTCCCGGATCGCCTGGATCACCGCGGCGAAATGCGCCGCTCCGCCATCAGCCAGATCGTCGCGGTCCACCGAGGTGATCACCACGTGCCGCAGCCCGAGCTTCGCCACCGCATCGGCGACGCGGGCCGGCTCATCCGCCTCCAGGCCCGAGCGGCTGACCGGTGCGCACGTTGCAGAAGCTGCACGCCCGCGTGCAGGTGTCGCCCATGATCATCATGGTGGCGTGCCGCTGCGACCAGCATTCGCCGATATTGGGGCAAGCCGCTTCCTCGCAGACCGTCACCAGACGATTGTCGCGGATCAGCGCCTTGGTCTCATGATAGACCGGATGCGTCGGCGCCTTCACCCTGATCCAGTCCGGCTTGCGCTGGATCGGATTGTCCGGCCGATGCGCCTTTTCCGGGTGCCGGGCCGGGCTTCCCGATGCGATGGTCGATGGTAAGGCGGGTTGTGGACATGATAGGCGTGATGTGGACGGCAGCCGGCAAGCCGTCAAGCAGTGTGGCGACACCACGGTAAACGAAATGGCCGCCCGCCTGCGAACGCGTCGGACGTCGGCGTCAGGCTATCGTCGCCGTGATCCGCGGCCGGACATAACGTCGGAATTGCAACATACGCCGCAACGTGATCGGGCGAGGACGCGAGATCCGATTGCCGGCCTGTGAGACCTATCGATTGATTTGACGGATCATTCACAACCGAGAACAGATGCTGTTCGATCTCGTGGAACACGCTTGTCAAACTCGACCTTCATCAAATAGTAGTCGCGGATTGGCAGACGATACCGGAATGACACATCGATTCGGATCACGCCGTTTCGGGCGATCGGAAACGAAGGCGATACATGGCAGTTGCATGTGATCTGACGATCAGTTTTGCCGCGGCCGGCAACAGCCTCGCCTATCCTGGGCGGCGGTTGGGCTCGGTCCGAGGATGAGTTTCACCTGGGGCATCGGCGCCGAAAGCCACCTCGTGCTTTCCCGGCCTCGCACCGGCGGACGAATACGTGCTGACGCTCGATGTGGTCCCGTTCGTCCACGCCCCGGAACTGCCGAGCCAGCGGCTGATCGTGTCCGTCAACGATACCGTCGTCGGATCGACCGACATCTCCCGGCCGACCCTGCTGGGCTACCGCGTTCCCGCCAGCCTGGCTCGCCGCTCCGATCGGATGGTGGTCACCCTCCAGCACCCCGACGCCGCCCGCCCGAGTGACTTCTCCGACATCGCGGACGACCGTCCCCTGGCCTTCGCCCTGTTCGAGGCGAAGCTCTACCGGATCACCCATCATCGGCCCTGCCGCAACAGACCCGGCTTCCCGACCGGGCTGATGCTGGGCTCCATCGCATGAGCGCGGCTTCGGCGCCGACGGTCATGGGGACCTGACGGAATGGGCGACGACCCGCACCGGGCTGGCCATCCCGCAGATCGCGCTCCAGTTCGAATCGCTGGGGGAAAACTGCGAATTCGGCCTCTTCCAGCGCCGCTGCGACGCCGAACCGCTCGGTTTGCTCCGCTTCTCCAGCACGTTCATGCGCAACCTGATCCGCGGCATCGATAACGGGTTCGAGGGCCTCGGCGAGATCGAAGACATCGATCCGCGGCTGGAAGGTGCCCCCCGCAAGGAGTACATGATCCACGAGAAGAAGTTCGGCCTTGTGTATCATACCTTCGTTTATGAAGGGCAGCGCAGCGTCTGGCTGATGCGCGAACAGGAATCCGCCCGGCTGAAGTTCCTCCGCCGCAAGTTCATGGAGGAGCTCGAATCGCCGGACAAGATCTTTGTCTACAAGTTCGGGCGGGCGTCTCCGAGGAAGAAATCCTGCCCTTGCACATGGCGCTGAACCGCTATGGCGAAGCGACGCTGCTGTGGGTCGTGCCGGCGGAACGCGACCGGCCCGCCGGCACGGTGGAGGTCGTCATGCCCGGCCTGCTGAAAGGCTACATCGACCGCTTCGCCCCCGACGACAACGCTCATGACTTCTCCTTTGACGGCTGGCTGCGTGTCTGCGCCAACGCCTGCGTGCTGGCCCGCCTGCAGCGATCCGCCACCGGACCCGTGACCGGGACGCCGCCCACCGTTGAAGAAGACCGCCATCGGAAGCGGTTGCGGCGGAAGAGATCCCTGACGGCAAGCCCCTGATGACGGACAACCGCCCGTCGGTCCTGCTGTATGACTGGGACAACACCCTCGTCGATGGCTGGGCCGGCATCACCGCCGCGCTGAACGCGGCCTTCACCGCGTTCGGCCACACGCTTTGGACCGTGGAAGACACCCGCAACCGCGTCCGCGTCTCCCTGCGCGAGAGTTTTCCGGTCATGTTCGGCGACCAGTGGGAGCACGCCCGCGACATCTTCTACGCGGACCCTGACCGATCAGCATCTGGATCATGTCAGCCCCATGCCCGGCGTGCCGGATGTGCTGGAAGCGGGCGTCGCGTGGCCGCAAGGCGTGGTTTCCAACAAGGCGGGCGCCTTTCTGCGGCGGGAGGTGACCCATCTGGGCTGGAGCCGGTTTTTCGGTTCGGTCGATCGGCGCCGGCGATGCCACCGCCGACAAGCCCGATCCGGCCCCCATTCATCTCGCACTGGCACAGCTCGGCCGGACCGCCGATCCGTCGGTCTGGTACATGGGCGACACGGCGCTGGACATGCAGGCCGCTCGCGCCGCCGGCGTCACCGCGGTGCTGATCGGCAACGCCGATCACGATGGGGGAGTTGAACGTGCGGCCCCGCATATCCATTTCCTCTCCGCCCACGACCTTCGCGCACGATTACGTGACCTTGCGTGAGGGGGGTGGGCTGTTAGATTGCCGGCACCCGACGGCCGTGCCACGAACCGCCGGGTTATTGATTCATAGCGAAACTCCCACACAGGAAAAGAAGGATTGTGGCCGTGGCCAACGAGAAATCGCAGAATGTTCAGGACGTGTTCCTGAATCATGTGCGGAAAAGTAAAACGCCGGTAACGGTGTTCCTTGTGAACGGTGTCAAGCTGCAGGGGATCATCACCTGGTTTGACAATTTTTCCGTTCTGCTTCGCCGGGATGGGCATACCCAGCTCGTGTACAAGCACGCCATCAGCACCGTCATGCCGGGTGCGCCGATCCAGTTGTTCGACGCGACCAAGGTGGAGGGTGCCGCCGCGGTTCCGGCCCGGGAACTGAGCGGCGTGACCGGGAACGACTGATCGCTCGGCCTCTCAAACCAGGGTTTGCCGGCGTGGTTGATCCGCCGAACGGTGAGATACCGGGCATGCCGTCCGGCGTGTTCGGCCATACTCGGCACACCTGACACCAACGGACGGCGATCGGGCGGGCCGACCCGTGCGGCCGTCATCCTGCCGTGGGAACGTCAGGGCCGGGAGTTTCCGGTGCCGACCAGCCGCGCGCGGCCGAAGCCAGGCTCGCCGAGGCCGTGGGTCTGGCGGCGTCCATCGGTCTGGTCGTCGTCCATACGGCGATCCTGCCGCTTCGCGCGTCCGCCGTCCCTCGACGCTGTTCGGTGAGGGTCAGGTTTCGGCGCAGGGCCAGGCGATCAGCCATAACCAGGTCGAGGTGGTGATCGTCGATGCCGCCCTGTCCCCGGTGCAGCAACGCAACCTCGAACGCGCCTGGGGCTGCAAGGTCATCGACCGCACCGGCCTGATCCTGGATATTTTCGGCGAACGCGCCGCGACCAAGGAGGGCACGCTCCAGGTCGAACTCGCCCATCTTGCCTACCAGCGATCCCGCCTGGTCCGGTCCTGGACCCACCTTGAACGCCAGCGCGGCGGCTTCGGCTTCCTGGGCGGTCCCGGTGAAACCCAGATCGAGGCCGACCGCCGGCTGATCGACGACCGCCTGGTCCGGCTGCGCAAGGAACTGGAGCAGGTCCGCCGCACCCGCGGCCTGCACCGTTCGGCGCGCCGCCGCGTGCCGTTTCCGGTGATCGCCCTGGTCGGCTACACCAACGCCGGAAAATCGACCCTGTTCAACGCCCTGACCGGCGCCGAGGTCACCGCGAAGGACCAGTTGTTCGCGACGCTGGATCCGACGATGCGCGGGCTGCGGCTGCCCTCCGGCCGGCGGGTGATCCTGTCCGACACCGTCGGCTTCATCAGCCAACTGCCCCACGAACTGGTCGAGGCGTTCCGCGCGACGCTGGAAGAAGTGTCCGAGGCCGACGTCATCCTGCATGTGCGCGACGCGGCGCATCCGGAAACGGCGGCGCAGCGCGGCGACGTCATCAAGGTGCTGGACGACATGGTCGCCGACGGCACGCTGGATCCGTCCTGGCCGGATCGCACCATCGAGGTGCTGAACAAGGCCGATCTGCTGGGCGGCGTCGCCGAGATCCCGTTGCGTGAGGGCGCCGTCGCCGTCTCGGCCATCACCGGCGAGGGCCTGGAGGCACTGAAAGCCGCGATCGACACTGCGCATCGCCCAGGGGATGGAAGTCGCCGACTACGACATCCCGCCGCAGGATGGCGCTCGGATGGCGTGGCTGTACCAGCACGGCGAAGTGGTCGAGCGGCATGATGACGACGCCGCGGTCCACATGAAAGTGCGGCTGCTGCCGGCGGACCGCGCACGGTTCGAACGGCGGGAGTAACCAGCGAAGGGAGCAACGACATGACGATCAAGGCCATCGTATTCGACGCTTATGGCACCCTCTACGACGTGCAGTCGGTCGCCGCTGTCACCGAGGCGGCCTTCCCCGGTCACGGCGAATACATCACCCAGGTCTGGCGCCTGAAGCAGCTCGAATACACCTGGCTGCGCTCGCTCATGGGCCGCTACGAGGATTTTCGCACCGTCACCCGGGACTCCCTCAGCTACACCTTGGCAACGCTTGGCCTGACGGCCCGAACCTGCGCTGCTCGACCGGATTGTCGACGCCTACAACACGCTTGGCTCCCTATCCCGAAGCGAAGGCGGCGCTCGGACGGCTGGCGAACTACCGGCTGGCGATCCTGTCGAACGGCAGCCCGGACATGCTCGATGCGCTGGTGCGCAACAGCGGGCTGGATCGCTACCTGGAGGCGGTGATCAGCGTCGATGCCAAGAAGGTCTACAAGCCCGATCCGCGCGCCTACGAACTGGTCCAGGAACGGCTCGGCGTTCGGCCCGAGGAGGTCGTCTTCGTCTCCTCCAACGGCTTCGACGTCGCGGGCGCCAAAAGCTTCGGCTTCAAGGTGGCCCGGATCGAGCGCGTGACGTCGGCCGACCTCCAACAGGAACTGGCAAGCGGCGCCCCGATCGGGCCGGCGACCGATGTTTCGCGCCCTGCGGACCCAGACCGAGGTGCTGGGCTTCACCCCGGACGCCGTGGTGGGCTCGCTGCTCGCGCTGCCGGAATGGATTTCAACGCTCGTTACATGAAAGTGGAGGATCGGCCCCGGCCACGGATCGGCGACCCGCGCTCAGGTGTGCACGGTTTACTTCTTGATGACCTTGTCCGCGAAGGAGCGGATCAGGTCGGAGATTTCGACAACTGCCTCGTCCAGGGCAAAATGCCCCGCTTCGAGAACATGGACCTCGGCGTCGGGCAGGTCTTGCCTGTAAGCATCGACTTCCGCGATGGCGAATGACGGGTCGTACCGACCCCACAGGATGAGTGTCGGCGGCCGCCGGGCGCGCAGCCACGCTTGCCAGGCCGAATTGCCGCGCCAGGATTGGACCATTTTCGGCGTGCACGGTCAGGATCAAAATGGTCTAGACCGCCACCGCCGCCGGCAAAAGCACGTCCGTAACCGGCGTGTGCCGCAGCCCCACCGCTCGGGCCACCGCGATATGCGTGACCTGGCCGTCGTGGATATTCAGTCCCTCGGCGAGATAGGGATCGTCTCGCATCGCCTGCCGCCAGCCCTTCCCGGCCAGTGCCAGCACGAACGGCAGCGTCGCGTTGGTCAGCGCGTGGGTCGAGGTCCGCGCCACCGCGCCAGGCATGTTGGTGACGCAGTAGTGCACCACCCCGTCCTCCACATAGGTGGGATCGGAATGCGTCGTCGGCCGGCTGGTCTCGAAGCAGCCGCCCTGGTCGATGGCGATGTCCACCAGCACGGAGCCCGGTCGCATCCGCCGGACCATCGCGCGCGTGACCAGTTTCGGCGCCGCGGCACCCGGCACCAGCACGGCGCCGATCACCAGGTCGGCGGCCAGCACGGCGTGCTCGATCGCCTCGGTCGTCGCGAACAAAGTGGTCGCCCGAGGCCCGAACTGCAGGTCGAGTTCCTTCAGCCGCGGCAGCGATTTGTCGATGATGGTGACGCTGGCCTCGAGCCCCACCGCCATGCGGGCGGCGTTGGTGCCGGCCACGCCGCCGCCCAGCACCACCACCTTGGCCGGCGGCACACCGGGAACGCCGCCCAGCAGGATGCCGGCCCCGCCCTGCTCGCGTTCCAGGCAGTGCGCGCCGACCTGGACCGCCATGCGGCCGGCGACCTCGCTCATCGGCGCCAGCAGCGGCAGGCTGCCGGCGCGGTCGGTGACCGTCTCGTACGCGATGCAGGTCGCGCCCGACTGCAGCAGCCCCCCGGTCTGCCGCTGATCGGCGGCAAGATGCAGGTAGGTGAACAGCACCTGCCCTCGCCGCAGCCGCGCGATCTCCGCGGGCTGCGGTTCCTTCACCTTGACGATCATCCCGGCCGCCGCGAACACCTCGGCGGCGGTGTCCAGAACCGTTGCGCCGGCGGCGCGATACGCCTCGTCGCCATAGCCGATCCCGGCGCCCGCGTCGTGTTCGACCACGACCTGATGTCCGTGCTGAACCAGTTCCCGCACACCGGCCGGGGTCATTCCGACCCGGTACTCGTGGGTCTTGATCTCTTTCGGAACCCCGATCTTCACCTGCCTGCTCCTGCCACGAACCACCCTCGAGATCGGCCGGACGGTGCGCAAATACAATATGCTCGCCGTCATTCGACTCCGGCCGGCTTCTCGGCGAACATCGCCCGCAAACCAGGAGCCAGCCGTGACCGACATCGAAACCCTGAAGTCCTCCATCACCATCTGCATGTTCGACCAGTACGGCACGGTCGTGGACATGCAGGGCGGCCTTCGCGACGTCGCCGCCGATTTCCTCAAGGGCAAGGGCTGGGCCGGCGATGCCAATGCCTTCGTCACCTGGTGGCGGCGCACCCATTTCGAAAATTCCATGATCGACGCCCTGCTGCAACGCGAACACACGCCCTATCGTGAGATCGGGCATCTGTCGGTTCGCCAGGTCATGCACCGTGCCGGCATCGCCCATACCGAGGACGAGGTGCGTCTCCTCGTCGCCGCCATCGAGCGCCTTCGCCCGTTCCCCGAAGTGCCCGAAGCGCTCGGTCGCCTGCACGCCCGCTACAAACTGGTCGTGCTGTCCAACGGCGACCCCGACATGCTGGAGGCAGCGAAGCAGCATCATCGCATTCCGTTCGACGCCGTGATCTCGGTGGCCGAGGCGAACGCCTTCAAGCCGCACCGCGCCACCTATGAGATGGCCGCGCGCAAGATGGGTGTGGCGATGAACCAGGTCCTGTTCGTCGCCAACCATGAGTTCGACTGCGTCGGCGCCAAGGCCGCCGGCATGCGCACCGTCTTCATCGACCGCCGCCGCCGGCCGTTCGCGCGGTGGCCGCATCAGCCGGACCTCATCGTTTCCAGGATGACCGAACTCGCCGACCTCATGGCGTGATTTCCCCCATTGACGGGCGGCGCACGTCCCTGTGCACTGCGCCGGAGTCGCAGCAAGGAAACGAGACGCTTGCGGTTCGCCGTCGGACCATGATGCACGCGCGCCTTGTGGGCGCGGACTGGCCTTGCTCCCGACGAGGGGCATCCGTGCCGCCGATGTTGGACGGCAAGCAATGTGTCTCGGTCTGGCCAGAGGAATCAGCGGCGCATCCCGCCGTCCTGCCGTTCAGGGGGTGCGGCTGATCCGGGCTTATAGTGTAACGAGAAGTATGATGGGGACCAGGCAATGAACACCGATCTGTTCGAGATCATCCGCACCACGCGCTCGATGCGCCGGCTGAAGCCCGACCCGGTTCCGTCGGCACTGATCCGGCAGGTCCTGGAGGCCGGCACCGCGGCGCCGAATGGCGGCAACATGCAGACGTGGCGGTTCCTGGTGATCCGCGATCCGGCGATCAAGGCAAACGTCGCGCAGTGGTACCGGCGCGGCTGGCACGAGATCGTCGGGCCGCGCTATGCCACCGGCGCGCCGGCCCCGGGATCTTCTCGCGACCGGTTCGACCGGATGCTGGCGGCGGCCGAGCATCTGGCGGACCATCTGCACGAGGCACCCGTCTGGATCGTGCCTTGCCTCGAGGGAGGCACCCACACGCGGACCTCCGGTTCGTCGATCTATCCGGCGGTGCAGAACATGTTGCTGGCGGCGCGGGCGCTGGGTTTGGGGGCAACCCTGACCACGCTGTACCTGCTGTTCGAGCAAGACGCCGAGGCGGCACTTGGCCTGCCGGAAGGCGTGCATTCCTACGCCATTCTGCCGATCGGCTATCCGCAAGGAAAATTCGGGCCGGTCGCCCGCACCGCGCTGGAAGATGTGGTGTTCGCCGACCGGTGGGGCGAGAAGTGGACTGACGCGTAATCGGCTGCCGGGTCAGCGGGGTAGGACCGATTCTAGGCGATAGCGCGTCGAACGTTCGTCATCCCGCTGGCTCTTTGGTGATCATTCAGCGGAAAAGCCTCGGATCAAGCGGTTCCAGCGGTGGCGAACGCCGAGCCATATTGGCTTCGGCCGCGACCGGAACCTCCCCTCCGAGGGGTTTCCGGCGAAGCGGCTCCGATCGGGACAAGTCCCACCGGTATCGCCCCCATCGGACGGACGCGGGCCCATTGCGAACGGCTCGGACGGCGTCCTTACCGCACGCTTCCCGTCGGGCAGGCATCCGTCCGACGCGAGGCCCGTCCGAACGGCTCCCAGGGGCCGCTCCACTATCGGACGCTTCCCCGTCTGGCGCTTCCCCGTCTGGCGCTTCCCCGTCTGGCGCTTCCCCGCTCCTGGCGCTTCCCCGCCGGCGCTACCCTGTGGGACCGCTCTCGAGGACGTCCGGCTTTTTTGTTCTTGATTTATTCCGAAACTTTCGCTAAGAACAAATTGCAAACTCGTGCTGGAATTCACGTTCATGTCCAACGTCCAATCGAGTCCCCACCCAAACCCATTCCTTGAGCGGATCATCCTGTTCCTGCTGCCCCACTTCCTTCCCGTTTGCCCAAATCCGGCCATCGCCCGTGCCGAAATCTTGGAGACGCTCGGGTCGTACGGCGGCACGTCGCGATCCGAGGTCATCAATGCCGCCCGCGTCATCGCTTTCAGCTTCGCCGCTCTCGATACACTCGCGGAAGCCAAGGATCCCGATCGCTCCCCCGCCATGCGCCTGCGCCACAGGGGCTGCGCCAACAACCTCAACCGCTCCTGCCAGCAGAATGAGCACATGTTGGTCGGACGCCTCGCCTGTACGGCGCCCGAGACGCCCGCGACCACGCTGGAGCCGGTCAACGATGTCCCCGACGCCGATCTCCACGAGGCGATCCGGCACGCCGAGGCCAACATCGCGAACTACCGCGGCGGCCTCGCCACCACCCGGTCGCCCAGGCTTTCCTCCGGCCCGCTCTCAGCGTCCGAGCAATCCCGGAATAATCGCCTGTGGGGCAGTGCGATGGCGAAAATCCTGGGCGAAATGGGAATGCCGGTTCAACCCGTCACGCCCGGGACCAGCGGATCCCGACGATCGTCGGAACCTGCGCGGACACCGCACGTTCACGGTCCATGACCGAACAAAACCCAAAGAATCCGGCCCCCCCGATCCCGCCGGGTGCCAACGCCGCCCTTCCGCCGGGTACTCTGCCAAAACCTTTCCTCGGTCCGCAGGGTGACGAAAACCGCGACCCGCCGCCCAACGCGCCGGCCCCCGTCAACCCGGCCCCCACTGTGCCGAACCCCGACGGGAAGCGGTGACCCCCTCGCCCCCCTGACCAGACACGCCCTGCGTCCAGAGCAATATCAGCGTGACTCAAATCGCGAAGCGACTTCATCGGGCAGCGATCCGCCGGCGGCAAGCACGTCGAAGGGGTGCACGGCGGCATGATCCCGCCGAGCAAACGTCCCCGGCGCGTGAATCATGCGATCAAACAAAGACCTAGAACTAGGCCATTTTCGGCCTGCACAGTCAGGGCGGGAATGGTCTAGAAGCGCTCCCCGCAAGGAGAGCCCGTCTTGAACATCGCACCTGGCGTAAACAGCCTGCGCACCGGCCCGAACGAACGCGGCCGCTTCGGAGAATATGGTGGCCGCTTCGTCGCCGAAACGCTGATGCCGCTGATCCTGGAGGTCGAGCGCGCCTACAACGTCGCCAAAGCCGACCCCGCCTTCGACGCCGACCTGCAAGCACCACCTGAAGCACTATGTCGGCCGGCCCAGCCCGCTGTGGTTCGCCGAACGCCTGACGAAGCACCTCGGCGGCGCCAAGGTCTACTTCAAGCGCGATGAACTGAACCACACCGGCAGCCACAAGGCCAACAACTGCATGGGCCAGATCCTGCTGGCCCGCCGCATGGGCAAGACCCGCATCATCGCCGAAACCGGCGCCGGCCAGCACGGCGTCGCCACCGCCACGATGTGCGCGCTGTTCGGCCTGCCCTGCACCGTCTACATGGGCGCCACCGACGTCGAGCGCCAATCCCCCAACGTCTTCCGCATGAAGCTGCTCGGTGCCGAGGTGAAACCGGTCACCTCCGGCGCCGGCACGCTGAAGGACGCGATGAACGAGGCGATGCGCGACTGGGTCGCCAACGTCTCCGACACCTATTACCTGATCGGCACCGTCGCCGGCCCGCATCCGTATCCGATGATGGTGCGCGACTTCCAGTCGGTGATCGGCGAGGAAGCCAAGGCCCAGCTTCAGGAAGCCGAGGGCCGCCTGCCCGACGCCGCCGTCGCCTGCATCGGCGGCGGCTCCAACGCCATGGGCCTGTTCCATCCGTTCCTTGACGACCCGACGGTCCGCCTGATCGGCGTCGAAGCCGGCGGCCACGGCATCGAGACCGGCCAGCACGCCGCCAGCCTGACCGGCGGCCGGCCCGGCGTGCTGCACGGCAACCGCACCTACCTGCTGCAGGACGACGACGGCCAGATCATCGAGGCGCACAGCATCAGCGCCGGCCTCGACTACCCTGGCATCGGCCCAGAACATTCCTGGCTGCACGACATCGGCCGCGTCGAATACGTCTCCGCCACCGACCAGGAGGCGCTGGCCGCCTTCCAGCTCTGCACCCGGACCGAGGGCATCATCCCCGCGCTGGAACCCGCGCACGCCCTGGCCCACGTGACCAAGCTGGCCCCCACGATGGACCCGGAAAAGATCATCCTGATGAACCTTTGCGGCCGGGGCGACAAAGACATCTTCGCGGTCGCCGAACACCTCGGGGTGAAGCTGTGAGCCCAAGGACGAATCGCCGCACGGTTCGCCGCGCTGAAACGCCAGGGCCGCGGCGCCCTGATCCCGTTCCTCGAGGCCTGGGACCCCGACGAGGCCACCTCGATGGCCCTTCTGCGCGGGATGCCGGAGGCCGGCGCCGACCTGATCGAGATCGGCATGCCCTTCACCGACCCGATGGCCGACGGTCCGATCATCCAGGCCGCCGGCAAACGCGGCCTCGCCGCGGGTGTCAAGGTCGCCGACGTCCTGACCATGGTGCGCGACTTCCGCCTCAGCGATCAGGCCACGCCGATCGTGCTGATGGGCTACCTCAACCCCATCCTGTCCTACGGTCCCGAACGCTTCTGCGCCGACGCGGCCGCGCCGGCGTGGACGGCCTGATCATCGTCGACCTGCCGACCGAGGAAGCCGATCTGCTGCTGCCCTACAGCAACGCCAACGGCCTGGATTTCATCCGCCTGGTCGCGCCCACCACCGATGACGAGCGTCTGCCGCACGTGCTGAACGGCAGTTCCGGCTTCGTCTATTACGTCAGCATCACCGGCATCACCGGCACCCGCAGCGCCACTTCCGAACACCTGGAAGCAGGCGATCCCCCGCCTGCGCGGGCCACCAACCTGCCGATCGCGATCGGCTTCGGGGTCCGCACGCCCGAGCAGGCGGGCACCGCGTCCCATGTCGCCGACGCCGCGGTGGTTGCCTCGGCACTGATCGACACCCTGTCGGCGAATCTGGATGCCAACGGCAAGGCACTGCCCGGCGCGGTGGAGAAAGTGCTCGACCAGGTTCGCGGCCTGGCCGCTGCCGTGCGACGCTGACCCCGGTTCAACGGCAAGCGGCCCCATTGCCCACCGACGCGCATAAGATAGTGTGAGCGGTGTCGGCGCCGACAGGATCGTGCATGGAGTTTAACCAGGTTCGCTATTTCATCGCGCTCGCGCGGACGCTGCACTTCACCAAAGCGGCGGAGGCATGCCACGTCTCCCAGCCCGCCCTGACGCGAGCGATCCAGAAGCTGGAACAGGAATTCGGTGGCCCGCTGTTCTACCGCGAGCGCAACCATACGCAGTTGACCGAACTCGGCCGGCTCATGCTGCCGTCGCTCGAAAGGGCGTTGGATGCCGCACGGGACGCAAAGCAGCAGGCCGAGGTGTTCCAACGCCGTGAGACCTCGCCGCTGCGGATCGGGCTTGAACATTCCGTGCCGGCCGCCGAGTTGACGCCCGTGTTCGCGGCACTGCGGCGCCACAGCGAAGAGTTCGACCTTTCGCTGGACCAGGGAACCCAGACCGTGCTGTGCGAGCGCTTGCTCGCCGGCGATCTCGACGTCGCGCTGCTCGTTGACGGACCGGAGTTCAGCGAGCGGTTGAACCGCTGGGCGCTGTTCGATGAGCGATACGTCCTGATCTGTCCTCCCGACCACCGCTTTGCCGACCGGCCACGCGTATCGGTTCCGGATATCGCCGCCGAATATTTGCTGCTCCATGAGGATCCGGATTGCAGGGTGCGCCGGTTCGTCGAGGCCTTGTTCGAGGCGCACGGTGTCAAGCCGCGGCGTGAACGCTTCGGCGCGACCCAGGAGCAGATCGTCGAGATGGTGCTGGCCTCGCTCGGCGTTTCGGTCGTCGGCGAGCGATTGCCCGCGTTGTCACGCCTGCTCGCACGGTCGATCGAGGCGGATGCGGATCGCCGCACGGTCATGCTGGCAACGGTCGCCGGGCGCCCGTTCGGTCCGACACCCGCTTTGTTCGTCAAGTTGATGCGTGCGCGATCGTGGATGCCGGCGGAGACCGAGACCGCTATCGATGCGCCGGACGCGACGACGCGCGTGAGAACCCGAACGTGACGCTCGCGCGGCAACTCCATGCCATCATGGCCGAACAGCCAGCCGACTATCAGCGGTTGATAGCCGATCTCGCCGAGCGATTGCGGCACAGCGCATGTGAGCGGGTGCTGCGCGCCGGTGAGGCGATGCCGGCATTTGTCCTGCCGAATGCCGAGGGCGAACTGGTCTTCTCCGGCGATTTGCTGGCGCGGGGTTCGCTCGTACTCTACTTCTTTCGCGGCGGGTGGTGTCCGTTCTGCCGCACGACGCTCGCCGCGCTGGAAGGCGTGCGTGCCGAGATCGAGGCGGCGGGGGGAACGCTGGTCGCGCTGTCCCCCGACACCGCGGGCTACAACACCGCCATGAAGCGCGCGCTGCAGCTGGGGTTCGACGTTCTGAGCGACGTCGGCTCCGCCGTCGCACTGCAGTTTGGCATCGTCTACCGGGTGCCCGAGGCCTATCTGAGGGCGCTCGCCGAAAACGAGATCGATCTGGTGCGGCGGCACGGTGACGATTGGTCGTTGCTGCCGATGCCGGCCACGTTCGTGGTCAGCCGTGCCGGTCTCATTTGCTATGCGCACGCGAGCGGGGACGTAACCGGCCGGACCGATCCCGAGACAATCGCGGAGAAGGTCCGCGCGCTGTGCGACGATACGACGTCAGGTTGACCGGGGGTCAGGCCAACGCGATGCGCCCAATGAAAGCGAAGGAGCCCCGGGCGGAGCAAGTCCCGGCTGTTACGCCGGGCGCAGCAGCCCCCAGGCACATTCGCCACCATCGTTTGGGCCGAACCCGGGGCCCGCGCGCGGGCACGTTTCCGGGTCACGACCACCGTGTAGTCATCGACCACCATCTCGGTCCCCGCGCCCGCACGCCAGCGCATTTGCCGGCCTGGCTGCCTCGACGCGGAACTCCATCCGCCGCGGACTCCGCGACGCAACGCCTATTCGTATTCCCTGCCTTCGTATTCGACGAATCCCACCGGCCGGTGGGTGAAATGGAGCACGGGAAGGCCGTCGTTATCCGGTCCCGGATCCGCCTCATCGGCCGGGATCAACATCCCCTGCATCTCCACCGGGGTGCCGACCAGGAACGGGATATCCGTGCCGATTCCACCCTCGGTCACCCGGATGGCGACGAAAACGTTGCCCGCGTAATTCGGGCCGCCATCCAGCGCCCGCAGATCGTCGATCCAGATATGCTGGTGCTCCGCGCCGTCGTGGGAAAACCGGTCCGGAAACACCTTCGACACCGTGGCCTCGACGTGCCGCTTCTCCCCGCGGCCCGTCCCGTCCGCATTCCGAAGTCCGATATCGCGCTGATGCCGAGCCATGCTTCCCTCCATGAACCAATGCCTTCGGAAAATACCAAGCCTCCTCCGCCCAACGCATGTGAACCCCGTGTGACGCACGCTTGCCCGACCTCCGACCCAAGGCTATCCACGCCCCATGAGCTGGCTCACCGAATACGTCCGACCCAAGATTCGCACCCTGTTCACCCGGTCATCCGTGCCGGACAACCTGTGGCATCAATGCCCGGCGTGCCAGCAGATGATCTTCCACCGCGACCTCACGGCCAACCGCAAGGTGTGCACCGCATTGCGGCCACCACATGCGCGCCACCTCCACCGAACGCCTCGACTGGACGTTCGACGAGAACGCCTACACCCGCATCGAACTCCCGAAACCCGTCGCCGACCCGCTGCGCTTCCGCGACACCAAGCGCTACGCCGACCGGCTGAAGGAAGCGCGCGAGAAAACCCACCCGATGACGCCATCACCGTCGCCCACGGCACCATCGACGGTCAGAAAGTCGTCGTCGCGGTCATGGAGTTCGACTTCATCGGCGGCTCCATGGGCGCCGCGGTGGGTGACGCCATCGTCGCCGCCGCCCGCCTGGCGGTGCTGCAACAGGTGCCGCTGATCGTCTTCACCGCCTCCGGTGGCGCCCGCATGCAGGAGGGCGCGATCAGCCTGATGCAGATGCCGCGCACCGTCATCGCCACCCGTCTGGTGAAGGACGCCGGACTGCCGTTCATCGTCGTCCTGACCGACCCGACCACCGGCGGCGTCACCGCCTCCTTCGCCATGCTCGGTGACATCCAGATCGCCGAACCCGGCGCCATGATCGGCTTCGCCGGCGCCCGCGTCATCGAACAAACCGTGCGCGAAAAGCTCCCCGAGGGCTTCCAGCGCGCCGAATACCTGCTGGAGCACGGCATCATCGACATGGTGGTCAAGCGCACCGAGATGAAGGCGACGCTCGCCCGCATCATCGGGCTGCTGACCCGGAAGGACCACCAGGCGGCCGCGTGAACGACGCTCGTCGAACAGATCACCGCCCGCCTCGAGCGCCTGCATCCCAGGCTGATCGACCTCAGCCTCGACCGGCTGCGCATCCTGCTTGCCCGCCTGGACCATCCCGAACAACGCCTGCCGCCGGTCATCCATGTCGCCGGCACCAACGGCAAGGGCAGCACCTGCGCGTTCATCCGGGCGATGGCCGAGGCCGCGGGTCTGCGCGTGCATGTCTACACGTCGCCCGCATCTGGTGCGCTTCAACGAACGCATCCGCATCGCCGGCGAACTGGTACCGGACGACCGGCTTGTCGCCGCGATGGAGCGGATCGAGCGGATCAACGACGGCGCCCCGATCACCGTGTTCGAGGTCATCACCGCCACCGCCTTCGACCTGTTCGCCGCGACCCCGGCCGACCTGTGCGTCCTGGAAGTCGGTCTCGGCGGCCGCGGCGATGCCACCAACGTCATCGACGCGCCGGCCGCCTGCGCCATCACCTCGATCTCGCTCGACCATCGCGAACTGCTGGGACCGACGGTGGACATCATCGCCGGGGAGAAGGCCGGGATCATGAAGCCGGGCGTCCCGGTCGCGATCGGCGCCCAGCCGGCCGAGGTCCGCCGGGTCCTGCTCGACCACGCCGGCGCGCTGGACGCGCCGGTCAGGCTGCGCGGCCGGGACTGGGACATCGCTCAGACCGGCACCGGGTTGCGCTACACCGACATGTCGGGCAGCGTCGAGGCGCCCGCGCCCTCTCTGCCTGGCCTGTTCCAGCAGGACAACGCCGGCATTGCCATCACCGCCCTGCGCGCCACCACCCTGCCGCATGATCTTGCCGGTCTGACCCGGACGGAATGGCCCGCCGGCTGCAACGCCTGCACGGCCGGCTCGCCGATCTGCTGCCGCCCGACTGGGAGCTTTGGCTGGACGGCGGCCACAACCCCGGCGCCGGCGTCGTCCTGGCCGAACACCTGAGCGGCTGGGCCGACCGGCCGGCGCATCTGGTCGTCGGGATGAAACAGGCGAAGGACTCGGCCGAGTTCCTCCGCCCCCTCCTGCCGGTGGCGCAAACGGTCTGGGCGGTGCGCGAGCCCGATCAGCACGCGGCCCTGCCGGTCGAGGCGATCGTCGCCGCATCCGGCGGTGTCGCTCGTCCCGGCCCACGCGTGGCGGACGCCCTGCGCGCCATCGCCCGGACCGAACCCCCCGGCACGCGTGCTGATCTGCGGCAGCCTCTATCTGGCCGGCGAGGTCCTGAAGCTCGACCAATAAGTGGCAACAGCGATCCGGTACCGTTATCAAAGCCCGGATGCCGGCCCCGCGCACGCCCCAGGACGACACTGACCGTTCCCTCGCCGCCGCCGCGGTCGCGACGGGCCTGTTTGAGCGCGCCCGCACGTTTCACGGCCGCTCGGACATTTCCCTGGGCGAGGCGCTCGCTCATCATGTGGCCGCCCACACCTTCAACGCGGTGGACACAACCACCACTGTGCGGCACTACACGCTCGAGAACGTCGTGCTGGATGCCGATTTGCTGATCCTGTTCAAGGACGGCCACGCGATCCCGGAAACGGCGTATTTCGATTCGCCTGACGCGATCCGGCAGCTTCCGAAGGCCGCCGAACTGACGCCGGTGCCGGATACCGAGGATCTGGTCCTCGGCTACAACAACGCGCACTTGGGTTATCAGCACTGGGTTACGCAATGCCTGCCTGCAATCGATTGGTCGTTGCGTACGAAACGAATGCGCGACGTGCGCCTGATTCTGCCGCGTATGCAACCCTGGCAGGCCGACTTCCTCGTCCTGCTGGGCTACGACCGGACCCCGCGCCTGACGCTGGAACCAAGCCTCCTGTATCATGTTCCGCGGGTCACATACTCGGATTTTCTGAACGGCACGACCAGTTTCGGGATCTGCCTGAGCACGCTGGAGACAGCGAGGCGCATCGCACACTCGGTGCCGGCCTTCCGGTCGGATGACAAGATCCTTTTCATCGACGAAGTCAGCCCGTATTATGGGTCGATCCGTAACGAAGGTGCGATGATCGACCTGCTGCGACGGAGCGGCATCACGATCGTCGAACGCAGTCGCCTCCGTATTGACGAACGCATCAACCTGTTCCGCGGCGCCGATGCGGTGATCGGGCCGCATGGCCAGGGCCTGGCCGACGTCGTGTTCTGCCGGCCCGGTACGGTGTTGTGGGAGTGGATGCCGCGGCATCACCAGAACGCGTCCTTCAACCGCCTCGCCCAGGCATCCGGGCTTGATTACTGGGGCGATCTGTTTGAGACCGTTGCGCAACCTGTCAAGCTGGGAGAGTGGGAAATCGATCTCGCGCTGGTGGCGAAGCGGCTGGCGGAGCTTGCCACGCGGCTCAGCATCCGGGCCGCGGGCGAAACCGTGCTGGCGGATTGTTCCGAGCTCGTTGCTGATGAGTTTGACGATCCCGATGGGGTGGTGCCGGAAGCTGAAGACCGGTATGAAGCGCCGCCCCGGCCGCCAACCGCGATGGAGTTGCTTGCGCGCAACGAACCGGTCACGCCGGCGGTTACGCCCACGGCACAACCGGAAACCTCGACGATCGGACGCATCCGGGGATGGCTGCGCCGACGATAGTGTCCCGCTCGCTCATATTTATCGAGCAATTTCATCAGCCTGAGGTCGCTTCGCGATTCGAGTTGGGCTGATATTGCGCTCCCGCGCTTCACGCGAAGCGGTCTTGGCAGGGCGTCGCCCTAACGAGATCGGCTCCTGCTGACTACCTGTCGATCCGGTGGCCTACCGCGGGCGGGCCGGCTTACTGTTACTGTGGCTTTTCTTCGCGGCCCCGGTGGCTCTCATTCTTCCTCCGTGTCAAAAAGCGGTCCATCCAGCCGGCACGGCACCTACGATCGGCCTCGTGACGCAGCCGCGACGATCAGCCCCACGACATCCACGCCCGGCCGTTCCGAACCTCGGCCGCGCGGCTCTCAGCCCGGCCGCATCAATGCGGGTTCTCCAGACTGAACATCCGGCGGGCGTGGTCATAGGCAAATACCTCGGCATAGCGCCCCCAGCCGATGACGGCGCTGAGCGTGTGTTCGGCTTCCTCGGTGCTGAGATGATCCTCCAGTTCGGCCAGGAACCGGCCACGCGGCGCCACGTGACCGGGGCGCTCATTCAGCACCCGGTGGATATGCGCGGCCAGCACAACCGAGCGCAGAAGATGGTCGGCGAACAGCGCCTTGCGGCCGGCCAGGTCGGCCTCGGCGAGCGCTCGCCCCGCCGCCGTCAGGTGCAGTTCGCCGTCGCTCAACTCGGCGAAACCCAGCATCCGCGTCACCTCCGCCAGACGGAACAGATTGCCGGGATCGAGATGCAGACGCGCCGCGACATCCGGCAGATCGGCATGGCCGCTGAACGGCGGGTGCGACAGCACGTCCGCCAGACCGGCGATCCGCATCGCCGACAGGTTCGGCAGTCTGGTGCCGATGCTCGCCATCGGCTCCGGCGGCTTGTTGCCGACGGCCGGGGCCGGCCCCGCCGTCATACGGCTGTATAGATCTTCAACGACGTCACGAAACGCCGGAGCCAGCCGGTCGCGTGGCCGGGGCAGCGACACGGCGATCTCGGCGGCAATGCGTCCGGGGTTGGACGACAGAATGAGGACGCGGTCGCACATGAACACCGCCTCCTCGATATTGTGGGTCACCAGCAGGACCGATTTGATCGCCAGGTGCTTCGCCGTCCACAGCTGGATGAAGTCGCTGCGCAATGTCTCCCCGGTCAGCACGTCGAGGGCGGAGAACGGTTCGTCCATCAACAGGATCGTCGGATTGACGACCATCGCGCGGGCGAAGCCGACGCGCTGGCGCATGCCGCCGGACAGTTCCCTGGGATAGGCGCTCTCGAACCCATCAAGTCCGATCAGATCGATGGCGGCGAGCGCGCGGGTGCGAGCCTCGGCCTCGGCGACGCCGATGGCGTCCAGCCCGGCCTGGACATTCTGCAGCACCGTCAGCCACGGGAACAGCGCAAAGGTCTGGAAGACCATGGCGATCCCCTCGGCCGGGCCTCGAAGGGGCGCACCGCGATAGAGGACCTCGCCGCTGGCCGGCGGCGCGAGGCCCGACACGATGCGCAGCAGGGTGGACTTGCCACAGCCGGAACGGCCCAGCAGCCCGACGATCTCGTCCGCGTGCAGCGTGAGGTTGATGTCGTCAAGCACCACGACGGGCTCACCCGACTGGGTCTGATACGTTTGCCGGATTTGGCGGAGTTCGAGTTCGGTGTTGCCCACGATCCCGCCGGTGTTGATCGTCTGAAGCACCGGATTTCCTTTCAGTCCAGCCGGCAATGCCGCTCACTGTAGGCATACAATGGACGCCACAGCACGCGGTTGAACAAGACCACGAGGGCGGACATCACGGCGATGCCAAGCACGATGCGGGGGAAGTCGCCCGCGGTGGTCATCTCGGCGATGTAGGCGCCGAGGCCGTGGGCCTCGAGGTGGTCCGGTCCCCAGGATGCCACCTCGGAAACGATGCTGGCGTTCCATGCGCCGCCGGACGCGGTGATCGCTCCGGTCACGTAATAGGGGAAGATGCCGGGCAGTATGGCGATCCGCCACCACTGCCAGCCGTGGAAGTGGAAATTCTTCGCGGCTTCAAGGAAGTCGGTTGGATAGGCGGTGGCGCCCGCGATGACATTGAAGAGGATATACCACTGTGTTCCGAGAATCATGAGCGGGGAAAGCCAGATGTCCGCGTTGAGGCCGAACCTGACGATGGGAACGACGAAGAGGGGGAACAGCAGGTTGGCGGGAAAGGCGGCCAGGAACTGGGCCAGCGGCTGGACCCGTTCGGCGAGCTTTGGCCGCAGGCCGATGAGCACACCGATCGGCACCCAGACAAGCGAGGCCAGGACGATCAGGATCACCACGCGCAGCAAGGTGAAGCTGCCCAGCCGCAGAGCCGTCCAGACGTCGCTCCAGCCGGTGCCGGTGGCGATGAAGCGCACGAGGATGCTTACCAGCCAGGCCATTCCGGCGCCGACCGCCACACACCATGCGACGTCCAGGATCCGTGCGGTCCTGGATCGGACACGCGTCGGATTGGTGGCGGGCACAAGGTTGAGCAGCCGCGCCCGGAACAGGCGCCGCATGGTGAAGGCCAGCGGACGCGCCGCGAGGCGCATCAGCCGGGCATGTCGCAGAAGGTACAGGAACCATGACCGCGGCGTGGTCTGCGCGGCGGTCTGCTCGACACGGAAGTTGTCGGCCCACACGACGAGCGGACGGAACAGCAACTGATCGTAGATCAGGATCACGACGGTCATCGCGAGGATGGCCCAGCCGATCGCGCCCAGCTTTTCCCGCTGGATCGCCAGGGCGACGTAGGAACCGATGCCGGGCAACGCGATCTGCTGATCGCCGACGGTGATCGCCTCGGAGGCGACGACGAAGAACCAGCCGCCGGACATGCTCATCATCATGTTCCAGACCAGACCGGGGACGGCGAAGGGAAACTCCAAGCGCCAGAAGCGTTGCCAGGCGGATAAACGGAAGCCTCTGGTGGCTTCGTCGAGGTCGCGCGGGACAGTCCGCAAGGCCTGAATGAAGCTGAAGGCCATGTTCCAGGCCTGGCTGGTGAAGATGGCGAAGATCGAGGCCAGCTCCGCGCCCAGGACGCGATGCGGAAACAGCAACAGGAAGAAGGTGACGGTGAAGGACAGATAGCCCAGGACGGGCACGGACTGCAGGATGTCCAGCAGTGGAATCAGGACGATCCCGGCTCGACGGCTCTTTGCCGCGAGCGTCCCGTAGGTGAGGGTGAAGACGAGGGAGGCGGCCATGGCCGCGAGCATGCGCAGCACGGTCCTGACAGCGTAACCGGGCAGCATGAACGGATCGAGCGAGACGGGCCGAGCCCGGAGGATCGACAGCGGGGCGAAGGTGCCAACGGCCCCGGCGATCAGCAGCGCGGCGACGGCGAGAACGAGTATCGCGGCGGCGACGTCGGACCGGTCGGCGAAGCCGCAGGTCGGCCGGCTGCGGTCGGCCGCGCGCCCGACCGGTGCCCCGGCGACGAGCAGGCCGCCCAGAAAGGACGGTGGCCTGAGCCAGACCGGGCGCGACATCGCCGGCCGCCTTCAGCCGAGCGTGCCGACTGATACCAGCGGCCCGGCCGAATTATGACGAGCAGAGACATCGGACCGCTGGCATGACGTTGGCGCCCGTCGCGGCACGGCCACAGGCGAGCGAATACGCGATCGGCCGACGACGCGGTTGGCCCGCGACACGGCTCGCGGTGACGCAGGCACCGGCGGTGAATGCCCGTCACGCCTTGTCGGCGCTGCTGCAAGCCGGTCAGCATGGATCGAGTACGCAACGGCGATCCGGGCTCGCGGCCCGCGCAGGCATGCGCCGAACCATGACGCTTCGGGATCACGCCGCCGCGGCATGTCGCCAGGCCGCGATCGCAGCGAGCGCCTTGACGGGGCGCTCGGTTACCGGTTCCAGGCGGCCAGCGTAGATCGCCCCGGTGTTCGCGTCCAGCGAGAGAAAATCGTCCTCTCGCAGCGACGTGCCGCCGATCCTGCACTGGCGGTGGTCGAGGTCGATTTCCAGTCTCGGGCAGGCGACCAGGCACACTTTCCCAAGCTGGCGTGCCACCACGGCCGCATGCGACGTCCGACCGCCAGACGCGGTGAGAATGGCGGTGGCGAGCGCCATGCCCTCGATGTCGGACGTCACCGTGTCCCGGCGCACCAGGATCGCGGGCGTACCCGCCGCCGTCAGCCGCTTCACTGCGTCGGGGTCCAGCGCGATGGCCCCGCTTGCCACCCCGAGACTCGCCACCTCGGCGACGGCAAGCGCCTTGGGAACGGGGGGCGCGAAGCTGGTGCGGACCACGGCGTCCAGATCAATGCCTTCCAGATGCGCCAGTGCCGCTGCCGGGGTCAGGATGCCTTCGGAGACCATGTCCACCGCGAGCGCGAGCGCCGCCCAGTCGGTGCGCTTCGCCCGGCGCGCCTGAAGCAGATAGAGAACCCCGGATTGCACGGTGAACTCGAAGTCCTGGGCGTCGGCGAACAGCAGCTCCAGCGCGCGGCAGATTTCGTTCAGCCGGGTCCAGACGCTGGGCAGCACGAGGCGGAGCCGGTCGTTGTCGCGCAGCTTCTGCCGCCCGGCGACGACGTCCTCGCCCTGGGCGTTGAACTGGAAGTCGAAATAGAGTTCCCGTGCGCCAGTGGCCGGGTTGCGGGTGAATCCGACGCCGGCGCCTGAGTAACCGCCGGCGTTGCCGAACACCATGGTCTGCACTGTCACCGCCGTCCCGGCGTCGTCGCTGATGCCGTTCAGCCGTCGGTAGCTCGCGGCTTTCGGCGCGTCCCAGGAATGGAAGACAGCCTGTGCCGCGGCGGCGAGTTGCTCATGCGGATCGGCGGGAAACGGCTGGCCGGTCAGGGTCCGATAGCACTCCAGCATGGCGTGGGTCAGCGCGCGCAGATCCCGATGGTCGAGTTCCTGTTCGCTGTCCGCCTCTGCCCGTTCCAGCGCCGCCGTGACCAGGGCATCGAACGGGCCGGTGGGAAGGTTGGCAACCACCTCGGCGTAACCTTGCACGAGACGGCGAAAACTGTCCCAGGCCAGGCGCGGATTGCCGGTCAGGCGAATCAGGCCCTCGACGGTTGCCGCGTTCAAGCCGACGTCCAGCACGGTTTCCATCATCCCTGGCATCGACACGGCGGCGCCCGACCGAACGGACACGAGAAGCGGCCGGCGGGTTGCGCCGAAGCTGAGGCCGGTCGCGGTTTCCAGGGCGGCGATGCCGGCTGCCAGGGTCTGGCGCAGCAGCGGACCTTGCGCCGGCTGGTTGCGGCGGCACCAGGTGGTCGGCAGCACGAACGCCGGGGGCACCGGCAGGCCGGACTGCGCCATCAGCATCAGGTTCCAGGCCTTGTTGCCGAACAGTGCCGCACCACCGCTCGGTGGCGCCGCGTTCGGCATGATCAGCGCGAGGTCAACCATCGATGACGTCCTCCAGCACGTGATCGCGCAGCAGCAGGCTGGCATGTTTCAATGCGTCTGCCGCGGCCTCGAAGCGGGCGCCGAGGGCGGTGAACAGGTGCAACTGGCGAAAATCCTCCGCGTGCTGGACGGCGGCGACGGTGAGTGCCCGTTCGGCGTCATCGGCGCTGTGCTCGAGCGCCGAGACGCGATCGATGGCGGTCAGGAAATCCTCGCTTTCCGCGCGGCCGGCGGCGCGGCCGATCTGCGTGGCATGACCGAGCGCCTTGATCCATTCCTGTGAGGCCTCGGCCAGCAGATCGGCGAGCGTCTGCAAGGCGTCCAGCGCCTTGCCCTGCAGCGTGTCGAGATCGAGCAGGAAAACGGCATCCTCGAGTTCATCCGCCGCGTCATCGGCGGCCTCCAGGATCGACAGGAACAGTCCGAAGTCCGGGCGGCGGCGCACGGCTTCGCGGGTTTGCAGGACCAGCTGGTCGGCATCATGTTCGAAACGGCGGGCGCGTCTTACCCGCTTGCCGCCACCGTCCGGATCCGCCTGCATAGCAGACCGCACGAGGCTGGCGAGTTCGAAGACCAGGCCGGCATGATCCGCGCCGATGCGCAGAAGCTGCTGCTCCTCGTTGCTGAAATGGGTCGCGAGCGCGACCCGGATCCGATCGTGGATGAGCGCCTGCGAGGTGCCGGACAACAGGCTCTCGGTCGCGGTTTGGAACACGAAGCGCAGGAACGCCTGGGTCTCGGCATCGCCCAGCACGTCGCACAGCCTGTCGCCGAAATGCATGGAGGACCCGGCGGCGGCCTCGATCGCCTGGTTCACGAGGCGGGCGCCGCCGAGTTCGAGAAAGCCACGATGGCCGATATTGTTCTCCGCGGCCCAGAGCAGGAGAGCCGGGCGGTCCAGGCCGCGCAGGAACTGCCGCAGCTGCTTGCGCGCCCGGTTCCAGTCGATCAGGAACACCAGGCGGGAGCCGAGAAAGTCGAGATAGGACCGGCAGCCGGCTTCATCTGCCGCTGTCACCGCGCCGGTGGCGAGATAGAACGGCGCACCGGCGGACAGTGTGGCCGTGCGCTGCGATTCCCACATCACGCCGCGCGGCTTGAGCATCTCCTGCAAGAATGCCAGACGTTCCGGATGCACATCGGTATACGTCACGGTCACGGTCAGATCCTGCACATGGATGACGATCACGTGGGCATCGGTGGTGCCGATGTCGTTCTGGATCACCAACCGGCCGCCGGCGCGGGTTGCAGTGGTCGACAGGCCCGGGTGGTTGAACTTCAAGCGCGCGGTCCGGTTGAGCCCGGCCATGAAAGCGGCGACGAGCGGCCGGTCGGTTCGGGCGAGGTTGTAGGCGGCGGCACCGTCGATGGTTTCCTCGGCCATCTCGGCCTGCATCGTGTTGAGCTGCTTGTGCAGGTCCATGACCAGCCGGTGGAGGCTGTCGCCGTGGTCGTGCCCGGCCTGCATCATCGCCGCGGTCGTCCCGGGATCGATCAGATCGTCCGCTGCCCCGGGCATCGAGCCGAGCAGCTTGTCGAGCCGCGGCGCGAACCCGTCCGGCCGGGTTGCAAGCACGGGCGCGGCCATCAGGCGCATGTCGTCGGCGATGCGCGCGAAAATCCGAGCGACGCCGGGGACATGGCAGGATTTCCGGACCATGCGGGCGCCGGCGATGACGCTGTCCAGATCCGGGTCGTCGATGCCACAGCGAATACGCTCCGGCCTCAGCGACGCGGCCGGCTGTTTGAGGTGCTGCGCATGGTCGATCGCCATCTGCAGGAGGGAGAAGGCGTATTTCACCCGGTCGTTCGCCGCCAGTGCTGCGTTCAAGGCCGCCGCGGGCTGCAAGCCGGTTTCGCCGATCGCCGCGAGAATTTGCGCTTTCATGGGAACTCCGGTGGGTCAATTGGTCGCATTAGACCTGAAACGGCGCATGCCGATTTGATCCTGCTCAAGGCGCCGGTGCGAGCAAGGGGCACCAAGCGGCCCGTGGCGCACCAGACGATCCGCTCAATCATCACGATCTGCCATGGTCATTTCCGGGGAAGCAGCGGGTTTGACGATACAGGCGGACCTCGCGGGCAACGATCACGGCGAGCCAACCGTAATCGAATGTTCATGGTGCGCGCTCTTCGCGGCCTGCCGGATGCGTGCGGGCGGCAAATCAGGACAGGACGAACCGGTCGATCTCGCGCCGGGCCACGGCGCGCGTCCGGTCTGGTCATCGCGCTTCGATCCAACCCGAAGGCGACGGGTGCAACGTGACCATCGTACCGGGTATTGAGGTGGCCGCACGAACGACCAATGCCGCTGACGCCGCGGCGATCGTATCGGCGGCGGCCTGGTCGGTTACCGTTTGCGTCCGGTGCCGCGCTGCCCACCGGAGGCGTGTCGAGGGGAGACTACGATGCAGGCAATGGTGCTGAACGGGATTGGGGCCGCCCTGGAGTGGGCGGATCTTGCTGACCGGCAGCCGGGTCCGAACCAGATCCGGGTGAAGGTGGCTGCCTGCGGCGTGTGCCGCACCGACCTGCATGTGGTCGATGGCGAACTGCCGCATCCGACCGTGCCGATTATTCCGGGCCATGAGATCGTCGGCCGGATCGATGCGATCGGTCCCGGTGTCGAGGGCCTCAGCCTGCACCAGCGTGTCGGCATCCCCTGGCTTGGGCACACCTGCGGCGTGTGTCCGTACTGCAGGGCGCGGCGGGAGAATTTATGCGACGACCCGCTGTTCACCGGATACACGCGGGATGGTGGTTTTGCGACGGCGACGATCGCTGATGCCCGCTTCGCGTTTCCGATGGGGGAGGCGGGCGGCGATGTCGAACTGGCTCCTTTGCTGTGCGCGGGGCTGATCGGATGGCGGTCACTGGTGATCGCCGGCGAGGGCAAGACGCTGGGCCTGTATGGGTTCGGAGCGGCGGCTCACATCATCGCCCAGGTTGCTTGCTGGCAGGGACGATCGGTATTCGCGTTCACCCGTCCGGGGGATACGAAAGCGCAGGATTTCGCGCGGAGTCTGGGTGTGGCGTGGGCTGGCGGGTCCGATGAAATCCCGCCCGAACCCCTCGATGCGGCCATCATATTCGCGCCCGTCGGCGGCCTGGTGCCGGTGGCGCTGGCAGCGGTGCGCAAAGGCGGACGGGTGGTGTGCGCCGGAATTCACATGAGCGATATCCCGAGCTTCCCGTACCGACTGCTTTGGGAAGAGCGGGCGCTGGTGTCGGTCGCCAATCTGACGCGTCAGGACGGCGTCGATTTCCTGGGTCTGGCGCCTCGGATCGGGATCGTCACCAAGACCACGCCGTATCCGCTGCGGGAAGCCAACCAGGCCCTGGCGGATCTTCGGGCTGGCCGGTTCGAAGGGGCGGCGGTTCTGGTGCCGTGATCGGGATGGCGGGCCGTCGGACGAAGGGGTCTGGAGCGGCGGGGCCGATAGCCGGGAGCTCCGCGAAAGCCCACGCTGACGCCGCGAAGGCGCGTCAAACCGCAGGCAGGCGCGCGCCGGTGATCACAGCCCGGTCCTCGGGCGTCAGTTCCACGGGCGCGCCGGCGCGGATCAGTTCAGCGAACCCCTCGTTCGGGGTCATCATGGTCAGGCAATAGAGTTTGCCTGAGCCAGTGTTCGCCACCACGTGTTCCACGCCGGGGCGCAGGACGAGGACGTCGCCGGGACCGATGTCGCGGGTGGCACCGTCGGCGGACGCCTTACCGGTGCCGGCCAGGACGAAGAACGCCTCCTCGGCGATGGTGTGGGTGTTCGGAGGCGTCTTGCCGCCGGGTTCGAAAATCTCCACCACCAGCGTGAAGGAGACGCCGTCGGCAAGCGGGTCGAGCAGGCAGGCGAAGTAGTTCGTGTCAGCGGGAGCGATGCGGAAGGCCCGAAGGTCCGCCACGCGTTTCGCGATCGAGGGGGTTGGCATCATGGCGGCGGACTTTCATCAATCGCGGCTGAGGTAACGGTGAAGCCAAAATCTGGCGGATGTTGAGCAACGTCGCTTCCCGGCAGAAATCGGGGTTGGTGGTGGCGGCGCAGTCTTCCATCAGGATCGTGTCGTAGCCGAGGAAGTTGGCGTCGGCCAGGGTGTGCAGGACGCGCACTGGTCCAGGTTGACGCCAGCGAACAGCGGCGCGCCCAGCCGCGGATTTCGCAGAATCGTATCGAGCGGCGTGTCCCAGAAGCCGCTGATGCTGTGTTTCGTGATACGCGCCATTCGTTTCGTGACCACATCATGGTGCTCCGACGATGGCGTCCATTTCCCGGAAGTCCGGGAGCGCCGCGTTCAGAGGTTTTCCGGCTCGGAGAATTATACGGTCGGATTGCGGGCGCGCCAGAAGCTCGGTCATCGAGCGGGCCCGGAACAGGATCAGATCAGCGGGCGCGCCGACGGCGATGCGGCCTCTGTCGGCAAATCCGCAGGCGGTGGCAGGCGTGGCGGTAACCGAGGCGGCCCAGGTGCCGAACGGATGGTCGAGTTGGGCGATGCGGACCGCTTCCCGGTAGACCTCCATCATGTCGTAGTCGCCGTAGGCGTAGAACGGGTCCCGGCAATTGTCGGAAGCAAACGACACCGGCACGCCGGCGGCGCGGAATTCGTGCACCATGGTGATGCCGCGCCAGCGTGGGGTGCGGCCCTGTGTTCGGCCCTGCAGATACATGTTGCACATCGGCAGGTTGATGACGTTCAGGCCTGCATCGGCGCAGCGGGCGATCGTCGCTGTTGCCTCTTCTTCCGCCTGGACGGAAATGGAGCAGACGTGGCCGACCTGGACTGGCTTTGCGAATTTGCGGCGGATGGCGGTGCGGGCGACGGCGTCAAGCGTGCGCGCTGACGGGTCGCCGGTTTCGTCGAGGTGCAGGTCGAGAGCGAGGCCGCGTTCCTCGGCGAGGGCGAAGAAGCGGTCGAGCAGGGTCTGGAATTCGGGCGACGACGCCTGGTCCCCCTCGCCCGTGGCGGCCATGCCAAGGATGCCGCCGGATTCAGCGACTTCGTTGGCGAGGGCGATGCCATCGTCGCCGGCGAAGCGCTCCAGCGGGCAGATCGAGACGGCCTGCAGGTCGATGCGGCCGGCCCACACGTCGCGCAGGCGACGGAAGACGGCCCAGTGGGCGCGGGCATTGGGCCAGTAGCTGTCGAGGTGGGTGCGGATCGCGGCCGTGCCGTGCGCGAGGGCGCAGCGCAGGCCGAAATCGAAACGCGGTTCGATGTCGGCCTCGGTGTAGCAGGCGGCCCGATCGGTGGTGACGGCGTCCCTGGCGCCGGGATGGGTGCCGTCAGGGTTCGGCTGGCGCGGCCATGTCTGCGTCTTGTCCAGGTGCACATGCCCATCAACGAAGCACGGCCAGACCTGGCCCCGATCGAGGTCGATACCTTCTGGCGCCGTGCCGCGGGCGGCACGGCCGGCGGGGGCGATGGCGGCGATGCGGCCGCCGGTCACGCGAAGATCGACCCGGGCCAGGCCTTCCGCGTCGCCCCGCGCAGGGGGGCCGGCGAGAAGCGCGGCGGGGACCTGGGCATTGCGCAGCCAGAAATCGTGCGGGAGGGTCGCGGGGAAGGTCATGTTGGCATCCGATGTGCTTGTCCCAGGCTTGGACCTGACTGCGTCACTTGTCGTTCGGACCTGCCCGTGCCAGTCGCACTGGCGTCAGCTGCGCCCGCGTCAGATCGAGGAGAACAGGATGGAGGCGTTGGATCGTTTGCTCAATGCCCTGCCGGACATTCCGTGCACCACCGAGCCGGCGCTGGTGCGGCAGAAATCGCGGGATTTCTTCTGGTACAGCCCGGTGCTGAACCGGCAGTTGCGCGGCTGCAGCGCGCAGGCGGTCATCAGTCCCCGGGATGAGGCGGAGGTGGTTCGTGTGGCCGCCGCCTGTTTTCGTCACCGGGTGCCGGTCACCGCGCGCGGCGGCGGGACGGGGAACTACGGGCAGGCAGTGCCGCTGCAGGGGGGCGTGGTGCTGGACATGACCGCGCTCGATACGATCGAATGGCAGCGCCCTGGCATGCTGCGTGTCGGTCCGGGCCGCAAGCTGGTCGATATCGACCGGGAGACCCGTCCGAACGGATGGGAACTGCGGATGCATCCGTCGACCAAGCGCACCGCCACGATCGGCGGCTTCGTGGCCGGCGGTTCGGGCGGGATCGGTTCGATCACCTGGGGCGGACTGCGCGAGCCGGGCAACGTCGCCGCCGCTCGGATTGTCACGATCGAGGCGGAGCCTCGGATCCTGGAACTGCGCGAGAGCGAGGCGCAGGCGGTCAATCACGCCTACGGCACCACCGGGCTGATCACCGCGCTGGAAATGCCGCTGGCGCCGGCGTGGAACTGGATCGACATGATCGTTGCGTTTCCGACGTTCATGGACGCCGTGCGGTTCGGCTATGCGGTGGCGCTGGCGGATGGGATCGTCAAGAAGCTGGTTACGCCCGTGGCCTGGCCCACGCCTGATTCGTTCCGGCAAGTGCGAGAGCACTGCCCCGACGGGCAGGCGATTGTGATCGCGATGATCGCCGAGCCGTCCGTCGCGGCGTTCAAGTCGGTGCTGCGGGGGCGGCACGGCACCGGAACGATCACCTTCGAGCAGCCGACCGCCGAGGCACCCGGAGACGTGCCGCTTTATGAGTTCACCTGGAACCACACGACGTTGCAGATGCTCAAGCGTGATCGCGGGGTGACGTATCTGCAGGTGCTGCATCCCGCGGAACGGTCTGCTGGAGAGCGTGGCGGAGATCGAAGCTCTGTTCGAGGACGAACTGGTCCCGCATCTGGAGTTCATGCGGGTCGGCGGTCGGGTCACGGCAAGCGGACTGCCGATCGTGCGGTTCTCGACCGAGGAGCGGCTGCGGGAAATTATCGCCGAACACCGGGCCCGGGGAGTGTCGATCGCCGATCCGCATGTATTCACGCTGGAGGACGGGGTCGGGCATAAGCAGGTCGATGCGGATCAGTTGGCGTTCAAGCGGGGCAGCGACCCGGCCGGGCTGCTCAATCCGGGAAAGATGCGAAGTTTCATCGCCGTCTGATCGGAACCGGGAGAACAGGGTGGGGGTGCGCTGTCGCGTTGCGACGCCCAACTGCCTGTCGATCACGGTCGAGTTCGATGACGGGCTCGACCTCCGCTGCATATGGAGCGCCGCGATTTCGGCCGGAACAGTGTCTCCGCCTCCCGCCCTGGTGGATCAGGCGCGAGACGTATCCGGTCATGCGCTCGGATCGCACCGAACCCGGCCGCCGGCTCGACCAGGAACGGCCGGTGCTGGCCGGCCGTTTGCCCGCGATCGGCGCGACCATTCCGGCGCGGATCACCGGCGTATGGCCTGCCGCGGTCGTCGCGGTTCAGCACGGACGCGGCCGGTATGAATGTCAGGCGATCAGCCGCAACGGAACCGGTGCGAGCCTTGCTCGACGGAACCGGTGTGAGCCTTGAAATCGGAACTGACCTGATGGCGAAGATTTCATGGTGACTGACCGGCGGACAGGCCGCATCCGGTGTCTGGGCATCCTTGGCCTGGCACGTCGTCGCCGCGGTGGCGCTCGGCGGAGCGTGCACAGGGAGAGCATCCTGGGGCAGTGGTCGAAGCCTCGGGTCGTCGATTTGCCATCCGACGCGGTGATGTTCGACAGACTGATCACGTTTGGGGGCAGTGACAACGAGGCGTGGAAGCGGGCGGAGGCATTCACTATCCGCGCGGTCCGGGTGCGGTGAACCGCGCGATGAGGCGCAGCGTGGCCTGCCGCATGACCGGGGCGACTTGCGGCAAATGGCGGGTTGCATCACTTTGGGCGGATGAAACGTCCAAATCGAAATGAGCGCAACGGCATAAGCCGGCGCCATGCGGTTACGCTGCTGCTTGCCGCGCCGCTTCTGGCGCCGGCGGCCCGCGCGGATGAGTCGACGATCGTGATCGGCTACCTCCGTTCGATGGCACGCCATCCGACGATCTCGCTGCTCGACCAGCCGACACCGAACGCAGGGTTGGCGGGCGCGACCCTGGCGCTCGACGACAACAACACGACCGGACACCTGGAGGGGCAGAACTTCGAACTCGATCGACGTGCCGGTGCGCAAGGGCACGAACCTCGCGGCGGCGCTCGACGGGCTGGCGGCGAAGGGGTCAAGCTGGTGATGACCGATCTGCCGGCCGAGGGCGTGCTGGCGCTGGCCGATGGCGCGCGCGCGCACGGCATCGACGATCTTCAACCTGGCGGCCCCGGACGATTCGTTGCGGCAGCAGGATTGCCGAGCCGACCTCATCCATGTGGCGCCGTCGCGCGCCATGCTGGCCGACGCGCTCGGACAGTACCTGGTCTGGAAGAAATGGACGCGCTGGTTCCTGGTCTACGGCTCGCATCCCGGAAGACAAGCTGCTGGCGGACGCCTATCGCCGCACTGCCAAACGGTTCGGCGCCCGTATCGTGGTACGAGAAGGTCAGCGTGGATACCGGCGGGTCGCGCGAGACCGACTCGGGTGTGGTGCAGACGCAGCAGCAGATGCCGGTGCTGACGCAAGGACGCGCCGGAGTATGACGTGCTTGTCGCTGCCGATGAGAACGAGGTGTTCGCCGGCTATCTGCCGTATCGCACCTGGGATCCCCGCCCGGTGGCCGGCTCCGCTGGCCTGGAGCCGGTAACCTGGGATGCGAGCAGCGAATCCTGGGGCGGCACGCAACTGCAGAATCGTTTCGATCGCCTGTTCCATCGCCGGATGATGCCGCTCGACATGCAGGCCTGGACCGGCGTGCGGATGGTCGGCGAGGCCGCGAGCCGCAGCAAGAGCAGCGATCCGGCCAAGATCATGACCTATATGAAAGGTCCGCGATTTCGGCGTCGCGGCCTATAAGGGGCAGCGCCTGACGCTGCGCGACTGGGATCTGCAACTGCGCCAGCCGATCCTGCTGGCGGACGGCCGCACGATCGTTTCGATTTCGCCACAACCCGGTTTTCTGCATCAGGTGACCGAGCTGGACACGCTGGGCATCGACCGTCCGGAGACAAAATGCACACTGCGATGAACCGGCTGCTGGCGGCCGTGGTCGGCGCGATGCTGTTCTGCGGACCCGCCCATGCGCCTGACCGCCTACGTTTCGAACGAGCGCGACAACACGATCAGCGTGGTCGATCTGGACGCGATGAAGACGGTCAAGACGATCGATGTCGGCCAGCGGCCGCGCGGCATCCGCTGACCAAGGACGACAAATACATCCTGGTGTGCGCCAGCGACGACGACACGATCCAGATCATCGACCGCAAGACGCTGCAGATCGTCGGCGACCTGCCGTCCGGCCCGGATCCGGAGACGTTCGCGCTGCACGTATCGGGCAATCCGCTGTACGTGTCGAACGAGAACGACAACATGGTCACGGTGATCGACCTGCCGACCCGCAAGGTGATCGCGCACGATCCCGACCGGTGTGGAACCGGAAGGCATGGCGGTCAGCCCCGACGGCAAGACCATCGTGAACACCTCCGAAACGACCAACATGGCGCATTTCATCGACTACGCGACGCACAAGGTGGTGGCGAACGTCCTGGTCGATGCGCGCCCGCGCGATCGCGCAATTCAAGCATGACGGTTCCGAACTCTGGGTGTCCGTCGGAACTTGGCGGGACGGTCAGCGTGATCGACCCGGTCAAGCATGTGGTGACGTCGAAGATCCACTTCGACATCCAGGGTATGCGGGCCGAGACGATCCAGCCGGTCGGCATCCGCTTCACCAAGGACGATGCGACCGCGTTCGTGGCCCTCGGTCCGGCCAACCGCGTGGCGGTGATCGATGCCAAGACGCGCAAGGTGGAAAAATACCTGCTGGTCGGCCAGCGCGTGTGGCAGATGGCGTTCACGCCGGACGGGAAATACCTGCTCACCACCAACGGGCTTTCGAACGACATCTCGGTGATCGATGTCGCCGACCTGAAGGTGATCAAGTCGATCCAGGTGGGTCGGCTGCCATGGGGCGTAGTGGTGGCGGCGCAATGACAGTGATGACTCCTTTGACCCGCGATGCCGCGGTGATGGTGCCGGCGCTCTCGGTGGTCGGCGTCAGCCACTGCCTATGGCGCCCGCAAGGCGCTGGACAACGTTTCGCTCACGGTTGAGCAAGGCGAGTTCACCGCCCTGCTCGGTCTCAACGGCGCCGGCAAGACGACGCTGCTGTCGCTGGTCACCCGGCTGTTCGATACCAAGGTGGGCAGCATCAGCGTGCTTGGCCATCGGATCGACCGGGAGCCGGGTGAGGCACTGCGCCAGCTGGGCGTGGTGTTTCAGGCACGCACGCTCGATCTGGACCTGTCGGTGAGGGAGAACCTGCTGTTCCACGCGGCGCTGCATGGGATCGGCGGACGCGAGGCACGCAAGCGCACCATGGAGGTCCTGGCCGACGTCGAGCTCGCGGACCGGGCGCGCGACAAGGCACGCAACCTGTCCGGCGGCCAGATGCGGCGGGTCGAGATCGCACGGGCGCTGCTGCACCGGCCGCGGCTGCTGGTCCTGGACGAGCCGACGGTCGGTCTCGATGTCGCATCGAAGCTGGCGATCGTGACGCATGTGCGGACGCTGGTGCGCGAGCGCGGCGTCGCGGTGCTGTGGACCACGCATCTGCTGGATGAGATCGAACCGTCCGACAACGTGGTGATCCTGCATCAGGGCAAGCGCATGGCGGCGGGGCTTGTGTCGGATGTGGTGACGCAAACCGGCACGGACAATCTGCGCGGCGCCTTCGCGTCGCTGACCGGTGCGCGTGAGGTGGTGCCATGAGCGAAGTCTGCGGGTCTTGAAGAAGGTGTCGCGGGCAGGACCGTCCGCCGCGATGGCGGCGACGCGCGGCTTTACGCTCGGGCAGTACCTGATCTGCCTGCGGGGCATCATGTGGCGCGAGGCGTTGCGGTTCGTGCATCAGCGCGAACGGTTCGTCTCGGCGCTGGTTCGCCCGCTGGTCTGGCTGTTCATCTTCGCCGCCGGGTTCCGTCAGATCCTCGGCGTGTCGATCATTCCGCCGTACGAGACCTACGTGCTGTACGAGGTTTATGTCACGCCGGGACTGATCGCGATGATCCAGTTGTTCAACGGCATGCAGTCCTCGCTTTCGATGGTCTATGACCGTGAGATGGGCAACATGCGCATGCTGCTGGTCAGCCCGTTTCCCCGCTGGTTCCTGCTGATTTCCAAGTTGCTGGCGAGCACGGCGGTTTCCATCCTGCAGGTCGCCGCGTTCCTGGTGGTGGCGACGATCTGGGGGGTCGATCTGCCGCCGTGGGGTTACGCTGACCGTGCTGCCTGCCCTGGTCCTGGCTGGCTTGATGCTGGGCGCGCTGGGGATGCTGCTGTCGTCGGTGATCAAGCAGCTTGAAAACTTCGCTGGCGTGATGAATTTCGTCATATTCCCGATGTTCTTCGCTTCCTCGGCGCTGTATCCGCTGTGGCTGGTGCAGCAGTCCAGCCCGGTGGTTTATTTCATCTGCCGGATGAATCCGTTCACCTACGGCATCGAGCTGATCCGGTTCTCGCTGTACGGCAAGCTCGATCCGGTCGCGCTGGCGGTGGTTGTCGTGGTCACCACGGTCTTCACCATCGGGGCGATCCTCGCCTACGACCCGGCCAGGGGACTGCTGGTGCGCCGCGGCGGAGGACCGGGATGAAGTCGGACGCTGCTGGCCGGAATCCTGCTGTCCGGCGTGTTGTCCGGGGTCGGCACGACGGCCTCCGGCGCCCGGCCGCTCGACCCGGACTGGCCCTGCCAACAGGTCAAGGTGGGCGAATTGTCGGTTGCGTCATACTGGAACGGGCCGCCGGTCGATCCCGCGACGGCCGACTGGCAGGACGATGCGACGGTGGCCGCCTTGGTCGGGACTGTCACCCAGCGGCGGCTGCCGATCGATGAGGCCGTTCAGCGCATCGCGGCCTTCGCCAAAACCGCTGACAGCAACAAGGGTCATGCCCTGCCGTTGGTGTTCGCGGGCGTGTTCGACGTGCTGAACCGGGAGCGGGCGACCGTCATCGAGGGCCTCGACCGGTTTGGCCGCCGCCAGAAGGTGCTTGCGGCCAATCTGCGCCAGGAGGGCGCGGACCTTCGGGCGGCCCAGACCGCCACGCCGCCGGACGAGGCGAAGGTCGGCGATTTGACGCAGCATCTGCAGTGGGACCAGCAGTTCTTCGAACGGCGGCGGCAGTCCCTGAGTTTTGCCTGCGATGTTCCGACGACGATCGAGCAGCGGCTGTACGGGCTGGCGCAAGCGATCCAGGCCAACCTGGACTGACGTTTGACAAGCAGGCTGATCGAAACCGCGCATAACGCCAATGAACGCGGCTGAGCGATTCGCTCCCTATGAAGCACCCGCGCGGCCACCTGGCGGGTTGCCGGTGACGGGGCGCGTTATGACAGCGCAACGGGCGAGCTTCGCGGGCTCGTCACCGGCCGCGCCTGACCGCGGCATCGAAGCATGCGCCGACCGAGCGCGCGCTTCGCCTCATCCGCGTTCACTGGCGTTCAGCAGCGGCTCGACGCTTCGTTCCGGCATTTTACTGCACCGTCCGCGGAACGTTCCGTCGGGTCGGCGCCGCCGTCACCGTGTGATCGGCTTTCCCTGCTCATCGACGATAGGAACGCCGTAACTGATCAGGATCTGTTGATTTCATCCTGATTCTCGGCTGATCAGCCGGTTCAGCGTACGCTTCCAGTCCTGGTCGCTGCGGCGCACCCCCATCGAGATGCGGAAATCCATCGGCACACCCTGTTCATGCACCAATGGGATGACCGTCAGCGGCTTCGAAGCGTGCTTGGCGTAGTAGCCTCCGATCGGGCCCCAAAGCACGCCGGCATCCAGCGTCCCAGCAACGATCTCGTCGATCATCGCCTTCGAAGGCGCGTCGACCCGTGTGTCGACCATGAGCGGAAACGGCCTGGCATCACCGATGAGACCGTCACGGGCCATGATCGTCGCCGGCGGCGTGCCGGCGATGACGCCGATATGCCTGCCCTTCAGGCGCGGGTCCTCCAGCGACTTGACATCATCGAGGCCTGCGCCTGATCGAACCACCAGCGCATAGAAGGCGTGGTAATACGGGTTGGTGGTCTGCACCAGATCGTCGCCCTGCGCGTCGCCCATGACGACGTCGCATTTGAACATGTTCAGCGTATTGCGCACGAAGCCGATCGCCCGCGGATAATAGGTGTAATCGACGGTTTTCCCGAGTTTCGCGGCGAACAGTTCGGCCAGCTTGTCTTCGAAGCCCTGATGGGCCTCGTTTGAAAACGGCATGCTGCGGGGATCGGCGCAGACACGCAGCACTTTCGGATCGACCAGTTCCACCGAGCCGCCAAGACCTGGCGCCTGCGCGTGTGCGCGAACCGCCAGCAGGCCGAACGACGCAGACCGCCAGGATCAGTCGGCGGCCGGTGCGAGCGATATCTGTTCATCGCACTCTACTCCGGCATCAGCCCATGCAACTGTCTTCGGCCTTGGTGAACGCGGCGGGTTTCGGTTCGTGTGCCATGGGTCGTCCGCGACCGATCGCGCCGGTGGAGCGGGCGCGCAGATAGATATAGATCGGATCGATGAAGCACATGACATTCTTGTTCTGGCCAAGCGCCGGCATGACGAGGTCCTGTGACGCCGTCACGTCCTTCTTGCCGCCGGCAACCGTGGCGAGAGAACTGGCTGTAGCTGAGATTTTTCAACGCATCGACCAGCGACGGTGCGTACGTCGAGCCGAGGCCGTCCGGTCCATGGCATTGCAGGCAGTTCGCCGCATAGCGAACATAGCCGATATAGCTGTAGAAATCGACCTTGCCGTCCTTGTCCACCTTGTACGTCGGATTGCCCTCCTTATCGACGTACTTGCCGTCCTGTGAACTGACGGCGGCTGGATCGCCCGGTTTGTCCGCCCGCCCCAGGCTGACCGTCAGGACCGTCAGCGCGCAGGCCACGGCAAAGGTACAGGCACGTTTCGTCAAACTGATCATCCTTATCGCTTGTGCAGAAGAATAAGGCCGGCACCCGGTTCGCCGCCGAGGTGCCGACCCCATGCCCTGAAGTCAAAACCGAAGCCTGAGCGTTTTCACCTGGAGTGGAAACGCTCAAGCTCATATTTACCGAGCAACTCCGTCAGCGGGCACGCCTTCGGCGTGCTTGCCGCCGGCGGATCGCTGCGCGATGAGGTCGCTTCGCGATTCGAGTCAGGCTGCCATTACTCAGCTCCTGGGAAGTGCAAAGACCGTCAACTTCCGCCGAGCGACGTGTACTGATTGAGCGCGGCATAACCGCCGACCGCGCCGAGACCTGCATGCGGATCCGTCAGACCCGCGGCGAGACCGATACCGGCCCAACCGCCGACACCGGACAGAACGGCCACGTACTGGCGCCCGGCATGTTCGTAGGTCATCACGTTGCCGATGATGCCGGACGGGGTCTTGAACTTGTACAGCAACTTGCCCGTCTTGGCGTCCACCGCCTTCAGATAGCCTTCCAGCGTCCCGTAGAACACGACGTTGCCAGCCGTGGCGAGCGCTCCGCCCCATGCCGAGAACTGCTCCGGGATCAGACCAGACGATTTTGCCCTTCGTGGCGTCCCAGGCGATGAAATTGCCCATGTTGGTATCGCCCTTCGGCGGATACATGGACAGTGTCGCACCGACATAGGGCTGACCCGCGGTGTAGGAGACGCGGAACGGCTCGTAGTCCATGCAGACGTGGTTGGTGGGCACGTAGAACAGCCCGGTCTCGGGCGAGTAGGCCGAGGGTTGCTCGTCCTTCGTGCCGAGCGCCGCGGGGCAGATGTTGGTGGTGTTGACGTCCTCGCCGCCATGTTCGGTCGAATACTTCGCGTCCAGCTCCGGCCGGCCGTAGGTCGCGCTCTTGGGATCCATGTCGATCTTGGTGCGCCCAGTTCACCGCCGGATCGTATTTCGGCGGCGACGAGCAACTGCGCCGTCGTCGCGATCCAGGGTGTAGCCAAAACCGTTACGATCGAAATGCACCAGCAGATGGCGCATCCTGCCGTCGATGTTCTTGTCGACCAGCACCATCTCGTTGACGCCGTCATAGTCCCACTGATCGTGCGGGGTCATCTGATACAGCCACTTGACCGCGCCGGTATCGGCGTCGCGCGCCCAGATCGTCATCGAATACTTGTTGTCACCGGGACGCTGCTGCCGGATTCCAGGTGGACGGGTTGCCCGAACCGTAGAAGATCAGGTTGGTCCGCGGATCGTAGGACTTCCAGCCCCAGGTGTCGCCGCCGCCGATCTTCCATTGATCGCCCTGCCAGCTTGCCTCGCTCGAATTCGCCGGCAGCGGCTTGCCGAGGTCCGTCGTCTTGCCGGGAACGATCAGCGTGTCGCTGTCCGGCCCCATCGACCAGCCGCGCCACACCTGCTTGCCGTCCTTCACGTCGTACGCCGCGAACCAGCCGCGCACGCCGAACTCACCACCCGACACGCCGACATAGACCTTGTCCTTGACGACGAGCGGCGCATCGGTGCCGGTCGCGCCCTTGGACGGATCGTCGGTCTTGACCGACCAAACCACCTTGCCGGTCTTCGCATCCAGCGCGACCAGCGTCGTGTCGGCCTGATGCAGGAAGATCTTGCCGTCACCGTAGGCTACGCCACGATTGACCGTATCGCAGCACATGACCGGAATGACGTTCGGATCCTGTTTCGGTTCATACTTCCACAGGATCTTGCCGTCATTGTTCAGATCGAGCGCGTACACCGTGTTCGGGAATGGCGCGTTCAGGTACATGACGTCGCCGACGACGAGCGGCTGCCCCTCATGCCCGCGCAAGCACGCCGGTGGAGAACGTCCACGCGACCTCCAGCTTGCCGGCGTTCTGACTGGTGATCTGATTGAGCGCGGAATATCGCTGGCCGTTCAAACTTCCGGCCGGTGTCGACCAGTCCTTGCCGGCGGCCGCTTCCATGTTCTGGGCCATGACCCCTGGCGCCATCAAGCCAACGGATGACAGGAGCGCCCCGGTCATCAGCAGCCTTTTGAGAGACGTTCTTCTCATTATGTTTTTCCCCTTCGTCATTTAACGACCGATAGACGAGGACGGAAATTGCCCGCCACGCCAATCGGCGTCTCGATCAGGAAGAGATTTCCGACAGCGTGTCACGACAGTGTCAGCAAGACGGGTCGGCAGCCAGGGTCGCCCGGCACACCTGCCCGTTACAAGACACTGTCTTCGAGGTTTTACCTGTCCTCCCGATTTACAGGTAGCCTAGAAGTCGGTTGGACCGACCATAGAGCGGTCGCGGCGAGACGGCAACCAGTTTAGTTGATGGCGCGATGCAGCACTTTTCAACTTTCAATGATTTATGATGCGATCGGGCGACAATTCGAGCACATAGAGCCGCCCCACGCGCTCCTCGCCGGCAATCTGATACTATCAGATCACGTTCTCGTCACTATTGGCGACGCGAACGGCTGGCCGGATGGGCTGTGCCGCCGCACCACGGCGAGGTTTGTATTAGATCAGAAACAACTGACGTCGGCCTCGGCCTGGGCCTCCTGAAGCTGCTGAAGAATGGCATTACTCACCGGGATGCGGAATTCCTGCGCGAGGTAGCCGCCGCCCTCGTGCCGCATGCGCAGGATTGTCTCGGCCTTCTCATAGGCATCGTACGGCACCGCGGCGGCGATGGTGTCGATCGCGCAGGCGCAGCGATGCAGCGCCTCGGGCGTCTCGCCGTTCGTGGCCATGCAGGCGAACACATATTCCGCGCGCGCCGCCGTCGGATAGTCGTTCACGCCCCCCACTGCGTTCGGGCCGGTCGCACCGGGTGTTGCCGCGGAGAGATTCTGGACATCACCGGCCACACCCACCAGCGCCAGACCGCCAACCAGCAGGAAAGCGCGCAACCTCATGACCATTCCCTCCGCGAACATCGGTCGGTGCCCTGTCTATTCCTGGTTTAAAGCAGATCGACCGCATCGGGAAATGCGTATGCAACCGAAGAAGCTCCGAGGACGAGCCGGGTTCTCCGAAGCTGCCAACCAACAGCGGACCGGGTGTTACGGCCGGGCACCGGCGACCGGCCGGCTTCCGCTGATCAGGCCCGCTTCCGCTCATGGTAAGAGCGCCCCCGACGGGAGGCTCTTGCATTTCTCCGCGCCACGCCCGACAGATGGCGTTCGGGAGGGATGCAGTTTGGCAGAGCACGACACGAGCGCTGTACCCGCCGCGACGCGGCGGACGCTGATCGTCGCCGCATCCGCGTACATGGGTCTCCGATCGGCGCGCGCCGCTGCTTCGCCGCCCGAAGTGCGCCTCGGTATCCTGCAGTTCGGCACCGTCCAGTGGGTGGCGGACGTCATGCGCCGCCATTCGCTCGACCGCAAACATGGCTTCGCGCTCGAACACGGTCACGCTCGCCAATACCGACGCCGGCCGTGTGTCGCTGATGGCCGGCAGCAGCGATATCGTCGTCTCCGACTGGCCGTTCGTCGCGGTGCAGCGAAGCGCCGGCACCAAACTGTCCTTCGCGCCATTCTCCTGCTCGTCCGGCGGGACTGATCACGGCCCAGCAATCGCCGATTCGCAGCCTGGCAGACCTGCGCGGGCGAAAGCTAGGCGTCGCCGGCGGCCCGGTGGACAAGTCGTGGCTCATCGTCCAGGCGGCGGCCCGCACGACGCAGCACATCGATCTCGCCGCAGCGGCCGACGTGATCTACGGCGCGCCGCCGCTGCTTGGTGCCAAGCTGCGCCAAGGCGAGCTCGATGCCGTCCTGACATACTGGAATTTCGCGGCGGACCTCGAAGCCACCGGCTTCCGCCAGGCGGTTTCAGTCGCGCAATGCGCTGCCATGCTGGGTATCTCGCCGCGCATCAGTCTGGTCGGGTTCGTGTTCCACGAAGACTGGGCGAACGCCAATCGCCCCGCTATCGACGGCTTTCTGGCCGCGGCGCACGATGCCCAACGCCTGCTGGCGCATTCCGACGACGAATGGCTGGCCATCCGTCCGCTGATGAATGCCGACGACGATGCGTTGTTCGCGCGCCTGCGGGACAGCTTCCGCGAGGGCATCGCGCACGAGGACGCGGCAGGCCAGGCAAAAGCCGCCGAGAGGATGTTCTCGGTCCTGCACGACGCCGGCGGAGCGCGCGCCACGGGCGGCATCGACACGCTGCCGTCGGGGATTTTCTGGCCCGTCAAGAATGAGGCAATCTGACCGCCTGACGGCGCGCGTCGCCGGACGCGACCGCCTGCTTTCCCTGGTCGGCTTCGTCGTGCTCTGGTGGGTTGCGCTCGCGCTTCGCCGCGTCCCACACGTTGCTGCCGTCGCCGGAACGGGTCGCGGCTCTTCGTCTGGCGCGAATGCGTCAACGGCGACCTGCCCAGCGCGTTCGCCGCCACCCTGTCGCGCGTCGCGGTGGCCTTCGTCGCTGGCGATGGCCGGCGGCAGCGTCGTCGGCTACCTCGCCGGGCGCTCGGTCCGCGGACCAATGCGTGGCTCGATCCCTGGGTGGTGATCGCGCTCAACCTGCCGGTCCTGGTGGTCATCGTGCTGGCCTACATCTGGATCGGGCTGAACGACTGTGGCCGCGGTGCTGGCCGTGGTCGTCGCCAAGGCGCCCACCGTCGTGGTGACCGTCCGGGAGGGCGCCCGGGCGCTCGATCCCGGTCTGGCCGAGATGGCGGCGGCGTTCCGGCTGTCGCGCTGGCGTCGGCTGCGCTTCGTGGTGTTGCCGCAATTGCTGCCCTATCTGGCCGCCGCCGGCCGCAGCGGTCTGTCGATCACCTGGAAGATCGTGCTGGTGGTGGAACTGCTGGGCCGGCCGAACGGGGTCGGCTATGCGCTCAATCTGTATTTCCAGAACTTCGACGTGACCGGCATCCTGGCCTACGGCCTCACCTTCGCCGGGCTGATGCTGCTGGTCGAGGCTGCCATCCTGCAGCCGCTGGAACGCAGGGCGAGCGGGTGGCGGTCCGATGTTTGACGCCCGCATCGACCGCAAGGTGTTCGTCGTCCGCCGACGGCACGCAGCGCGTGGTGCTGCGCGATATCGCGTTCTCCATCGCGCACGGCGAGGTGATCGCGCTGCTCGGGCCGTCCGGCATCGGCAAGAGCACGACGCTGCGCATTCTGCTCGGCCTGGATGAGGCCTTCGAGGGCCGGATCCGGCGCGGCGACAGCCGAATCGGCGTGATGTTCCAGGAACCGCGGCTGCTGCCCTGGCTGACGGTCGTCGCAGAATCTCCGCCTGGTCGTGACTGACGACATGCCGCAACCCGACATCGCCGCCCTGCTGGAGATGGTGCGGCTGCCCGACGCCGGCGCGTCTGTATCCGCGGCAGCTGTCGCTGGGCATGGCACGCCGGGCCGCGCTGGCGCGGGCGCTGGCGGTGTCGCCGGAGGTGCTGGTGCTGGATGAACCCTTCGCCTCGCTGGACCCGCAACTCGCCGCCGCGCTGGCGGACGTGGTGGAGCGCTGGACCCGCGACACCGGCGCGGCGGTGCTGCTGGCGACGCACGATCTGGCACAGGCGCTTCAACTGGCCTCGCGGGTGCTGGTCCTGGCCGGGACGCCGGCCACGCTGGCGGCGGACGTGGCGGTGCCCGCCGGCTGCGATGCCGCCACACGCGCCGCGTTGCAGGCGAAACTCGTTGGGCAATTCAGCTTCTTCCGACGTGCGGCCAGAGGAGAAGATCCGGGGGATGCCCCGGCCGCCTGACCGCCCCGCCGCAAGCCCGGCGCCGTTCGCCTGTCGCCGGCGGCGTGGGAATCGGCGTCCCGTGGCGAGGTCCACGCGAGCCCGGACGCCGGCCGATTGCCACGCGCTCCACCGCCGGATTAGGGTGCGGCAACAAAACAAACGCAGGGAAAGGGTGATGCCGCGCCGGCGTGCCATCTGGGTGTCGTTTGTCGCCGGCATTGCTGTCCTCTGCGCCGAGCGTGCAAACGTTCGCCGCGACCGATTTTTGCCGTTCAACTTGACGACATCGACGACATTCACCGGCGTCTATCTCGCCCCCGCCGGATCCGAACACTGGGGCCGCAATCAGGCGCTGAACGACAAGGACAAGGAACTCGATCCGTCGGAGCGACTGACCGATCAAGGACATCGCGCGCGGCCGCTTCGACGCGAAGTTGATCGACCAGAAGGGGCGGACCTGTATCCGGCGCGGCATCGACCTGCGCCAGGACACGACGTTCGATGTCCGCGATACGGACCTGACCGAATGCCGGTGAGGCGCGGTCACGGCACGATTACGACAACCGGAGGAACAGAGCATGATAGTATCGGTCATGTACCAGGTCGGCCCAAAGCAGAAATTCGACCTCGACTATTATATGAAGACCCACATGCCGATGGTCAGTTCGCTGTGGAAGTCGGCCGGGTTGAAAGGGGTGCAGGTGCTGCAAGGGGATTGGTTCGCCGAGCGGCGATCCGGCGATCTATCACGTCATCGCGCTGCTGGATTTCGAATCGGTCGACGCGTTCGGCAAGGCCGCGGCGGCCAATGGCAAGGAAGTGTTCGCCGACATCCCCAACTTCACCGACGTCCAGCCGGCGATCCAGTTCAACGACCCGGTTTCATAAGCCGGCCCCATCCGGGAGGCGACCGCGGCGAGGAACCGCGAGCGCCTCCCGATGCGCCGAACACCCTGCGTTGAACAACCCGATCATGGCCCGCCAGGGCGTTTGCCGCCCGACCGGACCCGGAACACGTTACGAGAATAGCCAGTTTCCCGCCCGTGGATCTGTCCCTTGGGCAGAAACGCGCCGGCAGGCGCGCGCCGGCGCCAGCCTGCGATCACCTCGCGGTTCCTGCCAGGTCGGACTACTTAGTGCGGGATCCGTCCTCCTTGTAGGTTTCCAGGAACGCAATGATATCGTTCACCTTCGTGGGGTCCTTGATCCCTGGGAAGATCATTTTGGTTCCCTTCACCACCCCCTGCGGATCGGCGAGATATTTTTGCAACTCTTCGGGGGTCCAGGTGATGCCGGAATTCTTGTTTGCTTCCGAATACTCATACCCCGGATAGGTCCCGGCCTTACGGCCGACCACGCCGTTCAAGACCGGGCCGATGAAGTTCTTTGCGTTCGGCCCGATCTGGTGGCAGGCACGGCAGACAGCGAACGCCTTTTCGCCTGCCGCCACGTCCTGTGCGACAGCTTGCTCCGAAATCGCGCAAGCCAGCGCGATAGCGATCATACCCCAACGCAACACGAAACCTCCCATCGTCCTCTGCGGGACGTCCTGAATAATGACGACGAACACGGCTGTTAACGGGGCGAAGTGTCCCTGAAGCGCGGCTTGCCTGTCAATCGCCCCCCGAGGATCGCCGGGAGCATCTCGCTGACCGATCTCCCTGGCGCGCCTCGTGTCGCTGACACATCTCCCCGGCGCACCCCCTCGCGCGCTGCCGGGTCATTCCCCGACGGGGCAGCACGCGCGCCAGTGTGGTGGTTCCGAAGTCCGCCATACCGTGGATCATCCCCGGAGCGGACTTCGGAACCACAAACCACCCTAGAAAACAATGCTTTGCCAGTGTCCTCATCGATTCGGAAGTTCGTAAGGCGGCTGATCCAGGCATGGCGAACTTCCGAATCGGGACACCAGAGCGTCTTCACCTTGAGTGGAAACCCCTCCGGCTCATATTTATCGAGCGATTTCATTAGCGGGCACGCCTTCGGCGTGCTTGCCGCCGGCGGATCGCTGGGCGATGAGGCCGCTTTCCGATTCGGGACCGGCTGATATCGCCTCTGACGCGTGGCCATCCCGATTGCTCACAGGCTCTTGTCTTCCTGCTCCGGCCAGGCGCAGCGGAAGGAGGCAATGCGATCGTTCGGGTGTTCGCCGACCCACTGCGCGAGATACGGCTGCGCCTGCATCATGCAGGTCTTCAACGAACCGTTTGCCTCGAAGAGAAAATGCTTCTCGGAGCAGGTGTTGGGGTTCAGCAAGGAGCAAACCATCACGATGAGCTCGACCGTATTCACATCAGCCTCCATTTCCGCGGGGTCAACATTTTCGGGACAGCATGATTTGCCGGCCAGGTTCGTCGGCAAGAACGGCAGCGACACGGTATCCGGATCAAATGGGCGCCGGAAGCAATCGGCCTGTTCGGTGGCCCGACAGGGTCCTGAATGCCCGCGGCGCATCGATGCGGCTCACGGTGCCTGTCGGGCGACAGTCAACGCCCGGCGTTCTGTCTCGGGCATGCGGCCGAGCCGTGCTTCGACCTGGATGTCTGATCCGGTACAGGCCGACGTCCCGCGGCACCCGGCCGGGCCACGGGTTCCGCCGCGGTCAGCACTATGGCGGCGTCCCATCGCGACAGCAATATTGGGCGGCCTGCTTCTTGCCGCGCCTGCCGCGCACGCCAGCGCGCCCAGGACCGCCGTGTTTCCATTCGAACTCGATGACACCAGTCTGCAAGGCGAAACGCGCGGCGCCGATTCCGGCGATCTTGCGCGGTTGGCTCGGCTCGACGCGAAACTTCGCGAGGCTTTGGCACGATCAGGCCGCTACAGCCCGGTGGCGGTCCCCACCGATCCCTCGGTACCGTCCTGGTGGACGTGCGACGGCTGTGAGGTCGATCTCGCACGCAAGGCTGGTGCCAAGTTTTCGGTGGTTGGGTGGGTGCAAAAGGTGTCCAACCTGATCCTCAACATCAACATCGTCATGCGCGACGTAGGGACGGGAAAACGCATCGCCGCCGGCAGCGTGGATATTCGCGGCGACACCGACGAAGTCCTGGAGGCGCGGTCTGTCCTATCTTTTACGCAACCGGATCCTGGACGAACAGACCGCGCGGTGACGATCCCGATTTCGATCCAGCCGTCGGGGCGGTGCGCGATCCCGCCCTGGCCGGCTATCCCCGATCGGATCCAAATCGGACTGGACCACACGGGATGTTGAACGAAGCGCCACGGGCTTCCCCTGAGCGAACATCGTGTTTCCGTCTTAGAGTAGTGGTGATGTGTTCGGGCGAGCCGAACGGTTGGCTCTTTATATGCAGCCGTCTTCATGCAAACATCCTGTTTGTTCGAACGGCGTCCGCCTGGGAAGGGTTCAAATCAACTTATCGTTCTCGACCGGCGGGCAAGCGTGGACGCGGTGCGCGATCACGGATGAGGTTCTTTAGTCACGAGGGTAAAGGGGGAGGTAATGATAAAGCTGATCGTTAATGGCCAAGAGCAGACCTGGGAGGGCGATCCGTCGCTTCCGCTGCTTTGGTATCTTCGCGATGAGATCGGGTTGACCGGCACGAAGTTTGGCTGCGGCAAGGCCTTGTGCGGCGCTTGCACCGTCCATGTCGAAGGACAGGCCGCCCGTTCGTGCATCACCGCGATGTCAGATGTGGCCAATCAGAAGGTCACTACGATCGAAGGGCTCGACCCGCACGGCGATCATCCGGTGCAGAAGGCCTGGCGGGAGGCCAACGTTCCGCAATGCGGCTTCTGCCAGGCAGGGCAGATCATGCAGGCGTCAGCGCTGCTGCATTCAAAATCCGCATCCATCGCACGACGAGATCCGCGACACGATGTCCGGCAATATCTGTCGGTGCGGGTGTTACCAGCGGATCGAGGCGGCCATTAACCTTGCAACGACGGGGACCTGAGCCATGTTTCAGAATCTCGTTCCTCAAATCGAGAACGTCTCCCGTCGCTCGATGCTGCGCGGGCTTGGGATAACCGCTGGTCTCGTGCTCGCCGCGCCCGTTTTGTCGCGCCCCTCGTTCGCGGCGTACAAAACCGGTGCCGACAAGATGCCGCACGGGACGGTCAATGACCCGCGGGTCTTCGTCGCCATCGCGCCGGACGGCACCGTCACCATCATTGCATCCCGCTCGGAGATGGGCACCGGCGTCCGCACCAGCCTGCCCATGATCGTTGCCGACGAAATGGAGGCCGACTGGAAGCGCGTGCATGTCAAGCAGGCGCCTGGCGATGAGGAAAAATATGGCAACCAGGATACCGATGGCTCGCGGAGCACCCGCCATTTCCTGATCCCAATGCAGCAATGCGGCGCGGCCGCTCGCATGATGCTGGAGGCCGCCGCGGCCAAGCGCTGGAACGTAGCGGTCACCGAGGTGACGGCCGTCAACCACGAGGTCGTCCACACCGCGACCGGGCGCAAGCTGGGCTACGGCGAACTGGCTGGCGATGCCGCGGCACAGCCCGTGCCCGCCGTCGCGACGCTGCAGCTAAAGGACCCGAAGGATTTCCGCTACATCGGCAAAGGCAAGGTCAGTATCGTCGATCTGCACGACATCACCACGGGCAAGGCGATGTACGGCAGCGATACGCGCCTGCCGGGAATGAAGTTCGCCGTCATCGCCCGTCCGCCGGTAACCGGCGGCAAACTGGTCTCCTTCGACGCAACCGATGCGATGAAGGTTCCCGGCGTGGAAAAAGTGATGGAGGTGAAGGGCTGGCCCTGGCCCTCCAAATTCCAGCCGCTGGGTGGTGTTGCTGTCGTCGGGCGCAATACCGGCGCCGCGATCAAGGGCCGGGATGCACTGAAGATCGTGTGGGATGACGGGGCAAACGCCAAATACGACTCCGTCAGCTATCGGGCCCAACTGGAGGAGGCGGCTCGCAAGCCGGGCCTGATCGTGAGGAACAACGGCGATCCGGAAGGTGCCTTGAAGTCCGCGGACAAGGTCATCGTCGGCGAGTACTACCTGCCGCATTTCGCTCACGTCAGCATGGAACCGCCCGTCGCGATCGCGAATGTCACCAATGGGAAGGCGGAAATCTGGGCGCCCGTCCAGAGCCCCGGCGGAACCCGAGATGACGTGGCGAAGACCCTGGGCATCTCTCCTGAGGACGTCACCGTCAACGTGACGCTGCTGGGGGGCGGGTTCGGCCGGAAGTCGAAGTGCGACTATGCTCTGGAAGCCGCCCTGATCTCCAAGGCGATCGGTGCGCCCGTGAACCTGCAATGGACGCGTGAAGACGACATCCAGCATGACTTCCTGCACACCGTTTCGGTCGAGCGCATCGAAGCGGGGCTGGACAAGAGCGGCAAGGTGATCGCGTGGCGGCATCGCAGCGTAGCGCCGACGATCCTGTCGACCTTCGTGGCAGGCGCCAAGCACGAAGCGCCGTTCGAACTTGGCATGGGTCTGGTCGACATGCCGTTCGACATCGCGAACATCCGCTGCGAGAACCCGGAGGCAGCCGCGCATACGAGGATCGGCTGGTTCCGCTCGGTGTCGAACATTCCGCACGCCTTCGCCGTGCAGACGATGGTCGCGGAAATCGCCCATGCGACCGGGCGCGACCCGAAGGACATGCTGCTGGAACTCATCGGCCCGCCGCGGCTGGTGGACGTCGGACCGTCGGTCAAGGATCTCTGGGATTACGGCGAACCGCTCAGCAGCTATCCGAACGATACCGGACGGCTAAGGAAAGTCGTGGAACTGGTCGCCGAGAAGGGTGAATGGGGCCGCTCGGTGCCAAAAGGCCACGGATTGGGGATCGCGGTGCACCGGAGCTTTGTCAGTTACATCGCGACGATCGTCGAAGTGGCGGTTGACGACAAAGGCAAGTTGACGATCCCGCGCGTCGATACGGCGATCGATTGCGGCTACTTCGTCAATCCTGAACGGATCGAGTCGCAGATCCAGGGCGCTGCCATCATGGGTCTGAGCCTGGCCAAGTATGGCGAGATCACGTTCAAGAACGGCCGTGTCCAGCAGAATAATTTTGACGACTTCCAGGTCGCGCGGATCGATGAGTCTCCTGTCGTCACGAATGTCTACATCATGCCGAACGGTCCCGACGTGCCACCGAGCGGCGTGGGCGAACCGGGGGTACCGCCGTTCGCGCCGGCGTTGTGCAATGCGATCTTCGCGGCGACCGGCAAGCGGATTCGTCAAATGCCGATCGGAAAGCAATTGGAAAGCACATAGAGCGAGATCAGCCTGATTCTGAACTCGAAACGGTGTCAGGCTGATACGATTGCTTGCGAAACATGACCAGGGCATTTTCACCGTAAGTGAATGCCCTGGTATCCCTGCAGCCGAAGTTCGCCGCGCTATGCGGCGAACGGAGGTCAGGCAAAGAAGCCAGGGTCCCGAATTCGAGGTTCGACAGTGATGCCGAACTTCATAATCGGGCGAATACTATAGGGGCGCGGAGAAAGGCGAGTCGTTAGACCATTTTCATCCTGACTGTGCATGGCGGAAATGGTCTGCTCTTTGTTTGATCGCATGCTTCACGCGCCGGTTCCGCTCAGCGCGCGATCATGCCCTAGCGACCGCGTGAGTCGAATACTTCAGTCAAGGAGCAACCTGTTGTGCTTCTCCGAGACGCGAGTCTAGATGGTGATCGCGCTGAGCCGAATGCTCAAGCGCGCGAATAGCGCTACGATACTGGGTGCTGGGCCATTTCGGCCTGTGCAGTCAGGCTGATAATGGGCCAAACCGCGAAAAATGGAGTCAATGCATTGAAAAGATCGCTACGCGCAATTGTGGTTGGCGCGACCCTGAGCTGTTCGCTGGTCGTCGGCGGGGCGGCGATAGCCCAGGACAACTCGGGAACCGCGAAGCCGCCCATGACGGGCAGCACCAAACCGCATCTTGGCAGCGGACCAGCCGTGCAGAAGTCGTTACCGTCATCCGCACCTGCCGCAACGACGAAGCGGACGACCGGAGCGACAAATCAGAGCAAAAGCGTCAAGACGATGAACAGCAAGGCGAAGGCCAAGGTCGAGACTGAAGGCAAATAAAGCCCCAGTCCCCCGACCTGGGACTTCGGGTCTTCAAGTCGGCCAACCGCATGGGTTACCACAAATGGTCCGGGATCGGCGGCGGCGGGTTTGGCGGCGCCGCCGTGAACCTGCGTCAGACCAGCCTGTCGCTTGAGCAGATCGAGCAAACCGTTCGCTGCGGGCGTCCTGCCACCGGCATTCCCCATTTCAAGGCCGATGCCTTTATCGATGGTCATTGCTACGGTCTGAAGGCCTCCGATCTGCCCGACGGCAAGACGCCCCCCGAACCGGACCACCCGCCGCGGCCGCCGGAGATACAGGCTGTCGCGACATATGTCGCGAGATATCTCAAGGGCAGCGGCGAGCCCAACCTCGCCCAGTTCCAGGCCTTCTTCGGCACCGGCACGCGCGTCTGCGACATCTATTGAGAAGAACGGCGGCGGCCCGACTGCCTCGGCGTCGCCGTCCCCGGCTGCCGTATCCTCGCGCGCACACCTGAAGGTCGATGCGGCGCTCGGCGCGATCCTGCCCAGAGCAGCGGCAACGGACTTGACGCCGGCAGCGTCAGCGTTGACGCTCGGGGATCATCTCAATGGGAATTACCATCCATGAACGTCGCGACCTCCCCGGCATCGCTCGCCGGCGTTTCCGAAGCCGAGTGGCAGATCCGCTGTGACCTTGCGGCACTGTATCGTCTGGTGGCTCATCACCGCTGGACCGACTTCATCTATACCCACCTGAGTGCCCGGCTCCCCGGACCAGACCATCATTTCCTCATCAACAAGTACGGCGTAAATTTCCAGCATATGCGGGCCTCGGACCTGGTGAAGATCGACGTGCACGGCAACATCGTGGAGGAAGCGCGCGGACTGAGCAGCCGGGACGTCAACGCCGCGGGCTTCACGATCCATTCCGCGATCCACATGGCGCGTCCGGACCTGATGTGCGTCGTGCACACGCATACCGCGGCGGGGATCGCGGTGTCGGCACAGAAAGAAGGGCTGCTGCCGTTGTCGCAGCATGCCTGCAAGTTCTATGACCGGCTGGCCTACCATGGCTATGAGGGAATCGCGCTGGATCTGGACGAACGGGAGCGTCTGGTCGCCGACCTCGGGCCGCACAAAGCGATGATCCTGCGTAATCACGGGCTGCTCGTCGGCGGGACGTCGATTCCGGAGGCGTTTCTGTACATCTACATGCTGGAGCGGGCCTGCGCCGCACAGGTCGACGCGTTGTCGGGTGGGCGGGAGATCATCCTGCCGCCGCCCGAAGTTTGCGCGCATACCGCCGAACAGTTCGACAGGAGCGAGACTCCGGAGCACTACGCGATGGTGTGGGGCGCCGCTTTGCGTCTGATCGAGGACGGCAAGCCGGATTACCGGAGTTAGACCAGCGTGTTTTCACCTTGAGTGGAAACGCTCCGGCCCACGTTTGTCGCGCAAGTTCATCAGCCTGAGGTAGGTTCGCAACCCGCGTCGGGCTGGTGTTGCGGCAGTGATCGTTCCGGACTGAATGGCCTGCGAACATTAATGCCGGATAGATGCCGGCCTGTCGGCGAGGGTGCCGCGTCGTTTCGTGTCGCCCCGTCATACCAACGGCCGGCTGGATGACGACGAGTCTTCGGGCCCCTGGCATCAGAACGAATTCGTGTGGGGGCGGGACGGTCATACATGCGGTTCCTCGTCCGGTGAGGCGGGCGCAGGCGTCTGCCGCCGCTGAACGGGACAGGCCGAATAGCCGAGCGCGGAAGGCGACCTGACGACCAAACGGTGTGGTTGTGGGGAGTTCGATCTTCGCGGTTCGCAGAATATCGGGGACCGCCCATCGCGCGCTCTCGGCGGCGGCTTGGGCGGAGGCGAGGTTGGCGAAGGCGCCGACCTGGATCGCCCAGCGACCCGGTGGCGGACCAGGTGTGAAGGCGACCGGTTGCGCCATGCGTTCCTGCAACGGCCGTGCGTCGGCGGCGAACGCAATTCGGCGGACGGGCTCCGACTGCCGCACGGGCGGCGACAAGGGTTGCGCGACGACCGCGGCGTGAGTGGCGGGCACGGGCTGGCAGGGGTGATCCGGATCATAGGCGGCATCGGGATCGCAGGCGTCGCTCGACGTGTAAGAGGGGGGGATGGAAGACGCGGCGGCGGACCGCGGCGCATACGCCACCTCCGTCACGACGGCCTCGGCCGGCTGCGGCTTGCATGGGCGGCTTGGATCGTAGGCAGCGTCCGGATCGCAGGCGGCCGCGCCATGTGGTGGCGGGGCATAGGTGGCGGCTATGACAGCGGGTTGCGCCGTCGGCTGAGCCAGGGGCGTGCATGGACCATTCGGATTGTAGGCGGCATCCGGGTCGCATCCGGACGGCGTCGGGCGCGCCGAGGCCAGCCGCACCGAACCGCCGTAGACGGCGAGCGGGCCGGACAGCGGCGTGCCCGGACCCAGCAACGGCGCGATCGAGGCGACATAATTGACCGTCTCCTCAGGCAGCGGCGTGCCAGCGGTCAGGTAACTGTCCAGCCGATTCGGACCGGCGTTATACGCCGCGAGGAAACCGGGCGCTCCGAAACGGTCATACATCTCCCGTAGATAGGCGGTGCCGGCGAGGATGTTGTTGTGGGGATCAAACGGATCGCTGCCCAGATTGTATCGGTTCCGCAGCCCGTCATAGGTATCCGGCATCACCTGCATGAGGCCCATGGCGCCGGCCCAGGAAATGACATCCTCCTGCCCGCCCGACTCCTGGCGCATGACACCGCGGATCCAGAGTTCGGGAATGCCGAAACGGCCGGATGCCTCACGGATGTATGGTCCCCATGGATCGCTCGGCGGCCCCGGCGGCGGATAGTAGCGAGACGGGTTGTAGTTGTTGCGTGCGTGGTATGTCGAATGGCTGCCGCAGGCGGCCAAAGCGGCCAGCAACGTCAGACAACAGATCACGCGAAGCCAGCATGGGAGGAGGCGGGCGAAAGGCTCGAGCATGGCGCAGCAACTCATGGCAGGGGGATCCGAGGCCACATTTTCGGTCATTGTTACCACGTCGTCTGAGCAAAGCAGCGGAAATCTTTGGGGAGGTTCGCGATTCCCGAGATTGTTATTTTGGCTTGCGTCAGTTCATCGCCAGGATACAGCGGCCGCCGGTGGCGGTCTCGGCGGCGATCCGGCCGAACTCGCTGCAACGCCGTGTCCGCCCGATCACGTCCCTGTCCGCGCGGTCGATGACGCACCTGTCCCGCCATCAACCGGCGGCCTCTCCGGATCGGGACCACAGCGGACAGCGCTGACCAGACCAATTTTCGGCCTGACTGGGCAGGGCGTAAAATGGTCTAGCTCTTTGCGTATGATTCGCGCGCGGGGGACGGTCCGCTCAAGGCGATCATACTCTAGCTCTTTGTTTTCAGTGGCCTGCTGACCTCCTACGTCCGCCGCCGAATGCGGCGAACTTCGGAGGCAGGACACTAGAACGATGCCTTGACCCGTGCCCAGTCCTCGATCGCGGCCTCCTGCCCCGGCACCAGTTGGATCGTGAACTGCGTGTAGCCGGCATCCCGCAACGCGGCGATGCGGTCCCGCAGATCGGCCTCACCCCCGGTAAACGTGGTCCGGCGGATCATCTCGGAGGTCACGAATGGCCGCTCGATGTCCTTCACCGCCATCAGGTGGCCGCGGTGATTGGTCAGGTAGCGCGCGTCGTCCGGCTTGAAGGTCTTCGCCAGTGCCACGTAGCCGGCGACCGGCTCCGCCAGTTCCGGCGGCACCGGCGAACTGTTCGGCAGCCCGGCCAGCGCCTCGTCCGCCGCGCGATGCAGCAGCACCGCCGCCCGGGGCCCAGCCTGCGCCATCGCCCGCTCACTGTCCACCGCCTCACCCGGCGCCAGCACGCAGCCCACGGCGAACGCGACCGCCGTCAGGTCGGACATGTCGTTGCCACCCCTGTCCCAGCTTTGCTGCATCGCCTGCATCGCCGCCACGCCAGCCGGCACGTCGCCGACAAAATTCAGCCAGCCCGCGCCCAGCCTTGCGGTCAGCGCCCGTCCGCGTGGCCCGTACGCGGAGATGTGCAGCTTCACCTCATCGCGCAGGTTGATCAGGTCCAGCTCCGGATTGAGGAAGGTGATCTTCCGCCGCTTGCCCTCGATCTCGAATTCGGGTGTCTCGCCGTCGAGCAATGCCATCACGACGCGAATGTATTCCTCCATGTCGGACTGCTTCATCGCGCCCAGGCCCATGGTGCGCCGCCCGGTAAATCCGGTGCCCACGCCGAAATCGATCCGCCCCGGCGCGAGCCGGTTCAGCGAGGCGAAGGCGTTGGCGGTGACCGGCGCGATCCGGTTGGTGGGGATCAGCACGCCGGTGCCCAGACGGATGCGCGACGTATGGACCGCCGCCGCTCCCATGGCGACGAAGCAGTCGGCGCACAGCATCTGCGTGTCGTAGAACCAGGCATGCGAGAAGCCGAGTTCCTCCGCCTGCCTGACGGTCTTCCAGCTGTCCGCGGCGGTGGCGAGTGCGATGCCGAATTCCATGACGTTTCTCCTCTGACAGGGCTGCTCCAACAGACCGTGGGCGAAGCGGCCATCGCCACCTCCATCCCGGGCCGGCATGTCCTTGTGGTTTGGCGCCGCCGGTCGGGTGCCTCAGTGTATCTGTTTTGGTCGCCGTCGACCCGGCGCTGATTCGCGTGCAACACCAGCGGATGGCAACCTGATCCGAATTGCCGAGAGGAGCCAGTCATGTCCGACGCGATCCACGCCACTTTTTCGTTCCCCGATTTCCCGCTGACGCTTGGCGACCGCCTGCCGGAGGTGACGCTGGCCTATGTCACGCGCGGCCGCCTGGCGCCGGACGGCCGGAACGCGATCCTGGTCACGCATGGCTATACCAGCGGCCCGCGCATGATCGAGGCCGGCGTCGCCTCGTCCGAGGGCGCCTGGAGCACGCTCGTCGGGCCTGGCGCGCCGATCGACACCGATCGCTACTTCGTCGTCTGCTCCAACATGCTCGGTTCCAGCTACGGATCGACCAATGCCGCCTCGATCGATCCCCGGACCGGCCGGCCCTACGGGTCCAGCTTTCCGAAGATCACCGTCGCCGACATCGTGACCGCGCAAAAGCGGCTGCTGGAACACCTGGGCGTCACCCACCTGCGCGCGGTGGTGGGACCGTCGTACGGCGGCTTCCAGGCGTTCCAGTGGGCGGTGACGTTCCCGGACTTCATGGACGGCATCGTGCCGGTGGTGACGTCGCCGTTGCGGCCACGGTCCGACCGGCGCGCGGACCTGCTGAAATGGTTCGACAAGGACCCGAACTGGAACGGCGGCGACTACTATGACAAGGGCGGCGTGCGCGACACGCTGACCGCGCTGCGGATGGATACGCTGACGCGCTACGGCCTGGCCGACAGCCTGTCGGAGCAATTTCCCGACCCGGCGGCGCGGGACGCGGAACTGCGGCGGATCGCCGCGGCGTGGGCGGACGTGTTCGACGCGAACTCGCTGTTCATTCTGGGGGATGCGATGGGGACCTACGACGTGACGAAGGACTATCGGCGGATCGAGGTGCCGGTGCTGTACGTGCTGTCGCGCACCGACGCGCTGTTCCCGCCCAGCCTGGCCCCGGAGGTTATGGCGGGGCTGCGCGACGCCGGTGTCGATGCCACGTATTTCGAGATCGACAGCGACCACGGCCACCTGGCTTCCGGTGCCGATGCCGCCAAATGGGCGCCGGCGTTGCGAGCGTTCATCTCCAAACTGGAAGCGAAATCCTGATATGGATATGCCCGTCAACGACCCCGCTGCCGTCGATCACGCCATCACCTCCCGCCGGTCGATCCGGCGGTTCCTGCCCACGCCGGTCCCGGCGGACACGGTGGAGGCGATCCTGGATGCCGCGGCCCGAGCACCGAGCGGCACGAACATGCAGCCGTGGCGCGGCTACGTGCTGGCCGGCGCCGCCAGGGACACCCTGATCGCGGGGGTGCAGGCGGCATTCGATGCCGGCGAACCAGGGCATGTGCACGAGGTCCAGTACTACCCGGACGCGTTCTTCGAACCCTATCTCTCGCGCCGGCGCGCCGTTGGCTGGGACCTGTACGGCCTGCTGGGCATCGGCAAGGGCCAGGCGGCGAAGATGAAAGCTCAGCACCGCCGGAACTTCCAGTTCTTCGACGCGCCGGTCGGGATGATCTTCACCATCGACCGGCGCCTCGCGACGGGCTCCTGGCTGGACTACGGCATGTTCCTGCAGAACGTCATGACGGCCGCGCGCGGCCGCGGCCTCGATACCTGCGCCCAGGCCGCCTGGACGCACTACCATCGCGTCATCCGCCCCATCCTGGGCCTCGCGGATGAAGAAACCGTCGTCTGCGGCATGGCGCTTGGTTACGCCGACCCGGATGCGCCGGAGAACACGCTGGTGACGGCGCGGGTGCCGGCCGCAACCTTCATGCGGTTCGACGGATTCGATTGACATTTCCCCCCGGCGGTAGAACATTAAGGGAACCTCCCCACCGGTAGCGTCTTATCGGATGAGAGACGTTCAGCGTACGGAATCAATCTCCGCTTCGCGAGAAAATTGCGTGGCAATCCAGCCACAGATGCTTCATATTGGGGGTTTGAACGGCCGTACCACAATATATGGTTTGCTGCGAATCCAACCGCCTGCGGGAGAAAGCTCATTCGCGATATGACGATGCCAGGGGAGGCCGCCGTGCTTGATGCCGTTCAGATGCCAGGTCGCTATCAGGTTCGAGTTGACCGCTCCCGCGACGCACTGCTGACCGACTTCGGCCGAGCCACCCTGACCGACCGCTATCTCATGCCGGGCGAGGAATTCCAGGACCTTTTTGCCCGCGTCGCCTCACAATACGGCGACAGTCATGCGCATGCCCAGCGTCTCTATGATTACATGAGCAAGCTGTGGTTCATGCCCTCGACCCCGATCCTGTCGAACGGGGGCACCAACCGCGGTCTGCCGATCTCCTGCTTCCTCAACGAAGCGACCGACAGCCTGGATGGCATCCTGGGTCTGTGGAACGAGAACGTCTGGCTCGCCTCCAAGGGCGGCGGCATAGGGTCCTACTGGGGCAACCTGCGCTCGATCGGGGAAAAAGTCGGCGCGGTCGGCAAGACCTCCGGCGTCATCCCGTTCATCCGCGTCATGGACAGCCTGACCCTGGCGATCAGCCAGGGCTCGCTGCGGCGCGGATCGGCGGCGGTCTACCTGCCGGTCTCGCATCCCGAAATCGAGGAGTTCATCGAGATCCGCCGCCCGACCGGCGGCGACCCGAACCGCAAGGCGCTGAACCTGCACCACGGCATCCAGATCCCCGACGCGTTCATGCGTGCGGTCGAGAAAGATGAGCCATGGCGGCTGGTGTCGCCGAAGGACAAGACGACGGTACGGTCGATTTCCGCCCGCGCGCTCTGGGTCCGCATCCTGACCGCACGCATCGAGACCGGCGAGCCGTACCTGGTGTTTTCGGACCACGTGAACAACGCGCGCCCCGAACATCACAAGCTGGCCGGCCTCGAAGTGAGGACGTCCAACCTGTGCAGCGAGGTCACGCTTCCGACCGGAGAGGATCACCTCGGCAATCACCGCACCGCCGTGTGCTGCCTGTGCAGCCTGAACCTGGAAAACTGGGCCGCGTGGGAGGACCATCCGACGTTCATCGAGGACATTATGCGTTTCCTCGACAATGTCCTGCAGGACTTCATCGACCGCGCGCCGCCCGGCATGGAAAAGGCCCGCTACGCCGCGATGCGCGAGCGCTCGGTCGGGCTGGGCGTGATGGGCTTCCATTCGTTTCTTCAGGCGCTCAATGTGCCCTGGGAGAGCGTGGTCGCGAAGGTCTGGAACAAGAAGATCTTCCGCCACATCCGCGCCCAGGCGAATGCGGCCTCGGCCAGACTGGCAGAGGAGCGTGGGCCATGCCCGGACGCCGCTGAATATGGCATGAAGGAGCGATTTTCGCACAAGCTGTCGATTGCGCCGACGGCTTCGATCTCGATCATCGCGGGCAACGCCTCGCCTGGTATCGAGCCGATCGCCGCCAACGTGTTCCTGCAGAAGACTCTGTCCGGCAGCTTCTCGGTCCGCAACCGGCATCTGCAGCGATTGCTGGCCGAGAAGGGCTACGACAACGAGGAGGTGTGGTCGTCGATCACGTTGACCAAGGGCAGCGTCCAGCACCTGGATTTCCTGACCGAGCAGGAGAAGGCCGTCTACAAGACCGCGTTCGAACTGGATCAGCGATGGGTCATCGAACACGCGGCCGATCGCGCCCCGTTCATCTGCCAGAGCCAGTCCGTCAACGTGTTCCTGCCGGCGAACGTGCACAAGCGGGATCTGCATCAGATCCACTTCATGGCCTGGAAGAAGGGCGTGAAGTCATTGTACTACTGCCGCAGTCTCTCGATCGCCCGGGCCGACAACGTCAGTGCGAAGGCGGTGGCGCCCGCGGCGTTCACCGGGTTGATGCTTGGATCGACCTTGCCCGCGGATGACGATCCGCGGGGCCGACCGCCACTGGTCGCCATGGCGTCGGCGGATGCGATGGACTATGAGGAGTGCCTGGCCTGTCAGTAGGGGGCCACGGGGAATCTCACCTTTCCTGAATGGGTGAGATCCCCGCTTCTGGCTGTTGGTTACCGGGCAGGACCGGCGAACTTGCCCACCGCGGCGGACGATCGGCATATGTTTTCTATTCAGGAACGAATTTTGTTTTCCGTTTCCCGTCGATCTGCTACGCTCGCCGCTGAATGCGGCGAATTTCGGAGGCAGGACACCAGACCATTTTCATCCTGACTGTGCATGCCGAAAATGGTCTAGCTTTTTGTTGGATCGCATGATTCATGCGCAGGGGACGTTCCGCTCAGCGCGATCATGCTCTAGACGGCTCCCAGGCTTTCAGCTCGCGGCTGAGGTGCTGCACGGCGCGGCTGCCGAACGCCACGTAAAGGCGCCGCTGAAAGATCACAGCGAGCCAATCCGGCCTCTCGCGCAGCACGCCGTCCGCGATGAGCTGGTCAGCTTCATCGGCGACCGCTTCATTGATTTCGTCGATAACGAGATCGGACAGTTCACGCCCCGCGAATGCCTTGACCCTCGCGTTGAGCCGAGCCGTCGCCAGGATCTCCCGGTCAGTGACCTTGGCCCGGGTCTCGAAAAGCAGTTTCTGCAGATCCGACATTACATTGAGTTCGTGTGGCTTCGCCTTACCCCTGCTGTCAAGGCCTGCGTCCGTGCCGGCTCGCACAGGGCGTCGTCATGAGGCTTCGCGCGGTGCTCAGCCTGTTGCGGCAAGCAAGAGACCGCCGGGCGCGCTTGCCCGGGCGTAAAATGCGATACCGTTATTAATGTCGCTCGCGGTGCGGAGCGTGTCGGCTTCGTCCTTCCACCGAATCCGTCCTTCCACCGAATCGTTACCAGCAGCGGGCCGAAGATTGCCTCGCGCGCCAAGCGCCAGTCACCGAGCTGCTTGCGCAGCCCGGCTTGCCTGATGCTGCTCAGCCGTGGCAGGTGCAGCCGGCGTGCTGGCAGCCTGCACCGCTTTTGTGATGATCGGCGCACGCGTCCCCGCAGAAAATCCGCCCGTCGCGCTTGATACCCTTGTCAACCTCGACAACGCACACGCAGTCGCTGCACGCGCATTTAACCCGATCGACGGTCACGCTCATGGTTTCACTCCTGATTCGCCGTTGATGTCGTCCTCCTGTTCATGCGGCTCGGTCAGGTGCTCGATCATGTTCGTCAACATCTCCCGCACGTGGCAGTCGGAGATGCTGTAGTAGACCTGTTTGCCGCGCTTGCCCGCCTTGAGCAGCCGTGCGGCGCGCAACAGTCGCAGATGATGCGATACCAGCGACTGGCTTAGCGCCAGGCGCGCAGTAATATCTCCGACATTGAGTGGCCCGTCGAGACAGCTCGCTACGATGCCGAGCCGGTTCGGCTCACCTAGCAACCGGAAGAGCTCGGCCAGTTCAGTTGTCTGATCGGCGTCGAGCATTCACCTTACCTATGAACACGTATTCATACGTCGTGACATCAGGCGGCTGTCAAGCAGGGATGGCACAAAATCGCGTTCCCGATACCCGTGCACCGGTATCGGCTCAGCGGCCTGGTGACGGCGCCATCCTGGTCTGTTATAATATAACGTATCGTGCCATACATGGAGACGAGGTGAGAGAGGTCGCGATGACTGGATATCCCGCTTTTGCGGCGCTGGCTGCCATGCTGGCAACAGCCATGCCGGCATCGGCCGCGGGGCCGGTCAGCATTGTCGCGGCGGAGAATTTCTATGGCGATGTCGCGCAGCAGATCGCCGGGCCGGCCGTGAAGGTCACGAGCATCCTCAGCAATCCGGACCAGGATCCCCATCTCTTCGAGGCGAGCCCCTCGGTGGCGCGGGACATTTCGGCGGCCAGGATCGTCGTCTATAGCGGCATCGATTACGATCCGTGGATCGAGAAGCTGCTGAACGCCGCCAGGTCCGGCCATCGCAGGACCATCGATGTGGCGCAACTCGCGGCTCGCAAGACCGGCGACAACCCGCATGTGTGGTACGATCCGCAGACGATGCTCGCTTATGCGGCGGTGCTCACCGAGGTGCTCGCCTCCGACGATCCGGCCAATGACCAGGCCTATCGGCAGCGCCTGGCCAGTTTCCAGGATTCCATGCATCCCATCCTGGTCAAGATCGCCGCCTTGCGTGACCGCCTCGCCGGTACGCCCGTGACCGCGACCGAACCGATCTTCGGCTATATGTTCGATGCGTTGGGCATGCGCAGCCTCAACCAGCCGTTCCAGCTCTCGGTGATGAACAACACCGAGCCAAGTGCGTCCGATGTGGCGGCGTTCGAGGACGGTCTCAAAAACCATACGGTCAAGCTGCTGATCTACAACAGCCAGGCGACGGACCCGACGGCCGAACGGATGGAGAAAATCGCCAGGGAGGCCGGCGTGCCGATCGTCGGCGCGACCGAGACCCAGCCGCCGGGCGCGAAGAGCTACCAGGACTGGATGTCGAGCGAACTCGACGCCGTCGACCGGGCGCTGCCGGGACAAGCCAGATGAGCGCCATCACGTTCAACGGCGTCCGGCTGAGCCTCGGCGGTCGCGTCATCCTCGACGGTGTCAGCCTGGAGATCGCGGAGCGCGAGTTTGTCGGGGTGCTGGGTCCGAACGGCGCGGGCAAGACGACGCTGATGCGTGCGATCCTGGGGCTGGTTCCGCCGGACCGCGGTGCGATCCAGGTGCTTGGACGGCCGGCCGCTCGGGGCAACCCGGCCGTTGGCTATATGCCGCAAGTCCGGGCCGGCCTCTCGAACATACGGCTCAGCGGCTGGGAGTTCGTGGCCGGCGTGGTGAATGGCCATCGGCTGGGCTTGCCGATTCCGGGCCGCGCGGGGCGCGCGGAGGTGGACCGGGCGCTCGACCTCGTCGGCGCCCGCGCGCTTGGCCGCCGGCCGCTTTCGGAGACCTCCGGCGGGGAGCGCCAGCGCCTGCTGTTGGCACAGGCGCTGATCGGCCGGCCCCGGCTCCTGTTGCTGGATGAGCCGTTGATCAGTCTTGACCCGCATCACCAGCGCGCGGTGGTGGAGCTGGCGAAGTCCTTGCAGGCGGAACTGGGGATCGCGGTCCTGTTCAGTGCCCATGAACTGAACCCGCTGCTGGGCGCCCTCGACCGGGTGCTGTACCTCGGCGGCGGCCAGGCGGCGCTGGGCACCGTGGATGAGGTGATTACAGGACCCGTGCTGTCACGTCTCTACGGCTCCGCGATCGAGGTTGTCCGCCTCAGGGGCCGCATCTTCGTCATGTCCGGCAGCCTCGACGTGGAACACGAGCTGCATCGCCACGAAGAGGTGATGCACCAGCATGATCCCGGGGGAATCCTTGATCATGTTTGAGTATGATTTCATGCGCTCCGCCTTCGCGGCGGCGGGCATCGTCGCGATCGTCTCAGGCGCGGTCGGTTACTTTCTCGTCCTGCGCGGCCAGACCTTCGCCGGTCATGCCCTGTCCCACGTCGGATTCACCGGTGCCACCGGCGCGGTGCTGATCGGGGTGACGCCGCTCTGGGGTCTGGTCATCGTGACCGTCGCCGGCGGCATTGCGATGGGGTTCATGGGGGAGCGGCTGGCGCAGCGTGATGTCGCGATCGGCGTCGTTCTCGCTCTCTCGCTCGGATTTGGACTGTTGTTCCTGCATTTCTATACCGCCTTCGCGATGCAGGCGACGGCCCTGCTGTTCGGCAACGTCCTGGCGGTGGACTTCACCATCGTCCGGACGCTGCTGGCGCTTGGCATTCTCAGCCTGGCGATGCTCGCCGTCATCTCCCGCCCGCTGCTTTTCGCGAGCCTGCAGCCGGAGCTGGCGGAGGCCAAGGGCGTGTCGCTGCGGCTCTACTCGGTGCTTTTCCTGGCCATCGCAGCCCTCGCGACGGCTGAATGCGCCCAAATCGTCGGCGTATTGCTGGTGTTCACCCTGATGGTGTGCCCTGCCGCGGCGGCCCAGCAAATGACAACGGGCGTGGGCAGGGGCGTGCTGGTCTCGGCAATGCTTGCCCTGGCCTCGGCCTGGGCCGGAATCGCGCTGGCCTTCTACACCGATTGGCCGACGAGCTTCTGGATCACAGTCCTCAGTGTCGGGGTGTATCTCGTCACGATCCTGCGGCGCTCGGCGTGGCGTGCACATGTGCTGTCCCGGCCTGACGGGATTGCGGAGCGGCCGCCGACGGTCCTCGTGCACCACGAGGGCTGAAAGTGGCCCGCGACACCGGATGCCCGCGCCGGTAGCGCGCGGGTAGCGGGAAGAACCTCCATCGACTTGCATCGCGAGCGAAGCAGATCCACTTCGCGGATACTTCCGCCCCATGCCGCCTTAAATCCATCTGTGGAGGTACCCCATGATCGGTGTTCGACGTGCTGACGTGCGAGATGCGCCGCAGGTCGCGCGCTTTGTGGACGCGTTGCTGGCCGAGTTGAGCGCCACTCCGCCAAAGTATGATTTACGACTGGCGACCGCGAGGCGCCTGCTGGCTCTGCAGGACCGGATCTTCGGCTTCCTGGCCTTGCAGGACGCGGCACCGGTCGGACTCATCATGATTTCCGAGTCCGCGTCGGTCTACGCGGGCGGCATGTTCGGCGTGATAACCGAGTTGTATGTCGTGCCGGAGCGGCGGTCCGCCGGGGTCGCGAACATGTTGGTCGACGCCGCGGCTTCCACCGGGCGGGAGCGCTCATGGAGCCGCATAGAGGTGGGCGCTCCGCCGCAGCCGGCCTGGCGGCGAAGCCTGAGCTTCTACCTGAGGGCGGGGTTTATCGAGATTGGTCCCCGCCTGCAGCTTCTCCTCTGATCGTCGGTCGCCAGAGCCGACATTCACGGGCATCGACCGCGACAGGGTCGCGAGGCGGTCTGATCGGAACGGGTTGCCTAGACCATTTTCATCCTGACTGTGCATGCCGAAAATGGTCCAGCTCTTTGTTTGATCGCATGATTCACGCGCCGGGGACGTTCCGCTCAGCGCGATCATGCTCTATCCCTCGGCCCGCGCAAGGGAGACGACGATGCCATTCTGACCCCTGCGGATGGTGCACCGGAAAGGGTCCGACAATCTTGGCGTCCTGGCGTTGAACTCGGGCCGGCCGCCAGCGCCGAAGCCAGCCGTCATCGATCCGGCCACCAACCCTCTACGCCCGTCGCGGCACGTTCATGTTCACCGTGACGTTCTTCTTCTGGGTGAGGCTGTCGAGCATCCCCTCGAGCGAGAACTCCCGCCCGATGCCGCTCTGCTTGTAGCCGCCATACGAATGGCCGGGCTGCTGGCCGAGACCCTGATTCACCTGCACCCAGCCCGAACTCGATCGCATGGGCGGCACGTAGCGCGCTGCCGATCTCGTGCGTCCACACATAAGCGGCGAGCCCGTAGTGACTGTCGTTCGCCATGCGGATCGCATCCGCCTCGTCCTTCCACGGAATCGCCACCAGCACCGGACCGAAGATCTCCTCGCGCGCCAGGCGCCATTCGTTGGAGGTATCCGCGAACACGGTCGGAATGGCGAAATAGCCCTCGCTGAGCGGGCCATCCTTCGGCGGCAGGCCACCGAACACCAGGCGGGCGTCCTTGCGCTTCAACCCCTCATCGACATAGCCGCAGACTTTCCGGAACTGCTTTTCATTGATGATGCTGCCGATGTCGGTGGCTTCGTCCAACGGATCGCCAAGTTTCAGGGCCTGGGTCCTGGTCGTCAGCTTTTCCAGGAAACTGTCGAAGATGTCCTGGTGCAGGAACAAGCGCGATCCGGCGGTGCAGGACTGGCTTTGCCGGGTGAAGCGCATGCCGGCGATCACGCCGTCCACCACCCAGTCCTCATCAGCGTCGGGGTACACGATCGACGGGCTCTTGCCGCCAAGTTCCAGCGAGACGGGAACGATCCGTTCGGCGGCGGCGCGCATGATGATCTTGCCGACCTCGGTGGACCCGGTGAACGACAGTTTGCGGATCAGCGGATGTTCGGCCAGCGGACCGCCGCACTCCTCGCCCAGGCCGGTCAGGACATTCAGCACGCCGGGCGGCAGGAAGTCCTGGCAGATTTCCGCCATCAGCAGCACGCCCAGCGGCGCATCCTCGGCTGCCTTCAGCACAAGCGTATTGCCGGCGCACAGGGCCGGCGCGATCTTGAGCGCGCCCAGCAGGACGGGCGCGTTCCAGGGGATGATCGCGCCCACGACCCCCAGCGGTTCGCGGCGGGTGTAGCTCAGGACCTGCTCGCCCAGCGGGATCGTCTCGCCCTTCAGTTCGCCGCCGAGGCCGCCGAAATAGCGGAAGATATCGGCGGTCAGCGCTGCTTCGGAACGCGCCTGGGTGCGGAGCGCGTTGCCGGTTTCCTCGGCGATGACGCGGGCCATTTCCTCGACCCGAGCCTCCAGCGCGTCGGCGATGCGCAGCAGCAGGCGCCCGCGCTGGCGGGGCGGCATCTGGCGCCAGGCCGGGAAGGCGGCTTGCGCGGCCCGCACGGCGCGATCGACGTCTTCGCTGCCGCCACGCGGGATCGACGCGATGGGCGTGCGGCGCGCGGGATTCTCGACCGTCAGGACATCGCCCGACGCGCTGTCGACCCAGGCGCCGCCGATCAGCATGTGTGCATGGCGCAGCTTGCCGGCGGCCGCGGGCTTGGTCTGTTCGGTTATCGACATGGTGCGGTTTCCTCACGGCGGATCATGTTGCCCGGCATATAGGGAAGGACAGACAGAGGGTCCAGGTGACGCCATTCCCGCGCGGCGGATCGCCGCTGCGCCCGGGCCAGCACATCAGTGGACCGTTCGGTGCGGCGTTCCCCTGAGTGTCCATAGGTCGCGATCGTCGCCATGCCCTCGATGTGCCAGGGCTTCATGGCGAAGGAAATCGCCCCTCCTTCGGGGGTGCGCAACATCAGCACCAGATCCTGGCCGTTCCCCGTCCGATCCATACTCCAGCTGTCCAAGGGATAGACGGTATCCGGTTCGGTCGCTTGAGGCACAGTGTCGAGCATCGCGTTCAGCCAGCAGGCGGGCAGCGAGAATAAAACCGTCCGGCCGTCCTGGTCCCGCACCGACCCGCCGTCAGCCACGCCGGCCCATCGGCACCGACCACGTCGGGTGACCGCGGCGGCCGCGCGAAACACCGCCGCCCGCTCAGGCGGCGATCTTCGCCAAGGCTGAAATTTCCGGCCCGTGCAGGGCGGCCAGCAACGATGTGACGCTGGCGGACCGCAGGGGGACAAACCGCTTGCCGCCCTGGCGGCACAGCGACTTCACGGTGAGCGCGGCATCGTGGCTGATGCAGTCGACCGGAAACAGCACGACGTCCGCTCGGCTGGCCAGGCCGGGCAACAGGTTCTGGTGGTTTTCCACCCCGCCGTCATGGTGGAGGAAGCTCCCGCCCAGCCGTTCCACGGCGGCCCGCATCGCCGCCACCTGGTTCGGCCGTCCGCCGACGTAAAGCAGCGTGATGGTGTTCAGGCGAGCTTCCGCCCGTCTGTCGGCCTCTGCGCCAGGGCAGGCAAGAACCAACGAGGCCTCAGTCGCATCAAGTTCCCGGCGCATCGCATCGCGTTCTCGTTCGGCCTCAAGCCGCGCCGACCGCTCGCGACCAACCATGGCCTGCGCCGCCGCCAGCCTCTCATCCAGCGAGTTACGGCGGCTTGCCTCCGCCGCCAGACGTCGTTCCAGGTCAGTCACCAGGCTGCGAAGCGCCCCATCGTCTTCCGACATCCCGTCGGCCGCCCCGCCCACGATCCGTTGCACCAAAGCCTGGCGCAGTTCCCGGATCTGGTTGTCGCGGCCGACCACGGCCTCGTGCAGCGCCTGCTGCTGGCGCTCGATTTTCTCCTCCAGCGCCGTTTTCTCCGCTTCCAGCACGCACAGCCGCCTTATGTCGGCCCGGTTGGCCGCTCCGACCAGGTGCGACAGCATATGCACCTCGCCGAAGGCCTCCCGGATGATCGCCTGGTTCGACAGCGGATGCGTCAGCGTGGCCCAGTAGGCGCCGGGGATATCGCCGCGCCGCACCGCATCGCGCCACATCGTGCGCAGAGCCTCCTCGGTGGCCGCCTTGGCGAACTGGCTGATCGCCAGCTTGTGACGGTGATCCAGCGCCTTGTGGAGGTGGCGCGCGGCGTCGTCATGCCGTCCCGCCAGGGTGACCGCGACCCCGTGCAACTCATGATCGGTGCAGCCCTGCGCGGTCACGCCCGCCTTCTTCAGGACCTGCCGCAATTCCGTGCCGGACAGGCACGTGCCGATGATCGAGCAGTGCAGATTGGTGTTGAATTCCCAGATTTTGGTACGCCGCGGCGCCGCCTCCCGCCTGACCAGCGTCGGCGGTATCGCCCGCAGGTCGAACGGCCGCGTCAGCGCCGCGGTGTTCGCCGCGCTCTTGATCGCGATGGAAAGCCCCGCTTCGCCCATCACCCTGTCCTTTGATCGCCGCTGATTCCAGTGGGATATAACGACTCGCCTCGGCCGGCATCCCGTCGTAGTATCTAACTGGCTATAGCGATACTGGCCCATCGAGCCGCGTCTGCCAAGCGGAAACCGGAAAGGTCGCCGTTGGCGGTCGCGGGCGGCAAACCCAGGAGGAGACAGTAAGTGGACACAATCACACTTGATTCGAGACTGCGTCACGCCGGCGGATTTCTCGGCCGTGAAGCCGGGATGCTGATCGACGGCAAGCTGGTGCAGGCCGCATCCGGCAAGACCTTCGCCGTCTATAATCCGGCCACCGGGGCGGTGATCGCCAATGTGCCCGAAGGTGACAAGGCCGACGTCGACCTCGCCGTTGCCGCCGCGCGCCGCGCTTTCGACGACGGCGTCTGGGCCAAGGTAGGGCCGTCCGGCCGCGGCCAGATGCTGTGGAAGATGGCCGACCTCATCGAGCGCAACCTGGAGGAACTGGCGGAACTGGAATCGATCGACAACGGCAAGCCCTACGCCGTCGCACGCGTCGCCGACCTGCCGCTCGCCGTCGACATGTTCCGCTACATGGCCGGCTGGGCGACGAAGATCACCGGATCGACCCTGCCGCTGTCGTTGCCGGGCGAATACCTGTCCTACACGGTGCGGGAGCCGGTGGGCGTCGTCGGCCAGATCATTCCGTGGAATTTTCCGCTGCTGATGGCGGCGTGGAAGCTGGCGCCCGCCCTGGCCGCGGGCTGCACCGTCGTGCTGAAGGCGGCCGAGCAGACCCCGTTGACCGCGCTGCGGCTGGCCGAGCTGATCCTGGAAGCAGGCTTCCCGCCGGGTGTGGTCAACATCCTGACCGGCTTCGGCGAAACCGCCGGCGCGGCGCATCGCGGCCCATCCGGACGTGGACAAGGTCGCCTTCACCGGCTCCACCGAGGTCGGCAAGCTGATCGTGCAGGCAGCCGCCGGCAATCTGAAGAAGGTGTCGCTCGAACTCGGCGGCAAGTCGCCGGCGATCATCCTGCCCGACGCCGATCTTGACCTGGCCATCGCCGGCGCGGCGAACGCGATCTTCTTCAATCACGGCCAGTGCTGCTGCGCCGGATCGCGCCTCTACGCCCACAAGTCGGTGTACGACAAGGTCGTCTCGGGCGTGGCGGACATCGCCGGCAAGATCAAGGTGGGTCCGGGCCTCGACCCGGCGACCGAGATGGGCCCGCTGGTCTCAGACGAGCAGTTCGCGCGCGTGACCGGCTACATCGAGGATGGACGCCGGTCCGGCGCACAGGTCGCGGTGGGCGGCAACCGGGTCGGCAACCTCGGTTATTTCGTCGCGCCGACGGTGCTGGAAAAGACCACGCCCGACATGAAGGTGATTCGCGAGGAGATCTTCGGGCCGGTCGTCTGCGCCACCCCGTTCGACGACAATGACCTCGATGCGATCGCCAAGCGGGCCAACGACACGATCTACGGCCTTGCCGCGAGCGTGTGGACGGCCAACGGCGGCACCGCCCACAAGCTCGCCAGCCGTATCCGTTCGGGCACGGTCTGGATCAACTGCCACAACGTGTTCGACGCGTCACTGCCCTTCGGCGGCTACAAGCAATCCGGCTGGGGCCGTGAAATGGGCGCGGAAGTGTTGCACAACTACACCGAGGTCAAGGCCATCACCGCCGCGCTGTAGCCTGGCACCGGTGCGCCTCGCGCCCCTGCCCGAGGCGCATGGGGCCTGAGGCGCGCCGGGTCCGAGCCGCGCTGGGCCTGAGGCGCACCGGGTACCGCCGCTGAGACCAATTACGGATCCCGGCCGTGACGCGCGAAGCGGCCCGGATCGTGGGTCCACCCCTTCGGACGAGGGATCGCGCTCCAGCCGGGCGCGATACCGGGTCGCTGCCCTGCGGTTGCTGATTCGCCAACTGCCGCCAGACGTTGCGCCCGCGCCACACCTGTATGGGCGATCTGTCAGACTGGCACAGGGGTTGCTTTGTGGGCCTCGGTACAAACCACGAGGCTGCATCCCATGGACATCGGCGTCTTCATTCCCATCAACAACAACGGTTGGATCATCTCGTCGACCTCCCCGCAGTACATGCCAAGCTTTGAGCTGAACCGTCGGGTCGTGCAAAAGGCGGAGGATTTCGGGCTGGATTTCGCCCTTTCGATGATCAAGCTGCACGGGTTCGGGGGCGAGACGGAATTCTGGGATCACGGGCTGGAGAGCTTCACCCTGATGGCAGGCCTCGCCTCGGTCACATCGCGGATCAGGCTGTATGCCTCGGTCGCCGTGCTGACGATCCCGCCGCCCATCGTCGCGCGCATGACGAGCACGATCTCCGATATCTCCAACGGCCGCTTCGGGGTCAACATCGTCTCGGGCTGGCACAAGATCGAATACAGCCAGATGGGCCTGTGGCCCGGCGACGACTATTTTGGCCGGCGCTACGACTACAGCACCGAATATGTCCGCGTCCTGCGGGACCTGTGGGAGACCGGCACGTCCAATCTGAACGGCGAGTTCTTCCAGATGGACGACTGCAAGCTGAGCCCGCGTCCGGCGAATCCGGTCAAGGTGGTGGCGGCCGGGCAGAGCGATCGCGGGATGGAGTTCGCCGCGCGGTATTGCGATTTCAACTTCGCCTTCGGCCAGGGCGTGAACACCCCGAAAGCCGGGGCGGACGTTCCCGCCCGGATGCTCGCCCACGCCGAGAGGACCGGACGCGATGTCGGCACCTACGTGCTGTACATGATCATCGCCGATGAGACCGACGAGGCGGCCATGGCAAAATGGGATCTCTACAACGCGGGGATCGATAAAGGTGCGATTGCCCATTTGCTCGGCAAGGCCGCCGAGGACACCGCCCCCTCCGAAACCTCAATGGCCTCGACGATCCAGCGCGCCCCGTCGCCGATCAATTTCAGCATGGGCACGCTGGTCGGCTCTTACGCCAATGTCGCGGCCATGCTGGACGAGGTGGCCACCACGCCGGGGGTGAAGGGTATCATGCTGACCTTCGACGACTTCCTGGCCGGCATGGATACCTTCGGCGAGCGCATCCAGCCGCTCATGCGCTGCCGTTCGCACCCGCGCTAGAGCGTGATCCGCACAGGTGGAATCACCGGAGCGGTGAATCACGCTCTCAAACAGAGAGCTAGAGCGGGTTCCGTGAGCCAACGCGAATGGAAACCGCGCCAGTGGTCCTATCCCGACAGAAGCATCCCATGGGTGTGGGGTGAACCTGCCCACAAGAAACGAGGTCAGGGGTTCAGATCCAGACAGCACAATCCGTCTGAGCTGAACCACCGGAGGTCACGCTGAGCGGCAGCATGGTGCGCGTTCAGGCTGGCTGAAAAGCTGCGGTCGGCCCTTGTATGACCCGCCTCGTGCCGGTCGACCACGACTTGCGGCGGTTCCCTCTACCGGCGCGTGGCACATCCGCTTGTTCGCCTGCGGGCCGTATCGATAATACTTTCTCGCCGGGATGCTTTTAGCCTTTTCGACTGCACGCCGCCCAGGTCGATTTGAATACAGATCGTCTTTCCTCTCGCCGCTCGCCGGAACGGCGCCCGGGTAAACTCGTCCCTCGTGATACGTTATATCCAATAGAATATAGCGTATTCATCGGAGGGACGATGCAGGCCGCGGCGATCGAGGGCCAGAAACTGACAAGCTGGGGCGTGCTGCCGGGCGGGACACAAATTGCTCTCGACTTCGTCGCGATCGACGGCGGGACCCATCGTATCGTTCTGCCCGTCGATGCGTTGTCAGGATTGATGATGACGCTGCCACGCATGTTGCAGTCCGCGCTCGATGAGCGGTTCCCCGGCGACGGCATGCGCATCGTGCAACATCTGGGACAATGGCAGCTTGAACAACAGAACCACGGCGACAACCTTATCCTCAAGCTCGGTACCACCGACGGCTTCGAGGTCTCGTTCGCATTGAACGGGAAGCACGCCGGATCACTCGGGGCGGCGCTGCTGCAAGCGCCGAACGAAACGGAACCGACCTTGGTGAGGAGACCACACTGATGAACGTCATGACACAGGTCCATCCGTTCCTGGACGGCAAGACCAAGCGCATGCTGATCGGCGGCAAATGGGTCGAGGCAGCCTCCGGCAAGACCTTCGAAACCCGCAATCCCGCCACCGGCGAAATCCTCGCCCATGTCGCCGAAGGCGACGCGGAAGACATCGACCGCGCGGTCGCCGCGGCGCGCGAGGCCTTCAATGGCCCCTGGAGCAAGTTCAAGCCCGCCCAGCGGCAGGCCATCCTGCTGAAGCTCGCCGACCTGGTGGAGCGCGATATCGAGGAATTCGCCGCGCTCGACACGCTCGACATGGGCGCGCCGATCACCCGCACCCGCGGCAACAAGGCGCGCGCGGTCGGCATGCTGCGGTTCTACGCCGGCATGGCGACGGCCTTGCATGGCGAAACGATCGAAAACTCGCTGCCTGGCGAAATCGTCTCCTTCACGCTGAAGGAACCGGTCGGCGTGGTCGGCGCGATCATCCCGTGGAACGGGCCGCTGACCGCCTCGATCTGGAAGATCGGACCGGCGCTGGCGACCGGCTGCACCGTGGTGCTGAAGCCCGCCGAGGAAGCCCCGCTGACCCCGCTGCGCCTGGCCGAACTGTGCCTGGAGGCCGGCGTCCCGCCGGGCGTCGTCAACGTCGTCCCCGGCTTCGGCGAAACCGCCGGCGCGGCGCTGGCCGCGCATCCGGACGTCGACAAGGTGGCCTTCACCGGTTCGCACCTGACCGGCCAGTCGATCATCCGCGCCTCCGCCGGGAACCTGAAGCGCGTGTCGCTGGAACTCGGCGGCAAGTCGCCGGACATCGTGTTCGCCGACGCCGACCTGGACGCAGGCGGTGCCGGGTGCCGGCATGGCGGTGTTCGCCAACTCCGGCCAGATCTGCAGCGCCGGCACGCGGCTGTTCGTCGAGAAGAAGATCTACGACGAATTCGTCAGCCGGGTCGCCGATTTCAGCAAGACGCTGCGCGTCGGTGACGGCAGCGACCCGCAGACGCAGGTCGGTCCGCTGGTTTCGCAGGAGCAACTGACCCGCGTCACCGGCTATCTGAACATCGGCCGCCAGGAAGGCGCGCGTCCGCTGTCCGGCGGCGAACGGCTGACCGATGGCGCGACTGGCGAAAGGGCTATCTTCGTTCCGCCCACGGTATTCGCCGATGTGCGCGACGACATGCGCATCGCGCAGGAGGAGATCTTCGGTCCGGTGATCTCCGCCATTCCGTTCACCGACATCGAGGAAGTGATCGAGCGCGGCAACAAGACCCAGTTCGGCCTGGGCAGCGGCGTCTGGACGCGCGACGTCGGCAAGGCGCATCGGCTGGCGAAGGCCATCCGAGCCGGATCGGTCTGGATCAACTGCTACCAGGCGATGGACCCCGCCGTGCCGTTCGGCGGCTACAAAATGAGCGGCTACGGCCGCGAGTCGGGCGTGCAGCACCTCGAGGAATACCTGAACGTAAAGTCGGTCTGGATCAAGACCGACTGACCAGCCGAACGCGGCATCCCCCTCCCGTCGCCCGGGAGGGGACAACGCATCGGAGATCGACCCATGCCCACGTGGTTTATCACTGGTTGCTCGACCGGCATCGGCCGGGAACTCGCCCGAGCGGTGCTGGCGCGTAATGACCACGCAACAACCCGCTGGAATGCGGTCGTTACGGCGCGCGATCCGGCGTCCGTGGCCGACATCGTGGCGGGTCATCCCGACAGCGCCCTGGCCTTGCCGCTCGACGTCACCGACGGCGCCCAGATCAGCCACGCCGTGCGGCAGGCCGAGGCCCGGTTTGGCGCCATCGACGTGCTGGTGAACAACGCCGGCTACGGCTACCGCGGTGCCGTCGAGGAAGCCAGCGCGGCGGAAATCCGCGCCCTTTTCGATACGAATTTCTTCGGCCTTGTCGCGATGACGCAAGTCGTCCTGCCCGGAATGCGAGCGCGAGGCAGCGGATACATCATCAACATTTCCTCTGTCGGCGGGCGCATGGCCGCACCGGGTTCGGGCTTCTACTCGGCCACGAAATTCGCCGTCGAAGGGCTGTCCGACGCCCTGCGCAAGGAAGTCGGGCCGCTCGGTATCGGCGTGATGGTCGTCGAACCCAGCGGCTTCCGCACCGATTTCGCGGGACGGTCGCTGCGCCAGTCCAGCCGCACGATCGATGCCTACGCGGCGACAGCCGGCAAGCGGCGGAAGGAAAACATCACCACCGACGGGCGCCAGCCCGGCGACCCGGTGCGCGCGGCGGCGGCGATCATCAACGTGGTGCAGTCGGGCAAGCCGCCGTTCCGCCTCGCCCTGGGCCGAGCGGCCGTCGAACGCATTCGTGAGGAGATGCAGACCCAGCGTCACGAACTTGACACCTGGGCGGAGACGGCGATCGGCGCCGACTATCCGGATCAGCGATAAGTTTGCGCATCGGGCGCCTCGCGTTTGCCGGCGAGTCACGCGAACCGGGGCAGACCCGCTAGTGTGGTTCCGAAGTACGCCATACCGTGGATCGTCCCCGGAGCGGACTTTGGAACCACACACCACACTAGAAAACAATGTTTTGCTAGTGTCCTCTTTGATTTGAGGTCGCAAGATGGCTGACCAGCTGGCGGACTTCCGCTCAGCGCGACATGCTCTAGATCATTCTCAGCCTGACTGTGCAGGCGCCGGCGGCGTCGGCTTCGACATCGTACAAAGATGGCAGCGAATCCCCCTTTGAGAATCGGGCCAACTCGGACGGAGCGGCCGACATATCGGTTGATCCGGAGAGGCGCGGGTGCACCGTGGCCGCGGGCCACTCGCAGCCCGCCAACCAGAAAGCCCGTTGACGCGAGGAGCCAGAGCGGCCTATGCCGTAATGGCATTTCCCAATCTGCTACATATATCTGATCCTGCACTGCGGTATTGTCGTCCGACGCTGCAGGCCCGACCCGTGGCCTGTCGAAGCCGGACGCCTGCCTGACGAGAGACGGAGAATCCCGATGAAAAAGATGGTCCTAGCGGCCGCCGGCGCCCTGACTCTGGGCCTGAGTGTCGCCGCTTTCGCACAGGGTGTGCATCCGGGAGCGGAGGAGTTGCAGTACGGCACACAGGCGTTTTCCGGACACTGCAACCATCCAGTCGCCCACTTCCTCGGGAAGGGAACTGTTTTCGCCAAGATCTTTGGCCACGCGGAGAGCGGCCACCCGGCCGCGGATACGACGGCGAACCGAAGTGCCATTTCAGCCAACGGGGGCTAGATGGCGTTCTCACGTTGAGTGGAAACGCTCTGGGAGTGGAAACGCTCTGGCTCATACTTATCGAGCACTTTCATTAGCCTGAGGTCGCTTCGCGATTCGAGTCAGACTGGTGGCTCTCAAGGCATGATCGCGTTGAGCGGGACTTCCCCGGCACGTGAATCATGCGATCAACCAGAGAGCGGGGCCCTTCTCGGCCCGCACAGTGGACCCGAAAAATTATGCGGAGCATTTCCACCCAGAGTGCAAATGGTCCGCTGGGAATTGTCGGGCAATTTTGTCGGCCAGAGGCCGCTCGGCGCCGCTGGCCAGCGTGATCCCGCTCTGGCCCGCTTCGCGCGGATGCACGATGTAGGGGCTGAGGCCGCCCGCGGCCTTTTTTGTTGCCGGATCCATGGCCCCTGGCGCCAGCCAGCCCGGATGTTCCGGATCTGGTCCAAATCAACGCCGGCGCAGCCCGGGCGGAAGGGGCGCTGGGCGGGACGGTCAGCCGCTCATCGGATGGCGCACGGGCCTAGCGGTAGCCGGGGGGCGGGTAGTATGGCGGAGGGTAATACACCGGCGGTGGGGCGTAGTACACCGGCGGCGGTGGATAAACGACCGGAGGCGCGTAAGCCCACGGCCCCCAGCCGCGATAGCCATACCAGCCGCCATGCCAGCCGCCGTAGTAGCCACCATGCCAGCCGCCATAGTAGCCACCATGGCCGCCGCCATAGTAGCCACCATGGCCGCCGTGCCAGTCAGCTATTGCCGAAGGCGCCATCGCGCCGAGCAGAATGATCGCACCGGCACTCGCACCGAGAAACTTCCTCATCTCCGTTACCCCATCGTGGACGGCGACAACGCCAAGATCAGACGTCCGGACGCCTCATTTGCGCCCGGTTCGTGGGCCGCGGCTGTCACCATTTCGACTGCCGCATAATCCGGTAGAGACGTCGGGATGGCCTCCCGATGTCGGTAACAGTTCGCGTACGTCCCTGCCCGGGTGCGCGCGGCGTTGGATGGCTGGTACCGCAGCGTCGGAAAGAAGTCACTCGTGCCGAAAGTCCTGAAGAGGCAATGGTCAAGATCGCGGGTCATTCCTAGCGCGAGTGGAAACGCTCCCGCTCACGTTCAACACGCTATGGAATCAGCCGGAGGTCGCTTTCCGATCCCCGTCAGGCTGGTATTCCTCTATTGCTGCTGCTGCTGCTGATGCTGCTGCCCCGCGGCGTAGCCCTTTTCGTACGATTGGTGTTCGTTGTTCTTCCAGGCATTGACCAGCAATCCGCCGAGCAAGCCGGCGCCCGCGCCAATGCCGGCGCCGAGTGCCGCGTTGCCGGCCAGCGCGCCGATGACCGCACCACCCGCCGCGCCAATCCCGGTGCCGGTCGCAGCGCGCTGCTCGCCTGGAGTCAGGTTGGAGCAACCGGTGAGCGCGACAGCCGCGACAACCAACGCGATAACACCCTTCCTCATGAACGGGCTCCTTCGTCCTTCGCCTGTGGAAACATTCATTTCACCTGGCCTCGCTTCATGGCTGGCTGCGGACACGGGTATTGGTGCACGAGGAACCTGATCAGGCCAACGCCCGGAGGCTCATCCAGACGCTTCGGCTCGGCGTTCGCCCAAGCTGCGAATTGCGCGAGGGCTTCATTGTGTGACGGCCCCGGCGTCGGCAGGCAGAACGGCTTCCGGTTCTGGCGAGCCATGCTCTCATAGCCAAGCGCAACTTCGACCGCTCCTTCAGCGAAACCCTGACAGAAGTTCACCGCGGCCGTCATGAGGGGGTCGTCCTTGCCGGCGCCACACAGCGCGACGAGATCGCCGGTTGTTCGCGGCGGGAACTGATCCCGGCTGACGGCCGCCTGTGCCGTCACGCAAGCGACGGTCGCCAAGGCTGCTGTCACGTAAAAAACCAAGAAAGAAAACCGTATCACGTCCATTCCTTCTTCGGGTTATCGCCCTTTAGCTTTCGCCCGGTCGCGATCAGGGCGCGTCAATCGAGCCGCCACATCCCTTCCAGAAATCCAGGCTCCGTGCAAGCCTTCAGGCCGCATGGCTTTACTTGCCGGTGTGATCTGCCCGGCCGGTGCTCGCGGGTCCGGTCAGGCGGATCACCGAACCGGTCCGCAGTCCACTGGCCAGGGAAACCGGGACAGCCGCAAGTGTAACGTTGCACAGGAACCAATCCATGTCGATGCCCCGTTCATGCCTTTTGAACGTGGTCGAATGCTCACGTCGATCCGAAAAGAGTGCGATTCCCCATCACGCTGGCGGCGTCAGCGTTCATCGCCCTCAACCGGCGCGTAGCAGGCGCCGTTCTCAGGTCCTCAAAGAGAGGCAAAATTTCACCGGCGCGCAGATAACCCCAATGCGATGACAAAGATTATCTTTCGACGGGTGAGGACCCACTTCCGCGTCCATCAAGCTTGATCATCCCCGTCCGACCAGACCATTCTCATCCTGACTGTGCACGCCGAAGATGGTCCAGGTCCTTGTTTGATCGCATGATTCACGCGCCGGGGACGTTCCGCTCAGCGCAATCATGTTCTGGCCATGGAGGCTTACGATGAAGACCGCCATCCTTGCAGCGCTGGCCGCACTCAGCCTGACCGTCGGTGCAGCGAGTGCCCAGGCGGCGCGGTATCACGCTCCGGGTCAGAATTTCCACCAGAACAACTGGATGTCGAGCGACGACTGAACCGGTCTTCACGGCAAAGTCTTCGGGTTGGTCGCGCGGGCAAGCGTCACGCGTTCCCGCTTGTGGCGACCGGCTCAATGTGCTTGCGAACGCACCCGCCGCATGGTGCTGCGAGAACCGGCGGTCAACTTGGCAGGCGGCCAAGTGGACGGGGCAGCCGGGACGGGCCACGCCGGCGATGGCGCCACCCTGGCGGTTGGCGGCGAGATCAGCGGAGCGTTTTCGCTGTTGCGAAGGCCGGGATCAGCGCGGTGCTCGCACGGCGTGAGCAGACCAGCCCGGGGTGACCAGGCGCCGCAAAAGAGCCGCCGTGGCGGTTGGCGCCTGATGACGCGCGCTACGACTTCACGTCCGGTGCATCGATCACCGTGCCGGTGTAGGGCTCGATGTAGACCAGGTGGTCAATGACGGCCTTCACCCCGGACGCGTTCTCGGCGATGACGCGGATGGCATGGCGTTCCTCGTCGTTGGTGATGGACCCCCAAAGATCGACGGTGCCGTCGGCCACGGTGATGTTCAGCGTCGTCATCGGTGCCCATGGCTGGGCCTCCAGTGTGTTCAGGATGGCGGTGCGGATCGCCCGGTCGTCGGTCGCCAGCGGCTCCACGTTCCGGACCCGTCCGATCAGCGCACGCAGCAGGTCCGCCCGGCTGACGACCCCAACGACCTTGCCGTCGGCGGTCACCGGCAGGCGCTTGATATGGTGCTTCTCCATCGTCTCGACCACGTCCTCGAGCGAGGCGTCCTGTGCGATGCTCAGCACATCCTCGGTCATCACGTCGCGGACGTGCCGGCCATTCGCGCGGGTGAAGTCCGCGGCCTGCCGGGCGGGGGAGGCGAGGAGGCGAAGCCACCAGGGGCGGTTGCGCTGGGTCCCGAGCTCGTCGCGGCGGAGCAGATCGCCTTCGGTAATCACACCGGCCAGTTCGCCGGCTGTGTCCACGACGAAAAGACCGGAGATGTGCCGGGACAGCATCAGGTTGACGGCTTCCTCCACGGTAGCGTCCGGCGCGACGGTGATGCAGTTGCGGGTCATGACGTCGGCGACGATCATAGGGTCCACCCTCTCCGATTATCCGGACAGGATACACCACGATGACGGAACGGTAAGCCTGCTCTCTGTCGCCCTTGACCGTCGTTTCGCCCGCGGCGGCGCTGGTGCGGCTCGATGACAGGACGAAAGGCCCGACCTGGTATCCGATCGCACAGCGCGGGTCGTGCAGCCACCGCGATTCGCCGCGGGAACCGGATAGTTCGGACGGGCCGACGTATCGCGCTTGTCTCATGCGCGATACTGGTATTCGGTGTCCTGCCCCTGACGCTTGTCGCACCGCGCGGCGAACGAGCGGGGGCGGGACACCAGACCGCAACACGGGTGAGGACGGGGATGACAATGGGACCACTTGTAACAACCGAATTCCTGGCCGGGGAACTGGGCAAGCCCGACCTGATCGTGTTCGACGCAACGAAGTATCTGCCGAACGAACCGAAGGACGGCAAGGCCGAGTTCCTGCGGGCCCACATCCCTGGTGCGCGGTATTTCGACATCGACCAGATCGCCGATCCGGACACTGATCTGCCGCACATGGTGCCGACGCCAGGCCGGTTCGCGAAGCTGATGCAGCAGCTTGGCGTCGGCAACACATCGAGGATCGTGTTCTACGACCAGAAGGGCCTGGCTTCGGCCGCCCGCGGCTGGTGGTTGATGGGGCTGTTCGGACACGACGAGGCCGCGGTGCTGGATGGTGGCTTGCCGAAATGGCTTAAGGAAGGTCGCGCCGATCCAGGACGGCGATGCCGCCCCGCCGGCGCCCGGGAACTTCCGGCCCGATTACCGCGCTGCCCGGTTGCGCGGCGTCGGCGATATCCTTCGAAATGTGCTAACCGGCGCGGAACTGGTGGTGGATGCGCGCGCTGCCGGCCGGTTCACCGGCGCGGTGCCGGAGCCTCGGGCCGGTATGCGCAGCGGCCATATTCCGGGTTCGGTCAACCTGCCCTACACCGATCTGCTGCATGCCGACGGCACCTTCCGGCCGGCCGGCGAGGTGCGAGGACGCTTCGAGGTCGCCGGGATCGACGGGACGCGGCCGGTGGTGACCAGTTGCGGATCGGGTGTCACGGCCTGCATCCTGACCCTGGGACTGCGCATTGCGGGCTTCCCGGAGGGCGCCGTGTACGACGGATCCTGGACGGAATGGGGCGGCCGCTCCGACACCCCGGTGGAGATTGGCTGAATATGACTGAGGAGACCCGGAAGCGCGGCTTCCGTACCACGCTGTCGCATGTCGGCCGAACGACGAAGCGGGAGCATGGGTTTGTCAACCCGCCGCTGCTCCGCGGGTCCACCGTCCTGGTTCCAACCGTCGCCGAACGTCAGGCGCCTGGCGGCTCGACGCGGCGAGCAGGTGCTGACGTACGGCACGGGCGGGTCGGCCACGCACTGGGCGCTGGAGGATGCGATCGCGGCGATCGAAGGCGGGACGCGCTGCTACATCGTGTCGACCGGGCTGGCGGCGGTGACCACTCCGCTGCTGGCCTGGCTGAAGACGGGCGATCACATGCTGATGCCGGATCATGTCTATGGGCCGGCGCGCAACTTCGCCTCCGGCATGCTCCGCGGGCTGGGGATCGAGACGACGTTCTATCTGCCGGAGATCGACGAGGCGGGGATTGGCGCGCTGATGCGGCCGAATACGAAGGTCGTCTACACCGAGAGCCCCGGCAGCCATACGTTCGAGGTGCAGGACGTGCCGGCGATCGCTCGGGCGGCTCATGCCGGCGGGGCGAAGGTGTTCATGGACAACACCTGGGGCATCCATCACTTCCAGCCGTTCGCGCATGGCGTGGATGTGTCGATCCAGGCGGCGACGAAATATCCGGCGGGGCATTCGGATGTGCTGATCGGCGCGGTGACGGTGAACAACGACGCCGACTGGCAGGTGCTGCACGCGGCGGGCCGGATGCTGGGGCAGTATGCCAGCCCGGACGATTGCTGGCTGACCCTGCGCGGGATCCGGACGATGGCGGTGCGCCTGCAGGCGCAGATGGAGTCGGCGCTGCAGGTGGCGCACTGGCTGCGTCAGCAGCCGGAGGTCGCGCAGGTGCTGCATCCGGGGCTGCCCGGCGCGCCGGGGCACGAGCTGTGGCGGCGGGATTTCACCGGGGCGTGCAGCTTGTTCGGGGTGGAGTTCAAGCCGGAGTTTACGACGGCGGCGACGCACCGGTTCGTCGAAGCGCTGGAACTGTTCGGCATCGGCTCGTCGTGGGGCGGGTACGAGAGCCTGGCGGTGCCGACCACGGGCTTCATCACGCGCACCGCCGGCGGGCCGGTGTTCGCCGGGCCGGTTGTGCGGATGCATATCGGGTTGGAGGATACGGACGATTTGATCGCCGACCTCAGGCAGGGGTTGGCGGAGATGCGGGCGTAGCGGGCGTCATGCGGTCGCGTGAATCACGCGATCAAACAAAGTGTTCGACCACGTTCGGCCTGCGCAGTCAGTTTGAAAGCAGCCTACGGCGAGCGGAACGCCAACCGAACCGGGTTCAGTCGATAGGACGCCAGCGTCCGCCCGGGCGGCGGTCCGCCCCCCAGGCTCGTCACCTGCGGAATGATATGCGGCGCCCCCACTCGCAGGGGCGCGAACAGAGTCGCATGGCCGAACGGCGATCCCCACGTGCTGGCGACAGGATAGGGCTCGATTGCTTCGGCCACCCGCTGCTCGTCGGGCTGGGCGGCGTAGACGCGGCGCCCATACTCCTGCCCGATGTCAGGCGTGGCGGAGTGATACATCTCCACCGCCTTCGGCCAGGAGTTTGTCTTCTCATACAGCTGTAACAGATACCGGGCGCCGTAATCGGCGTTCGCTGCCGGGTCGAAGGCCTGGTTCATGTCGGGAAAGGCATCCGGATGAAAGGTCAGGCTGATCTGCATGCATCCGACATCGAGCGACTTGCTGGCGTGTGTGCGCATCGCCACGGCCGCCGCCACCGCCTGTGCCTTGTTGTCGTAGAAGCTGCCCTGGCCATCCATGTTGATGGTCCAGGGCCAGGGATTGTAGGCGCCCGAGTCCGGATCGCGGCGTCCGCTTTCCACCCGCGCAATGGCCGAGAGCAAGTGCGATGGTATGTGATAGGCCCGCTCGGCCGTCAGGATGGCCTGGCGGCACGCCTGGTTGCCTGCCGGCAGCGGTGTCGGAAGAGTGTCCGCCAGAAGCCGGCACGGCGCCAGCAAGACCAGCAGAAACAGGAGCGCACGCTCGTTCATGGACCCGTTCTATGGGTCAAAGGTGAACAAAAGGTTGACGCCGGCGATGAATATGAGCACGCAGTCGGGTTCGAGTTCCCAAACCGCCGCACCGCGGACATGGTTACCCGTTACTGCCCTCGGTCATTTCGCGCGCAGGGCGCCGCGGCGGCACGAACTCCCGCAGCCTTGCTCGCCCCGCCCGGTAGGCCTCCTCCATGCTCCGAAATCCGTCGGCGGACGCGCACAGAGGTTCCGCCGCATGGTCCCTGGTGATCTCCCAGATAAAAGGGGCGCTGCCAGTCCTGAGCCGGCGCACAACCACCTTGATGGAGAGTTCTTCTCTGGTGATCCGCATCGACAAGAGCTCCCGATGTCTGCATTCGAAGCCCACCTGGGATGACTTGTCAATGTCGATACGGCAACACACATTTAAGGCAGTCGCAATGATCTGACCGCTGTCACTCCTCCGCGGTTGAGGATCCGGAAACGTCGTCGCGGATAAATTCGTACAGCAACGCCTGATCCAGCCAGATCTCGACTCCATCGCGCTGATCGATGTCAAAGTGGTCCGCGAGGATCTTCCGGCCCGTCGCAATGGCGGCATCGAGCGTCTCGACGTCCAGGTTGAAGCTTTCTTTGACGTGCCCATTTTGCATGAACTTGCAAAGGTACATGGGCGGTGGATTTCCCATCGGTTACGGGCGTTGCGCCTGCACAACGTATCCGGTCGGATCGTAATTGGAACCTAAACCGTTGCGCAATGTTTTTCCACCACAGCGTTGACCTGGTATGGCGGAACATCATGCCGCGATCGTCGGCCGCCCGTGGGCAGGCCTTGGCGTCGGTCCCGACGGGGCTATAACCGCCTCATTCATAGAAACGGGAAAGGGACACGGCCATGCTGACCAGGCGCTGGGACAAATCAAGAATGCCGTCCCGCCACGTAACCGTGGGCCCAAGCCGGGCACCGCACCGCAGCTATTATTATGCGATGGGGCTGACCGAGGATGAGATCAACCAGCCTCTTGTCGGCGTCGCCACCTGCTGGAACGAGGCGGCACCGTGCAACATCGCTCTGAACCGCCAGGCCCAGTCGGTGAAGAAGGGGGTTTCCGAGACGGGCGGCACGCCGCGGGAATTCACCACCATCACGGTGACCGACGGGATTGCCATGGGCCATCAGGGGATGAAGTCGTCGCTGGTGTCGCGGGACCTGATCGCTGACAGCGTGGAACTGACGGTGCGGGGGCACTGTTACGACGCGCTGGTGGGGCTGGCCGGTTGTGACAAGTCGCTGCCGGGCATGATGATGGCGATGCTGCGGCTGAACGTACCGAGTGTGTTCATGTATGGCGGGTCGATCCTGCCGGGGAAGTTCAGGGGGCGGGACGTCACCGTCGTGGACCTGTTCGAGGCGGTTGGCCTGCACGCCGCGGGCGGCATGTCGGACGAGGACCTGCACGAACTGGAATGCGTCGCGTGCCCGTCCGCGGGCGCGTGCGGCGGACAGTTTACTGCGAATACGATGGCGATGGTTTCGGAGGGCATCGGCCTGGCACTGCCGGGATCGGCGGGATCTCCGGCCCCCTACGAGGAGCGCGACCGGTTCGCGGTCGAGTCCGGGCGGGCGGTGATGAACCTGATCGAGCAGCGGATCCGGCCGCGCGACATCGTCACCTTGAAGGCGTTGGAGAATGCCGCGGTGCTGGTGGGGGCCACCGGCGGATCGACCAACGCCGGTCTGCACCTGCCGGCGCTGGCGCACGAGGCGGGCCTCCGCTTCACGATGGACGACGTGGTGGCTATCATGCGGCGCACTCCGTACATTGCCGACCTGAAGCCGAGCGGCAGGTATGTCGCGCTGGACGTGCACAACGTCGGCGGGATTCCGGTGATCATCAAGGCTCTGCTGGACGGAGGCCTGCTGCACGGCGACTGCCTGACGGTTACCGGCAAGACGTTGGCGGAGAACCATGAGGGCATCGTGTTCCCGGCCGGGCAGGACGTGATCTATCCGGTGTCCAGGCCGATCTCGCCGACCGGCGGCGTGGTCGGGCTGAAGGGCAGCCTCGCGCCCGAGGGTGCGATCGTGAAGGTCACCGGCCTGCACAGCCTGCGGTTCGAAGGTACCGCACTGTGTTTCGATTCCGAAGAGGAGGCCTTCGCGGCGATCGAGGCTCGGGCATACAAGGAAGGCGACGTCATCATCATTCGCTACGAGGGGCCGAAGGGAGGGCCGGGCATGCGGGAGATGCTGTCCACGACGGGCGCGATCTACGGCCAGGGGATGGGCGAAAAGGTGGCGCTGATCACCGACGGGCGGTTCTCAGGGGCCACCCGCGGTTTCTGCATCGGCCATGTCGGGCCGGAAGCCGCGGTCGGCGGTCCGCTGGCGTTGGTGAAGAATGGTGACAAAATCGTGATCGATGCCGACAAGGGCACGATCGACCTCGACGTGGGGGACGCCGAGATTGCGGCACGCAGGGCGGCTTGGACACCCCGGAAGACCGACTACAACATGGGCGCGATCTGGAAATATGCGCAGCTGGTCGGGCCGGCGCATCTGGGTGCGGTGACACATCCCGGGGTTGCGGCGGAAACCCATTGCTATGCTGATATCTAACGCAAGTTCACCACGATGCGCCGGCTAGAATGTTTTCACCTTGAGTGGGAACGCTCTAGTGTGGTGGTTCCGAAGTCGCCATACCGTGGCTCGTTCCCCGGAGCGGACTTCGGAACCACACGCCACACTGGACAATTCTCAGCCTGACTGTGCAGGCCGAAAATGGTCTATCTCTTTGTTTGATCGCATGATTCACGCGCCGGGGACGTTTCGCTCAGCGCGATCATGCTCTAGAAAACAATGCTTTGCTGGTGTCCTCATCGATTCGGAGGTTCGTAAGGCGGCTGATCCAGGCATGGCGAACTTCCGAATTGGGAGACTAGCTCAAATTTATCGAGCAATTTCATCAACCTGAGGTCGCTTCGCGATTCGAGTCAGGCTGATATTGCTCTAACCTACTTACTTTCCGCCATCCACGGTTACCGGGACCGGTGGTATGTGCGGGGCAGTTGTCGTTGAGGAGTTTTTGCGTTGAGAAGTCTGGCGATGAAGTGGCTTGTTGTTGGCGCGACTGTGTTCGCGATCGGGATCGGGAGCGCCGGGGCGCAACCGCCGCCGCCCCCGAGCTACGCCCCGATCCCGCCGCCACGCGCGGAAGTGGTGCCGCCTCTGCCGGGTCCACGCGTGGTGTGGGAACCCGGTCATTGGCATTGGAACGGCTATCGCTACATCTGGATCGGCGGCCGTTACGTGGACCGGCGGCCGGGGTATGGCCACTACGTCGAAGGCCGGTGGATATGGAGCCGGCAACAGGGGCGGTGGATCTGGCGCCCGGCGCACTGGGAGTAGCCGTCAGTTCAACTGCGTGACGACGGGTACGTGGTCGGATGGCTGTGGCTGAGCACGTTCCTCCCGGTCGGGGTCGGCAAAGGTCAGCCGCTCCGCCAGGGTGGGCGAGAGCAAGGCGTGGTCGATCCGCAGGCCCACGTCGCGCTGCCAGGCGCCCGCCTGATAGTCCCAGAACGTATAGACCGCACCGTGCGGGCGCACCGCGCGCACGGCGTCGGTTAGTCCCATCCAGATCATGCGCCGATAGCGTGCCCGGCTCTCCGGCCGCACCAGCGCGTCGGTGGCTGACAGGGCGCCTGGCGCGTAGTCCTCGTCCGTCGGGCAGACGTTGAAGTCGCCGGTGATGACGAACGCCCGGTCGGCGTCCAGCAGCGCCTGGGCCCGATCGGCGAGGCGGTCCATCCAGACCAGCTTGTACGCGAAGCCTTCGTCGCCGCGGGAGTTGCCGTTCGGCACGTAGACGCCGATCAGGGTGATGTCGTCGGTCTCGATCTCGATATAGCGCGCCTGTGCGTCGCCTTCCGGCAGACCTGGCAGGGCGCGGTGGATGATGGTGAACGGTTTGCGCGCCAGGACGGCGACGCCATTGTACGACTTTTGGCCGACCGCTTCGGCGGTGTAGCCCAGACCGTGGAACGGCAGGGACGGGAATGCAGCGGCCTCGCACTTGATCTCCTGCAGGAGCAGCACGTCGGGCTGGCATTTATCCAGCCAGCGCTGCACGTGCATTTCACGCTGGCGGATCGAGTTGACGTTCCAGGTGGCGATCTTCACGCGGATTCCTTTGCTCTGGCGGGCCGGGTGGCTTGCTCCGATCCGCGCTAGTGGTCACTCTGTCGCCTAACGCGGAAGGGAAGCAGCATGCCGATCGAACTGTATACCTGGAACACCCCGAACGGCCGCAAGATCAGCGTCGCGCTGGAGGAGATGGGGCTGCCATACACTGTGCATACGGTCAACATCTCCAAGGGAGAGCAATTCGCGCCGGATTTCCTCAAGATCAGTCCGAACAATCGTATCCCGGCGATCATCGATCCCGAGGGGCCGGGCCGGACGCCGATCAGCGTTTTCGAATCGGGTGCGATCCTGATCTATCTGGGGGTGAAGACGGGATTGTTTTACCCGACGGATCTGCGCAAACAGGTGCCTGTGCTGGAGTGGCTGATGTGGCAGATGGGTGGGTTCGGTCCGATGCCCGGGCAGGTGCACCACTTCCTGCAGGTGGAGGACCCTCAGGACCAGCGTTACGGACTGGAACGCTACTCTAAGGAGACCGCTCGGTTGTATGGCGTGCTGGATCGCCGGCTGGCCGGCCGTGAATACGTCGCCGACGAGGTTTCGATCGCTGATTTCGCCATCCTGGGCTGGGCCTGGCGACACGAACGGCACAGGATCGATCTCGCCGCATTCCCGAACGTGAAGCGGTGGTACGGGACGATGATGGCGCGTCGGGCGACTGCGCGTGGGTTCGAGGTGGCGCTGAGCTAGTGTGGTGGTTCCGAAGTCCGCCATACTGTGGATCATCCCCGGAGCGGCCTTCGGAACCACAAACCACGCTAGAAAACGATGCTTTGCCAGTGTCCTCACCAATTCGGAAGTTCGTAAGGCGGCTGATCCAGGCATGGCGAACTTCCTAATCGGGACACTTAGATGTACGTTGACGATTTAGGTTTGACGCTGACGCGGCGCTTGCCTAGAAGATGCGGTGCAAACGCCGTGTCCGGGTCGCTCGCGTACGCGGGTGGCGCGGGAATGTTGCCCCGGCGGAGGGGTGGCCGAGTGGCTGAAGGCGGCGGTTTGCTAAACCGTTGATGGGGGTCAACCCCATCCGTGAGTTCGAATCTCATCCCCTCCGCCAGTTCTCTCCTTTAACTATTTGATATCACTTAGTTTCTTTCTTCTCGCGATCCCGCTACCCCAACCTCTACCCCCAAGTCCGGCGGGGTTGGAGAGGTACATTCGCGAACGCCAGCGGACACTTCTCGGCATCCTCTCCTCGAACGCAATTGCCCCGCGCCGCGTCAGGGAAGCTGCGGGAAGCAGGTTGTAGAGAGTGCACAGTTTCCTCATGGGCAAGGTCCCGAATCTGACGCAACGGCTGCTCCTAGCAACACACTCACTCGACCGACTTCTCGATGAAACCGAGTGTGTTGGCGTTCTCCACCAACGTTCGTACCTTGGCTCGATCAAGTCCCAAAGGAACCTCAGCGTCGATCTCGAGCCTAAGCTTCACCTTGTTGCCGGGCAGCGTCGTTAGCTGTTCGACGATCGCTTCGACAATCTGATGCATGTCCCTTGCCGGCCGGTCCGGCGAGATCATCACGGCGCCAGTGAAACGTGTCGGCTTCTTCTCTGCAGCGGGTGGTGCCGGGCCGGCGCCTGATGGCTCTGCCAGTCCCGGCGGTTTGTCGTTGGCCCCGCCGGCCGTGCCACCGAAACTTGGTTGTTGCGGTACAGGCCTGTGCGCCTCGGCCACGTCCGGCGTGACGATGACGCTGTCGCTATCGATGACAACCGCCGCATTGCCGGCTTGCGCGATCGCAAGACCGAGATACGTGTCTGACGCCTCGTCCCATCGCTCAGCATAGGCGAACGGGCCGGGCAGCATGCCGCTCACGGCCGCCTTGACGGCCTTTATCAGGACCTCCTGATTTTTCAAGCGAGGCAGATAAGTGTACCGATTGAGGTATTCCCGCAGGTCTTTCAGCGAACAGGTGCGGCTTGCCGTTCCAGATGTATTTCTGGAGATCGCGATCAAGACGCGTTGGCCCAAGTTCCGTCAGCAGCCCTTCCTCAGCCAGGAGCTTCTTGCTTGCCCGCGCCAGCAGTCCGTCCTGCGCCGGGATTTTGCCCGACACCCATTCGACATCGGCTTGAGCGCTCTCCTGCGCGGGATAGTGCAGATAGCACCAGGCCTCCTTGAGGCGCGTCTTCATCGTCTCGTTCGCCTCGGCCAACTTCGCCTTGGCGAGCGCGCTGTCGCTCTGGGTAAGGTTGAGCCGTTCGGTGTCGCGCACCATCTCGCCCCAGGCCATGGACGCGCGCACCGCATCTTTCAGGTTGTCGAGCTGGCGCGCGTCCGCGGAGATGAACACCAGCATGTTGCGATAGACACGCGGCGTGCTGCCGCGCTGCATCAGGATGTCCTTGGCCTCGACCAATGCATCAGAGCCATCCCGACCGGTGTGTGGATGGGCGACACCCAGCACCACAGCGCGTACGCCCCCAGCTTCATCCGGGACCTCCGCCGACGACGCTGGCGAAACCTGGACAGCGTCGAAATGCCCACGATCAGCAAGACCGTTGACATACTTGCCGAGCTCACTGTCGATCGTCATCAGGACGAGCGCCGTCTCGATTTGCGCCGCCTTGTCCGCCGCGATCCGATTGAGGCTCGCCGACATCGAGTACCAGTAACGGCCGAGATCGGCATGCATGAACTTGGCCTGGTTCGTTAGCCGTCGCAGCGCATCGCCGAAGATCGCCGGCCGCTCACCCGGCTGCACGACGCCGAGATTGATCTGCTTGTCGTCAAGGCCGGTGTTCTGCTGTTGATGCGTGGGCGCCGTACCCATGAAGATCGCACGGGCGACCCGCCTGGTCGCTGAATAGCGGTTCAGGTTGGGCGCCAACTGGTCGATCTTATAGGGCGTAGACGTCGTCCCATCGACATCGCCGGCAATGATCGACTGCCAACTGACGTCGAGATAGTGGAGCAGCTCCGGCTCGACACGGGGCGAACTCACCGCGACGCTGCCCGGCATGATCATCACCGACGGGTCGGCATTCATCCAAAGTTCGTGGATGGCCTGCGCCATCAGGCGCAGCACGCCTCGGGTGCGCTGGAATTTTTCGAGCGAACCCCAGGTCGTATAAAGCTGGTCGAACAGCTCGGGGTGGATCGGATAAGCCTTCTCCAGCTTGCGCCGGTAGTCCTCGTCCGCGCAGCCCTGTGGAAAGTCGTTGGCGTTCTCGCGATAGAGTTTTGCGAATTGCTTCAGTGTGTTGTCGCGGTGGTGGAATTTGTCCCCTGAAATCTCCTTAAACAGGCGCCGGCGAACGATCTCGTAGCTTTCTTCCTGGCTTGCGGGACGCCATGAAGATTCGACACGGCTGAAGGTCTGTTTGAGACGCGCCAACGCCTCCTGGCCGCCTTCCCCCCCGACCTCGATCTGGGACGCCGGCAAGGACGCAACCAGCAAAGTGCCGGGGCTGGCTTTGACTGCCTCGGTCAGCGACTGGACGAACGACAGGTTCGCGTCAAACGAACCGGACGGCAACCCCTCGACGCGATAGATTTGCCGCAGATAGGCGACCCATTCGTCAATCAGGATCAGGCACGGCGCGTATTTCTTGAAGATCGTCTCGAGCATATGCGAACCAGGCGCAATGCCGTTGGCGTCGTTCTCGGCAATCATATCGAAGGCCTCGGCCCCGCCAAGTTGCCATGCCAGTTCGCCCCAGGTGGTGCGGATCTTTCGGCCACCCTCGGCATTGAGGACGTCCTGCGGACCACGCGACGTGCCAACGAGCACCGCACGATTGACCGCCAGCGGCACATCTAGCCCATGCTTATCCAGCAATCGATCAAGGCCCGACAGGTCCTGGACCGGCGTCGGTCCCGCCATGTGATAAAGGGCAAGCATTGAGTGGGTCTTGCCGCCGCCGAAATTGGTTTGCAGTTCAACCACGGGATCGCCGCCGCTGCCTGATAGCCGCTTGGCTGCGCCGATCAGGAGCGAGCTCAGTCCATCGGTCAGATAGGTGCGGCTGAAAAACTGGCGCGGATCGCGATACTCGGGCGGCGCGCTGCCTGAATGCACCTTGGCGAGATCGGCCGCGAATTCCGCCTGCTGGAAGTCGCCGGTCGCGACATCCTGATGCGGCTCGACCACCTCCCGCCAAGGGAGAAGCCCAGCCACGGTCTCGACGGAGATTTCCAGGCGCTGCGTCTTGCGACGCTCCTCATTGCGCTGAAGCTCGGTGAACTTCGTGCGCAAAATGGTGTCGCGCATCTTCGAGAGCTGCTCAGCGGTACCACCGGCGCTGATCGCCTCCATCAAACGACGCATTGAGTTCGAGTGCGCGCTCGGCGTCGTCATAGGTGAAGGTCTCGTTGTGTGAGAGCCTGTTGCGGACATCGACAAGCTCATTCACCCAGGATCGCTCGGCGCGGCCGAGAACGCCCTTAAAGGCCTCGCCCCAGAAGCGGTCCATGGCGTTAAAAAGGGTGGCCTGATCCCAGCCTACCGCGCCATTGCTGTTGGGGCGGAGCCCCGGCAGCTTCTCCGCCACCTGGACCTGCCAATGCCCCTTGAGCGAGCTTTCCAGCCGCCTCTCGACAAAGGGAATGAGCGCTGCCGGCAGCAGCTCCATGCCCTCGAAAACGTATTGGCGCGTACTTTTGGCCATTATCCCGTGCCCCTTAAATATTCAGCGGGATCTGACGATCCCCGCTCGTGTCGTGGATCGCTGCCGCCTGACGCGTCAGTTCTGTCCAGTCAGCGATTAATGCGTTGTAGGCCGTGGCCTCCTTCGCATCCTTCCGCTTGTTGGCGCTGATGTCATAGAGGCAGTAGGCCAGATCCTTTACGGCCTCTGCCTTCGCATCGATCTTCTTCAACAAGACGGCCGTAGCGTGGGAGATGCCGTCCTTCTCGTGCTGTCGGACCAAGTGTTGGAGGCACTCCCACACGGTCGGGTCACCGTGGCTTGCTGGCTCCCAATCGTCGTAGAGTTCTTCGCGCACAAGAATGCGGACTTTCCCAGCTGCGCTCTCGACAATCCCGGCATGTTTCACACTTTCGACGGAGATGCCTCGGGCGCGGGCGAGGACGGTTTGCCCACGTCGCCGGTTGACTGACCTACGCCCGGGCGAGCCCGACTTTCGGCTAGGTCAACCGGCCATCCGCTCGTGTCGCTGACCGGCCATCAGAGCTGTCGCGGAACAGCGCCCAGTGATGCGACCCGGCACCGGCTTGGCGTCGGGTCGTTCGCGCCCGCAGGTTCATCATCGCTGTCGCCGACATGTGCCAAACATCGAGTACGATCCGTCCGGCGCCGATTGACAAAGTGACGCAGCGAGGGGAGCATTCTGGTGAGGCAATGCTTGGGCCGTTGGGGAGCATTCCCGGATGAGGCAATACGCTTCTCACCCAGATTGTCGCGCTACACCAACCGGTGACGGGAGGAGCCGCATGATCGGGGCAAAGCCGTTCGACATCCCGAAGCGGGAAGTCTGGGAGGCCTTCAAACGTGTGAAGGCCAATCAAGGAGCGGCTGGCGTGGATGGACAGTCGATCCAGGACTTCGAGGATCGCCTCGGCGACAACTGTGGACGCCGGTCGAAATCCGAAGTTATTCGCCGATGTGTCATCTGACGGCCAACCAGCGCTGCGGCATTCCGGATTGTCCAGGTAGACCATAGGAGGGACCCGCCCCCGGAGCGGAGCGCCCTTCGCGCGCAGCGACGCGACGGGGGCGGGAGGTCCCTGTGGTCCTACCTGGGCAATCCGGGGAGCGAGTGTCCTGCCGAAGTCGGCCTTTACAGTGCGCTGCTGCGCGGTAAAAATCGTCGCCAACCTTCAAGCGATAAACGCGCCAATTATCGTAAAGGCAAAGTAGTTCTAGGTCTATCAGCAGTGCTGTCTCAATGTAAACCGTGTAACTCTGACTGCGAAGAGAACCTGCATCCTCGGCTATTCCTTTGCGGCCGTTGTCGTCAGCAGGTTCGTATCTGCCGCCGATGTGACCGTGGCCAAATGTACTGTGGTCGTGAGTGCGCCCTGGAGGAGAGAAGCGGCAGGCAGCGGGAGGCCCGGCGCCGATATCAGGCGAGCGAACGCGGGCGGCAGATGCATGCCGACCGCAGCCGCCAATATCGCGCCAGACGGCGCCGCGTGACGGATCAGGGTCCGATATTAGGGGTAAAACTCGCGAAACAGCCCAAACCGGCACATGCTGCCGCTATCATGGCGCGGCCTGCCAACATCATCGCCGGCGTGCGCGTAACTGTTTGCCATCGTTGCGGCCAACCCGTCTCCGACCTGGTCCGCGTGTCGCCAATCCGTCGACCGCGCAGACGCCGGATCGCTCCCTTCACGGACAGACCGCCCCCCGACATCGGCAAATAACTACGGATTCAGACAAGCACTAACACCAGGGCAGACGCGGCGCGTTCGGAATGTCGGGCCCGGCGCAAGGCGGGGTAGCGGCCGGTCAGGGCGACGCAACGGCACTGTGATGGCTCTCTGGGAATTCGCCGCTGTCGGCCACAGACACGCGCGGCGCGCTTTGCCACACCGGCCATACAAAGCAATATCGGCCTGAACTCGAGATCGTGCCCCTAGCCGTGGTGTAAGAACCTGCGGCTTCATTACGCTCTCCGGCGGTCTGGCCGGGTCATGTCAGTCGGCCATTGCGGGCAGGCTGACAGTGGCATCATCGCTCAGGGTTGCGATAGTTTCCAGCGTCATGTAGCGGGCGCGTTGAACCGACCACTCATCGTTCCGCTCCAGCAAGATGGCACCGACCAGGCGATAGATGGCGTCTTCATTGGGGAAGATGCCAACGACGTCAGTTCGGCGCTTGACCTCGCCATTGAGCCGCTCCAGCGAATTCGTGGAATGCAGCTTGGTCCGGTGTGCGGCGGGGAAGTCCATGTAGGCCAGCACGTCGGTCTCTGCTTCGTTCATCGCTGCGGCGAGTTTCGGCAGTTTGGGCCGGAGTTGATCGGCGACTTTGCGCCATTGTGCCTTGGCCGCGGCCGCATCGTCCTGGGCAAATGCGGTGGCGATGAAGGCGGCGGCGACACCGCGTCCCTGGCGTCCAGCGTGGGCCAACAGGTTGCGCATGGTGTGTACTCGGCAGCGCTGCCAGGTGGCGTGCAGCACCTTGGCGACGGCGGCTTTCAGTCCCTCGTGCGCATCCGAGATTGCCAGCTTGACACCGCGCAGCCCGCGCCGCGCCAGGGAGCGCAGGAACTCGGTCCAGAAGGTCTCGGCCTCCGAGGCACCGACCGTCATCCCCAGCACCTCGCGGCGGCCGTCGTCGTTGACACCGACAGCGATGATCACGGCAACCGAGACAATGCGCCCGGCCTGGCGGACTTTGACGTAGGTGGCGTCGAGCCAAAGATAGGGCCATTCGCCCTCCAGCGGACGGTTGAGGAAGGTGTTCACCCGCTCGTCGATCTCGCCGCACAGGCGGCTGACCTGACTCTTGGAGATGCCCGTCATCCCCATGGCTTGGACAAGGTCATCGACAGACCGAGTGGAGACCCCTTGGATGTAGGCCTCCTGGATGACGGCGGTCAGTGCTTTCTCGCCCATTCGCCGCGGCTCGAGGAAACCGGGGAAGTAACTGCCCTTGCGGATCTTCGGTATGTGCAACTCAACCGTTCCGGCGCGGGTGTCCCACTCGCGCGAACGGTAGCCGTTGCGATGGGTGAGACGATCGGCGTTGCGGCTACCATGCGGGGCTCCAGTCAGGGTCTCGACTTCGAGTTCCATTAGTCGTTGCGCGGTGAAGCCGATCATCTCACGCAGGAAGTCGGTGTCGGCAGTCTTCTCCAGCAGCTCTCTCAGGTCCATGGTGGTCGCGGTCATTGTCGGGTCCTTGGTTCGCGTTGGGGTTCGCAGCCAAACCTTACCGAAGAGTCGCAATGACCACCGCTGTGGATAAGTGGCCCGCCTCCGCCAGACTCTGGACGGTCGCTCCGGCGGGCCACTTACCCACAGCTCTTACACCACCACCTGGGACACAACCTGACTCGAAACGATCTCAGGCTGATGAAATTGCTCGACAATTATGAGCCAGAGCGTTTCCACACAGGCGGAAAGCGCTCTGGACCCGTCAGACTCCCAGCGCGCGCCATCACGATGCGTTGCGCGGGAGGCCAGGTACCGTGAAGTGAAAGATGGCACCGCGGGGCACGTTCGTGCTCGCCCACAATCGGCCGCCGTGCGCTTCGATGATCGACCGGCAAATCGATAGCCCCAGCCCCAAGCCGCTCGCCTTGGTCGTGTAGAAGGGCTCGAAGAGGCGCTCGACGGTCGCCGGCGCCAGTCCCGGACCTGTGTCCCGCACCGAGACGAGCACGCCGCTCGACTCGGCCTGCCCTGTGGTGATCAGCAACGCGCGCGGTGCGTCGGCAATGTCGCTCATCGCCTCCACGGCGTTGACGACCAGGTTGAGAACTACCTGTTGAAGTTGGACCCGATCGCCGTGAATGAGCGGCAAGCCCTCCGGGAGGTGCGTCTGCATCGAGACGCCAGACTTTGCCGCTTCGCCGTGGGTGAGCTCAATCACCTCGCGGATGGCCTCGTTGATGTCCAAACCGCCCTTGCGCGGCGGCGCTTTTTTGATCAGATCGCGAATTCGGTCGATGATGTCGCCCGCTCGCATCGAGTCATTGACGATGCGATCGAGCGCCTGCCTGGCCTCCTGCAGGTTCGGCCGCCGGGCGCCCAGCCAGCGTAAGGCAGCCTCAGCATTGGTGGCCGTCGCGCCGATCGGTTGCTTGACCTCATGGGCAATCGAGGCGGTGAGCTGCCCCATCGTCGCGACGCGGTTGGAGTGCGCCAGCTCCATCTGCACCTCGCGATAGCGCCGCTCGCTCTGACGGGCTTCAGCTTCCGCCCGCTTGCGCTCGGTCAGATCGAGCACGAATGAGACGCCTTGGTTCCCGCTTTCGTCGAAAGCTGCCGCGCCGACCAGCACGGATACGCGGCTGCCGTCTTTCCGGAAATACTCCTTCTCGAACGGTTGTACAATCCCGGTCATCCTGATCTCAGGCGTCCAGACCTGTTCATGACGCTTGCGCCATTCCGGCGGCGTCAGGTCCGTCCAGCGCAGCCGGCCGGCGACAAGATCCTCACGATCATGCCCCACGATGCGGAGAAACGCGTCATTGGCCTCGATGATCTGCCCTTCGAACTCCCAAAGGAAGATCCCGATGATGTTGGCGTCAACCAGTCGTCGGATCTTTGCTTCGCGTCCTACGACATCGTGGTACAAGCGAGTATTTTCCAGCGAGATCGCGGCCTGCGAGGCGAGCAGTTTCAGCACCGCGATCCGGGCCGGTGTGAACACGTGCGGCGCCAGGTTGTTTTCCAAGTAGAGCACGCCAATGAGCTTGCTCTGGTTGATCAACGGCAGGCAGAGAATGGAACGGGCCTGGTGCTGATGGAGATAGGCGTCCGCGGCAAATGGGTTCTCGGCCGCGGCGTCGTCGAGAATCACCGCCTCGCGCGTGCGCACGACGTAACGGAGGATCGACTCCGGCAATGCAGCGGTCACCGGCTGGTCCTGCACGAGCACCTTGAGGGTATCGCCCGGGGTCGTGGCTTCCGCCGCAATCCGCTGCTCCGTCCCCTGTGGGATAAGCAACAGCCCCCGTTGAGCCCCCGCCTGCTCGATCGCCGTGCGCATAAGTGTGTCCAGCAGCCTATCCAGCACGATCTCGCCCGACACAGCGTGCGATACATTGAGCACCGTTGCGAGATCGAGGTGTTCGACCGGCGCCCCGATGGTGCCTGTCGGCCTGGAGACCGGCTCTGCCTCCCGGAGCCGCGGATACAACTGATCGAGTTGCCGCACCTTCCCATCAGCGCCCCAACGGACGTAGCCGTAGCGGGCGTCCTGCAGGCATACATGCGCGAACCTGTCGAACCCACGCGCCGCGTAGAAGCGCGCTGCCAGTTCGTTGGCGAGTGCTTCGTTGTGAACAAACCCATTGGCATGAGCCGAGCGGATGGCCTGTTCGTAGAGGTCCATGGCCTCACGATCGCGGCCCTCCAGACGTGCGATCTCGGCGCCGACCAGCGCGGCGCGGTTCTCGAAGTTCTCCGGGCAATTCGCAGCCCAGAGTTGAAGTTGCTTGTGATGCACTGCGACCGCATCCAGGTGCTGCTGCCGCTCACCAGCTGCCGCGGAATTGCAGGAGGCGGCGCGGGACAGCGCGCTGTAAAATTGATATTCGACCATGTCGAAGTTGGACGGCCATGGCAACAGCAGCCGTTGCGCCCGCGACGAGGCCTCGACGGCCGACGCATAGTCCCCGGCAAAGAAGCGCGCCTGCAGCTTGCGGGTCCAATAGAAAAACTCGGCCCACGCCAGATCCGGGTTATCGGCCAAACGGCGCTCGATCCGAAGCTCATCAAACTGCGCATCGTTAAAGTAGCCGAATTTCGGCGTAAGCCCTCGGAGAGTTCGGATCAGTCCGAGTTGGGTGGCGATGCGGTCAATGACAAACCCGAACCGCGCCTTCTGCGCGAACGCGAGGCCATGCTCGGCTTCGCGTTCCACCTCGCCAAGCGGATCGCCCGCCGCGAGAAGGTTTGTGTTCAATTCGTTCCCGCAATAGGCGGCGTAAGTGAGGTCGCCGACCGCGTTTGCCGCCTCGAACGCGCGGCGCAGCAAATCGTGGCCAGCCCGGACATGTCTCGTCCAGGGGAGAACGCCATATGCAAAGGCCATATAGGTCCTGGCCTGAAAGCGCGTCAGTCCGTGTCCTTCGACCAAGTCATAGCCGAGCCGACCGAAGAGGTATGCCGCCTGATAATCGCCGAAGCGGGGGCCTGCGATCATCGACAGCCGTACATAGGCTATGCATGAAGCGTCGCAATTGCCGCGTTCAAGGCTGAGATTGACCGCTTGGCAGGTGGCCAGCAGAAGCAGGTTCGCATCCGTATACAATGCAGGTGGCGCGAGCTTGGTCAGAACATCCATGGTCGCGAGGGATGCCGGGTCGTTCATCAAAGGCAGCTCGATCAGAGCCTCGATTTTGCGGCTTCCGAGCTGTAACCAGACCCGCTCGTATTCGCGTCGCACTTCCTCTTCCGTTGGATGCGGCGACCAGTCGATGCCGAGATGCCGGAGATAGTCGAGAGCGACGGCAATGGCGCGGCTGCTCTGATCGAGGGTCGTGTATAGATCCACGCGCAAGCACACGACCGTGGCCCGTTCCACCGTACTAGCGGTGCGGGTCGACAGCGCCGCCAGACGCGACTCCGCCTCCGACAGTGCGCCGGTGAGGAACTCGCATTCGGCCCGATCCAGCTCCAGCGCGAAGATGAGCTCGTGCCGGCGTTCCCAGCAATCTTCGGCCAACCGTGTGCCACCGGCGATGAGATAGGTGAGCGCCGAGGCGTAAGCGGTCGAAGTCTTGGCTCGCTTGCCGGCGATCAGGTTGAACGCAGCAAGCTGCTCACGTTCCTCTCGTGCCGTGATCAGCGCCGCGCTGCGGTTGAGCTGGTTGACGATCTCGAAGATCGCCTCCTCAAGCTGGTCCGGCGGCGTCCGCATGGCCAGCAGCCGGCCGATCCGCAGATGGTCCGCTTCCCGCGATGCTTGCGGGATCAGCGAATAGGCGGCTTCCTGCACTCTGTCGTGGATAAACCGATAGGACCCGTCCAGCTGCTCGATCAGCTCCTGACGCACCGCCTCCCACAGCGCTGCCTGCACCTGCTCCGCCGCGACGCCAAGAACAATAGACAGCATCGTGATCTCGGCGACGTTGCCGAGACAGGCCAGAACCTGCAGCGCCCTCTGCGTTTCAGCCGGCAGGCGCGTGAGCTTGCTGACCATGAGGTCGGCCACGTTGTCGGTGTAGCCTTTCGCACGAATGCGCTGCAGGTCCCACGTCCAGCGGGAGGCACCATGATCGAACGCGAGCAAGTGCTCCTCGGCCAGCGCGTAAAGAAACTGAATGACGAAGAACGGGTTGCCTGCCGTCTTCTCGTGCACAAGTTGCGTCAGCCGTGCGGCGTGCCTTGGCTCGCAGCGTAGCGCATCCGCAATCAACTGCCCGAGGTGCCCCTGGGCCAGCGGCGCGAGCGTGATCTCCGCTATCTTCCCGCCTGCTTTCTTGATCGCATCCAGCTTACGCCTCAACGGATGCGCGGCATCGACCTCGTTGTCGCGGTAGGCGCCGATCAGCAACAGATGCTGCACGTCCGCCTGGGTTAGCAGGTCCTCGATCAGATCGAGCGTGGCCGCATCCAGCCATTGCAGATCGTCGAGGAATAGCGCCAGTGGATGTTCCGGCCGCGCAAACACGCCGATGAATCGCCGGAACACCAGTTGGAAGCGCCTTTGCGCATCTTTCGGCGGCAGATCGGGGACCGGCGGTTGTTCTCCGATGACAAGGTTCAGTTCGGGGACGAGGTCGACCATCAGCCGTCCGTTCGGCCCCAGCGCCTCCAGCAGCGTCTCGCGCCAACGCGCCAGCTCGGCCTCGCTCTGGCCGAGCAGTGGCCGCACCAGCCTTTGAAAAGCCTGGATCGGCGTTGAATATGGGATGTCGCGTTTGTACTGGTCGAACTTGCCCGATGCGAACAGCCCACGCGGCGGCACCAGCGCCTTGTGCAGCTCGTGCACGACGGCGGACTTGCCGATGCCGGAATAGCCCGAGACAAGCACCAGCTCCGGCGCGCCACTCGTAACCACGCGATCGAACGCGGCGAGCAGGGCATCGACCTCGCGCACTCGCCCGTAGAGCTTCTCCGCGATCAAAAGCCGGTCCGGCGTGTCGTCTTCGCCGAGCGGGAAGTCGTCGATGCGGCCCTGCGCTTCCCATTGGGTCAAGCAGCGCCGGAGGTCGCGCTCCAGGCCGGAGGCGGTCTGGTAGCGCTCCTCCGCCGTCTTGGCCAGCAGCTTCATGATGATCCGCGAGACCGCCACCGGCACGCCAGGAAGTCGCGCGGCCGGCGGCACCGGCCGCCGCGCGATATGGCAATGGACCCACTCCATCGGATCCGAGGCGCTGAACGGCAGTGCGCCCGTGAGCATCTGGTAGAGCGTGACACCGAGCGCGTAGAGGTCGCTGCGGGCATCGATCGAGCGGTTCATCCGTCCGGTCTGTTCGGGGGCCATGTAGGCGAGCGTCCCCGCGATCGACTCGGGCGGCTCGGGCGCCTGCCGCTCGCGCGGAAGGCGGGACGCGATACCGAATCCCATGAGCTTGACCGCTCCGGTCGTGCGGTTCACGAGGATGTTGGCCGGCTTGATGTCTTTGTGCACAAGGCCGCGCCGGTGGACCTTGCCCAGCGCCGCCGCGATGCTGATCGCCAGGCGCAGGAAGCTTCCCACTTCCATGGGCGCGCCGAGAAGGCGCTCGAGCGGCTCGCCGCCCGGGTCCTCGAACACCAGCATGGTCCGGCCGCGTTCGCGTCCAAGCTCGAGCGGCCGCACCGCCCAGGCCCCGTCCAACTCGTCCTTCAATCCGTATTCGTGGGCCAGGCGAGCGAGGCTGGCGGGCGACGGGTGCTCCGCGGCGGGCAGCACGGCAAGCACGGCGCCGGGGTTGCCATCGGCGCCCAGGCGCCATGCTCGGCAGAAGACGCGTTCGCCGTCTTCCCACAAGACCTGGGGCTCATCTTCCTCAGCGCTGACCCGAAAGGGTGGGTCCAATTGCCGCACTCCGCCGGCAAGGTGGTTGTCGCCATTGGCCTCCGCAGGCCACGAGGTCTCCTCGAGATTGGCGATGACCAGCTTGAACCGGCGGTTTGCTCCGGACAAGGCGGCATGACGATGCGGTTTCGTGATGTTCTGTGGGGGGCAAGCTAGCCGACGGCAGCATGACGGTCGGTCACCTTGACCTGCCGCCGGCCTTCCAGTGGTGCGAAACTCATGAACAGGTTGGCCGTGCCGTTGCGCTTATATTCGTAATCGATCCGTCTCGGCTGCCCTGGCTTGGCCGGGATCGGCGTGCGGGTCTCGACGATGAGTTGCTTTTAGCGTGCGCCCGATGGTGTTGTCGCCGGCTCGCGCGACGCTGTTCAACTCGACAACCTTGCCTCCCAGCATTGGTAGCGTCCACTTTGCGTAGCCTTCGGGCAAGCGAGCACGCGAGTGAAGGGGTGCAGGGCAGGCCAAGGCGATCAGCTTAGCCTTAGTGGCTCCGTCGAATATCCGCTTTCTGGCGGAGTTCGGCGACCGCTTGGGTGTGAGTACACCGTCCACCCCTTCTTCGACGAGTTGCTGGCGGATTCGCGCAGCCGTCGCCAGACTGGTATCGAGGCAATCGGCGATCTGGCGGTCGCTCCAGGCGTCTCCAGCCTGCGGAACCTTCAGCCTTCAACTGGATGCGCGCCCTCATCAGTTTGCGCGCTGGGCGCTTGCCGCTCCGCTCCCGTTCTTCGGCGCTCAGCGTCACGACATACTTCTTGACCGCAATTTTTCTCCCAGACTACCGCATCGACGACCCGCCAATGACCGGTTCATCGATTCGAAGAAGCTGCACGTTGTTAACGCCGTGGGGGACTAGGACGAAGGTATAGGGCGCCTTTCCCTTCGGGCGATAAATCCTTTCCCTCAGTCCAATATTTTCGTTGATCGCATAGCGGTATGCCTGTTCCGTTTCCTCCATAGGCCGGGTGGCACTCAAAACGGAAACCGCGTTTGACCTCTACCTCTCTATTCCTCCAACGCACATCGACCGTCTGGCCCGCGGGGGATGTGACCTTCAGCACAAAAACCCAGTGCCTGTGACGTTTAGCGGGAGCACAAAAATGACTATTGCAATCGACCGGATCGGCGTCCCCGATAGCAAACTTGCGCGCGAAATCAGGGAGCTCGTGCAAGACATCGAATTGCCACTGCTGTTTCACCATTCCAGCCGCGTCTTCTATTGGGGGGCGCTGACCGGGACCCGGCGCGGCCTGACGTTCGATACCGAGCTGCTCTATGCCGGCGCGATGTTTCATGACATGGGGCTGACCCACCAGCACAGCAGCCCTGACGAGCGCTTCGAGGTCGACGGCGCGAACGTCGCGCGCGACTTTCTGCGCGGCAAGGGTATATCGCAGCAGGATATTGAGACGGTGTGGACGGCGATCGCGCTGCATACCACGCCAGGCATTCCTCAGCACATGCACCCGGTGATCGCACTGCTGACAGCGGGCGTGGAGATGGACGTGCTTGGCATCGCCTACTCCGAATTCTCCGACGCCGAGCGCGAGGCGGTGGTGCAGGCGCATCCGCGCAGCGGCCACTTCAAGGAAGACATCATCCAGGCGTTCTACGACGGCATCCGGCACAAGCCGCACACGACCTTCGGCAACGTCAAGGCCGACGTGCTCGCCGACAAGGACCCGCTTTTCACGCCGGCTAATTTCTGCCGGGTGATCCGCAGCTCCGCCTGGAGCGCGTGAGCGTGGCTCAACCCAAGCAGCGACTCAGGAGTTGACCATGTCTTCATCGAAAGGTTTTACCAACGCGACCGGCGCGCCGGTTGCAGACAATACGAACATCATGACTGCCGGCCCGCGCGGTCCCGCGCTGCTGCAGGATATCTGGCTGATCGAGAAATTGGCGCATTTCGACCGCGAGGTGATCCCTGAGCGGCGGATGCATGCGAAAGGCTGGGGTGCCTACGGCACCTTCACGGTGACGCACGACATCACGCGGTTCACGCGGGCCAAGATCTTCAGCGCCGTTGGCAAACAGACGCCAATGTTCGCGCGCTTTTCCACTGTCGCCGGTGAACGCGGCGCTGCGGACGCGGAGCGTGACATCCGCGGCACTGCGCTGAAGTTCTACACCGAAGAAGGCAATTGGGACATCGTCGGCAATAACACGCCGGTGTTCTTCTTCCGCGATCCGCTCCGCTTCCCCGACCTCAACCACGCCATCAAGCGCGATCCGCGTAGCGGACTTCGCAGTGCGGACAATAACTGGGATTTCTGGACTCTGCTGCCCGAGTTGCTCCACCAGGTCACCATCACGATGTCGGACCGCGGTATCCCGAGAAGTTTCCGCCACATGCACTTGTTCGGCAGCCACGCCTTCTCAATGATCAACGCTGCGAATGAGCGGGTGTGGGTGAAATTCCATTTCCGTACCCAGCAGGGAATTGCCGTCCTCACCGATGCGGAGGCCTCGGCGCTGATCGCCAATGATCGCGAGAGCCACGGGCGGGACCTGATGGACTCGATCGAGGCCGGCGACTTCCCGCGCTGGACGCTGTTCATCCAGGTGATGACGGAAGCGCAGGCGAAGACCCACAAACACAACCCCTTCGATGTCACCAAGGTTTGGTCGCAGAAAGACTATCCGTTGATCGAGGTTGGCGTGATGGAGCTCAACCGCTATCCGGACAACTACTTCGCGGAAGTGGAGCAGGCGGCGTTCTCGCCGGCCAATGTGGTGCCGGGCATCGGCTTCTCGCCCGACAAGATGCTGCAGGGGCGCCTGTTCTCTTATGGCGACACGCAGCGTTATCGGCTGGGTATCAACTTCAACCACATCCCGGTCAACGCTCCGAAATGTCCGTTCCTCAGCTATCATCGCGACGGCAGGACGCGCACCGACGGCAATCTCGGGGGCACCCTGACATTCAATCCCAACAGCGACGGTCTCTGGGACAACCAGCCCGATTTCACCGAGCCGCCGATGCCGGTGGACGGCGACGGGGCGCACTGGGACCATCGGGTGGTTGACGACCATTGGGAGCAACCGGGCAACCTCTTCCGGCTAATGAGTTCCGCGCAGCAGCAGGCGCTGTTCGAAAACACCGCGCGCGCGATGGGTGATGCACGGGCGCACATCAGGCAGCGCCATATCGACAACTGCACGCGGGCGGATCCGACCTACGGCGCAGGCGTGGCGCAGGCTCTGCGGATGGTTGCGCCGGCGAAAGCCGCGGAATAGGAAACCGGCGGCGTGATCGCCCGTCGCCGGCTGGTTCACGGAATTCTGGGCCACGGTGTTATTGTTTGCCTTTGTTGAAGACCCTTCATGCAATGCTAACCTATGCTCTTGCGTCTTCTTAGAATTGCCACTGCCCATGCCGGATCCCACCTGCCCTCGGGAAGCATGTAAATCCCGGTTTCATCTCTGGCCATCGGCCGGGCTTCCAGGCGCACGAACATTCCAGGTAGAGACCTGGCCCATGCAGAAGGCGAAGAAGCTCAGGCAAAGAAGAAGGCGCGCCGTGTAAAGGTAAGCGCACCTGGAGCGGTTTGTTCATCGAATGATGCACCTTGCGGCTGCTCTAGGTCGGTATCTCGGGCGCCGCCCAGCGATCGCTCGAATTGTGGCGGATCGCGTCGCGGTCGGCGGCCTGATCACGAAACTGCTCGTCATTCCCACAACATCCTGCTGACGCTGGTCACCGTGGGCAGTTAGCGTGCAAAGTCGGCACGAGCCGCCATGCCAGATGGAGCGCCGCTTCAGCGCGGTCGCGGCAAGCCGAGAGAGATCAGGACAAGCCCAGGATTGCCGCTATTGTTTGGTCGTCGTTGAAAGAGCCGGTGGTCTGGGCGCCGATCCTACCACGTTATTCTCCCCACCCGCAGGAGCATTCCGAATGGACACGCACCAGCTGCAGACGGTCAAAGGTTCTGATCTCCTCGTCGCCGCCCTTGAGAACGAGGGAGTTGATCGAATCTTCGGAATTCCTGGCGAGGAAAATCTCGAGGTCGTTGAATCCATCCGTAAATCGTCGATCCAGCTGGTAATCACCCGGCATGAGCAGGCCGCTTCCTTCATGGCGGCTACCTACGGCAGGCTCACCGGCAAGCCAGGCGTCTGCATCGCAACGCTAGGGCCGGGCGCACTGAATTTCTCGACCGGCGCGGCGTACGCGCTGCTCGGTGCAATGCCGATGATCATGATCACCGGCCAGAAGGGCATCCTGTCATCGCGGCAGGCGCGGTTCCAGGTCGTCGACGTCGTGTCGTCGATGAGGCCACTGACCAAGCTGTCGCGCCAGATCGTCTCGCCGGCGATGATTCCGACGCTGGTGCGTGACGCATTCCGCGTCGCAGAGGAGGAGCGGCCCGGTCCGGTCCATCTGGAACTTCCGGAAGACATTGCCCACGAAACCTGCGAGCCGGTGCCGATGGTGCCGCCGCATCCCGTCGAACTGCCGGTGGCGAACGCGGGTGCGCTCGATCGCGCCGCCGAGATGATCCTGCGGGCAGAGCGTCCGTTGCTGATGCTGGGCGCCGCGGCATCGCGACCGCGCTCCTCCTCCGACCTCGCACAGTTCGTGCTGCGGACGCGCATTCCCTATTTCACCACGCAGATGGGCAAGGGCACCGTGCCCGGCGGCACCGAACTCTACATGGGCACCGCCGCGCTGTCGGAACGCGACTACGTTCATGAGGCCATCGAGCGCGCGGACCTGATCATCACGATCGGCCACGATACGGTCGAGAAGCCGCCTTTCATCATGGGCCGGAACGGACCGAACGTCATCCATGTCGGCTACCAGCCGGCGCATGTCGAACAGGTCTACTTCCCGCAGGCCGAGGTCGATCGGCGATCTCGGTCCGTCGCTGCGGCTGCTGGCCGACCGCATCGAAGGCAAGATCCCGCACGCGCAGGCGCTGCTGCCGCTGCGCGACGGTATCCTGAGCCGGATTGCCGCGCGCGCCACCGAGGACCGGCTGACGCCGCAGCGCCTGGTGCACGATGTCCGCGGCGTCATGCCGCCGGACGGCATCCTCGCCCTGGACAATGGCATGTACAAGATCTGGTTCGCGCGAAACTACCGCACCCGGGTTGCGAACACGCTGTTGCTGGACAATGCGCTGGCCACGATGGGCGCCGGGCTTCCATCCGCGATGATGGCCGCCCTGCTCTATCCCACGCGGCGCGTCATGGCCGTCTGCGGCGACGGCGGCTTCATGATGAACAGCCAGGAACTGGAGACGGCCGTCAGGCTCAAGCTGAACCTCGTCGTCCTCATCATCGAGGACCACGCCTTCGGCATGATCCGGTGGAAGCAGGCGCTCGATGGGTTCGCCGACTTCGGCATGACCTTCAACAACCCCGACTTCGTGCGCTACGCCAAAGCTTATGGCGCGAAGGCGACGCGCGTGGGCGCCGCCGGCGAGCTGGCGCCTGCGCTGGAGAATGCGTTCGCCGGCGGCGGCGTCCATCTCGTCATCGTTCCGGTCGACTATTCGGAAAACAAGCGGGTGCTGGTTGACGAACTGGCGCAGCGGCTGCCGGTGACGAAGGAGGCGTGATCGTGGCCCAACCCTATCAGGTCGTTCGGGCCTGCTGGGTTTCGATCTCGACGCGGAGCGTATCGCCGGGATCACCGGAGGCGCCATTCACTTCCTGCTCGACGATCTGGCGGGCCAGCCCTTCTACGCCTGGTCCGGCAGCGCGTACCTCAACAACCGTCTTTTCGCCGGCGATGGTCCTGCGTTCCGCGTGAACGAGTTGTCCTATGAGCAGGACCTGTTCAACCAGCAGGTCAACCTGCGCCTGGGCCGGCTTCCCGCGTACACGCAATTCGACGGCTCCGAGCTCTATTGTACATTCATCACCAGCCTCTGCCGCACACCGGCCGCATATACTTTCAACAGGGGCTACCCGCCCTATCTCGCGTCATCCTGGGCCGCGGTGGCGCAGATCCGGATCGCCGGCCCGTTCTACAGCAATATCGGCGTATACGAGAACGAACCGGTCGCCGCCACCACCAACCACGGCGGTTTTCCCGGCCCGGACTGGGGGCTCAACTATGCCAACGGCGCCACGTTTCCGGTCCAGTTCGGGTATCGAACGACCTTGCAGAATGATGAATACCCGCGTGCCTTTTCCGTCGGCGGCTTCTATGTCACCGGCAGCTACGCCGATCCCCTGCTCAACACCGACGGCCAAAACCGCATCCTGGCCGGCGGGACACCGAAGCTGGATTACGGCCTGAGCCAGGTCTGGGTCCAGGCCCAGCAGATGGTCTACCGCCCCGACGCGTCCGATCGCGGCCTGACGGTGTTTGGCGGCGCGAACTGGACAACCAGCGGTGAACCTGACGTCGAAAGGATGGTCTTCGCCGGCGCCTATTACAAAGGGCCGTTTGCCCAGCGACCCAACGATTCGCTTGGGTTCGCGGTGAGCCTTGTCGACGTGAACCCCCGCCTGACGGAGCGCATCAACAGCGTTCTGTCCAAAACCACCGGCGGCCAGGCGAGTGCGTCTGAGATTTCCTACGAGGTGTACTACGGCATATCCGTCGGGCCCGGCATGATGCTGAAGCCATTCTTCGGGTTCATGTCCCATCCCGACCAGGTGAACAACCCCGCGCCGAGCGGCAACGTTACGCACACGGTCTATCTGGGTGTCCTGTTCGAGGTGGACATGGCTCGCCTGTTCGGACTGCCAACGCTGAGCCGATAGGAGTGGAGTGGCCCTGGGGCCCACTCGAGGGTCAAGTGCAACACGGGACAATGGTGGCGAAACGGGGTAGTGTGTTGGGCCGTGAGCCTCAGCGATCTGAGTTCTTCCGAGAGCGTACCCGCCGATCGGCCTCGCGACGACCGCAGCGTCGGATCGTGCCGTTATCGCATGGTGCCGGCGCTGCGTTTGCCGCCGCGGGACGGCGATAAATTCCATCTCGGCGCTTGCGTTCGATGTCCTGTGGATGCTTTGGGGGCAAGCGGCAAGCTTCTCAGCAAGGACGAATTGATCGACAAGGTTTGGGCCGGCGCTGTCGCGGAGGATGTCAGCACCGGGAGGAAGTTCTCGGCGGCGTTTAGCCATGACCCGGAGGTCAGCGTGAAATGATATCTCCAGCGAGGACGCCGTTCGAGCCACGCTTTGGCCCTGAGGATGCTTGTGCATGGCGGCGTTGTCGAGCACAGCCTCGATCAGCTTTCCGACACCGGATTGACAATTGGTGAGCGCGGTTTGATTTGAGAAGCGACTCGGACAACGGACCATGACGTCGAACCCGATCGCCCCGATGACGGAGAGCGCGCCGCGGCAGTTGCCCGAGGATGCGACGGCGCCCCTCCAAGCGGTCTTCGAAACCGCCCGATCGCCCGAGGTGAAGAAGCGAACCGCTCGGCCCTCGCTCACCGCGCGGCCGCGCCATCCGGTTCCTTCTGATCGTCGGACTGATCGCTCGTCGTCTGGTGGGGCTCCGGCTACGTGTTTGCCTACACCGATGACGCCTATCTCACTTCCGACCTCGTCTCGGTAACCCCCGAAGTGACCGGGCCAGTCGAGGCGGTGCATGTAACGGACAACCAGTGGGTCACCCGCGGAACGCCACTTTTCACGATCGATCCGGTCCCGTTCAGACTGGAACTTGAAAGAGCGCGGGCACAGGAGGTTGAAGCCTAGGCGCAACTGCCGATCGATCAGGCGCAACTCGACTATCTGCGATCGGAGGCGGACGCGGCATCCGCGTCGGCGAGGCTCAGTAACGCGAACCTCCGCCGCGATGTGCCGCTGGGCCGTACGGGCGCCGTCTCCGCCGAGACGCTGGATGCGAGACGTGCCGAGCAAGCCGAGAGTGAGGCGCATGTGCAAGCCGCCCAGGCCGCGGTGATAAGGGCAACCGAAACATTGCGGTTTCATCAGGTAGCCGTTGCGTCCGCCCATGCGGCGACCGGTCTCGCGGAATGGAGGCTGAGCCGTACGCAAGTGGTTGCGCCAGTCGACGGCCACGTCACCCACCTCGTTCTGCAGCCCGGCGATATGGTATCCCCTGACCATCCGACGATCGCCATCGTGGACGGGCACGCGTGGCGCGTAGAGGCAAACTACAAGGAATACTATCTGCGTCACCTCAAGCCCGGCCATACCGCCTGGGTCTGGCTCGACGCCCACCCGTGGCGGCTTTATCGGGCCCGCATTCAAGGCATCGCCCATGGCATCAGCCGGGAGCCGAACGGCGTGGCGCTGCTGCCCTACGTCTCTCCGTCCGTGGATTGGATAAGGCTGCAACGCCGAATTCCTGTCCGCATCGTCTTGCAGGACTCGCCCGGCGTGGACGGTCTCTTCATGGGATCGGACGCCCGCACGCTGGTCATTTATTAGCGGAGCCCCGGTACGGGGCAGCGGAGGCGAAACCGCCCGATGCGACCTTTGCTCGATGCCTTGCGGCCCATCCCTGGTGCGTTTGTTCGCGAACTCCGGGCGCTCACACTGCATGGACCGCGCGCGCGGGAGCCGCTCAAGGCCGTGTTGTCGGTTCTTCTCGCAGTGGCCGTGGCAGCGATTCTGCGACTGGATGATCTGTCCTGGGCGGCATTCAGCGGCTACATGGTCATGCGCGCTGATATTGCCGAATCGATCCCTCGCGGGCTGATGCGCACCGCGGGTACCATCGGCGGCGCGGTGGTCGGCCTGTTGCTGGCTCCGACGGTCGCGGACACCCCTCCTGCTCATGCTGGGCCTGTTCGCTGTGTCCTGGATCGGCACGTTCCAGGCACTGACCAGCCGCTACAGCTATGCCTGGTTATTCTTTGGCCTCACCGCCGGCATGGTCATGACGGAGGCCCTCGCCGCACCGGAAAACGTGGTGCACTTCGCCGGCACCAGAGTGGCCGAGATCGTGGTGGGTACTGGCGCGTGCCTGGTGGTCGCCAGCCTGTTCGCCTCGGCCGGAGCGCCCGCTGGCACGGGGGCACCGCGAAATCCTGCGTCGACAAGCCCGTTCACCAGCATCCGCGATGCGTTCCAGGAGACGTGGCTGCGGGAAAACGGACCTCTGCTTGCCCATAGCACACGCGCGGCCCTGGCGGTGGGTCTGCTGCCCGTGGTCTGGCGATGGTTCTCGATCGAGGATTTTTCGCAAACCGCGGTCACGTCATACGTGGTCATGATTGTGCCAGCGGCCGCGGTGCTTGAGCGGCGGCAGAGCACTATCTACGAGCGGATGGCGCATCGGACGCTTGGTTGTCTGCTTGGGGGTGGGACTGCCATTGTATGCCTCAGCTTCCTCAGCAACGTCATGTTGCTAGGCATACTGGCACTCTGCGCGGGGATCTGGATCGGCTATCATATCCAGATCGGAAACGAAGGCATCAGCTATCTTGGAACCCAGTTCGTCCTCGGTTTTCTGATCACCTTCATTCAAGGGCCCGGTCCGGTCGCCAGCATCTTGCCGGGTCTCGAGCGACTGCTGGGTATCCTTATCGGGTCCGCCATGCTGTGCGTGCTGATCCTCGTCTGGCCACTACCGGAAGACGATCCGCGGTTCTCGACGGTTTAGACCCGCGTTGATCGGATGTCGGCGCTAGGCCATTTTCAGCCTGGCTGTGTAGGCCGAAAATGGTCTATCTCTTTGTTTGATCGCATGATTCACGCGCCGGGACGTTCCGCTCAGCCCGATCATGCTCTACACCACGGGCACCAAAGAGAGACGCAACAATCCGACCCTGCCTGAGTGGAAGCCGAACGAGGACAGTCGCAGATATTTCTCGTATTGTGCCACCTTCTCCTCACCCACCACCGCTACCGCCTCCTCTCGCCTTCGACGCAGGTTTTCATACCAAAGATCGCACGTTCGCGCGTACTGGACGCGATCATTGCGGAGCATCGTCAGCTCAAACAGGCCTGTCGCCGCTTGTACGATTTCGTGCGGCTGGGGTACTTCGGCATCCGGAAAAATGTGTGTGCTGATAAACTCGTTGGTTTCGTGCGGCTGCATCGTGCCATAGGCGATTGTCTGCAGCGACATCGCACCTTCCGGTTTCAGCCACGATCGGCATTTTTGAAAGAACTCGCGATAAAGATCGACTTTGTCTTTCGTGCTATAGCCCGGGCTGGCAAAATGCTCGAGCGCACCTATCGACACGATAGAGTCATATTTATTGACCGGTTGGTGGTTTATCCAGCTCTCTTTGTGCACCTGCAGCCGCGGGATGTCGCGGGCCGCGATGTACTTGATCTGCGCTTCGCTCAGGGTGAGGCCAGTGGCCGTCTCAATCCCGTCGTGGGTCAGCGCCCGTTCCAACAAACTGCCCCAGCCACACCCGATGTCGAGGATGTGACGTGCGCGCGAGATGCCTGCCGCGTTGAGGTGGTAGTCAAGCTTACGCCGCTGAGCTGACAGCAAGTCCTTGGGATCGTCACCCTCGTTCCACATCGCGCATGAGTAGGTAAGGGTCTCGTCGAGCCATAGCGCATAAAATGTATTGCTTAGATCGTAATGGTGTCGGATGGCGGCCTCCGTTCCTCCGCGTGTCGATGGTGCGTCGTTGGTATCTGCCTGGTGAGGAATGTCGATTGCCACGGTCTCGGTCCTCTGCCTTTACCTCTCTGCTCTCATCGATTGCCGATTCAGACGGGTTGTCGCGGCACGATTCGAACTCAAACAGTCGCACACTCCAAGGGGACTCTCAACGGCTTGGTGACTTCGTACTCGAAACATTCAACGGTCCTCGAGCGGAGAGGATGTGCAGTCGATGGTGATTGGCGGGACCATGCTGGTGCGGCTTGAACGGGGCCGAAACCTTCCACCCAACTCCCGGCGCCATCGTTTTCTCACCCGCGGGATCATTGCGATCCGCATCCTTGGAAGCGGCCTGACCGGCAGGCAGTGCCGCTTCACTCCATCCGGCACGAATGGCACGATCACTGACGGAACCAGTGTCCAAACCCGGAAAGCAAGTGGAATTCCGACAGACTGTGCACATCGCCGTCCGGCATGATCACGACGGCAACACCGGCGCGCCGAACAACTGTAAATTGTAGAATTGCGTTCTCAATGCAACTTCACCTGGGGACCGGTGCGACGCGCCAAAGTGTAGACGAAGACGCCAAGTATCGCTCGCGCAGTGCCGCCGAGTGCTTGGTCGTGCATGATCCGCAGCGAGCGGTACATGATCTGGGCAAACACGCCTTCGACGAAGAAGCTGCGACCAAACAGGAAGCCCATCAGGTTTCCGACTGTGCTCCATTTGCCGAGCGAGACCAGGGAGCCAAAGTCGCGGTACTTATAGGGCAGCAGCTTCTGGCTGCGCAGCCGGCGCTCGATCTGGCGGACCATGTGGGAGGCCTCCTGATGCGCCGCCTGCGCCCGCGGCGGGACCAGTGTGGGTGAGCCAGGATGCGGACAGGCCGCGCAGTCACCGATCGCAAAGACGGCCGGGTCGCGCGTGGTCTGCAACGTTCGCTCCACGACGAGTTGATTGATGCGATTGATCTCAAGCCCGTCAAGTTGCCCCAGGACCTGCGGGGCTTTGACGCCCGCTGCCCAGACGACCAGTTCCGAGGCAATGAACGAGCCGTCGGCGAGCGTGATTCCCTCTGCCGTGATCTGCGTCACCCTGGCCTCGGTGCGGACCTCGACTCCCATATCGTTGAGCAAGCGGTGGGTTGTTTCCGATATTCGTTTCGGCAAGCCGCCCAGGATGCGCGGCGCGGCCTCGATCAGCACGATGCGGACGTCGCGCTCCGGGTCGATGCGATCGAGCCCATAGGCAACCACTTCGCGAATCGTGCGGTGCAGTTCGGCCGCGAGTTCCGTGCCGGTCGCGCCGGCACCGACGATCGCGACGTGGAGCTGGCCCGGACGCACCGGGCCTTCCTGCGTCTGCGCGCGCAGGCAGGCGTTGACCAGGCGCCGGTTGAAGCGCTGCGCCTGCGCCAGCGTCTCCAGCGGCACCGCATATTCGGCAACGCCTGGCGTGCCGAAATCATTGGTGATGCTGCCGATCGCAATCACCAGCGTGTCGTAACCGACCGACCGCGGCGGCGTGATTGAGCGCCCTTCGTCATCGAAAGTGGCGGCGAGGTGCACCTGCTTTCTGGTCCGATCAAGGCCGATCATCTCGCCCAGGTGATAGCGGAACCCGTGCCAATGGGCCTGGGCAAGGTAGTTCACCTCGTGTGCGCCGGGATCGATGCTGCCCGCGGCCACCCCATGCAACAGGGGCTTCCATATATGGGTCCGGGCGCATTCTACCAGCGTGACCGACGCCCGCCTGCGCCGGCCCAGGCGATTGCCGAGGTGGGTAACGAGCTCCAGCCCTCCCGCGCCGCCACCCACCACCACAATCCGGTGCAGCGCTGCTTCGCCAGGACGCCCGTCTTCACGGGACGCCGGTGTTTCCTGGAGCGGATCAGCACCCGTCACGTGATGACCCGCTTCGCGCTCCAAGACCTCCGTCATGTTGCCTCAGTCCGTGTAGACTGGGCGATAGGTACGGGCGCGAATCAGCGCGCCCACATCGTCCGGCTGCGGAACCCTTGCAAGTCCGTGGTCGAAAATATAGGAGGCAACCCGTTCGGCGACATGCAGGGATGCCTCGAGGATGCGGCCCTGCGGTGGGTAGATCAGGCCTGTCGAGAGGTTCTCCTCGCTGACCTGCTCCGCGACCGCCTGCGCGGCCACGATGAACATTTCCTCGGTCACCCGCTTTGCCTCGGTTGCAAACACCGCCATGCCCATCGCCGGGAAGATGTAAACGTTGTTGCCCTGGCCGGGCACGAAGAGCCGGCCACCGATCTCGACCGGCGGGAACGGACTGCCGCTGGCAAACACCGCCCTGCCGTCCGACCAGCGATAAGCCTCCTCGGCGGTACATTCGCTGCGCGATGTCGGGTTTGAATAGGGGAAAATGATCGGCCGCTCGTTGATCTCGGCCATCGCCGTGATCACCTCGCGGTTGAACAGCTTTGGCACCGTGCTGACGCCGATAATGCCGGTGGGCCTGATCGCCTTGACCGCATCGGCAAAGGTCGAGATCGGCGCCCGGTCCTGGGCGAACGGCTTCTGGAAGTCCGCCAGATCGGTGCGCGACGAGACCAGCAGGCCGCTGATGTCGAACAAGGCGTTGCGGCTCCGCGCCTCGCGGATGTCCATGCCGTCCATCGTCATGGCCAGGCTGATGAGTTCCGCGATACCGGCCCCGGCCGATCCGCCGCCAAGGAAAAGAAAGCGCTGATCGGTAAGACTTCTGTTTGGTGATGCGGAGCGCGGCAAAAATGCCGGCCAGCGCGACGCCGGCGGTGCCCTGAATGTCGTCATTGTAGGTGCAGGTTCTGTCGCGATAGCGCGCCAGGATCGGAACGGCGTTGAAGTTGGCGAAGTCCTCCCATTGAATGCAGCACTTCGGATATAGCGCCTGCACCGCCGACACGAATTCGTCGATGAAAGACATGTACTCATCGCCGCGGACGCGGGTCTGGCGCAAGCCGATGTACAGCGGATCTTCCAGCAGTTCATGGTGGTTCGTGCCGACATCGAGGACAACCGGCAGGCAGTATTGCGGCGGAACGCCCGCGCAGGCGGTGTACAGTGCGAGCTTGCCGAGCGGTATGCCCATCCCGCCGGCGCCAAGATCGCCGAGCCCAAGGATGCGCTCGCCGTCGGTGACGACGATGAAGCGTACGTCTTTCTCCGGCCAGTTGCGCAAGATCTCCTGCAGCCGGCCCCTGGCGCTGATCGGCAAGTACATACCGCGCGCTGACCGGAAGATATGGCCGAACTTCTGGCAAGCTTCACCGACCGTTGGGGTATAGACGAGTGGCATGTAAGTGGCCGGATCGGACATAACGACGGCATAAAACAGTCTTTCGTTGCGGGCTTGCAGGTCCGACAGCACCAGATACTTCTGCAAATCGTCCGCGAGATTGGCGATTTCGACCCGCCTGCGCGCAACCTGCAGGTCGATCGTGGTCACCGCGGGTGGCAGCAGACCTTCGAGCCCGTAGGCGCGTCGTTGAGCTTCGGTGAAGGCGGTTCCCTTGTTGAAGCGGGGGCTGTGAAGAAGATCATACCCGATGGGCTGTTTCGTCTTGGGTTCGGTCATCTTGATCTCCGCTTTGGGTGGTTTAATTCGAATCTGGCCAGGCGGCAGGGCTACCGTACCCGGGCCTGGCGGAACTTGCTAAGTCACAGCGACCGATCGAGCCGAGCGAGCCTGCAGTGGATCAGAAGGCACTCGCCGGCTCCCGCATCCGCTGGCGGTTCCACTTGCTCTTGCATGCCTCCGACCAGAAGTACATCACATCGAACCCGCGGTCGTAAGGATGCCTCAGTGTCTGCGACACATTGTGGTTGTGCGCTCGACGACATCCGCACCGGCACGCGTGGTTGGAATTCTCGCCAGCCTCCGCGGACAGTTGCGTTGCCTCATCCATCAGTTCGGCAATGGATGCCGGCTCGCCGAACAGGTTTCTTGGCCACGGCAGTCCCTCCAGACAACGCAGTTCGGTTGCTTGCCGCGTGAATATCGGAGCGGGGAATAGATCGCGCGTGGGAATGCATCGGGTGCGACAGATTTGTCTATACCCAACGGCATGCTTGAAGATCACAGCGCCTCCTTTCCGTGGCGCACCCGCTCAATCCCAACGAGAAATACCCGACGGCCTGATTCGCCGTTCCCATGCGCCATGGGAGGCGCGCCCACCATGCGCTTCCTGCTTGACCAGTGGTGACGCAGGATCCGCTCCGCCGCGGCGGGCCTGGTACCGTATTGCTCGATCCTGTGGCGCCCGATTCGCATCCGCTCCTCCGGCGCCAACCAGGACCAGTCGGCGCCGCGGGGGCGGACGGCCGCCCAGACGGTTTCGCCGTGTACGCGCTCGTCTACCATGGTGGGATGTGACATGAAATATCTCATGAACGTGCAGGGAAGAGCGGCGCAGGTCGTTGCAGATTGATCTATTGAGATCTCCTGCTAACTACATCATCCCGGTGTAAATGTGGGGTAGGTAATGGTAAGAGACGGTCAATCCTTGTACAGCATCACACCGTTCGGCCGTCATCCTCTTGGTATCGGCGGTCGCACGCGCCGGGTCGAGGCCCTTGGGACAGGCATTGGCGCAGTTCGTGATCGTGTGGCAGCGATAAAGCCGGAACGGGTCGTCGAGCCGGCCCAAACGCTCACCGGTGTGCTGATCGCGGCTGTCGGCCAGCCAGCGATACGACTGCAACAGAATCGACGGACCATCGATCTGGTCGTTGATCCTGCCCAGTGCGTCCAGAACCATCGGCCCGCATTTATCCCGATCGATGTGGAACGTGTCCCTCGTCGGACTGGCGGCCTTCGCCGGACTCGAGCGATAGACCTGGAAGCTCATGACGTTGCTGGCCGGTTTGTTCAAAGCCCTGTCCTTTCCCTTGCTCGACCTTCAAGTTTGCTGGAAGGGTAAACTCTGACATGAGGTCCTCTCCTCGTTCGGCTCAGTGTGTGCGTTCCGCGGCCGCAGCCCCCGGTAGCGATGATCGTCATGTTGGCGCGGAACCGATGGATCGATCCGTCCTCCAGGCACCAGGCGAGCAGACCTCGGCACGCGCCATCCTCATCGATCAGCAGGTCGAGAGCGAAATACCCGATGAAGAAGCGCGCCTGATGAATGAGGCATTGTTGATGAAGCGTGTGCAGGATTGCATGGCCCGTGCGGTCCGCGGCGGCACAGGCGCGAAAAGCCATGTCTCCCTTGGCGCTAACCTTAGGTCAGAAGCCGGGCGAAGAAGGCCCGTCGGACCCCGCGGAAGCAAGTGGCATCGACCCGCGGTTCTATCAGGCTTGCGGCTTCTATGAGTTAAGATTGAGTTTGACCGCCATTTGGCCGAGTTCAGGCAAGCTCCTGGCCGTCATCTTCCGCATCAGGTTGCCGCGATGGACCTTCACCGTGACTTCGCTGATCCCGAGATCATGGGCGATTTGCTTGCTGAGGCGCCCCCGCACGACCTGGATCATGATCTCGCGTTCCCGCGGACTCAACGCTTCGAAGCGCTTTCTGAGCGCACCCAAGTCCCTGTCGTTCTCCCGCCGGGCACGATCGCGGGCGAGGCCGATATGGACCGCATCAATGAGGTCCTGATCGCGGAACGGCTTGGTCAAAAACTCAATGGCTCCCCCCTTCATCGCTTGAACCGACATCGGGACGTCGCCGTGGCCCGTGATGAAGACGATCGGGAGTGGGATATTTGCCGCGGCGAGGTCGTGCTGGAAATCAAGGCCGCTCCGCCCCGGCAATCTCACATCGAGCACCAGGCAGGTGGGGACATTCGGGAGGTTTGCCTCGAAGACGTCGGGTACCGACGCCAGGAGCTGAGCGTCAAGGCCAACCGATCGCAGCAGACGCTCAAGCGATTGACGGAGCTCCGGATCATCCTCGATGACTATGACGGTGGAATCCGCTTCTGGCATCGCCTCTGCTCGCGCTTGAAGCGGCGGCGAATTATGCCTTCTTCGTCGCCGGAGCGTGACGGAACCCGAGTGTACCATCGAACGACCGATAGGTCCAAACCCTTTTTCCAGCCCGCAGTACCAGTGGGATATACTAAGATTTAGAAGCTCTGGCTCTGATCTGGAGGTATCTTGCTTGGTTATGGAGTGCACAGCTAGGACGGGCGTTTAGGACGGCCGTACGGTGATGAATTGGAGCAAAACGCCGGAGGCCTCTTGCCCACGGAGCACTTGATCGCGATCGTCGACGACGATCAGCCCGCCCGCGAATCCCTCAAAAGGCTCATGAGATCGCTGGGCTACACCGTCGAGGCCTTCCCGTTGGCAGCCGATTTTCTTGCATCCCCCCGTCTCGGCGAGACAGAGTGCCTGATCGCGGACGTTCAGATGCCTGCGATGACCGGGGTTGAACTTTATCAACGCTTGATCCAAACGCGCAAAGCCATTCCAACGATCCTTATTACTGCGTTCCCCGATGACATTGCCCGTGCCCGTGCCCTGAAGGACGGGGTCGTTTGTTACCTGAGCAAGCCGTTTGACGCGGCCGACCTCTTACGCTGCGTTCGTACGGCGCTCGAGCTCGGTAACAGGCCCGACAAGCGTTCCTGACTCCGTCGGCGCCCCCGGTAGTGTAAACTGAAAGGCGGCGCCTCGAGGTTCGTTCGCCTCGGCCCATAGCCGGCCCCCGTGGGCATGAACAATGGATCGACAGATCGGGAGACCTAAGCCCAATCCGCTGGGTTTGGTGGTGTAGAAAGCCTCGAAGACGCGCTCCCGCGTTTCGCTATCAAGCCCGGGCCCGGAATCGCGCACTGCAACGAGCACGCCATGTGCGAGGCCTTTCTCAGTGCCAATCAGCAACTCTCGACGTCCACCAATCGAGCTCATCGCCTCGATTGCGTTAAGGACCAGGTTCAAGACGACTTGCTGCAGTTGAACACGGTCCCCCAGCACGGGGGATAACCCGACCGTGAGGCGGATCCGGACGGAGACTTCGTTCCTGGCCAACTCACCTCGGGCCAATGCAATCACCTCGTTGACCGCGTTGTTGAGGTCAAAGAGATCTTTTCGTGGGGGCGCTTTCTTGATGTGATCATTGATCCGGCCCATGATTGTGCCGGCTCGATCGACGTCGTCCACAACGCAGCCGAGCGCTTCTCTCACTTCTTCCAGATCCGGCGGGTCTCTGTTTAGAAAGTTCAGAGCCGCGCTGGCGTTGTTGCGCGCCGTCGCGATCGGCTGGCGGATCTCATGGGCGATCGAGGCCGACAGTTGCCCCATGGTGGCAACCCGGTTCGCATGCTCCAGTTCCGTCTGCATCTCCCGGGCCTCGGCTTCAGCCCGCTTGCGCTCGGTCAGGTCGAGCACGAATGAGACACCCCGGTTGCCATTTTCGTCGAAGCTCGCCGCGCCGACCAGGACGGATACGCGGCTGCCGTCCTTCCGGAAATACTCCTTCTCGAACGGTCGTACAATCCCGGTCATCCTGATCTCAGGAGTCCAGACCTGTTCATGACGCTTGCGCCATTCCGGCGGCGTCAGGTCCGTCCAGCGCAGCCGGCCGGCGACGAGATCCTCACGATCGTGCCCCACCATGCGGAGGAACGCGTCATTGGCCTCGATGATCTGCCCTTCGAACTCCCAGAGGAAGATCCCGATGATATTGGCATCAACCAAACGCCGGATCCTGGCCTCACGTTCCACGACATCGCGGTACAAGCGCGTATTTTCCAGCGAGATCGCGGCCTGCGAGGCGAGCAGTTTCAGCACCGCAATCCGGGCCGGTGTGAACACGTGCGGCGCCAGGTTGTTTTCCAGGTAAAGCACCCCGATGAGCTTGCTCTGGTTGATCAACGGCAGGCAGAGAATGGAACGGGCCTGGTGCTGATGAAAATAGGTGTCCGCGGCAAACGGGTTCTCGGCCGCGGCGTCGTCGAGAACCACGGCCTCGTGCGTACGCACGACGTAATGGAGGATCGACTCCGGCAGCGCGGCGGTCATCGGCGCGTCGCGCAGGAGCACCTTGACGGTGTCACCAGGGGTCGTGACTTCCGCCGCGATCCGCTGTTCCGTCCCCTGTGGGGTAAGCAACAGCCCCCGTTGAGCCCCGGCCTGCTCGATCGCCGTGCGCATCAGTGTGTCGAGCAGCCTTTCCAGCACGATCTCGCTCGACACGGCTTGCGACACCTTGAGCACCGTTGCGAGATCGAGGTGTTCGACCGGCGCCCCGATCGTGCCGGTCGGCCTGGAGACCGGCTCTGCCTCCCGGAGCCGCGGATACAGTTGATCGAGTTGCCGTACCTTGCCGGTGGCTCCCCAACGGACGTAACCATAGCGGGCGTCCCGGAGGTACGTAAGCGCGATCTTGTCAAAGCCACGCGCCGCGTAAAAGCGCCCGGCGAGTTCGTTGGCGAGTGCCTCGTTGTGGACAAAGCCGTTTACTTGGTCCGAGCGGATGGCCTGTTCGTAGAGGTCCATGGCCTCACGATCGCGGCCCTCCAGACGTGCGATCTCGGCGCCGACCAGCGCGGCGCGGTTCTCGAAGTTCTCCGGGCAATTCGCCGCCCAGAGTTGAAGTTGCTTGTGATGCACTGCGACCGCATCCAGGTGCTGCTGCCGCTCATCAGCTGCCGCGGAATCGCAGGAGGCGGCGCGGGACAGCGCGCTGTAAAATTGATATTCAACGATCTCGAAGGTGAACGGCCATGGGCACAGTAGCCGTTTGGCCCGCGACGAGGCCTCGACGGCCGCCGCGCAGTCGCCGGCAAAGAAGCGCGCCTGCAGCTTGTGGACCCAATACGAGAACTCGGCCCGCGCCAGATTCGGGTTGTCGGCCAAACGCCGCTCCATCCGAGTCTCATCAAATTGCGCATCGTTAAAGCAGCCGAATTTCGGCGTCAGTCCTCGGAGAGTCCGGATCAGCCCGAGCTGGGCTGCGATACGGTCGATTTCAATCTCGAATCGCGCCTTCTGCGCGAACGCGAGGCCGTGCTCGGCTTCGCGTTCCACCTCCGCAAGCGGGTCGCCCGCCGCAAGAAGGTTCGCGTTCAATTCGACACCGCCATAGGCGGCGTAAGTGAGGTCGCCGATCGCGTTTGCGGCCTCGAACGCCCGGCGCAGCAGATCGCGGCCACTCCGGATATGTCGCGTCCAGGGCAAAACGCCATATGCAAAGGGCATAAAGGTCCTGGCCTGACAACGCGTCAGTCCGTGCCGTTCTACCAGGTCACAGCCGAGCCGGCCGAATCGAAATCCGGCTTGGTAGTCGCCGAAGAGCGGGCCGGCGATCCTGCCGAGCGTGACATAGGCGGAGCACGAAGCGTCGCAGTTGCCGCGCTCCAGGCTGAGGTTCACCGCTCTGCAGATGGTCAAGGCAAGCAGGTTCGCATCCGTATACAATGCAGGAGGCCCGAGCCTGGTCAGCACATCCATGGTCGCGAGGGATGCCTGGTCGTTCACCAAAGGCAGCTCGATCAGAGCCTCGATCGTGCGACTGCCGAGTTGCAACCAGATCCGCTCGTATTCGCGGCGCGCTTCCTCTTCCGTCGGATGCGGTGACCAGTCGATGCCCAGATGCCGCAAGTAGTCGAGATCGACAGCGATGGCGCGGCTGCTCTGACCGAGGGCGGTGTACAGATCCGTGCGCAAGCACACAACGGTTGCCCGTTCCGCGGTACTGGCGGCGCGAGTTGACAGGGCCGCCAGGCGCTGCTCCGCTTCCGGCAGCGCGCCGGTGAGAAACTCGCATTCGGCGCGGAGCAGTTCCAGTTCGAAGGCCAGGTCGTGCCGGCGCTCCCAGGAGTCTTGCGGCAGCAGCGCCGCGCCGGCGACCAGATATGTGAGCGCCGAGGCGTACGCGGTGGCGGATTTGGCGCGCTTGCCCGCGAGCAAATTGAGCTCGGCCAGTTGCTCGCGTTCGTTCCGCGAAGTGATCAGAGCTGCGCCGCGGTTGAGCTGATTGAGAATGCCAAAGATTGCCTCTCCACGGCGCTCGGGAGGGATGTGCGCCACGAGCTGCCTGCCGATCAAAAGATGCAGCTCGCGGCGAAGCTCCTTTGGGATCAACGAATAGGCAGCTTCCTGGACTCGATCGTGGGCGAACCGGTAGGTAACCGCCTGGCGCTCGACGAGCTCCTGACACATGGCCGGCCATAGCGCAGTATGGACCAGTTCCTCCGAACGCTCGAGAACAATGGCAAGCGTCGTGACCTCGGCGCTGCTGCCGAGACAGGCCAAACGCTGCAACCCCGTCTGGGTCTCGGCTGGCAGGCGACTGAGCTTGCCCACCATCAGATCCACGACGTTATCGGTGTGTCCCCTGGCTTGAATGCGATCGAGATCCCATGACCAGCGCGCCGCGTCATGGTCGAAGACGAGCATTCCCTCCTCGGCGAGCGACGAGACGAACTGAATGGCGAAGAACGGATTGCCACCCGTCTTCTTGTGCACAAGCTGGACGAGCGAAGCGGCTCGCTCCGCCTCGCAGCGGAGAGCGTCCGCCATCAACTGCCCTAGATGTTCTCGGGCGAGGGGTGCGAGCGTGATCTCCGCCACCTTCCCGCCAACCGCCCTGACGACGTCGAGCTTCCGTCTGAGCGGATGCGCAGCATCGACCTCGTTGTCCCGGTAGGCGCCGACCAGCAGCAAGTGCCTCACGTCCGGCTGGGTCAGTAGATCCTCGAGCAGATCGAGCGTGGCCGCGTCGAGCCACTGAAGATCGTCGAAAAATAGCGCCAGTGGATGTTCCGGCCGCGCGAACACCCCGATAAATCGCCGGAACACAAGTTGGAAACGCCGTTGCGCGTCTTGCGGCGGGAGTTCGGGGACCGGCGGCTGTTCGCCGATAACAAGGCTCAATTCGGGGATTAGGTCGGCCATAAGCCGTCCGTTCGGTCCCAGCGCCTCCAGAAGCGCTTCCCGCCAGCTCGCCAACTCGGCCTCGCTCTTGCCGAGAAGCGTCCGCACCAGGCTCTGGAAAGCCTGCACCAGCGTCGCGTACGGAATGTTACGTTTGTACTGGTCGAACTTGCCCGATGCGAACAGCCCACGCGGCGGCACCAGCGCCTTGTGCAGCTCGTGCACGACGGCGGACTTGCCGATGCCGGAATAGCCCGAGACAAGCACCAGCTCCGGCGCGCCACTCGTAACCACGCGATCGAACGCGGCGAGCAGGGCATCGACTTCGCGCGCTCGCCCGTAGAGCTTCTCCGCGATCAAAAGCCGGTCCGGGGTGTCGTCTTCGCCGAGCGGGAAGTCGTCGATGCGGCCCCGGGCTTCCCATTGGGTCAGGCAGCGCCGGAGGTCGCTCTCCAGGCCGGGGGCGGTCTGGTAGCGCTCCTCCGCCGTCTTGGCCAGCAGCTTCATGATGATCCGCGAGACCGCCGTCGGCACGCCAGGAAGTCGCGCGGCCGGCGGCACCGGCTGTCGGGCAATATGGCAATGCACCCACTCCATCGGGTCGGTCGCGGCGAACGGCAAGCTGCCCGTGAGCATCTGGTAGAGCGTGACACCGAGCGCGTAGAGGTCGCTGCGGGCATCGATCGAGCGGTTCATCCGTCCGGTCTGTTCGGGGGCCATGTAGGCGAGCGTCCCCGCGATCGACTCGGGCGGCTCGGGCGCCTGCCGCTCGCGCGGAAGGCGGGACGCGATACCGAATCCCATGAGCTTGACCGCTCCGGTCGTGCGGTTCACGAGGATGTTGGCCGGCTTGATGTCTTTGTGCACAAGGCCGCGCCGGTGGACCTTGCCCAGTGTCGCCGCGATGCTGATCGCCAGGGGCAGGAAGCTTCCCACTTCCATGGGTGCGCCGAGAAGGCGCTCGAGCGGCTCGCCGCCCGGGTCCTCGAACACCAGCATGGTCCGGCCGCGTTCGCGTCCAAGCTCGAGCGGCCGCACCGCCCAGGCACCGTCCAACTCGTCCTTCAATCCGTATTCGTGGGTCAGGCGAGCGAGGCTGGCGGGCGACGGGTGCTCCGCGGCGGGTGACACGGCAAGCACGGCGCCGGGGTTGCCATCGGCGCCCAGGCGCCATGCTCGGCAGAAGACGCGTTCGCCGTCTTCCCACAAGACCTGGGGGTCATCTTCCTCAGCGCTGACCCGAAAGGGTGGGTCCAATTGCCGCACTCCGCCGGCAAGGTGGTTGTCGCCATCGGCCTCCGCAGGCCACGAGGTCTCCTCGAGATTGGCGATGACCAACTTGCATCGGCGGTTTGCTACGGACAAGCCGGCATGACGATGCGGTTTCGTGATGCTCCCGTTGCTGACCGCAGCCCGGTGCGCCCATCGCCGATGCATCCCCAGGGCGCACCGAAGCAGGTGTCACGGCACTTGCCGCCTCATTTCTGCTCCGGTCCTCTGACTGCCGGCCGGAGTCGCCGGGCCACCTCGAGCGCAACCAGGGCGCATTGGTGCACTATACGCCCGGCGTCGATGCGGTAAGCCACGCTCGAGGACCTCCGTAGAGAGTGCGGCCAACGGGATTGTGACAAAGCCTATGAACAAATACAGCGGAAGCACTGGAACAGAACGACAGTACAACGGCGCCTTTCCAGGCACCGCCCGCAATTCTTCTTACGGTTGTGATCGAAATCGAACCGATCGGCTCGGGCTATCCGTAAACAGGTTCTAAATATCAGCGGAATTCTGCAAGACTGACCAACGATATGCGGCTTGTGTAGTGCGGCAGTTGCAAGGGGGCGGAGACCGGTGCGTCGGCTGGCGGGCATCATTGCTTTCGTGGGGCTGCTGCTGGCAAGCCGCGTGCTTTTGGCACAGGTCGCCGACCACCCGCCCGACACGATGGCTGCGAGAACGCAGGCCTGTACCGCCTGCCATGGCTCGGAGGGTCAGGGCACCGATAACGACTATTTCCCGAGGCTCGCCGGCAAGCCCGCTGGCTATCTGTTCAACCAGCTTCTCGCCTTCAAGGAAGGGCGGCGGAAGTATCCGCCGATGAATTACCTGCTGCAATATCAGTCAGACGATTACCTGCGCGCCCTGGCGTCCTATTTCAGTGGCCTGAGGCCGCCTGCCGCTCCGCCAACCCCGCCCACCGTGAGCGACGCGGCTCTGGCGCGTGGCCGCGCGCTGGTGGCTGGAGGCGATCCGGCGCGCGGTATTCCTGCTTGCTCTGGCTGTCACGGTCCCAGGCTGACCGGCATGGAGCCAGCCATCCCAGGCCTCGTGGGTCTGCGGCCGAGTTACATCAGCGCGCAACTCGGCGCCTTCCGCTACGGTACGCGGACGGCGCCGGCGCCGGACTGCATGCAAATCGTCGCCGCGAGCCTGACCGAAACCGATGTGACCGCGGTCGCCGCGTGGCTGGCATCGTTGCGTGTTCCGGCCGACCCGTCGCCCGTCGCAAAGGGCACGCTGGCAATGCCGCTCGCTTGCGGCAGCGAACCTAACTGACGGGGAGGACGCTGTGGGACTCCGCCAGACACTGTCTCTGCTTCTGCTTGTCGCCGGCTTGGCAACGGCGCGCGCCGATGACCAATCGCAGATTGCCAAAGGCGAGTACCTCGCACGTGCCGGCGATTGCATCGCCTGCCACACCAATCCGGGCGACGCGCTGTTCGCAGGCGGCCTCGCGATGCCGACGCCGTTCGGCACGCTGTACTCAACGAACATCACGCCCGATCGCGAGACCGGCATTGGAACATGGAACGCTGACCAGTTTTACGGCGCATTGAATACCGGTCGCTTTCCGGATGGCGGCCTGATGTATCCGGCCATGCCTTTCGGGTCCTACACGAAGGTCACGCGTGCGGATTCCGACGCGATCTTCGCCTACCTGCGTTCGGTGCCCCCGATGCGTCAGCGGAACAGACCGAACGACTTGCGCTTCCCGTACAACAACCGGTCGCTGATCCTGGGTTGGCGCACTTTGTTCTTCAACGAAGGCGAATATCAACCAAATCCGGCCAAATCGGCCGAATGGAACCGTGGCGCCTATCTTGTGGAGGGCCTCGGCCATTGCGGGATGTGCCACACGCCGATCAACGCGCTCGGCGGCAATGAGGCATCGCAGGCCTTCCAGGGCGGGCTGATCCCGATGCAGAACTGGTACGCGCCGTCTCTCACCTCCGACAAGGAAGCCGGGCTGGGCGACTGGAGCATTGACGAGATCGTCGACCTGCTGCGGACAGGTGTGTCCGACCGCGGCGCGGTCTATGGGCCGATGGCGGAGGTGACGCACGACAGCCTGCAATACCTGAACGATGCCGACGTGCGCGCGATGGCCGTTTATCTCAAAAGCCTCGGCCAGGGCTCGCCGCTGGACGCGGAGGTCACCGACATTCCGAAGCCTGAAAGCAGTCTGCTGCTGAGTTTCGGTCAGACGGTCTATGCAGCACAATGCGCAACCTGTCATCGGTCGGATGGGCGCGGCATGCCGCCGCAATATCCGCCCCTGGCGGGCAATCCATCGATTCAAATGCAGTCGGCGGTGAACCCGATCCGCATGGTGCTGAACGGCGGCTTTCCTCCTGGCACCCAGGGCAACCCCCGACCGTACGGCATGCCGCCGTTCGGCCAGCGTCTTTCAGATGACGAAGTCGCCGCCGTGGTGACCTATATTCGCGCCGCGTGGGGCAACCATGGCGCCGCGGTGTCGCCACTCCAGGCGAATGCGCTGCGCACTGCACCACTGGACTGATCCCGCAATGCTGAATTCTGACCCCGCCCCGCCAGACGCCGCTACGACACAGGACGCCACACCGGCACAGGACGCCGCGGTCGACGTGATTCTGCGATCCGGCGCTATCGGCGCGGTGCTGCTCGCGGGCCTCGCGACCGCTATCGTCGTGGCCATCTGGTTCGCATTCTACTTTCTCGTGTTCGTCCCGCGCGGGGGTGCGCCATGAGCGAGCATGTATCGCCGACGGCCCCCGACGAGGGCGCCGAGAAGAGCGAACGCATCGAACGAAACTGGGCTGCGGTCGCGGTGGCTCTCATGGCGCTGCTGGTCGTGATGGCGGTGTTCGCCGGACTGCATGAGGCGACCATGCCGCAAGACCAGCTTCAGACTGTCGATCCACGGACGCTGCACCTGCGGGGCGAGTTCATCGAAAGCAACCTGGGCAGCGCGGTCGAGCCCGGCGGATCCGTCACGGTGCGTCTCGTCGGCCAGCAATACTCCTTCACGCCGCAATGCATTCTGGTGCCTGCCGACACGCCGATCACCTTCCGCGCCACCAGTGCCGACGCGGTGCACGGGTTCCTGATCTCTGCGACGACCATCAACCTGATGCTGGTGCCGGGCTACGTGTCCAGCATCGCGGCTCGATTTGACACGCCCGGCGAGCGCCACATGCCGTGCCAGGAGTTCTGCGGCGTGGGGCACGAAGGCATGTGGGCCGAGGTCAAGATCATCGACAAGGCCACCTTCATGCGGATGGCGGCGACAGCAAGGAGGCTGAGCTGTGTTAGGTAGCCGACGGCTGGTCCTTGCGCATTTCTGGTTCGCTTTTGCCGGGTTCGGGGCAGCGCTGCTGCTGGGCGAATGGCAGATGTTCGTCCGCAGCCCGCTGCACGCCTGGATCGGCGATCCAGATCTGTACTATCGCTCGGTGACGGCGCATGGCAGCACGATGGCCTATGTGTTTCCCACACTGATCGCCATGGGATACGGTTACTTCGTGGCCGAGGGCTCGCTGGGCCGCGCCCTGGTCGGGCGTCGCTGGGCATGGGCCGGCCTGGCGCTTGTGGCCATTGGCACGGTGATGGCGATCGTGCCGGTCGCGCTGGGACTGAGCACGGTGCTGTACACCTTCTACCCGCCGCTGATCGGCAGCCCGTTCTATTACATTGGCGTTGTCCTGGTGGTGGTCGGCTCCTGGATCTGGGTCGCGCTGATGGCGGTCAATCTCTACGCCTGGAAGCGACAGAACCCGGGCATTCCGGTGCCGTTCCCAATGTTCGCGACGGTCGCCGGCGCATACCTCTGGGGGTGGACCGCGGTCGGTGCCGCGCTCGAGATACTGTTCCTGATCATCCCGGTTGCGCTCGGCCTGCGCAGCACGATCGATGCCGGCCTGGCGCGCGTGTTCTTTTCCTGGACGTTGCACGCCATCGTCTATTTCTGGCTGATGCCGGCCTATATCGCGTTCTACACCATCGTGCCGCGCGCGATCGGCGGCCGCTTGTTCAGCGACCCCATGGGTCGCATCGCCTTCATCCTGTTCCTGGTCGTCGCCATGCCGATCGGCGCCCACCACTTGTTCGAGGATCCGGAGGTGGGGGCCGGCTTCAAGTTCCTGCATTCGGTGTTCACGGCGCTCGTCGCGGTGCCCACGATCGTGACGGTGTTCACGATCTGCGCCTCTGTCGAGATCGCCGGACGGCTACGTGGCGGCAAAGGCCCGCTGGGTTGGCTTACGGTCCTGCCGTGGCGCAACCCGGTCATGCTCGGCACGGCATTCTCATTCATCATGCTGGGTTTCGGCGGTGCCGGCGGCCTGATCAACATGACCTATCAGCTCAACAGTACGATTCATAACACGCAATGGGTCACCGGACATTTCCACCTGATCTTCGCCGGTGCGATCGTCGTCATGTATTTCATTATTGCCTATGACGTGTGGCCGCATTTGACCGGCCGAGCGCTGGACAGCCTGCGCCTGATGCGGGTGCAGCTCTGGCTCTGGTTCATCGGCATGACGGTGCTGACCTTTCCCTGGCACTATGTCGGCATCCTGGGCATGCCGCGCCGCATGGCGTTCTACGACTACAGCGATCCGGCGATCGCAGCCCAGGCGCCATGGGTGACCGTGTCGGTCATCGGCGGCGCGATCGTGGTGGTGTCTGCGCTTCTGTTCTTTGTCGTACTGGCGCGCGGGCAGACGGCACCGCGCGTTGAGCCGGGCATGTACCGGTTCAGCGTGGCGGTCCATCCGCCGCGCCGCCTGCCCGCGGCGCTGAACGGGTTCGGACTGTGGCTCGGCCTGATGGTGGGGCTGACGATCGTGAATTACGGCTTTCCGATCGCCAATCTGCTGGCGACACCAGGCACCGCCGTGCCTGCGGTCATCACCGGAGCGAGCCGATGAACTCGGAACGGATCGTCTCCCTGCGCAACAGGTGGTTTACATACAGTGTCGGGCTTACCGCGGGGCTCGCCATTGTCAGCATTGCGGTCGGCTTCATCTGGCTGCCATCGAAGCAAGCCGGCGGACGCTTGCTCGGCGTCTGGTATACGATTTGCGGCGCAGCCGGCATCGTCCGGGTGCCGCCGATCCATGAGCAGGTGGTGCAGCCGACCTATGCTACGACGACTGTCGAAATCGTGCCGCGCATGCTTAGCCATCCCAGCGCCGAATCGATTGGGCGTGGCGCTACGCTGGCACTGCGTTGCACGATGTGTCACGGTGCGCGTGGGTTGAGCATGGCCGATACTCCGAATCTCGCCGGACAGTATCCGGCGGTGATTTACAAGGAATTGGTCGACTTCAAGACGGGCGCGCGCACCAGCGCCATTATGCAGCCGCTTGCGGCCGACTTGAGCGACGCGGATATGCGCGACCTCGCCGCGTATTATGCCTACTTGCCGCGCCAGCCTGTCGATCGCTCTTCACAAGGCGAGACGCCGCGTATCATCTCGGATGGGGCGCCGATGCGTAACATCCCGCCTTGCGGCGCGTGCCACGGCGAGCTCAGCGTGACGACCGGTGCGCCCTGGGTGGAAGGGCAGCCGGCGGTCTACCTGCGTGCGCAGCTTGGGGGCTTTGCATCCGGTGCCCGGCACAACGATATCGACGAGCAGATGCGCAATGTCGCACGAGGGATGACGCAGCAGGAAATCGACAGCGCAAGCCGATACTTCGCGAACCATCGGTAACTCTCTGTTTGCAGGCGTCGGGCGCTGAGTTTTTCGGCGATGAGACGCGTCAGGCGGCGAGAGATGATGGAGATGAAGGCAATTGCGACGAACGCGATGAGGTGCTCCTTCGAGCTTTCGAAGATGTCTGCGGCAACTTTGATCTTGACGCCCCGGATCTTCTTTCCGCCGTCGACACGGCGGTCAAGGCAACTTGGGGCCGAGCGGCAGGAGCGACCGTCGATGAGCACGGCGCTCGGTTCCGGAAGCATCGCCGCGGGCGCGGCGCCGAAGCGGCAGACAACGGACACCACCATCCGCGACAGGGGCCCGGGCGATGCATGCATGCGCCGTCAGCGTTACGCCTCCCGTTCGCTCAGCTACATCGCTTCGAGGGACCGAAGCCATGGCGCTCGCGTACGGCCTGGCCTATTCTCTGAAAAGGAAAAACCGGAGGAGATGAGCATGCTGTTCGGCGGCGCGATGTTTTTCACCGACTACTCAATGACGGCTATGGAGCTTGCCCGCGTTCTGGAGGAGCGCGGTTTCGAGTCGGTCTGGGCTCCGGAGCACTCGCATATCCCGCTCTCGCGCAAGACACCTTATCCAGGCGGCGGCGAACTGCCGAAGGAGTACTATGACGCGATGGATCCGTTCGTTGTGCTCGCGGCGGCCAGCCAGGTGACCACGACCATCAAGTTCGGCACCGGCGTGCTGCTCGTACAGCAGCGTGACGTAATCCAGACGGCTAAGCTCGTGGCGTCGATAGACCAAGTTAGTCGGGGGCGCTTTCTGTTTGGAGTCGGCGGCGGTTGGAATCAGGACGAGATGGAAAACCATGGCACGGATTACGCCAGCCGCTTCAAGCGCGTACGCGAGTCCATCGAGGCGATGAAGGCGATCTGGACGAAGGAGCATGCGGAGTATCACGGTGAGTTCGTCAATTTTGACCCAATGATTGCGAGGCCCAAGCCGGTGACGAAGCCTTATCCCCCCATCCATGTCGGCGGTGCATTCCCGCACGGCGCTCGCCGCGCAATCCGCTACGGCGATGGCTGGATTCCGACCGCACGGGGCGATCTCAGCGTTGAGCTGCCGAAGTTCCGTCAGATGGCGCAAGAGGCCGGGCGCGATCCGAATTCCGTGGAAATCAGCTCGTTTGGCCTTGCCGCTGACGCCGACAGAGTGAAGCGCCTCGCCGAGATGGGGGTCACGCGGGTGGTTCCGATGTTTCCACCGGAGAAGGCAGACAAGGTCCTGCCGATTATCGACCGCTGGACCAAAATCATGCAGCAGACGAGATAGCGTCAGGCCATCAAAATCCGCCGCCGGGGGTCGCCCCCCGGTCTGCGTGGATCGCCTTGCGTCGCGCTCTGCCCCCGATAACAGCCTCGGCCGCGGCGCCGGCGGGCCCCGCAACCTGCTGCCGGGAGCGGGTGTCAGCCCTCACCCGGGCCTGGACGAGATAACCTTATCCGGACGCCCCCCGCGCGTCCGCACGCTCCCAACTCGCTGGCGCGAACGCTGACAGAATCATCAGGGCCCGTTCCTCGGCAAACGATCGGAAGGCCAGGGCCGCGCAGCCTACCAGGATAGAGCCGCCGTTTTGACTGGCGCGTCCCATAGCCTGATGACCCGCTCGTCCAGCACACTGACGCTGAATGAGCACCCGGCCATATCGAGCGACGTAACGAATGAGCCTGTGAGATAGCGCGCCACCGTGAGACCGCGGCCGATCAGGTTGCGGCGCGCCGCATCGACCATCAGATAAAGTTCCATCAGCGGCGTGCCGCCAAAGCCGTTGACCAGCAACAGTACCTCCGCGCCAGGGGCCGGGTCGAGGTCACGGACGATGGCAGCGAGCATTTCGTCGGCGATCGCGGCGGCCGAAACCAGCTTGCTCCGCCGTCGGCCGGGTTCGCCATGGATGCCGACCCCCACCTCCATTTCGTCGGCCCCAAGCTCAAAGGTCGGCTTGCCGGCAGCCGGCACGGTGCACGACGTAAGCGCGATGCCCATCGAGCGCGTGCGCGCATTAACCTGTCGGCCAAGTTCCTGTAGCCCGGCAAGAGGCATCGACTGCTCCGCGGCCGCGCCGACAATCTTCTCGACCACCAGGGTCCCGGCCACACCGCGCCGGCCGGCGGACCATGTCGAGTTGGGCACCGCCACGTCGTCGTCCGTGACCACCGTGGCGACGTCGTGATTTTTTTTGCCCATGCTGGCCATCTCGCCGGCCATCTCGAAGTTCATCACGTCGCCCTCGTAATTCTTCACGATCAGCAGACAGCCGCCGCCGGTATCGACCGCGTCGATGGCCGCGACCATCTGGTCCGGCGTCGGCGAGGTGAACACCTGGCCGGGACATGCGGCATCCAGCATTCCTTGGCCGACGAAGCCGGCATGCAGCGGCTCATGGCCGGACCCGCCCCCGGAAACGAGGGCGACCTTGCCTGGAGTCAAAGTGCGCCGGCGGACGAATTTTCGGTCCGCTGCCAGCGCCACGATGCCGGCATGCGCGGCGGCAAAGCCGTCCAGGCTTTCATCGAGCATCGTCTCAGCGGAGTTCATCAGCTTTTTCATCGTGTTTCCTCCCCACCGATCATCGGTCTGATGCGCCGGTTTCAGTCCTCCAGCGTCGCGACCAGCCTGATCAGGTGGCGCGCGTAATCGCTTATCATCTCCTCGATCACCTGATTTCGGCGCAGATGCCCAAGATCAGGCAACGTCAGCGTGATCGCGCGGGTGCGAGGGGGCGGCTGGATGGCCTCCCGCCGGCCCGGATGCGCCCGATCATAGCACGCCAGAAAAGCCGAACGCTCTATCTGCGAAAAGTGACAGACCTCGAAAATCGTATCGAGATGCTGCACCGGGATGGGCATGGTGTAGACCGGATTAACGAGTTGAGAGACGAACGACCGGTTGGTGCCCAACGCCTTCGCAAGGCGCCCCCGCGTGCCCGACGGGCGCTTGTCGCACACGGCCTGAAGCTGGCGCTTGTAGTCGGCAACCCCGCCGCCGGCCGACGCCTCGCTCATCGCAATGCAGGCCCAGCGTCGGTGTGGGCAATCGCCTGCTTGATGCGGTCAATCGCCGATGGCGGCACTGAGACAGAGCGGAGGCCTGTCCGTAGCAGTTGCACCAGCGCCTGCGGATCGGCACCGGCGTCGCCGCACAGGCTGACCTCCCGGCCGACCGACAGGCCATGCCGGACGACCCCAGCGATCAGGCGCAGCACAGCCGGATTGAGCGGGTCGGCCAGCGCTGCGACCGTGCCGATATCGCGCCCCGCCGCGGTAACGTACTGCGTCAGGTCGTTCGAGCCGATGGAAAAGAAATCGGCGTCGAAAAGATCGATCGCGATGGCCGCGGCCGGTACCTCGATCATGATGCCAAGCTCTGGCCGCCGCGCCATCACCGCTTCACGCTCGAGGCTTTTGATCGCCTCGTCCAGCATTTGCCGCGCTGCCTCCAGTTCCTCTGGAACCGTCACCATCGGCAGCATGATCCGCACCGCGCCATGCGCGGCGGCTCGGGCCAAAGCGCGCAACTGGGTACGGAACATGTCGGGGCGGAGCAGGGAAAGCCGGATGCCGCGCAGCCCGAGGAAGGGATTGCTTTCGCCGTCCATGGTCACGCCCGGGATGGGCTTATCGCCGCCTGCGTCCAGCGTGCGGATCGTCACAGGCCGCCCATCGGCCCATTTCGCTATCCGCCGATACGCCTGATACTGTGCCGCCTCGTCCGGCAGCCCGCCGGCGCCGTGAAACAGCAGTTCCGTGCGCACCAGTCCGATGCCGTCGCAGATCGCGGGATCGAGCCCCTCAAGCTCGGCGGGATCGCTGATGTTGAGATTCACCGAAATCCGGTGGCGATCGACAGTGACGGCGGGACGGTAGCGCCATTCCGCCGCGGCCGTATCGACCCTCGCCTTTGCATCGAGCCTGGCGGCGAAAGCGGCCCGCGAGGCGGCGCCCGGGTCCAACACCACATCCCCGGCCGCGGCGTCCACCAGCGCCTCATGCCCGGCCAGCGCTTCCGGAGATCCACCCACGCCGACGACCATCGGTACGCCGCGTGCCCGCGCCAGCATGGCGACGTGACTGGCCGAACTGCCCTGCGTGAGCACGATCGCGCCACCCCGCATCCAGTCGATGGCGAGGAAGCGTGAAAGCGGCAGGTCCGCGGCAGCCACCACCGCGCCGTCTGGAACGTTGGTCCGGGCGGCGCGGCGCGTCAGATGCGCCAGGACGCGGTCGCGAATGTCTTCCAGATCCGCTGTGCGGGCGGCGAAATGGACGTCGTCGGCAGCGGCATAGGAAGCGATTTCGGCGGCCATCGCGTCCATCCAGGCGGCTTCGGCGGATCGGCCGCGATGGATGGCCTCCAGCGCCGGGCGGCCGAGCTCCTCATCGGACAGCATTGCCGCCTGGAAGCCGAGCATATCGGCCGCGTCGCTGTCGGTATGCCTGGCCAGCTCCTCAGTCGCGGTCAGCGCCTGCATAAGCGCTTGCCGCAGGGCCGCCGCCTCCTCCGCTGCCGTCCCGATTTCGCGCCCCGCCGGCAGCTCCGCGTGCAGCGTCGCCACAATTCCCCGCGCGAAGCCCGGCGCGGCGCAGCGCCCCAGGAGTCGTCTCTCAGCCATGCGGGCTGCCAACCTGCTTGTCCGCCGCGGCCTCGCCGAAGCCGTCACGCACCAGCGCCATCACCGCGGCTGCCGCCGCCTCGGCGCCGCGGCCGGTCGCACGCACATAAAGCATCGCCCCGCGCGGCGCCTTCACGCGCATCACCTTGACGGGGCTCTTGGCATCCACCCAGGGCCCGTCGGCGGACAACGCGATCTCGATATCGCAGGCAAGGGTCTTGGCAAGGCGCGTAAGCTTGACCGACGGTCGCGCATGCAGCCCAACCTCGTTGATCAGTTCGGCGTGGTCTGTGACCACCGGCGTCGTCGGCGCGTCCGTCATTGCGGCGACAGTTCCTCGGCTGTCCTTTGCACTGTCTCCAGCGACGAGCCGCCCGCGGCCTCCGTGGCGGCAATCACCGCACCCTCGATGATCGGCGCATTGCAAATGACCACGCGGCCCCGCCGTTCCTCGTCGAGCATCTCGATTGCCATTTCGCTGTTGGTCTCGGCGCCGCCGAGATCGACCAGGATGGCAACGCCGGCCTCCGACCAGGCGCGGTCGATGGCCTCGATGATGGCTGCCACATTGGTGCCCAGACCGCCCTCGGGGTCGCCACCGGTACTGGCCAGCGTGACGCTGTCGCCGACCATCTGGCGGACCATGTCGGCCGCCCCCTCGGCGATCTTCGACGAATGCGACACGATGACGATCCCGACATTGGCCATCGCTCAGTCTCCCAAACACCGGCACGTGGCCGCAATCATCAAAGCCGACGAGCGTGCGCCCGGATCCATGTGGCCGATCGACCGGTCCCCAAGGAACGCCGCTCGGCCGCGGATCGCCTTCATCGGGATCGTGGCCTCGGCGGCGCCGTCCGCGATGGCGGGGAGGCGATCGAGCAACCCAGGGCCGCCCTCGGCCAATGCCACCTGCACCGCGGCCAGCACCTCGAGCATTGTCTTCTGCCCGGGCTGCGATTTGCCGCGCGCCTTCACCGCCTCGACGGCGGCGGTAAAAGCCGGCGCGACGTTTGCGCCGTCCGGCGAGATCTCCCGTCCCAGCGCCATGAGCAGCGTGCCGTAAAGCGGTCCCGAGGCGCCGCCCACCTTCATGACGAGCTGCATGCCGATGGTCTTCAAAGCGTCGGGCAGCGGCATGGCCGACAGCGTCGCGGCGTCGGCGCGCACCGCCTGGAAGCCGCGCTTCATGTTAATTCCGTGATCGCCGTCGCCGATGGCCTGATCGAGAGCAGTCAGTTCGTCGGCATGGCTGATCACCTCGTCCGCCACGGCCACGATCAGGCTGTGCAGGATTTCCCGGTCCATGCGGTTACGCCCTTTCGGTCATGCGCCCGCCCCGAAGCCGGTCTGCGGTGGCAAAAGCATCCTGGGTACCTCCTCCAGCCGCGTGCCGTCGCGGAACAGCACGGCGTGCTCCAGGGGGCATTCGATCGCGACCTCACCGGCAGCGGCCCGCCCAATCTCGGGCGGCACCTTCGCCTTCAGTTTCGATCCGCCGACGGCGAGTGTGAGCAGCGACTGACCGCCGACTGCGATGCAGCGTCGCACCACGCGGGCCGACACACAGCCCGGCGCACCCCGCGGCAGCACGCGGATGTATTCCGGCCGAATGCCGAGGCGGATATCGCCGCCGCCGGCAGGAACCGCGAGCGGGCCGGTGAGCACGTCGAACACCAGGCCGCCGCCGTGCTCGCCGCGTGGGTCGAGGAAGTTCATGCCGGGATTGCCGAGGAACCAGCCGCCGAACTCGCTGTCGGGCTGCTCGTAGAGCTGCGCTGGCGAACCGCACTGGGAGATCACCCCGTTCTGCATCAGGGCGATCTGGTCGGCCAGCGTCATCGCCTCGGCCTGATCGTGGGTGACATAGATGATGGTCTGGCGAAACCGCTGGCGGAACAGCTTGAAGGCTCGGATGAGTTGCCGCTTGGCGTTGACTTCGACATTGGTGGTCGGCTCGTCGAACAGGATCACGTCGCAACTGCGCGCGATGGCGCGGCCGACCGCGACCTTCTGCCGCGTGCCGATGTCGAGGTCGCCGATATGCCGATCTTGCTCCGCGTCGAGCTGAAGGACCTCCAACACCTCGTCGATGCGCCGCCCGCGCTCCTGAGCGGACAGCTGACGCTCGCGGCGCAGAGCCAGCTCGATGTTCTGCCGCACGCTGAGGCTGCGGTACATCACCGGATACTGGAACACCATGCCGACATCGCGCCGCCGCGCCGGCAGTGCGGTCACATCGCGGTCGCCGAACCGGATGCGTCCGGCGCTCGGCGTCTCGAGTCCGGCGATCATGCGCATGAGCGTCGTCTTGCCGCAGCCCGACGGGCCGAGCAGGCAGGTAACGGTGCCCTCGGGAAAGGTCATCGTGACGTCGTTCACCGCAAGCAGCGAACCGAAGCGGCGGGAGATCGTGGCGAGGCTGATGTCAGGCATGGCTGTGGCCCAGCACGCGTTCGGCGAGCCCATGGCCCGCCAGTGTCCCGGTATCGCCCGTGTACAGCAAAATGCCCTCGGGGTTCAGGACGAACGGGAACGGGTCGCCGATATCCAGATGCATCACCCGCCGGCTTGGCGCCGTGGTGACCAGTGTCTCGCCGCCGACGCTCGAAATGCACCACGCTCTCGGCGCCGAGATTTTCCAGCAAGCGGATTTCGCCGGCCTGAGCGGAGCCTTCAGCGAATGCGATGGCTTCGGCGCGGATGACGACCATTACGTCCCCGGGCGTCGCCGCGACGGGGATGCGGCACAGGCCGGTGTCGCAGACGGCGCCATCGACGCGCCCGTTCAGCACGTTGCAGCGGGGAAAACCAACCAGCTCGGCGGCGCGCAACCGCGCCGGGCGGTGGTAGACGCGGTCCGCGGCGCCGGCATCGACGATGCGACCGGCATCCATCACCACGAGATCCTCCGCCATCATCAACGCCTCCAGCGGATCGGACGTGGCGTAGAGGAACGTGGCACCGAGTTCGGCGCGCATCTCGGTGAGATCCTCCATCAGGCTTTCGCGCAGCTTGAAGTCGAGCCCGACCAGCGGATCGTCGAGGATGAAGATCCTTGCGTTCTTGAGGATGCCGCGGGCGATGGCGGCGCGCTGCTTCTCGCCGCCCGACAGCTGGCTTGGCTGCTTGTGGAGCAGCGGCGTGATACGCAGGACCGCCGCTGCGCGGTCAACGCGCTGCGCGATCTCCGCCCGCGCCACGCCCTGCCGCGCCATCGGGTAGGCGATGTTATCGAACACCGTCATGTGTGGAAACAACGCGAAGGATTGCGGCACATAGCCGATGCTGCGCCGGTCGCCGGGCAGCGTGGTGATGTCGGTGCCGTCGAGCAGGATGTGCCCGGCGTCCGGCTTTTCCAGCCCGACCAGCAGGCGGAACAGCACGGATTTGCCGCTGCCCGGCGGACCGCAGAACACCGTGAGCCGGTCCGGCGCGATCTCCAGATCGATGCCGTCGAGCGCCGTTGTTCGGCCGTAGCGACGGATCAGCCCTTCGAGGCGGATGGCGCTCATCGGCTCACTGCCCCATGCGCGCGAGGTAAGGCACGAGCAGGATGCCGGCCAGGAAGACGAACGCGACAATGCCGAGAATGCCCAGCGTCAGGAGCGCCGCCCGCAACGGGCTGGCCTGACGGGGCAGGTTGCCGACGGCGATGTTCAAAAGCGCCGCCGCCATCACCGTCAGCATGCCGATCTGGTAAAGCACGAAGCTCCATTGTTGCACGAGCAGCAGGAAACCCGTGCACATCAGCAGAATGAGTGTCAGTTCCAGTTTCGGGACGATCGCGGAACGCACTGCTCAGACCTCGCCGCGCACGGTCCCGAAAGTCATGCCGACCAGCAGGTAGCGCTGGAACACATAGACCACCAGGATTGGGGGCACGATATAGACGCTGGTCAGTGCGGAGATGAAGGTCCAGTCCACGCCGCCATTCGAGTAGAGGCCGGTGCTGAGGGCCACAGGGATGTTCGACGTGGTGATGCCGCCGATGATGTAGTTGAAGAGGAACTCGTTCCATACGAAGATGAAGTTGAAGATCAGCGCCGCGACCACGCCGGGGAACACCTGCGGCAGGATCAGCCGCAGGATGATGCCCAGCCAGGAGGCGCCGTTTACCAGCCCGGTCTCGTCGAAGCGCGGCGAGACGCCGTCAATGAAGCCCTTCAGGATCCAGACCGAGAACGGAATGGAGAACATCGCATAGAACAGGATCATGCCCCAGTACGTGTCCTTCCAGCCGAACCCTACATACATCAGGTAGACGGGCAGGATGGCGGCGGAGCCGGGCAACATGCGGATCGACAGCAGCAGGAACATCAGGAAGTCGGTCCCGGCGGGCTTGAAGCGGGAGAACGAGAATGCCGCAAGGAACGACACCGCGACGGCGATCAACACCGCCGAGACCGACAGCACCAGGCTGTTGAACAGCTGATGCAGGAACGAGGCGCCGGAGAACAGGCGCACATAGTTCGCGATCGTCGGCACGAACAGGAATTTCGGTGGGACAGCCAGGATCTGGTCGGCGGTCTTGAAGGACGACAGCAGGATCCACAGCACGGGGGCGAAGAACAACAGCGCCACCAGCCACAGAATGGCGTGATAGAGATGGCGGCGCCAACCGCCGCCGGTGATGGCGCCGTTGCTCATGCCGCAGCCGCCCGGCGTCCACGCCAGTGCAGAACAAAGATGAAGGTCGCGGTGAACGCGATCGAGATCAGCAGCAGAATGACGGCGAGCGCTGATGACCAGCCCATGTTGAACGCCTCGAACGCGCGGCGGTACAGCGTCATCGCCACCAGCTGGGTGGTCGAACCTGGACCGCCATAGGTCATGTCGTAGATCAGGTCCATTGTCTTGAACGCGTCGATGGTGCGCAGCAGGATGCCGAGCATCAGAATGAACTTGCCATGGTGCAGCACGACGAGGCGAAGCCGTTGGTACCACGTCAGCCGGTCGATCTCCGCCGCCTCCAGTTCCGCCTTTGGCACCGAACCGAGGGCGGCGAGCGTCATCAGCACCATGAACGGCGTCCACATCCAGACATCCACCGCGAGCACGGCGCCGAATGCCGTGCTGGCGTCCTGGAGAAACCCGACGGCGGGCAGGCCGAGACCGCGGATGAAGCTGTCGAGGATGCCGAAGGTCGGGTCGTAGATCAGCCGCCAGAAAGTGCCGGCGGCGACCGGGGTCAGCACCATCGGCGAGAACAGCATGGTCAGAGCGATGCGCCGGCCGGGCAGCGAATGGCTGTTCCAGAACAGCAGCCCGAGCAGCATCCCGAGCACCGTCTCGATGCCGACCGCCAGGAAGACGAACATGAAGGTGCGGCTGAGGTCGAACCAGACGCCGGCGTCGCCGAGAATGCTGAGATAGTTGTACAGGCCTGCGAAGATCGGCGGACGGCCGCTGGTGAGCGAGTAACGGTAGAAGCTCAGGCCGAGCAGCCAGAGTGTCGGAATCGTGTTCCAGACGATGAAGAACGCCAGCACCGGCACCAGCAGCAATGTCGGCAGGATCTCCCGCCGGCCCAGCAAGCTTGCCAGGCCGGCGGGACCACGAACGCGAGGAGCCGCGGGCAGCTTGGCCGAAAATGTCGGGGCGTCGCCGCTCATGCTCGCGCCGACCCGGATTCGCGGAATGCACGCTGCCACGGGCCCATCGGACTTACAGCCTTATCCCGGAGCACGCACCGCTCGGTTCCTTGCTGGCAGTGCCTTCGTCAAACAGGATACCCTGCTGCTTGCAGGCGACATATTTCAGCGCGTGCATCGGGTCGGAGATCTGCCCGGCCATGTAGCCGGTGAACGCCTCCTGCTGGATCGAGAGCATCTCCGAGTATTTCGGATCATGCCAGAAATCGCTGCTGCGCTGCAGCATGTACTTGTAGGTCCGGTTCCACGGGTAGATCGCATCGAACCCCGGCGCCGAGAGCGTGGCTTTGTCGCACGGCATACCGCCGCGCTTGAGGTACTCCGCGGAGGTTTCCGGCAGATACCACCATTTCATGAAGTCCAGCGCCACGCGCATGTGCGCATCGTCATTGAACGCGTTGATGACCCACGGCTGGCCGCCGACGATGTAGTTGCGCACCAGTTTGCCGCTGGCGTCCTTGAAGCCGGGCGGCGGCACGACCATGACCTTGCCCTGCAGCTCCTTGGGTATCATCGTGGCACCCGTGGCGACCCATTGCCACGCTGAGAACACCTTGCCCTGGGTGAACGCATCGACCACCTCGGCGATGAAGAAGTTGAGCGCGCCTGGCGGATTGAACTTCAGCATCGACTTGTAACGCTCGAGCGCCTCGGCGTTCCCCTTGGTGTCGTAGATGCCTTCCACCTGGCCGGTCTTGGGGTCCCATACATCGCCGCCGGTGCTGCGCATCCATGACATCGTGGGACAACTGACGGCGTCGTATTCGCGCGAGTAGTGCATGGCGATGCCGGCATAGCCCTTTTCGGGGCGATGGAAGAACTCGATGACCTTGCGGAAGTTGTTGTAGTCCAGCGCCTCCCACTCCTCCCACGTCACCGGCAGCTTCTGGCCGTAGCGCTTCTGGAATGCCTCGGCCTCGCCCGGCCCTTCCAGGATGTCCTTGCGGATGAAGATGCCGTAGACATCGCCGACCTGCGGGAAGCCCCAGAGGTTCTTGGTGCCGTCCGGATACACCTGGTAGGCATCGCGGATCACCGGCGCGTACCACTCGATGTCGAGTTCCTTGTCGCGCGCGATGATGTCATTCAGCTTGACAATCCATTTCGGCGTGGCCAGCGCACCCAGCCATTGGCTGTCGCTGATCATGATGTTGTATTCCTGGCTGTGTGTCGCGAAGGACGTAGCCCCTTTCTGGAACAACGAGCCGAACGGCGCGCCGGCGAACGAGAAGCTGACGTCGTAGCCGTAGCGCGACTTGGCGTAGGAGGCGAATTCGGGCGACATATCAACGCCCAGGCTGCTGGGCAGCCAGCCGGCGACGCCAAGGATCGACATGTGGATCGACTTGCCGGCGAGCGGATGGTTCTTTTCGCTCTGCGAGAAGACATGGCGTGGATAGGTCAGCGCGGCCGCCGCACCAAGTGCCGCGGTTCCGTGGATCAGGCGCCGTCGGTTGATCCCCGGCGTGGACACCGCCCTCTTCTCGTTCACCTGCGGAACGATTTGCTCGTCGTCGGACATGATTTCTCCCCTGGTTTTTTATCTGTTGTTTTCCGCCTGAACATAGGGCCTGCGGCCATATGCCTTCACGAGACCATTCGCAGTCTCCTGAATCTGTACCTGGCTGTACTGGCCAAAGCGTGACAGTCCCGATTCAGAGGTCTCGGGACAGGAGTCAGCACCCTTTCAGCGCCGGCTAGGCAGGCTATTCCGCCGGCTGCGTCCAAGCCGCCGTGCGCCCGGCAAAGGCGTCCCTGACCGCATGTTTCGCGCACAGCATGGGCTTCATCAGCGCTCTCCCTCACATTTGGCCGAATGCTTTCGGCCGTTGTTACTTCTTTGCATCGCGCCAAAGGCAGGCAATAGAACAGCGTTCGCCAAATGCGACAAGGCCACATCGAGCCACGCCCGTGGAATTTAGCTGATCATGGTCTACTAAGCATGTCAACTAAACTATTAGGCCACGTCCGGTTGAAAATCCGTGGTGCTGTCCATTCGCACCAAACACCGTTCCGGCAGCCGGCGCTGACGCATGAGGAGATACAACCAGGTTTCCAAGACCGAACGTTGTTGAAACTCAACCCCGAGTTCAAGGCCGTTGTCCAAGGCTCTTTCCATCCTGGCCCCGACGGTGTTTGATGAGGAGGAAACGGGAGGTGCGGTTGGCCGAGAAGCGCATTTATGTCGCCGGCACAGTCGATACGAAAGGTGCCGAACTCGCCTATGTGCAGCGGCTGATCGCAGCGCAGGGCGTGGGCGCCGTGATCGCGGATCTATCGACAGGCGGTGTGACAAGCGACGCCGAATGTTCGTCGCAGGCGATTGCGGCACACCACCCGGAAGGCGTGCAGGCGGTATTCACCGGCGATCGCGGCAGCGCGGTCGCGGCGATGGCGGTCGCCTTCGCTCGCTTCATGGCGCTCCGGCAGGACGTGGCGGGACTGATCGGTCTCGGAGGGTCCGGGGGCACAGCGCTGGTGGCGCCGGCCATGCGCGCGCTGCCGGTGGGCCTGCCGAAGCTGATGGTCTCCACTGTCGCGTCAGGCAACGTCGCGCCTTATGTCGGGCCGAGCGACATTGCCATGATGTATTCGGTCACCGACCTCGGCGGGCTAAACCGAATTTCGCGCGTGATCCTGGCCAATGCGGCGCACGCGATCGCCGGCATGGTGCGCGGTGCCGTGCCTGCTGTTCAGGACGACAGGCCCGCCATCGGACTGACCATGTTCGGCGTCACCACGCCGTGCGTGAACCGCATGGTCGCGGCCCTCCAGGCGGATTACGATTGCCTCGTGTTCCACGCCACCGGCACCGGTGGGCAGTCGATGGAAAAGCTGGCGGAGTCTGGGCAATTCACCGGCGTAATCGACGTGACCACGACCGAGGTTTGTGACCTGCTGATAGGCGGTGTGCTGGCCTGCACCGAGGATCGGTTCGGCGCATTCGCGCGCTCCCTGACGCCCTATGTCGGATCGTGCGGTGCACTTGATATGGTCAACTTCGGCGCGGTCGAAACCGTGCCGCCGCGGTTTCGCGACCGCAACCTCTATGTCCACAATCCGCAGGTCACGCTGATGCGTACTACGGCGGAGGAATGCGCGCGGATCGGACGCTGGATCGGCGAGCGGCTGAACCGCTGCCAGGGCGACGTCCGTTTCCTGTTGCCCGAGGGCGGCGTTTCGGCGCTGGACGCGCCGGGCCAGGCGTTTTACGATTCCGCGGCGGACGCCGCGCTGTTCGGCGCACTGGAGGAAACCGTGCAGCAGACCGGGCGTCGCCGTCTCATTCGGCGGCCCGAGAACATCAACGATCCTGGCTTCGCGGACGCGCTCGTGGCGCAGTTCCACGAAGTCATCGCACTGTCTGATCATGCCGCGCATCGCCCGTAGCGCCCTGCTGCAGCGCTTTCGCGAGATGATAGCGCGCAACGAGCCGATCATCGGTGGCGGCGCGGGCACCGGCCTGTCGGCCAAATGTGAGGAGGCCGGCGGGATCGACCTGATCGTGATCTATAATTCCGGCCGCTACCGGATGGCGGGGCGCGGGTCGCTGGCGGGAGTGCTGGCTTACGGCAACGCCAACCAGATCGTGCTGGAAATGGCGCAGGAGGTCCTGCCGGTGGTGCAGCATACGCCGGTGCTGGCCGGCGTGAACGGCACGGATCCGTTCTGCATTTTCGACGCGTTCCTTGACCAGCTTGCGGCACTCGGTTTTTCCGGCGTGCAGAACTTCCCGACCGTTGGGCTGATCGACGGTGTCTTCCGCGCCAATCTGGAGGAAACCGGGATGGGCTACACGCTGGAGGTGGACCTTGTCCGCCGCGCCCGCGCGAAGGACCTGCTGACGACGCCCTACGTGTTCAACGCCGAAGAGGCGCACCTGATGGCGGAGGCCGGGGCCGATATCATCGTGGCGCATATGGGGCTTACCACGGGCGGCGCGATCGGCGCCGCCACGGCGCTGACCCTTCACGATTGCATTCCCCGCATCGAGGCGATCGCCGCCGCGGCGCGGCAAGTGAACCCCGACGTAATCCTGCTGTGCCATGGCGGCCCGATTGCGCAACCTGAGGACGCCGCCTACGTGCTTTCGCACTGCCCCGGCATCCACGGTTTCTATGGCGCGTCCAGCATGGAACGGTTGCCGGTGGAAACCGCGCTGACCGAACGGACGAAGCTGTTCAAGGCAATCCAGCGCTGACGGGGGATGGAATGGCGACCGCCTGTGCGAGCTGTGTCATCGAGGCACCTGTCGAAGCGGTCTGGGATGTGGTGCGCGACTTCAATGCATTGCCTGTATGGAACCCGGCCGTAGCGCGCAGCACCATCGAGAATGAACTGGCATCCGACGTTGTCGGCTGTGTGCGCTCGTTCACCATCGGCGGCGAGTTGGTGCGTGAGCGCCTGCTGATGCTGGACGACAGCCGCTATCGCTTTGCCTACAACTTCGAGACGCCGGCTTTTCCGGTGACCGATTATGTTGCTACACTGGAACTGATCCCCCTCACCAACGGGGACGGCACCTTCGCGCGATGGAGCGCGACATTCGACGAAGCGCCGGAGGATGCCGGAAAGTACGTGCGCATCGTGTCGGAGGATGTCTTCGCGGCGGGATTGAAGGCGCTCTCAGGGCATGTTCGCGGCCGCGCGACGCCCCCCGGCGCGGTTCGCTGGCAGGGACTCCGCCCCGCCAAGGTGTTCTGTTCCTCGATCATCCGCGGCCCCGTGGACGCAGTGTGGGCGCGGATGCGCGACTTCGCCGGTATGGGCGCCTGGCATCCCGACATCAAGGCAATGGTGATGCTGGATGGAGCGCGTCCGGACAAGGTCTCCGGCGTTCGCGATTTCCTTTTCGGCGAGGGAAAGCTGCAGGAACAGTTGACGCTGCTGTGCGACCTGACGCATACGTTCCGATACAAGATCAATCGCAGCGACATGCCCTGGCTTAACTACCACGCAGGCGCGCGCCTCTATCCCGTCACCGCCGCAGACACGACATTTGCGGTTTGGACCGCGGACTGGGTCGCCGCGTCTACCGATGACGTGGCGCTGATCCCGATGGTTCACCAGGACGTCTTCCAGAAGGCGTTCGATACGTTGAATGAGCAGTTTGGCACCGCACCGCCGGCCCGGCTTTGAAAGAACAAGGGAGGACAAAAATGAGCGCAGTTCTTTTCACCAACGTCCGCGTGCTTGACGGCAGCGGGAAGCCTCCGTTTGTCGGCCACGTCCGCATCCAGGGCAACCGTATCCAGGACGTGCTTCCGATGGAGGCACCGCCGCCCAATGACCCCGACGCGGAGGTGATTGACGGCACCGGCTGTACGCTGATGCCCGGCTTGACCGAGGCGCACGCGCATCCGAGCTTTGCCAATATCTCCACCCTGCACGCGCTGGGCGAAATTCCGCCCGAGGAACACACGCTGATTACGGCGCGCAATGTCAAGCTGATGCTCGATCAGGGATTCACCAGCCTGAACAGCGCGGCATCCGGCAAGCCGAGGCTCGACATCGTCATCCGCAACGCGATCAACGCCGGCGAGATCCCTGGTCCGCGCCTGCTGGCGGCCAGCCCGGAGCTGACCACGACCGGCGGGCTCGGCGATCCAAGTATGATGCACATGCATCGGGACACGTTTGCCGTCGTGCTGGACGGCCCAGAGGAATTTCGGAAATACGCGCGCCTGATGTGCCGCGAGGGCGTCGATACCATAAAGATCAATCCGTCGGGTGACGAATTCGTTCCTGTAGCGCGCGCCGAAATGACGGTGATGAATGAGGCCGAGGTCGCCGCGGTCGTGGAAGTCGCGACCACCCGCAACAAGCGGGTCATGGCGCATGCCCGGTCTGCGGAATCGGTGAAGATGTGCCTGCGGCAGGGCATCGACCTGATCAACCACGCCACCTTCACCGATGCCGAGGCGGTGGACATGATGGAGGCGAAGAAGGATCGCATCTTCGTCATGCCGGCGATCGGCATCATATATACCGCGCTTCACGAGGCCGCCGAATGGGGCATCACGATGCCGGTCGCCGAAGGCCTGGGGATGCGGCGGGAGCTCGATCACGCGTGTGAGCGCATGGCCGAGTACAAGAAACGTGGAATCCGCGTTCTGCCAGGGGGCGACTATGGCTTCGCGTGGAACCCGATCGGACGCAATGCCCGTGACCTCGAGCATTTCGTCAATCTGTTCGGCTTTTCACCGATGGAGGCGATTGTCGCTGCCACGAAATACGGCGGCGAACTCATGATGCGCGGTGATGAACTCGGCCAGGTGAAACTTGGCTACCTTGCCGATCTGTTGCTGGTCGACGGCGATCCACTGGCCGATATCCGCATCCTGCAAGATGCTGGCCGGCTGATCGGCATCATGAAGGACGGCGCATTCCACAAGCGCCCGCGTTCCAGGCCGGATGTTCACCGCCTGGCAGCCGAATAGGTCTCTCCCGACGGCCGCGGCAGGGCATGACGGCGCGAGGTCTCAGGGTGCGTCGCGGCACTGACCGGGAACACGTGCTTCAAAGCCACGTTCTGCAGGCCATGAGGGCAGAGAAATACGCCTGAAGTATTCATTCAGAGCCTTGGGAACAGCGATCGGCATCTGGAGGTGCGTGGCCCCGCTTAGCAGGTCCAGCCGCCGTTAAGGAACGACCCTTCGCGCCAGCGCCGCGCAGAAGGTTAATGGCGCCACCGATCCCCGCTGGGCGGCACTCGCGGATGTTGGCGGATGGCCAGATCGCTCGGTGTATGACCCTTACGCTCGGGGAATCCGAGATGGCGACGCGGGCCGAGGGCCGGACCGTTTCCTGGTTGCGGGCGCTTTCGTGCTGCTGCAACCTGTCGTGCGGCGGCCAAAGGAGGGAAGAACCATGATCCGCAAGTTCTCTACGGTGTTTGCAGGGCACGTCGATCTGCCGGAGCGCGGCCAGGACACCACGCCCCTCAACGAGCGGCGCTTCTCCAACGCGCATCTCGCCAGCGTGTTCGAGAAGACCGAGGCGATCGCCCGAGTGATGGACGAAACCGGCTGGGACACGCTGTGGCTGGCGGAGCATCATTTCCAGCACGAAGGCAACGAGGTCATTCCCAACCTGCTGATGGCTGCGGTGCATCTTTCCCATCTGACCAGGAACCTCAGGATCGGCTGCGGCTTCAACATCACGCCGATGTGGCACCCGTTGCGGCTGGCCGAGGATTTCGCCTGCGCCGACATCCTCACCAAGGGGCGCACGATCTTCGGCGTCGGTCGCGGTTATCACACGCGCGAGGTGGAAACCTTCGGCGCGCCGATGCTCGACCAGAACGCCAATCGCGAGTTGTTCGAAGAGCAGGTGGAGATCATTTTCAAGGCGTTCAACAACGAGAGTTTTTCGCATCACGGCACGCATTACACGCTGCCGCCCGAGGTGCCGTATCGTGGCTATACGCTGAAGGAACTCACGCTGGTGCCACGCCCGGTCCACCTGCCGGTGGAGTGCTGGCAGCCGGTGGTCAGTGCCAGTGCGCGCGGGCTCGATTTCATGGTCAGGCACGGGATCAAGGGCGCGGTGGGCGGCGGCGCCGCGACCATGGAAGCGGGGCCGATCACCGCCTATCGCGATGCGGCGGCGCGCGCCGGGAAGGATTTGAAACTGGGTGAGGATTTGATGATCGGCCTTGTCATTCACCTGGCGGATACGAAGCGGCGCGCGATGAGCGAGATCGTGCCGCTCTATGAAGAGCATACGAAGATGTTTGCGCCGCTGAACTTCATGCCCGGCATGACGAAGGAACAAATCGCCGCGGTGGGACAGCGCGGCGGCTGGGACGCAGCGGGGGTGCCGCGGGTGGAGCACTACATGGAGACCGGCGCCTGGTTTGCCGGCACGCCGGAGGAATTAATTGCGCATCTGCGCTCGATCGAGCAGCGGTTCCCGGGCCTCGAGACCGTCAGCCTGAGCATGCCGATGGGCACGCCGGAATCGATCATGCTTGAGCAGTACCGGATCGTCGGCGAAGCGGTGATGCCGGCGTTCAAGGGGCACGGCTGATCCGCCGTATCTGCTGTCGAGGGGAGGAACCCGCATGACCGACGTCAGAGCCGTTGTTGTCGACTACAACAGTCCCGAGCGGCTGGTGATCCGCCCGGTGCCGCTGGCGCCCGCTTATCGCGATGAAGTCACGGTGCGGGTCAACGCGATTTCGCTGAACCGGGGCGAGGTCAACCGCGCGGTGCGCGTCGCCGAACCCGGTTGGCGGCCGGGCTGGGATTTTGCTGGTGTCGTCGAAGGGACGGCACCGGACGGCAGCGGTCCCGCCAACGGCACGCGCGTCGTCGGCATGCTGCCGTCAGGCGCATGGGCGGAATGTATTCGTGTGCCAGCCACTGCGGTTGCCGCGTTGCCAAACGAGGTGACGGATGCACAGGCGGCAACGTTGCCCGTGGCGGGGCTCACGGCCCTGCATGCGCTGCGGCAGGGCGGATTGTTACTGGGACGCAAAGTGTTGATCGATGGGGCATCTGGCGGTGTCGGCCATCTGGCCTGCCAGCTCGCTGCCGCCTCGGGCGCGATCGTCTATGGACATGTGCGCAACACGGCCCATCAGGCGATGGTCGCGGAGTGGTGCGGCGAACGCACGGTCCTCGCACCCGAACTGAGCGCGGCCGCGCCGTTCGGTCCGTATCATCTGATTCTCGATTCGGTCGGCGGATCTGCCCTTGGCGCGGCGCTGGGCATGCTGCGTCCAGGCGGCACCTGCGTGACATTCGGGGTTTCGCAAGGCCCGGCGGCGACGTTCGACAGCGGCGCGTTCTTCCGCTCGGGCGGTACACGACTTTACGGGTTGATACTGTTCCATGAGTTGCGCACGGCGGAGCCCGCGTCGGAGGGGCTCGCAATCCTCGCCGCCATGATCGCCGGCGGGGCATTGCGGCCGCGCATCGAGATCGAAGCTGACTGGGCCGAGGTCGGTGCCATCGCGCGCCGGCTCCTGGACCGCAGCTTCGTGGGCAAGGCCGTGCTCTACGTGCGCTGAGCCGGCGAAGGGGCTGTCTCAAGTCTTACGGTGGGGGCAGAGAATGTCGGATCACGAGAGCAGGACCCAAAAACCAATTGGAGGAAATGCGATGAAATATACTCTGGGACGCCTGCTGCTGGCGGGCGGGTTGGCCCTGTCGATCGGCACCGCCAAAGCGGATCCGCTGACTCTGACCTCGCCGCAGATTCAGGACAACGGCACGCTAGCGGTCAAAAATGCCTGCAGCGATAAACAGCGATCCCCGAATTGCGTCGGCGAGAACGTCTCGCCGCCGCTCGCCTGGTCGGGCGTGCCGGAGGCAACCAAGAGCTTCGCGCTCCTGCTGTTCGATCCGGAAGGTCGTGCCCCGGCCGGCGTGTCGCACATGGTGGTTTACGGCATCCCCGCAGACGTAAAGGGGTTCGCTGAAGGCGAACTGAGCCAGCCCTCCGACAAGTTTGTCGGCGGGAAAAGCACGATGGGGAAGTCGGTCTATTTCGGCCCCGGCACCCCGCCGAATACCGACTGGCATCATTACACCTGGACGTTGATCGCCACCGACCTCGACCCGAAAGCGCTGCAGCCCGGTCTGACCCGGGAAGAGCTAGCCGCCGCGCTCAAGGACCATGTGAAAGGATCGGCCGGGCTGATTACGCGCTTCAAGCACCCGTAGCCGGAACGTCGCTGGATGCCATCTACTTACGGTCGACCATGCGGTCACCGATCGGCCGCGATTAGCCCTTGAGAGGGACGCGGGACCTTCTATCCTGATGATATCCAGAATGACGCTCGGTCATGAGTCCCATGTCGCACGACAAGCACTCGCGTGCCCGCGATGCCCAAAGCAGTCAAACCCCGCCTGCGAGGACGACAGGAAGGCCCGGCGGCAGCGGTGCAAAGCTGCAATCCGCCGGCCCGAATGCTCCGATGGTGCACCGGCAAAGGAAGTGGCGCCATTCAAACCCCATAGCCCTGGCATCATGAGATGCGGCTTGGTCCAATACGTTTTTCCCTCACCGGCGCGGATCCAGCCGCGGAGCCCCAGCGCAGAGGCCTGTGCGCCGCGCCGCCAAGCGAAAACGCTGTATGTTACGGTAAGTCGGCGGCTGCAGGCCGGTTGTGGTCACCCGCATCAAATCCGCTGTCGCGTCGCGTGCTTTGCCGCCCGCGACCATCGAGGAGGATCCCGGCGAGCAACGCCACCAGCAGCGCGCCGCCTGCCACAATAAAGCTCATGGCCTTTGCTCCTCTCTAACCCCAGCCGGGCCCAACGGAGATGAAGCCGTCAGGCTCCGACGCCCGCGGCGGCGATGACCGTCCCGGTGCCGCTGGTGCGGGTGGCGCTGTAGTGGCCGCTGCAGCCTGGGCATGATCAGACGCCGTTGCCGTGGGCGGATCGGCGAAGGCGGGCAGCGTCGTTGCCAGAAGTCCGGCAAGCGCGATCGCAGATAGTACAAAGCGAAGCATGGGCCGTCTCCAGTGCTGGTAAATCAATGCCGCCAACCTGGACCGAAGGCAGCGCCCCGTCGGTGACGCCGGTCACAAAAATCGCCGACATTTTGCACTGGACTTATCCGGCGAAAATACCCAACCGAATCAGTGTGGTAGTTTTCGTGCAAAATCTTGAGTAATCTTCCGGCAGTGCGCGGACGCGCGCTGCCGGAACACCGCCATCAACAGGGAGGACCCCATGCAGATCGGCTTCAACGCCCCCACCTCCGGCCCGCTAATCGAGCCGGATAGTTTCATCCGTATCATCTCCGAAGGCGAGGCGCTCGGCTTTGACTACGTCACCATCAGCGACCACATCATGGTGCCGCGCAACCTGGAGTCCAAATATCCCTATACAGACACCGGCGAATTTCCCGCCGGCACGCAAGCCGCCTGGCTCGACCAGCTCGGTTCCACCGCCTTTATCGCGGCTATGACCAAGAAAATGCGCTTCGTGCTGTCGGTGATGGTGGTGCCGCATCGTCCAGCCGTGCTGACCGCCAAACTCCTATCCACCATCGACCATCTTTCAAAAGGTCGCCTTACGCTCGGCATCGGCGTCGGCTGGTGCCGCGAGGAATTCGAGGCGATCGGCGCCGCCCCGTTTGACGACCGCGGCGCCGTCACCGACGAGTGGATGGCCGCGTGCCAGGAGCTGTGGACCGCCGAGCTGCCGAAATTCGAAGGGAAATACGTCAAGTTCGACGACGTGACGTTCAACCCGAAGCCGGCGCAGAAGCCAATTCCGATCTGGGTCGGCGGCGAAAGCGCCCCCGCGCTGCGACGCACTGCCCGCTACGCGCATGGCTGGTACCCGGTCGGCACCAACCCGCAATTCCCGATGAACACCGTCAGCCGGTTCAAGCACCAGCTGGAACGCTTCCGCGGCGTCTGCGACAAAGTCGGCCGCAACCCGAAGGACATCACCGTCGCGCTGCGCGTCCTCGCTGCACCCGGCGCCAGGCCACGCAGCGAGATCGATGGCGAGCCCGACATGTTCTCCGGCGGCGATGCCGACTGGGTCGCCGACATCAAGGAATTGCAGGCGCTTGGCGTCACCGCAGTCGACGTGCGCCTGTTCCGCCGCACGCCTGAGGAAACGGTCGATACCATGCGGCGCTTCCGCGACGGCGTGATGGCGAAACTCTGACAATCCGCGGCGGCGTCCGGCTACGGCCGGACCAGCCCGTACGCGATATCCAGCACCATCCGGATCAGCTAGAGCATGATCGCGCTGAGCGGAACGTCCCCGGCGCGTAAATCATGCGATCAAACAAAGAGATAGACCATTTTCGGCCTGCACAGTCAGGCTGAAAATGGTCTAGTCGCTCGCCTCCGGCATGAGGAACGCGCTGTGCGCCAGCCATTGTTCGTCTCCTCACAGCGCGGGAGAGTCCAGGCTCAGAGACGACACCCAAATAATGCCTAACCCTCAACGACGGAGCCGTCGCGGCACGGCGCTGGCCACCTGGCGTCCCGCCGAGGCGTCGCCACCCCATTGCGTGTGGCACAGAATGGCCGGTAGACTCAGTGGGCGCGACCCCATTTCGAGAAATCCGATGTCCCTCGATCCGAACCGGCTGATCCTGACCGGCGAAAACCCCTTCATCCGCCTGAGCGACGCCGACGGCGGCGCGATCACCACCAACGCGAGTTTCTGGCGCATCCTGATCTCGCCCGCCGGCGCCGGCCATGTGCTCTACCTGAAGAGCGATCTGACGCAGGACCGGTGGAAGATCTACGCCGACAACATCGCCATGGCGCGCTGGCTGCAGAAGACCGTACAGGGCATGCTCAACGACGAACTTTCTGACATCGCGATTCCGGTGACCGACGCGGCGTTCGACAAGACGGGCGATGCTCGCGATTTCTGGACCGAGCGGGCGGTATCGCACGATGAGGAGGTCGCGCTTACCTGGTATGACATCGGTGAGCCGCTGCTGATCCACACCAACCCCGGTCCTCCGCCGGCACGCAAGTACGGCGTCTGCACGGTGCTGATCCCGGCGCTCGGGGCACGCCTGACGGTCAATGGCGTTCAGGCGAAGGGCCGCCCGTTCCCTGCCCAGCGCGAAGGCAGACCGTTCAGCACCTGCGCCCTGGCTTTCTCCGAGAGCTGGACCGAGGCGCGCTGACCCCTGCTACGGACGCAGAAAGGGCACCGCGGGTATTCTTCCCGCTCATCCTCCGGAGGCCGGGGACATGGATCCGGAAGGCAGTCGGGCATCCGCTCGTCGACGGGCCGCTCAAGCCGGTCGCTCAGCCCGTGACCGGCTGCGCCCGGAGGGGAGTCCGTCCGGTAGATCGCCGACCTCGCCATCCACACGTTCGTGTCCAAGCGGGGGAGCGGCTGATCTGGCGGCTTGCGTCGGTTGAGGACGGCGTGACCTTGCATAGCTGCCGGACCTCGACCTGCCAGGAGTTCCCGCTCGAAGCCAAATGCGCGACCTGCAAGGAACGGCGCATCAAGCGGTTGGAACATGAGTGTAATGACAAGGTCTGACAATCCGCAACGAAAAGGGGGCCTTTTGCACGTCGACAGGGGGGCCTTTGGCGTGCCGATTGACAAACTCATCCGCCGCCGCTACCCCGCATTCAGGAAACAACCGGGCAACGATTCCGCCGCCGTTTTGTGTTGGGCTCCGTGCTGAAGCTACAGAAGGATGCAGCGGGCCTGCTCTTCGGACGAGGGGCGCTGAAGCGCGACAGCCATACGTGGATGGGATCGTGACCATCAGCTTATGCTGGGGGACGGTGAGCAGTTACGTGGGCCGGTGGCACCCTAGCTCGGCCTGGATAAAGCAGCTAGCGTCCAGAGAAATCGGATTGACCAGGGGATCAGACCATATGCTATTGGTTTTCGCTAACCGCCACGAGTTGGTGGAACTTGCGGCGTCGTACCCCATTAATCACATGGTCGAACTCGGGGTATATGAAGGGGAATTTTCCGAGCACTGTTATAAGTCGCTCGACCTGAAGCGTTATACTCTAGTCGATTTTTGGAACTATGATGAATATTCGTTTGTTCTTGAGGATGCGCCGCAGATGTTTGGACTGCGGGCGGTGTACAATCAGTATTTTCACAACGATCCCAAGCGGGCCTTGAGCGAGGCTTACGAAAAGACCCGCAGCCGCTTCGCAGAAAAACATAACGTCGAAATCCTGAAGATGGACATCGCCAAGGCGGCAGACCGCTTTGCCGACGCATCGCTGGACTTCATCTATCTGGATGGCAACCACACCTACGAATTTGTGCTCCGTGACCTCTATACTTGGTTCCCGAAGCTGCGGCCGGGCGGGCTGTTCGCCTGCAATGATTTTTTCGAGTCATCTGCGGCGGCCCGGCAAAATATCGGCGTCATTCCTGCATTCCTCACGTTTTCCAAGCGCCACGAGACCTACCCGATCGCGCTCACTTCCACGGATTGGTCGGACCTCTACTTCTCGAACGCGCCAACCTCCGGCCTGATCGCGCATCTCAAGACCATGATTTGCCAGTCACGCTTCCCCGCCGTAGAAGTGCCAGATGAATTGCTCGGGAGTTACCACCACCAACTCGTGCAGCACCCGAGTCAGGCTGCAAGGTTGATCCCAAGCTTCAGCTTCCGGCGCGGCTCATGACTTTTTTTCAGCACCATGCCACAACCGGATCAATGGCAGGACTTCCTCCGATGGGCCGGCTGGATTTCACCGACCTCATGATGGTGGACGACATCATCCCGTCGGATTTTTCCCCATTCAGAACGATTGAGTATGAGCACTACCTCAGGTTCTTCAACTCGGCCTTGCTATCGTTGGAAGGTTGGCACACCTGGATAGGGAATGAAAGCTTCGAAGATCTGCTTGATCGGTTCCCGGTCGATCCTGATCTCAAACCTCGGATAGTTCGATTCAGGACGCACTCCAATATCACGGCGCGGCTAGCCTACGTGACATTTCTGGGCAACGCGATCCGCTTGGTGCCGTTTTTCGAGAGTCGGGGCATCCCCTTCATCTTACAGCTTTATCCAGGCGGCGGCTTCGAAATTGACCGTCCGGAAACCGACGAAAAGCTGCGCCGCGTCCTGCTCTCCGGATTGTGCCGCAAGGTGATCGTGACGCAGCGCATCACCGAGCGGTACATCATTGACAAGATCGGCTGCGATCCGGCAAAAATCGAGCACATCTTTGGCGGTGTATTTGAGAGCCGGGGGGCCTTCAGCTTCGATCGCGACAAGGTTTTCTACCCGAGAGACAAGGACACGATCGACCTCTGCTTCGTTGCCCACAAATACGCCGGAAACATCACCTCTAAGGGTTACGACCATTTTGCCGCAATTGCCGTCGAATTGGCCGGATCGTTCGCGCACCTCCGCTTTCACGTGGTTGGTGATTATCTCCCCGGAGACGTTTCTTTGGGAGAATTTACCTCACGATTCACGTTCCATGGTCGGCGCAGCAGTGCGTTCCTGGCAGATTTCTATAAATCCATAGACGCGATCATCTCCATAAATCGCCCATTCGACCTGACGCCGGGATCGTTCGACGGCTTCCCCACAGGAGCCTGCGTCGAAGCCGGCTTCCACGGCGTGCTGAATTGTATCAACGATCCGCTGGATCTCAATCCGTGCTTTACCGACGGAGTTGACATCATAGTCCTGAATTTGGATCAACAGAGGTCGGCCGCCCGCTTGCGGGACCTCATTGGAAATCCCAGTGAACTCTATCGTATTGCGGAGCAGGGGCGGCGCAAGTTCCACGACGTCTTTGATACGAATCGGCAGCTGTGGGCTCGCACACGCGTGATCGCCGCAGAGCTTATTCGGCATGAAGGTCTCATCGTACGGCCGGCGCCCGATCCGAGCGTGCTTGATTCAGGACCATTCGAACGCGCCCTGCCACCCGCGGTCACCGTGATCCCGGAGAGTGATACGGCAGAAGAACAAAATGTTGAGGCACTCCGCATCCGGTTGGCTGAGCTCGCCGGTCAACTCCACGGTGTCACGTCGAGCACAAGCTGGCGCATTACCGCACCATTGCGGCGTGTCCTTGATCCGTATCCCAAGCTCGCTCGCCTCGGCAGGCGCACCCTCAAAGTTCTTTGGTGGAGCGTCAGCTTGCAGCTTGCGTCGCGGTATCGGGCGCGGTCGGTGAGCGAGGGGATCGCCGCCGGACGCCACTCCGGGCAGGCGCAAATTTGCGCGCCGGCTGCAGAGGACCGCGGCGGGCCGCAGCCGGCGCTGCCGCAGGCCGTCAATCACGACGAGACGACGATGGAGACCGAACGCGCGCCGTCTCTATTCGCGGATCGTACGGCCGAAATCCAACACACGCTGTCTCTGCATGCGGAACGCCTCGACAGATTTGAAGCCCGTGCCGCCGAATTGCTGTGGGAGATCCGCTGGGACCAAACTCGGACCGATTTCGCGCTCGGGGCGATCGACGGGATGCTGGAGGAGATCGACCGTTTTCAAACGGCGCGGCGGTTAGCGGACTACCAAGCCGTTTTTGAGCAGTCGGAGCCGCTGGTCTCGATCTGCGTGGCGACGGCCGATCGGGCAGACCTGCTGTTGGAGCGTTGCATTTCGTCACTGCTGGCCCAAACATACCGCAATCTGCAAATCGTCGTTGTTGGAGACCACTGTACCGACGATACAGAGGACAGGCTGGCCCGACTGCGTGATAGTCGCATCAGCTTCATGAATCTTCCGGAACGTGGGCCATACCCGCGCGCTGGGCGCGAGCGCTGGTGTGTTGCCGGTTCCAACGCGATGAACGCGGCTCTGGCGCAATGCCAGGGGCATTTCGTTACCCACCTCGACGACGACGACCGCTACACCAGCGACCGCATCGAACGACTTGTCCAGGTAAGTCTTGAGCAGAAGGCTGAGCTCTGCTGGCATCCCTTTTGGGCAGAGAGGGACGCCGGTAACTGGGAATTGGCAGGCGATGGGCGCTTTAGCGTCAATCAGGTCAATCCAGGCGCTGTATTCTATCATCGGTATTTCAGCCGGTTCAAATGGGATCCACTAGCATATCGGGTCGATGAGCCGGGGGACTGGAACCGGTTCCGCAAGATTAAGATGCTCCGGCCGAGAATGCATTTTTTTGCGGAGCCGCTTCTGTATCACCATCGCGAACGCCAGCAGCCCGAGGTCCTTACAGTGGAAGGCGAACGTTTTCTTGACTAATTCGGAAATGGGGTGCTTCGGCGCAAATCCCAGGACGCTGTATTGAGCGAAACTCAAGGTTAAGGCCGAGCTCGCTCTGGTCATGCAGAACAGGCTAGGACATAATCCGCACGAGTTGGAGTGAAGTCTTTGATTACTAAAATACCTTTCCTTCGGCCTCGCCCTGCCCGCCTTAGCGAACTCGGCCAAGATTTGGCTGAGATCGAGAATTCTGGACAGTTTTCGAATTACGGGCCGGTCAACAGCCGCTTGGAACAGAACTTCGTGGATCGGATATTCGGTGGCGAAGGTGCATGCCTTACCGTCTGTAATGCCACAATTGGCCTGATGCTGGCGCTGAAGCAGGCCGTGCACGCGCGGCCGGATAAAGAGAGGCGCTACGCGATCATGCCTTCGTTCACGTTTGCCGCCACTGCGCAAGCTGCGCTATGGGCCGGATTGGTCCCGGTTTTCTGCGATATCGATGAAGCGACATGGATCGCCTCTCCAGTGGCCGAGGAGGACATGCTGAAGCGCCTTGGCAACGACGTTGCGGTGGTGATGCCCTATGCGACGTTTGGCAACGGGTTTGATGTGGCGCGCTACGATCGCATAGCGGACCGCTACGGTGTACCGATCGTGATCGACGCCGCGGCCTCGCTAGGTACGCTGAACAACGACGGTAGCGCGGCTGGCGCTGGCTCTCGACACGCTGTGGTATACTCTATGCATGTGACGAAGACTTTTTCAACCAGCGAAGGTGGGCTGATCTATAGCACCGACAGGGAACTTGTCCGCACGCTTCGCACTATGGGCAATTTTGGTTTTGGCGAGCCGCGCATGGCGACAATGCCCGGCTTGAATTCCAAACTTAGCGAAGTCGCTGCACTGTTGGCGTTGCAGAAGCTATCGGGGTTCGACGATGTAGCGCAGCATCGGGCGATGCTGGCCGAGGTGTACCGCGCCGAACTGGCGGGATGGACCTTTCAGGAGATGCAGGGCCGCCGGCATGCCTACCAGTTCATGCCGGTGCTGTTGCCGGAGGGAATGAAGCGAGTGGACGTCATGGCACGGCTCGCCGAGCACGGCGTGGGTGCAGGACATTATTTCAGCCCGCATCTGGCGGAGCAGCCCTACTTCCAGAAGTATGGCATCAACTGCGACCTGCGGGTCACCGATCGCATCGCCGCGCGCATTCTGTCGCTGCCAATGTCCGACGTCATGACGCCGGCGGAGGTATACACGGTCTGCGCTGTATTGCGGGACTGTCTGCGGAGGGCGGCATGAGCACCGATTTCCTGTCAGCAGCGGAGATAAAGGAACTTGGATTCCGCCACGTGGGAGAGGGTGTCCGGATCAGCCGCAGAGCGGTATTCTTCGCGCCAGAGCGGATTTCGATTGGCCGGGAGACCCGGATCGATGCATTTTGCGCGATTTCCGCCGGCCCTGGCGGACTGACGATCGGACGAAACGTGCATCTCTCTGCCCACAATGTCGTCGTCGGTCAGGCCCGTGTCGACATAGGCGATTTTTGCACAGTTTCCGTTCGGTGTTCGATCTTCAGTTCCAATGATGACTACACGGGTGCCGCGATGGCGAATCCGACGGTGCCCGACTCCTATCGTCTTGCCGTCGATGCGCCAGTGCGGCTTGAGGACCACGTAATCATTGGCGCCGGAAGCGTCGTTCTGTGCGGGGTTACCATCGGCCAGAGCGCTGCAATTGGCGCCCTGAGCCTGGTGAAGCAGGATGTACCGGCATTCGCGATCATGGCCGGATCGCCGGCCAGAGTGGTGGGTGAACGCCACAGGGGCCATCTGGAGGCCTGCCGAAGGTTTCTGTCTCTTCAAGCTGACGCCGCGAATATCTCATCCCCATGATCCGTATCCGGAAGCAGGGTATAAATGTCAGCCGCTGACCTTATAGTGCCGCCGGCACGATACGGCATCATCATCACACGTCACGATCTCGACCGTTTCGGGCACAACGCGCTTTTCGCCCATGAGCTCACGGTAGCAATGCGGCACCATGGCGTGCCAGTCCGATCTCTCGACTACCGGAGTCAGCCAACCGAACTGTTCGCTACGCTGCGTGAGCCGAGTTGCGCCTTCGTGATTTGCTTCAACGGGTTCGGGTCAGAGCTCATGTTCCCAACGGGAGTATCGCTGAATTCGATAACGTCTGTCTTCACGGCGTTCAGCAAACCGTTGCTCGATTTTATGCACGACTGTCCAGCGCACGACACGATGAAGCATCAGGTGGAGGCCAGATTTCCGCAACGCATCCTGCTGATGACTGATTACGGTTACGCGAACGTTGCCCGGGCCATGGGCTTCCCGACCGTTAGTTTTGTGCCTTCCATTACATTTCCTGCGACGGTTGGGCCTGATGCCAAGCCCATAGAGAATCGCAGCATACCGATACTGTTGCCCGTCAGCCTGCCCTCGCCGAATGTGGTCGCCGAACGCTTTGTTAACAGCAAGGAGTATAAGAATCGGATCTATTCAACGCTTTTTGACAGTGTTACTGCAGCTGCTGTAGCCGACTGGCGTATCGACCCGCTGGCGGAACTGCTCAAAGCGTGCCGTGATTCCGACTGCGGTCTCGATTTCGGTACCGCCGATGCCCGATTCCTTCTGACAGCGGTTGTCGATTACGTCAAATTCGCTCGTCGGCGGCGCCTGCTGCGTGCCGTGGCCCATCTGCCAGTCACTGTCATCTCCGACAGGGCGTTCGATGAGGAGATCCCCGGCAACAATATTAGATTTGAGCCACCGCGCTCAGCGACGGGGCTGCTGCAGGTAATGGCGGACAGCCAGTGTGTGGTTTGCCCTACGCCACATATGACCGGGTTTCACGAGCGCGCGCTTGGAGCGTTCACTGCGGGCGCGGTCGTGGTGTCCACTCCCAACGAGGTCGTGGAAACGAATTTCATCGCCGGCGGAGAATTCCTCTTTGCCGGCAATGAAATGGAGCTTGCCACCACCCTTGAGACTGTTCTTCATGCACCCGAACATTTGCAGTCTATTGCAACAGCGGGCCGGGCACGCGCGATGTCGATGTTCCACCCGGAAAGACTTGCGGCGATTTTCCTGTCCTTGTTAGCTACCCGGGGGTTTTGACAGGCCGGTGCGCGAACGGATCGAGCAGATTCGACTACGCCACGGCGGTTGATCTGCGGCAGGGGAAAACCTAGCGCGGTAGCAAAGCCATCTGGCACAGACCCGTCCGGCGCGCGGCAAGATTATCACCGTTGAACGCCATGCGGCGCTCAATATTGTGCATCTGGACCCAATGTTGCCGGTTGGGGAGTCGCGGATGGAATGAATGCTGCGTCGCTGCGCCCCACGTCGTGTATACATAGCTCCGTTGCGCCCATCGGCACGAAGCCGCGGGTTTGCGCCGGCATCCCGGGCGACGTCCGTGCCACAATCGCCACTTCGCCGTCGCCTGCGCGTCCACTGTTACGCCGGCGATGCCGAGCGCACGCTTGAACGCGTCAGACGCGACCGCGGGGAATTGCGTGCGGCCCTGTGCGCCGACCACCTTGCCGGCAGCCCGACCGCGGTCGCACTGGCCCAGACGAAGAAAGCAGCGAGCAGCCGAGCCGTCGCACCGGTATTCCACGCGCCCGGCGGCAGGGGCGATCCGTACCGTCTCCTCGATCGCGCAGACCGCGGCGATCGGGTCAAGCGCTTCCTTGGCGAGCGGCGATTTGGCAGCTTCCCACCCCAGACTGATGAAATTGCTCGATGAATATGAGCCAGAGCGTTTCCGCTCAAGGTGGAAACGCTCTAATCGGATTGCGGGAGACGATCCAACTCGGTTAATTCGCCGATTGCCACTTTCAAAGGGCCGAAGACAGTGCCGACGACATTGTTCCGGCCCGCCGCCTTTGCCAAATAAAGCTGACCGTCGGCGGTCTTGATCCAGAGTTCGGGCGCCAGGCGCGGCATACAACGTGCCGTCGCGACACCCACGCTGACGGTCACATATGCACCAGCGGCCGATCCCAAATGTGGGATCCCAAGGGCGTGCACCTGGTCGCGGATATTGTGCGCAACAGCCATGGCGGCTTCGTGGTCAACCCCCGGCAGGACGCAGGCGAATTCCTCGCCGCCATAGCGTGCGGTCATGTCGGCAGCTCTGCGCACGGCGCGGTTCAGGGCCGCGGCGACCATGACAATGCAGCGATCCCCGGCCGGATGACCATAGGTATCGTTGAACTGCTTGAAGAAATCGATGTCCAGCATGACGACTGACAGAAAGCTCGCCGTGTGAATGAGCTTCGCTACTTCCAGCTTCATTGATCGTTCAAGCCATCGTCGGTTGCGCAGTCCAGTCAACGCATCGGTAACCGCGAGCTCGGCTAATTCGTCGCGCATGCGCTTGAGCTCCAGATGATTGCGCACGCGGGCACGCACGATGACCGGCGATATCGGCTTGGTGACATAGTCGATGGCGCCAAGCAAAAGTCCCCGCACTTCCGCCTCCTGGTCGCCAAGTCCGGTCACGAAAATGATCGGGACATCTGCGACCAGATGGTGATCTTCTTTAAGCCGGCGGCAGACCTCGTATCCGTCGATCCCCGGCATGAGCACGTCCAGCAGGATCAGGTCGGGCAGTACCGCGAGTGTGATTCTGATTGCCTCTTCGCCGGAGGTCGCAAAGCAGATCTCGAAGTCATCCTCGAGCGCTGCGTTCAGGACCTCGATATTGGCAATCTCGTCGTCGACAATCAGGATGAGGGGACGCCTGTTCAAGAGACCTCCACTGAATGGTTCCGTGCGCCCGTAATTTCGTTCCGTGTCGTGACCTTATCCAGCATGATCAGGGCTTCGTCAAAATCAAGCCTCGCGAGGGCGGCCTTCACTGAATGCAGCCCTTCTGCTTCCGGCACAATACCCAACCTCTGTTCCAGCAGGTCGAAGGCTTTACGGGCGCGCAGGCTCCGGCGCTGCAGGAGTTCGCGGAATTCCATGATGAGTGACATCAGATCGGCGTGGCCTACGGTCGTCGTGACGCCCGCCACAACAGACACCGCTGCGCCCTTGAGCAAGGTGGAGGCCGCGAGCGCTGGCCGGAGGGCCTGTTCCAGGCGATCGAGCAACCGGTCGATATCCGCTAAATTCCCGGCTGCCAATGCGTCTTCGGTCTGACTGGCCGCTTCGGCGACCTCGCGGAGCTCGAGGGTTCCGGCAACACCCTTCAGCGTGTGAGCGAGACGCCGTGCGTCGTCCAAAGATGCTGTAGTAATCTTCTCGCGCAAAGACAGAATCGTCGTCCCGAAGGTATCGCCGAAATTAATAATCAGCTTGCGCAACAATGATTGCTTACCATTCATCCGCATCAGTGCGGCATTGAGATCGAATGGCGGCAGTGTGGGCGGCAGCTCATCAGCTTGCAGCTTGGCGATGGCGGGAACAGGAGAAGCAGGCTCGGCGTTCGCCATCACGGACCGTGGCTTAAGCCAGTGATTGAGCGTTCGTATCAGCGAAGCGGGCTCAATCGGTTTCGTAACGTGATCGTCCATCCCAACATCGAAGCAGCGCTGGCGTTCAGCCTCGTACGCATGGGCTGTCATTGCGATGATCGGGAGACGGTCCGCGGGCCATTGCTCTCGGATCCGGACAGTCGCCTCCAAGCCATCCATTTCTGGCATCTGCACATCCATCAGGACGGCATCATAGCGCGCACCGGAACCCAGTACTCGCGCGCAGGCGATGCGTCCGTTCTCAGCGACGTCAACCACCAGCCCGGCATCGGTCAGCAGTTCTACCGCGAGTTCGCGGTTGATCTCATTGTCCTCGGCGAGAAGGATTCGCGATCCGCGCAAATGCGGTGCAACGCTAGGGACCACGTCAGCAAGCGCGGCGTGCGCGGGTACATCAGGTCCGGCGGGACGGAACCGGGCCGTGATGGTTTCCAGCAACGCCGCGGGGTCAACCGGCTTGAGTAGAAATGCGGAGACATCGCCCGCCTCAGCCTCCATGTGTGCCTGCGCATACGCGCTGATTATGAACACCTGCGGCATCTTTGCGAGGCCGGAGATTGCATGCATGGCCTTGACGGTCTCGATGCCATCCATCCCGGGCATCTTCAAGTCGAGCAACACAAGGTCGTAGGGCGCGCCGTCCGACGCTGCCGTCTCGAGCGCCGCGAGCGCCTCCTCACCGGAGGCAACAAGGTCCACGTGCATGGCCCACGAGATGAAGATGTCCTGCAGAATTTCACGCGAGGCGGAGTTGTCATCGACGATCAGAACGCGCAGGCGCCGGAGGTCCTCCTCCGGCATCTGGGAAGGCAGCTGGTCGCTTTCGCCAACCTCCAGTGCGACGGTGAAGGTGAACGTACCTCCCGGCGCCCGGGACGCTTTTCACTTCGATACGACCGCCCATCAACTCGACCAGTTGCTTACTAATGGCGAGGCCGAGGCCGATGCCACCGAATCGGCGAGTGGTGGAGCTGTCGACTTGCGAAAAGGAGCGGAACAGGACTGCCTGTTGTTTCGGCGTCATGCCGATGCCGGTGTCACGGACCACGACCTCGATTACGATAAGAGGCCCGCGCCGTTCCAGCGCCCGGATGGAGACAGTGACTGTGCCACGTTCAGTGAACTTGATAGCGTTGCTTACCAGGTTCAGCAGCACTTGATTGAGCCGCAGAGGATCCCCGACGAGCGTGACCGGTGCACCGGCATCGACATCGAGGCGAACCGCGACGCCCTTTTCCGCTGCCTTGACGGCGGCAATACTGAATGTGCTCTCCAGAGAAGCCCGCAGATTGAATTGCCTCCGCTCTAACGACAGCTTTCCGGCCTCGACCTTGGAGAAGTCGAGGATGTCGTTGATGAGCCCGAGAAGAGAGACGCTCGCCATCTTGATTTTGGACAAGTAGTCCTGCTGTTTTCGGGTCAGCTCGGTGCGCAGTGCAAGATGGCAAAAACCAAGGATGGCATTCATGGGGGTCCGGATTTCGTGGCTCATATTGGCCAGGAACAAACTCTTGGCCTGGTTCGCCGCCTCGGCTTCTTGGGTCCGCTCCTGCACCTTTTGCTCCAGCGTATCGTTGTGGCGCATGATCTCGGCGCTCATGCTGCCAATTCGCTCGAAGCTTTCCTCCAGCCTGTTGCTTAGCCAGACCAGCACTGCCGTTTGGAGCACGACTATCAAGGCATGGAGGCCGACGCGGGCCAGATCCGCGTCGCGCGGAAAGACGGACCATGGGAGCACGAGATCAAGCAGCAGATGATGCAGGGCTATGGTGATCGCCGCCATCAAAATGACACGCCAGTCGCACCAAGCCATGGTCAGCGCAAGGGTTGCGAAAAAATACATATGCATGTCCATCTGCCAGCCGTGGCCGGCGAGAAGATAGACAAGCATGGCGGGCTGTCCCATCAGCGCGACGGCGGACAAATAGCGTGTGACCGGCGCGATTCCGTGGCGCCACCAAATCAGATGGTATGCGCCCGCGAGGAGGACCGAGGCCAGGGCAGGCGGTACAGGCGGCCGATGCACTGCTATGGCCACCAAGGTCACAACGGGGACATGCAACCAGAGCAGTATGACAAGAAACTGCCCGAACCGCTTTCTCAGCCTGTCGAGTTCGGACATCAGACGCTCCCGGACATTCGCGGAGGTGCTGGCGCAAACCCCAGACAACCTTTCAGTTCCAGGGGATCAATGACCATCCAGGCACCGGCCCGATAGAGCGCGCGGACGAATTGTGGGTTCTCGGAATGCGCGATGACTACATTCGCAAAGCCTCCTAGTTCGACAACATCGCCTCCGGCCGAACTGACCAGCCCAATGGCCTGGGTTAAATTATACCAAGGCGGTGCCACGACAGCATATTGCCCACGATCGCCCGACGGGCTGAGTGCGGCCACCAAAACGCCGCCGAGGCTTGCAATCAGCAGGACGCTCGCCGGAACGAGTTCCAACCAACTGCGGCGACTGTTGGTCCAGTCTGATGGGGTTAGCCGGCCGGCGCTGATGTTCGACCTCCAGGTCCAGTTGTCGAAACCGCCACTTCTATAGTGCGATCGTAACTGTCGCACAACCGATATGGTGAGGATGAGGCAAGCCACATTTTGATGGTCGATGGTGAACGTAACTTCTCGGATAGCTGGCCGCCCCCTCACGCGCGTCAGGCTGAGCCGCTACCGGCGGTTGAACATCATCTTCGGGCGTTCGAAGGAACATCTCATCGCATTCGTCGAAATCGACTTCATCTCCACGCTTGCTCTGCGCCTGAAACGCCTCGTCGCCAGGGACTTGACTGGCTGGCCTCTACAACAAGACACCAAACACCGATTTGTAGGCAGAATAAGCTGGCGGTTCGACTTCGATTACAACCATTGGTAGAATTATAGGTGGTGCCTGAAAAGGCAAAGCATCCAAACCAAAACTTCATTTGTTCTTGGTTCGCATCGAGGCCCGAACATGGGTCAGACACTCCGCATCACCGTCCAGACAATTCCCTCGTCCGGCTATTCCACCGGCTGCGCCGGCGGAACCTTGACCAGTCTCGCCCGCGGCCGCGACGGACGGTTCGTTCCAGCCGACATCTGCTGCGCGAAACACCCCTCGCGCGCTCGCTCGCCCAAGGTTCCACGGGCGTTGGAGTATGATCGCACTGAGCGGAACGTCCCCGGCGCGTGAATCATGCGATCAAACAAAGAGGTAGACGATTTTCGGCCTGCACGGTCAGGCTGAAAATTGTCTAACGCGATGACGTTTGGCGTCTGTTCATCATCGAAGCACCATGCGAGGGCACCGGGTTATCGAGCACGAAACTCACGAGCGCCCTCCGTCCACCAAATTCTTGATCTTCAGGCCGCCGAGTGGTGCGCCCTTGCTTGCCTCGCGAAGACTGGCGGCGGCGCGGCGCGCTTTTTCACGTTCAAAGGCGGGGGCGGTAGGAAACAGATTGGCCACGGGGACGCCACGCTTCGCAACGGTGATCTTCGCGCCGCTCGCGACTTTCGTGAGTAGCTCACTCAGCCGGTTCCCGGCTACGTAGGTAGGAACGTTCACCGTCGGATGTTCCGTCACGAGATGGCTATTGCCATGACGGCCGGTCGGTTAAAACGCGAGATGATATGCGGCTGCAGGTTGACGAGCCGGTTGCATTGGCCCTGAGCCCGCGGGGTACCGCGAAATCCCTCTATGGCATAGTTTATGGCCGCTCTGACACCTCTCCTCGGAAAGACACAGGATCTCCCATGCCCCTCGACCTGACCGGCCGCACTGCCCTCGTCACCGGCGCCTCCCGCGGCATCGGCGCCGCCATCGCGCTTGCCCTCGCCGAAGCCGGAGCCGCCGTCGCGATCAACTACCGTGAGCGCGCCGCCGAGGCTGAAAGCGTTGCGGCCACTGTCGCCGCCCTGGGTCGCCGAGCCATCTCGGTTGCCGCCGACGTGTCCAACGGCGAGACCGTGGCCGCCATGGTCCGCACCACGACGGAAAAACTCGGCGCGCCAGACATCCTGGTCAACAACGCCGGCATCGCCCTGATCCGCGGCATCGACGACCTCACCGAAGCCGACTTCGACCGGACCATTTCGACGAACCTGAAATCGGCGTTCCTGTGCACACAGGCCGTCCTGCCGCACATGCGGGCGCAAGGTTGGGGCCGCATCGTCAACATCTCCTCAGGCGCGGCACGCGGTGCCGGAGGGGTGGGCCTGCACTACAACGCCTCGAAGGCCGGCCTGGAGGGTCTCACGCGAGGTTACGCCGCGCGCCTTGTCAAACAGGGTATCACGGTCAACGCCGTGGCGCCCTCACTGATCGAGACCGACATGGTCCGGTCCGGCCTGGCCTCCACCGCCAGCCGCATTCCGCTTGGGCGTTTCGGTACCAGCGAGGAAGTGGCGCAGGTCGTGCTGATGCTGGTGGGCAATGCCTACATGACCGGGCAGACCGTCGCGCTGTCCGGCGGCATGTCGTTCAATTGAGGCCGTCCCGGGCCATCCCGGAGCATCCCATCCGTCGCTACCGGCGCTTCAACCAATTCGCGGGGCGCCTCGGACGGGCACCTACCAGGTAGAAGCCCTCGCTCTGGACGGCCCGGATGACCGGATCGGCCGAACCAAGCTGGGCCGAAAATTCACCGGTACCGAGATAGAGCGACCCACCCTTGCTGACCTTCCGCCAGGGCGCGAACTGAACAGGGAGGTTCTCCCCGGTCGCGTTCCGGGTGAAGCCGAACACCTCGAGGTCCACTTCAGACTGGAAGAGATTGATCATCATTTACGACACGCAAGGGCTCGCTCGCGCCCGACGAGGGAGGCGCAGGCCATTCGACTGTGGTCCCGGTGACAAATTGGTTCCAGCAGCGCTCACTTCGTATCCGACGATCGGCGTCTTCGGCGAACTCTTCATCTGTTGGCGCAAACGACCCCAGCCCGTGTCTGGCGAACTGGACCGCATCCCAGAGCAATATCAGCCTGACTCAATCGCGAAGCGACCTCAGGCTGACGAAATTGCTCAATAAATACAACCCAGAGCAATGTCAGCCTGACTGAATCGCGAAGCGACCTCAGGCTGATGAAATTGCTCGATAAATACGAGCCAGAGCGTTTTCCACTCCGGGTGAAAAAGTTCTAGGTGCGCCGGAACGACCGGAAACCGGCGAGGACTCGCTCCTGGCGCAAGTCGATCGGCTCGAACAAAGTCAAACGTCGCTGCGGCTCGATTTGAAGGGGGCGCATTGATCGACTGGACAACACGTTACCGACATTCGCGATGACATCGCGTTATGAATTGGGTCGGCAGGCCGCACAATGTGTCGATGACAACACGAGCGCCGACCAGCGCGCCCTCGGCGAGCAGGTTTCGGTCATGTGGAAACAGATCGAACGGTTAACAAGCCGAATGAATGATCTGACGGGCGGTCCATGACGATTCGCAAAACATCGCGACAACGGCAGCGCTCGCGGATTGGATGACGCTGGCCGCGAAAAACGACGATCCATGCCATGGTGAATTTGGCTGTCCACCCGACATGACGGACCGCGGGCGGTTCCCGCGCCGCCTGACATCAGGCGCGACCTCGGATACGGCTTTGCATCCGCGGTCTGGGTTCGGCTACCGGGCGGTCAGGCGCTCATCAGGCTTTGGCTCCGTACCAGCCGCGCATACAGCCCGTCTTGCTCGATCAGTTCGGCATGGGTGCCGCATTCCTGGGCACGTCCCTCCGACAGCGCAACGACCAGGTCGGCGTCGCGAACGGTGGAAAGCCGGTGCGCGATGACGATGGTCGTGCGGCCTTTACGGAGCCTGGCCAATGCGGTCTGCACGGCGGACTCGCTCTCGGTGTCCAGGGCGCTGGTCGCCTCGTCCAGCAGCAGGATGCGCGGATTGCGCAGCAGCGCCCGCGCCAGGGCCACCCGCTGGCGCTGACCGCCCGACAGGCGCTGGCCACCGGGACCGACAATCGTATCGTATCCCAGCGGCAGCGCGGCGATGAAGCCCGCGGCTGCGGCGGCCCGGGCGGCGGCCTCGATCTCGGCCACGGGCGCGCCGGGCCGGCCCATGGCAATGTTCGCCGCCACCGTGTCGTCGAACAGCAGCGCGTCCTGACCGACATAAGCGATACTGTCACGCAGGCTGGCCAGGGTGACCGTTCGCACGTCGGCCCCGTCGATGCGAACCGCTCCGGCGGTTGCGTCGACCAGCCGCGGGATCAGCGCCAGGGCGGTGGATTTGCCGCCGCCGGACGGTCCGACCAGTGCCACGGTGGTGCCCGGCAAGGCCTGGAAGCTCAGGCTTGCAAGGCCGGTTCGGCCATCCGGATATACGAAGCGCACGTCATTGAAGACGACGTGACCCCGGCCGGCGGGCAACGGCTGCGCGTCAGGCGCGTCCTTGATGGTCGGCTGCTCATCGATGATGGCGAAGACCCGCACCATGCCGGCCAGCCCCTCCTGCAGCGCCGCGTTCAACGACCCCAGCGCGCGGAGCGGCCGGGCGGCGATGAGCAAGGCGGCGACGAAGCCGGTAAAATCGCCGAGGGCATGATCACTGACGGCGGCGCGCCATCCCTCGAATCCGATAACCGCGGCGACGGCGGCGCCGCCCAGGACCTCCAGGACCGGCTCGACGCGGGAGCGGCTTTTCGTCATTCGGAGCAGTGACTTGTAAAGCTGCAGGAACGCGGCCTCGGCCCGCCGCGTTTCGCTGGCTTCCAGGCGGTAGGCGCGCACCGTCCGGGCCTGCGCGAAGGACTCGTTCAGCAGCGCCGCTGTTTCACCCACGCGTTCCTGCATGCCGCCCGAAGCCTTGCGGACGCGCTTGCCGATGCGCTCGATCGGCATGATCGCCAGCGGGTAAAGCGCCGCCGCGATCAACGACAGCAGCCAGTTCAGGTAGATCATGCTGCCGACCAGGCCGACCACGGTGACGACATCGGCGACGCCATTGACCGCGCGGGTCAGCGCCTCGCGGATGGTGGCCGCATCCGTGGTGAAATGGGCGGCGAGTTGGGCGGGCGCCTCGCGTTCCAGACGCGCCAGATCGGCGTGGGTCAGGTGCGCGAACATGCGGCCCTGAAGCTCGCGAATCACCAGCAGCACCACCTGCTGCACCTGGACGTTCTGGAAATACTGCGCCACGGCCTTGATGCCCGTCACCACGACGACCAGCACCGGGATTTGATAGAGAATCCGCCGATCGTGCTGCGTGAACATGTCGAAGGCGTGGTTGATGACCACGGGATAAAGCGCCGTCGCGCCGGCCATCAACAGGGTCAAAACGAGCACCAGCGCCAGCCGTGCCTTGTGGTGGATCAGGTGCTCGCGCCAAAGGCGGCCGAGAAGTTCGAAGGTGCGATCGGACTGCTTCGTCGTCATGGCCCGGGCGTGTATCAGCAGACGCGCTCTTCCGCCATGCGGACAGGCAGGTACACTCCGTCCCGGCAAGAACAGGAGGACGCCGCATGGCAAGCCGGATCAACCGAGCCATCGAGCTGCTGGAGCAGGATCAGGCCATCTACTACGACGGGCCGCACAGCGGTCATGTGCTGACCCACGAGCAGGGCCGGCGAGATGCTGGCACCTGGGCGGACTACATGAATGTCGGCATGGAGCATGGCGCGTTCGATATGACCGGCCTCGCCGAGTACATGCGCGGGCTGGTCGATGGCGGCCCGACGCGATCGGGGCACCGCACTCCGGCGGTGATCGTTGAGGCGCCGGTGAACGGCACGGATGAGGCGAATGTCCGCTTCAACGCCTGGCAATTCCGCCAGATCCTCGGACGCGGGGTGCACGGCATCCTGCTGTGCCAGGCGGAAACCGCCGATGCCGTGCGCGCCTTCGTGGAAGCGTGCCGCTACCCGCACAATCTGGCCGGGGTCGATCCGGGGCTGCCGTCGCCGGAGGCTCGGTTGGAGGGGGCGGTGCGGCCGCGAGCCAAGGATGGGAGACTGGGCATCGGCACCCGAGGCCGCGGGTCGGAGAACACAGCCGCACCGATATGGGGCCTGTCGGGCGACACCTACATGGACCGCTGCGACCCCTGGCCCCTGAACCCCCATGGCGAACTGCTGCTGGGGGTGAAGCTGGAAAGCCCCGAGGGCATCGCCAATGCTGACGCGATCTGTGCTGTACCGGGCCTTGGCTTCGCCGAGATGGGACCGGGCGATCTGAGCCTGTCCCTGGGATCGGTCAAGCTGCTTCGCGATCCCTACCCGCCGGTCATGCAGGCGGCGCGGGACAAGGTTTTTGCCGCGTGCCGGCGGAACGGGATCGCCTTCCTGGAGGGGTGTCTGCCGGAGGATATCGCGGCGCGGCTGGACGAGGGTGTTCGTGTGATAGCCGGTCACAGTGAGGAAACAGCGCGGATCGGACGCGCCCATCAAAAGCGGCGCATGGCGGTGTAGCGGACGCCCGCCCGTTCGCTCGCGCCTGACGAGGCGGCGCTTCAAGCGGGCGCGGACGGGCCGGTTCTTGCGACAATTGGACATCGGAAGCTGAAAAGGACGTCGCAAACCGCCGCGACGGCCGACGGGCCGGCACCAATGCTGTCACCCGGACAAACCGAACAGGACGGACCGTCGGTGAACACGGCAGCATCGGCGGCAGGACCGCTGCTGGGCAGGTTTTCGCGATGACCGCGGTCTTTGGTTTGGATTACTGCCGGTGGCACTTGCAGGCGAATCGAGCGCGCGGCTTTGCCGGGGAGGTTTCCGGTGATGCGAGCGTTTTGTCGTAATCTGGCGTGAGCTAAAATTGTGCTTGCCGTTTCAGCGGATATTGTGCGATTTCTCCTTCAGGCAACTCAAACCAGGGGGACGTACATGATGATTTCACGGATTTGTCTGTCCCTGGTGGGCTCGCGCTTCGATATGTTCAGGCCGCTCGCTCGAACCTGAAACGATGCCCTTGGCGCGCAAGGCGCCCTCTCCCCTGATTTCACCCTAGCGCCGCCTCTCATCGCGCGGCGACCAGAGGATCGGCATGCCGGCAACGGCGGCCGCCACGATCGTGACACCCACATCCAGAAGGCCGTTCCGGGCCGTTCTTGGCTATGCCGCCGCCCTGTGGGGCAGGCAGCCCCTCATGGTCGCGGCGACCCTGGCCGCGATACTGATTGCGACCGCAGCTGACCTGGCGATACCGGTCTTCGCCGGCCGCCTGATCGACGCCGTCGCCGATCCGGACCGCGCAGCCGGCCGAGCCGCCGGGTTCGCCGCGATCGTCGCGATGGCGGCGCTCGGTGCCGCTCAGATCTGCGGTCGCCACCTGTCCTTCCTGGGCATCATCCGGGTCAGTTCAAGGATGATGCGCGAGGCGGCGCAGGAAGCCTTCTGGCGTCTGCAGCGCTTTGCGACCGACTGGCACGCCAACAGCTTCGCCGGATCTATCGTCCGGCGCGTCACGCGCGGCATGTGGGCGATCGACCTGTTGAACGATACTGTCGTGCTCGCGTTCATTCCGGCTGTGTTGGTCTTGTTCGGCTCCGCGCTGATGCTCGGCAACCGGTGGCCGGCGATGGGCGTCCTCGTATCGGTCGGCGCGATTGTCTACCTCACCCTGTCGGCCGGCCTGACCCTGCGCTATGTCGCGCCCGCCGCGCGCCTGTCCAATCGGTGGGACACCCGCATCGGCGGAGCGCTGGCTGACGCCATCGGCTGCAACGCCGTGGTCAAGGGTTTCGCCGCCGAGGATCGCGAAGACGCGCGGCTGGGGCACATCCTTGGCAAGTGGCAGCGGCGCACGCGCCGGACCTGGATCCGCGGGACCTACAGCGGGTCCGCCCAGATGGTGACCCTCTTGATCCTGCGCACGGCCGTCGTCGGCGCGGCGCTGCTGTTCTGGTGGCAGGGCCGAGCAACACCGGGTGATGTGACGTATGTCCTGACGGCCTATTTCGTCGTGCACGGCTACCTGCGCGACCTCGGCTACCATATCGCGAACCTGCAGCGCTGTGTGAACGACATGGAGGAGATGGTGGCCATCTACGCCGAACCGCTGGGTGTCGCGGACCGACCGGATGCCGGGGATATCCGCGTCGCGGCCGGCCGGATCGGCTTCGATCGTGTCACCTTCCACTACGCCGGCCACGCCACCGCACTGTATGATCGCCTGACGCTGACCATCCGCGCCGGTGAGCGCGTCGGGCTGGTTGGTCACTCGGGCTCGGGCAAGTCGACGTTCGTCAAGCTGATCCAGCGGCTGTACGACGTCACCGAGGGCCGCATCGTCATCGACGGTCAGGACATCGCCACGGTGACGCAGGCCAGCCTGCGCCGCCAGATCGCGGTTGTCGCCCAGGAACCCATGCTTTTCCACCGCACACTGGCGGAGAACATCGGCTACGCCGACCCCGCCGCCACCCTGGCCCAGATAGAACACGCTGCCTGCCTGGCGAGCGCCCACGACTTCATCGCCCGTCTGCCCCGAGGCTATGCGACATTGGTCGGCGAACGCGGCGTGAAGCTGTCCGGCGGCGAGCGCCAGCGGGTGGCCCTGGCCCGAGCCTTCCTCGCCAATGCGCCGATCCTGATCCTGGACGAGGCGACATCGAGCCTGGATAGCCACTCCGAAGCCCTGATCCAGGACGCGATGCAGCGTCTCATGCAGGGCCGCACCTGCATTGTCATCGCCCATCGGCTGTCGACCGTGCGAACGCTGGATCGTATTCTCGTCTTCGAACGGGGTCGCATCGCCGAGGAAGGCAGTCATGCGGACCTGATGCAGCGAGCAGGCGTCTACCGGGATCTGTTCACGCATCAGGCGGCGGGCCTGCTGGAGGCATGAGTTCAATTGCGCGCCTCTAGCGCTTTCCGTTGGTTGTCACCCTTGCGTCCGCAAGGTCGTGCAGGCGCACGATACGGTCTCCTCCTCAGCAGGACTGTCCCGCCATTCGGATACGGGAACAAGCGTCAAGTCATTCCGTGCGTGGTCGTGCCCGTTTGGACACCTCGAGAATACGGTCGAGTTTTTCGACGACCTCCGGATCAACCTCGTCCGGCGGAATGAATCGCACCAGCTCATGATAGTCCGACTTGCGGAACAGAAGCGGCGTTCTTACGGCAGCAAAATATTCCTTGAAAATAGAGTCCAGCACATCGTCGGTGGCCTTGATGCCCACGGACCAAGTCTCCCGGCCAGGCTTCGCTGCGCCGCTTCGATCTCGGCGACGATGGCGCGCATCGTATTGACACGCATCCCCCGAACAGTGAATGCTGGTTCCTCATTCATCGTCCAGACCTCCAGGACGTCAGGGCCGATCAGGTGGTTTTCGATTCCCCGACGCGACCAGACCAGGGTTTCCAATCCGGGATCGCGCGGCGCTCTATCCAACCTGTCGACCAAGGCGACGCCGACCATTCGACGTTCGCCTCCCGCAAAGCGTAAATGTCGCGCTGTACTTTGCCAGGGCCATTGGCGACGTAGATGACGAACGGGCTCTCAAGTGCCGTTCGAGCAGGATGCGTCAATATTTCGGCGAAGGCCAGAAGGACCGCTAAATCGATGGACCCTTCCAGGACCTGCTCCATGGCCCATGACATGGTTGCCGGAACTTTGGGGTACCCGCCCGGTCTGTCGTGATTGCTTCAGGATATGAGACCGGGCGCGCGTGAGCGAGGCAACCAACACGGCCCTTGAGATGCCGGCACTCAGGCTGGCAACCAAAGAAGGGGAAAGACGCATGAAATCGGCATGTTTCCCGGCGATCTTGGCCTCGGCCCCGCTTTCCGGCACAATGGCGGCAACGAACCACGAGGAACCGAACCATGGGCGTTACCGCCACCCTGTCCGCATTCACCGCCGGCATTCGGCTGGACGCCCTGCCACCCGATGTCGTGACCCGCGCCCGCTTCCTGGTCCTGGACTTGGTCGGCAACATCATCCGAGCGCGGCATGATGCGGAAAGTACGGCCTCGTTCCTGGCCGCGACCCGCGCCATGGGCATGGCCGCCGGCAATTCGGGCGTGTTCGGCGACGCAGCGCGCTACACTCCCGCCGGCGCCGCCTTCCTGAACGGCGCACTGGCGCACTCGCTCGATTTCGACGACACCCATGCGGCGGGGTCGTTGCATCCCGGAGCACCGGTCATCCCCGCTGCGCTCGCCGCGGGCGAAATGGCCGGGGCCCCCGGCGTCGACGTGCTGGCCGCGATCATCGCCGGATATGAAATGACCTGCCGTGTCGCCCTCGCGCTGCCGGCCGGCGAGCACTATGACCGCGGCTATCACCCAACCGCGACCTGCGGCGCGTTCGGCGCCGCCGCCGCTGCGGCCCGGGTGTTCGGCCTGGACGCCAACGGCGTCGCCAGCGCACTCGGCACCGTGCTGTCACAGGCAGCCGGCAGCCTGCAGTTCCTCGCCAATGGGGCCTGGACCAAGCGTTTCCAGGTCGGCTGGGCCGCGCTCAACGGGTTGATGGCCGCGACGCTGGTCCGTGAAGGCTTCAAAGGAGCGTCGGAGGCGCTCGAAGGCAAGCACGGTTTCATGCGGGCTTACGCGCCGAATCCGACGCCGGAGCGCGCGATCCAGGACCTTGGCCAGGTCTGGGAGTTGATGAACACGGCCGTGAAACCGTACCCCTCCTGCCGCTATGGCCATGCCGGGATCGACGCGGCGCTGGCGCTGCGGGCTGCCAACGACATCAAACCGTCCGAGATCACCGCCGTCCGCCTCGGTCTGCCGAAATCCGGCATGTTGCTGATCGGCGACCCGGCCGAGAAGAAGGCCAACCCTCAGAACGTCGTCGATGGCCAGTTCAGCGGACCGTTCGTGATCTCGTCCGCCCTGGCTACCGGGGCCATGGGATGGGACAGCTATGGCCTGCTGAACGATCCGACCGTGCGGTCGCTGCTGCCGAAGGTGAAATGTTCGTTCGATCCCGAGATCGAGGCCGAATTTCCTACCAACATGTCCGGCAAGTTGACCATCGAGGCACGCGGCCAGCGTTTCGAGCAAAAGGTTGTCGTCCCGAAGGGCGAACCGACGAACTTCCTCTCGGAGAACGAGCTCCGCGCTAAATTCGCCGGCCTGACCGATGCCGTGCTAGGCACCGACCGGGCGGCGTCGCTGGCCAGTGCGGTGCTGGCTATCGACACGACCGCCGACATCTCCGGCCTGATGCGTCTTGCTGCTCCGCTTATGGCGGCGCGGCTCGCCGGGGAATAGCGGCGTTCGGTCGCAACGTGACGGGTCGTCGGATCGCGGTCAGAAGCGGATCGAGATCGAAGCGGAGCCGAACTGATGCAGGCCGCCGGTCTGACCCTGAAACTCCTGCGTCTGGGCGACGTAGGCGAAGGTAAGGCGCATGCCGTAGGCCATCACGGCGAAACCGCCCTGCAGTTCCGCCACGTCCCATACCGGGGAAACATGCGGCCCGCCACGGAATGGGGTGGATTGAAGCAGGATGTCGTACGCGACCGCCTGGCCGTCGATGCCCCCGAACACATACCAGTCAAACGGGCGCGTCGGAACGAAGGCATCCCCGCCGCTCAGGCCCGGACGTATCCGCGGCACGCCGAAGTCGGAGTTCAGCCCCTGGCCGAATCGGAAGGTAACCCCGGTCTGGAGGTAATCCCGCAGATCGCCGAGGGCAATCGTCAATGACGGCAGCGCATCGGTTTCCAGGCCCGCCACGGTGCCCATCGGCAGCCGCCATGTCCGTTCATGCAAAACCTCGAAGGCCGGGACGTTCTGGATCTGGCTGCCCCAGCCTTTATCGGTACTCTGGCCGATGAGATTATGGAAGCCATTCTGCAACTGTTCGGCGCCGGACCCGGGTCCGACCACTCCCAGGCTGAGCATCAGGACGCTCCTGGAGTCGTCGTTGTCGCTCATCAGCGAAAAGTTGCCGAGCAGGACGCCGGCATAAGGCCGGTCGTAGGGGCTCGGCACCAAGGCGGAAGTATCGGCCGGGGTGTAGATCTGTTGGTCCAGACTGAAACCGATCCGCTGCTGTCCTTCGCCCCACAGGGTATGGCCGAGATCAGCCAGGAAGTTTGGAACGACGGTCGTCGGCGAAGTCCAGCCGAGACTCAGACCGTTCGTATAGAAGCGGTCAGTCGGTTTGCCGGCGGAAATAGAGGCGTTTTCGTCCTGCAAGGTCCAGATACTGGCAGTATCCGCGGCGGGCTGCGCCTGTGCTGCGAACGCTGGCAGCAAGACAGTCACACAAAGGGCCGTCATCGTCCGAAATTTCATACAGCAGGGCTTTTTAGTATGAGAGGTCAGGAATAACCCAAGACATGATAGGGTCGGCGGCCTTTCGTCAACACTTGAGATGGTTGGGTTGACAGCGTAGTTTCGTCACGATTGGGATGGGTGGCCGAGCGGTTTAAGGCAGCGGTCTTGAAAACCGCCGTGCGTGTGAGCGTACCGTGGGTTCGAATCCCACCCCATCCGCCGGAACGGCGTTCGCGGAGTTCCGCGCGCCTTCGCATAACCCCTCGGAAGACCACGGAACAGGCCGGAACGGCTCCTGACCCATTAGCATCATTCCGGTGCCGTTCTTTCCCATTCAGCGATACGTTAAGGGGACAGACAGGGGATCAGCTATGCCGGAGCCCGCCACGCCGCTTGCCGCGGCTGAGGCCAGGACCGCGGCCGCAGGTCGCTGCGCAGACGGGGATGGGCTGCAACTGCTGGTCCGGGACAACGGGACCGCACTTTGGCTTTTTAATACACGCTGGTTAGATACACGCTGGAAAAAACAAGCGCGAGATGGGCCTCGGCCACGCTCGGGGGCGCAACGCGGATTTCCTGGCCGATGCATCCACTGAAGATATTTGCCCCCCAGCCGACCAATTGCGTCGCTCTACGTTGCGTCGACGCCGTCTCCTCGCCATGGTCTGATGACGAAAGGGCAGGTGCCCCGACCGACTGAGGTTCCCGATGGCTCTTGTAAAGACGACGAAATTCGCGGCAGCGGCCAAAAAGCCGCCTGCGCCCCGGGAAGGGGCCGTGCCGGAGGAATTGAGCGAGGCCGGTTCCCGCTCCCGTCGCCCGGCGCCGGCACGGCACGCCAAGGCTTCGGAACGGATCGCGGCGGCGACCGAGCAACTGGCGAGCGGTCTCGCCGAGGCGTCAGCGGCCGCTGAACAACTCGGCCGCGCGATGGAGCAGATCGCCAGCGGCGGCGAAGAAGCGGCGGGCGCGTCGCAGGAGCAACTGGCGGCGATCCGCAACATTGTCGGCAGCCTGTCCTCCGCGCGGGAGGACGCGGAGGCCTGCCGTCGGCGGACGGACGCCGTGCAGTCCGTGCTGGTGGATACCTCCTCGCAAATCGTCGCATCCGTCCGGTCGATCGAACGCAATGCCAGCCGGCAACAGGCATCCGTCGCGGTGATCACCGAACTGGAGCGACGCGCCCAGGAAATTGGCGAGATCACGCGCAGCGTCAGCGATATTTCCGACCAGACCAATCTTTTGGCGCTGAATGCGGCGATCGAGGCCGCGCGCGCCGGCGATCATGGCCTCGGCTTCGCGGTCGTCGCCGAGGAGGTACGCTCGCTCGCGGAGAAATCGGAGAAAAGCGCGCAGGACGTGGGCGGCATCGTTGAAACCATCCAGCGGACCATGCAGGAAACCGTGCGCTCGGTTCGCGCCGCCGCGGCGACCGCCGTCGCGGAGGCCGAGACCGGCAACGCGCTGGCTCTCACCCTCGACGGCATGCGCGACACGATGCGGCAGCTCAGCGGCGGCAGCGTGGTTACGGTCACCTCGGCGCTGCAGGCACTGGGCGCGGCAACCGAAGTGCAGAAAGCCGCCGAACAGGTCGCGACCGCAGCCGAGGAGCAGTCAGCGGCGGCGGCAGAGGCACAAACCGCGATTCGCCAGCAAACCCAGTCGCTCGAGCAGGGCCAGTTGGCCGCTCAGGCGCTGGCGAAACTCACCGAGCGATTGCACGACGGAACAGCAGACGGATCGGTGTCCGGCCAGGTCGGCGCCATGGCGGAGCAGTTGTCGGCGACCATTCAGCAGTTGTCGACGGCGGCGGCGCAAATCATGACGGCGGTGGGCCAGATCAATCGCGGCGCTCAGATGCAGGCGGCGGCCACGCAACAAAGCTCGGCGGCGCTGAGCCAGATCGAACGCAGCGCCGGCGTGGCGCAGCAAACCGCGGATCAGGCGATGACCCAGGTTGGGGATCTCTTGCGGGCGCTCGCGGAAGGCAGGTCCGCGATGAACCGGCTCGTGGCAGGCGTCGGACAGGCGGGGCTCGAAGCCGCCGGCAGTCTGGAACAGATCATCTCACTGGAAGCCATGAGTCGGCGGATCGACAAGATCGTCGATGGGATAGCGTTGATCGCCGTGCAGACCAGCATGCTGGCGGTCAGCGGCGCGGTGGAGGCCGCGCGCGCGGGCGCCGCCGGACAGGGCTTCGTCGTCGTCTCCGATGACATTCGCGGTCTGGCGCGCGAAGCCGGAGACAGCGCGGACCGCATCAAGGAGATGGTACGCGCGATCATGGATCAGATCGCCACGGTCCGTCGCGATCTGGAACAGAGTATCGGACGCATGGAAGCCGAGGCGGAACGGCATACGACGATAGGTGCCGCATTCGCGACAATGGGTGCGGAAGTCTCGGCATTGAGCGAGGCGAACACCGCCATTCTGCAGGGCGCGGAACGGATGCTGGGAGATCTCGCGGCGTCTGCCAATGGCGCGCGCCAGATCGCGGCCGCCGCGGAGGAGGCCAACACGGCTTCGGCGCAGGCTGCCACCGCGTCCGCGCAGCAGGCGAAGGGCGCGGAAGATCTCGCGGCGGCGATCGAGGAAATCGCCTCGCTCGCGGACGAGTTGAAGTAGCCGGGTGGCACGCGCGCTGGAACGTCAGGCGGCGAGGGCTCACAATCCGGCGGCGCCGCGGTGCCGGTTCCTGACATTTCGCGTCGTTGGCCGGCATTATGCCTTGCCGGCGGAAAACGTGGCCGAGGTCGTCGTCATTCCGCTGGTAGCCCGGCTGCCATTCAGCCACAGAAGCCTGCTTGGCCTGGCGAACCTGCGCGGCATCGTGATTCCGGTGGTTGCCCCCGGCATCTTGTTGGGCCAGCCGGACTTCGTCCCACGTGACGGGGCACGCGCCATCGTTTTGCGCGGCACGGCACCGGTGGCCCTGGCGGTAGACGCGGTCGGCACGCTGGTCACGATCGACGCGAAGCGTGTCGAGACAAGAAAGGCTAAACTGGCCGCCGGTGACCGGGAGATCCTGTTGGGCGCGTTTCAGGCGGGGGCGGAAAATGAGGTCACGAAAATCCTCGATGTGCCGGCTTTGCTGGCGACCGCGTTCAGCGCCGCTGCCGAATGGGCGAACCGGCCGCGCACCCTGAACGCGGAGGCAATCAGGCGAACGGCCGCGGGGGAACGGGCGGCGGGAGTTGACCACCGCATGCTCATCTCGTTCGACGTTGCCGCGCAGGAATATGCGCTGCCACTCAACGCGGTGCGTGAAATCGTTCCGCTGCCGACGACCGTTGCCGCCGTCCCGGGCGCCGAGGCCGTTCTGCTGGGCGTGACTGTCTGGCGCGATACGCTGTTACCGTTGCTCTCGCTGCGCGGTTTACTGGGCTTTCCCTACGCCGATGCGTGGAGCGGCCGCGAGAAAGTGATCGTCGCCGTCGTGGACGGCGCCACGTTCGGACTGATTGCCGATCGGGCGCGCACGCTGGTCAAGGCCGACCCGGCCTCGATCGACCCCGCGCCCGCCATGTTGACCGCCCGCAGCGGCGGCGAATCGAAGATTACCGCGATCTTCCGCGGTGATGGCGGCCGACGGCTGATTTCGTTGCTCGCGCCTGAGCATCTGTTTCGGGGGGACGTCATGCGGCGTGTCGGCGGTTCGATCGACCCGGCGGAGCCACAGTCCGTCGCGACCGGGTTCGAGCCGACCGTGCGGTTTGTCGTTTTTCGCCTTGGCAGCGAGGAGTTCGGCCTGCCGATCGGCGCGGTAGACGAGGTCGCCCGGGTTCCGGAGCGAATCAGCCGCTTGCCGAAAATGCCGGATTTCCTCGAGGGTGTGATCAATCTGCGCGGCGAGGTGCTGCCCGTGGTCGATCAACGGCGGCGCTTCGGCATGCCCCCGTTCGAGGGAACCGGGCAACGGCTGATCGTCGTCCGCACGGAACATCACCGTGCCGGTCTGATCGTTGACGGTGTCTCGGAGGTCATGAGCGTCCGCTCCGTCACGATTGAACCGCCTCCCGAGCTGGCCGGCGCGGGCACGCGCCTGGTCGATGGCGTCATCAACGCGGGGCGCGACCGTATGATCCTGTTGCTCGATCCGACCGAACTGCTGACGCGAACCGAGCACGGCGATCTCGACGTCTTCCACCTTGGCGGCGACCAAGACGTCTCCCCCGGGCCCAGCGAACCGTGACCAAGCTGCTGATCGTGGATGACTCGGCACTGGCACGAAAGCTGCTGATGGAGATTTTCGCCGGGCAACCGGATTTCGAAATCCGCCAGGCCCGCAACGGTGTGGAAGCGCTGCGGTTGCTGTCCGAGTACGCACCGGACGTGATCACGCTCGATGTGCACATGCCGTTGATGGACGGGCTCACCTGTCTGGACCGGATCATGATCGAGCATCCAGTCCCGGTCGTGATGGTGTCCGCGCTGACCGCCGAGGACGCGGATGCCACGCTCGAGGCGCTCCATCTGGGGGCGGTGGACTTCATCGCCAAGCCCGGCGGCGCCCTTTCGCTGAACATCCACGAGATCGCGCCGTCGCTGTTGGACAAGGTTCGAGCCGCCGCCGGCGCGCGGCTGCGTTCCAGCCTGCGGCTGAAGGAGCGCGTGCGTCATCGCGTCGGCAACGCCGCGCCCCGGCCGCGCCGCCTCGCGCTCGCCGGAGTGCCGTTCGTCGCGTCCGATCGCGCGACGGACACGATCACGGGCGACGGCCTGGTGCTGATCGGCGTGTCGACCGGCGGTCCGCCGGCACTGGAAATCCTGCTCGCGGCGCTGCCGGCGACGTTTCGATGGCCGATCCTCATCGCGCAGCACATGCCGGCGAGCTTCACCGGGCCGCTGGCAAAACGTCTGAACGGGCTGTCCGCATTGGATGTCGTCGAGGTCGGGCGGGTGACGCCGCTGATCGCGGGCGGCGTCTATATCGGCCGGGGCGACGCGGATCTCATCGTAAGCCGTCGCGGCGGCGCGCTGATCGCCATGGCGGCGCCACCCAGCCACGAGTACCACTGGCATCCCAGTGCCGACCGGCTTGTCGCCAGCGCGATGAAACTTTTGCCGGCCCGCCAACTTATTGGAGTGCTGCTGACGGGAATGGGATCCGACGGCGCGGCTGCGATGGGGGAGTTGCACGCCCAGGGTGGCAGGACGATCGCGGAAGCGAAGGAGACAGCGGTGGTGTGGGGGATGCCTGGCGAACTGGTGGCTGCGAAACGGGCGGACTGGATCGTTCCGTTGCCCGCCATCGCCGACTGCCTCCGGCGATTGCTGCCCTGAGACGATTGATTATCCGGGACGAGTGACAGCACGGACATGCCGTTGATTCGCAAAGACGTCGCCGCCCCGCCACCGGAGGAAACGCGTCCCCAGAGGGCGATCCTCCACGCCGGAACGCCGGACGAGCGCCGCGCCGCCGCGAGGGCACTCGGGGCATCGGCCGCCGCCGGAGGCATCGCTGATGCGACCAAGGCGCTGGGTGGCGCGCTCGAGACGGAAATCGACCCCCGCGTGCGAGAAGCCATCTTCACCAGCCTCGTCCGCATCGGCGGCAAGGAGAGTGCCGACACGGTGGTTCCCTGGCTGCGATCGGATGATCCGCAACTGCGGACCGGGGCGCTCGACGCGTTGCGTGCGATGACTGGTTCCGTTCCTGCCCTGCTACCCGACCTGCTGCACGACCCCGATCCGGATATCCGGCTGCTGGCCTGCGACCTCGCCCGCGAGCTTCCGTCAGCGGAAGCCACGTCGCTGTTATGCGATGTGTTGTCGCGCGACACCGAAGCCAATGTGTGCGCGGCGGCGGTGGATGTACTGGCCGATATCGGCGAGGCGGAAGCACTCCCGGTTCTTCGCGCCTGCGCGGCACGCTTTGGCGGCGTCACGTTCCTGACGTTCGCCACGACCATCGCCATGGAACGGATCATCGCCGAACGCTCCGTCCGAAATGAGTGATGGGCCGCCGATCAATCCTGAGGAGTTCCGCCGGCTGTGCGACTTCCTGTATCGCCGCACCGGCATGGTCTTCACCGAGGCGAAGCGTTATTATGTCGAGCGGCGCATACACGAGCGGATGCGCGCCACCGGTTCAAGCACGTTCGCCAGCTATTTCGCGCGATTGCGCACCGGCGCGATGGCGGAGATCGAACAGTTCATCAATGCGTTCACTGTCAATGAAACCTACTTCTACCGAGAACAGCATCAGCTGCATTGCCTTACCAACGATCTGCTGGCGGATCGCGTGACACCGCCGGCGAGGACGAAGGATATCAGGATCTGGTCGGTGCCTTGTTCGACAGGCGAGGAGCCCTATTCGATCGCGATCTGGCTGCTGGAGAACTGGCCGCGGGTGGATGAATTCGACATCGAGATCGTGGGTTCGGACATCGACACCGACGTTCTGGAAGCGGCGCGGTGGGGTCGGTTCGGCAAACGCGCTTTGATGCACCTGCCGCCAGACCTGATCGATCGATATTTCTCGTACCTCGGTGACGATCAATGGCGGATCGCCGACGACCTCCGCCAGTCCGTGCGGTTCGCGCCGGTGAACCTCGTCGATGCCTCGGAAACCGCCGCGTTCGGCCGCTTCGATGTGATTTTCTGCCGCAACCTGTTGATCTACTTCGACGACGCGTCGCGGCGCATGGCGGCGGAAAACCTCTATGAGAGCCTGCTGCCCGGCGGGTTCCTCTGCCTGGGGCACACGGAATCGATGAGCCGCATCTCGCCGCTGTTCGAGGTTCGGCGTTTCGCCGATGCGATCGTTTATCAGCGGCCTGGAGAAAACCCGTGAGCGCCTGGCCCTCGCCGACGCGCATCCTCATCGTCGACGATGCCAACCTGGTGCGGGCGTATTACCGCGATGCGTTGGGCCGAGGTCCGCATGACATCGACGAAGCGTTGAACGGTTTGGAAGCGCTTGAAAAACTGCTGCTCGCGCCGGCCGACCTCATCATCCTTGACATCAACATGCCGAAAATGGACGGCATGACATTTCTGCGCGCATTGCGCCGGCAGGCGCCGCCGCTCGCCGCGACGCCGGTCCTGGTGACAAGCACCGAGGCCTCGCCACGCGACGCGGCACTGGCTCGCGAGGCCGGCGCCAACTTCTATTTGACCAAGCCGGTCACGCCCGAGACGTTGCTGGCTTATGTCGCGTTGATGTGCGGCGCGCCGGAATGAATGAACTACTGGAACAATTCGTCCTGGAATGCCGGGAACTGGTCGAGGCTGCGACCGAGGATCTGCTGGCGCTCGAGCGGTCGCCGTCCGACCGGCACCGCCTCGATAGCGCATTTCGCGGCTTCCACACGCTGAAGGGCGCCGCCGGCATCGTCGGGTTTCCCGCCATGGGGCGCGTGATGCACGCGGCGGAAGAGGTTCTGGCGTCGGTTCGTAACGGCGATCGGCCAGTGAGCGGCGAACTGATCGGGCACTGCCTCAGCTGTCTGGATCAGGTCGTTCAGTGGTTGGATGAGACCGCCTCCCGGGACGCCGTTCCCATCGTCTCGGAGACCGTCGCGACGGCGCTCGTGGCGAGACTTACGCCGGCGTCGGACGTATCGCCGGCGGCGAGTGACCAGCCCATTGGCGAGCAGGCGTGGTTCGCGCCGTTCCTGAACCGGCACGCTCCGCTGGCGGGGCGCGCTCGCGCGGCGTTCCGATACGTTCCGGACGCCGGCTGTTTCTTCCGCGACGAGGATCCTCTCGGTCTTGTGTCGCTCGTGCCTGGAATGCTGGCGATGGAACTGTCGCCACGCGAACCCTGGCCGCCAGCCGACGCGCTCGATCCCTTCGAATGCAATCTCATCATCACGGCACTGACCGCATCGCCGCCCGGGGATGTGTTGACGGTGCTCCAGGCGGTATCGGCGCGGACCGACGTTTGTCCGGTTGACGGAGCGATCGCTTCCGTCACGGGCGCGCTGCCGCCGGAGGCGTTGGCTGTACTGGAAGAACAATGTCTTGTGGCGGCCAACGAGGCGGCGGAAGGCTTCGCGGGCCGGCTCGGATCGGCGGGTAGGGTCGCCGCCAATGTGCTGCGGCGCGTGGGGCGCGCGGAACTGGCCCCGCTCATCCACGACGCCGTGGCCCGCGGCCAGCGCGAGGGCAACGGCGCGGCCTTCGTCACGGTGTTGCGCACGGCGCTGCCGGTGGCCGCCGATCCGCCGTTGGGCGCCGGGCCGGACCCGCGATCCGCTGCGCGCACCGCCCGCGCCTTGCGGGTCGATGTCGACCGCATCGACGCGCTGGTCAATCTCGCCGGAGAACTGATCGTGGCCAAGAATGCCGTTGGCCACTCGGCGCGACGCGCGCGTGACGGCGCGGATGCCGACAGTCTGGCGCGCGCGCTCAAGGATCAGCACGCGTTGCTCGATCGGTTGGTGGGGACGCTGCGCCAATCCGTCCTCGCCATCCGGATGCTGCCGATGGGCCAGACGTTCCGACGGTTTCCCCGCCTGATCCGTGAAATGGCGCGCGAGCTTGGCAAACCCGTCCGCCTGGTCATCGAAGGCGAAGCGACGGAAGCCGACAAATCCTCGGTCGAGGCTCTGTTCGAACCTCTGTTGCACGTCCTGCGCAATGCGCTGGATCACGGGATCGAACCCGAGGCGGAGCGACGCGCCGTCGGCAAACCCGCCGAGGCGACCGTCACGCTTCGCGCAGCGCGAGCCGGCGACCAGGTCATCGTCGAGGCGAGCGATGACGGGCGCGGGATCGACCCCGCGCAAATCAGGACGGTCGCGGCGGAACGCGGCCTCGCATCGGCGACCGTGCTGGCGGGAATGCCCGACGAGGCGGTGACGGACCTGATTTTCGCGCCGGGATTTTCGACCGCTGCCGTCGTCACCGGGCATTCCGGCCGCGGCGTCGGGATGGACGCGGTCCGCGCCGCCGTCGCGCGATTAGGCGGACATGTATCGGTGGCGAGCCAGCCGGGCGCCGGCACTTCCGTGCGCATCGTGCTGCCATTCTCGGTCATGATGCTGCGGGTGATGACCGTTGAAGCGGCCGACCAGGTCTTTGGCATCCCGATCGAAGCCGTGCTCGAGACGATCCGCGTCCCGCGCGAGCGCATCGGCCGCATCGGCGCCGCGGAGGTGATCGTGACGCGGGACCGTACCATGCCGTTGATCCGGCTGCGCGACGTGCTCGGTCTTCCGGCGGGCAGCGGTTCCAACCAGGCGGCCGCCGCCCGTATCGTCGTTGTCGCTGTGGCGGATCAAACCGCCGCGCTCGAAGTCGAAAATCTGGGAGAACGCATGGACATCATGTTGAAGCCGATGGAAGGGCTGCTGGCTGAAACGCGAGGCTTCGCCGGCACGACGGTGCTCGGGGACGGCAGGGTGCTGATCGTGCTGGATCCCGGGGAATTGCTCGCATGACGATAAGGGTGGGGGAGGACGGCGCGATCCTGCTGGAGGGCAATTGCGGAGTGGAAGACGCCGAGACCCTCGTGCGGTTCGCGCTCGCCGACCCGTCGGCCGTCGTGGACTGGAGCGGGTGCGACCGGGCGCATACGGCGGTCGTTCAAATTCTGTTGGCGACGGGAGCGGCAATACGCGGCCGATCACGTTCCGCGTTCATGAACGATTGGGTGGGGCCATTGCTCGCGGCGTCGGACACGTGACGATCCCGCGACCCAGACGCAGCCAGGTTGACAGTATGCCTCGGGGTGGCGAAGACCGGACCCTGGGACCGAGTTGGATGCCACGGAAGAGGTATAGTGCATGACATACAAAGTCCTGGTGGTCGACGACAGCAAGCTGGCCAGAATGTCGATCGCGCGGTTGCTGGAGACGTTGCGGCCGGCATGGAGCAGGGTCGAGGCGGTAAACGCCATGGAAGCGATCGAGCGACAGAAGGAGGAGAGCATCGATCTCGCGCTGCTTGACTTCAACATGCCCGGACCCGACGGGTTGACGCTGGCCGCCGATCTGCACGCGCTGAACCCGACCATGCCGATGGCGATCATTTCCGCCAACAACCAGGATGAGATCGTCGCGCGGGCCAGGGCCATTGGCGCCGAGTTCCTGCCGAAGCCCCTGACACAACAGATTCTGGCGGACTTCCTGACCGCCGTCGAACCGCGGCTGAGCGCCGCACGGGGATGAACGACACGCCATCGGTCGCGTTGAATGAAATCGAACAGGACACGCTGACGGAACTGGTCAATATCGGCGTCAGCCGCGCCGCGGTCAGCTTGCGGGCGATGGTCGGCCACGAGGTGCGGCTGTCAGTGCCCCGTGTCGCGATCCTCCCTCGCCGCCGGGCAGCCAGGATCATCGGCGACCGCGAAATGGCCCGGCTGGTCGCGGTGAGTCAGACATTCGAAGGCGACTTTTCCGGCCGCGCGATGTTGATCTTTCCGGAGACCAAAAGTCTGGAACTGGTGCGCGCCGTCACCGGCGGCGGGCTGCCGCTGGAAGACATCGTGGCGCTGGAACAGGAGGCGCTGGCGGAGACCGGCAATATCATCCTGAACAGTTGTCTGGCGACGATCGCGAATGTGCTGCGGCGGAGTCTGCGCACCTCGCTGCCGGAAGTGATGCGCGGCGACAGCAATGAGTTGTTCGAGCTTTCCGCCGAGACGGCACATGACGATCTGGTACTGATGCTATATATCAATTTCACCGTCAACGCCCGGGACATCACGGGACACATCGCGATGCTGATGGATTTGCCGGCGCTGCGTGCACTGAAAGATCTGCTGAATGATCTGGTTGCCCGCGTGGGCGACGTCCCGCCCGCGACGAACCATGTCGTTGACTGAAGCTCACATCAGCGACGGCGTCTTTGACGCGATCGACGCCGGGCTGATCATGCTCGACGCGGGCCGGCGTATCGTGCGCTGGAACCAATGGATGGCGTCGGCCAGTGGAATATCGGCGGACGCCGCGGGGGGACGCCGGCTGGAGGAAGTGTTTCCTCTGGTGCGCGAGACGCGGCTGTTCAATGCTGTCGTTGACGCGCTGGAGTCCGGCGTTTCCAGCATTCTCACGCATTCCCTCAATCGCGTCTTGTTGCCGTTGCGAACGCGTGACGCTCGCGAGATGGTGCACAATGTCGCGGTGCGGCAGATTTCCCGTTCGCCGCTGCTTGCCCTGGTCCAGGTGACCGACGTCACCATCGTGACGGAGCGCGACCGGGTGCTGCGTGAGCGGCAGAACGCGCGCTACGACGCCGTCGTCGAAAGTGCGCCTGACGCCATTCTGACCCTGAGCATCGACGGGGTCATTCAAATGGCCAATCCGGCGGCGCGCCGGCAATTCGCCGGTCAGCCGGGAGATCTGACCGGGCTGCCGATCAGCGGCCTGCTGCACGACGACGCGGCCTGGTCCCGCGTCTGGGCTGCCGTCATGCGCGGGTCGCCGCTGCCCCACCCGGTTGAGATCATGGCGCGCCGGCAGGACGGGAGGATCACGTTTCTCGAGGTCTCCGCTTCCGCCTGGGAGAGTGACAGGCGACTGTTCGTGACCGCGATCCTGCGCGACGTGACGGAACGTCGCACCGCCGAGGACGCCCTGCGGCAACTGAACCAGACTTTGGAACAGCGGGTGGCGGAACGGACCGCCGAACGCGACCGGATGTGGCTGCTGTCGACCGACATCATGCTGGTCGCTGGGCTGGACGGCATCATCGTCTCGGCCAATCCGGCCTGGCGATCGGAGCTTGGCTGGGACGAATCCGCGCTGATCGGCGCGCCGCTGGTGGATTTCGTCGTGCCCGAGGACCGTCCGAAGCTGCGCTCGACGCTCGCCGAGATGGCGGAAACGAGAACGGCACGGCTGTTCGAAGTGCGGCTGGGGGATCGCGAGGGCGGCAGTCGCCAGATCGCCTGGAACGCCGTGGTGGCCGGCGATGCGGTGCAGGCGGTCGGGCGCGACGTGACCGCGGAGCGCCAGGCCCAGTCGGCGCTGGCGAGGGCGGAAGAGGCGCTGCGGCAGTCGCAGAAAATGGAGGCGTTAGGTCAACTGACTGGCGGCATCGCGCACGACTTCAACAATCTGCTCACCGGTATTATCGGGGCAATGGATATCATCAAACGACGCCTCGAGGCCAATCGTTTGACGGACGTGGAGAAGTTTATGGACGCCGCGTCGGCGTCGGCGCACCGGGCAGCGGCGCTGACCCACCGTCTGCTGGCCTTTGCCCGTCGTCAGCCGCTCGATCCTGGCCCGGTCGATGTGAACGCGTTGGTGCTTGGCATGGAAGACTTGTTGCGGCGCAGTATTGGCGAGCAAATCACGCTGGAGCTGGACCTGGCCGAGGGGCTATGGCCCGCCGTGACCGATGCCAATCAACTCGAAAACGCACTGCTCAATCTCGTCATCAACGCGCGCGACGCGATGCCGGAGGGCGGCCGATTGCGCCTCGCGACCGCGAGCGCCACTCTGGGACCCAATGAAGAGCCGGCGAGAAATGAGGCGGAGCCCGGCGAGTACGCCGTCATTCGCGTGACCGATACCGGCATTGGCATGAATGCCGACGATCTGGCGAAGGCATTCGATCCGTTTTTCACGACCAAACCCATCGGCCAGGGCACCGGACTGGGATTGTCTATGGTCTATGGTTTCGCCCGTCAGTCGCACGGGCACGTCCAGATCGACAGTGAGGTCGGTGCAGGGACGACCGTGCGGGTATATTTGCCACGGCACCATCGCGCCGAGGTCAAGACGGCGACGTCCGCGCCGCCGTATCAGGCCGTACTGGGGGGCACGGGCGAGACGGTCCTGCTGGTGGAAGACGATCCCCCCGTACGACTGCTGATCGCTGAGGTTCTGCGCGATCTGGGCTATGCGTTGATCGAGGCCGGCGATGCGAATATGGCGCTGCCCATACTCGCATCGAACGTGCGTCTTGATCTCATGATCACCGATGTTGGGTTGCCTGGTCTCAATGGCAGGCAACTCGCCGAGATCGCAAGACAACACAGGCCGCACCTGAAGGTTTTGTTCATGACGGGCTATGCTCAGCACGCCGCGAAGCGCGGCGAGTTCCTGTTGCCTGGCATGAAAATGGTCACCAAGCCGTTCTCTCTCGAAGCGGTCGCCGTCGCGATTCGCGAGATGATCGAGTTGGCACCCCCATGAGCGCATCGGGGAGCGAACCATTCACGCTGAGTGAACTGGAGCTCGATGCGTTGACCGAGTTAGTGAACATTGGTGTCAGCCGGGCTGCTGCGAGCCTGGGGGCGATGGTCAGCGAACAGGTGCTGCTGGCGGTGCCTTCGGTGATGATCGTTTCGCGTTCGCGCGCCGCGACACTTCTCGGAGAGGTGCAGCGGAATTTGCTGGTTGCGGTGCGTCAGGCCTTCCACGGCGACGTTTCCGGGCGAGCCTTGCTGATCTTTCCCGAGAAGAACAGCCTGGAACTGGTCCGGGCTGTGGTCGGGAAACACCTGTCTCTGGAGGACATCCTCGAACTGGAACATGAGGCGCTGGCGGAAATTGGCAACATCATCCTGAATGCCTGCATGGCGACGGTCGCCAATTTGTTGCGACGCGGCTTGACGATGTCTCTTCCCGAGATCATCCGCGGCACAAGCGAGGGATTGTTCGACCTGAACGTTTCGAAGTCCGATGATGTGGTGCTGTTCGTGCATATCGATTTCAGCCTGAAGGGCCATCAAATCATTGGCTATGTCGCGATGGTCATGGATTTCGCCTCGCTGGCGTCGTTGAAACTATTGATCGATGAGTTCATCCAGCGAATGACGGGATAGAGACGTTTCACAACAAAACGCCGAGAAACCCAACGTCGAAGGAATGCGCGATATGGAGGATTGCCGGACGAAGCCGGTGGTCGTCTCCACCTGCATTGCCTGAGGTCGGAGCATGGTCCGGGCAGTGAGTGGCGGCCTCACCGGCAATGGTTCGAAGGAAGTGTGATGGGCGTTCTGCTGGGCGGGCAATTCGATCGGGCGCAGAAACACAATCTGTATCGCTGCCTCGACAAGTTGCTGCTGGCTGGCCCTGCGAGGCTGATGCCAGGCAACACCTCGGACAAGACGACGCTGCGTGACTTCCTGCTGAGGCGCCTGATGTCTATCCACGGCGGCCTGTGGACCGGGGGTTCCTGGCGAGATACCGATCGGTCGAACCCTGAATCCCAGAAAAAGAGAAGAAAAGCTGCACGGGGTGCTTACGGTCGCCACCGTCTTATCGCTCTTGGGCCACCCGCGTCGGCAGACAAAGACCGCGTATCCAGGACCGGCACGCCGACCGGCAATATCGGGGAAAGGGACTAAGCGGGACCAAGATATTTAGAGGGGATAGATTTGACTTGAGACCCGTGGAAATCCCAGGAAGCTGGCGGAGGGGATGAGATATTCCGTCGGGAATCACTAAATAACTGATGTATAATACTTCACAGTAGGTTGGGCTATGTATGTTGGTCAAAGCGTTGGTCAATAACGTGTCCACCGGGGTCCCGCTTTTGTCAGTTCCTCCGCTTCACGGCGATCCTCAGCTTTGGGAACGCTCGTTCGTGTCGCATGCTCAAGGGAATGGCAATTTGCCCAAGGAAAGGCTAACGATGACGTTGCGACACTTTGCCGAGAAATTCTGCTGCGTGCCCTAACCCGAACCGGTTTGCGGGAGAACGGTTGTCAGGTACCGTAGGCGCACCCCCCAAGGAGCGTGACATGGCATCACGGGACGGCGCCCTGGCGCGTGCATTGACCTATTTCGACTCCGGCGGTTTCCGCGATCGTCTGGCGGAACTCGTGGCAATCCCGAGCACCTCCCAGGACCCCGGACACGAAGCCGACGTGCAGCGGTATCTGGCCGACGCCATCAAGCCGTGGCTGGAGCGGATGGGCTTCACGGTCGAAATCCACCCCAACCCGACGACGGGCTTCGGCCCAATCCTGTTTGCTGAACGGCTGGAGGGACCGGACCGACCGACAATCCTTTCTTATGGACATGGTGACACCGTGCGCGGCCTGGACGATCAGTGGCGAGCGGGGTTGTCCCCCTGGGCGCTGACAGAGGATGGGGACCGCTGGTACGGCCGAGGTTCCGCCGACAACAAAGGTCAGCATGCGCTGAACCTCTCCGCCCTCGAAGCGGTCCTTGCCGAACGCGGCGGCTCCCTGGGCTTCAACTTGAAATTAGTGCTCGAAACGAGCGAGGAACGCGGATCGACTGGCCTGCGTCAATTTGTCGCCGAACAAGCCGACCGGTTGGCTGCTGACGTGCTGATCGCCAGCGACGGCCCGCGCGTGATACCCGAAGTCCCCACGATCGCCACCGGCACGCGCGGCACATTCCACTTTGACCTCGTGGTGAACCTGCGCCCTGGTGGCGTCCATTCCGGCCATTGGGGCGGCCTGACGACCGATCCCGCCGTAGTGCTCAGCCACGCGCTCGGCGTCATCATCGACCGACGGGGGAAAATCCTGGTGCGTGGTTGGCTACCGCCGAACGGCGTACCGGCCGCCGTGCGAGCGGTACTCGACGGCTGCCCGGTCGGTGGCGGCGCCGAATCAGCCACCATCGATTCCGACTGGGGTGAACCCGGCCTTACCTCTGCCGAGAAAATTTACGGCTGGAACAGCTTTATCGTGTTGTCGATGCTCTCTGGCCGACCGGAGGACCCCGTCAATGCTGTTGCCCCCAATGCGACGGCCCACTGCCAAATTCGCTACACCGTGGATACCGATCCCGCCGAATTTGAACCAGCATTGCGTCAACACCTGGACGAACGAGGATTTCCAGGTGTCCGCATTGAGAATGCTCGCGTGCGAATGCCCGCAAGCCGCACCGATCCCAGGCACCCTTGGGTCTGCTGGACCGTTCGCAGCGTGGAAAAGTCGCTGGGCAAGCGGGTGCAGGTGATCCCAAACTCCTCGGGCGGGCTTCCAGGCGATATATTCGTGGACTATCTGGGCGTACCGCTGGTCTGGATTCCGCACAGCTACAACGGCTGCAAGCAACACGGACCGGACGAGCATTTGTTGGTGGCGCCCGCACGCGAAGGAATAACGGCCTGCACCGGCATCTGGTGGGATTTAGGCGAACCTGGAACCCCATCGGCTTGATAGGGCACTCGCCGCCGTCGCGCCGAAGCAAAGACGATCCGGCTGTCGCCTGTGGCGACTTAAAGAAGCTGGCTCCCGATTTACAGACTGTCAGCGAGCCCTCGGGCACGATGCAGCCGGTGTCGATCCGGCCAAGTTCGTCGGTGATATCACGGACTACCCAGCGGTCGGGCATGCCCAGCCAATACAGCATGGCCAGCACTGTCGTCGCCTTCAGGGTGGTGCCGTTGTCGCCGTGCAGCACCGGCCGCGCCGGCTTGGCATGCACGCCCTCAGCGAGTGCCGTTCGCCTGGCCAGGTGAGCAGCGTGCTCGGCGCCGTCGGTATCATGCACCTCGACATGCATGACTTGGTGGACGCGCCCGAGTGTGCGCCGCGCGTTCTTGGGCTTGCCGTTCCAGATCCGCCAGTGCAGGCGTTCGACTTCCGGGACGAACGCCGCTGCCCGTGGAAGGCCAGGCAAGCCGTAGTATCGCTTGCAGATTGCCCGGACATTGATTTCCGATCATCCTGTTGGTCGTGCCCAGTGCATGCTGTGGCCCGTCGGTCAGGTCGCGGCCAAGTGACACAAAAAAGAGCCCGGAGGAACGACTTGAGAGCAGCAGTGGAGGGCGATCTCGCGTGGGTGCCGCGGGTCGCGAAGGGGGCGGGTCCGGTCTATCTGGCGATCGCTGATGCCCTGGCCGAGGATATCCTGTCCGGAAGGCTCGGCTCCGGCATGCGCCTGCCGCCGCAGCGCACACTGGCGGATGCGCTCGATATCGACCTCACCACCGTCACCCGCGCCTATAGCGAGGCCCGGAAGCGCGGGCTGGTCGAAGGCAAGGTCGGCCAGGGGACCTATGTGCGCCCCAAAGTCGCGGTGTCGGCGTCCTTGGCGCGCGGCGGCGCCATCGACATGAGCATGAACCTGCCGCCACGCTTCGACGACAAGCAACTCGCCGCGCAGATGTGGAGCGACATCGCCGCGCTAGAGCATGCGGAAGGCATCGATCTTCTGCTGCGCTACCAGGAGCCGGGCGGCACCCGCCGTGACCAGAACGCCGGGGCGCTCTGGCTTGTGCACAAGCTGGGCGAGATCGCGCTCGATCGCATAGTGGTTACCCCCGGCGCCCGCGGTGCGCTGCTGACATTGCTCGCGGCGCTGGCTGAACCGGGCGACGGCGTCTGCACCGAAGCGCTGACCTTTCCCGGCTTGCTGTCCGCCCTGGCGCATCTGCGGCTGCGCCCGATCGGCGTCGCGATCGACCGGGACGGGATCATTCCTGACGCCTTCGAGGCAGCCTGCCGGACGCGCCGGCCGAAGCTGCTGTACTGCACCCCTACGCTGCATAATCCAACCACGGCAACGATGCCGCTGGAGCGGCGCGAGGCGGTGATCCGGATCGCCCGCACGCATGGCGTCGCAATCATCGAGGACGATGCCTATGGCATGCTGCCGCTGCGTCCTGTTCCGCCGCTGGCGCGCTTGGCGCCCGATCTGGTGTACCACGTTGCCGGCTTGGCGAAATGCCTCGCGCCGGCGTTGCGCATAGCCTACCTGGTGCTGCCCGAAACCCGGCCTCCGCAGCACCTGGCGGGCGGCATCCGTGCCGCGGCGTCGCTGGCGTCGCCGCTGACGGCGGCTGTCGCGACGCGGTGGATCGAGACCGGTACCGCCGGTGCCGTGCTCGAGGCGATCCGGCATGAGGCGGGAGTCCGCCGGGCGCTGGCGCGTGACATGCTGCCGCGCGAGGGCGCCCATATCGCGCCGGACGGGTTCCATGTCTGGCTGGAGCTGCCGCCCGCCTGGCCGCGGGGGGAGTTCGTGGCGCGGCTGCGCACGGTCGGTATCGGCGCGGTCCCGAGCGATGCGTTCGCCGTGTCGGTATGGCCGGAGGCGGTGCGGCTGGGGCTGGGGGTGCCAGCCACGGCTGAGGAGCTGTCGCAGGGGCTGCAGACGGTCGCGGGGCTGCTGGACGAGACCCCGGCTCTATCCAGCATCGTGGTATGAGGCGAGATCAGGAGGCGCTATCGCCTTCCCCCGCGGGAGGAACAGCGTTTCTCCTGTGGCCCCGCCAATTCTCCACCTGAATACGCGGCGGCCCCGAGCGCCGCGCCCCATAGCGCGCCGGCCCACGCGTCCATACGCACGTGTATCTCTGATGACGGACAATACACATATTTTCGGTTGCCGTCCCGCCGTTGTGGTCCATCTAATATCCGTGCAATACGGGCGGGCATTGCGCATGCATTACCGCATATTGTATGTATCAATGCACCCGCTTGCCCCGTGCTGCGGTGCCATAAAGGTGGCTGTATGCACAACGATAAGCACGGTGGCTCGGTGCCGCCCGTACGGTCGGCCGGACCGCAGATCGCACCCGCCGCGCCCGGGCCTGCCACACCCCACCCGTCCCGTTGCCGCACCGCCCGATGGGCAAGCCTCGCGACATCGGTCCTGCTGTTGTCGGGCTGCACCGACCAGCGCCAAAGCTTCCTGACACCAGACGGTCCCGTCGCCGCCCTGCAGTATCACTACCTGTGGCTGATCACGCTGACCACGTTGATCGTCGTGGCGCCCGTGGTCATTGGCGTGCCTGTGCTCGCCTGGCGCTATCGTTACGGCAACACCAAAGCACGCTACGCCCCGCATTGGGACTTCTCCGCCGCGCTGGAATGGCCGATGTGGCTGGTTCCCGCGGCGATCGTCATCGTGCTGTCGGTCTTTGTCTGGAACTACACCCATCGGCTTGACCCGTATCGTGCGATCGCCTCGAGCAAGCCGCCGCTGCGCGTTCAGGTCGTCGGCCTCGATTGGAAATGGTTGTTCATCTACCCCGACTACCACATCGCCACAGTGGGGGAGATGGCGTTTCCGCAGGGTCGTCCGGTGTCGATGACACTGACCACCGACACGGTCATGCAGTCCTTCATGATTCCCGCCCTCGGCGGCCAGATCTACGCCATGCCGGGCATGGTGACGAAACTGAACCTCGCCGCCGACCGCACTGGCGATTTCGAGGGCATGAACACCCAGTACAACGGTGACGGTTTTCACGCCCAGCATTTCCAGGCCGTCGCCATGACGACGCAGGACTTCTCCCGCTGGGTCAAGGATGCGCAGCAGGACGGCGTGGCGCTCGACCCCGCGAACTACAAGATCCTGGGCGAGAGTTCGACGCCCGAGCAAGTCCGCGCGCATTTCGGCAATCCGTCGATGCCGAAGGGCGTGACGTTCTTCAACGACGCAGCGCCCGATTTCTTCACGAACATCGTGATGCGCTATCACGGCCGCAATCCTGTTCCGCCATCACAACAGCCGGGCGGTACCGTCTACGATGCCAAGGTGGCCGGCAACACCGTCCCCAAGGCCAGGATGGCCAGCAAGTGAGTACCCCCGCCATGTCGCAAGCCGTTTGGAGCCTGGCGTTCGGCCGGCTCAATCTGGATTCGCTCGATTTCCTGAAAGCGTTCCTTCACCCGAGCATGAACGACATGATCCTGTCCGGCGCGGCCTGGGCGGTGATCATCGGCGCCGTCGTCACCGTGGCATTGCTGACGCGGTTCCGCCTTTGGGGCCCGATGTGGTCGCAATGGCTGGTCAGCGTCGATCACAAGAAGATCGGCGTGATGTATATCGTGCTGGCGCTGATCATGCTGGTGCGCGGTGCGCTGGAAGGCGTGGTGATGCGTGCCCAACAAGCCGACGGGTTGCATGGAGGATTCCTCTCGGCCAACCATTTCGGCCAACTCTTTTCGACCCATGGCACGATCATGATCTTCTTCATGGCCATGCCGTTCCTGACCGGGCTGATCAACATCGTGGTGCCGCTGCAGATCGGTGCCCGCGATGTCAGCTTCCCGATGCTGAACTCCTTCAGCCTGGGCCTGACCGTCGCCGGTGCCATGCTGGTGATGATCTCGCTGGTGATCGGCGATTTCTCCACCGGCGGCTGGACCGCCTATCCGCCCTATACCGAGGTCAGCTTCCAGCCCGGCGCTGGGCCCGACTACTGGATTTGGGCGGTCACACTGACCGGCATCGGCTCGACGCTTACGGGCATAAATTTCATGGTGACGATTTTCAAGGAACGCGCGCCCGGCTTGACCTTCATGCGCCTGCCGCTGTTCACCTGGAACGCGCTCTGCACCTCGCTGCTGCTGGTGTTCGCCATGCCGCCGCTGACCGCGGCAACGATGATGCTGGCCGCCGACCGCTACCTGGGGTTCCACTTCTTCACCAATGGCCTCGGCGGCAACATGATGAACTTCGCCAACCTGTTCTGGTTGTTCGGCCATCCCGAGGTCTACATCCTGATTCTGCCGGCATTTGGTGTCTTTGCCGAGGTCATCTCTACCTTCTCCGGCAAGAAGCTCTACGGCTACCCCACGCTGGTGATCGCCACCATGGCGATCGGCTTCCTGTCCTTCGGCGTGTGGCTGCACCACTTTTTCACCATGGGGCAGGACGCCAACGTCAACGCCGTGTTCGGCATCGCCACGATGCTGATCGGCATTCCGACCGGCATCAAAATCTATGACTGGATGGCGACGATGTACCGCGGCCGCATCCGTTTCAGCGTGCCGATGGTCTATTCGATCGCCTTCATGGTGTTGTTCGCGCTCGGCGGCCTGACCGGCATCATCCTCGCCAACCCGCCGGTCGATTTCCAGGTCCACAACACGCTTTTCCTGGTCGCGCATTTCCACAACATGCTGATCCCCGGCACCTTGTTTGGCATGCTGGCGGGCTACACCTACTGGTTCCCGAAAATGTTCGGTTTCCGCCTGAACGAGCGCTGGGGCTACGCCGCCGCGTTCAGCTGGATCGTCGGCTTCGTGCTCGCCTTCTTCCCGCTGTATGCGGTGGGACTGATGGGCATGACGCGGCGCACGGTGTCCTACACCAATCCCGCCTATCAGCCCTGGTTCCTGATCGCCGGTCTCGGTGCCTGTTTTGTCACGCTGGCACTGATCTGCATGTGCATGCAGCTGTACGTCTCGATCCGCGACCGCGAGCAAACCCGCGATCTCGGTGGCGATCCGTGGAATGGACGTACCTTGGAATGGGCGACGCCGTCGCCGGTGCCGGCCTATAATTTCGCGGTCATCCCACATATCCACGCGCTCGATGCATTCGCGGTCGCGAAGGAAGCCGCGTTCGGTTATCAGGAGCCGGCCTCCTTCTCCGACATCCATTTGCCCGGCGACACCTGGGTCGGCGTGATCACCGCGGTGTTCGGCACCGCGCTGGGGTTCGGCCTGGTGTGGCACATCTGGTGGCTGACGCTTCTCACGCTCGCGGTGCTGACGGTGACGCTGGTCGGCCGCGCCCTGCTGGGTGATCGCCATCCGGTCACCATTCCGGCCGCCGAGGTCCGCCGGCAATACCATGCCTGGCTCGCAACGGTCCGCACGGTCCCCCCGGTCACGCGTGAGCTTGAATGGGATCCGAGGAACCACGGCGTCGCTGCCAACGAGTATTTGCAGGAGGCTGCGGAATGAACGTCGTCGTTTCTCCACCAGGGATGACCCTGGTCGCGGGTCATGCCCATGAGCACGATCCCGCGGCCAGCGCCCTCTCCGGCTTCTGGCTGTTCATGATGAGCGACCTCATCATCTTCGGCCTCATGTTCGCCACCTATGTGACGATGCTGACGCCGATGTCCTTCGCCGGCGGCCCGACCCCGAAGGAGTTGTTCGAACTGCCCGGCGCCGCGATGGAAACGGCCGCACTGCTGACCAGCACCTTCACCTTCGGCATGGCGTCGCTGGCGATCAAATACGAGCTCGGCCAGCGCCGCGTGATGTTCTGGCTGGTGGTGACGCTGGCGCTCGGATTGGTTTTCCTGGGGCTGGAAATCCGCGAATTCGCCCACATGGTGGCCGTGGACGCGGTGCCGCAGCGTTCTGGGTTCCTGTCGGCGTTCTTCGGCCTGGTGCCGCTGCATGGCGCGCACGTCACCGCCGGGTCGATCTGGCTGGTGATGATGCTGATCCAGGTCGGGCGGACCGGCCTGACCGGGTCCGCCAAGTCGCGCATCGCCCGCCTGGCATTGTTCTGGCACTTCCTGGACCTGATCTGGGTGGGGATTTTCTCGGTCGTCTATCTGGGAGGGATTGCCTGATGTTGAGCGGCAAGCAGCAAAGCAAGGCTGATGCCTACCGGCATGATCTGCGTGGATACCAGACCGGGTTCGCGCTGGCAGCGACCCTGACGATCGTTCCGTTTGCTTTGGTGGCCACAGGCAGCTTGTCCACGATCGCGGTGCTCTGGGTAATCGGCGTGCTGGGGCTGGTGCAGATTACCGTGCATGTGCGCTACTTCCTGCATGTAGACCTGAGCCGCGAGAAGCGCGAGGAACTCTCCCTGATGGTTTTCTCAGGCTCCATGCTCGTGCTGATGATCGCCGGCATGCTGTGGATCTTGTTCAACATGAACGTGCGCATGATGCCGATGTAGTGCCTCTGCTTATTCCCTTAACTCCCAACTCTTGTTACTTTGTGTATAAAAAATCCCATCAGGCCACCACCGGAGCGATAACCTCCAACAGGGCGGTGTCACCGGGTTCGAAGAAGTTGATCCCCTTGACCGTCTTTCCATCCACGACACGCGGTTTGCTCAATCGGCCCAACGCCCGCACGCCAGCGGAAAAATCATCCAAGGCGGAAAGATGCGCCAGATAGCGCTTGTTGCAGCCAAGCAGGATCTCGCGGAGATTGATTAGGCTGTGGATCGACTTCTTGACCAGCGTCAGGTCACGGGTTGTGGGTCCGTTACGGTGTTCCACCTTCCGGTGGTGCTTGAAGAACGATACGTCATTGGCCATGGTTTCGATGCACAGCATAATGCAGGTCTCGTCATACATCTCGATCGATCGCCGAAGCGATGTTTTACGCACGCCCCCTCGATCGGGTCGAGAACTGAGAACCAATTTCCGTCGATCCCGGTTGCACCGGTACGGCTGATCCGTTTGGCGGCTTTGAACAGCCGCCACTTTGATGCGGAAGCTCGGCCGTACCTTCGCCCGAAGGTCGCCTGACAATCGTAACGAATAGGCAGCCTGTACCGGCCATCGTCTGGATGCAGCTTTCGGACGCTCGGCTGCCATCAAGAACCTTGCGTAGCGCCGTAACCGGGACTTTCAGGTTGTTCGCTTCGACCGGGACGCCCGGCCAGACCTGGTCCATGATCTTTTGTCGCTGACATGCCTGGCTATCGCAGCAGCACTGCAAGGACGTTGAGCGCGCGCGAGCCGGTTGCTGCGGCCGGCACCCCAAACATCATCGGCACGATGATGCAACAACCGTCGCAGATCGACACCGAAGCGACAGCCCTTGAACGCAACCGTTCCGGGGCTGATCAACGCGTCCATCTCTCGCGGGCCTTTCGCGTGGCGACCGCGACGCATCTTCACGCCGGCAGCCGCAAGATCGAGCTTGCCGGCGAGCAAGTAAACCATGGCTTTGACGGTTCGTGTCGAACGGTAGAGGGCTGATCACAGAGTTCTTGAAAGGCCCCGCGGTTTGGCAGGCCCGCGCGGTCTTGAGATGACGCGTCCTGAGGTTGTCGGCGATCGGGGCCGGGAAACGATAGCTGCGTGCAGCCTCGATCAGCAGGGTTCGGGGAGGCTGCTCGCTCATCGGCGTGGTCTCAGAATGCTCCCCGCCGAAACGCCCGCGAGTTTTCCGGTGCCCTGAATTCGGCGGCGAGCGCGTTGCGATTCGGGCCGACTGGGCCGCACACGACGCGCCGGCTGAACTGATCGCGAGCATGGCGAGCGGCATTCTGCCAGGGCCGCTCATCGGTCATCGGCCCTTTCCGTTCCACCTCATCGCTGTGCGCAGGAACCGCAGGACGGGCTTGCGACCCTCCTGTCGGTCAACAGGAAATCTTCGGTCACGAGGGTTCGCTCCTCGAAAGCGGACGTAAACGTCGGCGAGCGTCTGTCGACAGCATTGTCTGAATCCGGAGCCGGAGGCGCGGGATTGCACGCCGAGCGGTTCATGAGATGACGCATCGGGTAGGGAATTTTCCGCGGGGGGATTTTGCCAACATTGCATAGCGGTAACCTCCCCCGCCGATCACACTACTCGCAGCGCCAGGTTGGTCAGGCCGTCCTCGCGTGGGTTTCGGCGAGATAAAGTGTCAGACACAGACGAACAAGTGTAACGAAAAACGCGTGGTCATATCGTGGCGCCGCAAATGCCATTTAGCCAGTTGTCTGATGGCGTGATTCCCGCGCTTTGAACGTCCTGCTCATCGCGAGCCTGCTTTGGAAGGCAAGATCATGTCCCGCTTCATCGCCGCTCTGTTATTGCTCTTGGCCGCGCAGCAAGCAAACGCCGCCGAGTGCGGATCGACCGCTAACCGAGCCGGGTGCGTCGGCCCTAACGGAGCGGCAACCTACAACAAAAACACGGGGGTGGCCCATACCGCACAGCCGTACCATTCCAACAAAGCCGCCCCGGGGACGAAAGTTCAAGGCCGCCGCGGCAACAGCGCGACCAAGGCCGTTGAGCCGGGATGCGCCTACGTGAACGGTAAGCGGGTCTGTAACTGAACTAAATTGAGAGAAGATGGAGGTTGAGCGGCTTGGTCGGCACGGGGCATCCGCCCGTTGCTTGTGCCGCGTGGGCGATTTCCACCCGTGCACGCGCCTGCCTGCTGTCGGCCTCGGCTTGCCGACGGGCGCGGTTGATGCTGCCGAGGGGGTGCTGTCGGTCATCGCGATTCCAGTGGTTCTGTCGCAAAATTCCCAGCGGCTATGGCATGACATAAGGTCGGCGGTGACGACCTCATGAAGTGACGGGCGATGATCGAGGTCAAGAGTAGCCACTTCGGACGCGTAGTGATCCTGTCGAGCGTGCGATGGTACGTGGCATGCCCGATCAGCTATCGTCAGCTCGAGGAGATGATGCAGAAGCGCGGCGTGGAGGTCGATCACGATTGCAGCTTCTCGAAACGGTCTCGGCCACCTGGGAAATTTTGCGACAGATCCCGATAGCTACCCACGCGCCATCCGAACCGAACTGGATGGCGGGATGAAACATCGGACCGATCAGTGTCTGAGCAACCGAATTGAACAGGACTACCGAGGATCAAGAACCGCTACGCACCGGTGCGAAGCTTCAAGAGTAATAAATCGGCTGCCCGCTTCTGTCGAAGTTTCGCCAGGGTGCGAAATTACCTGCACACCCGTTCACGCCGTAGCCGAAACCTTCCACTCAACGCCCGCCCCCATCGATTTCTGACCCGCGGGATCATTGCGCTCCGCATCCCGGCGGCGGCCTGACCGCAGGCAGCGCCGCTCCACCCCATCCAACACAAATGGCGCGATCACTGCGAGCGGCTTGTTTGGTTCGGCGCACATCCCCGCGATGCAGGCGCCGCCGGCTCAAAGGCGAGCAATTCCAACTCAAGCGCGTTTCACGACGCGGGCCCATACAATGGCCAGCGATGTGTGGTGATCGGTGCCGATGTCTCCGCGCACGACCTGTGCGCGGCATTATGGGAGGCCGGCGCGGATGTAACCATGGTGCAGCGCTCGCCGACGACTGGGATCGCAGGATGGCGGAGCGAACCACCGGCCGGCGACGGGGACAAGAAATCTCAGACGAGGCGCAGGCGGCGGCGATCCCGGAAGGATGCCGATGACGCCGCACCGTCGCCAGGCCGCGTGAGAATGGCCGGATGCTGCGTCAGGCCATCGTCGCCATTGCCACCCCGGCTGTACCGCGCGAACCTGCCGGAAACGACCGAGGAAAGCAGGCGTGCCAGCCGAAGCAGATGATTACGACTTCATCGTCACCGGCGCCGGATCGGCCGGCTGCGTCCTGGCGGCGCGGCTGACCGAGATCCGGGCGTTACCGGGTCCTGCTGCTGGAAGCCGGCGGCGAGGACCGAAGTTTCTGGATCCACGTCCCGATGGGCTACGCCAAGACCTTCGTCGATCCGCGAGTGAACTGGAAGTTCGAATCCGAACCGGAGAAGGAACTGAACGGGCGCACGATGTATCAGCCGCGCGGCAAGGTGCTGGGCGGGACGAGTTCCATCAACGGCATGATCTACATGCGTGGCAACGCGGCCGATTACGACCAGTGGCGGCAACTCGGCAATGCGGGCTGGGACTACGAATCCGTCCTGCCGTATTTCCGCAAGGCCGAGGACAACGAACGCGGCGCGGACGAGTACCACGGCTCCGGCGGCCCGTTGCGCGTCTCCAACCAGCCGTATGAGTGGGAAATCGCCAGGGCGTTGCTGGAGGCATGCCAGCAGGCCGGCATCCCGTTCAATCCCGACTTCAACGGTGCGCGACAGGAGGGCTGCGGCTACTATCAGACCACGACGAAGGACAAGCGCCGCTGGAGCACCGCCGCCGCCTATCTGCGCATGGCGAAGCCGCGGCCCAATCTGACGATCAGGACGAACGCCCATGCTACGCGCGTGCTGTTCGACGGCGCGCGGGCCACAGGCGTCGAATTCCGCACGCCGCGCGGCCTGGAAGTCGCCCATGCCGGGCGCGAGGTGATCGTGTCCGGCGGCGCCTATGGATCGCCGCAGTTACTGCAACTGTCCGGCGTCGGGCCCGCTCAGCACCTGACCGACATGGGCATCGACGTTGTGCGGGACGTGCCGGGGGTCGGGTCGAACCTGCAGGATCATTTCAATACCTACTGCACGTACCGGATCTCGAAGAACCTGTCGCTGAATTCGCTGCACTACAGCGTGCCGGACCGGATGGTGGCGGGCGCGCAGTACGTGTTCCTGCGGTCCGGACCGATGTCCGGCAACGGCATGTATGTCGGCGCCCTGGTGCGCAGTGATCAACGTCTGGAACGGCCGGACCTGCAATTCAACATCTCGGCCTGGAGCACGATCGACCGCACCGCCGAGGGGATCATATCTCATCCCTTCCCCGGGATTTCGATCAGTCCGGTGCATCTCGCGCCCGAAGGCCGCGGCAGCGTTCGGCTGCGGACCAACGATCCGCTTGCCCCGCCCGAGATAAAATTCAATTTTTTGCGGAGCGAGAACGACATGCGGGTGATGATCGCCGGTGTCCGCATCGCGCGCAGCATCGCTCGCCAGCAGGCGTTGCAGAAACTGATGGTGGAGGAGACCGCGCCCGGCGTCGGCACCCGCACCGACGAGGAGATCGCCGAGGACGTCCGCCGGCGCGGCGTGTCGAACCTGCATCCCGTCGGCACCTGCGGCATGGGTGACGGGCCGATGGCGGTGGTTGATCCGCGGCTGCGGGTGCATGGGATCGACGGGTTGCGAGTGGTTGATGCCTCGATCATGCCGGTCATCGTGGCCGGGAATACCAACGCGCCGACGATCATGATCGCCGAGAAGGCGTCGGACATGATACAGCAGGACGCTCGGGCGGCGGCTTGAATTCGGGGATAAACGCTGGAACCGTCACCCGAACGTGCGCATCGGCGGGCAGGGGATGATGCTTGGAATGGATGGTGCGCCGTGTGACGGGCGCCGGTTGGAGGCGCCGGTCGCTGGGCCATGCCTCCGTGGAAGCGACAACCTACGATCTACGGGCGGTGCGCCACGTGAGTAATGTATATCTTGTAGTCGGCCATCGAAACCGGACTCTGCTGGAAGATCTGTTTCGCCATATATGGTCCAAAGATCATTACTTTCTCATACATGTGGATCAGAAAGCACCGGCCGAAACCCGCGCGTTTGCCCGTCAAGTCGGTGATGCCTTCGTCAATGTCCGCACCGTCCCGCCACGCCTGTGCAGCTGGGCTGGATGGAGCGTGACCAGTGTCATACTTGAGGCCGTGGAGATGGCTTTGCAGGCGTGGGAGTCATGGGATCATTTCATTCCCCTGACCGAGCATCATCTTCCACTACGCACCGCTGACGATTGCGCAAGGCGGCTGGAGCTTGGCGTCAGCTATTGCGACGCGGTGCGTGTCGTGGACATGTATCCCTGCGGCAGGGACGATGCCTTGCACCGTGTCGAATGGGTTTGGTCTGAATTGCCCGGCGTCGGACATTTCGCCGTTGGGCAACGCGGACTAGCGCGCGAGTTCTTATACCGTTTGCATCACGGCAGTGCCTGCTTTGTCCTGGCCCGCGATGCATCCCGTCGGATCCATGAGTTAATGTCGAATGAGGCGCTGCGCTCGATCTTCGCCACATCCGTCGCATCCGATGAGATCGCGATACAAACGATTTTGTGCGGCTTTGAACATCCTGAGCGGTTGCGCATCGAGCCGACAATCCCGACATTCGTCGCGGTACCACATCTTTCAGGTTCTTCGGACGCGATCTTTTCGGAGATGAACTTTCAGGACGCGATCGACGCCGGATATTGCTTTATCCGTAAGCGTCCATTGAAACTTTCGCCTTCATCTGAGTCAAAAATGAACGAGATCGCCGCGTTCGGCAGGACGGATCTGGCGAATCGCCTCGCCCCGTTTGCCACTGTCTTTATGACGGACGCACCAGCCGATGCGGCACCGCTAGTGGCTGAAATCAGCACCGTGCTTGCCTGCATGTGGCCGGCCGCACGGATTAACCACCTGGATTCCCAGACGCTGCCGAATGTGCCGCTGATGGAGTTGGTCATTACCTCCGACCTGATCCCCCCCGACCTGTCGGTGTATTTGATCAGTGCTGATTTGCAGAACTACAAGATCGTGCTTATGTCCTGGACCCCCCACGACGGAACATTCGAGCCACGGATCATCGATGCCCAGATATGCCATCTGCTCCGCGCGCGGGTCTATGATCTGTTCTTCCATCAAGAGGTGATGTGCCCGTTCGATCCGAGGGCGGGATTTGGTACTATTTCAGTTACGATGGGCGTGGCGCCACTGGTCCGCCATATCGCGATGTATCTGGATCACGCCGTCAGGATCGCAGACCGCCGCAAAATTCGTGGCCTCATATCGTGATTCGCGCGGGGATGTCCGCCGATTTTGTCTCTGCCGATAGCGCATCACGCCGCATCATGAAATATCAGGCCCAGCGTGTGCCGCCGTCCAGAGTGAACCGTGCTCACGCCATGCCGCATCGTCAGCCGATATGGCCCCCGAGTGCCAATGCCAGGCCGGTGATGTACCGGGAAGATGACCGCCGTCCCCCTGCCGCAGCGGCACAACGATGGGACGTGACTGCGCCCGCGGCCGCTGCTCCACCATGACGAACTCGCCGCCAGTGAAGTCCTTTCCGGGTTCATTCAACAGCACCGTGACCTGCAGCGGAAAAACCAGGTCGCCATAGAGATCCTGGTGCAGACAGTTGAAGCCGCCCGGACCATAGCGCAGCAGCAGCGGCGTCGGCCGTGTCTGTCCAGCCGCATGGCAGCGCGCCAGATAATCGTCCAGCGTCTCAGGAAATAGTTCGGTTTCTCCGAGCATCCTGCGCCAGGCGTTCCCGATCTCCGCCAGCGGCGGATAGAGCGCTGCCCGCAACGTCGCGACCCCGTCCGGCAACGGGTAGCTGAAATATTTGTATTCCCCCTTGCCGTAGGCGTGCTGCTCCATCACCACGCGCTTGCGGAACACGGCTTCCTCGTCATAGAGCGCGGCCAGCGCCCGGCAGGTCTCGCCCGACAGCAGCGGTCGGGTCGCATAGCCTTGGTCGGCAAGATCAGCTGCCAGTCTCTCGGGAACCATCTCGAACGTTCGCATCGCCTCATCATACAGGGTATCGGCCGCCCGGCATTCCGTTTCGTGCTATGCAACCGCGTGCCGGTTTACACGTTTCAGATCATCCCGGTTAAGTAGGAGGTGACAATGAACGATCGCGTTGAAGGCACAGCCCGTGAATTTGGTGGCCGTGTGCAGGAAGCCGTCGGCAACGTGACCGGCGACAGCAAGACCCAGGCGCAGGGCCTTTACAATCAGGCCACCGGCCAGGCCCAGCAGGCTGCGGCTCAGTTCAGCGACGTGGTCAAGGCTCAGCCCGTCGTCGCCACCCTCGTGGCGCTGGCGATCGGCTACGTGCTCGGCCGCCTGACCGCCTGATGCCGGACGGAACCGAAAAGGGGGGCTCATGCCCCCCTTTTTTTGCCCCCATCCCAAACACGAGGTCCCGATGCCGCCAGCGATCCTGAAGTCCCGAGTCAGCGAAGGTTCCCCCTATCCGCTCGGCGCGACCTGGGATGGCCTCGGAGTCAATTTCTCGCTGTTCTCCGCCAACGCGACGAAGGTCGAACTCTGCCTGTTCGACGACAGCGGCAGGAAGGAACTCGAGCGGATCGAACTCCCGGAATACACCAACGAGGTCTGGCACGGCTATCTGCCCGACGCGCGTCCGGGCACCACGTATGGCTATCGCGTGCATGGCCCATACGAACCGGAAGCTGGGCATCGGTTCAATCCCAACAAGCTCTGCCTCGACCCGTATGCCAAGGCACATGTCGGCAGCCTCGAATGGAACCCCGCTGTCTTCGGCTACACCATGGGCGACAGACGACCTGACGTTCGACGAACGCGACAGCGCGCGCTTCATGCCGAAGTCCCGCGTGATCGATCCCGCGTTCACCTGGGGCCGCGAACGGGCACCGTCGGTCCCGTGGGATCGGACGATCATCTACGAGACCCATGTCCGCGGCTACACCAAGCTGCACCCGGCCGTGCCGGAGCATCTGCGCGGCACGTTCGCCGGCCTCGGCCGCAAGGAAGTGGTCGACTACATCAGAACCCTCGGCGTCACCTCGGTGGAACTCCTGCCGATCCATACCTTCGTCAACGACAGCCATCTGCTGGACAAGGGCCTGACCAATTACTGGGGCTACAACTCGATCGGCTTCTTCGCCCCCGATCCGCGCTATTCCGCCGTGCCGGACTTCGTCTTCTCAGAATTCAAGGAGATGGTCGCACGCCTGCATGACGCCGGCCTGGAGGTCATCCTGGACGTGGTGTACAATCACACCGCGGAGGGTAACGAAAACGGTCCCACCCTGTCGTTCCGCGGGATCGACAACCTGTCGTACTACCGGCTGATGCCAGACAATCCGCGCTACTATATCAATGACACCGGCACCGGCAACACGCTGAACATGAGCCACGCCCGCGTCGTGCAAATGGTCACCGACAGCCTGCGCTACTGGGCCACCGAGATGCACGTCGATGGTTTTCGGTTCGATCTCGGCACGATCTTGGCGCGTGAAGACCGATGGCTTCAACGAAGCGCATGGTTTCTTGCAAAGCTGTCTGCAGGATCCCGTGCTTTCGACAACCAAGCTGATCGCCGAACCGTGGGACATCGGGCCCGGCGGCTATCAGGTCGGCCGCTTTCCGCCGGGATGGGCCGAGTGGAACGACAAGTTCCGCGATACTGTACGCGCCTATTGGAAGGGCGACCCGGGCAAGCAGGCGGAAATGGCAACCCGCCTCTCCGCTTCGGCCGACGCGTTCGCCCGTCGCGGCCGCAAAGTCGTGGGCCAGTGTCAATTTCATCACCGCGCATGACGGTTTCACATTGAACGACCTCGTATCCTACAACGAGAAGCACAACGAAGCGAACGGCGAGGAGGGTCGCGACGGCCACTCCGACAACCACTCCTGGAACTGCGGCGTCGAAGGCCCGACCGACGACCCGGAGATCATCGCCCTGCGTGAACGGCAGAAGCGCAACCTGCTGGCGACGCTTTTGCTGGCACAGGGCACGCCGATGGTGCTGGCGGGCGACGAATTCGGCCGCACGCAGCAAGGCAACAACAATGCCTATTGCCAGGACAACGAAATAAGCTGGGTAAACTGGAATTTCGGTGAAAAGGAAGTCGAACTGGCGGAATTCGTGCGCAAGGTGATCGTGCTGCGCCAGTCCTTTCCGATTCTGCGCCGCTCGCGCTTCGTGACCGGTGAATACAATCCCGATCTCGATGTGCGCGACGTCCGCTGGCTGTCTCCGGCGGGACAGGATATCGAGGATGCGCAATGGGGCGACGCCAATGCCCGCTGCTTCGGCATGTTGCTGGACGGGCGCGCGCAGGCCAGCGGCATCAAGCGCCCGGCGATGGATGCGACGGCGCTGCTGGTGCTGAACGCGCATCATGACGTGGTCAACTTCACCCTGCCCGAAGTCGTCGGCGGCAATGTCTGGCGCTGCCTGCTGGACACCAACATTCCCGACGATGGAAGCCACGAGTCATTTCAAACAGGTGAAACTTATGAGATAACTGGACGGTCACTGGTGCTTTTCGTTTTGGAACCGGAGAGCAAGCGATCCGTAGCCTTGCGGCGTGCAATCGAGGGTTTCCGGCAGATGGCGGAACGTCCGATCCCGGTGGCGACGCCGGAGTCCGGACCGGAAGCGGAACGGGCCCTTGTCGGACGCAGCCGAAATAACGCCTCCGTGAATATCTACCCGAAGCATCACTGCGCTAACATGCAAATGCGCCACGTACTTCATCGTCGGAAATGAAGCCGATGGTCATGCCTCAACGGGCTACGGAAAGCAGCCAAATCTTGGGGTGGCGCTTCTAAAACTATCTTCTGCGAGGACATATCATGTCAGAAACAATCAGGACGGCTGAGACCTCGAAAAAAGCCACCGAGCACACGACCCGGCCCGGTCAAGCAGCGATCGATGCCGGCGAGCAAGGTGACCAAGGACGCCATCAGCGAAACCAGTAACGTCGCGCAGAATGCCGCCGAACGTGCCGCGGAAGCGAGTCAGAGCATAACAGAAACGGTTGCGGAAACTGCCAGTGTCGCTGCCAACCTTTCCTCCCGCGCGGCCGAACAGAGCCGCGAAGTGCTGTTGATGGGCGTGCGCACCGCCGCCGGCGTCGGCAGTCGCGTGGCCGATATCGGCTTTGGCCGCGGACATCATCTGCTGTCGTCCGCGGTGCAGGCGATGGACGTCTACCGAGACGCGTCCGAGCGTTCGGCCGAACGCGTGCAGGCGTTGTTCTCCAGTTGCATGACGTTCGGCCGCGGTCTGCAGGACATGCAGCATGCGTGGCTTGAAATGATCGATCACACGATCGAGAACGCGGCCCATAAGCCACAGGATTTGTTGCGATGCAAGAATGCAATCGAACTGGCCGAGGTGCAGCGCGATCTCTATGTCGACGCGATCAACCACGCCTTTGAATCGACCAGCCGGCTGTTGGAAATCGCCGGCCGCGTAGCACAGGACGCGGTCAAGCCTCTGCAGTCGCGCGCCCATTGAGCATCCCGAGGCTCGCCCAGTCGGATCCGCCGGTTCCCCCCGGCGATCCGCCTGACCTGCCTGATCCGGATGAGCCCGTCCCCGATCGAGGAACCGCCGTCTCCTATTCCGGTGCCTCCTGACCCGCCGCCCGAGCCGTTGCGGATCCGCCACGGCTCGGGAAGCGGCGCAACTCCGATACGGCACAATACGGCACGCAATTGCGGCCAGCGTTCTTGACGGCGGCCCCTCGATCGGCACCGTTGTCTCAGTCGTCGCGATCGCGGAAACCCGTCGTTCAGGGCTCTGTTACGGTATATCACGCCTTCCGACGCTGACCGGCGTGTATGAGCGAATGCCTGACTAGAGCAGAATCCGATCATTCTGGCTCATAGCCGGCCGCTGTGAAGAAATTGGCGCATTGTTCGGGCGTGAACTGAGGCAAGGCGTCGCGGATCGCGTTCCAGAGGTTCGGGATAGTGCGGGCTGCGGCTTTGCGCAGTATGGCTTTCAGCTTGGCGAATGCGTTCTCGATTGGGTTGAAGTCGGGGGAATAGGGCGGCAGCAGTAAGAGCCGGGCGCCTGCCGCCTCGATTGCCGTCCGAACGCCCGCTACTCTATGGGCGGCCAGGTTGTCCATCACGACGATCATGCCGCGCTTCAAGGTCGGGACGAGCACCTGTTCGACGTAGGCAAGGAAAGCGGGGCCGTTCATGGGTCCGTCGAGCATCAGCGGCGCGGTCAGCCCACAGAGCGTGAGAGCGACGACGAACGTGATTGTTTTCCAATGGCCGTGCGGGATCGGTGCTCGGCATCGTTGTCCGCGCGGCGCTCGTCCCCGCAGCCGATCCATCTTCGTTGACACTGCGGTTTCGTCGATGAACACCAGGTTCTCGGGATCGAGGTCAGGCTGTGCGTCGAACCAGGCCTGCCGGCGAGCGGCGACGTCGAGGCGCTCCTGCTCGCTGGCGTGCGCTGTTTTTTTTTAAAGGTGAGGTCGTGACGGTCGAGGAATCGCCAGACGGTGCTGGGCGCGAATGAGGCCTCATGCTTACGATGGAGCAGTTCACTCAGCTCGACCAAGGTGATGTCGACATCGGCATCGATCGCACCCAGGATCACGTCCCGGTAAACCTCGATGTGGTGGGAACGAAGGTCACCACCTTGCGGCAAAGCTGTTACACGACCCTCTACACGCCAGGCGCGGATCCAGCGGATCGCACTCGACACCGCGATGCCAAAGCGTGCCGCAGCCGCGTTGCAAGAGAGGCCGCCGTCAACGGCCGCAATCACGCGAGAGCGCAGATCCTGGGACAAAGCTCGTGTCATGCATGCTGGCCTCCTCTCCAGCATGCATGGTGAATCACACCGCACCGCGCCGGGAAAAGACATTTCGAATCGGAGCGGTCGGTTTTTGCTCTAGAGCATGATCGCGCTGAGCGGAACGTCCCCGGCGCGTGAATCATGCGATCAAACAAAGAGATAGACCATTTTCGGCCTGCACAGTCAGGCTGAAAATTGTCTAGTGTCAGACCACTGCTAGCACCGCCGGGCCATCATTTGGGATGACTGAGCTGAGCATCAACCCGAACAGCGTCATGACCATACACTGGCGGTCGAAGTCGTGACCCGTCATCATTGGGCGGCCTGTGGTATATCATCGACTGCGCGCAGCCGTTTCGCTCGCGTGCCTACTCGCGACGTCGAACCTGCGCGGGTATTGGTCTCCCTTCGGGCTGCTGGCACTTGGCTGATGAAATTACTTGCCAAGCCGGCGAGGGTGTGTTTGCCGTCCAAGGCGGAAGTGCCCTAGTCCAGGATCTTCAGCATCTGCACGATGCCGCCCATGCACACCTCATCCCAGTCTTCCTCGTCATATCCGACAGTCTGATAGAACCCCGCGGCCTCCGGCGTCGCGTAAACCACCGCCCTGCTGCACCCCAGGTCGCGCACGAACTGCTCGGCCCGCTCCAGCATCACCCGCCCATGACCGCCGCCTTGCCAGGCCGGATCGATCGCCACCAGCCGGAGTGCGGCGGCGGCATTTCGCAAGTCATCCACCTGGATCGCACCGATCGGCTGATCCTCCAGGAACAGCAGCAGCGGGTGGCAGTCCGAGCTGATGGGTTCGTCCGGGCGGGGCAGGTGAAACACCTTCCGGCGTATACCGTGATACGCCTGCCAATCCTGATCGCACCGCGGCGGAGCGAGACGGTAACCGGCGTCGCCTCTTGGCCGATCATTTGGCATTCTGCCTTTCCAGCGTGTCCCTGTGACCTTCCCGACGATAGAGCCGCCGCCGCGGAAAAGCGAGCCGTTCCTGATGTTCGTCCTGGCGTCGAATTGCCGATATCTGAAACTGTGTAGTATAACCGGCATGGAGTTGGCTCGCATGGCGATCGTCATCACTGTCGCGCAGCAAAAGGGCGGCACCGGCAAGACCACCCTGGCGGCGAACCTGGCGGCAGCCCTGGCGCCGTCTCGAAAAGTGGCGCTGCTGGATATCGACCCGCAGCACAGCCTGACCCGCTGGAACGATTTGCGGCCCACCACCGCCGTGAAGCTGACGTTCTCGGACGTGTCCGGATGGCGCGTGACCGGCGAGCTGGACCGGCTGAAGGCCGCCCATGACGTCGTGGTGATCGACAGCCCGCCGCAGATCGACACCGATGCCCGCCTGGCGATCCGCGGCGCCAATCTGGTGCTGATCCCGGTGCAGCCCAGCCCGCCCGACATCTGGGCGGCCGAAGGCACGCTGAAGCTGGCCGCCGCCGAGAAGCGCAAATCAGCGCTGGTGCTGAACCGCGTCCCGTCCGCCGGCAAGCTGCGGGAGACGATGACCGCGCAGCTCCAACGGGATGGCAAACCGCTGCTCGCCGCGACGATCGGCAACCGCACCGGCTTCGCCACCGCCTTCGCCGAAGGGCTGGCCGTGACCGAGACCGCCCCTCGCTCGATCGCAGCGAATGAGCTACGTGCGCTGCTGACCGAGTTGCTGGAGAGAGTTGGATGACGGTTTACGCAGGGTCTGAAAGCGCTGCACCTGCTGTGTGCGGTGCTGTGGGTGGGCGGCATGTTCTTCGCCTACGTGGTGCTGCGGCCGAGCATGGTGGCGATCGAGGCACCGCAGCGGATGCTGCTGCATACGCGGGTATTCAAAAAATTCTTCCTGGTGATTTGGCACGTCATGCCGGTGATCCTGATCACCGGCGTTCGCCATGCTTGGCTTTATCGGCGGCCTGGCCGATGCGCGCTGGCAGATCCATGCCATGATGGGGCTGGGACTGCTGATGGCGGCGGTCTTCCTGGCGATCTTCTTCGGCCCCTATCGGCAGTTCCGCCGCACGACCGACCGCAACCGAATGGCCTCCAGCCTGGACAACATCCGCAAGCTGATCGGGGTCAACCTGGTCCTCGGGCTGATCACGGTCATCGTAGCCGGGCTGTTGTAGCAGTGTCACCATGGCCGCGCCGCGGTAGCACCCGAGCCGGACGCCCGAAATGGGGCGACTCACGGTCTCAGACGAGCTTCTGGTGGTAGAGGCGCCGCACCAGCATCGGCATCGAAAGCCCCTGGACCAGAATGGTGAACACCACCACGGCGTAGCAGACCGCCAGCAAAGCACCGCGATAGGGCGACGGCTCCAGCGTCAGCGCCAGCGCGACGGAAATCCCGCCCCGCAACCCGCCCCAGGTCAGCACCGCGATGCGGCTGAGCTTCGGCAGCCGGCGCAGATGCACGAGCGTGGTGGGCACCGCGACGCTGATCAGCCTCGTCACCAGCGCCAGCACGATGCCGCCGCCGGCTGCGATCAGCAGGGTGTGACTGAACTCCACCGACAGCAGCGCGAAGCCCATCAACAGGAACAGCACGGCGTTCAGCAACTCGTCCATCAGGTCCCAGAACAGCACCACCTGCTGGCGGGATACGTCGGTCATGGCAAAGCGGGTTGCGCGATGGCCGGTCAGCAAGCCCGCGACCACCACGGCCAACGGAGCCGAGACGTGCAACGCAGCGGCGACGCTGTAAGTGACGGTCACCAGGGCCAAGGTAATCGTCAGCTCCAGCGCCGGTTCGTCCGCCAGGCGCAGGGCACGGTAGGCGAGGTAGCCCGTGGCAAGGCCCAGGGCGACGCCGCCGCCGGCTTCGATCAGCAAGTCCAGGCCGATCGCGGCGGCGGTCGTTGCATGGCCGTTGGCCCAGTCCAGGGTCACGGCGAAGACCACGACGGCGACACCGTCGTTGAAGAGACTTTCGCCGTTGACCACCGCCAGCAGGTCGGGCGGCAGGCCGGCTTCTCGCAGCAGGCCGCCCACCGCGATGGGGTCGGTCGGGGCCAGCAAGGCGCCGAGCGCGAAGCACCACGGCAGAGGCACCGCTTCGGCGAAGATCAGCCAGATGCCGAACCCGTACAGCGCGGTCGCCATCAGCACGCCCAGCGTCGCCAGCGACAGGACGGTCCATTTCTGCGCGCGCAGGCTGTCCACATCGACGTGCAGGCTGCCGGCGAACAGCATGAAGGCCAGCAATCCGTCCAGGAAGACATGCGGCAGGTCGGTGGTGACAACCAGGTCCTCCCACCACGCCCGCAATTCCACGCTGGCGACCGAGCGATCGACCAGGATGACGACGACCGACAGCACCAGCGAGCCGGCCATCAGGGCGATGGTGCGCGGCAGGTGGAAATACCGATGGTTCACGATCCCCAGGATGGCCGCCAGCAGCAGCAGCGCGGCGACGAATTCGAACGAGGACATGGACGTCCTTCGGGCTTTCCTTCGGCGTTCGCGTTCGGCACGCGTTGCATGGACCGGGTCTGTCCGCCCAAACTGGGATTTTCGATAAGGGAGTAAACCGATGGAAGTCCGCCTCGACGGTCGCACCGCGATCATAACCGGGTCCAGCAAGGGACTTGGCCTGGCCATGGCGAAGGAATTCGCCGCCTCCGGCGCCAACGTGGCGATATTGGCGCGCAGTCCGGATTCGCTGGCCGAGGCTCAGGCCATCGCCTCCGGGGCGCGTCGGGCAAGGTCGCGACGTTTCAGTGCGACGTCTCGAAGGCCGACGACATCGAGAAGACGTTCGACGCGGTGATCAGGACGTTCGGGCAGGTCGACATCCTGATCAACAATGCCGGGATGTCGCGGGCGATGCCGTCCGACCAGATCACCGACGACATCTGGCAGGAGGATCTCGACCTGAAGCTGTTCGCCGCGATCCGGCTGTCTCGCGTCTGGTCTGGCCGGGGATGAAGGCTCGGAAATGGGGCCGGATCATCAACGTGCTGAACACCGGGGCGAAGGCGCCGCGGGCGAACGGGGCACCGACGGCGGTTTCTCGCGCGGCGGGAATGGCGTTGATGAAGGTGCTGGCGGGCGAGGGCGCGCCGCACGGCATCCTGGTCAACGGCATGCTGGTCGGGTTGATCGATTCCGATCAGCACAGGCGGCGCCACCAGCGCGAAGGCTCCAACGAGTCGTATGATGAGTTCGCCGCGAAAATGGCCGCGAATGTGCCGCTGGGGCGGATCGGCAAGGCGGAGGAGTTCGCGGCGATGGCGTGCTTCCTGTGCAGCGATCTCGCCGGTTTCACCACCGGGACGGCGATCAACATGGATGGCGGAGCCAGCCCGGTGGTCTGAGGTCGCGCTGGAGCATCGGCCTGACCCGGATCGGGTAGCGGCCTCGGGGTGCTGACATTGAGCTGGAGCGCTTCCGGCCAGTCCCTCGGGCCCTTGCCGGCGAGCACGTTGAACGAACACGCGGTCGCAGTGAACGGACGTCGCCTCTGGTAGCAGGGTCAAAGCATCTGGAACCGCAAATGAATGCTGCTAAACGCTGATGCACTTGTTGGCACCGGACGCGGCGCGGCGCCGCGCTTGATCCGCGTTTAGGCGACCCGCCGCGCTTGATCCGCGTTCAATCGGGTGCATGTGCGGTTGATCCTTCTTGCTCAGGCGCTGCGTGACAACGGCCTCCGTGGCTATGCCAGCCGGTCCGCGTGCTATTTTCGCAACAGGGCGGCGATGCTCTCGGATCCTTCCCCTGGTGGTCGTTCTCCTTGTGGCGATTTTCGGCGCGGCGCGGAACGTGATCGGTCTGGCACTCAGCTGTTGCATTCTCGACGCCTGGGCCTTTTCTCCGGGCCGGTCGACAGTGCCATATCTCCATCAGGCCGGCGAGGCGCTGAATACGCGCGTCGCCGCCCGGCTTGCGGATGCGCGAACCTACATGCTGGACGCGCCGCAAGTGGGCTCGCCGAGCCGCGACACCGCCAGCTTCGCGTGCTGGCCAAGCTCGCCGTGGACACCTCGCAGCTCGATGCGCTGGCAAGCGCGCGACCTCCGCCCCGTGGCAACTCCTTCGGTTTTGGCCCACCCATGTCTGCGAGATGGGACGGCCGCGCTCCGCTCAGGCCGCGCGGGCGGCGGTCCGTTCGGCGATCAGTCGCTTGGTGAGGGGCAGCAGATCGCGGCCGTATGCGATAGCGTCGGCCAGCGGATCGAACCCCCTGATCAGGAAGGTCGTGACCCCCAGGTCATAGTATTCGACCAGCGCCTCGGCCACCTGTCGTGGCGTCCCCACCAGGCTGGTGGAATTGCCGCTGGCGCCAGTCAGCAGCGCGGCGCCGGTCCACAGGCGCTTGTCCAGACGCTCGCCCTTCGCGGCGGCGGCGAGCAGGCGCTTCGATCCCTCGTTGGCCGGGTTGCGCGGACCCAGACCGGCCGCGGCCCGGCGCTCGATAATGCGTTGCTTGATCGCTTCGGCGCGGGCCCAGGCTTCGTCCTCGGTCGGCGCAAGGATCGGGCGCAGCGACAGGCTGACACGGACGGTGCGGTCGTGTTTCGCGGCTTCGGCGCGCAGGCGGGCGGTGATCTCCCGCACCTGATCGTGGGTTTCGCCCCACAACGCGTAGACATCGGCATGTTTGGCGCTGACCGCGATGGCGGCATCAGACGCGCCGCCGAAATAGATCGGGATGCGCGGCTGCTGCACGCAACGCTGCGCGGTGGACGCGCCGGCAAACCGGTAGAATCTCCCCTCGTGATCGACTGTCGCGGCGGGCTCGGTCCAGATGCGCTTCAGGATCGACACGTATTCGTCGGTGCGGGCGTACCGGTCTTCCTTGCCCAGGGTGTCTCCGTCGCGGAACTGATCGACATCATCCCCGCCGCTGATGACGTGCATCGACGCCCGGCCGCCGGTGATCTGGTCCAGCGTGGCGAATTTGCGCGCGGCCAGTGTAGGGGCGACGAAACCCGGCCGATGCGCCACCAGGAACCCCAACGTCTCGGTATGCGCAGCCGCGGCGGCGGCGAGCAGGAAACCGTCCGGCCCATCGGAAAAGTAACCAACCAGCACCTTGTCGAAACCGCCGGCCTCGGCCGCCTGGGCGAAGTCACGGATATAGCCACGGTCCATGATCACCGGCGGCGGCGCAATGATCTCCGATGCTTCCCGGTGGTGGATCATGCCGATAAATTCGACGGTCATGGCGGTGGTCCCCTCAAGGCGGCGTGTCGTGCCACTATAGACGGAGGTCCGCGACCCGGACCAGCCGGGGTCCGGCTTACCGCCGCAGCACCGATGCCACGACCTCGGCGAGCCGGACATAATCGTCTTGTTCGTTGTAGGCGAAGGCAGAGATCCGCAGCCACAGGGCGCCGTCCAGGGCGTGAACCGGCGCGTCGGTGCCGGCAGCGGCCAGGGCCTGGCGGATTGCCAGCGCACGGGCGGGGCTGGCGTCCTCGTCCGGCAGGCGGACCGTCGCCATCGCGCCGGCGACCGGTCCGCTCGTGCCCACCCCGGTATTGAGCCGTTGCGCGATCAGTTCGGCCCCGCTGGCGGCGAGGTCCCGGTTGCGCGCGCGCAAGGCGGCACCGCCCAGGCGCTGGTGGAACGCGATAGCCTCCTTCACCGCCAAAAAGCGGCTGGGGTCGGTGGTCCCGGTCCAGTCGAACTCGGCCAGGAAGCCCTTGCCGTAGCCGTGCGAGATGGCGCCTGGATGCAGACCGGCCTGCGCGGACGGGGCGGCGTGCAGAAACGCACACCCTTTCGGCGCGCACAGCCATTTGTGGCAGTTGCCGACGTACCAGTCGGCACCGATCGCGGACAGATCCAGATCGACCTGGCCCGGTGCATGGGCACCGTCGACCAGCACGCGCACCCCCGCCGCGTGGCATGCAGCGACGATTCGCCGGATCGGCAAAACGATGGCACTGCCGGAGGTGATATGATCCACAACCGCGAGGCGCGTCCTCGGCGTGATGGCCGCGGTGACGGCGGCGACAAGCGAGTCCTCGCCGGGACCGGGAAACGTCACGGCCGCCGTCGTGACGCGGGCGCCGGACTGTCCGGTGACGAACCGAACCGCATTGTGCACGGCGCCATAGGCGTGGCTCAGGACGATCACCTCGTCACCGGCGGCAAGTGGAACGGACCGCAGGACGGCGTTGCAGCCGGTGGTCGCGTTATCGACGAACACCATGTCGCTTCCGTTTGTGTTCAGGAACGAAGCCAGCGCGCCGGCGGCATCACGGATGGCGCCGGGGTATATGGTGCTCATGAAGCGGCTCGGCTGACGTTCCATCCGGTCCTGCCAGGCCCGCTGGGACGCGATCACGGCGCGAGGGGTAGCGCCAAACGACCCATGGTTGACGGTCAGGAAACCGGGATCGAGGTCCCACTCGGCGCGGACGGCACGGCCCAGGCCTTCAGGCAAAGGGGTTGACGACATGGCCGGGGCCTTTCGGGTTGCGGCGACGCGGCAGTGTCATCGGACCGGAGGCAGGAAACAAGCCGGCCAGGACCGCGGGACCACTACCTCCGCCGCCACTCCATCTCGATGTAGGGCGGTGTCTCTCCCACCTGAACGAAGCCGATGCGGCGGGTCATGCGCAGCGACGCCTCGTTGTTCCAGAGAACACTCAACCGTACGATGGCGCATCGCTCGGCCACCCAGTCCAGCACGCGCAGGATCACCGCTGTCCCGATTCCGGAGCCTCGGCTGTCGGGCAGCAGCGCGAAATCAACGAACGTCGCGACGCCGTTGGCCTCGTGCACGATCAGGCGTCCGAACGCGGTGCCATCTCGCTCCAGGATATCGAACCGGGCGCGCGGATATTGCGCGCGGTAGCTGGTGGTTTGCGATGTGAACTGCATGCGCAGCAGCGACTCCTTCATGGCGTCATCGACCGGCATCGCGGCGACGCCGGGCAGCGCATGGCTGCGGAACAGCGCGTAAAGAAAATCGGCATCGTCCGGCCGCTCGGGACGCAACGCAAAGGCGCCTCGGGTCGTTTCCAGCAGGACCGCTTCGCTCACGTCGTTGTCCCCTTTACCGGAGGGTCGTTGGCGATTTCTGGCGAGCTATTTCATCCGCCCGAGTCCGCTCCGCGGTTCGCGATCAGGCTGATATTGCTTGACAAGAACGCGGACATGAGTTGATCGCCACCGCGTCACCTGGACAGGACCGGCCGCGCCATGGACGAACCGCTGACCCACGAACGCTTTCTGCCATACGTGAGCAAACGATTCGGCCTCGAAGGACATCACCTGATGCTGCTTCTGCGCTCGGTCGATCCTCATCCGCGCTTCGCCGCCCCACGAGCGCAGCGGGTTCCGTTCACGCTGATCTTCGATGGGCCGGTCGACGATGTCCTGCCGGCGGGAGACTACCGGGCCGCTGCTCCGGACGGCCCGGTTTTCGAACTGCATATCATGCCGATCCACACCCACAGCCGCGACCGGCAGGAATATCAAGTGGTGTTCAACTGACGAACGCCGCCGCGCAAGGTCAGTCGCGCGACGGGAAGATGCCGGTCATCGCAATGCAGAACTGCATCGCAAGAAACGGCATCATGTTGGAATGGGGCTGCCCGCCGCTGTTTGGCGCGATCGCACTTGGCGCCATCGCCGTGTCGGGGGCGGGTGGGGTCGTGATATAGGGATTGACGACGAGCGTGTTGCTCCCCTGGGTCCCGGTGGCCGTCGCGAGCACCACGGTGCTGCTCGGAGTGTCCACGTTGCTGCCGGTCGGCGCGTTGGGTGCGGTATTGATGGCATGAGTGTGCGCCGGCGTCTCGGTAATAAGGATTGTATGATTTTCTTCGCCCACCTGTTGCCCGATAGAACGGCTGGTCAGGCCGGCGCCGTCGCCCTGCCCCATCGCGACGCGGCCGCGCAGGTCGGGCAGTGCGAAGTTCGTGGTGCCGTTTCCGCCATAGGTGGTGCCGAGCAGGGCAAACAGGGCCTGGTTCTGACTGATCGCCAGAAGCTGTCCCTGGCACGGCTGCCAGCCTCGTGGTGCGAAATTGAATGGAAAAGCCTCGATCTGGCCGAGATAGGGTTCAGACATTCTGCTAAGCTCCCTGCTGCTTCGCCTGTGGCGTTTGGTTCATGTCATGAATTGCCGGCCGGGCAGCCCTTCGCGACACCAAATGGTCTGTCTGGTCGATTCGGTTCCGCACGTCACGACCGCGACGGGAATACACCTTGCAAAGCGATGCAGTAGCGTAGCACCAGCGATGGTTGGATGTTGTTGTGCGGCTGCGAACCCCCCACGGGTACGACCGAGCTCGCCGCCAGAGGCGTGGTGGGCGGCGCTGGATTGTAGATATTGCCCTTGTCGGTGGCTGGTCCGCGACCACCGCCGACCTGGGGCGTGGCCAGAACCATGCCCGCCGGATTGTTGGTCGTTCCGCTCGCCGTGGCGGCATTCAGCGCATGGGTGTGCTGGGGCATTGTCGGGATCCCCAGGGTGACGGCCTCCACGCCATCCGTTTCGCCCATCGCGTAGTTGCCGCCGCCGGTCAACTGGCCTTGGCCGAGCGGAATGCGCCCGCGCAGATCCGGTAGTCCGAAGGTTGTTCTGCCGTCTCCGCCGTACTGAACGCCGAGCAAGGAGAACAGGGCCGTGTTCTGAGCGATCGGGAGCAACTGCCCGCTGCAGTCCGCCCAGCCGTTCGGTGGGAAGGTGTACGGAAATACCGTGATTTGTCCAAGAAAGGGTTCTGACATCGTTATCTCCTGGCGCGGTCATTTTCACGCTGACGGATGCGTCTCAAGCGCAAGTGCCGTTCAGTTTTGCGACGGAAAGATCCCCACGGTCGCGATGATGTAGTTCACCGTGTTGAATGGCTGCCGGTTTTCGTGCGGCTGGCTGCCGCCGGCCGCACCGACGGCGGCCGGGGCCAGCGTAACATTCCCAGGCGCAGCATGATACATGTTGACCGCCAGGTTCGATTGGGTCGCCAGAACAGTCGAGCCGGATGGCTCCGACTGCGTGCCGGTTGCCGACGCCGCCCTCAGTGTATGCGGGTGGGCGGCGATCTGCGTGCTCGTCAGGGTCACGCTTTCGGACCCGCCTGTCTGCCCGACGACAGCGGGCGGCAATCCTGTGCCTGTGCCCTGGCCGAGCGGCGATCGCCCACGCAGGTCCGGCACCGCAAACGTGGATTGTCCATCACCGCCATAGGTCGTGCCGATCAACGTGTACAGGACTTCATACTCCGAGATTGACAGAAGCTGCCCATTGCAAAGCACCCAGCCCGAAGGCGCGAAATTGAATCCGACAGCAATGACCTGTCCGACATATGGTTGCATTAACTTAAACCTCCCAAGCCCGGCCGGTCCGGGTGCCGTTGCAGCCTGCGCGAGTCGCGCAATTCGTTTGGCACAAGATTCGTCAAGACGGCTCTCCCACAACTGCATGACTACCATAGCGTAATTGGATCGTAAACGAAAGACACTTGCGACAGTCTTCACAATGGAATTATCTTTCCAAAGCGAATCGGGCTGGGTCCGGCAACGCGGTTCGGACTCGCTATTCCGAACTGATGGCGAGAGTGGTTCGTAACGACAGCGGTCCCGCCTGCGAAATGCTTACGGGAAGCGTAGCGTCAGCGCAACGACAGGCTGTGGTCGGTGATTTCGCGTGGTGTCAAGGCCGGATTATAACGGGGGAGGCTCGATCCATGACTGAACGGGAAAATTGGCGGCAGGCAGGTGACAACGCGCGGCCACAGGATGGACTGGATGACGGGACCTGGGCGTTCTATGCTGCCGACGCGGCATCGCTTGGCGCGTTCCTGTTCGACCTGAACACCGGCACGCCGGTCATCCCCCCCGGCGGGGCAAGGCCTTCGCTGGCACAATACCAGCAGATCGTGTTCATCGAGGGCAACGTGCCGGATGCACGCCAGCTTGCCGCCGGGGTCGCGCCGGGTACGCTGGCTGTCATCCTGAACCCGAGCGGCGACGGCGTGGCACAGATCGCCGCATTCCTCGCCAGTCATGATATCAAGAACCTGGCCGCCATCGACATCGTTGCCCATGGCGCCGACGGAACGGTGCAACTTGGCACCGGCACGCTCAGTTCCGCCACCCTGGCGCAATACCAGACGGAACTGACGACGATCGGCGCCGCCCTGGGACAAGGCGGCAACATCCAATTATTTGGCTGTGACGTCGCACAAGACGCGACCGGCGTCGCGTTTATGGACCAGTTGTCGACGGCGACCGGCGGCGCCAACGTTGCTGCTTCGTCGCATCTGGTCGGCGCCGCATCGGGCGGCGGCAGTTGGGACCTGAACGTCAATACCGGATCGATCGATGTCGCAAGCCCGTTCACCGCCACGACCGAATCCGCCTATCCCGCCGAACTGCCGATCGCCGGAACCTCCGAACTGTTCCTGGCGTTCAACGTCGATTACGTCAATGGCGGGGCTTCTATCGAGAAGATGGCGGTCAGCGGCAGCAGCACCGCCACAGGCGTAACGAGCCTGGCGAACAGCGCCACCAATACTTCCCTGTCGAACGCCGCGGGCATTTTGGGGCTGGTCGTCGAAGACCCGCAGGGCAGGTACTACGTGGTCGACGATGATGCCGCGACCGGTCATGGATCGACCAACCAGATCATGGTTGGCACGTTCGGCTCGGGTTCGCTGGCGGCGCCATCCTATCTTGATTTCAGTTCCTCGTCGTCGCTCTCGCCTTGGGGGGTCGCCGAAAGCGCCAATCCCAACGTACTTTACCTGGCGAACTACGATACGACGAATACCGCCCTAAACGGCATATGGGAGATCAACGTCAACACAGGCTCTGCCGCGCCCGTGGCATACGGGACAGCGGCCGTATCTCCGCTGGAACTGGCGATCGACCAGCAGAACAGCCTGGGCTTCTTCACCAGCGACGATGGAACGACTTCGGACCTCGAGGTGGGCAACCTCGCCACGGGACATGTACAGGTACTCGAAGCGTTTGCCTCGGCCGACACGCCTTATGGCATCGCCGTCAATGCCGGTACAGTCTATTACGACCTCGGATACGATGGCGCCACGTCGGGAATCTACAGTGCAACGTACTCGTTGTCGAACGGCACCGTCACGCTGGGGGCTATCAAGACGCTTTATTCGATCGCGCAGGGAGGGTCGGTCGACCCGACCAGTCTCGTCATTGATCCGACAAACAATGTCTTCTACGTAGGCAACGCCGAGTCGGCCAATTACGGCGCATGGTCGGTGTGGGAGGGAAGCCTCGCCGGATCAACCGTGGCGCAACCCAACCTTATCGAGGTCAGCGCGACGGGCAACAACACCGCGATAGGCCCCGAGACCGAGGCCCTGGACGTGGTAACCACTCCGACGGTCGCAACGAGCGGCACCGCGACATACGTGCAGGGCAATGCGGCTGCCCTTCTCGATCCGGGCGCCACGGCGAGCAATCGGGACAATCAGGGCCTTGCCAGCGCCAGCGTCCAGATCCTGAGCGGCACCACCAACGATGTGCTGTCGGCGATCACCGCCGGCACCTCGATCACCGCGAGCTATACGGCTGCGACGCAGACGCTGACGCTGACGGGAGCCGACACGGCGGCCGATTATCAGACCGTGCTGGACTCGGTGGCGTTCAGCACGACCGGGACAGCCGGCACGCGCACCATCGACTGGACGATCAGCGACGGTTCGCTCAGCAGCACGACAACGACCAGCACGGTGGATGTGACGGCGCGCGAGACGGTGGTCGCGGGCGCGACCGTCAGCTTTACCGGTGGCGGGCCGGCGGTCACGCTGGACAGCGGGCTGACCATGACGGACCCGAGCAGTTCGACCCTGGCCGGCGCGACTGTGGTCATCGGCGGTTTCATCAGCGGCGATACGTTGACGGTCGGGACCCAAGGCGGCCTTTCGCAAAGCTTCAACAACGGGACGCTGACCTTGACCGGCAGCGCGAGCCTCGCGACCTATCAGGCAGCGCTGGAATTGGTCGCCTACGCCACGAGCCCGAGCGATGCCGATCCGACCGGCGGCGGCAGTCATACCAGCCGGACCATCTCCTGGTCGGTGAACGACGGCACGGTGGCAAGCGCCCCGGTCACCAGCACGCTGAACGAGGTGCATGTCGCGGGGACGGTGACGGCGAGCGGAACCGTGACCTATACCGGCCCGACACCGGTCACGCTCGATCCCGCCGTGACGGTCACCGATGCCGACAGCGGCGGCGACCTGACCGGGGCGACGATCTCGGTCGGCGGCGGCTTCAGCAACGGTGATACGCTGGTGTTCACCAACCAGAACGGCATCACCGGAAGCTATGACGCGTCGAGCGGCGTGGAGACCCTGGCCGGCACGACGACACTGGCGAACTATCAAACCGCGCTGGAGTCCGTCGCATTTGACACCACCAACGCGTCCACCGCGGTTCGCACGATCGACTGGACCACGACCGACGGCGTCGCCGCGAGCAATACGTCAACCAGCACCGTCGATGTGATCTGTTTCCGTGCCGGGACGATGATCGGCACGCCAGCCGGGGAAGTGCCCGTGCAGACGCTGAAGCCGGGCGATACGGTGCTGACCGCGCATAACGGACCGCGCCCGGTCCGCTGGGTCGGCAAGGGCAGGGTGCTGGCCACGCGCGGGAGACGCACGGCGGCGACGCCGGTGATCGTGCGCAAGGGCGCGCTGGCGGACAACGTGCCGACCCGGGACCTGCACATCACGAAAGCGCACTCGCTCTATATCGATGGCGTGCTGATCCCGGTGGAGTTCCTGGTCAACAGCAAGACGATCCACTGGGACGACCGGGCGCAGGAGGTCGAGATCTACCATATCGAGCTGGACAGCCACGATGTGCTGCTGGCCAACGGCACGCCGGCGGAAAGTTTCCGCGACGACGGCAATCGCTGGCTGTTCCAGAATGCCCGACCGGGATGGGACCTGCCGCCGCAAGAGCCCTGCGCGCCGGTGCTGACCGGCGGTCCGATCGTGGACGCCATGTGGAAGCGGCTTCTCGAGCGGGCCGGACCGCGCAAGCTGCCGCCGCTGACCGACGATCCGGATCTGCATTTGGTTGTCGACGGCACGCGCATCGATCCGGAGGACCGGCGGGGTCCGCTCTATGGTTTCCGCCTGCCGTGCCGCCCGAGCAGCGTCGTTCTCGGCTCCCGCAGCGGTGTGCCGGCCGAGCTTGGGACGGTGCGCGACCCGCGGTCGCTCGGGGTGGCGCTGCGGCGGGTGACGGTGCAGCAGGGCAGGAAGTTCATGCTGTTCGATGCGGACGACGAGCGGCTGACGGCGGGGTTCCACGGCTATGAGCCGGCCGATCGGCTGCGCTGGACGGACGGGAGCGGGGCGCTGCCGGGGGATGTCTTCGCGGGGTTCGATAAGGGTGCGGAAGTCATGGTGCAACTGGGCGGCGCGACAAGGTATCCGGATTTCGGCGTCCGCGTGGGACGGGAGGCGGCTTAGACGCGTGGCTCGGCGGGGTGTTCCGGGAGGGGCGTGCCTCGCTGTTCGTGCTCCGGCGCGGGCTAGTCCGAACTTTGCGCGGTTTTGAGATCAAAATACTGATTTAACACATTTATGATAAAGTTAGCAGTCATGTAATATGCCAAAATGTGCTTGACACGACGCGAATCGGTCTGATGCTCTTCGCGCATGTATGTGGCAACCATTCCCAACCGAGGCTCCCCGCCCGCCGTCCTGCTGCGCGAAAGCTACCGCGAAGCCGGCAAGACCAAGAACCGCACATTGGCCAATCTATCCGATTGGCCCAGCGAACGGATCGAGCTGTTCCGCGCCGTGCTGCGTGGCGACAAGCTGGCCCCGATCGGCAGCAACGGCTTCGAAATCCGCCGCTCTCTCCCGCATGGCCACGTGCTGGCGGCCTTAACCACCGCCCGGCGCATCGGCCTCGACCATCTGCTGCCCCGCCGTGCCCCCCAGCGCAGGCGCGATCTGGCATTGGCTCTCATCGTCGCCAGGCTGCTCGACCCGGCGGCGAAACTGGCGACAGCGCGGATGCTCGACACCGCCACCGCCAGCCACTCGCTGGGCGAGACGCTTGGCCTCGGCAGCGTCACCGCGCGCGAGATCTACACCACCCTCGACTGGCTCGGCAGCGAGCAGGCGTTCATCGAAAACAGCCTCGCCCGCCGTCATCTCAGGAACGGCATGCTGGTGCTCTACGATGTCACTTCCACCTACCTCGAGGGACGCTGCTGTCCTCTGGCCCGCCACGGCTACAGCCGCGACAGCCGCGGTGACCGGCCGCAGCTGGTGATCGGCCTGATGTGTGCGGCGGACGGCTGTCCGGTCGCGGTCGAGGTGTTCGAGGGCAACACTGCCGATCCGGCCACCGTCGCGGCTCAGGTCGCCAAGCTGAAGCAGCGCTTCCGGCTGCGCCACGTCGTCCTGGTCGGTGACCGCGGCATGCTCACCACCGCACGGATCGAGCAAACCCTCCGCCCGGCCGGTCTCGACTGGATCACCGCGCTGCGTGGTCCGGCGATCCAGCAACTGGCAGAAGCCGGCGCGCTGCAATTCTCCCTGTTCGACACACGTGATATGGCGGAGATCAGCAGCCCGGACTATCCGGATGAGCGGCTGGTGGTGTGCAAGAACCCGCTGCTGGCCGAGGAACGACGGCGCAAGCGCGACGAACTGCTGGCGCTCACCGAGGCGGACCTGAGCAAGATCCAGGCCCGGGTGGAGCGCGAGAAGAACCCGCTGCGCGGGGCCGGCGCGATTGGCAAGGCGGTCGGCGCGGTCATGGGCAAGCGGAAAATGGCCAAGCATTTCGCGCTGACCATCACCGACGATGCGTTCAGCTTTACCCGCAAAACCGAGGCGATCGCCGATGAGGCCCGGCTCGACGGGTTCTACGTGCTGCGCACCAGCCTTCCGCCACAGCAGGCGGATGCCGCCGCCACGGTGCGGGCCTACAAGAGCCTCGCCCAGGTGGAGCGCGCGTTCCGCTGCATCAAGACCGTCGATCTGGAGCTGCGGCCGGTGTTTCACTGGACCGCGCCACGGGTGCGGGCGCATGTCCTGCTGTGCATGCTGGCGTATTATCTGGAATGGCATATGCGCCAGCCGTTGGCACCGATGCTGTTCGACGACCATGACCGTGCCTCCGCCGAGACCGGGCGGACGTCGCCGGTGGCAAAGGCCGAGGTCTCGAAGGCGGCTCACCGGAAGGCGTCCACCCAGCGCAGCGAGCTCGGCAACGCCGACGTCCAGCCGGTGCACAGCTTCCGCACCCTGCTGGACGATCTGGCAACCCTGACCCGCAACACCGTCTGCTTCGGAGAACACAAAACGCTGACCATTCACGCCACACCCACGCCGGTGCAGCGACGGGCGTTCAGCTTGCTGGAGGTGGAATTGGCGGCAGCGTAGACAGAGCGCGGTTTGGGTTTAGAGTTGTATCAATGGCTTGCGTCGAAAAGGCGGTAAAGTTCGGGCTAGTGCAGCATGTCGTTGATTCTGCGGTGGATCTCTGAATCGATGCCTCCGGCAACATCGGAGATGCATCGTGACCGCGCAACAACCTGCCGTGAAGAAGTACATCGTCAAGCTCAGCGGAGAGGAGCGCGAGCGGCTCAACGGGTTGATCCAAAAGGGTAAGAGCCCCGCCCGGCAGGTGCTGAAGGCACGTATCTTGCTGAAGGCCGATGCCTCGGAGGCCGGCGAAGCCTGGAGCGATGGCCAGATCGCCGAGGCATTGGATACCAGCATCGACACCATCGCTCGCACGCGCCAGCAACTGGTGGAGGGAGGCATCGACGCCGCCCTGACCCACAAGCACTCGCCGAACTCGGCGAGGCCGCGCATCTTCGACGGCAAAGCCGAGGCCAAGCTGATCGCGCTTGCCTGTTCTCTGCCGCCCAAGGGGCGCAAGCGGTGGACCTTGACGCTGCTGGAAACCGCTGTGGTGGAACTGAACATCGTCGATCGCGCCAGTGACAACACAATCGGGCGGACGCTAAAAAAAACACACTCAAGCCCCACCTGCAGAAACAATGGGTGATCCCGCCGGACGCCAACGCCGCTTTCGTGGCCAACATGGAAGACGTACTGGAAGTCTATCAACGCCCGCATGATCCGGCCTGCCCGGTGGTCTGCCTGGACGAGACCTCGAAGCAGCTCATCAAGGAAACCCGCACACCGTTCCCGGCAAAGCCCGGCCAGCCAGCCCGGCACGATTACGAGTACGAGCGTAACGGCACTGCCAACCTGTTCATGCTGTTCGCCCCTCTGGAAGGCTGGCGGCACGTCAAGGTGACGGACCACCATGCCGCCGTGGACTATGCCCAGGCGCTGAAGGAGCTGTCCGACACGCATTTCCCCGACGCCAGCAAGATCGTGCTCGTGCAGGACAATCTCAGCACCCACAAGCCGGCATCACTCTATGAGGCCTTCCCCGCCCCCGAGGCACGTCGCCTCGTCGAGCGGTTCGAGTGGCACTATACCCCCAAGCACGGCAGTTGGCTGGATATGGCGGAAGCTGAACTCAGCGTTCTGTCGCGCCAATGCCTCGATCGGCGCATCCCCGACAAGCAAACTCTCATCGAGGAAGTCGCTGCTTGGCAAGACAGCCGAAACAAGCATCACACCAAGGCAGACTGGCAGTTCACCACCGCCGACGCCCGCGTCAAGCTCAAAAGGCTATACCCCGCAATGTGAGCGACTCAGAACACTAGTTTGGTATCGTGCAGCGGGCTAGTCCGGTATCGTGCATTAGAGACGGCGTTTCCGAGAAGCCGACATATGTGACGGTTCACCGTCCGGTGGCCGCTTCCGACCCAAAGCGGACCTTCGAAACCTGGTCGGCACCATCAAAAGTAGGCTGCCAGCGTGGACCCAAATCCGAGCAGGAGCAGGCCGAAGAACCTTTTCAGGGGCGGATTGAGGGCTCATACTCAGGCCTGATCATCGCCCAGTGTCCCATGCTCATCGCGCTCCCGCAAGAACACCGCTCAAATTTCTACGGGCTCCGAGAACTCGCAAAATGGATCCAGGAACACCGTACGGTTCCTGCGAGTGACATGCGCGCCCCGCATGTGTATTGCTTCCTACGTTTCTATGCAGCTGAATTGGGCCTCAAATACCCGCTGAGCAAAGCGGCGCGCGTGCCTCATCGTCACGAGCTAACCCGCGATGATCACGACGAAGAGACGGTCGAAGGTTTCGGCCACGATGTTCGCGCCATGGCCCAGCGACTGAGAGCGCCAGCCGCCGCTGGGCTGGGGTACCTGGGGCAGACGTACAAGCTCGCTGGAGGCTATAAACACGGCGGGGTCGCGCAATCGTTCCCGGTAGCGCAGTCTCACGAGGCTTGGCGGTACGGGCTCGTCGTAAATCCGGATGACCAAACGGAGCTCGAGGCGGGCCTAACCGCGCTGATAGAGTGGATCGAGCAGGAAGTAGGTTACGCATAATGACATCCTCCGCTGATTTGAGTTTGCGACCTATAACTTGGGTTGATGTAGCCCGGCGGCTATCCTTAGTCACGCGAAGTGGGCTCGGAGACGATACTACCTTGGCACCGCCGAGTGGTGTCCTCGAGACCGAGGCGTTCTGGACTGGTCTTGCCGTGACGCTGGCCAATACCGCGGTTCAAAGCGACGCCTGTGCATGGCTTTCACGCCTTTTCCCGTCACGCATCATGGGAGACGGCGAGACCGGCAAATGCTCACTCAAGCTCGATGCGCCGTCAGGCATGGACGACCTTCCAGTTACCTTCGAGGTTCAGTCTGCCACAAACAGCGGGGTGCATACATTTCGGCCAACTGCCGCCCTCGATGGTAGGCGCTGGTTTGACGTGGAGGCATCGGAGCGCCCGAGTGATCCGCTACCGCTGATCGCCTTCCACAGTGTTAAGGGGGGAGTGGGCCGTACTACGGCAGCTATCGCATTCGCGCGTTACCTCGGACGCGAGGCCAGCGGCAACACGATACTTATCGTGGATGGGGATTTTGAGGCTCCCGGCCTGAGCTACCTGTTTGCCGCCCGGAAGCCCGAGAGTGCTATCTCGTTCGAGGACTTGCTCGTCCTTGCTCACGCGGACCCCGGTGAAGATCTGTGCGTCACGATCGAATTCGTTGCTTCCGGCCTTTCCGAGCAGAGGATCGACGATCTTTTCATTCTTCCAGCTAGGCGTTCGACTGAGGCTTTGTCGGCATTCGCGATCCGACCGGAACATATAGTTGGCGCGCGCCGAGGACGACCTTTTTTGATCGTGGACATATTACGAGATGTCGCGGAGCGGCTTGGGTGCTGCGCAGTCGTGATCGACTTGAGGGCAGGCCTGGTAGAAGTTGCTATGCAAGTCCTGACCGACCCCTCGGTCGAGCGAGCTTTTGTGACGACCACCAGCGGCCAATCACTTGCTGCAACATGCGGTATGATAAGTGTACTCGGGCAGGTCGAGCGCGAAACTGGCGTACGTGGCCGCAAACCTCTGGTGATCATCAATCAATTTCCGACTTTCCAATTACATGACCGACAAGCGATCGACGAGATAACGGCACAGATTGAGGCGGCTGCAGTCTCGGCTTTCTAAGCCACAGCGGCTCACGCTCCGACCGACAAGATAGATGTTAATGCTGACGTCGAATTTGGTGTTGACAGCCCGCTCACTTTCGTCGCCTTGCCACATTCGGTTGATCTTGTTCAAACATCACGTGATTGGGACAAGTTTATCTCTCAAATCGATGGCTCCGGTTTCTCACGAGGCTTTGAGAGTCAGTTGGGGTCCTGGTCGGCTGTCGATTTAATTGCTCGATCCAGAAAAAGAGGTGCCGGATTCTCTCCCGCTGATCCTTCATCGACATCAACAAATCAGAAAGAAGGCTGTCAGAAGCTGTCGACATCAGAAGCTGTCGAGAGTTGCTTCCGAGATGGTTGTGGCAGAGAGTGCTTCGCAGCGACTGGACACACCTCTGATGACGCCTCCGCTTCGACGTCTTGCTGATGACTTCCAAAAGCATTCGCCAATTGCCGTAATCGAGGGAGCGAAAGGTACCGGGAAAACTCTGACGTTCCGTTTCCTCGTTGAACAGCAAACATGGCGGATAGCTCTAAAAAGTCTTGACGGCCAACTGTCAGCTGAAATTGAAGGGGCAATTCTTCCGGTCTATGGTTCATCGCAGACTGACCAAATGATCACTCTATTAAGCGAACGAACAGCCATAGTTGCGCGTAGCTTTTCCGGTGCGGCTCCGATCTCGTTTTCTGAGCTAAGGCGGCAGATCCAGACGCGTCTCAAAGAAAGCCTGACGGAAGCAGAGTGGGCCGACTTCTGGTTGGATACAATCGGTTGGGTGAGCGGATACGATATCGAGAAGCCTGGCGCTTGGGCGAAGTTTTTGACTGGAGCGAAGGAACGGAGGGACAATCCGGTTGCGGTCTTCGAAGGACTCGAAGAGATCATTCAGGATCCTTACGCCGATACGAAACAAGCAACAGCTTTGAGAGCACTCCTGGTCGAGGTGCCTCTGCGCCTCCGCCAGGAAGTTGGTCGCCCGGTGGGGTGCCTGATCTTCGTCCGCGGCGATATGGTTGAAGCCGTCATTCGCCAGAATATTGCTCAGTTCCGCGCGAGCTACCGAAACTATGCACTCACTTGGTCTTCCGTCGACATCCTCGAACTTGTGATCTGGCTGGTTTCCACGAGCAACGCAATTGGTGGCCTATGGTCGCGCACGTGGCGCGACAAGGGCGACGAGGGACGTGCAGCGGACTTGGCGAGGGTTTGGGGTCCGAAACTCGGCAATGAGAAAAGCAGAGAAGCGCGCTCGACTGAGTGGGTCCTAGCGGTGCTGACAGATCTTAACGGCAAACTTACCGCGAGAGACTTGGTCCGTTTTATTGCCAATGCCGCGAAGGGATCTGTCGACGATACCCCGCCAGATGGTCGCCTTCTGGCGCCTGCCGCTATGCGGCGGGCCGTTACGGTAACAAGCCAAGAGAAAGTGCAAGAATACCCGAGCGAGGTGGCTGTCCTGGCCCCGATTTTCGAGAAGCTCCGCAAACCCCTAATGTCGAAACGCCGCTCGATCGGCAGACGGCGGGGTCTTTCGGACTTGATGACTCCGCATTGAAGAATCTAGAGGTGTACGGTGTGTTTTTCGAGGAGGGCGCCCAGTTCGAGGTTCCAGAGCTTTTCCGTATCGGACTTGGACTGAAACGCAGAGGTGCGCGACCCAACATAATAAGCCTTACCCGACGCGCTCTGGAAAGGGCCAGTACGGCGATTTGACAAGCCCGACGAGGTTGAGGTGCCGATCTTTTTATATCGAGCGGTGTTGTGCGGCTAAAGGGTCCGCTGTGTGTGCCGTCCGATGGCGGGTTAGCTGGATCGTGCCCCTAGCCGTGGTGTAAGAACCTGCGGCTTCATTACGCTCTCCGGCGGTCTGGCCGGGTCATGTCAGTCGGCCATTGCGGGCAGGCTGACAGTGGCATCATCGCTCAGGGTTGCGATAGTTTCCAGCGTCATGTAGCGGGCGCGCTGAACCGACCATTCATCGTTCTGCTCCAGCAAGATGGCACCGACCAGGCGATAGATGGCGTCTTCATTGGGGAAGATGCCAACGACGTCAGTTCGGCGCTTGACCTCGCCATTGAGCCGCTCCAGCGAATTCGTGGAATGCAGCTTGGTCCGGTGTGCGGCGGGGAAGTCCATGTAGGCCAGCACGTCGGTCTCTACTTCGTTCATCGCTGCGGCGAGTTTCGGCAGTTTGGGCCGGAGTTGATCGGCGACTTTGCGCCATTGTGCCTTGGCCGCGGCCGCATCGTCCTGGGCAAATGCGGTGGCGATGAAGGCGGCGGCGACACCGCGTCCCTGGCGTCCAGCGTGGGCCAACAGGTTGCGCATGGTGTGTACTCGGCAGCGCTGCCAGGTGGCGTGCAGCACCTTGGCGACGGCGGCTTTCAGTCCCTCGTGCGCATCCGAGATTGCCAGCTTGACACCGCGCAGCCCGCGCCGCGCCAGGGAGCGCAGGAACTCGGTCCAGAAGGTCTCGGCCTCCGAGGCACCGACCGTCATCCCCAGCACCTCGCGGCGGCCGTCGTCGTTGACACCGACAGCGATGATCACGGCAACCGAGACAATGCGCCCGGCCTGGCGGACTTTGACGTAGGTGGCGTCGAGCCAAAGATAGGGCCATTCGCCCTCCAGCGGACGGTTGAGGAAGGTGTTCACCCGCTCGTCGATCTCGCCGCACAGGCGGCTGACCTGACTCTTGGAGATGCCCGTCATCCCCATGGCTTGGACAAGGTCATCGACAGACCGAGTGGAGACCCCTTGGATGTAGGCCTCCTGGATGACGGCGGTCAGTGCTTTCTCGCCCATTCGCCGCGGCTCGAGGAAACCGGGGAAGTAACTGCCCTTGCGGATCTTCGGTATGTGCAACTCAACCGTTCCGGCGCGGGTGTCCCACTCGCGCGAACGGTAGCCGTTGCGATGGGTGAGACGATCGGCGTTGCGGCTACCATGCGGGGCTCCAGTCAGGGTCTCGACTTCGAGTTCCATTAGTCGTTGCGCGGTGAAGCCGATCATCTCACGCAGGAAGTCGGTGTCGGCAGTCTTCTCCAGCAGCTCTCTCAGGTCCATGGTGGTCGCGGTCATTGTCGGGTCCTTGGTTCGCGTTGGGGTTCGCAACCAAACCTTACCGAAGAGTCGCAATGACCACCGCTGTGGATAAGTGGCCCGCCTCCGCCAAACTCTGGACGGTCGCTCCGGCGGGCCACTTACCCACAGCTCTTACACCACCACCTGGGACACAACCCATCCCCCATCCCGGGCGCCTCAGATTTCAGAAAGAAGGCGCTTGACCAAGACGGATACTCCTTGATTGGAGAGGAGCGAGATAATTGGCCAACGAATTCTGGATGAGCGACCGGCAATGGGCGGCGTTGGAACCGCTCATTCCGATGAACCGGCGCGGTGTAAAACCGAAACGCAACCGAGAGGTTATCAGCGGCATCGTGCATGTTTTGCGGGTTGGATGCCGTTGGCGCGATTGTCCGGAGGTGTATGGTCCACACACCACCATCTACAATCGGTTCAATCGATGGTCGGCGGCCGGTATCTGGCAGAAGATGCTGGAAACGTTGGTAGATGCCGAAGCATCCGGATCCCAGAGCATCGACAGCACCACCTCCAAGGCCCATCGCTGTGCGGCCGGCGGAACAGGGGGGGCTCAGACGCAGGCGATCGGCCGCAGCCGCGGCGGGCGGACGACTAAAATCCATGCCGTCGCCGACACTTCTGGCCGCCTGATCGGCTTCGATCTCACACCCGGTCAGATGGGTGATGTCCGTTCGGCGAAGGGCCTGATCGACAAGCTACCGCCGGCCGCGCGGGTGATGGCCGACACCGCCTACGACAGCGATAATTCCGTGAATTCCTGGTCGAACGGGGCTCGACCCCGGTCATCAAACCCAATCCGACCCGCAAGAACGTTTTGCCGTTCGACAAGACCGCCTATAAGGGACGCAGCGTCATCGAACGAGCCTTCTCGCACCTGAAGGACTGGCGCCGCGTCGCAACGCGATACGACAAACTGGCGAGGAATTTTCGCGCCACTGTCATCCTCGCCATTGTCTTCAAATGGGATCTAATTTAGCCCGGAGCCTAGCGCGGACAGGTCGGGTGGGGCGTTCACGCATAGGATGAATTGTCACTCCCCGCGTCGCTCCAACAAAATAATGCATCCGCGCCCAGGGTTTGTCGCCCAGGGGTTTTGCCCCTATTACCAAAGGACGGTAAAGTTCGGCCTAGTTAGTGGTCAGTGGTCGGTTTGAAGGCAATGACAGGCAGGAGCTGGCTCTGGATAACGATCTGTTAGACCTGGAAATTGCTTCCATGGGCGGCCCCGAAATCGATCATCTGATCAGCCTGCTTTCCAAACTGCCCGGCATGGGCCCGCGCAACGCGCGCCGAGCCGCGCTGAAAATGCTGCAGCAGCCTGAATCCCGCATGCTGCCGCTTGCCACCGCCCTCGCCGAGGCTGCCCGCGCAGTCCGACCCTGCGCCGATTGCGGCAACCTCGACAGCCAGGACCCCTGCACGATCTGCACCGATCCCCATCGCAACCGGTCCGTCATCTGCGTCGTCGAAGGTGTCGGCGATCTCTGGGCGCTAGAACGTGCCCGCGTGCACAACGGCTTGTATCACGTGATTGGCGGCACCTTGTCCGCTCTCTCCGGGATCGGACCGGAGGACCTCAACGCGCCCAACCTGATTACCCGAATTGCCGAAGGCGATGTGACCGAAGTGATCCTCGCGCTGGGCGCCACGGTCGACGGCGCCACTACCACCTATTGGCTAACCGACCAACTCCGGGCTAGCGGTGTCGCCGTCACCTGTGTCGGCCAGGGGGTCCCCATGGGCGGGGCGCTGGATGTGCTGGACGACGGCACGCTGGCCGCCGCGCTGCGCACAAGACGGGCAACCTAAGCCCTATATCAGCCTAGACCGAACTTTGCGCGGTTTTGAGATCAAAATACTGATTTGACACATTTATGCTAAAGTTAGCAGTCATGTAATATGCCAAAATGTGCTCGACGCGACGCGAATCGGTCTGATGCTCTTCGCGCATGTATGTGGCAACCATTCCCAACCGAGGCTCCCCGCCCGCCGTCCTGCTGCGCGAAAGCTACCGCGAAGCCGGCAAGACCAAGAACCGCACATTGGCCAATCTATCCGATTGGCCCAGCGAACGGATCGAGCTGTTCCGCGCCGTGCTGCGTGGCGACAAGCTGGCCCCGATCGGCAGCAACGGCTTCGAAATCCGCCGCTCCCTCCCGCATGGCCATGTGCTAGCGGCCTTAACCACCGCCCGGCGCATCGGCCTCGACGATCTGCTGCCCCGCCGTGCCCCCCAGCGCAGGCGCGATCTGGCATTGGCTCTCATCGTCGCCAGGCTGCTCGACCCGGCGGCGAAACTGGCGACAACGCGGATGCTCGACACCGCCACCGCCATCCACTCGCTGGGCGAGACGCTTGGCCTTGGCAGCGTCACCGCGCGCGAGATCTACACCACCCTCGACTGGCTCGGCAGCGAGCAGGCGTTCATCGAAAACAGCCTCGCCCGCCGTCATCTCAGGAACGGCATGCTGGTGCTCTACGATGTTGTTAGCGCTTGTCTGAATCCGTAGTTATTTGCCGATGTCGGGGGGGCGGTCTGTCCGTGAAGGGAGCGATCCGGCGTCTGCGCGGTCGACGGATTGGCGACACGCGGACCAGGTCGGAGACGGGTTGGCCGCAACGATGGCAAACAGTTACGCGCACGCCGGCGATGATGTTGGCAGGCCGCGCCATGATAGCGGCAGCATGTGCCGGTTTGGGCTGTTTCGCGAGTTTTACCCCTAATATCGGACCCTGGGTGCGATCGATGCCGATGTCGACATCACCTTGGTCGAGCTGAGTGAACTGCTCCATCGTAAGCATGAGGCCTCATTCGCGCCCAGCACCGTCTGGCGATTCCTCGACCGTCACGACCTCACCTTAAAAAACAGCGCACGCCAGCGAGCAGGAGCGCCTCGACGTCGCCGCTCGCCGGCAGGCCTGGTTCGACGCACAGCCTGACCTCGATCCCGAGAACCTGGTGTTCATCGACGAAACCGCAGTGTCAACGAGGATGGATCGGCTGCGGGGACGAGCGCCACGCGGACAACGATGCCGAGCACCGATCCCGCACGGCCATTGGAAAACAATCACGTTCGTCGTCGCTCTCACGCTCTGTGGGCTGACCGCGCCGCTGATGCTCGACGGACCCATGAACGGCCCCGCTTTCCTTGCCTACGTTGAACAGGTGCTCGTCCCGACCTTGAAGCGCGGCATGATCGTCGTGATGGACAACCTGGCCGCCCATAGAGTAGCGGGCGTTCGGACGGCAATCGAGGCGGCAGGCGCCCGGCTCTTACTGCTGCCGCCCAATTCCCCCGACTTCACCCCAATCGAGAACGCATTCGCTAAGCTGAAAGCCATACTGCGCAAAGCCGCAGCCCGCACTATCCCGAACCTCTGGAACGCGATCCGCGACGCCTTGCCTCAGTTCACGCCCGAACAATGCGCCAATTTCTTCACAGCGGCCGGCTATGAGCCAGAATGATCGGATTCTGCTCTAATCGAGTCCGGAGCCTGCTAGAAAGGCAGCTTCATCCCCGGCGGAAGTTGCATTCCCCCTGTGACCTTTTGCATCTCCTCGGCCGAGGCAGCCTCGATCTTCGTCTTGGTGTCACGATGCGCGGCGAGTATGAGGTCTTCCAGCATCTCGACTTCGGCGGGATCGATAAGCTTGGGATCGATCTTGATTTTTCGCAGGTCGCTCTTGCCGTTCAGGGTCACCTTCACGAGGCCGGCGCCCGCCTCGCCGGTGATCTCCAAGGCCGCCAACTTGGTCTGAATCTCCTGCATCTTGGATTGCATCTGTTGTGCCTGCTTCATCAGGCCGGCCAGGTTCTTCATGCATCAATCTCCATCGGCTGTTCGTCGAAATACTGGACATCAGGTGGCGCCACATCCGGCATATCCGGCGCGCCCGCGACGGTGGCCAGCAGCCCGTACGCATCAGCCATTTTATCATGCACCGTGTCGATGCGCGCTCCAGGAAACGCCGCCAGGATGGCGCGCACCAACGGGTGATCGGCGGCGGTGGTCCTTCGCGCGGTGTCGGCGGCGTTGCCTTGCTCGGCGATCGTCGGTTCGCCGGTCTCGCGAGAGACCGCGATCGTCCAGCGTGTACCGGTCACCTCGGCAAGTAGCGCGGCCAGCCTGGACGACAGGTCCCGCGGCGCCTCCGGCTGAGGCCGCAACTCGATTACAGGCGGGGCGAACCGCACCAGATGCACCGAGTGCAAAAGATGCGCGTGCAGCATCGCTTCCCTGCGCTCGCTCACGAGCGCCACGACGTCGCGGAACGTCGCCAGCCGAGGTTCGGCTGATGCCGGTTCCGCTGCGATCACGGGTGTGCCGTTGGCGACAGCGCGAACCCCGCCGCCCCCGGTCGATGCGGACGAAGCCGGCGCGCCCGAGGTTCCGCCCGCGGTCAGTCGGCGGATCAAGTCGCCGGGCGTCGGCATGTCCGACACGTGGCACAACCGGATCAGCACCATTTCGGCGGCGGCGCGACGATCGGGGGCGATTTCGACCTCGCCCACGCCCTTCAGCAGCATCTGCCAGGCGCGGGCCAGCACCGGTGCGCTCAGCCGGTCGGCCAAGTCCGCACCTCGCGTCCGCTCTGCTTCGGGAAGATCGTGGCTCTCGCGCAGGGAGGGAATGGATTTCAGCCGCGTCACCGTGTGCAGCAGCTCGAGCAGGTCCTGCAGCAGCGTGCCGAGATCGGCGCCACGTTCGTAAGCCAGATCGGTGATCTGCAGCGCCTCCCGCGGAATTCCAGCCATTACCGCGTCCATCAAATCAAACACCAGCCCGCGATCGGCCAGCCCAAGCATGTTGATCACCTGATTTTCGGTGATGGTCCCTTCGGCCTGGGCAATGGCCTGGTCGAGCATCGACAGGCCGTCGCGCACCGATCCATCGGCCGAACGAGCGATCTGCTCCAGCGCGGCTGGCTCGATCGTCACGTTCTCCTTCACCGCAATACGGCCGAAAAGTCCGCGGAGCTCGGCGATCCGCACCCGGCGCAGATCGAAGCGCTGGCAGCGGGACAATACGGTGATCGGCACTTTTCGGATTTCCGTCGTCGCGAATACGAACTTCACGTGCGGCGGCGGCTCCTCCAGTGTCTTCAGCAGCGCGTTGAAGGCGTTGCGGCTTAGCATATGGACTTCGTCTATAACGAAAACCTTGGTGCGGGCCTGCATGGGGCGGAAGCGGGTGGCCTCGATCACTTCCCGCATGTCGTCGACGCCGGTGCGGCTGGCGGCATCCATTTCGATCACGTCGGGATGGCGGTCGGCGAGGATGCCGGCGCAGTTGGCGCAGACACCACACGGGTCCGCGGTCGGGCCACCGGTGCCGTCCGGGCCGACGCAGTTCAACGCGCGGGCGATAATACGGGCGGTGGTGGTTTTGCCGACGCCACGGACGCCGGTGAGCATGAAGGCATGTGCAACCCGGCCGGTCGCAAAGGCGCTGCGCAACGTGCGCACCATCGCTTCCTGTCCGATCAGGTCGTCGAGTTTGGTCGGCCGATATTTTCGTGCCAGTACGCGATAAGGGGTCGCGTGAACCGGCTCAGGCGGCGAAACAGGCAAGGCATCGCCGAACAGACCGGGCCCCTCGGGCGGGGATGGCGCCTCATCGGGTGCGGCGGGATCGTCCTGGGACAGGCCGGGCATCAGGGGCGGTCACCTCACCGCCATCGCGGTATTTGGAGGGAGTGGGAGACCGACAAACGACCCGAGCGGTGACCCGTTGCGGCTGCTTCCTTCCGGACCTGACCGAGTTGGCGAGGCGCCCGTCCACCGCCGATCTCCCGATCAATGCTTACCACGGATCGGGGGGGTGGGGGCAAGATGGGTCTTGGCCGCCGTGGTCCGAACGGCGTTCCGCAGGGCTGCGGGCGAATGGGACGTTCAAAGACGTTGTGGACCGGGAAGCATACCGCTGTGGCGGATCTGCCGGCCGACGCGTCTACGCCAGCTTGGCCGCCCGTGCCGCCTTCAAGACATCGTCCGCGTGGCCGGTCACGCTGACCTTCCGCCACATTTTCAACATCTTCCCGTCCGGACCGATCAGGAAGGTGCTGCGCTCCATCCCCATGTATTTCCGGCCGTACATCGATTTCTCGACCCAGGTGCCGTAGCGCTCCGCCACCGCATGGTCCTCGTCGGACGCGAGCGGAAAAGTCAGCCCGTACTTGGCGGCGAATTTTTCGATCGGCTTGATCTTGTCTGGCGACACGCCGATCACGTCGAGCCCGATCTCCTGCAGGTGCGGCATCGCTTCCTGGAACGCGCAGGCTTCCTTGGTGCAGCCCGGGGTGTCGGCCTTCGGATAGAAATACAGGATAAGCGGCTTGCCCTTGTAGTCCTCCAGGCTGACCGTCCGTCCCGCTGTCGCGGGCATCTGGAAGTCGGGAGCCGTGTCACCTTCCGCGAGACTCATTGGTCTGGTTTCCCCACATAACGTTCGAAGATCATGCGAACCTGTCGCGCGATCCCGTCCGACGTCCGCAGCAACGCGTCAGCGTCCGTCGCGGCCGCGCCCGCCTTCGCAGTCGCCCGCAGCAGCGGCAAGGCCGACGCGAGCGGCAGTGCAGCGGCCTCCAACCGGCCGACGGTCATTCGTAGCATGTCCTGTATCGTGCGCCAGAGACGTTCGGCGCTGATCAGCAGATCGGCGTCCGGCCTCGCGATCACCCCGGCGTCCCTCAGGCGCTGCAACGCAATATGCGTTGTCTGGCTGCGGCGAAAGCCGGCGTCACTGCGCATGGATCAACTGGAGGATCTGGGCGATGAATTCGATGTCGATCAGCCCGCCGGCGCGCAGCTTGAAATCCCAGGGTCCATGCGGTCGAAGGTCACGTTCCATGCGCTGCCCGCATCGATCGTGGCGTTGCTCCTTATTCGCTCCGGTTCCTGTTGTCGCCGGATCGCGGCCTCGATCGCCTGGTTCACCTGCCGGCGCATAGCGGCTGGGCCGGCAACCACGCGCGCCCGTGTCAGCGCCATGCGCTCCCAGGTCCACGCATCCCATTCATGATAGTGCCTGAAGCCCTCCAACGAGACGGCGATCGGCCCTTTGTTGCCTGACGGTCGCAACCGCATGTCGAGCGCATACATCTGCCCCTCCGGCCCCGGTGCGGTCAGCGCGGCGATGCAGGCCTGCACCGCCCGCACGAACCACTGGCTGGCCGGCAGGCTGCGCGGTCCGCGGCTTTCGCTCACGTCGGCTCGGATGGTCGTAGATGAACATCAGGTCGAGGTCGGATCCGGCCATCATCTCTCGCCCGCCCGCCTTGCCCATCGCCACGACCGCGAGCGCGCCGCCGGGCACACGCCCGAATCGCGTGGCGAAATCGGCCAGCACGTAGGGCACCAGGACCGACAAGGCGGCTTCGGCCAGTGTGGTCCGCTGACGGCCGGACGCATTGACATCCAGCCGGCCTTCGAGCGTCGCAACCGAAAGGAAGAAATCGCGTTCCTTAACCGCGCGCCGGACGATCTGGATGACATCCTCCAGCGTGGCCGCATCGGTCATCCGCGACCGCAGCATGCGCCGGACATCGACCCCGTCCTCGGTCGTCAGCAATCCCTCCAGCGCACTCGGATAGCGCACCAGATGCTCCGACAGCATCGGGGCGGCACCGAGCACGGCCGCGATCCGGTCCAGCAGCGTCGGATTGTGCTGGAACAGCGACATCGGCTGCACACCGGCCGGCAGCGCACTGATGAACCGGTCGAAGCGATTGAAGGCTTCGTCCGGATTGGGCTGCCGCCCCAGGGTCGCCAGGATCGACGGCACCATCGTCGTCATCAGATCCCGCGCCCGGCTGGATCGCAGCGCCCGCACCCGACCGGCGAGCCATCGCCGGACCGCGGTGACGATGCGCTTCGTATCGTGGTATCCGAGACTGTTCAGCGCCGCGACCGTCGCCGCGGGCTCGGGATCGTCGCCGCGGAAATCGAATTCAGGTCCGGCCGTCTCGGTGCCGGGCAGATCGGGAACATGTTCGAAGACCGCGCGGTAGTTGGCGCGGACGACTGTCGACGTGACGCAGGAAATCGAGCGCGAAGGTCGGCGCATCCGGATACCCCAAGAAGCCGGCGATCCGGTCCATCTCGTCGGCCTGCTCCGGCAGGTTATGGGTCTGACGGTCGTTCACCATCTGAATGCGATGCTCGACCTGGCGCAGGAAGCGATAGGACGCCTCCAGTTGGCGGCGGGAGGCCTCGTCCAGATGGCCGGTTTCGACTAAGCGCACCATCGCTGGCAGCGTCGGCTTGACGCGGAGCGTCGGGTCGCGGCCACCCCAGACCATCTGCAAGGTCTGCACCAGGAATTCGATCTCCCGTATGCCGCCCTCGCCCAGCTTGACGTTATGGCCGGCGATGCGCGCGACGGGATCATCCATCCGGCCCAGTGCGGTCTTTTTCGCCACGTCGATTCGCCGCTTCATCGCATGGATGTCGGCGACGGCGCGAAATCCAGCCCGCGCCGCCAGACGAACGGGACGGATCGCCTCCAGGAAACGGTGACCGAGCGGCAGGTCGCCGGCGACGGGGCGCGCCTTGATCATGGCGGCCCGCTCCCAGTTCTGCCCCATGGTCTCGTAGTAAATGAGCGCCGCATGCAGGGACACCGCCGGCGGGGTCGCCGCCGGGTCCGGCCGTAGCCGCAGGTCGGTGCGGAAGACGTAGCCGTTGGCGTCCCGCGCTTCCATCAGCGTGATCAGGTCGCGCGCCAACCGGGACGTGAACGAACCGATGCTATCCGCCGCGCGTCCATCCGCGTAAACCGGACGCGGTGGCATCGTACAGAAGGATGAGGTCGATATCGGACGAATAATTCAGCTCCGCCGCGCCGAGCTTGCCCATGGCCAGTGCGACGAAGCCGCAGTTGAGGTCGGGCCGCTTGGCGTCCTGCAGCCGTATTTCGCCAGCGTCATGCGCGGCGCGAAGCAGGTGGCGGATGGCCAGGCGCAGGGCTGTTTCGGCGAGTTCCGACAACGCGCCGGTCACCGTTTCCAGTGGCCAGATTCCGCCGATGTCCGCTATCGCGGCGATCAGAGCGGCACTCCGCTTCGCCTGGCGGAGCGTGGCGGCGATGTCCGCACGTCTTCGCGGCGGGGGAAACATGACTGAGGCAGGACAGGCAATGCGCGAACGCGGCCTCGGGCCCGTTCGCGACCAGACGACCGATCGGATTCGGGTTCCCGCACGGCCAATGCAGCGAGGTAGGGACTGTTGCCTCCTAAGCAGCGCAGCATGGGCAGGACGCCCGGCTTCTTCAGCAGCCGGCGTCTCGGTTTCACCGATTGCCTGGAAGCGCTCGACGAGCCTGTCCGCCGCGGCCTCGTCGTAGGGGGCGGGCCAATGGCGTGGCATAAGGAAGGGGGCTGGTTTCATCGCTCCAGACATCACGTGGTGGTCCGCTCCACGGGGCGGGCGATCCACCATACCTCGAAGGCGGTGCATCGGCTGCTGGTGCTGGGCATCGGGCCTTCTGGTGGTGGCGAGTTGCCTGCTGGCAGGCGCGGCGTGGCGTCTGGCGCAGGGTCCGATCGATCTCGGCGGCTGGTCGGATCGCGTGAGGGGGCCCTTATCGAGGAGGGGGCACCGGTTCGGGTTTCTTTCGATGGCATGTTCCTGGCCTGGGAAGGCTTTCAACAAAGGTGTCGACTATCCGCTCGACCTTCGTCTTTCCGATATGGTCGTAACCGATCAGGCGGGCCGGCGCCTCGTCGCGGCACCCAGTGCCCACCTCACGTTCTCCCTGGCCGGCCTGCTGCTCGGACGTATCGTCCCGCGATCGATCGAAGTGGACCACGCCCAGATCGCGGTCACAAGGGAGGCCGGTGGCGGCGATCAATCTCGGCGGGGATCTTGTCGGCGGCGTTGCGCCCGGCGCGGGCTCGATCGATCTCGGGCGGTTCCGGGACACAGCTCTCCCGCCCGGCGAGCAGCGATCATGGCCGGTCCCGTGGCTTGTTCGACCAACTCCAGCGCGTGCACTTTCCGCGATACCGACGTGACATTTCGGGATCGAGCAGAGCGGGCTGGTCGTCCGGACGTCCGACATGGACCTCGATCTGATCCGCGCCGGAACCGGGCATATCCGAGGCTTGCTTCGGGCGCCGCTGTCGGTCGGCGATCAGCAGACCGACCTGACGGCGGAAGCCGATTGGACGGTTGGTTCCGATGCCAGGCTCAACATCAGGCTGACCTCGTTTCGTCCGGCTGGTGTGGGTTCGCTGCCGCCAGCGCTGGCGTTCATGGCGCGGATCGACGTGCCGGTATCGCTAGCGGCGACGGTCGGGTTCGATGCGCTGTTTCGTCCCGACACAGATGTCGGCGGAGATCCGTTTGGTCGGGGCCAGATCGAGATCGGGCGCAGGGAAGCGTGCCGGTCCGCAGCGGCGATGATCGCGCTGTCCGGAACACCGGATGAGATCACCGTCACGCGGGGCCATTTCGACGTGGCCCATTCGCCCGACAGGCGGTCCCGAGATTGTCGATATCGGCGGAACAGTCAGCACGCGAAGCGGACCGGCTTTCGGCGTCCCTCAGCGATCGGGCTGAACCAGATCGACATCGCCGACCTGCCGCGTCTGTGGCCCCCCGGTGTCGGGGGCGACGCGAGGCCGTGGGTCACCGAAATGTGACGGCGGGAATGGTGACGCACGGAACGGCGTCGTTCGTCATCGAAGCGGATGATGCGCTGCATGATGTCGTGCTGACGAAGGCCACAGGCGACCTCGACGGATCCAACGCGACATTCACCTGGATCGACAATGTGCCGCCGGTCGGAGCAGACAGACGTTCATCTGCACCTCGTCGATCCCGACACCTGGACATCCAGATCTCCTCCGCGCACCAGCGCTATCGCGGGGCGGTGGCGCCGACCTGCTGATCAAGAGCGGCCAGATGCGCATCACGGGCCTGTCACTGCGCGATCAGATCGCGGTGATCCGCACCCAGGTCGACGGACCGGTCGCCAGCGCGCTGGCGCTGTTGAAGGAGCCCGCGGCTCCATCTGCTCTCCACGCATCCGATCGCGCTGAAGACCGCCGGCGGAGACGCATCGGCTGCAACTGGATTTCCAGTTTCCGCTCGATGACAAAGCTGCAGATCGACGATGTGCAGATCCATGCGGACGCGCATCTTGCCAAGGGTCCGGCTGCTGGATATCGCGAGGTGGCCAGGACCTCGACGACGGTGTCTTCGATCTGGGCATCGACAAGGACGGCCTGACCCTGAAGGGACAGGCGACGGTGGCCACGGTACCGGTCACGTTGGATGGAACGATGAACTTCGATGCCGGTCGCACCCGACCAGATCGTCCAGAAAATCGCGGTCACGGGCCAGCCGGACACGACGCAGTTGGACGCGGCCGGTCTGCACGTCACGGATTTCCTGGATGGGCCGAGTTCCACTGACCGATCGTCGTCGATCGAGCGTCGCAGCGGTGACGGTTCGATCGCGATCAACGGTGACCTGACCCTCGCGACGCTCGCGGTCGATCCCCTGGCCTGGACCAAGCCGTCGGGTAACATCGCCAACGCGTCCGCGATCTTGCTGATGTCGCACGACCGGCTGACGAAGATCGATCGGATCGCGGTGCGCGGCGATGGGCTGCTGCTGACCGGGTCGGCGGATGTCGTCGATGGTCACGTCCGCGCGGTGCGGCTGGACACGATCCGCCTCGGGCGCAGACACGGGGCACGGCACGATCCGTCTCGCCGCGAACGGGCCGATCGCCGTCGTGCTGCAAGGCGATCAGATCGATCTGTCCGCCAAGTTGACGGAGAAAACCGACCGAGCCGCGAACAACCGGACGCCGCCCCGGTCACGACACCGGACTGGACGCTCGACGCCCGCTTCGATCACGCGATCCTGGCGAATGGAGAGAGACGCCGGTGACGTCCTGGTGACGGCGGCGGGAGGCGGACAGAGGATCGGCCTGCTCGATGTGGCGGGTGACATGCAGGCAGGCCCCGCGCAGTCAGGCGCCGGCTTCTCCGATCAAGATCGAGCCGCAGGCGGGCAAACGGCATCTCCTGGTAGAGACGAAGGATGCCGGGAAGTTTTCTGCGAGCGGCTGATGCGATCCGGGGGATGCGATCGGGCCGTCTGGTGATCGACGGGAGTTTTCGACGGACCGTTTGGTTTGCAGCCGCTGGCGGGAACGGCGACGCTCGACGATGTCGTGGTCAGGAATTCTCCCGCGCTGGGTAAGCTGCTGCAAGCCATCACGGTTTATGGCCTGGTCGATGTGCTGCGTGGGCCCGGGATGAGCATTTTCCCGTATCGTCGTGCCGTTTCACTACGATGGTTCCGATCTGGTGCTGGATGCGGCGCACGCCTTCAATTCGTCGCTTGGTCTGACCGCGACAGGCCGGATCAATCTGTCGTCGGGCCAGACCTCGATGACCGGCACGATCGTCCCCGCCTACTTCTTCAACTCGATGCTGGGGAAATTGCCGCTGGTGGGCAAGCTGTTCAGCCCGGAGAAGGGCGGCGGCGTCTTCGCCGCGCGCTTCGACATCGAGGGCCAGATCGACGATCCTGAGCGTCTCGATAAACCCGATCAGTGCGCTGACTCCGGGCTTCTTGCGCGGCCTGTTCGGGTTCTTCGACCGCGCACCCGGCGCCAAGGGCGCCGCACCCGCGGCTGGGAAGTAGATCACGAGCGGAATGCGATGCCCGTGTAACAACGGACGTTGCGGCACATACGCCGGCAAGCCTGCCGGAACTATCGTATCGAAACCGGCAGATAGGCAAGCCGGAAGGTCGTTCGATATTCAACCTGGCCGGCGAGGCTCACCTGCACGGCTGGATGTCATGCTTAATGGATGCGGTGCCGATTGTCCGGGTCGGCCTTTAGCGCAGGCCTGCGTTGATCTTCGCCAACGCCGACGCGCCGGGGATCAAGGCGTCTTCCTGCAGCGCATTCAGCGGCGTATCCGACGTCTTCAGGTGCTCGTGCAGGTCGCGCGGGTTGGGATCGACGTAAAGCAGGCCGGTCACGATCTCGCCCATCGCGTGGCGCTGCTGCATATACGTCAGTGCGGACACCCGGTCGTGCATGTCGTAATCGGCGTGAAGTTTCCGCAGCCGCAGCGTTGAGCCGTCGTGCTGCGTCACCATCTCCACCGAACCGGGCGCATAATCCACGGTGATCTCCGGTCGCCCGGTGATCACGTCCAGATAGTTCACCGCCGCGTTGTGCTCGCGCACGTAATCGAAACTTTTGGTCGATCCGTCGTGGTTGTTGAAGGCCACGCAGGGCGAGATGCAATCGATGAACGCGGCGCCTTCGTGCTTCAACGCCGCCTCGATCAGCGGCACCAAGCTGCGCCTTGTCGCCCGAGAAGCTGCGCGCCACGAACGTCGCGCCAAGCTGCAGCGCCATGCCGACGAGATCGATCGCCTCGTCGCTGTTGACCACGCCGCGCTTCGACTTCGCGCCTTTGTCGGAGGTGGCGGAGAACTGCCCCTTGGTCAGCCCGTACACGCCGTTGTTCTCGACGATATAGACCATGTTGACGCCACGCCGCATCGCGTGGGCGAACTGGCCGAGGCCGATCGATGCACTGTCGCCGTCGCCCGACACGCCCAGATAGATCAGGTCGCGGTTCGCCAGGTTGGCCCCGGTCAGCACCGACGGCATGCGCCCGTGCACCGAGTTGAAGCCGTGCGACGCCCCGAGGAAATAGGTTGGCGTCTTCGACGAACAGCCGATGCCCGACAGCTTGGCGATCCGGTGCGGCGGCAGTTCCAGCTCGAAGCACGCCCGCACGATCGCGGCGCTGATCGAGTCGTGGCCGCAGCCGGCGCAGAGGGTCGAGATCGCGCCTTCGTAATCCCGCCGCGTATAGCCCAGGCTGTTCTTGTGCAGTTCCGGATGATGCAGCTTCGGTTTGGCGAGGAAGGTCATGACACGGCCTTTTCGGTGGGCTGTGCGACGGAACTGGCGGCGATGGCGCCGGCGATGAAACGAGCGCTGATCGGAGTGCCGTCGTAATGCACCACCTTGCCCAGTCGTTTCGGATCGATTTCCAGTTCGTTGATCAGCAGCGACCGCAACTGGCCGTCGCGGTTCTGCTCGACGACGAACACATGGTCATGCGCTGCGATGAACGCCGCGACCTCATCGCCGAACGGGAAGCCGCGCACCCGCAGCAGGTCCACGTGGATGCCCTGCTCCGCCAGCATCGCATCGGCTTCGGCGATCGCCGGGCTGGTGGAGCCGTAATAGATCGCCCCGAGCCGAGTCGGTTTGTCCGCCTTGCGCTCGATCGCCGGCGGCACCAGGGATCGGGCGGTGCCGTGCTTCTTCAGCAGCCGCTCCATGTTCTCCTGGTAGTCCGGGCCTTCCTCCGAGTAGCGGGCCATGCGGTTCTTTGACGTGCCGCGGGTGAAGAAAGCGCCCTTGGTCGGATGGGTGCCGGGCAGCGTGCGATAGGCGATGCCGTCGCCGTCCACATCCAGATAGCGGCCGAACAGCTTGCCAGCTTCAAGTTCCTCCGGCCGTCATGACCTTGCCGCGGTCCATGCGGCGGCTGTCGTCCCAGTCGAACGGTTTCGTCAGCCGGTCGTTCATGCCGATTTCCAGATCGAGCATGACGAAGATCGGGGTCTGCAACCGATCCGCCAGATCGAACGCCAGAGCGCCGAATTCGAAGCACTCGTACGGATCCTCCGGGATCAGCAGGACGTGCTTGGTGTCGCCGTGTGAGGCGTAGGCGCAGACGGTGATATCGGTCTGCTGGGTGCGGGTCGGCATGCCGGTGGACGGGCCCGGCGCGCTGCACATCGAAGATCACCGCCGGGATTTCGGCGAAATACGCCAGCCCGATGAATTCCTGCATCAGCGAAATGCCGGGTCCGGACGTCGCCGTGAAGGCCCGTGCGCCGTTCCAGGCCGCGCCGATGACCATGCCGATCGAGGCAAGTTCGTCTTCCGCCTGGACGATGGCGAAGTTGTTCTTGCCCGTCGCCTTGTCGACCCGCATCCGGTCGCAATAGCGGGTGAATGCCTCGGCGAGAGACGAGGACGGCGTGATCGGATACCAGGCGCAGACCGTGGCGCCGCCGTAGACGGCGCCCAGAGCCGCGGCGCTGTTGCCGTCGATGAAGATGCGGTCGCCGACCGTATTGGCATGTCGCAGCGTCAGTCCGATCGGGCAGTCCAGGTTCTGCTTGACCCAGTCGCGGCCCATGTGCAGCGCCTGGACGTTCGCCGCGATCAGCTTGTCGCGGCCCTTGAACTGCTCCGCCAGAAGCTGCTCGATGACCGCCGGGTCCATCTCGATCAGCGCCGACAACGCGCCGAGGCCGACGATGTTCTTGAACAACTGCCGCTGCCGCGAGTCGTTGTAGGCCTTGTTAGTCATCTCGGTCAGCGGCACGCCGACCACGACGATGTCGGACCGGAACTTCTCCGGCGGCATCGGCTTGGTGTTGTCGTAGAACAGGTACCCGCCGGGCTCGATGGACTTCACGTCCTGATCCCAGGTCTGCGGGTTCATCGCCACCATCAGGTCGGGGCCGCCGCCGCGCGCGGCGAGATGCCCGGCGTCGGAGATCCGCACCTCATACCAGGTCGGCAGCCCCTGGATGTTGGACGGGAAGATGTTGCGCGGCGTCGCCGCGATCCCCATGCGCAGGACCGCCTTGGCGAACAACGCATTGGCGCTGGCCGATCCCGATCCGTTGACGTTGGCGAACTTGACGACGAATTCGTTGACCCGTTCGAGGCGTTGGACCCCTTGGGGCCTCGCTGACCACGCGGTCTATTTGCTGCAGCATGCGTTCTCCGCCTGAGCGACATCGATCAAGAAACGTTGCATATCCCACGCGCCGGTCGGGCAGCGCTCGGCGCACAGCCCGCAATGCAGGCAGACATCCTCGTCCTTCGCCATGATCCGGCCGGTCTTCAGGTGGCCCGGACACATACAGCGCCTGTTCCAGGTTGTGCGCCGGCGCCATCAGCCGGGTGCGCAACTCGGTCTTCATCGCCATCGTCGGTGAAGGTGATGCAATCGACCGGGCAGATGTCGACGCAGGCGTCGCACTCGATGCAGAGACTGTCGGTGAACACCGTCTGCACGTCGCAGTTCAGGCAGCGCTGCGCCTCGGCGAAGGCGAGTTTGTCGTCGAAGCCAAGTTCGACCTCGGCCTTGATGTCCTTCAGCGCGATGAGCTTGTCGCGATGCGGCACCTTGAAGCGCAGGTCGAGCGAGACGCCGTTGTCATAGCTCCACTCATGGATGCCCATCTTCTGGCTGGCGAGCGTCACCATCGGCGGCGGGCGATCGTTCACGTCCGCGCCCTGGCAGAACTGATGGATGGAGATCGCCGCCTGATGTCCGTGCGCGACCGCCCAGATGATGTTCTTCGGTCCGAACGCCGAGTCGCCGCCGAAGAACACGCGCGGTTCGGTGGACTGGAAGGTGGTTTCGTCCACCACCGGCATGTCCCATTCGTTGAACGACAGGCCGATGTCGCGCTCGATCCAGGGGAAGGCGTTTTCCTGGCCGACCGCGACCAGCACGTCGTCACATTCGAAGAAATGATCCGGCTCGCCGGTTGGCACCAGCTGGCGGCGGCCGCGGGCGTCGTATTCGGCCTTCACCTTCTCGAACGTCATGCCGTAAAGCCGGCCGTTGTCGTGCTTGAATTCCTTCGGCACCAGATAGTTCAGGATCGGGATGTCTTCGCTGATCGCATCCTGCTTTTCCCAGGGCGAGGCCTTCATTTCCTCGAAGCCGGAGCGGACGATGACCTTCACGTCGTCGCCGCCGAGGCGCCGCGACGACCGGCAGCAATCCATCGCCGTGTTGCCGCCGCCGAGCACGATCACGCGCCGGCCGATGCTGGTGATGTGGCCGAACGAGACCGACGACAGCCAGTCGATGCCGATATGGATGTTGGCCGCAGCTTCCTGCCGGCCCGGCAGGTCCAGGTCGCGGCCGCGCGGCGCGCCGGAGCCGACGAAGACCGCGTCGTAGCCCTCGTCCAGCAGGGCCTTCAGGCTGTCGACCCGTCTGGCCAAGCCGCATTTCCGGGCCCATGGCGGTGATGTAGCCGACCTCCTCGTCGATGACTTCCTCCGGCAGGCGGAATTTCGGGATCTGGCTGCGGATCATGCCGCCGGCGCGGGCGTCCGCCGTCGTAGATCACGAGGTGATAACCCAGCGGCGCGAGATCGCGGGCCACGGTCAGGGAGGCGGGGCCGGCGCCGACCAGGGCGATCCTCTTGCCGTTGCGCGCCGCTGGAACGCCGGGCATGCGGTCGCTGATGTCGCCCTTGTAGTCGGCGGCGACGCGCTTCAGGCGGCAGATGGCGACCGGCTCTTCCTCGACCCGGCCGCGGCGGCAGGCCGGCTCACAGGGGCGATCGCAGGTGCGACCCAGGATCCCCGGAAAGACGTTGGACTTCCAGTTGATCATGAATGCGTCGGCGTAGCGTCCGGCGGCGATCAGTCGGATGTATTCTGGGACCGGGGTATGAGCCGGACAGGCCCACTGACAGTCGACCACTTTGTGGAAGTAGTCGGGATCCTGGATGTCGGTCGGCTGCAAGTCGGACTCCTGTTCCTCCAGCTGGCCGGGTCACTTGCGGTGATCCTTGGCCGTGGCCGCCGCGCGCCTTCTGCCGCCCGCGCAAGTCGTTCGTCAAGGCAACATTAGGTCCAATCCGATTTCTCGGCAAATTTGGCACGGTGATGACGCGAAAGGAAGCCAACAATCCCGGCAGCGGGGCGGCACGTGCAACCGGCGGGAGCAACGGGCCAGCGCCCGTGAGCTCTCTCATATTTGGCACGTATTCTCACCAGACGGAGGTCGCTTCACGATTCGAGCCCGTGAGATATTGCTAACCGGGGAAGCATCACCAACCACGGACCCGCGGGACGGAGTCGAGCACGGCGGATGGCCGCCTCATGAACACCGAAGACCGTGACCCGCCTGCGACTGATCCGGTACCTACCCGGCGTGTCATCAGCGCCATGAGCGATGGTGAGTGAGGGCGGCGCCTGCATCACGGCCATTTCTCAGCGAAGTCCGAAGAAGCTCAACACCGCGATAACGACGACCACCAGACCGATGATATATATGATGTTGTTCATGTAAAGCCTCCTTGTAGTGGCGTAATGCCACACACGCACGGATAGGAAACCTTACGACATGGCCTACCGTTGCTTCAACAACCGGTGTAATGAAAGCCCGCTCGTCAAAAGCCGGTTGGCAGCCGCCAGGCCGCGCCCTGTGGGGGACCGACGTGGTCACGACTGTTGGCTTCGCGGTCAGCCCATCGTGCACGAGGAGGAATGTTCAGGCCGACAGTCAGACGTGGAAGCTTTCGCCGCAGCCGCAGCGGCCCTTCTCATTCGGATTGGTAAAGGTGAAGCCGGAGGTCAGATCCTTCACCTCGTAATCCATCACGGTGCCGATCAGGAACAGCGACGCCTTGCGATCCACCAGGACCGTCAGGTCCTTGTCCTTGACGATCTCATCGGTGGGCGCCGGTTCGTCGGTCCAGGACATGTCGTAGGACATGCCGGAGCAGCCTTTGGTCTTCACCCCGATGCGCAGCAGCTTGCCCTGCTCGCCCTTCGCGTACAGCCGCCGCAGCCGGTCGGCGGCGGCATCCGTCAGGGTCATCAGCGGCGGCAGGGCGCGTGTCTTGCGGGGTGCGGTCGTTGTGGTGCTCATGGTCCAACCTATGTCGGTGTCGATCAGAACATATTCAACTGAAGCCGAGCTTCGTCGGTCATGCGGGAGGGATCCCAGGGCGGATCCCAGACGGTTTCGACGTGGCAGGACGTGACACCCGGCACCGTCAGGACGGCATTCTGCACCTGTTCCGGCAGTTCCTGGGCGCTGGGGCAGGCGGGCGCGGTCAGGGTCATTTCGACCTTCACGCCGCCGTCGTCATTGATCTCCACCGCGTAGATCAGGCCCAGTTCGTAGATATTCACCGGGATTTCCGGATCGAACACGGTCGCGATCGCCTCGATCAGCGTGTCCTCGCTTGGCAGCCTGCTGGTTTCCCCCATCGGGGTCTCGCCATCCGGGGTCCACGCGGTGGGGGGCGTCCCATCATTCACTGCTTGCCTCCTTTGAGCCGTCCAGGGCGGCGATCAGGGCGTGCCAGGGCAGCGTCGCGCACTTCACCCTGGAGGGATATTCGTGGACACCGGCACAGCGGAGCCAGCCGCTCCATCGGTTCGGCCAGTGCCGGCGCGCAGTCGGGGCAGGCGCCGGTGCGGGCCATGGTGCGAAAGGCCTCGAACAGCGCCTTGGTATCGGTCTTGCCGCGGCCTTGCACCGTTTCCGCCATCAGGTCGGCGGAGGCGACGCTGATGGCGCAGCCGCGCGCCTCGAATCCGACCTGGTCGATCGTATCGGCGTCCAGCTTCACCCAGACCTGCACCCGGTCGCCGCACATCGGGTTGTCGCCCTTGGCGGTGGCATCGAATGCCTCCAGCCGATGCGCGTGCCGCGGTCTGCGGCCGTGATCCAGGATGACTTCCTGGTACAGGTCGCGCAGATCGTCGAAACTGTCGGTCTGCGTCATTGAAAGAACTCCCGCACCCGGATCAGCCCGTCGGCGAGCGCGTCGATCTCGGCATGCGTGGTGTAGATCCCGAAGCTGGCCCGGCGGTGCTGTCGAGGTTGAAGCGATGCATCAGCGGTTCGGCGCAATGATGGCCGGCGCGCACGGCGATGCCCTGGCGATCCAGCAACGTCGCCACGTCATGCGCGTGCGCCTTGTCCAGCGAGAAGGAAATGACGCCGCCGCGATCCTGCGCCTGTCCCAGGATGCGCACGCCGTCCACCGCGGCCAGGCGGGAAAGCGCATGTTCGGTCAATGACGGCTTCATGTGCCGCGATCGCGTCGTAGCCGATGGCCTGGACGTAGTCGATCGCCGCCTTGAGGCCGATGCCTTCCAGGATCGCCGGCGTGCCCGCCTCGAACTTGTGCGGCACGGCGGCCCAGGTGGATTGTTCGTAGGTGACCGACGAAATCATGTCGCCGCCGCCCAGGAACGGCGGCATCCGCTCGAGCAGGTCCCGCTTGCCCCACAGCACACCGATGCCGGTCGGGCCGTACAGCTTGTGGCCGGTCCAGGCGTAGAAGTCGCAGTCCAGCGCACGGACATCGACCTTGCGATGCACGATGGCCTGCGACCCGTCGAACATCACCTTGGCGCCGTGCGCATGGGCGATGCTGACGATCCGTTCCGCCGGCGTGACGGTGCCCAGGACGTTCGACATATGGGTGATCGCCACGAGACCCGACCTTGCCGTCTTCCAGCAAGGCCTCGAAAGCCGCCATGTCGAGTTCGCCGGCGTCGGTGATCGGCGCGACGCGCAGTTCGATGCCGTGGGCGTCGCGCAGCAACTGCCATGGCACGATATTGGAATGATGTTCCATGCCGGAGATCAGCACCGCCTGGCCGGCTTCAACACGCCGCGGCCGTAGCTGTGCGCCAGCAGATTGATCGCCTCGGTGCTGTTGCGCGATGAAAATGACTTCGGAACGGTCGTTCGCGTTCATCAGTGCGGCGACGGCATCGCGCGCGGCCTCATAGGCTTCCGTGGTCCGCTCGCTCATCCAGTGCAGGCCGCGATGGACGTTGGCGTATTGCGTCTCCATCGCGTGGACCATGGCGTCGATCACCACGCGCGGCTTCTGCGCCGAGGCCGCGCTGTCGAGGAACACCAGAGGCTTGCCGCGGATCGTCTGGGTCAGGATCGGAAAATCCTGCCGGATGCGTTCGACGTCCAGCGAGGGGACGCCCAGCGCGGTGGGACTGGTCATCACGTTCATGCCTTCTGCCTCTCCCACCACTGCTCGACGGCGGCATCAAGCCGGCGGCGGATCGTATCGTCGGTCAACCGCGTCCAGCGCTTCCGCCAGAAAGGCGCGCACCAGGATGGACCGAGCCTCGGCGTCCGGTATGCCGCGGCTGCGGAGATAGAACAGCTGCTCCGCATCCAGTTCGCCGACCGTCGCGCCATGGCTGCACTTCACGTCATCGGCGAAAATCTCGAGTTCCGGCTTGGAATCGATCTCCGCGTAAGGCGACAGCAGCAGCGCCTGGTTCATCTGGTAGCCGTCGGTCTTCTGGGCATTCCGGGCGACCTCGATCCTGCCCTGGAAGACGCCGCGCGACCGGCCGGCCAGCACGTTCTTCACCGTCTGGCGCGACGTGCATCCCGGCGCGCTATGCCCGACCACCGTGGTGAAGTCCGCATGCTGCGACCCGGCCAGGATCTGCGCCGCGTTGAGGTGCGCGATGGCGTCGGCGCCGGTCAGTTGCGCGTGGATCTCGGTGCGGGACAGCCGCGCGCCCAGGTTCAGCGTGAAGCTGTCATAGGTCGCCGTCGGCGTCGATGTCAGCATAGGTCGTTGACACGTGAAACGCCGTGCGCGGCTTCGTCCTGCAGACGGATGTGCGTCAGATGCGCGCCCGGAGCGACATGAATCTCGGCGACCGTGTTCAGCAGATAGGTGCCCTGCCCGGCGGAAATTTCCACCAATGTCAGCCGGGCGCCTTCCGTCCAGGCGGATGCTGTGGCGCGGATGAAAATCGGCATCACCGCCGGCGATGCTGACGAGCTGCACCACGCCGCCATCGTGACCGGCCGGCACGTGCAGCGCGGCGCCGTCGGCGGCGAGCATCGTATTCAGCGCCACCATCGGCTCCCGGTCCGGCCAGGACAACGTGCCGAAATCCGGCTGTTCGGCGAACCGGGCGAAGCCCGACGGCTGGGCATCACCGAAAGATCGCCGCGCAACGTCCCGTCGACGAACACGATGCGCGGCGCATCCAGCAGCGGCAGACCGGCCAGGATCGTTTCTGCTTCGTGCCGAGGCTTGGTGTCGCTGGCGGAAGTTGGTTTCGGCGACCGGACGCAGGCTGGTGATATTTCCAGGCCTCGATGCCGGCGCTGCTGGGTTCCGCCGGGCAATCCCGAGGTTCGGAATGCGGCGGCGGCGGCGGCGCGCAGCGCGGAATCGCCGGGCAGACGCCCGGCCAGTTCCTCGTAGCGCTCGCAGGAAAGCCGACGGCTCCGGTACTCACGCGGCCTCCGCGATCAGGCCGGCATAGCCACTCTTTTCCAGTTCCTTCGCCAGTTCCGGACCGCCGGAGCGAACGATGCGGCCGTCCAGCAGCACATGCACGCGGTTCGGCACCAGATGGTCCAGCAGCCGCTGGTGATGGGTGATGACGAGGGCGGAAAAATCCGGCCTGCGCAGGGCGTTCACGCCGTCGGCCACGACCTTCAACGCGTCGATGTCCAGGCCGCTGTCGGTCTCGTCCAGGATCGCCAGCTTGGGGCGCAGGATGGCCATCTGCAGCACCTCGTTGCGCTTCTTCTCGCCACCGGAGAAGCCGACATTGACGTTGCGCTTCAACATGTCGTCCGGCATCGCCAGCCGCTTTGTCTCGGCGCGCGCCAGCTTCAGGAACTGCACCGCGTCCAGTTCGGATTCGCCGTGGGTGCGCCGGATCGCATTCAACGCGGTGCGCAGGAAGTTGGCGTTGTTCACGCCGGGCAACTCGATCGGCGCCTGGAATGCCAGGAACACGCCGGCGGCGGCGCGCTGTTCCGGTTCCATCTCCAACAGATCAACGCCGTTGAATGTCACCGTCCCGGCGGTGACAGCATAGTCCTCGCGTCCGGACAGCACATAGGCCAGGGTCGATTTACCCGACCCGTTCGGCCCCATGATGGCGTGAATCTCGCCCTGCGGGACCGTCAGGTCGATGCCGTTCAGGATGGGCTTGTCGTTGATCGTAGCGGCCAAGCCGCGAATATCGAGCATCTGTCCTATCCCACTGATCCTTCGAGCGAAACCGCCAGGAGCTTCTGCGCCTCCACGGCGAACTCCATCGGCAGTTCCTTCAACACGTCCTTGCAGAAACCGTTGACGATCAGGCCAACAGCGTCTTCCTCCGACAGACCGCGCTGCCGGCAGTAGAACAACTGGTCGTCGGCGATTTTCGACGTTGTCGCCTCGTGTTCCACCTTGGCCGTCAGGTTGCGGCTTTCGATGTATGGCACCGTGTGCGCGCCGCACTGGTCGCCGATCAGCAGGCTGTCGCACTGGGTGAAATTCCGCGCATTCGTGGCACTGGGCAGCATCCGCACCAGCCCGCGATAGGTGTTGTTTGAATGCCCGGCACTGATGCCCTTGGAGATGATGGTGCTGCGCGAGCCCTTGCCGATATGGATCATCTTTGTTCCGGTATCGGCCTGCTGGTGATTGTTGGTCACCGCGACCGAGTAGAACTCGCCGACACTGTCTTCACCGTGCAGCACGCAGGACGGATATTTCCAGGTGATGGCCGATCCGGTTTCCACCTGCGTCCAGGAGATCTTCGACCGCGCGCCGCGACAGGCGCCGCGTTTGGTGACGAAGTTGTAGATGCCGCCTTTGCCGTTGGCATCGCCGGGATACCAGTTCTGCACCGTTGAGTATTTGATCTGCGCGTCATCCATCGCAACGAGTTCGACGACCGCCGCGTGCAGCTGGTTCTCATCGCGCTGCGGCGCGGTGCAGCCTTCCAGGTAGCTGACATGGCTGCCGGCTTCGGCGATGATCAGCGTCCGCTCGAACTGTCCGGTATTGCGGGCATTGATGCGGAAATAGGTCGACAGCTCCATCGGGCAACGCACGCCCTTGGGAATGTAGACGAAACTGCCGTCGGTGAAGACCGCGCTGTTCAACGCGGCGAAGAAATTATCGCCGGTGGGGACCACGGTGCCAAGATATTGCTTCACCAGATCGGGATGCTCGCGCACCGCCTCGCTGATCGGGCAGAAGATGACACCGGCCTTGCGTAGCGTCGCCTGGAAGGTGGTGGCGACCGAGACGCTGTCGAACACCGCGTCCACGGCGACCTGGGTGTTCTTGACCGTATCAGGATCGACGCCCGCCAGGATTGCCCGTTCCTTCAACGGGAATGCCGAGCTTTTCGTACATCTTCAGCAGTTCGGGATCGACATCAGCGAGGCTCTTCGGACCGGCCTTCTTTTTCGGGGCGGCGTAGTAGTGGAGATCCTGGTAGTCGATCGCGCGGATGGTCGACCCGAGCCCAGTGGGGCTCCTCCATCTTCAGCCAGGCGGCATAGGCCTTCAGCCGCCATTCGAGCATCCACTCGGGTTCTTCCTTGCGGGCGGAGATCAGCCGGATGATGTCTTCGTTCAGCCCTTTGGGCGCGAAGTCCATCTCGATCGTCGTCTCGAAGCCCCATTTGTAGCCGGACTGCGTGACGGACTGGACAGTGTCGAGCGTTTCGGTAACAGCGGCCATGGAAAATCCTATTCGGCGGCGGAATGAAGAGCCGCCGCCTGGTGTGCGGGCACGCGAAACGCAGGCGGCAGTCCCGTTCTCATGTCGGCAAGGGTGATCGCGGATAACGCCTTGTGGATGGCTTCGTTCACCGGGTCCCAGCGCCCGCGCATCGGACAGAGGCCCTGCGATTCACAGCCGGACGGCGAGCCCTCGACGCAGGCGGTCAGGGCAATGGGACCATCGATGGCGGCGATGACATCGGCGATCGGGATGGCGGACAGATCGCGGTTCAGCCGGTAACCGCCTTTCGCGCCACGCTGCGACGAGACCAGATTCCCGGCGGCCAGCGTCTTCAAGCACCTTGGCGACGGTGGGTTCGGGTATCCCCGTCGCCGCGGCGATGCCGGGCGAGGTCTGCACGCCGTCCATACCGGCGAGGCGCACAAGCACCACGACGGCGTAGTCTGTCAGCTTCGACAGCCTCAGCATGGCGTGCGAATCCCTGCTTTCTGCGCGTTGCGGTTATTCGGACTGGGTCAGTCCTGATTGACCTGGAGATGGCGCATCCAGGAGCCAGCGTCAAGGGGTTCGTACGGGAAGACGGCGATCGATTGTTGCCGACAGATGGCAGATCCTGAACGGAGGTGGGAGATCAAGCCAGCCCAGCCCGACGGTCGCCCGTTCACGCAAGTCGGAAATTCATCGTTCGTTAAGGTTAGCCTGTTATAGCCGAACCGCTATCCGTACAGCCCCATAGTCCAGTCAGAGGTGAAACACCATGTCGATCAGTGCCATCAACGGGATCTCCCCGGCGAACCAGCAAACCGACGAACCTCAGGTCGTTACGCCCGCCCCTGGCGTGACCCCCTTCAGCCAGCAGCTTGATGCCCAGAACGCCCAGGAGGCGGGGGGCGCGCATGGCCATCACCACCACGGCGGAGCATTGCAATCCATGGCATCGTCCGCGGCGGCCGCGGCGTCGGTGGCCGGGGTCGCTTCACCCGCCACAGTTGCTGCGTCCGCGGTGCTGAATCTGCTGTCCTGACCGGCCCGCTGTGATCCAAGATGTGGTCGTCGTTGGGGACCTGCTGCGTCCTGAGGGGAACGGGCGCCCAGGGGGTACGGACCGGCTCACGCTCTGGCTGTGGAACGCGATCAAGCGTCAGATCTATCTGGCATCTGGCCTGACGTCCGCAGCCCTGACAACAGCGTCGCTCACGGGCTGGATCGAATCTCTCCGCCCGCAGGCGAACGCAGATGCATATTGGGCGTCGGTTCACGATCGGCTGCCGTGGCCTGGGCCGGTCATTGAACAGCTGCGCGGCCGATTCTGCATCGGCTATGAGATGCCCCCGTGGCTGGTCGACCTGCTGGATCAGCATGCAGTGCCGTATATCGACCTTCGTTTGCATCCCGTGCGCTTCCTGGACGACCTGCTGTTCGCGGTGCGCGCCTCCGCCTCGGATACCCAGACGGCCCTGCTGTCGATGGCGGTGCAAGAAAGCGAGGTGTTCGCTACCGCCAGCCTGCGAGAAGCCATGTGTCGTTTCATATCAGAGTCGCGGGTTCCGGACAACACGCTGCTGGTCGTCGGTCAGCGGCGGTTCGATTCTACCCAGATCGCCGATGGGACCTTCTTCGATGCTGTGCCAAGGGCTTCGGAAATTCATGCGATCTGTGCCCGCTATCCGGCGGTCGTCCTGAAGCCGCACCCGCTCGACCGGCACCACTCCCTGCTCGAGGTGGCCGCCACCGCGCCGGCCCGCGTGATCGGCGTTATCAATGACAATGTATACCGGATGATGGCCCTGCCGCAGATTAGCGCCGTGCTGACCGTGAACTCGGGTCTAATGCATGAGGCGCCGTATTTCGGCAAACACGTGCACGCGCTCGCACCGTCGCCGATCCGCCTGGCCTGGCGCGGGGGGGTGCCCGCGCCCGGATCCCATGCCTCGATGGACGATGTGGTGTTGACGCCGGATTTCTGGCGCACCGTGCTGGCGCCACATGCCCCGGTTAGCGCCGCGGACGGGATGCGGCTGCGCCCGAAGCCGAACCGGTTGCGCATTGCCCTTGACAGCTTCTGGAACTACCAGGAGATCGACACCGATCGTATACCAATATCGGCGTGATGGATGCCGGAGCGTCGGTTCAGGCCAGCCGCTTCTCCATATACACCCTTTCGAACCCCTTCTCGCGCCGCCGCTTCCGCTCGCGATAACCACGCGCGGTGTAAATGGCGATGTTCTCGACCATCAGCGCGTTGGTATACAGACTGATCGAGTTCACAGCCGCACCGGGCGGCCTTCGCTTCCGCGAAATCCAGTAGTGATCGGCCGAATCCGCGGCCCTGCCGATCCGGCCGCACCGCGATATTATCGAGCAGGAAACCGGCGGGCCCATCCTCCAGCACCAGCACGCCCGCGATCCCGTCCGCCTCTTCGAGCACCCAGACCTGGTCCGCGGCGATCCGCAACGCATGGTCGTCGAGCATCGGCCCCGGCGCCCTTCCGATCACCGCTACGTATCGCTCATAGGCTGACAGCACGACGCCGCGGACCGCCTCAGCCTCGCCGGCCTGCGCCTTCCGGATCATTCCGCTATCGCCGTCACCCGATCCGGCTGCGCCGCCGCCTGCAGCCCGACCGCCTGAGCCAGCCGCTCCAGCCGCCGGATCACGCTTTCCCCGGCGAACACGCCGCTGTTCTCCCGTAAAAGTAACACCAGCCTGAGCCCTTCGACCCGCAGCCGTGTCCCCGTCAGCAGGTCCTTCGTCCCCGCCGACAGCGTGTAGGCCAGACGCAGTGCGATCCCGAGCACCTCGGCTCGGCTGGCGGTGTCGATGTCGAGCAACAGACGGGACGGGTCGGAGGAAAGCGGCGTCGGACTCAGCCTCGTACCGAAGTGCGACCGCGAGGGCCAGGAATGCCCGCGAGTGGTGATCCAATCCTACCCCCGGCTGGCGCAAGACGCGCAGGAACGCCTGTTCGGCGCGGAATTCCGGATGGTCGTGGCTGCCGATGTCCGACATCCAGCACACCGCCTCCCGCAGTCTTGCGTCCTCGGCGCTTTCGCGCGGGAACAACGGCGAGGTCCAGTCCACCAATGCCGGCGGCAGCGACGGATCGCGACCATGCCGGGCAGCGAGTTCCCAGGCAGCACTGAGGAGAGGGTCCTGCTCCTGGATTTCCCGCGGCATCCGCCGCATGAACCAGCCTTCCCGCAGTCCGCTGGCACTGAAGATCACCCGCCGGACGGCGGTCATGCGCAACAGCCGGCGCAGCACGACGGCGGCGAACGGCAGATCGTCGATGCGCCGACGAGGCGCGCCGGGCAACCGTTCCAGCACCTTCCGGGGCGCGGTGGAGATCAGGCCGGCGAGGTCGCGCGCTTCCTCCCGTCCGATCGTATAGTGATGCACCATGTTCAGCGGATAGCCGGTCTGCGCCATGTGGATGCGTGCCATGGCGCGCCAGGCGCCGCCCACCAGGTACAGGTCGCGGCCGGCGGCCTGCGCCAGCCACGGGACGGCCTGAAGATCCTCCTCGGCGATGGTCCGCGCGCGCACCGGATCGCCGCCGCAGCGTTCGGCCAGCCGGATCACCCCCAGCCGAAGCGTCTGCGACGGCCCACGCGTGCCATCGACCAGCCGGACCACCTCCAATGATCCGCCACCGATATCCGCGAGCACGCCGTTCGGCGGCCGGGATGCCGCACAGCATGCCGTCGGCGGAATAGGCTGCTTCCTCGGCGCCCGACAGGATATGGATCGGCACGCCCGGCATGCGGTCGCGCAGGGCCGTCGACGAAGGCTGGTCCGTTATCGGCGTCGCGCACCGCGGCGGTCGCCAGCACCTCGAACGGTCTGGCCCCCATGGCGCGCGCAACGGCATGGTACCGGTGCATTACCGTCAACGCCTGGTCCATCCCTTCCTCGTTCAGGCGCCCGGTCGTCTGCAGGCCGCGGCCCAGCCGCAGCACTGCCTTTTCATTGAAAATCGGCATCGGGTTGCGCGTGTGGCCCTCATAGACCACCAGCCGGACTGAGTTCGAGCCGAGATCGACGACGCCGCAGCGTGGCAACGGGGGAGGCGGGGCGAAAGGCATTAATCAGTCCTGCATCAATCGATCTTGCCGCCTCGTCCCCACTAGGGGAGAGGGTACCGCCACCGGCGGTCCGTGCAATGCCGATCCGCGGCCCGACAGGGACGGATTCGTCATGAAATAGTCATGAGCGGAAACCGGCTTGCGGCCGGGCTCGACACGGGTCCAAGCGCCATCTGCGTTCAGTTCCCATGATTGCAGCGAATCCTTCAGGTTGATCACCATGATCTGGTCCAGCACCTGAGCGTGGACGGTCGGGTTGTGAATAGGCACCAGGGTCTCGACGCGCCAGTCCATGTTTCGCTCCATCCAGTCGGCGGAGCTGATGAATACCCGAGCATGCCGGCTGGGAAGCGGGTGACCGTTGCCGAACGCGTAAATACGACCGTGTTCCAGAAAGCGCCCGACGATCGATTTGACCCGAATGTTGTCCGACAGGCCGGGCACACCAGGCCGCAGACAGCAGATACCGCGGATCACCGCCATGACCTTCACGCCGGCGCGAGAGGCCTCGTACAGCGCGTCGATCAGTGCGACATCGGTCAGGCTGTTCATCTTCAGCCAGATGGTTCCCGGCTTGCCGTCGCGAGCGAACGCGATTTCCTTGTGGATGAGCGCCAGAAGTTTGGTTCGGGTCGTGAGCGGACTGAAACCGAGTTCCTCCATGATTTCCGGACGCGCATAGCCGGTCATGAAGTTGAACAGGCGGGCGGAATTGCGCGTCAGCGCCGGATCGGTGGTGAAGAAGCTCAGGTCGGTGTAGATACGCGCGGTGATCGGATGATAGTTTCCGGTGCCGAAATGGGCGTACGACCGGATCGCGCCGGCCTCTCTTCGCACCACCAGAGATAGTTTGGCGTGCGTCTTCAAGCCGGTGAAGCCGTACACCACCTGCACGCCGGCGGCTTCCATGCGCCGCGCCAGACGGATATTCGCTTCTTCGTCGAACCGAGCACGCAGTTCGACCATCGCGGTGACCGACTTGCCGGCCTCCGAGGCCTCGATCAGCGCGTTGACGATCGTGCTGTCGCGGCTGGTGCGGTACAGCGTCTGCTTGATCGCGATCACCGCCGGATCCTGCGCGGCCTGGCGCAGGAACTGCACGACGACGTCGAAGCTCTCGTACGGATGATGGACGATGATGTCCTTGGCGCGGATCGCGGCGAAGCAGTCGCCGCCGAAATCGCGGATGCGCTCGGGGAAGCGCGGCGTATAAGGCGCGAACAGCAGATCGTGGCGGTCGTCGACGATCATCTGCTTCATGTCCGCCAGACCCAGCAGACGCTGGTCGTCATGGATCTCGTCCGGCGCCGCGTCCAGCTCGTCGATCACCAGCTCGCGCAACTCCGGCGGCATCCCGGCGGCGATCTCCAGGTGGATCGCCACGCCGCGGCGGCGGCGCTTCAGCGCGGTCTCGTACGAACGCACCAGATCCTCGGCTTCTTCCTCGAACTCCACATCGGTGTCGCGGATCACCCGGAACAGGCCGTGACCGGTCAGCCGGAAGCCGGGAAACACCCGGTCGAGGAACAGCACCACCAGATCGTCCAGCAGGATGAAGCGGATCGAGCCCCCGGCATCGCCGGCCGGCAGACGGACGAAGCGCTCGATCTGGCTGGGCAACGGCAACAGCCCGCGCATGCGTCTGTCCGTCGTCCTCCCGCACCAGATGCAGGGCCAGCACCAGGCCGAAATTGGAGATGAACGGGAACGGATGCGCCGGATCGACCGCCAGCGGGGTCACCACCGGGAAAACCCGCTCCATGAACCAGGCGTCGAGCCAGGACCTTGTCGCCGTCGGACAGGCCTTTGGTGCCGCAAAGCGCAACCCCGGCCTCACGCAGCAGGCCGAGAAGTTCGCTCAGGATGCGCTGCTGGTCGGCCAGCAGCAGTTCGGCGCGCTGCTTGATGGCGGCCAACTGCTGCGCCGCGGTGCGGCCATCGGCCGAGACCAGGGTGGCGCCTGCCTTCGCCTGCCCGATCAGCGCGGCGACGCGGACCGAGTAGAACTCGTCGAGGTTGGATGCGCTGATCGACAGGAAGCGCAGCCGCTCCAGCAGCGGGTGGCGCGGGTTCTCCGCCTCCTCCAGGACGCGGTGGTTGAAATCCAGCCAGGACAGCTCGCGGTTGATGAAACGTTCCGGGCTGTCGAGGCCACGCTGGGGCTTCGGTTTGCGATGCTGACTTCGCCTTGATCGGGCCTGGAAGCGGCAGTCTTCTCGATCGGACTGGCGACGCCTGTTCCATCAGCTCTGCGGCATCGGCCTTCAGCACCATTGATCCGGTTCCTTCGCGTGACGCAGTCGGCACCTTACAGGAAGCCGGGTGGCTGGGAGGAGGGGTCAACCCCTGAAATGGAAACTTCATCCGCTGTCCGCACGAAATACCATCGGCCGCCAGGATCCGCCGCGCAAGCGAGCGGGTGATTGCCTTGCCGAGCGTCAGGCTCGCTTGGTCCAGCCGTGCCACCGCCTGCCGCAAGGCCGCCGGCGACCGAGGCAGACGTAGTCAGCAGCCAGTCCTGCACCGATTGCGCCACGCTCAATTGACGGTCCGACAGCAGGCGCATCAGCAGGGCGGCCAGCAGATCGTCACTCGGTGGCCGGATTTCCACCGCGGTGATGGCCCGCAGTCGGCTGGACAGGTCGGGCAGGCGAACCGGCCAGCGCGACGGCGCGCGTGCGGCCGGAAAGCAGCACGCGCAGACCCCGGTCGCGCGCGGTGTTCAGCAGATGCAGCAAGAGTGGTTCCGACGCGACGGTGTCGGCGTCGTCGAGCGCGAGGGCGCCGCTGTCGGGCATGCTGTCAAGATCTGCCGCAGCGTCTGACCCGCGAGGATCGTAGCGCCGGTCTGCTCCGCCCAGATGTGCAGCAGATGTGATTTGCCGCAGCCTCCCGGCCCCCACAGCGCCAGCCGCCGATCGGGCCAATCGCGTGCCGAGCCACGCCAGCGCCTCCTGGTTTGAGGTCGCCGGGAGGAAATCCCGCGGGTCGAAGCCGGGGCATGTGGGAACGGCAGCAGCAGTTGCGAGCATTCCGGCGGCATCAGGGGTGTATCATTGGCGGCATGAGGGCTGCGTCATTCAGGTGGCGGGCGGATCGAGATACAACGGGCTCGCCAGATACCGTCGCAGCCAGAACCGCGCGAGCACACCGATCGTCGCGGCCACCGGCACGGCCAGCATCACCCCGAGGAAGCCGAACGCGGCACCGCCGGCGAACAGCGCGAAGATCACCCAGACCGCCGGCAGTTCCACCCGATCCCCGAGGAAGCGTGGATAGATCACGTAGCCTTCAAGGATCTGCCCGATGACCAGCACGGCGCCGACCACCGCCACGCCTCGCCAGTGGGGGAACTGCGCCAGGGCCAGACCGATCGCGGTCACCCCGCCGGTGATCGAGCCGACATAGGGGATGAACGACAGCAGCCCCGCCGTCAGTCCGACGATCAGCCCAAGGTCGAGCCCGGCGATCGTCAGGCTTGCCGCGTAATAGAGTGCCAGGAACAGGCAGCACAGAGCCTGACCGCGCACCCAGGCGGACAGGATGCGATCGACCTCCCGCGCCTGCGCCCGGATCACACCCCGGTAGCGATACGGCAGCCAGGAATCCACCATATGGACCACGCTGGGCCAGTCCCGCAGCAGGTAGAACCCGACCACCGGGGTCACCACGGCCAGCGACAGCAGGTTGAAGATGGCGAAACTGCTGCCGATCAGGCCGGTCACGGTCGACAACAGGATGCTCAGCATCGACCCGGCCTGGCCGCTGACCAGGTCGCGCAGCTTGTCGTTCACCACGTCGGGGCCGAAATTCTCCTGCAGATCGGTCAGCACTTCCCGCGCCCAGCCTTGCAGCAGCGTCGCGTATTGCGGGAATGCGGTTCACCAGCAGCCCGATCTGCACGATCACCAGCGGATACAGCAGCAGCGCGAACAGCAGGACCGCGGCGATGACCGCCAGAATCATCAGCAGCGCCGCGGCGCCGCGGGGCAGGCCGAGCCGCGTCAGTTGCGTCGTCGCCGGATCGAGCGCGTAGGCAATCACCGCGGCCGCGACGAATGGCGCGAGAACCGAGGCGAACAGTTGCAACGCCAGCCAGAACGCCACCAGCAGGCCGATGATCAGTGCGAACCGCTGGGCTCGTGTCGCGTGGAACGACGCGCGTAGGCGCGGCGGCCGGTTCGGCCGGTGCCTCCGCGATGAGCTGATCCTGGTCCGCTGCCGGCAATATCGTCTCCCAATTCAACCACCACGTGCCGCGTTCCAGACATAGGCCGCGCCCGAGGCCAATGTCGTCACCGCCGACGCACCAGGTCAGCACGTCCGCCAACCAGGGAATTCCCAGGCCGAAGCCGCCCTGCAACAGGGTGACCGCCGATCAGCACGATCTGCATCACGGTGTTCAGCTTCGAGATATACAGCGGCCGGATCGCCACCGCATGTCCTAGCACAGCCAGGATGACAACGCCCCCCACGATCAGCAGGTCGCGGAACACCACCAGGATAGCGAGCCAGTCGGGCAGAACGCCCACCGTCGCGAGGGTGATGTACATCGTCACCAGCAGCGCCTTGTCCGCCACCGGGTCCATCAGCGCGCCGACCGCGTTGCCGCCGTAGCGCCGTGCCAGCCAGCCATCGAGAGCGTCGGACAGCCCGGCTGCGACGAACAGAATGAAAGCGTCGCCGATCCGGTGGTCCAGCACCAGCCAGAATGCCAGCGGCACGGCGCACAGCCGGCCGAACGTAATGATGTTGGCCAGGTTCACCAGGGACGTGGTCGTCGCCGGGTCGGTCGGAGAGCCGTCAGGCATTGCCGGCTTCCCCCATCCGGTGGGCCACCGGGTGATCTATTGGGTGGCCCAGTGGGCAGCCCAATGGGCGGATTGCAATCGATGGCCGGCCCATGGTTCTGTCTGCCTCCCTTTACCTGAACGGCTGACGTTACCAGGGGTTTGCCATGACGAGTGCGGATCACCAAGGCGCGCATCCGGCGCCGCGGCCCGGAAACCGGCTGGATTATCGCGCGCGCGGGCGTCGATATCGAGGCCGGCGACGCGCTGGTGGAGATGATCAAGCCGCTGGCGAAGGCGACCAGCCGCGCCGGGGTCATGGGCGGGCTGGGCGGCTTCGGCGCGCTGTTCGACCTGAAGGCGGCGGGGTTTATCGACCCGGTGCTGGTCTCCACCACCGACGGCGTCGGCACCAAGCTGAAAATCGCCATCGAGACCGGGCTGCACGACACCGTCGGCATCGATCTGGTGGCGATGTGCGTCAACGACCTGGTGGTGCAGGGCGCGGAGCCGCTGTTCTTCCTGGATTATTTCGCCACCGGCAAACTGTCCGGTCGAACAGGCCCACGCGGTGATCGCCGGCATCGCCAGCGGCTGCCACGAGGCCGGCTGCGCGCTGGTTGGCGGCGAAACCGCCGAAATGCCGGGGATGTATGCCGGCGGCGACTACGATCTGGCCGGGTTCGCGGTCGGCGCGGCGGAGCGCGGCGACCTGCTGCCTCGGTCCGGTCACGCCCGGCGACACGATCCTTGGACTGGCGAGCGCGGGCCTGCATTCCAACGGTTTCCGCTGGTGCGCCGCGTCGTCGAGGCGAGCCGCCTGCCGTGGACCGACGCCGGCGCCATTCGCACCCGAAGCAGACGCTGGGTCAGGCGCTGATGACGCCGACGCGGATCTACGTGAGCGTCGGTGCTGGCGCTCCACCGGGCCGGGCTGCTGAAGGCCGCGGCGCATATCACCGGCGGCGGGCTGCCGGGCAACCTGCCGCGCGTGCTGCCGGACGAGACGGCGGCGACGCTGACGCGTGTCCTGGCCGATACCGCCGGTGTTTGGCTGGCTCGCCCGCACCGGCGGCGTCGCGCCAGCCGAGATGCTGCGTGTCTTCAACTGCGGCATCGGCATGGCACTGGTTGTCTCCGACCCCGATGCGGCGACCCGGGTGCTGGAGGCGGCGGGCGAAATCGTCAGCCGCATTGGCGTCATCGAAGCTGCTGCCGGCGCCGCTTCGGTGCGGATCGAGCCGGCTGCGGGCTGGCCGGAATGAAACGCCGCACGGCTGTCCTGATCAGCGGCCGCGGGTCCAACATGGCGGCGCTGATCGCGGCGGCGCGCGATCCGGCCTTTCCGGCGCGGATCGACCTGGTTCTGTCGAACCGTCGCGACGCCGCCGGCCTCACCACGGCGCGGCTCGCCGGCATTCGTGCCGAGGCGATCGATCATCGGGATTTCGGCCGCGACCGCGCCGCGCATGAAACCGCGATCGATGCCGTGCTGCGGTCGGCTGACGTCGAGATCGTCTGCCTCGCCGGCTACATGCGGCTGCTGACCCCGGTTCTGGTGGAAGCCTGGCGCGGCCGCATGCTGAACATCCATCCCAGCCTGTTGCCGTCCTTCCCTGGTCTGCATACCCATGCGCGCGCGCTGGAGGCGGGCGTGAAGCTGCATGGCTGCACGGTTCATCTTGTCACGCAGGAGATGGATGTCGGGCCCGATCCTCGCGCAGGCCGCGGTGCCGGTGCTGCCCGACGACACCGAGGAGGAAACTGGCGCAACGCGTGTTGTGTCAGGAACATGCGATCTACCCGGCGGCTCTGGCCGCTTTCGCCGCCGGAATGCCTGCGGCGTCGCCGGCGCCAGGGGCCTGTCTCACCAATCCCCTGCCGTGGAGACCGACAGTGCCATAGATAGGGCGCCGCAAGCTGACGGTGTCGCCTGGCGCCGCGACGACACGATGGTCAACGCGAGACCATTCGCGTATTGATGGCCAAGATCTCACCCGGACGCATGGTTCTCGTCCCGCTGTCCCGTCGTGCCCCGCGGGACGGGTCTCACCATGAAGCCCGATCCCGCGGCCTCTTGTCGCGCAGCGGCGGCGTGGCATAAAACGTGTCGAAATTCTCGTCGCCTGAGGGATACAATGGCCAGCCACGGCACTGTTCGTTATACCGGACCGGAAAGCATCGAAGCCCTGACCGAGGATCGGGAGAGGATGTGGGCCAGTTTCACCTCCGCCACGATCGGCGCGGTCATCTTTATGGTCGTGTTGCTCGTCGGCATGGCAATCTTTCTGCTGTAACCGAACCGCTGCGGCGCTTGCGTTGCGTGCCTGAGCGGCGCGTCGACAGCAACCGGGAGGGGCGGGTTTTCGCTCGCCGCACTGAGCTTGGGGCGCTGCCGTTGACGCCACTGTCGCCGCCGGCGGAACGTGGATCGAACTTGATGCGACCACCGGTGGTGTTCGGCGCGCTGCCTTTCGAGCGTTACCCTCTTAGGATTAAAACGCCCCAGTTTGGTTTTTGCATACGATTTCAGCCGTATGAGGCCACTTCGCGATTCTCGTCGGGCCGCTCCGGCATGTCCGCCTGCCTAATTACACGTCGAGGCCGCGGAGCCGAGAGGGGCCGCCAGAGCGCGGAAGTGCATGCCATCTGCTCGCCCGCCGATGTTCGCGTCCCGCCGCTAGCCTGTCAGGCGTTTTTGGATCGCCGATAACCCCCTGTCACCAACCCGGCTCGGCAATGCCTGATCCGCGGCGTCGCGGGGTCGGATAGGGAGGCGGTCGGCGGTTGTGTCACTTTAGTGTCCATGGGGAGCCGGTGGGCCGCTACCGAATCGAGGTATGCCGAGACAGGGCAGATCACATTTCATTGCACACAAAGACTGATGATGATTAGCAATTAGAATCATGTCGCACATTACTCACGGAAATATTCTGATACCATATCGACAATCAAAAGTTGTGATGCGATACGTTCGGTGTCGGCCGTATTCGGTAGGTTTGCCATGGTCGGGCAGACATTGATGTACCAGCCTATCGTTTAGAATCAATGGATCCAATTCGGGATCGGGATCCGGCCAGGATCTTCGATAGGAGTGTCGAGGACACGCCCTGGTTAGGTGCAGAGCATTTTGATGTTGCACAGATTGCTCGAACGTATATGCTGCGGATGCTCAACAGGTCGTGATTACCGGCGATGCAATCTCACGATCCGTTGAGAAAAAGATTGCGCTAGCCGATTGGATGTCGGTAGAAATCAGTAACGACCTGGCAGCCTCCGGCTCTCGGTCACAGCAAGTGTACGGAGAATATCATGTCGGGTTCTGTAACGGTTCCGGGGACGTCGGGGCATGTGACGGTGTCGTCGGGAACCGGCGACGTTCTTAATCTCGCACAACAGATCGGCAGTCTACTCAATTCGATCGATACGGTTGGCGGGCTCCAGGTCACCACCGACAGCGGGGCGGGGGCCATCCCAGGCCCGGGGCCGCTGGTTCCTCCGCAAAGCGTCACCGAGCTTGTGCTGTCGGGGCCGGGTTCGATCAATGCATCGATACCGGGTGGCTACAACTATGTGGTCAATGTCGGTGCCGTCCCGTCGACCTTGACCGGCACCAACGTCGACATCATCAGCGGCACGATCGGGTCTTCATACAATGTTTCTGGGCTGAGCACTGTCGCCGCCTCGGGTGGCAACAACGTTATCTCTGCCTCCGGAGTGTACCTGATCTCTACTGCACCCGGGAACGACACGATCAACGCCTCGGGCCAAGGCACCGTGGCTGCCGATAACGGTGCCAACCTCATCGGCGTGTCCGGGCTAAATCTTGTCAGCACGACTGGCGATGACACGGTCTTCGTGGGGACGGGCGTTAACACAATAACTGCAGCCGGGCCTGCTTTTATCGTGGGCAGCCCCGACGGCCAGAGCTTGCTGACGGTGTCGATCACCGGTTCAAATGCAACCGTTTCAGCCGCAACCAGCTACACTTCGGTCACCACGGCCGGAAGCGATGCGTGGGTGTTCGGCGGCCAGGCCGGCGCGGCTTCGCTCAACGTCCTGGATATGGGGTCGAACGATTCGATCGTTGGCCTGAGCAGCCCGACTACGGTGACAGCTGGGGCTGGCAGCAACGGACTGTTGGTGTTCGGTGGGGCAGGCAATCTCACCTTCGTTGGCGGCTCCAGCGCCGCGACCGTCCTGAGCGGGAGCGGAAGCAACAGCATCGTCGGGCGGTACCGGCGGCGTCCTTGTCGGCGCAATGGACAACTCTACGATCTCAGGTCAGGCGCCCGGCGGTGCGACCGTGTTCGGGACGGCCGGGCACGATGTCACCTACCTCGGCGGAGGGACACTCCTTTTCGGCGCAGGAGCAGGCAACGAGACACTCAATGCCGCGCAATCGACGGGCACCAACGACGTTTTCGCGGTAGGATCAGCAAGCGTATCGGTCGTCGGAGGCGCCGGCACCAACCTCTACGACGCGGGTTCCGGATCGGATACATTCACCGGTGGCTCAGGAAGCAACACCTATTTCTTCCTGGCAGTGAACACCGCTGGCGTTGGTGCCCATGACTACATTACTAACCTTTCCAACGCCGATGCGGTGGGGTTAATCGGCTACAACTCGGCGAAGTCATCGATCTCAATCGCAAATGGGAGCACGACGCTGACATTGTCGGACAAGACAGAGATCACCTTCCTCAATGTGACCAACCTCAGCAACAACATCCACTACGGCTAGTAGCCTGACCTGTTGACCCCGTTAACCTCGCCCGGTTTGCTGGGCGAGGTTAACGACCGTTGGGGCCCAGCTATCCCGAGCATCGGGGGTAGGCGCTTGCCTTCCCTCGCTCACGGGGCTGTGCGCTTGATCTCCCGCACGCCTAAAGATAAGAACCTGTGGGTTGCGCCCGTCCCACCGGACGGGCCTCCCTCTCGGCTTCTACTCGGATTCCCAAACCTCGGATCGGCGCCTTATCGCGCTCGGCACATGACCGTATAGGCACACCGCCGATGAGTCTCAATTCGACATGTATGTTGCTCGCGGGTGGCTCAAGGTCACCGGACCTTCGATAAGAAATGGCTCGAAGACAACTTCTTCTCGACATCAGGCGCCTGATGGCGCGACTGCACTCGCGCTGGGGCCGGGCCGGCCAAAGATTCCCTGTTCCACCGGGCATGAAACCCCCGACCGTGCAATGGGCGAGTAGGACAGCAATCAGAAGGCGTTGGATGACCTGCCCTAATTGCGGGTCGCGCGCTCCAAAGAGACGCATGCTCGCGATTGAATTCACCACGTCGCCCGGTTCGCGGAAGAAAACCGCGGTGCTCCGCTGCCCGACCTGCAGCTGCCCATTTTACGCAGATCAGAACCCGCCGGATTATGCCGAAGAGGCAATGCTTGGACGCGGGCGGGTCCCCTTCTACCTGCAGCAAGGTGCTGGGCTTTCCTTGATCACGCGCCCCCTGGCGCAATGTTCCGCCCCGGCTGGAAGCCTTTATGCTGAGGTTGGCTGCGGCTTCGGGTTTGGCCTCGATTATGCGCGCCACGCCAAGAACTGGATCGGATTAGGCATCGACCCGGGAGGAATAGCGAATCTGGGCCAGAACATGTTGGGTGTGTCAATCGAGTGCCGTTACCTTGGCGACGCCGAACCGACTTTTTCCGGCACACGTGACGTCATTCTAGCGTCGGAGACAATTGAACACGTTCCCTCGCCAGCGCGGTTCGTTCGTGTGCTGCGTAATATGCTTCGGCCGGGCGGGATACTCATCCTCACGACGCCTGACGGCGCGGATCTGCGGCCCGACACTCCTCCTGGCGTATTGATCGGGCTACTCTCCCCCGGGTTGCATCTGATCTTTCAGAATCGGCAGAGCCTGCATCAGCTGCTGACGGAAGCCGGATTTGGCCACATCATCATCCACAAAGATGGTCATTCTCTGGTGGGTTTCGCCAGCGATCGGCCGGTGAAGCTGGAGCGTGATGATGCCGTATCGAAAACGGAATACCGGGCTTACCTCGAACGTCGGTCCGCCGATTTCTCCCTCACGGAAGATCTGTTTCTGGCCTTTGCGGGGCGAGCTTTCCAAGAATTGGTGAACGACGGCGCCCTTGATCAGGCGCGTCGCATTCTCGTTCCGCTCGAACAGGCCTGTTTGACGCGGTTCGGATACTGTCTCGATGGCCTTGGGGAGCAACTGCCTGCCTGTCAGGGTCTGTCGCTGGAGGAACTTGCTGACCGAATACCGCTTAGCCTCGGCGGCCTTCTTTACAGTGACGCCGTTCTGCGACTCACTTCGGGTGCCGCCCGCGCCGCGCTGTTGAGCCGGTTCCTGCGAGCAGCCGAAGCCGCCGATTTGCTGCGGGTCGCACTTGCCGATTTGGCGATGGCAGATGCAATGAGCGAGGAAATCGCGTGGGCAGCCAGAGCGGAGGTGGTGTTGTGCCTGGCCGCCGTGGGGGCGGACGATACCGTGGCACGGTTGTGCACCCTGCCGCCAGCCCCGAACCCGCAGGATGGTAATGTGCGACGCGCCGGCATCATCGAACGGGCGCTGATTGAGCTCGTGAATGCCGGTCACTATACCGCCGCGTTGGACCTGGATCGCACGTTTGGGCTGCGTAGCAGACCATGGGCAGACTCAGAGTCGGCGGCTCCTCGGTCGGATTCGCAGCGTGACGCATTGTTCTGCCTTGCGGTTCTTGACTCGCAGAGCGATGAAATTTCGGTGATCGAACGCAGCCGTGCAGGATTCGAGCGAGTCAGGCAGATACTCGAAGCGTCTGATGAGGGGGACAGGCCGATGGGACTTCTGGAAGCCGCCGTTCGCGGCGAAACGGCTGCTCAGGAGCGTATCGGCCACCGCAACGTTGCCGGCGGGGAGGTATTGTTGAGCTCCGGTCGACCGGGCGGCTGATCAGGAATGGGTGAATCGTGGCGCGCTCGCCTGCGCCGTGTTTATGGTCAGGCACCAGATATATGGAGTGCGTATCTATCATACGCGCTAAGCTTTGTGCGGCGCCGGCATCACGTCGTGGCTGTATGGCCCGAGAGCCGTATCGAACTGGGTGAACGCGTGGCGTTGCTCACCCATTTCGATCGACGGCAGCGTGTGCCCGATCACGTCAAAGCGTACATCCGGGAGCTGCATGTCAATGGTTTCTCCACTGTCTTCATCAGCAATTCGGGGCGTCTGCACGAAGACAGTCTGACCGTGCTGCGATCGCTGTGTCGGGCCGTGATCGTGCGCAGAAATGTTGGTTACGACTTCGGTGCGATTCGAGAAGTTCTCGACCTACTCGACTTGCCTCGGCCCGAGACGGAACAGGTCCTTATCGCCAATGACAGCGTCTATGGCCCGCTGCTGCCAATCGTGGACATGCTGGCGCGCGTTGATTTCGAGCAGGCCGACATCTGGGGTCTGACCGACAGCTGGCAGTACCGGTACCATCTACAGTCCTTTTTCCTTTTGGCCGGACGAAGGGCGATAACAAGTCCAGCGTGGCGGAAGTTCTGGCGTGGCGTGCGTCAAGTTTCGTCGAAGCATTGGGTCGTACCTCGTTATGAGGTTGGGCTGACTCAGCAACTGCTTAAGGCTGGTCTGCGTTGCCGAGCCCTTTGGCGTTATCACGAACTGCTGGAGCGGACCGCCGCGGTTGAGACCACTGTTGACCGAAACAACATAATTCGCGACCCGCTGGAGCAGATGAGGGCCGAGGCCACCCGGCGCATTCGCGAGGCGGCAGCCGCGGGCCGACCACTCAATCCCACCTCCGACCTATGGCGGCAACTGCTTCTCACAGGATGTCCATTCCTCAAAATCGAATTGCTGCGGGCAAATCCCACCAAAGTACCCGATATTGTGGACTGGCGCGCCGTTGTTTCCAGCTTGCCAGGTGGCGATGTCGCGATGATCGAGCGCGACCTTCAACTCCAACCGAATATTCGCAACCGAGCGCCGTAGCTCCGCTATTTCGCAGCGAACCCAGGCGAAACCCGTTTACAGGTCGCGCGATCCGATCATCCAGTTTTCGGATAAGCGCGGCTCAGCGAACCCATATCGCCGGCCGTCATCGGCCACGCAACCGCGTCCGGCGCAATCTCCGCCACCTTCCGCGCCAGGATGAAGCTTTCGGCGAAGCCGATGCTGGTAGGCATGTCGCGCCAGCCAACTTCACGCATGGCTGGCGAGGGATGGATACGCGCCGGGCCGCGCATACCCGATTCGACGACCTCAAAGCCGGTAGCCGCTCCAAACAACATATCCAGTCCCCGGTCGGACATGCGCCAGAAATCGTTGGGCTGCTCATGGACCGGCCAGGTCTGCACCGTGACGTGCAGCGTCAGCCCGCCGATCCGAAGACACCGGTTGATCTCCGCGGCCGCCATCCATGGCGCGGCAAGATGCTCCAGCACTGCGATCGAGAACACGCCATCGAGCGAATTGCGATCGACGACTCGGCTCAAGGAATGCACGTCAACGACGAAATCGACACCCGGACCGTGATGGATGTCGCAGCCAACGAGCGTGCAGCCGGGGCCAAACGGATCGCGTTCGACCGAGGCAGTCATCGGACCCACGTCTCGACGCGAACCCACCTCCAGCACTCTTCCGCCGCGCTCGCGCATCGCGCTGACGAAGCGGGTCCAGGGATGGTCCGCTTCCAACCACGCCTGTTCGTCCTCGGTGTGCAGGTGCGGCGGAACGGTGACTTTCGCGCGCGCGGACCCCACGTCGGTCACCGCCTCGATCCAGACCGGCTCGAACGGAGGACAATCGAGGTAGAGCTCGAATCCGGTATCGGCAATGTGCGGGTGCGCGGGGTAGTGATTGAGCAGATCAGGCCGGTGCAGGAAGATCTGTGTTGCGACCCGTCGCTCTCCGCTGGTCAGCGCGATTTCACGTACCCTGTGCTCGTGCGCGTGAATCCACCCTCGCACAAACACGCCAAATCGGTCGCACCAGACCTGATCGACCATGTGCACGACGGGGAACGGAGGTGCGGCAGCCGATGTCTTGGGGCACGCTTTTCAGAAGTCTGCGAAATCTCATTCGTCAAGAGCTAGAGGAAGCCTCGGTGAGTGGCAAGCGTGGTGGCGATCAATGCCCCCGTGGCCCGGTCAGTGAAGCAATCGGCCAGCGCCAGACATCAGATGTCGGCCAGAACTGGACCCGGTATGCAGGGTCGGCGTGCCATCGCGCGATTTCTTCCCGCCACGATGACCCGTCCTGCATCATCCGCGGGGGCGAGAAGTATTCATGCATGCCGGTCCATAGGATCACGCAGAGCACAACCGCCGCCGCGCCCTGGAGCCACCCTCGTGCTCCGAGGGCGACCGCCAAAAGGGCAAGACTGAACAGCGCCATGGGGGCGTAGCTGTAGCGATCACCAAACGTGGCGAGCAGAAGGTCGATATGCTGTCCCAAGGCACCGAAATAGGACGCCGCCATCAGAACAGCTCCGGCGGTGACAAGCCAACGTGCCTCGCTGACGCGGCTCTGCCATGCGGCTAGCACGATCGCCGTCATCCAGGTGGCACTGAGGAGAAGCGGCATCCAAAGGGACCGTCCAGCGAGCATGTCGCGGATCAGGTCGTGCGTCAGGGTCTCGGTTCGAACGGTCCCCAGCAGCGGCAACAGAAGTTGCTTGACGTAGATGATTAAAGCGAGAAGCCGCGGCGTGATACCGATTTCGCGCGACGGTTCGGGATGTAGCAGGATCATCACTAGTTGCACCGCGCCCACGCAGCCAAGCAGTGCCCCCTGCTCCAAGCGTTGGCGCGAGCGGTCAACATACGCACGCAGGATGAACAGCGGGGCCAGTACGGACGAGGTTGGGCCACTGAAAGGAGCCAGAACCAGCAGACCGGACTGAAACCACCGGGTCGGTCCGTCTCGAAGTGGCAGTGCCAGGATCAGCGCAGTAGCGACCGCTAGATGGAACTGACTGGTGATCGTATTCAACCATACTTCGGCGGATGGCGTTGCCGACAGCAGCAGCAAAAGCGCCGCCGCCTTCGCACGGCCGCTCCGCAACCAGCTTGCGCGGCTCGTCAAAAGCAGCAGCGGCGGGCAAAGTTGGATGAGCATAGCGAAGCCGGTGCTCACCCAAGGCGCGGCCTCAATCGGGACAAGGCGAGCGGCCAGCAATGTTCCGATGCTGGCAGCCAGGTTCAGATACCCCGTATGGACGGCTATCAAGGCATCGTACCATGACAGATTCCGCCCGTTCAGAAAGTAAATCGCCCCTTCCTCTGCCCAGAACCGACCCTTCAGAAGGATCTGTGGCATCCTTACGGACACGGCGGCGGCATAAACGAGAAGCAGCAGGACCGTTGGCCAAACGGCTTCCGGCAGGGAGACATGGCTGTCTGGACGGCCGCCGCTCCGCGGCCAGAACCAGAGGCGTGACCACTGCGGTGTGGTTGCGGTTGGGCTGTCCGACGAGCCGGGCGGTTCGCTGGTCGGGGCCCACGCAGCGTGCGGAGTCACAGTATTCGAGCGTTCGGCATGGCGCAGCAGAAGCATATCGGGCCGGCCATAGCAACGTCTGGAGCCACGATTTGCCAGCCGGCACGCCGTAACATGGGCTCGATTCTCGACTAGCGGGCACTGATGGTAGCCAAATTGCTCCGGTCCGCTGCGGCAATGTGGATTTGGCCGGGTTGGGAGCAACGCGATTTTGACTCTCGACCAAGCATGCGCGCACAGGTATCAACGCGAACCGCCATCCAGCGCGGGTAAGGGAGTGCGGGCACAAACAGCCCGGCAAAGGGGATGTCAAGGATGCAGACCAAAATCTCGATTGGAATCGGTCGGCGCGGCTTGCTGCAGGCCTCCGCCGCTGCTCTTGCTGCGCCGCCGATCATCGCGGCCCGCAGTGAGACCACGGTGAAGATCGGCATGGTCGATCCACTGACCGGCATCCTCTCCGCCCTCGCCGCCAGCGAGGTCGAAGGCGCCCGCTATGCCGTTGATATTGTGAACAAAAACCACGGCATCCTCGGCCGCCAGGTGGAACTCCTGGTCGAGGACTCAGCCAACGACGTCGGCACCGGCGTGCAGAAAACCCGCAAGCTGATCGAGCGGGACAAGGTCGATGTCATCTTCGGCGACGTAAACTCCGGTATCGCCTACGCCATGTCGCAGGTGACCAACGAGGCTGAAGGTGTTCCACATCGTACCGGGCGGCCATACCGACCCGATCACGGGCACGGACTGCAAGTGGAATGTATTTCGCATTTGTAATACAACCTCGATGGACGCCGCCGCAGTCACCGGCGACCTGGTGAAGCGCTTCGGCAAGAAATTTTTCTTCATCACGCCCGACTATGCGTATGGCCATACGCTGCAGGACAGCTTCATCCAAGAACCTGAAGGCTCTGGGCGGCCAGTATCAGGCCGAAATGCTGCCGATCAACACCTCAGACTTCTCGGCCACCTTGATCAAGGCCAAGGCGTACCGGCCTAACGTGCTGCTCAATAACATGGGCGGCCTGGCACAGATCAACTGCATGAAGCAGTTCACCCAGTTCGGCATGCAGAAGGATATGCACCTGGGCGGGGCGCTGTTCGAACTCGAGTCCATCAAGGCCGTCCCGCGGGAGGCGCAGACCGGGTCGTGGGACATGGAATGGTGGTGGAACCAGCCGAACGTCCCGGAGGTTGTGGCCTTCGTCGCCGCCTTCCGCAAGGCCACCGGCAAGACGCCCAGTGCGCGCCACTGGTTCGGCTACGTCGCCATCCATTCCGTTCGCCTAGCCGCCGAAAAGGCCAAATCGCTGGAGGGGCCCAAGCTGTCGCTGGCGATGGAAGACATGGAGCTTCCGCCGGACGTTGCGCTGCAGCCCGGCAAGGTGTTCTACCGCGCGGGCGACCACGAATTGATGCCCAACATCTTCGTAGGCGACGTTCACCCGCCGGCCGGCAACCCGGACAATGTCTTTACCGTCACTGCTGTCGTCCCGGGGGAGAAGGCCGCCGGGCCGGTTTCCGAAACCGGTTGCAAGATGGTGCATCCCGCCTGACGCCTGCGCCGCTGAACGCCTGACACCGAAGGGCCGCCGATGCTGCAACTCGTGCTGTTCAACGTCACGAACGGTCTCATCATCGGCGCGTTCTACGTGCTGATGGCGCTGGGCCTGTCGCTGATCCTCAACCTGTCCAACGTCATCAATTTCGCCCACGGTAATTTTCTCGCGCTCGGCGGATACATCGCGTTCGTGCTGACGCCGTTTATCGGGTTCTGGGGGGCGCTGCTGGTGTCCCCGATCCTGACGGCGCTGTTCGGCTTCATCATCGAGCGTCTGATGATCCGCCGGGTCTACTTGCGCGATCCGGTCTACAGCCTGCTGCTGACCTTCGGTCTGGCCTTCATCATGCAGGACGTCTGCCGCTACATCTGGGGGCCGAACGGCGTGCCGATGACGATCCCGGACATCCTGTCCACGCCGCTGTCGGCCGATCTGTTCTTCATCACCTGGTACCGCATATTCATGGTGGCGATCGTCATCGCCGCGGTCGTCGGCCTGTTCGCCTTTCTGCGCTACACCCGCGTGGGCATCCGTATCCGCGCCGGCACCCTGGACCTCGATACCGTCGCGGCGCTGGGTGTGAACGTCGGCATGCTGCGGTCCTTCAACTTCGCGGTCGGATCGCTGCTCGCCGGCCTGGCGGGCGTGCTGGCCGCTGGTCAGATCGGTCTGAACCCGAACATGGGCGACGACCTGCTGATGCCGAGCTTCATCGCCATCATTGTCGGCGGCGTCGGCAGCCTGACCGGCACGCTGCTGGGCGGCCTGCTGATCGGGGTGGCCGCCGCGCTGACCACCGTCGTCTGGCCCGCCGCGAGTGAGGCGGTGATCTACGTCATCATGCTGGTCGTGCTGATTCTGCGACCACGCGGCCTGATGGGCGAAGAGGGAATGCTGACATGAGCGCCACGACGACCTCCGTGGCCGTCCGCACCGGGCCCGCTCGTCCATGGCTGACCGCGGCCATCGTCTGGGCGTTGCTGCTGACCGTGCCCTTCTGGTTGCCGATGCTGGGCGGCTATACGGCGCTGGCCGGCCGGGTCCTGGTGCTCGGCCTTGCCGCCATGTCCTTCAACATCCTGCTGGGCTTCACCGGCGTGATGAGCTTTGGCCACGCCGCGTATTTCGGCCTGGGCGCGTACGGCGCCGGCCTGACGCTGAAATATCTGACCGCCAGCACGCCGCTCGCGATGCTGGACGGCGTGTTGCTGGGCGGCCTGGCGGGCACGCTGTTCGGCCTGCTGATCGTCCGCCGCCGCGGCGTCTATTTCGCCATGGTGACCGTCGCGTTCGGGCAGATCGCTTTCTACATCGCCTACAGCTGGAACGATCTCACCGGCGGATACGATGGGCTGCGTGGCTTCACCCGCGCACCGCTGCACCTCGGCTTCGCCACCATCGACATCGCTCAACAGCGACAAGGCGTTCTATTATTTCCTGCTGGTGGTCTTCGCCATCGCGACCGCGCTGCAAGGTTTGCTGCTGGCCTCCCCGTTCGGCCGAACATTGCTGGCAATTCGGGAAAATGAACGGCGTGCGCGATTCCTCGGCATCCCGATCGAGCGCCATATCTGGCTGTCGTTCTCGATTTCCTGCTGCTTTCACCGCGCTGGCCGGCTCGCTGTACGCGCTGCTGAACAACTTCGCCGATCCGATGGGCCTGCACTACTCGCTGTCGGGGGAGATCGTGATCATGACCGTCATGGGCGGCATGCGCGCGTTCTGGGGTCCGTTGGTCGGTGCTGCGCTGTTCGTCGTGCTGCAGGATTACATCTCGTCGATGACGGTGAACTGGATGTCGTTCGTCGGCCTGATCTTCGTGCTGGTCGTGCTGTTCTTCCCCCGTGGCATCCTGGGCATGCTGCAGGCGAGGGGTGCGCGAATGACCATGCTGGATGTCCGCGACGTGACCAAGCGGTTCGGCAGCCTGGTCGCGGTCAGCGACGTCTCCATGCAGGTGGCGGCCGGGGAACTGCGCGCCATCATCGGGCCGAACGGCGCCGGCAAGACGACATTCTTCAACATGATCTCCGGCTTCTTCGCGCCCACCGCCGGCGACATCGTGTTCGACGGCACCACCGTGACCAAAATGGCGGTGACCGAGCGGGTCGCGATGGGGATGGCGCGGACGTTTCAGATCACCGAGATTTTCCCGGAACTGACGGTTCGCGAGAACATCCGCATCGGCGTCGAAAGCGCCCTAGGGCTTGCGGTTGCGCTTCTGGCTGGGCAGCAAGCACACGGCCGAGGTCGACCGCGGCATCGAAGAAGCGCTGACGCAGACCGGCCTGACCGGCAAGGCCGACCGGCTGGTCGGCGAACTGTCCCACGGCGACCAGCGCGCCGCGGAGATCGCCACCGCGCTGACGCTGAAGCCGCGGCTGCTGCTGCTGGACGAACCGACCGCCGGCATGGGCGAGCACGAAACCTACGCCGTCGCCAACCTGATCCGTCGGCTGCACAAGAACAGCGCCTATACGATCGTCCTGATCGAGCACGACATGCGCGTCGTCTTCAACCTCGCCGATCGCATCACCGTGCTGGGCGAAGGCAAGATGCTGGCGGAGGGCACGCCGGCGGAAATCGCGGACAATCCCATCGTGCAGGAAGCCTATCTGGGGAAAGCCGAATGAGCGCGCTGACAGCCGAGGGGCTCAACACCTATTACGGTAAGAGCCACATCCTGCACGATGTCGGCCTGACCGTCGCCGAGGGTCAGATCACGACATTGCTTGGAAGAAATGGTGCCGGCAAGACCACGACGCTGCGCAGCCTGGTCGGGCTGACGCCGCCGCGGTCCGGCCGCGTATCGTTGTTCGGCAAGGACATCACCGGCCAGCCGCCGTATCGCATCGCCGCAGCCGGCGTCGGCTACGTTCCGGAAGGCCGTCGCGTCTTCGCCAACCTGACGGTGGACGAGAACCTTCGGGTGCCGATCGAACGGCCAGGCGCCTTACGATATCGAACGGGTGTATCAACTGTTCCCCCGGCTGGGCGAGCGCAAGCAGAACCTCGGCCGGCAGTTGTCGGGCGGCGAGCAGGAGATGCTGTCGATCGGCCGAGCGCTGCTGCTGAACCCGCGGCTGCTGATCCTGGATGAACCCAGCCAGGGGCTGGCGCCGTTGATCGTCAAGGAAGTGTTCCGTATCGTCGCGCAGATGCGCGAGGAAGGCATCTCCGTGCTGCTGGTGGAGCAGAACGTGCGCATGAGCCTGGAAATTTCCGACCACGCCTACGTGCTGGAAAACGGCCAGATGGTTTACTCCGGCCCCGCCGCGGAACTGCGGGCGGACGAGACCCGCATCCAGGCCCTGGCCGGCGCGTCCGCCGAGGAGTGGAAGCTGGAGGATCTGCTGCCGGTATGAGGCCGATCTGCCGCAGCCCCCACATGACGTTGCCGCGCCTCCCCTCCATGCGCCTCGACGGCCGTCGCGCCCTGGTCACCGGTGCCGGTCGCGGCATCGGTCTGGCCGCCGCCGCCGCGCTGGCCGAGGTCGGCGCCCACGTCACCCTGGTCGCCCGCACCGCCGCCGAGATCACCGAAGCCGCCCGGGAGATCGAGCGAAGCCGGCGGCCGGGCCGCCACGCTGGTGCTGGACGTCACCGACCTGCCCGCGATGCGTGCCGCGATCGACGCCGCCGACCCGTTCGACATCCTGGTCAACAACGCCGGCACCAACCGTCCGCGCGCGTTCCTGGAGGTGACCGAGGACGACTACGACACCATCACCGGCCTGAACCAGCGCGCCGCCTACTTTCGTCGCCCAGGCCGTGGCGCGCAGGATGGCGGCGGCCGGAAAGGGCGGATCGATCATCCACATCTCGTCCCAGATGGGCCATGTCGGCGGCCAGAACCGCACCGTCTACTGCATGACCAAGCACGGCATCGAGGGCCTGACCAAGGCGATGGCCATCGACCTCGCCCCGTTCGGGATCCGGGTGAACTCGATCGGTCCCACCTTCATCGATACGCCGCTGACCAAAGCCGTTCTTCCAGAACGCGGCGTTCCGCGATGACGTGCTGCGCCGGATCAAGCTGGGGCGGCTGGGGACGGTCGAGGACCTGATGGGGGCGGTGGTGTTCCTGGCCGGCGATGCGGCGGCCCTGGTGACGGGGACGGCGCTGGTGGTGGATGGGGGGTGGACGGCGGAGTAGAGGTGCCGGATTCCGTCCCCAGGATTCGGCATGCGATGGCAATATCGACTGTTTGGGCCGCCCGTGACGTGAGGAACGAGGCGCGGCGGTGGCTTCGATGCTATAGTCATCTTGGAAGCCCGAACCATGGATCACCTGCCGCGCACGACCGCGTCCGAGATCATCACCACCCACGATTCGCCGCGTGAATCGGATACTTCGGGCCAAGAGCGACGTGTCGCGGAAACCGGTGATATCAAGGACGAGGGTACGGAATGGCCGTTTGGGGTGGGAAGCGACGTTCGTGCTCAAATTGGCGAGTAGATTGGCGCGTGCTGCTGACTAGACGGTGGAGAGTCGGCGCTTTAGATACTGACGCCATCGAAACCGAGCGGACCAGGCTAACGGTTGTGTCCCAGGTGGTGGTGTAAGAGCTGTGGGTAAGTGGCCCGCCGGAGCGACCGTCCAGAGTCTGGCGGAGGCGGGCCACTTATCCACAGCGGTGGTCATTGCAACTCTTCGGTAAGGTTTGGTTGCGAACCCCAACGCGAACCAAGGACCCGACAATGACCGCGACCACCATGGACCTGAGAGAGCTGCTGGAGAAGACTGCCGACACCGACTTCCTGCGTGAGATGATCGGCTTCACCGCGCAACGACTAATGGAACTCGAAGTCGAGACCCTGACTGGAGCCCCGCATGGTAGCCGCAACGCCGATCGTCTCACCCATCGCAACGGCTACCGTTCGCGCGAGTGGGACACCCGCGCCGGAACGGTTGAGTTGCACATACCGAAGATCCGCAAGGGCAGTTACTTCCCCGGTTTCCTCGAGCCGCGGCGAATGGGCGAGAAAGCACTGACCGCCGTCATCCAGGAGGCCTACATCCAAGGGGTCTCCACTCGGTCTGTCGATGACCTTGTCCAAGCCATGGGGATGACGGGCATCTCCAAGAGTCAGGTCAGCCGCCTGTGCGGCGAGATCGACGAGCGGGTGAACACCTTCCTCAACCGTCCGCTGGAGGGCGAATGGCCCTATCTTTGGCTCGACGCCACCTACGTCAAAGTCCGCCAGGCCGGGCGCATTGTCTCGGTTGCCGTGATCATCGCTGTCGGTGTCAACGACGACGGCCGCCGCGAGGTGCTGGGGATGACGGTCGGTGCCTCGGAGGCCGAGACCTTCTGGACCGAGTTCCTGCGCTCCCTGGCGCGGCGCGGGCTGCGCGGTGTCAAGCTGGCAATCTCGGATGCGCACGAGGGACTGAAAGCCGCCGTCGCCAAGGTGCTGCACGCCACCTGGCAGCGCTGCCGAGTACACACCATGCGCAACCTGTTGGCCCACGCTGGACGCCAGGGACGCGGTGTCGCCGCCGCCTTCATCGCCACCGCATTTGCCCAGGACGATGCGGCCGCGGCCAAGGCACAATGGCGCAAAGTCGCCGATCAACTCCGGCCCAAACTGCCGAAACTCGCCGCAGCGATGAACGAAGTAGAGACCGACGTGCTGGCCTACATGGACTTCCCCGCCGCACACCGGACCAAGCTGCATTCCACGAATTCGCTGGAGCGGCTCAATGGCGAGGTCAAGCGCCGAACTGACGTCGTTGGCATCTTCCCCAATGAAGACGCCATCTATCGCCTGGTCGGTGCCATCTTGCTGGAGCAGAACGATGAGTGGTCGGTTCAACGCGCCCGCTACATGACGCTGGAAACTATCGCAACCCTGAGCGATGATGCCACTGTCAGCCTGCCCGCGATGGCCGACTGACATGACCCGGCCAGACCGCCGGAGAGCGTAATGAAGCCGCAGGTTCTTACACCACCGCTAGGGGCACGATCCCGTGGCAATCCGCCAGCATGCGCCCCATGTCGTTCGAGCTGGGCTGGAGACCGGGTTGCTGTGGAACTTTCTGACCCGGGCCCTGCGCACTCGCCATGTGCCAATCGTTTGCCTCGATGCGCGACACGGATCGTGCCCCTAGCCGTGGTGTAAGAACCTGCGGCTTCATTACGCTCTCCGGCGGTCTGGCCGGGTCATGTCAGTCGGCCATTGCGGGCAGGCTGACAGTGGCATCATCGCTCAGGGTTGCGATAGTTTCCAGCGTCATGTAGCGGGCGCGTTGAACCGACCACTCATCGTTCTGCTCCAGCAAGATGGCACCGACCAGGCGATAGATGGCGTCTTCATTGGGGAAGATGCCAACGACGTCAGTTCGGCGCTTGACCTCGCCATTGAGCCGCACGTCGGTCTCTGCTTCGTTCATCGCTGCGTCGAGTTTCGGCAGTTTGGGCCGGAGCTGATCGGCGACTTTGCGCCATTGTGCCTTGGCTGCGGCCGCATCGTCCTGGGCAAATGCGGGTGGCGATGAAGGCGGCGGCGACACCGCGTCCCTGGCGTCCAGCGTGGGCCAACAGGTTGCGCATGGTGTGTACTCGGCAGCGCTGCCAGGTGGCGTGCAGCACCTTGGCGACGGCGGCTTTCAGTCCCTCGTGCGCATCCGAGATTGCCAGCTTGACACCGCGCAGCCCGCGCCGCGCCAGGGACCGCAGGAACTCGGTCCAGAAGGTCTCAGCCTCCGAGGCACCGACCGTCATCCCCAGCACCTCGCGGCGGCCGTCGTCGTTGACACCGACAGCGATGATCACGGCAACCGAGACAATGCGCCCGGCCTGGCGGACTTTGACGTAGGTGGCGTCGAGCCAAAGATAGGGCCATTCGCCCTCCAGCGGACGGTTGAGGAAGGTGTTCACCCGCTCGTCGATCTCGCCGCACAGGCGGCTGACCTGACTCTTGGAGATGCCCGTCATCCCCATGGTGGAGTGCGCCCCTGCGGGTGGACAGAATCAAGCCGGCGTTTTGACCGTCTGGCGGGCGTGTTGATCCTCAAACTGGGCCGGGCTGAGATAGCCAAGCGCTGAATGCAGTCTTTTAGTATTGTAGACCTCGTCGATGAAGCGTAAGCGGAGCTGCGATGCCCTTCTTCAATGACCGTCGGGAGGGTGGTTGATTTGCCCGAGGCATAGGGGCTTCGAGCTATCGCTATGTTTGACGTTAATGATGACGCGAAGGCTGATTTCCGGCGAGTCGAGGTTCTGACGGGACCTGTCCGTCGGCGCCGCTGGTCGGCGGAGGAGAAGGCACGGATCGTCGAGGAGACCCTGGTTCCCGGTGCTCGCGTGTCAGAGGTGGCGCGGCGCTGGCAGGTTTGTTCGCAGCAGGTATTCGGCTGGCGACGGGCAGCTTGTCAGGCTTTGACGCCGGTAGGCACGAAGGGTCCACAGACCCCTGGGCCCGACTTCGTTCCGATCATGACCGATGTCACACCCTCTGAGCCGGTTCAGCGCGCGACGCCGCCATCTGCAGCACCTGCGATCGAGGTCAAGCTGGCCGGTGCCGTGGTGCGCGTTGCCTCCGGCATCGATGATGCGGCCCAGTTGACCGCGGTGCTGCGAGCGGTTCGGGCATCGGCGTCGCGGACATGATTAGCGTTCCCGCTGGCGCACGGATCCTGCTGGCCACGCGGCCGGTTGATTTCCGCAAAGGTGCCCATGGACTTGCCGCGCTGGCGCAGGAGGTGCTGGCCGAGGATCCGTTCTCTGGTACGGTGATCGTCTACCGCAGCAAGCGTAGCGACCGGGTCAAAATATTGGTCTGGGACAGCAGCGGTCTTGTACTGATCTGGAAGCAGTTGCAGCAGGGGTCGTTTCGATGGCCGCCGATCATGGACGGCGTCGTGAAGCTGTCAGCGGTGGAATTCACCGCACTGTTTGACGGCATCGATTGGACGCGTGTCCAGACAATAAAGGGGATTCTCAAGCCAACCGTTGCAGCATAAGATTCGCACGTGATCGATTCGCCCCCCGACAATACGCAGAGCCTGCCTGAGACTGTCGAGGCCTTGCGCGCGCTGGTGCTGGCGACATGCGCTGAACGCGATGCGGTGGTCACCGAACGGGACACTTTACTGACGCAGAATGACCGGCTGCGCCATCTGCTGCTGAAGCTGACGCGGATGCATTTCGGCGCCCGGTCCGAACGCCTGCCGGAAGAGCAGCTGCAGCTGGGCCTGGAAGCGCTCGAGCAGGCGATCGCAAAAGATGAGGCAGAGACGGAGAAGCAGAATCCCGAGCTGCGCAAGGACAATGCGGCCAAGCGGCGGGCGAGCCGTGGCGCGCTGCCGGCGCACCTGCCGCGGGTCGAAGTGACGCTGGCACCCGAGGATACCGCATGCCCGTGCTGCCGGGCGACGATGACGGTAATCGGCGAGGACACATCCGAGCGGCTCGACGTGATCCCGGCGCAGTTTCGGGTGATCGTGACCCGGCGTCCGAAACTTGCCTGCCGGGCCTGCCCGGGCACCGTGGTGCAAGCTCCCGCACCGGCGCGACTGATCGAAGGCGGCATTCCGACCGAAGCGATGGTCGCGCATGTGCTGGTCGCACGGTATGCCGACCATCTGCCGCTGTATCGGCAGGCGCAGATCCTGGAGCGGCAAGGTGTGATCGTCGAACGGTCTACGCTGTCATTCTGGATGGGGTATGCCGCAGCCGAGGTTGCCCCCGTGGTGGGCCGGCTGCGTGAGATGATGCTGGCCTCGACGCGGATCTTCGCTGACGAGACCGTGGTGCCGGTGCTCGATCCGGGCCGGGGACGGACGAAGCAGGGATACTTCTGGGCGGTCGCGCGCGACGATCGGCCTTGGGCGGGGGATCTGCCGCCCGCCGTGGTCTACAGCTACGCGCCTGGCCGCGGACACATCCATGCCAACGCGCTGCTCGGCAGCTACCGCGGCATCCTCCAGTGCGATGGCTACTCGGCCTACAAGAAGTTCGGCGGATCCAAGTCCGCCGATTCGGCCGTCACGCTGGCATTTTGCTGGAGCCACGTGCGCCGCGGCTTCTATGACCTGGCCAAAGCCAAGGCGCCGATCGCGATCGAAGCCCTGAAGCGGATTGCCGCACTCTACGCGATCGAGGCGGATATCCGGGGCAAAACCGCCACTGACCGGCAGAGCGCCCGTCAGGCCGAGAGCAAGCCGCTGATCGTCGAACTACGTGTCTGGTTCGAGGCACAGCTTGCCAAACTGCCCACCCGCGGACCGACTGCCGAGGCGATCCGTTACGCGCTGAACCATTGGGACGGCCTGCAGAGATTTCTGGATGACGGGCGCATCGAGCTCGATAACAACAGTGTTGAGCGAGCCATTGAGGCCGGTTTGTCTTTCGAGAAAAAATAGCCTCTTTGCGGGTAGTGATGAAGGCGGAGAAAACTGGGCCTGCCTAGCGTCACTGATTGAGACCTGCAAATTGAATCAGGTCAATCCGCAGGCCTATTTTGCGGATTTGCTGACACGCCTCGTCAAAGGCTGGCCTCAAAAACGCATCGACGAGTTGATGCCATGGAATTGGCAGCCCGACCACCCATCCTGACACTGACCGCCCAAGGGTGGTAGAGCATCGCTTA
>CAWFNN010000008.1:0-203521 GCA_963817185.1 uncultured Alphaproteobacteria bacterium | reverse complement strand
TGGCGCTGAACGCAACCATCGAGGCAGCGCGGGCAGGCGAGGCCGGCAAGGGCTTCGCCGTCGTGGCGTCGGAAGTGAAGGGCCTGGCAACGCAGACTGGCCGCGCGACCGAGGACATCTCTCGCCAGATCACCCAGATTCAGTCCACCACCAGTGAGGCGGTTCAGGCGATCCGGGGGATCGTCGCCACGATCACCGAACTCGGCGGCATTGCCACCGCGATCGCCGCGGCGGTTGAGGAACAGGGTGCCGCGACCCGCGAAATCGCCGAAAGCGTGCACCAGGCCTCCGCCGGTTCCCAGCAGGTCAGCAGCAGCATCGCCGTCGTCAGCGACGGCGCGCGGGCAACCGGCAAGGCCGCGGATCACGTGCTGAGTACCGCCACCGGCCTGTCGGAGCGGGCGCAAACCCTCGACGAGGCAATGCGCTCCTTTTTGGCGGCAGTAAAGGCCGCCTGAGGCGACGACGGCCGGAGCCGAGACCTGGGCACCGTCAGGTTCCGGCAACAGGCGACCCCAGTAGGACTGAGCAAACCACGCCATGACTGAGCCGCACCACCGCTTCGTCTCCAGTCACGGCGCAACCGTTCGCCCTGTCAGGTGTGAACCATGGGGCAGCCACCCTCGCGCATGGGGCGGAATGCGTCCTCGGTCGGGATTGTCGCCAGGGTTGTGAAGAAGTCGCCCGGATAATGACTGTCAGCCGGCCGCTTCACCTTGAACAGGTAGCAGGGATGGATCGTGCGCCCATCCGCTCGGATCGAACCCGCACCGAAGCAATCGTCATCCGTCGGCATTCCTTTCATCGCAACGACCGTCGCGCGTCCCGACTCCTTCGCCTTCGCGGCGCCCATCGCCTTCACTGTCTTGAGATAGTGTGCGACGGCGGAATAGACCCCGGCATGAACCTCGTTGGGATAAACACCGGCCGGCAGACGCGGTTTCACCCGGGCCATGAACGCGCGCGTGCGGTCGTTCGCGTCCCAATAGAAAGTTTCTGCAAGGTTGACGTCCTGCATCGTTTCCAGGCCGGCTCCGGTGACCGCCGTAATCGAGCCCACCATTGCGGCGAGTGTCAGGTTGCCACCCGTCAGGCCAAACTCCCGCGATTGCTTCACGCAGTTGATCAGATCGTCGCCGGCATTGGCGAACGCCAAGACATTCGCGCCACTCGCCTGCGCCGCCAGCAGATAGGACGAGAAATCGGTGGTCCCCGGAAACGGATAAGCACTGGAACCCACGGCCTTGCCCCCCGCGGCAGTCAGCAGAGCCGTCGTATCGTTCTGGATCGAGTGACCGAATGTATAGTCCGCGGTTACGAAATACCATTTGTCGCCGCCCTTGGCGACCAGCGCCTTGACCATGGTGTGCGCCAGCGCCCAGGTGTCGTACGTCCAATGGATCAAGTTCGGACTGCAGTATTTCCCCGTCAGCTCCGACGATCCGGCCGCGGAGTTGAGTTGGATCTTGTCCTTCTCCTGGGCGATCGTGGTGACCGCGATGGCCGCCGCGCTGTTGCCGACATCAGTAATGACGTCGACGCCGTCGCGGTCATACCATTGCCGGGCGACGGTCGCGGCCACATCCGGCTTGTTCAGGTGGTCGCCGCTCGGCAAATCGACCTTGATTCCCGGGTTGGCCGCGGTGAACTCATCCACGGCAAGCTGAGCGCATGCCACGCTGGTCGGCCCGGTCACGTCGCGATAGTTGCCCGAAAGATCCGTCAGGACCCCGATTTTCACTGCGCCGAACGACTGGGCGCGGGCATGGCGAAGCGGCAACGTGGCTGCGGCGGCAACGGCAGTTGTCATGACGGCACGGCGGCGGACAGGCATGGGTCGTGTTTCCTCGGTCGGACAGGTCATTGGTGATTCGACGCGATCGTAGGCCGGTTCCGCGCTGGAAGGAAACCGGCTGCCGGTCTTTTCGCCGCCAGTCATCCCTCAGCCACCCTTTCCGTCGCCACCGCCCGGCAATCCATCTCGTATTCCAGGCCGATCACCGGTGGCCGGCAGAACTGCCAGGTCAGGCCGTGGCGCGCCGCGCCGCGCGCCACGATCTCGTCAGCCAGGAACGGATACAGGTCATGGACCGTGTAAGCCTGCACACCGGTCGTCGATTCCCAGCTCGCACCGAACGCGGCCATGCGCGCCTCCATCACCCCCAGCACATAGCGTCCCTTTTCGGCGAGGGCGTCCGGACTGGTCTCGCCGTAGCGGATAGTCTTGTCGCGGTAGGGACCGCTGCCTTCCGTTGCCTCACCGCTCCCGGCGATGACGAACGACGCCTGTGCTCCCGCCGCCGGCCTCGCGTAGCAGAACGCATGGAAACTCGGCGTCGCCGGCGGGTGGACCTCCGGGCAGACATTGCTGCGCGCCACCGGGTTGCGCTCATTGGCAAAGATCCCCCAACGCTCCAGCGTGCCGACGTAGTCGCGATTGAACGCGACGAAGCCGGCATCGCTGAACGGGGCCGGGGAGCGCAGTTCGCAGGCGCAGAACGCCGTCAACGGCAGCCTGGCGTCGCGCAGGAACGCCTCGACCCGGCGGAACCCATCCGCCAGCGGAACCAGATTGGCGAACCGAACGCGTTCAATCGCGTAGCCCGGCAGCGCGGCGACGCCCGCGGAGTATTGAAACGGGCCCGAAATGTAGCGGTACCCCATGCGATCGATTGTTCCGCCCATGCGCACTCCCCCAAATCCTGCCGCTTATCCTGCCGGGGCCGTTGCCGGCGCCCAACCTTTCCTGATCCGGGTCCCGGCGTTCGCTGCCGGCCCAAATCTTCCAGGTCCCGTTCAGAACACCCTCCGGCTCCAGGGTATCCGCAAAACAACGTAATTCGTGAACACGAAGGTGATCAGAACCGCGGAGATGACGGTCGCGATCATCCGCCCCCAGACAGGCAAAACGGAACCAATCAGCAGCCATTGCATCAGCATGACGATAGGGAAGTGGAATACATAGACGGCCAGCACATTGCTGCCGAGCGCACGCCACAGCCGGGATTCGCCGATCGCCAGCTCCCGCAACGCCACCGGCAACCCGACACAAAGCCCCACGCAGAGGAAACTTTCGTACGTGCACAGGAACCAGCCGTTGATGTCAGGGCGGCCACCACCACCACCACCGCCGCCGGCTGTAGCCGTCCGCACATACGCGACCAGGGCGAGCGCGACGCCGACTGCCAGCCAGCCCAGGCCGCGCCGCCGCGGCATCGTCTCGATCCAGCGCCGTGGGCCGGCAAACAGGCCGATCACGAACAGCGACAGATATTGCGGGAAATGCGCGGGCTCCATCTGGATGCAGCCGAGGAATGCGATCCAGCGGTTGATTGGATACCAATGGCGGATGCCGACTGTCGCGATGGTGAGCACAACGGCGTAGCCGACGATCGCCAGGTTCCCAGGCGGCGCCGCTCGGGTCGGCACGCCCTTGAAGACCGGCGCGAACCGGCGCCACAGCGCGTATATCAACGCATAGATCAGCAAATGTTCCAGGAACCAGAGATGCCCGAGGTTCAGCTCCGGCCAGCGCCGGCCAGACGGCCACCACGTCGGTCGCATTCCGACACCCAGAAAATCACGGGTGAAATAGACCCAGTATCCCTCGGACGGCAGTCCGGTCGCACGGTAGCGAAACCACGCTTCCAGCGGAATGATGACGAGGAGCCCCAGCAGGATGGGTCTGCCGAGCCGCCGCAAGCGTTCCCGGGCGAAGCCAGCCGTGCCGTGCCGCGCGCACGCCCCCGGCATGAAATATCCGGCAAGGAAGAAGAACAGCCCCATGAAGAAGCAGGCGTTCACCCACAGGAACACCCCGATCCGCGGGATTGGAGCGGAGGGTAGAACCCATTCGGGCGGATCCCGCGTGACATAGGACTCGACCGAATGATGCGCGATCACGAGAACGATGAGCAGGACGCGCAGGACGTCGACATAGGCAAAGCGGGTCGCGTCGACGCGCCGATCCACCTGGACAGCCCCCGCTTTTCCTGCGCGCGCGATGCTTGCCATCGGCGCAGCCTAGTCTGCCACGGCGAGTTTGTAAGCCCTCGGCAAAGTCGCGTGCTGCGACAACCTGGCCGGCGGTTGGTGGCTCAGTCTCCCGTCGCGGATCGCACGCCCGTCCCGTCCATTACCACGCGACGATCGCCTGCCGGAGACCGCGCCCATTATACCCGCTATCCGCGATCCACACTCAGTCGCCCGCCACCGAACGCAAGCACCTGCAGGAAGCCGCCCGCCATGCAGACGTTCTTCATGAAGTGGATCATCTGGTTGCGGTCGCCCGGGTGGTAGTGCGCGACAAGTGCCGTTGCGATGCACCAGATCGCCAGCACCAGCGCCGTCGGACGAGTCCGCCACCCCACCAGGAACAGGATGCCGCCCCCGATCTCGACTACCAGCGCCACCGCATAGGCAGCGCCCGGAACCGGCAACCCTTCATGCCCGAAATACGCGATCGTGCCGGCCGGAGCCATCGCCTTCAGAATGCCGGCCTGGATGAAGATCGCGCTCATGAGAATGCGTCCCAGCAGCCCGACCCAGTCCATGGAACCTGCTTTCACCGACGATCTCCCTTAACCGACGATCTCCGTCCCGGCGAAAAAGTACGCGATCTCCGTCGCCGCTGTCTCGGCGCTGTCCGAACCGTGCACCGAGTTCGCCTCGATGCTTTCCGCGAACAGCTTCCGGATGGTGCCGGCTGCGGCGTTGGCGGGATTGGTCGCACCCATCACTTCACGGTTGCGCGCGACGGCATTCTCGCCCTCCAGGACCTGCACGACGATCGGACCGGAGATCATGAAGGTCACCAGGTCGCGGAAGAACGGCCGGGCGGCGTGGACCCCATAGAAGGTCTCAGCCTGCGCCTGGGTCATCCGGATGCGCTTCTGCGCCACGATCCGCAGGCCGGCCTCTTCCAGCACGGCATTGACCTTCCCGGTCAGGTTCCGGCGCGTGGCGTCCGGCTTGATGATGGAAAATGTGCGCTCGGTCGCCATCGCGGCCTCCTAAGGGTTCAGGGTCGGCCGGCTGAGTAGGGGTTTGCGTGGTGAAGGGCAAGGCAGCACCCGTCTTCCCCCCCGTCAGCGCCACACACCGGCGTTCAGTGTCGCTTTTAGGTCATACCCGCCATGAAAATTCTGAGGCCCGGCCGCCGCGGGTCAACCCTCAAGGCACGCCCTGAGTCGAAGCGGCAGCAACAGCTTTGCTTCGTTCGGCGATGCCGGAGGGAAAATGACCAATACTTCGCTCCGATAGAGGCCATATTGGCAGACGGCCCGAAAGCAAATCTTAACCTTTGCCTGTCACCGTGACGCACCATGGTCCTTTCAAGGTCAAATCGTGATTTCGTCCAGGCGCAAGGCCTCGTATATGCCGAACCAAGGCTCGCGAACCACCAACGCGGCCGATGGACCGCAGGAGCCGACTGGCGTGACCTACCTGAGCGATGACCGCCTGCAGGATGATGATCTCATCGTGCAGGCGGATAGAACTGTTTCCGAAACGTCAGATTTGTCCCCGAGCAACGCTCTGGCACATCTCGACGCGGTCGAATGGCTTGTGTTTTTGTCTGAAAACATCCCTGGCCCGATCGTGTTTACAACCAGCTTCGGGTTGGAGGACCAGGCGCTCACTCATCTGATCGCGGCAGCCGGAATCGACTGCCGGTTCGCCACGCTGGATACCGGACGGCTGTTCCCCGAAACCTACACGGTCTGGGCAGCAACCGAACAACGCTATGGCATTCAAGTGGAGGCATTTTACCCTGATGCGGGCGCGCTGGAAGCACTGGTACAAGAGCACTCCATCAACGGCTTCTATAAATCCACCGAGGCACGTCATGCCTGCTGCGCGGTGCGGAAGGTCGCACCACTAGCGCGGGCGCTGCGTGGGGCGGCGGTGTGGCTGACCGGCCTGCGCGCGGATCAATCCGGCAATCGGCAGAGCCTCGATTTCGTGACGTTCGATACCCGGCATTGTCTGCTGAAGGTTAATCCGCTGCTCGATTGGACGCGCGATCAGGCCGCCGCATTGGTGCACGACCAGGACGTTCCCTACAACACGCTGCATGACAAAGGCTTCCTTTCGATCGGCTGCGCCCCGTGCACCCGCGCCGTCGCACCCGGAGAACCGGAGCGCGCCGGCCGCTGGTGGTGGGAACAGGACCAGACGCGCGAATGCGGCCTGCACCTGACTCCGGACGGTCGCCTCGTGCGTGCGGGGAAGGGGCCATGAGCCCATTCCAATCCAACGCCGCGGCCGCTCCCCATCGCCAGGGTCCGACGCGCCCAGCCGAGCGCGAGCGAGGACACCCGTCGCGGCACAGCTTCGAAACAAATCAACCAGGCCGGCCGAACGATGACGGAACCGGAACGTCGATCCGGCGCCTGACCCATCTGCAGCGCCTCGAGGCAGAGAGTATCCACATCTTCCGCGAAGTCATCGCCACAACCGACAATCCCGTGCTGCTGTACTCGATCGGCAAGGACAGCGCCGTCCTGCTGCATCTCGCACTCAAGGCATTCTACCCCGCGCCGCTGCCGTTTCCGCTGCTGCATGTCGATACGACGTGGAAATTCCGTGAGATGATCGAATTCCGCGACCGGCGCGCGAACGAACTCGGCTGCAAGCTGATCGTCCACATCAACGAGGACGGACTGCGCGCAGGTGTCAATCCGTTCACCTCCGGTTCCCGCCTCCATACGGATGTCATGAAGACGCAGGGCCTGAAGCAGGCGCTCGATCGCCACAAGTTCGACGCGGCCTTCGGCGGTGCTCGCCGCGACGAGGAGAAATCCCGCGCCAAGGAGCGCGTGTTCTCGCTGCGCTCCGCCGAACATCGCTGGGATCCGAAGAACCAGCGCCCGGAGCCGTGGCATCTGTTCAACACCCGCAAGCGCGCCGGCGAAAGCTTCCGCGTGTTTCCGATTGCCAACTGGACCGAGGCCGATGTGTGGGACTACATCGCCCAGGAGAGCATCCCGGTCGTTCCGCTTTACTTCGCCAGGCTCCGCCCGGTGGTGCGGCGCGACGGCATGCTGATCATGCGCGACGACGATCGGATGACCTTGCACCCCGGTGAGCGTGTCGAGCATCGATCCGTCCGATTCCGCACCCTCGGGTGCTACCCCCTGACCGGCGCTGTCGAAAGTCAGGCCACGACCCTCGCCGGGATCATCGAGGAAATGCGCGGGTCACGATCCTCGGAACGCGAAGGCCGGGTGATCGACCACGACGGCAGTGCGTCGATGGAACAGAAGAAGCAGGAGGGGTATTTCTGATGAGCGCTGCCCCATCTGTCGCTCTGTCCGAAACCATGACCACCGCCCCGGCGCCGGCCCCTCGCGAGGCATCGCTGCTGCGCCTGCTGACCTGCGGGTCGGTGGACGACGGCAAATCCACTCTGCTTGGTCGTTTGTTGTTCGATTCGAATGCGGTCCTCGATGACCAGCTCGAAGCCCTCGACCGGGACTCGAAAAAATTCGGCACGCATGGGGATCATCGCGATTTCGCCCTGCTCGTCGATGGGCTTGTCGGCGGAACGCGAACAGGGTATTACCATCGACGTCGCCTACCGCTACTTCTCCACCCCCCGCCGTTCCTTCATCGTCGCCGACACGCCCGGCCACGAGCAATATACCAGAAACATGGCCACCGGCGCCTCGACCGCCGAACTGGCGATCATCCTGGTGGACGCCCGCAGGGGCATCCTGCCGCAGACCCGGCGCCATTCCTTTATCGTATCAATGGTCGGCGTCCGCCATGTCGTGCTCGCCGTCAACAAGATGGACCTCGTGGGTTTCGACCAGGCGATCTACGACAGTATCGTCGAGGCCTATGTCCAGGCCGTCGCCTCGCTCGGTTTCGAATCGATTGTTCCGATACCGCTCTGTGCCCGCGAAGGCGACAATATCGCCGGGCCCTCGCTGCGCACGCCGTGGTATCGTGGCCCGCATCTGCTGGACTATCTTGAAGAGGTAACAATCGGCGAAACTCCGGACAAGGCGAAACGGTTCCATTTCCCGGTGCAATGGGTCAACCGTCCGAACCTCGATTTCCGCGGCTACGCCGGAACAGTCGCAACCGGAACGGTCCACGTGGGCGACCGCGTGAAGGTGCTCCCAAGCCACCGCCACAGCACGATCGCTGGCATCGTGACCGCCGACGGCGACTTGCCGTCCGCCACGGTCGGCCAGGCCGTGACGTTGACCCTGGCGGACGAGATCGATGTATCGCGCGGCGACGTCATCGTGCATGAGGCATCCGTCATGCAGGCACGCAAGGGGCTCACCGCACGCTTGCTTTGGATGGGCGATCAGCCGATGCACCCGGGCCAGGGATTCATCATCAAGCTGGGCACGGTCGAAGCGAACGCCGATGTCACCAGGCTGCGTCATGCGGTGAACATTTACAGTTTCCAGCATCATCCGGCCGAAGCATTGACCATGAACGCGATCGGCGTGGTTGATCTGACCTTCGACAAACCGATCGCCGCCACGGTCTACGACCGCGACCGTGAACTCGGCTCCTTCATCCTGATCGACCGTATGACCAATCAGACAGTGGCGCTCGGGACAATGGTGGAAGACCGGCCCAGGCAGGCAAACGACAACGTCCGCGGCCGTGCGTTGCGACGTCTGGTCGGGCCGGCTGGTTCGCCGCAGCGATGGCACTTCTGGACCTCGGTCGGACGCAAGGCGATCGAGGCCGTGGTGCTGTTCCTCGTCGTCGCGGCACTGGCACGGAATGGCTGGCTGGCGCTGGCCGTCGCCTGGGCCGATTTGCTGCTGCGCCCCGTGGCGGATCGAGCCGCGGCCTGGGGCTGGCAACATGTATTCGCCGCCCACCGCCCCTCGTACACCAGCGGCCACGCCGACTAAACCGTCTCCGTCGTCGCAAAGGCTCGGGCAAGACACTGCGAGGAGCGCCAGCAATGCAGCAATCAGGCCGTAGAGCAGCGACGATCGCCGGTTTTGGTACCCGGATGACGACCGGGCGTTCCACCGGATGTGATACGACGTCGCTTCCTGTCCTGATGCCCGCGGTCCAGACCATTTTCATCCTGACGGTGTACGCCGAAAATGGTCTGGGTCTTTGTTTGATCGCATGATCCATGCGCCGGGGACGTTCCGCTCAGCGCGATCTTGCTCTAAAGACCGGCCCGAACTCGGCTCGCGAAGCGACCTCATGCTGATGCCATTGCCGGCCAGACATGAACCACTTCCGTTCAAGGGCGGATCCCTCTACAGCCCGCATAGGGTGAGCGGAGGCATGGCCCACCTGTCGCGGCACGTGCGTACTGCTGGAACACTACTTGTCCAGAACCATGCGGATCTTCGTACCAAGATCTCGATAAGTAAAGGGCTTGGCCAGCAATTCTGCGCCCGGGTCCGAACGCCCCCACGGAACATGCGCACCTTGCTCGTGTCCTGTCGTGAAGACCACCGGCATTCCCGGACGGCGCCGCGCCACCGCATCCGCAAGTTCGCGGCCATTCATCCCTCGCAATCCAACGTCCGTGAACAGCAGACTTATCCTTGGTTCCTCGTCCAGTCTCTTCAAGGCCGCGGTGCCGTCATGCGCGTCGACGACACGATACCCGAGTTCACGCAACATGCCGACACTGTAAGCCCGCACATCATCATCGTCTTCGACCACCAGTATCGTCTCGCCGGGGCTTCCGTTCGCCACCGCATCCGCGCCGGCGTCACGCGGCGCGGGCGCCTCGCGAATCTCAGCATGCGGCAGGTACAGCCTGATCGTCGTCCCGGCACCCGGTGTGCTCCGCGCCTGCACACGTCCGCCCGATTGCTTGGCAAACCCGTAGACCTGGGAAAGCCGTAGTCCCGTTCCCTTGCCAAACTCCTTGGTCGTGAGGAACGGTTCGAATATCTGGTCCAGGTCGTCCTGCGACATCCCGGCACCGGTATCGGTCACCGCGATCACGCCATATTGGCCTGGCGTTATGCCTTCGTTCTCAGCCGCTTCGTGATCCACATTAACATGCGCGGTTTCAAGCGTAAGAGTGCCGCCCTCAGGCATCGCGTCTCGTGCATTGAGGGCGAGATTGAGCAGCGCCATTTCAAGCTGGTTCGAATCGGCGAATACACGGTGAGCATCGGCGGCGTGAACAATTCTCAGCGTAACCATCTCACCCAATGTGCCGCTGAGCAACGTATACAGGCAGGCGGTCAGCGAATTCAGATCGATAGGCCGGGGTTCGAGTGGCTGCTTGCGTGAGAACGCAAGCAAATGACTTACCAGGGTCGCCGCTCGCTCGGCTCCACGAGTCGCGGCCGCCAATGCACGCTGCAGACGCGGCGTCGTCACTTCACCGCTACGCTGGACCGTTTCGATATTCCCCAGGATGATCGTGAGCACATTGTTGAAATCATGCGAGATCCCGCCTGTCAGTTGCCCCAGCGCCTCCATTTTCTGCGCCTGATGAAGCATCTGTTCGGCTTTCAGCCGCTCCTCGCCCCGCCTTTGGAGCTCCCGGTTGGCGATGACCAGCTCTTCGGTCCGCTCGCGCACCAACTGCTCAAGCCTCCGCTCCGTCGTCCGCATGATGATGTCGGCTCGGTGTCGTTCGAGAATCATCTGCAGCGAGGCGTGCAGTTCCTTCTCCGAAAATGGCTTCAGCAGATAGCCGTACGGTTTGGTCTGCCGCGCCCGCTCCAGCGTCGACTCCTCGGAATACGCGGTGAGGTAGATGACCGGAATCTGCAACTCCGCCGGGATACGGGCGGCGGTCTCGATGCCATCGATCGAGCCCTCGATGTGGATGTCCATCAGAACGAGATCGGGCCGTAACGTCACAATCTGCCGCAGCGCCTGCTCGCCACCGGTCGTCATGGCCAGAATCTGATAGCCCAGTTTCGTCAGTTGCTGCTTCAAATGCAGCGCGACGACCCGCTCATCCTCGACGACTATGATCCTGGCGGCGATCATCTGGTTCTGCCCTATCGCTGAACGGGAAATCGTAAGTCGAATCGAGTGGGATCGCGGCGCCGGATCGTCAGCGTTCCCCCAAGCTGATCGGCCAGCAGGCTGACCAACTGCAAACCCAGCGTGGTCGTCCGATCGATATCCAATTCGGCAGGAATGCCCACGCCCGTGTCGCTCACCGACAGCGCAACCCGTTCCTCGTCGTCGTACGCCAGACTGATTGTGATCTCCCCCATTCTGTTCGCCGGAAAGGCATGCTTGAGAGCATTGGAAACAAGCTCGTTGACCGCCAGACCGCATGGAATCGCAACGTTGATCGGCAGCAGAACCTCGGTCAGGTTGACCGTCAGGCGAATGCACTCCGAATTCACGCCGTACGACGACACCAGCGTCGAAATCAGCATATCCAGGAAGTTGCGGAAGTCGACCCGTGCGAAGTCCTTGGATTCATATAGGGTCTGGTGGATAAGCGCCATCGACCGGATGCGATTCTGACTTTCCTTCAGCATGCCCAGGACTTGCGTATCTGTGATGTTGGTCGATTGCAGGTCCAGCAGGCTGTGTATGATCTGCAGGTTGTTCTTCACCCGATGATGGATCTCGCCCAGAAGAATGTCCTTCTCCCGCAACGCGGCCTGGATGTTGTCCTCGCGGTGCTTGCGATCGGAGATGTCGACGATCGCCGAAAGCACCATCGTCCCCTCATCTGTCTCGATCGGGTTCAGGCCGATTTCAACCGGGAATTCGCTCCCGTCCCTGCGCAGGGCATACAAGTCGCGCCCAGCCCCCATCGGGCGGGATTGCGGATCGCCGAAGAACGAATTTCGCAGGTCAGGATGGTTCTGCCTGAACCGTTCGGGCACCAGCATCTCGACCGGCTGGCCCAGCATCTCGGCCCGTTCGTAGCCAAATACCCGCTCTGCCTGTGCGTTCACCATCTCGATCGCACCCATCCGGTTGATCATCACCATCGCATTTGGCGCGGATTCGACAACCTGGCGAAAACGTGCCTCCAGTTGTTTGCGGGCAGAAATATCGACGATCGCGGACAGCACCATCGCGCCGCCGTCCGTTTCGATCGGGTTAAGCCCGATTTCCACTGGAAATTCGCTGCCGTCCTTTCGCAGCGCATACAGGTCGCGACCGGCTCCCATCGGGCGCGACCGCGGATCAGCGAAGAACGACAGGCGAAGACCAGGATGATTGCGCCGAAAGCGCTCCGGCACCAGCATTTCAACTGGCTGGCCCAGAAGTTCCGCGCGCTCATAGCCAAAAACCCGTTCCGCCTGCCTGTTCACCATCTCGATCACGCCGTCGCGGTTGATCATCACCATCGCGCTCGGCGAGAATTCAACGACCTGACGAAATCGCTCCTCACTCATTCGCAACGCTTGCGCGATCAACTCCGGCGGGCAGTCCTCTAGGGCAAGATCCTCGTGAGCCATGACTGCGCCACCTGTCTGGTGCCTGGACGAGAGAAGACGCGAGTCGTAACACGACTGTGACCATATGCCGAAGCTCTGGCCATCCGTACACGAATATGTGCGTAGCTTGGCCGACCTGAAATCGCGGGGCTGTCCGCCCCGCAGCGATTTCAGGTCGCCCCCAGTCACACGGATGGCTCAGGTTGACATGGCTTGCGTCCGTTGCCGCGCGATGATGTCCCGCGGCTCACGCCGGCCGGCCCGCGTGCTATCCTCATAACGGTGTAGAAACACCTCAGCCGTTCCCTCGGCCGAAACCCTCCACCATCGTCCGTATACGCTCCGGGTCGCCTTGCTCCATCACCCGTCGGGCGAATCGCACGCAGGCATCGATCTGCACCGTCCGGATCGCCTGCTTCACTTTCGGCACCGCCGAGGCGTTCATGCTGAGTGACCGCACGCCCAGGCCCAGCAGCAGCGGCGTAAGCTTCGGCGCCGCCGCCAGCTCACCGCAGATCGACACCGGCATGCGCATCCGCAGGGCCGCCTCGGTCGCGAATTGCACAAGACGCAGCACCGCCGGATGCATCGGATCATACAGCTCCGCCACGTCGCTTTCCGCACGGTCCACCGCCAGCGTGTAAGCCGTCAGGTCGTTCGTTCCGATCGAGAAGAAATCCGCCTCCAGCGCCAGCGCATCCGCCGACAGCGCCGCACCCGGCGTCTCGATCATGATGCCCAGCGGCGGCAGCTTCTCCGGGATCCGTTCGCCCCGCCGCCGCAGCCGCCGCGCCACCCGTTCGTAAACGCTCCCGAGCGGCCCGCACCTCGCCGACGGTCGTGACCATCGGCAGCAACACCCGCACCGTCCCGGCCGTCGAGGCTCGCAGAATCGCCGCGAAAGCTGCATCTCCAGCAGTTCCGGCCGGCGCAGCAACAGCCTGATCCCGCGCAAGCCCGAGGGCCGGGTTGGTGTCGGCGATCTCCGGCACGATGCCGGCCAGCGTCAGCGCCTCGATCTCCTTCTCGCCGCCCCAGTCCAGCACGCGGATGGTGACGGGATCGCCATGCATCGCCTCGACGATCGTCCGGTAGCTTTCGGTCTGGGTCGCCTCGTCCGGAATGGTCTCCCGATTCATGAACAGGAACTCGGTCCGCAGCAGACCAATTCCCACCGCGCCGGACTGCACGATCAGCGGCAGCTCGATCGGCAGTTCCAGGTTGGCCTGCAACTCCACCGCCTCGCCGTCCAGCGTGACGGCCGGCAGGCGCCGCAGCCTGGCATAGCGCTGCCGCTCCCGCGCGAACGCCGTCACCGCCCGGCGCGCCGATGCCATCGTCGCGGCCGACGGGTTCAGAATCACCGTCCCGGCGATTCCATCCACCACGGCGACGTCGCCCGGCCGCATCGCATGCGCCAGACCCGCCGCCCCCAGCACGGCCGGCACGCCCAAGCGCCCGCAGCATCACCGCCGTATGCCCGTCCGCGCCGCCTTCCTCGGTCACCACCCCCGCCAGCCGCGCCGGATCGAGCAGCGCCGCATCCGCCGGTCGCAGCGCTTCAGCCACCAGAATCGAACCCTCCGGCAACCCGGCGAAACTGCGGAACGGCGAGCGTGTCAGATTGCGCACCAGCCGCCGGGCGATTTCCCGGATCTCATCCGCCCGCCGTCGCAACCCCGCCAGGTCCTCGGCCGACAGGTTCGGTTCCGCCTGCGCCATGATCGCGTCGGCGATCGCGGTGGCTTCGGCCGTCACGGCGGCTTCGGCGGATTGCAGGGTTTCCTCGATTCGCCGCCGCACCCCGCGCACCAGGCGAGACGGCCCCAGCATGCGGATGTAGGCATCGATCAGAGGGGCGATCTCGGCCTGGCTTTCCTCCGGCAGCACCGCCAGCCGTGCCCGCAGTTTCGTCAGTTGCTTGCGCGACTGCACGATCGCCGCTTCCAGCCGAGCCCCTTCGGCGCCGATGTCGGATGCCTGGATTTTCTGTTGGGTGATCACCGCGTCCGGTTCGGTGGTACCGAACACCGGCCCGATCGCAACGCCGGCCGACACCGCTATGCCAGTGGAACAGACGTTCCGGCACGAGCGCCCGGCGGCAGCGAGGGCAGGGCGGGCCAATCGCTGGTGTTGTGGTGGTGGCGGCTCAATCCTGTTCATCGAAGCCGGCCTCGACCAGGGCTGCCAGAGCGTCCAGCGCTTCCTTGGCATCCCAGCCTTCGGCACGCAACTCGATATCGGCACCGCGCGCGGCGCCCAGCATCATCAGGCCCATGATGGATCGGGCGGAGATCACCTGGCCATCCTTCAGCACGTCCACCGAGGCGCCAAACTGCTCCGCCAGGGTGACGAAGCGGGCGGCGGCCCGGGCATGCAGGCCGCGCTTGTTGCAGATCGTGACGACTCGCGAGAGGACTGGCTCACCCGAAGGTGGCGAGTCAGTCACTTCACAGGACCCGTTGGACCCGTTCACCTTGCAGCCATGCAGGACGTGCGATGCGGCGGCGATGTATTTCCGCCCGGCGTCCTCCGCGCAGGTGACCGCGTCGGCCAGCGGCTGCTTCGACCGCACCTTCGCCAGTTTGACCAGCATCGGCAGATTCACGCCGGCGATGACCTCCACCCCCTTCCTTTCCATCATCGAGATGGCGAGGTTGCAGGGCGTTCCGCCGAACATGTCGGTCAGCAGCACAACGCCGTCGCCGGTGTCGCACCGCCCGATACACGCCTCGATCTCGGCACGGCGGTTTTCCATGTCGTCGTCCGGTCCGATACAGACCGTGTCGACGTTGCGCTGGGAGCCGACCACATGCTCCATGGCCAGCCGCAGCTCATCCGCGAGGTGCCCATGCGTCACCAGGACCATACCGATCATGAGTGAACCGCGAAGTACCCAGTCGCCGCCGAGATTGCCGGCCAGCGCACGAGCGGGAAAGCCAATCCGTAAGCGTTCGATGTGCCCATCGTATTCTATCAGGCCTCCTACGCCTGAACCGACAAACCCTGCGCAGCCTTGTCTAAGTCGGATTCGTCCCGGTGCGCAACGGGGCGATCCATCAGAAAAGCGTCCGCCTCTCCCTCCCGCGCCAGCTCCCGGTGGGTGACGAACACCCGCCAACTCGGCTTGACGCCCCGGTCATCCGTTGCCGGCCGCGCCGCGCGAGGTGAGATGATTCGCCAATTTTTTCAATCAGATGAACGGACCTGTGGCGGCCACCTGTACACCCAATCGTGATCGTAGCGTATTTCTTGCCTTCCTGCACGAACCTCGGCAAGACGAGTTCGACAAGGTTCGTGATGCAGCGTAAAAAAAATTTCGCGAAATCCGGATCGGCCTCCACATAAGCGCCGACCTCCGGATCCAGACCTGTCTTGGACGTAATATGGGATCGTAGTGCGGGTTCCGCAGGAAGCGTGCGTCGAATACCAGATCTGCTTCCCGCGGCAGGCCTTTGGGATAGGCGAAGGAAACCAGCGACACGACCAGTTGGGCCTCGTCGGCGCCGGCGCCGAAATGCCGCTCGATCAGCCGGCGCAGATTGGCGATCGGCAGGCCCGAGGTATCCACCACCAGGTCGGCGTGTTCGCGCAGCGGTTCGGTCAGGGCGATTTCCGCCGCGATGCCGTCCGCCACCACACCCTGGCGGCGCCAGCGGATGGCGCCGGCGGGTTTCGGTGTAGCGACGCAGCAAGGTGCTTTCATCGGCCCAGGCATAGACGAGCTGGATGCGCAGGCCGAGGTTCGTCGCGCAGACGCGCGATCGCATCCAGCACGTCGACGGCGTCGAAGCCGCGGGTCCGGGCGTCGATGCCGACCGCCAGCTTCTGGTCGCCGCGAGCGATCATCTCCTCCAGCATCGTCAGCGGCGGATTGTCCACCGCTTCGTAGCCGACATCCTCCAGCGCGCGCAGGATCGAGGCCTTGCCGCCGCCGGACAGGCCCGTGACGATGACGACGGACAAGGCGCTCATGCGGCGAACGCTCCAGCGACCTGGCTGACCCGGCCGAGCGCGCAATCCAGCGCCAGAGCGACCTTGTCCGGGGCGGACGCCGGAACCGCCGTCGAGGCGCACGACCGGAAGGTCCAGGTCGGGATGCTGGTCGCGGCTGCGGCAGACGGTCGGCGCGTCCGTCCAGCTCGACGATCAGGGCGAGGCGCGCCCGGGTCCGGTACGGCAGCCGCACGATCCCCAGGCCGCGGACTTCCAGCAGTCCGGCCAGTTCGGCGGGGCAGGAGGCGATGCCGTCCGCGATGTCCACCTGATCGTCCGCCACCAGTTCGAAACCGCGGGAGAGAAGCCGCAGCACGAGGTCGGATTTCCCGGCACCCGGCGGCCCGACCACCAGAATCGCGTCTCCATCCCGTGATACGCAGCTTCCGTGCATACGCCGCTGGCTGTGCATAAGGTCGCACTCTGATCGCATCATTCGTGAAAAGGAAGCGGCTTGTAGGGTAGGGGGCGGCGTGCCAGCGTCAAAACCATGATCGACCGAGAGTCAATCGCTGCCGCGGCGTCCCGCCTATCTCCCCTACATTCGGCATACACCCGTATTGCGAGCAGATCTTTCCAGCAATTCGCCACTCTCGCTGAAGCTTGAAATGCTACAACATGCCGGCAGCTTCAAGCCCCGCGGCGCATTCAACCGGCTGCTGTCGGCCGACCGTTCCCGCCGCCGGGGTGATCGCCGCATCCGGCGGCAACCACGGCGCAGCGGTCGCCTACGCGGCGCGCAGCTCTGGGCGTGAGCCGCGGAAATCTTTGTCCCGGCCGGCACGCCCGCGGCCAAGGTGGCTCGCATCGCCGGCTACGGCGCGCGGGTCGTGCAAGGCGGCGAAACCTACGCCGAGGCATTGACCGCCTCCCGTCGCGCGCCAGGCCGAAACCGGCGCGCTGGAGATCCATGCCTATGACCACGCCGACGTGCTGGCAGGGCAGGGGACGGTGGGCGCGGGAGTTCGAGCAGGACGCCCCCGACCTGACCCACATCCTGGTCGCAACCGGCGGCGGCGGGCTGATCGGCGGCATCGCGGCGTGGTACGCCGGCAGCGCCGAAGTCATCAGCGTCGAGCCGGAGGGTTGTCCGTCGCTGCACGACGCCTTGCGCGCCGGTCATCCTGTCGATGCCCCGGTCGGCGGGTTGGCCGCCGACAGTCTCGGCGCCGACAGGTCGGCACGCTGATGTTTCCGATCGCCCGGCGTTTCGTCAGCCAGGCGGTGCTGGTGCCGGACGATGCGATCCTGGCGGCCCAGCGCCTGCTGTGGGAGCGCTTTCGCCTGGTCGCCGAACCAGGCGGGCGCGACCGCGGTCGCGGCTGCTGTCGGCGGACGTTTCGTTCCGCCGGTCGGCGCCCGCGTCGGGGTCGTGGTGTGCGGTGCCAACACCGACCCGGCAGGATGGTGATGTGGGCGAGCGTGTCGTCCCGCTGCGCAGGCCAGGCGCGGCTGTCCAAGGCGGCGTCAAGCGATTATACTACTAATAAGAAACAAATAACCCGGCTCACCGTGGTGTTCACGCCTCTACAAACGTAGGCCCGGCTTAGTAGCCTCGTTCCCAGTCGATTACGTTGCGCATCGGCCGTCCCTGGAGCCACGCGCCCAGATTGTCGCAGAACAGCGCAATCCCGCCATGCCGGTCCTGGTCACTGGCGGCTGAAATGTGCGGCGTGATCAGCACGCGTGGATCGGACCACAGCCGCGCGATCGGTGCACGCTCGAATTCGCCAACGTAGACGTCGAGTGCGGCGCCCCGCAGGTGGTCGCGCGCCAGCGCATCCGCCAGCGCGTCCTCGTCGACGATCTCTCCTCGCGCGACATTCACCAGGATGCTGCCGGATTTCATTACTCCAAAACGGTCTTTGTTGAACAGCCGATCTGTTTCCAATGTCCATTGGCAGCAGATCGCGACCACGTCGCTGCTCGGCAGGAACCGCTCGAGGTCGCCGGCGCCGCCAATTTCGGAGAACCCTGGCGGGCACGGCCCGGCCGGCGCTTCGCGGCGCGTGCCGACGACGCGCATGCCCAGCGCCGCGCACAACCGGCCCACCTCGGTGCCGATGCCGCCCGCGCCGACGATGCAGGCGGTCTTTCCCTCCAGCAGCAGCGGCCGATAGGCTCGCGCATCGAACCTGCCCGCGTCCCGATCGACCGCGGCGCGGTGCAGGCCCTTGGCGATGTGCAGGATGCCGGCCACCGCGTATTCCGCGATCGCCGGCGCATTCGCGGAACCGCGCGATGTCGTTACTATTACGTCACTTCCCCACAGATCGCCGCGACGCAGGTTGCTGGCACCCGCCGGCCGCTGGTGAAACCATTTCAGCCGCGGTGCCCGTGCACGCAGATCGAGTGGAAACGGCCAACCGCCCATGATGATGTCCGCCTCGGCAAGCAGGCGGTCCCGGTCCGCTCGGCTGCCCCGGCCGCTCGCCTCCGGCGCGAGGTAGCGCGCCACGCTGAACGCTGGCCAGGTGTCCCGGTATTCACCGTCGAACCAGCCGCCGGCGTCGGTGAGCCGCACCGACGGATCGACCGCTTCGATCCTCGCCCGATTCTCGGTGCTGAGGCGAGTGAGTGTCAGGATGTTTGGCATGGGACCTCACAGGATTGGTCGCGGCACAGCGTACCGCAGGTCCCCCGGCGGTCAAATGGTAAGGACGGTTGCAGTGCTATGTGTGAGACGTAGCGTATGCCCGCGTCCATTTCGCGGCCGAAAGGACGTCCGCGCCGCCGCGTTGGCCGTGAAGCACCAGCCGTCCCGAACCGGTCCTTGAGGCGGCATCGATGCGGCCTGGGACAGGCATCAAGCTGCCGTCGGTCCCGCCGATCGGGGAGCCGGCGAGGACGATGGCTCCGCCCGTGACGCCTCCGATGACAGACCCGCCCGACCCTGCTTCGATCAAAAACCGGCCCTTGCCATTCGTCGGCCCTCCGGCGATCGTTCGCCGATGATCCAGCCCCCCGTCCTCCTCTCGACCGACGCAAGCGGCGTCGCCACCGTCACCCTCAACCGCCCCGAGGTCGGCAATGCGTACAATGCCGCCATGCTGGACGCCCTGATCCAAGGCCTGACCGACCTGGCAAAAGACCCCGCCGTCCGCTGTCTCGTCATCAAGGGCGCCGGCAGGCACTTCCAGGCCGGTGCCGACATAAGATGGCTCGGTGAAGTCGCCCATTACCCCCCGGCCGAGAACTACGCCGCCTCCATCGCCACCACCCGGGCGATGCAGCTTCTGAACGAGTTTCCGAAACCCACGATCGCCCTCGTCCACGGCGCCTGCTTCGGCGGCGGCGTCGGCATCGTCTGCTGCGTCGACGTCGCCTTCGCCACCCCGGACTCCCAGTTCGGCATCACCGAAATTCGCGTCGGCGTCGCCCCCACCCCGATCTCCACCCACATGGTCAATGCCATCGGCCTGCGTCACACCCGCCGCTACGCCCTGACCGGCGAGCGCTTCGATGCGCAAGGAAGCGGAACGCATCGGCCTGATCCACGAGGTCGTGCCGGTGCAGGAAATGGAAGCGAAACTGGCCGGCGTTCTCGACGCCATCTTCCTGGGCAGCCCGACCGCCATCGCCACGACCAAGAGCAGCTTCCTTGGCGCCAACGACCTGCTGCTCGACGAACGCCAGATCGCGATGCTGGCGCACGAAGGCTGGAACCAGCGCGCACTCGCCCGAGGGCCTGGAAGGCACCACCGCCTTCCGCGAGAAGCGCAGGCCGTCGTGGTATAAGCCGCTTCACCCCAACGTGTAGCCAACCCTAACGCAGGGGACCTCATTTGTCAGCTATGACCGATCCGAAGCATGCCATCGCCGAGGTCCTGACCGCCCCGCCCCGGCGCGCCGCCGCAGCCGCCCGGTCCGTGCGCCATGGTCATATTCGGCGCTGGCGGCGACCTGACCAAGCGTCTGCTGGTCCCGGCGCTGTACAACCTCGCCACCACCGGCCTGCTGCCGGAGCATTTCGAACTGATCGGGGTCGATCTCGCCGATCTCGACGCGGACAAGTGGCGCGACAGCCTGCACGAGATGATGGAAAGCTTTGTCGGCAAGGCCGCCAGCGAAAGCCGGATCGACAAGGTCGACGAGGACACCTGGAAGCGCCTGACCGGCCGCATCACCTACATCAGAGGCGACCTCAACGACGACGGCCTGTACGAGAAGCTGAAGCAGCACATCGACCAGAAATCCGACACCGGCGGCAACTGCCTGTTCTACCTGGCCATCGCCGACCGCTTCTTCGGACCCGTCGTCACCCATCTCGGCAAGGTCGGACTGTTCGAGGAGAACTGGGACGAATACGGCAGGGCGCCGGAGCACTGGCGCCGGGTGGTGATCGAAAAGCCGTTCGGCCACGACGAGGACTCCGCCAAGGCGCTGAATGCCACCATCCTGCGCTGCGCCGAGGAGCACCAGATCTATCGCATCGACCATTTCCTCGGCAAGGAGACGGTGCAGAACATCATGGCGCTGCGCTTCGCCAACGGCATGTTCGAGCCGCTGTGGAACCGCGACCGCATCGACCACGTGCAGATCACCGCGGCCGAAACCGTCGGCGTGGAAACCCGCGGCCGCTTCTACGAGAAGACCGGCGCACTGCGTGACATGATCCCGAACCACGTGTTCCAGCTTCTGGCGATGGTGGCGATGGAACCGCCCGGCGGCTTCGACGCCAGGGCGGTGCGCGGCCGCAAGGAGGACGTCTTTTCGGCGATGCGCACGGTCGAGCCGGAAGACGCGGTGCGCGGCCAGTACGGTCCCGGCCCAAATGGCGTGCCCGGCTATCGGCAGGAAAAGGACGTCGCGCCGGATTCTCGGCGTCGAAACCTATGTCGCGATGCAACTGGCGATCGACAACTGGCGCTGGGCCGGGGTGCCGTTCTACCTGCGCACCGGCAAGCACATGTCCCGCCGCGTGACCGAGATCGCCATCCGCTTCAAGCCCGCGCCCGTTCGCGCCGTTCGAGGACACCGACGTCGCCGCGCTGCCGCCCAACTGGCTGCTGCTGCAAATCCAGCCGGACGAGGGCATCGCGCTGCAGTTCGAGGTCAAGCGGCCCGGCCCGGTCGTCGATCTCGCCGCCGTGCGCATGGCGTTCAAATACGCCGACTGGTTCCCGAAGGAACCGAACATTGGCTACGAGACGCTGATCTATGATGTCATGATGGGCGACCAGACCCTGTTCAACCGCGCCGACATGGTCGAGGAAACCTGGCGTGTGGTCGCGGAACGTGCTGGATCACTGGTCGAAGGAGAAGCCGGCAGGCTTTCCGAACTACGCGTCCGGAAGCGATGGCCCGGCCGAGGCGGACGCACTGCTGGCGCGCACTGGACGCGCCTGGCGTCCGGTGGTGGATACCGCCGGGTCCAGGTGACCGCCTTGGCGCGGTCCGGCCAACGGCAAGCCGGACGGCGGGCCGGGACATGCCCGGCCATGACAGATCAAGCCCGGTCCTAGCCCGAGAACTGCCGCGCCCGGGCAATCGCCTCGTCAAACGCCGAAAGCACCTGACGGTGGCTGGAGTTATCGTTCATGCTCTCGATGTCGTTGAAGCCGCGGCTCATTGCCACCGACAGCAGGATCGTGTTCGCGCCGGATTGCGGTCCGTGCAGGTTCATCAATCGAGCCGCGCCGCGCAAGGCGCCGACGGCACAGCGCCGGCCATCACGCGTCTCGTATCGGCGCTGGACCCAATCCTTGCGGTCCTCGATCAGCGCTCGGCCGATCGTCAACACCTGCAACGTCACGGCATCCGGCTGACCGGCGGGGATCGGCTGGAATGCCTGCAGGGGGATTGGCTTCGTCACGGGGGGCGCGCCCAGGGCGAACTGGACCAGGCGCGTCCAGATCGAAGGATTTCGCAGTCGTCGTAGAGGTCGTCTTTACATAGTTAAGTCCATCAAACGGCATGGGTGCCTCCCATGGTTGCCGGGTGCCCTTATTAAACCACGACTCCGGTCCAGATGTTCAGACCGCACGATAAGTTGGCTGAAAATCGTGACGGGGTCGGCCCTGTGCCGATAACGAACCGGTGGGGGGCCCCAGCCTCCTTACGCTATCGGCAGCCGTACGATAAACCGAGCACCCAGCACCCTACCAGCATTGTCTCGCCTATTCTCTGCCGAAATTTGTCCGTGCAGCGCCTCGACGATCTGCCGGCTGATCGACAGGCCTAGTCCTGAATGCTGTCCGAAGCTTTCGCCCATCGGCCGCTCCGAGTAAAACCGGTCGAAGATATGCTCCAGGTTCGCATCGGGAATTCCGGGCCCTTCATCTTCCACGCAAAGTTCGGCCGTCCCGCCGGTGTCGCGAACGCGCAGGATGATCCGACCGCGCGGCGGGCTGAACGACTGGGCGTTGCCAATCAGGTTGCGCAGCACCTGGACAAGGCGGTCTTCCACCGCGCGGACCTTCAGTCCGGTCGGCGGCGCGATGACCTCCAGCTTCGGATCGTTGTCCGTGTCGCGAGTGGCCTCATCGAGTTCAAGCAAGGTGCGCAGGATCGGCACCATATCGACTGGCTGTGTAGTTACCCGCGACAATTCCGCATCCAGGCGCGAGGCATCGGAGACGTCGCTGATCAGCCGGTCCAGCCGCACCACGTCCTGGGCAATGATGGTCAGCAACTGCCGCTGGCGGTTCGGGTCCTCGATACGGCGCAGCGTCTCGATGGCGCTGCGGATCGACGACAGCGGGTTCTTGATCTCGTGGGCGACGTCGGCGGCGAAGCGTTCGGTCGCGTCCATGCGTTCCCACAGTGCCGCCGAAGAGTCCGCGAGCGCCGAGGCCAGCGCTCCGATCTCATCGCGTCGTCTCAGCAGGGAGGGTGCAACGCTGCCGGACCGGCCGAGGCCTTCGCGCATGTCGGCGGCCGCCTCGGCGAGCCGCAGGATCGGGCGGGCGATGGTCTGCGAGAGGTACCACGACAGCAGCACGGTCAGTCCAAGCGCCATGCCGAACAGCGCGAGGATCGACATCCGTATCGTGAACACGCTTTCGTCCACCTCCCGCGCCTCGCGCGTGAGGGAGATGATTCCCACCGTATGCTTGTCCCGCTCCACCGGGACGGCGACGGTGACCAGCAGGCGATCGTCCTTGGTGCGGCGGATATAGGGCGGAGTCTCGCTGCTGTTGCCGGCACTGTTCAGCCGCAGCTCCTCCTTCACATCCGGCTGCCAGTCGGCGCCCCCGGCCGAGGGGGTGGTGTCGACAACGGTTATTGGCGCGCTATGCGGCAGCAGTGACAGCACATGATCGTAGATCCAGCCGATCACTCGCAACACCGCGCCGTGATCCGGCGGCGGCGGCAGGGGTTCGGTAGTGATCTTGCCGCCCGGTCCCTCCCGATCGCGGGAATTCGCCAGCATGGTTCCGTCAGGAGCATAAAGCCGAGCCTGGGCGTCGGGTGTCGGTTCGGTGAGGCGGCGCAGCAGGGAGGCGGCGACTTCCGGTATCAGTTTGGGATTTTTCGGGTTGATGGTGCTGACCGCGCTTTCGCCCAGCGCGCCGGCGAACACGCGGGCCTGTTCGCGCAGCGCGGAGACCTGCGCCTCCAGCAGCCCGTTCTGGTACTGGTCGAGATACAACAGCGCCACGACCAGCAGCGCCAGCGGCAGCGCGTTGACCAGCAGGATGCGCCGCAGCAGCGGCGATACCCAGCGCTGGCGGAACCGCCGTTTGTCTGTGCTCGCGCGGGTCAGCCCGGACAGGAGACTGCCATCGGGCACTTAATGCTCCTTGTAGCGGTAGCCGATGCCGTAAAGGGTCTCTATGTGGTTGAACTCCTCCGTCCCGGTGCGGAACTTCTTGCGAATCCGCTTCACATGGCTGTCGATGGTGCGGTCATCGACGTAGATGTTCTCGCCGTACGCCGCATCGATGAGCTGGTCGCGGCTTTTTACCATACCGGGGCGAGCGGCCAAAGCTTTCACCAGCAGAAATTCGGTCACGGTGAGCTGGATGTCGTTGCCGCGCCAGGTGCACTGGTGCTTGGTCTCGTCCAGCACGAGGTCGCCGCGCGTCATGATGCCGCCGGGGGCGGTGCCGGAGCCTTCAGCCTTGCCGGCCTCATTGCGGCGAAGCAGCGCGCGGATGCGCTCCAGCAGCAGGCGCTGGCTGAACGGCTTGGTGATGTAGTCGTCGGCGCCAAGACGAAGACCCATCAGTTCGTCGACCTCCTCGTCCTTCGATGTCAGGAAGATCACCGGCATGGAACTGCGCTGGCGCAGGCGTTGCAGCAGCTCCATGCCATCCATCCGCGGCATCTTGATATCGAGGACGGCGAGGTCGACCGGTCGAGTGGTCAGGCCCTGGAGGGCACTTTCGCCGTCCGTGAAGGTGCGGACGGTGAAACCTTCCTGCTCCAGGGTCATGGAGACGCTGGTAAGTATGTTGCGGTCGTCATCGACCAAGGCGATGGTCTGCTTCATCGTGTGTTCCTTAAGGTCTGTTCACCACTTCTAGCGCCATACGGCGCATGATGTGGCACATGATTGTGGCGGATTGCGGACGAGGGGTGAACGAAATATGGCATCTGATCTGGATAATGAAGGCCCCGCTCCACAGCCCCCTGCATGGCAGGCGCGGCGGATGCTGCGAGCGGCGCGCAGCGGCTGCCTGGCGACGAGTGCGAAGGGCCAGCCATTCGCCTCGCTGGTAACGCCGGCCTGCATGCCGGATGGGTCTCTGCTGCTGCTGTTGTCGCGCCTGGCGGAGCATACACGGCATCTGATGGCGGACCCGCGATGCTCGATCATGGTAAGCGGGGTGGCCGAGACGGCCAATCCGCAGACGACGCCGCGCGTGACGGTGACCGGGGTGGCCGAGGTGGTGGACGACAAGGCCCTGAAGGCGCGGTATCTGGCGGTGCATCCTTATGCGTCGCTGTACGCGGACTTCGGGGATTTCGCGACCTGGCGGATCGCCCCGGCGGCGGGGATCCTGGTGGGCGGGTTCGCTCGGGCGTTCCGGCTGAAGGCGGCGGACCTGTCACCCGACCCGACGGCGGTGGCGGCGGTGCTGGCCGCCGAACCGGGGATTTTGGCGCACTGCAACCAGGACCATCCGGATGCCATGGCGGCGATCGCCGGGGAGGCCGGGGACTGGCGCATCGTCACCGCGGACGTCGACGGGTTCGACCTGGCGCAGGGGGAACGGGTGGTCCGGATCGCATGGCCGGCACCGGCGAAGGACCCGGAGGACGTACAGCGGGAACTGGTGCGAATGGCGAACGGACGCTCGGTTCCCCGTTCATCTGCTTGAATTTCTTTTCAGCATTCGTGTTGATTTGTGGCGCCATTCTTTTGCAGCAATCATGCGGGAAGGCGGCGCCTGGGTGGGTCTGAACCTACGGATAGAGTTAGCGCACGCAGAAGAGGCTTACGTCGATCTTCAGCCGCCAACCGCGAACCGTTCAGCCCGCCTGTCTTTGCCCAGGTCCGATCCGACGGATTCAGTTGGGCCGAGCGAACGGAGGCCAGAAGTCGCAACGAAGATCGGCATTGCGACTCAGTTCGGATTCGCCTGACGCAACCGGCTGTCCAGACAGATCGCCGGATGTCCGTTCCCGTCAAACGAGGCAAGGAGCCGTTCTCCATCAATCGGTGCGGCCCCGAACGGGCGAAAGCCAAGAAAGCACCTCCGCAGCATTCCATGTCCTCGGATGATCGGTGGCGTTCGTCGCAATAAAGCCCACTATAATCAGCTTGAAGTCGCGCTTGCCTGGGCCGAAGATCGGCCGCGGGCGCATATCGATATCGGTCCGGAAGATTACTTGGCTGCAGAGCGCATCAGAATCCGGGCCAAGGGAATTGCAATCGCGAACTTGTGAGCAACAGTTTTGCTGCCGTCGGGTAAGATATCGTCGCTTGCGCTAGGTCGTGCGTGCTTCCCTCAATAATGTCAAGTTACGTCATGGGGTCGCGGCAGCGCTTCGAGACAGTCGCCGCGTTGCGCCAAGCGACATGGACACCCCTGGGCCAGATTGTTCAAAGAAACACCCCTGCACTCAGCGGAGGAAAGGATGAATAGTAGGATTAGATACGGAATGATAGTGCCATTCTTCTCGGTGGCCGCATTCCTGACGATGCCTGCGTCCTCGGCAGTGGCTCAAGGCTTCACTGAACAGTTGGCGAAGGACTTCTTGGCTGGCTGGTCGCATGACATGCCGAAACTTATGCCACTCTTTACCAACGATGTCGTCTACGAGGATACGACCGTTCATACCGTGCTTCACGGCAAGGACGAATTGCGAGGTTTCGCTCAAGGTTGGTTCAAGGCGTTCCCTGACATAAGCTTCGCTCTTACATCCACTGTGATTTCCGGAGATCGAGCGGCAGTCGCATGGCAGGTAACTGGAACGCAAAGAGGCGACATGCCGGGCATGCCCGCGTCGAACAAATCCGCCACGGTCGCGGGCGTGTCTCTTATGGACTGCGCTGATGGCAAGATCCGGCACAACGTGGACTGTTGGGATATGGCGACTACTATGCGCCAGCTGGGTTTCCTGCCGCCCACCACTAACTGAGATCGCACGCTCCGGAATCGGCCCGGAACGATGAGAACCCGGATCGCCAGAGGTCAGCGATGGCCGTTGTCCGGGCTCGATTTGATCGGTCCATTGCAGGCTCCTCCTTAGCCTGGATGTCCTGTACCATTAGGAGATCAGAAATGCATATTACTATTGCCGGCGGCGGTCAGGCTGGATTGCAGCTTGGGATCGGCCTGCGCCAGAATAATCTCGACGTTACTGTCGTCTCTAATCGCACCCCTGACGACATCTACAATGGCAAGGTCACATCGAGCCAAGGCATGTTCGATGATGCGCTTCAGTCGGAACGCGACCTCGGCATAAATTTTTGGGAGTCGGAGTGTCCGAACATGGATGGCGCCGGTTTGTACGTCGCAGCCGGGGACAGCTCCGGTCTGGCGCTGAACTGGGCATACAAGCTCGACAAACCAGCGCAATCCGTCGATCAGAGAGTCAAGTACCCTGGCTGGATGAAGCATTTCGAGGAAATCGGTGGCGAACTGGTCTTCCATGAAGCCGGGATCGCCGATCTCGAGCGCTATAGCAGGCAAAGTGACCTTGTCGTCATTGCATCCGGGAAGGCTGATGTTGGCGGCTTCTTCGAACGCGACGCCAGCCGATCGCCATTCGACGGGCCGGCGCGAACCTGGGGCATGATCTATGTCACAGGCGTTGAGCCGGTTGACGGGTTCTCTCGATTCACCATCAGTCTGCTTCCCGGAATTGGCGAATGCTTTGTCATTCCAGCCCTGACCATTGGGGGCGCCTGTTACATCCTGGGCTTTGCAGGCCTGATAGGCGGCCCAATGGATTGCTGGCGTGATGTTCACACCCCAGACGAGTACCTGGCGCGCGCCAAAGACGTCCTACAGCAATTGGTACCGTGGGAGGCCGAGCGCTGCCGAAATATGGCGCTTACCGACTCGAATGGGATCCTGGCCGGCCAGCTTACACCCATAGTACGCAAACCGGTGGGCCAGCTTCCCTCCGGCGCGTTGGTATTCGGGATGGCGGATGCCGTTGTGCTGAATGACCCCATTGCCGGTCAGGGATCCAACAATGCGGCAAAAAGCGCTCGCACTTACCTCAACTGCATTTTGGAGAACGGCGACAAGCCCTTTGACCGCGCCTGGATGCAGCGGACATTCGATCGTTTTTGGGATCATGCTCAATGGTCGACCGGCTTCACCAATGGTCTTTTGTTGCCGCCGCCACCTCACGTCATCAAAATTCTGGGCGCCGCGCAAACGTCCGAGAGGATAGGACGAGCGTTCGTCAACGGGTTCAACGATCCACGAAGCCTTTTCCCTTGGCTAGCCGATCCCGTTGAGGCTGAGCGATTTATTGCCAGCGAGGCTGCGTGAACGCAAACACATGGCGAAAGGCACGTCAACGGACGCGCTGCCAATTTCCATGTTGGGCAGTTGACTTTGCACTCAAAACGAGAGCGTCTTTACCTTGAATGGAAACGCTCCAACTCATATCTATCGAGCAATTTCATCAGCCTGAGGTCGCTTCGCGACTCGAGACAAGCCAACATCGCTCCAGTGGAGCGAAGATTTAAGACTGCTAACGCCCGCGCCGGCACTCAGGGAATCAAATCCCCTGGTCGGATCGGCCGGATTTTTGGAATCCTCTTGATCCCCTTGCGGAGGTTTTCCTCGTATTCGCGTTTGTACGCCAGGCCCAGCCGGCGTGCCATGTACGCCTTCTGCTGCGGCGTCGGATCCTCGGTCAGGATCATCCCGCCGCCCGGAAGAATCCCCTCGGTGTTCGCGATGTCCAGGCCTTCGTTCTCCTTCTCGATCCGCTGCTTCTCGAGATATTGCTCGGCGATGGCAAGGTCTTCCGGGGTCCAGACAACCGGCGGTCCGGGTGGTTCGGTTGATGGCGCCGCCTTGTCGTTGACGCGGATACGATCCGCGACCGCATTGAGCAGTTTCTCCGCCTTGTTCCCGGTCCACACGTGCGAGTCGGGACGGCCGATGGGCACCGCCAGAGGCTTCGCCTGCCGACGCTCCATCGCGCGCAGCATGGTGTCGAAAGTGCGCGCGGCGGTGCCGGCGGCGGCAATGTGCCTGATCCTGTCCTTCTCGGGGTTGTGGGAATTCATCCCGATGCGCCAGCAGAAGCAGGCGGCCTGGTAGGCGGAGAGCGCCTGCACCGCGATCATGACCTCGATCGGGTCACGTGGGTTGGTTGCGGCCAGAGCGATCAGGGAGGACTGCAGGTGACGCTGCCGCGCGCGCTCGGTTTCCGGCGGATCGAGACGGTGCGCCCGCATGAGCGCCTGAATGGCGTCGGCCATGAACAGGGGGTCGATCGGGCCGCTTTCGTGGAAAATGGCGTCAGGGTCGTAGGCTGGATCGGTCTTGGAATCAGGCATGGATGAAATGTTCGCTTAATGTTCTCAATGCCCGGTGACGTGGGAAAGGTCGTGGTGCGGAACAAGAGGCTGAATGGTTTTTTTCGATGGAGGGCCATTTTCGTTACCAAGGAGGTGGGGCGTTTGCCTGACAGGAGCTCCGCTTCCCCGGGATCGCGTTGGCGCGGCGGGCGAGGGTCGCGGTGGGTGAGCGTTGTCTTGCCCTCGGTCAACCTGCATGCGCAGATGGCGGCCGAAGCACCCCTGATCCTGCTGAGCGAAGGGTCCAGCCTTTCGGCGCGTGGGTTTGTCACGGCCCTCGGCCTGGCCGGGTTTTGCCGCGGAGAAGGTCCTGCCATTCGACCCCTCGCGCCGAATGCCGAAACTTTCGCGGCGATGCGGGCCGCGCGTCGGGGCGATGTGGTCACTGCCGGCAAGCCGTCCAAGCGGCTGGCGAGTCTGATTGCGGATCGTTCGGTGCACGAGCCGCTGCAAACGGGATTTCCGGCGCGAGAAATCAGGACGCTATGGCAAGAAGCTGGATGATCTGCTGCGCGTCGCAGGTATGTGCCGAGCCCGGAACGGGGCAGCAAAAGGCGCCGCGCACCGCATGCAAATGCTGTCATCCGCCCGCATATGGCGAAGCACTTGCGGATGGTGCTGACCCGAAGTGCCAACTCCTCACCGCGCCGGCTCGAAGCAGCGCGAGGGCGGCCAGCAACCGCGCGACCGCCTGGCCAGCCTTGTGCCGTTGCGCACCTTTCGATTTAGACGTTTCATGCCGCGCAGTTTGATGCAACCGGTGTATGCCGCAGGTTGCTTCGGGTGCAGGGAGGCAGCCAGTCCTGATGAGATCGTCACATGGTATGACAGCCTTTTGCCGGCGTCCCGGATCCGTTCGCCCACCTGCCTCGGCGACCCGCATTGGGGCCGCGCTGTGACAAGGATGCTGGCGTCGGTCGACGGACCAGCCGAGGCCGAGATCGCCCTCGCCGGCGGCGCTGACATCATCGACCTGAAGGATCCCAGCCGGGGGGCACTCGGTGCGGTAGCCACGGATGTGATCCAGGCCACGGTGAAGACCGTGGGAAAGCGCCGGCTGGTCAGCGCGGTCGCCGGCGATCTGCCGATGCAGCCTGGCCTCGTGGCCGCGGCCGCGCGCGACATCGCAGCGACGGGCGTCGACTACGTGAAGCTCGGTATCTTCCCGGGTGGCGACGCATCCGCCTGCATCGACGCAGTCGCGGGGATCGCGGCTTGCACGAAACTGATCGCGGTGTTGTTCGCTGATGCGTCCCCCGACCTGTCGCTCCTGCCGCTGCTGAAGCGCGGCGGTTTCGCGGGTGCGATGCTCGACACGCAAGGCAAGGCCGCCGGGCGGCTGCTGGACCACTTCGACCTGCCTCGGCTCGGTGCCTTCGTCGCGGATTGCCACGCTCTCGGGATGATCGCCGGCCTGGCCGGCTCACTGGAAACGCCTGACATTCCCCGCCTGCTGGTGCTGGCACCCGATCTGCTGGGGTTTCGCGGGGCGCTCTGCGGTCCCGGTGGCCGCACGGCTGCACTCGATCCCGGGCGCGTGCAGGCGGTCCGCGGACTGATCCCGCCGCAGCGCCCCGAAGCTGGGACGCAGGACGTGGATTACCGCCTGCTCGCGGCCCGCGGCTACGCGCCGGGCTCGGGTGGCGACGATGTCCCGGTCGATCTCGTGTTCGTGGACGACCTGGTGCTGCCGGTATTCATTGGCGCCTACACGCGGGAGCGTGCGGCACCCCAGAACGTTCGGTTCGGCGTCACCGCCTCGGTGATGCGCACCGGTCGCGCCGCCGAGGACATGCGCGACGTGTTCTCCTACGACCTGATCACCGACGGCATCCGGCTGTTGATCGGCGCCGGCCACATTCCGCTGGTGGAGACGCTGGCCGAACGTATCGCCGCGATGGTGCTGGGGCATCCGCGCGTGACGAAGGTGGTGGTGCGTGTGGAGAAGCTGGAAACCGGCTCGGGCCGGGTCGGTGTCGAGATCGAGCGCGTCCGGACAGCCGCCCGCACCGGAGAGCGCCCGATGGGGGAACGTCCCATGGGCGAACGGGCGATGATGCCGTCGTTGGCGGCGGCGTCGGGCAAGTCGTGACCCGCGACCTGACCGTGGCGAAGCTCGGAGGCAGCCACGCGCTGTCGCCGCTGCTCTCCGGCTGGCTTGCGGCGATCCGGCGAACCGCCGGGAGGATCGTGGTGGTGCCCGGGGGCGGTCCGTTCGCCGATGCCGTGCGGACGGCTCAGTCTGCGATGGGGTTCGACGACGAAGCCGCCCACGATATGGCCTTGATGGCGATGGCGCAGTACGGACGTGCACTGACCAACCTGTCGAATGGGTTTGTCTATGCCGATACGTTCGATGCTGTGCGGGATACGATGGTGCGTGGCGAAGTCCCGGTGTGGTCGCCCTGGCCGATGCTGCGCGCCCATCCCGAGATCCCGTGCTCGTGGGACGTGACGTCCGACAGCCTGGCGGTCGTGGCTCGCCGCGACCCTGGACGCGCGGCTTCTGGTGCTGATCAAGCATCGCGCGCCCGCGGCGACCGCCGATCCTGATCTGCTGGACGCGGCCTTTCCCAGCTTCGTCAGCGCGTTTCGGCGGCCTCGTGCGGATCGCCGGTCCGGACGATCTGAGCGCCGCGGACACGCTGTTCGGCGGCCGGACCGCCAGCGCGGCCTGAGCATGGTGCGGGAGCGCAAACCGCGCTGGGCATGGGCCATCACCGGCTCGGGCCATTTCTTTACCGAGGCGCTCGATCTTGTCCGCGCGCTGGGCGATGTGGATTTGTTCGTCAGCCGCGCCGCCGCCGAGGTGGTGCGGATGTACAAGACCGATCTCTCGTTGCCGAAGGGCTGCCAGGTCTACCGGGACACGACGGCGAGCGCCGCGCCGGTGGCGCTGTTCTACCATGGCGTCTACCACACCGTGGTGGTGGCGCCGGCGACGTCGAACACGGTGGCGAAATGTGTGGTTGGCATCTCCGACACGCTGGTCACCAACGTATTCGCGCAGGCCGGAAAATGCCGCGTGCCTGCCATCGTCTTCGCCTGCGACAGCGCGCCGGAGATGGACACCGAGGCGCCCGAGGGCATGGTGAAGGTCTACCCTCGCCGCATCGACCTGGAGAACACCGAACGGCTGGCGTCGTTCGAGCGCACGGAGGTGGTGGTGACGCTGGCTGAGCTGGAAGCCGCGATCGCAAGACGCCGCCGGCTGCTTGGCTGAGCGGCATGAGCGACCGCCTGCTCTTCCTGACCGGCCACCTCGCGCAACCCCGGCTGCGGCGCATCCTGGAGGGCCTGGGCGAGACCGCGTTCACCTGGGACATCGTCGATATCGGCGTGCAGGTGGCGGCCTTGATGACCGAGGCCATCATCCTGCGCCGTCTGCCCCGTCCCGTGCAGGCGACCCGCGTGATCTTCCCCGGCCGAGCGGGGGTTGATCCCGAACGCCTGACCGCCGAATTCGGCGTGCCGTTCGAGCGCGGACCGGACGAACTGGCCGACCTGCCGGCGTTATCTCGGCCGCGGCGGCGGACCGCCCGACCTGTCGCGCCACGACGTGCGCATCTTTGCCGAGATCGTCGACGCGCCGCTGCTGCCGCTGGACCGCCTGCTCGCGCGCGCCGCCGGCGCTGCGTGCGCAAGGTGCCGACGTCATCGACCTGGGCTGCCGTCCTGGCACGCCGTTCGAGCATCTGGAAACCGCGATCGCCCGTCTGCACGACGCCGGGCATTCGCGTCAGCGTCGATTCCGGCAATCTCGACGAGCTGCGGCGCGGGTGCCTTGGCCGGCGCCGATTTCCTGCTGAGCCTGACGGAGGACAGTCTGGACGTCGCGGCGGGGACGGGCGCCGTTCCGATCCTGGTGCCGAAGCCGCACGGCGACCTGGACTCGCTGGTGCGGGCCGCCGAGGCCGCTCGGGCGCGCGGCATGGCGTGCCTGCTCGACCCGATCCTCGACCCGATCCATTTCGGCTTCACCGCCTCGCTGATCCGCTACGCGACGCTGCGCGCCCGGCTACCGGAGGCCGAGATCCTGATGGGAACCGGCAATCTGACCGAACTCACCGACGCGGATACTCTCCGGCGTTACCGCGATGCTGATGGGCATCTGCTCCGAACTGGCGATCCGGGCCGTGCTGGTGGTGCAGGTCAGCCCGCACACGCGCCGAAACCGTCGCCGAACATGATTTCGCCCGCCGGCTGATGTTCGCCGCCCGCGCCAATGCGGACCTGCCGCGAGGCTACGGGGCAGGGCTGTTGCAGGTGCACGACCGCTCGCCGTTCGTGCAGACCGCCGCCGATCTCGCCGAACCAGGCTGGCGCTGTCCGCGACACCAACTACCGCATCGCCACCGCCGAGGACGGCATCCACGTCTTCAACAACACGATGCACGAAATCCGGACGCGACGCGATGTCGTTCTACCCGGCGCTCGACGTCGCGACGGACGGGGCGCATGCGTTCTATCTCGGCACCGAACTGATGAAGGCGGAAACCGCCTTCGCGCTGGGCAAGCGCTACGTCCAGGACACCCCGCTCGACTGGGGCTGCGCCGCGCCGTGCGACAAGGCCGCGCCGACGCGCCTCGCCGAAGCCGGCCACACGCTGCGCTCGAAGGGATGCCGGAAACGCGATGATCCGTGAGGTCATCGTCACCACCGTATCCGCCGCCGGCACAGCCGCATGTCGCGCCGTTCGGCCTGATCGCGGCCGGAGTGCCGGACGAGTGGGTGATCGCCCCGTTCCACCCGTCCACCACCCTGGACAATCTGCGCGAAATCCCGTTTCTGGTGGCGAACTACACCGACGACGTGCGGATCTTCGCCGGCTGCCTGACCGGACGCCGCGACTGGCCGTGCGTGCCATCCACCAGTCGTGCCGCCGCCGCGCCTTGCCGCCGCCCTCGCGCACGCCGAAATGGCGGTGGTGTCGGTGCAGGAGGACGCGCAGACGGCCGCGTTTCCGCTGCCGGATCGTGCATCGCGAGACGCACGCGCCGTTCGAGGGCCTGAACCGCGCCAAGGCCGCCGTGGTGGAGGGCGCGATCCTGGTCAGCCGGCTGGGCATGCTGCCGCGCGAGAAGGTCGAATCCGAGATCGCCTACCTGGAGATCGCTGTCGGCAAGACGGCGGACGACGCCGAACGCGAGGCCTGGGGCTGGCTGATGGAAGCGGTTCGCGCGCACTACGCCAACGGATGATCGGCGGCCAGCAGCGCGACCGCGACGGCCGGCGCGCAGGCATCCGCCCAATTGACCCCGTCGGCTGACGCATCGGCGGCGAACAGGCTGCCGAACGGATACGCACCGCCGGCCCAGCCGGTCCGCAAGCGACGGACGATCGGCGGCGCCAACGCCGGCGGCGATGACCGGTGCGTCTTGCGGCAATCCCGCGCCGGACAGCACGAGCAGCGCACCGTCATGGATCTGCCGCAGCTGCATTTCGGCAAACCAGGCGGCCAGTCCGAACCAGTCGGCATCGGTGGCGTCCGCCGGCGTCGTGGCCGATCATCCGCGCGAGGCGGGCGCGCGACGCATCCACCGTTTTCGGCCGTCCATCCGCCGTGTCCATCTGGTCGGCCGCTTCGTCCAGCGTTCCAAGGATGCGATGCACGTCCGCGACGGAGGCAAAATACTCGGCGGCGAGCGTGGTCCAGGCCCCGGCAAACGGCGCGCGCGACGCCAGCGCCATCACGAAGCTGCGGGTCAGGCCCGTGTAGACGAGTTCGCCGCACGCCATCCGTTCGGCGTCGGTGTATCCGCGTCCGTGCACCGAACCGTCGCGAAGCGGAATGATGTCCGTCGTGGTCGAGCCGATGTCGACGAACAGCCCGTCGCCGCGCCGCGCCGCCAACGCCGCGCTGGCATGCCAGTTGGCGGAAGCGATATCCTCGACGTGCGCCGCTGCCGCCGCCGGTGCGATGATGCCCTTCCGTCCGGCATACAGGCGCAATGTGCCGGAGGGCACGGCGTGCAACAGCGCATCGGTAATCGTCAGCACGCCGGTCCGCCGGTCCGGAAAAACGTCGGCCAGTTCGCCGGTCATCGTGGCGACATGCAGATCGGCCGGGCCGAACGCCGAACGCAACGTCTCCAGCACCGGGGCCAGGCGATCCGCGCCCAGCCAGAGCGGGCAGGGCAGTTGCCTCACCTCAACGACGCGTCCGCCCTTCGATCCAGGCCGCCTTCACGTGAGCGCCGCCGATATCCCAACCGATCACCTTTTGCACGTTGCTCTCCTTCGGGGTCACAATAGACGCCCCACGATAGACGCCCCAGGAGAGGCGCATATGGACGTTATACCGGTCATCGACATCAAGAACGGCCAAGTCGTACACGCGCAAGGGGGGCGCCGGGATTCGTATCGTCCGATCCAGACCCCTCTCAGTGCAACCAGCGCCCCGGCGGACGTCGCGGCCGGGTTGTTGCGCCTGGCGACGTTTCGAAAGCTCTACATCGCCGATCTTGACGCGATCGAAGGGGCGCATGCCCAACGACAGCGCGATCGATGCGGTCGCGCGGGCGGTGCCCGGGGTCGAACTCTGGGTCGACAACGGCATCGCCGCCACCGCCGCTGCGCGCGCCTGGCTGGACAGCTTCGCACACTGCCTTGTCATCGGCAGCGAGTCGCAGCGGGGTTCCGAAACGATCGAATCGTTGCGTGGCGAGACGCGTGTCTTGCTCTCGCTGGATTTTCGCGGCGACGTGTTTCAGGGGCCGGCGATGCTGCATGACGATCCGACGATATGGCCGGCTCGCGTAATCGTCATGACCCTGGCGCGCGTCGGCGTCGCGGCCGGGCCCGACACCGATCGTGTGAGCGAAGTCATTGCCCGAGCGCATGGACGTGAGGTGTTTGGCGCCGGTGGAGTTCGCGACAGCGATGACCTTGCCACCTTGGCGGCCACCGGCGCAGCCGGCGTGCTCGTAGCGACCGCGCTGCACACCGGCGCTTTGACCGGCCAGGAACTCCGGAGGTTCACCGCCCTTTAGGCCATTCTCATCCTGACTGTGCACGCCGAAAGTGGTCTACGTCCTTGTTTGATCGCATGAGTTACGCGCCGGGGACGTTCGGCTCGGCGCGATGATGCTCTAGCCTGTTCTTGCCCTGGAAGTCGGCCGCATCGCGCGGAGAGGTTCGGGGATCAGCAGGCCACTCGGAGCGACAGGCCCGTGCCGCGAACATTTGGCTGGCCGACCTGTTGCGAACTTGGGGCCTCGTGGCGCGAGCCTCGGCATAAGGGTCTCGACGGGTCATCGCCAAGTGTCGACCGGGCAGCTAGATTAACTCACTGTAAGCTGACGGCGTAGACGCTGGGGAGGCCATCAATGGAAAACGCAATCGAGACGGCAACGATGCGCAAGATCTATCTGCGCCTGCTGCCACTCACGATGCTGATGTATTTTCTCTGTTACATAGACCGGATCAACGTCAGCTTCGCGGCGCTGACGATGAACAAAGACATCGGGCTGACGGCGGCGACGTACGGCCTCAGCTCAACGGCCTTCTACATTGGCTACGTCCTGTTCGAAGTGCCCAGCAACCTGGTCATGGACAAGGTCGGTGCACGGCTATGGCTGGCCCGGATCATGGTGACATGGGGCATCATTTCGGCCGCCACGGCCGCGGTCGTCGGCCCGAGCAGTTTCTTGCTTGTCCGCTTCCTTCTTGGTGCCGGTGAGGCTGGGCTTTTTCCCGGCACGATTCTTCTGTTCACCTACTGGTTCCCCGACGCCCATCGAGGGCGGATCATCGGGTTCTTTACCCTGGCGCTTCCCGTCTCTGTCGCGCTCGGCGCGCCCATCTCGACCGCCATTCTCGGCATGGACGGCGTCTGGGGCATCAAAGGCTGGCAGTGGATCTACATACTTGAGGCAGTGCCCACGGTCATCGTCGGCGGGTTCGTGCTGGTCGCGATGACCGACCGGCCCGCCATCGCGACGTGGTTGAGCGTGGCCGAGCGGGAGTGGCTCGCCGCAACGCTTCAGTCCGAACGCCGGGCCGTCGAGTCCGGCGGCAAATTCAGTGTCCTGCGGGGCATGTCCAATAACAAGATCTTGTTACTTTCGCTTAACTACCTGGGCATCGTCACCGCGAGCCTGGGACTGCTGCTGTTCATTCCGCAGATCATCAAGTCGCTGGGCGCCTCGACCATGAACACCGGTTATGCAACGAGCCTCGCCTATATCTGCGGAGCGGCATCGATGGTCCTGTTCGGCTGGTTGTCCGACCGGCTTGGAGACCGCCGCTGGCTGTTGTTCGCCACGTGCGTGATGGCCACAGCCGGCCTTCTGGTCGCGGGCGCGGCGATGGGCACCTGGTGGTCGCTGGCGGGGATGTGTCTCGCCACGGCGGGATTCTATGGCTCCAAGGGTCCGTTCTGGGCCATGCCCACCATGATCCTGACCGGTGCGGCGGCGGCGGGGGGTATCGCTTTCATCAATGCCTTCGGCAACATCGGTGGCGCAGCGGGCCCGGCAATCGTGGGCTGGCTCAAGGATGCGACCGGCAGTTATTCGGGCGGTCTTTACGGCCTGGCGGTTTTCACCGCTGTCAGCGCGGTGATCGCCGGACTGGGATTGCGCATTCCGCGTCGCGTTGCGCGCGTCGCGGCGGTGGCCGAGTAGGTCGCTCCCCCGCTCGGCCTGACCCATATACGCTGGCGCCGCACGCCGGTGTCGAAATGGCGGAGGCGTGGCTGATGACGCCGTCGGCCGGCTGCGATCGACCGGCTGCCGGCGGTCAAGGCACGGTCCAAATCTCGCCGACGAGCCCGTCCAGGCAACCTGTATCGTGCGGAGCCCCAGGATATTGCGGCAGGTTGTCACTTCAACGTGGCAGCCATCCGCGAATCCCGTGCCGGACGCACGATGACGCGCCGGGCCGTTCAAAGCGCGCCCGGCGCCCGATCAAGTGAACTCTCCGTCCCCACCTCTGCTGGTCCGACGGGAAACCAATACTTCTCCCACCCGAGATTGCTCCCGGGCCGGCAGCCGCAACGGATCAGGCCGCGAACGGATGCTTTGCGGTCTTGTAGTTCGCCTGGACATGCGACGAGGTGGGCTCGCCGCCTACGGCGCGCGCGATCGCTTCCTTCGTCGCGGCGTAGTTGTACTCCTGGATCTTCTTGTCGTCGCTTGCCTCCCAGTGGATGAACACGCCCACACAGATGAACAGATCGTCAGCCTCGTTCGCGGGGATGACGCCTGCCGCCACGCTGTCGGCGACTGCCATCGCCACACCGTGCTGAGCCGGCCCGAACATCTGCACCGCCTGCTTGGCGCCCTTGATCGTAACCTTGTTGAACAGAATCGTATTCGGCTTGCACGCCAGATTCGGTGCGACGACGGCGAGCAGGGTCGTGAACCCGTCCTTGTTGTTGGTCAGCGCGTTGCAGAAGGCCGTTTCCGCTGCGCTGCCGCGCGGTCCGATCAGAAGATCGACGTGAGCGACCTCATTGCCTTCGCCGACCAGTGATTCCCCAACGCCTACCTTGGTGATCTTTGGCATGACCATTTCCTCATCAATCGTCTTTTCGAAGGAGCAGACGCCAGTCCCGCTTATAGCCGCAGGTAGGAGGTAGCAATTCTCCGGGCGTATCCGACTCAACCATTATCCCCATTGAAGTGCAAGCCCAGGCGCCACGCAAAAGCAACCGCCACAGTCAAGTCTGCGCTCGTGCCGGGATTGATGCCGGCCGCCTTCAAAGCGGTGTCCCATGCTAGCAGTCGCGGCAGCATGACGGCAGGATCGGCGCGCGCGGTGAAATCGACGCGAACACGTTCGGCCTGATGCTGGACCGAATCCGCGGCCGCCGCACCATGCCTGCGTGCGACATGGCTGTCGGGGAAGGCGGCCAGGAACGTCAGATAGGTCCCGACGGCCGCCCAGCACGGGTCGGACCAGCGGGCGCGGGCGTCGTTGTAGGCAGCCATGCCCACCCCGAGGACGTCGGCAAAGCCGTTGATCCACTGCCGCGCCACGCTGTCCCGCGACGCCGCTTCCGCCATCGCCGTGCGCAGTGTCACCGTCGCCGGCTGACGCACGTCGTGCCGCTCCGCCGAACCCAGCCCGCCAGGTTGCGCGATCCGGATCGCGTCGAACACCGCCTCCGCATCGTCCAGGTCCGATGCGGCGATCACCGCAGCCACACTCGCCCTGCGTTCGGCCGCCATTGCCAATGGCCCGCACAGCAGCAGAATCCCCAGATTCGTGTTCTGCCCGACCGCCGCCCGCGTCGCCGCGGCCGCGTCGCGAATGCGCTGCCCCAGCGGAGCGCCGGCTCGGCACAGCAGCGGCGCCGACACGTCCGCACTGTGCGTGAAATCCTCCACCGTCATGCGATGGCCGGGGGCATGGACATGCACGTTGCCCGGCTTGAGCGCAGCGAGTTCCTCGGCGCACGCATCGACGAAAGCCGAGGCGATGCTCATCGCAATCCGGCCACCAGTCGTGCCGCGATGTGCCCGGCGATCGAGGCTGGCGCGACGCGCTGCAGCCCCTTCCACCCCGGCATGGAGTTGACCTCCAGGACCCAGGGCCGCCGGTCGCGATCCAGCAGGAGATCCACGCCCGCGTACCAGGCCCCGACGCAGCGCGCCGCCCGCACCGCGAGGTCAACCAGATCCGCACTGGGCGCAAACGGCTGCGGTTTGGCGCCGAGACGGACATTGGTCACCCAGGTCTCGGCCTCCCGCGTCATCGCCGCAACCGGTTCGCCCGCACAAACGAACAGCCGGTGGTCGCGGAATGTCGTTGTTCCGGTGGGAATATAGCGCTGCAGATAGTAAACCCCGCAGACCGCGTCGGCCGGCGGCAGGTCGTTGGCACGGGCGATCAGCCGCAGCCCCCGCCCCTGCGAGCCGAACAACGGCTTCAGCACCAGAGGCCCCGCGCCACATTCGCGGTCGGCGATCGCCACAGCCGCCTCCTGCCCCTCGACGGCCCATGTGGCCGGGGTTGCAATGCCGGCCTGCGACAGCAGGAAACTCGTCATCGACTTGTCGACGCAACGCTCGATCGGCACGGGCATCGTTCCAGACCGGAACACCCAGTTCCCGGAACGCGTGCAGAATGCCAAGCCGCCGCGTGACCTCCTCGAAGCTGCCGGCGGAGATCGATCGGACGAGCACCGCGTCAGGCAGAGCCTCATCGAAGCCCGGCACCGCGATGCCATGAGGATGGGCGGTGTCGAACGCCGCGTCGGCCAGGCGGAACGGGACGGCGGGGACATCGCGCGTCGCGAACGCCCGTAACAGCGCCCGCGCATGCCAGTCCCGATCGTCGATCGCCAGTCCGATCCGGGTCATAGGTCATCAGTGTCCCACCGACCCGCCATGCCGGTCATCGACATGCAAGGCCGCCGCGGGAAGCTCGTCGGATCTGAACGGACACTCACGCCTATCCGCCGAACGATCGATCCAGAAGGGTCGGATCGACCGCGCCGGCGAAGAAGCTCTCCCCGGTTTCGAGCGCGGTGACGATTACCTGCGGCCGGGCTGAACAGCATCGGATCGATCGCATAGAAATCCCCCTTCGCTGCCCGGAATATTTCGGCGAAAGGTTTGCCGTAGTCGCGCGATTTTGACGCCGGCATGGCCTGGGCAAGATCCCGCGCCTCGGCCGACGGACCGGTAACGAAAAGCTGCACCCGCCCGCCGAAGATGATCGCGTCATTGGTGCGTCCCATGGCGACGACGAAGTCAGGGTGAGGCGGCGGCACCGGCGCGGCGCCGAGCCCGTCGACGATGCGGGCGAGAGGGAAATGCAGTTCGTGCGCCTTGTGCAGCGCAACCTCCAGCACGCGCGCGACCACCTGGACGCCGCCGGCCAGGCTCTGCGTCGGTGCGTAAAGGATCGCCAGATCCGATGGCTCGATGCCACAGGCCGCGGCGATCTCCTTCACCAGCGGCGACGGCGGCGGTTTGCTGCCTTCGAGCACCAGAACACCCTTCTTCGCGCTCGTCGGCGTAACCCAAGTTCCTCGAACAGCTTCTCCTTGCGTGCGAGTGCCCGCGCCGGGCCTGAACCAAGGGCGAAGAACGATCCCTTTCCCTTGCCGTGCGCCAGGCTCCAGCCGGCATACTGGCTGGCGAGGCAGGCGATCACCGGATTCGACGTCGAAACCGAGATCGTCCACGGCCAGCGCGGCAGCATGGGATCGGTCGCGAGCCGCACCTCGCCCAGCCCGCCCAGGCAAATCGCCGCGAGACGCAGGCCCGCCGCGATACCGCCCGATGGTTGGCGCCGGCATCGATGAGACATTCCCCGGACTCGCCGCGCGAGACGCCCACACGCAGCGCGCGGCGTCCGCACACAGCGCGTCCACCAGACGGTAGGCGCGCTCGTTCAGGCCAAGGGTGGGATGCTGGGTCATTGGCACCTTCGGCGCGGGCCAGGATTTCGGCAGCCCGATCGCGCACCAGGCTTTCGGCGGTTGCCGCGTCGCCGGCTTCGGCGTGAACGGTGCAAAGCGGCGCCCCGCCTGGGACAGGTTCGCCCGGCGGTTGCCGATCCGCGCGTCCAGGCCGGCCAGGCAAAGTCCAGCGGAAGGCGAATATCCGCGTGTGCATAGACAATCGCCGCCGCCGCGGCCCCCGGCCAGGCGGGCGGCGCATCCGGCAGCACGCCCGCGCTGGCGTCGAGGTGCAGGCGGAACAAACGCCCTCCCGATCGGCGAAGATGTCGAGCGTGGCACCCGGCCGCGGGTTCACTTCCAGCAAGTCGAAGCCGTCCTCGCGCACCAGGAAATCGGCGCTGTTCAGGCCGCGAAGATGCGTATGCGACACCACCGTGCGACCGCCTCGCCGATATCGGCGGCGCGGCGTGCCGTGACCGCGGCCGGACGCGAGGCGCCGCCGTAGCGGAACGGGTGCCGACGGCGTCGGAGCGGCCCACTGCCGGCTCAGGCCAAGCACGCGGCATCGGCCTCCGGCGGCCAGAAAAGCGGCGGAGACCGGCTCGCCCGCCACGCGGCGCTGGTAATACCGCCCCTGTCGGACACCTGCCCGCCTTGTGGACGGCGCCGACATGGCCACCCCCGACCCGCCGTCGCGCTTGCACAGCCAGACGCCCGCCGCCGGCCGGTCGCGTCGGACCTCGGGATGCGGCACGCGGGCACGGGCGCAGGTTTCGGCGAACGCGAACGGGTCCTTCACGGTGCTGACGGTATCGGCCGTGTTGCCCAGCAGCACATAACGGGCCGCGATGGAGCGCAGCAGCCGCGTGCGGTTCTCAAAGCCGCTGCCGACGACGACGCCGATCACGCGCCGCCCCGCCGCCAGCCGGTCGAGCGCGCCAGCAGCGCATCATGTGCAAAGCCTCGTGCAAGGCTGCCAGGCACGCGCTCACAGGCCTCGGCCAGTTCCCGCGTATCCAGATCGCCGAACAGATCGGCGACCAGCGGCCGATAGCCGCCGCGCCGAGCACAGGCGGCCAGCGCGCGGCCGGACAGGGCCGCGATCAGCACCGCGGGCGCGTTCGGATCAGCCGTCCCCTTGGGAACCGCGATCCTCGCAGGCGCGGTGGTTCCGCCATGATCGGCCGTCATTGCGCGAGTTCACGGGCCAGCACGAAGGCGTCGCGGAAATCCAGCGTCAACGGCTTGGTGCTTTCGATCAGGCGCCGGAACAACCCGAATTCCGTGCGGTATTTCGTCTGACCGATCGCCAGCGCGCCGATGCCTGCCGTCGCACCCTCGCCGATCTTGGCGCCGTCAGCGAACATGTCCAGCCCGGCGACTCCCAACGGCGGGACCGCGTTGACATCCGCCACGACAAGCAGGCCAGGGCAAGCCTTCAGCAGATCGGCACCGATGATCTCCACGCCGGCCCGGCCGGCGCACAACGCGACTTGGGCGCCTTGCAACAGCCCCGCCTTCAGGTCTTCGGTGCTGCCGTCCGCGGCGCTCAGGTTGACGCCGAAGCGCGTCCTGGCCTCGTCCGCCGCCTGCCGCACACGTTGCGCGCCGTCATGGCCGACCAGCGTGACCTGCGCGCCCTCGAGTGCGCTGATCACAGCCGAGGCGAAGCCCACCACGCCCGTCGCGCCGAACACCACGATCCGCGTCCCGGCCAGTTCGCGTCCGTGCGCGGCCCGCAACGTCCGCTCCAGCCGTGCGACCATCGCCGCCGCCGTGGTGAACGACCCCGCGGGATCGGCGAACAAGGAGATGATGAACGGCGGCACCATCGCCTTCCTGCCGCTCTCCAGCATATCGAGCGCGGCGATGGCATTCTTGCCGCCGATGAAGACGCAGGTCTTGGCGCCATCTTTCGGCGGGCGCGAGAAGATCGCATCCTGCACGAGGTCGGCGACCTCGTCGCCGCGACAGTTCGTGTACGGAATGACGGCGTCGTAGCCCGCATCCAGCGCCATGTTCACATCGAACGGGACTGGCGTGCCGCAACGGGCTCAGCAGATGCAGAATCCTTTTCTCGGCCACGGCGTGTCCTTTACTTGGATGTTTTGGCGGTGTCCTCGGCCGACTTTGTCCCGGTCACCTGGTGGCCAGGTCCCTGATTTCAGTCCTCCCGGCTTCCAGCAGGTGATATTGACACCGATGCGCCGTGATTCAACACACGGCAAATCAGCAAGTCCAGCCGTCTCATCGCATCGCTGCCTGCAAGCACATCCGCCAGGCGGCGGGCCTCGGCGTCGCTGGCGGCAAAGGCGAAGCCGGTTGGACCCCAGGAACTCTGACCGATCCCGGTCGCGCCGGCCTCCGCCAGCCGTCCGCAGCGCGGCACCGACAAGCGGGCTGGTGAAACGACCGCCCTGGCAGGGTGCGAAGTAATCGCCGACATGGCCCTGGATCGCTGTGATCGCCGCACCGAAACCGGCAAGATCCTGCTCGGCCAGAGCCGGTAACGCCTGCATCAGCACCAGGCGGCAGATCGACCCCGATACCGCCGCAGTCCATCGGGCGAAGCGATGCGAATGCGGCGCGCTCGCGTGACCCCGACAGGCCCTCGCGGTCACGATCCAGCACCAGCAGTACGCGCCACGCCTCGGGCACGGCATATCGAACGAGCAGCGGCGGCGGTCCGGCGACGCGTCCCTTGCCGCCGTCGATCACCAGGCCGCCCTGGTCGAACAGCCCGATGCCGATACCCGATCGCGCGCCGCGTCCGAGCAGCGCCGCATCTTCGCGCGGATCGTCGGGGCAACCATGCAGGCGGCGCACCGCCGTCGCCACGGCAAGCGCAAGCTGAGTGCCGGAGCCAAGTCCCGCATGTGACGGCATTGCCTGCCGGACCTCGACGTCGTGGTGCCCGCTCAGTCCGAGTCGCTCGCACATCAGCGTGAGATAGCGCATCGACCCGCTCATGCTCCGGGCCACGCACCCGCGTCGCTGCCGCACGGCGGGCGACAAGGCGCGTCACCGGCTCGGTCGAGCGACAGCCCGAGGCTGCCGAACCGCCGGCCCAGGCCGCCATTCAGATCGAAAAATCCGAGATGCAGACGCGCGCTGCACCGGACCATTGCACTGCCGTCGATCAGTTCTTCGTCAGGAACGTCCGGCGATTCGTTCCGCGGGGTCGGTATTGCGTTCATCGTCCCATATGTTCCACGCTCCTGCCGCGGCTGGCAATGACCAGGCTGAGGATGACAAAGGAGGAATTGCGATGACCGCAGTACCGGCGGAACACGTCTACAGCGATGCCGAAGTCGAGAAATGGCTTGCCGCCAACCTGCCCCACTGGAAGCTGGAGCGCGGCTGGATCAGGCGGAGATATCGCACCGCCGGCTGGAAAGGCACGCTGATGGTGGTCAACACCATCGGGCATCTCGCGGAGGCGGCCTGGCATCATCCTGACATCACCTTGTCCTATGCATGGCTCGAGGTGCGTCTGTCGACCCACTCGGCGAAAGGCATCACCGACAAGGATTTCGCCCTCGCCAGGAAGATCGAGGAGGTCGTGCAATGGCAGCCGGGTCGTGAGGGCGGCGCGCTGGAAGGGACGCCGCGCGACGACCAGCGCTTCGCGTACGTCAAATATGACTGAAACCTCACGAGCATGACCGAGGCCGCTCAGGCCGAACGGGCGTGGGTGAAGGGCCGGCCGGTTTCGCCGGCCGAGGCCGTGCGGGCGGCGGTTGCCTTGCTCGCCGCCAGCCGGTCGGCGGTCGTGGCGGGCCTGGGCACCGACATCGCCGGTGCGCGCGCCTCGGTCGCCCTGGCCCAAGCGATCGGGGCGTCGATCGACCACATGGACGCCGACGCGGTGTTCACCAATCTCGACGTCATGCGCCGCGCGGGCTGGATCGTCACCACGCCGCTGCAGACCCGCGCGCGAGCGGACACAGTGCTTCTGGTCGGTGAGGGATTGCCGGCGGGCTGGCCGGACATGGCCGAGCGGCTGGGGCTGGATGCGCCGCCGCCGCTGGCAGGTGGGGCGCGGCGCGTGTTCCAACTGCGCGCCGACCCTTCACCGCGTGTCCTCGCCGCGCCAACCCTCGCCAGTTCGGCGAAGTCCGCGGACGGGGAGGAGGGGCCGATCCTCGCCGCACTCGCCGTGCTGCGTGCTTTCGTGGCGGGACGGCGACATCACTCGACGAAGCCGCCGCGGCCCCGCTGCGCGAACTGGCCGCTGCCCTGGCCGAGGCGCGGTTCGGCGTGGCGATCTGGTCCGCCGCCGCGCTCGAGACACTGGCTGTCGAAATGCTGTGCGGGCTGATCGACGAGCTCAACAAGAGGACCCGGTTCGCCGGACTGCCGCTCTGCTCCGCCGAACGGCGCCGAGGGCGTCGCGCAGGCCGCGGCCTGGCTGACCGGCTTCCCCGTCCGGACCGGTTTCGCCGGCGCTGAGCCGTTGCACGACCCCTGGCGCTTCGACGCACGACGTCTGATCGCCAGCGGCGAGGCGGATGCGGCGATCTGGATATCCGCATTCTCGCCCACCCCGCCGCCCTGGAACAACGCCGTGCCGACGATCGCTCTGGTTCCTGCCGCGACCGTTTTCGGCACCCGGCCGGCGGTACAGTTCGAGGTCGGCTGCCCCGGGCGCGACCACGACGCCATGCTGTTCGATCCCGCGCTGGGCGCGGATCGCTTTCGCCGCTGCCTCCGCGCCGGCGGCCATCCCCAGCGTGGCCGACACGGTGGCCGCGATCACGGCGGCATTGCCGTCATGCTGACACGCCTCACAGGTGGCCGGATCATCGATCCCGCCAACGCGCGCGACGACGTCGGCGACCTTTGGGTGCAGGACGGCCGCATGATCGCCACCCCCGATCACGCCCGCGCCGACGAGACCCTGGACCTGACCGGCTGCATCGTCATGGCCGGCGGCATCGACATCCATACCCATGTCGCCGGCACCAACGTCAACACCGCCCGCCTGCTGCTGCCGGACCTGCGTGCCGGCAGCGGAGCGGCCTCGGTGCCGGTCTCCCAGCTCATCGGCCGCCTCTACGCTGCCATGGGCTACACCATGGTCGTGGAGCCCGCGATCTCCCCCCACGTCGCCTCGCAGGCCCACCTGGAACTGGCCGACATTCCGATCATCGACACCGCGATCCTGACCGTGCTCGGCAACGACGACTACCTGCTGCGCCTGATGGCCAACAAGGAAGGCCCAGCGGCGATCGCCGACTACGCGGCGCGCGTGCTGGCGGGCAGCCGAGCGATCGGGATCAAGGCGATCAATCCGGGCGCCGCCGCTGCGTTCAAGGCCAACGCCCGCGGCTTCGGCCTCGACGACGCCGTGCCGAACAGCGAGATCACCTCCCGCGCCATCATCAACGCCCTGCAGGCGGCAACCGAGACACTGGGCCTGCCGCATCCGCTTCACCTGCATTGCAGCAACCTCGGCATGCCGGGCAACGCCGAAACCGCGCTGGCGACCATGGATGCCGCCGGCGACACCCGCCTGCACATCGCCCACCTGCAGTTCTACGCTTACGGCAAGGACGGACCGCGCGGTTTCTCCTCCGCTGCTCCCCGCCTGGCCGAGGCGGTCAATTCGCGGCCCAATATCACCGCCGACGTCGGGCCAGGTGATGTTCGGCCAGACGGTGACCATATCGTCCGACGTGCTGCGCCAGTTCAACGCCCGGAACCAGGCCCATCCGCGGAAATCGGTCATCATGGACGGCGACGGCAACGGCGGCGGCATCGTGCCCTATCGCTATCGCAAGACCGATTTCTTCAACGCGGTCCAATGGGCGGCCGGGCTGGAACTGTTCCTGCTGATCAACGATCCGTGGCGGCTTTTCTTCACGACCGATCACCCGAACGGCGCCCCGTTCACCGCCTATCCGGACCTGCTCGCCCTGCTGATGGACCGCTCGCTGCGCGCCCGGCATATCGAATCGCTGCCGAAGGACGCCATGGAGGTTACCACCCTGGCCTCCATCGCCCGCGAATACACGTTGACCGAGATCGCCATCATGACCCGCGCCGCCCCGGCCCGCCTGCTCGGTCTGGCCGATCGCGGCCACCTGGGCCCGAACGCCCGCGCCGACATCGCCGTCTATCGGCCGCAACCCGACGTCGCCGCGATGTTCCGGGACGCCGCGCTGGTCCTGAAGGATGGTGTCCCGGTCATCCGCGACGGTGTCCCGGTGGCGCATCCGTTCGGCCGGGCGGTGGCGGTGCGCCCGGGATTCGACGCAACGACCGACCGAGGCCTCGCCGCGTTCTATGCCTCCACCTACGGCGTCCCCCACACCGCCTTCGATGTTCCCCGCCGCCGACAGGCTCGGCCGCACCCAACCGTTCGAGGCGGTGCCATGTCGGACGTAGCCACCGCTCGCGCGACACCCCTGGTCCGCAACGGCGTGTCGATCGACGCAACCTACGCCGAGGCGTTCGACATGCGCGCCACGGCCCTGGTCATCACCGCCCCGACGCTGCGTTGGGCCAGGATCGCGGCGACCAGCCTGACCGGGTTCGCCACCTCGGTGATCGCCTGCGGGGTCGAGGCCGGCATCGACGCCGAAATGGCCCCTGAAGCGACTCCCGACGGCCGGCCGGGCGTGCGCGTGCTGCTGTTCGCCGGATCCACCGGGCGAACTGCAGAAGCAACTGACCAACCGCGTCGGCCAGTGCGTCCTGACCAGCCCCGGATCGGCCTGCTATTCCGGCCTGGCCGGGACGCGAACCGCTGAAACTTGGCGACGGGCTGCGCTACTTCGCCGACGGCTTCCAGATCTCGAAACGCCTGCCGGACCGGCACATCTGGCGCCTGCCCGTGATGGACGGGGAATTCGTCTGCGAGGGCACCACCGGCCTGACCAGGACGGCGGTCGGTGGCGGCAACCTGATCGTCATGGGACGCACCTCCGATACGACCCTTGCGGCGGCCGAGGCGGCGTCCGACGCGGTGGCTGCTGTGTCCGGCGCCATTGCCCCGTTTCCGGGCGGCATTGCCCGCTCCGGCTCGAAGGTCGGATCGAAATACAAGGGCCTGATGGCGTCCACGAACCATGCCTATTGCCCGACCCTGCGCGGCGTGGTGCCCGACTCGGCACTCGGTCCGGATATCGGCGCCGTGCTTGAACTGGTGATCGACGGTCTCACCCCCGAGGCGGTCGCCGCCGCCATGCGCGCCGGTCTGGCCGCGGTTGTCGCGTTAGGGCCGGAGCGCGGCGCCAGCCGTGTCGGCGCCGGCAACTACGGCGGAAAGCTCGGGCGCCACCACTTCCACCTGCACGAACTGGCGCCAGAGGCGGCGTCATGACCGCGCTACGCCTTGTCATGCGCGCGCCAGCCCGGTCAGCGGCTGGATCTGTCGCCGCTGACGCCCGACCGGCTGGCGCGGTCTTGATCTCGCCGCCATCACGGCACTGTCGCTGCACACAACCCGCCAGCGGCGTCACCGTCGGCGACATCTTCCACGTCCATCCCGGCGACCCGGCGGAGATCGTCATCGAAGGCGGTTCCGAACGGTTCGACCGCGTGGGTGAGGCGATGCAAACCGGCGCACTGACGGTCGAGGGCGATGTCGGGCAGCAGGCCGGCCGCCTGATGGCCGGCGGGAAACTGGTGATCCGTGGGAATGCGGGCGGCTGGGCTGCGTCCGGCCTGCGGGGCGGGATGCTGGAGATCACCGGCGACGCCGGCGCCGTTCCTCGGCGGCCCGCTGGCCGGAGAACGCACCGGTATGCGCGGCGGCGTCGTGCTGGTGCGCGGCGCGGCTGGGATGCGCGTTTCCGACCGCCTGCGGCGCGGTCTGGTGATCATCGAGGGAGACGCCGGCGTTCATGCCGGCAGCGGGATGGTCGCCGGCACGCTGGTGGTATGCGGCGCGGCCGGGACACTGCCCGGCATCCTGATGCGACGCGGCACCATCGTCCTCGGGAAGCCGGCCGACCTGGCCCCGACGTTCGTTGCCACCGGCGGTGCCGAACTGCTCTTCACCCGCTTGCTCGCCCGCGCCGTCGCCCCGTTCAGCGCCAAGGCCGCCGCCTGCGTCGAGGCGGCCGGCACGCGCTATGCGGGGATATGGCGGTGCTGGGGAAGGGCGAACTGTTCGTTGCGGGGTAGGTGTTCGAGCGGGCGACGATCGCTCCGGCCGGTTTCATAGGCGCGCATATCGCCGCCTGGCCGATCTGGCGGCGACGCCCTCTGCCCGGCGAGCCCGGCCGCGGGCTCCGTGCAGGACCTCACCCGCCGTTTGCCGTGCCCAGATCGAACGACAGACGAATCAGATCCGCCGTCCGGCCGACCCCGAGCTTCGCCTTGATCTGCGTGCAGGCGTTGGCGACGGTTTTGTATCCCAGCCCGAGGGTCTCCGCGATCTCGGTCAAAGACCGTCCCGCACCCAACAGCCGGACGATCTCCGTCTCGCGATCGCTCAGCAGCGTCTGCGGATCGGAGGCGGCGACCGTCTGCAGCGCCATTTCCTGCGCAATCTCAGCCTCGATATAGCGCGCGCCCTCCGCCACCGCCCGCAGCGCCTTCAGCAGTTCCGCCGGAGCCGCATTCTTGCTCATGTAGCCGCGTGCGCCCGCTTGCATGGCGCGGGCGGCGACGCGAGCCTCGATGTGCATACTCAGCACCAGAATCCGCGTCGCCGGGCGCTCCACCAGGATGCGGCGCAACAACTCGAATCCGCCGATCCCAGGCAGGTTGAGGTCCAGCACGACCAGATCCGGCTGTTCCGACCGCACCAGCACCAGCGCGTCGCGCCCGTTCGCCGCCTCGACGACCGCCCACGGCAGGGAACCGAGCAGCCGGCGCAGCCCGCCCGCGCACGATCGCGTGGTCGTCGATCAGGAGGACCTTCATGCCGCGGCATCACACGGCAGTCGCGCGGTCACGGCCAGCCCCCGTCCCCCGGCTCGGGCGGAAAACGACAGCGTCCCGGCCTGAGCGCGCACACGCTCGCGCATCCCGACCAAGCCGAATCCGGGGACCACGCCGCTTTCACCCGGTCCGGCGCCATCATCGGCGACCCGCACCACCACCGTCTCGGCCTCCCGCGTCAGGCTGATCTCGATACGCTCCGGGCCGCCGTGGCGCACGGCGTTGCACAGGCTTTCCTGCACCACGCGGCACACCGTCGCGCGCAACCCTTCCGTCAGCGCGTCTTCCGCCTCGGCGATATCGAGCACGAAATCGATGTACGGATGCCGGTTTCGCCAGAAGGCCACCAGGTTGCCGATCGCATCCGCCAACCCGATCGCGCCGAAGCTCAACGGCCGCAACCGGCCGAGGATCGAGCGGATCTGCGTCTGCATATGCGACACCGACTGGCGGATGGCATCCGCCCTTTCGCCCGCCTCGGCGGAGCGCCCGGCGTCGAGCAAGGGTGGAATGCTGGCCGCATCGATGCCGGCGGCGAACAGGAACGGGCCGATCTCGTCGTGCAGATCGCGCGCCAGATCGGCGCGTTCTTCCTCCTGCAGCGTCAGCAGCTGCTCCTGCAGCAGCCGGTTGTGGGCCTCCACCTCGCCAAGGTGTTCGGCCATGCGGTTGAAGCCCGCTGCCAGCCGCGCGAGTTCAGGCGGCCCGTCCGGATCCAGCCGTGTCCCGTAGTCACCCGCGCCAATCCGCCCAAGGGCCGAGGACAGCCGACCCAGCGGTGCCAATGCCCGGCCAAGCGCCCAGTGGATCAGGACCACGGTCAGCACGAAGAACAATGCGAGTGTGCGCACCGCGTCCGCGGACTGGTTCCACACCTCGCCGGCCTCATTGGTCGGGTCGGCGGCAAGGGTGATCGAACCGGAGGGAACGGTCAGGACGACCGGCGCCAGGGTTGGGTCGATCGCGTGCCGGAACCACGCCGGAATCGGCCGTGCCGGGGCCTGCAAGACCGATGCGGCGACGGTCACACCCTGGCTGGAGGTGAATGTCACCTGCACATGGCGGTTGCCGTCGAAGGTTGCCACCAGGTGGCGTATCTCCCGCGACTCGTCGGGCGATCCGGCGATTTCCGCGAGGTTGTTGGCAATGGCCTGCCGCCCGGTCGCAAGAGCGGCCTGCATCTCGGCGCGAACGGACGCGACGGCGTGCCAGCCGGCCAGCGCACAACCCAGGCCCAGCGTAACCGCCAGCACGCAGCCGAGCCACAGGACCAGCCGGATACGCAGAGACATGACCGCTCCTCCCTGCCCCATGCTAGGCGGTGCCCGGGTGCGGCGGGAAGGCACTTCATGCCCCTGGGGCAGACTTACTTTTCGCGGGACGTCCGTATTGGCGCGGCTGCGACGCCTGCACGGTGGCCGAGGGGAACCGTCCCGATCGGCCGATACCAACGGCGCTTGATGTTGACCCGTGACCGTGTCAACGGGCCGCAGGTATCTTATTGATTTTGCGCGCAGCCGCCATACCAACCCTGCGCGCATACCAGTCGACCCTTCGGGCCGCTGGTATGAGGCATGCCGGCAGGACGATCCGGAGCGACCGACGTCCTCCGGCGGGGCCGCCCGTCGGTCTTGCGTTGGTGTGCCACTGCCGCGGCCGCCGGTCGCGGCAAAGCAAGGGAAACCGCAGATGCACGCCGATCAGAAGGGATGGCGCAGATGGAGCGCTCGCGCGGCCGCGGCGTCTCAGTTGAGCCGGTGTCGGTTGAGCCGCGATCCGCGTGCATCGCTCTGATCGGCGTGCATCTGCGTTTCCACTTTGCTTGCCTCAGCAAGCGTCAACACACGGCCGAGGCACCGTCGAGACGCGCGGGCCAGATGGTCTGGGCCACGCAGGGCGCATGTGCCCGAACAAGGCAGCGGCCGCGGCGTTGGACTGATCGCCGTCGCGGATCGGACCACGCTCGCGTGAACTGCGACCGCCGGCGCCGGCCGCGATGGTGCCTCCGGCCGCGGCCGCGTGGGTCAGTGTCCGGCCGAGGTCGTCAGAAGGCATCAGGCGGCGCAAAGCATTGCACCAAACCGTTGTAGAGCCAGAGAATGGGCGTCCCTGTGGGGTTTGCGCCGGGGACTATCTTCTCGTCCGGCACCACCACCCAGTGATCCGGCTGGTCCGGGAAATGATCGGGCGTGACATGCGCACGCCAGTGCGTTCGCCTCACGTGGTCCCGATCAACCGTTGTCGCCATGTCTGCCTCCACTGGGCGGCCATCGCCGATATCGCAACACGGAATGCCATGGCGGTCGTCGCGCGTGGTGACCCATTGCTTGAATGGCGCCATGATCCGGGCATCATCGCTATCGGGTGCGGGCGGCGCGGCGATGGCGGCTGGTGCCGCGAGCAATACGACGGCAAGAACGGCGTGCCCAGCCGCTCGCTTCAGCCGGTTGGCGGTTGGCTCGTTCCTCATGGCGGCAACCTGGCTAGGTTATCCATGTGACTCCTGGTCGCGGGAGCTCCGTCGGGACGGTGCGTTTCGTACTATCCCTACGTTGAGTGGCAGAAAGCAAAAAAGAAACTGGTGCCGGTCGGCGATGCGGCTTTGCTCGTCCGCGATGCGGCATTCCGGCTGATGCGGATGCGTTCCGTGACGCCGCACGCCGGCAAAGGTTGCGCCGAAGCGGCGACCGCACAGCGATTTTCCCCGAACGGACTATCCGGATCGACACGATCGTTTGATCTTATCTCCCGGCTGCCTGGACTTGATCGCATAGTTGCAGCAGACGCCAGGAACGGCCGGATTTTTGTGCACATATTCATGTTCATGATGCCGAAGGCGGGCCGGCAGCAGGTTGGCTCCGCGACCACCCGCCTTTGGGACCCGACCCGCGCCTTGGGATTCCGCTGGCCAAGACTGCGAGCCTGGAGCCCAGAGGCCGTCGTGCCGCTGGTCGGCGGTGCCGCGGCGAGTATCAATGGCAGTGCCGTAATCAAGCCGGATCGCTGTAACCTGGCCACCGTGGCGCTTTTTCCTCACCTGCGTCAGTAGGGTCAGAACGTGATGCGGACGCCGCCAAAGCCGCCCACAGGGGCGGCGGGACTGTAGGCACGCGGGTTCGTCGCGTTCGGCGCCTGCGCGAGAAACACCGATGTCGTCGGCGAGAACGTGCCGTAAGTGTAGTATGTGGAATCAGTGACGTTCTCGACCGATCCGAACAGCTGGATGTGGGGCGTCAACTGGTAGCTGGTGCTAAGATTGAGCGTGACGAAGCCGGGCAGCTGAGGCGTCAGATTGGCGGCGTCCCCGAACAGATACTGCCCGCTCTGGGCGATGAGGACACCGCCGACCGTCCATTTGTCGGTGACCTTATAGGTCAGCCCCAGTTTGCCCTGGTGCGCCGGAATACCCGGCAGCCGGTCGCCCGGATTGATGGTGATATTGCCGTTGGCGTCGGCATCAGGATTGTTGCCGGCGGCCTCCACGAAGCCGGTCTGGTAGCTCGCGTCAGTGTAAGTATAGGCCAGATAAGCCGACCACCGCGGCGTCTTGTACTGGATGCTGGCGTCGATGCCCTGACGGCGGGTCTGACCGACGTTGGTGAAAAAGGCCCGATTCAGCGTCACGCTGTTGACGAAGATGATGTCGTCGTCGAGGTTGCTGCGGTAGAGGCCGAGATCGTAACTCAGCCGACCGTCGCCGTCCGTCGGTATCGTGCCGCGCAATCCGGCCTCCACCGTGTGCGCCACCACCTGCTTGAGGTTTGGGTCGCCGACGAAGAAGTTTGCCAGGCTGCAGGAATTGGTCGGGCCCGCGCACGACAGTTCGGCCGGTGTGGGCGCTCGGTTTGCCTCCGCGAACCCGGCATAGGCCGTCAGCCACGGCGTCACCTTGTAGGTCGCGCCGCCCGCGGGGTTGAAATGCTGATAGGAATGGTTGCCGGTGAGGTCGCCGCCGTTCTGGTCGTTGAGATCGATGTTGGCCACATTGAAGCGGCCGGACGCGGTCAGCGCCAGGCGGTCCGTCAGGTTCAACGTGTCGGTGATGAACGCGCCATAGTAGGCATCGGTGATTCCGACGCGCACCGGCTGGTTGATGTCGGGCTCGTCGATGATCACCCCCGGGCCGATGAAAACGCGGGTGTCAGGGGTGAGCCCGCCGATATAGGAGGCCCCGGTGAACTCGGTCTGGGCGCCATCGAAGCTGAAGCCGCCGACCAGGTGGTTCCTGAAGCCGAACACTGTCTGCGTGTCGGTCGCCTGAATGGACGCGCCGTAGCCGTTGGTGTTCGTGGTCTGGGTGTCCAGCTCTGAATACGAGAACGGGCTCGGGCCGAGGAACGCCGGGATCGTGCCGCCGCCGAGCGTGGTGCTGTAGACACCGGGACCGGAGCACAGGAGGCCCGAGCCGTCGTTGCATGGTGCATCGTTCGTGGCGTTGCCGTTGAATACCCGCTGCAGGTAGTTGTTGTAGTAGGTGACACCCTGGAGCGAGACGGTGTCGCTGAGCACCAGGTTGGTTGACAGGCTAACTTGGCCAAATCGGCTGCCGACCTCGTTGGGGCCGGTGAACTGGGCCGCGGGATCGGCGGCAAGCAATTCCACTGGTGACGTCCCTGGTCCGTTCAGCGTCGAATTCGCTGCCATGACATTGAGATGCACCTCGCCGGCGTTGCCGCGCCAGCCGACATCGCCAAAGAAATTCTCAAGGCTCGACGATTGCATGTCGCGCCAGCCGCCCTCGTTCAAGCCGCTCGCCGCGACATAGACGGCGGTGTTGCCGCTCTGCTTGCCGTACTGGAAGTCAGCGCCGAATGTCATGAACGAGCCGCCGTGAAAATCGATCTCACCGCCGTGATAGGTAAAGCCGTTCTTGAGTTGCACGTTCAGCGCACCGCCGAGCGCGTTCAGGCCGAACACCGGGTTGGAGCCTTCCAGGTTCATTTGATCGATCGCGAGGTTCGGCAGCAGGTCGAAATTGACCGTGTCGCCGAAGGCCTGGTTGAAGCGGACGCCGTTGACATAGACGGCCAGGCCTTGCGGCGTGCCTTGCAGCGCCGAAGCCTCGAATCCGTGGTAGAACACGGTCGGCTGAAAGGGATTGCCAGAGGCCGAATCGACGTTGACTCCGCCGACCTCCTCGTTCAGGGAGCGAACGGCGTTTGGCACGATGAGGGTGCCCCCGCGGGTGAGGTCATTGCCCTTCAAGACGTTGGTTTCGGCTGGAACCGTGTCGCGATCGACGCCGGAGCCGAGCAGCGGGGAGGGCGCGATGATGTTGACCGGCGGCAGGCTCAGTGTCAGTGGCTCGGCCGTGCTGGAGGGCGCCTGCTGCGCCCAGCCAGGCACGCAGCCAAGCGCGGCGGCGCCGATGGCAACAAAGCTGCTGAGCGGGCGGACGGCATCCCGCATCGCGCGTATTGTCATTGGTATCGCTTCCCGGTCTTATTGTTCTCGTACCGAGAGAGTGTTGGCCGACCGCCCAGCCGCGGTCGATGGCGGGTATTCCCAGAAACGCCGGGAAAAGTTCCCGATCTTCGTGGCCGGCCTTGGGAAGGGTGGAATGTGATCCAGGCGCCCTTTATCCGGCCCAGACCACCTTCAGCCTGACCGTGCAGGCCGAAAATCGTCCAGGTCATTGTCTAATCGCATGATTCACGCCCCGGGGACGTCCGCTCAGCGCGATCATTCTCCGGAGCGTTTCCACTCAAGGTGGAAATGCTCTAGCGTGGTGATTCCGAAGTCCGCCATACGGTGGATCATCCCCGGAGCGGACTTCGGAACCCCAAACCACACCTAGACAATTTTCAGCCTGACTGTGCAGGCCGAAAATGGTCCAGGTCTTTGTTTGATCGCATGATTCACGCGCCGGGGACGTTCCGCTCAGCGCGATCATGCTTTAGCTTATTTTTATCGAGCAATTTCATGAACCTGAGGTCGCGCCGCAATTCGAGTCAGGCTAATATTACTCCAGGCGGCAGGGGCCGAACCGCTATGAGGCCTGGCCCGCATCCTTGGCGGCCAGTTGGCCGACGGCCGACGAGTCCAGCTTGTCTCCCCCGTGTGCGAGCAGGGTAATGAACCGATCCCGCAGCAGGCTCGCCAGCGGCAAGGGCACACGCAGGTCCTCTGCCGCGCTCAAGGCAAGACGAATGTCCTTGAAGCCCAACGGGGCCGCAAACCCCGCCGGCTCGAACTTCCGGTCTGCGATCAGCCCGCCATAAGTCCGATAGACCGGGGCACTGAACAGCGTGGAGGTCAGCAAATCGAGATAGACGTGCAGGTCAACGCCGCCCTTGCCCACAAGCGCCATGGCCTCGCCGAGTGATTCGATCACCGCCGCGATGAGAAAATTCCCGCTCAGCTTTACGAGATTTGCTGCGTCAGGGTGTTCCGCCATGAGAAAGGTCCGCTGCCCGACGGCGTCCAGCAGCGGCTGGACGGCTGTCACCGCATCCGGCGCGCCGGCTGCCACGACGAAAAGTTTTGCCGCCGCCGCGGCGTCGGGACGACCGAAGACCGGTGCCGAGACGAAGCGCTGCCCGGCATCCGCATGCGCCTTGGCGAGCCGCCGAGACAGTGCGACGCTAATGGTGCTGCTCGAAACATGCACCGCGCCGCGCGACAAAGAGGCCACGATGCCGCCGTCGCCAAACGTGACGCTTTCGACGGCGTGATCGTCGGCAAGCATTGTCATGACGGCGTCACCACGGCAGGCGTCCCCGACGGTCCTGGCCGCCGTCGCGCCGAGGGCAACCAGCGGAGCCGCCTTGTCGGGGGCGCGGTTGTAGACCGTCAACGCATGCCCGCCCTTGATGAGACTGGCCGCCATGCCGGCGCCCATGTTCCCCAAACCGATAAAGCCTGCTCGCATCGTTTTCATCCTTTCATCCCGATCGCCTGCGCGCCGCCGCAACTACGTCTGTACAGGCAACGAGGAAAGCACCTTGTCCAGGGTAATCGGGTAATCCCGGATACGTGCACCGCACGCATTGTAAATGGCATTGGCAAGCGATGCACCTGCTCCGCAAATGCCCAGCTCGCCGACGCCCTTGCTCTTCAGCGGATTGGCGGCGCTGTCGAGTTCCGGCAGAAAGACCGCGTCCACATCAGGAACATCGGCGTGGACGGGGACATGGTATTCGGCGAGATCGTGATTGACGTAACAGCCGAACCTGCGATCGAGAATCATCGATTCCTCCAGCGCGGCGCCAACGCCGAAGATCATGCCGCCGATTGCCTGAGACCTCGCCGTTTTTTCATTCAGGATACGGCCCGCGGCAAAGACCCCCAGCATGCGACGCAGCCGAACCTCGCCGGTATCGGCATCGACACCCACCTCGGCGAAGTGCGCACCGTACGATTGTTGCGAGAACATCTTCAAAGTCTCGCCGGGCTGAATTTCGCCGCCGGCTTCGATTCCGCGGCTGCCGGCGAGATCGGTCAGCGACCAGGACCGCCCGCCCGCTGTGATACGGCCGCCTGCGAAGCTGGCCGTTGCGGGATCGACACCGGCGGCCTGAGCCAGCTTCGCACGCAGCTTCGTGCAGGCGTCGAACAGGGCGGAGCCGGAACTGGCCGCGCCGAACGAGCCGCCTGAACCTGACGCCTCGGGAAAATTCGTGTCCCCGAGCTCGACAAGGACCTTGTCAGGCGAAACCCCAAGCATTTCGGCTGCGATCTGGGTCAGGATGGTGTAGGTTCCGGTGCCGATATCGGTCATCGCCATGCGGACGGTGACAAGGCCGTCGGGGCCAAGCCGAACGCCAGCCTTCGATGACCTGAGAGGATTTCCTCGGGTAGCCGCGGCTACGCCCGTCCCGACCAGCCAGCGGCCATCCCACACCTGGCCTGGCTTCGGGTTCCGCTTGTCCCAGCCAAACCGCCGAGCGCCCTCACGCAGACAGGCGATGAGGTGGCGGCTGGAATAGGCGATATGTCTTTCCGGATCCTCCGCCGGTTCGTTGCGGACTCGCAGCTCAACTGGATCGAGGTTCAGTTTGTTGGCGAGTTCGTCCATCGCGCATTCCAGCGCCAGAAGACCGACCGCCTCGCCCGGCGCACGCATGGAGGAGGCAATAGGAATGTCCAAGCCCGCGAGGCGATGGCGCGTCCGGCGGCTGGCGCCTGCGTAAAGTGTCCGGGTTTGCAGCGCGGCGCCTTCAAAGTGATTCTGGGTAGCGAGATTACCGGAAACGGAATCGTGGCCGATTGCCAGGATCTTTCCCTCGCGATCCGTCCCCAGGCGGATGCGCTGTATGGTGTCGGAGCGGTGGGTCGTTACATGGAATACCTGTTGCCGTGTCAGCGCGGTCTTGACCGGGCGATTAAGCTGCCGCGCCGCGATCGACGCCAGGACGGCGTCAGCGTTCACCCAGAGCTTGCTGCCGAAGCCGCCGCCGATATAGGGGCTTATGAGCCGGATATTCTCGGGCGGGATCTTCAGCGTCCTGGCGACAGCCTTTCGCCCCTGGTCCAGCATCTGGTTCGAGGTGTGGAGGGTCAGCTTGTCGCCATCCCAGTAGGCCAACGTGGCGTGCGGCTCCATCATCGCGTGACTTTGCAAAGGCGTTGTATAAGTCACATCGAGCTGGACGGGTGCCGAGGCGAAAGCATTGGCGAAATCGCCGACGGCGGTGTCGGCCGGCTCATTGCCGCCCGTGGGGGTCCTGGCGTCCTTCAGGCCGTCCTGCAATGAGAACCTTCCGGGCGAGCGCTCGTACGTGACGCGCACCAGATAAGCCGCCGCGCGAGCCTGCTCAAACGTTTCGGCAACGACGAAAGCGACCGGCTCGCCGTAATATGATACTTCATCACTGTTCAGCACCGGATGGACTTGTTGGTGCTGGCCTGTCCCCTGTTCGGGGGCGGTGCGGTGGGTCAGCACAAGAAGAACCCCCGCCGCCTGCTCCGCCAGCCGGGTGTCAATGCCTTTGATCCGGCCCTTGCCGATCGAGGCCTCGACGACAAATCCGCAGGCCGTGGCCGGCGCGCGCGCCACCTCATAGGCGTAGACCGCGCCGCCTGTGACCTTGAGCCGTCCATCAACGCGATCGAGCGGCTGGCCGACGACACCCGGGCGCTCATCGAGCACATTCGGACCGGAAGGGCTGTTCATTTGCATGCGGAATGCTCCTTCAGGCGCGGGTCGCCTGGTCCAGCACGGCGTGAATCGTGCGCCGTGCCAACGGGATCTTGAAATCGTTGCTGCCGTATCCGCGCGCGCCATCCAGCACGGCGGTGGCCGCCGCGTCGAATGTGGCCGCGTTCGCGGAGGCGTCCCTGAGCGTTTCCTCGGCCGGTCGCACCCGCCATGGCTTCGGCGCGAGGCCGCCGAAAGCGAGCCGGGCGGACCGTATGCGTCCACCGGATACGTCCACGATCGCGGCCACGGACACCAGGGCGAAAGCGTACGATGCGCGATCCCGGACCTTGCGATAGATCTGTACGCCGAGCGGCGGTGGGGGCAGGGTCACCGCCGTGATCATCTCTCCGGGATGCAAGGTCGTCTCGACCTGCGGTGTATCACCCGGCAAGCGGTGGAGCGTGGCGATCGGGATCACCCGTGACCCACCCGTGCCATCCACGGTTTCCACACTTGCATCGAGCGCCCGCATTGCAACGGCCATGTCGGACGGATTCGTGGCGATGCACTGGTCACTGGCGCCAAGGATGGCATGGATCCGGTTGAAGCCGCCGAGTGCGGAACATCCTGAGCCGGGGTTGCGCTTGTTGCAGGGTTTTGTCACGTCATAAAAATAATAGCACCGGGTCCTCTGCAACAGATTTCCACCGGTGGTGGCCTTGTTCCTGAGTTGCGCGCTTGCGCCGGCCAACAGGGCTCGGCTGAGGACACCGTAATGCCGGCGCACCCGTCGGTCGGCCGCAAGGTCGCTGTTGCGGACCATCGCCCCGATCCGCAAGCCGCCATCCGGCTTGTCCTCGATCCTGTCGAGCGGAAGACGGTTGACGTCGACCAGATGCGCTGGGGTTTCCACCTGCAGCTTCATGAGATCAAGCAGATTCGTTCCGCCGGCAATGATCTGCGCGCCCCGCCGCGCCGACGCCGCGGCGGCCTGAGCCGGCGAAGCCGCACGCTCGTAAGTGAAGGGTTTCATGCCTGCATCCCTGCCGCTTGCCTGATGGCCGCGACGATGTTCGGATATGCGGCACAGCGGCAGATATTGCCGCTCATGCGCTCCCGGATCTCGTCGTCGGTGAGTTTTGGGTGAGGCTCAGTCAGGTCCGGCGTAACATAGCTTGGCATCCCGCCGCGGCTTTCGCTGAGCATGCCGGTGGCGGAACAGATCTGGCCGGATGTGCAATAACCGCACTGCATCCCATCGTGTTCAACGAACGCGGCCTGCAAGGGCTCCAGCGTGCCGCCGTTCGCGAGTCCCTCGATGGTGGTGACCGCCTGTCCATCGTGCATCACGGCCAGCGTCAGACAACTGTTGATACGCCTTCCTTCCAGCAGCACGGTGCAGGCGCCGCATTGGCCATGATCACAGCCTTTTTTCGACCCGGTCAACGCGAGATGCTCCCGTAATGCGTCGAGCAAGGTGGTGCGCGGGTCCAGGTTCAGGCTGTGGGATTGGCCGTTGACGCGGAGATCGACCTGAACCGTCGTGCTTGCATCGAAGGCCTCGGCGGCTTGCGCAATCGGCGGCACGCCTGACAGCAGGGCTGTGGCGGTCCCCGTTTCCAGCAGCGTACGTCGGGTAACCCGAAAAGAAGTGTCCTGATCTAGATCCATTCTGCCTCCTTCGTGGTCGGACCCCAGGTGTCATCCGGAAGGTCAACCACAATCGGTGTTGACGTGCTGCGAACGACCACCCATTGAAACGCCCGTGACCTGGACGGGTTGATTTCCAGATGCGGCAGGAACGCGGGCACGTGGATGAAATCGCCCACCGTGGCGGTGGCGGCGTATTCGCCCCTCGCGCCCCAGCGGATTTCGCAGACGCCGGACAAGACGCAGGAGATCGTTTGTTGTTCTCCATCATGATGAATGCCGGTACACGCCCCCGGTTCCACCGTGAACAGGCCACCCCATGAATTCGCGGTGACCCCGGTTTCCGGTGCGATGGCCGCCAGACGCAGAGACCCCGGCGTCTGTGCGGTTCCGCGGCCGCAGCGGGCCGGGCCGGCGATGCGTACCGGGGCGTACTCGCTGTCTTTGGCTTCGTCGACTGGTGGAAGTGAAGTCCAAGTCATGCTCGCCTCGTTGGCTCGCGCGGTTCGACCATCGGTCTGCATTACCTGGGCTTGACTGGCCCACTGCCTGCGCCGTTGCGCTCGATCGCAGTGGCAATCACGTCCATGTCGGACGGGGTCAGGGACAAGCTCGCGGCATCCAGCCAGCCCTCCACCTGTGCCGGGCGGCGCGCCCCTACGATCGCCCCCGTTACGCCTGGCCACGCCAACGTCCACGCCACGCTGACGGCAGCGACCGTCGTGCGGTGCTGCGCCGCGACCTGCCGCATCGCTTCGGCGACGGCGAGGTTGCGCTTCAATGCTTCGCCCTTGAAATTGCCGTTACGCGAGCGCCAGTCGTTCCGCGGCAGCGACGCCGCGCGTTGCACGCTGAACGACCCGCTCAGGAGTCCGGATTGCATCGGGCTGTAAACGATCACGCCGGTTCCGAGCGCGTCGCACCATGGCAGCTCGGCCCCGGCGACATCCCGGTTGATCGCGGAAAACGGGGGCTGCAGCGTATCGACATGACCGAGCGCTTCGGCGGCTTGCAGGTGCCCGACATTGTGGTTCGACAGGCCGACGGCGCCGACCTTGCCCTCCTTTTTCAGGTCAAGCAGCGTCTGCCAGTAGGCCTCCAGCGCGGTTCCGTCCTCAGCGGGCCAATGCATCTGGTACAGATCGATACGCTCCACCTGCAACCGCGTCAGCGAGCGTTCGATTTCGCGCCGGATGCTTGCCGGAGCTCCCACTTGCTTCGGCATGGCCCTGGGATCAGCCGGATCGCCGATCAGACCGCATTTGGTGAAGACGTACGGTCGTTCACCTGGCGGGATCGTAGAGAGCGCCGCTGCCACGACCTCCTCGGAATGCCCGAGGCCGTAGATTGCCGCGGTATCGATCCAGTTGATGCCGCGTGCGACGGCGTGGCGGATCGCGGCGATGGACTCTGCATCGTCCTGGCTTCCCCAGCCGACCGCCCAGTCGCCGCCGACCGCCCATGAGCCGAACCCGACCCGCGTGATATGCATATCGGTTCGCCCAAGCTGCCGGACCGGCAGAGATTCATTGCGTGCCATCGTGATTTCCTGATTGTTGTCACTTCGATGACGGCGCACTTGGGATCGCGGATTCTATCGGTCCAATGGTATATTCTGCTAGGACCAAGCATCAAACCTGCTGGATCAGGTGGACCGCCATGGATTTGAGGCAGCTTGAACATTTCGTTGCCGTCGCGAGTGAACAGAATTTCACCCGCGCGGCGCTGCGGCTGCACATCGTGCAGTCGGGTCTGTCTGCTTCGATCCGGTCACTGGAGGAGGAACTCGGGGCCGCTTTATTCATCCGGACGACGCGGCATGTTGATTTGACGGCGACGGGTCGAGCCTTTCTGGTCGAAGCACGGCGTGTTCTGGCCGCGGCGCAGGAGGCGCGGCATGTGGTAGACCAGATGCAGGGTCTGCAGCGGGGGACGCTGTCGATAGGCCTGATTCAGGGACTGTCGCCGTTGCTGAATATCGCCGGGGTGCTGGGCCGGTTCCGCGCGGCCCATCCTCATGTCGAGATCCGCGTCGTGTCCGGCGGGTCGCTGCCGCTGATCGAGGGCGTTCGCACGGGCGACCTGGACCTTGCGTTCACACAGTTCGTGGGTTCGTTGCCTCCCGGCGTAGCGACCTGGATGCTGGCCTGCGAACCGCTGGTGGCGGTCTGCGCGCCTGAACATCGGCTGAACGGAAAGCGCGACGTCCCGCTGGCGGATCTGGCTGACGAGACCTTCGTGGACCTGCATCCCGACTGGGGCACGCGGCAGTTGATCGACCGGAGCTTCGCGGAAGGCCGCGTCGTGCGCCGCATCGGCTTCGAGGTCAACGATCTGTCGACCCAGTTGGATCTTGTGGCCCATGGTCTGGGGATCGCGCTGGTACCACGGGCTGTCATTACAAACAGCCAGATGAAGGTGCAGACGCCGCACCCAGTTGGCATCGCGGAATTGGCTGAACCGGAAATCTGCTGGGAACTTGGTGTCGTGTTTGCTCACGATGAGAAGGGCGTGGGGGGCAGCGCCATCACGCGCATGTTTCTTGAACTCCTTCGCTCGACGGTTCCGGTACTGGAGGAAGCCCAGGCTGTCTGACGGGGCCGGACCATGATGCAGCCCGGGATTGATAAGGTAAGAGACGCCCAAGGGAGCACTTCCGAACCACGACGCGGGAAATACCGGTGCAACTCAGAAAGATATGACCGACGAGTATAACCCGAGGTCGCTGACGAATTTTCGATCGGCCTCATGCTGACAATAAGTAACGAGCATGTAAAAAAATGTTTCGTAGCCCAACGGCGATGCCTTGGCGTGGCAGCCACGAAAAAAAAGCGGGTCCGCCATGTTCAGGGGTCGCTCTGGCGTTTCGCCCGGTAGTTCTTATGTCGCATGCGTTTGGTGCACCGCAGCATGACCGACACGCGTGGCGGATGTGCTGACGGTGCCTTAAACGACGCAACGCCAGAATAATTCCTGCCCGATCACGAGGAGCCTGTTCCCATGTGGATCGTCCGCATCGCGCTCGATCGGCCCTATACATTCATCGTGCTGGCGCTATTGATTCTGATTCTTAGCCCGGTGGTCATCCTTTCAACGCCGACTGACATCTTTCCGAGCATCAATATTCCCGTTGTTGCTGTTGGCTTTACTTATACCGGCCTGTCGCCCGAGGAGATGGAAGGCCGGATCACCACGGTCTACGAACGTTCGCTGACGACGCTGGTCGACAATATCCAGCACATCGAGTCGACCAGCTACGATGGATTGGCGATCGTCAAGATCTATCTGCAGCCTAATTCCAGCATCGACACGGCGAACGCGCAGGTTACGGCCGCGTCACAAATGATGTTGCGGCAGTTGCCGCCCGGGACGCAGCCGCCGCTGGTGATCAACTTCAGTGCCTCCAGCGTGCCGATCCTCCAGCTTGGTCTCTCCGGGCCAGGATTGTCGGAGCAGCAGCTCAATGACCTCGGCCTGAACTTCCTGCGTACGCAGCTGGTGACTGTTCCGGGCGCGGTTATCCCGTATCCGTACGGCGGCAAGCAGCGGCAGGTGATGATCAATCTCAATCCGTCGCTGCTGCAGTCGAAGGGACTTTCGCCGGCGGATGTGCTGAACTCGGCCGCGATGCAGTACCTCGTGCTGCCGTCCGGCACGGCCAAGATCGGGCAGTTCGAATACGACGTGCGCATGAACGCGACCCCGCGCACGGTCCAACAGCTCAATAACCTGCCGATCAAGACCGTTGGCAATGCCACCATCTATCTGCGTGACGTGGCGACGGTGAGCGACGGGTTCGCACCGCAGACCAACATCGTGCGGCAAGACGGCCGCCGCGGCGTGCTGGTCAGCATCCTCAAGGCTGGCAATGCCTCGACCATCAATGTGGTCGACGGCATCCGCGCCATGCTGGGCCGGGTCGAGCAAACCCTGCCACCTCAATTGCATATACAGCCGCTCGCCGACCAGTCGATCTTCGTCAAGGCCGCGGTGGCCGGGGTGATACGCGAGGCGGTGATCGCGGCCTGCCTCACCGCGCTGATGATTTTGCTGTTCCTGGGAAGCTGGCGCAGCACGCTCATCATCGCTGTCTCGATTCCGCTGTCGATCCTGACGTCGGTGATGGTGCTCAGCTTCCTCGGCCAGACCATCAACATCATGACGCTGGGCGGGCTGGCGCTGGCGGTCGGCATCCTGGTGGACGACGCAACGGTCACGATCGAGAACATGGAGCGCTACCTCGAGGAACGGCATGGTCTGCGCGACGCGATCCTGACCGGCGCGTCGGAGATCGCCGTTCCCGCCCTGGTCTCCACGCTTTGCATCTGTATCGTGTTCGTGCCGATGTTCATGCTGGGGGGTGTCGCCCGCTATCTGTTCGTGCCGCTGGCCGAAGCCGTCGTGTTCGCGATGCTGGCGTCCTACGTGCTGTCACGCACGCTGGTGCCGACCATGGCGATGTATCTGCTGCGGCCGAAATCGCATGACATGGCGGCCTCACGCAATCCTCTGGTGCGGTTCCAGCGAGGCTTCGAGCAGCGCTTCGAACGGACCCGCCTCGCCTATCGCGGTCTGCTGACCGCGGTGCTGCACCGGCGCGGGGTGTTTATCCCGGCCTTCCTGCTTTGCTGCGTGTCGGTCTTCCTGCTGGTGCCGTTCCTCGGCCAGGACTTCTTCCCGACCACCGACAGCGGACAATTCATCCTGCACATGCGGGCGAAGACGGGTACTCGCATCGAAGAGACCGCCCGGCTTGCGGACCTCGTAGAGGGTGACGTCCGCAGGATCATTCCGGTCCGCGATCTGGATACGATCCTGGACAACATTGGCCTGCCTTACAGCACCATCAATCTGACACACACTTCGTCGGGCGTGATCGGCGCGGCGGATGCCGACATCATGGTTTCGCTCAAGCCCGATCACCGGCCGACCGCCGACTACGTCAAGGCGATCCGCGCGGACGTGGCGGAAAAATTCCCGGGTGTCACGTTCTATTCGCTCCCGGCCGACATGATCACCCAGATCCTGAATTTCGGCATGCCTTCCCCGATCGACATACAGATCGACGGCGCCGACATCGAGGCCAACCACGCCGTCGCCGACCGCATCCTTGCGCAGGTGCGCAATGTGCCCGGGATCGTCGACGCCCGGATTCAGCAGGAGTTCGACTATCCGGATCTGCAGATCGATGTCGATCGCACCAAGGCGCAGCAGAATGGCCTGAGCGAGCACGACGTGGCCGGCAGCGTACTGGATACGCTGAGTGGCAGTTTCCAGACCGCACCGATGTTCTTTCTGAACTGGCAGAACGGGGTCAGTTATGATCTGGCTGCCCAGGCGCCGCAATACGACATCCAATCGTTACGCGACCTGCAGAACATTCCGGTCACCGGCCCTGCCGAAAGGGAGCCGGCGATCCTGGCGGACCTCGCCACCATCCAGCGTTCGCATGAGATGGCGGCCATCGATCACTACAACATCCGGCGGGTCATCGATGTCTATGCCAACGTGCAGGACCGCGATCTCGGTGCTGTCGGGCGGGACATCACGCGTATCGTCGATGTGAACCGGCATCTGCTGCCGCGTGGCAGTTTCGTCACGGTGCGCGGGCAGTTGGAAACCATGCGGGGCGCTTACGTGGACCTGCTGGCGGGCCTGGGCTTCTCGATTCTGCTGGTTTACCTGCTGATCGTGGTGAACTTCCAGTCATGGCTCGATCCTTTCATCATCATCACGGCGTTGCCGGCCGCGCTGGCAGGAATCATCCTGTGCCTGTTCTTCACCGAAACCACGCTCAGCGTGCCGGCGCTGATGGGCGCCATCATGTGCATGGGCGTGGCAACCGCCAACAGCATCCTGATGGTGTCGTTTGCCCGTGACCGGCTTGCGGCGCATGGCGATTCGATACGGGCCGCGATCGAGGCCGGCTTCACCCGCTTTCGTCCGGTGCTGATGACGTCCATGGCAATGATTATCGGCATGGTGCCGATGGCGCTCGGCCTCGGCGAAGGCGGTGAGCAGAACGCGCCGCTCGGCCGCGCCGTCATCGGCGGCCTGGCACTGGCGACCGTTGCCACTCTGGTTTTCGTTCCGACGGTGTTTTCACTGTTGCACGGCCGACGCCGCGGCAAGGTGCAGTCGAGGTACCTCGGCGACCCGACAGACGCGGCATGAGGAGTTGGCTCACATGATGTTCCAGGAACCGGAAGCGTCAGACATTGTTGTACGGGCGCCCGATGTTCCCCACCGGCCGACGACGGGGCGACACAAGGGAGCCGTGCTGACGGCGGTTATCCTGGCCGCACTGCTTGGCCTCGGGATCTATGCCGGCATCCGCAAGCGCGCCCGCGCCGAGGCCAACCTGGCTGTGACCACCGCCCAGAATGCGGTTCCGTTCGTCACAGCGGAGCACCCGCTGAATAACACCACGGACCAGGAACTGGTGCTGCCCGGCCAGACCATGGCCTATACCGACACGCCGATCTATGCCCGCACCAATGGCTATCTGAAACGCTGGTACTTCGACATCGGCGCCCATGTCCGCAAGGGCCAGTTGCTGGCGCAGATCGAGACCCCCGAGCTCGACGAGCAACTGCGCCAGGCGCGCGCCGACCTGGAGACGGCGCAGGCAAATGCGCGACTTGCCTCCATCACCGCGAAACGCACCGCCGATCTGCTGCGCAGCGAATCCGTTTCGACGCAGGAGCGTGACAACGCGGCCGGCGCCTATGCCGCCGACCAGGCGATCGTCGCATCCCGCCAGGCGGACGTAGCCCGGCTGGAAGAGTTGCAGTCCTACGAAAACGTCTATGCCCCCTTCGACGGCGAGATAACCGCGCGCAACACTGATGTCGGCGACCTGATCAATGCCGGGGCGGGCACGCCGACCACTGAATTGTTCCACATGGACGCAACGAAAATTCTGCGCATTTTTGTCGCCGTGCCGGAAATCGACGCTCCCGCCATGCAGATCGGCGCGACGCCGACTATAACGCTCGACGAATATCCAGGTGAGGTATTCCACGGCCGCCTGGTGCGGACCGACGGCGCGATCAGTCCTACATCCCGCACATTGTCGGTCGAAGTGGACGTCGACAACGCGGCGGGGAAACTGCTGCCTGGCGCCTACGCGTTCGTCCACTTCACGCTGCCCGCGCGTCGACATTCGGTGACCATTCCCGCCAATGCCCTGTTGTTTCGCAGCGAGGGCCTGCGCGTTGGCGTCGTGCGCGACGGCAAGGCGCAACTGGAACCGATCACCATCGGGCGCGACTATGGTGACCGGGTGGAAGTGTTGTCCGGCGTGCGGCCGAGCGACCTGGTCATCCTCAATCCCTCGGATTCGCTGATCAGCGGAACGCCGGTGCGGGTTGAGGGCAGCAGGGCGGGCGGGTCCGCATGATGTGGCGATCCGGGTTCGTTACAATATCAATCGTACTGGCCGGCTGCACGGTCGGTCCGAAGTACCGGACACCGACGGTGCCGATGACCGACACGTTCAAGGAGGCGATCCCGGCGGATTACAAGACCGCCGGCGTTTGGCGGCCGGCGCTGCCCAGCGACGGGATGAGCCGTGGACAATGGTGGCGGATCTTCGGCGACCCGCAACTCGATACGCTGGAGGATGAACTGACCGTTTCGAACCAGAATCTGAAGCTGGAGGAGGCCCGCTTCCGCCAGGCCCGAGCCATGATCGGCTTTCAGCGTGCCGATGAGTTCCCGACCATTTCGGTCGGCGCGAACGCGGCTTCGTTGCAGGACTCGAGTCATCAGCCGTATTTCCTGATCGCCAACCCACAGCCGGAGGGCGAACTGCAACTGCCTTTCGACCTGAACTACGAAGTTGATCTGTGGGGACGTATCCGCCGTACCGTGTCGGCGGCGCGCGAGGAGGCGCAGGCCACTGCCGCCGATCTGGCGACGGTGAGCCTGAGCCTGCACGCCGAGCTTGCCCTCGACTACATTGAACTTCGCAGCGCCGATGCGCAGCAGCGTCTGCTGGACGACACGGTGAAGGCTTACCAGGCTGCGGAAATTCGGCTTTACAGAACGCTATCGGTTCGATTCACTGACGTCCTCGATTCGCTGGAGAACCTGGACCGATGCGTGGTGCCGACCGTCAGACTGCTGCGATGTTCAGCTACCTTAGCCCCGAAGCTTTTGTGCCGACGACCCACCCGCTGCGAGCCATCCGCCCGCTGGTAAACGCGGCGCTTGAGCGCCTTTCGCCAGACTTCGCCAAAATCTACTCGGCGTTCGGCCGCGAATCGATTGCGCCGGAGAAGTTACTGCGGGCACTGCTGCTGCAAGCCTTCTTCTCAATCCGCTCCGAGCGGCAGTTGATGGAGCAGTTGACCTACAACATCATGTTTCGCTGGTTCGTTGGCCTTTCGATGGACGCCTCCGTGTGGGATGTCACCGTGTTCACCAAAAACCGCGACCGTCTGCTGGAAGGCGATATCGCGCGCCGCTTCCTGGCTGCGATCCTGGTGGACCCGCAGGTCAAGCCGCTGCTGTCGGACGAGCATTTTTCGGTCGACGGTACCATGATTGAAGCGTGGGCCAGCACGAAGAGCTTCAAGCCGAAAGATGGATCGGCAGACGCACCCGGCCCCGGACGGAACAGTGAGGTCGACTTCCGCGGCCAGTCGCGCAGCAACGAAACCCACGCATCGACGACGGATCCCGACGCGCGGCTCTACAAGAAAGCGGCGGGTCAGGCTGCCAAACTCTGCCATCTCGGCCACGTGCTGATGGAGAACGCCAACGGGCTGGTCGTGGCGGCGACGTTGACCAAGGCGACCGGCACGGCGGAGCGCGAGGCTGCAATCGAAATGCTGGATGCGCTGGACGCGAGCCACCGGATCACCGTCGGCGGTGACAAAGCGTACGACACCGCCGATTTTGTTGCCCAAATGCGCGATCTTGGCGTGACGCCTCATGTCGCGCAGAATACCAAAGGCCGTCGATCGGCCATTGATAGCCGCACCACCCGCCATCCCGGCTACCGCATCAGCCAGAAGAAGCGCAAGCGGATCGAGGAGGTGTTTGGCTGGATGAAGTCATCCGCGGGCTTCCGCAAGACCCGCCACAGAGGCACCGAGCGGGTTGGCTGGATGTTCACGCTGAACGCCGCTGCCTACAATCTGGTGCGTCTGCCAAAGCTGCTGGGCGGCTCGGCTTAGGCAAGCCACGCCCGGAAGTCTGTACTGAAGCTGGGAATTCGCTGATAAACACAGCGAATCCCCAGCAGGACAGCGAAAATCCCTCGAAAAGACCTTCTTGATCCGACTATGAGGCCGAAACGCCGCGATTTCTGGGCGAATTTCCGCAGCCTGTTACACCGACGCGCTCCATCTAACCCAGAACCGGTTGGCAGGCGGGGATGCACCGGAGTCGGATGTGGCACAAGCCCAGACGCAGCTCGATACGACGCGGGTACAGGACACCGATATCGGCGTGATGCGGGCGCAATACGAGCACGCGATCGCCACACTGATCGGCGAGCCACCGGCGGCGTTCAGCCTGCCACCCTCGCCGCTTGATCTGCGGCCGCCAGCCATTCCGCCTGGCATCCCCTCAGAACTGCTGCAGCGACGGCCTGATATCGCGGCCGCGGAACGGCGCGTCGCCGAGGCGAACGATCAGGTCGGGATTGCCCAGGCCGCTTACTACCCGTCGCTGAACTTGAGCGCCCTGTCCGGTTTCGAGGGGACCAATGCCGCGACCTGGTTCGGCTGGCCGAGCCTGTTCTGGGCGGTTGGGACTTCGCTGACGCAGCCTCTGTTCGACGGCGGACGCATCCATGCGCAGTCAGAATTTGCTCGCGCGGGCTACGATGCGGCTGTGGCGAGCTACCGACAGACAACGCTCAATGCGTTTCAGCAGGTGGAGGATAATCTTGCCGCGCTGCGGATCCTGGCAGATGAGGCACGGCAGCAGCAGGAGGCCGTGCAAGCGGCGGACGAGTCATTGCGTATCTTCACGAACCGCTATGTTGGCGGGGAGGACGCGTATCTGGAGGTGATCACCGCGCAGACGATCGCCCTGTCGAATCAGCGCAACGATGTCGATATCCGGCGTCGGCGGATGGAAGCCAGCGTCCTTCTGGTCAAGGCGCTGGGTGGGGGATGGGATGTCTCCAGCCTGCCGCAACTCGTGCAGCGTGGTTTGCCCCCGGGCGCGGTCGTGCCATTGGGGCAGTAACACCGCCCAGACCGCAGGGCTGGCAGGCAGGCGCGCAGGGTCGTCAGCAGATCAGGGGTCGCGGCTGCCCTGGAAATCAATAAGATACCAGCCACACGCCGTTCGACCAGCCAGTCGATGGTTCAGGCGGCCGGTATCAAACGCCGGTATCAAACAAGGTCTGGTCCTGTATGACAGACGTAAGCGCATCAGCCGACGGCGTGCGGTCGGCGTCGTGTCCGTGCGAACGGCTGAACAATTTGACGCGAGCGGAACCAAGAGCGGGGAAAACAGGCCTTGAATGGTACAAAGCGCGATTTAAGTTTCGATATCAAACTCTTAATCGGACATGCCGGCGAAGCCGCCCTACATCACAAGTATCCGGGTCGGCGACCAGTCGCCTGATGCTGTCCGCAGGTTCAAGGGAATCATTGTCATGAACAGACTCGTCGCCCCTCTCATTGCACTCGGCCTCGTGGCCAGCTTAATCGGATGCTCGGGCACGCCCGGTTATACGCCGGCCGCGGCAGTACCGCCGTCGACGGCCATGGCGGCCAATGATGGCATCAGCAATCCGGCCGAAGATCCTGATGTGCCCGGCGCAACCGGCCGCGTGATCGTGCCCGGCAACAACAGCACCATCAACGGCGACTATGAGGCTACGGTCATGCAAAGGACGGGCGCACTGTAGCGTCCCGAATCCGGGCCGCGCCTGGAGCAATGTCAGCGTGACCCGAACCGCGAACCCACCCCAGGCCTGGCTCGCTCACTGAACATGCGCCGGAGCGTTTGGGTCGGTCACTCGGCTGACCGGTCACTCGGCGGCGCTGCGATCGACTTGAGCGGCCCCGAAGAACTGATTCTCCGGCCGCGGCAGACCGAGATGCTCGCGTAACGTCGAGCCCTCGTACGTGCGTCGGAAGATGCCGCGCCGCTGCAATTCCGGCACGACCAGATCAACGAAATCATCAAGACCTGCCGGCACGGTCGGGAACATCACATTGAACCCGTCGCACGCCTCTGCTTCCAGCCATGCCTGCATCGTGTCGGCGATTTCCTCCGCCGTGCCGACCATCTGCAGTCCGCCGTAGGCACCCGCCATCTGGGCTAGCTGGCGCACCGTCAGATTGTCCCGCCGCGCCAGGGCAACCAGCGACTCCCGGCCGCTCTGACTGGCGTTGGTCTGCGTAATCTCCGGCAACGGGGCGTCGAGTTCAAACTTCGACGCGTCGACACCGAGGCGGATCGACAGGTTCGGCACGCTGCTGTCGGGATGCACGAGGCTGTCGAGCAGGTCCTTCTTTGCGCGCGCTTCCTCGGTGCTGCGGCCGACGACGACCAACGCGCCGGGAAGGATTTTCAGATGATCCGGGGACCGTCCGAGCCGCCGCATGCGGGCCTTGACGTCCTTGTAGTAGCCCTGGCCGTCTTCAATCGACCTGCTGCTGCCGAACACCATTTCAGCGGTCTCGGCGGCGAGTTGGCGGCCGGCCTCCGAGGCCCCGGCCTGCACGATGACCGGCCATCCCTGAACCGGGCGCGCGATATTCAGCGGCCCGCGCACGGACAGGTGCTCGCCCTGGTGGTCGAGCACGTGCATTTTAGCCGGATCGAAAAACAGGCCGCTTTCCTGGTCGCGCAGCCAGGCGTCATCGGCCCAACTGTCCCACAGGCCGGTGACGACGTTGTAGAACTCGCGCGCCCGCCGGTAGCGCTCATCGTGCTCCACATGATCCGACCGGCCAAAATTCAGCGCGGCATCGGGGTTAGACGTGGTGACGATGTTCCATCCCGCCCGGCCATTGCTGATGTGGTCGAGAGAGGCGAAGCGGCGGGCGATGTGGTACGGCTCGTCGAAGGTCGTGGACGCGGTTGCGATCAGGCCGATGCGTTCAGTAACCATCGCCAGGGCCGACAGCAGCGTCAACGGCTCGAACGAGGTCGATGTGGCGCTGCGACGCAGGGCCTCGATCGGCATGTTCAGGACGGCCAGGTGATCAGCCATGAAAAAGGCGTCGAAGCAGGCCCGCTCCAGCGTCTGGATGAAACGGACGAGGTGTTTCAGGTTGAAGTTGGCGTCGGGATAGGCGCCGGGATAGCGCCACCAGGCGGTGTGGATGCCGACGGGGCGCATGAATGCGCCGAGGTGAAGCTGCCTGGTCATCAGAGTACTCCGTGGCTTTAGAACCAGAGCTTGAACCAATTCGATCAACCAGCTATTTGGGCCGTCCCGCCGCTTCTGCCATACCTCGCGAAGGCCTTAAACAACCATCGCGGCCCGCGAACCCGTCCTTGCAGGTAAATCTCGACAAAAGAGCCTGCGCGACCGGGCGGTAACGATGGCTTGGGACAAAGCCGGTGCTTGTGACAAAGCCGGGCTCCGATTCAATTCCGGCGTCCGGGCTTTGGAAGCGCGTCGCCTTTTTCGGGCGGATTGTCCACGCCCGCCCGCTCGGGAAGTCGAGCGCTTTTGGGATGTCGGCGCGGGCAGCGCGCTCGGCGAAAACGGTTTCGGTCCGCAGCGCGGATAGTTTCTCTGCCACGGCCACGTTGGTCAACTGGTTCAGTGCGACCCCTCCGTCTCGGCAAGCCCGCGGGTTTCCTCCAGCAATGAGGGCCTATGCCTCCCCAAACAGCTCGGCGTCGGTTTCGATCTTCGCGGGGTCGAGTTCCATCCCCAGGCCGGGCTGGTCGGGGAGGTGGATCAACCCGTCCACCGGCCTGACCGGGTTGCGCAGGAAATGCTGGTGGATCGTGTTCCACTTCACCAGGAACTCCTGATACGGCGTGTGTATGGGCGATTGCGTCACCGAGAAGTGGATCGTGGCGGGACTGGAATGGCCGTGCGGAATGGTCACCAGGTCGTTCGCCGTCGCATAGGCGGCGATCTTCAGGGCCTCCGACAAGCCGCCGCACCAGTAGATGTCCGGCTGCAGCACATCGAGCGCGTCCGCGTCGATGAACCGCTTGAAGCCCCAGCGCGTGTATTCGTGTTCCGCGCCGGCAAGGGGGATGTTGGTCCGTTCCTTGATGCGGCGGTAGCTGTCGATGCGGTCAGGCATCACACACTCCTCCAGCCAACGCGGCCGGTATTCCTCGATGCGTTCGGCCAGGTCCACCACGTAGCCGACATCCATCGACTGCCAGCAATCGAACATCAGATCGATGTCCTCGCCGACCGCCTCGCGCAGCGTTCGGACGAGTTCGACGTTCTTGTGGAGCCCTTCCTTGCCGCTGAGCGGCCCATGCCGGTAGAACCATTTCTGTGCCGTATATCCCAGCGCCTTGTATTCCTGGGCGCGGTCGCGGACCCGGCCAGCATCGAGCACCGCGAATCCCAGCATGGAAGCATAGGCTGGTATCGCCGCGCGGGTGGGTCCGCCGAGCAGGCGACAGACGGGTTGTCCGAGCCATTTGCCGCGGAGGTCCCACAGGGCGCAGTCGACGGCACTGATCGCCAGCATCGCGTCGCCCTGCCGGCCATGGACCATGACCCGGTGCATCTGGTCCCACAGCTTTTCCCCGGCGATGGGATCCTGACCGATCAACAAGCGGCGCAGACTGTTGGCGACAATATACGCCACCGCTTCGGGGATTGGGCCGGCGCGGCCGCATAAGCCGTCATCGGTTTCGATCTCGAGGAAGACGGAGGCGATGCGGAAACCGTCTTCGGCCTGCACCCCGCCTTCATAGTCCTGCCGGTGGCGGTACTCATCATAGATGTCGATCGGCCGTGCCAGCCTCTCTTCCCAGAACCTGGTCTTCCCGGGGATGCTGCCGGTCAGGCGGCGCAGGCGTACGGTGGTGATCAGCATCGGCGGGCTCCTTCCATCGCGTGCCTGGATTTCTAAAGCGTTGCCTGGAAATCGCCGAATCATGCCAGGCTGCGATCGGATGCGCGTCGAGGGTCGGTTCCCCTGATCGCCATTGGCCCGTAAAGGAAGGGACCGGCTTCCGACCGGCTTCGGGTCCAGGCACGCGGGCAATTCATCGCGCCGGTGTGCGCCGGATCGTCTTTTGGGGACGGTTGCTTCGAGCGCCAATACGGTAGTAGCGTGTCGGGAACGAAAATCCTCGGAGGGAACAGAGTATGGCCAATCGCAGGGGATTCCTGCAAGGCTCGCTTGCCGGTATGGGCGCCGCGCTCGCGGCGTTTGGTATCAATCCGGCGCTGGCTCAGGAGATGAAGGCGGCCGGGCGATCCGACAAACCGCTGAAGGCCGCCTTTTCCAATGCCGGCCTGCAGGCGACTTGGTGTGCCCAGGGCAAGCAGGCGGCGGAATACTGGGGCAAGCTGTTCAATGTCGAGGTCACCTGGTTCGATGGCGAACTGGCGGCCCAGAAGCAGCGCGCGGCGGTCGACAACATGGCCTCCCAGAAATGGGACTTCGTGGCGATCCAGGCGTTCGGCATCGGCACCTTGACCGCGCCGGTCAACAAGATGATCGACGCCGGAACGCCGGTGATCGACATGGACACGCTGATCGCGCCGCTCGATTCGATCAACATCCACAGTTTCCTGGCACCCGACAATGAGTTCATGGGCGCCTCTGTGACCCAGGCACTGGTCGATGCCATCGACGGCGAAGGTACAATGATCATGACCCAGGGCGCGCTCGGGCATACCGGGGCGCAGGGGCGGGCGCGCGGATTCGAATCGGTGGTGAAGAAGTATCCGAAGATCAAGGTGCTGGATACCCAGCCGGCGGACTGGGACGTCACAAAGGTGGCCCGCATCTGGGAGACGCTGCTGACGAAATATCCGAAGATCAGCGCTGCCTATTTCCACAACGACGACATGGCGCTGGCGGCGTATAACGTGATGAAGACGCACAACCGCACCGAGATCAAGATCGGCGGCTGCGACGCGATGCCGCCGGCGCTGGAGGCGGTCAGCGACGGGCGGATGCTGGCGACGGTGCGGAACCCATCCTGCCGCATCCACGGCGGCGCGATCGTGGCCGGCGTCGCGGCGGTGGTCACGGGCGAGAAGACGGGCAAAGGCGGCATTCCGAAGCACATCATCACGGACGGGCCGGTGGTTACCAAGGCGAACGCGCCCGGGATGATGTGGATGGAGGAGCACTTCCTGATCTGATCCGCCGATGTCGGATGGAGCGGGGTCTGATGGAGCGGGGTCTGATGGAGCGGGATCGCCGCTGCTGGAACTTTCCGGGATAACGAAAACGTTCGGCGGCGTGGCGGCCCTGCGGGCGGTGGATTTCTCCCTGACGGCCGGGGAAATCCACGGGCTCGTCGGCGAGAACGGTGCCGGCAAGTCCACGCTGATGAAGATCATCGCCGGCGTGCATGCCGGGTATCAGGGCGGGATGCGGCTCGACGGGCGGCTGGTGCATTTTGCTTCGCCGCGGGATGCGCGCACCGCCGGGATCGGCATGGTGCATCAGGAACTCGCCGTTGTCCCCGATCTGAGCGTGGCCGAGAACGTGCACCTCGGCATGCAGCCGGTGAACCGGTTCGGCATGATCGACTGGCGGGCGATGCGGCGCGCGGCGGCGGCGCATCTGGCGAACCTGGGGATCGACGTCGATCCGCGAACCCGAATGGGCACCCTGCCGCTCGGTCTGCAGCAATTGGTTGAAGTGGCGCGGGTGCTGTTCTCGGGTGCGCGCCTCATCATCCTGGACGAGCCGACGTCGGCGCTGGCACCGCCGGAGGTGGAACGGCTGTTCGCGCTGCTGCGGCGGCTTCGCGATGCCGGCAAAAGCATCGTGTTCATATCGCATTTTCTGGACGACGTGCTGGCGATCTGCGACCGCGTGACGGTGTTCCGCAACGGCGAGGCGGTGGCGACCGAGACATGTGCGCGGATCGACAAGCGTTGGCTGATCGACCGGATGATCGGCGCCGGCCACGAGGGTCTGGAGGACAGCTACCTCGCTGACATTCCGCTGCACAGCCCGCCCGATGCGAAGCTCGTGCTGGAGGTCGAGGGGCTTACCCGGTCGGGCGCGTATCGCGATGTGTCGCTACAAGTGAACGGCGGCGAGGTGCTGGGGATCTACGGGTTCCTCGGTTCGGGGCAGCTCGAACTGGCGCGCGCGCTGTTTGGCGTGCTGCCGGCGGAACGGGGCCGGATCGCGCTGGACGGCCGGGCGGTGCGGCTGTCGTCCACGGCGCGGGCGCGGCGGGCGGGAATGGCGTTCCTGCCGGAGAGCCGGCGGCTGATGTTGTTCGGCACCGAACCGGTGTTCAAGAACGCGTCGATCGCGATCCTGGACCGGATCAACCGCCTCTGGCTGCGGCCGGCTGTCGAGCGCGGGATTGCCGGGGGTCACGTCAAGAAGCTGCGCATCCGGCCGCCTGACGTGACGCGTGCGTTGGGCACGCTGTCGGGCGGCAACCAGCAGAAGGTGGCGCTGGCGAAGTGGCTGACACATCTGCCGCGCGTGCTGGTGCTGAGTGAGCCGACGCGCGGGATGGACGTCGGGGCAAAGGATGATGTGGTCAAGATCGTGCGCGGACTGCGCGAGGCGGGGATCGGGATCGTCGTGATGTCGACCGAACCGGAGACGGTGCTGTCGCTGGCGGATCGGATCCTGGTGATGAAGAAGGGCAAAGTGGTGCGGGAATTCGCGAACGAGCCGGTCAGCAAGGACCGGTTGCTGGATGTCGCATGAAAGAAATCCGGGCATGAGCGAGGTTTCGAAGGTTACGACCACGGTGTCGCGTGCGGGCGTTCTGGATCTGCTGCGCGGACAGTTGCGCAATGTTGCGCCGTTCGCGACGTTGATCGTGCTGGTGGCCTTCTTCTGGGCGTCCAGCAGTTCCTTTGCCACGTTCGGAAACCTGCAGAACATCCTGACGCAGATCTCGGTGACCGGGATCATCGCCGTGGGGCTGACGTTCGTGATCCTGTGTGCGGAGATCGATCTGTCGGTCGCCAGCATCGCGAATGCGACCGGTATCGTGGTGGCCTATTTCACCGCCCAGGATGCGAGCGTCTCGATCGCCAATATCCCGCTGCCCGGCTGGGCCGCGATCGCGATCGCACTCGCGGCGTGCTTTGCGCTGGGCGCGGTGAATGCGTTCGGGCTGACGCGGATCGGCATTCCCAGTTTCATCATGACGCTGGCGATGTTGCAGATCGCGGCCGGCATCTGTGCGCTGCTGGTGCGCGGGCAGATCGCCTACAGCGTGCCGCCGCTGGTGCTGACGCTGGGTTCGAAGTCGATCGGACCCGTCCCGTGGATCGTGATCGTTACCGCATTGTTTCTGCTGGTGGGGCATGTGGTGCTGACCTACACGCGATTCGGGCGATACGTTTACATGACCGGCGGCAATCGCGAGGCGGCCGAATACTCCGGCGTCAATGTCCGCGCCATCCTGTCCGCGGTGATGATCATCTCGGCGGTGTGTTCGGGGGTCGCGGGCATGCTGGGCGTGGCGTATTTCGGCAGTGCCCAGCAGAATGAATTCGACACCTACCTGCTGGACAGCATTTCGGCGGTGGTGGTGGGCGGGACGAGCCTGTTCGGCGGGCAGGGCGGGATCGGCAACACGATCATCGGACTGTTCGTGCTGGGGGTGCTGAACAACGGACTCGATCACATCAACATCGACAGCTTTCTTAAAATCCTGATCCGCGGACTGATCCTTCTGGTCGCGCTGGTGATCAATGTCTATGCGCAGCGGATGCGGACGGTTCAGGAGGGATAGCGCGATGGTGCGATGCCACAGGACAGGAACCCATATGACGGCGCTGCGCGGAGCGTAGCGGCGAAGCAATCTCCGGGTTCGTGTGCATGATCATCGGATAGCTTCGTCGCCGCGCTCCGATCGCTGCGCGCGTGATCACTAGACCATTTTCATCCTGACTGTGCATGCCGAAAATGGTCTAGCTCATTGTTTGATCGCATGATTCACGCGCAGGGGACGTTCCGCTCAGCGCGATCACGCTCTATGGACGAGCGGACCTCAAGCCTGACGCTGCGGAAAACCGAGCGGCTGCTGGAGGTTGATCGCCGAACTGCGGGCGGACGGGGTGTCGGTGATCTACATCCCGCACCGGCCGGGCGAGGTGAAATCCTGCGCTGACCACGTCGTCTGCCTGCGTGACGGGCGGGTGGTCGGCGAACTGGCCGCGCGGAAATCAGTCACGCGGCGATGATCAGGTTGATGATCGGGCGCGACCTGAGGCCGCTCTACATCCCGCTGGATGCCGCACCGCCTGAGGGCGGGTGCGAGATCAGCGGGGTCGTTACGGCTGCATTCCCCAGGCAGCAGGTGAACCTGGCGATCCGCAAAGGGGAAATCCTGGGGCTGGCTGGTCTGGTCGGTGCTGGCCGGACCTCTCTGGCCCGCGCACTCTTCGGGATTGATCGGATCCTGGGCGGGGAGGTACGACTGGACGGCACGGGCGTGGACATCACCTCGCCGCGCCAGGCGATGCGGCGTGGCATTTATCTGGTGCCGGAGGACCGCAAGCGATCGGGCCTGATCCTGGAGATGCCGGTCGTGGAGAACATCGCGCTGGCCAACCTGGGGGCCTATGCGCGGATGTCGCTGGTCCAGCGGGACCAGGAGGTAGCCGTTTCATCTACGCAGCGAAAACGGCTGTCGGTCGGGGCTCTGGGCGACCAGACGCAGGTTGTTACTCTGTCGGGCGGCAATCAGCAGAAGGTGGTGCTGGCCGAATGGCTGTCTATGCAGCCAAAGGTCGTGATCTTCGATGAGCCCACGCGCGGCGTGGACGTAGGCGCCAAGAACGAGATCTACGGCCTGATGCGAGACCTTGCCGATCGCGGTGTCGCAATCCTGATGATCTCCTTGGACATGGAAGAGGTGATCGGTGTGTCCGATCGCATCGCGGTGATGCACGAGGGATCGATCAGCGGCGTTCTGGAGCGTCCGCGGTTCAGTGATCACAATGTGCTCCGCCTGGCGATCGGGCTCCGTTTCACCGTCGACGTTCGGCAATTTATACGAGCTGTATGCGATCCCAGCCGCCGTACTGGGTGGTTGCGGCCTCCGCGGAAGCGAGGGTTCGATCCTGGGCATCGTGCTCGGCACCGCGTTGCTTCAGGTACTGCAGAACCTCGTCGACATCCTGGGCATTCCCAGTTCGCTGAATTTCGCGGTGATGGGAACCGTAATACTGCTGGGCGTGTTCGCCGATCAGCAACCGCAGAGACGGCGGGAGGTGGCGATTGCCGTTGCCGAGGAGCGGAGCGGTGGGGCCCGCCGTTGCCGTACGCGGACCAGGCAGAGCCTAAGAATTCTGCCGATGTTTGGTGCAATATCGGTCTGATTCAAATCGCGAGGCAAACCCCAGGCGGATCAAATTGCCCGGTCAATGCGAGCAATATGAAAACATTCTAAAGACGACGTGCGGACGCCGGCGTCCGGATAGCAGTCCAGCCGCTGGCGTCCTGCGTCAACGGCCAATCCAGAGCCGCTGCCCTCGACAATAAGAAGGCAGGGGTTCGGCCTCGGCCTTCTTGTCGCGCTGAGAGACTAGACAATATTCAGCCTGACCGTGCAGGCCGAAAATGGTCCAGATCTTTGCTTGATCGCATGATTCACGCGCCGGGGACGTTCCGCTCGGCGCGACCATGCTCTAGACCATGTTCAGCCTGACCGTGCAGGCCGAAAATGGTCAGATCTTTGTCTGATCGCATGATTCACACGCCGGGGACGTTCCGCTCGGCGCGACCATGCTCTAGCCAGCAGTGCGATTGGAGCCATATGCGTTCGCGCCCTGTCCGGCCTGCGACCAGTGCGAACCGCTGTGCACGGCCAGCTTTCCGGCCGACCAACCAGAGCCGTAGCTCGGCGGCGTGGTGCCTGCCGGCGGCTGCGCGAATGCGGCGACACTACCTAGAAGCACCGACGAACTTAGCGCGGCAAAAAGGATTTTTCTCAAGACACATCTCCTGCGGAAGTTGCGGTCGAGTCTCAACATGATGCTCGGCCAAGGTCAGCCGGATAATATCCGGCCTCCTCAAGCATCAGGATGGACCTTCAACCCGACAAAGATAACAGGCTTCTCAGCATTAGACTTATGAATCCGAGTGTGAAATAGGCCAGTACGGATGCTGCTTATTCATACATTTGTCATCGCGGCGCGCTCATCCCCACGCCTCGCACATTTTGTAGATGGGATCTGGCATTTTAGCCAACCTGGCCAAGTCGGGATGATGGCCGTGAGCGCCGTGGTCCTGCTGTCAGCCTCACTCGAATCCTGAAGCGACCTCACGCCGATGGAAGTTGCTCCGGCTGTACCTGGTACAGAGACGATCCGGAAATCCACTCTGGCTGTTGCGGAAAGCACATTCGGGACGGGCTCGAAACTTTCCCCTGACCTCGGGACTCCCGTTTCAATATGGCGATCGTCGGGGCTACCTGTGTCAGCAACCGCGATACGACTGTGCCGACAAATCACCCACGCGTGATGCCTCAAGATCCACCCACTTCGCCGGGTTTCTGCCGGCTGCCACGCGCCCGGTAGATCTACTCACGACAGCAACGCCCCCGTCACACTATGGAAGCAACCGTCGGGTTTCATGACAGCGTAGTTTCGATGTGTAATATGGGCCCATGGACCGGCGCGAGAAACCCCGCGCCACTGCCACCGATGTGCCCGCGGCATAAGAACAATTCCCTGCGACCGATCTCCCCAAGCCGACGTCGCGGCAACATCTGATCCCACTGCTTGCCGGCAACCGGTCCGGGCACGCCGGTACAGATGCCGTCCGCCCTCGCCAAGCGAAACTAGATCTTCGCCCGGATCGCGATAATCAGGCTTTGCTGCATTGCACCTATGCGCTGGAGGAGTCTCTCGCGTTTCTCCATGCGCCGGGCGGGGGTATCGGAAAGAGTCGGCCTCACGGCGCGGCGGCGACACAAATGTGTCATTCCTTTTGCCAACTGGTATAATATCCGTGCGTTCTCCGGAGGAAAAGATCGTGCAACCCGTCCCGCTCAACCGAGCCGCCCTTGCCGGCCTGCAGCCGCCGGTGCAGGTTCCGCGTTTCGATCCAGCGCGCGTGACGCCTGGGATCGTTCACCTCGGCTTAGGCGGATTTCATCGCGCGCACATGGCGCGGTACACGCACAACCTGATGGAGGTACGGGGCGAAGCGACCGGCTGGGGTATTGTCGGCGCCGGGTTGATGCCCGCCGACCTCCGCATGCAGGAGAGCCTCGCGCCGCAGGACAATCTCTATACATTGGTGGAGCGCAGTGCCGGCAACGAGACGGTGGCGGTGATCGGCTCGCTCGCCCGCGTCATGTTCGCGGGCGACTCGAGTGCTGCCCTGATGGATGTGATTGACCTCCCGGCGATCCGGATCGTCAGCCTGACGGTGACGGAGCACGGCTATTGCCTTGATCGCTCGACCAAGCGCCTCGATCCGAACCACACGCTGATCCGCCAGGATCTTGCCCATCCCGAGCGTCCATCCAGCGCGATCGGGATCATCGTGGAGGGATACCGCCGCCGCCGGGAATCGGGTGTGCCGCCTTTCACCGCACTGAGCTGCGACAACATCCAGCACAACGGCACCGTTCTGCGCGAGGCAGTGCTGGCCTTGGCCAGGCTGCGTGACGCCGGGTTGGCCGACTGGATCGCGGAGAACGCCAGTTTCCCCAGCACGATGGTGGACCGGATCACACCGGTGACGGCCGCGGAGGACGTGGCGGCGCTGGCGGAGCGCTACGGGATCATCGATCGCTGGCCGGTCTTTGCTGAGACCTTTACGCAATGGGTAATCGAGGACCGGTTTCCGCAGGGGCGCCCCGCCTGGGAAGACGTCGGCGCGCAGTTCGTCGATGACGTTGCGCCTTACGAGTTCATGAAACTGCGGCTGCTCAATGCCAGTCACCTGGCCGTGGCGGGCCTGGGGCGGCTGGCCGGATATGTCATGATCGACGAGGCGATGGCCGATCCGCTGATCAGCCGGTACATGACCGCGCTGATGGACCGTGAGACCGGGCCTACACTGCCGCCTGTCCGGGGGATCGACCTGCCGCAGTACAAGGCGACACTGGTGGAGCGGTTCGCCAATCCCGCAATCAAGGACACCGTCGAGAGGGTGAACACGGATGCGCCGCTCAACATCCTGCTCGACCCGATCCGCGACCGGCTGCGAGCGGGTCAGTCCGTGGACCTGCTGGCGCTCGCGCTGGCGGCCTGGCTGCGGCGGGTGCGCGGCGAAGACGAGCAGGGTCAGCCGATCGATGTGCGGCATCCGCTGGCGGAACAGTTGCGCGCGAAGGCGGTCGAGGGTGGAGCGGACCCGCGCCCGCTGCTGGGAATCGCGCCGCTGTTCGGCGATACCGGCACCGATCCGCGGCTGATCGAGCCGGTTGGGCGCTGGCTTGCCGCTTTGTTCGCGAAGGGGAGCCGCCAGACACTGGCCGAGGCGTCTCGCACCCTGGCGTTTTGACCCTCGGCGGAACCATGAGTTGACGGGGGCACCGGATGATGAGACTTTCGAGGAAAACCACCTGATAACGTGGAACAACAATTGCTGAAGGGGGACGTGTCATCACCACCAAAATCCGGGCCAGCCTGAAGGCTGCCGTATCCGCCGCCGTGGTGCTGTTCGCGGGGGCCGGTATCGCTCGCGCCGACTCCACCATCACCATCGCCACCGTGAACAATGGCGATATGGTGGTGATGCAGAGACTGTCTTCGGTTTTTGAGAGGGAGCATCCTGACATCCACCTGCGCTGGGTGGTGCTGGAGGAGAACGTGCTGCGTCAGCGCGTGACCACCGACATCGCGACCAAGGCGGGTCAGTTCGACATTCTGACGATCGGTAACTATGAAGTCCCGATCTGGGCCAAGCAGGGCTGGCTGGAGCCGATGGACAACCTGCCGGCGTCGTACGACGTCGATGACCTGCTGAAGCCGGTGCGCGAGGGCCTGACGTACAAGGGCAAGCTGTACGGGCTGCCGTTCTACGGCGAAAGCGCGATGACCTATTACCGCGCCGACCTGTTCCAGAAAGCCGGCATCAAGATGCCAGAGGCGCCCACCTATGAGCAGATCCGCGTGTTCGCCGACAAGATCACCGACAAGGCGCATGAGATCTACGGCATGTGCCTGCGCGGCAAGCCTGGCTGGGGCGAGAACATGGCCTACGTCACCTCGCTGGTGAATGCGGAAGGCGGCCAGTGGTTCAACATGCAGTGGAAGCCGACGATCGACACGGCGCCGTGGCACAAGGCGATCAGCTTCTACGACAGCATCCTGAAGGCGGACGGACCGCCGGGGCTGACCTCGAACGGCTTCAATGAAAACCTGGCACTGTTCGCCAGCGGGCATTGCGGCATGTGGATCGACGCGACGGTCGCGGGCGGCATGCTTTATGACAAGAAGCAATCGACCGTTGTCGACAAGGTCGGTTTCGCGCCGATGCCGACCGGCAGCTTCAAGGGGGCGCCGACCTGGCTGTGGAGCTGGAATCTCGCCATTCCAACGACGTCGAAACAGAAAGACGCGGCCCGCGCGTTCATTACCTGGGCGACCTCCAAGCAGTACATCGAGCTGGTCGCGAAGGAGAACGGCTGGGTGTCAGTGCCGCCCGGAACTCGGGTCTCCACCTATGAGAACCCGAACTATCAGAAGGCGGCGCCGTTCGCTGCGTTCGTGCGGAAGGCGATAGAGGTCGCCAATCCGAACGGCCAAACCGAGCACCCGCGTCCCTACACCGGCGCACAGTTCGTCGCTATCCCCGAGTTCCAGGGGATCGGCACTCAGGTCGGCCAGACCATCGCGGGAACGCTGACCGGCCAGACGAGCGTCGACCAGGCACTGAAGGCCGCGCAGTCGGCAACCGAACGGACGATGCGGCAAGCCGGCTATAACAAGCAGTAGACGGGTGTGTCGGCCACTCTGACACCTCAGGCAAAGAGCGCGCCGCCCCCCGGGTCGGCGCCGCCCCCTGAGGCTGCACTGCCGATGTCGCGAGGCGCCGGGCGGCTGCTCCTGATGCCGTCGGTGCTGGTGCTGCTGGCGTGGATGATCGTCCCGCTGGTGATGACCCTGTGGTTTTCGTTCCAGCGCTACAATCTGATCGACCCGACGATGACGGGGTTCGCCGGGCTCGACAATTACCGTTACCTGGTGACGGACCCGGATTTCTGGGTGTCCCTGGAAAACACGCTGATTCTGGTCGGGTCCGTCCTCATCGTCACCGTGGTGCTGGGCACCCTGCTGGCGGTGCTGTTCAACCAGCCGTTCCCGGGCCGCAACATCGCCCGGGTGCTGGCGATCTCGCCGTTCTTCGTCATGCCGACCGTCAGTGCGCTGATCTGGAAGAACCTGCTGATGCACCCGATCTACGGGGTGTTCGGCGCGGTGGCGCACATCTTCGGATTGCAGCCGGTGGACTGGTTCGCTGACTACCCGCTCGCCTCCGTCATCGCCATCGTGGCCTGGGAGTGGCTGCCTTTCGCGCTGCTGATCTTGCTGACGGCGGTGCAGTCGCTCGACCATGAGCAGCGGGAGGCGGCACGCATGGACGGGGCGGGTATATTCGCCCAGTTCTTTTTCATCACCCTGCCCCACCTGTCGCGTGCCATCAGCGTGGTGGTGATGATCGAGACAATATTTCTGCTGACGGTTTTCGCGGAAATCTTTGTCACGACGTCCGGCGGACCGGGTAACGCCACTACCAATCTGGCGTTCCTGATCTATGCGCGGGCTCTGCTGCAGTATGATGTTGGTGGCGCGTCGGCGGGCGGCGTCGTCGCCATCGTTCTGGCCAACATCGTCGCCTGGTTCCTGGTGCGCAGCATCGGCCGGCGGCTGGAGGTATAGCGGTGCGCGAGACCCCGTTTCAGCGTGTGCTTGCCACGATCCTCGGCTGGGGGGTCGCGCTGCTGCTGTTTTTTCCGATCGCCTGGATGCTGCTGACAAGCTTCAAGTCCGAGGGCGATGCAATCAGCCCCAGCCTGCGGTTTTCGCCGACGATCGAATCGTACCATGAAGTGTTCGCCCGCGCCGACTATGTGCTGTTCGCGATGAACAGCATCATTATTTCGGTGGCCGGCACGGCGCTGGCGCTGGCGTTCGCGATTCCGGCGGCGTATTCGATGGCGTTCCACCCGACCCGCCGGACGCGGGGTACGCTGTTGTGGATGCTGTCCACCAAGATGTTGCCCCCGGTCGGCGTGCTGGTGCCGATCTACCTGCTGTTCCGCACCGCCGGACTGCTCGATTCGCGCAGCGGGCTGGTCATGATCTATGCCCTGATGAACCTGCCGATCGTGGTCTGGATGCTGTTCACCTTCTACAAGGAAGTGCCGAACGAAATTCTCGAGGCCGGGCGCATGGACGGGGCCCGCACCGCGGGCGAGGTCTGGTACCTGCTGTTGCCGCTGACCTTGCCCGGTGTCGCCTCAACTGGCCTGCTGTCACTGATCCTGTGCTGGAACGAGGCGTTCTGGAGCCTGAACCTGACGTCGGCCGGGGCGGCGCCGCTGACCGCGTTCATTGCGTCCTTCTCCAGTCCCGAAGGGCTGTTCTTCGCCAAGCTGTCCGCTGCCTCGACCATGGCGGTCGCGCCGATCCTGGTGTTCGGCTGGTTCAGCCAGCGTCAGCTCGTGCAAGGCCTGACGTTCGGGGCGGTGAAATGACTTGGTGGCCTACCGAGTGAAGGAGCACGCGTATGGCAACGTTGACACTCCACGAGTTGCGCAAGAGCTATGGACCGCTGGAGGTCATCAAGGGGATCGATCTCGCGATCGCTGACCGCGAGTTCGTCGTGTTTGTCGGACCGTCCGGCTGCGGCAAGTCCACGCTGCTGCGCATGATCGCGGGACTCGAGGAGATCACCTCCGGCGAACTGATGATCGACGGCAAACGGGTCAATCAGGTCGGGCCGGCGGATCGTGGGCTGGCGATGGTGTTTCAGACCTACGCGTTGTATCCGCACATGACGGTACGCCAGAACATGGGGTTCGCGTTGCGCCTGGCGCACGTGCCTCGAGCGGAGCGGGACCGGAAGGTCGGTGAGGCCGCGCGCATCCTGCAACTGGAACCCTATCTGGATCGCCGTCCGAAGGACCTGTCCGGCGGCCAGCGCCAGCGCGTCGCGATCGGGCGCGCGATCGTTCGCCAGCCGAAGGTGTTCCTGTTCGACGAGCCGCTGTCCAACCTCGACGCCGCGCTGCGTGGGCAGATGCGTGTCGAGTTGCTGCGTCTGCATGAGGAACTGAAGGCAACCATGATCTACGTCACGCACGACCAGATCGAGGCGATGACGATGGCCGACAAGATCGTCGTGCTGCAGGGGGGCCGGGTCGAACAGGTCGGATCGCCGCTCGATCTGTATCACCATCCGGCGAACCTGTTCGTGGCCGGCTTCATCGGCTCGCCCCGGATGAACCTGCTGCCGGTCCACGTCGTCGAAAAGAGTGGTTCGGGCACGACGGTCGCGCTGCCGTCGCGACAACGCGTCGTGGTGCCCGTCGAGGCGGCAACGATGCGTCCGGGGGATGCGGCCACACTGGGGATACGTCCGGAGGGCCTGCATCTGGATCCTTCCGGGCCCATCGCGGCAAGGGTCAACATGGTGGAACGGCTCGGCGGCTTGACCCTGCTGCATATCGCAGGCGAGGGCGACGAGGAGATGACGGTGCAGATCGAAGGCAGCGATCCGACGCGCGCCCACGACCAGGTCCGACTCGCGGTCGACCCGGGCGCCTGCCATCTGTTCGACAGGGCGGGCCAGGCGCTGCCGCATCTGGATCGGCATCCGCTGGCCGCCTGAGAGGTGTTCCTCGGCTTCGATTTCGGCACGTCCGCGGTCAAGGCACTGTTGGCGGACGGTGCGCAGCGCGTCGTCGGCAGTGCGAGCGTGCCGCTTGGGGTGCTTCGGCCCGCGCCGGGGCACAGCGAGCAGGACCCAGAGGCCTGGTGGCAGGCGATGCTGGACGCCGTCGATGCGCTCGGGCGCGATCATGAAGCCGCGCTGGCCGCCGTCGAAGGCATCGGCCTGTCCGGCCAGATGCATGGCGCGGTGCTGCTCGACGAGGCCGGGGTCGTGCTGCGGCCCGCGATCCTGTGGAACGACGTGCGTTCGGGAGCCGAATGCACCGAACTGGAGGCATCCTTTCCGGCACTGCGGCAGGTGACGGGCAACATTGCCATGCCGGGCTTTACCGCGCCCAAGCTGCTTTGGGTTCGAAGGCATGAGCCGGACGTGTTCGCACGGGTGCGCACCGTGCTGTTGCCCAAGGCGTATATCCGCTACCGCCTGACCGGCGAGATGATCGAGGAAATGTCGGACGCATCCGGCACTTTGTGGCTGGATGTCGGCGCGCGCGACTGGTCGGACGCGGCGCTGGCTGCAACGGGACTGACGCGGGCGGCCATGCCGCGCCTCGTTGAGGGCAATGCCGCGGCTGGACGGCTCGATCCGGCGCTGGCGGCGCGCTGGCACATGGCGCGGCGGCCTTTGCTGGCGGGCGGCGCCGGGGATAATGCGGCGGGCGCGGTTGGACTTTCGGCCATTCGGCCCGGCGACGCGTTCGTCTCGCTTGGCACGTCCGGCGTGCTGTTCGCCACCACCGACCGGTTCCGCCCGTATCCGCAGGCGGCGGTGCATGCGTTCTGTCATGCACTGCCTGGTTTGTGGCACCAGATGGGTGTCACGCTTTCGGCGGCGGCCTCGCTGGCGTGGTGGGCTGGCGTCATCGGCCGGCCCGAGGCGGACCTGCTCGCGGAAATCGGGGTGCCGACGGCGCCCAGCCCAGCGCTGTTCCTGCCGTATCTTGGCGGCGAACGGACGCCGCATAACGACGGCACGATCCGCGGTGCCTTCGCCGGGCTTTCGCACGCCACCGGCCGCCCTCTTCTGACGCAGGCGGTGATGGAAGGGGTGGCGTTTTCTCTGCGCGACTGCCTGGATGCGCTGGTTGCATCGGGCACGCACGTCGAGGCGGCGGACGTGATCGGCGGCGGATCCCGCTCGCACGCGTGGATCGGCATCATCGCGGCGGCTTTGAACATCCCGCTGCACCGTCTGGCGGCCGGCGAGACCGGCGGCGCGTTCGGGGCGGCCAGGCTGGCCCGGATGGCAGTGACCGGAGAGGCGCCGGAAACGGTCTGCACGCCGCCGCCGCGGGAGGAGACCGTCGTTCCCGATCCCGCCCTGGCCGCGGCCTACGCCGCGCGCCTGGCTCAGTATCGCGCACTCAACACGAAGGTCGCCGAGGTGATCCGGGAGGTGTGACATGAAGCTGCAGGGCAAGATCGCCGTGGTGACGGGGGCTGCGCGCGGGATCGGGCGGGCGATCTGCGAACGGTACGTTGTGGAAGGCGCCTTCGTGTTCGTCACCGACCTGGATGAGGCGAAGGCACAGGCCGTCGCGGCGTCACTGGGGGCGCAGGCGGCAGCCTTGAAGCTGGACGTGACCAGCCAGGATTCGATCGATGCGATGATCGCGGCGGTGGTCGCGCGGCAGGGTCGGCTGGATGTCCTGGTCAACAATGCGGGGATATTCGACCTCGCCCCGATCGTCGAGATCACCCATGAGAGCTATCGCCGGGTGTTCGCCGTCAACGTCGAGGGCCTGTTGTTCACGCTGCAGGCGGCGGCGCGGCAGATGATCGCCCAAGGGCAGGGTGGCCAGGGCCACGGCGGCAAGATCATCAACTTCGCCTCGCAGGCAGGACGGCGCGGCGAGCCGCTGGTGGCGGTCTATTGCGCGTCCAAGGCGGCGGTGATCAGCCTGACGCAGAGCGCCGGGCTGGACCTGATCAAGCACGGCATCAACGTCAACGCGATCGCCCCCGGCGTGGTGGACAACGAGCACTGGGACCATGTCGATTCGTTGTTTGCCAAGTACGAAGGGCTGGCGCCGGGTGAAAAGAAGCGGCTGGTCGGTGCGTCGGTCCCGTTCGGGCGCATGGCTCGGCCGGATGAGATCGGCGGCCTGGCGACGTTCCTGGCCAGTGCGGACGCGGATTACATCGTGGCGCAGACCTACAATATCGACGGCGGCAACTGGATGAGCTGATGGGTGCGAGGCGGCGGCGACGGAGGGATCGCCGCGGAAGAAGAAAGGGATCGGCCGTGATCCGCGGTCACGGGCGCAGCAGGGTGCGTGCCATCGCGTCCTGCCAGCCGCGGTATTTCCTGTCGCGTTCGCCTGCTTGCATTGTCGGCTCGAAGCGGCGGCCGGCGGACCATGTCGCGGCGAAGGATTCGGGGTCCGGATACAGGCCGGCGGCCATGCCGGCCAGGTAGGCTGCGCCCACGGCGGTGGACTCCAGATAGGACGGCCGGTCCACCGGGGCGGCCAGGATGTCGGCGAGGAACTGCATCGTCCAGTCACTGGCGGTCATGCCGCCATCGACCCGGATCACCGTGCCCGCTTCGGACCATGCGTCGCCGAGGTCGGCCTGCATCGCGTCGAGCAGGTCACGGGTCTGGTAGCCCACGGATTCGAGGACCGCCCGTGCCAGTTCCTTGCGCGTGGTGCCGCGTGTCATGCCGGTGAGCAGCGCCCGTGCCTCGCTGTCCCAGTGCGGCGCGCCGAGGCCCACGAAGGCGGGCACCATGTAGACGTCCTGCGCCGGGTCGGACGCGGCGGCGAGCGTCCCGGTCTCGGCGGCATCGGCGATCAGACCGAGCCCGTCGCGCAGCCACTGCACGGCGGCGCCGGCGACGAAGATGGAGCCCTCCAGGGCGTAGGTGCGCTGGCCGGCAAACTGGTACGCGATTGTGGTGACGAGGCGATGGCGGCTGGTGACCGCCTGCCGGCCGGTGTTCAACAGCGCGAAACAGCCGGTGCCGTAAGTGGATTTCACCATGCCCGGACGGAAACAGGCCTGTCCGACCAGCGCGGCCTGCTGGTCGCCGGCGATGCCGCGAATCGCGATCGGAACGCCGAACTGATCGGGCGTCGCGGTGCCAAACATCCCGGCGGTATCGCGCACCTCCGGCAACAAGGCGCGGGGAATATCGAACAGCGACATGAGGTCCTGGTCCCATTCGCCCCGGTGGATGTCGAACAGCAGGGTGCGAGACGCATTGGTGGCATCGGTCGCGTGCACGGCGCCCTCGGTCAGGCGCCAGAGCAGAAAGCTGTCGATCGTGCCGAAGGCGAGGTGGCCGGCCTGCGCGGCGGCACGGGCGCCGTCGACGGTGTCGAGCAGCCAGGCGATCTTGGTCGCGGAGAAGTAGGGGTCCAGGCGCAGGCCGGTGCTCGCGGCTATCAGGCCGCCATGACCGGCGTCTTCGAGGCGTCGGCACGCTTCGGCGGTGCGGCGATCCTGCCACACAATGGCGTTATGAATGGCCTGGCCGGTGCGGCGATCCCAGATCACCACGGTCTCACGCTGATTGGTGATCCCGATCGCGGCGATGTCGGACGCCGCCAGGCCGGCGCTGGCGAGCGCCTGCCGGGCGGTTGCCAGGACGCTGCGCCAGATTTCCTCGGGATCGTGTTCGACCCAGCCCGGCCGGGGATAGATCTGGGCCAGTTCCTGCTGGGCGGCGGCGACGGGTGCGACCGCGGCGTCGAATACAATGCCGCGGGTTGACGTTGTGCCCTGGTCGATGACGAGGATGTGCTGCGGCATAGTGTTTGGGTTCCCTGACGTTGACCCCGTCGGTTCTGATCGAACGACTCTATAGGATACGCGATCTTATGAACCGAGCGCTTCCTGACCGCTCCGCCGGCCGGAAGCCAGCAGCGGGGCTTCCAGTTGCCTGGCACGCGCTTTTGTCTTGCGAGGACCCGCAGCCGTGCTTTGTGCAGTACCAAGGTTGGCACGAATCGGGAAGGAATTGCCGATGGAGTCCGGGCTGTTCGCCAAGGAGCCCTTATCACCGAGCGCCCGCCGGGCGCTGATCGCTGGCTGCGTCGGCTTCGCTGTCGATTTCTTCGACATCTACCTGCCGATCCTGGCGCTCGCCCCGGTGACCAATTATTTCCAGCCGCCCGGCCTGAGTTCGGCGGCCAGCACCACCATCTACTTCTTCATTTTCGCGTCGACACTGCTGGGCCGGCCGTGCGGATCGATCATCTTCGGCCATTGGGCCGACCGCATCGGGCGGCGGCGCACGACGATGATCAGCATCATCGGCTTCGGCACGTTCACCTTCCTGATCGCCTGCCTGCCGGGCTATGGCACGATCGGCCTCGCCTCGCTGATCCTGCTGATCGCCCTGCGGTTCATCGGTGGCGTTTTCATGGGCGGCGAATACACCTCCAATAACACGCTTGCGCTCGAAATGGCGCCCAAGGCAAGGCGCGGCTTTGTCGGCGGTGTGCTGCAGGGCGCCTACCCGATCGGCTTCTTCCTGGTTTCGGTCGTCACCAGCATCCTGCTGAGCGTCACCACGCCGACCGAGTATCTCCTGTGGGGCTGGCGCATTGCCTTCATAGTCGGTGCCGTACTCGCCTTCCTGTTCCTGATCTACTACATCGAGGTGCCGGAATCGTCGGTCTGGATGGAGAGCGAAAAGAGCAGCGCTCCGCTCAAGGACGTGATGTCGGGTGAGCATGGGAAGAACCTGGTGCAGATCTTCATCATGATGCTGGGGTTCTGGTTCGGCGCGCAGTCGCTGATCGGGGTGATGCCGGGGGTGCTGATCCACCAGTTGCACGTGCCCAGCAAGCTGATGACCAACGGGCTGCTGATCACCAGCTTCGTGCAGTTCTTTGGGTTCGTCGGCTTTGGCCTGCTGGGACAGATGATCGGCCGGCGGCCCGCCATCGTATTGTCGGGTGTGTTGATCCTCTTCGGCGGCACCGGGCTCTATGCGCTGGCGATCAGGCATGGATTGTCGGGCGGCAGCCTGGTTTCCACCACCTTCATCGCCTGCGTCTGCTATCTGCTGGTGATCTCGCCGTGGGGCATCGTGAGCACCTATATCTGCGAACGCTTCCCGACCCATGTCCGCGCATCGGGCTATGGTATCGGCTATAGCCTGGCGGTGATAATTCCGGCGTTCAACGGTGTCTATATGCTCGCGCTGCAGGGGATCATGCCCTACGCCTATACGCCGGTGGTGCTGATCGCACTCGCCGGGGTGCTTACTGTTGTGGGCGGTCTGATGGGGCCGGAAACCCGGGATGTGGAACTGGGTGCGGCTGACCTGTCCGTAACCGGGGCGGCACCGGCGGGAGAGTGATGTAGTGCCGCTTACCAGAAGAGGCGCGGACCACGGGACGGGGAAGTCTACAGGCACGGGGGAGAGACGCCGCCCTGTCCCATGACCGCATGCAGAGCCGAACACGATGCCGTCGATGACATGAAGGAGATGTCAGGTCTTCTTCGGCGGCGGCGCCGCGAGCCATGCCGCGGCCACGCCTGATTGCTCTATGCGGCGAATCGCCTCGTCCACCAAGGTGACTTCGTCCGTCGAAAGACGCAGGCCCAGCTTGGTGCGGCGCCAGACGACGTCCTCGGCCGTATGCGCCCATTCATTGTGCACCAGATAGCGCAGTTCTGCCTCGGTCAGATCCGCCCCGAAGCCGCGTCCGAGGTCGGCGTGGCAGGTCGCCTCGCCGAGCAACTTGTATGTGTCCGTGCCGTAGGCTCGAAACAGGCGGCGCAGCGTCGGCTGAGGCAAGAACCTGTATCGCGCCGCAGCGGCCGCCACCTGCGCATCGAACCCGTCGGCCGGGAAATCGCCGCCTGGAAGCTTCGTGCGCCCCGTCCATCCCACGGTCTGGCCGGACACCGCCGGCAGATGTGGTTGTAACTGCGCCAGTGCTGCTTCGGCGAGACGCCGATAGGTCGTGATCTTGCCGCCAAAGACGGTCAGCAGAGCCGGGGCATCGGACGGTGCGTCCAGTTTCAACACATAATCGCGGGTCGCCTCCTGCGCCGCAGAGGCACCGTCGTCGAACAATGGCCGCACGCCGGAATACGACCAGACCACCATGTCCGGTGTAACCGGCTTGCGCAAATAGGCGCTGGCGGAACGGCACAGATACTCGATCTCCGTGATACTCGCATGCACCCCGGCCGGGTCGCCGGCGAAGTCGAGGTCTGTCGTGCCGATCAGTGTGAAGTCGCGCTCGTAAGGGATGAGGAAGAAGATGCGACCGTCGGCATTCTGAAAAATATAGCACGAGGCGTGATCGTACAGCTTACGAACAACGATGTGGCTGCCCTGCACCAGTCGGACGGCGGCCGGCACGCTGGGGTGGATGACCGACCCGGCAACTTCGGCCACCCAGGGACCGGCGGCGTTGACGAGCGCCCGCGCGGCGATGGTCCGGTGTCGTCCGGTCGTTTCGTCACGCAGGACGATGTTCCAAAGTCCACCGGCCCGCTCGGCCGAAAGGCAGGCGGTGCGGGGCGCGATCGTTGCCCCGCGGTTGGCGGCGTCGCGGGCGTTGAGCACGACCAGGCGCGAATCTTCCACCCAGCAGTCCGAGTATTCGAAGCCGCGGGTGAACTCGGGTTTCAGGATCGTGCCGGCCGGGTCAGTGCGCAAGCGCAGGGTCCGCGTCGGCGGCAGGCGCTTCCGCCCGCCCAGGTGGTCATACAGGAACAGACCCATCCGCAGCAGCCAGGCCGGACGCAACTGCCTGTGGTGCGGCAGGACGAAGCGCAGCGGCCAGACGATGTGCGGCGCGATCCCCCACAGGATTTCGCGCTCCATCAGCGCTTCGTGAACCAGGCGGAACTCGTGGTACTCGAGGTAGCGCAGGCCGCCGTGGATCAGCTTGGTGGAGGCGCTCGACGTGCCGGCGGCGAGGTCGGCGCGGTCACACAGGAACACGCGCCACCCTCGCCCGGCCGCGTCGCGGGCGATCCCGCACCCGTTGATGCCGCCGCCGATAATCGCCAGGTCATAGCCGAAGTCCTCGGCCGCTGCGTCCATGGGATGTGTCCGTCGCGAAGATCTCTCCAATGTCCTACGCGGTCGCAGGGTGGTGTGCCAATTTTCGGCGTCTGGATGGAAAACAGTCTGCACAGGCGCGCGCAGGGGCCGGCCCTTGAAGGCGTGTTGGTCCCCGGGGCCTCACGTCGCGAATTGCGGCCGCGTGCCGCGCCACGTCCGCAAGCCTTCCGCCCGCGCGTCGGCGCGGACAGGTCCTGGCGCGGACGAGCCGCGATCCGGCGCTGGCGCTGTGCCAGGCTGACGGGACGGGAGTGCCGCGTGGCTGGGCGGGTTGACCGCCGATCAGTCGTCACACCGTGAACTGCTCGACGATGATGCGTTCCGACAAGCCCTGGTCGGGGTCGAACAGGACCGTGACCGTCACTGAACGGTCCTCGCTGACGGCCACGGAAATCACGTCGCGGACCTCGGTGAAATCGGCCACGGCGGCGGTGGGACGTTTGTCGGCCTCCAGCACTTCGAACAGCACGTCGGCAGTGCTCGGCAGCAGCGCGCCGCGCCAGCGGCGGGGCCGGAAGGCGCTGATCGGGGTCAGTGGCAGCAGGTTGGCGGAGAGCGGCACGATCGGACCGTGTGCCGACAGGTTGTAGGCGGTCGATCCCGCGGGGGTGGAGATCAGCACGCCATCGCATGACAGTTCTTCCAGTCGCACGCGCCCATCGACGGAGATGCGGATCTTTGACGCCTGGCGAAGCTGGCGCAGCAGACTGACCTCGTTGAAGGCGAGGGCCTCCTCGACCGCGCCGCTGGTGGTGATGGCACGCATGCGCAGCGGGTGCAGCTCAGCTGCCTGGGCGCGGGACAGGCGGCCGGGCAGGTCGTCCTCGTTGTACGAATTCATCAGGAAGCCGACGGAGCCGCGGTTCATGCCGTAGACCGGGATGTTGAGGGCGAGCACCTGGTGGATCGTTTCGAGCATGAAGCCGTCGCCGCCAAGGGCGACCACGACGGCGGCCTGGGACAACAGGCATTCGCCATAGCGGGCGATCAGGGCTTGGCGAGCCTCGACGGCGATCGGGGAGGGGGCGGCGACGAAGGCGATCTGGCCGGCTTTGAAGCCGCGGTCCTCTGGCATCGGCGGGCCGGCGAGCAGGTCGCTCAAACACGCTTCCTGTGTTCCAGGACGGGCATGTCGCGGCGGACCTTGGCGGTTACCTCCTGGTCGATCCGCGCCGTGGTCCAGCCGATCCCGTCGGAGACCTGGGCCACGAGGTGTCCCCAGGGATTGACCACGATCGAGTGGCCGTAGGTGAAGCGCGGGTCGCCCTTGCCTTCCAGGTGTTTGCCCCAGGTGGCAGGGGCGGCGAACCAGCACTGGGTTTCGATGGCGCGGCCGCGGATCAGGGCCTCCCAGTGGTCCTTGCCGGTGGCGAGGGTGAAGGCGCTGGGCAGGAAGATGACTTCGGCGCCTTGTTCGCGCAGTTTCCAGAACAGGTCTGGAAAGCGGATGTCGTAGCAGATGGCGCAGCCGACGGTGACGCCATCGGCCCGGTAGGTGACGACCTCGTCACCGGCGCCGTAGCTGTTGCTTTCGCGGTAGCCGGTGCCGTCGGGGGCGACGATGTCGAACAGGTGGATCTTGCGGTAGCGCGCCAGTTCGGTGCCATCAGGGTTGAATACGACCGTGGTGTTGAACAGCTTTTCGGGACCTTGCTCGATGATCGAGCCGCCGTGGACGTGGGTTTTCGTGGCTCGGGCGGTTTCGCGGAGGAACTCGTAGGCCTCGCCGCCGGGTTCGTTGGAGCCTTTGGCGGGCAGGTGTTCCGCGTTGGCGGTGCGGGTGGCGCGGTCGCCGCCGAGGGAGTCCCAGACCTCGGGCAGGCTGACGATATCGGGACGGTCCTGCTCGACCGCTTGCTGGATCAGGCGGCGGGCCTGGGCGATGTTTTCCGTCTTGTTCGCGCCGGGGTTCATCTGGATCACGCTGACGCGCATCGGGGGCCTCCGGTTGAATTGGGGGAGAGAAGCGTATCCGCAGGCTGGACGCAACCTGGAAGGCGTTCGATATGGTGCGGTGCGGCAAAAGGGAGTGCGTTGATGCGGCCGATGAAGGTGTGGGACCTGCCGGTGCGGCTGTTCCACTGGGCGATCGTGCTGCTGATCCTGGCGGCGTGGGTGACGCAGTACGCCAACCGGATGGACCTGCACATGTGGATCGGCGAGTGGATCCTGGCGCTGCTGCTGTTCCGCGTGGTTTGGGGGTTCATCGGCAGCGACACGGCCAGGTTCACACGATTCCTGCGCAGTCCCGCGGCGGCGGTGCGGCATCTGGCGCATTTGCGGCGGCGGGAACCGGACCGGGAGATCGGGCACAACGCCGCGGGCGGCTGGATGGTCCTGGTGATGCTGGTGCTGATCGGGGTGCAGACGGGAACGGGACTGTTCAGCAACGATGACGGCGACACGGAGGGGCCGCTGATGCACCTGGTCAGCAAGGAGCAGAGCGACTGGCTGAGCCACATCCATCATCTGAATTTCATTGCGATCGAGGTGGCGATCGCGCTGCACGTGCTGGCGATCATCGCCTACGCCGTGTTGAAGCGGCAGAATCTGGTGCGGCCCATGGTGACCGGGACGAAACTGATGCCGGTGGGTGCGGCGGCGCCCAGGCTGGTGCGGCCGGTGTGGGCGGCGGTGACGCTCGCGCTGGCGTTTGGGGTCGTTGTGTGGGTGGTGAAGCTGTAGGGGGCGGTCTATCGAAGCCACGCCGAGGGCAACGGGAACAAGGCGGCCACTTCGGCGCGGTAACGCTTGTAGGCGTCACCGAACTGCGCTGTCAGGAACGTCTCCTCAATCTTGATTTTGCGCAGGAACGACAGGGCCACGAGGACGAACGCCGCCAGACCGCGCCATTCGGCCTCGGCGATGGCGGTGCCGAGGATTGCCGCGAGCAGGCCGGTGTAGATCGGGTGGCGCACCCATCGGTACGGCCCGCCGCGGATCAGACTGTGGTCCTGCTTCAGCGTGACCGTGCCGCTCCAGTTGCCGGCGAGGTGGACGCGAGCCCAGCCGGCGAAACCGAGGCCGAGTGCGACCAGCGCGACGCCGATCCAGAAGCTCCATGGCGACGGGGGATAGATGCGGGCCGCCAGCCACGGTCCGGCGGCGTGGCGGAAGGTGAGCAGGATGAAGCCGATGGTCAGAGGGGTCAGGTGCAAGAGGCGCGACCCCAGCGTCTCGGCGCGTACCGTGCGCTTGGTGAACCGGCTGGAGATCATCCAGCCGGCCAGCCAGATCAGCCAGAGGGCGGGGATCAGGCCGTGGTAGAGCGTCCGCATGGGGGGACCGTAGACCTAAAGCGCGGCCACCGCCGCATCCAGACGTTCCAGGCTCTGCGTCCAGCCGATCTCCATGCCTTCGAGATAGGCCCGGGCAATGTCGGTCAGGGCCGTTGCGCCGGTGGCGACCGTCATCCTGGTCTTGCCGTCCGCCTCGGTGAAGGTGACCGTTGTCAGCCCGTCGAGCACCGGCCGGCCCGTGGCGTCGGTGGCGATGTTGGTGAACACCAGGCGCCGCGGCGGATCGATCTCGCGATAGACGCCGTGACACGGATACTCGGCGCCGTTGGGTGCCCGCATGACGATGCGCCATGTGCCGCCGATCCGGACGTCAAGCTCGCAGGCGGGATTGGTGAAGCCGTGCGGCGCCCACCAGCGTGCCATATGCAAGGGGTCGGTCCAGCACTGGAACACCAGGGCGGGTGGGGCATTGACGAGGCGTTCGATGACGATGTGCCGTTCCGCGAAGCCCATCGTCGGCAGATGTTCGGCGAGGCGTTCGAGGGTCTGCCTGCCGCCTTCGATGGCGCCATACTCGCGAACGACTGTGTCTCGCGCTTCGACCGAGGGGAAGACCATGCGGATGGTCACCTCTGTCTTGTTGTCTCCGACCGCTTCGAACGTCCAGGTGGCGATGAAATCGGCCTCGGGGCCACCCGCTTTGCCGCCGCCGTGGGTGAAGACGATGCGTTCGGGATAGGCGACCTCCTTGAACACGCTGCGGTTTGGGTAGTCCGTGCCGTCGGGGCCGTGCATGACATGGATCCATGCGCCGCCGGGGCGGACGTCCATTTCCTGGATGGTGGTGGTGAAGCCGCGCGGTCCCCACCATTGCACCACGTGCCTGGGATCCGTCATGGCCTGCCACGTCAGTTCGCGTGGGGCATCGACGACACGGGTGATGACGATTTCGCGGTCGGCGTCGGTTCTAGGCATCTGGCTTTCCTTCCATTTTTGTTGGTTCGGACTGCAGCCTCCGCAGGTGGTCGTCGAGCCGGTCGAGCCGCTCTTCCCAGAAGCGGCGATACGGTTCGAGCCAGTCGGCGACCTCCTTCAGCGCGGCGCCCTCGAGCTTGCAGGGACGCCACTGCGCGTCTCGCCCGCGGGTGATCAGGCCGGCGCGCTCCAGCACCTTGAGGTGCTTGGAGATCGCCGGCTGACTGAGGTTGAAAGGTTGCACGAGTTGGTTGACGGACGCTTCCCCCAGCGCCAGGCGGGCCAGGATGGCGCGCCGGGTGGGATCGGCGAGGGCGGAGAATGTTGCGTTCAGGTGGTTCTGGATCATCGTTGGATAGCTGATTAGTTATATAACTAATCAGCTAACTAATGGGCTGTCGGCGCACTGTCAAGGGTTCGGTCAGACGAAGGCCCCCTCGCGTCCCTGGAGGTGCCAAGCCAGGCGGTCGTAGCACGGGCCGGCCGAGGCGTTCTCGTCCGACGGGGTCGGACGCGCGATCCGGGCGCTCCAGGGGGGAACGATCGACTACAGGACGTTCTGCCGTCAGATCGTGGACAGCGGGTGCGTGGGGTACTTCGTCTCCGTGGCGGGGCGGCGCGCGGTCTGTTACGGGCGCTCGCTCGATACGCTGGTCGAGCCGTTCCCGGCGGCGCGCTGAGCCGTCGCCCGGATCAGCGGCCGCTCGTACCATCCGCGCGAACGGCGGACGATGTGCACGACCGACAGCATGACCGGGACTTCGACCAGCACGCCGACGACGGTCGCCAGCGCGGCACCGGACTGGAAGCCGAACAAGGCGATGGCCGCGGCCACCGCCAGTTCGAAGAAGTTGCTGGCGCCGATCAGCGCGGATGGGCCGGCGACGCACCACTCGACCCGCAGGCGGCGGTTCACCCAGTAGGCGAGACCGGCGTTGAAATACACCTGGATGACGATCGGCACCGCCAGCAGCGCGATGATCACGGGCTGGCGGATGATCTGCTCACCTTGCAGGCCGAACAGCAGCACCAGCGTCAGCAGCAGCGCGGACAGCGACAGGGGTGCGAGCGCGCGCAACGTTCGCGGCAGGGCGCCACGAGCCATCAAGGCGCGCCGCCAAAGCTGGGCGGCGATCACCGGCACGACGATGTACAGCACGACGGACAGCAGCAGCGTGTCCCAGGGCACGGCGATCGAGGACAGACCAAGGAGGAAGGCGACGACAGGGGCGAAGGCGACGACCATGATCATGTCGTTCAGGGCGACCTGGGACAGGGTGAAGTGCGGCTCGCCGTCCACCAGGCTGGACCAGACGAACACCATCGCCGTGCACGGCGCCGCCGCGAGCAGGATCAGTCCCGCGATGTAGCTGTCGATCTGGCCCGCGGGCAGCAGCGGACGGAACAGGTGGGCGATGAAGATCCAACCCAGAAGCGCCATGGAGAACGGCTTGACCAGCCAGTTCACGCCGACAGTGGTGGCGATCCCGCGCCAGTGGTCGCGCACCTGTCCCAGCGCGCCGAGGTCGATCTTCAACAGCATCGGCACGATCATGAGCCAGATCAGCACGGCGACGGGCAGGTTGACCTGCGCCACGGTCGCCCGCCCCATTGCATGGAAGACGCCTGGCAGCGCCTGGCCGAGGACAATGCCGGCGACGATGCAGAGCGCGACCCAAAGCGTAAGGAAGCGGTCGAATTTGCCCATGGCCGGCTTGCGCGCCGGCGTCCGGCCGGCGGTGGCGACGGTACGGCTCATGCCGGCACGCGCCGCGCTGCCGCACCCATCGGCAGCAATGCCGTTATCGCGAGGCAGATCGCCAGCATGATGGCCGAACCCCACAGGCAGGCCGGCATGCCGCCGGTCTCGATCAGAATACCTGACAGCATGATGCCGATCAGCCGGCCGGCCGCGTTGGCGGCATAGTAGAAACCGACGTCCTCGGCGGCCTTCTCCGATCCGGCATACGCCAGAATCAGATAGGAGTGCAGCGAGGAGATCACGGCGAAGGTGAAGCCGAAGATCAGCAGTCCGACGACCAGGACCAGGTCCTGGTGCGGCACGCCCGGCATGCTCAGCAGCAGCGCGAGGACCACCGGGATCACCGTCAGGATGCCGCCCCACAATCGAGCGGCGGGCACTTCGCGACTCAGCCCGTCGTGGCTGCGCGTGACCACCGCGGGCGCCAGCGCCTGCACCGCGCCATAGCCGATGGTCCAGGCGGCGACGAAGCCTGCCACCTGCATATACCGCCAGCCAAACCCGTACAGGAAGACCGGCAGGCCGACGACGAACCACACGTCGCGCGAGCCGAACATGAACACGCGTGCCGCCGCCATCAGGTTGATGGCGCGCGTCTTGGCGAACAGCTCGCGGAAGCTCTTCGACGACTTCGCCTTGCCCAGGCTGCGCGGCAACGACAGCATGACGCCGACCAGTACGACGGCGAGCATCCCAGCCATCAGCCACAGGGCGGCACGGAACCCTACCACCTGCAGCAGGAAGCCGCCGATGAAGAAGCCTGCGCCCTTGGTGGCATTCTTCGATCCGGTGAACCACGCCACCCAGCGAAACAACTGCCCCATGTCCTGCGCCGACGACGCCTTGATGGCAGTTTTCGACGAGGTCTTGGTCAGGTCCTTGGCGACGCCGGCCACGCCCTGCGCCAGCACCACCCAAACGACCGACATCCCCGCGCCCCAGCCGGGCTGCAGCGCCGACAGCATGCACAGGGCGCCGATCTGCGTGATTTGTCCGGCCATCAGCATGCGCGGGATGCCGAAGCGTGACGCCAACCAGCCGCCGCCGGCATTGGCGAAAATGCCGGCCGTCTCATACAGCAGAAACATGAACGCCAGGATGAAGGGCGTGTAGCCCAGGCTGTAGAAATGCAGCAGCACCAGCATGCGCAGGGCGCCGTCGGTGATGGTGAACAGGAAATAGGCGGTGGTGACGATGGCGTAGTTGCGGACCCCGGAGGACATCAGACCCCTCGCTGCATCACGATGTTGGCGAGGTCCACCATGCGGCAGGCATAGGCGACCTCATTGTCGTACCAGGCATAGATTTTCAGCAGCGTATCATCCGTAACCGCGGCGCGCGGATCGTCCGGGGGCCGATCCACGCCGCCGAGGGCAGCCCGCAACGCGAGACGGCCGATGCGGCCCATGCCGTTGATGCCGACGCGCACGGTCAGCGACCGCCGATAAGCGCCGGCGATCCGCCTCCGGCGATCTGATCGAGCCGCGCCTTCAACGCCATGCGGTCGAGCGCGGAGAACGGCAAGGAGGTAAAGATCTCCAGGCGGCGTCGCAGCCCGGCGTACAGCTCATTCAACAAGGCGGCGCGTTCGACCGGGCTGCCGTGGAACCGGGCCGGGTCCGGCAGCGGCCATGCGGCGGTGACGGCGAGTTCGCCGAAGTCGGGGCAGATGTCACCGTCGGGTGTGTCACAGAGGGTAATGACGAAATCCATCCGTGGCGCATTCGGTCCGGTGAAGTCGTTCCAGCTCTTGCTGCGCAGATCACCGGTGTCATGGCCCAGGATGCGCAATTTGGCGATCACTTCGGGACTGGGTTCGGCGACCGGGGTCGGACCCGGCCGAATAGGCATGGAAGCGGGTTCCCCCGATGGTCCGCAGCAAGGCCTCCGCCATGATCGAGCGGGCCGAGTTGTGGGTACACAGGAACAGCACATTGAACGCGGGGGTCATGCCCTTGTCCTCGGTTGCGAGGGGAGGGAGGAGGCGCGCGAGGTCGCCGCAGAGCTCCGGCTGTCCGCCGCAGCAGGTCTCGGTGAGAAACGCGAGCAAACGTCGCAGCCCTGCGAAGTGCACCGCGTGCACGATCTGCCGGCCCTGACGCGTGGATTGGGTCAGACCGGCCCGCTCCAGCGCCGCGAGGTGGAAGGACAGGGTCGACGGCGGCACCGACAGGCGGGCGGCGAGCTCGCCGGCAGGCAGCCCGGTCGCACCCTGGGCCATGAGAAGGCGGATCAGGTCGAGGCGGGTGTCCTGCGACAACGCGGCGAACGCGGTTGCCGCTGCTGAAATTTCCATATTTCCAGCTGTACAGAAGTGTACGCTCGTGTCAACGACACCTTGCGCTGGGCCAAAGGCAAACGAAAATCCCGGAGCGCGCGCGCCTTCACCCCGGGGCGGATGCGTTTTTGCCCCTGTCAGCGAGCTATTCTGTTGGCCGAGGCCGTCTTCCGCTGCGCTGTGCGGCCGACGAAGCGGATGGTCCAGTGTCGCGCATCAGACAAGCGCGATACGCCGGTCCTGGTCCGAAGTATCCGATTCACCCGGCGAATCGTGCTCGCTGAGCGACCCGCGCTTCTCCACGATCGGATATTAGTGGCGTGGCGGCTCGATCGTGAACGAGGTATCGCCCTCGGAGACGCTTCCGTCGGTCAAGGACTTCACCGTCCAGTGCAGATCGTAGGTGCCAGACGACAGCGCCCTGCCGCGTGCGAACAGCACGTCCGGCGCACTGTTCAGCCGCGCGTGCAGGGTCTCCAGAACCCGGCCGGCCTGCATGATCTGTAACCGTGACAACTCATGGTCAACGGGAGCGCCGAATCGCACGGCATAGCCGGAGGTGAGACCGTTCGTGGTAATGGAAATCTCGGGGGGCTTCCCGCCTGGGCCGGATGGCGGGGATGCCGCGCGGGCCAGCAACGGCAGCAGGAGCAGGAGTCCGAGACCTACCCTTTGCAAACATATCCGCATGGCGCTTCTCCGTCGCTTCGCCATCGTATTCCGGCACCTGCAAAAAGGTAAACCGGTGGATCCGTTCAACCAGTCAGCCGGACGAGTCGGTCGAACTCGGCCACCGACAAAGTTTCCGCTCGCCGTTCGGGATCGATGCCGGCCTGTGCCAGCAGCACCTCTCCGCCGCGCGCGCGCAGCGATCCGCGCAGCATCTTGCGACGTTGGCCGAACGCGGCGGCGGTCAATGCCTCCATGCGGCTGAAGGCCGAGCGATCCGGCTGAATGGCGCGCGGCGTCAGGCTGACCACGGCGGACCACACTTTCGGCGGTGGGGTGAACGCGGCGGGCGGCAGGCGCATGACGATGTGCGCCTCGCAGCTCCATTGCGTCAGCACCGACAGCCGCCCGTAGGGCGGGGTGTCGGCCTTGGCGCAGATGCGTTCCGCGACCTCCTGCTGGAACATCAGGGTCAGCCGCTCGAACGACGCGGCTTGGCGAAGCCAGGCGACCAGCAGAGGGGAGGCGACGTTGTAGGGCAGATTGGCGATCACGTGACGGGGCGCCGGGACCAGGGAAGCGGCGTCGACGGCCAGGGCATCGCCCTCTAGCACGCGCAGCCGGCCGCCCGCGACCGCGGCCAGTTCGGTCACGGCGGCGATGGCGCGCCGGTCCAGTTCGATCGCGGTGACGGTGGCGGCGGCAGACCCCAACAGTGATCGCGTCAGGCCGCCAGGTCCCGGCCCGACCTCGATGACATTGCGGCCGGCGAGGTCTCCGGCCTCTCGCACGATGCGGTCGGTCAAATTGCCGTCAAGCAGGAAGTGCTGGCCGAGGGAATGGCGGGCGGCAAGGCCGTGACGGGCGATGACATCACGCAGAGGTGGCAGGATCGGGGACGGGCCAAGCGGGGACGGGTCACTCGGGGACGGGTCACTCGGGGGCGGGTCACGCGGGGACGGACCAGGCGGGGACGGGCCGCGTCGCGGGTCAGTCAAACGCGGCGGGTCCGGCCTCAGACCCCGTGTTCACGAAGGTCGATGCTGGCCTTGCGGCGCAGTTCGCGCATGGTCTGGCGGGACAGCATATCGACCCGTTCACCGAGAAGACGGATCTGGATTTCCTTCGTCGTGATCGCGCCGAGGTTCTTTTGCTCGCGGCTACAGACGGTGATGACGGCGATGCCGTCGCGGGAGATCAGCGGTTCGGTGGGCTTGCCGAGTGGAATGGTTTGGAGCAGCTGCCGGAAGGTCGGGGGGTTGACGCCCTCGACGCGAACCTCGCCGGGGTCGATCGGGCGGTTCGGCGCGTTGATGGCCTTGGCGGCGGCTTCCATCTGGTCGCAACCCTTGACCGAAGCCTCGATCGATTTGGCCTTGGCCAGAGCCTGACGCTGCTGTTCGGTGGGGTTCTGCGGATCGTTCAGCGGCGTCGTGAAGGCAACAAACGCTTGGCGCAGCGTCACGACGGTGGCCATTTCGTTGCCGATTTCGCGCTTGGCCTGCAACTGGACGATCGACACGCCGCCAGGCACCCGCACCGGATTGCTGACCGCGCCCACGGGCATTTCGGTGACGATGCGGGCGACGGCGGGGTCGAGCTGGTTGGTCTGCACCCAGCCGAGCTCGCCACCCTCCAGGGCGGACTGGGTCTGGCTGAACTGCGCGGCTACGAGGGGGAACGCCGCGCCGGCATGCAGTTCGGAGATCACCGTCTCAGCGAAGCGCTGAGCGTCGGTGCCGTTGGCGGGATCATCGATGGGGATGAAGATCTCCCCCAGGCGGTATTCCGTCTGGCCGATCTGCTGGGCCATCAGTTTCTGCTGTTCGGCGACATCCGCTTCGGAGATGTTGATCCGGTTCGCGAGAACCTGACGCAGCATCTGCTGCCAGGCGAGCTGGGAGCGGATCTGATCGATCAAGGTGCGAGTACTCACCCCGTCCTTGGCCAGCTTTGCCCGCAACGCACCGGGCTGCATGCCGTTGCGGGTCTCGATTTCCTTGATCGCGTCGGCGATCTGGACGTCCTGGATGACGATTTTGCGGCGCTGGGCTTCCTGTACGCGCAGCCGCTCATCGACCAACTGGCGCAGGATCTGCGGTCGGAGGCGCTCGATCACGTCCGGCGCCAAGGGCAGGCCGGTAGAGATGGCGAACAGGCGGGCTCGATTGGAGATGTCGGCGTCGCTGATCACATCGCCGTTGACGACGGCGGCGATGCGGCTGCCGCCAATCAGCGGCTGGTCCGCCGTCGCGGACGCAGCGGCTGGCTTCTTCGCTGCTCCGGCCGCGACGGACAAGGCTGGCAGCGTCAGCAGCACCGCGAGCGCGCCGCCCAGACCCCGGCGGAGATGGCCACGGAGATGGCCACGGAGACGGCCGCGGCTAAGGGTCGACATGTCAGGCACTCCTGAATTCACAGCGCGCGATAGCCGAATTGGCCGATTGTCTTGAAGGTCAGCAGGAACAGCACCGCACTGGCGCCGCCGTCTCCGTTGATGCTGGTATAACGGCGGTAGAGCCGCAAATCAAAGATGAAGCACTCGTCCTCATAAATCGCGTCGCCTCCCGCCATGACCATCTGGTTGTTGGCGAGGTCGCGGCGGGCGTACGCGGCGAACCGGTAGTCGCCCCATTTGGTCGAGACGTTGAGGGTCGCCTCGTTGCGCGGGAAATAGTATGCGTTGCCCACTGGAGGGGGCGCTGGCTGGTCGTAGTAGGTGTATGGGTTGAAGGTTGTATAGATGTAGCCGCCCGACACGCGAAACTTGTCTACACCCACCGATGCGAGGGCGTCAGCGAAGCGCGTCTGCAGCGTCTGCTTGTCCAGGCGCGTGCGGTAGGTGAGGTCGAGCCACTTGGTTGGTGCGAACGTGCCACGGGCGACGATATCGGACACCTCGTCGCGCAGTCCGGATCCCGCGGGGAACAGGTCGTCCTTGTTCGTGCGATAAGCCTGCCCGACCAGTCCGTCGAAGGTCGTGCCGCCGAGGTACCAGGCGCCATGCAGGGCGACGTTGGCGCGGTAGCCGCCGTCCAGCCGGTCGATGCCGGTGAAGCGGTTGAAGCCGAACAGGTTCGCGTCGGTGAACTCGAAGTCCAGGCTGTCCTCGTTCGGATATTTGATCAACTGACTGGTGCCGGTCTGCGGCGCGACGACGATCTGGGCGATCGGCTCGATGAGCTGCGTGCCCCAGGCGCCCGCGTCGCGGGCGAACGGCCAGCGGAAATCCAGCGCCACCTGTGGTAGGGCGCGGGCGGTATCTGTACTGTCATACGGGCTGAAATTCGGCAGTTCGTTGAGATTCGACGCATCATAGGCGATGGCGTCGCCGTGCAGCGTGATCTTCCACAGGTCACCCAGCAGACCAGTGAACGGACGCTCATAGTCCATCGTCAGCGAGGCACGTCGTGTGTCGGTCCCGACCGTGCGGATCACGTTGAAGGCACCGGTCGAGAGTGAGAATCGGCCGCCCAGCGAATCCGGCGTGCCAAAGTAGCTGTATTGATAGCGCGGCAGCACGGTCGGCAGCGTGCTGGTGTTGATCACGTCATTGAGGCCCTGGTACGCCTTTGCATCGAGGCGGGAGTAGGAGCCTTCGCCGAACCCCTCGAGGTAGAGCTGGCTGGTGAGGATGTTCGAATCGCCGACCAGTCCCTCGGTGAGATGGAAATCGGTCACGTACAGCGTCGAGGAGGCGCGGTTGATATTGAACCCCCAGCGCCAGGTGTCGTCGTATGCGAACTGGCCCTGGGTGGACAATGATCCCTGGGAGGAGCCATCGAGGTAACCGGCGGAGGCATTCACCAGGAACGTGCCGTCATTGAACCGCCGGCGGTACTCGACATCGAGCTGCGGTCCGGCTTCCGTGCTGATCAACGGGATAAACGTCGCGTCCGACTGGTCGTCGATCACAAGGTAGTAGGGCTGACCGAAAAATGCGCCTACGCCGGAGGCAGAGCCGATCACCGGCGGCAGAATGCCCGATTCCCGTTTCACCGAAGGGTCGGCATTCCAGAAATATGGAAAATACGCGACCGGAATGCCGAACATCTGCAGCGTCGCGTCCTTGAACTCGATTTTCTTGTGCTGAAGGTCCTGCACGGCGGAGCTGGCGCGGATCTGCCACAGGGGCGGGCGTGTGGGGTCCTTCTTGCACAGGTTGCAGGTCGTATAGACGACCTTTGACAGCTCGTTGATCTCGCCGGCGGTGCGTTGCGCTCCATTGGCGGCCAGCCTGCCGTTCTGCTGCAGCAGCGCGCGCATGTCCTTCAGGATGCCGTCGTTCATGTTGTTCCGCATCTCGGCATAGTCCGCGAACAACACCTCACCGTCGGGCTCCAGCAGAACAACATGTCCGGTGGCGGCGGCGACACCGGTGTTGCGGTCGAACGTGATCTTGTCGGCGCGCATCACGTGGCCGTTCTGCCAGGCCTCGACGTGGCCTGTGGCGGTGACCAGGGCTTTGTCCTTGTCATACTCCACGTTGTCGGCGGTGAAGGTGACGGGCTCGTTCCGGCTCAGCGGGGGGCCGGAGGCCTGAGGGCTGGCCAGCGCACCGAGCTGCGCGTGGGCGATCTCCCCACCGCAGCATGCCAGGATGAAACAGAAGACAGCGATGCCACGGATTGCTCGGTGCAGGGCGGCATTGCCCGAAAAGATGGCTGCGAGGATCTTATCCAGTGTCGAACGGTCCACGCGATCCATTTTCAGCCGTCTTCCCCCGGGTCCTCTGGAGGGTTTCCACCTGAGTGGAAATGCACCAGCTCATGTTTGGCGAGCAATTTCATCAGTCTGAGGTCGCTTCGCAATTCTTGTCAGCTTGATATTGCCTCAGATCATCGAGAGGCAGGCGTTTCCGACGTTCCGTTCCGCGCGATCATGGGTCTAGCCGTCTTCGGTGTGCAGCAGCAGGGCGACGGCGAGCATAAGGCCGGCCGCGGCCGGCGCCCAGGCGGCCAGGACGACGGGCAGGGCGCCGGACTGGCCGATCTCCTCGGCGATCTTCGAGACCACGAACAAGGCGAACCCTGCCGCGACACCGCTGCCGATCATCTTCGCCACGCCGCCACGACGGGCTGGACGCATGGAGAAGCCGGCCGACACCAGCGTCATGGTCGCGCACAGCAGCGGCAGCGCCAGCAGCGCCTGGAAATGCAGCCTGTGTCGGATCGATGAAAATCCCGACCGGTCGAGCAGCGCGATGAACCCCGGCAGCGCCCAGAACGACAACGTCTCAGGCGAGGCGAAGCTTTCCTGCACCCGGTGGACCGTCAGGTCGGTCGGCAGGTTCATCAATCGTGGCGGGGACGGCAACTGGTCGGGGCGGATCGAGCGGGCGCTGATCAACACCCAGTCGCCGTCGCCCAGGGTGGCGCTGGTCGCCTCGATGCGGCTGAGAAGCTTGTCGGATGCGTCGAGGCGGAAAACGCTGACCCGCCGCGCGGTGAGTTGCTTGCGGTGGAGTTCGACCTGCTGCGCATGGATGATCGCGACGCCGTGCGGGGATATTTGCCGGTCCGACTGACGCAGCCAGAGCTGACCCCCGTTCAGCGCCAGCGGGCCGCCTCCGGTGCTGAGATAGGCATTGTCCATCACCTCTGCCCGCGACAGCATGACCGCGGAAACCGGGCTGATCAGGGCGGTGGCGATGACACCGAACAGAAGGGCGCACAGGGTCGGCGCGGTGAGAAACTCCCAGGCCGAGATGCCGGCAGCGCGGGCGACGATCAGTTCGGAGGAGCGCGTCAGGCGCCAGAAGCACAGGATGCCGCCGAGCAGCACCGCGAACGGCAGGATCTGCATGGCTTCATAGGGCAGGCGCAGAGCGGCGATCTGGCCGACGGTGCCGACGCTCACCTCGGGGTGGCTGGCCGAGCGGCGCAGCAACTCGATGAAGTCGAACATAGCCACCAGACCCGAGAGCGCCAGCAGCATGCTGCTGACGGCGAGCGCGAACTGGCGGACGATGTAGAGCGAGAGGGTGAGGGTGGCCGTCATCGGGTCAGGCTTCGGCCGGGCGGAGGCGGAACAGGCGGATCGAGGGCGCCATCAGCAGCCAGGCGCAGACCACGCCCGGCAGAATGGCGTGCACCCACATGAGGAAAATCAGGCTGTTGTCGCGCGCGGCGAGGGTTCCGAAGGTCAGGCCAAGCGCCAGCAGCCCGACCATGACACCGACGGTGATGATCGGCCGGGCAATCCCGCCGTGGCGGCGGAACATCCCGCCCAGCGCGGAGAACACCCCGACCATGGCATAGGACAGCGTGGTCAGCGGCGCGGACAGGCGCTTGTGACCTTCGGCGATCCATTTGGGCCGGTCCCGGGCAAAATACGGATGTGGATCGAGCAAATCGCTGAGTGGCACCTCCGACATATCGGCGGGGCGCGCGGTCTCGTCCTTGCTGGCGTCGGCCAGGTCGATATCGTTCTGGCGGAACGTCAGCATGTCGAGCCGGCCGGTCTGGTGGTCGATCTCCTGGCGGCTGCCATCCATCAGCACCACGCGCGGTCCGGTGGGGCCCTCGATCAGCCGGCCACGCTCCGCCAGGATGGTGGCGTGGGCGGTGGGGTCGCGAGCATCGTCGACGAGAATGCCGTGCAGGGTGCCGTCCTGATCGCGGGAGCGGATGTAGACGGTCAGCTTGTCAGACAGCGGAGTAAAGACTCCGTCCTGCAGCAGGAAGGCGGCGAGGCGGTTGCGGATTTCCCACTCGAACCGCTTGAAGTCGTTCAGCGACGCCGGGACCGCCCAGCAGCTGAGGCCATAGCCCGCCAGCGTCGCCAGCAGCGCCACCGCGAGGGCGGGACGGGCCAGCGCCCATGGCGACAGCCCGGCGGCGCGCATGACGGTCAGTTCGCGGTCCGTGGCCATGCGCTGATAGGTGAACTGGATCACGACGTACGTGGTGATCGGCAGGATGACGGCGACGAAGCTGGGGATCAGCAGCCCGGTCAGTTCGATGAACACCAGGAGAGACAGGCCGCGGTTGACGACGAGATCGACGAACCGCAGCGACTGGGTCAGCCAGATCAGCGCCGTGAGGCCCAGGGTGGTCACGACGAGCGCGAGCAGCACCTGGCGGAATATGTAAATATCGAGCCGCGTGACCATGATGCCGAAGCGCATGCGGCTTTCTGCGGCAGGCTTGGGCGGGATGCAACCCGGACTTTTGTTGGCGCCCGTGTCGAGTTGGCGTGGGGTCGGCGAATGGGGGGCAAGGCGGGAGAGATGGTCGCAGCGCCGGCTTCATAGCCGACGTTCCGGGCAGGTCTACGCGGTGATGTGCACGGCGGTCCGCGTTACGGTGTGCGGGCTCATGCCGGGGAGGCGGGTGCGGCTGGCGGCGTGGCGCAGCAGAGCGGGAAACAGAGCGGCGCCGAGGATGACGGCCGGCTGGAGCGGGCCGGACATGCAGGCGTGATGCAGCAGGCCGGCGAGTCGCATCGGTGACCCCAGGGTGCGCGTCAGGGCACGGTGGTATGCGGCCGAATCGGCGCCGGCCAGCCAGGCTTGCGCTGCCGCGGCACCGCTGTGCAGGGCGATCGCGATGCCGTCTCCGGTGAGGGAGGCGATCACGGCGGCCTGGTCGCCGAGTCGGAACAGGCCGTCGGCGTGTGCGGGACGGACACGGTAGCCGTAGGGAATGCCGGCGACCGCGATCGGGCGGGACGACAATCTGCGCGCTCCGGCCAGCATCGTGGCAAATCGCCGGCTGCGCTGTTCGATCGCCGCGAGCAGGCCGGCCCAGCCGCCGCCATATCGCCGGAATGCGCGTCGCTGGACGGCGATGCATAGGACCGCCTGGCCGTTTTCGACCGGCTGCATACCGGCATAGCCGCCAGGGAAAAGGGTCAGTTCGGTGGTCCCCTCCAGGGTCGTCGCTGGTCCGGGTGCCGGGATGAAATAGATCTTCATGCCGACGGCGCCGCGGTCGGTGCGGGTGCGCGGCAGATCGCGGACGTCGTGCTTGCCGGTGGCGAGAAAGACGGCTTGGGCCATGAACGGGGCCGGGTCGCCGGTCTCGGCCACCCATTCGCCGGCACCGCGGGTCAGGCGGCGGACGGTCTGGCCGATCCGCACGACGGCGCCGGCGTGTTCGGCCTGGGTCAGCAGGGCGGTGTCGAGGATGCGGCGGGAGAGGCCGAGAGCGGGGAAGGGCAAGACGGTTTCCGCGGTCCGCTCGCCGTGGATGAGGCGGATGCGGTGGATCGAGGCGGCGCCCAGGGCCAACGGGTTTACACCGAACGCCTGGGCCTGGCGGATGGCATCGGCACCGAGGAAGTCGCCGCAGACCTTGTCGGTCGGGCCGGTGCTCCGCTCGAGCAGCACCGGCCGGTGACCGGCTCGGGCAAGGGTGATGGCGGCGGCGGTGCCGGCTGGTCCGGCGCCGACGATCAGAGGGGCGCCGCCGATGATCAGAGGGTGGCGACGCACAGGCGGAACGGGATATGCCACGTGATCGTCGCCTGCTGCGCGGTGATGCCGGCCTGGCGCAGCAGCGCTTGCCATTCGGCGCGGGCGAAGGCTCGGGCGATGGAGATCTGGCCGTCGCTGCGAACGAAGTGGTGCCAGAACAGGAGACGGGCGAGAAGGGGGAAGCCGTAATAGGGGAGAACGTGGCGGTGAAGGTCGCTGACGAACCAGCCTTGCGCGGCGTTTGCCATCAGCCAGCGGAGAAAGTGGACGATCTGCTCGTCCGTCAGGTGATGGGTGAACTGGGAAGTGATGATGAAGTCGAATTTCTGGGCGGGCACGTAGGCGAAGGCGTCGCCGTTGATGAAGTCGATTCCGGCGGCCGGATCGGTGGCCTCCCGGGCCGCTCTTGTGGCCCAGGGATTGAGGTCGATGCCGGTCAGGTGGGCGCCGGGGTGGCGCGCGCGAATGCGTCGGAGGGCATCGCCGTGGCCGCAGGCGACGTCCAGCAGGGAGAAGTTGGCCGCGGCGTGCCGGGCCAGCCAGGCGAGCATCGGTCGGTGGGTCAGGGTGACGACGTTGACCCGCGAGAGGTCGCGCAGGCACCGGCTGTAGTCGGCGAAATCCACGCAGTCGGTGTCCATCCGCTCCTGCTGCGTGCTGCGGCGCGCGAGGTTCATGGGCGCGTGAAGGCGAAGGTTTCGACCGACAGGCCGGGACCGAAGGCCATCGCCAGGCCAGGACCGCTTCCGTCCGGATCGAGCAGGATCTTCTCCAGCACGAACATCAGGGTGGCGGAGGACATGTTGCCGTAGTCGCGCAGGGTGTCGCGGGAGAAGCGCAGCGCGTCGGGGGCGAGGTGAAGGCCCTGCTGGACCGAGTCGAGGATCGACCGGCCGCCGGCATGGACGGCCCACAGGGAGGGCGGTTCAGGTGGGAGCAGCTTCGGGCCGTGTTCCGGGAGCCAGCGGCGGATGCGGCCTGGGACCTGGCCGGAAAGCTGCATCTCGAAACCGCTGTCGCCGATGTGCCAGGTGATCAGGTCGTGGCTGCGGGGGATGACGGCGGCCTGGAAGCGGCCGAGGGCGATACCTGTCGGTTCCGCGCTGACGAGGGCGGCGGACGCGCCGTCGGCGAACAGCAGGAAGCTCAGCATCCTGGGCACGTCCTGGAAATCCTCCTGAAGATGCAGGCTGCAGAGTTCCAGGTTGACGACCAGGACGCGGGACCGGGGATCGGCGCGGACCATCTGGTCGGCGAGTTTCACGGCGTTGACGGCGGCGAAGCACCCCATGAAGCCGACGATGCATGCGTTGGGTTGCGTCGGGCAGGCCGGCCGCGCGCATGATCTGGAAATCCAGACCGGGCGCGCTGAAACCGGTGCAACTGGCGACGATGAGATGGGTGACTGTTCCCGGATCTACGTCCAGCCTGCGGACCGCGCGCATGGCGAGGTCCAGGGCGTGCGGCTCGTACAGCGCCATCCGGGCGGCGGTGGAGGGGAAGTCGCCGCGGCGGTAGAAGCCGGCGGCGTCGAGGACCTTGTCGCGCGGCTTCGGGCCGGGTTCGAAGATCGCGTAGCGGTGCTGGATGTCGGACAGGTTCGCCATTCGATCGAACAACGCGCGCTTATGCCAGCCGATCATCGTATCGCGGCCGAATTCGACGAAGGCGGCATGGATGTCGTGCGGGGGAACCGCGGTGCCGATCCGGTTGAGCCAGGCCTGGGTCACTGGGGTTCCCTTGTGGTCAGCCTACCATGTAGGGGGACGGGCAAATTCCACCAGGGTGGCAGACGGCGAAGCCGGATCAGCGGTAGCGGAGCGGCGGGCCATAGTCCCGGCGAAATCGCGCAGATCGCTGGTCACCTCGGCCAGAAGCCCGTCCCAGCTTCCCGGCCGTGGCTGGCGGTAGAGGCGCAGCGATGGATACCAGGGGCTGTCCCGCCGGCCCAGGAGCCAGCGCCAATCCGGATCGAAGCGGTCCAACAACCAGACCGGCTTGCCGAGCGCCGCCGCCAGATGGGCAACGGCGGTATCGACCGAGATGACAAGATCGAGAGCCGCGATCAGAGCGGCGGTTTCCGCGAAGTCCTCCATTTCCGCCATGAAGTCGGTTATCGGGGCGTCTGGAGCCGCACGGGGACCGTCTTTCTGCAGGCTGACAAAATGGACGCCGGGCAAGGGGAACAAGGGCGCCAGTTGATGTGGCGCCAACGAGCGCTGGTGGTCGCGGATCATCGCGGGATTGCCTGCCCAGGCCAGGCCGACCCGGGGGCCCGGACGGCCGACAGCATCGAGACGGGCCTGCCAGGCCGCTGCCTGTGCCCGGTCGGCGCGCAGGTAGGACCGGGCGCTGGGGATGGTCGCGATGGTGGTCGCGAAGGCCAGCGGCAGGCTCTGCATCGGGCAGTGCAGATCAAAGGATGGCAGGGGTTCCTCGCCGCGAGTCACGATCCGATCCACGTCCGGGAGGGCGCGCAGGAGGCGGACGAGCGGTTTCTGCACCTCCATGACGACGTGCAGTCCGCGCGCGGCCGCCAGCGAGGCGTAGCGGCAGAACTGTATCGAGTCGCCGAGCCCCTGTTCGGCGTGGATCAGCAGCGTGCGGCCCTCGGCCGGTTCACCGCGCCATCGCGGCTGCGGAAAGTCGCGACGGAACGGCGCCAGCGCCGCTGTCCGCCAGCGCCATTCGTATTCCAGCCATCCCTCCGCCATGTCACCGCGCGCCAGCAGGGCGATGGCGAGATTGTGATGCGCGTTCGGGAACTCCGGCCGGAGAGCGGTGGCGGTCCGAAAGCAGTCGATGGCGTCGTCCAGGCGCCCTTGTTCCTTGCGGACGGTGCCAAGATTGTCGTGCGCCAGCGGGTGATCCGGCCGCAGCGCCAGGGCCTGCTGATAGCAGGCAGCGGCTTCGTCCAGCTTGCCCTGATCGGCAAGCGCGGTCCCAAGCGCATCATGGGCATCCGGCATGTCGGTCTTGAGTGCGATGGCACCGCGACAGCAGGCGACAGCCTCATCCAGCCGTCCCAGCCGTCTGAGGACGATACCGAGGTTGTTGTGGGCCGCCGCGAAATTCGGCTGAAGCGCGAGGGCCTTGCGGTAGCACAGGATTGCCTCGTCCAGGCGGCCCAGTTCCCTAAGGGCGGCGCCCAGGTTGTTGTGTGCTTCCGGGTAGTCCGGCCTGAGGGCGACGGATCGGCGGTAGCAGGCGACCGCCTCGTCCGGGCGTCCCAGGTCGACCAGCAGATTGCCGAGATTGTTGTGGGCGTCCGGCAGGTCCGGCCTGAGTTCGACGGCCTTGCGGAGGCAGGCGGCGGCCTCGTCCGGCCGGTTTTGCGCGAGCAGCGCGGCCGCCAGATTGTTGTATGCCTCCGGGTATCGCGGCTTGAGGGTGATCGCCCTGCGGTAGCATGCGATCGACTCGTCCAGCCTGTCCAACGCCTTCAAGGCATTGCCCAGATTGGTGTGGTACAAGGCGATCGTCGCGTCGATGCCGATCGCCTGGCCGATCAGGTCAGCGGCCAGATCATGGCGTCCAACCTGAAGCGCCAGCACACCGAGGAGGTGCAGGCTGTCGGCATGGACGGGATTGAGCGTGAGGACCTGCCGGTAGAGCGGTTCGGCCTCGTGCAGATGGCCGGCCTGATGGTGCTGAACGGCGGCGGCGAAGACGGCCGCGTTGGCGGCCGACAGTTTGCGCGGCCTGGGCTTCGGCAGCTTGGTGTCCAGACGGTGCGCTCGGCGGTTCATGCATCCGTCTCCTGCCTCGTGCGACAAGCGTGCACGAAGGGGCTTAGAACGGCATCAGTATATCCATCATCTGCTGGCCCCATCGGGCCCGCTGGAGATCGGTGAGGTTGCCTCTGCCGCCGTAGGAGATGCGGGCCTCGGCCATTCGGTCATGTGTGACAGTGTTGTCCGACCCGATGTCCTGCGGGCGGATGACCCCGGTCACCTCCAAGTCCCGCAACTCGCTGTTCACCATGAATTCCTGCCTGGCGGCGACGACGAGGTTGCCGTTGGGCAGGACCTGGGTGATGATTCCGGCCAGTCTCAGGGTCACGGCTTCGTTGCGTTGGATCTGCCCGCTGGCCGTGTTGGTGTTGCCGCTATTGGCCGACACCAGCGAGGACATGGTGACGGTTTTCGGCACGATCGATTCGAGGCCGAACAGGTTGGGCAAGCCCGCCGTTTCGGTGCTGGCGCGGGTGCCCTGGGTGTTGTTGATCAGGTTGGCGGAGTCGTTCATGCTGACCAGCACGGTGACGATGTCGCCGACCTGGGCCGCACGCTGGTCCTTGAAGAACGCACGTGAGCCGGAGCGCCACAGCGAATTCGCCTCCTGGGGTGATGGCTGCGGCGCGGGGCCGGGCAGCGAGAGGGGGCGCCACTTCGGATCTTTTGTCGGGTCTCCGGTTGGGGTCATTTGCGGTGGGCGTCCGACATCCGCCAGGCGCTCCAGGTTACCGCATCCGGCCAGGATGGCGGCGCAAACGCTGAGGCTGAGGATCGGCGAGGCGGTCACGGCTCGTGGAATTCGCGGCAACGCCGCGGTGGGGCGGCGCGAAGCGCTGCTGGCGCGGATCGAGAGACCGCCGATGGCTGGCATTTTCAACCGCTGGGGCGCGGTGAGGCCCCATGATAGCTTCCAGTCGCCCATGCCTCAGGTCGTCCATTCCGCGAACAGTCGAGGACAGCGGTGTGCCTCTGACGATCGAGAAGGTAGCGGCGGAAGGTTGATGAACCGTTAACGGCGGGTGGCCGCCGGTAACCTGGAGGCTGGCACCGGGTTGACGCGCGTGTTGGCCCCGGGGGCCTGGATCGGGCAGGCTCGCCAGCCTGCCCGCTCGCCCGGTCTGCGCCGGACATGGCGATGTGCGGGTTACGGCAGCAGCTTGCCCGGGTTCATGATCCCACCAGGATCGATCGCCGCCTTGATCCGCTGCATCAGGGCCAGTTCCGCGCCACCGCGCCAGTCGGGCATCATGTAAGGCTTCAGCTTGCCGATACCGTGTTCCGCTGAGAAGCTGCCGTCGTACTCGCGGACGACTTCGTTGACCGTGTCCATGAGGGCATGGTCCTTCGCCAGGAACCATGCTGCGTCCGATCCGACAGGCTGTTCGAGATTGAAATGAATATTGCCGTCGCCCATGTGGCCGAAGGGGACGACGCGGACGCCGGGCAGGAGGGCCTCGCAGGCAGCGGTGGCCTGGCGGATGAAGGCGGGAACTTTTGAGACGGGGACAGAAACGTCATTCTTGACGCTGGCGCCTTCGCGCTTTTGCGCCTCGGAGTGTTCCTCGCGAAGTTTCCAGATGGCGGCGCGTTGCGCATCCGATTCGGCGATGGCGGCGTCCTGGATGATGTTGGCTTCCAGGGCCTGTTCGAGGATCTGCTCCAGCATCGCGCGCAGGCCGGCGCCGGGGCGCGGGGAGGCGAGTTCGACAAGAACGTAGAACGGCGCCGGGGATTCCAGGGGCAGCGTGGCGCCTGGGATGTGTTTGAGGACGAAGGTCATGCCGAGGCCGGACATGAGTTCGAAGGCGCTGATCGAAGCGGCGTCGTGGGCCTGGAAGCGGGTGAACAGCGTGAGGGCGGCTTCGGGGGAAGCGACGCCGCACAGAGCGACGGCGATTTCCTTTGGCTGGGGGACGAGTTTCAGGACCGCGGCCGTAATGATGCCGAGAGTGCCTTCCGAGCCGACGAACAGCTGGCGCAGACAGTATCCGGTATTGTCCTTGCGCAGGCGGCGGAGGCCGTTCCAGATGGTGCCGTCGGGCAGCACGACTTCGAGGCCGAGCACGAGGTCGCGGGCGTTGCCGTAGCGGACGGTGTTGTTGCCGCCGGCATTGACCGCGAGCACGCCGCCGATCTGTGCGGTGCCTTCCGAGGAGATCGACAGCGGCAGCAGGCAGCCTTGTTCGGCGGCGGCGACCTGGGCGGCTTTCAGAGTGACGCCAGCCTCGATCGTCATGGTCATGTCGGCGGGGTCGAGGTCGCGGATGCGGTTCAGCCGAGCGGTGGAGAGGATCAGTTCGGACCCGTCCTCATTCGGCACGGCGCCCCCGACCATGGAGGTATTGCCGCCTTGCGGCACGATCGGCGTGCCGTGGGCGGCGCAGAGTTTCACCACGGCGGCGAGTTCGTCGGTGGTGCCGGGCCGGATCACCGCGCCGGTGCGGCCTTGGTAGAGGCGGCGCCAGTCCTCGCTGTAGGGGGCTGTGTCGGAGGTTTCGGTCAGGATACCCCGCTCGTTGACGATGGCGCGGATAGCGTTCAGCAGGGCGTTGGGGGGGGGCACGGTATCAGGCATGGATGGTCCTCTCGACGCGAGGTTTACCCCCTGAGGCGAGACGCCGCCACTGGCGAGACCCGCGGACCCGGTGGCAGGGCGCTACGAACGCACAGGTGGACCGAGAACTCCGCGCTGGCATTGTGACCGAGCGCGGGACCGGTGACCAGTTTGCGGGCGCAACTATCTTGCGTCGCATCTCCGCTGGAGACAGGCGTACGGGCGAAGCCCGCATCAAAGATCAAGCCTTGCCACGATGCGTTGTTCCAGGCGATGGCCGTACCGCCCGGACGACCGGACGCGGGCAACACCCGCGCCTCGACGCTGAGCAAAAGTTCGGAACTTGCGACGCGGACTTCTCACTTTATAGTGCTCATCTTGGGGGGCTGCGGGCAGACGGCCACGCTCCACTGAGCGCCTTTGGCGCCGGCTAGCCGGGGGAGACAAAATACTGATTTAACACATTTATGATAAAGTTAGCAGTCATGTAATATGCCAAAATGTGCTTGACACGACGCGAATTGGTCTGATGCTCTTCGCGCATGTATGTGGCAACCATTCCCAACCGAGGCTCCCCGCCCGCCGTCCTGCTGCGCGAAAGCTACCGCGAAGCCGGCAAGACCAAGAACCGCACATTGGCCAATCTATCCGATTGGCCCAGCGAACGGATCGAGCTGTTCCGCGCCGTGCTGCGTGGCGACAAGCTGGCCCCGATCGGCAGCAACGGCTTCGAAATCCGCCGCTCCCTCCCGCATGGCCACGTGCTGGCGGCCTTGACCACCGCCCGGCGCATCGGCCTCGACGATCTGCTGCCCCGCCGTGCCCCCAGCGCAGCGCGTCTGCTAGAGCGTTGCCACTTTGAGTGGAACCGCTCTAGCCAATTTTCAGCCTGACTAAGCAGGCCGAAAATGGTCTATCTCTTTGTTTGATCGCATGATTCACGCGCCGGGGAGGTTCCGCTCCGTGCGATCACTCTATGCTCGCACCGGCTGCGTCAGATCGTGATGGCAAGCAACGAACTGCGCCGGGGCGATCTCGCGCAATTGCGGCACGTCGACAGCGCATCGTGCATCCGCTCGCTCACAGCGGGTGCGGTAGCGGCAGCCGGAGGGTGGGGCGAGGGGCGAGGGCGGCTCCCCGATCGGTACGTTCCCCATCGGCCGCACCGCAGGATCGGGCACCGGAATCGCGTCGAGCAAAAGGCGCGTATAGGGGTGCGCGGGAAACGCGAACAGCCTCTCCGATGGCCCAATTTCGCAGATGCGGCCGAGATACATCACGGCCACTCGGTCGCTCACCATCTTCACGACCGCGAGGTCGTGCGCGATGAACAGCAGGGTGAGGCCGTAACGCCCCTTCATATCCTCCAGCAGGTTGAGGATCTGCGCGCGGATCGAAACGTCGAGCGCCGAGACCGGTTCATCGCAGACCACCAGCTCGGGCTCAAGGATCAGCGCGCGGGCGATGCAAATGCGCTGGCACTGGCCGCCCGAGAATTCGTGCGGCAGGCGCCCAACAGTGAGGTCGGGGTCAAGGCCGACCGCTGTGAGCGCCTCACGCACGCGCCGCTCACGCACGCGGCGATCTGAGACACCTGCAATCACCAGCGGTTCGGCGACTATGTCGCCGATACGGCGGCGCGCGTTCAAAGACGCGATCGGGTCCTGGAAGATAAGCTGCAGCCTCTTGCGCATCTTCCGCATGGCGGTGGTGCCGAGCGTGGTGAGCTCGATGCCGTCGAAGGTAACGGACCCGGAGGTGGGCGGGCGGAGCTGTAGGATAGCGCGCCCGAGCGTGGATTTCCCGCAGCCGGATTCTCCGACAAGGCCAAGCGTTTCGCCGCGGGCTATCTGCAGGCTGACGCCGGAAACGGCGTGTACGGTAGGGCCGCCGGCTGTGTACTCGATGACAAGGTCGGCGATGTTGAGGAGTGACACCGGCCCTTACCCCGGCCCTGTCCCGAAGGAAGAGGAAGCAAGCAGGCCATCTCCGGACGGGTTGGGCGAGAGATTTTGTCCGAGCGGACGAAAACAGGCGAACAAGTGCGAGCCGCATCCGGTGAGCGACGGCTTCGAGTCGCGGCAGGCGCGCTCAGCGCGCGAGCAGCGTGGCGCGAAGCTGCAGCCGGACAGCGGTCGGGTCGGGTCAGGCGGCTGGCCGGCGATCGCGTGCAGGCGCGTGTGAGGCGGGTTATCGAGCCTCGGAATCGCGGACAGCAGCGCATGCGTATACGGCATCCGCATCGACGTGAACAGGTCGCGGGTCGGCGCGCGCTCAACGACACGGCCGGCGTACATGACCGCGACCTCGTCGGTTCGGCCGGCGACAACGGCGAGGTCGTGCGTTATGAGGATCATCGCCATGTGCCGCCGGCGCTGCTCGCGTGCCAGCAGGTCGAGGATCTGCGCCTGGACGGTGACGTCGAGCGCCGTCGTCGGCTCGTCGGCGATCAACAGGCGCGGCTCACAGGAGAGCGCGATGGCGATGGCGACGCGCTGGCGCATCCCGCCAGAGAGCTGGTGAGGATACTGCCGCAGCCGCTGCTCGGGCGCGGGAATGCCGACAGCGGTGAGCAACTCGACGCTTCGCGCAGTCGCAGCCGCCGTGCTGATTTCAAGATGCTCCCGCAAGCCTTCGCCCAGCTGGGTGCCGAGTGTCAGCACCGGATTGAGCGAGCTCATCGGGTCCTGAAACACCACGGAAAGTGCCGGGCCGCGCAGGTGTCGTAGCGCGGATGGCGGGAGTTTCCCGAGGTCCTGCCCCTCGAACATCACCCGCCCGCGCAAGCGGGCACGTTTAGGCAGCAATTGCAGGATCGCCCGCGCCAGCATCGTTTTGCCGCAGCCGGATTCGCCGACGATGCCAAGCGTGTGGCCCGGTGCAAGCGCGAGATCGACCCCGTCCACCGCGTACAGTGCACCACGCGGTGTCGGCAGTTCGACCGACAAGCCCTCGACGGACAACAGCGGCGCCATGCTCATAGCACGCCCGGCCGCGGATCGGTGAGCGCACGTAACGTGTCACCGAGGATGTTGAAGGACAACACAGTCAGAAACATGACGACGCACGGGAAGAAGGCGAGGCGCGGTGCCACGTCGACTGTCTCGCGGCCCTCACCGATCATGATGCCCCAGCTCGGGGCAGGCGGCGGCACGCCAAGGCCGAGGAAGCTGAGTGCGCCTTCAACGACGATCGTCACGGCGACACCGAGCAGGAAGAAGGCGAGCAGCGACATAGCAACGTTAGGCAGCAGCTCCCGTAGCAGGATGCGGGCATGCGTTGCCCCGAGCACGCGGGCTGCGACAACAAAATCGCGTTGTGCAAGCGCGAGCGTGGCAGAGCGGGCGACGCGGGCGAAGGCGGAGATACTCAGGAAGCCGATGACGAGCACGAGGTTGACTACCGATTGGCCGAGATAGGCGATGACGGTGAGCGCCAGGATGAGTGGCGGGAACGCGAGCAGCACGTCGACGCCGCCGACCACCAGCGCTTCAAGCCTGCCCCGGAAATAGCCCGCCAGCATGCCCAGGGCGCCACCGATGGTAACGCCAATGACGGGTGCCAGCAGGCCGACGGCGAGCGAGACGCGCCCGCCGTAGATCAGCCGCGCCAGCTCGTCGCGGCCGAGATTGTCGGTGCCCAGCCAGTGATCCGAACTTGGCAATGCCCGCTTTGCGAGGAAGTCGATGTCGGTCGGACTCTGGATCGGCAGCCAATCGGCGCAGACCGCGAGCAGCACGACGAGCGCGATCCAGCCGACGGCCAAAGCGAAACCCACACTGATACGCCGTCGCCCGGCGTGACGCGGAGGATCGATCTCGGCGGCAATCAGGTCGGCCGCCGTATCGACGGGGTCAATCGCGGCCATCGCGGATCCGTGGGATCGAGGAAGCCGTAGAGCAGATCGACGACGAAGTTCACGATGACGAAGCCGGCGGCGACGAACAGCACCACGCCTTGCAGGATCATGAAGTCGCGCGAGTAGATCGCGCCAACGAGCAGTCGGCCGATGCCCGGCAGCGCAAAGATCGTCTCGGTGATCAGCGTGCCGCCGATCAGGCGGCCGATATTGATGCCAGTGACGGTGACGAGAGTAAGAGACGAAGGCTTCAGCGCGTGGACCAGAAGGATGCGCGCGGGCCTGAGCCCCTTGGCACGCGCCATGGCGATATAGTCCTCCTGCAAGGTCGCGATCATGTCTGAGCGCAGCACGCGCATCAGTACCGGCCACTCGCCGAACGCAAGTGTCACCGCGGGAAGGATGAAGCTCCGAACGTTGCCGACCGGGTCTTCAACGAACGGCACATAGCCCGTCGCCGGTAGCCAGCGGAGGCGGACGGCGAAGATATAGATCAGCACGATCGCCACCACGAAAGAGGGCAGCGAGAGCTTGCCGAAGGCGAGTGCGGTGAGAACGCGGTCTGCCGGGCCGCCGGCACGCACCGCGCAGACGATGGCGAGCGGGACGCCGACCGCGAGGCCGATCACTTCGGCCAGCAGCATCAGCTCGAGCGAGACGGGCAGGCGATCCGAAATGGCGGCTGTCACCGGCTCGCCGGTGCGGAATGATCGCCCGAGGTCGCCGTGCAACACGTTCGACAGCCATTGCAGGTAGCGCTGCCAGATGGGCAGGTCTAGACCCATATCGTGCCGCAGTCCGGCAAGCTTTTCCGGCGTGGCCTGATCGCCAAGCATCGTATAGGCGAGATCGCCCGGCAGCAGCGATGCGATCAGGAACGTGAGCAGAGAGACGCAGAGCAGCACCGGAAGCAAGTGCAGCAGGCGCTTGCCGAGGAAGTCACCCATGCGCGACTATTCGATCCAGGCGTTCGAGATGTCGATCTCCCCGCCATACATCTTCGGGATGCCCTTCAGGTGCTCCTTGCCTATCGCATAATAAGTGTTCTGAAACGTCCAGAACCAGAGCGCCTCGTTGTTGATGAAGCGGCTGATCGCACAATAGAGCGCGTTGCGCTGCTTGTTGTCGCCGGTGGCACGGGTATCCTCGAGCATCTTGTCAAGTTCAGGGCTCGAGTAGTTGGCGAGCGCCACCGGGCTACCGGTGTGGAAGTTCGCGAACATCTGCACGCCGGGATCCGGGAAGTCGATGATGGCCCAGGGAGTGAGCTGGAACTGGCGGGTGAAGGCGCGTGGAACGAGGGTCGTCTGGTCGACCTGCTCGATCTCCATGCTAGCGCCGACGCGTTTCCAAAGTTGCTGCATCACCTGGCCCACAGCGCGGCCGCGCGGCGTGGCGGTGACGAGCATCTTGAACGCGACCGGCTTGCCGTATTCGGCGAGCAGTGCTTTCGCCTTCGCCGGATCGGCGGGCAGTGCGCCATCATTGTCGCACTTGACCCAGGAGCCGTCGCCATACGGATTAGTGGCGGGGCGGCCGAGGCCGTTCGTGAGAGCTTGCGACAGCACCTTGCGATCCAGCGCCATCACCAGCGCGCGGCGGACGCGCACGTCGTCAAACGGCGCTACCTTGGTGTTGAAGGCGTACACCTGGGCGCCCGAGCCGGCGTAGGTGTGAACGGTGAGCGACGGATCGTTCTTCGCGCGAACGATGTTGTCGGCCTCGTACATGTCGGCATACACGAGGTCGGTCTCGCCGGCGAGGAGGCTGGCAAAGCGCGACTGCGCATCCGGCAGCGGGCGCAGCACGACACGGTCGAGGTAGGGATGGCCTTTGTTCCAGTAGTTGGGGTTCCGCTCCAGCACCATACGGTCCCCGGCGGTCCAGGACCTGATGACGAACGGTCCGGTGCCGACTGGGTTGCGGTTATAGTCGGCTCCCTTTGTCTGGATGGCGGTGGGCGACTGCACGACGTTGTTGGACGATGGCAGGAACAGCATCTTCGGGAGCAAGGGCCCTGGGTCGCGCAGGTGGAACACCACCGTCAGGTCGTCCACGGCTTCGACCTTATCTATGTCCTGGATGTAAAAGGCGCAGCGGCAGTGGTTGGCCGGATCCTTCTGCCGCGCGTAGTTCCACGCTACCGCCTGGGCGTTGAACGGGGTCCCGTCGCTGAACGTTACGTCCGGGCGCAGCTTGAAGGTCCAGGTTCTAAAATCCTCCGACGGCGACCACGAGAGGGCCAGCTTGGGCTGTACGTTGCCCTGGTCGTCGAGCGTAGTGAGTGTGTCGAAGATCAGCGCTGCCGCGGATACGGCCGCGCTGTCGAACACGCCGACCTTGATCGGGTCGAAACCGGGGATGTCGAGTCCCAGTCCCATTGTGGCGGTGCCGCCCGATTTCTGCGCTAAAGCGGGTGCTGTCAGCGCGACGATCGCGAGAGCAGCGGCGACGCCCTGCGCCTTTTTGCCGATCCATCCGAAACAACCTGGCCTCGAAGGCGTCGGTTTGCCGACCGACCGCTGCGGCTGGTGCCGGGTCAAGGCGAGGAACGAATTCCACGCGCGCGGTTCCATTGGTGTTTCCTTCCGATTATCATTGGTCTTTTCAGACGGTCGCGTCGCCAGGTCGCCAGACACAACCGCGCCGCTGCAATCAGAGCATAATCCCTTCAGCTTGCGTAGCCTTGGTTTCTTTCAGGGAGTTCTCAGATATCCTGGTTATCCCACGCTGACTGAAATGGTGACGATCCAGTGCGGCTCATCGCGGCGACCGTTCGGGCGAACTCAAGATCAATGAGGCTAGAGCATGATCGCGCTGAGCGGAACGTCCCTGGCGCGTGAATCATGCGATCAAACAAAGAGATAGACCATTTTCGGCCTGCACAGTCAGGCTGAAAATGGTCTAAGGGCGTCGAAGATGCAGTCAAAGGAACCATGTGGTTGCCGCCCCGCTCACCGCGCGATTGATCTCGAGACCGGCAAGACCCGCATGATCGAGGCGGCCACGGCGAACGCGATCGGCATGATCATGTTGCCGAAGGCGATCGAGGCGATGTATTCGGGCAAGCGGTTGCTCTTCTTCATCCTATGCCAAGATTTCATCTCCTGTGGTCCTGCAAATCTTCGGTTGTATCAACACGCACAGGATCGTTCCTATTGTGATAGTACGCCGTGATCGAGTTGGTGCGGATGCCTGCAACGGACATGAAGCCTGAGCAGCTTACCCTCGTCGAACAGCCGGAAAGGGACCCCGCAAGGGGGGCCGCTCGGGGGTGGCCGTTGCTGGCGCTTGCCTCGCACCCTGCGCAGCACGATGCCGCCAGACGGGCAGTATGGGCGCGCACGATGGTCGCCGCGCGCCGGGCCGAGGTTGTGACCCCGCAGCCATGCTGAAAGTATCGGTTCCCCGCTCGGGCCTGAACCCACAAGATGCGGCCAGGACTGGCCTCGGGTCACCGTGAAGCGGCGCGCACGGTCTTGAGTGTCGCCCCGGCCGGCAGGAGACCCGGGTGCCGAACAGGCCCTAACCGCCCAGCATCTGTGTCGCGATCCGTTCCCGCGTCAACGGCATCTCCCGCACCCGCACGCCCAGCGCGTGATAGACCGCGTTGCCGATCGCCGCTGCGGTCGGCCCGAACGTGCATTCGCCCATACCGAGTGTCGGCAGGTCCGGATTGTCGATGATCACGGTGTCGATCTCCGGCACCTCGGAGAATTTGATGATCGGGTAGCTGGACCAGTCCAGCGACGATATCCCTTCCTCGCCGAACGTCACTTGCTCCTTCAGCGTCATGCTGGCGGCGTGGACGATCCCCCCCTCCAACTGGTTGCGGGCGCCGTCGGGGTTGATCACGAGACCGGCGTCGGCGGCGCACCAGACGCGGCGCAGGACGATCTCCTGGTCGACGTCCAGTTCCACGGCGACGCAGGCATAGGCGGCCTTGTTCTTATAGCGGCTCCAGGCCAGCCCGAGGCCGCGTCCGGTGCCGATCGGACCGCGGGACGCCCAGCCGCAGCGTTCCGCCACCGTCTCGATCAGCAACCGGGCGCGCGGGTCCGACAATAACGACAAGCGGTAGGCGACGGGATCGGCGCCGGCGCGCTCCGCCAACTCGTCCATGAAACATTCGAGCGCGTACACGTTGGGCAGTGCCCCAAGGCCGCGCAGCGAGGACGTGCGCACCGGCGTCGCCAGCGCCAGGTGGTGGATCACCCGTTTTGCCGGAAAGTCGTACAGCGGGAAGGCGTTGCGGGTGCCACCGCCGCCGTTCGCCTCAGGCGGGTCGTTCGCCTTGGACGGAGGCGGCGCATTCGGCAGCGCTTCGTGCGCCAGCATGTTGCCGCCGAAGACCGGGCGCTGCACGTGCGACCCGGCCCAGACCTCCGCCGTCCAATCCAGCGGGCGGCCGGCATCGTCCAAGGCGGCGCGGATGCGGGTCATGTGGGCGGTGCTGACCGGTTCGAAGCCAAACTCCTCCTCGCGCCGCCATTGCACCCGGATGCACTTGCCCGGCTTCCGCATCGCGATCACAGCGGCGTCCAAGGCGGCATCGTCGGCGCCATTATGGCCGTAGCAGCCGGCGCCGTGCGCGTGGCGGACCGTTACCTGATCCCGCCCCAGCCCCAGGATGTCGGCCAGGCTGTTGCGAAGCGGGTAGACGCCCTGGGTGTGCGACCAGACGGACAGGTGGCCGTCCCGGAACTCCGCGAGGCCGCAGGATGGGCCGATCGCCGCGTGGGCCACGAACGGCCGGGCGTAGGTCTGGCTGACGATCGTGCCGGTCTCGGCTGGTGGTCCAGCGTCGCCGAAGAAACGGTCGTCGGCTGGCTGCGTCGTGAACCATGACGCCTCCTGCATCGCGGGCGTCAGCGCCCGCGCTCCGCTCCATACAGCTTGCGCCGGAGCCGCGACGGCGGCACGCTGCACAACGGTCTCGTCCGCGCCGACGAAAGCCACGAACTCGCCGACGCGAACTATTTCGATATCCCCCTTCGCCGCCCGGCGCACCGTCGCTTCGTCCAGCGACACCAGACGAGCGCCGTGCGACGGCTGCCGCAACGCCCGTCCATGCAGCATGTCCGGTCGCACCATGTCGTGGATGAACGCTGCCCCCGTCACTTTCGCCAGCAGGTCACGCCGGGGCACAGGCTGTCCCACGACCTTGTAAGCCGCGGGCGGTTTCGGCATGGCGCTGCCTTCGATATCGGCGGCGAAGTCTTCGGGGCCGGCGAAGCTCCAGTAGTCGTAGCCTGTCGGGTTGCCGCCTTGCAGGAAGAGTCCGTCGTCGACCGTCAGATCCTCCAGCGCGCAGTTCAGCCGCTGTGCCAGCCGCCGCAGCACCCGCGCGCGCAGTTCCGCGCTGACCAGCCGCACCGAGCGGCCGGAGACCTCGATCGACTGGCTGGAACTGGTCGAACCCTCGTCCGGTGCGTCCTGAGTGTCGCCCGACAGGATGTCGATACGGTCGAGGGCGACGTCCAGCTCCTCGGCGGCGATCTGCGACAGGGCGATCAGCACGCCCTGGCCGATCTCTACTTTCCCGACGGCCAGCCTCACAGTGCGGTCGGGCTGGAAGCGCAGCCATTTGTCCAGGCGGCGATTGTTGACGATGCTCAGCGGCAGGGTCTCGCTCGTGGGCACGCTCATGCGGTTGCTCCGAGGTCGGCTGCCTTCTGCACAGCGGCGATGATGCGGATGTGGGTGCCGCAGCGGCAGAGGTGCTTGTCCAGCGCCGCCACGATCTCCGCCCGCGACGGCCGAGCCACGCGGGCCAGCAGCGCGGCGGCGGACACGATGATGCCGGACAGGCAGTAGCCGCACTGGCCGGCCTGCTCCTCCAGGAACGCCCGCTGCAGCACATGCGGCGCCTCGGGGGTGCCGAGCCCCTCGATCGTCGTGACCGAGCGGGCGGCAACCGAGCCGACCTCCCGCGCGCACGAATACGACGGCTCGCCGTCGATCAGCACCATACAGGTGCCGCACTGCTCCAGCCCGCAGCCGTAGCGGGAGCCTTTCAGGTCCAGCTCGTTGCGCAGCACGTCCAGCAGCGGCGCCGCCGCATCAGCCGCCACGCTGACCGCCCGACCGTTGACCGTCAGTTCAACACTCATGACAGCGTCTCCGAAGTCCAAGGCAGCGCCCACAATTCGGCGTTGCACAACTTATCCGCCAGTGCCGAGGAGATCGCATCGAACAGCGCCTCCCCTTTGTCCTTCGAAGCCGCCTCCGGGTTGCCGATGACACCCGACCCAGACCGGGCTGCCGATACTGCGCCACAGATAGACGCCGCCGCCGACCACGTCCGACACGTCCGGAGTGGTGTTGGACTGCGCCAGCGGGATCCGGTCCTCCGCCACCAGATCGGGGCGCACGGCCATCATCATCGCGGTCTCGGCCTCGCAGGCGTGCTGCAATCCGCCCTGGGTCTCGAGGATCCTGGCGATCGCGACGGCGGCGGCGTACCAGTAGGTGAACTGCACGATCGGCACGCCCAGCTTCGGCGTCAGGTCGTCGGCGATGGTGCGGAGGGCGTTGTCGTTGCCGCCATGCGCGTTCAGCAGCACGATGCCTGTGAACCCGTGGCGCAGGACGGATCTCACCACGCCTTCGACGACGGCGGCGAAGGTCGCGTTGTCCAGCGTGATCGTGCCGCCGAAGCTCATGTGATGCTCGGACAAGCCGGTCCACAGGACGGGCAGTACCAGGACTTCCTGGCCCTTGGCCTGGACTTTCTCGGCGGCGCGAGCGGCGACGGCCTCGCCCAGCATCGAGTCGACCTCTACGGGTAAATGCGGGCCATGCTGTTCGATGGAGGCGACGGGCAGGATGACGATCGCGTCGTGCCTCGCCTGTTTGCGTAGCTGACCCGCCCGCAGCTTACGCCATTCGTAGTGCATCCCGGTCCCCTTGTTTGCGGACAGAAGGCCACGGGAAAGCGCGTTGTGGAAGAGCCGTCGTTGAAGTCGACCGCTCGCTGACAGGCTTTCCCTCGGTTTCCGGGCCGAACCAGACAACCACCATGCTGATAAATGAGGCACAGTGCCACGGCCCACGTCGCTGGCGGGATCAGCCCATGAGTGCCGACCAGTCCTGCGGATCAGCGAGCCCGGGGACGTCAGCCGCGACATATTGCGAAGCCGGTCAGAACCAACGAGCTCGACGAGGCACCCGGCGCCTTCGCCCAGCGCTCAACGAATGCCGTGTGAGGGGGCGAACCAAGCCATCCGGCGCCAGCGCTGCTTATGGTTGCCTCATGCGCGAAACGGCAGTGACGGGCCGGGGGCGGACGATCTGCTTTGGAGGGCGCAACTGTGACAGCAGACGTTCGTCAACGGCTATAGCGACGGCGGCCGTCGATCCAAAGCGAGTTTCACTTACATGGCAACCGCCGCTGCTTTCGGAGACCGTGCGGCCTCACCATCCCTTGCTACACCGGAAGGGTGAGGAGGGCGACATGACGAATTCAGCGTTGCCAGATCGGGAAGCAGCCGTTGCAGGCGATTGGCCGCCGTGGCACGGGCCGCCTTGAAAACGAGCAATTATGCGGGGATGCGCACCGGCATGGAGCGGATCCCCCGGATAAAGTTGGAGTAGACTCGCTGAGCGTCCCCAACTACCTCGATCTTCGGGAACCGCACCAGGATTTCCTGCCACAGGATCTTTAGCTGCAGTTCGGCGAGGCGGTTGCCGACGCAGCGGTGAATGCCGAAGCCGAACGACAGATGCTGGCGCGGTCGGGCGCGGTCGATAATGAAACTGTCCGGGTTCTCGATCGCGTCGGGGTCGCGGTTGCCGGAGATATACCACATTACCACCTTCTCCCCGGCCTTGATCGGCTTGCCACCAAGCTCGGTGTCCCGCGAGGTGGTGCGGCGCATGTGAATGACCGGGGTCTGCCAGCGGATGATCTCGGAGACCGCGCTCTCCACCAGGCCTGGATTGGCTTGCAGCTTGTCGTACTCGGCGGGGAACTGATTGAGTGCCAGCAACCCGCCGCTCATGGAATTGCGGGTGGTGTCGTTGCCGCCGACGATCAGCAGCGCAAGGTTGCCCATGAACTCCTTCAGCGGCATGTCGCGGGTGGCCGCACCGTGCGCCAGCATCGACAGCAGGTCGAACTTCGGCGGCTGGCCACGGCGCTCATTGAACAGGCGGCCGATATACTCGGCCATCTCCTTCAGCACCTCGAATCGTTCGGTCTCGGAATGGACGGGCGACTCCGGGGCGTTGACGTTGCAGATCGCCACGTCGGACCAGTAGGTCAGTTTCGAGCGTTCCTCGAAGGGGAAGTCGAACAGGGTGGCCAGCATCATCGTCGTCAGCTTGATCGAGACTTCCTCGACCCAGTCGAACACCTCGCCTCGCGGCAGCGCATCGAGCACGATGCGGGTGCGTTCGCGGATCAGTGGCTCCATGTTGGCGAGGTTGGCCGGTGCGACGATCGGGCTGGCGACCTTGCGCTGCTCGTCGTGGCGCGGCGGGTCCATGCGGATGAAGCTGGGGCGCTGCAGGTCCTTCGGCTGGTCCTCGACCTGGATACCGCCGATCTCGTTCGAGAACACCTCGTGGTGCACTTCGCAGTGCATGATGTCCTTGTATTTGGAGACCGCCCAATAGGGACCGTACGGACTGTCGGGGACGTAGTGGATGGGGTCTTCCCGCCGCAGCCGTTCGAAATAGGGATACCAGGCGTCGTCCTGGTACAGCTTCGGATCGGAGACGTCGAAACGCTCCAGCGGCAGTGTGTAGGCCGGGCTGGACGGGTCGACGTGGACGGGTGCGTTCATCCTATCCTCCATTTTGCAGTGCAAGCCAGCACATGGGCATGGCTGGGTCAACGGAAAGGTGGGAAAGGGCTCTGGAAAGCTGGTCTTTTCTTGGGCACATTAGCACAATGGAAGCAATTGAACACCTGAAGGCGACTGCCGAGGCGGCCAGGACGGCCGGGCACACCCTGGCGCGCAGCAGTGCGGCGACGCGGAACGCCGCGCTGCAGGCAATGGCGGATGCACTGCGTGACGGCATGCGGGACATCCTGACCGCCAACGCGGCCGATGTGGACGCCTATCACGGCACCGACGCGTTCCTGGACCGGCTGACGCTGACGCCGGGTCGCGCGTCGAGGCGATGGCGCGGGGGCTGGAGGAAGTCGCGGCGCTGCCGGACCCGCTGAACCGCGTACTGGCCGAGTGGACGCGGCCGAACGGGCTGCGCATCCAGCGCGTCGCGACCCCGATCGGGGTGATCGGCATGATCTACGAAAGCCGCCCGAATGTCGGGGCGGATGCCTCGGCGCTGTGCCTGAAGTCGGGCAATGCGGTGATCCTGCGCGGTGGCTCGGACAGCGAGCGCAGTGCCCAGGCGATCAATCGGGCGCTGCGCCAAGGGCTGGCGGCGTCCGGCTTGCCGGAGGCGTGCATCCAGGTCGCGCCGAATGCCGACCGCTCGTACGTGGCGGCGATGCTGGCGGGGGCGGGGCTGCTGGACCTGATCATCCCTCGCGGCGGCAAATCGCTGGTGGAGCGGGTGCAGCGGGAGGCTCGCGTGCCGGTGCTGGCGCACGCCGAGGGACTGAACCACACCTATGTTCACGCGGCGGCGGACCCGGCGATGGCTCGGCGCATCCTGGCCAACGCCAAGATGCGGCGGACCGGGGTGTGCGGTGCGACCGAGACCCTGCTGATCGATCGGGCCGTCGCCGGGTCGCTGCTGCCGGTGCTGGTCGAGGATCTGCGCGCGCTGGGCTGTTCGATTCCGAGCGGATGCGGCGGCGCGGGATGTGGTGGCGTGGTTGCCGGCGGCGTCGGACGGCAGATTTCGATACCGAGTGGCTGGATTCGGTGCTGTCGGTCGCGGTGGTCGACGGGGTGGATGCGGCGCTGGCGCATATCGCCGCGCATGGCAGCGAGCATACGGACGCCATCGTGACCGAGGATGCGGCGGCCGCCGAACGGTTCCTGCGCGGGGTGGACAGCGCGGTGGCGCTGTGGAACGCCTCCACTCAGTTCTGCGACGGCGGGGAGTTCGGGTTCGGCGCGGAGATCGGCATCGCCACCGGACACATCCACGCGCGCGGGCCGGTCGGGCTGGAGCAGTTGACGACCTACCGGTATCTCGTCCTCGGATCGGGCCAGGTGCGTCCCTGAGCGGGTCCCGTGACGTTGGCTGGCTGGATGACGGCGGCGTTGCCACAGAAGTCCCTCCTTCGGACCAAGGTTCCCTTAGCTACGGCGTCCGATCCGATTCCGAAATTCGGTGACCGGCGTCGGATGCGTGTCGGACTGCTGGGCGGTTCGTTCAATCCCGCCCATGAGGGTCATCGTCTCGTGGCCGAACTGGCGATGCGGCGGCTGCGCCTGGATCAGGTCTGGCTGCTGGTATCCCCGGGCAATCCGTTGAAGCCGAATGACGGGATGGCGCCATTCGCCGATCGTCTGGCCGGCGCGGCGCGGATCGCCGACGGCCGGCGCGTGATCGCCAGCGGCATCGAGGCGGCGTTTCGGACCCGCTACACCGTTGATACGATGCGGCTGTTGATGCGGCGGTTCCCCGCTGCGCGGTTCGTCTGGATCATGGGCGCCGACATCCTGGAAGAGCTTCCGCGCTGGCGCCGGTGGCCGGATATCGTGCGGCAGCTGGCGTTCGTTGTGCTGCCTCGGCCCAGCTATTCGCATCGGGCGCTTGCGGGACAGGCTGCGCATCGGCTACGGGCGGAACGCCGACCGGCGCGGGAAGCGGCTTTGCTGCCGGGCGGCGCGCCTGGGTGGGTGTTCCTGCCGGTCCGGCAGACCGCTGTCTCCGCCACCGCCATTCGTCAAGCCGCTGAAGGACCCGTGCCATAACCAAGACGCCGAAGGTTTCGCCTTCCCCCGCCAGGCATAAGCCGGCCCCGCGCAAGACCGCGCTCAAGCCGACGCTGCCGGAAGCCGGCGCTGGTGCCGGGCAGCCCGCGGAAGAAGACGATCGCCGCCGGACCGAAAAAGGCGCCGGCGGGACCGCGGGTCGAAGCAGGTGAAGGCGGAGCCGTCGGAGCTTGACCGGCTGCAGGCGGTGATCGTCGGCAGCCTGGAGGACGACAAGGCGGAGAACGTCGTTTCGATGGATCTGGCGGGCAAGGCAATGTTCTGCGACCGGATGGTGATCGCCTCGGGGCTGGCGGACCGGCAGATCAGCGCGATGGCGCAGCATCTGAGCGAGAAGCTGAAGGACGCCGGGCTGAAGCGGGTGCAGGTCGAGGGTGCGGGCGGGTCCGACTGGGTGCTGATCGATGCCGGCGACATCGTGGTGCATCTGTTCAAGCCGGAAGCGCGGACGATGTATGCGCTGGAGAAGATGTGGGGCGAGGACCTGGACGAGGCGGTTTAGCGGGGACCATTCCTAATGTGATATTCCGCGCAGCGCCCCGTGCGGACCGATACCGGTGTTCGGTGCCCGATCGGACAGCAGACCATTTTCAGCCTGACTGCGCAGGCCGGAACGGTCTGGCTCTTTGCTTGCCTCGATGATTGCCACGCCCGGGACGTTTCGTTCAGCGCGATCATGCTGCGGAACGCCTGTTACAATACTGCGATCCCCGACGGCGGCCGCTGCACGCGGCCGAACATGCGCACAATCGAGCGTAGTGCGTTCAACGGGATGTCGTGGACGGTGATGGAATTGTTTGGCAGCCGAAGCGGACGAAGCACGGATTCGATCCAGCGGGGCCCGCGGGCGCGGCACATCCGCATGAATTCCGCTTCGAGTTGGGCGCGGGTCTCCGTCATCGGCGTGGCGCGATCCCGAGTTGCCGGCAAGGCGGCCAAAAAAAGCTGCGATGCCGCGCTCGGCGCTTGCATGGCGGGTGTCTGTCAATGGCAGCCATGCCCCGTCGGTCGTCATCAGGCAGAAGCGACGTCTTCTGTTGCCTCATTGCACGTTCCGGGGACCTGGTATTCGGTGTTCACGGGCAGGTGTATGTTTCCGTTCATTCAAGAAAAGGGCTGTGCCAAGGCCGCGACCTCATGCCTTTCCGGTGTCACGTCATAGTGATCGATATTGCCGGTCTCAACGGAAACATCGTGGCGCGGCTGGCTGGATGTGGACGAGGCCGGGAGTGACGCGGGTTGGTGTGGCAAGCCAAAGCGACACGTGGCCCACCTGCCTGGGCACGAGAGCGCTTCGGGCCCGACCCAGTTGAACGAACCGCTCGTTTGAAACCGCGGATCATCGGTCGATGTCATTTGTGGCGAGCGGCCCGGACCGATACGCTGACCCTCGCGGGCGCAGGGCCTGAGGCCGCCGCCGTCGGAAGGGCGTTCATACCGTGTCGTATCGAAATCCGCGCACCCGGCTTGCCACGCATGAGGTCACCAATCAGCCGCGCCCGCTGGAGGACGTTAATCTCTATACCAGCGATGCCATTCTGCGCGCGGCGTGCGGCTGGTCGGGTGCGACGCTCTACACGGACCGGCTGGCCGATTTCGGTGCCCGCGTCGGGTCGGCGGAGACCCAGGGCCTATGCGTCCAGGCCAATCGAGTGGTGCCCACGTTCCAGCCTTTCGATCGGTTTGGCCAACGCATCGACGAGGTCGAGTTCCACCCCGCCTACCATCAGTTGATGGCGCTCGGGCTGGAGGCCGGGGTTTCCGGCGCTGCCTGGAATGTGGCCGAGGCCGGGCACGCCCTGCATGCCGCCCTGTTCTTCCTGATGGGGCAGGCGGACTATGGCGCCTGTTGCCCGATGTCGATGACCTATGCGGTGGTACCGGCGCTGCGGATCGAGCCGGGCGTCGCCGCGGAGTGGGTTCCCCGCGTCACCGCCGAGGCTTACGACCAGCGGTTCATTCCGCCATCCGACAAGCGCGCGGCGACCATGGGCATGGCGATGACCGAGAAACAGGGCGGCTCCGACGTCCGCGCCAATTCGACGCGAGCGGAACGGCAGGCGGATGGATCGTATCGGCTGACCGGGCACAAATGGTTCTGCTCGGCGCCGATGTCGGACGCGTTCCTCACGCTCGCCTTTGCCGACGGCGGCCTGACCTGTTTCCTGGTGCCGCGCTGGCGTCCGGACGGTGAGCGCAACGAGATCGAGATCCAGCGCCTGAAGGACAAGCTGGGAGACCGTTCCAACGCTTCGTCGGAGATCGAGTACCACGGGGCCAGCGCGGTGCGCGTCGGCGCCGAGGGACGCGGGGTGCGGACGATCATCGAGATGGTGCAACTGACCCGGCTCGACTGCATCATCGGGTCCGCCACGCAGATGCGCCAGGCCGCGGCGCTGGCCGTCTGGCATGTCCAGGGGCGGTCGGCGTTCCAGCGCCGGCTGATCGACCAGCCGCTGATGCGCGCGGTGCTGGCCGACGTGGCGCTCGACGTGGAAGCGTCCGTCGCGCTGGCGTTCCGCATGGCGCAGGCGCTTGACCGCGCCGGCAGCCCGCACGAGGCAGCGATCGCCCGCATCGGGCTGCCGATCGCCAAATATCTTGTGACCAAACGGGCGCCCGCGGTGGTCGCGGAAGCGATGGAGTGCGTTGGCGGGGCCGGCTTCGTCGAGGAGATGCCGCTGGCGCGTCTGTTCCGGCAATCGCCGCTCAACGCGATCTGGGAGGGCAGCGGCAATGTCATCGCCCTGGACCTGCTGCGCGCGCTGCATCGCGAACCGGAGGTGCGAGACGCCCTCGTCGGTGAACTGCGCGATGCGGCGGGTGCGGACGCGTCGCTCGGCGCCGCCGTGGCAGAGGCCGAAACATTGCTGTCGGCGCCCATACCCGATGCGTCCGCGCGCCATGCCATCGAACGGCTGGGGCTGGCATTGGCCGCGGCGACGCTGGTGAAACATGGCCCTCCGGCGGTCAGCGACGGTTTCATCGCGCGGCGGCTTGCCGGACGAGGCCTCACGTTCGGTGCGGGCGAGACGGCGGTCGACGCGGACGCGATCATCGCGCGCCTTGCCCTGCAGGTCTGATTGAGGTGGCGCCCGGAGGGAGATTGCGATGAACCGATCCTCGATTGTCGCCCTGATCGCGATGCTGGCCGGTGCGCCAGGCCCGACGCTGGCTCAGCCAGCCCCCGCGGCAACGACGGAGACGCTGTTGCACCTGTCCGCGAACGGGGCGGTGCAGGTGACCCCGGACCAGCTTGTGGCGGACCTGGTGGCACAGGACACGTCATCGTCGGCCGCGGAGGCACAGCGGCGGGTGAATGCCCTTGTCGCGCAGGGCATGCAGGTGGCGCACCAGGTGTCCGCCGTCGAGGCGCGGGCGATCGGTTACGAGGTGTCGCCGGCGGATGAGCGGCGGGCGCGGTGGCTCGCCCAGCAGACACTGGAGCTGCGAAGCGCCGACGGACCGGCGCTGCTCGATCTGACGAGTCGGTTGCAGCAGCAGGGCTTCGTGACGGCGTCGCTGGACTGGCAGCTTTCGCCCGCCGCGCGCCGCAGGGCATACGCGGAGGCGACGACGGCTGCCTTGAAGGCGCTGCAGGAGCAGGCGACGTCCGCCGCCGGGACGTTGGGCCTGCACGTCGACCACCTCAAGGAGGTCCAGCTGCAGCCGCGGGAATTCCGGCCGATCCAGCCGATGATGGCGATGGCCGCGAGGACCGGCGCGCTGCCGCCGCAGGCGACGAGCGCGCCCGAGGAGGTGACTGCCGAGGTGTCGGCGGAAGTGGTGCTGCACCCGTGATCTGTCCCAGGGGGCGCGTGGAATGGCGGACGTTGTGTGCGTGCCTGAGGACTGGCCGGGCCTGTGGTGGCAGGTGGGCGAACCAGTAGCGATGGCGTCAACGTCGCGGACCTGGCTCTGTTAGCCGGAGCCGGGCTCGTCACGCGATATGTCGACACGGCCGCGTTCCTGAGGCTCCCTGACCGCCCTGAGATAGCGCGTGCCAGCCGCTCCGCATTTACAGGCGGGGCCGAGCCGTAACGCGGTAGCTGCGGAAAAGTCGCGACAGCACCTTGACCCACGCGCGCTGATACCCCGGCGTAGATGTCACATGTGAAACGATGCGCCGATAGCCCGACCATCGGAATGCGCAAATGCCGTCGGCTGGCCGACTGGCGATTGGACAGACTGCCGCCCGACTGATTCATCGGTCGGGTGGGTCATTGCTCGGGTCCTATCCAGTCTTCATCGATGAATTGCATAGTAGAAACGCCGCGACCTGTTCGCGTGCCTGCTGCCGGTCGTCGGCTTGCAGGGTGCGTCCGGCCGACCGTGCGCTTTCGCATAAGGCGACACAGTTCCGCCCTTTCGTTCATTCGGCGGAGCGCTGCTGCAAAGCTCTTTTCCATTGCTTCAAATTGGCCGGATGCCATCGACTCCGCCGTGACGTTGTGTCCGATGTGGCAGCGAATTTGAACAGGGGACAGAGTCCGCTGAGGTGCATCGATCCGCCGCACTCCGGCACGCAAACGTGGGCGCGCGTTTCGGCCTCGTCGGGGCCCCGCGGACAGCGCTGCCATGGCACTTAGCGCAGCAAGGTCACCGACAGGCGGAATATTGGCGTTTTCTGTCATTTCGAACTAAGAAACGTGCACTCAGGCAATGGTGTTCGCGATTACTGAATTGTTGAACCTATGCACGTTGGGCAGCCACTTTACACTGGCAGGTTCAGCCGCGGCGCCGTCATCCGCAGGAACAGCGGGCGGCTTTGGTCGTGAGTTCCTCGTGAACGCGGGGCGCCGGCGAACCTGTGCCGCCGGCGCCTTGAATGGAAGAACGGTCAGGCCGCCATCCTGTTGACGCGACCGTCGGCGATCGAGGTCAACTTCTTGTCCGCTGCCTTTTCTTCTTCCAGTGTCTGCTGCAGAACGCCGGCACAGTCGTTTCGGCCCAATTGCTTGGCGAAAGCGATGAGCGTGCCATAGCGGGTCATCTCGTAGTGTTCAACCGCCTGGGCCGCCGACAGCATCGCGGCATCGCAGACATCGGGATTGCCACAGTCGCTGATAACTTCCCTGGCTTCGGACAAGATCCCGTCCATGGCCGGGCAGTCGACGCCCTTGACCGACTGGCCGTGCATCTGGAACACCTGCTCCAACCGGCGGACGTGGCCTTCGGTTTCGGTCAGATGATGCTGGAAGGCATTCTTCAGTTCCGGATTGGACGCCTTCCCGATCATTTCGGGCAGGTTTTTGACGATCTGGTTTTCCGCATAGTACATGTCCTGCAGTGTATGGATAAACAGGTCATCCAGCGTCTTGATAGGTGTAGTGAACAGACCCATGGCGATCTCCTTGGTTTTCTGGTTGCATCGGTGGGCGTGAGTGCCCGGGCGCGACGAATCAACCGCACGCCAGCTGGTCACGCTCCCGACTCAACAGCCAGTCGGCCACCGCGTTGCACGGCTTTGCAGGAAATCTTCTTTGACCGTCTATCGGTCTTCCAACACGTTCCTTCGGCGGCCGAAACATCGGCGGCGGGTCGTTTTGATCGGCCAGCGACGGGGAGCAACCGAACCGCAACCGTGCTGAGCCGATACCGGAACCTGCGATAGAAGGAGCAGAAGGTGTGATCGATCGATCCACGACTCGGGACACTCCGATGGACCCGGTGGCCGCCGTTACAGGTCGCTCTGTTGTTTGGAGCGCTTGTCGGGGAAACCACCTTGGCCCGCGTTCATGTGCGAGCGCATCGACAGATGCCGGACATAAGGGCGCAAGCGATCTGATCAAAACGCTGCAAAACACAATCGCGAGGAGGCGGCCGTCCACATATGGGTCCAGCTTTATCGGCTGAGGGCCGCGCGATAGGAGAGAAACGCCTGGCCGCCCAACGTCGGACGATCCCCCAACGTCGGACGATCCCCCAACGTCGGACGATCCGGAGTTCTTTTTCTGTTCGCTCCATGGTATGGTCCCGACATGCCGATGCGCAAGATCATCCACGTCGACATGGACGCGTTCTACGCGTCGGTCGAACAGCGCGACAACCCGGCGCTTCGGGGGCGCCCCGTCGCGGTCGGCCATGGCGCCGCGCGGGGAGTGGTCGCGGCAGCGAGCTATGAGGCCCGCACCTTCGGCGTGCGTTCGGCCATGCCGTCGACCACGGCGATGCGCCTGTGCGCCGAACTGGTGTTCGTGCCGCCGCGCTTCGACATCTATCGCGCGGTCTCGCGCCAGATCCACGCCATCTTCACGGATTACACGGCGCTGATCGAGCCCTTGTCGCTGGATGAAGCCTATCTCGATGTCACGGAGAACCGGCGAGGCCTGCCGAGCGCCTCGGCGACCGCCAAGGAGATTCGCGCCCGCATCCTCCAGGAAACAGGTCTGACGGCCTCGGCCGGCATTTCCTACAACAAGTTCCTTGCCAAGCTCGCGTCCGGCCAGCGCAAGCCGAACGGACAGTTCGTCATCGCGCCCGGGATGGGCGCGGACTTTGTCGCATCGCTGCCGGTCGGCAGGTTCCACGGCGTCGGACCGGTCACCGCGGCGCGGATGCAGCGGCTTGGGATCGAAACGGGGGCGGATCTGAGAGCGAAGCCGCTCGCCTTCCTGCAGCAGCATTTCGGCAAATCCGCCGCGTGGTATCTCGGCATCGCCAACGGCGAAGACGAGCGGCCCGTGGTCGCAGATCGTCCGCGCAAGTCCTCCGGCTCCGAGACCACCTTCGCGCGCGACCTGACCGCGTCCGCCGACATCGAGGCCGGCGTCGAGGCCATGGCCGACGACGTCTGGGCCTGGTGTGACAAGGCCAAGGCCTACGGCCGGACGGTAACGGTGAAGGTGAAGTTCGCCGACTTCCAGCAGGTCAGCCGCAGCCGAAGCTTCCCGGCGGCGATCGCGCGCCACGATCTGCTGCGGCGGGCGAGCGTCGAACTGGTGCGCACACTGCTGCCGACCGCCAAGGGCGTCCGGTTGCTTGGTGTCACCGTGTCGAATTTCGACCCGACGCCGGCCTGCAGCGACGAGGCGCTGCCGCTGTTTGGGACCGGTGGGACCACCACTCCCGAGCGTGCCGCGGCGCCACACGTCGCCTCGACAGGGGCACGCTGATGGGACGGCGGGCGGGCAGCGCCGACCTGCCGCTCCACGGCGGGCACGTACCCAAATGGCTGGGCGATCGCATGACGCGGCTCGGGCGCAGTGATCAGCGAGGCGATCGTCCTCGAGTACGGCCGCGACGAGCTGCTGCGCCGGCTGGCGCACCCCTTCTGGTTCCAGTCGTTCGGCGCGGTGATGGGTATGGACTGGCATTCCTCGGGCATCACCACGAGCGTCATCGGCGCGCTGAAGCGCGGCCTGACGCCGTTGTCCGCAGAGCTCGGCATCCATGTCTGCGGCGGACGCGGCAATCACTCGCGCCAGACGCCCCATGAACTGCTCGCGATCGGCGATCGGGTCGGGCTCGATGGCGTCGCGCTCGCCAAGACAAGCCGGCTCGTCGCCAAGGTCGACAGTGCGGCGGTGCAGGACGGGTTCGACCTCTATCTGCACGGCTTCATCGTCACCGATGACGGGCACTGGGTCGTGGTCCAGCAGGGCATGAACGGCGATCGACGCCAGGCAAGGCGCTATCACTGGCTGTCCGAAGGATTGCAGAGCTTCGTGGACGCGCCGCACGCCGCGATCGACGGCGTCGAACAGGGTGTGATCGTCAACCTGACCGATCGGCGTGCGGAGGCCTCGCGACAGCGACAGCTCGATGTGCTCGGGGCGCTCGGGCCGGACGGGATCGATCGGCAGCTCGCCAGGCTGGAGGAGCGCGGCATCGAACGCCCCCAGGCCGAGCCGATGCTGCCGCATCTCGTCATGCCAGGCCATCACGATGTCAGGCCCGAAGACATCGTCTCCCGGCGGCTGCATGCCAATCTGGCCGCCGCCGCCGAATGCGGCCCGCAGGATTTCGCGCAGCTTCTGCTCGTCCCCGGCGTCGGCGCACGAACCGTCCGGGCGCTGGCCCAGGTCGCCGAGGTCCTCCATGGCGCGCCCTACCGCTTCAGCGATCCGGCGCGGTTCTCGATCGCCCATGGCGGCAAGGACCGGCACCCCTACCCAGTGCCGCTGAAGGTCTATGATCGCACTATCGACGTGCTGAAGACCGCGGTGCAAAAAGCCAAACTCGACCAGTCAGAACAGCTTGCCGCGATCAAGCGCCTGGACGAGCAGGCGCGCCGGCTGGAACGGCACGCCTGCGGACCTTCGGTGGAGGTGTTGTTCGCCGAGGAGCGCGCCCGCTCGCACGAGTATGGCGGCCGGAGCGTGTTTGGTGTGGAACCGCCCCTCCGCGAGGCCGTTGGGCGTGGGGGAGGGCCCATGAAGTGAATGTCAGGCGTATCATCAGCAACATCGCCACGGCTGACGTCACGGCGGCGAAGCGCTTCCACGGCGACACGCTCGGGCTTGAAGTCACGATGGACCTTGGCTGGATCGCCACCTGCGGCTCACGCGGGCAGAGGACGGTGCAGATCAGCATCGCGAGCGAAGGCGGCTCGGGAACGCCCGTTCCCGATTTTTCGATTGAGGTCGATGACGTCGACGCCGCGTTGGACGCAATGCGGGCGGCAGGCTTTCCGATCGAATACGGACCCGTTGATGAACCCTGGGTCGTACGCCGCTTCTACGTGGGCGATCCCTTCGGCATGCTTGTGAATATTCTGGCTCATATCGGCGGGCCATGAAGCTCGCCACGTTCAACGTGAATGGCGTGAATGGAAGATTGTCCGTTCTTCTGCGCTGGATCCACGAAGCGGCGCCCGACATCGTGTGCCTGCAGGAACTGAAGGCGCCACAGGACAAGTTTCCGGAAGGCCCGATCCGCGATGCCGGCTACGGTGCGATCTGGCATGGCCAGAAAAGCTGGAATGGCGTCGCCATCCTGGCGCGAGGGGCCGATCCCATCGAAACCCGGCGCGGCCTGCCGGGCGATCCTGACGACGCTCACAGCCGCTATATCGAGGCGGCCGTCAAAGGTCTGCTGGTGGGCTGCCTTTACCTGCCGAACGGCAATCCGGCGCCCGGTCCGAAGTTCGATTTCAAGCTACGGTGGTTTGAGCGGCTCGCCACCCATGCCGCGACGCTTCTCGCCAGCGGCGCGCCCGTTGTGCTCGCGGGCGACTACAACGTCATGCCCACCGACCTCGACGTCTACAAGCCGGAGCGATGGGTAGACGACGCGCTGTTCCGCCCGGAAGTCCGAGACGCCTACCGCGGTCTTCTCGCCCAGGGCTGGACCGATGCGCTGCGGAAACTGCATCCGAACGAGCGCATCTACACGTTCTGGGATTATTTCCGGAATGCCTACGGCCGCAACGCCGGATTGCGCATCGACCATCTCCTGCTCAGCCCCGCCGTTGCGCCGCGCCTCAAAGCGGCGGGCGTTGATCGCGATGTGCGCGGTTGGGAAAAGGCCAGCGACCACGCTCCGACATGGATCGAACTCACGAACGCCAGGTCGGTCCCGCGTGGTTCCTCCACCACAGGATAGGCCGTGGTAGCGGGGGAGCGTCCGAGTGCGGTCGCCCGGACCAGCCGACCTGCTCAACCGACAGACTACCTGCTGGCAACGGTTTCAACACGGTTTTCGCGGAGATGGAAAGATCGAGTCAGTCGGTCCAATGCTTGCGTTCGGGGATGGCGATCCGGCGATCATGGTGAGAGGCGATGTCCGGCCCAGGCTCCATCGTCAACATCGGCCGTGCCAGCCGTGCGAGGACGGGACAGCCGTTTTGCCGGAGGAGCAAATGGTGGAAAGGCCCCGGTCCTGGCGGGGCGGATCGCGTCCATGTCCCCGCGCGGGGCACGATCGTGGTTCCGGCCCGGACAATGAAGCTGATCCACCCGGCGATTGGAGCAGGTCTATTTCGGCCGAGGTGGGACGGCGCCGCTGTCCTGCGATGCGCCGACTGCGAGTCCTTAGAATTGGACCGGCCTTCGATGCGAGGGAATCCCGGCAAGGGTTAGCCTGCCGATAAGGCGAGGCGTCCGGGAAGAGTGGGCTCGCCGCATAGGGCCGCGTCAGCCAATCCTCGTGGCGTTCCGGTCGGCGGCAAAGTTGTTCAGGTCGCGGATGACTTCGGCCAGCACGGGGTCCCAGTCGCCTGGGCGGGGCTGGCGATAGAGGCGCATCGACGGATACCACGGGCTGTCGCGCCGTCCGACCAGCCAGCGCCAGCACGAATCGAAGCGGTCCAGCAGCCAGGTCGGCTTGCCGAGCGCTGCCGACAGATGGGCGACGGCGGTGTCGACGGAGATGACGAGGTCGAGGTTGGCGATCAGCGCAGCCGTGTCGGCGAAGTCGGCCATCTCATCCATCAGGTTGGTCAGCGGAAGGTTTTCCCCTGGCACGGGACAACCCTTTTGCAGACTGACGAAATGAAACCCGGGCAGCGCCCGCAAGGGCACGAGGCGGTCCGGCGGCAATGAGCGCCTGCGGTCGACCGCGGCCAGGGCGGGTGAATGGAGGCGGGGATTGCCCGCCCAGACCAGACCGACCCTGGGGCCGGTCCCGGGACCTTGCGTGGGCATACTGGCAAGGCGCTGCCCCACAGCAGTCACCTGCATGGCGTCGGCGTGCAGGTAGGCCTTACTGCCTGGAATGCTGGCGAGGGTGGTGCCGAGCGCCAACGGCATGCTGAGTAGCGGACAGTGAAGATCGAAGGGCGGCAGTGCCTCGCCGCGCTCTACGACCCGATCGACCCCGGCCAGGCTGCGCAGCAGGCGGACCAGCGGCTGATCCACCTCCATGATCACGCGCAGCCCCTGCTGGTTGGCCAGCGTGGCATAGCGGCAGAACTGCAGCGTGTCGCCGAAGCCCTGTTCGGCATGGATCAACAGCGTCCGCCCCGCGGCCGCCTCGCCGCGCCACTGCGGTTGCACGAACTGACGACGGCTCCTGGCCATCTGCGGCGTCTGCCAGCGCCATTCGTACTCCTGCCATCCGGGCGCCATGTCACCCTGCGCCAGCAACGCCATCGCCAGGCTGAAATGGGCGTCTGGGTAGCGCGGGCGGAGGGCGATAGCGCGGCGGAAGCAGGTGATCGCCTCATCGAGGTGCCGCTGTTCGCGGAGCGCGGTGCCCAGGTTGTTGTAGGCCTCGGGGAAATCGGGTTTGAACGTCAGGGCCTTGCGATAGCAGCCGACAGCGTCATCCAGCCGGCCCTGCTCCGCGAGGGCGCTTCCCAGGTTGCTGTAGGCCTCGGGGAAGCGCGGCCTGAGATCGATGGCGGTGCGGCAGCAGGCGATCGCTTCGTCCAGCCGACCTTGTTCCTTCAGCGTGCCGCCCAGGTTGTTATGCGCCTCCGGGTAGTTCGGCCGGATTTCGAGGGCTTTGCGATAGGCGGCGATCGCCTCCTGCAGGCGACCCTGCTGCTTGAGCGTGGAGCCCAGGGCGTCGTGCGCTTCGGGGAAAGCGGGCCGGAGATCGAGGGCCTTGCGGTAGCTGCCGACGGCTTCCGGCAGGCGTCCCTGTCGTTCCAGCGAAATGCCCAGATTGAAATGTGCCTCGGGATAGTCGGGTTTGAGGGCGAGGGCTCTGCGGTAGCAGGCGACGGACTCGTCCAACTGTCCCTGTTCCCGCAGTGTGGTGCCCAGATTGTTATGGGCGTCGGGATAGCCGGGCCTGAGCGTGATCGCCCTGCGATAGCATGCGACAGCCTCGTCAAGTCGCCCCCGCTCGCTCAGCGCGGCGCCCCGGTTGGAATGATACGATGCGACATTGGGATTGATGCTGATTGCCTGGCCGATCCGATCCACGGCGAGATCGATCTGTCCAGCCTGAAGGGCGATCACGCCGAGGAGGTGGAGGGCATCGGAGTGACGCGGAGCCAGGGCGACAACCTGAAGATAGAGGCGTTCGGCGTCCTGCAGGCGTCCGGTTTGATGAAGTTGCAGGGCGGTGGCGAACATCTGCTCGGTGCCGGGCGGCGCGGCTTGTGCCGCTCGGCTGTCCTGCCTTCTGATTACTGTCTGCTGCTTGTGATTCATCCGTTGGTTCAATAATGGTGGTGAAATGATGCCGAACGATTTCTCGAGCCGCTGCCATCGGCCGTTTCACTCAAGTTGCGTGGCCGGGCTTGGCGTGGTGCCGGCATCTCTGCTGTCATGAGGTAGCTTTATCATCGGGCGATTTCATCATTGGAACAGTCTGCCGTCGTTGGCCGCGAAGTCAATTCGGCCTTTTGGGCGGTTTCGCATGCCCCGAAATCATTATCCGGATCGGGCTGACGGCGCGCGGCGCGGACCGCGGCTCGCGAGTGTCGATTTTGCTTACGTGCGCCGCTCCCGCGCCTGTGTGGGCCGCGCCAATGCGAAAAAACAAGAGAAAACGAAGATGCACGCGGATCAGACGGATGCACGCGGATCGCGGCTGAACCGGCACCGGGTCACGCGAGACCCGTGGCCGGGCGAGCGCACCATCTGCGTCATCCGGCCTGATCGGCGTGCATCCGCGTCTCCACTTTCTTTGCTTCAGCAAGCGCAAGCGAGCAAGCGCGAGGGCAACGCCGCGGCACCAACGTGATGCTCGGACAAACCGGTCCAGACGACGCACGGCGTATTTGACCGAGGCAGGCACCGGTGGCGGCGTGGGGGCTGAACGCCGCCGGTGATCGGAACCATGCTCGCGTCTGGCCGCGGCCAGTGGCTGCACTGTGCTTCTTTGAAATCGGATACTCGTGTCCCGATTCGGAAGTTCGCCATGCCTGGATCAGCCGCCTTACGAACTTCCGAATCGATGAGGACACTGGCAAAGCATTGTTTTCTAGAGCATGATCGCGGACAGCGGAACGTGGCCGGCGTGTGAATTATGCGATCAAACAAAGACGTAGACCATTTTCGGCGCGCACAGTCAGGATGAAGATGGTCTAAAGCGGGATCGCCACCAGCGTATCGAAATGCGACGAATTGCAGATCACGATGCGTTCCTTGAATCGGAGCGTACCGGCGTCGTCATGCAGCCGGTCTCGATAGCGGCCGGCCACGAACAGGTCCATCCGGCCGTCTCGCATCGTCCGCACCACCAGAAACGGGGTCTCCGCGGCGTCCGGCCCGGTCTGCCGCGACGTTCCGACGATGTGGCGATAGCTCTGGCGTTCGTAGATGTTGGCTCTGCGTAACGCGAGCACGCGGTCGGCCAGCATCGATCGGCTGTCGGCGTAGACGATGCCGGCTTCGTTGCCGTCGCGCAGATTATCGGCCGAGGTGATCTTGTAGAGGCAATCGTCGTCGAAGAAGTTCGGCCAGTCTTCCAGGCGGTCATCATCGATGGCAGCGGCGTATTCGGCATTGAGGGCGGCGATGCGGGACAGCATTTCAGCGCTCATTGCCGCATCACCGCGCGCCACATTCTCCAGAAGCCGCGGATCGCGGTTTCCGTCGCCCGGGTTTCCTGGCTTTCGGTGCCGGCGCCGCCCATTTCCAGCAGCGAAACGCCGTTCGGGGCGGCGACCGCGCCGCGTTCGACGAAGTTGCCGATGCAACCGTCCTCCATCGATACGAAACCGGCTGGTCCCGCCAGGTTGAGCTGCTTCAGGCGGCGCCGGCGCAGCTCCGGCGGATCGTCGGCATAGCCAAGGTAGATCCAGTTGAGGTCGGTCTTGTCTACGCCGCGCGGCACGAACTGTCGAAGCGCCATCACGTTATAGGTGCGCTGCATGGCGAAGCTGGGGAATACGGACAGGATCTGCTGGCGGACCCGGTCGCCGTGCTCGTCTTCGGCGTCGAGCATGCTGGGGTCGGACAGGCGCAGGCCGTCATCGACCGAGCGGATGCCGTCGTAGGCGGTGTCGGTCTCCTGGGTCGGAGCGAGGGTGGTTGAGACAGCGCAGCCGCCGTTGTCGCTGACGCTGACGCCGCCGCCCTGGCTCAGCCGGTTGATCCGGAAGGTGGCGAAGAACACGTGCAGCAGGCTGGCGTGGTACAGTGTCGCGCACGTTCTCGGCATAGAGTTTCCAGTTGTTCGGCAGGACTTCGGTGAACCGGCCGATCACCTGCAGCTTGCGGCTGGCGGTCAGGCGCAAAGCGGCGGAGACCTCGGGGCCGATGAAGTCTTCCAGATTGGGCGTTGCGTCCGAGAAGGTGCCGAACGCGAGGCCGATGATCGTTTCGATGCGGAGTTTGCGGGTCGCGTGGTCCTCCGGGTGGAAATCGTCGGGCATGCCGCCCTTGCCGTTGACGCCCTTGCGGAACGCGATCGATTTCAGATTGCCGCTCAGGTCGTAGCGCCAGGCGTGATAGACGCAGGTGAAGTCCTTCGCATTGCCGGCGTTGTCGAGGCAGATGAGGGAGCCACGATGCAGACAGCGGTTCTCGAATGCCGCGAGGCCGCCGGTTTCGGTTCGCACGACGACGACCGGCATGCGCCCGACGAAGGTCGTGCGCCAGTCGCCGGGGTTTGGAATGTCGGTTTCGATGCAGAGGAAATTCCAGACCGGGCCCTCGAACAGCAGACGCTGCTCCTGCTCCAGCAGTGCCGGGTCCTGGTAGACGTGGAACGGCACCTGGGTAAGGCCCTTCGGCCATGGGGCGCGTGCATCGCCGATGGACAGCTGGTCCATGCCAACCTCCCGTGGGTTTGCGGTGAGGCTAGCGGAAGGCGCGGGCAGTGACAAACGCGCGCCGGCTCGCTGGTGGGGCGGGACGGGCCGAAATCCCGGGACTTGTGCTATGGCGGAGTGAGATGCAGCACGGGCTGGCCGGTTTCGGCGACGATCATCTCGGCGACCAGCCGGCGGTGACAGGTGGCGTGGTCGCGCTCGAAGCACAGCAGGCAGGCGGGTCGTTCCCGGGCAAGTTGCCTGGCCTGCGCCAGTTCGGCCTGGGACCGGTCGGACGTCATGTGATTCGAAAAAATCGGTTCCATGCGCTCAGGGTGGCCGGCGCGGACAGCGTCGCGGCCGGGCTTGGGTGTGCCGAGCGCCTGGAGGTGGACGTAGGCGATGCCGGCCTCGTCGAGGGCGGCGGCGAGCTGGCGTTTGGAGAAGCCGGGTTTTCGCGACTGGGGCACGGCGCGGACGTCGATCAGCAGGGCAACGCCGGCATCACGCAGCGTCGTCAGCACCGATCCGATGGTGGTGCCTTCATAGCCTACGGTGGCGAGGGATGACATGGTTCAGCCGTGCGCCAGCCAGTCCTCGATCAGGCGGCGGGCGATGCTGTCGGCCCGCGGCAAGGCGAAGCCGTGCTGCTCGCAGTTGCGCATCTGCTCGCGGGTGAACCAGCGGGCGTCCTTGAGTTCCTCGGGGTCGATGGTGATCTCCTCGGTCAGCGCCTCGGCGTAGAAGCCCAGCATGATGTTGCCTGGGAACGGCCAGGGCTGACTGGAGTGGTAGTGGACGTCGCCGGTCTGGATGCCCGCTTCTTCGAAGACCTCGCGGCGGACGGCCTCTTCCAGGGTCTCGCCGGGTTCGACGAAGCCGGCGAGGGTGGAATACATCGTAGCGCGGGGGAAGCGGGTGGAATGGCCGAGGAGGGCGCGGTCGCCGCGGTGGACGAGCATGATGACGGCGGGGTCGGTGCGGGGGAAATGCTGGGTCTTGCAGACTGTGCACTGCATCATGTGGCCGGCGCTTTTGACCTCGCAGGCGTTGCCGCAGACGCCGCAGAACTTGTGGCGCTGGCGCCAGTGCATGAGGCCGCGGGCATGCGCCAGGACCGACGCTTCGGGCCGGGGCACGCCCCAGCCGACAGACCTGAGGTCGACGAAGCTGCCCAGGGTTTCGGGAAGCAGGGGAACGGGGTCGTCGGTGGAGGAGATGTCGAGCGCGAAGACGGCGCGGTCGTCGAGGATGCCGAGGAAGGCCCAGGGGCCGTCGTGTTCCATCCGCAGTGTGTGGGCCATCTCGCCGGAAATGTAGACGGCTTCGGGATTACCGGCGTCGGTGCCGCGGACGAGGTTCCTGGTGCGCCAGACCGGGACGAAAAGGGTTTCGGGATCGGCCAGCTTCTCGGCGATCCAGGCCGCGTCCTCGCGGCGGGTGGCGATGCGGTCGAGGGGAGAGTTGGCGTAGACGTTGGGGCGGCTGGCCAGGATCAGGGTCACAAGAGGGGGTTCCGTAGGGAGAGCGTCGCCGTTGAAGGTGCCACGTGTGCGGGGATGGAGCAACGGCTTGACACCATGGTGGAAAGGCTTGCGGCAAACGAGCTAGACTGTACTGGCTTATATGAGGGTGTCCATGCACGAGGTTGGCGCATTCGAGGCGAAGAACACCCTTGGACACCTGCTCGACCTAGTTGAGCAGGGCGAAGAGGTCATGATTACTCGTCGTGGCAAGGAAGTGGCTCGGCTGGTGCCGGCGCGGCCGGTCGTCAGCCGCGGGGAGGCGCGTGCGGCTGTCGCGCGCATCCGCGCCCGAGCCGAACAGCGGAAGCTGGGTCGTTTCGATTGGGAGGAATGGAAGGCCTGCCGGGACGAAGGCCGTCCGTGAGTCTGGTCCTGGACAGTTCGGCAACGCTCCGTGGATCTACGGCGACGAGACCACCGATGCGATCAGGGCGGTCTTCGATCAGGTCGCAGGCGAGGGAGCGGTTGTGCCCGCGTTGTGGCGGCTGGAGGTTGGGAACAGCCTGACTGTTGCGCTGCGGCGGGGACGGATCGATGCGGACTTCCGTCGTGCCGCGCTGGACGATCTGTCATTGCTGGATATCACGATCGATCAGTCGACCGACTCGCATGCCTGGGGCGAGACCCTGCTGTTGGCCGATCGCTTCCGACTTACGCTGTATGACGCGGCGTATCTGGAGCTGGCACGACCGCGAGTACTGCCGCTGGCCACGCTGGACGGGTCGTTGTGCACGGCGGCGGCGGCGGTCGGTGTTCGACTGTTTGGGGAACGAGTGAAATAGCGCGTCCGCCCACGACCCCGACTGACATGACCCGACCGTGTCCCGCACAGCAGCCGACGAGGTCGGCGGAGCATTTCGGCGTCTTCAACCGGGAAGGAGCCGACCGATGGACGAGACCATTCGCCAAGACAATCGATCCGCTCACCATATCGATTCAGCATCGTATTTTGCGCCTTGATGATCCGCCGCGCCGTCTCGCGTCGGCGGCCCTATTCAGCCAGCAGGAATGGTCACGATGGCACCCGGAGCGATTTCCGTCCTTGAAAGGGCTAGAAGAATCTGCACGATGGTAAAGGCTAGTTTGCTGTCGAAGTCGTCTTCGGCAATCCAGAACCAGGTCCCGCGATATTGCGCTGAGGTAAAGACATCCGCTGGTGCCGCAGCACCGGAGTGGACGATGACCACCGGCCGGTGCTCCAGTCCGATATTGCCCACGGTCGGAAGGGTCCGATGCCGCGCGATATCGTCCGGCGGGACCTCCATCTGGAGGCTAAGTTGGGCCAGCACGCCTAACATGGAACGGCTGAGAAGAGCCACCTGCCCAGGTGCCCGGCTGTAACCATAGACGACCTCGGCTTCGCTCACGCCAGACGGCATGCCCAGCAGTCGCTTTGCCTGCTCCACCGCCGCCAGGAGGTCTGGATCACGCGTGGTGGCGAGATAAAGGTAGACGTGACCGGGATCGGAATCCCGATGGGTGCCTGTGGGCGCAGCGTTGCGCTGAAGCCGAATGCTCAGCACACCCGCGATCTGCAAACGGCGGAGATCTCGCAGCAGCAGAAAGAAATCGGGCGAGCCGGCGGCGCCCACTTGCGTCAGTGCCACCGCGTTGCTGAGCCCGTTGATCGACTGCACGCATAGCCGGAAAAGCACGTCGATAGGCAGGCCGCCGTTGGCGAGGGGAAGCATCTCGGCCGGCGACAAGGGCCGCACGAAGCTTTCTGCGAACTGTGCGCCGGAAAGCGGCTGGAATGTGAAGGTCGGGCTCTGCTGGAGCTGTGCCGAGGCACCGCCGCTCACGAAGGTGTTGGGATGTTCGATCGGGAAGACCTCAAAGCCGCCGGTCACGTTGCGCTGGAGCTGGTAGCCGGAGATGACCTGCGTCGCTTGAAGGATTATAGGCGTGTCAGCGTAGCGTAGCCGCACGACATTGAGGAGCGTGTCACTCTTTTCCGCATCCCCCAACGCCCGGGAATAGCCGAGCTGATCCTCATAGAGCCGCGTGTTCCCAAGGCCAAAGCATCCACACAGGCTCACGCAGACCAGGAGCATGATACCGATCTGTCCCATATAGCCTGCGATTGCCCCCATCCACGGCGGACTGTACGGCCCGGGCCAGTCTTGCGACAACGATTTTGTCGAGCAGAATCCTATGCAAGGCCGCGCCCGGATCGGGATGCGGGTCAAGCCTTCGGCGCCCCTCGGTCCCGACCCACCCCACTGTCGCACCAGCGGCGCGCGGCAGAACAAATCACGCCGCAGCTGCGCCCCCGACCGCAGCCCCGCAGCGGACATCCGCACCGGACTTCTGCACCCGCAAGACGGTCCGCCGGCAAATTCCGCTCCGGCAGCCGCCAAGCAGTTGAAATCGTCCCAGATTTGCGTCCTTGCCAGGGACAAGCGGCGTATACTGCGGGGCGTGCCCAAGTCCTGACGCCTGAAGGCAAAGGAAGGTCGATACGGTGAGCTTGTTCGCCATAGCCTCGGTCGTTTTGGGCTGTTCCTTCGGCGCCGCCATCGTCGGAATGGTCCTCCACGTCAAATTGCCAGACCGTCATCTGGACGAGGACACGCGGGATGTCGTGAAGCTCGTGATGGGCCTGATCGGCACCATGGCCGCGCTGGTGCTCAGCCTGCTCGTCGCATCTGCGAGCACCTCCTATGACCGGCAGAAAAGTGAACTGACAGCACTCTCCGCCAACATCGTCCTGCTCGACCGGACGCTGGAATTGTACGGGCCCGGGGCGAAGGTGGCGCGTGATGGACTGCACGACATTGTCCGGCAATCGCATGACCGGATCTGGTCGCCAGAGGGTGTGCGGCCGGAGACTCTCAACTCAAGGGAAACACGAAACTCGGTGAATGCCAACGTCGAGCAGTTGCTAAGCCTCTCGCCGAAAACCGACGTAGAACGGATGATGCAGAGCCGGGCCTTGCAGGAGGAAGAAAGCATCACTCAATCACGTCTGCTGATGTTCGAGCAGCTTGGCGGCTCGATCGCATGGCCGTTCCTGACGGTGCTGGTCTTCTGGATCGGCGTGCTGTTTCTCGGCTTCGGTCTGTTCGCGCGCTTCAACGCGACCGTCGCCGTGGCGCTGGCGGTGGGTGCGCTTTCGGTCGCTGGCGCGATTTTCCTTATCCTGGAGTTGAACGACCCCTATCATGGCCTCATGCAGATCTCCGATGCACCCTTGCGCAATGCGATGGCACAGATGGACCAGTAGCTCGACATCGCTGTCCGCTTCTCTGGGTGGGACCGGCTTACATCGTCACTCGCTCTACTGACGAGGTAGCCGAGAACGCTTACGAATGCCGCGAAGGCGAAGCCCAGCGACGCCCATTCGTATGGAGTCGGCCATCGGTGCCAATCTCGGGCCAATGGCATTTCGCTCCAGCGGATTCTCCGGCTCCCACACGGGTACGCAACATATCCGCCGCGCGAGCGATTCACGCCAACTACCATCCCGCGTTACAGCTTCATGGATCTGGCGAACCTTCCAGGATCTGCCCAGTAAATGAACGTCCGGCTTTAGGCAGCGCGGCCGTAAAGCGGCAACGACGAGCATGGACGCAGAGCCGCTACCGGCCTGCGCCGACGAATGACTTTTTTCGGAACCGGCGGCCCATTCCCTGATGGCTTGGTAGGGTCGGCAGTTGCCGAAACAGAACGCCTGGCATCAACGTCTGCTCGTCAGCGTTGAGCGCTTGAAAGCAGACTGGCCGCTGTCGGCCAACTCCGGTCGTCGGGGCACCGTTGGCGCAAGGCCCGACGGTCGAGTGCAGCCCTCCCTTCAACCCGTCAAGGCCTCGGTACGGCGGTACTAGAAGCGGGCGAGGCGCGCAACGACGGGGGCGAAGGCGTCCATATGGGGCTCGTGGACAATGTAGTAGGAGATGCCCCAGCGATCGCGATAGGCCTGGAGGTCTTCCACCATCTGGTCGATTGTTCCGATCAGAACGTAGGGGCTCTGGAGGATCTCTTCCGCGGTTAGCTGCGTCCAGCTTCCTGCCAGTGCTTCGGCCGCGTGGCGTCGATCGTCGGTCACGACGACCTGTTGGACCAGCGCGTTCAATTCCAGCCGCTTCAATCGGGCCTCGCCGGCCGCCTCGCGCACGAGGCGCACCCGCTCATCGACGCCGGACGCGCGCCATCCGGAAATATCCGGCGGCGCGGCGCCGCCGTCGCGAAAGGTCAGTCCCGAGAAACCGACGATGTCGGCTTCCCGCGCCGCGAGGGTGAGGAGGCGACGGCCGTTGCCGCCGATGAGAATTGGCGGATGGGGCTTCTGTGCGGGAGGTGGCGCGATCGTATGGCCGGTGACGCGATAGTGCCGGCCGGTGAAGGTGACCTGTTCCCCTTTCAGCAGGCGCTTGATGATGGTGACCGATTCTGCCAGCCGCTCGACCCTGGTTCGTCCCGGATCGAACGAGAACCCCGCTTCGTCATATTCGCACTTCATGCTCCCGGCGCCGAGACCGAGTTCGAGGCGCCCGTCGGTCAGCAGATCGACGGTCGCGGCTTCACGTGCCACCAGCACGGGATGGCGAAGGTCGTTGTTGAGAACGCTGGTGCCGATCTGGAGGGTTTTGGTCGCCTCCGCGGCGCTGATCAACGCGGGCATCGGCGCCACGAGGTCGGTGAGGTGATCGGGGACTGTCAGCGTGGTAAAGCCGAGCGCCTCGACCTTGCGGGCTTTCTCGATCCATTCTGTCCGCGATCGCGCGTGCCGGACACTTACGCCAAACCGGAACGGCCTCATTTCCGCACGACCTCCCTGGCGCATCCACGGCGACGCATCAGCCCCGCCGCTTCTCCTCCGGCCAGTCCAGTTGGACCGAGAGCCATCTCATCGGGAGCCCCGTATGCGAGCCGGCTTTCGAGGTTTCCGCCAACTGTCGCACAAGTCAAGACTTTAGGATTTCCCGGAAGATAATACCGTAATATTGCCGCATCAACCTCGCTGCCCGCACATGGTGGCCGGACGGTGACAAATGCCACGGGCAGCTACCAGACTTTGCCAGACCGGTGGGCCCGGGTTACCCTATCCGTGCGTGATCGGCGCAGAAGGCGCAATGGCACCGCGAGGAGCACAAGCGTTGGTATGAAGCAACAGTCGTACTTTGACAAGCGAGCCGCGACTTACGACCTTGACGAGGTGCACCACTGCGTGGTGTCGCTGCTGATCAATGGGGTGGACATCAGGCCGGGGTCGGGCATCCTGGACGTTGCCACGGGAACGGGGCTTCTGGCGCTCGAAGCGGCACAAAAGGTCGGGCCTGCGGGGAAAGTAATCGCGATTGATGCCTCGCGAGGAATGCTCGCCGAGGCGCGTCACAAGGCAGCGAAGGCTGGGACGCGCAATATCGACTTCGTGCAGGCCGACGCCGAACAACTTGCGTTTCCGCACGACAGCTTTGATTTTATATTCTGTGCATCGGCGATCGTTTTCATTTCGGACATTCCCCGCGCTCTTCGCCACTGGTTCGATTTTCTCAAACCGCGCGGTATCATTGCGTTCGACGTGCCTGCAAAGCCCTTCGGACTATCCCAAAGGATCGCGGAGATAGCTGCCGCACACGGTGTTCATCTAGCCTATGCCGACATAGCAGATACACAAAGCAAATGCGGCTCATTGCTTGAAGGGGCAGGGTTCGAGGTTGTGGACATCCGAACTGAACTCGTCAACTCCAGCCCCATCGCGCTTGATAAGGCAATCGGGTTCTGGGACGAGCGAATGGGCCATCCCGCATGGCAAGCCCTCAGGCAGGCACAACCGGCGACGCGGGAGGCGATGCATTCCGAATACGTCGACAGCGTGACTGCTGGGGCGGTCGAAGGAAGGGTTCGCAACGACACGGCTTTGAATTTCGTGTTCGGGCGGAAGGGTGCATAGACAATTTTCAGCCTGACCGTGCAGGCCGAAAATGGTCTATCTCTTTGTTTGATCGCATGATTTACTCGCCGGGGAAGTTCCGCTCAGCGCGATCATGCTCTAGTCTGCCGGCATAGAAATCAAGAAATGCGGCCGACGCAAAGTGCCTGATTATCTGGAAGTTGCAGCAAGCCGTAGGAAAGTCGTCGTCGTGTCGGGGCGATTTGACATCATTTCGCAATCATGCGTCCCAACCACTTGGCGGTTGATCTCAACGAGCAAAACCCACACACCGGCGCCGGCGGCAAAGAAGGATAGAAGGATACCCGCTGGAAGCAGGTAAAGTCCCGCGCCCTCGCCCCGCCAAAGGAGCGTCAATCCGGCGAGGGCGACCACACTCACAGCCAATCGATCGATGACCACCGTCCTCATGGAACTCCGTCGATGGGGTTCCTCGACGTGCCGCATGTAGCTTCAAAAGCACAGTTGCAATCAGCCCCATCGTCCCAAGAACGAGGATTTCGACTCAGAGCAGGCGGAGCGGCTGTCCGGCCACCAGAGGCAGCGAAGTTACCATAATGATCAAGAACAGAATGCCGAGTGCCTCAAGTCCTCGATCCGCCGGCCGAGTTCAAGAATCCGGGCTTGAATGACTGAGACGCTGACGAACAGAAGGCCTGCCAGTGCCGCGGCCGCACGAAGCTCGCATTGAAAAAGCTACTCCGTGCTTTCACCATCGTGTCGCGCTTCTTGCTCGTATTCCATCAGAGCCGACATCAGCCGCGGGGCCCGACCCGCTCAACCCTGCCGATAGACCGCCTTCGCGTTGTCAACGAACACTGCCCGCCGCTGCGCCTCGGTCAGCTTGATCGGCAGGGCATGGGCGGGATCGTCGAAGTCCCAGTGCGGGTAGTCGGTGGCGAACAGGATGCGGTCCCAGCCGATCCAGTCGATCGCCTCGGCGAGCTGGGTGCGGGGTTCGGGTTCCTCGACCGGCTGGGTGGTGAACCAGACATTGGTGCGGATGTATTCGGATGGCGCACGCTTCAGGTGGGGCAGTTCCTGCTTCAGTTTTGCCCACTGGCGGTCCATGCGCCATCCCAGCGCGGCGGCCCAGGCCAGGCCGCCTTCGACCAGGACGACCCGCAGGCTGGGGACGTGCTCGAATACGCCCTCCAGGATCATGCTGACCAGCAGGGCCTGCTGCGCCTGGGAGTGGCCGACCATTTCTTCGATGTAGTAGCTGCCCCAGCCGCCGGCGGTGTTGGGCCAGCCGCCATTGCCGAAAGCGTGGACGCCGACCGCGAGATCAGCGGCGGCGGCGGCTTCATAGATCGGCCAGTAGCGGCGCTGGCCGAGCGGTTCGGCTGTGCGGGACAGCAGGAGCACCTGGGCGAAGTTCGGGTCGCCGGCGCGCAGCTCGATTTCCTTCACCGAAGCGGCGGCATCTTCGTAGGGCACCACGACCGAACCCCGGAGACGGTTGTCCTGCGACGTCCATTCGGCCCTCTGCCACTCATTGGTGGCGTGGGTGATGGCGGCGGAGAGCAAGGGGTTGGTGGCGCCCTGGCCATTGGTCAGCGGGTTCAGGATCCCCAGTGCCACGTTGTTCGGATCCAGGTGCTGCGCCGCCATGAACGACAGGTCGCTGCCGGGCGAGCGGCCATCCGGCAGGAACGCGTCGCGGCGGCAGGCCTGGGGCTGCCCCTTCGGATAGGCGGCGCCTTTCTCCCAGGGCTGGCGGTACTGGATGCCGAACTCCTCGACGTGGTCGATCCAGCGCTGCGACAGATAGGGGTAAAGGGACTTGCTGACGCCGCCGATGCCGACGCCGGCCGGGCGGGGATGAATGTCGCAGTCGGCGATCGCCAGCTTCGCCGTGGAAGCGGCCTGCGGGCCGGCGCGGTTGAGGACGTCCACATTCATGGCGCGGTCTCCCTTTCGTTTAATCGCATGTAGGTTCGCAGCGGATTGTCCGCCATGATTTTCCGCGCCAGGGCGGGGTCCAGGCCGGCGGGGATCGGGCTGTCGCCGTCGAACTGATAGTGCGGGTAGTCGGTGGAGAACAGCAGGATCTCGTCGGACCCGATGTGCTCGATCAGGCGCATGACGGAGGTCGGGTCGGGCGGGGCGTCGAACGGCTGCAAGGTCAGGCGCACGCGATCGCGGACGATGGAGCCGGGCGGATCGGATACCCAGGGGATCTCACTGCGCAAACCCTTCCAGAATTTCGTCAGCCGCCAGAGGTAGGCGGGGAGCCAGGTAACGCCGGATTCCATCAGGACGACGGTCAGCGCCGGGAACCTGGCGAAGACCCCTTCCGCGATCAGGCTGGTGAGCTGGGACTGGAACGCGGTGGCCTGGTTGACGTATTCCTCGGTGAAACTGGTGGGCCAGCCGACCGGGGTCATGGGGTTGCGATACATGCTGCCGGCGTGGATGCCGACGGGCAGGCCGTGGCGTTCGGCGGCGGCGTAGATTGGCCAGTACTGGCGGCGGCCCAGGGTGTTTTCGCTTCCGACCAGCAGCATCACCTGGACGAAGCGGCGGTCCGGGGCGCAGCGGTTGATCTCGTCCACCGCGCATTCGGCGTTCTGCATGGGGACAACGATGGAAGCGCGCAGGCGGGCGTCCCGGTCCAGCCATTCGTGGACGATCCAGTCGTTCAGGGCGCGGGTCATGGCGACGCCGAGGTCCTCGCTGAACTGAGCCTGAACGCCGTAGAGGCAGTTGCAGATGGCCAGGCGGGTGCTGAGCGGGTCGAGCGCCTGACGCGTCAGGGTGGCGACGTCGGTGGCGGTGCGGCCGGTTTCGTCGCGGAGGTCGCGGCGAAAGCTGAGCGGATTGCGGGAGGGATAGGCGATGGTGGTCAGGTCCTCGATGCCGCGGCGGAGCACGGTTTCGCGCCAGTGATCGTCCAGGTAGGGCAGCAGCGCGGCGATGCCGGGGACGACGGGATGGATATCGCAGTCGATTGGGGCGGGGCTGGTCATTGCCGGATCCGCCGCCTTTGCGGGTCGGGGCGCCTGCCCATGTCATAACCGGCCTTGTGCCGTCCATCGATGACGTTGCCGGCGTCCACACCGTAAGTCGAGGGTGGCCGGCACAAGGCCGGCCACGAGACAGATACGGCTCGCCCTGACCCGAGTGAGGCTGACACGAACAGGACTGGGCGTGACGCGGGCGGGAAGTTCATCCCGGAAGCTGCACCAGCAATTCGTCGCCCTCGGCCTTGACCGGATACACGGCGATGTCCTCCTCGGCCGGGGCGGACATGGCCTTGCCGGTGCGAACGTCGAACTGGGCGGCGTGCAGTGGACACTCGATGCAGCCGTTCTCCAGCCAGCCATCCGACAGCAGCGCGTATTCGTGCGTGCAGACGTTGTCGGTCGCGCAGAACTCGCCGCCGGGCAGGTGGTAAATGGCGACGTCCTTGTCGCCGACCCGCACCCCGAGGCAGGTGCCCTCCTTCACATCGGCCTTCGCGGCCACCCGTACCCAGTCGGTCATCGTCGTCTCCGTTGCATTGATGCGGACAGCATGCCAGGGGAACGGGCGTTGTCCAGCCCGTTCGGGCCAATCTCAGCCGACCAGTTTGCCGCCGTCGACGGGGATGATCCACCCGGTGGAGGATGTCAGGTTGACGACCGCCGCCATGACCGCCTGTGCGACCTCGTCCGCCTGCACGACGCGCTTCAGGGGGGTGGTGGAGGCGACTTTCTCCACCATCGCGGTCGTGCGGCCAGGGACGAAGGCAGTGTCCACGGCGGCGGGCGAGACGGTGAGGACGCGGATTTCGGGACCCAGCACGCGCGCGAGGGAGAGGGCCATGGTGTCAAGGGCAGCCTTGGAGCCGCCATACGCGATATTGCTGCCGGTGCCGACGATGGCGGCGATGCTTGAAATATTTACGATCACCGCGTCGCCGGACTTCTTCATCAGCGGGACGAAAGCTCGGATGGTGGCGAACGGGCCGCGGACGTTGGCGGCGAAGATCGCATCGATCAGGTCGTCGGTGAGGGCTTGCAGGTCGGTATGCGGGATCATGCGGGTGAAGCCGGCCGAGTTCACGAGGACGTCGCAGCGGCCGTATTCGTCGGCGACGATGGTGGCGGCCTCGCGGATGAGCGGTGTTTCCAGCATCGGAATACGGATCGCGCGATGGCCGGCGCCGGAGAGTGTCTTTACGACCGCTTCCGCCTGATCAGGTTTGCTGTTGAAGCCTACGACGATCTTAGCGCCCGCCCGGGCCAGGCGACGAGCCGCGGCCGATCCGATCGCGCCGCTGCCGCCGGCGATGACAGCAACTTTGTCTTTCAGGTCCATGGTGCGTTCCTTCCAGCAGATCGGCCCGCGACGGACCGAGCCGTCGTCAGGGTGATGATCGTCCGGGTTGTGCCAGCCGGCAAGGCGGACCGGGACCCGGGGGATCTCAGGGGATCGACGCGGCGATGCGGAGCCCCTTGGCGATTTTTATCATGTCGCGATCAAATGTGACGAACCCTGCCGCTCGCGCGCTGGCGGCGAGGTGCAATGCGTCGGCGAAATCCACGCCGGCCCGTTGCCATGCCAGAGCCTGGCGGACGCCAGCTTCGTCCTCGCATGTGACATTCGGCAAGTCGATCAGCGCTTCAAGCGCATCGATGACTTTCTCCGGGTTCTGTCGGTAGCCCCGGCGCAGGACCCACTCAGTTTCTAACACGACCGATTTGGTGATGAAGACCCGTTCTTGGCGAAACAGCTGAACCGTCCGTTCAAACTGCCGACGATCGTCGCCGGTCAGGAAGCGGACGACGACATTAGACAATTCTCAGCCTGACTGTGCAGGCCGAAAATGGTCTATCTCTTTGTTTGATCGCATGATTCACGCGCCGGGACGTTCCGCTCAGCGCGATCATGCTCTAGTATCGACCGCGATCATGCCGCGCCGCGATCTCCGCGTCGATCGCGGTATCCATCTGTTGCAAGGTAAGAGCGGGTCCTTCGCCTTTCAGGCGGCCCGCCACGTCCTCCAGCCGCGTGGCACGGCCCTTGTTGACAGGGCGAAGGAGTGCGCCGTCGCCGGTATCCTCCACCGAAAAGTCAGTGCCCGGCGCCCAGTGATGTGCGTCCCGTACCGCCTTCGGCAGAATGATCTGGCCTTTGGATTCCATCCTGGCATGTAAGACGTAGTAAGACGAACGTCAACACAGCGGGATGCGATAGAACGCCAGCGCATTCTCGGCGAAGAGTTTGCGGCGGTCTTCGACGGGCAGGCCGGCCGTGACGTCTTTGAAGTTGCAAAAAATCCAGTCCCAGCTCGCCTTTACGCTGTCCACCGGGAAGTTGGAAGCGAACATGCAGCGGTCGACGCCGAATATGCCGATCGTTTCCCGGATGACGGTTCCGTTTATCCGAAGGGTCCAGGGTTTGTCCCGCACGGTGAGGCCGGAAATCTTGCACCAGACGTTGGGACAGGAGGCCAGTGCCTCCATGCCGCGTTTCCAGACGGCCAGTTGTTCTTTCGAGCGGTCGAGGGGGTAGCCGGTGTGATTGAGGACGATGCGCAGACCGGGGTGGGTGCGGCAGACCACCGCGGCTTCTTCAAGGTGGTACCAGGGAACCCGGAGGTCCCAGGACAGGTTGTATTTTGTCAGCAGGCCGAGGCCCTCGATCCAGGCCGGATCCTGCAGGCTGCGCTTCTCGCCGCGCACGGATTGGTTCGGACCGGAGGCGATCATCGGCTTGGTGCGGATGCCGCGGACCAGCGGGTTGGCGGCCTGAGCGGCGATGATCTTTTCGGCATCCGGAGTGTCGACCCAGGCGTGCGCGACGATGGCGTTGGGCATGCCGGTCTCGGCGGTGATGCGGGTCAGCCACTCGGTCTCGGCAAGCTGCTGGGTGCGGTCGGCTTCGGCCTCGACATGGACGGTGGCGATGACGTTGTGCAAAGCGGTGTCGCGGCGATATTCGGAGGGAAGGTAGCTGCGCCGAATGCGCGAATAGTCGCCAAGCCAGGCGTGCTGGCCGGATTCCAGCCAGGGGTAGCGCAGGGCCGAGTTCGAGGTCCCACAGATGGTGGTGGGCATCGACGATGGGGAGGTCTTCGTCCATGGGGTGCAGGTCAGCACGGACCGGGCGGTTCGGCCAGAGCGATATCAAGCTGGCTCGGTTCGTGAAGCGATCACCGGCGGATGCGATTGCCCGGCCGACAGGAGCATGGGCGCTTCCACCCAGCCCGGTCCCACGGACCGTGCGCGCGCCACGATCCGTGAAAACGCTTGTGCGACGAACCGGCCGGTCACTTCATTCGCCGCACGGTGAGTGAAACCGCTGCCGCGTCACGAAGACGCGAAACTGCCGAACCGATCCGTCCGGCCGGTTCGAGCAGGGGCCTTCGACGGCGCTCAAGGTCTCCTGCCGAGGTAAGGCGTTCGGACCCGCCGGGACAGGCCGATCTGCCCGCTCCCACTTGGGCCGTGGAGGGCCATGATGAGGCCGGGTCGCGATCGCCGCGGCGGCAATTACCGTCTGATCGGCGCGAAGGGCGCGGGGGTCATGAGATTGTTTCTTTGGGCGACCAGATAGCCCGCCTCGCCGGTCTTTTGCAGATACACCTGCCACTCGGGATCTGCGCTCATGGCCGCGCGTCTGGCGGCACGATCGGCGGCGTCCTGGTAGACCCAGATATGGACGTAGGTATTCACCTCACCGGACTCCGTGACCAGGTAGGCCAGCGGTTCGCCCAGATGGCGCTTCTGCGGCACCAGGCCGAATTCCTGGTAGAGCGCGAGTTGCCGGGCCATGGTGCCGGGCTTCACCGTGTAAGTGCGATGGTCGACGAGCATACGTTGTCTCCTTTGTCGGCGTCGGGAAGCCGCGACGGGATCAATCGGACGGGCCGGCCCAAGTGACGCGCAGTGGTCGCCGCCTGTTCCGGGCTGCCGCCTGATCCGGCGGCATCGAAGCGCGCCAGCAGCAGGCTGTCCAGGCCCGGTGGGCCGGGCGTCGCATCGCCGCCCGCGGCACAGTCAAAGGATTGGAACCGCAAATGCACGCGGGTGGATATCACTGGCCAAGGCAACGGCGTGCGCGCCGCCTGTCCGCGTCCATCGGCGAGCGCCCGCGGATAAATTCTTCTTGCGTTTGTCGGTGCCATGACTCACGCCGAACGGTCGTCGCGCGGTTTTTCGCGACGGGGTGGCGGCGCCCGAGGTACTTCGCCACCGAACGACGCTGTTCGGCCGTATGTCACAAACGCGAACCCAATCGACACGTGTCACAGCTGTCTTGCCCAGGTTCGGCCTCGCCGCCCCGGGCGGAGCAACACGAACCGCCCCGCCCGGCTTAGCGTGGGCAGAGTGCGTTCGTTTACTGCAGCGGCACTGGCGGGATTAGCCAACGCATCGGTCTCGCCCGCGAGCCCTCCGGCCAATGGGCGGCACTATCGCTGTGAGTGGCGCATGAAGGCGCGACACGACCAACGTGCGACACAATTTTGTCGTCACCGGCGGGAGAACTTGTCTGTCGCCACCCGATATCGCGTATCTGCCGTAATGCTAAGGGCTTATAGCCTTAATGCGCTTATGTTTCGGACTGAAACATCACAACCAGAGGCGGCCGGGCCGCGAACCGCCGCGGCCCGGCTTTCAGTGCGTCGCTCTCGCTGGTTCCCCGGTGCGTGGCCGTGCTTGCGCCGGTTCGGCGGTGATCCGCAGCGTCGAGGCGGCATCGCGCAGGATCGTACGCATCTCCCGCAAGAAAGCCATCCCCGTCGCCGTCCGCTGCACCAGAACGCTCCGGCGATCCAGCGGATCGGTCTTGCGGCGCACCAGGTCGAACTCCGACAGGCGGTCCAAAGCCCGCGTGATCGCTGGTTTCGACACGCCAAGTTTGGCTGCCAATCCACGGACGGTCTGTGCCTCGGTCTCCAGATAGCACGTCAGGAAAACGCCAAGCTGCCGAGCGGACAGATCGGGCCCGTCTCGCCGGACGAGTTCCACGATCGCGGTTCGCAGGATGCCGGCCAGACCGTCGCTGACCTCGTTTGTGATCATACCCTGTACCTTTCCTGTGAATGGACGGCCAACCCGAACCGAATCGATGGCCTCCATCTGATAGTTGTCACGCGGGCGAATTCGTGTCTCGTAACGAAGTGGTGTACCGACCGTATTTGTTCCGGTCACCCTATTTAATTTACGGAATAATACTAGCAGACGACATGGTGTAACTTCGCACCGAGTCCGGCAAAAATCCACGCAATGTGCCCGCCGCTCGTGCCCGGCCTGATCGGCCTGGACGGTCCGGATCAGGTCACGGCTTGTAAGGTATTGTGTCCGTTCCGGTAGCCGCGTAAGGAGTTCAGCCTGATTTGACCACCCGCTTTTGGCGTAGAGGAGCGGTACGCCCGATTCGTTCAAACACGATCGTGTGAGGCGATCCCGAGGCCCCAAGATAACGGTCTCCATCCGTTACAATTGTCATTCCGCATCACTGAAATAGATGGAAATTTACCAGTTAAAACACGCACTAAGGCATTTTTAGGGGTTTCGGAACTTGGCTCTCTCGAACGAGAATGGGCGAATTGGAGGATTCGGTCGCATCCGGCGGTCGTTTCGATAAGCCCCATCCGGCAAACGGAACGGTTACTCAGCGCAGCGAACGGCCGCGCGCGATCGCGGTTTCGCCGAAACGCCCGCGCAACGCATCAATCGCCGCCTGTGCCGCTGCTCGCCTGGGTGTCGTCGGATCGGCCAGATCGCCTTGATCCGCGGTCGCACCCGGCACCAGCGGAGCCGCGCCGATCCCGATCAAGCGGAATTCGGTGCCGACGGCCTCCCTGGCCAGCAAGGACCGGGCCAAGTCGAACAACCGGTCGGGCAGGACCGTCGGGCTCGACAGCCGCGCCGCCCGCGTCCGCAGCGCGAACCGCGCGGTCTTCAGCTTCAGCACCACGCCGCCGGCGGCCAGTTCGTGTTCCTTCAAGCGGCGAGCCAGTTTCTCGCACAGGCGCCAGAGGTGGCGTTCCAACTCGTCGATGACGGACAGGTCGCGATCGAAGGTGGTCTCGGCGCTGACCGATTTGGCTTCTCGTGTCGGATCCACCGCCCGCGCGTCCTGCCCCCGCGCCCGCCGGACCAGGGCGGGTCCGTCATCGCCGAGCTTGCACGCTGCCTCGCGATCGGAAAGCGCCTGCAACTGGCCCAGCCGGGTAATGCCGATGGTTTCCAGCTTGCGCGCCAGGGCGGCCCCGACCCCGGGCAGCAGGCGGACGGATTCCGGCGCCAGCAGCGAGGCTGATTGCTCGGCGTCGATCACGGTGAAGCCGCGCGGCTTGTCCCGGCCAGCCGCGATTTTCGCCATCAGCCGGTTGGCCGCCAGGCCGATGGAGACGGTCACGCCGACCTGCTTTTCCACCGCGTTGGCGAAGCGCGCCAGCACGACGGCCGGGGCGGCGCCATGCAGTGCCTCGGTGCCCGTCAGGTCCAACACCGCTTCATCGATCGACAGCGGCTGCACCAGCGGCGTCAGACCGTTCATCAGTGCCCGCACATGGCGCGATGCGGCGGTGTATTTCGCGAAATCCGGCTTGATGACGACCGCGTCGGGGCAGGCTTTCAGCGCCTTGAACATCGGCATCGCGCTTTTCACGCCATCCATGCGGGCGACGTAGCAAGCAGCGCTGACCACCCCGCGGGTGCCGCCACCGACGATCACAGGGCGCGCCCGGAGGTCCGGCCGGTCACGCTTCTCCACACTGGCATAAAACGCATCGCAGTCGACATGGGCAGTGGCGAGGCGGAGCAGGGCGCGATGATGTGTCACGCGAAAGCTGCCGCAACATGGGCAGCGCGGCGGCATCGTCTCCGCGACCAGGTAGCAGTCGCGGCATAGCGAGGGCATATCAGGCGGCCGGCCACAGCCAGGCGGCCCCACGCACCCCGGACGAGTCGCCGTGCTTGTTGCGCAGGATCGGCGTCGCGATCACATCGCTGAACGCGTGTGTGGGAATCAGCCGCGGCAGTTCGGTGTAAAGGTGGTCCATGTTGGACAGTCCACCGCCGAGGACGATGGCGTCGGGGTCGAGGAGATTGACGACCACCGCCAGCCCGCGCGCCAGCCGGTCAACATGGCGGGCAAGGGCCTCGATGGCAAGCTGGTCACCCGCGGCGGCGCGTGCCGGCAACCCGCTGGCATCATGCGCGCCGGGGCCGTCGCAGTCACGCGCCAGGGACGGTCCCGCCACGTAGGTTTCCAGGCAGCCGTGCTTGCCGCACCAGCACAGGTGCCCGGGCACCTCCGGCCCGCGCGGCCAGGGCAGCGGATTGTGGCCCCATTCGCCGGCGATGCGATGTGGCCCCTGATGCACCTTGCCGTGCATGATGATCCCGCCGCCGCAACCGGTGCCCAGGATCACCCCGAATATGACGCCACATCCCGCGCCGGCGCCGTCCGTCGCCTCGCTCAGGGCGAAGCAGTTCGCATCGTTCTCGACCCGCACCTCCCGCCCCAGAGCCTGGCTGACATCATAATCCAAACGGTGGCCGTTCAGCGCGATGGAGTTGGCACCCTTGACCAGTCCGGTCGCCGGGCTGATCACGCCGGGGATGCCGATCCCGACCGTGGCGCTTACGCTTAGCTGCGATTCGCAGGCGCGCACCAGGCCGGCGATTTCCTCCACTGTCTCCGGGTAGCCCTGCGGGGTAGGGATTCGGTGGCGCAGCGCCTCGGCTCCGTCGGGAGCGAGGACCGCGATCTCGATCTTGGTGCCGCCCAGGTCGATGCCGATTCGATAGTGGCTCATGTTGCCTGTCTAAATCCGCTGTTTCCGCCATGGCGCGGTCTGGTCCGGGCCAGCTGTCGCGGCAGCGTTCGCGAACAGCGGGCCCGGACGATCCGGGCCGTGACGAATGAGCATCATGCCGCTGCATCTTAGGTTGACTTCAAGCCTCAACCGATCGGGTTACCCGGCGGTGACCGCGGGGTGGCTTGCCCAGCCGGCCCGCCATGCGCATCTTCATGCCATGACCGAGACGCTGCTCGATGTGAAAGGCATGAATTGTCCCCTTCCGGTGCTGAAGGCGAACCGAACCCTGCGCGGCATGAAGGGCGGCCAACGTCTGCGCGTGCTGGCGACGGATCGGGCGGCGGTTGGCGATTTTCAGGCATTTTGCCGCGAAACCGGGCACGCCCTGCTGGCGTGGAGTGAGGAAGCTGGCGTATTCAGCTTTGTCATCCGCCGCCGTGCAGACGAGTCCGAGAAGAAGGGGAGCTGACGTGACCACCGCGCTGATCACCCACCCGGCGTGTCTGGAGCACGACACGGGCCCGTATCACCCGGAAACCGCCGAGCGGCTGCGTGCAGTGCTGGCGGCGCTGGAGACGCCGGAATTCTCCGACCTGCTGCGCGAATCGGCGCCACGCGCCACGGTCGAGCAGCTGAGCCGGGTGCATCCGCGCGGCTATGTTGAAGGGATCCTGTCGATCAGGCCGGAGCCCGGGGAACCGGTGCATCTCGATGGCGACACGCTCATGAGCCACGGCAGCGCCGAGGCCGCGGCGCGCGCGGCTGGGGGCGCGTGCATGGCGGTGGACGCCGTCATGGAAGGGTGGGCACGCGCCGCCTTCGCCGCGGTCCGCCCGCCTGGCCATCACGCCGAACCCAACCGGCCGATGGGCTTCTGCCTGTTCAATAACGCTGCCATCGCGGCCATGCACGCCCGGGTTCAATGGAACGTCCAGCGGGTGGCGGTGGTCGATTTCGATGTTCATCACGGCAACGGCACACAAGCCATGTTCGCCGCCGACCCTGACCTGTTCTACGCCTCCTCCCACCAAAGCCCCTGCTATCCAGGCACCGGGGAGTCGTGGGAGCATGGCATCGCCGATAACGTTGTGAACGCTCCGCTGCACCCGCGGGATGGCAGCGCCGCCTTCCGAGCAGCCTGGTCGAATATCATCCTGCCTGCGCTGGATCAATTCGCCCCCGGGCTGTTGATTATCTCGGCCGGGTTCGACGCCCATATCGCCGATCCGCTGGCGCAACTCCGGCTGGAGACCGGCGACTATGCCTGGGTCACCGCACAACTGGCCGGCGTCGCGGAAAAGCACTGCGGCGGGCGGCTCGTCTCGGTCCTGGAGGGGGGTTACGACCTGAATGCGCTGGCCGCCTCGGTCGCCATGCACGTGCGCGGGCTTATGCGGATGTGAAGTACGGCGAGGGCGAGCGTGCACGCGACCGAGGGGTGCCCCCTTGGTCAACTCTTCGCGCCTCAGGGCACCCGGTTACAGGGGATTTGGCGAGGCGGAGCCTGCCGAGGCGGTTGGTGGCTCTGGTTGCCCCCTCCTCCCCAAATCCCCTAAAGTCATGGGATCAAAGGGGGCGTCGCCCCCTTTGCGGGTCGAGGGCAGCGCCCTCGCCTTTTTCCTCATCCCGTAAAGGCCTCGCAGATGCCGGAAGACGATGTCGCCCAGTTGTCGTTCGAGGACGCGCTGGCGGAACTGGATCAAATCGTCCGCGGCCTGGAAGGCGGCACCCTCAAGCTTGACGCCGCGGTGCAGGCGTTCGAGCGCGGGGTGAAGCTGCGCCGCCATTGCGAGGCCAAGCTGGCGGAAGTCGAAGCCCGGGTGGAGGCCCTGGTGCAGCGCGCCGATGGCTCTCTCGGCACGAGGCCGCTGGAATAGTGAAGCAACGTGCCGATCAGATGCTGGTCCTGCGAGGCCTGGCGGAGAACCGCACCCGTGCCCAGGCGTTGATCCTGGCCGGCAAGGTGTTTTCGCGCGAACGGCGTATCGGCAAGGCGGGCGAGATGCTGGCGGAGGGGGTTTTACTGGAGGTGCGGGGGCAGGACCATCCCTGGGTCTCAAGGGGCGGAGTGAAGCTGGCGCATGGTCTTGCGCATTTCGGGTTCCTGCCGGAGGGGCGCATTTGTCTGGATATCGGCTCCTCCACCGGTGGATTTACCGACGTGCTGCTGGCGAACGGGGCGGCGAAGGTCCATGCCGTTGATGTGGGTCACGGGCAACTGGCCTGGAAGCTGCGCTGCGACGACCGGGTCGTGGTGCATGAGAAGACCAATGCCCGGTATCTGGATCGCTCGGCGGTGGCGGACCCGATCGGGGCGCTGGTGTGTGATGCCAGCTTCATCGGCTTGGCGACGGTGCTGCCCGGGCCATTGACGTTGTGTGTCGAGGGTGCCTGGGCGATCGCCCTGATCAAGCCGCAGTTCGAAGCCGGCGCTGCATCGGTTGGAGGCAAGGGCGTGGTGCGCGACGCCGCCGTGCACCGGACGGTCTGTGAACGGGTGATGCAATGGTGGTCCGGCCTGCCGGGCTGGACCGTGGCTGGGGTGGTGGAGAGTCCGATTACCGGCCCGGAGGGAAACAGGGAGTTCCTGCTGGGTGCGACGAAGAATTCGTTGCTGGGATGACGGACGTATTCATCCCAAATGATGACCTCCGTCAAAAGCGGTAGAGGTGCGACAGCAGTACATAACCGGCTTGGCCGAAGACGACAATTACTCGTCCAACCAAGTAGAAAACGTTACGAATCTCCTGTTTTAGACGGATTTCTTCAGAACCGGGGATGCCTTGAAGCGCACGGTCTTGCCCGCCTTGACTTTGATCGATTCGCCTGTCCGCGGGTTGAGCGCCTTGCGCGCCCTGGTTTTGCGAACCGTGAAGGTGCCGAAGCTGGGAAGAGTGAATTTCCCTGACTTCTTCATTTCCTTGACGATGGCATCGATAAGATCGTTGGTTGCGCGGTTCGCCGCGGCACCAGTGACCGCGGTCGATTGCTGAAGGACCTTCGAGATAAAGGCTTTTGACATCCACGTTCCTTAAGGGTTCGAGATCAACCGTTGCGCCGACCTCCTTCATGGAGCGCTTTGTGCAACCGATTCGCGCAATTCGTCAACAAATTTGCACGCTACGAAACGAATTCGTTAGCGTGACCCAAAGGGATTTTGCTCGGGATGTGATATTTTCGCTGCTGTATGCTAGGTCGGATGGCGCATTGCCATAAAATGTAGCTAGAGTCCCAACTCGGAAGGTTGCCATGCCTGGATCAGCCGCCTTACGAACTTCCGAATAGATGAGGACACTAGCAAAGCATTGTTTTCTGGTGTGGTTTGTGGTTCCGACGTCCGCACCGGGGATGATCCACAGTATGGCGGACTTCGGAACCACCACACTAGGACCACGTAATCCACAACTCACGGCTGCACTGGCGAGCCCGTCCGATCCGGGAAAAGCAGATGGCCGGGTTCAAAGGCGCCGCCGGCGGTCTGAAACCATACCGTTCTCGTCCTGGTCGGCCGCGCGACGCGCTTCGGGCTTTCGGAGAGGCACACAGCGCTCTACCGCTCCGGCGCAGGCGTGGTCGCCGATCGGGTGGCCAGGGCGATTTCGTGCCGCGAGACGTCCTCCAGAAGGGACCAGATCCGGTCCGGCTGCATCGGCAGGTCGGGGTCATTCAGCAACCGGTCGAGTTCATCGAGCTTACGGCGATATTCCGCGTTGGACATGCTTACCTCACGTTTGGCGAGCGATTACATCAGCCTGAAGTCCTTCGCGACTTAGACCTGCTGATATCGCCCGAAATGCGCATGCGCGGATATTGTCTGGAAAAATGGCAAAGCCGCGGCTTGGTTGTGAATATGAGTTGGCGGGCGTGCCTCGGTATCGCTTCGGCGATCAAACTGACGACATCACCGCGGGCGCGAGGGCGGCGAAGCGGGCCGCGGGATGGCCAGGGTTGCGGAAGCGCAGTTCGCCGCCCGGTGCGGCGTCGGGTTCGGCGACGCCGAACAGTTCCAGCCTGGAGACGAAGCTGACTGCCACGACGGTGCGGCCTTCTGGATTGATCATGAACTGCCTGGCCTCGCCTTCCAGTTCGAGACGGTCCCGCAGGCCGCGCCATTCCAGGCGGTCGGTGTCCTCCACGAAGACGGACAGTATGCCGGGCCGTTCGCCGGTCAGCCGGGCAGGGGCCAGAGCGGCGAGACGGCGGCGGATGGCGATCGCGACTTCATTTTCCTGGCCGGCGCGGGCCGCCATCACGAAGATGCCACGGCCGGCGGTGGTGACGGACAAATGCGCCTCCGGGCCGAATTCCTGCCGCAGGGAGGAGATCAGGCCGGTGTCCTCGGCCTGGGCCCCGGCGAGCAGCAGGGGGTCGAGGCGCAGCACGATCGCCTCATCGTGGTCCTGGCGCGACTGGTTTTCCAGCATGGCCTGGATCCGCCGATGCAGCCGACTGAGCGTCTCACTGTCGGGTTCGGTGTCGTGCAGCCCGCCCCGCAAACCGAGCGGGAGTGTCATTTTGAGGAGGTATCGGCCGGGGTGGGCGGCGAGCCAGGTCTGCAGGTCAGGATCGATCCGGTCGGCGAGGCGGAACCAGGCGCCGCGATGGACGCCGCGGCCTTCCTCGGCGGTGACGACGTCGCAGGACACCTCGGCCTCGATCTCGTGGCGGCAAAGAAGCAGGTCGTGGGGGGTTTCGTCTTCCAGGCCGGAGAAGGCGACGGCAAAGCCGCGGGAGCGCTGCAACATCGCGGTGCGGATCAGATGGAAGAGCGGAACCAGGGTATTCTGTCCGCTCAGTCCAAGCTGAAGCTGCTGCATGAGCCGATCCTGGCCACGGGTGGTCACCTCGGCCATGATCTCGGGGATTTCGGCAGCGATGCGGCCGAGCAAAAGGTCGGTCGGCGAAGGCTTGGGGGCTGACTGACGGCGGAGCTTCTCCAGGCTGAGCTCGATACCGTGGCGTTGGCGGATCGCCTGCCCGGCGCGGGGACCCGATGCCGCGAGGTCACGAATTTCGGTCACCCGAGAGAGCCATCGGCGTTCGCCGACAAGAGAGACAAACGCGTGCAGTCCAGGCAGGGCTGCATTCACGGAATTCGCGGGCATGGCGCGTTGCATCACGACAGTGGTACTGGCATTCAGGCCCGATTATTCCCGACCGTCAAGCTAGGTTTTTGCGCACTGCGGCATCACGCATGCGTGTGGAGGGATGCGGGATCCGTGCGCGAGCCGACGGTATTACATCGGCGGTTTGACGCCGTGGGTGCCAACCGCGACGAAGTTCGCGGTCACCTTGTCGCCGTCCTTTGTGGCGACGACGAATACCGTGGCCCCCTGGGTCACGTCGGTGACCGTCGCGGGCTTGAAGGTCACGATCGGTGCCGTCGACGGAACGACGATGGTCTGTTCACCACCTTTGTAGGTAACCGTCAGCCTCTTCGACCCGCGATGCGACGTCGCCGATGCGACGTCGCCGTTGGTCATCATCGTGCTGACCGTGGGCTCGGCAACGGTGCCGTTGGTCATGGTGCTGCCGGTGGTCGCGCGGCCGCCTTCCGTGGTGTCAGGCATCTCATCCCATGCATAGTGCCCTTCGCCAGCACCCTTCATCGCGGGCGGGAAGACCACGACCTCCAGGGCAATAAGCCTCGACCCCTTGGTTTTGGTCGCGGTGCCGATGTAGCTGCCCTTTTCGATTTTCCCGAGGCTCGATTTTTCGACCTCGGCCACTTTCGTGCCGCTGTCGAGGCTGATCGGGACGTCACCGGTGGCGGTATGCACGGTCAGCGTGTCGGCAGTGACCAAGGTGACGGTGCCGCGCACGCGCTCATGTTCGGGGGCGGCGGCGAGTGCTGAAACGGACAGCATCGTGGTCGCCGCAAGGGTCAGTCCGAGAAGCCGTTGCACCATCGTTTGCTCCTGAGCGTTCGCTGTCGTGGCTTATACATTTTCCGTTGGGGGAACCCAACATCAGGAGAATGTGAACGCGTGGCAACATCTTGCCTGACGGCAGGGGCCAGATGCTGCCGATGTCGTGGCAGATCGCGTTCGCGACGCCAGGCGACGGATCGCTGGGCGGTGGCGTCGCGAATAGCGGCAAGGGCCCGTGGATCGTCGAGATTGCCGCTGCTCGCGGATCGATCGGCGCGGCGCATTTACGGCGACCGGCAGCGGATACTGATTCGATCACCTGACGTATTGATGTGCCGCGGCCTGCAGTTATGGTGTTCCGACCGTGGTCGCGCCGACGGATCGCCTCAGCCGGCCCCCGACAACGCGGGCAATGGTCGAAGGCCAGAAGGCTCCGCTCTTGCCGAACGTCCCAAACCGGCCGACCCTGCGGTCGGACAGGGAGACGACGAACCATGGAATTCGGCATGTTCCACGAATTTCAGCGCAGGCCGGGCCAGACCGAAACCGAAGCGTTCTCGGAATCCTTCGAACAGGTGGACGAAGCCGAGGCCGCGGGCCTTGACGTCATGTGGCTGGCGGAACTACACAACGCCCCCGAACGATCGGTGCTCGCGGCGCCGCTCAGCATTGCCAGCGCCATCGCCGTGCGGACCACAACGGATGAAGATCGGCATCGCCGTTCAGGTCCTGCCGCTGTGCCATCCGCTGCGCATCGCCGAAGAGGCCACCACGGTCGACCACATCAGCCACGGCCGCCTGATCTTCGGTGTCGGCCGCAGCGGCTTTCCCCGCACCTACCAGGCCTACGGCATCTCCTACGCCGAAAGCCGGGAACGTTTCGCCGAGGTCCTGGAAATCCTGAAGCGCGCCTGGACGCAGGAGACATTTTCGTTCCACGGTCAGTTCTATCATTTCGACAATATCTGTCTGGTGCCGAAACCGTATCAGCAGCCGTATCCCGAACTGCGCATCGCCGTGAACAGCCCCGACACGTTTCAGCAGACCGGCGAACAAGGATTGCCGATCTTTGTCGCCACCCGTCTCGGCGATCTGAACGAACTGGTGCCGAACCTGCGTGTCTATCGCGAGGCCTGGGCCGCCGCCGGCCACCCTGGCAACGGCAAGGTCTATCTCCGTGTCCCGGTCTACATCGCCGCGACGGAGCAGCAAGCCCGTGAAGAGCCACACGAGAGCGTGATGTTCTTCTACAAATACCTCGGCGAGCGGATCGAAGCCTCTGCCACGCAGGAGGGTGCCCGCGCCATCGAGAACCGAGCGGAGCGCGGGCAGCGGCTGATGACGATCGACTATGAGGAAGTGCTGAGAAGCAAGATCGTCGTGGGCACCCCCGCGATGGTGACGGACCGCCTCGCCACGCTGAAGGAGCAGCTCGGCCTGTCGGGCATCCTGGCGGAGATGAACTGCGGCATGCGCATCCCGCATGATCAGGTGGTCAACTCTCTGCGGCTGATGTGCGGCGAAGTGATGCCACATTTACGTGACTAGGCCGAGATCTCGCGGCGTTCCCTCTCATGTCAACACTGTCCTGCTTCGCACCCGTTACCATCGCGACCCCATACCGGTTGAGGTCCGAGGAGCATCTCGCCAATGTTATCGTTGCCTTCTCAGTCGGGACCATCGATCCGTCTCGCACGGCACTGGAAAGACGCCACCGCCGCGGAGGCGGCGGGGCTGATCCGATCCGGTACCACGGTCGGCGTGGGCTGGCTGGGCGACGGCCTGGCGACCGCGCTGGCTGACTCCTTTGTCACCAGCAGGCAGCCGAACGGCCTGACCATCGTCTACGGTGAAACCCGGGGCGAGGGCCGCCGGCACGGCCTCAATCTGTTGGCCCATGAAGGGCTGGTGCGGCGTGTGGTGGGCGGTCAGTGGTACCCCGTGCCGGGCCTGCAGGCGCTTGCGATGACCAACCTCATCGAGGCGTACAGCCTGCCCGTCGGCATCATCCACCGCCTGTTTCGCGATATCGCCGAGGGCCTTCCGGGTCACCTGAGCCGCAATGGCCTGGGTACCTTCACCGATCCGCGTAACGGCGGCGGGCGGCTGAACCGGCGCACGCGCGAGCAACTGGTGCGCCTGGTCTACCCCGCGGGCGACGAGGCCCTGCTTTTCGCCGGTTTCCCGATCCATGTGGCGGTGATCGGGGTGGCGTTCATGGAAGGGACGGCGGCGGTCGCCATGACCCGCGACGCCATGACCATCGCGCGGGCGGCGCGCCGATGCGGAGGGCTCGTCATCGCCCAGACGAACCGCATCGGCACCCTGGACAAACTGCCGCCGGGGCAGATGGTCGTGCCGGATACGCTGGTGGATGTCCTCGTCGCGGGCGACCCTCGGGAGCGGGGTTGGGAAACGTTCTCGTCCAATTCTGCGCCGAGTGCTGCCCAACCGCGATCGCCGTACTAATGACCCTGCGCTGAGCGACTCCAAACTGTCATGGCTTTCACTGCCGTTTCGGGTTGATGCGCTCGGCTGCGCGCGTTAGTGGCACGCCTGTGTGCCGGCAACAACGGGCGCGTCATGAGCAGGATGCAAAAGGTGATCGGGCGGCGGGCGGTGCTGGCCGCCGGGGCGGGCGTCACCGTGCACCGGGCGTCAGCCGCCTTGCCGGTCCCTCCTGGAAACGCGTTGGCGTTCCGGCTGATCCGTCACGGCTCTGACATCGGCCGCCACACGCTGACTTTCGAACGGCAGGGCGACACCTTGACCGTCCGTGTGGCGGTGGACGCACTGGTGAGCTTTCTCTCGATCCCGATCGTGCGCTACGCGCTCCGCGTCGTCGAGGTCTGGCAAGCTGGGACTTTGGTCAGCGTAACCGGAGAAACCAACAAGAACGGTCGCCGCGAGTGGGTCAACGCACGCCGCGGGAGCGACGGGCTCGTGGTTGTCGGCAGTAAAACCAAGCGGTATGTGGCGCCGGAACCGGCGGGCTGCACGAGCTACTGGAACAAGCGCATGCTCGATGGCGCCATGATCAGCCTGGAGGATGGCGTGCTACTGCGTCCCAAGGTCGTGGAGGAACGCGCTGAGGACATCCCGCTCGCGTCCGGCGGCATGATCCTGGCGAACCATTACAACCTGAGTGGTCGCCTTCAGGGTCGATCTGTGGTACGACCAGACCGACACCTGGGCGAGCCTGGCGCTTGACCGCGGTGGACGGCTCCCACGTTCATTACGAACGTCTGTGACGATATAGTGACGCTTGGCGATTTCCTGATCGCGCATGGCGGCGCCCTGATCCTGCCGCTGGCGGTGATCGAGGGGCCAGTGGTTTCAATCGTTACCGGATTCCTGGCGGCGCAGGGATGTTTCAGCTGGTACTGGGCGCTGATTTTGCTCGTGTGCGGCGACCTGATCGGCGACATCATTTACTACGCGATCGGACGAACAGGCATCAGCGCCGCTTGGTTTCATTGGCCGGCGCGTGTCGGTGTCCGCGGCGCCCTGACGCCGGCGCTGCAACGCGAACTCGGCGCGCAACGCCACCAGGATGCTGCTCATCGGCAAGTGGACGCACAGTTATCGGTGGTCTCGTGCTGATCGGCAGCGGCATGCTGCGTCTGCCACTGCCACGCTTCATCCTGGTCAATCTGCTTGCGACCATACCGAAGAGCGCGGTGCTGTTCGGTGTCGGCTATTTCATCGGCGATCACTATCCGTTCCTGGAACGTCACTACTTGCTGGCGCCAGCGTCGTCCTGGGCATCGTGGGCATGGCTTCCATCGTGCTGATCATCAGGCGAACCGATCGCATCTGGGCCGCCCGGTGAAGATCGCCATGTTCACCGACTACTTCTTCCCCGAACTGGGTGGCATCCAGGATTCGATCGCGACGATCAGCCGGTCGCTTGGGCAGTCGCGGGCATCAGGTCGACATCTATGCCCCGCGCTACGCCGCGTCCGACTATCGGCGGATCGGCGTCCCGCCGCGGAAGAGCGCGACCTGGGTGCGAATGTGCGCGTGCACCGCCGGCTGATCGTTGCCATTTCCGAGTTCGACGCGTCAGTCGCGTGCGGCGCTGCCCTCACCGATCGCCCCGGCGGTGCTTGCGTTTCGTGCAAAGGCCCGACGTGATCCACACCCACTCCTTTTTCGGCATCGGGCTCGAGGCGCTGCTGAACGGCAGCGATCCTCGGCATCCCGGTGATCGGCACCAATCACACGACCATCGCCGGCTTCGGCCCGCATATCCCGATCAGCGTCGATCGGGCGAGCGCCTACGTCACGTGGTTTCATAACCGCTGCGATTATGTCACGGCACCGTCACAGTCGGTCTTCGTCGAACTCGGGTTGGCGCAGGCTTCGACGGCCGCATCTGGTGATCTCCAACCCGATCGACACCGGCCTGTTCAAGCCCGGCGCGACCGGACGAGCGCGACGCGTTGCGTGCGGCGTTCGGTCTGACCGGTCCGACGATCACCTATGCCGGCCGTCTGGGTCCGGAGAAGAATATCGAGGTGCTGTTACATGCCCTGACACGCTGCGGGATCATGGTGTCGATGCCGAACTGACTATCGCTGGACATGGCTCCCACGAAGCGATACTGCGGCGGCTGGTGGCGGAACTGCGAATCGACCGGCAGGTCAGATTCCTTGGAACGCTCCCGCAGGACGAACTGGCGAAATTGTTGCGAAGTAAGTGACACCTTCGCGATCATGAGCACGAGTGAGACGCAGAGTATGGTGCTGCTTCAGGCGATGGCGTCGGGGTTACCGGTGATCGCGGCCGACACCCGGGCGTTGCCGGAGTTTGTCAGCCCCGCCAACGGTATGCTGGTGGACCCGCACGACCCGGTGCGGCTGGCGCGGGGCGCTGGCGGAGGTACTGGCCTCGCCGGAACGGCGGCGGGCGATGGGTTCGGCGGGCAGACAGTCCGCGAAAACTATGGCATCGAAACCGTCACCGATGCGTGGGAAACGCTCTACCGGTCGGTGCGCCAAGGGAGTTCAGTTGAATGAACCAGCCTGTCATGATCAGTTTCGTGGTGCCGGCATACAACGAAGAGAAAAGCCTGGGCAAGAACGCTGACCGCGATCGTCGATGAGATAAGCCGCTCCGGTTGCGTCGCGGAAGTCATAGTCGTCAACAACGCGAGCACCGACGGGACCGGAGATGTGGCGGCTTCGTTTCCCGAAGTAATCGTCGTCCATGAGCCGGTGAAAGGCCTGGTGCAGGCGCGGCGGGCGGGCTTTCAGCGTGCCAGCGGCAAGCTGGTGGCGAATGTCGACGCCGATACAATCGTCACGCAAGGCTGGCTGAACCGCGTGCTGGCGGAGTTCCGGCGTCATCCCGATCTGGTCGCGCTCAGCGGCCCCTATATCTACTACGATGTGTCCAAGAGTACCCGCGCCGCGGTGCGTGCATTCTATGTCATGGGCTACGGGTTCTATATGCTGAATCGCTTCGTGCTGCGTGTCGGTTCGATGCTGCAGGGCGGCAACTTCGTGGTACGCCGTTCGGCGCTCGAGGCGATCGGCGGCTATAACCCGCTGTTCAGCTTCTATGGCGAGGACACCGATCTCGCGCGCCGGCTGAACGCGGTCGGTGACGTGAAGTTCACCTTCCGGCTGCCGGCGCTGTCATCCGGCCGGCGGCTTCTGGAGGAGGGGCTGCTGAGGATCGGTCTGCGCTATTCGATCAATTTCGTCTGGGCGACATTCTTGCGCCGCCCATTCACCGACGAATGGATCGACGTCCGGCTTTAGAGCGTTTCGATTTCGTTGCGAAGATGGCGCGTGCAGCGCTTGGCAAGCGACGTGCGACCAGCAATCCAAACCCCGTTGCGAGGCGTTCACTGGCGGCCAGGATGCGCCCGTCGAATCCGGAGAACAGCACCAACACAGCGGTACTGTTGAAGCGGGCGATCAGCGGCGGGACCTCGAGCCCGTCCTCGCTGCCCAGCAACAGGTCGAGCAACACGAAGTCGAACCGGTCGCCGCGCTCGAGCATGTCACGCACTTCACCGGTGCTTGCGGCGCCTCCGACATGACGCCATCGACGATCAGGATGGGCGGTGAGGCGAGGGGGCGGCGGAAGATGGCCACCCGGCATGGCCGACAGTCGGGGGGGTTGAGGAAGGGTCAACCGGAGGCGGGGCGAGCTTGCGGCTGGCTGACCGAGTGTGATCTGTTTGATTGCCGCGCGGGGGGCCCCCCGCGCACGAAACCGGCGGGTCCTTGCTGCGCTGCGCCGCCGCCTTTGCAACGTGAGAGGACGCCGATGAAACTGGGTTTCTTCACGATGCCGATCCATCCGCCTGGCAAGGATTGGCGGCAGAGCCTGCGCGAGGACCGAGACGCCTTCATCCTGGCCGATGAACTGGGCTACGTCGAGGGGCTGTGCGGTGAGCACGTCACCGACCAGGCGGAAAACATCACGTCCTGCGCGATGTTCATCGCCACGCTCGCCAGCGCGACGCGGCACATCCGGCTCGGTACCGGCACCATAAACATGCCGAACATCCACCCCGCCGCGGTCGCCGGCCAGATCGCCATGCTGGATCATCTGCTGGACGGCCGCTTCATCTTCGGCATCAGTCCCGGTGGCCTGCTGTCCGACGCCGAGGTGTTCGGCAACCTGGACAACGACCGCGCCGAGATGTTTCTTGAGGGCATCGAGATGGTACTGGCGATCTGGGCGGGCGAGGCGCCATACGACCTGGAAGGCAAATACTGGAAAGTGTCCACCGCGCGAACGATCATGCCGGAGATCGGACAGGGCATCATCGCCAGACCGCTGCAACGGCCGCACCCGCCGATCGTCGTCACTGCCGTGTCGCCGCACTCCAGCAGCGTATCACAGGCCGCGTCGCGCGGGTGGGACGCGATCTCGGCCAACTTCCTGCTGCCGAAATGGGTGCAGTCGCATTGGCCGAAATACCAGGAGGGCTGCGCCCAGGCGGGGCGTGTCGCCGATTCCGCCAACTGGCGCGTGGCGAAAAGCCTGTGCGTGGCTGACGATCTCGCCACCGCGCGGCGCTATGCGACGGAGCCGAACAGTCCCTATCGGCAGTATTATCACTCGCTGTTCACCAAGCTGAAGAAGAACGGCCGGCTGATCCTGTTCAAGACGCATGCGGAACAGCCGGACGACGAGGTGACGTTGGACCACGTCTGCGAGAATCTGGTCATCTGGGGTACCCCGGACAAGGTCGCCGAAGATATTCTGGGTTTCCGGGAGACGATCGGCGATTTCGGCACGCTGCTTTATGCCGGCACCGACTGGGCCGATCCGATGCTTGGCCGCCGCTCCATGATCCTGACAGCGGAGCAGGTTCTGCCGCGGGTAAATGCCGCGATCGGCGCCCGCGCCGCGGCGGACTGACTAAAGCATGATCGCGTTGAGCGGAACGTCCCCGGCGCGAGAATCATACGATCAAACAAAGACCCAGACCATTTTCGGCGTGCACGGTCAGGATGAAAATGGTCTAGAGCGGTTTCCATTCGCGTTGGCTCACGGAACCCGCTCTAGCTCTCTGTTTGAGAGCGTGATTCACCGCTCCGGTGATTCCACCTGTGCGGATCACGCTCTAGTGTCCCGATTCGCAAGTTCGCCATGCCTGGATCAGCCGCCTTACGAACTTCCGAATCGATGAGGACACTAGCAAAGCATTGTTTTCTAGTGTGGTTAGTGGTTCCGAAGTCCGCTCCGGGGATGATCCACAGTATGGCGGACTTCGGAACCACCACACTAGAGCGGTTCCACCGTGAGTGGAAGCTCCGGTGCATCTGTATCGAACAATTCCACCAGCCTGAGGTCGCTTCGCGATTCGGGTCAGGCTGCTGTTTGCTCCAAGGCCGTAAGGCGAGCGGGTCACTCGTCCAGAGCGGCTTCTATGTGGATGGACAGCTGATGGCGGTCGTACGGCTTCCGGAGCAGAGGAATGGCGCCGGGCACCTCGGAGTCCGGCAGGCCGGTATGTCCCGAGGTCAGCAGCACCTTGAGGCCGGGTCGTAGCCGCCTTGCTTCAATCGCGAGCTGCAGCCCGTTCATGCCGCCGGGCATCACCACATCGGTGAAGAGGACATCGATCCGGACCGTTTGCCTGAGTAGTTCCAACGCGGAGTGGGCGCCAGTTGCCGCAAATGTCAGGTAGCCAGCATCCTCCAGCGTGAGGACGGCAAGCTCCAGCACGTTCGGCTCGTCTTCCACAACCAGCACGACGGTCCCCTGCGGCGCCCTGCGGGGCTGGTGTGCGGCGTGCTCCCCGGTCTGCGCGCGCGGTCGTTCGGCGGACACCGGCAGAGTGATCTCGATGGTCGTTCCTTCGCCGGGGAAAGAAACGATCCGGGCATCGCCTCCGGCCTGCTGAGCAAAACCATAGACCTGGCTGAGGCCGAGCCCGGTCCCCTTGCCAACGGGTTTTGTCGTGAAGAACGGCTCGAATGCCTTTGCCAGGGTGTCCCGGTCCATCCCGGTGCCGGTATCCGAAACCGATACGGCAACTTTATGGACCTGTTCTGTCGCCTCGGATCCCAGGACGTTCGATCCGTTTGGTTCGGGATCTACATTCCGTGTGGTGATCGCGATCCGTCCGCCGCCCGGCATGGCGTCACGGGCGTTGCCGACAAGATTCAGAACGGCGGCCTCGAACTGTCCGGGATCGACACGAACCGGCAGCAGACCGGCGTGCAGATCGAGGTCGATCCGGACCGACTCGTTCGCGGCACGGTCCAGCAGCGGCTTGAACGCGAGCAGTCGCGCGTTCAGATCGATCGTCTCCGGGCGGATGGTCTGGCGGCCGGCGAATGCGAGCAGGTGCTGGGTGATATCCGCCCCGCGCTGAGCCGCAAGGCGGATATTGGCGGCGAGGCGGCGGGTCGCGGCGGCGTCTCCCGCCCGTTTGTCGATGAGGGCCGCGTTGCCGGTGATGACGGTGAGAAGGTTATTGAAGTCGTGCGCGACGCCGCCGGTCATCTGGCCGACCGCCTCCAGTCGCTGAGACCGCAAAAGCGCATCCTCGGCCGCCTCGCGTCGCTGAATTTCAAGGTTCGCACGAAGCAGGGCCCGCTCTTCGCGCTGCGTTCGGGCGAGTGCCGTCCAGGTCACCGCGAACAGGGCGAGGGTAGCAGGAACACCGAACATCAGATGGCCCACGGTGGTCCATCGCCATTCCGCCAGGATCACACCCCAGGAGCGGCCGGCCTCGATGTACAGCGGATAGCCGCGCACCTTTCGGTAGACGAACAGGCGCAGGGTACTGCCGGGGCCGTCGACGCTCCGGCCCGTGTAGAAGCCGTTGCCGGGCGAGACGGCGGTTGCGCGCAGGAACCCAGCCGGAGCGACTGCGTGGAGCGGCGCGTCCTTCAGTGGCGGATACTGGACGAGGATCCGCCCGTCGGCGTGCATCAGGGTCACGACCGTGCCGCGGGCGCCGCCCGCGCCTTCATCGATCAACGTCTTGTAGAAGTCGACGAAGAACGCTGGCGAGATCGCTACATCGATGACACCCTTCAGGACACCGTCCCGTTCGGTCCAGGGCCGAGCGAGGCCGAAGAACGGTTTGCGGTATACGGCGCCGACCTGCAGACTACTGATAAACGGGCCTTTGGCACCGCCGATGACGGCTTTGAAGAAGTCACGGTCGCGCAGGTCGACATCGCGGGGAACGGGAAAAAATTCGGCGCTCACCAGCGGTATCCCGCTCGTGGATACAATCAGGACGCTCACCACGTGGGGCAGCCGGGCGACCATTCTGTTCAGGGTGTCATGCAACGACTCTTCGGTGGACCGGACGGCGTCCGCATCGAGCCCTATCGTGATGTCGTTGACGCGATCGGTCAGTTGAGCCTGACTGTCGAAAATCTTTTCGGCGTTCTCGCAGGCCACCTCGCTCGCTCGCTCAAGGTCGTGGTCGGCGTCTTCGATCGCCGCGCGGTAGTCCAACAATGTAATCCCCGCGAACAGCGCGATCGGCACGATCAGCGAAGCCGCGAGCAACACTCGAAGCAACCCGATGGCGCTGGCGTTGGCAACTGGCAGGCGCAAGCTTATATCTCGGAGAAACTTCGGTAAAGGAACCTTACTGCGACCGGCAGGGTCAATCAATCTTCTGCAGTGCTTGGCCAGTTTATTGCGTATTTATAACTCTTTATTCCGGGTCGGGGTGCGGTCATCGATCCACGCTGCCGCCAGTCGGTCCGCGATGCGGCTTTTGCCGCAACGTTCCGGCGTGGGCGGGCCAAACCCGATCAGAAAATACCGGCGGCGAGACCGGCCGCCAGAGCGGCGCCCAGATCATGACAGCGGCCGATGTCGGCGCGATCGATGCTCTTCGGCGATAGGATCGCTTCCGGCGTCTGGGCGTTCGTGCAAATGATCAGCGGGTCGGCGATCGGGCGCAGGCGCCAACCGGTGGCGATGCGGGCGATCTGCCGTGCTGCGTTCTCGGCCGTCACTGCCAGCGCAGATGAGCGTGGCATAGGGACGGCCGCTGATGCGGTCCAACGACGGGTAGTAAGTGCGATCGAAGAAGTCCTTCATCTGTCCGGCGATCGCCGCCAGGTTCTCCGGGGTCGCGAACAAATAGCCATCGCTGCCCAAAACGTCGGCCGGTCCGGCCTCCACCGCGGGCAGCAGGCGGACCGTCATCTCCGGTTCGGCGGATGCACCCGTCCGCCGCAGCCATCGCCATCTGGCGGGTGCCGCCGGTCAGCGAATGGAAGACGATGAGCAGCGTCTTCATTCGGTCAGGCGTAAGCGGGACGCCGGCGCGTCACCGCGCTGACCGCGCTCAGCGCAGCCAGGTTCAGGATCAGGGCGACGATGCCGATGTTGAGGTCGCGTAATGCTTCCGGCAGCGACGGGAAACAAGCTGGCGATACTGGTATGGGTCAACGAGATGGTGGCGACGGTCGCGACACCAACGCAGATGCCGGCGATGGCGCCTTCCGCGCGTGACCGGGTTGTGTGGCAGCAGGCTGGCGATCAGCGGTCGGGAAAAGCTGTGTGACGAAGCTGTAGCCCATCAGCAGCAGTGCAACGATCGTGGCGCCGCCGCGCAGCGTGAAGAAGACCGAAACCAGAGCGACGACCGGCACCAGCAGTTTCGCCAGGCGTGACACGGTGGCATCCGTGGTCTGTGGGCGGAAAATTCGGAACATATTGTTTGCCAGCAGCGTCGCCGCCGTGATCAGGATCATCGAGCCCGGCACCAGTGCGGTCAGCACTCCGGCCGCGCCGATGACGCCCACGAACCAGGGGTCGAACGTCTGCACCGACAGGCGCAGCAGCGACAGGTCGATCTCAGGTCCCTTCAGTCCGGGCACTTTCAGGATCGCGGCGAAGCCGACGAAGAACACGAACAGCAGGATCAACTGATACAGCGGCAGAAGACGGCGTTGCGGCGGAAGGTGCGCTCTTCCTTCGCCGTGAACAGCGAACCGAACGAGTGCGGCCACATGTAAAAACCGAGCACGGTGAGCAGGACGGTGGAATCGAACCAGGCGACGCTCTCGCCTCTCGCCGGCAACGCCAGCGAAATCAGGTCTGGCCGCCTGGATCGCCGAAAACATCGCGCCGTAGCCGCCGTAGTAGTGGATCGGCAGGTAGATGCCGAGGAACAGGACCACCGCCAGAATCAGCGTGTCCTTGACCACCGCGGTCCAGGCCGAGCCGCGAACGCCGGACACCATGACGTAGGCCGTGACCACGCCGGCACCGATCCATATCGCGAGCGTCGGCGAAATCGTCCCGTACGCAGCCGCGTCGACGATGATGCCGAGGCCTTTGAGTTGCAGCACCAGATAGGGGATCAGTGCGACGATGCCGACCAGGGCAACCAGGACGCCGAGCGCGGGGCTGTTGTACTTGTGAGCGAAGAAATCGGGCTGCGAGATCAGCCGGTGCTCCCTGGCGTAGCGCCAGATCGCGCGGCAGCAGCCAGTAGGAGATCACATAGGCCAGGCAGCCATAGGACAGGATGTAGAATACCGGTCCGCCGTGCCCGTAGGCGTAGCCGCTGCCGCCCAGGAACGTGAAGGTTGTGTAGATCTCGCCTGCCATCAGCACGAAGACCAGGACGGTGCCGAAGCCTCGGCCGCCGACGGTCCATTGTTCCAGGTCCATGTTCATGCCGCGCCGGGCGAGCAGCCCGAGGGACAGCACGCCCAGAAGGGTAGCGGCGATGATGATCAGCGCGGCGTTCATGGTGCAGGCTCTGCGATGTCGCGGTTGGCGGGGTCGCAGAGGTAGATGATCGCCATGATCACCGCGGTCAGGACGACGCACAGGACGATCCAGGCCAGGATCAGGGGCATGCCGAGGACCAGGGGCTCGACCCGGTTGAGCAAGGGGACGCCAACCAGAATACCGAAAAAGGGCAGCACAGCCAAATACTTGACGAACGCCATGGTCTCTCTGTCTCCGAAGCGGCGCTTAACGTGCCGGTACCGGTTGCGGTTGCCAAGGCAACGCAACCGGTATGTAGCCAGTATTGCGGAGCCGATACAACCTTGCAGGCCGCGGGATGACCGGCTGCGGCTGATCCGGCGAAACTCGGGCGGCCCTGAGAAGGCGGAACGGTGCCGACCGTTCCCGATGTCGGGTGAACTGGTCCCACAGCCGTATCTGAAAGCGTCGATCCATTCCCTGGTGTCGCCGGGACCTGTCGAATGCTGGGAACGCCCCATACCATCGTCCCTCCGCGGCCTTCATGAGCGAGGCGTGCGGGAGGTCTGGGTTGACAATGCGGGCGACGAGGGCGGCATCCTGTGCAAGCTGAACGTCAAGGGAGTTGCCGAGGCCGAGCGCGCATTCTTCGTAGCGATCACTCACCTGGATTTCGATCCTCGGCTGAAGCTGGCTCGGGAGATAGCCGCTTATCAGGAGCGCCGGGTTAAGAAGCTGCACCGCCAGAATGGTTGAGCCAGCGGGCGGAAGGCGGACCCGGAGGCTGACGCGCAGGGGAGGGTGCAGGGCAGGTCTCCGGGGATTTTCGCCGGTCCTGTCGCTGGAATAACCGATCGCGACGGCCGCCCGGGTTTCAAATGAGGCACGCCGGGCGTGCTGGCAGGCTTTGTGACACGACGAGGCAGTCACGGGCCCCTTCCGCGTCAAGCAACAGTCGCTCCGGCAACCGGGTGTGTGCTGCACCGGACTGCCTGGGCAACCACGTCGTCAAGGGTGCACGCATGGAAGCCAAGGCCGATCAACACGGCGTTCCGGTTCCTCTGTCCTCGGACCGGCTCGCAAGCCTCAGTGACACGATGTTCGGCGTCGCGATGACGCTGGTCGCGACGACGCTGCTGCCCGCCATCGAAGCGCATCGGGGATCGACGTTCGACATGTTGCGCGCGATGACCGGAGAATTCATCTCGGTCGTGCTCAGCTTCGCCATTTCCGCCAGATACTGGGTATGGCAGCAGCGACGCCTGGCGATGACCGGTTCGGTCACACCCCGCCAGACGGCACTCCATCTCGTGTTCCTTTTCCTGATCGTGCTGGTGCCGATTTCAACCAGCCTCCCCGGGCTGACCGGGCCGGATGCAAGACGGGATGCGGTGCTGATCTACGGTGCGCATCTCAGCCTGATCGCGCTGGTGAACCTGTTGCTCTGGATCGAGGTTCATCGCAGTGCCGATGTTCACCCGCACATCGTCAGGTCTTCTCTGGCGCTCGTCTTGTTCATCGTGGCGTTGGCGGTCGGTGCGCTGCGGCCCGGTATCGCGCTGTATTTCTGGATGGCCGTCCTCGCCGCACCGCTGCTCGCCCGCCTCATCGGGCGCCGTTCGCACGGCGCATGATGAGGCCGCCCGCAAGCGAGAGAGCGTGCACGCAACCTGGAGGGCTGGCGCCGTTGCGGCCGAAGGCCTGGTCCCGGGATTGGCCAGCCGCCGCGCCCCCGAGGAGGGTCCACGCAAGGGCGCCTGGAGCAATATCAGCCTGACTTGAATCGTCTAGTCCCGCGCGCGCCTCGGAAACTGCATGCAGATCAGGTCGGCGCCGCCCGGCCCCGCGATCATGCAGGCCGCGGCCTCTTCCGGCGCCACGAACACGCAGGACTGAACCGGCAGCAGCAAACCGCCGGCAACTGCCGCCGATCCCGCCGACACCAGCCAGAACTGTCCGCCGCCGCCTGAGGGTTCGGGACCCGTAACCGATCCGTGGCCCGGCAGCGTATACCGCCATGTGCCCAGCCCGTCCGCCGTTTCCGCCATGACCGCGCTGCCTGCCGGTACGTCGAGGCCGGCGAGTTCCAGTTCGGTCAGCGGCAGCAGCGGCCCGCAGGTGGCCTCCCGATGCTGGTGTCGCGCACGTGCCTCGCGCAAGCTGCTGCCGAGCTGTCCGGCATGTAGCGCGCACCGGGGTCCCAGGCATTTCGCAGCGTGAACCAGGAGACGCCGTCATCCGCCGCGACGATCGGACCGTAGGCGGAATAGGCGTCGGTGTAGTGCACCGCCACGCTGGCGATGTCGTGGAGACCGAGGCGGCCGGAACCCTGCACGATGACCTGGATACTGGTCCGCCTGATGGAAATGCGGATGCACGACCGCGCCGGCTTCCTTCTCGACCAGGAACGCCATCGGATACAGACCATCGGACGACGGTACCGGACTCGCCGTCCCGCAGCGTGTTCGGTTCTTGCCGATGAAGGTCGTGTTCCAGCCGTTCGGCGGTCTTGCCGCCGGGTTGTGCCGTGCGCGACGATGCTGTCCGCGGTGAGGATCATGGTCCGTCTCCTTCGCCGGCCAGCGTAACGCGCGATCTGTTCAGCTGCCAACTTTCCGCTATTAGACACGATCTGCGAAACGCAGACAGGAGACGGCACCGTGGCCTACAGCCCATTCGATCTGACCGGCAAGGTCGCGCTGGTCACCGGCGGCAACAGCGGCATCGGCCTCGGCATGGCGCTAGCGATGGCCCAGGCCGGCGCCGACATCGCCATCTGGGGCACCAATCCGGCGAAAAACGCGGCTGCCGTCAAGACGCTGGAAGCGACCGGCCGGAAGATCCTCGGCCTGGAATGCGACGTCGGCGACGAGGCCGCGGTGGAGGCCGCCTTCGCCCGCACGCTTGGAGGCGTTCGGCCGGGTGGACGGCTGTTTCGCCAATGCCGGCGTCTCCGGCCGCGGCGGCCATACCTTCCTGGAGATGACCAGCGCCGAGTGGCACCGGGTCACGCGGGTCAATCTCGACGGCGCGTTCTATACCTTCCGGACGCGCGGCGAAGCACATGGTGCAGCGGGGCGGCGGCGGAGTGCTGGTCGGCACCGCGTCGCTGGCGGCGATCGAGGCGGCGCCTCGCAGCGAACATTATGCCGCGACGAAAGGCGGCCTGATCTCCATGGTCAAGGCGATGGCGGTCGAGTTCGCGCGCTACGGCGTGCGGGCGCATTCGATCCTGCCTGGCTGGATCGAAACGAATATGACGGCGAACGCGGTGCAGACGGAGGGCTTCAAGACCAAGGTGTTGCCGCGTGTGCCGATGCGCCGCTGGGGCGAGGGCGACGATTTCGGCGGCATCGCCGTCTATCTGATGAGTTCGGCGTCGAAATATCACACTGGCGATACGTTCGTGATCGACGGGGGATATTCATTATTTTAGCGTATATATTGTCGCGACGGAGAGCGGCGCCCTGGCGATCCTGGCAGGACGTGCCTGGGATCGCCAGGCTTGGCGCGCAATGGCGATGGGCGGATGCAACGTCTGGGCCCGCTTGGCTGTTCACTGGCGTTTCCGCTCGGTTACTTGGCCGTGCTGCACACCGGGAGGGGTGGCATCGATGATGCGCCCTTCCGGCGGTCCCAGGGCGGTCAGATCATTGGTCTCACCGCGTTTTTTCCGCAATGGCCAAGGGATTGGCGACCCGGCAAGCAAGCAATTTTACGCAGATTTTAGCAGATGCACGCTGCTGCACGCAGATGAAGCGGAGTGGGTTTGGCGTGACAAAAAAAACCGCGGGTCACGATCCTCACCACATGCGGCTGCGGCGAACCATTCTGCTTGATCCGCGTTCGATCGCGTGGATCCGCCATTGATTTTTGTCGCTTCGGCTGACGTGTGATGGGTTTCCTGAACGACTCACGCAAGCCGGTCCGTGTGCCGTCTTCGGGGCAGTCGCCGGCCCATGCGGCCGCCGATGAGGCGGGAGCTGAGGAAAAGCTATTTTCGCGGCGTGAAAAAACTGCAGCTTGTTATTCGGCTAGCAAACTCATCAGCCTCTGGCCCGTTCTGGGTCCGAAAATGCTTGATGCGTTACAACGGTGACAACGTGTAGGCCGCTTCGACAAGCGTGACCGCCGCCGCGTTGTCGGTCAGGTCGGCGATCGGCGGCCGCCCGTCCTGCAGGCGGCGCAGCGTGTCGCGGACGAAGGTCGGGTAGAAATGCACGTTTGTCAGTTTCATCGCTTGGGTGCCGCGCCGACGGTCGTTGGTCACGATCTCCAGCGTGCCGTCATCACGGGCGGCAAAGTAATGACCTTGCGTGCGAATGGAATAGTGCAGGTCGAAAACGGAATTCGGCGCCGGGTAGAGGTATCCGGTCTCCACCATGCAGCGTGCGCCACCGCCCTGCAGCAGCACCACGGCATGGTCCTCGATGTTCAGATGCGCATTGTGGTTCGACATCATCGCAGCGCTCACGGTCAGTTCGGCGTCCGGTGGCAGCAGTACGCGGCACAGATCGAGGAAGTGGACGCCGAGATTGAGCAACGCGCCGCCACCGGAGGTCCGGCGGTCGATCACCCACTCGACCCGTTGCTGCCGATAGCGATCCACCATGCCGCCGATGAACTTGAACATCGCGTACTCGATCGGCTCGTTCTTTGAAAGGATCGTATCGATCAAGGGGCTGTAACGGATCACGTAAGGCACCGCCGCGAACACGCCCGCCGCCGCGGCACGGGCGGCGATATCGGCGGCCTCGGCGGCGTTGATCGCGCAGGGCTTCTCCATGGCGAACGGAATGCGCTGATCGATCAGGAAACGTGCCAGTTCGGCCATGTCGCAATGACGGGCAAGCGCGAACGCGAAGTCCGGTTTCAGCGCGGCGCACATCTCCTGGTAATTGGCGAACGCCTTGCATCCCGCCTTGGCCGCGGCCGGTTCCGCCCGAGTCCGGATCCGGGTCGCTGACGCCGACGACGGCGACGTCCGGCATCTCCACGCAGGGATCGAGAAAGAACGGCGTGTGCCAATGAGAAACGCCGATCAGGACCACGCGCATTCTGGCTCTCCCCTTTGCTGTCCGATCTGCTCCCTGGTGCATCCTGACGCTTCGTGCAAGACGTCCACTGAGGCCAGAAGGAGACCCCGAATGATCACTTTGTCGGAGAATTTCCGCGCGCTGTTCTACACGCCGTTCTATGCGGCGCAGGCGACCGGCGCCTATGCGCGACAGGGCGTGGAGATCGATCTCCGGCTTTCCTCCGACCCCGACCGCACCGCCGCCGCCTTGCGCTCCGGCGAGGTCGAAGTGATGTGGGGCGGCCCGTTGCGCGTGCTGCTGACGCACGACGCCGACCCGTCTCCGACGTCGTGTGTTTCTGTGACGTCGTTGCCCGCGATCCGTTCTTCGTGATCGGGCGGGAACCTCGGCCGGCGTTCCGTCCCGCGGACCTGACGACGGTCCGGCTGGCCACGGTGTCGGAAGTGCCGACGCCCTGGCTCTGCCTGCAGGACGATATCAGGCGCGACGGCGCTGATCCCGACGCGGTGGCGCGGAATAACCGACGGAACGATGGCGGAGAACGCCGCCGCGCTGCGGGCAGGGACGCTGGACGCGGTGCAGGTATTCCAGCCCTATGCGGAGGACCTGCTGGCCTCCGGTGCCGGACACCTGTGGTATGCGGCGGCCAGACCGGGGGCTGACGGCCTACACGACGCTGGTCACACGGCGGTCCGTGCTGCAGCAGAAACGAGACGAACTGCTGGGGATGGTGAGAGCGATGTACCGGACGCTGCGCTGGATCAAGGCGACCCCGGGCGGCGAAATCGCGCGCGTGCTGGTCGGCTATTTTCCCGACGTGCCGCCGGCGATCCTACGCGGCCGCGATCGACCGCTACCGCGCCCTGGAGCTTTACGGCCCTGATCCGGTGACCCGGCGTGACGGCTTCGACCGGCTTGCGGCGGCGATGCGCTCCGGCGGCGCGCTGAAGCGGGACGTCGCCGTTCGAGGAATGCGTGGACAACAGCCTGGCCGAACAGGTGGTCGGAGAGGGTATCGGGTAGCTAATCCTCCACGATCACCGCTTTCTCGATGAGCCGCATGGCCCCGGCCGCCATCGTGGCTCCCTGTTGCACGAGCGCGATCGTTTGCGCCTCGGCGGCGCGCACCTGGGCCAGCCGGTCGAGAACCTGCCGTAAGCGGCCCGACGGCACGACCACCACGCCGTCGGCGTCGCCGACAATCACGTCGCCCGGCGCCACATGGACGTCCCCGAGTGTGACCGGGGAGCCGACGACGCCCGGCCCGTTCATCGCGGGTGAATTGGGCTGAATTCCCTGACAGAATACCGGCAACCCGGTCGCCACGATTCCGGCCTTGTCGCGCGCCAGTCCGTCGGTGACAAATGCGGCCACCCCCTTGTTCTTCATCATTCCGGCCGCGATGTCACCGATAACCGCTGTCCGCGAATACGAGTCGTTGGCAACGACGATCACATCGCCCGGCTCCGCCTCGGCCAGTGCTCCGAACATCGCCACGATATCGGCCGGATACGCGAACGCCGTCACCGCGGGCCCGACGAACGACGCGTTCGCCGGATCGAGAGGCTTGATCCGATAGTCCAGCGCGCCACGCCCATCCATCGCATCGGCCAGATGCGAGGTCTGCGCGCCGCGGAATGCCTCGATGAGGGCCTTGTCAGGGCGGCGAAAACCGCGATGGATTGTCAGCATCGGCGGATTATCGAGCATCGTAAGTCCCCTCCTGCCGAGCAGACCGCAGAACCGGAAGTACGACCGCGAAGCAGCGGCCGTCGTGCGTGGAAGCCGGTCCGGGCGGTCTGATCGGATCGAACCGTTATTGTGGCAAAGCGCCCGGTGCTAATCATGCCGGGAAGGCTGGCGCCTCAAGCTACGCCTTGGATTTTTCCGCCAGTGCCTTGACCTCATCCATTGCCTCGGCGAACCGCTGGTTGAGCAATTTCACCGCCTCGGCGTTTGAATTCTGGATCAGGTCGCCGAGTTCCTTCATGTTGGCGACCGCGTGCTCATAGGCCTGCTTCAGCAGTTCGGCCTGCTTGGCGGCCTTGGCCTGCGGGGCCTCAAGCGACGACATCGCCCGCATCGCCTCGGTCAGTTCGGCCATGCTCTGTTGCACGATCTCCATGTGCCGGCGCGCGACCGCCTGGGCACCTTCCAGGGCAACCCGGTTCGCGGCGGTCAATGTCTCCATGTTACGCCGGCTGGCGGAAACGAAGGCCTCCATGTCCGGAATTGCCGGAAACTTCATGTCGGCGAAGAGTTTGCCGAATTCGCCGAAATCAGCCATCGATTTGGGAGAGAATGCCATGACGGTAGCTCCTTATGCTGAACCGGTTCAGCAACGGAGAACAGGTTAGGCGCCTGGCGCGGGAAAACCAAGGCACCCACCCGTGACAAATCCGCACTTGCGGCCCATGTAACGCGAAAGGAGACCGATGATGGATAACGACAGCTCATCCGCCACCGTGTGCGGCCCCGACGGTTGTGATATCCAGGCGACGGAAGGTTCCGACAGCCGGAGACGCCACCGGTCGGTACGCGGATCGACATCGTGTCGGACGCGATCTGTCCCTGGTGCTACATCGGCAAGCGGCAGTTGGAGCGGGCGCTGGCAATCCTGGCGGACGAGGGGCTGAACTTTCAGGTTCACTGGAACCCGTTCCAGCTCAATCCCGACATGCCGAAAGAGGGCCGGGACCGCGCCGCCTATCGGGCCTGGAAGTTTGGCAGCGCGGAAAAGGCCGCGGCGCTGGATCAGCGGATCACCGAGGCCGCCGCCGCGGTTGGTCTGGCGTTCCGCACCGACCTGATGACCCGCACGCCGAACACGATCGACGCCCACCGGCTGATCTGGTTCGCCGGCCAGAACGGCGACCAGGACGCGGCGATGGAGGCGGTTTTCAAGGCCTACTTCATCGATGGCCGCGATATCGGTGACCACGGCGTGCTGGCCGACTGTGCCGCGGAGGCGGGCCTGCCGCGCCAGGATGGTGCGTGGATTTCCTGGCGGGCGATCTGGCCGACAAGGAGATGCGGGCGGCGGATCAGGCCGCGCGGCAGGCGGGTGTATCCGGCGTCCCGTCATTCTTCCTGGATGGCTATGGCCTGTTCTCCGGCGCGATGCCGGCCGAGACAATCGCCGAGGCGTTGCGCCGCGGCCAGGCGGTGCTGCGTGATCGCCAGGCCGGGTGAGGGCTGATCCTGCTCCGCCCTTACCTGCCGCGGGATAAAATCTGCTTTTCCAACTCTGTGAGAGACAAAGCTTTTCTGTTTCCTGCTACGGATGTTTACCGTACCCGGTCTTTGCCTATAGTGCGCGCCCGATCCGGACAGAGGAACCGATGTCATGAGCAGCAAACACCCCGAGACCCTCGCCCTGCACGCCGGCTGGCGCCGCGACAGCGCGACCACTGCGGTCGCCGTGCCGATCTACCAGACCACGTCCTATCAGTTCGACAGCACCGAACAGGCGGCGAACCTGTTCGGCCTGAAGGAACTCGGCAACATCTACACCCGCATCATGAACCCGACCAACGACGTGCTGGAGCAGCGGCTGGCGGCGATCGAGGGCGGTGTGGCGGCGCTGGCGGTGGCGTCCGGCCAGGCGGCGTCGGCCTTCTCGGTGCAGAACCTGGCGCGGGCGGGCGACAACATCGTCAGCTCCACCGACCTGTATGGCGGCACCTGGAACCTGTTCGCCAACACGCTGAAGGATCAGGGCATCGAGGCGCGCTTCGTCGATCCGAACGACCCGGAGGCGTTCGCCCGTGCCACCGACGACCGCACCCGCGCCTACTATGCCGAGACGCTGCCCAATCCGAAGCTGATCCCGTTTCCGATCGCGGAAGTCGCCGCGATCGGCCGCTCCTTCGGCGTCCCGCTGATCATGGACAACACCGCGGCGCCGCTGCTGGTGCGGCCGTTCGATCACGGCGCGGCCGTGGTGATGTATTCCACGACCAAGTACATCGGCGGCCATGGCACCTCGATCGGCGGCGTCGTCATCGACGGCGGCAATTTCGACTGGGAGGCCAATCCGGCCCGCCAGCCGGCGCTGAACACGCCCGACCCGTCCTACCACGGCGCCGTCTGGTCACAGGCCGTCAAGCCGCTTGGTCCCATCGCCTATATCCTGAAGATGCGCGTCACCATGCTGCGCGACCTCGGCGCGGCGATGGCGCCGTTCAACGCCTTCCTGTTCATCCAGGGTGTCGAAACCCTGCCGCTGCGCATGCGCGAGCACAGCCGCAACGCCCTGGCGGTCGCCAACTTCCTGGCCGGACGCAAGGACGTCATCCGCGTCATTCACCCGGCGTACCACAAGGGCATCGGTGCGGAGCGGACGGCGAAATACCTGCCGCACGGCCAGGGCGGCCTGGTCGGGTTCGAGTTGGCCGGGCGGCGCGGACTGCCGGCCGCCGGTTCATCGATGCGCTGAAGCTGTTCTACCACGTCGCCAACATCGGTGACGCCCGCAGCCTGGCGATCCATCCGGCCAGCACCACGCACTCCCAGCTCACCGAATCCGAGCAGGCCGCGACGGGCGTCACGCCGGGCTATGTGCGGCTGTCGGTCGGCCTGGAGCACATCGACGACATCCTGGCCGATCTGTCGCAGGCGCTGGACGCGGCAAAGGGCTGACCGCTCATGCGGGCATGGCGTTTTCATTTCGTTATGATCGCGCGACGGGGACACCACGGAGGCTAGCCATGGAACCGACGTCCCGCGTCGCACTGGTCACGGGGGGTGCTCGCGGAATCGGGGCGGCGATCGCGGCCCGTCTGGCTCTAACGACGGCTGGCGGGTGATCATTGCGGATCGTGATCCCGCCGGCGCGGCGCCGGCCGGCGGGCGGTATGCAGCGTGTGACGTCGGCGACGAGGCGTCGGTGTCGGCACTGGTGCGTTCGATCGCGACGACCGAGCAGCGGCTGGATGCGCTGATCTGCAACGCCGGCTTCATGATCCGCAAGCCGATCGCTGATCTTTCTGCTGGCGGAATGGTCGTCGGTGCTGACGACCAATCTGACCAGCACCTTTCTGCTGGTTCGCGAAGCCGAGGCGCTGCTGCGGATCGGCAGAGGCGCGGTGCTGACGATCGCGTCGACCCGCGCGCGCATGTCGGAACCGAACACGGAGTCCTACTCGGCCTCGAAAGGTGGCCTGGTCGCGCTGACGCATGCACTGGCGATCAGTCTGGGGCCGGATGTCCGCGTGAATTGCATCAGTCCCGGCTGGATCGTGACGAAAGGACCCGAACCGACGGCGGAGGAGCACGCCTTCCACCCGGCCGGACGGGTCGGCCGACCCGATGACATCGCCGCCTTGGCGGCGTTCCTGGTGGGGCCGGAGAGCGGATTCATCACCGGCGCCGAGTTCGTCGTGGACGGCGGCGTGACCCGGAAGATGATCTATCCGGAGTAGCCGGATCGCCTGCGATACCAGCCTCACTCGACGCGCGAAGCGATCTCAGCGGGATTGCTCGCCAAATATGAGCTGGTATACCCCCGGACAGGGATGCCGACGGATTTGATAACGGGCGGCGTCCGTCTGTTGCAGACATTCCCACAGGACTCGTGCACCGAGCAGGTCATTGAAAAAGCTGGCGCCAGATAGCGCTGCGGACTTCTTGAGAAATGCACCGACCGTCGGCTTTGGGTGGAAAGCTGACCTTCGAGCATTGCGGTTTGGCGGTTGGAAGACAGAGACGTTGATCCAGATCAATCACCCGTGGGCGCGCGGCGATTAGTGTCCCGATTCGGAAGTTCGCCATGCCTGGATCAGCCGCCTTACGAACTTCCGAATCGATGAGGACACTAGCAAAGCATTGTTTTCTAGTGTGGTTTGTGGTTCCGAAGTCCGCTCCGGGGATGATCCACAGTATAGCGGACTTCGGAACCACCACACTAGATCATTTTCAGCCTGACTGTGCCGGCCGAAAATGATCTAGGTCTTTGTTTGATCGCATGATTCACGCGCCGGGAACGTTCGGCTCGGCGCGATCATGCTCTAGTGTCCCGATTTGGAAGTTCGCCATGCCTGGATCAGCCGCCTTATGAACTTCCGAATTGATGAGGACACTGGCAAAGCATTGTTTTCTAGTGTGGTTTGTGGTTCCGAAGTCCGCTCCGGGGATGATCCACGGTATGGCGGACTTCTGAACCACCACACTAGCGGGCACCGTCAGATGCACGATCGTCGCGTGCGCAGCGCGAACTCAGGGGGATTGGTTACATGAATGGAGCCCAAGCGTTGTTCAAAGCTCTCATCGACGCGGGGCTTGACACCTGTTTCGGAAACCCCGGCACCTCCGAGATGCAACTTGTCTACGAAATCGGGCGAACTCAAGGTGTGCGCGCCATTTTGTGCTTGGAAGAGAACGTGGTGACAGGCGCCGCCGACGGATACGCGCGCATGGCGGGCAGGCCCGCGTTTACGATGCTGCATGTCGGCAGCGGCTTCGCCAATGGCATCGCGAATCTCCACAACGCGGGGCGGGCCAACACGTCGATGGTCAACGTCGTGGGCGCCAACGCGACTTACCATCAGCCCAATTTCCCGGAGCATGAGTTCATTAACGGCAAGATTCTTGACCTGGCACGCGTCGTCTCGCACTGGGCGCACGAAGCAAAATCGGCCAGCGACCTGGCTGTGCTCGGAGCGATGGCAGCACGCTATTCACGGCTCGGCGCCGGAAAAATTTGCACTGTGATCGCTCCCACCAACTGTCACTGGGATCCAGCGGTGGCTCCGCCGGAGCCGGCCGCGCCGATCGAGACACCGAAAGTCTCTGCGCAGACCATTCAGGAAATGGCTGCGCTGTTGGCCAACGGTAAGAAGACGGGCCTCGTGCTGGGCAGCCACGCGCTCCATGGCGACGGGTTGAAGCTGGCCGGCCGCATTGCCGCGAAGAGCGGTGCTGACTTGCTGGCAGAAACGACCCCGGCGCGCCTCGCGCGAGGCAAGGGCCGCGTTCCGGTGGAAAAGATTCCGTATTTCCCCGAGGACGCGATACCTTTCTTTCAAAAGTATGCGCAGCTGATCCTGGTAGGCGCTCTTTTTCCAGTGACAACCTTCGCCTACAAGGGCAAGCCGGTCATCAAGGTCCCCGCGGACTGCCAGGTGACGACGCTGGCGACCGTGGATCACGACATGCTGTCCGCGCTGGGCGATCTCGCCAAAGCGGTCGGCGCGTCACGCCAACCAGCCCCACGGCGGCCGCGCGAACAAGGCGCGCCACCGACAGGTGTTCTGACAGATGATGCCGTTGGACAGAGCATCGGCCTATTGCTGCCGGAGAACGCAATCCTGGTGGCGGATTCGGCCACGACGGAAGCGGCCCTTTACCAATGGACCGAAGGAGGCCGGGCGCACGACTATCTGTTCGCAGATTGTGGCGGGGCCATCGGCGGGGGATTCCCCGTGGGACTGGGCGCCGCGGTGGCGTGTCCGGATCGAAAAACCGTTGTTTTCGAAGGCGACGGGAGCGGCATGTATACGCCCCAGACGCTCTGGACCATCGCCCGAGAGAAGGCCGATGTCACAATGGTCGTGATGAAGAACGACAGCTACGGGATTCTGAACATCGAACTGGCGAGGGTGCGCGAGGGCGATGCCAACGAAAAGATGCTCTCGATGTTGCATCTCGACAAACCGACGTTGGACTGGGTCAAGATTGCCGAGGGACAAGGCGTGCCAGCCACCCGAGCGACGACCGCGGAGGAATTCCATAAGCAGTTCGCGGAGGCGATGAGCACCAAGGGTCCCACCCTGATTGAAGCGCGAATCAGGCAAAATCTGCAGCCGATCATCGACGTCGTTCATAACTCAAGGTAAAAGATCATACCAGCACCGCCAGGGCACACCCCCGGGGAACCCTTCCCAACGTTCTTTGGGCGGCGCATGGCCTTGACGAGGCGCTGTGTCCATGCTTGCGCGCACGCCGAAACAAGGACGAGACAATGAAAACCATTCCCGGTCGCGGGGCGTTCCTAGACCTAGCTTTGGTCGGCTTCCTGGCTGCCAGCCTGTTCACTGGCAGCGCGATCGCGAAGGACGTTGCCGCCCAGGGGCGAACCGAGCTTGGCACTATCCCCGAATTCCATCCCGAACTTGGCTTGGGTGCGCTGCAGGGTTATCTGGACCCCAAGGTACTCCCGAACAGTCTTGCGCTGCTACCCCGGCCCCCAGCTCCCGGATCGGTAGCCTTCGCCCACGATGAGGAGGTCGCCCGCGCCACATTCGCCTTGCATGACACCCCGCGCTTCGAACTCGCGGCTTCCGATTTCGATCTGAAACTTTCGAGCCTGTTCAATGACTTTTCCTGCGCGCTCAACGCCCAGATCACGGAACAGAATGCCCCATATCTGTCCACGCTGTTGCGCCGCGCTTTCAGTGATTTAGCGTTGTCTACCTACGCCGCCAAGAATTACTACAAACGCCCCCGACCTTTCATGCAGAACAACGAACCCATGGGCGTTTCAGGATATCGAGCCCAGCTGGAGAAGGACCCCTCGTATCCGTCGGGTCACACTGCCATCGGCTGGGGCTTCGCACTCATCCTGACCGAGATCGCGCCGGATCGCGCCGACGAACTCCTCGCCCGGGGCCGAGCGTTTGGCGAAAGCCGCATCGTCGTCAACCATCATTGGTACAGCGACGTCGTTTGGGGACGCTTCATGGGCGCGGCCACTGTTGCGCGACTGCACGCCGACGCCACGTTCCGCGCGGATCTCGATGCAGGCCGGCATGAAATTGCTGCTGTTCGCGCCCAGGGCCTGCCGCTGGCACGTGATTGTAAGGCGGAAGCCGCGGCATTGGCCCTGGGATTTCAGGCCAGCGACATGATTGCCATCGATATCCTCCTGGAGCCGGACACTACGATGCTCCAGCATGCCGAAGCCAATAATGCCCGCCTGCTCAAGGTCCTCCCAATGGGCTTCGCGCTCGATGCGACACACCGGCCTCACATCACGCTGATCCAGCGTTTCGTCCGGACCGCTGATCTCGACCAGGTCTACGCGGCCGCCGGCCAGGTCCTCTCCCGCGCCAACGTGACCGCCATGAAGCTGGAGGCCTTCAAATACTACTATATCCCCAGCAAAGATATTGGCGTTGCTGGTATTGTTGCAAAGCGGACCCCGGAACTGCTCAAGCTGCAAGCGGACCTGATTGCCGCCGTGTCACCATTCACGGTGGAAACTGGAGACTCGGCTGCGTTCGTCACCACGCCCGATGACCCGGTCATTGACCCGTCATTGATCGGATACGTTGCGACGTTCGTTCCAAAGGCTTCCGGCGATCATTTCAATCCGCATGTCACGACCGGTGTCGCCCCCTCGGAATACCTCGACCAAATGCTAACCGAACGGTTTGAACCCTTCACCTTTTCCCCCGCTGGAGCGGCCGTTTACCAGCTGGGCCAGTTTGGCACGGCGGCGCGGAAACTCAGGGAACTGGATTCGAAACCATAATGACTCGAAATAGGTCTTATGAAAAGAAACAAAAGTCGGCCGCTCCGACCCTTGCTGGGCTCGGTCAGGCTAACCCCAGGGCACTCGAAGGCGCCGGCCGTTTGGTCGCGCCGAGCGATTACCGGTTTATGGCGGCGACCGATACCCGATGCCGCGTGTGTCGCGGTCGGCCAATAGACCATTTTCAGCCTGACTGTGCAGGCCGAAAATCATCTATTTCTTTGTTTGATCGCATGATTCACGCGCCGGGGATCCTCCGCTCAGCGCGATCATGCGCTGGGTCGCCATTGCGCAACGCGGCCGGCAGCGATCAATGTCGCCGACACTCGTCCATGAGCTTGCGCTGGGCTCCGTGGCAGTGGAGGACCGGTTTTTCTGAACGATTGCAGCACGTTTTGCAGGTCCGGATTTTCCACTATATCATCGCTGCGGTTAATTGCGCCTGCCGGACGGCTACGTTTGTGGCTGATTGTTCAGCACGGTTGCCTTATGACCCGAGCGGACCGCGTCTTCGCCAGCAACAGCCGAGCACATGACCCAATCAATGCCATCGCGGGGCCGCGGCACCGGCCTGCTGACCGTCCTCGTCCTCACTCTCCTCCTCGCCGCATGCAGCGCCCCGGTGAGCGTCGAGCGCGTCAGCCTCCGCGCCGCCTACACCGACCTCAACCGAACCGCTCTTTCGAGCGACCGCCTTAGCGAGGCCACCCGTACTGTCCTTCGACGAGCAGACCTGCTCGACTATTTTGACACGCAGCCGGAGCGAGCGATCGCCTCGCTGCGGGCCCAGGCGATCGCCACGGGAATGCACTGGCCCCAACTCTATGCGCTATCGGAACTGAATTACGACCTGGGCCGTCGCAACCGGTCGAAACCCATGCTGTTCGCGGCTGCGCTCTACGCCTATGCAGTGCTGTTCCCTGTGGGCGATGCCGACCGGCCCAGCCCGTACAGCATGCAGTTTCAGCATGCCACGAGCTTCTACAACCTGGCGTTGACCCAGGTGTTTAGCGGCGCCGGTGCCGAGGGCACCGCCACGCTGGCAAGCGGCCGCTATCCGCTGCCGTTCGGGACGGTCGACTTAACGGTAGACCAGGCCAGCCTGACCTTCGCCGGCCGAACCCTGACTTCGTTTGTGCCGACGATGAACCTGATGGTGGAGGGGTTCAAAAACGACTACCGCAGCGATGGCATCGGCGCTCCGCTCGCCGCCGGCCTGGCCTCGGCGTCGCAGCCGGATAAAGGCCTCGCGCTGCCGCCGAATCTGCGCATCCCAACCTCGGCCGTCGTGCAGATGGACGACCCCCGCCGCCAACTCACAGGCTCGTCCCTGACCGCGCGGTTAGAACTCTACACGATCTACGACACCACGGACATCCCCATCGGCGGCCAGATGGTGCCGCTGGAATACGACCAGACCGCGGTGCGCGCGCTGTTCACCACAGAGGGCAAGGGCTGGTCGCGGGAACTGTCAGGCCTGCTGAACAACGTGCTCACCGACCCGAAGGACCCTACCGCGAAGGACCACCTGTTCGCGTTGGAGCCGCACCGCCGCGGCCGTATTCCGGTGGTGCTGGTGCACGGCACGGCCTCCAGCTCGTTCCGTTGGGCCGACATGGTCAACGACCTGCTGGAAGACAAGGAAATCCGCGACCACTTCGAGTTCTGGTTCTTCACCTACAGAACCGGTAATCCGATCCCGCTCTCGGCCAACGTGCTGCGCCACTCACTGGAGGACGCCGTCAAATCTCTCGGCGGCGTCCAGGCCGACCCTGCGCTCGGCCGGATGGTGGTGATCGGCCACAGCCAGGGTGGGCTACTGACCAAGATGATCTCCATCGAGTCCGGCACCAAAATCTGGGACGCGATGAGCACGCGGCCGTTGGATGAGCTGAAGCTGAAGCCCGAGACGAAGGCCCTGCTGAAGGAGTCGTTGTTTGTCCACCCGCTGCCCTTCGTCGAGACCGTAATCTTCATCGCCACGCCGCATGGCGGCAGCTACCAGGCCAGCCTGACGGTGGTCGGTCTGTTCACCAGGCTGGTGACACTGCCTGTGACCGTCGTCGGCGTCGCGACCGATCTGATGACCAACGCCGCCGGCGCATTGAAGCTGGCCAAGAACCGGCGGACCTTCAACAGCATCAACGGCATGTCGCCGGGAAACCCGGCGATCGAGGCGGTGCGCGCCATCCCCGTCGCACCTGGCATCCACGCCCACTCCATCATCCCGACGCTGCAGGACGGGCCACTGGAAACGCGCAACGACGGCGTCGTCGAATACAAGAGCGCCCACCTCAACGGCGTGGAGTCCGAAGTCGTGATCGAACACCAAGGTCATTCGGCCCAGAGTAACCCGCTGACCGTTCGAGAGGTGCGGCGCATACTCATAGAGGAGCTTGGTCGCCCAGGTCGGGCAAGCGGCGGGGACGCGGCAAGTTGATGCGCCCGCAATCAACGAAACAAACAACGTCTTGGATATCCTTACGCACACTGAAACAGATCAAGGTGCAGAAACCGAGTTCCCTGTCGAGAATATCAAATGTCCTGAGACAACGGCGGCACTCGGACAGAGAGTGGCGGACGGCAAAAGTTCCGGCTGGCTGAACCGCCCGGTCGACAAGGCCGACGCCAACGAAGGAAGGTGGTCACCGCCGACATCAGTAATCATTTTACTTTGAAGGTCCGGCAGCAATGAGCCCGGTTGGCCACAGAACGGACGCAATTGCTCACCTGGGGTAATGCATCCTTTCCGGCCTGGTATCAGCCAGCCGCCCTTTGATGCGGCAACCACCCCCAGAAACTTCTTGACGCGGTCACGGGCGAGTTGATTCTACACATCGGGTGCCGCTGCTCCCCGCGCCCGCCCAACTGAGCCACCTCGAGAAGGACGCGCTGATCGCGGCGCTGACCGCTCGGCTGGCGCTGGCGGACAAACGGATCGCAGCCCAAGACGCCCATATCGCAGCGCAGGACGCCCGGATCGCAGCGCTCGAAGCGAGGCTCAACGAACTGAGCCGCCCACCGAAGACCCCCGGCAATTCGTCGAAGCCGCCGTCACAAGGCCAAAAGCAAGACCTCCCGGCCCCCGCGACGGATCGCCCGCCGCGTAAAAGCCGCCCCGGCGTCGGCCGGACGCTGCATCCGAATCCGGATCGCACCTTCGACGAGTTGCTGACCACGTGCCCAAAATGCGAAGCAGTATTCCCCCGCGAGGCGCAAATCCCGCAGCAGGTCTATGAGCGTATCGAGTTGCCACCCGTTCGGCCCGACGTGACCCAGATCCGCCTGTTCGGCGGCCGTTGCGCCGGTTGCGGCGAACGAGTAACCGCCCAGGCTCCATCCGGTCTGGAACAGGGATCGCCGTTCGGCCACTCCATCGCCGCGATGGTGGTCTATCTGCATTACGCCCATGCCATTGGCATGGAACGGTTGGCGCTGTTGATGAACGAACTGTTCTCCCTGTCGATCAGTGAGGGCGCGATCAGCAACATCCTGGCCCGCGCCCGCGAGCCACGGCTGGATGCCTCGGCGGCGATCGAGAAAGTCGTGCTCGCCAGCGCCGTGGTCTGCTCCGACGAGACCTCGGTGCGGGTCCAAGGCAAGAACTGGTGGGAGTGGGTGTTCATCGGCACGCTGGCGGTGCTGCATGTGATCAAACCCAGCCGGGGCAAGGCAGTGGTGACCGCGCTGTTCGGCGTGATTCAACCGGAAGTGTGGGTCTCCGACATGCTCGGCAGCCAGCGCGGTCATGGCGTCATGTGGCAAGTCTGCCTGGCGCACTATGCCGACCCCGATATTATGCCGACTGATACCTGGGAACCGGCCCCGGTGGCCGTCATCGCGGCGCTGAGGCCGGCATAATCCCGACGACTGATGGACGGCGCAACCTGCCCTTTCTTGCCAGAAAGGGGAGGCTTTCATGTTGATCGATCCGTCTCAAACTCGGGTATCGGGTCCGCTTTCGGCGTTCGCCGTTGGCTTTGCCGACGAACTCACGCGACAGGGTTATAGGCCAGGTGTCATCGGCAATCAGATGCGGCTGCTGGCTCACCTGAGCCGCTGGCTCATGGGCGAGGGGCGCGATGCAGATGCGCTGCACGCGACCGAGGTGGAACGGTTCCTGCTGGCTCGTCGCGCCGCTGGTTACACACAACTGCTCTCGATTAAAGCGATGCAGCCGATACTCGCTTACCTACGTGGTCTCGGCGTGGCGCCAATACCGGCGCTACCCATGCCCAGCGGTCCGGTAGAGGCAGTGCTGCAGCGATACCGGCTCTACTTGACGGTTGAGCGTGGCTTGGATGCCAGAACTGCCCGCGGCTACGTGGATGCGGTGCGTCTGTTTCTTCACGGCAGGACCTTGCCCGATGGCCTCGCCCTGGATCTTAAAAACCTAACCGCGGCCGACGTCATCTCCTTTGTGGTGGGTCGCTGCCCCCATCAGGGTCATAGCGTAGCGAGGTTAACCGTGGCGGCACTACGATCCTTGCTCGGCTTTC
>CAWFNN010000007.1:0-1561094 GCA_963817185.1 uncultured Alphaproteobacteria bacterium | reverse complement strand
CCTACCCCGCCGTGCTGCTGAACCGCGACGATGCCGGTCTGGCGAAACGTCTGCCCTACGGCGGAGACTCGCGCATCCGTGTGTCCTCTCAATGCCTCAAGCGCCATTGGCGTGTCGCTGAAGATGAATGGGCCTTGCATGAGATTGGAGCGCCCATGGCAATACGATCTCGCGAAGTGGTCGAGCGCGAGATCATTCCTGTAATCGCTGGGGCCACACCGGAGGTGGTTGAGGCCATTCGCGTGGCGCTGGCGCGATTGCTGTTTGGCAAGGACAACGTAGACATAAAAAAGAGACAGGCTTTGCTGCTGGGCCGACCGGAGATCGACTATCTGAAAAGTCTGGCACGCGACGCCGCGGCAACTGGCGAGGTGATGCAGGCTGAGGCGGCGATCGACGCCGCCCTTGGCAAGGGCGACGGAAAACGAAATCTGGCGGCAATGCGAGAGGTGGCTGGCAAGCTCGCGGCGGGCCTGGAATCAGCGCTGTTCGGTCGCATGGTTACCTCCGATCCTGAAGCAAACACAGATGCCGCCGTCCATGTGGCGCATGCGTTCACTGTGCATGCCGAGGAGAGCGAAAGCGACTATTTCACGGTTGTCGATGACTTGCGCCGACTCGATCCCGGTGAAGCCGGCACCGCCGGCATCTTTGAGACTGAACTGACCTCGGGTCTGTTCTATGGCTACGTTGTCATCGATGTGGCTGCGCTGGTCGAGAACCTGGGAGGCGACCGCCCGTTGGCTGGGCGGGTTGTGGAACATTTGCTGCATCTGATCGCCACCGTGTCGCCCGGGGCCAAGAAGGGCAGTACCGCACCGTACGCTTACGCCGACCTGATGCTGCTGGAAACCGGACGCCGACAGCCGCGCTCCCTTGCCGGCGCTTTTCGCAAGGGAGTGCCTCTCAAGTCAGACGATCTGCTCGCCTCCGCATTGGTCGCGCTCGGCGAGAAGATGCGCGAACTCGACAGCTCGTATGGATTGCATGAAAAGCGAGCCGCATTATGCACCGTCACGGCAAAGCTGCCGGGAGTCGGGCGTCTGGGCACGCTGGATGAGATCGCAGCATGGACGGCTGAAGCAGTGTGTGGCGAAGCTGGCGGACATGACTGAGTATCTACGTCTCGTCCTGGAAGGCCCACTGCTGGCCTTCGGTGGCGAAGCCGTCGATGCACGCGGGGTGATCGCGGATTTTCCGGGTGCTTCGATGCTAACCGGCCTGCTTGGCAATGCACTCGGTTGGCGGCGGAGCGATCGAAACGCACTGGCCGACCTGCAAGCACGGCTTCACTACGCGGCACGGATTGACCGCGCTGGTGACCGTATTTGTGACTACCAGACTGCACGCTTGTTCGAAGACGACAAGGGCTGGACCACAAAAGGCGCGGTAGAGGGACGGAATAAAAGTCCTTCGTATTCGCTAGGCAAGGATGGTCGCCGGTCCCTAACCTACGAGCGCTTTCGAGACTACCATGCTGACAAGCGCGTAGTGGTCGCGCTACGTCTCGATCCCGCAAGCCAGGCCCCAACTGTTGCTGACCTGGCGGCGGCGTTGGACGAACCGGCGCGTCCGCTTTTCCTCGGCCGCAAATCCTGTCTGCCGAGCGGCCATATCTGCGCTGGGACTGTCGATGCCGACGGGTTTCTTGCCGCGCTAGCGACCATGCCTCTGTCTGCCGGGGTCATGTCCCGTGCTCTGCTGCCCGGTGCCGAGCCACCAAAGCGTGGCGACGAGACCAGACCATGGAGTGACCACCGCGACTGGCACTCCGGTGTGCACGGTGGGACGCGGACGGTTCGGATACGTTCGCTGCCGGCACAGGATGCGACGCCGTGACGCTCTACATGCTGCAACTCGCTCCTGACTTGGGTGAATTTGTCCGGTGGGCTGAGCGCGAGCGGTTGCTGCATGGTCGGGACGATGACGACCTCGGTTATGCGATGCACGCCGCCTTGCACGCCGCCTTCGCAGACCTCGCCCCTGCGCCGTTCGCGCTGATTCGTCAGCCAAACCGGCCGCTGAAACTTCTGGCCTATTCGAGGCACCCGGCTGCCGCACTGCGCGAGCAGGCCGCCGCGATTGCCGAACCTAACGTCGTTGGTCTGCTTCGTTTGCAAGATTTGGCCGATAAACTCATGCCGGAGGCGCTTCCGAGCGGTCGGCGGCTGGGGTTCTCGATACGCGCGCGCCCGACGGTGCGCACCGATCGTGGCGGTGACCGAACACGCGTACGGGAGCGGGACGCGTATTTGGCCGCCATTGAAGGGACCAATCCAGGTGCGGGACCCAGTCGTGGCGAGGTCTATCAAGGATGGCTCAACCAACGCCTTGCCGATGGCGGCGCGCGGTCGGAACGGCTTTTGCTCGACGGGTTCCGCCTGACCACCAGTCCGCGGCGCGACCAGACGCGCCGGCTCAGGGGGTTGATCGGGCCAGACGCCTCCTTCAGCGGTGTGCTCACCGTCGCTGATCCCGGCCGATTCGCTGTCATGCTCGCCCGTGGTGTCGGTCGGCACAGAGCGTTTGGTTTTGGCATGCTGCTGCTGAGGCCAGCGTAACGCCGTGCTGAAGGGGCGCCTCGGTCTGGAACACGCCCGCCTGCCGCACGCTGACCGGCACGGTCTTCTGTATCTGGAGCGCGGCACGCTGTCGGTGGAGGACGGTTGCCTACGCTTTGTCGCGGCAGGGAGCGATTTGGTGGTTGCCGGCGACTACCGGATTCCGCATCAGGCGTTATCACTTCTGTTACTCGGTCCAGGTTCTACAATCAGCCACGACGCTTTGCGGTTGCTGGCCCGGCATGGCACCGGCCTGTGCGCAATCGGCGAGGATGGTGTGAGGCTCTACACCGCCCAGCCTCTGATGCCGGACAGTTCGGCGTTGGCGCGTGCACAGGTGAAGGCATGGGCAGATGAGAAGGGCGCGCGCATGGCTGTCGCGCGACGGATGTACGCCTGGCGGCTCGGCGAGGTGCTGCCGCACCGCGACATCGCGGTCCTCCGCGGCATCGAAGGCGCGCGGGTGAAGGAGACCTATCGGCTCACCGCCGGGCGAATTGGTATTCGCTGGGACGGGCGACACTATGACCGTCAGGACCCGTTCGCGGCCGATCTGCCGAATCAAGCGCTGAACCATGCTGCCAGTGCCGTAGAGGCAGCGGCGGCCATCGCGGTAGCGGCAACCGCTGCGGTACCGCAATTGGGGTTCATTCACGAGGACTTCAGGCCAAAGCTTCATTCTCGACATCGCCGACCTGTTCCGCGACATGCTCACAGTGCCGTGCGCGTTCAAGGCGGCGCTGGCGGTGCAGAAACGCCCCGGCGAATCGATCGAACGAATGACCCGCCGCACAGTCGGAGAAAGGTTGCGCCGCGATCAGGTGATCCCGCAGATGATTGACCGGATCAAGGCCCTGTTCGCCGAACCGGTTGCCGACTGATGCCGATGACGGTGGTGGCGACCCGGGATGTAGCCGACCGCTACCGGGGCTTTTTATCGTCGATCATGCCGGAAATCGGACCGGGGGTATACGTGTCGTCGGACCTGTCGCGCGGCGTGCGGGATCGGGTATGGACCGTCCTGTCGGACTGGTGGGACGGCGCGCCCGGCGGATCGATAACGATGGTATGGAAGGATGATACCAGCCCCGGCCGATTGGGGCTGCTTACATTGGGCCTACCGCCCCGCACGCTGGCCGATCTGGACGGGTTATTGCTCGTTCGTCAGGACTGACGGCGGCACAGTTGTTTGACAAGTAAATCAGATCAGTTGTTTATGGGGCAGAGGTTCCCCCGCCCGCGCGGGGATGGCCCCATCTTCCCCTCGAATCCCGGCACCTCGTCGGCGGTTCCCCCGCCCGCGCGGGGATGGCCCCAGACGCGCATTACCGCGACTGGGTCACGCACAGGTTCCCCCGCCCGCGCGGGGATGGCCCCCAGTAGCCACGCCATTTGCTGATCTTGCCCGCGGTTCCCCCGCCCGCGCGGGGATGGCCCCGCAGTATCCGCCAACAGCACGCTTTCCAGCGTGGTTCCCCCGCCCGCGCGGGGATGGCCCCGCTCATTTGCAGTCCTTCCTTAGTCGCTCGGCGGTTCCCCCGCCCGCGCGGGGATGGCCCCTACGTGGACAATGAGAGCGGCAGCGCGATCGTGGTTCCCCCGCCCGCGCGGGGATGGCCCCGTGGTCGTGCAACCGTCGACCATTCCGGTTCGGGTTCCCCCGCCCGCGCGGGGATGGCCCCCTCTATTTCGCTCCGTCGCCCGCGTTTACCGGGGTTCCCCCGCCCGCGCGGGGATGGCCCGTTCTGCGATCAGAGCGGGCACGATGCGGCCGCGGTTCCCCCGCCCGCGCGGGGATGGCCCCCCCATGACCCTCCCCAAACTCCAACCCTCCACGGTTCCCCCGCCCGCGCGGGGATGGCCCCGTCTGCTGCGCGGCCTTCTTGACCGCGAACAGGGTTCCCCCGCCCGCGCGGGGATGGCCCCGTCTGCTGCGCGGCCTTCTTGACCGCGAACAGGGTTCCCCCGCCCGCGCGGGGATGGCCCCATAGCGGTGCCGGCCGGACTGACGAATTTCGCGGTTCCCCCGCCCGCGCGGGGATGGCCCGTGATGACAGCGACGATCACGAGCCCCACGACAGGTTCCCCCGCCCGCGCGGGGATGGCCCCTGGATCACGGTCTTGCTGATGGCCGCAGCCGGGGTTCCCCCGCCCGCGCGGGGATGGCCCCGGTGCGCCGCTGGCGACGCTGACCGCCTTGACGGTTCCCCCGCCCGCGCGGGGATGGCCCCGCGTCATTGCATATACATAGTCGGTGGCCACAGGTTCCCCCGCCCGCGCGCGGATGGCCCCGCGATGGTTCGCCAGCTCATTCTGCGGGGCGGGGTTCCCCCGCCCGCGCGGGGATGGCCCCCGTAGTCGTGGTGCCGGTGCCCGCGAGCAAAGGGTTCCCCCGCCCGCGCGGGGATGGCCCCGAAATTATCCGCACACGGATCGACTGATGAGAGGTTCCCCCGCCCGCGCGGGGATGGCCCCCGCGCCTTAGAAACCCGCACCCACTTCCGAAAGGTTCCCCCGCCCGCGCGGGGATGGCCCGCTCAGACTGATGGTGCATGCCGAGCGGTACGCGGTTCCCCCGCCCGCGCGGGGATGGCCCTTTGGTTACGAAGTCCCAGGCGGCATAAAGTGCGGTTCCCCCGCCCGCGCGGGGATGGCCCCTTCTGGTACACGCAGCCGACGCCTCCAGGCACGGTTCCCCCGCCCGCGCGGGGATGGCCCCCGGCCTGCACAACCCGTATTGGGATGAGAATGGGTTCCCCCGCCCGCGTGGGGATGGCCCCGCAGAGCGCATCGACCTGGCTGACCCATACGGGGTTCCCCCGCCCGCGCGGGGATGGCCCCGCAGGTGAGCGGTCCGTCTTCGCTCCTTCCCTGTGGGAGCGGGTAGGGTAGCGACGGTCTGTCTTGATCCTGACGTCATCCGCAACGCGGCCGATGCTCCAGATCGACGGCAGCACAACGGCAGGGTGATCACATGAGCGAAGCACGAAACATCGCGGTGCTGCCGGCATCCGCGACCATCAAATACGACGAGATGTGCCGGGCAATCGAAGCGGCGTACGAAGTGGATGAAGTGAAGTTCATTCACGACAAAGCGCTGGCGATCGAAATCTGTGCGCGAATGGCACAGAACGTCGAAGCGGAACGCAAAGCATGTGAAATCCGGCTGCGCGCCGAACGACGCGGTGGCCAGTTGTTGGCGGAAGGGGAGAAGGCGAAGGGCGGCCGGCCCACCGAAAAAAAGTCGCACGGTGCGACCGGTTCTCAGAAAACCCTCGCCGACATGGGCATATCCAAGACGCAGTCTTCCCGCTGGCAACAGCTTGCGGCCGCGCCGGAACCGGAATTCGAGGCCGCGTTGGCTGCTCCGGAAAAGCTGACCACACCGCTATCTCCTACGGCAAAAAAAACCGGAGGATAAATAGTGGGGTGGCGTCCCTCATTGCCGAGTCCCGTCGTCCCATCGGTCGGCCACGGCGGGCGGACTGGCGATAGCTGGCTGGCCCACGCGTGCTACGCCAGATCGTGTGGGACAGCGGACGTGCGTTGACGGGTGATGGTCGGGCGACCGAATGCCAACTGGTTAGCGATGGCTGTATGGCCACCCCCATTTGGCCCGTTGGTCCTGCCAATGTCCTGTCAGAAAACAGATCTCAGATCACCCGATAAGCGTACGCGCAAGATTTATCTCTGCAATATCAATATCTTGGATTGGTGGGCGCGCACGGGCTCGAACCGTGGACCCGCTGATTAAGAGTTACCGACAAACCAGTTTCGTTACGCATTCCAGATCGTCCCGGGCCATTCTGTTTCATCGCTGAAAACCGCCGGTTTCCCTTTCTTTTCGAGTGATGCCCCGGCAAGATGTATTCCGTGGCGTTCCGGTTTACGTCGTGCTGTTGATGCCCCGGTGATGCCCAGAACCGGCAGGAGTGCAACGATGCGAGTGACCATAACGGACACGGCGATCAACCGCGCGAAGCGCGAATGCGAGGCGGACAAGGTGCGGCGGGAGCTGTCAGACGACGGGAAGGGCAGCGTGCCCGGATTACGGCTGCGCGTCGGCCCGTCCGGGTCAGCATCGTGGCTGCTCGGTTGCCGGGACCGGGAAGGCCGCATCCGGCGCTTCCCCCTCGGACACTGGCCTAAACTGGGATTGAGCGAGGCTCGGGATGCCGCGGGGTCCTCGGCGGGAGTGAAGCTGCCCGCGCGTTCCGCGGGCTGGCCAGCGTTCCAGTAGTCGTAGACCCACCGACGCTGCGTCCAGGCCGACCAATTGAGCAGCGCATCGGCTAGGTCCGTCAGGTTGAGCGTGCCACCGGCCAACGCAACGAGACGACGAAGGGCCGTCAGTCGCTCATCGCCGGTCGTCGCCTCCATCAGGCGGCGGAAACGCAAAGGCTTGAGCAGCGCTGTTTCCGGCTTATCCGGGCTGTCCGGTCCGATCTGGCGCGCAACCCTCTCTGCCGGCTGGTCCTGGCGCAGGTGGGCGAGCACGGCGGCGGCAAGGCCGATGGCTGGCAGGTCGTTTGGCCCGGTCGCACCGCAGGGGCGGAACAGGGCTATTGTGGCCGGGTCCTGCATTGCCTCGGCGACCGTGGCACATCGTCGCAGCCGGGCGAGCGCAGCTCGGTCCCCGGACCGTCCCTTCGCAGGGTCGGGCTGCATCTCCCGCCACCAGGACGCGGCAACGTGGCGATTGCGGATCATGCGGCTTTCCTCTTCTTTGCTTTCGGTTCCGCAGCCGCGAGGCCTAGCGCCTCGAACAGCGCAGCGCCGTCCTTGCCAAAGCCTGTGAGGGCAAAGAGCAGGTTGCGGCGGGCACGCCCGATCCGCGGCGCGGCGTTGCCGGAGAAGGGCGAAAGCGGAGCGGCCTCGTCGAACAGCGCCAGCGCGGTGTGGCGGAGAAGATCCCGCCAGGACCCCGGCTCGTCCTCTGTCACGCCGCGGCGCGCAGCGCGTTCGAGAGTATCGAAAAACGGAGCTTCAGTCTGTTCCCACAGGTTTTCACGGACACTCGAAAGAAGTTCAGCATCGGGTTTCACCGTGGCCCCGGGACTGAACAGAGCCGCGCGAACGGCGCCGCGCAGCAGGTTCGCAACCAGATCGGCGGCGCGCACAAGGCGAGTCGCGAGCTCGTCCAACCGCAGCTGTCCCGTGGGGTCTGCTGCTCCGGGTAGCGGCATCTCGCTTTCAACGAAGGAGCGCGCCTTCATGTTGTCCATATCGTAGCCGGCGGCGATCAGCCGCCCCTGATCACGGCCGACATCGCGCATCCTATCCCGGCGCCATGTGGCTATAGCCTCTCCTGGAAGGCGCAGGCCGTCGGGGCTTTGCAGCACGAGGCCGAGCCAATGGCGGTAGCCGATACCGCCGGGTTGTGGGTGCACTGGCAAATATTCGCCGCCCGCCTTTGCGGCGTAATGAGGTGTCAGCGGATGGACGCGGCCCCAGGTGGTGTAGTTTGGGCCCCGCGGCCGTTGACGCCAGGACGTGACCCGAACGGTGTCCATCGTGCCGGTCAGGTCGCATGGCCCAGGGGTATCTTCGACCGAAAAATCCAGCCGTATGCGGCGCGGCATGCCCCACCAGCATTGCAGTGCATGAGCATTCTGCGGCGTCGTGACACGCGAGCCTTGGGATGTGACGGTTGGTGCCAGCCAGGGAAATACGCGCGGCAATTCAGCCGCTTCCACTGGCGCACCGGTCGGGACGTTCGCCCAAAGCAAATGCCAGAGCGACGCCTCGACGCGGGGAAGAACCAATGTGGTCAAGGGGCCCCCACCACGAAGCCCGAACTCGATTGCCGGCGCCGCCAGCCGGCGCCCAGGACTGGAACGTGAAAAGTGCAATCGCCGCCGCACCGCGTCCCAAACTTGCGACACGATCCCGATGAACCAGTAAGTCGGTGTTGTTACGCTTGGTGCTGGCCCCGGGTGCTTCGATCAACAGCGCTTCGACGGGTTCTGCGTCGGAGACAAGGTCTTCAAAATCCTGAAGGAAGCGCGGTCCATCGCCGTCCAGAACAAACGCATGCGATATTCGCTTGAACGCGGTGTCCAATGTGGCCGAGTCCGGAGGTTTGTCCCCATAATTCCAGGCATGAATCGTGGCCGCGGGGCGGGGTGGCGGTGGCCAGCAGACCAATCAAAAACTCAAGGGTGGCGATACGGAAGTCGGCACGTGGCCAGTCAACAGCGATAACCGGGTCGTCGGCGATGTTCTCTGTGATCTGCGCCGGTCGAATCGTGCAGCGACCTGCATGCAACCGCCAAACCGGCAGCCAAGGATCAGTTATGAGATTGAGCATCTGGAGGCGTCACCGTTCACCGACGGCAAGGACGTCTTTTGGGCGGCCCCGAAAGCCTGATTCGGCCCTACACATCCGATCCCTCCCCGCCCCTGTGGTGACCCTCCACGGTTGTCCCGTGGCAGCCACATCAGGACCCTATCCCGATTGTCGGTGTAGGGCAACGTTCCCGGCGAGATTTGTGTCATTACTATGTAGATAGCATAACCAGCCATCGCTACCAATGTAAGCCGTGGAGTCCGTCATACTTGGCGACGAAATCGGTTCCAGCCTCTGAGCGAGCGGCAATTGACAAAGTATCGTTCTTCTCGGCGACGACAGCGAGCAGGACCTGCTCAGACTCGCGCTCCCATCGACCCCACTGTGATCGTGCGACTTCGATTGCAGTCTCCAATCCGAGCGGCGGTGGGCATGTCGCGATCCGATACTTCGCGACGCTGATCTCAGACAGTGCCCATGCTCGACGCAGGTCGGCATCCTCGGCATAGGGCACCACCTTCCCGTCTCGCAGGCGCGCCAGCCGCAACGTAGCTGTTGGGCGATCCTCCAGGCGTGTTGGTATGCGGGTTTCCATCTCCCAAAGCCCGGCGTCCCGGTTGTAGCCCGCCCACACATCCAAGACGTTCTGGCTCGCAATCCCAACCTCCGCCATCTCCTGTCCTTCAGCCCGGTCCGCGGCGGATGCGAGGGCCGGTGGAACGGCACCGTCGGCTGTGCGGTCGAACGTGGCCTCGATCAGCGAGCGCATGTCCTGCGGCGTCCTTATGGCGCCGCGTCGGAAGATCTCCCGCGCACTGCGCCACAACAGGGCCGGATCGCGATAGACGGCCGCAGTGCCGGGGAGCGGTCGTTTGATCCAATCCGAGTCGGGATTAGGCGCCGCCTCCGGTGAAACCACCAGCATTTCCGGCCCCGGCACAGGCCGAGCGTCGCGCGTGTGACGCCACAGCCGACCGGTGCGCTGGATCAACAGGTCGGCCGGTGCCAAGTCTGTGCATAGCAGATCAAAGTCGATATCCAGGCTTTGCTCGATGACTTGCGTCGCCACCAGAACGCACCACCGCGCCTCTCCTGTGCTGTCTCGCCCAAAGCGGCGCAGAACTTCAGCCTCGATCGCCAATCGATCCACCATGGCGAAGCGGGCATGAAACAGCAGCGGCGCGAGACCCCGCGCGCTCAAAGCTTCCATCGCGACGATCGCGTCATCCACGGTATTGCGCACCCAAGCCACGGCGGCGCCCACCGATGCAGCCGCGACGATGCGTCCCACCGCGGCATCAGTGTCGGCGAGCCGCGTCACTGTCACGCTGCGGGCGAGGCCGGGGCGCACGTCGCATTGTGTCTCCGCGATACCGCCGGCCCCGGCCAGCGTCACCAGTGGGTATCCGTTCATTGTCAGCTTTTGCACCGCCGCCCCCAGTCCATCGCGGAAGGCGTTCACAAGGCCCTGCCGCACCTCAAGCGGGAGTGTCGCTGAGAGCAGCACCGCAGAGCCTCCCAGCGCCGCATGGAAGCGCAACAGCGCCACCAATTCGCGCCGCAAGTAGGGATCGAAGGCATGCGCCTCATCGACGATCAGCACCTTGCCCGATATCCCGTGCAGCCGCAGGGGGGCATGTCGCACCGGGAGTGCCGCCAGCAGTGCCTGGTCCAGCGTGCCGACGCCAACCTGCGCCAACAATGCCCGGCGCCGGTCCTGCGCCAGCCACGCCGCGCAATGGGCCTCCGCCGGTTCATCGGCCGGGTCCGCCGCCCGTTTGACCGGCGGCAGTTTTTCCGGTTGTAGTGCGGCGGCGAAGCGTGGATCGAGATTGGCGCGGCTATGCGCCAGCGCGAGTGAGGGGCGCGCCTCCGGCCCAAACAACCCGCGATAGGAATCAGCGAGACGACCGAACATCGCGTTGGCGGTTGCCATTGTCGGCAACCCCAGAAAGATACCATCCGCTCGGCCCGCGGCGAGCAATCGGTGCGCCAAGGTCACAGCCGCCTCGGTCTTGCCGCTGCCAGTCAGGTCCTCGATCACCGCAAGCACCGGTCCCTCTGGCAAAGGCACGGTTTCTGCCCAGCGCTGCACCGGCGACGGCAAATCGATGCCGGGAAAAAGGCTGCGAAGACCAGCGAATGGGGCTGGCGCGGCGGGGGCCAGCCCTGACGACGCCAACGCTGCGGCGGCTTGCGGTAGGGCGTGGCTCCAAAAGTAGGCTGCTGGGTCTGCCACCGCTTTTGCTTGGACATACGGGAACCAAGCCTGACGGGAGCCGACCCAGTCGGCCAGCGTCACCAACCCGGCCAAATGCCAGCCGAGACAGGCTACGTCACGCTGCTCCAATGGGCGCATTAGTGAAGGTGGACGGAAGACGTCCCGCATGGCTTCAACAAAACTGTGGGCAGCGGCGAGGCAGCCATCACAGAGTACGTTGCGGCCCGGTGCGACTTCGGGTTGCTGCGGTGGCCGTCCATGATGCCCGGCCAGTGCCCGAAGCAGGTGACCGCGATAGGAGGCAGTCCATCCACGGCGGCCCTTCTCGCCCGGCGGCAATACGTCGTCCAACTGAGCCGAAAGCACGTCGTGGAGTAGGTAAAGGCCAAGCACATCATGCCGTGGCCCCGGTGGCGGCGGATTGGCGGCGGGAAAAGGACCAAGCACGCTGCTGGGCCAATACTCTGATGCCTGTGCCTGAAATGGCCTCGAGATCTTGCCGATGTCATGCAAGGCCACCAGGAAGCCGAGGGTCTGACCTGTGACGCCAAATGTCTGTCGGCGCGGCAACAGGAGAGCGACGGCAGCCACATCCAACGAATGGGCTAGCAGCGGATGCATACCCCCCCTCAGCAATGTTGGAATGTCGGGCCTTTCCCCACAATTGCGAGATGTCGGGCCGCATGGGGGTCTCCTTGAAGATCGGAACTGTGCAAGCGGCACTAGCACGATCGACCATGGGATGTATCGCTGCCAAACCGCCGCCGCGCGATATAGTCTAGCTAGAGCAAAAACCGACCGCTCCGATTCGAAATGTCTTTTCCCGGCGCGGTGCGGTGTGATTCACCATGCCTGCTGGAGAGGAGGCCAGCATGCATGACACGAGCTTTGTCCCAGGATCTGCGCTCTCGCGTGATTGCGGCCGTTGACGGCGGCCTCTCTTGCAACGCGGCTGCGGCACGCTTTGGCATCGCGGTGTCGAGTGCGATCCGCTGGATCCGCGCCTGGCGTGTAGAGGGTCGTGTAACAGCTTTGCCGCAAGGTGGTGACCTTCGTTCCCACCACATCGAGGTTTACCGGGACGTGATCCTGGGTGCGATCGATGCCGATGTGGACATCACCTTGGTCGAGCTAAGTGAACTGCTCCAGCGTAAGCATGAGGCCTCATTCGCGCCCAGCACCGTCTGGCGATTCCTCGACCGTCACGACCTCACCTTTAAAAAAAACAGCGCACGCCAGCGAGCAGGAGCGCCTCGACGTCGCCGCTCGCCGGCAGGCCTGGTTCGACGCACAGCCTGACCTCGATCCCGAGAACCTGGTGTTCATCGACGAAACCGCAGTGTCAACGAAGATGGATCGGCTGCGGGGACGAGCGCCACGCGGACAACGATGCCGAGCACCGATCCCGCACGGCCATTGGAAAACAATCACGTTCGTCGTCGCTCTCACGCTCTGTGGGCTGACCGCGCCGCTGATGCTCGACGGACCCATGAACGGCCCCGCTTTCCTTGCCTACGTCGAACAGGTGCTCGTCCCGACCTTGAAGCGCGGCATGATCGTCGTGATGGACAACCTGCCGGCCCATAGAATAGCAGGCGTTCGGACAGCAATCGAGGCGGCAGGCGCCCGGCTCTTACTGCTGCCGCCTTATTCCCCCGACTTCAACCCAATCGAGAACGCATTCGCCAAGCTGAAAGCCATACTGCGCAAAGCCGCAGCCCGCACTATCCCGAACCTCTGGAACGCGATCCGCGACGCCTTGCCTCAGTTCACGCCCGAACAATGCGCCAATTTCTTCACAGCGGCCGGCTATGAGCCAGAATGATCGGATTCTGCTCTAGCTCTTGGGCGTGGTCTCCGGCTTTGATCTCTTCCTTTTTCACCTCCGCATAAGAATCTATTGCCTGATGCGCCAGGTACCCGCTTCCGAGCAGCACCATGATGCTTAGTATTAGCAGGCTGCGGAAATTCGGCTTTACAGAACGCTATCGGTTCGATTCACTGACGTCCTCGATTCGCTGGAGAACCTGGACCGATGCGTGGTGCCGACCGTCAGACTGCTGCGATGTTCAGCTACCTTAGCCCCGAAGCTTTTGTGCCGACGACCCACCCGCTGCGAGCCATCCGCCCGCTGGTAAACGCGGCGCTTGAGCGCCTTTCGCCAGACTTCGCCAAAATCTACTCGGCGTTCGGCCGCGAATCGATTGCGCCGGAGAAGTTACTGCGGGCACTGCTGCTGCAAGCCTTCTTCTCAGTCCGCTCCGAGCGGCAGTTGATGGAGCAGTTGACCTACAACATCATGTTTCGCTGGTTCGTTGGCCTTTCGATGGACGCCTCCGTGTGGGATGTCACCGTGTTCACCAAAAACCGCGACCGTCTGCTGGAAGGCGATATCGCGCGCCGCTTCCTGGCTGCGATCCTGGTGGACCCGCAGGTCAAGCCGCTGCTGTCGGACGAGCATTTTTCGGTCGACGGTACCATGATTGAAGCGTGGGCCAGCACGAAGAGCTTCAAGCCGAAAGATGGATCGGCAGACGCACCCGGCCCCGGACGGAACAGTGAGGTCGACTTCCGCGGCCAGTCGCGCAGCAACGAAACCCACGCATCGACGACGGATCCCGACGCGCGGCTCTACAAGAAAGCGGCGGGTCAGGCTGCCAAACTCTGCCATCTCGGCCACGTGCTGATGGAGAACGCCAACGGGCTGGTCGTGGCGGCGACGTTGACCAAGGCGACCGGCACGGCGGAGCGCGAGGCTGCAATCGAAATGCTGGATGCGCTGGACGCGAGCCACCGGATCACCGTCGGCGGTGACAAAGCGTACGACACCGCCGATTTTGTTGCCCAAATGCGCGATCTTGGCGTGACGCCTCATGTCGCGCAGAATACCAAAGGCCGTCGATCGGCCATTGATAGCCGCACCACCCGCCATCCCGGCTACCGCATCAGCCAGAAGAAGCGCAAGCGGATCGAGGAGGTGTTTGGCTGGATGAAGTCATCCGCGGGCTTCCGCAAGACCCGCCACAGAGGCACCGAGCGGGTTGGCTGGATGTTCACGCTGAACGCCGCTGCCTACAATCTGGTGCGTCTGCCAAAGCTGCTGGGCGGCTCGGCTTAGGCAAGCCACGCCCGGAGTTGTACTGAAGCTGGGAATTCGCTGATAAACACAGCGAATCCCCAGCAGGACAGCGAAAATCCCTCGAAAAGACCTTCTTGATCCGACTATGAGGCCGAAACGCCGCGATTTCTGGGCGAATTTCCGCAGCCTGTTAGAGTGAACTTCATGCGCGGGCTCATTCCCTTGGTTACCTCACTTGCGAAAGCCGCCAACGCACCATACCAAGTTGCATCAACCTCCGAGCTACCGTCTTTGATGCGGAATGTGAGTTCAAGTTTGGATTTGATTTCATCTGGAAGCGCGTTCCCGTTTAATTTTTCATTGCTAATATATGCGGCCACGCGGTACAAGGCGTTTTGGTACCCAATCAGGGCGCTCATAATACCGCTATCGAGGGCTGATTTATAGTGGAACCCCTCTAGCTTTAGATGGAAATTAACCCACGTCGCCTGCGAAAAATCGAGACGAATCCTCTCTGGATCAATTCTCCCGTGTAAAATATCTTCCAAAAGGCTCAGGGCGCCTTCTCTTGTTGATATAGCGTAATTTTGGGCAGCATCTGACGGCATCGGAGTCCTGCTTCTCGGCGTTCGATTCGCTTTCCCATATTATATCCAAATTGGCCATACCGATTTGCGATTAACGCTGCCAATACCCCGCTCCAACCCGGCTAACCGGATGGCCCAGCGCCGCGCCCCTTGCCGGCAGCGATCTTTGGGGGGAGTAGCGGCACCGTGGCTCCCAACCAGGCGGCCCAGCCAAGAGCGACGCCGAAGACCTCCTAGCAGGCTGCTAGAACCCAACTCCGGCACTTCCGCCAATGTAGGGGCCGGTCTGCCCGCGGTGAGACTGCCCTGATCCGTCGTCCGATGCACTGCATGCCGTGAGCGATTAGGGACAGAGCCGCCGCCTACCCATCCACGGGAAGCGAGCCACCATACCAAAACCTCAGAATTCAACGCTCTGTTACCCAGAGCGTTACCCATGGAGCGAGTTGGCTCCTGCCCGATCAGCTAAGGTATTGAAAAATTGGCGTCCCCGGTGCGATTTCGAACGCACGGCCCCAAGATTAGGAATCCTGTAGTCATTGAAATCCTAAACTGTTCAAGCGATCTCCCGTTGTCCTGAATCATCTCATTTTCCATCGAAACACGGAGAAATACCATTGCTTTATGGATTCGGTCCTGACAGGATATATCCCCTGTTGTCTCAGGACGTCCTCCTCTATCGAGGCCCTGGTGAAGCCCCATTGAAGCCCCACGGGAGGCAGGCATGCCGGTCAAACTTAGAGAAACGGCTATTAGCAAGGCGATTAGAGAGGCGACGCTGACTGGTCGTCGAGACCTCGCCGACGCAGGATGCCCTGGCCTCCGTTTGCGTGTTACCCCTGCCGGGGCAGCAAGTTGGGTGCTTGCATGTCGGGATCGACAAGGGCGCATGCGACGCTTTCCCCTCGGCCGCTATCCGTCGATGGGCATCGGTGAAGCCCGGAGCGAAGCCCGGATCCTTCATGCCCGCGTGAAGCATGATGGAGCCGACCCGATCGCAGATCGGCGCCATGACCGATTAATGGGGGCCGACGCCAAGGCTGGAATCGGAACGCTAGCGGCTATCCTAGACCAATACGGGGAGAAGCGCGGCAATTCGCAGAAGGCGTGGGGCGAGGCTCGCAAGCGTATTGATCTGATCCTCAAGCCCCTGCTTGGAAAGTCCATTGTAACACTGGCGGCTAGGGATTTCCAGATTATTGTCGATGCCTATCCATCAGAGGCATCCGCCAGTTTCATGGTGCGAAGCGTTCGGCCCGCCCTGAAATGGGCAGCTCAGCGGGGCTACATGTCCGAGGAGGCGACCCGTGTTCGCCCCCCCGCCCCCGCCAAACGCCGGAAACGTGTCCTGTCCAGGGATGAACTGACGGCCCTGCTGCCAGTCTTGCGGGCCTCAAGCCGTCCTTATGGGGCCGCACTTCTGTTTATGTTGCTGACTCTGACCCGACGACAAGAAACGGCGCTGGCTCGGTGGAGGGATGTAAACCTGGAAGCAAGGACGTGGACGATTCCGGAAACCAAAAATGGCGAGCCCCACGTTGTACCGCTTCCGATGCAGGCAGCGGAGCTCGTACGGTCGCGCCTGACGACCGTTGATGAGACAGGGAACCGCCAGATGCCGGATCCAAATGCGCTCATTTTTGCCACCTCAACCGGCGCTCCGCTCGGCAATTGGGATCGCGAAACCAAAGCCTTGCAGCAACGCAGTGGAACCGGCGGATGGACTCGCCACGATTTACGCCGGACCGGTGCCACCATGTTGGGGGAAATGGGCGAGCTGCCGGACATCATAGAGGCAGCGTTGAACCATGTCGCCATCCATTCGCCCCTGGCGGCAACCTACAACCGGAGCCGTTATCGGCCGCAGGTTGCCGCCGCGCTGCAACGGTTGGCCGATGCGCTGGATGGCATCGAGCAGGGCGCCGGCCAGGTAATTGCACTGCAGCACGGCAGCAGCCCGACGTGATCGATCGTGCGCAAGCCCCTTTGCGATAACGACGCGGCAACCGTCACAAACGACGAGGGGCCAGTCGTTGTGTTCGTCGACGATCTCGCCGTTCTGCAGAACGGGATCGCCCCTGCCTATCTGGTGTCTGCCGGTACCCCAGAGGAACTGGCGCAACAAGCCTTCTCGCTGCTTGTGGCGAGACTCGGAGATAAACGCGCGCGGCAGTTGTGGGGATTGGTGCCGAAGCGCCGCCGGGGCCGACCTTCGCGATCTGAGAAGGAAAGCGATAGTTGGCTGCTGCCGGGGATTCTGAAATTCGAGCGTCAGATGCCGGGAGCCTCGACAACGGGGGTCGTCACCGCGTTCGTTCAAGACGCAGCCGCCAGAGGCTATCACTTTGGCGCAAGTCAAGAGGCCACGATCCGGCGCCTGGAGAGATTCCGCAAGCGCATGCTCGCGCAGGGCGTAGCGATCCGCCAACCACGGTCGAATAATCGAACATTTTAAATCCGTAGCTTCGGCATCCATGTCGATCCATCTGCAGTGTCTCTGCAACAGCACGCAATGGCATGGGACACGCCGAGATGAGCAATAAAACTGGAACGGTGATTAGAGTCTGAGCCTATTGCCGCGCCGATCCGAGAGGCATGCCGCCTGTCAGGACTGACCCGCAGCGAAATGTATCGACGCCTTGCTGCTGGCGACATCAGGGCTGTAAAGGCTGGTCGGCGCACCCTGATCGTCGTCAGCAGCCTGCGAGCGCACCTCGCGAAGTTGCCTGCCGCAACATTCCGGGCGCCGAAGTCCAGCGGAAAGCTGCTCCTGACGGCAGTTGGCGACGGCAATGATCAGGCCGCGTCGTGAGCCGAAGGCGCAGGGTCCCACTCGGTGCTGATCCCGGGTCGTTGGCGCAGCCAGCGCCTTCCCCCGCCCGCCCCGCGGGCGTTGGATCCGGAGGGGCGATGATCAGGGCGGACACAAACGCGCGACCTGACTCCCGGCCGAGCCTGGATTCAGATAGCCTGTTCCTCAAATTCATCCTGGCGCGCCGTCGGGATCCCCCTCTTCGATCCTCGCCTTTCCTGCCGACGAGCCGCGTGGTCGATCAATCGTCCGGAGATTCCGGGATGACGATCGCTACCCAAACCCGCCAGCCCAGGTGCGCCGGCCAGTCCTACTCTGCATTTCGGCTTCGGGCGCGCGCGCAGCTGACGCCCGAGCAGCGGCACGTGTTGAGCCGCATGAAACGGGGCCAGCCGCTATACTTGGAGCGGCAGCGGCAACGTGAGCAGACCGAAAACAATCTGCCCGGTGCTGGCCAGGCCGCCGAGCACCAGAACGATGACCGCGATCAGATCAGCTCCGAATGCAACGTACCATAACCATAGAGCGCGGTTTGCGTCCTCAAGCCGCTCCGGAATGATCCAAGCCTGTGTAGGCTTCTCTACAATGACGAATGTGGCGATCACGCTAAGGAAGATCATGGCTACCAGAAATAATGGTCCCTCGTAGAACCACCATCCGGCGCCCAGAATACTTTCGTCCATGTCCCGAATCCTCCCTGCGTTTTTATAACGGCGCAGTGCAAACGTGGGTGGCAGCACCTGAGATGCAAGCCGCAAAACCCACGCCGAAACCTAACTCAAACCCATTGAAACCTACGTGCGGCCTTCCCATTCTTCATTGTGGAAGGAACACCAGGAACCATGAAAACCAGAACGCCCATCCTCACCGTATTTACGGTCGAGGGTCCGGACCTCATCCGCAAAGTTGGCATGTCCGGAACCTGGCGCGTCAATGCAGCTCGCGCCCGCCAGTTTGAATTCGTCCTGTTCTGCCAGAACCTGGATCTGTCCTTGAAAATGCGGGGCGAGCCAGGCTGGGAACGAGCTACGGCTACCGAACCGCACGGCGACGCGTTCATGCTCGCCAGGATCGAGGAAATCATCCCAGACCCCGAGCCTGACCACAAAGGCCACCGGCGGCACCTGATCAGGCTAAGCAGCCTCGCTCCGGTCAAGATCCCCAAGCTTTGGACTGGCGATCAGTTCCCGCTGTACTACAATCACACGATCGAAAGTCTCGGTATCAACCTGAGCAAGCTCGTCTTCGAGCCTTTCACCAAGCCCAAGTCCGAGCCCCCCCGGCGAACCGCCTTTCCGGCAGCCACCGTCAACGAAATCCAGGAGTTCGCCGCCAAGCGCCTCGGGGTAGATCCCGCGGAAGTCTTCATCGTCCTTGGGCCACGAATGACTCCTCTGAAGCGGATGCCGCTGCGTCCCGGCCGCGAGGACGAGCCCTCCAAAGAAACTCGCGCTGCGAAAGCCGATCGGGATTGGAGCATTTGGACCGAAGAGGAGATGGCCACCTCCTACAATGGCGGTAAGGGCGTGCTGAGCCTAAAGACTCGGATCGATCGGGCAGTTGAAGCGGGCGATCTAGGCGCCTTGCGGGCGTTTGATTTCAAGGGAGCGACGGAGGAGCAGGATACATCGGGCGTTACCTCGCTATCGCGCCGAGCTGGCAGGTACCTGCGTGCCTGGATTGCCAAGGTGGAAGTGCGGCTTGCGGAGCAGGAAGCCGCCAAGGCCGCACAGGAAGCTGCCAAGGCCGCCCTTACGGCGGAGTATGGCTGGGGATGACATAACGCTGGCACGGTGCCGGTGCTTCGCCGCCGGCCCCGGATTATCGCGTTAATGCTTCCGTTAAACTGAACCTGAATGCTTGGCACGAGGAGACTTGCTATGCGCATCTACCTCGGCGTGCCTGACTTGCGTCCTGACTATGTCCAAGCCGCTCGCGACCTCGGCGCACCGATTATGGTGTCCGCGGCTGCCCAGGCTAAGCGCTGGACCACGAAAATGCGGGACGAGGACCAACCGCACCCGGGATTCCGCCCGGTCCCCAAGGGCCGCCTGGAGGGCGTACCGGCGGCGCTGGACAGCATGGGCTTTACCGCTACCTGGCTGTGGGGCGGATACGCTGTCACCGCCCAGCAGTATGTTGCGCTGGCCGCATCGCACCGGTGGGACTTCTGGTCATCCCAGGATCTTTGCTGCGAGCCGGAGATAGCCAGCGACGAAGAAGAGATTGTCGCCCGGCTGATGGAGACCGGCGCGCGGTACGACGAGCTGTGCCGCCTGGCGGACGAGGCCGGCATTTCCAGGCCAATGAAAAGTCATCCAGGGTTGGGGCTGGTGGCATTATCTGATCTCGGCCGAGACCCTCGAAGTCGGACCGGACGATGGCGTTGTCGGCATCGGGTCCATCTGCAAAAAAAGGCCGCAGAATGGGCTTTCTGGCGTGGTGACGATCATCGATCGCCTGGACCGCGAGCTGCCGCCTGGTGTGCGCTTCCACCTGTTCGGCGTGACGTCAAATGCACTCGCGACCCTGGCGTCGCATCCGCGGGTGGCGTCGATGGACAGCCAGGCGTGGGGGCAGCTCTGCGGCGCGAGCACCAGACCGGACGGAGCAACGCGACATCGGTCCGATACATGGCCGCGTTCTACCGCGCGCAGATGGAACACGTGCGGCGGGGAGGGAAGGGCTTTCCGCCGTCTTCGACCTTGCCGTTGCGCCCTCCGCCGATCTGGAAGGGCAGGAGCGAGGAGTACCGGCGTCGCGCCGCGGAGACGCTACACGCGATCCGCAATGGCGACCTGGAGGCCTGGAGCTACGGCATCAACATGGGCTTGTGCGAGCTGCCGAAGGCGTTCCGCGCGGCCGGCTGAAAGGCTCAGGCCGCCGACTTTCGCTTCGCTGCCTTCGCCTTCGGTGCCGCCTTCACTGCGCCAGTAGTCGAGGCGGTCATCACTTCATCGGCCGCAAGGCCTCGGATGATCAGCCGCCGCGCTGCGTCCGCCCTGTTGGGTAAATCGGGTTGCCCGCGCCGCCAGTCATCGATGCTCCGTCGCAGATCGAGCGGCATCGCCAAATTGACCCGCTCACTCATGTTTTCCTCGTCCCTCATGATGCCAGGCCCTTTGCCGGAAGAGGGGCACAAAGTATCGCGCGCATGTTTGTGCCGTCAATCACTCTAGTGCCATTGACACAGCCTAAATCGCAATTCTACAGCCACCGCAGGCTGCACATGGAGAAGCCAGATGACTGCCGAAACTGTTGTGCCCGACGCCATAGCTCGCCGCGTCGAAAACGCCGGCTGATGGGCGAAAAACGCTGTTCGGTTGATGGGTGCGAGCGCTCTGCGAAGGCACGGGGTCTGTGCAAGGCGCACTACGAGCGCAGCCAGATCGGCAAGGATCTGACAGCGCCTGTTCGGACCCACAAGAAGATACCGGAGGGCGCGGTGTGTTCGGAGAAGGGCTGTGATCGCCCTGTGTTGGCGCGCGGCCTGTGCAGAGCGCACTACAGCCGCCAGCTACGTGGCCTGGACCTGGCCGCGCCCATCAGGCGACGGCGACCCAAGAGCACCGGCCTGGTCGTGGAAGGCACTGAGCAGAAGGACAACCCCCGGATGATTAACCTCGAAGCGCGCAGCCTGAAGGCCACCATCGTCCTCGATGCCGCCGCGGTGGCTGCCCTGGAAGTGCCGAACGGAGCCCCAAGGATCAAGCTGCGCATTGCCGTCGGCGGCCGGTCTGTCTCGGCGGATCTGAGTTCGAAGGGTTTGCGCCGCGCGGTCACGACGATCCGCCAGGCCGGTGCGGATGCCGTCGCTGTCGTGCTGCAAGGGAAGCTGGAGGGCGATAACCTCGTTGACGCCGGCATAATCGCCCAGCCTCGGGCGGCCAAGGCAGCGCCAGAGGAGGCCGCATCGTCAGCCGCCGGTTAAGCCCGGGGCGACGCGGTCTCTTGCTGACCGGTGGCGGCGCTTTCCTCGGCCTCGGCCTCGGCATCGACCGCAGCGTCCCATGCGTCATCCAGCAGACACCGATCCTTTTGCCATGCAGTGAGCAGCAGATGAACCCAGATCGGATAGTGCTGCATGCCCCGATTTCTCTTCACCGCCCCCCAGCCGATAACGGTCGATTTGTGGACATCAGTCAACCAAGCGAAGCCGTCGATCCCCATGTCAAGGTCGTGCAGGCGCTGGCGGAATTCGTCGCGTGTCATCATGGTCGGATGGTCCGTGCTTAGAGACATGACCAGGATCATAACTCGGACTGTCCGAGGCAGAAAATGCCAGATCATCTGAAAGCGTCGGGGATCGATGTATCGCCCGTCATCGAGTGCCTTACTACTGGCGATGGTTTTTCGAGTCAGCTCGAATATGCGTTGTGGTCCGGAGCTAATGCAGTTTCCAACGCCCGAATGCTGATGAAGCCGGCGTTAACGCGGAAACAGTGGAAACGAAACCTCGGCAAGATTGCCAAGGCTGCGAGAACCATACGTGACCTGGCCGAACAACCAATCGCAGTCGAGCCGCCGGTCAAAGCGGACGAGCGACCCGACGAAGGCAATGGGCGTCGCTTTCTGTGCCAGGTATTTCTGCCGACACTGGGAATGCAGGGGATTAGTCTGCCGCTAACCGGAAAGGTAGGGTTTGATCTGCCTTCGTTGATGAATGAGCTGATCGCGGAGACCGAGCAGAAAAGCCTCGCTCACTTGGCCCATGCCCAAGTTCTGTGTGCGTGTATCATCGTTGAATTCTATCGACAGGTCCATGGCACCATCCCGGACAGGCGGAATAGACCCGTGCAGCTCGCGTGCGCCGCCTTGTGGAAAGCCGCCGGCGGCGAGCCGTGCGGCAAGTACACGGCCTGGGAACGGCATCTCAAGGTAGCCCGCGGTGGGGAGTGCCCCGAGATGGCAACCGCACGAATGGTCTTTGCCTGCGCCTAGCAAGGTGGGGACAAAACCTTCCTAAATAAAACTGTCTCGTCGCCATTCTAACAATAGCGGTGTGCGAGTAGAGTGCGGTGTATCAGACGACTGCGCCGAATAAAATCAGAGGACGCGACAAATGGAGATTTAGATTTACCGCGGAGACCGTACAGCCGCGGAGTTCATTCGCCAGAAAACCGGATTCCCGATCAGTGACCGAGGTTTGCAGTCGCACCGTTTCCGAGGCACCGGCCCGGTTCATCAAAACTTCGGCCGGGCGGTCTTCTACAAGAAGCACGATTTGCTGGCCTGGGCGGCAGCGATGCTGTCCGGCCACGGACTATCCGATGCCAAAACACCAAACCAGCACGGATTATCCGACCGAAGCTCAGCAGCCGCCTGAAACGTCGGCGCGTAGTTTTTTGGGGCTAAACACCGGCGTTTCGAGGCATTTCCCGCGGCGGCGAAGCTGAGGAAAGAGCTTTAAATATCCGGTCGCATCGCAGACGGCAACCCCCAACGCAACGCGCGCCCCCAACCGGAGCGCGACCCTATGCCTCGCCGAAGCTCTTTTGGTAAATCCGCATCCCGCGGCAATCTGCTAAAGCATCCGTGTGGCTTCAAGGGCGGCAAATTTGGAGCAGCCGGCCCGGTTGTTCACATCGACCCGAGTACCCTCCCGGCAGAATCCGGCATCGCGCTATCTCAGCAAGCGCCGCCCAAGTCATTGCGACCCACAGCCGCCCCAGACTGGCGCGGGCGGTGCGCAGCACTCCTGGAGAAGCACGGCCGCCAACTCACCCGCTGGGAAGCGGCCTTCGTCTCGGGTTTCGGCGAATCGTTGACCGTCTCGGACAAGCAGATTGCGAAGCTGAACGAGATCGTCGCTCGCCTGGCAACGCTCAGGCCCAGCTCGCGCACGCGACACCGGCGGCGGAAGAATCAGCGTCCGAAGTTCGACACCAGCCAGGGAGCACCCGGCGCATGGTGAAGAACAATGTCGTCTCGCTGCACCAGCCGCCAGGCGAGGCCGCCGACACGATGCCGGTCCGCATTCTGTCGCTCAAACTCATTTACAAGCCGCCAGTCCTTGCCGTCGTTGATGCGCTAGTCGGGCGGGCGCTGGAAATCGACGGCATTATGATCATGCGGTCGCCCGGAAACCTCTGGATCTCGATGCCGGCAAAGCCGCAGATCGGACGCGATGACAAAGTCGTCCGAGATAGCGCGGGAAAAGTCAAATACATCCCCACCATGAAGTGGACCGATCGCATTATCGCCGATCGCTTCAAAAACAGCTTGCTAAATGCGGTTGCCGCGCAATACGGGCCCGACGTGTTCCATGTGGGAGAGGACAGATGACCGCTCCCGCTCCCCAGCTCGCTTTCCTCGATCCGCTCGAACCGCGGACCCTGCCGAGCAGCGGCCGGGCCTTCTGGACCCTGAACACCAAGCCAGCCTTCGGTCCGATGCGCCAGCAGCCGCACCCGCTCTCGGACATGGAATGGGTGCTACGGAATGTAAATCGTAACCTCGACACGTTCATGAGCCAGGGATTTTTTAATCGCCCCTGCCGCCGAGCGTTGCATCTGTCCTGGTTAACGCACGGCTTCGCCGATCTGGACATCTACAACTTGCCAGCCTGGAACGGGAGCCATCGCGACGATCCCGCTTGGATCAGGAAACACATTGCGCCCCTCATCCTCGAGTACTGCGACGACGAGGGTATTCCGATCCCATCGCTGATCATCTTTTCCGGCCGCGGCATTTACCTCAAGTGGTGCTGGTCCTGTCCCATCCCGCGGGCAGCCGCCGGCAAGGCGATCGCCGTCAACCGGGCGTTGGTCCGGCGCTTCGCCGAGTGGGGAGCTGACCCTGCGTGCGTCGATGTCTCCCGCATCCTGCGAGTCGTCGGCACCAAAAACACGAAATCGGGCGAGCGTACGGAAATCCTCTGGCAAGCTGAACGTGACGGCACGCCGCTGACCTACAACTTCGAGTTGTTCGCCGACGAGGTGCTGCAATTCACCTCCGCCGAGATCCGGGGCTTCCGGGAGGCTGCCCAGGCCTGCACGGCAGACGTCAGCATCTTGGCCCAGCACCGATCAGAGCGGGCCGCCAAAAAGCGCGCCGCCCGACGTCGCGGCGCCTTCGTTCCGGAAAACTGGCACTGGGGCGTCACCGAAGACATAAGGTGGCTTGCCAATAGCCGTTGGGGCGGGATCGTCCCGCCAGGCCATCGCGACATTTTCGGGCATCTTGCTGCCTGCCAGCTCGCCCGCGTGATCACCGCTGGCCAGCTTTGGCCGGAAATCCTGACCCTCGGCCGCCTCTTCCTGCCGTCGGACTACGTCAACGGGCCGGAGTTTCGCCAACACTCTTCGACCCTACTAGCGAACGCCAAGCGTGCCGCGGCCGGGCAAAAAGTGGAATTCAACGGCCGCCTCTATTCGCCGGTCTACACGTACAACCGCCAGACCTTGATCGACCGTCTGAAGATCGAACCGGCGGAAATGCCGTTCATGACGCGGCTGATCGACCGGGCCGAGCACGAGCGGCGCAAAACGCAGAAGCGCCGAGCAAAAGGAATGGTCGAACGGGCCGAATACGAAGCCCGAGCAGCCGGCCGCCGCCTCCAGGTGGCCGAGATGCGCGCCCGTGGTCAGACGTTTCGGGCTATCGCCGCCGAGCTGGGAATTTCCAAAACCGAGGCCGAACGCCTTCACCGGATGACCCCGTGATGAGCGAAATAGCAACAAGGTGGGCGTGGGCCATCCAGGATCTGCGTCCAGCGGCCAAAATCGTCCTACTGGCGCTCGCCCGCTGTGCCGACGACGCGGGCGTCTGTAGCGTCGGTTATTCCACCCTCGGGCGGATGGCAGCAACCGATGCCAATGGCGTGAATCGAGCAATCAGGGAACTTGAAGCGGCCGACGCAATCAGCGTGCGTCGGGCTGTCGCCGGCGACGAACCATACGGTCCGAACGAATACAGGCTGCCGGTCAGCCCGGCGATCGAGGCAATCCGCCCCTCAAACGAAGCAACTTCAGCCGAAGCCGCGATGGCCCTTTTCCGACTAGAAGCGGCCGGCTTTGAATTCGTGGTTCTCCCCGACGGTGTCTACGTGAGACCGCCCCGGATGATCCGGCCGCGCGAGCACGAATCGCTGAACTGATAAACGCAGCCGGCCCGCTCACCAACCAGATCGCCGAACTCGTCCGCCTACGCCAGCCGGTCCGTAAAGCGCCGTCTGCCACGACTTGGGAAACCATGGTCTGCCAGGAGATTTATCGGCCCATCCTCGTTCAGCTCAAACGATCGGTCATCCTTCGATGGCTCAATGAGACAACCGGCGGGAACCGCACCGACCGTCACCGCCGCATCGAGGATGACGTCAGACAAGGGTGGCAACGCATCGTCGAGGGAGCCGACGGACCAATGCTGCCAACCATTCTGGGGACCGCACTCGCCGCGCTGTTCCCCAGGCCACCCGGAAGCAGCGGGCCATCATCAGGCCGATTCAGGCGGTTCTGGCCTATTACCCGAAGGCCGAGTTGGGCGATTGTCTGCGAGAGACCATCGAGACTTCGCGACCGGTGTCGTTGGTCTTGCTCGCAGACGTGGCAGCGAATGCACTGGTAGCGCTTACACGCGGATGATCGCCAAACCCAAGCGGCGGCAGCCTGGAACGCGCCAAAGCCCTGGTCAGGGAACACGCCGGCGACCCGGAGCTGGTCGCCATCCTCGGGATCGCGGAGAGCGAGGCGCGACGCCTCGCCAGCCGACCTGATGACGAACATGGCGGCCTTGCCGCCGCCGAAGCTCAGACGCCTGGTGCAGCTTTGCGGGATGTTTGGGTCGGCCTTCGATGGCGAACGCGCAACTGCCGCGCAGCTCGCCGACAACCTCGTGCGGGCGGGGGGCATGACATGGTCCGAGATCCTCATGCCCCGGCCGGCAGCCGCGCCACCGCCAGAGCCGCCACCACCACCGCCACCACCGCAACCACCGCCGCCTCACCAAGAGGTCGCCTGGCGCGTAATCCGCGAAATGCTGATGACACAACCAAACTTCGATGCCCTCACCGCCTGGGAGCGTGAATTCGTCGTCGGCCTCTCCAGGTTTTCCCGCCTTACGGAAAAGCAGGCGAGAAAGCTCGCTGTCATCGCAGAGCGTGTCTTGCGGCCACACGCCCGCTCGCGCTGACACCCACCCACGGCGTATTAGACGTCGCCGCGACCGTCAGCCCGGAGATCGCCCTCCATGACTGCAACGCCAAAAACCCACACAGCCTGCCACGAAAAAACGGACAAGCCGCCGCATCTGGAGTGGGATGCCTCCGCAGAGTGCCTCGTCGGGAAAGACCCACGGAAGCTGTCAGGAAAAACGCTCATCACATGGGGCGTCCAACAGCAACCCCGAACCGACGCCATCCGAAGCAAATGCCTCGACTGTTGCGGTGGCTCCCCCGCCGAGGTCCGCCGCTGCGGCGCTATCGACTGCGCCCTCTGGCCCTATCGCATGGCAACCGACCCGTGGCACACCCGAGCGCCCATGACTGACGAACAACGCGCCATCGCGACCGAACGCCTCGCCGCCGCCCGCAACCGCAGCCTCAAACGTTAACCGCCCGCACATCGCACACGACCCAAAATTTTCGCCCGGCTCTCTGTCGTAGCCCACAAGGCAGCACGCACAGGCCCAGCGGGCAGCCCCTGGAGGCACCCACAGCCCAGCCACACACACAGCCGGCCCCCAGGACAGGACAGAACCCCGAAGCTCCGGTCGAAGGCTCGCGCGCTCGCTTCTCCCTCGCGTCTACGCAGCACCGCTCACACAAGGCAGGGCAGGGCGGGGGAAGCGCAGCAAGGCAGGAAGGAAGCGGGGGCTACGCAGAGTAGATGTATACCAGACCCAGGACACGCAATTTTTGGCGGTTTTCCGCGCTATAATTCGTTGCCATTCCGGCCCTCCGAAACGCCATTTTGGGTCGGATTTTTCGTGCGAGACCGCGCCATTAATCGTCCGCATCGCCCGCAACAAACCGCCGACGATTGGCATCACGCGCCGCACAAGCGTATAGACCACCCGTCGCACAGGGAAATCGGCCATGTCATCCCGTTTCCAGATCGCCAGTCCGTCGCGTAATAAACTGTCGGCATAAACAGAGCGAAGCAGATGCCTCACGCCGGCAATTTCAAACCTGGCCAATCCGGAAACCCGAAGGGCAGGCCGCGAGGGCCAGTTTCAGACTTCAAGGCGCTCGCCAGGACAGGCACGCGCCAGGCCTACGAGGCCCTCGTGGCCGCACTCAAACGACCGGGCGAGCGTGTTCCAGCCGCCACTGTCCTGTTGAGCTACGGTTGGGGGAAACCCGTCCAGACGGCCAATGTCAGGGTCATTGCCTCGTTTGCCGATCTCTCCACTGAGGAGCTTCAGAAACTGCTCGACACCCCCGACGACGAAATCGGGCGGTTGATCGAGGGCCACGCTGAACCGGATGAGGACCCGAACGGGGGCACGCCATGATCGTCCTTTCGGACGTTGAGCAGCGGCATGTTATCGCGAGTGCGCTAGCCTCTGGCGATATCGAGGAAGCAGAGTTACCGCTGGCCTACGGCTTCAGCTCGGCGCCGATCAAAGAGCGTGACCGGCTTCTGCGGGCCATTTTCGTGAAGGAGCTGGAGCGGCGAAGGCGGCCGAGACGCTCGGAGTGACGGACCGGTTCAGCTATCGCAGCCGATCCCCTGAGCCCCCGGATCCCGTCAAACCAAAACCGGATTGCTTGCGCTGCCCATGGCACCGGCCGATCGAAGGCGAGGCGCGCTTGATATCATGCACCCACCCCTCGACGCGCGACATCGCCGGCAGCCAGGAGGCGCACCTGGCGGAGCTGACCGGCTATCTCGGCCCGATCGGCGTCGGCGCGCTGGGCATTCGCTTCGCCGCCACCGGGATCATCCTTGGCGAGGGCCATTGGCCCTTCCGATTCTCGCCCCAGTGGTTGCCTCAAGGATGCCGTGCGGAAGCTCACCCCCGAAACGCTCGAAGCAATCCGCGCCGCACTCAAAAAGCCCGGCGAACGCGTGCCAGCGGTGGCCCTCTGTTGGGCATACGGCTACGGCCGCCCGATCCAGAATACCAACGTGCGGGTAGTGACCCGGATCGAGGACTTGTCAGACAGCGAGCTGGAAGCGATCGCGAACGGCGCCAGTGACGGCATCGGCCGGCTGATCGAGGGAGAGATCGAGGCAGACGAGGACCAGGGAGGCGACAGCGGATGACGACGTTCGAGACCATCCTGCCCCCAGCCGATACCGTCTTCACCGACCAGGACCGGGCCGACGCCCGGGCGGCGATCCTCGAAATGATGCCTCTGGCCATCGAGGCTTTGCGTAAGGCCCTGATGGACCCCACCCAGCGGCTTGAGGCCGCGCGGTTGCTGCGAGACCTCGGATACGGCAGCGGCTGGCTCAATTGAGACGCGCGCGCCATCAGAAAGCCGCTACAGGCGGCGGCGCGCTGCGCCGCGTCATTCGGCCGGGGCAATCCCGAAAACCCACCCAGGCCCCGTTTCCGACGCTGTGTGCGTGGCACGGCATGGTGACGATGGCATCCCATGGCTGATCCGTTCGCGTGGCGCACCCGCAGCGCAGACGGCCCCGCGCCGGTTCGGCATAGGCCGGACTGCACCCGCTGCCCTCATTCGCGGCAAATCGCTACTCAGCCTGACAGGATTTCCTGCGAGCACCCGGCAGCGCAGGGGATCGTAGGCTCGCAAGAGGCACACCTGGCGGAGCTGGTAGGCTACACGGGGCCGCTCGGAACCGCCGCGTTGGGCATCGTCGGCGATCCGATCGCCATCACCCGGGGCGATTTCGCCTGGCCGACCCGGTACGACCCCAAGGCGATCCAGAGCTGCGCCGCTGCACCGCCGCCGACGGGCACCGCGATTTAATCGGAACGTCACCGGCCCGCGAGATTTTTCCTTATTGCGGCGGGGGCTGGTCAGGAATTTTGTTTGTTGCTCCCGTCGCTCCTTGGCGTGCCGTCCCGCAGCCTGATGATCGTGGCGCGACTTACGCCAGCCGCCCGAGCAATCGCCGTTATCGTCGCGCCGGCCGCGAGCTGCTCGAACACAACCTGCCGCTCGCCATTAAGCAAGGCCGGCTTCCGGCCGAATTTGACGCCAGCCTCCCGGGCTCGCTTCTGGCCGGACAGCGTGCGCTCGATCAGCAGATCCCGCTCGAACTGCGCGACCGCGGAGAGCACGCCCATCGTCATCTTGCCGGCGGAGCTGGTCAGATCCACCCCGCCGAGGGCGAGACAGACCACGCGGATGCCGGCGGTCCCCAGGCGCTGGACGGTCTGCATGACGTCGATCGCGTTGCGCCCCAGGCGATCCAGCTTGGTCACAATCAACGTGTCGCCGTTTTCCATCCGGTCCAGCAGCCGAACAAACCCCGGGCGCTGTCCAGCTTCCGAAGATCCTGAAATGGTTTCCGCGACGATGCGCTTGGTATCGACATGGAAGCCGGCGGCCTCGATTTCGCGAACTTGGTTGGTGCAGTCCTGCTCCGCGGTGGACACGCGGGCATACGCGAAAACTCTGGACATGATTGGTTCCTCCAAAAGAAAACCGGCCACGAAAGCCCGGGCCGGTGCGTGCCTTCGAGCGGTGGATGGACTTCAGCGCACCACCTCGATGTCGTGGCTCATGAATTCCGCGAGGGCATCCTGTCCCTACCCCTGGAAGCTCGCCACACGCCAAGCCAAAGGCACCTTCGCATTGCGCTCCGCATCCAGGTGGAATCCGCCATGCGATGGCGTGGAAACCTCGACAACCCCGGGAGCGATCTCGGACACATGGTCAGCAACGCCCCAAGGTGTGAAGTAAGCGGCCATTTGTTTAGCCTCCGGTAAGCCGCCGCTTGATTGCGGTGGTTTGCCGGAAGCTTGCGCCTATACTTGACAGGCGCTGCTTATGGTCAGTCTTGGCACCCTTCTGAGGGATGCCCTTCGCCCCGGATGACGCATCGGGTTCCGTGCCATCGAGTTGACGATCTGACTGCCGGTCTGTGTGGGTCTGCCCCTGGCCTGTGTCCAGAATATAGGGGGTGTTATGCACGCACATATCCCACATACTGCACGCAATCACGATAACGTTGACTACAATCTGCAAGCGGGATATGGTCGGCCTATGGACAAGGAATGGTCGGCCTATGCACAAGGAAAAGACAACCAATGTTCGCGTACCGCTGTCCTTGTGGGAGGCGGTCCGCGAAGAAGCCCAGATCACGCGTCGGTCAGCTTCGACCGAGCTGGCCATCATCATCGAGGAAGCTTTGGCGGCCCGTAAGGTGGCGCGCGATCCTCCGGTCAAGAACAGGAAGACAAAGCCGTGATCCGCCCGTCCACAAGTGTTCAGATTTGCGTCACTCGGAAGCCGGCGCGACTCCGACGTGCGAAAGTCTGCCAAAGGACTTTAGGACACCAGGACTTTCGCACACACACTTTTGGACACCTGAGCGATGAAGATCCACCACGGTGGCGGCAGCGCCGGCCATCCCGCCGAGAAGCCGCGCCAGCAGCTCCAGCAAGGCGACCCCGAGGTGCAACGCTACTGCCGCGGCGTCCTAGAGCATTTTCCGATCATTCTGGTTCATATCCTGCAGCGGTGAAGTAATTGGCACATTCTTGCGGGGAGAAGGCGACAATGCTGGTGGCGACGGCGCGGTGGAGCTGGTCGCGTGTTCTGGCGGCGGCTTTTCGAAGCAGCGCCTTGAGCTTGGCGAAGGCGTTCTCGATCGGGTTGAACTCGGGGGAATAGGGCGGGAGGAATAATATGGTGGCGCCCACTGCCTCGATTGCCTGACGCACGGCAGCGCCCTTGTGGGCGGCGAGGTTGTCGAGGATGACGATGTCGCCAGGACGCAGGGTTGGTACCAGCACCTGCAGGACATAGGCCAAGAACCACGCTTGGGTCATCGGGCCTTCCAGAAGCATGGGTGCGGTCATGCCCGACAGGCGTAAGGCGCCGACGAAGGTGGTGGTGTTCCAATGCCCATGTGGCACACCGGCTCGCAGCCGCTCGCCGCGCCGGGCCCGTCCATAGAGCCGGGCCATCTTGGTGGTGGCTGCCGTCTCGTCGATGAACACCAGCTTCTGCGGGTCGAGGTCGGGTTGGCCCTCGAACCATGCCGCGCGCTGCGTCACGATGTCGGGGCGATCCTGCTCGCAGGCATGCGAGGTCTTTTTTTTAGCGTGATCCGTCGGCGCGCGAAGAAGCGCCACAGCGTGGCGATGCCAGCGCCGATCCCTCGCCCGGCCAACGTCGCCCGAAGCTCTCCCAAGGTGACATCCGGGGTCTTCTCCACCATGCCCAGGATCAGCGGCGCATGCGCCTCGATCCTTGCCGAGCGCAAATCACCGCCCCGCGGCTTCGGGTCGACCCCGCCTGAGTGGCGCGCCAGCTCCACCCAACGCACCGCGCTCGATATACTTACCCCGAAGCGCGCTGCCGCCGCCCGCCGCGACAGCCCGTCCGAAACAGCCGCAACCACCCGTTCACGCAAATCAACCGACAACGCCTTCGCCATGCATGCCGGCCTCCTCCGCCAGCACGCAGCTTGAATCAGATCTGCCACGCTTTGGGAATCCCGCCCGATTCAACAAGTTCGGAAAATGCTCTAGCGCGCTGGATGGCAGCGGAGACACCAGAGGACCGGGCGGCAGCGGATGGCGTCCCTGGTGTGCACCATCGCCCATCGCGACACATCACCAGCTCGTACGGCAACAGGCGATGACGAACGCAACAGGCAATCGGCCATCGTATGATGCCCATGGCGGATGCATCGGCGCGTGATGCTTGCCGGCGTGCGGGGCCCCTGGCGCGCTTGGGGCTTGCCGCGGACCCCCCGGCCATTGCGACGACCGGGCGGGGCCTTCAGGAAAATCAAGCCAGACGCCCGTATTGCCGCCGGAGAGATTCCAGGGGAAGTTGCGGAAGAAACGACTGGATGCTGGCAGAAATTTTGCAGAAAACTGCGGGAGGAAACGATATTGACGTTCGTGTTGACGTGGCCCAGATGGGTGCGATGGATGGCAGAGTTGAAAAACCCGAGTTGTCCGCCGACGCGGAGGGCAAGCGTTTAGCGGTTGGACACGTCCGACCTGGCCCGTCGAATCTTCAAGTCCACCGACCTGACACGACCTTGTTTGCCACGTTGCATGGCCTTCAGATGCAATCTGGCGTGACGGTGATGGAGCTTCGCCGTCTCGTGCTGAAGGAGCTGACGGACAACGCCTTGGATGCAGGTGATGCTGTTGGTCGCCCTGGTGCAGAGATCGAGAAGCTTGGCCGCAATCGCTATCGGATTGAAGACCAGGGAGAGGGCGTTAGGGGCACGCCCGAACAGCTCGCGGCGCTGTTCGCGCTCGATCGACCGATGATCTCCGGGAAATTCTGGCGGCTTCCGGAAAGAGGCGCCTTGGGAAACGGCTTGCGCATCATCATCGGATATATTGCCGCAACCGGCGGCACCATCGAGGTCACGAGCCAGGATCGGCGTGTATTGCTGCGTCCGTTGAAAAACGGACGAACAGAGATCATCGAGACAAGCGGGGTCACGCACCCGATCGGCACGCGGATCATCGTCACCTTCGGATCTGAGCTGCCGCTGGCCTATGACGAACTCTCTTGATCAGAGGCGGCGATTGCGATATCGCGTCGCGCCGGTCCACCTTACGCGCGCGCCACATCGCCGCACTGGATGGATGCGGAACAACTGCATGGGGCATTATCTTTCATGCAGCCGCCAGAAACGACGGTGCGGCAATTCGTCGAACGGCTGGACGGCTGTGCGGGAGCAATGGCCGGAAAGATCGCGGCGCCGTTCGGCAAGAACCGAACCTGCCAGAGCATGAGCGAGGCTGACGCAGCCCAACTGCTCGCCGCGATGCAAGCCGCCGTTCGACCGGTGAAGCCGCAGGCTCTTGGTCTTATCGGCATGGATGCCTACGACCCAGACGAGTACGACTATGAACGCCAATTCGGCAGCTTCATGCACGGCGCGCGCGAACCGCAGGCCACGATCCCATTCATCGTTGAGGTGTGGGTCACGGTCACTGACCATAAGGGTGACGACGTAGAGATTGTCGTGCTGGCAAACCGCACGCCGATCGTCGCGGACGTCTCGGCGTCGCGGACCTACTCCGATAAGACCATCGCCTTATCCGGCGCCGGCCTTGGGTATAAGTATGATGACGATATACAGGTGAAGCTCGGCGCGTGCTCGATCGTCATACATATTACAGCGCCGTTCATCCCGCTTTTGTCGCTCGGCAAGCTGCCTGATCTTTCCGTGTTCGAGAAAGAGATCAACGAGGCGATCCGGCTGGCGTTCAACCGATCCCGCAGACGATTGCCTCCTGAACCTGGCGAGCCGAGGCCGGAGGCACCGCCCAGGCTGGAGAAGCTGGAGAAGCCGGAGAAGCCACCACCATTCGAGCCGATCGGCCACCTAGGCAGGCTTATCAAGGTGGAAAGCGAGGTCTCTGGTCTGTCGATAAACGATCTGACCGTTTTGAGTGCCAGCAACGATCCTTACCGGTTCGACAACGCGAAGGGCCATGAACTCGGCGGCTGGTTTGCGCATTGGAAGGCGTCCTTTCTGCCAGACCCCGATGCGGTCGTGCACCTACGTGGTCTGCATTACATGCTGGTCGCCCGGGGCGATGTGCAAAAGCCAGACGGGACGATCTACACGAACACTGATAAAAACTGGGTTTGGCTTCAGAGCAAGGCGTCAAGAGCTGCGCGCTGGCTCGGATATGTGCCGTTCGAGTGCATTAAGGATCAACGCGCGGATCCGCCTGTTGTGTTCGATGGCGGGCATCACTGGGATGGCATGGCCGTCGGAAGCCGGCAGATATTTTCGGGCGATGAAATAAATATCCCGCCATTGCTTGATCTGCTGCCGGGTATCAGGTGGTCGCGCGGCAAACCACATCGCCAGCCTTTCCGCATCGTGTTTATTGGCGAAAAGTCCTCGCTCAGTGAGGTGCTGCATCCGATCGCGGTACGCGTGCGGGGCGAACTGTTTCTGGGGACTGACGAATCGTCGGAAAGCCACGTCTCAGAGATCGCCGCGCGCGCCGCGGCTGATGGCCGCCCGCTAGTGGCCCTCTACTTCTCGGACTTCGACCCTTCAGGCCATCAGATGGCGGTCTCGGTGGCCCGCAAGATCCAGGCGCATGTTGACATGAGGTATCCCCAACTTAGGGCTCAACTGCATCACGTCGCGCTGACGCTTGACCAGGTGACTGAATACAACCTGCCGTCGACGCCGTTGAAGGAAACCGAGAAGCGCGCGGAACGGTGGCGCGAGGCAATGGAGCGTGAGCAGACCGAAATCGACGCTCTGGCAGCGCTGCGTCCTGATGTGCTGCGCCAGGTCGCCGATGATGCCGTCCGGCCATTTTTTCGGTATCATGTAGCAACCGCCACCACTGCAGTATTGCTGTAGTAGGTTGATCGCTCTACTATACGTCTCTTGAATATTGTAGAAGAAGGCGGCAATGGGCGAGCTGCATGTCATCGGTGCATTACGGAACAAGCGAGCAGAACTGGCTGGATCACTGCGTCAACTTGAGCAACAGCTTGTGCAGCAGCGGGCAAACCTGGCCCATCTCGATGCCACCATGCGACTGTTCGATCCCAACCTCCAGCCCAAGGACATCCGTCCCAAGCGGCCGCGGGTGTGCAATGTTTGGTTTCGTCCCGGTGAGTGCCTGCGGCTGATTTATGACGAGCTGCGCGAGGCAACCCAGCCGGTGACGACACGCGAGCTCGCCGAGCGGCTCATGCGCGTCAAAGCCATATCAGTGGCCGACAACAACCGCCGTGAACTGGTTCAGAAGACGCTGCTCGCTTCGCTCAACCGAGCGAAGGAGACGATCGCGCGCGTCGAGACCGGCGGCGTGGTCAGTTGGCGGCTGATCTAGAGCACAACCCGACCGCTCCGATTCGAAATGTCTTTTCCCGGCGCGGTGCGGTGTGATTCACCATGCATGCTGGAGAGGAGGCCAGCATGCATGACACGAGCTCTGTCCCAGGATCTGCGCTCTCGCGTGATCGCGGCCGTTGATGGCGGCCTCTCCTGCAACGCGGCTGCAGAACGCTTTGGCATCGCGGTGTCGAGTGCGATCCGCTGGGTCCGCGCCTGGCGTGTCGAGGGTCGTGTAACGGCTTTGCCGCAAGGCGGTGACCTTCGTTCACACCACATCGAGGTTTACCGGGACGTGATCCTGGGTGCGATCGATGCCGATGTGGATATCACCTTGGTCGAGCTCAGTGAACTGCTCCATCGTAAGCATGAGGCCTCATTCGCGCCCAGCACCGTCTGGCGATTTCTCGACCGCCACGACCTCACCTTTAAAAAAAACCGCGCACGCCAGCGAGCAGGAGCGCCCCGACGTCGCCGCTCGCCGGCAAGCCTGGTTCGACGCACAGCCTGACCTCGATCCCGAGAACCTGGTGTTCATCGACGAAACCGCAGTGTCGACGAAGATGGATCGGCTGCGGGGGCGTGCGCCACGCGGACAACGATGCCGAGCACCGATCCCGCACGGCCATTGGAAAACAATCACCTTCGTCGTCGCTCTCAGGCTCTGTGGCCTGACCGCGCCGATGGTGCTCGACGGACCCATGAACGGTCCTGCTTTCCTTGCCTACGTCGAACAGGTGCTCGTCCCGACCTTGAAGCGCGGCATGATCGTCGTGATGGACAACCTGGCCGCTCATAGAATAGCAGGCGTCCGGACGGCAATCGAGGCGGCAGGCGCCCAGCTCTTACTGCTGCCGCCCTATTCCCCCGACTTCAACCCAATCGAGAACGCATTCGCTAAGCTGAAAGCCATCCTGCGCAAAGCCGCAGCCCGCACTATCCCGAGCCTCTGGAACGCGATCCGCGACGCCTTGCCTCAGTTCACCCCCGAACAATGCGCCAATTTCTTCACAGCGGCCGGCTATGAGCCAGAATGATCGGATTCTGCTCTAGGCGGCTTGCGCGCGTTGCCAGTAGCCGCAGAAATCAACCGACGGCCTGCACCACATGGCCAGGCCGCCAACGCCAAAGACCTGATCGCCGTTGCTGACGCGGCGCAGGTCCTCACGCCAGGCGGCTTCCTGGGCGTAACGAACCAGGTACGGCCCTGCAATGTGGTGGTGATGGCCGAGTTCGCCGCGACGCAGGCGAGAAAAATAGGATTCCGCGCCATTCGTGCAGGCGCCGTCTATACTGAAGCCCTCCTGATGGTTGATCCGCTGCATCGCGAAGCTGGCGTGCAGCGTGTTCCAGGCAGGGCTTTCATCGGCATGAACAGTGGTGCCCCTGGCGACACGCTGCCGGATCGCCGCCACCGCGTCAGCCTCGGTCGGGAAGACCTGCGCCAGTGTGCGCCCGCCACGCTCGCGCATCGCCACGACAACCCGGCGTTTACCCGTCTGGTGCTCGCTCAGCCGCCGGTCGACGCGGTCGGCCGCCCGGTTTTCCGGGCGGCGATGGCCGCCGAAATAGGCGCCGTCGACCTCGGCCGTTCGCCCGTCGCCCCCGATGCGCATGGTTTTCATGCTGGCCGCCATCGCCTCGCGCAGCTTGTGCGCCAGAACGAACGCGGTCTTGTATTGCACGTCGATGTCGCGGGCGAAGGCGAGCATGCTTTTCCCCTTCACCTCGTTGCAGAACACCACGATGGCCATGAGGTAGGTCCGCAGCGGCAGTTTGTGCCAGGCGAACAGCGTGCCCGAGGTCACCGAGAAGTCGGCGCGGCAGGCCTTGCAACGCCAGCGCGCCCGGTCGGGCGAGCGGCGGCAGTCATAGCAGACCTGGCAGCCGCATGTGGGGCAGACCGGTTTGCCGTCGGTTTGCGGCCAACGCAGGCGGGCGAAGACGTTCTCCGCTTCCACCTCGGACATGCCCATCACCTTGGCAGGGCTGAGCGATCGTGCGGCGGCGGAGAGGAGAAAGTGCTGAGCCATCGAAGCCGTCTGTGTTCCCCGAACGTCCCATGAACATGAGCCAAGTCGCTCAGGCTGTCAACGGCAGTGGCGGTTGCTACATGATGCCGCATTTTTTGACGACACGCTTGACGATCGGGTCGATGATCTGTGGAACGGGTTCGAGGCCGAGGCTTATGCGTGGTTCGAGGCGTTGCCGGCCTACGCCAAGGCCAAGGCCGATATCGCCAGGGTCCGGGCGGAGCTGGAGACCGCTGCGAAGGCGTTGGCTGATGCGCAGAAACTCGGTCTGGAAGCGCTCACACAGGCGGCCGACGAGGCTGCCGATGCCCCGGAGCCACCCGAGGACGATATTGAACCGGAGATTACCGAGCCCGCGCCGGAGCCGTTGTTCACGACCGAGGACAGTTTCGTGGATGCGAGCAAGAAGCTGATCGCGCGGAAGCGGCTAGTGGAAGAAGACGAGGAACCGTTGAGCGCGTTGGATTGAAGGATGAAAAAGAAGCGTTGAGAATTGCGTTGATCAGCTCGTCGGATGCTGAAGAGGAGGAAGCAGGACCGCCGCCGGTTCTGCCACAGGGACCGGCCGGCCGCGTCTGATCCTCCCCCACGCGGACACCAGAAGAAACCGTATGGCGTAATACGCGAGCAGGCCGAAAGCCATCGCAAGCATGGCCAGCTCGTAGATCGCGTAGCCGGCGTCTTTAATCCGCATCCGCATTTTCACTTTCCTTTTGGGGATGCTGGGATGCTGGGCGGGATCTGGGATTTCAAACAAATCACATTGCCCGCGATGGTTTGGGAAGCCGGAGGCCGCGGAACGGCCGGACAACCTGTGTCCCATCCTGGCGCCTGATGAGCACATTGCGCGGTCCTTTGCCGTTCCACCGGATGAGCACGACGACGGGCTTCCCGCGCTCCAGATAGGTCCTGCCGATCATCCAGCATCATCGTCAGGCAAGAAACCCCGCGCGCGGCAGTAGTCGCGGACAGCCGTCTCTATCAAGTTGGTCAAGTTTCTATTCTCGTGTTCGGCGCATCGCTCGGCGACCTCTCTCAGCTTCTCGCTCAAGCGGAGAGTGTATGGCTTTTTGAGTCCCATACCGTGCCTCCCGGTATTGATGTTGTCGACCATACGACATACATACGATGTATGGACGCAGCCTGCAAGGCTTCGCTGCCGATTTAGCGGGCTCGGCCTGACTACCAATCGCTTAACGGAAGGGGAGGGAACGAATGCCTGATATCTTAGAGACGGACCTGACTCGAAAGCCTCCCGTCTTTTTGGGGCATCAACTGAGCTGGTATGCCGGTGTAGTCGCTGCGTCGGTAATTGCCGGAGTCGCCGCAAGCGAGGGGCACGGATTGGAGGTGTTCCTTGCTGCATTGATGTCGGGCGTTTGCGTATCGATCGCATGGGACCTGGCAGCGGCCTTCCTGGCCCGCGCAAAGCGGTAGTTAGTCCAAACGGAGCACAGAAATGGAAACGAAGTGCCCTCGTATATCAGATGAGAAATGCCAGCTCTGTGGCCTGGCGCTGCCCGAGGCTTGTCCGTTGGACGAGGCGCCGCCATTCACAGGGCTGCCGATCGGGGCAACCAAGGCGGCTGGCGAGTGCTCCGGCGGCGAGGTGTGCGAGGCGTGCCAGTGAGCCGCGCACGTGGTCTCCTGCCCGACAACGATGCGGCTGTGGAAGACGAACTAACGGCTCGCATTCGCGCTGTAGCGGAAACCGCGATCGCGAACCACAAACCAGGTTCAGCGTTGCAGGACCTTCTTCTGCGCGCGGCCGAGCAGTTCGCTCAGTCTGTGGGGGAAGTCCTGAAGCTGATGCGCGACCGGATCAGCGGGAATGTCTCATTCGCCACTTACGAGACCATTCACGCCGGAGCCCTTGAGCGACTTATGCGCGACTTGGTCGCCAAGGAGCAGCAGTCCGTTGAGGCTGAACTCGAACGCGTCGAGCGCGAGCGGGAAACCATCAATGCCGAGATCATCTTGGCGATGATGGGCGGGGCCAAGCGGCGGACCAAACGGAATACGGAAATTATCATCGGCCTAACCCGCGCCTTACGCGAGCGGCACGAGAAAATCGCTGCCCTATCGGCGAGACGGAATGATCTGGCCGGCTGGGAACTGGCGGTGGCAGTGAGAGGGGAGGTGTCGGCTGCCTTGCACTGACGGTGCGCCGATATGGATAGATCCACCCGGACCGCTGGCCCGGACGGGCGATTTGCAAGCCTTCATCCAACAGGGCCAGCAGGGCGAGCTGCGGAACCACCCGCAGATGCAGGAGCTGGTCGCGCAGGCGCAGCAGGCGTTGGCCGATCCGGTGCGCCTACGGGCGGAGGAAAGGGACTGGTCTTTCAGAGAGGAAGCCTTATGAAAACCATCATCAGTCTGGCTGCCGCTGCACTCTTGTGGAGCGCGCCGGTCTTTGCGCAGGGCGAGGCCGGACACCTCTGGCTTCAGGACCATCAGGGCGAGATCAAGGGCGCCATGGGGCTGCTGGCCGGCGCGGAACTCTGTCACTTGCACACGCGGCAATGGCGAAGCGAACTGACTACCCGGCTTGGGCTTTACATGGGCCGATCAGATTGTCCTCGCCACCTCAACCCGCCGATTGGTTAGCAATGCGTTCGAGCTAACCGATCTCGGCGAATGTGACCTGAAAGGGATCGAGGAGCCCGTTCACGCCTGGCGCGTGGAGCGTGCCCTAGTCAACGTCTCAAGAAGGCTTGCCAGCGTGTATCCAAGGCCGAGGCCGCCCATGAGAAATCTCTGGGTGCGGCGCGCTCGATAGCAGGCCCGCGAGGCGACCGAATTGGTCCTCCGGCGCGTGATACTCGCCGTTCGTCAGCTCCCCCAACCATCGACGCGGATCATGTGCAAGCCGTTTCGCTCGCAGAGATCGAGCCCTCGGGCCGCGAGGACGACTTCCGAAGGTGGCTGGTTGGCTACCGGTCACCCCTGCGACCACGACGCCTCGCTCGGGGTCCCGTCGCGCTGGACCACCGCCGTCCAGGTGCGCGCACGGTAGCGGAAGGTCAGGCGGAGCCTCCCTGCGTCCTCGCCCATACCGCGCTCAACCACGCTGTAGATGATCCCCCGCCGCATCTCTGCCCGGAGTTGGTCCACCGACAGACCAAGCCGTGCGGCGAGGTAGCCTGCCTCGACCGTGACATCGTCACCGTGGATCTCGATGACCGGCGGGAATGGGTTCATCGGGATGCGCCCGCGCCGCGCACCGATCCAGCCGGGTCCGCCTGCATCACTAGGCCGGTCACCAACCAGTCGTGACGCAGCGCAGCCAGGTGCGGCTTGACGATTGGGACCGTGCTCGCGTATCTGCACCTTGATCTACGCCGCGACATGAAGCGGTTGCACAGCTTCAATCGAGGGCACTTGGTTGTCGTCGCCCCGAGTCAGGAACTCCGTCGCAGCGCGGCCGTCGGGCCGTCGCGTATGCTGGTTGCGGATGTTGGCCGCAAAGAATTCCAAGAACCGGAGCGCGGCGCGCGCGCCGGGTGCGGCGATGAGCGCGGGCGGCACAGTCTGCGCGGCAATCGGGTCACGCACGTTCATACGGGCAAACCGGCCTCTGAGGCTATGAGGACGTCATCGACGTCAAACTTCTCCCAACCATCGCTCGTTTGCACGCCGTCGTAGTTTGTGTGGGTCCGGCTCTCATATTGCGCGATAAACTGTCCCCGGTCGTCATACTCCACGTGGATCCAACGGTCAGGCAGCCCGCTGCCGTAGCTGTGAAACTTGGTCTCAAGGACGTGGCACGACGGTATTCTGAATATCTTCTCGAACCTTGTCATCTCTCCTCTCCCGTATGTGGGTTTTTGACGACCCCACCTAATTTTCAATAGGTGAAAAAGAACATTGGACTAAACCAATCCGCGGTATTTCTTTGATTTCGACATCATGTTTCTGATGGGATGCTCCGTCGGACGTGAGTGTCAGGCCCCCTCGTCTGACATGTGAAACGGAACTGCGAGACCATTCAGCGGCGTCATGTGCCGCCCTTGCCAGGATATTCAACTTGATATCATGGCTGGGTCAGCACGTCACCACCATCGAACTGGGCGAGCGCGCGCCGGAGCTGCACCCGGGTGGCTTCCCGGAACGGATTCTGGCCGCCGGCGCGGGTGAACTGGCGCACAGAAGCTCGTCGAGCGTCCGAGGTCGGCTTCGCCGTTTGCGGCGCGGCCGTACGGCGCGAGTAAAAATGATAAGATGATCAATCATCTCGCCGACTCTCGGTCGTCGAACTAACACAACGGACGTGCCCGCAAAGGGCTGGAGGTCCGGCCCCTTCGTTCGTTGCGCCGTGAGGCGTCAGGCAGCCTGCGCAGGGCCCTGCGGGTCGTTCGCGATCGCCTGCGGCCCGCTGCCAGCGTCAATGGTAATCCGGCGCGGCTTCAAAGCGTCCGGCACCACGCGCTTCAGGCCCACATGCAGCAGGCCGTCTTGCAGGTCCGCGCAATCGACCACAATATGGTCGGCGAGGACGAAGCGGCGGTCGAAGGTGCGTCCAGCGATGCCACGATGCAGCATCTCGGACTTCGTCTCCTCCTGAGACGTCCGGCCTGAGACAACGAGATTGTTGTCGGTCACGACCATCTCAAGATTTCTCGGGGCGGAAGCCCGCCACCGCCATGGTTAGGCGATAGGTGTCTTCGCCAGTCTTCTCGATGTTGTAGGGTGGGTAGCTCGGCACCTCAGCAGCCGATGCGGCCGTATCCATCAGTTGGGCCAGACGGTCGAAACCGATGGCGGTGCGGAACAGCGGAGAAAAATCGAATCCTGTCATGTAAAACCTCCTGCTACAGCAAGGTCATTTATTGGAACCGCCCGAATGGGCCAGCCCCTAGTGTAGTCTTCGGAACCTCATCCAGGCACCCCGAAGGATCTAGACGTGGTGAACACTCCCGCCTAATGCAAGCGCGATAGTGCGTAGGGCAGAAATATTGGGGCGCCTTACTCAGCGCCAGATTAAAGATTTTTTGTTGAGCTTCGCCATCTGACCACCGCTGTCAATGATGCGACGGTGACCGATTTTAATAGGGGACTTGTGGTATGCGTGCTGCGGTCTGATGCTACGCGCCAGGGTCTGGCCTCCGATAGGTCCCGAGAATCCTATCCCAAAAGAAATCGATCACCGCGAAATTGCTGTCCGCATGCCGATGATGAACAAAGTGTAGAGCCTGCTTGCGTCGGAACCAAGCAAACCGCTGAAGCCGCGATCCCTCTACATGGTATTCCTTGTCGAAAAAGACGTGGGCGCAGAACGACGCCGCACACGCGACTACCTGAACCACGAAGAGATCAAGTGGTAATACAATGTATGTACACGCGCCGACCAAAAATACGGGAATGAAAAAGAAAGGCGTGTTGTTGCCGTCGTCACCCAGGTACGTCCGTGAGACGAGATGATCTTTGGAATAGTAGGCGTGGTGGAAGTTGATGTGGTTACGGAAGAACTTACCGCCCATTGGATGATGGCCGAGCTTGTAGTGCATCAAGGTCTGCGCCAGTGACATGACCCAATGTGTAGCGACGGCGATCATCACAATTGATGGCAGCTCCGGAAAGAGCCGCGCTATCGACTGACACATGGCTATTTCCTCCAGCTTGAGGGGTCAATCTAGGCACACGGATCATGGCGACGATCCACGCCAAACCTCACACATGGAGCCTGGGGCCCATTATAGTCTTTGTGTGAAGGACCATATCATACCGACAGTCTGGTCAGCTTCGAGGTTTAGACCCCCGAGATGACAGAAACGTGCGAGTCCGGAACGGCGGCGCTTGCGTCACACCACCGATGTCGACGCCTGCTGATCGATCGGGGCGGCGCCTCGCTCGCCCACCCCGTGCACAGCTTCCGCACCCTGCTGTCGACCTGGCAACACTGACCCGAAACACCGTCCGCTTCGGCGGACAGAAGACGCTGACCGTTCAGTCCACCCCGACGTCCGTTCAGCGTCGGGCGGTCAGCTTACCGGGGGGTCGAATTGGCAGCAGCGTAGACAGCCCACCGTCTGGGTTTAGAATCGGATCAATGGCTTGCGCCAGAAAGGCGGCAAAGTCCGGCTTAGAACGCGGCGCGTGAGGCAAATTCAACACCTCGCACTGGCCATCAATGCTGGCACCTATCGCGACGATCGCTGGCGGCCGCACCGCTGGGCCCTATCAATCCTCGAAGCGCTTCACCGCGACGACCGCATTGGTTCCGCCGAACGCAAATGCATTACTAATGGCGGCCCGGATCGGACGCTCCCGTGCGTGACAGGGTGTCACGTCGAGATCGCATTCGGGATCGAGTTCCTCGATGTTGATAGTGGGCGGAACGATCCCGCGGCGAATCGCCTCGATGACGGCGATCAGCTCGAGCGAACCGCTCGCGCCGAGTGCGTGCCCATGCATTGATTTCGTCGAGGAGATCGACAGGCGACTGGCCTCATCACCGAACACCGCCTTGATGGCCTTGATCTCCATAATGTCGTTGGCTACGGTGCCGGTGCCGTGGGCGTTGATGTAGTCAATGGCATCGACGGAGAGGTTGGCGTCGGCGAGACACGCCCGCATTGCCGCGGCCGTCCCTTCGAGCGTCGGCGCCACCAGGTCGGCTGCATCAGCGCTCATCCCCACGCCGGCGATCTGGGCCAGGATCTCGGCCCCGCGTGCCTTGGCGTGATCCGCGCGTTCGAGTACCACCATGCCCGCTCCTTCGGCGAGCACGAGACCTTTGCGCTGCCGATCGAACGGTCGGCATGTGTCTGGCGCCATGACGCGCAGCGCCTCCCACGCCTTCAGGGTCCCGTAGGTCAGCGGCGCCTCCGTTCCGCCGACGACCGCCGCATCGATGACGCTGTTGCGCAGCAGCCAGACGGCTGTGGCGATCGCGTGGTTGGACGACGCGCACGCCGAGCAGACTGTGAACACAGGGCCGCGGATGCCGAACGCCATGCTGATCTGACTCGCCGGCGCACTCGGCATGACCCTCGGCACGGTAAACACGTTCGCGCGCTTGGCGCCTCCAAGGAAAATCCTGCGGTACAATTCCTCGATCGTCTCTCCCCCTGCCGTGCCGACGCCGACCACGCAGCCGGTTCGATATCCAGAGTGCTCGAGCGTTAGACCCGACTGTGCGAGCGCCTGCTGGGCCGCAACGATCGCCAAAACGCTGAAACGGTCCAGCATCGGCAATCGACGGGTGTCGAGCATGTGGCGAGGATCAGGAGCGGGGATGGCACCGACGATTGAGACCTTCAGGTCGGAAGGTGCCGCCTGGTCGAGCTTGCCGAGACCGCAGCGTCCGTCTTGCAGAGCCGACCAGAATGCCTCCACCGAATGGCCAAGCGCCGAGACACAGCCGGCGCCGGTGACCACGATAGGCTCATGCTCCACTGCCGCGTCCTTCAAGACCGAGCGAGTGGCCCAGCTCAATAAGATTCGCGACAGTCTTATAGCTGTTCCAGGCCTCGACCGCATCCACCGGTATGGTAACGTCGTACTCGTCTTCAATCGTCATAATGATCTCGACCAGATCGAGCGAGGTCACGCCCAAGTCGGACAGGACAGACTCCGGCGTAATCACAGACGGATCCAAATGGGCCTGTTTGGCGATCACCCTCCTAAGCACGTCTGTCAACGTCTCTCCCATGGTCTCCTGCCGTCGTTGTCTCTGTTACAGGCCATCAACGGCGCCCGACCTGACCTCGGCCAGTCGAGGCCACGAGCCGCCGCACGCGCCGCATCATTTTCAGATTCTCCATCGCCTCGGCGCGCGGCACTGCTGGATATCCAGCATACACGGCGCCTGCCGGGACGTTGGTTCCAACACAGGCAGCGGCGCCCACAACTGCCCATGCACCGATCTTCAGGTGGTCGGCGACCCCAACGCGACCTCCGAGCACCGCGCCGTCACCGATGATCACACCGCCCGCAAGGCCCACCTGCCCGCAGAGCAGGCAGTCCAGACCGATCTCGACGTTATGGCCAATCATCACGAGGTCATCGATCTTGGTCCCGGCACCGATACGCGTCGGCTTCAGCGTACCACGGTCAATGGAGGTCAGCGCACCGAGCTCCACATCATCGCCAATTTCAACGGTCGACAGGGTGTGGATCTTCTGCAGTTCGTTGCGCTCCGCACTGGTCGGGGCTGCGCCGCCGGCGCCTTGGGCGGCCTCGAGTGCGCCGGCGCGCATCGGGACGAAGCTGAATCCGTCCGCACCGATCGACACGTTATGATGCAAGACGGCGCGGTCTCCCACACGGCATCCCCAACCAATGCGAACGCCGGGATAGACGAGGCAATCCGCGCCGAGCGTCGCGCCGGCCGCGAGCGTCGCTTGCGACAGGATCACCGAGCGGGCCCCGACGGATGCGCCTGGGCCGATCACTACCAAGGGCCCGATCGTCGCTCCTTCACCGATTACCGCGCCCGATGCGACCACGGCACTCGGATGTATGCCCGGATGAACCTCCGGACGATGTCGAAAGATCTGCGTGATCGCCGGCAGACTGGAGCGGGATCGGCGCATGATTATCATAGTCTCAAAGCGCTCATGGGGGAATTGCGTACCCTCTGGAACGAGCGCGACCTTAGCCCGGCTTTCCCCTAGAATCCGGATTGTATCTGGTGACACCGCGATCGCGACATCGCCCTCGCGGGTGGCTTCCGCCGGATGCACGGCACGGGAGATCTCCAAGTCGCCAGCGCCGATCACGCGGCCATCCAACGCTGCAGCCAGTATACAAGCCTTCATCGTCGCCATCCTGATCTGTGGCTCGAAGCAATCAGCGCGTGAAGCCAGTACTCGCGACACCCCCACATAGCCGTGCCCTCCTTCAGCATACGAACTAAGCAGAGATTCGCGGCTTGGCCAACGGAACGACCATCCGCTCGCGGTTGAGGTCTTTGACCGCCTCGTGAATGGCCACATCGAGTTCGGCGACGCCAGTGAATGTCTGATGAGCCAGATGATGGCCTTCAGATCGTGCCAGACCACCTCGATGTCGTTCAGTTCAGGCGTATATTTTGATAGCCATTCGACCGTGAGCCAGTGTGAGCGGGCGGCAAGGGCGGCGCGTGAAAGCTTGCTGACGTGGATCGGCCCGTTGTCCTCGACCAACACGTCCGGTTTGCTTGCTCGTCCAGGCACAGGTCCATAGAGAGCATCGATCTGCTCGAGATGCGCCACGAAGTCGCTGCTGCGCTTGGTAGGACTGGTATGCACAATCAACTCGTGCGTGACATGATTAAGCGAGCCCAGCATGGCCACTTTCTTGGCTTGCCGGGGAGCCGGCACGCGCAGATCGGCGCCTGATTTTGCCCATGCTCTGGCAAGATAGGGGTTGCGTCAACGCCTCGCTCTCATCGTCAGGATTGGTGACCTTGTCAGCGGCAACCATATTCGCTCACGCGCGATCGTCATCCAGCCGGTTCAATTTGAGCTCCTCGAACCCGCCCGCGTCAGCATTCTGGCCTGGCTCGAACGCCGAGGCGGAACGATTGACGAATTCGCTTTTCCGAGCCGGATCGATCACACCGATCATATCGGCACCAGGCAATATGCTCGGCTCGTTGACGAATGGGTGACCGGTATTGGATTGCGCCAGGAAGATTGCGGTACCCATTCGCTGCGCCGAACCAAGGCGTCCATGATCTACAAGCAGACAGGTAACCTCCGCGCCGTGCAGATCCTGTTTGGTCACACGAAGATCGAGAGCACCGTTCGCTATCTGGGCGTTGACGTCGAGGATGCGCTCGCCCTCGCTGAGGGCACGGAGGTACGAGATCTTATGAGTTCCTCGACCTCAAAGTCGAGGACCTTTGCGCCACGATCGGTTCGGTTGAACTGCGCCCATGCCGAACGTCCAGGCGCCTCCATCGACCTCCCCGAAGCAGACATCTCGTCCCGGGAGCTCGTCGGCCGAGCTGGGCGGAGCGCGGACCGCAATTGAGAGCGGTCCCAGTGCCTGCTGCAGGGATAGACCCTCTTGGCTGACCGCGGCGCTCAGTCACTCAGTCTTGGCTTCGAACAGCCGGGAGAATGCGTAGGTTCCCTCGGCCTCGTGCACGCTCCAGGCGGCCAGATTGGCGAGAAGATTGATCTGCGGCGCGCTCAGGTTCGTGTCGAGCGTGCTGTAGTTGGGAAAGCCTTTCGTCGCCCGCTCCGCCTCAATGATGGCCTGGACGGGTTTGTTGTGGTCAAACAACGCCGCCCAGTTGCCGACATAGCCGAGATAGTTCCAGATCACTGTCACTTCGCGGGCGGCGGTGATGCCGAACCACTGGTTCGGCCGTGCCGCGAGACGCTGGCTGAAGACTGCGGGAGAGGCATGGGTTTCGCGGCCGCTCGCCTCCCACAGTCCCCGCAGCAGGGCGGGGAAGGCGGCCTGGCCGAAGACCTGGTTGTTGGCGAAAATCGGGTCGGGCCCTCGGGCGCCCGTACCGTTTCCTGGCTTTCCCCGGCCATAAGGCTGGTAGCCGTACAATGGTGGGATGCTGTCGTCGATGATGACGTTCGTACCCGGGATAAACCCGCCATTTCCATCGGCGACGCCATAGGTCCCAGGCTGCAGTGGCACGGACGAATTGATGAAGGCGATGATGCTCGATGTCGGAATAGGCCAGCAGCGAGGCAATGCCGGTGTTTTCCAGATTGCCCCCGTCGGCGAAGCGGTTCGGCAGCGACAGCGTGCCGGGTTGCGGATCGAGGACCGGCCAACAGGGATAGCGGCCGGCATCGTCCAAGGCGGCGCGGATGCGGGTCATGTGGGCGGTGCTGACCGGTTCGAAGCCAAACTCCTCCTCCCGCCGCCATTGCACCTGGATGCACTTGCCCGGCTTCTGCATCGCGATCACGGCGGCGTCCAAGGCGGCATCGTCGGCGCCATTGTGGCCGTAGCAGCCGGCGCCGTGCGCGTGGCGGACCGTTACCTGATCCCGCTTCAGCCCCAGGATGTCCGCCAGGCTGTTGCGAAGCGGGTAGACGCCCTGGGTGTGCGACCAGACGGACAGGTGGCCCTCGCGGAACTCCGCGAGGCCGCAGGATGGGGCGACCGCCGCGTGGGCCACGAACGGCCGGGCGTAGGTTTGGCTGACGATCGTGCCGGTCTCGGCTGGTGGTCCAGCGTCGCCGAAGAAACGGTCGTCGGCTGGCTGCGTCGTGAACCATGACGCCTCCTGCATCGCGGGCGTCAGGGCCCGCGCTCCGCTCCATACAGTGTGCGCCGGAGCCGCGACGGCGGCACGCTGCACAACGGTCTCGTCCGCGCCGACGAAAGCCACGAACTCGCCGACGCGAATTATTTCGATATCCCCCTTCGCCGCCCGGCGCACCGCGGCTTCGTCCAGCGACACCAGACGAGCGCCGTGCGACGGCTGCCGCAACGCCCGTCCATGCAGCATGTCCGGTCGCACCATGTCGTGGATGAAGGCTGCCCCCGTCACTTTCGCCAGCAGGTCACGCCGGGGCACAGGCTGTCCCACGACCTTGTAAGCCGCGGGCGGTTTCGGCATGGCGCTGCCTTCGATATCGGCGGCGAAGTCTTCGGGGCCGGCGAAGCTCCAGTAGTCGAAGCCTGTCGGGTTGCCGTCCCGCAGGAAGAGTCCGTCGTCGACCGTCAGATCCTCCGGCGCGCAGTTCAGCCGCTGTGCCAGCCGCCGCAGCACCCGCGCCCGCAGTTCCGCGCTGACCAGCCGCACCGAGCGGCCGGAGACCTCGATCGATTGGCTGGAACTGGTCGAACCCTCGTCCGGTGCGTCCTGGGTGTCGCCCAAGAGGATGTCGATGCGGTCGAGGGCGACGTCCAGTTCCTCGGCGGCGATCTGCGACAGGGCGATCAGCACGCCCTGGCCGATCTCCACCTTGCCGACGGCCAGCCTCACAGTGCGGTCGGGCTGGAAGCGCAGCCATTTGTCCAGGCGGCGATTGTTGACGATGCTCAGCGGCAGGGCCTCGCTCGTGGGCACGCTCATGCAGTTGCTCCGAGGTCGGCTGCCTTCTGCACAGCGGCGATGATGCGGATGTGGGTGCCGCAGCGGCAGAGGTGCTTGTCCAACGCCGCCACGATCTCCGCCCGCGACGGCCGAGCCACGCGGGCCAGCAGCGCGGCGGCGGAGACGATGATGCCGGACAGGCAGTAGCCGCACTGGCCGGCCTGCTCCTCCAGGAACGCTCGCTGCAGCACATGCGGCGCCTCGGGGGTGCCCAGCCCCTCGATCGTCGTGACCGAGTGGCCGGCAACCGAGCCGACCTCCCGCGCGCACGAATACGACGGCTCGCCGTCGATCAGAACCATGCAGGTGCCGCACTGCTCCAGCCCGCAGCCGTAGCGGGAGCCTTTCAGGTCCAGCTCGTTGCGCACCACGTCCAGCAGCGGCGTCGCCGCATCAGCCGCCACGCTGACCGCCCGACCGTTGACCGTCAGTTCAACACTCATGACAGCGTCTCCGAGGTCCAAGGCAGCGCCCGTAGGTCGGCGTTGCACAACTTATCCGCCAGTGCCGAGGAGATCGCGTCGAACAGCGCCTCCCCTTTCTCTTCGATGCCGCCTCCGGGTTGCCGATGACGCCCGACCCAGACCGGCTGCCGATGCTGCGCCACACATAGACGCCGCCGACCACGTCCGACACGTCCGGAGTGGTGTTGGACTTCGCCAGCGGGATCCGGTCCTCCGCCACCAGATCGGGGCGGACGGCCATCATCATCGCGGTCTCCGCCTCGCAGGCGTGCTGCATTCCGCCCTGCGTATCCAGGATCCTGGCGATCGCGACGGCGGCGGCGTACCAGTAGGTGAACTGCACGATCGGCACGCCCAGCTTCGGCGTTAGGTCGTCGGCGATGGTGCGAAGGGCGTTGTCGTTGCCGCCATGCGCGTTCAGCAGCACGATGCGTTTGAACCCGTGGCGCAGAACGGATCTCACCACGCCTTCGACGACGGCGGTGAAGGTTGCGTTGTCCAACGTGATCGTGCCGCCGAAGCTGCCGAAGCTCATGTGATGCTCGGACAACCCGGTCCACAGGACGGGCAGTACCAGGACTTCCTGGCCTTGGCCTGGACTTTCTCGGCCGTGCGAGCGGTGACGGTCTCGCCCAGCATGGAGTCGACCTCTACGGGTAAATGTGGCCAGTCCTGTTCGACGGAGGCGACCGGCAGGATGACGATCGCGTCGTGCCTCGCCTGTTCGCGTAGCTGATCCGCCCGCAGCTCACGCCATTCGTAGTGCATCTCGGCCCCCTTGTTTGCGGACAGAAGGCCACGGGAAAGCGGGTTGTGGAAGAGCCGTCGTTAAAGTCGGATCGCTCGCGCTGAGAGGCGTTCCCTCGGCTTCAGGGCCGGAGACCAGACGACCATCATGCTAATGCCCAGGCACAGCGCCACGGCCGACGTTGCCGGCGGATCAGCCCACGAGCGCCGACCAGTCCTCCGGCCGGGGTCCGAAGCCGGTCAGAACCAACGAGCTCGACCAAGTACTCGGCGCCTTCCCTCAGCGCTAAACGAACGGCATGGGACGGGCGAACTAATCTAATACCATGTGCCCCATACTCGCGCATGGCGATGGATCGGATCCGCTCGGGTGCGGCGATGAGTTTGTTCCAGGCGACGCAACAGGCATCGACGATAGCCTCGTATGTCTCGAAGACGCGATTGCTGAGTTCGTTCTGTCTGAGGAATTCCCAGATGTTCTCGACGGGGTTCAGTTCGGGTGAGTAGGGCGGTAAATGCAGCAGCCCGACATTGTCAGGCAGCACCAGCCGTTTACCGATCCGGTGCCATCCAGCGCCGTCCAACGTCAGCACGGCAAAGGCGCCCTGGCTGACCTGGCTGCTGATTTGTTGCAGATGCAGGTTCATGGCTTCGATGTTGGCGTGCGGCAAAACGAGCCCGCTGCCGACGCCTCGCGCCGGGCAGACAGCACCAAACAGATAGGCCCATTGGTACCGCTGATCGCGTAGCGCCGTAGGTCGGCTGTCCCGCTCCGCCCAGATGCGGGTCAGGCTGCCTTGCTGACCAACGCGGGCCTCGTCCTGCCACCACAGTTCGATCGGCTTGCCTTGCGCTGCGGCTGGGATGGCGGCGCCAACCAAATCGGCGAATTTTTTTATGCGCCTCCTGCGCCGCGGAATCGGCTTGAGGATGGCGCGGCCGCACGGAAATGTGGCTGAACGCCAGCGTCTTCAGGATCCGCCCGACACTGCGCTCATCCATCGGCACGAAGAAACGCGCCAGGATCCGATCGCGCAGATCGCGCAATCGCCAGCGCACGACGCCATCTTCGGCGATATCCGGACCCTGGCGGACCCAAGCTGCGAGTTGCGCCTTTTCCTCGACAGTCAGCTTCGGGGTCGCACCACCGCCGTGTGGACGATCCGACAACCCAGCGATCCCCTGCTCGCTATAGCGGATGATCCAGTCCCGCAGGGTCTGCCGATCCATGCCGCAGGTCTTGGCCGTCGCCGCCCGGCTGTGACCCTCCAGCACCAGTGCCAACGCCAGAAGCCGCCGAGCGACACTGGCATCGGCGACATGCGCCGCATGTCCGCGCAATGAATCCGCATCGTGATCTCGCCGCGTGATCTGCACCGTCATGGCCGTTTCACCTCAGAAAACGGGCAAAACGAATCACACCGCTTCGAGCCGGCGGAAATCACGTACGAGTTCAACTCATCTGTCGGCTGGTATAAGCCATCCGACGCCAGCGCTGCGTATGGTCGCTTCGTGCGCGAAGCGGCAGAGACTGGCCGGAAGCTGACTGGCTGCTTTCGGGCGCGCCATAGCCCAAAGCGGACGTCTGCATCAAATGCGGTTAAGGCAGCACCCGACCCAAAGCGGCCTCTTGCGGGTGGCGCAGGGCGCGCAGGCCTGGTGCGACGTCGAAGCCAGGATGGTGTGCCGTCGCCCTTTCTGGCAAAGCGCCGAGTCAGGCCACCACCAACCATTCCCTCGGCAGCCGACTGGCAAAGCACCCCGGAGCGGGACTTCCTCGTTTTCCGGCTGATCAGCCTCGCCGAGCTGTATCTCGAGGTCCTATTTCGCCGATCCGGTCGGAACCGAGGACTATCAGCGCCCATCCCGACGGGCCTCCGGACTGCGTAACGGTCGCGCGCTTGCCACCTGGAAGCGCGACGGCGTGACGCTGACCCTCTCCACTCTGCCGGAGGCTGAAAGCTTCAAGGTCGAGCTGCGCAGTGCCCGCTTCGGCGCGGTGCTGCGCGTGCGCTACCTGCCGGAGAAGGCGGAGTTGCGGGCGGCCAAGGTGGAGCAGTTCAGCGGCGACATCCGGGCGGCCATCACCGTAGCCGCCGAATGGCTGAACGACGAGTTGGACCTGCCGGACGAGACCATGCTAAAGGCAGCTCTGGAGGATCTGGCTGACGTCCCTCCGGCCAGCGAGGCGGGCACGGAGGCAGCCGGGAGGGAGAGGCGCTCCGATCCATCCGGCTCTGCGCCTCCGCCGCCAACCGTGGCCGATAGGCGCGACGTCAAGGCGCTGGTTCGCACCGTCGCCGCCGAGCTCCGCCGCAACGGCGCGCCGTCGCTTGAGACCGCGAGCCAGGCCTGGCTGGAAAGCCGTCCACAAAGTCTGTGGCCGCTGTTCGATGCCGCGGTGACTGCCGGCACGGCCCGCAGGCGCGACGAGGCGGTGATGACGGCCTGCTACTGGCTGCTTGCCAACCAGCTGGAACTGATCCGATACCGGCTCGAACGCGGCCACGACTGGGCGCGGGAGATGCTCGACGCCTATCAGGAGAAGCTGGTCGCGCTGGCACAGGCCAGGACCCTGCCGGAATCCGACTGGTTTGAGCTGGTCAACCTGCTCAAGGTTGCCAAGGTGCCGATTCGGCCGGAGATGACCGAAGCCCTGACCGCCGCCGCTGCCGACGCGACGCCGGAAATGACCCTGGGGATGACACCGCGGGAACTGTCGCAGCAGTTCCGCGGTCTGCTCAATGACCTCGCCAGCTCGGCCGAAAGCCCGTTCATGGTGGTGGAAGGGCTGGCCGAGACCGGCACGCTGATACCGGCCGACATGCGCGCGTACATGGTGCACGAACTCGGCCTGTCGCCACATGCGGTGCTGCGCGAAGCGGTGCCGCTGCTGCTGCTCGATCCCGAGCCGGCGATACGCGAGGCGGCGATCGCCGTGCTGGAGCAGGTTGCCGGCCCCGAGACGATCTCACCCGTGATGCTGCGGCGCACCTTGCTGCTGCGCAACTGGTTACCGCAGCTTGAACGCGAGGCGATTGATCGGCTGGTGCGCAAGGCGCGCCTGAAGGGGGTGGAGTGTGCGCAATGGGCGCCGGCGCCACCGTTGGCGATCCAGAGCTCCATCATCGACGGCTCCGGCGCACAAAGCCTGATCGTCACCACGCCGAAGGGACGGACCGGCCTGTTCGCCGGGCTGCTGCTCAAGCAGAACTTTGGCATCAGGGACGCCTGGTGCAACCCATCGCTGGCGCGGCGCGAGATCGACGAGGCGTTCCGAGAATCCCGGCGGCGGACACTGACGGCCGCTACGGGCCACGATTATCTGGACGTGATGGTGCAGCATCACATCGCCCGTGGGCTGGCGATGGGAACCCTGCCGCACGTGGTGGTGGTCGAGATCGCCGAGACGATCGGCGCGGCGGACTGGAAGGACCGCGGCCTGGACGTGGCCGTGGAGATCGAGCGGCGGTTCGCCGGGTTGGAGGCGGAGCGGCGCAGTTCGGACGCGATCGCCGCGTCGCTGCAGCGCAGCGGCGCCTGGGTGGCGAAGCACCCGATGGTGCAGTCGTGGTTCGAGGACGACGCGGCAATCCGGCCGTTGGTCGGCGGCACCACCCGGCTGAACCCGCAGGTGGCCGTGCAGCGCGTGCTGGAGGAAATTCTGCCGGTGCGGCTGGAAATCTGGGCGGAACGGCTGCTGCTGACGATGCTCTGGTTGCAGGCTGGCATCGGTGAAGCCACGCCGGCTGACGGGCGCTGGCAGGACTGCGCGGTGCTGGCGCACGAACTCCTGGCCGGGCGGAAGCCGGCGGCGCTGCCAGCGATGGTGGTGATCGCCGAGCGCAATATCGCCGCAACACGCGCCAGAAGCTGGTGAACGCCTCGGGAGAGGAACGTACACCGTTCCGGCCGCGAACACGGCAGCGATGCCAGATCGAAGTCGTTGCGCACAAACGCAGCCAGCCCTCCCGGCCTTCAGGTCGGATCCGGGTGGCGAGCAGCGGCCGTTGCGGTCGGCGCGCGGATAGTCCGCTCAACCTTCCGAAGCAGACATCCGAAACATCAGTTCCAAGTGGGCGTCGGTGGCTGGCTTTGGCCGGAGTGGCCGAAAACGGAACGGCCGCTTTGGAGGTCCGACGGCGAAAAGCAGACGTTCGTTCGTGGGGATTGCCAACGACAGCCGCCGCCCCTGCGTGGAAGTTCGCCCGACCATCGCTTGATGCCGGGAGGAACCGTAGTCACGGTACATCGGATCTGGCATCGTGCCGGCGATAGGCGCTGGTGGCCAATGCGCTCTGATGCGCCAGCTTGCTTTAGCGACGGCGACAACTGTCGTGCCGACGGAGTTTGGCAATTGGATCTATTCTTTCCATTCGGCGGTAAGGAAGGGGGCAGTTTTCGAATCTTGTGGGAGGACGGCGAGCGCGCCTTCTGCCGAGGGTGGCGCCAACGGGCGGATGGCCACCGCGTTGCCGTGCTGGCCGTAGTGCCCGTTGTCGAGCACCCTTCACCGGACACCCTCGATCGCCTGGCCCACGAATATGGATTGAAGGGTGACCTCGACGGTGCGTGGGCGGTGCGGCCGCTGGAGCTCATCCACGAACGCGGCCGGACTATGCTGGTGTTGGAGGACCCGGGCGGCGAGCTGCTGGAGGGGCTGCTCGGTCAGCCGATGGCGGTGCGGCCGTTCCTGCACCTCGCGCTCGGCCTGGTCGCGGCGATCGCCAGGCTGCATCAGCGGGGATTCATCCACAAGGACATCAAGCCGGTGCACCTCCTGGTGGATCGGGCAAGCGGCGCGGTTCACCTGACCGGGTTTGGCATTGCCTCACGCCTGCCGCGTGAGCGGCAAGCCCCCGATCCACCTGCGGTGATTGCCGGCACGCTGGCCTACATGGCCCCCGAACAGACCGGGCGGATGAACCGCTCGATCGATGCCCGCAGCGACCTCTACGCGGCGGGCGTTACGCTCTACCAAATGCTCACCGGCAGCTTGCCATTCGCTGCGACCGACCCGATGGAGTGGGTGCATTGCCATATTGCCCGACAGCCGGTGCCGCCGGCCGCGCGACTTCCTGGCGTGCCGGCGGCGCTCTCGGCCATCATCATGAAGCTGCTCGCCAAGACCGCCGAGGAGCGCTACCAAACCGCAGTCGGGCTGGAGCGCGACCTCCGGCGCTGCCTGACCCAATGGCAAGCTCAGGGCCGCATCGACGCTTTCCCGCTTGGCGAAGACGACACGCCGGACCGGCTCCTGATTGCAGAGAAACTCTACGGGAGAGCGCGCGAGGTGGATGCCTTGCTCGCCGCGTTCGATCGCGTGGTCACAAGCGGGGCGCCGGAGCTGGTGCTGGTCTCGGGCTATTCCGGCATCGGCAAGTCCGCCGTCGTCCACGAGCTGCACAAGGCGCTGGTGCCACCGCGTGGCCTCTTCGCCTCGGGCAAGTTCGACCAGTACAAACGCGACATTCCGTGTGCGACGCTGGTGCAGGCGTTTCAGAGTCTGGTGCGGCCGCTGCTCGGCCAGAGCGAGGCCGAGCTGGCGCGTTGGCGTGAGGCGCTGCTGGAGGCGCTGGGGCCGAACGGACGGCTGATGGTCAACCTCGTCCCCGAACTGAGCCTTGTCATCGGGGAACAACCGCCGGTCCCCGATCTGCCGCCGAAAGATGCGCAAAGGCGCTTCCAACTGGTGTTCCGGCGATTCATCGGCGTATTCGCGCGGCCGGACCATCCACTGGCGCTATTCCTCGACGATCTGCAATGGCTGGATGCGGCCACGCTCGATCTAATCGAGGACCTGCTGACCCAGGCGGACGTGCAGCATCTGTTGCTGATCGGTGCCTACCGCGACAACGAGGTCGATGCCGCGCATTCGTTGAGGCGTAAGCTGGACGCGATCAAGAACGCAGGCGGAAAGATAGCGGAGATCACGCTCGCGCCGCTGGCCCAGGAGCACCTCGGGCAGTTGATTGCGGATGCGCTACGCTGCGAGCCAAGGCACGCCGCACGGCTGACGCAACTTGTGCACGAGAAGACGGCCGGCAATCCGTTCTTCGTCATTCAGTTTCTTCACGCGCTGGCCGAGGAGCGTTTGCTCGCGTTCGATCATGGCGTCTCCCGCTGGACGTGGGACCTCGAGCGGATTCGCGACAAGAGTTACACCGACAACGTGGTTGACCTCATGGTCGGCAAGCTCACGCGTCTGCCGGCCGAGACGCAGAGGGCGCTGCAGGTTCTGGCCTGTCTCGGCAACGTCGCCGAGATCCCGATGCTGGCGATTGTTCTCGGGACCTCGGCACAGCAAGTCCAGTCGGTGCTGTGGGAGGCGCTGCGCCAAGATCTGGTTGAGCGCCTGGACGGCGCCTACAGGTTTATCCACGACCGGGTGCAGGAGGCCGCCTATTCGCTGATCCCGAAAGCATTGCGCGCCGAGGTCCATCTGCGGATCGGGAGGCTGCTGGTAAGTCACACGCCGCCCGAGAAACGGGAGGAGGCCATCTTCGAGATCGTGGGTCAGCTCAACCGTGGCGCCGCCTTGATCACCTCACCAGATGAACGTGTGCAACTGGCCGAACTCAACCTGATCGCGGGCAAGCGCGCCAAGGAGTCCACCGCCTACGCCTCGGCACTCACCTATCTCAATACCGGTGCGGCGCTGTTGGCGGAGGATAGGTCGGAGCGCCGGCATGAGCTGATCTTTGCGCTGGACCTGAGTCGGGCCGAGTGCGAATTTTTGACCGGCCAGTTATCCGTCGCAGACGAGCGATTGGCTGCGCTGTCAAATCGGGCCACGACAACGGTCGAACAAGCCAGTGTCGCGTGCTTGCACATAAATGTCTGCACGGTTCTCGATCAGAGCGACCGCGCGGTCGCTGTCTGTCTCAACTACCTCCGGCAAGTCGGTGTCGGATGGTCTCCCCACCCGAAAGACGAGGAGGAGCGACGCGAATACGACCGTATCTGGTCACTGCTTGGGAGCCGGACGATCGAGGATCTGATCGATTTGCCGCTGATGGACGACCCGGCATCCTTCGCCACCGTCGAGGTTTTGAGCAAGATCGTGGCGCCGGCCGTGTTTACGGATGCGAATTTGGCTTCCATGACGATCTGCAAGGCGATCAGCCTCAGCCTTGAGCGTGGCAACTGCGATGCTTCGTGCGTCGCCTATGCCATGCTCGGCAAGATTGCCGGACCGCGTTTTGGCGACTACAAAAGCGGATTTCGCTTCGGGCAACTCGGCTATGAACTCGTCGAACGACGCGGGCTAAAACGCTTCGAGGCCAGCACGTATCATTGCTTCGCGATTTACGTGATGCACTGGATGAAACCCGTGCGGGAAGGCCGCGATTTGCTGCGCCGCGCTTTCGAAGCGGCGAACCGGATCGGAGACCTCACGCATGGAGCCTACACGTGTAATAATTTGAACTCCAACCTTCTCTTTGCCGGCGAGAAGCTGCCTGATGTGCAAGGCGAAGCTGAACATGGCCTCGCGTACGCCGGGAAGGCGCGGTTCGGTCTTGTCATTGACCGCATCAGCACACAACTCGCGCTGATCCGGACGCTCCGCGGCTTGACGCCGAATTTCGGCTGCTTTGACGATGAGCAGTTTGATGAACTTCGGATCGAGCGCCGTTTTTCAGAAAGTCCGGAATTGGCGATTGCCGAGTGCTGGTATTGGATCCGAAAGCTGCAGGCGCGCTATCTGGCTGACGACTATGCGACGGCCATCGACGCCGCATCGAAGGCGCAACGGCTGCTCTGGACCTCAACGATGCACATTGAGGAAGCAGAATATCACTTCTACGGCGCGCTGGCCAAATGCGCCTGTTGCGACTCCCTGCCACCGGGTGAGCGGCAGCAGCACATCGACGCTGTCGCGGCGCATCATACACAATTGAAGGTCTGGGCAGAGAATTGTCCCGAGAACTTCGAACACCGCGCGGCGCTGGTCGGCGCGGAGATTGCCCGGCTTGAGCGCCGCGAGCTCGATGCCGAGCGCCTCTACGAACAGGCCATCCGCTCGGCCCGCGCCAACGGGTTTGTTCACAACGAGGCACTCGCCAACGAACTGGCTGCGGGCTTCTACGCGGCGCGTGGCTTTGACAAGATTGCGCTTACGTACCTCCGGGACGCCCGCTACGGCTACGTCCGTTGGGGAGCCATCGGCAAGGTGCGGCAACTCGATCAGCTGTATCCGCGGCTGCGGGAGGCAGAGCCTATCTCCAGGCCGACGGACACGATCGGGGCGCCGGTCGAACTCCTCGATCTCGCAACGGTGCTCAATGTATCGCAGGCCGTCTCAAGCGAGATCGTGCTGGAAAGGCTGCTCGACACGCTCATGCGCACGGCAATCGAGCAGGCCGGGGCCCAACGGGGGCTGTTGCTTACCCCACGGGGGACGGAACAGCGGATCGCGGCTGAAGTCACGACCCCCGGTGACACCGTCAAGGTGCTCCTGCGCGACGAGCCGGTAACTGCCGCGCTGCCGGAGTCGATCCTCCATTACGTCGTGCGTACCCGCGAGGCCGTGATTATCGACGACGCCGCAGCTGAGCACCCATTTGCCGGGGACACCTACCTCCATCAGCACCGGGCCCGTTCCATTCTCTGCCTGCCGTTGATCAACCAGAGCAAGCTGATTGGCGTGCTTTACCTGGAAAACAACCTGGCCCCGCACGTGTTCACGCCGGCCCGGATCGCGGTGCTGAAGCTGCTCGCCTCGCAGGCCGCGATCTCGCTGGAAAATACTCGCTTGTACCGCGATGTCGTAGAACGCGAGGCTAAGATCCGGCGACTGGTTGATGCCAACATCATCGGGATCTTCATGTGGGAGTATGAAGGTCCCATTCTCGAGGCCAATGACACCTTTCTCCGGATCGTAGGATACGACCGCGAGGATCTTCTCGCGGGGCGCCTCCTCTGGACGGATTTAACGCCCGCAGAATGGCTGGAGCACCATGAACAACGGTGGACTCCAGAGATCAGAATGACCGGAAGCGTGCAACCCTACGAGAAGGAGTATTTCCGGAAAGACGGCAGCCGTGTGCCCGTGTTGGTCGGCGCAACGAGCTTGGATGAAACAGGGAGCCGGGGCGTCTCTTTCGTGCTCGATCTGACCGAGCGCAAACGGGCGGAAGCCGAAGCGCGCGAGAGCGAGCGGCGCTACCGCGAGGTACAGATGGAGCTGGCGCATGCTAACCGCGTCGCGACGATGGGGCAGCTCACCGCCTCGATCGCTCATGAAGTGAACCAGCCGATCGCGGCGATGGTCACCAGCGCCCAGGCGGCGCTGCTCTGGCTAGATCGTCAACCACCACATCTGGGCGAGGCGCGGAAGGCGCTCGCTCGCATCGTCAAGGACGGTAATCGCGCTGGCGACGTCATTCGCGGAATCCGTGAGCTCAGCAAAAGGGCGCCCCCAAGGAAGGACTGGGTGGACATAAACGAGGCGATCCGCGAGGTGATCGAGCTCACGCGTCGGGCAGCGGTAAAGACCGGCGTCTCAGTGGAGATGCACCTGGCCGAGGGCTTGCCGCTCATCCACGGCGATCGGGTCCAACTGCAACAAGTGATCCTCAATTTGACCGTCAACGCTATTGAGGCAATGAGCGGTGTCGATGTTGGGGCACGAGATTTGCTGATCGGCACTGGAAAAGTTGAGCCCGATGGCGTACTTGTGGCGGTGCGGGACACGGGTTCCGGACTGGCACCCGCGACCTTCGAGCGCCTCTTTGAGGCCTTCTACACGACCAAGCCCGGTGGCTTGGGGATGGGCCTATCGATCTGCCGGTCGATCATCGAAGCTCACGGGGGACGACTATGGGCGGAGGCTAACGAACCGCGGGGTGCCGTCTTTCAGTTCTTGACGCCGACGCAGCCATAGCCCGCCCTGCGCCGTTTGGCCCGCCTATGCCAATATCCGCTTACCACTCCCGGCAGACATCTGAACTGCAACGCCACATCTTGCGGCACGTCCGCGGTCGAGAAACGGCGAGGCAGCCAGGAACGACAGCCCAGGGCACAAGCTCGCCATTGGTGGCGCACCTGATCAAGTGGCCGCTTTTGGGGATGCCCGTCTGGCCTGGGAAGGGCAAGGATGGCGCCTTACTGCCCAATATCTCGTAAAGACACTCGGGACGGAACTGCCGTCCCGAGTGTCTGAGCAGGCACTGTCCGCCTGGGCGAGATCAGACCTCAGTCGCCTCTGACAGGGCTAATGCATCCTCAGTTTCAACGCCCAGATAGCGCGCGCGGTGCTTTCCAGCTTGGTGTGACCAAGCAGACACGAGTCATACTACGCCTCAATCTACGTCATTGAAAATAAAGGGACTGCTGGGCGGCATCGGATGGTGGCGGACGATTTCCGCCTCCATTCTTCGCGAATTCGGCAACATCCGCGGCCTTCAACACCCAAGGCGCGCCTCGACAGACCTGCTTGGCCTGCAATCTGCCGAACGTAACCATGCGGTGCACTGTCATCGGCGCGAACGTCGGACGGGTCGTGGCACGCTGCGGCGCCCGGGACGGCAGGGAGAGGCCGTCCACGGCATCAGCTCAAACAGACCCGGCGGCTCGTCCATCGAGAGCCTCAAGAAGCGCCTTTGCCTCCCTCAGGTCGGCGGTATCGAACCCTTCGGTGAACCGGTCATAAACAGACTGCAACACAGCCTTTGCGCCAGCGATACGGACATGATCACACGGCAACCGGGCGAGGCTTGTGGCGGCACGCAGTTCCAGGGACAGCGCGCCTTGCCGGCGCGCCAAGTCGAGCGCCTGGCGGAAATGATCCTCGGCCGCGGCCGCTGCACCCGTTGTAGCTTGCAAGTGCAGAAGCTCACCCCTGATGCGCAGCAACTCAGGAAACAGCCAGCGTTCTGTGCGCGCTGCTCGTTCAATTGCCTGCTCGACGGCAGCGAGCCCGTGCGTGATCTGCCCGGCGCGGGCGAAACCCGCTGCCAGTTCGTTGAGGAACATCATGGATATCCAGTAGGGCATCGCGCCGAATTCGTGGAGACCGACCTGCAACTGCCTTAATCCACGACCGAAGTCGCCGCGCCTGATCGCGAGTACCCCTTGAAAGGCGCGGCCCAAGGCGCCCCAGGAAGGCAGCGCATACCTTGCCGACTGGTCGAGCAGCATCGCGATGTAACGCTCCGCCCCAGCAAGATCCCCAACCCACAGCATGATCGGACATCCCGCAGCGGTCGGTGCCCAACACAGCGAAACTGCGTGATTGCTCTCGAGAGCCTCGTCGAGGGCGTCTTTTGCGGCGCGCATTGCCTCATCCGGGAATCCCTGGAGCCACAGAATCCGCGCAAGGTAGATGCGCGCCGCTACGCGGTGGTCGAGCTGAAAACGAATAGCTTCGTGGGATCTTTGGTCGGACCGGACGAAATTGGCGAGCATGTGCTCGATGTGTCGGCGCGCGCTGACTTGATCACCCAGCACGTGTTGCACGACGCCCATCAGCCGCTCGCCAATCAGCTCATCGTTTCGCCTCTGGTGCTGCACCGCCAGCGTGCGAAACCGTTGCGCCATCTCGAGAGCAAGATGATAGTCACCGACCCCGAGGTGAAAGGTATATACGCCCCAGAGCGAGCGCAACTGGTACTCGACATCATCAAGACTTTCCGCGAGTTCCAGTGCCTTCGTCCAGAGCGCGCCGATCTCGCGAACAACGACTTGAGCAACGCCGGCAGAGCGCCAAAAAGAGGACGTGGCAAGCGCAGTGTAGAGCCTCATCTCGCGACGTGGGTCGCCGCCATCGGCGGTGTTGTATGCGGCAAGCGCCTGCTCGGCGCGGCTGCGGCACTCCTCGAGCAGTGACAGATGCATCCAAAGTGGCACCCCTGCGGCCGTCAGTGCGATGCCGATCGATGCATCACCCTTGGGCGAAAACGCCCAGTCGAGCGCGGAGCGCAGATTGTCGATACACCAAACGTAGTCGTCGAGCCATTCGACGATCGGCCGCGTTTCCCATTCAACTTCTGCCCGCTCGAACAGGTCCCGATAGTATTCGGCGTGACGACGCAGAAGCGGCTCGTGCTCGCCGTTGTCCTCGAGCTTTTCGAGCGCATAGGCCCGGGTCGTGTCGAGCAGCCGATAGCGCGCGACCGAGCCCTTGACTTCCAAGGTGACGAGTGACTTCGCAACCAAACTGGAAAGACCGTCGACGACGTCCGACCGCCCGCGTTCGGGGGCCGCTGCGACCGTGCTGGCCGCCTCCACGCCGAAGCCGCCGGCGAAGACCGCCAGGCGGCGCAGGATCACGCGCTCAGGCTCGCTTAGCAGGTCATGACTCCAATCAAGCGTCGCCCGCAGGGTCTGGTGCCGCGGCAGGGCCGTCCGCCTTCCGCCGGTCAGAAGACCGAAACGATCATCGAGATGGGCGCCAAGAACCTCGATTCCCAGTGTCGCAGCCCGCGCGGCCGCCAGTTCGATCGCCAGAGGGATGCCATCGAGTTGCCGGCAGATGCCCGCGATTGCGGCTGCAATACGCTGATCTTCCGAGATATGCACGCCACGCGCGCCCGATCTCACCACGAAGAGCCGAACCGCACCGAATCGCCACGGGTCCTCGGCTTCCGCGGCCGGCAGAGCGAGCGGCGGTACCTGGTAAATCTGCTCGCCCTCGGTCCGCAGCGGCTCCCGGCTGGTGGCGATGATGCGCACTTCCGAACCGGCCTGCAGTAAGGTCTCAGCCATCGCTGCGGCGGCGTCGATCACATGCTCGCAGGTGTCCAGGATCAGCAGCAGTCGCCGGTGCGCCAGCGCCCGAGACACCCGTTGGGGCGAAATCTCCCCGACACCGAGTTGGAGCCCGACCGCAGCGGCAACCGTTGTGCAAACCAGGCCGGGATCGGCGATAGCCGAGAATTCGGCTATCCATACGCCCTCGGCAAATTCCGGCAGCAACTGACGCGCGACCGTTAGGGCAAGTTGCGTCTTACCAATACCACCGGGGCCTGTGAGATTGACGAACCGACAGGCGGCCAGGAGAGCCAGGATGTCCGCAAGGTCCTTCTCCCGGCCGATCAGTTCGGTCACCTGCTCAGGCAGGTTTGTCGGCGGTTGGATTGACTCGGCTGCCGCCACCATGGTCACATCGGGCGCCCCGTCTGTGGCAGCTGACAGAGGCCGGATCTCGCCTGTGAATAGGTAACCACGTCCGGCTACCGTGCGGATCAGCCCTTGCTCCGATCCGAACGCTTTACGTAATGCGACAATCTGGGCCGCCAGATTGTTCTCCTCGACAATCCGGTTTGGCCAGACCCGCGCCATCAGCGCGTCCTTGCTGACAACGGCTCCCGGTACCTCGATTAGCGCCATCAGCACGTCGAAGGCGCGGCCGCCGAGCTTGATCGGCCTGCCGTCGGCGATCAGATCGCGGCAGCCCGGCAATAGCTGGAAGCGACCGAACGCGATACCAGCCGGTCGTTGGGGCGGCGGGTTCATAGTCGAGGCATATAGGCGATTTTTCGCAAGTTTTCATATTTTTTCATCGCCACGCGCCGGCGTCACTTCGCGCTTTTCATGGCTTTTTAGATGGTTTTTAGCGACTTATTCGGACGCCGCTGCTTATCTGTGAGCTACCCGGGCGATAGGGTCGCCTGGAATTGTAGCCACAGTCGGAGCCGGACATGCCGCCCGACAGAAGATGGAGAATTCCGATGAAGACGATGTTCCTTACCGCGGCAGCCGCATTGCTGGTGCTTGGTGGTGCAGCACAGGCGAAGCTGGTTGAATCCGAGGCTCAGGCCGTTCGGGTGCCGACTATCGTAGTGGCGGCCAGGCATGAGCAGACGCAACTGGTCGCGAAGGAAAACCCCACGGGGCTTGCGGCGTATGAAATGCGGCGGGACGGTCTGATGATCAACGGACTTCTGCCGGCCCAGGGCTGGGAGGGCTGAACTACCCCGTCAACAAAGCAATCGGCGCAACTTGCGCCGAAAGGTCCTATCGGACACCAGGGGAATCGGGTGAATATTTTAGGCGCTGACGAACGTTTCGAGGTGGACGGTGCGAATGCCGCGCGATTTTCCACCGTCCCCTGAGAGCGCGGCGCGGCCCATGTGGAGCGCGATATGCGCGGCACCGCGCCCACGTTCTTTACCGAGCAGGGCAATTGGGACATGGACCCCAAACCTGACATGTCGCCCCAGGCTGTTGCAGATGCGTAAAGGGAGGCGGGCAATGCAATCAGGAACGACCAACCTCATCGACCAACACAGCGACGCTTACCGAAGCAGTTCGTTGGCGGATGTGGAGGGGAAAAAAGCAGACCTGGTGGCGCAGGGAAGAGGGGACCAACTTGGGTTGCCTGTTTTCCATGTGTCCCAGTTCGTCAGCGAATCCAGGCGGTCTGCTACTGTCACCCCCGAGATTAGAGGGTCCTTGGCAGCCCTCCTCATCAATATCGACGCCTGCCGGCTCTGGCTGTCTGCCGATCCGCCTAACATCCGACAGGCACGTGCCGCCGTGGAACGCATGACCAGCAACGCGAAGGTGTTGACCAGGCTTATCAGCACGTCCGGGCACGATGACCATGCTTGACCTGCTAGTGGCGTCGTTGCATGGATCGACGGGTGGGTCGCGAAACCCCCAACCCCATCTGCGTTCATCCGACGCGGACGGAGTGCGGGCGCCCCAACTCCAGCATCCGGTTCGGGACAAGAACGGAGACGCCGACCTCGGTCGTCCGACAGTGATCCTTGCGCGAGCGCACCCTCCCTCGCGTGCTCGGTCGCGCATCACCGATGACCTGCTTGTAGCGCCCGATGGCGGCCTCAACGCTGCTCCGTTTGTTGTAGCCGGACATCTTCTGCCACCCGATCCTGCCGTTCTCGGCAATGCCTTGGAGATCGCGGTCGCGCTGGGTTGGCTCACTCGCCGCCGTTGCGCTGGGTACCGCCGTCGCACGCGGCGGCACGATGACCGCCGCCCCAGGCTGGTGGTCCGCCACAGTACGATAGACGCCATCCTGGTCGTAGGCGCCATCGCCGGTGAACGACGTGACGGGCCCGGCCACCTGACCAAGCAACGAGCCGTCCTGCGAGGCGTCATCCACATCGTTCGTCGTCAGCTCGGCCGCGACGATCTCGCCCGTCTCGGCATTCAGGCCGATATGCAACTTTCGCCAGGCGCGGCGGGTCTTGGTTCCGTGCTTCTCGATCAGCCACTCGCCGGCGCCACAGAGCTTCAATCCCGTGCTGTCCACCAGCAGATGCACCGGTTCAGCACCACTGCCGGACCGCGGTCGGGGCACCTCCAGTGTCTCGCCTCGCCGGCTCAGGGTGGTGTGGTCCGCCACCGGGAGATCAAGACCGAGAAGGCGGATGAGCGAGCCGATCAGACCTTCGTTCTGGCGCAGCGGGAGGTGGAACACCGCCCGGAGCGTCAGCGCCGTCAGAATGGCCAGCGGCGAATACCATGGCTGGCCGCCCCGGTTCGTCCGCGGCTCGGCCTGCTAGGCGGCAATCGCCTCCTCGCTGAACCACACCGTCAGATCGCCACGCTGGCGCAGGCTAGCCTCATAGGCTGGCCAATTCGTCAGCCGACGCTTCGGCTTCGGGATATGGTGGCGACACTTGGCGTTGGCCTTGAACGGCACGGCGGGCATCCGGGATCAGAACTGGGGGCAGCCTTCTACCCCACCCGGCCCCGCCGCCAAACATCCGATCCACGCACCAACGCTAGAGGCTTGGGAGATGACTATGGTCAGCGACAAAGATATGGGATCGACGGCTATCTGGGGAAGCCCCGTTTAGGCTCGCGCCCTGGACACACGCATGCCGCCCCCGGATGTAACGCGTAATCCACTGTGACGGCACGGACCGCTACTGCTTGGAGATTTCAGGTTCTTATCTGTTTAACGGGCGGCCAAGCCCGACACGCTCGTGAGCGTGCCGGCGCCCGGAGGCGTCACTGCCCGAGTAGGACCATACTTAACGACGTCGCCACGTCCGGAACCCGTCACCCCCACCGCGATAGTTTTACCCACCACCCAAGGAGCCCGTCATGACCGATAAACCCTTCACCAACGCCGCCGGCGCCCCGGTCGCCGACAACACCAACATCATGACCGCCGGCCGGCGCGGCCCCGCGCTGTTGCAGGACATCTGGCTGATCGAGAAGCTAGCGCATTTCGACCGCGAGGTAATCCCCGAGCGCCGCATGCACGCGAAGGGTTGGGGCGCGCACGGCACCTTCACGGTCACGCACGACATTACGCGCTTCACCAAGGCCAAGATCTTTGCCGAAATCGGCAAGAAGACGCCGATGTTTGCCCGCTTCTCGACCGTCGCCGGCGAGCGCGGCGCGGCCGACGCGGAACGTGACATCCGCGGCACCGCGCTGAAATTCTACACCGAGGAAGGCAACTGGGACATCGTCGGCAACAACACGCCGGTATTCTTCTTCCGCGATCCGCTGCGCTTCCCCGACCTCAACCACGCGATCAAGCGCGACCCGCGCACCGGCATGCGCAGCGCCGACAACAACTGGGATTTCTGGACGCTTCTCCCGGATGCGCTGCATCAGATCACGGTCGTGATGTCGGACCGCGGCATCCCCAAGAGCTTCCGCCATATGCACCTGTTCGGCAGCCACACCTTCTCGATGATCAATGCGAAGAACGAACGTGTCTGGGTCAAGTTTCATTTTCGGACGCGGCAGGGCATCCAGAATCTGACCGACGCCGAAGCCGAAGCCCTTGTTGCCAAGGATCGCGAAAGCCATGGCCGCGACCTCCTCAATGCGATCGAGGCCAGCGACTTTCCGCGCTGGACGCTCTTCATCCAGGTGATGACGGAAGCGCAGGCGAAGACCCACCGGCACAGCCCGTTCGACCTGACGAAAGTGTGGCCGAAGGCCGAGTATCCGCTGATCGAGGTCGGCGTGATGGAGTTGAACCGCTGGCCGGACAACTTCTTCGCCGAAGTGGAGCAGGCGGCGTTCGGGCCGTCGAATGTCGTCCCCGGCATCAGCTTCTCCCCGGACCGGATGCTGCAGGCGCGCCTGTTCTCTTACCCCGACACCGTTCTTCACCGCCTCGGAGTCAACTACTACCAGATCCCGATCAATGCACCGAAATGCCCGTACATGAGCTATCACCGCGACGGCAAGATGCGGGTCGACGGCAATCTCGGCGCCACCACCAGCTTCAATCCTAACAGCGCCGGGCTGTGGGACAACCAGCCCGACTTCGCCGAGCCGCCGCTGCCCATTGAAGGCGAGGCGGCGCACTATGACCACTACGCCGACGACGACCACTGGGAGCAGCCGGGCAATCTATTCCGGCTGATGACGCCGGCGCAGCAGCAGGCGCTGTTCGAGAACACGGCGCGCGCGATGGGCGATGCGCGGCAGCACATCAAGGAGCGCCACATGGCCAATTGTCGGCGCGCCGATCCGGCCTACGGCGAGGGCGTCGCACGCGCCCTCGGTCTCAACCTCAATCGGCCGGCGGAGTGATAGACGTTAGACCCGATGTCCGTCAAATCTTCGGGCGGCCCGTATAATCCGGGTTTGTCTGAGTGTCACGTTTAGCAGGAAACTCAAATGACAGCGATCGTCCAAGGGGTCGGAATCCCCGACAGCAAGCTTGCCCGCGCCATAACCGAGTTGGTCCGGGACACGGAATCACCGTTGCTTTTTCACCACTCCAGCCGCGTCTATTACTGGGGCGCGCTGGCCGGAAAGCGGCGTGGCCTGAAGTTCGATGCTGAACTTCTCTATGCCGGGGCGATGTTCCACGACATGGGCCTGACGCCCCAGTACCGCAGCGAGCATCAACGCTTCGAAGTCGACGGCGCGAATACCGCTCGCGACTTCCTGCGCAGCCACAGCATCTCCGAGGCAGACGTCTACACCGTCTGGACGGCGATCGCGCTGCACACGACGCCGAACGTTCCGCCCCTCATGCACCCGGTCGTCGCGCTGGTAACCGCGGGGGTCGAGATGGACGTGCTGGGCATCGCCTATTCGGACTACGCCGACACCGAGCGGAACGCGGTTGTGCAGGCGCATCCGCGCGACGAACACTTCAAGGAAGACATCATCCGGGCCTTCTACGACGGCATGAAGCACAGGCCTGACAGCACGTTTGGTACCGTCAACGACGACGTCCTCGCGGATAAGGACCCCACGTTCAAGCGGATCAACTTCTGCAGCGTGATTCGCAAGTCGGCCTGGGCCGGCTGATTCCGATCCCGGCGTTTGCGAACGGTCTGTGGCTGCACCACGCCATGACCTGAATCGCGGGAGGGACGCGCGTTACTGCGCCCCCCCCCGCACAGAGCCGCATGTACGTGTACCTCGCCCGGGTCGCCGGGGTGGCGCAGGAGGCGCCGGCGCTGACCCTGAACCGGCTGTGCGGCTCCGGGCTGCAGGTGATCGTCTCGGCAGCAAACTGGAGTGTCACGATCTCCCATCTCGGCGGCCGCCCCGCACCGCGCGACCTGGGGCTCCGGTAGCAACGGAACCGAAAGTTCGCTTCAGACTGGAAACCGGGCCGAGCGGCGAGAGCTGCCAGTTTGTCCCGCGACATCTCCGTCCGCTTTCCCGGGCACCGCTGCCGGAAGCCGACAGTCCGTTATCGGCCAGCGCCTGCCGTTCGGGCGCCTGGCCGGGCATTTCCAGAGGGGTCGAGTCCAGCGGTAGCTGGCAGCGACAAGTTGCGTTTTACGAAGTCGAATTCGGCCTCGGTCCGAGGCTTTTCGGTCCAAGACGGCACGCGCACGGGACGATGCACTTAAATCTCGGTTATTTTCGCGCCCTACGCCGAGGCGGTTTTCCTGCTGATGACGCTGTCCTTCCTGCGTGTAGTTATGGCCGCACTGTACCAGCGACCGCTGCGGATGCTCGGCAGGATGCAGCGAATGAGGAGAGCTGGTCACAGGCGCTGATCGCGGTTTTGGGATATTTCAAGCGAATAGCCAAAGGAACGGCTGCTGCGATCTGGCTTTTAGCAGCGCTCATTTTCGGCGTGTCCGCTCTGAAAGCTTCAATTCAGGTATGGGATTGGCTCCGATAATTTCCTCCTTCGATCGCTCCCCATTTTAGTCCCCGCTCTTCGATGCTTTGGTCATCGCGACATCGAGCTCCGACCTAAATCCAACCAACTCGCCGCTACGAAGCTTCTGAAAAAACGCGTTGTAGCTTCGGATGGATATCATGTTGAACTGGTAGCGGGTCAAGATTCCCTCTTTTTCCAACCAGTCATTAAGTTGGACAAAATGTTCAGCGGCATATTGATATTTCTTCACATTGTCGGGTGCCGGGTCCTTTATTTCCTCATCGCCCTTAATCTCGACTACAAAGATGTAGTCGCTTTGCTTGATAAAGATGTCTGGGCTGAACTCTCCGCGCTTCGGACGGTTGCCTTTCTTCCAAGCATACTCGATGGTGTAGAACCCAATAGGCGTGCTTTTTAGCCAAGCATCGATCTTCAGTGCGTTTTCGTGGCTTGTGAGTTCACGAACGAAGCGTCTTTCTGGGGTAGCATCGGTGATCACTAGATTAGCCGGCGTTTTGAAGTCGGCGGATTTTCCTATAGAGACGCGGCCCTTCACAAAATCTCCGTCTTCGTCTGCGACTTCGTGAAAAAACTCCTTCTGATCGTCTATGATAGTTTGCTCACATCCCGGAGCATAGAAGACCGTCTTTGTTCCCTTTCTCAATTCTGCGGCGCTGCAGCTTTCATCCTGGCGAGTCGTCGTGCTGATTTTTACAAGGGCATGCGGGGATAGTTTGTAGACGACACGCCTAGCCGCCTTACGCCGCAACGTGCCGAGAGCTTGCCAGAACCTCTGCCGATTCTCATCGGTAATGCGGTTGCCAGTTATCGTGGCATGCTTCAGTGAGGCCAAGACGATCTCTTCACATTTTTCCAGAGGAAACCGCTTGGCGTAATTGGTGCGATCTGCAGGGTCCTCGGCGTCCGCTGAACTCCTCATCAATCGCTCGCAACTTCTGAAACATCTGATCTGCGACTTCCTCGACACTGAAAGTCTTGTGCAGAATTTTGGTCTTAAATTTATGCTGCTCGCCCGTTATCGCGAGCGTTAACCCTACGGTGACGTCCTCGTTCTCGACCTGCGTCGGAAGGTCGACATAGCCGTCTTCGAACAGGCGATATTCACCCTTCTTCGCAAATTCGGTTGCGTCCTCTGAGCGTGTGTAGTCGAGATTATGAAGTTCGAAGTTGAACGGAGATATAGTGTCAATGGTCGACGTGAGGCGCCTCTCGATCTCGAGCACCTCATTGACAAGATGCTTGATTCGCCCTGACCAAGCATCGTGGTTGAAGATCGTGACGACAGGATCTTCGCCGGGCCAAGGCTCTGGTCGCCTAAGGCCCCGTCCAAGCACTTGCGCGATGAGTAGCTTGCTGTTGAAGGCGCGTTCCTCATGCGGGACGATTTGGAACACATTCTTCACGTCCCAGCCCTCACTCAGCATGGACACTGAGACAATCCACTCAACTTTGATGGCTGGGCTGTCGACCATTCGGAGCTTCGCCAGATTAGGCTGGTGTTTGCTTGCGGACGTAACGCATATGATCCGGTCAGAAGCCTCTGACGCGTCGATTGCCTCCCTTTCCTGCAAAAAGTCCTTGAGCTCTTCCGTGACCCGCTCCGCATCAGCGATTGCTCGCGTGACGATAATGGTCAAAGGGCGGATTCCTCGGGCCTTGAGCTTCTTAGCCCAATCTTTGTGACGGTTGTTGATAAGCTGCCACTTTTCCTCCGGATTCTCTGCGGGGGCTGGCATCTCATCGACATACTCCACCTTTTTGACGAATCTTTGCAATTGCTCACCCCGCCCCGGCGAGCGTGTCGCCGGGTCGTTTGGCTGATATCACGAAGCGGACGGTATCAAACACCGAAGCGCGATTGGCCTTCGCGGTGCTGACGACGGAGCGGAAGGCGGCATAAGTTTGCGCCCCCCACTCGCAGCGGAAGCCGTTGGTCACTTTGCGGAAGATCACGCTCGGCCGCAGATGCCGCTCGGAGATGTTGTTCGTAGGCGGCACCGCTCGATTTGACATGAACACGAACAGATGTGCCCGGTTGGCGAGCATGCGCTTGCGCAGCTTGCGGCCCGGCTCGCCAATCGGGACCACCGCCAGGATCCGGTCGAGCCTGCGGTCGAGGTCATGGAGATATTGCTTCAGGGTGGTGTCCTTCAGCGTCTCGCGCCGCCGGCCGATCGCGATGGCGCGCAGCAGCAGCCACCGGAACGGCGCGCTGAACGCTGTGTCGCCGCATTCGATGGCGTATTTCGCATCCCGGAGCAGATGCGCCCTATGCCGATGTCGGCATAGGGCGCACTATGCCGACCCCGATATTATGCCGACTGATACCTGGGAACCGGCCCCGGTGGCCGTCATCGCGGCGCTGAGGCCGGCATAATCCCGACGACTGATGGACGGCGCAACCTGCCCTTTCTTGCCAGAAAGGGGAGGCTTTCATGTTGATCGATCCGTCTCAAACTCGGGTATCGGGTCCGCTTTCGGCGTTCGCCGTTGGCTTTGCCGACGAACTCACGCGACAGGGTTATAGGCCAGGTGTCATCGGCAATCAGATGCGGCTGCTGGCTCACCTGAGCCGCTGGCTCATGGGCGAGGGGCGCGATGCAGATGCGCTGCACGCGACCGAGGTGGAACGGTTCCTGCTGGCTCGTCGCGCCGCTGGTTACACACAACTGCTCTCGATTAAAGCGATGCAGCCGATACTCGCTTACCTACGTGGTCTCGGCGTGGCGCCAATACCGGCGCTACCCATGCCCAGCGGTCCGGTAGAGGCAGTGCTGGAGCGATACCGGCTCTACTTGACGGTTGAGCGTGGCTTGGGTGCCAGAACTGCCCGCGGCTACGTGGATGCGGTGCGTCTGTTTCTTCACGGCAGGACCTTGCCCGATGGCCTCGCCCTGGATCTTAAAAACCTAACCGCGGCCGACGTCATCTCCTTTGTGGTGGGTCGCTGCCCCCATCAGGGTCATAGCGTAGCGAGGTTAACCGTGGCGGCACTACGATCCTTGCTCGGCTTTCTTCATGTCCAAGGCGAAATGGAGCGGCCACTCGCCTCTGCTGTGCCGTCGGTCGCCTGTCGGCGATTGGTTGGATTGCCCAAGGGATTGGAGCCTGACCAAGTCCGGCGCCTGCTGGCGTCCTGCGACAGCAACACCCAGAATGGCTGTCGCGACTTTGCGATCCTGACCATGCTGGTCCGTCTCGGCTTGCGGGCGGCCGAGGTCGCCAAGCTTGCATTCGAAGACATCGATTGGCGAGCCGGCGAGATCGTCGTGAGTGGCAAAGCAAATTGTACCGAACGTCTCCCATTGCCCGGTGACGTCGGTGAAGCGGTCGCTGCGTACCTGCACAGCGGCCGTCCGGCAACGGCCCACGGGCGGACGATATTCGTACGGATCAAGGCGCCTCATTGCGCTCTCAGCGCCGGCGGGGTGACCCAGGTGGTGGCTGCCGCCGCCCGGCGCGCCGGGCTTGGGCAGATCTATGCTCATCGTCTGCGCCACACCGCGGCGACACAAATGTTACGCGCCGGCGCGTCACTGCCGGAGATCGGTCAGCTTCTGCGCCATCGTCGCGCTCTGACGACAGCCATTTACGCCAAGGTCAACCACGACGCTTTGCGAGCAATCGCCCGTCCCTGGCCGGGAGACGTCGCATGAGCGCGCTCCGCCAAGCCCTTGCCGACTATTTGGCCGTGCGTCGTGTCCTCGGCTACAAGCTTGTTCGAGCCGAGAAGCTCCTCGCTCAGTTCCTCGCCTACGTCGAAGATCGTGGCGAGGACCACCTGACCACCGAGACGGCCCTTGCCTGGGCGATCTTGCCCGCAGAGGCCCACCGAAGCTGGACATCCACTCGGCTTTCCATTGTTCGGTGCTTTGCCGCTCACCTGCGCGGGATCGACCCCGCGACCGAGGTGCCGCCGGTGGATTTGCTGCCGGGACGAAACCGCCGGGCGACGCCTTACCTCTACTCGGAGGAGGAAATAACCGCCTTGATCGCGGCGGCCGAGATTTTGAGTACGTCACATCGGACAGCGACATATCGGACCTTGATCGCCTTATTGGCTGTAACGGGAATGCGCGTCGGGGAAGCGATCGGTCTTGATCGCGATGATTTTGACGCCATTGACGGCACGCTCACCATCCGCAACGGCAAGTTTGGCAAGTCCCGCAAATTGCCGCTGCATCCGAGTACTGTGACTGCTCTCGGTGAGTATCTGTGCCGAGGCGACCGGCCCTGTCGGCCGTCCAACACGCCTGCGCTCTTCATCTCCGCTGCGGGTACCAGGCTGCTCTACACCAACGTTCAGCCGACCTTCCACCAACTGGTCCGCCAAGCCGGCCTCAAACCTCGCTCGGCCTCGTGCCGGCCGAGACTGCATGACATGCGTCATGGATTCGCCGTCAGCACGATCCTTGACAGCTACCGCAATGGCGGCGACCCAGGAGCCCGGCTTGCGCTGCTGTCGACCTATCTCGGCCACGTCGACCCTGGCAAGACATACTGGTACCTCTCCGCTTCCCCGGAGTTGCTGCAGCTGGCAGGTGGGCGGCTAGAGCATCACCTCGGAGGTGGCGCATGACCACACTTGCTACGACCTTGCAGGCGTTCTTCACAGATCGCCTGATCCGTCAGCGCCAAGCCAGCCCGCATACGCTCGCTGCATACCGCGACACCCTGCGGCTGCTGCTGGTGTTCGCCTCGGCGAGACAAAAGATGGCGCCATCAAAACTGGACATCGACGACCTCGATGCCCCGCTCGTCGGCGCGTTCCTCGATCATCTGGAGCATAAGCGGGAAAATGGTGTGCGCACCCGTAACGCTCGACTCGCCGCGATCCGCTCGCTATTCCGATATGCGGCACTTCGTCACCCTGAGCATGCCGCTGTGATCGAGCGGGTGCTCGCCATTCCTACCAAACGTTTCGACCGCCGGCTTGTGACTTTCCTGACCGAGGCGGAAGTCGACGCACTGCTCGCTGCTCCAGCCCGGACAACCTGGACTGGTCGGCGCGACCACGCCCTACTCGGGCTTGCCGCCCAGACAGGCCTGCGGGCGTCCGAGTTGATCGGCCTTCGGCGCGCCGATGTCCACCTTGGCGCCGGAGCGCATGTGAGTTGCCTAGGCAAGGGACGAAAGCTGCGGGTCACCCCGCTCACGTCCGGCATCGTCGCCGCCATGCGCGTCTGGCTCGCCGAACGCGCCGGCCACGCCGCAGAGCCGGTGTTCCCAACCCAGACAGGCAAGGTTCTTAGCCGTGACGCTCTCGAGCACCGTCTCGCCAAATACGTGGAGATTGCCACCCACACCTGTCCGTCAGTGGGCCAAAAAACCGTTACCATGCACGTACTGCGTCATACCGCGGCGATGCGACTGCTACGCGCCGGCATCGACACCTCGGTGATAGCGCTATGGCTCGGCCACGAACAGATCGAAACGACTCAGATCTACCTGCACGCAGATCTGGAGCTCAAAGAACGCGCCCTGGCAAAGACAACCCCGAGCAACATCTCGCCAGGCCGCTATCGGCCGCCTGACAAGCTTCTCGCCTTTCTTGAGGCGCTCTGATCTGATTATGCCGGCCTCAGCGCCGCGATGACGGCCACGGGGGCCGGTTCCCAGGTATCAGTCGGCATAATATCGGGGCCGGCATAGTGCGCCAGGCAGACTTGCCACATGACGCCATGACCGCGCTGGCTGCCGAGCATGTCGGAGACCCACACTTCCGGTTGAATCACGCCGAACAGCGCGGTCACCACTGCCTTGCCCCGGCTGGGTTTGATCACATGCAGCACCGCCAGCGTGCCGATGAACACCCACTCCCACCAGTTCTTGCCTTGGACCCGCACCGAGGTCTCGTCGGAGCAGACCACGGCGCTGGCGAGCACGACTTTCTCGATCGCCGCCGAGGCATCCAGCAGTGGCTCGCGGGCGCGGGCCAGGATGTTGCTGATCGCGCCCTCACTGATCGACAGGGAGAACAGTTCGTTCATCAACAGCGCCAACCGTTCCATGCCAATGGCATGGGCGTAATGCAGATAGACCACCATCGCGGCGATGGAGTGGCCGAACGGCGATCCCTGTTCCAGACCGGATGGAGCCTGGGCGGTTACTCGTTCGCCGCAACCGGCGCAACGGCCGCCGAACAGGCGGATCTGGGTCACGTCGGGCCGAACGGGTGGCAACTCGATACGCTCATAGACCTGCTGCGGGATTTGCGCCTCGCGGGGGAATACTGCTTCGCATTTTGGGCACGTGGTCAGCAACTCGTCGAAGGTGCGATCCGGATTCGGATGCAGCGTCCGGCCGACGCCGGGGCGGCTTTTACGCGGCGGGCGATCCGTCGCGGGGGCCGGGAGGTCTTGCTTTTGGCCTTGTGACGGCGGCTTCGACGAATTGCCGGGAGTCCTCGGTGGCCGGCTCAGTTCGTTGAGCTTCACTTCGAGCGCTGCGATCCGGGCGTCCTGCGCTGCGATATGGGCGTCTTGGGCTGCGATCCGTTTGTCCGCCAGCGCCAGCCGAGCGGTCAGCGCCGCGATCAGCGCGTCCTTCTCGAGGTGGCTCAGTTGGGCGGGCGCGGGGAGCAGCGGCACCCGATGTGTAGAATCGACTCGCCCGTGACCGCGTCAAGAAGTTTCTGGGGGTGGTTGCCGCATCAAAGGGCGGCTGGCTGATACCAGGCCGGAAAGGATGCATTACCCCAGGTGAGCAATTGCGAATCTTTGCTCGATTGCCTGTCGCAGCGAATAGCGGTTGATCACATCGGCAAAATACTCATCCCCAACATAGCATGTCCCAGAGACACCGACCACATATCGAAACCCATAGTCCTTGCTCTGGAGAAACTCCTTCCACCTTCTGGTTGCGGTTCCTGACTCGTTTGCGGTGTGGTGTGCTTCATCGTTAAGCACAGCAACTCTCTCACCCTTACCTTTTAGGCTGTCGCGGATCGATGACTTCACGTTTTCAAGGATGGCGTGGTAATTCTCCACGCATATGGCCCCATCGACGATAGTCTCCGATGCATTGATAATCCTCGGAGTGGTTACTACCGACGTATCCGGAAGCGCGTCGCGTAGCTCGGCTCGGCTGGAAAGTTCCGAAAACTTCTTGAGCAACCCGTCCTCAATGGTGTTCGACGGGCAAAGGACGAGGACGCGATCGACGGTGCCTTCCGCAAGTAAGATGGCGCCGATGCCATACAGAACGAAGCTCTTTCCCGTCGCCGTTGCTTGGTCAATCGAGCAGCTGAGCTGATCCGGTAGCTGAAGGTGACGCTCCATTGAGGCCCAAGAGCCATACCGTTCCTGTATCTCGGTATTGGAATCGAAATTCTCCTTCGCCAAAGCACGAAGATCAGGATATTTGCCCCCGATCAGATAGCTCAGAGCCGTGCGAATCGCTTCCTTCTGATATTCTCGAAAACCGCACAGCTCATCGATGAAGTCCTCATATTTCGAACAGTCCCAGACAGCGGGGTCGATATCGGCCGATACCTTGAGGACCAGATCCTCGTTCCGGAATGTGCGGCGGTCCCCTTTGATGTTCATGGTCTTAGGCCTCCACCTTGCGTGCAGCCCTCTTCTGAGGCATTGGCCTCTTCTTGGTGGTGCTGGTTGTTTTTGTTTTATTTTTCGAGGCAGTAGCCTTGGCCGCTACCTTCGGAGGTGCCTTCGGTTTTGCGGCGGCCGTTTTGGGGACAGCGTCGACACCGAATTTAGTCGCAGGAATAACTTCCCTGGCCTCATTCCCGTAGATGTCGACGAAAATGGCCATGATCCGCTCGCCCATCTGGCTTACGGGGAAATTGATAGTCCATTCTGCCTTCTCGATCGCTTCTGCATAGAAGACTTCATCGTGCGCAAATATGTCAGAACTCGGTATCGAAGTCGTAGTCGAGCATGACCATTGCAAGCGCTTCGCGATTTCCCAGCCTGCCTAACGGACCGCGAACAGCCGCTTCGCTCTTGAATGCTTTTATCCTGATGAACGCATGCTCGGCCTCGCTATCCTCCAAGCTTTTGGTTCCGACTTTATACTCGAGCTCGGGGCGGCGGACGAAGTCGAACCCAACGGCATCGACGAGATCATTGACCTCTTTTTCGCCCACGGGCTGCCGCAGCGCCGTGAACTCTCTCTGGTGAAGTTCGTGAATGATCGAATATGGAATCCTCAGCGCGTAGTAGCGCACGCCATCCAGCGTCAGGTAATCTTGCTGAAAATCGAACACTAACGCTGGAGCCACAACGTACATACGGCTGCCGATCTTAGAGCCCAAGGCCTCATGCAAGCTTTGCACCGTCTCCTCATCGATCCGGATGCCTGGCTTGCTGAGGTGATTGAACACCAGCACGCTGGATCCCTTCAAATAACCATCGAGCTGTATCCCTCCGACCCGATGGCGTGCATCGCGGCATTGGAAGAGCTGAAGGGCAAAGAACCGCCACGCATCCCATGGCAACTCTCGCAGTTTTCCAAAATCGTAAAGGCCGGCATTGTAGAGGCTGAAAGGTTCCGGAGTGAGAGCTGCTCCCTGATTGCCGATGTTTTTCCTCAACCGCAGCATGCGCTTCTGAACCGTATAGATCGAAAGTTTGCCGCAATCGATCGAGATCCAGCGGCGCCCGAGTTTCTCGGCGACCGCAGGGGCGGTTCCCGATCCAACAAAGCAATCGAGCACCAAATCGCCTTCGTTCGAGGATGTTCTGATGACGCGCTCGAGAAGCGCTTCCGGCTTCTGCGTCGGGTAATCCAATCGCTCTGCCGATGTGTTTGCGATGCGCGGAATGTCCGACCAGATTGATTGCGGCGTCTGGCCTTCGGTATCTTTGAGGTAGACGATCAATCCGTCCTGGCGTGGTGTGCCGTCACGCTTCGTCGCGATACGGCCTTCCGCCCACCATTTTTCAAGCTGATCCCGTTCGTATCCCCAGCCGCGCCCGTCGCTTGGAAATGTTCCACGCCAATTGAACTTGCCGGAATTGCTGTTTCTTCTCTCGGCGGTCAGATCTTGGCAGGTATACAGATCCCCGTTGTCATCCTCGCGGTAACGCTTCAGCTGTTTGTCGGAAAAATCTCCACGCTGCGGGTTCCAAACATAATCGCGACTCTTCGTGTAAAAGAAAATAACTTGATGAATGCGCCCATACTGCTTGGTCTCATTATGGGAATTCGTGCATGGCCATATAATCTCATTACGAAAGCGCGCTTCGCCGAAGATCTCGTCCGCCAAAGTTTTCGCGTAATGTGCTTTCTTGGGGTCGAGGTGGAGATACAGCGTGCCGTCGTCTGCCAAGAGCTCATGAATCAGGATGAGACGCTTGCGCAGGAACTCGAGAAACTCCGCACCAGCAACGCGGTCCTGGTATGCTTTCTGCTCCTGACTGCCGCGAATTCCTGTTTAGTCGCAAAAGGCGGATCGATATAACAAAGACGTATGCCTGGCGTGCCATCGGCGTTGCAAAGCGCACCCGCTTTCTTCTGCTCGAGCAGGCTCTTCATAACCTGCAAATTGTCACCGAAGACGAGCCGGTTATCCCAAGAGCTCTTCCCCTGACCGAAGGCACGCACCTTTTGAAGGGGCACCGCCAGCGTTTCAGCGATTACGTCTTCCTGGCGGTCCTTGCCGTAGTAGATCAGCTCATATTCCCGCTTCTCTGGCGGGAATACGATGCGTGCCCACTCGGGCGAAAGCTCCTCGCCCTGTTCGAGCAGCCTAATGATTTCCTGACGTTGGGCGTCGTTCATCGTGACTGTTATCCTGCGATCCCGAAGAGATCCATCACCTTCTTCGCGCTCATAAGCTTGTTGAGGGTCGTATAGCGCGGACCCTGCATTGATCCCGATGGCGCATCGGCAAAGGGGATCGGACCGACCGGTTTGGCGGCCTCGGCGAAATTCAGCCTGTATTTTCCATTTTCGCCGTAGGGCTCGATATTGCTGACTGGCGCGTAATGCGTGATCGCCGAAACCGGCTGTGATCGGTAAGCGGCGATATATTTGATTTTCGGCAACATGCCGCCGGCAACGCGGATCGCATACCAGCAATTCTCACCCAGAAATACCTCATCGAACCCATCCTGTTGGGCCGGGACGATGATCGTATCGGGGGCTGCCTTGCCACCGAACTGGTTTGCTGGCTGGGGTGGGATCATCTGCTGCGTAGCAACCGGTTTGGCGATCTCGAAGGCACGGAGTCCGACGAGAGGGAGGATCTGAAGGACCTCCCGTAGAAAGCCTTCGGTGTCGGCGCGTTCGGCTTCGCTCAAGCCGACCTGCTGCGGATCGGTTCCATTATCGAGATTGCATCGCTTGGCTTGCGCCGCGCGGCTCACAAGTGCCGACTCGAGCCAACGGACATGCGCTTTGTTGAGGCTGGTGTTCGAAGCGGTGAAGACGATCCCGCGATCCCAGAAATCCTTGTTCTGAAAATGCGAATCGATCCTGGTCCGAAGGACATCGCCCTCACCGACATAGATTGTTGGCAACTCGTCGCCTGCATCGCGGTAGCCCGTCAGGATATAGACTCCTGGGCGGGAGAACTCGGCGCGCTGCTTGGTGGTCGGCCATTTGTCCCTGGGAAACACGATGCCGAGTCCCGTCCAATTCATTCGATCGATGATTCGCACTCCCTCCGGATCGCCGTCCGGCACGAAGATACGGATCGTGAAGGGATCGTTCGCCATCTACCGGCTAGTAGTCCCTTGTTTCCGGTCGATCAGCACGCGTTGTCCCCTTTGATGATTGCAATTTTTGGTAGCGAGGTATCGGAATCGAGAGCCGCGTATAGCCTCCACCGCTCTTCATGCGCCATTGCAAAAAAAGAGGCCACGCTGCGACAGCCGCACAATGTGGCATCGACCTAGAAGGTCGGCTGCTCCTAGCGGGCCCGTGGTGCGCCAAACGGCGTTGTCATTCCCGGAATCGGCTCAAGGCGCCATCCTGGTGGGCACTGACGGCCGCCTATTCCAGCCGAAGGCGTCCGGGCATACGGATGGGTTTCCGGCCCAATTGGCCCCGAAAACCGATTTGGCATCGATTGGCAATTGATAGGAAAGAACCGAGGATGCCCTAGGAGATTTCACTGGAGCAGGCGAAGGGATTCGAACCCTCGACCCCAACTTGGCAAGGTTGCGCTCCGCTGGAAAGCAAGCGCCACGACTTTCAAACACTTCGCTGCCGCGGCGTGTCGGATCTGGCGGGACGATACTCAGGCCGAAGAAGACCGAAACAATGTCCTGCATTGTCCCGCCCTGTCCGGGCCTTGGTGAAGCCCCTTTGAAGCCCCAAAGTATCAGACGGGACGCTGGTCGCCTACATCATCTCGCTTAAGTCATTGATTTTGTTTGGCGTCCCCGGCGCGATTCGAACGCACGGCCCCAAGATTAGGAATCTTGTGCTCTATCCTGCTGAGCTACGGGGACTTACCTAGAGAAATCAATATCTAAGCGCTCTTTCCTTCCGTCTTCGATGCTCCGACCGCTATCTTGGGGCATCACTGAGGCATCTGCACCCGCTCGACACCCGGGACCGCTACCTTATTCGGTATGGTATCACGCGATGGCGACGAGAGCGAGAGGCTATTAGTCGACAGAGGCTATTAGTCGGCGTACGAAGGTTATTGGAGCTTCGCGGAAGTCACCACGGCCGCGGAGTGAACAACGGCGTTCCAGCGTGTCAGTCGATTAGACATGGTCCCGCTCCTGGACCGAGGCGGTTAGACCTGCCGCGTCTGCCAGAACGCCGAGAACCGGAAGATCGTAGCTGCGACCTGGGACGGGCGGTGTACCGGAAGAGGTGAATCCGGCAGGGTGGGTCGCCAGCTCGCGGCCCTAACTTTCTTGAGCCGGCCCGCTTGATCGGCCCCTCGTCTAGGGTGCGCCGGCACCCGGACAGACCTTCGCCCGGGCGTCTTCTCGTCCAGGCGAGATGGCGACCCGCTTCCTGTGTTGGAGGCAAAAAGCTCGTGTCGTTTCATGTCGCCGAACCCGACACCCCGGTCCTCAACGGATTCGAGCGGCTCGACCGAGTCGCTTATCCCCGTCTCCAAGCCTTACGGTAATGAATAGGCGGGGAGCGGTATGAACACCTTGAAGGTCGAGGCGGCCTATCTGGCAGCATCCGAAACGTTCGAGGATATCACCCCCGCCCCCCACTACATCGAGAGGGTCCGTCAAGACGAGGCGACTTCACTCCGCGCCCTGGTCCCCGTCGTCGGTCTCGATCCATGGCGAAGCGGTGCATGCTTGGTCCAAGCGGCCGACGTGAGGCGATTACGATTTACAGCCATCAGGAATCGCGGTTCACCACTGGCTTCGGTCTTATGTGGGCGGCCAGCCCAATTGCATACTGAGGGCAAGCGACCTGGCCGGAGATCTTTGGCCGCACCGCCGACCACTATGCCAGCCGTACCGACAAGCCTTTCACATACATCGTTGTGGACGATGCCCAGGACCTTGGTGTGGCCCGGCGCCAACGACCCCTATAAGGCGCTAAAGATCAGCCTGAAGGCCGAGATCGACGAGGAAGCCTGGGAAAGCCTCTACCGCGACACTTCGCGCCCGTTCCCGCAGCCGGAGAAGGGACGGATCGCGGTGAAAGTGATCAGATCAGCGACCCACGCTCGATTTCGAGCATGGGCGATGCTGAGGTCAGCTCGGGCGTCGTCGCTGCCGGACCGTGGTTCTTTCCGCGGCCTGCTCTCAGGATCGAGACGGGCTAAGAGGTGGCTGTAACGAAACTATGCACGGAAGTGCGATGTATAGTCGGTCTCGGCGATCATGTGCCGACAGCATCGGCCTTCGGTGCGGCCCGGCTGTCTTTCAAGTAAATCACGATTGCGCGCAGGTGCAGGCCATTGCCTATTGGGCTTCTTTTCGGTTGAACATTCTGCGCAGCCTCGCTTTCGCCTGCTCCAAAGTGCGTCGGCGCGGCTCGGATAAATTCTTGCCAGCTCTGTTGATGTAAAAGGTCAACATCGACATCGCGGACCGGTAGGTGCTGCTTTTGCGCCTGTGACTTGCATCCGCCGAATGCTTCAGCGATTCTGCAATTTTCTCCGGGTCTCTCGACTTGAAGACATCTTTTTCAAGATCCAGCGCATCGCTCTGCTTTGTCACCTCGCCCGACCAGCGGGACCCGGATTTCGCTGCCATCGTCAAATCTCTTCGTGCATTTGCAGGAAAACGAGAATCCCGGTGGAAGGTTGCCTCCATGAACACTTGCCTTGAGGGGTGTGTGCGATTCAATTTCCGGCGATCAGCTCAGCCCGTCAGCTACAGCCCGCCGAGCTCGCGGCGCACGCTCTCAATGCTGTCCCCGTTCACGCGGCCGGACGGAAACTGGCCGCCAAGCCCGACGCTGATCGCGGCGTTCACCCGGTCCACCCGTTGACGATCTTCCTCCACCTGCGTCTCGCGCCGGCGAGCGACGCAGCGCGCGCGTCATGCGGTCAGGCCGATGGCCTGAAGTGAAAAACTCAAGCGAGAAGCGCCGACCTGGGCGACGGTGGCCGGAGACGCCGCGGACCTGGAAGATGCCGTCGAGGAGTCGAGCCGCTGCCGTCGATCCTATTGTAACTGAGGTTGCGTCTGATCAGATCCTAAATTGGGCTGCCCCAACACCTTCCTGGTCCTGCCCGCAACCGCATAAACGGCCGCCGAGCGGCCTTGATCTGGCTTAGGTGGTGCTGACAGTCATTCCGCGCCTCACTCTCCGGCTGCGCTACAAGCCATCATCTTCGGCGCCGACGATTACCGTTCGACCTGGAACACGACCTTCCCTGTCACACGGTAGGCAATGATCCTGTCGTGCTCGACGACGCACTCGGCTTCGCTAATGCGGAACAACATGATCCCGCGCAGGGTCTTGGCGGCTTCTGCGACCACCGTACGACAAGCTTCGTCAAAGCTCACCTCTGACTGTGCCGTGACATCTATATTGCGGACGATTGCCATTTTGGCCTCCCCAAGAGAAAGCGATGGACCTCCATCAACGGGTTCGGCACGTTGTTGCACCTGGCTGATGCAACGGGTGCCGTGCCGGCTGCCGACCTGGTGGTCCAAATCAGACGGATAATGCCGTATGATTTGAACCACCAGCCTCGTATTTTTGGGGCCGATTCACCCGACCGCGTGGGATGCTTCTGTTGGCATCGGACCACCAGGATGACACGCTACTTCTGGCTGAACGCCAATGCCAGCACATCAATGAAAACGTGATGCAGGTGTTCGAGCGGGAAATGTGTTCAAAGGCCAGCCCTGGAATCGGGGCACCTTTGTCGGCGTTCATTCTGTTATCGGTTTCACGCACGCCTGGCGCGAACGGTCCTTGCGTGCCGAGGCCTTACTCCGGCTGTTGCTCCACCTCGGCGACTGCGGCTTTCAGCCCCTCGTGCGCAGACCGTCATCCCCAAGGCCTCGGGGCGGCCGTCGCCGTTGACGCCCACGGCGATCCGGCCTGACGGACTTGATTCGAGATGTGCCGGTGACGAGGACCGTTTTTCCAAGCAATTTGGACAGACCCCTCTGCTTCGGTTTGGCGCTAACCTGCTCCTGTCAATGGTGGTACCAACTATACTATTGGTGCCGAGAAGAGTTGTGCGCACTGATCACTTGGGACAGGCCTAGATCACAACTCTACTCACTTCAGATCTACTCGGCCCCGGCAGCTAAAGCCGAGGCTTTGTCATGCCGTGCCGCTTCAGGGGTGGGACAATCGGAGCAGCCATTCGTTCCGCCGCAAGGTGACGTTATAATTAAGCGGAGGTGATGGCGTCGCCTTTCCGGAAGATCCGGGTTCGCGAGAAAGTGGCGCCCTCGAAACCGCCTGCCACGATCACCGGCCCTCCAAACAGCGGACGAAGCGATGCGCGAGATCGATTGCGCCGATCGGGCGAAAAAAGCTTCGACATTTGAACGTCCTTCATCGGTTTATCTCGCCAGCAACGGCTACAGAGGTCAAATGACCAGCGAACCCAAACCCGCCGATGCGCCCGCCAACCTGTTCGATCCGGTGGCTGGCGATTATGGTGCCCATGGACGGTTTGGCCGTCGAGCGCGCGGCGTAAGCCGGAAGATGTTCACCAGCCGGTACCGCGACGCCATATGCTATCGTTGCGGCCGGTCTTGTCTTCCCGGCCGGAAGGCGGTTGCTGCGCAGACGCGGGCCGTGACTCGATGGGAATGACCCGGCGCGCCGACAAGATCGGGTAATTCTTGCCTCCCGCCTCGCGGCCTCGGGTCCGTCATTCGTGATTCATAGAAGCAACATTGTCCGGGGGCCCCCGCTGTCCGGCCCGTGGACCGTAGCCGGCCTGGCGACCGATTTGACTTCGGGTGTCTGGGGGCAGCCCTTCGGATCGAGACCGGCAGTCACGAAGCGAATTTCTTCGCGCTGTCATCCGCATCCTCGTTGCCAAACGTTCCGGCGTGCCCGATGAACACACCCGCGATGGCGCGCGGCGGCGGCTCGGCGGCGGCTCGATCTCCTTCCGGCCATCGTGGGCGGGGCATCGCGGCGACACGAATAACCGGATACGGTGTGGAGACGACCCGCGGAAGCGTGGGCGTTCGGACCAGCGGGAGGCCAAGGAGACCAGCATGAGCGACAATGACAAGATTGTGCTTTTTCATTCCCCAAACAGCCGTTCCTCGGGAACACTGGTCCTGCTGGAGGAGTTGGGCGCGCCATATGAGCTTCGCGTCCTGAACATGAGGGCGGGCGAGCAGAGGCAGCCCGCATATCTGGCGGTCAACCCGATGGGCAAGGTGCCGGCCATCCTGCATGGCGACGTGCTGGTAACCGAGCAGGTGGCGATCTATCTGTACTTAGCGGATCTTTTTCCCGATGCGGGCCTGACGCCGGCGGTTGGCGACAGGCGCCGGGGACCCTATTTGCGCTGGATGGCGTTCTACGCGAGCTGCTTCGAACCGGCGGTGGTGGATAAGGCAATGAAGCTTGAACCTGCCGCGGCGTCGATGTCGCCCTATGGAGATTTCGAGACCGTCATGGCCACGGTGAATGCGCAGCTTGAAACTGGCCCCTTCATCCTGGGGCAGGATTTCTCAGTCGCGGACGTCTTGTGGGGATCGGCCCTGCGCTGGACAACGATGTTCGGGTTGGTTCCGGAGACCGCGGCCATCAAGGCCTACATCGAACGAACAACCACCCGTCCGGCGTTCCTACGCGTGGGAGAGCGGGATGCCGAGCTGGCGGCGCAACAGAAGCCGTCATGACATCGGTGCCGGGCCTGCCCACTGGGCCTGTCAATCCTAGCGAATCGCGTCGAAAGACCAGACCAATTCACGCCGGGACCGCCATGGTGCCGCGCCAAGCCAAGGCTCGCCGGCCCATCCCGGACCGCAATCGACTTCGCCACCGGCGCGAGCATTGACGCTGCGATCGGGCCATGGTGCATTTCCGGCCTTCACGCGGCGGTGACGTTCCGCTGAACGCGATCATTCTCTGAGGGCGTTGCGGGCCGCACATCAGCGATGTGGAATCGGCGAAGCCACGGACCCTCCGGTTCCTGCGCCGCGGCGCCCCGGCCGATCGGGTCGGGCCGCCGGGGGGACCGGAGCGTGCGCCGCGATTGACTCCGGCCCGCGCAATCGATCATGTGACGGCGCTTTCGTTCACAATCCGGGCCAAGAGCTCATGCGCGCCCAGCCAGCCATCGGCCCGAGAATGGCCGTCTAGCGATGCTTCTCGTCATCGATGCCGGTAACACCAACATCGTGTTCGCCGTCCACGACCCCTCCGGCTGGCGCGGCGTCTGGCGCATCCGCACCGATGCGCAGCGCACGTCCGACGAATATGCCGTCTGGCTCAACAGCCTTCTGACATTGTGCGACCTTCGGCGCGGTCAGATCAACGCCGCAGTCCTTGGCACCGTGGTCCCCGCCGCGCTGTACCATCTGCGCCGGCTGTGCCGGGAATGGTTCAATGTCGAGCCGCTGGTCGCACGCGCCTCGCTGGACTGGGGGTTCGAGATCAAGGTGGACAACCCCAATGAGGTCGGCGCCGACCGCCTGCTGAACGCGATGGCCGGCCACCGGAACTTCGGCGGCCCCCTGATCGTCGTCGATTTCGGCACCGCGACCACCTTCGATGTGGTAGACGGGACGGGTGCCTACCTCGGCGGCGTGATTTGCCCGGGCATCAACCTGTCCATCGAGGCGCTGCATCAGGCCGCCGCCCGGCTGCCGCGGATCGGTATAGGCCGGCCGCAGGCGGTGATCGGCCGCTCCACCGTCCCGGCCATGCAGTCCGGCATCTACTGGGGGTACGTCGGCCTGATCGAGGGCCTGCTGACCCGGATAAAAGCGGAATTCGGCGGCCCCGATGAAGGTTGTCGCCACCGGCGGACTGGCGCCTTTGTTCGCCGAGGGCACTTTGATGATCGAGCACATCGAACCTGATCTGACCCTCGACGGCCTGCGGATGTTGGCGGAGCGCAACCCAGCGCCCACATTGCCCCGAGAGAGAACGCGATTGATTCGAACACGAGTAACGGAACGATATCTTAAATATGGACTCTGAAGCAGGCGAACTGGCCTTCCTGCCGCTTGGCGGGACGGGCGAAATTGGCATGAACCTTAACCTCTACCGCTGGCGAGAGGGCGGTTACGAAAAATGGCTGGCCGTCGATTGCGGCATCGGCTTCGGCGGCAGCGAGTTGCCCGAAGTCGAGGTCATGATGGCCGACCCCGGCTTTATCGCCGACCGGAAGGACAAACTGGTCGGGCTGGTGATCACCCACGCACATGAGGACCACATCGGCGCGGTGGCCTGGCTTTGGCCGCAGCTGAAATGCCCGGTCTACTGCACACCGTTCGCGGCTGCGGTCCTGCGGCGAAAACTGGCCGAGGTGGGGTTGACCAGCCAGGTCCGCGTCCACGTCATCGCGCCGGGCGGCTCGATCGACCTGAAGCCGTTCGTGCTGCGCTTCATCCGCCTGGCGCACTCGATCCCCGAGGCGCAGGCGCTGGTGATCGACACGCCTGCGGGCACGGTGCTGCACACCGGTGACTGGAAACTGGATGCGACGCCGCTGCTGGGGCCGCCGACGGATGAGGCTGCGTTGGCCGCCCTCGGCGAGAAGGGCGTGCTGGCGATGGTCTGCGATTCGACGAATGCGATGGTCGAGGGCCATTCGGGCAGCGAGCTGGACGTGCGCCGCAGCCTGTCCGCGCTGATCCGCGACCTGCGCGGGCGCGTCGCCGTCACCTGCTTCGCCAGCAACGTCGCGCGGATGGAATCGGTCGGCGCTGGCGGCGCACGACGCGGGGCGCAGCGTGGCCATTGTCGGCCGGTCGCTGCGCAACATGGACGCGGCCGCCCGCGAGTGCGGCTATCTGAAGACCCTGCCGCCGTTCCTCACCGAGGACGACATCGACGACGTACCGGACGACAACATCCTGCTGCTGATCACCGGCAGCCAGGGAGAGGCGCGCAGTGCGCTGTCGCGCATCGCACGGGACGACCATCCGCGGGTTGTCGCTGGGGGAGGGCGATACCGTCATCTATTCCTCGCGCATGATCCCCGGCAACGAGCGGGCCATCGGCACGGTGCAGGACAATCTCGTCCGCCGTGGCGTGCGACTGATGACCGACGACGACCACCTGGTGCATGTCTCCGGTCATCCGGCGCGTGACGAGCTGCGACGCATGTATCGCCTGGTCAAGCCGCGCTACGCGGTGCCGGTGCATGGCGAGTGGCGGCATCTGTCGGCGCATGCGGAGCTGGCGCGCGAGGCCGGGGCGATGCCGTTCATGCTGGAGGACGGCGATATGCTGACGCTGTCGCCGGGCCGTCCGGCGATCACCGACAGTGCTCCGGTGGGTCGCCTGGTGCTGGACGGCACGCGCCTGGTGCCGCTGAAGGGCGAGGTGATGTCGGCGCGCCGGCGCATGCTGTTCAACGGGATCGTCGTTGCCAGCCTCGCCGTCGATCAGGCCGGCAATCTGCGTGGCCGGCCGAAGGTCAGCGCGCCTGGCCTGCTGGACCAGGAGGACCCGGAAACCGATCGTGTGGCCGACGATTTCGCCGAATCGCTGTTGGATCTGCCCGCCAATCTGCGGCGGGACGATGCGGCACTGCTGGACGCGGCCAAGTCGGCGCTACGCCGCACGCTGGGCCGCAAGCTCGGCAAGCGGCCGATGGTCGACGTGCATCTGATCCGGATCTGAGCCGCGATGAACTGGTTCACCGGCGTTGTGCTGTTTGTCATCATCTGGTGGACGGCGCTGTTCGCGGTGCTGCCGATCGGCACCAAACCGGTGGTGCAGCCGGACGCCGCGAGCGGCTGGCGCGGCGCGCCGGAGCGACCGCGATTACTGATGAAAGTTATCGTTACCACGATAGTCGCCAGCATTCTGTGGACCGGCAGCTACCTGCTGATCCGCAGCGACTACATCAGTTTCCGGCACGGCGTATTCGCCGAGCCGGAAGATTGATTTTTTTGATTTTCAAGGCGGTATCAGACGTGGCGCACCTCCGACAAGCAGAGGACCGTAGTCCTCCAGCTTGTCGGGCGGTTGGCGTTTCCTCCCCAAACCTGGCCTGCCTACCGACCGGTAAGCTGCCCTCGCCTTGTTAGCCATTCCCGCCCGGGCTGTCACGCGGTATTGTTACTTTTTCAGCGGATAACGAGAAGTTTATTGCGCAAAATCATTGTGCAACGCACCAAAGTTCCAAGTTACCAGCGTTTTGACTTTTGTGCTGCAATGCAGCATTTGCCGCACCGCCAAATACTTCCCGCAATTCTTGCGATGCGGGGCGGCGCCAGGGCTTAGCCCGGTAGCGGGCTTCGCGCAAACCGGTTACGACCGGGGCCGGCCAACCCAGAATGGAACCCGATCACGATGCGCCTGTCCCGCGGCTTCATCCCGACGCTCAAGGAAACGCCTGCCGAGGCCCAGATCGCCTCCCACCGGCTGATGCTGCGGGCCGGGCTGGTGCGGCAGACCTCCGCCGGCATCTACGCCTGGCTGCCGCTGGGGCTGCGGGTGCTGCGCAACATCGAACGCATCGTGCGGGAGGAGCAGGACCGTTCGGGGGCGCAGGAGATCCTGATGCCGACAATCCAGCCCGCCGAACTGTGGCGGGAGAGCGGCCGCTATGAGGATTACGGCAAGGAGATGCTGCGGATCACCGACCGGCACGACCGCGACATGCTGTATGGGCCGACCAACGAGGAGATGGTCACCGACCTGTTCCGCCAGTCGGTCAAAAGTTATCGCGAACTGCCGCAGATCCTTTACCACATCCAGTGGAAGTTCCGCGACGAGGTGCGGCCCCGGTTCGGCGTGATGCGCGGGCGGGAATTCCTGATGAAGGACGCCTATTCGTTCGACCTCGACCATGCCGGCGCGGTGATCAGCTACCGCAAGATGATGCTGGCCTATATGCGGACGTTCCAGCGCATGGGGCTGAAGGCGATCCCGATGGAGGCGGACACCGGGCCGATCGGCGGCGATCTTTCGCATGAATTCATCATCCTGGCGCCGACCGGTGAAAGTCAGGTGTTCTACGATGCCGCGTTCGAGGAGATCGATTATCTGTCGGCGGGCGCCGGCGGGTTCAGCCATGAGAAGCCGGAGGACCTGGCGCGGTTCTTCCGGTGATGACCACGAATTACGCCGCCACGGACGAAAAGCACGACACGGCGCGCTGGGATCAGGTGGCGGCCGAGCGCAGGCGCGAGGGCAGGGGCATCGAGGTCGGCCACATCTTCTACTTCGGCACCAAATACACCAAGGCGATGGGCGCGACGGTCGCCGGGCCGGACGGCAAGCCGGTGTATCCCGAGATGGGCAGCTACGGGATCGGCGTGTCCCGGCTGGTCGGCGCCGTGATCGAGGCCAGTCACGACGAGGCCGGCATCATCTGGCCGGACAGCATCGCGCCGTTCAAGGCGGCGATCCTGAACCTCAAGATCGGTGACGCGGCGTGCGACGGGCTGTGCGAGCAGCTTTATGCCGCGTTGGGCGGCAACGCGCTGTATGACGACCGGGCGGACCGGGCGGGGGCGAAGTTCGCCGATGCCGACCTGATGGGGCATCCCTGGCAGATCGTCGTCGGACCGCGGGGCGCCGCGGCCGGGAAGGTGGAGCTGAAACGGCGCGCTACCGGGGAACGCGTGGAGGTCACGCCGGAAGAAGCGCTCGGCCGGATCGGGTAGGCCGGGCTGGCCGGGTGGGCCAGAGGATTGTGGCGGCCACGCCCGCTGTTGGGCGCCCCCAGGGCAACCGGACGCGAGCACGGCGACCCGTTGGCGACCCGTATAAGGCGGCACCCATTTGCGGCGGCCAAGAAAGCAAGCATGCAAGAACGCGGATAAGCACGGATCAGAAGGGATGAACACGGATAATCCGAGAGCGGACTTTCGGCTATGGCGAGGCAACCAGGGACAGCGTCGTGCATGTTCATTGGTGTTCATCCGTGGTTCAAACCCGCTGCCCGACGAGCACCGTGCCGCTTGGCTGCTGCGTGGGTCGGGCTTGCCACGGCACCGGATGGTCAGCGCGACGTTCCCCGGCGCGGACATCCGCTAGATGTTCGGTCCGTTCGAGCGCATGGTTGCCGGCCGCTACCTGCGCGCGCGCAAGGGGGAGCGGTTCGTCTCGATCATCGCGATCTTCTCCCTGGTCGGCATCGCGCTGGGCGTGGCGACGCTGATCGTGGTGACCTCGGTCATGAGCGGCTTCCAGGTCGAACTGGTGTCGCGCATCCTGGGCGTGAACGGCGCAGATCTCGATCGAGGCCTATGCCGGGCAGAAGATCGACAACTATCAGCCTCTGGTGACGCAGATCCGCGGCATCAAGGACGTTGCCTCCGCGACGCCGGTGCTGGACGGGCAGGCGCTGCTGAGCACCGAGGGCGGCGGCGCGCGCGGCGGGCTGGTCCGCGGCATCAGCCTGGACGATCTGCGTGCGCTGCATCCGATCAGCGACCACATCGTCGCCGGCAACCTGGCCGACTTCACCGGTGACGACGCGATCGTCGTCGGCGTCGGGCTGGCGAACAGCTACCGGCTGCGGATCGGTGATCCGCTGACGGTCATTTCCCCCGAGGGTGCGGCGACCGCCTTCGGCACCATCCCGCGCGTGCGGGCCTACAAGGTGGTGGCGATCTTTGATGCCGGGCTGAACGACTACAACAACAGCGTGGTGTTCCTGCCGCTGCCGGCGGCGCAGGTGTTCTTCCAGAAGCCCGACGCCGTGACCGGGATCGAGATCAGGCTGCACAACCCCGATCAGGTCGACGGCGGTGGGGGCTGAACTCGGCCCGCTGCTGGAAGGCCGCCAAGTCTATGCGCGCGACTGGCGGCACGCCAACGACACCATCGTCGGCGTGCTGCAGGTGCAGAAGGACACGATGTTCATCGTGCTCGGCATGATCGTGCTGGTGGCGGCGTTCAACGTCGTGTCGTCGCTGATCATGCTGGTGAAGGACAAGCGCGCCGACATCGCGGTGCTGCGCACGATCGGGGCCAGCAGTTTTTCCGTGCATGCGCATCTTCCTGATGTGCGGTGCGTTCGTCGGCGTCAGCGGCACCGTCATCGGGACGGTCATCGGCGTGGTGTTCTGCCATTACATCGTCGCGGTGCAGCACTTCGTCGAGCACGTCACCGGCGGGCGCGTGTTCGACGCCTCGGTGTTCATGCTGAGCGAGTTGCCGAACACGATCGACTGGGGCGACGTCGGGCGGGTGGTCGCGCTGGGGCTGGTGCTGTCGCTGCTGGCGACCCTGTATCCAAGCTGGCGGGCGGCGCGGACCGATCCGGTGGAGGCGCTGCGGCATGAGTGATCCTCTGGTGCTGCGGGCGGTCGCGCGCGTGTATCGCGGGGACGCCGGGGAACTGCCGGTGCTGCGCGGGGCCGACCTGACGGTGCGGGCGGGGGAGATCGTCGCGCTGGTGGCTCCGTCGGGCGCCGGCAAATCGACGCTGCTGCATGTCGCCGGGTCTGCTGGATCGTCCCGACGGCGGTTCGGTCCATGATCGAGGGACGCGACGCCGGCGGACTTGCCCGACGCCGCTCGCACCGCCATCCGCCGCGACACGATCGGCTTCGTGTATCAGTTCCACCATCTGCTGGCGGAGTTCACCGCGCTGGAGAACATCGTCCTGCCGCAGATGATCGCCGGTCGCACACGCCGAGCGGCGGAGGATCGCGCGCGGTCGCTGCTGACGACGTTCGGTCTGGGGGCCCGGCTGGGGCATCTGCCGGGAAAACTGTCGGGCGGCGAGCAGCAGCGGGTCGCGATCGCGCGCGCTCTGGCCAATGGGCCGAGGCTGCTGCTGGCGGATGAACCGACGGGTAACCTGGATGTCGCGACGGCGGACGCGGTGTTCGCCGAACTGCTGGCGATCGTGCACGATCACGGGGTGGCGGCGCTGATCGCGACGCACAACCCGGATCTGGCGGCGCGGATGGACCGGACGGTGACGCTGCGGGACGGACGGCTGGTCTAAGAGCGTCTTCGCCTTGAGCGGAAACGCTCTGGCTCATATTTGGCGAGCTATTTCATAACCCTGAGATTTCGGCAGGTCCAGGCCCGGCAGGCAAGTTCTGCCCTGAGGGATGCAGGTCTCCGGGTGCCTGATGCTCGATCCCAGGTCAACGCCAAGTCACCAAGAACGCCAACATGGATGACCCTCTCCCGAGCATGGTGTCATGGCCTGGTGTCACGTCGATGCGGCGAGCGCCGTTCATAGCGTCCTCGGCCCGGGACTTATGCAGTCCGCATACCAGCCCGTAGTGATTCCGCCTTGAGTGGAGAAGCGTCATTTCACATTTCGTGACCGATTTGATCAGCCCGAGGTCGCCGCGCGATTCTGGTCAGGCAGAACTTGCTCCGGCCAAGCGGTGAAAGATCGGACCGGCGATTATTTGAGGCGGGCTTGACAGCCAGGGCTCTCCACGCGCTTCTTTTGAGAAAGCTCCACGTGGCGGGGCGCCAGGTGAACGCCGATCACAATCAATCACGCCAATCATAGCGTAATTGGAATGATTGACTGGCTTTCTGTGGGATGGGCGCGGCCGGCCATCGCATCAGGTCGTGACCGGCGCGGTGCGGCCCAAGCCGGTTGAGCCGGCGGATAATGCCGGGTTCTACAGCAGCAGAACAACAAACGAGGGAGGAAATCAAAATGGCGTCTACATTCCGTCTCCCAAACAATGGCGAGCCCGGTTTTGCCGGCGGGACCCGCCGCCAGTTCCTGGGTGTCGCCACGGCGACGGCCGCCGCCATGGCCGTACCGCTGAGGGTGTCCGCGGACCAGTCCGCAAAGGCCGGCGAGTTTACGACGAACGACGGCGTGAAGCTGCACTATCTCGAAGCAGGGGCGGGCAAGCCGCTGGTCATGATCCCCGGCTGGTCGCAATCGGCCGCCCAGTTCAAGCACCAGCTTTCCGGGCTGAGCGACAAGTATCGGGTCATCGCGATCGACATGCGGGGCCACGGCGAATCAGCGAAGCCGGACCATGGCTATCACATCGAGCGGCTTTCAGCAGACGTGCATGAGTTCCTCGTCGGCAACAATCTCAACGACGTGATACTGCTTGGGCATTCGATGGGCTCCTCGGTGATCTGGGGTTACTGGCAGCAATACGGGCCGGATCGGCTTTCGAAGCTGATCCTCGATGACCAGATGCCGATGATCACCAGCAATCCGATATGGACCGCGCAGGAGAAAGAAGACGCCGGATCGGTGTTTACCTGTGAAACCATGTACAAGACGGCAAATGATCTGGCTGGTCCGGACGGCGTGAAGACCACCGACAACATGCTCGGCGGCATGTTCACGAAGCAGTTTCCGCCCGAGGAACTGAACTGGGTAATCCAGGAGAATCTGAAATTTCCTCGTGTCTACGCGTCACGTCTGCTGCTCAATCATGCCATGAACGACTGGCGATTCCTAATTCCCCGGATCGACATGGCGACGATGGTCATCGGCGGCAAGCTCAGCCTCGTTCCGTGGAAGTCACAGGTCTGGGTTGCCAAGCAGATCAAGGGCGCTCGTCTGGAGATCTTCGAAGCAGACGAAGGGGGATCGCATTTCACTTTCATGGAAAATCCGAAGAAATTCAACCGGATCGTAACGGAGTTCATCGGCTGAAGTATAAGCCGCCGTTGGCGGGTACGCCGGAGCGCGTGAAGCTCGCTTGACGGTGATCGACGCCGTGCACGCCGGAGAAGCCCATCGCCACCTGGATGCGGCTGGCGGCTGGTGCAGCCTGGTCAGGCCGCTGCCCGGAAGCCGAAGCCGCCGGTCAGCGGCCGGATCATATTGACCCCGCAGGGCGCGCGCATTCACCCAGAGAGTGTAAGGGCTGACGAGGATCTGGCTTGCCGTCCAGATCATCACCGCGTGCCAAGGGTCGGCGGGCCGCAACAGCAGCACGCCGGCTGAACTGGCGATCAGGCTGGCCAGATTGGCATAGAGTGTGAACCGGGCCTGACCGACCGCGACCAGGGCGACGCCGGAGGGAAAGGTGATGCGTTAGACCATGCCATCAGACCGACCAACGGCACCGCCGCCTGTCCGGCGGCGACCCAGCGAGGTCCCATCAGGACCGCGACGACCTGGGTCAGCCCGATCCCCAGCAGCACGCAGAGCGGAAGGATCATCGCCGACGCACCAGCGCAGCCAGCGGTCGACCTCCGCCAGCATCGCGCGGCGGTCATGCTGATGTTCCGAGAGCGCCGGCAGCATCAGGCGCCACAGCGCGGTGAATGTAAGTTCCCGTACCGTGTCGACCAGGCGGAAGGCGATATGCACCTGTCCCAGGACGGCGGCGCCGGCGGTGCCGCCAATCAGCACGGCGAACAGCCGGTAGCGCGCGATCAGAACCAGCGTGGAGGCCGTCAGCGGGCCTCCAACACGCCAGCAGGGACCGCACCGAGGCCCAGTCGAGGCAGCGGGACGGTGTCCAGTCCCGCGCGATCAGCAAGGCCAGGGCGCCACAGACGGAGGTGACGGCCTGCTGGCAGACCAGCGCCCAGCCGCCGGCTCCGGCGAAGGCGGCGGAGACTCCGACAGCGGTTCCCAGTCCCTGGCCGATCAGCGTGCGCAAGGCGAGGTGGCGATACGCCCGCTCCCGCGTCAGCAGTCCCTGGATCACGCCCGCGGCGCCGACCAGGGGCAGCGGGACGGCCAGGACCAGAGCCATCGGAATCAGCCGTTGATCGCCCAGCATCGCGGCGAGACCCCAGCCGGCGGCGGCTTGCAGCAGCATCGCGATGCATCCGACAGCGGTCGACGCCCAGAAGGCGCTGGAGACGAGCGCGGTCGTTGATCGCGGGCCGCTGCACCAGGGCGTCCGCGAACAGGGCGTTCACCACGACCCACAGGACGACGTGCACCGCGATCGCCGCGGCGCCGATGCCGAACTCGGCCGGCCCGACGACGCGCGCGACGACGAACGAGGTGACGATCGAGAGGATGGCGGACACGCCGGCCTCCAGGCCCGACCAGAAGGCGTCACGCCTCATGCCGCCCGCCGGTGCAGCGACGGCCAGAGAGAGCGTGGCGATGAACGGCGGCAGCCACATGATGCGGGCCTGGTAACGGTCGTGCGGCGCGGACAGACTGCCGGTGATCGCCGCGCTGACGGGCAGGGCGAGAAGCACGGCGAGCAGGAAGCCGGCACAGGCGGCGCGCCGCCGGAGCGCGACCGGCAGCAGCAGCGCGCAGCCGACGACGCCGACCAGGGCGACTATCCTGTGGATCCGCGCGAGCAGCGGCGGCACCGAAAGCGATCCCGTCTGCTGGCGCGCCGATGCGTAGGCGGCTTGTTCCCGCGCCGGGAAATCACGCTCGATCCAGGGTGAGACCTGGTCCGGCCAGGCGGTCAGTCCGTCGCCGCTGGCGAAGCGGGTGATCTGCTCCAGCGTGTTGGCCAGGGCGGCGCGGGCCTCGCCGGCCGGATCGGCGAGCAAGGCGGCCCGGATGATCGCCGCGGCGTCCCTCGAGACGATCTTCGGTCCGCCGGCGCGGTCGCACCGGGCTGTCGCGAGGACCACAGGAAGTCGTCCGATGTCGGCGGGAAGCTGTCGAGGAATGGGCACAGCCGCCAGTTCGCCGCCGGGCAGTCGCGGCGGAGGACCGCCATGCCCGGACCGTCGTAGATCACCCGGGCGAGCAGGAAGACGTTGCCGAACGGGGAGATCGCGAAACGCCCGTGGGCGGCGAGATTGACCGTGCAGAGGCCGAGGAGCGCCAGGGCAGGAGGGACGGTGACGAGCAGCCAGCGACGAGGCAGGGGAGCAGGAGCGCTGGTCCCGATCAATCTGCGTGCCCGCGAGCAGTGCCGCTCCCAGCATACAGGCCAGCGGCAGGCTCGATTGCTGGCTGGCGATCATGAATGTCGCCAGTCCGGCCAATGCGATCCGCTCCCGCGGCGACAGCCGCTCCGGCACCCAGGCCAGCAGACACAGCACCAGCACCAGCAGAGGCGTGAACAGGTCGGGCATCAACTCGCTGACGAGCCACGGCAGCCAGGTGCAGGCCGACAGCCGCCGACGCCGCCCGCGAACGCGACGCCGGAGAGACGCGGCACGAGCACCCGGCAGACCAGCCACAGCACCCAGGCCGTCAGCAGCGCCTGCACCACGACGACCGGCCAGAGCGTGACCGTGGCATGCAGCGGCAGCATGAACAGCGAATAGAACACCGGCCGGTCCCAGCCGGCGTAGTGATTGATCGCCTGCGACAGATAGGTTCCGGTGTCGGCGAACACGATCGGATAGCCATTCCACAGCGCCGGCCACAGCAGCAACGCCGCGGCGGCCGGGACGGCGAGAAGGGCGGTCCGGTCAGCCGCCATAGCCATCCGGGTGCGATTTTCGCCAGGCGAAGGCGGTCTCGACGATATCGTCCAGATCGCCATGCACCGGCCGCCAGCCGGCCTGTTGCGCCCGCTGCGACGAGGCCACCAGCACCGCGGCGTCGCCGGCCCGGCGGCCGACCACCTGGTAGGGCACGTTCAGCCCCGACACCCGCTCGACCGCGGCGATCACCTGCTTCACCGAATGACCGGCGCCGTTGCCCAGGTTCCAGACCACTTGCCCCGATCCAGCGCCTCCACCGCCAGCAGATGCGCCGAGGCCAGGTCCGAGACATGCACGTAGTCGCGGATGCAGGTGCCATCCGCGGTCGGATAGTCGTCGCCGAACACGTCCAGCGCCGCCCGCCGGCCCAGCGCGGCGTCGATCACCAGCGGGATCAGGTGCGATTCCGGCCGGTGGTCCTCGCCCAGGCGTCCGGCCGGATCGGCGCCGGCGGCATTGAAATAGCGCAGGCAGGCGGACCGCAGCCCGTGCACCTGGCCGGCCCAGCGCAACGCCCGCTCGATCATCCATTTGCTGTCGCCGTAGGCCGATTGCGGGTCGATCGGCGCGTCCTCGGGGATCGGCGCGTCGCTGTCGAGGTTGAACAGCGCGGCGGTGGAGGACAGCACGAACCGCCCGACGCCATGCCGCACGCAGGCATCGATCAGCCGGATGCCGTTGGCGGCGTTGTCCAGCAGATAGCGCATCGGCATGCGCATGCTCTCGCCGACCTGCGACAGCGAGGCGAAGTGGAACACCGCGTCCCAGGGGCCATCGCTCAGCACGGCGTCGATCGGCGCGGCGTCCGCGAGGTCGGCGACGACCAGCCTGGCCGCCGCGGGAACCGCGGCCCGGTGTCCGGTTCGCAGATTATCCAGCACGGTGACCTCGTCACCGCGGTCCAGCAGGGCGGCCACCAGATGGCTGCCGACATAGCCGGCCCCGCCGGTGACAAGAAAACGTTGCGTCATCAATCAACTACTCCCGGAAATACGCTTTGTAGCGGCGGTGATATACCCCCGCATCGGCGTAGCCGGAACGAAGATGCACGCGCGGATCGACCCTTGTCAGCACGGTTCCGATAACCTTGGCATGGGCGTCACTCAGCAACTCCAGCGCGTGCAGCAGGGTCTTCGATCTGTGTCGAGCGCCACCGCACGCACAACAGCGTGGCGTCCGCCAGCGAGGCGGCGACCCGCGCCTCGGTCATCGCCTCGACCGGGGGGGCGTCCAGCAGGATCAGGTCGTAGTGATCGCGCACGTCCGTCAGGAATTGCCGCATCGTGTCCGGACATGAACAGTCCAAGGACATCGCGCGCCCGGCTTGCCGGCCGCGATGAACTTCATGCCGGTGATCGGGTCGGTCTGCACCGCGTCGCGCCATTCCGCCTCGCCACGCAGCACGTCCATCAGGCCGGGTGCGGCCGCGCCCTTCAGCCGGCGGTGGAAGGTGGGCTGGCGAACGTCGCACTCGATCGCCAGAACGCGCTCGCCGTCGAGTTGCGCGGAGCGGCCGAGGGAGAGCGTGAGCAGCGATTTGCCCTCCGCCGGGCGGGCGCCGGTCACAGTGATGATCCTGCGGGTGATCGATGTCCAGCGACAGCGCCGGCCCGCAGGGCGCGCACCTGTTCGGCGAACGGCGGTCAGCGGCCGGCGTGCGACATAGTCGTAGATGCTGCAGATGTCCCAGCGCGCGCTTGGCGACCTCGGGGATCAGTGCGAGGCAGGCGCAGGCGCGGTGGCAGCGCGGATTTCGTCGCCGCTGTGCAACGTGCCGTCGGTGAGCTGCAGGATGTAGATCAGCAGCAGGCCCAGGAAGACGGCGGCGGCGACGGAGGCGGCCATGGTCTCGATGGTTGGCGGATAGCTGGGACGATCGGGCGGGATCGCCTGGGATATCTCGTGCGCTTCCGAGGATTCGACGGCGGCCTGTTGCGCGGTCTGCTGGATACGGTCGAGCACCGCCTGCAACTGGCCCTGGGCTGCCTCAAGGTCGCGGTTCATGGCATTCAGCGGGATTTCGCGCGCGGGCTGCGCTCTCGGCCGCGGTCTTCGCCTTTGCCAGGACGGCTTCCAGCGTTGCCACGCGTTCCGTCGCCGCATGCTGCTCGGCGTCGGTCGCGGCGACGACGCGGGCGATCTCGGCGTTCAGCGCCCGCTGCCCGTCGGCGTATTGCCGGTTGAGGCTCTGCGCCTCGGGATGAGCACTGCCCAGCCGCGCCTGCATAGCCTTGATCTGTCCGGCGAGTTGCTCCTGCTGCGCGCGCAATTGGGCCACGGATGGCGCGATCGCGGCCTGGGCTTCGGCGCCGGCCTTGCCGCGTGCGGCATCGAGGCGGGCCGTTGCGGCTGCGTGCTCCGACTGCGCCTTCGCCAGATCCTCGGTCAGATTGGTGATTTCCTCCGTCTCGGCGCCTGCGTGCATGCCCTGGCTCAGCGCATGCTCGCGAGCGATAGGCGGACATGCGCTCTTCCACCTGGCGCACCTGCCGGCGCAGTTCGGCGGCCTGCTTGTCCAGGAGGGCGTTGGCGCTGTCGACGGCGCGATGCTTGGCAGTGTACTGCTCCTTGATATAGGCGTCCATCGCATTGTTGACCGCTGCGGCCGCCACCACGGGGTCATCGGCGATGAAAGTGACCTCGACGACATGGGACATGTGGACGGCGGAGGCATGCAGCGCGTCCTGCACGGCGAGCAATGTCCGGTCTCGTGTATGGTCCGGTTCGGGGCCGTAGACAGGATCCGCGGGCGGCGAGTCGGTTTCCATCCCCAGAAGCCACTGCACGGTCGACATAATCCGTTCGAGCGGACTGGGCCGGCGCAATGCGACATTGAATTCGGGGTTGTCGAAAAGATTGCCTCGCTCCGCCACCTTCTGGGCGATATGCAGGCTTTGCAGGATTTCCGCCTGGCTGGCCATCATCGCTTCGGTGGTGGGGTCCGCGCGCAGGATGCTCTGCAATTCCCGCACCTTGTACTCGCTGGGCTCGTAGATCAGCGAACCGGTGGCGGTGTAGAGCGGAGTTATCCGCTGCAGCACGATGAAGGCGCAGAGCGGCAGGAGCACGATGACCGCGACCAGCACGTCTGTACGCGCTGGCGGAAGCCGATAAGGAATCCCGCCAGGCTCTCACGCGACGAGACACTCTGGCTGATCGGATGAGGTGCGCGGTCCCGGGTCGAGGACCGGAGCTGCTCCCGTGCTGTCCGCGGGCCTCTCGAGCATCCGGTCTGGTTGGCCTTTTGCGCTGTGCCCTGGAGGTTTCGGTCCGGGGCAGGTGAAGGGGAGCCCTGTTCTAGGCCCGGAATGCTTAAGATTTCGCTAATGCGCGGGGTCGGCGGCGGCTACGATGCGTATAGAATGATTCGTGACGTTAACCAATAATTAGGGAACCGGCCTGTATGTTTTGAGCGACCGGAAATCCGGCTCAGTGATCAACCCTAAAACAGGGTTCTCACCATCGTGCGACGCTTCGCGTGTCTTATTACTGTGCCTGGTCGCCGCGGCCTGTGCACCGGGCCGTGGCCTGCCCGAGCTTCCGTCGGCTCCGTCTGGTGCCTACCGGCTTGGGGCTGGCGATGTGGTTCGGCTGATCACGGTGGGCGACGACACGTTGACCGGCGAGTTCCGTGTCAGCGACAGTGGCACGATCGCGCTGCCTCTGGCGGGTGCCGTCCATGCATCGGGGCTGACGCCGAACGCATTGGCGGTTCGGGTCACTCAGGCCTTGATCAAGGGCAATATCTACACCGCGCCGTCGGTGTCGGTGGAGGTGACGACCTACCGGCCGATCTTCGTACTGGGCGAGGTTGCCAAGCCGGGTGAATATCCCTATCGGCCCGGAATGACCATGGTGACCGCGGCGGCGGTCGCGGGCGGCTTCACATACCGGGCGATCTCCGACTATGCTTCGGTGGTGCGGACCCGCGACGGCATCGCCATCGAGGGCAAAGCGAGCCGGCAGACCTTCATCCAACCGGGTGACGTCATCACCAGTCTTCGAGCGCAAATTTTGATTGTTCGACGCGTCGCCGTCCTGCTGACGACTATGATGGTGGCGACGGCCGTGGCTGAGCCTAGCGGTCCTGCGCCGGGGCCGCTGCATATCGTCGGCGGCCCCATGACGGGGGGCTGCATCGCGGGCGCCGTCAGCCTGCCGCCTGACGGGCCGGGTTTTCAGACCGTCCACCGCGACCGCAGCGCGTTCTGGGGCGCCCCGCAGACGATCGCGCACCTGGAGCTGTTTGGGCGGGAGGCGGCCGCGGCCGGCCTGCCGACACTGCTGATCGAGGACATTTCGCGCGCCCGCGGCGGCCCGCTGCCGGGCGGCCATGTCAGCCATCAGATCGGACTGGACGCCGATGTCGGGCTGGACATGCGTCAGCGCTCGCCCTTGTCGCCGGCGGAGCAGGAGACGGTCGTGCTGCGCAGCATGGTGCGTGGCGACGGGCGTGATGTCGATCCCGTCTGCATGGTCGCCCCGGGTCACGACGCTGCTGCATCTGGCCGCCGGGCTTGCCGGAGGTGGACCGCATCCTGGTCAATCCAGCGATCAAGCAGCAGCTTTGCCGCGAGGTGACCGGTGAGGAGCGGTCATGGCTGCATCTGATCCGGCCGTGGTATGGCCATGCGGCGCACATGCACATCCGGTTTCGCTGTCCGGCCGATCAGCCCGATTGCGTGCAGGCGCCGCCGCCGCCGCCAGGGGATGGCTGCGACGAGACGTTGCAGTGGTGGTTCGACCAGTTGAACGCGCCGGCCAGTCCCGCCGCGCCGCACAAGCCGCCGCCGCCGCCGGCGGCGTGCATGCCGATCCTGTATAGTCAGGACTGACCGTGGCGTTGAGCTGGACCGGGTCGAGCGTTTTCATGCTGTTGCGCGGCCAGTGCCGGGCACCTCGATCGATCACCATGCCTGGCACGACGAACCGGCGGAACTGCTGTCGCAGCAAGGTAGTCATGCTCCGGCTCACAGTTGGCGAGCCATCGCATCAGCCTGGAGTGGCCTCGCGATTCGAACCAGGCTGATATTGCTTTGTCAGATCATCGTTGCGCCGGCCTGTGGACGGAATGAGCTGAGCGGCTCCTCGGTATAGGGCCGTGGCCCCCGCAGGCTCGCAGCGGCGCGGTCCAGATCGTTCACGAGGGCCTCCAGCATCGGCATGTCATCGGGGTCGGGACGCAGGCCAATGGCTCGAACCCGCGCCTCGAAGGTGATCTCGGTCATTGCGGCCTCCTGTCAGGCGGCGAGGCTGGGACGTTGGGCGCGCCAGTTCGTGGCGCTCTCATAAGCGTGACCTGCGCGGAAGACCGTCGCCTCGGCGAACGGATGGCCGACGATCTGCATGCTGACCGGCAGGCCGCCCGCGCCGTAGCCGGTGCAGACGCTGAGGGCCGGCAGGCCAGTCAGATTGAACGGCATGGTGAAGTTGGGCTTTTCGAACATCCCCCATTTCGGCACCTCGGTGATCTTCGGCGCCTCGGCCGGGGCTGAGGCGGTGATCAGGATATCGAGGTCCGCCATCGCATCGCGCATCTCCAGGCACAGCACCCGGCGCCGGCGCAGCGCCTGAACGTACTCGGATGCCCTCAGCAGGGCGCCGAATGCCAGGCGGTCGCGCAGCAGTTCGCCGTAATCGTTGAACCGTTCCCGCAGCCAGGGTTCGTGCACCGCATAGGCCTCGGCCGTCAGGATCACCCAGCCTGGGGCGTTGTAGTCGATCATCGGCGACAGCGTGACGTCGCGGATCTCGGCGCCCTGCGCCCGGTAGATGGTCATCGCGTCCTCGATGCCCTGCTTCGTCGCCGGGCTGACGGGATTGTCGACCTCGTGGAAATGCCGAATGACGCCGATGCGCAGGCCCCTGGCATCCTTGTCGAGATCGGCGGTGAAGTTTGCCACCGGGCGGGCGGCGCTGGCCGGATCGAGCGGATCATGTCCGGCCATCGCCTGCAGCAGCAGGGCGCAATCCTGCACTGTCCAGGCCATTGGGCCGGTATGATCCAGGGTTTGCGACAGCGGCAGCACGCCGCGCCGGCTGGACAATCCATAAGTGGGCTTGATGCCGGCGAGGCCGCACAAGGCGGACGGGCCGCGGATCGATCCGCCGGTATCCGAACCGGTCCCACCGAGGATCAAACCGGCGGCAACGGCGGCACCGGTGCCGGAGGACGAGCCGGCGGTGAAATGATCCGGGTTCCAGGGATTGCGTGCCGGCGGCCAGGGCAGGTCGAAGGACGGGCCGCCGATCGCGAACTCATGGGTCGCCAGTTTGCCCATCAGGATAGAGCCAGCCTCGGCCCATTTCCGGACCACGACCGCATCTTCCGCAGGAACGTTGTGTTCCAGCAGCCTTGAATGACCCGTCGTGCGGATCCCAGCCGTGTTGTAGATATCCTTGTGGCCGATCGGGATCCCATCGAGCGGCCCATTCCGGGTTCCCGACATCATTCGATCCTCCGCCGCGCGGGCATCCCGCAGGGCACGGTCTTGCGTGACGAGCAGGAAACTGTGCAGCGTCCGATCGAGCTTGCTCACGCGATCCAGGCAGATCCGGGTCAGTTCGACCGGGGACAACTGCTTTGCCGCGATCAGCCTGCCGGCCTCGGCTATGGTGAGGAACGGCGCCATTACTTCACCTCAGGCACAAAAATCACGGACGGTTCCGCTTCGCGCGGCAGCGGCGCGGCGGCTCGGGCGACCATTGCCTGGAACATCGGGTAGACCGCGAACAGGACCGATTTCTGCGCATCGGTCAGTCGAAGTCCGCTCTGATCTACCAGCGTGCTGAATTCGTCCTTGCCCATTCCACGTCTCCCTGAAGTCATCCTGCGTCAACGAGGCGATCCATTGCCCCAGGCACGGACTGCCGCCGGACGGCCGCGACGCTGCGACCATTCGCTATGCCCCGACCATTTCCCTCGTCCCCACGCGGCGGCCCGTTTCCCGGACTGTCGTCGAGACCACCAGGGTGTTCCCCTGCCAGCGCGCGTGGCCGGCGTAACGGCGACGTGGCGTGAAAGGAGGTCCCGGCGGCGGAACCGCGCGGTGCGGCGGATCGCCGGACACGTTCCCGCGTCCTGTCCGCGCATGCCACCATGCTCCGCGGAGGACGGCAAGCCCCGCGGATACGGATGTATTGAGCTTTGCGTCACCAGCGGAGTGGTTCCGCTCGCAACGGAGTGGCTGGTATCGGTCGCGATAATGCGGCGCGAGATCTCTGCCGCCGCGCCGTCATCATGGATCACGACCACAATCGCCATGCCTGGTTCCGTCCGAAACCGTCTCAGCCGCAACAAGAGCTGGGCTTGCCGGATCACGCCCGGCGTGGTCTTCGGCTGATCGGTCGGCAGCGCCCTCGGTCCGAAGGTGAAAAACCAATGGAATTATCGTGCGTTGCAGCATCCCGTCCGGCATCTCGTGCGCGAAATGGTTCGACCGCCCAGTAGCGGAGGCGATTTGCATCCGCGCCGGAAGCCTGCGTGCCCGCTGCAGGGGAAGCCTGATCTTGGTTCCGCAGGGGATTCGGTCGCTCATGAGTGTGAAACACACCGGGGTGAACGAAGTCAGGCGTTGGACGATGACCAGGAACATGCGGTCCGGTTTCCAGGTATGCCGGGGCGGCGGGGACCTGCTGCGGGGATATGCTGCGATGCAACAATACCGCTACTCGTAGCACAGCCGACGCCTCTGTCCAGGGCTTGTTAGCCAATTTATATGCGATTGCATAAATTCGGTCACAGATTTATCGTCACCATGATGGTTGATTAATTATTAGGCTATCAGGGAGGCGGTTGTGCACAAAACCACCATCTATCCGGCGGTCATCGAGCGGGTCGAGCAGCGACGCGGCGGCCTTCGCGTGTTCGACTGCGTTATTCCTGCGCGAACCGCACATATCGTGGTCGATCTGCAGAACGGCTTCATGGCCCCCGGCGCTGTCGCCGAAATTCCCGAGGCTCGGGAGATCGTCCCGACGGTCAATCGGGTCAGCCAGGCTGTGCGCGATGCCGGCGGGCTGGTCGTCTATATTCAGAATACGCTGGATGAGGAGGCGGTTCGGACATGGTCAACCTACCTCGACCATTTCTGCTCGCCATCCCGGCGCCAGCGCATGATAGAGGCGTTCACCCCCGGCGCCGAAGGCCACGCGCTGTGGGCGGGCCTGGATGTGCGGCCGGCGGATCTGAAAGTCAGAAAACGGCGGTTCGGGGCGTTCGTGCCGGGATCGTCCGACCTGCATGCCGTCCTGCAGGAGCGCGGTGTTGATACCCTGATCATCACCGGCACAGCCTCCCAGGTCTGCTGCGAAGTCAACCGCTCGGGATGCCATGATGCTGAACTACAAGGTGTTCTTCGTTTCGGACGGCAACGCGACCTTCACCGACGACGAGCATAACGCCACGGTATCGGCGATGGCATACACGTTCTGTGACGTTATCAACTCAACGGCATTGATCGGCATGATCGAGGAGGGAACTGCGGCGGCTGCCGAGGTCCATGACGCAGCCGTCGTTTAAGGGCGTTTAGGCAAACCGGGTCCGCGGGACGCCGTCGGCGGCACCGACGGGCATGGCGGACCCAGCTATTTGGCGCTGATCGACGGCAGCGGCCCGCCACAATCGCTCGCAGGGCGGCGCCGGAACTGATCAACGCCAGTGGGATCGGGCTATTTCAAATCGTCTGTGACCGCGTCGAGCCCAGCCTTCGCACACGCCTCGTCCTGGTCGGCGGTGCCGCCGCTGACACCGATACCTCCAATCTGCACCTTGCCCGCAACCATGATCGGCAAGCCGCCGGCGAAGGTGATGATGCCTGGGACGTCGGCGATACCGGGCACCATGCCGGGCTTGCCATCCTTACCGAAGGCGATTTCACCGAGCGCGCGGGTGGGAAACGGAAAATTCGCGGATGTCATCGCTTTGTGCTGTGAGATGTAGATGCTGCCTTTGAACGCACCGTCCATGTGCTGGAAGAAGACCAGGTTCGCGCCGTCATCCACCACGGCGATGTTCATCTTCCAGTTTTCCTGGGTGGCCTTGGCCTCGCATCCTGCCGCCATCTTTTTCGCGAGGTCCAGGGTGAGTGCCGGCTTGGTCTCGAGGGCCATGGCGGCTGAGCCGCACAGCGCCATGCCAAGGGCCAACGCGACCACGGCGTCAAGTATACTTGTTGCTTTCATTTTGCGTTTCTCCCAATCAGATTAGACGTCAACGACATAACCGGGCGGACGCGTCACCTGGCTTGAACTTTCGCCGCCTGCCGGCCTTGGAATCCGGTCGGATGAGCGGGTTTTTGGCGCTTATCGCGGAACCGGGTCTTTGAAACGGGGTTGCAGAGATAGCCACCTGAGTGGATTGGTGTCGCCCGATCCTTGGACGATCGGACGCGGAGGGTAGTGCGAAATTCTTGATTCAGCTCCGCCGCGATTCTTGGACAACGTTTCGATTGGCCCACCTTCCAGGGCTCTTGTTGCTGTCGTTGCGGCGCTTTATTAGCAGAATTTCCGGGTCTGGCAACGTCTGCCGTGGCAACGCACGTGATGTCACAGTAACGCAGTGATGCGAGACTTCGAGCGGGCGAGGGCGGTCGTAGTGGCAGGCAGGGCGCTGCGGCTGGGGTGGCCATCGAGGCAAGGGAACTGCAGCCGCGCCCGATGTCAGGGCCCACGCCGAAGCTGACCAGGCAGGCGCGACCGATTGGCCGGCAGGCCGGCTTGGCCGCGGATCAGTCACGCGAAGAACGCGACGATCGTGCCGGTCGCGAGGTGCACCGGTCAAGCCGGCAGCGCCGCCGGGATGGGCGCGCCGATCGACACGCCGGTCACCACCTGGGGTAGGAAGCCGGTCCGCATGCCGCTCGCCGATCGTCGAAGCTGGACGCGGGCTGGCGGATGCGACGAGCGTCTGAGGGTGCTGGCATGGAATGACCCTATCCAGGGGTCGGCGCCAGGTTGAGGACCGGGACCGCTGCGACGCCTGATCGGAACGCCGATGAAGCCCCGCGGCGGCGCTGCGGCGAAGCGACCTGCCGTTGTTAGGTGAAATCCTAAGCCACTGTTCTTAAACAAATAACGGCACCTGAACGGGAAGGACCAAAATCCGTGCTTGCCGGGTATTCAGTGCAACCGAGACGAAAATGATTGCGTGTGGGGTTGTCATTCCAGTCAAAAGGCGGCATCTTCATTGTCATGGTGCGAGGGACGACCTCTCGCGGCACGAAAAAATGCCGCAAATTCACCTTTCAGGTGAATTCCGTTAACACAATGCCGGTCATTTCGACGGCGTTGGCGGGGCATTATTGCGCCCTTAACCACACCCGCAACGGTTATTCATATCGCGCTAACCGATTGCCCTTAATTCAGTGAGGCACGATGACGAAACATTTCGCTATAGCATTTGTTGCGGCTTCGACGATCCTCGGCGCGGCATCGCACGGGGCGCTCGCGCGGACTCTGTCCAAACCTGTACACGCGCCGGTTCCGGCTGATCGCTCCCCATGGGTCGGTGAATCGGGACAGGCGTCCTACTATGGACCGAATTATCACGGCCACCGGTCGGCCAGCGGCCTGCGCTTCGACCAAATGGCGCTGACCGCCGCCCATCCGTGGCTGCCGTTTGGCACGAAGGTGAGGGTCGTCCTGGCCGGCAGCAGCCGCAGTGTCATCGTCACCATTACGGACCGGCTTTATTCCAGTCGGCGCATCGTCGATCTGTCCCTCGCCGCGGCGCGCGAGCTTGGCATGGTCCGCCGCGGGGTCGCCGAGGTGAGGCTCGTCCCGGTCTGACTCTCTCGCATCGGGGCGAAACCGGGCGCGTCCGGTGCAGCCTGGGCGCACAGGGTCCGGCAAGGGGCGTGACGGCGGCTGGCGCGGCGTGTCGGGGGGACGTCCCTCGGCCGTGCCCCTGCGGTTTCGTACTTGTCGGGACAGCGGCGGGGGCTCTGGGCGGCGGGTCGTTCTACCCCCTGTGAGCGAGCCATTTTCGCGCTGCGCCGACAGCCGGGAACTGGTCTATGGTCGCGCGGGGAGGACTGGACGATGTTCAAGGATTGTCGTGGGCTGCCGCTGACGACAGTGTCGCAGCAGGCGGCCGTCGCCTTCGACCACGCCGTAGACGGGTATCTGGGCTATCGCGCCGACATGCCCGCTAGGATGGAGGCAGTGCTGGGCGCCGATCCGGATTTCGGGCTGGCGCACTGCCTCGATGGGCTATCTGTTCCTGATGGGTTTCCGAGCGGATACGCTTGGGGCGGCGCGGGCGTCCCTGGTCGAATGCCCGGCGCTGCGGCGGGACTGGCGCGGGAACAGGCCCATGCGCAGGCGCTGGCGCACTGGATCGACGGCGATCCGGACCGCGCCGTGGCCGTCTGGGACCATATCCTGCACGAGCATCCGCACGACATCCTGGCGTTCCGCCTCGCCCATTTCCTGAATTTCTGGGCTGGCCGGCCGGACGCGATGCTGGCCTCGGTGCTGTCGGTCGAGCGGCACTGGAGCGAGGCGTTGCCTGGTTTCACTTCTGTGCTCGCCTGTCGCTGCTTCGCCCATGAGGAGGCGGGGTATTACCTGGAAGCGGAAAACGCTGGACGGGAGGCGGTTCGCCGAGACCCGTCCGACCTGTGGGCGGCGCATGGCGTCGCGCATGTGCTGGAAATGACCGGGCGCCGCCTGGAGGGGATCACATGGGTCGAGGGCCTCCAGCCCGGTTGGGACGGCGGCAACCAACCTGAAACATCATCTGTGGTGGCACCAGGCGATGTATCACCTTGAGCTTGGCGATTTTCCGAAAGTCCTGTCACTATATGACGCGGGGTTCCGGGATCTTGCATCACCGCTGACCGGCACGGCGCCGGATCTCTATATCGACGTGCAGAACGCGGCCTCGATGCTGTTCCGTCTCGGGCGGCTGGGGGGAGATGTCGGCGATCGATGGGTCGAACTGGCGGACAAGGCCGAGGCCCGGATCGGCGACTGCCAGTCCGCGTTCACGCTGCCGCACTGGATGATGGCGCTGGCTGCGACCGGGCGCGACAAGGCTGCCGCGGCCATGCTTTCCGCCATGCGCGAGTTCGGCCGCGGCGAGCAGCCGATTGCCCGATTGGTCGCCGAGATTGCTTTGCCGGTCAGCGAGGCGGTGCTGGCAAACGGGCAGGGGCGGCACGCCGAGGCGGTGGCGCTGATGCGTCCGGTGCTGGGCGAGATGTACCGCATGGGTGGCAGCCACGCTCAGCAGGACGTGCTGGAGCAGGTTTTTCTGGATTCCGCGCTGAGGGCGGGAGCCGAAACGGATGCCATGATGCTGATGCAACGGGTCGCCGGGCGGCACCCGGTCGCGCCGGGACGGCGTCGCGGCTATGCGATGGGGGCTTATCTGCTGGCGGCGTAGGGCCTGTCGGGCAATAACCGAATCAGACGCAGGGGATCGCTGCCTCCGTGGTCGCCAGACCAGACGGAGGTTGCCGGACCAAGGCCGGCCTTGACACATTGGTCTGCCGGCCGTTTGAGGCCGTACTCCCCCTGCAGGCCCTAAGCCCCGGCGAGCGGCTTGGCAGTATGGATCCTCAGTCCTGGCGGTAGTTCGGCGCTTCCCGGTCGATCGCAACGTCGTGGACATGGCTTTCGCGCAAGCCCGCCCCGGTGACCCGGCGGAACCGCGTATTGATCTGCAAGGCGGCGATGTCGGCGCTGCCGGTGTACCCCATGCCGGCCTTCAGCCCGCCGACCAACTGGTGCACGACATTGCCGACCGGTCCCTTGTAGCCGACGCGTCCCTCGACACCCTCGGGCACCATCTTCAGCTGGTCCTTGATATCCTGCTGGAAGTAGCGGTCCGCGGACCCGCGCGCCATCGCGCCCAGGCTGCCCATGCCGCGATACGATTTGTAGGACCGGCCCTGGTAGAGGAAGACTTCTCCCGGCGCTTCGTCCGTGCCGGCGAGCAGACTGCCGATCATGCAGCAATCCGCCCCGGCGGCGATGGCTTTGACCACGTCGCCGCTGGTCCGCATGCCGCCATCCGCGATGGAGGGAATCGCCGTGCTCCTTGCACGCGGCGGACGTCTCCAGCACCGCGGTGAACTGCGGCACCCCGACGCCGGCGACGATGCGCGTGGTGCAGATGCTGCCCGGGCCGATGCCGATCTTCACCGCATCGACGCCAGCCTCGATCAGCGCGCGAGCCCCCTCGGGCGTCGCGACATTGCCGGCGATGACCTGGGTGGTGTTGGACGCCCGCTTGATGGCCTCGACGGCTCGAAGCACGCCCATGGAGTGGCCGTGGGCGGTGTCTACGACGATGACGTCGGTCTCGGCCGCGATCAATGCGCGGGCACGGGCCTCGCCGTCCGGTCCGACGCCGGTGGCGGCGGCGACTCGAAGGCGGCCAAGCTCGTCCTTGTTGGCGAGCGGGTGGGATTCCGCCTTGTCCATGTCCTTGACGGTGATCAGGCCGATGCAGCGATAGCCATCGTCGACAACGATCAGCTTCTCGATCCGGTGCTTGTGCAGCAGGTGCCTGGCGCGTTCGGCGCCGACATCGGCGGTGACCGTGACGAGGTTCTCCCGCGTCATCAGCTCATACACTTTCAGACTGGGTTCGGTGGCGAAGCGCACATCGCGGTTGGTGACGATGCCGACCAGGCGGTTGGTATCGCGCTCGACCACCGGAATGCCGCTGATGCGATGGGTCGCCATCAGCGTCTTCACATCGGCCAGGGTCTGGTCCGGGTGGATGGTCAGCGGGTTCACCACCATGCCCGACTCGTATTTCTTGACCCGGCGGACCTGGGCCGCCTGCTGCTCGGGCGGTGAGATTCTTGTGGATAACACCCATACCGCCAAGCTGAGCCATGGCGATCGCCATCTCCGCTTCGGTGACGGTGTCCATCGCGGCGGAGATCAGCGGGATGTTGAGCGTAATGCCGCGCGTCAGCCGGGTAACGGTGCTGGTGGCGGAAGGAAGCACCTGGGAATAGGCCGGAACGACAAGCACATCGTCGAATGCCAGGGCTTCTTCCACCCGAGCCCCCGCCTGGGGCGAGGAGGTGAGCGTGTGCTGGGGACTGTCGAATGCCATGGGCGGCGGAGCCTTTCCGGTGCCTGGCGCCCCCACATAGGCGGGTGCCGGAGAGTCTGCAAGCGTCCGCTTGATGACAGAGGACGATCGATCGCTTGGCGGGCGACCGGGAGCAGGCCGGTCGGGTGGGGCCGAAGGCTTCGGCCAGATTACGGTGCGATCATCGGTCCGGACAAGCGTCCTCCTGCGGAAGGAAGCGGCGCCAAGTCGCCGGATGCGAGAATATTTCGCAGGGGGCAGGATCACAAGGCGGAGAAGACACAGCCGTGATGATAAGCGCGGCTGCGCCGCGCCCACGGCTCAACCGGTATCGCTTCGTCTCGCCTGCATGCCGGGCGATGGCCGGAATTTATCGATTTGGGGAGGAGGCGAACGAAACACTTGCATTTATGCTGCGCTGCACAATATGAGAAGGAACGCGGTCGATCGCGCGATTGTGATCAAAGGCTAAGCAGAGATGAGACCCAACCGACAGGAACCCAGCCGGAACAGTACGCCTAACGGGACAACCTTGGCATCCTGGCTACCGGTGGCAGGGGCGGTAGCAGCGGCATTGGCGATTATGGTGACAGGGTGTGTGAGCACGTTCCTAGTGCTGCAAATGGACGAGTTCCGCCCGAAGGTCGGCGACATCGTGGCGTTCAAGCCGGGTTCGCAAGATGCCGATCTGTGGCAGATGACCATTCCCGCGACGATGGTGTCTGCGAAGGCTTCGCCCGTTGCGACATGCTCGCTCGACCCGAACGTCATAGCGGACAAGGGCGGCAGTCTGGTTGTCGAGAGTCGGCGGACCGCACCTTCGCTGCAGTATGTCGTCCATTGGGCCGGTTCCGAGACGGCCAATGGATCCGGGAACTGCGGCACCTCGGCCAATCTGCTGATATCGCGGGCGGACTTGCAACGGATGGCGAACGCGGCCGGTGGATTTGGGGTCGGCGACAAGGGGATCGTCCGATAGACGGTTTGTCCGTCCCGCGGTCTGGATGTGTCTGCCTTGTGTCTGCTAGGCTGACGCCATGTCATCCGCCCAGGCGCCGGTCTTCGAAGCCCTCATCGTGCCGTATCGGAGCCTGACGCGCAGGGGCATCCTGATCGTCGTGGTCGCGCTGATGGTGTTGAGCGCGGCGGTGGCGATACGTTTCTGGTTTTTGGGTGCATGGCCGGTGGTGGCGTTCAGCGCCTGCGAAGTGCCCGCGCTCGCCTTACTTCTGGCGATCAATCAGCGCCGGGCGCGTGCGAGCGAACTGATCATGCTGAACAGCCAGGCGCTGACGGTCATCCGAACGGACCCCGCGGGGCGACGGCAAGAGGTTTCGTTGCCGTCGGCGTGGCTGCGGGTGGCGTTTGAAGATGTCGGGCGGGGTGTCCCGCACGTGATGGTCAGAAGCCATGGCCGCGGATGTGAGGTTGGCGCTTTCCTGCACGAGCCGGAAAAGCGGTCGCTGTTCGAGGCTTTGAGCGATGCGCTGTATCGGCTAAGGAACCCGCGTTTTGACAATCCGCAACTGCGCGATTGCTAGGTTGTCCATTTTCAGCCTGACCATGGCCGAAAATGGTCCATCTGTTTGTTTGCTCGCATGCTTCACGCGCCGGCGCTGTTCCGCTCAGCGCGACCATGCTTTACGGCGAGCGGGAGCGGCTTTCGGCCGCCGGCAACGTTGGCAGGACGAGAGGACTGTCGTCCTGACGACGGCGGGTGGACGTGGGCTGCCCTTTGGTTTGATCGCATGTCTCATTGGCTGTGAGCGCGTTGCTCAGCGCGAACATGCGGTGATGCCGAAGCATGACGGTATGGGCGCCGGGTGAGCGGCGCGGATCAGGCGTCGGCGGGGCCCATCGACTTGATCAGGTCGAACACCCGTTTGCGAACGGATGGGTCGGTGATGCGATAGTATGCTCGGACGAGTTCCAGCGTTTCGCGCCGGCTGAGTGTGTCGTCGCCGAACGGGTCTTGCGTTTCGACCCCGCCGGCGCGGCGGCTGGGGACGCCGCCAAAATTGGCAGCGAGACTGTCTGGCATATCGTCGAAGAAGAAACTGATCGGCACATCCAGCACGCGGGACAGGTCGAAGAGGCGGGAGGCGCCGACCCGATTGACGCCGCGCTCATATTTCTGCACCTGCTGGAAGGTGAGACCGAGCGATTCGCCGAGTCGCTCCTGGCTCATGCCGAGCAGGGTGCGGCGGAGGCGGATGCGGGATCCCACATGCACATCAATGGGGCTGGGGCGACTTTCCCGATCGCTGCCAACGACTTGTTCGGCCCCTGCCATTGCCTTCAGTCCTCTTTCCGTGGGCGGCCCAAAGTTCTGTCCCCCGTTATGAACGCCAGCGGCGGTTTCGAACGAGGAACCAGACTGCAAACTATAAGAGTTCAAGCGGTTCTGCAACCAAAAATTGTCAACTTGCGGGAAATTTTATGGCATACGGTAATATATGTCTAAAACAGTATAAAAATTAGCACGTCACACCCGCAATCTGGTCAAGTTACCAGATAAGCCGGTTAGCATTGACAGAACGGCTACGCCTCCGGGTAGCAAAAGTCCAATCCTGGCATACAGGGGCATCGCGAGCCGCGGCGGCAAGTGTAGTGGCAAAACGCCAGTCGTCTGCATCTCCAGGTGGCCCAGTTCATGGCCTCTGGCATCAAATCCAGCGGAAATGCCGGTGTTCGCCGCCCGCATCAACGGCAGACCTTCCTCCACCGCGCGCAGTCGAGCCGCCGCGAGATGTTGTCGCGGACCGGACGAGTTGCCGAACCAGGCGTCGTTGGTGACATTGACCATCCAGTCCGGCCGATCGGCTTCGTCGATGACCTGATGCGAGAAGATCGCCTCGTAGCAGATCAGCGCGCCGACCGGGGGAATGCCGGGATATGCAGCGTTCGGGGTCCCGGGCCGCGGGCGAAGCCGCCGCCGGGGACGACCTGGATGCTCGACGGGCAGCCAGTCGGGCTGGTATTCGCCGAACGGGACCAGGTGCCATTTGTCATAGATTGCCTCGATGACGCCGCCTGCGCCGAGGGCGAACAGACTGTTGCGCGGCTGTTCTGCTTGTCGAAGCGAACCGACCCGACCAGCGCGGTCGCGCCGCCGGCGGCGTCGGCGATCAGTTCGCGCGCCTCGGGATCGGTCTGCAACAAGGCGGGGCTGGCGGTTTCGGGCCAGACCACCACGGCCGGATGGCCGTCCGCCATCGCGACGGCCTGACGGGTCAGGTCCAGGTAGCGGTGGAAAATCGAGACCATCAGCGCGCGGTCCCATTTCTGGCCCTGGGCAACGTTGCCCTGGATCAGCAGCACGGTGAGGTCCGGCGCCGGCGGCATCGGCTGGTCCAGCCGGTCGATACCGAACCCGCACCATAGCGCCAGCATGGCCAGCCCGCCGGCGCGCCACGTCCAGCCGAGCAAGGGGGTGGATGCAAGCAGGATGGTCGCCAATGTCAGACCATGCACGCCGACCAGGGAGGCGGGCTGGATCATGATATCGCCCAGGCGGCCGGGAAACTCCCAAACGCTGCCCAGCGGGTTCCAAGGGAATCCGGTCGCGACGAACTGGCGGGCGAGATCGCCCAGCACCCATGCGCCGGCCAGGGTCAGCGCCATCGGCCAGCCGGGGCGGGCCAGGCGAGCCACGGCGGCCGGTATGGCGATGAAGACCGCCAGCAACGCCGCGAGCCCGGGCACCGCGAAGGGCACGAGCCACCAGAAGCGGGCGGCCTCGATACAGGATCGCCTCGGTGATCCAGTACAGCCCGACCACGTGCAGTCCGAAGCCGAACCAGCAGCCGCGACGGGCCGCCACGGCTGGTCCGCGTGCGCCCTCAATCAGGCAGAGCAGCGCCGGGATGCCGATCAACAGGGCCGGCAAACCGTACAGCGGTGGCAGCGCGAAGGCCGAGACCACGCCCGACACGGCCGCGACCAGGTCGGCCCGCCATCCGCGCAGCGCAACCACCCGCCGATGCAACGAAGAAAGCCGGCCGGTCCACGAACGTGAGGTCAGCGAACGGGACATGGGGCGGACATTCAGTCCGAGGTCTCCCTCGTGTGGCGTTCGTAATGCCTGTAATACTTGTCGGTCACGAGGTCGGTCTGCACCACGACGGCGACGTCGGTGGTGTTGAACTGCGGATCGATGACCGCGCCGTCGCCGACGAAGCCGCCTAATCGCAGATAACCCTTGATCAGCGGCGGCAGCCGGTTCAGTGCGGCACGGGCGTCGATCTCTTCGCGATCGAGCCGGCGCATCTCGATATAGCGGTGGGGCAGAGCGCGCGGGCGGATCGAAGCGGGCGCGAGGTGATTGTAGTAAAGATAGGTGAGTTCCAGCGCCAGGGCGTCCGGGTCGGTGCCCGGCAGGCTGGCGCAGCCGAACATCAGCTCGATCTTGTGCAGGAAGACATAGGCGGCGATGCCGCGCCACAGCAGTTGCATGACCGAGCGGTTGCGATAGCCGTTGTCGACGCAGGACCGGCCGAGTTCCAGGATACGGCCGGGAATGCGCCTCGATGCGGGCGATGTCGTACTCGTCCGACGAATAGAAGTGTCCGATCCGGTTCGCGGCCTCACGCTGGATCAGCCGGTAGGTGCCGACAACGCTTTCCGGACCTTCGCCCAGGCCGTGGTCGACCACCAGCAGATGGTCGGCCACGGTGTCGTAAATATCCCTGTCGCGCTGGGTGCGGGTTGTCTCGCCATCGGCCCGCGCCCCCATCTCCTGATAGAACACCCGGTAGCGCAGCGCCTGCACGGCGTCGATCTCGGCCTGGCCGGCGGCGATCCTGACGCCCAGCCTGCCGCCCCTGATTTCCGGCGAACTGAATGTTCGGATCGAGCGGATTGATCGACTTCGCTCACCTGGCTCATCGGCTGGCTCCTCTGTTGGTGTCGCGGAGCCGCGGATCGCGGCCGACGTCGGCGGGTTCGTGCCGGACGTCGGGGTTGGGGTCGTGATCGCGTCCCGATTCGGGGTGCGGAGGTTCGGTCGGTCCAAGGCCATCGGATCCGGGTTGCAGCGGGGGCGCCGAGTCGCGGCGACGTCCGAAAAGTTCGAGCCGCAGGGACACGACGTCGAAGCCGAGGCGAGCGGCGATCGCGTGCATCAGGCGCTCGTGTTCCGGGTCCTGGAACTCGATGACCTTGCCGGTCTCGACGTCGATCAGGTGGTAGTGCGGGCCATCCTCGGAGGGTTCGTAGCGGGCGCGCCCGCCGCCGAAGTCGCGGCGCTCGAGGATGCCCTGTTCCTCGAACAGCCGCACGGTGCGGTAGACTGTCGCGATCGAGATGTGCTGATCGAGGGCGGAGGCCCTGCGGTACAACTCCTCGACATCGGGATGATCGCCCGCATCCGACAGGACCCGGGCGACGACCCTGCGCTGGCCGGTCATCTTCAGGCCCCGTTCGATGCAGAGGCGCTCGATCCGCGATTCCATACGGTTCCTTGCGGTCCTTCCGTCGGCACTTGTCCTCGATGAGGGACGCCCAAGGCAACCGCATACAATGCCGGGGTAGGCTCAGGGAAGCCTAGGCGTGTTTAAGCTTTGCACACCCTGGGGTCAGGCCGGCCGGGGCGCCGCGCCGATGAGAGCCGCTCAAGGTGGCTCAGCGGCTGGACGTGCGGTGCGTGCCCAGGCCAATCTCCTTGGCGAGTGCCGAACGCCGTTCGGCGTAATTCGGCGCGACCATCGGATAGCTGGCGTCCAGGCCCCATTTCTCCCGGTACTGGTCGGGGGTCAGGTTGAAGGAAGTGGACAGATGCCGCTTCAACATCTTCAGCCGTTTCCCGTCCTCGAGACAGATGATGTAATCCGGGAAGACGGACTTGCGGACCGGCACCGCGGGCTGGGCCTTTTCGACCGGCGCGGCGGGCGGTTCGCTGATATTCGCCAAGGTATCATAAACCGCGCGGATGACGGACGGCAGCGCGCCTCGCTTCCACCTCATTGTTGGCGGCATGTGCCGAGACGATCTGGGCCGTCAGCCCGAGAATAGCGGAGTCAATCGGCTTTTCAGCCATCGTAGAGACCTTTCCAGTCGTTATGCTGCATCTATATATGAACTTGTGCCGCCGTTTCGCAACAGTGACTAACAAATTGAATAGAGCAGAATCGTGTCGGCTATGCAAGATGTAACCCGCAGATTAGATATTACACGCGACGTCTGCCCCATGACATTTGTCAGAACACGGTTGGCCTTGGACAGGATGGCGCCGGGCGAGACACTTCTGGTGATGCTGAAGGGCGAGGAGCCGCTGCAAAATGTTCCACGGACAGCAACGGAACAGGGGCACGAGGTGCTGTCGCTTGAGACAGGCGCTGATGGAATCAGCCGCCTGTTGATCCGCCGGGGGAATTGAGCGGCCGGAACGGCCGGTCAATCCGGCGGATCAAGGTTGAGCCGCAACACCAGCGCATCGGATTGATCCGAATAATAATGCGGCCGCCGGCCGGCCTCGACGAAGCCTACTCTGGGCATAGAGTTGACGAGCGGCAATATTCGCGACGGAAACCTCCAGAAAGACAGTGCGGGCGCCCCTTGCCGCGGCATGGGTCGTTGCTTCGCGGAGCAACGCGGCGCCGATGCCGCCTCGGCGGACGTCTGGGGCTGACGGCGAGGGTGAGGATTTCCGCCTCATCCGCCGCGACCCGAACCAGGATCATCCCGCCCGACGGATGCAGCAACCCGAACACGTTTGGCAGTGCGATCTGCAGAGCGAAGACATCCCGGCTCCAGGCGTCGGCACGCAGTGAAGGCCGCGGCGTGGATGGCGGCCATGACGTCACAGTCGGCTGGCGTGGCGCGATACAGCATTCCGGGTCAGTGCGGCGGGCCGGGCGGGGGCATGCCACCGGGCAACCTGGCTTCCGGCGGATCGACATACAGCGGTTCAGCCGGCAGCGGCCGGATCGCGCCGAGAAAGCGCCGTTCCGCCACCTGTGCGATGTGCCGGCCGGTGGGAAGGCGGGCATCGGTCAGCATGACGTTCACCCCGCGAGCGGCGAGCCGGCTGGCGATGTCGGCGGCGGCGGCGCCGGCGATCGCGACCGGTCCAGGTCGGGATGGGCAAGATCCGGTACGGCGAGGGAGAACACCTTGTCGGCGACCTCCAGGAAAATCCGCCCGCGCCGGCTGGTCGGTGGCGCACCACAATGATCGGCCCGCCGAGTTGGGGCAGCGAATCGGCCAGCGCCTCGCCGACCGTGACGCCGATGACGGGCCGGTCCGCAGCGACGCCGATGCCCTGGGCGAGGGCCACGCCGCCGCGAATGCCGGTGAAGCTGCCGGGACCGACGGTCACCGCGATCAGGTCGAGATCGGCCGCCTGGAGGCCGGCGTCGCGCAGGCAGTCCTGTGCCATGACCGGCAGGACCGAGGCGTGGCCGCGGTCGAGGTCCTGCTGATAGCCGGCCACGACCGCGCCGTCGGCGACGATGGTCGCCGAACATCGCGCAACGGCCGAATCGAGAGCAAGTATCCGCATGGCGGGATGAAGTTAGAACATGGTCAGGCGGGGTGGAACGCCTGGGGCGGCGCAAGCCCTGCGATCGGGTCAACACCATCATGCATCACGGCGGTTGCCGTTTGGTCGTTACAAGGGTCACCGCCGCGGCCGTTTCGATCCGCACACAAAAGCGCAGCGAGACTTCCGCGCATGCCTCGGGATCTTCCCCGAGGGTCGGCCGAACTCCTGCGGACAGGGTTGGAAAGGGTGGCGTGCTGCTGCCCGGAGCGGGGTGGCCTTGCACGGACGAAGCTTCAGGCCAGGATGCATGCCTCCTCGAAGGAAAGGCGCGGAGAGCGGTCGAACACACCAGTCGGGTCGCCGTGGCCGAGATTGACCAGGAAGTTCGACCGCCAGCCGTTGCCGGAGAAGAACGCCGCATCGACCGTTGGCATTGTCGAAGCCCGACATCGCTCCGATATCCAGGCCCAGCGAGCGCGCGGCGATCATCAGGTAGGCGCCTTGCAGGGTCCCGTTGCGGAACGCCGTGGTCGCCGCCAGCGAATCGTTGCTGGTGAACCAGGAGATCGCATCCGCATTGTGCGGGAAAAGCTTTGGCAATTGCTCGATAGAACTTCGGATCGTAGGCGACGATCACGGTCACCGGCGCGCTCATGGTCTTTTCGGTGTTTCCGGCCGACAGCGCCGGGCGCCAGCTTTTGCTTGCCTTCCTTGGTGCGGATGAACACGAAGCGCGCGGGCGAACTGTTGGCGGAAGTCGGGCCGAACTTCAGGATGTCGTAAAGTTCATGCAGCGTCTCGTCGGTGACCGGCTTGTCGTGCCATTTGTTGTGGGTCCGGGCTTCCTTGAACAGCAGGTCGAGACCGGCGGCGTCGATCGTCATAGGCAACTCCTGGCGTCATAGGCTACTCCTGGCTTTGCTGCGGCGCAGCGTGAAAGATGCGTCCGCTGGCGTCAACGGCTGGTGCCGGTCAGAATTCGACCTGCTCCACCGCGACGACTTCCGGGACGTAGTGCCTCAGCATGTTCTCGATGCCGTGCTTCAGCGTGGCGCTGGAGGACGGGCAACCGGAGCAGGAGCCCTGCATGTGCAGGCGGACGACGCCCTGGCGGTAGCCGCGAAACACGATGTCGCCGCCGTCGCCGGCCACCGCGGGACGGACGCGGGTATCGAGCAGTTCCTTGATCTGGTCGACGACCTCGCGGTCGGCTTCGTCGACGTCTTCCTCGTCGAAGTCCGTTTCGTCACCCTCGATCACCGGACGGCCGGCGACGAAATGATCCATGATGACGCCCAGCACCTGAGGCTTCAGCGCCTGCCAGGAAATCTCATCGTTCTTGGTCACGGAGATGAAATCGCCGCCCAGGAAAACGCGCGCGACGCCTGGCAGGGCGAACAGATCGGTTGCCAGCGGGCTGCGGACGGCGGTGACGGCGGAGGCGAAGTCGGCGGTGGAAAGGCCCATCACCTCGCGTCCCGGCAGGAACTTGAGCGTAGCGGGATTGGGGGTGCCTTCGGTTTCGATGAACATGGCGGCGGCCTGTCCTGTGCTGGATGATCGCTAAACCGGACCGTGGCGGTCCGGTCTCGTAGGCGGATACATCGGTCGAAACCGAGGCCCTGGCAAGAGGGAAAGCGGAACTGATGCGGAGAACTGAACGAGGATCAGCGGTTCCCATTTCGCCGCGAGGTCCGTGCTGAGCATGATGACCCCGCAAGCGCCGGGGAGAGGCATCCGGCCCGCTTCAGTCGGCGGCGATGGAAACTCCGCCGAGGCGTGCCGCGTCGCCGTAGGCCCGAACCGCGGTCCCGAACTGCTCGAAGATCGCCCGTGACAGTGCGTCGGTCCGCCAGTCGTATTCCGGATGCCACTGGACCCCGACGGCATAGCCGATAGCGGGCCCGGCCTCACTGGCGACGACCCGTACCGCCTCGATCAAGCCGTCCGGTGCGATGCCTTCGACCGTCAGTCCGGGGGCGAGCTGGTTGATCCCCTGGTTATGCAGCGAGTTCACGGCGATCTCGGTCGCGCCGGCGAGGCGATGCAGCCAGCCGTTCGGGGTGACGCGGATCGCATGCGCCTTGCCGGTGCGGACGCGGGAGGAAGCCTGCATCGGCGTGGAATGATCCATCCGGTCCGGCAGATCCTGTATGCGCTGGTGCAGCGAGCCGCCGAGGGCCACGTTCAGCTCCTGGAACCCGCGGCAGATCGCCAGCAGCGGAACGCCGCGGGCGACGGCGGTGCGGATCAGCGGCAGCGTGATGCCGTCGCGGTTGGGGTCCTCCGGCGTGCCCTCGGCATGCGGCGGCCCGTCATAAAGCGTCGGCTGCACGTTGGAGCGACTGCCGGTCAGGATGATGCCGTCGAGGCGGTCCAGCAGGGTGTCGATATCGGCGGTCGGACCGCGGGCAGGCAGCAGCACCGGGACGGCGCCGATCACCTCATCGGTCGCGCGGACGTAGGTGTCGGAGGCCGCATGATTCGGCATTCCGAAGACGCCGAACTGCTTGGTGCAGCAACTGATGCCGATCAGGGGCTTGACGACGCGGGGAGACCTCATGCTCGAGGAGGATCATTCCCTAACTTCGCCGGCGAAAAGAAGACTTTTTCGCTGCGCCTTACACATGTCCGTCATGCAGGGCCGGCGCCCGGGATGCCGCCTCCGAACTTTCGCGTGCCGGTATCTTGCCCTGGGATCGTCAAATCCTCGGGCCGACGCCGGGGACGGAGCACTACTCCTGCTTAGCGTTGGGCGGGCTGATCTGCTCGAACAGTTGCTGGTCGAAGGTGCCACCGAGCTGGACGTTGGACAGAGTGACGTGGGTCGCCCGCTGCTGCGCATCCACCACAGTCCACTGCCGCAGAGACAGCGGCGGATCGGCGAAGACCAGTGTCAACGAGCCGTCGCCCGGGTTCTCGGTGCGCACGAGCGTCAGCTGGATCTGGCCGGGAAGGTGCTGCATCGCGGTCACCGTCACGGCGCCGGACAGTTCCACGTGCGTCGGCCAGCAGGATGCCCAGCGGGGTGCGGTTCAGCGCGATCGTGCTGGTCTGCTGCAATGTCGAGTCGTGGAAGGTCAGCACGCCATGCGACGGCGATCAGCAGGAACGGCGCCGGGGGATCGTACTGAAAGCGCATGCGGCCGGGGCGCTCGAGCCAGGCGGTGCCCTGCGGACACCCCGCCGTCCTGCGCGACCTGCATGAAGTGGGCCTTGAGCGTGGTGAGGCCGTTCAGATAGGCCTCGATTCGCTTGATGTCCGCCTGGTCCTGGGCGGTGAGAGCCGCGTGCGGCGCCGCGTGGGCTGCGAGGCCGAGAGGCAGGAGCGCGGCGGTGGAAAGCAGAAGAGTGCGGCGGAGCAACATGCGGGCAGATGTGGCGTGTTCTGGGGCAGTTTGCAAATCCGGCGGCGGCGCTGGTCGCGATGGCCGTGGTTCGCAACCGCAGTCGCGGCCAGGTCCGAAACGGTCCGTGGATTAAACGAGCCGGTTGACGGTGCGCCGGGCGGCGCGGGAGCGCTTTCACCGTGAGCGCAAGCGCCCCTGGTTATATTTCTCGAGCCGTCTCGTCGACCTGAGGTCGTTTCGCGATCCCGGTCACGCTGACGTTGCTCTATTCGGCCGCGACCGGCATCGCCTGCACCCAAAGCTCGGGCGCCAGTTCCTCCTTGCGGTTCGGGAAGAACAGCGCGCAGCCCAGGGTGACGACCGAGAACGCCGACAGCACCATGGTCACCGCGGCCACGCTGCCGGTGCGCTCATACAGGATGGAAACCACCGGTGCGGCGGCGGCGGCGCCGAGGAAGCCGACGAAGAAGCGCACCGAGTAGATGCGCGCCCGCAGTGGCCGGGGAGATGTAGCGGGCTGCCATCGTCTCGTTCACCGTCACCTGCCCGAAGATCGAGGCGGCGACGGCACCGGCCAACGGCAGCACCAGCCATCCCTGGGCGAAAGACAAGCGCGAGCATCGCCGGGGCCAACACGAGGCTGACCGGCAGGAAGACCCTCTTCAGCGTGCTACGGTCGATCATCCGGCCGACCGAGAACTGGGTCAGCGCGCCGCACAGCGTCACGAGGAACGCGGCAAGCCCGACCAGCGGCAGCAGCGTGGCGTTTCCGGCCAGCCTCTCCTGCATCAGCTTCGGCAGCAGGATTGTGTAGGCGTTGAACACCAGGCCGGAGGACATTGCGATCAGCATCAGCACGACCACGGCGCGGCGGACCAGGTGGCGCGGGAATCGGCGGGAACGGGCGGGCTGTTGGCGTGGGCACTGGCATGCGCCAGCGGCGTGCGCATCCAGAACAGTCCGGCCACCGCGCACAGCATCCCGGGGGCGACGAAGGCGGCGCGCCAGCCGATCTCGTTGGCCAGGAAGGCGGTGACGACGGGGGCGAGTGCCACGCCCAGGTTGCCGAAGACGCCGTTCACCCCGATCGCTCGGCCGGGCTTGTCGCCCGCGGCCTCCACCAGCATGGTCGTGCCGATCGGGTGGTAGATCGCGGCGAAGGCCCCGGCGCAGGCCAGCGCCACCGCCAGCATCGCCGGAGAATGCGCCAGGCCGGCGGCGGCGAGGCTGAGCCCGGTGCCGAGGAAGAATGCGGTCATCAGCGTCTTGCGGCCGAGGCGCTGCACCAGCCAGCCCTGCGGCAGGGACAGCAGGCCGTAGAAGCACGAACATGCCGGTGGCCAGCGCGAGGATCGGGCCGTACGGATTCGCCGAACGGGCCGCCGGGGACGGCCATCGCCAGCACCGCGGTGGGCAGGATCAGCAGGCTGTAGTGGGTGATCGTGTGTGCGGTGTTGATGAACACGATCTGCCGGGCGGCTGGGGTCATGATGGACATTTCCTTCGCGTTGAACCGAAGTGTAGGCTGTCGCTATGGCGATGTCTGGCCAAAATCTGTCGCGTGACGGCCAAAGCCGGCTGCAACCGTTCGAGCAGGCGCCACGGCCGATGGTGGGCTATGCCGGCGACTATGATCCGGGCCACGAGACGGGGCTGCACCGGCATCCCGGGCGCAGCTGCTGTTCGCCACTGCCGGGGTGATGCGGATCACCACCGAGGTGGCCCTGTTCACCGATCCCGCCCGGGCACCGGCCTGTGGGTGCCGGCCGATACCCTGCATGCGGTGCGCATGGATGGGGTGGTGCAGATGCGGGCGCTGTTCCTGCGGGCGGACGCGGCGGCGCGCGGGCCGGCGGCGGTGACGGTGATCGCGGTGTCGCCGCTGCTGCGCGAACTGATCCTGACGGTGTGCGGGGAGCCGGTGGTGTGGGATGCGCGCGGACCGATCCGGCTGGTCGCGGCGCTGGTGCTGCATGAGATCGGGCGTGCGCGAACGCGGAAGCTGTCGCTGCCGGCGTGTCGCGATCCCAGGCTGGCGCGCGTGGCGGCTGCGCTGGTCGCCGATCCGGCTGATCCGCGCGACCTGGATGGGTACGCCGCGGTCGCCGGGGCCTCGGTGCGGACCCTGGCGCGGCTGTTCCGGTCCGACACCGGTATGAGTTTCCAGCAATGGCGGTGCCAGTTGCGAATGACCGAGGCGCTTGCCCGCATCGCCCAGGGCATGCCGCCCGGCGAAGGTGGCGGCGGCCGTCGGCTATGCCAGCGTGCCGGCGTTTGGCGCCGCGTTTCGAAAGACGTTCGGCACCACGCCGGCGATGGTCGCGCCGAGGCGATGATGATGGTTCGATCGCTGCCGGATGGTCTTGATCTTGCCGCCTGTGACTTTGTCAGTCGAATGAGAACGCTATCGCGCCAGATACACGGCTGGCATCCGCGATCGCCAGCGTTAGTCGGCGACGATCGTCTGTTCGCGACAGGAGACGCCGCTCAGGTCCGGTAAGCCAGGCATGCCACCCAACTCAACACGTTTGCGGCAGCGGCTCAGCCTCCGGCCGCCGGCGGTGGAACACTGGGCGCCGGATCGCGTTGCATGCCCCACCAACAAGGAGGACACGATGCGACGTATCATACTGACCGCCCTGCTCGTAGGTTTCACCGTTTCGGCGCACGCGGCGAGCGATTCCGACAAGAAGCCGGCGGGCACCACCAAGGGCGCGGCCGTGGGTGCGCTGGCCGGACACGAAGTCGGCAGCGGGCACGCGGTTGCCGGCGCCGCTACCGGGGCCGCGATCGGGCACCATCAGAAGAAGAAGGCAGAGGAGTCGAAATAGGCGCCTCGGGGCGGACCGGCGGAGCGTGCGGCGCGATCGCGCCCCAGGGTTGCGCCCCAGGATTATCCCATCGAATTGCATGACCTGTGGGCACGTCTTAGGAGAAAGGAGAGCCAGCGAGGAAACCGACCGCGATGACCACTGCCACCGTCCTGTATTCGGAAAACTCCTATCCCGACGACAGCGTGGAGCGGCGGATCTACGGTCCGGATGTCCGGATTATCGTTCCGACGGCGTCGAATTCACTGGCGGATCTGTCGGATGAGGACTGCGCCGCGGCCGAGGGGCTGATGATCCTGCGTTACAAGGTCAGCGCCAACGACCTGAAGCGCTTCCCTCGGTTGCGGGCGATCTGCCGGATGGGTGTGGGCTACGACAACCTGGACCGCGTCGCCGCGGCAGACCGTCAGATCATGATCCTGAACGTGCCGGACTACGGCACGACCGAGGTCGCGGATCATGCGATGGCACTGGCGCTGTCGCTGCGCCGGGGGTTGCTGCTGCACCACGAGACCCAGCGCGCCGACCCGCCGGCGGTGTGGCGGTATATTGACGACCCGCTGGTCCGACGATCGTCGGTACAGACATTCGGTATCGTCGGCATGGGACGGATCGCGACCGCGGTCGCGTTACGGGCCAAGGCGTTCGGCTTTCGCGTGGTATTTTACGATCCGCATCTGCCGAATGGTGTCGAGCTTGGACTGGGCGTGGAGCGCACCGCGACACTGGAGGCGTTACTCGGTCAAACCGATACGCTTTCGGTCCACACGCCGCTGACGCGCGAGACCCGCGGGATGCTGGGACTGAAGCAGTTGTCGCTGCTGCCGAAGGGTGCGGTGGTGGTGAATACCGCGCGCGGTCCGATCGTCGACATCGATGCGCTGGCGACATTGCTGAAGACCGGTCATCTCGCGGGCGTCGGGCTCGACGTGGTGCCGGTAGAGCCGCCGGTTGAGCCCGTCCCCGAACTGATACGCGCGTATCGGGCGCGCGAAGCCTGGACGCTGGGGCGGCTGATCATTACGCCGCACTCCGCGTTCTATACGCCGCAGGCCTGGGACGACATCCGCATCAAATCCGCGGAGACGATGCGGGCAGCCCTGCTTGGCCCCCGCGCGCAGAACGTCATTACGCCGGAGAGCGACTAAGGGGACGATCGTCCGTCGGGATGAGACCGTCGACGGTGGGCGGAGGCGAGCACCGCTAAAGGCGATCCATACCCTGACGGGCCCGCCCACCCGGCGGTCATTTTGGTGCTGCCATTCCGCCGCGGTCGCCGTCCGCTGTCTTCATCGTCCGGTCGATGAAGCGAAAGGTCGCGTCCAACGCTTTCAGATTGGCGTCTCGGGTCTGCTCGGGCGTCTTGCCCAGGAAACTGTGATTGATTCCGGGAAGGACCATCACTTGGTGCGGAACGCCGCGCGTCTTCAGTTTTTCCGCCATTTCCAGTGTCTGCTTATACGGCACGATCGTGTCGTCGGTTCCGACGATCAGCAGCATCGGAGGATTGGTTGCATTGACATAAGTGACCGGGCTTGCCGCCGCGATCTGCCCGTGTTCGCACTCGCTCGCGAAGCAACCCAGCAGACGCCACTCGGGCACGTCGGCGACATCGCGTGAAAACGACCCGCTTTCCCGAGCCTGCGCCGCGATGGTGGCGAAGTCGAACACGCCGAACCACGTGACCGCTCCCTGGACGCAGTCCGAGACGGTGGCTGGGACGATCGGAACCGCTCCGGTCGCCGTTGCGACGGGAGCGATGGTCTGCGCCGACTCGAAAGCCGGGACGTTGCAGCTGACGGCGGCGAGTGCGGCGAGATGGCCGCCGGCTGATGCGCCCCAGGTCATCGCCTTGGCAGGATCGACGCCGTATTGCGGCGCTCGCGACCTGATCCAGCGGATTGCCGCCTTCACGTCCTCTGGCCTGGGCGGGGAATGTTGCTTCACTGCTCAATCGGTAATCGATGGAGGCGACCACGTATCCTCTGGCCGACAGCGAAGCCAGCACGCCGGGAAAATCGAAGAATGGCCAGTTCTGGCGACGGTCGCCTTGGGCCCAGCCTCCGCCGTGGATGTAGACGACCAGAGGAAAGCCCTGGGCCGGGCGTGGCAGCGTCACGGGCGGCAGATACAGGTCGAGCGTCAGGGGCCGGTACCCGATCGGCCGCCGGTAGACGAGATCGGGGATCCCCCTCACTCCGTTTTGAAAAGCGACCTGTACCGCCGGATAGCTATCCAAGCGCACGACCTGGGGCGCGACCTCGAATGCGACCGCTGGCGCGAGCCCTGGCGCGACCTCTGGCACGGAGCGCGGCGGCGCGGCCAGGACCGAAACGGGCAGCGCGAACAAGATGGCCACGAGCGAACGTTTCGGCATCTTTTCAGGCTCCTTGCGCCGGGTTGGGCCAGCCGCCGTGCCGGTCCTCAAGCATTGCCGCACGACCGGAGCGGTCGCCGGCGTTGCACCCTGAAGTGAAACTCCGACGCATGTTTATTGCGCGATTTCATTAGATTGAGGTTGCCTTGCGAGTCGGGTCAGGCTGCTGCTGCGCTATCTTGCCATCGCGGCCAGCGGCGTCAAAGGTTTGACGTCGCCGGTGATCCTGTTGCCGGTGAGGTCGACCGGTGTCGACGTGCTGTCGCGGACGAAGGCGGTTCGCTCCGGCACATCGCTGTGGAACACGTTGTCGCGGATGATCAGCGCGCCGGTGGGGTTTTTCACCCCTTCCTCGCCGATCGAGATCGCGACCGCGCGATTGTCGGTGTGCGCGCCCTTTTCCATCACGTTGCCCTGGATCAGCACATTGCCGCCATTCGGGATGTCGATCAGGTAACTGGCGGTGCCGTCCGGCCCGTCCTCGATCCGGCTGTCGCGAACAATCGTGTTGCGCGCCCGGGACTTGATGTGGTGCGCGATCTTCGTGTCGAGGAACACGCAGTGCTCGATGTCCAGCAGGGCGATCGGCGCCCCCGCATACACGCCGTGTGCGCAGGCGGCGATGCACGCGCCGTTGCCGACGAACTCACTGTCGCTGATGCGCAGCACGCTGTGCGGACCGCCACCGGCGAGGATGCCGTTCTCGTTGTTCAGGAACCGGCTGTGCCGCACGGTCAGGTTCTCGCCCGACGCGCGAATGCCGGCGCCATTGTGCGCGGCGACCGAAGCATCGGCGAAGGTGATGCCGCGGACGGTGATGTCGGCACCCGCGGTGATGAAGATGCCTTTGCCGGCGCAGGTCTTGCCGGCGATCAGAACGCCCGGGCCGGTCGCCTCGATCAGCAGATCCGACGCGGTCCAGACGGCGCAATCGGCATAGGTTCCGGGATCGATGCGGACGGTATCGCCGTTGACGGCGACGGCGGCGGCCTGGCTTGGCAATTTCAGCATCCGGCCCGGTCCGACGGACAGTTCGCGCGCCGCCACCGGCTGAATGCAAAGCATTGCGGCAGCGAAAGCGATTGCGGTAAGCCGAAGCCCGATCATTGCATGCCGTGTCGGCGGAAGGCCCGAGGAAAGTCAAGATGGAACGGCCAGCCGGACAGACCGCGAGTCCAGAAGCGCACACCGGCCGGGCGGCGCCGCTGGTCGCACACATCTTCCCGACGTTCGCGGTCGGGGGGGCACAGGTGCGCTTCGCCGCCATCGCCAACCATTTTGGCGCGTGCTTCCGTCACATCGTGGCCTCGCTGGATGGCGACCTGGCGTGCCGGGAGCGGCTGCGGTCCGATCTGGATGTCACGTTTCCGGCGATCATCGCGGCGAAGGACGCAATGCTGTCGAATGCGTGGCAGTTTCGAAAATTGCTGCGGGACTGGCGGCCGGATGTGCTGGTCACCTGCAACTGGGGGGCGATCGAGTTCGCCCTGGCCAACATCGTGCCGGTTGCGCGTCACGTTCATGTCGTCGACGGGTTCGGGCCGGAGGAACGCACCACTCAGATCGTGCGCCGAGTGCTGACGCGGCGCCTCGCGCTGGCGCGGACGCCGGTCGTGCTGCCGTCGCGCAACCTGGTCCGCATCGCCACCGAGGTCTGGAAGCTGCCGCGCACGGTCATCCGGTACGTGCCGAACGGGATCGACCTGACGCGATTCGCGACCGACGGGTCCCGGCGCGGATCGACCGAACCGGTGATCGGCACCGTGGCGGCGCTGCGGGCGGAGAAGAATGTTGCCCGCCTGCTGCGGGCTTTCGCCATGCTGCCGGCGGGCCGCCTGGTCATCGTCGGCGACGGGCCCGAGCGTGCCGCGCTGCAGGCCCTCACCGTGTCGCTCGGGGTGTCGGATCGGGTCGAGTTCGCCGGCTATCATCAGGAAATTGCTGCGTTCTATGCCCGGTTTGACATCTTCGCCCTGGCGTCGGACACCGAACAGATGCCGCTTTCGGTGATCGAGGCGATGGCCAGCGGCCTGCCCGTCGTCTCGACCGACGTCGGCGATGTCCGGCTGATGGTGGCGGCGGAGAACGGTTTGTTCGTGACGCCCCTGGACGATGCGGCCCTTGCCGGCGCGCTGGCGGCGCTGGCGGGCGACCCCGAAGGCCGTCGCCGGATCGGGCGCGCCAACCTGGCGAAAGCGCGGCGGGACTTCGATCAGGCCGCGATGTTCGCCGCCCATGGTGCGCTGTGGCGCGGGCGGCGAGATGCCCTGGCCGGCGGGGTGTGCGTGTCGCCGTGATCGATGTCCGCGTCTCCGGCGTTGGCGATTTTGCCAAACTGGGCAAGCGGTGGCGGGAACTGGAACAGCGGGCCGCCTTGTCGTTCTTTCAAAGCTGGACCTGGGTCGGCTGCCTGGCGGCGGAGCGATTTCCCGACCCAGTCCTGGTGGAAGCGAGCGAGAACCAGCGCACCATCGGGATGGCACTGTTCAACCGGGTCCGCCGACGGGTTGGGCCGGCGGTCCTGCACCTCAGCGAAAGCGGTGTGGCGGAATTGGACTGTCCCTATGTGGAACAGAACGGCGTGCTCGCCGAGACTGGGCGGGCGGACGAAGTGACCGAACTTTGTCTGCGAGCGGTGGCTTCGCGGCATGACCTGGTTCTGTCGGGTGTGGGCGAACCGGTCCTGACCGTGCTGCGGCGTGCGGCGCGGCTGGTTCGGGCGTTTCGGTCTCAGGCCTCGCCGTTCGCCGATCTGGCCGCTTTGCGGGCAACCGGAGAGGATTACCTCGCAGGACGCAGCGCCAACACGCGCCAGCAGATCCGCCGGTCGGCACGGTTCTATGAACGGACGGGTGCGATCAAGGTCGAGTTGGCCGATTCGGCAGCCGCGGCGCTGGCAATGCTCGATGAGATGGCGGTGCTGCACCAGACGGCCTGGACGGCAAGGGGGCGGCCTGGCTGTTTCTCGCGGCCGTTCTTCCGCCGGTTCCATCGCGAGCTGATCGTGGCGGCGATGCCGCGTGGCGAGGTGGCGATGCTGAAGGTGACGTGCGGCGATACGGTCGTCGGACTGTTGTACAACTTTGTCTACCGCCGCCGGATGCTGGCCTATCAGGGCGGTTTTGGCTATGCGGCGGCCGAACCGCGAGCCAAACCGGGGCTCACCTGTCATCACCAGGCGATAAGTTTCGCAATCGAGCGGGAGCTTGATACCTATGATTTCCTCGCCGGGGATGATCGTTACAAGCGCAGTCTTGCCGACCGGTCGCACCGGCAGATCTGGGCGGAGGCCGGTCCGGTCTGGTCACCTCGCCTGCTGTTGGGGACGTGCGGCGACCTGATCCGGTCATCGCAGGCTGCGACCGGCGAGGCGTCAGCAGGAGTCATCCCTCCGCGGGGCTCAGCAGGCAACGAACCGATGGCAAACGATCCCGCTGCGTCAGGCGTGATGCGAGGAGCGTAACGTCGCGCGAACGCGGCCGAGGGCGTGGCGTGTCAGCGCGGCGAACCCGGTGGCTCGCCACGGATTGACCAGCAACACGCCGATACGCTGCCGCCGCCGGGTCGCCCAGCTCTGCTTGTAGGCATCGTCGCCGCGACCGAAGTCGATGCGCACAACGTGTTCCTCGTTTAGCAAAAGCCGCAGCATCAGCGCGGTGAGAACGGTCCCCGGCGAGTGCGCCTTGAATGCCTCGTCATGCGCCAGTTTCAGCACGATGGCGTGGCCGTCTTGCACCACCCAGACCTGCACCGCGACCGGTTCCGTGCCGATCGACCAGACGCCGAAGCGCAACAGGCCGAGCTTGGCCATCGCGCGCATCAGTGCGACGTTGAAGGTCGGAAAGGGTTCGACGTCCTTCCAGCTTCGGCGATAGACGGATTCGAACGCGTCCGCCGCCTGATCCATCTGCGTCGGGCCGGGTGAACAGGTCGAACCGCGCGAATGGCAGCTTCTCGGCCCGCCGCAGGCGGCGCCTGATCGTCTCCCGCAAAGTGCCCGGCCGGCGACGCAGGTAGGCGGACCAGTCGAGGTCGCCGACATCCTCATACCAGTTGCCGAAATGGTCGAAGCGGAGAACATGCAGGCCGGCCTGACGGACGCCGGCCCGCAGATCGCCGAGGCCGTCCCAGTCCGCGGGCAGCGCATCGAGGCGAACGACTCCGGACGAGCCGCAGAACCGGCCGAACGCAGCCATGGCGGCGATTCGGGTCCGCGGGTCCAGCCCGGCGGCGAACAGCGGCGTGTATTCGCAGGTGTATGGTGTGGTCAGGCTCATCAGCCGGTGGCCTGTCCGCAGCATCGGCAGCAGCGCGAGAACCTGGCCGGCTGCGCGGCCGACCATATCACCACAAACGACGCCTCGGCCCCGGCTGGCATCGCATGAGCCAGCACGACATCCCACCAAGCTCGCGTTGCGAACGGGCTGGAAGCGCCGTCAAGCAGCGACAGGGCCTCGGGCGGCAGCGCCGCGATCGTGGCGAAGGTCTCAGTGCAGCATGTACCATGCATAGCCGATCCATTCGTGTATCGCGAAGTAACTGGTCTGCCAGCCGGAGGCGCGGGGCAGGAAGTCGCTCAGATCGGGCTCCAACGGGTCGTCGAGCGATGTCGGGGCGGCGGTCACCGTCAGTCCGGTGTCCCGGAACGCCACGAGGGCGCGCCGCATGTGCCAGGAATGGGTCACGACATAGACCGAGGTTATACCCTCGGCCCGCAGGATGTCGGCGCTGAAGTGGGCATTTTCCCAGGTGTCGGTGGATTTCGCTTCGATCCAGCGGGCCGGGGTTTGGAAATCGTCCGTCAGGCTGTGCGCCATGACGACCGCGAAGGGCGTGGCATGGGGCTGGCCGATGCCGCCGCTGACCAGGATCGGCAGGCCGGTGCGGCGGTGCAGCGCGGCGGCGGTGCGCAGCCGGTCGAGCGTGAGCAGGCCGGGCCGAAAGCCCAGCGGTTCCTGATGCGCCCGGATCACTTCGGCACTGAGAACGACGATGGCCTGCGGCGGATGGCCAGCCGGCGGGGTTGTCGGCAGACCGGTTTCGAGCGCCACGAAGCAGGTTGTTCGAGACGACCGGCATGCCGAACAGGATCAGCGCGATCAGCGAGGCCCAGGCTCAGCCGGCGGCCGGATCGATGCCACCGGCCGCGCAGCAACAGACCGACCAGCAGCAGGACGACGAAATCAGTCGGCGGCAGCGCCAGGGTCTCAAGAACACCTTTCATGCGGCGGTCAATAGGCGGATCCGGCCATCCATGCCAGGACATCGCGGAGGCCGGTGTGCAACGGCACCCGTTCCGACAGACCCAGGACCGTATCGGCCAGCGCCGGGCACGCCGAGTGAGTGCCTGATCTCGCCGGCGCGGGGCGGTCCGGTCTGGACGTCGAGGGTCATGCCGGCCAGGTCGGCGATCAGGTGCGCCAGCGCTGCCACCGAGGTTGCGACGCCGGTGCAGACGTTGAACACCGGCGAGCCGGACGGCCGCAGCGACATGGCGGCGAGCAATGCGGCGACCACGTCGGCGACATAGACGAAATCGCGGGTCTGCTGACCGTCGCCGAAAATGGTGACGGGCGCGCCGGTGGCGATGCGCTCGCAGAAGATGGAGATAACGCCGGAGTAAGGCGATTTCGGATCCTGGCGCGGGCCGTAGACGTTGAAGAAGCGCAGGCCGACGGTGGGGATGGCGTGCACGTGGCTGGCGACGCCCGGCGTGCAGTTCGCAGCCGTATTTGTCGGCGCCATAGGCCGACAGCGGGGTGCTTCGGCGCGGTTTCGGCGATCGGCACGGGGCAGCGTCGCCGTAGACCGCGGCGGAGGAGGCATAGACGAAGGGGATCCGGCGGCCCTGGCGGCGGATCGCATCGAGAACGGTGATGGTGCCGGTGAGGTTGGTGCGGTGGGTCCCGAGCCAGTCGGTGATGCCTTTTTCGACCGAGGCGATGGCGGCGAGATGGAAGCAGCCATCGACGCCGTCCAGGGCCGCGGCGACGATCACCGGGTCCGCGACATCACCCTCGATCAGGGTCGCGGTGGCGGGCAGGTTGGAGCGGTGACCGGTGGACAGGTCATCCAGCACGCGGACGGTGTCGTCGCGCGCGATCAGAGTGTCGCACAGGTGGGAGCCGATGAAGCCGGCTCCTCCGGTGACCAGATAGATGCTCACGGCAGAATATCAGGCGAGCGGTCGCTGGACGCGGCATGAGGCCAGCCGCCGCTGGACGTGGAATCAGGCGTGCGGTTGCAGGACCTGGCGGAGAACGGAGCCGTCGGACAGGCGGTCGAAGCCCTCATTGATCTCGTCAAAGGTAATGGTTCCCGTACGTAATTTTTGCACCGGCAGTTTGCCACGTTGGTATAGCGCGATGAAACGGGGAATGTCACGTTTGGGCACGCAACCGCCCATATAGGAGCCCAGGATGCTCTTTCCGTCACTCACCAGGGCGGCGTGCAGGTAGGAGAAAGTGGCGGTCGAGGCCGGCAGGCCGGCGCTGACGACCGTGCCGCCGCGGGCGGCGATGGCGTAGGCCAGGTTCATCGCGGGGATCGAGCCGGCGGTTTCGATCACGTAGTCCAGACCGCCGCCGGTGGCGTGGCGGATTTCCTCCGCCACGTCGGCGTTGCCGGCGAGGAACGTGTCGGTGGCGCCGAGTTCGCGGGCGATGCTTCAGTTTGTCGGCGTTGAGGTCGACGGCGACGATGCGTTCGGCCCCGGCGACGACTCCGCCCAGCAGGGCGTTCATGCCGACGCCGCCCAGGCCGACCACCGCCATCTGGCCGCCGGGGGGCACCTGCGCGGTGTTGAGAACGGCGCCGACGCCAGTGACGACCGCACAGCCGAAGATGGTGGCGTCCTCCAGCGGCACGTCGTCGGGGATCTTTATCAATGCGTTCTGCGAGACGACCGCGTACTGGGCGAACACCGACAGGCCGCTGTAGTGGTAGATCGGCTCGCCGTTCAGCGACAGGCGGCGGGCGCCGGAGATCAGCGTGCCGTTGGTGCGGGAGGCGTTGGAACTCTGGCACAGGTTTGGCCGGCCGCCGTTGCAGTAACGGCAGTCGTTGCAGCTGGTCACGAAGACGCTGATCACGTGGTCGCCCGGCTTCAGGCCGGTCACGCCGGGTCCGACGTCCTCGACGATGCCGGCGGCCTCGTGGCCGGGGATGGTCGGGAGCTTGCGGGGCCGCAGGTTCTCGATGGTGGACAGGTCGGAGTGGCAGAGGCCGGCGCCGACAATCCTGTAGAGCACCTCGCCGGGGCCGGGCGGGTCGAGGTCGACGGTTTCGATCGTCATGGGCTTGCTGATGGCGTAGGGGCGGGGCTTGCCCTGTTCCCGCAGCACGGCGGCTTGCATTTTCATGGATTTGTCCTCTATGGCGGCGGCTTGTTGAGCCTGTGCGAACCGGTTCGGCAGAGCGTGCACCTGGCGTTGCTCGATCAAGATGCGGCAGTCGGGAGGCGGCTTGCCGGGGTAGCGAGTCCAGATTTGCGTACGGCCAAAGATGGGCAGGCCGACGAAGCCACGCAGTCTGAGGTTGCCCTGTCGGTCGAGGCGGAGTTCGACACCCCAGTCATCGCCGTCGCGTGGGTCAGTGATGTGACCCTTCCACAGGTCCGGCTGGACTTGCCTGGCGTTCGTGATCAAAGCCAGTCCGCACTGAGAGACGCCGCGGTAATCCACGGGCGTCCTGTCGTCCGCGCGATCGAGGAAGAAGCCGACGATGCGGCCGCACAGGTTGTCGCCGCATTTCGCGATCTCGATGACGCCGGTTTTGTCCTGGGTCAGCCACAGTCCAACTGGTGTGGGTGCTGCGCGGGCCGTGTGGACAGACAGCGACAGGACGGCGAGGCTGAGAAGTCGGATGGTGCGAGGTGGAAAGGGAAAATCACGCACGCTGACCCTTCCTGACGCCCTTCGCCGGTTCTGGCTGACTGCAGCGAACCGCGATCCGCTCGGCGCGATCATGTGCCGATATCGGCACTGGCAGTGAATTGTACCCCCAGCGCGGCCAACCGGTCGCGGGCGGCGTCCATCGTCGTGCGGCCGTCTGGCGTGGGAAGGGCGATGCCGCGGCAGGCGTCCGTGATGACGGTGACCGAGAAGCCCAGGCGGGCGGCATCCTCGGCGGACCAAGCGACACAGAAGTCGGTGGCGAGACCGCACAGGAAAATACGGGAGAGGCCGCGTTGGCGAAGCCAGCCCTCCAGGCCGGTCGGCGTCCGCCGGTCGTTCTCCAGGAACGCCGAGTAACTGTCGAGTGATGGGCGGAAGCCTTTGCGGACGATCGCCTCGACCCGAGCCTGATCGATGGCGGGGTGAATCGCCGCCGATGCGGTTCCGGCGATGGCATGGTCGGGCCAGAGCACCTGATTGCCGTATGGCATTGCGACCGCGTCGTAGGGCTGGCGACCTGGATGCGAACTGGCGAAGGAGGCATGACCCTGCGGGTGCCAGTCCTGTGTCGCGAACGCGTGATCGAAGCGGCGCAGCAATCGGTTGATGACCGGAATGACGGCGTCACCGCCCGCGACCGGCAGTTCGCCGCCTGGCATGAAGGTTGGCTGGACGTCGATCAGCCCAAGGACATCGGTGCCGGGATCGATCTGCATCTGCACTTTTCCTGTTCAGGACGGGGTCGGGCCGTTTAGCTTGGTTCGGTCGAGCCGGACTGGCAAGGATACCTGGGACAATTCTCATGCCGCGTATTTCTCTGTCGATAGTAGCCTTGCTGTCCGTTCTGGCGGCGTCATGGTCCCTTAGATCGGCAGCGGGTGCTGCGACCTTACGCTGGGCGAATGATGGCGACCTCAGTTCGATGGATCCGGCAACGCGGCAGGAGACGCTGCAGCTCAGCTTCCTGTCTAATATCTATGAGCCGCTGGTTCGCCGCAACCGCGACCTCGGGCTGGAGCCGGCGTTGGCGATATCCTGGCAGCAGACCTCGCCCACGGTCTGGCGCTTTCATCTGCGGCAGGGGGTGAAGTGGCAGGATGGCTCGCCGTTCACTGCCGCGGACGTGGTGTTCTCGCTGAAGCGGATCCTGGCACCGACCTCATCGATGCGCGCGCCGATTTCGCAGGTAAAGGAGGCGCGCGAAGATCGACGACATGACGGTCGAAATCGAGACGTTTGTGCCGGATCCGATCTTCGTGCAGGAGCAGACCAACCTGCTGATCATGTCGAAGGCATGGTGCGAGGCGCATGGCGCGACCGAACCGGTGATCATCGGCAAGGAAGACAGCTATGCGCTGCATCATTGCGATGGGGACGGGTCCGTTCATGCTTGTCTCACGCGAGCCTGACCGCAGGACGGTGATGGAGAAGAACCCGCTGTGGTGGGACAAGCCGGAGCACAATCTGGACCGGGTCGAGTTCGACGTCATCGCGTCGGCGCCTACGCGGGTCGCCGCGCTGCTGTCCGGAGAGGTCGACATGATCTACTCGGTGCCGCCGCAGGATATGGCGCGGATCAAGCAGACCGAGGGGTTGAAGCTGCTGCAGACTCCGGAATTGCGGACGATCTACCTGGGCTTCAACCAGAGCCGGATTGAACTGCCGAGTTCCGACGTGAAGGGGAAGGAATCCGTTCCGCGACGTGAGAGTGAGGGAAGCCGTGGCGCTGGCGATCGATGAGCCGGCCATCGCCAGCCGTGTCATGCTGGGTCTGGCGCACCCGACGTGGGAGATGTGGGGGCCGGGCGTCAACGGCTATGACGCGGCGCTGGATGTCCGGCCGAAGGCCGATCCGGTGAGGGCGAAACAGTTGATGGCCGAGGCCGGCTATGCCAACGGGTTCCGGGTGGGGCTGGATTGCCCGAGCGACCGCTACGTGATGGATGAGCAGATCTGTACCGCGATCGTGCCGATGCTGGCGCGGATCGGGATCAGGGTCGATCTGAACGCGCAGACCAAATCGAAATTCTTCAACAAGATACTGGAACCCAACTACGACACGGATTTCTACATGCTGGGATGGACGCCCGTGACGTATGATGCGCACAACGTGCTCTACACTCTGCTTGGCACACGCAACGGCGAGCGGGGTGAGGTGAACGCCGGCGGCTATTCCAATCCCGACGCTTGACAACCTGATAGAGAAAATCGGTGTCGAAACGGATAGGCGACGTCGTGCATCGATGATCGATCAGGCGATCGAAACATTGCAGAAGGATGTGTCGGCGGTTCCCCTGCATCAGCAGGTCATCGTGTGGGGGACGAAGTCGAATATCGAGTTGGCGCAGCCGGCGGATGACTTCTTCCCGTATCGGTTCGTTCGGGTGAACTGAAGGTCCGGCGACCGGCGACGCGGCGCCCGCGGTGGGCGCGCCGGGCCGCCGCTCTTGCCTGCGAGGCCACTTGCCCTGATCCTGCCCGCGGCGGCGGATACCCCGCTGGAAGGGAGAAAACGACAATGGCCATCTTCGTCATCGGCGGCACCGGCTTCATCGGCATCCGCGTCATTCCGCTGTTGGTCGCACGCGGCGAGACCGTCGTGTGCATGGATATCAATCCGAACGCGCCCTCGCTCGCCGGTCTCGGCGACAAGGTGTCCGTCGTCCGCGGCGATGTCACGCAATTCGACGATGTGATCTCGGTGATGGAAGCGTCGAAGGCCGATCGGGTGATCAATCTGTCCTATAACCTCGGCCAGGACCTGCCGCCGCACCGCGCGACGAAGCTCAACATCGTGGGCATGGACAATTGCTTTGAGGCCGCGCGTATCCTCGGGGTGAAGCACACCGTTTTCGCCAGTTCCCTCGCCGTCAATGGCCAGCAGAGCCACTACGGCGAGCGCCCGGTGACCGAGGACGACTACAAGCATGCCGTGGTTCAGTACGGCTCCCACAAGGCGTTCAACGAGTTCCAGGCGAAGGACTATATCGACAAGCACGGCATGACGATCACCGCAATCCGTCCGGCCAATGTGACGGGACCGGACAAAGTGCGCGGTTCGGTCGATCACGTTAACATCATTACGCGGCCCGCGCGCGGCGAGCCGGTTTCGTTTCCGTTTGCCGATGCCATGCGGTGCCCGATCCACGTCGATGACATCGCCGAGGTTTTTGTTCGTGTGCTGATGACCGAGAAGCCTCGGCACGCGGTGTACAGCTCCGGCGGTCAGCCGATTTCGCTGGCCGAGATCGCGGATATCGTGCGTGGGTACCTGCCGGACGCGAAAATCACCTTCGAGAAGCAAACCGGCGGGCGGGATGCGTCAGGCAACTGGTTGATCGACAATTCGCGCCTGGTTCAGGAATTCGGTGTGCAGTACCGTCCGTACCGGGAGCGTGTGCTGCAGATCATCAATGACTGTCGCGCGGAGACCGGCCAGCTGCCGATCAGGGGATAGGAAACAGTCCGGCCCGAGATCGGCATTCTGGGCGGATCGTGCCCGGCGGCCGTTCGTGGATGGCACCCCCGCCGCCTGCCGCAAGCCAAAGCCCGGGGGTCAAACCGATGCGGGCGCGCCGGCATGGCCCACGGTGTCAACGCGACATAAGAATGTCCCCTCGTTGCGCAACATAAGAATGTCCCCTGGGGTGCGTGGGCAAGGGATGGCATTCATGGCATTTGCAGCGCGCTTCCGGGCGTGGCGGCGGGGTCAAGCCTCAAAGCCGCGCAGCGGGGCGCCTTCGGCGCCGGGCTTGATGCCGCCGTCACGCCCGGAAACAATCAAAGCAGCCGGTTTGCGTGCCGCTACGATAGTATCGAGGCGAGCGTCCAGCGTCTTTTCATCGGCGCCCGGGTCTGGAACCGGATAGGTCCCATACGCGGTCAGGGCGAGGGTTCGGTCTTTATACGTCACGCGTAGCCGGTCGTTGGCAAAGTGATGCACCGTGACCTTCACCCCACGCAGCGCAGTCCCGGGGCCGCCGGTGTTGATGCAGTATTTCGTGCCGCCGTAGCTGAACGTCAGTGCCTTTGACAGAACGCGTTCCTCGCGCCGTGCCAACAGCAGGTCCAACGCGTCCTCCGTCTGCGTCCACGGCCGATGCGCCGGTGCCGGGTCGCTCGGCGGGACCGCAAACCTGTCGTTCCAGGCGAGGATAAATGATGGCAGAAACGCCTGTGCCTCCTGCATCGAACTGATGTTGCACAAACGCATTTCTTTGATCAGCCGGTCCTGCAAGGTCTGGTTCGCACGCTCGACCTGGCCCTTCGCCTGCGGCGTCAGCGCGTGGATCAGCCCAATCTTCAGCCGTTCCACGACACGTCCGAACTCCGTCTTGCCGTCGCCGCTGGCTGCATCTTTCGCATTGACCCGGAAAATGCCGTGGCGGTCCGAGTAAAATGCCAAAGGTCTGCCATGCGTCAGAACATGGTCACGTAGGGCAGCCAGATAGGCTGCCCCGGATTCGACCGGTGCAAACCGCAACGCCGTCAGCCGACCCGTTGCGTCGTCAATGAACACGATCAGCGTGCAACGCGGACCACGGCCCTCAAACCAGTCGTGCGGACTACCATCGATCTGGATCAGTTCGCCAAACCGCGGACGCCGCTGGCGTAGCTGGAACACACGCCGTGCCCTCCGGGTCTTCGGACGCCACAGACCCAGGTCGATCTGGATCCGCCGCACCATCTCGATCGAGACCTTGATAGCGTCCCTCTCAAGCAACTTCTCCGCCGCCAGCGTGGCACCGAAATCCGGGTATTTGTCGCGCAAAAGCGCTTCAATCCGGTCGCGCGCAGGCTCGCTCAAGCGCCGATGCGACGGTCGGCCACGCTGACGGGAAACCAGCCCGCTGTCGCCCTCCTTGCGCCAGGCGCAGACGAGTCGCTTGAACTGACGCACGCCGATGCCCAGACGCTCTGCACACACACGTTGGCTCAGCTCGCCTCGCACCGCCTGGCGCACAAGACATGCTCGCTCCCGTTCCCCCGCACTCATCGTCAGTCGTCCCTCGGACATGCCGTCCCCGCCCAGAGCCACGCTCAAAAGGGGACATTCTAATGTTGGTCGGAGGGGACATTCTTATGTTGGGCTAACACCGGCATGGCCCACGGTTGACAACCGGGGGGAATCGCGTCATGTCATCGAGGAAGGACTTTTTCCTGCGGATCGCGGAATTGATGTCCACCGGAGACATCGATCATGTCGCCGAGTGGTTCACGGAAGACTTCGCGTTGCATGATCCTTCAATCGGCGGTTTTCGGTCGGGTCATGACGGTGCTCGAGACATGCTGCGCTCACTCGCCGAACAGGTGCCCCACGCACGGATTGATGTCCTGGACATGGTGGAAGAGAACGACAAGGTCGCGGTGAGGTGGCTTTTCTCAGGCGAGAAGGACGGCAGGCCCGTATCCTTGTCGGCAGTCGCCATCTATCGCTTCGATGGGCATCGCATTGCCGAGGATTGGGGAATCGCGGCCAAGGCGGCGTGGCCAATGACGGCCATCCCAGCCGACCGTTAGGGTTCGTCTCGCCCCAGGCGCTGGAATGCCCCTCGGACACTTCGGCAAGCTGAGGGGCACGCGTTCCCAGCGTGGATCTTAGCGGATGCACGCTGATGGAATGGATCACGTATGGCCGCCGGGCCGTCGCATCCCGGACAGCCGCTGCCGAAACACCGCCGGGAATCATCCGACCGCCTCGATCTCCACCGGAAACAATGCGTCGGCATCGTCCACGTGCAGCAGGTGATAGACGTTGAACCGGTAGGCGGGACCGAGCGAAACTTCCGGCGGGGTGAAGGGAAATGCGATATTGCCGGCGGTCGAGAGGCGGCCGGGATAGCCGTAGTGCAGCAGGAATTGCTTGCAGGTTCGCACCACCTCCGCGGCGCGTTCGCGGGTCGGGGCGATGCACTCACCCATGATGAAGACTTCGCCGGGCGGCGGTTCGTTGTCCGGCACCACCATGCGCACGCCGTCGATGCCGTAGACACGGAACCGCAACGTGTAGTCCATCGGCTGGTCTTCGCAGACCAGGCTTTGCACCAGGTCGGCGACCTTCGGCAGCAACGCCTTGCACTGGCCGATGAAGCGGGGATCGGCAGACCCGCACAGCAGCACCGCGCGCTCACCGATCTTGCGCGCGCCTTCGAGTTTGATCGTCGGATGTGTCGTGTCGCGCCAGGTGGCGCCGCTGACCCGGGTGCGACGATCGTCGACGGCATCGTATCGGGCATGCGTCAGATCCAGCGTGCCGTCCGGTTCCCGCATGGTGAACGGGTCGGACTGCTCGTACAGGCTGTGCGCGGCGACCGAGGTTGGCGTCGCGCGGCGTTCCGGGTTCATGCTTTCCAGCGACGAATCCGTCGTGGTCCAGTTCCGCCAGGATCGGATCGCGGCCGCCCGGGACACAGCACAGCGAACCGCACTCGATGATCTTGGCCATGTGCATCGGCGAGACCGACCGGAAAGCCCAGAAGCGCCGGCAGAGACGCAAAGATCGCGGTATCGCACGCCCGGCCCGCCACGATCACATCGACATCCGCTTCGAGCGCTTTCCGGAATGGTCCCATGCCCATCTGGCCGACGATATGGGCGGCCTCGGTTACGTCTTCCTCGGTCAGCGCCGGCATGCCGTCGAAGCTGGTGAGCTCTGCCGGAACGAACGGCCTCCAACAGCACCGCGCGCGAAATATCGGCGCGCATCACCGCCATGCGGAAGCGCAGGCCATCGAGCGCGGGCGATGTCGCGCAGCATCGCCGAGTGTCGCGTCCAGATGCGGAGCGGCGCCGGCGGACCCGGCCGTGCCGATCACCAGCGGAACGTCCAGATTGCGCGCGGCCTGCAGGACACGCCGGAGGTCGCGGCGTGTTGCCTCGGGAGAGGTCGCCATCTCGCCCTTGCCGAGGTAGGTGGGGCCGATATCGATCGATCCCATGTCGCAACCGATCAGGTCAGGGCCGCAGCTCGATACCGGCATGAAACGATTTGGCGGGAATGCCGTACCCAAGCTGTCCGGATGCACCAAGCAGGCGGATCGGGCGGGGGGAGCGGCGGAATTCGGCGATGATGCGGCCGGAGGCGCTCATATTTCGATGCCCAGCAAGCGGCGCGTGTTGCTGTGCGCCGTAAACGTCGCAATCGCCCGGATCGCCCGCCATAATGCTCCGAGCCATCACGATCTTTATGGCGCGGCCGACTGGGTAGGGATGATTGTCACCGGCGTCGGCCGGCACGTGATACAGGCGGCCGATGTTCCCTGCCCCGAGCGCCGGAGACTGGGCGACGCGCTGATAATCCGCGTCCGAAGCGAACATGATATCCAGCGTCAGCCGCCTTGGCCCGGCGTTCTTGCTGCGGATCACCTGCGCGATGTCGGAGAGTTTCATGGCCGGTGCAACTCCGCGCGCGGGCGCGTCACGGTCCGCACGCCACGCTTGAAGGCGACCAGCGGAGCCGCGCACCTCCGCGATCGCTTCCTCGGGCGTCGTGGCGTCGAACACCACGATGTCGGCGGGATTGCCGACGGCGATGCCGTAGTCCTTCAGATTCATCAGCCGCGCCGAACGGTCCGTCAGCATGGCGAAGCATTCGCGCAGCCGGTGTGCCTCGCCGATCTGGCAGACATTGGCCTGCAAGTTGGCGATGCGGATCAGGTTGCCGTCGCCCATCGGCGTGAACGGGTTCAGAATGTTGTTGGAGGAGATCGAGCAGTTGACACCGTTCTCCACCAGCATGTTGGCATCGGCAACGCCGCGGCGGACGCTGTGGTCCTGGTCGCGGCCCATCATGTAAAGATCGGTGGCGGGCAGCACGGTGACCGCGACGCCGGCATCGGCGATTTCGGCGGCCAGGGCGCGCAAATCCGCTGGCGGCAGGGTCGAATACTTGCAGCCGTGGCCGACCGCGACACGTCCGCCCAGGCCGTACTTCCTGGTCAGTTCGCAAACCAGATGGATATCCATGTCCGCCGGGCTGTTGCCGGAATCCAGATGCATGTCGATATCGGCGTCATATTCGCGCGCAAGGTCGAAGATCCGGCGAATCTGGCCGATCTTGTCGGGATCGTAGTTGGGCGCGGCGCCGATGACGCGGGCGCCGCGTTTCAGCGCCTGCACCAGCAGTTCGTCGGAGCGCTTGTTGTTGGTCAGGCCCTCCTGCGGAAAGACGCACAATTCGATGTCGATCGCCCAGGCGTAGTCGCGGCGCAGTTTCTCCAGCGCATCGAAACTGCGCATCTCGACACCGGCGTCCAGCTCGACATGGGTCCGCATCCGGGTGGTGCCGTGCTTGATGCAGTTTTCCAGGGTGATGCTGGCGCGCCGGTAGACGTCTTCCTCGCGTAAAGGTGTGCTTGACGGCGGCGACGCGCGGGACCGCATTGGCGTTGCGGCCGTCCTCGGGCGGGCAGCGGTCGATGATGCGGGTCTTGTCCAGGTGGATATGCGTCTCGACCAGTCCGGCGCAGGCCAGGTGGCCTTCGGCGTCGTATTCCTGGGCGTCGGCCGAAAGACCGGCCTGGAGGGCGACGATCTTGCCGGCTGTGATGCCGATATCGACCGGCGAACCGCCGGGCAGGCGTGCGTTGCGGATGATGAGGTCCATGCTGCCCCCTGTTGCGCTGTCAGCAGCGTGCCAGCCGGACGCGGCGGCTGTAAAGGATCGGAGTGGCCAAAGGATCAGAGGCGTCCGAGCAGCCAGCCGCACCAGGTGGCGATGACGCACAGGACGACGGAACCGATGGCGTAGCCGAGGGCAGGGACCACTCGCCTGCCTGCATCAGTTCCAGCGTCTGCAGGCTGAATGCCGAGAATGTGGTGAACCCGCCACAGACCCCGGTCATCAGGAAGATGCGGATATCGGGATGCATGCCGACACGCGCGCGGGCGTCAGCGTTATCCCGCCGACCAGTCCGATTACGAACGATCCCAGCACGTTGATCAGCAGTGTGCCCCAGGGGAACTGGGGGCCGGTCAGTACCGTCATGACCCCGGCCAACCAGAAGCGCGCCATGCTGCCTAATGCGCCGCCGACCGCGACCGCGATCCATGCACCCATACGCGCCCTCAACGATACTCTACCGGCGGATAGCGGCGTTGCACTGCACGCATGGCAACCGGACTGGTATCTATATGATAACGCCGCTTATGATCGGCGCAACCCAGAGGACGCGTCATTGGACGAATTTCATCGCGATCTGCTGTTCCTGCTGCACGACGTTGCGCGCCTGCTTCGCGTAGACGCGGACAAACGTGCGCGACTGCACGGCATGACCCGGGCGCAGTGGGCCATCCTGATCTGGCTGGAACGTCAGCCGGGCATCTCCCAGAAAGAGCTGTCCGAACTGCTTGAAGTCGAGCCGATCACGGTTGCCCGTCTGATCGACCGGCTGGAAGCGCGCGGCATGGTCGAACGTCGCCCGGACCCGAGGGACCGGCGGATCTGGCGGCTGCATCTGCTGCGGCCGGCCTGCGACGTGCTGCACGAGATCGACCGGCAGCGCGCCGACATGACGCGCATCGGTGACCGTTGGGCATCGACGAAGACGTCCATCGAAATCATGACCGAGGCACTGATGCGGATGAAAGCGACCCTGACTTCAAGAAGCGCACGCATCGCGTCGCGGCGCCGACCCGGCCGAAACCGAAGCGCGGGAGGCCGTCTGATGTCTCAGGCGGCGGTGTCTGGACCGGTCACCTCGCGTATCCGATCGTGTGACCGACGCGCCCTCCCGCCGGCGGATCGGCAGGGGGGTCGTGCGTCCGATCCTGATGATGGGCGGTATCGCCGTGGTGATCGCGGGGGTTGGCTACTATTGGCTGACCGGCGGCCGGGTCGTGTCGATCGACGATGCCTATGTGCGCGCGGCCAAGGAAGTGATCTCGACCGACGTGTCCGGCATCGTTGCGATCGGTGCCGGTGCATGAAGGTCAGCGGGTCAAGAAGGGCGACGTGCTGTTGCGCCTGGATCGGCGCCCGTTCGAGATCGCGCTGGCCGGCGCGACCGCCAATCGGGACGGCATCGTCTTGACGCTGAACGCGATGAAGCTCGACTACAAGCGGATGCTGCGCGAAGTCGACGTGAAGCAGGCGCGGCTTGATTCCGACCAGGCGAATTTTGAACGGTATGCCGGCTTGGTCAAAAGCGGCGGTGTGACGCGCGCGGATTACGACAATGCGCGCTTCCTGCTGATGGCCGACAAGCAGGGCGTCGAGGCGTTGAAGGTGACGGCCGCGGTGCAACTTGCTCGTCTGGGCGGCGATCCCGACGTCGATGTCAAGACCATGAACGAATACCTGCAGGCGCAGGCTCGGGTCGACGAGGCGCAACGGCAGTTGGATCATACCGTGATCTACGCCCCGTTCAGCGGGATCGTGACGCAGGTGGACACGGTGCAGCCCGGCATGTACCTGGCCGCGGCGACCGCGGCGTTCGGCCTGGTCTCGACCGAGAACGTCTGGATCGAGGCCAATCCAAAGGAAACCGAACTGACTTATGTGAAGCGCGGGCGACCCGGTCGAGGTGGCGGTCGACACCTATCCCGGGCGCACCTGGAAGGGCGAAGTCGAGGCGATCGCGCCAAACAGTGGGTCGGAATTCTCCGTGCTGCCGGCGCAGAATACGTCCGGCAACTGGGTGAAGGTGGTGCAGCGCATTCCGGTGCGCATCGAGGTCGAGCGCAAGGACGGCGATCCGGAATTGCGCGCGGGCATGAGCGTGGTGACCGACATCGACACCGGCCATGCGCGAAGCTGGCGCGACCTGTTCTAGACGATGGTCTCTGCCTCGCAGACCGCGGGGTCGTCGGACCGCGTACCGTATCGCCTGATCATCACGCTGTGCACCGTCGGCGCGACGTTGATGCAGGCTCTGGACCAGACGATCGCCAACGTCGCGCTGCCGTACATGCAGGGCAGCCTGTCGGCTACGTATGACGAGATCACCTGGGTCCTGACGTCCTACATCACCGCGGCCGCGATCATGACGGCGCCGGTCGGTTGGCTGGCCTCGCGGTTCGGCCGGAAATACCTGTTCATCACGTGCCTGGTCGGCTTCACCGATCACCTCCATGATGTGCGGGGCGGCGCAGTCGCTGGTGCAGATGGTGGTGTTCCGACTGCTGCAGGGCGTGTTCGGCGCGGCGCTGGTGCCGCTGTCGCAATCGACGATGATGGACATCTACCCGGTCGAGCAGCGCGGCAAGGCGATGGCGATCTGGGGCGTCGGCGTGATGGTCGGGCCGATCCTGGGGCCGACCCTCGGCGGCTACCTGACCGAGATGTACAACTGGCGGTACGTCTTCTACATCAACCTGCCCTTCGGCATCCTGGCGACCCTGGGCCTGGCATTCTGCATGCCGCGCTCATTCGGCAACTACCAACATGCGCTTCGACTGGATCGGCTTCGGCGTGCTTTCGCTGGGCATCGGCGGCTTGCAGATGATGCTGGACCGCGGACAGGATCAGGACTGGTTCTCCTCAACCGAGGTCATCACCGAGGCCGTGCTGGGCGGGCTGGGTGTTTACCTGTTCATCGTGCACATGATGACGGCGAAGAAGCCGTTCATCCCGGTCGTCCTGTTCAAGGACCGAAACTTCGCTGCCGGGCTGGTTCTGATGTTCGCGACCGGCACGATCCTGGTGTCGAGTTCATCGCTGATGGCGCCATGGTTGCAGAACCTGGCGAATTATCCGGTGGAGACCGCGGGGCTGATCATGGCGCCGCGCGGCATCGGCACGATGACGGCGATGCTGACCGGCGGGCGGCTGTCGGCCCGGATGGACCCGCGCAAACTGATGGCTGCCGGCATCCTGATGCTGTCCTGGTCGATGTGGGAGATGACGGCCTGGACGCCGGACGTCGCGCAGTGGACGATCGTCATCACGATTGTGATACAGGGCGCCGGCCTTGGATTCGTGTTCCTGCCGCTGCAGGTGCTGGCATTCGCGACCTTGCCGCCGCAATACCGGACCGACGGCGCATCGCTGTTCAGTCTGTTCCGCAACATCGGCGCGGCGGTGGGCGTATCGGCGACGTCCGCCTTGCTGGCGCGCAATACGCAGGTGTTGCATGAGTTGATCGGCGCCTCGGTGACGCCGTTCAATCGCGCACTGCAGGGCGGCGGGATGATAAGCCGGGTGTGGAACCCGATGCACGCCCATGGGGCGGCGGTGATGGACCAGATGGTCAATCAGCAGGCGCAGATTGTCGCCTACATCGATGATTACTGGATGATGATCTTTTACGACGTTGCCGTCGCTGCTGCTGCTGTTGCTGATGCGCCGGCCGAAATTGACCGCGGGAGCCGCCGTTGAGGCCCATGCGGCGATGGATTGAACCCGGAGGGCGCGGACTGCCTCGTGGCTGAACGGCGCGGGGAAGACTTCCGGGTGGTGCCGGTGGTTTGACGGATGTGCATGATCGTTCGGTCGGGGGCGTGGAATTCTCCTTCGGGGTCGACGGAGTTCGCAGTTTCTCGAGTTTTTCGTGGTTCTCGGTGCATGGTTTCGCGTTGATGGCGAAAAGGTATCCGTGCAGGCTGGGGCCGCTGGGCATCGCCTCCGAAGTGGGTAGAGGGCGGGGCGTCAACGTTTTGGCAGTCATTTGGTCGCGGTATCGCAAGGGAAAAGTCTTTACGCAGATTTTAGAAGATGCACGCTGATGCACGCAGATGACAACAGGCCGTACGAACTGTCGGGGGACGTCATCGGCTGCGCCTTCGCGGTGCTCGACACGCTTGGGGCTGGATTTCTGGAGAAGGCCCATGAGAAGGCGCCGGCACACGAATTTCGCAAAGAGGGCTTGGCCGTCGCGCAGCAGCGTGGCACCGCGGTCGCCCATGATGGCACGGCCGTCGATGAGTACTTCCTGGACCTACTGGTCGAGGAAGCGCTTCTCTGGTGGAAGTGAAGACCGTGACAGGAATTATACGAAATGCATCGCGCGCAAGCCACCAACTATCTCACGGCCACCGATCCGCAGGTTTGGCTGCTGCTCGACTTCGGCAATGCGCGTCTGGAAATCAAGCGCGTGGCCGACGGCCAGTAATCCACTCCACTGCATCAGCGTGCATCAGCGTGCATCTGCTAATATTTGCGTAAAAGCTCTTTCTTGCTGACTTTAGTCATTGCACGATGACACCTAAATGCCCGGCAGGACCGATTTGAACATTGACGGACCATACGAGCGCACCAATCATTCAGCTCGCACATCGATCGCTTCAACGGGGCCATGCCGCGCATTGACGGACGCTGACGGGCTTATCCCGGTGCCGGGGCTTTTTCCGGCAGCCGCATCCAGGCAGGAACAGTCGGCACAACGATCGCTTCGGCGCAACGAAGCGTGGCCCCGATCGCGTCGAGCCGGATGGAGGCCAAGCCGATCGCGTCGCGGCCCGACCGCATTGTGCCGACCTCGATGCCATCCTTCAGCACCGGAGTGCCAGGCGCAGGCAGCGGACCATCGACTGTCACCGGCACCAGACGCCGCTTGACCAGGCCGCGATATTTTGTCCGCGCCGTCAGTTCCTGCCCCATGTAGCAGCCTTTCGACCACGAAACCCCGGCCAGTTCATCAAACCCGGCTTCGAGCAAGACGCTGCGGTCCGGCTCCATGTCCTTCGAGCCATCAGGCAATCCGGCGGCGAGACGATGCAGGTCCCAGTCTTCCGGGGTGGCATTGGCGGCAAGCGGTTCGGTGGAGAGGATGCGCCAGGCGAAATCGGGCAGCCTCGGGTCGGGCGCAATGATGCCCTCCACGCCCGGTCGTCCGTCCCAGGCGACGTGGACATGCAGCGTGGGTTCCGCGCGCAGATTTGCCTTCATCCGCAGCCGGTAGCGCGACAGGCGCGCGATCAGCATCGGTATCTGTTCGGCCTCGCAGTCCAGCAGCAGCGCATCGGATCGGGCATGGACGAAGAAATCCGCCAGCCACTTGCCTTGCGCCGTCAGCAGGGCGGCCCAGACGGCATGGCCCGAGGAGGCAGCGGCGATGTCGTTGGAAACGAGGCCCTGGAGGAACGCGACACGGTCATCGCCGTCGACCGCCAACACGCCTCGTTCGGGCAACTGGGTCAGCTGAACCATCGTCCATAGTTGGCGCCTGGGGCGCGTCCTGCAAGCCGAAATCGCCGATCGCGCCGCGATGCGGCAACAATTGTGTCAAGGCCGCCAATCGGATGTCGGCCTGGCTGGAGAGGCTTGCCCGGGTCAGAAACGCCTCGCGCGTCCGTGTCACCGTCGCTTCGCGAAGCGCCTGGTCGCGGACCAGCCAGTCCAGGGCGGCGTGCCAGGCGCGGTGATCATTCGCGACGAGCAGCCCCGCGGGTCCGTCGGCGATTGATCCGCGGTACACCGGCGTGTCCGACGCGAGCACGGCCAGGCCCATCGCGGCATAATCCATCGCCTTGATCGGCGACTTGCTCCGGTTGAACGTCGTGTCCAGCAGCGGCGCCAGGCCGATATGCCAGCGTGGCCGCATCGACGTCATCCAATTGACGAAGCCGGGATAGGAGCGCGAGGCGTGCGTCGACGGCCCGATCCGGTTCAGTTCAGCGGGAAGGTCGCTTCGGCTCGTCATTCCGAGGACGTCAATGACGACCCGCGGACCATGTTCTGCCTTCAGCCGCAGAAGCGCCGGCTCGATCATCGCGAAGTCGCGGTCGTGCGTTTGGGTCCCCATGCAAAGGATACGAACGGGATGGTCCCAAGCCGGATGAGGGGCCGGGCCGTGGGCCCAGATGCGTTCGTCCAGCCGGTTCTCGATCACGATCGTGTCCGCCCGGACGGGCGCCAGGCGTTTGGCGAGGCCAAGCGTCGAGACCCAGACGGCGTCCGAGACCATCAGCATCCGGCGGACGGTTCTGGCGAATGGCCGAAGCGTGCGGGCGTCCGGGTGCGTCTCCGGAATGTTGAGCAGGTCATCGTCGAGATCGTACAGCAGTTTCGCGCCGGTGCGGCTTGCGTGCGCCGCCAGCCGGTCTGCCGTATCCAGGTCAGGAATGGCATAGCGCTGGGTGGCGATGATGTCCGCCTCGTAGTCGAAGACCGTTTCGGTATCGGCCAGGATGACATCGAATCCGCCGCCGATCGCGGGATGATCCAACGGCTGCAGCATACGGATGTAAGCACATGGCGTCAGGCCACCAGTTCGGTATCGTTCCGGAACGAGGGTGATCCTGGGTTTGCGGGCCGGGTCCGTGGCGCGCCAATGGGGCGGCGTGGTGGCGGGTCCGGGGAGCGGTGGCGCCGCCGGGGATAAATAGCGTTCGGCATAGAAATCCGAAACTATGCGCGGGCGCGGTGCGGGCGGATGTTCCGGGCGGTCGCGTAGGGTCGTCCGCACGTCCGCGAAGGCTGCCAGCCAGTCCTTCGCGGAGCCCCGATGGTCGACCAGCCAAGTGTTAGGGCGGTCGGTCAGTCGCTCGGTGAATGATCCGAGGTCCGTCGCCACGATCGGCAGGCCCGTGGCGATCGCGGTGCTGAGCGTATAGCTATAAGTTTCCAGCCCGGAGGACGGAAACCAGAAGACGTGGGGGGCGATCCGCCGCAGGATCGCCGGCAGATCGCGGTCTTGATATTGTCCGGTCGCCCTGATCAGTTTGCGCGCCGGCTTCGGAAAACCGGCCTCCAGATGGCCGATCAGATGGATTTCGATCGTTCCGGGGGCGGCAGTCTCCGCGACCTCGGCGACGGCGCGGGCACCTTTCTGGTTCGCCAGCACGCCGAGCAAGACGATCCGCAGTGGCGGCGCGGGGGATCGTTGGGGGAACTCGGGAAGGCGCGTTGTCCAGAAAGCCTCCGTCTGCTGCTCATGGGGAACGACGATGGCGCGCCGGCCCACACCATGACGGTCGAGGCGGAGCTTGACGTCCAGGCTTGGACAGATCACCCGATCCGCGTCCGTGAACTGCCAGGTGCGCTCCCGTCGCCAGGAGACGATATCCCTGGCGCCGTGGGAACTTTGCTCGGCGATGCAGGCGTTGCAGGCGGCGGGGCCGGGCTCGCCGCAGTAAATTCCTTCCGACCAGCGCAGCAGGTATATCTGCGGACAGATGGCGAAATAGTCGTGCACGGTGACGTCGAACGGCAGGCCCATCCGGTGCACCAAGGCGCGGATGTCCATGTCCATGCGCAGCAGGTGGTGGATGTGGACGCGCGACAGGTTCGCCGAGCGAAGCACGATGATCAGATCGTCGAGCCGATCGGCGGAGAGCGTCAGTACGGCATCGTCGGGCGATGATCCGACCGACAATGTGGCGCCGCGTTCTGTCCCTTGCAGCAGAAGCACGCGCGCGGTGTCACGATAACGTTCCACAAGGCTGTTGATATGGCGTCCGACACCACCGCCGAAGTTGTGCGAAACCATCAGGATGACGGGCAGTTTCGACTCGCGGAACAGCGCCGCGGTCACGGCGAACCGGAACGCGATGACATCTCCTGTGTCGCCGTAACCCAACTCCTGGCTGTTGCCGTGCACGAACGTGTCGCAGGCGAGGCGATGCCGCCACCCGGCGGCGGTGGCGCGTCTGCCGAAATCGCTCAGCTTCGCTCCGAAGCCGCCCGCGGCGAGCATGGCGGCACGGCGGATGTAGAGGCAATGGTCCATCGGGGCCGGTACGTCCGCCGAACGTCCCTGGTTGATAGTCTGGCAGACTTGGTCGATGTCAGGGAGTGTCTGCCCGGTCGCGGCACCCTGGATCGGATCGCTGTCCGAGAGCGGCGAGACCGTTGCGACATTGGAATGCGCATAGGCATGGGCGGCGAGCCGGCGCAACCATCCGGCGGGAACTTCGGTGGCGCTGTTCAGCAATACGACATCGTGGCTTTCGGCGGCCTCGATGCCACGCGCCGCGGCAGCAGGCGAAGCCCAGGTGGCGCCGATTGCGGATCAGATGGATCTGCCCTTCCCGCGCCAGTTCGTCCAGCCAATCCGTCAGTTCCGGCTCCGGTGAGCGGTCATCCACGACGATGATCCGCGCCAGCGGCAGCGCTCGATCCGCCAGAACGGAGCGGATGCACCGCATGGTGGCTTCGAGGCCGTGGCAGACGGGTATGACGACGTCGGCGAATATGCCGCGGGGAACCGGCAACGGTGATTTTTCCGACGGCAGGTAGTCGCGGATATCGATTGATCTCTCGGTCGCGTAGCCGCGCGCCATGCCGACGCGGAGGTGATAGAGCAACGGATTGGCAGCGGCGTCCGGATGCTGATCGACATAGTAGGCTGCATCGAACTTTGGATGCGGGTTGCGCAACTCCGCTGCGCCTGCCTGGGCGTAGTGCAACAGTGGGTTGAGTCCGCTCGCGGCGACGTCCGGGTAATGCTCGACATACCAGGCACTGTCGAAGAACCGGTTGGGATCACGTTTCTCCGCCGCACCGTAGCGGATGAAATGCTGATACGGATCCAGCTCGTTGGCGGCGATATCGGGGTAACGCGCCCGATACCAGTCGGGGTCGAGAAACGGACCGACCGCGCGTATGAACGGGGATTCCGCCGGATCGTCCTGGCGGCTGCCGGTTTCAGGCGGCTGCATTGGTTTTCCGGACACCGAGCAGCCGCGACAAGGCGCTGTGGCGCATGTCGGCCTGGCTGGCGACGCTGGCCTGGGCGAGAAAAGCGTCGCGCGAGCGGGCTGCGATGTTTCGGCGTGCATCCCAGTTGCGCAGCAGCCCATTCAGCGTGGCGTACCAGGCGGCGTCGCTGTTTGCCACGAGCTGTCCAGCCGGCCCGTCGGCGACGGAGCCACGATAGACCGGCGTATCGGAGGCCAGCACCACCATCCCCATCGCGGCATAGTCCATGGCCTTGATCGGCGACTTGCAGAGATTGAATGGCGTGTCGAGCAGAGGAGCCAGGCCGATATGCCAGGGTGGGTCCGCCGAGGTCAGCCAGTGCACGAAGCCGGGATAGGATCGCCTGGCGTTTGGCGGCAGGCCGATCCGGTTCAGCCCCGGTGCAAGTTCGTCCCCGGTTGTCATGCCAACGATATCGATGATGATCCGGTCGTCATACTCGGCCTTCAGGCGCGTCAGCGCGGGCTCGATCAGGGCGAAATCGCGGTCGTGCGTGGTTGTGCCCATGCACAGGATGCGCACCGGCTGATCCTGCGAGGAAATCGCCGGCGGTGTCCAGATGCGCTCATCCAGCGCGTTGGCGATCACCCGCGCGTCGGGCCGGATCGCGGCCAGGCGCTGGGCGAGAGCAGGTGTAGAGAACCACACGGCGTCCGGCGATATCCACCATCCGACGGGCCACTTTGGCGCGGGGGCGGAGCACCTCGGCGTCGGGGTGGGTGCGCGGGATATTCAAAAGGTCGTCGTCGAGATCGAACACCAATGTTGCGCCGATGGCTTGCGCGTGGGCCGCGAGCCGGTTGGCGGTTTCAACATCGGGTATCGCGAACCGCTGGGTGACGATGATGTCGGCTGCGTGGTCGAAGATCGTCTCTGGTGTCGCCACCCGGACATCGAAGCCGCGGGCGACGGCCGGATGGTGTCAGCGGCTGCAGCAGCCGGATGTAGCCGCATGGTGTGGGGAAGCCGACATCAAAACGTTCCGGTAAGATGATGATGCGTGGCTGGGACTGCTGGCCGTGGCCCCGGGGTTGCTGCCTTGTGTCTGTCTGGAGGTAGTGCGTGGCGTAGAAGTCCGCGACGGGCGGCCGCATCGGCAGGTCGGCACTGCCCGGGATGGCGGCAGAAGTGCTGCGGGCGATGGCTTTGGCAGACGCAGCGATATAAGGTCCAGATGCGCGACATTCGGCCGCGATGAGGCGACCGATTTCGTCGAACAGCCGGATCCAGGCGAATGGCGATGTGGCGATGTCGACCAGCCAGGTGAAGGGCCGGCCGGCAAGCCGTTCCGTGTGGGCGCCGATCTGGGTGGCGGCGATCGGTATGCCGGCGTCGATCGCGGCACTCAGGGTGTAGCTGAATGTCTCCGGCCAGACGGCGGGAAACCAGATCAGATGCGGCGCGATCCGTCTCGATCAAGCCGGGCGAGATCGGCGCTCATCATAGCGTCCGGTTATCTTCATTCGCCTGAGGGCGGCCGGGGAGAATGGTCCGTCGGTATGACCGATCAGGTGGATCTCGGTCGTCTTCGGGTCGACCATTTCCGCGACCGACGCGACGGTTCGTCCGCCTTTGTGATCGACCAGCGTGCCGAGGACGGCGATCCTGATCTTGCCGTCGCCGGGCGACAGTGACATTCAGTGGCCAGGGGCCGGCCGCGACCGGTTCGTGCGGGGCGAGCACGGCATTCGCGGCCAGACCGTGCCGCTGCAGCCGCGACAGCACGTCACGGCTGGGGCAGAAAACCCGGGCGGCCTCCTTGAACTGCCAGGCGTGTTCTGCCCGCCAGGTCACGATGTCGCGTGCGCCGTGCGAACTTCGATGCGCGATGCAGGCGTTGCAGCCCGCGATGTCCGGCTCCCCGCAGTAGAGGCTGTGTCGCCAGGGCAGCAGGTTTATCTGTGGACAGATCGCGTAGTAATCGTGGACGGTAACGTCGAACGGCACTTGCAGCCGGTGGATCAAGCGCGCGGATATCCATATCCGTTCCGAGCAGGTGATGGATATGCACGCGCGACAGCGTTCATCGACCGCAGCATCAGCGACCAGGTCGTCCAGCCGCTCCGCCGGCAAGGGCCAGCGCCGGGTGGTTCGGCAGGGACGGGAACGGAGAGCGCGGCGCCGCGATCGGTTGCCTTGCAGCAGCAGGAAGCGCGCCTGATCGCGGAAGCGGCTGACAAGGCTCATCGATATGGCGGCGGACGCCGCCGCCGAGTTCGTGCGTGACCATCAGGATCACCGGCAGCCTCGATTGCCGGAACAGCGCCGCGGTGATGGCGAAGCGGAACGGAACGACCGCGCCGAGGCGACATGGCTGGCGACACGCTGCCGATAGTCGGGATATCGTTCCAAGATCAACTTCATCGCGCGCTGGGCGCAGCTTGTTTGCCCGATCGCCGAAGCTGACTGAACCCTTGTGATAGACGAACGTGTCGCATGCGAGGCGGTGGTGCCAGCCAGGGTCGGTGGCGCGCAGGCAGAAGTCGTTTTCCTCGCCGTAGCCGATGGTGAAACGTTCGGCGTCGAAGTTGCCCGACCTCCTGCAGCGCCTTGCGGCGGATATACATGCAGAAGCCGACGGTTGTCGGGACATCGACCGCGCGGCCGGCGTTCACCGTCCGGCAGATCTGGTCCAGTTCCGCGACGGTCTGGCCGAAGGCGATCGGACCGCCGTCGTTGTCCGGATAGCCGCAGATCGTTGCATTGTTGGAGAACGGCGACACCGTCGCGATGCGTGGTTCGGCGTAGGCCTGGGCGGTCAGCCGGCGCAGCCAGCCCGGCGGAACCTCGGTGTCGCTGTTCAGCAGCACGACGTCGTGCGAACCGGCTGCCGCCATGCCGCGATTGACCGACGCGACGAAACCGATGTTGCGGGCGTTTCGAAGCAGATGGATCCTGCGCTGTGCCGGCCAGGTCCTGGAGCCACGCGGACAGTTCGGGTTCCGGCGAGCGGTCATCGACGACGATGATGCGCCCGAGCGGCCTGGCTGTGTTGGCCAGGACCGACGCGATGCAGCGCCGGGTTTCCTCGAGGCCGCGATAGACCGGAATGACGACATCCACGATGATCTTGCGCGGCAGCGGGAGGCGGTGTCTGTTCGGACGGAAGGTAATCTCGGATATCGATCGGCTTTTCGGTGGGATAGCCGAGTGCCAGACCGGTTTTGATATGATACAGCAATGGATTGGCGGCGGCCTCCGGATGTTGGCCGACGTACCAGGCGGCGTCGAAGTTGGGATGCGGGTTGCGTAATTCCGCTGCGCCGGCCTGCAGATAATGCAGCAGCGGGATGCATTCCGCTGACACCGACGTCGGGATAGTGCTCGCAATACCAGGCGCTGTCGAAGAATCGGGTTGGGGTCGCGCCGTTCTGCTAGTCCGTGCCGGATGAAATGCAGCAGAGGGTCGGGATCGGCCGCGGCGACGTCGGGGTAGCGGGCCTGATACCAGGACGGCATCGAAAAAGCCGGCCATCGCGCGCATGAGCACGACTTCCCGCGGACTCCTCCTTGCACGGACGCGTCGGCGGCTTTGCCATGGTCTAGGACCGACGAAACAAGCGGCTGAAGACGCCGCGCCCGGCTGGGCGACCCGCGCGAACCAATGGACGCCCGGCCGGCGTCAGGCGAAACCGTTCGGGTCCGTCGCTCATCGCGCTTTCGATTTCCGAACGAAACTGGCGTAGTTCGTCGTTCGCACCCCATGGGGATCGATAGCCTTCCTGCGCCATGAATTGCCTTGGGCGAATCCAAGGTTTTGCTGTTCCTGCTCGTGGATTATAATAACTTTGGCTGGTGACCACGGTCAGGTCGGCCGCTGACCAGGTAGTAGATCACGCCTTCGGGCTCGATTGGCGGTGCCACCGTAGCCGACCCGGACGAGCCGGTGCGTGTGTTCGACATGTTCATGGCCGTATCCCCTGAACCGCGGGTCGAAATAACCGCCGAATGTCAACGCCGCGCGGGAATACACGGAACATTGGGCGGTGATCATCTTGGAGCGCACGGGATCGTCGACGGTTCCGCTGCCAGAGAGAAAATGCTCCTGCAACCAGTCGCCGGCGAAATTGACATGGCCCCAGCGCTGTGCGGCCTTGATCAATGGGTCTTCCCACCCGGCGCGAGTTGGTCTCGTATCATCTTCCAACAGGATCACCGTTTCGCAGCCCAGCATGTGCGACAGCAGAAACAATGCGCGGTTCTTGTTCCAGGCGATGCCCATGTTGATGCCGGTGATGACCGGCACCTGCTTGTCGCGCAGCATCGCCAGCGTGCCGTCGCTGGAGCCGTCATCGGCGACCACCAGCGTGGCGTTCGGCTGGCGCGTAAAGGCCCGCACCTGGTCGATCGTGTCGCTCAGGATCGCCTTGCGGTTATAGGTGACGATCCCAATACCAACCGGAAATGACATTGTTCGCTCTCGGCAATCCATGGTTGTCCTATACGTCGGCGGACTTAGGGGCCAACAAGCAACAAAGCGCCGGCACCGAGGGCAAGCAGCAGGATCGGGTTGATTTCGGTCAGGCTGAACAAGTGCGGTGCTGACGATGGTCACGCCCCAGGGCAACCAGCCGTGTTCGGTGCCGCGCATCAGGGCGAGGCCGCTGGCGAAGGTGAGGCCGACGGCGACGGGGGCCAGGGCGCGCTCCACGACCGCGCGCCAGGCGGAGCGGGCGGCGCTCTGCCAGTAGCGGGCGACGACGTGCACCGCCAGGCAGGACGGCGCGAACATCGCCGCGAAGGACACCGCGGCGCCGGCCAGGCCGGCGGCTTTCAGGCCGATCAGCAGCACGATCAGCGATCCCGGGCCGGGCGCGGCGCGGGAGATCGCGAACATGTCGAGGAACTCGCGGGCCGTCAGCCAGTGGTATCGATCGACCGCGGCACGCTGCATGTCCGGGATCACGCCGGCGCCGCCGCCGAAGGCCAGCATCGACAGGCCGGCGAACAGGCTGATGAGCTGGAGAAGGACGAGGCTCATCGCGGCCGGGTCAGCCAGGCGGCCAGCAGGCTGACCGGCATCATCACCAGCAGGACGTGCACCAGCGAGAAGCCGAACACGCCGATGGACAGGGTGACGATGGCGGTGATGACGATGGGGATCAGGCCGCTGATGTTGCGCCGGCGCGAGGCGGACTCCGGTGCCGAGGTTCAGGCCGATCGCGACCGCGCCCATGCCGCCCAGCGCGCGGCTGAGCCAGGCGCCTCCGGCGTGGCCCTGGCTGTGCAGATACAGGGCGCCGACGAGCAGGACGATGGCGACCGGCAGGGTGACCAGACCGAAGAAGCAGGCGACGGCGCCGGCGGCGCCGCGCAGCTGGGTGCCGATGAAGACCGCGAGGTTGACGTTGGTGGCGCCTGGGCACAAGCTGCGACAGTGCGTATCCGGACAGGAACTGCTTGTCATCCAGCCAGCCGCGTTTCTGCACGACCTCGCGCCGGATCCAGGCGGCGAGGCCGCCGCCGACGCTCATCATGCCGACGCTGACGAAGCTGATGAACAGCGATGCCAGGGACGGGCGTCTGGCCTGGAGGTGTGGTCGAGTTCCACATCGGGGCATTCAAGCCGTCTGGTGTAGGGTGGACAGAGGAAACAGGAGGCGAGGGATGGAGTATCGCTCTTTGGGGCGAAGCGGACTGAAGGTCTCGCCGTTGTGCCTGGGCACGATGATGTTCGGCGGCGCCACGGACGAGGCGACGGCGGCGCGGATCGTGGCGCGGGCGCGAGGATCAGGGGCATCAACTTCATCGACACCGCCGACGCCTACAATGGCGGCAAGTCGGAGGAGGTGGTGGGCCGAGCGATCCGCGAGCACCGGTCGTGGTGGGTGCTGGCGACGAAATGCGCCAATCCGACGGGGGCCAGGGGAACCGGGACCCGAACGCGCGGGGTCTGTCGCGGCGTCATGTGCAGCACGCGGCGGAGGCGAGCCTGCGGCGGCTGGGCGTCGAGGCGATCGACGTGCTGTATCTGCACAAGGAAGATCATGCGACGCCGCTGGCGGAGACGGTGCGCGCGCTGGCCGATCTGATCCGGGCGGGCAAGATCCGCTATTTCGGGGTTTCCAACTACCGGAGCTGGCGGGTCGCCGAGATCTGCCGGCTGTGCGACGAGGCCGGGATCGACCGGCCGGTGGCGAGTCAGCCGCTGTACAACGCCCTGAACCGCGAGGTTGAGATGGAGCACCTGCCGGCGTGCGGGTATTTCGGGCTGGGCGTGGTGCCGTACAGCCCGCTGGCGCGTGGGGTGCTGACGGGGAAGTACGTTCCGGATGTGCCGCCGCCGGCGGGGACTCGGGCGGGGCGGCAGGACCGGCGGATGCTCGAAGTCGGAGTGGCGTCCGGAGAGCCTGCACATCGCGCGCGAGATCGCCGAGCATGCTCGGGCCAAGGGGGTGTCGCCGGGGCAGTTCGCGATGGCGTGGGTGCTGAACAACCGGTTCATCACGGCGGCGATCGGCGGCCCGCGGACCGAGGAGCAGTGGGAGGACTACGTCGGGCGCGCTGGCGTGCCGGCTGGACGCGGCGGATGAGGCGCTGGTCGACCGGCTGGTGTCGCCGGGGCATCCGTCGACGCCGGGCTACAACGATCCGGCCTATCCGATCGAGGGGCGGGTCGTGCGGGATTGAGGAACTGGTCGCTTGCGGGACGGGCGGCGAAACCACGTTCGGTCGGCACGTTTCCCCCCTTTATGGTCGAAGGTGCGGCGAGAGCAGCTTCGCGTCGCGACCGACGAATCGCAATCAACTCCTCTTGGCCGGCGCACAGCGTTCAGAACATCTCCATGGCGATGCCCGAAGGCTCGGCGTCCGGTTGGCCCGCCGCGGGCGGGCGATTTTCCCGCAGCTCCTTTACGGCGAACTGGACCATCTCGCTAAGCCGGGGTATGCAGAATGGCAACTGAGCGGTCGGGCGGCAGATCCTCGGCGGCCGCCAGTCCTGCCGTGGAGTTCTTGACGCAATCGTTGATCTTGTCGAAGCAGTGAACGATGGCCTGAAGGCGCCGTTTGAGAACATCCTGAAATTCAATGGATCCAATCATCGGCATGATCGGATCGGCCAATCGTTCGTTCTCGTACTGGACCTTTTTCAGGGTGTCGCGCTGGTGGCTGAACAGTTTCTGCAAATTATCGGTCAATTCTCCGACTGCTCCCGAAATCTCGTCGAAACCGCTCGAACTCTTTGGCGATGCGCTGGCCGACGATCGTGTTCCAACTGGCCTGCACTACCTGTTCCAGCTTGTCGATTCCGGTACCGATCTGCACGGCAGCCTGGTCTGACCGCAATGAAAGATTCTTGACCTCGGAGGCGACGATCGCAAATCCCCGACCGGCGGCACCGGCACGCGCGGCCTCGATGCTGGCATTAAATGCGAGCATGCGGGTCTGCCCGGACAGGGCCGCGCACCATCTGAACCATGCGTCCGAGGTCTTCGACCACGGAGCCGATGTCGTCCATGGCCGCCTGCACATTGCTGGCGTCCATGGTGCGTTCGCTGCGGAATTTCTCGATCAGCGACTGGCTGAGTGTCAGTTGAGCTTCTGTGCGCTCGATGATCTGCACGACCCGATCGCTTCAACCGGCGGCGTTGATGAAGTCGAGCAGGGCCTCCATCCCGGTTTCAACGCTTCGCAATTCCTCCATCATGCTGGCGGCGTTGTGCTCGGTATCTTCGATGACCCGTTCGGTCTCCTTCTTGAGGACATCGGACACATTGCCGAAGTGGGAAATCGTTTCTGAGAGGACGCTCGCGTGATTCAGCGGATCGGACCAATCGGCAGGCGGCGCCTCGGCTGTATGGGCAGGCTCATGGACGGCAACGTCCTGCCCCCGCGGCGGTCTCGGCGACGGGGAGATTGTGCCGCCGGGACACGGCCAGCAGACCGGCGGTGGCGACCATAACGAATGCGATGCGCAGACCGGTTCCGAGCGCAGCCGAGACGATCGGCAACAGGCCGACAACAAGCTCCGCGAAGAGCAAGATACCACCTAGCGCGAGCACGAGGACCCGCCCCGTGGGAAACGATGGCCCCCGACAATCGCCGCGACAGGCAGATCTAAAGTCCATATTCACCGTCCAGTCATTCCCTGTCGCGATACGTGGCCAAACCAAGGACGTTGCCGCGTCCGCGATAGCGCCAGCATCTTCGGACATCTTCCTTAAGATTTCGTTTCCGGCCATCTGAACGGCCTCCGCAAGGTCGATCGCGCTGTCCAGAATCATAATTATCGCCTCGCCCGGTCCCTCCGACCCTGATCATCCTCGCGGGCCATCTGCGCCGTGCTGCTGCGATCAATGCGAAGTCGGTCTCGACAGTCTTTGTTGTTATCTTACGATCCCTTGGACGATGGACAGTCCCAATCCAGTGCCCTGACCGATTCCTTTGGTGGTGAAGAACGGTTCGAAGACGCGCTCCAGCAAGGCGGGCGGAATCCCCTGGCCGTTGTCCGAGATCGAGAGGCGGGCATAGCGACCCGCTTGTATCTGCATGCGGACCGCCATGGCATCGGCGATCGGTATTTCGTCCACGTGGATCTTCACCTCGCCGCGCCCTCTCAGCGCGTGGATGGCATTGTCCACCAAATTCTTGATGATCTGAGCCAGTTCGTCGGGGTGAACGGCTACCCGGACATCGGTTCTGTCAGCACGGAGGTCGAGGCGGATGCCCGGAGGGATGGTGCGGCTCAGAGCGTCCGCGTCGCGCTGTGCCGCCGCGGCCAGCCACATATTCCGCAATTCTTTGGGTGCCCTGCGCACATACAGCAACATGCCATGAACGATCTCGGACGCCCGCTTGGTGCTGTCGAGGATCACCGCCATCGCTTCGGACAGTTCCGCATCGCCCGGATGATCCTCCTGAGCCATCTGGGCCATGCTGAGAATAGGTTGGAGCAGGTTGTTGAGTTCGTGAGCCAGACCGCTTGCCACCTGGCCGACACTTTCGAGTTTGCGTCGCTGAAAGGCACGCTCGCGTGCGTCGACAAGATGTTTGGCATCGCGCATCGCGATGATTCCGACACCATCATGGAAGGGGCAGAGGATCAGACGCATCGGATCCGTTCCGGCTGGTGGCGTGGTCTCGAACATCGCGATGCGAGATTGCGTCACCGCCGCCTGGACCGCGAGGCTAATGTCGTGACCCACCCGACGGTTGAGCCACTGATAGAGGCCGTCGGGCGGATCGCCGTCCAGCGTCCCATCACGGCGGAACCGCACGAATTTGGCCGGTGGGTCAACTTTCATCTGCAACAAACCGTCGTCTTGCGCCGGCTCATCGTCAAGCATCACCCGCTGGGAGGCGAGGCGGTAGGCCAGCATCAACTGTGACAGAACGGTGCCGGCGGCAGCCACCAATCGGCTCGACTCCGCGTGCGGCGCCGCAGCAAGCGCTTCGGTCAACACTTCGCCGTGCACCTCGATTATCAACTCCACGGCGACCTCGCTCACCGCCATCAGCCGGCCAAGATCGGCGGCCTCCTCCAGCACCGCCTCGTCGCCGCTCACCATGTAGGCACGCTGCAACCGACTGAACCAATCCGACAGATTGCCGAGTTGGGATACCGGCGCCATTTCTCCCGCGCCTCAATTCTGGACCAACCGGGCAACCACGATACATCGATCGTCGTTGCCCTTGGCGAAGCGCTCGAGCAGCCGTGCGGCCATACCGTCCATCCCGGCAGCAGAATGGTCGCCTGTTGCCAGTTCGAGCCGTTCGTCCAGACCCTCCGTCCACAGCGCCAACACGTCGCCAGATTGGAACGGCGTGGTGACCGGGCTCAGACGCTGGTAACCGCCGCCAACAATCCCGGCATAGCCGTCCAGGTGCGTAATGCGCTCGCCGAATAGTGCCGCTCGCGTGTTGCCCACCGCCGCGCAGGTGATCTGTCTCGCACCCCATTCGACGGTGGCCACACCGACTGTCGCGCCCCGGGTAGTCCGCGTTCATACGCTGAAACAAGCCGGCAGGATCGCGCCCCGGCCATGCCGCGATCACCTCAAGGGCCGCTGCGGCCGCTAACGCGGCATCCTTGCCGTTGCCCCAGCCCGTCGGCGGTGGCCACGAATTCCATTTCGTTCCTGGACCACCAGCCCGAGCCTAACGAGCGGCACTATGGCATCACGGAGGACGAATGCCTCCGACTGCTTGAGGTGTCGGACATTGTCGCGGTGCACGCGCACGGTCGCCGCGGTCTGGTCCATCGGGATGCCAAACAGCATTTCGCCACACGCCTCTACGACCATGACCCGGGTCACGGCCATGCTGAGCGGCAGCGACAGCCGCACCGTGGTGCCCGCACCCTTGACGGAGGAAATGACGACGCTGCCGTCGGCCTTTTGCACGCCGTTCACCACCACATCCATGCCGACGCCTCCTCCTGACAGGTCGGAAACCTGGGCGACGGTGGAGAAGCCAGGCGTGAACACGAGGTTCACCGCCTCCTGGTCTGTCAGGCGCGCCGCCCGCTCCTCGCTGATGATGCCCTTCGACAGCGCGGACAGCTCGATCATTTCTGGATCGATGCCGCGACCGTCGTCGACCACCTCGATGATGACCTGATCGCTCTCCTGGAAGGCCCGCAGCAGAACGGTTGCGCGCGTTGGCTTGCCGATGTCATCGCGGTCTTCCGGGGTTTCAATACCGTGGTCAATGGCATTCCTGACGATGCGCAGGAGAGGGTTACCGAGGGCCTCGATTATGTTCTTGTCGGCGGCGGTGTCGGCACCCTCGATCACGAGGTCGATCTGCTTTCCCGGCTTGCGTGAGGCGTCGCGAACGAGCTGTGGTAAGCGGTCGAACACGTCCGAGACCGGCAGCATGCGCACCGCCATGATGGCGCTTTGCATCTCCTGAGCCAGCCGGTCGATGACCGCGTGAAGGTCCTTGATCTCGCGGCTCATCTCTCGTGAGCCATGGACGGGCTCCGCGCGCCGGGCCATGAACGGCAGACTGTTCTTGGATACCACCAGTTCGCCGATCAGGTTCATGAGTGCATCGATCCTGCCCTGATCCACCTTCAGCACGCCGTTGGTCTGCTTCGCCTCCCGATTGGGACGCTCGCCGGCACCCGGTCCCGACGCATTTCGCGGCCACCGCCCGGCGATAACGTCGAGCCGAGTGGATTGGAATTGACCAGGCATGGGCAAGCACGGGCAAGATAAACCTTCAGACGACGACCGTTACCCAGCTTTCAGATGATGAGACGCACAAGCTGACGTAAGGTGTTTCTTATTGTTATTCTGACTTGAGAACAATATGGCATCGGTTCCGGGAACTTCTCCGCCGCCGCCACGTTTGTTCATTGGACAACCACGGGATGAATTTGCGATGAACGATGACGGATCGACGGCATCGAGTGCCCCGGAGACGCGGGGTGCCGATACCAAGTTGTACGGCGCATCCGGTGAACCGCTGCGCTCGACGTCTGGATCACTCCAGACTGATCGATTGGCGGATTTCGTGAAGCAACAGCCGCTTACCGCTGCACTGGTCGCTCTAGTGATCGGATACTTGCTCGGTAAGGTAACTTGACGCTGGCTGTGAGCGAGTAATGTCAACGGGGTAACGCGCATGTCGAGATGGCTATTTTCCGACGCTGCAACAGCGCGTTCCGGTGGCCGGTCTGGGTCGGCACATCACGAATGCGTTTCCATCTGGCGATCCCCTGGCGTTCCTGATTGGCCTGCGAGTGGTCTGTCACCATCTGCTGGCCGAACTGGCGCACCTGTTCGGCTCCCGCCCTTTCGGTCGCGAGCCGGCCCAACACAAGTCAGCCTCTCCGCCGGCGGCGGTCGCGAAGGTCTGGTCAGCGGGGGTGGCTAGCCCTGGCACACCCCGCTCCGATAATGGCGGCGGTCTTCTTCATGTCGGTCTTCCTCTTTGGAACGTCGGTCTTCCTCTTCGGTCGTTGCTAATTTGGATTTTTCTTCGGCATCGACTGGCTCAGCCTCTCCGGGTCGTGCTCCAACGCAACATCTTCGTCGAGTTCCTCATGAATGCCGTGGACCGCGAAGTCGTTGACGTGTTTGGGCTGCTCGACCAGCTTGGCGCCGCTTTTCTCGTCACCCTCGGCAAAGGACTTGAGCGCCTTTTCGGTGATCTCCCGCGCACGATCATATGACTTTGCCCGGCACTTTCGTCGTTTGGCATATCCATCTCGTAAAAAAGTGTTTCCAGCGAACGCCGAACAGCAGCGGGAGTTTCAACAAGACCAGCGCCGCGCGCTCTGGTGATCTGGCCGGCCCGATGACGGGGCAGCCTCTTCCTCCTGTTCAACAGCTACATCTTTTTCTTCATCAACGGGAACCGGGTCGGTCTCCCGCTGTTATCGCGCGAACGCAAATAAAAGGGTGTGCGCGCGGATGCCGAAGTGCCTTTTGTTGACGGGTGGGGCGGGATTTATCGGGCGCCACCTCTGTCTCGAACTAATGACGTTTGGGCATCGCGTCCGTATTCTCGACAACCTTTCGGAACAGGTACATGGCAGCGCCCCCCTGTCGTTACCACCAGATATCGAACTGATCCGGGGCGACATTCGCGATCCGGAAACGATGTCCGCCGCGCTCAGAGGCGTCGATGGCGTGATCCACCTCGCCGCCGAAGTTGGTGTTGGCCAAAGCATGTACGAGATCGCCCGATATGTAGGCGTCAATGATCTGGGCACGGCGGTGCTGCTGGAGCAACTGACCCGCGATCCGGTCGAACGCCTCGTCGTCGCATCGTCGATGAGCGTGTATGGCGAAGGGCGCTACACCACGGAAGACGGCACGCAGGTTCATTCCGTTCGGCGCGGCGTCGGCCGCAACGCGTTCGGCTGGGACCCGGTCTTGCCTGATGGCACACGCCTGATCCCTGTGCCGACCGACGAGGAGAAGGAGCCGGATCTCGCCTCGATCTACGCCTTGACCAAGTACAGCCAGGAACGAAGCTGTCTCATCATCGGCGCCAACTACGGAATTGAGACGGTGGCATTGCGCCTGTTCAACGTGTTCGGACCCGGACAGGCCCTGTCCAATCCATATACCGGCGTGCTCGCAAACTTTGGTGCGCGACTGCTGAACGGGCAGCCTCCCCTGGTGTTCGAAGATGGCTGCCAGCATCGTGACTTCGTGCATGTCGGCGACGTCGCCCAGGCGTTTCGTCTGGCGCTCGACAGCCCGGCCGCGCCGGGGCAGATCTTCAACATCGGCAGCGGTCACGTCTATACGATCGAACAGGTCGCCTGGATGCTGGCCGAGGCCATGGGCCAAGGACATATCGGGCCCAAGATCATGGATAAGGCGCGCGCCGGCGATGTCCGCCACTGCTTCGCCGACATCGCCAAGGCGCGCCGCCTCCTCGGCTACCGGCCGACCCAGCGCCTGGAAACCGCATTGCCGGTGCTGGCGGACTGGATCAGGCAATCCACCGCCCAGGATCGCGGCGAACACGCGAAGAGCGAACTCGAAGCGCACGGACTGGTGGCATGAGTGCTTGTGACAAGACCGCTTGTGACAAGACTGCTTGTGACAAGACTGCTTGTGACGAGACTGGGCGGCCCAACTTTGGATTTGTCGAGTGGTTCCGGCCGGGTGAGCACGACCGGGTCTTGCGTGCGATCGAGGGCATGCGCGCGGCGGGCGCATCCTTCATCCGCACGCATCTGTCCTGGGCAACCTACCACACGCCGGAGGGCGCGGCGTGGTACGACTGGCTGATCCCCACCATCAGCCGGGACCTCGACCTTCTGCTGTGCGTCCACTACACGCCGCCATCGCTCTCGCGCACTGGGCGATCCTCTGGCCCGCCCCGGCGGCTCAAGGATTTTCCGGACTTCGTCGATCATGTTCTTACCCGCTACGGCAACTATTTCCAACACATCGAGTTGTGGAACGAGCCGAACAATCTGCTGGACTGGGACTGGCGCGAGGATCCCGACTGGCTGCTATTCTGCGAGATGATCGGTGCCGCCGCCTGGTGGACGCGGCATCGCGGATGGCAGCCAGTGCTGGGAGGCCCCTGTCCGTTCGACCCCAACCTGCTGCACCTGTTCGGTCAACGCGGGTTGCTCGGCACCGTCTCCGCGGTTGGCTTCCACGCCTTCCCCGGAACCTGGGACAGCGAAGCCGGCGGCTGGCTCGGTTATGACAGCCACCTCGCGACCATGCGATCCGTGCTCGATCGGTACAATCCGGCGGCGCAGATCTGGATCACCGAGGCCGGCTACTCCACCTGGCGACACGACGAGATCACCCAGGTCGATCGGTTCCGCCAGGCCCAGGCCGCTCAGGCCGACCGCCTCTACTGGTATTGCTGGCAGGACATTTCTCGAAATATTCCCGTACAGGAGGGACTGTACTTTGATCCCAGGCACTACCATCTGGGCGTAACGGACGCCGCGGGCCGACCCAAGATGCTGCTTCGCCGGTTGGCGAACGGCGGTTCCGAGGTCCCCCGGCGGCCCGCGGTGCTGGGGGCGCCTAAGATCGGGCGTCAGACGAAGCCGCTGCTGATCTTCGGCGGCGCCGGCTTCGTCGGGTCGAACCTCGCCGACGCGGTCATGGGCGATGGTCAAGACGTCATCGTGTTCGACAATCTCAGCCGCCCGGGCGTGGAGCGGAACCTGAACTGGCTCGCGAGCCGCCATGGCACCCGATTACAGGCCGTCGCGGGCGATCTGCGCGATCCCGTTGCCGTCGAAGCCGCCGTGGCGGAAGCCGGCACGGTGGTTCACCTTGCTGCACAGGTTGCCGTCACTTCAAGCCTGGCCAATCCGCTGGACGACTTCACCATCAACGCAGCGGGCACCTTGACCATTTTGGAGGCGATCCGGCGCCTGGCGCCGCAGACGCCCCTTGTCTTCGCCAGCACCAACAAAGTCTACGGCGCGCTGACTGATCTTCAGATGCGAGAGACGGTCGATCGCTACGTTCCGGTGGACCCGCGAATCCGCGATCGCGGCATCGACGAAACCCGCCCGCTTTCGTTTTGTACCCCGTACGGCTGTTCGAAAGGAGCGGCCGATCAGTATGTTCTTGACTACGCCCATTCCTTCGGGCTTCGCGCCGCCGTTTTGCGCAAGAGCTGTATCTACGGCCCGCGCCAGTTTGGCACCGAAGACCAGGGATGGGTGGCGCACTTCCTGATCCACGCGCTCCGGGATGAGTCGATCACGATTTACGGCGACGGTCGTCAGGTCCGCGACATACTGCACGTCCGCGACGCTGTGGCGGCCTACCGCACAGGTCTGACGAACATTGACCGCCTTTCCGGCCAGGCCTTCAACCTTGGCGGCGGCGCCGGGAATGCCGTTAGTCTGTGCATGGTGCTAGAAGAAATCGCGTCGCTGACCGGGCGGCCGTTGCGGATCAGCTACGCCCAGCCGCGCGCGGGTGACCAGCTGTTCTTCGTTGCTAACTCACAACGCCTGGCTAAGCAGACCGGGTGGCATCCGACTATCGCCTGGCGCGAGGGATTGCGTGACCTGGCCGACTGGTTGTCCGCGGATCTCGATCTTTCCGGCATCAAGCCAAAGCGCATCAAGCGGCAGGTCCCTGCATGAAGGTCGCACTCGTCAACCCGCCCTGGCGCTTCGACGGCAGCATCTATTTCGGATGCCGCGAACCGCATCTGCCGTTGGAACTCGGCTACGCTCAGGCCTTGTTGCGTCACGACGGTCACGAGACGCTGCTGATCGACTGCAACCTGGAACAGCGCTCCGCTTTCGAAGCCTGCCAGAACATTGAGGCCTTCGGCGCCGAGATGACAGTCGTCACCACGGCGCCGACCTACCTGTTCTGGCGCTGCGCCCCACCCGAACTGCTTGTACCGCGCGCGTTTTTTCAGACGCTTGGCCCGCGCGGCGGGCGAACCGTGGCGGTCGGCCCGCACGGATCGGTCACACCAGCCGCGACCCTGCGCAAGCTCGATGCCGACGCGGTCGTGCGCGGCGAGTGCGAACACGTCATCGCCACCCTGGCGAACACCGATAACTGGTCCACGGTCCCATCGATCGCCACAAAAGATCACGGCACAGTTACGATAACCGGCGCCTCCGCCGCCCACGGCTTCGTCAACCTGCCGCCCCTGCGCTGGCCTGATGAACTGATCGCCCGCCACACTCACCACCATCATCGCTTCGACAACCCACAGCCGGGTCTCGGCGCCGAGGTCGAGGCATCGCGTGGCTGCCCCTACAACTGTAGCTTCTGTGCCAAGATCGACTTCCGAGATCAATATCGCCGCCGTGATCTGTCCAACTTGCTTACGGAAATCGACCACCTGATCGCGCAGGGCGTCCGCTACCTGTACTTCATTGACGAGATCTTCCTGCCGCAAAGTGGATTGCTGGAGGCTCTGATCGAGCGAGACGTTGTTTTCGGCGTGCAGACCCGGATCGACCTCTGGAAGCCGCACATGTTGCGCCTGCTGAGTGAAGCCGGTTGCGTCTCCATCGAGGCCGGTATCGAAAGCCTGACCGCCGGGGGCCGGGAAGCCCTGGCCAAGCGATGCCGCCTTGAAACCGAAGACCTGGTGAACCTGCTGATTGAAGCCCGCCGCCATGTGCCCTTCGTCCAGGGCAATCTGATTGGCGTCGATCAGGACGACCCTGCGCTGGTTGAATACTGGCGGAAGCGGCTGATCGATCAGGGCGTCTGGGCCAACGCGCCTGTGCCGATGTACCCCTACCCAAGCTCCCCGGGTTACCGGGAAATGTGGGGGCAACCGGATGATTGGGCCTGGGAGCGCGCGCACGAGTACTACCTGCGCACCTTCCAGGCCTTCAGCGACATCCAGCACCAGCGACCGTTACCGTTGGCCATCCTGGAGGAAGCATGCTGCGCAGGGTGCTGATCACGCTCGACGCGGTGGGTGGCGTCTGGCGCTATGCGGTTGATGTTGCGCGCGGCCTGGAAGCGCACGACGTTGCTTGCCTGCTGGTCGGATTCGGCCCGGAGCCGGACGCCGCCCAGCGTGCCGAGTGCGGGCGCAACGAACTGGTCTGGACGCACGAGCCGCTCGACTGGATGGTCTCCGAAGGCGCCGCGCTCGACAGGGGGACCGGCATATTGGCGAGGCTGGCGCGCGACTGGGATGCTGGCGTCCTGCATCTGAACCTACCCTCGCAAGCTTGTGGCCTGACAGTTGGGTGTCCGGTAGTGGTCGCCTCACATTCGTGCGTGCCGACCTGGTGGCGTGCTGTTCACGGGACTGACCTTCCAAGCGTTTGGGCGTGGCAGGTCCAACGCAATCAGGCCGGCTTCCAGTGCGCCGATGCGGTTGTCGTCCCCAGCGCAAGCCACGGCGTGGCGCTGAACGCGGTTTACAACCGGCTGCCGCCGATGCACGTGATTTACAACGCCACCGGGGTCGAACCAGCCAGCGCACCCAAGGAACCGCTGGTCCTCGGCGTCGGTCGCTGGTGGGACCCAGGCAAGAATGGCGCGATCCTGGACCAAGCGGCCACAAACATATCGTGGCCGGTCATCCTGGCCGGCCCCCTGAACGGACCCAACGGCCAGAAGATAGCCTTCCGCAACGCCCAAACGCCTGGCGCCCTGCCACATCGGGATGTCCTGGCATTGATGCGACGTTCGGCAATTTTTGCCGCGCCGTCGCGCTATGAACCCTTCGGCCTGGCTGTGGTGGAGGCCGCGCTTTCCGACGCCGCACTTGTGCTGGCCGATATCCCGAGCTTCCGCGAACTCTGGAACGAGGCGGCCCTGTTCGTGCCACCCGACGACAGCTTCGGCTGGTCCCGAGCCGTAACCGAACTCGCGGAAGACAGCGTTCTGCGCGAACGGCTCTCCGCGGAAGCCCAGGCCCGCGCCGGCCAGTTCACCCTGGCGCGGCAGACCGCGCAGCTCCAGGCGCTGTATGCCACCCTCACGACGCCAGCCGCCGCGGCATGAGGTTCGTCCTGTACGCCCATTCCGTCGTGTCCGACTGGAATAATGGCAATGCCCACTTCCTGCGCGGCATCCTGTCCGATCTGGAACGGCGCCGGCACTGGACGCAGGTGCTGGAGCCGGAAGACGGATGGAGCCGCACGAACCTGATCGCGAACCATGGTATCGCCCCGCTCGAACGCTTCGCCGCCGACTTTCCCAATCTGCATGTCGCCACCTACGGGCCGGGCTTCGACCACGCAGCGGCGCTGGACGGGGCGGACGTCGTGATTGTGCATGAATGGACCCGACCCGACCTGGTCGCCCGCATCGGCCGCCTGCGCCAGACCACGGGCCGCTTCACGCTGCTGTTTCACGACACCCATCATCGCGGCGTATCCGAGTCTGAGGCGATCGAACAGTTACCGCTAACAGATTACGACGCCGTGCTGGCATTCGGCGACACCTTGCGCCGCCGCTATGAGCGGCTGGGCTGGGGCCGGCGGGTCTTCACGTGGCACGAGGCCGCTGACACGACCGTGTTTAGCCCGCTTCTCCCCGAGGGACCGCAAAAGGATATCGTCTGGATCGGCAACTGGGGTGACGGCGAACGCGCGCAGGAACTGCACGAGTTTCTGATCGAACCAGCCCGTCAGGCCAGGCTCGACGGCACCGTCCACGGCGTCCGCTACCCGTCTGAGGCGCTTGAGGCGTTGGCCGGGACCGGTATCGCCTACAAGGGATGGCTTCCCAACGCCGAAGCGCCCAGGAGCTTCGCTGGGCATCGGATGACCATCCATGTCCCGCGCCGGCCCTACGTAGAGGCTCTGCCGGGGATCCCCACGATCCGGGTGTTCGAGGCGCTCGCCTGTGGCATTCCGCTGGTCAGCGCGCCCTGGCGGGACGAGGAATCCCTGTTCCGTCCGGGAGAGGATTTCCTGATGGCGCGCGACACCACCGAGATGACTCGGCATCTGAACGCAATCCGGCATGATCAGGATCTTGCCCAGGCCCTTGTCGCCAGCGGCCTGCATCGCATCCGCGAACGCCACACCTGCGCGCACCGGGTCGATGAACTCCTGGCGATCCTCAGCACGATCGCCGCACCGCGGGCGTCGGCAGAATGAAGATCGCGATCTATGGATCCAGCCTGCTGTCCGCCTACTGGAACGGCGCCGCGACTTACTACCGCGGCATCCTTCGGGCGCTGGCACCGCTCGGTCACGACATCACCTTCTTCGAACCCGACGCCTTCGACCGGCGGAGCCATCGCGACATCGACCCGCCGCCCTGGTGCAGTGTTGTCGTCTACCAGTCGACCGAAGCTGGAGTCCGGGATGTCCTGGCGCAGGCCGCACGCGCCGACGTGGTCATCAAGGCCAGCGGCGTTGGGGTGTTCGACGAGGCGCTGCTGGAGGGACTGTTGGTCCATGCTCACCGTGATGTGTTGCGGCTGTTCTGGGACGTGGATGCACCTGCGACGCTAGCGGAGATCGCACGGGAGCCGGACCATACGTTGCGCCGTGCCCTGCCCCACCTTGACCTTGTTCTTACCTACGGCGGTGGCGACCCAGTCGTGTCCGCCTATCGCGGCTTCGGCGCGCGCGGCTGCGTGCCTGTCTACAACGCCCTAGACCCCAGCACTCATCATCCGGTCCCGCCGGAGCACCGGTTCGGCGCGGATCTGACCTTCCTCGGCAATCGTCTGCCGGATCGTGAGCAGCGGGTTGAGGCATTTTTCCTGGCGGCGGCGGCGCGGCGTCCGCAGGGACGTTTCCTGCTTGGCGGTTCTGGATGGGACGACAAACCTTGCCCGGCCAACGTTGTAAAGCTCGGCCACGTGCCGACGTTTGCACACAACGCCCTGAACGTCAGCGCCCGAGCGGTGCTGAACATCAGCCGGGACAGTATGGCGTCGACCGGCTTCTCCCCTGCAACTCGCGTGTTCGAAGCGGCCGGTGTCGGTGCCTGCCTGCTGACTGACGCCTGGAAGGGCATCGAGCTATTCCTGACCCCGGACAAGGAGGTGCTGGTGGTGCGCGACGGCATCGACGTGGCCGAGGCGGTCGGTGCGTTGACGCCAGAGCGGGCCAGCGAGATCGGCCAGGCGGCGCTGCGGCGCGTGCTGGCTGAACACACCTATGACCGGCGCGCCGCGGCGCTTCACCGTCTGCTGACCGACTTGATGGCGAGCCGCAAGACGGAGCGGGCCGCATGAATGACGAACTTGTGTTCATCGGCCTGTCTCTGAGTTCGTCCTGGGGCAATGGTCATGCCACGACCTATCGCGCCTTGCTGCGTGGTCTGGCCGCCTCAGGCCAGAGAGTATTGTTTCTCGAACGCGACGTTCCTTGGTATGCCGCGAATCGCGACCTGCCAAATCCCGATTTTTGTGAACTCCGCTTCTACGCGTCAATTGAGGAGCTGACGCGGAGATTCGGGCCGCGGATCGCCGGCGCCAAGGCCGTTATTGTTGGCTCCTACGTGCCGGACGGGATCGCCGTGCTCGACCTTGTCCTGGCGCAGGCAACGGGGGTTACGGCATTCTACGACATCGATACGCCGATCACACTGGCGGCCCTCGACGAAGGCGCCGAGAACTATATTACGATCCGGCAGATCCCCCGGCTTGACCTGTATTATTCGTTTACGGGCGGACTGACACTTGACCGTCTGGCCGGAAACTTCGGCGCGCGGCAGCCGCGTGCGTTGTATTGCGCTGTCGATGAGACAAGATGGCACCCGATGGCGGCCGACTTGCGGTGGGACCTTGGCTATCTCGGCACGTACAGCCCCGATCGCCAGCCAGCGCTTGACCGGTTGCTGTTGCAGCCCGCGCGCCGCCTGCGCCGGATGCGCTTCGTTGTTGCTGGTCCGCAATATCCGGCCGGGATCGAGTGGCCGGACAATGTCGAGCGGCTGGAGCATGTCGCGCCGTCCGATCATGCGGCATTCTATGCGGCCCAGCGCTTTACGTTGAACGTTACTCGTGCGACGATGATCGAAGCGGGTTGGTCGCCAAGTGTCCGCCTGTTCGAGGCCGCTGCTTGCGGAACACCGATTATCAGCGACCGCTGGAATGGGCTGACTGACCTGCTGCCCGAGCACAAGGCGATTCTGCTGGCCGATGAGACCGATGATGTCGTGTCGGCTCTGACCTCGATGCCCGACACCGACCGGCGTGCGATGGCGGATTGTGCCCGCACGATTGTGCTCGCGAACCACACGGGAAGCGCACGCGCGCGTCAATTGCTGAACGACGTGATGGCTCAGCCGGTATCTTCCCACTGCACCCAGTCCAGGCCCGCCCGCGCCGCAGCAACCAGCTAACTCGATTTCTGGCTCGCTTGTTGACTGTGAGCGGTGCCCGGAAAACCCGCCTGCGGCACGCCCGTCGCCTCAACGGTCGAAAGGCGGCGAAATTTGATCCAGGACACGCTCAGCTGCGTAGCCGCGTTGGCGTGATGTCTTTCGAAAGCGGGATTGCGACGAAAGAGAGACCGCGTCGGCTATGCCTTCGCCGCGAGGCTCTGATCCGAAGTTTGCTCGGTTTCGGCTGCCTGGCCGCTACCGTGGGATAGGTCGGCGAAGTCGATAGGAAAGCAAGGATCGTCATCGGCGTTTGCACGCTGCGCGGACCATTATGCGGCGTTGGCACCGAAGCAGCGCCGGACCGGATTGAGGTGCCAGGGTTGGCGATCCTGTTCAACCGGAGTTGAGAGCAACCGCGGTGGCCACCGAGGTGTTGCTGGGATGCCCCATCCTGGGAAGCCGGCGCCATATCATACAAAAGGTCAAGTCATGTTCTTGCACAAATCCATTCTGATTCATGACGTCCGGGTGCAGAATCCCGACCCGGTGTTCGCCGAAAAGTTACTCGAACAGTATGGTGGGGCCACCGGCGAGTTGTCCGCCGCGCTGACCTATTTGACGCAGTCGTACCACACGGAAGACCCTGCGATCCGCGATATGCTGCAGGACATCGGGACGGAAGAACTCGGTCATCTGGAAGTCATCGCGTTGCTTATCGAACAGCACACCAAGCGAGCGTCACAAAATCTGCAGGATAGGGCGTTCCAAAGCACTTTGTTCGCCATTCGCGGTCCTGGTCCGCACCTCGTCGATTCCAAGGGACTGAGTTGGGACGCGCGATATGTGAACGAAGGAGGCCACACCGTGCGTGATCTTCGCTCCAATATCGCGGCGGAGGCGGGTGCGCTGAACACGTACGAACAACTGATTGCCATGACCACGGATGACGGCACGCGCGAGGCTCTGACGCACCTCGCGACCCGCGAAGTGTCCCATACGCACATGTTTATGGAAGCACTTCGGTCGATGAATGCGCTTGAGAAACCTCTGTTCGGGAACCTGAAGCCGGACAACACGGTGAACTTATACTTCAATCTGTCGTCCGGCCCTGGTGCGGAGGAGCGGGGTCCTTGGAACCGCGAGCCGAGCTTCCAGTATGTAGCGGACCCGTTGCAGCACGAGATGCAGGAACACGGCGGACGGAGCACCGGATCAAACGAAATGGGTCCGACCGGCAAAATTCCAAACCCCAATGCGGCTTCCGACCGTTGAGGGCGCTATGAACCTTCCCACGTTGCATCGGCGGACCGTGGTTGGACGTGGCGCGGTCTTTGCCGGTGCGCTGGTGCTAGCCGGCCGGTCAGCCCAGGCGACGCCGGCGTCCGCGCGAGCGAGCCCGGACGCGGTAAACGGGCCGCTGATCGGATGGCTTGTCATTTCCCCGGATGGCGGAAGCCGCCTGACCATCTTCGAAGTTGCTGCGCGGTCTGTACCCGTGCGTCAGGTCATGACGACCGCGGGCGGACCCGCAACCTCCGTGGCAAGCGCGATCCGCGAGGCAAACAACACGGCGTTGCGAACTGTCGCGTCGCTTCTGAATGTTTCCGCCGAGGATTGCAGTTTCATTCACTGTGGAATCCGCAACGCAAAAAGCGGGCAGATCGTGCCTTTTTCAATCTGGACCGACTTCGCGTAAACGTTGCCGCTGACAGGCCCAGGTGCCTGACTGAACTCAGGCACCCTGGGTGGCTTCAGTCGGTATCTACCCACTGCACACAGGTGACGGCGCGGTGCGCCGCCAGATCGCGCACCAGGTCCGTGGACCACGCTGGATAGGGGCCCGTCGTAGGTCAGGTGTGTCGTGGCGTTCGGCAAAAGCTTGATCCGGCGCGAGCGCAGGTTGAACCCGCGCTCCTTGAGCCGCGCGAGGATAGCTCTTTCCTCCGGGCCGTCAGGTGAAAGCGTGACGGAAATCTTGCCGCGCCGCCCCGGCACCGTCACAGCCTCCACATATCTCATCAGCCACAACGCCGCCGACGCGACAATTGTTGCCGTGACCCCCAGCAGCGTCTGGCCACCGCCGAAGCATAGGCCGATTCCCGTCACCAGCCATAAAGTCGCGGCTGTTGTGGCCCCCGCACCAATTCTCCCCGACGCAGGATCGCGCCGGCGCCGATAAAGCCAATCCCGGACAGGATGCCGAGCGGGAGGCGCCTCATGTCGAGCCGCACGATCGATATCTTTGTGTCGACGGTATGGACCAACAACCAGTTTGCCTCGATCATCGCCACCGTGGCCGCAAGCGACACCAGGATCGTCGTGCACGGTCCGGCGGGATGGGCATGCTCGCCACGATCCAGGCCAACCAGGAACCCAGCCGTAAAACCGAGCGCCAGCCGGAACAGAACGTCGCCCAGGAAAGCGTCGCGGTCATGGAATCAGGCCCAGAAACGCGGCTGATCCGAAAATGCGTTCCACCGCTTTGCCAGATGGCCGAGCGCATCGTCGCGGCGCCGACCGAGTTGTTCCGCGAGCGCGCCAACCGCGGGTGCCAGGTCAAGCCGCTTCCCCTTGACCAGGCGTTCGGCCAGGACCGTCGCGGTCACCGTATCGTTGATATCGCCAAGCGTCTGCTGTAGTTTCTTGCAGTCATGCAGGTAAGACTTGAGCGGCGCCGGGCGAAACACCGGCCGCAGAAAATCGATACCATACCGCAGCTTCTTTAACGACTTCCGCAGCGCATGCAGCTCGGTTTCGGATCGATGTCGTATCCGACGGCCACGTCGCGCCACCTTCGCAGCCATGCGATCGAGTAAGGCTGACCCAAGGTCTTCAATTGGTCGCCCGGGTTCCGGATCGCGTGGCACCCGCAGCTCCTCCGCCCAGGTCGCCAGGCCAAGCACGAGCCTGGTAAAGGCAGGACTGCGAATTTCGGCGGTGAACTGCTCGTGGGCCGCTTCCCGGGCTGCCGTGGCTGGCTGCAGCAGCAGATCGCGCCAGCCAGTGTCTTGTTCGGATACCAGAACCTCAGGCAGGATCTGCAGGCAGAATACGTCCCAATCGCGCGCCTCCCCAAAGACGCGTCCGACCCGTCGCAACTCGTCCTCGAACAACGCCGCTGCATGCGGCTCAAGGAGCGGCTGAAACAGCGCGAGTGCGGCGCGCAGGCGGCGAATCGCGATCCGCATCTGGTGCACGCCCTCAGCATCGCCCGCCAAACCGGCGGCTTGATTGGCCAGCAGATGACCTAGACCAGCGTTCACGATTTGACAAAGCGACTCGGCAACGTTTGTCCGGCCTTCGATCGAGGTATCGCGCGACTTGCGTGTCTCGGGGTTTGCACCACGTGCCAGCCGGTAACCACGCGCGCCCTTGCTTTCGGTTTCGATCATCAACGGCGCGGCCGCATGAATTTCGCACGCCAGTCGGTAAAGCGGCACAGCCTCACCGCTGCGCAGTTCCAGTTCCAGTTCGCGAATCGGCTGACGCGAATCGCCTGCCGTGATCAGCCCTTCATCGTAGGCCGTTTCGACGACCACCCCGCCGTCCAGATTCAGGATACGGGTCGTCCGGTCGACCTCCGTCGTGAAGATGGGCTCGAGGTCGATCTCCTGCGGCACGCCGCGTTCATTCAGCACCTGCTCGGCCAGGCGAAGATCGGGCTTATCCCGCTCGATCTTCCATTCCCATTCCGCCCGATCCGCCGCGACGCCATCCTGACTGTCCGCCTTTAGCGTCTGAATCCGATCTCCGCCGGCAACCCGAACACGCAGGCTTATGCCACCGCGCCCCAGCAACCGATCGGGCGTATCGAAATAGGTGGTGACCTCGTGGCGCTCTTTCGCGTCGGCCGCCAGCGCCCGCAGATGCGCCTTCAGTTCGTCAGCGGAGGCTGGCGGGATCGCGAGCTTCAACTCGACTTCTCGCGGGGGCTGGTCCTGTGGTCTCAAAGACCGCACTTGGCTTTGGTACGTCATGCGGCTGGAAACGCCCGATCGGAAATCATGGTCAAGCGGAGGGGCGATCAAAACCTGATGCAGGTCGCGGGAATAATGTCAGCCGACAACGGCATAAACCGCTCGGGTCATCGGATCGGTCATCGCAAGGCCTAACAGGACCGTCAACCAGAAGATCCCGCCGATAGCGAAGGCTTTGGCGATGTCGGGTGCGGCAGGCAACCGCATAAATCCCACCGCAACCAGGACCGCCATACCGATCGACGGCAATATGAGAATTAGGCGGACACCACCCGGGAGACCGAGGAACGACACGGCGAATTCCAAGGCTGCTGCCAGCAACAGGGCCACCCAGGTCAGCAGGTCGGATCGATGCCTGGGGTTCATCCACGGCCTATCAGATAGATGATCGGATACAGGACGATCCACACGATATCGACAAAACTCCAGTACAGGCTGACGACTTCGACGGGTGTCAGCCAGCCGTTGGCAAAAGCGTCGCGCCGTGCCTGCAGCGCGATCCAGCCAACGAGGCCGACACCCACGATCATGTGCGCGGCGTGCAGCGCCGTGGCGACGAAGTAGAACGACCAGAACATCCTCGCACCGCCCGCATCTCCCCCGCTGATCTTGAATTGGTCCCGCCGGGAACAGGTGCTCCGAAATGTCGATGTGCCACTCATAGAATTTCAGCAGCAGAAACAGCGAACCGATCGCCATGGTTGCGACACAGCATTGGATCAGGCGTCTGGCGTTGCCTGCCTCCATGAAGGCCAGGCCGGAGGAATAGACGAAGCTGCTGGTGATCAGCAGGAACAGGTTGACGGTGCCGATCCACAACACGGTTTCCCGGGCGCCGGCGTCGAAGCCGGCCGGCTGCCAGTGGCGGCAAAACATCCAGGCGACGATCAGGCCGCCGAAAAACAGCACTTCGGAGGCGAGGAACAGCCACATGCCCGACAGTGCGGTATCGGCCTGATGGCGCGCGTCGGCGAACTGGAAGTGCGTATGGGGCGCGATCTCCTCAGACATCGATCGTCTCGTGTTTGGCAAACGCGTACGGGCCTTCGGTGACGGTCGGCGTCACGACAAAGTTCTCGGTAAACGGCGGCGACGGTGTCTGCCATTCCAGGCCCAGGCTGCCCCACGGATTGGCCGGCGCTCGGGCGCCGCGGAAGATCGAGTAGGTCAGGTAAAACAGCGGCAGCAGGTAGGCGGCCGCCAGAATCGTCGCGCCGGCGGATGACAGCACGTTCAGCACCTGGAACTCCGGCGGATAGGCATGGTAGCGCCGCGGCATGCCGAGATAGCCCAGGATGATACTGCGGGAAAAAGGTCAGGTTGAAACCCAGGAACATCAGCAGCGCCGCCGCGCGGGCGATCATTTCGGGATACATCCTGCCGGTCATCTTCGGCCACCAGTAATGCAGTCCGCGCGAAGTACGCCGACACCATGCCGCCGACCATGATGTAGTGGAAATGGGCGATCACGAAGTAGGTGTCGTGCAGATGCACGTCCGCCGCCAGCGCCGCCAGAAACAGGCCGGTGATGCCGCCCATGGTGAACAGCCCGATGAATCCCAGCGCATAGATCATCGGCGCATCGAAGCGGATGCGTCCCTTGTGCAGGGTGCCCAGCCAGTTGAAGACCTTGATCGCGGACGGAACGGCGACGAAATAGCTCAGCATGGAAAACGCCACGCTCGCGAACAGCGACTGTCCGGAGACGAACATGTGGTGGCCCCAAACGAAGAATGCGATGACCGCGATGGAAACGCTGGCCCAGACCACGAACTTGTAGCCGAACAGCTCCTTACGGGAGAACACCGGGATGATCTCGCGACACGATGCCGAGGCCGGGCAGGATCATGATGTAGACAGCGGGATGCGAGTAGAACCAGAACAAATGCTGGAACAGCAGCGGGTCACCGCCGAGCCTCGGATCGAACACGCCGACATGGAACAGGGTCTCGAACATCAGCAGCAGCAGGGTGATCGCCAGCACCGGGGTTGCCAGCACGAAGATGATGCTGGTCGAATACAGCGACCAGATGAACACCGGCAGGCGATACCAGGTCAGGCCGGGAGCACGCAGGCGGTGGATGGTGATGATGAAGTTCAGGCCGGTGGCGATGGTTGAAAAGCCGGAGATGAAGATGCCGATGACCACCGCGACGACGTGGCCCTGGGCATAGTTGCTGGACAGCGGGGTGTAGAATGTCCATCCGGTATCGACGCCGCCGGAGAACAGCGCATACAGAGCGCAGAGCGCCGCCGGCCATGAACAGATACCAGCTCGCCAGGTTCAGCTTTGGGAATGCCAGGTCGCGCGCGCCCAGCATCAGCGGGACCACGAAGTTGCCGATGGTGACCGGCACGGCGGGAACCAGGAAGAACCACACCATGATGATGCCGTGCATGGTGAACAGCCGGTTGTAGGTCTCGGCTGAGCGGATCATGCCTTCGGGCACGATCAGGTTGTAGCGGATCAGCGCCGCCGCGGACCCGCCGAGGAAGAAGAAGACCGTGATCGAGATCATGTAGAGGATCGCGATCCGCTTGTGGTCCGTCGTCAGCAGCCAGCTGCGCAACGAGACGCCGTCGGACAGATAGCTGGTCTGGGATTGCGGCAGGACGATCTGGCTCATCCGTGCTGCTCCGCGGCCAGGGAATGGATGTAGGCGACAAGCCGCACAAGGTCGTCCTCGGGGATGACGTTGGCGAAGGACGGCATGATTGGTTCGTAGCTGGCGACGATCTGCTGTTTGGGATACATGATCGAATTGCGAATGTAGCGATCGTCGGCGATCACCGTGCTGCCGTCCGACAGCGGCACCGGGCTGCCGTACAGTCCCGCCAGCGATGGCGCGCGCACGGTGCCGCCGCCGAGGTGGCAGCCGGCGCAGCCGTAGCGGATGAACAAGGTCTTGCCCTGGTCCGCCAATGTGTCTCCCGCGCCGTTGGTGGTCAGCCAGTCGGCATAGGCTTTCGCCGGCATGACCACGACGTCGCCGACCATGTTCGAATGGTCGGTGCCGCAGAACTGCGAGCAGAACAAATGGTATGTGCCGACCCGATCCGCCCGGAACCACAGAGTTTCGTATTGTCCGGGCAGCACGTCGCGCTTGACCCGGAAGGCGGGGACGAAGAAGTCGTGGATGACGTCCTCCGACGTCATGACCAGCTCAACCGGCGTGTCGATCGGCACGTGCAGCGCGTTGATCTCGCGCTGACCTCCGGCGTGCTCGATCTTCCACATCCACTGCTTGGCGACGACGTAGATTTTCAGGGCGTTGCCGGGCGGCTGAAACTGGCGGACGTAGATGATCGATCCCCAGATGAACAGGCCGAAGAAAATCACCAGCGTGGCGATGGTCCAGGAGATTTCGAAACGGAACGTTTTTTCGTCAAGTGCGCCGCGGTCGATCGGGCTGTTGTGGCGATAGCGGATGATGTAGAAGCTCATCAACCCGAAGACCAAGGCAAGAACAGCGATCGACACGCCAACGAGGCCGAACAGGAGGTAGTCGGTCTCGGCTCCTGTGCTGGCGGCGAGCGGCAGGGTCAGTTTCATCGCGGCCGCTGATCACGGCGCAGGGCCAGGATGACGATTCCGGCGACGAGCAGAACGGTGATCGCGGCACCGAGCCGGAGGATGCGAACGATCGCCAGGGTGTAGCGGCCGGTCGTGGGGTCGTAATGAAAGCACAGCAGCAGGATCGGCAACGCGCGGGCGGTGACGCCGTTGGCCGCCCTGCGCGATGCCGAGGCCGACATCGCTTGGCTGGTAGCCGAGACCGAGCAGGTAGCTGGACACGGTGCCGGTCCGGGTCAGGAAGACCAGGCCAGCGGGGTGAAGAAACTGTTTGCTTGCCGGATCGAACCTCGATCGGAAGCCGACGGCGTCGGTGATCGACCGGACGGCCTGTTCGGACCCGGTCAGGTAGTCCCAGTCGGCGGCCGGTTCGAAGCGGGCGCTGTCGGCGCGCTGGGCGGAGAGCGCGTCGGCGGGCGTCTCCGCAGGGTCGATCGACAGGACGACCAGGCTGTATGTCCGCGGTGCGTTCAGGCGACCCAGGGCATTCATCAGGTCGTCGCGCACGAGGCCGCACAGATTCGGGCAATGGAAGTAGCCAAGCGCCAGGATCGCCGGCCGATGCGCCAGGACCTGCCCCAGGGTGATCCCGTGACCGAAGGCATCCTTGAGGGGCACAGTCAGCGGAAGCTGGGCGCCCGGGTGCTGGTCGTAGGCAAAATTCGACAAATCGGTTGCCGCCTGGGCGCGTTGGCCGTACAGCATCATCAGGAGAAGGGCGAACAGGATCATTTCGGCCAGTCCGGGATGCCGGAGGCAGCGATGCGGCGCATCGCGTCGTCGATCGGGATATGGCCGGTTCCCTTGGCGCGATCGTCCCAGCCGAAACTGTTCAACCGGGCCAGTTCCGTCGTCGCGGAATTTCCGCATGTCGGCGGCGGGATCGGACTGCAGGCGAGGCGACGGATAGTGCGGGATCGGCGACGGCAGGCGGCGATCGACGGTTGTTCCGGGGTAGATCCACCACACCGCCAATACGGACAGCAGCAGGCCGGCCAGGATCGTTGGGAATGCAATCAACGCCGCGCGCGAAGTGGCGTCCGTGTGCTCGTGGCGCGCCGGGGGAAGGATCGGTTCAGGCATGGGTGATCCGCCAGATCGGAACGGGACCGCGCAGCATAAGGCCGATCGAGATCCCGCCGAATGCCAGGACCGCCGCGACATCGATCCAACCGATGCCGCGCGCGTGGGCGGGCAGTACGAGCCACCAGCCGCGAATCACGGCCATGATGATCAGCAGCGTCGTTATCGCGATCAGGCCGCCTCGTGATCGGCGGAGTTTCGGGATCAGCAGGGCCAGGAACGGCAGCAGAAAATGCGCCGCCGCGGTCAATCCTGCCAGCACCCCCCACGGTCCCGCCGATCGGGCGACATACCAGGCGGCCTCCTTGGGCAGGTCGGACTGCCAGACGATCAGCAACTGCATGAAGTCGAGATAGGCCCACAGGATCAGCAGGCTCTGCAGCAGCCGTCCCAGGTCGTCGCGTTCCGACGGCCCGATAGGCCCTCCCCCTACAGGCCTTCCCCCCAGCTCGGCCCTCCCACGACAGGCCCTCGCAGGACGGTGGACAGGATGATGACGGAGAGGGCGAACAACCCGCTTTCGGCGGCGTTGATCATGCCGAAAGCGCTGGAGTTGAAGTGCGGGTCCAGCGACATGATCGCGTCCACGGCGGCGAAATTGACCGTCAGGCCCAGCAGGATCAGGCCGGGGGCGGCAATCGGGGACAGTGACACGTCGCGGCGCAGGCGGGAGGTCGCCAACGCGCCCAGCCCGAACCACACCACCAGGTAGAAAATCCAGCGCCCCGCGGCGAACGGTGCGTTGAGGTAGAACCCGTTGTCCAGATGGGCCGACCTGCCCGCGCGCAGCCAGGGATACAGATCGGGCAGGAAGAACAGCAACGGAATGACCGCCGGCAGCAGCAGCGGCAGGATGCGGATTCCGTGCACGAAGCCCGGCCGGACCGGGTTGCCCCAGCGACCGCCCGTCAGGGCATGGACAAGCAGCAACGCCAGGCAGCCCAGCGGCCAGCGCACCCAGGTGGCGAGTGCGGCCAGCCAGGCGAAGGCAAACGCCTCCGGTTGCACCAGGGCGCCAATCAGCGAGGCCAGCAGGCCCACGCCGCCTGCGATCCACGCCAGACGGGCAATCCACGCCAGACGGGCGGCGTTCATCGTGAGGCCTGCATCGCGTTGGCCGGCGGGCGCTGCGAAAACTGCAGTGCGCGGATGTAGGCGGCGATGGCCCAGCGGTCCTGCGGCGAAACCCGGCCGGCGAACGAGTACATCGCGCCGTAGCCGTTTGTCATGACGTCATAGAAATGTTGTGTCGGCGCCTGCCGCAGCCGGTCGATGTGATAGGACGGCGGTGCCGGGAAGCCGCGCTGCACCACCATGCCGTGTCCGTCGCCCAGTTCCGAGTGGCATGGCGTGCAATCGATGCGGAAGCGTTGCTGCCCGCGTTGCAGCAACGCCAGGGTCAGCGGCGGCGGCTTCAGCGCAGTATCGCCCCATGCCACCGTGTCCTGGGCGGGTGACACCAGCGTGGCCGCCGGGGACCAGGCGCCGGCCTTCGGCTGTACGGTCATGTCGTCACAGCCGGACAGCAACGCCAGCACCGTGAACAGCACGAAGGCGGCACGCAGGCTCATGCCGGCAGTTCCTCCACTGCGTCGGCCGAGAGGTCGCGGAGCAACGCGTGTGCGCGGTCCGGCGATTCGGTGCGGATGGCCACACACCAGCGATCGCGCGTGGCGCCTCGCATCAGGGTCGCTTCGTCGACCGGGTCATACAGCCGGGGCAGACGGTTGACGACCAGGTAGGCGATGAAGCCCGCGAGAACAGCGGACAGGACACCGATCTCGAACGCGATCGGAACAAAAGCCGGCCAGGAAAATTCGGGGCGGCCGCCGATGTCGACGGGGTAGCCGATGATGTTGGCATAGGCCTGCATGCCGAAGCCGCACGCCGAACCGAGCAGGCCGGCGACCAGCACGACCAGCGGTAGGATCGACGGCTGATCGTCATCCAGGGCCTTCGGGGTATAGGTTTCGACCGGGCCGAGGGAGCGCAGGCGCGGCAGTGCGTCCACCAGCATGGCCTCGGAGGCAAAACTGGCGACGAGCGTCTTCATGGCCGCTGTCGTCATGGTCGTTGGGCGCGAGGATCTCGCGCATCTCGAACATCGAAATGACCGGGATAAACCGCACAATCAGCAAAATGCCGAAGACGAAAAAGCCGACCGTACCCATCATTGTCAGCCAGTCCCAGATGGTGGCGTGGTACAGCCCGTAGGACGACGGCAAATGCGGGCGGTGCAGGCTGACGACGACAATCGTAAAGCGCTCACACCACATGCCGACGATGACGCCGATCGAGATCAGTGCGACGACAAGCTGGTTCAGGCGGATGGCGCGAAACCAGAGAAGTTGCGGCAGCAGAACGTTGAACAGGATCGTCGCCCAGAAGATACCGGCGTAGTAGCCGAACAGTTTCTCCTGATACATGGTGATCTCGGCCTTTTCGCCGCCGTAATAGGTGCTGAAGGCATCCATGACATAGGCGTAGCCGACGAACAGGCTGCTGGTCAGCATCAGGCGCCCCAGAACGTCCAGATGGCGGCCGGTGATGTAGCGCTGCAGCCGCAGCAGGCGGCGCATCGGCATGATCAGCAGCAGAACCGTGGCGAAACCGGACAGAAAAGCGCCGAAGATGAAGAACGGCGGATACATCGTGGAATGCCACCCGACCGTCGCGGCGCCGGCGAAATCCAAGCCGACGATGCTGTGCACTGAACACACCAGCGGCGCCATGATCGCCGCCAGCACGCCGTAGAGCGCATGATAATGCCGCCATTGGCCACTGGTGCCGCGAAAGCCCAGCGCCATCGCGCCATACACGACCTGCTTGTTGCGGGTCGGTCGCACGGTCCCGCAAGGTGGCGAGATCAGGCAGCAGACCCAGATACCAGAACACCACCGATGACGTCACGTAAGTCAGGATGGCGAAGAAATCCCACAGCAGCGGACTGCGAAACTGCGGCCACAGGCCCATGCTGTTCGGGTAGGGGAACAGCCAGTAGAAGAACCACGGCCGGCCCAGATGCAGGATCGGATAGATTCCGGCACAGGCAGCCCCGAACAGCGTCATTGATTCGGCGATCCGGTTGATCGAGTTGCGCCACTCCGACCGGGTCAGGAAGAACAGTGCCGAAATGAACGTGCCGCCGCTGGCGATGGCGATCCACCAGACGTAGTTGATGATGGCGAAGCCCCAGGCGACCGGCCAGTCGATGCCCCAGATGCCGACCCCGGCATAGAACAGATACAGGATCGAGCCGATCAGCACGCCGGTCAGCGCCGCCGGCAGGACGATCGCGATCCGCCACCAGCCGAACGCCTGCGACCGCAGGGCGATGCCCGAGACGTGGTCGGTCATGTCGGGATTGTTGCTGCCGGCCAGCGCGACGGCATCGAATGGCGTCATGCGCCGGTCCCCGACCCGGTATTGCGAATCCGAGCTTCGTAGGTCACGCGCGGGCGGGTGTCCTGGTCTTCGAGCAGGGCGTAGGTCAACGGGCTTTTCTTGCGCTGCGTGACCTCTCCTCCTTGCGCCATGTTGCCGAAGGTGAACGCCTGGGTGGGACAGGCGGCCTGGCAGGCGGTCCGGACCTCGTCGGCGCCGACCGGACGGTTGCCGGCGTCGGCGTCGATCCGTGCGGCGGCAATCCGTTGCAGGCAGAATGTGCATTTTTCCATCACTCCGCGGGCGCGGACGGTGACCTCGGGGTTGCGGGCGATCGGCCGGGCGGCGTTCTTCCTCGGCAAAGGCGAAATAGTTGAAACGGCGCACCTTGTAGGGACAGTTGTTGGAGCAGAAGCGGGTGCCGACGCAGCGGTTGTAGACCATGACGTTCAAGCCTTCCTCGTCGTGCACGGTGGCACCGACGGGGCAGACGATCTCGCACGGCGCCCGCTCGCAGTGCTGGCACAGGACCGGCTGCAACAGCATGTCCGGTGCCTCCGGGCTGCCTTCGTAGTAGCGATCGATGCGCAGCCAGTGCATCTCGCGCTCATGGATCACCTGCTGCTTGCCGACGACGGGGATGTTGTTTTCCGCCATGCAGGCGACGACGCAGGCGTTGCAGCCGATGCAGGCATTCAGGTCGATGCTCATGCCCCAGGCGGCGGGGCCGGCGGGTTTTCGGTTGTACTCCTCCGGCTGGGCCTTCGGTTTGCCGAGGAAGGCCGGATCGGCGTTGAAAGCGGCGAGGGTGCCGTGATGGACGTAGTCGCCGGCGTCAGCAAAGATCGGGTCGTGATGTTCGGTGGACGCCAGCACATCGTGGCCATCCGCCTTGTGCAACGACACCGGGCCGCTTCCTGCGGTCAGCGGATAGACATCAAAGCCGACCCCTTGACCCACCATCCCCACGTCGGTGCGGCCGAAGCCCAGCAGCGCGACGACACAGTCGGATGCCTGCCCCGGCATGATCCACGCCGGCAGCGTCACCCCTCGTCCGCCGTTCGCTACGGTCACGCGATCGCCGTTCACCAGCCCCAGCCGTCTCGGCGATAACGGGCGAAACCAGCAGGGGATTGTCCCAAGTCAGTTTCGTGAGCGGCCGCGGCAGTTCTTGCAGCCAGGCGTTGTTGGCGTAGCGGCCGTCGCGTATATGCGGATCGGGGCGGAGCAGAAGCGTGATTTCCTGCTGTGCCGGCGTCGGTGTCTGCTGGAGTGGTTTCAGCGCGACATCGGTCGGGATGGCTTGCGTGTCGGCCAGCAGCCCCGTCGCCACCGCATCGTGCCACTGCTGGTCGTTCAGACCGTGGGTCTGGCGGACTACATCACGGCTGTTCACCTCGTCCGGCGCCGCGAACAGCGCCAGGAGATAGTGCGGACTGATGCCGCCGTATAGCGGCCGTGCCTGCGGCTGCAGCAGCGTCACCGTGCCGTCGTAGGCTCGTGCATCGCTCCAATCCTCGAAACTATGCCGAGCGGGGAGGCTCCAGGTTGTTTTGGCGGCGGTTTCGGTGGGGCCGTCAGTCAATGTCATGGACAGGGCGACATGCGGCAGAGCGTCGACGAACCCCGGCGCCGTGAATACCGGGTTGCTGTCGATGATCAGCAGCGTTTTCACACGCCCGGCGTTCATGTCGTCGATCAGGGTTCGGACGGAGGCGGTGGCGTCGACGGGGTCGGCCTCCACGGGGGGGATCAGGTCGTAGGTGTGGCCGCGACCGCCGAGCGCCTCGTTCATCGCGTGGACCAAGGCGTGCACGGGCGCCGGCTGGTCCGGGCCGGCATGGATGAAGCTGCGGCGCCGCGTTGCCTTCAGATCCGCGACCAACGGGGCGAACCAGGCGGGCATATCGGCCGGTGGCTCCCCGCCGAGCGCCGAAGCGGCCAGCGCTGGTATGATCCTTGCCATATCGCGGGAACCAGCGATGAAACGGTGATCCGCCGCCACGCCCGTCAACGTCGGCGTCGGCTCGATCGCGTACGCTCGGTTCATCCGATCCGTGCGCGTCGGGTTTCGCCTCGCGGCGAAGTCCCGAGCAAAGCGCAGGTGCCCGGGCGCGGCGTCCAACAGGTCGCTGTCGATGGTCAGCAGCAGATCGACGGCGCCGAGTTTCGGTATCACCTCGACCGGCTGACCGTAGGCAAGGATTGCGCCGGCACGGACCGCATCGCGCGACATTGGCTCCCACCGGTGCCATTGCAAAGCCGGGTAAAGCTGCTTCAACGCGGCGATCTGACGCGCGAGTGTGGGTGAGGTCGTCCTGCCGGTCAGGATACGGAAACCCTCGCCGTGCGACTGGCCCAGCGCCGCGCGCTGATCCGCCAGTTCCGTCAGCAGCGAGGACCACGCCTGCGGTTCCCCGTTGCGGATCAGGCCGCGGCTGCGGTCCGGGTCATAGAAGCCGAGGATCTCGGCCTGGCCGATGGCGCTCGTGCCGCCCAGGCTGGCGGGATGCGCAGGGTTGCCCTCGACCTTGATTGGCCGTCCGTTGACGTGGCGGACGAGAATGCCGTTGGCATAGCCACCAACAACGCTGGCGGTGGCGAACAGATGACTGCCAGCAGAAACCGCATCGATGGGCGGCAGCACAGGGGGGATTAGCACGCCGCCCGGGGCACCATCGTCGCAGCCGCCCAGACCGGCCAGGGCAAGGCCGGCCGCCATCAGCTTCAGTACACCGCGCCGGTCCCGCGGCGCCGCGAGGGCGGCGGCAAGTTGTGGGAATTCCGACGAGGCGCGGGCCACGAATGCCGGATCACGCGACAGCCGGTCGAGACCACGCCACTGGCCGCTCAGCGATGGCATATCGAGCAATCCGTCAGGGTGCGGCCACCGACATGGTACTGTTCGGCCAGCGCGGCTGGGGACGGTGTGTCGGGCGTGCGATGCCAGTCGGTGTCGTAAATCGCGTCCGGCGGACGCAGGTTGCCAGCGGGATCGCGATGGCAGTCCAGGCAGAATCCCATGGTCAGGGTCCGCGCCTTCTGGGTCAACGGCATATCCTGAATGGTGCCGTGGCAGCTCTCGCAGCCGACGCCCTTGGCAATGTGGATCTTGTGATTGAAGTAGACATAGTCGGGAAGATCGGTGAGGCGACGCCAGGTGATCGGGGTGTTGTTTGCGAGGCTCTCGCGGACCGGGGCCAGCACTGCGGCGTTGGTCCAGATCTGGGAGTGGCAGGTCATACAAGTGTATGTCGGCGGCATACCCGCATCCGCGGCCGTCTCCACGGTGGTATGGCAGAACCGGCAATCGATCCCCAGGCCGGCCACGTGATGCTGATGGCTGAACGGCACCGGTTGCTCCACGAACCAACTGTTATGGCGAACGTATTCGGTGCGTGGCCACAGCCACCACCAGCTCATTCCGCCAAGCACCAGCCCCGCCGCACCGATCAGCCCAAGCTTGGCGGCGAGGTTCGCCGCCGGCGAGAAAATCGCTGGCATGCGGTGCTGAAACTCGCTTGGCTGCGACCTCGTCAGGATGGCGAGGATGCGGATTCAACCGACGCACCAGCCTTGAGTTGCCGCCGCGCGGGAACGTGACAAGAAGAAGCTGGTCCGGGTCGGCTGGTTATTCATGAGGCACGATCAGCGCCAGCCCGCTCTGGGGATCCTTGCGCTTGTGCAGATGCTTCGGCGATTCGGTCAGCACGACTTCCAGCGTCGGACGCACATGCGCTTCAAGCAGGTGGCCGCCCATTGCCATCCCGTCCGACCGGCTGACCACCACATGCAGATGCAGCGTCGGCTTGCCATCGGGACCTTGCGCAACATCGCCCACCAGCGACACCACTTCGACCTGCTCCCGCACCGGGATCTTCCGGTAGTCCTTCTTCTCCCAATCGAAGAAACCCAGCAAGGCGTTGCTGAAAGCGCCGATACCAGTGATCTGCGCTGCGCTCAGGCCACGCTCCACGGCGAAGCGCTCAACACTGCTTGCGACCTCGTCGCCGTATTCCAGCACCAGCACGTAGGTCTTCTGCGCATCGTCGTTGATCAGCTTGGACTGCATGGGAAACTCCCTTTCATTGCACCCGGATTCGCTTCGGCCACAGGGACCGGGAAAGCGTCCATGCTCCGGCACCGGCGGCCATGAGAGCCACGGCCAGCAGAGCGGGGTTTTGCCAGGCCCGACCGGGCGCTCGTGCCGGAAAGCGCCCATGCGCACTCCAGTCGCCAAGCGGTGCATGGAACAGATTGACCGGCGCATCGGGGTCCGCCGGTTCGGTGGTCAGTTGCCCGTCATAGCCTTGCCGGGCGAGGATATGGTCCAACGCCGACGGCGCGACCGCATTCGCCAGGATGGCCTTGACTGTGGGCCACTTCACCCAGACCTCCCGCCGGCGATGGGTCGCCGCGAACAGGACAGCTTGCGCAGCGACTTCCGGCTGAAAGATCGGCGGCACTGGTTGCGGCCGACGCTTCATCTTGTTCAGCGCCCAGTCGAACTGCGGGGTGTTCAGCGCGGGCAATTGCACCATCGTGACATGAACCCGCAGCCCGTCATGCAGCAACTCCGAGCGCAGCGCGTCGGTAAAGCCACGGACGGCGAACTTGGCGGCGCAGTAGGCCGACTGCAGCGGGATCGCGCGATACGCCAGCGCCGACCCGATATTGACGATGGTGCCGCGATTGCGATCGCGCATCCGGCGGAGCGCCGCCATCGTGCCGTGCACCTGACCAAGATAGGTGACCTGGGTGGCGCGCAGCATTTCCTCGGGCGTCAGCGCGGCGACCGGTGCGAAGGCCGTCGCCATGGCGTTGTTCACCCAAACGTCAATCGGCCCCAGCGCCTGTTCTATACGGGCGGCGGCGTCCTCTACCGCGGCGGCATCCGCCACATCAACGGACACGGTGAAGGCGTTTCGGCCAGCCGCTCGTACCGCCTCCGCGGCCCGTTCCAGCCGCCCCGGATGCCGCGCGATTATACCAACATCCCAACCCGCCCGCGCGAACGCCTCGACCGTCGCTCGGCCGACCCCCGCCGTGCCTCCGGTGACGACGACGACCTTGTTGCGCATCGGTTCAGGCATGGGCTCGTCTTTCCAGTTCGCCGCGCGCGGCCAGCGCTCGGATCCGGTCGGCGGTGCGGCAGGCAATCGCCTGGATCGTCAGCGACGGATTGACCCCGCCGACGGTCGGAAACACCGACCCGTCGCAGATCCACAGATTCGGGATATCCCAGCTTCGGCAGTCGGCGTCGACCACGCTGGCCCGAGGCTCATCGCCCATCCGCGCCGTACCATTCATGTGGCATGTGTCATCTTCCTGGCGCCAGATGTCAGACGCGTCGATCGCCTGCAGCGCCTGGGTCATGAAGTCCAACGAATGGTCGATCAGCTTCCGGTCGTTGTCGCACCAGGCATATTCGACGCGCGCGATCGGTAGTCCGTACTGATCCTTGTCGTCGGCCAAGGTGACCCGGTTGCTGGCCTGCGGCATCATCTCGCCGACGATCTTTAATCCGACCTGGTGGTTGTAGTTCTCCATCGCCGCCATCAACGGCGCGCCCCACAGACCACGCGCACTGGCTAGGGTATTCGCCCAGAGTTGCGGCAGCGGACCCTGGCTCATGTAGCAATAGCCGCCGAAGAAGTCCTTCCGGTCGTCGTAGTTCCAGTGTTCGGTCAGGGCCAGCGACGGCGGTCCCTTGTAGGACCGGATCTCTCGTCGCGAGAGCCCCCAAACGGCTTGGTTCGCCTGCACGGTCAGGTATCGTCCAACCAGGCCGGAGCTGTTGGCCAATCCGTCCGGATAGCGACCGGTGGCGGAATTCAGCAGCAATCGTGGCGTCTCGATCGCGTAGCCGGCGACCACGACATTGCGGGCACGCTGGAAGTGCCAGCCACCCTCGCGATGATAATGCACCCCAGTAACGTGTCCGCCGGCATCGACTTCGATCCGGCCGGCCATGGCAAGGTCACGAATTTCAGCGCCGGCGGCAACGGCGCGCGGGATCCAGGTAACCAGCGCGCTTTGCTTGGCGTTAGTGGAGCAGCCGGTAACGCAGAAGCCGCGATAGACGCAGGGATGCGCCAGTCCACGCGGTGCCGACAACGTCGCCAGGGGCGTCTCGCTCCAGGCGACGCCGAGTTTTTCGCAGCCTTCAGCCAGGGCGAGCGCGGCCGCGTTCAGTTCGTGGGCGCGGTACGGATAGCGCGGGCGCTTCGGACCCCAGGGGTAGCTGACCGGCCCGGCGATCTTCAGCGCCTGCTCGACCTCGGTGTAGTACGACCACATCTCCCGCCAGTCGATCGGCCAGTCCGCGCCGTAGCCGAGCAGAGTGCGCGAGCGAAACCACTCCGGGCGAAACCGTAGCGATACCATGGCGAAATGGACGGTGCTGCCTCCCACAGCCTTGCCGCTGTTGTTCGAGCCAAGCTGAAGCGGGTTGGCGCCCGTCGAGATGCGGTCGTCGGTCCAGTAAAGCTTGCTCTGTTCGGTTTCGTCGGAGGCAAAATCCTCGAGCGGCCGGAACCACGGTCCGGCATCGAGCCCGACCACCGAGAACCCCGCCTCCGCCAGCCGGCAGGCGAGTGTGCCGCCACCAGCGCCGGTGCCGACGATCAGGAAATCAACCGGTTCGGACCTGTGGTATTGCCGCATTGGCACCCAGGCACCAGGACGGAACACGTCGGGCGCCCGGCCGTCCTTGCCGCGCGGTTCGACCAGCGGATCAGGCGACATGGCGGTTCTTTCGACGTGCTACACCGGCATCGGCGTCAGCGTCGCTGGGCGCCTCGGCCGCCTCCCACGGGTCCCGCTCGTCGTAGCCCATGCGGACATAGCCACGCGGGCTGGCGGGGCCGCCCCAACCGATTTCGTTCCAGGCCGTCGGGTGCGACCAGTACCCTACCACGATGTCGTGCAGCAGACGCTGTTTGAAGAAATGAGCCGGCGACATGCCACCCCATGCAGGGTGCTTCAGCGAAGCTTCTTTCATCTGCAACAGCAGGTCGATTTGCTGCTCTGCCGTCAGCGCACGGAAGATCAAGGCGTGCGCCGCCCGGGCTTCCGCATCCAATGCCTGCACTCCGCGCCGCCAGGCTGCCCGCTGCCGCGGCATATCCTCGGCGCGGAAGCCCTCCTGGATGTCGTCCAGCAGTTTCGTGTCGATCAGCGCCGCCACCGGAACCGGCGGCCGGTGCGCCGGCTGTGGCACGATCAGCGCTGCAATCGCTTCCACCGTTTCGAATTCGTGTTCGGAGAAAAAGCGTGGCGTTCGAGGCACGGCCAGCCTTCGGTCGATGACCCGCCGGGTCTGCTCGTTCCAGGATGGCGTCTGGCGTTTCGCCAGCACGTCGTAGCCGGGATAGCGCTCAGGCATCCTGGTGGTCCTGCAGCAGACCGAGCGCGGCGAGCCCGGCCAAGGCAAGGCCGGTAAAGCTGGGCGGCGCCGGTAGAGGCGGGCCGTCCACAAGGTTCTGGCTCCAGTTTCGCCACCCGCCCATGGCTCGGTGAATGCCCCAGGCATGAAAGCCGACGCCCGCCAGCCCCATCAGCATGGTCAGCCGCAGCCAGATACGGGCCAGCCATCGCTCCCGCCGTTTCGGCGCGACCGCCGCGTTCAGCAGCAAGGCCGCGCCAACCGGGGGGATGGTTACCGGCGCGAACATCGCCTTGTTCTGAAATGCGCCACGGAAGTGAAGCAAAGCCGCCTCGCCGCTGGTCCCCAACAGCCCGAGGCCACTGAGGGCGGCGAGTGCGCGCCCAGCGGGAATGCCCAACAGGCGTGGCGGCTTGTGGCCTGGCGTGTCTCGCACCCATTCCGCCGCGGTGCCGAGCAACCCCGCCAGTAGGATCGCCATTGGGGCACCGACTGGTGCGCCATAGAACAGGTTCTGCCAGTCCAGCCGCCCTGGCCGCTTCAATACGTTCCAGATATGGAAGCCAGTTCCGGCCAGCCCGGTCGCCGCCGCCGCGACGGCGACACCGTGGCGCACTCGATGGATATCGGGCCGCCGGTCGGTCGTGCCATGCGCGCTTATCCCCAGCGTCAAAGCCGACATCAGCAGAGGCGTATACATCGCCCGATTGGTGAAACTCCCGCGGTAGTGCTCCACCGCGCTGTCCATCAGCACGGACGCCGCAAGCAGCGCCGAACCCCGGTTCAGCCGTCGGGCAGCCGCCACCGTGGCCGCATAATGATTGGTTGAAACCTGCAGCGCGTCCAACTGGTCGAGCATCGACTGCAGCATCTGGCGGGATGCGGTCATAGCGCGAACCGAGCCGCATCGGCCGCCTTCAGCGTCAGGCCTATGCCGGGCTGGTTCAGATCCGGCGTGATCACCCCGTCGCGGATTTCTGCAGCGCCGTCGAACAACATGGCCTCCAACCGGACATGATCATGGAAGTACTCAAGGTGCCGCAGCCGAGGGACCGCGCAGGCGACGTGGCAGTGCAGCGAGGGCGCACAATGGCCGGAGAGATCGATGTGATGGGCCTCGCACAGCGCCCCGGCCGCCAGGAACCCGGTGATACCGCCGCAGCGTGTGGCATCGGCCTGCTGTACGTCGACCGCGCCGGCACCCAGCATCCGGCGGATATCATCGACATTCCACACATATTCGCCCGCGGCGACCTCGATGGACGCCGGCATCCGATCACGCAGCCAGCGCAATCCGGTCAGATCGTCACTGGATACCGGCTCCTCGAACCAGCGCACTCCCGCATCGACGCCGCGTTCAGCCATGTCCAGCGCCTGCCTGCGAGAAAGCGCGCCGTTGGCGTCAATGAACAGCCCGACATCCCCGATTGCGTCCCGCGCCGCGGCCAGTCGCTCGGGATCGCGGTCGGGGTCAGTGCCGACCTTGATCTTGACCCATCGGCAGCCCTGGACGACCCAACCGGCAAGCTGATCACGCAAGTGACCGTCGTCGTAGTTGGTGAAGCCGCCGCTGCCGTAGACCGGTACGGTCGACCGCCGCATGCCGAGCAACCGCGCCAGGGGCAGGTCGAGCAACCGCGCCTTCAGATCCCACAGCGCGACATCCACGGCAGAAATCGCCGTCGCCGCGACGCCGGATGCACCCATGTTCCGCACCTGCCGGCGCATGCGCTGATGCGCCGCGGGGATATCCCAGACATCATTACCCGCCACGACGGGCGCCAGGATGGCGTTGATCAGGCTGGCAGCCTCCGCTGCCCCGTAGGTGTAGCCGAGGCCGGCCTTTCCACCGGCCTCAACATTCACCACGACAATGACGGTGCTGTCCCAGGCCAGGGTTCCGTCCGCCTCCGGCCCATCCGTTGGCACGCGGAAGGCGGCCGCGTGCGCCCGGGTAATCGGCGTTTCGTCCCGCATCGCAAGGCGCGCCTAGGAGCGGTGGCCGGGCAGCACCGAACTCAGCACCTCCTTCGCCGTGTTGACCAGCACACCCCCCTCATCCGGATCCCCCTTGGCCAGCGAGGATGTAAATGCCTTTGCCTGCGCCAGAGTGATGTGCGGCGGCAGGGGCGGAACGTTCGGGTCGGTCTTGACCTCCAGCACCACCGGACGGTCAGAGGCCAGTGCCTCCTCCCACGCCGGACCCATCCGCTGCGGCGTATCGACGAAGATCCCGCGCAGGCCGATCAGTTCGGCGAACCGGTGATACGGCACGTCGGGGATCTGCTGGGTGGCTTCGAATTTCGGGTCGCCCTCGAGCACACGCTGCTCCCAGGTCACCTGATTGAGGTCCTGGTTGTTGAACACGCAGACGACCCAGTGCGGGTTGGACCACTCCCGCCAGTACTTCGCCACCGTGATCAGTTCCGCCATGTTGTTCATCTGCATCGCGCCGTCACCGACCAGAGCCACCACGGGCCGGTCGGGATGCGCGAACTTCGCAGCGATGGCATAGGGCACCGCGGCGCCCATCGAGGCCAAGCCACCCGACAGAGATGCCATCATGCCGCGCCTAATCCGTACGTCGCGGGCATACCAGTTGGCGCAGGACCCGGAATCACTGGTGATGATCGCCCGTTCTGGCAGGCGAGGCGACAACTCCCAGGCCACCCGCTGCGGATTGACCGGTTCCGCGCTCTGCATCGCTCGGTTCTCCAGGTCTTTCCACCAAGCGGCGACGTTCTTCTCGATCGTCGTGCGCCATGACCGATCGGTCTTCTCGTTCAGCATTGGCAGCAGCGCGCGCAGCGTTTCGCGGCTGTCGCCCGTCAGGTTGACCTCCATCGGGTAGCGAAGACTCAGCATGTCGGGCTTCAGGTCGATCTGCACGCCGCGCGCCTGGCCTTCCTTCGGCAGGAACTCGGAATACGGGAACCCCGATCCGATCATCAGCAGCGTGTCGCACCCCGACATCATCTCCCAGCTTGGTTTCGTCCCCAGCAGGCCGATGGAGCCCGTGACCCAGGGGAGGTCGTCGGGCAGGGCGGCTTTGCCGAGGAGGGCCTTGGCGACGCCAGCGCCGAGCCGGTTAGCGATGGCGATGACTTCGTCGGTGGCGTGCAGGGCGCCGGCGCCGACCAGGATCGCCACTTTGCTGCCGCTGTTGAGCACGTCCGCCGCGCGGCGCAGGTCCTGGTCATAGGGGACGGTGCGCGGGTCGGTGTAGCCGACGCCGGAGTGGATCGTGCCGTGCTTGCGCGCGGGTTCCTCGTAGGGTTCGTCACCGAGGTCGTTAGGGATCACAAGTGCCGTGACGCGGCGTTCGGCTTTTGCCACGCGCACGGCGCGGTCGATCAGGTGACGCACCTGCGGCGCCGTGCTGGCCTGCTGCACGAAGGCGCCCGCCACGTCCTTGAACATGCTGACCAGATCGACTTCCTGCTGATAGTGCCCGCCTAGCGCCGCGCGGGCCTGCTGCCCGGCTATGGCCAGGAGGGGGACGTGATCCATTCGCGCGTCGTACATCCCGGTGATCAGGTGGGACGCGCCGGGACCCGATGTCGCGATGCAAACACCCAGTTCCCCGGTGAATTTGGCGTAGGCCGAGGCCATGAACGCAGCCATTTCTTCATGGCGCGCCTGAACGAACTGGATCTTGTCTGTACCGAAGCGTGCCAGGCCGCCCAGCAGCCCATTGATGCCGTCGCCGGGGTAACCGAATACTCGCCGGACACCCCACTGATGCAGGCGTTCCCAAAAGAAATCGCCGACCGTCTGCGCCACTTCGATCCTCCGTATTCAGTGATTTACCAGACAACTCTGCAGGCGCGCGCTCGGTTGCCCCGTGTCCACAAGTTCATCGGAGCGATGCAGTCGCGGGGTATTGCTCTGCTCAAGACCAGCCGCGCCTGATGTTTCGGTTGCGCCATGCCGCGATGCATTACAGCCAGCATGCCGGCAGGCGTGATATTTGCGATCGCGGAGCGCGGCCTGTTGAGCCATCCGGTCACGACATCGCGCTCGCCCTTCATCATTGCATCGAAGCCCATCTGGGCCACCGCGGCCGCGTCGTCGTTCTTCTGCTGGCCGATCCTGGTATCCATCATATCGGCCCGCTCGAAGAAATCGGTCTCGGTGGCGCCCGGCATCAGGCAGGTAACCGACACGCCGCTATCTTTCAGTTCGTGCCGGAGCGCGAACGAGAAGCTGTCGAGGAAGGCCTTTGTGTCGTTGTGCACGGCCTGGTAGGTGCCGGGCATGAAGCCGGCAATCGAACCGGTGATCAGGATACGGCCTGCCCCAGCCCGTCGCATGTCCTGCCCGACCTTCTGTACCAGGAGCAGGGTCCCGGTGATGTTGCTGTCGACCACACGCCGCCACGCATCCGGATCCTGTTCCAGGAAGGCATGGCCCAAACCGCGACCGGCATTGGCGAGCAGCGCATCAACCTGACGGCCCTTGGCCGCGGTGTACAGGCGATCGACGCCCTCAGGCCCCGACATGTCAGCCTGGATTGCTTCGACGGCCCCGAACCCCTGATGCAGCGTCGCGGCCGCCTGCTCGATTTCGGCTTCGTCGGCAGCAATTAACACGTCGTACTAGTTCTTTAGACAGATCTTTGCCAGTTCAAATCCGATCCCGGTCGAGGCGCCGGTGACAATGGCGAATTTACGAATTTGTGACTCCATCTCAGTGTTCCCCCGTTCAGGGTTTCATGACGACTTTAATGCAGCCGTCCTGCTTGTCGCGAAACGTCTTGTACATCTCCGGGCCGCGCTCCAGCGGCACCATGTGGGAAATGACGAAGGACGGGTCGATCTCGCAGAAGCATTCGCCGCAGGCGATGGTGAACGGCACGACGACACGGTCGCCGACCCGAAGCGTGCTGTTGCCGGAGCCGACTTCAACCACTTCTCCCATCGTCTCGTGTCCCAGCACGTCGCCGTGCTGCATGCTGGGGATGACGCCATCGTATATGTGCAGGTCGGAACCGCAGATCGCGCACGCCGTTACTTTGATAATGGCATCACGCGGGTGCTCGATCCGCGGGTCAGGAACGCTTTCGCAGCGCATGTTGCCTTTGCCGTGCCAGGTGAGTGCTCTCATATTACCCGCTCCTCAACTTACCCCCGTAATGCAGAGGCGGACGGGCAGGTTTTCGGGTGGGCGATTGCAAACGTAAGCGTGATCTGCGGAGTACCACCAGAACATCGTCGGGCGCGTTTACGCGTGTGTTACCTAACTGTCCTGTGAGGTCTGTATGGGCCGTCTTCTGTTGCTGGCGACAACTGCCTTGGCCGGATACGCGTGCTGGCGTTCCGCTCGGAAGGAGCCGGTTTCATGCAGCCTCCCATGGGCCAGGATGCGGCCGACGTCGCCGAAGTGACCCGGAACTTCCTCATGGGATTCGTGTTGCCGCTCTGGCTGGCCGCCGGTGTCGCCGACTGGGATCTGTCATCGCGCGACCAGCATCGAGACGACGACGGGTACCAAGGAATCGCTCATGCATCTTCTGATGCTGACCGAGGCGGCGATTCCGGTTCTCGCCGGCCTTTTCCTCGAGATTGCGTCACCGGTGATCGCCGCTGATGATCGCTTCGTTTCTGTTGCACGACATGACCGCGCTATGGGACGTGAGTTACGCCGTCACGCTGCGGGACGTAAGGCCGATCGAGCAGCACGTGCATAGCTTCCTGGAGATGGTGCCCCTGATGGCCGTGGCCTTCGTCTGCGTTCTGCATTGGCCGCAAGTGCTGGCCCTTTTTGGGATCGGCCGGAAGAAGGTCGACTGGTCGCTGCGTCTGAAATCGCGCCCGCTTCCCTGGCGGTACGTCACCACGATGCTCGGCACGATGGCCGCCCTGGAATGGGGACCCTGTCTGGAGGGGGAGTTGGCGCGAACTCTGACCTCGCACGCCGGCAGGGGGACACAAAATCTTCAACAGTGACACCCGAAATCCCGTCCGCGTTGCCAGCGTGACAGGCTGGACACGGAGAGGCTTCAAATGGCCGAGAACAACACGCCGAGCGGCGGCCGGCGATCAGCCCGCACCCCGACAGAGCAGGCGCTTAACGCAGAACAGGTTGGCGATCAGGAAAATGTGGATCAGTTGCTGGCGGAAGAACGTATCGAACCCAATGCGGCCGATATCGTCCTTGCACCGTAACATAAGTGCTCGACGCGCTGCGCGACCGCCGTTTGCACCTGACCGGGACGAAGCGGGGTTGCGACCTGGGCCAGTGCGGCGCCTGCACCGTGCTTCTGTGCGGACGCCGCGTGACCGCCTGCCTTATATAGATACCAAGTAGAAACAATAAGAGGTGCGGCTACGGCACGCCGGGCCAGATCATGGCCGGCGATCGAAGGCGCCAACCGCATGAACGCGGTGCTGGGCGGCAGTGATTACCGCCGCTTATGCCGGCGACATGGCAATCGCCCTGCTCGCGTTGGGCGCGTATGTGCGGATCCCCGGTCCTGACGGTGAGCGTTAATTCCGAATGCGGCCCGCGGTCACGCATGACGACTTCCGCCGCGGAGCATCTTCCTTGCACGTGTTGAGACTTTTGGCGATTCTGGCCCTTCAAAATCCCCTCCGAAAAATGGACTATTCGGAGCCGCGGACCCATGGCGGACCCTTTTGCAGAGGCCAACTCGCCAGCCGCTGATGCGACCGAGCAGTCACGACAAGCTCTTGTCCGGCTTATCGCCACCACTCGCGGTCGACTGCGTTGAGAGGCATCATGCGAGGGCGTGTCGATGCCTGATCCCCAAGGGTGGCCGGATGCGACGAGGCCTGGTGTCCCGATGCACGCCCATCGCGAACTCCCGCACCTGGAGATACCTGGTGGTGGCGCGCCCGCGATCGCCGCCGGATGCTCATACGTGTGGCCGGTCGGCACCTTGAAAGTGGATTGGCGGATGATGTCACGAATGTCGGCCGGCACCACCATTCGGCAAACCATCGACGACGCTGCTGCACCAAGTCGGGGTCACGCAAGCTGACCATCATGAACGCTCGATGGTGGCTTCGGCCTGCAGGCGAGGTGTCGGGCAGACGTTGGTCAAAATGGTGGCTCTTTATGATCGTGAAATTTTATTAGGCTGGGCCTGCGGTCGAGGTCATAGAGATATTGCTGCAGGGTGGTGTCCTTCAGCGTCTCGCGCCGCCGGCCGATCGCGATGGCGCGCAGCAGCAGCCACCGGAACGGCGCGCTGAACGCTGTGTCGCCGCATTCGATGGCGTATTTCGCATCCCGGAGCAGATGCGCCAGGCAGACTTGCCACATGACGCCATGACCGCGCTGGCTGCCGAGCATGTCGGAGACCCACACTTCCGGTTGAATCACGCCGAACAGCGCGGTCACCACTGCCTTGCCCCGGCTGGGTTTGATCACATGCAGCACCGCCAGCGTGCCGATGAACACCCACTCCCACCAGTTCTTGCCTTGGACCCGCACCGAGGTCTCGTCGGAGCAGACCACGGCGCTGGCGAGCACGACTTTCTCGATCGCCGCCGAGGCATCCAGCAGTGGCTCGCGGGCGCGGGCCAGGATGTTGCTGATCGCGCCCTCACTGATCGACAGGGAGAACAGTTCGTTCATCAACAGCGCCAACCGTTCCATGCCAATGGCATGGGCGTAATGCAGATAGACCACCATCGCGGCGATGGAGTGGCCGAACGGCGATCCCTGTTCCAGACCGGATGGAGCCTGGGCGGTTACTCGTTCGCCGCAACCGGCGCAACGGCCGCCGAACAGGCGGATCTGGGTCACGTCGGGCCGAACGGGTGGCAACTCGATACGCTCATAGACCTGCTGCGGGATTTGCGCCTCGCGGGGGAATACTGCTTCGCATTTTGGGCACGTGGTCAGCAACTCGTCGAAGGTGCGATCCGGATTCGGATGCAGCGTCCGGCCGACGCCGGGGCGGCTTTTACGCGGCGGGCGATCCGTCGCGGGGGCCGGGAGGTCTTGCTTTTGGCCTTGTGACGGCGGCTTCGACGAATTGCCGGGAGTCTTCGGTGGCCGGCTCAGTTCGTTGAGCTTCACTTCGAGCGCTGCGATCCGCGCGTCCTGCGCTGCGATATGGGCGTCTTGGGCTGCGATCCGTTTGTAGAGGATCTGTAGAGCATCAGGCCCGGCATTGGCATCACGAGCCATGATGGTCCACATGGCGATCCTCCTGTTTCAAAAGTCAGTTGCGGGCGTAACGCGGATAGTCATCCCCCAACCGGCGTTATGCCCTTCGATCACGAACACGTCTGATAATGCACAAGGTCTGTTATAACGTGAGAAAATGCGATTTGCGCTCCGCAGGTTATCAGCATACCAAAAACGCCCCACGTGACGACTTGAAATACCCATTGCTTCCACGATTTCGAATCCGCTTTCCAAAATCGTGGCTCGATACGGTTCATAGCTAGCCGGAGCATATAGACATACAGCAAGATTTGAAGCACGAACCCGAATGATTGAAGATATATGCTGTGGGTCCTCTGCCCAGCATAAACAATAACAGATGTTACTGCTGCCCACTGCACAAAGTTAAAGACGTAATTTGCGAGCATATAAATCGGGTCATTCGGATTGATCGGGCGATAGCCAAGAGGTGATCTCATTGAACTTAAATCAATCTCGATATCGTGCTGTGCGAGACGTTGAAATCCTTGGCGATATCGCGCTGCGGCAGCTTGCCAGCCTCGGCGGATGGCCTCCTTCATCCGATGCGGCATCATCTTCGGCTTGCGTCCCATTTTTATCCTATGCGCTCCGGCAAACGCGCGTCCTTCTCCGGTGCGTGTTCGTATCAGATCACGTTGGAATCCAGCAAGCCCGCCGAGCATGCTAGGTTGGCGGAGCTGGCTGCGTCGGTGCGAACCAGCGAACCACTCCCCTTGTTGAGCAGCCTTCCTTCGATAGCGGCACGTCGCCGGGCCAGTGCGGCCCGGGCATCTGCGACCGTCATGCGCGCTTAGGCAGGGGCCGGATCGACAATTTCCAGTTGGATTTCACGGAACTGTGAGGTGGGTGAAGCCGTGTGGGGCGCCGTGTGGGGGACACCTTAGCGAAACCCGCAGAAAACCTTGGTTTTTGGCGTGTGGCGGAGAGGGAGGGATTCGAACCCTCGGTACCCATAAGAGTACAACGGTTTTCGAGACCGCCCCGATCGACCGCTCCGGCACCTCTCCAGCGACGCCAGCGCACGCGCATGACGCGTCGATCGCGTGACCTACCCGGTAATGCCCCCATGACGCAAGCGTTGGGACGCCGCAGGATGCAATTCCAAACGTCGTCGAAGCGTCGCCGTGGCGGCGCCGGCCGATCAAAACGTTTCGAGAAATGCAGGTCATCACGACGCTACGGCTTGTTACCGCCGGCGCGGAAAGGGACCCCCAAAGGTGCACGGGCTTGGGCGAACAGGGAAGCCCTCTTGCCGACCCCGTGGGGTGGTGAATTAATGTCGTCGCACCAAACCCTGTGGGGGAAACATGATTAAATTCAACTGGGAACACATCCACCTGCGCTCACCCGATCCCGAGGCCACGGCGGAATGGTACCGGGACAAGCTGGGGGCCGAAGTGATCAAATCGCCTCAGGCCGATGGCTCTGTCCGTATCGATCTTAATCTCGCCGGACAGAAGGTGTTCATCGCCAAGGCTCCGCCGGGAAAGGCCGCGGATGCGCCTGCATCGCCGTATTTGGGGCTAGACCATTTTGGCCTGACGGTCGACGACATCTCCGCTGCTGTCGCCGCGCTGAAAGCGAAGGATGTGCAATTCACCATAGACATCACGACCAGCCCGGCCGGGTGTTCAGATCGCGTTTCTGACTGCGCCGGAGAACGTGTCGATCGAACTCATCCAGCGCGGCTAGAATATCCGCCGTGGTCAAGCGCCTTCTTTCTGAAATCTGAGGCACCGTCCGGGATGGCAGTGTGGAACCGTGCTCACTGCCGTCGAAGCGGCTTCGCGATTCGGGCAAGGCTGTCGCGCTAGTCCGCCGCCATCAGCGATCGTATCGCCTTCAGGTCTCGGACGAAGGCGCCGTATTCCCGAGCCTTTGCCGCGGCGTCGGGCACCCGCAGCAGAAAGGACGGGTGAACCGTGACGAAGACATGTTGCCCGTCCGGCAGCCGGATCGGTCGGCCCCGCTCCCGGCTGATCGTCACGGCGCGGCCCAGCACCGCACGCGCCGCGGATGCCTCCCATCAGCACAAGAAGCTGGGGCCGCACATGCGCCCGCTCCACATCCAGCCAGAAACCGCACGCCTGGATTTCGGGCACCTCGGGCGTCTGGTGAATGCGGCGTTTGCCGCGCGGTGTGAACTTGAAGTGCTTGACCGCATTGGTGACGTAGACGGTTCTGCGGTCGATGCCGGCCTCCTCCATGGCGCGGTCCATGATCTGCCCGGCCGGTCCAACGAAGGGACGTCCGATGATGTCCTCCTGATCGCCAGGCTGTTCGCCGACGAACATCACCTTGGCGTCCGCCGGCCCTTCGCCGAACACGGTCTGCGTTGCCGGCTCATACAGCGGACAGCGACGGCACGCCGATGCGTCCTTGGCCGAATTCGCAGCAGTGCCGGATCAGGCCGGGTGTGCAGGACCACCGGACCGAGGGCAGGCCGATCGGGTGGCCGGGGCGCTTCGTCCAGGGATTCGGCCGCGGGGACCGAGACATCCGGGCTCGCCTGCTCGAGCAGCGTTTCGCGGTGGGTTTCCCACCACGCCTGCAAGGCCTCGTCATCCTCGGCATGGCGCAGACCGGAGCCGAACAGTAACGACTTGCCATCCCAGAGCGCCGCGCCGTCCGGAGTCACGATCGAAAGCGCCAGCGCCGGGAAACGCTGTGACGATCAGCTGGGCATTGGCCGGCAGCACGAAATGCGCCGGATCGAACCAGCCCAGAAAGCGCGTTTCACCGTCCTCGGGCACCGGCAGGAAACGCATGTTGGTGCGCATGCGGTGGGCGTCGGCACGAACCGACAAAGCCATCCGCCTGACCAGCATCAGGTCGGCGTCGGTGTCATCCTCCAGCAGCTTTTCGCCGGCGTTGACCCGCCAGACCAAGCTGTAGAGCAAGCCGAAACGATCCGCATCGCGCGCCTGGATCGCCAGCGAAGCCAGCGATACCAGCGCGCGTGGCACATGGAAGCTGCCGGTCGCTTGCGGCAGGGGCGCGCTTTCGCCGCCGACCGACCAGGTCAGCGCCTCGGGTTCGACACCCGCCAGCAACGAGTGCGCGGGTCGCCTGGCGCCAGCCCTCCCAGTCCGTCTCGCTTTTCAGCACGACCTGTCGCATGTGGAGCAGCAAACTCCAGGATGGACGGCTTTCCAAGTCCCGCTTTCCGGCTATCCTGGCCCGATCATGTTTCGATCATTCTGGTATTCGGCCTGGGGGCTGCTGGTCGCGGCCAATCTCTTCTGGGCCGGCAACATCGTGCTTGCGCGGGGACTGGCCGGGCAGGTTCCGCCGGTGACGCTTGCCTATTGGCGGTGGACCGGTGCTTTCGTCGTCGCGGTCGGCTTCGCGTGGCCTCGGCTGAAGACCGACCTGCCTGTGATGATGCGGCACTGGAAAATGATGCTGATGCTGTCAGCGACCGGTATCGCGTCATACAGTACGATGTCGTATATCGGCTTGACGAGCACGACGGCGCTGAACGTGCTGCTGCTGCAATCCGCGACGCCGCTGATCATCATCGTGTGGGCCTACCTGCTGTTTCGGGAGACGCCGACAGCGCGGCAAACGGTGGGGGTGCTGGTATCGCTGGCCGGCGTTGCCGCGATCGCGTGCCACGGATCGATGGACATGCTGGCGCATCTGCGCCTGAACCACGGCGATCTGTGGGTGTTGTCTGGGCTGCTGATCTACGCCTTCTATTGTGTCACCGCTGCGCAGGCGTCCACTGGTGCATCCGCTGAGCTTCCTGGTCGCCGCCATGGGGATCGGATCCCTGATGATGCTGCCGTTCATGCTGTGGCGAATTCGCCGCCGGTGCAAGGATCGTCGGCGGGCTGCCATCCTATCTGGGGATCGCCTACACCGCCGTGCTGCCGTCGTTCGTCGCCTATCTGTTTTTCAACCGCGGCGTCGAGTTGATCGGTGCAGGCCCGGCGGGCCAGTCCATGCATCTGATGCCGTTGTTCGGCAGTATCCTGGCCGTGCTGTTCCTGCATGAGCAATTCCAGGCGTATCACGCCGTCGGGATCGCGATGATCGCGGCGGGGATCACTGCTGGCCTCGTTCAAAGCGGCGCGACGGCGCCGGGCGCTTCCGTCTCCCACCACAACGTGATCGACGCCCGCGCGGTCGGCGACTTGATCGCACGTCCACATAACGCCGATGTGAACGCGCGGATCTGGGGGCGCGGATGCAGCGATCGGCTTTGATGGTTCTGGTGATCGCCGCACTGCTGGCTGGCGGCGTCGGTCGAGCGGACGACCTGCCACAGGGAGGCGGCGCCGGGAAAGCGCAACCGCCCGCTGCCGCGGCCGCGTCGCCACCCGCAGTCCCGAAATCGATGCCAAACGGAGCACACACGCCGCAGCCAACCGCTGTCCACTCCGTGCCGCCAGAACAGGCCGAGGCCATTCTCGGACAACGCGTCACCGACGCGGAAGGCAAGGAGATTGGCCGCCTGGTAGACGTGCTGGTGGACGCGAACGGGCAACCACAAGCCGCCGTCATCGATTTTGGCGGGTTCATGGGCGTCGGCAATCGCAAGATCGCGGTGCATTGGAGCGCTCTTCACTTCAATCCCGGGGACGCGAAGCACAAGATCATGCTGGAAATGACGCCTGACCAGATCAAAGCGGCTCCGGAGTTCCTGCAATCCCAATAAGGCCGCGTCCGTCGTCACCCCCACCCGCAGTGACCCTCGATCCGCGTTAATCGCATGATGCAGCGCCTGGCTTTCCTGCGGCCCGGAGCAAACCGAGCGCTCGACCTGGTCAATTTTTTCGTGGCCGACGTGCAAACCGGCTTTGGCCCGTTCGTCGCGGTTTACCTCACGTCGCATAAATGGACACAGGTTGAAATCGGCTTCGCCCTGACGCTTGGCACGATGACATCGCTGATCAGCCAGCTTCCGGCCGGGGTGCTGGTGGATGCGATGCGCAACAAGCGGATGGCGGCGTCGGGGGCGCTGATCGGCGTCATTATCGCGGCGTTGCTGCTGGCCTTGCTGCCGACCCCGCTTCCGGTGCTGGTCGCACAGATGCTGCACGGCTTTGCCAGTTGCGTGATCACACCGGCGATCGCGGCGATCAGCCTGCATATCGGCGGGCCATGCCGCGCTGGGCGAGCGGCTCGGGCGAAACGCGCGTTTTGCGTCGATCGGCAACGGCCTGGCCGCCGCCGTCATGGGAGCGACGGGAGCGTATTTCTCGTCGCGCTTCGTGTTCTCTGCTGACCGCGGCGCTGTGCGTGCCGGCGCTCGTCGCGCTCTGGTCGATCGGGGCAGGCAGTCACGCCCGGTCGCAGACCACCAGCCGGGTCCTGGATATGTCCGGCCTGAAGCAGCTGTTGCTCGATCGGCGGCTGCTGATCTTCGGCATCTGCGTGATGCTGTTCCATCTGTCCAACGCGGCGATGCTGCCGCTGGCCGGGGCCGCGGTCACGATGCGCGCGGGCAATTTCGCCAACCTGATCATCGCCGCCTGTATCGTCGTGCCGCAACTCGTCGTGGCGGTGCTGTCCCCCTGGGTCGGCCGAGCGGCGCAGAAGGTCGGCCGCAAGCGACTTCTGCTGCTGGGCTGGGGGGCGCTGCCGTTGCGCGGGATTGTTGCTGGCGGTGCTGCCCGGGTCATGGCCGCTGATGATGGGCCAGGCCGTCAGCGGCGTCAGCGCGGCGGTGTTCGGCGTGCTGTCTGCCGCTGCTGGCCGCCGACCTCACGCTCGGGACCTCTCACTTCAACCTGTGCATGGGGATCCTGGGCCTGGCGATGTATCTGGGGGCGGCCGTCAGCACGACCATGTCAGGCGGCATCGCCGACCGGGAGGGCATGCAGGCCGCGTTCCTCGTTCTCGCCGTCATTGGCGCTGCTCGGCTTCGTGGTGGTCTGGCTGGTGATGCCCGAGACACGGCCAGCCGAGGATTCCGATTAATCCCCCAGTTCCGGAATGACCCAGAGCGGCTTGTCGCCGCGGATCACGCGCTGACAGTTGTCGAAGGCGTTGCGGAACCGCGTGTACTGGTTTTCCCAGGTTGGTCCGGCGAAGTGCGCGGTCAGCACGACATTCGGTAGCGCGAACAAGGGGTTGTTGGGCGGCGGCGGCTCCTGGTCGAATACATCCAGGCCGGCGCCGGCGATCGTGCCGACTCGACAGCGCCTCGATCAGCGCCGGTTCGTCCACGACCGGGCCGCGACAGGTGTTGATCAGGTAGGCCGTGGGCTTCATCATCCTGAACTGCGCGGCCCCCATCATGTGCCTCGTCTCCTTGGCTCAGCGGCACGTGCAGGGAAACGATGTCGGAGGTGCGCAGCACTTCCTCGAACAGGGCGAAGCGGACACCGAGTTCGTCGGCCTGATCCTCGGTCAGGCGGGTGATGTCGTAATACTGGACCGTCATGCCGAAGGCCTTGGCGAGGCGGGCGGTCTTCTTGCCGATGGTGCCCAGCCCGACGATACCAAGCGTGCGGTTTTTCAGTTCGTAGAGCTTGACGTCATCGACGTTGTTGCCGCGCCAGCGGCCGGAGACGACGTTGGTGTGCTGCCAGACGATGCGCCGGCACACGGCCAGCATCAGCAGGATCGCATGCTCCGACACGGCGGTCGAGTTGGCCCCGCCATTGTTGCAGATCGGCACGCCGGCGCGGCGGGCGGCGTCGATGTCGCAGCGGTCGTAACCGGCGGAGAGCAAGCTGAACCAGTTTCAGATTCGGTGCTGACTTGTAGAAGGCGTCGTCCATCGTGCCTTCGCCGAAGCCGACCAGGCAAACGGCATCGGCGAGCGCGGCGCGGAATTCCGGACTGTCGTGGCGGGCGATCACGGCGTCGAGGCTGGGCGGCAACAATTCCTTGGCGACGCTGATCTCGTTCAATGGATTGTCGGCGATGATGATCCTGGTCATCGGTTTCCCCCGGGGGCTGCATTGTCCGGCGTCAGCCTAGACCGGTTTCGCGATCGCGCCAAAAACTGGCCGCTGAGGGTTTGGCCTAAAGTTTGGGCAGCTCGGGACGATGCGGTACACGCAAGGATGGCGAATTTTTAGGCAATTGGACGATTCAGATCGGGGGTCGCGGTCGGAAGGGCTCGGTTTGTGGCACTATTTTGCTGGCACATCGGTTGCATCCTTCGGCTCGCCGTCCGTTAGACGGGGAAACCGAAACAACAACTGGCACGGGAACAGGCACTGATGTCACTGGACGAACCCATTCTCTCTCGCCGCGGTCTCGGCCGTCTTGGCGTGGCCGCCGCGACGCTCGCCGCGGTCGGCGCCGTCAAGGCGTGCAACCACGCCGGCGCAAGCGCAGGCCACCGGCGGCACCATCAAGGTCGGCATCCTGCATTCGCTGTCCGGCACCATGGCGATCAGCGAGACCACGCTGAAGGACGTCATGCTGATGCTGATCGAGCAGCAGAACAAGAAAGGCGGCCTGCTGGGCAAGAAGCTGGAGGCCGTGGTGGTCGATCCGGCCTCCAACTGGCCGCTGTTCGCCGAAAAGGCCCGTCAGTTGCTCTCGGTCGACAAGTGCGCCGCGGTGTTCGGCTGCTGGACCTCGGTCTCGCGCAAGTCCGTGCTGCCGGTGTTCGAGGAACTGAACGGCATCCTGTTCTATCCGGTGCAGTACGAAGGCCAGGAGTGCAGCCGCAACGTGTTCTACACCGGCGCGGCGCCGAATCAGCAGGCGATCCCGGCGGTCGATTACCTGATGAAGGAAAGCAAGGTGAAGCGCTGGGTGCTGGCCGGCACCGACTACGTCTATCCGCGCACCACGAACCAGATCCTGGAAGCCTACCTGAAGTTGAAGGGTGTGGCCGCCGGACGACATCATGATCAACTACACGCCGTTCGGCCAGTCCGACTGGCAGAACATCGTGGCCGTCGATCAAGAAGTTCGGCTCCGCCGGCAAGAAGACCGCCGTCGTTTCGACCATCAACGGCGACGCCAACGTGCCGTTCTACAAGGAACTGGGCAACCAGGGGATCAAGGCGACCGACATCCCGGTGGTGGCGTTCAGCGTCGGCGAGGAAGAACTCGCCGGCGTCGACACCAAGCCGCTGCTCGGCCATCTCGCCGCCTGGAACTACTTCGAGAGCGTCGATACGCGGAGAACAAGGCCTTCATCAAGGAGTGGAAGGCGTTCACCAAGAACCCGAAGCGCACCACCAACGATCCCGATGGAGGCGCATTACATCGGCTTCAACATGTGGGTGAAGGGCGTCGAGAAGGCCGGCACGACCGATCCGGACGCGGTGATCGACGCGCTGATCGGCGTGTCGGTGCCGAACCTGTCCGGCGGCTACTCGGCGCTGATGCCGAACCACCACATCACCAAGCCGGTGCTGATCGGCGAGATCCAGCCGAACGGGCAGTTCAACATCGTTTCCGAGACCCCGGGCCTGGTCGTGGCCCAGGAATGGTCGCCCTACGTCGAAGATACCAAGGACCTGATCGGCGACTGGCGGGCGCCCTTGAAATGCGGTGCGTTCAACGTGAAGACCGGCACGTGCACCGCAGGCAAGAAGGCTTGACCGCCTGATTGCCAGAAAGGGGGCGGCCGTTTCCTCCCGGCCGCCCCCATTTCTTCCGAGCAGTGAAGGGTTCGCGATGCATCGGCTGATCGCATTGCTGCTGCTGATTGATTCTGATGCTACCCGCATCGCAGGCCCGCGCCGACAGTACTCGACGACGCCTATGGCAAGCTCTCGGCATCGGCCCTGGCGATTTCGCCCGAGCAGTTTCGACTCGGTTCGGCAGGGTGTCGAGCAACTGGCGGTGTCGGGCGATCCGCGCGCCGCCGTGGTGATCGGGGCGCTGCATGACGGCATGCTGTATGCCAACGACGACCACGCGCTGTTCATTCAGCAGCCGGACGGCAGCTACGTCGATGCACGCACCGGGAAGCCCGGCACCGGACGTGACCGACGACGACGTGAAGACCGGTGCGCGTCAACAACGCGGTTCGCAGTGCCATCGACGCGGCGCTCGGTGGCCTGCAACTCTTCGCGCCGGATGCATCGACACGGTCTGCAGGCCGCCGCGGCGGTGTTCACCTCGCACGATCCCGCCGCATTGCCGGCCTTGGACAAGGCGCTGGCGAAAGAGACCGATCCCGAGGTCAAGCGGCGCATGGAGCAGGCGCAGGGCGGCGGCGCTGCTGTCCGCGCCGAAGGCGAGCGAGGCCGACCGGCTGGCGGCGGTGGCGACGCTGCGGGCGCGCGGCGATCAGGACTCGCGCAGCCTGCTGGCGGGGCTGGCCGGGCAGTCCGGGCCGGTGGCGGCGGCCGCCGCCGCCGCGGTGGTCTCGATCGATCGCATCCTGCAGATCTGGAGCCTCGCGCAGAGCGTCTATTACGGCATCAGCCTGGGTTCCGTGCTGCTGCTGGCGGCGGCCGGCCTGGCGATCACCTTCGGCGTCATGGGCGTCATCAACATGGCGCACGGCGAGATGGTGATGATCGGTGCCTACGTGACGTTCGTCGTCCAGCAACTGATGCATGCCTATCTGCCGTCGCTGTACGGCATCAGCCTGCTGATCGCCGTGCCGATGGCGTTCCTTGTCTCGGGCGGCGTCGGCGTCGCGGTGGAGCGCAGCCTGATCCGCTGGCTGTATGGCCGGCCGCTGGAGACGCTGCTGGCGACCTGGGGCCTTTCGCTGGTGCTGCAGCAGGTCGTCCGGTCGCTGTTTGGCGCCAACAACCAGGACGTCGATACGCCCGGCTGGATGAGCGGCGCGTTCCAGCTGGGCGGGCTGACCCTGACCTGGAACCGTTTGTATATCATCATGTTCGCGTTCCTGGTGGTGGCGGCGCTGATGGCGGCGCTTGCGCTACACGCCGCTGGGCCTGCGGATGCGGGCGGTTACGCAGAACCGCCGGATGGCGGCGGCGATGGGCATCCGCACGCCCTGGATCGATGCGCTGACATTCGGCCTTGGATCCGGCGTCGCCGGGATCGCCGGCGTGGCGCTGTCGCAGATCGACAACGTCTCGCCCAATCTCGGGCAAGGCTACATCATCGACAGTTTCATGGTCGTCGTGTTCGGCGGCGTCGGCAATCTGTGGGGCACCACGCTGGGGGCGCTGACCCTGGGCATCGTCAACAAGTTCCTGGAGCCGATCGCCGGCGCCGTCCTGGGCAAGATCGTCGTGCTGGTCCTGCTGATCCTGTTCGTGCAGCGCAACCCGCGCGGCATGTTCCCGCTGAAGGGACGGGCGGTGGAGGCATGAAGCTCGATCGGACCAGTTATATCACGCTTGTCGCGGTCACTGGGTGCGGCGCTGGTGCTGGCGCTGTTGAACCAGATGACGGCGGCCGCGTCGGCGGTCCATGTGCCGACCTACGTGATCGCGCTGGCCGGCAAATACCTTTGCTTCGCGATGCTGGCGCTGGCCGTCGATCTGGTCTGGGGCTTCGCGGGCATCCTGTCGCTCGGTCATGCCGCGTTCTTCGCGCTGGGCGGCTACGCGATGGGCATGTACCTGATGCGCCAGATCGGCACCCGCGGCGTGTACGGCAATCGCGATGTTGCCCGACTTCATGGTGTTCCTGGGGTGGAAGGAACTGCCCTGGTACTGGCACGGCTTCGAATGGTTCGGCTTCGCGATGCTGATGGTCGTGCTGGTGCCGGCGGTCCTGGCCGGCGTGTTCGGCTGGCTGGCGTTCCGCTCGCGGGTGACCGGGGTCTACCTGTCGATCATCACCCAGGCGCTGACCTATGCGCTGCTGCTGGCGTTCTTCCGCAACGACATGGGATTTCGGCGGCAACAACGGGCTGACCGACTTCAAGGACATCCTCGGGTTCAACGTCCAGGCGGACTCGACCCGGTCGGCGTTGCTGGTGATCTCCGCGGTGTTGCTGTGCGCGCAGTTCCTGCTGGCGCGGTTCGTCGTGGACTCGCGATTCGGCAAAATCCTGATCGCCGTGCGAGATACCGAGAGCCGCACGCGATTCCTCGGCTACCGGCCGGAATCCTACAAGCTGGTGGTATGGGTCCTGTCGGCGATCATGGCCGGGATCGGCGGCGCGCTGTACGTGCCGCAGGTCGGCATCATCAATCCAAGCGAGTTCGCGCCCGGCAATTCGATCGAGGCGGTGATCTGGGTCGCGGTCGGCGGCCGCGGGACGTTGGTGGGCGCGATCCTGGGCGCGATCCTGGTGAACTTCGGCAAGACGTGGTTCACCGGCGCGCTGCCGGAAATCTGGCTGTACGCGCTGGGGGCGATGTTCATCTTCGTCACGCTGTTCCTGCCGCGCGGCGTCATGGGCCTGTTCCGCGCCCGTGCAGCCCAAGGAGCCCGAACCGGAGTCGCCTGCGGTCGCCGCGGCGCATGAGGTGACGGGATGAGCGAGGCTGACACGCTGCTTTATCTCGATGGTGTCACGGTCAGCTTCGACGGATTTCGCGCGCTGAATGCGTTGTCGCTGGTGTTGACCGAGGGCGAGATGCGCGCGGTGATCGGCCCGAACGGCGCCGGCAAGACCACGATGATGGATGTGATCACCGGCAAGACCCGGCCGGATACCGGCAAGGTGGTCTTCTCCAAGGACACCGATCTGACGAAGCTGGATGAGCCGGCGATCGCGTCGCTGGGCATCGGGCGCAAGTTCCAGAAGCCGACCGTGTTCGAGCCGCATACGGTCTGGGACAACCTGCTGCTCGCGCTGGCGGGCGACCGCAGCCCCCGGTTCAGCCTGTTCGCGCGCGAAACGGCGGAAGAGAAACGGCGGATCGAGGCGATCCTGGAAACCACACGGCTGACGGATCACCGGTATCGTCGCGGGGCCGACCTGTCGCACGGACAAAAGCAGTGGCTGGAGATCGGCATGCTGCTGGCGCAGGAGCCTCAGTTGCTGCTGGTCGATGAACCGGTGGCCGGCATGACGGATGCCGAAACGGAACAGACCGCCGTGCTGCTGCGGGAGATCAACCGCACCCGCAGCGTGGTGGTGGTCGAGCACGACATGGCGTTCGTCCGTGCGCTGGATGTGAAGGTGACGGTGCTGCACGAAGGCTCGGTGCTGTCGGAGGGCTCGATCGACTTTGTCAGCGATGATCCGAAGGTCATCGAAGTGTATCTGGGGCGCTGATGCTGGAAGTCGAAAAAGTCGATCTGCACTATGGCGCCGCGATCGCGCTGCGGCAGGTCTCCATCACGGTGGAGGTCGGCGCGGTGACCTGCCTGCTTGGCCGCAACGGTGTCGGCAAGACATCGATGCTGCGGGCGATCGTGGGGGCGCATCCGATCTCGGCCGGGTCTATTCGGTGGGAGGGGCGAGGAGATTTCCCGCCTGCCGATGTACGAGCGGGCGAAGCGAGGCATCGCCTGGGTGCCGCAGGGGCGGGACGTGTTTCCGCTGCTGACGGTGAGGGAAAATCTGGAAACCGGGTTCGCCGTGCTGCCGCGTGGCGAGCGCAAGGTGCCGGATGAGATTTTCGACCTGTTTCCCATTCTGAAGACCATGCTGCGGCGGCGGGGCGGCGATCTGTCGGGCGGGCAGCAGCAGCAACTGTCGATCGCGCGGGCGCTGGTGATGAAGCCCCGGCTGATCGTGCTGGATGAACCGACCGAGGGGATCCAGCCGAGCATCATCAAGGATATCGGTCGGGTGATTGCGCTGTTGCGTGCCAGAGGCGATATGGCCATCCTGCTGGTGGAACAGTATTTCGATTTCGCCCAGGAACTCGCGCAGACGATGGTGGTGATGGATCGCGGCGACATCGTGCTGGCGGGCCGGCGAGAGGACCTCGACGAGGCGGATGTACGACGGCGGCTCTCTGTCTGAACCAGGCCGGCTGCAACGCGCGGTTGGGGAACTGCGTGTCGTGGTCAAGCGGTTCGGGTCGGAGACGGTGCTGGACGAATTGCGCCAGGCGGGCTGCCTGAAGGCCCGGTTCCCGCGCCGCGATCGTGTCCGGCTGGATGGATGTCGTGATGCTGAACACCGGCGGCGGGATTGCCGGCGGCGATCGGCTGGACATGTGCGATCGTGGTTGGGGCCGGTGGTCAGGCCTGTCGTCGCCGGCGCAGGCGGCGGAGCGGTTCTATCGGGCGTTGGCGGTGGATGCTCCCGTCGCGGGTGCGGACCGCGGTTGACGGTGGAGGCCGGGGCGGCCCTGGAATGGTTGCCGCAGGAGACGATCCTGTTCGACCGTTGCGCGCTGGACCGGCGGTTGGAGGTCGATCTGGCGGCGGATGCGCGTTTCCTGGGCGTCGAAACGCTGGTGTTCGGCCGGACGGCGATGGGAGAGCGGGTGCGGCACGGGTGGCTGCGTGATTTGATCCGGGTGCGGCGGGGTGGTGAACTGCTGCTGCATGACGCGATTCGGCTGGATGGCGAGATCGATGCGGCTTTGCGGCGGCCCGCCATCGGCGGCGGCGCGGGCGTCGTGGCGACCATGGTTTATGTGGCGCCCGATGCCGGCCGAAAACTGGATGCGGTGCGGGCGGCGCTGGGACCGGCCGAGGCTGGGGCAAGCGTGTGGAACGGGATGCTGGTCGCGCGTATCCTCGGTTCTGATGGCGCGTCGGTGCGGGTCACCGTGACGGCTGCGCTGGAGGTGCTGCGGGAGGCTCGTCCGCTGCCGCGCGTCTGGTTATGCTGATTGAATGAGGGAACGGCCGGAATGAACCTGACTCCGCGAGAGAAAGACAAGCTGCTGATTTCCATGGCCGCCATGGTGGCGCGGCGGCGGCTGGAGCGAGGCGTGAAGCTGAACCACCCCGAGGCGGTGGCGCTGATCACCGATTTCGTGGTGGAAGGGCGCGCGCGACGGGCGCAGTGTCGCCGACCTGATGGAGGCGGGGGCCAAGGTGCTGACGCGCGATCAGGTGATGCCGGGCATTTCGGAAATGATCCACGACGTGCAGGTGGAGGCGACGTTTCCGGATGGGACGAAGCTGGTCACCGTGCATGAGCCGATACGGTAAAATTGACGATCATACGGAAATCCCGTATAGTGCGGCGTGCCGCGGAACTGGACCTTCGAATGGGATGATGCGAAGGCATTCAGTAACCTGACGAAGCACCGGGTCGAGTTTTCTTATGCAGCGAACGTGTTTCTTGACCCTGGGCGAGCAGAGTTGGACGTCTCCCGCCGGGAGGATCGCGAAACACGTCGAAAGGTCATCGGCTTGATCGAAGGGCGGTTGTTCACGGTCGTTTACACGGTCAGAACCGAGTCGATCCGGATCATTTCCGCCCGGCGCAGCAACGCAATGGAACGAAAAGTGTATGGCCCGTTTCACTCTTGACCCAAACAATCCAACCCGTATGAGCGCGGAGGCCCTGGCTCGTCTCGATGCCATGACCGACGCCGAGATCACCGCGGCAGCGTTGTCGGACCCGGATAATCCGCCGTTGACGCCGGAGGAAGCGGCCCGAGTCGCGGCTGCGCGTCGCGTTCAAGACATCCGCAGGCGCACCGGTCTGAGTCAGGCCCGGTTTGCGGCCGAATACCGGATCAATATTGCCCGCCTGCGCGACCTGGAGCAGGGGCGGACCCGTGCGGATAGCGCGCTGCTGGCGTACCTGACGGTCATCGGACGGGAGCCCGAACTGGTGAAGCGGGCCTTGGCCGAGGATGCGCCTGCCGTTTGGTAGAAGCGGGTGTTTCGCCCTCGCTTGCATATACGTTGTCCAGCGCTACTGTGGCTATGTTTCGTGCAATGAGGACGCGACCGAAGGATCGGTGGCGTATAGTTTGCCGGCATTAGCCACCAAACCGCCGTTGACAGGACCGCGCATGATCCCCGGTGAACTCCTCCCCGAACCTGGCGACATCGAATTGAACGCCGGCCTGCCGCGCTCGGTGCTGACTGTCGCCAACACCGGCGACCGGCCGATCCAGGTCGGCAGCCACTATCATTTCGCCGAAACCAACGCCGGCCCTGTCGTTCGACCGCGGTGTCGCCAAGGGTCAGCGCCTGGATATCGCCGCCGGCACCGCCGTGCGGTTCGAGCCCGGGCAGACGCGCGAGGTCACGCTGATGCCCGTATCGCGGCAACCGCGCGGTCTATGGATTTCCGCGGCGACGTCATGGGAGCACTCGACTGATGGCCCGCATCACCCGCGCCGCCTATGCCGACATGTTCGGTCCGACGACGGGCGACCGTGTGCGGCTGGCCGATACCGACCTGATCGTCGAGGTGGAGAAGGATTTCACCATCTACGGCGAGGAAGTGAAGTTCGGCGGCGGCAAGGTGATCCGCGACGGCATGGGTCAGTCGCAGTATTCCCAGGCGCAGGGCGCGGTCGATACGGTCATTACCAACGCGCTGATCATCGATCACTGGGGCATCGTCAAGGCGGACGTCGCGATCACCAACGGCCGCATCGCCAGGATCGGCAAGGCGGGCAATCCGGATGTCCAGCCCGGTGTCGATATCATCGTCGGGCCCGGCACCGAGGTCATCGCCGGCGAGGGCAAGATCCTGACCGCCGGCGGGATCGACTCGCATATTCATTTCATCTGTCCGCAACAGGTGGATGACGCGATCGCCTCAGGCGTAACGACCTTGGTCGGCGGCGGCACCGGTCCGGCCACCGGCACCGCGGCCACCACCTGCACGCCGGGTCCGTGGCACCTCGCGCGCATGCTGCAGGCGGCCGAGGGACTGCCGGTCAATCTGGCGTTCGCCGGCAAGGGCAACGCGTCGCAGCCGCAGGCGCTGGAAGAAATGATCCGCGCCGGCGCGAGCTGCCTGAAGCTGCACGAGGACTGGGGCACGACGCCGGCCGCGATCGACAACTGTCTGTCGGTGGCGGATCGTTTCGACGTTCAGGTGATGATCCACACCGACACGCTGAACGAGTTCGGCTTCGTCGAGGACACGATCGCCGCGTTCAAGGGCCGCACCATCCACGCGTTCCATACCGAGGGCGCCGGCGGCGGCCATGCGCCCGACATCATCAAGGTGGCCGGGCTGGCGAACGTGCTGCCCAGCTCCACCAATCCGACGCGGCCCTACACGGCCAACACGCTGGACGAACATCTGGACATGCTGATGGTCTGCCATCACCTGGACAGCTCGATCCCCGAGGACGTTGCGTTCGCGGAAAGCCGCATCCGCAAGGAAACCATCGCCGCCGAGGACATCCTGCACGACCTGGGCGCGCTGTCGATGATGTCGTCCGACAGCCAGGCGATGGGGCGGGTCGGCGAGGTCATCATCCGCACGTGGCAGACCGCGCACAAGATGAAGACCCAGCGCGGCCGTCTGCCAGGTGATACCGAACGTAACGACAATGCTCGGGTCAAGCGATATATCGCGAAGTACACCATAAACCCGGCGATCGCGCAGGGATTCGCGAGCGAGATCGGTTCGATCGCGGTGGGAAAGCTGGCGGATCTGGTGCTGTGGTCGCCGGCGTTCTTCGGCGTGAAACCTGATCTGGTGATCAAGGGCGGCTCGATCGCCTGCGCGCCGATGGGCGATCCGAACGCGTCGATCCCGACGCCGCAGCCGGTGCATTACCGGCCGATGTTCGGCGCCATCGGACGCGCGATGGCGGCAAGCTGCATCACCTTCGTTTCGGGTGCGGCGATCGAGGCCGGGATCGGCAAGGCGCTCGGGCTGGAGCGCCGCCTGGCGGCGGTGTCGAACACGCGAGGCGGGATCGGCAAGAAGGCGATGATCCACAACGACGCCACGCCGGTACATCGAAGTCGATGCCGAGACGTATGAGGTCCGTGCGGACGGGGTGCTGCTGACCTGCGAACCGGCGACGATCCTGCCGATGGCGCAGCGGTATTTCCTGTTCTGATGCGCGTCGACGGAAATCCTGCCGGCGGGAAGCTGGGACACGACGCAGGAGGTCGATCGCGTCCTGATCGACTACGACCGCCGCTTCCGGCGCCGTATCGTTCTGACCACGGTGCTCGGTGCCGAGATCCTGATCGACCTGCCGCAGGCGGTGCGGCTGCGAGACGGCGACGGGCTGCCGGTCGCGATCGGGTGTCGTTCGCGTCTGTGCGCAGGCGGAAGACCTGATGGAAATCCACGCGCATGAGGACGGCGAACTGATCCGCATCGCCTGGCACCTTGGCAACCGTCATCTGCCGGTGCAACTGCTGGACGATCGCATCCGCATCCGTGCCGATCACGTGATTGCCGAAATGGTCGAGGGCCTGGGCGGTCATGTCGATCCTGATCCAGGCGCCGTTCGACCCGGAAGCCGGCGCCTATGCCGGGCGGCGGCCACCACCATCAGCATGACGACGATGACCAGCACCACTGACCGAAGGCCGTTGCTGAACCTTTTGGCGTGGCTGTCGCCGGCGTTTCCAACGGGCGCGTTTGCTTATTCGCACGGGCTGGAATGGGCCGTCGAAGTCGGAGACATCAAGGACGGCGACAGTCTCCGGCACTGGCTGGCGGATGTGCTGGCGGACGGTGCGGGCCGCTCCGACACGATCCTGCTGCGCCACGCCCATCGTGCCGCTGCCGATCCGGTCGCGCTGCGCGAGATCGCTTACTCTTGCGACGGCCTGCGCACCGGCCCGCGAACGGCGTGATGAGGCGCTGAACCAAGGGCGGGCGCTTTCAGCTGGCGGTGGCGCCCTGGGCGACCACCGTGCTGCCCGACGGACGCGCCCTATCCGGTCGCGGTCGGTGCGGCGGCGGGGCAACGGGGCATCCCCGAGGACGACACCGCCGTCGCGTATCTCCAGGCCTTCGCGACCAACCTGATTTCGGCCGCCGTGCGCCTCGTGCCGCTGGGACAGACCGCCGGCCTGCGTGTGCTCGCCGCGCTGGAGCCGTCATTCTGGCGACGGCCGACGAAACCGAACAGGGCCACGCTTGACGATCTCGGCGGCTGTGCGTTCCGATCCGACCTTGCCGCCATGCGGCACGAAACCCAGTACACAAGGTTGTTCCGATCATGACCACGATCTCCGCATGGTCCGCTGCGCGTTGGTGTCGGAGGTCCCGTCGGCACCGGCAAGACCGCGCTGATGGACGCGCTGTGCAAGCATTTCCGAGATCGTTATGACATCGCCGCGATCACCAACGACATCTACACCAAGGAAGACGCCGAATTCCTGACGCGCGCCGGATCGTTGCCGGTCGAGCGGATCATGGGGATCGAAACCGGCGGCTGCCCGCACACCGCGATCCGGGAGGACGCGTCGATCAACCTTGCCGGCGTGGCCGATCTTCGGAAGCGATTTCCCCGTCTCGATCTGATCCTGATCGAATCGGGCGGCGACAACCTCGCAGCGACGTTCAGTCCGGAACTGGCGGATCTGACGATCTACGTCATCGACGTTTCGGCCGGGGACAAAATCCCGCGCAAGGGCGGTCCGGGCATCACGCGCAGCGATCTTCTTGTCATCAACAAGATCGACCTTGCCCCTTATGTCGGGGCCAGCCTGGACGTCATGGACCGGGACGCGAGGAAGATGCGCGGCGACCGGCCCTTCGTCTTCGCCAACGTCCGCGCCGGCAAGGGCGTCGCGGAGATCGCGGCCTTCATCGAGAAGCGAGGAGGCTTCTGGCGCCTTGACCGGCCTGGCGCAGGATCACCGATGGCGGCGCGCAGCAGTACTGCCGTCGGCGAGCATGCTCTAGCCAAAGCCCGGCTCTTGTCGGACACTGATCCGCATATCGGGAGGAGAACGAACATGGCCGACGACAGACGTGCTCAGGGCAAGGCGATGCGCCGCAAGCTGATGGGCGACGCGTACGCCGACAAGCTCGACAACGGTGTTGTACAAGCATCCGATCATGGAGAAATTCGCCGCGTACACCCAGGAAGCGGTGTTCGGCACGCTGTGGACGCGGCCTGGGCTGGATCTGAAAACCCGAGCGCTGATCTGCGTTATTTCCGATGCGGCGCAAGGGACGCGATGCGGAACTGAAGCTGCACCTGCGGTTCGCGCTCAATCAGGGCTGGACCGAGGACGAATTGTCCGAAGCCCTGCTGCATCTCGCCGGGTATATCGGTGCGCCGCTGGTGCGGGAAGCATTGCTGACCGCGATCGAGACGTTCAAGGAAATGGCTGCCGAATAGGCCAAGCGCCCGGCGATCGCCGGGCGATGGTCCCGTGCCGACAGGATAATCACTGACATGCGTGACATCAGAGGAAAAACGGCGATCGTAACGGGTGCCGCGTCCGGTATCGGACTTGGGATCGCCAAGGCGCTGGCGCATGCCGGTGCCAACATCGTGCTCGCGGATCTGCGGCCGGAGCCGCTGGAGGCTCGCCCGCAAGACCATCGAAGCGATCGGCGTCCGGGCCGTTGGCGTGACGATCGACGTATCCGATCCGGACTCGGTCGCGGCGGCGGGCAAGGCCGCGCTGGACGCGTTCGGCGCGCTGCACATCGCGGTGAACAACGCGGGTGTCGCGATGCACGGCACGCCGATCGAGAACGTCACGCTGGAAGAATGGGACTGGGTGATCGGCGTCAACGTGAAGGGCGTGATCAACGGTATCCGCACGTTCGTGCCGATGATCCGCAGCCATGGGCAGGGCGGCCACGTGGTCAACACCGGTTCGGTATCCAGCCTGTTCGTGCGGGAAGGACGCAACCAGGGCGCCTACGCGATGACGAAATACGCCGTGCTGGCGCTGTCGGAAGCGCTGGAGCAGGAACTGGCGGGATCCGGCATCGGCGTATCGATCCTGTGTCCGGGCGGCGTGAACACCTCGATTTTCGATTCGGCGGCGACCCGGCCGGACCGCTTCGGCGGCAGCTATCGGCGGCCGCAGCAGGAGGCGTTGAAGTCGGCTTTCGCGCCCGGCGCGCTGGACCCCGGAGGTCGTCGGGCGCCGCGTGCTTCGAGGCTATCCAGGACAATGAATTCTACATCCTGACCCATACCGGGGAGCGCGACGTCATCAGCGCGCGCCTCGATCGCATCAAGGCCGCGTTCGACCGCGCCGATGCGGTGATGCCGACGATCGACCGGTCATAGCGGCAACCGTTCCTGTGCGACGGAGGAGTGCGGCCGCGGCCGGTTCCGCCCTGCGCGACGGCATCGACCTCGCCGTCGCCGAAGTGCAGGCGCAGCTGGCCACCCGGTTTGACCGAAGCGGCGGTGGTGACCGGCTGGCCGGCCGGATTGGTCACCAGCACGTAGCCGCGCTGAAGCAGAGCCAGCGGCGAGGCGGCCTCCAGGCGTGGACCAAGGCCCGAGAGATGGGCACGGGCCTCTCGCAACGAAGCGCGGAGCGGGGCGATCGGACACACGTCCCGTCACGCGGTCTGCCTTGCCGCGCAGCGCCGCCAGCGCCCGATGCACGGCGCCCGCCAGCCGCTGGGATGTCATCTCCAGTCCCGGCCGCCGGCGTGCGCGACCAGTCCCGGCGCCGACAGGCGCAGCCGCAGACTCCGATCACGGATTGCTTCCCGGGCCGCCGCGGTCAGCTTGTGCGGGATCGGGCAGGCGCCGTTCGACCGATGTCAGGACGACGCGCCGGCGGGCCACCAGCGAGGGCAACGCCAGCAGCGCCCGTTCGGTCCGATCGTCCAGCCGCTGGCGGGCGGAACCCAGCAGGGCGGGCAGATCGGGAATGCCGCGCTCGACACGGGACAGGCGAAGCCGGCTTTCCTGCGCCAGGCGGTTCAGCGCGCCGATCAGCCGCGAACCCTTTGTGCGCCAGATCCGCGACCAGGTCGGCGCGGGCCGGGATCGCCATCTCCGCGGCGGCGGTCGGGGTCGGGCGCGCGCCGGTCGGAGACGAAGTCGATCAGCGTGGTGTCGGTCTCGTGGCCGACCGCCGAGATCAGCGGAATGCGGCAGGCGGCGGCGGCGCGGACGACGATTTCCTCGTTGAAGGCCATCAGATCTTCCAGGCTGCCGCCGCCGCGCGCGACGATCAGCACGTCGGGGCGGGGCGGGTCGCCGCCGGCGGCATCGCGTCGAAGCCGGCGATCGCGGCGGCGATACGTTCGGCGGCGCCCTCGCCCTGGACCGGCACCGGCCAGACCAGGATGGTGCGGGGAAAGCGGCGGGCAATGGTGATCCTGATGTCCTGGATGACGGCGCCGCGCTCGCTGGTGACGACGCCGATCACCTTGCGGCAGGCCGGGCAGCGAGCGCTTGCGGTCGGCGTCGAAGATACCCTCGGCGGCGAGGCGCTGGCGGATCATCTCGATCCGGGCGAGCAGGGCGCCGACGCCGGCGTATTCCATCCGCTCGATGATCAGTTGGTAGGACGAACGCTCGCCGTAGGCGGAGATGCGGCCGGTGGCGATCACCTCGGTGCCGTTTTCCGGCACCATGCCGAGGCGGGGCACGGCGGTCTTCCAGACGATGCCGGAAATCTTTGAATTTTCGTCCTTCAGAGACAGATAGATGTGGCCGGAGGGGTAGCGCTTCACCTCGGTCAGCTCGCCGCGGACGCGGACGCGGCCGAAGGTGGTCTCCAGCGTACGCTTCACCGCGCCCGAAATCTCGGAAACGGTGTATTCCGGCATATTTGAAACCGAGGCGGGGCGTGGATCGTCCATGCCGCTAGCCTATGCTACGGCGTGGGCGCATGGAACCACGGCGCCATTGACAGGAGATGAGCGATGAAAGTGCTGGTCGTCGGATCGGGCGGACGCGAGCACGCGCTGTGCTGGGCGCTTTCCGCCAGTCCGCTGCTGACGAAGCTGTATTGCGCGCCGGGCAATCCTGGCATCGCCGCGGTGGCCGAGTGCGTGGATATCGGCGTGCTGGATATTCCGACGCTGGTGGCATTCGCCCAGGACAACGCGATCGATCTCGTGGTCCCGGGGCCGGAAGCACCGCTCGTCGCCGGGCATAACCGATGCCATGGAGGCGGCCGGCATCGCCTGCTGCGGTCCGACCCGGGCGGCCGCTCAGCTTGAGGGCAGCAAGACCTTCGCCAAGGAGATCGCCGACGCGGCGAGCATCCCGACGGCGCTGTGGGAGCGCTTCGAGGACGCCGAAGCGGCGCGCGAATTCGTGCGCCGGCGCGGCGCGCCGATCGTGGTGAAGGCGGACGGCCTCGCGGCCGGCAAGGGCGTCGTGGTCGCCGCGACCGAGGACGAAGCCATCGCGGCGATCGACGCCATGATGGACCAGAAGGTCTTTGGCGACGCTGGTGCCGCGGTCGTCATCGAGGAATGTCTGGTCGGCGAGGAGGTGTCGCTGTTCGCGCTGTGCGACGGCGAGGACGCGCTGCTGCTGGGATCGGCGCAGGACCACAAGCGCGTCGGTGACGGCGACTACCGGGCCGAACACCGGCGGCATGGGCGCCTATTCGCCGGTGCCGGGCTTCCCGCCCAAGCTGGAGGAAGCGTGTCTGGAGCTGATCATCCGGCCGGCGCTGAAGCGAAATGGTGCGACAGGCGCATTCCATTTCGCGGCATTCTGTTCGCCGGCCTGATGCTGACCGAGGAAGGGGCGAAGCTGATCGAGTTCAACGTGCGGTTCGGCGATCCGGAATGCCAGGTGCTGCTGTCGCGGTTGAAGTCGGACCTGTTGCCGGCGCTGCAAGCGGCCTGCGACGGGGAACTGCGGTGATTTCGACCTGCGGTGGAACGACCAGGCCTCGGTCGCCGTGGTCATGGCCGCTCGGGGTTACCCGGAGGCGCCGGAGCGTGGTTCGGTCATCAGGGGACTGGATCAGGCCGCGGCGATGCCGGGCGTTTCGGTGTTCCATGCGGGCACACGAAGCGGGGGCTGACGGGACGATCGTGGCGGCCGGCGGTCGCGTGCTGACGGTCTGCGGCACCGCGCCGGACGTTCGGCAGGCACGGGATCTGCGCCTACGCGCGGCGTGGATGCGATCGTCTGGCCCGAGGGGTTCTGCCGCCGCGACATCGGGGCCGGAGCGCCGTGAGCGCCACCGACGCCAACCGCGGCGACCGGATCGCCAAATGGCTGTCACGGGCAGGCGTCGCCAGCCGGCGGGACGTCGAACGGATGCTGGCGGAGGGCGCGATCAAGCCTGAACGGGAAGACCGTGACGCATCCCGCGACCTTCATCTCGGCCGGCGACGTCGTGCAGGTCAACGGCAAGGTCGTGGACCAGCCGGATCGCACCCGGGTCTGGCGGTACCACAAGCCGGAAGGGCTGGTGACGACGCATAAGGATCCCGAAGGGCGGCCGACCGTGTTCGAAAAGCTTAAGCATCAATTGCCGCGGGTGATCAGCGTCGGACGGCTCGACCTGACCAGCGAGGGGCTGCTGCTGCTGACCAACGACGGCGGGCTGGCGCGCCAGTTGGAACTGCCCTCGACCGGGTGGCTGCGGCGCTATCGGGTGCGCGTGTTCGGCGTGCCGAATGAGGGCGCGCTGAAGGCGCTGGCGCACGGCGTGACGGTGGAGGGCGTGCGCTACGGGCCGATCGAGGCGGCGGTCGATGCCAGGAAGGGCGACAACACCTGGCTGACGGTCAGCCTGCGTGAAGGCCGCAACCGGGAAATCCGGCGGGTCATGGAGCATCTCGGGCTTGTCGGTTTCGCGTTTGATCCGTGTCGCGTACGGGCCGTTCCAACTCGGCACGCTGGAACGGGGCGGGATCGAGGAGATACCCGCGCGGGTGCTGCGCGAGCAACTTGCCGGCGGATGCAGGGGCGCCGCCGCCGCTGCCACGACACCGATAGGATGCGGATCGTCGCGGGCGCCTGGCGCGGCCGGACGCTGGTCGCGCCGCCAGGGCAGGGGACCCGCCCGACGGCGGATCGGGTGCGTCAGGCGCTGTTCGACATGCTGATGCATGCGGAATGGGGCGGGCGCGGCGTGATCGAGGGCGCGATGGTGCTGGATGTCTTCGCCGGCACTGGGGCGCTGGGTCTGGAGGCATTGTCGCGGGGCGCGGCATCGGCGTGCTTCATCGAGAACGATGCGGCCGCGCTGAAGGCGCTGCGGGCGAATGTGGCGGCGTGCGGGGCGGAGGGGCGGGTTGAGATTGTGGCAGGGGATGCGCTGACCATCCCGCCGCTGTCACGGCGAGCGCACACCGGCGATGCGCCACCTGCGGTGCCGAACGCGGCGAGGTGTACAATCAGAGGAGGGGAGGGTGGCGGTGGCCCCGCGTCGCTCGTGTTCCTGGACCCGCCATATGGCCTGGACCTCATCCCGCGGGCAATCGTGCGCTTGCGGGCGGCCGGACGTATCGCACCGGCCGCGTTGATCGTCGCAGAGGCCGGCCGGGATGAGGTTTGGGTCCCTCCTGAACAAGAGAAGCTGCTGGCGGAACGGCGCCATGGCGCTGCTCGAATACTGATATTCCGCCCGTCGCCTTGAAATCGGTTCCGTCATCTGTCATGTTTGAAACGACGCATGACAGGACCGTTGCAATGACAGTTCAGCCACATGGTCACACGCCCGAAGCTGGCGAGGCCGAACTTCAACGGGTCGCGGATCTGCTTGGGGGCAGCCGGCTGCTCCGCCACCGAGTGGACGACCCGTTGGATGCTCATGAGATGCTGCTGCAAGGGATACCGGGTGCGGCACTGGTGCATCTTGTTGAGCATCTTGCGAATCTTCCGATGTCGGCCGCGTTCGAAAGGGCCGTTGGGATGAGCCTTCGCACGATCCAGCGGCGCAAGGAGGAACCGGCGAAGCCACTTAGCCAGGAGCAGAGCGGACGGACCTGGAAGTTTGCCGAGGTACTGGCGAAGGCGACCGCCGTTCTGGGATCACAGGAGGAGGCGGAGGCGTGGCTGCAACGACCCGCCATGGGACTGGATCAGCGGCGTCCGATTGACCTTTTGGCGACACCGGCGGGCGTGGAAATCGTCCAGGCCTTCCTGGGCCGATTGGAGTACGGCGTCTACACATGACTCCACTTCCCGCGCCGCTAGACGGCGGCGTGCTCATGGCGTGGCGCCTGGATCAGGCGGCGTTCGCAGCGACCTGGGATAGTGGCGAAGGTGCCTACAGGTTGGGTGGGCGGTGGAACAGCAAGGGCGTCCGGGCGGTGTATTGCTCGATCGATCCGGCAACCGCCATCCTTGAGGTCGCCGTTCACAAGGGCTTCAGGGCGCTGGACACTGTCCCGCACGTGCTGACGGCGGTCACCATCGCCACGCCGCCGAGCCTGCACGTGGTTGATCCGGAGTCCGTTCCCAATGCGAGTTGGCTAAGGCCGGGCATGCCCAGCGCAGGCCAGCAGAGTTGGGGCGACGCATTGCTGGCTGATCATCCGTTCGTTGTGATTCCAAGCGTTGTGTCGACCCATAGCTGGAATCTGGTGTTCATCGGGACGCTCGCGGCGGGGCGGTATTCTTCGATGCAAGAAGGGTTCGCGCTCGACACACGTCTTCATCCGCCCAAGGCGCCATAGATCGCGCGCGCGAAGGTTTGCCTTTGGCCCTTCCTACCGGAATTACCGAAGAATCGTGGGCCTCACGGCCAGGACCAGCTTCATCTCTTCGTGCTCGGCACCCTTGGTGCGAAGCCCATTGCCTGTTTGGCCGTCTGTGAAGCGCCGCCCTAATCCTTCCTTGGTAACATCCGCACCGCTTTCGGCTGAGAATGTCTGAGGTCGAGGATTGCGCCCAGGGGCCAGTTCTCGCGCTCTCAGTAGCTCCGCGGCAATTCCAATACGTGCTCCGCGATGTACGACAGGATCAGGTTCGTGCTGATCGGCGCCACCTGATAGAGGCGGGTTTCGCGGAATTTCCGCTCGATGTCGTATTCCTCGGCGAAGCCGAAGCCGCCATGGGTCTGGATACAGGCCTCGCCGGCGGCCCACGACGCCTCGGCGGCCAGCATTTTCGCCATGTTGGCTTCCTCGCCGGGGTTTCGCCGGCCTCGAACTTCTCGCACCCGGCCTGCACCATCAGTTCGGCGGCCCGCATCTGGGCGTAGGCGCGGGCGAGCGGGAACTGGATGCCCTGGTTCTGCCCGATCGGCCGGCCGAACACCTGACGGTCGCGGGCGTAGTCGGACGCCTTCCGCAGGAACCACTTGGCGTCGCCGATACACTCCGCGGCGATCAGCAGCCGTTCGGCGTTCATGCCGTCCAGGATGTAGCGGAAGCCGCGACCCTCGACGCCGACGAGATTTTCGGCCGGGATGACCATGTTGTCGAAGAACACCTCGGTCGTGTTGTGGTTCATCATCGTGCGGATCGGGCGGATCGTCAGCCCGTGGCCGAGGGCCTCGCCGCATGTCGACGATGAAGGTCGACAGGCCCTCGGTGCGCTTGGCGGTCTGGTCCCTGGGCGTGGTCCGCGCCAGCAGCAGCATCAGGTCGGAGTGCTCGGCCCGGCTGGTCCAGACCTTCTGGCCGTTGACGACGTAATGGTCGCCCTCCTTGCGGGCGAAGGTGCGCAGTGACGTCGTATCGGTCCCGCTGGTCGGTTCGGTGACGCCGAACGCCTGAAGCCGCAGTTCGCCGGTGGCGATTTTCGGCAGGTAGGTCTTCTTCTGCTTGTCCGTGCCGTGCCGCAGGATCGTGCCCATGATGTACATCTGGGCGTGGCACGCTGCACCGTTGCAGCCTTCCGCCTGGACCGTCTCCAGGATCGCGGCGGCGGCGGAAAGCGGCAGGCCGGCGCCGCCGTATTCCTCGGGGATCAGGGCGCCAAGGTAGCCGCCCTCGGTCAGGGCACGCACGAAATCGGTTGGATAGCCGCGTTCCTGGTCGAGCTTGCGCCAGTATTCGCCGGGGAACCGGCTGCACAGTTTGCGGACTTCTTCCCGGATTTCGGCGTGGGGGTCGTGCGTGCAGCGTCTCTTTCATGGCAGTCTCCGCGAACCGTCTGACCTCCGCTTATGATGTTCGCCAACGGGTCTGGCAAATGGCACGGGCTTTCGGCGCGATGACCGCCCCGGGCCCGATGGGCGCTTGCCGGATGACGGGAAAGTGGTGTTATCGGCACTGGAATGCTTCGCGTTGAAGGATTGTCCCATGCCGGCCGGTGAACGCTTAGCGAATTCCCCTTTCGACCAGTTCCGGACCTGGATGGCGGAAGCGGAAAAGTCCGAACCGAACGACCCGAACGCGATGATCGTCGCGACCACGACGCCGGATGGCCAGTCCGTCGCTGCGAACCATCCTGCTCAAGGGCGTCGATGAGCGCGGCTTTGTCTTCTACACGAACAAGGAAAGCCGCAAGGGCGTCGAACTGGCCGTCAACCCGAACGTGGCATTGCTGTTCCACTGGAAGTCGCTGCGGCGGCAAATCCGCATCGAGGGGACGGTCGAGCACGTGACGGATGCCGAGGCCGACGCCTACTACGCATCCCGGCCGCGAATTTCCCGCCTGGGTGCCTGGGCGTCACAGCAATCACGGCCGCTGGCAGAGCCGCGCGGTCCTGGAGAGCGGCTGGCGGAGATGGAGCGACGTTTTCCGGACGAGATGATTCCGCGGCCGAGCTACTGGTCCGGTTACCGGGTGCTGCCGGAGAGGTTTGAGTTCTGGCAGGACATGCCGTATCGTCTGCATGACCGGACCGTCTACCGCCGGTCGAGGGAGGGAGTTTGGGGCCAGATTAAATTCTTCCCCTAGCCTTGATGTTGGGGACTGCAAACGTACTTGCAACGCAAATGCAAACCTGCATTGCTCTGGACGCAAGACCCGATCAAGGAGCTGACCATGGCAATACGCAAGCTTCTGCTGCCCCTGACGGGAACCGCGGCCGGCGAGGCCGCGCTGGCGACTGCCCTGACGATTGCCCGCCGATGGAATGCCCATGTCACTCGCGTTGCACGTCCGCGTGGACAGCCGCGACGTCGCGCCGCTGGCCGGGGAGGGCCTGTCCGGCGCGATGATCGAAGAGATGATGTCGGCCACCGAAAAGGAGAGCAACGACCGGGCGCATGCCGTCCGTTCGATGTTCGAGCGTTTCGTGGCGCGTCATGACGTTGTCGTGCAGGAAGCGCATCCAGGATCGGATCACGCGACTGCCAGTTTCGCCGCGGTGACGGGCCGCGAGGAGGATATCGTGGCGCAGCAGGCGCGTCTCGCCGATCTGACCGTCGTGCCGCATCCGGACGCCGGGGAAGACGTCTCGTCGTCGGATGCGCTGCATGCCGTGCTGTTCGATTCCGGCCGGCCGGTGCTGATTTCCCCGCAGGTCACGCCGTCCGACGATTGGCACGCGCCTGTGTCTTGCCTGGAACGGCACGGCCGAATCGGCGTCGTCCGTGCTGGGCGGCGCTGCCGTGGATGCAGCGTGCCGAAGCCGTCGCCATCCTGTCGGCGGAAGGCTACCAGAGGCGCGGCCCGGGCGCGCCCGATCTCGCCGCGTATCTCGCGCTGCACGAGGTGCATGCCGAGATCGTCACCTTCCGCGCTGTTGGCGGGTCAGTCGGGGCCGGACTGCTGGCTGCGGCCGCCGACTTCGGTTGCGATCTGCTGTCGATGGGGGCTTATTCCCACTCGCGGCTTCGGCAACTGATTCTGGGTGGCGTCACACGGCACGTCCTGGAGCATTCGAAGCTGCCGGTGATGATGAACCGCTAGGATATTGCCACCTGAGCGGACAGGCTGCTGCGGCAGAGAGTTCCACCGTGAGTGGAAACGTCGCGGATTAATTTATCGAGCAATTTCATCAGCCTGAGGTCGCTCTGCCGATTCGGGTCAGGCTGATACTGCTCTGGTGTGGTGGTTCCGAAGTCCGCCATACCGTGGATCATCCCCGGAGCGGACTTCGGAACCACAAACCACGCTAGAAAACAATGCTTTGCTAGTGTCCTCATCGATTCGGAAGTTCGTAAGGCGGCTGATCCAGGCATGGCGAACTTCCGAATCGGGACACTAGTTCCTAGAACAGCTTATCCTGCGGGCCGAGTTTGACGATGACGTCGTTCGGATCCGCGAGGTTGAGCATCGCGCGGGCACGTTCATCCAATGTGTCGGGATCCAGGTGGCGTGCGCGCAAGCCGGAGACGCGGATCTCCCAGCCGTCCCGTTCGGTCTTGGCGGCCTGCTGATCAGCGACGACCTGACGCAGAAGCTCCTGGCGTTGGGCGTAGGCGACCAACCCGTGATCGCCCTGTGTCGCGTTCCAGCCGAAGTAAGCCGGTGATCGCCAGGAAGATCGCGGGTGCGATCATGAGCCGGGCACGTCGCTTCAGTTCTCGGACGAGTGACATCGCATACTCCGTGGTTGGTGGTGGAGCGACTTCTATCGTGCGGCTCCGCGGTTCGGGAACGGAAAAGGCGCTAACGATCCGAAATTTCGTCATTTCTCACGGCGGGGCTGACGGGCTGGCGCGGGTGCCTCCGCGGATCGGCATCATGCGCGTTGACAGGATCGGGTGCCGAACGCATCGTCCGGCCGCTTTCAACCAGGAAACCGCCAGCGATGTCTCAATATGCCCTGCAACAACCGATCGAGGACCTCTGGGAACGTCGGGAAACCCTGTCTTCGTCCACGAAGGGCGAGGCGCGTGATGCGGTCGAGGCTGTGCTCGATGCGTTGGACAGCGGGCAGGTGCGGGTCGCGGAGAAAGGTGACGCGGGCTGGCAGGTCAACCAGTGGCTGAAGAAGGCAGTGCTGATGTCCTTCCGCCTGACCGATTCCGCGCCGATGGAAGGCCCGGGCGGCGCGCCGGTGTGGGACAAGGTGCCGATCAAATTCGCCGGCTGGGGCGAGAACCGAGTTCAAGGCAGGCCGGATTTCGGGTCGGTTCCGGGCGCCGTGGTTCGCCGGTCGGCGTTTATCGCGCCGGGGGCGGTGCTGATGCCCAGCTTTGTCAATGTCGGCGCCTGGGTCGGGCGCAACACCATGGTGGATACCTGGGCGACGGTGGGAAGCTGTGCCCAGATCGGTGCCAATTGTCACCTCTCAGGCGGCGTCGGCATCGGCGGCGTGCTGGAGCCGCTGCAGGCCAATCCGGTCATCATCGAAGATGACTGCTTCGTCGGTGCCCGGTCCGAGGTCGCCGAGGGCGTGGTCGTGGAGCGCGGCAGCGTGCTGTCGATGGGCGTGTTCATCGGTGCTTCCACCAAGATCATCGACCGCGCCACCGGCGAGATCTTCATGGGGCGGGTGCCGGCCTACTCGGTGGTGGTGCCGGGCTCCTTGCCGGGTAAGCCGTTGCCGGACGGATCGCCGGGACCGTCGCTCTATTGCGCGGTCATCGTGAAGACGGTCGATGCGCAGACGCGGGCGAAAACCTCGATCAACGAGTTGTTGCGCGATTGATGGCCGGGTCAAGCCCGGCCATGGGGCTCACCGATCCACTGCCGCTGGCGCAGTCGCTGATCCGCTGCGCCTCGGTGACGCCGGAGGATGCCGGCGCGCAGGATGCTTTGTCCGGCGTGCTCGGCCGGCTGGGGTTCACCATCCATCGGCTGCGCTATGGCGTGCATCGAGAACATCTTTGCGCGTCTGGGCACGCGAGCGGCCGCATATCTGCTTCGCCGGCCATACCGACGTGGTGCCGGTGGGTGCGGCGAACTGGCGCAGCGATCCGTTCGGCGGCGAGGTGCGGGACGGCGTGCTGTATGGCCGTGGCGCCTGCGACATGAAGGGGGCGATCGCGGCGTTCGTCTCCGGCGTCGCGCAGCATCTGGAGCGTGGCACGCCCAAAGGCTCGATCAGCTTCCTGATCACCGGCGACGAGGAAGGTCCCGCGACCGACGGCACGGTGAAGGTGCTGGAGTGGATGCGGGCGAACGACCAAGTGCCGGATTTCTGCCTGGTCGGAGAGCCTACCTGCCCGGTGAGGCTGGGCGACATGGTCAAGATCGGCCGGCGCGGCAGCGTCAACATGAAGATCGAGGTGCACGGCACACAGGGCCACGTCGCCTATCCGCATCGTGCCGACAATCCCGTCCATCGGCTGATCCAGGCGCTGGATGCGTTGACCTCCGCGCCGGTGGATGCCGGCACCGACTGGTTCGAGCCATCGACGTTGCAGGTGACCAGCATCGACGTCGGGAATGGCGCGACCAATGTCATACCCGCCTCGGCGCGGGCGGCACTGAATATCCGGTTCAATGACGGGCACAGCGGGGCGTCGCTGATCGCCTGGGTGCGGGCGACCCTGGCGCGGTATGCGGAGCGCTTCGACCTGGAGTCCTCGATCAGCGGCGAGTCGTTCGTGACCAAGCCAGGTCCTCTGGTCGATATTCTGCGCGAGGCGATCAGGGAGCGCGACCGGCATCGAACCGAAGCTGGATACCGGCGGCGGCACGTCGGATGCGCGCTTCATCGCGAATTACTGCCCGGTCGCCGAGTTCGGCCTGGTCGGCGCGACGATGCACCAGACGGACGAATGCGTGCCGGTCGCGGAATTGCGCGATCTGGCGCGGATTTATCGAGACATCATCGCGGCCTTCCTGGCATGAGCCGCGGCGCGGTTCCGCGGAAAAGCATCCTGGTGGGGATTCTGCGTGTCGCGCGCGGGCGGGCCGACGGGATTGGCCGTTTCGGCTCCAGCCCGCAGGCATTCCTGTCCAGCCTGGCGCCGCTGATCGCTTTCCCGTTGGTCGGTGCGGTTCTGGGCCTGTTCACCGAGGGACCGCGGCGCGCGCTGACGGATCTGGCGATGACACTTTGCGCCCTGCTGACGCCCGCGGTCGTGTCGTATGAACTCGCGCGAATCTGGAAGCGGACGGACGCCTGGGCGCGATTCGCCACCGCTTTCAACTGGTGCGAATGGATCCTGCCGGTCCTGGCCTGCCTCATCATGATGCCGCTGAGCGCTGGCGATCAGCGCGGGCATGAGCGAGACCATGGCGAGTCTCGTGCTGGTGGGCTGCCTCGGCCTGTATGGGCTTTGGCTGCACTGGTTCCTGGCGCGAAACGCATTAGCCTTGTCGCGTCCGCAGGCGGTGGTGCTGGTCTTCCTGGTGAACCTCGGAACAGCGGTGGTTGTCATGGGGCCGCGTTTGCTGGCCAACGAGATCGGATGAGTTCGGTATCGACCGTCACCCTCGGGCTCAATGCCGCCTTGCGGCTGGCGCGTGGCCGGGCCGATGGCGTCGTGCTGGTGCCCGGCGATCGGGAGACGATCGTCCGCAGCTTCTGGTCGATCGCGCTGTGCCTGCCGTCGGTGATCTGCCGGTTGCTGATGTCCTGGGCGGAGACCGGGGTTCCGGCGGATGCGGCGCATCTGGTCGCGCGCGAGGTGATCGTCTTCGTGCTTGGCTGGCTGGTGTTCGTCGAAGCGACCCACCGGCTGGCGCCGATGATCGGCCGAGCGGAGCGGTGGGGCCGGTTCATAGCGGTGTGGAACTGGTGCAACGTGATCGAGGGGGTGCTCGTTATCGTCGGCGGTATTCCCGGCACGCTCGGCGCTCCTGCGGTCGTCGATCAGGCGTGCGAGCTGATCACGATCGGCTGGGCGCTTTGGCTGGAGTGGTATGCGACCCGGCTGGCGTTCGGGGTAGGGACGATGACGGCGCTGGGGCTGGTGCTGCTGGATCAGTCGATCGGGATCATGCTGGCGTCGCTGGCCGCGCTGATCGGTTCCTGACCGTCGAACGGGTTATCCGGATAGCCGACGCTGACCAAGGCCAGGCCTTCGGGCGGGGCGGTGGGGCCCGCCGCGGCGCGGTCCCTGGCATGCAGCGCCGCGACGACGCGCTCGATGGGCCAACGGCCTTCGCCGACCAGTTTGAGGGTGCCGACGAAATTGCGGACCTGATGGTGGAGGAAGCTGCGGGCCTCCGCCACGACTTCGACGACGTCGCCGTGGCGGCTGACGTCAAGGCGGTCGAGTGTCCGAATGGGTGACCTGGCTTGGCAGGCGGCTGCCCGAAACGAGGTGAAATCGTGCCGGCCGAGCAGGCTCTGGGCGGCTGTGTGCATGGCGACGGCGTCGAGCGGGGCAGGGACGTGCCAGACCCGTCCTGCCAACAGAGCCGGGCGGCTGCGACGGTTGAGGATGCGGAAGCGATATGCTCTGCGGACCGCGGACAAGCGGGCGTTCCAGTCCAGCGGGACGACCGCGGCGTTCAGCACGACGACAGGGTGTGGCTTCATATGGAAATTGAGCGCGTCGCGGATCGCCTTGGCGCTGTGATCGGCGGGCGAGGTCGATGTGGGCGACCTGGCCCTCGGCGTGAACGCCCGCGTCGGTCCGACCGGCGACGACGCTGACGACCGGTTGGCCGGCATTCAGGTGGGAGGCTGCCTGTTCGAGCACCTCCTGGACGGACAGGCCATTGATCTGGCGCTGCCAACCGACGAAGGGGGTGCCGTCATATTCGAGCAGCAATGCCCAGCGTGTCATAGCCCGAGGACGGTGCCCGGAGGCACGGGGTGGCCACGCAAGAACGCGTCTGCGTCGAGGGCGGCGCGGCCGGGGAGCTGAACCCGGGTCAGCCTGATGGCACGGCTGCCACAGGCGACCGTCAGGGCGGAGTCGAGGACGGTTCCTGGAGCGCCTGCCCCGTCAGCCGGTCTGGCGGCGAGGATTTTCAGTGGATCACCGCCGAGGCTGGTGAACGTGCCTGGCCACGGGTCGAAGGCGCGGATCTGACGGTCGAGGATCTCGGCCGATTTGCTCCAGTCGATCCGGCCATCATCGCGGGACAGTTTCGGCGCATAGGTGGCGTCGGCTTCCCGCTGCGGCTCGGGCGATGGTGAGCAGGTGAGGGCGTGCAGGATCAGGTTGGCACCCATCACCGCAAGCGTGTCGTGCAGGCTGGCGGTCGTGGTCCGCGGGGTGATCGGGACGCTTTGGCGCAGCAGCATCGGGCCGGTATCGAGGCCCGCCTCCATTTGCATGATGGTGATGCCGGTTTCGGTGTCGCCGGCGAGGATGGCGGCCTGGATCGGGGCGGCGCCACGCCAGCGCGGCAACAGGCTGGCGTGGATGTTGAGGCAGCCGCGCCTGGGCGCGTCGAGCATCGCCTGCGGCAGGATCAGGCCATAGGCGGCGACGACGGCGGCATCCAGATCGAGCGCGGCGAATGCCGCCTGGGCTTCCGGATCGTTCGCGGAGGCGGGCGGGGGTGCGGACCGGCAGCCCCAGTTCGTCCGCGGCGACGATGAACCGGGCATCGGCGCACCGCGTGGCCTCGACCGGCGGGACGGGCGGGCTGGCAGTAGACCGCCGCGATGTCGTGGCCGGCGTGGTGGAGCGCCCGCAGGGCGGGAACGGCGAAATCCGGACTGCCCATGAAGGCGATGCGCATGGCGTTATCGCCTTCGCTCGTCTTGCTTCTGGCGCTGCTCCTTGGCGAGCCGCCGCATGATCATGTTGCGCTTGAGTGCGGACAGGTGATCGACGAACAGGATGCCGTCGAGGTGGTCGATCTCATGCTGCACGCAGGCAGCCAGCAGACCGTCGGCCTCCATTTCGCGTTTTGCGCCGGTTTCGTCGAGGTAGCGGATCTTGACCCGCGCCGGGCGGGTGATGTCGGCGTACTGGCCGGGCAGCGACAGGCAGCCTTCTTCCCGGGTGGCAAGTTCCTCGCTGGCGGCGACGACTTCGGGGTTGATCAGGCTGTGCGGCTGTCTTTTGTCGTCCGGCATCAGATCGATCACGATGAGGCGCAGGCTCTCCCTGACCTGCGGCGCGGCCAAGCCGATACCCGGGGCCTTATACATCGTGGCGAACATGCGAGGGATCAGGTCACGCACAAGATCCGAGTCGGCCGGCTTCACCGGTCGGGCCCGGGCTTTCAGGATCGGATTCGGCGCGATCAGGATCGGCAGCGTGTCGTCGGTGGCAGTTGGAACCGAGTCTGAACGGGTTGCGGTGCTCATTATGTCGCTGCATCTAGCGGTGCAGTCGGCTGCAATCAACACTGGCTCGATCCGCTGTCGGTCGATTGATGCTGGCCCCCTTGCAAGAAGAGCCGCGGGTGCCAAGATGTTGCGGAGCCGGGATGCCTAGAGAGGGTCTCGGTATTCGCTTCGCTCGCAGGAGGGGGCCTTGACGACCCGCATGTTTACTTCGCCGCTTTTTTTGGGGTTCGATCACCTTGAGCAGATGCTTGAGCGTGCGTCGAAGACGTCGTCCGACGGATACCCGCCGTACAACATCGAGCAGATAAGCCCAACCGGGCTTCGCATCACGCTCGCGGTTGCCGGGTTCACCATGGACGATCTGCAGATTACGCAGGAGGACAACCAACTGGTTATCCGGGGGCGACAGACAGACGATAGCCAAGGCCGGATTTTTCTGCACAGGGGTATCGCGGCGCGGCAGTTCCAACGCTCGTTCGTGCTGGCCGAGGGGATCGAGGTCAAGGGTGCGTGGCTGGATAACGGCCTGCTGCATATCGATCTGGCAAAGCCGCAGCCTGAGGTTCGTGTGAAGACCATTCCGATCACGCGCAACACGGCGGCAACGACCCTGCGCCCGAACGGAGCCGAATTGGGTTCCGTGGTGGAGAGCAAGGCGGAGTAATAAGGCGGCGGGCGCCTTCGGGCCCGCCGGGACGAATGATCGACAGTGCTTCAGGAAGGCTGTCGCAAACGAGGAGTACAGGACCGATGAATATGAATTCAGGTGATCAGCCGGACGTCCTGACTGCAGCCCAGGAGGTTGGGTCATTCGACGTGCGGCATCTGTCGGAACAGCAACTCGCAGCGCTTGGCGTGTCGCATATCGCCTACGTCAAGCCGGTGATGGTGAATGGGGTCCAAGGCTTCGCGATCCACGCCGCTGACGGGACACCAATGGCGGTCGCCGGCGACAGAGAGGTCGCGGTCGCGGCTGTGGTGCAGCACGAAATGCTTCCGGTTTCCGTGCACTGAGGCATTTTCCGCCTGGGATGAAAACGCTCCAGCTCATTTTTAGGAGCGCTTTCAACAGCATGATGTGGGACAGACCTTACTCCGGCAGTGCTCACTCCGGGCGGCTGACGCCGCCCGCCGTGGTTTGGGTTTGGGCTTTCAGCAAATCCCTGATTTCGCCCAGCAATATTTCGGATTGCGTGGGGGACGGCGGTGGCGTCGTGTCGAACGTTCAGTCTGGTCAGTGCCTTGACAACCCAAAAGACCGCGAAACTGACGATCAGGAACTGGATGATCGCATTGATGAAAAGGCCAACATTCACGGTCGGCGGCGCCCGCCTTCTGGGCGTCGGCCAGGGTGGCGTAGTGCTGGCCGTTGAGTGGAAAGAAGACGTTCGAAAAGTCGACGCCGCCTGTCGCCAGGCCCAGCAGCGGATTGAAGACGTCCTTCACGAGGCTGCTGACAACGCCGGTGAATGCGGCGCCAATGATGATGCCAACCGCCAAATCCACCACGTTGCCTCGCATGATGAACTTGCTGGAACTCGGACACCCACGACGGTGCCTTGGGTGGAAGCATGGCGATCATCCTCCGGTAAGGAATGTTGGATGCCTGGGATTGCATCTTTTTGGCGGAAATTTCGTAATCTGGCGACCCTCCGCCAACGGTTAGGGGCCGATATCGCGCCGGTGTGTGGTCGCCGTCAGGAGCCGCCGGTGACGAAACTCTGAACCAGGCTGCCCGCGACGAGACGCCAGCCGTCGATCAGCACGAAGAAGATCAGCTTGAACGGCAAGGAAACGGCGCTGGGCGGCAGCATCATCATGCCGAGGCTCATGAGCACGCTGGCGACAACGATGTCGATGATCAGGAAGGGCAGAAAGAGCAGGAAGCCCATTTCGAACGCCCGGCGTAACTCACCGACGACGAAGGCCGGCACCAGCGCCCGCCAAGGCACCGATTCGGCATTTCCGGATGGTGGGCAGATGTCCGAGGTCCATAAAGAAGCTGGAGATCCTCGTCCCGGACATTGTCGGTCATAAAGGTGTGGAACGGTTGGGTTGCCAGCCGCAATCCCTCGGCTTCCGAGATGCGGCCTTCCGTCATCGGCTGGATGCCAGCGGTCCAGGCTTGATTCATGGCCGGCTCCATGACGAAGAACGACAGGAAGAGGGCCAATCCGATCAGGACGACATTTGGCGGGGTTCCCTGCGTGCTGAGGGCGTTGCGGAGCAATGACAGCACGATCACGATCCTGGTGAACGCGGTGGTCATGACCAGGAGGCTTGGGGCCAGCGACAGCACGGTGATCAGCGCGGTGAGTTGGACAATCCGAGCCGTGGCGCCTGCCTGGCCTGCGGCGCCGAGATCGATGTTGACCGATTGCCCATGCCCGAACGCGGGAAGCAGCAGCAGGAAAGGGAGCAGGATCCAAGCCGGACGCCTCATCGGATCCTGCATCCAGCCGATGACCACGTCCTGGCCACCACCGGTCAGCAACACCACCTGACGTTGTCCGCACTGGACGAGATGGATGCGGCGACGAGGGTCCAGCGCAATGGATTCTCGCAGGATCAGCGTTCGTTCCGACCGGGGCTGGGCCCGCCAGCCACTGAACTGGAAAAGTCTGGCTGCCGCGCCGATCAGCGCGAGGACGCCGATCAGAACACCAACAGACCAGTAGCACGGTCTTGCACGGTCATTCGGATGTTTGGCGCCTCGGCGCTTTGGTCAGGATGTCGCCCCAGACGACCCCGTTCGAGAGGACCTGCCGTCCGCGGGTGATCCCGCTCGGCACCAGGGGCGTTCCGGCGACGTGTGTCGTTCCAAAGGCAATGAGTGCGCGAGGGCCTGCATCTATTTGCATGCACTCATTTGGCAGTCAGGAGATGAATAAGTCCTTAACGAACGCGATTAACCTTTTGTTTAGGTTTTTCCGTCAGATTGGGGTCATGGACCCTACTCAGGATTGGCTTGTTCGATTTGGCCGAAAAACGGCTCGTGTGGACAGCGCAGCGACAAAGCGTGCTGGCGGCGAATATCGCCAATGCCAATACGGCGGGGTTTCAGGCGCGCGATGTTCAGTCGTTCGAAAGCGTGCTGTCCGGCTACAGGCTCGATCGAGCCGGCGAGGACGCAGCCCGGACATATGGCCGGAACGATTCCGACAGGTCTGGCTTCGCTGACCACCGATCCCCCTGAAGCGCGGGCCCTGGACGGCAACACGGTCGCGCTGGATCAACAGTTGACGAAAGTGGCTGACACGGAAACCACTCAGTCGCTGGTGACGACCATCTGGAAGAAGTACATGGGGATGTTCAGCATGGCCCTCGGCCGGTCGAGCTAGCCATGGCAGGTGACCTGAACCAGGCACTCAATGTTTCCGCGACGGGAATGGATGCGCAGACCACGCGGCTTCGGGTGATCGCCGAAAACATCGCCAACCAGGATACCACCGGCTCGTCGCCCGGTGCCGATCCGTATCGGCGCAAGACGATCACATTCGAAAGCACGATGGACCGGGCGGCGGGGGTGGAGACGGTCCAGGTCAAGAATATCGGCGTCGACAGCAGCGATCTGCCGTTGCGCTACGATCCGGCGAATCCCGCCGCCAATGCGCAGGGCTACGTCAAGCTGCCGAATGTCAACACGCTTCATCGAGGTGATGGACATGCGTGAGGCGGAACGCTCCTACAGCGCCAATCTGTCGGTCATGCAGGCGACACGCAGCATGCTGAACAAAACGATCGATCTGCTGAAATGACCACGATCCCGACAGTCGTCATAACACCGTCCGCCGCGGCCGAGGCCTATACCCGCACCGCGAGCGGAGGGGCGTCGGCCGGCGGTCGCGAACAGCTTCGGTTCCGCCATGAGCGCAAGCGCTCGATCAGGCGGTGCAGACCGGCCATACCGCCGACGATCAGGCGATGCAGGCGCTAAGCGGCGGGAGGCAATCTCACAGAGGTTGTCACCGCGCTGTCGCAGGCCGAAATGACCTTGCAGACCGCAACGGCCATTCGTGATCGCGTGGTGCAGGCCTACCAGGATATCATGAAGATGCCGATCTGAGCCATGAGCGGTACCGACGTCGCCGCGCTCATCCATGACTGCATGATCGTGACCATGAAGCTGACTTTCCCCGTGCTCGGTGTTGCGCTGGTCGCTGGGCTGGCTGATTTCGTTCGTTCAGGCAGTCACCCAGATCAATGAGGCCACATTGGCGTTTCTGCCGAAAATCGTGGCGATCGGCCTCGCTCTTGCGATGCTCGGTCCGTTCATGGCGACGACACTGTCGAGTTTCTCGCACCGGGTCTTCGACAGGATCGTTGCCATCGGCGGATCATGAATCCGACACTGGCCGGACTGGTGGATTGGGCGCCGGCTTTTGCGTTGGTGCTGGCCAGGATCGGGGCGGCGATGGCGCTGCTGCCTGGGCTCGGGGAAGTCGGCCGCGCCGGCGATCGTGCGGATCGGTCTGGCTTTGAGCATCACGATCCTGCTGCTGCCGGAACTCCAGCCGATGATGCCGCCGGTGCCGGCGTCCGGTCTGAGCATGGGCGCTGATGATCGCCGGCGAAGTCATCACCGGGCTCTGGTTCGGCTGGGTCGACGCGGATGATCGTCCTGGCGCTGCCGATCTGCGCTCAGTTCATTGGCTATCTGATTGGGCTATCCAGCGTCCTTCAGCCAGATCCGGAACTGGGCGCCCAATCCGGTGCACTGGAGAAACTCTTTGAGATGGCCGCGCCGGTGGTGCTGCTGGCGTCCGGGCTTTATCAGATTGCCCCTGACTCGCACTGAACGGGTTGTTCCGCCTGATCCCGCCCGGGCACATGCTGCCGGTCGCGGACGGCACCGAAATCGCCGTTCACGCTGTCGGCGCCGGGTTCAGCCTGGCGCTGCAGCTTGCCTCGCCGTTCGTGGTGATCGGAATTGTATGGCACCTCGCCATGGGTCTGATCGCCCGGATCGTCTCACGCATGCAAATCTACTTCGTGTCGATGCCGGGGCAGATAATGGTGGGGCTCGCTTTGCTGATGATCACCGGGAGCGCGATCATTTTCGCGTGGCGTGATGGTGCGCAGAGCCTATCTCATCGCACTGCCGGGCGGCGGCTGATCCGTGGCGGAGGGCGACGAGTCCAGCGACGACCGGACAGAGGCGGCGACCAAGCGACATCTGGATCAGGCGCGCGACGAAGGACAGGTTCCCGTGTCTCGGGAAGTGGCGACCTTTGCCAGTCTGGGCTGCCGTGGTATTGGTTCTGGGCTATCAATCGCAAGCTTTGCTGCAGCACCTGTTGCCTGACCTGGTCGTATTCTTATCCCGCATGGGCGAGATGACCATGCCGGAGTTCGGGTCTGCTTCGCGTGGCGGCCTCGGGAGTAGTTGGAGCGATCCTGCCGGTCCTTGCCGCGGCTCTGTGTGCCGGAGCGGCGGCCGTCTTGCTGCAGACCAGTTTCCTGCTGAATCTGGGCGGTGCTCCAGCCGAAGTTGTCGCGGATCAATCCGGTTGCCGGTGTGAAACGCCTGTTCGGCTTTAACGGCATCGTGGAGATCGTGAAATCCCTCAGCAAGCTGGGGCTGCTTGCGGTGGCCATGTGGATCGCGATCGGAAGCGATTGGGCTGGGCTGATGCGTTTGCCGTGGCAGGATCCGCACGGCTTGCTGTCAGCGATTGCTCGTCCGGTCTTTCACCTCTTCGTCGCGACCATGTGTGTCCAGGGGATCGTCGCGGCTGCCGATCTGATGTGGGTGCGCTTCCGCCACGCACGCGACATGCGCATGAGCAAGCAGAGCATTCGCGATGAATTAAAGGACACAGAGGGAAATCCACACATCAAGGCGCGGATACGGCGCATTCGCGTGATGCGGGCCCGCAAGCGCATGATGGCCAAGGTGCCGACGGCGACCGTGGTCGTCACCAATCCAACCCACTATGCTGTCGCTCTCGCCTATGACCGGGCGAACAATCCGGCCCCGCGCATCGTGGCGAAGGGCTCGGATTCGCTTGCTGCCCGAATACGCGAGGTCGCGGAAGCCAATGGCGTGCCTGTTGTCGCCAACCCGCCGCTGGCGCGTGCGCTTTATCGCCTCGACCTCGATACCGAGATTCCGGCGGAACACTACAAGGCTGTGGCGGAAATTATCGCATATGTCTGGCGTCTTCGCCGGCCCGGGCATGCGGTCTTGTGATGCGATGAGCGGCTAGCCAGACGCAATTTTCGGCGCGATCGTTCGATTCGGGCTCGCTTGGGGCTTTCCCGAATTGGTTGTCAAAGACGATCCTTACCATGAGCCATGGGTCATCCTGACCCGAGCCCTTTCGACTTCGAGGAATGTGCGACGATATGGATCGCAGACAGGTTGTTCGCAAAGAGTTCTTGCCCTTCGGGAAGGTTTAGAACATAGTGAGCACAAACATCGACGGGCGAACACGGGCGCGTCAAGTTGCCGAGTTATACACGTATTGGTTGCATAATGAGCATCCATGCGTATAAAACAGACAAATAAGCCTGAGCTAGTATCGAACCAAGGAATACGCGGAATGGAAAAGAACAAGGCGCTCGACGCCGCGATGGCACAGATCGAACGAGCCTTTGGCAAAGGCTCGATCATGCGTATGGGTGCGCGAGCCGGAGACGAGCAGATCGAAGTGATCCCGTCCGGGTCGCTCGGCCTTGATCTGGCGGTCGGTATCGGTGGCCTGCCGCGTGGGCGCATCGTTGAGATCTATGGTCCGGAAAGTTCCGGCAAGACGACCTTGGCACTTCATGCGATAGCCGAAGCGCAGCGGCGCGGCGGAACGTGTGCGTTCATCGACGCCGAACACGCGCTGGATCCGACCTATGCGCGCAAGCTGGGCGTGGACGTCGACAACCTGTTGATCAGTCAGCCGGACGCAGGTGAGCAGGCGTTGGAGATCGCCGACACCTTGGTTCGTTCGGGAGCGGTCGACATCCTGGTCGTGGACAGTGTTGCCGCGCTGGTGCCGCGGGCGGAGCTGGAAGGAGAAATGGGCGACAGCCACATGGGCCTGCATGCCAGGCTCATGAGCCAGGCACTGCGCAAGATCACCGGCAGCGTCAGCCGCAGCAACTGCATGCTGATCTTTCTGAACCAGATCCGCATGAAGATCGGCGTGATGTTCGGCAATCCGGAGACGACGACCGGCGGCAACGCCCTGAAGTTCTACGCGTCCCTCCGGCTGGAAATCCGCCGCATCGGTCAGATCAAGGAGCGTGACGAGGTCGTGGGTAATCAGACCCGTGTCAAGGTGGTCAAGAACAAGCTTGCGCCGCCATTCCGCCAGGTCGAGTTCGACATCATGTACGGTGAAGGCATCAGCAAGGTCGGCGAATTGCTCGATCTTGGCGTGAAGGCCGCGGTTGTGGAAAAGTCCGGTGCATGGTTCAGCTACGACAGTCAGCGCATCGGACAAGGGCGGGAGAACGCGAAGCAGTTCCTCCGCGAGCATCGGAGTCTCGCGGACGCCATCGAAGCGAAGGTGCGGGAGCAGTCCGGCGTTATCGCGAACACCATGCTGGCGGCGGCCGGCGATGACGCCGAGGAAGCCGAAGCGGCTGAATGATGCAATTCTGCCGGATGTCGCGCTGACAGAGGGCGACCACGAACTGATCGCGGCCGCGAACGCGGTGTTGGAAGGCCACTATCGGCCTTTCTGGCACATGGTCGCGGCCGCGATCCGTTCCCGGGATGGTCGAATTTGGACCGGCCTGCATATCGGGACGACGGTCGGGCGGCTGTCTGTCTGCGCGGAGGCTGTCGCGTTTGGGCGGGCGCTGCTGGATGGGGACGGAACGATCCAAACGGCGGTGGCCGTGCGGCATCCGAAGCCCGAGGAAGAGAATCGCGAACTGGCGGTCGTTCGCGCCGTGCGGCGCCTGTCGGGAGATGATCCTGGATCATGCCCCCGATGCGCTGATCATTGTCAAAGACGCCAATGTTCTGATCAAGCTGCCGATCCGAACGCTTCTGCCGCTTCCGTATCGGCGGTAGCTGAGTTCAGGTTGCGGCGCCATTGCGGTGGGAGAAGGCGGTCTCCGCACTCGTCACGAATTCCAGCAAGGCGGTGTGCCCATCTTCGGTCGCCCGCCTGGCGCGGAGAATGGCGTTCGCGATGTCACCTGGATCTGTGATCCGCTCGGACCAGGCGCCCAGGTCCCTGGCGAGATCGGCGTATCTGCCACCGAGATCGCGGGCCTTGTGCCTTTCATGAGACAGCTTCATATGGGGGATCTCGATAGCCATTGTGCTGTTGTTCAGAACGATGGTCAGGCTGGGAATCCCAGCACGGACGGCGGTTTCGAGGTCCAGGCCCGTCATCCCGAAGGCTGCATCGCCCATGAAATTGACGCAGAATTTGTCCGGCGCGGCGGCCTTCGCGCCGATAATTAGCCCCAATCCGGTTCCCAGCTGGTGGGATTTGCCCCAACCCAGATACCCGCGCGGCCGGGTGGCGCGATAAAAGGGAAGCAGTTGGTCGCGCGGGCTGCCGGAATCGTGGGTGACAATCGCCTCCGCTGGATCGACCACACGAATGAACTCCGACATGACGCGATAGGGAGTCATCGGGGTTTCAGAACTGCTCAGTTTCGCGTGCCAACGGGCGAGCCATTTCTCCCGCTCTGCCGCGAGCTCTGCTACGGGAGACCGGTTGAGGCGTTTGCCGCCCAGGCGATCCCTGACGGCGGCGATCAGGCTAGCCAGGATCAGCTTGGCGTCTCCCAGCAGAGCCACTTCGGTTTGATATGACTTATGCAGGTCGCGTGGGTCATTGGTCCCGTGGATGATCGCGACATTCGGAGGCAAGGTCGGTGTCGTCAGGGGATGTTTGGTGAAGCCACAACCGATGCCAAAGATCAGATCCGCCTTCGTATGCAGGAAGAGCCTGCCTGGCCCGCTGAACGTGTTGCCTCCTGAGCCAAGAGCCAGGGGATGGTCCTCGGGAAAGGCGCTCTTGCCGTCGACCGTCGTCATGACGGGCGCTTGCAGGAGGTCGGCAAGTTCTGTGAGTTCGTCGGAGGCCTCGGCGTACAGAACGCCCTGCCCAGCGAGGATCATCGGATGCGACGCCGTGAGCAGGAGCCTCGCCGCCTCGTCGACATCCCGAACGTTCGGTGCCGAAACGGTTGGGACGACCGGCCGGTAGGATTCGGCGTCGCTGCCTGCTTCGTGTTCCACGATGTCTCGCGGAACTTCCACCATCACCGGGCCTGGTCGCCCGTTTCTCAGGGCATTGAACGCGCGCCGCATTGCCGCCGTCGTGGCGTTCGGGACCACGATCTCCTCTACCTGCTTGGTGATCGAGGCATAGGTGCGGCTGGATCGGAACGTGGGGAAGACCTGGGATTGCTCGCGGGCATGTGCGAGCGGCAGGAACAGCACGGGGGCGCTGTCGGAGAACGTCGTGGCGATACCGGGAAAGGCATTCTCGGACCCTGGGCCGTACTGCATCATGAAGACGCCGGGTGGTTTGCCATTGGTCACCCGAGCAAACCCGTCGGCCATGTCAACGCCGACGCGCTCCTGGCGACAGATGATCGGGCGAAGGCCGGCGGCGACCGCGTTCTCGATCAGGGGCGTCGTCGGGAAGCAGAAAATTGTCGACACACCCTCGCGCTTGAGGACTTCAACGATAGCGTCGGCGGTTCGCATTGCTGGCGTTCCCTGCTTTGTTCTGACCGCGGGCACGGTAGGCCGGGCGGCAGCGCAGGGAAAGCCTCAGCGTACCGGGGTGACTCTCGTGGTCGCACCCGAAGCGGTCAGGCGGGCGTTTCTGACAGGGGAATTCCCGAGAACGTCGCTGCCAAAGGAAAGTCCCAGCTCCAACTGGTTCCGAGATCAGTGCTGACATTCCAGCCCGCTGGTACTGCCACGTCGGAGAAATTGTCGGTCACCGCGTTGCCGCGATAGATTTGAGCAGGACCAAACGGATAGAACAATTGGCACGCACCGGCCGCGTTCCGGAGCGCGTTCTGCAGAACGATTTGCAAATGAGTCGCATCGACGCGCTGGCAGGAAACCGCCGACACGATCGTCCCATCATTGCCCGGAGTTCCTCCATCCATGACGGCAAATCCCGCGCCTGCTACGGCCTGTAATGGAACCTTCAAATCATTGCCGCTGTCGTGAACGACCGTGACGATGAGCGTTGTACTTGACTGCATATATACATGGGCAATAGAAGGGCCGCCCACTTTCGGCAAGGGCGACGGGAACTGCCGTTATTGAATCAGCATAGCCAGCAGCGGCCAGGGCGCGTGCAACGACGGGAGCAGCGAGCATGGCGAACCGCTGATTATCGGCACTGTCCCGATGCGAGGGATCTCCGCCCGTCGCGATGCCTGTCGTTGGATCCCACGATGACCCGCGGGGATTGCTGTCGCTGGTCTGTGGATTTCCGACGATAACGTTTTGTGTCGCAGTGGAGGCGATGCTTTGAACGACCTGCCGGTGCATGGTGATACCATCCGGCAATCCATATGGTATGGCATTCCACCAAATCAGCGGGATTTTGTTGCTGGTATCGCCGAGCATTTCCCTCAGCAGTAGAAGAAACCGCAGTGCCGCGGCCTGGAACGTATCGTACTCGCTGTATTGGCGGAGGCTGTCGGTCTCGTTCCACGGCCAGATTATCGCGCAGAGATCTGATAGGTCCTCGGCTGGAAGTCCGGCGACCGCCTGTTGTACCGCAAGCCCGTCGGGTCCCAGCGACCAACCCGACGGATTGGAGCCGTCCCCTGGGTCCTGCACGAAACTGCCCGGATATCCAGAGCTTGTCGCATAGATCCCATGCCCGCTCTGCATCGTGTAAGGCGCTGCGCCGGCGGTTGTCGCCAGGACATTGCAGGCCAAAGCGCCCACGTACCAAGCCACTCCCTGTGCCAGAAGAGCCGCGGCACCATCGTTCATTGCGTAGTTTATTGCATTCGATTGACCGTTGAATATGAAGTAAAGTCCCCTGCGGGCCCCGCGGATCCAGCGTCCCGCATAGGTGATGAGCGCGGAAACATCGCTGCTCGATAGTGCCTGGTTCCATTCAGCGGCCTCGTGAAGGTAGCATTGTGCCGCGCCGAAAGGCGTACCATCGTGCAGCAGAAGGACTGGGCCAGAAAGTGTTCCTGGCGCCCAGGGAACCGACTGCGCGATCTGGGTGCCATCGAGCCACAGATCCGCACCGGACGCCTGTGAATAGCGGATGACGATCGAATGGGTATGGCGCCGCGCCATGCCTGAATTGACGACGATCTCGGCGGAGCCGGGAAACAGCACGAGGCGGTTGGCCCCGCCATAGCCGTCCACCTGCAGCACAGGCTCAGAACCCATTGTCAGCAGGGTAATGGGGCTGGCATCAGAGCTGGTGCCTTGCCGCCAATTGGGGCGAGACCATACCAGGTACCAGGTCCAATTCGACGTGGCGCCCGTGGTGGAACCGGGCAGTTGCCAGCCTGATCCGGGATCAAGCGCGGGCTGCAACAATCCGGCGGTCGTGACGGGATAACCGACGCCACCCAGCAGTCCGGAGAGGTGCGGCGAGCCCAGCGGCAGATTTGAGTTCGGCGGGCTGTAGAATGGAACCAGATTTTGGCTGTTTCCGGAAAGATCCACAAGAGCACTTCCGGGCGAATTCCAGACGGTAACCGGGGTATTCGCGGGCCCCATCAGTCCGGCTGGCGTACTGGCGTCCCACCAACCCGTTGCGCCCGGGACAACTTGGATCAGGGTTGACGAACCGCCGGAGCCGGAGGACGTGGTCTCGGAGGGGAGGGGCGCGTAGAGAGCGAGGAGATTATTTCCCACCCCCATCGGATGCCCGGGCTGAACGAAAAGGAGACTCATCTCCTACTGCACCAGGAATGCGCTCGGGCTGACCGTCGGCTCGCTGCCGTCGAGGCCTTCCCCCCAGGTATACCAGGTGCCGGCGGTCGCTGGGGTGGGCACGTAGGCGCCCCAGAGATTGGTGTTGACGAGTATCGCGGCGGTCCAACTTGTTGGCGGGGTGGTAGCCGATAGCGAAAAGCCGAACTGGACCGGCGAGGGCGCGGGGGTGACCTGGGCGTTGACGCCGATTGTACCACTTCCGTGGGTATAGGTTCCGCTCGGAAGCAGGTTCCAGGCGATGGCGGTCACCGACCCCGAGGCCGCCAGTGTCATGGCGGTAACGGCAGACGATGCCGGGCCTGCGCCGGCGCTGTTGATGCCGATGATACCGAAATCGTACTTCGTTGCTGCCTCGAGCCCGGAGATGATGGCTCCGGTCCCGGTGAGGCCCGCGACGGAGAATGTCCAACTGGACGAACCTGTCACCCTGTATTGAACCGTAAAGGTGGTGGCTGCGCCGGTGCCGATCTGTGCCGACCAGGTAAGCTGGACCGCACTGCTCGATGTCGGGGTCGCCACCACACCGCTCACCTGACCAGGGACAGACGCCGCGGTGGTCGTCGAAGTCATCGTCGGCATGACAGCGAGTGCGATCGTGCCTGCCGAATAGGTGAAGCAGCAAAGCGTCGCGGTCTGCCAGGGCGTCAGAACGAGGCTGCCATTAGAACTCACAAACCCTGAGCCGAGCGTCAGGTTTCCGGTACTCGCATTGATCACCATGCACTGAAATCCGCTGCCCATGTTCGTGGTCAGAGGGGTCAGGGTAATCGGCTGGCTGCAAACAAGGATCCGGCCGTTATGGACAGTGGTGTCGAGGTTCGTACTAGCTATGATCTCGACGACGGGAGCCCGATAGGTCGGCAGGTTGTTGGCCAGCCATACCCAAATGGCGCTGAAGGTTTGACTTGCCATGACATTACTGCCCTGAGCCACCCAGATGGTGTCCGAGTTGCTGGCCGGGCCGGCAGCCGGAGCTTGATCAATCGTGATCCCATCGAGGAGATTGCTGTACGCGATGGCGCAATCCGTGCCAGCGTGGCTCACAGCAACCAGATCCTGCGTCGACAGCGTCGTGACAACCTGCAATTCACCGATGGAGCTTCCAGACACCGTGGTGGCGCTTGCCGCGGTCTGACCTGATGCAGAAATGACGCCGTTTGGATTGATCGTGACGTTCTGGCCCGCGGAAAACAGATCTCGCAGGAGGGAAGCCTGCATGAGCATCGGGCTGCCCTGGTTGGAGATTACCAGATCGGACGCCACATAAAGGTTCGATGCGGTGGGGAACCCCGCATGGTCCAGTCCGTCGGCGACCAACGTGCCGCTCGAAAGGCTCACGCCGATGCCAACGCCAACCGGTTCCGGGCCGCCTGAGCCAATGCTCGTCCTCCCGAGGAGGGAAGGCAATTCTACGATGATCGCTGGCTGGGTCGAGGCCAAAAGGGTCCCTACCGACGCCGCTCGCGCAATGCCACCTTGACTGATCGGGATTTCATCTGCCGCAGCAACGGTTGTCGCCGGCGGCAGTTCGGAGATTGTTGGCATCTATGATCTCAACTTGAAAAAGGCATGGGCGAAACACTGTCGCTAAGCAGCGACCATGGTGCCACTGCACGAAGAAATCCAGTGCTGGCCATCGAAGAACACCTCCACGCCGGTCCCTGCCCCTGCCGCTTCGCTTGGCTTGCGTCCATTCGACGCGAAGGCCTTCGCGCCAGCGACGATTCCTGTAGGCAAGTTCACCACGGTATAGGACGGCAGCACGATGGGACCCAGGAATCGCGGCGAAACGGCATTGGTCCAAAATATCTCATGCCAGAATGAGCTGCCGTCGGATACGATATGATAACGATCACTAACATGGAGGCTGATCGGGCCCGAATCGATCTTATCGGTTCCACTTGGTAGAATGCTGACCGGCCCTGCCCCAGTCACGGAGAAGGTAAACCCGGTTCCGGCGGCGACGGTACTGGCGGGTGGCAAGGTAATTGAATAGGGACTGGCACCGGTAAGCATAATCAGATTGCCAGAAATGTAATTTGGCAGCGTGGTGGAGCCGGAATAGACGTTTGCCCACCCCACCGTGATACCCTTGCCAACGGGATAGGAAATCGTCCCTTGGTTCCATCGAAGGGTGTTCGTTGTGCTATCGAACAGCAATCTATTACTGTTGGTGGCTTCGAAGGCGATCGCCTGCCCGGCGGACATTTTGATAACCGGGGCGTTGTTGATTTGCTGAGCGTATGTCGAATCCAGGACAGCGTTCGAAAACGGGACACCGATGCCGAAGACTGTCTTGGCGCTTCCAGACGATCCAGCGCTGAGATAGACCCCAATAATGTTGCCGACCTCAACGGCGGGCCCTGAGGTATTGTTCTGTCCAATCACCAGGCTTTGGATAGTCCTGCAGTTGGCGTCGTCCAGACCATTCCCGTACCAGTCCATTTCAACCGTTAGCGACGCATTTGTTGCACTCGACGGCTGTCCTGTTGTGTCCCTGTACTCGAGGCATGCGGCCCAGAGTTGCGGCTGCGGCAGGAATGAACCGTTGGAGCCGGTTGTCGCCGCTTGCCGCAGCGTCTGGATGTAACGGCCAACATGCTGAGCCGCTGTCGCGGCGTTGGGGGTCTGGGTCCCTGCCCATATCAGACGGTCGAGACCACCCCAGACATAGTTGCCTGGGCTGCTGTAAATAATGGTGTCGGCACGAACATTCGCAATGACGTCGCCATTGGCTCCGCCAGTGTGATTGACAATGTAGGACGATTGGTTGACCGCGAAGTCGGTAGGTTGCGACGCGCCCTGGGACGTAGTGAATCCCGACCCGGTATTCCCGACGACAAAGCCAGGCAACACGAAGCCAGCCGGTGACCCGCCCGTCGGTATGGCTGCGGAAAGCGGCGTCCCTCCGGAGAGCACCGTCCCGTCGACGATCCATTTGACATACTTCGTAAGTGCAACCCCCCAAGCGCCGGGCTGCTGGATGACAGTCGTGCCGTTCGGAACGTAGATCGCCGATCCGGCCGGGGCGGCGAGATAGGCTGCCTTGAACGCCGCCGTATCGTCTGTTGCGCCATCGATCTTAGCTCCGTAGGGAGGCAGCATCACGTTGATGACACCGGCAGAATTGGGATTCGCATCGACGTACGATTTCGTGGCGGCCTGCAATGGTGTCGTTGGCGCAGCTGACAGGATAAGCGTGCCGGTCAGGGTGCCTCCCGAGCGAGGAAGCACCGTCGCCACCTGGCCATCGACGTACTGCTTCGTGGCTGCATGCAGTGCAGAGGTCGGTGCCGCGGCCAAAGAGAGCAACCCGGTCAACGACCCGCCCGCCACCGGCACCGCCGTAGCGACCTGCGAATCCACGTAATGCTTCGTTGCGGCCTGGCTGGGGATCGTTGGGTCGGCGATGAGCGCGAGATATCCGGTCAGGCTGCCGCCGCTGAGCGGCAACGCAGTCAGGACCTGGGTGTCAACGTAATGCTTCGTGGCTGCCTGGGCCGATGTCACCGGATCGGATGCCAGGAGAAGACTTCCGGTAAGGGTATCGCCAGCTCGTGACACCTTGGCGTCAGCGTACTGCTTTGTTGCGGCTTGGGTTGCGGCGGTCGGATCGCCCGCCAGTATCACCGGTCCGATGAACGTGGCTCCGGCGGTTGTCAGCGCCGTTGAAAACTGATTGTCGATATATTGCTTTGTCGCGGCCTGCAACGGAGCGGTCGGATTCGACGCCAAAAACAGCGCGCCGGTCAAGGTGTCGCCGTTGCGCATGACGTGCAGATCGACGTACTGTTTCGTGCTGGCTTGCAATGGAACGGCCGGATCCGACGCCAGCAGCAGCGCCCCGGTCATTGACGATCCGGATCGGGAGATCGAGCCTGAGAATTGTGTGTCGACGTAGTTCTTTGTCGCAGCTTGTGTTGCCAGCACCGGGTCGGCCGCGAGAGTCAACGCGCCAGTCAGTGTGTCGCCGGTTCTGAAAACTCTCTGATCCACGTATTGCTTTGTAGACGCCTGTGCACTGTTTGTCGGATCAGATGCCAGAAAGAGGTTTCCGGTCAATGTGCCGCCGGCGATGGGCAAGGTGCCGGACACCTGGGTGTCAACATAATTCTTTGTTGCGGCCTGCAAGGCGGATACGGGGTCGGCCGCAAGCAGGAGTACTCCGGATAAAGTGTCGCCTGTACGGGCCAATTTGAAATCGGCATAATGTTTGGTAGACGCCTGCAGCGATGTGGTGGGATCAGCGCTTAGAAGCAGACTTCCGGCCAGGGAACCCCCGCTTACAGGCAGCATGGCGGCGGCGACGGAATCCGCATATCCCTTCGTCGCCGCATCGAGCGGATGTTGCGGTAGTGCTGAAAGTGTCAATAGTCCGGACATTGACCCGCCGGCCAGTGGCAGGGCGGTGGAAATCTGCTGGTCGACATACGCCTTATTCGCCGCCTGTGCTGATACGGCCGGGGCGGCAGCCAGCGTCAGGCTGCCAGTCATCGTGCCTCCAGACAGTGGAAGCATGTTGCCGGTCAATTGCGCCAGCGTCTGACCGTCGGTTGTGCCGGCAGGCGTAACCAGTGCCTGTGACAGGTTAAGATTCGCGACGCCGGCCATGCCGTTGAGAAACCGGCCATAGGTGACGGCCACAGCCGTGCCTGCCTGCGACATTGAAATAAGGTCACCGCCGGCGGGTACCGTCCCGGACGGAAGCGCCGGGATCGAGAACGGTGAAGCCGCGGCGGATAATGTGGAACCTTGGAAAATGAGGTTCTGACCGACTGTGATGACTTGCGGGGCTCCCAAGCCGGTACCGAGTCCACCAAGCAACGAGCCGGCGGGTAACGTCAGTTGCGTCTGGACGCCGTTCAAGACCTGCGCACGTGTGACCTTTCGTGCAATTCCAGCCTGGCTAACGATAAATTCATCAGAGTCGGAAGCCGATGTGGCGGGAGCAAGCTCGTCAATGGTTGGCATAGATACTTGTTCTCCGGCCCCTGTATGGTCTACCGAGGGGCCCGATCCAAATTATGGGAGATGGCGCAACGACTATTCAGGCCGACAGAAACAATATCAATCGGCTGAAAGAACGGGGTTTCCGTTCTGATCTGTCAGCGCAACGCCCGCGGTGGTCATCAGCGCATCTGGGGAGACCGCAGGAACGGAAAGCATGAGCACGGGTAGCAACACGCTTCGCTGAAGTGAGCGGCCGTTAACTGTGGTTATACTGAACGTAATGGTGTAAATGGTGCCGGCCTGACCTTCGGAGAGCCAAAGCACCACCTGAGTGCCATCTGCTGTTGTGCTCTGAACAACGAGATCGCCGGGGTTGGACGGCGAGACAGTGACCTTCAGGGTCGCGATGCCATCTCCATCGTTGCCCACAACCGCTGGCCCGATATCCATGATGTAATCCAGAATGTCGCCCGGATCCTTTGTAGGCCAGTTTAGTGGCGGCCGTGCTACGGCTGTGGTGCCGCGCGGGACTGGAACGAACGAATCGATTATCACCACGCGTGCGTGGCTCGGTTTCCATACATGACTTACGATCGTTGACATACAAATCCCATTGGGTCGGCGGAATTGTGGAGCAGGGTGTCCCCGCAAGGAAACACCTGCTACGCGGAAACAAGCGCGGTGAATTCCAGAGCGTGGATGACCAGCGATCTGCGTTACCGCGCCTCTCTCTCATTGCTGTGAAATAATGCCCACACAGGGCGGGTTTGCAGTAGCTACCACCGCACGACAACCAGACCTCCGGCGCCGGCCGCGCCGTCGAATGCGGTATTTCCTGAGGCCCCGGTACCGGCGCCGGCTGCGGCGCCACCGGGAAAATTTCCTACATTTCCCATGGTTCCGCTGTTCTGGGTTCCGCCGATTGGGGCGGCTCCACCCAGGCCACCCTGATTCAGTATGCCCGCCTGACCCGCCGATCCGGTAAAGTTGACGTCACCGCCAACCCCAATGCCCGGGGGCGTTGCGCCGTTTTCGGGGGCCAGAGTCGTTGCCAGATAGTTCAAGCTCCCGCCGGTTGCGCTCACGAATTGGCCGAAGCTCGAAGTGCCGCCAGGCCCCGCCGCAGCGCCGCCGGTGGTGCCGGCTGCCCCACCGGCACCGACGGTGATAGGCACGATCTGGCCAGGAATCAAACCGCTGACGAGCTTTCTTGCATATCCGCCCCCAGCGCCGCCGCCACTCGCCAGCCCAGGGACGGATGCGTAGCTGCCTGACCCACCGCCCCAGACTTCAACCTCAACCTGTGTCACGCCCGCCGGGATGGCAAAATTTCCGCTGCTGGTGAAGCTTTGGACACCGGAGCCAAATCCTGGCCGCAGTGATGGCAGCTTCCAGATCAAGAATGGGGCAGTCGGTATGACCGCAATATTGCCTGCGGTTATCTGTGTCTGTCCGTACGAAACGGTGATCTGATACAGGCCGACCCACCCGCTATCAGCCGCCGGTGTGGCCTGGTTCCCGGTATTGCCGGGAAGACCAGCCTTGGTCTGCAGTTGGACCCGCTGGGATCGAACTGTATTCTGGGTAGATCCTGAGTTCGCGGGCCCGCTGAACGACTGTGCCGGATTACTTGCATTGTAATAAGGCAGGACGACGGGGATGCCGTCGACTTCCTGGAAAGACGCCTCGATAAGATAGTTGATCGATTGACCGACACTTGATGCGGCCGTCAACTCAAACGTTGTCAACTCCAGATTGATACCCATCTTCATAATCAAATCGGTCGGGTCGGCTGCGATCGATCCATAAGCCAGGGTATCGACCGGGCACAATTGCGTCATGCTGCCCGGTCCAACAACAACGCTCATGGAGGCAGGCGTTGTTGGCTGACATGCCAGTCCATCGGCGACCGTGTTGGTGCCAAGCGCGGCTTGGATCAGAAAGCCGAGGCCGATCATGGTGTTCTTATTTACAGAAAGAAGGTCCGTATCCAGCGGAATGCTGCCCGGATAAACAATATTGCGATCCATGCTTGCTGTTCACCAATCCGTGGGATGAGATTAATTGATCCGCAGCCAGGCTACTGCGTTGACGGGAAGCAGCCTGCTTAACGCCGCCTGAATATCGGCATCTGTCACGTGCCCAGGCAAGAGCGCGGGATCGACGTAACTGATAGCGCCCTCGCCGTATCCTCCCACCGACGTGCCGTAGCCCGGCCAACAGGCCCACACCCGGTGTTGGCGGCAATGTAGCGGTGACAAAGAACTGAAGCGGTAGCTGGAGACTTCCCCAGCCGCCGGCCTGTCCATAGGCCATCCCGGTGCCGGTAGTACTCGGAGCTCCTGTCAAGGCTCCGTAAGACCCTGTGTCCATGCAATTCGCTGGCTCGAAGATCGTTGGCGGGGTTCCGGTCAGGCTCGCTAACCCGGCCAATACGGCGGATCGGGTCGCCGCCTCCTGAAGCAATGCCGCCTGAATGCGACCTCTGTAGGAGAAATCTGCCTCGTTGGTCTTGCGGCCGAGTTTGTATCCAAAATAGTCGAGAGCTATTAGATCAAGCCACTCGTCGGTAGCCGTAGTGAGCCGGGTTTGTGCGATCACATAGTTAATCAGATCATACAGCCAGACCCAGGGAGTGGCGATGCTGCTCAGCAAGGCCTGCAGGTTTGGGCTGTTGGTCGGCGAACCAACGCTTTGGCAGGGCGCCCCAGAGCCGAGAAATGAAGTCGGAGAGATCACCCTTCATTGGTCGTAACCGTGACCTGGCCGGCCTTTATGACCGTGCCGGCAGGAACCGCAATGTCGGCGGACCCTCCATTGAGCTGCACGCCCGTGATATTGTCTATACCGGCGCTCGCCAGGTAGGCGTTCTGAGCCACACGGGTCAACGAGGCGCTCTTGCCGATCGGTATACCATTGAGATAGACGGCAATACAGTTCTGAATACTCGGAACGATGAGCGAGACGGCTGCGGTGGAGGTCAGCGTCGCTGTGAGCGAGACGTTCACGACAAGCACCTGCGGAGGAATAACAGCGAATGTGGTCCCGATCGGCCGCACCGCATCAACAGCGGTGGCAACCGTCGAGAGAAGATCGGACGAAGGATAGCCGGTTCCGTCATCGACGAAGACCAGGAAGGAGCCAGCCTGGGCAGCACCATCCGGCGCGGTATTTTCCTCTATCGCGACATCCAGTCCTTGTTGGACGTTGGCGATCGCATTTTGCACCGCGGCGAGAGTCGCCCGGGATCGGCTGGCCAAATAGCTTTGAAATCGGGTCCGAAATGCTTGGTCGGTTTCTGCATCAGCCCCGTCCGAAAGTGGATTTGCATTGTTCACCTGGTCAATGCCCGGCAAGGACGCTGCGATCACGGTTATTGTCCCGGCCAAGACGTTCCCCACCGATCCGCTGGTCGCGCAAATCACCGGTAGATCCGCTGAACTGACGCCGCTGGGAAGTACATACGCCGAAGCACTGGTCTGCCAAATCGATAATGTTGAATCTTCGGTAACAGAAAAACTCAGCGAACCATCGGTCGTCTTGACGACTGTGCCGGATGCGATAGTGGCTGACAAGCTGTTCACGAACCGCGAAAACGTGACGATGCCGGTCGACGGTATCGCCGGCAGGCGCGATTGTCCGAAATCCGCCATCCAGGAATCCAGATTGGTTCCATTGGATGTTGATGCGCGAGTAGATGCCAGCACCTGGAGAATGAGCCACTGCAACCAGAGAACAACGGAGGCATTCGCCTCGAATATAGCCCGAACGACGGAACCGACGGATAGGTCGACTAAGCTCGACGCTGAACTCTGCAGCGCTGCACCCATGTCTTCAACAAGCTGGGAAAATCCCTTGAGATTTAGGTTCATGCCGGCTCAGCCCGTGGAGACGTTGATCTGAACCGGCACCGTCGATGAGTGATCCGCATAGGTAATGGTCGCAACAACATAACCATTCGCGACGTCAGCGATACTTGCGGCCACCTGCGGGGCCGGCGTTGTCGGCACAGCAGTTTCCAGCGCGAGTTGAGTCCTGACGATCGCCTCGATATTCGCTGGGTTGGCGGGTGTGCCCACGAACTGGCCCAATCCGCCGCCATAGTCTAAATTCCAGACGTAATCGCCTGCGTTGGTGAGTAACCGCCGGAAGACACGCTGATTGATGGTGTCCGAGCCGGTTGAGAGTGCCAGATCACCGCCGCTCCCGACCATCAGGTCAGTCCCCCATTCGAGAAAGATATCATACATGTTCGTCAATCCTCAGGAGAAGGCGTGCTCGTTGTCTCGTTCTGCGCCAGCGAATGCGTGTGCGAATTGTAGTGGCCCCGTAGACCCGACAAGGCCCCATGTTGATCGTAGACGTCGCCTTGAACGTGAAGATCGCCGCTCATCTGGATGGTTCCGTCGTTGCAGAGCTTGAGAAAGCTGCCGCTCTGATGCACCAGCCAAAGTTCCCCTGCCGGGACCACTGGTGGCATTTGCTGATTTGAAAAGCTGCGCCCAACTATGACACCCTGCTCTACGTCGCCCTCTTGAGGAACAAGCAGGACTTGATCGCCGGGATTGGGTGGACACATCATTCCCCATCCGCTTCCAACCCACTGTGATAGGATCGGAAGCCATCCGGACAGAACACCGTCGGGCTGGATGAGCACACGAGCGGTGGCGTTCTTGGAATTCACCGACGTCACGGTACCGAACTTTATTTGTCCCGTTGTCTGATCCAAGCTGGCCGCGTGGGATTTTATCGCGTTCGATAGTCTTTCGATCATTGTCTGCTCGCGTCTAAGTCCTGGAAAAGCTCAAACTAGTGGAGATCCGGCGACGATAGCGCGGATAGTCTGGGCTGAACCAGAGATCGTACTGTAGCGGCGTTCGACGCTGTCGATCTGATAGGTCGTGTCGAATTCGGAGCCAGTCTCGTCGATCAAAATCGTGGTGCCCGGGGAGAGTGCGAGGTTCCACGGCATGTCGGCATGCAGCATGGTAGTAAGCCGCCTAAGCTCTGCGGCGTAGCGCCCCGCAGAGTCTGTGACCTGCTGAGAGGTGAAATTTGACGCGGCGAACAGAAAGGGCTGACCGGTCGAGGTAGACGCGCTGCCGGATGCGCCAGCGCCAGGGCTGTTGTCATTATACGATGCCATGTTTTGCGAATTCCACGACTGAACCCGGGCTGTCGGATTTGACGTGATCGTCATGGCTCGTTGAAACACTAGCGACTTGACGTCTTGAAGAGCAAGGCGAAAAGGAATGAAATCGGCAACACTCGCCGGTTGGAAGAATAATGTTGTATCCTGCACGAAGACATCAAAGCTGTTCTCCCGGGCGAGTTCCACCACCAGATCCCAGTCAGAACGAACGCGCGAAAACTGCCCAAGAGATAGACGTGTATAGCCATCACCATAGTAGCGCCCGACGCTGCCGGATGTTTCGGCGACGACTGCGGTAAGACCATGATACTGTGCTATAGTCGATACAACCTCCGATGCCGTCTGGTTCACAAAGTCCTGCTGGCGGTAGGCATCGATCATGGAGGCTGAGAGGTCTCTCCCCTCGATCGACACTGTCCCCTGTATTGGATCCACAGCAACCGAATTGATCATTCCGCTGATCAGGTTCCGCGGTGCTGGTCCGTAACTGGCGGCAGCAGCGATTTCCACATACGCCGAGACGAGCGAGGACCAAAAAGTTATGTCAACTAATGGCGACGGCCCCATGGCAAATGTGAGCGCATATGAGTCAGCTGAAAAGCAATTGGTCGTTGCGATTGACGCGTAAAGCAGACCTTGAACCGCGGTGCCGTTCAAGGCGACCTGAAGTTCCATTGCGATCGCCTCTCCGTAAGGGATTACTGCGGCCCTATTCCGTCGGAAAAGACGGGGGAGATCGGCGGAATTACAAGTTGATTTTGCCCTGAGAGGATGGGGTCGGTCAAATTGTTGGCCCTTGCTATATTAATCCATTGTAAAGCGTCGCCAAGCTGGGTAGCGGCAATTTCAAATAAATTTCCGCCGATGGCGATAATGGTCGGCACGTCAGTTTCCTGCGCTAATTAGGTTCGTTCCCATCCGGCCCACATAAGAGCCCACATTCACCGTCGCGGCCAGTAACCCGGCGTTGCTCACCGCCGCGGCCAGCGCCGGCGCGATCGTGCTCGGTTCGTCGCTCGTCCCTATAGGGTCAGTAAGCGAGCTTGTCAGTAACAATATTTGGGCGTTGACAGCAAGCAATGTGGTATTGACCGTGGCAACTGCCTGCAGCCGGCTTGATGTTCCGGTCGTTAGTGCGTGGGTGGTGGATATGGCGGTCTGCAGCGAGCCCAGCGAGATCGCAGATCCGGCGGCAGCCGACAAGGCATTACCGAGATCTGCCGATACGAGGGCCGACAGCGTTGATGTCTGTGTGGTCGCAGCGCCTGTTTGATGAAATACGACGCAGCTTATCTTATAGGAGATCCACCAGGGGCTGTAGTATTCTGCAATGAAGCTTTTCACCACAACCTGACGCCTGAATGATTCCCAGGTCAGCCAGACGACTTCACCCGAGAGGCGCAGGTTGTCCAGAGCCCGAACCCGGGCCTCGGCGTTCGGTCCCGAAAAGGTGCCTTGAAACGCAACTTCGCCGTCATCCGGCCCAAGACGCTCTACAACTCGTCTACCACCAGCTAGATTATGCACTGACAGTCGATAACGGCCGCCAAAGCGGACGGATGGTGGTATTTCAAAGCCATGAAGGCTGATGGAACCGATTTGGATAGGAGAGTCCTGCAAGGCTTACGTCACTTTTCTAAAAATTTGAAATCGCCAACGGCGAAGCCTAGAAGGGTGCAACGCGGCTCCGGGGTACTGTCGCGCGTGGGTCCACGCCGGTCATGCCCGTGGAAGGTTTCGCCAAAGCTCGCTCTAAATGCTGTTCTGTCCATCGGCCAAGCGCCGAACCGTCAATATGTAAGGTTGAGACAGTTGATTTGCTGCGTTCGGGTTGCTCGCCAACTGCGGTTGCGTCGCGATCAGATGGGTCCACCTGGTATTGCCTGGCGTTCGGCTCTGTCGGCGATGGCTGTCCGGTCGCGAGGAGCAGGGGCTGCTGTACCGAGGTCTCACCACTCCCCGCCATGGCGGGCCGCGATGCTGGATCGGTCTGCGGCTCCCGAAATTCCGGCGCGGGCGAAAGAGCCCGAATGGGCGCAAGCGGGCCGGATCCTGCGAATCCAAATTGCGCCTCGGTCGGACCTGCGGTTACTGCGTGGCTCGGCCGCAGAACTGGCGAATTCTGCGTGGCGACCGCCAGACGCCTGGTAGGTCCATCAAAAGGCCGGCCTGCAGCCGCAATCGACGGTAAGTTCCAAAGCTCTCGCCAGGGCAGAGCACTCGCGGGTAGTTTCGCTCCACCCTCTTCTTTGAGACGGAGAATTGTCATTCTGCCTAAAGCGTCGATCGGCGCCGCAGTCCTTCGATCAAGCGTTGGAAGCGGGGGTCTTCGCCAGCGGTTGGTTTGTGCCGGAGTCGCGCCTTTGCTCGGCGATCGCGGTGCGTTGGGTGTCATCCCCAAATCGGACACGCTCTGTCCTCGGCCACGCACAGGCAACGTCAGCGGAGCCATGAAGCGCCTCGAAAAGTGCAAGATCCGCTGCAGGTCCAGGAACCAGGCGATCCGTTTGGCGTCTGCCTTCAGCATGAAGTGTCAACCTTGTGGTTTTCGTCTGGACCGGGGCATTACCCCTTAGCCACTGTTGGCTGTACCCACTCGAACGCGGACCAGTCGAACGTATGGCCTTCAAGAGTTCCGAGGGCCACGACATACGCTGCTCGTTCGGCGGCAGACAGTGAGAATGTTACGTCGAATGGCACCCCGTTCCGGACAAGATAAAGACAGTCGATCAGGACAGGGTGCCGGGCAAGTTTCCCACGTTTGACTTTAGATCAGCAAGTTCTTGCTGATCTCTGACCGTGTCGGCTATGGCCGCCAAGCCTTCGTCGCCCAACCGGTCGATCAAGCTTTCGATTTGTCCCTCGGTCGCAGGCGGGGGCACCGGTACACCGTCGATTTCCAGGACCGCAAATGCCAGGCCCGCCATCGACAGCCACGGCTCGTTTTGGGCCAGCACTGGACCGGCAGCTTTGAAGAGCCGTAATGTATCCAGCGCCGTCAGGTGTCGCAGGGTCAGCCGCCGCCCGCTCCCGTCAACGGTCATCGAGGTCTTGGCAGCATCCCGTATGATGGTCTGTGACGGGGTCATCAGATGCGCTTCTTCCTGGTCGCGTAGAATTCAAGCTTCTGCTTCACGCTGGCGTCTCCCTTCCAGGCGCCTGCGCTGGTGAGCTTGAACACAACGCCGTCGAATTGGTAGGTCGAAACCGATCCATCGGTTTCCGTAATATACTGGTACATCGTTCCGGGCTGGTTTCCGCTGCCGCTGTAGAAATTCTGCTCCAAGGCCGAGACGAAATCATCGAGTGCCGATGTCCCCCTCTCTACCTCGAAGCTTCCTTCCCAACCCTTCGGAAGCTCGGCGCCAAGCTGGCTTCCATCAAGCCGATTGATACGAACTGAACTTGTAAGCTGGCGACTTTCAAAGCCCGTGACGTGGCTGATGTCAACCCGTCCACTCGGACCCATCACGACGAGTTGGGTGTCCCGGCCGATCGAGAATGCTGTCAGTCCCACTGCGTGATCTCCTAGCTAACCTGACCGGTGGGTAACGTTTGGACGGATACCTGGACGGTCTGACCTCCCTCGACATTGACGATGAACCGCTCGTTGATCGCCTGGTACTGGACCTGAGCATCGGACTGGACGTAACCCAGGCTTGTCCGGGAAAGCGGATTGTTGCTCTGTGTCACAGATGACGCTAAACGGCAGGGAACCGTCAGTGCTACCGAGCAAGCCTTGTCCATACATGTTGTTCAAGAATGACAATTGCGTTGATCTGATCTGCTGGAACAAGTTGCTGTTGATGACCTGACCGACATACTGGCCCATGCCGGCAGCCAATGTTTCCGCAATATAATTGGTCAGCCGCGTGTAGTTATCTCCGTCTATGGCTGCGTTCGACGACGTATTGTTACCGCCACGGACGCCCCAATACGAGCCACCAGGTTGAGGATTGCAGATCAGGTCGAGGCCGGCACCCAGAAGCGCGCTTAGGTCGGCGGACGAGTAGGTGGTGTTCTGGCCCGAACCAGGGGCGCCGGTGCGCTGGCTGCCGATGATCCCGTAGATTTGCTTATTGAGGCTGGATTGTTCCGGCGAAAGGTTCGCCAACCGGCCGGCCGCGAAGCCTTGCGGTGAAACAAGACGGACGGTGTTGTTGACCTGGTCAGACCACCACAGCCAGTCGCCGAACATGAGCTTCGCGCCGTAGCTGTCCAATCCTGCCGCAGCCATGGTTGTCACCGCGTTCGTGATGGTATCGCCGGCTGGCGTCGTGAGGATCATGTATATCCCCTCGTCCAGCCCGAAATCCGCCTGGGTCGTCCAAGTCGTGCGAATCGTCGCAATCCGCTAGCAGCGCGAGACCACAGCCCTGTCCTCGCAACGCGTACATTCCGCTCCGCGGCGGAGGTGTCGACGCCAATCAATTGACCGCTGCCGACCTGTGTCGCTCCGTCCGACCCGGCGCTCGACGCACCTAAGACTGAGCGAGAACGGTGCCGGCGATGCCGTCGTCCCACCCGCGCTGGCTATGACCAGGAGGGATGGTCCGCGCTGCGGTCCCAGGCCCGAATTGACCGCTGTCGGCCAGACCGGTCCAGAAGGCCGCGCCGTTGCCGACGAGTCCGTCGTAAATCTCGGGTACGAACCCGGAAAGGAGGACCGACAGCATCCAGGTGTTCGGTTGGGTGCCGGCTCCGAGTGTCACGGTGATGTTGTTGCCGAGAGAGCCGGTGTAAAGGGCCGTGAAGCTCGCATTGGTGCCTGGGACCGCCGTAGTAGCGGCTGTATCGGTGCCGTCGGTCACGCGCACGCAGCGGAAGTTCTGGGCGCCTTGCTGGACCGCGGTTGCGACCTGGGTGCCCATGTCGTATTTCCGCGGCACGATCGAGCCAAACTGCTGTGCATAATCGGCCATCGTCGCGACGATCGCGGGTTCATCGACAGGCCCCCAGGAAGCGGTCCCCACCACGCCAAGGATATTCGTCGGAACGCCATTCAAGACCAGATTTTGTGGCGGAACGATCTGCACATACAGATCGGGCACGATCAGCGACGTCGTATTGACGCTGCCTTGCTGGAAGATTGGCACTTGGACTAACCTTTCGACGTGTTGGGCGTCGCGACCTTGATGACGAATTTCCTGTATTCGGTGGACAGTATCTCAGCTAATCTTTGTCGCATCGGCGATAATATCGCCGCGAACAAAGTTAAGAAAAGGCTTTCGTAACCACTAGATGGTGTGTCATGGCGAATACCTAACCATATGTAATATTGCTGTTCAAATCGGAAGCACCGAAAAGCATTGATGGTTGCTGGACGACTGTACATCGTTGGGTATTCGACCGTATAAACCAGATCTCGTCGATAAAGCAGGGCGTTCTGGGCCTGATCGTAACTGGCGGTATTTCGGTAAATGATACGGGCGTTGCTGCTGTCGGAAAGCATCAGGAAGCTCAGCTGATCGAATGCCGAGTCGATCGCGCTGGCCACTGAATCTCGGATTGCCGGGGTTGGGCACCAGCAGATGATCCGCACATCCTTTTCCTGCCGGCGACTCTCGAACGACGTCGCATTGTCACAGACAACTCTGACCACGATCGAAGTCGCACCTGGTACGGTTATCGTAAACCCCTCCGCGGTCGACGGAAGATTCTGCCTGGATCAGCTGATTTAGATTTGCGGCGACAAGGACCGTGGTATCGCCGGCCTGAATTCGATAGGCATAAGACTGATCCATCGATCAGCGCCCCGACGACATCCCCCACGGCAGGGTTGCCAGAGATGGTGATTGTCTGTCCGGCCGAGCTGGCTACCACGCCAGGTCTGTAACGATTGGTCTGCCATTCCGGAAGATAGCGGGTCGTTGTCCGTCCTGAGTCGTTATCGCTTACGACAGTGACATTAACTGCGCCAGCGCTCAGGTCCGTGTTCAATGTGGCCGAGTTCGGCCAACCGCGATAGACGCGGCAAAGCGCGCCAATAACACTGGATAGAGACGAACCGGCCGGATACAGAATCGACGTCACGGTGTCGGCCACCGCCTGCTCGACATCTGATATGTCTGCCATCTAAGTCGTTGCCATCTTAGCGCTTATGCGCCAACCCAGATCTGTCAGTTCCGATCCGACAATGGCCGCGGTTCGATTTAGGTCGTCCGTGATCAGGTCGCCCGGCGACAAAATGACACGAGCGATGGCGGGAAGAAGAATATTCCAGTAAGGAATGACATGATCGGTCGGCAAATCTACCTCGGACGCGCTCGTTCGGCTCTCACCCAGTACACTTGCCGGCCATCCTTCCATCAACGTCACCGAACTACCCGACGTGTAGCCTCCGTACGCGTTGCCGGCGGGGCTCGTTTGCATGTTGGGCCGAACGATCGAAATGATACGATTGGCCCTGACGCACAACACCGGCAATAGATGGTCCTGCGACGCCACGAAGAATTTCACACTGCCTAGAATCAGATAGTCGCCCACCCGCGTGTAGCTGGCATCAAAAATTCCGTGCCAGAGTGGGTCGCCGTAGACGTTTGTCCGTTGGCCATTGCCCTTTGCGGACACAAATGTCGCGGGTAATCTCAGAAACCGATTCTGTTTATCCAGAGGGTTGAACGGACCTTTGGGACGGAACGCATCGGCGGACTGCCCGACATGGCGGGCTGACATTCCTAACCCCAAATAAAGCCGGTCCTGCAGCTTGCTGCCATTCATGTGTCAAACAATCAAAGACGCCGTGCCGCTGGTAAGGGCAGGGCCTGCTGGAACGCCGAGGAACCCGCATAGCCGCCGTCTCCATTCGTCGAAAAGACGTATTCTGTCGGTCAGTTCGTCTTTGTTCCTCGTCCACATCGACGCCTGGTCCGTATCGAGATTGTCGGATGCCGCGGGAACGGCCAGTTCAAGCGCGGTCAGGTTGGCCAGATACCGGCGAACGATCACGATCTCCGAGCCTGAGAGATTCGTAAGTCGAAACTCGAGCAGGCCATAGACCTGAAAGTAACGCCACGATTGCATTCCGGTCGGCGCCGCCCCGTAGGCCGGATACCCGCAAAAGCGACGGATATCGACCCTTTCGGGGTCTGTGAGCGGGTTCAAAGAAATGATCCGTCGCCGCGGCTGAACAAGATGGTGCCCGATCCCGAAGGTGAAATCGCGGCGGCATAGGAGATCAGGCTGTTGACCGAAAGGATCAGCCGGCTGCCGGCCAGAATCGGCATGTCCGCGGTGGACGCAGTGACCGTTTGATCCGAACCGAACCTCACATACGCCAGGGCGCTCGTCGTATTGGTGACCACGACCGAATCACCGCCGCCTGATAAAGGCGCATTTGCGGAGACGCTGCCCACTGATACGCTGATCGTGCCAGTTGGGCGAAACGGACTAACGGAACCTAGCGGCATGGCGATTGTGCTCTTCTCGTCATTTTCAGCCAATGTGTTCCACGATGACGGCGCGTTTGTACGCGGCGTTGGTCGCGGTTGGGACGGTCGTCGGGTTCGTCGTCGTGTCTGATGGCGCGCAGAGACCGCCGATCCAGTACCAAGACTGCGCGATGATCTGCTGCAGGCGGTCGATAGCCTCCCGGGTAACCATTGCAATTCCATCGACCATCGTGATGATCGAATCTGCCGGGTGCGACGTCGCTGGCAGCCATGCCGGCGAAATCACCCTCGATCAGCGCCCCCTGACCGCAGATGATGGGCCGGCGGATCATCAGGCCAGCTAAAGTCGGATGCGGTTGCACGAATGCCTCGGTCGTCGGAACAAAGCGAAGGCCCAGGAAGTCATTGGTCATGCCCTTCTTGAAGACCTGATTAGCCGAAGTTGCGCCCTGGAAGAGTTGTTTGAAATCCGGATCGGAGAAGAGTTGGCGGGACGACACCGGATCGAGATAGCAGTTATACGCACCGTCGATTTCGGGCACCGCATTCATTCGAAGCTTCGAAACTGCATCCAGAAGGTTTGACATCGTTAACGTGTCGGATGCAGTGATCATGGCGGTGTTCGCGCGGTCTGACGGACGCACAACGGTCGAGCCGTTGGCCGCGGTAACCGTGTTGCCGGCGGTTCCGTCCGATACAGAGACATTGCTCGAGAGCGTGAGCACGCCGGATATCCCGTTCGGTGCCGTGGACACGTTCGTGGCGTCGACCGTGACGCCGATGAGAGTGTAGTAGTCCGAGCCGATGGTGACCGTCATCGAGGCGCTGCTGCTGACGGCCTGCTGAACGCCATTGACAAACACGGTCTGGAAGCCGCGCACGTCGTCGACGGGCACCGTCGGCCCCGCACTTGCCAGCGTGGTTCGCACGCGGGTGTTGCCACCCATATACGCCCCGAACAGGGCATTTCGGCTCAATTCGTCCAGGCTGCGGGCAGCTTGTTCGCCGTTCACATAGGCGTTCTGCAGAAATTGCGATGCTATGCCAACCCGCTCCGTCACGACGTTGAGATCGGTGGTTGCGGCGTAGAGATTGATGGAGATCGTATACTGCTCGACACCCCAGGTGGTGGCGGTCAGACCGTTGTCAAAGTTGGTATTCGTCGCCGGCGCTAACGGCGTCGTCACCGACGGCTTCAGCCCCGCGCGGGTCTTGGTTAGGGTCTCGCCGATGCCGACAGCCACGGTAACACGATCGGCACAAGCGCGATAACCAAGCCGCGACCGCAATGCTTGCGCAAATTCGCGCTCGAGAAAGCCCTTGCTGAATGATCGGCTGCAGTGAAACAGGGAAATTCTGGATACCCATCAATCGTCCTATCTATAATGCGACCGTCGCTGGTGAGGCGAGCGATCAGAATTGATATTTCGTAACCGCCGCCCGAGCGGACGCGTATTCTTGGTCGGTCATTTCCAGCACCGATTTCTGTCGAACCGGGTGTGATGCGGGTGCGATTGCAGCGCTTGATGAGGACGGCACCGCAAACAACCACGGCTTGTTCCGCCTGAGATCATCCATCAGCTTTGGTCCGCCGATGATATTGTCGTCCTTACCCAGCCGGACGGCTGAAAGGTCGATCAGTTTCAAGCCATCAAGATCGACGATCCCGGCGCGGATTGCTTCCGTCCGCAGGCTCGCCACGAGGAGACGAGATTGAAATTCGCTGCGTAGCTTGGCGATTTCCTCGGCTGCCTCGCTCGGTCGGTCGTCGCCATCCGCTCCCGGCGTGGGGACAGACGGCACTTCAGCTAAATCATCATCCATTTCAATCTCAGGGAATGTCATCAAAAAGCTATGAAACCGAATTCGGTTCGATATTCTCTATATCGTAGGTAGCGGCAATCGCCTTGAATGCGATCTCTCGGCTTATACATCCGGCTGCCACGAGGGCCGTCAATGACTGGACGTCTTTCTGGCGGTCATCCGCCGTCGTGGGATACCAACGCGGCCATTTAAGGCTGAGTGGCGCACTCGGATTCAGGGGCTCGATCGCCTTGTCGAACACGACGAGGGAATACTTCTGCGACGCGCGGAGAATGAGCCGAGCGAGTTGCAGCAGACCTGCCTCTCCATAGCTGGTCCGCAAGTTATCAGCGAGACCGATCAGACCCTGATTTAACATTTCCAGCGCTCGGCCGGATGCCGCCGCAGTGATACGGTCGGGGTTGGCTCGGTTTCCATGAATGCTTTCGAGCGCAAGCTCGCGCAAGGTGCGGACATATTCGATGACCGCGGCCGAAGCTGTGCCACCAATTTCCAGCAAACGGGCGTCGCCCTTTTCAGAAACAATGAGGGCGCTGCCGGCTCCCTTGATCAATTCACCATCGGGAAGCGAAGGGTCCTTCAAGAGCAGGGTAGGGTCACTGCTATATTTCAGCCCGCGACCGACTTGGCTCAGCTGATAATCGATTTCGACCTGGCTGTGCATGGCGGCCGCGAATGTGCATGCGCCATCGGCGGCGTCACCCGTGCTGGGCAAGCCAGGCAAGTTCTTGATCCAGACAATCGGCACGACGCCCAGTCGGTGGGAGACAGAGCGGGCGGCGTCAATCACAAAAGGAAGCGACTTCCCGACAGGTACCGGTTCGAACCAAGTCTCACTTTCATCATCCCAGCATCGTCCGAACCAGTATTGTCCGTTTGGATCGTCAATTGCATACCCATTCCGCAGAAGGTCTGCTCCGGTGACTTTGTATCGCTCTTCGACGCGAGTCAGCGTATCTGGCGCTGATGGGTCCCACGTGGGCGTAAGGTACATCGTGTCCAGGACATCAACGAAGATACGCCCCTTGAGCACACGCAACAGTAACGCGACAGATCCAGTTGCACCGTGCATCGCTGCCTGGATCATCGTCAGATTAAGGCGGGTTTCCTTTGTGACATTGGCGAAGGCGGCGGTCACCGCCGCATCAGTGCTATCGATGGTCGGGAAGTGGCCCTCACTGAACAACAGCGAAACACTGTCTTCCACAACGATGCGGCAAAGCGGATACCTGACGCTCGGGCGTCGCAGGCGCAGCGGGACATATTCGCCGGCTGCGCTTCTCTCCTCGTGAAAATGATAGGGGAGGGCATCGTATAGCGTTCCATCCAGAACGCGATTCAAGATCGTTAGCTTGCGAACACGCTGAGGATAGTCATTGTCAATCGGGACCAAATTGCAGAGTGTGTCAAACATGGAATTCCAAACTTCACCTTGCGCCGTTGATCAGCGGCTCAGTAGCGATACCGCTATCGAACTCGTGGGGCGCGGGCGCATCGTCAGCGTTGTGAACGCGCGCACCAGGGCGTCGATTTGATCGTCTTTCTTGCCCCAGGGAAAATCACGCATCTCATCAAGGAGCGCCCGGCCCCACTCGCCGCGAATGATTGAGAGGTTGCCGGCTTCCACTTGGGACGCGAGCGGCATAGCCCGTGTAGCCTTCGAGCCCGTCTCCCGAGAGGATGTCACGTGAAACCCGGCAAGTTGCCTTGTCAGGTACGAGATCTGGCTTTTCCCAGCCTGACCGGGATCCTCGGGAATCGCCACTATGACGTTCGTGCCGTCCCTCTGGGCGGTCATCAGTATGAGTTCCTCGACCTGGCGCGGCGTTCCGCGAATGCGAACGACGTCAAGGATGATATATCGGCCGGTTTTTCCGCGAGATAGCTTAACTCCCACTGTCCAATCTGGGTCATTTTGGCCGGTGCTCCCTGTCGCGGCCAGGTCCCACGCCCGAACGGTTGCTTCGGCATCATGCTCCGGTTGGACGACGGCGATGCGGTCGATAGTGAACAACCGATCGCAGGAAGGTATAGGGTTCTGTTGAAACAATGCCGACCAGGCGCGCTCGCCGATCAGGTCGCGCTTGCGTGCCAACGCGTCATGATCTTCCCATTCCGGCCACAATGGAGCACCGGCCGATCGGCCCAGCGGGTCGCCTGCTTCCGCGAACGCGGGAAGACGTACGACACGCCATTCGGCCTTCGATCGCTCCAGCAGTTGGCCTCCCAGATCGTCAGGATGCCATCGGGTCATGATCAAAACAACCTTGCCGCGAGGCTTCAAACGTGTGGTGACATCGGACTTGTACCAATCCCAGATGTGCTCACGCTGCCGGCTACTCTCTGCGTCGGCCTGTGATTTGACCGGATCATCGATGATCACGAGGTCAGCCCTGCGGCCGGTTATGGCTCCACGCACACCAATCGCGATATACTCGCCGCCGCTGCTCGTGGTCCATGCATCGACAGCGCGATGATCCTGCGTAATGCTGAACCCAAGGTATTGCTGCTTTTCTAGGATAAGCGAACGAACCTGCCGGCTGAAGTGTTCTGCCAAGCTGCGGGAATGGGAGGCACTGATGACGGAGGAACGCGGGTGCTGAATAAACCACCAGGCTGGAAAAACCACGGACGCATAGGTTGATTTCGCCGATCCCGGAGGCATCAGGATCATCAGTCTGTCATAATCGCCGCCTGCCAGGCCCTCCAGTTCGGATAGCAGATACAGGTGATGGGCCGCCGGCCGAAATCCAGTACCCTTAAGCGCCTCCTCCGCCCAGGATCGCAGCGTACCCCGAATTCTGACATCTGACGAAAAGTGTTTGTTCGATAGGATCTCTGTCATTCAAAACAGATTCTGCAACACTTATGGTGATCCAGGTAAATGGCTTTGCTCCTGGGACCATGCATCACGAGGGCAGGCCGCTGTCGCTAAACCTCCATCGTAAACAAAATCCTACACCATTTTGGGGCGTTTGGTCAAGCCTTTTTTCCTATGGCCTTTGGCCGGGCGGTGGCGGATACGTCTCAGGGCGGCCGATATGGTCCATTGCCGCAAGCGTGCCGCCTTGTCAGACCCGGTAGACCCGCTTTACGCATCCATGATGGATGTGATGCCGACCACGACCACTGACTACTCGTTTGACGTTTTCGCGACCGACGGGCTGGCGCGTGCCGGCGTCTTGCGCACCGCGCACGGCCCGTTCCAGACACCTGCGTTTATGGCTGTCGGCACTGCAGGAACCGTCAAGGCGATGACCGCCGATGCTGTCCGATCGGCCGGGTGTGAGTGCGTCCTCGGCAACACCTACCATCTGATGTTGCGCCCGGGTGCCGACCGTATCGCGGCGCTCGGCGGTCTCCACGTCTTCATGGACTGGCCGGGTCCTATTCTGACCGACTCCGGTGGCTTCCAGGTCATGTCGCTGGCCGCACTGCGGAAGATCGACTGGGACGGTGTGACCTTCCAATCCCATATCGACGGCAGCCGCCATCGCCTGACCCCGGCGATCTGCATGGAGCTGCAAAACAAACTTGATTCGACGATCACAATGGTGCTGGACGAGTGTACCGCGTTCCCAGCCACGTTACGACGCGGCCGAGGCATCGATGCGAGATGTCGATGCGCTGGGCGGACTTGTCGAAGCAAGCCTTCAGTCCCCGGCCGGGGTATGCGCTGTTCGGCATTGTCCAGGGAAGCGTTTATAAAGACCTCCGCCTGCGCTCGGTCAGTGCATTGAAAGATCTGGAATTCGATGGCTACGCCATTGGCGGACTGGCGGTCGGGGAAGGGCAGGCGATCATGCTGGATACGCTCGATGCCACCGTCCCCTATCTTCCCGAAGAAGCGCCTCGCTATCTCATGGGGGTCGGAACGCCAGACGACATTCTCAGCGCGGTCGAGCGCGGGATTGACATGTTCGATTGCGTGATCCCAACCCGGGCAGGACGTACTGCCCGTGCCTACACCGCCGCCGGCGTTCATAACCTGCGGAACGCACGCTTCGCCGACGATGCCGCGCCCCTCGATCCCGGATGTGCCTGTCCGGCGTGTAGCGAAGCATAGCCGGGCCTATCTCCACCATCTGTTTCGCGCCGGGGAAATGCTCGGGCCAATGCTCCTGACTTGGCACAACCTGACCTATTACCAGTCGCTCATGCAAAGCATCCGCGAGGCAATAAAAGCTGGCCATTTCTCCAATCATGCCTCCCGCCTGCGCGCGGGTTGGGCGACAGGGAACATGCTTCCATGACCGAAACGCCGTCATACGCGCACCTTACCCTGCTCGGTCAGCACGCAACACAACCCGCCAGCCCCAGCGACGCCGTACTGGAGCGCGTGGCGAACCCCGCCACAGGCAAGCATTACATCGTCCGTTTGACTTGTCCGGAGTTCACGTCCCTCTGTCCGCTGACGGGTCAGCCAGACTTCGCTCACATAATGATAGACTATATTCCTAGAAACTGGATAGTCGAAAGCAAATCCTTCAAATTGCTCATGGGCTCATATCGAAACCATGGGGCGTTCCATGAGGCATGCACTATGGAGATTGCAGGCAAGTTGGTCGAGCTCCTGGATCCAGTGTGGCTACGTATAGGCGCCTATTGGTACCCAAGAGGCGGCATTCCCATCGATGTGTTTTGGCAATCTGATGCCCCGCCCGCTGGAGTGTGGGTGCCGGCACAGGATGTGCCCCACTATCGCGGGCGCGGCTAAACGTCGCAGTGCCGCACGAAGCGTTGGAAGCATGCCAATGATGCGATCAGATAACACGGCGGGCGAAGCAAAGCGGCCGGAACGTTACGGCGAAGCCGCGGCTCCGCTCCGTGCATCGAATCGGCCGGTTGATCCAAGAAGCCAAATTCGGGACAAGGCGCTGCGAGCTGGCTTCGATGCGATCGGCTTCTGCCAGGCAAGCCTCGGCCCGGAAGCGCGGGAGCGACTGACCCACTTCATCCAGGCCGGCTATCATGGCGACATGGGATGGCTCGCCGCCAGATCCGACCAAAGAAGCCATCCGCGATCTCTGTGGCCCGAGGCGCGGAGCGTAATCGTCGTCGGACTTTCCTACGCACCTGGAGAAGACCCTCTCGCGAGTCACCGCCCAACGAAGTAAAGGTGCGATATCAGTCTATGCCAGGAACCGCGACTACCACGACCTCATCAAAGGCAAGCTGAAGCATCTGGGCCAGTTCCTGGTGTCACGCTTCGCATGTGACGTGAAGGTGTTCGTCGATACCGCACCGGTCATGGAAAAGCCCCTTGGCGCAGCGCGCTGGGCTCGGTTGGCAAGGGAAGCACACAAATCTCGTTTCGCGCTCTCACGGGTCTTGGCTTTTGCTGGGAGAAATCTATACGACAATGGACCTGCAGCCGGATGAACCGACAGTCGATCATTGCGGCTCATGTTCACGCTGCCTTGATATCTGCCCAACCAGAGCGTTTCCCGCGCCCTATCAACTCGATGCAACCCGGTGCATCTCCTACCTCACCATCGAACACAAAGGATCGATCCCTCACGATCTTCGAAAAGCGATCGGTAACCGGATTTATGGCTGCGACGATTGTCTCGCGGTCTGCCCATGGAACAAATTCGCTCAGCCGACGTCTCATGAGCAACTCAGAGGCCGAGACGCTCTCAACGCGCCCGTTCCTGGCGGAATTGGTCGCGTTGGACGACCGCCAGTTTCGTCAGATCTTTTCCGGCTCGCCGATCAAGCGCATTGGACGAAATCGCTTCGTTCGCAACGTGCTGATTGCGATCGGTAATTCCAACGATCCGCGCATTGCGACACGCCGCCGAGGCGTTGCGGCTTGATCCAGATCCGGTGGTAGCCGAAGCCGCCGACTGGGCCGCTCGAACAGTTGGATCATTCATTCCTCATGAATTTGCAACGCACGCGCATAGACCATCTTCCGCGGCAATCCGGTCGCCGTACTCACGAGTGCCGCCGCGTCCTTCACCGTCTGTGTCGCCAATGCGGCCCGTAGCCGTCCATCGAGATCCTCAGGATCATCCGCTTCAGGTGGTCCGATCAGCAGGGTGATCTCGCCGCGGGGCGGTTCACGGGCAAACAAATCCGCGAGGTCGACTAACTCTCCCGCGCTCAACCGTCTCGAAGCGTTTAGTTAATTCGCGCGCTACCGCGGCACGGCGATCGCCGAACACCTCCAGCAAGTCGGTTAACGTTTCGAGCAATCGATGGGGCGCCTCGTGCCAAATCAAGGTTGCGGACAGGCCGGCACGTTCGGCGGCCCGCAAACCGCTGAACGCCGCCTCGTCGCGCCGCTTGCTTGGCAGGCGGAAACCCGAGAAACATGAAAGGCAATGGGGGCAACCCAGACAAAATCAGCGCGGTCACCGCTGCGTTCGGTCCCGGGACCGCGGTTACCGGCAGATTGGCTTCGATCGCCGCCCGGACAAGCCGATAGCCCGGGATCCGATACCAGAGGTGTCCCCGCGTCGGAAACCAGAGCGATCGTTTGATCCGCCCGCAACCTGCTCAAGAACCGACTCGATCCGCGCATCCTCGTTATGCTCATGCAGGGTCTCGGTCCGCCTGCTTATATCCATGGCCGACATCAGCCGTCCGGTACGGCGGGTGTCTTCGCACAGGATCAGATCGCATGTTGCCAGGACGGATCGCGCGCGCGCGGAAAGATCCCCGAGGTTGCCGATTGGAGTGGAAACAAGCACAAGGCCCTTTAGCGGGGCGGGCTGGCCGTCTCGCGAACCATCGGGAGATGCAGCCGATGCGGCAACGGGCATTTCTTCTCCTTTTTTGCGTCCTGACGGTGTCGGGCTGCGGCATGAGCAATCCTCCGGGCGATACGGAGCCAGGTTACCAATCTGGATCGAACGCTGCCCACCTCGCTAGGTCCGAATGCGACCTCCGCCCGGTCAGACAGGGCAGGCGGTTGCAATTCTGCTACCGCTGACGGGCCCACGGGCGGACCTTGGCCAGGTTTTGCTGCAGGCTGCACAACTCGCCTTGCAGGACAACCGTGGTCCTTCCTTGGACGTCTTGGACACGGGTGGAACCGCCGCTGGGGCGGCTACGGCGGCCCAAACGGCCGTCACCATGGAGACAGCCTGATCCTGGGTCCGCTGACCTCGTCGGAAACGGCGTCTGTCGCACCGATCGCCCGCGGCGCCGGTATTCCGGTGCTGGCATTCACCAATGACTCATCACAGTCCCAGCCGGGAGTTTGGCCCCTTGGCATCTCACCGGACCAGCAAATCCGGCGTCTCGTCGTTGCCGCTCAAGCCCAGGGCAAAAACCAGTTCGCCGCTCTGCTGCCGGATTCCGATTTTGGCCGAGCGATGGCGACGGCACTGACGAAGGCGACGCGCAAGCCGCCGGCTCTGCAACCGCCAAACATAAGGATGCATGCAGCCGGCATGGCGTCGATAACCGCGGCTGCGCGTGACCTGTCCGACTATGCCAACCGGCGCGGACCGATCGACGCGAAGATCAAGGCCGCACGAGCGCTGGGGACCGCGGAAGGTCGTCGCGAGGCTCAGGAACTTGCGAAAGACGCCCATCCCGCCGCCGTCGTTCGACGTCCTGCTACTCGCCGACACCGGGGATCGCTTTGCAAGAAATTGCCGCCATCCTGCCCTATTACGATGTCGATCGTTCGGCGGTTCAGATTATCGGACCGGCCCTCTGGGCTGACCCGTCAAGCGGTTCGGGAGCGGTTAGCGGCGCTTGGTATGCTGCGCCGGATAATAGTGCGCGCAGCAATCTCGAACGCGACTACGCTGCGAAATATGGTGTTCCCCCACCTCCATTGGCGGACCTGGCCTACGACGCCGCTTCGGTCGCGAAGGTCGTCGTGGGCCCGAAGGCGAACGACATCGCGATCTTCTGACGCAACCCGGCGGGTTCATCGGGATCGACGGCTGGTTCATGTTGCTGCCCGACGGCCAGGTCAGGCGCGGATTGGCGGTGTTCAAGGTGGAACGCAGCTGGCCCTGAACTGATCGATCCCGCCCCGCAGTCGGCTGGAGCGCCGGGCCTATGACAGGTCGAAGCGACGGTCAGCGTCCGCCAAGACCGACGAATCCAACCAGCCGCTCGGCCTCGCGGACGATTGGGTCCGCGATGGCGGCGGCCCGTTCGGCCCCCGATCTGAGGAGATCGACAAGTGCCCCCTGGTCGCCGAGCAGCCGGCTGGTTTCCGAAGCGATCGGTGCCAGATTCGCCACCAGCAAATCCGTCAGGCGCTTGCTTGAACGGACCGAAGCCCTGGCCAGCATGCTCCTGCAACACCGTCGCATGGTCGGTATCGGTCAAGGCCGCATAGATCCCGACCAGGTTTCGGGCCTCAGGCCGATCAGCCAGCTCGTCGACCTCGGACGGCAATGGCATCGGATCGGTCTTGGCTCGACGGATCTTGAGCGCGATTGTGTCGGCGTCGTCGTTCAGGTTGATGCGGCTCTGATCCGACGGATCGGACTTCGACATCTTCTTTGTGCCATCGCGCAAACTCATCACACGCGCGGCCGGGCCGAGGATCACCGGCTCGATGTTCGGAAAGAAATCAACGCCGTAATCGTGGTTGAATTTCTGTGCGATATCGTTGGCAAGTTCCAGATGCTGCCGCTGATCGTCACCCACCGGCACCCGTGTCGCATGATAGGCGTGAATGTCTGCGGCCATCAGGTTCGGATAGACATATAGCCCGGACGATGCGTTCTCCCGATCCTTTCCCGGCCTTGTCCTTGAACTGCGTCATGCGGTTGAGCCAGCCAAGCCGCGCGACGCAGTTGAAGATCCAGGCAAGCTGAGCGTGGGCACGAACGCTCGACTGCAGGAACAGGATATGGTTCACCGGATCGACGCCGCAAGCCAGCAGAACAGCCGCCATTTCCAGTGATTGCTGGCGAAGTGCCGCCGGATCCTGCCAGACCGTGATGGCATGCAGATCCACCACGCACCAGAGGCACTCGTGGTCGTCCTGAAGCCTGACCCAGTTGCGGATCGCACCAAGGTAATTCCCAAGCGTGGGCATGCCGGACGGCTGAATGCCGGAGAAGACGCGCTGCATACCGTTCAAGTCTCTGTCGTTGGGGCCGAACTGATGGCCGATCCGCCCTCGCCGCGCAAGCGACGACGCGACATCATGCGACCGATATCCCGAAGATCGTAGGCGCCGAGCAGCGACGCCGCGATGGCGTAAGCCAGCATGCCCGCGCCGACCAACCCCGCGAGGGACGCCAAGCGCAGCCACCCGTGCGGCGGCGATCTGAAACAGCAGATCCGCGCAATCCCCACAGCACCATCGCCATCGTCGACCGAGGCCCCGATCATGCCAAGGCATCGACGCGCGAGTTGGTGATCCGGCACGAAATGTCCCCGCCGCCTCAGGACAAACGCCAGACCGGCGACATTGCAGATCGCCGCTAGGCTGGTTGCCAGTGCCGGTCCGATATGGGCGAGTGGCACCATGAACGCGAGGTTCAGGGCCAGGTTCAACGCCACGCTCCCGACCCCGATCTTGACCGGCATGCTGGTGTCACCGCGCGCGAAGAACGCTGGCGCGAGAACCTTCACCAGCACGAAGGCCGGCAACCCGAGCGCATAGGCGGCCAGTGACTGCGAGGACGAACGAGCACGCTCTGCCAGATCGAATGCGCCGCGGCCGAACAGGACGAGCATGATCGGATACGCACAGACGATCAGCGCCAGCGCCGCCGGCAGCGTGAGAAAAAGCCCGTATTCGATCGCCCGGTTCAGCGTCCCGATAGCCGAAGCCGCCTCGCCGGCGCGAACCTGCCGGGACAGCAGCGGCAACAGCGCCGTTCCGACGGCGGTGCCGATCACACCCAGCGGCAACTGCTGCACGCGGTCCGCGAAATACAGCACCGACACGGTGCCGGGCGGCAACAAGCTGGCGATGATCACATCGACCGTCAGATTGAGCTGGGTGACACCCGCTCCGACCAGACCGGGTGCCATCCGGCGCATCAGCAGACGCATCTGCGGCGTCATCCGCGGCCGCGGGATCTTGAGCGCCATGCCGCCGCGCCGAACCGCCATCATCAGCAAGCCAAGCTGCGCGACACCGGAAATCGTGACGCCCCAGGACAGCGCATGCCCAACCGTCGGCACATACGGCGTCATCCAGAGCATGCAGGCGATCGAGACGATATTGAACAGCACATACGACGCCGACGCGGCGGTGAATTTCTCCAGCCCGTTCAGAACGCCGGAAACCAGGGCGGCAAGACAGATCAGGACGAGGTAGGGAAATGTAATCCTGGACAGGCTGACGGCGAGGGCGAACTTTTGCCGGATTCTCCGCGAATCCGGGTGCCAGAACCACCATGAGTTCCGGCATGAAGATCTCGCCCAGGATCGTCATGATCCCAAGCCAGAAGGCCATCACCGCGAAGGCCTCCTGGGCAAACTGCTTCGCCGCGCCGGTACCTTCCGTATGCAGCAGTCCGGAAAAGGCCGGGATGAAGGCCGCGTTGAAGGCGCCCTCGCCAAACAGGCGGCGGAACAGGTTGGGAAGCTTCAAAGCAACAAAGAACGCATCCGCGATCGGGCCGGTTCCGATCAGCGCCGCGATCAGCATGTCCCGCGCGAAGCCCAGGATTCGGCTGATCAGCGTCCAGCCGCCGACCGTCAGTATGCCCCTCAGCATGTCTGATCCTGCCCGGCCATGCGGTCCTTATTCATCCCGTTGCGGACGCGACAGAAGCTGCGTGATCGCCTGATCCAGCGTTTTCACCCCGGCCAGCAAGTCCGCCACGGCACGGCAGATCGGCAGCTCGACATCTCCCGCCCGGGCGACAAGAGCGGCGGCCGTCGGAACCCCCTCGGTCACCGCCGACCGGCTGGCGAGTATGTTCGACAGACTTTCGCCCTGCCCGAGCGCGTAACCCAGGCTGAAATTCCGGCTGGAAGGCCCGGTGCAGGTCAGCAGCAGGTCTCCCAGACCGGACAGGCCCATGACCGTTTCCGCCTCGTCCGCCCAGCGCGACGGCCAGGCGGCGTAACTCGCTCAGGCCGCGCGTCACCAGCGCCGCACGAGCGTTTTCACCCAGCCCCGCACCGATGACCGCGCCCGCGGCGATCGCGATGACGTTCTTCGCGGCGCCACCAAGCTGGGCGCCGATCGGGTCATCGTTGCCATACAAGGCGAAATGTGGCTGGTCCCCAACATCGCGCGGACCTGCTCGCGAAGACCGGCATCCGTACTGGCCACGACCGCGGCGGCCGGCAAACCCTTCGCCACCTCATGCGCGAAGTTGGGGCCGGTCAAAATCGCGAGCGGCGGGCAGGGAGACACGTCGCTGACCACTTCCAGCGGAAGCAGATGCGTCTCCGCTTCAACCCCCTTCGCGCAAACGACGATCGCGCCGTCCGCAGGCTGCAGGCGCAAGAGTGACGAACGGAGATGCTGCGTCGGAACGACCCACAGCAACAGGTCGGCATCGCCGGGAATGATCGTGACGCACCTCAAGTGCATCCGGAAGGCGATACCCTGGTAGCCGACTGGTTCTCCCGATTGGCTTCGATCGTGGAAGCGGCGGCTTCATCCCGCGCCACCAACGCGACACGATGTCCCGCCCGCACCGCCTGAAGCGCCAGCGCGGTCCCCCATGCTCCGGCGCCAATCACCGCGACCTTACTCATCGGCCAACCTGATCACGGCCGTTCCCGCCCCGATTTCGCTATCGCCAAGTCCGTCCAGCACCGCGGTGGCGATCGCACTGCGCCTGACTCTCGAATTGATATGGTGGATTGATCACAATCAGGCCGCAACCATTGAGCCGATCTGGGTTCGTCGTGTCCCGCAGATGAAGCTCCACCGCGACAATGTCCCTGATACCCGATGACGCCAAGGTTGCATGAAACCCCCGCACCGCCGCCATTTGCTTGACTGGGTACCAGGCCGCGAACACCCCATGACCGAACCGGTCATGACCGCGACGAAGACCGTCCGCGAGAGTGAGGAACTCGTCCCGAGCCTCGAATGGCGGATCGATGAAAACAAGTCCCCGCTTTTCCTTCGGTGGCAGCAGTGCACCCAAGCGCCTCCCACCCCGATCGCTCATGAACCTCCACCTGCGGGTCGCGATGAAACTGCTCGCCGCAGGGTCGTCGCGTCCTCCGGGTGGAGTTCGCAACAGACCAGTCGATCGTTCTCGCGCATGACTGCTCGGATCAACGCAGGGGAGCCGGGGTAGAGACCAAGCTGCTCAACCAACCCAAGATAGCGGGCCAGAACCGGCGAAGGCCTTTGCAGCAAGCGCCGTATCCCGGTCGTCGCCTCGTCTGTGCGTCGGGCTGCCTCGGCGTCCAGGTCATACCGGCCCGCGCCAGCATGCGTATCCAGCACGAAATACGGCGCCGGCTTGCGCGCGAAGGAATCGAGCAATGCGACCAGCAAGGCGTGCTTGAAGCAATCAGCGAAATTGCCGGCGTGATACGCGTGGCGATAATTCATCCCGGAACGGCTTCCAGCGCATCAAGTGGCCACCGGGGACGGGCGTTGGCCTCAAGGCTGTCGCTCCAGCCACGCCGCAACCGCTCGACGCCCAGCCCAGGCAACCATGACCGCGTTGTCGGAACAAAGCCTGACCGGCGGAGCGACCAGGCGAAATCCCCGCGACGCGGCCGCTTCGGCCAAGCCGGCCCGCACGGAGGCGTTTGACGCCACGCCGCCGGCGACCACCAACAGGTTCGCCTCCGGAAAGCGCATGCGCATCATATCCATCGCATGCGCGGCCCGATCGGCAAGGACATCGACCACGGCCTGCTGAAAGCTCGCTGCGATATCCGCACGCTGCCGATCGCTCAGATGCGGACCCATCCGCGACACCGTCTGCGCCACCGCCGTCTTCAGGCCCGAGAAACTCAGATCGCATCCTGGCCGCCGCATCATCGGTCGGGGAAACGGGTAACGTCGCCGGATCGCCGTCCGCGGCGATCTTTTCCAGAGCCGGTCCACCCGGCCAATCCAGCCCCAACAGCTTCGCGACCTTGTCGAAAGCCTCGCCAACCGCATCGTCGACGGTCCCGCCCAACCGCGACATGCTGCCCAACCCCGGTCACCGCGATACACTGCGAATGCCCCCCGGAAAGCAGAAACAGCAGATACGGGAAACGGTGCGCCTCCCTCCACCAGGCCGGGCAAACGAGCCGTCAGTGCATGCGCCTCCAGATGGTTCACCGCCACGAATGGAAGGCGATTGGCAATCGCGACGCCCTTGCCGAACTGGCATCCGACGATCAATCCGCCGATCAGCCCGGGCCCGGACGTGGCCGCGACACCACCCAGATCAGGAAACCCAACGCCGGCCTCTGCCATCGTTTGACGCACCTGATCCGAGAGGTATCGCAAATGCGTCCGGGCGGCGATTTCCGGCACCACCCCGCCAAACGGCGCATGCTCCGAAAGCTGACTCAAGCACGGCTTCAGCCAGGATTCGTCCCTCGCCATCGACCACCGCCGCGGCTGTTTCATCGCAGGACGTCTCGATCCCCAGAACCGGTTTCATCGTACCTTTCCAAGCCGATGTCCTGGCCCAGGCACACGGCAACCTGTCCTTGCGTCTTGGTGGCGACGCGTCCAGAAGTTAGGATAACGACCCGCTCAGCCTCGCGCCACACATCATCGACCGGAGGCTCTTTGACAAGAGCGGCCTTTTGAAGCGCGTTTTGATCACGAGACCAGAGCCCGGCGCCACCCAAACCGCCGCCCGCCTGACCGCGCTTGGCCTTCTTCCCATCGTCGCACCCGTCCTGTCGATCGTCGCCAGGGAGGTTAGTGCCCTGACCTCGAGTCGCCGCGACCCTGCTGACCAGCCGAAACGCCATTGCCGCATGTCCCCCATCGCTGCATGATCGCCCGGTCTTCGCCGTCGGCACCGCGACCGCAGTGTCCGGGCTTTCGAGGCGGGCTTCAGCCGCGTGTCCAACGCGGAGGGAGACGCCGCTGCGCTCGCCGGCCTGGTCGCGCGACGCCATGTCGCCGGCGGATGGCAGTCTGTTCTCTGCCCGCCGGGCAAGGGCAGGGCACCGATCTGGCCGCATCCCTCCGGCAACGTGGCTTTCACGTGATCCGACGCGTCGCCTACCAGACCGCGTATGTCCCGGTCATCCCTGAAACCGTCGAGACCCACCTGCGACAAGGCCAATTGGTCGGCCGCGATGTTCTTTTCCGGCGGAGACCTCCCGCCACTTCGTGCGTCTTCTCCGCGTGGCCGGGTTGACCGACGCCGTCCGCGATGTCGAAGCAGTGTCTATCAGCGAGCGGGCCGCCGTGGCATTAAGACCCCTCCCTTGGCGGCGCATCAGCGTCGCCGCGAAACCAAACCAGGATGCGATGCTGGCACTGCTGCATGACTGAACAACCTCTTCTGCCCCCGCCGGATGAAGCGCCCGAGCCCGTTGCCGCAACGCCCAAACTCGCCGCGACGCGACCTCGTTCCGTGGCTTTACGGCCTGGGATTCCTCGTACTCGCCGCGGCGATCCTCTACCTGTGGCAATACCCCAGCACGCCCGGTGAGCCGCCACCGAGAGGCCGCCGCCATCCAAGCGTCGAGCAACATCTCGCGGATATCGATGCGCGTCTGACCCGTTTGGAGCAGCGGCCAACCGCCGATCTGGGAAAGATCACCGCTCGGTTGGACGCCCTCGATGGACGAGTCGTCGATCAGACCCAGCTTGCCAGCCGCGTGGATACGCTGTCTGGCCGGATCGAATCGCTGTCGGGCCGCGACCAGACCGGTCTCGACGCGATCAAGCAGCAGCTCGATGCGCTCACAAACCGAATCACGGCCATCGAGTTCGAACGCCGGCAATCTCGACGCCGTCACCAAACGCCTGGACCGCATCGCCAGGCTGCAAGAAGCATCCTTCGCCCTCGCGGCCGGCCGGCCCATCGGCGATTTGCCCAATGCGCCTGAAGCGCTCGCGCGCTACGCGCATGCCGCACCCCCCACCGAGGCACAACTTCGCCTTCGCTTCCCGCGAACGACGAGCAAGCCGCGCTGGCCGCGAAGCAGCCGGATGAAAGCGATGCGCCGTTCGTCGACCGCGTCTGGGAGCGGGCGCAAGGCCTGATAACCATCCGGCGCGGCGACGATGTCGTGGTCGGCAATCCCGCCGCTGTCGACCTTGAACCACGCTCAGGTCCGCGCTCGACGCCGGCGACATCGCCGGCGCGGTAACCGCGGTCGAAACGCTGAAAGGACCGCCTGCGCAGGCAATGGCAAACTGGCTGGCCGACGCAAAGGCACTGTTGAGCGCACGCGCCGCGCTGGTTGACATGGCTGATCAGACGTGATGCTGAAGGTCATTCTTTTCCTTCTGGCCGGCTTCGTCATCCTGGCGGCGGCGTGGCTGTTGGCGGGCATTCCCGGGCACGTCGTCGCTTCGATCGGCGCCTTTACGATCGAAACCTCGACACCCGGTCGCAATCCTGATGCTGGTCGCACTCGTGGTCGTGATCCTCATCGTGCTGCGTCTCCTGCGCGGCGTGCTGGGAATTCCTCGCACCGGCGCCGCCTGGCGCCGCCGCCATCGCCTGGCCTTGGGTGAAAGAGCGGTCACCCGCGTGCTCGTAGCCCTGGCGGCGGGCGAGCAGGCGGCCGCCCGAAAAGAAGCCCGGCGAGCGCGTCACCTGCTGGGAGACTCGCCCCAGACTTTGCTGCTGGTCGCCGAGGCCGGCCGGCTGTCCGGGCGAGAGGACGAGGCCGAGGAAGCCTTCCGCGCGCTCACAAACCAGAAGGATGCTCAGTTTCTCGGGCTACGCGGATTGCTGCGCCAAGCAGTCGATCGCCGCGACTGGCCCGAGGCGTTGGTTATCGCCAAGCAAGCCGAAGCCGCCCATCCCGGCACTGTCTGGCTCCGTCAGCAGCGTGCCGATTTGGCATTGCAAACCGAAAACTGGGCCGAGGCGCTTGAATTGATCGGGCCTGATCCTCGTCGGCCGACCTACTATATCGCGGCCGCGGATGCCGAAGTCCGATCCCGCCCGTGCTCTCAGCTACGCGAAGCAGGCATGGAAGCACGATCCGGCATTTCCGCCGGCCGTGCTTGCCTACGCAAGCCGGCTTCGGGCATCCGGCCACGAAAAGCGTGCCCAGTCATGCATTGCGGATGCCTGGAAACGCGCGCCGCATCCCGATCTCGCGGACGTTCGCCTTGGCCCTGGAGCCGGATAAGCTGGCCCGTGTTCAGGCAGCCAAGCGTCTGATCGCGGGTAATCCCACGCATCCCGAGAGCCGGCTTCTGCTGGCGCGGGTCGCACTCGACGCCGGTTTGACAGGCGAAGCCCGTCATCAGGTCGAGATCGCGCAGAGCGAGGGGATCAAGCAGCGTCGTCTGTGTCTGCTTCTCGCCGAGATCGAGGAACAGGAACGCGGCGATACCGAAGCCGGCCGAGCTCGCCCAGCGTGATGCCCTTCGCCGAGCCGCGACCGCGGAACCCGACCCGCATTGGCAGTGCGCGAACTGCCATACGGACCATGCGGCGTGGCATCCCAAATGTGGGACATGCGGCAGCGTCGGCACGATACGATGGCTCGACGGTGTGCGGCGCTCGGATCTGCCCGTCATCGCGGCTTGACCGGGAACGTCTCATTGTTGAGCGGGAGTTGTGTCGGAATGAACTGGAGCATGATCGCGCTGAGCGGAACGTCACCGGCGCGTGAATTATGCGATCAAACAAAGAGATAGACCATTTTCGGCGTGCACAGTCAGGCTGAAAATGGTCTAGGCTGTAGCGGAAGCTGGCCACCCAACGCCGCACGGCGCGGCATCGATATACGGCGCGGGGTCGATCGCTCGGCCGTCGACGATCATCCCGAGGTGGCTGTAGACGCCGATGAACCGATCATGCTGGATCAGGATCCTGAGGCCTCCGACCCCATGCCGTTGGATTGGTAACAGTTCCTGGCTCCACTGCGACCACGGGACGCCGATAGGCGCTGGAAGGTCGATCCCATTATGGAGCGTCCCGGCAAGCGGCTTGTTCGGGAGGATGCAGCGCCCGAATGGTGACGACACAGCCGAGGGACCAACTTTTTATCCTATCCCGTCGCGGCGCGCTTGATCTTTCGGACGGGTGGAACCGTGACCGGCGGAACCAAATCGTCGGGATTGTTCAAAGCCTGCAGCAACGCCTTCCGAAGTTGCCCGAGCTTCCGTTCGTTCTCGATCTTCAGACCAAATACGTCTTTGACATAGAACACGTCCACCGCTCGGACCCCGTAGGTCGTCACGTGCGCAGACGCGATCTGCAGTCCCTGATCGCTGATCGCGGCGGTCACATCGTGCAGCAAGCCGGGTCGATCCCGGCCGTTGACCTCGAGCACCGTGTGCGTATTGGAAGCGTGGTTGTCGATAACCACGCGCGGCGGCACATGAATGGCCTGCATCCGCCGGCCAAGCAGAATCTTCGAAACACGACGGATTTCCGTCGAAAGTCTCAACCGGCCCGAAAGGGCCTGCTCGATCAGGACCGAAAGGCGGGCCAGCCGGTGTGGTGCATCGAAAGTCCCGCCCGCGGTATCCTGGATCCAGAACGTATCAAGCGCCATGCCGTTGGTCATCGTATGGATGCGTGCATCGACGATCGAGGCACCGGCGACGGCAAGCGCACCCGAAATCTTGCTGAACAGCCCGGCGTAATCCGCGCAGTAGACCGTCACTTCAGTGACAGCTCGCGCCGGCAGCGGCTGTGTATCGACCGTCAGCGGCGACTTTCGATGCTCGGCATCACGAACCAACCTTGCGTGGCGAGCATGCGTCTCCGGATCGAACGAAAGCCAATATCCAGCGTAGCCGAGTCCGGCGAAATGCTCGATCTCTTCCGGGCTCCAGTCATCCAGCAGTGCAGCCACCGCCTGCTTCGCCCGGGCAACACGCACATCGCGTTCGGTGGTGGCCAGACCGCCCGCCAACACCTCCGCGACACGCGAATAGAGCTCTCGCAGGAGCGTCGCCTTCCAGCCGTTCCAGACTTTGCTCGAAACCGCGCGCATGTCGGCGACCGTCAGAATAAGCAGCAGTCGCAGGCGCTCGGGTGACTGGATCGTGTCGGCCAGGTCCAGGATCGTCTTGGGATCGTCGATGTCGCGCTTGAAGGCCGTGGCACTCATCAGCAAGTGGTGGAGAACCAGCCAGGAGACCGTTTCGGTTTCTTCGTCGGTCAAACCCAAGGCCGGCCCAACTTCCAGCGCGACGTCGGCGCCGAGCGCGGAGTGATCGCCGCCGCGGCCCTTGGCGATGTCGTGCAGCAACATCGCGAGATACAGCGAACGTCGTGACTGGACATGGTCCACAAGTTCCGAAGCGATCGGGGCGACCTCGGCGAGTTCGCCGCGCTCCAGCGTGTTGAGGACGCGCACCGCCTCGATGGTGTGCTCGTCCACGGTGAAAATATGGTACGTATCGAACTGCATCTGGCCGACGATGCGCGCCCAATCCGGCAAGTAACGGCCAAAAAATCCTGTCTCGTTGAGGATGCCAAGCCATCGGGCGCCGTCGGGATGCTGTCCGCCGGGCCGATGACGATCCGGCTCCTTGCCGCACAGCAGATCCATGAAGATCGCGGCTGCCTTCGAATCGCCGCGCAGCGAAACCGCCCGGCGTTCGTTCTGGATGAACGATCGTATGGCGAGCGGGTGAAGCTCCAGGCCTCGATCGCGCGCGACCTGAAGGATACGTAGCATCTGGATCGGCTCGGCATCGAAGTCCCGTCCGGCGATCGGCAGCAGCTGGCCTTCCGCCAGCACGAACCCCGCGGATAGCAGCGCATCGTCGGTTTCGGCCTCGATCGCCGGCGGCCCGAGCGCGGATCGCAGAATCGCCGGCTCCAGAATGCGCGTGAGCCGGGCGATCTCGCGGGCGGTCAGGAAGTAGTGGCGCATGAAGCGCTCGACGCCGTCCTGGCGGCCGTGACGCGTGTATCCCATCCGCGCCCCGATAACCGGCTGCAAGTCGAACGTCAGCCGCTCCTCTGCTCGGCCTGCCACGTAGTGGAGATGGAACCGGACGGTCCAAAGGAACTCCCAGGCCCTCCTGCCATGGCGGGCCTCCTGTTGCGTCAGGATGCCGCCGAGATCGGCCAATTCGCCCATCGTCTGGGTATCGAAGACGTAACGCGCGATCCAATACAGCGTCTGCAGGTCACGCAGGCCACCGCGGCCTTCCTTTACATTCGGCTCGACAACGAAAGGGCTTTCGCCGTAGCGCCGGTGACGCACCGCTCGTTCCGCTTGCTTCGCCGCGATGTATTCGGCCGCGCCTGCTTCCTTGCAGGCGGCCCGAAAACGGCGATGAAATTCGCCGAACAATGTACTTGTTTCCCGTCAGAAATCGGGCATCGAGCAGAGCGGTCCGGATCGTCGTGTCCTTGCCGCCCTCGACCAGGCAGTCCCCGATCGATCGCGTTGCATGTCCGACCTTCAGTCCGAGATCCCAGAGGAAATACAGCATGTACTCGACAACACGCAGCGTTTCCGGCGGTGGGTCCTCGGCGGTCAGGAACAGCAAGTCGATATCGCTGAATGGCGCCAGGACACCGCGGCCGTAACCACCAGTCGCGGCGATGCTCAGGTTCTCGACGAGCCCCAGTTCGGTCTTGGTTGTGCTGTGCTCGAACAGTGCGGCGACGACGCCGTCGATCAGCGCGCCCAACAGCCGGGCGGCCTGGAGACCGGTGATCTGCTCGTGTTCGAAGGCATGCTGCACATAAGACTGGATTCGGGCGAGATGGCGCCGGAAGGCGCCGATCGCGGCCTCTCGCGAAACGGTGCCGCTCTCCTCGGCGATGCCGGCGAGAGCGTCCGAAAGCAGGGACGCCGCGGCTTCGGGGGCACGCGGCAAGGGGATGGGGGTTAACATCTCGTTGATCGTACTATCTGCCGGCATCCGCGCAACCCGCGGCGAGCGTCTTCAGACGATATAAGGCGTCGAGTGCCTGTTTGGGCGACAGGTCATCGGGGTTTATTTCGCTCAAGGCTTCGCACAGCGGTGCGAGGTCGATCGGCGGCTGGCAGTCGGCTCATCCTCGATCCGCGGTCGCGGCGAATAGTGGCAACGCCTGAAGTGACGCCGATTTGCCGAGCGGTCCGCCATGCTTTTCCATGGCCGCCATCAAGGACGCGGCCCGGCGAACCACCTGCGCCGGGACGCCCGCCAGTTCCGCGACATGCACGCCCCAGGAACGTCCCGCGGCTCCCTCGGCGACTTCGTGCAGGAACACCACAGTACCCTTCCATTCCTTAACCCGCATCGTGTGCGGCTTCAGCCGCGGCAGCCGATCCGCCAGTTCCGCAAGTTCATGGAAATGTGTGGCGAAAATGGTGCGGCAGCGTATGGCCGAATGTAAAGCTTCCAGAACCGCCCAGGCGATGGCCAGTCCATCCAGGGTGGAGGTGCCGCGGCCGATTTCGTCCACGACGACGAGCGACTTGGGTCCCGCCTGGTGCAGGATCGCCGCGGTTTCGGTCATCTCGACCATGAAGGTCGAACGGCCGCGGGCCAGATCATCCGACGCGCCGACCCGGCTGAACAGCCGATCCACGATGCCCAGGACCGCCGCTTCGGCGGGCAACGGCAATCCTGCCTGCGCCAGCACCACAAACAGCGCATTCTGACGAAGGAAGGTGGATTTTCCCGCCATGTTCGGGCCGGTCAGCAGCATGACGCGCCGATCGGGCGAGAGGTCGCAGCGGTTCGGCACAAAGGCCGCATGACCCGCCAGCGCACTTTCCACCACCGGATGACGTCCCGCTTCGATGCGGAATTCGTCCGCCGACGGTCAGCGTCGGCCGCACCCATGTCCCGCTTTGCGCCAGTTTCGCAGCGGATTGTGTCGCATCCAGGAACGCAAGCGCCTCCGCGCAGGCTGCCAGGTCCTCCGCGCGTGCCAAAGTTTCTCTGACCAGGTGAGCAAACACTAGGCGTTCGCGTGCGGTGGCCTGCTCCGCCGCCTCCCGAATGCGCTGATCCAGTTCGGAAAGTTCCGGGCGTCGTGAACCGCGCGCCATTCGCCATTCCCTGGCGCAAGGTCAGTTCCGGAAACGCTCGCAGCTTCTCGACCGCGACAGACGGCGCCTCGATGATGTAGCCAAGCTGTGCATGGTGCTTGATCTTCAGACTGGCGACACCGAAACGCTGGGCGAAGTCGAGTTGCAGCTTGGCGATGACCTGCCGGCTCTCGTCGCGCAGCGTCCGGTGCGCGTCGAGTTCCCCGTCGAATCCGGTCCGGATTGCGCCACCATCTTCCAGCCGTGCCGGAACCGGGTCGGCCAATGCGCGCGCCAGTTCCTCAGCCAGGTCAGACCCGGATGGAATGGCCGACCGCGCATCGGCAAGCGCTGCGGGAAGGGGCGCCTGAAGGATGTCCGTGACCCTGAACGCCGCATTCAGCCCATCGCGAATTGCAGCGAGATCGCGTGGTGTCCCCCGATTTAACGACAGCCGCCCCAAAGCCCGTGCCATGTCCGGAGCCGTTCGCAGAACCGCTCGCAGCCGCTCGGTCGCTTCGGGATTCGCAAAACACCAGGACCAGGCATCCTGGCGAGCGACGATCGCGGTTTGATCCGTCAGCGGTGCGGAAAGCCACGCCGCCAGCAATCGAGCGCCCGCGGCGGTCAACGTGCGCTGTACCGCCGCGAACAACGTGTGCTGTGTGCCGCCGTCCCGGGTTCGCAGGATTTCCAGGCTCGCGCGCGTCGCCGCATCCATCAGCAATGCGCCGGCTTGGCCCCGCGGTTCCGGACGCGCCAGCCGGGGCAGGGCACCCGACTGGGTGCTTCGGATGTAATCCACCGCCATCGCCGCGGCGACCGCCTCGCCATCGCTGAATGTCCCGAACGCATCCAGGCTGGCCGTTCCGAACGTCTCGGCCAAGCGGCGGCGAGCGATCAGCGGCGTCGACGGCACCGTTTCGGGCGAGCGGTTCGCTGCCCATTCGCCGAGGTCGAGCGACTGGGGAGCCAGAATCTCCACCGGTTCCAACCGGCCGAGAAGCGCCGGCAAGTTCCCGCTGTCGCAAGCGCGGTGGTTTCGAACAGCCCCGTCGATACATCGACCCACGCCGCGCCAAGCCCATCCTTGTCCCAGGCCAGGGCCATCAGAAGGTTCGGCCGCCCTGCCTCCAGCAGGGATTCCTCGGTGATCGTGCCGGGCGTGATGATCCGGACAACCTCGCGCTTGATCGGCAGTTTCCCGGTGCGGGTCTTCGGATCCTCCATCTGCTCGACGATGGCGACGCGAAAGCCACGCCGGATCAGGCGCGCGAGATAGACTTCCGAAGCGTGGTGGGGAACGCCGCACATCGGGATGGGCACCCCGGCATGCTCTCCACGATGCGACAACGCGATATCAAGCGCAGCGGCTGCGGCTTCGGCGTCGGCGAAGAACAACTCATAGAAATCGCCCATTCGGAAGAACAGCAGCGCGTCAGGATGATCGGCTTTGGCCGCGAACCACTGTGCCATCGCAGGCGTCGCCCCGGCAGCCGGAGGCACCTTGGCCGATGGACCGGAATCGCTGTCCACCGTCCTGCTAAGCCGCCGCCCGCTTGCGGACGAAAGACGGCGATCGACGCCAGGGCCGCCGGTGTCATGCCTTGGATGCGGGCGGCCGCACCGAGCGACCCCGGGCGGGTGAGTTTCAGCTTTTCGCGGATTTCCGCTGACAGTCCGCCAATATCCTCGAACGAGATACCTTCCAGATCGACGCTGTCCTCCCGCCGGCTCAGCCGAACCTCCGCCTGCTGCCGATGCAGATAGCCGGCGTAGCGCGCATCGGTGCGGAGTTGCTCCGCCGTTCGCTCAGGCAGTGCGGCCAGCCAGGGAAACGCCGCGCACAGCGACGGCCAGGAGATGGCATCGTTCCCGCGAGGTCCAGCACCGACCGCCATCGTCCATCGGCAGCGGGGACGATCCCCAGCCGATCCATCGCGCACGACGGCAGCCCTTCCTCGCGCGGCGCGCTTCATCGCGGCGCGCAAGGCCGTCTGGTGCGCGCTGAACGCGACCTCCCGCGCCCGCCCGACACATCCCCAGCCGATCCCTTTTTCCGTTAGTCGCAGATCGGCGTTATCCGCACGCAGGCTGAGCCTGAATTCCGCGCGCGAGGTGAACATCCGATACGGTTCGGCGACCCCCTGGGTCGTGAGGTCATCCACCATGACCCCAAGATAGGACTTCGTCCGGTCCAGCCACACGGAACGCTGGCCGCCAGCCGCGCGGGCGGCGTTGATCCCCGCCAGCAGTCCCTGCGCGGCAGCTTCCTCGTATCCCGTCGTGCCGTTGATCTGACCCGCCAGGAACAGCCCCGGCATCGCCGCGAAGTTCAAGCCCGCGCGTCAGCGCCCGGGGATCGACGTAGTCGTATTCGACGGCATAGCCCGGGCGGATGATGCGGGCATGCTCCAGGCCCGGGATCGTCTTCAAGATCGCCTGCTGCACATCCTCCGGCAGACTGGTGGAGATGCCGTTCGGATACACAGTGGGATCGTCCAGGCCTTCCGGCTCCAGGAAGATATTGTGACGGTCTTTGGCGGAGAACCGGACGATCTTGTCCTCGATCGAGGGACAATAGCGCGGCCCGCGCCCGGCGATCTGGCCCGAATAGACCGCTGACCGGTGGATGTTCTCCCGGATGACCGCGTGGGTCGCCGGCGGTCGTGCCGGTCACGCGGCATTCGATCTGCCGGTTCAGCAGAGCGCGACTGGTCAGCGTGCTGAACGGCTGTGGTTGATCGTCGCCCGGATCGGCGCGCAAGCCGTTCCAGTCGATGGTCTTGCGGTCCAGCCGAGGCGGGGTTCCCGTCTTGAGGCGGCCAAGCGGCAATCCCAACCGGCTGAGCGTTTGCGCCAACCCGACCGATGGCGCCTCTCCCACCCGGCCGGCCGGGCGTCTGGTGATCGCCGATATGGATGATCCCGCGCAGGAACGTGCCGGCGGTCAACACCACCGCGGCGCAGCCGATCCGCTGGCCGCCGGCGCAGACGACCGCCGTGATGCGTCCGTCTCGACCCGTTTCCAGGTCCTCGACCGCGGCGGCCCGCAGCGTGAGGTTGGCCGTGTCCTCCAGCAGCGCCACGCATCGCCCGCCGATACAGAGAACGATCCGCCTGCGCGCGAGGGCCGCGCACCGCTGGTCCCTTGCTGCGGTTCAGCAGCTTGAAGTGGATACCGGCAGCATCGGCGGCACGTCCCATCAGCCCGTCCAGCGCATCGATCTCCCGCACCAGATGGCCCTTGCCGATCCCGCCGATCGACGGATTGCACGACATCTCGCCGATCGTTCCCAGCGAGTGGGTCAGCAGCAGCGTGCGAGCGCCAACCCGAGCCGCCGCCGCCGCTGCCTCGCATCCGGCGTGCCCGCCGCCAACCACGATAACATCGAACCGGTTGCTCATCGGCTGCCTTCTGCCATAGAAGCGCCTCCGCTCGCCATGCCAACACCGCCTCTTTCGTCAGTGGCCAACCCGGCCCATGATAGCGCGCAGCAGTTCCGTCCAGGATGCTTATAAGCAATGGGGAGGTTCGGCCATGGCCGATGGCGCGATCGACACACGTACCGCGCGAATTTCCGCGGAAGAAGCGCTGCACATGCATGCCAGCGGCCGGCCTGGGAAGCTGGAAACCCGCATCAGCAAACCCATCACCACCGCCCGGGATCTCTCGCTGGCCTATTCCCCGGGTGTCGCGGAACCGTGCCTGCACATCGCCCGCGACCCGTCGCTCGCCTATGACTACACCACCAAGGGCAACATGGTCGCCGTCATCTCAAACGGAACCGCCGTTCTTGGGACTCGGCAACCTGGGCGCTGTCGCGTCCAAGCCCGTCATGGAGGGCAAGGTCGCGCTCTTCAAGCGCTTCGCCGATGTCGATGGTATCGATCTCGAGATCGGCACCGAGGACGTCGACGAATTCGTCAACGCCGTCCGCTTCCTGGGCCCTGGCTTCGGCGGGATCAACCTGGAAGACATCAAGGCGCCGGAATGCTTCGTCATCGAGCAGCGCCTGCGCGAACTTATGGACATCCCGGTCTTCCATGACGACCAGCACGGCACCGCGATCGTCGCCGCCGCCGGCCTGATCAACGCCTGCCACCTCACCGACCGGCAGCTTGCGCGAGACCAAACTGGTGGTGAACGGCGCCGGCGCGGCGGCCATCGCCTGTGTCGAGCTGCTCAAGGCGATGGGTATGCGGCCGGACCACGTGATCCTGTGCGACACCAAGGGTGTCGTCTATCAGGGCCGGACCGAAGGCATGAACCAGTGGAAGTCGGCCCATGCCGCCGCCACCAAGGCCCGCACGCTCAGCCAGGCCATGGAGGGGACCGACGTCTTTTTCGGCCTTTCGGTGAAGGGCGCGCTGACCCAGGACATGGTCGCCTCCATGGCCGACAAGCCGATCATCTTCGCCATGGCCAATCCCGATCCGGAAATCACGCCGGAGGAGGCAAGGGCGGTCAGCCCGCATGCGATCATCGCCACCGGCCGCAGCGACTACCCCAACCAGGTCAACAACGTGCTCGGCTTCCCCTACATCTTCCGTGGCGCGCTGGACGTCCGGGCCAGCACGATCAACGACGCGATGAAGATCGCCGCGGCCGAGGCACTGGCGAAGCTGGCGCGCGAGGACGTGCCGGACGAGGTCCACTCGGCCTCCACCGGACGCCGTCTCGCCTTCGGGCCGGAATACATCATTCCCAACGCGTTCGACCCGCGGCTGATCGCCCGGATTCCGCCCGCGGTCGCGAAGGCCGCGATTGATTCGGGCGTTGCGCGGCAGGCCGATCGAAGACCTTCGCCGCTATACGCGCAGCCTCTCCGGGCGGCTCGATCCGACGGCCGACGCGTTGGATGCCACGATGGAGATGGTGCGGGAAAACCCGCGCCGCGTGGTCTTCGCCGAGGGCGAGGAGCAGAAGGTCGTCCGCGCGGCCGTCGCATTTCGCAATGCCGGTTACGGACAGCCGATCCTGATCGGGCGCGAGGATCGCGTGCAGGGCCACGCTGGCAGGCCTCGGCCTGGGCGAGATCGACGGCATCGAAATCCACAACGCCCGGCTTTCCGGCAACAACAGCAAATATGTGGATTTCCTGTACGGCCGACTGCAGCGCCAGGGTCATCTGCAGCGCGATGTTCAACGCATGGTCAACCAGGACCGGAACGTGTTCGCCGCCTGCATGGTGGCGACCGGCGACGCGGACGCGATGGTCACCGGCCTCACCCGATCAGCGTCGGTCTGCCTGAGCGACATCCGCCACGCGATCGGACCGGCCAAGGGCGCCATCCCGTTCGGGCTGACCTTGCTGGTCGGCATGCGCGGAAAGACGATCTTCCTGGCCGATTCGCTGGTCAATTTCCGTCCCGATGCCGCCGAACTGGCCGATATCGTGATCGGAGCGGCGGCCGCGGCACGCCATCTCGGCCATGAGCCGCGTGTCGCTCTGCTGTCCCACTCGACGTTCGGTGATCCGCCGCATGAGCGGGCGATCCCGATGCGCGATGCGGTTGCGATCCTCGATCAGCGGAAGGTCGATTTCGAGTACGACGGAGAAATGAGCCCGGATGTCGCCCTGGAGCCATCCATCCGCGCGCTTTACCCGTTCTGCCGGTTGACCGGAGACGCCAACGTGCTGGTCGTGCCGGGCCTTCACTCGGCCCACATCGCAGCCCGCCTGGCACATCATCTGGGCGGCGGCACCACGATCGGTCCGCTGCTGATCGGCATGGAGAAGCCGGTTCAGATCGTTCCGATGGATGCGTCGTCCAGCCAGATCGTCGATCTGGCGTGTCTCGCTGCCTACCAAGTCGGTCAGCCGGTAGGCAGCGGGCTTCGCTCGGCGCTCCTGGAAGAGCGCCGAGGACGAAGGTATCAGATCGCCGGTTCGCGCGCTCTGCCGGGGTGGCAGATCGCTTTGCGGCTGGTCGGTGATCATTTCCATCCGGCCGGTGATCTGACCACCGTCCTCGACCTGCAGGCGGCGGCAGCGAGCCGTCCCCAGCACCTTGCCGCTGCTGCGAACGATAAGGCTTCCGCGCGCGGTCAGCGTGCCGTCGATGGTACCGGCGATCTCGGCCTCCTCGACCTCGACCTCGCCCTTGAACACGCCGCCCGGTGCGATCGCGAGTTCGGTCGCATGGATCATCGTCGCTTCGACGGTACCCTCGACAACGAGGCGTTCGGCGTCCTGCACCACGCCCTGGACACTGATGCCGCGTCCGACGACGAGCGTGCGGCGCTCGGACGGATCGCGTGGGGCCGGGCGGCCAATTGTCACCCCCGGTCGAACCGGCGCGGCTGGCGTGGCGGGCGTGGTGGGAGCAGATGAAAACGGCGGTCGGGACATGTTTTGCGCATCCTTAAGCGGAGCGGGGCGGAAAGGAGGAACACCAAGACCGTTATCCAACGGCGGTTGGGTAGCATTGGCGTGAGCGAGGCGGGCGAAATCCGAATTCGGATTGCACTGCCTTTGAGGCCTCCGGCACTAACGGCAGACCCGCTGGCAGCGGGGCTTCGATCGAGGCCGGAGCAGGCTCGTCGGGTTTGCGACGTTTGAACAAGACACTTTACCAAACTGAAAGAGGAGCCCCCGCCTACCATGGAGCGTGCCTGGGAAACAACATTCTGTTTTGGTTATCTAGACCGATGCGATAGCGAACCAATTAGCCACCGGACGTCTCCGCCGCGGTTAGAGCCATGTCGAGCACATGGACCATGGCCGCCACCCCGATGACCGGAATCAGACAGATTCAAGATCGGAACGTACGCCGCCAGCGCCAGAATCGCGCCTTGCGTCAGAACCACGCCGCGACTCGCGCGGTAAAGCGACTCGGCCATCACTCGCGGCATCCGTCGCATCGCGACAGCGACGAACAGGCCACGTCCGATCGCATAGGCAGCGATCATCCAGCCCAGGATCAGGCCAATGCCGGGCAACATGAAACGCCAGGATCAGTGCCACGATGTTCAAAGCGAGCACTTTGAACGCCACCGCGATGCCGTCCCATGCCTGCTCCAGGAACGACGCGCCCTGCGGCGGCGGGAGCCACGGGTAGAACCGGCGCTCGACGGATGTGGCGATTCGGTCGAAATACAGTCGTGCCGATCGCCGCCGCGACGGGCAGGAACAGCCAAAACGCGAGCAGCGACGCGGCGACCGAGCCCAGAACGTCGGCACCCCACGCCAACCAGCCATGCAGTGCCAACACCCGGTGGATGATCCAGATGGCCCCGACATGCAGCGCCGCGAAGCACGCGATCGACCATGCGATGCTTCGCAGCAGGACCCCCGTGAAGCCTGGGTCATCCAACTGGCCGATGGCGCGGGCGACCGGCAGAAAAGGCTGCTTCGTGTGGGCAGGTCCCATCGCACTCGAAACCTTCAGGGCAGGAGTTGAACGGCCAGCCGATGGACCATTTGCCAGGTCGGATCGGCGACCGGCTTGTCGCGCCCCTGCCTTCGAGGTCCCCGGCCGCGCCCACGAATAGGCGATGATCGTGCCATCGCGGCAATCCTGCGCCGCCGGTACAGGACCCGTCCCACGGTTCGCACCTCGAAAGGTTGGCGCCTATGATTGCGCCCTGAGTTCATCGGCAGGTTGGAGAGACCATGACCTACGTTCCGTCACCCCATTTCACCCAGAACTGGGCCCTGTCGAAGCCGTCGGCCCAAGGGCGTCGCGGCATCGTCGTATCGCAGGTTCGAAGCGCCGCCGAGGCCGGCGTCGCGATCCTGAATGCCGGCGGCAACGCCGTGGACGCCGCCGTGGCGACCGCACTGGCGCTGGCGACCGTCGAGCCATGGAATTCGGGTCTCGGCGGGATCGGCTTCGCGCTGGTTCACCGCGCAGGGCAGCCGACCGCCGATGTCGTCGATTTCGGACCCGTGGCGCCGGGAAACCTGAATCCCTCCGTCTTCAAGCTGACCGGCCGCATGAAGCAGGACCTGTTCGCCTGGCCCGAAGTCGAGGGCGACGCGAACATCCACGGCCCGCTGTCGTTCGCAATCCCGTCCTCGACCGCCGGGATACGCGCATATGCACCGCACTTGGGGCAAACTGCCGCTTGGCGGAAGTCATTGCCCCGGCCATCGCGCTCGCGAAGCGGGGATTGCCGCAGGACTGGTATACCACGCTTGAAAATCGGCTCCTCCGCATCGGTGCTGCGTCGGTATCCCGAAAGCGCCCGCATCTATCTGCCCGACGGTCTGCCGCCAGTCGCTCCCTATCAAGGATTCCCCGGGCTTCTTCCGCCTCGGTGCGTTTGGCCGACACGCTGGAACATCTGGCTCGTGCCGGACTGCGTGATCAGTACGAGGGCGATATCGCCGCCGCCATCAGTCGCCGACGTCAAGGAAATGGGCGGTGTGCTTTCGGCCGACGATCTTCGGATCGTGCAAGGCGCGCATAATGCCAGCAACACAGTTTCCCTGGCGCGGCCAAACGCTGCAACTGGCAGGCCGGCTGACCGCGGCGCCCACCATGATGCGTGTGCTGGAGCAGTTGGCACCCGTTCGTGTCGGCGCAAAACCGGATGCCGATTGGTACGTCGCGCTTCGGGCGGGCGATGAAGCTGGCCTACCAGGAACGGCTCGAAGGGCTTGGCGATGCCGACCCGCTGGCCGGCGGACACATGCACCACGCATCTGACCGTCTGCGATCAGGAGGGGACGATGGTGGCCATGACCACAACGCTGCTGTCGTCGATGGGAAGTCGTGTGGTCCTGCCGAAGTCCGGCATCCTCATGAACAACGGCGTCATGTGGTTCGATCCTCGTCCGAACCAGCCGAACTCGATTGCCGGCGGGAAGCGACCGTTGACGAACATGTCGCCGATCATCCTGCGCGACGGGGAATCGCCCATGGTTTGCAGCGGGCGCTTCAGGCGGACGGCGGATTCTTGCTGCCGTCACGCAAATGCTGGCGTTCGTCACGGACTTCGGCATGGAACCCGAGGAAGCGGCACACCATCCGCGGATTGATGTATCGAATCCTGACTGCTTATCCGCCGATCGGCGCTTGTCCCCGGACGTGATCGATGCCTTGGCCACCGATGGCACGATTGAGGTGGTGGAGCACGGCGTCATGCCGATCAACTTCGCTTGTCCGAACATTATCGTGTCGGAAAAGAATGGAATTCATATCGGAATCAGCGATGTCGCATCGCCCTGGTCAGCGGCTCTGGCTCAGCCGTAACGATATAAGTCCCACCCTGAAAACCATGGCGATTTTATGGCAAAATTATCTTCACTTTCCTGTGCGTTTGCGTTGAGATGGCCGAAATCGTTAGGAGCCTTCGGACATGCTTCGTGTCGCCAGCTTCTGTGTCGCCATGGTCTTGACGGGTTTGTCGCCCTCGGTATTCGCTTCACCGTCGCCGGTCGGCGGTCCAATTCTGCCCGAGTCACCTAAGCCCACGTCCGCCCCCAGCCCATTGGAGACTCTGATCCACCGCGCGTTGGAAGCGGATGCGGCATGCGCCACAGAAATCGACGGAATGCACGCATATGCCACGAACACAGTGTGTGCCGTTCCGGAGGCAGTGCGATGCCTCACGCGCGGCGCTGATCTCGAACCCAACGAGCCGTGCCGGGAACCAGGGCTTTTGCTTCTACGCGGTAATGGTGGCCAGAAAGATCCCGAACGCGCGGCGCCGTTGCTCCGGCATGCCGCGGACGCCGGTGACGCGGAGGCCGAGGCAGCTCTTGGCGTGATGTACCCTTGCGGGGATGGGTTGCCCCAGGACTGGTCGCACGCCATCGAGTGGTCGCGGCGAGCCGTCGGCTTTCCGGCAGCCTGGTTCGCGCTCGACCGTGCTTATGAGGAGGCCTCAGGAACAATGAAGGACGACGGCGAGGCGTTGACTTGGTACCAACTCGCTGCGGACGATGATGTTACGATCCAACAATATTGTCTCGGTGATATCGCCGAATTCGCTGAACCTGGACAACCGCGCAGTGATCAGGGTGCCCTGCGCTGGTATTGCCTCGCCGTCGATCACGAAGCGATCGCGGAAGAAAGGATCGGCGACCTGTACTGGCAGGGCTCCGCCGAGCTTCCGCGTGACCGTGTCGAAGCAGTGCGCCACTATGTTATCGCCGCCAACCGCGGCATCGCGTCCGCCGAACGCAAGCTTGCGATCGCCTATGCGAATGGGGACGGAGCCCAAGCCGACGACGCCGAAATGCTGCGGTGGGACCGCAAGGCGGCGGAGGCTGGCGACGCCGTGGCAGCAGGCTTGCTCGGTTACGCCATCATGCTCGGACTGGATGGATCGTACGATCTGGTGGAGGCGGCAACGTGGCTGACCCTGGCTGCCGAACACGCCAGCCCCGGCGAATGGCGGGTTCGGGCGGCGGCTTACTCCCAGGAGGCGCAAAGCAAACTGACATCATCGGAAAGGGAAGCCTTCAGGGCGCGCCTCGCCCGTATGCGAACCGCACGCGAGGGCGAATGACGTCCGGCCAGTCGCATCGAATTCCGCCACACACGCCACGCGTTACGTGGAACGGTGGTTTCGGCTGCGATTTCGCGTAATCCGGCCAATGCGGTAAGCTGTCTTCGACTGAAGCCAAACTATGGAAGGGCCTCAACGATGGACTTCGCATTGACCGACGCGCAGCAGCAAATTCGCGACGAGGTCCTTCGTCTGTGCGCGCGGTTCGACGACACATATTGGCTGGAGCGCGAAAACACCGCGACCTTCCCGCACGCATTCTTCGACGCCATGGCGGCGGGTCAGTGGCTGGGTATCGCGATGCCCGAGGCCTATGGCGGCGCCGGCCTCGGTATCACCGAAGCCGCGATCCTGGCTCAGGCCGTCGCCGAATCCGGTGCGGCCATGAGCGGCGCAAGCGCGATCCACATCAATATCTTCGGCCTGAACCCCGTGGTCGTCTACGGCACCGATGCACAGAAAGCCCGCATGTTGCCGCCGCTGATCGAGGGCAAGGACAAATCGTGCTTCGGCGTGACCGAACCGAACGCCGGTCTCAACACGACAGAGATCACCACTAGGGCGGACCTGCACGGCGACCATTATCGGATCAACGGCACGAAAATCTGGACCTCCACCGCGCAGGTCGCGAACAAGATTCTGCTGCTCGCGCGGACAACGCCGCTGGATAAGGTCAAACGCAAATCGCAAGGCATGACTCTGTTCTACACGGACCTCGACAAGACCCATGCCGAGGTGCGGCTGATCCACAAGATGGGCCGCCACGCGGTCGATTCGAACATGGTCTTCTTCGAGGATATGCCCGTGCCGGTCGAGGATCGCATCGGCGAGGAAGGCGAGGGGTTTCGTGCTCTGCTGCATGGCCTGAACCCCGAACGTGTGCTGATCGCCGCCGAAGCGGTCGGCATCGGCCGGGCCGCGCTGGCCAAGGCAACGCGGTATGCGCGCGAGCGTGTGGTGTTCGGCCGTCCGATCGGACAGAATCAGGGCATCCAGCACCCGCTGGCGAAAAACTGGGCCGAACTGGAAGCGGCCAACCTGCTGACATTCAAGGCCGCGTGGCTCTACGACACCGGTCGCGAATGCGGCGCCGAAGCAAACGCCGCGAAATACCTCGCGGCCGAGGCAGGATATCGTGCCGCCGAACAGGCAGTGCTGACGCATGGAGGCATGGGCTACGCGCAGGAATACCACGTGGAACGGTCTGTTCCGCGAAAGCATGCTGCCGCGGATCGCGCCCGTCAGTCGTGAACTGATCCTGAGCTATCTGGCGGAGCGAGTGCTGGACCTGCCAAAGTCGTATTAGTCCACTCCGACAACCGCACCCAGCGTATCGCCGATCGACCGGTTCAGTACCAGATCGGCAATATCATCCAGCCCGGTCGGCTGCAAATTCAGAATGACCAGTGCCGAACCGTTGCGCTTCGCCAACTCCGGGAACCCCGCCGCCGGATACACCACCAGCGACGAGCCGATCGCGATGAACAAATCCGCCAGCAGCGTCTCCTTTTCGGCTCGGCGCATCTCGTTGATCGGCATCGACTGGCCGAACGATATCGTCGCGGTCTTCACCCAGCCACCGCATGCGCAATGCGGAACGATCCGGTCGTTCTCGAAGTCGACCCGCAACGCCTCGATCTCGTAGCGCGTGCCGCAGTCCAGGCAATGGGCGTAGGTCGTGTTGCCATGCAGTTCGATGACCTTGTCGTCCGGGAATGCCCGAGTCCTGGTGCAGCCCGTCGATATTCTGTGTGATGACCGACGAAGCCTTCCCGGCGCGGATCAAGCTCCGCCACCGCGCGGTGGCCGCGATTGGGCGTAGCCTGACGCAAGACTAGGTTCCATCGTCGAAACGCCGTCGCCAGGTCTCCCGACGTGCATCGTCCGAGTGAAGAAAATCGGAAAAATCGATCGGAGTCTGCTTGGTCCAAATCCCACCCGGGCTGCGAAAATCGAGTATACCGGATTCCGTGCTGATACCCGCACCGGTGAACAGCGCGATCCGCTCGGCTGCATCGATCAGGCGGGCAAATTTTTTCAGGTCCTGGTCCATCAAAATGGCTCCGGGTAGTGGCCGGCGTAGAAGCTGATCGGAGGCTTCGCGTCCGGGTCGGTTATCACGTCGATCAACATCGGCCCACCTGACGCAAAAGCGGCGTCCAATGCGGCCCCGACATCCTCGCCGCGTTCGACGCGGCGGCCTTCGACCCCGCAAGCGCGAGCAATCGCGGCGTGATCGACGGCGGCGAAGTCTACCGCGTCCGTGTGTTCGCCGAAGATCACATCCTCAGCGTGCTTCTGATAGCCGAGGATGCCATTGTTCAACACCAGCACGGTGACCGGCAGCCGCAATCGCCGCAACGTCTCAAGTTCGGCCCAGCTGTGTGCGAACCCGCCGTCGCCGCACAGGCAAATGACGCGCCGATCCGCCGCGGCAAGCTGCGCGCCGATCGCCATGGGCAGTCCCCATCCCAGTCCCGCGATGCCGCGTGGCGTCAGAAATCGCTGCCCCGGTTTGCGGCTTTCCAGCCCGCCGACAATCCAGATCGACGAATAGGACGCATCCGCGACCGCGATGTCGTCCGCACTCATCCGCACATCGAGTTCCGCCATGACCCGCTCTGGCCGCACCGGGCCGCCATCGCGGGAACGGACACCTGCAACGGTGCGGCGCCAATCGGCCACCGCCGTCGCGATCTCGGCCTCGACCGCCGGTCGCGCCGCTTCGCGAACCGCCAGGTCGCGCCGCCGCAACGCCAGGGCGAGTGCCGCCAGTGTCAGCTTGGCGTCACCAACCAGGCGTACCGATTCGTAGTTGCGCCCAACCTCCATCGGGTCGGTGTCCAAATGGACAAAGGTCGCCGACGGCGGGAACAGCGTCCAGCTATCCGTTCCATTCTGGTTGGTCCGGTTACCGATCAGCAGCACGAGGTCCGCCCGATCGATCATGCCACGCAGACCGAAGCTGCGCGCCCCGAGCCCCATCACGTAGCCCACGACACCCACGCTCAGTCGATGCTGTTCATCGACGACCCCTTTGCCCATCGTCGTTGTCGCGATGGGTAGATGCGCGACATCCCGAACGGCCGCCAGTTCATCGTACGCACCGGATAAATGGACGCCGCCGCCGGCAATCACGATCGGGTCTTTCGCGGCGGCAATCAGATCGGCGACACGTTCGATCGCCGCCGGGTCGGCCTGGGTTCTGTCCAATGGGTACGCGCCGAGAGATGCCTTTCGCGGCGACGGTGGCGGTGCGTCCTCGACCAGCAGATCGGCCGGGACCAGGATGACAACCGGCCCCGGACGCCCAGACGCTGCGGCCGTGAATGCCATGTCGACGTAGTCCTCCAGCCGGTCGGCTCGGTCGATACGACGCACCCATTTTGCCACCGGCGCGAACATGTTCAGATGATCCAGTTCCTGGAACGCGTTTTTGTCCGTGGTCGCGCGGGTAACCTCCTGCACCAGCGCTACGATCGGGATCGACGCCTTCAGCGCCTCCGCCAGCGGTGCCACCAGCAGGGTAGCAGCCGGTCCATTCTGAGCCGTCACCACGCCGATCTGCCTCGAAATCCGTGCATAACCGTCGGCCATCGCGCCGCCGGCATTCTCCTGCCGGTACGCCGCCTGCCTGATCCCGACATGTCGCGCAGCCAGATGAAAGGCGCTTGGCAGACTTTGGCCAAAGGTGACGGAGACCCCGTGACGGGCGAAGGCTTCGGCCAGACGAAGGGCGACGTTCGTGTTGGTTGCCATCTGGTTCTCCTATTCACAAACCGTACCGTAGACCCCGGGCTTCGGCCAGACCGTGTCAATATCGCGCTTGTTGGGGGCCGCGGCGGTGCACCCTGCACGAACTCGGGTTGCCAAGACCCTATAACCGGCTCTTTCCTGCGGGCACTAAACATCCGGGAATCGCGTGCATGAGCGACATTCCGCCCGATATCGAGATCCGGGAAGCGCGTCTGTCCCAACGATTTCGGTTTCGATCCAGGCCGTTCCGCATCCATGGCACGAGCCTGCTGGCAGAAGCTGGCGAACTGATCCAACCGGTCAGCGTCAACAACTCGCGCCGGAGATCCGTCTGATGTTTGCGACGCCGCTCACCGGCATCCGCGTCCTGGAATTCAGCCACACCGTGATGGGCCCCACCGCCGGTCTGATCTTTGCCGAGCTAGGCGCCGACGTCATCAAGGTCGAGCCGGCGCCCAAGGGCGACCATACGCGCGCCCTCGGTGGCTTCGCGGCTGGGTTCTTCGCGGCCTTCAGCCGCAACAAACGTAGCTTGGCCGTGGATCTCAAGAGGGTCGAAGGCCAGGCGGTTATCCACCGTCTCATCCCCAGTATCGATCTGGTGCTGGAAAATTATGGTCCAGGCACGATGGAGCGCCTCGGCTGCGGGTACGAGGAACTCGCAGCGTTGAATTCAAGGCTGATCTACCTGGCGTTGAAGGGCTATCTTGCCGGACCCTATGAACACCGGCCAGCCTTGGACGAGGTCGTTCAGTTTCAAACCGGCCTCGCTTTCATGACCGGCCCGGTTGGCCAGCCGCTACGAGCCGGTGCCTCCGTCGTCGACATCCTTGGCGCCGTCTTTGGCGTGATTGCAGCCCAGGCCGCGTTGCGGGAGCGTGACCGGACCGGTAAGGGCCAGCGAATCGGCAGTGCGCTCTTTGAGAGTGCAGCTTTTCTCATGAGTACCCACATGGCCGGCATGACCGCCACCGGCCTGGAGGCTCGGCCCATGCCCGCGCGGCGTGGCGCGTGGGCAATTTACGAAGTGTTCAAGACCGCTGGTGATGGCCAGTTGTTCATCGGCGTGACCTCCGATCAACAATGGGCACGGTTCGTCGAGGAATTCTCTCTTCAGGACCTGGCCGCCGATCCGCGCCTCGCGACCAACTTCATGCGTTTGCAGGAACGCGCCTGGTTGATTCCTGCGCTGCGGGACGTCCTGGTGAAATTCCCCCAGATGGATGTCGAAATCCGCTGCGAGCGAGCGAATGTGTCTTGGGCCAGGGTGGGCCAGCCAGGTGATCTCTTTACCGATCCCCACTTGCTGGCGACCGGCGGCCTTCTGGATGTGTTCATCTCTCGCACCGGTGGCACCGAAGGAAAAATGGTCGGGCTGCCCGCCTTGCCGATCGAGTTCGGGCCGAACCGAGAACGCCCCGGGATCAGAAGACAATCGCCGCGTTTGGGAGAACACTCACGCGAAGTCTTGGACGAGGCGGGATATTCTGCCACCGAGATCGAGGATCTTATTCGCGGCGGCGCGGTGGTAACCTCGCCTCGGTGAACGCGAAATTTCATCCTGAAGCAAGGCCCGTTCCGATTCCCTGCGAAAGAGGCTATGACCACTATATCGGGATCATCGAGTTGCGACGATATCCGCTCATCACCGTGGGGGCTAGCATCACCAATCCACTTGTCCTGGCCGTGGCCAACCAGAAAGGCGGCGTAGGTAAGACTACGACGGCGGTCAATCTTGCCGCGGCCCTTGCCATAGTTGGGTTGCCCGTCCTACTGATCGACATGGACCCGCAGGGTAACGCCTCGACCGGCCTGGGAGTGACCCGTTCGGAAAGGCATGGCGGGACATACAATCTGCTTATGGATGGCGACCTGGGTGAAGAGGCGATCCGCCCGACTCCGATCGCCAATCTGTCGTTGATCGCTTCCGATTCGGACTTGGCCGGCGCCGAGATCGAACTCGTTCCCGTAACAAAACGTGAATTCCGCTTGAAGAACGCCCTCGCGGGCCTGCCGGAGTTCAGGGCATTTCGGGTCATCCTGCTCGATTGCCCGCCCGGTCTCGGATTGCTGACTCTGAACGCTCTCGTGGCATCCGACGGTGTCATCGTACCGCTCCAGTGCGAATTCTATGCACTGGAAGGGATCAGCAGCCTGATGCATACGATCGAGGCCGTGCGCCGCAGGTTCAATGCGCGCCTGCGATTGTCCGGTATCCTTCTGACGATGTTCGACCGGCGCAACAGCCTGTCCGGCTTGGTGGAAAAGGACGCTCGTAATCATTTCGGCGACTGGGTCTTCGACACGACGATCCCGCGGAACATTCGGGTATCGGAAGCGCCGAGCCATGGCTTGCCCGTGATCCTGTATGACCCCAAATCGATCGGCGCGGTGTCCTATACCGACCTCGGCGTCGAGATCGTGAAAAAAGAGAAAGTCGGCGTACCGGAACAGGTGAAAGCCGATGGCTAGCAGGAACACGCCGCCACGGCTTGGGCGGGGCCTCGCCGCGCTGTTGGGCGATGTCGAAATACCTTCGAATGCAGAACGAGGTACGTCCGTGAGCGCGATCCCGATTGATCAGATCGACGCCAACCCGTTCCAGCCGCGCTCGGACTTCAACCCGGACGAACTCGAGAACCTTGCCGAATTCGATACGCGTCCAGGGGGTGTTGCAGCCAATTCTGGTTCGACCCCATCCCACCTTACCGGAACGATATCAGATCGTGGCGGGGGAACGCCGATTTCGCGCCGCCGCGCAGGCGGGCTTGACCGAAATCCCGACGATCCTGCGGCCGATGGACGACAGCGACGCCGCCGTGGTGGCCCTTGTTGAGAACTTGCAGCGGCAGGACTTGAACGCCATCGAAGAGGCCGAGGGATACCAGCGTTTGCTGGTCGATTTCGGCCTCACCCATGAAGCCCTCGGCTATGCGGTAAGCAAGTCACGCAGCCATATCGGCAACACGGTCCGCTTGCTGCGCCTGCCGGAGCCGGTGGTGAGGGATGTGCGGTCTGGCGCCCTGTCGTCGGGACATGCACGGGCGTTGGTCAATGCACCTAATCCGGAAGCTCTGGCAGATCAGGTCCTGAAGCGCGGTATGTCGGTGCGGCAGACCGAAGTCCTGGTCAACAAAGCCGTTGCTGCCCGAGGCGAGCCACGCCAGCCGACGGCGAAGAAGCTGGATGTCGCCGCTTTAGAACACCGGGTCAGCGAGGCGACCGGCTGCCGCGTCACGATTACCACCACACGCAAGGGAGGCGGTGAGATCAGCGTCCAGTTCCGCGATCTCTACCAACTCGAAGAGTTGATCGGCCGGCTGACCGGGGAGCGCGAGAAAGTCCCCTCAACGGAGCCACGCTAGTACCCATGAGCCGTGAGTCACGCCCACCGGACCGAACCGCCTCACATCAGCCGCTCGATCGGCGTCGTGTGTCGTGCATTGGCGATTCTCAGGTACTCTATAGCGATCTGCCTTGCAGGAAGCCGAGGGCCGGCAGCGGGCGCCAAGTGCGCGGCAGGTCGGCGCGCCGGATCGGCTTGACGGTATAGGATGGCGTCGGCTGCCGACTGCTCCGAAGAAAGTTGGCGTAGGCGTTGACCTGCTGCTCCCGCCAGGCTTGATCGGCCAGGGCTGCCAAGCGGTTGGAGAATACCTCCGCCACACGGGTTGTGCGGCCAATCGAGGCGACCACCGCCCAAAGCGTGTCGTCGCGGTAACTGGCGATGCTGACGGGTTCCACCATGGTCTAAAGGCTGGCTTCCCGCGCGCGGGAAGGCAAGTGCCTTTGACAAGGCGCCGCAAAATCGAGCTCGCTTGTCCGCCTGTCGCCTCGCCACACTCGACGTCGGTTCCGGGAAGAGCGTAGCCTTTCCGAAAACCTGCTGAGGGAATGCCAACCAATGAGTGGAGAGAACTGCCTGACCGGGCTCAAGATCCTGGACCTCACCCAGTTCGAGGCCGGGCCATCCTGCACCGAGGCTCTGGCCTGGATGGGCGCCGATGTCGTGAAGATCGAGAATCCCAGGGTCGGGCGATCCCGGCCGTTCCGTCGGCGGCAAGAGCCCTCACGATGCTCTCTACTTTCTGCAGTACAACGCCAACAAGCGTTCCGTCGCGGTCAATCTGAAGGATCCACGCGGCCTGCAACTGGTGAAGGAGTTGGCCGAAACGGCTGATGTCATGATCGAGAACTTCGCCCCGGGCGCGATCGAACGACTGGGCCTGGGTTACGAAGTGGTCAAGGCGATCAACCCGGCGATCATTTTCTGCCAGGTCAAAGGCTTCGGGACCGGCAGTCCGTATGAAAACAACCTCGCATTCGACATGATCGCCCAGGCCTGCGGCGGCCTTATGTCGATCACCGGAGAAGAGGACGGCCCGCCCTGTAAGCCCGGGGCGACCATCGGTGATACCGGGACCGGCATGTTGATGGCGACCTCGATCCTGGGGGCTTATGTCCGACGGTTGAGGACAGGGCAGGGCGAGCATCTCCAGGTGGCGATGCAGGATGCCATCCTGCATTACATTCGCAACGCATTCGCCTACATGGAGCGCAGCGGAGGCAAACCCGCACCCCGTGCCGGGTCGAAGACGGTGGGTGGCGGCAATCCGCCGATCGGCGTTTACCCATGCAAAGGCGGTGGGCCGAACGACTACGTCTATATTTATACCAGCGCTGCCAACCCGGAGCATTGGATAAGGCTGCTGAAGGTCATGGGCCGTGAGGACCTGATCGGTGATAGCCGGTTTGCCACCCCGGCCGCCCGGACCGAGCACCGGGAGGAAGTCGACCGAATCGTCTCGGAATGGACTGCCCGCCACGACAAGCATACGGCCATGCGACTGGTCGGCGGTGCCACGATTCCTGCCGGGGCGGTCCTGGATACCAGGGAACTCGCCGACGATCCGACGTTCCAGGAACGCGGCATCCGCCAGACCATGAAGCATCCGCGGGCCGGTGATTACGTCATGACCGGGTGGCCGGTCCGCTTCGGCGGCCGACCGCCCGATGTCCATCCCGCGCCGCTGCTTGGCGAGCACGTCGAACAGGTCCTCTCCGAGTGGTTGAAATGTGACGCCTCCCGGATCGCCAATCTAAAGCAACATGGGGTGATTGGCTGATGCCCTATCAATTCTGCCTTGTCGAGGACGAGGGACGTCTTCGGATCGTCACACTCAATCGGCCGGAAGTGCTGAACGCCCTTCATGCCGATGCCAACGACGAACTAGCCCGTGTGTGGGATGAGTTCGCGGCCCGGGAGGACCTTTGGGTTGGCATCGTCACCGGGGCGGGGGAGCGAGGATTCTCCGCGGGCAACGACCTGAAAGTGCAGGCTGGTGGCAAGCGCCGCCCCAACGGTCCGCGCGGCTTTGCCGGTATCTGCAGCCGATTCGATCTCGCGAAACCGTTGATCGCCGCGGTGAACGGAGTCGCCATGGGCGGCGGCTTTGAAACCGCTCTGGCCTGCGACATCATCATAGCTGCGGAAAATGCGATCTTCGCGCTGCCGGAACCTCGCGTTGGCCTCATTGCCGGTGCCGGTGGCGTGCATCGCTTGCCGCGCTCTGTACCGATCAAGAAGGCGATGGGCATGATCCTGACCGGTCGTCGGGTCTCCGCTCAGGAGGGGTTCGAGATGGGCTTCGTCACCGAAGTGGTACCCGAAGGTCACGCCCTGGAGGCTGCCAGGCGGTGGGCGGCAATGATACTGGAATGCTCGCCGAAAGCTGTGCGTGCCTCGAAGCAGGCATCGTATCGGGGTATGGATGAACCGACACTCGAGCAGGCGATGCGCACGATTTATCCCGCGCAACAGGAGAATATCGAGAGCCAGGACTATATCGAAGGGCCCAGGGCTTTCGCGGAAAAGCGAAAGCCCAACTGGCGGAACCAGTGAGGGAGGTTGCCGAACTGGCCATGAACGACGTGATAGGCAAGCGGGATCATCGCGGGATTGTTCCGACGGACCGTGTGCGGATGAAGGCAATCGGCGGTTTTGGCTGCGACGGTCTCGGCCCCAGACGGCGAGCGCGCGCCTTTTGGACAGTACTGATTGTTGCCAGCGGGACTTGCCTTAGCCCGTTCTTCGCCTGCGTCACCCCGTTTGCCGCACTCGCCACGCTCGCCGCTCTGAAGCTGACCCGCTACGGCGCGATCGTTGTCGTGTGCCTTGTGTGGTTGGCTAACCAGGTGATTGGCTACACTTTGCTTCACTATCCGTGGACCTGGAACAGCCCGGCATGGGGTCTCGCGATCGGTGCCTCGGCTGGTCTCGCGATATTGGCGGCAAGGGCGCTTTCCACCACACAGCCGGCTCCCCTCGCGGTCAGCCTGCCATTCATGGCAGGATTCGCGGTGTTCGAATTTGGCCTTTATATTGCTAAGTTCCTGTTGCCGGGAAGTAATGGGGCATTCAATGCCTCGGTTGTTTGGCACGTGTTCTTGATCAATGCTGTCGCACTCTGCGGTCTGATGGCCATCGAGCAAGTGACGATAATATCGGGGCTCCTGGTCCGAGTTGACGAACACCAACCGCAAGCTTTCGAAGCTGCGTCTCTTCGGTAATGGTGAATGTCACAACGGCATATTCGTCGGTAATCCGGTGGTTGACTGGCGCCCGGCGGGAAGCACCTCTTCCTACGTGCTATCTGCGCCTCGAAGCCCCACCAAAGCGCCGCTTCACGGTCTCCCGCGTCGTCTGGAACACAACGTACAGCATCGGGATCAGAAACACGCCGATCGAGCTCGCGACGATCATGCCCGCGAAGACCGCTGTGCCCACAGCGCGACGGCTGAGCATCGCAGCACCTGTCGCCCAGACCAGAGGGATGAGACCAAAGATAAACGCGATCGACGTCATCAACACGGCCCTGATCCGCATCCGCGCACCCAGCGCGGCCGCGTCCTGGATCGTCAATCCGGCTTCTCGCTGCTCTTTGGCGAACTCGACAATGAGGATCCCGTTCTTTGCAGCGAGCGCTATCAACACGACCATGCCGATCTGTGCATACAGGTCTAGTGGTAGCCCTGAGATCTGCAGGCCGAAGAATGCACCCAGCACGCCGACGGTGACGGAGAGCAGCACCGGAATAGGGATCATCCAGCTTTCGTACAGAGCCACCAGGAACAGGTAGGCGAACAGCACCGCAAGGGCGAGGATGTACCCTGTCTGCCCGGACGCCTCCCTCTCCTGATACGCAGTGCCAGTCCATTCGAAGGTGTAGCCAGGCGGCAGCGTGGTGCGCGAAAGCTCGGTCATCGCCACGAGCGCGTCGCCCGATGACACCCCGGGCTTGGGACTGCCGTTTATTGTCACGCTTCTGTAATTATTGTAGCGGCTGATGACCTGCGGACCGAGCGCAATCCGGACATTTACCACGGACCGGAGCGGGACCATCTCACCGCGGTTGTTGCGAATGTAGATCTTGTAGATTGCCTCCGGATCGCTGCGGTCGATCGCGTCACCCTGGATGTTGACCTGCCACGTGCGGCCAAACAGGTTGAAGTCGTTGACATAGTAACCACCCAGTGTCGTCTGGAGTGCGTTGAACACATCGGAAATCGCCAATCCGAGTGCCTGCGCCTTCTCTCGGTCGATATCCAGCCAGATGGATGGATTGGAGGCCGTGAAGGTGGAAAACACGCGGTTCAACCGCGGGTCTTGATTGGCCGCGGCAATCATGCCTTGCATCACGCTCGCCATCTCCTCGGGGCTGCGCCCTTCGAGGTTTTCCAGCTGATACTCGAAACCGCCGCTGGTCGACAGGCCGATGATCGGCGGCAGGTTAAAGGGGAACACAACCGCCGAACGGATCTGCTGGGCCGCGCCGAAAATCCGTCCAAGAACCGCGCGGACGCCATTTGCCGCTCCGGGCCGGTTCTCGAACGGCTTCAGCCGGGTGACGAGAAAGGCGGCGTTCGGCTGATTGCCGCCGTCCAGCAGGGAAAACCCTACGATCGACAATACCGCCTCGACCTGCGGCATCGGCCGGATGAGCTTCTCGACCTGCTCGACCACGCTACGTGTGCGCTCGACCGAGGCCCCGTCTGGGAGCTGAACGACGGTGAAGATGGCGCCTTGATCTTCTTCAGGCAGGAAGCCGGTCGGCGTGATCTTTCCAAGCAGGACGATACCGACGCCGGCGGCCACGATGACCAGCACCGAGAGCATCGCCAGGCGCAACAGACGTGTCACGATGGCGGAATATCCGTCCCTTACCTTGTCGATCCCGGTCAGCATCCATCCGACCGGCCCGCGCGGGCGGTGGCCATGGCGCAGGAACAGGGCGCACAAAGCGGGGGACAGCGTCAGCGCTATGACCGCCGAAAGCAGCATCGACGTGCTGATCGTCACCGCGAACTGGCGGAACAACGTGCCCGACAAGCCGGGAATGAATGCGACCGGGACGAACACTGACAGCAACACCAGCGAGATTGCGATGACCGGGCCGGTGATCTGCGCCATCGCCTTCTTTGTCGCCTCCTGCGGCGACAGAGCGGGCTCCTCGGCCATGACGCGTTCGACGTTCTCGACCACCACGATCGCATCGTCGACCACGACACCGATGCCCAGCACCAGGGCAAGAAGGGAGATCGTATTAGCCGAGAATCCCAACGCCAGCAGCACGGCGAACGTGCCGATCAGGCTCACCGGGATGGCAACCATCGGGATGACCGTCGCGCGGATGCTGCCCAGGAAGACGAACACGACCGCGACGACCAGCACGAAGGCGATCGCCAGCGTCTTTACCACCTCGGTGATCGTGGAGGAAACGAAGGAACTGCTGTCGTAGAAGACGCGCGCCTTGATGCTTTCGGGGAACCGGACCGACAGGTCGTCCAATGCCTTGCTGACTCGGGCGGAGGTCTGCACCGCGTTCGCCCCGGGGGCGAGGTAGATACCGATCGAAACCGCTGGATTGCCGTTCAACCGGCTGAGCGTGTCGCTGTTCGCCGCGCCCAGTTCGGTTCGCGCGACGTCGTGGATGCGCAGCACCGAGCCGTCGGGGTTGGCTCGGATGACGATGTTGCCAAATTCCTCGGGGGTCGTCAGCCGCCCCTGCGTCTGCAGGTTGAGCTGAAACTGGGTCACGTCACTGGTGGGTCGGGCACCGATACGGCCGACCGCCGCCTGGACGTTCTGTGACTGAATGACCGCTATGATATCGGCGGGTGCCAGATTGAGCGCCACCAGGCGGTCCATGTCGAACCAGATGCGCATCGAGTAGTCCAGCCGGCCGAACAATGTCGTGTCACCCACTCCGGGCACGCGGGACAACCGGTCCAGAACGTTGATGGTCACGTAGTTGCTGATGAACAGCGGATCCTTCTTGCCGCCTTCGCTATAGAACTGAAGGAATTCGAGGATGGCCGAGGACCGCTTGCGCACCGTCAGGCCGTTGCGCTGAACCTCGGGCGGGAGGCGTGCAACCGCCTGCTGAACACGGTTGTTGACGTTGACCGTGTCGATGTCTGGATTGGTGCCCAGTTCGAAACTGACCGTCAGCGTATAGCTGCCATCGTTCGCGCTGTTGGACTTCATGTAGATCATCTTGTCCACGCCGACGACCGTCGCCTCCAACGGCTGGGCCACGGTGGCTTCCACCACGGCGGCCGAAGCCCCCGTGAAGGTCGCGGAAACGGTGACCTGCGGGGGGACGATATCGGGGAACTGGGAGACCGCGATGCGCAGCAGCGACAGCGCGCCGGCGAGCGTCAGCAGAATGGCGAGGACGACCGCGAGCCTCGGCCGGTCGACAAAGATCGCGGAAATCATTCTACGACTTTCCCGTGCTCTGTGGCCCGGGAGCGATCGGCGGTGGCGGACTGGCGGGTCCCGGGCTGACGACGATGCCGGGGCGAACCCGCTGGATGCCGTCAGTGACGACCATCTCGCCCTCCTTCAGCCCGCCGGCTACCACGGCTATCATGGGCGTTGACTGTCCCAACTGAATGCGGCGTCGCTCCACCTTGTTGTCGTTGCCGACGACATAGACGTAATCGCCCTGCTGATCGGACAACACTGATTTGCGCGGAATTCCGAGTGCCAGGACCGGCTGGATGCCTTCAACCACGACGTCCACGAAGGCGCCGTCCACCAGCGGGCGCTCGACGGGCTGCCCCGCGGCAGCCTGGGCCCGCGGCGGATTGGCGATCCGCGCGCGCAGCAGGATGGTGTCCGTGGTCGCGGAGACCGTGGGTTCGACGTAATCGATCTTGCCACTGTGCTCATACAACGAGCCGTCGGGCAGACGCAGCTTGACGACCACCGCGTCGGTGCCGCCCTTGCCGGCATAGCGCTTCTGCAATTCCGTCAAGGTGCGGGACGCTACGGGAAACAGGACATACATAGGATCCTGGCTGACAATGGATGCCAGCGGCCCGGAACTCGGTGAGACGACGTTGCCGACGGTAATGCTGGTCCGGCTGATCTTGCCGGCAATCGGCGCGTGAATCTCGGTGTAATCGAGATTGATCTGCGCCGCCTTCAATTGCGCCTGGGCCGAGAGCACCTGCGCGGCCAGTGATCGCTCATTGGCGAGGGCGTCATCGACGTTGGAGCGCTGGCCGGCCGGCGTGCTCAGCAGAGACTGGGCTCGGGCAAGCTGGATGTTGGCGTTTGCCAGGCGCGCTCTGGTATCGGCAACCGCGGCTTCCTGTTGCTGGACGGCGGCCTCGAACGGAGCCCGTTCCAGCCGATAGAGGAGGTCTCCCTGTTTGACCTCGGTGCCTTCGACAAATAGGCGCTGATCGATAAAAGCGGTGACTCGCGCGGTCAGCGCAACCCGATCAACCGCCTGCACCCGCCCGACGAATCCCGATGTTTCCGTGATCGCGGTCTGCCGGGCACGTGCGACGCCGACGGATGGAGGACCGCCGGGCATCTGTGCATATGCGGCCGATACCGCCCACATCAGGAAGGCAAGCAAGAGATAGGCGGAAAGGCGCATCAGGCGAGGTTCCTATCAAGGCGCCTGCTGCGGCGCAATTCCCAAATTAAGTGAGTGTCAGAATTCAGCAATAGGACGTTCGTCATATCGTCATCGCATCGGACGCGGGACGGGATGAGCCAATAGGGGCGCACCCGACCTCGCTGTTCGCCCGGATTGGCGGCGACCGCCCCTTTGTCCGTAGGGCTACCTCTTTTGACCGTGCCGAGAATGACCAGTGTGCAGAGCCGATGTTCCACGCCCGGTCATTACGATTTTCCGCGGGGCTGCCGATGTGGCGCCGACCCCAAGACGGCAGTACGGCCGAATCCGGCCGCGCTGATCGCCACCCAAGCGGTAATGCCGCACGCTCGGAAGGACGCGTCCGGCCTCCTGGTGCCGTGGATGAGAAGCGATTTCTCGGTCAGACTGAAGTCAACTCAGTTCCTGTCGTAGCATCGCGCACCTCTTCCTCGATAGCGTCCAGCAGCCGCGACACGAAATAAGGAGGTATCCCCTTCCCAATGAACACCATTCTTGTGCTCTGATCCTCACTAGGCCACCGATCGAGAAAGACAGGTGAGCTGACGACGTGGCGAACGCCATGGATCACCGCAGGCCGCCCAGGCATCTCCTCGATCGCGACGATGCCCTTCAGGCGTAGCATCCGCGATCCGCAATGTTCCGCTATCACTTGCAGCAGCAAGGTCAGCGCCAGGGCAGGCAGAGGCCGCTCTCGCAGCACCGTAAACGTTTCTATCTCGCTGTGCCGCTTCCGGCGCGGTGCCGCGTCAAGACGCAGCGCTAATGAGGCTACCGATATGCCGCCAAACAACTGTGACGGATCAGTTTGCGAACTTGTTATGCGTGGCGCACCTGGGTTCAACTGATCCAGCCGAGCCAGCAGCCGATCTGAGGGCATTCGCAGGTCCGTCTTGCTGATCAGAAGATGGTCCGCCAGTGCGACCTGGTGACGCGCCTCGGCGTACTCGACCAGTGTCTGTTCGCCATGCACGCTGTCGACCAATGTCGTCACCGCAGCGATCTGGTGTGTGGCGAAGACGTCGCCGTCGGTCATCATCGCCTGCAATATCGGTACGGGATCAGAGAGACCCGACGTTTCGACCAGGATTCGGTCATAGTCCACCAGCCCAGCCTCCCGACGTCCGAGCAATTCCGTCAACGTGAGCGCCAGATCGGTTTGGACCGCACAGCACAGACAACCCGTACTGAGGGTAAGGACCGAATCATCGCTGCTGGCGATCAACGCGTGATCCAGTCCGACTTCCCCAAATTCGTTGACGATAATGGCGGTCCGCCCGAACGCTGGATCGCGCAGCATGCGGCTGATCAAGCTCGTTTTGCCGCTACCAAGGAAGCCGGTGACGATCGAAACCGGTATCAAGCGGCCCTCGGCCGCTGCGATCGTGCCGATAAGACACGGGTTCCAGAGGAGGTCGGCCCGTCCTCCGCATGCACGCTTTGCAGGACGCGGGTCCGGGGCTGGCCCTTACTCGCGTGCTCGCTCGCCCTGGCGCTGCTAAACCACCTTGCCAGTATCAGGCTCCATCAGGTGCATCTGATTCAGGTCCGCCGTCAGCGGCAGAATTTCGCCGGGGGCGGCGTGTGTGGCGGGATCGACCCGGGCGCAGACCGGTGCGCCATCGACAAAGAAATGGACCATCGTCTCCATGCCCATGGGCTCGACGACATCGACGGGTAGATCGACCCGCGTCCAGCCCGGCTTCCCTTGCTCATGGTATTCGAACAGATGTTCGGGCCGAAGGCCCAGGACCATTGCCTTGCCCTTGAACGCCCCGTAACGATTGGCCCGGGCTGGGGGAACAGGCACCGTGATAGTGTCGGTCACCCGCACCGCCAGATCGCCATTTGCACCATCCTGCACGCGACACGGCAGGAAATTCATTGCCGGCGAGCCGATAAACCCGGCGACAAAGCGGGTTGCCGGATGATGATAAAGGTCGTTCGGCGTGCCGACCTGCTCGATGACACCCCCATTCATCACAACCACACGGTCGGCGAGGGTCATGGCCTCGATCTGATCGTGGGTCACATAGACCGTAGTCGTGCGAACCGTCTGATGAACTTTCTTGATCTCGGTGCGCATCTGCACCCGCAGCTTGGCGTCCAGGTTCGACAGTGGTTCATCGAACAGGAACACTTTCGGGTTGCGCACGATCGCCCGGCCCATCGCAACGCGCTGACGCTGTCCGCCCGAAAGGGCACGCGGCTTTCGGTCCAGCAAAGGCAAGATATCGAGGATCCGCGCCGCCTCGTCGACCCGCCGCTTGATCTCGTTCTTCGGGAACTTCCGCAGTTTCAGCCCGAACGCCATGTTGTCGAAGACGCTCATGTGCGGATACAGCGCGTAGTTCTGGAACACCATGGCGATGTCGCGGTCGCGCGGCGGGACGTCATTGACAACATCGCCATCGATCCAGATCTCGCCGCCGGTGATCTCCTCCAGCCCCGCGATCATGCGCAATGTCGTGGATTTGCCGCACCCTGACGGCCCGACCAGCACGACGAACTCGTGGTCGGCGATCTCGAGGTCGATGCCTTTGACCGCTTGGACGCCACCATCATATTCCTTGACGACCTTGCGGACGGAGACTTCAGCCATGGTTCTATCGTTTCCTCGGTTGGGGTTTGTGCTGGCGTTTGGCCATAGGGGTCAGCCTTTGGTCGCCCCGGCCGTGAGGCCCGCCACGTAGTAGTCCATCAGAAAGGCATAGATGACGATCGGCGGCAGCGAGGCCAGCAGGCAGGCGGCCATGATCTTGCCCCACTGGAACACGTCGCCGCGGATCAGGTCAGAGATGATCCCCACCGTCAGGACCATCTGGTTAGAGGTGTAAAGATAGGCGAGCGGGTAAAGGAACGCGCCCCAGGCCACCGTGAACGCGAAGATCGTTGCCGCGATGATCCCCGGCATCGCAACGGGAATGAAGATCCGCCATAGCATCTGCAGGTAGCCGGCGCCGTCGATCAGCGCCGCTTCATCCAGTTCCTTGGGAATGGAACTGAAGTATCCAATCATGATCCAGGTGCAGAAAGGCACGGCCAGTGTCGGATACAGCAGTACCAGGCACCAGAAATTGTTGATCAGGCCAAGCTTGCCGATGATCTGGAACAACGGGATGAACAGCAGCGAGGGCGGAACCAGATAGGTGAGGAAGACGCCGGTCGACAGCGTCTGGCTGCCCCAGAAGCCCATGCGTGAGAGGCCGAACGCCGCAAGCACCGAAATCACCATCGAGATGGCAACCGTCAGGATCGTGACGACCGCCGAGTTCAGATAGTAGCGTTGGAAATTCGGATAGGTGATCAGATACCAGAAATTCGCCAGCGTGGGGTGATGCACGATCCATGGGCTGCCCACCTGGGCCGAGATTTCCGCTGACGATTTGAGGCTGGTCATCAGCGTGTAGAACGGCGGCACCAGGAACATGACCACGAACACGCATAACGCGATATAGCTGCCCCACAGCGCCCAGAGCCGCTGCCGGTGAAGACTGTGCCTCCGCTCCGTGGCGACCCTGACACGCCGTTCGGCGACTGTCGCGCTCATGCCGCGATCTCCCTGGTGCGTCTGGTCACGCCGCGCAGCACGAAGAACGCTGCGAAGGCGAGGATCGGGAACATGAACAGGCTGTCGGCCGCACCCAACGGGATGTCCCCGGACTGGATACCGACCTGGAAGGCATAGGTGGCGAAGATGTGGGTCTGGTCCTCAGGTCCGCCCGCCGTCAGGATCCGGACGATGTCGAATTCGGCAAAGGTGACGATCAGGCTGAACAGAATGGTGATCGCGATGATGTTCCGCATCATCGGCAGGGTCACGTAGAACAGTTTCTGCACCGCGTTCGCGCCATCGATCGCCGAAGCTTCATACAGTTGTTCCGGCACCGACTTCAGGGCGGCCAGGTACATGATCATGAAGAAGGGCGTGCCACCCCAGACATTGACGGTGATGGTGCACAGCCGTGCGATCCAGCCAACGCCAAGCCAGGGCACATTGGCGATGCCGAATTGATTCAGCACCCAGTTGAAGGCCGAGTAGGACGGATCGAACATCCACCACCAGGTCAGGGTCGAAAGTGCCAGCGGGATGACCCAGGGCACCATCAGGAGGCCTCGCCAGATGCGCTGGTTCTTGCCGGGGATGTTGTGCATCAGATTCGCGAGCGTGAAGCCGATCAGCACTTTGAAGATCACCGCGGTGATCGCGTAGAGGCAGCTTTGATAGATGACCATCTGGAAGGTGTGACGCCTGAGCAGGAACTCGAAGTTGCCCAGGCCGACAAAGTGGGTCATCTTTTTGTTCAGCATACTCAAGTAGATGGCGTAGAACGCCGGGTAGATGACCAGCCCGGCGACCAGCAGGATCAGCGGCAGGCATAACAGGAATCCGGTGGTGGATCGCCGCTGGGCGAACCGCCGCATCGTGCTCCTTCGCGCCGTCGCTCGGCGCGGCGCGATAGCACCGATCGGGATGCTCGTTCCGTCTGCCATCTTCTATACCTCCCGAAGCCCTTCCTGGCTGGCCGAACCGGTTGTCCCCGGCGCGGCCTGATCAGATCAGCGGGTGAAGCCTTCCAGTTCATCCGACGCCCAGGCGACAACCTGATCGATCGACTGGCCGCCTTTCACTTTCGCCAGCATAGTCGGCATCGTGCCGCGATTGTAGATCTGAACCGCGATTTCCGGCGGGGCCGGCAACGCGGCGATATGGGCCGTTGCATGGTGGAACGGCCGGATCGGGTAGTTGTAAACCGTACCCGTGGGCGGCCCGACCTCCTGCCAGACCTTGAAATCGAGCATCGAGTCGAAGGGCGGCACGTCGTAGCCGATCACCTCGTTGCAGCGAGCCTCGACAGCGTCGCGCTGCATCAGTGCTTCGATCAATTCCTTTGCCGCGGTCTTGTTCTTGCTGAACGACCAGACACCCCAGAAAAACGGCAAATAGGGGACGAAGCGTCCCTCGGGGCCAGCCGGTCCGGAGAACGTCCAGGAGTCCTCGGCCACCTTCGGTGCGTCACGCTTGGCGACCGCCCAGGCGGACGGCGGATTCCAGATCAACGCGCTTTGCCCGGAGATCAGCGCACGGTTGTTCGATGCATCGTCATAACTGACAGCGTCGGCCGGCAGCACCTTGACCAGCTTCTGGCCATATTCCAGCACGGCCCGCACCTTGTCGGACTTGACCGTGATCTTGCCGTCCTTGTCCACCAGTTCGGCGCCGTAGGCGCGAAACAAGACCCCCGCGGCATCAACCGAATCACTCGTCTGGCCGAGGCCGATAGCGAAGGGCATCCCGGCTTTCGCGCAGGCGTCCGCAGCCGCGAGGTGTGCGTCCCAGGTCCACGCATCGGACGCCGCCGTATGACCTGCTTTCGCCGGATACATCGCAACGACGTCGAGCCCGGCCTTCTCCTTCAGCACGCTGATGCGGCCGCACGGTCCCTTGTACTGCGTGCCCGAACTGGTCGGCACCGCCATCCAGTGGCCTTTGATCTTCGCCAGGTAGTCACACACGTGGTTCACCTGACCGTATTTGTCGGTCAGCCGCTTCATCACGTCATCGAGCGGTTCCAGTGCGTCCACGTTGTTATGGACTTCCCAGGTCGGGAAGGCTTGGACATCGTGACCGGTCTTGGCCTGCGCTTCGGCCGCGATGGTCAGAAGGTTCTTCTGCCCGACCGAGGTAATGAAATCGGCCTGGACGTCGACCTGATTCTTGGCGCCCCAGGCCGCGACCTGCTTTTGCATCACGGCATTGCCCGACGGCACCCAGTGGTCCCAAAAGGCAATCGATACCTTCCCGGCCGCTCGTCCGGACCGGATATGCACCAGAGGCAGCACGGCGGAAGCGGCGGCGAGCTTGAGCGCGCCGCGGCGTGTCATCCTGCCGGCGGCTTTAGGTCTATTCCTGGGGGTGGTCACGAGGAGTCCTTCTCTGGGTCTGGGATGGGCTGAGGACGCTGGCATCGGGACGGGCCGCCGGCGTATGGACGGATGTCCATGTCCGCCCGGCGCAGAACGCCGCGGGCGGGGAAAGCCCGCCGTCTCAACACAGCATCAACGTGAAGCGAATGCGCATCCTCGAACATGGTACTCCCTGTGGGCGAGGGCCTTCTGCCGACGCGTTGCTATTGGCCTGCCAAATCAACCGGATCAGCCGTCCTGTCAATGCGTCAGGCCGCCCACCGATCCGGACCGAGGTCCAGCCTCTTCACGCTAACCGTTGCCGCGGCGCCACGCAATGTCGCTTCCGCATCGCCGGAGTTTTTCATGCGTGCAACCTGGCGTGGCTAGCGAAGGAACCCCTCCAGCTCGACCTGCGGCCGGGCGATGATTTGCGGGTTGTCTGGCATAGTCTCGGAGGCCGCGCCGAGCGACCGGGGCAAGGCCCCGTGCACGTTGCTGCCATCAGTGTTTGGTGTTGCCGCCCATGCCAAGCCCGAAGGTGGCCGGCGGATCGCTGGCATGAGGAAGCTCGGGGTGCCGGTCATCCATGTTATCGCACAAACGCCCTGTGCGTTACCGCACGAAGCCTTCCAATTCGTCCTGTGCCCAATCCTGCACCTGCTTGATCGACTGTCCGGTCTGAAGTTTGGCCAGCATCGTCGGGAGCGTCCCGCGACTGTATGCCTGCACCGCGATTTCTGGCGGGGCAGGGGCCATGGCGACCCAGTTTTCCTGATGTTGCGATTTGCGGATCGGGTAGTTGTAAACCGTTCCCTTCGGCGGCTCTACCTCTTCCCATATCTTGAAATCTGCCATGCTGGCGAAGGGCGGGACGTCGAAACCCTGGACAACGGTGCACCGCGCTTCGACGTTCTCTCGCTGCGAGAGGAACTCGATCAGTTCCTTGGCGGCGGTCTTGTTGGGGCTGAAATTCCAGATCCCCCAGGAAAACGCACCCAGCGGGAGAAACCGTCCATGCGGACCCTTTGGTGCGGGAAATGTCCAGCAATCCGCCGCCACCTTCGGCGCGTCACGCTTGGCGACCGCCCAGGCCGAGGGTGGGTTCCAGATGAGAGCACTACGACCGGAGATCAGCGCGCGGTTGTTCGACGCGTCATCGTAGCTGACGGCGTCTGCCGGCAGATATTTCACAAGTTGCTGGGCATATTCGAGCACGTGCCGCACCTTGTCGGTGTGGACGTTGATGTCGCCCTTGGCGCTGACCAGGTCCGCCCCGAACGCGGCGAACATCGATCCGGCCGTATCGACCGAATCCGGGGTGGTGCCAAGGCCGATGCCGAAGGTCATGTTTGCTTTCTTGCAGGCCTCGGCCGCCTTCAGCATAGCGTCGTAGGTCCAGTTCTCGGCGTCCGGCGTGGCCTCGGCCGAAGGCGGGTACATCTTCACGATGTCGAGCCCCGCAACCTCCTTCAGGACAGAGATGCGACCACACGGGCCCTTGTTCTGGTTGCCGGCGCTGCTCGGTAAGGCAAGCCAGTGACCCTTGACGTTGAACAAGTACTGGCTGGCGGAGGCGACGGGTCCGTATTTGTCGGTCAGCCGTTTCATGACGTCGTCGATCGGCTCAATCTGGTCGGCATGGTTCTGCACTTCCCATCCCGGGAACTGCTGGATGTCGTGGCCGGTCTTTGCCTGCGCCTCCGCCGCGATGGTGAGGAGGTTCTTCGCCCCGTTTGAGGTGACGAAGTCAGCCTGCACCTCCACTTGGTGCGCCGCACTGAAGGCCTCGCACTGCTTCTTCATGATCTCGTTCCCCTGCGGGACCCAGTGATCCCAGAAGGCGACCGAGACCTTGCCAGCGGCACGTCCGGTCCGGATGTGCACAAGCGGAAGGGCTGCTGAAGCCGCAGCGAGCTTCAGGGTGCGGCGGCGGGATACGCCAGTTGCCTGAGTGATCACGTAATCTCCTGTTTTAACGGGCGCCAGTTCGCGGGCTTTTTTTCGCGGACGTCGTTCAACATCTTGGATGGGTGAGGCTAGTGCAGTTCTTCTCCGGCAGGCAACGTCTGGTCGCACGCGTTGACGTCTTTGTTGCTGAATTGACATTACAATCTCGTTATGGCAAGAAGGCGCCAGGATCGCGTTTGTTCCATTCTAGTACCCTGCATTTGAAGTCCGGGATATTGGCGTGGCCTCAAGAATCGTGATACAACTCTTTTTTCCATTGGCCCTGTTTATCCCCTGCAAAATACGCCGAACTTCAGGACGTTGAAGCATGGTTATTTTGGGTAAATGTGCTCAGGTCATCCTCACCGAGCAACTTCATCAGCCCAAGGTCGGGTCATAATCCAAGTCGAGGGGCGATTGTTTCGGCGGAACTCCAAACCCGCAGGTCAAATCGAAGCGTGAATTTCGGCGCGTCTCAGTCGCAATCTCACCGAGTAAATAATGATATATGTCCTCTCTCGATATTATGGTTTGGTTTGACCGAGCCGCTTAATCAGCGTCAAGGCTGATGGTCTGAATTGGTGAAACCACAAAGCAAAGCCGACATGCCGCTCGTCACGGCCGCCGTCGCTATTCAGCAATTGCGTAACTCGCCGGCAGAATGCAGGCACTGGGCGAACAGTCAGAACAGAACGTAAGCCACGAAGCACAGGATCCCAACTATATAGAGAGCGGCGACCCCGATGTGGACACTCTGGGCCTTGCGCCCGAAAATCCGAGCCGCCAGGAACGCGACCATTGTGCCGCCCGCGAGAAGCTGGGCAGCCCGCATCTGGGTATCCGTGGCTTGATCGAGGAGCATGCTAGAACGTTTGCACCTTGAGCGGAAACGACCCAGTATCCCTGTGACCTGAAGCATGCCGTGGGCGCCATCGCCGGACGCGCGACGGCTGACCCGGTGTCTCACGATTGCGGCACGCGGGGACAAGACATTCGATCATATTTTGCTTGCAACCGCAACTGCGTCAGCCTGAGGCCGCCTCACGATCCCAGCCACGCTGATACTGCTCTATTCCTGCGGATATCGCCAGGGCTTATCAGGTTGTTTCGCCTGAGTGTCCACCGTCCATTGCGGCAGCGACAGCCCCTCGGCGACATCAGTGAAAACCATGCGAACGCGGGTTCCGATACCGACCTGCCGGACCAGGTCCGGCGGCGCGAGGGTGCCGTCCGGCGTGGTCAGATTGCCGACGACCCGAAGCGCCTCATGTTCCGACGGCTGGCCCTTCTGGGTATCGAGGTCCACCAGCAGGACCATGTATGGCGTGTGCGTCTTGAATGCCGGTTGGATGGCGTGGTGCACCTCCTCGTAGGAATGCACCGCGCCCTTGCCCTCGACAGCCGTCCAGGTGGCTCGCGGGCTGGCGCACCAAGGACAGCCGGTCGTAGGCGGATACCGCAGCATTCCGCAATCGTCGCATTTCTGCAGATGGAACGCGTGCTGGGCGCAATGCGCGAAGTAGGCGAGGTTTTCCTTGTCGAGATCGTCGATCGACAGCGACATGCCGAGGTAATTGCCTTGAATGGACATGACCGTTTCTCCCCTCAGCCGCGCCGCATGACCATGGCGGACCCGGTCATCGGGTTCGCCCATCCAAGATTGGCCGTCACCTCGATATCCTTGACCTGACGGCAGCCGCCCTCGCGGTAATCGAATGTGTGGCGACGCTTGCCGTCGGACCCGACCGGACAGGAATCATCGACGTCATGGCGAAGCTGCCGGACGTTCTCGATCACCATGTTCATGCCATGTGTATAGCCCTCGCACAGATGGCCGCCCGAGGTGTTGTTTGGCCGTCGACCGCCCAGCCGGGTGATCCCGGACGACACGTACTCACCGCCTTCGCCCTTCTTGCAGAAGCCGTAATCCTCAAGTTGCAGCATCGAGGTGAACGTGAAGGCGTCGTAGGCGCCGGTGGCATCGATATCCTCGGGTCCGACGCCGGCGTTCGGCCACAGGATATCCTTCGCGTAATAGCCGGCGACGCGCGCGATCGGTCCCGCCTGATAATGCATGTCCATGCGCGGCTTGCTGCACCGGCCGGCAATCCCCCGGATCAACGCGGGCGTATGACGCATATCTTTCGCCCGGTCGGCGCGCGTGACGATGATAGCTGTTGCGTTATCCGTCTCCACGCAGCAGTCCAGCAGGTGCAGCGGTTTGCAGATGATCCGGCTGCTCAGCACGTCATCCACCGTGTATCGCTTCTTGTAATAAGCCTTGGGGTTGTTCGACGCGTGCTCGGAGTGCACGACCTTCACCATCGCCACCTGTTCGGGCTTCGTGCCGTATTCGTACATGTGGCGCATGAAGGTTGGGCTGAACATCTGCCCCGCGCTTTGCCAGCCGTAAGCCCGGTTGTGGAGCATGTCGCCGTTCACCGGCGTCGCCGACCGAGCGCCCGTGCCGCCGATGCGAACCTGGGAAAAGCCGTTCATCGCGCGGAAGATCGCGACGCACCGGCACAGGCCCGCCTCCATCACGCCGATGGCGATACCGATCAGGGCTTCGGTGGATGACCCGCCGCCGATGCAGTCCATGTAGAAGTTCAGGCGCGCGCCAATATCGCCGGCCATAAAGGTGGCTGACGTACTGTCATTGCCGGAGTATGACAGCATCCCGTCGATGTCGGATGGCTTGATACCTGCATCCGCCGCCGCATTACGCAGCGCCCAGGTACCCAGGGCGCGCGTCGTTTTGTCGGATCCGCGCGTATAGGTGGTCTCGCCGACCCCCACGATCGCGTACTTGTCGCGCAGGTATTTCGGTGTGCTGACATCCGTATCCGCTGGCAGCGGCATGGCACGTCCCCTCTTTTTTGACCGTTGATGTTGGATCCAGGCTGATCCCTCGCTCGATTGCCGTCAATCCAGGCGATTTGCCCTCCCCATCGTCGAAAAAAGCGGATAGCGTGCTCCCCCAACAGGCGGGTGATCAATTCGATAATGACGCGATATGATTTCATCGTCATCGGCAGCGGCCCCGCTGGCCGCCGAGCCGCTATTCAGGCCGCGAAGCTGGGACACGCTGTCCTCGTTGTCGAAAAGGGTCGCAGAGTCGGCGGCGTGTCCGTGCATACCGGCACCATCCCTTCCAAAACGTTGCGGGAAACCGTCCTGAACCTGACTGGCTGGCGCGAACGAGGCTTCTACGGCAGTGCCTACCGCGTCAAAAAAGATATCCAGGCCAGGGACCTGATGGCTCGGCTGCACATGACCCTGGACCACGAGGTCGATGTGCTGGAGCATCAGTTCGCCCGCAACAAGGTTCAGACGATGCTTGGGACGGGCCGCTTCCTCGACCCCCACACGGTTGAAATTACATTGAGCGACGGCGACATCCGGATCGTCGGTGGCGACAAGGTCATGATCGCGGTCGGCACTCGTCCGTATCGTCCCGCCGATGTGCCGTTCAACGGCATCAACGTTCTCGACAGCGACGAGATCGTCGAGGTTCCCCGTCTGCCGCGCAGCCTGACGGTCGTTGGTGCGGGGGTCATTGGCGTCGAATACGCAACGATATTCAGCGCCCTCGACGTGAGCGTGTCGCTGGTCGAATCACGCCCCAGCCTCCTCGAGTTCATCGACCACGAACTGGTCGAGGACTTCACTCACCAGCTTCGCGACCGAGGCATGGCCATCCGCTTCGGCTCCAAGGTCGCCCGGATCGAATTCGAGCATGACTGGCCGGTCACCGTACTGGAAAACGGCCGCCGCGTCAGGTCGGAGATGCTGCTGTATGCCGCCGGACGGGTGGGTGCCACCGACAGCCTCAATCTCGAATCCTGCGGCCTGACCCCGGATGAACGAGGGCGTCTGAAGGTCGATCCGGCCACATTCCAGACCGAAGTGCCGCACATCTATTCGGCCGGCGACGCCATCGGGTTTCCGAGCCTGGCATCCACGTCGATGGAGCAGGGCCGCATCGCTGCCTGCCATGCGTTCAATATCGCCATGCCGCCCGCGCCAGACTACTTCCCGTACGGGATTTATTCCGTGCCAGAAATCTCTACGGTCGGCATGAGCGAGGAGGAAGTCCGCCGTCGCGGGATTCCCTATGAGTGCGGCGTCGCGCGGTTCCGGGAGACGTCACGCGGCCACATCATGGGCCTGAACAACGGCATGATGAAGATGATTTTTTCCCTCAAGAGCCGCCGCCTGCTGGGCGTGCACATCGTCGGCGAAGGCGCGACCGAGCTGGTGCATATCGGCCAAGCGGTTCTGAACCTGCACGGCACGCTGGATTACTTCATCGAGAACACGTTCAACTATCCGACCCTGGCGGAGGCCTACAAGATCGCGGCTTTGGACGCCTGGAACCGCATGGGTGCCGTGTAGGCCAGGCTGCGACGCCCCCGTACGGTCAGCTCCGCTCCTGCTGCATGGATGTGTTGGCGGTCGCCCGCGTGGGCAACCTCGTCGGTCTGCCGGTCGATGACCGGAGACGCATATCGCTTCGGATCGGTGCGGCCCCGTCGTTGGGAAAGTCCGTGGCGTTAAAATCCATCGCCTCTTCCATGTTGTCCGCAAGATCAGTGCCAAGTCGGCAACGAGGAAAGCATAAGGATCAGTCGAAACTCACCGGCGTAAACGGCCAAAATATAGGCGCCAAATGCATACCCAGGAGACAATAGTTCAGAATTTCGGCGAAATGTCGTCATGATCATTGGCGCTTGCGCCCGCCCGGTGCGAATGCTTCGTCATCGGGCATCGGCAACATGGCCGTCCCCTCAAGCGCCGGCAGCTCAGCCGCAGGGTAAAGCCCTTCCGCTTGCACAGCCGATGCAAGCAAATCAGGCCGATAGACCTGCGCCGCCACGGCATTCAGATCGGTCTGCTCATCCAGCCAGCTCCAACGTCGCATCTGGCCAAGGAACCACATCGCGTGCGCGCGGGCGGGGAACCAAGCTTCCCTTGTGTGGAAGCGGATCAGCTCCGCTCCCGAACCTCCTGGCAGCGCTGCCCGGCAGCCGTCCTCGGGCAGCCGAAGGCCATCGGCTCGGGCCAGCAGGGCCGCGATCGCCGGCGCTTCCTCGGGTAGATCGCAGCGGATCTGGGCTCGCAGCACGGCGCGCATCAGACCATGTAACAGGTCAGGATTTGCCGCCGCCCAGGCTTCGCCGACGCACAGGCACTTCTCTGGGTGGAACGGCCAGATCACCGAGGTGCCGATCAGGATCCGGCCGGCGCCCTCACGCTCGGCGACGTCGCCCCATGGCGCGCCGGCGCAAAACCCGGCGATGCTGCCGGTGGCGAGGGCCTCGACCACGTTCTCCGGCGGGATGACGACGGTCTCGATATCCCGGTCCGGATCAACGCCTCCGGACGCGAACCAGTAGCGAAGCAGCAGATTGTGCGTCGAGAAGGCGTGGACCACCGCGAAACGCGGGCGCGTCACCTGCGGCCGGAGCCAGTCGAGCAGCCGAAGCCGGGGTTGCGACCCGTCCTCGGTCAGGCTCGCCGCGGCCTGGTTGCTCGCCACTATGGCGTTGCCGCCCTGGCTCAGCGACATCGGTACCACAAGACGAGCCTTTGGTCCGCGCAGGCCGGCACAAGCGGCCAGCGCCAGCGGCGGCAGCATCACCGCGGCGTCCAGGACACCATAGGTGAGCTTGTCGGCGATGTTCGACCATGACGGCTCGATGCTGACCTCAACGTTGATACCTTGATCTCGGAACAGGCCGTCGGCTTCGGCGACGACAACGGGGGCACTGTCGACAAGTCTCAGCAGCCCGACGCGGATCGGCTTACTCATCCCGCGTTTCCCTTCATGGCGTTGATGAGTTCGCTTGCGATCTCGACGATCCGCCGTCTCCGGCTGATGGCGGTACAGCTGAGCCATTTGTAGGCATCGGGTTCGCTCAGTCGGCGCTGTTTGATGAGGATGGCCTTGGCCCGGTCGATGACGAACCGTTCGTTCAGTCGGCTCTCGGCCTGCTTCAGATCGTCCTGCGCCTGTTGATGCCGGCGGAACAGGTCGACGGCCGCGCGCAGGATGGGCTTCACGTCGGGGGGCAGCATTCCGATCGCGTTATAAGATGAAACCCCGGCGCGGATCGCCTCCTCCATGAAGGCCTGGTCGTCCTCGTCCACGAACATGACCACCGGCCACGGGTTGGGAGCGGCGACCCGCCGGATGCCGTCCAGCGCGTCGCGGTCCGGACGGGCCATATCCACCAGCACGACGTCCGGGGACAGAGAAGCGACCGCGTCCGCCAGCGATTCGTTCATTCTGAGACGCACGACAGACAGCCCGGCATCGGCGGCGAGGACCCGCGCGACCGCGCCGGCACGTTCTGCATCGTCGTCAGCGAGCAATACTTTCACGATTGGGCATCGTCACTACGCATGCAGCCCTGACACGCAAGGCCTATGCCGCACCGCCAAACGGGCCGGAACGGCAAAAATCGGTCTGGCAAATGCGATGTCCTGAGCGGCGCGCCTAAACATGCGTTAGCGGATGCGTATATGGCTTGCACACCTGTCGCCCGCTCGGAGCGGCCCGCTTCGGGCGGTCCCCAGGTTAGCCCCTGGCGCGCATTGCCGCGGTACCGGGTCGGCGGTAGCCTGAAGTCAACTGCAGGAGGCAGCCCATGACTTTGAAGCTCGGATACAAAGCGTCGGCGGAGCAATTCGCTCCCCGTCCGTTATTGGATTTCTCCGTCCTGGCGGAGCAGGCCGGGTTCGATTCCGTCTTCGTCAGCGACCATTTCCAGCCATGGAGGCACACCGACGGGCATGCACCGTCCGCGTTGGCCTGGTTGGGTGCCCTTGGCGCCAGCACCCGGCGGATCGTGATGGGCACCAGCGTGCTGACGCCGACTTTCCGGTATCATCCGTCCGTGGTCGCCCAGGTATTCGGCACATTGGGTTCGCTGTTCCCGGCCCGCGTGATCCTGGGCGTCGGCACCGGCGAGGGGCTGAACGAGGTCCCCGCCACCGGCATGGTTTGGCCCGAAATGAAGGAGCGCTTTGCCAGACTGCGGGAGGCGATCAGCCTGATCCGCAAGCTCTGGGCAGAGGATCATGTCACCTTCGAAGGTGAATATTACAAGACACAGAGCGGGACGATCTACGACAAGCCGGGTGCGTACCTGCCGATCTATGTAGCGGGTGCCGGCCCTCAGATCGCGAAATATGCCGGGCGGATGGCCGACGGCTTCATCTGCACCAGCGGCAAGAAGTGGGACCTCTACACCGAAACGCTGCTGCCGAACGTCGCCGAGGGTCTGGCGCTGTCCGCCAGGCCTAAGCCGGACTTCGATCGCATAATCGAGATGAAGGTGTCCTTTGACACCGATAACAAACAGGCGCTGGAGGACACCCGTATTTGGGCCGCGCTGGCGCTGACGCCGGAAGAAAAGGTGACGGTGCACAGCCCGCGGGAGATGGAGCGGCTCGCCGATGCCCTGCCGATCGAACGGGCTGCCAGCCGCTGGATCGTCTCGTCGGATCCCGATGAGCATATCGAGAAGCTCAAGCCGTATATCGACATGGGCTTCCGCCATCTGGTGTTTCATGCGCCGGGCAACGACCAGGCCAGGTTCCTGAAGCTGTATGGGGAACTGGTGCTGCCGAAGCTGCGCCAACGCTTCGGATAGCATGACCGCCTGCCTGGAGCTTTTCGCGATCCCTGGTCTGCCGATGGTGCAGGCCGGGGACGATCTGCCGGCGCTGATTCTGGCCGGCCTCGAACGCGCCGGCCACAGTTTGCGCGACCGCGACGTGCTGGTGATCGCACAGAAGATCGTCTCCAAAGCCGAGGGCCGGACGGTCGATCTCGCTGACGTGGTGCCATCCGCAGAGGCCCTCGCGCTTGCCGCCGAGATCGGCAAGGACCCCCGGATCGTGGACGTCGTTCTGTCGGAATCGGTAAAGGTGGTTCGCAGCCGGCCCAACCTGATGATCATGCAGCATCGCCTGGGGTTTGTGATGGCCAATGCGGGCGTCGATCAGTCCAACGTGGCGGCGGCGGATGGGCGTCACCGCGCCCTGCTGCTGCCGCTGGACCCGGACGGATCGGCCGCGGCAATCCGCTCCGCGCTCGCCGGCCGGGCGGACGTAGCCGTGGTCATCAGCGACAGTTTCGGCCGCCCGTGGCGCCGCGGCACGACTGGTGTAGCGATCGGTTCGGCCGGCCTTCCATCGGTGATCGACCTGCGCGGCCAGCCCGACCTGTTCGGCCGCACGCTGGAGGTCAGCATCATCGGCTTCGCGGATGAGATTGCCGCCGCCGCGTCATTGTTGCAGGGTCAGGCGGCGGAGGCGCAACCTGTCGTCGTTATCCGAGGCTTGACATGGCAGGCGCCCAATGTGCCGGTGGCGGACGTGATACGCCCGCCTGAGGAGGATCTTTTCCAGTGATTATCGCCCCGTGATCATCGCACTGTCCGGCGGAGTAGGGGGCGCTAAACTGGCCCTGGGCCTGTCGCGCATCATGCCGCCCGAGAACTTGCTGGTCGTCGTCAACACCGGCGACGATTTCGAGCATCTCGGCCTGTCGATTTCCCCTGATATCGACACTGTCACGTACACCTTGGCTGGCTTGGCCAATCGAGAAGTCGGCTGGGGTCGTCAAGACGAAACCTGGTCGTTCATGGAAACGCTGGAGACGCTCGGCGGCGAGACGTGGTTCCGCCTGGGCGACCGCGACATGGCTTTGCACGTGGAGCGGACGCGGCGACTAAAGGCCGGTGAGAGCCTGTCTACTGTCACGGCTGATTTCTGCCGGCGGATGGGCGTTGGCCCCGCGGTCGTGCCAATGACCGACGGTCCCGTGCGCACACGTCTGTTGACCGACCTGGGATGGCTCGATTTCCAGGAGTATTTTGTTCATCGGCGGTGCGAACCGAAGGTCAGCCAACTGCAGTTCCAGGGTGCGGGCGCGGCCAAGCCGCATCCGGCGTTCATCGCGGCGTTGACCGATCCGTCGCTGGAAGCTGTGGTGATCTGTCCCTCCAACCCGTTCATCAGCGTCGAGCCCATCCTCGCGATCCCCGGCGTGCGGGAGGCACTGACAGTTTGCAAGGCGCCGATCATCGCGGTGTCCCCCATTATCGCCGGCCGGGCGGTGAAGGGTCCGACGGCCAAAATGATGACGGAGCTGGGACTGGACCCATCGGCTGGCACCGTCGCGCAGCGGTATGCCGATCTGCTGGACGGCTATGTGATCGATCGTGCGGACATGTCCGAAGTGGTCTCGATCGACGCGCGGGTAACGCTGGCGCAGACGCTGATGACCACGATCGAGGATCGGGAGGCGCTCGCTCGGATCGTTGTGGAAGCGGCGGCGACGCTGCGGCGGCGCGAGATGCGCAACCTGCGGCACAGCGGCCACCGATGAACGACATCCGTCGTGATTGACGTATGGGCGGCCGTTCCGGTCAAGGCGTTCACCGGCGCGAAACAGCGGACCGCCTCCATGCTGACGCCGGCGCAGCGGGAGGTGCTGGCGGCGACGATGCTGGAGGATGTGCTTGCAGCGCTCGCCGGCGCAACTCGGCTGGCTGGGATCCTGGTGAACACTATTGATCCGGTGGCATCCGACCTGGCCCGGCGGTACGGCGCGCGAGTGGTGACTGAGGGCGCGTTGGACGGGCATACCGGCGCTGTGAACGGGATGGCGCGGCTCCTGGCGGCGGAAGGGAAGGGCGCGCTGCTGACGGTTCCGGGGGATATTCCGCGCGCGACCTCGGCCGAGATCGACACGGTCGTTTCATCCTGCACTGCACCGCCGTCCTTCACCATCGTCCCAGCGCATGATGAACTGGGCTCTAACGCCGTGCTGTGCACGCCGCCGTTTTCGGTGCCGTTGCGGTTTGGCGACGACAGTTACTTTCCGCATCTGATGGCGGCCCGCGCGCGGGGGATAGAGCCGTCCGTCGTGCGGTTGCCGGGGATTGGCCTGGACATCGATCATCCGGCGGACCTGCGGGCATTCTTGGCTGCACGGCCAAGGAAACCGACTCGAACTCTGGCCTTGTTGGAGCGGTTCGGGCTTTAGGGGGCGATGAAGGCCTTATTCCGCGACGTCGCCCACCCAAACGACCCGTTTCGCCAAAGCTGCGTCGTCCGAGATGCGCCGAACCAGCCGCTCGTCTGCCGTCACCAGTGGAGTTTTCCGCCGCTTTGTTTTGTCGTCAACTGGTGACAGCGGCGCGAGTCCGACGCAAGAGAATCACGTGACGAGACGGCCATGGGATGAAGACATCGCCGCTACTCGGCCGCCATCACCTTCCGCGGCGGGGTCTGCACGATCGGCGCCAGTTCCGCCGCATTGAACGAAACCACCCGCCGCTCGTTGCCAACCGGCCGATAAAGCGTGTCCCGCTGCGCCGGCGTGCGGACCAGCGATACGATCAACTGCTCCATCGCCTCGGGCGGGAATTCCTGACCGTGCTGGGTGCCGGCGGCCCGTGAGATGCTCTCGTTCATCAGCGTCCCACCCATATCGTTGGCACCTGCATTCAGGCACATCGCCGCGCCCCCGGGTCCCATCTTCACCCAAGACGTTTGAATATTGGTAATTAGCGGATGCAGCACCAGGCGCGACACCGCATGCATCAGGATCGCCTCCCGCAGTGTCGGCCCCTTCCGAGCCATTCCGCGCAGATACATTGGCGCTTCCATGTGGACGAACGGCAGGGGCACGAACTCGGTAAAGCCGCCGGTTTCCGCCTGCAAATCGCGCAGCACCAGCAGATGCCGAGCCCAATTCAGCGGCCCTTCCACATGTCCATACATGATCGTCGAAGTCGTCCGCAGGCCCAACCCGTGCGCGGCGCGGGCCACATCAACCCATTGCTGCGTATTGATCTTGTCCGGGCAGATGATGGCACGGATTTCGTCGTCCAGGATCTCGGCTGCGGTACCCGGCAGGGTGCCCAACCCGGCGTCCTTCAGTCGCGCCAGGAACGCCGTCAGCGACAGGCCCAGGGTCGCCGCCCCCTGCGTGACCTCCAGCGGCGAGAAGGCGTGGATGTGCATCCCCGGGATCGCCGCTTTGATCGCCTTACAGATGTTCACATAGGTCTCGCCAGTGTAGTCGGGATGGATGCCACCTTGCAGGCAAACTTCGGTGGCGCCGCGATCCCATGCCTCCTGCGACCGCCGAACGATCTCACCCATCTCCAGGTCGTACGGCGTGCCACGCAAAGCCTCGTGGGTCTTCCCTTTGGAGAAGGCGCAGAACTTGCAACGATAATAGCAAATATTGGTATAGTTGATGTTCCGGTTGACAACGTAGCGAACGGTTTTCCCGCTAACGGCCCTGCGCAGTTCGTCCGCAGCCGCGATCACCCGTTCATAATCGACGTCCCGCGCACCGAACAGCCGAACGATCTCGGATTCGGCCAGCCGTTTCCCGCTCGTCGCACGATCAATAGCCCGTTCCAGCAAGGGATCAGCCTTGCTCAGCAGCGCACCGCGAGGCTTCGGCGCGAACGTCAGCCCCGGCGCCCAGTCGTCATCGCGGGCCCATCCTTCGGCATCAGCCGATTGCATCACCCGCGTCGCCACCTTCGGGTGCAGCCACCGCCCAGCCTGTGTCACCCAGGTCGGATAGACTGGTAGCCGAGCAACTAAAATTTTGTCCATCTCGGCCGTGCGCAGACCTAGTGCTTCCAGTTCCGGCCACGGTGCTTCCGGATTAACGTGATCCGGGGTAACCGGCGAGACACCGCCCCAGTCGTCGATTCCGGCGTCGATCAGCTTCTGGTAAACGCCCGGCGACAGGTTCGGAGGCGCCTGGACATGCACGTCCGCGGGCAGGATCACCCTGGCCGCGGCGATGGTCCAAAGCAGGTCGAGCAGATCGGGCTCGTCTGCGCCCGCCAGCTTCGTCTCGGGTTTCGCCCGGAAATTCTGCACAATCACTTCCTGGATGTGACCATGTTCCGCGTGCAGATCCCGGATCGCGGCCAGGGCGTCCAGACGTTCGGCCCGTGTTTCGCCAATTCCGATAAGGATGCCCGTGGTGAACGGCACCGCAAGTTCACCCGCCAGACGCAACGTTTCCAGCCGGACGGCGGGCCGCTTGTCGGGCGAGCCGTAATGGACGCCGCCCGGCTGGCAAAGCCGCTCACTGGTGGATTCCAGCATGATGCCCTGGCTGGCCGACACCTCGCGCAGGCTGGCGATTTCCTCGCGGGTCATGACGCCTGGGTTTACGTGCGGAAGCAGCGCGGTTTCCTTCAGCACCAGCGCACACATGGCCCGCAGGTAGCTGATCGTGCTCTCGTGCCCCAGTGCGGCCAACGCTTCCCGAGCCGCGCGATACCGCAACTCCGGCTTGTCGCCGAGGGTGAACAACGCTTCGGTGCAGCCGGCGGCTTCACCGGCGCGGGCAATCGCCAGCACCTCGTCCGCCGACAGATACGCGGCGTGACCCGCGCTCGGGCGCTCGGCAAACGTGCAGTAGTGGCACACGTCGCGGCACAGTTTTGTCAACGGAATGAAGACTTTCCGGGAATACGAGACGTTCCGCCCGAACGCCTCGTCCCGCTTCCGCGCCGCCGTCGCCATCAGTTCGACGAGAGGCGCGGCCTCCAGCCAAACTATATCTTCCCCGGTCATGGCCGACCTCCTGCTGGTGACCCGGACACAAGCGGCTGCGAACGGCACCCGGCCGTGACGGGCGGGTGCGGGGGCATTGATGCGGTCATTTTAACGTCCGTATCACGTCCTCGGCAAAGCGCTGCTGGACGTCCAGTTTTCCTGATGGTGGGCCGTTGCGTGCTGGCGATCAAGTGCTCGACCTCTGGAACGGCGGAGATTGCGCTTTCCACCAGGTTGGTCGGGCAGCCATTCGACCGCCGGCCGGTCCGTAAGTGAAGAAAATATGATTTTTCTTGAGGGGATCACGCACCCGCAACAATTCCACTGCGGGGGACATGGTGGCATCATAGGCCACGGACGCACGAGAAAGTGACCCGCACCCCGGTGGGCGGCGGCAACTCCCGAACGGCTGTCGAAGCAGGGTCGCGGCATGACCCTTCGAGGTGTCGATCAATTGCCATTACCGCTGATCTAAAACAGCTCCATTGATCCGCCTGACGACGGTCCGCCCCACGCCGTCTCGTCGCCCCAGTCCACGCGCTTTCCATCAAGGATCTGCGCAACAAAACGCTCCGTTTATCACTCATCGTATAGCGGGAGTGACCGAAGCATCCGCGGCCGGGTACCACTGCAGCGAAATCTTGTTGACTCCCGGCGAAGTAATGAATCATGCCAGCCGGCCATTATCCCGACAGTCCCGCCAGCTTCCCGTCGGCAGAGCGTCGAGCGACACACGTCGCGCCACGGCGCTGCGCCGACGATTGGATCTCCGCCAATCCAGCTATCGGATCCCAGGTCGCCTTCTGACCTCGGCTCGCACATGGCGAAAATTCAGCACGGCCGGATCCGCGACTACAGGCCCCGGCGCGATCGCGATGATCACGCGTTCGGCGATCGGGCCGAAATCGGCCCGGAAGTGGACGGACGACTTCAGCGCGATGATTGAACAGGCGGACGGCTCCACGCCCACGTGCCGCAGGATCGCCTGATCCAGCGCCTGCATCTTCCGAGACGCCACCATCACCCGCACCCCCCCGACGTCGAGAAGTGCGGTATCCCCCACATTTCCCGGATTGCCCGCGCCCATCGGTCCGGTCAGCGTGAAGACACCGTCGGTCAGCTTTTCGACCCGCGCCGAGCATGCAAACGGCATCCCATCTGATTTGCCCCCCAACGACAGATCGACCGTCGCCCCAACACCGGCGGCGATGCACGTTGCGACACTTTCGGCATCATTGATCAGACAGACGACGGCGCCTTTCGCCTCCTGCCGGACCAGTTCGGCCAGCAGTTCGGTCGTATCGCCGTGACCGCCGCCGCCAGGATTGTCCTGCGTATCCGCCAGCACGACCGGTCGGCCACTGCCAGCAAGTCGTTTCGCTTCTGCAACCGCATCGGCTGCTTGCAGTGTGTCTTGAAGGAAATCCGCTTCCAGCGTGTTCACATACGCCAACAGCGCGTCGGCTGCGGCATCCGCCGATGCCTGTGTCTCCGCGAATGCCGCGATGGCGGCGCCGCATCCTACGAAATCGGCATATGGAAATCCGAAACAGAGCGCCAGTTCCACCGAGCCCAGACGCTCCGCCAAGCTGGCCCGTTCCATCATCACCGTCTGCATCGGTGGCATCAGCGTGCACTGGCTGCCCAGGGGGATCCAAAAATCCAGCGTCCGGAATCGCACGCGCCCAGGGTCGCCCGCGCTCGATCCGGGCGAACAGCAGTCGCATCGCCCGCGCCCCGGTGTCTTTCATGTCGACATGCGGATAGGTTCGGAACGGCACGACCGCATCCGCCAGTCGGACCATCTGCTCTGTCAGGTTGGCATGCGGATCCAGGCTGATTGTCAGCGGCAGATCATTGCCCACGATGGCGCGGACGCGGCGCAGCAATTCTCCCTCGGCGTCAGGAAAACTATCGACCAGCGCGGCGCCGTGCAAATCAAGATACACGCCGTCGAGCGGCCCCTCATCCAGCGCCACCGACAACGGCGCGCAGATGCGCGCGGCGATCCGCTCGAATGCTTCATCCTGCACCGGCCCGGCGGGATTGGCGAAACCCCAGGCAAGCGGAACCAGTTCAGCCCCGGCCGCTTCCGCCACAGCAATTGCGCCCGCCAGTGGCACGGAGCGGGAGCGAGTCGCCGCAATGAGATCCACCCCGGCGCAAAACGGTGGCAGCCCGCCCGGCTGGAGGAAATCGGCGTAACTCGTTGGCCGAGGCGCGAATGAATGGCTCTCGTGCAGGAAGCCGCCGACGGCGATGCGCCCGATCATGCCAGCAGGTTCGAGGGTGTCTGGCCAGCCAGCACCGCGCCGATACCTGATAGGAGGATCCGCCCCATCGCGTCGCGGGTCTCGGTTGTCGCGCTGCCTAGATGCGGCAACAAGACGACGTTCTCCAGCATCAGGTATTCAGGATTGAGATGCGGCTCGTTGTTGTACACATCCAGCCCGGCAGCAGCAATCTGCCCGGAACGCAAGGCGGCGATCAGCGCGGCATCGTCCACCAGGGTGCCGCGGGCGGCATTCACCACCACGGCGCCCGGCGGCAGTTTCGAAATACGCTCGGCATTCAGCCAGTGCCGCGTGCCCTCCCCGCCAGGCGCGTTCAGCGACAAAACCTGGCAGATCGGCAGGAAACTGTCGTCATTGTCGTGGAAAATGGCCCCCTGCTCCAGGTTCGCTGGTAGGCGGGTCATATCGCGGTAGTGGATCTCCATCGCGAAGCCGCGTGCCATCCGTGCGATCTCCCGCCCGATGCGACCCAGGCCGAAAATGCCGAGGCGGCGCCCCGAGACCTGCGTACCCAGCAACTGGGTTGGCGCCCAGCCTACCCATTTGCCGGACCGGACCAGGCGCTCGCCCTCGCCGGCACGCCGGGCCGCAGCCATGATCAGCAGCATAGCGCACTCGGCTGTGGCCACACTGAGCACGTCCGGCGTGTGGCATACCTTGATGCCCCGTGTCTTCGCCGCGGGCAGGTCGATGTGGTCGTAGCCCACGCTGAACGTGCCGATGACCTTCACAGAGGCCGGCAGAGCCGCGATCGTCTTCGCATCCAGGACGTCCCCTGGACAGCACAGCACCGCATCCGCCCCCTCGGCTCGGGCGACAAGGTCCGTGATGGGTACGTCAGACGGCGTCAATCGCGCATCATACTCTTGCGCGGCCCGCTCCTCGATCGAAGCGGGCAGGCGGCGCGTCACCAACAGGACAGGTTTCGGCATGTCAGTCCTTCCAAAGTGGGGTCGATACGAGGCCGGTTGGCCGGCAATACGGCGGAGTCATCGAATGCAGGGTATCTCACTGCGTTACACGGTCCCTTGACGCGCTGGCCATTTGGACGAAGAGAACCGGTTTCTCCAGCGCGGCGAGGCGCGGATCGTAATCCGGTTTGCCGCGGAAGACACCCAGCCTGGCGCCGAATATTTCCCCGGATGTCAAGTTTGAGGTGGAGCGCGGGCTGATCGGCGGGGAGGCCGTGCACACGACGCCTCCGATCCGTTCGAGCATGCCCATCGGCGTGTGGGTCAGCAGCCACGCGCCGCCGCTCACCTGCCCGATGCGGCGACTCTGTGTCCCGCGTATACTGGTCATGCCCGCGATGCGGTCACACTTGTCGCTCGGCATACTACAGCATGATCGCGCTGAGCGGAACGTCCCCGGCGCGTGAATCATGCGATCAAACAAAGAGATAGACCATTTTCGGCCTGCACAGTCAGGCTGAAAATGGTTTAGCGACCACGTCGGACGTCGTGAGGCAGGCAACCCCGGGCCTTGGCTGCATCTTTAGCGAATCGTGTCATCGCTACCAAACATGGCGCCGGAACAGGCGGCGGGCTACCCGCTTCGACCGTGGAAGGACATCAGCCGCTTCCAGGCCCGGCAGAAGCGTCGCCGCGACGAAACAGCCGAGGCTGACCGGCTCAGTAGATGGTGGTCCTAAGGCGTTCCGGATACTCGCGATCAAATTGTTCGCCACCAACCCTGCCGGCAGTGATGTCCGCCAGGATCGCGCCTGTGCTGGCGAGCGCCTTGCGGCTGATATGCCTCTCCGGGTTCCATAGTTCGGAGCGGAGTAACGCCTTCGGGCACTGGAAATAGACGCTCTCAACGCGCACGACGATGACTGTTCGGGGCAGAGTGCCGCGAAACGGAAACCGCCCGATCAGATCCGGCGCGACAGAGACCGATGCGCGGCCATTCACCCGCAAGGTCTCACCGATGCCGGGGATCAGGAACAGCAATGCCACCCGGTCGTCGCGGATGATATTCCGCAAACTGTCGATACGGTTGTTACCACGGCGGTCGGGGACCAGGAGGGTCTTCTCGTCCGGCACATGCACAAAACCAGGCGGATCGCCCCGGGGCGAGCAGTCCAGCCCCTCCGGCCCGCTGGTGGCCAGCACCATAAATGGCGAGACCCCGATCATCGCCCGGTAATGCGGGTGGATGTAGTCGATCTCCTTGGCGATCGCACCCGCGGAAGATCTGCCGTAGATCTCCTCGAGGACGGCTTCGTCCCGGATTACGTTGTCGGTGAAAATCGCATCCATTAATTATGTTCTCCCGTCGCACCTCGGCGCGAGACCTATACACGTTCCCTTTGAAAAGAGGAACGGACAGCAAGGATGCGGCTTGGCAGCCATGGTAAAGACGAAGTCCCGGTTCGGTATGCTCCGCGCCAGCCCACCGACCCGAGGAGCGCCGCTCACGCACGACCACTGATGACGACCCCCCTCGGCGCTCGAACGGACCAGCACACATCATGGGACCGGTGAAACGTCGCGACAGGGAGGTTCCTGCAATGGTGTGGGGGGCAAAGCGACGCGTTCCGTCAGTGCGCTGCCAGGTTCGGAACGCTCGCCGTGCCGGCGCCCTCTTCGCGCAGCAGATCCTGATCCATCTTCTCCAACTCCCGATTCGTCTGTTCCTCCGACGCCCCGGACGGCCGCACGCCGGCGGCCTCTTCCCTTGGCACAACCTCGCTGGGTGTTGGCTGGTAACTGAAGCCATTTGCACGATTGCCGATATCGCGGGGTATCCCAGGAGCGTTTTCGTTCTGAGCCACCGCAGGGCCCGATAAACTGAACAGTGCGGCCGCAACTATAAATGCCATACGCATAGTTGACACTCCCTAGCACAGCGACGCCGGTCGGGCGTCTTTCCAGCTATTGACCCGTGTGGGTGGAGCCCCCTTCATAGCCACGCACTGGGCGTCTCATCCGCGCAGTCCTGGACCAAGCACCGCTCGCCCACAAGCGCTCCGCGTGGTGGACGATTGTCATTAGGGTCGTCTCCCCGGTTTTTGCAACGGGTGAGTGGATCGGTTTCGTCTCTAAGCGTGCTCTTGGGTCCCGCTGCGTTCTTCCGCCGCCCGCGGCGGCAGGTGCTCGACGTAGCGGCTGGATGGGTCCGGCTGCGGGAGCAGCGACTGGCCAGTCGGTAGACCGGTCATCGAGCCTGCCGCCCAGACAACAAGACCATCAGCGGGACCATGTTTCCGCGAGGCAGCCCGTGAAACCAGCCTCGTCACATTTAGCCCGACGGATCAGGCTTGGCCTGTTGGCGGGACTTCTCTGCCTGACCGCTTTGTCGGTTGCGCTCATATCTGCAACGCCAATAACCCGACCGCGACCGATCCCGCGCCAGCCGACAACGATCCCCTCTTGTCGCGCAGCTTTCGTAGCACGACGCCAGGTTGGCCGTTCTGGGCAGGCGCTGGCCACGCTCTTCACCGCCACTCTCGCCGGGTTCGGCCCGATCAATCGACTGTGCCGCTCGCCACGAAGCTTTCCGTCGTTAGCGCGGGCGGGCTGGCTATTACATGCGAATTCACGCTACCTGCAAGAACACGGCCCTGTTCGACGGCCGAGCGGTGCAGAAGATCACTCGGCCGGTCGTCGCCTGGTACTTCATTCAACTGCGGATCGGGTCATTCGACCGGAAGACGTCGGGTGGGATCTTCTCTGCCTTTGGTCTGACGCACAGAACGACGGCCGATCTGCGTCTCACCGCGCAAATATGGAACGCGACCGACGGAAGATCGTAGAGAAACATGCGGCTGAGTGCTCCGAAACGAAGCGGTCACTCGTCCGGACAGGGCCAACAAAAGCAGATCATACCGGTAAGTTCGCAGCTGAGGAGCTCATCAAGCCGCTTCCGACCTAGTGTCCCGATTCGGAAGTTCGCCATGCCTGGATCAGCCGCCTTACGAACTTCCGAATCGACGAGGACACTAGCAAAGCATTGTTTTCTAGTGTGGTTTGTGGTTCCGAAGTCCGCTCCGGGGATGATCCACAGTATGGCGGACTTCGGAACCACCACACTAGGGGCCATCATCCTTTGGTCGGCGGATCTGGATCCAGCTTGCTGCATCGGGCCACCGCGGGTGTCCGCAACCTCCGCTCAGCACGGCGGAGCGAAACCAGCCCCGCGTGCCAACGGCTGGCCTTTGCCCCGTCCTTCTATCGACGGACCTACGTGCTCCCACCCGCGGTTGGGACGTTGTCGTTGATGTTTGTGCTTACGCAGCGACCTCCACGACTACCAGTTCGGTGGCTTTGGTTGCCGAAATCATCACCGAGGTCTCATCCGAGATAGCCACACCGTCTCGTGCCTGGGCGAGCACACCGTTCACCGTCACAACGCCGTTCACCGGCACAAGGTAGGCTGCCCGTCCCGGGGCCAGCGCCAGTTCGGTGGTCTGGCCCTCGGCAAGCGTTCCGGCCAGAACGGCGGCATCGGCGTTCAAGGGAAGGACGTCGGAACTGGCATCGGATGGCCGCCCGCTGGCCAGTACGGACAGGCCATTGCCGCCGCGCGGGAATGCCCGCGTGCTCCAACCGGGCTCGACACCACGGCGATCCGGCAGGATCCAGATTTGGAACAGACGGGTTGCGATAGCCTCTTTATTATATTCGGCGTGGACGATACCGGTGCCGGCATGCATCACCTGGACGTCACCCGCTTCGGTGCGGCCTTCGTTACCGAGGTTGTCGCGGTGGGTGATGGCTCCCTGCCGGATGTAGGTCACGATCTCCATGTCGCGATGCGGGTGGGGATCGAATCCGGTCCCGGGGGCAACCTCGTCGTCGTTCCATACACGCAGCCGGCCGAGGCCCATGCGTGTAGGTTCATGGTAGCCGCCGAAGCTGAAGTGGTGGTGGGCGTTCAGCCACTCATTGCGGAATGCACCCAGCGACTCGAAAGGCCGAAGCTCGATCATAAGGGGAAATCCTTTCTGCTGGGCGAGACTTGGGAAGCCGTTTGGCTTTCGGCAAGGTATGGGAGCGGCTGCGGCTTCCAGCCGCCGCTTCGAGCCGCGGTCATCAGAAATGACCAGGGTCTCGCCCCCGCACGGTGATCCCGCGAAGCCGCGAGAGCTTCCGGCGACTAAGGTGACGTGGTTGGCGTGAGAAGTCCGCCTGCATGACCGCTGAACGGCATGGAGGTGGACCGCATGTGGAAAAAGCGCCTCAAAGTCCCGCCCATCGTCGTGGAGCACGGTCACGACAGATTTAATCTTTATACTGTAGAACATTTAAAATCGCATTCCGCCCCGAAATCCAATCGATAAGGATGACACCGGCTTGCGGTAGCAGTGCTTCGTGTTTATTCGTAACGGAACAACGAAAAACGAGCTGAAGGCGCCTTCAGAAACACAGGCGTTGCGGCAGTGGTCTTTGTGGTACCTTCGGGGCGATATTACTCGGGTGGTCTGGTTTGGCAATTGCTCACCCCGCCCCGGCGAGCGTGTCGCTGGGTCGTTTGGCTGATATCACGAAGCGGACGGTATCAAACACCGAAGCGCGATTGGCCTTCGCGGTGCTGACGACGGAGCGGAAGGCGGCATAAGTTTGCGCCCCCCACTCGCAGCGGAAGCCGTTGGTCACTTTGCGGAAGATCACGCTCGGCCGCAGATGCCGCTCGGAGATGTTGTTCGTAGGCGGCACCGCTCGATTTGACATGAACACGAACAGATGTGCCCGGTTGGCGAGCATGCGCTTGCGCAGCTTGCGGCCCGGCTCGCCAATCGGGACCACCGCCAGGATCCGGTCGAGGTCATAGAGATATTGCTTCAGGGTGGTATCCTTCAGCGTCCCGCGCCGCCGGCCGATCGCGATGGCGCGCAGCAGCAGCCACCGGAACGGCGCGCTGAACGCTGTGTCGCCGCATTCGATGGCGTATTTCGCATCCCGGAGCAGATGCGCCAGGCAGACTTGCCACATGACGCCATGACCGCGCTGGCTGCCGAGCATGTCGGAGACCCACACTTCCGGTTGAATCACGCCGAACAGCGCGGTCACCACTGCCTTGCCCCGGCTGGGTTTGATCACATGCAGCACCGCCAGCGTGCCGATGAACACCCACTCCCACCAGTTCTTGCCTTGGACCCGCACCGAGGTCTCGTCGGAGCAGACCACGGCGCTGGCGAGCACGACTTTCTCGATCGCCGCCGAGGCATCCAGCAGTGGCTCGCGGGCGCGGGCCAGGATGTTGCTGATCGCGCCCTCACTGATCGACAGGGAGAACAGTTCGTTCATCAACAGCGCCAACCGTTCCATGCCAATGGCATGGGCGTAATGCAGATAGACCACCATCGCGGCGATGGAGTGGCCGAACGGCGATCCCTGTTCCAGACCGGATGGAGCCTGGGCGGTTACTCGTTCGCCGCAACCGGCGCAACGGCCGCCGAACAGGCGGATCTGGGTCACGTCGGGCCGAACGGGTGGCAACTCGATACGCTCATAGACCTGCTGCGGGATTTGCGCCTCGCGGGGGAATACTGCTTCGCATTTTGGGCACGTGGTCAGCAACTCGTCGAAGGTGCGATCCGGATTCGGATGCAGCGTCCGGCCGACGCCGGGGCGGCTTTTACGCGGCGGGCGATCCGTCGCGGGGGCCGGGAGGTCTTGCTTTTGGCCTTGTGACGGCGGCTTCGACGAATTGCCGGGAGTCCTCGGTGGGCGGCTCAGTTCGTTGAGCCGCGCTTCGAGCGCTGCGATCCGGGCGTCCTGCGCTGCGATATGGGCGTCTTGGGCTGCGATCCGTTTGTCCGCCAGCGCCAGCCGAGCGGTCAGCGCCGCGATCAGCGCGTCCTTCTCGAGGTGGCTCAGTTGGGCGGGCGCGGGGAGCAGCGGCACCCGATGTGTAGAATCGACTCGCCCGTGACCGCGTCAAGAAGTTTCTGGGGGTGGTTGCCGCATCAAAGGGCGGCTGGCTGATACCAGGCCGGAAAGGATGCATTACCCCAGGTGAGCAATTGCCTGGTTTGAGGGTCGCCCCAATCAATGTGTACAGCTGTTGTCCTTCGGACTTTCGTGCCGAAAATCGGTTCTTCGCGGTTTAGTGTGGGTAGAAACGTCGTCACGGGGGCAGCCGCAGGTCGAGCTTTGCGGCCAGCAGGTAGACCATCGTCTTGAGGTTGCGGATTGACCGGTAGCCTCGTGCCTTGGCCTTGGCGGCCTGCACCAGACTGTTGGTGCCCTCGATCAGGCCGTTGGCGATCTTGCCGTCGAACCAGCACAGATGCCGTCCCAGTGGCGCCTGACGGTATGGGCGCGGGGTAACCCACGTCCCTACCGCGATCGGCTCAGCCGAACGAAGAAACATTGCAAGGTGGGCAGGGTCGTCCAGCCCAGCAGTGGGTAGTCGTGACTGCCCATTCCAATCGGCGAGGAGGCCGAAAAGCTGGTAGGATCTCAACTGGCGACGCTGACATATTGCTTGACGTTCTGGTTGGGAACAACGGCAAGTTGGTTATTTGGACCGTCAAAGAAACGAGTAACGGGGCCCTGGACATCGCTTCGATCGATACCGCTTTCACCGACCGGGAACCTAGCACGCGGACCTGTGGAGCAGCCAACCGTCGTGTCTTGATCACCGCCGGGCGGACTCTGCGCTGTTCAGCCGAGCGGCCCTGCCGGATCTCATCGAACAATACACGACCGACAAGTACGCGCTCGTGCACATCGGCGCAAAGGGAGAGCGCAAGCTGTGGCGGCAAGGTATCATCGGCGACGCCACGGGTGCTCAGGTGTTTGAGGCCATTGCTACGGGTCGGCTTTGGATCAACGTGCTGCACGTCAATCAGATCGATAGTCGATTCAATGACCTTGTGAATGAGATCTTCGTGGAAGTGGAGACGCGTGTACCAGGTAGCGGACTGTTTTACCCAGGAGATTTGCCGCAAAATGATGGTGAACACGGCCAACGGAATCTGTGGCAAAGACTGGGTCTGAGCCCAGACCGGGGCGTCCGGCCCCGGTCTGGGGTCTCCGCCGCCATCCACGCGGGAGGTCCCGAACGGCCGAACCAGCGCCCACTTGCTGGCTCGGCCATGACACATCGATTTACGGTGGCACCGTTTGGATCACCTGTTCCCGCGGGAAGTCTTTAGCTGTTGGGCCCGCGTTCCATCGACACCGGCTGCCAGCGGCGCAGATTTGATTTCAGCAGCACAGCCGGATTGACGCAGCTCATCGGCCACCTTCCGCTCAGTATCAGCGCCAGTTCCCGCCCGACGTGCTGTTTGCGTGCCGGATCGAAGCGGGCGGAGGCGGAGGCCGTATGCGCTGAAAGCGTCACGTTGGGCATGCCGAGGAGCGGATTGTTGTTGCCGGGCGGCTCGATTTCCAGGACGTCCAGGCCGGCGTGGGCGATCCAGCCCTCGGACAACGCCTTGATCAGCGCCGCCTCCTGGACTGTCGGACCGCGGCCGGTGTTGATGAACACCGCGGTCTTCTTCATCTGGCGGAAGTGCTTTCTCCATCAGCATGCCTTCCGCCTCCGGCGTGGCTGGCGCGTGCATCGAAACGAAGTCGGACTGCGAGAGCACTTCTTCCAGCGTGCAGGGCAGCACGCCGTGTTCCACCATCACCAGTTCCTCGATGAACGGGTCATAGGCGATGACGCGCAGACCGAACGGTTTGGCGCGTTTCGCCACCGCACGGGCGACGTGGCCGAAGGCGATCAGGCCGAGCGTCTGGCCCATCAGGCGCGGGATCTGCAGGAGTTGCGGACGGCCTTCGCGCCAGCGGCCTTCGCGCACCATGCGGTCCTGCTCGATGGTGCGGCGATGCGCCGGCCAGCAGCAGCATCATCGCGTGGTCGGCGACCTCCTCGATGAAGGTGTCGGGGCAATTGGTGACCGGCAGACCGCGCGCGGTGGCGGCGGCGACGTCGACGCTGTCCACGCCGACGCTGCCCAGCACGATGGCGCGACAGCGATCCGGCAGTCCATCGACGACCTTCTTGGTGAAACGCATGCCCTTTGCGTAGATCGCATCGGCGTCCTGGGCGAACTTGATGAACCCGTCCTCATCGGTCGGGCCTTCGACGATTTCGGCGTCGATCCCTTCCAGCGGTTCCATTTCGTAGTCGTAGCCGCCACCGGCGGTGGTGAAGCTGGCCCCGGCCGGGGTCGCGATCTTGAATTTTGCCATTTGTGCTCTCCTTGTCCGACGTTTCGGTTGTCTTGCCGCGCTGCTGTCGCGGCATTCCGCCGATTTGTCACCGCGAAAGGCGTTGCGACGTTCATCCGTCCGGCTGGGTCGATGTTCAACAAGTTTGCCGAGCCGATACGTTCCTCGCAATGACAGGGCGGCGAAGGGTTTACCGCTTGGGTGGACGTGCCCGGACGGCCTTCTCATTGACATCGATGCCCCAGCCGGGGCCGGTGGGCAGGATGAAGTCGCCGTTCTCGATCGTCGGGACGACCGTATAGAATTCATCGCGCCACGGAGCGCTGTCGATGTCGATCTCCATCACCCGGAAATTCGGCACGATGGCGCTGAAGGTCGCGCTGATGGCGCTGCACAGATGACCGTAGAAATTGTGCGGCGCGACATTGATCTCGTAGACGTCCGCCATCGAGGCGATCTTCGCGGACTCCAGCAGCCCGTTCCAGATGACGTCCACGATCGCCACGTCGGTAGCGTAATGGTCCAGAAATGGTTTGAATTCGCGGCGGCCGTGCAACGTCTCGCAGGACGCGATCGGGCAGGGGGCGCGAGCGCTTGATTTCCGCCAGTGCCGGCGCGTCATGGGTATCGATTTCCAGCCAGGTCAGGTTGGCGCCGGCGACCGCGTCGGCGATGCGCTTGAAGCCCTCGGTCTTGAAATTGAAGTTGATGTCGAGGTGTATCCCCATCTCGGGGCCGACCGCCTGGCGCGTATGGTAGCAAGCTGTTCCGTCACGCCGCGCGTCAGTCTGTTGTCCCAGTTCAGTTCCGGCCAGCCCACTGTCCGGCCGAAACCCGGTACGAAGGAAGCACAGCCGCCCGTCCACTAAGGGCAAAATATTTGTCTTCAGCGCCCGGAACCCGCGATCTCGCACTTCCTGCGCATGCCGGGCCAGATCGTCGTAACTGCGCAGTTCCGGCACCCCCAGCAATGCGGCGCTACGCACCCGGTAGGTGCCGAAATGCGACCAATAGACCGGGATGCGTTCACGGATCGGGCCACCGAAGAGAGCGGCCACCGGCACGCCGTAGGCTTTCCCGGCGACGTCGAGCAGCGCGTTCTCGATGGCGGCGATGGCCTGCTGGTTCAGTCCGCCCCGAGACTGGCGGGTGAGCACGTGAAGATGCTGCGTCACCTGTTCGAACAGGCGCGGATCGCGGCCGATCAGCGCGGACGACAAGCCCTTCGATCACATCAGACAGGCCGGTGCTGCCGAAGCTCTCGTTGAACTCCGACCAGCCGACGATGCCATCGTTGGTCGTCACCTTCAGGAATGAAAACATGCGCCAGCCGGCGTCGGCCTGGAGCGTCTCGACCTGAATGATCTTCATTGTTTCCTCCCGGACGAGATGATCGCGTTATCATGTCACGGGGATTCCAAGCACGCCGGGGTGATGCCGGGCAAGTTTCAAGGCATGGTGCCAGGGAATGGCTGCACTCCGTAATAGCTGTGAACCCGGCGGCGCCAATCTTCGTCGTCCCAGGACGCAGTCGCTTCGGCTGTATAGGATGGGGCGCCTTCGAGCATGTCTCGATCGATGTCGACAACATAGCCACCGATCTCAGCATTGTAATCGAGCTTTTCCCAGGGCAGCGGGTAGTGGCGATCGCCGATCCCCAGGAAACCGCCGAGACTCAGCACCGCGTACACGACGCGAGAGGTCGCCTTGTCGATCATCACGTCCTCGACAGTGCCGAGTTTTTCCAGGCCGGTGTTGTAGACGATGGTGCCTTGGACCTGCTTGGCCGCGATCAGGTGGCTTGAGGGATTGGTCGTATCGTCGAGATTGGCCATGGGCAGCTCCTGTCGCTGACTGTCATACCCGCCGCCGCGATGACTATCACACGCGCCGCGCCGATGACTATTGTACGCGCCGCGGCGGTAGGTTATCCGTGCTCCCATTTTGTCATGGCCCGGCGTGGGCCTCGGGCCTACATCCCGAAACGCGGCGACCGCTTTTCCAGGAACGCACATACCCCTTCGGCGAAGTCGGCGGACCGGCCGGCGTCGCCCTGCAGTTTGGCTTCAAGATCAAGCTGCTGGTGCAGTGTGTTATGGGCCGTGGCGGCGAAAAGCGTCTTGATGGCGGCCAACGCGGCGGCTGGGGACTTGGCGAGGCGAACAGCATAAGCCTCGGCTTCAGGCGCCAGGGCCGCATCATCCACCGCCTTCCAGATCATGCCCCAGCGCTCCGCAGTGTCCGCGTCGATTGCATCACCCAGCATCGCCAGTCCGCGGGCCCGTGCGTCCCCGACAAGGTGGGTCAGGAAGAAGCTCGCACCGCTGTCCGGCACCAGGCCTATACGGATGAACGCCTGCACGAAAGTCGCCGACCGGGCGGCCAGCACAATGTCGCCGGCCAGCGCGAAACTCGCGCCCGCCCCCGCCGCAACGCCGTTGACCGCACAGACAAACGGCAACCGGGATGCTCGGATCCGGCGCACGACTTCGTGGTGAAAGCTGTCCGCCAGTTTTTGCAGATCGGGCGGCCCGTGGTGGCCCGGGGCGACGTCGGGACCGAGTTCCTGTCCCGCACAGAAGCCCCGCCCCGCCCCGGTCAGGACCACCGCTCGACAGGACCGATCCGCCTCGGCGGCGTCGATCGAAGCCAGCAGGTGGCGCAGCATGTCGGCATTGACGGCGTTCAGCTTCGCCGGCCGGTTCAGGATCAGCTTGCGCCAGCCATCTCGCGGTTCAACCAGGACATCATCCATAAGCTGGACTCCCTCGGCGGTTGTCGCCGTCTTGGCAGTTGCCGTCTTCCTGGGCCAGCCGGAACGTCGCCATCGGATAGACGCCGAGTACCCGCACCTCGGTCGAGAAAAACGAAAGTTCATCCAGAGCGCGGCGCAGCCCGGGGTGCTCGGGATGACCTTCGACATCGCACAGGAACTGAGTCGCGGTGAACGCACCGTTCAGCATGTAGCTTTCCAGCTTGGTCATGTTGACGTTGTTCGTGGCGAAGCCGCCCAGTGCCTTGTATAGTGCGGCGGGGACGTTGCGGACTCGGAAAACGAAGGTCGTCATCAGGTTGGGGGTGGCGGGGTCGACCGCTGCCCGTCGCGGGGCAACGATGTAGAACCGGGTGGTGTTGTGCGCCGCGTCTTCGACGTTGCGGCGAAGGATTTGCAGGCCGTAGATCTCGGCGGCGAGGGAGGAGGCGATGGCAGCGTCCTCCTTGCGGCCCCACTCTGCAACGAGCTTGGCTGCGCCGGCGGTGTCGGCCTCGACCACCGGGGTCAGCCGGAGGTCGGCGAGGATGCGGCGCACCTGACCGAGCGCAACGGTGTGGGAATGGGCGCGCCTGATATCGGCGATTGTGGCGCCTTTGACGCCCAGCAGGCAGTGCTCGACGCGCTGGAACTGCTCGCCGATGATATAGAGGCCGGAGTCGGGCAGCAGGTGGTGGATGTCGGAGACGCGGCCGGCGAGGCTGTTCTCACAGGGAAGCATGCCGAGCGCGGCCCGGCCTTCGCGGACGGCGTCGATCGCGGCCTCGAAGGAGAGGCACGGCAGGGTAGTCATGGCCGGATAGGCATCTCGGCATGCCAGGTCGGAATACGCGCCGGGCAGACCCTGGAAGGCGATCGGGCCGTTCACGACAGCGCCAGAAGCGCGCGAGCGCGTTCGAGATCCTCAGCGGTGTCGACCCCAAAGGGGCCGTGTTGCATGCGCACGCAGGCGATCCGCATTCCATTCTCCAGTGCCCGCAATTGCTCCAGACTCTCGCGCCGTTCCAGCGGGCTTGGCGGCAGGGAGACATAGCGGTCGAGCACCGCACGGCGATAGGCGTAGATCCCGATATGGTGCCAGCGCGGACCCAGGCCCCAGGGGATCGCCTGGCGGGAGAAATACAGCGCGGGGGCGATGGTCTGGCCATCCTCGAACGCGCAGGCCGCTTTGACGAAGGAGACGGTGGTCGCCTCGATCTCGTCGCGGATCGGCACGACCAGGGTGCCGATGTCGACATTTGGATCAGCGAGGGGGGTGATGACGAGGCGCAGGCCTTCGGCGTCGAGCGTCGGGAAATCGCCCTGCAGGTTGACCACAATGTCGTGCCGACGCTCTGGATCCAGTTCGGCCAGCGCGGCGTGGACGCGGTCGGACCCGGAAGGCAGGTCGGGGTGCGTGAGGACCGCCCGGCCACCGGCGGCGCGCACCGCTGCAGCGATTTCCGGGTCACCGCAAGCTACCGCGACCGGGCCAATTCCCGCCTCGCGTCCGCGGTCGAGCATGTGCACGATCATGGGCTTGCCATTGATCTCGGCCAGCGGCTTGCCGGGCAGGCGGGTCGAGGCCATGCGGGCGGGAATAACGACGAGCGGGTTCAAGGCGGCGGGTCTTCCTGGACATGTCCCGGTGATGGGCAGCACGCGCGGGCGAAACCCATGCGACGGGCTGTGGTGGGTTGAAGAGGCGATTTCGTTTCCCTATGGTGCGGACAGCTTACGGATGCGCCTATCCTCGTGCAACGGCTGGCCCGCGCGACGGCCGTGGGCGGGTGTGATTGCGTCCATTCAACCGGGCTTGCTGCCCTCTTTCGGATCAGAAAGCATCGCTGTATGGACAACATGGAAATCAACAAGGGCGTCGCCGCTGTCCTTGTGGCCGGTATCGCGTTCTTTCTCGCGGGTTTGCTGGGCATGAACTTGGTGTCGGAGCAGCCTCCGGAAAGGCCGGCGATAGCGATCCAGGGCGCTCCAGCGGCCGGTACCGCGACCGCGGCGCTGAAACCCGTGAAGCTGCCGCCGATCGCGCCACTGCTGGCCAAGGCGGACGTCGCGACGGGCGAGGCGACCATAAAGAAGCTGTGCACGACCTGCCATACGTTCAACGAGAGCGGGAAGGCTGGCATCGGGCCAAACCTGTACGGTGTTGTCGGTGCCCCGCACGGGCACATGCGAGGCTTCGATTACTCAGAGGGCATGAAGGCGAAGACCGGACCTTGGACGTTCGATGAACTGAACGAATGGCTGCATAAGCCGTCGTCCTACGTGCCAGGCACGCGGATGTCGTTCGCTGGGATCACCAACGATCAGGAGCGGGCGGATGTGATCGACTATCTGCACACGCTATCGCACAACCCTGTGCCGCTGCCCGTGCCCTGACCGCCGATCTCGACCGCTATGTGGCGGCGGCGGTTGCGGCCGCCGATGCGGCCGGAGCGGTCATCCGGCCGTATTTTCGCAGCTCCGTCGCCGCCGACCTGAAGGCCGACCGGTCGCCGGTGACGATCGCCGACCGCGACGCCGAACTGGCGATGCGGGCGGAATTGAACCGGCTTTGCCCCGAATGCGGCATTGTTGGCGAAGAGTTTGGTGTCGAGCGCCCTGAAGCGAAGCTGCGCTGGGTGCTGGACCCGATCGACGGGACGCGGGCGTTCATCACCGGCCGTCCCACGTTTGGCACGCTGGTTGCTCTTCTTGATGACGATGCGCCGTTGGTGGGGATCATCGACCAGCCGGTGACGCGGGAGCGATGGATTGGTGCGGCTGGTCGTCCGACGCTGTTCGCCGGGCCGCTGGGGGGCCGGGTCGGGACACGCGCCTGCGCGGACCTCGCCAACGCTGAACTGTCGTGCACGAGTCCCGAGATGCTGGCTGAGGACTGGTCTCGGTGGCGGAAGCTCGCGGCGCTGGTGCGGCGCAACTACTGGGGTGGGGACTGCTATGCATACGGCTTGCTGGCGCTTGGGCAGATTGACGTGATCGTGGAATGCGACCTGAGGCTGTGGGATTGGGCGGCGTTATCACCGGTAATCGCCGGCGCCGGGGGAGCGTTGACGGACTGGCGGGGGAAGGCGCCACGGGCTGACGGCGATGGTCGGATCATCGCAGTGGGTGACCCAGGGTTGTTGCCGGCTGTGATGGTGGCGTTGGGCGAATAAGCCAGAGCGTAAAGTAGCGCCGAGCTACGCTGGACCAAGCGCCGGCGATTACAGGCCGCATCGATGAACTGCCCAATCGAAGATAGGGCATGCGCCTCGTCACGACAGGCCGGCCATGGGAGTGTCAGAATTTCTGCGTGCGAGGCGTGATAATCTCACCCACGAGTGGGCAGGTAACTGTATCTGTCGAATGGCCTGCTCGACAAGCTGGTATGCTGGCTGGTCCCTGTTCCTTGGTTCGATCAAAGCACCTGTTGCTCCGTCCCGACCTGGCATTGCGCCGGCATCGCGCGCAGGCGCGCTAAATTTCGCCGCGTGCGGCGGGACCGGAGCCACGCACAGCCCCCGCTTCGGGGCGAGCATGGATAGGACCCACAATTTGAGCGGGCTGGCACGATGCCATGCTCCGGCCACGAGAGGCGCTGCTATTCTGACATGTTCCGCCTGAAAACATTACATCAGGCCTCGCGGGCGAAGCGCTCTGCGTAGAGGATCACGAACTGGTTCATCGCCTCCTTCCAATGATGCGCCGCATTACCCCAGTCAGCGGTGATGGTTGCGCAGGCTGCCTACAGCCAAGGCGCTGACGTCAGCCGCCTCTTCCATCCGAGACAGCGCCCGGAACTCGCGCGTCTAGAGCATGATCGCGCTGAGCGGAACGTCCCCGGCGCGTGAATCATGCGATCAAACAAAGAGATAGACCATTTTCAGCCTGCACAGTCAGGCTGAAAATGATCTAGCGCGTCTTGGTTCGGGTCTTCCTGTTCAACACACTCGTTCTCCTGGTCGAACAGTGCGCTTCGCTTCCGTGTCTCGGTTTAGGGGGTCACTCCACCATTATGGCGAGCCGATTATCCGCGTTCCTCGGCGTTCATCGGCGGTTGATTCTCTTGCTTCCGTCTGGCGCGCGATAATGTCCGGCGTGACGCACGCCAGACGGTCTGCGCTCTAGTTTCGTAACGGTCCTGGGGCCGCGGTCGCGCCGGCCTTGATTCGCGGAACGCCGGATGCGGCGTATGATCGGCCGCTCGTTTCGCCGCGCATTCTCCAGCGAGCATGATCCTGACGATCGCCTGAAAGAGCGCCATCGCCCTCGCCGGTTGCGGCAATCACCTTGCCAGGCTGAATAATCACTCGCGCGAATGACGGGAAAGGATTGCACCCTGCCGCAGCGGCAAATTGGTTCGGTAGATGACCCGTTTCAGCGCCAGCGCCGATTCGAACGACTGCACGCCCGGGATGTGGGTCAGGCGTCCGCGCAGGAACGCCTCATAGGACGCGATATCGGCTGCCACGACGCGCAGCAGGAAGTCGGTCGCGCCGGACATCTCGTACATTTCCATGACCTCGGGGCAGGCTTCTATCGCCCGTTCGAATGTCCGCAACGTTTCGTCCGCGTGGTTGGCCAGCTTCACGGTGACAAACACGTTCACCGGCAGCCCCACCTTCTCCTGGTCCAGCAGCGCCACGTAGCGCTTGATGATCCCGGCTCCCTCCAGCAGTTTCTGTCGTCGGTGAGACGGCGATGGCGACAGATGTGCCGCCTCGCTCAATTCCTGTGCCGTCGCCCGGCCATTGGCCTGGAGGTGATCCAGTATAGCCAGGTCCATCCGGTCCAACTCCATCGACGCATCCCTGTTGCGGCGCGGTATTTAGCGATTTCTGCCAAAAGTGACTCTGCGCCGGACGCAGTATGGCAAGCTTTCCTCCGGGGCCAAACCTACTATGTAGTGTCAGAACCCTTGAAGGGATGAACGCCCATGGATAGCGGTCTCGGACGCGCCGGCATCACGCTGGAGTCGCGATTCGCCGATCTGGATCAACCGGTCTTGCTGACCGGTATCCAGGCCCTGCTGCGGCTGCTGCTGGAACAGCGACGCCTCGACCTTGCGGCGGGGTTGAAGACCGCGGCGCTGGTGTCCGGGTATCGGGGCTCTCCGCTGGGCGGCCTGGACCGCGAGTTATGGATCCAGAAGAAGCTGATGGCGGCGCACGACATCCGCTTCGAGCCGGGGGTGAACGAGGATCTCGCCGCCACGATGCTGTACGGCACGCAGGAACTCGACGCCTTCCCCGGCGCACGGGTCGATGGCGTCTATGGGATGTGGTACGGCAAGGGGCCGGGCGTCGATCGCACCGGCGATGCGTTTCACTGCGCCAACATGAGCGGCACACACAGGCATGGCGGCATCCTGGCGATCGCCGGCGATGATCATGGCGCGCATTCCTCAACTTATCCGCACCAGACTGAATACGTATTCCAGAATTGCTTTATCCCGGTCCTGAACCCGGCGTCGGTGCAGGATGTGCTCGACCTTGGGCTGGCCGGCTGGGCACTATCGCGGTTCGCCGGGGTGTGGGTTGCGATGAAGACGACGGCGGAGACGATGGAGCAGGCTTCCACCGCCATCGTGCCGTCGCAACGCTGGTTTCTGACGCCCGATATCACACTGCCGCCGCATGGGCTGAACTACGATCCGACACTGCATTTCCCCGCCGATCGGGCGGAGCTGGAACGGCGGATGATCGAGGAAAGAATGCCGGCGGTGCTCGCCTGGGCGCGGGCCAACCGGATCGACCGGCTGATCAGCGGATCCCCCGATGCGACGATCGGGTTGATTACCGTGGGCAAGGCGCATGAGGACACGGTGCATGCGCTGCGGCGGCTGGGTCTCGACCGGCATCCGCAGATCGCGATTTACAAGGTCGGGATGACCTGGCCCCTCGAAACCGAAGGTCTTCGCGATTTCGCCCGCGGCAAGCGCTCGATCCTGGTCATCGAGGAGAAGCGCAGTTTCGTCGAAAGCCAGATCCGCGATGCACTGTATCATGTGCCGGCGGATGAAAGGCCCGCGATCAGCGGCAAGACCGATCCGAGCGGCGCGCCACTGCTGTCGCCGTTGATGGAACTGTCGCCGGAAAGCGTCGCCGGCGGCTTGTCGACGTTCCTCGGTCAGACTGGGTTGAACTCGCCCGCCGCGCCCGCTCCGCTGGCGGTTGAGCGGCCAGACGGGCTGTTGCGGCGGATACCCGCCTTCTGCGCCGGTTGCCCACACGCGACATCCACCAAGTTGCCGGACGGCAGCTTTTCCAGCGCCGGTATCGGCTGCCATTTCATGGCGATGGACGACGGACCCGCGACTCGCACCTTTACCCACATGGGCGGCGAGGGTGCCCCGTTCGTCGGCCTGTCCAGCTTCACCGACGTGAAGCACTTTTTTGCCAATCTCGGGGACGGGACGTACCAGCATTCCGGCAGTCTGGCGATCCGCCAGGCGGTCGCGGCTAAGACCCGCATGACCTACAAGCTGTTGTTCAACGACGCAGTCGCCATGACAGGCGGTCAGCCGACCGAGGGCGCACCGACGGTGCCGTTGATAGCGACGCAACTGGCGGCCGAGGGGGTGAAGCGTATCGCCATCGTGGCGGATGAGGCGGACCGCCTGCCGCCCGCCTCCGCTCTGCCGCCCGGCGTCACCCGCCATACCCGCGACGAATTGGAGTCGGTGCAGAAGACATTGCGCGACTTCGATGGACCGTCCGTGCTGATCTACGATCAGGTCTGTGCGACTGAGAAGCGCCGCCGTCGGAAACGCGGGTCGATACCCCAGCCCACCCGTCACGTCGTGATCAACGCAGCAGTGTGCGAGAACTGCGGCGACTGCTCCGCGCAGTCCGGCTGCATCGCGATCGAGCCGGTGGAGACGGAATTTGGGCGGAAGCGGCGGATCAACCCGACCAGCTGCAATGTTGATCTCTCCTGTTTGAAGGGGTTCTGCCCGAGTTTCGTGACGCAGGCGGGGCCCCCGGCGGCGGCGGATGCGGATACGCAATGGCAGGTACGGGAGGCGGAACTTGCATCCGGGCTGCCCGTGCCGATCGTGCCGGACCCGGGGGTTTGGCGTGGCCTGTTTGCCGGGATCGGCGGGGGCGGGATTGTCACCTCCGGCGCGATTCTGGCGATGGCGGCCCATCTGGAGGGCCGAGCGGTCAAGACGCTTGACTTCACCGGCCTGGCACAGAAGAACGGCGCAGTCGTCGCGCATGTGCAAATCGCGGCGGACGGGGCCGCGCTGGACGTTGTGCGCATTCCGCTGGGAAGCGCCGATCTGATGCTGGCCGCCGATCTGGCGGTCGCTTGCCAGGCCGGCGTGCTGGAGCGCAATGCCAGGACCGCCGTGGTCATCGGCAATCTTGATCTGGCCGCGACGGCCGAGTTCAAACGCAACGCGGCGCTGTCAATCGACGCGGCGTTGCACCGGCGGACGATTGAGAAAGTTGTCGATGCCAGCCGGTCGATGTGGTTGCACGGCGTGCGCTTGGCGGAGCGACTGTTCGGCAACGCCCAGGCGATGAACACGATGCTGTTAGGCATGGCTTGGCAGCGCGGGCTGGTGCCGGTTGGCGAGGGCGCGATAGTGCGGGCGATCGAGTTGAACGGCGCAGCTGTGAAGCTGAACCAGCGAGCCTTTCTGTGGGGGCGAATCCTGGCCGATCAGCCGGGCCTGATGAAACAGATTCTGGAGGGACTGACAGAGGGGCCTCCCGCCGATCTTGAAGGGTTGATCGCCCATCGGGCGCAGGCTCTGACAGCCTATCAGTCGAAACGTTACGCACGACGGTACTCGGCGCTGGTGGAGGAAGTGGTTGCGCGTGAAACGGCTGTGATGGGCGCGCCGGGACGGTTAGCCCGCGCGGCGGCCGAAGGGCTCTACCGCGTCATGGCATATAAGGATGAATACGAGGTGGCTCGGCTGCATGCCGCCGCCACCTACGGCGAGAAGCCGACGTTTCATATGTCGCCACCGCTGCTCCACGGCGTCGACAAGGCGACGGGTCGCCGCGGGAAGATCACGATCCCGGGTGCGGTGGCATTGCCGCTGTTCCGGATATTGCGGCACGGCAAACTTCTGCGCGGTACGGCGCTGGATCCGTTCGGCTATCAGGCGGAGCGCCGGCAGGAGAAGGCGTTGATTGAGCAATATATCGCCGACCTTCGCACGGTTTTGGCATCGCTGCGGCCTGATAACCTGGATACGGCGGTGGCTTTGGCGGACCTGCCGGATCTGATCCGTGGGTTTGGTCCGGTCAAGGACGCCAACCGCGCGAAGGCCGACATGCGCCGCGCTGAATTGCTGGGACGGCTGCCCGAGCGTCAGTTGATGGCGGCGGAATAGCCCTGCCGTTGTCATGGCTCTTTCACGGCCGAATGCCACGGAATCGGGCGCGCGAATGAGACCTGTCGCTGTTCGACGTCTCATAGGTTTGCTGATAGTCGCTTCGTTGGCCGCCTCGGAACCGGCAGTGGCGAAAACGTACCTTCTACCGGATGGGCCACTGTCCACGCGCGGCAATCAGATCGTCGACGCCAAAGGCGATGCCGTCCGCATTCTTAGCGTGGGTGTATTTACGAATGTCTCGGATCGTGTCCAGGCCATCGTGGATGCCGGGTTCAACACCATCCGCGTCGAGTGGGGCAACCGGTCGCTGCGGACCAGGCTGGGCTATCTTGACAGTATCGTTGCTGCCGCCGATCGGGTGGGTCTGAAGGTCATCCTCGATGATCATTTCAATGAGGGGTTGAATGCGCCGTGCTTTGCCCAGCAGGCCAATGGCTTGTGGTATGACTCGGGCGGCGGCAGCGACAACACCGATGGTTGCCGCACGCGGGGCACGGTCACGGATCAACGGTTCGTCGAAGACTGGCAGATGGTCGCTCGGCACTTCCGAGGCGAATCGGCCGTCATCGGGTACGACCTGTTCAACGAACCGCTCGCCTACAACAGCGGGATGTCCACCTGGGAGCCAGGCGACAGCAATCCTGCCCACAACATCCGCTACATGTATGAGCGTACCGGCGACGCCATTCTGGCGATCGACCCAACCAAGCTCATCATCTGCGAGGGTCCACAGAGCGTCCATTCTTTCGTCGATCCGAATTTGCCGGCGCCGTGGGGCGACCTCAGTCTGGCCCGAAGATATCCGGTCAATCTAAAAGTTTCTGACAAGCTGGTCTATTCAGTCCATGATTACCCTTACGAAATAAGTGGCTATTCGCCGGATAGCGGGCCGCTGAAGGTGGCGCGGATGAACAAGATATGGGGCTACCTCGTTACCGATAGCATAGCGCCGGTCTGGATCGGTGAGATGGGTGCCAACATGGCTTCGCCCGACGACGCCGCCTGGGCTCGCACCTTGATCGACTATGCCAACGGCGCTTCCGGGGCGCTGGGCGGTCCGGTGTTTTCGTCCGGCCAGCAAGGCGTCGGCATCAATTGGTGGTGGGCGGGCTACGATGCGCACAGCGGGAACCAACCAAGCGGGATTTTCGATGCGCATGGCAGTGTGAATCGGAAACAGCAGATTGTGTACCGCCGTTTCTCATATCGGGTTGATTGACGGAATTGTTACTGCTGTACCGGAAAGGTTCCGGATCTTACCGCGTGCATGGTGGGCCGCGGCATGCGAATCAGGTCACTGAGATCGAGGGTGATGCTCACCCGACTCGAACCGCGAAGTCACGTCACGTTGATGGAATCGCTCGCCAGATGTGAGCACGAGTGTTTCCTCTCGGATGGAAATGTCCAGACCGCCGTAGCGCAGACCAGCAGGCAAGCGGGCCGGTATCCAGAAATTGAAGCACGATGGTTTGCCAAGAATGATCATCCGCGACTTGGACTGTGTCGGCGGCGGATGCGGGAATGGTGGAATAGTTAAATCATTCACTTACCTAATCGATCTGCAAGTGGCAACTAACTTGCTCGGGCATCTCGTGCACCATTGGAGGGAGCGCAAGGTTCGCCGATTTCTGGCATTCCATTCTGATTTCCTCTGCTCAAGAGTGATCCACGGCTTGCGTGCCATGACGACGATCTGGCAAACTTTGCGGGTGATTTGTCTCTTATCGCGTAATTGCAATGTCACGCGCTCACGTGGCCAATACGTCTCCGCTAATGCGCACTGTCTTTGGTTTTATCGGCCAATGATAAATCTCGAACTCTAGGGGGTGCGCATGGGACGTTGGCATATTGCGAGGCTGCCCCGGTTCGCCGCGCCTCAACATACAGGGAAATCGGAGCGCTCAACGGTCCTGGACGGTCTCCGCGGTTGGGCTTCGCTCAGCGTTGTCTGCTACCACGTCTTTTGGGAAACTTTTGGCCTTGTGCGGCCTGAATTCAAGAACCCTGTCACCGGCTTCCTGTTCGACGGAGCCCTGGCGGTGTCGATCTTTTTCGTCCTGTCGGGGGAGGCATTGAGCGCCGCCTTTTTCGCCGGCAAAGGCAAGCTCGCCGTGATCAAGTTGGCGATCAAACGCTATCCGCGGCTCACCATCCCGATCTTGGCAACGTGCCTGATAACGTTCGCCCTGTCCCGAACCGATATGCTGTTCAATGCCGAGGCCGGAATGATTGTCGGCAGGCCGGATTGGATGGGATCCTGGGTCAGGTTTTCCTTCGGTCTGCCCTATGTCCTCCGCTATGCCTGTGTCTCGGTTTACACCACCAGCGACGCAGCGACGGCACTCAACGCGTTCCTCTGGACGATGCGCCTGGAACTCGTCGGATCCGTCATCGTCTTCGCCATCCTGCTCACGTTCGGTCGTTTCCGTCTCGCGTGGTTGATGCTTGCTGCACTGACCTTGCTGCTCGGGTGGTTGACGCCGACCCACGATCTGGCCTGCTTCACCGTAGGCATCGCGTTCGCCGCGGCACGAAGCCACGGCGTGTTCGACCGGATTCAGCGCATGTCGATCATGCCACCGGTCTGCTGGACGGTCATCGCCGCCGTCGGGATTGGAGACGGCCTGATGCAATGGGAAGGGCTGGGGCCCAAAGGCACAGCATTGTTTTTTGCCGTGCCTCTGGTCCTGGCGATCTTTTGCGACCGGACCGCGTGTTGCTTCTTCACCTCGGCGGCGTCCCGACTGCTTGGACGGGTGTCATTTCCGCTGTACCTCGTGCAGTTTCCAGTGCTGGTGTCCTTTACGTCCGGTGCAATTGTCTACGCAGCCCATCACGGAGGATTACGGCCGGCAATCGTCTACCTGATTGCCGGTTCGTCCGTTGTCATCTGCCTCGTCGCAGCGGTGCTTTTCGAACCTGTAGAGATTTTCACAAGATGGTTCGGACAGCGGTTGGTGGAAGCGGCGCTGGCGGCTTGGCCGCGGCTGATTTCGGGACGCTGGACGGCTTGCCCTCGATCGACGGACGCAGCGCTGACACAGCTTGAGGCGATTGTTTCCGTCGGATCCCGCCGAAGGCCACGCTCGCGTCCAGCGCCAGCAATCTCGCTTGGTGGGTGTAACGTTCCGGCGGATGACAAAATCCGTGATCAGCCCAGTCCACCAAAGCCCTGGAAAAGCTTGACCCAGCCAACCACCATGTAAGCGCCGAAGCATACGGTCCAGATCACGGTTTCGATCTTGGGCAAACGTGCCTGCCACACGATGAACACCGCCAATGTCAGCAGCATTGGCTCCTCGACGTAACGCTGGAAGCAAAACTCCTGCACGAGCAGCGTGCCGGCATACATAGTGAACAGCACGACGGTCGGGATGATTTCTCGCCGCCGCCAGCACAGCGTCGCCACTGCCAGCCAGATCGCCGTTCCGAGCGAGATCGCGCTCCAAAGATAGAGGTCACGCAGAAGCTGCGACGGCAGCTTTTCTTCGATGGTCCAAAGCATGGAACCATATCGTCCGGCTTCCATCCTGGGGTCGAGCGGCAGCGCCGCCACGGCGATCAGTCCGCAAATCATCGCTATGACCAGAATTCTGACAGCTGTGCGATTGTGGCCGGCCAGCTGGCGTCCCACGATCGGGCCCTGCCGTGCCGCGGTCGCCGGATGGATCAGCAGACGCCAGAGACTGATCGCGAAGGGGAATCCCAGCAGGCCGGTGAATCCGAGGACATGCGCCAGTGAGACTGGCTCACTGAACGGCGCGAAGTGGTAGGCCTGATCGGGTGGGACTAGTCCGTGCCAGATCGACACAAAATAGCTCAGGATCGCGAGTGCGGGGATGACCGGAAGCAAATAGACGAGCAGTTGCCTGATATCGAGGCGGGTCCGTTGAATGATCGCATTCGCCACCAGGATACCGGCGGGTACGGCGGCGAGGAACCCGTAGTGCTGTCGTACAAGGACGCCGACCGCGCCAAGCGCGGCGTAGAAGACCAGGCGGCCCGCTCCGCGCCAGGCACGGAATTCGATCGCTATCGCGGTGAGATAGAGGACTGTCGCGGGAAGATCGGTAGTGGGCCACACCCAACTGTAGATGGGGTAGGCCGAGGCCAGTACCGGCAGCACCATTACCAGGCCGGCGTTGTTGCGCTCATAAACTTTCCGGATGATAAACATGTTGAGCGCGAGATAAGCAACCATCCACAGGCTGTGGACCGCGAACAACAGGCCGCTGGTATACGTGAAGGAGGTTATGCCGAGACCGCGGGCCAGGTAGGCGTAGAGCAGGTGCAAGCCGGGGGTCATCGCGACGAAATTGGTGTAGTTGGGCCGGAAGCCGTGCGTGATGAATTCATTGATCTGCGGGACGTGGTAGTAAAAGGCATCCCACGCCGCCTGGTTGGCGTGCATATCAATTGTCCGATTTAGCCAGGACAATTTCACGCCGACGCCCAAGGCGAAAACCACGACCGCTACCACGCTCAGCAGCCGACCAATCGATCCAAAATCCTTTTCGGAGGTCAGAGCCCTGTTCGAGCCGGGCAACAGGACGGACTGTGGCATGAGGTCAGGTCTCCATTGATTCTTTACGGATGCGCTCGGTATGGCGTTGGCCGCGGCGGATCTGCTTCGGCCCTGGTTCCCCGCGACAATATCAGACCAACATTCAGGCACACATGACAACTCCGACAACATCGTGCCGGCGTCGATCATAATTCATTCACGTATTGCTCAGGAGCGCATAATTGCGCCGCCTGACCAAGGCGACGCGGTTCAGCACTGCGCCGAGTGTCCCCCTGGTGTTTCGCGCGCCCACTACTCATGCCGGAAACCGTGGCGATCAGGTCCCCCAGCCGGAACAGCGGTCGCACCGCTCGTGCTTCGGTGCACGAGAACTGCAGGCGGACCGCCTGACCACGAAGATCACTCAAATGTTTGGCACAATCCGCTGCGGCGGCCGGCAATCCATGCTAGGTGTCCGCCACTGACCTCGGATAGGGGCTGTACAGCCTTGCCTTTTGACGGGAGGCAGTCACGCGATCGTGCAATTAGTCGGGGGTGGTTCTGTCGTGCTGATTATCCGCAACAAAAGGACCTCGTTGTGACAAGAACCCTTCGCCTTCTGCAGCCAAATCCGGCGAGATCGTCGCTGCCGCGTGCCGGAAGTTACACTGGGGTGTTCTGGTGGGCCGTGTTCGCGATCTTTCTGCAATTCGTCATCACCGTCAACCTCCTCGACGCAACTGGCATCAATGTTCCCCTTAAGGTGCACCCCGCGTCGATCATCGTCCTGTTCTGTGTCATCTATCTTTTGCTCCGAGGAGACGTACCAATCCAGGCCCGATTTCGCGAGTCCCCGGGTCTCATGTTATTTGTCTTCGGCATTCCATTGCTTGGCATATACTCGATATACTTTAATGGACTCAGCGGATCGATGGTTTACATCGAAAGCTATTGGTCGGCGGGACTGTTGGCGATATCGATGGAATCGGCCACCGACAAGCAGAAGCGGACGCTGGCAAGGATCCTGATCGCGCTGTGCGTCATCGACGCATTCGTGGGAATATACGAGAGCCTGACCTACACGAATTGGTTTCCGTTGGTACTGAGTCCTGATTTGACGGAAAAGCTGACCAACACCGATGTCGATTTTCGGGCCAATGCGTTCTACTCCCACCCGCTGAACGCCTCCCTGATCACCGCTATGGCGATTTTCCTGATCTACAGCATGCGGATGCGGTTTATATTCGCGGGCCCGATCTTCGCCGTGTTGCTGGTCGCCCTGTTCGCGTTCGGCGGACGAATGGCGCTTGGCGTAACGCTGATCGTATCCGCCGTGTTCGCGATCTACAACCTGCTGGCTGGGATCATAAAACGCAATCTCAAGCTCGACTTCGTGGTTGCTATTCTGTTCGCCGCGATCGTCATACCGATTGTCATCGCGATCATCGTCACGCAAACGACGATCGCCGATCGCATCATGGACACATTGTACTACGACGACAGCGCTGCTGTTCGCACCACACAATGGGCGATACTCGGACGCCTGTCGATGCGTAACTGGCTGTTCGGGATCTCCATGACCGATCTGGAGGTGCTGAAATACCAGATCGGGCTCGGGACCATTGACACCGACATCGAAAATTTCTGGCTGCTGACCTTTCTCAACCTCGGGGCGATCGCCTTCATTCCGTTCCTCTGCTTGTTTGGGGCGTTTCTCGTCCATCTGGCTCGACGGACCGGCAACCTGAACGGCTGGTTACTGATGTTGTCGACCCTGGCGATCGACTCTTCATCCAATTCACTTGGGGTCAAGAGCAATGACCTCTTCGTGGAGACCGCTTTTCTGGTCGCGATGGTTGGCTTCAAGGGCTTCGTGAGGGCACCTTACCTCACCCGGATCATTTCGCCTTTGCCGGGCAGACGGGCAAACGGTGCAATAGGGGATGCGCCCAGACGCTTGCTTCCGTCCGGTCTCCGCACGTTGGGGCGGGTAAATAGTAGGTTCGCGAGACGTCATGCCGACGCAGGCACAAGTTGAGTTGCCCGGGCCTAGCCCACACCCTCGGGCCGCATGCCGCGTGGCAAGGTTGCCAGCGATTCGGTGGTGTCGAAATCACGCAGCACCGCGTCGTCCGCCATTTCCACCTCGCAGACGAATTCCGTGTGCTTGCCTAACAGGAACCGGGCCCCCGAGTTGCCGCTGATCTGCAGGATCTCCGGGAAGAACCGCCGGTCCCATAACATCGGATTGCCCTGCTTCCCGCGGAACGTCGGCAGCACGATCAGGCGGCCCTCGGCCGGGTCGTACATCGACAGCAGGCGGTCCATCATCCGTCCGGTAACCAAGGGCATGTCGCCGAGGCACACCATCGCAGCGGCGCAGTCCGGCGCCACCGCTGCGATCCCGGCCTTCAGGCTGGCCGACAGGCCCTCGGCATAATCAGCGGCGTGCACGTAGCGCACCGGCCGCCCGCCCAGCGCGTGTTCGATCTGCTCGGCCTGATGGCCGGTCACAACGAGGACGGGTCTGGCGTTGGAGGACAGCACATTATCGACGACCCGCGCGATCATGGCCTTGCCCGACTTGTCGGACACCAGCAGCTTGTTGTGCGGAGCCATCCGGCGGGAGCGGCCGGCCCCGAGGATCACGGCCGCGATCAATGGCGCGCTGCGTGGCGCGGCGCCGGATCGCGGGGTAGCAGGCGCCTTTTCGCGCGGCATCGGCCTCGTTTCCATTTCCTTCAGCAGTCCGCCGACGCCCATTCGCATCAAATCGCGCGAAGTGACCTCCAGGCCCGCGAACAGTCGGGTCAGGACAAAGTCGATGCCATTCAGGCTCGGGCTGCGGGCGCACCCTGGCAGAACCAGGGCTGGGCGGGCGCCGATGCGTCCGAGGCAGATCAGGTTCCCGGGATCGACCGGCATGCCGAAGTGCAGGATCTCACCACCGGCTAGAACGATGCCGGCCGGCCCGACATCGCGCCGGTCCACCACGGCGGAAGCGCCGATCACCAGCAGCAGGTCGGCCCCCGCTGCCACCAAGCTGTCGAGCGACTGGCCGACGGCTTCCTGCTCGTGCGGGCAGCGTATGGGCGGCAGGAGTGTCCCGGTCAGGGCGGTGATGCGTCCCTCGGTGATCTCGATTGTCTTGTCGGTGACGCTGTCCTTTAGCCCGGGGAGTGCTGTGACGACGAGGCCGACTTTGAGGGAGCGGAACGGGTGCAAGGCCAGCGGACTGCTGCCTTGGCGAGCAAGCGCCTCGGCCACGGACAGGACATTGCCCGGGACCGAGAACGGAATGATCTTGATGGTGGCGATCAGGTCTTTGGGGGCCACCACGGCATAGTCCGGTAGTGTTCCGATCGTGAGGGCTTCGTCGATCGTGTTCAGCCGATCGATCCTGGCGGTGTCGATCCGCAGCAGGCCAGGGACCTCAGCCGAAAGGTTGACCCGTCCGGTCGCGGCGCGGGATCGCGCAATCAGCGGTGAAACCAAGGGCGTCGCCAACCTGTCGGCGGCAATATCCTCGGGCACGTCCCCAGGTTCAAGCCGGGCGCAGATCACCTCCCGGCGGCCGGCCGCGCGCAGCGCCTCGATGGCGGCGTCATCAAGCAGGGCGCCTTTGCGGATCATCCGATCCCCCACCTTTTGGCTGTGCGCCATGATGGCGCCTTTGGCCTCGTCCAGCTGGGCACGACCGAACTTCATGGAGCCGGCTTCGGCGGGAGCGGCGCGTTGCGGCGCACCGCGACGATTTCCGCTATGATCGATAACGCAATTTCCGGCGCGGTCACCGCTTCGATGTTCAATCCGACGGGACCGCGGATGCGGGAAAGCGCGTTGTCCTGGTGCCCGAGCTCGCGCAGGCGCTTCAGGCGGGCGGCGTGGGTGCGGCGAGACCCGAGCGCCCCTATGTAAAACGCTGGGGACTGCAGCGCCCGGTCAAGGGCAGGATCATCAAGCTTCGGGTCGTGCGTCAGGGTCACAACCGCGGTGCGGCTGTCGGGGGCGAATTTTTCCAGCGCCTCATCAGGCCAGTCGGTCGAAATCGTCACGTCGGGGAACCGCTCGTCTGACGCAAAGGACCGGCGCGGATCGACCACCGTGACCGAGAAGCCGCAGGGTACGGCGAACGGGGCCAGCGCCTGGGCGATGTGCACGGCGCCGACGACGATCAGGCGCAAGGGCGGATTGTAGGCGTGAAGGAAGAAGTCGGTCCCGCCGAGATTGACGGTGCCGCTTTCGTCCCGGTCGAGGGCATGGATGGCTGCTTCGTTCAGGTCGGCTGGCGCCTCGGGGTCGGGCAGCAGGCGTTGCTCCCCGGTGGATAGCCGAGTGGCCAGTACGACGGGTCTTTTGTCCTTTTTCGCCTGGTCCAGGGCAGCGAGGATTTCCGGGGTCATTAGCGTTGGGTCCTTGGTTCCAATTTCCTTGCGGCAGACGACGTGGCGTGTTTGCCGATGATGACGCGTTTCGATGTTATACCAATCGGCGTCGACGCTTGCGTGTCACGGCCACGTGCCTGCTTGCGTTACAATCTGGTCGCCCCCTGGGCGCGCGGAGATAACCCCCCTGGGCGCGCGGAGATAGCAGGGACTCGTCCGATGCGCATCAGGGGTGACCCGAAATGCGATCCACGACATTGTCGGCCGAACCCCGCTCCTTCTGTCCGACTTCGGCTCCTTCTGTCATCACATGGACCTCTTCGGTCATCGGCGTACACGCTCGAAATCCCCGCTCATCGGAGCCAAAGCCATGAGGGAGACGAGCGTGTCGCTGATGCTTATTCTGCCGATGGCTATGGGCTGCGATCCCGACCGCGACGAGAGGTCCAGACCGTATGCGGCGCTTGAGCAGACCGGTCGCGGGCTCAGTTGAGTTTTTCGACGAACACCTTGACCTTGCCGCCACAGGCGAGGCCGACTTCCCAGGCGCGTTCATGACTGACACCAAAATCCAGCAGTTGCGGGCTGCCAGTGTCGATCGTCTTCATCGCCGCCTCCGCGACGGCGCCCTCGATGCACCCGCCCGACACCGAACCGGCCATGCGGCCCGATTTGGTGACCGCCATCTGGCTGCCAGCGGGGCGCGGCGAACTGCCCCAGGTTTCCGTCACCGTCGCGAGCGCCACCTGCTCGCCGGCGGCGCGCCAGGCAGCGGCGGTGGACAGGACATCCTCGACTTCTGAGATGCTCATCGGATTCTTCCCTTCATCGGTGGCGGGCGGGACAGCACGTCGATCAGGTTGCGCAGGCTGGCCAGGTTGTGGACCGGGCGGAATTCGTCCACATAAGGCAACATCGCACGGATCCCCTGTGATTTTGGCTCGAACCCGCTCCAGCGCAACAGCGGGTTGAGCCATACCAGCCTTGTGCAGGATCGATGCAGCCGGTCCATGTTCTCGGCTAGGCCGTGCGCGCCGTCACGATCCAGCCCATCGGTGATGAGGAGGACGACGGCGCCCTGGCCAAGCACGCGCTTGGCCCAGAGGTGGTTGAACGCGGCGACGGCCTCACCAATTCGTGTGCCGCCGGACCAGTCGGGCACCGCATGCGCGACCATCTGGAAGGCGACCTCGGGATCGCGGGCGCGGAGTTGGCGGGTAACATTGGACAGGCGTGTGCCGAACAGGAAGACGTGGACGCGGTCCCGGTCGTTGGTCACGGCATGCAGGAAATGCAACAGGATCTGGGCGTAGCGGGACATCGATCCGGATATGTCGCACAGCACGACGAGCGGAGGCGGGCGCGTGACCCGGCGGTTGTGCGCGATGGTGAGAAGTTCGCCGCCCTGGCGGAGGCTGGTTCGGATCGTCCGCCGCAGATCGGTGACCGGTCCGTTCTGGTCCGCGTACAGGCGGCGAGTACGGCGCAGGTCCAGCGGCAGCACGAGCCGTCGGATTTCCCGTTTGGCCTCGGCGATCTCTGCCGCGCCCATCGCTTCGAAATCCATCTGCTGCAGCCGCTCCTGATCCGACACGGTCATCGTCATGTCGGTGACCGGCGGCTCGTCTTTTGGCTGCGGTCCCTTGTCGCTCTTTTTCGCGAACGCCTCGGCAACGCGCCGCGCCGCCGGGGGTGGGCGTTCGGGCTTCTTCGGCTTCTGAGCGTCGAGCAGCGCCATCGCGGCGGCCTGTTCGGCGGCGGACGGATCGCGCCAGAACAAGGAAAAGGCCTGGTCGAAGACGTCGCGGTGCTCGTGGCGATGCACCATAGCCGCCCGCAGCGCTGTGCGGGCCTGGATCTTCGACGACAGATCGACCAGGGTCAGCGCCTGCTGCGCGGCGATCGCCTCGGCCGGGCCGACGGGCAGTCCCGCGCGGCGCAGCAGGCGCGCGAAGTGCATGACATTGGCGGCCAGGCGAGGCGTCTCGGGTTCCATCGGTCGCACTGGAACAGGATGCGGAGGTTCAGTGCAAGGGCGCGGCGGCAGGATCGCGGCCGCGGGCGTTGGTCTTCGTGATGCCAGGCAGCGGGCGCGAACATCGACGTCCTGCAAATCCTGTCTGGAGATCAGCTTCGTCCCGGTCGGCGGTCTGGTCGGCGCGGTCACGGGGTTCTGTTTCGGCGGGTAATCACGTTGAGCTTCGCAAGGCGGTGCTCAAAACCTCCACTGCGTGCGATGCCGCGGCTTTCGAGGCACAGACGCCGTTTTGGACACTCGTTTCCTCGTTCACAACCGCCTTTCCGGGGCCGCCCTCTCGACCACACGGGTTCTATCGCCTAACGTTGTCGGCGACCGTCCTGGAAACGCCACCAGGAGAGCGAAACGCGTGTGATCGGAGCGACGATGTCAAGTCTAAGCTATGCTGCACCCACTTCGGTGGACGATGCGGTCAAACTCCTGGCCGGAGCGTCCGGCCTGGCGAAGGTCCTTTCCGGAGGAACCGACCTGCTCGTCCAGCTTCGATCCGGTCGCCTGACGCCGGACCTGATCGTCGACACCAAGAAAATCCCCGGGATCATCGGTATCCGTGAAGAGGCCGGGGGGTTTGTCGTCGGCGCCGCGACGCCGGGAGCGGTGGTCGAAGCCCATCCAGGTATGAACGCCGCATGGCCCGGCCTCGTCGAAGCCCTCGACCTCATCGGTTCGACCCAGATCCAGGGCCGTTGCTCCCTGGCTGGTAACCTTTGCAATGCCTCTCCTGCCGCCGACAGCGTCCCGGCGTTGTTCGCCGCCGCCGCCGTTGCCGTCGTGGTCGGCAGCAAGGGGCGGCGCGAAGTTCCGGTCGAGCAGATCCCCACCGGCCCCGGCCGCACATCGCTGGAAAAGGACGAGTTCGTCCTGGAGTTCAAGCTGCCGCCGCGCCCGGCGCGTTCAAGCGATGCCTATCTGCGGTTCATTCCGCGTACTGAAATGGATATCGCTGTCGTGGGCTGTGGCATCAGCGTCACGCTGGATGATTTGGGTGTCTGCACGGCTGCCCGCGTCGCGCTGGGTGCCGTGTCGCCGACCGTGATCCTCGTTCCGGCCGCGGCAGAGGCGCTGATCGGGCACACGCTCGATGCCGACACGTTGGCAAAACTGGATGCCGCGGCGCAGGCTGCGGCCAAGCCGATCAGCGACAAGCGCGGCACCATCGAATACCGTACCAAGATTGCGGGCGTCCTGGCCCGCCGCACCGCCGCGATCGCATTCGCCCGCGCCGCAGGCAACCCGGTCGGTGCACAAGCTGTCAAGAACGGAAAGGCTCACTGATATGGCCAAGACTTATGTATCTGCTACGATCAATGGCGAATCCTCGGAATTCCTGTGCGAGACCCAGCAGACTCTTCTGGACGTGTTGCGCGACGTGATCGGCCTGACCGGCAGCAAGGAAGGCTGCGCATCCGGTGACTGCGGCGCCTGCTCGGTTATCATGGACGGCCGTCTCGTCTGCTCGTGCCTGGTGCTCGGCGTCGAGGCCGAGGGCAAGGCGATTACCACGATCGAGGGCATCGCGAACGGCGAACAACTACATCCGGTGCAGCAGAAGTTCCTGGAGCACGCGGCGCTGCAATGCGGCTTCTGTACCCCGGGCCTGATTGTCGCCTCCAAGGCATTGCTGGATGAGAATCCCAACCCGACTGAGACCGAGGCGCGTTACTGGCTGGCCGGTAACCTGTGCCGGTGCACCGGCTATGACAAGATCATTCGTGCCGTAATGGACGCTGCCGCTGAACTCCGAGGGGAGACTGTTGGATGAACTATATCGATTCCAGTCTGAAGGTCGTCGGTACTCGCCCCATCCGTCCGGATGGTGTGGACAAGGTCACCGGCCGCGCACAATTCGCTGCCGATACCCGCACCGCCGGCATGCTGTGGGGGAAAATGCTCCGCTCGCCGCACGCCCATGCGCGCATCGTTTCGATCGATACCAGCAAGGCTGAGGCGCTGAAGGGCGTGTTCGCTGTGGTAACAGCGGCGGATTTTCCGGAAATCCCGTCGGAGGAGGCGTTCGTCGGCGAAGGCCCGATGAATTTCCGGGATCTCGCGCTGAACTGCATGGCCCGGACCAAGGTACTGTATGAAGGTCACGCGCTGGCGGCCGTAGCGGCTTCCACGCAGGCGATCGCGGACGAGGCCTTGGCGCTGATCGACGTGACCTACGAGGTGCTGCCGCATGTCATCGACGTGGAGGCCGCGATGGCGCCGGATGCGCCGATCCTGCATGACGACATGTTCACCGCAGGCATCGATCCGACGCCAACCAAGCCGTCGAATATCGCCAAGGTGGTCACCTTCCGCAAGGGCGACGCCGAGGCTGGCTTCAAGGATGCTGACGTGATCGTCGAGGGCCGCTACACGACGCAGCCGGTGCATCAGGCCTATATCGAGCCGCATGCATGCTTGGCGACCTATGCGCCGGATGGCCAGGTTTCGATCCACAGCTCCAGCCAGGGCCATTTCATGGTCCGCGCCTACACCGCCAAGCTGCTGGGCATGAACATGTCCAACATCCGGGTCAATCCAGCCGAGATCGGCGGCGGATTCGGCGGCAAGACGCTGGTCTACCTGGAGCCGATCGCAGTCGCGCTCTCGAAAAAGTCCGGCCGCACCGTGAAGATGCAGATGACGCGGGAAGATGTGTTCAAGGCGTCGGGCCCCACTTCGGGCGCCTGGATGGAGGTCAAGCTTGGCGCCAAAAAGGACGGGACGATCGTCGCAGCCAAACAGGTGCTGAAGTATCAGGCCGGTGCGTTCGCCGGTTCGCCGATCGGACCGGGCTGCATGTGCGGCTTCGCGATGTATGATCTCCCGAACGTCGACGTCGTCGGCTATGATGTGGTCAGCAATCGCCCCAAGGTGGCGGCTTACCGCGCCCCCGGAGCTCCGATTACGTCCTTCGCCGTCGAAAGCCTGATGGATGAACTCGCCATCAAGCTCGGAATTGACGCCCTCACCCTGCGCGAAAAGAACGCAGCGAAAAATGGTACGAAAACCCATTACGGCCCGACCCACCAGAACATCGGATTCACCGCCGTCCTGAATGCCGTCAAGGCGCACCCGCACTGGAAGGCGCCGCTGAAGCAAGGTCAAGGCCGCGGCCTGGCCACGGGCTTCTGGTTCAACATAGGCGGCGAGTCCACGGCCCAGGTGCACGTCAACGAAGACGGCTCGGTCACCGCCGCGACCGGCAGTCCGGATATCGGCGGGTCCCGCGCCTCGATCGGCATGATGGTAGCCGAGGTGCTGGGCGTTCCGGCGACCACCGTCAGAACCATCGTGGCGGATACCGCGTCGATCGGCTTCACCCATCTCACCGGCGGTTCGCGGGTCACGTTTGCCACCGGTATGGCTGCAACCCAGGCAGCCGAAAAGGTGGTGGACGACCTTAAGAAGCGGGCCGCGACGATCTGGGAGATCCCGGTCGAAGCGGTTGAGTGGAAAGACGGCAAGGCCTATCCGGCTGGCTCCAACGCAGGAGCATTCGAGCCGCTGGATCTGGCGACTTTGGCCCTGAAGGCGGCCCGCACGGGGGGGCCGCTGATCGCCGAGGTCTCCGTCAACGCCCAGGGTGCCGGTCCTGGCTTCGGCGCTCACATCTGTGACGTCTCGGTCGACAAGGAGACCGGCCACGTGACGATTGAGCGCTACACCGCGATCCAGGACGTCGGCAGGGCCATCCATCCGAGCTATGTGGAGGGTCAAATTCAGGGCGGGGCCGCGCAGGGCATCGGCTGGGCTTTGAACGAGGAATATATCTACAACGCCAAGGGCCAGATGGAGAACCCCGGCTTCCTGGATTACCGCGTGCCCGTTGCCTCTGACGTGCCGATGATCGAGGCGGTGCTGGTCGAAGTGCCAAATCCGCGCCATCCGTTCGGCGCACGCGGCGTAGGTGAAGTGCCGATCGTTCCCCCGATGGCGGCGATTGCCAACGCGATCCGAAGCGCGACCGGGTTGCGGATGGCCGATTTGCCGATGTCACCGCCGAAGGTCCGCGCGGCGTTTGACGCCGCCGGCTGATGGGCTGATGCCGACCGTCGTCCTCTCCTCGGGTTCCGCCAGCCAGCAGTTCACCGGAGGCCAGACCGAATTCGAGGTTGAGGCGACGACGTTCCGCCGGCTGGTTCTTGAGCTCGAGCGTCGCTTTCCCGGTCTCGGGAAGCAGGTCGAGGAAAGCATGGCGATCGCCATTGACGGCGAGATCTTCCAGGATGCCTACGCGGCGGAACTTAAGCAGAGCAGCGAGATCTATCTGATCCCGAAGATTGGCGGCGGCTGATCCCCACGCCGGTCCGTTCTGGCCCGATCCAATCGACCCGGTCACCTGACGGTCGAAAGGATCGGCCTGTGGGTTTCCGTACCCTGCCACCACGTTACGGGTAGCGAACGATATTCCGGTCCCCGGGCAATCCAGCGGGCTTGGTGTCCGCGCGGTGCCGGCCGCCCATTCAGGCGCTGATCGAACTGCGGGGCCGGCGCGCCAATGCACAGCCGACTTCCAGTGGCAAATTTTTTCTTTGAAATGTCACCAAAAGCGATGATACATGGCAACGAGATAAGGGCCACAGAATGCCATCCTCCCCATCCGATCTTCGTGAAACCTTTGAATTGTTCCGATTTTATCGTCCCGATGTCGGCATCAAACGGTTGCTCCAGGACACCGGCATCGAGGACATGTCGCCCCGGCAGATATATCAGTCCGTGCACGGCCGACCACCCGACGCGTTCGACGCTGCTGTTTTGGTCGCCAATTACGATGCGATGGCTAGTTTCATCGGCGCACTTTCGAGCCTCGAATTTCAGGAAAACCTAGCCGCCCACCTCCTGCAGGCCTTCCCGGAAAAGCGTCGGCTGTTCTTCGTGCACATCCCCAAAACCGCGGGCGTGGATGTCGCGAACTCGACTGATTTCACGATTTCCATCGATCAACACCAATCTGCTCAACCGTACCCTCACACCAAGACCGGAAGACACGTTTCTGGCGATAAAGCATATAGTTTTGGAGATGGCCTGTTCGGACACCGTCTTCATTTCCGGACATACGCACCTCGGAACGTACCAAAAATGGACCGGTAACGGCATCCGTCTTCAGGATCACGTCTTTACCGTGGTACGAGAACCGATGGATCGGATCATCTCACAGATTAACTACGTGTTGACGCGGATCTTCTCGGACGAGACGCCTGTACAGCCGGATACCGCGGGCTGGCGCCGGGAATTCCAGGTCAGCGACATCCAAATCCGCCATTCTCCGGATGCGGTGTTCCAACTGGCTCGGCAGATCGCCCGTCATCCAGGCGTTGTTGTCCCCAACATCATGTGTGAGTTCATCGGGGGAAGCGGTTTTGACGAGGCGATGACGAAGACCGTGGCGCACGATCTGGAAGTGATCGAACTTAAGCAGCTTGATGCCTGGGCAGAACAACATTGGGGTGCCCGCCAGAAGACAAGGCTTAACACATCGGAAAAATTCGTCGCGCTGAAGGACTTTTCACTGGATGACATCGAGTATTGTCGCAGCAGCATTCAGGAAGATATAAAATACTATGAAAAGGTTCTGACCGCGCTAGACCGTCACGGCGGCGCCTCGATCAAGGGCGCGCAAATAGTTTCATAAGTCGCTTATGCATCGTTCAGGATCGGTCATCGAGGAAGCTTTGCCAGTGATTTGCATGGTAGCTGGCCGCGTTCGATTCATTCCAGGGTTCATGCCGCGTCACGTGGCAGACAATCACGGGCTATATGGATCTTGCGTTCAGGCAGCTTGATTCGCTAAAACGTGATTGTGCCACTGTCCATTTCGCGTGATTGGGCGGGTAATGATAAAATATCGAGTTCGTTGCAGTGCGATACGAGACCGCGATTTCGCGGTCGGCCGCTGTCGATTCGTAAGAAATGATCACGTTTGACATGCTGTATGTTCCTCCATACACGCTGCTTGATCGCTGGATGGCTGCTCACGCCATGCCCGGCACCGCCCGATTGACCCCGCTCTATGACGATGTCGTGGAGGTGCTGAGAGGCTTTCTGCAGGCAGTCCCCGTCGATGAGGACTGGTATAGCGACGAATACAAGGCGATTGCTGACCGTTTGCTCCGCCTGTCTCCCGAAACCCCGGCGTCCCACTTCCGGAAGGTCGGCTACTTCGAGGGCCGGAAGCCGTTTGCGCCGGGTTGGCGCGGACTGACCGAGCCGCTTCAATTCGCTGACCTGAAGTCCCGCTTGCGGATCATCCCGACACGCGGTCGCCTCCGTGTTGATATCGACCGAGATGACTTTATCGCAATCATCAAGAGCGTACTCGTGGCGATGCCCGTCGACCCGTCATCGTATCGCGCCGCCTATCCGGATGTGGCTGAAGCGATTGACAACGAAACGCTGCCTTCCGTCACAGATCATTTCGTGGAACGGGGATATTTCGAAGGCCGCTTCCCATTCGATGTCGTCGTCGATGAAAAATGGTATGTTTCCCGCTACGGTCATGTAAGGATCGGTCTGGAGCGGGGCATCGCACAGTCCGCACAAAACCATTTCGTGCAAGTGGGATATCAAGAGGGATGCCGCCCGACACCGCCGTGACGCCGGTCGCTGAAGCAACGCCAACCCACGTGAAGGCGCCGCAGGAGGCCGGGCTTACCAACGACAGAACAAGCCGTCGCGGCGGCAGCGTGTTCGTCGTGGACTTCCATCGTGACGGCAACAGCGCCGCCTACCGGACCTTTGGATGGAGCGGCCAGGAACAGAGCCACGTCTGGTCCGTCGGGGCGAGCAGCGGGCTTCGATTGCCCGCCCAGATGGACAACTCGAAGCTCACCATCGAGATGGACTTCGGCATTTCCACGGGATGGCATGGCCTAAAGGCCGCCGCCGTACGTGTTTTCGCGAATGGCCACCCGATTGCTTCCGCGGTTCCGACCGGATGGACCCGGTTGCGCTGCGACGTGCCCGAAGGGCTGATCGCGCCGGGCGAACCGATTGAACTGCGTATCGAACACCCCTGCTTTGTCCACATGGACGCCATGGACCTCGGCCACGATGATCGTGGTCTCGGCCTCTGCGTCTACGCGCTGCGGGTCTATCCGCCGTGGATGAAGACGGAGATGGAACGCTTCGCACCCAGGCTGCCGGGCGGGAAGATTGTCCAGTCAGCGGCACCTCCCGCGATATCGCCTGACGAACCCACCGAGCGCGTCCTCTACCGCTTCAGCGTCGCGGACCCGGGCCGGCTGCTGCTCCGCGGCGGCTGGGTCCACGACGCCAATGGCGACGTCTGGTCGGATGGCCGTCTTTGCATGCTGGAACTTCCCGCCCCGGCCAGCAAGGGCCAATATCTGGCTCGATTCACGTTTTGTCCACTCTACATACGCAATTTTCAGACCTCGCAGCGCATCAACATCCTGCTGTCCGGCGCTGTCATCGGACAGTACGCCACTGGCACCGACACCAGCTTTACCATCCCGCTGCCGTCCGAGCTGTTTGAACCCGCGGGCGTACTGGCGTTCGCCTTTTCAATGCCCGACGGACTGCCGATGCGGCTGTCCGACGCCGGGCAGCCGCCCAAGTTTCTCGGCCTTCTTCTGGACTCCATCGAGATCCTGCCATTGCCGCCACGCCACGCCGCCCTCGCGCAGGTGCGCGATGACGACGCCGCCCTGCCGGCACCGCTTGCGATCTCCAACCGCTTTCTGGACGTTGCGGCCGAAGAACTGCCAAAAGTAGTCAAAACCGCGCTCGGTATCGAAATGACTGAGGTTCTGCAGCACTTCGAAAGCCTCGGCGACAGCAGCGCATTCGGGTTCGCGCAACGCAAGGCGGGCTGCGAGGTGGTCAGCCTGCTGGCCTTCGGCGATACGCCTCTGGAAGGCTTGATGATCGCGCTCGACGAAGAGTTTAGCGCGGCCACCGTGAAGTCGGAGATCAAGCTGCAGCAGCCGGACGGTGCGAATGGCGAATATTGCCTGCACGTGGATCGCTACCGCATTCGCTGGCATACGAACACCTTCCCGGGCACATCCGACGACGAGACCGTGTTGGCCGGGCAGGCCATGCGCCTCGCCTACCTGCGTCGGAGATTCTACGAGGGCCTGCGTTCCGGGCGGAAAATCATCACCATATACCGGGCAGCACCGCGCAGGCACCCGATCGCGCTGCCGTTCATGGGCGAGCCGGATACATGGGAGGAAAAGCCTGAGCGCCTGCGCTTCGCCGAAGTCCTGCCCGTGTTCCTTCGTCTGAACGAATACGGCCCAAACACCTTGTTGTACGTTACCCCCTGCGCACACAACAGGCGATCAGGCACGGTGGAATTGGTGGCGCCCGGAGTGATGCGCGGCTACCTGAGCGATTTCGTGATCGCACCGGAGTTGGACGAGAAAGATCATGTCGCTTGGCTGCGTCTCGCGGTCAATGCGTGGCTTCTCGACACGGGGCCGAACGCGTCCTTTCGAAGCACGAACGCATCATGACGTCTTTAGCGACTCCTTGCCAATGTCGTCCCGAGTCGCCGCGCTCGATGACAATGCCGACGTAGTGGCGTATGTATAGGCGCACGTGGGAAGGTAATATGTCCTCGACGCCGGCTTGAAACAAAGTCGTCACTCGTCCCGCCCCCTTGTGGAATCGCGCTTCCTGGCGAAATGGGTATGCTCGATCCGACGTTCGGGGAGCACACGGCATGGCGATCATTCAGGCGAAATCCGTCAGGCGGCGTGAAGACAGTCGATTGCTGACCGGCCAGGGCAATTACGCTGCCGACGCCGCGCCGGCCGGTATGGCGGTCGCGATATTCCTTCGCTCTCCCTACGCCCATGCTCGCATCGAGCACCTCGACGCCGGCCCGGCGCGGGGCGTCACGGGCGTCATCGCTGTCTATACAGCCGCAGACCTGACTGATGTTGCCCCCGTCCCGGGCGGCATCGGCTTTCCGCGTCCCGACGGCAGCCCCGCTCCGAAGACCGACCGGCCACTGCTGGCCCATGACCGCGTACGCTTTGTCGGCGAACCGGTGGCCCTCGTCATCGCCGAAACCCGAGCCGCGGGCCTGGAGGCCGCCGAAGCCATCATCGCCGACTATTCCGAAATGGCAGTGGTGACCGAACCCGCGGCGGCGCTGAGAGCGGGCGCGCCCGCCGTCTGGGACGACGTGCCGGACAATATCGGCTTCCTGTGGAAACGCGGCGATGCGCACAGTGCCGAAGTGGCGCTGGCGAAGTCCGCGCACGTGACGACGCTGGATTTCACTGTATCCCGCGTGACTGCCAACTCGATGGAACCACGCGGCGCCTGGGCGTGCATCGCCGCCGACGGACGAATCGAACTCCATGCGTCGCACCAGTCCCCGTTTTCGCTGCGCAACGGGATGGCAACCGGGAATTTTCAGATCGCCCCGACGGACATTCGCGTGGTGCCAGGCGATGTCGGCGGCTCCTTCGGGATGAAATCCGGCGTGCATCTGGAATCAGTGCTGGTGGCGTGGGCGGCACGACGCCTTGAGCGGCCGGTGCGCTGGATTGCCGACCGGACCGAGGGTTTCCTGACCGATGAGCAGGCCCGCGAAATGCGCATCGCCGCGTCGCTGGGGCTGGATGCGGAGGGAAGATTTACCGCGCTGAAGCTGCGCTGGGACGTCAACCTGGGGGCTTACGTGTCCGGGCGGTCCGGCTGGGGTGTGGGCAACGTCGGCGGCGTCGCCGGGGTGTACCGAATCCCGATCATTGCCGCCCAGGTCTGCGGTGTTCTGACCCACACCGTGCCAACGGCCGCCTATCGTGGCGCCGGCAGGCCGGAAGCCACCTACACGATCGAGCGGCTGATCGACGTCGCCGCGCGGGAAATTGGCATCACGCCGTTTGAACTCCGCCGCCGCAACCTGATCCCGCCGGAGGCCATGCCTTACAAGACCGCGCTCACGTTCACCTACGACTGCGGCGAATTTGAGGGCAACATGCAGGAGGCGGCGCTGCTGTCGGAGTTCGATGCCTTCGAGCAACGGCGTGCCGCGGCGGCGAGGGATGGAAAACTGCGTGGCATCGGCCTCTGCAACTGCATCGAGGTCGCCGGGGGCCCGTTCCTGCGGCCCGCGAAGGATCTCGCAACGCTCCGGCTGGCGGAAGACGGCACGCTGGTGCTTCGATCAGGGTCCATGTCAGTCGGGCAGGGGTTGGAGACAACGTTCACGCAGCTTGTTGCCGACCGATTCGGTGTGGCGCTCGAGCGAGTGCGGTGGGAAGGCGGAGACACCGACCTGCTGCCCGGCGGCAAGGGCAATGGCGGGTCGGGCGCGTTGTGCATAGGCGGGTCAGCGGTAACGTTGGCGGTGGATAAGGTCATCGACAAAGCCCGCCGGATCGCCGCGGAACTGCTGGAGGCCGCGGTGGTGGATGTCGAATTCAACGACAGCCGCTTTACCATCGTCGGCACCGACCGGTCAGTTTCGCTGGTTGACGTCGCCCGCGCGGCACACGATCGCGCGCACATTCCACCCGGCGAGGAAGCCGGCCTGGTCGAATTGGGAGAATTCACCCCGACCGCCGTCACCTTTCCCAACGGCACACATGTCTGCGAAGTCGAGATAGATCCCGAAACTGGCGTTACCGAAATCGTCCGCTACAGTGCAGTCGAGGAACTCGGCCGCGTGCTGAACCCGATGATCGTCGCCGGCCAGATCCACGGCGGCGTCGTCCAGGGCGTCGGCCAGGCGCTGGGCGAGGTAATCATTCATGACCCAACCTCAGGTCAGTTGTTGACCGCGTCCTTCATGGATTACCAGATGCCGCGCGCCGCGGAGTACCCCGGATTTCGCTTGGCGACACGGGAAGTGCCGACGGCGGTCAATCCGCTGGGTGCGAAGGGCGTCGGCGAGGCCGGCACGGTGGGCGCCCTCGGGGCCGCGATGAATGCCATCAACGACGCGCTGGCGCCGTTGGGGATCAGGCATTTCGACATGCCCGCCACGCCGGGGCGGGTCTGGGAAGCGATACGCGCGGCGAAGAATTAGGCTCTCGTGTCTGGTCGTTGCCTGTCTGATTCGGCGACCACCCGCCGGTGCCGCCCGGCAGATATCATGGGCCGCATTAACTGTCTGGCGGTGGCGTGGGGGGTTCGAACATATCCGGTGTCAGCGTCGGGGATGGGTCGATGGTGGACAGATCCATCGTCAGTGTCCGCCGCTCCGCGTCGGTCACCGTCACCGCGGCCAGACGGAGCGGCTGATCGGCCAGCGCGAGCGTGAGGCTGCCCCGGGACGGCTGGTCGGTCTTCCGCAGCGTGATCTGCATCCCGCCTGGCAGATGGACCAGGCTTTCCACGGTGATCGGCCCGGACAACTCGATCTTCGGCGTCAGGAGTATGCTGAGCGGCGTGCGGGAGACCGGCATAGTGCTGGTGGCGCCGTTGCTACGGTCTAGAATATTGACCTGCCCGTTTGCGATTACCATTACGCGCCCGCTGGAATAGTCGATGCGCAGACGCCCCGCTGGGCGGTCCACCCAGACCATGCCGGAATCGCGGCCAAAGGAGCCGAACTGGACGAAATGGGCCTCGAACCGAGGAATGCTGTTCAGGTAGCCGGTAACCCGGTCGATGTCGGCGGTGTCGGCGGCAGTCAATTGCGGTCGTGGCGGGGTCGCGCACGCTGAGATCTGCAGCAGGACGCCGAGGCTCACGGCGGCCGCGGCACGTCGTGAGATGTTCCGGCCGCTTGGGGCCACGGCGTTCACCTGGTTCAAACGGTTGGCTCCTTGGCAATTGCGGCGGATCTCTGGCGCAGCCAGCATCCGATCGTTGTCATCGTTCAGCACCGGGTGCTGATGCCGGCCTGCTTGATTGGCAGCATACCCTATCTGGCCCCATCGCCCGATGGGCTCAAGATCGCAGTCTGCCGGGATGGTTGCGGAACGTGTGCCACATCCTCGGCACCATGTGGCCAAGGCCCCGGACGTTCCCGGTCACGGCGTCCACAATAAAGCTTAGTCCGCCCGTGCCTGCTCGGCCTATACGGGACAGAATCGATCTCCGTCGACGCCGGCAGCACGGGCAAACGCATTCATGTCACAACCAGCCTTCCAGATGTGCCCCTGTGGCAGCGGGCTCCGTGCCACACGCTGCTGCGGCATGAACCCGGCCGCGACCCCGCCGCCAGAATCCTCCCGCCATTTGATGCCCTTGGTGGAGCGCGCGATCGTGGCCCACCGCCAGGGCGCCGTCGAGATAGCGGAGCGTCTGTGCCTGGACGTGCTGGAACTCGCCCCTGACCGTCCCGGCGCGCTCAGCGTGCTGTACCAGATCCGCAAGGATCAGGGGAACCATCCGGCAGCCGAGGCACTGATCCGGCGGGTCGTGGCGCTCGACCCGAACAACTTCGCCGCGACCAACGAATATGCGCTGCTGCTGCTGGGCAAGGGAGCCATCCAGGAAGCCGAGGTCCAGGCCCGCAACGGCGTCCGCATCGCACCGCAAAATCCGCAGGCCCACAACCTGATGGGCATGATCATGACCGAGGCGCAGCGTCCCTCGGTCGGCGAGTACCACTACCGCAAGGTGCTCGAACTCAGCGGCACGCGCGATCCGATTCTGGTGGCCAATCTGGCCTGGAACCTGAAAAACCAGGGGCGGATGGAGGAAGGCCGCGCATTGTACCGGGAATCGGTCGCCGCCGCGCCCGACATCCGCCAGACACTGCTCGGCTGGGCGCGCCTGGAGGAAGCCGACCGCAAGTTCGTGGCCGCCGGCAAGATCCTCGACCGGATGGAGACGACTTGGCCGAACGATGCCGGGTTGCTGCTGTCGCGCGCCGTTCTGCTCGGCCGGATGAAGCGCTATGGCGACGCGCTCGCGGTGCTGGACCTTTTGGCGAACCAGGCTGACGACGGCCGCCTCGGGCCCAACGAATTGGCCGAGAAGGGGCGGCTGCTCGACCAGATGGGCCGGTATGACGACGCCTTCGCCGCGTTCGAGGAAGGCAAGCGCCTCTCGCGGGAAATCAGTGGCCATCAGTATCAGGACGTCGCGGCGGAGAATTTGCTGGGGCGCCTGGCAGGCTTCTTTACCGCGGGACGACTGCAGACCCTGCCGCGCGCGACCGTCCGGGGTGACGTGCCGCAGCCGATCTTCGTGCTCGGGTTCCCGCGCTCCGGCACCACGCTGTTCGAGCAGACATTATCGGCGCACCCGCGCATCGTCGCCGGCGACGAACTGCCGCTGATCAGCGACTTGACCGGCTTGATGCCGGGGATGCTCAACAGTCCGCTGGGGTACCCGGAAGCCCTGGCGGAACTGTGGATGGGCGACCAGCGCCAGGGGCTGGACAATTTGCGGGATTACTACCTGCAGAAGGTGGCGCAGATGGGGATCCCGACGCCGGAGGCCGCGTGGTTCACCGACAAGATGCCGCTGAACGAGACCCACCTCGGTCTGATCGCGCTGCTGTTCCCCGAAGCGCCGCTGATTCATGTGATCCGTCATCCACTGGACGTCATGGTGTCCGCCATCTCCAATCATTTCACTCACGGGTTCTTTTGCGCCAGCAAGTTGGAAACCGCGGCAAAGCACTACGTCCGGGTGATGGATCTGGTGCAGAAGTACCGGTCGGAAATGGCGCTTCGCTATCTTCCGGTACGGTATGAGGACATGGTCACCGACCAGGAGGCTACGGTGCGTTCGGTGCTTGAATTCATCGGCGAACCGTTCGATCCGAAGTGCCTGAAGTTCCACGAGAACCAGCGCTACGCCCGAACCGCCAGCTACGCCCAGGTGACGGAACGCCTGTACGATCGGTCGCGGTTCCGCTACAAGCATTATCGCCGGCATCTGGAACCGGTGATCCCCATTTTGCGATCGCATATCGAGCGGCTTGGCTACGCGGTCGAGTAACGAAATGGACGTTGCGCCGCCCTCGCCGAAGGCCGCCGACCCGGCGGACGAACCTCGTCTGATGCGGCCGGACAGCCGTCGGTTGCAGCGGGTGGCCGACGTGATGGTGCCGGTTCCGATGGCGGAGCTGTTCGCGATCGCCGCCCAGCAGGAGCGCTCCGGAAACCTGCAGGACGCCGACCGGCTGCTGAACCACATCCTGGCCGTTGCCCCGACGCAGCCTGATGCGCTGCACATGTCCGGCATTGTCGCCTTTCGGCAGGGTCGTCAGCAGGAGGCTCTGGCGAAGATCGAACAGGCGATCGCGCACGGGGTCGATATCGCGCTATATCTGCGTAATATCTGTGAGGTCTATCGCACGTTGAACCGTCTCGACGAGGCCGTCGCGGCGGCGAAACGGGCTGTGGCGCTGGCGCCAAGCGACCCGTTTTGCCTGCACAATCTGGCGGTCATTCATTACGAGCGGGTCGAGATCAACGAGAGCATCGATTGCGCAAAACGCGCACTGCTGATCAACCCTGCTCTGGCCGGCGCCCATTTCGCTCGCGCCGAGGGGCTGCTGATCAGAGGCGATTGGCCGCAGGGCTGGGAAGAATACGAATGGCGGTTCCGCATCACCGACGCGGCGAAGCTGATGCCGCCAACCGACAAGCCGCAATGGGACGGTCAGCCGTTGACCGAGGGCACGTTGCTGCTTGTCGCCGACCAGGGCTTTGGCGATGTGATCCAATTCAGCCGCTACATCCCGTGGGTGCTGGAACGGTGCCAGGATGTGGCCGTCGCATGCTCATTGGAGATCGTCCCGGTGCTGCGGCAATTCCTGCCGGAAGACCGGATATTCTTCCGGTGGGAGAACTGTCCCCGCTACGCGGCCTTCTGCCCACTGTCCGGCCTGCCCCGCCTGCACGGCACGCGGGTGGATAACGTGCCGGCCGCGATCCCCTATCTGCGTGCCGATCCGGCCCGTGTCACGGTCTGGGCGGAGCGGTTGCGGCGGCTGGCGCCTGCGTCACGCAGGCGCGTCGGCATCGTCTGGGCGGGGCGGCCTACCCATAACAACGATCGGCGCCGCTCGTCCAGGCTGCCGGACTTCTCGCCGCTCGCGGCGCTGCCGGGCGTGACCCTGGTCTCGCTCCAGAAGGGGCCATCCGCCGACCAGGCTGGGTGCTATTTCGGACGCGCGCCGCTGATCAACATTGGCGCCGAGGTTCGTGACTACGACGACACGATGGCGCTGCTGGACTGTCTCAATCTGGTGGTGACCGTCGATACGTCCGTCGGACACCTGGCGGCGGCGATGGGCAAGCCGGTCTGGATCTTGTTGGCCACGGCGCCTGATTGGCGCTGGCTGCTGCAGCGCGAGGACAGCCCCTGGTATCCCACGGTGCGCCTGTTCCGACAGACCGAACCGCGTCAGTGGAGCGATGTGTTCCAGCGCGTGGCGGCCGCGTTGAACCAAGGTCGGGACGCAAAATGAGCTCCAGGTGCAAGCGCGCTCGTCCCGGCAACATGACCAGCGCGGCGGTCGCGTTCCTTCGCCTTCGTCGAAACAATTCCCCCGATAGGCCGGATTGTTATTCTGTAGCGGCGACATTCGCCGGGCATGAAGCCCGCCGGACTGAAATGGTGTCACGGCGGCAGCCGCAGCAGTGGTTGCCCAACCCGAATCGTCATGCCGTCTTTCACCTCATCGCAGCACCGAAAACCTTCGGGTGCGAACAGAATGATCGTCGAGCCGTGTTCGAACCATCCCATCTCGTCGCCCTTGCTGAGCGTAGCGCTGCAGGGAAGCGTCCGCCGTTGATCGGACCGCAGCGCTATGTCCAAGAACCGGAGCCGAATGCCCGCGACCAATATGGCCGCGACCGGGACCAGGGTCACGGCATGGCCGGTCGCCGACAGCGTCGTCCGGATCACGGCCCGCTCGTTCTTGCAGAACAGCCTGTCGACCCGTTTCAACGTCGCCGGATTAACGTTCCACACGTCGCCGGGGAAGTGCGAGACCTCGTCGACCTGGCAGTCATGCGGGGCATGGAAGCGGTGATACATGCCAGAGGTCAGCCGAAGCGTAACGTAGAACCCACCATGAAACGATCTCGCGTGTTCGGCGTCGCCGAGCAGTTCGTCCAGCGCGTAGGCAGAGCCTTTGACCTGCAGCACTTGGCCGTCTTGCACCGTGCCCGAGGCGCCGACGATCGCATCACACGGGCTGACCAGGACATCCGGAGCCATGATGACCGGCCGCGCCCCGACCTTCAGCGTGCGGATAAAGCAATCGTGCAAGCTGCGGAAGCTGGTTTGTTCTGCGTCCCGGAGGTCGAGGTCGGCGAAGAAGCGCCAGACCCGCAGCGAGATATCGCGGATCAGCGGCTGCTCGATCCGGCTGAACCAGCCCGTGAACCGGGTCAGCGCTCGCCGAGGGATGCGGTTGGTGAGCAGGAAGGTAAGTTCCTCCTGCTGCAGAAATTTCATTATTGTTGAGCGGACGGTCATGGGATCAGGGGCTACCACAGTCGGCGAGGCGTGTCCGCACAGATGTTCATGACAATCTCATACGCGACCGGGGCTGCTCTCACCCTGGCCGTCCTGTTCCCGAGGATAAAGGCTCGGCTGGAACTGTCGCTGGCGAAGCACCGCTCGCTGAGCGGTCATTCCCGTATGGCGCGGCGAATCGCAGCGCTGATCCCGTTTTACGACTATGACGAGGACCGGTTCTTCCAGTGCGACGATGCGCCGGAGCACGTCGCGGCGCGGCGCCGTGACGCCTTCATGCATCTGTCTCGGCTGTATCATGAACGTTTCCCTCGCAGCACCGCCCTGACAAAGGAGGCCGCGGTCGGGACTTCAGACTTGCAGTTCACCGCCGCATATCGCGTGCCGTTCCAGTTCAGCCGCGTTGTCCGTCAGTACCTTCCGGTCGGATCATTTCTCGCGTCGTCGTCGGGGGTGACTGTCACCGATCTCGATGGCAACACCTTCCATGATTTGACCGGATCGTACGGGGTCAACCTGTTCGGACATGATTTCTACAAGGACTGCATCGCACGCGGAGCGGAGCGTGCGCGCGACCTCGGGCCAGTGCTTGGCGCCTATCACCCGGACGTTGCGTCCAACGTTGCCCGGTTGCGCACGATTTCGGGGCTGGATGAGGTATCGTTTCATATGTCCGGGACAGAGGCGGTCATGCAGGCGGTGCGGTTGGCGCGGTACCATACCGGCCGGTCGCACCTGGTGCGGTTCTGCGGCGCCTATCACGGCTGGTGGGGGGATGTGCAGCCGGGCATCGGCAACCCGTCACCCGCGCGCGATACCTACACATTGGCAGAGATGTCTGAACGTACGCTGGACGTGCTGCGCCGGCGGCGAGACATCGCCTGCGTGCTGGTCAATCCGCTGCAGGCGCTGCATCCGAACAAGGCGGCGCCGGCGGATTCTTCGCTCGTGGACAGCGGGCGCGAGGCGGGCTTCGACCGAACGGCCTATACCGACTGGCTGAGCAAGCTGCGGCGTGCGTGCGACGAGAGCGGGATCGTCTTGATCTTCGACGAGGTCTTTGTCGGCTTCCGGTTGGCACAGGGCGGCGCGAAGGCGTATTTCGGCGTCCAGCCCGACATGATCACCTACGGCAAGACCCTGGGTGGTGGGCTGCCCGTCGGCGTTCTGTGCGGCCGCGGCACTCTGATGAAACGATATCGCTCGGATCACCCGGTCGACGTCTGCTTCGCTCGCGGCACCTTCAATTCGCATCCCTATGTCATGGGTGCGATGGCGGAGTTCCTGCATCACCTCGAGACGCCCAAAATCCAGCACCTTTACCACGATCTGGATCAAATCTGGAACGACAGGGCGCGCCAAATGAACAATCGCCTCCAAGCGGCCGATCTGCCGGTCAGGGTTGAGAACCTCTCGTCGATCTGGACCGTTTGCTACACGCGCCCGTCACGGTACAACTGGATGCTGCAATACTACCTTCGCGCCCAAGGGCTCGCGCTCAGTTGGATAGGAACCGGGCGGCTGATTTTCAGCCTGAATTATTCGGACTCAGACTTCGATGCTGTTGCCGACCGATTCGTCTCGGCTTGCGAGGCGATGCAGCGGAACGGTTGGTGGTGGACGGATGAAACCATCACCAACCGATCGATCAAGCGGCGGATCCTGCGCGAAATGTGGACCCACCGCCGTTTCCTGAACTCACGCCGCGCGATGGCTCACTGATAGAACTCAGCGGTCTCGTCTGGTTCGTCCGCCGCCAGCGTGCGGGCGATAAGGCCACCACGCGCGAGCCTGAGGGGTGCCTTGTAGTAGAGTTTGATGTCATGAAAAGGGTCGGTGACGATTTTCGTCATCCACGCCAGGCCCGTCAGATAATCCCTGATCACAAAAAGCTGGACGGTTCGGAAAAGTAAACCGGTCACGCCCACGGCGAACCACAGATAGCCGAGGTGCTGCGCATATTGCGTCCAGGTGCTGGGTGCGGCAACCAGTCCCAGCATGGTCGGATCCCACAGAAGAAGAAGCGGCGACAGCGCCCAGACCGTCATCAGCACAATCTTGCGGCGGATATTGTAGCCGACTTTGATCGCCTCCTTGTATTCGTCAGTTGCCTGATTGACCACGTCGTAGTCCCTCGGCTCGAAGAAAAAATGGCCGATCTGTCGGCTGGTCATCGACACCAGCCAGCCGATCAGGGCCGCGAGCCATGGGTCGTGAAAAACGATAAGGTAGGCGCAAAGAAAGCTTACCGCGCTCAACAGATGCAGCGACTGGTTTACCAGGCTGTGATGGTAATAGCGGTGGTCATCCCATCGCTGAACTCTGAGTAGATCGAAAAAGCTGTTCATAGAGGTTCCCAACGGATTTCAGGTCGGTGCAACGTGGTAGCTTAGAAACGGCGTCTCAGGGAGGTGCGCCAACAGGATCGGCGAGGCGGACATATCGCAGCAGCCAGAAGTGGCCCAACGGCGGCAGTGCCCGCCGCTCCAGCAGGCGAACAGCTTCCGATCCTTCCGCCCAGCGCTCATACCGCGCCCAGGGGAATTCGGTCCGGAAGCCAAGCCGAGTAGTCAGCGGCATGAGCCACTTTTCCAACATTCCTCGCAGGCCGGTCTCGGCACCGATGCGGGTGGTCAGAATGATCTCGCCGCCCGGCCGCACGACGCGCACGAATTCGTTCAGCGCCTGCTCGGGGTGCGGGATGGCGGTAACCACATACTGGGCGACGACAACGTCGAACGAGGCATCCGGGACCGCCAGATGCTCCGCGTCCATCACTTCGAGAGCCTCGACATGGCTCAGATGCTGGGTCTCGATGCGCTTGCGCGCCTTGTCCAGCATGGGCTTCGAGATGTCGATGCCAACGACTCTTGTACCGTTACCGTAGTCGGCGAGCGACAGGCCAGTCCCGACGCCAACTTCGAGGATGCGCCCGCCGATGCCTTCAGCCGCCCTGACTGCGGCGCGGCGGCCTTGCCGGAACACCGGACCGAATACGATGTCGTAGATCGGGGCCCATCGACCGTAGGCTTCGGCGACCTGATCTCGGTCCATAACGCCTGTTATCGCCATATATTTCTTCCAGATCTCTAAGGTGGACACCAGCAAGCCATCCTGCCGAAAGCAAAACATCGGCGACGTGTTCGCGGCAGGGTTGAAGCGGGCTTGTCCGGCGGATACCGCCGGCACGACGTCGGCCACGCTGCGGTCAGCCGGATCCCCTTGGACGCATTGAGCGATCCGTCCTGTCAGCCGCGTTCTGGTCGATCATATTGCTCATGCTTGCACCCCGACTCCGGCGAACCCAATCGTTTTTCAATCCCTTCATCGCAGTTAACGCCCGGACGCACGACGAGAAAAATGTCTGTAGACATTATAATTTCATGACGCCGTCATTGGCCGGTCATACTACCGGCGAAAGGATTTCTCTATCGTCCCCGCCACATAACCGGCGTCGGTCCGGTTGGGGCGTGAATTCGTTGCGTCTATCGGTGCCGCTTGCACCATTCGCCTCGTCGCGGGGACAACTCTACGTTTCCTATGCGGCAGCGATTGCCAGGCGGCTCGCGGCACGCGGGCGGCCGATCAGGGGCAGCAGATCGGCCAGATCGGGGCCGTTGTCCTCTCCCGTCAAGGCCAGACGGAGAGGGGTGAGCAGCGCCTCGCCGCTGCGGTCGGTGGTGCACTCCAGGGCGGCGATCCAATTGGTCCAGACGGCATCGTCCCAGGGTTCCGGCGGCAGCAGGGAGACGGCGGTCAACAGCAGATCGCGCGCGCCCTCTATCACCGGCGGAACGATCGTGCCGGCGACCACGTCCCACCAGCCGCGCGCCTCCTCTCAGCAGGTCAAGGCTGCCGCGCACTGCCAGCCAGAACGCTTCGGTGGCGCCTCCCGGCAAGCGGTCGGCGACCGCGGCGAACGGCAGGCCGCCCAGGACTCGCCGGTTGATCTCCAGCATCCGCATTACGTCGAAGTGAGAGCTGGCAAGGTCCGTGAGTTCGAAACGCTTCGCCAGATCGTCCAGCGGCAAGCGGTTCACCCGTGGCCGGCGTAGCGCCGGTCATGCAGGCGGCGATGGCGAAGGGTTCGACGCCGTCGTTGCGCAGGCCACGCAGCGCCAGGTTCGCCGGCTCGGCGGCCGCCCGAGGCAAACTTGCCGCCATCGCTGAGGGCGGGCAGATGACCGAAACGGATCGGCTTTTCGGCGCCGTGCAGGACCTCGAACAATTCGATCTGGATGGCGGTGTTGCCGGCGCTGTCCTCGCCGCGGATAATGTGGGTCGTGCCGAAATCGATATCATCGCACACGCTCGCCAGGATCGGCGTGGGGCGGCCGTCAGCACGCACCAGGATGGGATCGGAGACGGCCGACAGCGCTGCGCGGCGCGGGCCAAGGACCAGATCGTTCCATTCCAGGGTGCGGCCGGACAGCTTGAACCGCCAGTGCGGTCGCTTGCCGCCGGCTTCGGCCGCCTGTCGCTGCCTTGCGGTCAGCGACAACATCGCCCGGTCGTAGACCGGCGGCTGGTTGCGCTTGCGGCGAAATTCGTGCTTCGCCTTCAGTTCCTCTTCGGATTCGAAGCAGGGGTAGAGGAAGTTGTCGCGTTTCAGACGCTCGATCGTCGTCCTCGATACAGGTCCAGACGCTCGGATTGGCGGAAGGATTTGTGCCAGCCGATGCCGATCCAACCCAGGTCCCGCGTGATCTGGTCAGCTTGGAGCTGAACGAGATCGTTCCGTATCAAGATCATCCAGCCGCAGCAGCATCTGCCCGTTCGTCCGGCGGGCGAACAGATCGTTAGCCAGCGCCACGCGCGCACCGCTGACGAACAGGTTGCCGGCCGGGGTCGGGGCGAACCGGACGCGCGTCATGTGTCACCCTCATCGTCATCCAGGTCGAGATCGTCGCGGCGCGGGTCGAGAGAGCGCCAGTTCCGCTCCTCCTCGCCGGCGCGGTTGTCGACGAAATCACCGAGTTCGGTGGCGCTTTTCCAGCCGGATTCGCCGGCGTCGACGACGACCGCGTCCTCGCCGAAGGCGAACCAGGCCTCCAGAACATCCTTGGACGACATACCGGGAACCCGGCAGCGCTCGACCGAGTCCCGAACGTAGCGGCGGGCGAAGGCGTTGGCATGCATAAGGGTGTCGAAGCCGCCGACCTCCTCGGTGATGTTGTCCTGCGCGCCGCCGGACAGGTCCAGGATACGGACGCGCCAGCCGCCGTCAGGGGCGAACAGATCGCTCATGATGTTGCGAGTCCAGAAAACGTCTCCTTGTTCATCCTAGCAAACTGTGGCGGAGCTGTGGCAGATCAACCGCACTTTGCGACAGGAGTGATTCCAAGGCACGAAGCCGGCTAGGCTCGCAGATGAAATGCGTCTGCAGCGGCCACGACATCACCCGAGTTCATCCGTTTGTTCGGTCATCCGCCCCCCTTTTTGCATGCGCAGCCGAGCCTCCAGGTGATCCTTCGAACGCTGGAAATGTAGACGAATTCATGTACCGAGCGTGCATCGGTGTAAAACTCACACAACGTAAACTTCGTCTTGCAGAGTAAAAGTGGAGAATCTCATAGCGCCAAGGGCCGACAGAGCTACTTGTGATCAGTGACGGGTGTCCTCCGTGAGAGCCGCAAGGAAAGCGATACGCCCATGAAGATCGCAGCAAATGGGGTGCAAATACGGGCCTTGGCCTTTCTGCCGGGACCGGTTTGTTTACTCTGATCCCGGCCAGTGCGGCTGCGACGGCCGCCACGAGCGGATGGGATGATGATCAACGGATTGCTGCCGGCGAACGCTTCGCAGGGTTGAAGCTCTCCGGAAGCGATGCGGCCTGCGTGCTGGATCGCGCGCAGGCTGTACGACCGTGCAGAAATCGCGTCCGGGGTGTTCGGCAAGGCCTCCCGGCACCCAGGATTCGGTTTCTGAACCCCGCAACAAGGTGCACCTTGGTGGGTGCCAATCTGTGCTGGCCCGCGTTGCGCTTCGATGGGATGGGCGCTCGCCTCGCGCCTCCCCCGATCAGCGCGGGACAGCACGAGGCTGCATTGCACGCAGAATCGCGCGCGCAAGCGGCGCTTTGCACAGTTTCGAAACGTCGATATCCACCCGCCGCTGCCAGTTCGGCCGCTCCTTGTCGGTTCCCGGCAGGTTGACCCCAATCGTTTCGCCGGCCAGGTCATCGGTCTGTACCAGCGCCAGCAGCGCTGGCGTGGCGGCGACGAATGCGTGCACAGCGGCGGCGAACGCCGGCGGCATCGGCTGGCTCGGGTTGACGTCCTCGGTCAGCAACCCTTCCTCCCGCAAAAGCGCGATCATCTCGGCCTTTTCGTTCGCTCGGGCCTGCTCCGCCGTTGAACCGTCGAGCAGCGACAAGGCACGCTTCTCGGCAATGTCCGCGCCGTTCCACCACCCCGCCAGGGTCGCCAGGTCGTGCGTGGACACGCAGGCAGCAGCGAGGCGACGCCATTCCCCCGGGGGACGGATGCGGCCGTTCCGGCGCTGGAACCACAATACGCTATAGGACAGGATGTTGGACGCTGCCAGCGTCTCGGGCATGCCTTCCGGGACGGTTCCCAGGTCCTCGCCCACCACCAGGCAGCCGGCGCGATGGCTTTCCAGCGCGACCTGCGCGAGCAGGTCCGTCATCGGATAGGTTACGTAGGCGCCGTCCTTCCCGCTTGCACCGTCCGGGATGACGAAAAGCCGGCGAATGCCCATGACATGGTCGATTCGCAACGCGCCAGCGTGGCGCATGTTGGCGACGAGCAAGTCGCGAAAGGCGGTGTAGCCGTCACGGCGCATCGCGATGGGATCCGGCGGTGGCAGGCACCAGATCTGGCCCTGGGTGGCGAACGGATCGGGTGGCGCGCCCACCGACACGCCGTGCATCAGCGTATCCTGCGCCGACCACGCCTCCGCCCCGTCGGGCGCGGCGCCGACCGCGAGATCCCGATAAAACCCCAGTGACAATCCGTCTCTGCGAGCGGTTGCGGCGGCATCGGCAAGCTGCTGCTCGGCGACGCGCTGCAGAAAGGCGTGGAACGCGACGCTCTGCCAGTTCTGGGCCACGAACGCGCCGACGCCGGGATCATCCGGGTGGCGCAGGTCGGCAGGCCAGCTTCGCCAGTCGGAGGTCCCCAGTGTCTCGGTAATGGCCTCGAACGTCGCGAAACGGAGAAGCGCTGGCGGCAACACGTCGCTGTCGTCTGGCTTGAAGGCGGCTTGCAGAACGGCACGTTTGGCGTGCCAGACAGCCGGGTAATCGACCGGGCCGCGAGGGGAGGGGATGGCAGCTCCGTTCGGGTATCCGGACACGTCGATATAGATAGGGTCCAGAAAGCGCCGGTCGGACGGCTGATACGGGCTTGCTCGTTTTCGGTCGTGCGGAAACAGCGCGTGCAGCGGGTTGAGGCCGATGATTGAAGCGCCAGCGCGAGCCGCCTCGGTAGCAAGGCGAGCGAGCGTGGCGAAATCGCCGATCCCCTGGTCCTCCGCGGATCGCAACGTGTAAAGATGCGTTGCGAGGCCAAAGCGGCGTTCGCCCGCCATGAGCGGCGGCGGCAGATAGCAGGTGTCCGGTGCGACGATCAGGTGGCAGACAGGGTCAGGCTGGTCTTCGTTCAAAATTTGGTGCCGTCCGATGGGTTGCGGCGCCAGGACGAGTTCGTTACCGGTCGTGCGGAAGCGCTCGAGGCTGCCATCCTCGCGAAGCAGCGTGATCCAGGCGGGCCGGGGCCGACCCAGACTGACGGGAATGGTCTGTTGCGCCCGAGCGGTGACGACCGGCGGCAAAGCGGGTTGCAGGGTGAGGCGAGCCAGGCTGTCGTCCAGCTCCCCGCGCGTGCCAGCGGGCAGGCGCATCGCGGTCAGCAGGGCCTGCTTCGTATCGGCTCCGACCTTGTGGTATCCGCCGTCGACGTCCCACCAGATCGGGTCGATCCCGCTCAGTTGCGCGAGGTGGTCGAGCTCGGCGTCGGTGACTCCGCTTCCCCTTGCCAGCGCGCGTGAAATGCTGGTGTCCGCGGTCGCCGGCGTCGCTTCCTCCTGGAACACCGCGACCGACCTGGCCTCTATGGTCAGGCCGGTCCCGGCGCTGGCGAGAACATTCCGCCATCCATAACCGGGCCGCGGAGCCGGCAAAACAATTTCCACAGGCGCAGAATCGGCGTGAAAGACCAGCGCAGCCCTTACGTCGTGCGCATAAAGCGCCGCTATCAACGTACGGTTGGTGTTTCGCTCCCAGTCAGGCTCCGTCATCGTCCGCCCGTCTATGGCGTACCAGGATACATCGGGTGTCACCTCGACTTCAGCCGGCCGGCCCGTCAATGCGCGGCCATCGAACAGTGGTGCCAGCGACCGGCGCATCCGGATCAGCGCCGCCACGAATTCTGTACGGCAGTTGTCGGCGGTGGCCCAGTCGATCCAGGAGCCGGCGTTGTCCTGGGCGTAGGCGTTGTTGTTGCCGTGCTGGGTGCGTCCGAGTTCGTCGCCCATCGAAAGCATCGGCGTGCCGCGTGACAGCAGCAGCGTGGCGAGCAGCGCCCGCGCGTCGCGGGTCCGCGCCGCCAGGATCGCCGGATCGGAGGATGGTCCTTCGACGCCGTTGTTCCAGGACAGGTTGTCGTCGGAACCGTCGCGGTTGTCTTCGCCGTTCTCCTGGTTGTGCTTCGTCTCGTATGCCACGAGGTCCGCGAGTGTGAAGCCGTCATGCGCGGTGATATAGTTGATGCTGCGCGATAGCGGCCGTCCGCCGAATACGTCAGCCGATCCGGCAAAGCGCGTGGCTAATTCACCCACCATATGGGGATCGCCGCGCCAGAAGCGGCGGACAGCATCGCGGAAACGATCGTTCCATTCGCCCCAGCGGGCAGGGAAGGCACCGAGCTGGTAGCCTCCCGGGCCGATATCCCACGGCTCGGCGATCATCACGCAACGCGACAGGACCGGATCCTGCTCGACCGCTTGAAGGAAGGGGGCATAGGGGTCGAAGCCAGTGTCGCGGCGCCCCAGGGTCGTGGCGAGGTCCAGCCGGAACCCGTCAAGCCCGCCGTAGAGTGCCCAGGCCCGCAGGGCATCCATACCAAGCCGCAGTACGGCGGGCCGGTCCATCGCCAGGATGTTGCCGCAGCCCGCATCGTTGGCGTACAGCGACTTGTCGGCGGCCAGGCGGTAATAGCCGGCGTTGTCCAGGCCGCGCATCGACAGGGTCGGGCCGAGTTCATCGCTCTCACCGGAGTGGTTCAGCACCGCGTCCAGGATCACGCCGATCCCGGCCGCGTGCAGCGCATCGACGGCGGCGCGGACCTCGGGCCAGCCGCCCGGTGCCAGCCTTGGGTCGGGAGCAAGGAAGGCGATCGGGTTATAGCCCCAGTAGTCGGGCCGGTTCAGCGCCGGCAGATGCCGTTCATCCACCCAGGCGGCGCTGGGCATCAGCTCCACCGTCGAGATGCCCAGCCGCGTTAAATGGCGGATGCTGGCAGGATGGCCGAGCGCGGCATAAGTCCCGCGGATGGCGCGCGGAATGTCCGGGTGGGTCATCGTGAACCCGCGGACGTGCAATTCATACAGCACCTGGCGGTCCCAGTCCAACACGGGACGGTTGGCAACCGGCAAGATGGCGGGAGCGCCGACGATAGCTTTCGGCATCAACGCGGCGGTATCGTCGGGACGTGGGCCATCACGATCAAACAACACCGGATCCAGGCGGAACGGCCGGTCGATCGCGGTAGCCCAGGGATCCATCAGCAGCTTGGACGGATTGAAGCGGTGGCCGTTGGCCGGATCCCAGGGACCGTAGGCCCGCAGACCGTAGCGCGCGCCCGCGCCAACCCCGGCAACGTGGCCGTGAAATACCGGCCCGGTTCGGGCGGGCAGGCGGAGCCGGGCGGTCTCCTGCCCGTCCACATCGAACACGCAGAACGCGATAGCGTCTGCGTCGGGCGCGTGGACCGCGACGTCGACTCCATCGCCGGCGATCGCAACACCGAGCGTGTCCGGCGAACCGAGCCCAGCCAGTTTCATGCCCGTTCTGCCAGCAACGACTGAAACAGCCCGACATAGCGGGCGGCGGAAGCGCGCCAGGAGACGTCAGCTGCCATGGCGTTGCTCTGCATGCGCTCCCAGGTGGGTTTGTCCCGCCAGAGCACAAGCACTTTCTGCAAGGCTTCTTCGAGGGCCGCCGGAGTAGCCGGCCAGAACTGAAGACCAGTCGCGACCCCGGCGGACAGCGCAGCCTCGTTCGCGTCGATCACCGAATCCGCGAGCCCTCCGACACGGGACACGATGGGAATCGACCCATAGCGCAGGGCATAGAGCTGGGTCAGTCCGCAGGGTTCGAAGCGCGAGGGCACCAGCAAGGCGTCGCTGCCGGCCTGGAGCATGTGCGCGAGGCGTTCGTCGTATCCGATCACACATGCGACCGAACCAAGGTGCCCCTCGGCCGTGGCGGAGAAGGCTTGTTCAACCGCGGGGTCGCCCGACCCGAGCAAGCCAACCTGCATACCCTCGGCAACGATGGTGTCCAACTGCTCCACGACCATGTCCAAGCCCTTCTGCGACGTCAGGCGGCTGATCAGGCCAAGCAGCAACGCGTCGGGGTCTTCATGCAATCCCATACGCTGCTGCAGGGCGATCTTGTCGACGATGCGCCCCGCCATCGCGCCGCGTGTATAACGGGCCGGGATCAGGGGATCGGTCGCCGGGTTCCAGAGAGTCTCGTCGATGCCGTTCAGGATTCCCGACAGCACGCCGGACCGATGGCGCAGCAGGCCGTCCAGACCCATGCCGTTGTCGATCCGGGTGATCTCCCGAGCGTAGGTAGGGGACACGGTCGTGATCCGGTCGGCATAGGCCAGCCCGCCTTTCAGGAAGTTCACATCGCCATGGAACTCCAGACCGTCGAGGGCGAACGCAGACGCCGGCAAGCCCAACCGCGGAAACAAATCGGCGGGATAGCGGCCCTGGAACGCCATGTTGTGGATCGTCAGGACCGTGCCGGGCCGGGGACCGTCGTGAAAGCGCAGATAGACCACTGCCATCGCCGCCTGCCAGTCATGGGCGTGCAGGATGTCGAACGTCAGGCCGGGAACGGTCCCGGCCGCCAATGCCGAGGCCGCCGCACCAAGACCCGCAAAACGCAAGCCGTTGTCGGCCCATTCCCGTCCATCCGCACCGAGATATGGATTGCCGGGTCGCACGTACAGATGCGGAGCATCGACCACCAGCAGGTCGAGCGATGCGGCCGTTGCACGCAGCACAGTTGCCGGGCCGCCGAAAAGGTCCGGAAAACGATGCACCGCGGCGGCGTCGGTCAACGCGCCGAGAACGGCCGGATAACCGGGCACGACGGTGATGACCTCCGCCCCGGTTCTCGTCATGGTCGGAATCGCGACGGATTGGGTAGTCCGTACCTCATTCGCCGCCGTGCATGCGGCGTTGGACCGTAACGCCAGCGGCAGGGCTCCCGCCACATCGCCGAGACCACCCGTCTTCACCAGCGGGACGATTTCCGAGGCGACAGCGAGAACGCGGATCAAGTCAGACGCCAAGGCGATCTATCATGGGTTGCGTGATCAGGCAGATGCCCCGGTCGGTGCGACGGAACCGACGCGCATCGTCCTCCGCGTCCTCGCCCACCACCAACCCGGCTGGTATCATGACGCCCTTCTCCACGATCACGTTTCGCAGCCTGGCGCCCCGCCCGATATGGGCGTCCGGCAGAACCACCGCATTCTCGACCCGCGAATAGGAGTGCGCGTGCACGCCGGTGAACAGCAGCGACTGGCGCAGGAATGATCCGGAGACGATGCAACCGCCTGAAACCAGCGAGGATATTGCCTCGCCTCGGCGGCCGACCTCCTCGTGCACGAATTTGGCAGGGGGGTTGATCTCGGCATAGGTCCAGATCGGCCAGTCGCGGTCGTATAAATCAAGGGCCGGGACGATCGCCGTCAGGTCTATGTTGGCTTCCCAGTACGCATCCAGGGTGCCGACATCGCGCCAGTACGCCTCGCGCTCCGCACCCGAGGTGACACAGGACGTGGTGAAGCGATGGGCGACCGCAGTGCCATGCTGTACCAGGTACGGAATGATATCCTTGCCGAAGTCGCGGCTCGACAAGGGATCGGCCTGGTCACGGTGCAACTGCTCGATCAGGAACCGAGTCTTGAAAACGTAGATGCCCATGCTGGCAAGGGCCATGTCGGGTTTGTCCGGCATACCGGGCGGATCGGCGGGTTTCTCGATGAACGCGACAACGCGGTCCGTGTGATCGACATGCATGACGCCGAACCCGATGGCCTCCATTCGGGGCACCTCGATGCAGCCGACCGTGACGTCGGCGTCGCGGTCGACATGCTGTACCAGCATCGCCGCATAATCCATCTTGTATATGTGGTCGCCGGCCAGGACGACGATGTATTCCGGGTTATAGCCTTCAATGATATCGATGTTCTGATACAGCGCGTCGGCGGTGCCGGCGTACCAACTGTCGCCGGACCGCTGTGAGGCCGGCAGGATGTCAAAGCCCTCATTGCGTTCCGGGCGGAAAAAGTTCCAGCCGCGTTGCAGATGCCGGATCAGGCTGTGCGCCTTGTACTGGGTCGCTACACCGATCCGCCTGATGCCGGAATTCACCGCGTTGGACAGCGCGAAGTCGATGATCCGGCTCTTGCCGCCGAAATACACCGCCGGCTTCGCTCGGATATCCGTCAGTTCAAGCAACCGCGAGCCGCGACCTCCCGCCAGGACATAAGCCATCGTGTCGCGGACGACCGGCGCATACAATCCGGGACGCTGGGCCATCGAGGCGTCTCCTGTCTGGGCGGCTCTTGTTGTTCCCTCACAATAAGCGTGCGCTCGGAAACATACCAGGAGACCGGCCGTGCGCCGAACGTCACGGCGGCGTGTAGGTTGGCACGTTCCAGATCCCGCTGGCATAGTCGCGGATCGACCGGTCGGACGAAAACCAGCCGACGTTCGCGGTATTGAGGATGGCGGCCTGCCACCACTCGTTCGGCCGGCGCCACAGATCCCCGATCGTACGTTGTTTCGCGTAGTAGTCATCGAAGTCGGCGCAGACCAGAAAGTGATCATGATAGCGCAGCGAGGTGACCAGGCCGCGATAGCGGTCCCGGTCATCCGGCGAAAATACGCCGGCCTCGACACTGGACAGAACCTCGGCCAGGATCGGCGAGGCAGCGATCACGTCCGTCGAATCAATGCCCAGGCCGCGCCGCGAGGCCACCTGATCGGCGGTCAGGCCGAAGATGAACATATTGTCATCGCCGACACGCTCCAGGATCTCGATGTTGGCGCCGTCGAGCGTGCCGAGGGTCAGTGCGCCGTTCAGGGCAAACTTCATGTTGCCGGTGCCCGAGGCCTCCATGCCGGCGGTCGATATCTGCTCCGAAACATCCGCCGCCGGAATGATGAGTTCCGCCAGGCTGACGGAGTAGTTCGGCAAAAAAACGATCTTCAGGACGTTGCGCACGGTGGGATCGCTGTTGACCACCCTCGCCACATCGTGGATCAGCTTGATGATCAGCTTGGCTTGCTGATAGCTCGCCGCCGCCTTGCCAGCGAAGATCTTAACCCGGGGAGTCCGGTCCTCCATCGGGCGCGCCCGGATGGTGTTGTACAGCGCGATGGCCTCCAGGATGTTGAGAAGCTGGCGCTTGTATTCGTGGATGCGCTTGACGTGGACGTCAAACAGAGCGGACGGATCCACGCGGACTTCCAGTTCTCGCCGGATCAGGTCGGACAGCGCTAGCTTGTTGACATAGCGGCTGGCAGCGAAACGCTTCTGGAAGCCACGATCGTCGGCAAGCGGCCGCAGCTCGGTCAGCGCGTTTTCGTTGTCGAGCACCTGCGGTCCTATCGCCTCGACCAACAGATGCGTCAGCCGCGGATTGGCTTCGTGCAGCCAGCGGCGGAAGGCGATCCCGTTGGTGACGTTGACCACCCGGTCGGGATACAACTCGTGAAGGTTGCGAAATACCGTCTCCCGCATCAGGCCGGTGTGCAGAGCGGAGACACCGTTGACGCGATGCGATCCCAGGAAGGCCAAGTGGCTCATGCGCACCCGGCGGCCCTGGTACTCATCGATGATCGAGACGCTGGACAGCAGCGCGTCGTCGTTCGGATGCTCCTTGCGCACGTGGCCGAGATGCAAGGCATTGATCAGGTAGATGATTTGCATATGGCGCGGCAGCAGACGTTCCATCAGCGGAACCGGCCAAACCTCCAGCGCCTCCGGTAGGAGCGTATGGTTGGTATAGCTGAACGTAGCCTGCGTCATTTGCCAGGCTTCCTCCCAGGAGATCTGGTGGACGTCCAGCAGGATGCGCATCATTTCAGCGACGCCGATCGCCGGATGCGTGTCGTTCAGTTGGATCGCGATCTTCTCCGGCAGATTGGCGATCGTGCCAAACGCCTTGATGTGCCGGCGGACCAGGTCCTGCAGAGATGCCGAAACAAAAAAATACTCCTGCCGCAGCCGCAACTCCTGGCCGGCCGGCGTGGCGTCGGACGGATACAGCACCTTGGAGATCGACTTCGGCCTTGACCTGTGCCGCTAACGCACCCGCGTGGTCGCCGTGGTTGAATGCATCGAGCCGCAGCGGATCGGATGACCGGGCCGACCACAGCCGCAGGGTGTTCACCCGGCGGCCGCGCCAGCCGACAGACGGTGTGTCGTAGGCCACCGCCTCGATCGTCTCGGCGGGATGCCAGACATGCCGCACCGCCGCTTCGGAGATCGGCACCGCCTGGATCGAGCCGCCGAAGCCGATCTCATAGCTGACGTCCGGCCGGTGGAACTCCCAAGGTGTGCCCAGGGCAAGCCAGTCTTCAGGGAATTCCTGCTGCCAGCCATTCTTCATTACCTGGCGGAACAGGCCGTGCTCGTAGCGGATCCCGTAGCCGTGGGCAGGAATGTCCAGTGTGGCCATGCTTTCCATGAAGCACGCCGCAAGCCGCCCAAGGCCGCCGTTGCCTAAAGCGGCATCCGGCTCCAGTGCACGCAGCTTGTCGAGGTTGACGTCGAGGCCGGCCAGCGCCTCCCGCGTCGTGTCCGTCTGGATCAGGTTGTTCAGGTTGTCGAACAGCAGGCGGCCGATCAGGAACTCCAGCGACAGGTAATAAACGCGCTTGGAGCCGTTCTGGTACGCCGCGTCGATGCCAGCGAGCCACCGATCGACAATCTGGTCCCGCAGTGCATAGGCGGTTGCCATCAGCCAATCGCGATCGGTCGCGATCGACCGTCGCTTGCCAACCTGGTACGTAAGCTTTTCCAGGATCGCCGTTTGCCATGCCGCTATTTCTTCGTGGTTCCGCACCGGATCACGGCCATCCGCAGGAACGGTGGGGGGCGCCGACACGTCCATTTCAAGCTCCACGCTGCCTCATCTTTCAGCGATATCGATCAAACTCACGAAAGCATGTTTGCACCTTCGGCAGCAACCGTTTGCATCAGACGACGCCGATCAAGAGCGGTTCCTGGCGCGGCTGGCGCCCGATAGCACTCGGGTGTGACAAAAATGTGGGCGTTGGAGCGGTCGATGACGATTTCATTCTGCCTTCTTGACCGCGGTGTGCGACTGACGGGCTGCGGAATGGCCCGTTGTCGTCAGGATGCGGCCACTCGGCGGCCAGGCTCGCACGACCTCGTCCCGCCAGCCTACTGTAGCGGCGACCGCGCTCGCCAGCACCACGAATGTCAGCACCCATGCGGCGATCAGGCCAGTGCGCGCCGCAGGGCGAACGGGTGTGGCTGCGAGCCGGTCCATCGCGGTCACCTCCGGCAACGAGCCCGCATTTTGCAGTTCTACGTCTGGTGCACGCTGTTCGTCCGCCGTGTCCGACGGGGCGCCTTCCTCGGCTTGGTCAACCGGGAGCCATTTGTTGCCACAGCGTGCACAGCGGACCAGTTTGCCAGGCCTTAGGCGAAGGGCTGGCACCTCATACTCGGCGGCGCAGCTTGAGCAGACGATACGCATCGGTTCCCGTCATGACAGACTGTGGATCATAATGGGGCGGACAGCGGAGGGTTCCAAAGGGATTCGCGCCCTGCTGTCATCCATCGGTCATCATGCATTCGGTCGATTTGGGACGGCCGATCGCAGTGGCGAAGGACGGCAGCCTCCGATCTGACCGGCACACGTCGTCGGGATATCGTTTGCGCCGTGCGACCATGAGGCGGAGCAGCCTCCGGGCGCAGGCGATGACAAGAGACCATGCCGCTGGTGGCCGCCTGGCGCGCCCCGCGGATCGGCGAAGGGGGTTTTGACGGCCGAAGCGAAATGGCAAGAACCGTCCAGTCCGGGTAAATAGCCGTCATGCTACGATTCGAGGCGGTCGGATTGCGCTATGAGCGAAGCGGCGGCCGAGCGGGCGGGTCCGCCGGCCCGGAGGTTCTGCACGACATCAGCTTTCGTCTGGAACCGGGTGCGTTCCGCTGGCTGCAGGGACCATCCGGTGCAGGCAAGACCAGCCTGCTGCGTCTGCTCTACCTCGCGGTGCGGCCGACCCGCGGTCGGCTGAGCCTGTTGGGCACCGACGTCACCACGGCGCCACGACGGGCACTGCCGCCGCTGCGCCGGCGGATCGGCGTGGTGTTCCAGGACTTTCGCCTGCTGCCGCATCTGTCGACGTTCGACAACGTGGCCTTGCCGCTGCGCATCGCCGGCCGGCCGGAGGGACAGATCCGGGCCGATGTCGGAGAACTGTTGCGCTGGGTCGGCCTGTCGCCGCATCTGGACGCACGGCCGGCGGAACTGTCCGGCGGCGAACAGCAGCGCGTCGCGATCGCCCGGGCGGTGATTACCCGTCCGGCGCTGCTGCTGGCGGACGAGCCGACGGGCAACCTCGATGACGGCCAGGCGCGAACGGCTGATGCAGTTGTTCAAGGAGATGAACCGGATCGGCACGACGGTGATCGTCGCCACGCACAACGACTCGCTGGTCGCGCGGCATCCCGCGCCGGCGCTGCATATCGCCAATGGCCGCCTGGCCGCCGATGGCGAGTCCAGCGGAAGGCGGAACCCGTGACCTCCCTGCGTCCGTCCGGTTTCGACGAACTGGGTCTGCGGCGAGCCTTGTCCGACCGGATGCTGCCGCTGCTGGTCGCCGCGATGGCATTTCTGGCGGCGCTCGCGATGGCCGGCTGGTTCGGGACGGCGGCGCTGTCACGGCACTGGCAGCAGGGCGCGGGTGCGTCGCTGACCGTGCAGGTGCCGCAGGCCGTCCGAGCCCGCGGCGCCGGCGATCAGACGCGGCTGGCGGCGGTGCTTGCCTTGCTGACCGGAACGCCCGGTGTCGCCTCGGCCCACGCGCTGTCGGATCAGGAACTGGCGGATCTGCTGAAGCCCTGGCTGGGCCAGGGGATCGGGCACGGAACGGAGCGGTTGGCGATTCCCATTCCGGCGGTGATCGCGGTCCGCCTGACCGATAGCACGCGCCGATCTGGAACCGCTGTCCCGTCGCCTTACCGACGCGGCGCCCGGCACGCTGGTCGAGGATCATGGTGTCTGGATCAGGCGGCTCGCGGTGCTGGTCAGCAGCCTGCAGGCCTGCGCCGGCCTCGCGCTGCTGCTGGTCGCCGGGGTGGCGGCCGCGGTGATCGCGGTGGCGACGCGGGCGGGACTGTCGACGCGGCGAGAGGCCATCGAGATCGTCCACGGTCTCGGTGCGACCGACGGCTACATCGCCGGCCGGTTTGCCGCCCGAGCGACGCTGCTGGCGGCGGTGGGGGCGGCAGGTGGAGCAGTGGTGGCGCTGCCGATCCTGCTGGCCTTGGCGCGGATGACGGCTCCGTTCGGGGGGGAGACCGGCGCATCGGCCGATACCCTGCAGGACGCGCTGGGCACGCTGCCGGCGCCGCTGTGGCTGGCGTTGCCGTGCCTGCCGGCCAGCGCCGCCGTGATCGGCTTCGTCACCGCCCAGGCAGCGGTTCGCCGCTGGCTTCGGCGGTTGCCGTAATGGGCAGGCAGCAAACAATGCGCGGGCGGGTCCTGCCGCGTCTGTCGCTCGCGATTGTCGTCGCGGCTGTGGTGTGCTGGGCAGGCGGTTTCATCTGGTATATTCACGTCACGCATCAACTGGCCGCACCGCCGCCGCACACCGATGGCATCGTCGCCCTGACCGGCGGGGCGGGCCGGGTGGAACTGGCCTTGCGCCTGCTCGCGAGCGGTCACGCCGACCGGCTGCTGCTCAGCGGCATCGGCGGCGGCACCGACCTTGCCACGCTCGGTCGCCTTGCCGGGGTCGACACGGCGCGCTTCGCGGACCGGATCACGCTGGGCCGCTATGCCGCCTCGACCCGCGGCAACGGTGTCGAAACAGCGGCCTGGGCGGAACAGAACCGCATCCGCTCGCTGATCGTGGTGACCGCCGCCTACCACATGCCTCGCGCCCTGGCGGAACTGCGCCAGGCTCTGCCTGATGTTCGCCTGTTCCCGCTGCCGGTCTTCTCGTTGCCGGGACGGCCCGGCACGCCGAACAGGGACCGGGATTGCGGCTGGAGGCGGAGGAATACACGAAGTATCTGCTCACCGCGTCTGGCCTGTCTGCCTGGTTCCCGCATCGGGAGCCGGTTTCCGCGTCCGGCTCGTCAGCGAGTGCCGGAGGATGACCATTCTGCGTTCCGCTCTGTTCAACGTTGTGTTCTTCGCCGTCAGCGTCGTGATGACCCTGTCGGCGAGCGGTGGTGCGCATGCGTGGCGCCCGGCGACATGTCCTCGACGTGGCCATGCTGTGGGCGCGCATCCTGGTTGTGGCGGTGCGAATCATTTGCGGCATCCGGCTGGACGTGCGCGGGCTTGAGAATATTCCCGCCGGCGCGGCGTTGATCGCCTCGCGCCATCAGTCGGCGTTCGACACTTTCGTCTGGCTGACGCTGCTTGCCGCGATGCTGCTACGTGTTCAAGAACGAATTGCTGCGAATTCCGCTGTTTGGTCCGCTGATCAGCGCGTGCCGGTATGATCGCGGTCGATCGGAAAGCCGGGGCCGCCGCGATTCGTGCCTTGCTGCGTGAGGCGGACCGGGCGGTGCGAGGAGCAGCGGCAGATCGTGATTTTCCCGGAGGGCACGCGCAGCGAGCCGGGTCAGCCAGGCTCGTTGCAGTCCGGCATTGCCGCCCTGGCGTCGCACACCGGTCTGCCGGTGATCCCGGTTTCCACCAATTCTGGTCGGTCTCTGGGGACGCCGGGCGTTTCGCAAAAAGAAGGGAACGATACGGATTGTGATCGGACGGCCAATTCCTGCCCGGACCGAGCGAAAGGCGCTGATGTTGGCGCTGGAGGATGGTATGGCGGCGCTCGATCGTGATCCGGGGCGAAACGACAGCGCATAACCCTGTGGAAAACTCTGTGCGGAATTCTCGTTCACGGCTCCGAGAGCACATAAAAGACGGAGCGCAATCTATTGAACATGAGGATAATTGTGAAGGGTAAGGTCTTTCCCGCACGATCTTATCCGTTGTGGATGATATTTTTTGTACTCGCTTCTTGGTTGTGTGCACCTTGCTGTACCCGTCTGAATTTGCGCGACTCGCAACAATGTCGGAATGCTGCTGAATGCCTTGCACCCGAACAGAAGAATGATGCGCCGCACATACTGGATCGTTGTCATCGTAATTCCTCTCCTGCTGATGGCAGGCGAGGTCGTCTACTGGCGAATCACGGCCGAACGGTTGCGCACTGGCTATCAGGCCTGGGTGGCGGCGCAGGCCGCACAAGGGTGGGATATTGAATCGGGGGCGCTCTCGGTCGGCGGGTGGCCCCGAGCGGCGCGCTGACCGTGCCGAACCTGACTTGCGTCATGCCGGTCCGACCATCCCGGGGGACCTGAACGTGGCGTCGGCCGGTGTCACGTTGTTGGTGTCGCTGTTCGATCCGGCCGATCTTCATCTGTCCCTGATGGGGCCCATGCACGTGCGGGCCGGCGACTTGCCGGATGTCATCGTCACGGGCGACGAGACGTCGGTGTCGGTGCCGTTGCAGCCAAGCGGGCCGGTGTTCATCGCCCTGCAGGCGAGCGGACTGCGATTGGAGGCCGCCACGGGGGCGTGGCATGTGACGGTCGGGCTGTTGAATATGGAGACGGAGATCGCCGACGAGTCCCCGGCCGATCAATCTCAGCCAGCCGCCACCTTTCGCGTCAGTTCGCGAGGCCATCGCCCTTCCGGCGGGCATCAAATGGCCGCTTGGTCCCAACATCTCGTCGCTGTCGTCGGACGGGAGGTTGAACGGTCCGCTGCCCCAGGCCCGCGACATCACGCGCTGGGCCGAGGCCTGGCGCGACGGCGGCGGGTCGCTGGAGATCACGCATCTGACGATGGGCTGGGGGCCGCTGGGACTGACGTCCTCGGCGACGCTGGCGCTCGACGACCAGCTTCAGCCGATGGGCAGCGGCAACGCGCGGATCGTCGGCTATGCGGAAACGCTGGACCGGCTGGCGGCCGCGCGGGATGCTGACGAAATCGGCTGCGACGGCGGCCAAGGCGGTGCTGTCGCTGATGGCCGGAACCAGCGACACGGATGAGCCGTCATCGGTCGATGTACCGCTGACATTGCAATATCGCACACTTTCTATCCGTCAGATTCCGCTGGTGAGGCTGCCGGAACTCGACTGGCCGGAGCGATAGTGGTATAGGGCGCGAATGCGAACGTGGATTCCAGAGCAAACGAATTAGCGGCCCGGCTGCCTAGCAGCCGGGGATAGTCCCGCTTTGTTCGTTTGTTGCCTGGAGAATCGTCCGATGTCCGCCGACATGGCACCTGAACAACCGTCCGCCGTTTTTGTCCGATTTCTGCTCGATGCCGATGTCTCGCCGGGGCTGCTGTCCCGGCTGCTGCAGCCCTATGCCAGGCGCGATCTGGTGCCCGACCGGATGTGGTCGCATCGCGCCGGCGACACGATGCATGTGGAAATCGCCATGGAGGCGATGCCGGCCGAAGTGGTTCACCTGGTCGAGGGCAACCTGTCGCAGGTCGTCGGCGTGCGTAGCGTGTCGCGGGTTGCGCGGCCTTGCCTGCGTCAGGTCGCCTGAAGTTCGCCTTCGGGGGCAGGCGTCTTCTCACCATAGCGACACCACGCCGCTCCGACGCAGCGCCAGCACTCCGGCCGGCGCGCCTTGCAGACGTAGCGGCCGTGCAGGATCAGCCAGTGGTGCGCGTCGCGCAGCCGCTCGGGCGGGATGCGCTTGAGCAGGGCGTCCTCGACCTCCCGCGGGGTCTTGCCCGGGGCGAGGCCGGTGCGGTTGCCGATCCGGAAGATGTGGGTGTCGACCGCCATCGTGGCCTCGCCGAACGCCACGTTCAGCACGACGTTGGCGGTCTTGCGGCCAACCCCGGGCAGCGCCTCCAGCGCCGCGCGATCGGCCGGGACCTGGCCGCCGTGCTTCTCCTCGAGTTCCCGTGCGAGTTGCACGACGTTGCGGGCCTTGGTCTGCCACAGGCCGATCGAGCGGATGTGAGAAGCGACGCCGTCCACCCGAGCGCGATCATGGCCTTGGGGGTCGGGGCGACCTTGAACAGGGTCGCTGTCGCGCGGTTGACCGACAGCGTCCGTTGCCTGGGCCGACAGCACGACGGCGACCAGCAGGGTGAACGGATCGGTGAAGCTGAGTTCGGTTTCCGGCGCGGGGTTGTGGGTGGCGAGGGCCTCGATGAACGCGCGCACCTCGGCTTTGGTCATCAGCGGCGGTTTGCGGGGCGCGTGGCGGGCATGTCAGCTTGCCTTCGGAGCAGGCGGTCGGCCGCGGTCAGCCATCGCGGCGAACCGGTCGCGCCCAGGCCTTCTGGCCGTCCGGGGTGGCGATCAGGTCCTGGCGGATTTCGATCTCGATGTGGGGCAGGCCGCGTTTCTCGCCGTGGGTCGGGATGCTGTAGTCGCTGTCCTCGGTGATCGCGTAGGGCGCGTTGTCGCCGACGATGAGGTCGCCTTCCTGGCGGAGCAGGTCCAGCAGGATGCGGGCCAGCATCGGGTCCTTGTTGTAGAGCATGCCGACCTGCATGGCTCGGTCTTCGCCCTTGAAGGACGGGGTAAAGCTGTGCATCGCGACCAGCACGGTGCGGCGGCTGGCGCGGGCGTCCAGCAGCGCGCGGATGCGGTCGTGGTAGGGGAGTGAAGATCTCGGCGACGCGGGCGTGTCTTGCTTCGGCGGACAGGTCTTTGTTGCCCGGGATCGGCGTGTATTCGCTGATCTCCGGCATCGCGGAGGGCCAGGACGGGTCGCGGTTGCAGTCGATCACGAGGCGGGAATAGGTCTGCAACACCGCGGTGGCGTCGAGCAGTTTCGGACAGATGTTCGGTGACGCCGGCGATGCCGATGTCCCAGGCGATGTGGCGCTGGCGTTCGGCTTCGGACACGCCGAGGTCTTGCAGCGCTGCGGGAATGGCGCGGCCGGCGTGGTCGGCGGTCAGGAACAGGTCCGAGGCGGCGGTTTCGCGCAGCACGCGGACGGGGGATGGGTCTTCGGCGGTGAGCAGCATCGGCGTCCCTGTTGCAGCGGCGTTAGAATGCGCTAACCTCGGGATATGGACAAGGAAGCGCAGCGGGCACACCACGATCTGGGCGGTGTCGCGAAATTCATGTGCGAGCCGGTGGATATCGAGCCGCACGGCCTGACCGATTTCGACCGCGAGGTGGACGCGCTGCGCCAGATGCTGGCGGCGAAGCAGCTGATGTCGGTGGATGAACTGCGGCGCGGGATCGAGGCGATCCCCGAAGCCGAGTATCACCGGCTGAGCTACTACCAGCGCTGGATCCGCTCGATCACCGACAACCTGTTGCGGCGCGGCGTCATTACGGAAGCGCGAGCTGCGCGCGGCGTTGGAGTCCGCCTGATGTTCGCGGCGGGCGAGACGGTGCGGGTGAAGGACGCATGGCCGGAGGCTTCGGGGCCGGTGCATATCCGCACGCCGCATTACGTGCGCGGCGTGGTGGGCGAGGTGGTCCGCTGGCTGGGCGATTTCCCCAACCCCGAGGATCTGGCGTTCGCTCGGCCGGCCGAACGACGGCCGCTGTATCATGTGCGGTTCCGCAAGGGCGCGATCTGGCCGGAGGCGAAGCCGGATGACGAGCTGCTGATCGAGATTTTCGGACATTGGCTGGAGCGGCCATGAACATTCTTGAAACGGACGGCGAGCGTCTGCTGGGGCGGTGCGGGCGCTGCTGGAGCGGAAGGGGATCGTTTCGACGGCGGAGATCCAGGAGCGGATCGCGATCACCGACGCCGCCAGTCCGGGGCAGGGGGCGCGGATGGTCGCCCGGGCATGGGTCGATCCCGCCTACCGGGCGCTGATGCTGGAGGACGGGACGAAGGCGGCCGAGGCGCTGGGGATCATGATGCGCGGGATGCCGCCGCTGGGGGTGCTGGAGAACACGGCGGAGATGCACAATCTGGTGGTCTGCACGCTGTGCAGTTGCTATCCGCGCGCCGTGCTGGGGTATCCGCCGTTCTGGTACAAGTCGGCCGCGTTCCGGGCGCGGGCGGTGCGCGATCCGCGGGAGTTGCTGGCCGTCGGAATGGAAGACGGTCATTCCGGATACAGTAAAGCTGCAGGGTCGTGGATTCGACAGCGGATTATCGCTGGATGGTGCTGCCGGTCCGGCCGTCGGGGACGGAAGGGTGGGATGAGGCGCGGCTGGCCGGGATCGTGCGGGAAGGCGACATGATCGGGGTAACGGTTCCTGTGGTCTGATGCGATCCGACGCTTCCCTCCCTCGGCGATCGGCATGCTGCTGAACGCGACATACGATCCGAAATTGAATTGGGATTAAGCGGGCTTATCGACACATGGTCCGAGATCAGGGGAGATCAGATCCGAAAACACACGATCTGATTGCCTGTCCAACACCCAACAGCAATTGCGCGAACTAACGCAACCGCCAAACACCGCATGCCGCCAGACTTGCTCCCCTGCCGCCCCCGGATAACAATCCGCTCGGATGAAAACGGGGGGCAGGGATCATGAATTTCGAATTCTCGGATGAGTTGCTCCAACTCCGGGACCAGGCGCGGCGCTTCCTGTCCGATCGCTGCCCGCCGTCCGTGCCTCGCCGCATCCTCGACACCGACGAACCCTACGCCGCCGACCTCTGGCGCGCGATCGCCGAGATGGGCTGGACCGGCGCCGCGATCCCCGAGGAATACGGCGGCGTCGGCCTCGGACGCCTCGCCGTCTGCGTCCTCGCTGAGGAACTTGGCCGGGCGGTGGCGCCGGTGCCGTTCTCGTCGTCGGTCTATCTGGCGACGGAGGCGATCATGTTGTTCGGGTCGGACCAGCAGAAGCAGACGTGGCTGCCGAAGCTGGCCTCGGGCGAGACCATCGGTACCTTCGCTATGGCCGAACGTCCTGGCACCTCCGATCCCACCAAACTGACAGCAACGGTGGCAGGCGGTCGCCTGACCGCGACGAAACTCGCGGTGCCGGACGGAGACATCGCCGACATCGCGGTCGTCGCCGTCAACGGCGGCACCGGCCCCTGCCTGTTGATCGTGGACCTGACCGCCTCCGGCGTCACCCGCGATACCGTCACCACCTTCGATCCAACCCGATCCCATGCTCGTATTGACTTCGCCGCCGTTCTTGCCGAACCGCTGCCGAACAGCACCGGCGCTCACACCATTCGCACGTTGCTCGATTACGCCGCGGTGCCGATGGCATTCGAGCAGGTCGGCGGCGCTCAGGCTGCCCTGGACATGGCGAATGCCTATGCCAAGGAGCGTTTCGCGTTCGGCCGCCCGATCGGTTCGTTTCAGGGCATCAAGCACAAGCTTGCCGATATGTACATCCAGGTCGAGCTGGCCCGCTCGAACGCCTATTACGGCGCCTGGGCGGTTCACACCAACGCCGCCGAACTTCCCATCGCCGCGTCCGTCGCCCGCATCGCCGCCTGCGAGGCCGGCTGGTTCGTGACCAAGGAAAACATCCAGACCCACGGCGGCATGGGCTTCACCTGGCAGATGGATTGCCACCTGCATTATCGCCGGGCGAAATTGCTCAGCCTGGCCCTCGGTGGCGCCCGTGAATGGAAGCACCGCCTGATAGATGAACTGCGAGCGCGCAACACGACGGACATGGAAGCGGCATAATCATGGATTTCGAAGACACACCCGATGAGGCCGCCTTCCGCGCCGAAGCCCGAGCCTTCCTCGATGCCAATGCAGAGCGGCGAAAGCCCGGCGCGGTGGAAGGCTACCGCCGCGGCCAGGACGCGCCCGGCGCGATGGAGCGCGCGAAAGACTTCCAGCGACGGAAATACGAGGCCGGCTTCGTCGGCATCCACTGGCCGGTGGAGTGGGGCGGCCGCGGCGGCACGCAGATCCAGAACGTCATCTACAACCAGGAGGAAGCGAAATACGACGTCCTGACCGGCTTCTTCGGCATCGGCATCTATCTCGCGCAGCCGACAATCTGCACCTGGGGCACCCCGGAACAACGTGAACGCTTCGTCAAGCCCGCGATGCGGGCCGACGAGGTCTGGTGCCAGTTGTTCAGCGAGCCAGGCGGCGGCTCCGACCTCGCCGCGTTACGCACCCGAGCCGAACGCCGGGGTGACGACTGGATCATCAACGGCCAGAAAATCTGGAACTCCGGCGCACACTACAGCGACTTCGGCATCCTCGTCGCGCGGAGCAACCCCGATGTGCCGAAGCACGAGGGCCTCACGTTCTTCATTCTCGACATGAAAGCGCCTGGCATTGAAATCCGCCCCATCCGCCAGGTGTCCGGATCGTCCCACTTCAACGAGGTGTTTTTCACCAATGTGCGCATCCCTGACAGCCGGCGCGTCGGTCCGGTCGGAGCCGGCTGGAAAGTCGCCCTGACCACGCTGATGAACGAGCGGCACGGAATGCGCGACGCACCCGGTCCCGATGTCGCCGAACTGTTCCGGCTTGCCCAGTCGATCGAACTCGAAAACGGCCCCGCGATCGACGACTCGGCCGTTCAGGAAAAACTCGCCGAATTCTACACCCGATCCCAAGGACTGAAGTTCACCAAATTCCGCGGCATGACAGCCCTGTCGCGCGGCCAGACCCCTGGCCCCGAATCGTCGATCATCAAGGTCGTGGCGGCAAACAAGCTGCAGGACATCGTGTCGTACGGCCTGGACCTGATCGGCATGGCCGGTCCGGCCATGGGTGACCCGATGCCGGTCGGCGGCATTTTCGAGGAAGCCCTGCTCTATTCGCCGGCGCTGCGTCTTGCGGGGGGCACCGACGAAATCATGAAGAATATCATTGCCGAACGCGTGCTGGGACTGCCGCAGGACCCGCGCGCCGACAAGGGTCTCCCGTTCCGCGACATCCCGACCGGAGCGCGCAAGTGACCGCACACGCACTGCAAAGTTTCTTCTGGCCGGAATCGATCGCGGTTCTCGGTGCCTCGCCTGATCTGCACCGCATCCGCGGCCGCCTGCTGCACCAACTTCGCGAAAACGGCTTTCCCGGCCGCATCCTGCCGATCAATCCCAGCTATCAGGAGATCGACGGTCTCCCCTGCTATCCCTCCGTCGGCGCCGCTCGGCGGCGGCATCGACCTCGCCCTGATCGCGATCCCGGCCGCAGGCGTCGCGGCCGCCGTGGAAGAATGCGCGCGGGCCGGCGCGAAGAACGCCCTCATCATCAGTTCCGGATTCGCCGAGGAAGGCGGTTCGGCCAGCGCCATGCAGGCCGAACTCGTGGCCGTCACGCAACGCACCGGCATCCGCGCCTGCGGCCCGAACTGTGAGGGCTACTACAACGCCCTCGGGCGGGTCGCCACCACCTTCAGCCCCACGGTCGAAACCAAGGAAGACGACAGCCGGACCCTTGTCTCCGACGAAGCGCCTCGGTGTCATTGCGCAATCCGGCGGCATCGGTTTCGCCCTGTTCAATCGCGGCAAGGCGGCCGGCCTGGGCTTCAGCTACGTCATCTCGACCGGCAACGAAGCCGACCTCGAGCATGGCCGACTTCCTCGACTACATGGTCGAGGATCCCGCAGACCCACGCCGTAATGCTGTTCTGTGAGGCGGTGCGCAACGGCCCCGGATTTCGTCGCAGCGCTTGAAAAGGCGCGCCGGCTCGAGCAAGCCGGTCATCGCCATCAAGGTCGGCCGTTCTGATGCCGGCACACGCGCCACTGCGTCTCATACCGCGTCGCTGTCCGGGTCCCACGCCGCCTACCACGCGGTATTCGAACGCTACGGTGTGATCGAGGCCGAGGACGCCGACGAAGCCGTCGCCATCGCCGGGCTCGCGCTGACATGCCCGCTGCCGAAGGGGCGGCGCACCGGGCATCATCACCGTCTCCGGCGGCGGCGGCGCCTGGATGGCGGACACGCTGTCCGCGCACGGGCTGATCGTGCCGAACCTGTCGGCGGAATCCCAGGCTGCGCTGCGTCCGCTGATGCCGTCCTATGGCGCCCCGGGCAATCCTGTGGATGTCACCGCGCAAGGGTCCAACACGGGCCCGGCGATGATGACGGTCATGGAACATCTCGCCCGGCTCCGACGAAATCGACATGCTGGTCCTGGTCACCTCGCTCACCAGCGAAACGCGTGTGTCGCTCGATGCCGCCCGCGTTCGCGCCGTGGCGGAAAGCTGCGGCAAGCCGATGACGGTGTGGAGCTACACGCTGCCCTCGGCGTTCGGGCGAACCGCCGCGGCCGGATGCGGCCTGTTCGTGCACAGCGATCTTCGCGACGTCGGCGTATCGATGGGCAAGCTGGCGACCTACGCCGAATCCTTGCAGCGAACCCTGCCCGAGCCGTTCACGCCCGTATCCGGCCGGTTGTATCCCAGGTTTGCCGGCGGTGGTGCCCGAGTATCTGGCGAAGCAGGTGCTCGCCGCGTGGCTGCCCGATACGCGGGAAAAGCTGGTCGGCTCTGCCGAAGACGCGGCGGCCGCGGCTGAGCGCCTGGGCTTCCCGGTCGTGTTGAAAGTGCAATCGCCGCAGTTGCCGCACAAGACCGAGGCCGGCGGCGTGCGGCTGAACCTCGACAGACCGGGATGCTGTCACACATGCCCATACGGGCATGTTGGCGGATGTGGCACGCCGCGCGCCCGAAGCAGTGATCGACGGCGTCCTGGTGCAGCGCATGGCGCCGAAGGGGCATGAACTCGTCATCGGCATGGTGGATGATCCCACCTTTGGCCCGATCATGATGCTGGGCTTCGGCGGCACCACGGTGGAGCTGTTCGGAGACGTCGTGCACGCGCCCGCACCGGTCGATGAGGCGGAGGCGACCCGCATGATCTTGTCCCTGAAATCCGCACGCCTGCTGACTGGCTTCCGCGGCGCGGAGCCGATCAACCTGGGACCGGTGGCGTCGCTTAGTCGCGGCGCTGTCCCGAGCGGCACTGACATTGCGCGATCAGGTGAGGGAATTTGAACTGAATCCGGTCATCGTCCATGCGGACGGATCAGGTCTGACCGTCGCCGACGCGTTGCTGATGATGAAAGAGTAGGGGGAGAGCGCGCGGTCATCCCTGTCCTCGCGATCGAACCGACGGGTGCGGTCCCGACCTGTCAACAGGCGCTATATAAAAGTTACAGGATGCCGCGGCGGGCATTCCGCCGTCCGCTGGCGGTGACGACCAACGCCTCGATCTCGGACGAGGCATCCCTGCGCGCGGCTCGTGGGGATGTTTGCCCCGAAGGCTCCACTGCCAACGTGTCACAATGTTCACCCGAACGTTAGATGCCAAGCGCATTAAATTGACTTCATATGGGCATGCTTCGCTGGAAACCACAGCTTGGCCTGGATTGACGCCGGCGATAGCCGGGTTGGCATCATGCGGTTCGCCAAGGGCCGCTCCTCGGATCGGAGAGCGTCATGCGAGACGATATGGCACGTCGGGTATCGGCCGAGCTTTTCGGCACGTTCTGGCTGACGTTCGGGGGATGTGGGGCGGCGGTGCTGGCCGCGGCATTTCCGGCGGTCGGCATCGGTCTTCTGGGCGTCGCCCTCGCCTTCGGTCTGACCGTGCTGACGATGGCCTATGCCGTCGGGCACATATCGGGCGGCCATTTCAATCCGGCGGTGACGCTGGGCCTTTGGTCCGCCGGCCGTTGTGCAAACAGGCACGTGATTCCGTACATCGTGGCACAAGTCATCGGTGCGATCCTGGCCGCCGCCGTGTTGTGGGCGATCGCCTCGGGCAAGCCGGGCTGGGTCCCAGGCGGGTTTGCGGCGAATGGCTACGGCGACCTCAGCCCGGGCAAGTATTCGCTGACGGCGTGCCTGATCACCGAACTGGTGATGAGTTTCTTCTTTCTGTTCATCATTGTCGGTACGACCTCCAAGGGCGCAGCAAGCGGGTTCGCGGGCATTCCGATCGGTCTGGCGCTGACGCTGATCCATCTTGTTTCGATCCCCGTCACCAACACCTCGGTCAATCCCGCGCGCAGCACTGGACCCGGCTCTGTTCGCCGGCAGCGAATATATTGGCCAGCTCTGGCTGTTCTGGCTTGCGCCCATCGCCGGCGCGATGCTCGCCGGGGCGATGGCACGATGGATGTATGAGCCGGATGTGTTGATCGATACGATTGTCGTGGAGGAGCGGAGGACCGCCTGAGTTTGCCGCTCAGGGGCGATCAGGCCCGTCGGCAAGCGGAAATTCAGGCGGGCGGGGACGCCTCGGCAAATTCACTGCTTCCGCCGGCGCGACCGATCACGAGACCCTGGTGGTTGTCATAGGCAAACAGGCCAACCGCCTGACAGGAAATGACGCGCTTTCCGCTGGGGAAGGTTGTCGAAGTCAAGCTGTCGCACACCGGCATTTCGCGTAATCCGTCGGCGGGCCGTCGCCCTTGCCCGATCGTCGATATCCCACCTCTGGCACAACGGTCTCCCTCGGCCGCGGGGTCCCGGGGTGCGAACCGTGCACCCGGGTTGCAACCGCGGCTGCCGCGCCGGATGATGCGCGCTTTGGGAAGGGAAACTGATCATGGCAAAACTCACCGGCAAAGTCGCCATCGTCACAGGTGCCAGCCGCGGAATCGGACAGCAGATCGCGGAACTGTTTGCATCGGAAGGTGCAAAAGTGGTCTGCGCGGCCCGCACGCTGAACGAAGGCGAGCACCGGATGCTGGAGGGCTCACTGTCTCGGACGGTCGGCCTGATTCGTGAGAAGGGTGGCGAAGCGACCGCAGTGACGGCCGACGTCTCCTCGGAACAAGACTGCATCGCGCTGGTCCGGGCCGCTCGGCAGGCCTACGGCCCGATCGACGTTCTGGTGAACAACGCAGCCCTGAACTACTACGTTCCCACCGAGACCTATCCGACGAACCGCTGGGTGCGGTGTTTCGCGATCAACGTCCACGCGCCGTTTATTCTCTCGAAAGAGGTGCTGACGGACATGATCCCGCGACGCTCGGGCGCCATCGTCAATATCAGTTCAGGCGCGGCGATCGGGCCGGGGCGGGGACCGTACGAAGACAAGACCGTCCGCGGTGGCGTGATGTACGGTGCGACCAAGGCGGCGCTCGAGCGGTTCTCCCAGGGTCTGGCGCAGGAGGTCGCTCAATATGACGGGATCGGCGTCTCGGCGGTTTCTCCTTCCCAGGTGGTGCCGACACCGGGAACGATCCACCACAAGCTGGTGACCGGGATCGACGATCCAAAAGGCGAGCCCCCAATGATGATGGCGCGGGCCGTTTTGCTGCTGGCGAGCGAGCCGACGAGGAAGGTGAACGGGCGCGTGACCTATAGCCAGCAGATCCTGAAGGAGTTCGGCTGGATTGAGGATGCGAAAGGCCGCGGTGTGACCATCCGCGGGTCCGGATATTCGCTGATATGATGGTTCTGAATATGAACTGGTGACGTCATCGCTCGCCCCCTTCGGTTCGGTCCCGCCGGCGCCAGGGGCCAGGCGTTACCTTCGTGCGTCCGGGGAGCTGCTGGCCCACGGCCCAGGAATAAATGAACACTCCGGGGCGGCTGGCGCCGGCGAGGACGACTAGAGCATGATCGCGCTGAGCGGAACGTCCCCGGCGCGTGAATCATGCGATCAAACAAAGAGATAGACCATTTTCGGCCTGCACAGTCAGGCTGAAAATGGTCTAGCGGGCCCTGAGGTCAATTCAAGGACGACCTGGATCTGACCCCGGGAGACCGCTGCCAACCGAGGATGGGTCCGTTTCATTTCCATTGAAATCGAACTTGCGGACCATCACACCGGCCAGCGCTGCCGTGATGACGTCCGGCACCGACTCCCGCATCATCGCCTGGCGAAGTTCCTCGCGCATGGCGCTGAACGGACGAGCCGCCTGTCGCCGCCGTTCCTCGACCTTCAAGACAAACCAGGCGCCCACGCTGCGGACCGGGAACGACGTGAACGTACCGGGTTGCATCGAAAACACCGCGCCACCGATATCCGGTGACAACTGATCGACGGTGACAAAACCGGCATCGCCACCGCCGCTCGCCGTGGGATCCTTGCTCGATCGTTTGGCGAGCGTCGCGAAATCCGCCCCCTTGCGAAGCTCCCCGATAATGTCCATCGCTTCCCGTTCAGTCGGGACCATGATTACCCGCACGTGAACCTCCTCAGGTCCGGGGTTCCCTGCGGTTTCCTTGTTATAGCGCTGCAGAAGCGCCGCCTCGGTCACCGCGCGGGTGGTTTCCCGCTGGAGCAGCCCATCCGCCAGAACCTGGTCCGACGCAGCCTTCATTCTTCGCCGCACCGCGGGATCCTGATCCACCCCGCGCTGCTCGGCGCGAATCACCAGCGCCTCCTGGCGAACGAGTTGTTCGACAATGCCGGGATATAGTTGGTCCAACGGCAGGTTCCTGACCCTCGTCGGCAGCCGTCCGATCGCATCCCTGACATCGCCCAGCGTCACCACCCGGCCATCGACCTCCGCGACCATCCTGCTGGCGCTTTCTTCCTCCAGGCTCGCCGTGTCATGGGCTGCGGTGCGGGTATCGAAGATCGGACGCTTCGGATCGCCCGGTGCGAAGGGCGTGGGATCGGCCTGCGGCCCGAGTTGCGCGCGAACGGTGGTCGCGGGCAAAATGGCTGCCAGGATCGCCCAGGCAAACCGGGTGCACGCCAGATGCAGCCATCGGTTTTGGATTGACATAATATCCGTTTTTGTATGACCGGCTCGAAGCCGCTCCATAGCACCCCGGCGCCAGCCGATGCGACACCGCAATACCGGCTCGGCGATCAGGCGTGCACCGCCACCTTCTCGCCCCGGTCGGCCGAGGCCGCGACAGCCTCGAACACCGCAACTCCGTGCATGATCTGATCCAGCGGCGTCGGAAACGGCCGGCCGGCGATGATGCTGGCGGCAAACGCTTCAAGTTCCGCCGTCAGCATATTGTAGCCAATCGTTTCAGTCACCTCCGCCTCGCCCGTGCCGTGCACCCCGCCCCCTTCGGCCAGGACCAGTCGGAAAATCGTCATCGGATGCCCAAGCACTTCGGCGAAACCCTTCGTGCCATAGACCGCCATGCGGTAATGCGGCGTCGCCGCGGTGGAGCAGAAGATGTGCCCGGATGCACCGTTCTCGAACCGCAGCAGCACGTCGGTGGTGTCGTCGGCGAGCGGAGCGGCGCGTCTGGCGACCTCGGCATAGACCTGCCGGATCGTCCCGAACAGATCGATCATGCCATCGACCAGATGAACGCCGATCGCGGTCATTGCGCCAGCGGGAGCCTCATCCGGTCGAGCGCGCCACGCATCCTCGGCAAGAGTGATGCCGTGCAACGCCGTCTGCTCGGCGCTGATGGTCACCAGGGTGCCCAGGCGGCCGCTGGTTATCGCCTCTCGCAGCAGGGCCATCGAGGGGTGGAAACGCCGGTTGAACCCGACCGCGAGCACGATCCGCGCCTTGTCCGCAGCCTCCTTTGCGCGGGCGGCGGCCGTGAGCGACAGGCTGAACGGTTTTTCCACAAACACGTGCTTGCCGGCGCCGGCGGCGCGGATCACCTGTTCCGGATGCTGGGTATGTGGCGTCGCGAAAACGACGGCATCAATGTCCCTGTCGCCCAGAATCTCGTCCAGTGAAGACACCCAGCGCAGGCCGGCCTCCGCACAGAAGCCGGCGGCGGCCGCGTGCGTGCGGGTATGTGCTGTCGTGAAGCGAATGACAGTGCTGTCGCGCACGCTGTTGACGAGATTCTGCCCCCACCAGCCAAGCCCGACGATCGCCGCGCGTATCATGGCTTTCCTCCTACGATTTCGTCCAGCATGGCTCGCATGAAGTCCCGCATCGTCCGCGTCCGGGTCGCGGCCAGTGCCTGACCGGCATTGGTCTGGAAGTTATCTGCCACTTTGAACAGTTTGACGCCAAAATGGTCCAAGGCAAAGGACCGATCATCCAAATCGCGTTCAGCCGCGGATGGATCAGCGGGATCGTAGAGACTGGAGCCCATTCGGCCGGCCACATAGAAGCATCGGGCGATGCCGATCGCGCCGATCGCGTCCAGCCGGTCGGCGTCCTGCACGATGCGCGCCTCCACCGTCCTCGGCGCTATGCCGGCCGAGAAGCTGTGGGCCTCGATCGCGTGGGCAGCTTCATCAATCCGTGCTCCATCCCAGCCCAGATTCTCCAGGATTCCGCGGGCACGGGCCGACGCCAGTCGTGACGCCTGCGATCGTTGCGGTGCATTCTTCTCCACCGCAACACAGTCGTGCAGGATGGCCGCCGCCGCCAGGACAGTTCGATCGCATTCTGGCTCGTGATCGGCGATGGCGGCGGCGTTCCGCCAGACTCGCAGCAGATGCGACCGGTCATGAGATCCGTCGTCGCCGTCGGCCTCGATGGCGGCCAGCAGGCGCTTCGCCAGCGCCGCCTGGTCGCCGAAAATAGCCTCGAATCTGTCCATATATCTCCTGCACCGCGCCGCCAGGGCAGCACCATGCCGGGCGGCCGTCCGTCCGGACATAAGTGATGTCTTGCTACCGTCGGCGATCGCGCCGGGCAAGCGGATCCTGCGGCGCACCTGGGTGCCGGTGGCGCTGCTGCCGAGAGACGTTGCGATGCTCCGCCACCCACACCGGCGGTCACGAATCAGATCTTCCCAAATGTTTCCGGAGTGGCCGACGGCCTTAAAGTTGGCGTTGCAGCGCCGCGACGTAGCCGCGGTTCCAGGTGGGCGACAGATGGACCTCGTTCATCACGACATGCCTGGGCAGGCAGGCGATATAGCGGATGAGATCGCCGCAATCGGCCGGCTGCACCATGCGGGCACGAACCTCGGGACCAACCGGGTTGGGGCGGGCGTCCAGGATCGGGGTCGCGACTTCGCCGGGCAGGAACACGGTCGAGCGGATGCCGTTCACGCACTCCTGCATGTTCAGGCCGTGGCTCATCGCGACAATACCATGTTTGGCAACCGTATAGATCGGCCCGGCGAGACCACCGATGAACCGCCCGGCCATCGAGGCGGTGTGGATCAGCAACCCGTCCTGCTGCGCACGCATGAACGGCAGCGCGACGGTCACGCAGTAGAGCGCGCCGCTGAGGTTCCCCTGGACCATCGTATCGATGCTCTGTGGGGTCAGCTTGTCCCAGTTGCGCTCGACGATGTTGATGCCGGCGTTGTTCACCAGGATGTCAAGGCGGTTGAATGTCTCCCGGATATACGCGCCAACCTTTTGGACCTGAGCCGATTCTGTCAGGTCAGCCGGCTGCACGTCGGCTTTACCCGTTTGGCGGATCCGGCGGGCGACGGCCTCCAACGGCGCCGTTCTGCGGCCGGTGAGAATGACGGTGGCACCTTCCTCGGCCAGCGCGAGAGCCGCCGCCTCGCCAATGCCGCTGCCGGCGCCCGTCACCCAGGCTATTTTCCCGGTCAATCTGGTCATACGGTTCACCCCGAGTCCTTGAAAACATTCTTGTGGGTTGGTCCGTGCAGGGCAAGCCCTAAGGTAATCGACACTGCCCGGCGGCAGGCCGGGCCATCGGATGTGACTGCAGGAGCTTGCACATGAGTGACTTTGAGCTGGTATGGGATGCACGCTGCAGCGTGGCGGAATCGCCGGTGTGGGACGCAGCCGCGCGGCGGCTGTTGTTCTGCGATATCAACGGCAAGCGGATCAACGCCTTCTCGGTGGATACGGGCAACCGCGAGTCATGGGACTTTCCGGAAGTCGTCGGCAGTTTCGGGTTGTGCCGCTCCGGCCGGCTGGTTGTGGCACAGCGCCACCACGTCGTGCTGTTCGATCCGAAATCGGGCTCCCTCGACCGACCTGACGCCGAAAATCGCTGAACCGCCGACCAACCGGTTGAACGACGGCAAGGTTGGGCCGGACGGTGCCTTCTGGGTCGGCAGCATGGACGAGCAATTCGCCGCGTCAGAAGATCGCCGCGCTGTATCGCGTCACCGCCGACGGCCGGATCACCAAGGAGGAAGACGGTATCGCCGTCTCTAATGGTCTGGCATGGTCACCCGATGGGCGTATCATGTATCATTCCGATTCGACCGCGGGCATCATCCAGGCGTGGGATTTCGATCCCGCCACCGGCGGTCGCACCAGTCACCGCGATCTGGCGAAACTGACCAGCGAGGACGGCCGCCCCGACGGTGCGGCCACGGATGCCGAGGGCAACTACTGGTCCGCCGGCCCCTCCGCCGGATGCATCAACTGCTTCAGTCCGGCCGGCAAACTGCTGCGCAAATGGGCGTTTCCGGTGCCCGGCCCGACGATGCCCTGCTTCGCCGACGACGTGCTCTATGTGACCTCCTTGCGTGAGGGTAAGTCAGCCCAGGTGCTGGCCGATTTCCCGACGCTCGGTGGCCTGTTCCGAGCCAGGGCGCCGGCCGCCGGCGCCCCGGTTGGACTATTCGCCGATCATTGAGGTTGGTAAGGCGGCGGCGGAGGCGGGTAGCTGGATTGTTGATAGCGTGGCGGTGGCGGTTGAGGGGTCGTCGCCGCGCCGCCAACCGCACCAACGGCACCGCCGGCCAGGCCACCGATCAGAGCCCCACGGCCACCGCCAGCCAGTCCGCCGATCGCGGCTCCGGCACCGGCACCCAACAGTCCGCCGCCCACAGCCCGCTGTCCAGGATCATAGGGGTCGGTACAGGCGGCCACCGACAATGCCATTCCGACCGCCAACGCGCACGGTGCGACCCAACGTTTCATCACGAATTGTCCTCGATACTGCAACGATAGCCCCGATATGGGAATCGATCGTGGCGCGCGCAGTCACGAAATCGTGAAACAATCAGGAAATCGCGCGAAGCCGTGGCTGGGCCGGTTGCGTGTCATTTCGGCTGAGATGGTTCAGGAACACGGTGCAGAACCGCCCGGCGGTGTTGGTGGTGACTTTTTCGTACAGTGTCTCGCCAACGTTCGCGCCGTTCTTCCAGTTCCATCGCACAGGCCGATGTGCATTGCCTCGGCGATCTCGTCGGAGTCGTACGGATTGACGATCAGCGCTTCGGTCAGTTCCTCGGCGGCCCCGGCGAAGCGGGACAGGATCAGGACGCCGGGATCGTCTTGGTCCTGCGCCGCGACGTATTCCTTCGCAACCAGATTCATGCCGTCGCGCAACGGCGTGACCACCGCAAGCCGTGACAGCCGGAAAAACCCTGCCAGTGTGTCGCGTTTCACCGCCCGGGTCATGTAGCGCAACGGGGTCCAGTCGAACTCGGAGTACCGGCCATTGGTGTCGCCGACGATACGATCGAGTTCACGCCGCAGGCGCTGATAGGCGCCTTGTTCCTCCCGCGACCGCGCGGCGATCTGCAGGAAGCTGACCTGTCGCCGGTGCTGCGGGTAATTGCGCGAAGAAACGGCCGATCGCCTCAAAGCGATTGATTAGGCCTTTGGAATAGTCCAGCCGGTCAACGCCGATCGCAAGCCCGCCCTTGCTCAGGCTGTCGCGCAGCAAGCGGGCATCTGACCCACGCGCCGCTTCGATCGCTTGTTTCGTGAAAGCGTCGGCATCGATGCCGATCGGATCGACGATGACCCGCACGATGTGGCCGCGCCAGACGAAGCGGCCCTCCGGATCGGCATGAATCCCCAAGTTTTCGGCGACGCAGTCGAGGAAGGCGGCGCGGTAAGTGCGTGTATGAAATCCGACGACGTCATAGGCGCACAGGCTCGTCAGCAGGTCGGCCGATCGCGGCAGCGCATTGAAAATCGAAGGCGGCACGAACGGCGTGTGCAGGAAGAAGCCGATGCGGTTGGTGACACCCAGCGCGCGCAGTTCGGCGGCCATGGGAATCATGTGGTAGTCATGCACCCAGATCATGTCGTCTGGCCGCAGAAGCGGCAGCAGCGCGGATGCGAACTGGCGGTTGACGGAACGATAGCCGTCATAGTCTTCCGATTTGAAATCCAGCAGGCCCAGCCGGAAATGCAGCAGCGGCCAAAGCGCGCCGTTGGAAAAATTGACGTAGAATGAGCGATAATCCGCTTCGGTCAGGTCGATCGTTGCGTACGTGATATCGTCGGATCGCTGGATATGCGTGGTCGCGGATCCGCGCGCGGATCGCCTGCCGCTCCAGCCGAACCAAAGAGATCCCGGTTGCAGAGCGTCCGCCAGTGCAACCGCGAGGCCGCCTGCCTTTGCACCGCGTTCAGACGGAAGTGGTACCCGGTTCGAAACGACGACCAGTCGCGCCATCGGTCAGCACCTCCCTTGCGATTGCTTTGGCTCCCGCGCGGAGCCATTGCCGACTTCCTAAACGCAAACGAGGCGGACCGGTCGCAAATATGCAGTCACATCGCTGTGAGACGATGGAATTTGGCGGATTCATGAACGGGTTCGCCGCAAAAAAACCCAATCCGGTCAGCATCTACCGGTGCCAGAAGAAGTCCAGGAGCCATCTCATCATGCGTATAGCCCAGATCGCACCACTGACTGAATCCGTTCCGCCGCGCACCTATGGCGGAACGGAGCGGGTGGTTTCCTACCTGACCGAAGAACTGATGGCGATGGGACACGACGTGACCCTGTTCGCCAGCGGCGATTCCATCACGACTGCGAAACTTGAGTCCGGCGTGGCCTGTCGCGCTGCGATTCGATGCGACGCTGCGCGATGCCATGGCGCCGCAGATGCTGCTGATGGAAAAGGTCTATCAACAGGCGCACGAGTTCGATGTGCTGCACTGTCACCTCGACTACTGGCCGTTCTCGCTGCTCAGCCGGCAGCCGACGCCGTTCATGACGACGTTGCACGGCCGGCTCGACCTGCCGGAGCTGACCCGGATCTATGACTGCTTCGCAGCACGCGCCGCTGGTTTCGATTTCCGACGCACAACGCCGGCCGCTGCCGCGCGGCAACTTCATCGGCACCGTGCATCACGGCCTGCCGCCGGACCTGCTGACGCCGCAGCCGATGCCGCGCGACTATCTGGCGTTCCTGGGCCGCATCTGCCCGGAGAAGTCGCCGGATCGCGCCATCCGCATCGCTCGCGCCGCCGGCATGAAGCTGAAGATCGCCGCCAAGGTCGACCGCGTCGATCGTGAGTATTTCGAAACGACCATCCGGCCGCATGATCGACGGTGATCAGATCGAAATGATCGGCGAGATCGGCGATGCCGAGAAGCCGGCGTTCCTGAGCGGCGCCAAGGCGCTGCTGCTGCCGATCGACTGGCCGGAACCGTTCGGCCTGGTGATGATCGAGGCGATGGCCTGCGGCACGCCCGACCATCGCCTTCCCCGCCGGCTCGGTGCCGGAAGTGATCGACCACGGCGTGACCGGCTTCATCGTCCACGATGAAAGGGCCGCCGTCGCCGCGGTGTCACAGCCTGGACCGCCTCTCTTCCGCCGCCATCCGCGATCGCTTCGAGCAGCGGTTCACCGCCCGGCGCATGGCCGAGGACTACGTCGCGCTGTACCGCCGCATGGCGCTCAAATCCCGGCCGGCCCTGCGTGTCGTGACCTGACGCGCGGGACCTGACTTGACGCGGGGCCTGTCAAATCCGGCCTACGGTCAATCTTACTCGATCCCCCGGGCAGTGGAGCCCGGGTGACTCCGTTCGGTAGGCCCTTTCGGTTCGGGCGTGCGGCACGATGCCTGTGGCGGCCTGATCGTCCTGTGACGCAACCGCAAGGGATCGGGGACGCATTATTCACGGTCGCGCCGCTCGGCGCAGCGAGCGCGGATCAGTTTGTCGGATTCGACGATAGCACTATGGACAGCGATTACTTCCGCTACAATCCGACCGGTGGTTCACCAAGCCTGCCACCCGGTGCGCCGGCCGACTTAATCGACACACTGATCCGCCAGACCGTCGCCGCGGGCGGCAGCGGCGCAGCTGCCGCTCGGCATCTTCAATGACCAGGGCGCCACCGACACCACAGGGCAGGCCTGGGCACTTGCATTACTTCTGAGTTATAATATCTATACCGGACCGTCGGCTCCCTGCTGGGCATCGTGATGCAACCGTCACGCCGCAACGAGTTCACCGAAACTGGCACCACCGGCACCACCGGACTTCCTTTGGCATCCCGACACGCGCTTCGGGAGCCACGCAAGTGGGCTGGCAGGGATCGATCCAGGTGGGCAAATGACAACCCTTCGCGAACGCAGAATGAAATCATGAGTTGGGAGGCAGGGATCGTTCGCTTAGGGCCTTGCCGACTTCGATCGGGGGCCCCGTCCTGTCCGCGCCCCGCCGCGCCGGTCGTCGCCTCTGACCGGCCGACACTTGCAGCCGGCACGTCCTGCAAGTTCAGCTCACAGGTGATGCTTCGTGTTGCGGCTTTGGCCGAGGTTATCAGTCCGCAAGTGATCAGCTACGACGGTGAGTTGGGCGTGAGCATCAGTTTCTGAACCCGTGGCCACGGTGCCTACCGACAGCGGTCGGCGTCGTCCGGTTGGGCCATCGCTACCCGAAAAGAATGCAGGACCGATCCGAGGCCAGAGCGGGGAGCTTCCCGGCGCAACATCAGTCTGACCCACCCGCTACGGGGCTGGTCAACAATCGCCGGTTCCGCTTCACTGGCCGTCCAAATGGCAGTCCAAGAGGGGAACCCCGGTATGGCTCCGGTGCGGGAATTCGACTTCGTCATCGTGGGCGCCGGTTCGGCGGGTTGCGTGCTGGCCAACCGCCTGAGCGCCGACCCGAACAACCGGGTCCTGCTCCTTGAGGCCGGCGGCAAGGACACCGATCCCTGGATCCACATCCCCGCCGGCTTCTACCGCAACATCTACAACCCGAAGGTCGCTTGGTATTTCGAGACCGAACCGGTCCCGGAGATGCACAATCGCCGCATCTCCTGGCCGCGCGGTAAGGTCCTGGGCGGATCGTCCTCGATCAACGGCCTGATCTACATCCGCGGTCAGCGCCAGGATTTTGATCTCTGGCGCCAGCTTGGCAACGCCGGATGGTCGTACGACGACGTGCTGCCGTATTTCCGCAAGGCCGAACACCAGGAACGCGGCGCCGACGATTTCCACGGCCACGGCGGTCCGCTTGGCGTGTCCGACCTGAAGACCGATCACCCGCTGCATGATGCGTTCATCGCCGGCGGCGCAGGAGGCGGGTTATCCGTTACAATCCCGACTTCAACGGCGCGGTACAGGAAGGTGTCGGGCCACTGCAATTGACGGTCAAGGGGCGCCGCCGGTCGTCCACCGCGGTCGGCTATCTGAAGCCCGTCAAGTCGCGACGCAATCTGCACGATCGAGGTTCGCGCGCTGACCCATCGGGTGCTGCTGGAAGGCAAGCGAGCCGTCGGTGTCGAATACAGCCAGAACGGCGTATTGCATCAGGCCAAGGCGACGAAGGAGGTGCTGCTGTGCGGCGGTGCGATCAACTCGCCGCAGATCCTGCAACTGTCGGGCATCGGACCGGGCGCGCTGCTGCAATCGCTTGGGCATCGACGTGAAGCACGACCTGCCCGGCGTCGGCGAGAACCTGCAGGATCATATCGGCGGCCGCATCATCCACCGCTGTGTCGATGGCACCGTCACGATGAATGAAATCTACCACAACTGGCTGCGCCGCCTTTACGCAGGGGCAGAGTGGATATTTGCGAGCAAGGGCCCGCTGATGACCGGCGCCGGCTCCGATCGGCCTGTTCGTGAAGACCCGGCCGGAACTGGATAGTCCGGACGTGCAGTATCAGTTCCTCGCCGGCAGTGCGGAGAAGACCGGCGAGCCGATGCACCGCTTCCCTGGCTGCACCATGGTCGCGATTCCCTGCCGCCCGGAAAGCCGCGGCTGGCTGCGCATCCAGTCGCCCGATCCCGCGAAGCCGCCGGCGATGCAGCCGAACTACCTGTCCACCCAGACGCGACCGCGACACGATCGTCGCCGGCTTGCGCGTTACGCGGAAGGTCTTCGCCACCAGCAGCCATGCAGCGCTACTGCAAGGAGGAAATCTATCCCGGCCCGCAGGCCGCAGACCGACGAGGATCTGCTGGAACATGTCCGCGCCACCGCCGGCACGACCTTCCATCAGACCAGCACCTGCATGATGGGTCCCGGGCCGAAGGCGGTCGTCGATGTCGACCTGAAGGTGAAGGGGTTGCAGGGGCTGCGCGTGATCGACGCCTCGGTCATGCCGACGGTGGTATCCGGCAACACCAATGCCACGGTCATCATGATCGCGGAGAAGGGGGCGGACATGATCCTGCGGGCGGCGTGACCATCGAGCAGACCTTCGCGGGAAAAGTCGCCCTGGTCACCGGGTCCGGCAAGAATATCGGCCGCGCGATCGCCTTGGACCTCGCGGCGCGCGGCGCGTCGCCTGGTGATCAATGGCCGCCGTGACCGGACCGCGGTCGATGGCGTCGTGGCGGAGATCAACGCTGCCGGCGGCCAGGCGATCGGCTGCCTCGCCGACGTGTCTGATCCGGTGTCAGTCCGCAGCGATGGTCGAGGCCGCGGTCACCGCGTTCGGCGGAATCGACATCTTGGTCAGCAACGCCGGCCTGCGCCGGCAGACGCCGTTCCTGGACATGTCACTCGCCGAATGGCGGGAAATCCTGTCCGTCGCCCTGGACGGCGCGTTCATTCTCGCCCGCGCGGCGGTGCCGCATATGATCGGACGCGGCGGCGGCGCGATCGTCGCGCTGTCGGGGATTTCCACCCATGTCGGGACGCCCAACCGCTGCCACGTCTCGGCCTCGAAAGCGGGGCTTGAGGGGCTGATGCGGGCGCTGGCGGTGGAACTGGCGCCGCACGGAATTACCTGCAACGCGGTTGCTCCCGGTGCCGTGGACACGGTGCGGGGTGTATCGGCGGGTCTTCTCCCGAGCACCGCGTCGGAGAGCGGCATTCCACTTCGGCGGAAGGCCGCCGTCCAGGAGATTTCCGCCGCGGTGCGCTTCCTGGCCGGCCCCGACGGCCGGTACATCACTGGCCAGACGTTGCACGTGAACGGCGGCGCATTCCTGGGCTAGAGCTAGAACCTCAGCCCGACCCGAACCGCGAGGCGACCTCAGGCTGGTGAAATCGACGGCCGATTAAGAACGACAGCATTCTGATCCAAGGTGGCAATGCGCTCTTGCCGCGCAACAACCTGCCTCGCCGGCGCGTGTGTCCGCCCCTGGCCCCGCGACCGGAAGCGCCTGTCGCCATCAATGCGCCTTCACAGGCTCCGCGGAGGAATGGTGGTGAGCGATCAGCCAGCGCTTGCCGTCCCATTTATAGATGAATGTGTAACGAGCCTTGATTGTTTCGCGGTTGGGAGTATGCTCGCCATTAACTTCAAATGAATAGAGACCGATATCGTAAGCGACGTTGCAGCCAATCTTGATGAACCGCTTCGTTTCGTCAATCGTCGGCACGGGCTTGAGGGCGACGAAATGGACAAAATAGTTCTTGAGCCCATCCGCTTTGGTGTAAGGTCCGTTCTCGACAGTCGGCAATAGCGTCGCGTCGTTCGCGTACAGGGCGACGACCTTCGTCGCGGTGGGGTCCTCCAGAGCTTCACTCCATTGGACGAATAATGCCTCGACCCCTTTCGTGTCGATTGCCGCGCATCGCTGGGAAGCCTCGCCGCTGCGCGCGTAGACGCTGGTCGGCACCGCTGTAGCGGTCAGCATCAGGCCCAGGACCACGGCGGTGGCGGATCTTCCGTTCATGTCCCGGTCTTCCCTTTCGTTCTGTCTCGGAAGATGACTTGGAACTCGTTCGGGATCAAGCACGTATTGTCGCGCGGTATCACACTGAAAAGAATCGCCAGGCGATCCGAGGCCGATGAAATCGCTCGTCCGATATGAGCCGCGGCATCTAGATCCGGTACCGCGACATTCCGAACTGACTTCCGGCTACGCACGTTACGGCACCGGCGGCGTTGTCAACTTGATCTTCGTTGGCAGGTCAGCCGTCGACCACCCGCCACCCAGCGCCTCGATCAGCGCGACGCTGTCCACCAGCCGGCTCTGCTGGACGCCCAGCAGCGTCTGCTGGTCCGTCAGCAGCAGCTCCTGCTCGGTAATCACGCTGGTATACGGGACAGTCCCCGCCTTATACTGGTTCAAGGTCGCGTCCACCGCCCGCTGAGTTGAGCGCACAGCCGTGGCCTCCGCCCTGGCCTGAAGTTCCAGGATGCGCAGGTCGGACAGTGCATCCTCTACGCCCTGGAACGCGGTCAGGACAGTCTGGCGGTACGTCGCCACGGACGCGTCATAATTGGCCCGCGCCGCTGCCACCTGTGCGGGCCGCAGCCCGCCCTCTGAACACCGTCTCCGTCCCAGTGGCGCCCAGTGACCAAAGCGTGTTGCTGGCATTGAACAATTGCCCCAGGGGGTTGCCGGCGAACCCGCCCAGCGCCGACAGCGAAATATTTGGGTAATAGGTCGCGACCGCCACGCCGATCAGCGCATTCTCCTCCTGCATCGCTCGTTCCGCCGCGGCGATGTCCGGCCGCCGCTCCAGCAGCGCCGACGGCAGGCCGGGCGGCATGACTGGCACGGCCGCGGCCAGAGACGCCGGCGGGATGGTGATCTCGGCCGGCGCGTGCCCGGTCAGAATGGCGATCGCATGCTCGTATTGCTGCCGCTGCACCCCGACCCCGATCAGCTCTGCCTGGGTCGATTGCAGTTGCGCCAGCGCAGTCACGTAATCGATGCTGGCCGTGGTGCCCGCGCGATACTGGTTCTGGGTGATCTCCAGTGCGCGGCGATAGGCGGCGACGGTCTCGATCAGCAACTGCGTCAGCGAGTCCTCCGCCCGCAGGTCGAAGTAGTCAGTCGCCAGCGTCGCCTGCGCCGACAGCTCCGCGTTCGCCAGATTGGCGGCGCTGACCTGGGCGAAGGCACTGCTGCTTTCAATCTGGCGGCGGACGCTGCCCCAGATGTCCGGCACCCACGAGACCGTGCCGGTAATGCTGTACTGGGTCGTGGGACTGCTGCCGCCAAAGCTGCTTCCACCAGTCGTCGTCAGGCCGGAGGAACCGCGTCCTCCTCCTCCTGCCGCCGCCGCTGCGGGTTACCCCGGGGGACGCGGTGACGGTCGGGAACAGGCTGGCGCGGGCCTCGGCCACCAGCGCGACAGCATTGCGATAGTCGGCCTCGAACTGCTTCACCGTCTGGTTGGACACCGCGACCATGCGTTCCAGCCGGTCGAGTTCGGGATCATGGTACACCGACCACCAGGCGCCTTTCTCCATTGCATCTGCGGGTTGGCTGATCTTCCATCCCGCGACTTCCTTGAACGCCGGTGAAGTGGGTGCGTCAGGACGTTTGTAATCCGGACCGACCATGCAGCCGGCAAGCACTAGGCAAACCCAGACATGACGCATTACTCGGCAGCCTCCGGCGCAGCCAGACCGGGAAAGGCCCGATGCCATTGTCGTTTGGTGAACAGCCGGAAGCGATCGAGGTACAGATACACCACCGGCGTGGTGTAGAGCGTAAGCACCTGGCTCACCATCAGGCCGCCGACGATGGAAATCCCCAGCGGCCGCCGGATTTCACCGCCGTCGCCGAAGCTCAGGGCGAGCGGCAGGGCGCCCAGCATCGCTGCGCTCGTCGTCATCATGATCGGGCGGAAGCGCATCAGGCAGGCCTGGAAGATCGCATCGCGCGGAGAAAGATTGCGTGCCCGTTCGGCCTCCAGCGCGAAATCGATCATCATGATGGCGTTTTTCTTGACGATGCCGATCAGCAGGATCACGCCGATCAACGCGATGATGCTGAACTCGGTCTTGAACAGCATCAGCGCGAGCACCGCGCCGACACCGGCCGAGGGCAGGGTGGATATGATGGTGATCGGGTGGACGTAGCTCTCGTAGAGCACGCCCAGCACGATATAGACGGCGATCAGGGCGGCGGCGATCAGTAGCGGCTCGCTGTCCAGCGATTCCTGGAAGGTCCGCGCGGTGCCCTGGAAGCTGCCATGGATGCTGGTGGGCATGTCGATCTTGGCCTCGGCCTCCGCGACCGCGGTGACGGCATCGCTCAACGACTTGCCCGGGGCGAGGTTGAACGAGATCGTGGCGGCGACGAACGGCCCCTGGTGGTTGACCGCCAGCGGAGTGTTGCCAGGACCGTATTTGGTGACCGCCGCGAGCGGCACCATCGTCTCCAGGCTGGTGCTGACCGCCGCGGCCGAGGAGGCGCTGCTCTTGCCTGTTGCCGCCAGCGCATTTGTCGCCGCGTTGCGTGCGGAACTCAAGGCGATCGAAGCCGCGGTCGTGGTACTGCTACTACTGCTGCTGCTCGAGGAAGTGCTTCTGCTGCTGCTTGCAGAACTGCTGCTCGCCTTGCTCGTGCTGGCGGTGCTGCTGCTCGCGGTGCTGGATCTTGACGTCGTCGCGGCCGACACGGTGCCAACGACAGCGTTCGTCGTCTCTGTGCCGGAAGCGGCGCCGCCCGAGGTGCTGACGTAGATATCCCTCAGGGTCTGCGGGCTTTGCCAGTAGCGCGGGGCCACCTCCATGATGACGTGGTACTGGTTCTGCGCGCTGTAGATGGTGGAGACCTGACGCTGTCCGAACGCGTCATACAGCGTGTTGTCGATCTGGCTTGGATTGATGCCAAGCCGGCTGGCGGTCGCCCGATCGATCACGAGATCGGTCTCAAGACCCTTCTGCTGCTGGTCGGAGTTGACGTCGCGCAGGTCGGGGTCATGCTCCAGCGCCGCAGTCAGTTTCGGTGCCCATTCGTACAGATCGGCCGTATTGTCCGCCTGCAGGGTATACTGGTAGGCGGCATTGCTTTGCCGGCCGCCGACACTGATATCCTGGATTGGAATAAGATACAGCCGGGCACCCGGCACGACCGAGAGTTTGCGGCGAAGACGGCTCATCACCGCATCGATGCCGTCACGTTGCGACAGGGGTTTCAGCGCGACGTAGACCCGGCCGGTATTGGTCTGGTTCGCCGGCGCCGCCGCTGCCCTGGCCGGTGAAGCCGACCACGCTCTGCACCGCCGGATCGTGTTGCACGATGTCGGACAACTGCTTCAGCTTCGTTTCCATTGCCTGGAAGGAGATGCTCTGGTCGGCCTGCATCCCGCCAATCATCCGGCCGGTGTCCTGCTAGCGGGAAAAATCCTTTTGGAATGGCTCACGAACAGGGCCACGTTCAGCGCGATGGTGACGAACAGCACCAGCATCACAAGCGGCCGCGTGGCGCAGCGACCAGGCCAGCGTCCGCCCGTAAAACGATTGTGCCCGCGCGAGCAGGGTCTTCTTCTTCGGACCCGCCGGCAGCCCCTTGCCACCCTCCGGACGAAGGAAGATCGCGCACATCATCGGCGTCGTGGTCAGCGAGATCGCCAGCGACACCAGGATGGCCAGCGACAGCGTGTTGGCGAATTCCCGGAACAGCCGGCCGACGATGCCGCCCATCAGCAGGATCGGCAGGAACACCGCGATCAGCGACAGGCTGATCGAAACGACGGTGAAGCCGACCTCCCTGGCGCCGTGAAGTGCCGCCTGGACACGCGGCATGCCGTCTTCGACATGACGGGCGATGTTCTCCAGCACGACGATGGCGTCATCGACCACGAAGCCGGTGGCGACGGTCAGCGCCATCAGCGAGAGATTGTCCAGGCTGTAGCCCAGCAGGTACATCGTGCCGAAGGTGCCGATGATGGAAACCGGCACCGCGACCGCCGGGATCAACGTCGCTCGGGCGCTGCGCAGGAACAGGAACACCACCAGGGTCACCAGCCCGACCGCGATCAGCAGCGTCAGTTCCGTGTCGTGCAGGCTGGCGCGGATGGTGATGGTGCGGTCGATCGCGACCGGCAGGTCCATGTCGCGCGGCATGGCCGCCATCAGTTGCGGGATCGCCGCCTTCACGGCGTCCACCGTGGAGATGATGTTGGCGCCCGGCTGGCGGAACAGGATGACCAGCACCGCCGGCTGTCCCTGCGACAGGCCGAGGTTGCGGAGGTTCTCCACCGAATCCACCACCTCGCCCATATCCGACAGGCGGACCGGCGGCGCCGTTGCGGTAGGCGATCACCAGCGGCTTGTAGTCCGCCGCATGCGTGGCCTGGTCGTTGGTGTAGAGCTGGTAGTGCTGCCCGCCCGCCTCGATCGCGCCTTTCGGGCTGTCGGCGTTGGCGGAGGCCAGCGCGGCGCGCACGTCCTCCAGTCCGATGCCGTATTTGTTCAGCGCCGTCGGGTTCAGTTCCACCCGCACGGCCGGCAGCGCGGCGCCGCCGATGATCACCTGGCCGATGCCGGGAAGCTGCGACAGACTCTGCGAGAACACGTTGGTCGCCGCGTCGTAGATCTGGCCGCGCGTCAGCGTCTTGGAGGTCAGCGACAGGATCAGGATCGGCGCGTCGGCCGGGTTCACCTTGCGATAGGTCGGGTTGCTGCGCAGGCTGGTCGGCAGGTCGGCGCGGGCGGCGTTGATCGCGGCCTCCACGTCGCGCGCCGCACCATTGATGTCGCGGTCGAGCCCGAACTGCAGCACGATCCGCGTCTGCCCGACCGAACTGGTGGAGGTCATCTCGGTGACGTCGGCGATCTGGCCCAGATGCCGCTCCAGCGGTTCCGCGACAGAAGTCGCCACGGTGTCCGGACTGGCGCCCGGCAACTGCGCCTGCACCGAGATGGTGGGGAAATCGACCTGCGGCAGCGGCGAGACCGGCAGCTTGAAGAACGCAAAGATGCCGGCCAGGGTGATCCCGACGGTCAGCAGGGTGGTGGCGACCGGACGCGCGATGAAGGGCGCCGACAGGTTCATGGGGGCGATCCACCCGCCGCCAGCTCTGCCGGCGGTTTCTGGCCGCGCAAGCGCCAGGCGAGGCGGTCGAACATCAGGTAGATCACCGGCGTGGTGAACAGCGTCAGCACCTGGCTGACGAGCAACCCGCCGACGATCGCGACACCCAGCGGACGGCGCAGCTCCGACCCGGTGCCGTTGCCCAGCATCAGCGGCAGTGCGCCTAGCAACGCCGCCATCGTCGTCATCATGATCGGGCGGAAGCGCAGCAGGCAGGCCTGATGGATCGCCTCGCGCGGCGTCTTGCCATCCTCGCGCTCCGCCACCAGCGCGAAGTCGATCATCATGATAGCGTTCTTCTTGACGATGCCGATCAGCAGGATGATGCCGATGATGGCGATCACGTCGATGTCGTCGCCGGCGATCCAAAGCGCCACCAGCGCGCCGGCGCCGGCCGAGGGCAGCGTGGAGATGATGGTGATCGGATGGACGAAGCTCTCGTACAGCACGCCCAGCACGATGTAGACCGTCACGATCGCCGCCAGCACCAGCAGCAGTTCGTTCGACAGGGACGCCTCAAGCGCCGCCGCCGCGCCCTGGAAGGCGGTGATGAAACTGCCCGGCAGTCCGATGTCCTTCTCCGCCTGGCGGATCTCGGTTACCGCCGCACCCAGCGACGACCCGGGCTTGGTGTCGAATGAGATCGTCGTCGCCGGGAACTGCGCGAGATGGCTGATCTGCAACGGCCCGGGCTTCTGCTCGATCGTCACGATGGCGCTCAGCGGCACCTGTCCGGTGGTGGAGGCGGCGGACGGCAGATAGATCGCCGACAGCGCGCCGATCGACTTTTGCAGATCCGGATCCGCCTCCATGATCACGCGGTACTGGTTGGACTGCGTGTAGATCGTGGTGATGATGCGCTGGCCGAACAGGTCGTACAGCGCGTTGTCGACGGTCGCGGGCGTGATGCCGAACCGCCCCGCCGTTTGCCGGTCGATCACCACGTCGAGGGTCAGCCCCTGCTGCTCCAGGTCGCTGGCGACGTTCATCAGATCGGGCGCCTGGTCCAGCCGCTGCAGCAGTTTCGGCACCCATTCGTTGAAGGCCGACAGATTCGGGTTTTCCAGCACGAACTGGTACTGCGTGCGGCTGACCGAGGCGTCCACCGACAGGTCCTGCACCGGCTGCAGATAAAGCGACACGCCGGGAACGTCGGCCGTCTCCTGCTGCAATCGCAGGGCGATCTGGCTTGCGTTCAGGCTGCGGTCGTCCTTCGGCTTCAGGTTGATCAGGAAGCGGCCGCTGTTCAGCGTCATGTTGCTGCCGTCGACGCCGATGAACGAACTCAGGCTGACGACGTCGGGATCCTTCAGGATGGCGTCCGCCAGCGCCTGCTGATGCTCCGCCATCGCGCCATAGGAGGACGTCTGCGCGGCGACCGAGATGCCCTGCAGCACGCCGGTATCCTGCACCGGGAAGAAGCCCTTCGGCACCACGACATAGAGCGCCGCGGTGACGACCAGAGTCAGCACCGCCACCAGCAACGTCAGCGGCTGATGCTCCAGCACGACCTTCAGTGCCCGGTCGTAATGATCGATCACCCAGTCGAAGCCACGTTCCGCCATCAGGTCCAACCGGGTGCGGGCTGACTTCGGCCGATGCCGCAGCAGCCTGGCGCACATCATCGGCACCAGCGTCAGCGAGACGATCGCCGAGATGATGATCGTCACCGACAGCGTGATGGCGAATTCGTGGAACAGCCGTCCCACCACATCGCCCATGAACAGCAGCGGGATCAGCACCGCGATCAGCGATACGGTCAGCGATATGATGGTGAAGCCGATCTGTCCGGCGCCCTTCAGCGCCGCCGACAAAGGCGCTTCGCCGGCTTCGACATAGCGGGAAATATTCTCGATCATCACGATCGCATCGTCCACCACGAAGCCGGTGGAGATGGTCAGCGCCATCAGCGACAGGTTGTCCAGGCTGAATCCCAGCAGGTACATCACCGCCAGCGTGCCGACCAGCGAGAGCGGCACCGACAGGCTGGGGATGATCGTCGCCGGCACGTTGCGCAGGAACACGAATATGACCAGCACCACCAGCACGACCGAAAGCCCCAGCTCGAACTCCACGTCCGCGACCGACGCTCGGATGGTGGTCGTGCGGTCGGTCAGCACCGCCACGTCGACAGCGGCTGGCAGGGTAGCGGTCAGCTGCGGCAGCAGCGCCTTGATGTTGTTGACCACCTGGATGACGTTGGCGCCCGGCTGGCGCTGCACATTCAGGATCACCGCCGGTGTCCGGTTGGCCCAGGCGCCCAGCTTGGTGTTCTCGGCACCGTTGATGACCGTGGCGACATCCTTCAGCCGCACCGGTGCGCCGTTGCGGTAGGCGATCACCAGATCGAGGTACTGCGACGGATCGGTGATCTGGTCGTTGGCGTTGATCGTCGTGGCCTGCGCCGGCCCGTCGAAGTTGCCCTTCGGCGTGTTGACGTTCGCGTTGCCGAGTGTCGTGCGCAGGTCGTCGATGTTCAGCCCGTACGCTGCCATCGCCCGCGGATTGATCTGCACCCGCACCGCCGGCCGCTGGCCGCCGCTGATGCTGACCAGGCCGACGCCCGGCTGCTGCGACATCTTCTGCGCCAGCCGCGTCTCGGCCATATCCTCGACCTGCGTCAGCGGCAGGGTTTTCGAGGTCAGCGCCAGCGTCAGGATCGGCGCGTCCGCCGGATTGACCTTGGCATAGATCGGCGGTGCCGGCAGGTCGGACGGCAGCAGGTTGCCGGCCGCATTGATCGCCGCCTGCACCTCCTGCTCCGCGACGTCGAGGCTGATGTCGAGCGTGAACTGCAGGGTGATCATCGACGCGCCGGCCGAACTGGTCGAGAACATCTGGTTCAGGCTGGGCATCTGCCCGAACTGGACCTCGAGCGGCGAGGTGACCGACGACGTCATCACCTCCGGGCTGGCACCCGGGTAGAAGGTCTGCACCTGGATGGTCGGATAATCGACCTCGGGCAGCGCCGAGATCGGCAGGAACCGGTACGCGACGATGCCGACCAGCATGATCGCGGCCATCAGCAGCGTGGTCGCCACCGGGCGCAGGATGAACGGGGTGGACGGGCTCATGCTGCGATCGATTCAGACCGTGTCATTGCGCTTGCGGCTGGTGGTGGTGGTGCACGTGCTGCGCGTTCGGGTCCGCCGGTTGGTCCGGCGTGCCGGAGGCTGGGGGCATTGCACCCGGCTTCCCGCCGGCTGCACTGGCTGGCGGTCTTCTGTGCCGCCGGCAAACTGACCGCCGCGCCGTCGCGCAGGCGGTCCGTGCCGTCCGTCACCACCTTTTCCCCCGGTTTCAGACCCGACAGCACAGCCTCGAAGTTGCCGTCTGTGGGGCCCACCTTGATCGGGCGCACGGAAACCGTGTCGTTCGCGTTGATGACATACACGAACGTCCCGGGCTCTCCGCGCTGCACCGCCGAAACCGGCACCCGGATCGCATTGTTCATCGTGTTGACCAGCAAATGGACGTTCACGAACTGGTTCGGATACAGCTTGTCCTCGGGGTTCTGGAACATCGCCCGGATATTCAGCGTCCCCGTGGTCGTGTTGATCAGGTTGTCCAGGTTCGAAAGCTGCCCCGCTTCCAGCTTGACCGTGTTGGACCGGTCATACGCCTCCACCGTCAGTGTAGCCCCGGCGCGCAGCCGCTGAATGACCTCCTGCAGGTTGTCCTCCGGGATCGTGAAGATCACCGAAATGGGCTGCATCTGGGTGACCACGACCAGGGCGGTGGATCCCGTGGTCGGACACATAGTTGCCGGGATCGATCTGGCGTAGTCCGACCTGCCCGTCCACCGGCGAGATGATGTGGCAGTAGTAGAGGTTGAGCTTCGCGGTCTCCACCGCCCCTTGGTCGGTCGCCACGGTGCCGGTGTACTGCTGCACCAGGTAGCGCTGGTCCTCGACCTGCTGTTGCGCGATCGAGTCCTGGCGGCCGAGCGTGAGATAGCGTTTCAGGTCGGCCTTCGCCTGCTCGAGCAGACCCGTGTCATGTGCCAGCGTGCCCTCCGCCGAGTCCAGCGCGGCCTGGTAGGGGCGAGGATCGATCTGCGCCAGGAAGTCACCCTTCTTGACCATCTGGCCTTCGGTGAAGCCGTATCGCATGAGTTGGCCGCTGATCTGCGTCTCCACCGTCACGGTATCGAGCGAGGTCACCGTGCCGAGCTCGTTCAGGATGACGCGGACGTCGCCTCTGTCGATCGTGGCGAACCCGACCGGTTGCGGCGCGCCCTGCGCACGCCGACCGGCGGTGGTGGCTTTCGGCGCCTGCTGCCGCCTCATGCCGGGTCCACAGATACCAGCCGCCCCCCACCAGTCCAGCCAGGACGAGGGAAGTCAGAAACCAGTACCACGGCGGGACCGACGCGTCAGAGGGGTCACGCGCGACACGGGATCGGGAGCTACCCTCGTTTCCGTCCGGTCAACACGTTCGTCCATGAATGATCACGTCCTCTGGCAGTAGAGAGCCGCTTGGCAACGGCCCACCGGATTAAGCACCGGGGCGGCTGCCAACAAGCGAAAGCCCCGAAAGTTACGCTAATCTTTCGTTCGTTACACGGAGATACCCGGCGAGCCTCCCGCATCCCGCCCTCCGCCAAGCCGCGATGAAAGAAAATTTATACCACGGACGATATCCTGATAGGAGGCAGGATTATGTTACGCGTGGTGCTCTCACCAGCCACGTCTTCAACAGCGACGGAGACCGTTATGCGAACCACGCGAATTGCGCTTCTGACCGGCGTCGCGGCGATGCTCCTGGCCGGATATGCCGGCATTGCCGAGGCTCAGCCTCCCCAGTCACACGTGATGACCTTCCATCTCCCCGACGGCCAGGTCGAGCAGGTGCGTTACGCCGGCGATGTGCCGCCCGTCGTGATCCTGGCTCCGGAGACGACGTCCACATCGTTCGACACGATGTATCCCTTCGGTGTTGTCGACCAGATGGCAGCGGCGATGGATCGGCAGGCCGAAGCGATGTTTCAGAGCATGAATGCCCTGATGGCCCAGGCGACCGCGGGCTTCAGTTCGGTCCCCGTTATGTCTGGGCCGGGCATGTGTATGCGTAGTGTCCAGATCAGCTTCTCGGGCAACGGTCAGGCGCCACACGTAGTATCTCGGATTTCGGGCGATTGCCACAGTGCCCATCCCGGGGTCACCCCTGCTCTGCAGCCGGACCAGCCACCGCGGAACCGGACTTCGAACGTCATTGAGGCGAAGGCGGCGACCCCCGATCGGGGATTGATCCGCACGGTGAGTGACTTGCAGCGTTGAGGATCAAGACGGCGCCGCACCGCCGGAAGGCGCCGTCTCGTTTTCCTAAACGGTTAGGTTGGCCAGCAGAGGTGTGGTCGAGCTGTTTGCGCCGGACGCCGCGCTGGAGGCGTAAGCAGAAAACGCGAATTGCTGCTGGAAGCTGTCGCTGTAACCGGGATTCCATCCACCGGGTCCGTCCGTCCCGGCGCCGCCTTTGGTGCCGGTATCGGGGATGCTGTCTTGCCACGGCATCCCTGGCGGCGGACCCCCGGGGCCGCCGGGTTGGACGGCCGTGGAGGCCGGCTCCAACCCATGAATATCGGACTGCACAGCCTTCAGATCCTGCGACAGCGGGTCGCTGAGGCCTGTGGCCGCGGCGGTCCCAATATTCGTGGACGCGTCGGAAGTGTCTGAAGCGTTCGTGCTGCCTGTGGACGGCGCGGACATGACCGTAGGCGGCGTGGACGTACCGGTGAGGGTGGACAACAAGGATTGCAGATCCGTGACAAGTTGCGATACCGAGGCTGTCCCGCCCTGCGTGATCTGTGCGGTCGATCCCGTGCCCGCGGATGTCGCGCCGCTCTGGCCGGCGCCCTGCGTGCCGGCTGGCTGCGCCTGTGACGCCAACCCATTGTTCCAGTTGCTGAAAGCCATCAGCGCAAGGGACATGCCGTCCGACAATCCCCCGGGCGTGCTCCCGGTTAAGGATGCACCGCCGGCTGAGCCGGCGGACGCCGCCGCCCAACTCGCGGGATCCCATCCGCTGTTCTGGCTCGGGGGTGAAGATGGCGACGGCTGATAAGCGTTAAGCTGCGCCCACCGCTCGTTTTGCCCGGATACGGAAATTGACAAGTTCAATACTCCTTGGCGACAATTGGCCCAAGGTGCCGTGCAGGATCGAGGCCAGGTTTGGGGCTTTGAAAAGGTTGCGGATCTCGTTTCGGGACCCGGCAATTCCTGCCGATCTCCGGTGCTGCCGGCAAAAATCGCCGCCCGTGCTGGTCGCTGTCCCAGTCGCGTTCGGGAACGCGGCACGCCTCCGGGGCGTTGAACCGCCCGGCGACCCTGTCGCCGTCGCGGCTTGGTTGCACGCCCGCGACCCTGCCGGTAACGTCCGCCGCGCTTAGCAAGGGATGATTTTCGCATGGACATGACGGGCGAGCGACGCATTCCGGCGCCGAGGCAGGCCGTTTGGGACGCGCTCAACAACCCTGAGGTGCTGAAAGCCAGCATCCCCGGCTGCGAGAGCCTGGAGAAGCTGGCCGACGACCAGATGAGAGGCGACCGCCGCGGTCAAAGTCGGTCCGATATCCGCTCGGTTCAACGGAAAGGTGCAGCTCACGGACATCGACCCGCCGAACGGCTACCGGATCAGCGGCGAGGGGCAGGGCGGTGTCGCCGGGTTTGCCAAGGGCGGCGCCAACGTGGCTTTGACCGATGACGGCGCTTGATACGCTGCTGAGCTACCAGGTGAATGCCCAGGTCGGCGGCAAGCTGGCGCAACTCGGCGGCCGGCTGATCGATGCCACCGCCAAGCAGATGGCCGACGCCTTTTTTGACCGTTTCAGCCAGCAGGTGCAGGCGATGGTGCCAGCCGCCGCGGAGGAAGCCGCCGAACACAGCATGGCCGAACCGGTCGCAGTCGCGATGGGTGCCGTCCCGGTGCCCTCTTCGGTCTCGATCTGGGCGCTGATCCCGCGCGAGCCCTTTGGCCTGCCTCTCGCCGCGTGGATCGGAGGGGCGGTTTTCGTCATCATCCTGCTGCTGATGCTGGGAAGCATGCTCTAGTGGCGACACACCCCTCAGTGGCGGCCCACCCTTCGCGCGGTCTTCCCGCGACCGTCGCCGACACCGCCCGGCTGCTTTCCGACAACGGCTACATCGCCGACCTGGAACTGGCCACCACGGTGCATCTGGCGCTGACGATGCAACGCCCGCTGTTCCTGGAAGGCGAGCCCGGCACCGGCAAAACCGAAATCTCGAAAGTGCTGGCGGCCGGCCTGAACCGCCGGCTGGTCCGCCTGCAGTGCTACGACGGCATGGACCTGTCCGCCGCGGCCTATGAGTGGGATCACGCTCGGCAGTTGATGGCGATCCGCCTGGCCGAGGCTGCCGGCCAGACCGACCGCGAAGAGCTTTCCCAGGATATCTACACGCGCGAATTCCTCCAGGCGCGCCCGCTGTTGTCCGCGATCGACCCCGATCTGCCGCCGGCCGTCCTGCTGATCGACGAACTCGACCGCGCCGATGAGCCGTTCGAGGCATTCCTGCTGGAGGTGCTCGCCGACTTCCAGATCACCGTGCCGGAGTTCGGCACCGTCCGCGCCAGGACGCGTCCGGTGGTGATCCTGACCTCGAACCGGACGCGCGAAGTGCATGACGCGATCCGCCGCCGCTGCCTGTACCACTGGGTCGATTACCCCGATGCGATGCGCGAGCGGGCGATCCTGGCCGCCAAGGCGCCAGGCGTGCCGGCGCGTCTGGCGGAACAGGTCGTCGGCTTCGTCCAGCGCCTTCGCGGCGAAGAACTGTTCAAGCTGCCCGGTGTGGCCGAGACGATCGACTGGGCACAGGCGCTGACTTACCTGAACAAGACCGAGCTGACCGCGGGCGACGTGGACGATACGCTGGGCGTGCTGCTGAAGTATCAGGATGATATCGCCAAGGTCCGAGGCGCCGAAGCGGCACGGCTGGTGACCGAAGTGGCGGCTTCACCGTAGCAGACGGCTGGGTTCTCTTTGGCTGCGCGTGCGGCGGATGTCGCGGGCGCGGACGGTGAGACGATTCCGGTCTGTGTCACGGTGAACACCCGGGCGAATCACGTACGGCAGGTCAGCGATGCGCGGCTGGCGGCGATTGCGCTGGTGGCGGGGTTGCCGGCGGGCAACGATTCGGCAGGCACTCCTCGATCTCCAGGCGCAAGGCATTGATGCTGCATTGGTGACAGGTCGCCTTGCTGCGGGCATGGCCTGCCCGCTCTCCTCCGCCCCAGCCTGCATCCAGAGCGCCAGGTGTGCGATCCGGGTCGGTTTTCATTGCTGCTTATCGGCACGGACCCGTGAATCCTCTGCGCCGGAAGAAAAAGCGCCCACCAGTCCCGCCCTTGCAATCGGCGTCATTCTCGGCCATATCCCGGCCCGCCAGCGCATGCTGGTAATTCACACGCGGGGACCCTTTCCCGGCCAGTCATGGCGCGGGTCCGGTGCCGAAAAGCAACCCCCGCGGAGGCAACAACCGGACGACAGGAAAGGAGCACGCTCATGGCGATGCCCGATTTCACGATGCGCCAGCTCTTGGAAGCCGGCGTTCACTTTGGTCACCACACCCGCCGCTGGAACCCGCGCATGGCGCCGTTCCTCTACGGCACCCGCAACCAGGTCCACATCATCGACCTGCAGCAGACCGTGCCGATGCTGGACCGCGCCCTCCGCGCCGTCCGTGACGTCACCGCCGCCGGCGGTCGCGTCCTCTTCGTCGGCACCAAGCGCGCCGCCGCCGAACACGTCGCCGACGCCGCCAAGCGTTGCGGCCAGTACTACATCAACCACCGCTGGCTCGGTGGCACGCTGACCAACTGGAAGACCATCACCGGCTCGATCAAGCGCCTGCGCCAGATCGAGGATCTCGTCGCCGGTGACACCCAGGGCCTCACCAAGAAGGAAGTCCTGGACATCACCCGCGACAAGGACAAGCTGGAGCGCGCGCTGGGCGGCATCAAGGACATGGGCGGCCTGCCGGACATCCTGTTCATCATCGACACCAACAAGGAAAAGCTGGCGGTCGAGGAAGCCAACAAGCTGCACATCCCGGTCGTCGCCGTGCTCGACAGCAACTCCGACCCGACCGGCGTCACCTTCCCGATCCCCGGCAACGACGACGCGATCCGCGCCATCACCCTGTACTGCGACCTGATCGCCGGCGCGGTGCTGGATGGCATCAGCGCCGAGATGGCCTCCTCCGGCGCCGACATCGGCGCGCGCGAGGATCTCCCGGCCGAGGTGCTCGCGGACGTGGAGCCTGAAGCTGCCGCGACCGCCTGAACCGTGTTAGTTTGATCGCATGGTCCAGTCGCCTTGAACGTTCCGCTCGGCGCGATCATGCTCAGTCAGGAGACGAAGAAATGGCCGCGATCACCGCCGCCCTGGTGAAGGACCTGCGCGAGAAGACCGGCGCAGGCATGATGGACTGCAAGAAGGCGCTGACCGAGACCGACGGCGAGATCGAAGCCGCCATCGACTGGCTGCGCAAGAAGGGCCTCGCCGCCGCCGCCAAGAAGTCCGGCCGCATCGCCGCCGAGGGCCTGGTCGGCGTCGCCTCCGCCACCGAACAGGCGGCGATCGTCGAGGTCAACGCCGAAACCGATTTCGTCGCCCGCAACGAGACCTTCCAGGAATTCGTCGCGACGGTCGCGAAGATCGCGCTGTCGGTCGGCGACGATCTCGACGCGATCAACGCCGCGCCGTTCCCCAGACCGGGCGGACCGTGGCGGAGGAGCTGACCCACCTCGTCGCCACCATCGGCGAGAACATGACCCTCCGGCGCGCGAAGGTGCTGACCGTGTCGCAGGGCGTGGTCGCGACCTACATGCACGCCGCGCTGAAGCCCGGCCTCGGCAAGATCGGCGTCCTCGCCGCGATCGAGGGCCCGGGCGAGTTCGCGACGCTGGAAACCCTCGGCCGTCAGGTCGGCATGCACGTCGCCGCCACGCCGCCCGGAAGCGCTCGATATCGACGCTGTCGATCCGGCGGCGCTGGAACGCGAGCGGGCGGTGCTCAGCGAGCAGGCCCGCGCCTCCGGCAAGCCCGAGAACATCATCGAGAAGATGGTCGAAGGCCGCATCCGCAAGTACTACGAGGAAGTGGTGCTGCTGGAGCAGGTCTGGGTGCATGACGGCGAAAGCCGCGTGCGCGCGGTGGTCAAGAAGGCCGGCGTCACGCTGACCGGTTTCGCCCGCTTCCAGCTTGGCGAAGGCATCGAAAAGCCGAAGGACGACTTCGCCGCCGAGGTCGCTGCGACCGCCGGCGTTTGAACCGCCTTCAGCGATGGGCCAACCGCCCGCTTGTTCCGGCCGGGCGGTATCACTACGGTGCTCGCCCGGCCTTCACGGGACCTTATACGGCCCAGAGGGAGTCGCATGACACAGCCTGCTGTCTATAAGCGTGTACTCCTGAAGCTCTCCGGGGAAGCGCTGATGGGCCGGCGCGAGTTCGGCCTGGACAACGAAATGGTCGGCGCCATCGCCAACGACATCAAGGCCGTCGTCGCCATGGGAGTCGAGGTGTCGGTCGTGATCGGCGGCGGCAACATCTTTCGTGGCGTGTCCGGCGCCGCCTCGGGCATGGATCGGGCGCAGGCCGACTACATGGGCATGCTGGCGACCGTCATGAACGCGCTCGCCGTGCAGTCCGCGCTGGAAAAGCGCGACGTGCCGACCCGCGTCCAGTCGGCCATCCCGATGGCCTCGGTCTGCGAGCCGTACATCCGCCGGCGCGCGGAGCGGCATATGGAAAAGGGCAGGGTGGTGGTCTTCGCCGCCGGCACCGGCAATCCGTTCTTCACCACCGACACCGCGGCCGCCTTGCGCGCGGCCGAGATGAAGTGCGACGCGCTGCTCAAGGGCACTCAGGTCGACGGCGTCTATTCCGCCGATCCGCGCAAGGTCCTGGGCGCGACCCGCTATGAGCAACTCTCCTATCTCGACGTTCTCGCCAACGACCTCGGCGTCATGGACGCCGCCGCGATCAGCCTGGCGCGGGAAAACCACCTGCCGATCATCGTCTTCAACATCCACGCCCCGGGTGCCTTCGCACAGGTCATGCGTGGCGAGGGTGCGTTCACCAAGATAATCGAACATTGAAAGGGAGTTGGAGGCATCGTCATGGCCACCGCGGACCTGAACAGCCTGAAGCAGGATCTCACCCGCCGCATGGATGGCGCGCTGGAAACGCTGCGCCGGGAATTCGCCGGCCTGCGAACCGGTCGCGCTCACCCCGGCCTGCTGGAACCGGTGAAGGTGATCGCCTACGGAACCGAAATGCCGCTGAACCAGGTCGGCACCATCGGTACGCCGGAACCGCGCATGCTGACCGTGCAGGTCTGGGACAAATCCATGATCTCCGCCGTCGAGAAGGCCATCCGCGACTCCGGCCTCGGTCTCAATCCCGCCGCCGACGGAATGATGATCCGCGTGCCGATCCCGCAATTGACCACCGAACGGCGTAACGAACTCGTCAAGATGGCGCACAAATACGCCGAAGGCGCCAAGATCTCGGTTCGCGGCGTCCGCCGCGACGGTATGGAGCAGATCAAGGGCACCGAGAAAAAGCACGAAATCGGCGAGGACCTGGCGAAGAACTGGTCCGACGAGGTGCAGAAACTCACCGACCAGTTCATTAAAAAGGTGGACGAAGCGCTCGCGGATAAGGAAAAAGACATCAGGCAGGTCTGAGGCGGGTCTGGGCACACGATGCCGGTCATCACCAAGCGGGCAGCCCCGGGCTTCGTGTCGGAGGACGACGTGTCATCAGCCATCGCGGCGTCCCAGACCGTCGCCGATGTTACCCAAATCGGCGCCGTCACCCAGGCAATCGGCGCCGTCGGCCAGATCGTGCCTCGCCATGTCGCCATCATCATGGATGGCAATGGCCGATGGGCCAAGTCGCGGGGCCTGCCGCGCATCGCCGGGCATCGGGAAGGCTCCCGCGCCGTCCGGCGGACCGTCGAAGCGGCGATCCAGGCCGGCGTCTCCTGGCTGACCATCTACGCGTTCAGCAGCGAGAACTGGCGCCGTCCGGCCGGTGAGATCACCGACCTGACCGGCCTGCTGCGCCGTTATCTCCGCTCTGAGATCGCCGAACTGAAGGAGTCCGGGGTGCGTCTGCGCTTCATCGGCGACCGCACCCGGTTCGATTCCGATATCCAGATCGATCTGCACGCAGCCGAACGCGATACCGAGGCAAACGCCAGGCTCAACCTGACGATCGCACTGTCCTATGGCGCACGGGCCGAGATCGCCGCCGCCGCACGCGCGGCCCTGGCAGCCGTGCGCGCCGGATGCCTCGATGCCGGCGATCTCGGGGAAGAGGCCTTCGCCAGCTTTCTCGCCACCGCCGGCATGCCTGATCCCGACCTGATCATCCGTACCTCCGGCGAGCAGCGGCTCTCAAACTTCCTGCTCTGGCAGGCCGCCTATGCGGAACTGGTGTTCCTCGACGTGTTCTGGCCAGATTTCGACCATGCCCATTTCGACGCCGCGCTGAAGGAGTTCGCACGACGGGAACGGCGATTTGGCGCTCGCAAAGACTAGAGCGTGATCGCGCTGAGCGGAACGTCCCCTGCGCGTGAATCATGCGATCAAACAAAGAGCTAGTGTCCCGATTCGGAAGTTCGCCATGCCTGGATCAGCCGCCTTGCGAACTTCCGAATCGATGAGGACACTGGCAAAGTGTGGTTCGTGGTTCCGAAGTCCGCTTCGGGGATGATCCACAGCATGGCGGACTTCGGAACCACCACACTGGACCATTTTCGGCATGCACTGTCAGGATGAAAATGGTCTAGGACGCCATCCGACAGCCCTACCCTCCCAGGTCAAGCGGCCGGTGACCCAGAAATCCGCCCGATGGTCCGACCTACGGCTGCGAATCGCGTCCGCCGCGGTGCTCGCGCCGCTCGCCCTGGCTTGCATCTGGATCGGCGGCGCGGCCTTCGCCGGACTGGTCGCCCTGGCGTCCATAGGCCTCTCCTACGAGTGGCTCGGTCTTTGCGGCCAACGCTCCTCACCCACGATGACACCGCTCTTTCTTCTGTTGCCGCTGGCTGTCGCGCTGACGCAAATGGACACTGCGGTTTCGGCGTTGCTTGTGTTGGCAGTCGCCACCGCCGCCGGTGCCGTCCTCGGCCGTGGTCTCTCCCCAGCGCGGCCGGTCGCCTTCGGCATCCCTTATTTCGGTCTCGCCGCGGTGGCACTGGTCTGGCTGCGGCGCCAACCGGAGAGCGGTGGCGTCAATGTGATCGTCCTGCTGCTGGTTATCTGGGCGAGTGACATCGGCGCCTATGTGGTCGGACGAGCGATCGGAGGTCCGCGCCTGGCGCCATCCATTTCGCCTGGAAAAACCTGGTCCGGCTCGGTCGGTGGCCTTCTCGCCTCCGCGGCGGTCGGCCTCGCGGCATCGTCAATGCTAGGTCACCGGCCGGTATCCTGGCGTGCGGCCGTGATCGCGGTGTCGATCGGCGGTATCAGCCAGGCCGGCGATCTTTTCGAAAGCCAGTTGAAGCGCCATTTCGGCGTAAAGGACTCCGGCACCATGATCCCGGGCCATGGCGGCCTGCTGGACCGGATGGATGCAGTGTTGACCGCCGCCCCAGCGGCGGCCCTACTGGCGTTGGTCCTCGGACGTGGAGTAGTTCTGTGGGAATGAACGCCGGTTATCCTTCCTCTTCCAAGCCAGGGTCGGTGCGTTCCGTCACGGTTCTTGGCAGTACGGGCAGCGTCGGAACACAAACGATCGAGTTGCTCGCAGCTGATCCGGACCGTTTTCGCGTGCGCGCGTTGGTCGGCGGCCGCAACGCGGCCCTCCTCGCCGAACAGGCGCTAGCCCTGCGCGCCGAATTCGCCGTGGTCGCCGATCAGTCGGCTTATGCCGCTTTGCGCGACGCCCTTGCTGGCTCGGCGATCGAGGTAGCCGCCGGGGCCGACGCCGTTGTCGCGGCTGCCGCCCTCGAGGCCGACTGGACCATGGCAGCTATCACCGGCGCCGCCGGACTTGCTTCCACCCTTGCGGCGATCCGCCGCGGCGCTTGCGTCGGCTTGGCTAACAAGGAAGCCCTGGTCTGCGCCGGCGACGTGATGTTGCGCGCTGTGCGCGAAGCCGGCGCGACCTTGCTACCGGTCGACTCAGAACATAATGCGATCTTCCAGTCCCTCGCCGACGGCAATCGTGGCTCGGTGGAGAAGATCATCCTCACCGCATCCGGCGGCCCCTTCCGGACTTCGACCCTGGAGGAGATGGCTCGCGCCACGCCGCAGATGGCTCTGCGGCATCCGGTCTGGTCGATGGGCGCAAAGATCAGCATCGATTCCGCAACCATGATGAACAAGGGGCTGGAACTCATCGAGGCCGCCCGGCTGTTCAGCCTTGACGAGACCCGGATCGAGGTGCTGGTCCACCCGCAATCGGTTATCCACGGCATGGTGCACTATCAGGATGGGTCCGTCCTCGCCCAGCTCGGCTCCCCCGACATGCGCATCCCCATCGCCCACGCCCTCGCCTGGCCAGGGCGCATGCCCACGGTCTCGCCGCGCCTCGATCTGGCTGCGGTTGGCCGCCTCGAATTCGCCGCACCCGATCTGATTCGCTTCCCAGCCCTTCGTATCGCAAGAGAAGTGTTGCAAATCGGCGGCGGAACCCCCACCATCTTAAATGCAGCGAATGAAGTCGCCGTCGAGGCGTTTTTGAAGAATCGCATTGGATTTTTGGACATTTCCCAAATAGTGGATCGCGTACTCCAAAAGCTTGGGACGCCGCTTGCGGACACCCTGGATGACGTGATCGCCCTGGACGCCGCGGCCCGCCGCGTTGCCCTCGATCTGATGTCTACCCATACCCCGCCCGTTCACGCCTTATGATCACCCCGACCCGAGAGCCACGCCCGTGCTGACAGTCATTCCCGATTTCGTTCGCAGCGCGGCGGCGTTCGTCGTCGTCCTCGGTGTGCTCGTCTTCGTTCATGAATTCGGCCATTACCTCGCGGCTCGCTGGCGCGGCGTCCGCGTGGAGGCTTTCTCGATCGGCTTCGGTCACGCGATCGCGTCCTGGACCGATTCGCACGGCACCGTTTGGAAGCTGGCATGGCTTCCCCTCGGTGGCTACGTGAAGCTGCACGGGCAAGAGCGGCCGCAAGATGTGGCGGATGAAGTTCGCGCCACGTGGGTCCCCGGTGAGACCTTCCATGACAAACCGGTGCTGTCGCGGGCAATCGTTGTCGCAGCCGGGCCGATCGCCAATTTCGTACTGGCGATCGTTCTGTTCGCGGGCCTGTTCATCGCGCTGGGCATCCCCGTCACCTTGCCGGTTGTCGGTGCCGTCATGCCCGACAGTGCCGCTTCTCGGGCCGGCCTCATGGTGAACGACCGTATCGTTTCCATCGACGGTGCGCCGGTCAAGACGTTCGAGGACCTGCAGCACATTATCGCCGCCCACCCGGGCGAATCGCTGAAGGTGGTCATCCGGCGGGAGGACACCGACCGGCAGATCGAGGTGACCACCGAGTTCGCACGATGCGGGTGGCCACCAGGTTGGTCTTCTGGGCGTTCGGGGCGGCGCGGTGGAATATCGGCATGTCGGTGTGCCCGCAGCCCTGTGGGGAGGCGTTACCCAGACATGGACCATTACTGCCGAAACCTTCACCGGGCTGGCCCAGATGGTTGGGGGCCACCGTGGCACAGACGAACTCGGCGGTCCTCTGCGGATCGCGCAGTTGTCTGGCCAGATTGCTCAGCTTGGCGTTGCCAGCCTGATCTCATTTATCGCCGTGCTGTCGGTTAATCTTGGGTTGATCAATCTGTTCCCGATACCGGTGCTGGATGGCGGCCATCTGGTCTTCTATCTCGCCGAGGCACTGCGCGGCCGGCCACTGCCGGCACGCGCACAGGAATACGGGTTTCGGGCGGGTCTCGCTTTTCTGGCTTGCCTCTTCGTCTTCGCCACGTGGAACGATCTGACGCATCTGGGCCTGTTTCGTTGGGTAGCCGGCCTGATCGGATGAGACCCAGGTCCCGGCGATCAGCCCACGGGGTCTGCCCTGAAACCACCCTGCGGCTCGTGCTTTGTCGGAACTTTTATGCGCTAAAATCAAAAACTTATACGAAACGTGACAGATCCATCCTGGGCCGAGACCGCCACTAGCGCCGGTCTCGGCCCATCGCTATGGTGAACCTCATTCGCGTGGCGCGACTCGTTGATGCCACTTTGTTTTGAAACGCACGCGCCGTTTGGGGGGACCAGCCTTTTGTTGACGCTCCGTGCTGTGCGGCTGGTCGCCGCCTGCCTGATGGCATCGCTGGTCATCGGAACCGCTTTCGCTCAAGGACCTGCGTCGCCCGCCAGCCCGCCTCGCGCCCCGGCGGCCCGTTCGGTGACTCCGCACGCGGCGGCGAAAGCCACCAGCGGCGTGATCCAGGCGATCAAGATCGAGGGGAACCAGCGCATCGAGGACGGTACGATCCGGTCATACCTCCTGGTTCAGCCGGGCGATACCTTCGACCCGGACCGCATCGATCGCAGCCTGAAGACACTCTATGCCACCGGCCTCTTCCAGGACGTCCGGCTCGGCCGCGTCGGCAACGACCTCGTCGTGCGCGTGGTCGAAAACCCGATCGTCAATCGTGTGGCGTTCGAGGGTAACCACAAGCTTTCCGACGACCAGTTGCGGCCGGAGATGCAACTGCGGTCGCGCGCCGTGTTCACCCCAGCGTTGGCCGAAGCCGACCGGCAGCATATCCTCGATATGTACGCCAAGCGCGGCTACTACGACGCAACGGTGGAGCCGAAGATCATCCACCTCGACCAGAACCGTGTCGATGTCGTCTTCCAGATCAACGACGGCTCCGAAACCCTGATCAGCAAGATCGTGGTGAACGGCAACAAGGCGTTCAGTGAGGACCGCCTTCTGGAGGTCATCAACAGTCGCGAATCACGTTGGTGGCGTTTCCTGTCCACGTCTGACCAGTACGATCCGGAGCGGCTCGCTTTCGATAAGGAATTGCTGCGCCGGTTCTATCTGAAGAACGGCTACGCCGACTTCCGGGTCACGGATGCCAGTGCGGAACTCTCTCCTGATCGCAAGGGGTTTTTCCTCTCATTTACCGTCGACGAGGGCGCCCGATACAAGGTCGGCAAGGTCACCATCAGTATTCAGCTTCGCAACCTCACCGAGAAGCAGCTGCAACCGAGCCTGCAACTGGCGCCGGGGGACTGGTATGACGGCGACGCCGTCGGCCGGACTGTCGATCTGATCGAGGAAGCCGTCCACAACCGCGGCTACGCTTTCGTGGACGTCAAGCCGCGTGTCACACGCGATACCGCCAAACATATCGTCGATCTGACCTTCGACGTGGGCGAAGGCCCGCGGGTTTACGTCGAACGCATCGACATCGTCGGCAATACGCGGACCCAGGACAAGGTAATCCGGCGCGAGTTCCTGCTGGCCGAAGGCGACCCATACAGCGCGGAGCGGATCCGCGCTACCAAGACCCGTTTGACCGACCTCGCCTACTTTCAGAGTGTCGATATCGTCACAAGTCCGGGCGATGCTCCGGACAAGGCGATACTCACGACCAACATCAACGAGAAGGCCACGGGCGAACTGTCCTTCGGTGGCGGCTTTTCGACCGATGCCGGCGCGCTGGTCAATATCGGCCTGTCCGAGCGAAACCTCATCGGCACGGGCGTCAATGCCAGTATCAACGGAACGCTTGCTCAAAGAGACAGCTCCATTCAGGCGTCCTTGACCGACCCCTATTTTCTGGATCGCAATCTGGTCGCAGGCATCGACCTCTTCTATATCACGACAAATTACCTGGGCACCGAGCCGTACCGATGAGTCGCGCATCGGCATGTCTCCCCGGCTCGGCTATGCCTTCAACGAACACCTGCGCCAGACATGGAGCTATTCCCTGGTCGATCGCGACGTGTTCAATCTCGAAACCGGGATCAGCCCGTTCATCCTGAACGAGGCAGGGACGACAGTGCTGTCGCAGGTCAGTCAGGTTGTGACGCTCGACTATCGCGACAGTAAGATCCAGCCTCACAGCGGCTTCATCACCGAAGTCGGCACTGACGTCGCCGGTCTCGGAGGCGATGCCAAGTTTGTCCGGGGCAATCTCAACGCGGCCTACTACATTCCGCTGGAGCGCGAGTTTGGCAACCCGGACTGGGTCCTCAAATTTTCGGGCAGCACCGGATACATGGTCCTGCTGCCTGGCGGCCGAGAGGAAATCATCGACCGTTTCTTCCTCGGTGGCGACAATCTCCGGGGCTTCGAAACCGGCGGCGCAGGCCCGCACGACGCCGTCTTCGACGATCCGCTTGGCGGGCGTTTCATTTGGACTCAGTCGACCGAACTGCATTATCCGCTGCCGGTTTCGCCCGACCTGGGCCTGAGCGGCAGGGCATTCGTCGACGTGGGTGCACTGACCGATTCTTCATTCAGGCCGGGCGCATGCGTCACTTCCCCTGGTGTAAGCTGTCAGATCGAAGCGTCCCCTGCGCCAAGGATCGGCGCCGGTGTCGGCGTCTCCTGGCGGACCAGTTTCGGTTTGATAAACGTTGACTTGGCCCCGTTTGTATACAAGCAACCGGGCGACCAGACGCAGATTTTCCGGTTTGGCTTCGGTACGAGGTTCTAGTGGTCAGAAAGTCAATCAAGAGTCGTTCCGGTGATATTGCGAGCGCGCTCGTCGCGTTCGGGCTGATGTTCAATCCTGTCACCGGCTTCGCCCAGCAGGCGCAGAACGGGGAGTGGTTCGTGCCGGGGCAGGTCCGGCCAGCCGGTACGCCATCGGCCTCTCGCTCCGCGCCTCGATCCGAGCCGGCCCGGTCCGCCGTCCCAAGTGTACTCCCGCTCCCGGGCGAGGCAGGCAGCGAGCAGGCCGGAGGCGTCGCCCCACAGGCTCAGTTCCAACTTCCGCCGGCGCCGGAGATTCCGCCCGTTCCCAAGGGACCGGCGACCCCGGCTGCCATCGTCGGTATCCTGTCGGTGCCAGACGTGCTGCGCGTTTCCACTGCCTATCAGGCGGCTTACAAGGAATTGAACGGGCGCGGCCAGAAGCTCAACCAGGATGCACAGAAGGAACAGGCCACGCTGCGTGAAATGGGCCAGGCGTTCGCAGCTGAACGCTCCAGGATGTCTCCAGAGCAGATCCGCGCCAAGGAAAAGGAAATCCAGGACCGCGCTACCGAGGCTCAACGCCGCTTCGGCGAGCGTAACCGGATCATCCAGGAAGCCGGCCAGTACGTCATGATGCAGATCAACCGCACGATGGAGCAGGCTGCCCAGCAGGTGGCGCTGTCCCGGGGCATCAACCTCGTGCTCAACCGTGCGCAGATCCTTGGCACGACCGCCGATTTCGATTTGACCCCAGCGGTGGCCGCGGTGCTGAACAAGGCGCTGCCGAGCGTCGTCGTTCCGCCCGATGGCGTGTCTCCGCTGGCAATGGCCCGACCGCCGGCGGAACCGGCGGCTGCGGCGACGGCCGCGGTAGCCAAGCCAACTCAGAAGCAGTAGCCCATGGCGCCTGCCCCAGCGTTTCCGGGGGGGGACCGCTCGGCCTTGGCAGGCGACCCCCGATTCTTCCAGCGCGCCGGCCCCCATAGCTTCGCAGCCGTCGTCAATGCGGCCGGCGGCGACGGGAGGGCCGCCGAGGCGACACGACCCCAGATGATGCTCCATCGTGTCGCTCCATTGGCGACCGCGACGAACGAAGATGTCAGCTTCTGCCTGAACAATCGTAAATATTTTCCCGAACTCGCAGTCACCCACGCCGCGGCTGTGATCGTCCACCCTGACATGATGGATCGGCTGCCTCCGTCCGCCGTGGCCATCCTCGCGCCCGATCCGCTGGTGGCCTGGGCCAAGGTCGCCGCGCTGTTTCATCCGCAACCCCCGGTCAGGTCCGGCATCCATCCATCCGCGGTCATCGCTGCGTCAGCGAGGATCGATCCGACCGCCGAGGTCGGGCCGCTCGCCGTGGTCGGAGAGAACGTGATCATCGGGCCCAGGGGACGGATCGGTCCCATGGTGGTGATCGATGACGGCGTGCAGATCGGGCAGGATGTCCGGATCGGAGCCCACGCCAGCCTGTCACACGCGCTGATCGGCGACCGGGTGTATATCTATCCCGGCGCCCGGATTGGCCAGGACGGTTTTGGCTTCGCGATGACACCCGAAGGCTTCCGGACCGTCCCGCAGCTTGGTCGCGTGCGGATCGAAGACGACGTCGAGGTCGGCGCCAACACCACGATCGATCGCGGCACACTGGAAGACACGGTCATCGGCGCGGGCACAAGGATAGACAACCTGGTTCAGATCGCACACAACGTCCGGATCGGCAGGGCCTGTGTCATCGTGGCTCAGGCCGGCCTCTCCGGCTCGACCGTGCTGGAGGATCAGGTCGTGCTGGCGGGGCAGGCCGGTGTTGTCGGGCATCTGCGGATCGGCGCCGGATCGCGCATTGGCGCTCAGGCAGGCGTCATGGCCGACGTGCCGCCGGGATCGGACATCGTTGGATCACCGGCCCAGCCGGTCAGGACGTTCTTCAAGGAGGTGGCGACCATCAGGCGCTGGATCCGCGATGGTGGAATTCCCGTGCGAGCCGGGACATCAGGCGAAAAAAAGAACCGAGACGTGGATTGAAGATCGCATGGAGGAGGAAGCAGCCCACACGCCCGGAACCGGCAGGACAATCGAGCTTATCGATATCCAGCGGATCATGCACGATATCCCTCATCGCTATCCGTTCCTCATGTTGGACCGGGTTATCGATGTCGTGCTGAACACCTCGGCGGTCGGGGTCAAGAATGTCTCGGTCAACGAAAGCTTCTTCGGCGGCCACTTTCCCAACCACCCGGTCATGCCGGGCGTGCTCATCATCGAGAGCATGGCGCAGACTGCCGCCGTGCTGGTGGTTGAAACTCTGGGGCCCGATGCCGTCGGCAAGCTGGTGTATTTCATGTCGATCGAGGCTGCGAAGTTCCGCCGGCCCGTGGTACCGGGCGATCAGTTGCGCGTTCATATCGTCAAGGAACGAAGCCGCGGCAATGTCTGGAAATTCCACGCGATCGCCAGGGTCGACGGTGTGGCGGTCGCCGAGGCGACCTACTCCGCGATGATCATGGACCGCGCAACCCCGCCCTGATCCGGGGTTGGCATCTCCTTGCTACCCGTCGGTAACGCCAAAATGCTAGAAGAAACAGAGTGTTACTGGGCCAATCGGAAACATCGAGCAACAATGATTGAGTTGGTGGCGAGGGCCACCACCCATAGTTTCGCCGCGATCCTGCGCAAAATCGGCTCAACGCAGCGGAATGGAACACCATGGATTCGATGACGAACATCAGCCTTCACTTGGTCAATCGCGCCAGCATTCACCCGACCGCGATCGTGGCGCATGGTGCCGAACTTGGCCCCGGCGTCGAAATCGGCCCGTTCTGCTCGGTTGGGCCGAACGTCGTCATCGAAGCCGGCGCCAAGCTGATCTCCCACGTGGTGGTCGAGGGTCACACACGCATCGGCGAACGCGCCCAGCTATTTCCGTTCTGCACCGTCGGACTGGCGCCGCAGGACCTGAAATACAACGGTGAGCCGACCGGCTGCGAGATCGGCGCCCGCACCATGGTACGGGAGCACTGCACCATCCATCGTGGCACCGCGACTGGCGTCGGTGTGACACGGGTCGGTCATGATTGCATGCTGATGGCCGTGGTTCATGTTGCGCATGACTGCCAGTTGGGCAACGACGTCATCGTTGCGAATAACGCCGTGATGGGCGGCCATGTCAGCATCGGCGACCATGCGGTGGTTGGCGGTGCGGCGGCCATCCATCAGTTCGTGCGGATCGGCCGCGCGGCGATGATCGGCGGGGTTTCAGGTGTGGAAGGGGATGTGATCCCGTTCGGCAGCGTCATTGGCAACCGAGCCCGGCTTGCCGCTCTGAACGTCGTTGGTCTACGCCGCCGCGGCTTCGACAAGGCAGCCGTGCAGCGGCTGCATGTCGCGTTCAAGGTGCTCTACGGGAAGGAAGGCGTGTTCGCCCAGCGGCTCGAGGCGACACGCGCGAAACATGGCGAGGATCCTCTCGTCGCCGAAGTGCTGGCTTTTATTGATGCCCCCAGCCACCGCGGACTGATCCGGGCCGAGTAGCGCGCTGTTGTCCGACGTCCATGCCGCAGGTTCGCCACTCGTCCCAGCTCAGAATGCGCCTCGCAGTGAGATCCCTGGATCCAATTTACGAACTCTCAGGGGTTACCCTTCAGTTCTGACCAGCATCGCGAAAGATCGCCCGCTTTCCGCTGGCTCGAAAGTAAGCGTGACCCGCCATGCTCGGGCCGGAGAGAATTGGGGCGCCACTGCTCGTCAGGCGACCATCCGTACAGGTGCGCGTGCTTCGAAAGCTTCGGCGAAACGGAAGCAGACCTCGCGCGCATCCGTCTCATCGACGTCGTCGACACGCAGAAACAGCTGTTCCGTCAGGCGCTCATAGAGCCCCTCGCCGTTGCGGGAAAAGAACCGCGTGCCGGGAACAGGTTGCCACACGTCGCTCATGATCGTCCCTCCAGATCGGTGCCTCTTGAGGATCAGGCTATCTTTGGCGCGGAGAGGCTTCCGCGCTGCGCGAGCGTTTCGGACAAAGTCGTCTTCTTGTCAACGTCTGCATTCCCCATGACCAAACAAACTGCCCGTTCTTGGATTACGTCAATATAAAGGGGGCCACAGGTTCGTGAAGAAGTAATTCTGTGTGCACTGCAGCATGAAACCCCGCTCTTAAACCCCAGTAGCGCGCCGGCGATACCGCTGTTATCGCTACCCGCCGAAAAACGGCGCAATGACAGACCTTCAATATTGCGTCTTTGGATCAAATAGCGGCCTGAAACTGGCAAATGTGTTACCATTTGATCCGTCACTGCGGTTGCTTCCAGAGCAAGGGGAGGGTTGCCGAAGCCACCGCCAAGGCAAAGCAGGTTTCGTGATTTTGCGACCTAGGAGCGAAAACTTCCGAGTTTCTCCGAAAAGAAACATAATCTATGACCATTGTGCTTAATGTAGACAAAAATCAGACGTACTGCGATGGATAAATCACGCACTTGTGAGTGAAATCGATGACGAACCAGATGGAAACACGGTGCCGCAAAGCCCACGTCGTAGGTTGGAGGATGGTGTCGGCCGTGCCGGCGGCCCGATTGTTGACCCAGCTGCTGACTTGCGGCGCGGAAAAGTAATGCATCCAGTCGGCGACATAGCCGGGCTGGCGCGTGTCCTGACCTTATGAGGAAGCCTTGCCGCCGGCCAGCGCCACGCAACGCAGCCGATCAGGCATGCCCCGCCCGCGTCATACCGTCATACAGGAGGGTCCTATACAGACCCTGGTCCGATGTTGACCGGCGTCCGGTGAGCCGGGCGGCTGACGGCGCACCCGCCGGCCAAACGCCAGCGCGTACAGTATTCGTGACGTTTGCGGTCTCGGCGAAAATTGGCCCGGCTGCTGCGTACTGTCGGCTGGCGGATGATCACGGTCGCATTCCTCCCGTACATCCGCGACATCTGAATGTTGCACTGATACCGTAATCAAAATATCATTACTTGTCCGATGTCTTGGGTCTAAGCCAGTCCGCTGCCAAACGACCAACAAGGTGGCCCGGCTTATTGGCTGGGCCGATGATCGGTATGCTCAATACTCGATCCTCGATGGACCGGGCGCTCAGCACCCAGGTCGCGCGGGATGCTCATGCGCCAATGACCTGGATAGTGGACACGGCACGAAGGCGGGCGTCGCACCGCGAATGAGCACCGCGACGGCAGCGCCAGCGTCGGCCGGCGGTACGGGTCCGTCGGCAGCATTGTGGCCGGCAGACCAGGCTGCCGACTGCTCAGCACGCCGCCAGGCGCCACGGTCGGCAACGTCAGAGCGATGCCCATGTTGACGTGGCGGGCGCCCTCGCCGATGCCGAAGACCGGCAAGCAGAAGGCTGCCGCACTTTCAACACGTCGCCGCTGGTGTCGAACCGGTTGATCACCCGCTTGATGTCCGGAAGCGCGCGTCCCCCCCATGCGGCGGTCAGGCCCAGCGGCACTATCATCGCCGACAGCCGCTGCTGGAGTCCAAAAGCTTTGCCTTGGCCGGCCCGGGCCAGACCCCGGGCGCCCCTGGTCGTTCGCCCTCTCCCGGCTGGCCCCGACCTTGCTCGCCTTCGCCTTGCTCGCTTCATCCGATTGCCCCGCGCGCCGCCGCACACCATATTGGCCGCGTGACAACCAAAGCGATATTCAATGCGTCGTATCCCTCTGCTGTTTGCCGGCTTCATTGCCCTGGCGGTTGCCCTGTCCCCCGGACTGGCCGATGCTCGGGCCGGGAGCGGGAGCTCATTCGGCAGCCGCGGCAGCATGACCTATTCCGCTCCGCCAACGACCAACACGGCACCTTATTCGGCCTCGCCGATGCAACGGAGCATGACCCCCAGGTATCAGCCGGCGCCCGGCTACGCCTCGCCCATGTATCATGGTGGGGGGTTGATGCGGGGTCTGCTGGGCGGACTGTTCATGGCGGGACTTTTGGGGCTGCTGTTCGGACATGGCTTCATGGGCGGTGGCCTGGGGCTGTTCGGCCTCCTCGGCGTGCTGCTGCAGATCGTCCTGATCGTCGCCGTGGTGAGGTTCCTCGTCCGCTTCCTCAAGGGTGGCCGTCCCCCGGCAATGGCCGGTGGGCCCGACATCTTCGCGCGCGGAGGCATCTCCGGTCCGGGCCCGGTGCTGGGTGGTCCCCGCCCCGGCGCCTCACCGCCGATCGCCATCGGCCCGCAGGATTACCAGCAATTCGAGCAGTTGCTGAAAGGCATCCAGGCGGCTTGGAGCGCGCATGACCTGAATGGTTTGCAAGCGATGGCTACACCGGAAATGGTCAGCTACTTCGCGGAACAACTCGCCGAGCAGGTGAGCCGCGGCGTGCGCAACGTGGTCGATGACGTGACCCTGGTGTCCGGCGACCTGGCACAGGCATGGACTGAGCAGGGGCGGGATTACGCCACCGTGGCAATGCGGTTTTCGATGGTCGATGTGACGCGCGACTTGGCTGGGCGTGTGGTGGACGGCAGTTCTTCAGAGCACGTCACGGCGACGGAGATCTGGACGTTCGTGCGTTCGCGTGGCGGCCATTGGATCCTGTCCGCTATTCAGCAGGCGCGATAGAAAAAGGGGCTCGAACCCCGCCTCGCCTCAAGGCTGATGAAACTGCTGCCAGGCATAAATCCGGGCGTTTTCTCCCGGTCCCCCGGCCAAGGGCGGGCACCACGATTGCGGAAAATGCGGTCGGGAGTGATCCGACGCAACGGCTGGCACGCTCAACGGGTCGGTTGGTTTTCCTTGCTTGTGCGTTGATGCTGATGTCGCACATGGCTCCCGCCCCCCGGATCGGCGTTTTGTTCTCACGATACGGCCAGCCGATCTTGCCACAAGCCGCCTGTTGAAAGCTGTGGTCTGTGCGCCGAACGTGTCATGCGGCGGTCCTGATCCGTTTCTCCTTTTTTCCACGCACCTGACCGGCCGCGCCGGACCCCCTGGCGCGATCCAACACGAAACGGGCGTAGTCATCCATGTCACCATCGAACGGCCTGACCGTACCGTCCGCCGCCAGCCACAGTCGGTCGGCGACCAGTTCCATCAGTGACCGGTCATGGGTGATCAGGATCACCGCACCCTGATAATCGTTCAGCGCATCCAGCAGAGCCCGGCGGCTGTCGATATCCAGATGGTTCGTCGGTTCATCCAGGATCAACAGATGCGGCGCGGCCATCGCCACGAGGTTCAGCAGCAATCGGGCCCGCTCGCCACCCGACAGGTTCTCCACCGTGGTGGACTGCTTGTCGAACCCGATGCCGAACCCCGCCAGCCGCGACCGGTGAGAGGTTTCGCTGTCGTTCGGCCGCTCGCGCCGAATAATGTCCAGCGGCGTGTCGGCCGGGTCCAGCGCCTCGATCTGATGCTGGTGGAACCAGCCGACCTTGATGCGCCGTTCGCGCTGCATGTGGCCGGACTGCAGTTCCAGCGCCCCCGCCGCCATCTTCGCGAACGTCGACTTGCCGGCCCCGTTCACTCCCAGCAACCCGATCCGGTCATCGACATCCAACCGCAGATTCAGATTGCGCAGCACAGGCTCGCCGCCATAGCCGACGGATGCCGCCTCCAGCCCCATCAGCGGCGGCGCCAGCGGACGGGTGGGCGACGGCAGGCGGAACGGCGCCACCCGTTCCTCGATGGTCGAGCCTGAACCGGCTCCATCTTTGCCAGCCGCTTCATGCGTGACTGCGCCTGCGCTGCCTTGCTCGCCTTGGCACGGAAGCGGTCGACGAAGCTTTGCAGATGCGCCCGTTCCGCCGCCTGCTTCGCCGCGAACGCCGATTGCAGCCGCGCCTTTTCCGCCCGTCGCTGTTCAAATCGTCGTAGCCGCCGGTGTAGAGGTCCAGCTTGCCGGCCTGCAGATGCAGGATCGCATCGACCGAGTTGTTGAGCAGTTCCCGGTCATGGCTGATGATAATCGCGGTGTTCGGATACTTGCGCAGCCGAGCCTCCAGCCACATCGCACCCTCCAGGTCGAGGTAGTTGGTGGGTTCGTCCAGCAGCAGCAGGTCCGGTTCGGCGAACAGCGCGGCGGCGAGTGCCACGCGCATGCGCCAGCCGCCGGAGAATTCGGCCATCCGGCGCGCCAGATCGGCAGGGGCGAAGCCGAGGCCGGCGAGGATTTCGCCCGCTCGGGCCGGCGCCCGGTCCGCATCGATCTCCATCAGACGAGCGTAGATGTCCGCGATCCGCTCCGGTTCGGCGGTTTCCAGTTCGGTGTGCAGTGCCTCCCGCTGCTCGTCTGCCGCCAGGATGGTGTCGAGCAGGCTGATCGGCGTGGCTGGATGCTCCTGATCCACGCTGGCGATGCGCGCTCCCTTCGGCAGCCCTATCGCGCCGTCGTCCGGCGGTCAATTCGCCCAGGATCAGCTTGAACAGGGTCGATTTGCCGACGCCGTTGCGGCCGACAAGGCCAACCCTGGCGTTCGCCGGCACCAGGACGCTGGCGTGGTCGAAGAAGCGCCGCCCCCATGCATCGAACACAAGGTCATCTATTTGCAGCATGAGGGGGTGCGGTCCGATTTGAAGGTGTATAGGCGCGGTGTCTTGATATAGCGGGGACGATCCCCGTTCGCCACCGCTCACAGAGCGGCGCAGCACCACGCGGGCCGCCATCGTGAAGCGACCTGAGACAGAAAAAATCGTAGGTAGAAACTGAACTCGGCGTCTCCACTCCCGGCGGAAGCGCGCTGCTCGACCGCTCCGTCAGATCCGTGCCCCGCGGGACATCCTCGTCCCGGAAACGACACCCGCACCGCTCGTTCTATCCCGTGCCGGCGAACCGCATCATGGCGCATCCCCCCCCCCAAAACGGGTCCGCCGCCGCGCTCCGGTCGATATGGGGATCGTACGGCGGCTCCACGGGCGCCCAGACGTCGACATTCACGCCGCCGAACGTAAAGAGCGGACGCCGCTGCGACTCGCCCTGCAAAGGGGGTGTGGGGAAATAATACGGCGCCTGCGTTACCGCGCTCCCGCTCTGATCGGGCCGGCTTGGTGACTGAGCATAAGCGGCCCCCGCCGCCAACAGCGTCGCGCCAAGGATCACTCCACCTATCGTGTCCATCGCCTGATCTCCCTGTCGGTCGATTTCCGCGGCCTGCGACTGCACATGGTGCTGAGCCGCATCGCCGCTAATATCGAGGATCAATCTTTAGCCCCCGAATGAGCTTGGCAGGTATGCGGCGAAGACAAGGTCAAGGATGTCGATGCATCGAATTTATTGAACCATTTCTCCAAGTTTCGGACACAGAAACTCCGTTGCTGTTGAATTGATTGACCAATCGCAGCCCGGCGAGGCGCAGCGCTTGGTCTGCGCCAACATCAGCCTGGCTTGGATCGCGAAGCGGCCGCAGCCTGCTGAAATTGCGCCCCGGACGTGAGCCCGAACGTTTGCATGCAGTCGCCCGGCCCGTACCAGGCACCGCGACCCACGAAATGGCGGTGCGACGAACCGGCCGACCAGCGGGACCTCTGTGCCAGCAACAGGCCGCGCGGCCTGAATGTATCCGAATAATGGCCGAGACGCCGCTCAATACTGACCGCAACGCCGCTCACGGCCCTCTGCCGCCCGCACGAGCCGGTCCGCGACCGCGCCGGGCAAGCCAGCCTCCACCAGCAACTGCGCATCGCACCGTGCGCCGTCCCGCACCGACGCCGCCAGCGCCATGATCGCCGCTTCCAGCCGGTCCGGATCAACCGCCACTTTCGGCGCCGCTGCAGCCTCCGGCGTGCCGGTCACGAACGGCTTCAGCCGCAGCCTGGCTCGATGGTCCGCCACGCCGGGTTTGTTGTCCATGTCCAGGCCCCGGTAGTACCGCTTCTGCCATTGGTCCGTGTTGGCGGACGGCGCCTTCTCCGCCACCTTCGCCTGGAAGGCATTGCGCGACTGGCTCCACGCCGCGAACTGGCGGGCTGCCTCCGGATCGTCGTTCAAAGGAACCAGTTTGGGATTCATTCGCTCCAGCGCGTCCCGCTGCACCGGCTGGATGAAGCAGATCGGCTCCCCCGCCTCGAACCGGACCCAATGGTTCCGCCGCAGGAAGCGCCAGTTCATCGTGAAGGTATACGGCGACCAGTCTGTCTCGATCACCCCGGACAGCGGAGCGACGCCTTCCTTGGCGGCGTTGGGGGATCCGCCCACCAGCAGGTTCCAGCCCGGCGGCGTGCGGAACAGGCCCTGGATGTGGATCGTGAACGTCCCCTGTCCGAACAGCGAAACCGGCGCCGAGGCGGCCGGCATCGTCCTTGTCCGGCCGCAGGATCACATCCGCGGTCGTCGCGCCTCCGCGCCAGTAGGCGGAGAACCCGGCCGGCGTCAGGATCTCCCAGCCGTGCGCATTGGCGATGTTCAGCGGCAGGCAGCGATAGGCGAACGCCTCCGGCGTGGCGTCCATCCAGGCTCGCGTCGGTTCGGCCGGGCGGATCAGCGGCTGCCAGCCCTCGTGCAGATAACACAGAAAATCCATCACCGGGCTCCTTCGGTTCCCGCCGCACCCTATCCCAGCCCGGATCGGTCCATTCAAGTTGAAACCGGCGTCGGAACTCGCTGCGTCGTCGTGCCCGCCCGCTCAGAGAAGCCAGCACCGGCCTTATCCGCGCGCCCGCAATTCCCGGCGGATGATCTTCCCGGTCGCGGTCATCGGCAGGTCATCCACGAATTCCACATGCCGAGGATATTCATGAGCCGCCAGATGGCTTTTCACGAAATCCTGGATCTCGCGCGCCAGGGCGGGCGAGGCGTTCCAGCCGGATCGTAGAACGATCCAGGCCTTGACCGCCTCGGTTCGCACAGGATCGGGGATGCCGGCGGCGGCGGCCATGCTGACGGCAGGATGCCGGAGCAGGCAGTCCTCGATCTCCCCCGGGCCGATCCGGTAGCCTGCACTGGTGATCAGGTCATCGGATCGTCCGGCAAACCAGAAATAGCCGCCGTCATCCTGCCGGGCCAGATCGCCCGTCAGCAGGAAATCACCAACGTATTTTGCTTCCGTTGCCTCCGGGTTATTCCAGTATCCCAGGAACATCACTGGATCAGGCCGACGCACTGCGATCAGGCCCGCCTCTCCGGTGGGAACCTCCCGCCCGTCCTCGTCCACGATCGCGACGACGTGCCCCGGAATTGTCCGCCCCAAAGAGCCCGGCCGGATCGGGAACAGCGCGCCGTTGTTGGCAGCGACCAGATTGCATTCGGTCTGGCCATAGAACTCGTTCGGCGTCACCCCGAACGTCTCCGTCGCCCAGTCCAGCAGTTCCGCCCCCAGCGTCTCGCCGCCACTCCCGATACTGCGCAGGCCGAATCCAGCGGGCCGCACGCCGGCCATGCGCATCAGCTTCAGGGCGGTCGGCGGCAGGAACGTGTTGCGCACGCAATGGCGGACCATCAGGTCCACCGCCTCCAACGGGTCGAATTTTCGCGCACGGTGCGCCACCACCGGTACGCCGTGGTGCCATGCCGGCAGCAGTACGTCGAGCAGGCCGCCGACCCACGCCCAGTCCGCCGGTGTCCAGAACCGGTCCCCGGGCTGAGGGAAGAAATCATGCGGCAGCTCGACGCCAGGCAGATGGCCGAGCAACACCCGATGCGCGTGCAGGGCGCCTTTCGGATTGCCGGTGGTGCCGGAGGTGTACACCAGCAGCGCCGGATCGTCCGGCCCGGTGTCCACCGGCACAAACCGGTCCGATGCCTTTTCCAGAACCGCGGAGAACGACAAGCCAGCATCATGATCGGACCCGATGACGTAGATCCGTTCCAGCTGCGGCAGCACAGGACGGATCGCGCGCAGCTTCTCAACCCCGGCCGAATCGGTGACGATACCGCGAGCGCCGCTGTCGGCCAGGCGAAACTGAAGCGCCTCCGCGCCGAACAGTGTGAATAGCGGGACCGAGATCAGCCCGGCCTTGAACGCCGCCAGATGGGCGATCGCGGTTTCCGGCGCCTGCTGCAGCAGGATCGCCAACCGGTCGCCCCGCCCGAAACCATGTGCAACAAGAGCATGGGCGAACCGGTTGGACTGCTGCCGGAAGTGGTCGAACGAGAGTTCCGTCGCCGCCCCGGTATCTCCGACACAAATCAGCGCCAGCCGGCCAGTGCCGTCTGCGTGCTTGTCACAGGTATCGACGCCGATGTTGTAGCGACCCGGGATCTTCCACATGAAGTCGCGGTAAAGACCATCATAGTCGGTCTGTCGTGTCAGCATGGATGTCCGCCTCCGGATCAACGTGATTTGGCCGGGATCTCTGACTGCAGGCTGGACCTGTCGCGGCCGCCGGTCCAGCAGGCTAAGGGATTGTCCGGCCTCTCCGAAGTCCTCCCGGCAGCCCGACGATGCGATCATCCGGCGCAACTACGGCCCGGTCGCTGCGGCGATCACACGATGAACGGCACGCCTTCATGCCGCAGCAACCAGAGCTTCCGCTCGATCCCACCCCCGTAGCCGGTCAGGGTTGCGTTGGCACCGATAACCCGATGGCAAGGGACTATGATGCTGATTGGGTTGGAGCCATTGGCCATTCCAACCGCTCGCATCGCCTTTGGCCGGCCGAGCGCCGTGGCGAGACGGCCGTACGTCGTGGTCTCGCCCGTAGGAATCGTCCGCAGCGCCGCCCAGACCTCGCGCTGGAACGGTGTTCCCTCGGCCTTGACCGGCAGGTCCGTAATGGCCCCCAGTTCGCCGGCGTAATAGGCCTCTACCGCTCGCCGAGCCGGGGAAACGCCAACCCTGGGTTCCAGCCGCACGGAGCCGTACTGCAGGCGTAGCAGTTGGTGCAGGCGCGGTGTAAAGTCCTCCCAGTCCAGCGAACGGACATGCTCATCCTGGTCCGTCAGCAGCAGCATCGCGCCGGTTGGCGTCGGGAAAGTCTCGATGAAGAAATGGTGCTCGTTCATGCGCTCGCCCACAGATGTTGCGCGGCATACGCCCGCCATGGCCGCCACGTTTCCGCTCGGGCCAGCAAGGCGCGCGCCGTGGGCCGCAAGCCCGCGGAGTCCGCCATCGCCCGCATCAGCCCAATATCTGCCGCCGGAAATGCGTCAGGCTCCCGCAGTTGCCGCATCGCGATATACTGCGCCGTCCATTCCCCGATCCCGGGCAGCGCCCGAAGTTGCGCGACCGCTTCCTCCAGTCCGCGGCCGGCGGCGAAGATGTGGGGGTCCGCGACCACCGCGGCCGCGACCGCCAGCAGTGCGACCCCGCGGCTTCGCGGCACGCCAAGCGACGCCGGATCGGCGCCCGCCAGCACCGCCGGATCCGGAAACACATGCGTCAGATCACCGTCCGGATCGTGGAGTTTCTCGCCGAAACGGGCCACCAGCGTTCCCGCCAGGCGGATGGCGCCGGGCACCGTGATCTGCTGTCCCAGCACCGCGCGTACCGCCAGTTCGAACCCGTCCCAGGCGCCGGGCACACGCAGACCTGGTCTTGCCGCGACCAACGGCGCGAGGGCCGGGTCCTTGACCAGTTGCAGCGCGATCGCGTCCGGATCGGCCGCCAGATCGAACACGCGGCGCAGACGCGCGATAATCTGAGGCAATGCGGACAGTCTCGGGAACCGGATGGTTGCGTTCAGCGCACTCCCGGCGGCTGGCTGGACCGTCACGCTGCCTTGCTGCCCGTTCAGTCCAATCGTCCGCCGATACACCTCGCCCTGGACACTCTCCACACCCGGTATGGCGCGTGCTCGCAGAAACCCGAACATCGCAGGCCAGTCGTACGGGGGCCGGTAGCGCAGTAACAGGCTGATCTCCCCGTTCGGACCGGCTGGCACGTCCAGGCCGGCGGATCGGCGCAGCGCCGTCGGCGGCCGCTTGTAAAGGGCCTGGAACGTGTCGTTGAACCGCCGCAGACTGCCGAATCCGGCCGCCATGGCAACCTCCGTCATCGGGAGTCGTGTCTCGTGGATCAACTGCTTGGCAAGCAGCACACGCCGGCTCTGCGCGACCGCGATGGGTGAGGCACCGAGATGCTGTTGGAACAGACGACGAAGCTGCCGTTCGCCCATTCCCACGCGAGTGGCCAGCACATCGACCGAGGCCTCATCGAGCGCGCCCAACTCCACCAGCGCGAGTGCCCGGGACACGGTGTTGGAGGCCCCACGCCAGGCACCGAGGTCGGGCGAAGTTTCCGGCCGGCAGCGCAGGCACGGCCGGAACCCGGCCTCGTGCGCCGCCGCCGCGGTGGGAAAAAAGACAACATTCTCCGGCCGGGGCGTGCGGGCGGGGCAGATCGGACGGCAATAGATCCCGGTCGTCTTGACGCCGGTGAACAGCCGCCCATCGAAGCGGGCATCCCGCACCGCGATCGCGCGGTAACAGGCATCGTGGTCGAGATCGAGCGTGCCGGTCATCAGGCGGCATCCGGTGCGGCGGCGCCCGGTGCCGGGACACGCATTGTTGCCCTTAACGCCGCGCCACGTCGTGCGGCTCGTAGCACGGCGGTGGCGGCATAGACCGCTTCCTCAACGATCTTGCCGCCCTTTATCCGGAACTTAGCCGCTCCGCCCCACGTAAACGGACCCGAACTGGCCTCTGTCGTGCACAGCCAAACGACCACGATGTCATCCCGCGACCTCCATCTGCCAAGCTGGCGGGTCAAGCTCGGGATGAGGACTGTCTGCGGGCGATGCAGGTCAGGGATGTCGCGCCCCTTCAGCGTCCGGCTCTGCGCACCGTCCTCGTGCCAGATCGTCAGAAAGTCATCGCTTACCCCGGCCGCCCATACGGCGGCATAATTCGTCACGAAGGCCTGTACTTCTGCTTCCGTCATTACCTGCCCCCTCCCGGAATGCGTCAACCTTAATCCGGGATCCGGGCCACGGTCTGGCCATTTTCGGACGTGATTGAAGCAGGCTCAGCCGGTCAGCCCGGCGACGCCCATCAGCCCGCGCATCAGCAGCGCAGCCACGCCCAGCGCCAGCACGCTCGCCGACCAGATCGCGACCAGCCAGAGCACCCGGCGACCCCACATCAGTGGTATCCCTCCTTCCCCGTCACCTTGCCGCGGAACACGTAATAGGCCCAGCCGGTGTAGGTCAGGATGATCGGGATGATCAGCAGTGCGCCGACCAGCGCGAAACCCTGGCTCTGCGGCGGCGCGGCGCGTCGCGGAACGACACGCCGGGCGGGATGATGTTCGGCCACAGGCTGATCGCCAGGCCGCTATAGCCCAGGAACAGCAGGAACAGCGCCAGCAGGAACGGTCCGGCACCGTGGGATCGTTCCCGTCGGATCCGCCGTTCAGCAGCCGCAGCAGTCGCCAGCTCGTCACCAGCACCAGGATCGGCACCGGCGCGAAAAAGAAGATGTCGGGCAGCGAGAACCACCGCCGCGCGATGGCGCTGTGCGCCAGCGGAGTCCAGATGCTGACGATGATGATCCCGATCAGCAGCACCGGCACGATGCGGCGGGCATAGCCGATCATGCGGCCTTGCAGCGCGCCCTCGGTCTTCATCGTCAGCCACGTGCTGCCCAGCAGGGCATAGGCGACGATCAGCCCCAGCGCCGGTGAACACGCTGAACGGCGCAGCCAGTCCAGCGCGCCGCCGTCATAGGACGGGCCGGTGACGGTGAAGCCGTCGATGAACGCGCCCAGCGCCGCGCCCTGGAAGAACGTCGCGACGTAGGACCCGCCGGCGAACGCGATGTCCCAGAACGGCCGGTGCGCCTCATCCGCCTTGAAGCGGAACTCGAACGCCACGCCGCGCAGGATCAGCCCCATCAGCATCAGCACGAGCGGGATGTACAGCGCGCTCAGCAGCACCGAATAGGCGAGCGGAAACGCCGCCAGCAGCCCGGCGCCGCCGAGCACCAGCCAGGTCTCGTTGCCGTCCCACACCGGGGCGACGGTGTTGACCATGATGTCGCGGTCGCTGCCGGTCCGGCACGAACGGGAACAGGATGCCGATGCCCAGGTCGAAGCCGTCCATCACCACGTACATCATCAGCCCGAAGGCGATGATCAGGATCCAGATCAGCGGAAGGTCGATGCCCATGGTCGTCAATGCTCCCTCGCCCGTGGACGGCCGATCGAAGTCGGGCGCCGCCGACAACGGCCGGGACGGCCGCCTGGCTGGGGTCCTCGATGTCGGGCGTGGCGGGCCTCGTTCAGGCTCTTTGCGCCATCAGCTTCAGCAGGTAGGAGATGCCGGTGCCGAACACCGCGCAATACATCACGACGAAGATCAGCAGGCTGGCACTGAGCGCCAGCGCGGAGTGGTGCGACGACCGCGTCCGCCGTCCGCATCACGCCATAGACCACCCAGGGCTGACGGCCCATCTCGGTGGTGACCCAGCCGGCGAGCAAGGCGATGATGCCGGCCGGTCCCATCGCCGTGGCGAACCACAGGAACAGCCGCTGCTCGTACAGCTGCCCCGCGCCAGCGGAACCAGGCGCCGACAACACCCAGCAGCAGCATCAGCATGCCCAGCCCGGCCATGAGGCGGAAGGTCCAGAAGATGATCGTCGAATTCGGGCCGGTCGGACGCCGGGAAATCATCCAGCCCGCGGATCTGGCCGTTCCAGGTATGGGTCAGGATCAGGCTGCCGAGATGCGGAATCTCGATCGCGTCCACCGTCTTCTGCGCCGCCATGTCCGGCCAGCCGAACAGGATCAGCGGCTCGCCTTCGCCTGGCTTGCTGGTCCAGTGGCCTTCCATCGCCGCGATCTTGGCCGGCTGGTACTCCAGCGTGTTGAGGCCCTGCTGATCGCCGGCCTCGATCTGGATCGGCGCGGTGACCAGCATCATCCACATCGCCATCGAGAACATCGTCCTCACCCGCGGATTGTCGCGGTGCTTCAGCAGGTGCCAGGCGCCGGCGGCACCGACGATCAGTGCCGTCGCCAGAAAGGCACGCCAGCCCCATATGCACCAGCCGGTACGGGAAGGACGGGTTGAAGATCACCTGCAGCCAGTCGGTCGGCACCACGCGGCCGTTGATGATTTCGTACCCCTGCGGCGTCTGCATCCAACTGTTGGAAGCCAGGATCCAGGTCATCGACACCAGCGTGCCGGCGGCGACCATCAGCGTGGCGAAGAAATGCAGACCGGGTCCGACCTTGTCCCAGCCGAACAGCATGACGCCGAGGAAGCCGGCCTCCAGGAAGAACGCGGTCAGCACCTCGTAGGCGAGCAGCGGACCGGTGACGCCGCCGGCGAAGGCGGAGAAATTGCTCCAGTTGGTGCCGAACTGGTAGGCCATGACGAGGCCCGAAACGACGCCCATGGCGAAGTTGATCGCGAAAATCTTCGACCAGAAATGGTACAGGTCGAGGTAGACCGGCTCTTTCTTCAGCAGCCAGAGCCCTTCCAGCACCGCCAGATAGCTGCCGAGACCGATCGTGAGGGCCGGAAAGATAATGTGGAAGGAGATGGTGAACCCGAACTGGACGCGAGCCAGCAGAAGCGGATCAACGTGCGACATGGGCGTCCTCTGCTACCGAGCGACGAATGCCAAACCCCCGCAACTCGCTCGGACTGTCGGACGCGCACGATGTCGGCACATAGCCGGGCCATGCAATGGGGATCATGAGGAAAGTGAACCCTGTCGATCGAGCGTCGCGTCACGTGCGGGCGAGCGCCGGCCCCTGTCGGCGACGTTGCCGCGTTTCCGGCGGGTCCCCCTCCCGGCCCGGCGATGCATCCGGATGGACCGCCGGCAGCCCGGTTAGTTGTGGGGCGCTGTCACCGTCACCGCCACCTGAATGGTCGCGTTCCCCGGTATCAACTGCACAGCGAAAGCGTCGGTGCCAGCAAATCGACGATCCGGCGTGTAGTCGATTCGCGTAGCGTCACCGACCTCATGAATAAGCACATTGCCGTGGCTGGGGCGCCTTTTCAGCAGGCCCGCCTCGTACGGCTTGGGGCCTTCCTCATACACTCGGATGCCACACCACCCGCCATCATTCGCCACTTTCATCGGTGCATCGGTGATGGCGCCCGCGACCGGGTCGATCTTCGGTACATCGCAGGATTTCGCCGCGCCCGCCAGATCGGCAGCATAAACCCGAAACTGCGGTCCCGTGGCAGCTTCACGATTTCCGGAACAGCCGGCCAGCAGCACGCCGATCAGGAGAAGGGCAATCCCCGCCACGTGCCATACCGCGCCCGCGCCTTGGGCAACCCGTTTGTCGGTCATATCGTCCGAGCCTCTGTCTGTAGCGAAACCCAACCAGCACCGGTTGCGACCGAGTTGCGGTCGGTCCGGCGGGGCCGCACATAGACCCCTCAGGGCGACGATTGGAAGATGGCATTGCGGATCCGGACCACGGGTCTCGACAGCGGCGGAATACGCGACCTCCCCCTGGCGTCCGCCGGAACCCGGATCGGTCATCGATGTCACCGGTTCCGGCCAGGATCCAGCAGCAGTATCGGGCTGGATCGCTCATCGACGTGGCCGGACAACGTGGCGCGATGCACATTGCATGCTTGTCCCGCATCGGCCGGGATGCTTAATGGCGCCCCGCCGTCCAGGGTAATCCGGACGCGAACGGCCACGCCGCCCCAGGACCGCAACAACGACAACGATGACCTCGATCGCCCCCAGTTTTCAAGATCTTATCCTGCGGCTGCATGCCTTCTGGTCGCGGCAAGGATGCGTCATCCTGCAGCCGTATGACGTGGAGATGGGCGCCGGCACCTTCCATCCGGCCACGACGCTGCGTGCCCTGGGTCCGAAGCTCTGGCGCGCCGCCTATGTTCAGCCCAGCCGCCGTCCCACCGACGGCCGCTACGGCGAGAACCCCAACCGCCTGCAGCACTACTACCAGTACCAGGTCATCATGAAGCCCAGCCCGGCCGACGCCCAGGAACTCCTGCTGGCGTCCTACCGGGAAATCGGCCTTGATCCCTGCGTCACGATTTCCGCTTCGTCGAGGACGACTGGGAAAGCCCGACACTCGGCGCCTGGGGCCTCGGGTGGGAGGTCTGGTGCGACGGCATGGAGGTCGGCCAGTTCACCTACTTCCAGCAGGTCGGCGGCATCCCGGTGACCTACCCCAGCTTCGAGATGACCTACGGCCTCGAACGCCTGACGATGTACGTCCAGGACAAGGACAACGTATTCGACATCGACTTCAACGGCGCCGAGGGCAATCAGCGGGTGACGTACGGAGACGTCTTCCTGCGCGCCGAACGCGAATACAGCGCGTATAACTTCGAATACGCCGATACCGCGATGCTGTCCCGCCACTTCGCCGACGCCGAGGCCGAATGCGCCGCGCTCCTGGCGCGCAAACTCGCGCTGCCGGCGTACGACCAGTGCATCAAGGCCAGCCACCTGTTCAATCTGCTCGATGCCCGCGGCGTGATCAGCGTGACCGAACGCGCCAGCTATATCGGTCGCGTTCGCACCCTGGCGAAGGGCTGCTGCGAGGCGTGGGTGGAGGGCGAGCCGGCATGAGTAACGGTATGAGAAAGGGTGCTGAATTTGGCCGCCGCCTGATCGATTGGCTGCTCGCGGACCGCCGTCGCCTCCGTCAGGCGGCGATCGCGCGCCACGCTTGGCGCGTGTCTGGAGGTGGAGTACACGCCGCGCGCGTGAACTATGGCGAGTGTTTTGCCTACGCGCTCGCCAAGGAGACAGGCGAGCCCCTTCGGTTCAAGGGCAACGAATTTGCTCGGATCGATGTCGAGCCGGCCCTGAAAGACTGAAATATGGCCGAATTCTTCCTGGAATTGTTCAGCGAGGAAATCCCCGCCCGCATGCAGCGAGGCGCGGCGGCCGAGCTTGAGCGGGCGATCAGCGGCGCCCTCGGCGCCATTGCGCCGGCCAACATCGCCACCTGGTTCGGCCCCAGGCGCATCGCCCTTCGCGCTGATGTCGCCGCCGAGGTCGCCGCCGCCAGTTCCACCGAACGCGGCCCGCGTGTCAGCGCGCCGGAGCAGGCGCTGACCGGATTCCTGCGCAAGCACAACGCGAGCCGCGAGCAGTGTGCGGCAGGAAGGCGACTACTGGGTGCTGGAGAAACAGCGCAGCGCTCGTGTCCGCCGCCACTCTGATCGCCAGCGCGATGCCAGGCCTGCTGCGCCGGTTCCCGTGGCCGAAATCCATGCGCTGGGGCGGCACCAGCAATTTCGTCTGGGTCCGCCCGCTCCGCCGCATCATCTGCCTGCTCGACGGCGCCGTTGTTCCGTTCGACCTGCGGGACGGTGCCGATGACGGCCACGGCCTCGCCAGCGCCAACCTGACCGAGGGCCATCGCTTCCACGTCCCCGGCGCCTTCGCCGTGTCCTCCGCCGCCGACTGGCGCGAGAAGCTCACCGCGCACCGCGTGCTGGTCGACGCTGCCGATCGCAAACGGATCATCGCCGACCGCATTGCCGGACTCGCCGCCGAAAAGCATCTGACCGTGGTCGACGATCCCGGCCTGCTCGACGAGGTCGCCGGGCTGGTCGAATGGCCCGTCCCGCACCTCGGCCGCATCGCCGATGAACACATGGATCTGCCGCCGGAGGTCATGCAGGTCTCCATGCGCGTCAATCAGCGCTATTTCGCCCTGCGCACGCCGGACGGCGGCGCCGCCCCCTGGTTCGCCTTCGTCGCCAACATCGAGGCCGACGACCACGGCGCCGCCATCATCGCCGGCAACGAACGGGTCCTGCGCGCCCGTTTCTCCGACGCCCGGCATTTCTGGGACCTGGACCGTAGGATCCGCCTTGAGGCGCGCGTTCCCGCCCTCGACAACGTCACCTTCCAGGCGAAACTCGGCACCCAGGGCGATCGGGTCCGGCAGACTGACCAAATTCGCCGCCATGATCGCCCCGATGGTCGGTGCCGACTCCGCCCTGGCCGCCCGAGCCGCCGAACTGGCGAAGGCCGATCTGGTCACCGGCATGGTCGGCGAGTTCCCCGAACTGCAGGGTGTCATGGGCCGCTACTACGCCCTGCACGATGGCGAAGCTTTCGGAAGTTGCCGATGCCATCCGCGACCACTATGCCCCGCGCGGTCCGACCGAACCCGCCCCGTCCGCCCCGGTCTCCATCGCCGTCGCCCTGGCCGACAAACTCGACCAACTCGCCGGATTCTTCGCCATCGGTGAAAAACCGACCGGCTCCGGCGACCCGTATGCCCTTCGCCGCGCCGCGCTGGGCGTCATCCGCATCATCCGCGAGAACGGCCTGCGCGTCCATTTGCGCGAGTTGCTGGCCGCTGCGTCGTCCGGTCTGGCTATCGGCGCGCCCGGTCTGTCCGCTTTCGCGATCGACCAGGCACACCTCCAGGCGCTCTTCGACTTCATCGTCGAGCGTCTCGTCGTCCAGCTCCGCGCCGACGGTGCTCGCTACGACGTGCTGAACGCGGTCTTCGGCGCCAAGGGCCTCGACCAGAGCCGGGACGACGACCTCGTTGCCATGCTCGCCCGCACCGAGGCCGTCGCTAGCCTGTTGCAGACCCCAGACGGTGCCAACCTGCTGATCGCCTATCGCCGCGCCGCCAACATCCTGCGCATCGAAGAGCGCAAGGACGGCCCGTACCAATTCCCCCCGATCTCCGATCTCTACCGTGAACAGGCCGAGATTGACCTGGATCAAGCCCTCGCCGCCTGTCGTGTCGTAGGTCCGCTGCTGGACGAGGAAGCCTATGGCCCCGCGATGACGACAATGGCCCGCCTGCGCGCGCCGCTTGATGCGTTCTTCGAAAAAGTGACCGTGAACGCCCCGGAGCCCGATTTACGCCGCAATCGTTTACGCTTGCTCAACCAGGTCCGGTCTATCATGGATCAGATCGCTGATTTCTCCCGTATCGAAGGCTAGATGAGGTCCGCCATGACCAAGTGGGTTTACAGCTTCGGCGCCGGTCACAACGAAGGCCGAGCGGATATGAAAAATCTGCTGGGCGGGAAGGGGGCGAATCTTGGCCGAAATGGCCTCCATCGGCCTGCCGGTCCCGCCGGGCTTCACCATCACCACCGAGGTGTGCACAGCCTTCTACGAAAACCATCACAACTACCCCGACGACCTGAAGCCCCAGGTCGACGCCGCGCTGGCCCTCGATCGAAAAGGCCGTCGGCCTGAACTTCGGCGACAAGGCGCATCCGCTGCTGGTCTCCGTCCGCTCCGGCGCGCGCGTGTCGATGCCGGGCATGATGGACACCGTCCTGAACCTCGGCCTGAACGACATCACCGTCGAGGGCCTCGCCAAAGCCTCCAAGGACGCCCGCTTCGCCTGGGATTCCTATCGCCGCTTCATCCAGATGTACGGTTCGGTCGTCCTCGGCGTCGATCACCACCGTTTCGAGGAAATCATCGAGCACGCCAAGCTCGACGCCGACGTGATCGAGGACACCGCGCTGTCCGCCCAGCATTGGCGTGAGGTGGTCGAGGGCTACAAGGACCTGGTCCGCCAGGAAACCGGCAAGCCGTTCCCGCAGGACCCGCATGAGCAGCTTTGGGGCGCTATCGGCGCCGTGTTCGGATCGTGGATGAACCACCGCGCCATCACCTATCGCCGCCTGCACGACATCCCGGCCGACTGGGGCACCGCCGTCAACGTCCAGGCCATGGTGTACGGCAACATGGGCAACGACTGCGCCACCGGCGTCTGCTTCACCCGCGACCCGTCCACCGGCGAGAACATGTTCTACGGCGAGTATCTGGTGAATGCCCAGGGCGAGGACGTCGTCGCCGGCATCCGCACCCCGCAGCCGCTGTCCACATCCGTTGCCAAGCCGGGCGAAATCCCGCTCGAGCAGGCGATGCCCGCCGCCTACGCGGAACTGATGGAAGTCCGCGCGAAGCTGGAAAAACACTACAAGGACATGCAGGACATCGAGTTCACCGTGCAGCAGCACAAGCTGTACATGCTGCAGACGCGCAACGGCAAGCGCACCGCCGCGCCTCCCTGCGCATGGCGGTGGAAATGGCGCACGAGGGCCTGATCGACGAGGCCGAGGCGGTGATGCGGGTCAATCCGTCGTCGCTCGACCAGCTTGCTGCACCCGATGCTGGACCCGAAGAGCGCCCGCGCACCCTGCTGGGCAAGGGCCTGCCGGCCAGCCCGGGCGCCGCCTCCGGCACTGTCGTGTTCAGCGCCGACGAAGCCGAATGCCGCGCCGCCAAGGGCGAGGCCGTGATTCTCGTGCCGCGTCGAGACCAGCCCTGAGGACATCCACGGCATGCACGCCGCCCAAGGGCATCCTGACCACACGCGGCGGCATGACCAGCCACGCCGCTGTGGTCGCCCGCGGCATGGGCCGCCCCTGCGTTGCCGGCGCCGGCGGCATCAGCGTCGACTACAACGCTCAGGTCCTCTCCGCCGGCGGCAAGCACATCCGCGCCGGCGAGATCATCACGCTGGACGGCGCCACCGGTGAGGTCTTCGTCGGTCCTGTCGCCATGATCGAGCCGGCGGTGTCCGGCGATTTCGGCACCCTGATGGAGTGGGCCGACAACCACCGCCGCCTGGGCGTGCGCGCCAACGCCGAAACCCCGGTAGACGCCGAAACCGCCCGAAAGTTCGGCGCCGAGGGCATCGGCCTCTGCCGCACCGAACACATGTTCTTCGACCCGGAGCGCATCCTGGCGGTCCGCCAGATGATCATCTCCAACACCGAAGCCGGTCGCCGCACCGCGCTGGCCCGTCTGCTGCCGTTCCAGCGGGAGGATTTCCGCAAGCTGTTCACCATCATGGCCGGCTTGCCGGTCACGATCCGCCTGCTCGATCCGCCGCTGCACGAGTTCCTGCCGCACGCCGACCATGAGATGCAGGAAGTCGCGGATTCGCTCGGCACCGACGTCGCCACCATCCGTCAGCGCGCCGACGAGCTTGCCGAGGCCAACCCGATGCTTGGGCATCGCGGCTGCCGCCTGGGCGTCTCCTTCCCCGAAATCTACGAAATGCAGGCCCGCGCGATCTTTGAGGGCGCGATCGTCGTTGCCAAGGAGACCGGCAAGGCCCCGCATCCGGAGATCATGATCCCGCTGGTCGGCATGAAGAAGGAACTCGAGATTACGCGCGCCCAGGTCGACAAGATCGCGGCGGAAGTCTTCGCCGAAACCGGTACCACCATCGAATACAGCGTCGGCACCATGATCGAGCTGCCGCGCGCCGCCTTGCTCGCCGACAAGATCGCAGAGGACGCCGACTTCTTCAGCTTCGGCACCAACGACCTGACCCAGACCGTGTTCGGCCTGTCCCGCGACGACGCCGGCAAGTTCCTGCCGCAATACGTCGAGCAGGGAATCCTGCCGAAGGACCCGTTCGTCTCGATCGACGTCGAGGGAGTCGGCGAGATGGTCCGCATCGCCGCCGAAAAAGGCCGCGCCACCAAAAACCACCTCAAGCTTGGCATCTGCGGAGAGCATGGCGGCGACCCGGCCTCCATCACGTTCTGCGACCAGGTCGGCCTGGACTACGTGTCATGCAGCCCGTTCCGCGTCCCGGTCGCCCGCCTGGCCGCGGCACAGGCGGCGCTGGGGGCGGCAAGCGACCGGACGGCCTAGGGCGCGAGCGGTCCTTGCAGCTGACAGAAGCACGGCCGCATCTTGGCGTCGCGCTGCCGTCCGCGGCGTCTGACGCCTCGCGAAGGGCGCTCCGCGAAACCCTCTCCGCGCCCGCTTTTGAAACGATCGCGGCTTGTATCGAATAATTGTCGGCGCCCACCCCTACACCGATACATCACCGCGGATGACCAGATATTGACCAGTGTGGCACTGGTGGCTTTTCCTGGCGTTCTGTTTGGCCAATGCGTGCGCTCTCGGCCACCGGATCCTCCGTTTCCATCCGCCAGCTGGCCAGGCCCCCTATTGCTGCGTGCAATATGACGTAGCGATGATCGATCCTACGCAGGGGATCACTCGCAAGACTGTATCAATAAACGGCCGTCCTGTGTCGAAACTTGGACTAGAGCAATATCAGCCTGACCTCGAATCGCGAAGCGACCTCAGGCTCATGCGATTTGCTCGATAAATATGAGCTAGAGCGTCTCCACTTAAGGCCTAAGCGCTCTAGACTGAAATTGTCCATGCCCAAAGCCGGGGATTCCTTTTGGTCATCTCGTTCTTACAGTGCAATCCTGCGCGTGGCCGTTGTCGCCCTAATTGAACCATCGCATGTTGCCGACAGGAAGAGATATAGGAACGCAGCAGTAATGCAGTCGGTCTGCGCCCACATATCATGTCTGCCGCGCAGGCGAACGGCACCAGGTAGATGAAGACAATTTCACCTCAGTGGACATTGACCAAATAGCCGAGAATAGCAATCGTGGCCCTCAAAGACAGTCAACGCTGTCCCAGAAAAACCGGGTCACCCCGCACAGGGAAGGAAGATGGTCCATGCCAGGCATGAGCCGGAGGAAGGTTCTCGGCACCTCGTTGGGAGTAGCCGCGGCAGGAGTGCTGGCGCGGCCCTATGTCGCCCGCGCCGCCGCAAAGACCGCGGAGGTCTGGTGGACGCAAGGGTTCATTCCGGAGGAAGACGAGTCCTTCCGGAAGATGGTGGCGGACTACGAGAGGGCCAGCGGCAACACGATTGATTACAGTATCCTGCCGTTCGTGGCACTCGAGCAGAAAATGGTGTCCGCGCTGCAGACGAACAATACACCGGATGTGATATCGTTCGACGGCATTGAGACGACCCTGGTGCTCAACGCCTGGAACGACAAGCTGGTGGACGTCAGCGACGTCGTCGCAACACAGGAGAAGAAGTTCAGCGATACCGCACTGCTGTCCACCAAGCTCTATAACAAGGTGAACAAGGGGCGTGCCTTCTACTGCCGTCCCATACAAGTGTGCCTCCGCCCCGTTCCACGTCTGGTCGGACCTGGTGGAGAAGGCCGGCTACAAGATGGCGGACCTCCCGAATACCTGGGACGCACGTTGGGACTGGTTCAAGCCGATGCAGGCGAAGCTGCGCGACAAGGGCATGCGCCAGATCTATCCGTTCGGTCTCCAGATGACGACCAATGGCCCGAGTGACGGCAACGCTGTGTTCACCGCTTTCCTGATCGCCAATGGCGGCAAGGACATCATCACTCCCGACGGCAAGGAGCACACCGACGACCCACAGGTGCGGGAAGCGGTCATCAAGACGATCACCTATTTCACCAATGCCTACAAGCAAGGCTACGTCCCGCCCGGCGCGATCAGCTGGAGCGACTCCGACGACAACAATGCCTTCCACTCAAAGCTGATCCTGATGGATTTCGACGGCACGATCTCGACCGAGCTGGCGATGTTCCATCGACCAAAGGACCTTGCGAACTGCGCCACGCTGGGCCTGCCGCTCGGCAACGACGGCAAGCCGTTACCGGCGGCGGTAGGGGTGGTCAGCGCCATGCTGCCGAAGACCGGGAAGAACCCCGAGGTCGCCAAGGAGTTCATGCGTTACGTTATAGAACCAAAAGTCAATAACGAATATCTGAAGGCTGGTCTCGGCCGCTTCGTGCCGGTGTTCCCGGAGCTCGCGCACACGGACCCGTTCTGGCTGCATAACAGCAATCCGGAACTGGCGCCTCACCTCACCCCGTATGTGACTGAAACCCTCCTCGGCCCGACGATACCCGCCGACTACATCGCCTACAATCCGGCCTATGGCGAGGTCGAGGCGCAGCAGGTTTGGGGCGAGCTCGTACGCGCAGGTGTACAAGGACGGCAAGACGCCGGAGCAGGCGGCGGACTGGGCTTTCGCGCAGATCAAGGCTTCCTTCGCCAAATACCCGATCGCCGCGGCCGCCTGAGCGATGGCCGGTACGGTGGAGGGCAGCGCCCAGCTCATCGACGTCGGACCTCGATTCCCAGCCCGCCGCACGAGCCATCACCCCTGGCGTGCCGGCCTGCAAGGGCCAGACTTCATCTGGGCGCTCGCCTTCCTGGTGCCGTATATCGTCACCTTCGTCCTGTTCGTCGTTTACCCGATCGCTTACGGGCTGTGGATGGGCCACCGCCCGTCGCTCTATACGCAGTTATTCGCCGATCCCGTCTACCAGGACACCGTGGTCAACACGCTGATCTACGTGGTGGTCGGGGTGAACCTCCGAATGGTGATGGCGCTGTTCCTGTCCGGCTTCTTCATGCGCAAGGGCTGGTGGGTGAAGGCGCTGCTGATCATCTTCATCCTGCCCTGGGCGATACCGGCGCTGCCCACCTTCCTGTCGATCCATTGGATGCTGAACGGCCAGTGGGGGCTGGTGGACAACCTGCTGTGGGATCTGTTCCACTTCAACGGCCCGTCCTTCCTCGACCAACGCTGGCTCGCTCTTGGCGCCGACATCGTGGCCTATGTCTGGAAATGGCTCCCGTTCTGGACCGTGATCATGCTCGCCGGGCGGATGACGATTTCGAAGGAACTCTACGAAGCCGCGGACGTCGACGGAGCCACCGGAGTGCAGCGGTTCAAGCACGTCACGTTCCCGTTGCTCGCCAATCTCTACCTTATTTGCACCCTGCTCGGCATGCTGTTCACACTGGGCGATTTCTCCACCGTCTATTTCGTCTCCGGCGGCGGGCCGGCCAACTCCACCCAGGTTCTCGCGACGCTGGGCATCCGCGACGCCTATGTCATGTCCGAGCCTGACCTCGGCGTAGCGGCGGTGATGTCCGCCATCCCGGTGCTGGTGCCGTTGGTGATGCTGCTGATGCGGCGAGTGCGCGCCTCGGCGGTGGAACGATGAGCGCCACGCTCGCCGCCGGGCGCCGGCCGCGCCAGCGGGACCATCGGGTGCGTCGCTTCGTCTCCGAGGCCGCCGCCATGGTTTTCGGCCTGATCCTGGTGATCTGGTCGCTCGGCCCGATCTACAACATGGTCATGGTGGCGCTTAGCTCGCACGACGACGTGTTCAGCAATGACGTCTTCCCGCCGGCGCCCACGCTGGACAGCTTCTGGATCGTGGTGACCGAGGGCTACTGGTACCTCGCTTACTTCTGGCACCAGTTCGGCAACAGCTTTTATGTCGGATTTGGCACCACCTTCTTCACCTTGCTGATCGGCTCGCTGACCAGCTTCGTGATCGGGCGGATGCGCATCCGCGGCGGCTGGATAATCAGCAACCTCGCGCTGGTAACCTATGTCATCCCCGCGTCGTTCGTCGCCATCCCGTTCTACATGATCATGCAGCACTATGGCGGCAACAACACGCTGTGGTCGGTGATTGCCGCCTACGTCGCTTTCGCGACCCCCTACGCGATTTTCGTGTTCACGCAGTATGCGGTCTCGATCCCGATCGAACTCGACGAGGCGGCGCGCATCGACGGCGCCTCGCCCTGGCAGGTGTACTGGCGGGTCTATTTGCCCCTGATGGCTCCTGCACTGGTCGCGGTCGGCACCTTCGCGCTGCTGCTGGCCTGGAACGACTACCTCTACCAGTTCTTGCTGCTGTCCTCGACGCCCAACATGACCGTTGCGGTGGTGCTGGCGCAGTTCCTGAACAGCGACGAGGCGCCCTGGAACTACATGATGGCGACCGCCATCATTTATTCCATCCCGCCGGTCGCCGCCTATTACGCCTTCCGACGCTACATGACCTCGGGTCTGACCATGGGAGGGGTGAAGGGCTGATCGCTCCTCAGGTTGGTCGGCGCCGTCATTCTCCGACGGCCGGCCACCGACAGCCATCCGGCCGCCTGCACCCATATCGAATCAGACCAACCCATATTCCACCTCGGCTGTATAAACCGATGCCTCCTTCCCCAGCTGCGAGCTGAACAGCGTAAAATGCTCCACCGGCACCGGGTCGGCGCGGAACAGGTTGTGCGCCTGGACGTAGGACACCAGCTTCCCCTCCGGCACGTTATCCAACCGCGCCAGCGTCACATGCGGCTGGAACCGCCGCCGTTCAGGTTCCAGCCCGCAGCGCTGCAACGCCGTCTCGATCTTGTTCTGCAGGTGGTCGAGTTGCGGGTTCCGCTCCACCCCGACCCATAACGCCGTGCTTCGGCCCCGCTTTGGTGAACGTGCCGACGCCCGCCAGGGTCAAGGAGAACCCGCGCGCGCGCAGCCCGGCCAGCGCCGTATCGATATCCTCGGCGCGATGTCCGGGAGTCTCGCCGATAAAGCGCAGCGTCAGGTGGTAGTTCGTCCGGAGGCACCCATCGCGCGCCCGGCAAGCCGGCGCCGGCCAGCGTCGACAGCCGTTCCCGCAGCATCCACGGCAGGTCGAGGGCGACAAATAGTCTCATCCTGTAGACCTCACGCGGTCAGACTCATGCAGGATGTATCTCCGCCAGCAACTGTTCCACCAGAGGCAGGATTTGCGCAACCTCGCGCTTCACCCCCTCGGCGTTCGGATGCAGCCCGTCGGCCTGGATCAGCTCCGGGTGCAGCGCCACCCCCTCCAGGAAAAACGGATCGTACAGCACGCCCGGCCGCTTCCCCAGCCGATCGAACACCGCGCGGAAGGCCTTCTCGTAATCCGGTCCCAGGTTCGGCGGCGCATACATTCCGGTCAGCAGCACCGGGATATGCCTCGCCGCCAGCTCGTCCAGGATGGCGGTCAGGTTCGCCTCCATGTCCTTCGGATCGACCCCGCGCAGCCCGTCGTTCGCCCCAAGCTCGACGATCGCGGCATCCGCGCCGTCGCCCAGCGTCCAGTCCAGCCGAGCCAGCCCGCCCGCGCTGGTGTCGCCGGACACGGCGCCGTCGACGATGGCGACACGTCGTGCCCGCGCGCGTTCAGCGCCCGCTGCAACTGGACCTCGAACCCGTCGTCATGCGGCAGGCCGTAGCCGGCGGACAGCGAATCCCCCAGCACCAGCAGCCGAGCGGGGCGGCGCAGCCGCCGGCGAGGCAACGGCTAACACCATTGCAACGGCGCACCAGCCCTTCCGCCGCCATCCCGCCCCACAATATAGAGGCCAATGGATGCCATTCCGCGCTCTCCGCTCTCAGCCAACGCCATCGTGCCGCTCGTGCGGATCAGGGACCTCCACCTGACCGTGCCGTCCGCGGCCGGGCCGGTCAATATATTGCGTGGAGTCGATCTGGACATCGGCAAGGGTGAGGCGGTCGGTCTCGTCGGCCCCTCGGGATCGGGCAAGACCAGCCTCCTGATGGTCCTTGCGGGCCTGGAACGCGCCACAGCGGGCAGCGTTTCGCTGGACGGGCAGGAGATCACCCGGCTGAATGAGGATGCCCTGGCAAAACTGCGGCGCGAGCGGGTCGGCATCGTCTTCCAGGCCTTCCACCTGATCCCGACCATGACGGCGCTGGAGAACGTGGCGATCCCGCTGGAACTGGCCGGTGTGCGCAACGCCGACGCCCGCGCGCGCGCCGCGCTGGACGCGGTCGGCCTGGGCCACCGGCTGACCCATCTGCCGGGCCAGCTTTCCGGCGGCGAGCAGCAGCGCACCGCGCTCGCCCGCGCGTTCGCGCCCGAACCGGCGCTGCTGCTGGCGGACGAGCCGACCGGCAACCTGGACCACGCGACCGGCGAAACGGTGATCGATCTGCTGTTCGCGCTGCGCCAGCGCGACGGGCACGACGCTGCTGCTGATCACCCACGACCGCGACCTGGCGGCCCGCTGCGACCGGCAGGTGCATCTGTCGGATGGCCGGGTGGATGAGGCCGTCCCGGCGTGAGGCTCGTCCGCCAAGCGACGCGAGCACAGGTGATTTTGTCGCCGCGATTTACACCAGGCGGCCCGAAGTTAACCGGCGAAAGGCGAAAACGCATGAGTAAGTGGCCGCCCACCCTTCGCGGCCGTTGCGTTGCCGCCTTGGCGTCCAGGCCTCTTGGCATTGAATCGGGCCACGCAACGGTCCGTGCCATTGAACCGGACCGCACCATCTCTCGTCGCGCCTGCACCTGGCCCCGCTGATTCGAAGCACGCAACGTCCGCGGCAAAACAGAACCGACCGCCCCAAGACCCTGCGCCATGATCCTTGCCCTGACCATCGCGCGGCGGGAACTCCGCGGCGGCGTCCGCGGCCTCTGGATCGTCCTGCTCTGCCTGGCGCTCGGCGTCGGGGTGATCGCCGCGGTCGGCACGCTGCGGGCGGCGGTCGATGCCGGCCTCGCCTGCCGACGGCCGCGCGCTGCTCGGCGGCGACCTGGAGATCGATGGCGGCTCGCAGCCTCTGCCGGACCAACTGCGCGACTGGCTGCAGGCCCGTGGTGCCACGACCTCCGACGTCAGCCAGATGCGGTCCATGCTGGTCGCCCCGTCCGGCGAGCGGCAGCTGATCGAGCTGAAAGCCGTCGACGCGAAATGGCCGCTGGTCGGCGACGCCACGACCGAGCCCGCCCAGCCCCTCGCCAACGCGCTCGGCCGGCAGGACGGAAAATACGGGCTGCTCGCCGAACAGGTCGTCCTCGACCGCCTCGGTCTGCATCCTGGGCGATACCGCCCGGATTGGCACCGCCACCTTCCGGGTCGCCGGCACGCTGACCCACGAACCGGACCGGGTCGCGACCGCCGCCATCCTCGGCCCGCGCGTGCTGATCGCAGCCGATGCGCTTGCCATCCACCCACCTGATTTCACCCGGTGCCATGGTCCGCTACGCCATCCGCCTGACCGCGAACGACCCGGCCCGCATCGCCCGGGAGATCCGGCAGCAATTCCCCAACCAGGGCTGGCGCATCCGCGACCCCTCCGACGCCGCGCCGGGCGTCAGCCGCTTCATCGACCAGACCGCGCTGTTCCTGACCCTGGTCGGCCTGACCTCCCTGCTGGTCGGCGGCATCGGCGTCGCCAACGGCGTCCGAGCCTGGCTCGATGCCCGCGCTCGCACGATCGCGACGCTGCGCTGCCTGGGCGCCTCGGCACGGCTGGTGTTCGCCGTCTGCCTGATCCAGGTTGCTGACGCTGGCCGCCGGCGGGCATCGTCCTCGGCATGGCCGTCGGGCGCGGCCCTGCCGCTGCTCGGCGCCCGCTTCCTCGCCGCCATCCTGCCGGTGCCGCCGGTGCTCGGCGCTTTATCCCGGACCCGCTGCTGCTGGCGGCGACCTACGGCGTTGCTGATCGCGCTTTGCTTCGCCCTGTGGCCGCTGGGCCGAGCGGCGCGCATCCCGGGTGGCGCGCTGTTCCGCGACGGGCTGGTGCCGGAGGCGACCCGACCCTCCGCCGCGCTCATCGTGGTGAACGCCGCGCTCGCGCTGGTCTGATCGGGCTGACCGTCGCCACCGCCACCGACCGCGCCTTCGCGCTGTATTTCTGTGCCGGCGCCGGCCTGACCCTGGCGCTGTTCCGTGCCGGCGGATCCGCCGTGATGCGGCTCGCCCGGCTGGCGCCCGCGTCGCGGTTCCCGTCGATCCGCCTCGGCGTCGGCAACCTGCACCGTCCCGGCGCCCCGACGCCGCTGCTGCTGCTGTCGGCCGGCCTCGGACTGTCGACCCTCGCGGCGGTCGCGCTGATCCAGGGCAACATGCAGCATCAGATCCAGGAACAGCTTCCCGCCAACGCCCCCAGCTTCTTCTTCGTCGACATCCAGAACGACCAGCTTCCGCGCTTCGAGTCCATCGTTCACGCCCAGCCCGGTGTGACAGGACTTGCATCAGGTGCCGTCGCTCCGTGCCCGGATCGTCGCCGTCAAGGGCGTCCCGGTCGACCAGGTGGTCACCACCCCCGACACCGCCTGGGCGCTGCGCGGCGACCGAGGCCTGACCTATGCCGCCACGCCGCCCGAGGGCACGCGGCTGGTCGCCGGCAAATGGTGGCCGCCGGACTACGACGGGCCGCCGCTGGTTTCCTTCGACGCCAATCTGGCGAAAGGCTGGCACGTCGGCATCGGCGACATCATCCGGGTCAACGTCCTGGGCCGCGACATCGACCTGAAGATCGCCAATTTCCGCGACATCGCCTGGCAATCGCTGTCGATAAATTTCTTCATGGTCGCCAGTCCAGGCCTGCTGGCGCACGCGCCGCATACCCATCATCGCCACGGTTCGCATCGCCGACGCCGGGCAGGGCGGCCCTGCTGCGGGCCGTCACCGACGCGCTGCCGAACGTCACCGGCATCCGCGTCGAGGACGTGCTCGTCCGCTATCGCCGCCCTGCTGAACCAGGTTGCCGCCGCGCTGACCGCCACCGGAGCGCTGACGCTTGCTCGCCGGCACGTTCGTGCTGGTCGGGCGCTATCGCCGCCGGGCAGCGCCGCCGTGTGCGGGAGGCCGTCATCCTGCGGACCCTCGGTGCCACCCGCGCTCAGATCCGCACCGCCTGGCTGACCGAGTTCGGCCTGCTCGGCGTCGTCGCCGGCCTGATCGCCGCGATCGTCGGGTCCGCCGCCAGCTACGGAGTGGCGCATTACATAATGCACACGGACTGGATTTTTCTCCCGGTAACACTTATTTGCACACTTGCGGGAGCACTCGCACTCATGCTGCTGTTCGGTTATGCTGGGACAGCGGCGGCTCTGCGGGCGAGGCCGGCGCCACTTTTGAGGAACGAGTAGCGCATCCGATCGGTCTTGGTCCGGCCCCGCTGAAGTGCCTTTGTCAATCGACCCGGTCGGGCTTGCCGCTGGCCGTTTACCGGCGGCGCCGGTCGGGTATAATCAACGCGGGCTCACGCTCGAAAGGAACAAGGAACCATGGCTTACAGTCCGCAATTCGGGGCCTATCCACGGGCATCCGCCGCTACCACGGCCGTCTTCGATGCCGGGCTACGGGCCTACATGCTGCGGGTTTACAACTGGATGGCATCCGGCCTGCTGCTGACCGGTGTCGTCGCCTACGCGATCGCCAACACCAGCCTGATCAATGCCTTCTATCCGTTGGTGCAGACCCCGTTCGGGTTCGCTCATCATCCCACGGCGCTGGCGATGATCGCGATCTTCGCTCCGCTGGCATTCGTGCTGGTGCTGTCGCTGGGCGTCAACAAGCTGTCCACCCCGGCCGCGCAAGCCTTGTTCTGGGTGTTCTGCGCCGCGATGGGCGCCAGCCTGGTGAACATCTTCCTGGTCTACACGCAAGAGTCGATCGTGCGGGTGTTCTTCATCACCGCCGCCACCTTCGCCGCGACCAGTCTGTATGGCTACACGACAAGGGCCGACCTCAGCCGCATGGGCAGCTTCCTGATGATGGGGCTGTTCGGAATCATCATCGCCAGCCTGGCGAACATGTTCTTCCACAGCAGCGCGCTGCAGTTCGCCGTCAGCATCATCGGCGTGATCGTCTTCACCGGCCTGACCGCCTATGACACGCAGCGGATCAAGGCGAGCTACCTGCAGTTCGCCTATGCCGAAGGCACCGACGGCGCGAACAAGCGCAGCGTTTACGATGCGCTAAGCCTGTATCTGAACTTCATCAACCTGTTCATGCTGCTGCTGCAACTCCTGGGCAACCGGAACAACAGCTGAGCTGACCGCCTCCTGACCCGCGAAGGGCGACAGTCCTGCGCGGCGTCGGCGGCTGATCCCCCCATAAGCGTGAGAACAGCAGGCCAAGGACGCTTTCTTCTCTCGCGTGCCCGAGCGGGCGTCCCGATAGTTGGCGCGCACTGCCAGCATCGAAGGCGCAGGTATGGCGTCGGTCGCCACCCTCCGCCGGCTATTTCGCCTGCGGTCGACCCGGTTATCGCCGGCGTGCCGTCACCTCTTCTTCTTCATTGCCGCCACCTTGTGCACAGGCGCCTCACTGGACGACATTGGCGTGCAAATCTCCACCGAACCCGGGACCAGACTTTTGCCCGCCGCAAACTCCGTCAGTTCTGACGCCGATTGCAGCGCTAGCACCTCATGAAAAATCAGCCCGTTGCGTGGGCAGAAGTCGCCACCCAGGTCGCTGCCCTCACGGGACATCGCGTTCGCCAGTTCGGTCACGAACCGATCATGCTCCACTCGCCCGGCCTTCCCGTAACGGTGCCGGAAATACGCGTCGATCGCCCGCTCGTTGGCCTGCAAGTCCGGCTGATAGCGCCGGATGAACGCGTTGTACTCCGCGTCGTCATGGCAACCGGTCGCCAGCACCATCAGCTCGCTGCGCAGTGCCTGAATCTCGAACGCCGACTGGTCCGAAACAGATGCGCATTGCTGCTCTGCCAGCACCGGCTGGGAGGACAGTATGGTCAACGCGGCAACAGCACTCACGAATTGACGCATATGCTTCTCTTTCAACGGTTTCGCCGACCAAGTTAATAGCGCCCCCGGAAGCGCGCCGCCACTGCCAAATCTGCGCTGGCAAACGAGGATCGGTTCAAATTGTGTCGAAATGGAGCTCCGGGCATTCCTGCGGCTCCTGTTTGCCCGACTGCACCGCCGGCGCACCGGATCCAGCTGGGCCCGCCGACGGTAACCGACCCGGCTGACGGGCGTGTGGCGATGTGCTACGCGCCGTCGGCATGACACGCGGGGAGCGCTTCGCACTAGGCAGCATGCTTGCCGGCTGCCTGGTGCTCGGCCTGAAGAGCGCTGCCTGGTGGCTCACCGGCAGTGCGGCGCTTTATTCCGACGCGCTCGAAAGCATCGTCAACGTTGCGGCCAGCCTCATCGCCTGGGTCGCCCTGCGCTTTGCCGCCAGGCCGGCGGACGCAAACCATCCCTATGGGCATGACAAGGCCGAATTCTTCGCCGCGGTGATCGAAGGCGTCCTGATTACCGTCGCCGCCTTGTTGATCTTCGATGAAGCGTGGGAAAGCTGGTTTCACCTCCGGGTGCTGGACGCGCCCCTGCGTGGCATAGCCCTCAATGGTGCAGCAACCGCGATCAACGCCGTCTGGTCGGCCGTGCTGCTGGCGGCGGGCCGGCGGTTGCGATCTCCGGCGCTGGCAGCCGACGGACGACACTTGCTGGCCGACGTGGTCACCTCCGTGGGAATCGCCGCCGGCTTGTTGCTGGCCGTGGCCACCGGTCAGGTGAGGCTCGATCCGATGCTGGCCGCGGCGACGGGGCTTTACGTGCTGTGGTCGGGCATCCAGATGATCTCCTCCTCGGTCAGTGGCTTGATGGACATGGCCCCTGAACCCGCGGTGGTGAACCGGATCAGGGAACTTGTCGCCAACAGCGCAGCAGGCGCGATCGAGGCGCATGACCTGCGCACCCGCCATGCCGGGCGGCTCACCTTCCTCGAATTCCACCTCGTCGTTCCCGGCAATATGACGGTTGCGGCGGCGCACCAGATCTGCGACCGAATCGAGGATACCCTCAAAGCCGAAATGAGCCATCTGGTGATCACCATTCATGTGGAGCCGGAGGAGAAGGCCAAACGAGGCGGTGTTCCGGTTCTATGACCACCCCGCGGCATGGCCAACAATCTTGACTTGAAGGGGGGCGATGCGTAGAACCGCCGTCTTCCGCCAGATCAGCCCCAGTTCACGGACCCGGGGGTGGCGTGGCTCATTAACCTCGTGATCGAAGAACGCATGGCCAACACCGCATCGGCGCGCAAGCGCATCCGTCAAACCGTCACCCGTACCGCGCGAAACCACGCGCGGAAATCGCGTATGCGCACCTTCGTGAAGAAGGTTGAGACCGCGATCACCAGCGGCGACAAGTCCGCTGCGGTCGCGGCCCTGCGGGATGCTCAGCCCGAAATGCAGCGCGCATCGGGCAAGGGCGTGATTCACGCGAATACCGTGGCCCGTAAGCTGTCGCGTCTCTCGGCTCGGATCAAGGCGCTCCCGAGCTCCTGATGATCGGTAACCGGTCGATCCGAAAGGGTTGACCGGTCTCCTCCAGGCGTGCATGATACGGAATTGCATCTGGGCAAGTCGTTACCAAATTGGATCTTTGTATACTTGCGGATCTGCATGTTGTGCTCAAAGAGAGCACGCGTTAATGTTAGCGTGATCAGCAGTGCACCATGGTAATGTTATTTCGTTTATTTAGATTTGACTGCTCAGCTCCAAATTGCCTTGCCTCCTTCCTCAACCCTGACATACGTTATCCCGCCAACCGGACAGTAGCGATAGCAAAAATCAACCCTCCCGAAGGGAACGGCAAACTGTGTTCCGTGCGGACCAAGACAGGGGCAAGGGCTGAACGCCAGCACACGGGCACTTACTATAATCAATCTAGCTGCGCAAAACGAACGCAGGGGGAGTTTTGGATGACCACGACTGAGCCTGAGATCGTGGAAATGCCACTACTGGCGACCCAGTGGACCCGAATCAGGGGACGTTTGCAGGCTGAGGTGGGTGAGGTCGAATATCGTACCTGGCTGCGCCAGATGAACCTGAGCGGACTCGACGGCGATGAGATCACGGTTACTTTGCCAACTCGCTTTCTCCGCGATTGGGTGTCCACCCGATACGGCGACCGCCTGCGCGCGATGTGGCAATCCGAGAACGCCTCCGTTCGTCGGGTAGATATCCGCGTGAGCAGTACCGCCGCCCAGTCGGCGCCCCTGGCGGAACGCGTGCCCGCGCCCGGCGAAAACGGCAGGGAGCCGATGCCCGAGGCAATACGCGATCACTTCTCGCCAGCCCGCTTGGCACCGGTCCCACCAGCCTCCCCGTGGCAGGAAGAGCGGGTCGAATCCCGTTCCGATCTCGCCGCGCCACTCGATTCGCGCTTTACGTTCGAAGGTTTCGTTGTCGGCAAGCCGAACGAGTTTGCATACGCCTGCGCCCGCCGGGTCGCCGAACGCCCGTCCAGCCCAGGCTTCAATCCGCTGTTCCTTTACGGCGGCGTCGGCCTAGGCAAGACCCACCTCATGCACGCGATCGCCTGGGAACTGACCGACCGTACCACCAATCCCGTTTCGGTCGCATACATGTCGGCCGAGAAATTCATGTACCGGTTCATCGCGGCGATCCGCAGCCAGTCAACCATGGAGTTTAAGGAAAATCTTCGTAGTGTCGATGTCCTGATGATTGACGACCTGCAGTTCCTGATCGGCAAGGATAACACGCAGGAAGAGTTCTTCCATACATTCAATTACTTGGTTGAGCAGGGAAAGCAGATCGTCGTCTCGGCCGACAAATCGCCCTCCGACCTGAACGGCCTGGAGCACCGCCTGCGCACTCGCCTTGGTTGCGGCATGGTCGCCGACCTGCACTCGACAACCTACGAACTGCGCATCTCGATACTCGAGGCGAAGGCCGCGCGCGCCGGCGTCAATGTGCCAGTGAAGGTGCTGGAATTCCTCGCCCACAAGATCACTTCCAACGTACGCGAACTGGAAGGTGCGCTGAACCGTCTCGTCGCGCACGCCAACTTGTTTAGCCGCCCCGTAACATTGGAGACCACCCACGAAGTACTGCACGACATTCTGAAGGCCCATGATCGTCGGGTCACGATCGAAGAAATTCAAAAGAAAGTGGCCGAACATTACAGTATCCGGTTGACCGACATGTCGTCCGCCAGACGCGCCCGCGCGGTCGCCCGGCCACGCCAGGTGGCGATGTACCTGGCCAAACAACTCACCAGCCGCAGCCTGCCGGAGATCGGTCGCAAATTCGGCAACCGTGACCACACCACCGTGATGCACGCCGTCTCTCGCGTCACCGAGCTGATGGAGCGTGACGGCACGTTCGCCGAAGATGTTGAATTGCTACGCCGGCTGCTGGAATCCTGAAGCCAAGCCGCCGCCAGGTCGCTCTACAGAGCGCTTCTAATCGGGCTGGAAACGCTCCGGCGCGTGTTCGCGAGTGGTCGCAACGGTCCTCGAAGCGAGGGGCTGCAATGGCAGGCGTTGAGGCAGGGCAAGCGTTGCGCCCAACTGATAGCCGGGTGGCAGCGTTGACCCGCCGAAGGCGGCGACGCCCGCTTGGATCCCTCGCATGATCGCGCTGAGCGGAACGCGCCTGGCACGTGAATCTGGCGATCAAACAAAAAGGTAGACCATTTTCGGCCTGCACAGTCAGGCTGAAAATGGTTTAGCACCGCCGCGGTTGCGGCGCGAATTCCTTCATCCTGGCGTTCATCACGAAATCGCCGAAGTTCATCTTCATGTCGTCCGCCACACCGTTCTCCCAGTAGCGCATCGCAACCTCATAGGACGGCATGACACCGACGGGTCCATGATCGAAGAACGAGATGTGCACCCGCGTGCTGGGCAGAAGCGAAAGGACCGGCCACTTCGTCGGCATCGGCGGCTTCCAGTCGAGCACCACGATGAAGCTGTCCTCCACGCCGTTTTCATCTGTGCCGTCGAACAGGGGCAGGGCAATGAAATGCTTCTTCTCCCGCGCTGCCGCGATGATCGCGGCGGTGTGCGCCATCGGGAACACCGTGCCGGCCGGCAGCACGCTGGTGCTGTCGTGGGGTGAAGTGTAACGCGCCTCGCCGACGCCGCCAGCCTTCGGCAGCGAGGCCTCACCATCCGTCTGGCTGGTCACCGCCGTGTCGGTGGTCTGGCGCATGTGGTAGCGGAACCTCAGGCCATCCTTGGATTCCCAGGTCGCATAATCCGACGACATCTCGATGTCCTGACCGTCGGCGTTGGTGATGATCATGGTCAGGCGCTGGCGCACCGCCCAGCCGTCGCACGCGTCTGTCACCTCGTACCCCATGGTACCCCGAGCCGCGATCACATCGCTGCTTTTCGCGCTGTCAAGCGTCAGTGTGTACAATGCCTTATGCGCCAGCAGTTGGCTTGCACCAGTGATGGGAGCGGGTGGTGGCACGTTGGCTGCGGCGGCCGGCTGGATCGCACATACAGTTGTCACAAGCAGCGCGCCGAGGGCGGCGGTGAGGCGCATGAAAAACTCCACTGAAAATGTCGCCACAAATGGGCGGCTGACGATAGTCACACAAGAACACATCGCGCCACCGCTCCCTGGCAGGGTTAGCAACGCCTCAGCCACCCGTGACCGAGCGCGCGGCCGCAGACGCGGGGGTGACCAGAGGGCTGCTGACCTTAAGCCTGCCCGGCGGGATATCGATCTTAAGCGACAGTTCCTTCAGACGAGCCGGAGAGATCTCGGCCGGCGCGCCCATCATGAGGTCCTCGCCCTGCTGGTTCAACGGGAAAAGGATGACCTCGCGGATGTTCGGCTCATCCGCCAGCAGCATCACCATGCGGTCGATCCCAGGGGCCGACCCGCCATGCGGCGGCGCACCATAGCGGAAGGCATTCAGCATGCCGCCGAAGCGGGTTTCGACATCCGCGGCCGAGTACCCCGCGATCTCGAACGCTCGGATCATGATGTCGGGACGGTGGTTGCGGATCGCGCCGGAGGACAGTTCGATTCCGTTGCAAACGATATCGTACTGGAAGGCCTTGATGGACAGCGGATCCAGGCTGTTCAGCGCTTCCAGTTCGCCTTGCGGCATGCTGAACGGGTTGTGGCTGAAGTCGACCAGCCCGGTTTCTTCGTTGAGTTCGAACATCGGGAAGTCGGTCACCCAGCAGAACTGGAAGGTTCCCTTTTCCAGCAGGCCGAGTTCCTCGCAAACGCGGCTGCGCACCGTGCCCGCGAATTTCTCCGATACATCCTTCTTGCCACCAACGAAGAACACGGCGTCGCCTGGGTTCACGCCGCAGGCGAGACGAATTGCCTCGGCGCGCCCCGCTTCCAGGTTTCGCGCGATCGGCCCTTTCGGGCCGTCCGCCTCATAGATGATATACCCCAGCCCGCCCTGGCCCTCAGCCTTCGCCCAGTCGTTCAGCTTGTCGAAGAAGCTCCGAGGCTGCGAACCGGCACCCGGCGCCGGGATCGCGCGCACGATCCCGCCGGACGCCGCGATCCGCGAAAACAACCCAAACCCCGATCCCGCATAGTGCTCCGTCACATCCCTGATGCGAATCGGATTGCGCAGATCCGGCTTGTCCGATCCGAATTCCAGCATCGCCTTGTCGTAGGGGATGCGCGGGAAGGGCGGCCTGGTCACGCCGCGGCCGTCGGCGAATTCCTCGAACACCCCAGCGATAACCGGCTCGATCGTGTTGAAAACGTCCTCCTGGGTGACGTAGCTCATCTCAAAATCGAGCTGGTAGAACTCTCCCGGTGACCGGTCCGCTCGCGAGGCCTCGTCGCGGAAGCAAGGTGCGATCTGAAAATACCGGTCGAAGCCGGCGACCATGAGCAATTGCTTGAACTGCTGGGGAGCCTGGGGCAGGGCGTAGAATTTCCCCGGATGCATACGTGCGGGTACCAGGAAGTCCCGCGCTCCCTCGGGCGACGAGGCGGTCAGAATCGGCGTCTGGTACTCCAGGAACCCCGCCTCGATCATCCGGCGGCGCAACGAGGTGATAACGTTCGACCGCAGGATCATGTTCCGATGCAGCTTCTCCCGGCGCAGATCGATAAAGCGGTATTTGAGGCGGATATCCTCGGGAAACTTCTCTTCGCCCGCGACCTGCATCGGCAGCACCTCGGCGGCCGACTGCACCACCAGATCGGCGACCCGCAGCTCGATTTCCCCCGTCGGAAGCCGCGGATTCACGGTGCCCGCCTCACGCATCACCACCTGGCCGGTGACCGTGATGACGCTCTCCGGCCGCACCGCGTCAGCGGCGGCGAACGCGGGGGACCCGGCGGCGAACACGCACTGGGTGATGCCATAATGGTCGCGCAGATCGATAAACAGCAGCCCTCCGTGATCCCGCTTGGCATGCACCCAGCCCGAAAGGCGGGCCTCCTCGCCGGCGTCGGCGGCTCGGAGCACGCCACAAGTATGGGTACGATAGGCGTGCATGGTCTGGTGTCCCGCGGAAACTCGACCGCTCACCCGGCGGCCCTGTTACGGGCGGCACACAAGCCCCGCACGGTTGGTCAAGTCAAGCGTTGGGTGCTCCCTGCAGCAGGGCGGGTTTCGCTCGCGCGATTTGTGCCGTCGCAAATCCGTCGCATCCCGGGCCGCCGGCACCGCCGCTAAATCGAACAGCCATCCATGAGCCAGGTCACAACTTCAACGCTTGCATTCCTGTGCCGGACACCCAAACATCCCCCCATGTTCGGCTCCGACTCCGGTTTCGCCGCTCGCGTCAAGGCCGTCCTGGGCCCGACGAACACCGGCAAGACGCACCTCGCCATAGAGCGGCTGCTCGCCCATTCCTCGGGTATTATCGGCTTTCCTCTCCGCCTGCTCGCCCGTGAAAATTACGACCGCATGGTCGCAATCAAAGGTGCGCGCTACGTCGCCCTCATCACCGGCGAAGAGAAGATCATCCCGCCCGAGGCACGATGGTTCTCCTGCACCGTTGAGGCGATGCCGCTCGACCGGCACGCGGAATTCGTCGCGGTGGACGAAATCCAGCTCTGCGCCGACCCGGACCGCGGCCACGTATTCACCGACCGCCTTCTCCACGCCCGCGGCATGGTCGAGACCATGTTCCTGGGAGCCGAAACCATCGCCCCGCTGATCCGCCACCTTGTCCCCTCGGCCCAGATCGAAACGCGGCCTCGCCTGTCCCAGTTGTCCTACGCCGGTTCCGCCAAGCTCGTCCGTCTGCCGCCGCGAACCGCCGTCGTCGCCTTCAGCGCAGGCGAACTTTATGCTCTGGCGGAACTGATCCGTCGCCGCAAAGGCGGCTGCGCCGTGGTCATGGGCCGGCTGTCGCCGCGCACCCGTAACGCCCAGGTTGCGCTCTATCAGGCGCGCGAGGTCGATTTTCTCGTCGCCACCGACGCGATCGGCATGGGCCTGAACATGAATGTCGACCACGTTGCCTTCGCCGGCCTGGGAAAATTCGACGGCCATCGTCCGCGACGGCTGACGGCCTCCGAGGTCGCCCAGATTGCCGGACGCGCTGGGCGCGGCATGAAGGATGGCACCTTCGGCACCACGACCGAGTGTCCCCCGATCCCGGAAGATGTCGTCGCCGCGGTGGAAGCGCACAGCTTCGACTCGCTGGAGATGTTGTGCTGGCGCAACAGCGACCTCGATTTCTCGTCCCTCGACAGGCTGCTGGACAGCCTGAACGCGCCACCTCCGCGACCGGGTCTGATGCGCGGCAATGAGGCCTCCGACCTCGAAACGCTTACCGCCCTGTCGCGCGACCCGGAAATCCGCAAACTGGCCCAGGGCCCCCGCCTCGCGCGCCTGCTATGGGACGCCTGCCAGATCCCGGATTTTCGCAAACTGGCCGACGACACCCACGCCAAACTCTGTGCCCGGGTGTTCAACCACGTCGCCACCGACACCACGCTTCCCGCGGATTGGCTGGCCGCGCAGATCGCCGGGCTGGACCGCTCGGACGGCGACATCGACACGCTGATGCAGCGCCTGTCCGGCGTGCGCGTGTGGTCCTACATCGCCGCCCGATCCGACTGGGTGAAAGATACCACCTACTGGCAGGCTCGTGCCCGCGAAGTCGAAGACAAGCTGTCCGACGCCCTGCACGAAAGTCTCACCACCCGCTTCGTCGACCGCCGATCGGCACACCTTGTGCGACGCCTGGAAGAGGCCGAGGGACAGGAACTGCTGTCCGCCGTCACGACCCGAGGGCAGGTCGTGGTCGAGGGTCACGACGTCGGCCATGTCGAGGGCTTCGGTTTCGTGCCCGATCCGCTGGCAGTGGGGGACGAGAAAAAACTGGTCCTGCGTGCCGCGAGGCGGGCGTTGCGAGCCGAAATGCCGCACCGTGTCGGCGTCCTCACCGCCGCCGCCGATGACGCCTTCGCCCTGACCCCCGATCATCTGATGATCTGGGACGGCGTGCCGGTGGCGAAGGTCATGCGCGGCGCGGTCCCGTTGCGGCCCCGTGTTCGGGTGCTCGACAGCGAATTCCTGGACGGTGCGGCGCGAGAGCGGATCAGGTTCCGATTGCAGGTCTGGCTCGATGGTCAGATCCGCACCGATCTCGCTCCGCTTTTCGCGGCCGAGGCAATGGATCGAGACAATCCGGCTCTGCGCGGCCCGTTGCACCGATTGATGGAGTCGCTCGGGCTGATCCCGGGAGTCGACACCGAAACCCTTTCACCCAGTCTGCGCCCACGGTTGCGGGCGCTCGGGGTGCGGTCCGGGCGGTTCGCGTTGTTCATGCCGAGCCTCCTGAAGCCGCGTTCCGCCGCGATGCGGGTTCGGCTCTGGGCCTTGCATCATGGCATTCCGGCACCCGCGCTGCCGAACGCGGCCCTGGTCTCCCTCCCGGCGCATCAGCCCGATTGGCCGGCCGGCTTCGCCGCCATGGCGGGCTGGGTCGAAGCCGGCCCAATCCTGCTGCGGCTGGATATCGCCGAGAAGATCGCCGGCGAACTCGGTTACCGCTGCCGCCGCGGGCCAGCCGCGCTGCCGTCGGGATTGGCCTCGCGGTTCGCCATCAAGCCGGACATGCTGTCGGCGGTGCTGCGTCCGCTTGGCTTCCGAGTCCTGCCCGCCGCCGCATTGGCTTCAAACCAGCTCGGACCTCCGGCACCACCGATGTTGCTGCCGTTGCGTCGGCGCCGGCCGCCGGTCGCGGCGGCAGGCCCTCCACCCGTCATTGGCGGCCCCTTCGCCGCCCTGGCAATGTTAAAGCGAGGAGGCGTCAAATAGCGGACACGGAAGATCGGGACTGGCAGCGCCTCGACAAATGGCTGTGGTGTGCCCGGGTCATGCGGGCGCGCCACGGGTGCGTTGACTTGGTGGCGCAAGGTTCGATCCGGATCAACCGTCAGCCCACCGTCAAACCCCACGCGAAACTCAGGGTGGGCGATGTACTGACCATCCCGGTGCATGGCACCGTGCGGGTCCTCCGCGTCGCGAGCCTCGCTGTCAGGCGCGGACCCGCGGCGGAGGCTAAGCTTCTGTATGTTGATGTCAGTCCATCAGATGCCAGCCCTGCGGAGGTCAGCGATCCGTCATCGGCATCTTGCATCACGGCGGAATTCGTCGGCATATCGCGGGCAATGAAGGTCGGCCTCGCGCCGCGTTTTTCCTGCATCCAAGGGTTCGCCAATGACCTATGTGGTCACCGAAAGCTGCATTCGCTGCAAATATATGGACTGCGTCGAAGTCTGTCCGGTGGATTGCTTCTACGTCGGCGAGAACATGCTTGTCATCCACCCTGACGAGTGCATCGACTGCGGCGTGTGCGAACCGGAATGCCCGGTTGAAGCCATCCTGCCTGACAGCGATGACAGGGCGACAAACTGGGCGGAAACGAATCGCCGGTTCGCCACGCTGTGGCCCAACATCACGCGCAAAGGCACGCCGCCCGACGATGCGGATGACTGGAAGGACAAGCCGGGCAAGGCTGGTCTTTTCTCAGAGGAGCCCGGGACGCCGTGAGGCGTCGCGTAAGGCTTTCGGCGCTGACACAGCACACGTTTTATGATATGGGTCTAGTGCGTTCCGCTGATTCGGCAACGCCGCCGAGGAGCGATATCCTCTGGTGACACCGGCGCGGAATCGCCAAATAGGCTGGCGAGGGAGCCAGGCAATCGCGTATCGCGATGCCGACATTCGCCAGCGGTGATGATATCGAAAACGACGTTAAGGCCGCGATGACCTGGGACCGCCGGTGGGGCGGCTGACGAGGGTGAGCGGGACGGCAGGCAAAATGATGGGTGAGCAGCAGGCAGTGGAAGAAGTGTCGAACCAGGTGGCTGAACAATCGGTGGGCGAAAGCCCAGTGACACCACCCGAACCGCGTCCCAGCATCCGGCCACAGCACAACGGCCCGAACCTGACACCTCGGGCGATCGCCAAGGCGGAAATCTTCGTGGAAGGCGACTACGTGGTCTATCCGACGCATGGCGTCGGTAAGGTGGAACGTATCGCCGTCGAGGAGATCGCCGGCCACAAGCTGGAACTGATCCATATCACTTTCGAGGAAAACCGCATGACGCTGCGGGTGCCGGTCGCCAAGGCCCGCACCGCCGGCCTGCGTAAGCTGGCGACCCGCAAGCTGTTCGATGACGCGCTTAATGTCCTGCGCGGCAAGGCCCGTATCAAGCGCACCATGTGGTCGCGCCGAGCGCAGGAGTATGAGGCCAAGATCAACTCTGGCGATCCCCTCGCGATTGCCGAAGTCGTGCGCGATCTGCACCGCAACGCGGGTCAGCCGGACCAGAGTTTCTCCGAACGACAGATCTATGAAGCAGCCCTGGACCGGCTGGCCGCGGAACTCGCGGCGTTGGACAGGTCCGACAAGCAGACCGCCGTTACCAAGCTCACCGATTTCCTGAAGACGGTCTGACCAACGGACTCGGACTGACGCCGGGGCTGACGCAACGCCCGTCACGACGTCGGGAGGGGATGCTCAGCCCACCGTCACCATCCGCGACGCCGCCGCCGGTGCGGCCACCACGCCATACACGCCCCGCTCATTCCGCATCGGGGCAAATCGCGTCGTTATCCCCAGCACCGTTTCGGCCCCGCCCAGATACAACAGGCCGTCCGGCGGCATCAGCCCGGCGATCGCCTCAAGCACGCGCGTCTTCGTCGGTTGATCAAAATAGATCAGCACGTTGCGACAGAACACGATGTCGAACCGTCCGAGCGAGCGGAGGTCTGACAGCAGGTTGTGCTCGCGAAACTGCGCCATCGCGCGAATCGTCCCTGCAATGCGCCAGTTGGTTTCGTCCTTCTTGAAATACCGCATCAGCATCTGCACCGGCAGGCCACGCTGCACTTCGAACTGCGAATAGAGACCCTCGCGCGCCCGGGCAAGCTGGTCGCGGGCAATGTCGGTGCCAACGATCTCCACCTTGTGTCCGCTCAGCACTCCGCCGGCTTCCGCAACGATCATCGCCAGCGAGTAGGCCTCTTGTCCTGACGCCGCCGCCGCCGACCAGATGCGGACCGGGCTGCCGGGGGAGCGCGCGGCGATCAGCCGCGGCAGCGCCTGGCTGCGAAAGTGCTGGAACGGCTTGTCGTCGCGAAAGAAGAAGCTTTCGTTGGTGGTCATCGCTTCGACCACATCACGAGCCAGCGCGTCGCTTCCAGGGCGCCGCAGCCGCTCAGCCAGCCCATTCATGTCGGCTAGCTTTTCGCGCTTGACGATGCCAGCCAGCCTGGTCTCCAGAAGATAGAGTTTGTCGGTGCCAATGATCAGGCCGGACCGCGTCCTGAGCAGGGCCGCCAGCGTCTCGAACGCGAGCGGGGACAGGGACGCGGTCATGGGCGTACTCCTCTTAGCATTTCCAGGAGCTTGGGTGCGATCCTGTCCAGCGGCAGCACCGCGTGGCACAGCCCGGCCTGGGCGATGGCGCCGGGCATTCCCCACACGACGCTGCTGGCCTCGTCCTGCCCGATCGCGGCGCCGCCCGCTGCGATTACTTTTTCGGTCCCGCCCAGTCCGTCGCGCCCCATGCCGGTCAGCATCGCCACCAGCACCCGACCATCGCAGGCGGTCGTCGCGCTGCGCAGCATCGGATCGACCGAGGGTCGGCAGAAATTTTCCGGCGGATCCGATGTCACTCGGGCGCGCAGGCCGGTTCGGTTGCCGTCCACCTTCAAATGCCGGTCACCCGGGGCGAGATAGATGCGGCCCGCGACCAGATTTTCCCCATCGCGCGCCTCGGCGCAAGGCATCATGCCGAGGCGGTTGAGGTGGTCCGCCAGGATCGGGGTAAACGTCGCCGGCATATGTTGTGTCATTACAACCGGAACGCCGACCGAGCGGCCCAGCCCCTGCACCAGGGTGAACAGTGCCTGTGGCCCGCCGGTCGAACTTCCCACCGCGAGAAGCCGGGCCGGTAGCGACGGTGCCGGGCGCAAAACGATGGCCGCACGCGCAGGGGCCGGCATCGCCGCCCGGCGGCGCAGGCGACCGAGACCTTTGACCTTCTCCAGCAACTCGCGTTTGAAGCTGGCGTCGCTGACCGTGCCGATGCTCGACGGTTTAGGGACGTAATCGGCCGCGCCCATCCGCAGCGCACGCAGCGCGATATCGGCGCCCCGCGTCGTCAGCGTGGAGGCCATGATGACTTTCACCCCGGGATCGGCGCGCAGCAGCAGTGGCAGCGCCGTCAGGCCATCCATTACCGGCATCTCGATGTCCAGCACCACGACATCGATGCGAGCCAGCCGGACCTGGTCAACCGCCAGTTTCCCGTTCTCGACCTTCGCCACGACTGCAATCTCCGGGTCGGACTCCAGGATGCGGGCAAGTGCGCCCCGGATCACCGCCGAGTTGTCGCAGATCATCACTCTCACCGCCGCGACCGTGGATCGCGTTGCAACCGGCCGCGCCACGCCGGTCGCTGGTGCGCTCACAGCAAGCCTACCTGGACGAACTTGCCGGTGAGGATATCCTCATCGAACGGCTTCATGATGTATTCCTGCGCGCCGTTCGAGATGGCTGCTTCGATATGCCCCATGTCGTTCTCGGTCGTGCAGAACACCACCGGCGGATTCTCGGGGCCGAACTCCTTGCGCAGCGCCTGCAGGAACGCGAGGCCGTCCATCACCGGCATATTCCAGTCCAGCAGCACGCAGTCCGGCAGGTGCTCCCGGCAGGCATCGAGCGCCTTTTGCCCGTCGGCGGCCTCTGTGACCTCGAATCCGTTTGATTCGAGGATGCGGCGCGCGACCTTGCGGACGACGCGGCTGTCGTCCACGACGAGGCAGGTGCGTGGCATGGCGCTTATTCCTCGCCCGAAAGCGCAAGCAGCCTGGACACGTCGAGAACAACCAGCAGCCGTCCATCCAGCCGGAAAATGCCCGTGCTGAATTCGGCCCAGCACTTCTCCAGCGTGGGGGGATTCCGCTCGAATTGGGATGAGTCCAGGTTCAGCACCTCGGACACCTGATCCACAAGCAGCGCGTAGAGTTCGCCCCCCTGCTCGGCGACAACGGACATGCGCGCCTGGCCAGCCGGTGCAGGCGGCAACCGCAGTCGGCGGCGCAGGTCAACCGCGGTGACGATGCGGCCGCGCAGGTTCAGGCTGCCGGCGATTTCCGGCGGGGCCAGGGGGATGCGAGTGATCACCTGCTCGCCCAATATATCCCGCACCGCGAGAACCGGGACGCCGCAAAGCTGGTCGGCGACCGTCAGCGTGACCAGAACCTGGGTATCGTCCCTGGTTGCGGTAGTCGCGGCGGACGTCTCCGACCGCTCCAGTAAGTCAGTCGCCATGGCTGGTCCTTTCATCGGTCGTGCGAAGATGCCTCCGCGATCTTGGGTCAGGCGGAAACCATATCCGCGAGGCTGCTGCGGAGGCTGGCGACCAGCGCTTCGCGTTCGAACTTGGCGACATAGTCGTTGAAGCCCGCCTCGCGGCCCATGCGTGCGGTTTCCATGTCGGAATGCGCCGTCATCGCGAGCAGCGGCAGCTTGGCCCATGGTCCACCGGCGCGAAGCGCGCGGGCAAACTGCATGCCGTCCATCTCCGGCATCTCGATGTCGGATACAATGGCGTCAAACATGGCGCCGGTGTCGCGCAGGCGCAGCGCCTCGGTCGCACTGCTGATGGCAGTGACGCGGAAGCCGGCGGCGCCAAGGGTTGGCACCATCAGCTGGCGGAAGAATTCGCTGTCATCCACCAGCAGAATATGCCTCTGGCCCGTCGCCGAACCATGCCGCGGCACGCCGCGGAACCAGTCCTGCCAAGCCTGCATCAGCCAATAGCCCGTATCCAGCACGTCGGTGGCCAGGCCGCCGATCACCGCGCTTCCAAGCAACCCGGCCCGCGCGCCAGCCAGTTCGATATCCAGGCGGTCCTCGACCACATCGATGATCTCGTCGACCATCAGGCCCATGGTTCGATCGCCCTCGGCGAAGACGAGCATGGGCTGCGTCGGCTTCTGTTGGTCAATGCCGCCATCGATCGCGATCAGCGGCATCAGTTTGCCCCGGTACTGAGTTACCGGCGCACCGCACGACAGCTCGATTTTGTCGCGCGGAATATCCTCCAGACGAGCAACCAGACCCAGCGGGACGCCCATGCGCTGGTTTTCCCCGACCCGGAATAAAAGCATCGCTGTCTTGTCGGACGAGGACTGCCCGTCGACGCCGCTGGAGCGCAGCAACCGGCTTTCAGATCCCGCCCCGACGCCGCTGGCCCGCGCGATCCCGTTCGGATCCAGGATCATGATGACCGAGCCGTCGCCGAGGATGGTGTTGCCGCTGAACATCGTTACGTGGCGCAGGATGGGCGCCACCGGCTTGACGACGATTTCTTCGGTATCGAACACGCGGTCCACGATGATCCCCATCATGTGCGCCCCGACCTGGGCCACCACCACATGGGCCGCCGATTCCGCCTTGTCCTCGACCCCCAGTGCCAGCAGTTCGGTCAGGCTCACCAACGGCAGCAGACGATTGCGCAGGCGCAGCACCGGCGTGTCGTTGATGCGTTCGATCACGCTGTTGCCGGCGCCGTCATTGGGGGTGGAGCCCGAGTCGCGCCGCGCCCGCACCAGTTCGACCACGCTCAGTTGCGGGATCGCGAACCGCTCCTTCCCGGCTTCAACGATCAGCGCGGAGACAATGGCGAGGGTCAGCGGGATCCTCACGGTGAACATTGTGCCCTGGCCCGGGGTGCTCTTCAGTTCGATCGTCCCGCCGATCTTCTCGATGTTGGTCTTGACCACGTCCATGCCCACACCGCGGCCCGATACGGCGGAGACCGTCGTGGCGGTGGAGAGCCCCGCCCGGAAGATGAAGCGCTGGATCTGACCGTCGGTCATCGCCGCCAGCTCCGCCTCGGTGGCCATCCCGCTGGACAACGCCTTGGCGCGGATTCGGTCCACCGCCAGGCCGCGGCCGTCATCAGAGACCTCGAGGATAATATAGCCGCCCTCGTGGAAGGCATTCAGCACGATGTTGCCGGTTTCCGGTTTGCCCGCGGCACGGCGCTCGGCCGGTGTCTCCAGCCCGTGGTCGCCGCTGTTGCGAATCATATGGGTCAGCGGGTCCTTGATGAGCTCCAGCACCTGCCGGTCGAGTTCCGTCTCGGCGCCGATCATGGTGAGTTCGATCTTCTTGCCCATGTCGTGCGACAGGTCCCGCACGAGCCGCGGCAGCTTGTTCCAGGCATGGCCGATCGGCTGCATGCGCGTCTTCATCACCCCCTCCTGAAGATCGGACGTGATGTGCGACAGTCGCTGCAGCGGGACCGTGAAGGCACTGTTTTCCTGGGTTCGCGCCAACTGGAGAAGCTGGTTGCGGGTCAGTACGAGCTCGCTGACCAAGGTCATCAGGTCTTCAAGGACATCGACAGTTACTCGGATGGTTTGCGACGCCGGTTGTGCCTGACCCTGCGGCGCCGTCGCACCGCCGGCCGAGACGGCCGAGGCCGCGAGCGCCGATGGGACGTCCGGAGCAGCAACGACGGGTGGGCCAGCAACCACGGGCGGGGCAGTGACATCGGGTGGGATGGCAACCGCTGGCGCGCCAGCCACCGTGGGCGGGGCGGCGATCTCCTCCGGTCCGGGATCATGCGGCGCCGCGTGCACGCCGGACTCCGGCGCCACCGCGGCCGTCGCGCGGTCGGGTGGTGCCGATCCGGGGGTCGCCGCCTGCCCGGCCGCGGGCGGCTTCTTCGCCGGACCTGGCTCATTGGCCGCCACCAGGTTGAGCGCGGCGATCAATGCCGAATCTTCGCCAGCCGGTTCCAAACCGGTTTCACTCAGGTGGGCGACGATTGCCTTGATCTGGTCGATCCCGGCCAGGACTTGCGTCACGATATCGGGTGTGACCGTCAGGCTGTGGTCGCGCAGCTTGCCAAGCACATTCTCCCCGGCATGGGCCACCCGCTCCAGCCGCGGCAGGCCCAGGAACCCGCATGTTCCCTTGATCGTGTGCACCAGCCGGAATATGAACCCCAGCGTTTCCGCATCGTCCGGCGTACGTTCCAGCGTGAGCAGCGCGCCATCGAGTTCCGCCAGGCTCTCATTCGTCTCGGTCAGGAAATCGGAAAGCAGATCGTCCACGGTAGCCCCCTCGCCATCCCGTCAACCGGGCAGGAGCCAATCCTTGGCAGGACTTCGCAAACAAAAGGTAAATGCGGCCAGTTTTTTTTGCCTTCGGCCGCCCTGGCCAAAGTCCGCACACCGGAATCGCGTAACCGGGAAGGCATTACAGACAATCGTATGCCGGCTTCCGGCCCAGCCGCCGTGCATTTCGTGGCAAGACGCTCCGCCGTGCGGCGGCGCACCCCGCGCTGGCCGAGGTGATATGCGGGATTTCGGGGTGTGGTCGGCGGGGGGCTTGAACAAGTGGCCGTGGTGGCGCAACTCAAGGGTAATGTCATATAAACCCAGGCAAGCGGCGCAAGCCCGGCCGGGAAGGAGCGACTTTATCATCATGGTACCCACTCAGTCATGATCGACCCATTCGGCAGGGCGATCACTTACCTCAGGGTCTCGGTAACCGATCGCTGCGATCTGCGCTGTGTCTATTGCATGTCCGAGGACATGACCTTCCTGCCGAAGCGCGACCTGCTGACGCTCGAGGAACTCGACCGGATGTGTGCGGCATTCATCCGGCTGGGCACGAACAAGATCCGGATTACCGGCGGCGAACCCCTGGTGCGCCGCGATGTCATGCGGCTGTTCGGCAATCTCGGCCAGCGTCTCGGGCAGGGGCTCAACGAGTTGACCGTCACCACCAATGGCTCGCAGCTGGCGAAGCACGCCCAAACACTGACGGCGGCGGGCGTGCGACGGATCAACGTGTCGCTCGATACGCTGGATCCGCTGCGCTTTACCCAGATCACCCGCTGGGGCAAGATCGAGCCGACGCTCGACGGGATTTTCGCCGCCAAGGCCGCCGGGTTGGCGGTCAAGATCAACGCGGTCGCCATGAAAGGCGTGAACGAGGCCGAATTCGACGGCATGCTGGCTTGGTGCGGCGAGCATGGGTTCGACCTTTGCCTGATCGAGACCATGCCGATGGGCGATATCACCGGCGACCGCACGGATCAGTATCTGCCGCTGTCCGTGGTGCGGGCACGCCTGCGCAAGACTTGGACGCTGGACGACACGGACTACAGAACCGGCGGCCCGGCGCGCTACTATAACATCCGGGAAACAGGACGGCGGATCGGCTTCATCACACCGATGACCCATAATTTTTGTGAAAGCTGCAATCGGGTGCGGCTGACCTGCACGGGTACTTTGTATATGTGCCTGGGCCAGGACGACTCCGCCGATTTCCGCCCGCTGCTGCGTGCCGGAGGAACCGACGACCAGTTGGATGACGCGATCCGCGAGGCGATTTCGCGAAAGCCCAAGGGGCACGATTTCATCATCGACCGCCGTCACGACAAGCCGGCCGTGGCGCGGCATATGAGTGTGACGGGCGGGTAGCGTGGCTCAGTCGGCCTGATTTTTGGCCGCTGGGCTTTTCACTCTCGTCTTTCTGTCTGCGGCGTCCACGCGTCGCCGGCGTCGCGGTATCCGCCAGCGGCCGCCAAACGCGATTTGGCAGGCACTGGCCAGCGAGCGATCGCCGATCTTCGGAGGATGGCCAAAGTAGCCGGAGAACGTGCGCCCACCGTAGAGCGCATCATGTGTGGCTCCTTCAGCCCCGGAAATCGTTTCTGTAAACGCCTGAACGTGCGGATTAGGGGGTTCGGCCTGTGTTTTCATCTAGCGATTGCGAAGTACGTCATGAGACGCCGCGTGCCGCTGGCTGACGCCAACATTTCGCTCCGGCGGTGCTGGAGGGACCAGCAACGGGTGACGCCGGACTATCTGTCCGAGAATTCGGACCCCGGACCGCTGCGGCTGTTCGCTGGCTGAGCCACCACCCCCTCATCCGTCACACCCTGGCCTGCCGCGGTCGGGTTACCCCAAGTCGTCAATTCATTGCGGCCGACGCCATTGGATCGATCCATTCCGCTGGAAGTGTGACGGCGCCTCCCTTTGAGAGTTGCCATGGGATCCCCCTGCACGAACGAACTGGGGGTCGGCGGAAAGTGGCTGGTGCGATCGCCGTAGATTCCGGATCGGGGTTCCAGACGCTGACCCGTGTTGCTCAGGTTGCCAACCGGCGCGAACGGCCGCGAACCGAACGCGGGCGGCAGCGCGGAAGTGACCGGTCCGGCCGGCAGTGTCGCCTTGGCTCGAGCACGCGGCCTTGGCGGGCTGGCTGTGCGGCGAGGCGTCGCGGTCGTCCGGGTATGCGGATTCCAGGAAAGCGGTCAGGTTCGGTGTGATGCCATCGCCCAGGATGCCGCCCGACAGGTGCGGTTCGTCACCAAGCAGAACGGGAATGGCGACCGGGTTTACGAGGCCCGCTTCCGCCAGTGCCGCGGAAGGGTCTTCGCCTTCCTTCACCAGTACAGCTTGGATCGAGACACGGCTAAACGAGGGGAGACGGCTCAATGGGTCGTCGCTCATGCGGAGTTCCATGAAGTTCCTGATACGTTCTTAGCAAAGCCGGTCCGGTTTTGCAAGCAATATCGTCAGTGACGCGACGGCTGACACCCCTTTTCTCGGTCTGCCACGGATGGCGAGTCCCGCGATCGGGGGCGTTGTCGCGCCCCGTTTCATCGCGTGGCAGCCGCCACTGCCTCCTGGTTCCGGCAATCACACGATCTCCGCCGACACGTCACTCGCCGTCGCAGAGCAAGCAATACACGCCACGGCAAATCCGGCCGAAGCGCCCCGCTCATCTCCGCTCGTCGAGATGTTGCAGCAACGCGACCGCGCCAGGCAGGTCGTGCCGCCGCGCCCGCAGCAGCTTCTCGCCTCCGACCGCATAGACGGCGACCGCCGACAGCAGGTCGCGTAACCGGCCGGGTGCATTGGCGTCAAACGGCAGCACGCAGCCGCCGGTGCGCTTCGCAAGGTCCCAGAACACCTCGGCATCCCGGCGCGCTCCGGGATCGGTCGTATCATGCAGCACGATCAGCTTGGTGCCCCGCGCCCCCATGGTATCCGCCAGTTGCCGACCCTGCGGCACACCCTCCTCGAACACATCGCCGATATAGACGACCACCCGCACCGCCGATTGCTTCAAGCTAGCCGCAAGGATCGGCAGCAGCCGCGTGATCCCGGCGTGGCACGCTACCCCGGCGGCTCGGTCGCGCAGCGTGTTAGCGTCGCTGGTGAACGTGGTGAATGTATGCACGCGCGAGCCGCCATGCACGGCAAGCGCCACATCCAGTGCGCCTGGCAGTGCTTGGACCAGCGCGTCCGTCACCTGCCGTGCCGCCGCCCAGGCCGGCTCGCGTGAGGCTGTGGCGTCCACCGCGAAAATCAATCGAGGTCTGGACGGAGCACCGGTCTCGGCTGGCGGTTCGGCGTGGCCCAGCGCCGAACGCAGTGCCGCGCCGGCGGGTCTGGCCGCCGCTACTGCCGTCGTCGCCAATGCTTGTAACCGCGCCAGGACGCCGCCGGTCCGTGCAGAACCAACGGGAGCGCCGGCAGGCGGCGCATCGTCGGGGATCAGGACGAAGTTCGGCTTTTCGGTCATTGGCCGTCTCCCGTGCGCAAGCAATCGATCCAAATAAAAACCGGCAGCATACGCCCAGGCCGTTCTACGAGAACACCAAGTGGCTGGTCGAGTGTGCCGCACATCGGCGCTGGAAGCACGGCATCCAGATACCTATCTAAAAAGGCGTAACCGCGCCGCAAGTGAGGGCCAATGCCTGACGCCAGAAAAGCCCGCGCCGTAGGGTTTAACCATGTCGCGCTCGAAGTAGGCGACATCGAGGACGCGCTGTCATTCTACGCTCAACTCTTCGATTTCACGCTGCGTGGAAGAAGCGAGGACATGGCCTTCATCGACCTCGGTGATCAGTTCATCGCCCTGCAGAAGGGGCGCCGCCAGCCATCCGACGACGGCCGCCACTTTGGCCTCGTGGTCGATGACAAGGACGCCGTTCGCCGCGCCCTCGCCGTCGCGGGTGTCGACGTGCTGGCGGGACCGTTCCTCGACTTCCGCGACCCGTGGGGCAACCGCATCGAGATCGTCGGCTACGATAACATCCAGTTCTCCAAGGCACCCAATGTGCTGCGTGGCATGGGGCTGACCCATCTCGGCAAGAACCCGAACGCCATGAAGGAGCTTGCCGACAAGGGCATGGCCCCGGACTGAACAGGGGACGCCCCGAGCATCTTCTCCGGTGGCGTCACCCAGCTCTGGCCGAACTGGAATGCGGGGTGGCGAATCATTAAGATGCTGTCCACGCCGGCCCTCCGAACCCATCCCATATGTCGTTCGGGAGGTTACATGCGATGGCACGGATTTTTGAGGACAACAAGCCGCCGATGGGCCAGTGGCTGGCGCTTTCGTGTCTCGTGGCCATCATGATGGGTGTGACGTACGTTGGGGTCCTGGGGCAGGCACGGGAAAGGCCTGTGCGGTTCCAGACCATGGACCTGCAACAGGCGGTTTCGGAATTCGACACAGGACATCTGACCGCCGCCACCATCGCGTTCCGGACGTTGGCAAAGGCCGGCGATCCGCACGCTGCTTACTGGTATGGGCACGCTCTTGATCTCGGCCTTGGCACCCCGGTCGATGTCGGGGCCGCGATAAATCAGTATGAGAAGGCGTGGGCCGGCGGCGTGATCCAGGCCGGCACCCGCCTGGGCGAGATCTATCTCACCGGCAACGCCGTCCCGCAGGAGTTTGCCAAGGCGCGCTCGTATCTGACCCAGGCTGCAAGGCGTGGAGATGCGCACGCCGCGTTCGATCTGGCGCACATGCTGCAAGCGGGCATCGGTGCACCCGCCGATCCGGTCGCGGCATACGCCTGGCTGGAAGTCGCATCACTCCGCGGCGACGCACGGGCCCGCGCCGAACGAGACCGGCTGTTGCCCGCCTTGACGCCGGCGCAGCAGGCGCAGGCAAACCAGCAGGCAGCCCAGGATTTGCCCGTGGTAACCGCCGCTAAGGCGGCACCGACCGCGAAGTCGTAGTCCCCGGCGAAAGTTCGTTGTCAGAAGCTTCGTGATATACGTATTGCTCACCTCAAGGCTAGGTGACGAGTGCTGCACAAGCGCTTGGGTTTCGCACCGGCCCAAAATCAATGAATCCACACCATAAAGCCCTAAAATGCCGATCTTTTTGCAAAGCCTCTCGACCGGATAACCCGCCAGGACGTGGAGGCGATAATCGGTTGGCCCAAGTCGCTTCTCGTCGAGTACAAGGAAAATGTGCCCGCTCGAGACGGTCGAAACGACGCCTGGACTGCGGGTGGTAACGTCGCGCAGTACGCCAAAGACAAACTATTCAAGGAACATGTGGCGCTCGCTAACACCGCGGGCGGACATCTCGTCGTGGGTATTGTCGGAAACGGAGGGATTGCCTGCCGTAGCTAGAAGCATCAGTCCAGTACCCCCCTGCGTCGATCTTGGCGAGCGCTTGGGACGTGCTGCTCAAGTTATCGATCCACCCATACCGCTGTTGCGGGTACGCAGGATTCCGACCTAGGAGAATGGAAGCAGGGTTGTGATTTTTCGCATACCGGACTCTTGGGCTGCACCTCCACCGTGGCCCAGACAGAATCACAGCGTGCCGATTGGCAGCGAATTCAATCTTCGCCGTATCTATGGCAGGCCGTTCGCCTTACTGCGGTCGGGTTATGTAATTGAGGTAGACGTAATCCGTCCCGCGCTGAAGCACCCGTGATTCCGCTTAATGAGCGGCCCCGACTCCGTGGCGTGCGGAGGACGGACGATTCGGAGTTCACGTGCCTCGAGGTGGGCTGCGATGGCTCAGTGGATTTTGGCTTCAGGAGGCCGGGCAACGGGCAGGCGTATCACGATCCTGGCGCCCATCCAGTCATAACCGCCACCCTCAGCGTAACCGCCACTCGCTCCCCCTCCGCCGGCAACCGAGCCAGCGCCGCCGGAAAAAGCCCATGCGCAGGCACCGACCGCGACCGCTGCCGCACCGCGTTCGTTTCCCCCGCCGCTCGCAAATCCCTGAGCAGCGCGTACGGATCGGCGTACAGCAGCCGGATATCCTCCATATCCGCGACCGGCAGCGCAAATCCCGCCCGTTGCAGCAGATGCGCGCAATCCCGCAGTTCGGGAAACGGCGAAACCCGAGGCGACGCGCCTCCCGTGATCTCCGCCTCGGCCTGCGTCAGCGCCGACCGCAGCTCGGCCAGCGTTCCCAGCGCCGGCAGACTGGAGAGCAGCAGCCCCTCCGGCCGCAACGCCTGACGAAGCTGGATCAGCGCCCCCGGCAGATCGTTCACCCAGTGCAGCGACAGACTCGCGACAATCAGGTCGAAGCTGCCGGGGCCGAACGGCAGCAACTCCTCATCCGCCGCGACGCACGCCTCTCCGTTCAGCGCGGCCATCGCGGGAGATAGATCGCAGCTGATCACACGCAGGCCACGCCCGCGCAACAGTGGCGCCACCACCCCGCGCCCCCCCACGTCCAGCGCATCGACAAACCGCCGGTTCGTGTCGTCCAGCCGGTCCAGCAGCCGTTCGGCCGCATCGCGCAGCAAATCCGCCACACGCACCACGGTGCGGGCCGCCCGGTCGCGGTGGAGGCGCACGGCGTGGCGATCAAAAACCAGCATGGAGTCCATGAACCCGCATGTGCACCCGCGCCCGTGCGTTGCCAAGCGGTCCGCCTCGGCACTACCGTCCGGTCCGACGGAAGGATTTTGACAAATGAACCGCATCAGCCCCAAGACATTGCGCGGCTGGATCATGGATGGACGGGAACTCGCGTTGCTGGACGCCCGGGAAGACGGGGAGTTCGGCGCCTCGCACCTGTTCTGGGCGATCCCCTGCGGCCTCGCGCGCAAGGAAATCCGAGCGCGGGCGTTGCTGCCAAGCCTGACTACCCGCATCTGCTGCGTCGATGACGGCCGCGGCCTCGCCGAAGCCCTGGCCGGATGGCTTCAATCCATTGGCGCCACCGACGTCTCCGTCCTCGATGGTGGCACCAAGGCGTGGCTTGCCGCCGGCAATGTGCTTTTCAGCGGTGTCAACGTCCCTTCCAAGGCTTTTGGCGAGTGGGTGGAACACCACTACCGCACCGAGAGCGTCGATGCCCCCGAATTAAAGGCATGGATCGACTCCGGACGGGACATGGTGGTCCTGGATAGTCGGACTCTCGAAGAATTCACCCGCATGTCGATCCCGACCGGCATCAGCGTTCCGGGCGGCGAACTGGCTTACCGCATCGGCGACATCGTGCCCGACCCGAAGACCCTCGTGGTGGTCAACTGCGCCGGCCGCACCCGCAGCATCCTGGGTGCCGAGAGCCTCCGCCGCGCCGGCATCCCCAACAAGGTGGTGGCGCTGCGCAACGGCACGATGGGCTGGGAACTCGCCGGCTTGCGCTGCGACCGCGGCCGCACCGAGAAATTCCAGCCAGGCACCCCGAAAACCGCGGCCCTGGCGTTGCAGCGCGCGAAGAACTTCGCCGAGCAGTGCGGTGTCGGTGTTATCGGCCCGCTTGACCTGACACGCTTCGAGGACGATCCCCACCGCACCCTCTATGTCCTCGATGTGCGCGATCCGGTGGAATTCCGCGCCGGGCATCGCCCCGGCAGCCGCAGCGCGCCCGGCGGCCAACTCGTCCAGGCCACCGACACATGGATCGGCGTCCGCAACGCCCGCATCGTGCTGGTGGACGATATCGGCGTTCGCGCCCGCATGGCCGCCGCCTGGCTGCGGCAAATGGGCCATCGTGACGTGTTCGTCGTCGAGGGCGGCCTGGAGGCGATCAAGGCAACCGGTTCGGCCCCCGTGCCCGTGCCCGAGCTGGCCGCCCCGGTTGTCCTGGTCGGCGTGACCGGCCTTGTGCAACTGCTGGACAGCGGCGCGGGCACGCTGGTGCTCGATCTGGGACGCAGTGTCGATTTCCGCGACGGCCATATTCCCGGCGCGGTCTGGGGCGTCCGCAGCCGCCTCGCCCCTCTCCGCCCGCAACTCGCCGCCGCTCGGCACGTCGTCATCACGTCTCAGGACGGCATGCTCGCCAGACTCGCGGTGTCCGAGGTGCAGGAACTGACCACGGCCAAGGTGCATGTGCTGGACGGCGGTACGGACGCCTGGCAGGCGTTCGGCCGTCCGTTGGTTCGGGACCGGACCACGCCGCCGGACGAGGCGTGCATCGACTTCTACCTGCGCCCATACGACCGGAATTCGGGCGTCGAGGAAGCCATGAACGCCTATCTGTCCTGGGAGATCGACCTCGTGCACGAAATCGAGCGCGACGGCACGGTCGTGTTCGGCATCCCAGGCGAAACCCACGCTACGGCCTGACATGAGCGTCGCGGTGCGGTTGCGGCAGGCTGGGCGTCTGGCGCTCGACCTGCTGCTGCCGCCGCACTGTGCGGCGTGCGAAAATCGGGTGTCGGTGCAGGGTCAGCTTTGTGCGGCCTGTTTCGCCCGGACGAGCTTCGTCACCGCACCGCTTTGCATCCGCTGCGGCGTTCCGTTTGCCTCCCTCGAACAGGCGGACACCGCGGGGCTTTGCCCGGGCTGCCAGGCACATCCGCCGCTGTTCCGCGAGGCCCGCGCGGCGTTGCGCTATGACCAACAGGGCCGGCGGCTGATCTTGCCGCTGAAACATGGCGATCGGACCGAGTTGGCCCAGATCCTGGCACCCATGATGATGCGCGCGGGCGCAAAGTTGCTTTCGCGCGCCGAGGCTCTCGTCCCCGTGCCATTGCACCGGCGCCGCCTCTTCCAGCGGAAATACAACCAGGCGGCGATTCTGGCCTACGCCGTAGGCCGCATCGCGGACCGCCCGGTGTTCCCCGACGCGCTCATCCGGACCCGGCGCACCGCCCCTTTGGATGAAAAATCGCCCGACGAGCGCGCGCGCGAGGTGGCCGGTTCGATCGCGGTGCGCCGGTCGCGGGTCGGACAGATCACCGGCCGCACGGTGCTGCTGGTGGATGATGTGATGACGTCGGGTGCGACGGCCAACGCCTGTGCAGACGCGCTGCTGCACGCGGGCGCGTTGGCGGTCGATGTGCTGGTGGCGGCGCGGGTACCTGACCCGAGATTGAAATAGCAGGATTCGTTACGTCGCAACAGCGATGGTAATGTTGTCCAACGGTGCGGGTGGTGCCTGCGCCCGTGACGTGGGGATTTTGCGCCGCGGTAACGGAAACATGTTGCTCGAACCCGCGGAGTAAGCACGGTCGCTTGAGCGGCGAATGCAGTTTCTGTGTCCTGCCGATTTCAGACGAGAGATCGTTTGCCGTTGGTTACGGTAAGATCTGCGTACGCAGATACTGCCTGCCCTACGGCTCACTGGTCGCGGCCTGACAAGAGAAAACCCACCAATGCTGGTCATCATCGTGCTGCTACTCTCCGTCATCGCGCTTCAGTTCCAGCCGGTTCGTCAGGTCGCTGACTGGGGGTCGTGGTGTTGTCCCCGTGATGATCCTGAACAAGTGACCCATGCGACCTGAAGGCGCCCAAAGCTCATCCAAGGCGCGGGAGGTACGCACTCCGCCACGGCTTCCTTCCCGGAGCCTCTTTGTCGTTCTGGTAATGGGTGGTTCGGCGCGCCGTGGTGGCGCAGGCGGTGGCTCGGCAGGCTTGCCAGGTGGTGCCGCTGGCACAGCCGAAGCGGCAGGCGCGGGCGGTGCCGGCAGGACGGTGCAATTCGACCGGAATGAGTTCCGCGGCCACCGGATCGTCCGCCATGACCACGACCGGTTCGTCATCGAGCCTTGGTGTATCGAACACAGTCGGGACTTCAGCCGGCGCCACGCCCTGGATCGTCCGATGCAGGCGGTACGACTTCCTAAAGCACCGGCATCGCAACAACCGGCTCGGCCGCAAACCACGGCGGCACCTTCCGCTCGGGGGCCGCGCCCGGCGCTGCCAATCCGGGCCAAGTCTGGCGCCCGAAGTGCGGCCGGGTCGCCGGCAGCGCCAACTCAGGCGGTGCAGGCACCGGGCTACAAGCCAATCCGAACTCAGAACGTTGTATCTACGCTCAGTCTCTTGTCAGGGCCAGGCCGTGGCGAAAGACTCCGGCCCTGCACCCTTGATCAGCAGAACGGTGCCCTGGGTGAGTTTCTTGCCGTCCCAGCGGAAGACCTCGATGGTGTGGTCCTGCATGCCCTGGACCAGTACCGTCTTGCCGTCGCGCGAGAACGCAATGCCCTCGATCCAGGCGCCGGTCGCAACCTGGGCGAGTTTCCGTAACGTCTGGTCCTCCACCGAATACAGCCCGAGCAGGCCGTTATCGTGGTGGAACGGATTGCCGGGCGGCTTGGTGCTGCCGTTCTCCGCCCCGATCGCAAGGAAGCGGCCATCAGGCGAGAACTTCATCGGCTCCGGACCGCTCGGAACGCCGAAAGTGCCCACGACCCGATAGGGCTTCGATTTCAGGTCGATCAGGCTAACGGAATCCTCGTCGCCATCGCCGCGCCCCATGTTCGACACGGCGGCCAAAGTATGGGCCGCGTTGATGTCCATGGTATACGGCGCCAAGCCGGTCGTGATCGGTCTCGGGTCGATGCTGACGTTGGCGCCGTCGATATGCAGCACGTTCACCATGTTGTCACCACCCCGCGTCAGCAGAGCGTTCTTGTTATCGACGAAAACCACCGCGCTCGGCAGCGACTTGGGATTTCCCGTATCAATCTTGCCCGCCGCTGTCATCCGCTTGTCCTTGACGGTGAACACCGACAAGGTACCCTCGGCCCGATTTGCAATCAGCGCGAGCGTCCCGTCGGGCGAAACGCGCACCTGCGTTGCGCCAAGGCCTGCGGTGAGCGACTGCACTACCTTCGGCGGGCTGCTCGTCAGGTCGAACACCGCCACCCGGTCGTCAGGCGATATCCCGCTGGGCTTCGCCGCGGCGTCCGCCTTGGTCGCGGCGGTGACGATTCCCCAGCTTTCGTCCTTGCTGATCCAGATCGCCCCCGGCGGCCCCACGACGCTGCCAGGTGCCTCGAACGTGGCCTTGATCCGGGGCGGGTAGAACTTCACGTCGATAACGGTGATCGTGTCCGGTGCGGGAGGGTTGGGCGCCACTAGATTCTTCTGCCCATCCATCACGGTATGGCCGTCATTCGACGACACCACCACGTCCGCCATCGCCGCGATCGGCAACGCACCGGTAACCACCACAGTCGCCAGCAGCTTGCAAAGGCTCGGCATTTTGTCCCCCCCTTTGTTTTTACGAGGCTGTCTCAGTCCGGGGCCATTCCGGCAAACAGGGCGCGCGCTTGCAGCATGTCATCGAGCGAACCGAACGCGTTCGTGTAGTGGCCGGAATAGCCTCTGGCCTCCAGCGCTTCGAACAGCGCAGGAAAGTCGAAGTCACCCCGACCGGGAATGAGATGTTCTTCATGACCATTTCGGAAACAGTCGGCGAGGCGGACCTCGCGCACCCGCGACAGCGGCATGGCGGCAAGGAAGCCCTCAACGCCCTCGGGCACCAGATGCGCGTGGTTGGCAGTGAATGAGAGCTGCAGGGCAGGGGAGTTGAGCTTTTCATAGAACCAGCGCCATTCCTCGATCGTGTGTGCGAGGTAATGGACTTCGGCATCCGGCGGTTCCTTGTTCAGGTTCTCCAGCAGCAGCAGAACAGATTTGTGATCGGCGTAGTCGCCAACGCGGCGCAGCCGGTCGAGCCCCGCCTGCATGCGCTCGGGAATGTCGGCCAAGAAATGAAATCCGGCATGGACCACGATCCACTCGGCACCGAGCAGGACGGCGGCATCGACGTAGGCGCGAAGATACGCGTCCACGGCCTCAGCCACGAACGGCGCATATTCGGCGACGTTGACCGCGGAAAGCGTATGCAGGCCAAGCCGAATGTCATGATGGTCGCACGACCGGCGGATGGCATGAGCGCGCGCCGGGTCGAAGCTGGTCACCACGTTCGCCCCGGTGTCGAGTTGGATGTCGATGATGCCGACATCGTTGGTTGCAGCCCAGTCGACGGCGTCTTCCAACGGAAGTTTGCGGCCGACGTCGATGCCGATCCGCTCGAGTGCGATAGTTGGCATGGCTGGTCCCCGGACGTCCCTACGAAACCAGTTTGCGCCGGATGGGACGAAGGGTGCAAATTACCATCGGCGCGTGCAACGGACACATGCCCGTCTGGCCGGCGCAAGTGTGCGGCCCATGACTTTCGCCGAATTCCTGGTCTGGGAGCAGACCCAGGACCGGCGCCATGAATTCATCGACCACGTCGCGGTGATGATGGCGGGCCGAACGCGCGGCCATGATCGCATCCAGCGCAATCTGCTGGTCCGCGCGACGGATCGCCTGCGCGGGTCCGGTTATGAGCCGCTCGGTCCGGACATGATCGTTGCGAGGGCACCCGAAACGGACGCTATCCCGATATGACGATCGATCTAGGCAGTGAGATAGGTTTCGAGGTTATGGACATCATCACGTATATGAACCGCATCCTTCAGCCTTGCACCGGAAAGACCCTTTGTTCCCGTCTCGGTCCGGATTAGATACGACGGATGCCCGTTCCTGATTATCAGTCTCTCATGCTCCCCGTGCTGGTGGCTTCCGCCGCCGGTGAAATCCGCGTCGGCGATGCTGTCGAGCGCCTGGCCGAACAGCTCCACCTAACCCCGGATGAACGAACTCAGCTTTTGCCTTCAGGCAAACAGACCTTGTTTGGCAACCGGGTGCATTGGGCCAAAACCTATCTGACCAAGGCGGGCCTGCTGGAAAGCACCCGGCGTGGTCATTTCAGGATTACGGAGCGCGGCCAGCAGGTGGTCGCTTCGCATCCCGCGCGCATTGATAATGAATTCCTAAACCAGTTCGCCGAGTTCCGGCAGTTCAAGGAGAGATCGGCAGAGGGAGCAGCACAAGAAGGCATGCCGCACGTCGCACCGGCCCTGGTCAGCCACACGGAAACTCCCGATGAAATCATGCGGGTCGCTCATAAGCAGGTCGAAACGTCACTCGGGCAGGATCTGCTGGACCGGGTTCGCGCTGCTCCCCCCGCTTTCTTCGAGCGGCTCATCGTCAACTTGCTTCTCGGCATGGGTTACGGTGGGTCCGCAGCAGATGCCGGCCGCGCGCTCGGTCGCAGTGGCGACGACGGTGTTGATGGCGTGATCGATCAGGATGCCCTCGGGCTTGATCGCGTCTACATCCAGGCCAAGCGCTACGCTGAAGGAAACAGCATCGGTGCCGGGGCGATCAGGAATTTCTTCGGAAGCCTCGACCGTCACAAGGCAACCAAGGGCCTGTTTGTGACCACTTCGACCTTCTCATTCTCGGCGAGGGAAACGGCGGAATTCCTCAGCAAACGCATTGTTCTGATCGACGGCGAGCACCTCGCCAAGCTCATGATCCGCTACAATGTGGGATGCCGGATTGAGGAAGTTCTCCATATCAAGAAGGTCGATGAGGACTTTTTCGAATAGTGGCTGGGGTGGCGAGGCTTGGCAGTATTGGTCCGATATCGATACAGTATGTCATCAAGAATAGCTTGAGGCAAGCGTCCGCCGCCGGCTGCGTCACGGCGCAATATCTTAGCGCAAAGGAGATTGAAGAGTGAGCACCACGGCGGCAGACTCGGAACAACAACGCAAACTATATGCTGGATTCAAAAGCATCTTAGGGCCGGTGATGGGTGGTGCAATCGCAGAAATAGCAGCGGTCGCTGATTTCGAGCTGTCAAACGAGGCCGGACGTCCGTTCGTCGAGTTTGTTCACTGGGTTAATGCCAGACCCCCGTTCATTGCTCGGTGGAGAGCAGACCCGAACTCTGAGAAACGGGACTACCCAAGGTTTATGACGGTCACGGATGGTGCTCGGTCCGCCCATGCTGCTGCCTGCTACCACCTCGGACGGCTCACGCAAATCGAAACAGCCGTCAACGCTGTGCTATCTCAGAATGACTTCACGAACCAATTACCCCCGAATAGCGTGGCCGCAATCGGTAGAATGCGACAGCTTGATTTTGAATATCACGCCTTTGTTCTCGCCTACAGGCGCTGCCTGGATTACTTGGCTTGGGGCCTGTCCACCTATTTCAAGGAACGGCAGAACTCCTACAAGAGGTTCGGCGAAAGGACTTTAGCTTCGGCGCATCCGAGAACCGTCGCTGCCGCCTTGAAGGCGGTCTACGATCGCCACTCTCAGAAGTTCGAGTTCGTTATGGGAGATGAAAGAGGCAAGTCGCTGAGGGACCGGATAGGCCACAGCGAATTTGTGCAAGCCGCCACGATAAACGTGGGGGCCGACGGACATCGGTTTGTAGGCGGAGGAGAGAATCTCCGATTGTCTGACCCGACCGACAATCGCTCGCTCTCCGAAATCCTCAACGGGCGGGCCGCTGATCTGCACACGTGCATCTCAGATTTCCTAACCACCTTCCGGATAGCGGTCACATCGTCGCAAGAAAATGCAGGTAACGCGGAGTGACCGGATGGGCGGACCAATGGGTTTGTTATGCACCTTAAGTGCACCCAAAAAGCCCTTATTTTTCAAGGCTCCTATTCTGGTGCACCATTCATAAATTGTGCGAAAGCTGCGCCGTCGACGAAAAAATCTCCCGATTCGGGATGGGTGTTGACTCACTCCCGAAACATACAACATGTCGCGCACCGGCCCAAATGCAGACGCCCGGCGGCAGCCGACGGCGTTGTGCCGCCGCTGAGCCTGCGGGAACCCGGGTCGAACGGCCCCGAGCATCCAGCAATATGTTCTGATCGCACAGACCGAAATCCTGGTCTTCGTCTATTCGCGTGGCGCCGCCGGAGGCTTTTCCCTGCGCGCGCAGGAGTATCGGCAATTGCAGGATACCGTGGAACTCCCGCGGGTAGGATTGTCGATGACTTTGGCGGAAATCTACGAAGGGCTGCCACTCGAGGCACTAAGACTACCCGATTAGCAACGGCTTGATCCCGTCAGGTTCCCCGCCCAAGGAGCCCATCCCGCGCCGCCTCCATCCGCAGGCGCTCAGGCGAACCAAGCATCTGACGATTGAACCCGATCCGCTTGAACCAGTAATGCAGCCCGACCAGATCGGTGAAGCCCATGCCGCCATGCACTTCGGTGGCGCCCTTGGCGATCGACGTTCCGACCTCGCTGATATGCGCCTTCAGATGGCAGGCCAGCACGTGGCTCTCATGTGGCAGCGAGTCCACCGCATAGCCGGCGTACCAGACAAAGGACCGTGTCGGTTCAAGGTTCGCGGCCATCTCCGCGCACATATGCTTGACCGCCTGGAACGACCCGATCACCCGTCCGAACTGTTCACGTTGTTTAGCGTACGCGACGGCCTGATCGATCATGGCCTGCGCCGCGCCAAGCGTATCCGCCGCCAGCGCGATTCGTCCGATATCGAGGACGCGCTGACACACAGTGGCATCGGCGCCGGGCAGCGCTTCTGTATTGGCCCCATCGAACACCAGCTCACCGACCGGCCGGGTGCGGTCGATGGTTTCCAGGCGCCTGCAGGCGAGGCCCTTCTCGCCCGCCCGCACCATGTGCAGCCCGCCGGAGGTATCGGCAACGAGCCACGCGTCCGCCTCGAAATCGAGGACATACAACGCTTTTCCATAAAGCTTGCCGCCCGCCGCAGTCACCCCGGCACCCGCTCGCGCCCCGCTCAGTTCCGCCAGCGCAGCGCCAACGATTGTTTCCCCGGTGGCGATACCGCCAAGCCATTCCCGTTTCTGTGCCTCGCTGCCGGCGAGCCGCAGCGCGGTGGGAACCATCACCGCATTCGCCGCGAACGGGGCCGGAGCAACATGGTAGCCAAACGATTCAGCAACGATGCAGGCGTCCAGCGCGCTTAGCCCGACGCCGCCAAAAGCTTCCGGTACCAGAATCGCCGAAACCCCAAGCGTGGCGATGTCCGCGATCAGATCACTCGCGCGCCCCTCATCCCGATCCGCGAACCGTCGCACGCGATCGAGCGCCGCATGGTCGCGTAAGAAATGATCGAGCGTGCCCCGGAAATGGCTTTGCTCCGTTGAGAGACCAAATTCCATCAGACTTTTCCCACCCTGGGCTCGCGCGGCAAACCGAGCCCTCGCTCGGCGATAATGTTCTTCTGGATTTGGCTCGTGCCGCCGCCGATGATCAGGCCGAGATAGTACATGTAAGAATACTGCCAGCTTCCATGATCGCGCAAATAAGGATTATTGCCGTACGCGAGCCCTCCTTCGCCCATCGCATCGACTGCCAGCCCCTCCAGTTCGTGCCGCAACTCGGTGCCCTGCAGCTTGACGATCATGCGGGCAAGCCGTGCATCCTGCCCCTCGTTTAGCCGGCTCGACAGAATCCGCAGCTCGTTGAACCGCATAGCCATCACCCGCCCCTGGATCCGCATCAACCGGTCCAGGAACTGAGGATCGTCGATCAGCCGCCGGCCGTCGACGGTCTCCGCTTTCATCAATTCGGTCAGCGCGTTCAGCCGGGCCTGGGCGATATCGGGATCGGCAAGCGAGTCGCGCTCGTTCCCAAGAATCACGTTGGCGACCTTCCACCCTTCGCCACGGCCGCCGACGATCTGGTCTTTCGGAACGCGGACATCGGTGAAAAACACTTCGTTGAAGTTCGGATTCATCGTCATGTCGACCAGGGGACGAACCTCGATTCCGGGAGTGTCCATGCGCAGCAGCAGGAAGCTGATCCCCTCATGCTTCGGCTTGTCGGGTTCGGTGCGCACCAGGCAAAACATCCAGTCCGCCATATGCGCCGTGCTGGTCCAGATCTTCTGCCCGTTGATCACCCAGTCATCGCCGTCCAGCACGGCCGACGTCCGCAGACTGGCAAGGTCGCTGCCCGCGCCGGGCTCCGAGTAGCCTTGGCACCAAACCATCTCGCCGCTGAGCGTAGGCGGAATGAATTGCTGCTTCTGCGCCTCGGTGCCGACCTCCAGCAAGGTTGGCACCAGCATCGATATCCCCTGACCCCTGAGCCCGGGACTGACCCCGGCCCGAGCAAATTCCTCAGCTATGATACGGGATTTCAAGATGTCGGGTGAATGCCCGCCGCCGCCATGGCGGGCCGGGATCGTTCGGGCGGCATAGCCGTGCTGGATCAGCAAACGCTGCCAGGCACTGCTTTTTTCGTCCTTCTGCCGTGCCACAGCCGGCGCTGAGTGCCGATGTGCGTCGAGGAACGCGCGAACCTGGGCGCGGAATATTTCGTACTCCGGCCCATAGCTCAGGTCCACGCGCTTCTCCTCCGGCTACCGCGCCTTAGCCCGCGCCCGCGCGGCGTCCAGATCGGGCACATTGCTGGCGGAAGCGCTCAGCATCGGCGATTTCGTCACCTGCAGCGCCGCCGCCGCTGCCTCGTTCTCATTGATCTTGCTCATGATCGCTTCCTTCGCGCGATCGAAATATTCCCGGTTCGTCGCCACGAACTCGCGCGACTTCCGCAGGCCGGCGAGGTATCCGTTGATCTCCGGCACCACATAGCGCGCCACCATGTCCCAGCTCCGCATGGTGTTTTCGGGATTGGCCCAGTCGTGCACAAAACCGACGACCGTGCCGAAACCGCCGCTGATCTCCAGCACCTCCTTGATCCGCTGCACCAGATCGTCCGGCGTGCCGATCGTCGCCACCGCCCCGCTGGAGAACCCGGTCTTGTCCACCGCCTCGTCAGGAGTCTTGAACGGCCGCGCGCCCGGCCGCTGCAAGGTGGCGGTAATATACTCGTTGTGATGTCGCAGCAGCCCGTCGCGGGCCTCGGCGCGTGCTTTCTCCCGCGTCTCGGCGATATGCCAGCTCAGCAGCACCCGCCAGTTCTTCCGATCGACCGTCTTGCCGTGCTTGGCCGCGGCGGATTCGGCGAATCCCCATTGCGTCGGCAGCGCGTTCAGCCCTTCCTCCGACAGCGACCCGATCGAGATGATGCCGATCCCGTGCTTCCCCGCCAGCGTCATCCCCGACGGGCTGATCTGCGAGGCAACCGCGAACGGCATCTCCTCCTGCAACGGCAGCAGTTGCAGCGCCGCATCGTTCAGCGTGAACCAGTCGCTTTTCATGGTGATTCGCTCGCCCGCGAACAGCCGACGGATAACGCCGATCGCCTCGTCTTGGCGGTCACGCAGCAGCATCGGATCGATACCCAGCGTATGGGCATCCGAGGCCAGCGCGCCGGGACCTGACCCGAAGACCACCCGCCCGCCAGTCATGTAGTCGAGCTGCACCATGCGTTGCGCGACATTGAACGGGTGGTGATAAGGCAACGAAACGACCCCGGTGGCGAGCTTGATGCGCTTCGTCCGCTCACCCGCCGCGGCCAGGAACATTTCCGGCGAGCCAATCATCTCCCAGCCGCTCGAATGGTGCTCGCCGCACCAGAATTCGTCGTAGCCCAGCTTGTCGAGGTGCTCGACGAGGTCGATGTCGCGGCGGAACTGCAACATCGGGTGCTCGCCGATCGGGTGGTGCGGGGCGAGAAAGGCGCCAAAATTCAGGCGAGGCATGGGAAAATCTCCTGCAGGTGGCTCGGTCATACCGGACGGTAGGTTGCGGCGGCCACTTACGCAAATTTCCCGGCCAAAGGCCGTTCCGGCTCCTGCGTGGCCATGCATGGCCACGCCTTGTGGCGGCCGCCCTGCAACGCGCGTTGTCACCCACGATTTGCCGAGTGCGCGATAACCAAAGTCGCGGATCACCCGTCCAACCCTCGCTTGCGCGTTCGCCCTGACATGACCTCAAGGCCCGGGTCGTCGAACCGGGGTCTGGTTTCCGGCCAATCCGGATGCACGCCGACCGGCCGCGCCGCCGTCTTCAGGCCGCCGTCTTCGCCGCGATACGCACCAGGAGGGATCGTAACGCTGCCGTGGCCGCCTCGTCCATCTCGAAGCAAACACCTATCATCCCGCCGTCGAGGTTGAGGACGGTGAACGGCAACGCGGATCGAATCCCGTCAAGGCCAAGCGTGCCGCGGGTCCCGACAGGTACCGGCACCGCGGTTTGGATCCTGGCGCCGCCTTCCCCGAGATTGATCACGCGGGTATTCAGCACGCCGTGGCCCGGCAGTGTCAGACGACACGGCAGATCCACGTCATGCCGTCGCCCGCGGCGACGATCAACCGCGGACGAGGAGGTCCGGATGATCCGCATCACGGTGCGCTTCAGATCATTCACCAGTTCAGCCAACCCGGTCGCGTCGGACTGGACGGTGGCGGCATGCTGCCCGGTCGCTCGCGCCTCGGTCGAGACCTCGGTGATGCGGTCCGTGATCTCATGCGCCGCCTCCGCGCTCTGCGTAACATTGCGGCTAATCTCCGCCGTCGCGGCTCCCTGTTCCTCGACCGCCGCCGCGATCGAACTGGAAATCGCGTCCATCTCGGTGATCGTCCGCTCGATATTGCCAACCGCGGTAACCGACGCGCCGGTCGCCGCTCGCACCTCGCTGATGTGACGGGTGATCTGCTCAGTGGACCGCGCGGTCTGGTTCGCAAGCTGCTTCACCTCGCTCGCCACCACCGCAAAGCCCTTGCCGGCCTCGCCGGCACGGGCGGCCTCGATTGTGGCGTTCAGCGCCAGGAGATTGGTTTTCGCCGCAATGTCGCTGATCATGCCGGCCACCGCGCCGATGCGCTCCACTTTGCCGTTCAATGCCTCGATCGTCGCGCGCGCTTGGCTGCCGGCGGCCACCGCCCGCCCGATCACCGTCGTGGATTGGCTCACCTGACGGTTGATCTCACGAATCGAGGTCGCAAGCTCTTCGGCCGCGCTTGCCACCGTTTGAGCATTGGCCACCGCTTGATCTGCAGCGGACGCGGCCGTCTGCGCGGCGGAGCCGGTACGGGAAGCGGACGCGTTCATGCTGGCAGCGGTCGCAGCCATCGTACCCGTGCGCTGACTGATGTGCTCCAGCGCAGCTCCTGATTCGACCTCGATCGTTTCCGCCATCGCCTGCAAGGCAGCACTCTTGTCGAGTTCGGCTTGCCGATGCTGCTCCTCACGTTCGGTGGCAAGCCCGTTCTCGATCGCGTGGCGCTTGAATACCTGCACCGCGCGCGCCATGGCACCAATCTCATCGGCGCGACCCTGGGCCGGAACCTCCACCGTTCGGTCGCCGTCCGCCAGGCGCCGCATGGCCGCCGTCATCTCCACCAGCCGCCGGCTGATGACGCGGGCGAAGATCATTCGGATGGTCAGCATCAGGATCAATGTCCCCGCCACCGAAGCAGCGGCCAGTTCCGCCAGCAATCGTCGCAAGGCGGCGAAATCAGCCGCGGTCGAAAGGCTGCTCGAGAACACTGAGAGAACTTGACCCTTCGTCAAATTCATCGTGGCACCGTGGCAATCGAAGCACGATTTCTGGTCCGTGCCGGACGTGACCCCGAGGACGATCGGAAAGCTGTAACGATAGGCACCCCCGATGAAGCGGCCGGTCGCGCGGCCGGTGCGCAACACCTCTTCATCGAGCACATCGCGCGGCGGTTTGTTCGCGGGCTCCCCGACCGCTCCCTCCTCGGCCCCGGCTGGCGGGCCCGTCTTGGCCGGCGCTACCGCAGCTATCATCTGTGGGCTCCAGACACTCCAGATCTTCCCGGGATAGTCGGCATTCCGGTATGCAAACCATCGGTTGAACACGGTGATCGCCACATCCTTGGGGTCGTTCATGCGCTGCTCCATCGCGCTCGACACCAAAGCGTTCAGCGACCGGAGTTCGCTGTCCGAGGCATTGCGCAGCTTCTCCTCGACCTTGCCGGTTTCGAACCAGCCGACGAGCACCATGATGCACAGCGCGACCGCCATCAGGCCCGCGGAGGTAATCAGCATGAAGCGCGCCTGCAGGCCAAGATTCTTCCACCACACGAACAACAGCTCGTCCTCCGTCTGCCAGGCCCGCGAAAAGACGCCACCCCCCTCCAATCGTTGCTGCAAAAGGTTAATTTTCCGTTAGCGGCGCAGGATTCGGCGGTTCAGCTGTTGTTCGGAAAACCGGCGGACGCAGGTGCCAGACGCAGGTGACGCAGGTACGGCGAATAGACCGGCGCCATGGTTACGAAATCATAGTTTATCGAGTCCTGGGCAAACCCGCCGGCACCACCGCGGGTGGCGGCGTTGCTGAGTGCAATTGCATTGATCGTGACGCCGCGCGGCCCCGCCAGACTGAAGACGTAATTTGTCGCGTCAGCGGCGCTGTACGCGCAGGGCGGCGAGCGGAGCCCCATGCAGCGGGCGCCCTCGGCTTCCTGCAACACCTCGAAAGTCCAGACCAGCCGGCAAGACTCCATGAATCCGACGGTGATGATCCACACCATCGCCATCGCGCGGATGGCTGGCTCCGCCGCCGTGATTGCGCGCCCATCCAGCGCTGATCGCGCCATCATTCACCGTTACCATCGCGTCCCCCTGGCGTTGCCATTGCGGTTGGCCGCAATGCCGCCGAGCGTGACCGCCAGGCTCACGGCATTGGTGGAGTTGACGCTCGATGCGGATCAGCGGGTATTGTGCCGCGGCGGCGACGGCGGAGGACAAGCTCGATCTCCTTATAATACGCTCGGCTGCAATCGATGCTCCCGGCCAGCAGGACCAACATCCTTGGCACGATCAACGCCATCTGGCGTCCTTTGGGTCCGCCTGTGCCTCGAGCGCATCCTCACGACATTTCCTGGCCGCCGCAACCAAGCTGCGCGTCCGCATTCGCCAGCGCAAGATTGACCCGTTCCGCCGCTTTGTCTTTCCGCTGGCAAAGCTCGGAAACGCTGCCAGGCCAGCGCCAGGCAGCGGTCGGGCGATCAGCCCGGGCTCCGCGACTCCGGCCCCGAGGCACGCGACTCTGACCAACACCAGCAAACCCAGCTGCATCGGGACAGCTCGATTCGATTGCCGGTGGCGCCCCATGCCGGCTCGCCACTGGGCAAGAAGCCAAATATGATAAGACGCAGGAAAGGATCGATACGCTCGCCATGACAAACACTCACCCGCGTGCCGACCGGATCAGGGAAACTCTTACCCGCACATTCGCGCCCGTCATCCTGGACGTCCAGGACGACAGCGCCCGTCACGCCGGCCATTCCGGCGCCCAGGCCGGCGGCCAGTCCCACTACAACGTGCTGCTGGTCAGCGCCGCCTTCCAGGGCGTCAGCCGGGTCGACCGGTCCCGCGCCGTCCACGCCGCCCTGGCCGCGGAATTCGGGCCCGCCGAACAGGGCGGCATGCACGCCCTGGCCCTGACGCTGCGCACGCCGGAGGAACATGCGGCGCAGGCCCGGAAGATAATTCTCTCGCTTCCCCATCCATTCAGACACGTGAGAGTATTTTCTTCTCCTGAAGAACCCGCTAAGGCTGCCCCACAGAAAATTTCTGCCGGCGCGCCGGTGTCTGAGAGAAGGGCTCGCCCTGAATGTCCGCGGACAAGGAGATCGATCGTCTCGACCGGGAAATCCTCCGACTGATCTCGGTCGATGCCTCGCTGTCCCTGGCCGACATCGCCGCCAAGGTCGGCCTGACCCCGACGCCATGCTGGAAACGCATCCGCCGGATGGAGCAGGACGGCATCATCCAGCGCCGCGTCGCCATCCTGGATGCCGACAAGGTCGGCCTGCCGGTCTCCGTCTTCGTCGCCGTCGAAACCGCCGACCATTCCAGCGAGTGGCTCGGCCGCTTCGCCAAGGTGATCCAGGACACGCCGGAAATCGTCGATGCCTGGCGCATGAGCGGCGATGTCGATTACCTGCTGCACGTCGTTGTCGCCGACATCGCCTCATACGACCATTTCTACCGCAAGCTGATCGCCGCCGTGCCGCTGCGCAACGTCAGCAGTCGCTTCAGCATGGAGCGGATGAAGGCCGCCCCGCTGCCAGTGTGACGAAAGCCCGGCGGACCCTGCTCACCGCCCACCGTCGGTGCCACTCATCGCCGTCCTCTGATGGCGACTACAACTGTATGCCAAAAAAATTCAATATTTTCTGCCGCGTGAACTTTCTCTTAACAATTTCCTGGTCTTCTGTCCTCCGGCAATTAGGAGGTGGCCAATGACTGTCAGTCGTCTAGTCAACCGTAACGTCGTCGCGGAGCGCGGCCGGACCAGCATGCGGCTGGAACCCGAACTCTGGGACATGCTGAGTGAAATCTGCGAACGCGAAGCGCAGGACATGAGCACCCTGGTGCGTCAGATCGAAGCGGCCGGGCACGCAGGGGGCCGCACCAGCGCGGTCCGCGTCTACATCGCGAACTACTTCCACACCGCCGCGACCGAAGTCGGGCATGCGGCAGCAGGCCACGGTCCGCTGCTGCGGCGGGTCGCACCGGAGTTGGCCCGATCCGCCGCCTGACGATCACCGGGGTGCGGAAATCCGCGCCTCCCCGGCCAACCGCAAGCGCCAGCAAAACGATGGGCTTGCGGCCTCTACCCGCCCGGAGCGGCGTCGGGACAGGGTGTCCAGCGCGGACTGGATCATCTTCGCATCCTCGCTGCCGGGCGGCACCTTCGTCAGCAGCTGGCTCCAGTAGCGCCGCGCCTCATCCGGGTGCGCATCCTGCGCCGCCGCGATGCCCAGATACCACAACACCAAAGGCTGCTCCGGATCCGTGGCCTCGACGTGCTTCAGCAGACCGATCACCCGTGGCGGCAGTTTGTCGGTCGGCGCGTGGTCGCTCAGCAGCGCCCGCACTTCCTGCAACGGGATCGAGACATCGTCCGGCTTCAGGGCGGCCGCCTTGTCGAAGGCGTCGGCTGCCTTGTCCGCCTCATGCAGCACGGTGTAGGCGCGACCCAGCCGCATCCAGCCATCCAGATTGGACGGGTTGGCTTCCTGCTTCGCCGCCAGATTGGCGACCATGCCATGGATCATCGCCTGCCGCTGCTCATCCGTCATGTTCGCCGCGTCGGCGATCGCCTTGGCGTCGGGACCGGCCGCCTGCGCGAAGCCCGGCCGGCGGCGTCCCTTTCGCCAGTTCCGGCACCGCGATGCCCGCCGCCTGTGCGGCCTCGGCGATCTTCTGTCCGAGCTGCGGCCGCAACGGCGAATCCGCCGGAATCTCGGCCAGCAGGGACTGCCAACCGTCGATCGCCTTGCGCGGCTCGCCCGCCTGCATCGCGGCAATGGCAAGATAATAGCGCGCGATCCCGCTGCTCGGGATCGTCCTTCAGCACCTGCTGGAACGCGGCCTCGGCCGCCGGCGTCACCGTGCCGCCGGCCTGCATCACCATGACCTCGGCATGATCGCCGAGAACATCGGGGCTGTTCTGGCCCAGGTCGATGGCGCGGCGGTAGGCGTCCTCAGCGCCGGTCCCACTGGCTCAGCATCGCCAGGGTGCGGCCATACAGCAGCCAGCCGGGGCGTCCGACGGATTCTGCTTCAGCTTCGCCGCCAGCGAATCCGCCGCCTGTTGCAGCGAGGATGCGCCATGGTCCCGCGCGAGATCCGCCTTGCGGCTGGAAAACGGCTCGTCCGGCAAGCCGGGCGCGCCGAGCCACAGATAGCTGGAAACCGAGCCGCCGGCGACGACGACGAAGACGATGGCGGCCAGCACCGGGCTGCGCGACAGACGGGGCGGCGCGAGCCGGCTGTTTGTCGGTGGCGAGCAGGCGGCGCTGGATTTCCAGCCGAGCGGCGTCGGCCTCGGTTTGGGTGATCAGCCCGCGGGCGATGTCGCGATCGAGTTCATGCAACTGGTCGCGGTAAACCGCCTGGTCGAAGCTTGCGCGGGCGGGCGCGGTTCGGCCGCCGACGCAACAGCGGCGCCACGATCGGCAGCAGCGCGCCGAAAGCGAGCAGCGCCAGCAGAAACGGCAGGATCAACCGTCGTTCTCCCGCATCAGCCCGTCCAGACGACTGGCTCTCCTCGGGGCTGAGCGGGACAGTGTCGGCCGCGACCGTCTGACGGTGGCGAAGCCAAAGGACGGCGGCCAGCAGCCCAACCAGGACCAGAACGGGAGGACCATACCAAAGCACATAGGTGGCCGGTTCGACCGGAGGTTTCAGCAGGACGAAAATGCCGTAGCGATTGACGACCGCCTGGATCGCCTGGGCGTCGGTATCGCCGGCGGTCAGCCGCTCGCGCACGAAGACGCGGATGTCGTGCGCGAGATCGGCACCGGATTCGTCGATCGATTCGTTCTGGCAGACCAGGCAGCGCAGTTCCTCGCTGATCGCCCGCGCCCGCGCCTCCAGCACGGGATTCGGCCAGCCGCTCGTTGGGTTCAACCGCAAGCGCGGCGCTCGGGACGACCAGAGGGACGACCAGAGGACGAGGCGCCAAGCAAAATGAACCACAGCAGAAGGGCCTTCATGACTGACCAAGCTGCTTGAGCAAGGGCAGCAGGTCCTTGTCCACGGTCTCGGCGGTCAACGGCCCGACGAACCGCCTGCGGATCACTCCGGCGCTGTCCACGACGTAGGTCTCCGGCACGCCATAGACACCGAAATTCAAGCCCGACCCGGCCGTCGAGATCCTCCCGACCTGGCGATACGGGTCGCCGAACGTGGCCAGAAGCCGCGAGCCATCCGCCGGCTTGTCCTTGTAGTCGATGCCGTACAGCGGCAGGTGATCCTGCTCGGCCAGCCGCATCAGCAGCGGGTGCTCGATCCGGCAGGGCACGCACCAGGATGCGAAGAAGTTGACGATGAAGGGGTGCCCCTTCAGCGTCCGTCCAGGGTCAGTGGCTTGTCGCTGACCAGGCCGGCGAGGTCGAACGCCGGCGCCGGCTTTTCGATCATCGCCGAGGGCAGTTCGTGGATGTCGTTGCCTGGCTGCAGCGAGAGCTGAAGCATCCGGCCCAGGTATGCCGCCAGGACCAGGAACAGCACCAGCGGCAACAGGTAGAACAGCCGTCTCATCGTCTATTCGCCCGCGGCAGGAACAGGCTGCGAACCACGCCGAGGCGTGGCGCGGGCGGCGGCGCCGACGCGCCAGCGACGGTCGCTCAGGCTGACCACGCCGCCGAACGCCATGATGATGGCGCCGATCCAGATCCAGGGCACCAGCGGCTTCCAGTAGACCCGCACCGTCCAGTCGCCGGCAGTGTCGGAATCCCCCAGCGCGACATACAGGTCGGCCAGGAAATTGGTGCGGATCGCCGTCTCGCCGGTGGTCTGCTGCTGCAGCGGGAAGAAGCGCCGTTCGCGGGTGCATCATGGCGACGAATGCGCCGTCGCGCGTCACCCGGATGGCGGCATCGTCGGCGATGTAATTCGGTCCGGGCACGCGGTTCACATGCTCCAGCGTCAGGTGATAGCCCGGCGATCGAGATGCTGCCGCCGGGCTTGAGGATCTCGATCGCCTCCCGGGCATAGGCGGACGCGGCAAAGCCGGCGACCGACACCGCCAGTCCGAGATGCGCGAACGTCATGCCGTAGTGCCGATCGCGGCAGGTGGATCGCCCGCCGGACGCTGTCGCCGAACGGCGCCCGGAACAGGCGGATGCGTTCGGCGAATTCGGTCAGCACGGCGGCGAACAGCCAGGCGGACAGGCCGAGGCCCAGAACCGCCAGCACCGGACCGCCGTAGGTGACGTAGAACGCGACCAGCAACGACAAGCGCGGTGGCGATGTAGGCGACCCAGAGCCGTTGCAGCGCGCCCAGGATGTCGCCGCGTTTCCAGGCCAGCATCGGCCCGATGCCGACCGCGATGATCATCGGCACCATCATCGGCGCGAAGGTGCGGTTGAAGAACGGAAACCCGACCGACAGTTTCGGGCCGCCCACGGCATCCAGGAACAGCGGGTACAGCGTCCCCAGGAACACCGTCGCGCAGCCGCAGGACAGCAGCACGTTGTTCAGCACCAGGGCGCCCTCGCGGGAGATCGGCGCGAACAGCCCGCCACCCTTCAAGCGCCGGCGCGCGGATCGGCATACAGGGTCAGCGACCCGCCGATCGCCACGACCAGCAGCAGCAGGATGAACATTCCGCGCTGCGGATCGGTGGCGAAGGCATGCACCGAGGTCAGCACGCCCGAGCGCACCAGGAAGGTGCCGACCAGCGACAGCGAGAACGTGATGATCGCCAGCAGGATGGTCCAGGATTTCAGCGTGTCGCGCTTCTCCACCACGATCGACGAATGGATCAGCGCGGTGCCGACCAGCCAGGGCATGAACGAGGCGTTCTCGACCGGATCCCAGAACCACCAGCCGCCCCAGCCCAGCGTGTAATACGCCCACCAGGAGCCCATCGCGATGCCGACGGTCAGGGCGCACCAGGACGCCAGGGTCCAGGGCCGCACCCAGCGCGCCCAGGCGGCATCGACGCGGCCCTCGATCAGGGCGGCGACGGCGAAGGCGAAGGCGACCGAGAACCCGACATAGCCGAGGTAGAGGAACGGCGGATGGAACGCCAGCCCAGGATCCTGCAGCACCGGATTCAGCCCGTTGCCGTTCGGCGGCGGCGGGAAGGTGCGCAGGAACGGGTTCGACGTCAGCAGGATGAACAGCAGGAAGCCGACCGCGATCATGCCCTGGACCGCGAGCACCCGGGCGCGCAGGGCAGGGCGGCAGGTTGTTGCTGAACAAGGCCACCGCGGCGGCGCACAGCGACAGCATGAACACCCACAGGAGCATCGAGCCCTCGTGGTTTCCCCAGACGCCGGTGATCTGGTACAGCAACGGCTTGTCGGTGTGGCTGTTCTCGACGACGTTGATCACCGTGAAGTCGGACGTGACGTAGGCGTGCATCAGCGACAGCATCGACAGTGCGGTCAGGCCGAAGCCGATCAGCGCGCAGGACCGCCCGACCGCCATCCAGCCGATATTGCCTGCGGGCGGCGCCGATCAGCGGGACCGTCGACTGGATGATGGCGACGAACAGCGCCAGGATCAGCGCGAAGTGGCCGAGTTCGGTGATCATCGGTCGGTCCTCAGGAAGGCCAGGGCGCGGCCCTGGACCCGCAACGAGGGAGTGGCACGCGCCACAGGGGCTGGCAGCCGGCGACCCGCGACCACGGCGACTTGACGTCCGAACGTACGCGGGTCCAAGGGCAGTCGGCCCTTGCGGGTCCGGGGCAGGCCTGGCCTCTATGCCGCGCGGCGCCGTTCCAGCGGGATGATCGCGGTCAGCGCCTCGACCAGTTCGTCCATCATCGCATCGGTGTGCAGCGGGCCGGGGGTGAAGCGCAGGCGTTCCTCGCCGCGCGGCACGGTCGGGTAGTTGATCGGCGTCGCATACATGCCGAACTCCTTCAGCAGGCGCTGGCTGACATCCGTGCAAAGCGCGGCCTCCCCGATATGCAGCGGCACGATATGGCTGACGGAGTCGATCCGCGGCAGCCCGGCGGCGTCGAACCGAGCCTTCAGGGCCGCGGCGCGCTCGAACAGCTTGGCCCGGCGGGCGTGGTCCTGCCGCACATGGCGCACGCTGGCAAGGGCGGCCGCGGCGGTCATCGGCGGCAGCGACGTCGTGAAGATGAAGCCGGGGGCGGTCGAGCGGATGAAATCCACCACCTCGGCATCGCCGGTGATGTAGCCGCCATGGCAGCCGAACGCCTTGGCCAGCGTGCCTTCGATGATGTCGACCCGGTGCGCGACGCCGTCGCGTTCCGAGACGCCGCCGCCGTTGGGGCCGTACATGCCGACCGCGTGCACCTCATCGAGGTAGGTCATCGCGTCGTATTTGTCGGCCAGGTCGCAGATCGCGCCGATCGGGGCGATGTCGGCGTCCATCGAATAGACCGATTCGAAGGCGATCAGCTTGGGCGACGCCGGCGGGCGCGGCGCGCAGCAGCGCCTCCAGATGGGCCAGGTCGTTGTGGCGGAAGATGTTGACGACGCCGCGCGATCCCTTGATGCCGGCGATCATCGAGGCGTGGTTCTTGGCGTCGGAGAACACCTGCCAGGGCCGGTCCGGCCCGTTCGGAAAGCTGTTCAGGATGGTCGACAGCGCGGCCTGGTTCGACACGAAGCCGGAGGTGAACAGCAGCCCCGCCTGCTTGCCGTGCAGGTCGGCGAGTTCCGCCTCCAGGTCGTCGTGCACCGGGCTGGTGCCGCTGATGTTGCGCGTGCCGCCGGCGCCGGCGCCCATGGTCCGGGCGGCCTCGCAGGCCGCGTTCGACCAGGACGGGATGGCCGCCCATCGCCAGATAGTCGTTGGACGGACCACACCAGGACCCGCGATCCGTCGGGGCGCAGGTAGTAGGGAAAGTCGTCGGCGCGCTTCTGCAGCGGCGTGAAAATGCGGTAGCGGCCCTGATCGCGGATGGCATCGAGGGACCGCCGGCAGTGGTCCTTGAACGTGTTCATCCTTCGGAAGCCCTCAGTTCGCCAAGCCGGTGAAAACGCGCGAAGTCCTTCTGGCAGACCGCATACAGGTGATCCATTGATCCGGATCAACCTCACTTGTTCCGCCTCAATCATGTCGCCGCGGGAAACATGCGCCGATTCGCCGTCGCGTCAACCGAACATAACACGGATTAACCAGCGGTAACTGGATCATCTTCTCGTTCTGCGCGCGGATCAGTCATGCCGCGGTGGTGCTTTGCAGCAATCCCAGTCGAATGGCATATGCTCATGCTGCATTGCAGTATCCGCACATCCGTACTCGCCGCTCAGTCACCGTCAAGGAGCCAGGCATGCCGTTGAGCCAGCCCGCCGCACGCGAGCGTCTGCATACGCGCGCCATCGAGATCAACGGCTATCGCCGGACCGACGGCCCTATGACATCGAGGCGCACCTGACCGACAGCAAGAGTTTCGGCCAGACAAATTACGACCGCGGCTATATCGAGGCCGGCGACCCGATCCACGACATGTGGCTGCGCCTGACGGTCGATGAGAAGATGCACATCCACGCGGTCGAGGCGGTCAGCGACAAGACGCCGTACGTGATGTGCCCGACCGCCGCGCCCAACTTCACCCGGCTGGTCGGCATGCAGATCAAGGCCGGGTTTCTGCGCGAGGCGACCCACGCGGTCGGCGGCACGGTCGGCTGCACCCATCTGCGCGAACTGCTCCAGCAGATGGCCACCACCGCCTTTCAGACCATCAATCCGGCCAAGGCTCGGCGGGAGATGGCAGCCGAGGGTCGCGAGGTCGAACAGCGCGGCAGTGACGCGCTCGACAAGCGCATCACCGAGAAATGGGGCGGCGGCAACAAGATCCTGAACACCTGTCTGGCGTATGACGAGAAGGGCCCATTGGTGAAGCGCCGCTGGCCGCAGCTTTATAGCGGTCCCGACACGGTCACCAAGGCGGCGGCGGAATAGGGTCACGCGCCCAAATGCCCTGGCAGTCTGCCGAGGGGACGGGATGCGCGTGGGCGCTGGCCGGAAGAGACCCAACAGCCGAATAACCGATGCCGGTCAAACAACGGAAAGGCAAAGCCCGTGGATCGCCGATCGGGCTGGTAGATCGGTTCGAGGTGTTTATCACGTTAGAGCATCATATTTCGGGGCGGACAGATCTTCATTCAAAGTTACGCGGCGCCTCGATGAGCCGCCGCGACCACTCTCTTGCCCGGTCCTGATGGCAGACCGGCGGCAGCACCGCCCCCACCGATCCCATTGTCGTCTGCCTCGAACGCGCACCGCATTCCCACTTAGGTCGACCGCACCTGCTATCCGGGCTTGAGGCTCTCGACGAACCCCTGCTTCACGTTAGGTGAACCCCATTGCCAGCGTTGAATAGGGGCGACGAAGGCGCCATAGCTCGCTCGTACGTCTCGTCGACCCGAGAGGCCTCGGCGGCGAATGCACTGCAAGCGTCCGGCGGGGCTCGCAACGTGACTCAGGTCGCCCAGACACGCAGGAAGTAATGAACAACATCGCCGGTGTAAACCAGGTCGCGGGCCTGACCGGGGCAACGGCGGCGCAGACGCTGGGCGCGCCCGGCGCGTTGTCGGCGAACGGGGCGTCGCTGAAGCAACATGTCGAGGATTTCCTGCGCGAAGTCCGCGCGGCGTAGCATCGATGCCAATGAATGTATTTCTCAGGTCGCGCCTTTGACGGGCTCGAAGAGCAAAGCCGTTCGTTCCCTGCCCTTGACCGCATGGTTCGTGGTACGAACAAATTGACAGCCTGCCCGCGCCGGTCAACACTTGCGACCGTACCAAAGCGTTGCTCGGCCTTGGCGCGCGGGTCACATAACTGAAAACAAAGGAATATGCCATGCTGATCGCCCGACGGGGTGTTTTGCGGAGCGCCGCCGCGGCTGCCGCGCTGCCTGTCCTGGGTGCGCGCGCGCAAACGCCGGCAATCAAGATCGGCGTGCTGGGCGACGAGTTCGGGCATGTATCGCGATCTCAGCGGCCCCGTTGCCGTCGAAGCCGTGAAGCTGGCGGTTGCGGACAGCAACGCGGCCGGGCGGGATATCCAGGTCGAGGTTCTTGTCGGCGATCACCAGAACAAGCCCGACATCGGCGCCAGCCTGGCGCGGCAATGGATCGAGCGGGACGGTGTCGATATGATCACCGACACGCCGAACAGCGCGGTCGCCCTGGCAGTTGCCGGGGTGTGCAAGGAATTGGACAAGCCATTCATCAACTCGCCCGCGGCCACCGTGGACCTCACTGGCAGGCAATGCGCGCCGACCACGGTGCACTGGACGATGGACACCTGGATGCTGGCGCATTCGACCGGTGGCGCGATGGTCAAGGCCGGCGGCGACAGTTGGTATTTCATCACCGCGGACTACGCGTTCGGCCACGCGCTGGAGCGTGACACCAGCAACTTCGTCACCCAGGCGGGCGGCAAGGTCCTCGGCAACGTGCTGGCGCCGCTCGGCACCAGCGATTTTTCGTCGTATCTGATCCAGGCACAGGCCAGCGGCGCGAAGGTGATCGGGCTGGCCAATGCCGGCAGCGACACGGTGAACTGCATCAAGCAGGCGGGCGAGTTCGGTGTCACGCAGAAGGGCGTGAAGCTCGCCGGGCTTCTGGTGTTCATCAGCGACGTGCACGCGCTGGGCCTGCAGACCGCACAGGGGATCGTGGTGTCCAACACCTTCTACTGGGACCGTGACGATCGGACGCGCGCGTTCAGCAAGCGGTTGCAGCCGCGCGATCGGAGATGCTCGGGCCGGCATGGGACAGGCCGGGTGCTATGCCGGAACGTTCCACTATCTGAAGGCAGTCGCGGCGATGGGGGTTGCCGAGGCGAAAAAGAGCGGAGCGGCGACCGTGGCGCGGATGAAGGCGATGCCGACCGACGATGATTGCTTCGGTCCGGGGTCCATCAGGGCCGATGGCCGCTGCCTGCATCCGGTTTATCTGTATGAGGTGAAGGCGCCGGGTGAGAGCAAGTACGCCTGGGACTATTACAAGCTGCTGGCGACCACGCCCGCCGCCGAGGGGTTCCGCCCGCTGGCCGGGGGTGGGTGTCCGCTGGTTCATGGCTGAGGGCGTCCCTCGCCGGGTGACCCGCGGTCACACGGTGATGGCGACTTCCGCCTCGATCTCCACGGGCAGGTCGAATGGCAACCCCGCCATGCCGACGGCGGAGCGCGCGTGACTGCCGCGGTCCGAGCCGTAGAGGTCCATGATCAAGTCGCTGAAGCCATTGATGACCAGCGGAAAGTGGTTGAATCCCTGCGCCGCGTTGACCATGCCGAATACGCGCAGCCAGGCGGTGACGCGGTCGAGATCGCCGAGTTCCGCCTTCAGGCTGGCCAGGATCGCCAGCGCTGTCACCCTGGCCGACTGATAGCCCTGCTCGAGGGTCAGGTCCTCGCCGACCTTGCCGCGCGGTTCAGCAAGCGAGCCGTCAGGCGCCAGCGCGCCGTGACCCGATATCAACGCCCGGTTTCCGTGCAGCCGTACCCAGGGGAATTTCAGCATCACGCCGGGCGGCAACCTGACCGGGGCAGGGAGCCGCAGTCCGAGGGCGTCCAGTTTGGCTTCAATTGCGGCCATCGCGGTTCGACTTTGCTTGTTCAAACGTGAAGGCATGGACACGTGGCCGGGCCCACCCCTCGCTGCGCACTTGTTAGCCCGGGTGTGACACTACGGTAACGACACGTGGGTGACGGGTGGCCAGGACACGGCGGCAACGCCGTGCCATGGCGCGCGAAGAAACGTGTCGACAGCGCTGTGGACGATGCCGGCATCACACCTCCTCAACCTGATCGACGCCCGGCAGCGATTTCAAGGCCTGCGCCAGGCGGGGGGTCACATTGTAACCGCCGGGCAGGGCGATTTCGACATCCTGGTCGTGCCGATGCGGGGGACGAGGGTGACGCGGCCACGGCCGCCGCTTTCGCGCCCGAGGATGTCGCGGATATGCGGCACCGCCGCCGTCTCCCGCAGCCATATGCGAATCGACGCACCAGCCGAGCGCGGCGGCCTGGTCCAGCGACGTGACATCCATTGCCGTGACGCGAACCGCATCACCATCGGTCTTCAGTTCTGCCTGACACAGCACGTTGCAGCCGGAGGCGAGGATTTCGCGCGAGCGGTTCAGCACCTCGCTGAAGCAGGTGACCTCGACCGAGCCCGGCGGCGTCGGAGATTCGCACCCAGGCCATGCGGCTGCCGGTGCGGGTAATACGTTCCTTTGTAGCAACAACGGTGCCGGCGATCTTGACCCGGGTCGACGCCCGCGGCGGCGCGCGATTCCACGTGGACCGACTGGTGACACCGAGCCGTCTGAGGGCCTGCGCATAGGCGTCGAGCGGATGCGCGGTGAGGTGGAAGCCGACGGCCTCGGCCTCGAACGCCAGACGCTCCAGCGGCGGCCAGTCGGGGATTTCGGGCAGACGCAGCGGTTCCGGGGTGCTGGCGACGCCGCCGAACAGGCCGATCTGGCCGCTTTGCTTTTCGTCCTGGTCGGCCTGAGCGCGGCGCAGAATCGTTTCCGCGGCAGCGAACAGGCGAGCGCGGTTGTTGTCCAGGCGATCGAAGGCGCCGGCACGGATGAGGTTTTCGATCTGCATGCGGTTGATCTGCCGCGGATCGACGCGGGTGGCGAAATCGGCAACGGTCATCGAATGGCGTCTCGCCGCGGGCGGCGGTGACCGTTTCCATTGCGCCGAAACCGACCTTCTTCACCGCCGCGAGGGCGTAACGGATCGCCAGGCGGCCGTCCTCCAGGCGTTCGACGCGAGAAATCGGCAGCGGAACGGTTGATGTCGGGCGGCAGGATCTTGATGCCGCTGCGTTCGGCTTCCTGTTTCAGGGCGGCCAGGCGGTCGGTATTGTTGACCGCCAGGCTCATGCAGGCGGCGAGGAACACTTCCGGGTGGTTCGCCTTCAGCCAGGCGGTCTGGTAGGCGACCAGAGCGTAGGCGGCGGCGTGCGATTTGTTGAAGCCGTAGTCGGCGAACCTCGCCATCAGGTCGAAAACCTCGGTCGCCTTCGCCGGATCGATGCCGTTGCTTGATCGCGCCGTCGGTGAAGATCTTTCGTTGCGTCTCCATCTCGGCGGCGATCTTCTTGCCCATGGCGCGGCGCAGCAGATCGGCGGCGCCGAGGGAGTAACCGGCCATCGTCTGGGCGATCTGCATCACCTGTTCCTGGTAGACCATGATGCCGTAGGTCTCGGCCAGGATGTCGTGGATGACCGGGTGCGGCGCCTCCCACTTCTCGCCGTGCTTGCGTCGGCAGTAATCCGGGATGTTGGCCATCGGGCCGGGGCGATACAGGGCGACGGCGGCGATCAGGTCCTCGAACCGGTCGGGACGCATCTGCCGCAGCATGTCGCGCATGCCCTGGCCTTCCAACTGGAACACCCCGCCGGCGTCGCCTCTTCTGCAGCATCTCGAACGTACGCTGGTCGTCCAGCGGCAGGCCGATCGAGATCGATGGTGATGCCCAGGCCTTTCAGGAAATTCTCGGCGCGCCGGAGGATGGTCAGCGTGGTCAGACCGAGGAAGTCGAACTTCACCAGGCCGGCCTGCTCGACGTGCTTCATCGAGTACTGCGTGACCAGGAAATCGGATTTCGGATCGCGTAGAGCGGGACCAGTTCCACCAGCGGGCGGTCGCCGATGACGACGCCGGCGGCGTGGGTGGAGGCGTGCCGATACAGGCCTTCGACCCGCAGCGCGATTTCCAGCAGCCGGCCGATGCCTTCGTCTTCGTCGCGCAACGCCTGCAGCCGGGGCTCGCCGTCGATCGCCTGCTGCAGCGTGACCGGCTTGGCCGGATTGTTCGGGATCAGTTCGGCGACCTTGTTGACCTGTCCGAACGGCAGGCCGAGGACGCGGCCGACGTCGCGGACGGCGGCGCGGGCCTGGAGCTTTCCGAAGGTGATGATCTGCGCGACGCGATCGCCGCCATATTCGTTACGGACATACTCGATGACCTTGTCGCGGCCCTCCTGGCAGAAGTCGATGTCGAAGTCGGGCATCGACACGCGTTCGGGGTTGAGGAAGCGCTCGAACAGCAGGTTGAAGCGCAGCGGATCCAGGTCGGTGATGGTCAGCGCCCAGGCGGCAACCGATCCGGCGCCGGAGCCGCGGCCGGGGCCGACCGGGATGCCCTGCGCCTTCGACCACTGGATGAAGTCGGCGACGATGAGGAAGTAGCCGGAAAAGCCCATCTTGGCGATGACGCCGAGTTCGTATTGCAGACGCGTGCGGTAGATTTCGCGGCGTGGCGGCGTCGGCGCCGATCGCATCCATGCGGCGTTCCAGGCCCTCCATCGCCATGGCGCGGACCGTTTCTTCCTCGGTCTGGCCGGGTCGCACCTTTGGGCACACCGGCAGCAGTGGTTTTCGTGATTCCGCCATGACAGCGCAGCGGCGGGCGATGGCGATGGTGTTGTCGCAGGCCTCGGGCAGGTCGGCGAACAGGGTGCGCATGTCGGCGGCGGGCTTGAACCAGTGTTCCGGTGTGACGCGGCGGCGGTCCCGTTCGGACAGCGTGCGGCCCTCGGCGATGCACAGCAGGGCGTCGTGCGCCTCATACATGTCCGGTTTGGCGAAGTAACAGTCGTTGGTGGCGACGAGCGGGATGTGTCGCGCATCGGCCAGGGTGATCAGGCCGGGCTCGATGGCGGCCTCCACCGGCAGCCCGTGGCGATGCAGTTCCTGGATGGTGCGGCCGGCGAACGCCTCCGCCATGGCGTCGAGCAGGCGTTCGGCTTCGGCTTTCTGGCCCGTCGGCGAGCAGGCGTCCGATCGGACCCGTGGTGCCGCCGGTCAGCAGCAGCAGGCCGGCGGCGTGTTCGGCGATACGCTCGGAACGGGAGCTGCGGCTTCAGGGTCGGGTCGGTTTCGAGAAAGCCGAGCGACGACAGGCGCTGGAGATTGGCCATGCCGGTGGCGTCCTGGGCCAGCAGCACCAGCGGGTCGGGCGGCAGGCGGGGAGTTGTTGCCGGATGCCGGAGCGACAGCGCGATCTGGCAGCCGATGATGGGCTGGATGCCCTTGCCGGCGCAGTACTGCGAGAATTCCAGGGCGCCGAACAGATTGCCGGTATCGGTGATCGCCGCGGCCGGCATGTTCTCGCGCCTTCGCCATGGCGGCGATCTTGTCGGGCCGGATCGCGCCCTCGCTGAGCGAGTAGGCGGAATGGGTGCGCAGATGGACGAAGTCAGCATGAGGCATACGGGCAGGGTATCAGAGGCGGTCGAGTTGGGGCAGGGACCGGTGCCGTCTTCGGTTGCGTCTGGTGAGGCGACGGCTTAGTTATCGACCAGTCGAACCAACCAATCGAAAGAGCCAGCCATGCGCGAAGTTCAGGCATCAGAAGCCAAGACGCATTTGCCCCAGTTGCTGGACGATGTGGAGCGTGGGGAGACCATCGTCATCACCCGGCATGGCCGGCCGATCGCGCGCCTGGTGCCTGATGAGGACAGGCGGCAGGCGGAGCGGGCGCAGGCGATCGCGGCGATCAAGGCACTGCGGCGAGCGCGTGGGAAAGATCCCGCTTCAGGAGCTGCTGCGATGCGCGGCATGAGGGCCACAAATACTGATGGCGTTTGTCCTCGACGCATCCGTCACGGCCTGTCTGGGCGTCTGGAGGACGAAGAGAATGCCGTCGCAGATGTCGCGCTGGCGGCGGCTCGACGCGAACCGGCCTATGTCCCCAGCATCTGGTGGTTTGAGATCCGGAACGTCCTGCTGATCAACGAGCGTCGGCAGAGGATCACCGAGCGCGACACCGCAAGCGTTTCTACGGTCGCTGCGGTGACTTGGATCATCGAGATCGATCGATTCACCGGCCGAGGGTGGCACGTCTCGCGCTGGCGCGCCGTCATCGGCTGACGGTTTATGATGCGAGCATACCTGGAACTGGCGATGCGGAAGGGCGTTCCGCTCGCCACGCTGGACCGGCGGCTGGCCGAGGCAGCCAATCGTGAGGGCGTCAGCCTGATCGGCTGAACCGGAAGGGAAACCGCATGCCCCGCATGACCACGGCCGAGGCCGTCATCGAAACCCTGCTGGCGCACGGGATCGACACGCTGTTCGCGCTGCCGGGCGTGCACAACGACCATCTGTTCGACGCCGCCCACAAGGCGTCCGACCGCATCCGCGGTCATCCACCCGCGGCACGAGCAGACCGCCGCCTACATGGCGCTCGGCGCCGCGCTGGTGACGGGGAAGCCGCAGGCGTTCGCGGTGGTGCCGGGGCCGGGTGTCCTGAACGCCTCGGCCGCGCTGCTGCTGGCCCATGCGCATGGGTGCGCCGGTGATCGCCCTGGCCGGCCAGATACCCGTCATTCGCGATCGACCAGGGGCACGGCCACCTGCACGAGATCCACGACCAGATCGGATTGCTGCGCCACATCGTCAAACACGGCGAACGCATCCGTTCGCCGCAAGAGGCGTCCGCGCTCGTCGCCCAGTCGATCGCCGCTGCAGTTTCGGGTCGCGCCGGGGCCGGTGGCACTGGAATGCGCGATCGACGTTTGGGGCCAGGCGGCGGAGGTCTCGCTCGCGCCCGCCGATTGCCGTCGCGCCGCCCTGCGCCGATCCGTCGACCGTCGCCGCTGCCGCCGACCTGCTGGTCAAGGCTCGGCGTCCGCTGATAGTCGTTGGCGGTGGCGCACTGGGGGCCGGTCCCGAGGTGCAGGCCATCTGCGGAAATGCTGCAGGCCCCGGTTTCGTCGTTCCGGCGGGGCAGGGGGGTGATCCCGACCTCGCATCCGCTGGCGGTGTCGTTCACCGAAGGGCACGGGTTGTGGAAGACCGCCGACGCGGTGCTGGCGATCGGCACGCGGCTGTATTGGCAACAGGCGAACTGGGGGGTGGATGACGCCCTGCCGATCATCCGCCTGGACATCGACCCCGAAGAGATCGGCCGTTTCCGCCGCCCCGCCGTCGGCCTGCTGGGCGATGCGGCCATGACGCTGCGGGCTCTGAAGGCGGAACTGGAGTCACGCAAAGGCTCCTGGACGGGCCATCCGGCGCTGCCGTCCGTGCGGGCTGCGTTCGCTGAACGCCTGGCTCGGCATGAGCCGCGTGATGGGGTTCGTCCGAGCGATCCGCGCGGCGCTGCCGGACGACGGGATCTACGTGGAGGAGGTGACGCAGGTGGGGTTCGCGACCCGGCTGGCTCTGCCGGTGTTCGCGCCGCGGACGTTCCTGTCGCCGGGGTATCAGGACACACTGGGATGGGGATACGGAACCGCGCTGGGCGCTCAGGCGGCGGCGCCAGGCCGCAAGGTGGTGCTGGCGACGGGCGATGGCGGGTTCATGTTCCAGTCAGCGGAGCTGGCGACGGCGATGCACCACCGGCTGCCGGTGGTCGTGGTGGTGTTCGACGACGGGGCGTTCGGGAACGTGCGCCGGATCCAGGCGCAGCAGTATGGCAACCGGTTGATCGCGAGCGACCTGACCAACCCGGACTTCGTGCGGTTCGCGGAAAGTTTTGGAATGGCGGCATTCCGAGCCACCACGCCGGACGGCCTGGAAGAGGCGCTGCGGAAGGCTCTTGCCTTGAACGCCCCCGCCCTGGTTCATGTGCCGGTCGGGGAGATGCCGAGCCCGTGGGATATGATCCTGCTGCCTCGGGTGCGGGGGCCGGAGGGACGGCCGCCTCTGCCGTAACGCGCGGGTTTCGGGGAGGGAAGGATGATACTGATCGGGCAATATGATTCACCGTTCGTACGCCGGGTGGCCATTGCGATGCGATTGTATGGTATGGCGTTCGAACATCGGCCCTGGTCCACATTTGGCGACGCTCAGCGGATCGCCGCGTTCAATCCGCTCCGGCGCGTTCCGACGCTGGTGCTGGATGAGGGTGACGTGCTTGTCGACAGCGTCTCGATCCTGGATCACCTGGATGAGGTGGCGGGTCCGGCCAAGGCGCTGATCGCGAATCGAGGACCAGCGCGACGTCAGGTCCTGCGGGTCTGCGCACTCGGGACGGGGCTCGCCGATAAGTCGGTCGGCCTGGTCTGCGAGCGGGTGCTGCACAAGCAGGTATCGCAGCGGTGGGTTGATCGTTGCGAGGAACAGATTATCGCGGTGATGGACTGCCTGGAGGCCGATCGGACGGCCCGGAGCACGCCGTTCTGGTTTGGCGATGCGATCAGTCATGCGGATATCGCGGCGGCCTGCGCGTTGCGGTTCACCGCCGAGGCGCATGGCGGGTTGTTCGATCAGGCGCGGTGGCCCGCCCTGGCGGCGCATGCGGCTCGATGCGAGGCATTGGAGCCGTTTCGAGCGATCGTACAGCCGTTCCTGCCGCCGTAAGGTGGCTTCCTGCGCCCGGCCCGACATTGTCGCGCGTCCCGTGGGCGCACCGGGGACGCGGAAACGGATTATCCCGAGGGTTGTGCCACCTCTCGAGATGACTGTCGGCACGTGTCGGAAGGGAAGCATGCGTGATGACAGCAATGATCGAGGTAGTCGATCTGGTGAAGCACTTCGGTTCGCTGAGGGCGGTGGACGGACTGTCGTTCACTGTGCAGGCAGGAACGATCAGGGCGTTTCTTGGGCCGAACGGCGCCGGCAAGACGACCACGATCAAAATCCTGACGACGGTGCTCGCGCCGACGTCGGGGCGGATCAAGGTTGCCGGGCATGATCCGGTGCATCAGCGCGCCGCGGTCCGTCGCGCCCTCGGGATTGTGTTCCAGGACCCCAGCGTGGACGATGAACTGACGGCCTACGAGAACATGGAATTGCACGGCGTGCTCTACGGCGTGCCGCGCAAGGTGCTGCGAGAGCGGATCGAGGCGCTGCTGGGCTTCGTCGAGTTGTGGGGACGGCGGGACGATTACGTCAAGCAGTTCTCCGGCGGCATGAAGCGGCGGCTGGAGATCGCCCGAGCCTTTCTGCATCAGCCACGCCTGCTGTTCCTGGACGAGCCCACGCTCGGGCTGGACCCGCAGACGCGCAGCCATATCTGGGCGTTCGTGCGCGGACTTTCGCGCGAGCATCAGGTCACGGTGTTCTTCACCACGCATGCGATGGAAGAGGCGGAGCGGGTGGCGGACGAAATTACGATAATTGATCATGGCAAGATCGTGGCGGAGGGCACCGCGGACTCGCTTCGGTCGCGAACGGGAACGGGCACGCTGGAAGATGCGTTCATCGCCCTGACCGGGCGGGACATGCGCGCGGACGGAGCGGCACCGACGGACCGGATGCGGATGATGCGCCGCGCCTGGCGAGGCCGCTGATGCGCGCGATCTGGATTTTGTGGCGGCGGCAGATCAAGCGGTATTCACGTGCGCGCTCCCGCATGATCGGAGCACTGGGGCAGCCTTTGTTGTTCCTGTTCGGGCTGGGGTTCGGGTTCGGGCCGATCTATGCCCGCGCCGGCGGCGGGGACTATCTGTCGTTCGTGGCGCCTGGCATCGTCGCGATGGGGATCATTTTTAATGCGGTGTTCGGCGGCATCGAAATCATCTGGGATCGGCAGTTCGGGTTCTTGAAAGAAACATTGGTGGCGCCGGTGCCTCGGCTTGCGATCGTGCTGGGGCGGACGCTGGGCGGCGCGACGACGGCGCTGCTGCAGGGTGTCATCGTGCTGGCGGTATGCTTGGCCGCTGGATTTCGGATCCATCATCCGCTGCTGGCACCGCTGGCGCTGGTGTTCATGTTCCTGATCGCTCTGGTGTTCAGTGCGATCGGCACCGCCATCGGGTCGGTACTGAAAGACATGCAGGGATTTCAGTTGATCATGAATTTCCTGGTGCTGCCGCTGTTCTTCTTCTCTAACGCGTTGTTTCCGGTGGCGGGGCTGCCGACGCCGCTACGCATCGCGGTGCGGCTGAATCCGCTGAGCTATGGCGTGGCAGGGATGCGGGATGCCCTCTCGGGGGCCGCTTCGCTGGATATGGTGACGGATCTGGCGGTGCTGGGGGTCTTGGCGGTGGTGCTGCTTGGCGTCAGCAGTTTCTTGTTTTCACGCATCGAGGCCTGAGGGGGCGACTTTGCGCAATCGTCGCGATTCCATCCCAGGAATGTCTGGACCCGGTGCGGCAAGCTCGTTCGCCGCCCCTACCTGGCGATGCGGTCGCCCGGCTCTTGCGCGATCAGTTGCGCCTGGTGCGGTTGCTCCACGATTTCCGACGGCGGGACACTGAACATGAAAAACAACGCATAACCGATTGAGAATGATATTCAGGTCCCACCCCTGCGTCGGCTGTGATCAAGGCAGGTCCTGACGCCGGCGATGTCCGGATAACCGGACAGCTCTGGCGGCGGGCGCTGCAATACCGAAATCTCGGCATCTGCACCGGCCCGCGTTAGTGGTTCGCCGAAGTCTGGGTGCGCCACTGGGGGTCCCAGCAGGAAACCTTGCCCGTCCGAACAGCCGCTGGCTCGGACGATCGCCAGGTCCTCGGGTGTCTCGATCCCTTCCGCAGTCACCAGCACGCCCAATTGCTGCCCCAACTGTGCGAGGGCATTGAGGATGGCAGCGCTGTTCGGCCGCCGTCCCACATTGTGGACAAAGCAGCGGTCAATCTTGATGCGGTCGAAGGGGAAAAGCTGCAGCAAGGCCAGCGAGGAATAGGCGACACCGACGTCATCGAGCGCGACACCCACGCCTAGATCGCGAATGAGATGGAGATCGGCCAACATCATGCCATCCGCGTCGAATGCGATTGTTTCGGTGATCTCGATCTCGAGGCGCTGACCCGGCAGCCCGGCATCGCTGAGCGCGGAAGCGATCGCTTGCGGCAGCCCCCGTCCACCTAACTGCTTCGGCGAGACGTTGACAGACACGCGAGCCTGGTCGGGCCAGGTGGCCGCGTCGCGGCAAGCGCGACGGACCACCCATTCTCCTAAAGGAACAATCCGTTCGCTGTCCTCGAGCAAGGCGATGAAATCGATCGGCGGCACCAGCCCGCGCGATGGGTGCCGCCAGCGCAGCAGGGCCTCCCGCGCGCCGGTCGCGCCGGTCGCGATGCTGACGATCGGTTGGTAGTGCAGCACGAACTCCTCAATTCGGTCGCGAATCGCGCGCATCAATTCGCCGGTGAGGCCCCCCGCTTCCGCCACCGGGATGCTCGCATCGAATATTCGGTAGGTGCCTTTCCCCAGGCGTTTGGCGGCATAGAGCCCTCTATCGGCAAACGAGAGCAGAGCGTCCGGCGTGTTGCCGTGCTCGGGTGCCAGTGCGATACCGATACTCGCGCCCACCGTGATCGTCTCGGCATTGATCGTGCACGGTCCCGAGATGCTGGCGATCAGGTCCTGCGCGAACCGGCATGCTTCCTCTTCCGTGACTTCAGTCAGGAAGACCGCGAATTCATCGCCGCCGATGCGGCTGACCAGCCCGTCCTGGGCGAGAGCATCTTGGAGCCGTTCCGCGACCTGCCGCAACAAGGTGTCGCCCGCCGCGTGGCCATAGAGGTCGTTGATCGCCTTGAAGCCGTCAAGATCAAGATAGAGCACAGCGACCTGCCGGCGCTTGAAGGCGGGGAACGGCGTCGCCGTCAAGGTACGCAGGAGTTGCTCGTGGAACTGGACCCGGTTGGCCAACCCGGTCAATGCATCGTGGAAGGCGAGGAAGGTATTCTGTCGCTCGGCGCGGATCAGGCTGACGGTATCACGATACTGTTGGCCAAGAATGCTGCACATGCCAGCCATGAAAACCGGCGTCTCGATTGCCAGTATCCAAAGGCTCTCGAAGGAAAGCGTCGTTGCGGCGATGGTGAAGGGCGTTCCGCAAAGCACGATCTGCGTCATCGCAAAACGCGGCACGGCGGCGTTGCGTGCCGAAATGCCGGCACTGACCCCGGTCACATGGATCGCGCCCAGGGCGATCAGCAGGGGGTCGCCCGTCATCGCACAGGCACCACAGCCCAGGCCCATGATAAAGGTCCATAGGAGGCTGGTGAACATCATCGCGTCCATCGGACCGGCGGCACCGAGTGGGCGAGCGTTCCGGCAGGCGCGGATGAGCAGCAGCCGGGCGATGAGAAGAAGTACGTCCGAGACAAACCAGACCAGCGGCCAGGTCGCGCCGGTGCGGAATTCGGTGATCGCTGCCAGGACCATGATATTGGCCGTGGCGAGACCGATGGCGGCGGTTCGCTGGAGAAACGTTGAGGCGAGGAGCGTCCTGATCTCCTCCGATTCGTGATGGGTCGCTTGCGTCAGCCAACGCAACGAACGCCAGCGGGGAGCGGAGACAGGCAATATTCGCGCCATACCCTTCCGATGACCTCCTGCTAAGTTCTCGGCGTCCGGCCCCTTATCAGAGGCAATGGACGTAGTATATCAGAAACGGTTCATATACCAGAACGTTGCGGCCGCACGATTAGATTCGAAATACGCCGCGGCGGCAAACCGCCAGGCTCCCTCCACGATGTACGGCGGTACGGGCGGCGAAGCGCCGTGCATCGCCAATCTGGCCATGGACCGTATCGCCCCAGGATGCGCCCGTCCGGGGCCGAAGCGCACAACCGGTCTGTTGTACTGTCAGCTGATGTGTCCCAATGATGAGCTACCGTAAGTAGAGAGCGCCCTGATCGGCACCAAGGTAGCCGAGCGAAGCCAGTATACAGGCCGCATGGGCGGCGGACGCGTCTGGCCTGTGGCGCGACGGACGCGTTTGGCCTGTTGCGCGGCGGCTCGGCTGGGCCGAAGGTGAAGGCCGAGCGGACAGACCCGAAGCTTGCACTGGCTTGATGGCGGGGCGCGCCGCCCAGGTGCCGAAGCAATCCAAGTTCAGAGGAAACGCTGTCATGACCGAGATCGCACATCGCGTTGTCGAGACCAACGGCCTCCGGATCCATATCGCGGAGCAGGGCAGCGGACCGTTGGTGCTGATGTGTCATGGGTTCCCGGAATCCTGGTATTCCTGGCGGCACCAGATCGCTGCGCTGGCCGCTGCGGGCTTCCATGCGGTTGCGCCGGATATGCGGGGGTACGGGCAAACCGATGCTCCGGATGCGATCGATCAGTACACCCTGCTGCATCTGGTGGGCGATATGGTCGGGGTGCTGGATGCGCTGGGCAGGGACACCGCGGTGATCGCCGGCCACGATTGGGGCGCTCCGGTGGCGTGGCATGCCGCTTTGCTGCGGCCGGACCGGTTCAAAGCGGTGATCGGGCTGAGCGTGCCGTACCGGCCGCGCGGGAAAATGCGGCCGACGACCATCATGCCCCAGACCGACGATGCGGTGTTCTACCAGCTGTATTTCCAGGCGCCGGGCGTGGCGGAGGCGGACCTGGAGCGGGACATCCCGGCCTCGGTTCGGGGCACACTGTTGCGGCTTTCCGGCGAGGGGCCGCCTGGAGGGGCCGCGTTCAGCATGGTGCCCCGGGTGGGCGGAATGGCGGAGCGCACCCGCGAGAGCAGCCTGGCGCCGTTGCCCACCTGGCTGACCGAGGACGACCTCACGTTCTATGCCGGCGAATTCGCTCGGACCGGCTACCGCGGCGGGCTGAACTGGTACCGCAACATCGATCGCAACTGGGAGTTGCTGGCGCCGTTTGCTGGCGCGAAAGTGACGGTGCCGGCGCTGTATGTGGCGGGGGAGCGCGATCTGGTGCTGGCGTTTCCCGGAGCGAAGGAGTTGGTTGCCAACCTGACGCAATTCGTGCCGGATCTGCGGCAGACGATCCTGCTGCCGGGCTGCGGGCACTGGACGCAGCAGGAGCGCCCGGAGGCGGTGAATGATGCGATGATCGGATTCCTGCGAGCGTTGTAAGGGGAGATCCGTGGATGTTCAGTACGACGATCGCGGGCAGCCTGCCGAAGCCGGAGTGGCTGGCCGAACCGAACAGGCTGTGGGCGCCGTGGAAGGCGTCCGGCGAGTCGCTGGCGGCGGCGAAGCGCGACGCGACGCTGCTGTGGCTGAAGCGGCAGGAAGACGCCGGGATCGATATCGTCACCGACGGTGAGCAGTCGCGCCAGCACTTCGTCCATGGCTTCCTGGAGCGGGTCGAGGGGATCGACTTCGCCAACAAGGTCGAGATGGGGATCCGTAACGATCGCTACAAGGCGATGGTCCCTGTCGTTACTGAATCGATGCGACTGCGCGATCGCGTGCATGCGACGGAGGCGCGGTTGGTCCGGGCGCATACGACGCGCCGGTTGAAGTTCACGCTGCCGGGGCCGATGACCTTGGTCGATACGATTTCTGATCGGTTTTACGGCGACAAGGTGGCTCTGGCGATGGCGTTCGCCACCCTGCTGAACCAGGAGGCCCGGGCACTGGTGGCGGACGGGGTCGATACGATCCAGTTCGATGAGCCGGCGTTCAACGTCTACATGGACGAGGTCGGGACGTGGGGGATCGAGGCGCTGGAACGGGCCGCCGCGGGGCTGGGCTGCACCACGGCCGTGCACATTTGTTACGGCTATGGTATACAGGCGAACATCGACTGGAAGAACGCGCTGGGGACGGAATGGCGGCAGTATGAGCAGATCTTCCCGGTACTGGCCGCGAGTTCGATCGATCAGGTGTCGCTGGAATGCCGCAATTCCCGCGTGCCGATGTCGCTGCTGGGGTTGCTGGAGGGCAAGGACGTGCTGGCGGGCGTGATCGATGTCGCGACGGACGCCGTGGAGACGCCGGAGCAGGTGGCCGCGGTCATCGAGGATGCGCTGCGGTTCGTGCCGGCCGGGCGGCTGTTTCCGTGCACCAATTGCGGGATGGCGCCGATGGCGGTGGAGGTGGCGGCGGCGAAACTGGTCGCGCTGGGGGAGGGCGCGGCGCTGGCAAGACGGCGGCTGGGCATGTGACCGAACAGGCGCCGGAATGGTGCGGAGTTGGGGCCTGACCCCCGCGGCGGGTCGCTCTGGTGACCTTGGGAGGTCGGCATCGCAAGGCGCGGGTGACCGTGGCAACCCTCGCTCGCGTGCTCAACCGCCCGGTCATGACACGTAAAGAAGCCGTTTATGACACCAAAGCACGGGCCATGACGCTAAAGTCCGGTCATTACACGAAGCGATCTAGAGCATGATCGCGCTGAGCGGAACGTCCCCGGCGCGTGAATCATGCGATCAAACAAAGACCTGGACCATTTTCGGCGTGCACAGTCAGGATGAAAATGGTCTGGCCGGGCCTCAGCTTAGCGCCAGTTCCCGGTAGCCGTTTGCCGCGACCTCGTCGCAGCGCGCGCGATAGGCCGGGGCGCTGCCGCTGTAGCGGTTGATGATGCGGGTCTGCTTGCCCTCGACGTTGCGGTTGACGCCGGTCATCCAGGAGTTGATCTCGTTGGACAGGAGACCTGCACCGAGCGACTTGACGTGATCGGTCCAGGAGGCCACGCCGGCTTCCGTTGCTTCCAGGTCGGTCAGGCCGTGGTCGCGGGCATGGCGCAGAACACCCGTCACCCAGTCGACGTTGTATTCGATGCTGCGAGGAATATTGCCGAGAGCCGTATGCGGTCCCATCAGCATCATCATGTTGGGGAAGCCGTGGACCATGACGCCGAGATAGGTCTCGGGGCCGGACTTCCACCGCTCCTTCAGCCGCTGACCGTCCGACGCCGCGAATGTCGATCCGGTCGAAGCTGCCGGTGACGGCGTCGAAGCCGGTGGCGTAGATGATGATGTCGAACTCGTACTCGGCATCGCTGGTCTTGATGCCGGCGGGGGTGATCCGCTCGATCGGGGTTTCCGTGATGTCGACCAGTTTCACGTTGTCCTGGTTGTAGACTTCGTAATACTTGGTTTCCAGCGGGACGCGTCTGGTGCCGAAACCGTGGTTCTTCGGGATCAGTTTTTCGGCGACTGCCTGGTCCTTCACCCGCTGGCGGATTTTGCCGGCGACGAATGTCGCTGAGTAGGGCATTGGCCTCACGGTCGGTGAGAATGTCGCGGAAATTGCCTTGCCAGATGCCGAAGCCCGGTTCGGCGTAGCGCTTTTCCCAGAACGCCTCGCGTTCTTCCGGGGTGACCTCGAAAGTGCCGCGCGGGTCGGGCGTGTGCAGGAAGCAGGCGAAGGTCTCCTGGCAGCGCTGGAACATTTCCTTGTAGCCGGCGCGGATCTTCGCCATTTCCTCGGGGCTGATCTTGCTGTTGAGCAGCGGTGCGCACCAGTTCGGCGTGCGCTGGAACACGGTCAGCGTGCCGGCGGTCTTGGCGACCTCCTGAATCGTCTGCACGCCGGTGGCGCCGGTGCCGATGACGGCGACGCGCTTGCCCTCGAAATTGACCGGCTCATGCGGCCAGCGGGCGGTGTGGAAGGATTCGCCCTTGAAGGTGTCGACACCGTCGATGCGCGGCATGGTCGGGGCCGACAGCGGCCCGATGGCGGTGATCAGGAAGCGCGCGCTGGACCTGGGCTGCCATCCTCCAGCGTGACGTCCCAGCGGTGGGTTTCGTCCTGGTAGTGGGCGGCGGCGACGCGGCTGCGGAACTGGATGTCGCGGCGCAGGTCGAATTTGTCGGCGACGTGGTTGAGGTATCGCAAGGTCTCCGGCTGGCCGGCGAAATGCTCGGACCAGTCCCATTCCTGCAGCAGTTCTTCAGAGAATGAGTAGCTGTAGGAATAACTTTCGGAGTCGAAACGTGCGCCGGGATAGCGGTTCCAGTACCAGGTGCCGCCGACGCCGGTGCCGGCTTCGAACACGCGGACGGTCATGCCGAGTTCTCGCAGGCGGTAAAGCTGGTACAGGCCGGAAATGCCGGCGCCGATGATGATGGCATCGTACTGTTGGGGGGCGGCCATGCGTCCTTACTCCCGTGTCAGCGGCGCTTTTCGCGCGCGCCTTGCTGTTGCAGATTCCTGGAATGCTGAGAAACCTCATAATACGAGATTTCTGGAGCGTCAAGGGGAAGCTGAAAAATCCCTGATCGGCGGAATTTTTCGTATTTCTCATTTTAGGAGACTCGCGCTATGATCCGATAGACGTTTGGCGGGCCTCGCCAGCGCAAGCGCCGCGGATCGCGAGGACAGGACAATGGATCAACACAGCGGAGCCGAAACGGGCCGAGCGGCGCAGGGTGACACCAGCATCGCCCGTGTCCTGGGCATCCTGGACCTGTTCACGCCGGAGACGCCGGTCTGGACAGTCGAAATCCTGGTGGATCGCCTTCATCTTGGACGCGCAACGATCTATCGCTATGTCCGCGCGCTGTGCGATGCGGGGTTCCTGGTGCCGGTGGCGGGGGCGGGGTATGTGCTGGGGCCTCGGTTCATTGAATTCGACCGGAGCATCCGGCTGGCGGATCCGCTGCTGCAGATCGTGCCGCCGGTGATGGCGGAGCTTCGGGACGTGGTGAACGGCGCGCAGCTGCTGTGTGCGTTCTATGGGCTGCGGGTGCTGAGCGTGCTGCAGGACAAGACCGATCCGGCCATCACCATGAGCATGGAGCGTGGACGGCCGTTTTCGTTGTTCCAGGGCTCTCCGTCGCGGGTCATCCTGGCGCATCTGCCGACCTACCAGTTGCGCAACCTCGCGCTGCATCATCAGAAGGAGATCGCCGCGGCGGGGCTTGGGGAGAACTGGGCGGAATTCCGGGACGGGCTGCGGGCGATCCGGCGGACCGGGTATTTGGTGGCGAGTGACATTGACAAGGCACTCGTCGGCATCTCGGCGCCGATTTTCCATGCGCCCGGGGCGGTGGCCGCGTGTCTTTGCCTGGTGCGGCGGAAGGAGAACGTAACGCCGGAAGACGCTACGTTCCTGGGGCAGCTTGCCGTCCGCGCGTGCCAGCGGATTTCGCACGAACTTCAGGGGTTCCGACCGAGCGATGCGGAGACGGCGGCGCCGGCGTTTCCGATTTCGCGGGTCCGGTGAGGAGCGGCCCGGTTCGTCGTGCGCGCCCCGCGGGCGCCGAACCTCGGCGCGCGGCCGTGGCGGCGCTGGTGGTCAGTTTTGTGTTCTATCGCGGGTTCCCGGTTTGTACAGACGCCTTCGGTGATCGCGGACGCGCTGCGGGCGTGGCCCAGGTGATTCCGGGATTGTTAACTCCGTGGTTGATCGTGCCAGGGTCATCACGTATGTGTGAGCGCTGACGATATGGCTGCCTGGGGTGGGGTATGGCAACTGACAGTCGGCGCCTCGGATCGGCTGATCCTGAACATTTCCGCTTCGTCCCCGAGACCTGATCCGCATGGAACAGGACCGGGCTTCCGGCGGCGGGGTGGCGGAAGGCGGTCCGCGGCAGAAAGCATCGGACGGGCGGCTTCGGCAATTGGACTCGATCCGCGGCATCGCGGCGTTGTTTGTCCTGTTCAACCATTACGTCCAGGTCGTTCCCGAACGGCTGCGGCCGCCGGCGTCGCTGGACCAGATTCTTACTGTCGCGACATGGACGTCCGCTGTGACGTGGTTGCGCTTTACGCCGCTGCGCCTTCTGGTTGACGGCGAAGCGGCCGTCGATCTGTTCTTCGTCCTCAGCGGCTTCGTGCTTGCCCTGCCGATGACCCAGCGCTCGCAACCGGCCCTGTGGGCATTTCTCGCCAAGCGTTTCTGCCGCGTCTACCTGCCATTCGCGGGGGTGATCCTGATCGTGGCGGCTGCATACCAATTGATCCCGACCGCACCGTCAGGCGCCGTGAGCCATTGGTTGAACGGGTTGCTGGTGCGGCGCGGTGGCTATTCGTTGACCGCCCATTTGCTGATGCGAGGCCGGCAGACCGATATGCGCCTTGATCCTGTGATGTGGAGCCTGGTTCATGAACTGCGGGTGTCGATCGTCCTCCCGGCGATCTTTCTGGCGATCCGCTGGATCGGCGCGGCAGAAACGGTTGCCGCCAGTGTGCTGATATCACTGACGGCCTCGGTCGGAATGGCTGATTCGGTCTCCGGCGACTGGCAGGCCACCGCGCACTTTCTCTGGATGTTCGCCGCCGGAAGTGCGCTGTCATACCATCGCGAGGACGTCATGCGCCTGCTGCGGCGCTGCACCCGCCGAACGACCCTGAGCCTCTGGGCCCTGACATTGATGCTGCTGATCGTCCCGTTCGACCGCGTATGGGCGGATTTCCTGATCGGAAGCGGGGCGGCTTTACTTATCTGTCTGTGCCTCAACCGCGGCTGGACCACCGAGGCGCTCTCTGTGCCAGCTTTGCTCTGGCTGGGGCGCGTTTCTTACAGCTTGTACCTTGTCCACCTGCCTCTTTTGATCTTCGCCGCCACTTGTGGTTTGACGGCCTGGGGGTTGGCGCCGATTTTTGTGTTGACCCTCGTCCTGGCGGAACTGACGTACCGATCGCTGGAGCAGCCATCACACCGGATCGGCGTCAGGATCGCCCGCTCGATCGGCCCGGCCCCACAACCAGCCGGCTGATGGTATCGGCGGCGGCGAGGCACGATCTGTTGCTCTCATCCGTCGCACCAAGGTTCGTGGTGCATCGAGGCGTTCAAGCGATTGCCTGCGTGCGGGCACCTGGATTGCCAGTATTGGCGGTTGAGGGTTATGTCCGGATACTAAATGATCCGGCCCGCGGGATCGGGCGCGAGGGAGACGCCGCCATGACCAGCCCCTATGACGACTTGCCGAAGAACCAGGCGAACTACGCGCCGCTGACGCCGCTGACCTTTATCGAGCGGGCGGCGTACGTATATCCCGACAGGCTTTCGGTCGTCCATGGTGCGCAGCGGTGGACGTGGAAGCAGACTTATGCCCGCTGCCGGCAGTTGGCTTCGGCACTGTCCCGGCGGGGGATCGGCAAGAACGACACGGTCGCGGTGATGGCGCCCAACACGCCGCCCATGTACGAAGCGGCGTTCGGCGTACCGATGTGCGGGGCGGTGCTGAACACGCTGAACACGCGGTTGGATGCGGAAGCCATCGCCTTTCAGTTGCGTCACGGCGGTGCCAAGGCACTGCTGACCGACCGAGAGTTTTCTCCGGTTATCGAAGCGGCGCTCGCGCTGCTGGAGGACAAGCCCCTGGTGGTCGACATCGACGACCCGGCGTGCCCGGATGGGACCTTGCTGGGGGAGATCGAGTACGAGGCATTCCTGGCCGAGGGTGATCCGGGCCATGCTTGGCGGAACCCGGCCGACGAGTGGGATGCGATCGCCCTGAACTATACGTCCGGTACGACGGGCGACCCAAAGGGCGTGGTCACGCACCATCGTGGCGCACATCTGAACGCGGTCAGCAACGTTCTCAACTGGGGGATGCCGCATCATGCGGTGTACCTGTGGACGCTGCCGATGTTCCACTGCAACGGGTGGTGCTTCCCCTGGACGATGGCGGAGCGGGCGGGGGTGAACGTCTGCCTGCGGCGGGTGGAGGCGAAGGCGATGTTGGACGCCATCCGGGAGAACCACGTGACGCATATGTGCGGGGCGCCGATCGTCTACTCGATGCTGATCAACGCGCCGGCGGCGCTGCGCGAGGGAATCGGTCATCGCGTCTTCGGGCAGATCGCTGGCGCGGCGCCGCCTGCGGCGATTATCGAAGGGGCGGAGCAGATCGGCATAGAACTGACCCACGTGTATGGGCTGACCGAGGTTTATGGACCCGCCGGCGTGTGCTCCAAGCATGAATCGTGGTCGTTCATGCCGATCGATCGGCGGGCGGAGCGGAACGGGCGGCAGGGCGTACGGACACCATTGCAGGAGGCAATGACCGTGCTCGACCCGGTGACCATGCAGCCGGTTCCCTGGGACGGCGAAACGATGGGCGAGATCATGTTTCGCGGCAATATAACGATGAAGGGTTATTTGAAGAATCCGGCCGCGACTGAGCAGGCTTTCGCCGGCGGGTGGTTCCATACCGGGGACCTGGCGGTGATGCAGCCAGACGGCTATGCCAAGATCAGGGACCGGTCGAAGGACGTCATCATCTCCGGCGGGGAGAATATTTCGTCCATCGAGGTGGAGGAGACATTGTACCGGCACCCGGCGGTGCTAAGCGCGGCGGTGGTGGCGCAGCCGGACGAAAAATGGGGTGAGACGCCGTGTGCGTTCATCGAACTGAAATTCGGGACGTCGGTCACGGCGGAAGAACTGCGGGATTTCTGCCGGGAGCATATGGCTCGGTACAAAGTGCCGAAGACGTTCGTGTTTCGCGAAATCCCGAAGACGTCCACCGGAAAGATCCAGAAATTCGTGCTGCGGCAACTGGCCAAGTCTACGGCAGCGATCGAGTAGGAAAAGTGCGGGGCCGAGCGACGCGAGGAACGTGGTGACGTCGCTCGTTGGGTCGACAGACGAAGTGGCCCGCTCGAACCCAAGGTCATGTTCGTTGCGTTCGGTCAGGGGGCTACTGTCACCCCCTGTCCGATCGGGAACAAGTCCCCGCTTATTTCAGTCCAAGCTTCGGGCGGACCCAGGCAGCGATCTTCTGTATGGCCTCGTCTGCTTCCGGGGCGACTCCGGCCAGGAACTGGAACACGTGTTGCATTTCGGGGAAGACATCGATCTTCACGTCCCCGCCGGCCTTCCGCAGCGCCTCGGCCAGAGCGTGGCTGTCATCCAGCAGCGTCTCGTATCCGCCGACCTGGATGTAGACCGGTGGCAGTCCCCGAAGGTCGGCGAGCAGCGGATTGGCGAGCGGGTGGCGCCGGTCACCCTTCTCTCCGAGGAACGTTGACGACATCCCCGCGATGATTTCGCGCGCAACCAGTACGTCACGCTCCTTGTTGGTCTCGAAGGTCTTGCCGCCTGCGTCCATGTCGAGCCAGGGGGACAGCGGAATCGTGGCGGCGGGCAGCGGCAGGCCCAGTTCACGTGCACGCAGGATGGTGGTAACAGCCAGTCCGCCGCCAGCTGAATCGCCCGTGAGTGCGATGTGGTTCGCCTTGATGCCCTGGTCCAGCAGCCAGCGGTAAGCCGTCGCCATATCGTTGACCGGTCCGGGGTGAATGTTCTCGGGCGCGCGTCCGTAATGGACGATGAGTGCGCGGCAGCCGATCGCCTTGGCGAAATGGCCGTAGACCTTGCGGTGGGTGTACATCGATCCGCACACGTAGCCGCCGCCGTGCGCACAGAGCAGTACGCGATCCTCCGCACAGCCCTTTGGCACCGCCCACATCGCGGGCACCCCACCGGCATTGGTCTCGATATAGTCCACCCCGCCGGGTTCGGCGGTTATGTCGCCCCAACGTTCGAACATCGCCCGAAGCTCGTCGAGCGGCATCTCCGGATTGACGGCCAGTTCGCCCATCCAGCCTTTGTACATCGTGATGAGTTGTTCGCTCTGCTTGCTTGCCATCGTGGTTCCCCGTTCCCCATTTCATACGAAAGACAGGCGGCCATCGCGCGCCAGTGGCTGTTAGGACGCGCGCTGGCCGCCAAGCGATTCGAATCAGGCTGTTATTGCCCTGTTGGCGTCAAGACCCGTACTGGATGCCACGCTCCGGCAGTTCGACTTTGCCCCCGCATTCGCGGGCAATCACCGGCATGACTTCCTCGGCGAAAAGCTGCATCTGGTCTTCGATCTCGCGGCCTTCAAAGCCGCCGAGTTCGAACCAGCCGAGGAAGCAGAAATCATCGTAGCCGATTTCCTTCTTCATTTTCATGATGTTGTCGATGACGAACTGCTTCGATCCCTGGATGGCGATGCCGCGCTCGCGCAGCATCTCGGCGGTGACGCGCTTGTTGAGGTCGAACATCGGCTCATCCAGGCGGGCCACGACAGCACCGAAACCGAACGGCCCGTAGTAGTCGAACTGCAATTCCATCGCGCGTGCCGCCCGCTCCATCGCCTGCTTCTCCTTGCCGGGCGTCGTGATGTGGATATAGCGGCTGGTCATGATGCCGCGGCGCTTCTGCGCGTCCCAGCCGTATTTGAATTTGCCGCGGTTCAGCATGTCGGGCCAGCCGGCCTTTTCCGCGGCTTCATAGTAAATATCGATATTCTTCTTCAGCCGGTCGTTCGGTTCAACGATCATCACGCCGTTGATGCCGTGTTCTGCGGCCCATTTGAGCGAACGGGAACTGGTCACCGGCTCCCAGATCTGCGGGTGCGGCTTCTGCACCGGCTGCGGAAATACCTGCAGTTCCTTCAGGGTCGTCGTGGTCGCCTGCACCGGGTTGCCGGCGGAATACATATCGGGGGCGCCGATCGCGATGACATCTTCCAAGCGGCGCTCGACCTTGTCCATGCCGAAATAGGCGATGGTCTGCTTGTGGTTCCACTTGGTGTAGGTCGGCGGAATGGAGAAATTCTCGCCACGATGGGAGAACGAGGGCTCGGTCCAGCATTTCTGGATGATCGCGACAACTTCCTCGAACGACTTGCGGTTGCGCTCCTGGTCCTGGATCGTGGACCCATAGGGGCGGCCGAGGGTCTCATTTTCACGCGGCTGATAGCCGCGGCCCATGCCGCATTCCACGCGGCCGCCGCTGATGACATCAAGCTGCGCGATCTGCTCGGCGATGCGCACCGGGTGATGCCAGACGACGATGTTGGCGCACTGCCCGAGGCGGATCTTCCTGGTCTGGGAGGCAATCGCCATTTGGGTGAAAAGGGGATTTGGGCTCATTTCCGCCCCTTCCGGCTGGAAATGGTGTTCGGTGAGCCAGAACGACTGGAATCCGAGCTTTTCGGCCAGGATACCCTGGCGAACCTGGTTGATCAGGACCTCCTGGGCTGCCAGGTGGACCTCGGCGAGCGAACCGTCATTGACCGCGACGCCGTCCTTGGTGAGGACGACCGGAAGACTGGACGCGCCATTATGAAACACACCGATTTCGAACATTTCTGCTTCCTCCTTGGGCGTTTGGCCTCTCGTACAGATGCTGCGAGCATCCTCCGGTGGATCCTGAGCCGCAAGGGCGGGACCGACGCGGCGATTTCATCACGCCTGTTGAAGACGGGAAGTGATTTTCCGGTCGATCACTCAGACGTGCGCCCGATCGGCCCGGGCGCTCGTCGTCAGTTCCAAAAAACCGGAATTTTCCGGAAACCGGCCCATTGGTCGCCACGCGGTCAATCGCGCTGGCGCGACCGCAGATCGACCACATTCTCGCTGTCGGCCGCATCGTCGACGGGCGGCGTGCCCAGGGTTTCGGCCACCTTGCGCGCCAGTTGCTCGCGCTTGAACGGTTTACCCAGCAACTGCATCCCATCGTCCAGACGGCCGTGATGGACGATGGAATTTTCGGTGTAGCCGGACATGAAAAGCACTTTTACCGATGGCCGGATCGCCGTGATGCGTTCCGCCAGTTCGCGGCCACGCACCTTGCCGGGCAGCACGACGTCGGTCAGCAGCATATCGATCTCGGTCGCGTGGGCGCCGAACACACGCAGGCCCTCGTCGCCGTCGGGCGCTTCGAGTACGCGGTAGCCGAGGCTGCGCAGGATCGCCACGGCGATTTCCCGAACCCCGGCCTCATCCTCGACGACCAAAATCGTCGCCGTCCCATGCGGCAGATCCGTCGGCACCAGGCTGCGCTGCATGCCGGCGACCGTACCGCCCACGGCCCGCGGCAGGTAGATTTTCACCGATGTCCCGTCGCCTGGTTCGGAATAGACCTTGATGTGGCCGCCAGACTGCTTGACGAAGCCGAACACCATGGCAAGGCCGAGGCCGGTGCCGCGTCCTTCAGTCTTGGTGGTGAAGAACGGTTCGAAGACGCGGGCCGCGATGTCCGACGTCATGCCGTGGCCGGTGTCCGACACCGCGACCATGACGTAATCCCCGGGCGTGACTTCGGCGTGAGCGCGGGCGTATTGGGCATCGAGTACCATGTTGGCGAGCTCGATCGTCAGGCGGCCGCCGCCGGGCATCGCATCGCGTGCGTTCAGCGCCAGGTTCAGGACGGCGCTTTCCAACTGTGCCGGATCGGCCATCGCTGGCCATAGCCCGGCGCTGTCGACGAAGCGCACGTCGATGTGTTCGCCCAAGGTGCGCCGCAGCAGCGGCACGAGATCGGGCAGGGTGGCCGACAGGTCGATCGGTGCCGGCGCCAGGGGCTGCTTGCGGGCGAAGGCCAGAAGCTGGCCGGTCAGGGTGCCGCCGCGCTGGGCTGCCCATAACGACCGTTCGATATTCGGCACCAGCGGATTCTGCGCGTCCGCCTTGGCGCGGGCAAGTTCAAGATTGCCCAGGATCACGGTAAGCAGGTTGTTGAAATCGTGCGCGATACCGCCGGTGAGCTGGCCGATCGCCTGCATCTTCTGGGCCTCGCGCAGCACCGCTTCGGACCGCGCCCGCTCCGTCATGTCGGTGATGGTCAGCACGAAGCCGTTGTCTGGGGTAGGGGTGCGGCGGATTTCGAGCTGGCGCCCGTCCGGATGAGTGCGTTCATAGACGATCGGCTCGTGACCGGACTGCTGGCCATATTCGATCTGCTCATCGGTCTCAAGCAGGGGTTCGCTGCCGGCGGCGAAATGTGCGGCGAAGGCAGCGTAAGGCATCTCGGTGCGTATCATGGCCGTCGGCAGATCGAGCAGCGTCTGGAAGCATTCGTTCCAGTGCCGCAGCCTGTGGGCCGAACCGAACACGGCGACGCCCTGGCTGAGGCTGTCGAGCGACGTGCGCAGGCGTCCCGCCAACGTGCGCTGTTCGGCCTCGGTGTCGTAGGAACGGGAATAGGCCTGGTTGAGCAGTCGGGCGGCCCAGAGCAACGCAAGGATGGCGATGGCAGTCGCGGCGAGCACGAGGCGGAGGACCCAGTCGCTGCGGCTGTCGGTTGCCTGGAGCCGTTCGGCCAGCAGCGACTGTTCCTGGGCCGTCATGGCCTCCAGGGTTTGCGTGATTATTGACGTTGTGTTGCGTCCTTCCGCTGACTTAAGGAGCCGGACCGCGGCGCCCGTGCCCATGTCGCGGCGGACCTGGATGGTCTGTGCGAGTTGCTGCGCCTGTTGTTGCCAGGCGGGCGCCAGGACATGGACGCGGGCCTGCTGAGCTGGATTGTCAGCGGTCAGGCGCTGCAATTCGCCGACCAGGGTGGCTGCCTCTCCGATCGCCGCGTCGTAGGGAATGAGATCGGCGGTGTCGCCGGTCAACAGATAGCCGCGCTGAGCGCTTTCGGCGTCGCGGACCACAGTTTCCAGTTCACGGATCGCGCCGAGCACTTGGTAGGTATGAACGGTCCAGTCGCGTGAGGACCGGGTCGCGTTGACGCGGTCCCAGGCCATAATGGCGATCACGGCAAGGAACGCGATCAGGACGCCGAAGACTAGGACATTGGCACGCGAAACAAGCTTTCGAGACATGGCGAACCGGCCCCCGACAAGAACGCTGAATCCCAAGCCTGGAGTCGGTCAGTGAGGTAGGGACTGCCACTCGCTATCTCTCTTAGCCATTATCTGAAGTCCATTCACTCTAGGGTGTGGCAAAGGCGCCGGTTGAATCCGGGGTCCACGGGGATTACCCTCGCGGTATGGCCCGTCTCAGCGTGAATTTGAACAAGATCGCCCTGTTGCGGAACTCCCGCCGTACGGGCGTGCCCGATCTGCGCCGGTTCGGCCGCCTGGCTCTCGAGGCAGGCGCCAGGGGCCTGACCGTGCATCCCCGGCCGGACGAGCGGCATATCCGTGCCTCAGACGTTCCGATGCTGGCGGAACTGATGCGTCCGTACCGGCCGGCGATGGAGTTCAATATCGAGGGCTATCCGGACGAGCGGTTCATGCGGATCGTGCGGGACAACCGGCCGGAACAGGTTACTCTGGTGCCGGACGCGCCGGGGGCGTTCACGTCGGAGGAGGGCTGGAGGCTGGACGCGGCCCAGGTCCCTTTGGCGATGCCGGCGATCGAGGCGACCAAGGTGCTGGGGTGTCGCGCGATCCTGTTCATCGATCCGGACCCGGACGCGGTCGAACGGGCACGGGCGGCGGGCGCCGATGGGGTGGAAATCTACACCGGGGGCTATGCCGCCGGGTTCCGCGATGGCACCCATGAGGCGATCCTGGCTCGGATCGCCGCGACGGCCGCCCGCGCTCGGGACGCCGGGCTCGTGGTCAACGCGGGGCACGATCTGAACCTGCACAACATTCCGCCGCTGGTGCGGGTGGTCCCGTTCCTGGCGGAGGCGTCCATCGGCCATGAGCTGACGGCGGACGCGCTGGAGCACGGCTTCGCCGCGACGGTCGCGGCCTACGCGGCGGCCCTGCTTGGCTAGAGAGCATGATCGCGCTGAGCGGAACGTCCTAGGCGCGTGAATCATGCGATCAAACAATAAGACAGACCATGTTCGGCCTGCACAGTCAGGCTGAAAATGGTCCAGATCGGGACGCTCCGATCCGCGTGAAGCAATAAGTGCGAACCGAGGTCGGTTACAGGTCGGAAAGTGCGTTCAGCCACGCGTTTCATCGCCGCTCCGGGATGCGGCCAGGGGAGGCACTGCGGGCGGACGTCCTCCGGGGTTTCGATACTCGGGCGTAGCGGTCAGATCATGCGACCATTGCTGTGCTGACTTGCGTGGAAGAACGGCCTCATCCCGCCGATGTCTGGAACTGAGTGCTCAATGTCTCGCGTCGCACGCGACGTTCCTTGAGGTATACGGCGGCGGTGTCAGCGGCCGAAGCTGACGTCGTCCTTGATTTCAAGTCAACGTCGCCTTGGCTTTGACGAGCGGTAGCGGCAGACGATGAAAAGAACCCGATGCGGTGCCACGTCTGTCGGGTCAGACGTTTTTCTTGTGAAAGAAATGCCACTCAGTGGCGCTTCCGAAGGCCAGTGTCGGAATGCCGGCGTGCCGGTAAGCGCCGGGATGTCTGTTTTCGTGCCCACGCGAAACCCAAGCGCGGCCGCGGCCTCTCGCCGGCGCATCGAAACGCGCAAGAGGCTCGCCTCGACGAAGCTTAAGCACCGCCGCGGACGGTGCGCTGAGGTCGTGTCCCTCCGCCTCTTTCGCAACCGGGCGTGCGCCTGTACAGTCGGTTCATTCGATGCCCGGCAGCATCCGGCGCGAGGGAGGAGCCCGTGACAAAGCCGGAGAAAGCGAGCCACCGCGAACTTTCGGGAAAATGCCTGTCGGGAAAATGCCTGTGCGGCGGCGTCCAGTACGCGGTGGCGGACCAGTTTATCTACGCTGCGAACTGCCACTGTTCAAACTGCCGCCGAGCCACCGGTTCGGCATTCAAGCCCTTCGCCGGGATCGAGCGCGGCAAGCTCGGTATCACCAAGGGCAAGGACAGTCTCATGATATTTGGCGACGCGGACGCCGGCGATGTGCATTGCAGGATCTGCGGGTCATTGCTGTATTCGGTCGTCCGCGACGGGGCGTTCGTCCATGTCGCCCTGGGCACCCTTCTTGACGATCCGACCATCCGGCCGACCGGACATATCTTTGTCGGGTCGAAGGCACCCTGGTTCACAATCACCGACCGCCTGCCCCAATACGAGGGCCACGTGGTGAACGCCGGATCCGCCAGCGAATAGCTACGGCCGGCTGTTCGCGAATTTTCTTTTGCGGAGTTTGGCGTCGGGCCCCGCAACGCATCTCGGTAGTATCCCCTTGCGCCCCGACCACGCCGCCGGCCGGAACAGGTAGCTGGCGGCTGTCAGTATCCCGGCAACTCGTTCACGCATTGCACGCGCCAACCCTCCGGTGACCGCTCAAGCCGGGTCAGCGACAGGTTTTGAACGGACATGTGCAGCGCACTGTCCGGCCCGATGCGCAGAGCATGCGCGATTGCGCCGCGGATCGCGCCGCCGTGGCTGACGATCACCACGTCGCGGCCGGCATGGGTCTCGGCAAGACGTTCCATCGCCGCGCCGACGCGGATGATGACCTCGGCCATGCTTTCGCCCCCGGGCGGCTTCTCGTTTCCGGCCAACGGCCAGAAGGCGTGCGCCGGGTGCATCAATTTCGGCGGGAGTTCAGCATGCGGCAGGCCCTGCCACTCACCCAGCGACTGCTCTGTCAGGTCCGGCTCCACCCCGAGTTCCGCCCGCGGGTAACCATGGGCGAAAATCGCCTCGGCCGTACGGCGGGTGCGCGTCAGCGGTGTCACCAGCCAATCCGCCGGACGTGGCAGCCTTGCCGCCAGCGAGCGGTACATCGGCGCCTGCTCCAGCAACGTCGTCTCGCACAGGGAAACGTCCATCACCCCGTAGAGGAAGGCCCGGGCGTTCTCCGCCACCAGGGCGTGGCGGATCAGCCAGAAAGAAGTCTCCATCACTCACCAATGCTAATCAGCGCACCGCTCACGCGGGCCGCGTGGAACTGCCGCGCGAACAGCCACCCGGCGGCGGCGAGCCATATCACGTTCAGACCGAACGCCGCAGCCAGATGATCCCAGCGGATGACGCCGTGCAGCAACGCCGCCCGCATGCCCTCAAAAACATGGGTCGCCGGCAGGGCATAGGCAACAGGATGGACAGACGACGGCAGCACGGACACCGGGTAGAAGACGGCGGAGAACGGGGCCAGTCCGAACATGACCCCCCACGCCAGCGGTTCCGCCCCGGTGCCGTGGCGCAGCACCAGCGACACGACGCCAAGGGCGACCGACCAGCCCATGATCATCAGGTTGATGAAGAACAGGATCAGCACCGGTCCGAGGGTGAACAGATTGAAGGCGTAGAGGCCCCAGGCCACCAGGATCGCCGGCATGACGCCGAGCAGCATGCGGATGATCGACATCGCGATGAGGGCGGCGATCATCTCGAACGGGCGCAGCGGGCTGACGAAGACGTGGCCAAGATTGCGCGACCACATCTCCTCCATGAAGGAGATCGACATGCCCATCTGGCTGCGCAGGGTGACCTCCCACAGCAGGACGCCGCCCAGCAGCGTGGCACCGGCCACGAGACCCGTATTGCCCATGCGCGTGGCCAGGAAGCGGGCGGTGAAACCCCAGATACTCATTTGCAGCACCGGCCAGTACGCGAGCTCCAGCAGACGCGGCCAGGAGTGGCGATACAGCGCGAGGTGGCGGTACACCAGGCCCCAGATGCGGCGGAACATCGGCTTCATGGAAGCCTTCGTCGGGGGCTTCATGCCGTCACCGCGGCCCTGCGGTCCCGCACGATGTCGAGGAAGACGTCCTCCAGGTCGTGCCGGCCGTAGCGGGTCAGAAGCGCCTCGGGCGTGCCGCGATCGACGATGCGGCCTTGCTTGAGCATGATGACGTCGGAGCAAAGCCGCTCGACCTCGGCCATGTTGTGGCTGGCGAGCAGAATGGTGCAGCCGCTTTCCGCGCGATACTGCTCCAGCCAGGTTCGCGCCATGTCGCCCGTGTCGGGATCGAGGCTTGCCGTGGGTTCGTCCAGCAGGAGGACCTCGGGGTGATTGATCAGCGCCTTTGCCAGGGCGGTTCGGGTCTTCTGTCCAGCCGACAACTGGCCGGCTGGGCGGTCGAGCAGGTGCACTAGGTCGAGCTCGCGCGCCAGGGTCGCGATCCGGTCTTCCAGGCGGCGGACGTCGTAGAGATGGCCATACACGCGCAGGTTCTGTCGCACGGTCAGGCGGGCGGGCAGCGCGACATACGGCGACGAGAAATTCATCCGTGCCAGGGCGGTGAAGCGGGCCTTCGCCATGTCGTGCCCAAGCACCGTGATGCGGCCGGAGGTGGGGACGAGCAGGCCCAGGAGCATGCCGATCGTGGTGGTCTTGCCGGCGCCGTTGCCGCCCAGCAGCCCTACCGTCGCCCCCGATGGCACGGCGAAGCTGATGTCGTGCACTGCCCGGACCACCCCGTATTGTTTTGACAGATTTTCGACTTCGATCGCGTTCATGGGCGTCGGGATAAGGTGGCGGCGTGGATCCGCCAAGGAAAGATTGTCCGGTGACCAGACCGGGGTAATCTGCTGGCCAGGGCAGTTTGGAGGCGGCCTGGCCGGCAAGGCTGGACAGACGGTGAGCCAACACGGTGCGCACCGTACTGCCGATAGCGTCTGGCGAGCCATGAAGAGCGTATTTCCTTTGCTGTCATCCCTACTCCGTTCTGCCGACAGGGCGTCTCGCCCGGCACGAAGCGAGGTCACGAAGACTTTCCTAAAAGCTGTGGATACGGGCACTTATTATTTGAAAAGTGCTGATAGGTCCGCCCCTATGGTGGCTTTCTTCCCAGCCAGCGCCCTCACGATCCGGTCCAGGTCGGGACCCGGCGTTCGGCCTGAAAACATCCGCTCGATCGTTGCTTCGTCCGGTTGCCCTGCTAGGGAACAATCGGCTTCCAAACGATTGGCGCGGACGGGCGGCGGGCGGTAATCTGCATGTCCATGGTTGAACTCACCGCCGCGCCCGCGACCTTGCCACCCGGAGAGCGTGTCTACGCCGTGGGCGATATCCACGGGTGCCTCGATCGGCTCGTTGCGTTACACGAAATGATCGCCGAGGACATTGCCACTCGACCGGTTGAACGCACGACGCTGGTTCATCTTGGCGACTATGTCGACCGAGGGGCGGACAGCGCGCAGGTGGTCGACTGGCTGATCAACCAGCCGCCGGTGCCCGCCGACGAGATCGTCAATCTGATGGGCAATCACGAACACATGATGCTGGCCGCGGTGGCCGGTGTGGACAAGGAGGCTCCCGGCCTGTGGCTGATGAACGGGGGGGCGGATTCGCTGCTCAGTTGGGGGATCTCCCGCGCCGTGCCGCCGGCCGAGTGGGCCTCTCGGATCCCGCGCCAGCACCTGACATTCCTTCGGGACCTCGCCGTTAGCCGGCGCATCGGGCCGTATTTGTTTGTGCATGCCGGCATCCGGCCGGGGGTGTCGCTGGAGTTGCAATCCCGCCAGGACATGATGTGGATCCGCGAGCCGTTCCTGTCGTCGCGCGCCGATCACGGCGTCGTCATTGTACATGGGCATACCCCGAAGCGGGAACCGGTTGTCCAGCCAAACCGTATTGCCATCGATACCGGCGCGGTGCTGGGTGGGGCGCTGACATGTGTGGTGCTGGAGGGCGATATGCTGGGGTTTTTGATGAGCTAGAGCAACTTTAGACTGATTCGAATCACGAAACGATCTCAGGCTGGTGAAATCGCTTGAAAAATATCAGCCAGAGACGAGCGTTTCCACTCAAGGTGGAAACGCCCTGGTCTGGTCCCGGCCCGACTCTGGCAGCCGAAATGGTATGCTTCGGTGTTTGATTGCAAAATTGACGCGCTGGCGAGGTTCCGCTTGGGACGGTCGTGCTCTGGCCCCGGGCGAAGTTTGTTGCACTTTGGGACGAAGGTAAGATAAAGGGGCCGCGGGAAGCAATGGACTGCTGCCCCGGCGCTGTTGCGCGCCCGCCATGGCGGATTTCGGGGTCGCGGTGACGGAGCGGTCTCATCGTGGCCACCGGGAGGACCGGGCAACTGCTTTCTGACGCGCAATAGTATCGGCGCTTCGAGCAATTTTATGATCGCTGCTTGCTTCTTGTCACTGCGTCACGCGAAGATAGGGTGCACCGCAGCGAACGGCCCTATGACGGCAGGTTGAATGAATCAGATAACATACGGCTCTGCGCCGCGCCCGGATGAGCCGCAGCCGGACCTCGCCGCCGCGGTCCGACGCCTCGCGCACAGCAATGTGCTGGTGATCGGCGATGTGATGCTGGACCGTTACACCTTTGGCGAGGTGACGCGGATCAGCCTGGAAGCGCCTGTCCCGATCCTGGCGATCGAACGGGAGGTCGCGTTGCCCGGCGGCGCCGGGAACGTGGTACGCAACCTGACGGCGCTGGGGTCGGCGACGGCTTTCATCTCCGTCGTCGGCGACGATCAGGCGGGTTCGGACCTGACCGGCCTGATCGGCGGCCAGCCGAACGTGGAACCCTGGCTGCTGGTGCAGGGCGGCCGCACCACCACGCTGAAGACCCGCCTGATCGCGGCCGGGCAGCAATTGCTGCGGGCAGATCGCGAACAGACCGATCCGATCCACCCGAAGCTGGCCGAACGGCTGGTACGCATCGCGATGGACGCGATGGCAGCGACGAGCGTCACCGTGCTATCGGATTACGGCAAGGGCGTGCTGTCCGCCGACGTGCCCGCGAAGCTGGTCGCGGCGGCGCGGAAGACCGGCCGCAAGCTGATCGTCGACCCGCGCGGCAGTGACTTCGCCCGCTATGCCGGCGCCGACGTGGTGATGCCCAACCGTCACGAACTGGCGGCTGCCGCGCGCATGCCGGTCGATACCGAGGTCCAGATCATCATCGCGGCCCAGCAACTGCGGGCGCAGCACGGTTTCGGTGCGGTCGTGGTCACCCGCGGCAACGACGGCATGACGCTGGTGGATGCCACCGGGTCGCAGCACTTTCCGGCCGAAGCGGCGGATGTGTTCGATACCTCCGGCGCGGGGGACACCGCTCTGGCCACATTGGGTGCGGCATTGGCGGCAGGGCTCGATCTGGCGGTCGCGGTCCGGCTCGCCAACCTCGCCGCAGGGGTATCGGTCGGCAAGGTCGGCGTGTCGGTGGTGCGGGAGAACGATCTGCTCTCCGCCCTGACCCCGCAACATAGCGCATTACGCAAGATCGTCACCCGCGAGGAGGCGCTGGAGCAGGCGGAGCGCTGGCGCCATCGCGGCTGGCGGGTCGGTTTCACCAACGGCTATTTCGATCTGCTGCACCAGGGGCATGTCGCGCTGCTGGAACAGGCCAGGGCCTCGTGCGACCGGCTGATCGTGGGGCTGAATTCCGACACCAGTGTGCGCCGGCAGAAGGGGCCGCCCCATCCCGTGCAGCCGGAAGCCGCTCGGGCGGCGGTGCTGGCAAGTTTCGCCTTCGTCGACCTGGTGTGCCTGTTCGAGGAAGACTCGCCCGAGGGGCTGATCGAGGCGCTGCGCCCCGACGTGCTGATCAAAGGCGCCAACCATGCGATCGAGGATGTGGTTGGTGCCTACCTCGTGCGCGGCTGGGGCGGCCGGGTGTTGCTGATCGATCTCCTGGCCGAGCAACTGCCGCAACCAGTGACGTCGCTGAAGACGTAACCGCCGGCCTGGCTGCGCCCCCCTGACCGCCCCTGGTCCTCCCGGTCCGGCTGCGGCAAACTCGGTGGCATTCTGATCCGAAGGAGGAAATGCCATGGCCAAGGTCATCATAAGCTGTGCCGTCACCGGGGCGATCCACACGCCCAGCATGTCCGATTATCTGCCGATCACGCCGGAGGAGATCGCGAAGTCCTCGATCGAGGCGGCGGAGGCGGGTGCGGCCATCATTCATCTGCACGCGCGCAATCCAGTGGATGGGTCGCCAACCCCCGATCCGGCGGTATTCATGCGATTTTTGCCCACGATCAAACAGAGCACGGACGCCGTGATCAACATTACGACGGGCGGCGGGCTGACCATGACGCTGGAGGAGCGGCTGGCGGCACCCCTGGTGGCGAAGCCAGAGATGTGCAGCCTGAACATGGGCAGCATGAACTTCAATATCTCGCGCGCCGGCGATCGGATCAAGCACTGGAAATTCCCGTGGGAAAAGCCTTACCTCGATGCCACGGACAATTTTATTTTCCGTAATACTTTTAAGGATATAGAGGGCATTGTTGAGAAACTAGGGAAAGCTCACGGCACCCGGTTCGAATTCGAATGCTACGATATCGGGCACTTGTACAACCTGGCCTACTGCCTGGACCGCAAGATTGTTGAGCCGCCGCTGTTCGTCCAGTCGATCTTTGGGATCACAGGTGGCATCGGAGCGGAGCCGCGCAACCTGCTGTTCGCCAAGGAGACCGCTGACCGGTTGTTCGGCGATGCGTACGTGTGGTCGGTTCTGGCGGCCGGACGGCACCAGATGGCATTCACGACGATGGCCGGGATCAATGGCGGCAACGTGCGGGTGGGGCTGGAGGACAGTCTCTATATCGCCAAGGGGCAGTTGGCGAAGTCCAATGCGGAGCAGGTGGCGAAGATACGCCGGATCCTGGAGGACCTGAGCCTGGAGATCGCCACACCGGCCGAGGCCCGGGAGATCATGAAGCTGAAGGGCGGCGACCGGGTGGGGTTCTGACGCGGTGCGGATGGAGCGGAGCGGTCAGCCGGCGGCGATTACGACGTGGAATTCGTTGCTTCCCCACACTGGCTCGGCGTTACGCAGGATGCGGATCGATGTCTGCGCCACGCGGTTGATCTCATCGATGGCAGCGGTGAAGCCTTCGTGAGTGAACACCCAGCAGTGACAATCCTGGTAACGGCCGGTCTGCCTTGCCTGGTCGGCCGTATGAAAGGCGACTTCGGGGGAGAAAATCGGCGTCAGCGTGTCAGGGCTGGGCTTGCCGGTCCAGGTTGCCATCATGTCGACGTGCACTGCCATACGCATGGCGTCGTAGATGGTGGCAAATCGCGGGCGGTCGCGATGCTCCAGAAACGCCTCCATGAGTTGACCTGCCGTACTGGTGTCGCGAAGGATATCAAAGCAGTGGCGCTTGTCCGGGATCGCCAGGACGATGTGTCCGTCGGGCTTCAGCCAGCCGCGAAGCGTCTGAAATCCAGCCGATGGGTCAGGTACGTGTTCGGCCACGTGCGACGCCACGATGTAGTCGAAGCTGCGATCCATCCTGGCCGGCAGCGGCTGGATGACATAGTCGATCTCCGGTATCGCTTGAATGTCGACACTTGGATCGGAAGAGGAATTCCGTTGCAGGATTTCGCGGGGTGCGTAGTCGGCGTAGAAGACCGGCCGCTGCCCGACACGCAGCACCAATGGTTTGTCGAGTGGTCCAATCTCAAGTCCCGTCTGCCTGTCAATGTCGATGTCCCCGAGCAGCCGACTGACCCGGTCCTGCACGGGACGACGTTCATCCGAGCGATCGGGGACACTGGAGGCAGTTCTGGTCCATAAAAACTTCAAGATATCTCCTGCCATTTCAATTCGCCACGGTCATACAAATGTTCTGGTCTGAAGACCAGCGGCCCGCTGCCACGCAAGAGACTGAATTGCCCGTGACGCGCGGCTTTCGCCAGCAACGGTTGCCGGATATCGTATCCTCGCTGACGCCTGCCGACGGAGGAGACACATGTTCGATCTGAATGAACTCAAGGACAAAATCGCCGTCATCGGCGTCGGCAACACGAAATACGGCAGCTTTCCGGAAACCGACGATTACGGCCTGGCGGCGCAGGCGTTTCGCAACGCTGTCAGTGACTGCGGCATCGACAAGAACAAGATCGACGGGATGTTGGTGTCGCGCATTCCGTATTATGCCCGCATGGGCGAAATCCTGGGGATCAACCCGCGTTGGACCATTACGCTGCCCGGACACGGCCGCATGTCCGGCATGGGCATCATCGAGGCCGCGCTCGCGATCGCCGCCGGCCAGTGTGATTGCGCGGCGCTCCTGTATGCGAATATCGGCCGGTCGCGCCGGGTGAACTACGGCGGCGACGAAAGCCCGGGCACCTGGGACCCTTGGGGCTTCACCTCGCCTGGTGCGGCCCATGCGATGGCGTTTCGGCGGCATATGGAGATGTATGGCACCACCACGCGGCAACTGGCGGAAGTTTCGGTCTCGGTCCGGTATCATGCGTGCCTGAACCCCGATGCGGTGATGCGTAATCCGATCACCATCGAGGACCATGAAAGTGCGCGCTTCATCGCCGCGCCGTTGCGGCTGCTGGATTACTGCCTGATCAACGACGGCGCGGTTTGCCTGATCCTGACATCCAAGGAACGAGCGGGCGACTTCGCCAAGCCGCCGGTGCTGATCGCGGGCTGGGGCGCGCAGGACACCTTCAGCCCGTCCTCGATCGCTAATTTCGACATGGATCTCTGGTATCCGGCGATCAGTGCGGCCGGCAAGCAGGCGTATCAGATGGCGGGGGTGACACACGCGGACGTCGATGCGCTGATGTGCTACGACAATTTTTCGCCGACCGTGCTGTTCAGTCTGGAGGGGCTGGGGTTTTGCGGCCGCGGCGAGTCTGGCTCCTTCGTGCAGGATGGCGCACTGAGCCTGGGCGGGCGGTTGCCGGTGAACACCGACGGCGGCCACCTGTCGAATTCCTATATGCAAGGCTGGGCGCTCAACGTCGAGGCGGTGCGGCAGCTTCGCGGGGAGTGCGGCGCTCGGCAGGTCCCTGACTGTGAGGTCGTGCAGTACGTGCAGGCCACGCCCTGCACCCGGTCCATCATCTACACGCGCGGCTGAGGGAGAACGGTGCCATGAGCTACAACAAGCCTCTGCCGCGGCTGGATACCCTGAACAAGCCGTTCTGGGCGGCGGCCCGGGAAGGGCGATTGTTGCTGCAGCACTGCCCGGCATGCGGCGATACCCGGTTTCCGCCGGGCCCGGTCTGCCCGAAATGCCTGGCAGGGGATCAGACCTGGATAGAGTCCTCGGGCAACGGCACGCTGGAATCCTGGATCGAGATGCACCGGGCGTACTGGGACGGGTTCAAGGACGATCTGCCCTACCTTGTATGTCTGGTACGACTGGAGGAAGGGCCGGTATTGGTCAGCAACCTGGTCGACGGGACGGAAAATCCGCGGATGGGTGCGCCGGTGAAGGTGGTGTTCGATGCGGTGACCGAGGATGTGACGTTGCCGAAGTTTACCCTGGTCTGAGACAGGCATCGCCGCCCGGCCAGACCGGCCCTCAGTCCAGTTCCTCGTCGTCATCCGCGATTCCGACCTCGTTGACGCCGGCAATGTCACTCAACGCAGCGATGAGGTGCGAGACCGGCCGCTTTCCCCTGACCCGCATGCGAAGTGTGACGGTGCCTTTGCGCCGAGGCCCCGGGTTTTCCGACGCCGCCAGGTCCTCGGCATCGCCGCTCACGATCGGGTGGTGCTCCCGGCCGAGCCGCACGTGATTGATCACGAAACGAAGCTCGGTGCAGCATATCAGGATGATGGGCAACAGGCCGCGGCCGTCCTGATATGAGATGCGGACTTCGGTCGCGACCCACCGCCCGAGCGGCAGCCGGCGCATCAGCGCGGGGAAGCCGAGCATGATAACGAAATGGCCACCCGTCGTCGCCAGGGCGAGAAGCGGCAGGCCTGCGCCGCAGGCCAGGCCGAGCGCGGCGGTGAGCCAGACCGATGCCGCTGTCGTCAACCCTCGTACCACATCACGCCGCATGAAGATGACGCCGCCACCGATGAAGCCGATGCCGGACACCACCTGGGCAGCGATGCGGGAGGGATCGAGAACGATCCGGTCCTTCGGCAGGACATCCATGAACCTGTCGAGACCAGCATGATCAGGGCGGCTGCAACACCCACGAGGGTGTGGGTCCGGAGCCCGGCGCTCTTCTGGTGGATCTCCCGTTCGATGCCCACCATGGCAGACAGGATGAAGGCGAGTGTCAACTCGGCGAGTTGCGGCCATCCCTGGCCGGTGAAGTCAGGGAACCCAGACACGCCGTCACCCTCCGCATCCTGTCGCAGTGCTTAACGGCGCAGAATGTCGGAGTGACGATTCACAAAGCATTGCGGGCGGGCGGCACGCGACCTGATAGCGGATGCAGATCATGTCGCCGTTCCGAATGGTCTGGCTTCGCGCCGGGGCGAGGCGACCTCGGGAGGGGCGCATCGCCATCGGGATGTCCGTGCCGCCCCCGGCCAAAATTCGATCCCGGCGGGTTCAATCGAATTCGGTCGCCAGGCCGGGATCGCGCCAGTGCGCGAACATCCGGCCGATGTGCCGCGGCAACGTGCGGCGCAGCGACAGATCGGCGGGTATGTCGGCTTCGGCGAACCATCCGACTTCGCTGGTCTCCAGGCTGGTTGCCGGTGATCCACCTTCGAGCGCGCAGACAAAAAACATCCGCACCACCGAGAATGCGGTCGGCGGCTGCGCCTGCCGGGCGCGATCCCAGACCGCAGCCAGCTTGACGGCGCGCACGTGGTAGCCGGATTCCTCGAACACTTCGCGCACGACGGACTGCGCCGGCGTCTGGTTCACGTCCGCCCATCCTCCAGGCAGGGTCCAGCGGTTCTCATCGACCGTCTCGCGCACCATGAGGATCCGTCCCTCGGCATCGAACACCGCCCCGCGCACCCCGACTTTCGGGGTGGCATAGCCGGTTTCGGTGTCGAACAATGTTTCGATCCGCTGTGGGTGGGCGCCTGTGTGCTCTGCCATGATCCGAACCGATAGGCGGTGCAACGCGGCGAAACGGTCCCGGTCGTAGGGGTCCTTGCTGTACTCCAGGCCGGTCTGTGCGATGGCCTGGATTTCGCGCGCCCAGGTCAGCCAGTCAGGATCGGGCATGTCGGCGTCCCGTAGAGGAGTCGTGGGTCAACCGACATGCTCGGAGCCAAGCGCCAGATGACAGGCGCGGCCCTCGTCGTTCGGCGCGGGGGTTTCGACGGGTGGGACCGGCAGCCCGAGGCGCGTCTCACGTCTCCTCCGGCGCAACCCGCTCATAGAGCGCTGCCAGCGGGACGGTGATGCCAACGCTGGGCAGTTCCATGGCTGCGTCCGGTCCGGCGATCCACACGAAGGTCCAGGCATTGTCCAGCCGCCGGTAGATGTGGGCCAGCATCTCGTCCTGGAATATCTCGATGACCTCCTGCACGCCCTCGACGGCCTGAAGGTCGGATCGCTTCTGGTCCCACTGGCGCTTGTGCCGCAGCTCTGAAGGCGAGACCACCTCGAACAGCACGCGCGGGTGTTTGCGGCAGCGGATCATCGCGTCGGGAATGCGGGCCGTGTCGCGCTGCTCGTACTCGGGGACCGCGCCGCTGCCGACTTCCGACCGGCACTCGGGATGGTCGCGCAGGCGATTACCGATCTCGCGAGCTAGGTTGGCGAGAATGACGCCGTGTTCGGGGCTGGGTGCTGCGTGGGCGACGATCGTGCCGCGGACGAGCTCATAGCGCCAGGCGGTCCCGAAGTCGGACTGATCCGTGCGCAGGAATGCGTCGGCGTCGAGGAAACGGCTGGCGTGGGCTGAGGTGTCCATGCCGCCCTGTTACCACGATCCGGACCGATCTGCCACGATCGACCGGTCCGATCGTTGGTTCCTGCGCGGCTGGGAGCATGGGTAGCCCCGGCCGTGCGAGGCGGCTGACCGTGCTTCGGTCATCTCTGCCGCGCCGCGTCGGGATCTGGCGTCACCCGGCGGGTTCCGATACCATCGCCACCTGAGCGGTCGTGTCCCCGGCGATTTCCGCGTCGGTCAGCACCCGCCACGTCCCGCTCACAAGCACCTCGCTGGGCCGGAACCGCGCCTTGTAGGCCATCTTCCGGCTCTCGGGCACCCAATACCCGAGATACACGTAAGGCAGACCCAGCGCCCGGGCCCGCTCGATCAGCCACAGCACGGCGAATGTTCCCAGCGATCGCTTCTCGAGGCCTGGAGCGAAGAAACTGTACACGGCGGACAACCCGTCGCCGAGCTTGTCGACGAGGCAGGCGCTGAGCAGCCGGTCCTCGTCGTCTCGAAATTCGATGATGAAAGTTTCAATCGGGGTGTCTTCAACCATGGCGCGATAGTCATAGAAACTCATGCTCGCCATGTCGCCGTCGCCGTGGCGCACCTGCTGGTAGCGCTGGAACAACTGGAACTGTTCGGCGGTGGCGCGGGTGGGCACGCGGTATCCCTCAAGCCCGGCATTGGCCCTGGCGATTTTCCGCAGCGTGCGGTCCGGCTGGAAAGAGTCCACGGGAATGCGGATCGGCACGCACGCCTGACAGGACGGACAGACCGGGGCGTAGGCGATGTTGTGGCTGCGGCGGAACCCGGCGCGGGACAGGCGGTCATGCAGCGCCTCTGCGTCCGGACCGACGATCTCGGTGACCACTTTGCGTTCCGTGCGTCCAGCCAGATACGGGCAGGGCAAGGGGGCCGTCGTGTAGAAGAACTGCGGCCGGCGCGGGGGTTTGTACATGCTCATCGAGTGAAGGTTCCGCCGGACATGTTCCAGCCTCCGCCCATTTCGGTCAACGTCCGCATGGCCCTCACGCGCACGACGACCAGCCCGCTCACAAGGTCGTGCAACGTGCGGTGGCGACGGGTAAACAGCGCCACTACCAGCAACAGACCCGAGGTTGCGAGCGTGAGATAGAATACCAGCACCGACGCCAGCGCCTGCAAGCCCGTCGGTGGGCCGAGATCGAAATTGCGCCGCACGGTCAGGCCCGTCATCTGCTGGCCGGGCGTCGCGCTGGATGAACCCAGCAGCGAAAGGAAGTGGTACAGGAACGGCACGAACGGCAGGATGCTCATGGCGCCGAAGCCGAGGCCGAAGGTCAGCACGCCGAACATCACCAGGATCCACCACAGGACCCAGATCAGCAGGGCGATCAGGAAGACGTCGAACACCCAGCCGATGCAGCGGCGTGACATCACGCCGGTGGTCAGCAGGTCATCATCCAGATGGGGGTTGCCAAAGCTCATCTTGCCCAGACTCATGGTGTCAGCCGGACCGTCCCGGAGACGCTGGCCGCTACCGGCCCGAGCATGATCGTAGCACCGTCGCGCCAGCGGAGGGCAAAATCTCTTGCGTGGGCGCTGAAAGGATTGCCCGACTGGCCGGGTGTGATCATGAACAGGCTGCGGTCCAGGTCGGCAAGGTCATACACGCCGCGATAAGCCGCGCCGTGGACGGACTGGAAACGGGCATTCGTGCCGCCACGATCGAGCGTGTCGTCGTCGCCGGGGCTGGGAATGCTGATCGTGGTGAGCGAGCCCAGCACCGGGATGTGACTCAGAAACGGGTGCGCGAACACCGCCTGATGCGCGGTCCCCCAGCGCCATCCCGATGGGTCGTTGCCGAAACGGGCGCTGAGCGTCTTGACCGCATCGCCAAGCGTGTCCCGCAACATGGGATTGCAATCGCCGCCGCACCAATGCGCGCCGGCCGGAGACAGGACCGACGCGACGAAATCCGACACCGGGGCACCGATGCCCGTTCTCAGGCCCGCATGGTGCAGGACCGCGGTATAGAACGCATCCATCCAGGCGTTGAAGATCAGCGGCGCCGGCGCGTCCATCACAGCCGCCCCGTCCCAGCCGCGCAACAGCTTCAGCGCGTCACCCGGCATCCCGGTCACGTCCGGCACGGCGAGCAAGGTCGGCAACACCTGGCGAGCGAACGTGTCCACCACGTCGGTCTGCATCGCGGCGAAGTCCGTTGCGGTCTGCCGGTCCGACTTCTCCAGCAGTTCCCGGATCCGCCTCGCCCGCCAGTCGCCGAATGTGTCGCGGCCCATGAACACGGGAAAGTTGGGCGGCCAGACCGGCTCGTTCGCGTTCACCAGCCGGCCGCTCTCGGGTGCCACGAAGTGCGGCAACTGCTCGCCGGCGGCCCATCCGGTCCAGTCATGCGAGCCGTCGCCGGGCACCGGCGCGGACCCATCGCCGGCTCGGCGGATCGGCACCCGGCCGGTGACGAACAGGCCGATCGTTTTGGCATCGGCCACCAGCAGATTCTGCACTGGCGAACTGATCTGGGCGGCCGCCAGCCCGGCCTCCTGGACAGAGGTTGCCCGATTGAGCGCGAGCAGGCCCGCCGATGCCGTATCCCCGGGCTGCAGGTTGCCCATTTCCACAGCCATGATCGGGCCGTTCGGGTGGTCCAGGTCGCTGATGACAGGGCCGTGTCGGGTCTCCCGCACCGTGAGGACAACATCCGCTTGGCCGCGGACCTTGATCCGTTCCTCGCGGATGACGAATGGCCTGGGGCCGTCCGGGGTCTGGTATCGGCCGGCTCCGGCAGGGGTCTCGATGAAGATGTCCTGCACGTCAGCGCCGGTGGTGGAGAAGGTCCAGGCGATCTTTCCGTTATGTCCGAGCACCAGGAATGGGACGCCCGGAGCGGTGGCGCCGGCGAGCACGCGCCCTGGCATGTCGATCCTGGCCAAATACCAGATGCCGGGAAAACTGAACGCCAGATGCGGATCGCCCGCCAGAAGCGGGGCGCCGGTCGCGGAATGGCGCCCATCGACGGCCCACTCGTTGGAAGCGGTTGGCGGCATTGTGTAGGGAGCCGGGAACTGCGGCAGCATCGACGCCAGACGCACGGCCGCCGCGGCAAACCGGGTCAACGGCTGGTTCATCGCATCCGGGGCCGGCGCGCCGGGCTGGCGTGGCCAAAGCTGATCGAGGAGCGAAGCCGGCACGCGGTCGGCCAAGGCCTGCCGGGCCAGTTCCTCGCGCCAGTTCATTGACAGCCACAGCCCCATCGTCTTCGCCCACAGCAGGCTGTCCACCGGTTGCCACGGCTCAGGCGCGCCCAGCACAAGGAACTCCGGAGCCGCGAAGCGGCCCTTCAGGGCGATCCAGGCGTTCACGCCGCGCGCATAAGCTTCCAGCATCGAACGCGTTCCGCCCGGCAACCCGGCCAGATCGGCCAAGGCATGTTGTCGCAGGCCGAGGGTGCGCATCATCTTGTCGAGCGGCAGGGTTGCCGGCCCGGCGATCTCCGACAGCCGGCCGGACGCGGCGCGGCGCATCAGTTCCATTTGGAACATCCGGTCGCGCGCATGAAGAAAACCGAGTGCCGCGGCGGCGTCCTGCTCCGATTGGGCATGGATGCGCGGCACCCAGTCGGTGTCATAGGCGATGTCCACAGGCCCGGACAGGCCGGGGATCGAGGCCTTTTCCCGGGCACCGGGTGTCGTCAGCCAGACCGCGCCGACAACGAGGGCGGCCAGCAGCAGGACAAGCATGCCGATCGCTGCCAGCACGCGGGCGATGCCTCGGACGAGGGGACTCATGGCGCGCAAAGTGACGGCAGAGGAAGGCCCTGGGAAGAGGCGAATTCGTGACACCGAACCGCGTTTGCGCCTGCGTGGCCGGCTGATCGCCCGCGCAAGGCCTGAGCGGCGGCGAACACGTGCGGTGCGACAGGCGAAGAAACCTGTGGATAGTGCGACGATATTGACAAAAGCCGAGATTTTCGGCTTGCGGGGAGCACTGTACGCAATAAGATTGTGCGTTCATAACGCGGCAGGGAAACGTCCGTTCAAATCAATCGCATGAAGCCGCCGAATTCAGATTCACCGATCCTGCTGGATGCGATCGATCGCCGCATTCTGGCCGCCTTGCAGGAAGATGGGCGTATGACCAATGTCGACCTGTCCAAGCGGGCCGGGATTTCAGCACCGCCGTGCCTGCGGCGCGTGCGCGCACTGGAGGAGGCCGGCGTCATTCGCGGCTACCATGCTGATACCGACCCACAGAAGCTGGGGTGGGAGATCACCTTCTTTGCCATCGTCGGGCTGGAAAGTCAGAAGGAAGCCGTCCTGTCGGCTTTCGAGCAGTTGGTTGGCGGCTGGGCCGAGGTGCGGGAATGCCACATGATCCGTGGCGGCGGCGACTTTCTGTTGAAGCTGGTTGCGCGCGATACCGCGCATGAGAACCTGTTGACGCAGAAGCTGACCGGCTCACCCACCGTCAGCCGCGTACAGACCCTGCAGACGATCCGTACCAGCCGCAGCCTGGCGGGTGTCCCGTTCGGGTAAGACGGATGCCTTCGTTGAACGATCGGAGTCAGAGGGCGCCGTCGGCCGTTTTCAGGTCACCCGTCAGGCCAGTCGCTACTGGGCCTGAGGGCGGTTCGCGCTTCGCGTCAGGCGGAAATTGCCTGTGCGAGCCCAACCGCGAGTAAAGCCTATGCCGTCATTCGGATTATACCGTCACCTCAGGCAGTCCCGCGCCGCGGGAGTTGTCGCCGCGGCGATTTGCGCCCGGCAGAGACCCGTGAATCCTGCATGACAGGTCAACCCGTTGTTGACACGACCCCCTCCAATATCGGCACACTGCGCCCGTCGAAGGAGGCAATCCCGCGCTGTCGCGCCTAAACCCGCTGTTGCGCTTGACCTTGCAGGTCGGCCCGATCATTTCTCCCGCTCCCCGCGCCGGAACGGTCCGGCACGGTGGTGCGGAGCATCCTGGATGACCGGAACCGAGCGGAAGCGGCTGCATGTCATCACCTGGGGCTGCCAGATGAACGTGTATGACAGCGGCCGGATGGCGGACGTTCTCGCGCCGCTGGGCTATGAGCCTGCCGCGGCGGCCGGATGGCGCCGACATGGTCATCCTCAACACCTGCCACATCCGCGACAAGGCGGCCGAGAAGGTCTTTTCCGAGCTTGGCCGGCTTCGCCGCGTGAAGGAAGCGACCGGCAACCGCATGATCCTGGCTGTCGCCGGCTGCGTCGCCCAGGCGGAGGGCGCGGAAATCCTTGCCCGCGCACCCTACGTGGATATCGTGCTGGGTCCGCAGACATACCATCGGCTGCCGGAAATGGTCGCCCGGGCGGCCCGCGCAGCAAACAAGGTGTCCGGCGCCAAGGTCATCGAGACGGACTTCCCGCCCGAGGACAAGTTCGACCACCTGCCCGAAAGCGCGACCCCGCAAGGCGTGACCGCGTTCCTGACCATCCAGGAAGGCTGCGACAAATTCTGCAGCTTCTGCGTCGTGCCCTATACCCGCGGCGCCGAACAAAGCCGCTCCGCCGCCGCGATCCTGCGCGAAGCTCGCCATCTCGTATCGCCAAGGGCGCCCGCGAGATCACCCTGCTCGGTCAGAACGTCAACGCCTGGCACGGCGAGGCACCGGACGGCGGCACCTGGGGTCTCGGCCGCCTGCTGCGCGAACTGTCCGAAATACCGGGGCCTGCTGCGGCTGCGCTACGCCACGTCCCACCCGCGGGACATGGACGACGACCTGATCGCCGCACATCGCGACCTGCCGGTGCTGATGCCGTTCCTGCATCTGCCGATCCAGTCCGGCTCCGACCGCATCCTGGCCGCGATGAACCGCAAGCACACCGCCGACGACTATCGCCGCATCGTCGACCGCCTGCGCGATGCTCGTCCGGACATCGCGTTGTCATCAGACTTCATCGTCGGCCACCCGGGCGAAACCGAGGCCGACTTCGAGGCCACCATGACCCTGGTCCGCGACATCAAATTCGCCCAGGCGTACAGCTTCAAATACTCGCCCCGCCCGGGCACGCCGGCGGCCGGCGCCCCCGCCCAGGTGCCTGAAGCACGACAAGGATCGCCGGCTGCAGGCCTTGCAGGCGCTGTTGCGGGACCAGCAGCATGATTTCAACGCAACGCTGCGTCGGCCTCGACCTGCCGGTCCTGTTCACCGGCCCGGGCCGTCACCCTGGCCAGATCGCCGGACGGTCACCATTTCTGCAGCCAGTCCATCTGTCAGGCAGTGCCGATCTTATTGGTACTGAATCGATAGTGCGAATCGTCGCGAACCATCCAAACTCACTTGCGGGAACCCTTGTCCAGGAGAGACGAATAGCTTGACCCACCTCGCCGCCCCTCAGGCACCGACTGCCGCTGCAAGCGGCAAACCAATGGCACCCCCCGCCAGCTCCGGCGGCAAGGCCATCACCCTCCAGTTCAACGACAACACCCTGCTGCCCCTTGCTTCTGGGGGATCACGACCGGCACCTGGTCCGGATCGAGCAGGCCCTGGGGGTTCGCCTCTCCTGTCGAGGCAATCGGGTCGCCATCGCGGGGGACGCATCGAGGGTCGATGTCGCGCAGGAGATGCTGCGAGGACTGTGGCGGCGATTGGAACGAGGTGAAAGCGTGGGACGCGCCGAAATCGAGGCGGCGATCCGATTGGCCGACGCCGAAAACGATCCGCGCCTGCCGCTGTCGGACCTGCCGGCCATCCGCACCCGCCGCGGTGCGGTCGCTGCCCGCAGCCCTGGCCAGGCGGTCTACATGGAAGCGCTGGCGAACCATGAGATGGTGTTCGGCGTCGGGCCGGCCGGCACCGGCAAGACCTATCTCGCCGTCGCCCAGGCCGTCGCGATGCTGCAGGCCGGCAAGGTGGACCGAATCGTGCTGTCCCGCCCGGCGGTCGAGGCCGGCGAACGCCTCGGCTTCCTGCCCGGCGACATGAAGGAGAAGATCGACCCCTACCTGCGCCCGCTGTACGACGCGCTGCACGACATGATGCCCGCCGACCAGGTCATCCGCCGCATGACCAACGGCGAGATCGAGGTCGCGCCGCTGGCCTTCATGCGCGGCCGCACCCTGGCGCACTGCTACGCGATCCTGGACGAGGCGCAGAACACCACCCCCATGCAGATGAAGATGTTCCTGACGCGCATGGGCGAGGGCACCCGCATGGTGATCACCGGCGACCTCAGCCAGGTGGACCTGCCGAACGGCGTGCGCTCCGGCCTGCGCGATGCGCTGGACACCGTCGAGGGCATCCAGGGCATCGGCGTGGTCCGCTTCGAGCAGCGCGACGTCGTGCGCCATCCCCTGGTGGCGCGGATCGTCGGCGCGTATGATCAGCGGGAAGCGGCCCAGGGCGAGGCGCGGCGGGAGCGGGAACGGCCGCAGACGAGCGAGTAACGGGGCGTTCGCATGAGCAATCGGCAGCTCTACGACCCGGATTTCCACGCCTGGGCCAATGAACAGGCCGGCCTGCTGCGCGCCGGCCGGCTGTCCGAGGCGGACGTTGAGCACATCGCCGAGGAAATCGAGAGCATGGGCAAAAGCGAGAAGCGCGAACTGGTCAACCGGTTAACGGTTCTGCTGCTGCACCTGCTCAGGTGGCGGCACCAGCCGGCCCTCCGCGGCAACAAGTTGGCGCCTGGCACCGGAAGAGCAATGCGACCAGGTCGAAGAACATCTGGCGGACAGTCCGAGTCTCAGGGGCAGCCTGCGGGAGGCGATCGTGGTAGCGTACCGTCGTGCCATCCTGGGTGCGGCTCGGGAGACAGGCTTCGACCGCTGCGTGTTCGCTGTCGCCTGCCCCTGGTCTTTTGACCAGATCATCGACCCGAATTTCTGTCCGGAAGCGAATAATTGAATACCGATGGAACCTCCTAGTACCCGTCCGCCCGACGTCGATGGTCCTACCGTCGAAATCGTCGTGGCGGATCCAGCCTGGCACCGGCTGATACCGAACGCCGAAACGATTGTCCGGCGGGCGGCGCACGCAGCCGGGATGAGGGGCACGGTCGTGCTGTCCTCCGACCGGGTCGTTCGTGTGCTGAACGAACGCCATCGCGGAAAGAACAAGCCAACCAACGTCCTGACCTACGAGCATCCGGCGCCGGAGATCATCCTGGCGCTGGGCGTCGTCGCGCGCCGAGGCGACCGCGCAAGGCCGCCGCCCGGCCCACCATCTCGCGCATCTGGTCGTCCATGGCGCTCTGCACCTGAGCGGCGAGGATCACGACCACCCCGGCGACGCCCGCCGCATGGAAATGGCCGAAGCGCGCATCCTGCACCGCATCAGCGTTCCCAACCCCTGGAAGCGCGCATGAGCGGCCATCGCGCCACGCTGCTCGGCCGACTCGGCTATCTGCTGGGGCGCAAGCAGGCCGAACACTCGCTGCGCGAGTCCATCGCCGAACTGGTGCAGGAAGCCGCCGATGCACAACAGATTCCGGGCGAGGCACCGGAACTCGATCGTCACGAACGGCTGCTGATCGCCAACGTCCTGCGGCTGCGCGAAACCACCGCCGACGACGTCATGGTTCCGCGCGCCGACATCGTCGCCATGCGAGTCGACGTCACGTTCGCCGCAGGCGATCGAACTGATCCGCTACGAAGGCCACTCCCGCCTGCCGGTCTATCGGGAGCAGTTGGACGACGTGATCGGCATGATCCACATCAAGGACGTGTTCGCCTATGTCGGCCGGCCCGAGGCCTTCACGCTCGAGGCGATCCTGCGCAAGCCGCTGCTGGTGGCGCCGCAGCTTCCGGTGCTGGACCTGCTGTTGCAGATGCGGACGCAGCGCATCCATCTGGCGCTGGTGGTGGACGAATACGGCGGCATCGACGGTCTGGTAACGATCGAGGACCTCGTCGAAACGATCACCGGCGACATCGCCGACGAACACGACGATGTCGAGGCGCCGATGATCACTGAACGTCCCGACGGCGCGCTCGACCTGAACGCCCGCATGCCGATCGAGGATTTCGAAACCAAGGTTGGTCCGATCCTGACCGAGGACGAACGCGACTGCCGATATCGAGACCGTCGGCGGTCTGGTCTTCACCCTGGCCGGCCGCGTGCCGACGCGCGGCGAGGTGATCAGCCATCCGTCCGGGATCGAGTTCCGTGTGCTGGACGCCGACGCAAGACGCATCCGGCGGCTCCGCGCCCGAAGGACGGAGGCACCGGCGGCGGCGGCGTAGCGACGAGGCGGGGCGCCGCCCCGCACCCGGCCAGGCGCCGGCGGCCCTTGGAACCCCGGAATTGGCGATCAACGGTCTTCCCGCAGATCACAGCTCGATGCATAAGCACGCGCCCATGCTCTCGTTCATTGCATCAGCCGGCTTTCCAGTCCTGCGCCTGCTGGACCCTGAACGGGCGCACAGCATCGCGATATCGGCGTTGGCGTGGGGTCTGGTCCCTGCCGCACGGGCACTGGACCCGCCGGCGTTGGGAGTCACTTGCCTCGGGCGCCGGTTCGCCAACCCGATCGGGCTGGCAGCCGGCTTCGACAAGAACGCCGCCGCGGGACCTGCCATTTCGCGGCTCGGGTTCGGGTTCGTGGAGACCGGATCGGTGACCCCTCGTCCGCAATCCGGCAACCCCAGGCCGCGGATTTTCCGTCTCACCGAGGACCTCGGCATCATCAACCGGTTGGGCTTCAACAACCGGGGCCTGGCGGTCTATGTCCGCAACCTCGCGCGGTTGGGGGAGCGATCCATCCCTTTGGGTGCAAATGTCGGCATCAACAAGGACGGCGCCGACCCGGTCCGCGACTATCCGGCGCTGATAGAGGCGGTGCGCCCGCTGGTCGATTACGCCGTCATCAACGTGTCTTCGCCGAACACGCCCGGTCTGCGCGACCTGCAGACAGAGGCCCAACTCCGATCGATCCTCCAGGCGGTCCGTCCGGTTGCCGCCGGGCTTCCTGTACCTGGTGAAGGTGGCGCCGGATCTGTCGCGGGACGGCCTGGCCTCGGTCGTCGAAACCTGCGTCGAGGAGGGGGTGCAGGGCCTGATCGTCGGCAACACCACGATCTCCCGGCCGCCTGGCCTCCGATCCCGGCATGCAAGCGAAGCGGGCGGTCTGTCCGGCCTGCCGCTGCAGCCGCTCGCCACTGCGATGCTCGCGCGTGCTTTCCTGCTGGCACGCGAACGGCTGGTCCTGATCGGGGCCGGAGGCGTTTTCACCGGCCGTGATGTGCTGACGAAAATCCAGGCCGGAGCCTCTCTGGTGCAGCTTTACACCAGCTTTGCCTTCCATGGGCCCGCGTTGATCCCGCGCCTGAAGGCCGAGCTTCTGGCCGCGTTGCGTGACGCGCGGGTCGCGACGGTGCAGGATGCGATCGGGACCAAGGCCGAAGAATTGGCGGAGCAGGATTGATGGAACACGTATCCCGGTTCGCTCTGTTGGCCGAACGATATGGCGGCTTCATCCTGGACCTGTGGGGCGTGATCCACGATGGGGTCAACGCTTTCCCTCACGCAGTCGAAACGCTGGAGCGGCTTCGCGCGGCGGGAAAGCGGACGCTGCTGCTTTCGAACGTACCGCGGCCGAACGAAGCCGTGCAGACGATGATGCGTCGCATGGGTATCGATGATTCGCTGTATACCGGGATCCTCACCAGCGGCGAGGCGGTGCGCCGGGCGCTGCAGGATCCCCCCGATCTCTGGTGGGCCGAACTCGGCACCCGTGTCTTTCACCTGGGTCCAGAGCGCGACAGGCCGGTCCTGGAGGGCCTTCCCCTCGCCGTGGCGGACCGACCCTCGGCCACGCCGATTTCGTGTTGAACACCGGGCCTGACGACCATCGCAACCCCAGCGACATGGCCGAATTCGAGGCAGTGCTCGCCGAATGCGCCCGCCATCGCCTGAAGATGATCTGCGCCAATCCAGACCTGGAAGTCATTCGCGGCGGTGTCCGCGTGTTGTGCGCGGGCGCGCTTGCGGTGCGGTACCGGGAACTCGGCGGCGATGTTCGGTCGCTGGGCAAACCCGATCCGGCGATCTATCAGCCTGTGCTCGAACAGCTTGGCCTGCCGCCGTGGGATGTACTGGCTGTCGGGGACTCCCTGCGCACGGATATCGCCGGGGCGGTTGGCGTCGATCTGGCCGCCTGCTGGGTACTGGACGGCATCCACGGCGCCGCGCTGGCCAAGCCCGACGGGACTTTCGACCCTGCGAGGGCTGAAGCCGCGGCGCGCGAGGCGGGGGTCACGCCGGTCGCGACGGTTCCGCGTTTCGCCTGGTAGCACACGCCTGGCGGCCTGCCGAGAAGCGCCCGTCTGCGATCGTCAGTCCGAGCACCGCTCCACCAGTCCCGGTTCCAGCGACGGCGTGCCGGTGCCCATGGCGGTGCGGAGCTGCGTCAGCAGACCTTGCAGCTCGCGGATCGTGAAGGGCTTGCGCAGCAAACCAGCGAGCTGTCCCGCCGCGATATCGGCTTCGGACAGTTCCGCGTAGCCGGTGACCAACGCGATCGGTGCGGTCATCCCCCGCTCGCGCAGCGCCCGGGCGAGCTGCAGCCCGTTCATTCCGGGCATCGCGTAGTCCAGCAGGATCAGCTTTGGAGGCGGCGACAGCTTATCGACCAGCGTCAGCGCCTGTTCCCCACCGGACGCCTGAGCCACCTCGCAACCGAGATCGCGCGCCATCTCGACGGTCACCTGTCGGACGGCATGGTCATCATCGACGACCAGGATGAGTTCGTTCTGCATGCCCGGGACGGAGAGATCGGCCAGATCTTCGGAGGGCGCCGGCTCACTGCCTTCGACGGTCATCGCGCGCGGCAGGGACAGCGTCACGCGAGTCCCTTCGCTCGGCGTGCTGTCGATGACGACGCTGCCGCCGGATTGGCGCGCCATGCCATAGACCTGGCTGAGGCCGAGGCCCGAACCGGCACTCGGACCCTTGGTGGTGAAGAACGGATCGAACGCGCGGGCTTTGACCTCCGGGGACATGCCGACACCGGTATCGGAGATGCACACCTGCACGTAGTCGCCAGGTGAGAGTTCGCTGTCGGCATGCCGGCTGCCGCCCGGCTCGATCACGACGTTCGTTGTCTGGATGGTCAGCCGCCCGCCTTCCGGCATGGCGTCGCGGGCGTTGAGGCAAAGGTTCAGGATTGCCGCTTCCACCTGGCTGGGATCGACCATCGCCGGCCAGAGGTCGTCGGCTAGTTCGGGCACCACCTGGACGCGCCGCCCCAGCGTGCTGGTCGCCAGCGTGATCAGTTCGCGGAGCAGGGCATTGATGTCGGTGGAACGCGCCGCGAGGCGCTGGCGGCGAGAAAAGGCAAGCAGGCGGGACGTCAACTGTCCGCCCCGCGTCACGGCACCCGTGGCTCGTTCGATCAGGCGTAGCAGACGTTCCGTGTCGGGCACGCGTCCAATCATTGCCGGCCTGTGAGACGCGGCGTTCCATCAGCTCCAGGTTGCCCAGCACGGTTGCGAGCATATTGTTGAAGTCATGCGCGATGCCGCCGGCCAAGTTGGCCGACGGCCTGGAGTTTCTGCGCCTGATGCAAGGCGGCCTCGGTCTTCTCGCGGCCGGCGATCTCGACCTGAAGCCGGTTGTTGCTCTCCGACAACTCGCGCGTGCGTTCGGCCACCTGGGCTTCCAGGAAGCTGGACTGCATGCGCCGTTCCATCTCGCGTGCCTGCAGTCCGGCGGCCATGGCATTGAACGACTGCGCCAGCGCCGCGAATTCGGAACCGGCATCGGTCAGTCTGGCGCGGGCACTCAGATCGCCCTCCCGCCATCTGCGGGCTGCCTGCAACAGCGCTTCGGTCGGCTGGTAGATGAAGCGCCGGCCGGCGACCCAGGCCAGCACCAGCGCGACGATCGCCGCCCCGCCGATGACGAGAAGGTCCTGATACGTTGCCTGGTCGATGTCCGCCGTCAGGTCTGGCAGCACGAGAGCGTCGATGATCGTCATTCCGGAGGGCGGCGTTGTGCCCGGGACATAGCCCGCGATGATCGTGTGTCCATCGGGATCGACGATGGTCTCGATTCCCGGGTTATCGCGGTTGACCAGCGGACGGAGCCACCCGGGGACGGTCCGGGCAGCCCGATCGGCGGAGTCGGGAACCCGGCCGAGGATGTTGCCGTCCCGATCGGCGATGATCAGGGCTGCGCGGGACATTGCCGGAGCACGGTCGACCTTGGCGGATTCGAGATGCTTTTCCAGCCACTCGGTGTCGAGGCCTGCGACCAGCACCCTGGGTTGGTCGCCGGCGTCAAGGCCGGGCATGTGCACCGCGATGGGCAGAAACCGGTTGTTGTCGCCGGGGGCGGCCACCAATTCGCCGACCGCCAGGTCCGGGGTGGTCAGCAAATCGGCCGCCCAAGGGGGATGACCGCTTGAAAATCCTGCCAGCGCGCCCTCGGACGCACACAGCAGGGATCCGTCGATCGGCGAGAACAACGCCAGGAACCGGTATTGCGTCAGGCTCTGCCTCAGCTTGGTCAGCCGGTCGGAGCATTGCTCGGTTCGCACCGGCTGGAACTGGTCGATCAGGGTGCCGAGTTGGCGGGCACCATCGACGATGCTGGCCATGTCGGCGTTCGCCAACTCGGCCTGGCGCAGAACGAGACCGCCGAGTTGCTCATGCCGCTCCCCATACAGGTTGATCTGCGAATAGATCTGCGCCGTCAGGATTGGCAACAGGCATCCCAGGATAAGCAGAACGAGACGTGTCGAAAGCTTCATAACCACAAGCTCCGATCCGGCAGTTCAGCACGGAGGGATACTTGCTGAGCCGCTACGATGGCCGCTGGCCTCATGTTACGTAACCCGCGACCCCTGTGCTTGGAAGTGGACAAATGCCCGGCACTTTCCACCGCGTGGTTTCCGGGCGGGCACGATGCCGCTTCGAACCAGAAGGGAACACGGATTCGTGCGTTGAAGCGAGAGCATTGTGCCCTGATCGTCGTTCACGATTTAGCGACTGTTGCGCCTGTTTACGGACAATATCTGGAAATAAGTGCGTCGAACTGTCAAATCACAGCGATTTTACGCTGCCGGACTGAACTGCTGTAGCGAAAGTGATGCTGGATCCGTCCGAAAGCGAAACCGTTCCCTTATTGGGATGATGGGCGGCCGTGCAGGCGGCTGTGGCGGCCCCGGTTGGGACAGCGCCGGCAACGGTCGCGCCGGGCACGCGGTGAGCGAAGAAAACATCGTAATCGCTATCGAGCGACCCGGACCAGGAAGTAATCGTGGCGCCAGATATCCGCAATGGACGCGTGCTCCGCAAATCCGTATCCAACGCGTTTCGGTCGAGGTTCGAGGAGCGTGTGTTGCTGAGCTTCCGCATCCCTGACTCCGTAATGCCTGTCACCAGCGAGGTGCGGGTGCCGAGCGTCCTTCTAGAGCACAAGGGATGAACGAATCGTTAACCGCAGCGTTCCCAACCGCAATCTATTTCACAATCTATTTCAGCGGCACGTTGATTCCGAGGCTGGGTAACTGGAGGAGCTTGCGGTCGTCGTTGATTTGATACTGCGACCCAGGCGCAAACCCCAGGGCTGGATCAGGGAGGGTCGGGTGGTAGAACGTGACGTCGACGCTGGGGGCATCCGACGGTGCGGCAACCGGCGCTCGAGCGTCGAAATCCGGAACCGGGGCGGTCTCGGCAAGCGTGTGCTCCGGCGGGATCGGGGGTACCGGAAGGTCTTGCGCCATCGCGGCCGGTCCGAGAGTGACGACCATCGCGAACAGAACACGCCTCATGGTGCGGCTTCCTTCGGCAGGTTTGTCGGTGTCGGCGTGGCCACCGACGGGGCCATTCGGTGAACGCCGCGCCGGTCGTCCGGCGGGTTTCCAGCCGGCCTGCCGATTGGTTCGGCCCCTTTCTCCCGCCATGCGTTCAACGCCCAGCGGACAGTGGGGAAGGCGATCTCGTCCCACGGTATCTCGTCCGGACCAAACAGGCGAACATCGAGACTTTCCGGCCCCACGCCGAAGGCCGGCGGACCGCCCCCACTGAAGCGGGCTCGGAATATGATCTGGACCTGGCCGATTCGGGCAACACTAAAGACGCCCAGGATGCCCTCGATGGTGATGGCGGCTTCCGCTTCTTCGAGAGCCTCGCGTGCCGCACCTTCTTCCAGCGTTTCGCCCAACTCCATGAATCCGGCAGGCAGCGTCCAGAAGCCCTTACGCGGCTCGATCGCCCGGCGGCACATCAGGACCCGACCATCGGCGACCACGACTGAACCGACGACGACCTTCGGGTTGTCATAGGCCACATAGCCGCAATCCGCGCAGACCATTCGCTCGCGGTTGTCACCTTCGGGAACGTGCCGAATGAACGACGTCATGGGAACAAGCGTGACGTGTCGGAGGTTCCGGATCAAGTCCGAAACTGGCCCCATGCATGTTTAGTCGAGCCAAGGCGGGCGGTACGACGTCTTGCCGCTACCGGCCGCACGGCATTGGCGGAGCGCAAGCCTCAGTGTGCTACACGCTGAGATCAAGCAGCGATCCCCTTGGAAGGTTGCGCGGCGGTGCCGCCGGTGAATTCGGCGACGCGGTCCCCGCTGCCTTCGGCGTCGGCTGGATGATGGGCGATGCGATGGGCGACGTGGTGAGAACACGCGCAGGGTGTATGTTCGCCGAGCGCCCGGCCGGCATGGCGCCGCCGCCATGGGTCTGCGCCGGTGCAGCGACGGGGGCTGCCTGACCAGAGGGGGCAGTGGCGCGCGCGATTCCAATAAATGTTGCGGGTGACAACATGGTGCGAAGTCTACGGCAGAAACGTAAATAAACCGTTAAGGCCGCACGCCGCGGGAGCCAGCGCGTCCCCGACTTCAGCAGCATGGTGTGGGCTAGACCAATTTCATCCTGACCGTGCACGCCGAAAATGGTCCAGGTTGGCCTGGCTGCGCCCGGCCCGCGGGTCGAAACGGGCCGGGTCGGCCGGCAGTCCAACCGGTTACGCTGTGACGACGTTCTGATCGGGCAACAGGGTCGGGAAGGGTGGCCGCCAGACTGGTTCCCGTAACCGCTTGCCCTGGCACGTGGGCAATGCGATGGTCCGAGCCTTTCCGAGGATCGGAGGACCGGTCCAGGCGGTATTCGAGCCGAGAGGATATGATGGCAAAAATCGAGGTCAAGACCCCTGTCGTCGAATTGGACGGGGACGAGATGACGCGCATTATATGGGGTTTCATCAAGGAAAAGCTGATCCTTCCCTACCTGGATATCGACCTGAAGTACTACGACCTCGGCATTGAGTATCGCGACCAGACCGACGATCAGGTGACGGTGGACGCGGCGCACGCGATCGCGCAGTACGGCGTCGGCGTGAAATGCGCGACGATAACCCCGGACGAGGCGCGGGTTGCCGAGTTCGGCCTGAAGCGCATGTACCGCAGTCCGAACGGCACGCTGCGCAACATCCTGGACGGCACGATCTTCCGCGAGCCCATCATCTGCAGGAACGTGCCCCGCCTGGTGCCGCACTGGACGCAGCCGATCGTCATCGGGCGCCATGCTTACGGCGACATCTATCGCGCGACGGAAATGAAGATCCCGGGCCCGGGCAAGGTCACGATGTCCTACCAGCCCGCCGATGGCGGCCCGGTGCAGACACTGGAAGTGCATGACTTCACCGACGGCGGCGGCGTGTCGATGGCGATGCACAACACCCGCGTATCGATAGAAGGGTTTGCCCGGGCGAGCTTCAACTACGCGCTGATGCGCGGCTGGCCGCTGTATTTCTCCACCAAGAACACGATCCTGAAGTCGTACGACGGGTTCTTCAAGGACGTCTTCCAGGCCATCTATGAACACGAGTTCAAGACCCGGTTCGCCAAGGCGGGACTGACCTACGAGCATCGCCTGATCGACGACATGGTGGCCTGTGCGCTGAAATGGAACGGCGCGTACGTCTGGGCCTGCAAGAACTACGACGGCGACGTGCAGTCCGACACGGTGGCGCAGGGGTTCGGATCACTGGGCCTGATGACGTCGGTGCTGCTGAGCCCGGACGGCACGAAAGTGGAAGCCGAGGCGGCGCACGGCACCGTCACGCGGCACTATCGGCAGCACCAGCAGGGCAAGGAGACGTCGACGAACCCGATTGCCTCGATCTTCGCCTGGACCCGCGGCCTGATCTATCGCGGCCGGTTCGACAACACGCCCGACGTGACGACGTTCGCCGAGACGCTGGAAAAAGTCTGCATCGAAACAGTTGAAGCCGGTTACATGACGCGCGACCTGTCGTCGCTGATCGGCCCGGACCAGCCGTGGATGACCACACAGGCATTCCTGGCGAAGCTGGACGAGAACCTGCAAAAGGCGATGAAGTAACATTCATGTATTGGTAGATGATGTGTGGCCGCCTCCGCGGCAGGGGCGGTCGCTGTTGTGCGTGGGGAAGACCAACATGGACGACATGACGGAATTGAACGGCCTTCGCGACTATCCGCTGGCTCGCCGGGGGATACTGATGACGGGGCTGATCAGCGGCTTTAGCCTGGCCGCGCAACGGGCAGAGGCGCAGGCGATTCACACCGATGCCACAGGGCTCGAGGCTGGCGAAACCCGGATCCCGACCACGGACGGCAAACTGCCGGCTTATTACGCCAAGCCCGCCCGCAAGGGGCGGTTTCCGGTGATTCTGGTCAACGAGGAGATCTTCGGCGTCCACGAATACATCAGGGATGTCTGCCGGCGATGGGCCAAGCTCGGTTTTCTGGCGGTGGCGACGGAGTACTATGCGCGTATCGGCGATCTGTCGAAGATGACCGACGTGAAGCAGATTCTGACCGACGTGATCCTGAAGGCACCGGACGACCAGTATATGTCCGACCTCGATTCCACGGCCGCCTGGGCGCTGGAAAACGGCGGCAGTTCCACGCGCGTTGGCGTCATGGGCTTTTGCCGCGGCGGACGGCAGACATGGCTGTATGCCGCGCATTCCTCTCACCTGAAGGCTGCCGTCGCGTTCTACGGGCCGTTGCTCGGCACCCCTTCGCCGATCCAGCCGCGGACGGCGCTGGACGTGGCAGCCGAGATCAAATGCCCGCTGCTGGGCCTGTACGGCGCTCAGGACGCCAGCATTCCGGTCGCAGCGGTGCGGGAGGCCGAGGCCAAGGCAAAGGCCGCGCACAAAATCGTCGAGATCGTCATTTATCCCGATGCGGGACACGGCTTCCACGCCGACTACCGGCCAAGCTACCGTCAAGCCGACGCCGAGGATGCCTGGAAGCGCGCGGTGGCCTGGTTTCACCGATTTGGCGTGAGGCCTGCCGGCTGACGGCCGAACCGCTCCGCACGACCAGTTGACAGGAAGCACCGGCCCGACAGCGTCAGGCTACCACATCGTGTCTCGACCGACGCCGCGGCGCGGCGAAAATACGGACGCGCCATCGGTCGATGCCGCTTGCACACGGGACATGGTTGGAGGATCGAATTGACCAGGGCAACGGGATATCGGGGCGCGATCTGGCTGACCGCCGCTGTCATCGGGATGGCCGGGCTGGCACAGAATTCGCTGGCTCGGCCTGGCACGTTGCTGCCGCCTGGTGACTTCAGCACCAAGGGCAATCAGATCGTCGATCGGGACGGCCATCCCGTTCGGCTCGCCTGCGTCGGCTGGAACCAGGTCGACGAAAGTATTCCGCTGGAGCGGCAGACCGCCATGATGGCGGCGGATGGTTTCAATTGCATCCGGTTCTCCTGGGTCAACGCGACGATGCGGCAGAACCTGGTGACCATCGACCGCATCGTCGCCGCGGCGCGGCGCGCCGATCTTCGCGTGGTGCTGGACAATCACACCAATGAGCCAGGGCACGGCGAGCGGGACAACTGGGGCTCGCAGCAGCCAAACGGTTTGTGGTACGACCTCGGCGGCGCGTCGGACGGCACCGACGGCGGCGGCAACCCCGGCACCGTCACCGATGCCAAGTTCCTGAGCGACTGGCAGGCGGTTGCCCGTCATTTCGCGGGCAATCCGACCGTGATCGGCTATGATCTTCGTAACGAACCGCTGAACTACCCGCATATGAGCCTGTGGGGCGGTGGATCGGATCGGGACATTCGCGCAATGTATATCCGCGTTGGCGATGCCATCCAGGCGATCGATCGCGCCAAGCTGATCATCGTCGAACCGCCGGGCGGCGACTGCCGTGGCGTGCGGCAATATCCGGTGACGTTGAATGTGCCGGATAAGCTTGTCTACTCGGTGCACGAATATCCGGGCGAGATCAGTGGCCAGAAAATCAATTCCGGGCCGGGTCTGATCGCAGTGGATGGACGAGATGTGGGGCTGGCTGATCAACGACAATATCGCCCCGGTCTTCGTCGGCGAAATAGGGTCGTCGATGGAAAGCGCGCAAAGCAAGGCCTGGGCGGCGACGATCGTTCCGTATCTCAATGGCACGTCGCCGGACGGGTTGCGGATACCGGCGGGAGGGCAGGGGGTTTCCACGGACTGGTGGGCCTGGGGCTATCTGAAGGGGCAGATGCCGGACGGCACGCTGGAGAGCGATTGGAAAACCCCGAGGCCGCGGCAGGAAGCGGTCTATTCCAAGCTGCGGCAGGCCTTCCCGGCGGAGCGGTGAGCCGTCCGTCTCCTGGAGAGTGCAATGGTGCGTGGCAGCTTGCGGAGAATTTCCACCAGCTGATCGGCTCGCAATTCCCAGGTGATGGGGGAATACGACGGCTGCCTCGCCAATGCGCCGGTACGGATGTTCGCCAATATTTCCACGCAAGCGGCGACATCGGGCGCGACATGCACCCAGTCCCGCATATAGCGAGCCTGTGGAATGTCGGTCGACACGACTTCCAGCCCCGCGTTCAGGCAATGATAGAATCGTAACGGATCGATATAGCGCGTCAAATTCGTGTCCGTGCGGTACGGCGCGACGCTGACCCGATAAGTGCTCAGGATCGATGGCAGATCAGCCATCGTGTAAGACCCATGATAATGGATGTTGACATGCCGGGCTTCGATCGCCGTGATCTGCACCATTGTCGGCGTATCATCCGGACGGGTCCAGCCATGCAGGTGGAATTGCGTGCCCGGGCAGGCCTGAGCCAACGCCGACAGAAAATCGAAATCGAATCGTTCATCGAAGCTCGCGATGATCAGTACATCATCGTCGTCGAGGTTCGTTGCGCGGCAGAGCGGCAGGATGTTCGATGCGTTGCCGAGATGGCGGGAGTCGGGAAACATCTCCTGCAGTGTCGGCGCGGCGTGGACGGTGACATGCGACAGGCGGCGCAGCAACGAGATGATCAATCCCTCCCGCCAGCGCTTGAATCCCTTGTTATGGTATCGCAGGTCGTCATGCATATCGAGGCACCAGACGCCTGCGGCGGCGAGCAGCCGGAGAACGGCGGTGGTCCCAGGGAAGTAGGTATTGGTGCTGTTGAAATAGACGTTGACCTTGTCGTCCTGCCGGAAGCGGCGGATGAAGCGCAGGAAGTCCGGCAGCGACATTTCGACTGGTGGCTCGGTGGCGGTGGGACCGGATACGATGGGCCGGCGCCTGAGCCAGATGTACCACGTTTCGTAGTGATGCCGTAAAGCCTCCACCAGGGGCAGGCGGAAGTCGGACCTGGGGTCCCGACAGGTCAGGATGAAGAACCGCAAGCGCTCGGGCCGCCGCGTCTCAGATGGCATGGCGGCGGCTCCCGGCGAACATGCCGCGGTTGTATTTCAGTTGCCGCGGGGACGGTGGACACAGCAGCGCGATGATCCGCTCCGTGATCGTCCAGGTGCCCCGTTGCCGCCAGAACAGTCCGATCGCCACGGACGCCCGCCGCAGCGCCGAAAAACCGTAACGCGGCGATCCGATGGCGTTGTGGACCGAACGATGGATGAGCGGACGGCTCAGCAGCACCGCCATCTCACCGTAGCCGTATCCGACGATGCCGCAGTGCGCGACGGCGACCCATGCCGCTCTGGCGAACAACACGATATCGACGATATGAAACCAGGACATGGGGCCGAGGGGAAGGGTTCGCAGGCGCACGCCCTCGGTCGCAGCGGCAGTGCCATCGCGACCAGTTGCCAGTTTATCGGCGGTGCGCCGCCCTCGAAAACTCTTCCCGTCAAACTCTGGCGGACCGGCTCCAAGGCGGCAGGCTCGACCGCGCAGTCATTTATCATCGGTCACCTTGGTGGGATGGATGAGGCAGAGACTTCCGTTCTGCTGCGGAGCAGCACGGGTGATGTCGACCGTCATGGGAGGGGAACAAGGGGAGATCGTGCGGCTTTGATCGAAGGCGGTTCGGCGACCGGGGCTTCATACGCCTGGTAAGAGTGAGACGGGTAGGCCAGGATTCGGCGGTTGCGGGCAAATCCAGGAGAGGCACGACCCGGGCCGCCGCTTCGCCCGGCGGCAGGGGCGATCACGCTTGGTCGGAGCGGCGGGATTCGAACCCACGACCCCCAGTCCCCCAGACTGATGCGCTACCAGGCTGCGCTACGCTCCGACCTTGAGGAGGGCCCGTTTACCAGCCTCGCCGGGCAACTGCAATGCCGCCTGGTTGGCGCGCGGGACGCGCCGCGGGCTGGCGTTTCGCCAGGATCGGCACAACATGCGGTCGCATGATCGCTTTCGCCAATCTGCTGGAGCGTCTGGTCTTCACCCCGTCGCGCAACGCCAAGATCGCATTGTTGCGGCGGTATTTTGCCACGCAGCCCGATCCGGACCGCGGAATCGGTCTGGCGGCGATTACCGGCGAGCTGTCGTTCACCGCCGCTAAACCGGGCCTGATCCGGGAGCTGGCGGCTGCGCGAACCGATCCGGTGCTGTTTGATTGGTCGTACGACTATGTCGGAGACCTCGCGGAAACGGTGGCATTGATGTGGCCCGCGTCCACCCCGGGTGCCGCTCCGCCCGGCCTGGCCGAAGTGGTGGAGACGCTGGAGACGGCGCCCAAGTCCGCATTGCCGGGATTGGTCGCGGAATGGCTCGACTGTGCCGATGCCTCGACGCGGCTGGCGCTGCTGAAGCTGATTACCGGTGGGCTACGGGTCGGTGCCTCGGGGAGGCTGGCGAAGATCGCGCTGGCGGAGATCGGCGGGGTCAGTGCCGACGACGTGGAGGAGGTCTGGCATAGCCTCCGGCCGCCGTACCTGCCGCTGTTTGCATGGCTGGAGGGAAGGGGCCCCAAGCCCGACCCCGCCGACGCGCCGGTGTTCCGGCCACCCATGCTGGCGCATCCGCTGGAGACGTCTGACATCGTGGCGCTCAATCCTCCGGACTGGCGGGCAGAGTGGAAATGGGATGGGATCAGGGTCCAGATGGTCGCCACGGCCGGGGGACGGCGGCTGTTTTCGCGTGGGGCCGACGACATCTCCGGCGCATTTCCCGAAATTGTCGAGGCAATGGATTTTCACGCGGTGCTGGATGGGGAGTTGCTGGTGCTGCGGGCTGGCGAGGTCGCCCCGTTTGCCGACCTGCAGCAGCGGCTGAACCGCAAGACGGTCACCTCCAGGATGATGGAGCGGTTTCCCGTCGGGGTGCGACTGTATGATCTGCTGTTCGACGGAACCGATGATCTGCGAGGTCTGCCATTTGACCAGCGGCGGCTGCGGCTGGAGCAATGGATTACCCGGACCCGGCCGGCTCGGATGGACCTGTCGCCGCTGATCCGGTTTTCGTCACTGCAGGAACTGATGGTTCTGCGCGACGGTGCCCGAGCCGCGTCGATCGAGGGGCTGATGCTGAAACGCGGTGACAGCCTGTATTTGCCGGGCCGGGTCAAGGGTCAGTGGTGGAAATGGAAGCGCGATCCGCTGACCGTGGACGCGGTGCTGATGTACGCGCAGCGCGGACACGGCAAACGCAGCAGTTTCTATTCGGACTACACGTTTGGTGTGTGGCGGGGCGAGGAACTGGTCCCGGTCGGCAAGGCCTATTTTGGCTTCACCGACCAGGAGCTTGGCTTTTTGGACCGATGGATTCGCAACCATACCGTCGCTCGCTTTGGTCCAGTTCGCGAAGTGGAGAAATCGTTAGTCCTCGAGGTAGCTTTCGATGCAGTCCAATTGTCGAACCGTCACAAATCCGGCGTGGCAATGCGGTTTCCCCGTCTGGCGCGGATCCGCACCGACAAGCCCGCCGGCGAGGCGGACCGTCTGGAGACCCTGATGGCTCTGGTAGAAGACCGCGAGGCGGCCGACTGACCGGAGCCGCGACGTATGGTGGCTTTGGCGAAACAGTGAGGAAACCGATGGCTGTGACCATGAACGCCTTCAAACGGCGGCTCAGCGGTCCCGCTCGCACCGAAATTATTCTACGACGCGGAGCATCGGCCAACGGCCATCGCTTCCGGGACCGGATCTGCCACCGGCGGCAGCTTGCTTGCCAGACGCTGCAGATCCTCGGCCAGGAACGTTTCCGACCGGGTGGCGACTGCCCGCCGAAACGCCACGCTCTGCGATCGGATACCAGACCATTTTCAGCCTGACTGTGCAGGCGTAAAATGGTCTATGTCGCTGTTTGATCGCATGATTCACGCGCCGCGTCGTTCCGCTCAGCGCGCTCATGCTCTAGACGCGTGAGACGTTGCCGCTGCGGATCGGAATGCCAGTTTGTTCGTAGCAGACGCGCGCCAGTTCGGCGACGCCGTCGCGGATCGTCTGCGTGGCAGGCATGGCGAAGCAAAGTCTCAGGCAGTTGCTGGAATTCTCCGCGCTTACCGCCCATTCCGGCCCAGGATTGAAGGCGATGCCGGCATCGGCTGCGGGCTTCACCAGTTTTCGGACGTCTATGCTGGCGGGTAGCCTGATCCACAGGAAGATGCCCCCTTTGGGGGCCCAGCATTCGGCGGCCGAACCGAATTCGCGAGCCACTGCTTCGGTCATGGTAGCGAGCTTGTCGTGGAGCACGGTGCTGAGATGTCCCAGATGGCGATCGAAATTCTTCGAGAAATACTCCGCCACGACCATCTGATCCAAGGCACCCGTGCCGTTGTCGGCTTTCAGCGGCAACAGGCGGCTCATGATATCCCATTCGGCGATGAGGTAGCCAAGCCGCAGCGCCGGGGCCAGAGATTTCGAAAACGACCCGATGTGAATAACGCAACCTGGGTCCAGCGCGTACAACGCGGGGGGTGCCTCGATGCCTTCCCACAATAGATCAGCGTAGCATTCATCCTCGAAGATCGCGACGTTGTACTTGCGGGCAAGCGCGATGAGCGCATGGCGCCGGTCCAGCGGCAGGATGCTGGCGGTCGGGTTCTGGACAGTCGGAATGGTGTAGATGAATTTTGGCGTGACACCCTGGGCTTTCAGATCGGCAAGCTGTTGCGCCAGCGCGTCGATCATGATCCCGTCCGCGTCCAGCTTCATGCCGAGCAGCCTGGCACCCAGCTTACGGAATCGATTCATGGCGCCTTGATAACAGTATTCCTCGGTCAGCACGGTGTCGCCGGGGTTGACCAGCAGATTGCTGATCATCTCCAGACCCTGGCTCGAGCCGGTGGTGATCAGGATTTCGTCGAGCGACGCTTCGATGCCCCGCTGCCGCTTGCACTTGTCGCTGACGAACTGACGCAGTGCGGGATACCCAAGAGGCCCCAGGCCCAGATTGTAGATCGCCAGTTTCGACCCATCCCGGCGCAACACCGAGGCGGCCGCGTCGATCAACCCTTCGATCGGGATCTGTTCCGGATCGTTGTTCCCACCGATGAAGTAGTATTTTGGAAATGGCGTCCAGCGCGGCGCCGGTTCGGGCAGGTTGGTGCTGAAAAGCTTGCTGTAGTCGATCATCGAGGCGCTCATGGTGCCGTACCCCCGCTTGCTGTTGCTGAGGAGGATAGCAGCAGACGCCCGGGATCGCATAGCCAACGGGTCTGCCTTATGCGCCGGCGCGTGGCGTACATCGCGTGCCGGCGCGTGGCTTGCATCGCGCGCCGGCGCGTGGCTTGCATCGTGCGCGGGCACGCTCACATTGTGTTTTGCATGTCGGCATCCACACTGATCGCCTGCCCGCTGATCGTGCCGCCGAACGGGCTGGCCAGATAAAGCGCCATGTTGGCGATGTCCTGCTGCGTCACGAAGCACTTCAGGCTCGTTGTCGCCACCGTCCGCTCGGTCATTTCGTTTTCCGATATAGAGGCGGCGACGGCCTTGGCCTTGATGACCGCACGGATCCGCGGCCCATCGACCGGTCCGGGCAGGATCGCATTGACCCTGATGCCGTCAGGGCCCAGTTCGATCGACAGGGACTTGGTGAAGCCGATCACGCCCCATTTCGCCGCCGCGTAGGGCGCCCGCAGCGCGAAGCCGAACCGCCCGGCGGCAGACGAAAGATTGACGATGGCGCCACCGCCGTTCGCTCGCAGCACCGGGATTGCCCGCCGCGACATGTGGAACATCGATGCAATATCGATCCGAAGCGTGGCATCCAGTTCGGCGGGTGCGACATGTTCGACCAAGGCGGTCGGGCCGGCGATTCCGGCATTGTTGACCAGCACGTCCAGGCCGCCCAGGTGCTTGACCGCGGCGTCGATGAATGCCTCGCATTGCGCCGCGTCGCCGGCATCCGCCCGCATCCCCGCGTGCCCGCATGTTGCCAGCGCGGTTGTGTCCACGTCGCTGACGAACACCTGAGCGCCGCAATGGGCAAAGCTGTCGGCCATGACCTTGCCGATGCCATTCGCTCCGGCCGAGATCGCCACCCTATAGCCTGTCAGGTCAACCGTCAGCGGCGTGTTGGATCCGGTAACCATGCGTCTATTCCCCTTTCGCACGTCTTCGCTAAGGTGATGGTCGCGAAAGCACGGGGAGGCAAGGCCATGGTCAAGCCGGAGGGTCGGCGGAATATCTCGTTCGTCGGTCACACCGACCAGGGCGGCCGCGGCGATGGCGTGCAGGTCATGGTCAATCGCGGCTTCGCCTATATCGGCACCCGGGTCAGCCGAGGCGTGATGGTCACCGACGTCCGCGATCCCCGCGATCCGAAGCCGGTCAATTTTGCGCCCATTCATCCCAATTCCTGGTGCATGCACCTGCAGACCGCGAATGATCTGCTGCTGTGCATCGAGGAACTCGACCTGAAGGCGCTGCTGTCGCAGAAGGATTATTATGGCGGCTCGAACCAGGTTGATTCATCGCGCTACGGCAGGCGCGGCGAGGATTTTTCCGCGGGCATGCGGGTCTATGACATTTCCGATCCCGCCAACCCCCGCTCCATCGGGTTCATGGAGGTGGAGGGGCTGGGACTGCACCGGATCTGGTGGACCGGGGGCCGCTACGCCTACGCCTCGGCGCTGCTGGACGGATTTCTGGACCATATTTTGATCAGCATCGACATGGCCGATCCAACGAAACCGCGCGAGGTTGGGCGGTGGTGGATTCCGGGCATGCATGCCGCCGCCGGCGAGACTCCGACCTGGACAGGACGCTGGGCGCTGCACCATGCCGTGGTGCAGGACGACATCGCGTACGGGTCCTGGCGCGACGGCGGATTGACCGTCCTGGACGTGAAGGACCCGACCCGGCCGACCTTGATCGTGCATCGCAACTGGTGTCCGCCGTACGGCGGCGGCACTCACAGTGCATTGCCGCTGCATGACCGCGGGTTGCTCGTGGTCGCGGACGAGGCGACGATGAACATCGATCAGGAGCAGTTGAAGCGCACTTGGATTTTCGATATCAGGGCGAAAGAAAATCCGATTTCAATCGCAACGATGCCGACCCCGTCGGAGCAGGACTACACCAGGATGGGTGGCCAGTTCGGGCCGCATAACCTGCACGAGAACCGGCCCGGATCGTTTCGGTCCTCGACGACAATCTTCGCGACATGGCAGAGCGCGGGGGTGCGCGTGTTCGATATCACCGATCCCTATCGTCCCGAGGAGGCCGGCTACTTCGTGCCGCCGCAGCCGGCGAAGTGGATGGAACCCCTGCGCGGACGGGCGAAAGTGCGGCACACGGCCGATATCTTCGTCGCCGAGGACGGATTGATCTACGTCACCGATTACGATGCGGGGTTGTACATCCTGCAATGGAATGGGTGAGGACCGGGCGATGGGCCATCGGTCACAGCCGGGCTTGATGCGGCATCGACGATTGAACGGTCGGGGCAGGGATGGTCGCGGCGGTTAATGGAGAAGGAGGAAACAGTGAAGATTGGCTTCATTGGACTTGGCATGATGGGCGCCGGCATGGCATCCAACCTGCAGAAGGCCGGTCATGACCTTGTCGTGCACGACATCACGCGGCAGGCGGCCTCCAGGCATCTGAACGCGGGTGCCGCCTGGGCCGACAGCCCGCGCGCGGTGGCCGAGGATTGCCGCGTTGTCTTCACCTCCTTGCCGACACCAGCCGATGTCCTGAAGGTCGGCACCGGCGAGAATGGCCTGATCGAAGGGTTCCACCGCGGTTCTGCCTGGTTCGACCTGTCAACGAACGCGGTCGATGTGGTGCGCGCGTTGCACGCGACATTTGCCGAGAAGGGCATCGACTTCCTCGATGCCCCGGTCAGCGGCGGCCCGAAGGGTGCCAACAGCGGACGGCTTGCGATCTGGGTCGGCGGCGACAAGGCGGTATTCGACATGCACCACGACGTGCTGTCCGCCATGGGTGACCAGGCGGCCTATATCGGCCCGATCGGCGCCGGATCGATCGCCAAACTGGTGCACAATGCGTCCTCCGCGGCGGTCAACGTGGTGCTGTCGGAGGTCTTCACCATGGGCATCAAGGCCGGCGTCGAACCGTTGGCGCTGTTCGAGGCCGTGCGGCAGGGCGCTTCGGGCCGCAACCGGATGTTCGATCGGCTGGCCGATCATTTTCTGACCGGCAGCTACGACCCCGCCGACTTCGCGCTGCGCCTGCTGCACAAGGACGTTTCACTTGCCTGTCAACTCGCGCGCGAAGTGCAGGTGCCGATGCGTCTGACCAATCTGGCACTGATGGAACTGACCGAGGCCCTGAACCGTGGCTGGGCCGCCCGCGATTCGCGCGTTGCGTCTCTGCTGCAGCAGGAACGTGCCGGCATTCCGCCGATCGCCGTACCACCCGACAGGATCAAGGCCGTCCTGGAATCCGACGCAAAATAAGGAAAGTCAACGATGCAACTGGGTGCCCTTGTTCCCTTCACCGACACTGGCGGCGATCCGTCGCTGGTGCGCGACTTCGCCCGGAATCTCGAGGCCCTGGGCTATGACTTCCTGGAAGCGCCCGACCATGTGCTGGGTGCCAATCCCGGAACGAACACCAGTACCGACGAACGCCGGACCGTCGCGGATGACATGTTCCATGACCCGTTCGTTCTTCTGGGATATCTATCCGCCGCGACCACGAAACTGGCGTTCTCCACAGGCGTGCTGATCGTCGCCCAACGGCAGACCGCGCTGGTGGCGAAACAGGCAGCCTGCCTGGACGTTCTGTCCGGCGGGCGGTTCCGCCTGGGGATCGGGGTCGGCTGGAACCCGGTCGAATTCACCGCCCTCAACGAGAACTTCCACAACCGCGGCCGCCGTTCGGAGGAGCAGGCCCAGGTCATGCAGGCGCTGTGGGCGCAGCCGCATGTCATTTTCAAGGGTAAATACCACACCATCGATGACGCCGGGATCAATCCGCGTCCGGCTTCGGGAAAAGTTCCGCTGTGGTATGGCGGGCATCACGAGCACACCCTGCCGCGCATCGCCAAATGGGGCGATGGCTGGATGCCAAACGCCTATCCGCCCGACCAGGCGGCGCGGGACGCTTTCTCCGAACTGCGCCGCCTGACCGAGCAGGCGGGGCGCGATCCGGCCGCGATTGGGATCGAGGTCTGGACATCCTGCGGCGAAGGCGCCGAAGCCGACTGGCGCCGGGAAATAACGTTCTGGAAGCAGGCCGGTGCCAGCCATATCTGCCTGACCACCACGTTCAACCGCCGCCACCATCATCGTATCGCCGGCCGAACCGTAGACGACCATCTGGCGGCGATGAAACGCTACCGTGATGCCGTCGGTGATCTTCTGTAGAGAGAACAAAACCATGCAGTTGGGTGCAACGATTCCGGTCGCCGATATCGGCACGGGTCCCTCGGAAATCCGCGACTACGCCCAGACTGTCGAAGGTCTGGGCTTCGACTATCTGCAGGCGCCGGACCACGTGCTGGGTGCCAACCCGGCAACGGTCGCCGGCAAGGGCAGGGTAGGGACCAACGAGAATCCCTATCACGACCCGTTCGTGTTGTTCGGCTTCCTCGCGGCCTGCACGCAGAGACTGGGCTTCGCCCCGGGCGTGCTGATCCTGGCGCAACGCCAGGCCGCGCTCGTGGCGAAACAAGCCGCGTGTCTGGACGTGCTGTCAAACGGCCGTCTGCGTCTTGGCGTCGGCGTGGGCTGGAACCAGGTCGAATTCACCGGCCTGAACGAGGTGTTCTCCAACCGCGGCCGGCGTTCGGAAGAGCAGGTGCAGGTCATGCAGGCGCTCTGGGCGCAGCCGCACGTCACCTTCAAGGGCCGCTACCACACGATCGACGATGCTGGTATCAACCCTCGGCCATCGTCCGGCCGCATCCCGGTCTGGTTTGGCGGCCACGCTGAAGCGACGCTGGAGCGCACAGCAAAATATGGCGATGGCTGGATGCCCCTGGCGTACCCGGCGGATGACAGCGCGCTGGCGGCATTCGAGAAACTGCGTGGCCTGGTCAAGGCAGAGGGCCGCGATCCGGCCAGTGTGGGACTGGAGATCTGGCAATCGCTCGGTTCGGGCGACGAGGCAGCCTGGCGGCGCGACTTCGTCTTCTGGAAGCAGGCCGGGGTGACGCACGTCACCGCACACACGACGTTCACGATGAATCATCACAAGCGGATCGCCGGCCACACCACGGCAGATCACCTCGCGGCGATCACACGGTTCAAGGAGGCCGTCGCGGACCTGCTTTGATCCGTGGTCCCGGCGGCTGACGGGTGCCGTCCACACGTCGTGCTGCGCAAGCAAGGGGATGGCTGGCCTCGCTCACGGTGACGGCGGCAACGCGCTTTACAGCGTGGCAAAAATCTCGCCGAGCCGGCGGATGGAGCCCAGGACCTTCTCCTGCTCCAGTCCGGGCCATTGGCTGCGCATGATGAAGTGGTCCACGCCGAGGAGTTCCGTATAGCGGAGGATGTCCTTTTTCACCGACGCCTTGTCGCCGATGATGAAGCGGTCGCGGGCGAAATCGTCGAAGCTGGCGCCCTCCAGCGGGCTGGTCATCCCCCAGGCGGCGTAAGCCGCGTATTTATATTCCAGCGCCGCCTTGCACTCGGCATACGCCGAGGATTGGCTGCTTCCGACATAGCATTCGCGTGCGATCGGGAATTCCAGCGGCGGCCGGCCGTACTCCTTCAGCGCCGCGCGATAGGTTTGCATCTGCGGTGTGATCTCCTGGATAGAGGAGGCGTTGGCGATCAGCCACGCGTCGCCGATCCGCGCGGCTCGGCGCACCGCGGAGTCGACCAACCCCGCGATGTAGATCGGCGGCCCGCCGGCGCGCACCGGCTTCAGGCTGATCCCGGCGTCGCGAACGGTAAAGAACTTCCCCTCGTGCGTGATCTTGCCCCCGGCCCAGAGCTTGCGCATGAGCGCGACACTTTCGCTGAACCGTCCGGCCCGTTCCGCCAGAGGGATCCCGAACGCCGTGAACTCCGGCTCGCGGTAGCCCAGGCCGGCACCCAGAACGTAGTTCCCACCGGTCAGCACATCCAGCGTAGCGGCCTCCTCGGCCACATGCATGGGGTTCAGCAGCGGGAGGATGAGAATGTTGGGGCCAATCACCATGCCTTTCGCCTCGGCCGCGAGGAACGCCATCGCCGGCATGATCTGCAGCATCTGCATCGGTTCGGTCAGCCAGTGATGCGGGAACCACAGCGACTTGAAACCCGCGTCCCGCGCCACGCGGACCTGTTCCACCAGTGCCGGCACTTGCGCCGGCACATCGACCTCTTCCGGATACTGCGTGTTGATGAACAACCCGACTTTCATGGCGGCGATCTCCTTTGCGTTGCCGGCTACAAGTAACCTGCCTCCTGAAAGGACGATACGTGGCTTACCGGTTTGCTGTGTGCGATTTTGCCGCGGATACCGGAGCGGAATGGCGCGAGGCGGAAAGCGGCAGGCGGATTCGAGCGGGCTTGAACCTGCCGCGGGGTCGCGCCACATTGCCAGGCATGGATCAGCGTCGGCCGCCTGAACTGGATATGACCATAAGCGGCGAGTTTGTCTCGCCGCCCAAGGTGCCGATCTCGAGTCGCATCCTGATGTGGGCGATCGTTGTCGCGCTCCTTGCGGGAGCATTGTCCCTGGCGGCGTTCACGTTGTGGATCGCGCTGATGATCCTGCCTGTCGCCCTCGGTGCCGCGGTGGTGGCGTGGGCGATGTTCCGCTACCGCGTCTGGCGTGCCCAGCGGACGATGGGTGTGCGGCGTAACGTCTGGCGACCCTAGCGATTTCACCTTGAGTGGAAGCGCTGCAGGGTGACAATTGTCGAGCAATTTCGTCAGCCTGAGGTCGCTTCGCGATTTGAGTCGGGCTGATAATGCTCTGGCCTGCGCGGGAAGAAGCCACACTGCTGATGGTGTGCCGCGTATGGCGCGGCCCTGGTTACGCGTGGGAACGTTTCCGTATCGAGAAGAATCAACTCCCGCCCAGAACTTTTCCTGGGAATGGCCTTGGCTGGCTTCGAGACCGCAACGCGGACCGGATCTATACATTCTGATTGAATAACAAATAGCACGCGCGACAACGAAGCGGCGCGGCAACTCTCGGCCGATACCCGCGGAGGTGTCGCTTGATCCGTGGATGGGCCTTGATCCACAGGCGTGAGCCCGATTTTCAGAAAACCTCGCGCGGGCCTGTGGCGTCGCCGAGGCGCGGTCCGACCTACGGCACCATCTCGTTTGCGAGCAGCTCGTAGGACCGTCGCCGGGCGTGGGGGTCGTGCACGGTGGTGAGGATGGCGATTTCCTCAATGCCATGTTCGGCTGCCAGTGCGCGCAATTTGCCGGCGACAACGTCCGGTGTCCCGAATAACGCGCGGGACCGCAGGCGTTCGAGGCGTGCCTTGTCCGTTTCCGAAAGGGGGTGGGAAGCGGCTTCCTCGGGTGAGGCCAGCGCGGTGAAAACGCCCCGGTCGCGGTTCAGCCGCCACATCTCGCGGGATCGGAACAGCCAGGCGGCCTCGTCCGGCGTCTCCGCGGCCATCGCCCAGACGCACACGGCTGCATGCGGCGTCGGATGGCGCGCGCTTGGACGGTAGCCCTCCCGGTATATCGCCAGGGCCTGGTCGACGCCTCGCCCGTCGGTGATGAAATGGGCGAAGCAGAACGGGAGGCCAAAATACGCGGCGACCTGGGCGCCGTAGTCGGAGCTGCCGAGGATCCAGACCTCCGGCACGGTGGGTCCTGCCGGCTGGGCGCGGATATCGCGGAACGGATGCCCTTCAATCAGCTTTTTCCCCGCCAGCCAGGCCAGCAGATCGCGAACATCCGCCGGGAACTGGTCCGCCGCCGTGTCTGCCCGGGGGTTCAGTGCATACGCCGTCCGGCCATCCGACCCAGGCGCCCGACCGAGCCCGAGGTCGATCCGGCCCGGCGCGATCGCATCCAGTACCCGAAACTGTTCGGCGACCTTCAGCGCCGAATAGTGCGGCAGCATCACTCCGGCCGATCCGATACGGATGCGCTGGGTCGTCGCCGCGATCGCCGCGATCAGGATTTCAGGCGCTGTTCCGGCCTGGCTGTCGGAATTGTGGTGTTCAGCGCACCAGTAGCGTTCATAGCCAAGCGCCTCGCAATGCTGCGCCAGTGCGATGCTTTCGCGGATCGATGCATCGGGAGACCGGCCCGAGACGACGGTCGATTGATCCAGAACCGAAAGCCGTAGCATGCGCCGAGCTCCGCCGGGGTGATCAGCAAGGTCTGATCAGAACATGGCCTTACCGAACAGCGTGTCCAGCACCGCGTAGAGCAGACCGCCGATCAGGAAGCCCACGATGGTCCCGTTCATACGGATATATTGCAAGTCCTTGCCGACGCGCAGTTCGAGACGGTCGACGAGCGTCACGGTGTCCCAGTTCGCCACGACCTGACCGATGAACTCCGCGATGCGTATCTGAGCGGCCGGCAGCAGGGATCGGACGACGCCCTCCGCCGCGGTCTGCAGCCGGGCGCGGGCGATGGGATCGGCTTCCAGTATGGCGCCGAGGTTATCGAGCGCGCCCTCCATGTAGGCGACGACGCGCCCGTTCGGTTTGGAGATATCCGCCTCCACGCCGACACGGATGCGGGCCCAGATGTCCCACAGCCATGCCTGGATGGTCTCATGTGCGACCACGCGGCGGATGGCGGCACTGAATTCCGCGGCGCGCTCCGGTTCGGTTTCCATGCGGTTGATCTCGCGGCGGATCCACTCGTCGAAGGCCGCGCGGATTTCGGACCCGTCCGGGCTCATCTTGTCGAGTTCGGCGTTGATCTGGGACAGCACGCGGCGGGCGATGGAAGCCCCCAGCGCCCACCCCACCAGGCGGCCGCCTTGTTCACGCACGCGCTCCTCGATGGCGGCGCGCAACGCGTCCTCCCGGCTCGCCAGCGCGGCCTTCAACTGCCCGAGGATGAAACCGAACACCTCCTGGTGGCGGCCGCCGTCGACGAGGCTGTGCAGCGCGCGGGCGAGAACCTGCCCTGCCGCCGGTCCGCCCATGATCCGGGGCACGATGCGTGCCAGGATCCGCCGCGCCCGGCCGTCCTCGACCGTTGCCAGCAGTTTGGGCAACATGCCGGAGAGGGCGACCGCGGCGGGATGGGCCGCGGCAGGGTCGGCGAGGAAACGGTGGACGATGCCGGGCAGATCCAAACGGGCGAGGACGCTCGACACCTCGGTACTGGTGAAGACATGCGTGGCCACGAAGCGGCCGAGCGCCTGGCCGAGGCGGTCGCGCTGGTTGGGAATGATGGCGGTATGCGGAATGGGTATGCCAAGAGGATGGTAGAACAGCGCAGTGACGGCGAACCAATCCGCGATGCCACCGATAAATCCTGCCTTCGCGGCGGACTGCAACAGCCCGACCCACCAGCCGGGTGGCAGGAAATAGCTCGCGAGGGTCAAAGCGGCCATTACGAGCAGCAGGCCGGTTGCGAACAGGCGGTGTTGGCGCAACGTGCGGCGGGCGAGGATATCGGGATCAGGTCCGGTCATCGCGGGTCTGTTTAGGCGCCGGTCTCCCTTCCGTCCAACCCCACTGGAATGTTATACTGTAGCCATGATCGACCCGTTATCCCCGACAGCTGGTGCGGCGTGTGCTGCCGGGCATCGCTGTCGGTTCGCTTTTCGCCGGGCTTTCGGTATGGGCCATGGGGCTTGGCGGCCGGGCTGGCGGTCGCGGTCCTGGCCGGTTGGCGGCGCGCCGCGATCGCTGCGAGGCGTTGGTCCGATTCGCTTGCCGAGCAGGTCCGCGTCGCGGTGTTGCTCGCCTGCCTGGCATCGGTCGGGGGACTGGCGCTGTCACCCAACCTGGATATTCCGGCCCCGGCGATCGTGCTGGCCGCGGGTGCACTGTGGTTACTTAGCCCGGTGACCGTGCCGCGGGCGAGTTTGTGACGCCAAGCCATGCCAAATGCATGGACTCTCCGCCAGCCGCGCCCCCGGCCCGCCTTCGGTCGCCCCGATCGTTGCGGCGATCACAGGGTATGCTCGGCACTATGAACCTTATTTCGGCACCACTGATTTGCTCCCCCCCGGAGAGCCTGGCGGCGGGATCACCGGCATGGTGCTGCCGGTGGTGTTCGGCGGCTTGACCATGATGCCCGGATCGACGTTGGAAGGCGCGATGGCCCCTTTCTGCTGGGCCAGCCGGCCGCTTAAGTTCCCATTTGGCAGGTTCCCCTTCGGCAGGTTCCCGTTGGGCGGGGCGATCTGCTCCGGGGGCGGGGAGGCGCTGTTAGGCGGCGCGATTGGCACGGTTGGATTGGCCGGTGACGTCGGCTGCGGGTTCTGTGCCAGCACCGGTCCGGCAGCCAGGATCAACACCGTGAGCAGGAGCGTTCGTGGCATAATGCGATATCCTTTTGTTCACACGGTCTCCGGAGGCGACGGCGACCGGTCTGTCCGGTCCGGCGCCAAGCCTCACACCCGAATTCGGCGTGTACCGAACCATGTCGCTGAAAAGGGCTGCGCCGTCCTTCAGCCGCGTTAACGCGGGACGGGACGCGGGGTTCCGGGCCCGCCGGGGCCGGCGTATCCACCCGCAACGCACTTCGGCCTGATTGAAGAACTCCGCCGTGGTATTGTGCAGGAGGGCCGCTTGCCTCGGCTCGGCCGTGTCGATCGCGGTCATCGCGAGCGTCTTGCGGGTCTGGACCCACAGCAGGGCATCCGTATCGCGAACCGCCATGTGGAGATGCGTTGTCCCATCACCGTCTCCAGCACGGTCAGGCGCGCAGAGATCTCATTGATATTCGTTGTCCCCGCCTTCCGGCTTGAGGTGATGGCGCGCTGCCTTGCAGCAGTGGACACGTCGCGGGGCCAAACTGATACGATGATGGAACCGTGAGCGTCGTGATATTCGGCTTCCGGGTGATGGCGCGCCGCCTTGCAGCAGTGGACACCTCACGGGGCCAGCAAACTGATACGATGATGGAAACGTGAGCGTCGTGATATTCGTTGCGATGCGTCAGAAAAAAGTTGACGTGCTTCGGCCGCACGCCTACACGCCGCGGCGGGTCACGTCCCCCCACCGGGACGCTTTTCTTCTGAAAGGGAGAACCGCAATGGCAACCGCCGTGAAACCGGACGTTCGTCCGTCGAATCCCAATTTTTCCTCGGGCCCTTGTGCCAAACGACCCGGCTTCACGCTGGACGCGTTGGCTGGCGCTATTCTCGGCCGCAGCCACCGTGCCGCCGAACCGAAAGCCCGTTTGGCCGAGGTGATCGCGCTGTCCCGCTCGATCCTGGGCATGCCGGCCGACTGGCGGCTGGGAATCGTCCCTGGCTCCGACACCGGTGCTGTTGAGATGGCCTTGTGGTCCGTGTTAGGGGCTCGCGGCGTCGATGTCGTGACGTTCGAGAGTTTCGGCGAGGGCTGGGCCACCGATATCGTCAAGCACCTGAAACTGGCGAGTGCGCGCGTGCTGTCCGCGCCATACGGCAAACTGCCTGACCTGGCCTCGGTCGATCCGGCACACGACGTGGTGTTTCCCTGGAACGGCACGACGTCAGGTGTGCGCGTGCCGAACGCCGACTGGATCGCCGCCGACCGGAAAGGCCTGGCGATTTGCGATGCCACCTCCGCCGCCTTCGCCATGGCGCTGCCATGGGACAAGCTGGATGTGGTGACGTGGTCGTGGCAGAAGGTGCTGGGCGGAGAGGCCGCTCACGGCATGCTGGCCTTGTCGCCGCGCGCGGTCGAACGTCTGGAAACCTACACACCCGCCTGGCCATTGCCAAAAGTGTTTCGCCTGACCTCCAAGGGCAAGATCGCTGAAGGCGTCTTCAAGGGCGAAACGATCAACACGCCGTCGATGCTGTGCGTCGAGGACGCGCTCGACGGTCTGCGCTGGGCCGAACGGATCGGCGGGCTGCCTGTTCTGATCGCGCGGTCTGAGGCCAACCTCGGGGCGATTGCCGACTGGGTGGCGCGCAGCGAGTGGGCTGGCTTCCTGGCCGAAGATCCCGCGACGCGCTCATGCACATCGATCTGCCTCAGGATCGTGGCGCCCTGGTTCACCGCTTTGCCAGCCGACGGCCAGGCGAAGGCGGCGAAGCAGCTGGCCTCGCTGCTGGAAAAGCAAGGCGTGGCGCATGATATCGGCGCCTATCGCGATGCGCCGCCGGGTCTGCGCATCTGGGCCGGCGCAACCGTGGAAACCGCCGATATCGCGGCGCTGCTGCCGTGGCTCGACTGGGCCGCCGCGCAGGTGGCCGAATCATTCTCTTTCGTCCAGTAACGATCAGGACTTCCCAATGCCCAAGGTATTGATCAGCGACAAGCTGTCGCCTGCTGCTGTCGCGATTTTTCGCGACCGCGGTATCGATGTCGATCTGAAACCCGGCCTGGCGCCGGCGGATCTGCGTGCCATCATCGGCGAATATGACGGCCTGGCGATCCGCTCCGCCACCAAGGTCACCAAGGAACTGCTGGATGCCGCGACGCGGTTGAAGGTGGTTGGACGCGCGGGCATTGGCGTCGACAATGTCGATATTCGCTCTGCCACGGCGCGCGGCATTGTGGTGATGAACACGCCGCACGGCAACACCATCACAACAGCCGAACATGCCATCGCCCTGATGTTCGCGTTGGCGCGGCAGATCCCGGAAGCCTCCGGCTCGACCAAGGCGGGCAAGTGGGAGAAGAACCGCTTCATGGGTGTCGAGCTGACTGCCAAGACACTGGGTTTGATCGGCTGTGGCAACATCGGCTCGATCGTGGCCGACCGAGCGGTTGGCCTGAAGATGCGTGTGCTCGCCTATGATCCGTACCTTTCGGAGAAGAAGGCACTGGAACTCGGCGTCGAGAAGGCCGATCTGGATACGTTGCTTGCGCGGGCCGATTTCATTACGATTCATGCGCCTCTCACCGACGCGACCCGGAACATCCTGTCGCGTGAGGCGCTGGCGAAGACCAGGAAGGGCGTCCGCATCATCAACTGCGCCCGCGGCGGCCTGGTTGATGAGGCAGCTCTCGCTGACGCCATCAGGTCCGGCCACGTGGCCGGTGCGGCCCTGGATGTGTTCGAGACCGAGCCGGCGACCGGCTCGCCGTTGTTTGACCTGGAGAACGTCGTGTGCACACCGCATCTGGGCGCCGCCACCGCCGAGGCGCAGGAAAACGTGGCGCTTCAGGTGGCTGAGCAGATGAGCGATTTCCTGCTGGCGGGGGCGGTGACGAACGCGATCAACATGGCCTCGGTTTCGGCCGAGGATGCGCCGCGGCTGAAGCCGTACCTTGAACTGTGCCGCCTGCTGGGCGCTTTCGCCGGGCAAATGACGCTGGCGCGCGAAGGCGCGATCCGCAAGGTGACGATCGAATACGAAGGCCAGGCCGCGGCGCTGAATCATCGCCCTTTAACCGCGGCGATGCTCGCCGGGCTGATGTCGCCAATGCTGGAAGGCGTCAACATGGTCAACGCGTCGGTCGCCGCGCGCGATCATGGAATCGACGTCGCCGAGACCGTGCACGACCGGCCGACCGAATACCTGACGCTTGTGCGTGTGACGATCGAGACCGGCGAAATGGTGCGCTCGATAGCCGGCACGCTGTTCGCGGGTTCGCGTCCGCGGATCGTGGAGATCAAGGGCATCAAGGTCGAGGCCGATTTCGCCCCACACATGCTGTACGTGACCAACCAGGACAAACCCGGCTTCATCGGCCGGTTCGGGGCCACTTTGGCTGGTGCCGGGCTGAATATCGCCACCTTTCACCTGGGCCGGGCCAACCGGGGCGGGGACGCGATCTGCCTGGTCTCCCTGGACGAAAGTGTCCGGGAAGACGTGCTGGAGACAGTCCGCGCCCTGCCGCTCGTCGTCCAGGCAACCGGTCTTACGTTCTAGACTAGACCATTTGACCGTGCAGGCCGAAAATGGTCTAGAGAAAATTGCGCAAGCACTCGGTCGGTGTCGCACGGCAGTACTGCGGCCAACTGGGCAAGCAGGACAATTGCCAGGCGGTGGTCTCGCTGTCCATCGCCAACCACCACGCCAGCCTGCCCGTCGCGCACCGGCTCTATCTGCCCGAGGCCTGGGCGAACGACCCAGATCGGAGAAAGCAAGCCAAGGTTCCCGGGGACGTCGTCTTCAAGACCAAACCGCAGATCGCCTTGGACCACCTGCGCGCCGCGCATGCCGCTGGCATTCCACTCGGCACGGTGCTGGGCGATGCTGGCTACGGCTATGATGGCCAGTTCCGCGAGGGAATAACGCAACTGGGGTTGCTCTACGCCGTCGGTATCCAATCGAACGTGCTGATGTGGAGGGCTGACACCCTCCCGCCGGGGCCGGACGGGCCGAAACTGTCACGTCCGCAACTGCGTGCGCAGCAGATCTCCGCCCAGGAGCTGGCGCTCAGCCAGCCGGCGGCAGCTTGGCAAAACGTCACCTGGCGCGAAAATGGCGAGGCGTTCACCTCACGTTTTACGCGTCTGCGCGTCCGCCCGGTTACGCGGGCCGAGTCAGAGGGACGCGGATGGCGTGGGCTCCATCACCACATCACGCTGTGTATCGCAGCCTACGGATTCCTGCTCGCCGAGCGGGCGATTTTTCCCCCAGGAGCCAGAAAACACCGCAGATCCGCGACGGTTGACGTTTCCGGCGGTCACCGATCCGAAGGCGCCGCCGCAGCGTCCCGAGCGCCATATTTCGAACTCTATCGCCACGCCGAGGCGACGGCTTATTGTCGCTCTGGTCAAGCATCTGCCGCGGTGCCCGTGCTGCGGCGCAGGATGAGTGACCGAAGCGCGACGCAACGTGTGAGACAGTAAGACGAGGCCGGCGAAGCCGGTGGCGAGGAGGGCCAGGCTGGCGGGTTCCGGGACCGCGATGCCTGGAAGCGTGCCGCTGTATGGGTAAAGGTGCAATTCGCCGGTGCTGAAACCGGTGTCACTCGCCGCGACCAGTGTGCCGTCGATCGGTGAACTGTTGGTCACCGCGGCTTCGGGGGCGAGCACCGATCCGACGAACTCACTGGTGAAGTCGAGACTTGTCGCGTTGACGAAGTTCCACAGCACCGTCGACGCGTAGTCGGTCGATCCCTCCACGGGTCCTTGCAGGAAGTTCAGGTTGCCGGGCGAGAATGCGCAGATGTCGGACACGCAGTTGTTCACGTCGACATTGATGATCACCGACGTCGCGCCGTCGAGCTTGAACGTCGCCGATGATGCCCCGGCAAACAGCGACGTATTCACATCGAACACCGCGACCCCGCTGCCATCGGGTGTGGCGTTGAAGATGATGGCGCCGCCGGAGACGGACGCGATGCTGTTCGCCGCGACGCCATTCAACTGGGTGGACAGAGCGGTCAGTGGCGTCCGGAAGGTGGTGGCGAAGGAGCCCAGCGTGCTGGCTGGCGCGGCCAGGCTCAGGCTGGACACCTGTGTCGCGGTGCCGTTGTTGATATTGGTGACGTTGCCTTCATTACCGGTGTAAATCAACGTCCCGCCGTTCAATCGGATGGTGCCGGTATTGCTGCCGTTCAGCGACAACGTGCTGCTTCTGTTGAACTGCAGCGTCCCGCTCGTGTTGCCGTTGATCCCGAGCGTGGTGTGGCTGCCGTTGGCGGTTATGCTGCCGGTGTTGCCGTCGCCGACATAGACGCCGCCGCCGCCGGAGAGCGATAGCGCACCGCTGTTCGGGCCGATGACGTTCAGGCTGGCTGAGCCACCATTGACCGCCAGGTTGCCACTGTTGCCGCTCCCGACATAGGCGGACCCGCCGCCGTTCAGGTTGAAGTTGGCAGAGTTGGTGCCGGCGATCGCGATCCCATCGCCGTCGACCATGAGACTGGCACCCGGGTCGGTCACGTTTCCGTAGACACTCAGCGCACCAAAGGACGAGGCGGCCAGACCGGTGCGGGTCTCGAAATTGCTGCCGCCGGTGACGTTGCCGCCGACCACGGTGCGGCCTTCGACCTCGGAACTGGCGCTGAAGTCGCCGAAGATGATCGCGTTGAACTGGCTGAGAATCTGGCTGTCGGTCAACACGCTTGCATGCGCCTGTCCCGTGGTCCCGACGACAAGGGCTGCTAGCAGACCAGTGATGCGAATTGTGGTGCGGTTCATGGCAGGGCCTAATGTGACATCCAAATCTTGCGCAATAATTACACATTCCATCTAAAATTGCAAGATTTATGTTTTATTTTCGTCGAAATTAACGCATCGCCGGTTGTAATTCGGGCATTTGTCTTGACGGCGGGCCATCGCCTTGTATGTGCAACACCGCTGTGCGCGTATGGAACTGACCGAATCGATGCCCGATACCACCCTTCCGGCTGAACCCAGGCTCGCCGATCGGTACGCCGGCACGCCCGTGCTGAGCGTGATCGTTCCATGCTTCAACGAACGTCCGAACGTTGCGCCGATGATCGCCAAACTGGATGCGGCCCTCAGCGGCATCGCCTGGGAAGTTATCTACGTCGACGACAACAGCCCCGACGGCACCACGCAGGAGGTGCGCCGTATCGCAAAGCAGGACGGGCGGGTGCGTTGCATACGCCGGATCGGCCGCCGCGGGCTTGCCTCCGCCGTGATCGAGGGCGCGCTTTCATCGTCGGCCGATTACATCGCGGTGATCGACGGCGACCTTCAGCACGACGAGACCCGCCTCCCGGTGATGCTTTCTGCTTTGCAAACCGGCGATTACGACCTCACGGTTGCCAGCCGCCGCGTCGAGGGCGGCGACAGCGCCGGCCTGTCGGGCCGGTACCGCCGCATCCTGTCCGATGGCGGGATCCGCCTGGCGCAGGCTTTCCTGCCGGTCCGCCTCACCGACCCGATGAGCGGCTTCTTCATGCTGCCGCGTCCGCTGTTCGAGGACCTCGCACGCGGCCTGAATGGCCAGGGCTTTAAGATATTGCTGGACCTAGTGCTGAGCAGTCACGCGCCGTTGCGCGTCCTTGAAGTACCCGGCCGGTTCCGGGAACGCGCCGCGGGCGAAAGCAAGATGGACGCGCTGGTGCTGATCCAGTTCGCCGGCCTGCTGCTCGACAAGGTGTTCGGCGGCCTGCTGCCGCTCCGCTTCTTCTCCTTCGCCCTGGTCGGCGCGCTGGGTGTCATCGTCCATCTTGCCGTCCTCGGCCTGCTGCGTCAGACCACCGTGCTGCATTTCGAAGCCGAGCAGGCGATGGCGACGGTGGTCGCGATGGCGTTCAACTTTCAGCTCAACAACGCGATCACCTACCGCGACCAGCGGCTGAAGGGGCCGCGGCTGTGGCGCGGATTGATCCTGTTCATGGTGGTCTGTGGCTTCGGCGCCGTGGCCAATGTCGGCATCGCCCAGGTGCTGTATGAGCAGCACACGACCTGGACCATCGCCGGCGGGGTCGGCGCCATGATCGGCGTGGTGTGGAACTACGCGGTTTCGGCGACCTTGGTCTGGCGTTCCCGGTGAGAGCGATCGTGGATTGGCGCGCCCGATAGACGCTGGTCTGCCCTCGGCGGTGAGGAAACTCGTCGTCGCGCTCGCAGCGGTGACGACGATCCGACTGGCGGTGGCGGCGATCGCGCCGCTGGCGCCCGACGAGACCTATTACTGGGTCTGGTCGCATGCTCTGGCGGGTGGCTACCTGGACCATCCCCCGATGGTGGCGTTGTGGATCAGGGCAGGGACCGCGCTGGCAGGACAGACCGCGTTCGGTGTGCGGCTGCTGGGTCCGTTGGCGGCGGCGCTGGCGTCCTGGATGCTGTTCGACGCCGCGCGGGCGCTGTTTCCGGGCACGCCTGCCGGATTGGTGGCGGTGATGCTGCTGAACGCCTCGCTGCTGCTGGGCGTCGGGACCGTCATCATGACCCCCGACTCGCCCCTGCTGTTCTTCTGGACAGCTTCATTCTGGGCGATAGCAAGGGTTGCGAGCGGCGGTGGCGGGGTTTGGTGGCTGGCGGCGGGCCTGTTTGGCGGTCTGGCGCTCGACAGCAAGTACAGCGCCCTGTTCCTGTGGATCGGAATCGGGTTGTGGGTGCTGCTGGTGCCTGCCGTTCGGCCCTGGCTGCGACGGTGGCAACCCTGGGCGGCGTGCGCCATCGGATTGATGGTGTTCGCGCCGGTGCTGGCCTGGAACGCAGCCCATGGCTGGGCCGGGTTGGTCCGCCAGGGCGGCCGCGTCGAGGACTGGCGGCCCGCCCGAGCGGTGGGATTCCTGGCGGAACTGGTGGCGGGACAGATAGGTCTTGCGACTCCCTTGATCTGGGGGTTGTGCATGGCCGGTCTGCTGGTGGCGGTCCGGCGTGCCTGGCGGTCGCGCGATCCCGCGTGGTCGCTGCTGGCGGCGCTGTCGCTGCCGGCGGTGCTGGTGTTCCTCCAGCACGCGCTTGGCGATCGGGTGCAGGGCAACTGGCCGGCGATCATCTATCCGGCTTTGGCGGTGGCGGCCGGCGGCCTGTTGCCCGGACCGCGCTGGTGGATGGCTGCTTCGGCGCTCGGATTCGCCATCACGGCGCTGGCGTACGGTCAGGCGGTAATCGGGCTGCTTCCGCTGCCGCCGCGGCTTGATCCGATCGCCCTGCGCCTGACCGGCTGGGATGGGCTCGCCCGCCAGGTGGCGCGAGACGCAACGGGTGCCTCATTCGTGGCGGCCGATGGGTATACGCTTGCGTGTGAACTGGCGTGGTGGATGCCGGCCGGAGTGCCCGTGATCGGCGCGGACGCGCGGTGGGCGCTGACGACCCTGCCGCGAGCGGCGATCCGGGGGCAGCAAGGTTTGCTGGTCCGTGACGCCCGCCGCGCCGGCACGCCGGATCCGGCTGTGTGGACGGAGGTCCAGCGAATCGGCACGCTGGCACGCCCCGGCGCGCCGGGTCGCGATTTCGCGGTGTATCGTGCCACTGCCGCAGTCGAGTCATCGGCCGAGGTCGAACTGCCGCGCCGCTGAGCCTGGCCGTTGTCGTCCGGCGCGCGGCGCCGCTGGCGACCGCCGCGACGACAGTTGTCCAACGGCGGCAGACCCGGCCCTCAGCCTCGCTTGCGTCGCGCGGCGACCCCAGGCTGGTGCGATCGCGCGCCGGACCTGAACCGGAGCGCTGCCGCTTATCACCCATCCGTCCTAGGATTCCGTCCGAGACACCTCCAGAACGTGGTCCGCGAGGGCCAGCGACGCGGTCAGGCCGGGACTTTCGATGCCGAACAGGTTGATCAGCCCGGCGACGCCGTGCGTTTGCGGCCCTTGCACGACGAAATCCTGTCCCGGTGCGCCCTGCGGGACGATCTTCGGGCGTATCCCGGCGTAGCCCGGCTGCAGTGCGCCATCCTTCAACGCCGGCCAATATTTCCGCACCGCCGCGTAGAAACTGTCCGAGCGGGACGCATCGACGGTGTAGTCGATCGAGTTCGATCCACTCCACATCCGGCCCGAACCGCGCCTGGCCGCCCAGATCGACGGTCAGGTGCACACCCAGCCCGCCCGGTACCGGCACCGGGTAGATCAGCCGCGAGAACGGCGAGCGGCCTGATAACGTGAAGTAATTCCCCTTCGCGTAATACGCCGTCGGCACGCGATCGCGCGGCATGCCCTGGATCCGCCCCGCCAGTCCCGGCGCATGCAGCCCCGCCGAGTTGACCAGCAACCGGCAGCGCAGCGTCATCGGATCGGCGCCTCCGACATCGATCTCGATGCCGCGCCCTGCTACGCGGCCGCCCAGCACGGGACTGAAGAACACCGGTACCGCGCCGGCATGCTCGGCGTCGCCCTGCAGTGCCAGCATGAAGGCGTGGCTGTCGATGATGCCGGTGGCCGGCGACAAAAGCGCACTGCTGCAGACCAGACTCGGCTCCAGGGCGATTGCCTCCTTGGCGGTCAACACCCGCATGCCCTCGACGCCGTTGCCCTCGGCACGCTGCTTGATCCCGGGGAGCAGCGCATCTTCCTGCGCGTTGGTTGCCACGATCAGCTTGCCGCAGTTGATGTGTGGCACGCCTTTCTCGGCGCAGTACGCGTACAGCTGCCTGCGCCCGGCGACGCAGGAGCGCGCCATCAGGCTGTTGGCCTTGTAGTAGATGCCGGCGTGGATCACCTCGCTGTTGCGCGAGGACGTCTCGGTGCCGATACCCTCCGCCGCGTCCAGGATGATGACCTCACGTCCCGCCATCGCCAACGCACGCGCCACCGCGAGGCCGACGACCCCGGCGCCGGCCACGACGCAATCGACTTCCTCCACGCCTGTTTCCTCCTGCCGGTGATGGAAAGCACTGACGACCGCTGGAAGGCCCGGTTAGGCCGCGAGCGAACGGGAGTCCATACATGCTGACTTGACGTCCGATGCGTCACCCTTTGTCGCAGCGCCCGAGTGCGACGTCGGGCAATCGTCAAGATCGGAATGACCGATCGTCACGATGCGCCAGCGCCCGGCGGCATCGGGCTGCATCCCTGTTTCCCGAAAGCGATCGCCTACGGCATTTGATTTAGCATGGCCAGCGCCGCGTCAGGGCCGGTGAGGATCTCGATCAGGCGCATCTGGTCCGTGTGCGTCAGCCTGTCTCGCATGGCATTGTCCTTGATCACTTCCGCCGCCCTGCCCAGCAGCAGATCGTAGGTGGCACCGCTGCCGGCGACCCGCCCCTCGGTTTCCAGCACACGCAGCCCGCGGGCCGCCGCTTCCAGGGCCGGGATGTCGGCCTGGCGTGGCGCGACACCCAGGCACAGTAACGGTGCCAGCAGTTCGTCCTGCAATCCCGAGGCAAACCGAGCCTTGCAATCGGCTTCCAGACGCTGGCGCACGGAGCGTAGCCACTCGCGCCGCCGGGGCTTGCCGTTCGCAGTGTCCAGATACTTCAGCAGGGCTGCGATGCGGCCGACGGCGGCACCGGCCTCGGCTAGCGTGCCCGCGGCGATGCGTCTCTCGATGGCGTCTTCCTGAACATGCTGGCGCATCAGCAGTTCGGCCGCCTGGTCCATCGCCGCGTGGATAGCCTCGGCGTCCGATCCCGCATGCAGCGCAGGCAGCAGTTCGCCCGTCTCGGGCAGGCAGTCGAGCAGCAGGGCGATCATCATGGGCAGGGCGGCTTCGTCCGCCCGAACGACTCGGCTCAGCATGGCCTTCAGCAGTTCCGGGGGCGGCGGCAGCAAACCGGTGGCGGCTTCCGCGCGCATGATGTCGAGCGTGGCGGCCTCGGCCAGCAACGCTGCCACGGTGTTGGTCAGCGAACGAAAGCTTTCGTCGCCGAGTTCGGTCGCATCCCAGGCTCGCGGAATCCCCGCATCAGCCAGGATAGCGGCGGCTTCCGGCCACAGCGATCGTCCCAGCCTGGAAATCACCTCGATGTCAGCCGTCGTGAAGCCATCGATCTCCGCCTCGATCGCCGCCACGGCAGGACCTTTCACCAGGCTCACCAGTTCGGTCATCGGCATCAGCGCGGAGCGCGGTATCGTGTACTGTCCCGGCCGCCAGCGAGAAGCCGGCTCGATCAACGGATCGAGCGAGTAGAATATCAGGCGCGCCAGTCTTAGCGGACGCGGCGGCCGCAACGTTCTGAGACGCCGGCGCAGGGGTTCAATCAAAAGGTCGGCTGGCCCGCGCAGCATCATGGAGTCTACCAGCGCCACAATGCGCATGATCTGCGGGTCGGGAGCACCCGCGATCGTCTGGGTCAGTGCCGTGATCTCCAAGTCGCCCGCCCCGGTTCGCTCGTCGATCATACTCATCAGGTCCTCATGGCGAGCAATTTCTCGTTTCGTTCGATCAGCGCGAATGCTGAACCGCCGGTCCGCCAGGCGTCCTGTTTGCTGGTAACGCGACACGCTTGGTTCATTGACTCGGGTGGGATGAGTGTGTCGGTCCATTCCACCACCTCGCGTGGCAGAACGGGCACCAGCGGTGCCATCTCCAGTAGTGCTGCCCGTCGCAACGGCTCGGAACTGGCCGAGAGCCAGAGCAGACTGACCCGCTCCCACCCGTCCAACAGCCAGTCGCAACGCATGACCGATGCCGGGATGTCCCCTGCGTTCGCCATCCATCGCTTCAGCAGTGCAAGCCGGTCAGCCAGCACCGACCGGGTGCTTGCGAGCACCACCGCCCCGCTGTCACACGCCCTCCGCATCGCGGCCGTGATCGCCATCCCAAGGCCGCCGACATCGTTGGCAGGATCGGCATCCAGCCAGCACGACAAGTCCGCGAGCGTTTCCTCAAGGCGAATGAGCAGCCGGGGGATCCGGGCCTCTCGATCATCCGACGCGACGCCGACCGGCGCGAACATCGCGCCAATTGCCATCAGGCCTTCGGCCAGTTGCGCCGGCGGGCGCCCGCATGATGGCGCGATCCGATGGAGTACCGCTCTGGCATGCCAGTCGAGATCCTCCGTCCACTGCGCCGCTGGCGGGATCTTCCGGCCATCGGGGTCCACCTGTTCCAGCAGTCCTGTCACCACCAGGACGTTCGCGAGCATCGCCCGCGCGCGGTCGCGGGTCATCGCGGTCTCGGCAGCGGCCGCGGCTTCCGGGCCCGCATGGCCGGCCAGCGCGACTTCCAGGGCGGTGTCGCGGATCAGCGCGGGTGAGATCGCTGGAAGCTGGGAACATCGCCGAAACAGCACCGTGTCATGCACGGTGGGATTGCACAGTGCCCGCACGCCCGGCCAGTTCAGGATATAGATCCCGCGGCCCGCGGATGGGCTCGACACCACGAGTTCGATGTCTCCCGGCCTGGCCTGTCGCACGCGCGTGCCCACCAGCAGCGGTGTCGTGAATGGCGCGGCGACCCCTCGGCCACGGAACGTCATGGGATGGTGGAATTCGATCAGCGGGCGGGCGGCGGTCTTCACGACTCCAGCATGACCACAAATTGATGAATCAAAGGTTACCGCCGGAGACGCGCGTCATGCCGCTGTGGGCTGTTGCCCGGCCGGCAACCCGGATCGAGACCGCCGCCTTCCAAGCGATGCCGCAGCGCGACTTTGGAGCGCTTCCATGTTGAGCGGCAACGATCCCCATGGCTGGCGGTCAACTTGATCAGGCTGCGGTCGCAGTGAGCCGGGTCAGGCTGGTATTTGCTCTACACGCTGAACTCGATCGTGACCCCGAAGGCTTCCTGCGCGGGAACCAGTACGCTGGTGCCGATGCGATCCCAGCCGCCAATGCCGCCGCCCTCCAGCGCCGTCTCCACGGCGTCGAGCGACAGCGTCCGTAGCGTCAGCGCCGCCATATAGTCGCGCCGGCCCCGGCTGTCGGGTGCGGCCCCGCCGAACATTTCCCACAGCGCCATGGGCGTGACCACGTCGAACCGGGAGAGGCCAAGCACCAGGGCACACCCGTCATCGGTGGGCCGAACCGCCGGGGCGCCGAACATGCGGGCGAACAGGCAGCCGAGTCTGCTTGGCTCCTCGGCCGCGATCACAGCGCGCACGACGCCGACGGCGCCGTTGGCATGATGCCGCCATTGGTCGCGCCAGACGAGGTCGCGGGTCAGGTGCTGGCAGAAGTAGAACCGTCCGGCCGGCGTGCTGGTACGTGGCAGCCGTGTGGTGCGGAACATCGCATCGCGAGTGGCGCCACCGGTCTTCCCCACCTCGATCGTCACCGGCCGTGAGAATTGCTCGGGTGGCCCGATCGGGACGTCATTGCGCCGCAAGGCCGCGTACGTCGCGCTCGCGTCCTCGGTGCCGAAGACCAGGCCGTCGAGCCCGATCGGGACGTTCATGAGGTCCGGCCGGCTGTCATCGCCGGGTCTGGTGGCGATCAGCTCCAGATAATCGGTGCCGAACATCGCCAGGTGGTTCATCGACCCCAGCGTGTGGTAGCCGCGCGGAGTAAGGGTGAAGCCCAGTCGCCGATAAATATCGGCCGCCTCATCGATGCGGTCGCGGACGTTGATTACGACATGGTCGAGGGTTGGGACCGGAAACACAGGCGGCATACAGGATCATCCCAATCGTGGCGGGCCGTCATCGTCTGGCGAGCCCCTATCGTCTGACCTATCGGCAACCGGGGCAAGGATAATGCGGATGAAGCCGGCGAGCGCCCCTCGTGTCTTCCGGCCCCGGATCGCGGGCCAGGCCGATCGTGCCGAATCGGCGGGGCCATGCCTCGCGTCGTCGTGGGGTCGCATTCGGTCGTGAGGTCGTATGATGAACACCCTTTGGTTATTCCGCGCCCGGCGATCATGCGCTAGTGTTGCTGACCAGCGGTCCGCGGTAGCCCGCGAACCTCGGATCACATCACGAGCTTTTCGTTTTCAGGCGCCTGCTGTTCCCCACCAGCCGCCGCATGATGCGGTGAACTCCGGGGGCACGACACCCAGGGTGTTCTTCGTGGCGGCCCGCGGATCCTCGCGGTCTGCCGCGACATGGGACGAACTTCGAGGGCAGGACACTCGGTGATCACAGGCTAACGCAGCGTGAAGGATTTGGATCATGTCCGCCGGCCAAGAACCTGTTCTGCTGCTGACCGGAGCCAGCCGTGGCATCGGCCACGCCACTGTCAAGCGCTTCAGCAGCGAGGGCTGGCGTGTGCTGACGATCTCCCGCCATGCGTTCGATCCGCGCTGCCCCTGGCCGGGCGGGGAACGCAATCATATCCAGATCGATCTGTCGGATGTCGACGTGGTACGCGATGCCTTGCCTGAGATCAAGCGGATCGCCGGCGGGCGACTAGACGCGCTGGTCAACAACGCCGCGATCTCGCCGAAGCATCCGGACGGCAGGAAGATCACCAGCCTGGAGATGGCGTACCGGGACTGGCTGCACATCTTCAACGTCAATTTCTTCTCCGCCATCCTGCTGGCGCAGGGGTTGAGCGACTACCTGATCGAGTCGAAGGGCAGCATCGTCAACATGACCTCGATCGTCGGGTCGCGGGTGCATCCGTTCGCCAGTGCGGCGTATGCGACATCCAAGGCCGCACTGGCCGCGCTGACGCGGGAGATGGCGAACGACCTGGGCCGCTACGGGGTACGGGTGAACGCCGTCTCGCCCGGGGAGATCGACACCGCGATCCTGTCGCCCGGCACCGAGGAGATCGTCCAGCGCGAGATCCCCATGCGCCGGCTTGGCAAGCCGAACGAGGTCGCGGACCTGCTGTTCTTCCTGTGCTCGAACCAGGCGCTGTATATCACCGGGTCGGAGGTCCACATTGACGGTGGTCAGCGGGTCTGAGGCCTCGACGCGGCGGCGTCGCGGCGCGCACTCATGGGGCTTTGAATCCGGGCGCGGAGCCCCGGGAAGGCCTCGAGCGGACCGTTTTGGCAGGCGGCACACCAGCGCGCCCCCCTTGTCGACACCGTGCTGCGGCTGACGCTGACGCGGGCCGCCACTGGCGAAAATGACAACCGGCCCTATGTCCGGGTAAACCCAGTCACACAGAGAGATTGAATGAACGACCTATCGGCGATCGGGCGGTTCGGTAGCGGCCGCGAAGTGCGGCGAATTGAGGACGCGGGCCTGTTGGCTGGCGGTGGCCATTTCACCGACGATTTTTCGCTTCCAGGACAGACTTTCCTGGCCTTCCTCCGCTCCCCCCACGCCCATGCGCGAATCGTCTCGATCGACGTCGCCGCGGCTCGGGAGATGCCGGGCGTCCTGGCGATCCTGACCGGCGCGGATCTCGTCGCGGCCGGGGTGCAACCACTTCAGGTGGCACCGATGTTCCAGCGCCCGGACGGCTCGCCGGGTGCCACACCGCTGCGTCACGCTCTGGCGCACGAAACCGTCCGCTTCGTTGGTGAGCAGGTGGTTGCGCTGGTCGCCGAGACGGCGGAACAGGCCAAGGATGCCCTGGAAGCCGTGATCGTCGAATACGAGGAACTGCCCGTGGTGACGGAGCTGCGACAGGCGACCGCCGCGGGCGCGCCGCTGGTCTGGTCGGCTGCGACCGGCAACATCGCCGCGCAGATGAAGCATGGCGATGCCGCGGCCTCGGACGCCGCCTTCGCTTCGGCCGCGCACGTTGTCGCGCTCGACCTCGTGAACCAGCGGCTGGTGCCGACCTCGATGGAGCCACGATGTTCCCTGGCGAGCTACGATGCGCAAACCGAGCGCCTGACGTTGCGTCTGTCCAGCCAGATGCCGTCCGGCACCCGCGACGAACTTTGTGCCGCGCTCGGTTTGCCGGCGGAGAAAATCCGCGTCGTGGTCGGCGATGTCGGCGGCGGGTTCGGCATGAAGACCGGCCTGTATTCCGAGGACATCGTCACCTGCTACGCCGCGCGCCAGGTCGGGCGCCCGGTGAAATGGGCGCCGGCGCGGATCGAGGAGTTCCTGTCGGCGACGCATGGGCGCGACGTGGAGACGCACGCCGAACTGGCGCTGGACGCGAACGGCAAGGTGCTGGCGTACCGCGTCCGCTCGTTCGCCAATGTCGGTGCCTATGCCAGCACCGTCGGGATCATCATCCAGGTGCTGATCGGACCATGGGTTTCGACGAGCATCTACGACATCCGCACCATCGACTTCGATTTCCAGGCGGTCCTGACGAACACCGCGCCGACCGCGGCGTATCGTGGCGCGGGACGGCCCGAGGCGATCTACCTGATCGAGCGTCTGTTCGACGCCGCGGCGCGCCAGCTCGGCCTGGATCCCGCGGAAATCCGCCGCCGCAACCTGATCCAGCCGGAGCAGATGCCGTACACCAATGCGATGGGCCAGGTGTACGACTCGGGAAAGTTCGGCCAGATCCTGGAGCAGGCCCTGGCGCTGGCGAAATGGGATGATTTTGCCAGCCGGGAGACGGCGTCGCGGGCGCACGGGAAGCTGCGCGGGCGCGGCCTCGCATCGTTCCTGGAATGGACCGGCGGCAACGTGTTCGAGGAACGGGTGACCGTCGCGGTGTCCGGGGACGGGGAGATCGAGGTCTATGCCTCGACCATGCCGATGGGGCAGGGGATCGCGACGTCCTACGCGCAACTGGTGGTCGACGTGTTTGGCGTCGAGATCGAGCGGATACGGATTGTGATGGGCGACACGGATCGCGGCCAGGGCTTCGGCAGTGCCGGTTCGCGGTCGCTGTTCACCGCCGGATCGGCGATCAACCACGCGTCGGAGCAAGCGGTGGCGAACGGCCGCGACCTCGCCGCCGAGGAGCTGGAGGCGTCCGCGGCCGACATCGAATATGCGGACGGCATGTTCCGCATCGCCGGCACCGATCGCGGCATCGGACTGTTCGAACTCGCCGCCAGGCAGCCGGACCGGCGGATCTACGTGGATGCGACGAGCAGCGTCAACGGTCCAAGCTGGCCGAACGGGGCGCATATCGTCGAGGTGGAGGTCGATCCGGAGACCGGGGCCGTCGAGATCGTCTCGTACGTGTCGGCCAACGATGTCGGCCGGGTGGTCAATCCGATGATTGTGCGCGGCCAGCTTGATGGCGGCGCGGTTCAGGGGATCGGCCAGGCGCTGGGCGAGCACATGCAATACGAAGCGGAGTCCGGGCAGGTGATGACCGCCAGCATGATGGACTACTTCATGCCGCGTGCCGACATCATCCGCGACTTCGTTCATATCCTGGACCAGTCCATTCCCTGCCAGAACAATCCGCTTGGCGTCAAAGGTGTCGGCGAACTCGGCACGATCGGCGCCACCCCGGCGGTGGTCAACGCCGTCGTCGATGCCCTGGTTCGCGCCGGCCATGCCGACGGGGCGGCCAGGCTTCAGATGCCGCTGACGCCTGGAAAAGTGTGGGAGGCGCTGCAGTAGGTCAGGACTGGCCGTGGTCGGCATCAGCCCTGGACATCGTGCAGGCGACCGCGCCGGCCAACAGGTGAATGACCGATGCTTGAACGACTGGCACATAAAGCCTGCCTGACGCATGGTTATCCCATGTCGGATGATCTCTACGAGCGTGACGTCCTGGCCTGGTCGGATCGTCAGGCTGATTTGCTCCGTCGCCTGGCGCGTGGGGAACGGGTGAATGACGTCGACTGGACGCACGTCGCCGAGGAGATCGAGGACGTGGGGCTGTCCGAACTGCACTCGGTCGAGAGTTTCCTGAACCTGATCCTGCTGCATCTGCTGAACCTTCGTGCGTCGCCTGACAGTCTGGCCTGTGGTCATTGGCGAAGTGAGATCGTCGGCTTCCAGAGAAGCCTGGGGCGGCGCTTCTCCCCGTCGATGAGACAAAGGATCGGCATCGGCGAACTGTATACCGATGCCATCGATCAATTGCGGGCGGGCGATCCCGGCGCCCCGTTGCCCGTTGATAATCCGTTCACCCTCGATCACCTGCTGAACGACGACATCAGCACGCTGCTCAGTCGCTTCCCACCGCCGGCAGCTCCCGCGTCGGCCTGAGGCGCCAGAAAGCTTCCCGCAGCTGTTCTTCATCCGCCACCCGTTGCCGCACGCGCAGCAGGTCCTTGCGGGCCAGCAGTCCGACGAGGTGACGCCCGTCGCGAGACACGATCGGCACCCGGCCTGCTTCCGCCGACACCATGCGATCCGCCACGTCGCCGACCGGCTCATCCGGGTAGGCGACGACCAGGTTCGGGTCCCCGACCGTGTCGCCGAGCGTGCCCTCGGGCGGCTTTCGTATCCATTCGAGAACGTCCGCGCGTGACACCATACCGACCACCCGGCGGTCCCGGTCGAGAACGGGATAGGATTTGTGGCGCGCTCCGACCTCGGTGAAGAAAGCCACCGCCTCGGCGATCGGCATTCCGGCGGGCAGCGTGTCGACCGGTGTTGCCATCACGTCCCGCACCGCGGTCAGGGCGAACGGATCGGCATTGTATTCGCGCACGATGTGGTGGCCGCGCCGGGCGATCTTCTCGGTCAGAATGGACCGTTTCAGGAGCAGCGCGGTAACCGCGTAGCTTGTCGCGCAGGCGGCGAACAGCGGGACGATGGCGGCGAAGTCGCCGGTCAGTTCGATCGCGAACAGAGAGGCGGTCAGCGGCGCGCGCATGGTGCCGCCCATCATCGCCGCCATCCCGAGCAGCGCCCAGAAGCCGGGGCCGGCATTGGGCAGGATGCTGCCAGCGAGTGCACCCAGGGCGCCGCCCAGGATCAGCAGCGGCGCGAGCACGCCACCCGAGGTGCCCGAACCAAGTGCCACAGACCAGATCACCGCCTTCACCACCAGCAGCATCAGCACCGCGTGCAGCATCAGGTGCCCGTCCAGCAGGCGGGCGATGTTGGCGTAGCCGACCCCCAGAGCCGCTGGATCGATCACCCCGCCGATCCCGACGATGACGCCGCCGATGGCCGGCCACCACATCCAGTGCAGGCGGATATGCGCGAACGCATCCTCGGTGCCGTAGACCATCGCGGTCAGCAGGCCGGATCCCAGGCCGCACAGCAGACCGATCGCCAGCCAGGCGGCAACGAATTCCGGCAGCATCGGGGTCGTTCCGGCGTGGGGGAACAGCGGAACGGCAGGCAGGATGCCGCCGCGCTCGATCGCCGCGGTGACGCAGGCGACCACCACGGGAACGAAGCTGCGTGGCTTCCACTCGAACAGCAGCAACTCGACAGCCAGCAGCACGGCCGCGATCGGGGTGCCGAACACCGCGGTCATGCCCGCCGCGGCGCCGGCGACGAGCAACACTTTGCGCTCGGCCGCCGTCATGTTGAAAATCTGCGCGAACAATGAGCCGATGGCGCCGCCAGTCATGATGATCGGACCTTCCGCGCCGAACGGGCCGCCGGTGCCGATCGAGATCGCGGACGACAGCGGTTTGAGCACGGCGACCTTCAGGCCGATGCGGCTGCGGCCGATCAGGATCGCTTCCAGCGCCTCGGGGATGCCGTGGCCGCGGATCTTCTCCGATCCGTAGCGCGCCATCAGGCCGATGATCACGGCCCCGATGACGGGGACCAGGATCGATGCGGGACCGAGCGTTGCGTCCACGAGGTCGTGCCGGGCGAAGGACAGGTCGTGGAAATAGGCGACATTGGTACAAAGCGTGATCAGACGCAGCAGGACCCAGGCGGAGGCGACACCGCCCGTCCCGACCACCAGCGCCATCGCGGCCAGCACCAGCACACGTTTGTCCAGCGTGAAGTCGCCTGACGCCTTGGTCTTCATAAGTCGCTCCAGATATGTCGTAGAACGACATATATTATGGTGACCCGGCGAAGAAAGAGCTATCGGTCACGAATCATGCAGGACGGCGAGCTCAGCGACCAGGATTACGAGGCTCTGGCTGCCTTTCGCCATGCTCTGAGGCGATTCGCGGCGTTCAGCGAAGCGGAGGCCAAGGCGGCCGGCCTGACGCCGCAGCAGCACCAGGCGCTATTGGCGATCAAAGGCAGACCGAAGCCTCTATACGGCGCGGATGGGCTCGGGATCGGCGAGATCGCGGAGCATCTGCTCATCCGGCCGAACACTGCGGTCGAGCTGGTGGACCGGCTCGCCGAAGCGGGGCTCGTGCAGCGGCAACCGGACCCGGCTGACCGCCGCCGCGTCCTGGTGCGGCTGACCGATCGGTCGGAGACGCTGTTGCGGCGGCTGTCAGCCGCTCATGTCCGGGAACTGCGTTCGATCCGCCCTGGCCTGTTGGCGCTGTTGCAGATGCTGTAAGGGGCAGACGGAGACTGTGACCGGATTCGCGGTCCGGCAATCGGGCGCCGGCGTCATATCGGATTCGATCAGGCGTTGCGGAAGGCTTCAGTTCCGCCGGCACGATCCGTCGCCAGAATGAAACCCCTGCCGTAGCGGCTCAGGCTCCGCCCCCGTGCCGCTACGCGATCTTGTGCAGCGGGATGGCACTTCCCAGGCTGCTCGCCGGCAGGTCCGAGTACGCGCCGGAAGTCAAGAACACGCCTGCTGTATTTTGATACAAATGAAGATCCGTTCCGCCGCTGACCCGCACGACATCGGCGAGTTTGTGTCCGTCGAACATCGCCAGAATACCATCGAATAAGGACGCTGATGTCGCGGTGATGCCATCGAACGCAACATGGCCGACACCAACCGGCGCCTGCGTCAGGTCTATCTTCCCAAAGAACTCATGCGGCCTGGCAATCTGAAGCGTCGCATCAGGCGCGGTGCCTGCCAATGAGAACGTCAACCCGGCGCCAACAAAACCGTTGACCTCCATGCTTTCACCGTTGGCATTCTGACCGTATAAATCCAGCGTCCCATTGCCTGTGAGAGTATCATCCAGAACGGTGCTATAACCATTAAAGAAACTGTTACCTACAAACTTGATGGTTCCTCCTGAGGTATTAAGATAGCCGCTTGTTTGTTGCGCGGTGAGCGTCAGGGTGCTTCGTGCTGCAACATCAACGGTCGCGGTCGCAGCGGGGGCCGCGAGCACGAGGTCGAGGGTTTCCGCGCCAGATGTGGAAATTGCAGCCGTGCCGAAAGCCGAAACCGTTAAAGTATCGCCGGACAGCGTTGCGTCACCGGTCCAAGTCACCGACCCGTGATCCGTATGCGCAGGGTGTGCCACGGGTCATGTCCTCCTGTTGTTTTCTTGCAGTATACTATCGCGGATCAGCGACATCATGCGATCAACTTATTTCGACGCGTTCTACGTTGCATCCCGCTTCGGGCGCTCCGCCGTTGTTTGCGCTCCGGCTGACGAAGGTCGCGGTGAGGCTGTACGGCCGGCGTCGCTTGACGATGAATGCCGCAGCGCCCGGGCCACCCTTGAGTGTGGGCACCGGTCATGTCCGAGCAGGTCGGTAGGGCAAGGTCGCGACGTAACGACCAGGGGGAGTGCGCGACGTCGGAGCGGGCTTCGCTCGAAGGTCGTCGCAGCCACGACCAGCGATCGAGGGACCGCGGTTTGCCGTCAGCAGCCGGGAGTCGCGTAAGCCGCGACGTTGGTGACCGCCGGACCGCCTTCCGGGGACTGACGAAGCCGGAATGTGGTCCCGGACTGCTCCCGGTTGTCGCCCTGGGCCGGCCCATCGGGTGATGGCTGGCCGGACAGGCTGTTGGACTTGCACTCGACGCCGCCGGGAACGATACATCCGTCCATGAGCGACACCAGTGTTACTTCGCCGCGGCAGACGCCGCCGGCCCCGGAAGAAGTCCAGGCAACCGGTCCACGGTACGACTTCGCCGCCGCCGAACCCAAATGGCAGCAGGCCTGGGCCGACCGCGCCTGCTTCCGCGTGGACGATGTGCCGACCGACGGCAAGCCGAAATACTACGTGCTGGAGATGTTTCCCTACCCCTGCGGCAAGATCCACATGGGGCACGTGCGCAACTACACGCTGGGCGACGTGGTCGCCCGATACAAGCGGGCGCGCGGCTTCTCGGTCATGCACCCGATGGGCTGGGACGCGTTCGGCCTGCCGGCGGAGAACGCCGCCCGCGAACGCGGCGTGCACCCTGCCAAGTGGACCTACGAAAATATCGCCAACATGCGCGCCGAACTCCAGCGCATGGGCCTGTCGCTGGAATGGGAGCGCGAGTTCGCCACCTGCCAGCCGGAATACTACCGCCATCAGCAGAAGCTGTTCCTCGATTTCCTGCAGGCCGGCCTGGTCGAGCGCAAGGAAAGCTGGGTCAACTGGGACCCGGTCGACGGCACCGTGCTGGCGAACGAGCAGGTGATCGACGGCAAAGGCTGGCGGTCCGGCGCGCCGGTGGAGAAGAAGCAGCTCAGCCAGTGGTTCCTCAGCATCACCAAGTATGCGCAGGAACTGCTCGACGCGCTGGACAAGCATGGACCGCTGGCCGGAGCGGGTGCGTCTGATGCAGGCGAACTGGATCGGCCGCAGCGAGGGCGCGCGGCTGGCGTTCACGCCTGGACGGCGGCAACGACACGGTCGAGGTCTACACCACGCGCCCGGACACGCTGTTCGGCATGTCGTTCCTGGCGATCGCCCCGGAGCATCCGCTGGCGGCCGCGGTCAGCGCCGCGCGATCCGCGGGCGGCGGCAGTTCGTCGCGGAATGCCGCAGCCGCGGCACCTCCGAAGCCACGATCGAGACCGGCGAGAAGCTGGGCTACGACACCGGCCTGCGGGTGAAGCATCCGTTCATCGAAGGCGCCACCTATCCGGTCTGGATCGCCAATTTCGTGCTGATGGAATACGGCACCGGGGCGATCTTCGGCTGCCCCGCCCATGACCAGCGCGACCTTGATTTCGCCCGCAAATACGGCCTGGACGTGACGCCGGTGGTGCTGCCGCCGGGGGCCGATCCGGCCACGCTTCGCGATTGGCACAGGAGGCCTATGTCGGGCCCGGCACCGCCTTCAACTCCGGCTTCCTGGACGGGCTGGACGTCGATGCCGCCAAGCGCGCCGCGATCGAAGCGCTGGAACGGCGAGGCATCGGCAAGGGTCTCATCAACTGGCGGCTGCGCGACTGGGGCGTGTCGCGGCAGCGCTACTGGGGCTGCCCGATCCCGATCATCCACTGTTCGACGCTGCGGCGTCGTGCCGGTGCCGGACGACCAGTTGCCGGTGCGCCTGCCGGACGACGTGACGTTCGACCGGCCGGGCAACCCGCTGGACCACCATCCGACCTGGAAGCATGTCGCCTGCCCGAAGTGCGGCACGCCGGCGCGGCGGGAGACCGACACGTTCGACACCTTCGTCGACAGCGCCTGGTATTTCGCCCGCTATTGCAGCCCGACCGCCGATGTGCCGATGGTGAGGGCGGCGGTCGATCACTGGATGCCGGTCGATCAGTATATCGGCGGCATCGAGCACGCGATCCTGCACCTGCTCTACGCCCGCTTCTTCACCCGGGCGATGAAGGACACCGGCCACATCTCGGTCGAGGAGCCGTTCGCCGGCCTGTTCACCCAGGGCATGGTGAACCACGAATCCTACCGCGTCAGCCGACAACCGCTGGCTGTATCCGGACGAGGTCGAGAAGCGTCCCGACGGCACCGCCGTGCTGCGCGACACCGGCGAACCGGTGACCGTCGGCCGCGTCGAGGCGATGAGCAAGTCCAAGCGCAACACCATCGATCCCGGCGCCATCATCGCCCGCTACGGTGCCGACACCGCGCGCTGGTTCATCCTGTCCGACAACCCGCCCGGACGCGACATGGAATGGACCGAATCCGGTGCCGCCGGCGCGTTCCGCTTCACCCAGCGTGTCTTCCGCCTGGCCGAGGCGCTGGATGGCGTGCGCACCGAGATGATGCCGGACGCGTTCGGCCCCGCCGGCCGCACCTTGCGCCGCGCCACCCATCGCTGCATCGCCGCGGTGACCGAGGCGCTGGAGGGCTTCGCCTTCAACGTCGCCGTCGCTCGGTTGTACGAACTGGCCAATGCCATCACCGACGCCGAACGGCGCGTCCATCCGGCGCCGAAGCCGGCCTGCGCCTGGGCGCGCCGGGAAGCGGTGGAAATGCTGGCCCGCCTGAGCAGCCCGATGATGCCGCATCTGGCCGAGGAGGTGTATTCGCGTCTGTTCCCCGACAATGGCCATCTGGTCGCGCGAACTGGCCTGGCCGGAGGCCGATCCGGCGCTGCTGGTCGGCGGACAGCGTCACCATCGCCGTGCAGGTGATGGGCAAGCTGCGCGGCACCATCGAGGTGCCTCCGAACGCCTCGGCGGATGCCGAGCGTCGCGGCGGCGCGAAGCCGAATCCGAACGTGGCCAAGGCGCTGGACGGCAAGCGGATCGTCAAGCGAGTGTACGTGCCCAACCGTATCGTCAACTTCGTGGTCGCGGGATGAAGCATCCGCTCGGCCGCCGTCTGGCTCTGCCTCGGTTCCTTTGGCAGCGCTCGGCGACCGCCGTGGGCGGCTGCGGGTTCCAGCCGGTCTACATGCCGACGGCGTCCGGCAAGCCCGGCGTGGCGCAGCGGGAACTGTCCACCGTCTTCGTCGAAATCATTCCCGGAACGGCCGGGCCAGCTGCTGCGTCAGGCCTTGCAGGAGCGGTTGGGCGACGATTCCGGCACGCCGGCCAGCTATGACCTCCATGTCACGCTTTCGGGTTGCCGGCGAAGGTATCGCGATCGAGACGAATGACATCGCCACCTGGATCAGGCTGATCGGCACCGCGACGCTGGTCGCTGATCGGCCATGATGACAAAGCGCACCGCGCTGACCTCGGGCAGTGCCCGGGCGATCGACGGCGTGAATATCTTCGACTCGCAGTATTTCGCCGCCGACCTGGAGATCGAGGCGGAGCAGAAGCGCATCGCCGAGAACATGGCCACGCAGATCGCGACCCAGCTCGCCATCTGGTTCCGCAACAGGCGGCAAGGACGGCGAAACAGGCCAAGGCGAGCTGATGAAGCTTCCGCCGGTTCGCATTCCAGGCCTTCCTGCGTGATCCCGGCGACTGCCGGGTGGTGCTGTTGTTCGGCGAAGATGCCGGCATGATCCGCGACCGCGCGGAGACGCTGGTGCGCGCTGTCGCCGGCTCGCTGGACGATCCGTTCCTGGTGACGGAACTGCCGCGCGAGGAGATCAAGCGGCTGCCCGACGAAGCGGCGGGACTGTCGCTGATCGGGCGGGCGGCGCGTGGTGCGCGTGCGCGACGTGACCGATGCCGCGGCCGAACCGGTGCAGGCGCTGCTGAAGAGCCGGGCGCCGGCGCTGGTGGTGTTGGAGGGGCCGGCGATCGCGTCGCGATCGAAGTTGCGGACGGTGCTGGAGGCGGCGGCCGACGGCGCGGCGATCGGCTGCTACCCCGAGGAAGGCCGCGCGCTGGAAGAGACGATCCGCGAGACGCTGCGGGCCAACGGCGCGGGGATCGAGCCCGACGCGCTGTCCTGGCTGTCGCAGCAACTCGGGGCGGACCGGGCGTCCACCCGGGCGGAACTGGAGAAGCTGGCGCTGTATGTGGGGCCGGGCAATCGGGTCGATCTGGACGCGGCGATGACCTGCGTGGGCGACCTGGCCGGCCTGTCGCTGGATGATGCGTTGTTCGCCGCGACCACCGGCGATGTCGCGACCGCCGACCGCGCGCTGGAGGCCGCGGTCGCCGAGGGGGCCGCGCCGGTGCAGGTGCTGCGCGCCGCGCTCGGGCATCTGCAGAGGCTGCACCGGGCGCGGCTGGCGATGGATGAGCAGGGGCTGGCGGCGGCCGATGCCGTGAAAGGGATCCGGCCGCCGGTGTTCTACCAGAAGGTCGGCGCGTTCACCCGCTCGCTTGGGCTGTGGCCGGCGGCGACACTGACCGCGGCGATGGCGGCACTGGCCGAGGCCGAACGGGGCTGCAAGCGGACCGGTTGGCCGGATCAGGCGCTGTGCCGGAATGCGATGCTGACGCTGGCGCGCCGGTCGGCGGCGGCGTCTCGGTCGGCGAGACGATAGAATGATACGCGGAAGGGAACGTATTAATATTTTAGTTCAATTAATCGATTAAAGATGCTTTATTTTGCTTCCCCAGTGTGCGAGAACACTCTTGTTCTGCTGCTTCGGTGCGTCCGGCGGCAGATCTGGAGAGTGCGATGTCGATCAAGCGGCCCGTTTCTCAGTCCTGCGAGGATCTCTCGCTTCGCCGTGCAGATCCGGCCGCTTGGCGACGCCGATGTTGCGTTCGTGCAGGATCGCGATGGCGGAAATCGCACCCGAATGGTCGGTTGAACTCCAAGGCATCTGTGCGGACGAAGCCACGCTTGGTCCTGCTGCCGGAGGATGGCGACGACGCGATGGGCCCCAGCTTCATGATCAGCGCGCGAGACGTATGGCTTCCGGTTGGACCAGGTGCACTGGGACGTATTGGTCGAGTGTGGGGTGTACGCCTCGCTGAATGACATTGTCGCCGTGCTCGCTGCGCGTTTGGCCTTTTACCCCGACCTGGCGGTTCCAGCCTCGGTGACCCTTCACTGAATTTGCTGGTCGTCGCGCCATAACGCCCGCCTCGGTTGCTGACATATCCACCCCTTTGATGCACCGGCAGCATCTCGCGTTTTGGCCCTGATGAATTCGCGCACCGCCGCGCACTCCTGCCCGGCAGGATCGATATCGTCCCAAAACCAATAGCTTGCGACCGTTGGACGGTGTTGCCGAGCCACCGACATGCGCGCATGGTGGTGGCGAATGTCGGGACAGACAATGCGATTTCTGACCACCCCGCTGCTTCGCGGGCGCGGCGCGGGCGCCTTTTCTCCTGCTGGTCGCAATGACCGCCTGCGGCACACTCGGCATGCATGTCATCATCCCCGCTCTGCCCGCGACGGCGCGTGCGCTGGACATGTCGATCGGCACCGCGCAGCTCACCATCACGCTGTATCTGATCGGCCTGGCGATCGGGCAATTGCTGTACGGACCGATATCGGACCGCTTCGGGCGCCGCCCCGTCCTGCTGGTTGGGGCTGTCGCTGTTCACCGGAGCCAGCATCGTGACCGCGCTGGCGCCGAACGCCGACCGTCCTGATCGGTGCCCGCATCCTGCAGTCGCTCGGCGGTTGCGCCGGGCTCGTGCTGGGACGCGCCGCGGTCCGCGACGGCGCCACCGCGGACAAGGCGGCGGCCCAGCTCGCGCTGCTGACGCTGGTCATGGCGATGGTGCCGGCCATCGCGCCCGCGATCGGCGGCTACATCACGGCCTGGTATCGGCTGGCGTGCCAGCTACGTGCTGCTCGCGGTATTCGGCGGGGGAACGCTGGTGGCCTGCTTGCTGCTGATGCCCGAGACGTCTTCGCTGGCGGGTGCTTCCAGACGATCGATGGTAACGGCCTACGCTGCGGCTGCTGCGCTCGCCGCGCTTCCTGGGGTATGCGGTCGGCGGCGCTTGTTCGACCACTGCGTTCTACGGGTTCATGTCGGCCTCGCCGTTCATCTTCGAGACCCAGTTGCATCAGCCGACCCAGCGAGTCGGCCTGTACTACCTCTTTCTGATGGTCGGCGTGGCCGGCGGCAGCCTCGGCGCCAACCGCCTGGCGGGACGGCTGCCGCTGCACACAGCGCTGCGGATCGCCAATGTGCTGGGAATTTTCGGCGCCGCGCTGTTCGCACTCGCCGACGCGGTCGACGTCCTTTCGGTGCTGACCGTGGTGGCGCCGGTTTCGCTGTTCATGGTCGGGGCCGGGATGGCCAGCCCGTTTGCGCTGGCGGGCTCGGTCAGCGTCAACCCGCAGGCGATCGGGGCGGCTTCGGGCATGTACGGTTTCATCCAGATGAGCTATGGGATGCTGTGCACGGTCGCGGTGGAGACATGGCATCCAGGTGCCGTCTACCCGGTCGCGATCGTGCTGCTGGGATCGGCGCTGCTCGGTCAGGCTGCGATGTCGATGGCCATGCGGGTCGAACGTCGGCGCTAAAGCGCTTTCAGCTTGACCCGAACGGGGAGCAACCCAAGGCTGACCAAATGCTTCGCGATGAGCCAAGTATTTCCGCCGAGGAAGGAAAAACTTTAGACCCCGAATACCCGTCCCCATCCGGTGATCAGCGCCGGGTCGATACTGGCAAGTTTCAGGCTCTTCCACACTACCGTTGCGATCGTGTCGTAGATCGGAATGCCGGTTTCCTGCTCCAGCGCCGCCACGAGGGGCGCCGCGCGCAAATTGGTGCAGATGACGCCGATCGCATCCGGCCGGTCGGCGGCGACGGCACGGATCATCCCGGTGAGTATCTCGGCGGAAACGCCTGAAAAGGCGAAATTGTCCTGGATGCCCAGATGGCGTTCCGCGTCACAGGCGATCCCCAGCGCCGCATAGTTGGCAACGATCCGCTGTTGCACGGCATCGATGTAGGGCGTCACCAGCCCGAACCGCTTCACGCTGGTGGCGGCGAGGATTTCGTTCAGCGCCAGCATGGAGGTCGATGCGGTTATGCCAGTCGCCGCCTCGATCCGCCGGCAAAGCCGTTCGTCCGCTGCGAACCCCAGCCAGCCGGACGATGTGCCGTTCCACGCGATGACATCCACCTTCGCGTGCGCCAGAAGCTCCGCCGCCTCCAGGATCGGGCGGTCATCGAACTGCGCCAGAGCGTCGGCGCTCAGGGCGATCTCGGTGACCCGAAAGCGTGAAAAATGCACCGAAACCGCGGGCAAGCCTGCCACCATCGCGGTGGTGACTGGTTCCAGCGTCGTGTTGGACGACGGGGTCAGCATGCCGAGGCGTACGGGTCTGCTCATCGCGTCAGCTTCGCATGGCACGGCGGCGTGGTGAAGGCGAACCGTCCGTCGTCCCAGGCGTTCCAGTGACGGCCGGCATGCGCGTCGGACGAAAGGAGCCCCATGGCTACGCAGGCGCACGCCGAACGAGACCGCGACAAAACGCTGAAAGACAGCTTCCCGGCAAGCGATCCGCCAGCCAACTCCGGCATTACGGGCGCCGAACCGCCGGACAAGGCCCCCCATAGGCGCAACATCGGCGAACATCCAACCGGGACCCCGACATCCGACCGGCATGCCACCGAGACCGCGCACCAATGGGAGCACGAGCAGACACCGCGGCCCAGTCGGTAACCTCGGCCTGTCTGGTTCCAGGCATTGGCGCCCGTTGGCGGGCCTGGCCCGTGGAGCAAAACGATGGAACCATTGCCCGTCCGCTCGCCCGCCTCTCGCGCCCGACCGGTCGCGCCCGTCCGCGTCCTACGCCGCAGCCCGCAGTTCGTCGGCGGTCGTCGCCTTGATCAGGTCGGCGCCCTTCTCCGCGATCATGATCACAGCGGCATTGGTGTTGCCGGACGGAACGGTCGGCATGATGGACGCGTCGATCACCCGCAACCCTGCAATGCCGTGGACCCGTAGCCGGTCGTCCACGACCGCCATCGGATCCGGACCCATCTTGCACGTGCCGGTCACGTGATAGGTAGTCTGCCCGGTCTCGCGGGCAAACTGGAGCAATTCGGCATCGGTCTGCACCTTCTCGCCCGGATTCATCTCGTAGGCGCGGTACCGGTCCAGGACACGGCTGTTGATGATGCTCCGGCCGATCTTCATGCCATCCACCAGCACGCGCTGGTCGATCGGGTCGGCCAGATAGTTCGGCCGGATGGCAGGCGCCGCCTGCGGATCTTTCGAGCTCGCATGAATCGAGCCTTTCGACTCCGGCCGGCACTGATAGGCCGTCAACGTCATCCCGGGTTCCGACTCCAGGTCGCGCTTCTGCGCATCACCATAGCTGGCGTGGGCGAAATGGAACTGGACGTCAGGTTCCTCTAGCTCCGGCCGGGTCTTGACGAAGCCGAAGGCGATGCCGGCGGTGAAGGTGAGGATGCCTCGCCGCTGGGTGTAGTATTTCACCACTTCCTTGGCCAGGGCGAGGCCGCGGCTGCGCTCGTTCAGCGTCACCGGCAGCTTCACCCGCCAGTTCATGCGCGGCGCAAAGTGGTCGCGATAGTTTTCCCCCACGCCAGGCAGCGCGTGCTGCACCGGGATACCCAGCGACGACAGCAGTTCCGGGTTGCCGATGCCCGACAGTTCCAGGACGTGCGGTGACTTCACCGCGCCGGCGCTGATGATGACCTCTCGGTTGGCGCGCGCTTCCCTGGCCGCACCGCCCTGCACATACGCGACGCCGACCGCGCGCTTGCCCTCCAGCAGCACCTTCGTCGTCAAGGCCTCGGTTTCGATCTTCAGGTTCCCGCGATGACGGATGGGAGCGAGGTAGCCGCGCGAACACGACCAGCGCTCGCCGTTCTTCTGGGTGACCTGGTAGTAGCCGAACCCTTCCTGCCGCCCGTTGTTGTAATCCTTGTTGCGCGGAAACCCCTGATCCACCGCGGCATCGATGAAGGCGTCGAGCAGTTCGGCGCGCTCGCGCATGTGTTCCACGTTCAGCGGCCCGCCGCGCCCGCGCGAGTTGTCGCCGCCCGGGCCGAAATGCTCCGCCTTGCGGAAATAGGGCAGCACCGAGTCATAGCTCCAGCCGCGATTGCCGAACTGCGACCAGGTATTGTAGTCGAGCGGGTTGCCGCGCACGTACAGCATGCCGTTGATCGAACTGGAGCCGCCCAAGGTGCGTCCGCGCGGGATCGGTATCCGCCGGTTGTTCGCATTCGGCTCCGGCTCGCTCTCAAAATTCCAGTTGTATTTCGGGTTGTTGAGCAGCTTGGTGAAGCCGGCAGGGATGTTGATCCACATCGAGCTGTCTTTTGGGCCGGCCTCCAGTAGCAGCACCGTGCAGCGGTTGTCCTCGCTAAGGCGGTTGGCCAGTACGCAGCCGGCGGAACCCGCGCCCACGATGATGTAGTCGAATTCAGCCATCGTCTTATCCCTCGTTTGTGACGATGCTATAGCCGGTCCAGCAGCGAACCGGAAGGCTGGCGGCTTTGCCCCGGGCAGGGGGTGTGGCAAGGATGCCGTCCGATGGGGGATTTCACGAAATATTCCTTGCTGTCCCTGCTGCGGCATGGGACCGGAAAAGCATGGGACAGGCAGTGGCGGGACGCCGAGCCCAAGGCGTCGTACGACGTGGTGATCGTCGGCGGCGGCGGCCACGGGCTGGCCACCGCCTTCTATCTCGCGAAGGAATTCGGCATTCGCGGCGTCGCGGTGCTGGACAAGGGCTGGCTGGGCGGCGGGAACACCGGCCGCAACACGACGATCATCCGCTCGAACTATCTCCGGCCGGAGAGTGCGGCCCTCTATGAGCATGCGCTGAAGCTCTGGGAACGGTTGGCGCAGGAGTTGAACTACAACGTTATGTATTCGCCGCGCGGTGTCCTGATGCTCGCCCACACGCATCACGATGTGCAGGTGTTCAAGCGCCATGTGCATGCCAACCGGCTGCAGGGGATCGACAATGAGTGGCTGACGCCGGACGCGGCCAAGGCGTTCTGCCCGCCGCTCGATGTCAGCCCGAATGTCCGGTATCCGGTGCTGGGCGCCGCGCTGCAGCGCCGCGGCGGCGTCGCCAGGCATGACGCCGTGGCCTGGGGCTATGCGCGGGCCGCCTCGGCCCTCGGCGTCGACATCATCCAGAATTGCGCCGTGACCGGCATCCGCCGCGATGCATCCGGCGTGGTGACCGGAGTTGAAACGAACCGCGGACCGATCGGCGCGCGGCGGGTGGGAATCGCGGTGGCAGGCCACACCAGCGTGCTGATGGCGATGGCCGGCATCCGCATGCCGCTCGAGTCGTTTCCGCTGCAGGCGCTGGTCAGCGAACCGTTGAAACCGGTGATGCCCTGCGTGGTGATGTCGAACACCGTCCACGCCTATATCTCCCAGTCCGACAAGGGGGAACTGGTGATCGGCGGCGCGACCGACGCCTATACATCGTACAGCCAGGCCGGAGGATTGCACATCACGTGCGAGACGCTGGCGGCAGTTTTGGAACTGTTCCCATCGTTCCGTCGCTTGCGTATGTTGCGCAACTGGGGCGGCATCGTCGACACCACGCCCGATCGCTCGCCGATCATCGGATTGACGCCGGTACCCGGGTTGTTCGTGAACTGCGGCTGGGGCACCGGCGGGTTCAAGGCCACCCCTGGCTCCGGCCACGTCTTCGCGGCGACCATCGCCGCCGGTGAGCCGCATCCGATCGCGGCACCCTTCAGTCTCGACCGCTTCGCGACCGGACGTCTGATCGATGAGGCCGCCGCTGCCGCGGTGGCGCACTGATGCTGCGGATCCCCTGCCCGTGGTGCGGGCCTCGGCCGGAAAACGAATTTCGTTACGGCGGCCAGGCCGCACGTCGTGCGTCCGGCCGATCCCTCCGCGGTCGATGACGCGACGTGGGGCGCGTATCTGTATCTGCGCGAGAATCCGCGCGGCCGGCACGCCGAACGGTGGCGGCATGTGCATGGCTGCGGGCGGTTTTTCAACTGCGTGCGCGATACCGTCACCGACCGGATCACGGCGACATACAAGCCCGGCGAGGCGCCCCCCTCATGACCCAGACGTCATGACCCAGCCGTTTCGGGCCGCGACCGGCGGGCGGATCGACCGCGACCTGCCGATTCATTTCAGTTTCGATGGACGGCGGTATCAGGGCTTCGCCGGCGACACGCTGGCCTCCGCGTTGCTGGCGAACGACGTGCACCGGGTCGGACGCTCATTCAAATATCACCGCCCGCGCGGCATCCTTTCGGCGGGGCCCGAGGAACCCAACGCGCTCGTCACCATCGACCGCGGGGCAGGGCGGGTGACGCCGAACCTGCGCGCCACCCAGGTCGAGCTTTACGAGGGCCTGACGGCGCGCAGCCAGAACCGGTTCCCATCGCTTCGTTTCGATCTCGGTGTACTCGCCGGCTTGGCGGCGCCGATCCTGTCGGCCGGGTTCTACTACAAGAGTTTCATGTGGCCACGTTCGTTCTGGGCCCGGTTCTATGAGCCCGCGATCCGCCGCGCCGCCGGACTAGGGCGCGCACCACGGGATCCCGACCCGGACCGATATCTCCATCATCATGCGCATTGCGACGTGCTGATCATCGGCGGCGGTCCGGCGGGCCTTGCCGCGGCGCTGGGCGCCTCGGCCACCGGCGCACGCGTGATCCTGTGCGATGAGCAGGCGGAACTCGGCGGCTCCCTGCTGCACCAGCCGGACGTAACGATCGACGGCTGGCCGGGACCCGATTGGGCACGCGAAGCCATCGCGGCGCTGGCCGATAAGGTCACCCTGCTGCCCCGCACGACGGCGTTCGGCTGGTACCCCGACACCATGATCGGGCTGGTGGAGCGGGTGACCGAGCATTTGGCTCAACCGCCGGCCAGGTTGCCACGGGAACGATTGTGGCTGGTGCGCGCCGGGCGCGTCGTGCTGGCGACCGGCGCGATCGAGCGCCCCTTGATCTTCCCCGGCAACGACCGCCCCGGCATCATGCTTGCCTCCGCCGCTCTGTTGTATCTGCATCGGTATGGCGTCAAGGTTGGAAAACGGATCTTGATCGCGACCGCCGACGATAGCGCCTACCGCACCGCCACCGATCTGCACGCGGCGGGGGTGGCGATCGCCGGAATCGTCGACCAGCGTCGCACACCCGAAAGCGAGGCAGTAGAGGCCGCACGCGAACTGCACATCCCGATCCATGCCGGGACGACGATTGTAAGCACCCACGGCCGCGGCCGCGTCCATTCGGCCAGACTGGCGAACGGCACCGATGTCATTCCATGTGATACGATCCTGATGTCCGGCGGCTGGACGCCATCGGTGCATCTTTTCAGCCAGTCGCGCGGGACGCTGGTTTTCGATGCCGCTTCCGGCACCCACCTGCCGTCCGAAGGTGCCGTCGGTGCCTGCGCGGGCACTTTCGACCTCGCGACCTGCCTGCGCGACGGCACCGCGGCCGGTGGAAGCGAGCCGCGGTCCTTCACCGTCGCGGGCGTGCCGGCAATGGCTGCGTCCGGCCCGCCATCTCAGCCGCCGACGCATCGGTCGGCCTTCGTGGACTTTCAGAACGATGTGACGACGAAAGACCTGGCGACCGCGGCACAGGAGGGCTTCGTCTCGATCGAGCATGTGAAGCGTTACACCACGGCCGGAATGGCGACCGATCAGGGCAAGACGTCCAACCTGAATGCGATGACGACTGTAGCCGCACTGACCGGGCAGGCGCCGCGAGCCGTCGGCCTGACGACGTTTCGCCCACCGTACACGCCGGTGACCTTCGGCGCCCTCGCCGGGCCATGTCGCGACGCCCTGTTCGCCCCCGTGCGGCTGCCGCCGATCGCAACCGCCGGCGCGCTGCTGGAGGATGCCGGCACCTGGAAGCGCGCCCGCTGCTTTCCTGCGGGACGGCGAAACGATCGATGCCTCGGTGGCGCGCGAGTGTCTCGCCGTCCGTAACGATGTCGGCATGCTCGACATCAGCACGCTCGGGAAAATCGAAGCCGTCGGGCCCGATGCCGCCACGTTCCTGACACGCATCTACACCGGGGACTTCACCAGCCTTCCGTCCGGACGGTGTCGCTACGCGGTGCTTCTCGGCGAAGATGGTTTCATTCGTGACGACGGCATCGTGGCCCGTCTCTCGGCCGATCGTTTCCATGTCACCACCACGACGGGCGGCGCGGCCTTTGTGCTGCATCACATGGAGGACTGCCTGCAGACGGAATTTTCCGGTTTGCGCGTCTGGCTGACTTCGGTCACCGAACAATGGGCGGTGATCGCGGTTCAGGGGCCGCGATCGGCGGAAGTGCTGGCCACCTTCATTCCGGATATCAATCTGGCCGCGATGCCGCACATGAGCGTGCGCACAGGTCATATCGGCGACATCCCGATCCGCTTGTTCCGCGTGAGTTTCACCGGTGAGACCGGCTTCGAGGTCAACCTGCCGCCGGATCAGGCCCAGCGCGTATGGGATACCTTGCGCCAGCACGGCGTGACGCCCTACGGCACCGACGCGATGCACATCCTGCGCGCCGAAAAAGGCTTCATTATCGTGGGGCAAGAGACGGACAGGACCGTCACGCCGAACGACGTGGGCCTCGGCTGGACTGTTGGAAACGCCGATTTCGTAGGCAAGCGCTCCTTGTCGCTGCCTGATTTGAAACGGTCAGACCGCAGGCAACTTGTCGGACTCCTGCCGGCCGATCCGTCGGTGCTCCTGGAGGAGGGCGCGCAGGTCACGGCGGGGGAGAGCCGCGGGGACAGCCCTGCGATCGGACACGTCACTTCGGCGTGCCGCGGTCCCGCCCTCGGTCGCCCCTTCGCGCTCGCGCTGGTCGCGGGCGGGCGGGCGCGGATCGGATCGACACTGCATGTGCCGACACCAGGCGGCGCTGTCGATGTCGCGGTCACCGACCCGGTGCTTTTTCGACAAGGCCGGGGAACGGCTGCGTAGCAAGCCGCTGCCACGTCGCGCCATCGAACCGTTGCTGCCGGCCGCGCACCAGCCGGCGCCCGTCGCACGCGCCTGCGCGTCAGTCCAGTTGAACGTCCTCGCAGCGACGACACGCCTGTCGATCCGAGCCGGATCCGCGGCCGGCACCGCCATCGGACTGGCGCTCGGGGTGCTGCTGCCGACGGTGCCGTGCCGATCCGTCATCACCCGCGATCGTGCCGCCCTGTGGCTCGGACCCGACGAGTGGCTGATCGTCGCCCCCGAAAACGCATCGTACCTGACAACGCTGGCGACCAAGGCAGCAGGCGAACATCCGGCAAGCGTTGTCGACGTGTCCCATCGGTCGCGGACCCTGGAGATCACGGGCGCGCGGGCAGCCTGGTGCCTGAACGCGTTCTGCGCGCTGGACCTCGATGGGCACGCCCTCCCAGTGGGCATGTGCACGCGCACGCTGCTGGGCAAGGCCGAAGTGGTGCTGTGGCGGATCGCCCCCGAGGTCTTCCATCTCGATGTCGCCCGCTCCTTCGTCCCCTATGTGTGGACATGCCTCGAGGAGGCGCGGCTCGAATTCGCCGATGCCGATCTTGTGTCGAACCGGTGAAATAAGTGCTGTCTTATTTTGTCAGGGTCCTGTATGAAGGCTGGACGGCTGAACTTTTCAGCCGGGGCAAGATGCCTATTTCGCGTTGCTGAGCGTCGTTAGATCGTATGATCTTTGGTCGCACCGTGGCGCGCCGTTCTCTCCCCATTTGAAAAGTTAAGACAACCCGCATGTGCGCGGGATTTGGCCGGTTGCGGAGACTTCACGTGGCTTCAGGTACTGTAAAATGGTTTAACCCCCAGAAGGGTTTCGGCTTCATTCAACCGTCCGACGGCTCCAAGGACGTGTTCGTCCATATCTCGGCCGTCGAACGCGCTGGGCTCAAGACCCTCAATGAGGGTCAGACGGTCAGCTTCGAGTTGGAGCGTGGACAGCAGGGCAAGACTTCGGCCGTCAATCTTCAGGCGAGCTGACATCTCGGGCGGCGCCCCGTGCGCCGCCCCAATGCTGTTCAAAGGGGTATGCCCATTGGTCGACTACAAGTTCGCGGTCGGCGACAAGGTCGCGCTGGTGCCAGACGCCTCGAACGTCAATGTTCGCCCCGGGATTTATACGATCGTCCGGCGACTGCCAGTGACGCAGATCGGGTGCCAGTATCGAGCCAAAAGCGCACTCGACAGTCACGAGCGCGTGGTCGATGAGGGGCAGCTTCGGCGGGCCTGATCCGTCGGGGCCATCACGGTCGGTCGGCTGGTTGAGGCTGCTCACCTTGCCGCTGCTTACCCAGCCACCGCAAGCCCCAGTGGGCGCCTCGGGACGGGTTTGCCCGGCGATGGAGTCGCTGGCTCCCCGCACGCGGTCAGCTCGGATTTCCCGTCGCCATCCATATGGTCTAGCCTTCTTCGCAACGCCAACCACGAAGCGAGGAAACAATGGACTTCCATGGCAAGGTCGCCCTGATCACAGGCGCGGGAAACGGCATCGGCCGAGCAGCGGCCATGGGTTTCGCCAGTCGCGGGGCCAAGGTGGTGATCGTCGATCGTGACCAGGCCGCGGGCGAGGCCACCGCCGGCATCCTCCGCCAGCAGGGCGGCGAGGCGTTCTTCGTCCCCGCCGACGTCACCCAGTCCGCCGACGTTCAGAACTATGTGAAGCTGGCGCTGGACAAATACGGCTCGATCGACTGCTTCTACAACAACGCCGGCATCGAGGGCAGCGTCGCCCCAACCCATCAATACGATGAAGACATGTTCGACCGCGTCATGGCGGTGAACGTCAAAGGCGTGTTCCTTGGCCTGCGCCACGTGCTGCCGGTCATGCTGAAGCAGGGACGCGGGCGCCGTGGTGAACACCGCTTCGGTCGCCGGATTGGTCGCCTCCCCGGGGATGCCGGCCTACGTCGCGTCAAAGCACGCGGTGATCGGCCTGACCAAGACCGCGGCGGGCGAAGTGGCGCGGTCTGGCGTGCGGGTGAACTGCGTATGCCCCGGGCCGATCGATACGCGGATGATTCACTCCCTCGAGTCGATGCTGAACCCTGACGATCCCGGCAGCGTCAGCAACCGGTATCAGTCGAACATTCCGATCGGGCGCTATGGCACGGCCGAGGAAGTCGCGAACCTGGTGATTTTCCTGTCCTCCGACCTCGCGTCGAACATCACGGGCGCGCAATATGTGGTCGATGGCGGGCGCACCGCGACCGGGGGCGCCGTCACCAACAATCTGCTGCGTTGAGATGCTGCTGGACGGGAAGCTGGCCCTGGTCACCGGTGGTGGATCGGGCATCGGCGAGGGCATAGCGCGCGCCATGGCCGAGCACCGCGCACGGGTGATCGTCGTCGACAGGAACGCCGCGGGGGCGAGGCGGGTCGCGCAAGCGATCGGCGATGAGGCCGTGGATTACGCATTGGACGTGGCGGACCGTTGGCAATGCGATGAACTGGCGAGGACAATTGGCCGAAACCTTGGCGCGATCTCGATCCTGGTGAACAACGCCGGGATTATCCGGCGCGGCAAGCTGGAAGCCGAAAGCGCCCGCGCCGACTGGGACGCGACGATGGCGGTCAATCTCGACGGGCCGTACAACATGGTCACGGCATTTCTGGATCAGTTGAAGGCGACCAAAGGCTCGGTGATCAACATCGGCTCGATCCAGTCCTTCGTCGCGCTGCCGAATTCGGCGGCCTACACCACTTCGAAAGGCGGCGTCCGAGCGCTGACCAAGGCCCTGGCGATCGAGCTGTCGCCGCAAGGGGTGCGCGTCAACGCCATCGGCCCTGGCATGATCGCCACGTCGCTGAACGCGGACGCACGCCAGGACCCCGACTACATGGCGAATTTCGCGCAGCGTATTCCGCTGGGGCGCATCGGTGAACCGGCGGATATTGCCGGGCCCGCCGTGTTCCTGGCCTCCGACCTCGCCCGTTATATCACCGGCGTGACGTTGCCGGTGGATGGCGGATTCCTGTCGTATTAACGATGAAGACCGTTCGCACCCCGATTCTGCAGATCGGGTATCTGGAATTCGGTCCGGCGGACGGGCGCGTCGGTCATCCTGCTGCACGGGTGGCCGTCGGACGTGCACGACTATGATGAGGTCGCGCCGCCTCTGGCCGAGGCCGGCTTTCGGGTGTTGGTGCCGTGGCTGCGGGGCTTCGGGCCGACGCGGTTCCTCGATCCCGCCACGCCGCGCAGCGGACAGCAGGCGGCGCTGGGTGCCGATCTGCGGGATTTCATGGATGCGTTGTCGATTCCGTCCGCCATCCTGGTCGGCTACGACTGGGGCGGCCGGGCCGCCTGCGTGGCGGCGGCGCTTGTGGCCGGCGCGTGTCGCCGCGCTCGTCGCCATCACCGGCTACGGCATTCAGAACATCGCCGGCGCCGCGTCGACCCTGGTTCGGCGGAGCAGGAATATCGTTACTGGTATCAGTGGTATTTTCACACCGACCGCGGGCGCGCTGGCCTGACAGCAAACCGGGCGGAGATCGCACGCCTGCTGTGGCGGCTGTGGTCACCGAACTGGGCTTTCGATGACGCAACGTTCCAGGTTACAGCGGGAAGTTTCGACAATCCTGACTTCGTCGATGTGACGATCCAGTCTTATCGGCACCGTTACGGCAACGCTCCCGGCGATCCAGCCTGCGACGCGCTGGAGGCGGCTCTGGCAGCGCAACCGCCGATTACGGTCCCGACGATCGTGCTGCACGGCGAGGCAGACGGCGTCAGTGCACCGGCGGGGTCGATCGCGCGTGACCACTTGTTCGCGGGCCGGATGGAACGGCGTTTGATCCCGCGTGCCGGGCATTTCCTGTCGCGTGAGAGCCCGAAAGACGTGGTGGCGGCGGTTATGGGGCTGGCCGCTTCGGCGGCATAGCCTGCGAAGGAGGAACGGTCATGCAGATTACACCGAGCGGACAGACACTCGGGGCGCGGGTGGAACAGATCGACCTGGCGGATCCTTTGTCGGACGCAGATTTTCGGGCACTGCTGCGCGCGCTCGGTCAGTACGGCGTGCTGTGCTTTCCGCACCAGACTCTGGACAACGAACAGCTTGCCGGCTTCGGCCGTCGCTTCGGCGAACTGGAGATCAATGTTGCCAACGCCTACCACGAGCCAAACCACCCGGAGATGATGATCCTGTCCAATATCAGGCAGAACGGGAAGCAGATCGGCGCCAACGACGCCGGCCAGGGTTGGCACACCGACATGTCGTACAGCCACGACATCGCGCTTGCCAACATCCTGCACGCGCGGCATGTCCCGAACCGGAATGGCAAGCCGCTGGGCGAGACACAGTTTCGCAACATGCATGCCGCCTATGACGATCTGCCCGATGCGCTGAAGCACAGATTGGAAGGCCGCACTGCGACGCACGACTTCGCCAAATTCTGGGACATGATGGTGGCGAAGCCCGGTTCCACGCGAAAGCCGCTCACTCCAGAGCAGCGCGCCAAGAAGCCACCGGTATCTCAGCCGATTTTCCGCCGGCACCCGATCACCGGCCGTTTCGTGCTGTATGCCAATGTCGGCTATACAATGTTTATAGATGGCATGGACCGACAGCAGAGCGGCGAAATCCTTGACTTCCTGTTTCGTCATCAGGAGCGCGCCGAATATCTCCACGCGCACCACTGGTCGGTCGGCGACGTATTGATGTGGGATAATATCGGTACCGTTCATAACGCGATCGGCGACTACCTCGACGATGAACCGCGCTACATGCGGCGCTTGCAGGTGATGGCGACGCTGGATTATCCCGCGCTCGTAGCCTGAGATGCCGTCGACTTTCACCGGCAAGCGCATCGTCGTCACCGGCGGCGCCGGCGGCATCGGCATCGAGACGGTGCGCGCGTTCATGGACCAGGGCGGCCACGTCCTCATGGCCGACATCGACGAAGCGGCGCTGGCGCGGCGCGCAGGAAACCCTTGGTCGCGTGCGGCTGGCCACGATAGCGTCAGCGCTGGACACGCCGGCCGAATGCGCCCGGGTGATGCGAGGCGCTCGGTGCGCCCGCCTACGCACTGGTGCACCTGGCCGGGCTGTTCGAGCGGGATGGTCTCGATCCGGACGACCACGGCGTGTGGAACCGCGCGATCGCGGCGAACCTGACGAATGCCTATGACATGGCGGTCGCGTTCTCGACGCGGTTCGACCGGCGGGAACCCGCGCGGATCGTGCTGACGAGTTCAATAGCCTACCGTCGGGGCAGCGCGGACCGGGTGCCCTATGCGGCGGCGAAAGCCGGGATCGTCGGGCTGACCCGCGCGCTGTCGCGGAAACTGGCGCCGGATGTGTTGGTGAACGCCATCGCACCGGGTGTGATTGAAACCAGGATGGCCGACCCGGTCATCGCCGAACGAGGAGAGGCCTACCGGCAGGAGATCCCGCTGAAACGCTTCGGCAAACCGTCGGAAGTCGCGTCCGTCATCCGCTTCCTGTGCTCACCTGACGCTTCGTATGTCACAGGGCAGACCATCACGATCGACGGGGGGATTACCAACGCCTGATCCTGGCGCCGACGATACGCGAATGCGTTGCTTGATCCAGTTGATGTTCTATCGCCCCCGGAACGACGGCTTCTCCTTTGCCATGAATGACCGGCACGCATTCTGAAAATCCTCGGTCCGGGTGAAGCCGCTGGTCGCCGCTTCCTCCTCTCGGGTCACCGGCAGCGGCCCGCGCAGCCGGCGGATTGCCGCCTTGTGGAAGCGGGCGGACAGAGGCGCGCCCTCCGCGATCCGCCGAGCCAGCGCGAGCGTCTCGGATTCAACCAGGCTGTCCGGAACGACGCGCGACAGCAGCCCCTTTTCGTACGCTTCGCGGCCGTTGAAGATGCGGCCCTCGATCAACATCTCCGATGCAACGCCCGACCCGGCGAGCGTGACGATCGGATCGATCTCCGCATAGGGATACCACACGCCCAGGTTGCGCGCGGTAATCCCCATCCGGATGCCCTCACCGCCAACACGGAAGTCGCACATCGTGGCGATGCCGGCGCCGCCACCGAGGCAGAAGCCCATGATCATCGCCACCACCGGATGCCGGCACAGCCGGATGGACTGCATGCTCTCATCCAGCACGTGGGCATATTCCGCCTCGAGCGCATCCGTCCCGCGCTCCGCCGGAAAGGCGCCGATGTCCGCGCCGGCGCAAAACGCCTTCTCGCCCGCACCGCGCAGCACCACGCACCGCAGATCATCTTCGGCCGACAGACTGTCCATGATGGTACGCAACCCGCGCCACATCGACAGGTCGAAGGCGTTGCGCCGTTCGGGTCGGTCGAACGTGACGATGGCGATCGTGTCGTCACGGGACACGGTGAGTCTGGGGTCGAGCATCGCGGCCGAGATCTCCTTGCCGGCGGGTATCTGTCACACGCGGGGGAAATCGTCCATGGACGGCCCGTCACCTGCCGCCAATGGTGCCAGAGCAGCCGGGCCACCAGTGACCCGACCGGGCGGCCACCGCCCTTTGGTTGCTGGTCATCTGGGTGACGATCGCCTGCGGCAGCCCCGGACATCCGGGCGCGCGCCGGCGCCGGGGCAGCGGCCCAGAATGCCCACAAAATCCGCGTCGATCCCGCGATCAGCGCGTCGATAGCGATCAGAGCGTGCGGCGGCGGTAACGGGAGGGAAACCATACCGGCACTGGCCGCTTCCGCTGGCGGCGCGATCAACTGAAGGCCGACAGCAGGAACTGCCTCAGCTGCTCCAGGCGGAATGGCTTCGCGATCACCGGATACCCGGCATAATCCGTGCCCAGGCCATCGATGCCATAGCCGGTAGCGAACACGAACGGGATCCCGCGGTCGGCCAGCGCCGCGGCGACCGGAAACACCTTCTCGGTGCCCAGGTTGATGTCCAGAATGGCGCCGTCGATCACCCGCCCCGCGTCGGTCGCGAGCGCCAGCCCCCGGTCAAGGGTTCCCGCGACCTCGACGACCGCCAGGCCCAGTTCGGTCAGATAGTCCTCGATCAGCATCGCGACCAGCGCTTCATCCTCGACCACCAGCATTCGGAAGCCGGCGAGTGTTTCGCGGCGTTCCATCATCCCTCGACCGCGATCTTGCTGGAAACCGCGAAGCGCATGTGGCAGGCCAGACCCTGGGGCGCGAAGGTGATCGCGACGGAGCCTCCGAGCTCCCGCGGAAGGCCGCTGCGAAGCAGCCGAGAACCGAAGCCCGTACAGGCTCGGCGGTGCGACCGCGGGGCCGTCGTGTTCGGTCCAGTCGATCGCCAGCGTCCGAGGCTCCGCCAGCCGGTCGACCCACCACTGCACACCGACGCGGCCATTGTCGACCGACAAGGCGCCATACCGTGCCGCGTTCATCACGAGCTCGTGGAAGGCGAGGTTCAGCGTCACCGCAGCGGTCGGCCCCAGTCGAACCGGCGGTCCGGCGACCGCCACGCGATCCTGCCCCTGAACCGTCCGCGCATAGGGGGCGAGCGCCAGTGCGACCACATTCGCGAGCGACGTTCCCTCCCAGCAGGTATGGGTCAGCAGCTCGTGTGCCCCCGCCAGGGCCCCAAGCCTGGACTCGAACGCATCGCTGAACGCGGTGGGATCGCCCGCGGTGCGATGCGTTTGCAGCGCGATCGACTGCACCGCGGCCAGCGTGTTTTTCACCCGATGATTGAGCTCGTCCAGCAAGGCACGCTGCCGTTCCTCGGCGTGCTTTCGGTCCGTGATATCGAGCGAAACGCCGGTCAGGCACAGGGGCCGTCCGTCCTCGGTATAACTGGCCCGGCCGCGCACCTGGACCCAGCCGACATCCCCGCCAGGCCGGACAATGCGATATTCGACATCGAGATCCGACCGGTTCGCGATCGCTTCGGCCACCCGATCCCTCAGCAGCGGCCGATCGGCCGGATGGATCGAATCGAGCAGCGTCGCGTGGTCATACGTGGCCGCCGCCGGCCAGCTGAAATTGCTCCGGCAGATCTCCGAGGCGATGAATTCCCCAGTGATCAGGTTCTGTTCCCAGCTTCCCAGGCGCCCAGCCTTCAACGCGTGTTCAAGCCGTTGCGCGGTTTCGCGCAACTCGGCCTGGCTGCGCGCCGTCGCCAGATTCGTCTGCAATTCGCGTTCCCGCGCCGCGGATTCACGGCGCTGCCGCGCGAGGCGGACGGCGCCGTCGACCCGTGCGCGCAATTCCCGCGCACTGAACGGCTTGACGAGATAGTCATCGGCGCCGGCCGTCAGACCTTCGACCCGGGCTTCATCGCCGGCTCGCGCGGACAGCAGGACGACAGGCAGCCCTTCCGTCGCTGGATCGGCGCGCAGCGCACGCAGCAGCTGAAAGCCGTCGAGCGGCGGCATCATCACGTCGCTCAGGATCATATCGGGCGGTGGACCCGCTAGGCACGCCGCCAGGGCGGCGCTCCCGTCACCGGCGGCTTCGACCGTATAGCCACCGTCCTCCAGGATGCGCCGGATGTAGGCGCGCATGTCGGCATTGTCGTCGGCGATCAGGACGCGCGGTTTTGCGTCCGGCTTCATCCGCTCTTCCGGCGCCGCCGGCACGCTGGGTGCTGCTTCGGCCTGATCCGGCAGCCACCGAAGGGCTTCTTCCACGAATGCGCTGGCCGGCATCGTGGTCGAGACAGCCGTGTTCGGATCGAGCACGCGGTCCGCCGGCAGATGGGACGAACCGAACGGCAGGGTCACGTAAAACACCGTCCCCTCGCGCTCGACACTTTCCACCTCGATCACGCCGCCGTGCAGAGTGACAAGCTCGCGCACCAGCGCCAGGCCGATCCCGGTACCTTCGTGGGTGCGTCGCTGCTGCCCTTCGATGCGGTGAAAACGCTCGAACAGCCGTGGCAATTGGCCGGCCGGAATGCCTACGCCGGTGTCGTGCACGACAAGCTGAGCGTTGCCGCCGGCATCCCGCAGGGACACCGAAATTCCTCCGGCCAGGGTGAACTTGAACGCATTCGACAGCAGGTTGAGGACAATCTTCTCCCACATGTCCCGATCCACATAGACCGGTAACGGCAGAGGCGGGCAATCAACCACAAGCGACAACCCGGCCCGGGCGCAGGCCGATTCGAAGTTGCTCACCAGGTCGACGGTGATCGCAGCGAGGCTCGCCGGCTCGAAGCGCGCCTGCGTCCGTCCGGCTTCGATTCGCGAGAAGTCCAGCAGCGTGTTCACCAGCCGCAGCAGCCGCAGCGCGTTCCGGTAGACCACTTGAAACCGCTCCCGCTGCGCCACCGACAACGTCTCCGCCTGGTCCAGCGCATCCTCGAGCGGACCCAGCATCAGTGTCAGCGGCGTGCGGAACTCGTGACTTACGTTCGAGAAGAAAGCGGTCTTCGCATGATCGATCGCGGCCAGCGCTTCGGCGCGGCGGCGTTCGTCCTCGCGTGCGCGGATCCTCGCCAGGGCCGCCGAAAATGCCGCCGAAAGCAGTCCGTAGAAATCTCGATAGATGTTATGGATCGGCAACCGCGGCGACACGCCCAGGATGACCATGATCGGCGGCCGGTCGATACCGGGAAGCGTGACCGGCAGCACGAAGGCATGGTTGGGGGCTTCATCGTATGGTCCGCACGGTATGCCGTCCATCAGATCGGCCACATCGCCGACTTCGACTATGCCGCCCGCCGCCGCGGCCCGATCCACCGGCCAGGGCCAGGCCGCGGCACCGTCCAGTTGCTCCGGGCTCGCCGGGCCACCCCACTGGATACCGTGATGACCGCGCAGGCGATACGCGCTTCGACCCGAATCGAGTTCGTAAATCATCACGAAGGGCAAGTCGAATTCGAAGCCGGCGAGCGTCCGAATGGTCGCCGACGCGAGGTCTGCGAATGTCGTCACCGCGCCCAGGTTTGCATTCAGATCGCGCAGCGCGCGGTTCCGCCGCTCAGCCAGCATCATCGGGGTCGTCTCGGTGACCGGGTGAAACAGGCCGCCAATTCCCCCACTTTCATCGCGAATCGGCGATAGCGAGAACGTGAAAAAGGTCTCTTCCAGGTAGCCGTTCCTTGTCAGGAACATACGCTGATTCTCAAGGAACGACGTCTCGCCGGCGCGGGCTCGGGCGAACGGCCCGCCGATGGCAGGCCACGCGCTGGCCCAGGTCACGTCGTAGCCCTGACCAAGTGCGGCGGGATGGGCGTCGCCGCAGAGCACACGATAGCCATCGTTGTAGATCTGCGTGTGCTCCGGCCCCCAGATTAGGTTGATCGGAAAATTCGATGCAAGACATAGGCTTACCGTCGTGCGCAGGCTTTGTGGCCATCGCTCGATCGGGCCGAGTGGCGTGAGGCTCCAGTCCCTCGAGCGGACGAGGGCAGCCATTTCGCCGTCACCGGCCAGGTAGTCCGCCGCGGCCGGGTGGTCCGAAGGGAGCGGAATTGTCGGCCCCGTCCAATTCATCGCGGTCGGCTGTCTGGATTGCACCGAGGTGATATTGGCATCGGCCAGCGAGGACGTAACACAACCATATCGTGTGGTAAATCGTACTATTGCACGCAACACGATAGGGTTCAACAGACTTCATGCGGCCGCACAGCCTATGCGTGCGCGAAAATGCGCGGCAAAGGGTGCCGCCGAAATTGGTCTACTGTAAATCGCAAGTTTTCTATGCAGATGCCAGACCGGTGATTCGGCGGTCCGACCAGTATGCAATGTCGGTGGCATACCGGTCGGACCAGTTCATACTCAGCCGACGCGTTCGATCTTTCCAGTATGCGGGTCCATGGTGAACTTGGCGATCACGCCGCCTTCGGGCGTTGCAAGGCTGAAACCTATCGGGCCGTCGGATGTCGGGGCCACATCAATGACCTTCCAGGTGTGATTGCCGTTCCACAGCAGGAACGCCTCGGCGATCTTCTGGACGTCGGCGGGGGCCAACTGACGGTCAGGCTGACGGTAGACGAGCGCGAACGTCCGCATGAGGTGGCGCATCCGCTCGCCGTGGTGGTGCCAGCCAGCGGCCTCGGCGCCGGGACGCTGTCCCAAGCCGCCCATCCAATGATGCTGCGGGGGAGCGCCATCGATCTGCTGCGCAGGCGGCGGCTGCGCTTGCGACAGCACCGCCCCGGTCGCGGCCCCGCCGATTACGAAGGCCGCCGTGGCGGCGAGAAGAGTCTGACGCATTGGATATCTCCCTGAAGTGCAACCGGCGCAAACATGCACCCACAACCCGACGCGTATCCGCTCTGGCTGGCGACGAATTGCAATAAAATGCAACGGTCGTTTCGGTACGGCCCGACGCGTCGTATGTAACAGCGCATGGACCAGACCCCACACATCCTCGTCATCGACGACGATCGGGAAATTCGCGATCTGCTCGCCCGATTCCTCGAGAAGCAGCGTATCCGCGTCACCGCGGTGCGTGACGGCAAGGAGGCCCGGCGCGCCTGGTTGAACGGGCACTATCAACTCGTCGTGCTGGATCTGATGCTGCCCGGCGAATCGGGTCTGGATCTGGCGCGCTGGCTGCGGAGCCAGTCCGGAATCCCCATCGTGATGCTGACGGCGATGGGCGAGGAGACCGATCGGATCATCGGCCTGGAACTCGGAGCCGACGACTATGTGCCGAAACCTTTCAATCCGCGGGAACTGCTGGCCCGCATCCGCGCGGTGCTGCGTCGCTCCGGCGACCAGGCGGAAACCAGGCACGACCCCTCGGTGCGCGGCTATCGCTTCAACAGCTGGACCCTGGAGCCGGCGAGGCGGCGGCTGCTGAACCCCGAAGGCGTCGAGGTCGCGCTGACCGGCGGCGAATACGATCTGCTGCTGGCACTGGTGGAGCGGGCGAACCGTGTGCTGACCCGCGACATGCTGCTGGACCTGCTGCGAGGGCGTCAGGCCGGTCCGTTCGACCGGGCGATCGACGTTGCGGTATCCCGCCTCCGCCGCAAGCTGGAGGATGACGGCCGTAACGCTCAGCTTATCAAGACCGTGCGCGGCGGCGGATATGTTCTCGCCGCGACCGTTGAGCGAGCCTGAAGGCGTAACGCCGAAGCGAACATACCCACGCGAATGCCAGCCGCGCTTTCGTGTATGAGTTCCTGGTGCCACGCCGCGACAATGTTGAAGCGCGCCACAAAGCGACGGAGCGTGCATGAGGATCCCCTTTTGGCCAGGCAGTCTGGCCGCTCGTACCGCCCTGGTACTGCTGCTGGGGCTTGCCATCGTGCAGGTCGCCGGCCTGACCATTCACGCGCTGGACCGGCTGGATGTCCAGCGGCTGGCTCAGGCCCGGGACCTCGCCGTCCGCGTCGTCGGCGTCTATCGCACCGTTGTGCTGACCGACCCGCCACGTCGCGCGGCGATCCTCGCGGAACTGCACCGCGGCCCCGACCTGCTGCCCACCCTGAGTTCCTCGCCGCCCGACGTCGATATGCCGGAGATGGGTTTCTCGGAGCAGCGGCTCCTGCGGATCAATATGAACCTGATTCCGCTCGGCGGTCCGCAGCTTCGCTGGAAGGAGATCGTGATCTACGGCGGCCATTCCTGGCACGCCGTCGTCATCAGCATGCGGTTGCCTGACGGTGAGTGGCTGAACGTGAAGGCGAAACTGGAACCGTTGAGACCGTGGCACTCGCCCACGTTCCTGGTCGCGTTCGTGCTGATGACGGCAGCCGCGGCTGTCCTGACGCTATGGGCGGTGCGGCGGCTGACCGCACCGGTGCAAACCTTGGCACACGCGGCCGAGGCGCTCGGTCGCGACGTCAACGCCCCGCCGCTGCCGGAGGACGGGCCCACCGAAGTCGCCACCGCGGCTGTCGCGTTCAACACCATGGCCGCGCGGATCCGCCGGTTCGTGCAGGACCGGACGGAATTGTTGACCGCCATCGGTCACGACCTGCGCACGCCGATCACAAGGCTGAAGCTGCGCGCCGAGTTCGTCGAGGACGACGAACAGCGCGGCAAGATTCTCGCCGATCTCGAGGAACTGGAAACGATGGTCTCCGCCACCCTCGCATTCGGGCGGGATGCGCGGACGACCGAACCGGTCTCGCAGCTCGATCTCGCGGAACTGTTGCGCACGATCCTCGATGAGGCCGGCGACGCCAGGCCTGACGTGCTCGACAAGCTGAACTATGACGGACCCGCGCATCTGACGGTGCACGCGCGGTCGTTGGCGTTGAAGCGCGCGTTCGTCAACCTGATCGCCAATGCCGTCAACTATGGCGGTTCCGCCACTGTGCGGCTGGTCATGCCCGACAACCGGGTGGTCGTGGTGGAGATCGAGGATGATGGCCCGGGCATTGCGTCGGGAGACGTCGATCGGGTGTTCGAGCCGTTCCATCGTGGTGAGCCCAGTCGGAACCGGGAGACGGGCGGGGTCGGGCTGGGCCTGCCGATCGCTCGGAATATCATGCGGGCGCATGGCGGCGATGTAACACTTGCTAATCGTCCGACCGGTGGCGTGAAGGCGACCGTGACGCTGCCGGTTTAGAGCAATATCAGCCTGACTGGAATCGAGAAGCGATCTCAGGATGATGAAATTGCTCGCGAAATTTGAGCTGGAGCGGTTCCACTCAAAGTGGAAACCGCCCGTCCGGCGGCAACCGCCCTGGCAGAACGGCAGAGGGTTGTTCCGGCCAGCACGGCCGGGCATCGGCGTGGCGGCCATCGGTTCAGGGCCAATCGGTTCAGTGAGGTAATGCATGCAGTTCACACAGCAGGATGTAGACCGGATCGCGGAAATCCTGGCCGACGCCGCCCGCGCCGAGATCATGCCGCGTTTCAAGTCACTGGCGGCCGCCGACATACGCCTCAAGTCGTCGGTCTTCGATCCCGTGACCGAGGCCGATGAGGCTGCCGAACGCACGATCTCGGCCGAACTCCGGAACAGCTTTCCCGGCGCCCTGATCGTCGGCGAGGAAGCGACCGCGGCCGATCCGTCGCTGCTCGACCGTCTCGGCGATGCGCCGCTGGCCTTCGCCGTCGATCCGATCGACGGCACGCGCAACTTCGTCGCCGGCCTGCCGCTGTTCGGGGTCATGACCGCGGCCATCGTGCGTGGCGAGGTCGTCGCCGGCGTGATCCACGATCCGGTCTGTCAGGACACCGCTCACGCATTGAAAGGCAAGGGCGCTTGGCTGTCCCGCGACGGCCGGCCGGCGAGACGTCTGCACGTCGCGGCGCCAGGACCCCTGGAACGGATGGAAGGGATTGTCGGCACGCACTACCTGCCCGAGCCGCTGCGGACAACGGTGCTGGCCAACCTGCCGCGCCTGGGTTCGACGACCTGGTTGCGCTGTGCGGCGCATGAATACCGTATGGCGGCGGCGGGATTCTGCCACGTGCTGTTCTTCAACCGGCTGATGCCGTGGGACCACGCCGCCGGCTGGCTGTTGCACCAGGAGGCCGGCGGCTACAGCGCGCATTTCGACGGCAGAGATTATCGGCCGGCGCACACCACCGGCGGGCTGATCTGTGCACCCGACCAGGCGAGCTGGCATTTGGTCAGGGACGGGCTGATGGGGACGTAGTGTCCTGCCTCCGACGTTCGCCGCAATCAGCGGCGGGCGCAGGATCAACAGGCCACTGAAAACAAAGGGCTCGTGTTCCGGATTTGGATTCGTCCGATCCAGCGGAGTGCTTCCAGCACCGCAGGCGTTTCGGGTGTCCACGCGGCGGCCCACCGTCCCGCACGTTTCCGGTCTGACGCAGGCGCGTGGTCGTCCGGGCGCCCCGTCTTGCCTCTATTGTCAGTGCGATGCCTCTTGCTTCCCCAGCCATGCCGCCCCCGCACGGTCGGCACCGGACGGCAATGGCGCATCCGGGTCGCGTATCCAGGCCAGGATGTCGCCGATCGGCGTTGCCCGGTCCTTGTCGCGCAGCATCAGGTGATAACCGTTCGGATAGAAAGCCAGGACCGGTCCGGGCGGCAGCGCTCGCCAGGTGGCGGCGGTTGCGCGCGGCGGAATGAGTTCGTCGTGGCCGCCATAAAGGAACAGGGCCCGCGCGTGAAAACGCCGTGCCGCCGCTTCGGCGGCGTCCATCAGGTCCACCAGGCCCTTGACCGCGTCCACGCGTGTCTGGAGCAAGGTCAGGGGGTCGGTCGACAGCCGGATCAGCGCGGCCCGGTTGTCACTGGCGGTCACTTTGACAAACCCGCCGCCCGTGACCTCCATTCCAGGCACGGTCTCGTCGGCCAGCCATAGCGCGGCGCGCAGCAGCAGGTTCATATTCTTCCGTCCCCACACCGCGGGGGCGATCAGCACGTAGCCATCCACCGGCGGCGGATCCGGCTGGGTCGCCATGACCATCGCCGCGGCGGCGCCCATGCTCTCGGCCATCACGATGAGCTTGGTGTGAGGGTAGCGCGCCCGCAGCAGCCGGACCATGACACGGTCGTCGTCGGCCAGGCCATCGGTGCCGGGCCAAAGGCCCCGCGTCCGGGTCGCACCGAAGCCGCGCTGGTCAGGCGAGAAGACCGCGATGCCGGCGGCGGCGAACACAGGCGCGGGATACTCCCACGCGTCGCGGCTGTCGTTCATCCCGTGCAGCGCCAGTACCACCGCGGTGGGGGGATGTTTCGGCAGCCATTCGCGATACGGCAGCGCGGTTCCATCCGGCATGATGAAATAGTCAGCGGTTTCCGTAGGTTGCTCCACTGCCGGGCCGGGAAGCGCGATCCGCGCGACACAGCCGGCCAGCAGCATCAACGCCAGCAGGAGACCGGTGCGGAGCGGGTTCACGGGAACATGGTTGAAAGCATTCGCCGCATCGCTATCATCACGCCGCTTGCCAGACCAGACAGAGGATCAACATGCCGGAGCGCCATCGCCCCAGCAGCCGGACCGACGATGACACCGACCGAGATCATCCACGTGGACTCTCGCACCGTGGCCTGCGACGGCGGCGACGGTGCTTTGGGTCACCCGAGGGTCTTCCTGCGCATCCCAGGCTCGCAGGTGATGTGCCCGTATTGCTCGCGCCTCTACGTCCTCAACCCGGGAGCGGATCACGCCAGCGGACATTGACATCGCCGGAGCGGCCCCGGCGGACACCGAGGCCGGGGCCAGGCCGCTGCATCTGATCCTGATCGACGGATCGGGATTCATATTCCGCGCCTTCCACGCGCTGCCGCCGATGACACGGCCGGACGGGACCCCGGTGAACGCGGTGTTCGGCTTCACCAACATGCTGGCGAAGCTGCTGAAGGAGCACGTCGGCACCCACATTGCCGTCATCTTGGACGCCGGACGGCTGACATTCCGCAATCGTCTGTATGACGCCTACAAGGCGCACCGCCCGCCGCCGCCCGAAGAGCTGATCCCGCAATTTGCCCTGATCAGGGAAGCCACCGAGGCGTTTGGTGTGCCGGCGATCGAACTTGCGGACTGGGAAGCCGACGATCTGATCGCCACCTACGCCCAGTCCGCGGTCGCCGCCGGCGGGCAGGTGACCATCGTGTCCTCCGACAAGGACCTGATGCAGTTGATCCGCCCGGGCGTGGCGATGCTGGACCCGATGAAGGAAAAACCCATCGGCCCAGCCGAGGTGATGGAGAAATTCGGCGTCACCCCGGACAAGATGATCGAGGTCCAGGCGCTGATCGGCGATTCGACCGACAACGTGCCCGGGGTGCCCGGCATCGGTCCAAAGGGCGCGGCGCAGTTGATCAACGAATACGGCGATCTCGAAACGGTACTGGCGGCCGCCCCCGCCATGAAGCCCTCCAAGCGGCGCGACATGCTGATCGAGCACGCGGAGAAAGCCCGTATCTCCCGCGAACTGGTCCGGCTGCGGCTGGATACGCCGCTGCCCCTGCCGGTGGAGGCTTTGGGCCAGCGCGACGCCGACAAGGCGGTGCTGTCCGCCTGGCTCGGCAAGCAGGGGTTCCGCAGTGTCATCGCGCGCCTTGGTCTGGACGCCGGCACGACAGCGAAACCGCCGGCGGCGCAGCCAACCGTTCAGCCGGCGACGCCGGTCCCAGGGCAGACGCCGGCGCAGCCCGCGGGCCAGTCGCCGGGGCAGGGCGGGTTGCAGTCCGATCTGGGCCTGTCCCCACCGCCCACCGAGCACGGCTTCGGGCCGTACGAGAGTGTCACGACCGCCGACGCCTTGCGCGTCTGGGTCGCCAAGGCGCATTGCCGCCGGCCGCGTCGCCATGGACACCGAGACCGACGGGCTGGACGCCATGCGCGCCCGCCTGGTCGGGTTTTCGATGGCCACCGCGCCAGGCCGAGCGTGTTACGTGCCGCTCGCGCATGAAGTGCTGGGCGAGCAGCTCAAGCTCGATGCGGCGATCGAGGTGCTGGCACCGCTGCTGACCGACGCCTCGGTGCTGAAGATCTTCCAGAACGCCAAGTTCGACATGATCATCCTGTCGCGCGCGGGATTCCCGATGCCGACACCGATAGACGACACGATGCTGATCTCCTACGCGCAGGAGGCCGGTCTGCATGGGCACGAGCTGGACGAGTTGTCGCAGCTTCACCTCGGCCACACCCCGATCAGCTTCGATGAGGTCACCGGCTCCGGCCGGAACCGGGTGCCGTTCGCTCAGGTGCGGATCGACCGCGCCACCGTTCATGCCGCCGAGAAGGCGGATGTCACGCTGCGCCTGTGGGACGCACTGCGTCCGCGGCTGCGGCTGAATGGCGGCCTCGCGCTTTACGAGCAAGTCGAGCGCCGCCTGCTGCCCGTCCTGCTGGAGATGGAGCGCGCCGGCATCAAGGTCGACGCCGACGACCTGCGGCGCATGTCGGTGGATTTCGAGGCCCGCATGGCGGTGATGGAGCAGGACTGCCACCGGCTGGCCGGGCACCCGTTCAATGTCGGCAGTCCGAAACAGCTTGGGGAAGTGCTGTTCGACGAACAGAAGCTGCCGGGTGGCAAGCGGATGAAGACCGGCGCGTGGGGGACCGACTCCTCGGTGCTGCAGACGCTGGCCGACCAGGGGCTGGAGCTGCCGACGCGCATCCTGGAATGGCGCCAGTTGCAGAAGCTGAAGTCGACCTATGCCGACTCTTTGGTGAACGACATCAATCCCGGAGACAGGACGGGTGCATACTTGTTTCGCGATGGCGATCGCCTCGACCGGGCGGCTGTCGTCGAACGATCCGAACCTGCAGAACATCCCGATCCGCACCGAAGAGGGCAGCCGCATCCGCCACGCCTTCATCGCCGAACCGGGGCATGTGCTGGTCAGTGCTGACTACTCGCAGATCGAGCTGCGGCTGCTGGCCCACGTCGCCGACCTGCCGGTGCTGAAGCAAAGTTTCGCCAATGGCGAGGACATCCATGCGCGTACCGCCAGCGAGGTGTTTGGCGTGCCGATGGCGGGCATGGACCCGATGACACGGCGCCGCGCCAAGGCGATCAACTTCGGCATCATCTACGGCATCTCCGGGTTTGGCCTGGCTCGTCAGCTCGGTATCACCCCCGGTGAGGCGCGTGGCTTCATCGATCGTTACTTCGAACGCTATCCGGGTATCCGCGCGTATATGGAACGGACGAAGGAAGAAGCGCGGATCAAGGGCTATGTCATTTCTCCGTTCGGCCGCCGCTGCTGGGTGGCGGGCATCGCCGACAAGAACGCCGCCCGGCGGGCGTATGCGGAGCGTCAGGCGATCAATGCGCCGCTGCAAGGGGGTGCGGCCGACATCATCAAGCGCGCGATGGTGAAGCTGCCGGCCGTGCTGCGGGCAGAGGGACTGCGATCGCGGTTGCTGCTGCAGGTGCACGACGAATTGCTGTTCGAAGCACCGGAGGATGAGGCGGAAAGGCTGGCCGCGGTGGCCGGCGGGTCATGGAGAACGCCGCGGTCCTGTCGGTGCCGCTGGTGGTCGAGACGGGGTCAGGGCTTACCTGGGCGGCCGCGCACTGAGGTTGGCATCGCGCCAAACGGCGGGCACGACACAATGCGGCGGACTTCCGGGGCAGCACACTCCAGCGTTTTCATCTTGAGCGGAAACGCTCTGGCTCATAATTGTCGAGCAATCTCATCAATCTGAGGTCGCTTCTCGATCCGAGCCAGGCTGATATCGCTCTAGTGTGGTGGTCGCGGTGGCGAAACTTGCCCGTCCTCGCGTAGAGCAGCATCAGCGCGGCCTCGGCGAGGAATACGAGGCCGAGCGCCAACAGCACCAGGCTCGCCCAGCCCAGGCTGGCGCCGGCGGCGGCGGCGACGGCAGCGGCCAGCACCACCATCCCGCCGAGGGCGAGGCCCCGGATCACACCTGGTGCATCGATGCCATAATCCGCTCGCGGCGCCATCGCCATGCTGTCCCTAACACCGTTAGATAGGCTACTCTAACGCCGTTAGGTTTGAAAGAGGTTTTGATGGCCCGGAGACCGGTTTTGGGGAGTGTGCGGCGCAAGCCGCCGGCCCTCACCCGCGAGAGCATCGCCGGCGCTGCGGCGCGCCTCCTCGAGCGCGAAGGCTACGAGGCGCTGACCATGCGTAGCCTCGCCGCCGAACTCGGCATTCAGGCGGCCTCACTCTACTGGCATGTCGCCGATCGCGAGGAGCTCGAGGACCTGCTGTTCGATGCGCTGCTTTCCGATCTCGGCCTCGTCGTCGCCGGGCGCGACTGGCGCGAGGATCTGAGTTCCCTGGCACACCAGCTGCTCGCTCATCTGACCGGCAAGCGGGACGCCCAGCGCGTCATCGCCGGCCGTTTCGTGCGCGGCCCGCATCTGCTGCGGCATCTGGAGTGCATCCTCGGCGTGCTGCGGCGCGGCGGCCTCGACGGCCGGGATGCCGCCTATGCGCTTTACGCGCTGCTCACATATGTAAACGGTTTCGTGTTGTTCCAGCGCAATGCGCTGTCGCACACCCATGCGAGCGGCGTTGAGCGGCGCGAGGTGCTGGGGCAATTGCGTGAGCAGTTCCTCGCCCTGCCCACGGACGCTACCCGCATAGCGTAGCGCTCGCCGAGGCGCTCACCGCCGAGGACCCGGCAGGCCGCTTCGATTTCGGCCTCGCCCTGCTGATCGACGGGCTCGCCGCGCTTTCTCACGACGCGGCACGGCGCTAGAGATGATCGCGCTGAGCGAAACGTCCCCGGCGCGTGAATCATGCGATCAAACAAAGAGACAGACCATTTTCGGCCTGCACAGTCAGGCTGAAAATTGTCTAGTGTCCCGATTCGGAAGTTCGCCATGCCTGGATCAGCCGCCTTACGAACTTCCGAATCGATGAGGACACTGGCAAAGCATTGTTTTCTAGTGTGGTCTGTGGGTCCGAAGTCCGCTCCGGGGATGATCCGCAGTATGGCGGACTTCGGAACCACCACACTAGCGAGGGCGTTTTTGTGCCGTAGCCCGCCCGCCAAAGCAGCGCATCACTGGCCCAGCAATTCGTCGAAATACGCGATCGTGGCACGTAGCCCGTCCTCGAGCGGCACCTTGGGATCCCATCCAAGTTCCCGCTTCGCCATGCTGATATCCGGACAGCGCTGCATCGGGTCGTCCTGAGGCAAAGGCCGGTGCACGATCTTCGATTTGGAGTTGGTCAGGGCGATCACACGCTCTGCCAGTTCCCGCACCGGTATTTCGTGCGGATTGCCGATGTTGACCGGACCCGTCACGTCCGGCCCGGTCCCCATCAGGCGGATCAGCCCATCCACAAGGTCATCGACGTAGCAGAATGCGCGCGTCTGCATGCCGTCACCGTGAAGAGTGATATCCTCCCCCTTCAAAGCCTGGACGATGAAGTTCGACACCACCCGTCCGTCGTTCGGATGCATCCGCGGGCCGTAGGTGTTGAAGATGCGTGCGACCTTGATACGCACCTTGTGCTGGCGGTGGTAGTCGAAGAACAGCGTCTCCGCGCACCGCTTGCCTTCGTCGTAGCAGGCCCGGGGTCCAAGCGGATTGACGTTGCCGCGATAATCTTCGCTCTGCGGGTGCACGGCAGGGTCGCCGTAGACTTCGCTGGTCGAGGACTGCAGGATCGTCGCGCCGATACGCTTGGCCAGGCCCAGCATGTTGATGGCGCCGATGACGCTGGTCTTGGTGGTCTGCACCGGATCGAACTGATAATGGATCGGTGACGCCGGACAGGCAAGGTTATAGATCTCATCCACCTCCACGTAGAGGGGGAAGGTGATGTCGTGGCGGTAAGCCTCGAAATTCCGATTGTCGAGAAGGTGCGCGATGTTGTCCTTGCGGCCGGTGAAATAGTTGTCGACGCACAGGATGTCGTTTCCCTCGGCAAGCAGGCGCTCGCTCAGATGCGAGCCGAGGAAACCGGCGCCGCCGGTGATCAGGATGCGCTTTCGGATCAGGGGCATTGTTGACCTTCGCTGTTGCCTCGGCCGCCATGCAGGATGGCTGGCCAGGCGAGAGGGAATCGAGCGCGTGCCGCCACAGGGCGCGCACGTCCAGCCAGTGCGTCGCCGGGTGCGGTAGCCTCGCCCAGCCGGGCGATCATCTCGCCGCGAATGGAACCTGTAGATCGCGCGTCCGAAACCGGGCCGTCAATCCGAAACCGCTGACCGTTGGTCGTCGTCACGTGGATGGCCAGGCAGCGCGCCCGCGCCATTGGCCGGCGCGACGGCCGGCAAGCCCGACCGCCCGTCCTCAACGCGGCCGGCACGATCGGCTGGCGCCATGAAGCCAAGTGGCGAGATCACACGCCGCCTTCCCCTGAACCGACCGCGGCTTACCCGGTCCCCGGGTAACGCATGCACGGGCTGAACCGTCCGTCGGACGACCGGACGGTCCGTGCCCGTATAACCGAGCCCTGTCCCAAACGGGCGCACCACCGGTGGGCGCACCTGTAAGGGGCATTGGTCGCAGTGACCGGACCGAGCAACCCGGGAGTCGAATGGCAGCCAACAACGGCACCGTAACTTGAATTAGTTAACAAATGGTTAACGCCATCCGAGGTCGGCCAGTGAAGTGCCGACCGGCGCACTTCAAGTGACGTCACCTCACTTCCATATGAACCTCACTTTTTCGTCCTGCCAACGTTGTTGTGCTGCAGCAAAGGATGGGGATCAGGTTTGGGTGACACGGCGGACGATGAGCAACAACTTCCGCGGGAGCGGCGCCAGCCTGGACGCAGCGAGAAACCTGATCGCTCGGTCGAGAAGCCGCGGACCGGTGATCGGCGCCCTCCGGACGGTACCACCGGCAAGCGTGACCAGAGCTCCAGGACCCGCTGGCCGTTGATCATCCTTGCCATTGTGGTGTTGGTCGCGATCATCGGCGGGATCACCTACTGGTTTCTGACTCGCAATGAGGAAACCACCGACGACGCCTATACGGACGGCGATGCCATCGCCTACGCCGCCAAGGTGTCCGGCTACGTCACGCAGCTCAACATCGACGACAATACATACGTCCACGAGGGCGATCTCCTGCTCAAGATCGATCCGCGCGACTACACCACTGCCCGCGACCAGGCGCGTGCCAACCTCTCACTCGCACGCGCCCAGCTTTCCAGCGCCCAGGTCGATCTGGCCATCGCCCGCGTTCGGGTTCCCGCAACCCTGGAACAGGCGCAGGCGCAACTTCAACAGGCCCGCGCGAACGAGGCTCAGGCCGAACGCGACTATCGCCGTCAGCACGCCGTAGACCCCCGGGCGACGACGCAGACCAACATCGATCAGGCCACCGCGCAAATGGAAAGCACCAGGGCGGCGGTGGCCAGCGCACAGGCGCAGGTACATGTCGCCGACCTGGTGCAACAGAATATCCAGGCCGCCGAAGATACGGTTCACGAACGTGAGGCAGCGGTTTCGCAGGCCGAAGCCAGTCTGGCGCAGGCCGAGGTCAACCTGTCCTACACCAGGTTGATCGCCCCAGCCGACGGCTACATCACTCGCCGCAACGTCGACCTCGGCACCTTTATCCAGGCCGGGCAGCAGGTGTTTTACATCGTCACCCCCCAGGTCTGGGTCACCGCCAATTTCAAGGAGACCCAGCTCGCCCGCATTCATCCAGGCGAGCCCGTCTCGATCGACGTCGACGCCTATCCGAACCTGCATCTGAAAGGCCACGTCGACAGCATTCAGCAAGGCAGCGGAGCGCGTTTCTCAGCCTTCCCCGCCGAGAACGCGACCGGCAACTTCGTCAAAATCGTCCGCCGGGTGCCGGTCAAGATCATCATCGACAGCGGCCTCGATCATCATCATGGCCTGCCGCTCGGTATTTCCGTTGAACCGACGGTGACGCTCCAATGAGCGACAGCCCCGGCTGGCAGCCTGGTTCAAACCCGTGGCTTGTCGCCATCACGTGACCCTCGGCGCGTTCATGGAGGTCCTGGACACCACCATCGTCAACGTGTCGCTGCCACACATCGCCGGCAGCCTGTCGATCAGCGCCGATGAGAGCACCTGGACGCTGACCACCTATCTCGTCGCCAACGGCATCGTGCTGACCATCTCCGGCGCGCTCAGCCGCCGCCTCGGCCGCAAAAATTATTTTCTGATTTGCATCGCCGGCTTCACGGCCGCCTCCTTCGCCTGCGGGACATCCACTAGTTTCGAAGAGATCCTGTTGTTCAGGGCTTTGCAGGGTTTCTTCGGCGGCGGCCTGCAGCCCACCCAGCAGGCGATCATCCTGGATCATTTCCCCCCCGAGAAGCGCCAGCAGGCATTCTCCCTGACCGCCGTCGCCATCATCATCGCCCCCGTCGTCGGTCCCGTCCTCGGCGGCTACCTCACCGACAGCTATTCCTGGCACTGGATCTTCCTGATCAACGTTCCGATCGGGATCGGGACGTTCTTCGGCGTGATGCAGTTCGTCGAGGATTCGCCGACGATCAAGGAAGAGATGAGGACGGCGCCCCGCCTGGACTACCTCGGTATCTTCTTCATTGCCCTGGCCCTCGGTTGTCTGGAAGTCGGTACCGACCGCGGCGAGGACTACGACTGGCTGGGATCGGCCTTCATTCGCATCACCTTCATCCTGTCGGCCTGCGGCTTCCTGTTCGGCACCACCTACCTGCTTTATGTCCGCGACCCGATCGTCAACTTGCGCGTGTTCAAGGACCGCAACTTCGCGCTTGGCACCCTGCAGATCGCGATGATGGGCTTCGTGCTCTACGCCAGCGCCGTGCTCATCCCGCAATTCGCCCAGGAGCAGCTCGGCTATACCGCGACATGGGCGGGACTGGTGCTCGCGCCAGGCGCCGTGCTGTTGACCATGCTGATCCCCGTCGTCGGCAAGGTCCTCAACGTCGTGCCGACCAAATATGTGATCGCCAGCGGCGGCCTGGCACTGTCGTTGTCCCTCTTCTACTCGATGAACCTAGTCCCCGATCTCGATTTTTTTCATCTGATGCTGTACCGCGCCGCTCAGACCGCCGGGCTGGCCCTGCTGTTCGTGCCGATCAGCACCATCGCCTATGCCACCCTGCCACCCGAACAGAATGGCGACGCCGCCGCCTTGTTCACCATGGCGCGCAACGTCTTCGGCGGCATCGGCATATCGGTTTCCACCGCACTGGTCACCGAACACGAACAGGTGCGGCAGTCCTACCTGGTCGATCACCTCACCGCGGTCAGCCAGCCCTACAACGTGTTGCTGCAGCAGATTCAGCAGGGGCTGATCGATGCCGGCCAGTCGGTGGCGCAGGCCGCACAGGGTGCCCCGGGCCAGGTATTCGAGATGCTGCAGGGACAGTCGGCCGTGCTCGCATATGCCGACGTCTTCCTCATCACCGGCTGCTTGGCCCTGGTGATGATCCCGACATCGTTGTTGATGTCTGGCGTCAAGACGAAAGCCAGAGGCGGAGCGCATTGATCGATGCGCCTTCTTCCCCCAATGGTCGCCGTGATGCTGGCCGCCTGCACCGTAGGCCCCAACTACACCCCGCCGAAGCCGCCCGCCCTGCCCAACTGGCACGACAGGTCGGCTCGCACCGGCGCCACCGTGACCCAGAAGACCAACCCCGATCCGCTTTGGTGGAATCGGTTTCACGATCCAGTCCTGACGGAACTGATGCGCCGGGCGATCGCCGGCAACCTCGACCTCCAGCAGGCGGTCTATCGGATCGTCGAAGCCCGCCAGGGCGAAGTGACCGCCCGCGCCGCCGGTTTGCCCACCGTGAACGGCACCGGCAGCTACATGCGTGAACAATTCGGTCTGCGCGGCCTGCTGCTCTCGGAGGGCACCTACGGCCGGTTGAACACCCTGGCCGATTCCGCGACGCTGAACGGCATCAGCCCCGGCCTGGGCAAGGAAGCGAGCACCACCGTCGGCGGTGCCCTGAACCAGTTCAACCGACCGATCAACCTGTTCAGCTATGGCCTGAGTTCGTCGTGGGAGCTCGATCTGTTCGGCCGCGTCCGCCGCTCCGAGGAGCAGGCCGGCGCTCAGACGCAGGCGCAGATCGAGGCCACCAATGATGCGCTGGTGATGCTCGAAGGGCAGGTGGCTCAGGCTTATGTGCAGCTTCGCGGTGCCCAGGCGCTTACCGCCAGCCAGCAGGAGAATGTGCGCACTGCCCAGGCCGCGCTTGAACTGACCCAGAAGCGTCAACGCGAGGGCCTGACAACCCAACTCGACGTCGAGCAGGCGCGAACCCAGCTTGCGAATACGGAATATCAGCTGCCGGGCTACGAGAAACAGGCGGAGCAGTCGATGAACCGTCTCAGCGTGTTGACGGGCCAGCCCCCCGGCACGCTCGACGCCATGCTCGGTCCGTCCGCGCCGCTGCCCACGATCCCCACCCTGATCCATATTGGCGTGCCGTCCGCGCTGGCTCGCCGCCGCCCCGACATCCGTGAGGCCGAGGCGCGACTGCACGCCGCCACCGCCAATATCGGTGTCGCTGTCGCCAGCTTCTATCCCGACATCTCGCTGACCGGCAGCTTCGGGCTGCGCGCCCTCGACGCCAGTTACCTCACCAACTGGGCAGGCAGCTTCTATTCGTTCGGGCCCAGCATTTCCCTGCCGATCTTCCAAGGTGGGCGCCTGACCGCCAATCTGCGTCTCGCGCGCGCTCAGCAGGCCGAAGCCGCTACCGCCTATCGCGGCACGGTGCTGAACGCACTCAGGGAAGTGGAGGACGCTCTTGTCGCCTATCGCACCGACCGCGCCGGGCGCGACAAGCTGGTCGAGACCGTGCGCGCGGGCCAGGCAACGCTCTACCTTGCGCGGAACAGCTACGCCCACGGACTCAGCGATTTCATCCAGGTTCTGGATGCCGAACGCACCCTGATCGACTCACGCCAGCAACTGGTTCAGGCCGACATGATGCTGGCCAACGACGTCGTGGCGCTCTACGACGCGCTCGGCGGCGGCTGGCAGGAGAGCGCCTCCGTGAGCCGCCCACCCCCGATCGACAGGAAGCCGCCGCCCGTACCCGCCGCCCTGGACAGTATTGCAGCCGGCGGCGAGACCCGCTAAATTACGCGATTAGAGCGTACGCCGCCCCGTTTTGCGGGCCAAGGCGTACCATCAGAGGCTTGACCCGGCTGGCGGAGCCTCTGCTGCTACGCGCCGCTGCATTGCAGCGTTCTAACTTGCAAACTTTTCAGCCGTCCCTTAAATGAACGGTTCCCCGTCATTCCATACCGGAGGCTGAGCCGCATGGCGCGCGTCACTGTTGAAGACTGTGTCCAGAAGGTTCCTAACCGATTCGAGCTTGTTCTGCTCGCGGCGCAGCGGGCCCGCAACATCAGCCGCGGCGAGGAACTGACGATCGATCGCGACAACGACAAGAACCCCGTTGTCGCCCTGCGCGAAATCGCCGATGAGACGATCGAGCTGCCGCGGATCGAGCAGGACCTCATCAAGTCCCTCTCGCGCTCGCCGGAGCCCGAGCCGGCGGACGAGGAAGTGCTCGACCTCATCCCGACCGACCAGAACATCTTCGGTCTGCAGGACGTCGCCGCCGAGGAAGAATCGGCCACGCTGCCCGCGGAAGGCGGCGAGGATCTCTCACCCGAAGATCTCGAAGCCGCCATCGAGGCGGAACTCGGCGGCCGAACTCCCCGGTAACTGCCAATGAAGAGGTAACCGCTGATGAAAGATGGGGGCTTTGGCGGCGAGATGAACCGGTCCGCGCCAACCCCCACGCGGCGCGCCGTCCCGTCGCTTCTCGTCAGCGACCTCGCCGAACTGCCCAAGCCGCCCGGCCCCGACGTCATTCGCCAGTGCGAACTGACGCGCAAGATCCTTGATTATGATCCGAAGGCGGACACCAGCCTGATCGATGCGGCCTACGATCTGGCCGAAATAGCGCATGCCACCCAGCGCCGGGAGAACGGCGACCCCTATTTCACACATCCCGTGGCCGTCGCCGACATCCTCGCCGGCTACCGGCTGGATGTTGCCTCGATCGCGACGGCGCTGTTGCACGATGTCGTCGAGGACACGCCGTGCAAGCTGTCGGAAATCGAGAGCCGCTTCGGCAAGGAGATCGCCGGCCTTGTCGACGGCGTCACCAAGCTGACCCGGCTGGAACTGCAATCCGACCGCACCAGGCAGGCCGAGAATTTCCGCAAGCTCGTCCTCGCCATGAGCCGCGACATCCGCGTGCTGCTGGTCAAGCTGGCCGACCGGCTGCACAACATGCGCACGCTGCATTTCGTCCGCGATCAGGACAGGCGCAAGCGGATCGCGCGCGAGACGATGGAGATCTACGCTCCGCTCGCTGAACGCATCGGCATGGACGCGATCAAGACGGAACTGCAGACGCTGTCCTTCACCCAGCTTGAACCCGAAGCCTACGCCACGATTCAGGCCCGGTTGAACTTCCTCCGCGGGCAGGGGGCCGATGTCATCGACGACGTCCGCCGCGAACTGATCCAGGTCTGCCGCGAGGCTGGTGTCGAGCCGATCGAGATCATGGGACGCGAAAAATCGCCGTTCTCGATCTGGGAGAAGATGCATCGGCGGAACGTCGCCTTCGAGCAGCTCTCCGACATCATGGCTTTTCGAATTGTGGTGGAGTCCAAGGCGGATTGCTATGCCGCGCTCGGTGCGGTGCACTCGGCCTATCCGGTGATCGCCGGACGGTTCAAGGACTACATTTCCACACCGAAGTCCAACGGCTACCAGTCGCTGCACACCGGCGTCACGCTCCGACAGCCGCGCAACCAGAAGATCGAGGTGCAGATCCGCACGGTCGAAATGAACGACATCGCGGAAAACGGCGTCGCCTCGCACTGGGTCTACAAGGCACCGGACAAGAAGGTCGACGGCACCGAGGTTCAGCGCTTCCGCTGGGTGCAGGATCTGCTGGAAATTCTCGACGAACTCGGCCGCACCGGACGAGTTCCTCGAAAACACCAAGCTGGAACTTTACGCCGACCAGGTGTTCTGCTTCACCCCGAAGGGGCAGTTGATCCAGTTGCCGCGCGGCGCCACGCCAGTCGATTTCGCCTATGCGGTGCATAGCCAGGTCGGCGACACCTGCGTCGGCGCCAAGGTCAACGGCCGGCTGATGCCGCTGCGCCACCACCTGGAAAACGGCGACCAGGTGGAGATCATGACCGCCCGCGGCGGCACGCCCTCGCCGCAATGGGACCGCTTCGTCGTCACCGGCAAGGCCCGCGCCCGGATCCGCCGCTTCATCCACCAGGAGCAGCGCCAGCAAAGCCGTGACACCGGCAAGGTCGAACTGACCAAGGCGTTCCGCCAGGCCGGCGTTGACGGATCTGAAAAGGCGCTGGAGCCGGCACTGAAAGCGCTCAAGGTGGCCTCGGTCGACGACCTCTACATCTCGGTCGGTAACGGCAACCTGGTCGCCAAGGACGTGGTCCACGCGGCGTATCCCGAGTTGCGTCAGGCGGCGCGCGGCCCGAGGATGGTCCCGGCGATGCTGCCGCGGGGCAAGCTGCCTGCACGGCACGACCATGACATGCCGGTCACCGGTCTGGTCCCCGGGATGGCTTTCGCGTTTGCCGGGTGCTGTCATCCGGTGCCCGGCGACGAGATCGTCGGGATCGTCACCACCGGCAAGGGCGTCACCATCCACGGGCGGGAATGCCAGACGCTGACCGCGTTCGCGGCGACGCCCGAGCGGTTCATCGATGTCGAGTGGAACTACGAGGCGGTCGGCAAAGCTGGCTCGAAAGGGTCGGGTCACACCGCCCGGATCACCGTCGTCGCGGCAAACGAGCAAGGCTCGATCGCGGACATCTCGAATGCGGTCGCCAAGCAGGAAGGCGCCATCACCAACCTCAAGATCGTCAACCGCCAGCAGGACTTCATGGATGTACTGGTCGATGTCGACGTGCGCGACATCGCCCACCTGTCGAAGGTCATTGTCGGCCTGCGCGGGCTCAAGGTGATCAAGGGCGTCGAACGGGCCGTGGGCGGCTGACGGTGCGGGTGAAAGAAAAACCTATGGAACCGCGGATGAACACGGACGAACGCGATTAGGAGGGCGTCACGAATCTCCGGACCACATTCGGCGAGGCCCGTCCGCGTCGCCTTCCGCAAGGCTCCAAGGAGGCCGGCACGAGTCCTCTGATCGCATTCGGTCAGGCTGCCCCGGCCGCGAAGAGACCCCGTGCGCGTTCATCCGCATTCATCTGCGGTCCCGAACGGGTTTGACATGATCCTCGGCATCGGCTCCGACATATGTGACATCCGCCGCATCGAAAAGGCGATCGAGCGTCACGGCGAGCGTTTCCTCGAACGGGTGTTCACCGAAATCGAGCGGGCGAAGGCGCTGCGGCGGACCGAGAAAATCCGCGCGGCCACCTTTGCCAAGCGCTTCGCCGCGAAGGAAGCCGCGGCGAAGGCGCTGGGCACCGGCTTTCGGCGCGGTGTGTTTTTCTCCGATCTGGGTGTGGTCAATCTCCCGGGCGGCCAGCCGACGCTGGCGATGACGGGTGGATCGGCAAGCCGCCTACGTGCCATTACCCCCCCTGGAATGACCGCTCTGGTCCATCTTACGATGACCGACGAATATCCCTATGCCTACGCCCAGGTCATTATTTCCGCGACCCCATCGACGTGACGCTGTTCCTTGACACCGCAGCGGGGCATGGGCTTCATCCGCCCGCTCCTACCGGCGCATACAGCCACGTGACGACGCCGGGCGTGCCATCATACGATCATTGAAAGTCCGTTGCCCCCATGGCGACCAGCAAGGCCAAACCCCGGCGGCAAACCAACGCCTGGGTCGAGAACATCAAGACCATCGTCTACGCCGGGCTGATCGCCATCGGTGTGCGGACCTTTGCGTTCGAGCCGTTCAACATCCCGTCCGGCAGCATGATCCCGACGCTGCTGGTCGGCGATTACCTGTTCGTGGCCAAATACAGCTACGGCTATTCGACCTACTCGCTGCCGTTCTCACCGGACCTGTTTTCCGGCCGCATCTTCGGCTCGCTGCCGAAGCGGGGTGACGTGGTGGTCTTCAAATACCCGCATGACACCTCGGTCGATTACATCAAGCGCATCGTCGGACTGCCCGGAGACCGCATTCAGGTCCGCCAGGGCCAGCTGTATATCAATGGAGAGCTCTGCCCCCGCCAGCCGGAGGGCGATTACGTGACCGACGAAAACGGCGTGAAGATGGTGGAGAAGCTGTACGTCGAGACGCTGCCGAATGGCAGGAAGCACGAAATTCTCAAGGAGCGCGACGACGGCTGGGTCAACAACACGCCGGAATATCTGGTGCCGCCCGGTCACGTGTTCGCAATGGGCGACAACCGCGACAACAGCGCCGACAGCCGGTTCATGGACGGAGTCGGATTCGTGCCGGTTGAAAACCTCGTGGGGCGGGCGGAAATCCTGTTCTTCTCGGTCGACGCCGAATATCCCTGGTGGGAATTCTGGGAGTGGCCGTTCGAGATCCGGTGGAGCCGGATCTTCCAACCGATCCACTGAAGTCTGAATGAGACAGCCCTTCGAAGCCATCCTGGGCCACGCATTCAATCGCCCGGATTTGCTGCAGGAAGCTCTCACCCATCGCTCCGCCGTGCAGGGGCGCGGATATCAGGGACGGGTTGGGACTCACGCTTCGAACGAACGGCTGGAATTCATCGGCGACCGCGTGCTTGGTCTGACCATGGCCGAATGGCTCGCCGAACGCTTCCCGCGTGAGCAGGAGGGAGAACTGGGCCGGCGTCTTGCCCACCTCGTCTCGCAGCCGGTGTTGGCCGGGGTGGCCGATGCGGTCGGTCTCGCGGCGGCGCTGTCGGTTTCTCCGGGCGAGGCGAGGGCCGGCGTCGCCAAGCGCGCGACGGTGCTAGCCGATGCGCTGGAGGCGGCACTCGGCGCGCTCTATCTGGATGGCGGATTGAACGTCGCACGCGATTTCGTGCGCCGCGCGTGGCATGACGCGATGATCGAGCAGACCGATCCGCCGAAGGACGCGAAGACGGCGCTGCAGGAGTGGGCGCAGAAACGGGGCAAGGATCTGCCCGCCTATGAAGTGACCGGGCGGTCCGGACCGCCGCACGCGCCGGAGTTCACCGTAACGGTAACCGCCGGCGCGTTCGAGGCAATCGGCGCGGCCGGCAGCAAGCGCGCCGCGGAGCAACGCGCGGCGGAAGCATTGCTCGCGCAGTTGCCAGTATGACTGAGGCGCCACCGCGGCGGCAGTTGCTGTCATGACCGGGGCGCCACCGCGGCGGCAGTCATGACCGGGGCACCACCGCAACGCTGTGGCTTCGTCGCGATCGTCGGCGCCCCGAACGCCGGCAAATCCACGCTGATGAACCGCCTGACCGGCGCGAAACTGTCGATCGTGTCGCCCAAGGCGCAGACGACGCGGTTTCGCGTGCTTGGCATCCTGATGCGGGCGGAATCGCAGGTGCTGCTGGTGGACACGCCCGGCATATTTCGCCCACGGCGCAAGCTCGACCGCGCGATGGTCGCTGCCGCCTGGACCGGGGCCGCGGACGCCGACCTGGCGATGCTGCTGGTCGATGCCCGTTCGGGCCTGCGCGAGGATGTGCGCGCGATCGCCGAGCGCCTGAGCGCGTCCGGCCGGCGCTGCTGGCTGGTGCTGAACAAGACCGATCTCGTGGACCCGCCCATGCTGCTGCCGTTGGTCGCCGCCCTTGGCACCCTGGCCCGTTTCGAGGAGACGTTCATGGTCAGCGCGCAGACCGGCGACGGTGTGCGCCGCCTTGCCGATGCGCTGGCGGCGGCGGTGCCGGAAGGTCCCTGGCTGTATCCCGAGGACGATCTGACCGACCTGCCGGACCGTCTGCTGGCAGCCGAGACGGTGCGTGAACAGATCTTCATGCAGACGCACGAAGAAGTGCCCTACGGCGCGACGGTTGAAACGGAGTCCTTCAAGGCGCGCCGCGACGGCTCCGTTCGCATCGATGTCACGATCTACGTCGCCCGCCCCGGCCACAAGGCGATCCTGATTGGCGACAAAGGATCGAGGATCAAGGCGATCGGAGCGCGTGCGCGACAGGATCTGGCGTCGCTGCTGGACCGTCCGGTGCACCTTTTCCTCAATGTCAAGGAACGCAAGGGCTGGGACGAGGAGGCTGCCCGCCTTCGTGCCATCAACCTGGAAGATCCCGGCAAGACGTGAGGCCGCGGATCGGGCTGGCCGATCTCGTGCTCCCCGCCGACCCTGGCGGCACTTTCTGTTTGGCCTCGAGGGCGCGACGATCGCCATCGCTGGATCTGCCGGGATCGCCGTCATCGGCTTCGTCGCCGCGCTCGGCGGCGGCATCATCCGCGATGTCCTGAACGGAGCGACGTCCAGAGCGCGCGCCAGGGTCAGCCCAGAGCGTTGGGCACGATGCCGCAGATCGCCGATCCCGGCACGAAGACGCCAAAGCCAATGTTGTAGAGCCTGTTTCGGCCGAAGATATCGCCAAGTGGCCAATGATCGGCAGTGCGATCGCCAGCACGACTATATGGGCGATCGAGACCCACTCGATCAGCGACAGATGGACGCCGAACTCTCGCATGATCGTCGGCAAGGCGATGTTGACGATACTGATATCCAGCGCTGACATCGTCGCGCCGATCGGGACCAGACCCGGCAGCGCCCACTGCCGTCGGTCTCACGCCGCCAAACCGCCATCGCTGACCGTGTGACGGTGGAAGTGCGGCAGGCGAAGTCCAGGATTGCCTAGCCGCGGGTGCGGTGACAAACCGGGCGAATGGAATGGGACGCTCCGGCGATCATCCTCGACGTGCGGCCGTACGGCGAAGGCGATGCGGTGGCCACCGTGATGACCGAGGCGCACGGCCTGCATCGCGGGCTGGCCCGTGGCGGCGCGTCGCGCACAAGGGCCGGGACCTGGCAGCCTGGCAACATCGTGCAGGTGCAATGGACTGCGCGCCTGTCGGATCAACTCGGCAGCTTCACCGGCGAGTTGATCCATGCCGGTGCCGCCTATGCGATGGAGGAGGCGATGCCGCTGGCGATGCTGACCGCGCTCTGCGCCGTGGCCGAGGGCGCGCTGCCGGAGCGTGAACCGTTGCCCCGGGTCTTCGCCGGCCTGCTGCGCCTGATCCCGCGCTTGCCGCTCGGCGACTCGACGCTGACCGATCTGATCCGGTGGGAAGTGTTGCTGCTGGCCGACCTTGGTTATGGCCTCGACTTGTCCGTCTGTGCGGTCACCGGGCGGACCGAGGGGTTGGCGCATGTTTCGCCCAGGACGGGACGAGCGGTGACGAGCGAAGGGGCAGGGGCGTGGGCACCCCGTCTGCTGCCTCTGCCCGGATTCCTGGTCGGATCGGGGTCTCCCGACGAAACCGGCTGGCGCGATGGTTTGCGCTTGACCGGGCATTTCCTGGCGCGCGATGCATTCGGCCTTCAGCACCGTCCCCTGCCGCGGGCGCGCCGGATGCTGTACGACCGAGTCGCTGCCATGGCGCCCCAGCCGGAAGCGAGCCAGAACCAGAAGGACGACGCGTAAGACATGCCGGATGATCTGATCGGCCTCATCCAGGAAACCCACCTGAAGGACGCTCTGTCGGAGCGTTACCTCGCCTACGCGCTGTCCACCATCATGTCCCGCTCGCTGCCCGACGTCCGTGACGGACTGAAGCCGGTGCACCGGCGGCTGATCTACGCGATGCATCAGTTGCGGCTCGATCCGACCGCCGGCTTCAAAAAATGCGCCCGGGTCGTCGGCGACGTCATGGGCAAATACCACCCGCATGGCGACGCCTCGATCTACGATGCCATGGTACGGATGGCGCAGGAATTCGCCGCGCGCTACCCGCTGGTCGAGGGCCAGGGCAACTTCGGCAATATCGACGGCGATAACCCGGCTGCCATGCGGTACACCGAAGCCCGTCTCACGGCCGTCGCCCAGGCGATGCTCACCGGCATCGACGAGGACGCGGTCGATTTCCGCCCGACCTATGACGGCGAAGAGTCGGAACCGATCGTGCTGCCTGGCGCCTTCCCCAACCTGCTGGCCAACGGCGCGGCGGGCATCGCCGTCGGCATGGCCACTTCCATCCCGCCGCACAACGCGGGCGAAATCTGTGCCGCCGCGATTCACCTTATCCAGCACCCGGCCGCCACCACCGCTGAACTGCTGCGCCACATGCCGGGCCCCGACTTCCCCACCGGGGGCGTGCTGGTGGAAGACCAGGCCGCGATCCTTGCCGCCTATGAAACCGGCCGTGGCGGATTTCGCCTGCGCGCCAAATGGGAGGTCGAGAAAGGCAAGCACGGCACCTGGTCGATCGTCGTCACCGAAATCCCCTATCAGGTGCAGAAATCCAGGCTGATCGAGCAGATTGCCCAGCTCATGGAGGAAAAGAAGCTCCCGCTCCTGGGCGATATCCGAGACGAGAGCACCGACATCATCCGCCTCGTCCTGGAGCCGAAGACCCGTGGCGTCGAGCCGGAAGTGCTGATGGAAACCGTGTTCCGAGCAACTCAGCTGGAGACGCGCTTCCCGCTCAACATGAACGTGCTGGACGCGACCCGGACCCCGCGCGTGATGCCGCTGCAGGAGGTGATCCGCGCCTGGCTGGACCATCGCCACGAGGTACTGGTCCGCCGCTCCAAACACCGCCTGTCCGCCATCGAGCGACGGCTGGAGGTGCTCGACGGCTACCTGCTGGTCTACCTGAACCTCGACGAGGTGATCCGCATCATCCGCGAGGAGGAGCAGCCCAAGCCGCGGCTGGTCGAACGGTTTAGCCTGACAGACGTGCAGGCCGAAGCGATCCTGAACATGCGCCTGCGCAGCCTGCGCAAGCTGGAGGAGATGGAGATCCGCAAGGAGCACAAGAACCTGTCCAAGGAACTGAAAGACCTGCGCACGCTGCTGACAAGCGAGCAATTGCGCTGGGTGCGGATTACCGAGGAACTCGGGGATATTCGGAAAAAGTTCGGCTCCGGACCGCTGGGCGACCGCCGCACGGAACTGGGGACCGCGCCGGCGAGCGCGGAGGTCAACTTTGAGGCCTTCGTTGAGCGCGAACCAATCACCGTCATCCTGTCGGAGAAAGGCTGGATCAGGGCGATCAAGGGCGCCGTGGCAGATCCGAATGAGCTGAAATTCAAGGAAGGCGACCGGCTGCGCCTGTTGCTGCCCTGCCAGACCACCGATCGGCTGACCCTGCTGGCGACCAACGGCAAGGCGTTCACGCTCAAGGCGGCCGACCTGCCTCGCGGGCGAGGCGACGGGCAGCCCGTCCGCCTGCTCGCGGAACTCACCAACGAAGACGAAATCACTGCCCTGTTCGTGGCCGCGGAAGGCACGAGATACCTGATCGCCTCCAACACCGGCCGCGGCTTCATCGTGCCGGCCGCCGAACTGTTGGCGGAGAAGCGGACCGGCAAGCAGGTGCTGAACCTGAAGCCGAACGAGGAGGCGGCACTGTGCGTGCCCGCCGAAGGCGACCATGTCGCGATTATCGGCCAGAACCGCCGCCTGCTGGTGTTCCCACTGGACCAGGTGCCGGAAATGGCCCGTGGATCGGGCGTCATCCTGCAGCGCTACAAGGACGGGGGCCTGTCCGACGCAAAGAGCTTCCGCCTCGCCGACGGCTTGACCTGGAGGCTCGGAGACCGCATCCGCACCGAAACCGACCTGCGCCCCTGGCTCGCCGAACGTGGTACAGCCGGCCGCCTGCCGCCAAACGGGTTCCCGAAAACGCCGAAGTTCGGTGGGTAGAGTATCGTCAAGGTCAATGGAGATGGGGAGCGTTTGACCATATTGCCCACACCTGCAGGACTCGGCAGTGAGTCCGTTCGAGTATTCGCAAAGAGTGGGAAGCGCATACGCGGGACTTGTCGCGTTGACGACCGCTTCGCGCCCATCCACGACGTTCTGGACGAGGTCCCTGCCTCCCAGTACCCGACGTTCATCAGTTGCAACGGCTAATGCCTGCTTAAGACCTACATGGGTGGTTTTCGGTCGGACAGTTTGCGGGCCAGGATGCATCGAAAACAGACATTCGGCTGAAGGCGCGATAATCATCGGCTAATGTTGTCCGATAGGCGTCCCGCTGCCACCACTTGGGTGCCGTGAGGCTATCGCCGGTGCTGGCTTCGATAGGAGACCGGTCGTGTATGAGAATGGTGCCGTCCTTGCATTGTTCATTCTCGGCTATAGCGTCATCGCCGGCCGCGTCGAACGGTCCTGGATCAGCGGTCCGATCGTGTTCACTGCCGCCGGCGTCGTTTTCGGCCGGAATGTTCTCGGCCTGCTCCGGCTTGATCTCGACGCAGAGGATCTGCGCGTGCTTGCAGAGGCCACCCTCGCGATGGTGCTGTTCACCGATGCCGCAAACGCGGATCTGCGCGTACTGCGTAGCACCGTGGCAATACCGGAACGTCTGCTGCTGATCGGCCTGCCGCTGACGATCCTGATTGGCTTCGCACTCGCGTGGCTCCTTTTCCCCAGTCTCGGCATTCTTGAACTGGGCCTGCTCGCCACGATGCTGGCCCCGACCGACGCGGCTCTGGGCAAACCGGTGGTGGTCAATCCTGCAGTGCCTTCGAACATTCGCGAATCGCTGAATGTCGAGAGCGGCCTAAATGATGGAATCTGCGTGCCGGTCATCGTCATCCTGCTTGACCTGGCGATCGGCACGCAGATCGAGCACGGCGCGGCCACCTATGTCCTTCTGGCAGTCGTCGAGGAGCTTGGCATCGGGCTCGCCGTCGGGGCGGTCCTCGCCGCGGGGGGCGCCGTGCTGCTCCGCGCTGCGGCGTCGGTCGGCTGGATCAGCGATACTTGGAACGTGGTCTCCGCTCCAGCACTCGCTGCCGCCAGCTTCGCGATGGCCCAGGCAATCGGCGGGAGCGGCTTCATCGCCTGTTTTGTCGGCGGATTACTTCTGGGTGCCTTGCTCCCCGAACACAAGCACGAGCGGTTGCGCGGCGCCGAGGGCCTTGGCGAGGCACTGTCGCTGATGACTTGGCTCGTCTTCGGCTCGATCTTGGCGAGTGAGCTTCTGGATCATGCCAACCCGACTTTCATCCTCTATGCCGTTCTGAGCCTGACCGTGATCCGGATGGTGCCCGTCGTGCTTTGTCTGCTCGGCGCGCGGCTGACGATCGCCGAATCGTTATTCGTCGGCTGGTTTGGCCCGCGCGGCCTCGCGAGCATCGTGTTCGCGATCATGGTCTTCGACGCCAAACTCCCGGGGAACACGGCATTGATGGCGACGGTGACGTGGACGGTCGTGCTGAGCGTCATCGCGCATGGCCTCACCGCCAACACCTTCGCGCGCCTACTCGCCACGCGCCCTCATCCGGGACGTTCATCTTGACAGAGGCGTTGCCAATCGAGACCACAGGCAGCGTCCTCTCCGGTCGTGCATCGCCTGCGTCCGCTTTCGAGACCACCGGCTCGGCGAGCGGGCGACCGACATGGTGAAGGTTTTCGGATGCCGTCACGCGTACGAAAAACGCCCATGCACGAACCCGAGGGGCTGCGGTGATGGTCCATGGGGATTTCATGTTTTGCCTGGCCGTGGTGGTCGGGAAAGCGGCTCGGCGACGGGTGCCGCCTGAGCTTGGCGGGTGAGGTTGTTCGCCAGCCGTGACCGTGACCGGGCTTCGATCGCGGCTGATATCCAGCCCGTCTGTCTTGGTCTCGACGAAGGGCGTCCCCCGGGACTTTCGCCGAGACGGGAGTGTTGCGGCATCAGGTGAGCGCAAGCCGTGCCGGGTCACGACGGGGTGCTCCCGGTTGCTGCGAACGGGTGCGGTGGTGCGCGGGGTTGCCACCATCGCCCGAAGGTCTGGATGATGATCATGCGCCCGCCGCAGCAGGGAGAGGGTGGCAGCCAATCGCCTGGTTCCGGCTCCTGCCGCCCGCTCGTCGACCATCTGCTGCTTGAAGTCGGCCGCCACGACACGGTTGAGCAGCGTCCGCCTCAGCTCGCCCAGCCAGCCGTCGCCGCGCATCACGCTTGCAGGGTCCCGGCCGGCCAGCAACCCGTCAATAAGTTCCGTGCGGGTGGTCATAACGCTCGCTCCCGTCCACCGCATGGGGCCTCGTTATGACCTCGCACACAAGATCCGGGATACGCTCACGAACAGCGACTCTTCAGAAGCGCCGCACTTCAATCCCGGGTTACAATACTCTCCCGACCACCCAGGCAAAGGCCCGATGGGAGCCGCAGCCCGTACTAATGCCTTCTCGTCAAACGCCCTGGCTGCTCGTTCTGCTCACGCTTCTTGGATCCACGACCGCTGCCCGAGCGCAAGATATCGAGCCGCGCGCCTATTCCAATGCGCCGGTCGGCGTGAACTTCCTCGTCGGCGGCTACGCGTACACTCAGGGCAGCCTCGCGACCAACCCCTCTCTCCCCCTCACCAATTCGCACCTCACGACCTCGAGCGCCCTGCTCGGCTACGGCCATGTCTTCGAACTCTGGGGGCAGTCCGCCAAGGTCAACGTCGTGGCCCCTTATAGCTGGCTAAACGGCAATGCCGTCTTTGCCGGCCAACCGATCCAGCGTTCCGTCAACGGCCTCACCGACACAAGCGCCCGGCTCTCCGTCAATTTCTTCGGTGCCCCGGCCATGGATTTGCAGGAATTCCGGAACTACCACCAAGACCTCATCCTTGGCGCCAATCTCACCGTCACCGCGCCCACTGGCCAGTACGATCCCTCCCGCCTGGTAAATCTCGGCACCAACCGCTGGTCCGTTCGCCCCGAACTCGGCGCCTCCAAGGCTCTTGGCCATCTCACCCTCGAACTCTCCGCCGGTCCTACATTCTTCACCGACAACACCAATTTCCTCAATGGCCACACCCGCTCGGAGGACCCGATCCTCTCCGGCCAAGCCCACGCCATCTACGATTTCGGCTCCGGCATCTGGGCCTCGCTCGACGGGCAGTATTTCACTGGCGGTTCCACGGCCATCGACGGCACGGACAACCATGACCTGGAGCGCAACTGGCGCCTCGGCGGCACGCTTGCCCTGCCGCTGAGCCGCAACTACTCGCTCAAGCTCTTTGGCAGCGCCGGCGTCTCCGCCCGAACTGGCAACAATTACGACCTCGTCGGAATTTTGGTACAGTATCGCTGGGGCGTGGGGCTCTGACGCCTCGCACCGCCTCCTAATCGGCGGAACCGGCAGGTTTTGATGGCCCCAGTTGCTGCAGCACGTCAGGCCGCAGAAAGGCCTCGATTAATAATCCCGAACAGCGGCCCGAAATTGAGCTTGATCAGGTTGACCGGCGCCCGCTGGGCTACCCGTTTCCCGATCGGTCATTTGCGCGACGGGTCCGGATGCTGGGGTCTGGATTCCACCAGTGGCGGTCGGGAAACCCTGCCGACGGCACGTCAGCTCGTAGAACCAGCATCAGGCGGCCGAGAGACCGCATTGGGCGCGAAGCTGCCGGCACTACGCGGTGCTGAACGTCCGCTTCAGAGATCGACCGATCGATGGTCCGATGGCTGACATGGGTCGGGAGCAGCCGAAGTGCCTGGGGAGAGCGGAGTCTCGGCTTGCCCGCTCTGTCCGTCAGGAAGCGGCTATTCCGCTTTCGGCCAATTTCCGCCGGTCTACTGCCGACAGGAAGGGCCGCTTCGGGTCGCCAGGTGACCTTCAAACCGGCCCACTGCCGGGCCAGCGCATTTTCGAGCCAACACGGTTCTGGAACGCACTTGTCGTTGACATTCTGCGCAGCCTAGGTTCGGTTGCTGATCGCGAAAACCGCCGACCGGCCGCGGCTTCCGGGAGCGTCGTACGGCCCCCTGTGCGCGGGCCGTCGACCCTTCGCAACGCCGTTCAACGGATCGGGAACCCTGATGCCCGACGCGATCGAAACCATAACGCCCCCGCCCCCAGCCCCGGCGAGGAATCGGATCGGCTGGTTGTTTCCGGCACTGCGGGTCCTGCTGGTGATCGCAGCAGGCTTCCTTGCCTGGTATGTCGCCGGACATTGGGACCGCTGGACCGGCGCCGCCCGTTACGAGTGGACCGACGATGCCTACACCGCCGGCGACCTCACACCCCTCTCGGCGAAAGTATCGGGCTATGTCGCTGCCGTTGCGGTCACCGACTATCAGACCGTGCACAAGGGCGATCTGATCGTCCAGATCGATGACGAGGACTATCGTGCCCAGCTTTTGCAGGCTGAGGCCAACCTCGCCGCTGCCCAGGCGGCGTTGGCCGATCTGGCGAACCAGAAGGACGTCCAGCGCGCACTGATCCACCAGGCCGGCGCAACCATCGAGGCGACCAAGGCCGACCAGCGTCGCTACCAGCTTGAGGCAGACCGTCAGCGCGCGCTGTTGCAGACCCGGATCGCCGGCACCGAGCAAAACGTCGAGCAGGCCGACGACAACGCACGGCGCACCGACGCCCAACTGGAACTCAACAACGCTCAACTCGATCAGCAGAAAGCGATTCTGGCCAGCCTCGACGTCCAAGGCAATGAGCTTGAGGCCAAAGTGAAAGCCGCCGAGGCACAACTGAGGCTGGCGCGCAACAACATGGACTATACCCACATCGTCTCTCCGGCTGATGGAATGGTCGGCCTGCGCCAGGTGCGGCCGGGCCAGTTCGTCAACGTCGGTACCCAGGTTATCTCTGTGGTGCCGCTGCCGCGGATCTGGGTCATCGCCAACTACAAGGAGACACAGATGACCAATGTGCGTCTCGGCGATCCCGCGCACGTGACCGTGGATGCTTTTCCGGACCTGTCCCTCACCGGCCATGTCGATAGCTGGTCGCCAGGCACAGGCAGCACGTTCGCGCTGCTGCCGCCGGACAATGCGACCGGCAACTTCACCAAGGTGGTGCAGCGGGTGCCGGTCAAGATCGTTCTCGATCGGCATGCAGCGCTCGGCACGCTGGTCCGCCCGGGCATGTCGGTTGAGGCCACGATCGACACCGGCCCCATTGAGAATCGGCAGCCGACGCCCGGTTCGACGCAGAAGGCCCACTCCAATCGCCCAGCCCAAGCCGGCGCGCCGGCAGCGGACAAATGACGCTCCATCTGGCGCCCGTTACCGCGCCGGGACGCGCACTGCACGTCTTCGCGGACACTCATCCACGTCTCAGCCCAGACACACTTCGCCCCTACGTTGGCATCCTGGGCGTGCTGCTGGGATCTGTTATCGCGGTGTTCGCGAGCCGGGTGACCAGTTTCGGCCTGGCGGATCTGCGCGGCGGCCTGCAGGCCGGTTTCGACGAGGGAGCCTGGATCACCACTGCCCTGGGTATCGGCCAGATGGTGGCTGGCGTTGCCTCGCCCTATCTTGGTGCGATCTTTGGCGTGCGGCGGGTCCTGCTGCTCGCCATTCTGACAATGTTCGTCGCCAGCCTGCTCGGTCCGCTGTCACCCAATCTCAATGCCTTCATAGTGATGCAGGTGCTCAGCGGCCTCGGTTCGGGGACGTTTATCCCGCTCACGATCAGCTTCATCATTCGCAGCCTGCCCGCCCGGCTCGTGGTCTGCGGCATTGCGTTCTATGCGATGAACTCCGAGCTGTCACAGAATGTGGCGGCGTCGCTGGAGGGCTGGTACACGGAGCACTGGTCCTGGCACTGGATCGACTGGCAATACTGCGTGATGCTGCCGGTGATGTTTGGCTGTATCTCTTACGGCGTGCCGCGCGAGGCAATAAACACCCGCCTCATGCGCGACCTCGACTGGCCGGGGATCGCGTATGCAGCGATCGGGCTTGGTCTATTGTATGCGGGTCTTGACCAAGGCAACCGCCTTGACTGGAACCATAACGGGCTGGTGGTCGGCCTTCTGCTCTCCGGAGGTCTTGTGACACTGGCCTTCGTGGGGCGCGAAATGGCAATACCGCGCCCGTTTCTGAATCTCGGACGCCTGCTGCGCGGCAACCTGCTGCTGCTGTTGCTGCTGCTCGCCGGTTTCCGCTTCATCATCCAGTCCACTGCCTATGTCATCCCGACCTATTTGCAGAACGTACAGGATTTCCGCGAACTGCAGGTGGGCAGCGTGCTGCTGTGGATCGCCTTGCCGCAGCTTGTCCTTGCCGTTCCGGTCGCGGAATTGCTCCGCCGGTCCGACGGGCGATGGGTGCTCGCCCTCGGCAGCGCATTGATAGGCATCGCCTGCTGGATGGCGACGGACCTGACCAGCCAATGGGCGACGGACGATTTCCTGCCGTCGCAGATCCTGCAGGCGATCGGCCAGTCGTTCGCGTTGACGGCGCTGCTGGCGATGATCGTCCGCACGATCAACCCGGCCGATGCGCTGGCAATCGGCTTCCTGCTGCAGACCAGCCGGTTATTCGGCGGCGAGATCGGCACCGCCTTCATGCAGACGTTCGTTCGGGTGCGCGAGCAGATCCATTCGAACCTGGTCGGGTTGCACGTCGACAGCATCGCGGGCTTCACGGCCGACCGGCTCGCTGAGTACCGCGGTGTCATCGGGACTCACACCGCCGATGTGGCTGGCGCCGCCGCGCAGGCAACGAAGCTTCTGGCGGCCACCGTGGCGCAACAGGCCTCGGTGCTGGCCTACATCGACGGGTTCACGGCCGCCGCGGGCGGTGCCTTCGTGTGCATGCTTCTGGTCGCTCTGATGCAACGGCCGCCGCCATCGCGGTTCTGACCCAAGGCGCCCTGCGAACGGGGGCTGGATCACGGAACAGCCAGGCGCGTGGCGGATGACCGCTCCACCCCGGCCTGAGGCGCGGCGCACCCCCCTTGAGCCCATGCCCGGAATCAGGCGATAACGCACGCACACGGACCATTCCGGATAAATCAGCGCCACGGGCAAACCGTGGTCCGCAGGGGAGACCAGCAAGATGAGTTCGACACGCCGAAGCCTGATCGGGGGCGCCGCCGCCTTGTCGCTCGCGCCGATGACCCGCGTTCGCGCGCAGGGACGCACCAAGCTGACGATCGGCGTGCTGACCGACCTGTCCGGAACCTATCGCGACAACACCGGTCCCACTTCCCTGGCGGCCACCCAGCTCGCGGTCGACGAAATGAAGCCGCATCTCGATTGCGATGTGGCGGTGATCAGCGCCGATCATCAGAACAAGCCGGATATCGCGGCCTCGATCGCGCGCCAGTGGTTCGACAGTGGCGTCGATGTCGCCGCCGACGTGCCGACGTCGTCAGTCGCGCTCGCGGTCGCACAGGTGGCGAAGGAAAAAGACAAGCTCATGCTGAACGCGTCGGCGACGGTCGCGTCGCTGACGGACGGCCAGTGCAGCCCCAACACGATCGTCTGGAGTTTCGATACGTACGAAAACGCCCACTCCACAGGAGGATCGCTGGTCAAGGCCGGATTCAAGTCCTGGTATTTCATTACCGCGAACTACGCGTTCGGCCAGTCTTTGGAAACCCTGACGGCGGAGGTGGTGAAGGCCGGCAACGGCGAGGTCAAAGGCACCGCGCGCTATCCGTTCCCTGACACAACCGATTTTTCGTCTTATCTGGCGCAGGCGCAGGCCAGCGGCGCGACGGTGGTGGGCTTCGCCAACGCCGGTCTGGACACCGAGAACTGCATCAAGCAGGCGGCCGAATTCGGACTGAACAAGACGATGAAACTGGCCCCGCTGCTGATGTTCATTCAGAATCCTCATTCTCTTGGGACGCAGATCTGTGGCGGACTGCTGACGACGGAAACGTTCTACTGGGATATGAATGACCGGACCCGGCGCTTCACCAAGAAGCTGTTGGCACGGACGAAGGAGAACAACTACCCGAACCAGGCGCATGCCAGTTCGTATGGATCGACGATCCACTATTTGAAGGCGGTCGCGGCGATGGGCGGCGCGGCGGCGAAGAAGAGCGGTCGGGCGGTCGTTGCCAGGATGAAAGCGCTGCCGACAGACGATGATGCGTTCGGACCCGGGCGCGTGCGTGCCGACGGCCGCGGCGAGTTCCCGGCCTATCTGTGGCAGGTGAAGACGCAGGCGGAAAGCAAGGGTGAGTGGGATCTTTACAAGCTGGTGAGCACCTCGACGCCGGCGGAGGTGCTGCACCCGCTGAATGCGAAGTGCAAGTTCCCGGTGGGGTGAGATTGGGGAGACGGGGCGGCCATGTTCAAGGTTCGAACCCGGGCCGCGGTGCGGCGGGTGCTGGTTTCATGTAGCAACGGCCGCTGATGTTGACCCGTGACCAGGTCAACCGCCGCGCGATTCCGTTGATTCGGTGCGCGACGGCACAACGGCGGTGCGCGCAGACCTGTTGACCCGTCCGGCCGTAACGATTCGTGCAATCTGTGCCCTTAATCTGCTAGATCGTTGTTGATCTTTTGCTTTTCTGCCTGCTGTAACAACAGGGCCGGAGCGGTTGCGCCCTCCGGCGAGCACCCAGGAGGTTATTGACGGGAGTTAACGACGCTCGGCGATGAGCGCGGCCAGATCGCCCGGCCTTAATCGCGGAGAAACATCGCCCAGTAACAACTGGTTGGCACAACTGCTCAGGGCTTGAGCCCGGCGAGAGGCCAGTTTGCGCTCGGTGGGCGGAAGGTTCCTGAGACCGGCGGTGAATTCGCCGGCGACCTCGGTCATCGCCGACGCCCACATGGCCTGCTGCTGGTGTGCGGTCATCGCGGGCGATACGGCAGACGGTGACGCGGTTGAAACCTCCGGCGGCAGGGCGGCGGCCGCGACGGGTCCGATTCCGGCAGGTGGGAGTTCCGTGAGTGTGATTGCCATGGGGCACACACCGGCCGGTGCGATGTCCGGCTGGGCGACGCCGAGCGAGGCGATGCCGACGCTGGAGGGAACCGGGACAGAAGCTTGGCTGTCGGCCGGCTTGGAATTCCGCAGGCGAGCCTGCGCCTCGGCGGACAGTGTCTGGGCGGCGGCTACATCGGACACGACCTGCGCCTCAAACGGGGCATCGTCGGAACTGGTTGCAAAAGGGGTGGGACCGGCCTCTGTCCCCCACAGGGGATGCGGCGCAACGTCCTCGGGGGCGGGCGCCCGCAGGGCACGACGGTTCTGTTCGGCGACGCGGTTGAGGGCGACGGCGTTGGCGCGCAGGCGCAGGGTCATGCTGAGCGAGAGGTTGTCAGCCGTCGAATGACTGAGCGACCCCAACGCCGTGAGGCCACACGCAATGATCTGCGCAATCGCGATCAGGTCCGCGTTGTTGCGGGCGCAATATGCGTTCAGCGTCTCGACGGCTGCCGTGCGCGCCAAACCGACGTCGCCGCCGCTGACGCCGAGGAACATGGGCGCGAGAAAGGCGGCGATGAGGCTCATGAGGGTGCCGGGGGGATCGACCGGAGCGCCCCGACCGGATCGGGCCTCGAGGAGGGGTGGTGCAGTGGGCGTGGTCGCTTGGTTCATGCCGCCGGGCTCTCGCGATTGTGCCGGGCCTGTATCTCATGTCGTGGCGATTGTCAAGAAAAATTTCCTAGAAGGACTGCCCGGCGGCTCACCTTGAGTGGAAACGCTTCGGTTCGTATTTGTCTATTTGTCGAGCGATTTCACACCTGAGGTCGCTTCGCGATTCGAGTCAGGCTGACATTGCTCTAGCTCCGGAAGGACGTGAGCTTGCGGTCCGCCCACCGGATTTCCGGCCGCGACGAAGCTGTTCTACGCTGGCGCCAAACCAGTGCGGAGGACGCCCGTCATGAAGGTCGGTCTGTTCATCAACACCCAGTTCCCCGAAGGCACGAAGGTCGCCGACCGCATCCCGGACATCGTCGCGCAAGTGCGAGCGGCACGCGATGCCGGGTTCAGGTCGCTCTGGTTTCCGCATCACTGGCTGACGTACCCGATGCAAATGCTGCAGATCACCCCGCTCATGGGCTATGTCGCGGCGCACGCGCAGGGCATGACGATCGGGCCCAACATCCTGATCCTGCCACCCCTCAACCCGATGCACGTGGCCGAGGAAACCGCTACGCTCGACGTGCTCACCGGTGGGAATTACATTCTCGGCATCGGCCAAGGCTACCGCCAGCCGGAGTTCGACGCGCTGGGCATTCCGCTGTCGGAACGTGCGCCGCGGTTTAACGAAAGCATCGGGCTGATGAGGCGGCTGTGGACCGAGGAAAAGGTCACCCACAAGGGGCGCTTCTATACGGTGAACGATGCCGGCATCGGGGTGAAGCCGGTCCAGCCCGGCGGCCCGCCGCTGTATCTCGCCGCCCAAGCCGATGTGTCTGTCAGGCGCGCGGCGCGTATCGGCGATGCGTGGCTGATCGTCAACAGCGGCGGCCTCGGCAAGGTCGAGCCACTGATGCGGACGTACCGGGCGGCCCTGGCGGAATTCGGCCGCACAGCCCGGGAATATCCGATCACTGTCGAATGCTATATCGGCGAACGGAACGTTACCGCCCATGAAGAATGCCGCGGCCCACTCGAATACAAGTACAATGCCTACGCGGCCTGGGGCCTGCCGGGACGCCGGACCGAAACCAGTTTCGAAGATTTCGCCCGCGACAAGTTCATCATCGGCGACAAGGTGTCAGTCAAGGAAGAAATAGCCCGATACCGCGAACTTCTTGGGGTGGACCACTTCGTCATGCGGTGCAACTGGCCGGGGCTGCCGCAGGAGAAGACGCTGGCGACGATCAAGCGGCTGGGGGAAATCTTCACATAGCGAACGGTGAGGGATTTGCCGCACGGGTTCCAACACTACTCGATATCCTCCAGGCTGAACTGTTCCGCCTCCTCGTCATAGCTGAACAGTTCCGCGTAACGGCCCCAGGCGATCACGGTGCGCAGTGTGTCCTCGGCGTAGTCCGGCGACATGTGATCCTCCAGTTCGTCGCGGAACCGCACCGCGGACGCACGATGGTTCCACCGTTCGTCCAGGACCTGGCGGATCATGGCCACCAGCGGCACGTGCTGGCGCAGCGCCTCGGCGAACAGGCGCTTGCGTTCGTCCGTGTCGGCTTCGACGAACTTGCGGCCGAGGTCGGTCAGCAGAATGTCGCCTTCCTCGAGCACCGCGAAGCGCAGCAGTTGCAGCGTCTCGCCCAGCGGCAGCAGATCGTCCACCTCGTATTGCAGGGAATTCGCCAGGGCGGGCAGGTCCGCCCGTCCGTTGTATGGTTCCGTCGCCAAGGTCTCCATCAGGCCCGACATGATGTTGGTGCCGACCTGCGGAAGCGGCGTCGCGAGCGGCGAGACGGGAACGGCGGTCGCAGCCTTCGGGCTGGGCACCGGGCGACGCGTCATGATCGCGTAGATATCGTCCACCATTTGCCGAAACGGCGCATCCAGACGGTTGCGCGGGTGAGGGAAGGGGACCTTCAACTCGTTCGCCACGCGTCCGGGATTGGACTGGAATACCAGGATGCGGTCGCACATCAGCACCGCCTCCTCGATGTTGTGGGTAACCATGAGCACCGACTTCACCGGCAGCTTGCCCTCCACCCACAGGTCGATGAGGTCGGTGCGCAACGTCTCGGCGGTGAGCACGTCGAGGGCACTGAACGGCTCATCCATCAGCAGCAGGTCCGGATGGACCACCAGCGCGCGCGCCAGACCGACCCGCTGGCGCATTCCGCCCGACAATTCCTTGGGGTAAGCGTTCTCAAACCCGCCGAGCCCGATCAGGTCGATTGCAGTCTCGGCCAGTTCGTCCCGCTGCGCCCGGGGCACGCCGCGCGCTTCCAGACCGATCTCGACGTTCTCCTGCACAGTCAGCCAGGGGAAAAGGGCAAAACTCTGGAATACCATCGCCACGCCCTCGGTCGGCCCGTTCAGTTCGGTGCCGCGCCAGGTCACGCTGCCGGCGGTGGGCTTGAGCAGCCCGGACACGATCCGAAGCAGCGTCGACTTGCCGGAACCGGAGCGGCCGAGCAGGGCGACGATCTCGCCTTCGTGCAGGGTCAGGTTGACCTCGTCGAGCACCACCAGATCGGCGTTGGCATCCTTGTGATACGCCTGCCGGCAGCCTGTCACCTTGATCAGGCATGGCCGTGTGGTCACCGCTGTATCCATGACTGTTTTCCTCAGGCCAGGGTGAGGCGCCGCTGCGCATAGGCGTACATGGGGCGCCACAGCAATCGGTTGAACAGCACGACGAAGGCGGACATCACCGCCACGCCGAGAACGACACGGGCCATGTCTCCCTTGTCGGTCGCGTCAGCGATGTAGGCGCCCAAACCATGAGCCTGCAGCTTGGTGCTGCCCCATGACGCCACCTCCGCGACGATCGCGGCATTCCAGGAGCCGCCCGAGGCGGTGATCGCCCCGGTGACGTAGTACGGGAAGATTCCCGGGATAATGACTTTCCGCCACCACAGCCAGCCGCCGATCCGGAAGTTGGCCGCGGCTTCCCTCAGATCGCCGGGAAATGCCGCGGCACCGGCGATGACATTGAACAAGATGTACCACTGCGTGCCGAGCACCATCAGCGGCGTCAGCCAGATGTCCGGGCTCAAGTGGAAATAGACGATGAACAGCACGAAGGGCGGGAACAGCAGATTCGCCGGGAACGCAGCCAGGAACTGCGCGATCGGCTGCGCCCGGCGCGCCCAGACCGGACGCAGGCCCAGCCAGACTCCGATCGGCACCCAGATCAGGCTGGCGATGACCATCAGCACGACAACCCGAAGCAAGGTAATCAGTCCGAGCCAGACCGCTTCCCCGACGTCACTCCAGTGCAGCGCCTGGGACGCGAACAGCACGACGCGCCAGACCGCGAAGCCCACCAGCAGCACCAGCAGCATAATCCACACGGCATCCACGGCCCGGGACGCCTTTGCGGGCGTCATCGTCCGCGGACGTCCGCCGAATGACAGCGGCATCCCGCCCACGTACGCGGCTGCATCGCCGACCAGTTCGCCGACGAATTTCAACAGCCGGGTGCGCCGCATCAGGCGGAGCATCCAGGGGTCGGAGGCGGTGGCACCTGCGGTCGTCTCGAAGCGGAATTTCGCCGACCATGCGACCAGCGGGCGGAACAGCAACTGGTCGTAGGCCAGGATCACAACGAGCATGGCCAGGATAGCCCAGCCCACCGCCACGATGTCCTGCTTCTCCAGCGCCACCGCGACGTACGATCCGATCCCGGGCAGCTTCCAGGTTTTGTCGCCCACCGAGACTGCCTCGGACGCCACCACGAAGAACCAGCCGCCGGACATCGACATCATGGTGTTCCACACCAGGCCGGGGGTGGCGAACGGGACCTCGAGCCGCCAGAACCGCTGCCACGCCGTCAGGTGGAAGCTGAGCGAAGCCTCCTGCAGGTCGGCGGGAACCGTCTTCAGCGACTGGTATATGCTGAACGCCATGTTCCAGGCCTGGCTGGTGAAGATCGCGAAGATCGCGGCGAGTTCCAGCCCCAGCACCTGGCCGGGGAAGAGGTTCATGAAGAAGACGACGGTGAATGTCAGAAAACCGAGGATCGGCACCGACTGCAGCACGTCCAGCAACGGCACCAGCACGAGCGCGGCGCGGCGGCTTTTAGCGGCGGCGGTGCCGTAGGTGAAGGTGAACAACAGCGACGCCGCCAGGGCTGCGAACATGCGGAGCGTGGTGCGGATCGCGTATTCCGGCAGGTGCCATGGATCGAGTGTGACCTCGGTCGCGCCCGGTGCGCTGATGGGGATCAGCGTGCCCTGCGCGACGTGGCCGACGGCGATCAGCGCACCGATCACGCACGTGAACGCCGCGGCGTCCCACAGGTTGGGCAGGCGCCATCCGGCGGCCATCGAGGGATGTGTCGTGGCTGACATGTCGCTGAAGGGCGGGTTCCGCTTGGGGGTTGCGTGCCCGCCCTGTTAACCTGCCTCGGCCAACCCTGTCACGCGCCAATGGTGTTGCAGTTGCGTGACGTCATGGCCGGTTGCGGGTGAGCAGCCGGCCGGCCGGCGCCCCGGTCGCTCCGTCATTGAAAACATACGCCGTTTGGCCGTTGACCCAGGTCTCGAGGATGCCCTCGGCGGTTTCCTCGGGCGCATCGTAGGTCGCCTTGTCGCGCACTTTGTCGGGATCGAACAGCACCAGGTCGGCATAGGCCCCGGTTCGGATGACGCCCCGATCGACCAGGCCGAACACGGCGGCGGTGTGGCCGGTCATCTTGCGTACGGCTTCCTCCAGGCTGAACAGCTTCAGGTCGCGGGCGTAGTGGCCGAGCACCCGGGGAAAGGTGCCCCAGAGGCGGGGATGCGGGTAGGAGTCGTGCGGCAATCCGTCGCTGCCGATCATCGCCAGCCGGTGCGCCATGATGCGCTGGACGTCGGGTTCGTCCATCTGGAAATAGATCGCGCCCGCGGGTATCAGCCGTTCGGCGGCCTGTTTCGGATCAAGCTGCCATTCCGCCGCCAGGTCGTGCAGATAACGGCCTGCGTGTTCCGGATGCGGCACCGACCAGGTGATCAGCACCCGCACGTCCGGGCGGAGCCGCTGGGACATCAGCACGGTGGAACCCGCGGCATAGGGATAGACGTCGAAGTCGACCTTTTGTGCGCCGGCGGCCTGGTCGATCAGCGGCAGGGTCTCCGCGCTGCGGCCGAAATTCTCGGGCATCGTGCATTTGTGGTGGCTGATGACGACCGGCACGTCGACGGCTTTGCCGATCTTCAGGGACTCCTCGATCGACAGCAGAACGTCGTTCGCCTCATCGCGCATGTGGGTGACATAGAGGCCGCCGGTGGCGCGGAGGGCCTCGGCGACGGCGATCACCTCGTCGGTCGGTGCCATCATGTTGGGAGGATAGTAGAGGCCGGTGGAGAAGCCCGAGGCGCCCTCGGCCAGGGCCTGGTGCAGCCGCGCCTGCATAAGGGCCGCCTCGCGGTCGGTGGCGGGGCGTTGTGTGTCGCCGTTCATCGCCTCGATGCGCAGCGACATGTGGCCGATCAGAGCGTAAGTGTTGAGCGGCGCGGGATCACGGGCGAGGCGTTCGGCGTACTCGGCGAAACTGTCGAAAGCGAACCAGCTTTCGTCCCCGAGCAGGTCAAGCGGCGGTGGCGGGCGGGATTTCATGCGCACCGGGGAGAGCGAGATGCCGCAATTGCCGACGACGACCGTGGTGACACCCTGTGACAGCTTGCACAGCATGCAGGCCGGCCCGCACAACACCGCCCGGTCGTCGTGCGTGTGCGCGTCGATGAAGCCCGGGGCGAGTGCCATCCCGTCGGCATCGACCTCACGGTCTGCCGCCGCGGCGCCCAGGTCGCCGACCGCCACGATCCGGTCGCCGGTTACTCCGACGTCGGCGTTGAAACGAGGGTTGCCGAGGCCGTCGAACACGGTGGCGTCCCGGATGATCAGATCGCAGCGCAGTGCCATGAGCTTGTTCCGTCGGTCTGGTTCGGGGGATCGAAGCAGGAGTTTAGTCGGGTCGTGCCGGGATAGCCATCGCGAAGGTGCGCCGGCCGGCGACGGGCTTCCGACGATGCTGTCGATCATGCCGGCAACCATGTTGGCGAACTGCGGCGTGCAATGCGGGCCGGACCCAACCAATCCTCTCGCTGTGGGAGCGAAAGCTGTTGTAGCCGAACGTACGGCGGGCGTGGTCAAGTGTGCGAGCGGATTCGAGCGGTCTCTGTTTCATCGACGGCGAACGTCTCGGTGAGGGCGACCTTGTACAGGCTCCGCGCATTTGCCGCCGACACGAGGCCGTCGCGGACGTCGCGGGCGACGAGGGCGGGGTCCCGCGTTGCCGGGTCGCCCATGCCGGCGCCGCCTGGCAGTTCCAGGATCAACCGGTCGCCGTCGGGGATGACCTGCAAACCCTTGGTGCGGAGCAGCGTGCCGGTCTTGCGCGCGACGCGGCCGGGGGCGCCGTTCAGGCCGCCGTCGCGCCCCTTGGGTGCATTGGCGATGCGGTCGAAGCTGGCGTTCACGGCGAATTCCAGGTCGCCCTTGGTGGCGATCTCCATGATCTGGCCGACGCCGCCCCGGGTGCGCCCGGCACCGCCGGAATCCGGTTTCAGTTCCTTGCGCCACAGGATGACCGGGGCGACGTTTTCGGTCGCTTCCACCGGCATGGTGCGAACGCCGGAAGGGAACGCGGTCGCGTTCAGTCCGTCCCGTGTCGGACGGGCGCCGGTACCGCCGGAGTTGAAAGTGATGATCTCGAAGTCGGCGACGACCGGCTTGTTGCCGCGCGCCTGGCCGGAGATCGCGCCGCCGCCACGCAACGGCGGATTCCACAGCGCGGAGGCGCCCTCGGCGGTCACCCGGTCCGGCACCGCCTGGTGCAGGCAGCCCATCATCAGGTCGGGCAGCAGATGGCCGATGACGTGGCGGACCGAGACGGGGTAGGGGGCGGGGCGCATTCAGGATGCAGCCTTCGGGTATTTTCATCCGGAACGGTGCGAGCGACGCCCAGTTGTTTGGTATCTCCGGCGCCACGACGCACTTGATCCCGAAACACGAATAGGCGCGGCAATAGGCCGGCGGAACGTTGATGCCGCGGGAGGACAGGCCGGATGTGCCGGCGAAATCGACTTCTATCGCATCGGCAAGAATTTCCATCGACGCCGCCAGGCGGACCGGTTCCTCGTAGCCGTCGGAATAGATTTCGTTTCGATAGGTGCCGCGTGGGATGCGGGCGATTTCGGCCAACGTCGCCCGGTGGGAACTGTCGAAGATGAACCGGGCCAGCGGATCGAGGCTTGTCATTTCGAATTCGTCCATCATCTCGACCAGCCGTCTGGCACCGGCGTCGTTGCAGGCGCACAGCGAATAGATGTCGCCCTCCAGTTCGACGGGGAGGCGGGAACCCGCCCGCACGAAGTCGAAGAACGTCTCGTTCGGCCTGCCCTGATCGAAGCATCTGACGATCGGGATGTACATGCCCTCTTCGAAGACCGAGCGGCCTTCGGGCCCCATGCCGAGGCCGCCGATGTCGATGACGTGGGCCGTGTTGGCGAACAGCCCGACGATTTCGCCGCGGTGGAAGGCGGGGGTGACGACGGTCAGGTCGTGCAGGTGGCCGGTGCCGAGCCAGGGATCGTTGGTGATGTAATGATCGCCGGGGCGCATCGTGGCGGCGGGGAACTTTCTGCAGAAAATGTCCGACACTTTCGGCCATGGAGTTGACGTGGCCGGGCGTTCCGGTGACGGCCTGCGCCATCATCCGTCCATGCAGGTCGAAAATGCCGGCGGACAGGTCGCCGGCTTCCCGCACCGTGGTCGAGAAGGCGGTGCGGATCATGATCTGCGCCTGTTCCTCGACCACCGCGATCAGACGGTTCCACATGATCTGGCGATGGATTTGCGTCGAGTGCGTCGGTTTCGTTCGACATGCTCTCAGACCTTTGTCATCTCGATATACCCCAGCCCGTTGACCGTCGCGGTCCAGCCCGGGCCGATGAGCGTCGAGGTCTCGTCCTCCGCAACGATCGCCGGACCGGCGATGCGTGACCCAGGGCACCAGCGAAGCGCGGTCGTGGATCGCCCAGGGCGTCACGTGCTCCGGTCGTCGTGTCGCGCACCGGCTGGGTGCGGACCGGCGTCGCCTCGGTGGTGAACAGATTGTCGGGTCGCGGCGTTGGCTCGACGTCGTCCGTTACAGTCGTCACCACCACGGCGTAGCTCATGATCTCGACGTCCGATCCTGGCACCGGGCGATCGAAAAATCGGGCGTATTCCTGGTCGTAACGTGCGCGGATCAACGCCACGTCCTCCGCGGCCAGCGCTGATGTTCGGCAACGGCACGGGGATTTCGTGGCCCTGGCCGACATAGCGCATATACGCGGTGCGGGTCTCGACGACCGGTGCGCCGAAGCTGCCTTTCGCCACGGCCGCCGCGGCCTCCTGCGCGCATATCGTCCAGCAGGTCGTTCACCGCCGCCACGTCGAACGTGGAAAACCGCTGATACAGGCTGCGGACAACCTCATACCCGACCGGCGCGCGCAGGAAGCCGATGGCGCTGCCGACGCCGGCGCCGGAGGGCACCAGCACGCGGTTGATGCCGACTTTCTCCGCCACCCGGCAGGCATGCACCGGCCCACCGCCGCCGAATGCGATCAGCGTGCGGCCTTCGTAGGTCTTGCCGGATTCGATCGCATGGACGCGCGCGGCGTTGGCCATGTTCTCGTCGACCATCTCCACCACGCCAAGCGCCGCCAGTTCCGCCGTCAGCGCCAACGTCGGCGCCGACATCGGCGAGCAGCGCATCGTGCGCGGCGGCGGCGTCCAGCTTCATCGAGCCGCCGGCGAAACGGGCTGGATCGTAACGGCCAAGCGACAGATTGGCATCGGTCACGGCCGGATGGGTGCCACCACGGCCGTAGCACGCGGGTCCCGGATCGGCGCCGGCGCTTTCCGGTCCGACCGCGATGCGTCCCATCGTATCGACATGCGCGATCGAGCCGCCGCCGGCGCCGATCTCGACCATCTCGATCACCGGAATCCGCAGTGGCAGGCCCGATCCTTTGCGGAAACGGCCGACCCGGGCGACTTCGAAGGTGCGGGCGGTTTGCGGCTTGATAGTCGTCGATCAGGCAGATTTTCGCGGTCGTGCCGCCCATGTCGAACGACAGCACGCTGTCCAGTCCGCATTCGCGCGCGATGTGGGCGGAGAAGATCGCGCCGCCGGCCGGCCCGCTTTCGACCAGGCGGATCGGGAAGCGGCATGCGGTCTCGATCGTCGTCAGGCCGCCGCCGGACATCATCAGGAACAGCGGTGCGGCGGCGCCGGCTTCGTGCAGATCGGCCTCCAGCCGGCGCAGATAGCGTGCCATCATCGGCTGCACATAGGCGTTGGCGACGGTGGTGGAGAAACGTTCCCACTCCCGCATCTCGGGCGAGACTTCCGACGACAGCGACACCGGAATGTCCGGGCAACGCATCCGCCAGGATCGTCCGGATGCGCCGTTCGTGGACCGGATTGACGAAGGCGTGCAGCAGGCCGACGGCGATGCTTTCCACGTTTTCCTGCCGCAGCACCGGGATCAGCGCATGCACCGCGGCCTCATCCAGAGGGCGCAGGACCCTGCCGGTGTTGTCCAGTCGTTCCGGCACCGGCAGGCGCAGGTAGCGCGGCACCAGAGGCTCCGGCAGCACGATGTTCAGATCGTACTGATCGTAACGGCTTTCGTTGCCCATCGCGATGACGTCGCGAAAGCCCTCGGTGGTGATCAGGGCGGTGCGGGCGCCTTTGCGCTCGATCATCGCATTGGTCGCCAGCGTGGTGCCGTGGATGATCAGTTCGATGTCGCCGGGCGCGACGCCGGCGGCCTGGATGATGGTGCGAAATCCCTCCATCACGCCGCGTTCGGGGGCCGCAGGCGTGGTCAGCACCTTGGCGGTGGTGCGTCGTGCCGTCCTGTTCGAGCGCGAGATCGGTGAACGTGCCGCCGATATCGACGGCAAGACGGGCAGACTGTCATCCGGGTCCTTCGGTGTGGTTGGCAACGCGAACCTAACGGCAATTAACGCGTCTTCCTATATGCTATCATTGATAGCTCTGCGTCGGAGGGATCGATCATGGCACAGCTTCTGGTGCGCAACCTGGACGACGACGTCAAGGCGAGGCTGCGGGTTCTCGCAGCGGAGCATGGACGCAGCATGGAGGAGGAGGTGCGGGCGATCCTGCGCCAGGCGGTGGAGGAAGAACGGCGTAAGTTCGGTCTGGGCACGCGTATGGCCGCGATGTTTGCCAAGCACGGATAGCGGGACGGGGAGACCGTACCGGAGTTGCGGGTAGAGCTCATCCGCCCTTGATGGTTCAAATCAGACGGACTGTGCGGTCTGATCTGAATCATTAGACCATTTTCAGCCTGACTGTGCTGGCCGAAATGGTCTATCTCTTTGTTTGATCGCATGATTCACGCGCCGGGGACGTTCCGCTCAGCGCGATCATGCTCTAGCCCCCGATTTGGCGGCCCGATTCACCCGACCGCACGGGATGCTTGCGTCAGGTTTGGACCACCAGGAGGGGTCGTCAGCCCGGCCAAGCGGGTGGTGTCGTTGCCGCATCAACTGTGGCTGACGGTCGTAAAGGCCGCAGCCGATCGTTGGGCCGGCGCACCCCCGCGGCTGGCAGCGTGAAACCATGGTCCGTGTTCGATCGATTTACTATCGATCAATTCATCTTTGATTAACCATTTGTGCATAGGATTGCCTTTCCCGAGCTGGGACTGTCGAGCAGCGCCAGTGAATATGAAACGAAAACATCATCGAACCGAAAAGAGGCAAAACAGGCCGATCGGAGAAGGCGCTTCACTGGGTGATCAACGGTTGGTCGCCGAAGGCCTTCAGCATCATATGGCAGGCCGCTTGAACGATGCGGAACGGCTCTACCGGCAGGTTCTTGCGGTCAATCCGCGGCATGCTGACAGCTTGCACCTGCTCGGGATGATTGCGTATCAGACCGGACAGCACCAAATCGCCGCGGACAAGATCCGCAAGGCGATCACGATCAATGGTGGTGTCGCCTTGTAATCTGGGTAACGTGCTGATCGCTCAAGGGAAGCTTGACGGGTCGGCGGACTGCTATCGTACCGTCATTACCCTGAATCCGGACTTCCCGGAGGCGCACTATAACCTCGGCAATACTCTGAAAGGACAGGGACGACTGGACGAAGCTGTGGCCGCCTTCCGCAGAGTGCTTGACCTCAGACCGGACTTCGCAGGGGCGCATAACAACCTGGGCAATGCGCCTTGGGAACTGGAGCGGTTCGACGACGCGGTGGCCAGCTGTCGCCGGGCGCTGGACCTGGCGCCTGATTTCTCGGAGGATCACTACAATCTGGCCAACGTGTTCATGGCGCAGGGGCTGCCGGACCAGGCGGCAGCATGTTACGCCTCGGCTGTCAGGCTCAGCCCAGACCTCGCGGAAGCGCATAATGGCCTGGGCAACGCACGCAAGGGCCAAGGGGCGCTGGAGGAGGCGGTCGCCTGCTATCCGCGGGCACTTGACCTCAATCCGAACTTTGCCGATGCCCATTGCAACCTGGGAAACGTCCTTGGGGGAACAGGGACGCCTGGACGAGGCAGCTGACTGCTTTCAAAGGGCACTCGAGCTGAAACCGGACCACGCGGAAATTTACAACAATCTCGGCAACCTGTTCAGGGTACGGAGAATGCTGGATGCCGCGGTGGCTTGCGGCCGCAAGGCGGTCGACCTGAAGCCGGATTTTGTCGAAGCATACCACAACCTCGGCAACGCGCTGAGGGAACAGGGGCGGCTGGAGGAAGCGATCGCCTGCTGCCGCAGGGCCGTCGAGCTGAAGCCAGACCTGCCGGACGCGCATATCGGCCTTGGAGCCGCACTCAGGGAGCAGGGGCTGCTGAACGAGGCGGTCGCCTGCTGCCGTAGGGCCATCGAGCTGAAGCCAGACTTCGCGGACGCGCACTCCAACCTGGGCGTCGCACTATACAACCAGGGACGCCTGGATGAGGCGGTCGCGTGCCATCGCACGGTGCTGAGCCTCCAGCCCCACTCCTCGGAAGGCCATTTCAACCTGGCGATGTCGCCGCTGGCGCGAGGCGATATGGCAGCTGGTTGGCAGGAATTCGAATGGCGCTGGAAGACGGCGCAAATGATGGCGGGACGCCGCGACTTTGCACAGCCGCAATGGCGGGGCGAGCCGGCGGCCGGGCTGACGCTGCTGATCCATGCCGAACAAGGTTTCGGCGATACGCTGCAATTCTGCCGCTACGCCCCGCTGGCGGCGTCCGCCGGGCTGCGCGTGGTCATTGAAGCGCCGAAGCCGCTGGTCCGGCTGCTTCGCAGCCTGCCCGGGGTCGATCTTGTTCTGGCGCGTGGCGAGGAATTGCCCGCCTTCGATCTTCACTGCCCGATGCTCAGTCTGCCGTTGGCACTGGGCACGACGCTGGCCAGCATCCCGGCACGGTGGCCTATCTGCACGCTGACGAGGCGCTGGCCGCCGCCTGGAACACGCGGCTTGGCGCGGCCGATATCCAGGGGCCGCGGATCGGCGTGGTCTGGGCAGGCAATCCCCGTAACCATTCACCCATCCTCGCGGCTGCCGATCGCCGGCGCTCATTGGCCCCGAATCGGCTGGCACCGCTGTTTGGCCTGCCCGGTTTGCAGTTCTTCAGCCTGCAAAAAGACGGACCGACAGCGCCCGCGGACTTCCCGCTGATCAATCTCATGAATGAGATTGGAGACTTCGCCGACACCGCGGCACTGATCGCCAATCTGGATCTCGTGATCTCGGTTGATACCGCAGTGGTCCATCTTGCGGCGGCGCTGGGCAGGCCGGTCTGGGTGCTCGACCGCTTCGACTCGTGCTGGCGCTGGCTGAGGGGACGACGCGACAGCCCATGGTATCCGACACTGCGGCTCTACCGTCAGCCGAAACCCGGCGACTGGGACTCCGTCCTTGACGAGGTCGCCTGCGACCTGGGCAGCCTTTTTGGGACGCACAACGCCGCGGCCCCATCATTGCGTACGGCTTAACCGTAGCCGCACGCAATGATGAACGCCGAGGCGCATCGAGTGGTTTGATATCGAGCCGTGGAGGCAGTCGAAATGAGAGCAGCAAAACGTCTGAAAGTCATCACGGCCTATGATGAGCGTTTTCGGGAGATTGGAGCGATCGCGGAGAAGTCAATTCAGATATATGCTGCCATCCACGACTCAGATTACTGTGCGTATCATGATATCCCGACTGACAGTTCGCCGGCCTGGGCGGAAATAACATCTCATTGAGGAAGTCCAAAACGGAACCAATGAGTTCATACTTTGGGTAGTCGCCGATGCAGGGGCGCAAGATCTAGCCGCCGAACTGGAACACGCTTGCCGGTTCGGCCATGAAATCCCACGATCGGTCGAGGTGCCCGACCATTTCCTCCACGTACGGCGCGGTCGCGCACAACTGTTCGAAATGCTTCTCCGGCACCGTCAGCCCGCGGCGCTTGCACATCACGGCGATTTCGTCGCGCCGGAACTGGCCGATTTCCGCTTTTGCCGGCTCCGGCACGGGCGGGGCCGGGCAGCGGAGCCGCGCCCGCCTGCAGCAACGGCCGCCGGCGCCGCCAGGGTGTTGCGTCCTCGTATGCCTTCGCCACGCGCAACACCATCGCGTCGGCGAACGGCCGTCCGACCACCTGCATCGACAGCGGCAATCCATCATCGGTAAAGCCGATACACTGCACGAGCGCGGGGCCACCGGTCACGTTGAACGGTGTCGTAACGGAACTGCGCTGCCAGAACTGGATCGTCCGCCAGGCGTCCAGGCGGGCCGCCGGGCCGGGTCCGGCTGTCAGCAGCACATCGTAGCGGTCGTACAGCGGCGCCATCTCGGCGATCATCGCCCGCCGCTGCCGCGACGCCTGCACATAGTCGGCCCCGCTGATCAGCAGCGCCCCCAGCGCCCGGCCGAGGAAATCGGCTCCGAAGTCGTTGAGCCGGGCACGCAGGACCGGTTCGTGGACGGCGAACAGTTCGCTCTCCGCCCCGGTGATCTTCACAGCGTGGTAGTCCGCGGCCGGCCTGATGCGAGCGTCCTCGATGACAGCGCCAAGCCCGCGGAGAACGTCGTAGGCCTGGTCCAGCGCTGCTTTCGAAGCGGCGGGGACGGGAACGTCCGCTTCGTAGAGATGCCGCAGCACGCCGATGCGCAGGCCCTTCACCCCGGCGGTCAGTTCCGCCCGGTAGTCGGGCACGGCCTGTGCGGCACTGGCGGGATCCTTCGGGTCGTTACCGGCGATCGCCTGCAGCATGATCGCGCAGTCCTCGACCGTCCAGGTCATCGGGCCGGCGTGGTCGTAGCTGAAACTGTTGGTGTAAACGCCCGACCGGCTGACCAGTCCGTAGGTCGGCTTCAGGCCGACCAGCCCGCACAGCGCGGCGGGGTTGCGAATGGAGCCGCCGGTGTCGGAGCCGAGGGAGGCTGGGGTAAGACCCGCGGCGACGGCGGCGCCGGACCCGCTGGATGAGCCGCCGGTGAAGTGCTCGCGGTTCCAGGGGTTCCGGGCGGCGGGCCAGGGCAGGTCGAAGGATGGGCCGCCGTGGGCGAACTCATGGGTGGAGAGTTTGCCCAGCAGGATCGCGCCGGCGTCGTACAGCTTCGCCACGGTGGTGGCATCGAAGTCCGGCACGTAGTTGGCGCGGGTCCGGGAGTGGCAGGTCGTGCGGATACCGGCGGTGCAGTAGATGTCCTTCAGGGCGAAGGGGATGCCGTGCAACGGGCCGCGATAGCGGCCGGCGGCGATTTCCGCCTCGGCGGCCCGGGCGGCGTCCAGCGCCCGGTCGGCGGTGACCAGCAGGTAGGCGTTCAGCTGCGGGTCGCAGGCCTCGATCCGGTCCAGATAAGCCTGCGTCAGGTCCACCGGGGACAGATGCCGCCGTTCGATCAGGCGAGCGGCTTCGGCGATCGAAAGGTGGTGCAGGGCGGTGGACGTGACGGCGGCGTCGTCAGGCATGGCGGATGTCTCCCCACAAGGTCCACTGCGTTTCCTCGTCGCGGTCGCCGCCGCATGGCAGCCGAGTTTCACCGAACGGGCCACAAGTGCAAGAGGCCGGTCACGATCCTGTCGGCCCCGACGTGCAGGCCGGCCTGCAATCGCGTAGAAGCAGCCGGATCCAACCTGACGATAAGGGTGGCGTCGTGCGACGAGAAAGTATTCTGATGATCTGGATCGGCGGCTTTGTGCTGGCCGTGGCGCTGTATCTGATCGGACCGGACCGGTTTCTCGACGCATGTCTGGATTGGATCGATTGGATTGACGCGACTTTCAGCAATCTCGTGGCTGCGCTGGGTATGCGAGCCTACGGCGCCGTCCGGGCGCTGGCCATTGCGTTGTACGTCGTCTTCGTCGTTCTGGCCGTCCTGGCATCGCAGCGAGGACATCGGGGCATCGGAGCGTTGGTGGTCGTCACGGTCGTTTTCCTGGCCCTGGTGTGGCGGCCGTATGACAGCTTTCCCGCCCCTCTCGGCCGCTGGATCGCTGCGCTGGTCTTGGTGACCGTAGGGGCGGCGGTGATGACGCAACGCCTGACTGCGGCGCCGTTTCGTCGTGACGGGCCGCCGCCGCCCTATCCACCGGGCGGGCGGGCGCCATGACCGACGACACGGTCGCCACCGACGGGGCATCACGCGCGCAGCAGGCTGCGAAAGCCGCACTGGCCTTGCTGCTGACGGCGGCCGGCGCGTGGACGTTGCACGGATATTTGCCGGCGTTGATCTGGGCCGCGATCCTGGCGATCGCGGTCTGGCCGCTGTATCAGCGTGCGGTGCACCGCCGGCCTCCTGGCAGGCACAATATCCTGCTGCCGTCGCTCTTTACCGTGGCGGTCGCACTGGTATTCATCATCCCGCTGGTGCTGGTTGGCGTCCAGGTCGGCAAGGAGGTGGGCGGCATTTTTGACAGCATCGCCAAGGCCCGCTCGGAGGGGATTCCGCCGCCCGAATGGCTGGCGCACCTTCCGGTCGGCAGCCACGAGGCCACGACCTGGTGGCAGGAAAACCTGGCGAGTCCGGCATCCGCCAACGCGCTGCTGCGAAGGGCCCGCCAATCCGAATTTGTATCGAACAGCCGGCAGATCGGTGCCGATATCGCGCACCGGGCCGTGCTGTTCGGCTTCATGCTGCTGACCTTGTTTTTCCTGTTCAAGGACGGTGAACGGTTTGGCGCCCAATTGCAGCGCGCCAGCGCACGTGCCTTCGGGCCCGCGGGGGAACGGATCGGCCGGCAGATGATGGCGTCGGTGCATGGGACGGTCGACGGGCTCGTGCTGGTCGGATTGGGCGAAGGGTTCATCCTGGGGGTTGCGTACATAATCGCGGGCGTGCCGCATCCGACTCTGTTCGGCCTGTTCACCGCCGTCGCCGCCATGGTGCCGTTCGGGGCCGCCGTCGCGTTCGGGGTGGCGGCGCTCGTTCTACTGGTACAGGGGTCGGTTGCAGCGGCGGTCGTCATCGGCTTGCTGGGCATGGCGGTGACGTTCGTTGCCGACCATTTCATCCGTCCGGTGCTGATCGGCGGGGCGACGCGATTGCCGTTCCTTTGGGTGCTGCTGGGTATTCTGGGTGGCGTGGAGACCTGGGGGCTGGTGGGCCTGTTTCTCGGTCCGGCGATCATGGCCGCATTGATGCTGCTATGGCGGGAGTGGGCGGGCGACGGAGAGGTGACGGCGCGGTGATGCGCGTTGCGGCGCCAGGCCGGGGTTGTGGCCTGGCCTGTGCAAGGCGGGGTCCGTGGCCGGGAAAGCTTGTCCGGCGGAACGTCGCGGGTCGCCGGGCCGGGCTCCGACCGCCTGGCTGTCTGGAGATGAGGCGGGTCCAGGATGACGCGCGGGCGGGGTTCTCACAAACCGGTGTGACGGGTTACATTTCAGTGAGAGTTCCGTAGACCTCGGCCTGTGTCTCGGCCTTCCGCAGCCTGCTGACCAGCGCGGCGTCACGAAACCGCCGCGAGATCGCCGCCAGCGCGGCGACATGCGACGTCGCGCTTTCGAACGGGATCAGCAGCACGAACACCAGCTGCACCGGCTTGCCGTCGATCGCGTCGAAATCGACCGGCTTCGCCAGCCGGACGAACAACCCGAGATAGGTGTCCAGACCCTCGATCCGCGCATGTGGCAGGGCAAACCCGGCGCCAAGGCCGGTCGAACCAAGCTGTTCCCGCGCCAGCAGCGCGGCTTTCGACCGTCTCCGGCTTCAGACGCCGGCACCAGTCGCCCGAAATGCCGGGCGATTTCGCCGATCAACTGACCTTTGTCGCGTGACCGCACATCCAGCAGCACCCGGTCAGGCGTAAGAAAGTCGGAGATTTCCATCCAGAACAGGAATCCTAATCGTTGATCCGCAATCGGTAGCCCACGCCGGTTTCCGTCAGGATGTGGACCGGCCGCTCCGGGTCGGCTTCGATCTTCTGGCGCAGGGCGCGCACGTAGATACGCAGATACTGCACGTCGGTATCGCCCCCCCAGACCTCCCGCAAGATCATCTTGTGCGTCAGCACTTTTCCCGCGTGCTGCACCAGCAGCCGCAAGCACGGCATATTCGCGCGGCGAGAATTTCACCTCCTCGCCGCGCACCGTCACGATCCGGCGCACCAGATCGACCGTCAGGTCGCCGCTGCGGAAGATCGGGGTCTCGCCTCTCCCGCTGCAAGCGGTGGCGCTGCGCGGCCCTGATTCGCGCCAGAAGTTCGTCGATGCCGAACGGCTTGGTCACGAAATCGTCCGCCCCGAGGTCGAGCGCGTCGACCTTCGCCGCCTCGTCGCTGCGGCTCGACAGCACGATGATCGGCACGGAGGACCCGGCGGCGCGGATTCGTCCGATCACCTCGGTTCCGTCGATATCGGGCAGACCGAGGTCCAGAACGATCAGATCGGTGCCTTTGCGGCGCGCGACATCCACCGCCGGCAGACCCTCCTCGAGTTCGCTGACGACATACCCCTGGCTGGAAAGTCCGGCGCGCAGGAAGCGCCGGATCGCCGGTTCGTCGTCGACCACCAGAACCCGCAGCGGGCCGGCTCCGGTGCTCATGATGTGGTCTCCTCTTCGGGGCAGCAGTGCGTTGACGGGAACCGGCAGGGTGATGACGAACATGGCCCCGCGCCGGTCGGGGCGGTTGCGTGGCCGAGATCGTCCCGTCCATCGCTTCCACGAATCCGCGACAAATCGCAAGGCCCAATCCGGTTCCGGCGCGTCTGCGATCGCCACCGCCGGCCGATAGAATTTTTCGAAGATGCGATCGACATCGTCCGCGCGGGATGCCTTCGCCCTCGTCCATGATGCGTAGCATGACGGTTTCGCGATCCTGCCTGGCCTGGATGGTGATCAGGCTGCCGCCTGGCGCATGCTTGGCGGCGTTGTCCAGCAGGTTGAACAGCACCTGCTCGAACAGCACCATGTCGAGTGCCAGCATCGGCAGGTCGGCGGGCAGATCGACCTCGATGCGGTGCCCGGCCAGGATCTTCGTGGCGCGCTGCAGGGCGGCCCCGATCACGTCCGACAGCTCATTCAGGCCGGCCCGGGCTTCAGCGCCCCGGACTCCAGCCGGGTCATGTCCAGCAGGTTGCCGATGAAGCGGTTCAGCCGATCGGCTTCCTCGATGATGGTGCCGAGCAGCGCTTCCTTGGTTGCAGGGTCCAGGACCGCATCCTGCGACCGCAGGCTGGTGGCGGATCCGAGGATCGAGGCCAGCGGCGTGCGCAGATCGTGCGAAATCGACGTCAGCAAGGCCGAGCGCAGCCGGTCGGTCTCCACCTGCAGGCGCGCCAGGTGCAGATCGCGGGCGAGGTTGACCCGCTCGATCGCCAGCGCCGCCTGATCGGCCAGCGCGTCCAGCAGCCGCTGCTGGTCGGGGGTCAGCAGCGGCCCGGGCTCGTCGCGGATGATGCCGACGACGCCGAGCGGGCCGCGGCCGGTGCGCAACGGCTGAAACAGCCATTTGGCGCCTGGCAGCGTGTCCGAACCGCGGCCGGCGATGTGGTTCTTTTCCCACGACCATTTCGCAGCGGCGAGGTCCGCGTCATCCAGCATGTCCTCCGGCGGGAACCCGGCGCGGACCGCGACACTGCCGTGACCATTGTCGCCCTGGGCAGCAGCAGCACGACGCGCACCTTCAGCATCAGCGCGATCTGGTGCGCGGTCGCCCACAGCAGGTCGTCCAGGGTCACCGCCACCGACAGCTTGCGGCTGAACTGGTAGAGATCGTCGGTCTGCCGGGCGCGTAATCGCGCTGTCACCGCCTGTCCGCGGACCCGCGCCGCGAGGTTGCTGGCGATCACCGCGACAACAGCGAAGAAGAACAGCGCGACGACGTTTTCCGGATCGGCGATGGTGAAGGTGTAGAGCGGCGGCAGGAAGAAGAAATTGTAGGCCGCTATGGCCACGAAACAGGCGACCAGCGACGGCCCCAGCCCTTCCAGCACCGCGCCGATCAGGATCGCGGTCAGGAACACCAGCGCGACATTGGTGACGCTCAGCAGTTCATGCAGGCCCATCGCGATCGGTATCGCCAGCAGCACCGACGAGCGTGGCGATCGCGTAGGGCCGGATATCCACGGATTGGCCGGTTCGGCCGGCGCCGCCGGGGGCGTGCCGTCGACCCGTTCGGGCGGCACCTCGATCACATGGATGTTGATGCCGCCGGCGCGGTTGATCAGCCGCTGGGTGATCGAGCCCAACAACCGCTGCCGCCACTGCGCCCGGTCCGGATTTGCCGACGATCAGGTGGGTGACGTTGTTGGCGCGGGCGTAATCGATGACGGAGTCCGCCACGTCCTGGCCGGGGATCAGCACCGGCTCCGCCCCCAGCCGCTGCGCCAGCCGCAGCGCCGCCACGACGCTGTCCTGTTCGGCGGCCGTCGCCCGGGCTGCACTCCGTGGTCTCGACGTTGATCGCGGTCCAAGGTGCGCGAAGCTGGTCGGCCAGGCGCTTGGCATGGCGGATCGTGGCGGTGGCCTTGCGGGCCGCCCTGGACGCAGACCAGCACACGCTCCCCGGCGGGCCAGGGGCCTTCGATGGCGTGGCTGCGCATGTAGTCAACCATCTGGTTGTCCACACGCTGGGCGGTGCGCCGCAACGCCAGTTCCCGCAGCGCCGTCAGGTTGCCGGGCACGAAATAGTGCCGCACCGCGCGTTCGGCCTGCGCCGGGACGTAGACCTTGCCGTCCTTCAGCCGCTGGATCAGGTCTTCCGGGGTCAGGTCGATCAGTTCGATGTCGTCGGCCCGCTCGATCACCGAATCCGGCACGGTCTCGCGGACGCGGATGCGGGTGATCCGGGCCACCACGTCGTTCAGGCTCTCGACGTGCTGGATGTTCAGCGTCGTATAGACGTCGATGCCGGCGGCGAGCAGTTCCTCGACATCGAGGTAGCGCTTGGGATGGCGGCTGCCGGGCGCGTTGGTGTGCGCCAGTTCATCGACCAGCACGAGGCGCGGACGGCGGGCCAGGATCGCGTCCAGGTCCATCTCCGTCAGGCGTGCGCTCGCGGTAGGTGATGGTCCGCCGCGGGATGACTTCCAGCCCCGCCGTCAGCGCCTCGGTTTCCGCTCGGCCGTGGGTCTCGACCACGCCGACGACGACATCGACGCCCTCCCGCCGCCTGGTCTGGGCGGCGGAGAGCATCTCGTAGGTCTTGCCGACGCCCGGCGCGGCGCCGAGGAAGATCTTCAGCCGGCCGCGCTGTGACTTCTCCGCCTCCCGCAGCAGGGCGTCAGGTGACGGCCGCCGATCGGTGTTCGCGCTTTCGCCCATTCCTATCCGTTCAGGCCCGCTCCGTTCAAGCCGGGCTTCGCCATTTGGCGCCGTCAGCCAGGGCGCCGTTCAGCTATGACCCAGAGCATCCAGTGCCAGGTTCAACTCCAGCACGTTCACGTGGGGTTCGCCGATCAGACCGCAAGCCGGCCGACGATGTGATCCTGCACCAGTTGGCGCACCGTCGTCCTCCGGCAGGTGGCGCGCCTTGGCGACGCGCGGCACCTGGAACAGGGCGGCGGCCGGAGAGATGTCCGGGTCAAGCCCGCTGGCGGAGGTCGTCACCAGGTCGATGGGGACCGGCGTGCCGGGGTTCTCGGCTGCCAGCTTCTTGGCGTCCGCGGTCACCCGGTCCACCAGCGCCTTCGAGGTCGGGCCGAGGTTCGAGCCGCCGGAGTTGTCGGCGTTGTACGGCGCCGGGATGGTCTTGGTCGGATCCTTCGGATCGGTATCGGTGGTCGCCGACGGGCGGCCGTGGAAGTAGTTGTCGCTGGTGAAATTCTGCCCGATCAGGGTCGAGCCGATGACCTTGCCGTCACGCTCGATCAGGCTGCCGTTGGCCTGGTGGGGGAAGATCGCCTGGGCGATGCCGGTCATCGCCAGCGGGTAGGCGAGGCCGGTCAGGATCGTCATGCAGACGATCATCACGATGGCGGGGCGGATTTGCTGCAGCATTGGTTGTGTGTCCTCAGGCGGTGGACATATTGTCAACCGCAGATCGAACGCTGACAAGAAGCGATCAAAATGACAGCCAGCGGTTCGGTCGCATCTGAGTTCACTCTGCGTTCATGCCGCGGTTCCGATCCTTTGCGCTACGCGGCTTGCGTGCTCAGGCCAGTCCGATCGCGGTGACCGCCATGTCGATCAGCTTGATCCCGACGAACGGTGCGACGATCCCGCCCAGCCCGTAGATCAGCAGGTTCCGCCGCAGCAGCGCGGCGGCGCCGATCGGCCGGTACGGGATGCCCTTCAGCGCCAGCGGGATCAGCGCCACGATGATCAGCGCGTTGAAGATGATCGCCGACAGGATCGCACTCTGCGGATGTGCCGAGCCGCATGATGTTCAGCGCCTGCAAGCTGCGGATAGAACGCGATGAACATCGCCGGGATCATGGCGAAATACTTCGCCACGTCGTTGGCGATCGAGAACGTCGTCAGCGCGCCGCGGGTCATCAGCAACTGCTTGCCGATCTCCACGATCTCGATCAGCTTGGTCGGATCGCTGTCGAGATCGACCATGTTGCCGGCCTCGCGCGCCGCCATGGTGCCGGTGTTCATCGCCACGCCGACATCGGCCTGCGCCAGGGCAGGGGCGTCGTTGGTGCCGTCGCCGCACATCGCGACCAGCTTGCCCTGGGCCTGCTCGTCGCGGATCAGCTTCAGCTTCGCCTCCGGCGTGGCCTGGGCCAGGAAGTCGTCGACCCCCGCCTCGGCGGCGATCGCGGCGGCGGTGAGCGGATTGTCGCCGGTGATCATCACCGTGCGGATGCCCATGCGGCGCAATTCCGAGAAGCGCTCGCGGATGCCGCCCTTGACGATGTCCTTCAGGTAGATGACGCCCAGCAGCTTGCCGTCCTTGGCGACCGCCAGCGGCGTGCCGCCGGCCTTGGCGACTTCTTCCGCCTTGGCCGTCAGTTCCTTCACCGCCGCGCTCCGTTCGCGGACCGCGGTGGCGACACCGCCGTTGCCGATGTGGCGCCGCTGTGGGGGCGTCGCACCCAGTTCAGCACCGCGTCCACCGCGCCCTTGCGGATGGACGAGTCGTCGAAGTCGATGCCGGACAGCCGGGTCTGCGCCGAGAACGGCACGAAATGCGCGTCCAGCGGCGCCATGTCGCGGCCGCGGATGTCGTATTTCTCCTTCGCCAGCACGACGATGGAGCGGCCTTCCGGGGTTTCGTCGGGCAGCGAGGACAACTGCGCCGCGTCGGCCAGTTCGCGTGCGGTGACGCCGGTCAGCGGGATAGAACTCGGTCGCCTGGCGGTTGCCCAGGGTGATGGTGCCGGTCTTGTCCAGCAGCAGCGTGTCCACGTCGCCGGCCGCCTCGACCGCGCGGCCGGACATCGCCAGCACGTTGAACCGCACCAGCCGGTCCATGCCGGCGATGCCGATGGCCGACAGCAGCGCGCCGATCGTGGTGGGGATCAGCGCGACGAACAGCGCCACCAGGATGACGACCGGAGACCGAGCCGCCGGCATAGGTCGCGAAGCTGGGGATGGTCGCGACGGCGAAGACGAAGATGATCGTCAGGCCGGCCAGCAGGATGTTCAGCGCGATCTCGTTCGGCGTCTTCTGCCGTTCGGCGCCCTCCACCAGCGCGATCATCCGGTCGAGGAAGGTCGAGCCCTGGGCGGCGGTGATCCGGACCTTGATCCAGTCGGACAGCACGCGCGTGCCGCCGGTCACGGCCGAGCGGTCGCCGCCGCTTTCGCGGATGACCGGCGCCGATTCGCCGGTGATGGCGGATTCGTCGATCGAGGCGATGCCCTCGATCACCTCGCCGTCGCTGGGGATCAGTTCCCCGGCGGAGACCAGCACGATGTCGTTCTGCTTCAGCTCGGGTGCCGGGACGGTTTCGGTTCCCGTCGCGGTGATCCGGTTCGCCATCGTGTCGGTGCGCGCCCGCCGCAGCGAGGCCGCCTGCGCCTTGCCGCGACCCTCGGCCACGGCTTCGGCGAAGTTGGCGAACACCACGGTGATCCACAGCCACAGGATGATCTGGAAGGTGAAGCCGAGATGGGCCCCGCCGGTCAGCAGGTCGTGCAGGAAGATGATCGTGGTCAGGGCCGCGACGACCTCCACCACGAACATCACCGGGTTGCGGATCATCATGCCGCGGATCGAGTTTTCGGAATGCCTGGCCGATGGCCGGCAGCAGGATGGACGTGTCCAGCAGGCTGGACTTCGCGCTCGCGTGAGTGGGTTCTGGTTTCCATCTGTCAGGTGCCTCAGTAGGTTGTGCCGGCGAGCATCGAGAAGTGCTCGACGACCGGCCCAAGGGCGAGGGAGGGAAGGAAGATCAGGCCGCCGGTGATCAGGATGACGCCGATCACCAGGCCGACGAACAGGCCGCCATCGGTGGGGAAGGTGCCGGCCGAGACGGGCACGATCTTCTTGCGCAGCGAGCGACCCGGCGATGGCCAGCATCGGGATGATCATCAGGAAGCGGCCGATGAACATCGCCAGCGCCCAACGTCGATGTTCCAGAACGGCGTGTTGGCGGACAGCCCGGCGAAGGCGCTGCCGTTGTTGCCGGTGGCCGAGACATAGGCGTACAGCGCCTCGGAGAAGCCGTGCGGGCCGGCGTTCGTCAGCGCGGTCAGGCCCGGCTGGAGCACGACGGCCAGGCGGTGAAGCCGAGCATCGACAGCGGCAGGATCAGGATGCCGAGCATGGCCATCTTGACCTCCTTCGCCTCCAGCTTCTTGCCGAGATATTCCGGGCGTGCGGCCGACCATCAGCCCGGCGACGAACATCGCCACGATGACGAACAGCAGCATGCCGTAGAGACCGGAGCCGACGCCGCCGAAGATGATCTCGCCCAGCATGATGTTGACCATCGGCACCATGCCGCCGAGCGGCGTCAGGCTGTCATGCATGTTGTTGACCGCGCCGCACGAGGCATCGGTGGTGATGGTGGTGAACAGCGCCGAGTTGGCGATGCCGAAGCGGACCTCCTTGCCCTCCATGTTGCCGCCGGGCTGCAGCGCGCTGGCGGTCTGATCGACATGGAGCGCGGCGAACGCGGGTTGCCCGCGGCTTCGGACGGAATAGGCGATGCTGACGCCGGCCAGGAACAGACAGCACCATGACGCCGAAGATCGCCCAGCCCTGGCGCTGGTTGCCCACCATGCGGCCGAACACGTTGGTCAGTGCGGCGCCGATGCGAGAAGATCAGCAGGATCTGGATCAGGTTGGTCAGCGCGGTCGGATTCTCGAACGGATGCGCCGAGTTGGCGTTGAAGAAGCCGCCGCCGTTGGTGCCCAGCATCTTGATCACTTCCTGCGAGGCGACCGGGCCCTGCGCGATGAGCTGCTTGCCGCCTTCCAGGGTGGTGACGTTGGTGTAGGCGATGAGGTTCTGCGGCACGCCCTGCCAGACCAACACCAGGGCCAGACGACAATGCAGATCGGCAGCAGGATGTAGAGCGTGCAGCGGGTCAGATCGACCCAGAAATTGCCGATGGTCTTCGCCGAACGCCGGGCGAAACCGCGGATCAGCGCGACGCGCCAGCGCGATGCCGGTGGCGGCGCGAGACGAAGTTGTGCACCGTCAGCCCGGCCATCTGCACCAGGTAGCTCATGGTGGTTTCCGGCGTGTAGGACTGCCAGTTCGTGTTCGTGACGAAGCTGACCGAGGTGTTGAACGCCAGATCGGGCGACACCGCGTCCAGGTCCTGCGGGTTGAACGGCAGGTCGGCTCTGCAGCCGCTGCAGCGCGTACAGCACGACGAAACCGGCGAAGCTGAACGCCAGCATGGCGATGGCGTAGGTGACCCAGTGCTGTTCCTTGCCTCATCGACGCCGGACAGACGATAAAGGCCCCGTTCCAGGGGCCTCAGCACCGGTGACAAGAGCGTGCGCTCGCCCGCGAAGACGCGGGTCATGTAGCCCCCCAGTGGTTTGGTGAGGAGCATGAGCAGGACGCAATACAGCGCGATCTGCAGCCAGCCATTGACTGTCATGATCTTGTTTTCCGCGCATGGAGAGGACTGGCCTAGAAGCGTTCGGGCTTGATCAGCGCAACGACGAGATAGGCCAGAAGGAAGACGGTCACGAGGCCGCCCAGGACGTAGTCCAGCATCATTGGCGTGGTCCTACAGGTGATCGCAGGCGAATGCGTACAGGACGCAGAGGTACAGGAATGCCGCGCCGATGGCGACGTATATCAGGTCAAGCATGGTCAATGCTCCTTTAGCCCGCGGCACAGGCGGCGGGCGGTTCAGTGCGCGAGCAGATAACGCTGAGCGGCTATATAGACCATGCAACTTGAACGGGCTGTACGTAGTATTTCCATATATAAATAGAGGTTTGCTCAGGAGCGACGTGGACGACGCTGTGTTCAGCGTCGCGGCATGCAGCGCCCCGCGGCCAAGATCTGTCGCCGCCGGCTTGCCGGGGCGGTTGGGCCGAATTCGATGCGGGGCGTCATTGCACTGCTTCCTCGGAGGCCCACTATTTAGCCGGGCTGAGGGAAGCGGAAGCGATGATGGCGATGTCAGTCACGATGCACCCGATCTGGCAATCGGGGGTTGTGATCCTGGCCGCGGGGATTGCCGCGGCGCTGGTCCTGCAGTTGTTGGTCCACCATTTCCTGCCGGCTTCCGTGCGTCGCCAGCACACAGAGCTTGGTGGCGTGATCTTCTCAGTCATCGGCACGACCTACGCTGTGCTGCTGGCGTTCATGGCGACGACCGCCTGGGAGCAGCACAGTGCCGCCGAAGCCCTGTCACGACACGAGGCGGACCTGATTGGACGGCTGTACAGCGCAAGCCAGGGTATTCCGGATCCGAAGGGTGCCGCGATTCGCGACGATCTCAGGGCTTATCTCGTGCAGATCATCGACGTCGAGTGGCCAGCGCAGGTCGCCGGGCGCAAAGTTCCGGTGTCGGAATCTCATCTGGAGCGGCTCGATCAGGTGGTTTTTGGCTTGATCCCCGCCAATGCCGGGCAGGCCGCCGTACAGCAGTTCCTGATCCGCGTGGTGAGCGACCTGGCCGCGGCCCGGCGCGACCGCAGGCTTGCCACGCATGGCACGATACCTGGCCTGGTGTGGGTAATCCTGCTATCTGGCGGAGCGCTGGTGGTGGCATTCAGCTTCGTTCTGGGCGCCCCGGCTCAGGCGCTGCATCTGGTCATGACGGCGGCCCTGGTTGCATCCGGTCTGCTCGTGCTGCTGTTGATCATCGGACTGAGCTCGCCGTTCCACGGCGCCGTGACGATCTCGCCTGAGCCGTATTCCGGGGTTCTGGACGAGATGCCACGGGTGCGTTGACGCGATCACGCTCGGCGAGTGTGCGGGTCAGAAATGGATCACCCGCTTGTAGGCGTCGAGTACCGCTTCGTGCATCGTTTCGCTGACCGTCGGATGCGGAAACACCGTGTGCATCAGTTCGGCTTCCGTCGTCTCCAGGGTCCGGGCGATGGTGTAGCCCTGGATCATTTCCGTCACCTCGGCGCCGACCATGTGCGCGCCCAGCAGTTCGCCGGTCTTCGGCGTCGAACACCGTCTTGACCATGCCTTCGGGCTCCCCCATGGCGATGGCCTTGCCGTTGCCGATGAACGGGAAGCGCCCGACCTTGACCTCGTGCCCCTGTTCCTTGGCCTTGGCTTCCGTCAGCCCGACCGAGGCGACCTGCGGGCGGCAATAGGTGCAGCCGGGGATGTTCAGCACATCCATCGGATGCACGTCGTTCAGGCCGGCGATCTTCTCGACGCAGATCACGCCTTCATGGCTGGCCTTGTGCGCGAGCCATGGCGGCCCGGCGAGGTCGCCGATCGCGTAGACCCCGGGTTCGCCGGTGCGGCAGTATTCGTCGATCACGACATGGCTGCGATCGACCTTCACCGCCGGTGCCTTCCAGCCCGATATCTTCCACGTTACCAACGATGCCGACCGCGGAAATCACGCGATCGACAGTGATCTCCTGCGCTTTGCCGCCGGCGTTCAACCGTTACCGTGACGTTGTCGGCGCCCTTCTTCGCGCTTTTCACCGTGGCGTTGACAAGGATCTTCATGCCCTGTTTCTCGAACGCCTTGTGGGCGAAGGCGGAGATCTCCTCGTCCTCGACCGGCAGGATGCGCGGCAGGACCTCGACGACGGTCACCTTGCGCGCCCATGTTCAGGTAGAAGCTGGCGAATTCGATGCCGATCGCGCCGGAGCCGATCACCAGCAGCGATTTCGGAAACATCGGCGGGACCATGGCGTCCTTGTACGACCAGATCAGCTTGCCGTCCGCCTCGATCCCGGGAAGCTGGCGGGCGCGCGCGCCGGTCGCCAGGATGATGTGCGGAGCCTTCAGGGTGGCAATCGTCCTTGCCATCCTTTGTTACTGACACGGTCTGCTTGCCGGCCAGTTTGCCCGCGCCGTCGAACGACCGTGACCTTGTTCTTGCGAAGCAGATGGGCGACGCCGGAGGAAAGCTGTTTCGCCACCGCGCGGGACCGTTTCACGACCTTGTCGATATCGAAACGGGATTCGACGGCGTCGAAACCGAACTCCGGCAGATGGTGCAGCAGATGATTGATCTCGCTGGTGCGCAGCAGCGCCTTGGTCGGGATGCAGCCCCAGTTGAGGCAGATGCCGCCCAGGTGTTCGCGCTCCACGACAACGGTCTTCATGCCCAGCTGTGCGGCGCGGATGGCGGCGACATAGCCGCCGGGGCCGCCGCCGAGGACGATCAGGTCGAATGCTTGCTCAGCCATGGGAATTTCCTTCCGCCAGGGCGACGAGCGCGTCGCCGCTCAGTAACAATGTGTGCCAGTCGCTGAATCGGTTGGGCACCGAGACGATGGTAGAAATCGATCGAGGGCCGGTTCCAGTTCAGCACACGCCATTCGATGCGGCCGCACGTCCTCGGCCACCGCCCGCTGCGCCAGATGGCGCATCAGGGCGAGGCCGATGCCGGTGCCTCGGTGCGCGGGTTCGACGAACAGGTCTTCGAGGAAGATGTTGTTCCGCAGCTTGAACGTGTTGAGCGTGTAGTAGAACAACGCGAGGCCGACGGGTGCGCCGTCGACCTCGGCGAGAGTGGCGTGGGCGCGGGGCTGGGGCGCCGAACAGGGCGTCGTGCAGCTCGGCTTCGGTGGCGGTGACCTCGTGCAGCAGACCTTCGTACTCGGCCAGGCCGCGGATCAGGCGCAGAATGGCCGGTGTGTCGGCCGGCCGGGCGGGGCGGATGGTAAACGGCAGGGTCATCGTGGCAGGCTGTGACCTGTGACGGAGGGGGCGGTCGTGGCGGGCCCAGGTTTGGCCACCGCGGGACGACCTGGTCGGGGCCGGCCGCTCGCGACCTTATCGGCTGGCCCGGGCCGGCCCAACCCTCGCTCGCGTGCCCGCTCGCCCGGCCGTGACACATGGGGCGACGGCCGCGACAGGCCGGTCGACGGCCGTGACACATGGGACGACGGCCATGATACGTCGGGCGGCCGCGGTAACACGCGAGGCGAGCGCCGGGACACCGGCTTTCGCCCTTACAGCAGCAAGCTCAGCGGGTCCTCGACCACCTGCTTGAACGTTCGCATCCAGGTCGCACCCAGCGCCCCGTCGGCGACGCGGTGGTCGACCGACAGCGTGCAGGTCATCACCGTGGCGACCGCCAGTTCGCCGCTGCTTGTTCACGATCGGCCGTTTCCTGCCCGGCCGCGACCGCCAGGATCGCCGACTGCGGCGGGTTGATGATCGCGGTGAACGCCGACACCCCGAACATCCCCATGTTGGAGATCGAGAAGCTGCCGCCCTGGAACTCCTCCGGCTTCAGCTTGCCGGCCCGGGCCCGTCCGGCCAGGTCCTTCATCTCCCGGCTGATGCGTTGCCAGCCCCTTTGTGTCCGCCTGGCGGATGATCGGCGTGATCAGCCCGTCCGGGATGGACGACCGCGACGCTGATATCGACGTCGTCGTAGAGAGCCATCGCCGTCGTCGGTCCAGCTCGCGTTCACCGCCGGCACTTTTCGCAATGTCGCCGCCGCTGCCTTGATCACCATGTCGTTGATGGTGATGAGATAGGTGCCAGGCGCGTCCTTGGCTGGCGCCTTGGCGTTCAACTGGCCCATCAGCGCGATCATCGCGTCGATCTCGATGTCCATCGAGACGTAGAAATGCGGGGTCGTCGCGATGCGCCTCGGTCAACCGCCGGGCGATGACCTTCCGCATCGAGGTATGCGGCACCAGCTTGTGCGGCGCGGTGATGACCGGCGCGGGCGCCTTGGCCAACGGTGCGGCGGCGGGCGGCGCGACGGCCGGAGCGGCGAGCCGCCGCGGCCGGGGCAGCCGGAGCGGGCGCCGCCTTTCTGGGCCGCCTCGATATCCGCCCGCACGATCCGGCCGTTCGGCCCGCTGCCCTTCAGTCCAGACAGGTCGATCCCGGCCTGCGACGCCATCCGGCGCGCCAGCGGCGACGCGAAGATCCGCTCGCCGGGGCCGGCATGACCGTTGGCGACCGGTGCCGGCCCTCGCCGCGAGCTGCGGCCGGCGCCGCCGGTTCTGGGCGGCCGGGGCAGCCGCCTTGCGGCGGCGGGCGCCGGCGGCTGCCGCCGCGGGCGCGGCCGGCTGCGGCGCGGCCGGAGCCGAGGCGCGGCCGGTGCCGCGCTGGGCACCGCCTCGCCGGCGTCGACCAGCACCGCGATCGGCGCGTTCACCTTCACGTTCGCCGTGCCGTCCTCGACCAGGATCTTGCCGAGTACGCCCTCATCGACCGCCTCGACCTCCATGGTCGCCTTGTCGGTCTCGATCTCGGCGATCACGTCGCCGGCCTTGATCGTCTCGCCTTCCTTCTTCAACCAGCGGGCGAGCGTGCCCTCGGTCATCGTCGGGCTCAGTGCCGGCATCAGGATATTGGTTGCCATGGTCGAAATCCCCCGCTCAGACGATCTTCTTCACCGCGTCCACCACCCAGTCGGGCTGCGGCAGCGCGAGTTTCTCCAGATTCGCCGCGTAGGGAAGCGGCACGTCCACGCCGTGCACCCGCACCGGCGGCGCGTCCAGCCAGTCGAACGCGTGCTCGATGATCTGCATCGCGATCTCGGCGCCGATCCCGGCGAACGGCCAGCCTTCTTCCACCGTCACCAGCCGGTTGGTCTTCTTCACGCTCTCGACGATCGTCGCGGTGTCCAGCGGACGCAGCGAGCGCAGGTTGATGACCTCGGCCTCGATCCCCTGTTCGGCCAGCGCTTCGGCCGCCTTCATCGCCACGCCGACCATGATGCTGAATGCCACGATCGTCACGTGCGAGCCGGCGCGCTCGATCTTCGCCTTGCCGATCGGCACGATGAAATCGTCATCCACCGGGACAATCGAAGGTGTGGCCGTAGAGGATTTCGTTCTCCAGCACGATCACCGGGTTGGGATCGCGGATCGCCGCCCGCAGCAGCCCCTTGGCGTCGGCCGAGGACCACGGCGCCACGACCTTCAAGCCCGGCACATGGGCATACCAGCTCGCATAGCACTGCGAATGCTGCGCGCCGACGCGGGAGGCCGCGCCGTTCGGGCCGCGGAACACGATGGGACAGCCCATCTGGCCGCCCGACATGTAGAGCGTCTTGGCGGCGCTGTTGATGATCTGGTCCATCGCCTGCATGGCGAAGTTGAAGGTCATGAACTCGACGATCGGCCGCAGCCCGTTCAGCGCCGCGCCCACCGCCAGGCCGGTGAACCCATGTTCGGTGATCGGCGTGTCGATGACCCGCTTCGGCGCCGAACTCGTCCAGCAGTCCCTGGCTGATCTTGTAGGCGCCCTGATACTGAGCGACCTCCTCGCCGATCAGGAACACGTCGCCGTCGCGCCGCATCTCCAGCAGCATGGCGTCGCGCAGCGCCTCGCGCACGGTGATCGGCTTGGTCGGACCCCAGTCCTTTTCCGGCGCGGGAGCCGCCTCCAGCGCCTGCTTGCGTTGACCCTTCGCGCCTTGTTCGGCGATCGCCTTCGGGTCCGCTGCCTCTGCCGCCACCTTGGCTGGGCGGCTTCGGCCTTGCGCGGGCGTCCGCCGGCCGACGGCTCGGAGCGGCCGACGACATCCTCCCCGTTCATGCTCAGCACGGCGATCGGCGTGTTGACGGCGACGCCCTCGGTGCCTTCGTCGACCAGGATGCGGGCCAGCTTGCCCTCATCCACCGCCTCGACCTCCATCGTCGCCTTGTCGGTCTCGATCTCGGCGATCACGTCGCCGGCGCGCACGTCGTCGCCGACGTCCTTCAACCAGCGCGCCAGCTTGCCCTCGGTCATCGTGGGCGACAGCGCCGGCATCAGGATTTGGGTCGCCATCGCTCAGCCCTCCAGCAGCACGTCGGTGTAGAGTTCGGACAGTTCCGGCTCCGGGCTGCTCTGCGCGAAGTCGGTGGCGTCCTGGATGATCGCCTTCACCTCGTCGTCGATCGCCTTGAACGTCTTTTCGTCGACATCCAGCGCTTCCAGCCGATGGCGGGCGTTCTCGATGCAGTCATGCTGCGTGCGCATCATCTGCACTTCTTCGCGGGTGCGGTATTTCGCCGGATCGGACATCGAGTGCCCGCGATAGCGGTATGTCTTCACCTCCAGCAGATACGGGCCTTTGCCGGCGCGGCAGGACGCCACCGCCTGCTCCGCCGCCTCCTTCACCGCCAGCACGTCCATGCCGTCGACCTGTGAGCCGGGAATGCCCCAGGGCGCGCCGTTCTTCGACAGGTCGTGGCTGGCCGAGGCGCGCTCCACCGAGGTGCCCATGCCGTATTTGTTGTTCTCGATCACGTAGACCACCGGCAGCTTCATCAGCGCGGCGAGGTTGAAGCTTTCGAACACCTGGCCCTGGTTGGAGGCGCCCTCACCGAAATAGGTGATCGAGACCCGGTCGTTGCCGCGATACAGGTTGCTGAACGCCAGGCCGGTGCCGAGGCTGACCTGTGCGCCGACGATGCCATGCCCGCCGAAGAAGTTCTTCTCCTTGCTGAACATGTGCATGGAGCCGCCCTTGCCGTGCGAATACCCGCCCGAGCGGCCGGTCAGCTCCGCCATCACGCCGCGGGCTTCCATGCCGGTCGCCAGCATATGGCCGTGATCGCGATAGGAGGTGATGACCTCGTCGCCGTCGCTGAGTGCCAGCTGCATGCCGACGACGACCGCTTCCTGGCCGATATAGAGGTGACAGAACCCGCCGATGAGGCCCATGCCGTAGAGCTGGCCGGCCTTCTCCTCGAACCGGCGGATCAGCAGCATGGCTGCGATAGGCTTTCAGCAGCGTATCCCGATCCACCGCCTTCTCCTTGGTTTTGCCGCGTTTTCTCGCCTCGGCCGCTTGCGCCATCATCGACGTCTCCCGCTTCGGTTGCCAGTGCCATCGGTTCCAGACCCACTCGCCGCTCAGTAGCGGCATATCGGCCGGCGTCGACAAGCGTAGCCAAGGTGGAAAACATAGATGGTGCAACGCAATAGAGCCTGTTAACCGAAATTTGGTTAACCGCTTGGGGCAGCGATAGAGAAGCTCGGCCGGTTTTCCCCGCCGTTTCGCTTCACCCCAGTGGGACGCAATATTATTCTGTTCTGAGCGCACTCTTCGCAGAGACGTTGCCCGTGGCGCTTCGTTCCAGGGACCTGGGCGTTGTCCGGGACGGCGCGTGAGACACGGCGGCTGAGCCGTACCCTGGGTACCGTCGGGCTTCGGCGGTGTGGGCGCGGCGACCGGAACTGCGGGACGAGTGCCCTGGTCGGCGCTCCCTGGTCGGCGCTACAGATCCAGCCAGGCGCCGCGGCCCGACGCTGGCCGCGTGGCTCACGCAGGTGTCCAGGTCGCCGCCAGATCCGCATGGCTGGTCAGCCAGCAATGTGGGCTGCGCTTGACCACGGCCAGCGAGTCCAGAAACGCCAGGGCGCCATAGGGCCGGCCAAAAACATGTGCATGCACGGTTATGTCCAGGCAGGCGTACGGGCTGCCCAGTCGCGGCCATCCTTCGACGATCCGGGTTAGCGTGCGTGTGAACGCATCCGGTTCATTGCCATACCGCACGTAGAGCGGCATATCGTTCACTTCCATCGTGAAGGGCACACCCAGCAGCGGCCCGGACGGTGTCTCGATCCAATACGGCAGATCCGCGTCGAACATCTCGGCATGGAAGCGAAACCCCTGTTCCGACAAAAACCCAGAAGTCCTGGCGCTCGGCGTGCAGCGGGGGCTGAGCCAACCTGCCGGCGGCGAACCCGCGGTCGCGGTCAGGACGGAAACGCACCGCGCGATGTCGGCTGCTTCCTGCTCTGGGGTCAGATAGGCCGGCAACGTGCCCTGGCTCCAGCCATGCGCGGCGACGGAGTGCCCGCGCCTCGCGATCGACGCGAGAAGCGCCGGAAACTGGTCAGCGACGATACCGGAGGTGTAGAACACCGCCTTCGCCTGCTCCTGGTCCAGCAGGTCGAGCAATCGCCAGGCGCCGACTTTCGCGCCATAGTCGGCCCAGGAGCGCGCTTGCAGGTCGATCGTGCCTGGCTTCAGGAGATTTCCCATGGGACCCATTCCCGGCGCGTCGGGCTTGGCCCAGCCCTCCAGCATCACGCTGACGGAAATCGCCAGCGGCCGATCGGCCGGCCAGCCGCGTGGGACCTTCAGGTTCGCCATATCGCCTCTCCGAGGTCAGCGCCGATATCCGATCCCCGGCGCATCCGTGGCCGTGAACCGGGGTCGGTGCCAGCTTGGGGCGAGGCGGCGGAACGTGTCCAGATTGGCGGCGCCAGCGATCCCGCCGTGGCGCGCCGCCTTCGACCCCGTGGCGGTGCCCGGCCGCTTTGTCCCGACCGGCGTCGGCGCCGAGTGCTTTAGCCGTTCGCCTCCGGTGTTGACGAATGGTGCGTTCAGGATTGCCCGGTTCCCGTGCGGCCGGCAACGAACGCGGCCGCGCGGCGGGCTGGGTTCGACCCCTGCTTGGCACGTCCACCCTCGTCGGCCCGGCCTTGGCTTGAATGGGCATGCGGCAGGCGGTCTGACCCGGCGGGCAGCGCTCACGCGGTTTGATGAGGCGCTGGCGTTCGAGCCTGTCGGTCCAGGGTCGGATCACTCTGACGCAAATTTGGCACACAATGTTGTCGGCTGGAGGTCGCCTCGCGATACAATTCAGGCTGATATTGCTTTAGGACAGTGACGAGGCAGGACAAATCATGGATGACACGCGGCCCCGGGACTTGATCGGCTATGGTCGACATCGTCCACAAGCGGAGTGGCCCGGCGGCGCGCGCATCGCGCTCAGCTTCGTGCTGAATTATGAAGAGGGCGGCGAGCGCAATGTGATGGACGGCGACCCCCATGCCGAGATCTATGTGACGCCCGAGATCAGCGGGATTCCGCCGGTGACGCGACGGAATCTCTCGGTTGAGGATCTGTTCGAGTACGGGAGCCGGGCGGGATTCTGGCGATTGATGAGAGTGTTCGGCGAACGTGACGTGCCGTTTACGTCGTGGGCCGTGGGGCTCGCACTGAAGCGTAATCCCGAGGCGGGCATCGCGATGGCCGAGGCGGGACATGAGGTGGCCAGCCATTCCTGGCGCTGGATCGACTACGCGGACGTTCCCGAAGAGCAGGAACGCGAGGACATCCGGAAAACCGTGCAGACGATCCGTGAAATCACGGGACACCCGCCGCTTGGATGGTACACGGGGCGCTACAGCGCCAATACGCGCCGGCTGGTGATGGAAGAGACCGAGACGTTGTATGATTCCGATTGCTACAATGACGACCTGCCGTACTGGACGCGGGTCGACGGCAAGCCGCGGCTGATGATTCCCTATGCGCTGGACAGCAACGATTTCAAGTTCGCACTGAGCCCGGGCTGGACCTCGGGCGATGACTTCTTCACCTATCTGAAGGCCGCGTTCGACCACCTCTACCGCGAAGGCGAGACCGAGCCGAAGATGATGTCGGTCGGACTGCATTGCCGGCTGACCGGGCGGCCGGCACGGGCGGAGGCGCTGGCGCGTTTCATCGACTACGTGTTGACGCATGAACGGGTGTGGATCTGCCGGCGGGTGGAAATCGCGCGACACTGGATGGTTCGGCATCCGGCGCCGGCCACGCCCTGACGCCGCCTGTTCAAGCGGCCGCGGCAGTCGATAGTGCACGGCTGGACGCAAGTGCGCGCAGGGTCCGAGGCCGGGCACGGTCGCAGGTATCAGTCCTGGGAAAACTCCCCGGACTTTCCGCCGTCCTTGTGCGTCACCCGCAGGCCGTCGATCCGCATGGACCGGTCGACCGCCTTGCACATGTCGTACACCGTCAGCGCGGCCACGCTCGCCGCGGTCAGCGCCTCCATCTCCACTCCGGTCTGCCCGGTCGTGCGCACCGTAGCGGCGATCTCGACTGCATTTGCCGCCGGATCGGGCTCCAGGTCGACCTTCACGGAGGAGATCGGCAGCGGATGGCACAGCGGGATCAGGTCAGCCGTCCGCTTTGCCGCCATGATCCCGGCCAGACGAGCGACACCCAGCACGTCGCCTTTCTTCGCGGAGCCCTGCTGGATCATCGCCAGCGTCGCCGGCCGCCATCACCACCCGGGCACGAGCGGTCGCGGTCCGCGCCGTCACCGGCTTGGCGGAGACATCGACCATTGCCGCATGTCCCGGCGGCGTCGAAATGGGTGAAGCCGCTCATCGGCGCAGCCCATCGCCCAGCAGGGTCCGCACCGCGTCGGCCACGTCGTCCTGCCGCATCAGGCTCTCGCCGACGAGATAGCAATTCGGGCCCACCGCCGCCAGCCGGCGCAGATCATCGGTGTCGCGGATGCCACTCTCGGCGATCAGGAACCGATCGGGTGGCACCAGCGGCGCCAGCTCCTCGGTCACTGCAAGATCGGTCCCAACGTCTTGAGATTACGGTTGTTGATCCCGATCAGCGAGGTTTCCAGCAGCAGCGCCCGATCGAGTTCCTCGCGATCGTGCACTTCAACCAGCACATCAAGATCGAGGCTGATCGCGACCTGTTCCAGCTCCCGCGCCTGGGCATCCGTCAGCGCCGCCATGATCAGCAAGATACAATCCGCTCCCATCGCCGGCTTTCATAGACCTGCCAGAGTCGAGCATGAAATCCTTGCGCAGGACCGGCAGTTCCACGGCTGCGCGCGCCGCCTTCAGATGCGCCGGATCGCCCTGGAAATGGGTCCGTTCGGTCAGCACGGACAGGCACGTGGCGCCGCCGGCCGCATAGGCCCGGGCCAGCGCGGCGGGATCGAAATCGGGCCGGATCAGCCCGCCCGAAGGCGACGCCTTCTTGATCTCGGCGATCAGGCCGTAGTGGCCTGCGATCGTGGCCTGCTTCAGCGCATAGCCGAACCCGCGGGTCGCGTCATGCCGCGCCGCGATCTCGGACCGCAGCGCATCGATCCCCCGGGCTGCCTTGCGCGCCGCGACATCTGCCCGGACATCGGCGCAGATGCGGGCCAGCACGTCCGGCATCGAAGGACTATCCTCTGTCATCAGATCTTCCTCAACTCAGGATACTGTCATGGCGCTTGACTCGCCGCAAGCTCTCCAACGCGGCGAACGCGGCTCCGGATGCGATGGAACCGGCGGCCAGGGACACACCTTCGCGCAAGTCGCCGGCGTGGCCGGCCACGATCAACGCCGCGGCGGCGTTCAGCAGCACGGTATCGCGATAGGCGCCTTGCGCTGCCTGCAGAACCGCCTGCAGGGCGGAGGCGTTGAACCCGGCATCGCCGCCCCTGATCGCCGCGATCGGCGCGCGCGGAAGCCCGGCGTCCTCGGGCTCGACCACGAAGCTTGTGATCTCGCCGCGATGCAGCGCGGTGACGTGGTTCGGACCGGCGACCGTCAATTCGTCAAGGCCCATGCCGTGCACGATCCAGGCGGCCTCATGGCCCAGGGCGGCGAGCGTTTCCGCCATCGGTCGTGTCCAGTCGGGCGAGAATACGCCGGTCGAGTTGCCGGCGCACCCGCGCCGGATTGGCGAGCGGGCCCAGCAGGTTGAAGATCGTGCGGGTGCCGAGTTCGACGCGCGGTCCGGCGGCGTGGCGCATCGAAGGATGATGGCGCGGTGCGAACAGGAACACACAGCCTGCCTCGGCGAGGATGGAGGACAGAGCGTCCGATCGGCGCGTCGACGTTGATCCCGAGCGCGGTCAGCACGTCGGCGCCACCGGTGCGCGAGGACAGCGCCCGGTTGCCGTGCTTGGCCACCGGCACGCCACAGCCGGCCACCACGAAGGTCACCGCCGAGGATACGTTCAGCGTTCCCGCCCCGTCGCCGCCGGTGCCGCAGACATCGATCGCGCCGGCGGGGCGCCTCGATCGCCGTCATCCGCGCACGCATCGCCCGAACCGCGCCGGTAATCTCGGGAACCGTCTCGCCGCGGAGGCGCATCGCCATCAGCAGTGCGCCGATCTGGGCCGGCGTGGCCTCGCCCGACATGATGATGTCGAACGCCGCCTCGGCTTGGTCGGCCGTCAGGGTCTCGCCGGCGGCCAGTCGGGCGATCACCGGTTTCAGGTTGGCGGACATGGTTCAGGCGGCGTGGCCGAGCGAGCCCGTGGCAGGCGCGTTGGTGCCGCGCGCCACGGCCAGGAAGTTGGCCAGGATGGTGTGGCCGTGCTCGCTGGCGATGCTCTCCGGGTGGAACTGCACGCCGTAGATCGGCAGCGTGCGGTGGTGCATCGCCATGATCAGCCCGTCATCGGTCCAGGCGGTGGGCACCAGCGTATCGGGCAGTGTGTCCCGCTCGACGATCAGGCTGTGATAGCGGGTGGCGCGAAACGGCGAGGGCAGGCCGGTGAGGATGTCCGTGCCGGTGTGGGTGATTTCGGAAACCTTGCCGTGCATCGGCTGCGGCGCGCGGATCACCTTGCCGCCGAACGCCTGGCCGATCGCCTGATGCCCGAGGCAGACGCCGAACAGCGGCACCTTGCCGGCCGCCGCGGCGATCAGGTCGAGGCAGATGCCGGCCTCGGTCGGGGTGCACGGGCCGGGCGACAGCACGATCGCCTCCGGCTGCATCGCCAGGGCGTCGGCGACGGACAGCTTGTCGTTGCGCCAGACCTCACAGTCGAACTTCCCGCCCGGCGCACAACATCGCCCAGGAAGTGATAGAGGTTGAAGGTAAAGCTGTCGTAGTTGTCGATGAGAAGGATCATGGCCCTGGAACTTTCGCCGATCGGTATCTTTGGTCCTGTGGCGCACGGCGGTCAATCACGGAACGCGGGGGCGGGGGCGCTCATGATCAGGGGCGGGGGCGGCGGCCAGGATCAAGTCGTTTCGGGATCGCCGCCGACTTCCCAGTCAAGTTTATCAGCCACTCGCAAAACACTGAACTGGCGGGATCGATCGGGATCGCGCCGCGGAAGGTAGGCGAAATACGTGCGGGCCGGCAGGCTGAGGTCGGGAAAGGGTGTCACGAGCCGTCCCGCCGCAAGATCGTCGTTCACCAGCGCCGTCGGTCCCATCGCGACGCCCAGCCCATCGATCGCGGCCTGAATGGACAGGTAGAAGTGATCGAGCGTCAGACTGGCTGCCGGCGCCAATGTCGCGAACCCGGCCTCGGTCAGCCAGTCCCGCCAGAGTCGCGGCATCGTGGTGACGTGGAGCAGGGTATGACGCTCCAGGTCCGGGATCGTCGTGAGGGCAAGCCGTTCGACCAGGGCGGGACTGCAGACCGGCAGCCGCCGCTCGTTCAGCAGCGGGCGAGATGCGAAGCCATAAAACGTGTCGGGGCCGCCGCGGATCACCACGTCGTATTCCTCCGCCAAGGCATCGACGGGGTCGTTGGCGGTGGTCAAGAGAACCTCGATACCCGGGTGCGCCTCGCGAAAAAGCGGCAGGCGCGGCAATAGCCAGCGCAGGCTGAATGTCGCCAGGGCGTTGACCCGCAGAATTGTTGGCCTGCGGACGTCCCGCCGCTGCTTGTGTTGCCGCGCCGCGGTCGCGATGCGGTCGAGCGCCGGGCCGACCTCGGCGAGCAGGGCATCTCCATCCGGCGTCAGAGCCACACCCCGGTTGGTCCGGCGGAACAGCGCCGGGGCGCCGCACCATTGCTCCAGCAGTTGGACCTGCCGGCTGATCGCACCGTGCGTCACGCCGAGTTCGGCCGCGGCCTCCTTGAAGCTGCGACGCCGTGCGGCGGCTTCGAAGGCGCGAACGGCATTCAGCGGGGGAAGAAGTCTGCGCCGCGAGGGCACGTCCTGCGCCATGTGAGTTTTCCTGACGTGAGCGCCGAAAATAAGTGGTTTGTGGGCTGGAGACCAGATGCACAGGTTAAAGCCGGTGAGATTTTCGCCGCTTCAGGGTTTGTCCCTGGCGGTCTGTGGGGAGGGACCGGTTTGAGCCAGCTCGCTGTCGGTGGGTCCGCCGGTTCGCAAAAAGGATCCTGTGCCCAGCGCACGCTGGCGCTTGCCGGGGTCGCCCACGCACTGCACGACGGCTTCACCGACATGATCTACGTGCTGCTCCCGGTCTGGCAGGGGCAGTTCGGCCTGGACTACAGCGCGCTGGCGGCGTTGCGAGCTCTCTACGTGGGTGCGCTCGCCGCGCTGCAGGTGCCCTCCGGTCATCTCGCACGGCGTCTGAACGCGCGGACCGTGCTTGTGCTTGGCACTCTGCTGAGTTCGGCAGGCTACGTGCTGGCTGGCCTTTCCGGCGGCCTGGCGGGTCTGTGCGTCTCACTGGCGCTGGCTGGCGCGGGCGGCAGCACACAGCATCCGCTCGCGTCGGCCGCGGTATCGCGCGCCTATGGCGCAAGCGCGCGCGGCCCGCTTGGCACCTACAACTTCGCCGGTGATGTTGGCAAAGCGGCCCTGCCGCCGACGGTCTCGCTGCTGCTGACCACGATGGACTGGCGGATGGCGCTGTGGGTCGTGGCCGGGCTGGGGACCGTCGTCGCGCTGCTGATCCACTGGCTCATGCCGCTTGTCGCGAGCCCGCGGATCGACGCCTTTGGCGCCGGCCCGTGAAGCAGCCGACAAGGGCGGTTTCGGGCTGCTGCTCGGGATCGGCGTGCTGGATAGTGCGGCGCGCATGGCCTTCCTGCTGTTTCTGCCTTTCCTTCTGCGGGCGAAGGGAGGTTCTCTGACGGCCATAGGCTTCGCCCTCGCCCTCGTCTTCATCGGCGGTGCGCTCGGCAAGGCGGCCTGCGGCTGGCTCGGTGCACGCGCTGGCATTCTCGCGACGGTGGTCACGACGGAGGTTGGCACGGCGGCGGCGATCCTGGCCGTGCTGGCGCTGCCGCTGGCCCCCAGCCTGGCGCTGCTGCCGTTGCTGGGCGTGATGCTCAACGGCACGTCCTCGGTGCTTTACGGTACGGTGCCGGAACTGGTGGCCAGCAAGCGGATCGAGCGCGCGTTCGCCCTGTTCTACACCGGGACGCTGGGATCGAGCGCACTGGCACCCGTGCTGTACGGGTGGGCCGGCGATGCGGCGGGAGCGGTCTGGGCGGCCGGTGCCGCAGCGGCGACAGCCCTCGCGGTCGTGCCGCTCATGGTGCTGCTGTCACCGCGGCTGGCCTCGAACGCGGATGCCGGGCGTTGCTGATGCCCGATGTTCCTTGCCCGCGGCAGCCGCTGGTTCGGCGGTTGGCCTTCCGCCCGCTTGGCAAACCCTTGCAGCGCGCTGAAAAACCGCCAGTCTCAGGCATCCATGAGCCGCGAGAGGATCCCATGGGCGAAGACGAAGTCGAAATCACCGGCAAGGTCCGTGACAAGCTGGTGGAGCGCAAGCAGGACTGGGCGCGCGAGGGGCGACTGCTGACCGGTGACAGCGCCGATCCGGATCGTGACCGTTTGCCGCCCGGACAGCGACTGGTGAAGGATTGGCCGGTGCTCGACCTGGGTGCCCAGCCCAACGTGACCGCGGAAAAATTCCGGCTGGATGTGGACGGCGCGGTGGAGAACAGGCTCAGTCTGCGACTCGACGAGTTCATGGCGCTGCCGATGTCGGAGAGCGTGTCGGACATGCACTGCGTCACCCAGTGGTCGCGGTACGACAACCACTGGAGGGGCGTCCCGGCCCGGGCGCTGCTGGCGATGGTAAAGCCATCGGCTGAGGTGAACCACGTCATCTTCACCGCGTACGACGGCTACACCACCAACATTCGCCTGGAACAGTTCGACCGGTCCGACGTCTTCCTGGTGCATCAATGGGACGGCAAGCCGATCACGCGCGAGCATGGCGGCCCGGTGCGCATGCTGGTTCCGCGGCTGTATCTGTGGAAATCGGCCAAGTGGCTGCGCCGCATCCATTTTACGATCAGCGACCATCCGGGCTTCTGGGAGGTCCGCGGCTACCACAACAACGCCGACCCGTGGCTGGAGGAACGCTACGGCTGAGGCAACGCGCCGATTATTCAGGCGTCAACCGGGGGGCATTCGTGATGGCAGCGGACAAGGAACAGGTCGCCTGGACCTTCGGTTTTCCCTCGATCGACGGTGGCATCCTGGACCTCGCCGACTTCAGGAACCGGGTCCTGCTGGTGGCCAATACCGCCAGTTTCTGCGGGTATACCTACCAGTACGAGGGCCTGGAGCGGCTTCACGCCGGGACATCGACCAGGGGGTTGAGCGTGATTGGCGTCCCAAGCCAGGACTTCGATCAGGAGTCCGCCGACAGCGCGAAGCAGACTCGATAGCGAAGGGTATCTCCAGACAGTTCTCAGCCGGACTGTACAGGCCGAAAATGGTCTATCTCTTTGTTTGAGCGCAGGATTCACGCGCCGGGCACGGTCCGCCAGGCGCGATCATGCCCTATATCAGCCGGGCGCGAACTTCCGCGATGATCGCCTCGAACATCGTTGTCGTCAGCCGTCCGGTATTCGTGTTCAGCCGGGAGACGTGGTAGCTGTCGATCAGGATCAGGCCGCCGGGCAGGGCATGCACGGCCGCGTGGACGAACGGCACATGGCCTGGACGCAGAGCACGCGCGCGCAGAGCCGCCTTATGCGACACGCCACCCAGAGCCAGTACCACGCGCAGTCGTGGCATCGACGCCATTTCCTGCGCCAGGAAGGGGTTGCAGCAGGCGACTTCCGCTGGTGCTGGCAGGTTCGCTGGCGGCACGCAGCGCACGGCGTTGGTGACCCGGCAGTCGCGCAGCACGATCCCGTCGGCTGGATCGGCACCGTAGACGCCTTCGGCGAAGCCGAACTTGATCAGCGTCCGGTACAGCAGGAGACCAGCGAAATCCCCGGTGAATGGCCGCCCCGTGCGGTTGGCCCCGCGCACGCCCGGGGCCAGCCCGACCACCAGAAACCGAGCCTCCAACGGCCCGAAGCTGGGAACGGCGCCGTTGAACCACGCTGGATTGGCCGACCGGTTGGCGTCGCGATACTCGACGAGCCGCGGACACAGCGGACAGTCGGCTGCTGGAGGCTGAAAGCCCATCGATGTACCCAGGACGTCTCCCGCTCAGGTTACCTCGTGCGGGTCAGCGTAGGGTTCGGCAGGGGTGCTCCGCGTCCCCACGTTGCGCTGCCTGGGTTCGGTCTGGCGGCGGGTGAATTCGGACGCGATCTCCGCCAGTTCCAGAAACTGATCGCACTGGCGGCGAAGTTCGTCGGCCACCATCGGCGGGCTGCTGCGGACCGATGACACCACGGAGACCCGCACGCCCTTGCGCTGCACCGCCTCCACCAGCCGACGAAAGTCGGAATCGCCGCTGAACAACACGACGTGATCGATCTTGTCGGCAAGTTCCAGCATGTCCACCGCGATCTCGATGTCCATGTTGCCCTTCACCCGGCGGCGTCCGGCGGCGTCGGTAAACTCCTTCGCGGGCTTCGTCACCAGTGCGTAGCCGTTGTACGCCAGCCAGTCGGTCAGCGGCTTCAGCGGGGAATATTCTTCTGTCTCGAGCACCGCCGAATAGTAGTACGCGCGGATCACGTTCGCTTGTTTCTGAAAATAGGTCAGCAGGTTACGGTAATCGACGTCGAACCCGAGGTTGCGAGAAGCCGAGTAAAGGTTGGCGCCGTCGATAAAAAGGGCGACACGTTCGTTTGGCAGAAAAGACATCGGAATAACCTTGCTACTCTGGGTTGCAAATGGGTGGAACGAAGCGGAGACGGGTTCGTTCCGGCTAAAGCGATGGCCTCGGAGGAGCGATCACTATAACCATGAGTCAATTTTGTGAACATCGAAACGGTGGCGGGCTCGCCTTGAGTTGTATAGCGATGATCGGCATAGGGGCCAATTTGCCCGGTCCCGATGGCCGGTCGCCATTGGAGACGTGCAAGCGGGCCGTTGCGATGCTGGACTCGCTGCCTCATATGCGCCTCGTTGGGCTATCGCGCTGGTTCGAGTCGGCGCCGGTTCCGCCTTCGGGTCAGCCGTCTTACGTGAACGCGGTTGCATCGCTGCGGGTTGACCGTGATGTCGTGATAGATCCGGCGGCGTTGCTTGGGTGCCTCATGGGTGTGGAGGCCGCCTGCGGACGGCGCCGCAGCACGCCCAACGCGGCGCGCACGCTCGATCTGGACATCATCGGCATCGGCGACCTGGTTCGCAGCGCTCCGGACCCCGTTGTGCCACACAAGCGTGCGCACCTGCGGGCCTTCGTGCTGGCGCCGCTGGCCGATGTCGCGCCGGACTGGGTGCATCCGCTGCTGGGACAGACGGCCGCGGCGCTGCTGGCCGCGTTGCCGCCGCAGGAGATCCGTCCGTTGTGATGTGAACAGCGGACGAGGCGACGACACAGGCTGTCACGAGGTCGCCGGCTGCTTCCGTCGAAACGCCGTGGCGAGTGCAGCGTCGGCCTCCGCGACCGAAAACGCCTCCGGATCGAACGCATCGCCGAGCCATTCGACCTGATCGTTGTGTTGCGGATGGGCGGGATTGGCGAGGACTTCGAGAAGTTCCGCGTAACCCCAGACCCCACCGCAATTCTCGGGCGGACAGTGTCGCTTCCCTGCGATACACGCGGGAAAGGCCTTCGCTTCGGTTGGCGGGGCTTTCGCCTCGATCAGAATTTCATGTTCCCAGTTGTCGCCAAAGTCATAGCTATAGGCGAAGCGGGTGACGCCGGATCCTGCCAGCGCGTTCAGCTTGAGGCGGCGCTCATCGGCGACATCGTCCACTGTCGCGGGATCGCCATAATGCTTGCCGCCAACATTGAAATCATGCAGGTGACAGTCGTGCCAACCCATCGTGACCTGGATGGCGACATGCAGGTCGGCGAGGGTCATGCCGGCGGGCACCAGGAGCCGCCGCCAGATCGGCGGCCTGGTGTTGCGAAGTGTCACCTTGAGGCTGAGCACCCGCGGAGGGGCGGACGTTTGCGGTGCTGCGGTCCTGGCCAAGGTCGTCTCCTGGCTGGTGGCATCGGTGTTCAAGCCGGCTTGTGCGGCAATGTCGCGGCGGCGGCAAGCGGGCACCACCAGTGATGCGGCCTGGTCGTCGAACCAGGCGTCGGGCGCGCCCGGTCATCAGGCGATCGGCGCTGCCTCGTTGCGCAGTTGCAGCAAGGCGAGCAGTTCGGCTTCGTGCTGGTATGTGGGCATCAGCCGGTCCAGCACAGCGTCGCGGCGGGCGGCGGGGTGAAAATAGACCTCGGAGTCGCCTTCCGGCAGGTTGGGCAGCAGCCGGCGGATGCGGTCGGCCGTCATGTGTCCGCTCCAGGCCAGGCCGAAGCAATGGTCGTTGGTGGCCACGCCGGCGGCGCGAGCCTGACGGCGCAGGACGGCGGTCCAGCGGTAGAGCAGCCTGTCGCCGAGGGTGGCGGGTGTGCCGCAGCGCGCCATGATCCGAGGAGGTTCGGCGGGAACCCGAATGCGGCGCAATCCGTGATCTGCTCCGGCGCGCAGCATCATCGCCCCGACCGTGGGATGGAGGTGCATGTGCTTGTGGGCGTTGGCGTGGTCCAGCGGCAGGCCGGTGGCGGCGAAGGCGGCAAACTGCGCCCGGATCTCGGTCAGAAGCTGCCTGCGGACGCTAGGGCGGAAGAAGTAGTTGAGGCCGAGGACAAGCTGGTCAGAGGGGAACTGGCCCGCGTCGTCGACCAGGTCGGGGATGACGGCGTGGGGCAGGGTAGCCGGGCCTTCGATGACGACGAGATGCAGCCCGACCCGCAACGAAGGGTTGGCGAGGGCGCGACGGACGGCGTCAGCGGCGGCGGGGGCGGCGACCATCAAGCTGGCGGCTTGCAGGATGCCGTCGCGATGGGCTTTTTCGATGCCTTCGTTGACGGCCTCGGTCAGGCCGAAATCGTCGGCCGAGAAGGTGACGGTGCTCACGTGATTTTGTCGCCCCGAGTCAGGTTGAGGGGAGCGGGATCAGAACGCGAATGCAGATCAATCGCCACGGGTTCTCCTCAAACCCGCGGTACATCGTCGGGGATGGATGGCCGGGCGCAGGTTGGTCCGGTGAGCGGATCCGTGCGGCAACCGCCGCGCGGCCGAACTCTGCTATTATTCTTATGAAAGCATCGCAAGCTGAATGACACAAAGCCTCGCGGCTGCTAGAGAGAGCGCATGCAACATGTCCGCACCGCACGGCGGTCCGTCCTGCTCGCGCTCACCCTGCTATCGGCCTGCGCGGCGTCTGAACCATCTTCCAGCAGTGAAACCGGCCAGGTGTCGAACGGCGTCTTCGGCGATTATCTTGCCGGCCGCTACGCGCTGTCGGAAGGCGATGCGCAGACCGCGGCGAACGATCTGCTGCAAGCGGTTTCGGAGAGCCCGGGCGACCCGGAACTGACGTTGCAAGCCTTTATCGCCGCGCTGGATGCGGGCCGGCCGGAAGCGGTGAGGCTGGCGCGGCAACTGCCCGACAGCCAGGTGGCCCAACTGGTTCTGGCGGACGTGGACATCAAGGCTGGCCACTGGCAGGCTGCGGAGCAGCGTTTCCATGCCTTGCCGCGGCAGGGAATGACGCAACTGCTGCAGCCGCTGCTGGTTGCCTGGGCACAGCAGGGCGACGGGCGGACGGATACCGCGCTCTCCACACTGCGGCCTTACGTGGAAAACCCGCGGTTCCGCACAATTTTTGCCCTGCACGCAGCGATGATCGCCGATCTTGGCGACCGCACGGACGAGGCGGCCAAGCTTTATCGGGTCGTCGAGACCGACTTGTCGCAGCCCAATCTTCGGATGGCTCAGATCCTGGCGAGCTGGGAGGCGCGTTCCGGCCAACCCGGAGACGCCCAGCGTGTGCTCGCGTCGCTGCCCGTTGTAGCGCCGGATCTGTCGATCATCATGCCGGGGCTGATGGCCAGCGTCACCAAGCGGCCCGTGCCGCGTGCGGCGATGGCATTGCCGAAGCCTATTTTACCTTCGCGGCGCTGCTGCAGGCGCAGGATGCCAACGACTTCGCGCTGATCATGCTGCGGCTGGCGCTTGACCTGCGGCCGGATTTCGCCGCCGCCCGGCTGCTGGCAGCTGAGATCCAGGCAGAACGAACATCACCCGGAGATCGCCCTTCGCATGCTGAACCTGAGTGCCGGCGACAGACCCTGTCATCGCCATGGTGCAGTTGCGCCGCGCCGCGCTGATCGATCAGCTGGGGCGTTCGGACGAGGCGATGCGCGATCTGGAACGTCTCGCCCGCGACTACCCCGACAGCCCGCTGCCGGATGAGCAGCGCGGCGATATCCTGCGGAGCAAGCAACGGTTCCCCGATGCGGTCGTGGCGTACGATCGGGCGATCGCACGGGTTTCGCACCCCGAGGCATCCGACTGGGTGCTGTTCTACGACCGCGGCGTCGCAGAGGAACGTTCGCACCAGTGGCCGAAGGCTGAGGCGGATTTCCATCACGCGCTGGAGCTCTCGCCCGATCAGCCGTTCGTGCTGAACTACCTCGGCTACTCCTGGGCCGACATGGGTCGTCACCTGGCTGAGGCGCGCCAGATGATCGAGCGGGCGGCAGAACGGCGGCCGAACGACGGCGCCATCACCGACAGCCTCGGCTGGGTGGAAGTATCCGTCAGGGTGACGCCAAGGATGCGGTGAAGACGCTGGAACACGCGGTGGAGCTGGAGCCGGAGGACTCGACCATCAACGGCGCACCTTGGCGACGCGTACTGGGCGGCGGGGCGCAAGATCGAGGCGCAGTATCAATGGCGGCGTGCGCTGACGCTGAACCCTGCGCCGGATGACGCGGCGAAGCTGGAGGCCAAGCTGAACACCGGGCATCCCGGCGCGGTGCTCAGCGGGCAATAGACGTTCCGGCGGGGTGTCTGCAGACGTCACCAGCGGAGTGCCTGCCGGTGTCGCGCCTTGCCGAATTCGCGCCGGCGAAAGTCAACCTGCATCTGCATGTCGTTGGGCGCCGGGAGGATGGTTATCACCTGCTGGACAGCCTGGTGGTCTTCGCCGGGGTCGGCGACCGGCTGAGCGTATCTCCGGCCGATCGACTTGTCGCTGACGCTGACCGGACCGTTTGCCGCCGGACTGGCGAGCGAGCCCGACAATCTGGTGCTGCGAGCCGCACGCGCGCTGGCGGCGCGGGCGGGGATCGAGGCGACGGGAAAACTGGTGCTGGAGAAGAACCTGCCGATTTCGTCCGGGATCGGCGGCGGATCGGCGGATGCGGCGGCCACGCTGCGGCTGCTGTGCCGGTTCTGGCGGCTGGAACCAAGCCTGGCGCATGGACTCGCCGCCGGCCTTGGGGCCGATGTTCCGGTGTGTCTGGCCGGGCGGCCGGCGCGGATGTCCGGCATCGGCGACGTGCTGGAGCCCGCGGCGCCCGCTGCCCCGTGTCGGGATCGTGCTGGTCAATCCGGGCGTGGCGGTCTCGACCCAGGCTGTGTTTCGCGCACGCGCGGGTGCGTTTTCCGACCTGTCGCATGGCTGCCGACGGATGACTGGCGGGACGCCGCATCTCTCGCCGCGACCCTGCGTGGAACACGAAATGACCTTGAAGTCGCCGGCTCGCCAGTTCGCCCCGGGCATCGGCGAGGCGTTGGACGTGCTTCGGCGCACCCCGGATTGCCTGCTGGCCCGCATGAGTGGGTCGGGGGCGACGTGCTTCGGCTTGTTCCCCTCGCCGGCGGCGGCCCGAACAGCCGCTCGAACGATCATCCGAGAGCGGATGGTGGGTCTGGGGCGGAGGGCTTACCGGCGAATAGCGGTTCCAGCTTTACGCGAGCGGCCGGGCGACCTATCACGTGGCCACGTTGGGGCGTCGCCAAGCGGTAAGGCAACGGATTTTGATTCCGTCATTCGGAGGTTCGATCCCTCCCGCCCCAGCCAATCAGCCGCGCCCGGAGGCTCTTGGCGCGGTGCGGCGCAGCTCGCCAATGGCGGCTTCGACATTCTGCCAGCGCTCGAGGCCAGATGAGTCGCCCTGCATGCGTGACTCGACAATGCGCTCCTGAACGACGGCCTGGGCTCGCAAGCCATGAACCGCGATCATGTTCTGGGCGGTATATTTGCTATCGGATTCGGGCATTTGGCGGCTCCCTCCTGTGATCCGCAAGATAGGATAGCCGGGCCGACCCGGAATATCCAATCGGCGGCCGTATCTTTTTCGGCCGCCCGGGCAGCGAGCGGCGTGCCGGATTCTGGCCGGCGCCGGGGGCCGCCACATGCGGCGGACTCCGGGAGGCGGCACAGCAGCGCGTTTTCACCTTGGGCGGAAACGCTCCAACTCATATTTCTCAAGCAATTTCATCAGCCTGAGGTCGCTTCGCAACTCGGGTCAGGCTGATATTGCTTTAGTTCGAGGCTGGCCGGGAATCGAATCCAAGGAAGCCGACGCTGGGCATCGGCGTGCCGCCATCGTTGGCGAACAGTCTGGGCGCCGGCCGAGTCTTGGTGGCGACGGGCACCACGTTCGCCCGCCGCGCCGTCTTGCCTGAGTGCGCGGTCTTGCCGGGCAACCCGGTTGATCCTGTATCCCGCCCGACCGCTCGTGAACCCCGGCCACTGTCCTCGCCGCGCAGGGACAGCAGCAGGAACGAAATGTCGTTGCGGCCCAGGTCGACCGACAATTCCATCGGTGTCATGCCCAGGATGTCCACACCATTGAGGTCGGCGCCGCGGTTCAGAGCATCCCGCGCAGCGGCGATGTCGCCACGGTTGATCGCGTCGAACAGCGCCTCGGTCGGGGGCATGTCAGTGACTGCCTTGGTGGCGGGAGCGGCCGGTATCCTGGCTTTGGCACCGGGAACCGCATCCGGTGGCGGGACGGCCGGTGTGTCGGCCCCCGCTCCGCCTCCGCCGCGGGGTGTCGGGCTCATCATGCCGGCACCGGGGCGAGCCGGCTCCCCCAACTGCGCCCAGGCCGAGGTGGCCATCAGTGCTGTCAAGGCCAAGCCGACGGCCAATGCCGAAATGTGCCGGCCGGCGGACGAAACGACGGGCAAAGCCTTCATGGTGAAAACCTTCGTGGCGCTATCGATCGCGAAAATGCCAGAGGGGCCATTCTAGCAGGACTCGGGCGCATACGTCGATACCGCCGGCCAGTGCCGGTCGGCGCCTTTCGGCATGTCCTTGGCGTGGCGGGCGATGTATTGCTTGTGTTCGATCAATTTGTCCCGGATTGCCTGTTTCACATACACCGCCCGGCTGCTGAGGTCCGGAACGCGATCGATCCCGTCGGGCACGAGGTGGAAGCGGTCGAGGCGGTTTCGTAGCACCGTGTCGAAGGGCGTGGTCGTGGTGCCTTCCTCCATGAAACCGCGGACGTTAAAGTTGACGGTTGCTCCGCCTGTACATCAGGCGATGGATCAGAGCGGGATAGCCATGAAAGGCGACGATCACCGGGTTGCCGGTAATGAACGGGGCGTCGAAATCCGCGTCGGTCAGGCCATGCGGGCGCTGCGATTCCGGTTGCAATGTCATCAGGTCGACCACTTCGACGACGCGGACACGCGGGTCGGGCAGCAACCGATGCAGCGGATCGACCGCGGCCGTCACCTCCAGCGTCGGCGGCACAGGCCATAACGACATCGGTTTCACCCGAGGAAGTGAAGCCCGACGAATCGGCGGACAACGTCGCAACGCGCGAGAGGCGCGTTCAAACGGACTGGCGTCGGTGCGCGGTTCTCAGCAGATCGGCACAGACCTTTCCAGGCGGTTTGCCTCTCAGTCTCAGGTGGGCGCGCCGCATCCGCCGCGCCAAACTGCAGGAGCCGGTACTCAGTATTTCAGGAGTAAGTACGCAGTATCAGGTCTGATTAAGCAGCAGGAAGCCAGCGTTGAGATACGCGACGTACAGGCACCATGCGCCATAGGGGAGCATCAGGACGGCGGCAATGCGATGGACGCGCCGGAACGCTCGGATGGTCAGAGCGATGAGAAGCAGCAGGACAAGCATCACGCCCATTGCCAAAGCCGGGCTGTGCAGGCCGAAGAAGGCGGGTGCCCAGAGTGCGCTGGCAGCGAGTTGCCAGCCCCACAGCCGCAACGATGATACGGCGCCGAGGCGTTTCCACACCAGCCATCCAGCGACACCGATCATCACATCAAGTACCGTCCAGGCCGGCACGAACAACCAGTTCGGCGGCGTTCCCGCAGGCGCATGAAGCGTGTGGTACCAATGATGGACGGCACGCGCGGTCATCGATCCTCCGACGATCGCAACCAGCAGGCACAACCCTATGAAGCCCACCAGCGCGAGGATCGGCGAGACCGGAACGGACGAGCCCGGATATGAGCCCCAGTCGTTTGGGCCAGACTGCTGGAAGACACGATTCCTTTCGTGATGTGATAGCAGTGGTGCAGTGATGTGATCACATTGGGCAGCCGGGCGGAAGCTGCAAGTTTTTTCCCGCCGGCATCGAGACCTTTATGCCACGGTATGGCGGCGTGAGCCGGACCTTACCAGCCGTTCACACGATGCCAGATCGCGACCACGTCCCGCCCGCCATCGACGACGAAATAACGGTCGTGCGCCGCCGCGGTCATGCACGTGTGATTCGGGGCGATGCGCAGCAGGGCGCCGATCGACAGATCGGTGGGATATGCGGGATCAAGCTCGATGACACCGTGCTCCTGGTAGGCTTTGCGGACGATAGCGTGACCCAGCGTGCGAGCGCCATCGAGGTCCAGGGCGAGGCCGTAGCCATAATCGTGCGGCGTCGCTTCGGTGCTGCGGTCTTTCGAAAGCGCGAGGCCGCCGGCATCGACCAGGATCTGGCCGGGACGGCGGCCGATCACGCTTGTCAGCACGGTCAGCGCGATCGCGTCGACGCCGTGGGTCTCGATCTCCGCCTGGAACAGATCGCCGAACATGTAGACGCCGGCGCGGATTTCCGTCACTCCGGCGAATGTCCCGGCGTGGCGCGCGGTGGGCGAACTGCCGGCCGAGACGATCTCGACCGCGTGGCCGGCGTCGCGCAGGCGTGCCGCCGCTCGGGTAACCGCGCGGCGTTCGGTCTCGGCGACCCGTGCGATCTGCGCCACGCCGCGAGCCGCATAGGAATGTCCGGCATGGGTCATCACGCCGGCCAGGCAACCGCCCAAACGGTCGGCGAGTTCGAGCAGGACATCGCTGTCGGGGTGCAGTCCGCCGCGTTCCTCGCCGCTGTCGACTTCGATCAGGGTGCGTGGCGGCAACGGCTGGCCGGCGATCGTGCCGGCCATCGTCGGGTCGTCAGTGATCACGATAATTTGTGCGCCGGCGGCGTTCAGCTCGCAGACCCGCTGCAGCTTTCGCGGCGTGATTCCGACCGCGTAGAGCATGTCCGTGATGCCGTGGCCGAAAAAATATTCCGTCTCGGCCAGGGTGGAGACGGTGATGCCGCCTGGTTGGCCGGCGATCGCCAGGTGCGCGACCTCGATCGACTTGGCGGTTTTCATGTGCGGTCGGAGCGGGACATCGAGGCGCGAGAGGGAGTTGGCCATCGTGCGGATGTTACGCTCCAGGATGGGGCGGTCGAGGACGAGGCAGGGTGTCGGCAGGTCGGTGAGCTTCATGCGGCCGATATTCCGTCTGGTGGTGTCCGTTCAGCGGTACGGTCGACGGGACCACGGGGCGAGGGGTGAGCCGTGACACTCAGTCCCGGCGCTGACACGCAGACCCGGCCCTGACGCGCAACGGGCTTACTCACAATGCGATCGCCAGCAACTCGGCGATCCGAGGCGTGGCCTTCAGGCCGGTCCCGGTCATTACCAGGACGGTCGTCTGTTCAGCGGTGACTGTTCCCGTCGCCAGCAGCTTCTCGAACGCGGCGGCCGCCTGGGCGGAGGTCGGTTCGACGTAAACCCCGAGCCGTGCAAGGTCCAGCGTGGCTTTGGCGATTTCCTGCTCGGTCAGCATCACGGCGCCGCCGCGGGTCTGGCGCAGTGTGCCGAGGATCTCGCGCATACGGATCGGTCGGGCGATCGCGGTGCCCTCAGCCATCGTGGGGGTAATTTCGGTTGGCACCGGTTCGTCCGACCCGGCGATGAAGGCGGCGGCGATCGGCGCGCAGTTTGCCGGCTGGGCGGCGAAGATGCGGGGCAGGCACTCGATCTGGCCGGCCCGCAGTAATTCGGAGAAGCCGATTTCACAGCCCAGCACGTTGGATCCGGCGCCGCAGGGCGTGATGACGTTGTCCGGGGCGCGGAAGCCAAGATCCTCCCATAATTCGTACGCGAGCGTCTTGGTGCCGTGCAGGAAGAAGGGATGCCAGTTGTGGCTGGCATAGAAGATCGACTCCGACCGGGCGATGGCCGCGTCGGCAGTATCCTGGCGGCTGCCGGGAATGAGTTCGACCGTCGCGCCATGTGCGCGCATCTGCACCGTCTTGGCCGGACTGGTGGAGGCGGGTGCCATGATAGTCGCCGTGATCCCACCGGCCGCGGCATAGGCCGCGACGGCGGCGCCGCCGTTGCCGGAACTATCCTCGAGGACGTGGCCGATCCCCTGGGCGCGGAGCAGGGACATCATCACGCTGGTGCCGCGGTCCTTGAAGCTGCAGGTCGGGTTGAACCACTCGCACTTCAGCAGCACCTGTACGCCCGCGATGCTGCGCGGGATCAGCGGCGTGACGCCTTCGCCCAGCGTGATCGGGTTGTCTATGGGGAACGGGAAGGCGGCGCGATAGCGCCACAGGCTGCGTGTCGCGGCATCGATCTGCTCGCGCGTCACGCCGGGCAGGGGCGTGAGCATCAGTGGGGCACGATCCGGGCCACACCAGCGCGGCTGGTCGAGCGGAAAGGTCGCGCCGGACCGGGGATCGATGTAATCGGGCAACATGCGTCGGAGTGTGGTCGGAACCGGGCCGGTGCTCAAGCCTGGGAGTGGCCGTCGGGGGCGATCAAGGCGAAGCGCTGGGCATTGCTGGTCCGCACGATCCTGGTCCACGCGATGAAGGCCTGCGGGATCGCTTCGGTGCGTTGCCCCTAGTCTAAGCGGCGCCGGATCGGGTGGCGTCGACGAACTTCTCGGTTGCATCGTCCAGGGTGCGTCCGCGCCGCCCCGCCGGCTTGTGCACAAAAAGCGTGCGCCTGTCGGCCACTGCCGCGGCGGCCGGACGCAGCGGCAACTCGTAGCGCACCGGCCGCGCGTGATCCGCCATTTGCAAGGCAGGATTGAATACCGAGTTGAATTTCCAGAGCGAGCGCAGGAAGTTGGTCTGGCCGCGCAGCAGCAGCCTGCTGGTGATGCCCAGGGTCTGGCGCAGCGCGGCGAGCCCCAGATGTTTGCGGTTCAGCACCTGCTGGGTCTTTACCAGTTCGGCATAGAACGCCTCCAGCGGCAACGCGGTCGGCAGCACGGCGTGCTGGATATCGAACAGCCGGTAATCGCGCGTGGTCAGTCTGCGCTGCTTCGGTCTGCCAGATCTCGGTGCCGGGATACGGCGTCGTGACGCTGATGTTGACCACTTCAGGGATCTCCTGGCACCAGCGCCGCACCGTCTCGAATCGGGCGCAGTCCCAGGACGGGTCGGCGATCAGGTTGATCGCGACCGAGATGCCGAGCGAGCGTGCGACCTCCAGCGCGCGCATGTTGTGATCGAGGTCGATCCGTTTGCGGAAGCGCTGCAGCCCATCCTCATCGATCGCCTCCAGCCCGATGAACATGATCTGCAGGCCGAGTTCACGCCAGAACCGGAACACGTCCACGTTGCGCAGCAGGACGTCGCCGCGGGTTTCGAGGTAGTACTGCTTGCGGATGCCGCGACGCCGGATCGCTTCGCCGATCGCGAAACCATGGTTGGCGTGCACGAAAGCGACGTCGTCGACGATGAACACGCCTGGTTCGCGGATGTGGGCAAGCTCATCGGCGATCACCTCGGGCGAGGCGACCCGGTAGCTGCGGCCGTAGAAGGTCCAGGCGCTGCAGAAGGTGCAGTCCCACGGGCAGCCGCGCGCGAACTCGACCGACGCGCACGGATCGAGCGTGCCGATGAAATAGCGCCGTCGCCGGCTCAGCAGATCGCGCGCCGGACGGATCGTATCGAGGCTGTCGACGAAGCGGGGCGGCGGCCCCTCGCCCGCCGGCGGTCACGACGCCGGGCACCGCTGGTCAGGTCGGCGTGCCGCTCGACCGCGCGCAACAGCGGCGGTACCGCGGTTTCGCCTTCGCCCTTGACGACACAGTCGATCGCGCCCGGCGGCGTGCGCCAGCAGGTCGGCGGCGACGAAGCTGGCGCTGTGGCCGCCGACGAACACGAAGCAGGACGGCAAGCGCGACTTGATCGCCTTCGCGGTGTCGATGATCTCGGGGACGTTTGCGAGGTAGTTGCCGCCCAGGCAGACCGCGTCTGGGCGCCACTCGTCGATCTGGCGCCACAGCCGGCGCGGTGATTCGACCTGAAGGTCGACGATGCGCACGTCGTGGCCGGCCGCGCGTGCCGCGCCTGCCACCAGTTCGAGCCCCAGTGGTTCCAGGGTGAGGAAGACACGGGTGTACATCAACCCGCTTGGATGGATTGCGAGCAGCCTCATTCGGGCCTCCGATGTATGGCGCGAAAGTGGGACGGATTCAGGGAAATCCAACGGCAGTAACTGGATTCGAGACCGCGCGTCTCGTGATGGTGAGAAGCGCCCCACCGCGGCGATCGGTGCCCGACCACACGGACAGACACTGCGAGGTTAATCGCTACAGCAAATCGCCCGGTGCCAAGGTGCCAGGCGGGTGCTGGCACTGATGCGCTCTCTTCCAGCGGAGGCAACGCCCGGGACGCGGTTCAACTATAACACCGGAAACACGTACGTGCTGGCTTGTGTGATCTCGGCGGTGACGAGCAAGAGCCTCGCGGAGTACATGTCCGAGACATACTGGGCGCCGCTCGGAATGGAATTCGACGCATTCAACACGCTCAAATCCGAACGCGGCCGGGAGATCGGCGGCAGCCGAGCCGGCAGGGCACTTCGTGACATCGGGCGTTTCGGCGCGTTTCTGCTCGGAAATGCAATCCGATCCGGATCTGATGCGCGTCACACGGCCGGCAAGATGATCCAGCCGCGTAGCGCCGTCCGGTGTTCGGAAACCTGATTGGCTCGCGGCCTTGCTCTTTGTCAGGGTTTGGCAGCTAAACCGGGCGATGCGGTCGGCGTCGGATCGGGGCTTGCGGCGATTCCAATGTCTCAGGCACCGGCTATACGGCTGTCAGACGGAAATCGGGACTGGGGGGCGCTAAGCCCCACCGTTGCGCTCAGTTGCGGTTTGCCGGGGTAGGTGGTGGGCGGGCGGCCCTAGTGGGCAAGAGGTTGCGCGAAGGCAGGACCGACGCCGAGCCCGAGGACGGCGAGCGCGGCCAGAATCAACTGTTTCATACGGATCCTCCAGCTTGACGGACCGCGCCGAACGATCGGGGCTGGCCCGTTGTATGGACAGTCTGCCCTCGGAGGGCCATGACCTACGTGCTTGAGTGACATGTGTGTGTCGCGTGATGTCTGACCGTTGACGAGCGCGCGAGAAGGGCTTTTTTAAACTGGGGCTGTGATAGGGGGACTGTGCATGCCGAGCCGACGATGGACCTGATCAACGGGCTGCACACGTTCATTCGGGTCGTCGAGACCGGGTCGTTTTCGGCGGTGGCGCGCGAGGCGAACGCCAGCCAATCGGCGGTGACCCGCCAGGTCGCGCAGCTGGAGGAGCATTTTGGCGTCCGGTTGTTTCACCGCACGACACGCAAGATCAGCTTGACCGACGAAGGACAGGATCTGGTTGGCCGCGCTCGCCACTTGCTGGAGGAGGCGGAGGATCTGGAGGATACATTCGGCAAGAATGGCGGCTCTCCGACGGGTCTGGTCCGCGTCGGGATGCCGGTTGGCGCGGCGATGCTGCTGGTGTCCGACTTCATGGCGCTTTTGAGCAAGTATCCGGGGCTGGCGGTCGAATTCGTGGTCAGCGAACAGCTTGAAGACCTGGTCGCCGAGCGGCTGGATCTGGCGCTGCGGTTTGGACAATCGGCCGACACGTCGCTGGTTGCCCGGGCGCTGGGGACGATTGGGTCGGCGGCCGTGGCGGCGCCGGCGTATCTGGAGCGCTATGGCGCGCCGGAGCATCCGTCCGACCTGCTGAACCACACCTGCCTCATCCAGGAAGCCGGGCCAGAGAGCACGCACTGGGCGTTTTCCGGCCCCGACGGTTCGGTGGAGGTGGAGGTGAACGGTGCGTTTCGCTCAAACAACAGTATGGTGGTGCGTCAGGCGGCGTTGGCGGGATCCGGCATTGCGCTGCTCGGCGATCCGATGACACTGACGGAAATTCGGGCCGCCCGGTTGTACCGGTTGCTGCCGAAGTATACCGCACGCCGCGTCCAGGCCTATGTGGTCTATCCGTCGCGCCGGCATCTGGCGCAACGGACGAGGGTCGTCATCGATTTTCTGATCGAGGAATTCCGCGCGCTGGATACGCGGCTGCGCGATGGTCGAGAGTGGGGGGAGAACGACGCGACCTGGCTGGTTTGAGCAACATTGCGCCGGGCACAGGTCGCGAGGCAGGGCTGGGTCGCTACTCGACCGGCACGAAGATCGAATGCCTTACCTTGCTGTCCGATCGACTTCGACAGGTGGCCCTTGCCGCGGATGTCCTCGACCAGGATCACCTCACCGGCTCCGATCTCGCGCGCCTCTCCGTCGCTGGCGGTGATCTTCACGCCGCCGTCAAGGTTGATGATGTACTGGCGGCGCGGGGCGGGGTGCCAGCTCAGGTCGTAATCGCCGCCGGTTTCGCGAAAGATGATGCCGTTGGCGGGCAGGCGGGCCGACAGCTTGCTGGCATTGCGTTCCTCGACCCACTGGACCTCGATATCGCGCCAGTGGGTCTCGCCGGCATCATCGACGTAGATGTTATGGATTCTCATTGGCTATCCCTTGTCTGATCGGCACGAGGACCGGGTGCCGTTTGGTATTGTCGAGCGGTGTGTCGGGACCGGTCGGACCCGGGGGGCCCAGAGTCGCTTCCGACACATGGCGGTGTCGTACCGGGTGTCGGGAGGTGGAGTTCATCCGCCGTTCACGCCCTTGGTTCGCTTTTTGTCATCGATGGTCCACGGCGGCATTGATGATGGTTTTGCGAGGGACGTCCAGAGCGCCGCGGGTGATTTAGCAGGCTGCGGAAATTCGCCCAGAAATCGCGGCGTTTCGGCCTCATAGTCGGCTCAAGAAGGTCTTTTCGAGGGATTTTCGCTGTCCTGCTGGGGATTCGCTGTGTTTATCAGCGAATTCCCAGCTTCAGTACAACTCCGGGCGTGGCTTGCCTAAGCCGAGCCGCCCAGCAGCTTTGGCAGACGCACCAGATTGTAGGCAGCGGCGTTCAGCGTGAACATCCAGCCAACCCGCTCGGTGCCTCTGTGGCGGGTCTTGCGGAAGCCCGCGGATGACTTCATCCAGCCAAACACCTCCTCGATCCGCTTGCGCTTCTTCTGGCTGATGCGGTAGCCGGGATGGCGGGTGGTGCGGCCATCAATGGCCGATCGACGGCCTTTGGTATTCTGCGCGACATGAGGCGTCACGCCAAGATCGCGCATTTGGGCAACAAAATCGGCGGTGTCGTACGCTTTGTCACCGCCGACGGTGATCCGGTGGCTCGCGTCCAGCGCATCCAGCATTTCGATTGCAGCCTCGCGCTCCGCCGTGCCGGTCGCCTTGGTCAACGTCGCCGCCACGACCAGCCCGTTGGCGTTCTCCATCAGCACGTGGCCGAGATGGCAGAGTTTGGCAGCCTGACCCGCCGCTTTCTTGTAGAGCCGCGCGTCGGGATCCGTCGTCGATGCGTGGGTTTCGTTGCTGCGCGACTGGCCGCGGAAGTCGACCTCACTGTTCCGTCCGGGGCCGGGTGCGTCTGCCGATCCATCTTTCGGCTTGAAGCTCTTCATGCTGGCCCACGCTTCAATCATGGTACCGTCGACCGAAAAATGCTCGTCCGACAGCAGCGGCTTGACCTGCGGGTCCACCAGGATCGCAGCCAGGAAGCGGCGCGCGATATCGCCTTCCAGCAGACGGTCGCGGTTTTTGGTGAACACGGTGACATCCCACACGGAGGCGTCCATCGAAAGGCCAACGAACCAGCGAAACATGATGTTGTAGGTCAACTGCTCCATCAACTGCCGCTCGGAGCGGACTGAGAAGAAGGCTTGCAGCAGCAGTGCCCGCAGTAACTTCTCCGGCGCAATCGATTCGCGGCCGAACGCCGAGTAGATTTTGGCGAAGTCTGGCGAAAGGCGCTCAAGCGCCGCGTTTACCAGCGGGCGGATGGCTCGCAGCGGGTGGGTCGTCGGCACAAAAGCTTCGGGGCTAAGGTAGCTGAACATCGCAGCAGTCTGACGGTCGGCACCACGCATCGGTCCAGGTTCTCCAGCGAATTGAGGACGTCAGTGAATCGAACCGATAGCGTTCTGTAAAGCCGAATTTCCGCAGCCTGTTAAAGCCCGGCTCGGAAAGCCGGCGTGGGCAATCGAAAGGTGGTAGGTGCGGCATTGACGGTTTGACACGCACGTGCGCCTCTTCCGGAAAACATTGGGAGAGAAGCGGCCATGCCCGATCATCGCCGCACGCTCGCGATTCTGCTGGTGGTGCTCCTGGGCAGCTGGCCGGCGTCCGGGGCGGAGCACCTCGATGAGGACCAGGTGCGGGCCGAGGTCGCGGCGGCCCACGGTCGGAAGATCGATCTGTCGGGCAAGGATCTGTCGGGCGACGATCTGACCGGGCTCGATCTCAGCGGCGCCAACCTCGTGAAGACCAATCTCACGAACGCCAACCTGCACGGCGTGAAACTGGTGGACGCAGACCTGACCTGGGCACGGCTGGTCCATGCCGATCTGACGTTCGCCTGGTTCATCCGCACGAATTTCACCCACGCAGATTTGCACGGAGCGACGCTGAAGACCGTGGTGACCTCAACCGGACTGGAGAATACGCAGGCTCAGGCGTCAGTCTTCGTCGGTGCGGATCTTTCGGATACGCACACAACGGTCCATTTCAGTCTGGATGACATGCGTGGGGTAAGTTTTTCGCATGCCGACATGACGGTGGTGATGGCGAACCAGTCGATGGGCCTGTTGCGGACCGAGTTCAACGACTGCGAGCTGGATGGCGCGGACTTCAGCGGGGCCGGCCTGGGTCACGTGGCATTTCGCTTCGCGAAATTGCGTCATGCCAATTTCCGTAACGCTGACCTGCGCGACGCGGACTTCGTCGGCGCCTACCTCGACGGTGCGGTGTTCACGGATGCGCGAACGGAGGGTGCGGACTTCGAAAGCGCGGACCTGAGGGACGCAAGGGGTCTGAGAATTTCCGCGTCGCGATGACCGTGGCCGACGTTGGGGTGCGATCCGGGCTGGCAGAACCTCGCGTCATCGCGTGGTGTTTCCACGGCGGGGCCGCGCCGGCTGCGGTGGAACGGTTGGCGGACTGGTGGAGCGTCGGCACCCGCGGCGTGGCGATTCGGCCGCTTCAAACGTGGCATTGCCGGCCTCGATTTTGCGTCCGGCAGGGTCGCCAGGCGCGCGAAGACGGACAAACCTGCAGGAGGCGATATCGAAGCGCTTGCACAGGGCGGGGCTTGGGACCAAATTTAGGGGATGGCCACCTCTCGCCCACACCCTGATGTCTCAAAAGTTGATCCTTCGCCGCCGGAAGGCTTCCTGACCGGTCAATTGCTGATCGCCATGCCGGCGATGGCAGATCCGCGCTTTCAGCAGAGCGTCATCTATATGTGCGCCCACACGCCGGAGGGGGCGATGGGCCTCGTGCTGAACCGCCCGATCGTCAAACCGACGTTCGACGATCTGCTGAAGCAACTGAGTGTTGAGCCGTTGCCGCCCGTTCGGCAGATCAAGCTGTGTGCCGGCGGCCCGGTCGAGAACGCGCGCGGGTTCGTTCTGCACACCAGCGACTGGACCGGGGAAGGGCAGCCTGAAGGTCGACAACGCCATGGCGCTGACCGCCAGCCTGGACGTGCTGAAGGTGATCGCCGAGGGCGGCGGCCCGCGTGAATGCGTTCTCGCGCTGGGGTACGCGGGCTGGGGACCGGGCCAGCTCGACCAGGAGATCCAGCAGAATTCCTGGCTTTCGGTCTCCGGCGGACGAGACCGTTGCTGTTCGATGGCGACCACGACACCAAGTGGCGGCGCGCTTTTGCCAAGCTGCGTATCGATCCGCTGCTGCTGTCCGATACCGCGGGGCACGCGTAAAGCGCGATCGATTAACCATTCGGTAACGTTTTGCAGCTAATAGTCCTGCGCGCCGTACCGAAGGAGCAGGTCGTGGCCGCCCCGCTAACCGAAATCACCGAAATCCTTCGCGACGTGTTGCGCGATCATGAACTCGAGATCGCGCCGACCACGCGTTTCGACGACGTGAGCGGCTGGGACTCGATGGACTTGATCACCGTCGTGGTCGAGGTCGAGGGCCGGTTCGACCTGCAATTCGAGCTTGCCCGAGATCGACCGGCTGAACACCGTTGGTGACCTGCTGCGCATGATCGCAGGCCAAGCAGGCGCTCGCCTCGGCCTGACGCGGTGGCATTCAGCGGCTTTCCATTCCTGCTGGGTTTCCTGCCGCTGGTGCTGTGCGGCTTCGCGGTGGTCGGGACGCTGGGGCGAGGCCTGGGCGAAATCCTGGCTGATCGCCGCTTCGCTGGTGTTCTACGCCGCTCGGGGCACCGACGTTCCTGCCGTTGCTGGTTCTGTCGGTCGGCGGCAATTTCGTGCTGCTGCAGGCGATGTACCGGTCAAACCGAGCGGGCAGATGGGCGGCGGGCGGGGTGGTGCTGAATCTCGGCGGTGCTGGGCTGGTTCAAGTATCTGGATCCGCAACCCGCTCTTGGGCTCAGTTTCTTCACCTTCACCCAGATCGGCTGCCTGCTGCATCACGCCGGCGGGGACATGCCGCCGCCGCGGGCGCGCGATTACGCGCTGTACGCCGCTTTCTTTCCGGCGCTGCTGGCCGGTCCGATCCTCAATCCGCGGGAGATGCTGCCGCAGTTCGCCCGCACCGACGGATGGCGGCTTGACGTGGACAATCTGGCCACGGGGTGGCGGTTTCTTTGTCGTTGGCCTGCTGAAGAAGACGCTGCTGGCGGATCCGCTGGCGACGCTGGTTGGTCCGGGGTTCGCCGATCCCGCTGCGCTTGACCCTGTTCCCGGCCTGGCAGGCCGCCACTGCCTATTCCCTGCAACTCTATTTCGATTTTTCCGGCTACACCGACATGGCGATCGGCCTGGCCTGGATGGTCGGCCTGCGGTTTCCGGACAATTTCGATCAGCCGTATCGGGCTGTTTCGGTGATCGCCTACTGGCAGCGCTGGCATATGTCGCTGACCCGGTTCCTCATGACGACCGTTCATGCGCCGCTGACGCTGGCGGTCCTGCGCTGGCGGAGGGCGCATGGCCGGCGCATCGACGCGGCCTCACAGGCGACGCTGGCCGGGTTTTTCACGATGATCGGAACGCCGATCGTGGTGACCATGGTGCTGATCTCGCTCTGGCATGGCGCCACGCTGCCGTTCCTGCTGTTCGGGCTGGCTGCATGCGGGATTCCTGCTGGTCAACCACGCGTGGCGCGTGAAGCGCGGGCCGGTCCTGCCGGCAGTGGTCAGCGTCGCGTTGACATATCTTTGTGTGCTGGTCGGATCGGTGTTGTTCCGAGCGACCACCGTCGGCCGGGCGGGCTCGATGCTGGCTGGAATGGCCGGCTTGCACGGAATGGGCGAGTTCCGGCCGGACCTTGGGGCGACAGCCGATGTGCTCTGGCTGCTGGCCCTGTATGCGATCGTATGGTTTGCCCCAACCACGAGGCAATGGATGCTGGTGCGTCCCCGGTTCGGTTCGCATGGCGGCAATCGCCGCCGTGGGCCGTCGTCATGGGGTGCGCCGCGACGCTCGGCCTGCTCGCCGCCGGGGGCACCAGCGAATTCCTGTATTTCCGGTTCTGATCGGATGCACTACCTGCGTCTGTTCGGATTGTCGGCGGGGCTGAGCTTCGCATTGCTCTGGGGTTGGGTGGCGGCGATGCCGATGGCCTTCATGGACGCCGAGTATGCGTCGTGGCGCGCCAAGCTGGTCATGCTGGATCGCTGTGACCTGGGCGAGGCGATCATTCTGGGGGACTCGCGGGCCGCCGCCGACATCATCCCCACGAGGTCTGCCGCCGCGGGTGACGAACCTCGCGCTGGGCGGGGCCAAGGCGATCGAGGCGCTGTCCCTGCTGGAGCGGGTGCTGGCCTGTCCGTCACCACCGACGACTGGTCATCATTTCGCTCGACCCGGGCCATTTCAGCCGGCCGGACATGTTCTGGGAGCGCAGCGTCCGGTTCGGCGTCGTGACAGGCGCGGACATCGTCGGGCTGCGTGAGGCGTCTCGCCAGACGGGCGATCCATCGGTCTACGACTCGGATCATGTCGACGGGCTACCGTTGGCCGGTACGCGACTGGCTTTACCAGAAGCGCTTTCCGCCGCTGTATTTTTCCAATCTGGCTGCATGCCGGCGTGCTGCTTCGCTGGTGGAGCAACCAGCGCGTCCTGGCCGCGACCCTGTCTGCCCGCGGGCATTATTACTTCGGAACCGACCCCGGCTCGAGCACGGTCACGTTCGACGGCCACATCGACGCGTTCAGCCCCTTGCCGATCCTGGATCATTACTTTGACCGGCTGCTGGCGGTGCTCGACAGCCATGGCATCGAGTCTCGCTTCATCGCCATGCCGATCAACGAAACGACATGGCGCGAGGTCAATCCGGCGGTGCGCGACGGCGTTCGCCGCGTACCTGGCGGGGTACGAACGGCGCTACAGGCGGTTCCACGTCGCGTCCGATATCATGCCGCACTGGCCCGACCGTTTCTTCGGCGACCAATTCTGCCACCTCAATCCCGCGGGCGCCGAGCGGTTCAGCGATCTGCTGGCTCAGCGGCTGCAGGAGGCGCCGCCGAGGACGCAGAACGAGGCGCAGAAGGGGTGGTTGAGCGAAACCGGCGCGGCGGCGTCCGCCAAGGTCGTCCCCATCTCGAAACGGGGATCATAGGCCAGCAGCGTGCAGGGCAGCACGACCGGGGTCCGGAGCGTCGCTTGCGCTTCACCACCATTCGGCCGGCCGCACACATCACATCGTCGGGCGATTTGTGCAGGATGCCCCAGCAGGCGGTGGTGATCTCGGGCACATCGCGTTCCGGTTCCATCTCGGGGAACAGCATCAGGCGGACGGGGTCGTGGGCGTCGATCGGGATGTCGTGGGCGGCGAACAATGCGGCGAACCCGTCGCGGATGGATTGCTCGGTTTCGCCGGTGAAGCGGCGGCCGGCGACATCCAGTTTGAACCCGTTCCGAGCGAGCCAGATCAGGCCGTCCAGGGCAGGGGCCCAGCTTCGGTGGCCACGCTCCTGCTCATGGATGGCGGGGTCGTGGTGATCGATCGAGACGCGGATGGTCAGGCGGTCGCCGTAGCGTTCGCGCAGCGCCAGCATTTCGGCGCGCAGCTTGCGGAGCGGTTTCATCGCGTTGGTCAGCACCAGGGCGTCGAGGCCGCGCGACAGCACCGCTTGCAGCATCGGGATGATGTCGGGGTTCATGAACGGTTCGCCGCCGGTGAAGCCGATCAGTTTCGTCGGCAGGTGGTCACGGGCGATTTCATCGAGGTATGTGACGACCTCGGCCACGGTCAGGTAGGCCAGCCGGTCGTTGCGCGGCGAGGATTCGATGTAGCAGTTGCGGCAGGTCAGGTTGCACAGCGTGCCGGTGTTGAACCACAGGGTTTCCAGCGCCCGCAGGGCGACGGTGGCGCGGGTTTCGCCTTTCGCCGTGGTGGCCGGATCGCGGAACTTGGCCGGGTCCAGGTGGCGGGTTATCTGATCCACACGCGTTCTCCCTCACGTCGAGCTAGCCAGTGATGGCGTGATTTTCGTCGGGCTGGCGGGAGTCGGTGATGGGTCCGTCCGCCCGGATCGGAAGTCCGGGGCGGAGGATATATCGGTTGTGAGCGTTCGGCGATGGAGGGGTGGGCTGCGCGGTGGATTGGGGACGTGGGAGGGCAGAAAGACTGTGCGGGGAGGAGATGAAGCCTTTGCCGTGATGGATCGGTGATATAGGTTGTACCGACCAAGGAGGCGGCCAAAATGGCGATCACCACCAGCGCTTCGACCACCGCATCCCGTGGCAGACCATCCGTCCTCACAGTCCTCCGGTGGGAGGAGGTTTTGGAACACTACCAACACCGCGTGACCATCCATCGGCGGTTGCTGAAGCTTCATGCGGAACAAAAGATAGTCCCTTTTGCTAGATTGCTCGTCGGCGTCAGCGACCCCCGAGGGAACTACAGTGCAAACGAGCATGGTCTTGGCCCCCTAATCTTGAGCGAGAGTGAGAACCCAAATTCTGCGCAACGTCTTTTTGACGTAGCCAGCAAACTCAGGGCGGTGAAGAAGGGTCAGGAGGTTCCAAACGTAATACGCAGTGCAGCTCTGAAATATTTCAAAATTGGCGTCGGATCAGAGGCATCGTGTATGGTCAACCCGAATGTCTGTTGGGTAGCCAACACGCGCACAATATGGGCGAGCCTAGTGTTCAAGCCAGACGGCAATGTGAAGCTAGCAGATGAAGAGCTTGAACTCTATAGAAACGAAGACGATACGTCGGAAATGGCGTATCGGAAAGCAATTGCTCACCCCGCCCCGGCGAGCGTGTCGCCGGGTCGTTTGGCTGATATCACGAAGCGGACGGTATCAAACACCGAAGCGCGATTGGCCTTCGCGGTGCTGACGACGGAGCGGAAGGCGGCATAAGTTTGCGCCCCCCACTCGCAGCGGAAGCCGTTGGTCACTTTGCGGAAGATCACGCTCGGCCGCAGATGCCGCTCGGAGATGTTGTTCGTAGGCGGCACCGCTCGATTTGACATGAACACGAACAGATGTGCCCGGTTGGCGAGCATGCGCTTGCGCAGCTTGCGGCCCGGCTCGCCAATCGGGACCACCGCCAGGATCCGGTCGAGCCTGCGGTCGAGGTCATAGAGATATTGCTTCAGGGTGGTATCCTTCAGCGTCTCGCGCCGCCGGCCGATCGCGATGGCGCGCAGCAGCAGCCACCGGAACGGCGCGCTGAACGCTGTGTCGCCGCATTCGATGGCGTATTTCGCATCCCGGAGCAGATGCGCCCTATGCCGATGTCGGCATAGGGCGCACTATGCCGACCCCGATATTATGCCGACTGATACCTGGGAACCGGCCCCGGTGGCCGTCATCGCGGCGCTGAGGCCGGCATAATCCCGACGACTGATGGACGGCGCAACCTGCCCTTTCTTGCCAGAAAGGGGAGGCTTTCATGTTGATCGATCCGTCTCAAACTCGGGTATCGGGTCCGCTTTCGGCGTTCGCCGTTGGCTTTGCCGACGAACTCACGCGACAGGGTTATAGGCCAGGTGTCATCGGCAATCAGATGCGGCTGCTGGCTCACCTGAGCCGCTGGCTCATGGGCGAGGGGCGCGATGCAGATGCGCTGCACGCGACCGAGGTGGAACGGTTCCTGCTGGCTCGTCGCGCCGCTGGTTACACACAACTGCTCTCGATTAAAGCGATGCAGCCGATACTCGCTTACCTACGTGGTCTCGGCGTGGCGCCAATACCGGCGCTACCCATGCCCAGCGGTCCGGTAGAGGCAGTGCTGCAGCGATACCGGCTCTACTTGACGGTTGAGCGTGGCTTGGATGCCAGAACTGCCCGCGGCTACGTGGATGCGGTGCGTCTGTTTCTTCACGGCAGGACCTTGCCCGATGGCCTCGCCCTGGATCTTAAAAACCTAACCGCGGCCGACGTCATCTCCTTTGTGGTGGGTCGCTGCCCCCATCAGGGTCATAGCGTAGCGAGGTTAACCGTGGCGGCACTACGATCCTTGCTCGGCTTTCTTCATGTCCAAGGCGAAATGGAGCGGCCACTCGCCTCTGCTGTGCCGTCGGTCGCCTGTCGGCGATTGGTTGGATTGCCCAAGGGATTGGAGCCTGACCAAGTCCGGCGCCTGCTGGCGTCCTGCGACAGCAGCACCCAGAATGGCTGTCGCGACTTTGCGATCCTGACCATGCTGGTCCGTCTCGGCTTGCGGGCGGCCGAGGTCGCCAAGCTTGCATTCGAAGACATCGATTGGCGAGCCGGCGAGATCGTCGTGAGTGGCAAAGCAAATTGTACCGAACGTCTCCCGTTGCCCGGTGACGTCGGTGAAGCGGTCGCTGCGTACCTGCACAGCGGCCGTCCGGCAACGGCCCACGGGCGGACGATATTCGTACGGATCAAGGCGCCTCATTGCGCTCTCAGCGCCGGCGGGGTGACCCAGGTGGTGGCTGCCGCCGCCCGGCGCGCCGGGCTTGGGCAGATCTATGCTCATCGTCTGCGCCACACCGCGGCGACACAAATGTTACGCGCCGGCGCGTCACTGCCGGAGATCGGTCAGCTTCTGCGCCATCGTCGCGCTCTGACGACAGCCATTTACGCCAAGGTCAACCACGACGCTTTGCGAGCAATCGCCCGTCCCTGGCCGGGAGACGTCGCATGAGCGCGCTCCGCCAAGCCCTTGCCGACTATTTTGGCCGTGCGTCGTGTCCTCGGCTACAAGCTTGTTCGAGCCGAGAAGCTCCTCGCTCAGTTCCTCGCCTACGTCGAAGATCGTGGCGAGGACCACCTGACCACCGAGACGGCCCTTGCCTGGGCGATCTTGCCCGCAGAGGCCCACCGAAGCTGGACATCCACTCGGCTTTCCATTGTTCGGTGCTTTGCCGCTCACCTGCGCGGGATCGACCCCGCGACCGAGGTGCCGCCGGTGGATTTGCTGCCGGGACGAAACCGCCGGGCGACGCCTTACCTCTACTCGGAGGAGGAAATAACCGCCTTGATCGAACGCCATTGACGGCACGCTCACCATCCGCAACGGCAAGTTTGGCAAGTCCCGCAAATTGCCGCTGCATCCGAGTACTGTGACTGCTCTCGGTGAGTATCTGTGCCGAGGCGACCGGCCCTGTCGGCCGTCCAACACGCCTGCGCTCTTCATCTCCGCTGCGGGTACCAGGCTGCTCTACACCAACGTTCAGCCGACCTTCCACCAACTGGTCCGCCAAGCCGGCCTCAAACCTCGCTCGGCCTCGTGCCGGCCGAGACTGCATGACATGCGTCATGGATTCGCCGTCAGCACGATCCTTGACAGCTACCGCAATGGCGGCGACCCAGGAGCCCGGCTTGCGCTGCTGTCGACCTATCTCGGCCACGTCGACCCTGGCAAGACATACTGGTACCTCTCCGCTTCCCCGGAGTTGCTGCAGCTGGCAGGTGGGCGGCTAGAGCATCACCTCGGAGGTGGCGCATGACCACACTTGCTACGACCTTGCAGGCGTTCTTCACAGATCGCCTGATCCGTCAGCGCCAAGCCAGCCCGCATACGCTCGCTGCATACCGCGACACCCTGCGGCTGCTGCTGGTGTTCGCCTCGGCGAGACAAAAGATGGCGCCATCAAAACTGGACATCGACGACCTCGATGCCCCGCTCGTCGGCGCGTTCCTCGATCATCTGGAGCATAAGCGGGAAAATGGTGTGCGCACCCGTAACGCTCGGCTCGCCGCGATCCGCTCGCTATTCCGATATGCGGCACTTCGTCACCCTGAGCATGCCGCTGTGATCGAGCGGGTGCTCGCCATTCCTACCAAACGTTTCGACCGCCGGCTTGTGACTTTCCTGACCGAGGCGGAAGTCGACGCACTGCTCGCTGCTCCAGCCCGGACAACCTGGACTGGTCGGCGCGACCACGCCCTACTCGGGCTTGCCGCCCAGACAGGCCTGCGGGCGTCCGAGTTGATCGGCCTTCGGCGCGCCGATGTCCACCTTGGCGCCGGAGCGCATGTGAGTTGCCTAGGCAAGGGACGAAAGCTGCGGGTCACCCCGCTCACGTCCGGCATCGTCGCCGCCATGCGCGTCTGGCTCGCCGAACGCGCCGGCCACGCCGCAGAGCCGGTGTTCCCAACCCAGACAGGCAAGGTTCTTAGCCGTGACGCTCTCGAGCACCGTCTCGCCAAATACGTGGAGATTGCCACCCACACCTGTCCGTCAGTGGGCCAAAAAACCGTTACCATGCACGTACTGCGTCATACCGCGGCGATGCGACTGCTACGCGCCGGCATCGACACCTCGGTGATAGCGCTATGGCTCGGCCACGAACAGATCGAAACGACTCAGATCTACCTGCACGCAGATCTGGAGCTCAAAGAACGCGCCCTGGCAAAGACAACCCTGAGCAACATCTCGCCAGGCCGCTATCGGCCGCCTGACAAGCTTCTCGCCTTTCTTGAGGCGCTCTGATCTGATTATGCCGGCCTCAGCGCCGCGATGACGGCCACCGGGGCCGGTTCCCAGGTATCAGTCGGCATAATATCGGGGTCGGCATAGTGCGCCAGGCAGACTTGCCACATGACGCCATGACCGCGCTGGCTGCCGAGCATGTCGGAGACCCACACTTCCGGTTGAATCACGCCGAACAGCGCGGTCACCACTGCCTTGCCCCGGCTGGGTTTGATCACATGCAGCACCGCCAGCGTGCCGATGAACACCCACTCCCACCAGTTCTTGCCTTGGACCCGCACCGAGGTCTCGTCGGAGCAGACCACGGCGCTGGCGAGCACGACTTTCTCGATCGCCGCCGAGGCATCCAGCAGTGGCTCGCGGGCGCGGGCCAGGATGTTGCTGATCGCGCCCTCACTGATCGACAGCGAGAACAGTTCGTTCATCAACAGCGCCAACCGTTCCATGCCAATGGCATGGGCGTAATGCAGATAGACCACCATCGCGGCGATGGAGTGGCCGAACGGCGATCCCTGTTCCAGACCGGATGGAGCCTGGGCGGTTACTCGTTCGCCGCAACCGGCGCAACGGCCGCCGAACAGGCGGATCTGGGTCACGTCGGGCCGAACGGGTGGCAACTCGATACGCTCATAGACCTGCTGCGGGATTTGCGCCTCGCGGGGGAATACTGCTTCGCATTTTGGGCACGTGGTCAGCAACTCGTCGAAGGTGCGATCCGGATTCGGATGCAGCGTCCGGCCGACGCCGGGGCGGCTTTTACGCGGCGGGCGATCCGTCGCGGGGGCCGGGAGGTCTTGCTTTTGGCCTTGTGACGGCGGCTTCGACGAATTGCCGGGAGTCCTCGGTGGGCGGCTCAGTTCGTTGAGCCGCGCTTCGAGCGCTGCGATCCGGGCGTCCTGCGCTGCGATATGGGCGTCTTGGGCTGCGATCCGTTTGTCCGCCAGCGCCAGCCGAGCGGTCAGCGCCGCGATCAGCGCGTCCTTCTCGAGGTGGCTCAGTTGGGCGGGCGCGGGGAGCAGCGGCACCCGATGTGTAGAATCGACTCGCCCGTGACCGCGTCAAGAAGTTTCTGGGGGTGGTTGCCGCATCAAAGGGCGGCTGGCTGATACCAGGCCGGAAAGGATGCATTACCCCAGGTGAGCAATTGCATCGGAAATGGGTTGCAATTCATCGGGACTTGCAGAGTCGGTTGATGACTATCGCCGACGAGGGAAGCGACCTATCAAGGATAGCCGGGATCTCGCCCGGGAAAATCAAGTATGTATGGGCCGATGCAATAGCAAACGCTCTCTATGCCCATTATCACGAATGAACAGGCCCGACGTCAACGCACGAAAATAAGAGCGTTGAAAACACTGCGGATTTTCTGCTCATAAATCAGATACGAAAGTGTCGGGTGAGCCGGTCAATGTAAAATGCTTTATACGGCTTCGACATGACGTAGCGCAAAAGAGTTGCTGCAGCATGAAAAAGAGTAGCGGTAAAAAGAGGCCGATAAAGGCGTGGCTGATCACGCGGGGTTCGGGGCTGTATGCAGCACTCGCCAAGGGCAAAGGCGAGATCGTTGACATTCTTAGCGCACGAAAATCCGCCAAGGACGTAGCCGTTTACGTTCAACGCTTGCACGATCTCAATTGCCTTACGTTGTCCGAACGTGCCCGATGTGCGAGAGAGAATGAGCCTATATACAAAGTGGAGTGCCATTGGCACACGCTGCCAAAATGCACCAAAGATGGTGCCGTGGCTCCCCCTGATCTCTCTCGAAGCCCGCAGATTTTTTGCGGTCACGACCCATGCTTCGTAGCCCAACTGGTCAACAATCTCGTAGTGGAACGAGACGCTGAAACGGGGGAGGAACGCGTTACATGGGAGCCTTGGAGTCCCCGCGCTGCCCATCGCGGGGCAGGACAGGAGTCCCACAAAGGGTAAGTTTCGGGACGAAAAAATCGGCCCGCGAAATCAAGGCGCTTGCGCGCCCAGAATGTCAGTCCACCGCTCCGCTATCGCGGGTGGTAGGGAAAACATCGCGGCCGGAGGCGAGCAATGACCGCTGGTTGGCGTTGACGGTGCCAACGTAGCCTAAAATTCCGTCAGCTTCTTCAGCGGTCGCCACTTTCAAAGCGGCCTCGAAGGCAACAAACCGCGTGGCGGTCACGGCCAGATGGCCCTGGGACAGGTTCAGGTTGAACACCTCTAGCGCTGCCAACGGCCCGACGCTTTTCGCGGGGTTGAACCGGAATCTCGACACTTCGGCGGCCGCTTCAAGGCTGTCGCGCGCGGCGGTTAATTCGCCAACCTCGTCTCCGGAAAGTATGAAGTCGTCCATGTAGACCGACAACCTCAAGCCTCCGCTGTGCAGCTTGGACAGCGCCGCACCTAGGGCAGACGTTGCGAGGGCAAGCGAAGCCAGAACAGGCGACTGGACGAAGCCGAAGGGCAGGCTGTAGGGCGCGCCCCTTCCGTCCTTACTCACCGTGCTCTGACAAGCTGCGTCCCAAGCGAAGCCGTGCTTAACTCCGATGCGCCGCAATGACCTGTGCACGCGGCCACGATTGATAGAGTCAAAAAACTTCGCGAGATCAAGGCGGACGAAAAATCTGCTTGGGAGATGCGCCCGCGCTGCGGCCACGTGACCACCGTCGCTGAAATGGTAAAAATAATCGGGCGGCGTCCAATGGTGTTTGAGGATTCTTTTATGTAGCCGTTCGCCGAAGTTACGAGCGTCAGTTGTGGGAACGAAAATGAGACGGTCGTTGTGATCTATGAATTTGTGGTCGTAGGTTTCAAACAGCATGGGTAGTTAGTGGCCCCGCCTGCCAAGAGCATGATGTCGTGGGCGAGCTTGACTAGCAAGACTCCCAACCAAACCGCTCGGCAGGCGAGGCTCAGGATGCAAGAAGCTTTTTGCATCTGGAGGCCCTCCCAAACTAACCCTCGGCGACCTGACGCTTTCGCGCCTGCCACTAACCAATTGACGCGCATCGCATGACATTCGCTAAGCCTACGCGTCGCCATCGTTGAACCGAAGCTGTAGTAGCGGTTCACTCAGGGCCTCACACCGAGGGCGGCTACCACTTAAGGTAGCACCCTCTAGCTGTGCAAGTTCAAAATGCCCCCCCCGTAAACCTCCGCCAGGCAGTAGGCCGACCCACCGGGTGGTTAGGTGCCGCTCTGGTTCGGCGCAATTAGCGCGTGATAATCCGGTTTATCGGGCTGGGCGACGCATCATGGTTTTCGCAGGTTTCGACTGACGATTACCCCCAGCGCAATAGCCGCGAGTGCACATATGGCTATGTCGCCATTGGCGTAGGCTGAAAACCCAAAAAAGCTGACCTGTAATATGCCCCCCGACATCGGAACCCTCCGAAAAGCCGGGCGCATGAGATCGCCCGGCGTGATTACGCCGTGCGATCCTGCTTGTCTGGAGCCCATCTCCCAGACTGAGGGAATACCCCCTCACAGAAATCGAGTCGCACCGCCTAGCCCGGCACCGTGGCTCTGCTCGCGGCCTCGCCGCTCGGTCTACAGATCGACCTTCCCCTATCTCGGGGTGCCCTGCTGTGCCGATGGGCAGCAACAGCATTTCGCTGGCCGTGACGTGGGGAGGCATCCTTCCGGTTGCAATCCCTTTGCGTGTTGCAGAAATCAATGTTTTCGGAGACTCTAGTCAGCCCAGCAATTTCAATGGGTGGGGGTTTCCGAAAGACATGCCCGAAAAAGCGCATCCCGGGTGGGAGTTCCGATCGCTCACCCCCGGCGCCGTTGGCTTCGGTCGAAATCACGCCATGAACCGACGCTCTCCCCGAAACCCCCACTCTGGCGCCCGGCGTGAACTGTGGCATCATTCCCCCGGCACAAAACGGAGGAAATCATCATGGCCGGCGCACTCGATCACCTTCTCGTCCTCGACCTGACCAGCCATCTGTCCGGGCCGTACTGCGCGATGATGCTGGCCGACCACGGCGCCGACGTCATCAAGATCGAACCGCCGAAGGGTGATTCCGCGCGCGGGATGCCGCCGTTCGTCAACGGCGAGAGCGCCCCGTTCATGACCTGGAACCGCAACAAGCGGTCCGTGGTGCTGGATCTGAAGCAGCCCGCCGACAAGGAGGCGCTGCTGCGCCTGATCGACCAGGCCGACATCCTGGTGGAGAATTACCGGCCGGGCGTGCTGGATCGGCTTGGTCTCGGCTGGTCCGTTCTGCAGCAGCGCAACAAGCGGCTGATCCTGGCGTCGATCTCCGGGTTCGGCCAGACCGGCCCGTACCGTTCGCGCGGCGGCTTCGACCTGATCACCCAGGCGATGTCGGGGCTGATGAGCACCAACGGCCCCGCCGACGGCCCGCCGCACCGGCTGCCGATCGCGATCTCCGACGTCACCGCCGGCATGTTCCTGGCGTTCGGTGTCCTCGCCGCGGTCGAGGCGCGCCATCGCACCGGGGAGGGGCAGCATGTCGAGACCTCGCTGCTGGAGGCCGCGACGTCGCTCGCGGTGTATGAATCGGCGCACTATTTCGCCACCGGCACGCGCCCGGAACGGATCGGCCAGGCGCATCGCGGCAGTTCGCCGTACCAGTGCTTTCAGACGGCGGACGGCTACATCACCGTCGGCGCCTCGCAGCAGAAGTTCTTCACCCAGTTCTGTGAACTGACTGGTCGTGCCGGAGCTGGTCGCCGACCCGCGCTTCGCCGGCAACGCCGAACGGGTGAAGAACAACGATGCGCTGGTGGCGCTGCTGGCCGGGAAGCTGCGCCAGCGCCCGTCGGCCTATTGGCTGGACGCCCTGGAACGACTCGGGCATTCCGGCCGGTCCGGTGCTGCATTACGATGAGGTCTATACCGATCCGCAGATATTGGCCCGTGACATGGTGGTGGAAACCGATCCATCCGGTGACCGGCGCATTCCGCACCATGGGCGTGCCGGTCAAGCTGTCCGCCACACCCGGATCGGTGAGACGGGCGGCGCCGCGGCTGGGCGAGCATACCAGCGAGGTCCTGAACGAACGCAAGGCGGCCGAATAATGTCCGATCAATCCGAAAAGGCGCGGCGCTTCCGTGCGCTGCATGACGCGCCCGAAACCTTTGTCATCGCCAACGCCTGGGACGCCGGGTCCGCGCGCATCCTCGCGGCACTTGGCTTCAAGGCGCTGGCGACCTCAAGCGGCGCCTGCGCCGGCGTGCTTGGACGCCAGGACGGCAAGGTGACGCGCGACGAGGCGCTGGCTCACTGCAAGGCGATCGTCGATGCCACGAACCTGCCGGTTTCCGCCGACCTGGAAAAGGGTTTTGGCGATGAGCCGGCGGCGGCGGCCGAAACCATCCGGCTCGCGGCTGACGTGGGCCTTGTCGGCGGCTCGATCGAGGACGCGACGGGCGACCCGGCGCGACCGCTGTTCGAAGCCGCGTTCGCGCGAGAACGCGTCGCCGCCGCGGTGGCAGCGGCGCGATGCCTGTCGTTTCCCTTCACCCTGACCGCGCGGACCGAGAATTACCTGCGGGGCAACCCGGACCTCGGCGATACGATCCGGCGCCTGCAGTCGTTCGAGGCGCGCCGGCGCGGATGTGCTGATGGCGCCGGGGCTGCCGGACCTCGATGCGGTGCGCGCGGTCTGTGCGGCGCTGTCGCGGCCGGTGAACTTCATGGCGGGGATCAAGGGCAAATCGTTCACCGTGGCGGCGTTGTCCGAGGCCGGGGTCAAACGCATCAGCACGGCGACCTCGCTGTATCGCGCCGCGATGACCGGGCTGGTCAATGCGGCGCGCGAGATCGAGCAGAACGGGACGTTCGACTACCTCGATGTGACACTCGCGACCCCGGCGCTTAATGCGTTCATGGAGGCCTGATCGCCACTTCGTCGTAGACCATTTTCATCCTGACTGTACAGGCCGAAAATCGTCCAGGGCTTTGTTTGAGCGCAGGATTCACGCGCCGGGCACGTTCCGCTCAGCGCGATCACTCTAACAAGGGACGAGGTGGAGGAGCCTGGGCATCGCGACTGGCGAGACCGCAAAGCCACGTGAGTCGGTGGACAGGTGAGGGAGATTTGGCGCACACTCTCCGCATGCGCGCGGTTCTTGCCCTTGGCCTGCTGATCGTCCTCTCAGCCTGTTCGGGAGGGCCCCAGTCCTATGGTATCACCGGGCCTGGCGTGGCACCGGCGCCCGTTGTCCGGCCTGCGCAGACACCGGACCCAGCGCCGACGCCCGGGGTAACCACGTCGGGAACGCCCTACGGGCCGGCCCCCACGCCTTCAACCGGAGCGAGTGGATTCTGGGGCTATAACTGAGACGGGCGGCATCGGCGTCGCCAGGAACGCCGATGCCAAACCGGCCGATCGCCCTAAGCCGAGGCGGTCAGGCGGAGAGGGCCGCCGGTTCGGTGCGCAGCCGCTTCACCATCAGCTTGTTCAAGGCGTGGATATAGGCCCGGGCCGAGGCGACGATGGTGTCCGCATCGGCGCCCTGGCCATCGACCATCTTGCCGTTTTCTTCCAGGCGGACCGTGGTCTTGGCCTGGGCATCGGTCCCCTCGGTGACCGCACCGACGGAGAACAGCACGAGGTTCGCATGGTGGCGGGAAGATCGCCTGGATCGCGTTGAACGTCGCATCAACGGGGCCGTTGCCGGTTGAACTCGCGGTCTTCACCTCACCATCCACATCCAGTTCAAGGTCCGCGCGGGCCGGTCCTTTCGAGCCGGCATGCATGTCCAGCGAAACGAAGCGGATACGTTCGTGGTCGCGGACCACCTCGTCATCAACCAAGGCGACGATGTCCTCGTCGAACACTACCTTCTTCCGGTCGGCCAGGTCCTTGAACCGTCGGAACGCGTCGTTGAGCTGGTTGTCGCCGATTTTGTAGCCCAGGGTGTTCAGCTTGTCGCGGAACGCCGCGCGGCCGGAATGCTTGCCCAGGACGAGGCTGTTCTTGGTCCAGCCGACGCTTTCGGGGGTCATGATTTCATAGGTGCCGGCATGCTTCAGCACGCCGTCCTGGTGAATTCCGGCCTCGTGGGCGAAGGCGTTGCGGCCGACGATCGCCTTGTTCGGCTGTACGTCGAAACCGGTGACCGTCGCCAGCAGGCGGGACAGCCGCAGCAGGCCGGTGGTCTTGATGTGGTTGTGACAGGGAATCGCGTCCTGGCGGGTGCGAATGGCCATCACGACTTCCTCAAGCGAGGCATTGCCGGCGCGTTCGCCGATGCCGTTGATGGTCGACTCCACCTGGCGGGCGCCGGCGCGGATCGCCGCCAGTGTGTTCGCGACACCCAGGCCCAGGTCGTTGTGATTGTGCGTGGACAGGATCACGGTCTCGATGCCGGGCACCTTGGCGCGGATCTGCGAGTACATCCGTTCCATGTCCTCGGGCAGCGCATAGCCGACGGTGTCGGGCAGGTTGATCGTGGTCGCGCCGGCCTTGATCGCGGCCTCACAGCAGCGGGAGAGGAAATCGATATCACTGCGGGTCGCATCCTCGGCCGACCATTCCACGTCGTCGGCATGCTGGCGGGCGAGCTTGATCGAGTCCACGGTTGCTGCGATCACCTCGTCCGGCTCCAGCCGCAGCTTGTATTTCATGTGCAGGTCGCTGGTGGCGATGACGATATGGATACGCTTGCGCTTTGCGTTGCGCAGGGCCTCCGCGGCCCGCAGCACGTCCATCGAGCCGGCGCGGGCGAGGCTGGCGATGACCGGCGTGTCATCGCGCTGACCGATGCTCTCGGCGATTGCCTTGACACTCTCGAAGTCGCCGGGGGAGGCGATGGCGAAACCGGCTTCCAGCACATCGACGCCAAGTTCGGTCAGCGCCTCGGCCATCCGGATTTTCTCGTGCAGATTCATGGAGAAGCCGGGCGACTGCTCGCCATCGCGCAGCGTGGTGTCGAATATGATGATGCGGTCGTCGTCCAGCTTGCCGAAGCTGGGGTGGGTGATGGTCATACTGTGGTTCCTCGGGCCAGTAGATTGACGCGACATTAGCCTCAGGGGTTCCCCTGAGCGAGCCGGCGTTCAGCAACCCGGCGCGACGCTCAGGGGCGGCTAAGTCGAAGGAGGAGGAGCAGGGCGGCCGCGCGCGATGGGCCGGACGCAGGGGCGTCGGCGGTCGGCATCACGGAGGCAGCGCGGCACAGCATGACAATGCTTCTAGCCGCGATCGTCCCCGGCTGCAACCGGGATCGTGCGTGGATGACATCGAGTCTGACCGCTCGGGTCTCGCCGCCCGGGTCTCGCCGCTCGAGTCTGGCCGCGGATTGGGCAAGGCCGCCAAGGGTCCGCCGCGGCTGCGTGGCCTGGCGACTTTTTGGCCTTTCGCACGTATCCGTGTACAAGCGCCGGATGGCCCGACCCTCCCGTCCTGACTTTCCGCCCCCCGCGCTGATTACCGGCACCGAAGCATTGAACGCATTCTGCGAGCGGATGGGGGACGAGAAATTCGTCACTGTCGACACCGAGTTCATGCGCGAACGCACCTACTGGCCCGAACTGTGTCTGGTGCAGCTTGCCGGCGAAAACGAGGTCGCCGTGATCGATGCCCATGCGGATGGCATCGACCTGTCCTCTCTTGGCAGGCTGTTCGCGAACGAGGCGGTGACAAAAGTATTTCACGCGGCGCGCCAGGACATCGAGATCTTCGTGCTGCTTTTCGGCGATGTCCCCCGCCCGATGTTCGACACTCAGGTGGCGGCCATGGTTGCCGGTTTCGGCGACCAGGTGGGCTATGATGCTTTGGTCTCGAACCTCACCGGCGGCACTATCGACAAGGCGCACCGATTCAGCGACTGGTCGGCGCGTCCGCTTTCGGCTGCGCAGATCGCTTACGCCGCGGCTGATGTCACCTATCTGCGCCACGTTTATGTCCGTCTGAGCCGCCGGCTGGAGCAGGAAGACCGGCTGAGTTGGGTCGCCGAGGAAATGGCGATCCTCAACAACCCGGAAACCTACCGCGTCGATCCCGAAACCGCATGGGAGCGGTTGCGTCCGCAGGACCACCAACCGGCGCTTGCTGTATGTTCTGAAGGAAGTGGCCGCGTGGCGGGAGAAAGAAGCCCAACGGGTAAACATTCCGCGGCAACGGCTGATCAAGGACGAGGCGTTGCTTGAAATCGCGGCGACGGCACCCGTGAGCGCGGAAACGCTTAGCCGGGTCCGCGGCGTGACGCGCGGATTCGCGGACGGCCGATCGGGCGCCGCGCTGCTGGAGGTGTTGACCGCGGCGCGGGCTGTGCCTGACGCGGAGCTTCCCGCTGTGGCGCAGCAGCGGGACAACGGGCGTCCGTCCGTGGCGCTGGTCGCGCTGCTGAAGGTCCTGCTCGCAGCGAAAGCCGAACAACACAATGTGGCGGCGCGGCTGGTCGCCAGTTCGGACGATATCGACCGGCTGGCGTTGGAGGACAATCCGGACATCCAGGCGCTGCACGGCTGGCGGCGCGAGGTTTTCGGCGATGACGCCTTGCTGCTGAAGCGGGGACGCATCGCGCTGGGGGTGGACGGCAGGCGGGTGAAATTGATCTCGGTCTGAGTGGGCTCCCGGACTCTTCTTGCAAACATGCAGATATCTTTATATAGCGCCGCGACCAAATCAGGAGATACGCCATGGCCGACGCGGCGACGCAGGATTTCAAAGTCAAGGACCTCTCGCTTTCTGGGTGGGGCCGCAAGGAAATCAGCATGGCCGAAACGAAATGCCGGGTCTGATGGCGATTCGGGAGGAATTCGGCGGATCCAAGCCGCTGAAAGGCGCTCGGATCGCCGGCTGCCTGCACATGACGATCCAGACCGCGGTGCTGATCGAGACGCTGACAGCGCTGGGCGCCACAGTGCGCTGGTCGTCGTGCAACATCTTCTCCACGCAGGACCATGCCGCCGCCGGTGTTGCCGCCGAGGGCATCCCGGTTTTCGCCTGGAAGGGGCTGAACGAGGAGGAATTCTGGTGGTGCATCGAGCAGACGGTGCGCGGTCCGAGCGGCTGGACGCCGAACATGATCCTCGATGACGGCGGCGACCTGACGGTGCTGATGCACAAGAAGTATCCCGAGATGCTGGCCGACGTGAAGGGGCATCTCCGAGGAGACCACGACCGGCGTTCACCGGCTTTGGGAGATGGCGAAGGCCGGGAAGCTGCTGACCCCGGCGATCAACGTCAACGATAGCGTTACCAAATCGAAATTCGACAACCTGTATGGCTGCCGCGAGTCGCTGGTGGACGGCATTCGCCGGGGCACCGACGTGATGATGGCCGGCAAGGTCGCGGTGGTGAACGGCTTCGGCGACGTCGGCAAAGGCTCCGCCGCGTCGCTGCGCAACGCCGGCTGCCGGGTGATGGTGACCGAGATCGATCCGATCTGCGCGCTGCAGGCGGCGATGGAAGGTTACCAGGTAGTCACGATGGACGATGCCGCGCCGCTCGGCGACATATTCGTCACCGCGACGGGGAATATCGACGTTATCACCCTCGATCATATGCGTGCGATGAAGCACCGGGCGATCGTCTGCAACATCGGCCACTTCGATTCCGAGATTCAGATCGAGGCCCTGCGCAACTACAAATGGGAGAACGTCAAGCCGCAGGTCGACGAGGTTGTATTCCCCGACGGCAAGCGGCTGATCGTGTTGTCCGAGGGACGTCTGGTCAACCTGGGGAACGCCACCGGCCACCCCAGCTTCGTGATGAGCGCGAGCTTCAGCAATCAGGTGCTGGCGCAGATCGAACTGTTCAGCGCGGCTCCGGGGAAATATGAACGGACCGTGTACACGCTGCCGAAACATCTTGATGAGAAGGTCGCGGCATTGCATCTGGCGAAAGTCGGCGCCGCGCTCACAAAGCTGTCATCGAAGCAAGCGGCGTATCTCGGAATACCGGAGCAGGGGCCATTCAAGCATGACCTGTACCGATATTGATAACTTTGCGATATTTAATTCACCCTGCTTGTCATGCGAATAAGATGGTGAATCACGGCGCGGGTTCCTAATTGGATGTCAGCGCCGCTTGTGCTTGATCTTTCCGGGCCGATGCGGGAAAGACACGGCCAAGCCGCAAGAAGAGCTGATTAGGAAACGTCTCATGTTAACCGCTCAGTCAGCGGGGAAACCCCCGTACACGCATGCTGTGCGCCAGGCCTTGCAGGGTGTCAGGGATTCCGCGCTGGAGGCCGATTTGCTGTTCCTGGAAGCTTGGGAGATGCACCCTTCGTCACATCTCGGCGTGACATTGCGCGCCGGTCAGATCAGGCGGGCCAATCCTGAGCTTGCCGCGGCGATCGATGCGGAACTGAAAGCCGGGCCGTCGCCCTCGCTCACTTCAGCCGATCGCGACAGAGGCTGAAGCCGGCGCGCGAGGCAAGTCACGACACGTGCAGGCGGAGCCGTTACCGCAGCTCATCGGTTACGACATTGAACCCAACGAGGGTGGTGGGGCCGAAGATGGTCGACAATGCGACGTCGGTCGCATCGCGTCCTCGCGCCATCAGGATACGCCCGATGCGCGGCGTGTTGTGCCGGGCGTCGAAGGTGTGCCAGTGGCCACCGAGATATACCTCGAACCAGGCGCTGAAATCCATCGGCGCATCCACCGGCGGAATGCCGATATCGCCGAGGTAGCCGGTGCAGTACCGCGCGGGGATGTTCATGCAGCGACACAAGGCGATCGCGAGGTGAGCGAAGTCCCGGCAGACGCCGCGACCCTCGGCGTGGCCCGAGGTGGCGCTGCGGGTCGGGTCGGCGTGGTGGTAGCCGAACTCGATCCGGTCATGGACGTAATCGCAGATTGCCTGCACGCGGAGCCAACCTTGCGGCGTCTGGCCGAACAATGACCAGGCAAGCTGGGTCAATTGATCCGTCTCGCAGTAGCGGCTGCCCAGCAGGAAGATCAGGACGTCATCGGGCAGATCCTGGACGGGATGTTGAGCCGCGTACGGAGCGACGGCGTCGGGGGTGCCCGGATCACTGACCGTAATCTGTGTCGAAATCCGCAACAGACCCGCCGGCGCGACGATTCGATGGCAGATATTGCCGTAGCTGTCGCGATACTCGCTTGCCCCGATCGGCGGATCGAACCTGATCTGGTGCGGCCCGATGACGTCCGGCATGCGCGACGGATGGACGCTCAAGGCCAGCAGCATCGGCGTCGGCTGCGGGCACTGATAGGTGATGTCAAATCCGGCACTGATCTGCACGAGCGAATTCCTCCAGGGGACACGGCTGAATAACGCCGGGAACGACCGCGGTTGGCTTCACGAGCCGGCGATGAAGCACAGGCGGCAGGCGATGGTGACACGGCCGTCGCCTGCATGAAGTACCGTTCGCCACAAGAGTGCGCGAGTTATGCGTAATCTCGTCGGGCATGTCGGCAGGATGGGCGCGACATGCCAGTTCGGGCGGCCGAGGCGACATTCCGGATATGTCTTCGACGATGAATTTCCCGGCGAGGATGCCGCGGCGGCGCTGCGTGAAGATGGCATTCGCCTTGGCCGAGGCCGGCATCATCAGCCCCGCTGATGTGTTACCTGTCACAGCGCGAACTGCCCGCGCCCAATATGCGTAAGGAGATGACAATGCCAGACAACATCGCCGATATCGCCCAACGCCACGGTTTCAGTACCGCGGCGGCCCGCGTGGTCGCGGACGCCTTGCGTCACGGCGGCGGCCGAATGGCGCAATTCAACCATCCCGAACTCGGCGGCATGGGCCAATGGGCGGCGGGGGGCATGCTCATGATCGGAGACATGTTCAACCACAGCCTGAAGGCTCGGGTGGACGCGCTGTGCCGCGACCTCGCAGCGATGCCCGTGGCCGCCGCGGCGGAGCAGCAGCCAGGCCAGACGGGTCACTGGTGGCCCGACGGGCTTGGCGCACCGTCCGCGACCGGCGCGCAGAACGACATGCGGTATGCCTGCTTCCCCGACACCCACCGCCTCGCGGTGATGCGCGACGGGCGCGTCCGGGTGTACGATACCGGCGACCACCGTATAGGCGGCTTCTCGCAGCAGCAAAGCGGCAGTCAGGACCTTACCTTCAGCAGCCAGCTCGGCATGGTGCGGCTCGAGGACCTTACGGAGGTTTGAGGCGATCGATCACGGCAGCCCCTCGACGGATCCGAACGGGTGCCAGGCATGGGCGGGCCACGATGCAGACGCTGATCCTGGACGGACGCACCGTCCGGCGGATTGGCGCCGGCATGAAAGGGATCGGCCAACGGCCCAATGTGCCCCGCCGCATCCCGCCTGTGCCATGTGCCCGTCAGCCTGGCGCGGATTGCGCGCCCGTCGCGCCGGCCTCGGCCCAAGGGCCTCGGCACAAGGGCGGCGCCGGGCTCTTGCGCGTTGCGCTGCAACGGATTCCCTCGGTTGGGATGCGGCGGTCATGTGCGGCGGTGCCCCGGATCGGTATCGATCCTCGGAGGTGTTGCGCCGTGCGATGTGATCGCGCTGGCGGCGTGAGTTCGGCCTGAACACCGATGGGCGCTGGCATCATCCGCGTCGGGATCTCCGGCTGGACCTATGCGCCGTGGCGGGGCGTGTTCTACCCGAAGGAGGTCAAGCGCGAGCAGGAACTGGCCTATGCTGCCAGCCATTTCCGGACGATCGAGATCAACGGCACGTTCTACGGCATGCAACGGCCGGAAGCGTTCGCGAGCTGGGTCGAGCAGGTGCCGGCGGAGTTCGTTTTCGCGGTCAAGGGGCCTCGGTATATCACCCACATGCTACGGCTGCGCGACCCGCTTGTGGCGCTGGCGAACTTCTTCGCCTCCGGCGTGCTGCGGCTGGGGGTTCATCTGGGTCCGATCCTGTGGCAGTTCCCGCAGAACTTCCGCTTCGACCCCGCGCGGATCGAGCCGTTCCTGAAAATGCTGCCGCACGACACCGGCCACGCGGCGATCCTGGGCAGCAAGCACGATAACAAGCTGCGCGCACCCGCCTGGCTGGACATCGATATACGCCGTCCGATGCGTCATGCGTTCGAAGTCCGGCATGCGAGCTTCCGCTGTCAGGCGTTTATCGATCTGCTGCGTGCCAACGACGTCGCCCTGGTGTGCGCCGACTCGGTCTCATGGCCGCGCCTGATGGATCTCACATCCGACTTCGTCTACTGCCGTCTGCACGGATCCGAGGAGCTTTACGCGAGCGGCTACGATAATGCCGCGCTGGACGAATGGGGGCGCCGGATCAAAGCCTGGGCGGGTGGCGATGAGCCTGCAGACGCCGAACGGGTCCTTGGCAAGGCGCGGCCGCGAAAGCGGGATGTGTTCGTGTATTTCGACAATGACAGGAAGGTGCGCGCCCCGGCCAATGCGATGGAGTTGATCCGCCGGCTGCGCTGCTGACCAGTGCACCTCATGCTGCGTACCGGCCGGGGCGTGACCGGAGGGCAACAGTGGGGTAGACCGCAGCGTACACGATTCGACAGGAAAAGTTCATGGAAGCCACCGCCAGACCCGCCGCCACCGTCATGCTGCTGCGCGACGGGCGGGCCGGCATCGAGGTCTTCATGGTGGTCCGTCACCATGCCATCGATTTTGCCTCGGGTGCGCTGGTGTTTCCGGGCGGCCGGGTCGAGGAAGCCGATCACGACCTGGCAGCCGGCGCCTGTCCGAATCCGGACGGTCTGGGTACAGAAGCGCTCGCTTTCCGCATCGCCGCGATCCGGGAGACATTTGAAGAATGCGGCGTGCTGCTGGCCCGCCCGCACGGATCGAACCGGCTGGTTGACGCCGGAGCGTTGCACCGGCTGGAGGAACAGCATCGCGCGGCGCTGAACGCAGGTTCGATCGGCTTCGACGCCGTGCTGGAGTCAGAACGGCTGGTGCCGGCACCCGATCTGCTGGTGCATTTCGCGCATTGGATCACGCCGTCACATCAGCCGAAACGCTATGACACACACTTCTTTCTTGCCGCGGCGCCTGCTGAGCAACTGGCGGTCCACGATGGCTGGGAGGCGGTGGAGTCGATCTGGATCACGCCCGCGCAAGCGCTTGCGGACACCGAAACAGGCCGCTTCAAGCTCGTCTTCGCCACCGCCAGGAACCTGGAGAAACTCGGCCGGTCCGGTACCGTGCGCGAAGCCATGGCGACGGCGCGCGCGTCCACTGTGGTGACAGTCCAGCCGAAAGGCACGAAACTGGAGGGAAGCAAGCGCCTGTTGCGCATCCCCGAGGAGGCCGGCTACGGCGGTAGCGAATTTATCGTCGACTTGCTGCCCGCCTCCTAGCACGGCTTTTCCAGGCTTGCCGCCCCTGACCGTGGCCGCGATCATGGGCTGCTGGAGCGTTTTCGCCTTGAGTGGAAACGCTTCAGCTGAGACAGGCTGATATTGCTCTGGCTAAATTTCATCAGCCTGGGGTCGCTTCGCGATTCGAGACAGGCTGATTTGCTCTAGAAAAAGCGCCGGGAGGGCACCATGAGCGACACGTTACCCACCGCCACGCGGGTGTCCGATCCGGGTATCCGTGCGTTGTATCGGCTGGAGAACCGTTGGCAGGCCTGGCTCGACGTTGAAGTCGGCCCTGGCTCGGGCGCAGGCCGAGCTTGGCATCATTCCTGCCGATGCCGCCGAGGCGATCGCCGCCGTGGCGCGGCTTGAGCACATGGATCGGGCCCGGATCGACGAGGGTCTGGCGCGCACCGGCCACACCCTCGTTCCGCTGGTCTGGGAACTCGGTCGGGTTGTCGGCGATCCGCATGGCGGCTGGGTGCACTGGGGCGCGACCACGCAGAACATCACCCAAACCGGCGATTTGCTGGTGTTGCGCCAGGCGCACGGTGTGTTCCTGCGACTGATCGGAGAGATTCTGTCCGCGATGGCGGACCTGGCGGAGCGTGGCGCGGAGATGCCGATCGCCGGGCGCACGCATGGCCAGCACGCGGTGCCGGCGACGTTCGGCTACAAGGTTGCGGTCTGGATCGACGAGTTGCTGCGGCACATCGAACGCTTCCGGCAGGCCGCGCCGCGGCTGTTCGTGGCGATGCTGGGGGGTGGGGCAGGGACGTTCGCCTCGCTTGGCAAGAACGGACCGCTGGTGCAACAGGGGATCGGCAGGCTGCTGGGTTTTGGTTCCATGGTCGTCCCATCGCGTGCCATCGGCGATCATCTGGCGGAAAACGTCGTGCTGCTGGGCCTGCTTGCCGCGACGTGCGGAAAAATCGGACGCGAGATCTATACGTTGATGAAGACCGAGTTCGGCGAGGTCGAGGAACCTGTCCCGCCCGGTACCGTCGGCAGTTCCACCATGCCACAGAAACGAAATCCGAAACTCTGCCAGGACATCATCGCTGCTGCGGCGGAAATCCGCTCGCAGGTGCCGTTGGCGCTGGAGGCGATGATGACCGAGCATGAGGCCGACCGGACGACGAGCCTGATGATGGATACGGCGGAATCGCGGGCGTGCATCGCGACCGGCGACATGCTCAGCCGGGTTAGGGAGGTCATGCGCGGGCTGCGTCTCGATGCTGGCCGGATGCGGGCCAATCTGGACCTTGGCGGCGGTCTGATCATGGCGGAGGCGGTGATGCTGGACCTGGGCACCGCGATCGGGCGCCAGCATGCGCACGACGCCGTGTATGACGCGGCGCAGGAGGCCTTCGTGCAGGGCAGGAGGTTCGGAGACCTGCTGCTGGCGGACACGCGCATCACGACGCGCATGACGCCGGAGCAGATCGAGGGCCTGCTCGACCCGACGTCGTACACGGGGCTGTGTGCGGATATGGCGCGCGAGGGCGCCGCCAGAGCGCGTGCGGCCGCGAAGGAACTGCTGAAATGACGGAATTGGATGTCGACCATCTGCGTTCCTGGATCGGCAAGCAGGAAACGCTGCATGATCAGGTCACGCGGTTTCCGATCGCGGCGCTATCGGCGACGCTGGACCGGGATGATCCGGCGCCCGCCGCCGGCGATGCGCTGCCGCCGCTCTGGCACTGGCTGTATTTCCTTCCGACGGCCCGACAGTCGACGCTTGGGCCGGACGGGCATCCGGCACGCGGCGGATTCCTGCCGCCGGTGCCGTTGCCACGGCGCATGTGGGCGGGAGGTCGTTTCACGTTCCATCAACCACTGCGTGTGGACGAGGCGATCACGCGGGTGTCGACCGTTCAGGACGTTACGATCAAGCACGGGCGTCAAGGTGTGTTGTGCTTCGTGCTGGTGCGCCACGAGATCGCCGGTCAGAACGGTCTGGCCTTGGTCGAGGAGCACGACATCGTCTATCGCGATGTGCCCGGGCCGGGGGAGGCGGCGGCGGCGCCGCGGCCGGCGCGGACGGATGATGTCTGGCAACGTGACGATCGATCCGAGCGATGCGTTGTTGTTCCGTTACTCTGCACTAACGTTCAACAGTCATCGCATCCATTACGACCGGCGCTACGTGACGGAGACCGAGGGCTATCCTGGGTTGATCGTGCACGGGCCGTTGATCGCCACGCTGCTGATCGACCTGCTGCGGCGGAACACGGGCCGGACGGTGGCAACGTTTCGGTTCCGGGCAGTCAGGCCGCTGTTCGATATCGCGCCATTTTCGGTGCATGGGGTGCCGGAGGGCGAGAGGTGTCGCGCTGTGGGCGCGCGATGCAGGCGGCATCTGGCGATGGAGGCAGAAGCTTCCCTCTGAATGTGTAACGACTTCTGCGCGTTGCCGCGAGTCCTGTGCACGGGGACCTGATCGAGTTCGTCGAAACCGGCCTGCAACGCGGCCCGTGGCGCTGCTTCGGGAAGGTGCAGGTGCTGCCCGTGGTCCATCACGACGCGAGCCGATACAGGAGGTGCCCAGTGATCCGCCGCCGTACGCCGCGGCTGATCGCGGCAGTAGTCATCGCCGCGGGTCCACGTTGCTGACACGGTAAAGCTTTGGTATCCCCGCTGCGCTGACCAGCAAGCCCGCCGCGGTGCGGAAGGCGAAGCAGCCGCCGAGGACGCGGCTGACATTCATCATACCGGGGACTGATCGCAGAGGATGACCTGAGTCGCCGCGCACCGGTGGACGACGAGCAGGTCAGGCCGCTGACTGGCGTTGTTCGTCCCCGAACAGCTTGATCATTTCACGACAGAATCCGGGCAGATCGTCCGGGTTGCGCGACGTCACCAGGTTGCCGTCGAGGACCACCGACCTGTCTTCCCAGTTGGCACCGGCATTTTTCAGGTCAGTGCGGAGCGACGGCCAGGAGGTCATGCGATGACCACGCACACCGTCCGCCTCGATCAGCATCCACGGCCCGTGGCAGATCGCGGCGATCGGCTTGCCGGTCTGGACGAAGTGCCTGACGAACGTCACGGCCCTCGGGTCGGTGCGCAGCGTGTCCGGGTTCGCGACGCCGCCCGGCAATACGAGCGCATCGAACCGCTCCGCCGAGACGCTGGCGAGATCATGGTCCACAGCCAGTTGCTCACCTTTCTCATGATGGTTCATGGCCTGGATCTGTCCACCATGCGGCGCGATCACCGCCACGTAGCCGAGGCCGCCTTCAACGCGCGCACCGGTTCGGTCAGTTCCACCTGCTCGACGCCATCGGTCGCGAGGACCGCGATTTTCCGGTTGGAGAGACCCGCCATATCAGTATCCTCACTAATGGTCGTACAGTTCCGCAAAACGGTGGACGCGGGCGCCGGTTGCGTGACAACGAGGCCATATCAAATGCGGGGGGCCGGCATCATGACGCCCGCTTGCGGGTTCGCTTTCCCGGCGCCCGGGCGGGCTGCCGATCCTGTGCCAGGCTGGCTTTCAGAGCCGCCATCAGGTCGATCACGTTGCCCCGATCCGGTTGCGACGGTTCCTCGCGGGTGATGCCTTCGCCTTTCAGCTTAGCCTCGATCACCTCGCGCAGCCTCGCCTCATAGCGGTCCTTGGTGTCGTCTGGTTGGAAGCGGCCATTCTGCCGCTCGATCAACTGGGTTGCCAACGCCACCATGTCTGCCTCGGGCTTCTCATCGGTGACAATTTCCCACAGCGGGCTGGCGTCCCAGAGGTCGTCCGGATCATGGAGGGTATGGCAGACCATCCCCTTACCCGACGGTATGATGGCCACCGCCCGTTCCCGCCGCGCGATCACGACGCGCGACAGGGCGGCAGCGCGGGATTTCCGGATCGCGTCGCGCAGTACCACGAAGACGTCAAGTCCGGCCTCGCCGTCTGGTGCCACATAATAGGGCGTATCGAAGAATATCGGATTGATCGATGCCGTATCGACAAATTTTCCGATTGTCAGGACACCGGAACTATCGATTCGCGCCTTCTCGAAGTCGTCGTCGTCAAGCAGGGCATAACGGTCCTTTTCGAACTCGAACCCCTTGACCAGCTCGCTCCGAGCCACTTCCTCGTCGGTTTCCGCATCCTGCGACACCGTGCGAATGCGGTGCCCAGTCTTTGGATTAATCAGATGGAAATGCAGTCCACTGGCGCCACGAACGACGCTGTAAAGCGCGATGGGGCACGAAACCAGAGCCAATCGAAGTTGCCCGCGCCAAACAGGCCTCGGTGATGCCATGGGATGAGAACGCGGCTCTTGCACGGCGGTTTTTGACGTTCCGTCAACTCTTTCAAATGTGCGCGGGCGCCCCATAGCATGACAAGAAAATGTTCGCCTATAGGCAATCAGACAACAACCGCCTGCGTTCAGGCGCTTCCGGAGGATACTATGGACGATATTGGACGGCGTCAGGAACCGTCACGGGCGGGCGACTTACGCAACCGTTTTCTGGACATTCGACAAGCAACCGAGGCGCTGGCCAGCGGACTGACCGATGAAGATCAATGTGTTCAGTCGATGCCGGACGCCAGCCCGGCGAAATGGCATCGAGCCCATACGACCTGGTTCTTCGAGCAGTTCGTGCTGGTGCCGCACGTGCCGGCCTACGCGGAATTTGATCCGGCGTTCTGTTTCCTGTTCAACTCTTACTATGACGCCGTTGGCCCGCGGCACCCGCGCCCGTCGCGCGGCATGCTCACCCGTCCGTCGGCCGCCCGGGTCACGGAATACCGCCGCTATGTCGACGGTGCGCTGCGAGAAGCAATTCCGCGATTGCCCCCGGAGGTGCACGCGGTCATCGAACTTGGCCTGCATCACGAACAACAGCACCTGGAACTGCTGATCACCGACATGCTGCACGCGTTCGCGGCCAATCCGCTGTATCCTGCCATTGTTCCCGACTGGCGGGAGCCGCTTGGCCATCCGGGCAAGACGAGCTTCATCGCCTGCGCGGGCGGGTTGCATCGGATCGGTCACGACGGAGACGGGTTCTGTTTCGATAACGAAACCCCCGTGCATGAGACCTATCTTCATCCTCATGCGCTGGCCTCCCGTCTGGTGCGCAACCGGGACTGGCTGGCCTTCATCGAGGACGATGGCTATCAGACCGCGTCCTTGTGGATGTCCGACGGATGGGCGGCGGTGCAATCCGCCGGCTGGGCCGCGCCGTTGTATTGGCAGCGAGCAGGACGGTGCGTGGTTCCAGTTCGGGCTTGGCGGCCTTGAACCGGTGGAGCCGGACGCTCCGGTGCGCCATGTCAGCTGGTACGAAGCGGATGCCTTCGCCCGCTGGAGTCAGGCGCGCCTGCCCACTGAAACGGAATGGGAGGCAGCGAGCGCCAACCCCGCCATCCATGAAACCACCGGCCACGTGTGGCAGTGGACCGAGAGCGCCTATCGTCCCTATCCCGGTTATCAGCCGGCGCCGGGTGCGATCGGCGAGTATAACGGAAAATTCATGATCAACCAGATGGTCCTGCGTGGGGGCTCACTGGCGACACCGGCAGGCCACGCGCGTCCGAGCTATCGGAATTTCTTCCACCCCGACAAGCGATGGCAGTTCAGCGGCCTTCGTCTGGCGAAAGACCTATAACGGGAGGCTGCCGTGCCGAACGATACTGGATTTGTCCCGCATGACCCGCGGGCAGATGTGGTCGAGGCTGCCATCGCGGGACTGACCAGCAACGCCCAAGACGCTGCCCGCCATGCTGTTCTACGACGACGAAGGCTGCCGGCTGTTCTACCAGATCACCAATCTGCCGGAATATTACCTGACCAGAACGGAAACCGCGCTGCTGACCTCGATCGCCGACGCGCTTGGTACCGGACGGGTTCGGCGCTAATGCCTCCAGCGATCCGGTGCTCGTCGAATTTGGCGGCAGCGACGAAACCAAGGCACGCATCCTGCTGGACCGTGCCAGCTCTCCGTTCAAAACTTACGTGTCGATCGACGTCGCGGCGCCGGCCCTGGAAGCGATGCGAACCCGGCTGAGCTTATCGCACCCCGACCTGACGGTTGTGCCCATTGTCGCGGATTTCATGCAACCGCTTCGGCTGTCAGGCGTAGGGTCGCCACGAATGGGATTTTTCCCTGGATCAACGATTGGCAACCTGGACCCGGCCGCGGCGACACGGTTCCTTGCCGCCGCCCGGGACTCGCTCGGTGCCGACGCGTGGTTCCTGCTCGGGGCAGACCTGCGGAAAAGTCCGAAGATCCTGTTGCCGGCGTACAACGATTCCGCCGGCGTGACCGCGGCGTTCAATCTGAACCTGCTCAGGCGGCTCAACCGGGAAGCCGGCGCCGATTTCGACCTCGAGGCCTTTCGACACGAGGCCGTGTGGAACGATGCGCGAAAGCCGGATCGAAATGCACCTGATCTCCACACGGGACCAGGCGGTCAGGATCTGGTGGCCGGACGATCCGCTTCAGGGAGGCGGAATCGATTCATACGGAGAACAGCTACAAGCATCCGCCGGAACGGCTGGTCGAGATCGCACGTCGAGCCGGGTGGGAGATGCAGCGAATGTGGAAGGATCCCGCCCGATTGTTCGGCGTGTTCCTGCTTCGCGGCGGCTAGACAATTTTCAGCCTGACTGTGCAGGCCGGAAATGGTCTATCCTTGTTTGATCGCATGATTCACGCGCCGGGGACGTTCCGCTCAGCGCGATCATGCTCTAGCGGAACACTAGAGCGCTCTCACCTTGAGTGGAACGCTCTGGCTCGTTTTATCGAGCAATTTCATCAGCCTGAGAGGTCGCTTCGCGATTCGACTCAGGCTGATATTGCTCTAGCTAGGGCCGTATCCGCCTGCGCTGGCGTCAACGGCTCGAGCAAAAGGATTGCCGAAAGGGACAGGCCCGCCGTTCACGGCGCCGGGTCCATGCACGGAGACGCCTGCATGACGGGGTGGAGCGAAGCCGCCTGCCAGCCCGGAATCATGCCGCCATCTTGGTCATGTCGCCCAGCAGGAAGGCGCGAAGCTGCAGTCTCGCACGATGCACGCGGCTTTTCAGGGTGCCGATCGCGCAACCGGTCTGCTCCGCTGCGTCCTCGTAGGACTTCTCCTGCAGGACGATCATGAACAGGGCTTCACGTTGGTCGGCCGGCAGGCGCTCCAACGCCCACCCGAGTTCGCGCAACGCCGTACGATCCTCGTGCGCGGCAGCGACCGGAATCTCCGGCAGATTGTCGGTATCGGTGAATTCCCGCTTGCTGCGCACGCTGCTGATGAAATGGTTGATCATGATCCGGTGAACCCAGGCAGAGAAATTCGTTCCCGGGATGAAGCAATCCTGAGCGACCAGCGCCTTGGTCGCGACATCCTGCGTCAGATCGTCGGCGGCCGCGCGGTTGCGGGTCAACGCCAATGCCCACACCCGCATCTTTCGGCATGAACGAAATAAGTTGATCGTGAAATTCCTGCGGCATGGTCGAAGCCTCCTGATCGTTCAGTCGCGGCTAGCATTTCCAACCTGTGGCGCAGGCCCGACCTGTGCAAGGCGCCTGACATGACGGTGATGGACAGGTTGCGTTACACGTTACGTATACCGGAAAGTTCGCAATCGCGTGATAATAGTGTTTGGCAGAACACGATCACTTTCATTGTGTTCCGGCTGCGGGCATCGCATTTTTTCGGCTAGCGCCACAGGGCAGCGGGGGATCGACGTGCGCTTTGCCATATCGGCCATGGCGGCGATATCTGGACTTTTTCTGCTCGGTCTTGCATTTTATGGCCAGCCGGCACTGTATCTTCATCAGGCACGGGTGCAGTGGGATTCGCTGATCGACATGCCCGCGCCGGACCAGGCGGCCGATGCGGATCACGATGCCGCCGCCAGCCGGATGGCACTGTTGCAGCAGAAGGTCACCCGGCTTGAGGACGAACTCAGTGCCAGACAGGCGCTGGCGCCTTCTCCTGTGATCCCCGAGTTGGCCGCGCCGGCACCGGGGCATGATGTGGCGGCGCAGCCGGAGAATCCACAACCCGCCAGCGGAAATCCGGTGGCCGCCAAATCCGCGGCGCCGCGACCGCCCGAGGCAGCCCAGCAGACGCCTCGGGCCACGGCATCGGCCGTGAAACCGGTGGCGCCGACGATCTTGATTCCTCAACACCGTGAGACCGCCGGCCAACCGGTCCCGCCGACGCCGGAGTTTGCCAAAGCGGATCAGTCCACACCTGAGCCGCCCCGGGCTGCGTCGCGGAAACCTGCCGCGCCGAAGGCGGTGCCCGCGCCGCCGCCTATACTTTTGCAGCCTCGCCAGGGCGGCGACGAGGCGCGGTCAGTGCTCGCCCGGTTACGGCAATTGACGCCCGCGATCGCGCCGATCCAGCAGGTCGACGTACTGCCGCCGGCCGAACCCCGGCCACGGCCTGTGGCCTCGCCGTCGATACCGCGGCTGACCGCGGCGCGTTCCGCGCTGGCGAACGGACGAATTGATGATGCACGTCGTCTGTTGCAGGAAGCGCAGCTGCAGCTTGTGTTCCGTCCGGTCGGTGCCGCTGACGAAGATCCGCCATCGGTGGGGAAAGGGGCGTCCGACGTGGCCAACGCGCTGGAGGCCCTGAGCGCGAACGACGTTCCGCTGGGCCGCCGGTATATTGATATCGCGATGGCTGATCTGTCTGGAGCCGGATCGAGTCCGCCCGTTGCCCCGATCCAGGAGTTGCAGATGCGCGCTGCCACCGGCTACGCGCCCGCGTATCCGCCGCGCTAGCACGCAACACTTGACGCCGCCGTTACGTAAACAAGGAGAAGCAGGGGGCCAATAGCGGCCGCAATCGATTGGCACGTTGCTTGCTGGCCGCTGTCAGGATCGTTTCATGCGGCTTGCGCCTGGCGCCTGGCGTGACCGCCGCAGCACGCGTCCAGGAACAACAGGCTGCCGCGAACCCCGAGATCTTCGCCGAACATTCCGACAAAGGTTGCAAGACATGACTGAAGAAGCCATCCCCATGGTCCTCCTGCGCAATGAAACCGCTTGCTCTGTTCGGCGGGGGCGAACCGTTAATTGGGGTGGGCTCGCGTTGGCCGGGGCTGTTGCCTTGGCTGCCTGCTCGACAGTTCCGACGCTGCCGCCGGCGCCTTTGGAGCCCGCGCCGGCGACGTACACCGCCAATCTGCCGCCGTATCGTATCCAGGTGGGTGATGTGCTGGAGGTCCGCCTGCTGCTGAACCCGGAACTGAATGAAGAAGTGACGGTCCGTCCGGACGGTCACATTTCCACGACGGCGGTGTCCGATGCGCTTGCCTACGGCCGGACACCGGCCGAACTGGCGGACACGTTGCGGCGCGGCTATGCGAAGGAACTGACCAACCCCCGGGTGACCGTCGAGGTGAGATCGTTTGCGCCGACACGCGTCTACGTCGCCGGCGAGGTCAATACACCCGGTGAGTTCATCACGGTCGGACCGACCCTGACGCTGTCGCAGGCGATCGCACGGGCAGGTGGCACCAAGCTCAGCAGCGAGGAGTGGTCGGTGTTCATCATCCGCCGCGGACCCGGCGACAAGCCGGAGTTCCTGTCAGTGAAATGGAACGCGGTGCGTCATGGAAACGACCCGGATGCCGATGTGCGGCTGGCGCCATACGACGTCGTGTACGTGCCGAAGCTTGGCATCGCCGAAGTCTACAAATTCTACAATCAGTACGTCCAGCAGTTCGCGAATCCGTCGTTTGGGTTCTCGTATATCATCCCGCCGAGCAACAGCAACGTCATCACCACGCCAGCGCCGGCGGCCACGACTCACTGACACGAAAGCGGCACCTCCGCCGCCGGCCGCCGGGTTTGGACCGGGGTGTGCCGAGCGCCTCGCTTCTGGCGGCCGAGGTGCCGGGTTCCAGGGTGGGCAGCCCGTCCGAGGAGGCGGGACCATTACGCGGGCCATATCGGGTGGCTGCCGGCGGGCTTTAACGTCGCCCGCATGAATGGAAACGCTCCGGCACATATTTGTCGGCCAATTTTTCATCAGCCTGAGGCGGCGTGGGATTTGTTCCGAATTGTTATCGATTCTGCCGGGCTGTCGAGGCGCCCCATTTCAGGACCTCGTCCATGAGGACCAGGGAAATCCATGAGAGGGCGCATGCCGTCTTGCGGCACGGAGGGGTCTGTTGGCACGAGCCTTGCGGTCAGGTCCCATGATCGTTTCAACGTCGGCCGGGGCGAGGCAACCTGGGTGCTGCCAGCACGCATATTCACCGGGCTCGATACTCCCGACCGGCAGGCGCTGTTGGACTGGCTGGATGGCGCCGACGGTGTCGACGCCGTCATCGACCTTACGGTCCGGGGGTGGAACATCGCCGGCGCGCATGTGATCCTGGGCGTCTTCAAACCGGGCGAGGATCAGGCGTCGTGGCTGATCGTAGGTGACGGGTCCGGGTGGATGCTGGCACGCTGCGCCGATGGTTTCATTTCGGAGGTATCGGATTCGCTGCCGGGCATCCTGGGGCTGATCGACGAGCAGCGCCAAGGCTGAGGGAGGTTACGTGCCAAACCCACCGTCGCCGGGCACTAGAGCATGATCGCGCTGAGCGGAACGTCCCCGGCGCGTGAATCATGCGATCAAACAAAGAGATAGACCATTTTCGGCCTGCACAGTCAGGCGGAAAATAGTCTATCGTGCACGGAATGGCCGGGGCGGTTGCGCCGGTGTGACGGAGCGGAACCGACCCCGTGGCACGCAACCCGTGGCGTAGCTCACGACTTTTCCTGCTCCCTCAGTTTCGCAACTCCGGTCTGGAGGAACACCGCATATCCGTAGACCGTCTCGTCCGGTTGGTTCCAGCAGACGTACCCGCGGCAGTCGTGCGGCCGGGCCTCGTAAACCCCGCACATGTGGTTCTCATCAAGGAACTGGCACGTCTTGTAGCCTTCCTTGATTCGCTTCTCGCCCTTTTTGGTGACCTCGACGATGTGCCGCTTCTCGAAGTCCGCGACGCTGATGCCCAGATGCTTGGCTAACCGCCTGATATCATCGCGGCTGACGCGCACATAACCGGCCATGCGGCAGCAGAGCGCTGGGCATTTCAGGCAGTCGAGCCGCTCATGCGAAACCATGGCGGATGATTGCGGCGACGCAGCGCTTGCCGCAATGCCTCAGGTCGCCTCTTCGGTCTTGAAATCGGCTGGGACGATGATTTCCAGTACCTCGCAATCGGGCGAATAGTCGAGAACCGTGTGTTTGATGCCGGAGGGCTGCAGCCAACAGCTTCCAGCTGACATCATCTGCTCGCCGTGCCCGTCGAACTCGTTCTTCATCCAGCCCTGCAACACATAGACAAGCTGCAGGTCGACCTGGTGCACATGGCGTTTGCGGACCTCATCGGTGCAGGGCGGGGTGAAACGGATCACATGCGCCTGGCACAGGCCGCCGGTCGCGGCGGCGATCCCGAGGTCGCGGTATCTGGCGTAGGTGCGCAGGCCATCGGCCTTGAAGTCCTCCTCGTTGACGTGGCTGACGGTGAAGTGGTGCGGCGGGCTGGTGCCGATCTTGGCGGGTGGCACTTCGGCCGGAGTCTTGCGCTGTGGCGCTGTCGCAGACTTGCGCGGTGCGACGGGGGTGCGGGCACGCCGGGCGGCGGGGGTTGGGACGGTGGGCCGGGTGGCCGGGCGGCGGGTGGCGGCTTTCTTCAACGGAACGAGCTTCGCGGCGCGCTTCATCGGGAGGGCGGCCTTGGGTTCGGCCGGATTCGACGGTGCGGCCTTTCGCGCCACCGCTTTACCGGGCCGCGGCGCTTTTGCCGTCCCAGCGAGCTTCTTCGCGGCAGGCCTCTTCGTGGCGGCAGCCTTGCCTGGCGCAGGCACCTTCTTTGGCGCGGCCGCCATCGTTGGCGGGGCGGCTTTCTTCGGGCCCGCCTTTTTGCTGTCGGCCTTCTTCGGTGGCACCTCCGCGGTCCTCGCCTTCTTGCGAGCGGCAGCAGAAGGTGCCGATTTCGCCGTAGTGGTCGTTGCTCCGCCGCTGCTGGTTTTGGCCATGGCGCGTCTTCCGTGATACTTTTCGATTGAAAACAGTATCGACGCGATGACGCCTTGTTTTCAAGTGGGCGTCACAAAACTGATTGCGGATGGGCTGCCCACCGCGATCCGAACACCGGTCGGGATCAGGGTGCCGGTGGCCCGGTCGATGTGGAACACGGTAATGTCGTCGCTGTCCTGGTTGGCCGCGTAAAGATGTATTCCGCGCGGACCAAGCGTGAAGAACCGTGGTCTGGCGCCGCCGGTCGGGAAATGCCCGGCGTAGGTGAGCAGCCCGCTGTCCGGGTGTGATCACGAACTGCACGATGCTGTCCTGGCCACGGTTCGAGACATAAATGAATCGCCCGCAAGGCGAGGCGACGATCTCGGCTGTCGTGTTAGGTGCCCGCATGACCGGCCGGCAGCGTCGAGATCACCTGTCGCTCGGTGGCGCGTTCCGCCGATCCAGTCGAACATCGTCACCGTGGAGTTCGAGCTCGTTGTTCACGTACAGCACAGGCAACGTGGGATGGAATGTGGCGTGCCGAGGTGCCGCGCCAGGTGCCGAAGCGACGAACCCCTGTTCCGTCGGGGTCAGGCGGCCATCGTGGAAGCGGAAGAAGAAGGTGCGATCGAAGCCCTTGTCCGGAACGACGACGAACTGCCCGGATGGATCGAAGATCACGGCGTGCGGATGGGAGGACGCCTGCTCCTTGGGGTTGGGGCCGGGCGTTCCCTGCAACTGCACCAGCTGGCTCACCGGCTGCAAGCGCCCGTCCTCGCCGACCGGCATCACCGCGACGGCGCCGGTACCGTAATTGGCGATCACCAGGAAGCGTTCGGTTGGGTCCAAGGCCGAATCGACGGGGTTGTTGCCCTGGCAGTCGACCTGGTTGAGCAGGGTCAACGCGCCGGTGCGCCGGTCGATCGCAAAGGCGCTGATCAGGTTTCGTCCACCGTGCACGCTGTACAGGCGGCTGGAATCGCGCGTCAGAGTGAACAGCGACGGATTTTCCAGGCCGCCGAGATGCTGCAGATGGGTCCAGCCGCCGCTCACCTCATCGACACGATACACATTGATGCCGTTTCCCCGTCCGTCCCGGTCGGGCGTGGTGTATCCGCCGACATAGGCAAACATGTCATTCTCCTGCTGAGTGATCCCTCATACCTTCCCGAGCCTGATCCATAATGATCTGAATCATCGCCGGATCGTCGGCGATCGAACCATCGAACCGCACGGCGAATCCGTCCACGCCCGGGTTGGTGTGCCGGCGGGCGGCCTGCTCCGCCGCGATAAGCGCAGGCATGTCGTCGCGGACGTGACCGCCCTGGTTGGCAAAGCAGCCGATCATGACGGTCGGGTGGGTGCGCAGTCCGCGCAAGGCCTCGGCGACGAACGGTGCTTCTTCGAGGCAGGCGGTTTCGACGCGCGCAAACAGTTCCGTCGCCGCCACGCGCGCCGTGTGCCGATGCAAGGCCAGCGCCCGGCCGGGAGCGCTGGAAGACCCGTGGCCAACGACCAGAACCGCAGCGGTGCGCGACGGAATCGCCCAGACGGTCGCACACGGTCAAGGCGTGGCGCTCGATCAGCCCGGCCATGCCGTCATGGACGCCGACCGAGGGACACAAAAGGACAAGGCGTCCGCGCAGCACCCGCGGCACTGCGACACGGCTGAAATAGCCGTCCTCCATGAAAAACGGCACCACCCGGATGGTGGGCGCCTCGATCCGGTTCAGCGCCTCAGGCACCGATGGGAAGCCATTCAGCAGCGCGACTTCCACCTGCGCGAACTGATGCTCCGCACGCAACTGTCTGGCATGCCGGTGCATCGCGCTGCCCGCATCCAGATAGCGCCCCGATCCGTGGCCGATCAGCAACAAGACATCGTTAGCGAATGAATGTGGCACTCGGCTATGAGACCCCTTGGGCTGCGGTCACGCAAGATCGCCTGGTCCCGGACCGGACCCACGTAAAAGTCGGTGTGCGCCTGGCTGGCCGCTGCAACCGATCGCCGATCACAGATCTGCCGGCGAAGTTCGGTGGGTGACCGGCCGTCCGCCGCAAGCGCGACGGGCGCGTTTGGCGAGGCGTCGCGGACTCGGTAACGTGACCCACTCACAACGCCGTGAGACCAGCGAAACGTCGGACCCTATTGACATGAATCAACGCTGGCTACCTGAAAAAGCGGCCTTCTGCCGGGCGAAGACATCGGCTCCTACGCCACGACCAAGTAAGCGTCGGGGGCAAGGCCGGCATTGAAATCGGGAGGTCGCCTTGGCAATTCAAGCTGAAACCAATGCTCGGAGAGCCGGCCCATTCAGAGACGGTCTTGGGAAGACGCTCGCGAATTATGCGTCCCTGTCGCCGCTGAGTTTTCTGCCCAAGGCGGCGGCTGTCCATCCCAATCGGGTCGCCATCATTCATGGCGCCTGGCGCAGTACCTGGGCGGAGACCTACGTTCGCTGCCGGCGCCTGGCGTCGGCCCTGGCCAGGCATGGTGTGGGCCCGGGTGATACCGTCGCCGTGATGGCGCAGAATGTTCCTGCGATGTATGAAGCCCATTTCGGCGTGCCGATGACCGGCGCGGTGCTGAACACACTGAACATCCGGCTCGACGCCGAAGCCGTTGCTTTCCAGCTCACCCACGGTGAGGCAAAAGTGCTGATCACCGATCGCGAATTCAGCAATGTCATAAAGCCCGCGCTAAGTATGCTGGAACGGCGGATATTGGTTATCGACATCGACGACCCTCTGTACGAAGGCGGCAAGCTGCTGGGGAAAATGGATTACGAAGCTTTCCTGCGGGAAGGCGATCCTGAATTCCAATGGTCCCTGCCGGAGGATGAGTTCGGCCCGATTTCGCTGAACTATACTTCGGGCACGACTGGCAATCCGAAGGGCGTGGTCACGCACCACCGCGGCGCCTACCTGAACGCCATGTCCCAGATCGTGTCGTGGGGGATGCCGGCGCATTCAGTTTATCTCTGGACCCTGCCGATGTTCCACTGCAACGGCTGGTGCTTTCCGTGGACGATGGCGGCCAACGCCGGCACCAACGTTTGTCTGCGGCGGGTCGACCCGAAGCTGATCTTCGAGACGATCCGGGAACATGGGGTCACTCACATGTGCGGCGCAGGCATCGTCTACAGCATGCTGATCAACGCGCCGGCCGCGGTGCGCGAGGGGGCGCCGATGAAGGTCAGCGGCTACGTCGGGGGTGCCCCACCGCCGGCGGCGACGATCGAGGGCGCCGAGCGTCTTGGGTTCACCCTCACGCACGCGTACGGCCTTACCGAAACCTATGGGCCGGCCGCGGTCTGCGTGAAAAAGGAAGAGTGGCAAGCGCTGACGGCGTCCGAGCGCGCGCGGCTGAATGCGCGTCAAGGCGTCGCCGGTCCGATGCAGGAAGCGATGACAGTGATGAATCCGGCCACAATGGAGCCGGTGCCACCGGACGGTGACACCGTTGGCGAAATAATGTTCCGCGGCAACATCACCATGGCCGGTTATCTGAAGAACCCGTCGGCCACCGAAGAGGCCTTTGCCGGCGGCTGGTTGCATACCGGAGATCTGGCGGTGATCGAGCCGGACGGATATGTCCGCATCACGGATCGCTCGAAGGATGTCATCATATCCGGCGGCGAGAACATTTCCTCGGTTGAGGTCGAGGATGTGTTGCACCGCCATCCGGCGGTCGATTCCGTTGCCGTGGTCGCCAAGCCGGACGAGAAATGGGGCGAGGTTCCGTGTGCCTTTGTCGAGCTGCGTCCGGGCGCAAAAGCGACCGACGCCGAGATTCGCCAATTCTGCCGCGAGCAGATGGCGGGTTACAAAGTGCCAAAATTCGTGGTGTTCGGCTCGATCGCGAAGAGTGCGACCGGCAAGATCCAGAAGTTCAGACTGCGTGAACTGGCAAAGGACGTGGAGAGCGCATCATGACCTATGCCGCTCCCTTGGACGACATGCGGTTCGTGCTCAAGCACTTGGCCGGGTTGCCGGAGATCGCCACCTTCACCGGTTACGAGGAGGCCGACCCTGAACTCATCGAGGCGATCCTTACCGAGGCCGCCCGTTTCGCTGGCGAAGTGCTGGCGCCGTTGAATGTAATCGGCGACCGGCAGGGCGTCCGCTGGGCCGACGGCAACGTCAGCACGGCGGACGGTTTCCAGGCGGCGTATCGGCAGTTCATCGATGCCGGTTGGCACGGAATGCCGGCCAGTGCGGAGATCGGCGGGCAGGGCATGCCGGCCGTCGTTTCCAGCGCTGTCGCCGAGATGTGGAAATCCGCCAACCTGGCCTTTTCGCTGTGTCAGATGCTCACGATGGGCGCCGTCGCGGCGCTCGCGCACCACGCATCCGAGACGATCCAGCAGCGTTATTTGCCTAAAATGGTCGCGGGCGAATGGTCGGGAACGATGAACCTGACCGAACCCCAGGCGGGATCGGACCTGTCCACCATTCGCACCAGAGCGGAACCTGACGGCGACCGCTATCGCCTGTTCGGGTCGAAGATCTTCATATCGTGGGGCGAACACGATTTGACAGAGAACATCATCCATCTCGTGCTGGCCCGATTGCCGGATGCACCACCGGGCACGCGCGGGCTTTCGCTATTCGTGGCACCCAAGTTCCTGGTCAACCCTGATGGCAGCCTCGGCCCCCGCAACGATCTTGTTTGCTCCTCGGTCGAACACAAGCTCGGCATCCACGGTTCACCGACCGCCGTCATGTCCTACGGTGACAAGGAAGGGGCCATTGCCTACCTGGTTGGTGAGCCCAACCACGGCCTCGAATTCATGTTCACGATGATGAACCATGCGCGGCTGAATGTCGGGCTGGAGGGTGTGGCCGTGTCGGAAGCCGCCTACCAGAGGGCAGCCGGTTACGCCCGCGAGCGGGTGCAGGGGACGCCGATCGGCGGCACCAGACCCGCCTCGATCATCCATCATCCGGACGTGAGGCGGATGCTGATGGACATGCGGTCGCGTACCGAGGCGATGCGGGCGCTCGCCTATTGCACGCTCGCCTGCATGGACCGCGCACAGCATCATCCGGACGCCGCTGAACGGGCCCGCAACCACGGCCGTGTCGAACTGCTCACCCCGGTCGTCAAGGGATGGTGCACCGAGAACGCGGTCATGATCGCCTCGACCGGCATTCGCGTGCACGGAGGCGTCGGCTACATCGAGGAAACCGGCGCCGCGCAGTACCTGCGCGATGCGACCATCACCACGATCTACGAGGGCACGACGGGTATTCATGCGAACGACCTGATTGGCCGCAAGCTGGCCCGCGACAAAGGCGTGAACGCGAGCGCGCTGATCGCGGACGTAAAGGCGGAACTGGCGGCACTGGAACCGGCCAACGACACCGTTCTGCGCGCGATCCGGTCCGCTCTGACCGCCGCGCTGCGGGCGTTCGAGGAGTCCACATCGTGGATGCTGGCCCGGCACGGGCAAAACCCGCGCGAAACGGCGGCCGGGGCGGTCCCCTATCTGAAGCTCACCGGAACGTTGGCCGGAGGATGGCAGATGGCGAAGGCCGCGCGGATCGCAAACCATCTGCTGGCGAGCGGCGACGAGGCTGCCGCTTTCCTGCGGGCAAAGATCGCCACTGCGCGTTTCTATGCCGAACATGTGTTGCCTGAGACAGAGATGTGGCGTGACGAAATCACGGCGGGCGCCGCCTCGACGCTGGCATTGGAGGACGCGTTGTTCTAGCGCGTCCTCACCTTGAGTGGAAACGCTCCAGTTCATATTTATCGAGCAATTTCATGAGCCTGGGGTCGCTTTGCGATTCGAGTCAGGCGGATATTGCGCTGGCGCGATTTTTTACCTTGAGCGGAAACGCCCTAGTGTGGCGGTTCCGAAGTCCGCCATACTGTGGATCATCCCCGGAGCGGACCTCGGAACCACAAACCACACTGAAAACACTGCTTTGCCAGTGTCCTCATCGATTCGAAAGTTCGTAAGGCGGCTGATCCAGGCATGGCGAACTTCCGAATCGGGACACTAGCCCATACTTGGCGAGCAATTTCATCAGCCTGCGGTCGCTTCACGATTCGAGTTCAGGCTGATATTGCTCCAGCTCATGAAATGTCCGCGAGGCCTCGCTGGTTTGCCCGATAGCGCATTCTGACGCACATAGGCCCGATCGAAGCCCGACAGACGGCGAGGAGTGGAAAATGGCGGAGGAGCAGTCCGAACGGGAAGCGATGGAGTTCGATGTCGTTGTCGTGGGAGGCGGGCCATCCGGACTGTCGGCGGCGATCCGGCTGAAGCAACTGTCCCCCGATACCGCGGTTTGCCTGGTTGAAAAGGCCGGTGAGATCGGCGGCCATATCCTGTCCGGCGCCGTGATCGAGCCGCGCTCGCTGAACGAACTCATACCGGACTGGAAGGAGAAGGGTGCCCCTCTGGACACGCCGGCAGGCGAAGACCGGTTTCTGTTCCTGACCAAGAACCGGTCGTTCAAGCTGCCGGTGCCACCGCAGATGCACAATCGCGGCAACTACATCGTTTCTCTGGGCAACGTCGTGCGCTGGCTGGGGCAGCAGGCCGAGGAACTCGGGGTGGAGATCTATCCCGGTTTTGCCGCCGCGGAACTGCTGGAGGAAGATGGCCGCATCGTCGGGATCGCCACGGGCGACATGGGCATCGGCAAGGACGGCGAACCCACCGCCAACTTCCAGCGCGGCATGGAACTGCGCGCCCGCTACACACTGTTCGCCGAGGGTTGCCGGGGGTCGCTGTCGAAGCAGTTGATGCAGCGCTACGGTCTGCGAGAGGGTTGTGATCCGCAGACCTACGGGATCGGGATCAAGGAATTGTGGGAGGTTCCGGCCGCCAACCATAAGCCCGGCCTGATCGAGCATGCCCTGGGCTGGCCGCTGGACGGCGCCACCTACGGCGGATCGTTCCTGTATCATTTCGGGAACAACCTGGTGTCCTATGGCTTTGTCGTCGGTCTGGACTACAGCAATCCCTGGCTCTCGCCGTTCGACGAGATGCAACGGCTGAAAACCCACCCGGACATGCGGAAACATTTCGAGGGCGGCCGGCGCGTCTCCTATGGCGCTCGGGCACTCATCGAGGGTGGGCTGCAGTCGCTTCCGAAGCTGACCTTCCCGGGCGGCCTGCTGATCGGTGACGCGGCCGGGTTCCTTAACGTGCCGAAGGTCAAGGGCACGCATACCGCGATGAAATCCGGGATGCTGGCGGCGGAGGCGGTGGCCGAGGCTCTGGGCGGCGACCGTCCGGCCGAACCGGCGAGCTACTCTGACCGGGTTCGCGGCAGTTGGCTCTGGGAGGAATTGTCGAAAGTCCGCAACGTGCGGCCGGCGTTCGCGAAATTCGGCCGGTGGGGTGGTTTCGCCTACAGCGCGGTGGACACCGTTCTGCTGCGTGGAAAGGCACCGTGGACGTTCCATCATCCGCATGCGGACAACGACACGCTGATGGAGGCCGACAAGGCGCCGCGGATCGCTTATCCGAAGCCGGATGGGGTGCTGACCTTCGACAAACTGTCGTCAGTCTTTATCAGCAATACGAACCACGAGGAAAACCAGCCGCCTCATCTGCAGTTGGCGGACCCGGCGAAGGCGATCGACCTGAACTGGGACCATTTTCGCAGTCCGGAGACACGGTATTGCCCGGCAGCGGTCTACGAGATCGTGGGAGCCGAGGAGGGGGCGCCAAAGCTGCAGATCAACGCGCAGAACTGCGTGCACTGCAAGACCTGCGACATCAAGGACCCGTCGCAGAATATCAACTGGGTACCGCCCGAAGGCGGCGGCGGTCCCAGCTATCCTGGCGGGATGTAGCGAGCGGGGGGCTGGCTGAGTGGACGGCCCGGCTGCCACGTGGGGATGGAACAACGGGGCGGCCGACCGAGCGGACCGAGCCCCGGCTACTCCGGCGGGAGGCGGCGCGCGGGCCGGGCGGACCGCCGGTCGACGGTCGCCGAACCCTGGCGCTTTGTGCCGGTGGTGGATTCCGCGGTCGCGGTCGCTCGGACGCGGCGGGTTGGGGCGCGGTCGCGGCTCCGGTCAGGCCGCGTGCTTGCCGCTCCCGCAGGAACTGGAAGAACTCGACGCCCTCGCGCAGCCGGCGCTTCATCATCTGCGGGCTGCGGACCATCTCGCCGACGATGGAGGCGATCTTCGGGGCGCGGAAGTAGAAGCGCCTGTAGAACGTCTCCACGTTGTCGAAAATCTCGGTGTGCGACAGATGCGGATAGTGCAGTGGCGCGATCTGCACGCCGCTGTCGTCCACCAGTTCGGCGTGATCGGCGTCCAGCCAGCCATTCTCCATCGCCTGCTTGTACAGGAACGTGCCCGGGTAAGGCGCGGCCAGCGACACCTGGATCGTGTGCGGGTTGATGTCGGTAGCGAACCGGATCGTTTCTTCGATTGTCTCCTTGGTCTCGCCCGGCAGGCCGAGGATGAATGTGCCGTGGATCTTGATCCCCAGCTCATGGCAGTCCTGGGTGAACCGTGCGGGCGACCTCGATCCGCATGCCCTTCTTGATGTTATGCAGAATCTGCTGATTGCCGCTCTCGTAGCCGACCAGCAGCAGGCGCAGGCCGTTGTCCTTCAGGACCTTCAGCGTCGTCGCGCGGCACGTTCGCCTTGGCGTTGCAGGACCAGGTGACGCCCATCTTCCCAAGTTCCCGGGCGATCGCCTCGGCGCGCGGCAGGTTGTCGGTGAAGGTGTCGTCGTCGAAGAAGAACTCCCTGCACCTGCGGGAACATGGCCGCGGGCCTGGCGGATTTCCTCGGCGACATGTTCGGGGGAGCGCACCCGGTACCGATGCCCGCCGACGGTCTGCGGCCACAGACAGAAGGTGCAATGCGATTTGCAGCCGCGCCCCGTGTAGAGCGACACATAAGGGTGCATCAGGTAGCCGATGAAGTAGTCCTCGATCCGCAGGTCGCGCTTGTAGACTTCGGTGACGAACGGAAGCTGGTCCATATCCTCCAGCGTGGCGCGATCCTTGTTGTGGATGATGACGCCGGCGGCTGTTGCGATAGGAGATACCATCGACCGCGCCCCAGTCGCGGCCCTCGGCGATCTCCTTGATGGTGAAGTCGAACTCGTTGCGCGCGACGAAGTCGATGGCGCGCGCCCTGGGCCAGGCTCTCGGCCGGCTGCACCGCGACCTTGGCGCCGACGAAGCCGATCTTCAGCGACGGGTTGGCGGCCTTCAGCGCCTCGGCGACCTTCACGTCCGAGGCGAACGACGGGGTGGAGGTGTGCATCACGCACAGTTCATAGTCGCGTGCCTGCCGGGTGACCTCGTCCAGGCCGATCCGAGCGGGCGGAGCGTCGATCAGCTTGCTGCCGGGCACCAGGGCGGCGGGCTGGGCAAGCCAGGTGGGAAACCAGAACGACTTGATCTCGCGCTTCGCCTGGTAGCGGGACCCGGCACCGCCGTCGAAGCCGTCGAAGGAGGGCGGGTGCAGGAACAGGGTCTTCATCATCGGGCGTTGGTTCCCCTCGAGTCGGCCGGAGTTTGGCAGCAGGAGTGTCGCGCGTTGTCGGCTAGATAGCGGAGGCGTGTCGGCCTGCAAGGCTATGGCCGCGCCACTCCACCTGGCGCCCGCCATAGCTGGCCAGCATGACGGCCACCGACAAGATGTCTCGCAACGGCAGAAGCCAGACCGGGCAGGCAGAATGCAAGGGCGCCGACGTCATGGCGGTTGCGTTCTTCGATTTCCGGCTCCGCGGTTTCCGACCGTTCGGTCCATAACGGCGCAAGCGCACCGTCGATACGCCAGCCCGGCGACCGCCCGCAGCACCCAGGCGATGCAAGAAACAGCCCGATCGACCAGAGCGCGCCGCCGGTCAGCAGGATCGGTCAGAAGCGCCCAGGCCAGCGGATACTGGAGCACGGAGGCCGCGAATCCGGCCGGCTCCAGCGCCCGGATGGTCCGCGCCCAGCGCAAGTTCGTGCCGGAACAGCGCCCGAAGGCTGGTTTCCGGGACGGTCGTCAGCGACACCGTATCGGCCAGTGCGACGCTCAGTCCAAGGGCGGCGATCCGCCGGCCGAGCACGTTGTCGTCCGCGAGGTGATCGACCAGCGCGGGAAAGCCGCCAATCCGCTCCAGAACGTGCCGCTGAAGGCACATGGTCGCGCCAAGGCAATCCTGGCGTCCGAGTGCCCGCGCGAGGACGGCGCCAGGCAGGAAGCCGTGGGTGATCTGGGTGGCGCCCAGCCGGCGTGGCAGCGCGGATGACACGCTGGCCGCCACGCGGCGGCAGCTGCGTGCGGTTCGCCCCGATCGCCGGCAGGCCCGCGTACAGCGTCGTGACCAGGCCGACACCCGGCTGCTGCAGGGCCGCGACCAGTCGGTCCAGGTAATCGGGGCGGACATGCACATCGGCGTCGGCGATCACCAGGACGTCATGCCGCGCCGCGGTGCATCATGTTGATCAGGTTGCTCACCTTGCGGTTCCGGCCGTGCAGCGTCGGCATCGATCACCAGGGTGATATGCAGATGCGGGAAACCGCGCCTGGAGGCGACGCACGACGGCAACCGCCGGATCGGCCGCATCCTGCACCCCGAAGACGATCTGAAAGTTCGGGTAGTCCTGGCGGCACAAGGTCGTCAGGGCCTCGCTCCAACAGCGGTTCGTCGCCATGCAGAGGCTTCAGCACCGTCACGGGCGGGCGGGCAACGGGCGGGGCGGCGGGACCTGCGAGCGAAGGCGGCGACCAGCCGCGACGCCACCAGCGCCTCGACCAGGCCGATCCCGGCCAGGGCCGCGGCTCACCCCGGCCAGGATCGGTCATCATGAGTTCAGCGCGCCATCCGACAGGTCGGCGATCTTGCGTTGCAGGCTGGCGATCAGCGCGTCGGCGTCGCCGCTCGCCAGGATCTTCCGGAAGTCGGACCGCTGGACGGCGACGCGGCTGATCGAACCCTCCAGCAGCACGTCCACCGCCCGCCAGGTGCCGTTGCCGCTCGCGCATCACGTAGTCCAGACGCATCGTGCTCGCCGCCGCGTGATGATCTCGGTGTCGACGATCCGGTCGACGCCGGCGTCGCGTGCGCCCGGCAGGATCTGGAAGCGCTCGCCATCGTATTTGTCGAAGCTGGCGACGTAGGTGGCGACCGTGAAGCGGCGGTACGCATTCAGCAGGCGTGTCCTGAACGTCGGCGTCCATGCTGTCCCAGCGCAGGCCGACCGAGACCTTCAACACGGTTTCCAGATCGAACACCTGATCCACGACCGGCGCCAGGGCATCGAAGCGCTGCGGGAACGGCGTAGTGTGGCCGGTCCGCATCGCCGTTTCCAGCGCTGCGTAGAGATCGTGCAGCGGCTGGCGAGCGGAGCGGTTGCTGTCCGCGCGAACCTGAAGCGCCCAGCCCGCCGCGGCAGACAAGGCGACGGAGCCCAGCAATCCACGTCGGGTCAGCTCTGGTCATCGCGAGGTAATGAACTTTCGTTGCAACGGGTGCCAGTCGTCTCGATCCCCATCGCCGACAGAGCCACCGAGACGATATCCCTGGCCGACAGACCTGCCTCGGCCAATTGTTTGGCCTGCGAGTCATGGTCGATGAACAGGTCCGGCATGACCATCGGCCTGATCTTCAGCCCGAAATCGAGCAGGCCCTTCCAGGCCAGATGCTGCATCACCTGGGCGCTGAAGCCGCCGATCGAGGCTTCCTCGATGGTGATCAGGACTTCGTGATGGCGGGCAAGCTGCTCGACCAGCGCGGTGTCGATCGGCTTGGCGAACCGGGCATCGGCGACGGTGGTGGGGAAGCCGCGTGCGGCGAGTTCGTCGGCGGCCTTCAGCGCATCGCCCAGGCGTGTGCCCAGCGACAGGATGGCGATGTTCTTGCCCTCGCGCAGGACGCGTCCTTTGCCCAGCGTCAGCACCTCGCCTGCGGTCGGCAAGGCGATGCCGGTGCCCTCGCCGCGCGGATAGCGGAACGCGCTGGGCCGGTCGCCGATGGTGACGGCGGTGGCGACGACATGGACCAGTTCCGCCTCATCGGACGGCGCCATGATCACCATGCTCGGCAGGCAGCCGAGGTAGGAGAGGTCGAAGCTGCCGGCATGGGTCGCGCCGTCGGCGCCGACATAGCCCGCCCGGTCCATGGCGAAGCGGACCGGCAGCGACTGCAGCGCCACGTCGTGCACGATCTGGTCGTAGGCGCGCTGCAGGAAGGTCGAGTAGATCGCGCAGAACGGCTTCATTCCCTCGGTCGCCAGGCCGGCGGCGAAGGTCACCGCATGCTGTTCGGCGATACCGACGTCGAAACATGCGGTCGGGGAACACCTTTCCGAAGCGATCGAGACCGGTGCCGGATGGCATCGCCGCGGTAATCGCGACCATGGTTGGATCTTTCGTTGCCTCGGCGATCAGCGCATCGGCAAATACCTTGGTGTAGCCGGGCGGTCCCGGCGGCGCCTTCGCCTGCTCGCCGGTGATTACATTGAACTTGGAGACGCCATGATACTTGTCGGGCGACCGCTCCGCCGGCGCGTATCCCTTGCCCTTCTGGGTGATGGCATGGACCAGGATCGGACCGGTTTCCTCGGCTTCGCGCACGTTGCGCAGCACCGGCAGCAGGTGATCCAGGTTATGCCCGTCGATCGGACCGACGTAGTAGAAGCCCATTTCCTCGAACAGCGTGCCGCCGGTCAGGATGCCGCGGGCATATTCCTCGGCTCGGCGGGCGGTCCGCTCGATGCCGCGCGGGAAGCGCTTGGCCATGCGCACGGCCAAGTCCGCGCAGCGACAGGAAACTGCGCGACGACATCAGCCGCGACAGATAGGCGCTCATCGCGCCCGACCGGCGGGGCGATCGACATGTCGTTGTCGTTGAGGATGACGATCAGCCGCGAATTCAGGGCCCCGGCGTTGTTCATCGCCTCGTAGGCCATCCCGGCGCTCATGGCGCCGTCGCCGATGACGCAGATCACGTTCCGTTCATCGCGTTCAAGGTCCCTGGCGGCCCGATCGGCCTCGCTTGCCGCGGCGATAGCGTGCCATCTTCAGGTCGCGCGCGACCGCCATGCCCAGGCCGGCCGAGATCGACGTGGAGGAATGTGCCGCACCGAACGGGTCGTATTCGCTCTCCGACCGCTTGGTGAAGCCGGACAGGCCGCCGCCCTGGCGCAGGGTGCGTATGCGGTCACGCCGCCCGGTCAGGATCTTGTGCGGGTAGGCCTGATGCCCGACGTCCCACAGCAGCCGGTCGCGCGGAGTGTCGAAGATCGCGTGGATCGCGACGGTCAGTTCGACCACGCCGAGCGATGCGCCGAGATGGCCTCCGGTGACCGAGACCGTATCCACCGTCTCGGCCCGTAATTCGTCGGCGAGCTGTCGCAACTGCTCGGCCGAGAAGTTACGCAGATCGGCCGGGTAACGAACACGGTCGAGTAACGGGGTAGTGATCGGGCTCATCAGATCTCCTGTTCTCGCTCAGCTTCGCCGGGCGACCACGTATGCGGCCAAAGCCCGCAAGTGTCGCCGCGCGATCGCCAAATCCGTCGAGATGGGCCGCGGCCTGGCGGGCCAGCATATCGGCATGAGCTCGGGCCAATTCCAATCCCAAGACCGACACCATCGTTGCCTTGCCCGCCACGGCGTCCTTTCCGGTGGTCTTGCCGATCTGCGCTTCATCACCTTCCACATCCAGCAGGTCGTCGGCGATCTGGAACGCCGCGCCGAGGTCACGCCCATAGGCGGCAAGCAGATGTCGTTGCTGCGACGTGGCCCGGCCAAGAATAGCGCCCGCTTCCGCGCTGTATTGGATAAGACGACCGGTTTTGAGCGCTTGCAGTCGGTTACCGCCGGGCTGTCCAGGACCTGTCCTTCCGCCACCATGTCGATCATCTGTCCGCCCGCCATTCCTCGTGCACCTGCCGCGGCTCCCAGCGCCATGACCAGTTCACAGCGCGCCTGTGGATCGGAATGGGTGTCGGATTCCCCCAATATCTCGAACGCACGACATTGCAATGCGTCACCTGCGAGGATCGCCGTTGCTTCATCGAACGCCTTGTGCGTGCTCGGTTTGCCACGGCGCAGATCGTCGTCATCCATCGCCGGCAGATCGTCATGCACCAACGAATAGGCGTGCATCATCTCCACCGAGGCCGCGACGCGGGCCGCGCAGGTTTCGTTCACCCCGAACAGCGACGCGCTTTCCATGACCAGGAAGGCCCGCAGCCGCTTGCCGCCGCCCAGCGTTGCATAACGCATAGCCTCCGCCAGCCGGCCTTCTGCGCCCTCGACCGGCGGAAGCAGGATGTCCAGAGCCTGCTCCACGGCTGTCGCGGCAGCGTGCCATTTCTTCGCGGAGATTGATCGGGGCAACGAAACCAGTCAGACGCCACACTCAGCCTCGTGACCACCGACTCCGCCCAGCGGGAGCCCATATTAATATTACCTGCCGATAACACGTCGGAAGACGAGGCGCATGGTGACCTGCGCGCGATCCTCGTGATTGTTGCCGATTTGCCACGCCTGACCAGGCGTGAAAGCGAGAGCGGGCATTGATGTCCAAAACAGGTCTGGTCAGCCGTGGCGGGTCGCGGCGACCGACCCTATGTGAGCGAGCAGGCACGACCCAATGTGCCCGCGAATGGGGCAGTTCTCCGCGGCGTTGCGGCAAAACGCCCGACCTGCCATATCCGACGCGAACGGTCCGGTATCACCTCGGAGAGCTGTCTGCATGATTCGCGTCGTCCTCGCCCAGCCCCGCGGCTTCTGTGCCGGTGTGGAACGGGCCATCGAAATCGTCGAACGCGCACTCAAGAAATACGGCCCGCCTATCTACGTACGTCACGAAATCGTGCACAACCGCCACGTGGTGGAAGATCTTCGGACACGCGGCGCGGTTTTCGTCGACGAACTGGACGAAATCCCGCCCGGGTCGATGACCGTGTTCTCGGCCCATGGGGTGGCGAAACGGGTCGAGGAAGCGGCCGCTGAACGAGGCCTGCCGGTGATCGACGCGACCTGTCCGCTGGTTGCCAAGGTGCACAACGAAGGCCGCCGCTACGCCAGGCAGGATCGCGAGATCGTGCTTGTCGGACATGCCGGCCATGCGGAAGTCGAGGGCACGATCGGCCAGGTTCCCGCCAAGGTGCATTTGGTGCAGACCGTGGAGGACGTTGCGCTGCTGACGGTCAAGGACCCCGCGAAGCTGGCCTATATCACCCAGACGACTTTGTCCGTCGATGACACGCGAAGTATCATCTCGGCACTCATCGAGCGGTTCCCGACAATCGTAGGGCCGGATGTGCGCGATATCTGCTATGCGACGCAGAACCGCCAGCAGGCGGTGCGTGACCTGGCGCATGCGGTTGACATGATCCTGGTGGTCGGGTCGCGTAATTCTTCCAATTCCAACCGCCTGCGCGAGATTGGTCAGGAACTGGGCAAGCCGTCCTACCTGATCGATGACGCGGGGGCGCTGAGAGCCGAGTGGTTCGACGGGATCGCGTCGGTCGGCGTCACCGCGGGCGCGTCGGCGCCCGAAATGCTGGTGCAGGGCGTTCTGGACGGGTTGCGCCAGTTCGGCGCGATTGATGTCTCTACCCAGGATGGGGTGGCAGAGGATGTTCGGTTCCGCTTTCCCGCGGAACTCGCTGGCGCATCCATGGGCGTATAACAGGAGACAGCATCGCATGTCCGTTCCGTTGAACCAGGCACTGCGCGTCGGCGCCTATGTGGTGAAGCAACATCTGATCGGCCGCAAACGCTATCCGCTGGTGCTGATGCTGGAGCCGTTGTTCCGCTGCAACCTGGCCTGCGCCGGGTGCGGCAAGATCGACTATCCGGCGGAGATCCTGAACCAGCGTCTGTCGCTGGCCGAGTGCATGGAGGCGATCGATGAGTGCGGCGCTCCGGTGGTGGTGATTGCCGGCGGCGAACCGCTGCTGCACAAGGAAATCGATCAGATCGTGCAGGGCGCGATCGCGCGCAGGAAATTTGTAATCGTGTGCACCAATGCGCTGCTGCTTGAAAAGAAGATGGATCTTTTCAAGCCGTCGAAGTGGTTCTCGTGGTCGGTTCATCTGGACGGCGGGCGGACCGAACATGACATTTCGGTGTGCCAGGAGGGTGTTTATGACAGAGCGGTGGCGGCGATCGCAGAATCGAAGCGCCGCGGCTTCCGCACCATCATCAACGCGACGCTGTTCAACAATGCCGAACCAGCGAAGGTCGCGGCTTTCTTCGACGACGTGATGGCGATGGGGGTGGACGGCATTTCCGTCTCGCCTGGCTATGCCTATGAGCGGGCGCCGGATCAGCAGCACTTCCTCAACCGGTCCAAGACCAAGGAACTGTTCCGCGGCGTCTTCCGCCGCCAGGGCCATGGGACATGGAAAAAAAAGTGGTCGTTCAACCAATCATCGATGTTCCTGGATTTTCTGGCCGGCAACCAGACGTTCCACTGCACGCCGTGGGGCAACCCGACCCGCACCTATTTTGGCTGGCAACGCCCCTGCTACCTGCTTGGTGAGGGCTATGCGAAGACATTCAGGGAGTTGATGGAGACCACCGACTGGGATCGCTACGGGACAGGCAACTACGAGAAATGCGCCGACTGCATGGTGCATTCCGGTTACGAGGCGAGCGCGGTGGCCGAGACCGTCCGCAAGCCATGGCGGGCGGCGGCCCAGGCTGATACGCGGCATCCGCACCGAAGGGCCGATGGCACCGGACATCCCGCTCGATAAGCAGCGTCCCGCGGAGTACGTGTTCAGCCGGCACGTCGAGACGGCGCTGAAGCGTATCCGCGCGGGCAAAAAGCCGACGGAGGAAGTGGCCGACGCGGCGGATTGAGGGGCTGGCCGGGACCGCACGGCGTTGTTGCCGAACCGGTATTCTCGGACAACGCGGCGGATGACAACCAAGCTCTCCGGCTCTACCGCAGGACCTGCGCAATCGCTCGGTGGGCCCGAAGTTCAGGGTGGAACTTTGGTGGCGTGGTCACTTCGGGGTCGCGCACAATGGCGCTCGTCGACTGGTCGTCCATTAGTCTTTTCTTAACCAATTTCGGATAGGTTGTGCCTCGGCGTCCTCACCGGAATTGCAACCAGATGGGTTCCACGGATATTCTTCTCGGCTATTCCAGCTTACAAATAGTAGCAAAGCGCATCAGTCGATCATGATTTCAGATGGATCGGATGAGGACGCCGACAGCCTCGATGACGACGACTTGGTGGAAACCTATCTCGTCGCGGAGGTGGCGAAAGCGGACGCGGCGAAACGGGGCATGGGCGTGGACAGCCCACCGCAGGTGGAGGATTGGCCTTCATCGGACGGGCTGGATCCCTGGTCGGACTTCGGCGCCGATTCGCTGGCGTGGTTCAAGGCGAACCATTCGGAGTGGCGGCTCGCCATTCAAGGCGTTCTGCGAGGCTGGGTGATGGCGCGAGCGCAGGCGCCGCTATCCGACGCCGAGGCTGAGCGGCGCGACCGTCTGCAGTGACGTCGATCGCAAACGCGTGTCGCCTGGGCAGACAAAAAACCTGGACGCAGTCGCTTCGCTGTCGCCCGGCCATCCCCCTCGCCACCCTCGATCCGTACCGCGAGCGTGGGCTGTCTCCGGCCGGGCAGCATGATTCGCGCGCTCTCGACGTTTCGACCGGCGCGCGATCCTGCGTTAGCGCGCGGCGCGCTTACCGTTGGGGGCCGGCGGCCGCGATGCCCTCGAGCCGACGACGGCATGCCCGACGGATTCCGATCCAATCCGCGCCTGCATGAATGCCTTCAGCACCTCATTGATCCGGGTCTGGTATCCTGCACCAAATCCACGAAAAAAGCGGAGCACGTCGGCATCGAGCCGCAGGCTGACGGCCAGCTTCGGCTCCCGCACATCGAACACGAGATCGGTCGCCCAGCCGGCACGTGTCGATTCGACGGTCGCACGTGCGGGCAGTCGGTGCACTCACCGTGGAGCGAGAGCGTGCCTTTGTTGTTTGCGCCTGACGGGGCTTGGCGTCGTGCGCTTCGGCTTGGTTTTGCCATTTATAGTCCTCCCTTCATATCGGGCCTGGTTGGTTCCAGGCTCGATTAAACGCGTCGGTCAGCATGCTTCCCTACGCTGGACCGGATGTACGCACGGCTGTGGCTACGGTCAAGCGGTTATTGGCGGCGCCATATCTTACAGGCAACGGTCCGGCGACGTTCAGATCAGCAGTTCGATCACGAACGGTCCGGACCGCTTCAGGGAATGGGCCAACAGATCGGCGAAGCCTTCCGCGCTGTCGGTGCGGGCGGCCTCGACGCCGAGCGCGCCGGCGAGGTCCGGCCAGTGGATGTCGGGATTGCCGATATCCATCATATCCAGCGCGGTGCGGCCAGGATTGGCGCCGACGTTTGCGAGTTCGCCGAGCAGGATTTGGTATTTTCGGTTTGAAAAGACAACGGTTGTGATGTCCAGCCGCTCGCGCGCCTGCGTCCACAGGGCCTGCAGCGTGTACATCGCCGATCCATCCGCCTGCAGGTTGATCACACGCCGGCCGGGCGCACCGAGCGCTGCGCCGGTCGCCATCGGCATCCCGCCGCCGATCGCGCCACCGGTCACGTTCAACCAATCATGCGGCGGCGCCGCCTTGGTGGCGGCGAAGAAGCCGCGGCCGAAACTGACTAACTCGTCAGCAATGACGGCGTTCTCCGGCATCAGCGCGCCAAGCGTGGCAGCGACGGAATCGGGCGTCAATGCACCGCGTCCCGCTTGCGGACGGCTGCCGTTGTCGGGTGGCGGGACCTTCTTGCACCCCAGCGCATCGGCGAGGCGAGCCAGCGATTCAACCACGTCCTGCTCCGGACGCGACAGGACATGGATTTCGGCAGCTTCGGGGATCGAGGTCTGCGGCTTGTTCGGATAGGCGAAGAAGGTGACCGGCTTGCGCGATCCTGCGAGGATGAGGTGCTTTGTTCCCTCCATCGCCCTGACGGCGACATCGACGACATAGGGCACGCGCTCCACCGCCAAGCGGCCCTGGCCACGCGCCATGCGCGCATTGGAGCCTTGCGCGATGACGCGGCAGCCGGTGGCGGCCTGGATGCGGTGCGCCAGTGCCAGTCCTTCCTCCTGCAGCGCGACACCGCCGAGCAGCAAAACGACGCCGGCGCCGCCGCGGCGCAGCACGGTGGCGGCCTGCTCGATCTGGTTGGGGGAGGCCGGGGGCGTGGGTAGCTGGGGTAAGGCCTCCGCGACGATGCCGCCGTCGTTCCAGGATGTATCGGACGGAAGGATCAACGTGGCGACCTGACCTGGCGCGATCATCGACGCCTGCACCGCGGCCGCGGCATCCGCGCCAACGTCGCGAGCAGTCCATCGATGTCCGCACCCATCCGGATACGCCGCGTGCCCAGCCTTCCGTATCTGCCGTCAGCGGCGGATCAAGCGGCCGATGGTACGTGGCCTGGTCACCGACGATATTGACGATCGGCGTGGCGGCACGTCGTGCATTGTGTAGATTGGCCAATCCATTGGCGAGGCCGGGACCGCAATGCAGCAGCGTCGCGGCGGGCGTGCCAGCCATGCGGGCGTAGCCGTCGGCGGCGCCGGTCACCACGCCCTCGAACAGGCCAAGCACGCAATGCATACCAGGAACGCGGTCGAGCGCGGCGACAAAGTGCATCTCCGACGTACCGGGATTGGAAAAGCATGTCGTCACACCGCTCCTCAACAGCGAATGCACAAGACTTTCGGCGCCATTCATTCTGTCGGTCTCCTGGTGACGGCCCGGGCACTACGACCACACCTGAGCGCGCATGATTCTGTATCCGGTTTGCCATATGTTGACCAGGGCGGGGCGACCGGCTTCGGATGAGTCTGGTGATGCATGCAAGACCGGAGCGAACAGCAGACCACCCGCAAGCGAGTGAGCAATGCGTTATCGATTGCACGGGCGTGCCTGGCGCGTAAGACCTTCATCATGATCATGCCGCAAGCCGACGCCACGCGCAATTTCGCTTGCGATCGAGCAGGCGCAAGCGGATGGCGTGCAGGCCGATCGCCGGGTCGTGCGGATTTTGCATGATGCGATGTCAGACGAGCAGAGACACAGCGCGAAGGCAACGTTCCGCCGGCACGGAGCGCAGCGCGGCGCACAAAAAGGACGCCGCCGCAAGCCGATCTAGAGCGTGATCCGCACAGGTGGAATCACCGGAGCGGTGAATCACGCTCTCAAACAGAGAGCTAGAGCGGGTTCCGTGAGCCAACGCGAATGGAAACCGCTCTAGTCCCGGGGCGGCCGAACGAACAGGTGAAATTCGAGGTCAGCCCTGCGAGCCGGCGGACGGCCTGCTTTGTCATGGCGCGGACGAGGCGGTCCCATAACGTGGCACGGTGCTGTCGCCGGTGCGGCACGTTGTTGACAGTGCCGCCGTTACGCGGGAACGGTGCGCCGGGCACGACAAACTTCCCAAACTCCGCAGACGAGAGGACGCACCGCATGGTTGGAGAGCGGATGAACAGGCGCGAGATGATTCTGGGCACCGCGGCGGGGCTGGCCACCGGCATCGGCCTACCGCAGATCGCGCGCGCCGGCGGGGGCAGCGTGACGGCCATGCTGGAGTCCGAGGTCGTGATCCTGGACCCGCATGTAACGACGGCGTCGATCACCCGCACGTTCGGCTACCATGTGTTCGACACGTTGTTCGCGATGGACTCCAAAGGCGTGATCCATCCGCAGATGGTGGACAGCGTCCGAACCTCGGCGGACCGGTTGGTATGGGATTTCACCCTGCGTCCGAACCTGGCCTTTCACGACGGCTCGCCGGTCACAGCGAGGGATTGCGTGGCTTCACTGCGTCGCTGGGGGCCGCTCGACAGCCTGGGGCGAATGCTGATGGCCGCCACCGATACGATGGCTGTGAAAGATTCCAACAGTTTCAGCATCACGCTCAAACATCCGTTTCCGTTGATGCTTGACGTGCTGGGCAAGCCCAACGCCGTTGTCCCGTTCATGATGCCGGAACGGATCATACCGGCGCAACACGGGGAGCGGATCAAGGACATCGTGGGATCCGGTCCGTTCGTCTTCGATAAGGCACGCTGGCGCACGGGCGACACGATGGTGCTGACACGCAACGGCCAGTACGTGCCGCGGGCCGAACCGGCGAATTTTGTATCAGGCGGCAAGAAGGTGCTGATCGACGAACTGGTGCTGAAAGTGATACCTGACGCCAGCACGGGCGCGACGGCGCTGATCGCCGGCGAAATCGACTATATGCAATATTTGCCTTTCGACTGGCTGGACAAGCTCGGGAGCGAGGCCGGCCTGTCGATCATGAATCTGTCCGGTGTCGACATGTTCCAGGGTAATTTCCGTCTGAACCATGCCAGCGGTCCGTTCGCCGATCCCGAGGTGCGCCGCGTGCTGTGGCAGTTGGTGGACCAGGACGAGATCATGCAGGCCATCGGCGTTCCCGACCGTTACCGGGTGAAGACGTGCCCGTCGTTCTGGATGTGCGGGGCGCCGCTGCAGACCAGCGCCGGCTCGGAGATCGCCCGGTTTTCGATAGACGGCGCCCGGCAGGCGCTGACACGCACCCGTTACCGCGGCGAACCGGTGATCATGATGCAGGTCGCAGGCTCGATCTCGCAGACCGCGGGCGATGTGCTGGCCGATCACATGAAGAACGCCGGGTTCACCGTGCAGCCGGAGGTGATGGACTGGGGTACGGTGCTGGCGCGGCGGGCGAAGCGGGAGGGATGGAGCCTGTTTCCGGTCTACTCGAACGGCATCGATATGGATTCACCGCTGACCCATTTCTACGTCGCGAACAACTGCGCCGACTATCCGGGCTGGAGCTGTGACGCGCCAATGACGACGATGCTGGAGGATTTCGCGAATGCGCCGGATTTTGCCACCCGACGTAAGATCGCGGAGGCGATTCAAATCGAGGCCTACAAGCTGGTTCCCTCGGTGATGTGGGGACAGTTCGCCAGGCCGGCTGGCTATCGAAAAAGGCTGAAAGACATGATCATTTCGGCATTCCCGATGTTCTGGCAGGTTGCAGTCTGAGGTCTGCGGGGGCGGTCACAGCCGGTCGCGCAGGCGCCGGCGCGCCAGCGGCCGCACCTGCGCATCCGGCGCCATAGCCTTGATCGCGGCCTGCAGCGCGGCTCGCTTCTCATGGATCGAGGCGATCACCGGCCCCATCGCGACGCCGACATCCAACAGCACGGCCTCGGACAGTTGCAGGCTGGCCTCGATCGTCTCCGGAATCGCGTCGGACGCCCCGACGCGATAAAGATGCGCCGCGTGGGTGGCGTCGCGAGCGCGCGCGACGATCAGCAGGTTCGCTCGCTCGGCACGTGCGGCGCCCACGAGTTCATCGGCTACGGCCGTATCGTCCAGCGTCACCACCAGGGCGAGGGCGGTATCCAGATGGACGCGCCGCAGCAGCTCTGTCCTGGTCATATCGCCGAAGTAAACAGATTTGCCGGACGACCGCTGCCGGGCAACGCGGTCGGGATCGCGGTCGATCGCGACATAGGGAACCTTGTGGACGTCCAGCATATCCGCGACCGTCTGACCGACGCGGCCAAACCCGGCTATGATCACGCGGGGCAACGCCGCGATGTCGGGCACCAGCAGGCCCGGGTCGATCGACGTCTTCGGGGTGATGCGCGGAGCCAGCCGATTGCCCAGCTTCGACAGCAGGGGTATCGTCGCCATCGTAACGGCGGTGATGAAAAGCACCGCGCCTGCCGTCTGCGGCGACAGAAGGTGATCGCTGAGCGCCACGGACACGATGACGAAGCCAAACTCGCCGCCGGGGCCAAGCAGCAGACCGCCTCGCAAGCCGTCACCCCAGTGCAGGCCGAACGCGCGCGCCAGCGGGGTGATAAGCACAAGTTTCAGCAACGGCACGCCCACGGCGGCGGCGATGACCATCAGGGGGTGAGTGCCGAGGATGCGGACGTCCAGGCTCATGCCCACGGAGATCAGGAACACGCCGACGAAGAGGCCCTTGAACGGCTCGATGGTGACCTCGACCTGGCGGCGATATTCCGTCCCGGCCAGAAGCAGCCCGCCGATCAAGGCGCCCAGCGGCATCGAAAGGCCGGCGGCCGCGGTGGCGAGGCCGGTCGAGATCACGACCAACAGGCAAGCGGCAACGAACAGTTCCGCGCTGCGGGTGCGAGCCACGCTTCGGAACAGCGGGCGCAACACCAGGCGCCCGATGGCACCGATCAGGATTACGGCGATCGCGGCCCGAGTGACGGCAATGCCGAGTTGCGCCGGAGAGCCAGTATGGCCGGCCGGGTCGAGCGCGTCGATCGCGAACAGAATGGGCACCACGGCGAGGTCCTGGAACAGCAGGATCGCGAAGCTGGCGCGCCCTGACCGGGTATTGAGCTGCTTCTCCTCGGCCATGACCTGGAGCACCACGGCGGTGGACGACATGGCCAGCGCCAGGCCAATCACCGATGCGCTGAGCCAGCCATGTCCGAACAGGACGGCCGCGACGGCCAGCGCGGCCGCACAGAGCGTGACCTGCAGGGCGCCGAGGCCGAACACCAGCCGGCGCATCAGCCATAGTCGTTCCGCGGACAGTTCCAGCCCGATCATGAACAGCAGCAACGCCACTCCAAGTCCCGCGATCGGTTCGATCGAGCCCGGTTCGGTTATGGTGATGGCGGACAACCAGGGCAGTTGCGGCGCAAAGGAGGCGATCCCGAACGGACCCACGACGACGCCGACCAGGATGAACCCGAGGACGGAACTGACCCGCAATCGATAAAACAGGGGAATGACAACGCCGGCGGCGCCGAGAACGACGAGCGCCTCCTTGTAGACGGAGAGGTCGAGAGGGGCGGCTTCCATTCGACGCAGCCTAGCAGGTCACCCGGGGGATCGCGCTACCGTGTGTGAGGGCATTCACACGCACCGGGCCCCGCCGTTACCGTGCGACGAACCGAAACCCGGCATCGGCTGCTTCAAGCGCCGCGTCGATATCCGCCGCCGTATGAGCAGACGAGAGGAACATGTTGTGCTTCGGATGCAGATAAGCCCCATGCCGCAGCGCCTCCGCACAGAATGCAAACCCCTTCTTCCACTCGGGGTCGTCCTCGAACAGCAACGTCGGCATCTGCACCGGCCCGGTCTGGCTGATCGCCAGCCGGTAATGCGCCGCCCGTTCGGTGAGCCCCTTCCGCAACCGCTCACCCATTGCCCGCATATGCGCCGGGCCATCCAGCCGCCGCAATTCCGTCAAGGTCGCGACGGCCGCCGCCATGGAAACGGCACTGCACCAGAACGACCCGGTAGTGAAAACGTCAGTTGCCGCCTGACGCAACCAGTCTCGACCGGTCACCGCCGACAGCGCATAACCGTTGGCGATCGCCTTGCTCCAGGCCGACAGATCCGGCCTGACGCCAAGCGTCTCCCACGACCCGCCCAGATCGAGGCGAAACCCCGCCCGCACGTCGTCAACCACCAGCGCCGCTCCGCTTGCGTCGCAGACTGAGCGGACATGCTGCGCGAATGCCCGCGTCGGCAGTTCCTGCCTGAAGCCGAAATCGTGGCGGAATGCCGAGACGATGATCGCCGCAAGATCCCCGCCGGCCTGCCCGACCGCAGCATCGACACTGCCGGTGTCGTTATAGGTGTAGTGCAACAGATGCGCCCGATCCTCTGCGGTCACGCCAGCCACGGACGGTGAGCACCATGGCACCGCGCCGTGATAAGCGCCTCGTGCCACCAGCACCTTGCGCCGTCCCGTTCCCGCCCTGGCGAGGGTGACGCAGGTCGTCGTGGCATCGGTTCCGTTCTTGCCGAAGAGGCACCAATCGGCATGCGGCACCAGTTCAACAAGCAGTTCCGCCAGTTCGACCAGGATCGGTCCTGGACCATTCATGCAATCGCCTCGCAGGGCCTGTTCGCGCGCGGCTGCCTCCACCACGGGATTGCGATGGCCCAGGATGATCGGGCCCCAGGCGCACATCAGATCGACGAAGGATCGTCCGTCGACGTCGGTCAGCCGGCAGCCTTCGGCGGAGGCGAAGAACTGCGGATAGCCCTCCGGCAAGGCCGCCGCGTTCATGTGGCCCCAGAGGCCGCCTGGAATGACCCGCCGGGCGCGTGTACGCAGCGACGTGTCCGCGGAATTCACTCGTGAAACCATTCGATGCGCTCCGTCCATGGCCGGTTCGACGCGGATAGCATACACAGGGGGTGGGTTCATATCTAAGCTGGAGACGGGCGCGGATGGCATCGATCAACGAACAAGACCTACTTTCCGCCCTATCGTGGGTCGATGGCACACTCAGGGTCCCCGCGTTCGATACCGCGGTGACGGTCATGCGTGATGAATGGGGCATCCCGCACATCCGCGCACGCAGTACCGGCGATGCCTACCGAGCGCTGGGCTTCGTGCATGCGCAAGACCGGCTGTTCCAGATGGAACTTAATCTCCGCCGCGCGGTCGGGCGGGCGGCGGAATGGCTGGGTCCGAGTGCGATCGATAGCGACGTGCTGGTTCGGCGCCTCGGCATGGAGCAGGTCTGCCGCCGCGACCTGGCCGCGCTCGGCCCGGACGCAACCGCCATGCTGGCCGCCTACGCCGACGGGGTGAATGCCTGGATCGCGGCGGCATCGTGCCCACCGGTGGAGTACAAGCTGCTGGAGACCGTGCCGGAACGCTGGCAGCCCTGGCACAGCATCGCCGTGATGCGCCGGCTCGGCCTGCTGATGGGTTCGGTGTGGTTCAAGCTTTGGCGCGCCGTGGCGCTGCCGGTGGTGGGGGCGGCGGGCATCGCCAAGCTGCGTTACGACGATGGTGGCCGTGACATGCTGTGCATTCCGCCGGGAGTGGGCGCGGAGCGGCACGCGGCCCGCCTGGCGGCCCTGCGACCGGCGATCACGGCGCTGCTGGCGGCGATGGCGACCGGCGAGGAAACCGGCGGCGGCAGCAACAACTGGGCCGTCGGACCCGCCGCCAGCGCCACCGGGCGGCCCATCCTGGCCGGCGATCCGCATCGCGTGTTCGAAATCCCTGGCATGTACACGCAGCACCACCTCGCCTGCAACGCCTTCGACATGATCGGGCTGACGGTGCCCGGCGTGCCCGGCTTCCCACACTTCGCCCATAACGGGTCCGTGGCGTATTGCGTGACGCACGCCTTCATGGACATTCACGACGTCTTTCTCGAAAAATTCCAGGACGACGCGACACAGGTGCTGACCAAAGCGGGACCGGTGCCGGTCAGCCGCCGCACTGGCACGATCGCCGTGCGCGGCGCCGCGTCCCACAGCTTCGAGGCGTTCGACACCCCGCACGGCCCGGTCATCGCCGGCGACCCGCGCTCAGGCTACGCGCTCGCACTGCGTTCGGTGCAGTTCGCCGAGACCGATTTGTCGTTCGACTGCCTGCCGCGGATGGCCGCCGCCGACAGCGTCGCGGCGCTGTATGAGGCGACGCGTGGCTGGGGGATCATCGATCACAACCTGGTCGCGGCCGACGTCCGTGGCGCGATTGGCCACCGGGTGCGCGCGCGTGTGCCGCGGCGCCCACGGGAGAACGGCTGGCTGCCGGTGCCCGGCTGGACCGGCGAGCATGACTGGCAGGGCTGGATCGCGCACGAGGATATGCCGTGCGTCATCGACCCTCCGGGCGACCTCATCGCGACCGCCAATAATCGCGTGGTGTCCGATGATCATCCGGATTACCTCTGCACCGACTGTCATCCGCCGTATCGCGTCCGGCGCATCATGGACCGGCTGCGGCAGGCTCCGTTTCGGCCGCAGGACGCAGCAGCGCTGCACGCCGATACGCTGTCCCCGCACGCCGCGTTGTTTCAGGCCCGCTTGGCGGCGCTGCCGGAGCCCACGGAGGCGGGTGCCGCGACCTTGCGCGACGCGGTACTGCGTTGGGATGGGCACATGGACGCCACGAGCACCGGCGCCGCGGGGTATGCCGCCGTGCGGCGGGCGCTGACCGCGATCCTGGCGGAGCGCAGCGGGCTGTCCGCGGTCGCGGGCCATCCGTTCGCCGCCGTGCCGCCGGGGATCGCGGTGCAGGGCCAGCTTTGGTGGATCCTGCCGACACTGCTGCGGAATGACGATACCACGCTGCTGGGCGGCTGGGACTGGTCACGCGCACTGCAGGAAGCTCTGTCGCAGGCCGGCGGCACGCAACGTCAGCGGTGGGGCGAGCAGCACCGGCCGCGTCTGACTCACCCGCTTTCGGCACTGTTTCCCCAGGCGGCGTCGCTGCTCGATCCGCCGTCGCTGCCGATCGGCGGAGACAGCGACACCGTGCTGGCCTACCGGGTTCGTCCCCGCGGCCGGTCCTGCCGCGATGTATGGTGCACTGTCGCGCTACGTGTTCGACGTCGGCGACTGGGATGCCAGCCGGTGGGTCGTCTTCCATGGTGTCTCCGGCCAGCCGGGCAGCCCGCACTACGCCGACCAGAACCCGGCGTGGAGCGCCTGCGGCATGGTTCCGATGCGTTACGACTGGACCGGGATCGAGCAGGCGGCATCGACGGTCCAGCGCCTGGAGCCGTAGGCGAAGCCTGTTGGGACGCGAGGCCTGACCGCGCCGCCTCGCGGCTTCACCCTGTGGCGGCCTGCGCAACAGCGGCCAGGAGATGGGTCATGGCGTCGAGCACCTGCTCCGATCCGACGTCCAGACCATGCCGACTGGCCAGCCACTTCGGATCGTTATAGCCGACCCAGGTCTTTCCCTGCTCATCTTGCCAGACCAGTGCCTTCAGTGGCAGGTCAATGCCGATGGTCTGGGCTCTCTCCATAAGCTTCGTGCCGGCGAGGGGATTGCCGAATACGAGCACCTCGGTAGCACGCAGCGCCAATCCGACCTTGGCGGCCGCGGCGCTGTGATCAATTCGCGCCACGACTGTCAGTCCATGGTTTTCCACCGCCGCGGCCAACCGATCCATCGTCTCCCTGGCACCGTGGACACTCGGGCAGGTCTTCAATCCCTCTGGGGTCATGATGGCATCCATTATTTGATCGATACAACTGGCTGTTCAGACATTGGTGCGGCGAGCACCGCCGAGAGACTTGCGAAAAGGCGACAAGCCGCCGCTATATTTCGACCGGCGACCCTGGGACTTGCATCACTTGATGGAGGCAAGCAGATCATCGCGGATCCGATGCTTCGGTATCGTACATCCTGGTCCCAGGCGAATCACACGGTCGATCGGAACCTGTTCATCGGCTACCCTTTTCCAGGGCCGACCATCGCTGTTACTTGACGACAGCTGGCTCAAGCCACCCTAGCCAGACCGCTGTCTCGCGTCCACCAGCCACCCGCCTTGGATTGAAAACAGGAAGTGGCGCCACGTGTTGCGCTTTGGGATGGCACCGAAGCGGCGCTGCTTGGCACGCGCGGTTCCCGGCGCTACACCACCCGGAGCAACGCGCTCCAGGAAACGCCTCGCATGATCAACAAGATCGTCCAGTCGATGGCCGATATGATGTCCGGTATCAAGGACGGCTCGGTCGTCCTGCTCGGCGGGTTCGGCGCCGTCGGTCAGCCGAACGCTCTGATCGACGGCCTGATCGAGCAGGGCGCCAAGGATCTCACGGTCGCCTGCAACAACGCCGGTGTCGGGCATACCGGCCTCGCCCGGCTGATGGAGCTGGGACGCGTCGCGCAAGATCATCTGCTCGTTCCCGCGCAGCTCCGATCCCGTGGTGTTCGAAACGCTGTATCGTGCCGGCAAGATCGAACTGGAGATCGTCCCGCAGGGCACGCTCGCCGAACGCATGCGCGCCGCCGGGGCAGGGGTTCCGGCCTTCTTCACCGCCACCGGTGTCGGCACCAAGATGGCGGTCGGCAAGGAACACCGGGAGATCGACGGCCGCACCTACATCCTGGAACAGGCGCTGAAGGGCGATGTCGGCCTGGTGGAAGCGTGGGAGGCCGATCGCTGGGGCAACCTGACCTACAAGCAGGCCGGCCGGAACTTCAATCCCGTAGTCGCCATGGCGTCGGCGCTGACCCTGGTGCAGTCCCAGCACATCCGCGAACTGGGTGAGATCGAGCCCGACCACGTCGTCACACCCGGCATCTTCGTGAACCGCGTGCTGCACGTGCCATACGGTGATCCCTCCGGCTTCTGAGACTGATGCGTGACCGCGCGGGCGTCAGAGCGCGCGATCCGCTTCCAACAAGGAGACGCAACCATGTCCGCTACCGAACTGCCGCCTTCAAGCCCTTCAGCCGCCAGCAGATGGCGCAGCGCGCCGCCGCCGACATCCCCGAGGGCTGGTACGTCAACCTGGGCATCGGCATCCCGACCCTGATCGCCGACTACGTGCCGATGGACCGTGAGGTGATCTTCCATTCCGAGAACGGCGTGCTCGGCATGGGGCCGGCGCCGGAGAAGGACAAGATCGAGCCGTGGCTGATCAACGCCGGCAAGCAGTACGTCACGCTGCGCCCCGGCGGCAGCTTCTGCCACCATGCCGACAGTTTCGCGATGATCCGCGGCGACCATCTGGACCTGTGCGTGCTGGGCGCCTTCCAGGTCGCCGACAATGGCGACATCGCCAACTGGGCGACCAGCGAGAACGACACCGCACCGGCGGTCGGCGGTGCGATGGACCTGGCCGCCGGCGCCAAACGGCTGTGGGTGCTGATGGAGCACACCACCAAGGACGGCACGCCCAAGCTGGTGACGAAATGCACCTATCCGCTGACCGCGCCGGGCGCCGTCAAGCGTGTCTACACCAACCTCGCGACGATCGACGTGACCGACCGCGGGCTTCGTGGTGCTGAGCATGGCGCCCGGGCTCGCTTTCGAGGACCTGCAGGCGCGCACCGAGGCCAGGCTGCATCTGCCGGCCTGATACCGGCACGCGCGGTGGGCGGCTCATCCATGAGCCTCCCTGGCTGATCTCGGATCGGCGTTTCGGGATTTGAGCGACGACATCCCTGGACGGTGCTGGGCTTCGTGTGTATCGATGATGGACATCAATACACATGAAGATGTGATGCGGACGAATATCGACATCGATGACGATCTTCTGACCGAGGCCATGGGAGCCACTGGTCTGGCAACCAAGAAGGCAACGGTGGAGGAGGCCCTGCGCCGCCTCGTCCGCCGTCACCGGCGGCAGCAAGCTTTGGCGGATATGGCGGGACTTGGCTGGGAGGGTGACCTGGCGGCGATGCGGGAAGGACGGCAATCCGATCCGCGTCCGTGATCGTCGTTGACAGCTCGGTCTGGATCGCGAACCTGCGCGGCCTGGAAAATGACGCCGTTCGAAAACTCCGGGCGATCGTCGATGACGACGATGACCAGATTCTGGTTGGCGATCTGATCCTGTGGGAGGTGCTGCTTGGTGCCCACGACGACGTGCATGCCGCGAGGATCCAGCGGGATCTTTGCGTCTACCGAGTAGCGCCGATGTGCGATGCGGGCCTGGCGGTCCGAGCGGCGCAGCATAACCGGATGCTGCGCGCGCGTGGGATCACGGTCGACATGATCATCGGCACGTTCTGTATCGCCGGCGGTCACGGTCTTCTGCACGATGACCGGGACTTCGCACCGATGGCCGAGTTCCTTGGCTTGCAGGTGGTCTGAAGGCGCCTCGTCACAGCATCACTCGAGAGATGCGACCTGGTCGCCTCCGGTGAGCGGGAATCCGACCTGTGTGCCGGCGATCGCAGTCGGTTCGAGATCCCAGGTTGCCGCCGAACCCGACGCGGCTGTTGGGGACTTCCACACTTCGCTCGGAACAAAGGCGCAGGCCCCAGCGATGCACCTGATGCCTCCGACGGCGACGTAGAAGGTGAAGCCTAACTTGATGTCCTTGCGAGGAAGTCGACCTCCTGAAGCGGCCCTCCAATGCTCATTGTCGAGTGGGCGATTTTGTCGAACCGGAACGCGTTCATCCTCGCCAGTTCTGGGACATCCACGACTGCGTAGTCGCACTCGCCTTCTGGTGATGCGACAATTCGTCGCCTCTCGAAATCTGCCGGCGCGAGAATGAAGTCTTGTGCCAGGCTCGAGTCGCCGTCTTGTCGTAACCACACTTGAGAGGTATTGGCGGGAACATCAAATACATGCCCGTTCGTAACGAAGCACTCCCGTGATGTGAATGCCCTGCCACTCCCGATCCGTTTTTTCCCTGCGTCCAAGAACACAACGTGGAACACCCCAGACCGAATCTCTGCCACGGTATTCGACAAAATCGACATAGGTACGCACCACGGGGCAACGAGTTTCGGACAGGTACTATCGGCTAAGCCGTCTCGGTTCCCAACTTAGTGCCAAGGCAGCCGAGCCGGTTACCGCCGAAATGCCGGCATGACGGCCTCGGATACCCACTGGAACTGATCGAGCATGATCGCCTCCGGTGTTCCCATGGGCGTGCTGAGGTTGATGTCCTCCATGCCTGGATAGCGCGCTTCCAGTTCTTTCAGATAGGCGACCAGTTCCTCGGGTGTGCCGGCGAACCAGGCGCCGGTCTTCATGTAATCCTCCAGCTTGGGCACACCCGCCTGGTACCAGCCGCCGCGCCTGCCGATCGCCTCGATCTGCGGGGGCGTCACGCCGGGCAGGAAGCCGAGGGGCGCGAACATCTTGGCGTGCTCCTCATAAAACGGCCGCAGCGCGGCCACGGCTTTTTGCTTGCTGTCCGCGAGGTGGAAGAAAATGCCGAGCATCAGGTTTTGGCCGAGTTGGAGATCCTGGCCCGCGCGGGCGGCGGCTTCCCGATAGGCGGTGATCGGGCCTTGCTGCAACGTCGCCGCGCCACCGCCGACGGCACCCTTGATGCCGTGCTTCACCATGAAATCCAGCCCGCGGGCACTGGCGCTGACCACCGGCTGCCATGTCTCGACCGGCAGGTGGATCGGGCGGGGCACCAGCGTCAGTTCCTTCAGCGTATAGCCGCGATAGGGGACCTCCGGTGGCAGCGTGTAGTGCTTGCCGTGGTGCGAGAACGATTCGTTATTGAACGCCTTGAAGATGATCTCGACCTGCTCTTCGAACAATTCGCGGTTGGCGTTCTGATCGATGATCGGCGCGCCGAAGCTTTCGACCTCGCGCGAGTGGTAGCCGCGGCCGACGCCGAACACGGTGCGGCCCTTCGTCAGGATATCGGCGACCGCATAGTCCTCGGCCAGGCGCAGCGGGTGCCACATCGGGGCGATGTTGAAGCCGCAGCCGATTTTGAGGGTGTTTGTCACGTGCGACAGATGAACCGCCAGCATCAGCAGGTTCGGGATCGCCTCGTAGCCTTCGTACTGGAAGTGGTGTTCGGCCATCCACAGCGTGTCCCAGCCGAGACGGTCCATCAGCGTCGCGATGCGTTCGGATTTTCCGAAAACACCCGCCAGTTCGGCGTTGGAGAAGCGGCGTTCGTTCGCCGGTGTGGCGTCCTGGCCGTGATCCGGCAGGTCGATATGACCCGGATAGACGGTGGAGAATTTGGTTATCATGGAGGTTTCGCCTCGATGGTTCAGCCACCGTAGTAGACGGTGTCGCCGAGATCCTTCATCTCCAGGATCGCCGCATCCGCCCGGCCCTGCGGCATCTTCATCACGTACGCATCGGTGACCTCGGCGACGACGATATGATGGTCGCCCAGTTCGACGATCTGTTTGACGGAGCATTCGACCGCGGCGATGGCGGAGTCCAGAATCGGCGTGCCGTTGTTGCCGGCGTGAAAGGCTTCGCCCGATAGCTTGCCGTCTTCGACCTTGGCCGGCTTGAAGAAGGTGAAGGCCAGGCCCTTCTGGTCTTTTCCCAACATGTTGAGCGCGAACCTGCCGGTGCCTTTGACGACGGTGTGCGCACCGGAGTCGGCCTTGACGCCGACCACGACCAGCGGCGGCGCGAAGGAGCCTTGTGTGACCCAATTCACCGTGGCGGCGCCGACATTGCCCTTGTGATCGTCGGCTGTCAGGACGTAGATCCCGTACGGGATCATGCGGAGAGCGATCTTCTTGGCATCGGCGTCCATGAGTTCCTCCTGACTTCTGATCGGATGCGCGTTTTTAGAACCATTTCCGGCACGGTGAGAAGCGTCGGCCCGAGCGGACAAAAGCAGTCATGGTGGTGGCGCAATAAGCCCCCGTGCGGTGGCGGTCGCCCGTCCCCGCCCTTGTTGTGCGCGAAACGACCAACCGGTTATGCGGGAAACGGCCGGGCAGCGCGTGCGTTCCCTTCCGCCGAGCGATCGTGACGACGTGGTTCGGCGATTGCCAGGGACGTCACTGTGTCAGACGCGTGATCCGTCCGGCCGTCATGCCGCCATCGATGACCAACTCCGATCCGGTCACGTGGCTCGACATGTCGGAGGCCAGGAACAGGATTCCGTCGGCGATGTCGGTTGCCTCGCCGGCCTTGCCGAGCGGGACGGCCGATTCGGCGATCGCGTAGGGGTCGATGGGCTGGTTCTGCCCGACCGGGATCTTGGTCCAGATCGGGGTCGCGATGATCCCCGGATGCACCGAGTTGACCCGGATCCCGTCGCCCGCCTGTGCGCATTCCAGCGCCATCGACTTGGCGAACAGCCGCACCGCGCCTTTGGTCGCGCTGTAGCCCGCCAGCCCTGCTGACCCGCGCAGTCCGGCGACGGATGACAGCATCACGATGGAGCCGCCGTTGCCCGCGCGCCGCATCGCGGGGATGCAATACTTGACCGAAAGGAAAACGCCATCGACGTTGATCGCCATCTGCCGGCGCCAATCCTTCAGCGACATGTCGATCGCGCTACCCATGATGCCGATACCCGCGTTCGCCACCATGATGTCGAGCCGGCCGAACCGCTCCGCCGCTGCGATCACCGCCGGCCAGCCGTCCTCCTCGCTGACGTCGTGGTGCAGATAGACGCCGCCGATCGCCTCGGCGAGCGCCGCACCAGCGGCGTCGTCGATGTCGGTGAGCACCACCTTTGCACCTTCGCGCGCCAGCACCCTGGTCGTCGCCGCGCCGATGCCTGACGCCGCGCCGGTGATGATCGCGACCTTGCCGTCCAACAGTGCCATTGTTTCCTCCGTTCTGGGTTGCGCACGGATCATCCCATCCCCGGCCGCCAGTTCCAAGGGCGGTCCATCCGAATTGGTGTCCACCGTGGGCGGGCGCGCTCGCCATGGCGCGAGCCGTTGCGGTTGGCGCGAGCGCGACCATGTGCTGTGTCCTGGCTTCATTGAGGGAAATTCGAGAGCGTGCCAACGTCCTCCGACGCCTGTCATGCATCGCGTAACACGAATGTATTTCTCAGGCTGCTGCCCCATCACGCTGGCGGTGTTCATTGACTCCCTGACCATCGGGGTGGTTTTGCCGGTCTTGCCGATGCGGGCAGGCCGCACCGGCGGGTCATCCCGGTGACATAAGCAAGGTGCTGACGGCCTTCATGTTTTGACCCATTTTGCCGGTTGACAGCGTGGCGCGCGTCGCTATAACGCGCGCTTCCGGCCACCCTGGAGCAGGCGTAGTGTTGCGCTGTCCCGGGCGGCCTGTGTTGATTAGATCGTAGCGTCTTGAAAGTTTGATCCCATGTTCGCTGTCATCCGCACCGGCGGAAAGCAGTATCGCGTGACCCCGAATGCGGTGCTGAAGGTCGAGAAACTGGACGCCGAAGCCGGCGGCACCGTCACGTTCACCGACGTGCTGGCGGTGGGCGTTGACGGCAATCTGACCATCGGTTCGCCGGTGGTGGCTGATGCATCCGTGACGGCGACCGTGATCGCACAGGACCGCCTCGACAAGGTCATCATCTTCAAGAAGCGCCGCCGGCAGAACAGCCGCCGCCGCAATGGCCATCGCCAGCACGTCACCGTCCTGCGTATCGGCGATATCAACGCGAAGGGGCAGACGTACAGTGGCGAGGCCCAGGCGGCCCCGGTCGATGCGCAGCCGATCGAGACCCAGACGTTCGAGGCTCAGCCGACCGAGACCCCGCCGATCGAGACCCAGACGTTAGAGGCGCAGCCGGTCGAGACCCAGACGTTCGAGGCTCAGCCGACCGAGACCCAGGCCGACACCGTCCCGCCGGCGGCGTTGGACGCGGCCGAATCCCTCGCCGTCGTCTCCGGCGAGACCCCCGAAGCGGTCGAAGAAGCAAAGGAGTAATCCGCCATGGCACATAAAAAGGCAGGCGGTTCATCGCGCAACGGGCGCGATACGGAAGGCCGGCGCCTGGGCATCAAGAAGTTCGGCGGCGAGAAGGTCGTGGCGGGCAACATTCTGGTGCGCCAGCGCGGCACCAAATGGTATCCGGGCAGCAACGTCGGCCTCGGCCGGGATCACACGATCTTCGCGCTCATAGACGGCCACGTGAAATTCTCCCGCAAGTCGCAGGGCAAGGTGCATATCTCCGTGGAGCCGCTGCCGCTCGCCGCCGAGTAGCACCAACCCCATGTTCAGTCTGGCCGGGGGTCGGTGCATACCGGCCCCCGTTCCGTTTTTGGTGACACGTCATGAAGTTTCTCGACCAGGCGAAGATCTACCTGCGCTCCGGCGACGGCGGCGACGGGGTGGTCGCGTTCCGGCGTGAGAAATTCATCGAGTTCGGCGGCCCGGACGGTGGCAACGGCGGCAAGGGCGGCGACATCGTTTTTGTCGCCGAACATAACCTCAATACGCTGATCGACTTCCGCTATACGCAGCATTTCCGAGCGCGGAAGGGCGGCAACGGGGCGGGATCGGATCGGACCGGGGCAGGGGCGAGCGACGTCGTGGTCACAGTCCCGGTCGGCACGCAGATCTTTGCCGATGACCAGGAAACCATGCTCGCCGACATGGATGTCGCGGGCAAGCGCGTTGTCCTGCTGCGCGGCGGTGATGGGGGCTTCGGCAATGCGAACTTCAAGAGTTCGACCAACCGCGCGCCGCGCAAGGCGACCAAGGGCTGGCCAGGCGAGGAACGCTGGGTCTGGCTACGCCTGAAGCTGATCGCCGACGCCGGGCTGATCGGGCTGCCAAACGCCGGCAAATCCACGTTTTTGTCAGTTGTGTCCGCGGCGCGTCCCAAGATCGCGGACTACCCGTTTACCACCCTGCATCCGCAGCTTGGTGTCATCCGCTTGTCCGCCTCGGAAGAGTTCGTGCTGGCCGACATCCCCGGGCTGATCGAGGGTGCGCATGAGGGTGCTGGCCTCGGCGACCGTTTCCTCGGCCATGTCGAGCGTTGCGCCGTCCTGCTGCACCTGGTCGACGGCGCCGCCGGGGACGTGGTGCGGGCCTGGCGCACCATTCGCGGCGAGATGGCGGCTTACGGCGGCGGTCTGGCCGAAAAGCCGGAAATCGTCGGTCTGAACAAGTCCGACGCCATGACTGGGCGCGAAACCTCCGCCCGGTTGGCGGCTTTGCGCAAGGCGTCAGGCCGACCGGTCTATCTGCTGTCCGGCGCGACTGGACAGGGTGTCCCGGAAATCCTGCGCGCTCTGCAGAACGCCATTCACGTGTCGCGGCAGGAACGGGCCGCGTGACTCCATCTCTCACGGGCGCGCAGCGTATCGTCGTCAAGATCGGCAGTGCGCTGGTCGTGGACCAGAAGCAGGCGACACCCCGCACCGCCTGGCTGGAGAGCGTCGCTGCCGACATCCAGGCGCTGCGGGACCGGGGCACCGACGTCATCGTGGTTTCCTCCGGTGCCATCGCGCTGGCCCGCCGCACCTTAGGTTTGACCCAGAAGCGATTGAGATTGGAAGAAAAGCAGGCAGCCGCCGCGGTCGGCCAGATCCGCCTGGCGCAGGCCTGGAGCGAAGCGCTGTCCGCTCGCGACCTGACGGCCGCCCAGTTGCTGCTGACCTTGGACGACACCGAGGATCGCCGCCGGTATCTGAACGCAAGGGAAACCCTGGCCACGCTGCTGGCGCTGCGCTGCGTCCCGGTCATCAACGAGAATGACACCGTCGCCACGGCTGAGATCCGGTTCGGCGACAACGATCGCCTGGCCGCGCGGGTGGCCGAGATGGTGCAGGCGGACCAACTGATCCTGCTGTCCGATATCGATGGCCTGTATACCGCTGACCCGCGCCGGGACCCTCAGGCCGCGCATATTCCTGTCGTTGAAGCGCTTACGTCGGAGATCGAGGCGATGGGGGGTGAGCCTCCACCCGGCTATTCGTCTGGCGGCATGCGCACCAAACTTGTCGCGGCCCGGATTGCCACCCAGGCCGGTTGCGCCATGGCGATCGCGATCGGCAACATCGAGCGTCCACTGCAGGCGCTTGAACGTGGCGCCCGTTGCACGTGGTTCCTGCCGGTGCCGGAAGGGCGCACCGCCCGCAAGCGCTGGATTGCCGGGTCGCTGTCGGCCCTGGGTGTGCTGACGGTGGATGCCGGCGCGGCCCGTGCCCTGGCAAACGGCCGGTCGCTGCTGCCGGCCGGCGTCCGCGCGGTGGAGGGTGTTTTCGAGCGTGGCGATCCGGTGACGATCAGCGGTCCGGATGGTGCTGTGCTGGGACGCGGCCTGTCGGCCTATGCCAGCTCGGACGCGGAACGGATCGCCGGTCACCGCTCCGACCAGATCGAGGCAATCCTGGGCTGGCGGGGACGCGACGAGATGGTTCATCGGGATGATCTGGTGCTGGGATGATCCTGGGTGGAGCGTCCGGTCTTTCGCTACCGAGCGGAACGGTGATCGGTTTTGTTGTGCCCTTGATTCGGGATCGCTCGTCCCGGTCAGGCCCTGGCACCGATCTCGTCCTTCGCAACGACGGCGGGCGCATTCGGATCGCACGCTTCCCGTCACCAGGAAACCGCATTAGCTTTCCCTGACAAGCTGCCACAAGGGGACACCGGGATGGCGATCAGTTTCCAGCACGTGCATATCAAGACGCGAGACGTCGCGAAGACCGTGCAATATTACATTGAGAACTTCGGCGCGACGAAGAAGACCGAGATGCCGGGCCGGGGCTGGCAGCTTGATCTGCTCGGGACCCAGCTGAACATCACCGGTATCATCACCGAACAGACGCACGAACAGCATTACGGCATCGAACACATGGCCGTTGTGACCGACGACTATCCGGGCACAATGGCGAAGCTGCGCGAAAATGGCGTGGCGGTGCTGGAGGAACTGAAAGGCGACAAAGGCAACCGCGTCGCCTTCGTGGCGGCGACGGATGGAGCGCAGATGGAAATCATCGAGGCACTGTAAGGCAGCACCGATGGCACTGAAGGACCTGATTCCGTTCGGCATGTCACTGCCGCATCGTTCGCCCGACAGCCTGCACATGGACACCGTTCGCACGGTCGCGATCCGAGCCGAAGGACGCGGCTTTCGCGATCTGTGGGTCACCGAGAACACGCTCGATCACGTCACGTCGTTCGATCCCGTCGTGGTACTGACCTACGCCGCCGCGGTCACCACACGGATCGGGCTCGGTGCCTCCGTGCTGGTATTGCCGGTACATGATCCCCGCATGGTCGCCCAGCAATGGGCGACGCTCGATTATGTCAGCAACGGGCGAGCGCTGATGGGCGTCGGGATCGGCCAGCCGAGGCACCTGCGAGCCTTCCAGATTCCAGCGGACAGCCGTGTCGCCCGGTTGCGGGAGGAGATCGAGCTGATCCGCGCGCTGTGGACCCAGGAGAAAGTGACCTACCGAGGCCGCCTCTACCATCTGGACGATGGGCGGTTGGGAATCCGGCCCGTGCAGAACCCGTTGCCGATCTGGATGGGCGTGGGACATCCCGATGCAATTCGCCGCGCGGCGAAGATCGCCGATGGATGGATGGGGGCAGGCGGGTCGAGCACGGAGGATTTTCGCCGCTCGGTGCCGGTGCTGCGCGAAGCGTTGGAGAAGGCGGGCCGCGATCCGGGTCAATTCCCGATCTCGAAACGGATTTTTATCCACGTTGATGAAAGGCCCGACAGCGCCAGAGCGGAACTGGATCGTTGGTACACCGAAGTGTACCACAACCCTTCCGGCACCGACACATCGGGTATCCACGGCACACCGGAACACGTGCGCGAACGGCTGGAAGCGATGATCGCCCTCGGCGCCAACCATCTGCTGCTGAACCCGATCTCTTGCCACGTCGAGCAACTGGATGCGCTGGCGGAGGTGGTTGGCCTGACCTGACCAGCCGGCTTCCCGGAGGATCGCGATCGCATCCGGGCCTATTGGTCAGCGGCGTTGCCGGCAACACATGAATCCATGACTCCACTTTTCGACCCGTCGGATTTCCGCCTTCCCCCTGGCATCGTGCATGTTTGCGCCGGCGGTGAAACGGCCGCGCTGCGTTCGCACGATGCGGCGCTGCTGCGCTACCTCGCCGACAAATCCTTGGGCCCGCCGGGTCGCACGGCGCAGGACAACGAGCTCGAAGCGGCCCGAGCGGGCATCGCCCGGCTGTGGGGGGTGAGCCCCGGGGACATCGGCTTCGTCAGCAACGTCGCCGAGGGCGTCTCGATCGTGGCCGACAGCCTGGACTGGCGTGAGGGGGATTCGACCGCAATAGACGCCCATGAATACCCCTCGGTCGTCGGCCCCATCGCCATGCGCCGCGATCCCGCCGTCGCGCTGCGCCAGGCCCGCGGCTCGGCGCCGGACCGTCTGGCCGGCTGCATCGACGCCAGCACGCGCATCATCGCCGCCAGCTACGTCTCCTACCTGACCGGTGAACGGGTGGATCTGACAGCCCTCCGTGCCCTGGCCGACCGGGTCGGCGCACTGCTTCTGGTCGATTTCACCCAGGCTTCCGGCTATTTGCCGATCGAGGCGTCGGTCGCCGACTTCGCCTTCTCCGCCTGCTACAAATGGATGCTCGGCATGACCGGCGTGGCGATCGCCTATTGGAACCGCGCCCGCCAACCGGATTGGGCGCCGGCTTCGGCCGGCTGGCATTCCTTCGCCCCGAGCGCGCGCGACTATGATACGATCCCGGCGCTGAGAGCCGATGCGATGCGGTTCACCCGAGGCAACCCGGCGCACGGTTCGATTTACGTCCTGAACAACGCGTTGTCGTTTCTTTCAAGGTTCGATATGCGGGACGTTCAGCGCCACGTCCAGACACTGACGGTCGCGCTGCTGGATCGGCTGGCGGCCTCTCAGGTCCCGGTCATGACTCCCTCCGAGCCGGCGCGGCACGGGGCCAGCGTATGCATTGCTTCATCGCGCGCACAGGCGATCGTGGATGCACTGCATGCGCAGGGCGTCTTCGCGTGGAATGGGCATGGCCGGGTTCGCATCAGTTTCCATGGCTACAATTCCATGGCGGACGCGGATCGCACAGCCGAGGCGTTGATCAGCCAAATTCGGATCTGATCGCCGCACTGTTCTGCCCGATCGCCGGCACCGCGCCCAGATCGAGCGTCTCGCCGACGCGGATGACCGCAGGGGCAACGATTTCCGCCGCGCCGCCGCCCGGCAGAGCCACCGGCGTGCGCCGCAACGCCGGATGATGGCTGAGCGCGGCCAGATCGTTGACGAATCCATATGCCGTATTCGCCGCGCGCAGTTTCGCCGCCGCGTCATCCCGTGTCAGGGCCGCGAAGGTCCGGCCGACCCGTTCATCGACCATCGCTCGGTTGGCCACGCGGATGTTGTTGCTTTCGAAGCCAGGCTGCCTGGGCAGGTCCGGCGCATCCAGGAATGTCGTGCAAAACGCCGCCCATTCGCGCTCGTTTTGGATCGAGATCAACACCAGCGCCCCATCCCTGGTCGCGAACGCCCCGTATGGGCAGATCGACGGATGCGCCAGCCCAAGCCGCTGGGGCGAATGGCCGGTGCCCTCGAAATACAGCAGGGGCACGTTCATCCAGTCCGCGACCGCATCGAACAGGCTGACCTTCAGCCCCTTGCCTCGTCCTGTGCTGCCGCGCTCGATCAAAGCCTCCAAGATGCCGGTGTACGCGTTCATTCCGCAACCGACATCGGCGATCGAGACGCCGACCCGGCCTGGTCCGGCCGGATGCCCGGTCACCATTGCCAGCCCCGACTCCGCCTGCACCAGCAGGTCGTATGCCTTCATCGTCGCGTATTCGCCGGTTTCCCCGTAGCCGGAAATATCGACGGTGATCAGGCGTTCGTGCCGGGCCCGCAAATCGTCTGATCCGAAACCGGACCGCGCCGCCGCGCCCGGTGCGAGGTTCTGTATGAACACGTCCGCTTTCGCTGCCAGCCGATGCAACAGTGCCGCATCCTCCGGCTGCTTGATGTCGGCCACAAGGCTTTCCTTGCCCCGGTTCAGCCAGACGAAATAGCTCGACAACCCCTGCACGGCGCTGTCGTAGGCGCGGGCGAAATCACCCTCGGCGCGCTCGACCTTGATCACGCGCGCACCGGCGTCCGCCAGTCTTGACGTGCAGTAAGGGGCAGCGACGGCCTGCTCCAGCGAAACGACAAGCAAGCCTTGCAACGGTTTGGTCATGGGCCAGGATCCTTGACAGCCTGCGGAATCGTTCGCGGCTGAACTGGACAAAAACATGGCCGGGTGTCATCACGCAAGATCGCCTTCGTCGGCCGGGAGGGTAGGCGCGGCACTCTCCGAACACATGAAGCGGCATGTCGAGAGCCACCGGCCGCATCGTGTTTCGGGAGGCATCCGCCCCATGGCATTCCGAGAGGCATCCGCTTCATGGCATTCCGCTGCCTGAGATGATCGCGGCGGCCAGCCCTCATGAACCTATTGCGCGAGTGCACCGACCTGTATTCCGGGATGATCCGCCAGGCGCGCGCAGAGGGTTTCGACGACGTCGCCGACTGGTTTGAACTCCTTGCGGGAACGGGCCGATCCCACGCAGGGCGCTTTCGGCATACATTGGAAACGCTGATGTGATCGGGCGTTCCTGGATAGTGACCTCGACCTGACGTCGCTTTGCCGCTTGACCGGACGCATGGCTGTGGCACCTCGCGGCGAGGGGATGCGGCGGCGCGCGCAATGCGTGGGACAGTTCGCGGGTGCCTGATCCGCTCAGGCACCCGGATACCGTTACAGATTAGCCTGGAAATCGACGTAGTCGCGAACCTTGCGATAGATTTGCAGGCGGTTGCGCTGACTGTCGGCGACGATGATCTCGTCCGTTCTCGGATTGAAATCCACCGCCGTCGGAAAGCAGAAGCGCCACTGCGGTTCAAGGTTCCTGACACGGCGCAATGCCTTCATCATGTCGGGATTGGCATCGATGCTCTGTTGACCCCACTTTGACATCACCTGTGCATCACCCATCAGATTGGTCAGCGGTCGTCCGTAGGCGATCGAAAATGCTGATCCGGTGATTGCCCCAGTCCGCGATGTAGATGTCGCCATCGCTGTCAACGGCGACATCGGTGGGATGATTGAGCACGCCGGCCTTGGGATACGCCGCCGGCGGCGTGGTTGAGATGTAGGGTCCGAGGTAGGTCACGGCATACGCGTCCGGCGCTGCCGGAACGGTCCCGTATTCGCCGATCTTCATCAGGAACGCGCCCTCGGGGGACAGCTTCTGGATGCGATGGTTCTTCCAGTCCGCCACATAGATATTGCCGGCCGTATCGAGTGTTATTCCCCATGGCTGGTTGAATTCGCCGTCGCCGCTGCCGGCCTTGCCGTACCTGGCCAGGAACTTCCCGTCGCCGGTGAAGACCTGCAGACGATTGTTGCCGCTGTCGACGACGATGACGATTGTCGTCCTTGTCGCAGACCAGACCGGCCGGCCGAAGCAGTTCACCATCACCGCTGCCGGTCTTGCCCCACTGCGGATGAACGTGCCATTGCCATGGAAGACGGAGATCGTGTTCGTCCATTCGTCCGATACGTACACGGTGTTCTGGCTGTCGACCGCAACGCCGAACGGCCACCTCGACTTTCCGTCCCCTTCACCCCAGGTGAAGAACTCGGCCAGCAGTTCCTCCTCGCCGGGGCCGCCCAGCTTCACGCGATTGACGCGCTGGCCGAAGTTGTTCTCGTTGCCGCGGTTGGCGACGAAGATGTCGCCGTCGTTGCCGAGGCACATCGTCTGCGGATAGTTGAATCCTGTTCCAGTCGCCGCGGCACGCCCTATGGCATGGCTCCAGTCGTAGGTCCTTCCGTTCGAAACCGTCGTAAGCGGCATCGTTGCCTCCCAGGTTTTGTCATGCCCTCCGCCATGCGGAAGGCCGTGCATTCATCCTCGTTCCCCGGGTGCGGGGAACGAGATTCTCGTTGGCCGTCTATTGCAGAAAGGCCGGTTGCTCGTAGGTGCCGTTGACGATCGGTACCGGATCGATTTTCAGCCACTTGTCCAGTATCGTCGAATAGATGCCTCGGAAGTCCATGCTCGGGTTCAGGTCGCCCTGCACCAGATGCTCGGGCTTCATCGAGGGATACTCGCCGTAATGACCCCCTTTGACCTGGTCGCCGAAGCACGAAGGTCGCCCCGGCCGCGCCATGATCCGTTCCGGATCCGTTATCACGGACGCGACGGCCGAATTCCGAGAACATCAGCACGATGACGTTGTCGGCCGCATCGTGCTGGCGGAGGTCGGTCATGAACGCGTCCAGACCTTCCGACACGTCTGTCCACAGTTTGGCATGCAGCGGATTCTGTCCGGCGTGGCTGTCGAAGCTGCCGTGGTCGCAATAGAAGATCCGGGTGCCCAGGCCCGCGAGGTGCACCTGTGCGATGCCTCGCAGCTTGCTGGCGATCGAGGTGTTCGGGATACTTCACGTCCGACTTGTAAAGCGAAGGCGCCACCTTCAGGATGTCCGCACCCTTCAGGGAATCCAGGCCGGTCGTGCCGAGGTATTCCATCACCCCGCTGCCTTCGATCGGCTGGTACATGCGGGAGAAACGCTCCAGAACCTGCTGACGCTGCGTCGGTTCCTGAATGTTCGGCAGGAAGCCGTAGTTTTCCAGCGCGCCGGCGACGCATGCCACGGGCACGCCCGGGACCGCCAGCGCGCGGAACAGGCAGGGTCCGAAGCTCACGGCGGTGACGACATTTTCCTTCCTGGGGTCGAACTCACGAACCACGCGACCGAGCCAGCCCTCGGTTCCGACTTTCTCCGCTTCGCAGGTATGCCAGATGTCCATCGAGCGGAAGTGCGACCGCGGTGAATCGAGATAGCCGACGCCATGCATGATCGCGAGCTTGTTTTCGTCCCAGACCTTCTTCAGCGGGGCGAGGTAGGATGGGAAGCCGTATTCGTTGTCGAAGGCCAGAATCTGGCTTTCGGGTATCCCGACCGCTTTCCGATTGTCCTGGTACAGCGGGTTGTTGTACGGGATGACGGTGTTGAGATAATCGTTCCCGCCGGTGAGTTGCAGCACCACCAGTACGGGGTCTTTTTGCGCTGACGCCATTGGGTTTTCCTCCTGTTGATCTTAGAAATCTGTCCTTAGGCGAATTGGTACTCTCTCGTCGCCACGATCAGCTGCATCATATCGGTCGCCCGTTTGGCGGCGGTCTGGGCGTTCGGCTCGCTGTCCCAGCTTAACTGGCCCCATTGTCTGGCCTGATCGGTCAGTTCCTTGCGGGTTTCGTTGCGGACTTCGATCGGCCCCAGCAGGTCGAGACACTCGTTGACCAGTTGGTCCGGCGCGAGTGTTCCCTTCGACCTCAGACGGTCGATGATGGCACGCACGCCGGGGAGCGACTGATTGCCCAGTTGGTCAGCGACGAAGTTGATGCGTGCCATCAGGGAGCCGCTGTTGATCCACTCGGAACCGGTATGCCAGCCTTCGACCGACGGCGGGTTGAGCAGATCCTGGCCCATGTAGGACGGCTGCATCGACAACTCGCCATACCCTGGCTTCGGGATGTCATAGCCGCCCACCAGGCGCAGTGTACCCACGACCACCTCGGCGGGTGACTTCAGATGCCGGTAGCGGGCATTCTTGAAAAAGTCCGCATTGAACAGCATCCGCAGCACAGGCCGAATTTCATAGTTCGAATCACGGAAGGTCTTTGCCATGGCGTCCAACGCTTCCGGATCGCGCGGCGGCTCCAGCGACCATGCCGGTACCTGCGGCTCATCGGCGACGAAGAAATTGTAGAGATGCCGGCAGATGAAGCGGGCGCAGGCCGGTTGCTGCACGATGATGTCGATGATGTCGTCGCCATTCAGGTGCCCGCGGTGGCCGAGGAATTCCTTCACGCCGTCATCGTGGTCTTCCGGCCGATATTCGAACTTCCAGGGGAACCGCCCGTACGGCAGGCGCGGGATCTTGGTTTCAAAGGTCCAGCCGGTGAATGCGCGTGATGCCTCGCGGACGTCCGTCTCGGTGTAGTTGCCGGCGCCCAGACTGAACAGTTCAAGCAGTTCCCGCCCCCAGTTTTCGTTGACCGCCGAACCGTGATTCTGGTTGTTGTCCAGCCAGAAGATCATCGTCGGGTTTCTGGCCATCTTCAGCAGCAGGTCGCGGTAGTTGCCCATGCCGTTGTTGCGGAAAATGTCGATTTGTTCAAGCAACTGATCGTAGTTGTCGACTTTCGAATTGCCGGTGGCGAACACGTGGTGCCAGAACAGCGCCATTTTCTCCTGAAGTGGGCGCCTGGTGGTCACCTGATAGTACATATAGTTGACGTTCCCCATGGGGGGCTGGCCGCCTGGCAGCAGGGCCGCTGGCTGATAACGGAGCAGTTCATAGGGATCGACCGGAGGCTGGCTTTCGAAGTTCAACAGTTCCTCGACTGTCGCCTCATATCCGTTGGCCACGCGTGCCTCGAGTTCGTCGCGGGAAGCGCCGAAGCCCGCGCGCCGCATCAGATGGGCCATTAGAGCGATATCGTCTTTGTAAGCCATCTTGGGTTCCCTCTGTCACCGATGATTTCTTTTCCGGTTTATCCAGTCGTGAGTGCTGTTTTGCATGAACCAAGGCACTCATGGAGAGTGCAGCACCCGATCATGATGTCGGTTCGTGCTGCGCCACTGCCATCCTCTGCAGCAAACCCGAGGCGAGGGGCACGGAGTTGCATCGACATTGGCGGCGCGGCGCAGGTGCCGCGCAGATCCCGCATTCACGCATCGTCTGGCGGTGCCTCTTGCGCGCGCCCGGCGCGTTCGGCTTCTTCTCGATGATATCGCGGTCGGCGGTCGCTGAGACAAGGCAACTCCCGCGCGGCACGACAGCGCCTCCGCTATGAGTCTCCAGAGCACCACTTCGCTGCTTCCCCATTGATTGAAGACGTATGGCAGCGCATGGACGCTGTCGCAGGACGTGCCGGCCGTCAAGTGTGACGGCCAAAGACAAACGGGCGGAACGGCTCGCGCGGGTGACAAGTCTCAGCAATATTGCGATCAAACAGGCCTGTCACGAGAAGTTGAATGTGAGTTGGAGGGGCGGCCTTCATGCATGTATTCATTGGTCAATCGCGATTGAAGCGATCTGCCTGATGCGGCCCCGGCCGTTATTTGATATCGGAATAGACACGAAATGCGATGCGGCTCGCCCCCGTTATTCCGGCGCCATCGCGAGCAAGCCGCCAGCCAAACCAGGCCCGCCGAGGTTGCTCTCGCCACCGGCTGGCTTAAGCTCGGCTCACAGAGATATCGACAGGGGAAACGGCATGAGCCGTCATATCAGCATCTCCGGCGTGAACCTGGAGATTGAAGAAAGAGGGCAGGGGCGTCCGATCCTGTTCCTGCACCCTGGCGAGGGTCTGCAACCCGACCGCCCCTGGCTGGATGAACTGGCGGAGAACCATCATGTGATCGCGCCGCACCACCCCGGTTTCGGCGCTTCCGCGCTGCCTGACTGGGTCGGCACGGTCGATGACCTCGCCTACCTCTATCTCGATCTGGCGGCCGACCTGAAACTGGAAAATGCTGTGCTGGCCGGCAACTGCTTCGGCGGCTGGGTCGCAGCCGAGATGGCTGTGCGCAACACTGCCCGCTTCGCCGGCCTTCTCCTCGCCGCCCCACTTGGCATCAAGGTCGGCGGCGTGCTCGACCGCGACATCACCGACATGCACGCCATCCCGCGCGCCGAATTCCTCCGCCGGGCGTGGGCCGACCCGGCCAAGGGCGAGATCGACTACACCCGACTGCCGGACATTGAACTGGCCGGCATGGCGCGCGGACGTGAAGCCCTGGCTGTGTTCGGCTGGAAGCCGTACATGCACAACCCCCGCCTGAAGCGCTGGCTGCATCGCGTCGACATCCCCACGCACCTCCTCTGGGGCGAGCAGGATGGCATCGTGTCCACCGCCTACGGCGAGGCGTGGAAAGCAGAGATCCCCGGCGCCACCATGGAGACAATGCCCGGCGCCGGACATTACCCGCACTGGGAGCAACCGGAACAATTCGCGGCCCTCGCCCATGCCTTCACCGCCCGCCTCTAGACCATTTTGATCCTGACCGTGCACGCCGAAAATGGTCCAGGTCTTTGTTTGACCGCATGATTCACGCGCCGGGGACGTTCCGCTCAGCGCGATCATGCTCGAGGAGCACACACCATGCGCACCTGGTACTTTTCCGAAATGGCCTATCACCCGGCATGGGACAAGGGCCTTGCCCGCGGCTCGCTGCGCGTCAATTTCCCCAGTGAGAATCTGGACCCGGTCGAGGCCGGCGGGCTCCTGAACCGCTACCTCGACGAATTCGCCCTGTGCGACGAGGTCGGCCTCGACATCATGGTGAACGAGCATCACAGCACCGCCACCTGCATGACCGTTTCGGTGCCGATGGCGCTGTCGATCATCGCCCGTGAAACCAGGAAGGCGCGCCTGCTCAGCCTTGGCAACCCGATCGCCAACCGCCCGGACCCGGTGCGCGTGGCCGAGGAGATGGCCTGGCTCGACTGCCTCTCCGGCGGCCGGCTCGAAATGGGTCTGGTCAAGGGCGCGCCCTACGAGATCGCTCCCGCCAATTCCAACCCCGGCCGGCTGATGCGCCGCTACTGGGAAGCGCACGACCTGATCATCAAGGCGTTGTCCACCACCACCGGTCCGTTCTCCTGGGAGGGCGAGTTCTTCCAGTACCGCGCCGTCAACATCTGGCCCCGCCCGATCCAGCAGCCGACACCGCCGATCTGGATGACGGGCATGAGCGTGGACACCGGAACCGCTGCCGCGGAAAAAGGCCACGTCGTCGGCACGCTGCTGTCCGGCGGCCTCGCCAAGCCGATGTACGAAGCCTATCGCCGGCGCGCCCGCGAACTCGGCTGGGAGGCCGGTCCGGACCGCATGGCCTACGCGGCTATCGTCGGCGTCGGAACGACGCGCGAGGAAGGCCTGCGCCGAGCAGACATCATTGCGGACTACGTGCGGACCGCGCCTGTGGTGGCCGAACCGTTCACGAACCCGCCCGGCTACAACTCGATCGGCGCGAATGTGGCGATGCTGAAGGCGGGTCCACGCGCGCACCGGATGGTGACAGACCGCAACGGAGTGCCGATCGACCACCGCACTGCCACGGTCGAGCAGTTCATGGACACGGAAACCGTCTTCGCCGGCACGCCCGACGACGTGTTCAACCAGCTGAAAGCCTTCAACCAGCGCATGGGCGGTGTCGGGCACCTGCTGTTCTTCGGCCAGGGCGGCCATCTGACCCATCAGGACGCGAAGGAAAACATCACCCTGTTCGGTAAGGAGGTTGCCCCCCGCCTGCTTGAACTCGGCGCCCCGCCTTCCGTGGCAGCGGCGGAGTAGACGCATGTCCCAGACCTCCAGCCGCTTCGCGGGAACGATCGACCAGGCATGGCTGGATCGACACATCGAGCCCGTGCTCGAGCCCGAGCTGCCGATCATCGATCCGCACCACCATCTTTGGATGCGTGACGGCAACGTCTATCTGCTGTCCGAGCTGCTGGCCGATCTCGGCAGTGGACATAACGTGATCGCGACGGTGTTCGAAGAGTGCCACTCGATGTACCGGGCCGCCGGCCCTGAGGACGAAAAATCCCTCGGCGAAACCGAGTTCGTGACCGGCGTCGCGGCGATGGGCGCCAGCGGTGGGTTCGGTGCATCGCGCCCATGCGCCCGCATGGTCGGGCGGGTCGATCTGATGAACGGGCATCGGGCGCGTATTTTGCTGGAACGGCACATGGTCGCCAGCGGCGGCCGATTCGCCGGCATCCGCCAGTCGACGGCCTGGGATGCGTCCGATCGCATCCATAAGGTGGTGCCGGGGCCAGGCTTGCTGCGGGACACTGCGTTTCGAACCGGTTTCGCGGGTCTCGCAGCCCTTGATCTCGTCTTCGATGCCTGGGTGTATCATCCTCAGCTCGACGATGTTGCGGATCTGGCGGACACGTTCCCGCGGACCGAGATCGTGCTGAACCATGTCGGCAGCCCGATCCTGGGAGGGCCGTACGCCGCCGATCGGGGAAAAGTGTTCGCCGACTGGAGAGCTGCCATGGCGACGCTGGCCGAACGCCCTAACGTAACGGTCAAGCTGGGCGCATTGCCAATCCGTTTGCCGGGCGCGGGCGCCGCATCGCGCGATATGCCGCCGACGTCCGAGGAAGTCGCGACTGCCTGGCGCCCTTGGCTGGAAACGAGCATCGAACTATTCGGTGCCGAACGCTGCATGTTCGAGAGTAATTTCCCGGTGCAGAAACGATGGAGTTCCTATCAGGTCACCTGGAACGCGTTCAAGCGGATCGCCGCCGGTGCGTCGGCGCCCGAGAAGGCCGCTTTGTTCGCCGGCACCGCCGCACGCGTCTATGGTGTGAAGCTCGCATGACCGCCGGATGATGTGTCCCCCGCCCATCTCGAACGTTTGATGCAGGGTGCCGCGTCGTGCTGGCGGCAGAAACAATCGGGATACAGTTCCGTAACAGAGGCTGGCTATACACTGTCGCATTGCAAAATGCTCAGGCAGGAGGTTTAGAAATGGCCACTCTGAAACGCCTTGGCGCGGTAGCCGGGCTCGCCGGCCTGGCGACCGTCGGGATTGCCGTCGCTCCGCACGATGCAAAGGCCTGGTGTTGCAGCGTCGGTATTGGGATCGCGCTGCCCCCGGTGGTCGTGGCACCCCCGGTTTATGCGCCGCCGGTCTATGTCGCCCCTCCGGTTGCTTATGCCCCGCCCCCGCCGCCCTATTACGTCGCGCCTCGGCGCGTCTGGATCCCCGCGCACTGGGAAGGCCCATACTGGGTCCGGGGCCACTGGTCCTGAACTCTCGACATTCTGTCACGGCGGCGCCTCGGACCAACGGAGGTGTCCGCGGCGGCCCGATCAGACGGGCACGGCGTTCGTGGTTTGTAAAAGGACCTAAGCAGTTGAAACGGCCGGCGTGTCGTCTCGCTGGGCTGCAGCGGCGTCAGCTCGGTTTATAGTGGGTTCGAGCGTGACGCATTCGGCCAAGATTTTTCTTCCAGGCGATGGTGCCGCGCAAGCTTGCCGTCCCCGCCCCGTCCCGGCACCGCAAGGGACGCGATCTTTGCTCATCAAGGCGGTGAAAGGGCGGCATATTGATCGTGGCGACCGGCTTTTTTCCAGCCACCCGTGGCATTGGCCGAGGATGACAATGCGAATCGAGTGGATGTCACACCAAGATCATTGACGTAGCGTTCGACAGGGTCCACCGCTGCTACCCATGTTGCGTCGCTTCGAAGCTCTCCTCGATCCCACCGCCGGCACGCCGGCTCCGCCGCCCAATGCCGGCCTGTTGCAGTTCTACTGGTTCTACATCCGCCAGGTACGCGGCCTGACGATCGCCCTGTTCGTCTTCGGCGGCCTGATCGCCATTCTCGATACGATGATCCCGGCCTTCATCGGCCGGGTCGTCAGTCTGGTCTCCCGCGGTGCGCCCGAGACGCTGTTCCGCGACCACGCGCCCGTCCTGCTCTGGATGGCCTTCGTCATGCTGATCCTGCGCCCGCTCACGTCCGTGGCGCACAGCGTCCTGGTGAACCAGATCGTCAATCCCGGCTTCTCCAACATGATCCGGTGGCAGAACCACTGGCACGTGGTGCGGCAGAGCTGGACCTTCTTTCAGAACGACTTCGCCGGCCGCATCGCCAACCGGGTCCTGCAGACCGGTCCGGCGCTGCGCGAAAGCCTGGTCATGGCCTTCGACGCCGCCTGGTACATCCTCGTCTACGGGTCCAGCGCCCTGATTCTGCTGGGCCGGCTGGACTGGCGCCTGATGCTGCCGATGCTGCTGTGGTTCGCCTGCTACGCCGCCATGCTGCGCTACTTCGTTCCCCGTCTGCGCGACCGCTCGCGCCATGTCTCGGAGATGCGCTCGACCCTGACCGGGCGCGTCGTTGACAGCTACACCAACATCCTGACTGTCAAGCTGTTCGCGCGTGCCCGCGATGAGGACGCAGTTCGTCCGCGAGGCGATCGACGACCATACCGAGGCGTTCCGCGACCAGACCCGCATGACCACCGCCTACACCTCCACGCTTGTGCTGATGAACGCCTGCCTGATCGTGTCGATGGCGGCCGTCGCGCTGTGGCAGTGGTCTGACCGGCACATCGCGATCGGCGCGGTCGCCACGGCCATCCCGCTCGCCTGGCAACTCAACAACATCGCCGGCTGGGTCGCCCGCAGCGTCACCTCGATTTTCGAGAACATCGGCACGGTGCAGGACGGCATGCGGTCGATCGACGTGCCCGCGTCAGATGCCTGACCCGCCGGACGCCGTCGAACTGCAAGTGACAGGCGGCGAAATCCGCATCGAAGACCTGCATTTTGACTACGGGCGCGTGCGCGACAGCACGGCGTTGCAATATCCCGCGGTGCTGCACGGCATCGACCTGACCATCGCCCCGGGCGAGCGGGTCGGGCTGATTGGTCCCGTCCGGCGCCGGTAAATCGACATTGGTCAACCTGCTGCTGCATTTCTACGATCCGGCCGCCGGCCGCATCCTGATCGACGGCCAGGACATCGCCGGCGTGACCCAGGAGAGCCTGCGCCGGCACATCGCCATGGTGACGCAGGACACCTCGCTGCTGCATCGCTCGATCCGCGAAAACATCCGCTACGGCCAGCCGCAGGCCACCGAGGCACAGATCATCGCCGCCGCGCAAGCAGGCCCAGGCCCACGACTTCATCCTGGGTCTTGAGGACTGGCACGGCCGCCGCGGCTACGACGCCCATGTCGGGGAGCGGGGGGTGAAGCTGTCCGGCGGCCAGCGCCAGCGTGTCGCACTGGCACGGGTGATTCTGAAGGACGCCCCGATCCTGGTGCTGGACGAGGCGACGTCGGCGCTGGATTCCGAGGTCGAAGCGGCCATCCAGGAGCAACTCGACACGTTGATGGAAGGCCGCACGGTCATCGCCATCGCCCACCGCTTGTCCACCATCGCCAGGATGGACCGGCTGATCGTGCTGAACGAAGGCCGCATCGTCGAATCGGGCTCGCACACCGAACCTGCTGCAACGCAACGGCGTCTATGCCAGGTTGTGGCGGCGTCAATCGGGAAGCTTCGATGCCGCCGCGCAGGTCCGCAGCGATGTCTCAGCCAAGTAGTGCACTCTGCCTGTTCAGGCGTTGAACGCTACCAGCCGGGCCCCATCACAAAGCCGGGGTACCAAGGTCCCCAAGCGCCCCAGTCCCATGCCGAATCCGAATATTGCTGGGCAGCCCATAGCTGCTCGTCTGCCAGCCTCTTCTGCTGCAGATAGTATTGGTATCGGGCATAGGCCTGCTGCGACCCGACATACAGGCAATCGCAAACCAGCGGATCCGAGTACACGTAACTCACGCTATCCCCGTGCACCCGCCGCAGGAAACGATGCGGCGGTAGATTATTCAACATGGCTTGCCGCCGGGGCGTGTTGGCTGGCTGCGCCACGAAACCCGCGGCGGCAAGATTGTCCTCTCGCTGCGCGACCTGCTCTTGCTGCGTTGCGCACGACGTCAAGGCCAGGATCGACGTCAACAGGATCGGCGGGAGGGCCAACCAGCCTCTTCCGGAAGCGCGACACTACAGCGACATCAGCGGTGCTCCCGTTCGTTTCACATCCCATGGCGCCATGCCGAAGAGCGCAGCGGCCTCGTCAATGGCACCGATACGGAGCCTCCGCACCGATTGCTAATCAGGAAACAGTGCGTGATGCTGCCCACTCGATGACTGGAGGAAACACAATGACCGGCATGCTCGACGGAAAGGTCGCCCTGGTAACTGGCGGCGGCAATGGGATTGGACGGGAAGCCGCGCTGGCCTTCGCCCGCGAGGGCGCCCGCGTCGCCGTCGCAGACTACGAAGCGGAACCGGCCCGCGAAACGGTCTCGCTGATCAACGGCAACGGTGGCCAGGCGATTTCCCTCTCTGGAGATATCACCGTCGTCGCCCAGGTGCAGACCATGCTTGACGGTGCAATCGCCGCGTACGGCCGCCTTGACTGCGCATTCAACAATGCCGGCATCGCCGGCCATCAGGTCGACGCCTCCGGCCAACTGACCCATGAATGGTCCGAGGCCTCCTTCGACCGCATGATCGAGGTGAACCTGAAGGGCGTCTGGCTGTGCATGAAGCATGAGATCCCGCTGCTCCGGGCGGCCGGCGGCGGCGCGATCGTCAACACCGCCTCGGTCGCCGGGCTGATCGGGCTCCGCACGTCGAGCGGGTACGTCGCCGCCAAGCACGGAGTAATCGGCCTGACCAAGACCGCCGCTGTGGAGTACGCCGAGGAAGGCATCCGCGTGAATGCCGTCTGCCCCGGCTACATCGTCACCCGCATGACCGGCCCGGTCCGCGAGACCCGCAGCGAAGCCGTCATTGCCCGCACGCCGATGCGCCGCTTCGGCCAGCCACGGGAAATCGCCGAGATGGTGGTCTGGCTGTGCTCGGAACGCGCCAGCTACGTCACCGGGGCGGCGTACGAGGTAGACGGCGGCATGACCGCGAGCTGACTCTGCTGGCCAGCTCGCCGAGCCGAAACCGTTCCGCCTGACCCGTCCGGGGTTGAGCAGCGCCCGACAGCGTCTCCGCGGCCTGAGACCTTGCGACCTGTGCTCGAACGGGCGGTGCGGGATACTGTGGTCTGCGCCCGAACCGCCTAGATCTGGCGCGCCAGTTTCCGCGCCAGCAGCCAGCCGGGAATCGCCGACACGGGCGCGCCGGGCAGCAGCAGCAGCCATCCCCAGGGCTGACCATTGACGATCAGGTCCATGCCGATGCCCAGCATGATGCCACCGACCAGGCTGCCGATCACGCCCGAGGAAATGCCAAGCCAGATAATGTCGCCGCGGTTGATCATCGTGCGGTTGCTAACGAGGCGGTGAATGTTTGACAAGCCGCCGCCCCGGCGCCTATACGCGCCGCTCTTCACGGCCGGGAACGTGGACGGGCCTATGGGGTCCGCGCCCGCCCATTGGTATGCGACCAATGGGCCTACCGGCACAACAACAGGACGAAAGGGCCAACGCGCCCATGACCAAACGCGCAGAAAGCAAGTACAAGATCAACCGCCGCCTTGGCATCAACCTCTGGGGCCGGCCGAAGTCGCCCATCAACAAGCGGGAATACGGTCCGGGCCAGCATGGCCAGCGCCGCAAGAAGCCGACCGATTTCGGCACCCAGCTGATGGCGAAGCAGAAGCTGAAGGGCTACTACGGCAACATCAGCGAAAAGCAATTTCGCAAATACTATGAGGAAGCCGTGCGCCGGAAGGGCGACACCTCGGAGAATCTGATCGATATCCTGGAGCGTCGGCTGGACGCGGTCACCTACCGCCTCAAGTTTGCCGTCACCCCGTTCGCCGCTCGGCAGTTCGTTTCCCACGGACATCTGCTGGTCAACGGCAAGCGCGTGAACATCCCGTCCTACCTGGTCAAGGACAACGACACGATCGAGGTGAAGGAGAAATCCAAACAGCTCGCCGTGGTGCTCGACGCGACCCAGAGCAGCGAGCGCGATGTTCCCGAGTATCTGGAAGTCGATCATCGCGCGATGAAGGGGCGGTTCGCACGCGCGCCGAAACTGTCGGACGTGCCGTATCCGGTGCAGATGGAACCAAACCTCGTGGTCGAGTTCTACTCGCGCTGATCGGTGCTTCCCACGTAGCCGTCCCCGCGGTGGCCACGGCACTTTTGTCGCGGATCGCGTGAACACAGGTAAAATGCGTCACCGCGCCGCACGCAGTGGGGTGTTGGCGCCGGCGACTCGATCTGTCCGACGTGAGGCGCCCGCGGCGCGGCGGCGCCGGTTGAACGCCTCATTCGGCGAACGTGGTAGTGGAACCGATTGATCCTACAAGTTTTGTCGTTGGCGGAGGGGAGATTTTGTAACGATCCTGCAATCCCGCAGATGCGATAGCGGCGAGACATCCGTCACCTGTGTCCCGCGGATGTCCAGCCGGCGCAGCGCCGTCAAACTCGCCAGTCGGGACAGATCGCTGATCGCGATATGCCCTAGTTCCAGGACCCGAAGCTTTGTCAGCGCAGCGAGCGGCGAAAGGTCGGTCACCCGCGTGCCGGACAATTGCAGGCTTTCCAATTGGGTCAATCCTGCCAGCGGCCTCAGATCGGCGACCGCTGTACCACCGAGGTCCAGCCGGGTCAGCGTGCTTAACGCCACCAGCGGCATGATGTCGGCGACGAGGCTTCCCGTCAGATAGAGGCTGCTCAGCCGATGCAACCCAGCCAGCGGTGTAACGTCCGCAACCGGCGTGAACGACAGGATCAGGCTTTCAAGGCCGGTCAAACCGGCGAGTGGGGCTACGTCGTACACCCTGGTCAGGCGCAGACCGAGCACCCGCAAGCGCGTCAGACCGCCCAACGGTGTGAGATCGCTGATCGGCGTGCGGGTCAGAAACAACCGGTCGGTGCCGGTCAGCGACGTCAAATCCGGCAGGTCAGCCAGAGACATCCGTTCCAGCCGCAGTTCGGTGCCAGGCACGCCGGTGATCTACTCGGCCGCGATGGGATCCGGCGACACGACGCGATATTCAGAGTTGCCTTCGCCGACCGGCTGTTTCAAGTGCCGCATGGCCTGGAGGCCAACCCAGGACGGCTCATCCGGGCCGGAGACATAGAACGGCTTGCCGTCTTGCCCGAACGAGAATTCTGTTGTGCAGGCATCCGGATCGACATCGCCGAACAACTTCTCCAGCGCCGCCACGTTTCTGGCTACCATGGAATCCTCCGATGCGCGGATCCTGAGTAAATGGTAAGAGAGCCCGGCCAAGTCGGTCCAGCCTTTCCGTTCGCTCACTCCGCGGCGATGCGCGGCGGATCGATCATGTCCGTGGCCCGTGCCAGATCGACCGACAGCAGGCGCGACACGCCACGTTCCTGCATGGTCACGCCGTACAACCGGTCCATGCGTGCCATCGTCAGCGGATGGTGGGTGACCACCAGGAACCGCGTACCGGTGTCGCGGACCATGTCCTCCAGCAGCGTGCAGAACCGCTCCACATTGGCGTCGTCCAGCGGCGCGTCGACTTCGTCGAGCACGCATACCGGGGCCGGATTGCAGCGGAACACCGCGAAGATCAGCGAAAGCGCCGTCAGCGCCTGCTCGCCGCCCGACAGCAGCGACAGCGTCGCCAGCTTCTTCCCCGGCGGCTGGGCGTAGATCTCCAGCCCGGCCTCCAGCGGATCGTCGGAACCGACCAGCGCCAGATGCGCTCGTCCGCCGCCGAACATCCGGGTGAACAAGCTGCTGGAAATTCTTGTCGACTTCCTGGAACACCGCGGTGAGCCGCTCGCGTCCCTCGCGGTTCAGGTGTCCGATCGAGCCGCGCAGCTTGGCGATCGCCGTCGTCAGTTCCTCGCGTTCGCGTCTCGATCGTCCCGATCTGCTTTTCGACGTCGTCGGCTTCCTGTTCGGCGCGCAGGTTGACCGGCCCCATCTCCTCGCGTTCTTTCAACTGCCGTTCCAGCCGCTTGCGCGCCTTGTCCTCGCATTCCTGGCTCAGGTCCGCCGGCGGATCAGGCAAGCGCGGGATTCGCCCCGAGCCGTTCCAGGATGCGTTCGGCGACGGTGCCCCAGGCGTGACTGGCCTGCTGAGCGGCGCCCTCGGCACGAACCGCGTCTTCCCGCCGGCCTGCCAGCGCCGCTTCGGCGGCGCGCGCGGCGCGATCGGCCTCGGACGCCTGTGCCAGAGCCACCGACAGCGTCTCCGCCGCACGCCGATGCGCCGCTTCGGCCGCCGACAGCGCGTCCAACGCCTCGGCCCGTCGCGCCGCGATCTCCGCCGGTCGCGCTTCCAGGGCTTTCAGCGCCTCGTCCGCCTCGGTCTGCCGCGCGGTCAGGTCGGTGACCCGATCGGCGGCGTCCTTGGACCGCTCCGCCCAGCCGGCCCGTTCGGCGACGATCACCCGCCGGCGATTGACCCGTGCGGCATGGTCTCGCGCCAGCGAATCGCGCTGGCCGCGTGCCGCGTTCTCGCGCGACCGCGCGGCCGACAACGCGGCCCGAGCCCGGTCGACCGTCGGCGCGCAGTTCGGCGATGTCGGGCAGGGCAGCATGCTCCGTTCACGCACCTGCGCCAGCGCGGTCAGCGCCTCATCCCGCTCGACGCGTGATCCGCGACAACTGGTCGTCCGCGGCGGCAAGCCGAGCGGTCGCGGTCGCAGCCTGGTTGCGCAGACTGGCGAGGCTGGCGCGTGCCCGTTCCAGCTTCTGCTCCCACTCCCGCCGGCCATTTCGAGCGGTCTGTTCGGCGGTCGACCGCCGCCTGCGACGCGGTTTCCGCCGCCGTCCGAGCGGTCCGGGCCGACAGCGGCCTCGTGTTCCGCCGCGGACAGCCGCGTCCGCAGACCGATCAGCCGATTGCGCTGCTGCAGCCGCACCGCCGCCTGCGTCGGCGTGCCGGCGCGGATGGTATAGCCGTCCCACCGCCAGATCGCGCCGGAACGGGAGACCAGAGACTGGCCCGGCTGCAAATTGGACTGATGGTCGGACACCCTCCTGGTCGCTTTCGACCAGACCAATCTGCGACAGCGCCCGCGCCAGAGCCGGCGGTCCGTGCACCGATGCCGCCAGCGGCGTCGCGCAAGCCGGCAAGGAAGGTGCCGGATCGAACGCCGGCAGTTCCCGCCAGTGCCGCGCCGCCCCGGGATTCGAGCGCCGAGGTCAGTTCCTCCCCCAGCACCGCGCCCAAGGCGGCTTCCAGCCCGTCGGCGACCGTCAGCGAGTCGATCATCGGCGGCCACCGCTCGCCGTCCTTCACCGCCAGCATTTCCGCCAGCGCCTGCGTCTCGGCCGCGAGCCGGGCACGCGTCGAATTGGCCGTCGCCTGCTTGTCCCGCGCCGACGCCAGGGCCGCCGCCGTCGCGGCGCGCGCGTGTTCCGCCTGTTCGACCGCCGCGCGCGCCGCCGTCAATGCCGCTTCGGCCTCGGTGGTCGTCCTCGCTCGCCCGTGCCACGACCGCTGGATCGACCTGCTGGGCGACGATCCTTTCGCGTTCCTGGCTGACATTCCGAAACTGCTCATTCAGCCGGTTCGCCCGATGTTCCGCCTGCGTCAGCAGCTGTGCCGCCGCCTGAGCACGCGCATTCGCCTCGGCCGCGGCCTCGGTCGCCCGGTTGGCGTCCGCTTCGGCCATCCGCGACGGCCGTCTGCCGCCGCGATCGCTGCCGCTTCCGCTGCCGCCTGCGCGTTCGTCGTGCCCCGAGTCGGCCTCGGCCAGCGCGATTTCCTCGGCCGCCAGCCGCTGGTCGGCCGCCGCCGCATCGCGCTGCAACTGGCCGGCGTGCGTCAGGTCCTGCCGCGAGTTGCCCGATCCGCCGCTGCGCCTCACCCAGCGCGACCCGCGCCGCCTGTTCCTCGCCGGCGATCTGCTCCTGCGACGACGCGATGGCGTTCCAGCACCGTGCGGGCGTCGGCCTCGATTTCCCGCAGCGGGGGCAGGGCGGCTGTCGCCTCGGCGGCATGCGCGGTGGCGGCGGTCGCGGCATCGGTCGCCGCCGCCACCGCGATCTCCGCCGCGTGCAGTGCCGCCGCCGCCTGATCGCGGATCAACGCCACCCGGGCGCGCTGCAACGACAGCAACTCCGCCTCCGCCGCCCTGATCGCGCCGGAGATGTTGCGGTACCGGCTGGCCTGCCGCGCCTGCCGCTTCAGGTTGCCGAGCTGGCTTTCCAGCTGGGCACGCAGATCCTCGGCGCGGGCCAGATTGGCCTCCGCCGCGCGCAGCTTCAGTTCCGCCTCGTGCCGCCGCGCGTGCAGGCCGGTGATGTTGGCGGCTTCTTCCAGCACGGCCCGGCGGTCTTCCGGCTTGGCGCCGACCAGCGCGCCGACGCGCCCCTGGCTGACCATCGCCGAGGCGCGCGAGCCCGACGCCAGATCGGCGAACAGCGTCTGCACGTCGCGCGCCCGCGCCTCCTTGCCGTTGATCCGATACGCCGACCCGCTGCCGCGCTCGATCCGGCGGACGATCTCCAGTTCCGCCTGCTCATGAAACGGCGGCGGCGCGCGGCCCGCGGCTTCGTCCAGGAACACCGTCACTTCGGCGATGTTCCGGGAAGCCCGGCCCGCGGTGCCGGCGAAGATGACGTCCTCCATCTCGCCGCCGCGCAGGCTCCGGGCGCTGCTTTCGCCCATCGCCCAGCGCAGCGCCTCGACGACATTGGACTTGCCGCACCCGTTGGGTCCGACGATGCCGGTCAGTCCAGGCAGGATCTCCACGCTCGTCGGTTCGGCAAAGCTCTTGAAACCGGAGATGCGAAGACGGCGAAAACTGACCGGCAATGGCGACTCCTGTCAGGCGTTACGAGGGAATCAGCTTTCGAAACGCGTCGTAGTCTCATTTCCCCAGCATACTTCTTGCCGTCGATCACGAAGCTCGGAGTCGAGTCGATCTTCCACTTCTCGGTGTCCGCCTTCTGCTGCTGGATGATCCAGTCGCGCAGGCCGGTGTCGCCGATCGCCTTGTCGAAGGTGGCGCGGCTCATGCCGGCCAGGCCGGCCATCTTCCACAACTCGTCGGTCGGATTGTTGTCGCGGCTGAATGCCCAGCGGTCCTGGCTGGCGAACAGCGCCATCGACGAACGGCTCGTAACGATCGACCGGCAGATAGCGCGCGACCATCGCGGCGGTCAGCGCGACCTGATCCAGCGGGTAGTCGTGGAACACCCACTTGACTTCGCCCGTGTCGATCAGTTTCGTCTTGACCTCGGGAAACGTCGTCTGCGCGAACGCCGCGCAATGGGTGCAGGTGAGAGAGAAATACTCGCCCACCGTCACCTTGGCGTCCGGCTTGCCGATGAAACGTTCGGCCTCGTGGAGCGTCGTCGGCGCGAGCGGCGCTGCTGCGCAGTGCCAGGGCACCGAGGGTGAAGCCGGCTGGCACCACAGTTAGTAGAGAACGGCGGGAAATCGTCATCGAAACCTCTATATCTGGTATTACAGCTTCTTCAAGCGGTCGTGTCGAGTGTTTGCTTCGGCCAATCACCACCCGGCCCAGGGCGGCCAGGGCGGATTTCAGATCACCGTCCGGCAGGTCGGCCACCGCGGCCTCGGCCTCAAGGATCGCTTCCGGGCGGCGCAGGACGGGGCGACGGCGGTTTGCGCGGCATGCCGGCCTGGGTGAACTTCAGCGAATGGACCGGCTGACCACCCAGATGCGTATTGATCCGGTTGATCACCTCGACCCCCATGTAGTGCAGGTCCATCGCCGCCGGCCCGGCGCAGGCGATCGTCAGAACGCCGCGATCGAGCCGGCGCGGCACCGTCATCGCGGCGACCTTGGGACCGACGATGATCTCCCAGTCCGCCAGAATCTGCGCTGACGCCGGGTTGTGCTTGCGAAAAGTCTGGCGGGTGATGTCCGGCACCAGGCTGCCCAGACCACGCGGGCCGTAGACGAAGCGTGCCTGTCCAGCCATACCATCGTGCGGTGTCGTCGTCCGCCATCGCCTCCGTTCCCCTAGCCTCCGCCCCCATGGCCTGCGCCAGCTGATCTGCTGCGTTGGTACGACCGCCACCGGCGACGGCTGCCGTGGCGGGCGGAGCCCGGCGAGACTCCTGATCCCTATCGCGTCTGGCTGAGCGAGATCATGCTACAGCAGACGACCGTCACCGCAGTCATACCCTACTATGAGCGGTTCGTAAGCCGCTTCCCGACAGTGCGAGGCGCTGGCTGCCGCGCCGTTGGACACGGTGCTGTCGGCCTGGGCGGGCCTTGGCTACTATGCCCGTGCCCGGAACCTGCACGCCTGCGCGCAGGTCGTGGCCGCGTCCGGCGGGTTTCCGGCCGATCTGGCGCGACTGCAGGCGCTGCCGGGAATCGGCGCCTACACCGCGGCGGCGATCGGCGCGATCGCGTTCGGCATTCCCGCGGTCCCGGTGGACGGCAACGTGGAGCGGGTCGTGGCCCGGCTGTTCGCCATCGAGCAGCCCATGCCGGCCGCCAAACCGGCGATCCGCGAGGCCGCTGCCCGGCTCGGCGCCGACCCGGCCGCCCGTGCGCGGCCGAGCGACTTCGCGCAGGCGCTGTTTGACCTGGGGGCAAGCGTTTGCACGCCGGCCGCGCCCGGCTGTGCCGTCTGTCCATGGATCGCCGCCTGCGCCGCCCGGCGCATGGGCATCCAGGCGTCCTTGCCGCGCAAGTCGCCGAAGAAGGACCGGCCGGTCCGCTACGGCGTGCATTTCTGGCTGACCGACGATCACCAGACCGTGCTGCTGCGCACCCGGCCCGCCAAAGGCCTGCTCGGTGGCATGACCGAACTGCCCGGGACAGCCTGGCGCGACACCCCCTGGACCATCGACGAAGCGCTGACCGTTGCGCCGATGCCCCTGGCCTGGCAGTTGGCGCGGCGCCGGCCAGGTGCGTCACGGCTTTACCCATTTCGAACTGATCATCGACGTGCTGGCCGCCCATGTGCCGGGATCGATGCCGAGGGTTTCGCCCACGCCCTGGATGCCCTGGACGACGCGGCCCTGCCGTCGGTCATGCGGAAATGCGTGCGGATGGCCACCGGGGGGCGGTGATCAGCCGCCGGGCTGGCCGTTTGACGAGACCGTTCACGGCACGGCCGCCGCCACGCCGAACAGCCAGGGATGCACCAGCAGCAGCACGATCCACGCGACCACCCCGATAGCCGGCGTCAGCCAGCCGATCTCGCGTGCCACGAACCGGTTGCGGCCTTGCGCGATCGCGAGCGAACGGCACGATCGATGTCGCCGCCGACAACGCCTGCCAGGTGTCCGGATCACGGCGTGCCAGCTTCGCGTCGATCGACGGCATGCCCGCCAGCGCAGTCACCAGGAACGCGCCGAAAAACACGATCGCCGCGGTATCGCCGTTGCCGACGATGTGCACGCCGGCCCAGATCGCGAACGACCACAGCATCGGATGACGTGTCACCCGGATGATCCCGCGCGGCGGCTTGGCGCTGCCGTCGGCCGGTCCGATCATCGTCGGATTTGGCCCGCTGACCGAGGCAACGAACAAGACGAACGCCGGCAGCATCAAAAGAACCAGCAACCAGCGCAGCCAGTCAGGCGCAACCCACTGCAGCGTGCTCGGCGCCACGGCCCAGGCCCACACCAGAAACACCAGCACGACGACCGACAGTACGGAAAACACGCCGCGAAACGCCGCATCGCCGATGCGCTGGACTACCGCGTCGCGTAACCTTGTTCCGGCAAGGCCCAGATGAATGGCAATCCACACCAACGCGGCGAAGATCAGCAGTGCCATGGCGACCTCTCCCGGCTGCCGGATGCGCGGCGGTCGCGCACCATGCCACCACCGGGATGGTGGGATCAACAGCAATGACCCGCTCGCGCCACAGCGCCCGGGCGGTTGATCGCGAACGCCCGAAGCAGGCATGATCGCCGCGCTCACCACCAGGAGACAGAAGATGAAGACCCGCGCAGCCGTGGCCCGCAAGGCCGGCGACAAACTAAGCCTGGAAACCGTCGATCTCGACGGCCCGCGCGAAGGCGAGGTCCTGGTCGAGATCAAGGCGACCGGCATCTGCCACACCGACGAATACACGTTGTCCGGTGCCGACCCCGAAGGGCTGTTCCCGGCGATCCTTGGTCATGAAGGCGCCGGCGTCGTGGTCGGACGTCGGGCAAGAACGTCACCAGCCTGAAGCAGGGCGATCACGTTATTCCGCTGTACACGCCCGAATGCCGGCAGTGCGAATACTGCCTGTCGCGCAAGACCAATCTGTGCGTGGCGATCCGCGCCACGCAGGGAAAGGGCGTGATGCCGGACGGCACCAGCCGCTTTTCCGTGCGAGCGGCGAGCCGGTCTACCATTACATGGGCACCTCGACTTTCTGCGAATTTCACCGTCCTGCCCGAGATCGCACTGGCGAAAATCCGGCCCGACGCGCCATTCGAAAAAGTCTGCTACATCGGCTGCGGCGTCACCACCGGCATCGGCGCGGTGATCAACACCGCCAAGGCGGAGGTCGGCTGCCGCGCCGTGGTGTTCGGCCTCGGCGGGATTGGTCTGAACGTCATCCAGGGTCTGCGGATGGTCGGCGCGGACCAGATCGTCGGCGTGGACCTTAATCCAGGCCGCGTGCCGATGGCGAGAAATTCGGCATGACGCACTTCGTCAACCCGGCCGAGGTGCAGGGCGACCTGGTCCCGTACCTGGTCGATCTGACCAAGGGCGGCGCCGATTACACGTTCGAGTGCATCGGCAACACCAAGGTGATGCGTCAGGCGCTGGAATGTGCGCATCGCGGCTGGGGCAAGTCGGTCGTTATCGGTGTCGCCGGGGCAGGGCAGGAGATCTCGACCCGTCCGTTCCAGCTTGTGACCGGCCGCGTCTGGATGGGCACCGCATTCGGCGGCGCCCGGGGCCGAACGGATGTGCCGCGGATCGTGGACTGGTACATGGACGGCAAGATCAACATCGACGACCTGATCACCCATGTCCTGCCGTTCGAGCAGATCAACGAAGGGTTCGATCTGATGCGTCGCGGCGAGTCCATCCGGTCAGTGGTCACCTATTGAGACGGCAACGCGCCGGCCAGGCATTGGCCCCAGATCCGATGGTGGCCGGCCGAGGCAGCGAGCGGCGGTTGGTCCGGCTGCAGGCGATTTCGCGGGTGCCGAACGCGGTCGTCTCCTATCGCTCGCCACACGGGAGGAGCGGTTGCCGCGCATTAGAAACTCGGCCGTTGCGCCGCCCGCGGCGACCCCATATGCATGACTGAACATTGTAGAAGAGAAGTCTCGGCCATGGATGAACCGATCCAACTCACCCGCCTGCCGTCCGGCCTTACCGTCGTCACCGAACGCATGGATCGCGTCGAGACCATCTCGATCGGCGCCTACGTCGCCTCCGGGTCGCGCAACGAATCCGCGGAGGAGAATGGCGTCTCCCACTTTCTCGAACACATGGCCTTCAAGGGCACCACCAGCCGCAGCGCCGCCGAAATCGCCGAGGAGGTCGAGGCCGTCGGCGGTCATATCAACGCCTACACCGCGCGCGAGCAGACCGCCTACTACGTCAAGATGTTGAAGGAAGACACCGCGCTCGGTGTTCGACATCATCGGCGACATCCTGACCCATTCGGTCTTCGAACCCGAGGAACTGGAACGCGAGCGGGGCGTCATCCTGCAGGAGATCGGCCAGGCCAACGATACGCCCGACGACATCATCTTCGACCATTTCCAGGCGACCGCCTATCCCGAACCAGTCCCTTGGCCGAGCGGTTCTGGGTTCGGAGGAGGCGATCCGGAACATGTCGCGGACGGTGCTGACCGGATACATGGGCCGCAACTACACCAACAGCAACGTCGTCGTCGCCGCGACCGGCAAGCTGCGCCATGAGGAAATTCTCGATCTGGTCCAGAAGCATTTCGCCGACCTGCCGGGCAGTTCGGCGCCGCGGTTCGATGACGCGACGTACAAGGGCGGGGAATTCCGCGAAGAACGCGACCTCGACCAGGTGCACGTGGTCCTCGGGTTCCCCTCCGTGGGCTATGCCGATCCGGATTATTACCCGACCGTGCTGCTTTCGACGCTCCTGGGCGGCGGCATGTCGTCGCGGCTGTTCCAGGAGATTCGCGAAAAGCGCGGACTGGTGTATTCGATCTACTCGTTTGCCGCGCCGTTCCAGGACGGCGGCCTGTTCGGCATCTACGCCGGCACCGGCGAAAGCGAGGTCGCCGAACTGATGCCGGTCATGCTGGCTGAACTGGGCAAGGTCCAGGCCCATGTCACGGAGCCTGAACTCAGCCGCGCCCGCGCGCAGTTGAAGGCGAGCCTGCTGATGTCGCAGGAAAGCACCGGCAGCCGCTGTGAGCAGCTGGCACGCCAGATCCAGACCTTCGGGCGGGTCATCCCGACCGAGGAAGTGCTGGGCAAGATCAACGCCGTGACCGAGGCGGACATCAGGCGTGCGGCGATCCGGCATTTCCGTGCCGCCCCGACGCTGGCGACCGTTGGGCCGTCCGGCGCAGGTGCCGGCGCTGGCGAACATCGTGGAGACGCTGGCGGCTTAACGGCGGTCGAACGCGCTCGCATCTTCGGAGGCATGGCCGCGGTCTTGCCGCCCGTGGCGCCTGCGCTGGGCCGCGTGGACGAGGCCTTGGTTCCTCAAAGCCCGAGCGCAGCGACCGAGCCTGCGACGTCGCCCGCAAGTCTACCTGAACGTATACACATTCAGCGCGTTGTCGCGGAACAGCCTCCGCTTCTCGTCCTCCGTCATCTGGAACCGGAACGCCAGGTGCGGATCGTCGAAGTCCCAGTGCGGATAATCGCTGGAAAAGACCATCCGGTCCCAGCCGATCCACTCGAACACCTGCCGCAGATCGTCGGGATGTTCCGGCTCCTCCACCGGCTGCGTCGCGAACCACAGGTTTGTCTTCATGTAGTCCGATGGCTTTGCGCTTCAGCGGCGCCTCCTCGCGCATCTTCACCCAGTGCGCATCCAGCCGCCACGCCAGTTGCGGCACCCAGGCAAAGCCGCCCTCGATCATCACCACCTTCAATCCGGGAAAGGCATCGAACACACCTTCCAGGATCAGGCTCGCCACCTGGTTCTGCATCGAATGCACCAGGCCGTGATGCTCCTCGATATAGAATTGCGGCCAGCCGCCGGCTGACGGCGCGCTGCGTGAACGTGCCGCCGACATGCAGCCCGATCGACAATCCATGCGCCTGAGCCGCGGCGAAAATCGGCCAGTAGCGCCGGCGTCCCACCGGTTCCGAGGTCTTCGAGCCAAGCTGGATCTGCGCGAAGCGCCAGTCGCCGGCGCGCTTCTCGATCTCCTTCACCGCTGCGGCCGGATCGTCCTGCGGCACCAGGATGGACGCCCGCAGCCGTGGTTCGGGATCGGTGAACTCATACGCCTGCCAGTCGTTCATCGCCGAACACAGCGCCGCCGCCTCATCCAGGTTGCGCGAGGTGTTGCCGCCCAGCAGCGGCTCCAGGACGCCGTAGGCGATGTTGTACCGGTCGAGCAGCTGCTCACGGATGAAACCAACATCCGATCCGGGCGCGCCGCCATTGGGCGGAAACGCGTCACGCCGCGAAAGAAACGGCTGGAAACGTGGATAGGTCCCGCGTTCAGCATAGGGCCCGCAGTTGAATTTGCCGTACTGCGCGAGATGCCTGCGCCACCGCTCCGACAGATACCGGTCGAGCGCCCCAGGTCTTGGGGAACGGATGGATATCGCAATCGATGATGCCCAGCCGGCTGTCGGCCGGACGAGCCAGGACCTCGACGGGCGCATTCATTGGACGGTCTCCTTCAGCCGCGAATAAGTCTCCAGCGGGTTGTCGACACGCATTTTCCGCTGCAGATCGTCCGACAGCCCGGGCGGCACGATCGCGTCGCCCTCGAACTGCCAGTGCGGATAGTCCGAGGCGAACAGCAGCATGTGGTCGGCATCGATCTGCTCGACGATCCGTTCCACCGCGGCACGGTCCGGCGCGTCGAACGGTTGGATCGTGAGGCGAATGTTCTCGCGGATGATGTCGGCCGGCGAGCGGTTCACCCACGGCACCTCCGCCCGCACCCCACGCCAGGTTTTCACCGAACGCCAGAGAAAGCCCGGCAGCCAGGTCACGCCGGATTCCAGCAACACGAACTTCAGGTCGGGAAACTTGTTGAACACGCCGTTGGAGATCAGGCTGAGCAACTGATCCTCGAAGATCTGCGAATTCGCGACGTAATCGTGCAGGTAATGCGAGGTCCAGCCGGTCGAGGTCGGCGCGTGACGATACAGGCTGCCGGCGTGGATGCCGACCGGCAGCCCGTGCCGAACCGCCGCCTCCCAGATCGGCCAGTAATACGACCGGCCCAGCATCATTTCGCAGGCAGCCGGCATCAGGATCTGCACGAACCGGCGGTCGCCCGCGCAACGGTCGATTTCCTCGGCGGCGAGCAGCGGCGCCTGGGCCGGCACCACGATCGACGCCCGCAGCCGAGGCTCGTTGTCCAGCCAGTGTTCCCTGATCCAGTCATTGACGGCAGAACAAATCGCCGCCCCCATGGTCTCGCTGACAGCGACCTGGCCGCCGCTCAACGGGTTGCAGATCGCCGTGCCGATGGCGAACCTGTCCAAGGCCTGGCTGCGCATGGCTTCCAGGCTGGCCCCCGGTCGCTGCCCCTTCACCCGCCAGTCCGGCCGGCAGGTGATCGGCGCATTCAGCGGGTAGGACATCATGTCGAATCCGTCCATGCCGCGGGCGACGAAGGATTCCTGCCAGAATTCACTCATGTACGGCAGCAGTAGCCTTGATGTCCGGCACGCCCGGATGGATGTCGCAGTCAATCGCGCCAGTGGTCATCGGCTCCTCCGGGGATGACTTCTGGAAGCGAGCGGTCCTGGCTGTCAAATGGCTGCGCTCCGGCCTCTCCTCACCCCGCCGGCGCGAACAGTTCCTCCACGTCAGCCTCGGTCAGCGTCAGCGCGCCGCCATGTTCGGCGTCCATCACGCTGGCGACGATGGCGCGCTTCTTCTCCTTCAGCACTTCCATCTTTTCCTCGATCGTGCCGAGTGTGACCAGCCGGTGCACGAACACCTTCTTGGTCTGCCCGATACGATGAGCGCGATCGGTCGCCTGGTCCTCGACCGCCGGGTTCCACCATGGATCGTAATGAATAACCGTATCGGCGGCGGTCAGGTTCAGTCCGACGCCGCCGGCCTTCAGACTGATCAGGAACAGCGGCACGTCGCCGCCCTGGAACTTCTTCACCGGCGTCGCACGGTCCTTGGTATCGCCGGTCAGTTTGACGAAGTCGATCCCATCGTCCTCCAGCCGGCTTTGGATCAATGCCAGCATCTCGGTGAACTGCGAGAACAGCAGCACCCGCCGTCCCTCGGCGAACATGATACCGAGCATCTCCATCAGCCGGTCCAGCTTGGCCGACCCGGCCTTCGACTTCGCCACCGTCTTCAACTTCAGCAGCCGTGGATCGCAGCACGCCTGGCGCATCTTCAGCAGCGCATCCAGGATAATGATACCGGACCGGGCCAGACCCTTCTGGGCGATGGCCGCCTGCACCTTGGCGTGCATCGACAGCCGTATCGCCTCGTAGATCGCCCGCTGATTGGTTTCCATCTCGACCGGCTCGACGATTTCGGTCTTCGGCGGCAGTTCGGTGATGACCTCCTCCTTGGTCCGCCGCAGCATGAACGGGCGAATGCGCCGGTTCAGAAGATCCTGCCGTTCCACGTCGCCATGTTTCTCGATCGGCGTTCTGATAGCGGGTCTTGAACGACTTCTGGCCGCCAAGAAATCCCGGCGCCAGGAAGTCGAACAGCGACCACAATTCTCCAAGATGGTTTTGCAACGGTGTTCCCGACAGGCACAGCCGCTGCCGCGCCTTCAGGCGCAGCGCCTGGCGAGTTGTTTCGGCATTGGGATTCTTGATCGACTGTGCTTCGTCAAGAATAACCGCGTGCCATTCCTGCGCGAGCAGGATGTCATGGTCACGGGTCAGCAACGGATAGGTGGACAAGACCAGGTCATGCCGGGGAATTTCGCAGAAGCCGGCCTTGCGGCTCGCACCATGCAGCGCCAGCACGGACAAGTTCCGGAGCGAATCGACGTGCCTCGGCCATCCAGTTCGGGATCAGGCTGGTCGGGCAGACGATCAGGGATGGCCGATCGAGCCGTCCGGCAGCCTTTTCGATCATCAGGTGCGCCAGCGTCTGCACCGTCTTGCCCAGACCCATGTCGTCGGCCAGCACGCCGCCCAGCCCGGCCGGATCCCAGAAACTGCAGCCAGTCCACACCCTGAGCCTGATACGGCCGCAACGTCGCCCGGAATGAATCGGGAACAACCGCTTTCGGGATTCCGCCAGACTTGCCGTAACGTCCGCCCCAGTTCCCGCAAGCGCCTCGCCGCCGCGCCATACCAGCCCGGTGCGTTCCTCCAGACCCGCCAGGTCGGCGGCGTCAAGCCGCGAAAAGCCGATCCGCTGGGCATCGGCATCGATCCCGCCGCTGGCCCAGAGTTCCAGCAGCGCCTGCAACGTCGGCCGGATGCGCGACATCGGCATCGACAACATCCGCCCATCCAGCAGGGTCAGGACGAACGGCTTGTCGTCGGCACCCTCGGCCAGCGCGGCGGCCTCAGGTCGGGCGATCAGCCGGACCAGCGCCGGCACCAGATCGACCCGCTCACCGTCCACCGTCACGCCCAGATGCAGTTCCAGCCAGTCGATCTCCGAACCTTCGACCAGTTCGGCATCGATCTCGGCATCGGCGGACAGCACCTGGACCGGAAAGTCCTCATCGATGTCGACGCTCCAGCCGGCGCGCCGCAGCCGAGGCACTTCCTGCGTCACGATCTGCAGCCAGGTCGGATTCGACCCATGCTCGCGCAGCGACGAAATCATCGGTATGGGCGTGCTGATAATAGACCGGCACAACCTCATGCACCGATCCGAACCCCAGCGCCGTCAGTTCGGCCAACACCCTGGCTTCGGCCGCGCGGTCGCGCTCGACCTCGTACAGCGTGCCGTCTTGAACCGTGATGCGTGGCAGTGGCTTCAGGCTGCGCGGCAGGGTGATCGGTCCATACTGATAGGACAGGCGCACCAGCGGCACGGCATACAGACCGCGTCCCAGCACCCGGGCCGATCCGCGGCCGTAGCTGGGATCACTCGGCAGGGTGCCGCTGATCAGTCGCAGATGCGGCCGCATCGGTTCCCGAACAGGTTCGGGAGGGCTGCAATTCCGCCGGCACCGGCAGTTTCGCCGAAGGCATCCGCCGACGACAACTGCGCTCGCACCTCGGCCGCCGCTTCCGGCGGGATGGACGGCGCATTCAGCAGCCGCGTGACAACGCGACGGGGCAGGTCCAGCCCGACCGGTCCCATGACCCCGGCCCCGGGATCGACATACCAGGGTGCCGGAATGCGGACGCCGATCAGACCTTCATCCAGCGCCAGCGTCGCCTGCTGCGATGCGTCCGGCTTGGTGATCCAGGTGATCTGGCCTTGCCGCTCGGGGCCCTCGGTCAGCGCCGGACCCTCGGCCGATCCCCAGCGGGCGCGCCCGGTGCCCAGAATGCGGCGCAGCGTATCCAGCGGATCGTCGTCGGCTTGTGGCCCCGCGGTGGCTGTGCGCCGTGACAGCCGCGTCAGGATGATAAGATCGGATGGGCGGAGGTATTTCGCCGGCGTCTGGATCTGGTGCGGCGCATAGCGCTTGATGGTGCTTGGGCTGTTGTCCTTGCGCAGGGTCACCGTCATCGGGTCGATCCGCAGTTGCGGCACGCCGGTCGCGCCCGGCGCGGCGTTCAGCACGTAGAACACCCGGGTGCGGAGCGACGTGGGATAATCCTCCGTCGAGATCTTCGTCGTCCCGGTCGAAATCGGCCAGCCACGTCTGGATCTGCGCCGGCAGTGCGGTCGGGGCAGCTTCCTTGGAGACGCTCGCGGAAACAGCGATTCCCGATGGCGCGGCGACCAGGACTTCCTTGCGCTGGGCGGCGATCAGCACCGCCGCGAGATGCTTGCAGCCTCGCCCCACCGAGCAGGAGCATGCACCGGCGATCCTGATTCCATTGTTGGGCGCGCGGCTGATCTTCAGGCTCTGAACATAGGGATCGGGCTGCGTTCCCTGGGTCGTAGCGGTGATGATCGCCCCTCGCTCGGCGATCTGCAGGTCCTGCACGCGTCCACGCTGCTCGTAGGAACGGCCGGCGGTCAGCGTCCCGGGCGGAAATATCCGCCTTATGTCGCCTTCACCTATGGCCAGGGTTGGATCGATGTCAGGAGCGATGGGCACGATATGCATATACAGAGGATGCGTTTGACGTTCGAGTCGCGGCCAGAGGCGGATCGGACCTGCTGTCCGCTGTTATTGCGAGCAGCCAAGCGACGCGGCGACCCTGCGCCAAGCCTTCCGAGCAGGTCGAACCCGCCACCAGTGACAGGCGGCGGCGGGACCGATCCGCCCAGGGCCTGGCGCAGGATTGCTGCCTCGCCGCGTTCCCCGTACTGACAAAGGCTTATCCCGCAGCGAGCGTCCGCATTGCGGTATTGCGCTCGAACAGCCTCAGCAGCACGCGGATCGCCCGGCCTCGCGGCGTTTCCAGTTTCGGATCGCGCGACAGCAGAACGGCGGCATCGCGATGCGCCATATGCAGCAGCGGCTCGTGATCAACCGGATCGGCCAGCTTGTAACCCGGCAGCCCGGCCTGCCGCGTCCCCAATGCGTCACCGCCGCCGCGCAGCCGAAAATCCTCATCCGCGATCACGAAACCGTCCTCGGTATCGCGCAGCAGCGTCAACCGGCGCCGGGCGGTCTCGTTCACCCAGTCCTCATGCAGCAGCAGGCAGAAGCTGGCGTTCGGCGCCGCGCCCGACCCGCCCGCGCAACTGATGCAACTGAGCCAGCCCGAAGCGTTCGGCGTGCTCGATCACCATCACCGAGGCTTCCGGCACGTCGACCCCGACCTCCACCACCGTGGTGGCGACCAGCAGCCGGATCGTCCCGGCGACAAAGGCGGCGAGGGTGGCGTCGCGGACCTCCGGTGTCTGCTGGCCGTGCGCCAGCCCGACCTGGTCGCCGAACAGTTGCTTGCAGATCGACGAAGCGCTCCTGCGCGGCGGCGACATCCAGTGCCTCACTTTCGGCCACCAGCGGACAGACCCAGTAGACCTGCGCGCCTTCCTTCAGCTTGCGGGCGATGCCGTCCAGCACCGTCGGCATCGTGCCCAGCGAGTGCAGCGTGGTCCGGATCGGCAGCCGCCCGGCGGGTTTATCGGTCAGGCGGCTGACGTCCATTTCGCCCCACTGGGTCAGCAGCAGGGTCCGGGGGATCGGTGTCGCCGTCATGATCAGCACGTCGGTCCGCTCGCCCTTCCCGCCGAGTGTCAGCCGCTGGGTCACCCCGAACCGGTGCTGCTCGTCGATCACCGCCAGCGCCAGATCGTGATACTCGACGGCGTCCTGGAACAGCGCATGGGTGCCGACGACGATCTGGATGGTCCCGTCCTTGATCCCGCGCAGCAGCCGCGCGCGTTCCTTGCCCTTGATCGACCCGGTCAGCAGCGCCACCGGTACCGGGCAGAGCCGCGACAGGACGCGATGGTGCTGCTTCGCCAGCACCTCGGTCGGCGCCATCAGCGCGGCCTGCTTGCCGGCCTCCACCGCGCGCAGCATCGCCAGCAACGCCACCAGGGTCTTGCCGGACCCGACATCGCCCTGCAGCAGCCGCAGCATCCGCCGCGGTGAGGCCAGATCGGCGTCGATCTCCCGCAACGCCTTCTCCTGCGACGGCGTCGGTGGGAATCCGAACCGCTGCATCGCCACGTCGCGCAGTCGCGAATCGCCGATCAGCGGCTGGCCCGACCGAGCCCGCACGCGGCCACGGATCAGCGCCTGCGCGACCTGGCCGGCCAGCAGTTCGTCATAGGCAAGCCGCGCCCGCATGCGCCGATCCGGCTCGCCCGCCGCCGGCGCCTGCACGGTCCGCAGCGCTTCCGCGAAGGGCGGCCATTTCTCGCGTTTCAACAGCGCCGCGTCGTGCCACTCGGGAAATTCCGGCAGCAGATCCAGCGCCTGGGCCAAGGCCGAGGCCACCTGCCGCGGCCAAAGCCCGGCGGTCAGCGGCCAAACCGGTTCGATGACGGGAATCCGGTCTGCCTGCTCGATCGGCACGACATGATCCGGATGCGGGATCGTCAGCCGGCCGTTGAAGACGTCCAGCTTGCCGGAGACCAGCAGTTTCGCGCCGGGCGGCATCTGGGCCTCCCGCGTGAACCTGAAAAACACCAGTTCGGCGATGCCGGTATCGTCCTTGACGATGATCCGCCAGGGTTGGCGGGATGTTGCCGGCCGCTCGTGGCGCACCACTTCCACCGCGAGTGTCGCCACCGTGCCCGGTTTCGCGGTGCGAATCGTCGGCCTGAGCGCTGCGGTCCAGGTAGGATTCGGGCATGTGAAACAGCAGATCGATCACCCGATCGCCTCCCGCGGCGCGCGAAATCAGCGCTGCCACGGCGGGTCCTATGCCGCGCAGACTGGTCAGGGGCGCGAAAAGTGAGGCAAGCGGATCGGCGTTCACAGGCTGACAGTTAACAATGACGCCCGCTATATGACAGCCGGTAAATGACTGAACCAGACCACGCAGCACCGGACGTCCGGCGCCGACGCCTCTTGTTTCGTGCCACGCATCGCGGGACGTTTGAAAACGACCTGATGATAGGTGGATTTGTACGCGCGCATCTCGCCATCCTGACGGACACCGACCTCGATGCGTTGGAGGCGGTGATGGAGATGCCCGACACGGATTTGGCGGACTGGCTGACCGGCCGGGTGCCGATCCCCCCCGAGGAGGAAACGCCGATGCTTCGCCGCATGCGGGACTTTCTGGCGCGATGAGCGATCCCGTCAAAGTATGGGGCGCGCCGGAGGGCTGGGACGCCTTTCTGCTCGCCCAACGCCGCCGCGAACATTCCGGACCTGTTCTCCACGTTACCCGCGACGATGCCCGTATGGCCCGGCTGGCCGAGGCGCTGGCGTTCGTCATGCCGGAAGCCGAGATCCTCCGCTTTCCCGCCTGGGATTGCCTGCCGTATGACCGGGTGTCGCCCAACCCCGCCTTGGTCTCCGAACGCATCGCCACTTTGGCGCGTCTGCTGGAAAAGCCGACCGGTCCCCGCATCGTCCTGACCACCGTCAACGCCCTGGTGCAGCGGGTCCCGCCACGCTCCGCTTTCGTCGGCGCCAGCCTGGACCTCACCGTCAACGGTCAGGTGAAACCCGAAAAGCTGGCCGAATTCCTCGAGGCCAATGGCTACGGCCGAGCCGGCACGGTGATGGAGCCCGGCGAATACGCCATGCGCGGAGGGATCATCGATATCTTTCCGTCCGGCGAACCCGAACCGGTGCGCTGGATCTGTTCGGCGACACCATCGAATTGATCCGGGTGTTCGATCCGTCGTCACAGCGCAGTGCCGGCAAACGGAAGTCCCTGTCGCTCCGCCCCGTTTCCGAAGTGCCGCTCGGCAAGGAGTCGATCGCCCGCTTCCGCACCGGCTGGCGTGACCTGTTCGGCCAGGACGCGGCCAAGGACCCGATCTATCTGTCGATCTCCGAGGGCCGCCGCCACCCGGGCATGGAGCACTGGGTGCCGCTGTTCCATCCGACGATGGAGAATTTCCTCGACTATCTGCCGGAAGCCGCGGTCAGTCTGGATCACCAGTCCAATGAGGTGCTGGAAGCGCGCCTGGAGATGATCGCCGACCACGCCCAGGCCCGCAAGGCGATCCCGCGCGACGGCGAGATGCCGTACCGCCCGATCCCGCCGTCGATGCTGTATCTCAACCGTGACGACTGGGATGAGATGCTGTCGTTCGGTCCGCTGCTGGCATTCACGCCCTTCGCCAAACCGGATGGCGCCGGAGGCATTGACGGTGGCGGCCGTCCGGGTCCGGTTTTCGCCCAATCGGGTCGCGGATTGGCCGCAGCGGGGCCCGGCACCAACGTCTTCGATCAGCTTCGCGGCCAGGCCGAACGCTGGACCGCCGAAGGCCGCCGCATTGTCATTGCCGCCTGGACACGCGGGTCGCGAGAACGACTGACCAATCTGCTGCGCGAGCACGGCTTCAAGGATGCGGTCCCGGAAGACGACTACGCCGCGATTCGCAGGAAGCCCGCCGGCTCCGTCTCCCTGGTCGTACTTGGCGTCGAGCGCGGGTTTGTCGCCGATCGTATCGCCCTCGTCGGCGAGCAGGACCTGCTGGGCGAACGCATCTCTCGCCCGCCGCGCCGCCGCAAGCGCGCCGACCAGTTCATCGCCGAAGCCACCGAGATCGCCGAGGGCGACCTCGTCGTGCACCAGGAGTACGGCATCGGCCGCTATGATGGTCTCGCCACCCTGCACGTCACCGGCGCGCCGCACGACTGCCTGCGCCTGATCTACGACGGCGACGAGAAGCTGTTCCTGCCGGTCGAGAACATCGAAGTCCTGTCGCGCTATGGCAGCGAGCATCAAGGCGCACGCCCTGGACAAGCTGGGTGGTGCCGGCTGGCAGACCCGCAAAGCCAAGATGAAGCAGCGCATCCGCGACATGGCGGGTGAACTGATCCGCATCGCGGCGCTGCGCAAAATGCGCGACGCCGAGACGATGGCCCCGCCGGACGGCACCTGGGACGAATTCTGCGCGCGCTTCCCCTTCGCCGAAACCGAGGATCAGTCACGCGCCATCGCCGACGTGCTGGAGGACCTCGCCGCCGGCAAGCCGATGGACCGGCTGATCTGCGGCGATGTCGGCTTCGGCAAGACCGAAGTCGCCCTGCGTGCGGCCTTCGTCGCCGCGATGTCGGGCTCTCAGGTGGCCGTGGTCGTTCCGACCACGCTGCTCGCCCGCCAGCATTTCCGCACGTTCTCCGCGCGCTTCGCCGGGATGCCGATCAAAGTCGCGCAACTGTCGCGCATGGTCACCGCCAAGGAGGCGAATGAAGTTCGCCGCGGCCTCAAGTCCGGGGACATCAACATCGTTGTCGGCACCCACGCTTTGCTGGCGAAATCCGTCGAGTTCTCCGACCTCGGCCTGCTGATCGTCGATGAGGAGCAGCACTTCGGCGTCGCCCACAAGGAGCGCCTGAAGGCGATGAAGGCCGATGTCCACGTGCTGACACTGACCGCGACCCCGATCCCGCGCACCCTGCAGCTCGCGCTGACCGGCGTTCGCGAGATGTCGGTCATCGCCACCCCGCCGGTCGACCGGCTCGCGGTACGCACCTTCATCATGCCGTTCGACTCGGTGGTGATCCGCGAAGCCCTGCAGCGCGAGCGATTCCGAGGCGGCCAGGTGTTCTGCGTGGTGCCGCGCATCGAGGACCTGCAGCGCATGTCCGATCGCCTGCGGGAGATCGTGCCCGAGGCTCGCACCATCCAGGCCCACGGCCGCCTCGCGCCCACCGAACTCGAACGCGTCATGACCGAGTTTGGCGACGGCAAGTACGACATTCTGCTGTCCACCAACATCGTCGAGAGCGGCCTCGACATGCCGGCAGTGAACACGCTGGTCATCTATCGGGCCGACATGTTCGGCCTCGGGCAGCTGTACCAGCTTCGTGGCCGCGTCGGCCGCGGCAAGCAGCGCGGCTACGCCTACCTGACGTGGCCCGCCAACCACCGCCTGTCCGTCGCCGCCGAGAAACGCCTGACCGTGATGCAGACGCTGGACGCCCTCGGTGCCGGCTTCACCCTGGCCTCGCATGACCTCGACATCCGTGGCGCCGGCAACCTGCTGGGCGACGAGCAGTCCGGTCACATCCGTGAAGTCGGCATCGAACTCTACCAGCAGATGCTCGAAGACGCAGTGGCCGAGATCAGGGCAGGGGAGGGCAAGCGGGTCGGCCAGGAACGCGACTGGACCCCGAACATCTCCCTCGGTCTGCCCGTGCTGATCCCCGAGGACTACGTTCGCGACCTGCCCGTCCGCCTCGGCCTGTATCGCCGCATCGGCGGCCTGGCATCCGATGCGGAGACCGAAGCCATGGCCGCCGAACTAGTCGATCGCTTCGGCAAATTTCCCGAGGAGGTCGAAAACCTGCTCGGCGTCGTCGCCCTGAAGCGAGCCTGCCGTGAGGCTGGCGTGGAAAAACTGGAAGCCGGCCCGAAGGGCATGGTTTTGACCTTCCGCGGCAACGTCTTCTCCAACCCGGCCGGCCTGGTGCGCTGGCTGTCCAGCAAAGGCGGCATGGTACGGCTGCGGCCCGACCACAAGCTGGCGATCTCGCGCGACATGGACGTGGCCACGCGACTGAAATTCGCGCGCGACACGCTGGGCGCACTGGACCAGATCGTGCGTCAGGCCAAAGCGGCGTGATGTTCCGACGACCGTTCGTATGGACGCTTGTCGCGCTTGCCGCCACGCGCTGTGGCCGGAGCGAGGCCGCCGGGACTACCTGCACGTCCGCAGGCTGCGTCAATCTCGTGTTCGATGGTGACAGCATCTCGGCGGGGTGGGGCGCGTCTCCGGGCCACGCTCTCCAAAATCTCGTACCAGCGACGCTCGGTGCCGACGTGCAGACGCATGACGTCGCGGCGGGCGGCCGCCCCGTGGTCACTTGCCTGCAACTCTATCCACGGCTCATCGCCCCGCTCTTCGTTCCGTCCACACGGCACAACATCATCGCCTTCCATGCCGGCGACAACGATATCATCCTGGGGCGCGACGCCCCACAGATCTACGCCGCCTTTACCGACTATGTCGTCGCTGCCCACACCCAGGGATGGAAAGTGGTGGTCTCGACCGAACTGCGGCGTCCTGACTTTCGCCGGCCGCAAGAGACCGAACTGCTCGAGTACAACAGCATGTTGATCCAGAACAAAGCCGGCGCCGACGCGGTGGTCAATTTCGATAGCGACCCTCGGATGACGAACATGACCGATCGGCTCGATCCGGCGCTGTTCAGGCATGACGGTATCCATCCGAGCAACGGCGGCTATGCAGTGCTCGCTGCGATGCTGGTGCCGGCAGTGAAGCGCGTGGCCGGGCGCTGAGGGACTCCTGATCCGCGACATGGGACGTTTCGCCCAACTAAAGCAAATATCAGCCTGACTCGAATCGCGAAGCGACCTCAGGCTGAAATTGTTCGATAAATGTGCGCCAGAGCGTTTCCACTCTAGGTCAAAGCGCTTTAGCGCCATTTCGCTCACCCCAGCCGCGGCAACACCTGGTCCGTCAGCATCAGGAAACTTTCGTGGCTGAGGGGCGCGCACAGCAGGTAATCCAGGCCGGCTGCCTCGCGCAGCGCCCGAATCTGGTCGATCACCCGGCCAGGCGTGCCGTGCAGGATCACCTGGTCAACGTAGCGATCGACGGGATCCTGGCCGCGGTAGTCCCGCGTCTCCTGCACCACCGCATTGTGACCCGGTCCGGCATAGGACGCCGTGAGCCAGCCCGCGCCGCGCCGCGCCACGGTCTCGGCCTTGGCATCGGTCTCGGCCAGCGCAACGAATCGCGCCATCGGAATATCCCGTCCGGCCGGCGAGAACCCGGCCGCCGTAAGGCCGTCCGCGTATCGCCGGCGCTTGTCCGCGAGTTCGTCGAAGGTCGAGTGGGGATCCATGAGGATGGAGAAGCCGCGGCCGGCGGCCCACTCAATCGCCGCCTTCGAACTCGCCGCCATCCAGACCGGCATCGGTTTCTGCGCCGGCTTCGGCAGCACCTCGACATCTTTGAACCGGAAATAGTCGCCGGCGTAGTTCAGCCGTTCCTCGTCCCAGGCCCGCAGCACGATCTCCACGGTCTCGCGAAACCGCGCGGTGCTTTCTTCCGGCGACACGCCGAAGGCGGTGAACTCGCCACGTGAAAAGCCACGCCCGGCCCCCCAGTTCACCCGTCCGCCGGAGAGCACGTCGAGCAGCGCCACCTCCTCGGCGAGGCGAAGCGGATGGTAGAAGGCCGCGAGCGACACGCCCGTGCCGATGCGAAGACGCCGTGTCCGGGCCGCGGCGAGGGTGCCCATCATGTGGACCGAGGGGCAGACGCTGAAGCTGGAAAAATGATGTTCGGCGAGCCAGACCGCATCATAGCCCGACCGGTCCATGATCTCGATGCGCTCAAGCGCCCGATTGTACACCGTGGCAAGATCGACCCGCCGTTCGGGCCAACTGAAGAACTGCAGGACGCCCAGCTTCACGGATTTGGCCCTCCCAGGCGGCGATCACCCACCGCGCTTTTTGGAGCGTTTTCACCTTGAGTGGAAACGCTCCAGCTCATGTTTATGCGCGACCCTCCGTCACGGGCCCTCAAAGCCGCCCCGGCGCCGCGATCGTGACGTTCAGATCGGTGACCAGCCCGTTGCCCAGCGTATAGACCCATCCATGCACGCTCAAAGCCTGGCCCCGGGCCCAGGCATCCTGCACGAATACGTCCGAGGCGACATTTCGCACCTGCCGGATCACGTTCAACTCGCAGAGCCGGTTCAGCCGGGCGCCCTCGTCCGCGATCGCCTCGAGCGCCGCCCGGTTCTCGCTGAACACCTCCCGGATGGGATGCAGCCAGTGATCCACCAGCCCCCGGCGCCTGCCATCGACCGCCGCGGCGATGCCACCACAGCCGTAGTGACCCACGACAATGACGTGTTTCACCTTGATCACATCCACCGCGAACTGCAGCACCGACAAATAGTTGGCATCCTGTGGCGGTGCGAGGTTGGCGACGTTGCGGTGCACAAACAGCTCGCCCGGGTCCAGATCGACGATCTCATTCGCTGGCACCCTGCTGTCGGAACAGCCGATCCACAGGTATTCCGGCGCTTGCAGTCCCTCCAGCCGCCTGAAGAACGCGGCGTCCGCCGCAACCTTCCGCGCAGCCCACGCCTGGTTGTTCGCCTTCAAATGATCAAGCATGCAGCGATCCAAACGGCGATCCACCGCTCGGTCAAGTGATCGGCGAAACGGGGGTTGCTCAGCCGGATGCCGTATGACTTTGGTCGGGAACGGATCGAGGCTCGCGACGCACCCGGCTGTCGCGCCGATGCACCCTGGTTGCGGGGGGGCGGCCGTCGGCCCGGAGCGAGGCCGGTTCGACAGCAGGCGACTGTCTCGGCTAGGCTTGCCCCGGTTCGAAACCACAAACCGGAGGATCTCGAAAATGGCCGGAAACGCCCAGAAGATCATCGAACTTGACCGTCAGCGCATGGCGGCGATGGCCGGGAAGGATGTCGCGGCCCTGAACAGGCTCCTGGCCGACGATCTGATCTACACCCATTCGAGCGCACGCCTGGACACCAAGCAAAGCCTGATCGGGGCAATGGAATCAGGTGCCACGGTCTACACTGCTGTGGAACCGTCCGACGTCGTCGCACAGGACCTGGGCGATGCGGTCGTTCTGACGGGCATCGCCGCGATCAGCGTGAATTCCGGCGGCAAGGCCAATTCGTTTCGCGTCCGCTTCACCGATGTCTACGCCAACCGGGGCAGTCAGTGGGCAATGGTCACCTGGCAGAGCACGCGACTGACCTAGGCAAAGGACGTCCCTATGGCCCCGACCCCGTTCACCTTGTCCGTCCCGGACGAGGCTGTCGCCGACCTGAAGGCTCGCCTCGCCCTGACCCGCTTTCCCGACCAGGCACCTGACGCGCCATGGGCCTACGGCACCGACCTCGCCTATATGAAAACGCTCGTCTCCTATTGGAAGGACCAATTCGACTGGCGCCAGCAGGAAGCCGGCCTGAACGCGTTCCCGCAGTTCAAGGTCCAGATGCCGGACGTCGACCTGCACTTCCTGCACGTGCCCGGCAAAGGCCCATCCCCGATCCCGCTGCTGCTCATGCACGGCTGGCCGGGCTCGGTGTTCGAGTTTCTCGACATCATCCCCCGCCTGACCGATCCCGCCCGTTTCGGCGGTGATCCGGGCGATGCCTTCACCGTCATTGCCCCTTCGCTGCCCGGTTACGGCCTGTCCTTCGCGCCAGGGCAAAAGCGCTTCAACATCGAGGCCATCGCCGCGTGCTTCGCCTCCCTGATGACCGACGTTCTGGGCTACCAGCGCTACGGCGCCCAGGGCGGCGACTACGGTGCCTTCACCGCCTCCCGCCTCGGCCACGCTCACCCGGAGAACGTGATCGGCATTCACATCAACCTGCTGACCATCCAGCGTGATCGTCCGCCGCCTGCCAACCCGACCGAGGACGAGCGCCGCTATTTCGCCGAACTCGCGGAGTGGCTGAAGGAGGAAACCGGCTACCAGTGGATCCAGGGCACGAAGCCGCAAACTCTTGCGTACGGCCTGACCGACTCGCCGGCAGGACTGGCAGCCTGGATCGTCGAGAAATTCCGCTCGTGGACCGACTGCAATGGCGACCCCGACTCCGTCATCAGCCGCGATCGCCTGCTGGCGAACATTTCGCTTTACTGGTTTACCGGCGCGATCGGCTCATCGTTCTGGCCGTATTACGCGCGTTTGCACGGCCAGTGGCCGATCCCCAGCGGCGGGACCATCGACGTGCCCACGGGCTACTGCGCCTTCCCGAAGGAGATCATCCGGCCGCCGCGGTCCATAGCCCAGAATATGTATACCAACATCCAGCGCTGGACCGAGATGCCCAAGGGCGGTCACTTCGCCGCCATGGAACAGCCGGACGCCCTCGCCGCCGAAATACGCACATTTTTCCGAGGATTGAGGTAGGAAAGGGCGGGCTTTGCCCCGTACCCCCCAAGGGCGGACCGCCCTTGGAACCCCGGTATAAGACCGACAGGAGGGGCGACCGTGTCGCTTGCGAGGCTTGTCTCGCCCGGCCTGTCCGCCTGCCTTAAATGATCGGGATCAAAGGGGCCGTCGGCCCCTTTGCGGGTCCGGGCAGAGCCCGGCCTTCCTTCCTCAAAACTTCGAAACCCGCGTTTCCTTGGCGGTGATGAACTCCAGCAACGCCGGCTTGCCCGCCTGCGTCTGTTCGATCCCGCGCTGGATCGCCGCCTTGATGTCTCCCGGCTGCGTCACCCGTTCGCCGTATCCGCCGAACGCCCGCGCCATCGCGGCGTAGTCGCCGGAGATATCCGTTGAGCGATACTTCTCGGTCGAGATCGGCATCACCTTCAGTTCGATCGCCATGGAGAAGTTGTTCAGCAGGATCGACAGGATGGGGATGCGCTCGCGCACCGCGGTCTCGAAGTCCATGCCGGTGAAGCCGATCGCCGCGTCGCCCCACAGGTTGATGCAAAGCTTGTCCGGCTTGGCCAGCTTGGCGCCCATCGCCAGGCCGAGCCCCATGCCCAACTGGGTCGTCTTGCCCCAGCCGATATAGGACAGCGGTTCGGTCGAGACCCAGAACGGTGAAATCTGGTCGCGCGGGCTGCCGGCGTCGTGGGTGATGATCGTGTTCTTCACGTCCACCGTGTGCATCAGCTCCCAGATCACCCGGTAGGGGCTGAGCGGCGACTCGTTCGAATGCAGCCGTGGGCTCCACTCCGCCATCCATTCCTCGCGCACCGCGGTGATCTCGGTCACCACGGCCGACGGATCGCGGTTGGCCTTGATGGTCTGCCGCAACTCGCCGATCAGCGCCGCCAGCGTCAGCTTTGCATCGCCGACCAGGCCGACCGCGCTGACCACATCCTTGTTCAGGTGGTTCGGGATCCAGCGTCGCGTGGATGAACGTCTTCCCCTTGGGGAACTTGATGCCGAAATTGGTCTCGGTGAACGAGCAGCCGATGCCGATGATGACGTCGGCGTTCTGCACGAAGTGATGCACCGGCTTCGGCACCGCGTTGCCGCCGGACCCCAGCGACAGCGGATGGTTCTCCGGGAAGGAACTCTTGCCGCCGAGGCTGGTGGTGACCGGCGCGCCCAGCAGTTCCGCGAATTCGCGCAGTTCTGCCCAGGCTTCGGCCCACTGCACGCCGGTGCCGGCATAGATCACCGGGCGCTTGGCCCCCAGGATCGCCGCCGCGGCCTTGCGCACATCGACCGGATCCGGACCGTATTTGTGCACGCCGACCGGCGTGTAGTCGAGGTCGCCGATCTCCTCGTTCCAGATATCGGTCGGGAATCTCGACGATCGCCGGGCCGCTGCGGCCGTTGCGGATATTGCTCATCGCCCGGCGCATGATGTTCGACACCTCGGCCGGGATGGTGACCGGCTCGGCCGACTTCGACACGCCGCGCATCTCGCGCACGGCTGCTGAAGTTCGGGTCGATATTGGCGATCCGCCGCGGATAGCCCTGCGGGATGACCAGCATCGGCACCGATTCGGAGTAAGCCTGTGCGACGCCGCCATAGGCATTCTCCGTTCCCGGCCCGTGCTGCATGCAGAACGCACCGATCTTGCGACCGGAGGTCACGCGTGAAATCGCGTCGGCCATGTGCAGACCGATCCGCTCCTGCCGCACGATCACCGGCCGGATGTCGGCTGCGGCGGCGAACTCCAGCAGATGGTTGACGGGGTAGCCACAGAGGATCTCGATCCCCTCGCGCTTCATGATCTCGGCGACTGCCTGACCGACCTTCATCTCTCCATCCCCTTGTGCAAGTGGTCCATTGATCCTGGCGCGCGTCCTGGCTCGCCGCCAGGGAGTTCGGACGGTACGACCGGGCCGGGCGTCTGGCAACGTTTGACCGGCCTCGCCGGTTCGTCACCACATTCATGACGGACGTGGTAACATCCGATGTGTCGCATTCGGGATCACCAGTGGTTGCGTTGCCATCCACATCCAACCACAATCGGTTGGAATGGCGCTCCCCGACAATTCGGTGGCGCACAGGCTTCTCTCGAAGGGACAGGACAAATATGGACGGGACTACCCGCGCGGCCGACGAACATCCGATCCGGTTTGACCTGCTGACCGAGAACCCCGTCTACAAGCCGTTCCGCTATCCCTGGGCATATGAGGCTTGGTTGACCCAGCAGCGCGTGCACTGGCTGCCGGAAGAAGTGCCGCTCGCCGACGACGTGAAGGACTGGCATCGCAACCTGACCGACGGCGAGCGCAACCTGCTGACACAGATCTTCCGCTTTTTCACCCAGGCCGACGTCGAGGTGAACAACTGCTACATGAAGCACTACAGTCAGGTGTTCAAACCTACGGAGGTGCTGATGATGCTGTCAGCCTTCTCGAACATCGAGACGGTGCATATCGCCGCGTACAGCCATCTGCTTGACACCATCGGCATGCCCGAGACCGAATACACCGCCTTTCTGAAATACCAGGAGATGAAGGACAAATACGACTACATGCACGGCTTCTCTGTTGAGTCCCGGTTCGAAATCGCCAGGACCCTGGCCGCGTTCGGCGCCTTCACCGAGGGTCTGCAACTGTTCGCTTCCTTCGCGATCCTGCTGAATTTCCCACGCTTCGGCAAAATGAAAGGCATGGGCCAGATCGTCACCTGGTCGGTGCGTGATGAAAGCCTGCACTGTGCTTCCATCATCAAGCTCTTCCGCACCTTCATTCAGGAGAATCCGGACCTCTGGACCGAGGACCTGCGACGGGAGATATATCTTACCTGCGCGACTATCGTGTCGCACGAGGATGCGTTCATCGACCTCGCCTTCGAACAAGGCCCGGTGGAGGGTCTGACACCGCGCGAGGTCAAGCAGTATATTCGCTTCATCGCCGACCGGCGCCTGATCGAACTCGGTCTCAGCGAACTCTTTCACGTGGCGAGGAACCCGTTACGATGGCTGGATGAGATGTTGAACGCGGTCGAACACGCGAATTTCTTTGAGAACCGAGCCACCGAGTACAGCAAGGCGTCCACCGCGGGCAACTGGGACGAAGCCTTCGCCGCCTCGCCGACTTCGATCCCCGCGACATCGGCACTCTCGGAGACCTTGTAATGCGACCCCGCGGGATGGCGCGAGCCGCGGATCCCGCCAGGTCCCTGGTTGCAAACAGCGATGCGCTTCACAATGAAGCCTCTGGCTCTCCGTCTAGAATCGGCGCTAGCCTGTCACAACAAACGGATTTTGTATCACGGAAGGCGGTAATTTTTGTCGCATCGGAATTTTTGACGATTTTCACGCCGGAGTTAACGACTTTTTCACGTGCGTCGTGTTTGAGTGTGCATGATTCATTCTGCGTCCTGCGCTGTCCGGCTGCTGATCAGGATGCTGCGTGTTCGCGAGAGGAGGGTGCGCCGTTGCACCGGTTGCAGGCTTGGATGGTGGTACCACCATGATAGGGGCGGTAGTGAGCCAAACTGAAGAGGATACCGGTCGGGAAACCGGGACGGGTGGTGCGCCTCGATATAGCCGACGGCTTTCGGACAAGATCCTGATCGCGTTCCACCACGCCTGCGATCAGGCGGACTTCGAGGTCGCGGAACAGCTTCTCCATATCCTGGAAATGATGCTGACCCGGCGTCCACTGACGCCGGATGGAACACGGCGGCGCAACATGGAGAGCCTGATCGCGGCACACGAGCGGTTGTGGCACCTGCGCCACCCGAACTCGGACGAGATGTAAGGAACGGTCTGTCAGCCGTGTCCGTGATGGCCCGGATCCGTGTCGCGTCCAGAGCAATATCGGTCTGTCCCGAATCGCGAAGCGACCTCAGGCTGATGAAATCGCTCGGGAACTATGAGCCAGGGCGTCTCCATTCAAGGTGGAAGCGCTTCAGGCGTCACGTCCGGATAGAAGGCCCGGAGCAGACACGTGGCCGCGTGCCGTTCGGTTCAGGCGTCCGACGTTCGGTCGTAACGATCGGCCATTGAAGTGCTCGTCCCGAACGGCGGCACGATGCGCCCTTGGTTCACAGGTCTGGCTGGGCGATGGAAGTGCGGTAGGTCTGGATCAACCCCGGGCATCGCGGGAGCCGGCCAGCGGCAATGCCGCACCGCCGGCCAGGATGGCCTGCGCGGCGTCGGTGAATGAACCGTCCGGGTTGTGCAGGACGAGCCCCGGCATCAGCTGTGTCGGCGCCCGCGCGCCTTTCACCCCGCGCAGCAGGACCAGCTTCGCCGGATGGCCAGCTTTTGGCCAAAGCGGAAAGAGGATGGTGCAGGGGCACCGGCTTTGCACCATCGTCGCCAGACAGGCGGGAAAGAGTCCGGCCGCCACGATCAGCGTCAGGCTGCCCCGGTGGCGCAAAACTCCGGCAAGGTGCCCGATCCAGGTGGCGATCAGAGTGGCGGAGCCCCGCTTGGCGGTTTCCCGGGCAGAATCCGGTGAGGCGGTGCCAGGCGGCAAATGGTAGGGCGGATTGGCGATCGCATGATCGAACGGCTGAGGGAACACCGCGGTCTCGATTCGGTCCGCGATGATCTCCAGGCCGGAGAACCCATTGGCGCGTGCGTTCGCCGCGGCGAGATCCGCCATCGCCGGGTCGCTTTCCACACCGGTGGAACTCACATCGTGCGTTCGCGCGCTCAGGCATAGCAGGGCGGCACCTGCGCCGGTGCCTGCCTCCAGGACGCGCTCACCGGGACGAGCCGGCACGGAGGCCGCCAGCAGCACAGGTTCGATCCCACTGCGGAAGCCGGCGGCGGGTTGGCGATACACAACCCGGCCACCAAGCAGATGGCCCTCGGTGATCACCACTCGCCCGCCTCGCGCAGGATCCGGCACGCCCGGGGATAGTCGTCGGTGCTGACGACCAGCCGGCGCGGAATCGCCCCCGCGCTCCCTTCCAGGACACTCGTATGCTGGTCCAGCACCATCGCCTCGATTCCCGCATCCGCCAGAAGGGCCGTCAGAAAAGACAGCCTGACCACGTCGTTGGAGGTGATGACCACGCGCATGAAGGGATCGTGAGCCTTATGGTGCTTCCGCGCAACAGGTCGGCACATCCCCTGGCCGCCGTCCTGGTCCGGTCCCGCACATTGATTAGACTGGACTATCAGGCTTGATCACCCATCTCCTCGGCTGCCGATCGGCTCGATCGAGGCCGGCTCGGCGGCTTCGGAGGTCCGTCCGGGCATTTCATGCCCGCTTGACCCAATTTGATTGCGGCCGATATGAAGACCGACCCCAAAGGCCAGGCGGGAGAACCAGTTGGGCGGCGTCGCCAGTCCCCTTGATGCAGGCGTGGCGCTCGTGTCCGGTTCGACCGAACACAGGAGCGAGGATGCCTTGTCGGCCCTGGTCAACCTCGTCGAGGCCGACCTGGAAGCCTGCAATCGCGTCATCGTCTCTCAGATGGACAGTCCTGTCTCGCTGATCCCGCAGCTTGCCGCCCATATCGTCGCGGCCGGCGGCAAGCGGCTGCGTCCCCTGCTTACCCTCGCCGCCGCCCGGCTGTGCGGCTATCCGCCTCAAGAAGGCGGCGCCCGGCACGTCGATCTCGCCGCCTGTGTCGAGTTCATCCACACCGCGACCCTGCTGCATGATGATGTGGTCGATGAGAGCCAGCTTCGCCGGGGGCTGGCCTCGGCCAACGCCGTGTTCGGCAACAAGGCGTCCGTGCTGGTCGGTGATTTCCTGTTCGCCCGCGCCTTCCAGTTGATGGTGGATGACGGCTCGCTCGAAGTCCTTGCCATCCTTTCGCACGCCGCGGCGACCATCGCCGAGGGCGAGGTGCTGCAACTTGTGACGCAGAACGACCTGTCCACCAGCGAAGCGCGCTATCTGGAGGTCGTTCAGGGCAAGACCGCCGCGCTGTTCGCCGCCGCCTGCCAGATCGGCGCGGTCGTCGCCAACCGTCCCGAACGCGAGGGAGCAGCGCTTTCCGAATACGGCATGAAGCTCGGTATCGCCTTCCAACTCGTCGATGACGCCTTGGACTATGTCGCCGACCAGGCTACCCTCGGCAAGACGGTTGGCGACGATTTTCGCGAAGGCAAGATCACCTTGCCGGTCCTGGTCGCCTTCCTGGCCGGCGACGATCTCGAGAGGGCATTCTGGCAACGCACGATCGAGGCGCTGGAACAGACCGAATCCGACCTCGATCAGGCGATGCGCCTGATCGCCCATCACGGTGCCATCCAGGTCACACTGGAGAGGGCACGGCTCTTCGCGCAGGAGGCCAAGGCCGCTCTGGCGACCTTCCCTGACAGCCCGATCCGGCGCGCCCTTGCCGATGTCGCCGATTACACGGTGCAGCGCCTACGATAGAGCGTGATCGCGCTGAGCGGAACGTCCCCGGCGCGTGAATCATGCGATCAAACAAACACCTGGACCATTTTCGGCCTGCACAGTCAGGGTACAAATGGTGTAGCATCCGGCCTTCCAGTGGCGTCAGTCGTGGCGCGACCGCCTTTCGCCGCATGGTCGCGCACCGATCAAGCCCCTCGACCCACACGCCTATGATGCGCGATCCTGGAGTAACACTCACCGATTAATTTCGTCCGAGGCGCGAACTGCCTCGGAAACCGCCCAACCCGTCGTGGCGGTCGTCCCACCGCTGTGGCACTGTGTTTCAGGCATGGTCGCGGTTGCGAATTCAGTGGCGAAACAAGTTAAGCGTCGAAGCAACCCCATCTCCCGCGAGGGCGGTCGGGCTCTCGATCGACCGCCGGCGCGCGGAGCCGCGGGCAGATTACCGGATACCGCGGTCGTTCAGATCACCGGCACCGACCGCGATGGCGACGCGCTCGGGCGCCCGGTCGAATGGGCGAGTGCGGCTGGGCCGCCACCCACCGTCCTCATGCATCCCGAACGCCAGGGCACGCCGGCTCTCGCACCGGGCGAGCGCGTGTTGGCCCGGCTTAAGCCAATGGGACCGGGCCGCTACGAAGGCCGGACGTTGCGCCGCATCAGCGAAGCGCCCGGTCGCATCCTTGGCGTGTTCAAGCGCGGACGGTCCGAAAACAGGATCATCCCCACCGATCGCCGTTCCAAGGCCGAGTGGATCGTGCCGGCCGGTCAGGAAGCCGGCGCGGAGGCCGACGAGATCGTGCTCGCCGAACCGGTCGCGCAGCATCTCCACCTGGGCCTGAAGCCAGCCCGCGTGCTGGAGCGTCTCGGCAAGCTGGGCGACGCCCGCTCGATTAGCCTGATAGCCATCCACACCCACGACATTCCGCAGACCTTCCCCGAAGCCGCGCTCGAAGAGGCAGCGCGTGCCCGCGGTCTCGCGCTGGGCAGCCGCATTGACCTCCGTGACATCCCCCTGATCACGATCGACGGCGCGGACGCGCGCGATTTCGACGACGCCGTCCATGCCGAACCGGACCCGGGCCAGGCGGGCGGGTTTCGTTTGCTGGTCGCGATCGCCGACGTTGCACACTACGTTCGGCCGGCATCCGCGCTCGACCAGGCCGCCGGGCTACGCGGCAACAGTGTCTACTTCCCCGACCGGGTCGTGCCGATGCTGCCGGAGGCGCTGTCGAACGGCTGGTGCAGCCTGCGTCCGAACGAGGACCGCGGCTGCCTGTTCGTCGAGATGAAGATCGACCGCGCCGGCCGCAAGACGAGCCATCGGTTCGGGCGCGGGCTGATGCGCAGCGCTGCCCGCATGACCTATGAGGAAGCCCAGGCCGCTGAGGACGCTCACGATGACATCACCGAGACCGGGCGCGGCGTGCCGCTGGTCCATCTCTATGCCGCGTTCCGTGCCCTGCTTGCCGCTCGGTTGGAGCGTGGCGCGCTGGACCTCAATCTGCCCGAACGCCAGGTCGTGCTCGATGATCAGGGCCGCGTCGCCAGCGTCGCGCCACGCCCGCGCCTCGATAGCCATCGCCTGATCGAGGAGTTCATGGTTCTCGCCAACATCGCGGCGGCCGAGGAACTGGAACGTCTCCACCAGCCCTGCATGTACCGCATCCACGCGCCGCCGTCGGATGAAAAACTGGACGCCCTGCGCGGCTTCCTCGCGACACTGGGCATCTCGCTGCCACCCGGTAACCAACTGCATCCGCGTGATTTCGATCGCATCCTGCGCCGTTACGCCGGCACGCCCGAATCGCAACTGATCAACGAGGTCATGTTGCGCAGCCAGTCCCAGGCGGCCTACAGTCCGGATAATATTGGGCATTTTGGCCTCGCGTTGCCCCGCTACGCGCATTTCACCAGTCCGATCCGCCGCTACGCCGACCTTCTTGTGCATCGCGCGCTGATCAAGGGTCTCCGCCTCGGCCGCGACGGCCTGCCCGACGATCAGGCCGCGGTCCTTCCCGAGATCGGCGACCGTATCACTGAAACCGAACGGCGCGCGCAGCAGGCCGAGCGGGACGCGGTCGATCGGTATCTGACAGCGTTTATGGCAGCGCGGATCGGCGGACGTTTCGCCGCGCGCATATCAGGGGTGACCCGTTTCGGCCTGTTCGTTACGGTGGCAGAGACCGGTGCCAGCGGTATCGTGCCGTTGGCGACACTGCCGGACGACTATTGGCAGTTCGACGAACGGCAGCAGACGCTGACGGGCCGCCGAACGCAGAAAGTCTATTGCCTCGCGCAGGAGGTAGAGGTTCTGTTGTCCGAAGCCAATCCCGTAACCGGCGGCCTGGTATTCCACATGCTGGGCGGCGGTTTATTTGATAACAACCGGCGGACTGAGATCTCCGACGCACGTCCTCCGAACGGGAAACGATCCCCAGGGAAGCGGCTTCCAGGGAAACGGCCGTCTCGCCGGTGATCCGAATCAGCGTCCTTCTCGTGCTGTTCGCCATTGGCCGGGCACAAGCTGACTCTTTTGCGGCCGGCGAATTCGACGCGCACCGTCTGACCGCGGTCTACAGCGATGCATTGACCTTCATAGCGCCCCGAATCCTGGACCCGGTTCCCCTCCCGCAACTGACCCTGTGGGGTCTGCAGGGCCTTTCCGAACTGGATCCCACCTTGCGCGTGGTGGCGGAGGAGCCGAGGGTGCAACTCCTTCGCCAGGATCAGGTCCTGCTGGAGGTTCCGGCACCAAAGGACGGGTCGCCCGCTTCCTGGGCGAAAGTCGCCGCGCTGGTGACAGCCGCCTGCTTTCCGATTTCAGCCCCGGTCCGACGTGCCGGCACCCAGGGCGTGATCCAGGGCTTCTTCGATGAGATGTTTGCCCAACTCGATCCGTACTCACGCTACGTGCCGCCGGTGGAGGCGGGCGAGGACCGGGCGCGCCGGGCGGGACGCGCAGGGGTGGGCCTGACCGTGGAACAGCGGGGCGCGTTAATCGTGGTGCGCTCCGTCGTGCGCGACAGCCCGGCCGCCATAGTCGGCCTCACGCCGGGCGATATCCTGGTCGCCATCGACGGGCAGCGCACCCGGGACCAGGACCCGATGACCGTCGCCGCGCTCTTGGCCGGCGCCGAGGGCTCGGTTGTGATCCTGTCCTGGCGCGGACGGGACGGGCGCACGCGTGAGGCACAGCTTATGCGCGCGATGGTGCCGCCCGAGACCGTCTTCGCACGGCGTTTCTCCGATGTGCTCGTGCTGCGGATCACCAGCTTCAGCGCCAGCACGGCGTCCCATCTCGCGCTGTCGCTGCAGGATGCGCTGTCCGCGCCGCACCGGGTCAACGGCATCGTGCTCGACCTGCGTGACAACCGTGGAGGCCTGCTGGCACAGGCGGTAACGGCAGCGGACACCTTTCTGCCGGCGGGATTGGTGGCGACCACGATCGGGCGTGATCCTGATGCGATGAATGTCTGGCACTCCACCGAAGGCGAACTGGCGGAGAATGTGCCCGTCGTCGTCTTGGTCAATGGCCGCACCGCGAGTGCCGCGGAGATCCTGGCCGCGGCGTTGGCGGACCGCGGAAGGGCGGTGATCGTCGGCAGTGAGACGGTGGGGAAGGGGATGGTCCAGACGATCGACCCGTTGCCCGACGGCGGTGAACTGTTCGTCACATGGAGCCAGATGCTTGCCCCGCTCGGCTGGCCGATACAGGGACTGGGCGTGCTGCCGCAGGTTTGCACCAGCCTGGGACCGGAGGCGTTGAGCCGGCAGCTCGCGTCGCTGTCGACCGGCTTCCAACCCATGGCGGAAGCAATCCGTCGTTCACGGGCGGCCCGCGTACCGGTGCCGGCGTCCGACGTGCTGGAGATACGCGCGCCGTGCCCCGCCGCGGAGGGCGGCGCGGCCGACCTGGAGGCGGCGCGGGCGCTGATCGCCGATCCGGCCGCCTATGCCGCGGCGCTGCTGCCCCCCATGGTTACTCAGTAGGGCGAGGCGCTGCGGCTCGCGGCAAGCGATGCCGGCGATTTGCCGTGGCCGTTGCACACCACGCCCCGGAGCCTGCCCGGGAAATCATGATCGAGAAACGACGTATTAGGACATGATTGCGCTGAGCGGAACGTCCCCGGCGCGTGAATCATGCGATCAAACAAAGAGATAGACCATTTTCGGCCTGCACAGTCAGGCTGAAAATTGTCTAGTGTCCCGATCCGGAAGTTCCGCCATGCCTGGATCAGCCGCCTTACGAACTTCCGAATCGACGAGGACACTAGCAAAGCATTGTTTTCTAGTGTGGTTTGTGGTTCCGAAGTCCGCTCCGGGGATGATCCACAGTATGGCGGACTTCGGAACCACCACACTAGTGCCTCAAAAGACCTCCCGGCGAGCTCAATGAATTAACGAGGTCGCCTGCGCGAGCCAAATGTCGCGCACCACGAACTTGACATCGATCGCCTGGACAAGCGCCTGGAAACCACAGCCAGCGCAGCGATCAGCCGCATGATCATCGCAACGATGGGCGCCCGCGGTCGGGACGCCCGTAGTCCCTGACGATTATCGACACCTCGTCCGCCGTCAAACCGGCCCACCCGCGTGGGCATGCGATCACGGTCTCGTGCGGACTGGCAGCCCAACTGACACCGTGATCGCCTCGCGGCCGATGTTGTTCTGGCGCAGTGCATTTTCGGTGCACATAAGAAACAGATGGCGCGGCACAGGCCGTTCGTCTTGCAAAAATCAGCTTGTTGGCGGGGTGCGAACAGGTGTTGAATATCCGGTGCAAGTAAACGACGCGGGCCACGTGCCCGGGGGAGGAAACAATGGAAAAAGAAGGACTGCAGCGCAGGGCGTTCCTGCGCGCGAGTGGCATCGCTGTCACCGCGTTCGCCGCCGGCGGATCGATGATCTTCGGCCCCGATCACGCCTGGGCAATAGCAACCGCCAACCTCGAGCCACACGCCGCACAGACCCTGCTGATCATGTCGCACGACCTGTTCCCGCACGAACGGCTCGGCATGCAGTACTACGCGGTTGTCGTCGACGCCCTCGACAAACAGGCCGCTGCCGACGGGGACGTTCGGCGACTGCTGGTCCAGGGCGTGGCCCAGCTCGATGCCGCTCACAACATGCCCTGGATCGACCTCAGCGACGGTACGCGCGACGACGTGCTGCGCAGCATCGAAAAGACCGAGTTCTTCGCCACGGTGCGGACCAAGACCATCAGCGGTCTCTACGGCAATCCGCTGGTCTATCAGATGTTCGGCTACGGCGGCCCCTCGGTGGAGCTTGGCGGATACATTGACCGGGGCTTCGATGATATCGGCTGGCTGCCGAACGGTTGAGCGGGGGAACGATCCATGGCAAAAACATTCGATCTGAAGGATGACTCCGTCGTTGTGGTGGTCGGTTCGGGCGCCGGTGGCGGCACACTATCGAACGAACTCGCGCAGAAGGGTATCGACGTTGTCTGCCTTGAGGCCGGACCGCGGCTGGGACTGAGTGATATCGTCAATGACGGCGACGTGATGTTCGGACGTCTGACCTGGCTGGACAAGCGCATCGGCACAGGCGCTCTCAATGCCAGCCTGCCGCTCTGGGTCTGCAAGACCGTCGGCGGCACCTCGGTGCACTGGGCCGGCGCGGCCCTGCGGTTCCAGGAACATGAGTTCAAGACGCGCACGATCTATGGCGAAATCCAGGGCGCCAACGTGATGGACTGGCCTCTGAGCTTCCAGGAACTCGAGCCGTTCTACGACAAGGCCGAGGACAAGATGGGAGTCACCGGGACCCACGGTATTCCGCGCCTGCCCGGCAACAACAACTACAAGGTGCTGGCCGCGGGCGCCAAGCGCGTCGGCTACAAGGCGTTTCACAGCGGCAACATGGCGATCAACTCCGAGCCGCGCGACGGCCGGCCGGCGTGCCGTCAGATCGGCTTCTGCATGGCCGGCTGCGCGATCGGTGCGAAATGGTCCACGCTCTATACCGAAATCCCGAAGGCGGAAGCGACCGGACATTTCGAACTGCGGCCTGAGAGCATGGCGCTGCGCATCACGCACGACGGTACTGGCATGGTCACCGGCGTGATCTACGCCGACAAGGCAGGCAACCAGCATGAGCAGAAAGCGCGTGCCGTCTGCGTCGCCGGAAACGCGGTGGAGACGCCCCGCCTGCTGCTGAATTCGGCTTCGTCGAAATATCCGGATGGGATGGCGAACTCGTCTGGTCAGGTGGGCCGCAACTTCATGCGGCACATGAGCGGGACCGTCTACGCCATCATGCCGGGCCGGGTGAATTTCGAGCGCGGCACCCAGATGGCGGGCATCGTCAAGGACGAGGCAAGGTACGATCCCAGCCGTGGCTTCGCCGGCGGATACGAGATCGAGACGCTGCCCGGCTTCGGCCTGGAGGGTATCGCCACCAACCTGATCCCCGGCGCCTGGGGACGCGACTACACACGGATCATCGATATGTATGATCATTTCGCCGGCATGTGGCTGGTCGGCGAGGACCTGGCGCAGGAGGGCAACGGCATCACCTTGCATCCGACGGAGCGGGATCAGCATGGCTTGCCGGTGCCGGTGGTGCATTTCACCGATCACGCCAACGATTTCGCCATGCGCAACCATGCGTTCAAGGCGGGCCGCGCGATCTACGAGTCGCTTGGTGCGACCGAGGTGTTCGAGCTGCCGCCGTTCCCCAGCACGCACAACATGGGCACCTGCCGGCAGAGCACGAACCCGCGGGACGGCGTGTGCAACAGCTACGGGCAGGCTCACGATATCGCCAACCTGTTCATCTCGGACGGCAGCCAGTTCACCTCGTCCGGAGCGGAGAACCCGACGCTGACGATCGCGGCGCTGGCCATCCGGCAGGCGGGCTACGTCGCCGACCAACTCAGCAAGCGACAGATCTGACCCACGGCGCGGGATGCTGTTGGCACTCCCGCCAAACCGCATCCCGCGCTATCCTGACGTCTCGTCGTGACCGAAGGGAGAAAGTCCGGTGTCAACGCCCGCCCAGCCGATGCGCGGTGTCTTTCCGGTCATGCCGACGGTATTCGACGACCGCGGCGAACTCGATCCGGACGGGCAGCGCCGCGCGGCCGACTTCATGATCGACGCCGGATCGGAAGGCCTGTGCATCCTGGCCAATTTTTCCGAACAGTTCGTGCTCGCCGACGACGAGCGCGAACGAATCATGGACCTCGTGCTGCGTCACGTCGCCGGCCGGGTGCCGGTGATCGTGACAACGACGCACTTCAGCAGCCGGATCTGCGCTGAACGGAGCCGCCGGGCGGTGGACGCGGGCGCCGCGATGGTGATGATCATGCCGCCTTACCATGGCGCGACCATCCGCGTACCCGAGCCCGGCATCTACGATTTCTTCCGCATCGTTTCGGACGCCATCACCGTCCCGATCATGATCCAGGACGCGCCCGTGGCCGGCACGCCGCTGTCCGCGGCTTTCCTCGCACGCATGGCGAAGGAGATTGAGAACATCAGCTATTTCAAGATCGAGGTGCCGCAGGCCGCGGCCAAGCTGCGCGACCTGATAGCCCTCGGCGGTCCCTCGATCGTCGGCCCGTGGGATGGCGAAGAGGCGATCACGCTGCTCGCCGACCTGGAAGCGGGCGCAACCGGGGCGATGACCGGCGGCGGTTATCCGGATGGCATCAGGCAGATCACCGACCCATGGTTTGCCGGCCGGCGGGAGGAGGCCGTGGCGGCGTACGGGCGCTGGCTCCCGCTGATCAATCACGAGAACCGGCAATGCGGCCTCGCGGCCTGCAAGGCTCTGATGAAGGCAGGCGGCGTGATCGCATCCGAAGCGGTACGCCATCCGATCCCGCCGCTGCACCCGGCGGCAAGAAACGGCTTGATCGAGATCGCGCGGCGCCTGGACGCAATGGTGCTGCGGTGGGGGAAATGAACGGCAGCGATGCGCCAGTCGTGCTGCGGGCCCTTTGCTGGCCGTAGCGCTACGACCCGGTTGATCAAGGCTTGATTGACCCACCGATTCTCTAAACGATAGGCATGGTACAAATGGTACAGGCGGAAACCGATACGGCGTGGTCACGTCTTCATCGCTTCCTCACCCGCGAGATGCGGATGAGTCATGTCTACCAGCCGGTGATGATCAAAACCCTGTTAGTACACGGGAACAAAGCTTCTACCCGAGAAGTCGCTGAAGCGATTGTCGCCGCACTTTTCGCAGATCAATCGCAGTTATGTTATTACGAAGAACGTACAATAAACATGGTTGGACCGGTCTTAGCCGGCCACGGTATTGCGATGTACGACGCACAACGCAACGAGTTCTCCCTGACCCTGCCCTCGATTCATCTTACGGCGTCACAACGCACCTCGCTCATAAGGATTTGTGAAGAAAAGCAGAATGAATTCGCGGAAAGACGAGGGCTGCCGCGGAGCTAAGACGCGTCGAAGAATATGGGGACAGAGGCCTTTGAAAGCCGGTATCGGAAGCCGATCCCCTCGGAGGTTCGGGGGGCACCATGACGTCAGCTCAGATCGACGGCGAACCGCGTCAGATCCTCAAGCCGACAGTGCCGCAGGGCGCCTTCCTCGGTGGACCTTAGCACCACCTGGGGCGCGGCGCCGGCCTCCAGCGCCTCCTGCCACCGTGGCGCGCACAGGCACCAGCGGTCGCCCGGCTTTAACCCGGCAAACCCGAACTCCGGCCGCGGCGTAGACAGATCGTTTCCGCGCGCCTTGCTGAAGGCCAGGAATTCCGCGGTCATCACCGCGCAGACCGTGTGACTGCCCAGGTCTTCCGGGCTGGACTCGCAGCACCCGTTCCGAAAGAACCCGGTAAGCGGATCGTTGGAGCAGACACCGATCGTCCCGCCCAGCACGTTGCGTGACGGGCGGCGCCCCGGCCGGCGCCCGGTTTCGTCGAACGGCATGCATATCCCTCGCTGCTTACGACTTTGTTTACCATTGCCCGCGACAATGCCGCCATGAGCAAGCGCATTCAATCGTCCACCATGGCGATCGCCAACACCTTCGCGTTCAGCGGCATCGAGGCCGTCCCGGTGGAGGTCCAGGTGCAGATCGCCCCCGGCGCTCCCGGTCTCGTGCTGGTCGGACTGCCCGACAAGGCGGTCGGCGAAGCGCGTGAGCGCGTCCGCGCCGCCTTCTCCTCCATGGGCCTGTCGCTGCCGCTCAAGCGCGTCCTGATCAACCTGAAGCCGGCCGACCTGCTGAAGGAAGGCAGCCATTTCGATCTGCCGCTCGCGCTCGGCCTGCTTGCCGCGATGGAGGTCCTGCCGCGCGACGAGATCGCGGGCTACGCCGCGCTGGGCGAACTGTCTCTCGACGGCTCGCTCAACCCGGTCGCCGGCATCCTGCCGGCCGCGATCGCCGCCTCTGCCCATGACCTTGGCCTGATCTGTCCCGCCAGCCAGGGCGGCGAGGCGGCCTGGGCCGGCCGGATCGAGGTGCTGGCGCCGCCCGATCTGCTCAGCCTGATCAATCATTTCCGCGGCACTCAGGTACTGACGCCTCCCGACACCGCCGGCGTCGCCGTGGCCGTGGCCTCTCCCGACATGGCTGATGTGAAAGGCATGGAAACCGCGAAACGCGCTTTGGAGATCGCGGCCGCCGGCGGTCACAACCTGCTCACGTTATATTGCATTGACCCGGATGGACCTGGCCGGGGCTTCGAGGAATTGTCTGAGGGGGTCAAAAGGCGCTGGGTGCCTCAGGGCGGAGTAAAGCGCGCATCATCAGCACCTTCCCAGCGATCTCGCGCGTTATGTCGTCGCGTTCATCTTTGGCCTCTTGAACCACGCCTATGTCCCGCGGGCCACGGGGGATAGTCAGCAGAAGGGCGATGTATTTGTGGCTGCACATCGACTGTATGGCGGCCGCAACGCTCATGACGTCCGACGTTCGATCGTCATACTTGGCGGCAAAGTCGGCCACGCACTCTTCCCACCCCTCGTGCGCCTTTAGCAAGGCCGATGCGTCCGGCTTAGCTGGCGATGTTGGAGCGGCTGCACCGGCCAATAGGGCTGCTAGTGCGACCGCTACGTGGCTTCCTCGCATGTGCCGTGTCGCCTTTGGTGACGCGTTCCCGTTCCATATACCATACCATTATGATATTGCATCATATGAACTTTGAGCGAGGCGGTGCGGCCACGATAAAGCGCAACGACTGGCGCGTCGGCCCCTTCAGGGTTGGCATCGGGCGGGGTGACTGGGATCAGCAATAAGCCAACGGCGGCAGTGCTTTGGCCTCTATTGCGGCAGCCACCCTCTCGGCCTCGTCCGCGAGATACAACAGCGGCTCGGCCAGGGTTTGATTGTTTTCCAGTCGGGCAAGGCGCCGCCACTCTTTGGCTTTCGCGCGCCAAATCTTGGCTTCGCGCACCATCGATCCCCCCCTCGTCACACTATTGCGTGATCTATGTGGAGAAAGTTTTACACTTATTCCGAAGCGGCTTCACGCGAAAACCGGCGGGAACCAGATAGCCCCCGCCGGCTCAGCTTCGGCCCTTATGCCGCGACTGAAATGTGCCTGGTGTTCGCCAACCGATAGGCCGCCAAGGCTTGCTCGGGGGTGGTCGCCTTCATCAGCGCCGCCCGGTAGTCGGCCAGATGCTTCTCGGTCAGGTTGCATTGCCGCACCCTGCGGAGGCCCGTCAGCTCGGACACCCGTTTGGTGCAGAATGCGGCCTTGCCGATGTTGCGCTTACTCCGTTCAGCCGGCACTGGCGCCGGTGGTGGCGGAGGTATCGGCCGTCGAACACGGATCGGAGGCGTTGGGGTTGGCTCGGGTTGGGTCACAGGCTCGACTACCGGCAGCCGTCGCACACGGATCGGAGGGGTTGGCTTCACCTCGACCGGGTGTGTGGCCGCAGGCTCGACCGGCGGGGGCGCCATGGCAGGTTCCGGTGGTGGTGGTGGTGGCGCCAGCACGATCTGTGCTTGGGCCGCCGCGGCGTATTCCTCATTCCACCAAATGACCTTGCCAGGGTCGTTCTCGATCACGACATCCTGCCGCCGGACGACAGGTTCCACACCACCGCGTTCTGCGGCGAATGGCAGGCCGAGGAACAAGTCCGCGACAGGGGCGTTGAGGTCGTCCTCGCAGCACCAGCCCATGGACCCAAGCAGGCTTTCGAGGACCGCGAACCCACGTCGGAGGACGACGGGGAAACCAGCTTCGTATATGACTGCGAGGTCGAACCGCTTGTCCTTGAAGGGCTGGCGGTCACGAAGGCGCAGGATGGTTCTGATCCGCTGGGCTGGAACGCGGATCAGCTCAGGCGTAGCGGTATCGGTGACGATGGGCACCAGGATTTCATGGCGGTGGTCGTCGGTCGTGAACGTTGACATGGTAGTGCTCCAGTGACCGCACGACGGCGGCCGGTGTGGGTGGGTTGCGAAAAATCATGTGCATGTTCCTTTTCCGTTCAGCCTTATCGTTCACACGCGGGATGCGTGATCTACGGGGCGAGTCCAGGCGAGGTAGGCGTGGTCCGGCCGTGTCCAAATCACGGGGGCCTTGGGCGTATCTCCGGCTTGCCCTCTCGGAGCCAGGTAGTCGTGGTCCGGCCGTATCCAAATCACGGGGGCCTTGGGCGTTTAGGCGTGGTCCCCGGCTTGCCCTCTCGGAGCCGGGTAGGCGTAGGCGTGGTCCGCTACAGCTCGGCTTGCCCAGTGACGGAGCCGATCTGTGGCTTATTCTTCTCAGGCGCCGCGACCGGGGCATCCTCGGTCACTGCGACTTTCTTTGTGGCGGCTCGCTCCATGCGGCGGAAAGCCGCGGACCGCTCACGCGCCAGTCGGCGGAAGCGGGCCTGGTCTCGACCGCGGAAGCCGCCGGGTGTCATGCTGCGAGCTCGATCCGCTGCTGATCCTCGGTGACGACGCCAGCCTCGGCACCGTCCAGGCCGTAGCGTGAGCCACCGGCGGCGACGGCACGGCGATAGGCCGGTTGCCCCGCCCACCACTGCAACGCGTCCCGCACGGCCGCGGCGGGGATGCCCAGCGCGACCAGATCGCGATGAATGCCGATCTTCAGCGGCAGCGGGGCCTCCAGGTCGAACACGGCGGGCGCCAGCTCGCGGATGCGTGCCAGGGCATCCACACGCGCGGCAATGCGAGCGTCGTCCAGCGTTGGGATCGTCCGCCGGCCGGCCAGGTCACGGGGCTTCCTTGGCTTGGGCTTCGGTGCCTTGGGCTTGACCACCGGCGGAGGAGGTGCCGGTGGGGGTGCCACCGGGCGCGGGGCCAGGTGCAGGGTCGGCCGGCTTGGCAGTTGCAGGGTCGGCCGGACCGGCAGGTGCAGGGTGGTCAATGGATTGTTCCTTCACCTGCGGGAGAGAACGGACAGTCGTTTGTGCGGGCAGCACGATCGGAGCGGCGGGCAGATGCGGGCGCGAATGGATCACTTGTCGCGGGATGGTCGAAGTAACGCCACGCCTGATCCGTCGGCAGGGACGGGCGGAACATCTTGTGCAGCGGGGAGGTTTTATCTCTGGAAAGTCTATGATCCTCTCGGCAAGGGATTTTGGCGCAATGTCGAAGTGGTCCTCCTGCATCATCATCTCGGCAACGGCCGATGATCTGTGGGCTTTGTGGCGCTCACGTTTCAGCACAGCCACCGCAACCTTTACTGTCCGCGCATCTTCAAAAGGATTGTTCGGGGTGTATTTGGATTTCGTGTCCGCCGCGCGCTCTTTTCTGCCGGTGTGTGCCGTCTCGGGCCGCACCTCACCGGACGTGTCCAGCATTGGCACCGGGATGCCACTGGACGCGCGCCGGACCTTCAGCGGTATGCTGTATCGTGCCGGACCATTGCGAACCTTCTGCACCCATATGCGGCCGAGGCCCTCCGCCTTGTCCTTCTCGATCGTGGTTTCCAGGTGAAGCACCGTATCCAACCGGGCCAGGAAGTCACCGGACCCCATAGGATTACGATCCTCCAGCGCCAAGCGTGAGTTCTCTACAGACACGTGCCCGCACACGAATACCATGCGCCCGCGGCCGATCTCTTTGAACGCTGCCAGGATGGGCGTGACATCCTTCTGGTCGCTCATGCTGCCGGTTGATGAGGTTTCCCGGATGGTGTCGATGAACACCGCAACCACCGGCTCGCCCGTGAGGGTTTCCAGCGCCGCAATGTCCTTCAATACCCGCGCCGTATCATTGGGCAGCGACAGCCCCTTGTCTGGCTTATTGAGGAACACGCGGCCACTGAGACGGGCCAGGTCCACGCCCATCGCTTCGCAGGTCATTTTCAGCAGGTGCTTGGCGTTGATCCGGTCCTCCAGCACGTAGGACAGGACGATGCCCGGCTTGTGGACCTCCCGGCCGACGAACGGGAGCCCCAGAGCGTAGCAGACCTTGAGCACGTTCTTGACGCCGGTTTTGCCCTGGTTCGGCGCAGCGAATATCCCGCCGACGCCTTGCCGCTCGAATAACCCTTCAACGCCCCACTGGACGGGCGTTTCAACTTCGTCCGCAATATCTATGAAGCCATTATCGCCACCATCAACCTCATCGCTGGACGGATCGTCCTTACCGTCCTCGCGCGGGACCAAAAATGCCGGCCGGCGGAGGGTGTCTGCCAGGGCTGGATATTGCTCCAACAGCAGAGCCAAGAATTTCAGTCGGTCCTTGCCAGAACCGTTGTCGCACTGCATGCCCTCGCAGTTGTGCATGCAATGGATGCCGAAACCGTTCTTCGGGCCAGCGCTCCACCCCATAGTGGCCCTACTGCCGGGGGTGTCTTCGTGGCTGTGCATCACGCCGTTGGGGCACGGAATTTCGTAGGTCGGGGTGGCTCCATCTTTCCCCGGCCTCGGATCGGTGGCCCAGCCAGGGCAGACGTGTCCATTGCCTCGATCAATAGCCAGCGATCCGCGAAACCCTCACCCGCCCACTGCGTCAAATCGAGCCGCCCTCGGGGCAGGGTCGCGGTGATGGGCGGGCGGTTCATGTCCGCGACGATCTGTTCCATGGTCTTGCCGGTGGCGGTCTTCGCGCGCCGGCGGGTGTGGCGCCCGCTAGGGGGGTGACGGACGACAGGAACGCATATGGATCGAGCGTGAGCAGGGGGGTGCTACTGGACATTGAGGACCTCCCCGTACGCGTGCGCCGCTCTCTCGGCGGGGTGGCGGGGTAGGTAAACGAAGTCGCACAGATCGGAGATGGACAGGTCGCATCGCCCTCTAGGCCGAGGTAGCGACCATCCCGGAATAGATGGTCTTGGATGCCTCGGCCGCCTGCTGGGTGCTCATCTCCGCGGGATCACCCATGGCTGGCGAACGGGATTATGGCCCGGTGCTTAGGCAGGGATTGTGCCGGATGATGACTTGGGGGGCATTGTCTTCGCTGACGATCACCGCACCGGCAGCGATGGCAGCCCTGTATCCCTTGGCCAGCATATGCTCGGGCGTGCCGTTAGGGTTCTTCTCGATCCAGGCCATCCACTTTGCGGCGGGGACCTCCAGCGCGGTGGACATGTGGCTGTAGGTGGTCGCCAGCGCGGTGGGGACACCGGCTCGCACAATGGCATCTCTCAGGAACTGCCGGGGGGTGCCCTTGTCGAAATCCAACATGAGCGCGGTCATGCTGATGACGTTCGCGTTCGCGCGGCGATCCTCCCCGCGGAAGGTTGCGCCGATGAACAAAGAACCGTCCTTCTCGCCTTGCTCATGCTTGGCCAGGTTGGCGAGCAGACTGGAGACGGCATCCTCACATAGAACGAAGGGGCCACGCCGGAAGCTCGCGGCGTAGGTGTATCGAACCTTCGGCGGAGCCGGTGCCAGAACCGAGGGTGATGGTTGATTGCTCATGACATCACCGCAAACAGGCCGACGCTTTGTCGTTGATGGTCATCCACAACAAAATTAGTTATGACCATTGACGGACACGCTAGCGGAGGCCAATATCGGCTCCGACTTAATGGCTCGACAGAAACAAGAGGAGAACTGTAGGCAGACATCGGGCAAAACTCCTAGTTGCACTGGTGGCGTGCGTTTCAGACGCGCCCTTATGACAGGATTGTGATCCCTGTGGGCTTTTTTTCACATCACGAATTGTTGCTGAGTGTGTCCTCCGGTTGGGGGATGGTTGGCATGCGTCATGCGTGGGATCGAAAGCTTCCGTTGACGCCGCCCGGTGTAGTCTCTGCTTGCGCCCGGTGGGGGGTTGCGCCATACTCTCCGAGCCGAGTAGGAAGCGGCAAAGCTCTAGTTTCAGACAGTCTATGAGAGGGAGCCGATCGGAGTGGTGTCCGGTCCTGTGGCTCCCTTTCCATGTCTAGCCCCGAGCATCCAGAGCAACGGCAAGCTGGCGATCCGAAGCATTCAAAGCTGCCGGTGTGTTGGCAGAGAAATAGTTTCAAACGTTAGCAAATGTTTCGACGTTCGTTACGCTCGAACCTCGGATATCCGAGGTTCGCGGAGGAACCTCGGACGAACCTCGGACGCGGAGGTTAACCTCGGCACGCATTGTAATCGTTGGTATTTCCGGGGTATCGGCGGAGGTTGAACCTCGGATGCACAGTGTGGGTTATGCTTTAGGCTACCCCACTGTGTGTGAAGATTTCGATTTCACGCAACACCCACCGGCAGCAACCTCGGATCAGCGTCGGCCAGCCCATCACCAGCATGATCACCAGCACGCCCTCGGCCGAGCATAGCCCATCACCAGCATGATCACCAGCACGCCCTCGGCCGAGCATAAGCACTGGCATGAGCACCCTAACATCGTGTTGGCCCACCATCTCGGCTGGGTGCCGAGGGTGCAGCTCAGGAGGGCGGTTGCACCTTGGGGCCATAGCCTCCCCCATGCTTCTCTAACATTTTTCTAACGCTCTAACGGCCATTTTCAGCCGATCCTTTGATATTGCTGCATATTTCTCAATCAGTTGGTCAGACGGTGCCTGCGATTGGGCTTGTGTTTCGTTAGAAGACAAGTTATGCATACTAACACAATCGTTAGAGGCTCCCGCTCATGATCACTGAAGTTCTGCTTACCACCGTCGAACGCACATTCGTCCAGGCCCTGGCGTTGGGTGAACCCATCACAACGGCCGCTGTGGCTGCCGGCCGCTCAATCGGCATGGCGTCGCACTTGCTCCACCGTCCCACGGTCAACGTCACGCTTCGGCGTCTGCACGCCCATCTGTCGCGCGTGGTGGCGCGGCTCGATGCCGGGCCGAAGCCCCGCCGGCGCCCTCGGTCATGAGCAACGGCTCGCGACGGCAAAATCTTCTCGAACATCTCCGCCACCACGGCGGCCTTCATGCTCTACGGTGGGCAGTATGGTGTCAGTGTCCTGGTCGCACCGGCTTCGGCACGGTCACGCTCCAAATGCTGGGTCCACGATCGGACCACTTGGCTGACGGCGCTGACCGCGTTCACGAGCAACGGAATCGCCACGGTGGATCTGGCACCCGGTCAATATCGGTTCGCCATTGCCGACCGCCACCGCCGTCTACGCCTCCATCTGCGAGGGTCAACCGATGACCCACCGGCCGCATGTTCGCCCGGTCACTGGCCATCGCCCAACTGTCGGCCCGGTCGGGTGTGGTGCGCCGCACTCTCGCCAACGCAGACGCCGAAAACCAGCCAGCATCATGGCCGCGGCGTCGGACGAGCTGGCCAGCATCAACGCGGCAATCGCCGCCATCTCCAGCCTCGAATAGGACCAGCCCATGCCAACCCCCCTTGCCGTTTATGCAGAGCAAAAGCGCCAGAAGCGTGAAGCTGAGCGAGCTGCGAAGCTGGCCGCGATCGCCGCTGCCACGCCCGCACCGGTCGAACCGCCGGCGCCAGTCGTCGTGCCACCTTCAGAGCTTCAAGTGATCCGCATCACCGAGATGCTGGCCGCTGCTCAGGCCGAGCTTGCCGACGCCGAGGAGGAGCACAGGGAAGCTTCCTTCGTCGCCACCACAGAACCGGGCCAGCCAGCATATCAGCGTCTCGCCGCTGCCCGCCGCGGGCTTGACGAGGCCAAGGGCAAGGTCAACGCCGTGGTGGCCGCAATGGAAGTTGCACGCCAACGTGCGGCCGATGCCCTACAGCAAAGTGTAACGCTGAGCCACGCTCAGCGCGTCGCAGCCGTCCAGGCCCTACTGGTCGATCGGGACGATGCAGTCGCACGGCTGGCCGATGCCCTGGCCGAAGCCGTCGCCGCATACGACGAATTGCTCAAAATCAACGGCCAGGTCATCGAGACCTACCCTGTCGGTCGGGCGCCCCTCAGCGCCTTCCTCGGCCGCGGTGAAGCTGGATCGTGCCATTGTCAGCGAGCTGTATCGGCTGTCGGCCGTGCCTCACCGGAACGGCACGTGTCGGCATCTTCCCGGGTCGGGATGCCCGGACCTTCGGCTCGCAGGCAATCCCAAAGCGCTCCCCGCGATGGCCGACACCTTAGCCAGGCGGGCGCCTTCCTGGTGCGGGAGCTGGCGACGCCGGCCGGCTCCTCGCCGCACCGCCCGGCCGGTTCCTGTGCCGGCGCCAGCACCGGCTCCAGTGGTCGTGATCACTCCGGCCGAGCCGACGCCAACGCATGGGAAGTGATGGCCGAAATCCCGAAGGGATTCGACCTCATACCTGGCCGCTCCCGCGGTCAAGCGAATTCACGGCGCTGTCGCGCCCTGAAGAACCCGCGCCGGCCGAGGTGGTCGCCGCGGAACATCAGCCAGAAGGAAGCCATGCATGGCAGCGAAGAAACACCCAGACCAAGAAGCCCACCAAGCGTAAGAAGCCGGCCGGTGACAACCGCAGGCCGGCATGCCTTCATCTCCCTCGCCGCCCTGATCCGCCCAACCCAGAGGAGCAATCCGATGCAATACCCGCAACATCGGCCATACCCCAGCCTACCGCCTCGCCCAGGCAGCGAGCTTCGCCGTCGCTGAAATGCACGCGCGTGCCGAGCGTGCTGAAGCCGCTCTTGCCGCCGCGGCAGAGCCAACGGACACCACCAAATTCGAGTATTCCGTGGTCATCCCGAACACGATCGATCATCGTTCGGCCGCATATGCCTTCCTGGCCGATGCGAATGCCGCCATCCGGGCCTCGCAGCTCAGGGCGACGGTTGCCGAAACCACCCTGGCCGAGCGCACGGCCACCGTCGCCCGGCTCGCACAGTAGAGGAGCCCAGCATGCCCATTGGCGCCCCCACCACACCCGAGCAAATCGCCTCTGCTGAGGCCGAGGCCCATGCGATGATTGCCCGGCTCAACCCAGCTCCAGCGACACCGGCTACACCGTCGCCCGGTCAGGCAAGCGACAGCCCGCCGGCGCTCAACGTCATCACCATCAACGCGACAGACCCTTCGGGCGTGGGCGAATGGTCGCAGGCGGAAACAGGATCAGCGATGACTACGCTGCGCGAATTTGGCCTGGCGCCCGACGATGCGGCCTTCCTCGAAAGCGGGAAAGAGCTGTGGGTGTCGCCGCGTGTGCGCGAGATCGCGAAGACCGAGCTGGCGCGCGTGAAGCGTGATCCTGAGTGGGTCGCCCGATACCTCAAAGGCGGCATCGAGGAGGCCCGGCTGATGTCAGCAATCAGCTTGCGGCTCGCTGCCCCGGTGCGGGAGGCGTAGGAGGCGTCAGGTCACTCCAGCCTGGCCACTGCCCGCCGGACCTGTGTGGCATCCCAACGGCCGCCGCGGCTGGCCAGGATGCCCAGGTCATCAACCTGTGCGCGATTGCGTTGAGCGACAGCCCCTCATCCGCAGTCGCCGCAGATCATCCGCGATGTCGGACAGCCTTGCCGCGGCCTTCTCCGATGCCGCGAGGGCGCCCTGTGCCTGATACTGCGTGATGTCCGCCGCACCGGCCCTGATGCCTCCCAGCTTCGTCCCGCGGGCCTTGCTCGCGGCCAGGGCCTCCTTGGTCCGCCGGCTGATTGCCTCCCGCTCATGCTGCGCGACAACGGCCATGACACCCACCGTCATCGTGTTCGCTTCCGGCTGGTCCGCGGCGACGAACGAGGCCCCGCTGTCCCGTAGCGTCATCAGGAAGGCGCGCATTGCGCGACAGCCGGTCGAGCGGGTCACCACTAGCGTCGCCCCTGTCGCCCGGCAGCGACTTCAAGGCCGCTACGAGCTGCGGCCGATCGTTCGCTTGCCAGTCTCGATCTCGACCTACTCCGGTGCAACCAGCTTTCCGCCGACGCCAGCCACGAAGCGAGCGACAGCCTCCCGCTGCGCTTCGATACCACGGTCGCTTCGCCCTTGCCGAGCGGTGCTTACGCGCGGGTAAGCTATAAACCTGTTTGGTCAGACATCCCTTACATTCCACTCGACGGACGATGAGAAGACACGTTCGTCATCGGCCAGTCTCGCCGAATGGTTCGAAACCGCAATGACTAATTTCAACCCGGCAACGGCCAGGATCGACGGCACCCATGGCTTTCCGCCCGATCGCATGGGCGACAAGTTATAGTGCTGGTGATGTCCGATCCTGTCCGACGCCGTGCGAGCGAGTTACAGCGTAACGCCTTGGCACCCTGGCAACACCCGTCGCCCGCGGCCGATCAGGTTTCAATCGGATGGTGGTGCTGATGATCATGGCTGGCGATCATGGTGGTGCTGATGGTGGTCATGATGGTGATCGTGGTCGTGATCGTGGCGGTGAGCAGGATGGCCCTGGCCCTTCTGTCTGCCGGCCGGCTCGCGCTCGACGGCGATCACTGATGATGATCGTGTGCCGCTGGGGATTGCTTCAGGAGGCAAGGGGGGTGGGTAGGGGGGTGGCTCGCCATCGCGCGCTATTCCTGACTTCGACCTAATCGCTCTGTCACGCGCCGACCTCTGAAAATTTGAGATGTCCGCAGAAATCGCGGCCAATCGGCTGAAATCTCAGCCGTCTCAAAATCCGAGGTCGGCTGTAGCGATGATGCGCCGGCCCTCCGAAAATCCGGGCCGGACCGCCGACAGGATAATCGTTCACGGTATCGAGGCGTGGCAACGGATAAACCCGTCGCACCGGAACCTTGCCCAGATACCCTTCATGGTTGCATAATCACGGCCATGGACACTTACTCGATCATTCAGACCGGCCAGGCCGGTTTCCATGCGCAAGTGAGCTTCGCCACGGGCGGCATCCGACTAGCCAGTCTTTTACAACGGAGGATGAGGCGTCGAACTTGGGCCTTACGTCTCGCGCCTGGTGCGACCGATATCTCGCATCTTGCGGGCAAAAGAGATCGGCTGGAGCGAGCCCGCAAAGCGCCTAGCTGACACGATTATCAGCGCGAACTCGCGCGATCTCTAACTTGCAGAACCCTCGAACGCATCGAAACGGAGGTTCCCATCTTGATCCCCGTGCCAATGACGGACGAGCAAGCAAAACTGGGCCAGGAGGTCGCCAAGGCGGCGGGAACGTTCCTGAGCCTGCTGGGTGACGCGGGGAGAGCATTCGGCCAACAGCCAGGTGGTCACCATCGCCGGCGACGTGACCGGGCATTGGCTGGGCGGCGACACCCTACATTACAGCCGGCTGAGGACCATCCAGGCGCTGGAAGCGAAATGCAGTGCCCTGCGCGACCCCATCGATGAAGGCCGCAAGACTGAGCCGGTGCCCTCGGTCGTGCTGCCACTCCTCGAAGCGGCGATGCCGGGCTGAAAGCCGCGAGGAGCTCCGAGGACCTATGGGCGCGACTGCTGGCGAACTCCATGATTGATGGCGGATCAAAGGTTCGTCGCGAGTTCTTCGCTACTCTGAAGGCAATGGAGCCATTCGACGCGGCTGTGTTGGACATGTTTACCCTACCGCCAATCGCCAACGGCGTCAAAACCGCCTGAGCAGTTTAACGCAATGTGCCTCCTACTGGTGGAGCGGAAAGTCGTCGGATACAGCCAGGACATGCTGCGCGTGTCGCTTCAAACGCTTGCGGACAATCGATGCCTGCTAAAGCCAAATCTCGCGTGGTTACTGACGCCCTACGGTCGAGCGTTCCTCGCGGCCTGTCGGGTGGAATAGGCTGATCGGCCTACAGCGCCCAAATCTTCAACGTGAACTCCTCGACGGCGCCGCCGGCCTCCCGTAGCGCACCAGCGACAAACCGGGCCTGATGCCGCGGATCGGCGCAAATCACCAGATGCCGGCCGGGCGCCCGGAAGGCCACCGCGATTGACAGACTGGCCCCGGCCATGACCTCGCCAAAGAGCCGCTCATGCAGCGCATTGGGGAAGGGCTTGCCGCCGGTGTGCCTGTCCGCCCATGCGACGCCCGCGTCGATCCAGCCCCGGGCGTCATCTGTCGCGCCGATCTCGATCCGTTCGACAATCCGCTTCAGGGCCGCATTGCACCGGATGATGGTATCGCCCCCGCCGCGGTTCACCTCATTGAGCACGTCCAGCACCGCACCGGCCGGGTCGCCCCCCACGGCGATCTCTGACGCCTCACGCTCCAGCCGTGCCCTCTCTGCCCTGAGCGGTGCGAGGGCCGCTTCCTGCTCTGCCAGGCGGGCCTCGACCGCGGCCGAGGGCACCCGCGACAGCACGTCCAGCAGGTTCCCTATGGCCGTCTCGGCCCCGGCAATCCTGCCCTCGGTGGCCTCGATCTGCCCGGCCAGCTCCCGCTTCCGGTCGAGAGCATCGCCAGCGGCCAGGGTGCGCAAGTCGATTTCGCCGTCCTCCATGGCCAGCACCAGCGCATCGAGCACGACGCCGTAGCGAACCGATTTGGCCGTGCATGTGCCCTTCCGTCGCGCCCCGTCACAGGCCAGGTAGGCGTTGCCCCTAGGGGGCCGCCCCTTATTAATATAGTGCAGGGAGCCCCCACAGGCTGCGCACCGTGCGAGGCCGGCCAGGGCGTTCACCGGCTCATTCGATCCATGGCCGCTCAGCCCGGAGCGACGGCCGAGCCGATGGAAGTCTGCCGGGTCCGACAGGATGACGGGGAAGTATCCCTCGATCGGTGCCCCCTCGGCCTCGCGCCGCTTCACACCATCGGCCCACACCCGGCGCATGGGCTGATACCGGCCGATCACGGCATCGTTACTCAGGATTTTCTGAATATAGGAGGGGTGCCATCCGTCCGCCTTGCGGGCCTCCGATGGGCCATCACCGAAGGGTGCGATGCCTTCCGCGTTCAGCGCCCTGGCAATGTTCGCTTTGCCGTGACCGGCCAGGGCCAGGGCGAAGATGCGGCGGACCAATGCCGCCCGCTCCTCGATGACCTCGAAGGCCCCGCTCTTGAGCCGGAGCCATGCCGGCGCCTTCGATGTCATCTTGTGGCCGCCGGTCGTCGCCCGGGCGCGCTTGTTCTGCCACGCCGCTATCAACCGGCGGGACTTCCTGTCGCTCTCCTCGTGGGCGCCCTGCATTGTCACCAGCGATCCCAGTAGCTCGCCAAGGTTGTTCAAGCTTTCCGCGGTGTAGACCTTGCCGTCGGTCAGGGTGACGACCACCACCCCACGCTCCAGCAGGGACGCGAAGCGGGTAACAGCGGTCCAGAGCCGGTCACGGCTCAGGCGGTCCAGGTTCTCGACAAGCAGATAGGAGCCCTTCGGCACCCGGCCGGCATCCACTGCGGCGACGAATTGGCCAAGGGCACCCTCAACCGCATTGGCCCCACGGAAGGCAGACACACCCAAATCGTGAAAGGTCAGGTCGTCCAGCTCCAGGCCATGCCGATCCGCATAGGCGCGAGCGGCCTCGGTCTGCCGGCGGAAGCTGTCGCCCCGTATCTGATCTGGTGTGGAAAAACGTAGGTAGCTGAATGCCTTGGTCATGGCCTATCCTTCGTTGGTGAAGGACCATAACATTCCGGTCAATCATTCACAACCTGCTTCTGGTCGGGCCGCCCGGCGCGGGAAAATCCATGCTCGCTGCCCGCCTGCCGGGCCTGCTCCCCGATCTCGACCCCCGCTCGGCGCTGGAGGTCAGCATGATCCACAGTGTCGCCGGACTGCTCGACGGCGGCCGCCTGGTGATGCGCCCGCCGTTCCGCGAACCGCACCACTCGGCTTCCCAGGCCGCCCTGTCCGGCGGAGGCCACCGTGCCCGCCCCGGCGAGGTCAGCCTCGCCCACCGCGGCGTCCTGTTCCTGGACGAACTTCCCGAATTTCCCCGCCAGGCGCTGGAATCGCTGCGCCAGCCAATGGAATCCGGACGCACCACGGTGGCGCGCGCCACCGCCCATATCACCTATCCGGCGCGCTTTCAGCTTATCGCGGCGATGAACCCCTGCCGCTGCGGCTACCTGGCCGAGGGTGGCCGGGAATGCGGGCGCGCCCCTCGCTGCGGCGAGGACTATCAGAACCGCGTCAGCGGTCCGGTGCTGGACCGCATCGATCTCTCGGTGGATGTGCAGCCCGCGACCGCGGCCGAACTGTCCCACGCACCGCCCGCCGAATCCAGCGCCGCGATTGCCCGGCGTGTCGCGCGGGCACGCCGTATCCAGGCTGAGCGCTACGGTGCGGACGGCCCGCTGAGCAACGCCGAGGCCGATGCCAGGTTGATCGATCTCATGCCGGAGGCGCACAAACTGCTGGAACAGGCAATGGAACGACTGCACCTGTCGCCACGCGGCCATACCCGCACGATGCGGGTGGGACGCACAATCGCCGATCTCGCCGGCGCCGAGACGGTGGCGCGCGTCCACATCGCGGAGGCGCTGGCATTTCGCCATCGCGGGCCGCGGCGATAGCGCCACCAGCGGTTTGGGCAGCCGGCCGGTTGGAAGCGGCGCACTCGATGCCCGCGGGCGATGGATCCGTTCGGAATGCTTTCATCTGGCACCGCTTTGCGTTCCTCCGCCGCCCTCCTGCTTGATCTCGGATGAGCCACTGAAAACGCACTCGCGCCGACCAGTGCAAGTCAACCGACCGCGAAGGGCCCCTGCCGGTGCGCGGACACCGAAACACGAATGCCCGGTCCGGGCTTTTCCTGACTTGTCGTTCGATACAAGTCCAATTATGCTGTCGAACAGATGCGAGTGACTCGCAAATAAGGAACCGTTCAGAGATGGCGCAGGAAAGCCTCATCGCCCGCAGATGCGAACGTGCCGTGGTGACTGCCTATAGTGAACTGCGCCAGATCGGCTCCGATGACATGTCCGCCTTCCAGGCCTGCACCGCGCTGTATCGTATCCACCACCCGGAGGCCTCGATCAATGAGGCCCGCCGACTAGTCGCCGAATGGATCGACCACCACCTTGTTCGCAAGGCGTCGGGGCCGACCGATGGATGTCCCTGCGACTGACCGGCGGGGCGCATGACGAGCCGACCTCGTCATGCGCCCCGGCCGTCGCCGGCCATCAGGCGGAACTGAGCCCTTATCGCATTCCGGCAAGGGCGCCCGCGGGTTGTGCAAGCCAAAACCGCGCGAGTTTCGCCGGGCAAGGGCGATCCAATCGGGTCGGGGAGGGCCGGGGTTCATGCGCCGCGCATCTGTCGCACCGCGATCGGACGAAAGTCCCAGGCGTCGACCCCCACATCGGTCTGCCGCGGAAGGGGCTTAAGGCGCCCGTGGCTGTGGCCGTGCAGGTTCAGCGTGCCCTTCGCCATGCCGTTCCAGGTGCGAAAGGCGTAGTGGCAGAGCACCAGTTCGTGCCCGTCAACGGTGATTTCGGCATACGCCTGAATGCTGGACCAGTCCGGCAGGCCGGCGATCTCCTGCGGGTCGTTGTTGCCTGAGACCAGGTGCTTTCGGCCATTCAACTGACGCAGCAATGCGCCTGCCGCCACGGCACTGGTGCGAAGCGCGAAATCACCCAGATGCCACACATCGTCGTCAGGTGCGGCCGTCTCGTTCCACCTCGCGATCATCACGGCGTTCATCTCGGCGACCGAGGCAAATGGCCGGCGATACAGCGACAGCGCCCCCGCATGGCCAAAATGAGTGTCCGCTGTGAACCAGACCGCCACTACCACGCAGACCAGATCGGTGCGCGCTTCCCGAGAAACCCGCCGCCTCCCTCGGCTGCGCCCTCGATCAGCCCCAGCGTCCTGATCCGCACCTTCACGCCGATCGCCGTCGGGTCAAAATCGAGCGGCTCGGTCGCCCGCATCGCGCGGAGCCACCATGGATCCTCCGTGTTCAGGAGTCCCGCCCGCATCTCTCGAATCCCGCATCACTCACGAGAAGACCTCCGCAACATCATAAACCCGCGGCACCAACCCCTGTTCTGCCGCGTAACGAAAACACAGTTCGATCGCAACCCGGTTCGCCTCCAGGCCATACGGCAGCACGTCCGCCCCCACGATCCCTGCAAACCGCTCTTCCGAACTCGGCTCCGTCGTCGCCTTGGCCGCGACGAACAGCCGCATCAATTCAGCCGCCAACCATGGATACGCCTCGACCAGCGCCGTCTTCACGCACAGCAGATGGTTGACCGGATACGCCCCGGTCTTGGCGAACCATGCCGCGGCCGCTTCCATCGGGTTGGCGAGCACCGGCCGCACCGCCCCCGGATCGATCCCCGCCATGGCAATCCCGGCATCGATCTCACCCGCCAGCAGCATCGCCTTCAGATCCTGCCCGGGCGGCATGCGCACCACGTTCGGCGGATCGGCATATTCGGCCACGTGCGCGTCCTCGGCCGTCACCCAGGTGATATCGCGATGATCGACCGCATACTGATCGAGCAGCATCCCCCGCACCCAGACCCCGGTCGTCTGCGACCATGCCCGCACGCCGATCTTTTTCCCTCGCAAATCCGCAGGCCCCCTTATCGTGGACCCTGCAGGACACACCAGCGCCGCATGATGGAAGCCCCGCATCACCACGATCGGCAGCCCTTTGATCGGCCTGCCAAACGCATGCGCCTGAGCCAGCGTTGTCAGCGCGATCTCGCACAGATCGAAATCCAGGGTCCGCACCATGCGCCGAAAGGCGCGCGTGATGACCGGCACCTCCTCGAAGTCGAAGCGCACTCGCTCGGACGCGACCGAGCCGTCCTTGATCGCCCGCACATGCGGATAGTTGGCGAAAGCCGTGCGCAGCACGATCATCCCGGCCGTCACCCCTCCGTTTCAACTTTGCGAAACCCTAAAGTCCCGGCCCCGTCATTGCCTAGCCCCGTCATTGCCCGCCCCTCTGCGCCCCCCGTCATTGCCCAGCCCCGTGATTGGCCGGCCCCGTCATTGCTCAGCCCCGCGATCGCCCAGCCCCGTGATTGCGAGCAGCCAAGCAACGCGGCAATCTGGGGGGCCGTTCGCACGATAACCCGGGACGGCGCATCGCTCGGCCGCTCACAATCACGCCGGCAAAGATCGACGGCCGCAACATCGGGGGAAATATGCAAATCGGATTCAACCTGCCCGTCAGCGGCCCGATGGCATCGCCGCAGGTCATGGCCAATATCGCCCAGTTGGGAGAATCTCTCGGCTTCGACTACCTGACCCTGACCGACCACATCGCCCTTCCGGACACCGCGACCCCCGGCTACCCCTATTCCACATCTGGGGAATTCTACACGCCCAATCCGGGCCATCGCGTCGAACAGCTCACCGCCGCCGCCTGGATCGCCGCCAAAACCAGTACGATCAAGATCGTGCTGGCGGTGATGGTCGTCCCGCACCGCCCCGCCGTTCTTACATCGAAGATGCTCGCCACGATCGATGTCCTCTCCGGCGGCCGCCTCGTCATCGGCATCGGCGCCGGCTGGCTGAAAGCCGAGCTGGACGCCGTTTCAACCACACCTTTCGCCGAGCGCGGCGCCGTCACCGACGAATACATGGACGCAATGCGGGCCATCTGGACCCAGGAAAAGCCCATCTTCCACGGCAAGTATACCACCATCGACGGCCTGCTGACCGACCCGAAACCAACGCAGAAACCCCATCCCCCGATCTGGGTTGGCGGTGAGAGCGGCCCTTCCATGCGCCGGGCCGCCCGCATCGGCGACGCCTGGTATCCGATCGGCAGCAACAATGCCCACCTGCTGGACACGTTGCCCCGTCTGACCGCCGGCATTGCCCGCATCCGAGACCTCACAAGCCAGGCAGGCCGCGACCCCGCCGCCATGGGAGTCGCCTATCGCATCAAGCGCCACGGACAACCCGCCCCGGCCGCCACCGACGGCAACCGAAAGCTCTTCACCGGCACCGTCGCCGATACCATCGAGGACATTGAAGCGGTCAGGCAAATCGGCGTCACCGCCCTGGATTTCGACTTCGAGGGTCGGGACGCAAGCCAGATCCGCTACGGACATGAAAAAATTCCACGAAGAAGTCTTGTCTAGGATGTGAATCCTTACAACCTGCGGCTGTATGATCATTTCAGCCGCGGCTCAGTCCGAACATACCGATGGCTTCCACCTTCACCGCCACAACCGGTTGGCGGAGGCAGAATCGTGCTACCGCCGAGCCATCGCGCTCGAACCGGAGTTTACCGAGGCCTGGATGAATCTCGGCCTCGCCGTCCTCTCGCTCGGCCGCCCCGATGAAGCCATGGACTGCCAGCGCGAGGCGTTGCGGCTGGAACCCGACAGCGCCGACGCCTTGAACAACCTCGGCATGGTCCACTACGCCCAGGGCCACATCGTGGAAGCCGAAAACTGCTTTCGATCAGCCCTCCGGCTGCGACCCGCGCATGCCAACGCCACCCTGAACTTCGGGTCGACCCGCCAGATCCTCAACCATATCGACGAAGCCGAAGGCCTGTTCCGCCGTGCCCTGGCACTCGGCGCCGATCCCGCGGGGGTCCGCAGCAACCTAGCGCTCGCCCTGATCGAGCAGGTGCGCCCCGAGGAAGCCGAACAATGCTGCCGCGAGGCTCTCATTCTCCGTCCCCACTACCACGAGGCGCATGCCAACCTGGCACTGGCGCTGCTGACGATGGGCAGGCTCGAGGAAGGCTTCCGGGAGTACGAATCCCGCTGGGAGGTCGAGGCGATGGGCGCCCCCGCGCCGATCCTGTCGCAACCGCGCTGGACCGGTCAGGAGCTGAACGGAGAGACTGTCCTGCTCTACGCCGAACAGGGCCACGGCGATACGCTGCAATTCTGCCGCTATGCCCCAATGGTCGCCGCCGCCGGCGGCCGCGTGGTGCTGGTCGTGCCGGAAGCGCTGCACCGCCTGATGACGACGCTGGACGGCGTCGCCGAGGTGCTGTCCGAAGAAGACAACCTGCTTCCTGCGTTCGACTACCATTGCCCACTGCTGAGCCTGCCGCTCGCTTTCGGCACGCGCATGGCAACGATCCCGGCGCCGATCCCGTATCTGCACGCGGACCCGTCGCCCTGGGCCGGTTTCCTCGCCGATCTTCCGGGCTTGAAAGTCGGCGCGGCCTGGGCCGGGAAATCGCGTACCGCCCAGCCACACGCTGCCGCAATCGACAGGCGCCGCTCGATGTGCCTGACCGACATGGCGCTGCTGCTCGGCGTTCCCGGATGCAGCTTCATATCGCTGCAACTCGGCCCCCCCGCGTCCCAGATACAGGCGCTGTCCGAAGCCGGACACCTGCTCGACGTATCCAGCCGGCTAAAAGACTGGACCGACACCGCGGCGCTGATCGCGGGCCTCGATCTGGTGATTACGGTCGATACCGCCGTCGCCCATCTGGCGGGTGCGCTGGGCAAGCCGGTCTGGATACTGAACCGATTCGACTCGTGCTGGCGCTGGTTCCTGCACCGCGACGACAGCCCCTGGTATCCCAGCGCGCGGCAATTTCGCCAGACCAGCCGAGGCGACTGGGGAGGTGTGGTCGAACGGGTGAGGGACGCGCTGGAACAGGCGGCGGTTGCAGCATTTTCACCTGAGTGGAACATCAACGGCGAGGTGGTATTGCCTGACGCGCCGATGCCGACGGGAACGAAGACTGTCGCTGCCGTGGCGCGCACCAGCGGGCGGCCGGCGGCACCGAGGCGCTCCGATCGAATTGAAATCGATCAGGCGCTACGGCCCAAGGTGCCGACCAATAAGATCGGCTGGCAGAACGCGACACCGAGCCAGGAATAGTCCCCGACAAGGGCCCGCTGAAGCCGGACTGGACGGTCGACAAGAGTGAACACGTTTCCTAGAGCATGATCGCGCTGAGCGGAACGTCCCCGGCGCGTGAATCATGCTATCAAACAAAGAGACAGACCATTTTCGGCCTGCACAGTCAGGATGAAATTGGTCTAATAGCCGCGAAACCAGATGGCCGCCGCGTCCGGATACAGAGCGTTCAAGATTGAGCGCGCTGTGGCCGGCTGTCGCCATAATCATACCCTCCTGCTTCCCAACTTCCGACACGAGGAAAAGCGATCACGGCTGTGGCGAAGGTCACATCGCCGGCTGACCGATTGATGGCACGGTCGCTGTATGTCGAAGGGAGGATTACCATGCGTGTCTATCTCGAAGTGCTCGCGACGATCCTCGGCCTGCTGGGCGTCTTCATCGCGCTGACCCACTTCGTGGCCTGATCCGCGGGATTGGAATGTTCTCCCTGTTCCGGACCGTGCACCTGTCAATCCGGGTCCTCCGGGACGCATCGACGACGTTCTCCCCGGTGTCGCTCGGCCTGCGCGTATCCAGATGACATTTTGGGTGCGCCGGCAGGTCGCGCGCACGCGGTCCGGGTGAGTGCCCCGGGGAGTGCCCTGGTTCAGAACCCCGAAGCTCGCAGCACCGCCGCCCGCGACCGCGCCATCCTGTGCCATGCCAGCACGGCGAATGCGATCAGCACGGGCGGCACCACCGCCAGGTTCAGCACATCCCATCCCTGAGTCGTCTGCACCGCGCCCGAGGTCACCGCCGTCGCCGCCACGCCGCCAAATACGATGAAATCATGCGTTGCCTGAACACGCACGCGCTCCTCAGTGGAATAGGCCGTCGTCAGCAGCGTCGTCCCGCCGACGAACATGAAGTTCCATCCGACGCCCAGGAATCCCAGCGCAATCAGGAACGTCAGGTACAGCGGCGGCTCATACACGTTCACCACCACACAACCCAGCGTCAGCAGACCTCCGGCCACGATGATCCGGTGCACGCCAAAGCTCTGGATCAGCCGCCCGGTCACGAAGCCCGGCAGGAACATCGCGATCGAGTGCGCTCGGACGACGTCCGCGCTCGCCGCCACGCCAAAGCCGCACAACAGCATTTGCAGCGGCGTCGAGGCCATCACCAGGATCATCGTACCGTATCCCACCAGCGAACTGACCACCGCCGTGACGAAATCGGGCCGCGCGAAGATCACCCGGAACGGCACCCTGATCCCGGTCTGCGTCTGCGCCGGCGGCAGCGCCGTGAAGCTCAGCAGGATCGCCGCCAGCGCGGGCAGCACCGGCAGGCACAGATAGGTCGCCAGGAACGCATGCAGCGGAACCAGCGCATTGGTCCGCTTCACGATCTCGGGTCCGAGCACAGCCGCAACCAGCCCGCCCGTCAGCACCAGCGAGATCGCCCTCGCTTTCGCGTGCGGATCGGCCACTTCGGCCGCGGCGAACCGCAGGTGCTGGGAAATCCCGAACCCGAGCCCCGCGGGAACCGCCCCGACGCAGTAGGTGACGAAACTCCCGGTGTAGATGCCCAGCGCGAAGACCAGGCTGCCACACGCCATGATGCCGCAACCCAGCCAGAACCCGCCCCGCCGACCCAGCCGCGGAAACGCATATCCAGCCACCACCGAGGAAAGCATGACCGACACCATCTGGATCGCCAGCGGCAGCGTGTTCAGCGCGGCGCCGGACAACTGATAGCCGACAAGAGAGGCCATGATCGCCTGACCCGACATCACCGCGTTCATAAGCGCCTGGCAGGCGAACAGCAGCCAGACGTTCCTGTTCATCTTCTTGCCCCGTTCATTTTCTTGGACGCCGTTTCCGTCCTGCGCACGATCGCGCAACGCAGGACGTTCAAACTCCACGAACCGCGCTTTCAGGTCAAAAGTGGCTCCAGCCCTCCTTTGTCAGAGCAAGGGGTTGCCCGTTGGCTTGCCGCACCATGACCTCCGCCGGTCCGGAATGGAAGTGTCCGATCTGCGTGACGGCAATATTGGCCCGGCGCGCGGCCGCGAGCAGCGCCGCTGATCGATCCGGTGGTATCGCCAGCAAAAGCTCATAGTCGTCGCCGCCGCTGAGGCAGGTCGGCAGCCAGTCCGGTCCCGCTGTCCGAGCAGCGCCGGACAACGGCACGCGATCAGCCGCGACTTCCGCCGCCAGCCCGCTTGCCCGGCATATATGGCTGAGGTCCTGCACCAGCCCGTCCGACACGTCCATCCCCGCCGAGGCGATGCCTGCCAGTTCCAGCCCAACCCGAGGCTCGGGCAAGCGGTAACGCTTCAGCAGGAACCCGCTGGGATCGACGATCCGCCCCAGCGCCACAGCCAGGCCCAGGGCGCCATCTCCGATCGTCCCGGTGACCCAGACGCCGTCCCCCGGCCGGGCGCCGGACCGGTGCACCGCGGTGCCGGGCGCGACGTGCCCGATCATCGTCAGGGACAGTGAAATCGGCCCGGGCGTTGCGGTCGTGTCGCCTCCCAGCAGGGTCACTCCATAAGCCGCCTGATCGCAGGCCAGCCCCGCCGCGAACCCGGCGAACCAGACCTCCGGCGTGTCCTTCGGGGCCGACACCGTCATCAGGTACGCCAGCGGCACCGCCCCCTTGGCGGCAAGGTCGGAAAGATTGACCCGCAGCAGCTTGCGCGCGACCAGGTCCGGCGGGTCGTCCGGCAGGAAGTGCACGCCTCCCACCATTGCGTCCACGGTCAGCACCAGTTCGCGACCCGATGGCGGCGTCAACAGGGCGGCATCGTCACTCAGATCCAATGCACCCGGCCCGGCCAGCGGCCGGAAATGGCGGGCAACAAGCGAAAATTCGGCTGGAAGCACCATGCGAACCTTGCCCTTTTGGTGGCAGGCAGGTCCCGCCTGCGCCACGTGGCCGAGACGTGATCCTCGGTCGCCCCGGCAACAACCGTTCCCCGGTCAGGCTGATATGGATTGGACCCTCCAGGCCGACCGTTAGACCCTCCCGGCCGACCGCCCGCCCCGGCGTCTCAGGGCAGTTCCGAGCAAACTTCTCGTCATGTCAACGCCTCGGGGCTCAACGCGCTCGTGCCGGAGCTCGTGATGTGGCCAGCGCTACGGGCCTGCCGCGCGCTAAATCCTGCCCACAACACCCTGGCAGGCGCTAGACCATTTTCAGCCTGACTGTGCACGCCGAAAATGGTCTATCTCTTTGTTTGATCGCATGATTCACGCGCCGGGGACGTTCCGCTCAGCGCGATCATGCTCTAGGAAGCCAGAAACAACAAGTTGGTCTTCGTAGTTTGGCTACGTCGCCTGCGCCGATCATGGACGCGGTTGAATCCGGCCCTACATCCCGGCCATGACATCCGATGATCCGGCCATTGTATGGTTTCGTGACGATCTCCGCCTTACCGACCACGCCGCCCTCCACGCCGCGATGGAGACCGGCCGTCCGGTCCTGCCGCTGTTCATCCTCGATGATGGATCGCCCGGCCGGTGGGCAATGGGGGGCGCCTCGAAATGGTGGCTGCACCACAGCCTCGCCGCCCTGAGTAAAGCGCTCGCTGACCGAGGCGCCACGCTGACCCTCCGTCGCGGTGACAGCGTAGCGATCATCACGGACCTCGCCGCACAAACCGGCGCCGCGGAGATCTTCACCGGCGGCTCGGCCGACCCATGGGCACGGCGCGTGGATCAGGCGGCCTCCGCTGCCCTCGGCAACCGGCTGCACCGTATGCGCACGACCACACTGTTCCACCCGGACTCGCTGCGCACCCGGACCGGCGGCGCCTACAGCGTCTACACTCCGTTCGCCAACGCCTGCCTTGCCCTCGGCGCCCCGAAGGTGCCGCGGCCGGCTCCGTCAGTGATGCGTTCCGCGCAGCATCCGCGCTCCGACCGCCTTGACGGTTGGGCCCTCCTGCCAACGAAGCCCGACTGGGCACAAGGCCTGCGCGACACCTGGACACCGGGCGAGGCCGGCGCGATGGATCGCGCCGAGGCCTTTCTGACCGACGGCCTGTCCGGTTATGCCATCGCCCGTAACCACCCGGCTCGTGACGGCACCTCCATGCTGTCGCCCCATCTCCGCTTCGGCGAAATCTCCGCCCCCCAGCTCTGGCACATGGCGCAGCGCCGGCCGGGCGGGCCAGCGCGGGACATCTTCATCCGCGAACTGCTGTGGCGGGAGTTCTGCGCCAACCTGCTCTGGCATCACCCCAGCCTCCCCGAATCCCCGCTGAAGCCGGAATATTCCAAGATGCCCTGGCGCGAGCGACCCACCGGCGCTCAAGGCGTGGCAGCAAGGCCTGACCGGCGTCCCGATCGTCGATGCGGGGATGCGCCAGCTCTGGCAGATCGGCTGGATGCACAACCGGGTCCGCATGATCGTCGCCAGCTTCCTCATCAAGCACCTCCTGCTGCCCTGGCAGGACGGCGAGGCTTGGTTCTGGGACACGCTTGTGGACGCCGACCTCGCCAGCAACGCCGCCAACTGGCAGTGGGTCGCGGGCTGCGGCGCCGACGCCGCACCGTATTTCCGTATCTTCAACCCGGTCCTGCAAAGCCGGAAATTCGACGCCGATGGTGACTACGTCCGCCATTTCGTCCCGCAACTGGCGCGCCTCGACAGGCACCATGTTCACGCCCCCTGGGAGGCGCCCCCTGACGTGCTGTCCAAGGCCGGGGTGATCCTGGGGCAAACCTATCCCACCCCCGTCATCGACCTCCGGGCCGGCCGAGCCCGCGCACTCGACGCCTACGCCCAAATCCGCTCGGACGCGTAGCCGCCGGTCGCGACCAGTTGCCTGGTTGGTTCGGAATACCAATCTATCTTACATGATAGTTCGATGACCACTCCTGCGATCCCTCCTGGTGCGAAGGTCCGAGTCGTCGGTGACGTGCACGGCGACGCCACCGCGCTTCGCCTACGCGATCGCCACCGACCGGTTCATCGTGCAGCTCGGCGATCTGGCGGATCACGGTCCGCACAGCGCCGGCACGCTGCGCATGATGTTCGATCTGGTCGAGGCATGGCCGCGGGCTGTTCATCCTGGGCAACCACGACCTGAAGCTGGCCCGCGTCGCTGTCCGGCGATCACGTGCGGATCGAGCCGGTGGTGCAGGCCACGATCGATCAGATGGACGAGGACCTGAAGGCCCGGACGCTTCGCCTCGTCGCCGAGGCACCCGCCTGGGTGCGCCACGGATCGGCGCTGTTCGTCCATGGCGGATTTCACACCGCAGATGCTGGAGCAGCCGTCGCCTGACCACGGCCTGGAGCGTCCGCACGGGCCGCTGGCGCGGGCATTGTATGGGGAGCCGACCGGCCGGATGCAGCCCGATGGGTATCCGGAGCGCAGCCTGCGCTGGGTCGATCGGATTCCGCCGGCCTGACGGTGTATTGCGGGCACGATCGCCGCAGCCACGACGGACGGCCCTACGTGCGGCACGGCGTGCTGGGGGGGACGGCGGTGTTCCTGGATACCGGCGCGGGGAAGGGCGGTCATCTGTCGTGGATCGATCTGGCCGTCAGACCATTTTTGGCCTGACTGTGCACGCCGAAAATGGTCCAGGTCTTTGTTTCATTACGTGCTTTCATGCGCCGGGGACGTTCCGCTCAGCGCGATCATGCTCCAGTATCGCGCATCGATGCGTCGGTCTTCGTCTGAATAATCCGATTCACGCGGCAAGGCACGGTCGGTCTGCGACGATGCGTCGGCTCTCTGCGATCGGATACCTTGAAGTTAGTTCCAAACGGATGCATACCCGACCATGGCCCGCTGTCGTGCATCCCTTGTGCGCTATTTCAGTGGTTCAACCGGCCACTTCGAACACCACGGGGGAGGACAAGACGAGGCGGTCGTGGCAAGATGCGATTCTATCATGCGCCAGCTTCTGCTTCTGCGGCATGCGAAGTCCTCCTGGGACGACGCCTCGACGCCCGACCGGGACCGTCCGCTCAACGCGCGCGGGCGCCGGTCGGCTGCCGCCATGCGGCAGGCGATGCGCGATCTCGGCCTGACGCCCGATGTCGTCCTGGTCTCCACCGCCCGGCGCACCATGGAGACGATGGAAGCGCTGGAACCCTGGGACGACACGCCGCTGGTCGAACCGATGGACAGCCTTTATCTGGCCAACGCCGATGCAGTTGATCGCGGCACTGCACGGCGTGGCGGAGACGGTTCGCAGCGTCCTGCTGATCGGCCACAATCCCGGGATGCACGATCTGGCCCTGACCCTGGCCGGGCCCCGGGCGATGCGCGGCGGTGGCGAAAACGAACGCGCCTTGGCGCACGGCTTCCCGACCGGGGCGCTGGCCGAATTCGTGGTTCCGGGTTCATGGTGCGGACTTGCGCGAAGGTGGTGCGCGGCTGGTGCGGTTCCTGACGCCCACGGATGCTTGAGGGCGCGGGCTTATCTTGATGGAACCTGCTTGCTGATGGAACTGGAACTCGTCGCGGGCGCGGAGACGGTTGCGCGGATTGATCGCGGCTGAAGGCACTGACCGCGTCGCGCAACGGCCGGCCGCGCGCGCAATCGGTCAAGATCGTCTGGCATGACAGTCCGGAACACGCGCTGCTCAGCCGACGGCCTGACCCTGGCCGAACAGCGCGGCGTCCGGCGCCTGGAGCGGTTGTTCCCGGATGCCGAGACCTGGTTGCCGGCGCAACCGGTGCCGGTCGTCGCCGAAGCGCCCGACGAGACGACGCTGCCCGCGCCCTTGGCGCCGCTGGCCGCCTTCGAGGGGCGGCAGACAACCAGTGTGCACCGGTTCGGCGATCAGCCTGTCACCGTGACGGTGGCGAAAGGCATCCTGCGCTCGGTAACGGCGGAACAGCCGGCGGCCCGCATCTGGCTGAGCGGCGAGGAACAGGCGGTGCGCGCCGCCGCGGTGCTGATCGCCGATGCCATCCCGGTCGCGGTGCCGGTCGCCTCGCTGGCGGCGGAGGCGATCGCCCTGGCAACCGGCCGCCCGGCCGCCCCGCGGCACGAGGGCGCCCCTGTCATTACCGGCCGGGCCGTTGAGCGTGACCGATGCGCTGATGCATATCCTGGGACACCTGATCGACGTGATCCTGGCCAATGCTCCCGTCGCGGCCGGGCGCGATCGGCGAGGGCCCCGAGGCCGTCCACCAGATGCGCGTCGCGGTGCGCCGGGCCCGCTCGGCGCTGTCGATTTTTCGGCGTTGCGCTGCCGCGGGCGCGCTCGACGCCGTCAACGACAGCCTCAAGGAGCTCGGCGTCCAGGCTGGGCCCGACCCGGGACTGGGATGTGTTCGCCGACGAAACCGCGCCAGCCATTCAGCAGGCACTGCCGGACGATGAGCGGTTGCAGCGACTGATCGCCGCGGCATCGCGGCGGCGGCGCGAATGCCAGAAGGCGCTCGCCGCCTATCTCGGCAGCCCGGCCTTCCGCATGCTCGGGATCGAACTGGCCTGGTTCGCGGCCGCCCGTTTCTGGCACGTCGCCCCCGAGGCGACTCCTGACGAGGCAGCGAACCCGCCGCCGGCGCTGACCGAGTTCGCCGGACCAGGTTCTGCAGCAGCGCTGGAAGAAGCTGCTGTCGGCAGGCAAGCGGATCGAGGAACTTGACATCCCGTCCCTGCACGCCGTGCGGCTGCGGGCCAAACGGGCGCGCTATGCGGCGGAGATGTTTTCGACACTGCATCACGGCAAGGCGACGGATCGTTTCATTCGCCGCCTAAGTGCGTTGCAGCAGCGTCTCGGCGTGATGAACGACGGCGCGGTGGCGACCCATCTTCTGGCGGAGCTTGGTGGTCCGGCGGGACGCCACGCCTACGCGACCGGTATCGTCGTCGGTTTTCTGGCGGCGCGGGCGGCGAAGATACGCCCCCGGATCGTCCAGGCGTTTGAAAGATTTCGACGTCAACCCGCTTATTGGGCTTGACGGCCGCTATCGTGCTTTGGCATTGCGGCAGCGAATCGGCCGGCGGAGCGCTGGCAGACCGTGCCTTTGCCAGAACAATCGGGACAGGGACCGTGTCGTTGAACCATAAGCGGCGGATTTTCCGTCCGAACGCAGGCCCGTTCCCGTTCCGGGATCGCTCGATTGCCATCTCTCGGTGTGTTGCTTGCCGCCGGCGGGCGTCGTCGCCACGCTTGTTGTCATTGCCTCGCTGTTCGTTCGATCCTCGGAGGCGCCTGCCCGCGTGCCGCCCGGCCTGCATCTCTCCGCCGATGCCGACCACCTGGTCGTGCTGGACGGAGATACGTTGCGGCTCGGCGATCGGTCGTCCGGCTGGACGGCGATCACGGCGCCTGCGCGCGGTTCGGTGTGTCATGGCGACAGCCGGGTGGATATCGACTGCGGGGCTGCCGCCGCGAACGCGCTCGCCATCGCTGGTGCGCGGCAGTGCGTGTGGATTGCACCATACGCGGCCATGACGATCAGGGCCGACCCGTGGCGAACTGTGTCGCCGGCGCCACGCGGCTGAACGAAGCGCTGGTGCTGGACGGCTGGGCTCGGGCCGAGACCGCCGATCTGCGCGAGCCGGAGAGCGTAGCCCGAGCGGTCGGAAGGGGAATCTGGCGCGCGGGTTCGTAGGCCACCCTCCGCCCCCGTCATTACCCGCCAACGCGTCAACGTCCTCATTGGATGGCGGTTCGGGTCCGCCCGAAATGCTCAAGAAATTCAGCTTGAATCGACCACGATAGAGCAAACTCATCGCCTGACTCGAATCGCGAAGGGACCTCAGGCTAATGAAATTGCTCGATAAATATGAGCTAGGCGTTGCCACTCAAGGTCGAAACGCTCTGGTTCCCGGCAAGTCTTGGTCCAGGCCGAGTGCCTGTGTGCCTTCCTTCGCCCCGGTCGCGATCCGCTGTCTGGTCAGAGCCCCGGTCGCAGGCCCCCCGTTCGCATTTTTTTGCCCAGGGCGTAAAACCGGTGCGCACATCCGGATCGGAGGACAGCCATGAACCTGTATCGCCTGCTGCAAAAGCGCGCCGCCGCGGGCCATCCCGTGCGCGTCGGGCTGATCGGCGCCGGCAAGTTCGGGTCCATGTTCCTCTCGCAGGTGCCGACCACGCCGGGGCTGGAGGTCGCGGCCATCGCCGATCTGTCGCCCGACCGTGCCCGCGACGCCTGCCGCCGCGTCGGCTGGACCGACGAACGCATCGCGGCCACCCGCTTCGTCGACGACGCCGCGGCGATGATCGCCTCTGCCGATGTCGAGGTGGTGGTGGAGGCCACCGGCCACGCGCCGGCCGGCATCTTCCATGCGCGCCGCGCGATCCGCGAGGGCAAACACATCGTCATGGTGAACGTGGAGGCCGACGTGCTCGCCGGCCCGCTGCTGGCGCGCGACGCCGAGGCGGCCGGGGTGGTCTACAGTCTCGCCTACGGCGATCAGCCGGCGTTGATCTGCGAACTGGTGGACTGGGCGCGTGTCCTGCGGCTTCCCGGTCATCGCCGCCGGCAAGGGCACGAAATACATGCCGGAATACCATGCCTCCACGCCCGAAACGGTCTGGGGATACTATGGGCTGACACCGGAGCAGGCGCAGATCGGCGGGATGAACCCGCAGATGTTCAACTCATTTCTTGACGGCACCAAGTCAGGCGATCGAGATGGCGGCGGTCGCCAATGCCTCGGGCCTGACGCCGGCGCCGGACGGGCTGGTGTTTCCACCGGTGGGCACGCACGAAATGGCGGAGATGCTGCGGCCGGGCAATGCCGGGACACTGCACCACGCGGGCCAGGTGGAGGTGATCTCCAGCGTCCATCGCGACGGCAGTCCGGTGACGCAACGACCTGCGCTGGGGCGTGTTCGTGGTGTTCGAGGCACCGAACGACTATGCCGCACGCTGCTTCCAGGAATACGGCGTGGTGACGGATTCCACGGGCCGGGTGTCCGCGCTGTACCGGCCGTTCCATCTGATCGGACTGGAACTGAACGTCTCCATCCTGTCGGCGGTCTTGCGCAGGGAGCCGACCGGCGCGCCGACCGGCTTCCGCGGCGACGTGGTCTCGACCGCCAAGCGTGATCTGCGGGCGGGCGAAATACTGGACGGCGAGGGCGGCGCCTGCGTCTGGGGCAAGCTGATGACGGCGGCGGACAGCCTTCGCGTCGGCGGCCTGCCGATCGGACTGGCCAACCGGGTGCCGCTGATCCGCGACGTGAAGGCAGGCCAGCCGGTGACATGGAACGACGTACGGATCGATATCGGCGACGAGGCGTACCAGTACCGCCGCGCGATGGAGCAGACGTTCGCGGGATGAGCGCCGAACCGCGGAAAAATGAATTGCGCCATATCCACGAAAGGTAGAAGCGCTCCAACCGCGGCGGCGGATCAGCAAACCGGCGGCGACTGCGAAACCACGTCCGCTCGGCCTGCAGGCGGCTGAAGGTCCGGCGCCGCTTCGCCGCCCGATCTGATCCGGCCGCCTTATGGAAGCTGGAGAATTCCAGGCCCGACGGCCGTTGCGATCAATGCTTCTAGAGCAATATCGGCCCGACTCTGACGATAAGCGCTTTCTGCCTCCACGTAACGCGCGGGGCGCCAGCAGCTTGCCCGGACCCGAATAGCCTTGCCTCCCACCGGCCGTGGTCGCACCACGGAAGGCAGTCTCGGCTTCGTTCGAACGCGCTGGATCCGGCGCGAAAATAACACCCAGCATCGTCGTATCGCAGGAAGAGGGAATGGGCCACGCCCGACACGGCGTCAGCGTCATCCGTCAGATGCGGCACCAGACATTCGACGTCAGCAGCGCTCGGTTCGTACGCGACGCATTCCTCGAGGTATCGCGTGTAAATATCGAAATGGTCGTCGGCTTTGGAGAAACGGCCAAATCTTTTCGTCTGCCGTCCTGCGTTTGAGTCTTTCCCACGCTTCCGCGCCTATCGGTGCATTGCCACGCACATTTTCACAGGTCCGCCTGCGCGTTCCGGCCCGCAATGTCGATTAAAACCCTGCCGCAGAAGTTTGGCGCTGTCGAGGATCCGGGTGTCGGCGATACTGCCGATCGGGGTGTCACGAATGCGGAGATAGCGCTGGCGCATCGCGGACAGATCCAGTGCCAACGACCCCGGCGTTCCGTCGAACCGCTTGCTGGGGCGCGCGGGTTCTTCCCGCTGATCTGTGCGATATGGCTCTGGCATTAATCGTCATGATCGTGTTCAGTCTCGTGAGTGCGGCAATCTTGCGGGACAAGTAAAGGTTTGCACCGGTAGCTGGTTCGGTTGCAGACCTCGCTCCGAGGTGCACGGACGAATCCGCAATGACATCGGGCGCATTATAAAAACCGGGAGGATTCCATGCGTCGCATCCTGCTGCTGTTCTGCCTGATCGTTGCCACAACGTACACCCGGGGCGCCGATCCCGGCGGCGCGACGTCCGGCCCGAATGCGCAAAGCACGCCGTTGCAGGTGGAGGCGGGGCGGCAAACGACGGAACGTCCAGGCGGAACCCCACCGGAACAGGCGAACTGCCCGGCACGCCCGCCGCTGGCGCAAGGCGCGCCGTCTTCCATCGTCGTGGAGCTTGACCCCAACACGCTTTGGCGCCCCCGCGGCTCGGAGGTTCGCTTCATCATCCGCAGCCCGGGTAGCACGGTCAGCGTCGCCAAGGTCCGGGTCTGCTTCGGCTGGAGCAGCCCGGACGGCATCTTCCGCGAGAGTCAGGCCTTGATCGGCACTCCTCAGGTCCGTTCCGTCAGCAACGACACCGGCGCGGTGGAATACGGCGCGGTGGTTCCCGCCCTGCGCCGGGTGCCGAACAGCGACTGGTGGCCGCGCCGGGTCTTTGCGTCCACACGCTATATCTTCACAGGGGCCTTCATCGTGCCTGTTGCCGACATGGTGGTGGAGGTCACCCCGACATCTGGCGCGGCGCCCGTGGTCACCACAACGCAGGTCGGCGTTACCAGCGCGGTCGTCGCATGGGCGGTGGTGGCGGTGTTGGCGGTGCTGATCTGGCTGATCCTGGAGGGCATCGCAAGATTTCGGCATATCAGGGGTCGCAACCTGGCGCTGCGGATCATCGCGACGCCGGACGGCTACGCCAGCCTGTCGCAGTTGCAGATTGTGCTCTGGACCCTGGTTGTCGGCATCTCCGCGATCTATGTCATGACATTGTCCGGCAACCTGATCAGCATCAGCGACGGAACGTTGATTTTGCTGGGCATCGCCAGCGCCGCGGCCCTTGCCGCCCGCATTCCCCAGTGGGCGCCACAGCCCGCCAATCCGGCGATGCCGGCGGGCCCGCCATCGATGCCCGAATGGTCCGATCTCCTCATACCGAACCGCTCAATACCCGAAATCGATGTTACGCGCCTGCAAATGCTGGCCTTCACCTTGATTACGGCGGCGTTCGTGGTGATCAAGGTGGTGGTGGATTACGAAATCCCATCCATACCGGCCAATTTCCTGGTCTTGATGGGTATCAGCAACGGCGTCTACGTGGGCGGGCGCAGCCTGCCAAGCCTGCCTAAGAAGGGAGGTATTGCTCCGGATGCCTAGAGCAGGATCGCGCTGAGCGGAACGTCCCGGGCGCTTGAATCATGCGATCAAACAAAGAGATAGACCATTTTCGGCCTGCACCAGTCAGGCTGAAAATGGTCTAGACCCTGCTCGCTCTGGCGAACCCCCGTTGCCGCCGGGATCAGTTATCCGAGCGGGAGCACCGCAAGGCGGATCGGCGGGGATGCCGTATCCTGTGCAGCCAGTTCTCAAAGCGATAATATGCCGTCTTGCAAGGTACTCTGTGATCCGGAAAAAACCGACTCGTCACCGGGTTTGCCAAGCAGGTAACCCTGGGCGAAGGCAATGCCGTTGCCACGCAACCAATGGAGCTGTTCGACCGTCTCGACACCCTCGGCGACGACATAGATGTTCATGTCGGAGGCCAGCCGGCCGATGGTGCGGACGATGGCCGCGACCTTCTGCGAACCTGGAAGGTCGCGCGTGAAGCTCGCGTCGATCTTGATGCCATCGACGTCGAAGCCGCGGAGATAGGTCAGCGACGAGAAGCCGGTTCCAAAGTCGTCCAGAATGATCCGAACGCCAAGACCTCTCACCGCATCCAACTGGCTGACGGTGCGCTCCGATGACGCCAGGAAAACCGTCTCTGTCATTTCGAGAGACAGACGAGCCGGCAGCAGGCCGCTCTCCAGTAGGCAGGTCGTGAGGACAGAAACAAATCGCCCGCTGCGGAGCTGCTTGGGCGAGAGATTTACCGCGACCGGGATCGGGTTCCGCCATCCTGCCGCGGCATGGCACGCCAATCGCAGGACATGTTCCCCAAGCCGCTCCATCAGGTCGCTCGCCTCGGCACCGGCCATGAAGTCGGACGCCGACAGGATGCCGCGGGTGGGGTGGCGCCAGCGCACCAGCGCCTCAACCGAAACGATATTGCCCGAACGAACATCCACGATCGGCTGGTAATGCAGAAAGATCTCCCCGGTATCAAACGCGGACGCCAGCTCCGCCTGAAGGCGAATCCGGCCCAGGTGCTCATGCTCGAACACGGCCTCGAACAAAACAGCAAGGTTCTTGCCTCGTTCCTTGGCGCGATAGAGGGCAAGGTCGGCTCGCCTTATCAGCACCTCCGTATCCGTGCCGTGAATCGGGTACAAGGAAACGCCGATGCTTCCGCCCGGCGCGATCGCTAGATTCTCAATCAACAGATGCGCCGCCAGCGCCCTAATGATGCGCTCAGCGATCTCAAGCGCGTCCGTCTGCTCGACCCCGTTCAGCAGAATGGCGAACTCGTCTCCGCCGATCCGCGCCGCGATGTCGCCAGGACGGATCGATGCACGAAGCCGGTCAGCCACTGTCCGCAGCACATCGTCGCCCGCCAGATGACCGAGGTCGTCATTGATCCCCTTGAAGTTGTCCAGATCGACGAGAAGCAGCGCAAACCGAGCGGGCATCAGAGCATGGCAGGCAGCGCCGAGCTCATCGACGAAAGCCTGCCGGTTGAGAAGCCCGGTCAAGCCGTCGTGGCGCGCCAGGAATTCGATCTTTCGCCTGCCGATCCGAGCTTCGGTGACATCCGAGGCGATTCCACGGAAGCCGCGAAAAGTGCCGGTCTCATCATAGACCGGGTGGCCGGTCAGGCTCAGCCAGCGGACCTGGTCGCTGATCGATACGGCCAAAGTGGCATCCCTGAAGGCGTTTCGTTCCTGAACGAACAGAACAAGTCTCTCGAAATCGTCCGCCTCTTTCTTTCTCCGGCCCAGGAAATCGAGCATCGAGAGGTTCTCGAGACGCGTTTTGTCCATTTGCATGGCCGTCGCCATCCGTGCCCCGACGTTGCGAAAGATCCCGTGACTATCGGTTTCCCAGAGCCAGTCAGACGAAACCTCCTCATACTCGCGTAGGAACACACGAATCGTTTCGTGCTCCTTTTGCAGATTCAAACGCCCGATCGAACGTTCTAGGATTGTTTTGTTCATATACAGCAGGCCGATCAGGCCAAATAAAAGGAAGCCCACGAACGAATAGACCGCGGCGCCCTGGATCGGCTGGGCAAAGATGGCGATCGAACAGAACGCCGAAATCGGCAGATAAAATGCAAGCGCGGCGGACAGGGGCACACCCAGCATTGGCGTCGAAACAAGCGCCATGATGAGGCCGATGAGCATACCCTGCTGGTCTGGTCGGGCGTCCCTGGCGAACAGGTTGACGAGAACACCCCACGCGATCCCCAGCCCCAGTAGGAACATCACCGACAGCCTGATGAACGCCGCGTCGTCGCGGCGCCGCCTCCAGCGCAGACCCCCGGCCACCAGACCGACGTAGAGCATGATGACCGAAATATAGGCTGTGGTGATTCCAGGCTTCATATTCTGCTGGAACGCAAGCGTAAAGAGCGTGCAACTCCCCACGCCGAGGAACGCGAACAGAAGCGTAATGCCGAAAAGAATCGTTGCCTGCTCCCGCCGAACGGGACATTCGTTGTCGGTTCCCTGATACGACAGAAACAGCCGGCGCAATGCCACAAGTCGTTGGAACCCCGCGACGGCTTCGCTCAGCAGTTCCCTCATCGCGTGTCCCAGCCCCGGGCGCCGGCTCATGCCAGCCCGTCCGGTCGTGCCGGCCCGTCTGGTCATGCCGGCCCGCTTTGTCATGAATGTCTGCATGGACCGAGCCGTGGCACCAGCATACCGGTTCGCCTCCGGTAGATGTCATAGCTGGCCGAAAGCGCCGATACCCGGAAACGCCTCTCTTCACTCAGCGCAAGACGGAGGTACCAGAAACCCATGGCCACGGCGGACGCCCATTGCCACCTTCCGGCGACCAGGGCTGTACTGATCCAGAAGATCACATAGGACATGTAGAATGGATGCCTGATATACGCATAAGGGCCGTCGGTATAGATAATCTCTGGATCAGCCTCCGTATAGGCTATTCGCAGCCGGGGCCGCTTCGTCGTCATGACCGTCCACCAGAACAGGACGGTCGCCACGGCAAATCCAATCAGTCCCAGGGTTGTCCACACCAAGCTTTGGCAACCCATACAGGAGATCAAGCCAAGATATATCACGTATGCAATGAGGCTCACGGTAGAGAGAATCCGCATGCCGTTTGGAATCCGCCCGTCGGTCTCGAAATGGCCTCGAAGCGCCCAGCTGAACGAGCCAAAGGCAACGAGGGAGAAGGCGACGGACAGCCATAAATTGCTGCCGGCGGTGGCAAGGCTCATCGTTACGCTCAAGTGAGCGCAAGCGAGACGGGTTCGCCCGATAAAAAGCCATCCAGGGCGTCGGTCGTGCCCGCGTACGGGTCGATGACGGGAAATGCGCTGCGGATCTCGTCATAGCGTTGACGCGTGCACGACATCAGTTGCATAGGACAATTCAGACCTGGGTAAGGTTTTGGCTCCGTAACCGGCGTATAGCCAAGCCGCTTGTAGAACGGAGCATGGTTCCGCCTTACACAAGCCAACAGGACCTGAGTATGCGCCATCATCCCGATATACCCCGCCATCCGGTAGAGCAGGAACACAAGTCCCTGGTTGTTTTCCGCCGCGGGACTTCTGACCAGACGCGTCGTCTCGATTCCGCGCCCGCCGACCCCGATCGTCGACTGCTGCCTGAGAAGCTGGCAGACCTCCTCGGGGAAGGTATCCGACGCGGGCGAGCGCTGCCCCGACCCGAAGGCGAGCGTGCAAGTGCGCACCGACGCCACCGCACCCTCCTCGTCATATATCACGATGGTCTCGCAATTGGGAAGTTCGTCGTACTGGTCCTGAAAAAGCCGAGCTTCGTTAGGCTGGATGTAACCCGAGGCGAGGTAGCTGTCGTAGCGTAATCTGTAGGCGTCCTGCCTCGTCCCCCGATCCACCGCAAGACGGGCGGTATACTGGGTTTGGCGCAGCGGAATGACAGCCCGGACCCGATGTGTCTCTTGGCCCAGATCGGCATAGGAAAATCGCATAACCGTGGTCTCCTGGCTTTGGTTGCAACGAGGAGATAATATCGCGTTATTCCGGACACAGAAGTATGATACATTGCCGGACTCACGTCGCCACCCGCTCGGTCGGGTGCCTCCAATCGGACTAGAAGGTGTCTTATGGCCGAATTTGCCCCGGTTCAGACCGTTGCCGATTTTAGACAACTTGATGACGGCGAGATACTCGAGGGATATTTCGACGGATTCCACGGCTGCCCGGAGCCTGGGTCCGACCGGTCCCGGGCGTTTTGGCATGGATGGCGCAACGGACGGATCGATGCAGGCTTGGCAGAGCCAGACTTGGCTCATCGCACACTGGAGTATGCGTTCCGTCGCGTGGCAGCAGCATTGAACTAAGGCCCGCGCGTGCAACCGCGCGGATGGGCGGCTGTCACTGGCCGGATGGACTGCTGCGAGATACCCGCAGCGAAGCGGCACGAAGGCATCGTTTTCATCAGATCGGAATGTAACACGTTATCACGCAAAAGTGAAGCTAATCATTACGGGGGGGATTACACAATCCGCGGAACGCGCCGCCGCTCGATTTCGAAGCTGAACAACCGGTCCTTGCCCAGCAGGAAAACCCGCCCGCCGCGCGGGAACAGGCGCGTGATCGCCGGGTCACCGACGTCCAGGCCGCCGGTGTACGCACCGAACGCCGGCATCATCAGGCGCCGCCCGTCAAAAACGAAGCACGGCCGGCTGACGATGCCGGTACGCGCCGGAATCGTCGCTTTTGGGTGATGATGGCCGACGATCTCACCGGGGTCGGCGGCGGCGACCGCCTCGTGGCGGAACACCATCGGACCGGCGGTGTAGGTTTCCACCCATTCGCCGCCCAGCCCGTCGGGCGGTGTCGGATCATGGTTGCCCTGGACCCAGATGAACCGATGCGCCCGGGTCATCGCGTTCAGCCGTTGCTGCTCGGTCGCCGGCAGTCGGCCTGAACCGAGCGGATCGTGGAACGAGTCGCCCAGCGCGACGACGGTCGCCGGCGACCAGCGGCGCAGCAGCAAGCGTCAGCCGGTCGATCGTCGCATGGGTGTCCCAGGGCGGCAGCAGCATGCCGCGCCGAGCGAACGACGATCCTTTCTCCAGATGCAGGTCGGACACCGCGAGCAATCGCTGCTCCGGCCAGAACAGCGCGCCCATCGGATCGAGCATCAGCCGCTCGCCGGCCAGGTGGATCGGGGCGGCGGTCATGAGAACAGGTCAGCCTGTCGAGCTCGGGCCGGCTTCCGCCGCGGCATGGTCGTTTGCCGGGCGCCGGTCGGGCGGGACGCTGTTGGCGCGGTGGATCGCCGGCACCTGCGCGGTGGCCTCCCTCGCGACGGTTCCTCCTGGCCGGTGGCCTCGGCGATGATGGCTTCGGCTTCGGCCAGCAAGGCTTCCTCGTCGGTATCCGCTGCGCACGCTTTCCCGTCCGATCTCCAGCAGCACCGGCACCGCAAGCGGAGAAACCCGCGACAGCACCATGTGCACGATCTTTCCCCGCACCCGCGCCAGCATGCCGGCGATGCGGCCGACGTCGATCAGGCCCGAGGCGGCATCGGCCCGGGTCGCCCGCAGCAGGATGTGGTCCGGCTGGTGGCGGCGCAGCACGTCATAGATCAGGTCGCTGTTCACCGTCACCTGCCGGCGGTTCTTTTCCGCTCCGGGCAGGTTGCGCTGGATCAGGCCGGCGATCACCGCGACATTGCGAAACGTGCGCTTGAGCATGGAACTGTCGGCCAGCCACGATTCCAGGTCGTCGCCCAGCATGTCCTGGTCGAACAGGGCGGCCACGTCGCGCGGCGGGTTGGCGGACCAGATCCCCAGCACGTAGTCGGTGGCGACGAAGCCAAGCGGGGCAAAGCCCGCCCGCTCCATGCGTTTGGTCATCAGCATGCCGAGGGTCTGGTGGGCGTTGCGGCCCTCGAAGCAGTAGGCGACGAGGTACCAGCGGTCGCCGCGCGGAAAGGTTTCCACCAGCAGGTCGTTGCGGCCGGGCAGGCGGGACACGCCGCGTTGCAGCTTCAGCCAGTCGCTGCACCTGTTCGGGGAAAAGGTCCCATTTTTCAGGGGTTTGCAGCAGGCCGCGCACCCGGTCGGCGAGGTTGGTGGTCAGCGGCATGCGGCCGCCTTCATAGGCCGGCACCATGGGGTCGCCATCGCCGCCTTCCATGCACTCGCAGGCCATTTCGCGGATGCGGATGAAGCGCAGCAGGCGGCCGGCGAACATGAAGGTGTCGCCGGGGCGGAGCATATTGACGAAATATTCCTCGATTTCGCCGAGGGTAGGGCCGAACCCGCGTTTGCCAACCAGTTTGACTTTAAGAACAGGTGCTTCGACGATGGTGCCGATGTTCATCCTCAGCGCCGGCGGCGGTGCGGGCGTTGCGCACGTGCATCCGGCCCTCGCTGTCGCGGAACAGCTTTTTCCATTGCTCGTAGGCACTCAGCGCGTAGCCGCCGTCCTCGACGAACCGCAGCACGTCGTCGAAATCCGCTGCGGGTCAGCGCGGCGTAGGGGGCGGCGGTGGTGACTCTCGCGATAGACCTCGTCGGGCAGGAAGGGGGCGCTGCACGCCAGGCCGAGCAGATGCTGGGCCAGCACGTCGAGGCCGCCGGGCCGGGGCGGATCGCCGTCCAGTTCGCGCGGCGCCGACGCCGAGGATCGCGGCCTCGCATTCCAGGACCTCGAAGCGGTTGGCGGGGACGAGGATGGCTCTGAGAGGCTTCGTCCATCCGGTGGTTGGCGCGGCCGACCCGTTGCAGCAGCCGCGAAACGCCCTTCGGCGCGCCGACCTGGATGACCTGATCGACGCCGCCCCAGTCGATGCCGAGGTCCAGCGATGAGGTCGCCACCACCGCCCGCAGGCTTGCCGGCCGCCATCGCGGCTTCGACTTTTCGCCGCTGTTCGACCTCGAGCGAGCCGTGATGCAGGGCGATCGGCAGTGTGGTGTCGTTCAGTTTCCACAATGCCTGGAACATCAGTTCGGCCTGGGCGCGGGTGTTGACGAAGACGATGGTCATGCCGGCGTTTCGGATGTGCGCCATGACCTGCGGCGCGGCCTCCAGCCCCATGTGGCCGGACCAGGACAGCCGTCCCTCCGGCAGCATCATCGACAGTTCGGGTGGCGCGCCGTCGGCGACCTCGATGCGGCGGGAGGCGCCGGTGTAGGCCTGGATGGCGTCGGGGTGCGCGACGGTGGCGGACAGACCGACGCGGCGGGCTGCCGGGGCGAGGGTTCGCAGCCGGGCGACGCCCAGCGCGAGCTGGTCGCCGCGCTTGGTGCCGGCCAGGGCATGGACCTCGTCCATCACGATGCAGGCCAGCGAGCCGAAGAAGATCGGCGCGTCGGGCAGCGAGATCAGCACGGCCAGGCTTTCCGGCGTGGTCAGCAGGATGTGGGGCGGGTTGGCGCGCTGGCGGGCGCGGCGGTTGGCGGGGGTATCGCCGGTGCGGGCCTCGATGGTGATCGGCAAGCCCATCTCCTGGACCGGGCGGGTCAGGTTGCGCGCGATGTCGGTGGCCAGCGCCTTCAGCGGGCTGACATAGAGCGTGTGCAGCCCCGGGCGGGGATTGGCCGCGAGATCGACCAGGCTGGGCAGAAATCCGGCCAGCGTCTTGCCGCCGCCGGTCGGCGCGATCAGCAGGACGCTTTCGCTGGTCTGCGCGGCTTCCAGCATCGCCATCTGGTGCGGCCGGAGCGTCCAGCCCTGGGCGGCGAACCAGCTTGCGAATGGTTCCGGTAATGTTCCTGGCATTGGCGCAGATAAGCATGCGGGGAGGGGCGGGGCAAGGCGGATCGGGGCTCGCGGGCGGGCGTTGGCAAAACGTGGATGCTACCCGGTCCCGTCAGTTCCTGGCCCGAGGCATTTCGATCTGCTTTGAAACATCGACATTCTCCCGCAAGATTCGCGCCGCGACCGCAGCCTGGGCATCGCTTACCGCATCCGGATCGAGGTCAGTAACAAGCAACACCACACGTGCCGCCCGATCCGGCTGCCGCCGGTGTTCCTCCCAGTCCAGGGACAGCGGCCGGACTGAAGCCAAATCGAAGCGCGAACGCTTCGCTTGGTCCTCGTCGCGGCTCGAAACTTCATCCCATCATGCTGGCTCCGCGGACAATACCGCCGGCGCTTTCATCCCATCGCCACTGCCCATCGGCCGCGACGCCCCCGACCCAACGTTCAGCCGGGCGTAACGACAAGTAATCCACCTCGCTCGCCAACACCCGCCGCCCAGCCTCGGTAATCGATGCCAGGCGGGGAAACGGCTTTTCGCCAGTTTCGATCGTGATGACCGCGGGCCGCGCCCGCGCCAGTTGCTCGACGACGTGCAGGAAGCCGAGGTCGCCCAGGAAGGGCAGGGGTTCCCGCCCTTGCATCAAAGCGGCGAACATCCCGCCGATCCTGGCCGGCTGCTCGGCCAGCATGCCGAGCACGAGACGCTCGGTCATCGACAGGCCGTCCCGCACGCCCGGCAGTTCCTGAAGATGCCGGCGCAGGGCAGGCGCGGCAAGCGGCAGCGCCGGGGTCGCCGTAGCCGCGATCGCGGCAAGTGCACATGGATCGGGACGACGCAGCCCCGCCCAGACTGCCCGCCCGAGTTCGACCGCCGGCTGCGTCAGCATCGTTCGAGTGGGCCACAGCGACGCCAGCGCCGGTGGCCTCAACTGACCCAGGCCGATGAAGCGCTCCACCGTGGGATGGCGATCGATACAAATCAGTTCCAGATGCGCGGGCCGCGGACCGTCGGCGAAATGAGCGAGGCACCGGGCAAGCAAAAGTTGATCGTAGCTGTCATGCTCGAACCAAAGCGCCACCCGTTCGTAGGTGTGTGCCTCCCGCAGTCCCTGCTCCGCTTGCCGCAGCGTCGCCCTGAATTGCCCGGCGGTACGCTGCATGAACTGGCCGAAGGCATGTTCCAGGAATTGCGCGCGCCGGTCGAGCAGGTCAGGCGCATCCGGCACCGGGCCCTGACAGATCGGATCGGAATACTCCAGGAAGTCACCGCCAAATCCGGCTTCGCGCAACGTATCGCGAATGTCGGAGCCACAGCGAATGTGCAACGTCGCGAGATCCCCATCGAGGGGGACGGGAATACGCTCACGTCCATAGGGATTCATCCGCGGTTCCCCAGAATCTGACTGTCTTCGCGCAGGCGCCAAACGGATCGTAGCACATCAAAGCCATCCAACCCCGCACGAACACGCATCCGGCCAGGCTGGTCAAACCCTCACCGGATGCCAACATGGCGATGCGATGCCGCACCCCGCGACCTGGCTGAAAGTGCTGCCCGCCGGCCTGTTCTGCGAGCCCGGCGGTTTCTTCATCGACCCGCTGCGTCCGGTCGATCGAGCGGTGATCACGCACGGGCATTCGGATCATGCGCGACCCGGTCATCGCGCGGTCCTCGCGACCGCGGACACCCTGGCGGTGATCCGGGCTCGGTTGGGCGACTGGGGAGAATCGCGGCAGGCGCTGGACTGGCACGAACCGATCACGCTGGGCGATGTGCGGGTCTGGCTCAGCCCCGCCGGCCACGTCCTCGGCAGCGCCCAGGTGGCGATGGAATATCGCGGCGCCCGCACCGTCGTCAGCGGCGACTACAAACGCACCGCCGACCCGACCTGCGCGGCATTCGAACCCGTCCCCTGTGACGTGTTCGTCACCGAGGCGACCTTCGCCTTGCCGGTTTTCGTCCATCCTCCCCCGGCGCACGAGATCCGCCGACTGCTGGACAGTGTCGCGCTGTTTCCCGATCGGACGCACGTGGTTGGCTGCTACGCCCTGGGCAAATGCCAGCGGCTGATCGCCCTGCTGCGCCAGGCGGGATGGGACCAGCCGATCTGGCTGCATGGCGCCCTGGCCTCGATGTGCGAGGTCTATCGGGCGTGCGGCGTCGAACTGGGCGATCTGCGCCCGGCGACGGTGGCGGCCAAAGCCGAACTCGTCGGCGCGATCGTGCTGGCGCCGCCCGGCGCGATCGCTGACCGCTGGGCGCGGCGCCTGGAAGATCCGGTGGTGTCGCTCGCCTCCGGCTGGATGCGGGTCCGCCAGCGGGCCAAATCACGTGGGGTGGAGCTGCCGCTGGTCATCTCCGACCACGCCGACTGGAATGAACTCAACGCGACGCTGGATGAGGTGGGCGCGCCCGAGGTGTGGGTGACCCACGGACGCGAGGAAGCGCTGATCCATGCCGCCGCGCAACGCGGGATCCGCGGTCGCGCCCTGCGGCTGCTGGGCTACGGCGACGAGGACGAAGCCGAAGCAACGGAAGGACCTGAAACATGACCGAACCGCTGACCTTCACATTCGACGACGACGGGACGATCCCCAACTCGACGCTGCCCTTGCTGGTCTACCGCGATGCCGTGCCGGCGGACCCGGCCGGCATCGAGCGTCTGTTCGCCGCCAACCACTGGCCGCCCGCCTGGCGCAACGGGGTATATCCGTTCCACCACTTCCACAGCACCGCCCACGAGGTCCTGGGGGTCGCGCGAGGCGAGGTCTCCGTGCTGTTCGGTGGCCCTGGCGGGAAGGTCCTGACGGTTCGTGCAGGCGACGTGGTGGTCGTGCCGGCCGGTGTGGCGCACTGCAATCAGGGGCAGTCGAGCGATCTGCTGATCGTCGGGGCCTATCCGGACAACGGACCGGGACCGGACTTACGCCGCGGCAAGCCAGCTGAACATGACACCGCGGGGCTTGCCGCTGCCGCTGTGCCGCGACCCGCGGCCGATCCAGTCGAGGGAGCGGCCGGGGCGCTGCCTCGACTGTGGGCTTGATGCACGGGCCCGAAACGAGCGGCTGACACTGATGCCAGAAGCCGGATACGGCCTGGCAGACGCAGTGAACCTCCGCGTTCCGTTCAGGCGGAGCGGGACGCCACGGCGGACGCCGTCGCAGGGGTGGGTCCGACACCCAGGTCAGGCAAATGCAGTTCCACCTCCCGCGTCTCCGGGCCCAGCATCGCGCCGACGATCATGAGCAGCGGGGCCAGCACCACCAGCACGATCGGCGTGTAGAGGTAGGGCATCACGTGGGCGAGCCAGAGCACGTAGACCCCGGAAAAGGAGGGGATCACGACGGCCATACTATAGCCGATGCCGTAGCCGCTGGCGCGGACGTGGGTGGGGAAGCGCTCGCAGATATAGACGGTCGCGATGCCCCAGGGGGAAAGCGCCAGCACCTGGAAAGCAGCGGCGAGGACAGTGGTGCCGACCGGGGATGCGCCGGACAGCGCATGCGCGATCATGGCGTAGTAGAGGGCCGGGCAACCCACCAGGACTGCGGTTGCGGCGATCACGATGGCGCGGCGCCGGCCGATCATCTGGCTCAGCAGGCCATAGCCGACGAAGGCGAAGAAGAGGGTGATGCTGGCGAACAGGAACCCGTTCGAGGTCATCTCGCTCGGCACGTGCAAATGCTGGATCATGATGCTGGGCAACAGGTTCGAAGGCTGGGCGACGAGCCAGAAGCCGGTCATCATGAGGAAGATCTGGCCGAGCGTACGCAGGTGTCTGCCGGACAGCACGTCCTTCAACGGTGCCTCGCTCTTCTCGCTTGCCTCCCACAACGTCGATTCGGGCACGGTGCGGTAGTAGAGCAGAAAGGCGAAGGCAACGGCGAAGCCGATTAGGAACGGGATGCGCCAGCCCCAGGCGTAGTACTGTTCTTTCGTGGTGATGCTGAGCATGATCGTGGTGACCACTGTGGTCATGGCGAAGCCGAGGGGGAACGCGGCCTGGATCAGGCCGCCGACAAAGCCGCGGCGGTCCCGCGGCACCATTTCAAGCGCCAGGGTGTTGTTGGAGGTGTACTCGCCGCCCATGAACACGCCGCCGACGAAGCGGATCACGATCAGCAGGCCCAGCGACCAGGCGCCGATCGCGGCATCGCCGGGGAGGAAGGCGATCAGCGCGGTGAAGATGCCGAAACCGGCGATACTGATCATCGTGGTACGGCGGCGGCCGATCTTGTCGGCCCAATGGCCGAAGATAACGGCACCGCAGGGGCGTCCGAGCAAGGTGGCGACAATGGTGAAGTAGTAGATTGTCGTGGTTGCCGTCGAGTTGAGGCCTTTCGGCTCAAAATAGCTCATGACCGGCGCCAGCACTAATGCCGGCAGGTAGATGTCGAAGAAATCCACGGCAAAGCCGACAAAGCCGGCGATCATGGCACGTCGCGCTGCCGGCGGCAGCGGCTCGCTGGCGAACAATCCTGATTTCATGGCGGTCCTCCCAAGTGCGCGCCTGTTTTTTTGTTCGTAGCATCGAGTTTCCGGATCGCGCGAGTTATTCATACTGGCGGGTAAGGGCTTTTCAGTTTCACGCGCGCGTTAGCGGTCGTGAGCTGAGTGTCCACCTTCGCATGATGCTTGTTCCGGGCGTCCTGCCAAGCGGCCGCCTCGCGGATCACACGCCCTTTGCTGGGGATACGCCAGTCCAGACACGGTGACGTCAACGTACTCTTCGGATTCGGCCATGTTCAGCCAACGACCGTGCCACGGAGTCTCGAGTAACATCAGCTCGATTCGAATCGCGAAGCGACCTCAAGCTGATGGATCGCTCGATAAATATGAGCGACCAGTAAGACCAGAGTATGATCGCGCTGAGCGGAACGTCCCGGCGCGTGAATCATGCGATCAAACAAAGAGCTAGACGATTTTCGGCCTGCACAGTCAGGCCAGGGCGTTTCCACTCGAGGTGAATACGCTCCGGTGCCTGTTGAACCGTTCTACGCGGCGCGCCTGGGCGGGCGACAGGTTTTCATAAAGGCAAGCGAGTTGGTGTGTGCTGAGAGCACTGGCCGGAACTATCCTCAGCCGTCTGGCTTTCATCACTTACCGGGCGCAGTAGTCCCAGTACCCTTGCGTTTGTGCCGGGCTTGACCAGAACCAGCAGAGCGCGGGCGAAGGCGGTGGCGGCGGTGTCGTGGCAGCAATTATTGTTCCCACGGCCACCCCCGCGACAACCGCTCCGTAGTAGGGCGCCGCAACCCACGGCCTGTAAACGGCACCGCCCGCATACGGTGCTCGGTATGCCGTCCCCCCATAGGGGCCGGTCGCAACGGCTCCACCATACGGGCCGCGATACGCCGTAGCACCATGCGGGCCGTAGGCGGCTCCGGCGCCCGCTGGGCCGCGGTAGGCAGTACCGCCGTTGGGACCCTGTGCGTAACCGGCGCCCCTCGGGCCGCGCGCCGCGCTGGCGCCATTCGGACCTTGCGCATACCCGGCGCCCCTAGGGCCAGTCGTGGCGGTGCCGCCGTGCGGCCCGGTCACCGTTCCCCATCCGAACGCCTGAAGGGGAATCGACAGGCCCATTGCCGCGGCAAGGCAGAGCCGAAGTGAACCGTTCATTGCGATCCTCCCGCATGCAGTTCTCCGGTAAGCGCCCCAAACTCGACCTGCCTGGCACCCTCCGGCGGCGTAAAGGTAAAGTCCGCATCGGCCGGATGAACGCCGAAATTCCAGTCGGACATCTCGGCAACGAAATTCGGTCTGCCAGGCAGCGAATTGTCGATCACGATCAGCCGTCGCGGTACTCCTCGATCTTTCTCCAGCCATAGCTCCAGTTCGATGCCTGGCGGTTGGGAAAACACCAGATGGCGGCACGGAACGCCATCGACCGTCACCGTGTTGACCTCGCGGCCGGCGGTCACGCCGGTCAGAAACGCCTTGTCGGGCGCTTCGGTCAGGAAATCCGCCAGCGGGAAGTCGAGGCCGAAGCGGCCCATGACGACGTGCATCATCCGCTGAATTGTGTTGGGCACCGGCAACTTCGCGTAGGTCTTGCCATCGTCGAGTGCCAGGACGACGTCGCTGCCGTCGTAGATCAGCTTGCGCGGTCCATCGTCGCCGGTACCTGCGATCAGCAATCGATCAGGGCGGCGGACCGTGGCCTCGAAGTCGTGGACGACGTGTAGCTGCTCGTTACCCTGGTTCTCATACACGCGAATCGTACGGGCGTGAAACGAGAACTCCTTTGCAAGCAGCGTTGTCCCCATCTGCGCCAAAGCGGAGCGCGCGTCCTCGCTGATCGCCGGTTTCGGCGGGACGGCAGCGACCGCCGCTACGCCGCCAGGCATCGTCGTGCTCACGACAATGCCGGCACACAGACTCGCAAAAGCCATCACCGTCCTGCGCTTCATACTCTTCTCCGGTCGTTCCCCACTCACCAGCTCAGTTATGCCACCTCGGCACCGCGCCACCTATTTCATCTTGACGACAAGCGCGTCGCCGCCGGGGTTCCCCCACCCGAACCGATGAATGCGACCTGAACCTGATTGATGAACATTGCGTTATAGTTGTCCGGGATCAGCCTTGCGATAGCCAGTGGACCACGTCGAGTTGCCGGCAAGCACCGCCAGCATGAGCGTCGTGTTTATTCTTTGACGACAGCTATCTTCGCGGCGTTCGGCACCCAACGATCGGATACGTCTCTGAGCAACGAACTGCGTTGTCCGGCTCAACCCCCGAAAGCGGACAGCCCGGTCTGCGCCCGGCCCGAGAATCAGCGCATGCACGTCGTGCGTGCCCTCGTAGGTGTTCACCGTCTCCAGATTCATCACATGGCGGATGACGTGATACTCGTCGACGATGCCGTTGCCGCCGTGCATGTCGCGAGCCACGCGGGCGATATCCAGCGCCTTGCCGCAATTGTTGCGCTTCAGCAGGCTGATCATCTCCGGCGCCGCCTCATGTTCGTCCATCAGCCGGCCAAGCCGCAGCACCGCGTGCAGGCCCAGCGTGATCTCGGTCTGCATGTCGGCCAGCTTCTTCTGGATCAGCTGCGTCGCGGCCAACGGCCGCCCGAACATCATGCGCTGCAGCGTGTACTCGCGGGCTGCGTGCCAGCAGAACTCGGCGGCACCCAGCGCCCCCCAGGCAATCCCGTAGCGCGCGTTGTTCAGACAGGAGAACGGGCCGCGCAACCCCTTCACGTCCGGAAGCTGGTTCTCCGCCGGCACGAACACGTCCTGCATCATGATCATGCCGGTGACCGAGGCCCGCAGCGAGAATTTTCCCTCGATCTTCGGCTGCGTCAGGCCTGTCATGCCGCGCTCCAGAATGAAGCCGCGGATGTCGCCGGCGTCGTCCTTCGCCCACACCACCAGCACGTCGGCGATCGGCGAGTTGGTGATCCAGGTCTTCGATCCATTCAGCACGAAACCCGCCATCGACCGTCTTCGCCCGCGTGCGCATCGAGGCCGGATCGGACCCGGCATCCGGTTCGGTCAGTCCGAAGCAGCCGACGAACTCCCCGGTGCGCAGCTTCGGCAGATATTTCTGCCGCTGGTCTTCCGACCCGAACGCGTAGATCGGATACATCACCAGCGACGACTGGACCGAAAACGCCGAACGATAGCCGGAATCGACCCGCTCGACCTCGCGGGAGATCAGGCCGTAGCTGACGTAATTGACCCCGGCGCAGCCGTAGCCGTCCAGGGTGGCGCCGAGGAAGCCCATCTCCCCGAACTCATTCATGATCTCGCGGTCGAATTTTTCCAGCCGGTTCGCCATCAGCACGCGCGGGAACAGCTTCTCCTGGCAGAAATCGTGCGCCGCATCGCGGATCGCGCGTTCATCCTCGGACAGGGCGCTGTCCAGGCGCAGCGCATCGTCCCAGGCGAACGGAGAAAACTGGCTGGCGAGAGGCGCCCGAGAGTCGTTCATGTGTCGGTCTCCGTGCTCTCCGCGGCATGAGTTGAGCGGGTCCGAAGGAACATGAAGGCGGGCACCTCGTCGCCGAAGCCGACGACCGCCGGCCCCAGGTCGTCGTCGCGACGATAGCGTTCGCGCCGAACCTCATTCTGCCTCGATTCGTCATGTCTCGGTTCGGGTCGCCGGGGCGCACCGGGCCGGACCTCGTCATGCCGCGTTTCGGTTCGGCGTGGTTCGTCGCGAGCAGCATCCTTCCGACGCGATGGACGTTCCGCCACCACCGCCAGTTCCTGCTGACCCGTCTCATCCGCCCGGGCGCGACCCGAACGAGCCCCTTCCGCGCGCCCGCGTTCAGTCCGTTTGCGCTCGGTCCGCGGCTTCTCAGCCTTTTCCGTCGCTTCCCTGGGCTTGGCGGGCTTCTTCGCTGCTGCCGGTTTTCGGCTGCGCCGCTTGCGGCGTCCCTCAGCCCAGTCGACCGGATCGAGACCTTCCACGATCATCGGCGGGATCGGGTGGCCGATCAGCTTCTCGATCTGCTCGACCGCGTAGCGGTCCTCCGGCGAGGCGATCGTGAAGGCCTTGCCTTCCAGGCCGGCGCGTCCGGTGCGGCCGATGCGATGGACGTAGTCCTCGGCGTGGATCGGCACGTCGAAATTGAACACGTGTGACAGGCCGCCGATGTCGAGGCCGCGCGCCGCCACGTCGCTGCACACCAGCAGCCGCAGTTCGTTGGCCTTGAATTTCTCCAGTGTCGAGAAGCGCACCGTCTGCGCCATGTCGCCGTGCAGTGCGCCGGCATCGAAGTGGTGCTTGCTCAATGACTTGTGCAGGATGTCGACGTCGCGCTTGCGGTTGCAGAAGATCAGCGCGTTCTGCACGTTCTGGCTGCGGATCAGTCGCCGCAGCGCCTCCCGCTTGTCGTGTTCCGCGACCAGGGCAAGGCCCTCGGTGATCGTCGTCGCGACCGAGGCCGCCCGTGAGACCGCGATTTCCTTCGGATTGGTGCAGGAACGCATCGCCCAGACGGCGGATTTCCGGTCCCATCGTGGCGGAGAAGAACAGCGTCTGCCGCGTGGCCGGCAGCATCGAAACGATCCGCTCGACATCGGGAATGAAGCCCATGTCCAGCATGCGGTCGGCTTCGTCGATCACCAGCAGCTTGGTGTCGGTCAGCAGGATGGTGCCGCGGTCGAACATGTCCAGCAGCCGGCCCGGCGTCGCGATCAGCACATCGACGCCGCGATTGAGCACCTCTTTCTGGTCCGACATGCTCTCGCCGCCGATGATCAGCGCGTGCGTCAGCTTCAGGTATTTGCCGTACTGGACAAAGTTCTCGGCCACCTGCAGCGCGAGTTCGCGCGTCGGCTCCAGGATCAGGCTGCGCGGCATCCGGGCGCGGGCGCGCGAACCGGACAGAATATCGAGCATCGGCAGGGTGAAGCCGGCGGTCTTGCCGGTGCCGGTCTGCGCCGTGCCCATGACGTCCCGGCCCATCAGGACGTAGGGGATCGCCTGTTCCTGGATCGGCGTCGGATGGCGGTAGCCCATGTCGTCGATGGCGCGCAGCACCTCCTCGGACAGGCCGAGGTCGCGGAACACGGCGCGGCCCACCTCCGGCGGCGGGCCCGCGGCGATCGGGATCAGCGATGGCCGGCCGACGTCGTCGTCCTGGTTTTCGCCATCGTCCCGATCTTCAGCCGCGGCGGCGTCACCCCCCGACGCGGTATTATCTCCGGCGCCAATCGCCTCCTCCGGAATGGTCGAAACAGGCGCGGCGGCCTCCGTCGCGGGGTGCTTTGCTTCAGCGTCACCTGGGTCCGGGGCGAGATGTTCCGGCATGTCCTGCTTCGCGGCTGTGCGGTCCGTAACGGGAGATTCCGCGACTTGCGGTTCCGCGTCGGTCGGTTCCCGGGGGGCGGTGGTGGTTTCGGTCAAATCCGCTCCAGTCGATGGCATGGGTACGATTGCGTCAGGTCATTCCGCGCTTCGCCGTAGGTGCGTCAGACAATCAGACGCTCATCCCGCATGCGAAGTGTCCTGCATCCGCCCGCGCGTCGGCCGGGGTATCGGGACTGCCAAGGCAAAAGTCAAGGATCAGCGGCGCATCGGGTATAGGGGCAGCACGAAACCGTCTTGCTGCCCGCGCTCCGCGACGTCCCGCCTTATTCAGCCGCCGAACGCGTGACCCCACCGACGCCTGGCGACGCCATCAGCGCCGATATCCTGGTGGCATCAAGCCCCAGCACGTCGCGCAGAATCTCCTCGGTATGCTCGCCCAGCAATGGCGAGCGCGTCACCTCGGAGACACTGTCGGACAGCTTGATTGGGTTGCCAACGCTCAGATACTTGCCGCGGACAGGATGATCGATCTCCACCACGGTGCCGGTGGCGCGCAGCGACGGTTCCTCCGCGATCTCCTTCATCGACAGGATTGGCCCGCAGGGAATGTCGTGCCGGTTCAGGATTTCCATCGCCTCGAACTTCGTCTTGGTCATGGTCCAGGCTTCGATTGTGTCGAAGATCTCCTTCAGGCGTGGCAGGCGCGCCGCTGGCCTGGCATAATCGGGATCGGTCTTCCACTCCGGCTTGCCGATCACATCGCAGATCGCTTCCCACACCGGCGCCTGGGCGATGAAGTAGAGATACGCGTTCGGATCGGTCTCCCATCCCTTGCACTTCAGGATCCAGCCGGGCTGGCCGCCGCCGGAGGCGTTGCCGGCCCGTGGCACCGCGTCACCGAATTCGCCGTGCGGGTATTGCGGGTATTCCGTCAGCGGCCCGTGCGCGAGGCGCTGCTGGTCGCGCAATTTGACGCGGCACAGGTTCAGCACCCCGTCCTGCATCGCCACATCCACCTTCTGGCCCCGGCCCGTCGTGTTGCGCTGGAACAGGGCGGCGACGATGCCCAGTGCCAGGTGCAGCCCCGTGCCGGAGTCGCCGATCTGTGCGCCGGTCACCAGCGGCGGCCCATCGTCGAAGCCAGTGGTGGACGCCGACCCGCCAGCGCATTGCGCGACGTTCTCATAAACCTTGCAATCCTGGTACGGACCGGGGCCGAACCCTTTGACCGATGCAAGGATCATGCGCGGATTGAGCTGCTGCACCCGCTCCCACGAGAAGCCCATGCGATCCAGCGCCCCTGGCGCGAAGTTCTCGACCATCACGTCGCAGGCTTTTACCAGCGCCTCCAGGACTTCCTTGCCGTTCCTGTCCCGCCCGTCGATCGTGATCGAACGCTTGTTGTGGTTCAGCATGGTGAAATACAGGCTGTCCACACCCTTGATGTCCTGCAACTGGCCGCGTGTGATGTCGCCGACACCCGGTCGTTCGACCTTGATCACGTCGGCGCCGAACCAGGCCAGAAGCTGCGTGCAGGTAGGCCCCGACTGGACATGAGTGAAGTCCAGGATGCGGACGCCGTCGAGTGCTTTGGTCATTGGCGCGTCTCCTGAACCGCGGGCTGGTTGCGTCTGTCCATCATGGCCAAGGTCTCCCGGTCGTGGACGGCCTCGCCGCCTCGTCAGCCGGCTGAAGACACGCCGTCAGCACAGAACCACCATGCGTCCATCGCCATGCCCGTTGTCGTTGCATCGTGGTGTTGACATTCCCGCCGCCCGCCCCGCGCGCGGCCGGACGCTTCGCCCCAGACCTCCGCCGGTCGTGAAATCGCCGCGCCGTTCCCGCCGGGCAGCCGGTGCAGCCGGCAGCTCCAACCGGCCGCTGCGCGCCGCCGGATCGCCCTCCATGAACCGGCGCGCGATACCTGATCGGTCCGCTCGTGCGGGCCAGACCGGTCTGCACACCCTCGACTCGCACCCGCGGCTGGGCTGGTGATGATTTCGTGCTCTCATATCCAGCGCGTTTGTATTTTGTACGCTGCGGCTGTCAAGCTCGCGGCAACGTCCGGTCGCGGCGAAATGTCTCGCTTCGCGGACACTGCCTGGTCGCGCGCGGGCAGGTGTGTTGGCAGGATCGTTGCTCTCGCGTGCGTGAGCCGTCAGCTTGCGGGTGCGAGACGATCGGGCATGGCAGACGATATTCCAGGGACTGGCCGCGATGAGCGACGTTGCGCGGAGCGATCGCCCTCAGGTCATCATCCACAGTGTGGCGGACTTCGGAACCACCACACTGGACCATTTTCGGCGTGCACAGTCAGGATAAAAATGGTCTAATCGCAAACCGTCGGTGCAGGCGTAGCCGAAGCGCCGGAAGGCCGAAGCTCCGCGAGCAGCGGCCCGAGGAACGGCGCAAGCGCCCGCCACCGCCCCACCGAACTTTTGTAGACGGGCCGCCGCACCTGGCTCGTGCTCGCCGTCCGCACCACCCGCTCCGTCCGGTGGAAGTCCAGGCAGCGTGCATCCCATTCGAGGCCGCAATGGGCGACGATGCGCCGGGCCTGACCTTCAGGATCGGCCACAAGCTCCTCGTAATCCAGGTCGAGCATCACGTTCTGCGGCAACACGGCGCGCCAGTGCGCCATCATCGCCTCGTATGCATTGTAGTAACGACCCAGTTCCCCGAGGTTGTAGGTGTATTGCAGCCGTCTGACAAACCAATGCTCGAAGCAGGACAGACACGTGTCGATCGCATCACGCCGCGTGTGGATGATGCGAGCGTTCGGCAGCGCCAGATGGATCAGCCCGATGAACCGGAAATTCTCCGGCGTCTTGTTGGTGATTCGTTCGGCTTCCGGCGCGCTGGCTCTGATGCGATTCAGGTAGTCCGTGCCGAGCCGGCGAAATTCGTCGCGCGAAGCCAGCGAAGTAATCTCGTTTACGCCCCCACGACAGCTTTTTCGAAGTCCTCGATCTCGCCGGCGCCAAAAACGGCGGGATGGCTGGCCAGGATCTGCTCCACCAGGGTACTCCCCGATCGCGGCATGCCAAGAATGAATACCGGAACCGAGGAAACCTCGCCAACGCCTTGGACGCGGCGCATCACATCGCCGGTGAACGCCGCCCGCGTCCGTTCGAAAAGACCGAACGTCGCGGCCTCGTCATAAAACATTTGGCTTCGCTTCAGCCTGTTCCCTTCCAACACATGCCGAAACGACCGTTCGTGATCCCCGATGTCGGCGAGGGCCTTGCCCAAGGCGAAATGCAGATAGATCTGATCGTCCATGCCAAGCGAGCGCATGTCTCGCGCCAGTTCCTCCATGGCCTGCAGATTGCGATCGCCCACCGCCGATCGCTTCGATATCGCCAGAATATAGTGGTAGCGCGCCGATCGCGGAACGATTTCCGCCGCCCTCTCGATAGCGACATTGGCCTGATCGAACCGGCCGAGTTCCGTCAGTACGATGCCCTTGTTGCAAAACGCGTCGGCGAAGTCGGACTTGAGCGCAAGTGCCCTGTCAAAGCTCGCCAGCGCCTCCGCGGGGCGATCGAGGTCTCTCAGCGCCGCGCCGCGGTTGTTGAACACCTCGGGATAGTCGGGCTTGAGCGCAAGCGCCCTGTCATAGCTCGCCAGCGCCTCCGCGGGGCGATTGAGATCTCTGAGCGCATTGCCCCGGTTGACGATCACGCCGGCATCGTCGGGCCTGCGTGCGAGGGCGCGGTCATAGCTCGCCAGTGCCTCCGCGGGCCGATCAAGGGCTCTGAGCGCGTTGCCCCGGTTATTGAGGGCCTCGATGTAGTCGGGCTCGAGGGCAAGTGCCCGGTCATAGCTTGCCAGCGCCTCCGCCGGACGATTGAGGTCTCCAAGCGCATTGCCGCGATTGTTGAGCGCCTCGGCATAGTCGGGTTTGAGCACAAGAGCCTTGTCGTACGCCTCCAGCGCCTCCGCCGGGCGATGCAGCCTTCTGAGTGCCTTGCCGCGCGTATTGAATGCCTCGGCATAGTCCGGGCGGAGTTCAAGCGCTTTGCGGTAGCAGGCGGCCGCCTCGTCCGCTCGCCCGTGTTTCCGCAACAGGTTGCCCAGGTTGAAATGGTACGAAGGATCGGCGCCGTTGATCGTGATCGCCTGGCTTATCATGTCAACAGCCACATCATCACGCCCGGTCTTGTGAGCAATTACCCCGAGACAGTGCAGGCTGTCCGCATCGCACGGATCGAGCGCCAGGATCTGCCGATAGAGCCGGCCGGCCTCGTCCAGCCGGCCCGCCCCCTGATGTTGAAGGGCACCGGCAAACATCTCCTGGACGGCCGGTGACCTTCCTCGCATCGCGAACATGCCCTGCTTGCTGTCCGGACCTTATTGAGGTCCGCGTGTCCCTTGTCTACCCGGGCGGATGGTACGTCGCGGATGTCGGCCGAGCAGGACAGCGCCTCGGTTGCCGCGCTTGTCGCGAACAGTGCGGGTCAGGCCTTCGACGCCGGCAGCCAAAGTCAGACATGCACTGCCGGACCAAATGCCGGGCCACCCGGCGTCCGGTCCCGGACCGGACCGGACCGGCGAATGAGGGGCTGGGCGCGTCGGTGACCAGGTTCGCGATCAACATTCCGATGCCGTGCGAACGGTGCTCGAGCAGATCTGTTCAGAAGCCGCCAACGACAGGAGGCAAGCGAGGTGAGAAATATCGTCCAGGCCCGGTTTGTCGGCCGCGGCGCTGGCGGCGGCAGCGCGCCGACGGCCATGGCAGCGGCAGCACCAGCGCAAGGCGTTAAATCCGTAGCCGCGGCGGGCACCAATGTGAAACCCAGCGCCGCCACACAAAAACAGGCTTCCAACACGAGTGGAACGACCACCGGCCGGCGCGCCCGGCGTATCGGCAAAGCAAGGTTCCGATGGCGGAGCGAAGCCAAACGCCCCTGCATCTGAGACAGAAAAACAACGCCGGGAGAGGCCGGTCCGTCTCGACAAGTGAACCGACGGTTCGCATGGGCGCACCAACTCGCCTCAAAACATCAGCGCGACCTGCTCGTCACGCTCGGCCCGGTAGCAGCGACGGCTCGGACCCTTTCGGGTCGATCCGGGGCTGCGACGCCCCTAATTTACGGTTTCGCCCCAGATGCAAGCCCTCCGTCGCCCGAACGCGGGCTCGGTGCAACCGCCAGCCCACCGTCGTCTCGATCGACACCGCACGCCGGTATTCGGAATCGTGCATCGCCTTGTCGTCGCATGCGCGCTTGACCGGATCGTCGTAGAACGTCGCGATCTTCGCCGCACTCATCCCGGGTGTTTCCAGCCATCGCGGCACATGTAGCGCGGTAAGCTGCTCGATATCCGTCAACAAGCGCACCATACCCATACCGGTGGCGGGGCAGGCGGCCTGGAAGGCATCCCCGATCAGGACAACGCCGTCCCGCCGATAATCCTCTGACGTATAGAGGTCGACCGGCCGCGCCACGACCGGCCGCATGGCGTTGTACTCCCCGATCACAGCGCGGAGGCCAGGCAGTGTCTCGCCGAGGCCCTTCCCGGGATCGGCCAGGAATGCCTCGGTCCAGGATTCACGATAATTCCGGTATGTGAACATATTGACCCGGGTCGTGCGCCCCATAGTGAATGCGGCCAGATAATCGATCCGGTCAGAGATTTTCTCGCGCTGATAGACCAGAAAGGAATGTGGGAACACGTTTCCGTCAACCGGCTCGATATCGAATCCAAACGTCAACGAGTGCGCGTCTCGTATGACGCGCCGATTGATCCCGGCCTGCCTCGCCAGTGCCTGTCCCTGACCGGTGGCCAGCACAATCAGACGGCCATCGAAGATACAACCGTCAGACAACCTGACTCGCTGCAGCGTATCGCTCGTTTCGATTTCCGCCACCCGCCCGGTGACAGCCCGTACGTTCGCCGGCAGAAGCGCCCGCGCGCGGTTGACCAACACTTCATACGGCAGCCCGTAATTGATTGTCCCGGTGACCCCGATGATGCGGCCGGACCGGGCCAGGGCCACGGTTTCTCCGCGATACAGCCCCGCCGTGAGAGCATCGAGGACACCCAGACGCAGCAGTTGGCCGACTTGCGGTCCGTCCAGATGTTCTGCCCGAAAGTCAACAGGATAGGTCGCGTACCGATCGATCAGACACACGTCGTAGCCGCCCCGTCCAAGAGCCGTCGCCGCCAGGGTACCGCTGATGCCGCCGCCAACGATCACGACGTCGGCGGGGCGCGCAATTGAACGATCAGAAAAGACACTCGTGGCCACAGACCATCGCTCCAAAAATATCAAGTCGACCATAGCGAACGGAGCACGAAAAGGGGATCAACAGCAAATGAACACGGAACGTAGGGTAACCGTTCCGCACCCTCGAAGCACGATCTGTGAAATCGAAACAGAAACAATAAGCCTCAAAACATGCCATCGTACGAGAAAAATCATGTACTGCCAGTATCAGATGATCAGCGACAATAACATGACACGAATTTGTGTATCCCCGTGCGAACCCCGACGCGCCGGTTCATCGGCAAACTCGGAACAAGTTGATCGTGGCCAAACCGCACCGGCCTTCGATGCAGGTCGCGGTCGTCCCCCCGCGGTCATTGGCCTTCCCGCCGGACCGGGCTATTTGAAGGCCATCCGTTGGGAGGAATCGCGTATGCTCAGCATGGCGGGAAAGGTGGCTATCGTCGCCGGCGCGGGATCGGTCGGGCCGGCCGGCAGCCAGATCTGGGGCAACGGCAAGGCGACGGCGGTCCTGCTCGCGCGCCAGGGCGCCGCGGTCTTCCTGCTGGACATCAACGAGGAGGCGGTAGCCGAGACCCGCTCGATCATCGAGGCCGAAGGCGGGACATGCGCCACGCACCGCTGCGACATGACCATCGCCGCCGAGGTGCGGGAAATGGTGCAGGCCTGCGTCGACCGCTTCAAGCGGATCGACATCCTGGTCAACAACGTCGGCGGCTCCGCCCCCGGTGATCCGGTCTCGATGACCGAGGAGGTCTGGGACCGCCAGATCGACTTCAACCTGAAAACGGCTTTCCTTGGCTGCAAGTACGTGCTGCCGATCATGGTCGAACAGGGCAGGGGCGCGATCGTCAACATCGCCTCTGTCGCCGGCATGCGCAACGATTTCCGCAGCGGGCGTGTCGCACGTAGGCTACAGCGCGTCCAAGGCCGGCGTCATCCAACTCTCCCGTTCGGTGGCAGGGACCTATGCCAAACAGGGAATCCGGGTGAACACCGTGGTGCCGGGACTGATGCACACCCCGCTGGTCGAGTATCGGCTGGCGCGGACCGTCGGCGGCAACGACGTGCAAACCCTGATCGACTCCCGCAACGCGGCGGTGCCGATGGGGCATATGGGCGACGCGTGGGATGTGGCGCATGCAGTGCTGTTCCTGGTATCCGACGAGGCACGCTTCATCACCGCGACCGAAATCGTGGTCGATGGCGGCAGCACCGCCGCGATGCCCTAGTATTCGATCACAGAAGCACGGGTCGCCCAGCGACCGCGATTTGCCGCGTAAATTGAATACTCGGACCAACCGCGACATATCGCGCGGACCAACCGCGACATATCGCGCTTGTCCGATGCGCGATACTGGTACCCCAGGCCGTTGTGATGAGGCTACTGCGCGCCCGGTGCTGTCGATCCCCTTGAGGGCGGTCCGGTGAACGCGGGTGGCGTAAGGCGCCTCGCGTGACATGCCGGCGAAATCGCTGCCGTCGACATTGGCTTGAACGGCCAAGACCCCTAGGCGGTAGGACGTTGGCACTGATTGGACACGGGGCGCGCGTCCTATCGAAATCCGATGACTTGGCGCCTTGGCGTCTTGGCGGTTCGTAATCCCGGCTGTTCGTCGCACGGCATACCTCCTTGAGGGCGAACGCCTGCACCGCGCTCTGTCGCTGACAAGGCCACGAACAACTGGGTCAAGACTCCCCGACCGGCCACGCAGACAAAACACAAATTGACTGGCCGATCGACGGCAACGTCGTGTCGCAATCGCGGAAGAGGCCGCGCTGCGCCCCGCCCGTCTCGGCCCGAACGACCAGCGTGCCGCGGATCGCCCTTCGACCTCAGCTGCGTCAACGTGGCCGGCATCCGCCACGGGACCCGCGGCCCCGATTTTCGCGCCGAGATTGAAGCGTCGCTGCGCGACGGCGTGCTGCCCCGGTTTGGCGAGCGGAGTTTCGAGTGAACGAGTTCAGCTTGCCGCGATGGCGCTGGCTGGTGTGGGAAGGAAAGCAGGTCACGTGCGGATGGTCCGTGCCATCCCAGCGGGTGCCGCAATTGGACAGCAAAGGCCGCTTGGTGTGCAATGCGCGCCTGAGCAACAGGAGGAACCAATGGCCCAAGTCCCATCATCCGCCGCCCGCGACCGCGTGCGCGACACCGTTCCCAAGATGATCGAGGTCACCGAGAAGGTCCTCTTCGGCGATATCTGGGAACGCCCCGAACTCTCCAAGCGCGACCGCAGCCTCATCGTCTGCGCCGTGCTGACCGCGACCTACCGGCCGGAACAGCTCCGCGGCCATCTCCAGCGCGCCTTGGACAACGGCCTGACCAAGACCGAAATTTCCGAGATGATCACCCATGTGGCATTCTACGCCGGCTGGCCCGCCTCGATGTCGGCGGCGAACATCGCCCGCGAGATCTTCGAGGCCAATCCGTAATATTCGCAAATCGGGACGGAAACGATGAAGGCGGGCTTTATCGGCCTCGGCACCATGGGTGCCAGCATGGCCGCGAATCTGCAAAAGGGTATTCAGAAGGACGGCCACACCGTCCTGGTGCATGACGTCCGCCGCGAGGCGGCGGCCTCGCACATCAGGAACGGCGCCGTATGGGCTGACAGTCCCGCGGCGCTGGCGGCCGAATGCGACGTCATCTTCTCGTCCCTGCCGGGCCCGGTCGAGTTCGACGCGGTGACCTACGGCGAAACCGGCCTGCTCGGACAGATCCGGCCCGGCGCCGCCTATTTCGACCTGACGACCAACGCGCCCTCGACCGTTCGCCGCGCCTACGCCGACTACCAGAAGAAGGGCGCCTACCTGTTCGACGCCCCGGTCAGCGGCGGGCCGCGCGGTGCCGCGACCGGCAAGCTCGCGATCTGGTGCGGCGGCGACGCGGACGTCTTCGAAAAATGGAAGCCGGTGCTGGACACCATCGGCGACCAGGCGAAATACATCGGCCCGATCGGCGCCGGATCGGTCGCCAAGCTGGTGCACAATTGCTACGGCTACATCGCCACCGCCGCCGCGGCCGAGGTCTTCAGCATGGGCGTCAAGGCCGGCATCGAGCCGCTGGCGATCTGGGAAGCCGTCCGCCAGGGCGCCATCGGCCGCCGCGGCGCGTTCGACTCGCTGACCGACCAGTTCCTGCCGAACAAGTACGAGCCGCCGGCCTTCGCGCTGCGTCTGGCGCACAAGGACGTCTCCCTGGCGACGGCACTGGGGCGCGAACTGAACGTGCCGATGCGGCTGGCCAACCTGGCACTGGCCGACCTGGCGGAGGGCTTGAACCGTGGCTGGGGCAACCGCGACTCCCGCGCGATCATGGTGCTGCAGACCGAACGGGCCGGGGTCGAGGTGAAGGTCGATCCGCAGCGGCTGACGGAGGCGCTGGAGAACAAGGCGAGGAACGGATAGGGCATCCCGAGTCACGACCTAAACCGGCGACCGGATTGATGCGGGTTGCAAATCGGCGACCGCGCCGGCAAATATGGATGTTGATGCGCGCCCGAACGAGAGCAACCGAGATGACGTCGCCCGCATGGCCGTGGCCCGCCTGGCCGTGGCCCGATCTGGCTGCGCCCGGCGCGGCGTCCGATCTGGCACGATGTCCGGTAGCAACCTGTTCGGCGAGATCCGCCGCTTCGCCCGGACGTCAGGCGCTGTGGGCGGAATTGCCGCGCGCGTTGCCGGGGAGCGGGTCTTCGGCATCAAGACCGACCGCGCCGCGCATGCGGAGGATCTGAAGACCATCCTCGGCGGCCTGAAGGGGCCGCTGATGAAGGTCGCGCAGTTCCTGTCCACCGTGCCCGACGCGCTGCCGGCGGAATACGCCGCCGAGCTGGCGCAGCTTCAGTCCAACGCGCCCGCCATGGGCTGGAATTTCGTCCGCCGCCGCATGGCGAGCGAACTCGGGCCCGATTGGCGCTCGAAATTCGCCTCGTTCAGCCAGGAGGCCGTCGGCCGCCGCCAGCCTCGGACAGGTGCATCGTGCGACGCTTGCCGGACGGGACGGATGTGGCGTGCAAGCTGCAATATCCGGACATGCCCAGCACGGTGGAAGCCGATCTGCGCCAGCTGAAGCTGGCGATGGCGGTCTATCACCGCATGGATCACAGCCATCCAGCATGACGAGATCTACAAGGAACTGCGCGAACGCCTGCGCGAGGAACTGGACTATCTTCGCGAAGCCGCGCAGATGCGGCTGTACGGCCTGATGCTGAAGGACCAGCCGGGCGTCCACGTGCCGGTGCCGCTGCCGGAATTCAGCACCCACCGCCTGCTGACGATGACTTGGCTGGACGGAAGGCCACTGATGCACCGGCTCGCGGAAGACCCGCCGCAGGAGGAGCGCAACGAGATAGCCAAGGCCCTGTTCCGCGCCTGGTACGTGCCGTTCTATCGCTACGGCGTCATCCACGGCGACCCGCATCTCGGAAACTACCAGGTGCGGCCGGACGGGTCCGTCAACCTGCTCGACTTCGGTGCTATCCGGGTGTTCGGCGCCCGCTTCGTCTCCGGCGTGATCGAGCTGTTCGAGGCGGTGCGCGACCATGACGACGACAAGGCCCACCACGCCTACGAAACCTGGGGCTTTACCGACCTGTCGCGCGAGAAGATGGAAGTCCTGAACCTGTGGGCTCGATTTCTGTATGAGCCGCTGATGCAGGACCGGGTCCGCCGTATCCAGGAAAACGAGGATGCGACCTTTGGCCGCGAGGTCGCCGAACGCGTGCACGCCGGCTTGAAGCGGACCGGCGGCGTGATGCCACCCCGCGAGTTCGTGCTGATGGACCGTTCGGCGATTGGCCTCGGCGGCGTGTTTCTGCGTCTGAAGGCGGAACTGAACTGGAGCCGCCTGTTCCACGATCTGATCGCCGACTTCAACGAGGCCGCGCTGGCGGAGCGCCAGGCCTCAGCACTGGCCGAAGCGGGGGTACCCCTCGCTCGGTAGGTGCGCGGGCGGCCTGACATCTGGCCAAGACAGTCGGGCCGCAGTGTGCTTAACGGTAAATTGCGCAGCCGCGAGCTTCAAGATCTGCGAACCATGGAGGGGGCGCGAGCGTCGCAATCCAGCGCAAATCCAGCTTTTCCAATCGGGGCACCGCCGCCAGGCTCACAGGAAGATGCGTCAGTGGGTTGCCCCGCAGATCGATCTGCCGCAACTCCGGCAACGCGCCGAGCGTTTCCGGCAGCGATGTAAGCTTGTTGTTCCGAAGGTGGAGTTCCCGCAGGTGTGACAGCCTTCCGACACGATCAGGGATCGACACCAGTCGATTGTCGTTCACCCGTAGCTCAATCAGGCTTCCCATGAGGGTAACGACCTCGGGGATTGTCTCGAACGCGTTCCCGCTGAGGTTCAGGTAGCGCAGCTTTGACAGTCGCTGCAGCGAGCGAGGCAGCGTAGTCAGTTCATTGTCGTGCAAATAAAGAAAGTCGGTAAGGCTGGCAAGATCGCCCAATGTGTCGGGCAAATGGGCAAGCTTGTTGTGACCGAGATCAAGCATGCGCAGCTTCTTCAAGCAGCCAATTCGGTCGGAGAGGTCCGACAATCCATTGTCAGCCAGAACAAGGGTTTCGAGTTCGGTTCGCCCCCAGACCCATGTTGGGACAACACCGAGCCCTTTCTTCCAGAGCGAGAGATTTGGTTCCGCGGAGTCTTGCATCAGGTGACATTAGCGCGGTTCGCATCCTTGGCGAAGGTGGGCTTAGGGTCAGATGCGGTCCTTCGGACCTCCCCACCTAGCCCGGTCTCCGGTCTGAAACGAACTTTCGGTTCCGCTGCTCCCGCTGCGCGCTGTCCAGCGAACCGCGAATGAAATGGCGTTGCCGATTGCCCCAACATCGCGAGAGAACGCCGGATCTGCCGACGACGACATCTTGGATTGTCCGCCCTTGCTTCTGCTCTGTCAGGACCTGGCTTCGCGGGCCGCCAAGCGCCGACCCGTGACGGCCATGGCTTTCGCTTTTGCGTTTTCCAGACAAAACGGTACCGCGGCGTCGATATGTTGCCGCCAGAGTTGCGTCTTGATCGGCGCCCGCGTCCGAACCGGCTACTCGGCGGCCACCGCCACATCGGTGCGGCCGGACATTTCGAACCCCTCGTAGCCGTTCGCCGCGATTTCCTCGCACTTCCGCCGATAGGCGCCGACACCGCCGATATACGGCATGAACACCCGCGGCTTGCCCGGAATGTTCGCGCCCATGTACCAGGACGCCGCCGACGGATACAGCGTCGTGTAAGCGACATCGTTGACATGCCGGACCCAGGCGTCTTCAGCCGCCAAGGTCGGTTCGATGCAATCCATCCGGCGATCGGTCAGGTGGCCGAGGCAGTCGCTGATCCAGTCGACGTGCTGCTCGATCGAGACGATCATGTTGCTCAGCACCGACGGGCTGCCCGGGCCGGTGACCATGAACAGGTTCGGGAAACCCGGCCGTCATCAGGCCGAGATAGGTCCGCGGCCCGGCCTCCCACTTGTCGGCCAGCGTTTCTCCGCCCCGCCCGACGATGCCCATCTGCGTCAGCGCTCCCGGTCATCGCATCGAAGCCGGTGGCGAACACGATCGCATCGAACGCGTATTCCTTGCCCCCGGCGAGCAGGCCGTCCGGCGTCACCGCCTCGATCGGCGCATCCCGCACATCGACCAGGTCGACGTTCGGACGGTTGTAGGTCAGGTAATAGTCCGTATCGACACAGATACGTTTCGTGCCGATCGGATGGCTGGTCGGCGCCAGCAGTTCGGCGCTTCGCCGGATCCTTCACCATTTCCCTGATCTTCGAGCGAACGAATTCCGCCGCCGTATCGTTCGATGCCTGGTTGAAGATCAGGTCGTTGAACGCCGCCATGAACGTCGTGCCGCCGCTCGCCCAGCGCTGTTCGTACACCGCCAGCCGTTCCGCCTCCGGCGTCTCGATCGCCGACTGGTCGTTCGGATAAGCCAGGATACCGTTGCGCGACAGCCTGGCTTCGGCCCGCTTCGCCGGATACGAATCCTTCCACGACTGCGCGTACGCCTCGCGGCATCGGACCGTTGCGCGACGGGATGCTGAAATTTGGCGTCCGCTGGAACACCGTGACGTGGGCCGCCTGCGCCGCGATCACCGGAATCGCCTGGATCGCGCTCGATCCGGTTCCGACCACACCCACCCGCAATCCCGAGAAATCCACGCCCTCATGCGGCCAGTGCCCAGTGTGATAGGTCTTGCCCGTGAAGCGGTCCATGCCGGGAAAATCCGGCATCCGTGCCGCCGACAGGCACCCCGTCGCCATCACGCAAAACCGCGCGGACACCACGTCGCCGCGGTCGGTCCGTACGGTCCAGCGGTGCGCCGCCTCGTTGAACACCGCACCGCACACCCGGGTCTGGAACCGCATGTCACGCCGCAGGTCCAGCCGGTCGGCGACATGGTTGGCATACCGCAGGATCTCCGGCTGACCGGCGAACACCTCGCTCCACTGCCATTCCTGCTGCAGTTCTTCCGAGAACGAGTAGGAGTATTGCATGCTTTCGACGTCGCAGCGGGCGCCGGGGTAGCGGTTCCAGTACCAGGTGCCGCCGACGCCGCCGGCCACGTCGAACACGATGGCGGACATCCCCAGGCCGCGCAGGCGATGCAGCATGTACATGCCGCCGAAGCCGGCTCCGACGATGACGACGTCGATCTGCTGCGGCACCGGCGCGCGGTGGGTCTCGGTCGCCTTGGACATGAATGCTCCTCTGATCCTGATGTGACGGACATCCGATACCGGAGCGCAGGGATTTGTCAACTGGTCAGTAGTTTTTACTACCAGCGGGGATCAGACGGCACGTATGCGAGCGCAAGTGAGAGCAAGCGAGGGTCCTGCCCAGACCCGCCACGGCCAATCCTCGAACAAATAACTGGATTTCAAAGGCTACGCCTTTGATCGGGTCGAGGGGCGAAGCTCCTCGCCTTGCCAGCGATCCCCGGTCGCCGCTCCTGAACCGGCGACCCGGGCGAACGTAAACACGATCCTCCCCCCGGCGCGCAGAGTGCCACGCAGCGATCCCGCCACCTTGGACCGTCCTCCCACGCGACACCGATAAGGCACCGGAATTTCGTCAATCCGCAATCCGGCGCGCGCCGCCTTCATCTGCATCTCGATGTTCCAGCCATAGGTCATTTCGCGCATCTCCAGCCGCCGCAGCGCGTCTCGCCCGATCGCACGGAACGCGCACATGTCGCTGTATCGCGCCCCATAGACCGCCCCGATCGCTCGGCCCGCAAGCCGCCCTGCCAGCACCTGATGCCAGAGCATCGACCCCGGATCGCGCCGCCCCCGCGTGCGGGAGGCCAGGACAAGGTCATGCGTCCGCGCCAGCACCGGTCCGGCGATCAGGCCCAGCAAGTCGCCCCGATCGGCCCCGTCACCGTCCAGGAACGCGATAACCGACCCGGTGGCCGCCTCGGCACCCGCCTGGCACGCCCGCCCATAACCTCGCCCGGCGTCCAGCACCACCGCCCCGGCGGCACGAGCGATCGCCTGCGTCCCATCGGTGCTGCCCCCGTCCGCCACGATCACCTCGCGCACGATGTCGCGGGGCAACGACCGGATCACGCCCGCGATCGCCGCCGCTTCATTGAAGGTCGGGATGACGACGCTGACATCGCCCCGCATCGGCCCCAATTCCCCGCTCCGCGTCACGACTTGGCACCGCTGGTCGAAGCAAGAAGTTTCAACCGCGGATGAACACAGAAAGGCGTGCATAAGAATTGAAAACGCCCGCCGCCAGCCAGCCACAATCCGCGCCAACCTGCGTGCAGAGGCTTTGATGTGTATTCGTCCGCGTTCATCTGCGGTTCCATTTTCCACCTGACAACAACGAAAGCCTCACAGGCTCCACCGCAGCCCGCAATTCCGGCACGGCGCGGGCGGCGACTCCCCAAGCAGTGCCCCGCGAAAGCCCCGATACGCTGGACTGTTCCAGATCTCTCGCAGTTCCTGCTGCGTCGCGTCGCCCAGCGTATAATTCTCGTATCCCCGTGTCGAGAACGGAGCGATACAGCACGGGAGCGCCCGTCCATGGGCAGTGAAATACATCAGTGACCATGGACGGCGGCACGTCGCCCACGGCTTGTCGTCCGACGTCCGCTTCAGGCTCAGTCCCGGCTCTGTCGCGCCCGATGCATCCAGCGTCACACCAACCGTGACGGCCAACGCCTGAGCCGCCTCGATGGCCGCCAACTCGTCCTCCCGCGTCTGCTCGAACAGCGAAAACTCGGGGCGCGCCTTGCCGAACCCCGTCCCGTCGAACACCAGCCGTTGCAGATGCACGTCCGTGACACCCATCGAGGCAGCCAGACGGACAAACGCAGGCAACTGCTCGACCGTTTCCTTCAACCCGGTCAGCCACAGCGAAACCCGCGGACGATCGACCCCCATCCGCCGTTGATAATCGGTGAACTTCCCGACGTCCCGCACAATGCGCGGGAAGAAATCCTTGCCCCGGATCGCCGCGTAGCTGGCCCGGTCGGCGGCATCCAGGGAAACCCGCAACTCGTCCAGCCCGGTATCGATGATCTCCTGGAACTTCTTTGGATTGAGCAACGTCCCATTGGTGTTGAACAGCACATAGGTGCCGCGATCCTTCAAATACCGGATCATCCGCGGCAAAGCCTTCACCAGCATCGGCTCGCCGACGCCATGCAGCACCACACGCGCCACGTTCGGCACCTGATCCACGATCCGCGTAAACAGCTCCCAGCTCATGTCGGCCGGCGGTTCCAGATCCTCGAACGTGCGCGGACAGGTTTCGCAAAGCAGGTTGCAGCGGTTGGTAACCTCCAGATACAGGCACACCGGGGGCGTCGCGGCGACCTCGTCGCGCGCCGCGGCGATGGCCTCGAAGTAGCGGCGAGGATTTGGCAGGGCTGTCGCTGACATCACGTGGTTCCCTTGATTGGCGCGGCAGTCGGTGAGGGCCGCAGCAGGCCGCTGGCCGCCAGCAATGCCGCCGGAACGTAAACGATCGAGGGCCAGGCGAAACGATCGCCGAACGTGTCCAGGTACATCAACATCGGAGCAGCCGACAGCCAGACAACGGCTGGTGTGGGCGCCAGCACGCAGGGCACCGCCAGCCAGGCGAAGTACCAGGGATAATGCGGACTGATGCCGCATACCAGGACCGCCATCATGATGCCCGCGGCGGCGCAGATCGAAACCGCGTCATCGGGGCGGCGCACGAACGCAAACCAGCCCGCCAGTCCAACCAGGACGGCCACGACGGCACCCTTGTAGCACACGGCGGCCCAGGCCGGCAGCGGCATCATCCGCGACAGGCCGGCGAGCAGCCAGAAGCCGGCACCGCTGGCATAGCCCTCCTCGTCGCCGTAGCCATGCAGGAAGCCGAACACCCGCCAGCCGACGTCGCTGTAAACCGCGTACAGCGCGACAATGGTGGCGAGGGCCGCGGTCGCGGTACGCCAGCCGGCACGCCGACGCCACAGGACCGGCGCCACCACCGCCGGCAGGAATTTGGTCAATATCGCCAGCCCCAGCGCCACCCCCGCCCAGCCGTCCCGATGACGCACCCGCAGCAACAGCGCGGTGGCGACCATCCCGATCGCGACCGCATCGACATGGCCGTTTCCGGCGAACGCCCAGGCCGGCAGCGGGTTCCAGGCATAGATCAGCACCCGCTCAGCCGGGAGCTTTGCCGCCGCGAGCAGGCGCAGCAGACAGAACACCGCGAGGACTTCGAACCCCACCATGGTGACCTTCACCGCGGTCACACTGGACCATACGGATCCAATCGCGGCATACACGGCCTCGGCCGCCGGCGGATAAATCGTAAGAGCATACTCCGCTCGGTTTATGTGTGGGTAGACCGTAGCATCGCGCAACGAAGCCAGCGCCGGGTCGGCCGGCAGATATCGATAGGGATTGATACCCGCCGCCTGGACCCGCCCGTCCCACACATAACGATAGACGTCGGTGGACAGGAAGGCCGGCGACACGATCAGCGGCAGCCGCAGCACCGCCGCGACCACCAGCACCACCCACACGCCTTGCCGCGGACCGATCCGGTGCGTGACCATTCGCACCGCCAGCAGATACACCGCTGTGCTGATCCCCGTGATCACAACGAACCGGGTCTTCAGCGCGATCGAGCCGACGCCCAGCGCGCCCGGCACATGCAGTGACAGTGCAGCCATCGTCAAAGCGACGAGCAAGGCCCCGATGATTCCTAACCGTATCATTCCGCGGCAAGGTCCAGACCCTGTGACCGCAGGCCCATCCCAGCCAGCGCCGCTGCCGTGTAGGGCGCGGCGTAAGGCACCAGGCCGTTGCCGGGCATCGGCATCGCCGTCTCGTCGAGCAACCGGTTCAGCGCGGCATGGTCGTCCACATCATACCATGCCGGCAACTCCACGACCTCCAGTCCCAGGGTCGCGGCCCGCGCCCGGGTCGTCTCGGCAACGCTGTCAGTGCTCCAGGCAACATCGGAGAACAGATGCGCGTGCGCCGCCTTCATGCCCAGCAGGTAGTAGCCGCCGTCCTCCGCCGGCCCCAGCACGACGCGATCGTCCGGCGCCGCCAATGCGACGGCGGCACGGACGAGCAGCGCGGTCGGCAGCGTCGGACTGTCCGAATTCAGCACCACGGCAGCGCCGTGGCCACGCGCCAGCATCGCCAGGATCGCGTGCAGCAGGCACCGTCCGAACCCCTGCACATCCGGCGGCATCAGCGGCGTGCCATCCGCCAGCAGCAGCCTCGTTCCCGCTGCCAGATGCCCCTTGAACAGCGCCTCCTGTCCGGCTGGCGCATACGCCACATAGCCCGCGATGGGCGCCGCGCACCCGGCCAGGAGGATATTTTCGGAAATGTCGCGCAGGAAGGCCGCGCTCAGTCCGGCCGCCTCGACCGGCCGCAACGGCGGGCAAAGGCGCGTCTTGGACAAGCCCGGCCGAGGCGCCTTCGCCATGATGCCGATCGCGCAGTCGCTGACACACCCCATGCTCCATATCCCGCTGAACCACTTGCAGTCAGAGTCGGTCCGCAGACCTTCCGATCGCTGCGTGGCGATGAGGAAGGCCGCGATGAATCTCCCGGCACCGCCCCCTAGCTTGGGCGGAATCGGGATCCTGAAAGGGCAACCATGCTGTGTAGGCCAAATGTCATGCGGGCGTGGCGGCCGCCCGCGTCTGCCCTGGCAAGCCTGCCCGCATCGCCGGTCAGGGCCGAGGCAACGGCACACGCGCCGATTGCGACGCGATCCCCGGCCCGCACCAGGCGAGACCGGGTCAGACCGGCGGCACCGCCAGTGTAAGATCCGGATGACGGACCGGCCACCGCAAGTGCATTAGCCGATCCGGTCAGCCCGATTGCCGCCTCGGCGATCCAGACCTCGACCGGCAGGGCCGGCGGCGCAACGGCAATCAACATCGGCCGTGGACAGATCATGCCGTTCATCTCCCTGCCGCATAAGCAATACTATCAATTAGCAATTTCACTTATGAATTCGCCGTCACGTTACCCGCCATCATCATGAATTCGCCTACACGTTGCCCTGTATCGCGAACCCGGGTTACCGTATTGGACGATACCGTCGAGGTTTGACCCATGCCCTCCGCCCACCCGCATCGCCTGCCGGCCCTCAGCCTCGTCGCCGTTCCCGGCCGTCGCCGCCGCACCGTGGAAATCGCGCAGGAGATCGAGCGCCGCGGATTTGCCGGCATCTATTCCCCCAGTATGTTCGGGAACATGTCGCTTTGCGAGGCGCTTTCCTGGAACACCTCCGCCATCCCGTTCGGCACCGCCATCGCCCCGATCTATCAGCGCACCCTGCTGGATTTCGCCCAGAGCGCCGCGGTGATGCACGAAATCTCCGGCGGCCGCTTCCGCCTCGGAATCGGTGTCGCGCATGGCCCGTCCCACATCCGTATGGGCGTCGTCCCCGGCAAGCCGTTGGGCGATATCCGCAGCTTCGTGGAAAAATTCCGCGCCCAGGACGGCCTCGGCCCGCTGCCTCCTATCATCGTCGCCGCCCTGCGCAAGAAGATGGTCGCACTCGCCGGTGAAATCGCCGAGGGCGTCGTCTTCGCCAACGCCTCCCGCTCTCACATGGCGGCGTCGCTCGCCGCGCTGCCAGCCGCGAAGCGCGACGACCCGGCATTCTTCATCGGCAACATGATCCCCACATGCATCAGCGACGACGTCGAAGCCGCCAAGGCCGTGAACCGGCGCACCCTGATCAACTACGGCTTCCTTCCGAACTATAGAAACTACTGGAAGGAAGCCGGCTACCAGGAAGAGATGGAAGCAATCGAGACCGCCATCGCCGAAGGCCGCAAGGACGACGTGCCCAATTACTTCTCCGACAAATGGCTGGCAGACAATACTTTGTTCGGCCCCGCGTCGAAAATCCGCGAAGGCGTCGAGGCCTGGCGCGAGGCAGGTGTGCGCGACCTGATCATCGTCCCGTCTTCCGCCGCCGGAAACCAGGTGAAGGCGCTGGAGGAAGTCTTCGCCGCTTTCGGCTAGCCTGTGCCGGGTGCCTCGGAGTGTCTGTCACGGCGCCACCCCGTTGTGTCGGGAACCGAGGCGATGCGGTCCTGATAAATCCAGTCCAGAGGACGAACATGCGACGGCGGATCCCTAGACCTAGAGCGTTCTCACCGTGAGTGGAAACGCTCTAGGCTCCGGACTCAATTAGATCCACCATCTGAAGAGAATGGCGAGGGTGACAGTGGCGCGAAAATTCCTCGCCAGTTTGTCGTATCGCGTTGCGACGCGGCGCCAGTCCTTCAGGTGCGAGAAGGCTCGTTCGATCACGTTGCGGCCCTTGTAGGCGGTCTTGTCGAACGGTGGAATGTTCTTGCGGGTCGGATTGGGCTTGATGACCGGGGTCGAGCCCCGTTCGACCAGGAATTCGCGAAATTTATCACTGTCGTAGGCGGTGTCGGCCAGCACCTGCGCGGCCGGCGGTAGCTTGTCGATCAGGCCTTTCGCCGAACGGACATCGCCCATCTGACCAGGTGTGAGATCGAAGGCGATCAGGCGGCCGGAAGTGTCGGCGACGGCATGGATCTTGGTCGTCCGCCCGCCGCGGCTGCGGCCGATCGCCTGCTTCTGAGCCCCCCTTTTCCGCCGGCGGCGCAGCGATGGGCCTTGGAGGTGGTGCTGTCGATGCTCTGCGATCCGGATGCTTCGGCATCTACCAACGTTTCCAGCATCGTCTGCCAGATGCCAGCCGCCGACCATCGATTGAACCGATTGTAGATGGTGGTGTGTGGACCGTACACCTCCGGACAATCGCGCCAACGGCACCCAACCCGCAAAACATGGACGATGCCGCTGATAACCTCTCGGTTGCGCTTCGGTTTTACGCCGCGCCGGTTCATCGGAATGAGCGGTTCCAACGCCGCCCATTGCCGGTCGCTCATCCAGAATTCGTTGGCCAATTATCCCGCTCCTCTCAACCAAGGAGCTTGAATCCGATCCCTCCGAGCCGGGGCAACGGAAATTGGGTTCGGAGCCTAGAGCATGATCGCGCTGAGCGGAACGTCCCCGGCGCGTGAATCATGCGATCAAACAAAGAGATCGAGCAATTGCATCAGCCTGAGTCGCTTCGCGATTCGAGTCAGGCTGATATTGCCCTGGCTAGCCGACCAGCCGCCGGGCAATCGCGATGATCCGGTGCGCCTCCGACCACAACCCATAGGGCTCCAGCGCATCCATCGGCGCCCATACCGCCGCGGTCACGTCCGATGCCGCCACCGGTTCTCCGCTCACCCATCGGCCACAGAAATCCAGGATCGTGTAGTGGAACCGCACCCGGCCGTCGTCGTCGCGCCGGATCGTATCAACATGCGCACAGAAGTGCAGGTCGCCGACCACCAGACCGCATTCCTCGCGCAGTTCGCGCCTGGCTGCTTCCTCGCAAGTCTCACCGACCTCCTGGGCGCCGCCAGGCAACGTCCAGCTTCCCAGGTTCGGCGGCTTGCCGCGCTGGCACAGCAGGACATGGTCGTCCTTGATCACCACGATCCCAATCCCGACGATAGGGCGGGCGGGATATTCGCGGTCGGTCATTTCTTGTCAGTTTCAGGCGCAGCAGGCTTCGCCGGTTCCGGCGCCTTCAGGTCGTCGATCGTCGGCGCCAGGGATTGCTCCTTCCAGGAGCCGATCTGATAGCTCCATCCCGACACGCGCCCGTTCAGCCGAGCCGCCTCGGCCTTCACCTTGTCCGAAGATGCCGACACCGCGAACCGAGCCCAGACATCCTTGTCAGCGTGAAACACGGTGACCGCGACGGCAAGTCCGTCATCAGTCGTGAACACCGCGTGGCGCGCTTCGGTGCCGGGCGCTTCGGCATCGGCCTTGACCTGCTGGAACGTCAGCAATTCCAGCGCTCGGGCGACATCGTCCACCTTGTAGTCTTCCAGCTTGGGATGGTCCGCCGGCTGGGTCAGCGTGAACTTGCCCTCATGCCGTCCGAACACCAGGGCTTTGTCGCCCACCACCACCGAGGCGATCCGGTCGTGTGCGACGTTCATCACGTTCCGGTCGAGCCACTGCGAGGTATCGGCATCAACCTGCAGGCTGCCGTCGGCGAGCCAGGACTGGGTCTCGTTCGGTCGCCTGACATAGACTTCCTCCGGCACGTCGGCCTGGCTGCGCACCCTCTGATGGCCGACGATGACAGCCAGGACGAGCTTGCCCGCGCTGTTTACCAGCCGGAGCAGATCGGCATTTGACGTGCTCCCGTTGGGGTCATCGACCCCCAACCGGTTGTACTCCGCGGGGTCGCTGGTGCGTTGCTCCGCCAGCCGCAATTCGGTCAGCCCGGTCAGCATGCCGCGCAGCTTGGCCTCCTGCACCGGGTAGTCGTGCATGGATGCTACGCCCCAGGCGCCGTCCGAGCGTTTTTCGATCACCGTCTGCTTGCCCTGATGGGTGATCTCGATCCGTGCCAGATCCTTCAGCTTCGCCGCCAGATCGGGGAACATCAGTTTCCCGCTCGCCACTGTCGTCTGTTCGCCCGGCACCGTCCGGGTGCCGAAATACCAGCCGGCGGCCACGGCGAGCACGCCCAGCGCCAGCAGGATCCCGACCGTCCGCGCCCTCATCGCCGAGCCCTCGCGCGGTGGCGGCGTTGCAGCAGTCCCATCCCGATCGCGAGCAGCGTCATCAGCGCCGGTACCAGCACGATGGTGAAGATCCGCATCTCGGTTTCCAGCCGGGAGATGTCGCGGTTCAGTTCCAGCTGCACCGCCCGCAGCTTTTCCCGAGTTTGCAGAACGTCGTGACGCGCGGTATCGATCGCGGCGCTTTGCTCAGGCGTGATGATGGCCCCTGCCTTGGCATTTTCACCAGAGCCGCTCCCGCCGGAGCGCAGCGTGCTAAGCTGCTTCTCCACGTTATCCAGGTGCTGCTGCAGCGCCTGCTGGGTCCGGCGGAACTTCGCCTCCGCCTGGCTTTGCATCTCCGCCACCAGGGTGAACGGCCGATTGGTATCGCCGCGCGACCGCAGCCCGATCAGCGCGTCGCTCCCGCTCAGGGTGCCGATCAGGTTGGCGACGAAGGGACCGTTGTCGGAGAACGGGGTCGCGTTCTGCTGGCCGAAAAAGTCGGACACGCGCACCCAGAACCGATCCGCCAGGATGTCCGAGTCAGCCACCACCACCATGTTCGCCGGTCCATCCGTGTGCGAAATGTAGGCCGGGAAGTTCGCTGGCCGTGTCTGCCCCGGCGGCAGCGGCGGCGGGCCCGAGAACGCCGATTTCAGCACCCCATGCACCCGGGCGGCGATCACCCGCCTGCCGCCCCCGGGCTTGAAGCCCGCCAACAGCTTGGCCGGATCCGGCATCTTCACCTCGTCCACCGGAATCAGTCCGCTGCTATCGCTGCTGGTCAGGATCGGGGTGAATTCGATGGAGGCTTTCGGCGCCTTGGCTAGAAAGCCGGAGGACGCCACCGTCACCTGGTGCAAATCGGCGGTCGCCGGGTCGTCGTGGTTGATCCCGTCGCGAATGTTGAACCAGGCAACGTAGTTCACCGCCTGCACGTCGTCAGTCCCGCCGGTTCGCACCCGCCACGCGCCGGTCAGATCGCCCACTACCTTGGTCGGATCGAATTCGATCCCCCAGGCGTCGAACAGCTTCGTCAGGTCGGAATGGGTGTCCATCGGCGGCATTCCGGTCGGGGAGGGGGTTGCCGCCAGCGCCTCGCTCCACGGGTCGACCATTACCATCAGCCTGCCGCCCCGCATCACGAACTGGTCGATCGCATACTGCGTCGCCAGGGAGAGATGCTGTGCCTCGGCCACCAGCAGCACTTTGATGTCGGGATCGATCACCTGAGCGGTGGTCGGGACCGTCTTGACCGTGTCGGTCTGCCGCAGCACGTCCATGACCGCATAAGGCTGTCCGCCTGGGCCGCGACCCTGGGTCATCATCATCCTGCGCGGATCGCCATCGAGCGGCAGCGAGGACATCACGCCAACCACCGGCCGCTTCGGATTGGACAGCTCGTAAACCAGCCTGGTCAGGTCATATTCCAGGAACCGCTCGCGATCGGCCTGGAAAAACGGGATGGTCCGCTCGTCATCCTCCAGGTTCGTGCCGACGAGACCGAAATAAATTTGCGTCCCGCCCTGATCCAGCGGCACCCCCTGCAGCCCATAAGCCATTGCTCGGTCCTCGGTATCGCTGAACGGTTCGGGGTCGTAGAATTCCAGCCGCACCTTGCCGTGCGAAACCGACGCATAGTCACGCAGCATCTCCCGCACGTGGTCGGCATAGGAGCCGTACGACGGGACCGTGCTGCCCAACTCCCGCGAGTAGAACAGCCGGAGCGTCACCGGCTCCTTGAGGCTGCCCAGGATCTGCTTCGTCCCAGGCGACAAGGTGTAAATGTGACCCTGCGTCAGATCGAGCTGGACGTTCGCCAGGCGCGCGTCGGCGAACATGTTGATGCCGATGGCGATCGCGGCGGCGGCGATGACGCCGAGGAAAGAAAAAGACAGTCGGCGCATAAGCTCAGTCCGCCTTCCGCTGATCGACCAGCACGGTGTTCAGGAACAGGAAGAACCCGATGAACGTCGCGAAATAGATGAGATCGCGCACGGCGATGATGCCGCGGGTGAAGTTGTTGAACCGGTCGATCACCGCGATCCGGCGGGTGAATTCGCCCAGTGCCGGGACGTTGTGGGCCAGGAAATCGCTGACGATCGGGTTGGAGGCGACGGCGAACACGAAACAGATCGCCACCGCCAGGACGAAGGCGATGACCTGGTTGCGGGTCACCGCCGACATCGCGGACCCGATCGACAGAAAGGCACCGGCGACCAGCAGGCAGCCGATATAGCCCGACAGGATCACGCCGTTATCCGGCGAGCCCAGGATGTTGACCGCGATGACGAACGGGAAGGTGAGCAGCAGCGCGATGGCGCAGAACGCCCAGGCGGCGAGGAATTTGCCGATCACCGCCTCACCCTGTGTAATCGGCAGCGTCAGCAGCAGCTCGATGGTGCCAAGGCGGCGCTCCTCGGCCCACAGGCGCATCGTGATGGCCGGGATCAGCAGCAGGAACACCCACGGGATGAAGGTGAAGAACGGGTTCAGGTCGGCCTGCCCGCGATCGAAGAATCCGCCGAGATTGAAGGTCAGCGCACCTTGCAGGATCAGGAAGATGACGATGAACACGGTGGCCACCGGCGTGGCGAAGTAGGCACGCAGCTCCCGTCCCGCGACAACAAGGGTTCTGGTCATGCGCTCAGCCCCGAAGGGAGGGATCGCCGTGCCGCCGCCGTCACGCCGCGCGGTGTCTCGCCATCGCGGCGATGACACAGGTGGACGGCCGCCGGGCGGGCGGGCATCACGCCTCCGGCATCGTCAGCGCGCGGAACACCAGCTCCAGCCGTCCGGATGGATGCAACCGCTCCAGCTCCCCCGGTGTCGCGTCCGCCACGACCCGACCCGCGGCAATGATGATCGCGCGGGAGCAGACCGCGTCGACCTCCTCCAGGATATGCGTCGAAATCACGATCGCCTTCTCCGGCGCCATTCGTTCGATCAAGCCGCGCACCTCGTGCTTCTGGTTCGGGTCCAACCCGTCGGTCGGTTCGTCCAGCACCAGTACCGGCGGATTGTGGAGCAGCGCCTGCGCCAGCCCGACGCGCCGCTTGAAGCCTTTCGACAATGTCTCCACCGGCTGCAGCCGCACGCCTTGCAGCGTCGTCAACCCAAGGGCTCGGCCGACCCGGTCGTTCAATTCGGATCCCGAAAAGCCGCGAACCCGGGCGCAAAAACGCAGAAAGCCTTCAACCGACATCTCCGGGTAGGTCGGCGCGCCTTCCGGCAGGAACCCCAGCATGCGCCTGGCGGCCACGCCGTCCGTCTGCACATCATGCCCCGCGACGCGTGCGGTCCCGGCAGTCGGGATCATGAACCCGGCCAGCATCCGCATCGTCGTCGATTTCCCGGCGCCGTTCGGGCCGAGGAAACCCAGCACCTCGCCCCGCCGCACCGTGAACGACACGTCGTCCACCGCGGTGAAGTCGCCGAAGCGCTTGGTCAGTCCCTGGATTTCTATCAGAGCCGGTTGGTCCGATGCGTCCTCGACGCCATTCGTCACCTTGCGTTCCCCCGTTGTCCCTTGTTGGCAGCGGCCGTTGGCGGGCGGACATACCCGAACTGCCGCTCGATGCAAACCGGACCAGAGGTTCGTGACTGGAGATTAACCCAATGGAAATGAAATCACCTGGGGCAAGTGCGCTGGCCCCAGGTGATCAGGCTGCCGCCGTGTCGTCAGGCAACGGCCGCGGACAAACCCGGGCCGATGCGTTTTCGCCCGGGTTGAAGGCCCGCATATGCCGAACAACCGGATCGCCCTTGGGTCGCAGTGCGATACCGGTCAAGCTGACATGACTCCCAGCCCGGATCAGGATGTTTGCCCGAGATAGGGGTGACCCGTCTCTGGCCAGCATCTGGTCTAGTCGAACAGCGAGTCGACGGCGTCCTGTCCCAGGTCGGGATTGGCCTCGTGGTGCTCCGCCGTGAGCGAGCCTGCGTTGTTATAGGGCGCATCGACCACGACCCGTTCGGCACCAGGCTGCTGTTCGCCGGGCACCATGTCTGTCAGCATCGATTCGACCTGTTGCAGGTGCTGGATCGCGCGGCGGATGCGCTGGCCGGTGACGTCCTGGAACGAACAGGCCTCGAAAATAGCATTTACCTTTTCGTTTACCGCGTTCATCGAGGCGGCATCGTGTTGCCCCTCCCGCAGCCAGTCACCGATCGCTTCGGCGGCTTCCATGATCCGATTCGCCGCCTCCTCGGTGGCCTGCACGACGGCCTCCAGTTCCAGCCCGCTGTTGCGGGTGGCCGCGGTCGGCAGGGCGACAACGCTGGCGATCTGCGCGCGTATTTCCGTGAGCTGGCCCGAAAGGTTGCTCTCGCTGAAATCCATCAGATCGGAGGTCGCGTGAATCTCCGCGCTCAGTTCGGCGATGCGCCGGTCAACGAAGGTGCGCAATGTCGCGATCTCTGTTCGGATCGTCACGCGCACAGCCTGCTCGATCTCTTCTGCCTGGTTCGCCACTGGGCCGCCCTGTCCGCGCTCGATTTCCGGAAACACTCAATAAGACCCGGCGAGATTAATATTCCGTAAACGTCCCGCCGTACCAACGCCCGCATCCCGACGTCCGCGCCAGGCCAGCCATGACCGCCGCCAATTTATCGTATGTTGGCGTTTCGATTCTGTTGGGGCGAGACTGCATGCCGCAATTGCGTCGACAAGGCGGATCGAGCCTCGGCGGGTCGATACGGAGCCGCGGCGACAAATGTCGGTTCATCCCGGCCTGATGCCTGCGGATCGGGCGTCACCTTCATCCCGGCACCCCAGCGCGTCCGCATTCGCGCATCATTCGATCCATGTGCCGCAGCAGCGCCCGGCAGGCCGCATCCTCATCGGCGCAGCGTTCCAATGGCGACTTGCGGCCATGCTCGCTGTAGTAGACCGACCATCCACCGGAAGCGGGTTCGATCCCGACGCATTCACCGGTCCCCAGCCCGCCGTCGGTGACGTAGAACCAGTCAGGGACGCCCGCACTGCGGAGCCGGGCCACCGCTTCCGCCAACCGCATGGGACACCACCTTGATTTCGCCGTCCGCCACCATCTTATAGGCCGGCTCGGCGGTTTGCACCTGGATCGCGCCACCCGGTTCGCCGAACCAGGGCGCGGCCTTGCATGACTTCACGGCGAACGGTTTGACCACGCGGTACACCCGGTAGTCCATCTGGGTGCAGACATACGGCACGGCGCGCGACCGGTAGCTCTCGCCCTTTGGACTGAAGAACGTGCCGCCCTCGCTGCCGAAACGGTCGATCACCTGGCCCGCCGTAAGGCTTTGCAGCACCGGCACGGATGCGCACCCATCGTTCGGCGGCCAAGCAACCTGCGCCTTGGCGCCCACCCACTTGATCCATTTCGGCACCAGGTCCCAGCGGAGATTCGCCGGAAATCCGCCCGGCGCGGCAGCGGCGGTTGGGGTGGCAGCGGCACTGGCGGCGGCCGTGGCCGTGAGGGTTTGTTGGGCCTGGACCGGCGCCAGCGTGACCAGACCCATCACTAAAATGACAGATAATGCAGAACGAGTGATCGGCTTCACCTCGGACAGTCCTTTCCAGTCAGTCATGACCTGCCGGTTCGGCCGCGCACCGCTTCGGCTACCGCCGCCGCCAACCAGTCGCTTACCGGGACCATAGTCGTAACTGCACCGTAAGATAAAGCCGCCCACGCGAGTGACACGTGTGCCGACGGCGAATTACTGTGCTTTTCGCACTGGATTCACGTCGCCGGCATGCTTCGGCGGAAGCACTGGTAGAACACCGCCCGCGTCCGCACGTCCGTCGCGCGCGTACGTGAGGCCGCGGCGCCAGCGGCGAACCGGTTCAGGCTTGGCCAGCGGAGGAATGTGTGGATGAGCGCAGTGCGCCGCCCATATGACGGCAGCCGCGACTCCCTATATGCTTGCATTGAATGGAAAGGGAGACCCACACCCATGAGCGCGACACAGGAAACCGCCACGTTGGGCGGGGGCTGCTTCTGGTGCCTGGAAGCCGTCTTCAAGGATCTTCGCGGCGTAAGCTGGGTCATGTCCGGTTACGCCGGCGGTCACGTGCCGAACCCCAGCTACAAGGCCGTCTGCACCGGCCGGACCGGTCATGCCGAGGTGGTCCAGGTCAAGTTCGACGCCAGCCAGTTGTCGTACGCCGATCTGCTGCGCGTGTTCTTCTCGATCCACGACCCCACCACGCAGGACCGCCAGGGCAACGACGTCGGCCCGCAATACCGCTCGATCGTCCTGACCCATTCGGACGCCCAGGCGGAGACGGCGCGAGCGGTGATGCAGGAGATCACGGACGCGAAAATCTGGCCGGGCAAGCTGGTGACGCAGATCGAGCCGCTGAAGGTGTTCTACGAAGCCGAACCCGAACATCACGACTATTTCGCCCGCAATCCCTACAGCGGCTATTGTCAGGTCGTGGTAGCGCCGAAGGTAGCCAAATTCCGTAAACAGTTCGTTGACCGCCTGAAACGCGACGCAGCGGAATAGAGCGCGACGCAGCGGAATCGTTCGTTCCGCCGGATTTGATGTAAGGTGACGTTGCCGGCGGCCGGGATGGCAGAGCATTGGCGCCGCTCATCCATCCTCGGTGCAGTTCGTGCCCCGAATCGGTGAAACCTGTGTTGAATTACTCGCTTCCTTGTCTGCGGGCCGCCTCGGGTGCTGATCGACAATCGGGCCATGGTTGGCCCATCGGGGAGAAAGCGTGCCGGATAGAGCACCTTAACGCTTTCTTACCCTCACCGGTCGGGACTGCGAGCAGCGGGCCGCGCCGAGGCAATCGGCGTACATCCCGAGCCATTGATCCGGGACATGTTCCGCCGGTTACCCGATCCCCGGCAGGAACGCGAACGCATCCCCCTCGGCCCGCACCCGCCCGACATGCGGCGCCCCGAAGTGCACCGGCAGCAGCAAATGCCCATGCTCGGCGGCCTCGCCAAAGATGCGCCGCCGCACCGCTCGGGCCGCGACCTGATCCTCGCAAAACGCGGTGTTGACGTCCGGGTAGCAGCACTGGATCGGGCTGTGCATCGTATCGCCGGTGAACAGGCCGGTCGCGCCGCCGCTGCGGGCGCGGATCATGACGTGCCCCGCGGTGTGCCCATGCGTCGGTTCAACCGTCAACGTGTCGTCCAGGCAGTAACCGTCGTCGACCAGTTGCGACAGACCCGCCTCGACGACCGGCAACACGCTGTCCTGGATACACGCCTGGTTGAATTCCGGCGCTCCGGCACTGTTCCAGTGCTCGAACTCCCGCCGCCCGAACAGATATTTGGCGTTGGGAAACGTCGGTACCCACCGGCCGTTTGAGAGCCGCGTGTTCCAGCCCACATGATCTACATGCAGGTGGGTGCACATCACGAAATCCACCTGTTCGGGCGCAACGCCGGCCGCGGCAAGGCGATCGACCCACGGCACGTCAAGCCGATCGAAGGCCGGAAACTCCGGACGTTCCTTGTGATTGCCCACGCAGGTGTCGATCAGCACCGTGTGGTGCGGCGTGCGCACCAGCCATGTGTGGATACTGAGGACCATGGCATTGGCCGCCGGATCATAATACCGCGGCACCATCCAGTTCCGGTGACGCTCGAGCGCGTCTTTTGGCAAGTCCGGGAACATCATCTCGGGCGGAAATCCGGGCCCGTAGCTTTCTTCGATGCGCTGCACCTCAAGGCTGCCGATAGCGATCCGTGTCGGGTCCATTGTCTTCTGCCTCCTGCCCATTTACCGTCAGACAATCACAGTGCAGGGCCGCGGTCCAGCCGTGTATACCAGCCCGATTGACGCCGGCTATCGCCCCCTATAACGAAACGGCGAAACGGGAGAGCCGCCCATGGACCTGACCTTCACCCCTGAGGAAATCGCCTTCCGCGACGAAGCGCGCCATTTCTTCCGCACCGCCATCCCGCAATCCATCCGGGCCAAGGTGGCGGAAGGCGAGGGCCTCACGCGCGACGACATGATCAATGCGCAGCGCATCCTCAATAAGCGGGGTTGGGCCACCGTGAACTGGCCGGTGGAGTGGGGCGGCCAGGAGTGGAGCCCGGTGCAGGTCTACCTCTACCAGGATGAGATGCAGCAGGCGGACTGCCCGACACCGATCGCCTTCAACGTCTCCATGGTCGGCCCCGTCATCGCCCAGTTCGGCAGCCAGGAGATGAAGCAGCGTTTCCTGCCCGCCACCGCCAACGCCGACATCTTCTGGTGCCAGGGCTTCTCCGAACCCGGCTCCGGCTCCGACCTGGCTTCGTTGCGCACCAAGGCCGAGAAGCATGGAGAAAAATATATCGTCAACGGCCAGAAGATCTGGACCACGCTGGCGCAGTACGCCGACTGGATCTTCTGCCTTGTCCGTACCGACCCCTCCGCGAAGGCGCAGGAGGGCATTTCGTTCCTCCTGATCGACATGAAGACGCCGGGCATCACCGTCCGCCCGATCGTCACCATGGACGGCGGACGCGAGGTGAACGAAGTGTTCTTCGACAACGTCGAGGTTCCGGCCGAGAACCTGGTCGGCCGGGAGAACAAAGGCTGGGACTATGCCAAGTTCCTGCTGGGCAACGAACGCACCGGCATCGCCCGCGTCGGCGCATCGAAAGCCAAGATCGCCCGCATCAAGGAACTCGCCGCGCTGGAATTCGCCGGTGAACGCCCGCTGATTGAAAGCGCCCGCTTCCAGGAAAAACTCGCCGCGGTCGAAGTCGAGCTGAAGGCGCTTGAAATGACCCAGCTTCGGGTGGTTTCAGACGAGCGCAAACTGGAAAAAGGCCGGCAGAACCCCGCGTCCTCTATCCTCAAGTTGAAGGGCTCGGTCATCCAGCAGCAACTGACCGAACTGCTGATGGAGGTCGTCGGGCCGTACGTCATGCCGTATCAGCGCGATTTCGAAGGCAACAACGAACCGATCATCGGGCCGGAATACGCCACCGAGGCCGCGCCGATGTACTTCAACTACCGCAAGGTCTCGATCTACGGCGGATCGAACGAAATCCAGCGCAATATCATCGCCAAGGCGATACTGGGGCTTTAATCATGGATTTCGATCTCTCCGAAGACCAGCGCTTGTTGAAGGACAGCGTGGACCGCCTGGTCGCTGACCACTACCAGTTCGAGCAGCGCAAGAAATACATGCGCGAGCCGGCTGGCTACAGCGCCGCCATGTGGGACCAGATCACCGAACTCGGCCTGCTCGGTCTGCCGTTCGAGGAAACGCTCGGTGGTTTCGGCGGCGGCGCGGTGGAAACCGCCATCGTCATGGACGCGTTCGGCCGCGGCCTGGTCCTTGAACCCTACTTCGCCACCGTCATCCTCGGCGGCGGTTTGCTCCGCCGCGCCGCCCCAACCACAGTGCTCGGCGCACTGGCGCCGAAAGTGGCCGCCGGCAAGCTGAAGCTGGCATTCGCGCATGTCGAGCGCCATTCCCGCTACAACCTCGCCGACGTCAGCACCACGGCGCGCAAGGACGGTGCCGGCTACGTCCTCGACGGCGCCAAGAGCGTGGTCATTCACGGCGACGCCGCCGACCGCATCTTCGTCACCGCCCGCATGGCCGGCGAGCGTCGCGACCGCAACGGCATCGGCCTGTTCCTGATCGACCCCGGCACCCCAGGCGTCACCCGTCGCGGCTACCCAACCCAGGACGGCCAGCGGGCCGCCGAAGTCACATTGACCAACGCCCGGGTCGGTGCCGATGACCTCCTCGGCGACAACGCCCTGCCGGTGGTCGAGCACGTCGTCGACGAAGCCATCGCCGCCCTCTGCGCCGAGGCGGTCGGAGCGATGCAGTCGATGCACGACCTGACCTTGGAATACCTCAAGACGCGCAAGCAGTTCGGCCGCCCGATCGGCTCCTTCCAGGTGCTTCAGCATCGTTCTGTGGACATGCTGGTCGCGGTGGAACAGGCCCGCAGCATGGCGATGTTCGCCGCCGTGATGGCCGCCGAGGAAAACCCGATCGAGCGTCGCAAGGCGATCTCCGCCGCCAAGGTGCAGATCGGCCGCTCCGCCCGCCACGTCGGGCAGGAGGCGATCCAGCTGCACGGCGGCATCGGCATGACCAACGAATATGCGGTCGGTCATTACTTCAAGCGCGTGACCATGATCGACCAGCTTTACGGCGATGCCGACACACACCTGAGTTCCCTGGCGGCGCAGGGTGGCCTGTTCGGCAAGGTCGCTTGAGCCTGTCCTCGACGCGGGCGATCCTGCTCGACCTGGACGGGACCTTGTCGGATTCCCGTCCGGGCATCGCCGCCTGCTTCCGCCACATGCTGGCCGAACTGGGCCACGACCCGGCTGAGGTGGGTGATGTCACGTGGGCGGTCGGACCGCCGCTCCGCGTCTCGGTTCGCACATTGCTGGAGAAGTACGCTGATGACCGCGTCGATCTCGGTCTCGCCACCTACCGCGCCCGCTACACGACCGTCGGGCTGTATGAATGTTCGGTGTTTCCCGGCATCCTGGAGATGCTGGCGGCGTTGACGGACGCCGGCCGGGCGCTGTGCGTCGCCACGTCCAAGCGGCGGGATTTCGCCGAACGGGTCGTCGATTACCTGAACCTTCGCCGATATCTGCCGAAGGTCTATGGCGCGCTGCCTGGGGGCGGGCTGGACGAGAAGAAGGACCTGATTGCTGAGATCCTTCGTGTCGAGAGCTTCAATGCCGCGGTGACCACCATGGTCGGTGACCGCCTGCACGACATTCATGCGGCACAGGCCAACACGCTCCGGTCGATCGGCGTCCTCTGGGGCTACGGCGGGCAGGCGGAACTACAGCAGGCGGGCGCGGACGTGATCGTTTCGACGCCGGCCGAGGTCGTCACCCATCGCGTAGCGCGTTCCGTCCGTTGTGGGATCAATATCCTGCAACCGCGAGAGCAATGTCGTGACAAAGTAATGATCTTCGTCGAGCATCCGGCTCAGTCTGGCCGGTGAGCCAACATCACGGGTCAGCAAAGCAAGATCGTCACCGATAAGCGCCAGGCAAGCAGGCTGCGCGCGAAAAAAGATATGCACGGCAGCCGGCGATCGATCGAAGGACGATCGTTTCGGCCGGCTGGGTCGGAATGGCGGCGGAACGCAAATCAGGGACCATCCGACATCGTGTTATAATGGAACGTTACTGTCCCCTCTGCGTCCCCTCGGCGTCGGCAAAGCGCCGCGGACCACACTGGTCCCGCCCGTCCAACGCTGTCAGTCCATCTTCGCGCCCAAGTCAAGCCGCCGTCCCATGACCAGCCGAACCAGGGGCGAAATCGGGTCGCCGGCGGCTTTTTCCAGTCCGCATTTGACGCAGAGTGCGCGGAGATAACGCAGAGAAGATTGCGAATGCCTTCGACAAGGCGGTCAGCGGGCCGCCGTCCATCACACTCCAGGTTGGCAATTTCTAGGAACAATCGATACGAAGGGGCCAACAGGATAGATGATCCGGTAATGACAACAAAATCTCTATGACGCTCGTGAACGTCGCTGAGCTAAATTATGGATCAATCCGAACGAACGGAAGATTCTACCCGTGCTCCCGGGTCGATGGTGTGTCGGCCGGATCACCTTTGAGCGGAATGCGTTCGCAACATGCGCGGACGAACACTCCGCCCTGCGCCGTCATCGACCGGATCGCCGACCGCGGCAACGCCGCGTGCCATGCCTCATGAGGACCGCTACGTGCCCGCCAGGGTGGGCTTGCCCAATCGTCCCGAGGTGGCCGCGCCTGGGCGCACACTTCCCCGTGGCGCTGTCCGAAGCAGATGCCCCGACAGGCGCCGTGATGCGAACCCCGCGCCGTACGCGAACCGCATCATCGGTCCGAAGCTGTTCGCCGCCGCCGTGCCGACGAAATGTAGCCCCGGGATCGAACTTTCGAACCAGCGCGACAGCCGCGGCGTGTGCTCCACGCAGTCCAGCCGATCGAGCACGTCGCGCCCAAAAAACGCCAGCCGTCGCATGTCCACCCGGTAGCCGGTCCCTGCGACGACGTGGTCGGCCGTCACCACTTGCTTTCCGCCGTCCAGCAGATCCAGTTCGAGCCGCACGCGGCCGCCGACCGCGTCCGCCCGCGCGATCGAAGCGCCGGTCATGATAGGAACGATCCCCTCTACCTGTGGTTGCAGCGTCCAACCCGGCGCCGCAGGCAGGTGCTTGCGCACCACCATCACCCGGAACGACTCCGGCATGGCGTGAAACACCAGCGGCATCGCACAGCACGCCCAGGATCGCCAACCCGTGCCCAGTCCCGATTCGGGCTCCTTGATCCGGTCCCACAGCGTTCGTTCGGTCGGCGGCCCGCAAAAATCGATCGCCGGGCGGCGCGCGATCAGCGTCACCCGGGCCCCGGCCTGCCGCAGCAGCGGAGCCAGATTGACCGCCGACGCACCGCCGCCGATCACCGCCACTTCACGCCCGCCAAACTGATCGACCCTGACGTGCATCGCGGTGTGCGACGCGAGTTCGACCGGCAGGTTCGCAAGCTCGGGTGGCATATATTCGTATGCCCGAATGCCCGTTGCGACGATGACCCGGCGCGCGGCCACCACCTCGCCATCCTTCAGGTGCAGTTCAAAACCATAGGAGACCGGTTTCACCGCGGTGACGTGGCGGTCCTCCAGCCGGGGTACATAGCGTTGCTGGAAAGCAACACCGTAGTCGATGAACGTCGACAGCGGGATCGGCAGGCCGATGTCCTGGTACGGCAGGCCATGATCGGCGCAGAAACGCGACAGCGGCATCTCTCCCGCCGGGTCGTACAGGTTTGATGCATTCCCCTCGGATTTCAGCACCATCCCCTCGGGCATGGAGGTCCGCCAGGTGTGCATGGGGTTGCCGAAAATGCGGAACTCGATCCCTTGTGCGGCAAGATGAGCGGCGATCGAAAGGCCATAGGGCCCCGCGCCGATAATCGCTGCATCGACGATCTCAGTCATGATTCACGCTGCCTTTGGAACAATTGGAGTGTCGGAAATTGCGCCGAAACCGACAATACAATTCAAGGAGAGGACATTTCGTACGAACAGAACGCAAGGCCGACGGCCGAGGGAGCACAAGCCCCCGTGCAGGATGCCCTTTTCAGGGCCGCGCGCCCGTGGGCGGAACCACAGCCAGCATCATTTTCTAATAGCCTACCTTCTTGACAGGCCAATAAACTCTGTGTGGTGACCCAGTCAGCGCTGCGGATCACGGTCGGTCTGCAGGGTATAGCGCCCCGACGGATAACTGCGCCATCTCGACATAAAGGTGGCCCGCGGACGCGAGCGGACGGCTCGTGGCCCACCCCGGGACGGACGAGTGCTGGCCGGCTGCGAGACTGGCTCCCTGATCAATCGCCGGCCGGAGTATCTTATTGATTTCGTGCGCAGTCACCTCGCTCGCCATCCCAACTGGCGCGCACGCCGGTCAGCCCCGCAGGCCGCCGGTGTTACGGGAACCCAGGCCGCCCGACCGGTCTGCGAGCAGGCGCTTCAGGCTCGCCGGCCGATCGTCCGAAACCGAAATGACCCCGTACCGTGCCCCGCTCGAGCGGCAGCAGGAAAACATGCATGAAATTGAAATCTGACCGGTAACGTAACACAATATTGCTCCTGCCGCGATCTCGCGACCTGGGATCACAACGGTCCCGGGTGCCACTGACCGCAGCCGGGGTCAGCGCGGGGGCATGCGCAACGCTCCGTCCAGCCGGATGACCTCCCCGTTCAGGAAACGGTTGTGGACGATATGCTCCACCAGTTCGGCATATTCCGACGGCCGCCCCAGCCGGGACGGGAAGGGAATCCCCGCCGCCAGGCTCGCCTGCACCTCCGGCGGCAGCCCGTCCACCATTGGCGTATGGAACAGGCCCGGCGCGATCGTCACCACCCGCACGCCGGCCCGAGCCAGTTCGCGCGCCGCCGGCAGCGTCATGCCCACCACGCCGCCCTTCGACGCCGCATAGGCCGGCTGCCCGACCTGGCCCTCATAGGCCGCGATCGAGGCGGTATTCACGATCACGCCGCGTTCGCCTTCCTCCAGCGGATCGGCCGCGGTCATTTCCGCCGCCGCCAACCGCAGCATGTTGAAGCTGCCGATCAGGTTGACCCGGATGACGCGCTCGAACGCCTCCAGCTTCAACGGCCCGTCGCGCCCGACGATCCGCCCCGCCGTGCCGACGCCTGCGCAATTCACCAGAATGCGCACCGGCCCGTGCGCGGCCCGCGCCGCCGCGAACGCCGCCTCGCCCGATGCGCCGTCGGCCACGTCGCACCCCACCCCGATGCCCGCCGATCGCCGCCGCCTGCGCCTCGGCCGCCGCCTGGTTGATGTCCGCCACGGCCACCTTCGCACCCAGCGCCGCCAGATGCGCCGCCGTCGCCGCGCCCAGTCCCGAGCCGCCGCCCGTCACCAACGCCGCCAGACCTTTGATCTGCATCATGTCCCCCTCCGCTACGCGATCGCACAAACCATCCGGGCCGCCGCGAGCGCAAGTCCGTCTTGACCGCCGAACGGTCCCGCCCGAAAACCGCCGCAACAAGCCGGGAGGAACGCAGCATGACCACCGCCTCATCCTACGCGGAAGCCTACGCCGACTGGATGCGCGACCCCGCGGCGTTCTGGGCGGCCGAGGCCCAGGGCATCACCTGGACAAGACCCTGGGACAAGGTGTTCGACCCGACGCTGGGCGCGTTCGGCCAGTGGTTCGCCGGCGGCATGCTGAACACCTGCTACAACTGCCTGGACCGCCATGTCGAGGCCGGCCGAGGCGATCAGCCCGCGCTGATCCATGACAGCCCGATGACCGGCACGGTGCGGACCTTCACCTATGCGCGACCTGCTCGACCGCACCGCCCGCTCGCCGGCGCCCTCGCCGCCCTTGGCGTCAGCAAGGGCGACCGCGTCGTCATCTACATGCCCATGGTTCCCGACGCCGCCATCGCCATGCTCGCCACCGCCCGCCTCGGCGCCATCCACTCGGTCGTGTTCGGCGGCTTCGCCGCGGCCGAACTGTCGACGCGCATCGCCGACGCCAAGCCGAAGGTGATCATCTCCGCGTCGTGCGGGCTGGAGCCGGGCAGGGTGGTCAAATACAAACCCCTGCTGGACGCCGCCATCGCGCTGTCGCCGCACAAGCCCGACGCCTGCCTGATCCTGCAGCGTCCGCAGGCCGAGGCGCCCCTGACCCCCGGCCGTGACCACGATTTTCAACGCGCCGTCGAGGCCGCCGACGCCGCACGGCTGCGTTCCCGTCCTGGCGACCGATCCGCTGTATATTCTCTACACCTCCGGCACCACCGGCCGCCCGAAGGGCGTGGTCCGCGACAACGGCGGCCATGCCGTCGTGCTGTGGAACTCCATGAAGATGATCTACGGCCTGGATGCCGGCGACGTGTTCTGGACCGCCTCGGACGTCGGCTGGGTCGTCGGCCACAGCTACATCGTCTATGCGCCGCTGATGCGCGGCTGCACGTCGGTCATGTATGAAGGCAAGCCCGTCGGCACCCCCGACGCCGGCGCGTTCTGGCGCGTCATCGCCCAGCATCGGGTGAAAGTCCTGTTCACCGCCCCCACCGCCATGCGCGCCATCAAGCAGCAGGACCCCGAGGGCAAGCTGACCCGGTCCCATGACCTGTCGTGTCTGGACGCGCTGTATCTCGCCGGCGAGCGCTGCGATCCGCCCACCGGCATCTGGGCGCACGAAATGCTCGGGAAACCCGTCGTCGATCACTGGTGGCAGACCGAGACCGGCTGGCCGATCACCGCCGGCTTCCGCCAGTTCGGGCTGTTCCCGTTCAAGCCAGGCTCCGGCGGGCGGCCGTGTCCCGGCTACGACCTGCACGCGCTGGACGACGACGGTGAGGTGCTGCCGCCCGGCACGACGGGGAACCTGTCGCCTGCGGCTGCCGTTGCCGCCGGGCTGCGGCCCGACGCTGTGGCAGAACGACGAAGGCTACCGCACGTCTTACCTGTCCGACTTCCCCGGCTGGTACCGCACCGGCGACGCCGGCATGGTGGACGCGGACGGCGACGTCTGGGTCATGGGCCGCACCGACGACATCATCAATGTCGCCGGCCATCGTTTGTCCACCGGATCGATGGAGGAAGTGCTGGCGTCCCACAAGGACGTCGCGGAGTGCGCCGTCATCGGTGCCAAGGACGAACTGAAAGGCCAGACCCCGATGGGGTTCGTGGTGCTGAAGGCCGGCGTTCACCGGCCGGAGGCGGAGGTCGCCGCCGAACTGGTCGCCCTGGTCCGGGACCGCATCGGTCCCGTCGCCGCCTTCAAGGATGCTCGGGTTGTGGCGCGGCTGCCGAAGACACGGTCCGGCAAGATCCTGCGCGCCAGTATCCGGAAGATCGCCGACGGCGAGACCGCGCCGGTGCCGCCGACGATCGAGGACCCGGCGGCGCTGGATGAATTGCGGGCGGTGTTGGGAGGGTAGCGGCTGCTGTCCCGCCCGAACGTTCGTCGCGGTGTGCGACGCGGAGTTGCGTAACGCGTTAGAGGGCGGGCACACGGTGACGTCCGCCCATGCCGATGGCCCGGCCGGTCCCGTGCCGCGGTCCGAGCGCGTGATTGCAGCTGGCCGCACGGGAGCTGGGAGATCCCACGCTCGGCCGCCTGAGGAACGCGCCCATTCCAGATCGGTCGTCGATCGCTTCGGTCGTGTCACGGCAGGACGATATGAATGCCGCCAGGACATCCGGCATGGATCGAGCGATCATCTGTAACGAATCTGACCATTGGGGCTCAACCGGCCTCGCTTGGCCCAAACTCGCTCAGGTGCCCTTGATCAATGCCCACATACTGAGGGACGGACTCCTGGCGACGGTTGCCAGAAGTCCGCCGAAGACGCCGCGGCGTTCGTCTCGGACGAACCCCTGCCTTGGATGTTGGCGCGCCGGCCGTTAACCAAAAATTAGCCTCTGCCGACTATCGTCGGCACCGCATGTTTGGGCGATCAACCCTGCTCTCCGGCTTCCTGGCCATTTCGCTTCTGGTCTGCCTCGCCGGGCGGGCCATGGCCGAGTTGATGACCGCGCTGTTCCCCGACAGTGTCCCAGGCTACGACGCTGACGACGGCATCGCCGTCGACACCCACCTGAACCCCGAGCAGATGCCGCTGGGCGTGCGCGAAGGCGCGTTTCGGTTCCTGCCTTCGTTGGATGAAAGTTTCGGCTACACCAGCAATGCCGCTGCCCGGCCCGAATCGGCGAGGGAGCTGGCAGATCGTGACCGCACCAGCGGTGGCTGTCGAATCCGGCTGGTCGAGCGTGATGCCATTGGCGCGGTGGCATCTGCCCAGGATACGCGGTATGTTTCGCTCCCCAGCCAGGATAGCACCGATGCGACCGGTGTCCGCCGGCGGACGCATCGATATCGGCGATGACAAGCTGACCCTCGCTGCGGCGCACATCGCGGCGCACGAGGATCGCGGCGAAATCGACACGATTGCCAGCGACCGGCCGATCGCGTTTCAGCTCGACGATGTGCGGGCATCGTACGAAATTGTCGGACGGAAGGTGGACCATCACGCCGAGCCTGCAGGCGACGAACTGGACCTATGCAGACACGACAATCATGGGCTCGCCCGCCAGCCAGGCATACCGGGACAGGCTCGTGCTGCAGGGCGGCGTAACCGTGCACTACGAACTGGCGCCGTCGCGCAGTGTCGTGTTCGTTGTTCGCACGGTCGGGCAGGACTACACGCGGACACCGGCTGGCCAGCCCAGCCCGAATTCCACCGGTTATCAGGTGCTTGGAGGAATCGATTACGGCGATGACCCGGTGTGGCACTGGCGCGTGCTGGTTGGCGATGAGGTCCTTCAGTTCGCCAGTCCGCTGTATGCCAGGCAAAACACGCTGATCGCGGAGGCCGGGGTCGGGTGGTCGCCGTCGCGCATGACGACTGTCACGGCGAAGCTCAGCCGCGATACCGAAGATGCCGAACAGGAAGGTGTCTCCGGCCTGGTCTATTCGGCGGCGCGGCTTACCATCGACCACGAATACCTGCGTAATCTGTTGTTCAAGGCCTCGATCGGGCTGCAACGCGCGGACTTTTTCCAGGGCGGTCACCAGACCGGAACGACCGTCGGGCTGGGCATGACCTGGGTGATGAACCGCAATGCCCGGTTGTCCGTCACCTACCAGCAGACCGATCTGCATGGGTCGAACATCCCGGCCGGCTCCTTTGTGAGCGGTTACAGCCAGGGCGTCGGCCTCCTGACAATGCGGCTGGCGATATGACGCGAGCCGATGTTTCATCGCCGTTGGCCGCCGAGATCCGGTCCGTCGGTTCCCGATATGGTGGAGCAACGTTCGTACCGATGGGTGCGGGAGCGACAAATGACGATGAGTCGTTTCTGCCGCCGCTCATTATCGCGGCACCCGGGATTGCCCTGCTGGGCCTGGCTTTCGCCGACCTTACCCTGGCGCAGGCGGCCGCGTCTGTCGCGGCACGCCCCGCCGATGCGCCGTTCGGCTACGTTGTCACCCCGAACGCCGATCACCTGGCGCGACTGGACCGGGATCCCCATTTGCGGCCGGTGTATCGGAATGCGGCATTGTGCCTGCTGGATTCGCGCGTGGTATTCGGCCTGGGTTGCTTGTTACGCCTGCCAGTGCCGAGGGTCGTCCCGGGCAGCGACCTCACGGCGCGTTTGCTCTCCTGTCATCTGCGGCCGGAGGAACGGATCACCATTGTGGGCCTTTCGCCGGAATGGCTGCCGGCACTGGTGGCACGGCACGGTCTGGCACCGCCGGCCCATATCGATCCGCCGCCCGGGTTCGAACTTGACCCCGTCACGCTCACGGAGGTGGTCGCGTTCGTCCGCGCGCACCCGGCGCGATTCGTCTTCCTCGCGGTCGGCTCGCCCCGCCAGGAACTTCTTGCCGCCGCTATTGGTGCTGGAGGCGGCGCGACCGGAACCGGTCTGTGCATCGGTGCCAGTCTGGAATATCCTCGCCGGTGCGCGCCGGCGCGCGCCGCGGTTCATGCGCCGGTTGGGGCTGGAATGGCTGTTCCGGCTGGCGAGCGATCCGCGCAGGCTGTTCAGGCGCTACCTGATCGACAGCCCGGCGGTTATCGCTTTGCTGTTGAAACAGCGTCTTGAGGCTGCGCCGAGCCGCCCGAGGGCCTCGTGCGTAAGGCGGTGAAGCATCGATCCGCGGTGCGCGTCGTCGTTGCGGGTCAGGTAGGATCTGCCGGCCGGGGGCATCAGGCGGGACTGATCATGCGAGGTGCCATATCCGCTGCGGCCAGGATCGCCCGCACGGTCTGCGTCACCAGTCCATTTCGGACCCCTTTCACCAGGTAGCCGGCCGCGCGCGGCTGCCAGTGCGAGCCCAGCCGCCGCCGCGCTTTCGCTCGATATAAAGCCGATTTCGCACGAAATAGAACCAGCGCTCGCCGCGGTCCAGCCGACGTGCCGTTCGGCGAGCGACCTTGTGGCGAATGACGATGTCGCCGCGGTACCGGATGCGCCAGCCCAGGGCGATCGCACGCAGGCAGAAGTCGAATTCCTCCCAGCAGAAGAACAGCCTGGAATCGTAGCCGCCGGCCTGGTCCCACGCCGCCCGTCTGATCGCGTGGCCGGCGCCGACGTAGGTGACGGCGTCGAAGCTTTCCCCGGCGCACGCCAGCAGGCCAGCCGGGTAGCCCCAGGACGACAGGTCATCCAGCCCCTCGGCGTGCGTGACGATGCGGCAACCGATGGCCGCGAGGCGCGGTTCGGCGTCCAGGGCGGCGACAAGACGTGCCACCGTGTCCGACGCGGCAAACTCGGCGTCGTTGTCCAGGGCGACGATCGTTCGGCCATGTACCCAGCCCTGACAGCAGATTGCGGCCGCCCGCGACACCAAGGTTTTCATCCACCGCCAGCAGCGTGACATCGGGGCGGTCACGGACCGCATCCGCCAGGCTTTGAACCGCTTCCGGCACGGGATCCCTGATCGAGAACGAACACATGGGTCGACGCATGGGTCTGGCCGCAGGCCGACCGGATCGAGGCGATGGTCTCATCCGGTCGATCCAGGGCCAGGATGATGATGTCCGCATCATAGCGCCGCATGCCGGGACCACAGGCGCCAGCGATCAGGCGGGCGATCATGCGGGGGGTTCCAGCGGCCGGATCGCCAGGTAGGCCAGCCGCTTGTTCTCTTTCCGGCCGCGGCGAAACCGCGTCCAGGATCAATCCGCAGGACACCGACAACGACGACAGCAGCACCAGACCCGTGGCCAGCACCGCGGTCGGCAATCGCGGCACCAGGCCGGTTTGCAGGAACTCGAGCACCACTGGGACGCCCAGGCCGATGCCGAGACTCGAGCTGGATCACCGAGGCGCAGGAAAATACCTGAAGCGGCCGCTCATGCTCGATGAGGCTGAGGATCGCCCGGAGGATCCGCATGCCATCGACGAATGTATTCAGCTTCGAACGCGTTCCTGCGGCGCGGTTGCGGTATTGCGCACGCACCTCCCGCACAGGCATATGCAGCGCCAGGGCATGGACCGTGAATTCCGTTTCCGTTTCGAAACCCGAGGACAACGCCGGGAACGATTTCACGAAGCGGCGGCTGAACACGCGGTAGCCGGACAGCAGATCGGTGACTGCCGCCACCGAAGGCCCATGTCACCATCGCGGACAGCAGCAGGTTCCCCAGGCGATGGCCGATGGGGTAGGCCGTCGGCACGGCGCCGTGGCGGGCAGCGCTGACCATGTCCAACCGCTGGTTGACCAGCATGTCCAGCATGCCCGGCGCGCCAGCGGCGTCGTAGGTATCGTCGCCATCGACCAGGACATAGATGTCGGCATCGACATCAGCGAACATCCGGCGCACGACATGGCCCTTGCCCTGTAACGGCTCCCCCCGCACGACCGCACCCGCGGCGCGTGCCTCCAGCGCTGTATGGTCGGTCGAGTTGTTGTCATAGACATAGATGACCGCGTTTGGCAGGGCGTGCTGGAAGTCGGAGACGACCTTGGCGACCGTAACCTCCTCGTTTCGGCAAGGGATCAGCACCGCCACACGCGGCGCGCCCGAATCGAGACCCAACTGTTCAGCATATCGTCTCATCCGACCGCTCGTGGCGGGCCCGGACCGTGGCGGCTGTCTCAGACGGCGTCAGGAGTGTTTCCATCTAATAGGCATTCGGCATGCGCAGCACCGTGACCATGGTGCGCCAGAGGATCAGGAGGTCGCGGCGCAGGCTCCACGTGACGATGTATTCAAGATCGCTGTCGATGCGGCGGAGCAGTTTCTCTTCAGTGTCGGTTTCGCCGCGCCACCCGCGTATCTGGGCCAGCCCGGTCATGCCCGGCTTGACGCAATGGCGGCCGGCGTAGCTTTCGGTGATCGCCTCGAACGGCCGGCCACCCACACAGGTGCCGGGCGCGTGCGGGCGCGGCCCGACCAGCGACATCGAGCCTGCCAGCACGTTCAGCAATTGCGGCACCTCATCGAGCGATGTGTGTCGCAGCAAGGCGCCAATGCGGGTCACGCGCGGGTCGTGCCGGGTGGCCTGGAGAAACGATCCGCCGCCCTGCCCGGTGTGACGCATGGTGCGGAATTTCAGCATCACGAACAGGGCGCCGTTCAATCCGACACGCTGCTGGCGGAACAAGGCCGGTCCCGGGCTGGTCAGCCGGATCGCAACAGCGATCAGCAGCATCGGGATGCCCATGATCAGCAACGCGACCAGGGACATGACAATATCGGCGGTCCGCTTGATGAGGGCATCGCGCGGGTCGATCGCGGTCCCGGAAAAGCCGGTTCGTCCGAACGAGATCCGGAACAGCGACAGGTCGCCGCTGCCGCAAGCGGGCGCCTCGAAAGCGTGGGGAGAAAACGCGGACATGGGCACTGCGTCTGCCGGTTGCGATACGCAGCACCATCGCCGGAGAAATATTATCGACCGGTTAAGGCCGCACGCAGGTGTGATGACATTGGCTGATTTTTGTCAACTCGGTTGCGATCGTCGGAACACACAACGAACCTGTGGCCCAGGAACCAAACTCAGCGAAACACCAGCCGCCGGGACAGGTCGAAATTGACGAACATCCCAGCCATCGCGCCGGCCGCCGTGGCGATCACCGGCTGAGCCGCGGCTGCCGCGACGAATGTCACCAGGATCACGTAGCTGCCTCGGTTCAGTACGAAGCCCGCCAGGTTGGTGAGCATGAACATGCCCCACTGCCGGTGGGCTGGCCCCGATCCCTGACCACGGAAGGTCCACACCCTGTTCAGCAACCAGTTGCCGCTGGCAGCTGTGACATAGGCGATCATCCCGGCGCCGTACAGGCCGAGCGCACGACGCAGGCCGTAGACGGTGGCTGTGTCGATCGCGAAGCCGATAAGGCCGACAGCGCCAAACCGAGTGAATTGCGCCATCAGGATCAGGCGGGCCGGCGTCACCGAGCGGCGCAAGGGTGACGGCAGCATGCGCAATAGGATGGTCTGCATCAGGGCTCGGATCCGGCTGTTCGGTCCCTGCGTAACGCGGTCCGTCGCGTTGCGGCAAGCTCGCCGTCGTCGGCTTTCGCCAACTTGACAGGGACCGGGACAGAGGTTCCCTGACGGCGTGAACGAGACGCTTTCATGATTGTCGGCCTGGCCGGTCACGTGGATCACGGCAAGACGGCGCTGGTCAAAGCCCTGACCGGCGTCGATACCGATCGTCTGGCGGAGGAGAAGCGCCGCGGCATCACCATCGACTTGGGCTACGCGTACACCGCTGGTCTCGGCTTCGTCGACGTGCCGGGGCATGAGCGGTTCGTCCATACCATGCTCGCCGGGGCCAGCGGCGTCGATACCGCATTGCTGGTGGTGGCGTTGCCCGAGGGCATCCGGCCGCAGACCCGCGAACATCTGCAAATCCTCTCGCTGCTGGGGATCGACCAGGGCGTGGTGGCACTGACCAAGGCCGATCTCGCCGCGGATCGGATACAAGAGGTCAGCGCCGCGATGCGCGCGCTGTTGGCGGGCACGAAGCTGGCGAGGGCGGAGATGGTCCCGGTCTCGGCCGTGACGGGGCAGGGGATCGAGGCGCTGCGGGGCGCGTTGCTGGCGTCCGCTGGGCCGGATCGCGACGCCGGGGGATACCCGCGGTTGGCCGTGGACCGTGCGTTTACGCTGCCCGGAGCCGGCTTGATCGTGACCGGCACATTGGTCGCCGGGTGCATTGCCGTCGAAGACCGCCTCGTGCTGTCGCCCGTGGGCGTTGACGTGCGGGTGCGGGGGTTGCATGCACAGAACAAAGCGGCGCCCCAGGCAGTCGCGGGACAGCGTGTGGCATTGAACATTACCGGCCCGCGTGTGTCGAAGGAGGTCGTGACGCGGGGGGACTGGGTGCTGCACCCGGAAATCCATGCACCGACCGCCGGGCTCGACGTGCGCATCGCGCTGCTGCCGGATGCTGCCCGGGCGATGCGGCAGGACACCCAGGTGCATCTGCACCTGGGCGCGGCGCATGTGATGGCTCGGGTGTCGCTGCTGGATCGGCAACCGCTGGAACCAGGAGAGTCGGCGCTGGCACGGCTGACGTTGCGCCAGCCGATCGGGGCGCTCGCACAGGACAGGATCGTGCTGCGCGATACCCGGACAATTGGCGGCGGGGTGGTGGTTGATCCGTTTCCGCCGCGGCGGGGTCGGCGCACGGCCATGCGGCTGGCGCAGCTTCGGGCGCTGGACCGCGTTGACGTCGTCGAGGCTTTGCGCGCGGTGCTGGCGATTGCGCCAGGGTGGACGGACGGCGCCGGGTTCATGCGGGCGCGCAGCGTACGGGAGGCGGATCGGGCGGTGGTGACCGCATCGGTGCCCGCCGTGAGCGCCGGCGGGATGATTCTGGCGCCATCTGCGTTTGATGCGGTTCGCGCGGGCGTACTGGCGGCTTTGGAGGCTGTTCATCGTGCCGCTCCGGAATTGCCGGGGCTGCAGGGCGAGCGGTTGCGCATGGCAATGCCAGGGCGGCTGCCGAGCGCGGGCTTCTCGGGGGTTCTTGAGGCGTTGCTTCGGCAGGACGTGATCGCTCAGGACGGGCCGTGGTTCCGTTTGCCCGGCCACAGGGTTTCGTTGTCTCCGGCGGATGAACGGATCTGGAGTGAGGCCCGCTCTTTGATCGCGGCGGAGCGGTTCCGGCCGCCCCGCGTGCGCGATATCGCGTCAGCCCTGAAGCTGTCGGAGGTTTCGGTGCGGGTCACGTTCAAGCGACTGGCGCGGATGGGTCGCGTGGTGGAAGTCGCGCCCGACCATTTCTTCCTGCGCCAGACGGTGGCGGAGATGGCGGCGATCGCGGCTGAGGCCGTGGATGCTGACGGACTGCTGACGGCGGCGATATTCCGGGACCGGCTGCAGAACGGGCGGAAGGTGGCGATCCAGATCCTCGAGTTCTTCGACAAGGCTGGCATTACGGTGCGCAAAGGCGATGTGCGGCGCATGCGGACCGATCGGCTCGGCTTGTTCGGCCAATCTGGTGAGGGGCCAGCGGAGGGGTGCCGGCGGACGGGCGATGGGTCAGTCTGAAACTGTGTCCAGGCTGCGCAACGTGCTGCAGGCCCATCGCCGCCCGGACAACGCGGTTTGCTGGAGTCAGGCGTGACCGATGCCAGCGCCGGTGAGAATGTCGCGCGTCAATGCCTGGGGGAGGCGCGCTAAAATGACCGGAACCATCCTGATTTATGGGGCTACCGGTTACACCGGCAAACTCATCACGGGGCTGGCGCGGGAGCAGGGCCTCCAGCCCATCCTGGCGGGCCGCAACGCGGCGAAGCTCAAAGCCCTTGCCGATCCACTTGGCTTGGCCTGGCGGGCATTCAAGCTCATTGAACCGGCTCCGGCAGACGCCGGCTTGCAAGGCGTTGCTGTAGTCCTCTGCGCCGCCGGTCCGTTTTCAGCGACGTCGCGGCCCATGGCCGACGCCTGCATCCGCCAGCACGTCCACTATCTCGACATTACAGGCGAGATCGATGTGTTCGAGGCGCTGGCCGCGAGAGATGCGGAGGCGAAGCAGGCGGGCGTGATGTTGCTTCCCGGCGTCGGGTTCGACGTCGTGCCGAGCGACTGTCTCGCCGCACATTTGAAGCGGCGGCTACCGGATGCCACCGATCTGAAGCTTTTCATCAAGGCAGGTCCCAACATTTCACGTGGCACCGCCAAGACCGCGATCCAGGAGGTCCCCGTTGGCGCGCGCATCCGCCGCCGTGGCCGCCTGGTCACTCTTGACCGGTCCGGTCTGGGCTCGTGCGATTTCGGCCAGGGGCCGAGGCAAACGATGCAGATCCCATGGGGTGACGTTTCCACGGCGTTCCGTTCGACCGGAATACCGAACATCGAGGTTCAAACCGAGGCAACGACCGCCTTCAGGGTCATTGGGCGCCTGCCCCGCGTCGTCAAATCGTTCCTGGGTCTTCCATTCACACAGAACGTTCTCAAGTCCCTGATCGACCGTCAGTCTGAAGGCCCTGGCGACCAGGCGCGACGATGCGGACGAAGTGTCGTGGCGGGCGTGGCCCGAAACGAAAACGGCGAGAGTGTTCGGTCACGCCTGAGAATACCTGAACCCTACACGATCACTGCACTGACCGCCGTCGACATCGCCACGCGCGTGGCGTCAGGCGAATTCAAGCTCGGATTCCAGACACCGAGCCTGGTGTACGGAGCGGATTACATTCTTGGTTTTGAGGGTGTGACGCGGGAAGACTTGAACGCGTGACGGTTCACGGCCGGCACTCTTGATGGGTTGGATGCAAAGCGGCCGGACCAGGCCGTGGTTCACCGCAGCCATGCGGTCAAGCCGGCGTGACAGGTCTTTCCCTCTGATTGGCCCGGCGCCGCAGCATGGCCTCGAACGCCGCGAACACCCTGCGCATCTGCGGTTGCTTGTAAGGGAACAGATCCGGCGGGTCCATCGCATGGATGATCGCGGCCGCGTCGGCCTCGAACACGAGCAGGCGGCCGTCGCGGGTCTCGGCGCAGTCGATGGCGTAATAGTCGAAACCCAGGCGCGCGTGCAGAGCCTCGAACGCGGAGGCATGTCGGCGGGCGAAACCGTCATCGAAGTCGGCCATCGCGCTGGCTTCCTCGGCCCGCTTCGCCGCCGACTTGGTCATGCCCGCGTTGAGATAGTGCACCATCCAGTTGCTGGAGATCGCCAGATGGCAAAGAAACGGCTGTCGGTCGACAAAAGCGACGCGGGACTTTCGAAACAGCCCGTCGGGCCCTCGATAATCCTCGAACGCGGTCAGAAAGAAGTGCCGCTCGAAGGACGACTCCAGATACGCTGTCAGTTCGGCCGCGGTCCGGACTCGCGCCAGGCCGCTGCCGGCGTGGGAATGCATCGGCCGGATCAGGCAAGGGTAGGGGGCGCCCGGAAAGCCCCCGATCGGCCGCCCGAACCGAAGATGCTCGTCCAGGGCAATGCGAGACACGGCGACCGCGGTCGGGCTGCACAGGCCGGCCACTCCGGCCAGCGAGCGGGACAAAACGTCGCGTTCGACGGCCGGCAGGAACACCGGATCGTTCACCACCGGCCGTGGCCAGGTCGCATACAGCCGGCGAAGGCGCGCGAGCGTGCCCGGATCGGGCTCGCATAAGGCGAAGAAAGCTACGTCGTGATCAGGGATCACCGCCGGCAGCGCCCGGTCCGGCTCGACATACAGCAGATCCAGCCGGACATGCAGATGGTTGGTCAGGAAATCGAGCGGCGTGTTCGTCATCAGGTCGCCCGGCCCAACCAAGGCAAGCAGCCGCAGCGCGCCGTCCGGCGGTCCACCGACACGGTAGAGCCGGCTCATCGCCAGCGCCGCGTCCTGCAGGTTCAGACCTTCGGCTCGGCGGAATGCCAGTTGTGCGGCAATGGCTTCGTCGTAGATTTGGGCAGCCTCGAGCGCCGCCGGCGGATTGCACGCGCGGCAGCGGTCAATCCGTTCCATCAGGGCATCGAAGCCGTCGCCCTGGTACGCGTGCTCCGTCAGGTCGGCGGTACCGCGAACAATCGGCGGCACGAGCGAGTCGCTCAGCGCGGGCAGGGCTTGGTCCACGAAGGACATTGAGTTCAGCCTCGGGTTGTGCGGCGCCATCTGCTCATGCAAATCTTAAGAAATCGTTTCCAGGTCCGCGGGCCGCGGGAGAGAGAGGCTTTGAACGAGAACTCGCCCGATGGTGATGGCACCGGGCTGGACCAATTCGAAAGCGACCCGGCGCGCGATGCGCGCCTGCGCGCCCACTGGCCCGAACGGGTCTGGCGAAAATCCCACGAGGGCAACTGGTATCTCAACGCCGAGGGTTTCAACCTCGTGGTTTCCCACCGCGGCGGCGAATGGACGGTGTTTATCAGAAACAGGGAAACCCAGCGCGCCCAGGTGGGGCGGAAGACCTATCCAACGTTGGAAGCCGCGAAACTGGCGGGTTTCGACGCGCTGGCGTGGGCCAGACGCAACCTCTAAGTCCCGGCCGTCATTGCGGGCAGAGCCGCGGCGACGCAATCTTCATCGCCACGCGATCGGACCACGCCGCAACGCGCCGCATGACGACCGCCTGGAAGCGGCAGGCGCCACGACCACCAGCAGGAAGGACCCCAGCCGGATGTCTATCGAATATGAGAAAAGAGACGGGGTCGCCTATATCACCCTGAACAACCCGGCCAAGGCCAACATTTTGGACAAGCAGACCTCCGACGCGATTTCCGCGGCGTGGATCGATCTGTGGGAGGACCACGCTATTCGATGCGCCATCGTCACCGGTGCCGGAGAACGGCATTTCTGCGGCGGCCACAACCTGCAGCCTCGGCCGGACCTGACCGCGGAGGACAGGGAATATCTGCGCACCCAGCGAATCTACTGGCCGCTCGCCGGCACGGTGCATGGGCAGAAGACGGGCGTCGATGGACGTATGGGGGATCACTACCCCAGGGTGTGGAAGCCGGTGATCGCGGCTATCAACGGTTGGGCGGCGGGGGCAGGCCTGTACATGCTGCTGACGTCGACGGATATCCGCATCGCCAGCGCGGAAAACGCCCGTTTCAAGTTCGGCCTGCTGACGCAGGGCTGGATCGGCAACGGCCCCGGCCCCAGCATGCTTGTCAAGCAGTTGCGCTACGTTGACGCAATGAAAATCCTGCTGACCGACGAGGCGTTCGATGCCCAGGAGGCGCTGCGAGTCGGGCTGGTCAACGAGGTTGTGCCCCATGCCCAGCTTATGGAGCGCGCCGAAAAGCTGGCGCGGCAGATCGTTACGCTACCGCCGGCGGCGGTGCGCATGATGAAGGAGTTCGTGGTGCGGTTCGGCAATCTGCCGGACGACCAGGCATGGCACGTGCAGAACCTGATGAATTCCCTGCTGATCCAGACCACGATGGACGGCGAGGAGGGACGCGCGGCATTCAATGAAAAGCGCCCGCCAAAATTCACCGGCACGTTGCGCAAGCGGGGAGAACCCTGGCCGGAGGTGTCCGAGGAGGACGCCAGGCGACTGGACGACGCTTACCGCAGCGGGGAGTTCTGAAAAGGGCTTCGTGGTTCGTAACCTTGGCAGGATTCGAACCATGCAGGAGCACAGATGGATATGGATGAGGATCCCGCGGCTGCACCCTCCCGGATCGCCAGGCGACGCCGACCGGTGCCTCTGCACAGGGGTTTTGACCGGTTGGACGACGAGGTACCCCTGACTTCCCGCGCCGGGGTAGGGGTTCGGCGCGGAACAGCCGGTTCCGACCCTAAGCGGGCATTGTCGAGGGGGGCTCGGCATACCCTGCCCCGCGCCGGCAACGTTCAGCGCACAAGTTCCAATGTTTCTGAAAACAGATGGTTCTGGCTACGGGCATCGTGACGCCCAAAATGACGGTTGAAAGCCAGCTTTCAAAGATGATCTGCAAGGGGGATTTCTGAACAGCCTCAACAGACAAACACGCCTTGTCGGACCGTCCCCAAAGCCCGCACTGCAGGTCGGTGCGTACAGGTGGGGATGATCGTGCTGACCTTCCGCCCGGTCAGGAACCGTCACAACGGTCACTCAGTCGCTCCCGCAATGTTCGTTCCGTGGTCACAGCCCCGAGACCTTGCTCACCGATCCCCGAAACTTCGCCACATGATCGCAATCTTTAGCCCTCAGGTCGAAGCCCCTTCCGATAACCGGCAATAGTTGACCAACGCAGGCTTGACGCGACTCGCCCGATCAATGGAACGTGACAGTGGAGGGTCACCATGGGAGTAGAAGGTCCGCCGTGATGCCCTGTGGCAGACGCGGTTCCAAGGGGATCCGGTATGGTCCGATGAGATCCTCGCTCTTTGCTCGCCTGTTAGCCAGATGCGAAAACACGCGACAAGAGCGGCAAGGTTTCGCTAAACGCGGGGTGACAGAGTGGCGAAGGTACGATCCATCGCTTGTGACGGCGTGCAAGGTCGCAAATTTTAATTTAGGTTAGGACCTTAAAATGGATAATCCGATTGAGGCCGCGATTAAATCCGACGCACAGAAAAGCGCGGCGGCTGTGGCTGGTGCGGTGGCGAAGTTGGCATTAAAATACACACTCGATAGCGGTCGTCTCCTCGGGTTTCTGTTGAGCCTGACATATGAGGAGATGCGGATCGTAACCTGCGACGCATGGAAAACAAAATGCGGTGGGGTGCCGCGTAACTCATTCGCTATCATCAAAGCCAACCCAATGGCTGCCGGCGCCGCCAATGCGGGCCTTGCTGACAGGTTGATATTGGCACGAATTACGGAGAGTGTTCCGACACCGGTTGAAACCGATATTCAAAACACGATTTTTCAGGTACACAAAGTTCAAGCTATTCTGGATCCATTGACAAACAAGGAGTTGCAGTGGGGTGCGCTCAGAGCTTCCATTCTTGGAACCTATTATGACGACAATGGGACAATAGCATTTGGGAACGACGTAGATACCTTTCTGGCACCTCACAGCTACGAAGTCTACGTGCCAGAGGCTACCGACCTAGAGATGCTCATCAACAGTTTTGTTAAGTCAGACACTCCCGTAAGGTTGGGACGACTTCGTTTCACTGAGACCCCAACTCCTGCGACACAAGCCGAAGTAGAGGTCCTAGTTGATCCAATGGACTTCGTTGGGCGAGAGAGTGGAAATCGAACCGCCCTTTTTGGTAAAACTCGCATGGGCAAGAGTAATGCAATCAAGCTCATCGCTGATGCCATATTTGCCGCGCCGACACAGGTGGCGCAGCTTATTTTCGACCCATCCGGCGAATACACCTACGTCAACGAGCAAGACGGCAATTCTAGCCTCTTCAGCATCCACCGGAGCCGAAGCGTTCGCTATAGCCTGTCACCCCGACTATCGAATGATGAGAGCGCCCTCGGTCTTGCATTGCCGCTACCGCTGAAAGTGGACTTTTACTCAAGTCCAACTGTTGGACACTCCCTTATCCGCTCTTTATTTTCGTCGCAATTTCCAAATCGTCCCAATTATATTTCTGACGTTTTGGAATGGGAGCCACCCGAACCAGCCCAAATTCCGTTAAAGCAAGCCGATGCAAGCCGGTTCGCTCGCGGCTGGCGGGAACTTGGAATATGGTGGGCAGTCACTCGACGCGGCCTCGTATCCGCGACCGATGGATGTCGGAGCTTTCCTCAACATTCCCGTGGAATTGCAAAAGCCGATAAAGGAACAACTTGCGGCTATCTCTGGATTGCCCGCACAGGTTGTCGTTGATCAATCTAAAAACCCCCTTCAGATCGGATCACGTCAGCCGCTCTCGGCACTGCGGTGGATCTACACACAATTGGGAAGGTTATTTGAGGCCAATCCGGGCGCGTTCCCTGATGGTGCCAGCGGTCCATATTTTTCAAAGGGCGCTCAGTCGCTACTGAGAATATTGGTTGGCGGGAGTATATCTGGCACGACCTATATCCGCCCATTTGTCGCCTATCACGACCCCTTTGGAAGCGATGTATTCGCTGACATTGTCAAGCATTTGGAGGCAGGCACAAGTGTGTTTGTTGACTACTCCAACGCACCGGAAGAAGTGGCACAAAACCTTAGCGAGCGCATCGCCAGTAGAGTTTTTGCAACAATGGTTAACTTGCTCTCAATGGGACAACTTGGGTCCAAATTCGTGGTGATTTATTTTGAGGAAGCCCACCGTTTATTCAGGTCAGACGACAAGGATCTGACCAGTATCTACAATCGCCTAGCTAAAGAAGGAGCGAAATTCCACATAGCGATGGTATATGCTACTCAGTCGATGACAACACTAAGCCCCGATCTACTAAAAAATACTGAAAACTTCATCATAGCGCACTTAAATGATGACCGCGAAGTTCGCGAAGTTACTCGACGTTATGAGTTCCGTGACATTGCCGACGACGTGCAGCGCATAAGAAGCAAGGGCTTTGTACGAATGATAACTCTCTCTCATCAATTTGCCCTGCCGGTCCAATTGGACCAATTCGTTCCCGCGAAGGCGGGTGAGGGATCCTAAAGTGGCCTATGCAAAGGGCGGATACCCGGTGGAGGCGGCATCTAAGATTGGTCATCTTAAAATAGTAGGGAGTCCTGCAATCAGGCATCTCATTGAGAGCTTTGAGGCATCGGCCCCCGGCAACCCATCACTCATCGCCCAAGGCGTGGAGAAAGTTGATTTATCAATTCCCACGACGCTGCAATATGTCGTTACGATTGACGGGGGTGAGGCGGTGGTGCCGAACCAAGTTCGCCGCGAAAAGACCGTGGCCTTTTTGCAGGCGGCTGCCTGCTTATTGAAGACCTCGGACCTTGAGAGTATGCGGGCAGACCCCATGATGGACCCCCGCGACGTAGCCAAACTGCTGAATGACAAGACATGGGTCAATGTCGCGGTGCTTCCCCTGTCGGGTGTTAAGGTTGCCGGGCAGACGGTCCGTGCAACCATACGGGAGGTTGTTCATCATACTTTGACCGTTTCGGGCCTTTACGAAACGCTTCGCTTTCTGGTTTCCCGCGAGTGGGACGCAAATTATGCAATGTCCGGTCCAGATTCGCCTCGCTTCAATTGCTGGGAATGTGACGCGGAGATCGTCATTCCACGAGGGAGCTTGACCTTTAGCTGTCCTGCCTGTGCTGCTCCGCACAAGCTTTCTGACTATTTGGGTATAGGTCATGAGAGCCCAGACGATTGGTCTCGGCAAGAAGCGGCATCTGCACTGCGCGATATACTTGAGACCCTCAAACTCTTTCACTTCGTCAGAATCTATCTGGTTCAGCCAGATATACTTCGGAGAATTCTTTTCATCAAAGATGGGCCATTGCTCCTGCGGGCCGCGTTGTCGCGACTTATCGAACCGATTCGGGCTCTAATGGAACATATGAAATCGGCGGGCCTTCCTTTGCACATAGTTGGCATAGAAAAGAATGGTGATCTCGTCAACCATCTTGACGAGTTTCAAGGTCAGTTGCCAAATGTCGGTGATGTGTTTATCCCCTCGGTCCGCTATCTGATTGAAGAGGTTGCAGGTCAGACTTTTCCACAGAATTATCGAAATAGGGTTTCCTATGGTGCGAAAATCTTGGTCCGCCTTGGACCTCAGCATATGCTTGTCTTAAATGTTCCCACCGGAAATTTCCTGACCGACCCGAAACGTAGCGATCTGCCCAATTTGGATGAGATAGTGCGGATCCTCAGCGGCCTCGTTAGCTATCGGTATCCTCATGCGCTCATCCCCCTTGTGTTAGCCAATTCCGCAGCGTCAATCTCTCAACGACCGTCTGGACCGATTTTGAAACAGTTTTTGGACAGCATTTTGTCTTGACTTACGAGCCATTCCTTCGTTGGGCAGGTGGCAAACGCTGGCTAGCCCGACGCATCGCGCCCATTCTGCGGCAGCGGTTAGGCGGTGTTTATTATGAACCCTTCGTCGGCGCTGGAGGCATGTTTTTCGCGGTAGCCCCGGATCATGCGGAACTTTCCGACGTGAACGGCGAGCTGATAAACGCATGGCAACAAGTGTTGCTAGCTCCAAACGAATTGCTGGAGCGGATCCGTAGGCTTCCTTGCGATAGTGAGACGTACTACTTTGTGAGAGGTTGGGAACCTGAGTCGGATCTAGAACGGGCAGTGCGCTTCATTTATCTGAATAGGACCTGTTACGGGGGCCTCTATCGGACCAATCGACAAGGGCATTTTAATGTGCCTTATGGTGGCGGCAGCCGCACACCTTGCCCGCTATGGGAAAAGCAACTCATTGAGAAGGCCTCTATCGCCCTCGATCAGTCGCAAGTAATTCTTCGTGAACAAGATTTCGAGGTTGCGTTAGGCAAAGCCCGCACTGGAGATGTTTGCTATTGTGATCCAACGTATGTGCCTGCGAACCGAGGTCCATTTGATCGCTATAACGCGAGGCCGTTTTCATGGACCGACCAACTTCAACTCAAGGCATCTGTGGATTTGGCGCGAACCAACGGAGCGCTCGTCCTTGTCAGCAACATTGACTGCCCGCAAATTCGCGAATTATACCAAGAGGAAAGCTGTCTTATAGTCAAACTATCGCGTGCAAAGACAATAGGGAATGCGGGAAAACGTTCCGACTCTACCGCTGAGGTGCTTATCGTTTACGATGACTGCGGTCAGTATGATTTATGGTGCAAAACTGCTCAGGATCTAACGATTCACCGTCTACGCACGGCTCGTGGTCTGACCTCCCCTGTACAGCAGCAGGACGCCATACTCTCGGGGCTGTGACCACGGAACGAACATTGCGGGAGCGACTGAGTGACCGTTGTGACGGTTCCTGACCGGGCGGAAGGTCAGCACGATCATCCCCACCTGTAAGCACCGACCTGCAGTGCGGGCTTTGGGGACGGTCCGACAAGGCGTGTTTGTCTGTTGAGGCTGTTCAGAAATCCCCCTTGCAGATCATCTTTGAAAGCTGGCTTTCAACCGTCATTTTGGGCGTCACGATGCCCGTATCCAGAACCATCTGTTTTCAGGTCCGACCGGACCCTTCCGAAGCAGGCGCCCACTGCGCAGAAGTCTCCGGGGCTCAGAAGCAATGGATGTCCGCTTTCCACCCATTGCGGCGGTAGGGTTGACCGCGGCGGCTACCGCTGGAATTAAACGCAGGCGGCTACTCCAAGGGAACATACCTGCGGCCGGACAGCGGCATTGCGGAGCCATGCGGCCCGGGAATCACTTTCACAGCCGGTCAAAACCCCTGCGCAGAGTTACTAGCCGTTGTCGGTTTCATCTGAAAATACCATTTCTTATCCGTGTTAATCCGCGTTCTTTTGTGGTTGAATTCGTTGTGCTTCAACCGCCGAACACGGGCCAAACCTGCGCTCGCCAGAGTCACCCCAACGCGCCACACTCCCGCAGCCGTCGTATTTCCCCCGGTGCCATCCCCAGATCATCCCGCAGCACGGCGTCCGTGTCGGCGCCCAGTCTCGGTGCCGCACCGGTGGCCCGTCCGAATGACGCGCGCCACGGCAGGCCCGGCAAGCCATCCTCATCCCAGAAGCCGCGCGCCCGAAGGTGCTCGCTCGCGACAAGATCCGCGGAACAAGCCAGCGCGGAGGCCGCGGCGCCCAATCCCCTCAGGCACGCCGCCGCGTCCTCCGCATCGCGCGCGGCCGGCAGCGTTTCCGGCGCCGGCTCGACGCCGACCCAGTCGTCCGGCCCCGCGCACCGGAACACCGCGCCTCGGTCCGGCACCCGGACCACTCCCGGCAACTGCTCGGCCACCAGGGGATCCGCCATCGTCCACAGCATCGCCTCGATCATCGAGAAATCCACCCGCGCCACCCCGCCGCGACGCCTGCGCCACAGCGCCGCCGCGGTGATGAACGCCAGCATCAACCCGCACATCGGATCGAGCCACGCCATTCCCACCCGCGGCGGCACGCCGGGATGGCGGTTCAGCCCGGCGAACCCGGCATAACATTGAAGTAACGTCCCATAGGCCACCGCATGGGCTTCCGGCCCGGTGCGCCCAAGCCCGGAGGCGGAAACATAGACAAGCCCCGGGTTGATCGCGCGCAGCGCATCGGCACCCAGGCCTAGACGTTCCATCACGCCGGTGGCGAAATTCTCCACCAGCACATCGGCGCGAGCGGCCAGTGCTCGGGCGACGGTGATTGCCTCGGGCTTCTTCAGATCCAGGACGATGGCCCTCTTCGCCTGGCCGAGCACGCTGTGGAGTTCCGAGGCGCGACCGGGATCGCCACGTCCGGGCGCCTCGATCTTGATGACCTCGGCACCCATCGCCGCCAGGGTGCGCGTCGCCGTCGGCCCGGCGATGACCCAGCTGAAGTCGAGCACGCGAACGCCCGACAGCGGCAGTGGCCCGCGCCCCGGCGGCCGGTCCGCACGGCCCGCCGGCGCCACGCTCAGCCCGAACGGCGAAGCGGGCACCTGAACCGTTCGCCCGCACACGCTTGCCGGCCGGAAGAAGCGCCGGTGCTGAAGCTGTGGCGACCCCAGGTGCTCGGCTGGTTCACACAACGGGAAACTTGGGACATGCGCGGCCTGAGCGGTCCCGGCAATGTCCCGCTTGGTCCTGTCGCGGCTCCACGCCGACATCAGCGCGTGCAGCGCGTCCCAGTTCGCCACGCGGTCTCGCCTGGTGGCGAAGCGAGGCTCCGAACCCCAGGCCGGCGAGCCCATCGCCTGCAGCCAGGCAGCCCATTGCCGGTCCTCGCGCGGCGAGATCGCCGCATAGCCGTCGCTCGCGGGCAGGATGCAGACAGTGGCGCCGTTGCCGTCCCCCACGCGCGTGCGCGACCAACTCTTCCCGGTCTGACCGGCGCGGGTCAGTTCGGTCATCGCCAGGGTCGCCAGCGCCTCGTGGATCGAGACGTCCACGACCGCACCGTTCGCCAGCAAGGCGGCGTGCATGCCCGCACAGGCCGCCGCCAGTCCGCCGAGGAACGCGGATTGGTGGCCGACCGGACGCATCGGCGGTTCAGCCAGATCGTCCACCTGGCCGGTCAGCATGCGGGCGATGCCGCTGGCAAAGAACAGCGTCAGATCCGTGGCCGCTTCGTCCGCGCGCGGACCGGTCTGGCCGAACGGTGAAATCAGTACCAGCGCCGCAAACGGGTTGATTTCACGCAGCTTCTCCCCCGTGTACCCGCTTCGCCGCAGCGCCGCCGGGCCGCCCTCGCAGACGATCAGCTCGGCCGCCGCCAGTGCCTGGGCCGCGTCCGCCGCTGTGGGACCATCGTTGAGGTGTTCGGACAGCGGCCTGGATCGATCCGGATCGATCCGCGTCACGCTTGCACCGGCATCGGCCAGCAGGCGTCCGCACACCGCCGCGGCGAGCCCAGGGCCGACCTGCACCACGCGAAAACCGTCCAGCACCGTCATCACAGCCTTCTCCACACCAACCGGGAAACGATGCACAGAGATGGCGCGGCTTACAAATGGCCGGCGCCGGGCGGCGGCTGGTCGCGCCGCACCATTCCAGCGAGCACCATCTCGTTCGCCCGACGCGTCGTGCCGCCTCAAACCACCCGGGCACGACCGGCCTGGACAACCGAAGCCGCTTCGGGACCGTCAGCCCCGGTTCGTATCAACAGGCAGGCAAGACGTACGCCTCGACATTTGCAGTCGGACGATTTCCTGGGATAGTTCGGTCCGGGGAGTTCAACCCGTCTAATCGGGAGCCAATAACATGTTCGGCCTGATGCAAAACCGCCCGCTGCTGATCTCCACTCTGATCGACTACGCCGCGTCCTACCACGGAGACCGGGAGATCGTGTCACGCCATCCGGACGGCACCGTTCACCGCACGAATTATGCCATCATCGCCCAGCGGGCCAAACGCCTGGCCAATGCGTTGACGTCGCTGGGGATCGAATTCGGCCATCCGGTTGCCACGCTCGCCTGGAATGGCTTTCGCCATCTGGAACTGTACTACGGCGTGACCAGCAGCGGCCGTATCCTGCACACAGTCAATCCCCGTCTCTTTCCGGAGCAGATCCAGTACATCATCAACCACGCGGAAGATGGCTACATTTTCTTCGATCCGGTTTTCGTCCCGCTGGTCGAGCAACTCGCGCCGCATCTGCCGCTGGTCCGCGGCTGGGTGGCGCTCTGTGATGCCGCGGCCATGCCCTCGGCGAACGTTGAAAACCTGCTTTGCTACGAAGATCTGCTGGCGGCCGCTTCGCCCGACTACGAGTGGCCGGGGTTCGACGAAAACACCGCATCGACCCTCTGTTATACATCCGGCACGACCGGCAATCCCAAGGGCGTGCTCTACAGCCATCGTTCGACAGTGCTGCACGCATTCGGCGCCTGCTCGGTTGAATTCGCTCGCCTTCACGGCACGCGACTCGATCCTTGTCGTGGTGCCGCTGTTTCATGCCAACGCCTGGAGCATACCGTTCTCCGCGGCGATGTGCGGGGCCAAGCTCGTCCTGCCGGGGCCGCGGCTCGATCCCGAAAGCATCTATACGTTGCTGCAACAGGAGGGCTGCACCGCCGCCGGCGGCATCCCGACCATCTGGCTCAACTTCCTGGCTTGGCTCGAAGACCGCCGGACGCAACTCGATCTGTCACGCCTGAAACTAAAACGTGTCTTCTCCGGCGGCACCGCGCCGCCCCGCGCCACGATCGAGAAATTCCGCGACCTGCTCGGTGTCTTTCTGCTGCACGCCTGGGGCATGACCGAAACAAGTCCGATCGTCACGGTCGGCTCCCCCTTGGCGAAGCACGATGGCCAGACCCCGGACGAAATCGTCGACATGCAGGTCAGGCAAGGACGCCAGATGTATGGCGTCGAACTGAAGCTCGTCGGAGCCGACGGTCAGGCGTTGCCGCATGACGGCAAGGCGGTCGGCGAACTGAAGGTTCGCGGCAACTGGGTGATCTCCGGCTACTTCAAGGGCGAGGGCGGCCAGGTGATCGACGCCGACGGCTGGTTCGGCACCGGCGATGTCGCAACGATCGATCCTGATGGCTATGTGCAACTCACCGATCGGCTGAAAGACGTCATCAAGTCCGGTGGCGAGTGGATCTCCTCGATCGAGATCGAGAACCTGGCCGTGTCGCACCCGGACGTGTTCGAGGCCGCCGTCATCGCGGTGCATCATCCGGTCTGGCAGGAGCGTCCTTTGTTGCTGATCCAGCCAAGACCCGGCCGCGAACCGACCAAGGAGTCAATCCTGGACTTCCTGTCCTCGCGCATCGTCAAATGGTGGATGCCCGACGATGTCGTGTTCGTCGAGAGCCTTCCGCACACCGCCACCGGCAAACTGCTGAAGACCGAGCTTGCGGGCACGCTATCATGGGCACCTCGCGGTCAGCGGCTGAACGGGCGGACATCGCCACGCCTGGCCGTTGGAGTGATCGCGCTGAGCGGAACGTCCCAGGCGATTGCATCATCGATTACACTCCGTAGAGCTGACAATGGTCTACGCCGCCGGCTCGATCACCAGCTGGGTCTGGGTTACCAGCGCGACCATGCGGCCCGCTTCGGTGGTGACGTGGGTCTGCCAGACCATAGTGCGGCGGCGATGCACCGGCCGGAACCGAGCTTATCCTTGCTGCCAGGATTCCGACGGACGGGACCATCTCAATCGCCCAGGGAAGCGAGGCTGCAATGGCCACCAATGACCGCACGACGGCCCAGCCCGGTCGCAAGCGCTATGAAGAACTGGCTGAAGAGATTGCGCGCCAGATCGCCGCGAACGTGCTGCGGCCAGGCGATCGTCTGCCTTCAATAAGGCAGACCTGCAGGACGCGCCACGTGAGCCCATCAACCGTGTTCCAGGCTTACGACCTTCTCGAGAACCGAGGCCTCATTCGTGCCGCCCCGCGCTCGGGTTATTTCGTCAATCCACCCCCCAGCGCTCAGGCTCCGGAGCCCGAGACGTCGACGCCACCCGAAGGCGCCCACCCAGTCGAGATTACAGACCTAGTATATCAGATCCTGAGTTCAGTGAAGTCACGCAAAATCGTTCCACTCGGGTCGGCGTTTCCCAGCCCCTTGCTGTTCCCACTCGACAGCCTGCGCAGGGCGCTGTCATCCAGCATGCGCACCCTCGATATCTGGAGCACGTTCGACGATCTGCCGCCGGGCAACGAGCGGCTACGGCGGCAGATCGGCAAGCGCTATTTGACCCAGGGGCTGTCGGTCTCCGCCGACGAAATCGTGCTGACGAATGGTGCTCTGGAGGCACTGAATTTATGCCTGCAGGCCGTGGCACGGCCAGGCGACGCAGTGGTCGTGGAGTGTCCCTCCTTCTACGGCGCGCTGCAGTCGCTCGAGCGGCTGCAGCTCAAGGCCATCGAAGTGCCGACGCACCCGCGCGAGGGTGTGGACCTCTCCAGGCTGGCGCACGTTCTGGAGACACAACGGCCAAAAGCCTGCTGGTTGATGACGAATTTCCAGAACCCGCTTGGCTGCTCGCTGTCTCGAGAGAAAAAGCGCGCCCTCGTGGACCTGCTGTCACACCATGAGGTCCCGTTGATCGAGGACGACGTGTTGGCGAATTGCACCACACCAACGAGCCACCGTCGTCGGCCAAGAGTTTCGACCGGCGCGGCCTCGTGATGCACTGCTCGTCGTTCTCCAAGACGCTGTCACCGGCATACCGGGTCGGGTGGGTGGCGGCCGGCCGGTTTGCCAACAGCGTGCGCCGGTTGAAGCTCATGACCAGTTTGTCGGGCTCCATTCCGGCCCAGGCCACCCTGGCTGAGTATCTTCAGCAAGGTGCTTATGACCGGCATCTGCGTCACCTGCGGGCGGCAATGAAGCGGCAGAAAGAGGCGCTGATCAATTCGGTGACCCGGCATTTTCCGCATGAGGTTCGGCTCACCCGGCCGGAGGGTGGATACTTCGTGTGGGTCGACCTGCCGTGGGACACGGTAGACGCACTCGCCATCTATTCGAAGGCGCTGGCCAATCAGATCAGCATCGCACCTGGACCGATGTTCTCCAACCACGGCGGGTTCCGCAACTGCCTGCGGCTTAACTTCGGCCATCCCTGGACGCCTCAGGCGGAACAGGCCATTGCCACACTGGGACGGATTGACCGCCGGCAGCCCGAGCGCGGATAAGGATCCATGCGGCGGAGGCGATCCAGATCGCTGGCTGATCCGGTCATGTTTCTGCAGTTCTGATCCTGGCGCCCAGAACAGCTCTCGGTCAGAAAGAGGCATGGTACGAAGACCGATCTTGGCGCGGCTTCGCTTCAGACCATGGTGCCGTTGCATGATCGGTCTGAGGCATTGTGTGTTAACCGGCTTCGCCGCGATCGGCGTAAATCGCAGCAAAGCGATTGATCGTGCTGCTACGATCGGCGGAAACATAGAGACCAACCCTCGCACGATCGCCAACCGGATCGCCCGGCGAGTCGGTGGAATCATACGCGATGTCACCCAACCCAATGAAATCGCTCCCAGGCCAGCGGAATCCGCCCACCTGGACCGTCTCACCGGTGTCGAGAACCGAAATCACTTCCATGATCACCTCGAGCAGATGCTGCGGCGTGGGGGCGGCGGTTACACCCTCCTCACCAAATGCAACGTCAGCGGGTTCCACGATATCAATACCAGTTTCGGCTACGACGTGGGCGATGCTCTGCTTATCCAGATCGGACAGCGCCTTCGCACCTTGCCGGACGCGATGATCGGACGGCTGAGCGGCGACGAATTCGCCGTTGCGCTACCGTTGTCCGACCCGGATTTGTCCGAGGCAACGGTTGTCCGCATTCGAGAACTGCTTGCCCCAGGGTTCGTCTTGCCGGGTGCCACGATCGATGTCCGATTTTCGATCGGTTACGCGGTCGGCAGGCCCAGGGACGACAGTATCGTGCTGCTTCGGAAGGCCGGCATCGCACTGCACGAATCGGTGCGGTCGCCATTCCACGATCCAATTGAATTCGACCGAAATGCAGCGATCAGGATTGAGAGCCGGGCACGCCTAACCAGTGATTTGCAGCAGGCTCTCGAAAACAGCGAGTTCCTGATGCGCTACCAGCCGAAGGTCGAGCTGGCCACCGGCAAAATCGTCGGCGCGGAAGCCCTTCTCCGATGGGAGCATGCTGTCTGCGGAACGCAACCGCCAGGTCGTTTCATTCCTATCGCCGAGGAATCCGGATTGATCGTCGATATCGGCGCCTGGGCGTTACGACACGCCGCCCGGTTTGCCGTTCGGGTGAACCGGGGACGCCCGAAACCACTGGTGTTTTCCGTCAACGTGTCTCAACTCCAGTTCCGTCGTGACGATGTGGCTCAACTCCTGCGAACAATTCTTGAACAGACGGACGCCGAACCTTCATGGCTGATGCTCGAATTGACCGAGAGCCTGCTCGCCGACAATTCGCCGGCAATGATAGGAACTCTCCGGGAACTCCGGGCAATGGGCGTGGGGCTTTCGATCGACGATTTCGGTACGGGATATTCAAGCCTCAGCCGCCTCGGGGCCTTCCCGGTAAATGAATTCAAGATCGACAGAAGCTTTGTCTCGCAAGTTCGACCAGAACCGCTCCAAGCACGTCATCGTTGACGCCATGATCCGTCTTGGCAAGGAACTTCAGATATCGGTCGTCGCTGAAGGCGCCGAAACTGAAAACGAGGTTTCGGTGCTGCGAAAGCTTGGATGCCCGTATGTCCAAGGCTACTTTTTTGGTCGCGCGACGCCGGAGGCCGAGTTTTTCTCCCTCCTCGAAAGCAAGGACTTATCGCTCGACCAAAATGAAGTCGTCCAGCGCCCGTCGGCTGTCTGCGCGGCGGGCCGTTCACGGAGCGCGGTGGTCGTCGACGACGATCCAAGTGTCCTCGCGACACTCAGCGATACGCTCGAGCTCCTCGGCTGGAAGGTGACGACGGCCTCCAGCGCCGAAGAGGCGTTGGCGTCACCTGAATCCTTTCCGGCCCCACGGATCGTGATCACGGATGTCAACCTTGGCGCTGGAATGGATGGGTTCGAATTCTGCCCGGTTGCGCGACGCCGCTGGCCCGGCGTCCAGATCGTCGTCATCAGTGGCCGCCCGCCCCGCGGCGAACAGTTGGATACGCTGAGCTCGCACGATGTCTTCCTGCTGAAGCCCGTGCGCATGTCGGCGTTGGAGGCTGCGATAGCCAGTCATTGGGCAGATCGGATCGGCTGAGGTTCGGCGCGTTCCGTAGGACCGCATGTCCGTTCTCCACAGGACTGGACCCGATCCACCACGAATAAAGAGAGCACAATGCTACTTCGTGATGACATTTATCGGAGGATCCGACACGCGATCCTGACCTGTGAATTTCAGCCCGGGCAAGAGCTGCGAGAACAGGCGCTGGCCGAGCGGTATCGTGTCAGTCGTTCACCGATCCGGGACGCCTTGCTTCGTCTGGAGCAGGAAGACCTGGTGATCGTATTGCCCAGGCAAGGCTACCGAGTAAAACCTATCCTCACCTCTGAAGTCGAGACCCTCTTTAGTTTCCATTTATTGATGGACCCGGCCTGTGCCGCGGCGGCGGCGCGCGCCGACGACGTGGCGTTGCGGAGATTGAATCAATTTCGAGGTTTTGCTGACCGAGAATACACGGAAGCGGAGTACCTCGAATATAATGCGTCATTTCATAACGCGGTCGCCGGATTGGTGGATAACAAGCGCCTGGCTGCCGTCGTTCGCAACCTGATCGATCAATTCGATCGGCTGATGTGGGCCACCTTACGGTCCCTGAAGCATGAAGCAATCCGTCAGGCCTGCGCGGAGCACGAAGCGATCATCGATGCGCTTCAGGCTCATGATCCGGATCGCGCTGCCCGACTTTCCTATGAGCACACGGAATGCGCCCACCGGGGCATCGCGACGTCACTGTCCATCCTCTAAGATGGAACGAAAACGTGAAGTGACGACCAGGGCAACAGCCGACCCTTCCAGGGGGCTTTTCCGCGATAGAGATCCGTGGATTTGGACGCTGCTGCCGGCCCCGTTTCAACAGGGCTGATCGTGCCGTCCTCGGTCTGGATGAAATCGACCGCTGTGACGGCCGTCCCGGAGTGGGGAGGACCGGGCGTCGGATCCACCGGCCGGGCCGGCGCCAAGCAATCCGCCGCTGACGGCGGTCAACGCGGCGGATCGTCGCATGCCGCGGCTGGTCAGCGTTGATGTCTCGCGATCCGATCTCGTTCATGATCAGGCTCCTGCGGTTGATTGCTCACGGTCGGCGGCAACAGGACGCCACGCCCGCGAACGCAAACAATTAACTGGCAGGTAATGGAGGCCGGTTCGCGATCGCGGTAACGTCGCGCATGACCCAGATCACCGCCATGGCCGCTTCGGCCCGTCCTGTCGGCGCCCTGCTGCGCGAATGGCGCCAGCGGCGGCGCCTGAGCCAGCTCGACCTCGCCTGTGAGGCCGACATCTCGACGAAGCACCTGAGTTTTCTCGAAACCGGCCGGTCGGTGCCGAGCCGAGACATGGTGCTGCATCTCGCCGAACGGCTCGACGTTCCGCTTCGCGCGCGCAATGCGCTGCTGAACGCCGCCGGCTATGCTCCGGCCTTTCTCGAGCGCCCGCTGGACGACTTCGGCACTGACTGCCGCGCGCGAGGCGATCGACCTCGTGCTGACCGGGCATGAGCCGCATCCCGCGCTCGCGGTTGACCGGCACTGGTGCATGGCGGCGGCCAACCGGGCCGTGGCGCCGCTGGTCGGGGCGGTCGATCCGGCCCTGCTGCGTCCACCGGTGAACGTGCTGCGGCTGGGTCTGCATCCGTCCGGCTTGGCGCCGCGCACCGTCAACCTGCCGGAGTGGCGGGCGCACCTGCTGGAGCGGCTGCGCCAGCAGATCGATGTTTCCGCCGATCCGGTGCTGATGGATTTGCGGGCCGAACTGCTTGGGTATCCGGTTCCCGGCGATCGCGCCGGCGAGGTCGCGGACCGGGATTTTGCCAGTGTGGCGGTGCCGTTTCGCTTGGCCACCGATGCCGGGGTGCTGTCCTTCTTCAGCACGACCACGGTGTTCGGCACGCCGGTTGACATTACTCTGTCTGAACTGGCGCTGGAATGCTTTTTCCCTGCCGACCGTGCCACGGCGGAGGTGATGCGGCGGTTTGCTTCCGAGTACGCAGGGTAACGGAGGCGCGTGCGGTACTGCGAACAAAAGATGTTGCTGAAATCGTGCATTCAACAATACCGGACAAATACAACTTCACGATCCGGTGATCAATACCGATTGGCTGCACATGCTCGGTGCGTTTCCTGTAATACGCCCCAAGGAGACTTTCCAAGAAAATACCTCTTTTTTCGAAGCGGCAGGCAATGGAAAATCCGCCATGACGGCGGCGCGTGCTTCTTCAATTGCTCCTGATACGCGGCGCGCCATTGTCATTGGTGGACGTATCTGGGGTCACCAGACGATTTGTTCAAAACGCTAAGGGCCTCGGCGGCAGAACAAGCGCACCCTCGGCCAGAGCTTCCAATTGGTGTCAGATGGCGGGTAGCCTGCCTGCCCGGATGAACCGGTCATCTGGGAAATGTCGGACGAGAGGAGATTGACATGAGGGCCAGGATCATCGCGTTGGCTTTGGTCGGTGCCGTGTCGCTCGCTGTGTTCGGAGGCATCGCCGTCGCGCAACAAGACAGATACGCGCTGAAATTGGGCCAGCTCTCATTCGGCGATTTCAGGGGATACGAAAACTGGCGGGTTGTCGCGGTCAGCCAAACCGAAACCCAACTGAAAGTGATCCTCGCGAATGACGTGATGATGGACGCGTATCGGCAAGGCCTTCCCGCCGATGGCAAGCTTTTTCCCGAAGGCTCCAAGGTAGTGAAGATCGAGTGGAGCATGAAAAAGAATACCAGGGCGCCTTACTCCGTGGAGGTGCCGGACACGCTGCAAGCGGTCGCGACAATCGAAAAAGACAGCAAGAGATTCCCGGACACGCATGGATGGGCGTACGGCAATTTCAACTATAGTGCCGCGTCCAATACGTTTACGCCGCAGGGAACCGACGCCAGATGCGGGTATGCGTGCCACACCAGGATGGCATCGCAGGATTACATCTACACGGCTTATCCTTTCAGATAAGCGTTTCGGCAATGAGTTCCGCCTTTCTCACAAGCGCATCGTTGTTCCTGGGTCGCGCCCGGGTCAGGCCTAACGGCTTTGGGCGTCGAGACCAGTGTCCAGGAATGCCACCCGGACGATGCGGGCGAAGGGCGACGCGGCGTCACCCCATGCTACTCGAATTCCGTTGTTCTCTCGTACCGCAGGTGATCGTCAACGCGACGCATGCGTGACCTGGTGTTGGATCGTTCATAACCCGATAAATATCCCGAAAACGAACTGGAAAGCCTTACACCGGTCAGAACGTCGACTTCCTCCACGCCCGCCAACTGAACCCTCGCGTCTAGGCGATCGTTGTGGACCTGTTGGTCTAGTGTACAGGTAAATACCAGTGTTTCGCGACCATGAACGACGGCTCCCCCAGTCGGTTTGCATCGTAAAGTGCCGTCCACGGAGGACGGGACGCGGAGATTAATCGGAAGAAGTAACGACTCGTGCGGCTCGATGACCTGCCTCTGGGTGAGGCCGATTTCACGGGCAAATGCTTCTGCCGAACTCGGGCTGTCGGAGCCCTGAGCCAACAGCCCCGTATCTCCCGACGTTGCCGGACGGCTGACGCCGCTGGGTCCGCGTAGAATTCGGTAGACGATTGGCACGGATGATCGTCGGTTGGAGGTCGTGCTGCCGGTGATCTGCATGGCGCCGTGGGCGGCAGGCATCGCGGCGAAACCAATGCAGGCCTCATAGGTCGTCGCTACATCTTCCGGCTCCCGACCGACCATTGCATAGTGCGAGGTTCGGGTGCTGGTACACTGTCGTGCGAAGGGCCCCCACGCAGCCGTCATCACCTCCTCCGGTTGGTTCATGGGTGTTTCGGCTCGTGGCCCGCAGCTATCGAGCAGGACGACCATGGTCAAAAAAGCGGCAGCTCTGGCCAATGGCGAAAGCACGTCGTTCATCCTCGCTGTTGAACCTGGTATCCAGCGGTATCGTTGTTCGTCCTTGGTGCACGCCGAGCTTGTTCCTAACCTTCAGGCCAACCAGCGCGGCCACGGGACCTGACAGGGAGAGGTGTTCTTTCTGATGAAGGCCACTCTCAAAAGCGAAAAATGCGGCACCTCTCTCCGCGGGCATGTCCGGGCGGCGCTTCCTCGTTTGATGGCAGTATCGTAACCCTTCAGCCACCGCTCGCGCAAATTGCACTCGACATAAGTTCAGGCGTCGCGTGGCTTATCTATGGTGGAGGGCAACCGGCCCTGGTCGCTCAGATCGGTATTCTTCAGGTGACACGGCCTGCTCAGAATCCGTGATCAACTTCGGTCGCGCCTGGATATGACGTTGTCCTGATGGCTTCGACGGCCGGTTGTCCTCGGGTGCTTCTCAGGCTATCGCCAAGCCCGGTACACGATCTTGTGCCGGACGCGGTCGAATCCGCCGGCAGTCCAATCACAAGCGTCGGGTTTCGCCCAACGTGATCATCACACAGCGCGGTTACTGAAGGCTGCCATTTGGTGGTCTCCGTCACGTTGCCAGCAACCCCGGAACCAGACTTCGCGCCCAAACTCCATCCACTACCGCCGAACGATCACCGCGACGGGTCCACCACCATCCGGCCCCTGATGTTCGGCACCGCCCGAGACGAACAGATCGGTGCGTCCCACCACCCCGGCCAGCACACCGCCAACCAGCGCCCGCGCATGCCGCGTCGCATTGATGTCGCTGTCATCCAGCATGACGTGCCGAGCGCCACGGATCCGCCCGCTGCTGGATGGATCAGCCTTTGCAAGCACCGCCACCAGCGCCTCGCGCCCCGCCTCGTCCAACTGCCCCTCCGGGTGCAGCCCCGCATCCGCCAGCGCCCCCAGCACGGCCGGGAGATCGATCGCGTCGCGCATCACGCGATGGGCGATCACAGTATCGCTCGCCCAGGCCAGGCTGTTGCCCAGCACGATGACCTCGTTGTGCATCAGTTCGATGCCCGCCGAGGTGCTGGCCCGCCCGGACCACAGCCCCCGGTCCCGGCAGACCACCCCATCGTTCAGCGCGTCGCGTCCCACCTCGCCTAGTGCCAGCGCGACCCCCAGTGCGGAAGCGCCGCGCGAATACCCCATCGACCGGTAGGTATCGACGGTCACCACGGCACTATCCCGGGCGGCGGCTTCCAGGACGCGCTCGCTGGTCAGCAGGGGGCATTTGACCTGGACGTAGTGCACGTCCTCGGCGCCGGTGATGCCGGCTTGCGCCATCGCCGCCGTCACCGCTTCGGCAGTCGCCTCGACCTGCGCCATGCGCCCGATTTCCTCGGCCTGGAGCTCGCGGCTGAACGCCGTCCCGATCGCGAGGCTGTGCGCCGGTTCGGCGCCCCGCGGCGCCTCGCTCACGGCAAACACCAGAAGATGCGGCGACAATCCGCCCTCGGTGCCCCCGGACATGACCATCGCGACCCGCCGGCCGACCTCGCCCGGAGCGCAGCCCAACGGCCCCGACAGCGCGTGCTGCAGCGCACTCAGGGCGTAGGCGCGCGTGAAATCATTGACGCATCCGTTGCCCTCGGTCTTGCCCAGGATCGCTCGGATGTCGGCCGCACGAACCACGCCGGAGGTGATCAGGGCCAGCACGCCGCTCGTGTCGGCGGGATCCGCCGTGGGCACACGGAAGACCTAGCAGCGGCGCACCCCACCAGCCGTCATGCATTTTCTCCGTTCCGGGTCTTACCGTCCCAGCGATGAAACGCTAAAGCCACCGAACCTCGATGCGATAGCGCCTGCCATCCCCGCCGGAGGACAAAACCGTGCCGATACCCGTGATTCTCGATTGCGACCCCGGAACCGATGATGCCGTCGCGATCCTGCTGGCACTCGCCTCGCCGGAACTGTCGGTTCTCGCCATCACAGTGGCCGGCGGCAATGTTGGGCTGGAGCACACCTTGCCGAACGCGCTGGCCCTCACAGCCCTCGCTGGGTCCGCGGTGCCGGTGCATGCCGGCGCCGACCGCCCGCTGCTGGGGGCGTTCACCAGCGAAACCCGCGTCCACGGCGAAAACGGCCTGGGCGGCGTCGTGTTGCCCCCGGGCGGTGCGCCGGCACCCGGGCTGGCGGCGGACGTCATCCGGCGACATCCTGCGCGACGCCGCCGAACCGGTGACGCTGATCGGCATCGGCCCGGCCACCAACCTGGCCCTGGCGCTGACGACCGAACCGGCACTGACCGCCCGCGTCGCGCCAGATCGTGCTGATGAGCGGCGCGTGGGCCGAGGGCAACGTCACGCCCGGCCGCCGAATTCAACGCCTGGAGCGACCCCGAGGCGCTGGCGATCCTGCTGGCCTGCGGCCGTCCCGTGGTCTTCGCCACCCTGGAACTGACCGCGCAGGCGCTGACGACGCCGGCCCGGATCGCCGCATGGCGGCGTCTAGGCAACGGACGGTCCCTGCAGGCGGCGTGCGACATCCAGGCAACCGTGCCGCCCTTGTCCCGGCTTCGGTGGGCTCGGCAACCCCGCTGCACGATCCCTGTGCCGTCGCGTGGCTGATCCGCCCCGATCTGTTCACCGCGCGCGCCTGTTCGGTGCGGATGGACCTGGGGCCGGGGCCTTGTCGCGGCCGCACCGTGATCGATCGCTGGGGCCGCACCGGCGATCCGCTCAACGCAACGGTGCTGGAGACGGTGGACGCGGACGGATTTTTCGCATCTGCTGGGCCAGAGGCTCGCGCTTTTGCCCTGATCGTGGCACCGTCGCGCGAACCCTCCGGAGACCTCCTGAATGGACCTGAACGCGCTGCCCTTCGACCCCGACGCCATGCTCGCCGGGCCTGCGGGAGTGGGTCGAATGCGAAAGCCCGACCTTCGACGCCGCCGCGGTCAACCGCATGATGGACATCGCCTCGCGCGCCCTGGTCCTCGCCGGCGCGCGGATCGAGCGGATCGCCGGCCGGATGGGGTCTCGGTGACTGCGTGCGCGCCACGTTCCCGCATGCCACGCCGGATGTGCCGGGCATCCTGCTGATGGGCCACCTCGATACCGTGCATCCGATCGGCACATTGGCCAAACTGCCGTTCCGGCGCGAAGGCAAGCGCGCCTGGGGGCCGGGCATTCTGGACATGAAGGGCGGCAACTACCTGTCGCTGGAGGCGATCCGCCAGCTGCAGCGCGCCGGCCTGCGCACGAAGCTGCCGATCACCGTGCTGTTCACCAGCGACGAGGAAATCGGCAGTCCCTCCACCCGCGATCTGATCGAGGCCGAGGCCGCCCGCCACAAATACGTCCTGGTGCCCGAACCGGCGCGTCCCGACGGCGGCGTGGTGACCGGCCGTTACGCCATCGCCCGCTTCAACCTGGAGGCGACAGGCCGGCCCAGCCATGCCGGGGCGAACCTGGCGGCGGGCCGGTCGGCGATCCGCGAGATGGCCCGCAAGCTGATCGAGATCGAGGACATGACCACCGAAAACTGCACCTTCAGTGTCGGCGTCATCCATGGCGGCCAGTGGGTCAACTGCGTCACCACCACCTGCACCGGCGAGGCGCTGTCGATGGCCAAGCGGCAGGAGGACCTCGATCGCGGGGTGGCGGCGATGCTGGGGCTGCGGGCGTCGTCCAACGACGTGCAGTTCCGGGTGACCCGAGGCGTCACGCGGCCGGTCTGGGAGCCGGATGCGCGCGGGATGGCGCTGTACGACACCGCGCGGGAGATCGCGCGCGATCTCGGCTACGCGATCAGCTCGCAGAGCTCGGGCGGCGGGTCGGACGGGAATTTCACCGGTGCGATGGGCATTCCGACGCTGGACGGGCTGGGTGTGGCCGGGGCAGGGGCGCATACCCTGGATGAGCACATTCAAATCGATAGTCTGGCGTATCGAGGCAAGCTGATGGCTGGTCTCCTGATGGCGCTCGCCTGACCCGACGAGGCCTGCTGGCGGGATGTGGCGAGCCCGCTGCGCCAGGGCGCAGCCCGCCAGCGGTGGCCTTCCGGCCAATCGGCTGACGGCGCGGTGTCTCCCTCTGTGTTCCTTGTTGCGACCGGGTATATTTGTTACTTATACCGAACGTGGCTTCCCATTGACCCACCTCGGCTTCGTCAGTGTCGAGCATTCGCCCGCGGCGCGGGATCACCCCTGGTTCGAAACCGGCGGGTCCAACCAACCGAGCGTGCGACACTCAGGGAGCGAGGTAGCGCAGCAGTTGCGGATCGTCGCGAACCTGCTCGGCCGGCCCTTCCAGCGCCACCGACCCGCGATCCATCACGTAGGCATAGCCGGCGACGCGCAGCGCCAGGTGCACGTGCTGTTCCACCAGAATGACGCTCATCCGCTGGGCCAGCACCGCAAGCCGGTCCGCGATCTCCTCGATCACGCCGATCCAGACCCCCTCGGTCGGTTCGTCCAGCAGCAGCAACTTCGGACGCCCAAGCAAGGCCCGGCTGATCGCCAGCATCTTCCGTTCGCCGCCTGACAGCGTCGCGGCTGTCTGGCCAAGGCGCTGCGCCAGCTTCGGAAAGAAGTCGAGGACCTCCTCGATACCGCCTTCGCCGCGCTGATGCGTGCGGCCCAGTAACAGATTCTCCCGCACCGTCAGCTTGCCAAAGATCGCGTCCTCCTGGGGCACAAAGCCGATGCCGCGCCGCGCCCGGCGCTCCGTCGCCTCGCCCGATGCCTCACTGCCGTCGAACAGGATCGAACCTGCCATCGGCCGCAATTCACCAGCCAGCGTCTTCAACAGCGTGGACTTGCCGGCGCCGTTGCGACCGAGCACCGCGACCGCGCCTTGTGTGGGTGCGGTGATGCGCATGTCGAACAGGACCTGGCTGCGGCCATACCCGGCGTCCAGCCCGGTTACGACCAGCATGGGAGCAGCTTCAGACACGGCTGGTGTAGATCCTTTGGATCTCCGGCGACTCCTCGATCTCGCGCACGGTGCCGTCGCACAGGACACGTCCCTGATCAAGAACAGTCAGGTGGTCGCAGATGTTCTTGATGAAATCCAGGTCGTGCTCGACGATGACCAGCGTGCACTCCGCCTTGATCGGCAGCAGAAGTTCGCCCGTGATGCGTCGTTCTTCCGGGCTCATCCCGCCGGTCGGCTCGTCCAGCAGTAGCAGCTTCGGCCCCGGCGCCAGCGCCATGGCGATTTCCAGCCATTGCTGCTCGCCATGGCTGAGTTCACCGGCGAGGTCGTCGGCCCGATCGGCGAGCCCGAAGCGGTCCAGCGCCTGCATGACCTGCGCGTCCAGCTGGCGTCGGGTGCGCGACCAGACCAGCGACCAGGCGCCCTGTCCGGATTGCAGCACCAGCAGCACATTGTCATAGACCGGCAATTCGCGCAGCACCGCCGTGATCTGGAACTTCAGGCTCAGTCCGGCGCGCGCCCGCTGGTACGGCGCGCGGGTGGTGATGTCCTGGCCGTCAAAGCGGATCGTACCGGTCGTCGGCAAATGCGCGCCTGCGATGGCCTTCAGCAGCGTGCTCTTGCCGGAGCCGTTGGGACCGATAAGGCCGTGAAACGTGCCTGCCTCGACACTCACGTCGACGCCGTCGAGGGCGCGCAACGCGCCGAACACTTTGGTAATACCCGACGACCTCCAGCAGCGGCATGGCTTCAACGCCCTGCCGGCGGATGCCCGCGCGCGCCATAGGAGCCGATCCGCTCGCGCGCCGAAACGACAAGGCCAAGCAGGCCGCTGGGCTGGAACATCACGACCAGGAGCAACACCAGGCCAAGGACGACCGGCCAGAACTGGCGGATAGCATCCACATCGGACAAGCCGTAGTTCAACAACTCGATGGCGAAAGTCCCGATGATTGGCCCGACCAGTGTGCCGGCGCCGCCGAACAGGCAATACAGCACCGCTGTCGTCGACAGACCCGGACCCATGTTGCCCGGGCCGATGAAGCCCTGGTGATAGCTGTAGAGCGCGCCGGCAAGTCCGGCCACCATGCCGGCAAAGGAGAAGATCAGCGCCTTGAATACCTGCACGCGGTAGCCGATGAAGGCCAGCCGTTCTTCGTTCTGCCGGATGCCCGCGAGCACCAGGCCTAGTTGCGAACGAACGATGAAGCGGCACACCAAGGTACACGAGCACGAGGCTCAGCAACGCCAGCGTGTAGAACTGGAAGCCCTCGATGAACTCGTATGACCCAAGCTGCAGCAGCTTGATCGAGGAAAGCCCGTTGCCCGCACCGACGTACTGCCAGCCGGAGACCAGCCGTTCCGCCGCGTACGATCCGGTCAACGTCCCAAATGCAACAAAGATCGCGCTCGGCGTCCTGCGCCCCAGCAACAGGAATGCGGCGAACAGGAACGCAAGTACCAGCCCGGTCAGCATCGCCAGCGGCAGAACGCCCCAGATCGCGCTGAAATCGAGGTCGCGACCCACAAGCGCGATGACATAGCCCGCGACCCCGAAGAACAGCGCCTGCCCGAACGACATGATGCCGGAGAAACCCCAGCACATGTCGAAGCTGATGGCGAAGATCGACAGGATCATCATGTTGGTGATCAGCGTGATCAGATCGAGCCGGTCCTGCAGCAGAAAGGGCGCGACGACCAGCGCTGTCAGGACGACAAGCTCAACCGCCAGCAGCGCGCGGAAGGGTCGCCTCCTGCGCGCCTTGCGGGACCTGGCTGCCATCAGCACTCCCGCGGGTCCACCATGTCGGCCTTGTCGACGATATCGATAGGCAGGCTTGCCGGCGGTCACCTTGCAGACCGCGGTGTACATGTTCATTTTGCAGTGCATATGACCGGGCACCATCGACGAACCGCCGCCAGGGCCGTCGCTCAATCACACCATGATCCATCGCAGCCGCGACAGCATCGCGGTGCAGATCGCCCTTGGTCTCCTTGACCGCGGCTTCGTAGAACTTGATGCCGCGATACATGCCGGTCGCGGCGCTCCCGGCGGTGAACAGGTATTTGGTGTCGGGGAACCGCTTCGAATATTCCTCCATCAGTTTATTGCTGAACGGATCATTGACCGACTGGAAATAGTCCAGGCAGCTGTACGCTCCATCGATGTCCTGGGCGGGAACATAGTTCAACGAGTTCTCATCGAAATAGACGCAGGCCAGTACCCCGCCGTTCTTCTGAAAGCCGGACTCGTTCAGCTGTTTCATGAAGGGCTGCAACCCCGGCGGGATGACGGTGTTGAACACGCAATCGACCTTGCCGTCCTTGATCTTGCTGATGGTGGCGGAGTATTCGGCCTGGTCGAGCGGATAGTATTCCTCGAACACGACCTCGCCGCCATTGGCCTCGATCACCTTGCGGGCGTATTTGTTCAGCAATTGCGGCCAGACATAGTTCGCGGACGGCATCGCGAAGCGCTTCCTGCCGACCGTCTTGATCAGATAGGGGATCAGCTTGTCGCATTGCTGCGCCGGGGTAGGACCGGTGCAGAACAGGTCCTTCGTGCACTCCTTGCCCTCGTAGAGCTGCGGATAGATGTAGAGCGTGCGGCCCCGGTTGACGATCGGGTCCTTGATCGCCTGCCGCATGGCGCTGGTGATGCCGCCCAGCACCACGTCGACCCTGCGCTCCTGGATCAGCCTGCGCACATTGCCGACCGCGATCTTCGGATCGGATGCGGTGTCTTCCAGATAGAGCTCGATGGGCCGGCCCAGGACGCCCCCGCTCTTGTTGATCTGCTCGACCGTGAACTGCGCGACCTGCCAGTCGGAATTGCCCGCCCCCGCGATCGGGCCGGTGATGTCGGTCGCGATGCCCATCTTGATCGGCCCCGGCGGCATGGCTCCACCCCGGCCGCAGCAGCCAGCCGCCCGCCAGTCCCCCGACCCACCCGGCGGCGGTGAGCGCCCCGGCCCCGCCTCAGAAGTCCCCGCCGCGATGTATTCACGGTCGACTTCGCTTGTTTCATCGCTCTCCCCCTTGATTTTTTGATCTTACGCACGGCCAACGGCCCAGAACCCCTGCGGCCGTAGTTTAACGATTACCAACGCTATCAGAAACACGAGCGGATCCGCCAGGACGGGCGGCACGAGCCACGGCAGCCCGGACGCCATCACGCCGACCGCGCCCGCCCCAAGCACCGGTCCCTGGAACGAACCCACGCCGCCCAGCATCACGGAAAGAAAGCTCTGCACCAGAAACCGTATCCCGATATCGGCCGACAGTTGATACAGCGGCACGATCAATGCGCCCGCCAGCCCTGCAAGCGCGGAGCCGAACGCGAACGTCAGCCCGTACAGCCGCGCCGTCGAGATGCCGCAGGCCCTTGCCAGCATGGGATTTTCCAAAGCACCCCGAATGCGCAGGCCCGAGTGGGGTTCGCGCCAGCATCCACCAGCTTGCCGCCAGCACAACCAGCGTCGCCACGATGATTATGGTCCGCCATATGGAGAAATTGATCCCGCCAATCGAGAACGCGCCCCCGATCGGCTCGGCGATCGACTTGTACTGTCCCCCGAGCAAGCCCGCGAATGGTCTCCCGGATCATCAGTCCGATTGCGTAAGTCCCAAGCATCGCGATGATCGGCGAAGCATAGAAGCGCCTGATTATTATGCGCTCCATGACGAATCCGAACAGGCCCACCACGATCGGTGCGGCGACCATCCCAGACCAGAGGCCCAGGCCTGCCTCTGCCGAGAGATAAACGGTATAGGCGCCGAGCAGCACGAATTCGCCGTGCGCGAAGTTGAAAATGCCCATCATGCTTGCGATGACGCCAAGCCCCAGCACGATCAGCACCATCACGGAACTGAACGAGGCGATCTCGAAAATCACCGTCACCGCATCAGCCATTCATGTCCTCGTCGCGGTCCGTCGGATCAAAAGATGTTTCGGACGCTGTTTTTGGGTCAGGTACGCGGCCGAATCGCAGGGAAGGCCCGACCCTTGTCCATCACGTGGAACCGCTCTGCAAGTGCACGAATGTGTCCGTGTTCGGTTCAACGCGCGCGATCGTGGCGCTTAAGTTCACACGGCCCGAAGAACCGGATAGGAAGTGACCTCGGGATAATGAATGCGCGCGCGAAGTATGAGCCACAGCGTCCCCACTCGCCAAAGCGCTTCCACGCGCAAAAGCGCTTCCACCCAAGGTCGATGCCTTTTATCGCGCCGCCAGGCGTATCAGCGCGCCCGCCACGTCCAGCAGATCAAGCAACCGGGCAACGTAATGATCGTGCACCACGAACCCGGGCGCGGCCGGATCCTTCATCTGCCGTTCCAGCGCGTCCAGCATCCGCCGCAGCCGCCGTTCGTGCAGGCCCAGCTTGCGTTGCACCGGATCGGCGACAACGCCCGCGAAAGCCGAGACGACGGTCGAGGCCGCCAGCAGCCCGCCGGTCAGTCCGGCCACCAGCATCGCCGACGGCGTCACCGGAAACAGCGTATACCAGATCGAACCCAGAGCGCCGCCCATCGGGAACGACATCACCGCCGCCCGCTGCGCGATCGCGGCGGCCAGCGTCGGGCCGAGCGACAGCGCGCCCGGCGTCAGCTTCCGCAGCGCAAGCGCGCCGGCGCTCAGGCTGAGCAGCGCGGTGGTGATCTCGGTGGCGGCCGCCCGGGTTCGCGTATATTCGGTCATCGCGGCTTCCAGGCGCCGGCGCAGCGCGGGGTCGTCGCCGCGTGCCGCGATCGCTTCCAGCGCCGGGGTCACGACGGCCACGACACGCTGGTCGGACAGGATGGTTTCGGCCAGAACGTCCCTCGCCGCGACGCGGTCGCCCGAGCAGTACGGCAGTTCCAGCAGGTCGGCATGCAGCCGCCAGGCCAGCTCCTTTCCAACCGCCGTGTGCACGACGAGACGCTTGCGGCCGAGGCTTGACGCCACCCGCGTCGCTCCGAGCTTGCCCGCGGCCTTCGAGGCAAGCAGCAGCCCGACCTGAGGCGCCGCCATCGTCAGGTTCAGCGGTGCTCGCGCGATGTCCCAGCCGATCGCGGCCCGGTGCAGGTCGATCGATCCGCGCAACGAGAAGTTCCGGTCAACGAACGGTCTGACCAGGTCATGCCGAGCGGCGAAATAGCGGCGCACACCGTCGTCGACGATCTGCCTCGCGAGCGCCTCACCCATTCCGGTATCGATCGTAATCACCTCGGCCTCAGGATCCATGATCACACCCCGTCGCCGGTCTGCTCCTTTCATCAGCGTGGCGTCACCGTCCAGCATGGAAACGTAGATGTCCGCGACTGGGACCAACAACAAGGGCTGCGAATTTCTCGTGATGAGGCCGCGGTCCTGCTGCCCGGTGCCCTTCCGTCGGAACGCATACCTGATATGCCCCATAAGTCGGCGCGATGTGGACTTCGCCTCGATCGGCGAGGTCAAGGGCGAAACCGGGAGCCCGCCGCGGGCCATCATCCCGGCGCGGTGGCGGTGGCAGCCGCGGCCACCGCGTGGTGATCGGGGACTTTTTTGCCTGGGTTAGGGAAAGGTTAACGATTGGCGGTCATGTTGCGGCTCTCTGGAGGGCAGACATGGCGGGCAAACGGGAGAAGAAAGGCTTCAAGGGCGGAATCATCGTTAAAAAGTACGAGATTGTTGAGGGCGGCCACCACGGCGGCGCCTGGAAGGTCGCCTACGCCGATTTTGTAACCGCTATGATGGCGTTCTTCCTGCTGATGTGGCTCCTCAACGCCACGACCGAGGATCAGCGCAAGGGTCTCGCGGACTATTTCAGTCCAAATAATTTATTGTCCCATGCATCGTCCGGCACCGGCGACCCATTCGGAGGCCATACCGCGTTCGATCAAGGTGCGCTGGTGTCCGACCGCGGCGCCGTCGAGATCTCGGCTGGCAAACGTCCGGTGGTTGAAAAGACCGAGGACGGTGACGATCCCGTCTATACCGACATCCACCACGCCAGAACCGGCGACGGCGTCGGCGTCGGTCCGGCCAGCGATGATCAGGACGCCGACGGTGAGAAGCCCTTGGGTCAAAAGGCCATGCGCCCCGCGCCCGGTCCCGGTGGCGGGGCCGACGTCGTCCGCGAAGGCCAGCCCGACACCCGTCCGGTTACCGCGGCCGATGTGGCAGCCGAAAAGGCGCGCGAGGAAAAAGCCGCGTTCGAGCAGGCCGCCCAGCAGATCAGAGACGCTGTGCGGAGCGATCCCGCGCTGGCAGATCTTGTCAAGCAAATCGCGATCGATATGACCCCGGAAGGCTTGCGCATACAACTCCTCGACGAGGTCAAAATGCCGATGTTTCCGTCCGGATCCGCAACGCCGAACGAACGGGCCAGGTTGCTGATCCAGAAGATCGTGCCCGTGCTGATGAAGCTGAGCCAGCCCATTTCCATCGCTGGCCATACCGACGCCGCACCGTTTCCCGGCCCCGACCGGACCAATTGGGAATTGTCCGCCGAACGGGCAAACGCAACCAGGCGGCTGCTGACCGACAGCGGGTTTCCCGAGCCGCGGGTCAAGTCCGTCATCGGCGACGCGGATCGCGACCCGCTGCTGCCGGCGGATCCGCTGGCAGCGGCTAACCGGCGGATCGCCATCCTCGTACTCCGCGAGGCGCCATCCGTTCCTGCTCTAACTGCCCCGCTCCCGGGCCCCTTCTCGGCGCCCGGCGCGACGCCCCCTGCGGCTGCGCCCAGTGTTGCCCCCGACGTTCCAGCCCGCGCCGCGCCCTGAGTTCCGATCATGCTAACGATTGGCGGCCTGGTTTTGTTGTTCGCCTGCGTCCTGGGCAGCTATCTCAGCTCCGGCGGCAGCATGGCGCCGCTCGTCGAAGCCGTGCCGTTCGAGATGTGGACCATCGGGGGCGCTGCCATCAGCACGATGCTGATGGCGAACAGCATGCACGACGTCAAACACACGCTTGGCGCTTTCGGCAAGATGCTCAAAGGTGCCGCATTCAAGAAGGCTGATTACATTGACCTTCTCAGCCTGCTCTATTTTCTCGTGCGGCTGGCGAGCACCAAGGGCGCCATGGCGCTCGAGCCACATATCGAAAAGCCTGATGAAAGCGCCGCATTCCAGAAATTTCCGAAAATTCTCGCCAATCATCACGCCTGCACGATCATCTGTGATTACCTGCGCATGGTCGGGATGAACGCCGACGATCCCAATCAGATTGAAGACGTCATGGCCCGGGAATTGAAGAAAACCCTGCTCGAGGAGTTGCATCCGTCGCATATCATGCAGACCATGGCCGACGCGCTGCCGGCGCTGGGAATCGTCGCCGCCGTCCTGGGCGTCATCAAGACGATGGCGCATATCGATCAGCCCCCGGCCGTTCTGGGCGGCATGATCGCCGGCGCGCTGACCGGGACGTTCCTGGGCGTTCTGCTGGCCTACGGCATCGCGGGTCCGTTCTCCTCCCGCATGAAGGGCATCGTGGAAGAGGAGGCCAAATATCTCGAAGTGATCCGCGCCGTCCTGGTGACGCATCTTATACGGCAATGCGCCCCAGGTCAGCGTGGAGTCCGGACGCAAGATGGTGCCGAACGAGCACATGCCCACCTTCCTGGAACTCGAGGAAGCGGTGCAGGCTGTGCAGATGTAGCCGGCGGTTATTGCGCTCCTGGGCAGGGATCGACTCGCCACCGAACAAGTCACTGGGCCCGCCGAGGGAGTGCTGCCGAATATCCATGACATGAAACCCAGGCCGTTCCCGACCGATTGCTGCACTACGCCATGACACCGGCAGCGTATTGGCCGAAGAGATGAGATGGTTTGGCGAAGCGGTTATGCACGTGACCGACATCGGTCCGAAGGACACCTGACCGGCATCGGTCCGGGCGATGGATCAACCGGCTGGCCGCGGCAACCGGCCGCGAAACTCACCGCTGGAGGTCAGCTGGCGCCTCCCGCCTTACAGCTTCGCTTGATCGCCCAGACGGAATGCGTCGGCGATGCGCCGGACCGTTCCCGCCGGATCTACCACTACAACGTCGAAGCGGACGCCGTTGACACCCCAATCAGGGTGCTCGCCAAGGATGATTTCGCAGGCGCCGATCAACCTCGATTGTTGCCGGACAGTGAGCGCGGTGGCCGCCTCCCCCAGGGTGGGGCGGGATTTAACCTCGATGATCGACAGGATCCCGGCCTTTTCCGCCACCGCATCCACTTCACCGGCCTTGGTGCGCAGCCGCCGGCCACGGATCGTCCAGCCGTCGGCAATCAGGGCGGCACATGCGGCCTCTTCGGCGGCGACCCCGCTGGCGTAGGCGGTCCGGCCTCTCTGGCGGCGCACGTGCATCGGCGCAGAATGCCCGCCATTTGCTAAGATTTGGTGAACGGTGCCCTGCCGAAGGGGCTCACATCGAAAACCCTCGTCCCCATGTCTCAGCGGCCACAATCCAAGGGACCTCGCCATGGCCGCACCGGAAAATCTGCTGGGCCGGGAGACCTCGCCCTACCTGCTGCAGCACGCCGCCAACCCTGTGCACTGGCGCCCGTGGGGCAAGGCAGCGCTCGACGAGGCAAAACAAGCCAACAAGCCGATCATGATCTCGATTGGCTACGCCGCCTGCCACTGGTGCCACGTCATGGCGCACGAATCGTTCGAGGATCCGGAAACCGCGGCACTGATGAACAGCCTGTTCGTCAACATCAAGATCGACCGCGAGGAACGTCCCGACATCGACCACATCTACATGGCCGCGCTGCACGCCCTGGGCGAACAAGGCGGCTGGCCGCTGACCATGTTCGCCACCCCCGATGGCACGCCATTCTGGGGCGGCACGTATTTCCCATCCGAGGCACGATGGGGACGCCCCTCGTTCCAGCACGTCCTTCGCGGTGTCGCCAATGCCTTTCACGCCGGCGCCGAGGCCGTCATCCAGAATACCAAGGCGCTGACGGAATTCCTGCAGCAACAAGCCGTTGCGTCGGTCGGCGATGCGCCCGGACCGGCGCAGCTGGATGCAGTTGCCCAGGCTTACCTGCGGATGACCGATCCCGAACACGGCGGCCTGCGCGGCGCACCGAAATTCCCCAATCCGTCGATCTATCGCTTCCTCTGGCAAAACGCCTTCCGCACCGGACAAACAGAGGCCCTCGACGCCCTGCATCTGCTGCTGCAACGCATGTCCCAGGGCGGCATCTACGACCATCTCGGCGGCGGCTATGCCCGCTATTCGACCGACGACATCTGGCTGGTGCCGCACTTCGAGAAGATGCTCTACGACAATGCGCAATTACTGGAGCTTCTGGCGCTTGCCCACGCGGACCGGCCCAATCAGCTCTACGCACAGCGGGCGGCGGAGACCGTCGGCTGGTTGACGCGCGACATGACCGCACAGCGGATCGACGGGAAAGCCGCCTTTGCCGCTTCGGAAGACGCCGACAGCGAAGGCGAGGAAGGCCGCTTCTACGTCTGGACCGAAGCCGAGATCGACACCTTGCTCGGGCCCGACGCCGCCGCGTTCAAGCGCGCCTACGACGTGACTGCTGATGGCAACTGGGAAGGCCGCACCATCCTGCGCCGTGTCACCCCAGCCGGCACGCCGGACCAGGAGACGGCGCTTGCCCGTTCGCGCGACGTGCTGTTCCGGGCACGCGAAAAGCGCGTCCGCCCCGGCTGGGACGACAAGGTGCTCGCCGACTGGAACGGATTGGCGATCGCGGCCCTGGCCCGTGCCTCCGCCGTGTTCGACCAGCCTGCCTGGCTCGACCGCGCCCGTGAGGCGTTCGACTTCATCCTCACCCATATGACCGCCAGCCATGGCGGTGTCGACCATGCCTGGCGGCTCGGCCGGGTCACCGCACCGGGGCTGATCGAAGACCAGGCAGCCATGGCCCGTGCCGCGCTGGCGCTGTATGAGCCGACCGGAAACGAGGCGTACCTCGCCGTGGCCAAACGGTTGGCCAACGCGGCGCGCGACGCTTTCGGCGACGGTCACGGCGGCTTTTACACCACAGCCGCCGACGCGACCGACGTCCCGTTGTCACGTCCACGCACCGCCGCCGACAATGCCACGCCATCCGGCAATGGAATCATGGCGGAGGTCCTGTCCAGGCTGTTCCACCTCACCGGCGAGACCGCGTGGCGCGACCAGGCGCACGCGGTCCTGACCGCATTCGCTGGCCAGCCGGATCAACTGGCCGGCATGCCCACGCTGCTGGCCGCCGCGGATCTGCTGGAGGAGGCGGCAAGCGTCGTGATCGTCGGCTCGGCCGCGGGAGGCCGACGCTCGCCCGATGCAGCCGGCGCGTTGACACAAGCAGCATTGCGTGCGCCAGACCCGGCGGTGGTCGTGTCGCGGCTGGGCGAAGCAGGTGCATTGCCGCCAGGTCATCCGGCATACGGCAAGACGGCTGGGCCGCACGAAGCGGTTGCGTATATCTGCCGACGCGCCGTGTGCGGCCTGCCGGTCACCGATCCGGCGGCATTATCGCAAGCATTGCGCGCGCGCGGTTGACCGCCGGTTTGCGCCGAGACGTTCTAGTGCCGCGGTCTGATGTTTTCAGACCCGCTATAACCGCGCCCGGTCGCGGTCATATGTGTCGCGGTGATCTGTACAAACGTGCGCGGCGAGACGTGGCTTGGAGACGCCGGCTACGACGAGGGAAGTTCGCTGCACCACCGACGCCGGGAGACACAAACAATGGAAGCCATCGCGACACGGGGTGCCAGGGAGGAGGCCTCGCCCGCCGACCGGCCGGTTACCGCCGCGGGCGCGCTGGCGGCACTGGGGGTCGTCTATGGCGACCTCGGCACCAGCCCGCTCTATACCTACCAGGCCATCGTAGGCACAATGGGGGGCCATCTGTCCGCCGAGGACGCGCTCGGGCTGCTCTCGCTCGTCGTCTGGGCGCTCATTATCACGGTTTCGATCAAGTATTGTGCCTTCGTGATGCGCGCGGACAACCATGGCGAGGGCGGCATTCTGGCCTTGATGGCGCTGGTGACGGGCAATGCGGGCCGCCTCGCCGGAGCGCTCACCGTCGCCGGCCTGTTCGGAGCAGCGCTGATCTACGGCGACGGGATCCTGACACCGGCGATTTCGGTGTTGAGCGCGCTCGAAGGCATCAATGTCGTCACCGACACCTTAAAGCCATACGTGGTTCCGGCCGCATTGCTGGTTCTGCTGGCACTGTTCGGCGTCCAGAGAGAGGGGACGGCCAAAATCGGCCGGGTCTTCGGTCCGATCATGCTGCTGTGGTTCGTCGCCATCGCCGTCCTCGGTCTGTCGGGCATTGTGCGGCGGCCGGAGGTGATCCTGGCGATCAACCCCTGGCATGCGACCCATTTTGCCGTCGCTCATGGCTGGCAGACCTTCTTTGTTCTCGGCGGCGTGTTTCTGGCACTCACCGGCAGCGAGGCGCTGTATGCCGACATGGGACATTTCGGCCGCAACCCGATCCGGTGGTCCTGGTATGCCGTCGTGCTGCCGGCCCTGCTGCTCTGCTACGCCGGCCAGACCTCACTGCTGCTGGAGAACCCTGGCATCGACGGCAACCCCTTCTTCGAGCTTGCCCCGCATTGGGCAGTGATCCCGCTCGTGGTGCTGGCGACCTGTGCCACGATCATCGCCAGCCAGGCGATCATCACCAGCGCGTTCTCCCTGACCCGTCAGGCCATGCAACTTGGCTGGTTCCCCGGTTTGAACATCGCGCAGACTTCGGACCAGGAATACGGCCAGATCTATGTGCCCGTGATCAACTGGGTCATGATGGTATGCACCCTGTTCCTGACTTACAGCTTCGGCAGTTCTGACGCCCTGGCGGGTGCCTATGGCACCGCGGTCTCGACCACGATGCTGCTGACAACAACGCTGCTGTTCAATGCGATGTGCGACCTGTGGCGATGGCCGAGGGTCATCGCGCTGGCGGTGAGTGGCGTCTTTCTGCTGGTCGACCTGGCGTTCTTCGGCGCCAATCTGCTGAAAATCAGGGAAGGCGGGTGGATTCCTCTGCTGCTGGGTCTGGCGATCTTCCTGGTGATGACGACCTGGCACCGCGGGATCGACGCCATCCGACAGTCATTGCTGCAAAAGCCGGAATCCATCGACGAGTTCCTCGCGACACTGAGGAGCGGCAACCTTGCGCGCGTCCCGGGCACGGCGGTGTTTTTCAGCCGCAGCGATTGGGTGGTTCCGGCGGTCCTGGTGCGCCATGTCGCCCAGATCAAGGCACTGCAGCAAACCGTCGTCAGCCTGACAGTGAGCTTCGAGGATCATCCACGCGTCCCGCTGTCCGAGCGAGCCAAAGTCGATAAGATCGCGGACGACTTCTGGCACGTGACCGTGCGGTTTGGCTTCATCGAGATGCCCAGCGTGGTCTCCGCCCTGGCCTACGCCGCGGAGAAAGGCTGTCCAGTCAACCTCGATGATGCGGTCTACTTCGCCTCACGCGACGATATCGTTCGCAAGACGGACCCGCCGCGGTTAGCCACTTGGCGGCGTATGCTGTTCGCCGCGATGTACCGCAACGCCGTCCGAACGCCGGACCGGTTCGATCTGCCGGCCGACAAGTTCCTCGAAGTCGGGCGGCAGATTGCCTTGTAGGGGCGGTGCCTCGGGGACGCGGCTCTCGGTGCAGCGGTCTTAGGACAGAGAGTGCAGGCACCATTTCCAAGCGCTCTCGGCTCGCCTCCGGCCCAGGGCCTCTGGCTGGAGCGCAGACGCGCGGCGTTGGACAAGACGTCGCAGGCGCCGGACGTCCAGGCTACGACCGTAAGAAAATTCCTGCGGGATGTCGAATTGCCGAAACACGGGCGTCTGTAAGTTGCGAGGAGGAATTTTCCTCTTCGACGAACGGACGCAGAAGATGTTCAGCAACGGCACAATCGGACGCAACAAGCCCACGATCCAGAACCTGATCGATCAGGCGTTCAACGCCGGCTTGGTTGCCCTCATCGTCGGCTCGATCGCCGCGGCGATGGCGATCGGGGGCCCGGTGTCCGCGGGTGGCACGCAGCCAGCAATACCGGTTCTGGAGTGGCGGTCGCTTCTCGACCAACATGTTGTTCGCGCGCCATGTCCCGAACCGTGCATGCGGCGCCTTGTCGGCGCGCGCGGTCGGTCAGGGCTGGGGCTAGATATCGCGCTGAGCGGAACGTCCCCGGCGCGTGAATCATGCGATCAAACAAAGATCTGGACCATTTTCGTCATGCACAGTCAGGATGAAAATGGTCTAGAGAGCATGATCGCGCTGAGCGGAACGTCCCCGGCGCGTGAATCATGCGATCAAACAAAGAGATAGACCATTTTCGGCCTGCACAGTCAGGCTGAACATGGTCTAGCCGGGGAGATGCTGGATCACCCCGTTGGGGAGCGTCACAATAGCCGTGGCACCCGGATAACCCGCGAGCAATCCCCGCCTGCGCGAAGGCGGGGTGACATACAGCGCGGTCGAAAGTGCGTCGGCCACCATCGCGCTGGGGGCGAACACCGATACGCCGATGTAGTGCCCGGCACTCCCACCGGTCGCCGTATTGAACAGATGGTGGTACTTGCCGCTGGGCTCGAACTTCGTGCCATAACCACCTGATGTGCAAACAGCCCCTTGCAAAAGATCCAGAACGAGAGCGAACCGCTCGGGATGCCGAGGGTCCGCCAGCCCGACCTTCCAGGGCCGACCATCAGGGTGTCGGCCGATCACGCCGATCTCGCTTCGCCCCAGATCCGTGAGAACCCGATCGAATCCATTGTCGCGCAGGATACCGATAATCCGGTCGGTGACGTATCCCTGGGCGATGCCGTTCAGGGTGAGACCCATTCCGGGTCGTCGCAGCGCCACCTCTCTGCCGCTGAACGCAACCCCGCCCCAGTCCACCAGCGCCAGCGCGGCCGCGATGGCGCTTGGCTTCGGCCCCTCCGTCACCGGGATCTGTCCGCCAAAGAAATGTCTGGCATAAAGATTCCACAGCGGTTGCACGGTTGCATCGAACGCACCGCCGCTCTGTGCGGATAACCGGTCGCATGCCGACAACACCAGCAGCAGATCATCCGAAGGTGCGGCGATCCGGCCCTCCCGGTTCAGGCAGGCGACCTCGCTGTCGTCGCGATACAGGGCGAAGATCCGTTCCAGCCGCTCGATTTCGGTCGCACAAAGGTCGACAACCCGTTCGGTGGCCGTCCGATCCGGATGATACAGCAGCAGGTGCGACGGCGAGCCCAGCGACGTGCCGTTCCATCGGTACAATGCTTCTGGATCTGACGAGCTCCGGTCACGCCGCAACAGCGGCATGCCGGCGAACGCCGCCAGGATGGTGATGGCGCGCCGCCGGGCCAGTCCTGCGGCCGTCCCGCTGGGGGTCATCGGCCTGCCCCCCGCGCGCGGGCTCCGGCGGGCGAGGGCAGGGGCCTCGGCGCCTGTTCCAGAAGCTTGCGCCGCCACACCATCGGAGGACAGGTGTGATCATCATAATAGGTGACCTGGCAGTCCAGGCAAAAGAAGCATTCGTTCATGTTGATCTGGCCGTTGCGCTTGATCGCGCCAACCGGACAGACCGTCTCGCAGGCACGGCAACGGCTGCCGCACTCGGGATGGCGTTTCAGCCAGTCGAAGATCCGGACCTTGCCGAACAGGGCGAGCCCACCGCCGAGCGGGCAGGCAAACCGGCAATAGAAGCGCTCGACGAACAGGCTCGCCGCGATCAATGCAACGGCGTACGCGACCATCGGCCATTCGGTCATGAAGCGCAGGATGATCGCCGCCTTGAACGGCTCGATCTCGGCGCCGGCCATCGCCAGGTCCCAGGCGAAGAACGAGACACCAACAAGCGCGACAAACAGCACGTATTTCGCCACCACCAGACGGCCGTGCAGCAGAGACCGGGATCTTCAGTTGCGGAACGCGAAGGCCGCGGGCCGCTTTGTTGGTCAACTCCTGGAGCGCCCCGAACGGGCAGAGCCACCCGCAGAAGGCGGCGCGTCCCCACAGGAACAGGCTGACGATCGTAAATCCAAGCAGGATCGCGATCAGCGGATCGGCGAACAGAGAGTCCCACCGGAAGTCCGTCACTAGCGAGTGGATCCAGGTGATCAGCAGCACGACGGTCAACTGGGCACCGGCGTACCATCCGAGCCAGACCAGGGTCCAGGTCAGGAAACCGATCCTGATCCAACGGTGCAGCCGTGGCCGCCGGCTGATCGGGGCCTGGAGCAACAGAATCGCCGTCAGCGTGGTCAGTGCGACGCCGAGCACAGCAATCTCGCCTGAACGCGCGCGCCAGATCGCGGTCCACGCGAATCCCGGGTTGCCGTCGGCATCGTTTTCAATGGCCCGGGAATCCTGCAGCCGGCTTCAACAGGTAGCTGGCGGGCAATCGGTACGGCAGCGCAAAATCGGCGAAGGCGGTCTTGCCGTTGGCCGTTTCGCCCGGAACGAGCAGCCGGATCTGCCACGGACGGCCCGGATCGAGCCCGTCTTTACCCGGGAATCGAGACCAGTGCCTGCTCCGTCAACCGGGGCGCTTTAGTCCGCGTGCAGGAACGGCAGGCTGGTGATCTCCCTGGGCGACAAGCGGATCGTTTTGTCACCCTGCACAAGCTCGATCGGCACGATCGTGTCCGGCTGCTCCGCACTCAGACCCGCACCCAGAACGGAAACAACGCTGTTTGCGGCGACGAGCAAAATCTGATCGTCGATGCCGCGTCCGGCCGCATAGACGTAATTGGAGTACCACATCCTGCCCAGGATATTGATGCCGACTGCCGGCGGGCGTCAGCAGCGCAACATAGAGATCCAAAAACGGATCGTCGGCGTGTGCCGAACGATCGCCGCCAACGATCCCAACGGCGCCCCGATCGCGCAACTTTCCAAGCACATCTTTATACGTGAGATGGAGATGAGTGATGGCTCCGGCAGTCTCCAGCGCATGCCAGTCGGCAGGCGTAAAGCGATCGACATCGACGCGTCCGGAAGGCCGGTTCGCCGACGCCAGGATCCCCCGGCTGCGCGCGACGATGCGCGCACCGCGCAGGATCGCGTCGCTCATGAAAACTGAACTCGTGGTCGCGTGTGCGATCGCATCCACTTGCGGCAGGGCTTGTCCCAGTGCCGCTTGCTGCGGCGCGCCTCCTTGCTCCGAGGGCGAAGCCGGCGATTTCCTCACGACGTCGACGCTGCTTTTGATGTCGTACCCAGTAAACTGATCCGGGAACCGCAGAAAATCCTCGTCGCGCAGTCCAAGTATCCCGATCGCCTCGCTGTGGCGGACGAGTTTCACTCCGGCGATCCGGCCGGCAAGACTGAGGCCGACCAGCAGGACCAGTGGGCGGTCGGCAAATCCGCGAGACCGCGTCACGTCCCAGGTCGAGAAAATGTAGCCGATCGCCTTGCCGGTTTTGTAGACGGTGGCGGCGGGTGGCGTTCCGCCGACCGCCCCGACCCGCTCGGCGCCAGGAAACAGGGCCTGCAGGATACCCGGCGTCAGGTACTGCGTGACGGTCTCGCCGGACCTCGGTGCTTCACCCAGGGCCCAGGCGCGCGTCGTCCCAAGCACGCCGGCCAGTACCAGCGCCAGCACGAATACAACCCGGGAGGATCGGCCAGCCATCCGCCTCGCGCCTCCTTCTTATTGTCTCTTAGCCCCCATCGGAAGCAGCTCCGATGAAGCCGACGATCCCGCCGACGCGACCGGTGAATTCCGGTTCGAAACCCGCACGTTTCGCACCCTGGTGAGATTGAACCGGCGAATCCCCCCAAATGCCGTTTGACGGTCTCGTCTGGTCGATCATAGGCAAGGCCAACGGCCCAACAAGCGCACCGCCTCTCCACCCTGGCCCGCGGCGGTGCGTCAGGATCGGCATCTAATGCGAAGCCTTCCGTTGATATCGATCCATCCGCAGCACCAGCATGTCGCGGAAATGCGGCCGCATCCGCTCCGTCCAGGGTGTGTTCGCGGCCTTGCCCCAGGCCTCCGACCGCGGCACGTCACCGTCGCGCAGATGGTAAAGCGCCAGATAGCGCCTCTCCGATCCCGTGTCGGTGGCGCGGAAACGCCTCGCCACGAGCACGCCGGGGACGGCGGCGAGCTGCGGCAGATGTTCGCTGTTGTACCATTCGGTGAACTCGGGTTCGACAGCGGGATCGATGTTCATCGATGCGACAAGCAGCGCCCTGGCGTCTGCCACGCCGGTCAGTTCGCCCGGCAGCAGTTGCTCACCCGCGAACCGCATGATCCGCCGGCACATGCCGGTAACCCGCCTGGACCACACCGACAGGTTGTCGCCGGCAATCGCTCGGTAAGCCGGACTTGCCAGCACGCCGGCGCTGTCCAGGTCGTAGGTCGCCACGTGAATCTTCGGATTAGCCGCATCGATCCAGCGTTCCGCGTTCAGGAACCCAGGCACCCGCAGACGCTCCGGCACGTGCTCATGATCATACCAGTCGTGAAACTCGTCTTCATGCGCGGTCGAGAAATCCAGCGCCGCGAACAGCAGACCCTTCGCCATGTCCGTTCTCCCCTTTTGGTTTATCCGCCAGCATGGCACGGGATGTGGCGGCGTTGCCAGCCCGGCCGGTTTACGGCATGGATCGGGAGAAACGGAGAACGCAAAGAATGCCCTTCCTGACCGAACCGGAGCCGGAGCGTGGTGCCAACCAGCCGGTAATGCCGGGGATCAGCCGGATCATCGCGGACAACCCCGGTCCGATGACCTATTTCGGCACCAACACCTATCTGATCGAGGCGCCGGATGGCGTGGTCGTGCTGGACCCGGGACCTGAGGGTCATCCGGAGCACATCGAGGCGATCCTGCGCCACACCGGGGGACAGATCGCCCTGATCCTGGTGAGCCATACCCATCACGATCATATCGGTGCCGTCGCGGCCCTGCAGGCGGCGACCGGAGCGCCGACCGCGGGATTTCGCCACAGCGCGGTCCCCATATTCGACCCGGATATCAAGCTCGACGACGGCGCGACGGTCGCCGGCATGCTGGCGGTGCACACCCCGGGCCACGCGTCCGACCATCTGTGTTACGCGCTGGCCGCCGCGAATGGCGAAAAGGTCCTGTTCAGCGCCGACCACGTGATGTCCTGGTCCACCAGCATCGTCAGCCCGCCCGGCGGCGACATGGCCGACTATTTCGCCAGCCTGCGCCTGTTGCTTGACCGTGACGACGATGTCTATCTGCCCGGACACGGGCCACCGATGCGGCAGCCTCGCCGCCTTGTGAGGGAAATGCTGACCCATCGCGTGATCCGCGAACAGGCCATCGCCAGGAAGCTGAACGACGGCGCGTTCGATACCTACACGATCATGGACGCGCTGTATTCGCAGTTGAATCCGCGGCTGCGGAAGGCGGCGGAGCGGAACGTACTTGCCCATCTGCTGAAAATGGAGGCGGAAGGGAAGGCGGTGCGCGACGGGGAGCTGTGGCGGGCGGCCTGATCGATCCGCCATGTCAGCGGCCCGCGTGCCTTGGACACCTTTCTCGCGCTGACCCCACCGCGTCGCGGGCACAGGCCGTTACGGGCGTGACCTGATCGCCGAACAGAAGCCTTGCCGCGGCGTCCGCTCCACCCGCCGCGTGCAGGCTACGTCTTGATCAGCGGGCATCCCCCCAATGCCAGCGGACGCCAGGCATCCGTGGGCGAAATCGTCGCCAGCTTGTTGCAGAAATCGTACTTCGACCGAGCCTGTGCGACCGGCTTCACCTGCCACAGATACATCACGTGCATGACCCGCCCGTCTTCGCGGATCTTCACATTGTCATTGTAGAAATCGTTGACCGGCGTCGCCTTCATCTTGGCCACGACCGCGTCGGCATCGGTCGTGCCGGCCGCTTTCACCGCCTTCAGCCAATGATAGGCCGCGCAATAGCTGCCGGCGTGCAACAGTCCGGGGACCATGCCGCCCATCCTGTCGCTCCAGCGCTTCGACCAGACGCGGGTCTTGTCGGTCATGTCCCAGTAAAACGAGTTGGTGAAGGTCAGACCCTCGCAGACCCTCTGCCCCAGCGCATTTACGTCGCTGATCTGGATCAGCAGCGTGGCCAGGCGGACGCCGCTTTTGGTCAGGCCGAACTCCGCCGCCTGCTTGACGCAGTTCTGCGTGTCGGTGCCGGCGTTCGCCAGACCGATGACCTTGGCGCCTGACGCCTGCGCCTGCACCAGATAGGAAGAAAAATCCGCCGTGGCGAGCGGCGCGCGAACCGCGCCCAGCACCTTGCCGCCGGCCGCCTTCACCGCGCTCATCGTGTCCCGCTCCAGCGCATAGCCGAACGCGTAGTCCGCGGTGATGAAGAACCACGTGTCGCCTCCGGCCTTGGTCAGTGCGTTGCCGGTGCCGTGCGCCAGGGCGTAGGTGTCGTAGGAGAAATGGATGCCGTAGGGCGAGCACTGCTTGCCGGTCATGTCCGACGTCGCCGGGCCGGTGACAAGGTAGATCCTCTTCTTCTCCCGGCAGACCTGCTGCACCGCGAGGCCGGAGGAACTGGCGGCGCCGTCTGCCAGCACATCCACGCCGGCGTCGTCGATCCATTCGCGGGCAAGCGAGGTGGACACATCCGGTTTGTCCTGGTCGTCCGCCTGCATGACTTCGATCGGCCGGCCGAGCACGGAGCCGCCGAAATCCTCGATCGCCAACTCAGTCGCGACCTTGTTGCCCGGGCCGCCCACGTCCCGGTAAGGACCGCCCATGTCCGACAACAGGCCAATCTTCACCGGCTTCGACGAACTCTGGGCTCGAATGATCCCCGGACGGGCCAAGGGCGCGGCCGCCAGTCCGCTGATCAGGACGCGACGCGATAATCTTGACATCAATAACGTCTCCCACCGGTGATGCGTGCGCATCCGCTTGCATAGCGGCGCGGTGCCTTGTAGCGGAACAACAACAGCAGCTACCGCCCGTGGAGGTAAATATCCATGACAATGATGCCAGGAAAGACCGCCCTGCTCGAATTGCTGAAGCAGGAGGGGGTGCGGGTGATGTTCGGCAATCCCGGGACCACCGAATTACCTCTTATGGATGCGCTGGCGGCGGAGCGCGAGCTTCGTTACATCCTGGCGTTGCAGGAGGCGCCGGCCATGGGAATGGCAGACGGTTACGCCCAGGCATCCGGCCAGTGCGCCGTGGTCAATCTGCATGCGGCCCCCGGCCTGGGGAATGCGATGGGCATGCTGTACGACGCACAGAAGGCCGGTTCGCCGATCCTGGTGACCGCGGGCCAGCACGAGCAGCGCTTCAACTTCACCGAACCCCTGCTGTGGGCCGATTTGCCCTCCATCGCCCGACCGTTCGTCAAGTGGTCGGAGGAGGTGCGCCGGCTCGCCGACCTGCCGCGGGCGATCCACCGGGCCGTGAAGACCGCGCTGGCGCCGCCGATGGGTCCGGTCTTTCTGTCATTGCCCGGCGATGTCCTGACCGACAGCGCCGACCTCGATCTCGGCACACCCAGCCGCGTGGCATCGCGAATCAGAGGCGATGCGTCGGCGATCGGACAGGCCGCCGCGATCATCGCCAGGGCAGGCAGTCCGGTCATCATTGCCGGCGACGCCGTGCCGCAGGGCGACGCGTTGCAGGAACTCGTGGCGTTGGCGGAGACGCTGGGTGCGCCAGTTTACGATGAAGGCATGGCGAGCCGGGCGATGTTCCCCTCCTCGCATCCGCTCTATCGCGGCACCATGGTCCGATTGCCGGAGGCGATCCGCGGGGTGCTGTTGCAGCACGATCTCCTCGTCTCGATCGGGGCCGACCTGTTCACCCTGTCCTTGCCGGGCGAAGTCGAAGCGATGCCTCAGGACTATCCCGTGGTCCATCTCGATACCGATCCGTGGGAACTGGCGAAAAACTATCCCGAACAGGTGTCGATCCTTGGCGAGCCCAAGGTCACTCTTCGCGAGCTGACGCAGGCTGTGCTGCAGGCCCGCTCCGCCACGGAAGCCGAGGCGACGGTGAAGCGGCTGGCACACGCGAAGGCAGAGGGCCTCGCCAGCCTGCACAAGCTGAACGCCATGGCCGACGCTCTCGCCGAACGCCATCCGATCCACCCGCTGGCCCTGATGCAGACGATCGGACGTTTGCTGCCGGACGATGCGGTCGTCATCGATGAGACCGTTTCCTCGGGGACGGGTCTGCGCCGTTTCCTGAAAAGCGACGATGCGCAGAGCTTCTTCGGGCTCCGCGGTGGCGGCATCGGCTGGGGCCTGCCGGCCGCCATCGGCGTCAAGCTGGCCCTGCCGGAGCGCCCGGTGGTGGCGCTGATCGGCGATGGGTCGGCGATGTACACGATCCAGGGCCTGTGGACCGCTGCGCACGAAAACCTGCGAATGGTCTTCGTCATCATCAACAACTTTTCCTATCGCATTCTCAAGCAGCGAACCAATGCGATGAAGGGGCTGGCGGCGCAGACCGACACCTACGTGGCGATGGACCTGGACCGGCCCCGGATCGATTTCGTCGCCGTGGCGCGCGGGCTGGGCCTGACCGCGCACAAGGCGGCAACCTTGTCCGACCTCGGCGACCTGTTGGAACAGGCGCTCGCGGCTGATGGGCCGACGTTGATCGATGTGGAGGTCGATCGATCCTGGAAGCCGGTCTGATGCGCGGGATCCTGGCCGCGTCCCTCCTGCTGGCGCTGTCGACTCGCTCCGCGGCGGCAATGTGCGACCTGAGCCAGGTGATCGGCTATACGCTGGTGTTCGGCAAGACCATCGAGGCCTACATCGACGACGGCAGGCGGGTACCCGGCTTCAACGGCTGCACTCGCTATCGGATCCTGGTGTTCAGCGACAATTCCGTGATCCGCTGCAAGGACACTTTTTTCCAGACGGCGAATCTGCCGAAGGCTTATCTGTTCGCCCGGAGCGCCGACGACATGAAGCTGTGCGTCGATGACGCCATGTATGACGTGGCGCAGGCCGAGTGACGGTTTACGAAAGTGACAGTTTATGACGGTGTGCCCCTGTTGCGAAAGTAGCACTTGGACCCGCTGGCATGTTCCATGCGCGCCATCATCACGCGCCGACGGAAGCAGGATGGATGCACGCGATCGAACGCGGATATAGCGGGTCGATGCGCCAGGGTCTCGGCTGGTGCCGACCGGCCCATCAGCGCTTGTCGGTGTATCCGCGATTCCAATGCTCTGACCGTGGAGCCACAGGCGACGCCCGTTCACACCGATCGCACTTTCGTCCATCGTGGTGCACGACGCGCGAGCCGGATGACTGTTGCGACATGGCCCCGTCATTTCACCCGGCGCGGTACCGGTGACGAGCCGGGGCAAGTCGTGCAGTGACTGTCGGGCGACAACAGCAACCGCCGGAGGCCACCGCTTCGGGCCGCGGAACAAAAACGGCTGAGAAGGAGGAGCAACGATCATGGCACGCTTGGCTGGACGAAAAATCCTGATCACCGGAGGGGCTTCCGGTATCGGGCGGGCAACCGCGGCGCTGTTCCGCCGCGAAGGCGCCGCGGTCGCCGTTCTGGACCGCTCAGCCGATGATCACGACGTACTGTTCGTGCCAGTGGACGTGGCGGAAGCGGATTCGGTCCGCCAGGCGGTGCGCGCGGCCGAGTCGGCGCTCGGCGGCCTGGACGGGGTCGTGAACGCCGCCGGCATCTTTTCGCCGGCAGGCATCGCGGACACCACCGCGGAGCTGTTCAGTCGCACCCTCGCGGTCAATCTGACGGGGACGTTCCTGGTCGTGCAGGCCGCCGCACCGATCCTGCTGGCGGCTGGAGTGCCGGCCACCATCGTCAACATCGGATCGGGTGTCGGCATCACGCCCACAGGTCCCGGTAGCACCGCCTATGTCGCCTCGAAGGGCGGAGTTATCGCCATGACCAAGGCCCTGGCGATGGAACTCGCACCCTCCATCAGGGTGAACGTCGTGTGCCCCGGCATGGTGGAGACCCCGATGACGCAGGGGTTCCTGCGCAACGCGGCGGGCGATGTGCAGCCGGAACTGACCGCCCGTTATGCCCTGCGCCGACCCGCCGCGCCCGAGGAAATCGCCGCGGCGATCCTGTTTCTCACCGCGCCCGAATCATCGTTCGTCACCGGGATCGCGCTTCCGGTCGATGGCGGTCGAACGTTTCACTGACGGCGGCGCTTCCTACGCCCGGCTCGTCGGCCCCTGTCGCCTTGCCTCTTCGGCGGCGCGATACAGGTACCACGTGGCCAGGGATCGGTACGGCGCCCATGCCGAACCGATCTCCGCCAGCAGCTTCGGCTTCGGCTGCGTCTCCAGCCCGTGCAGCACGCGATACCCTTCCCGCACGCCGAAATCGTCGACCGGCAGCACGTCGGGGCGCCCGAGGGTGAAGATCAGCAGCATCTCGACGGTCCAGCGGCCGACGCCGCGAATTGTCGTCAACCGCTCGATCAGCACCTCGTCGCTCAGGCGGTGCGATTGCCGGCGGGTGGGCACTGTCCCGTCCAGCGCCTTGGCGCAGATATCGCGGATCGCCGCGATCTTGCCGCCGGAGAAGCCGCAGCCACGCAACGCGGAGTCCGCGGTGGCCATGACTACATCCGGTTCAGGAAAGCCATCGCCCGGAAACAGCGCCGAGAACCGCGCCAGGATCGTCTCGGCGGCGCGTCCATGCAGTTGCTGGTGCGCGATCGCGCGAATCAGGGCTTCATACGGGCTGCGCTGCCGCTGCACCACCAGTCGCGGCGGCCCGACGCGGCTGATCAGCGCCGCGAACCGAGAATCCTGGCTCAGGTGCCGCACTCCTTCCACGCCGCAGTCCTTCCCTGTCACCCAAGCGCTATAGCATGCCTAGAGCATGATCGCGCTGAGCGGAACGTCCCCGCGCGTGAATCATGCGACCAAACAAAGAGATAGACCATTTTCGGCCTGCACAGTCAGGCTGAAGATTTGTCCATCGAAACAGGCCGCGCGCCGCCACCGCTTGTCTCGCTTCCAAATGACCCCTTGATGCGCTAAGCGGGCCGCGTCGCATCGGGAGGATTTTGTTTCTGGCGCAATGTCCGTCTGACCCGGATCGAGAAACGACCTCAGGCCATGCGAATCGCTCGCCCAACATGAGCGGGCGCGGTTCCAATGGACTTGGAAACGCTCCGAAAAGCATCGTTGGCGGACGATGACGCAGTGGATGAAATCGCTCAGCGGCAAACCGGCGCCCTCATGGCCGTCGCCATGGTCGTGATGCTTCGCATTCCCGGACTGTTCGTGGTCCGGCGGTTGCGTACCGCCGCGATGACCGAGAATTGCGTGAGTCCGGGCGCATGAGCGGCGATGCTGACAACGGGCTCGCGCCGATACCGACCGCATTGACGCCCGCTGCCCGGCGGATCAGCGTCGGGTCTCGCAACAGCGTGATGGACTGGAGGATGAATGCGAATCGCGAATATGGACTGGCGTATGGTGGAGGACTGGGTACGGCACGATGACCGGTGTGTCCTGCCGCTCGGAAGTACGGAACAGCACGCCGGGCTGTCCCTGACGACCAATTCGATTCTGGCGGAACGGATCGCAGCCGAGGCAGCCGAACCTCTGGACATCCCCGTGTTCCCCGCCATCACCTATGGGCTGACCCCCTGTTTCAGCGGCTTCCCGGGCACGGTGACACTGCGCGTTGCGACATACGCGGCGCTGCTGCGGGACGTACTCGACGGTCTCAAAGGCAGCGGCTTCCGCCGCATCCTGATCGTGAACGGCCACGCCGGAAATCAGCCGGCGGCGGCGATCGCCCAGGAGTGGATGATGGATCATCCCGACGCCCGGGTCCGTATCCACGACTGGTGGCGCGCACCCCTGACGCTGGCCGCGATCCAGCGCATCGACCCTCTCGCCAGCCATGGCAGTTGGATGGAGAATTTCCCCTGGACGCGGCTGCCCTTGCGTCCTCCGGCAGAGGGAAGCAGGCCGATGGTCGACATCGAGCGGCTGCGCACCCTCCCACCGTTCGAGGTCCGCCTGTTGCTGGACGACGGCAACTTTGGTGGCCGCTACCAGCGCGACGATGCCGAGATGCTGGAGATCTGGGATGTCGCCGTCCAGGAAACCCGAGCCCTCATGGAGCAGTGGTAACGTCACGAGGTCAAGGCGTACCCAATGCCGCCACGGCTGCCCTTGGGCTTCCGCCAATTATTTCCCTCTGTCCACCGTCCTTAACTTCAGTTAATGATTTCTGCCCGCCGTCCAATCGACGGCGGGCAACACCGCGGGAGGTGCTCAAAAAACCGCGCTCCCGGTGCCGGCAAAGAACGTTTCGGGGAAGGGCGTTAATCTCATGAGGGCAAGCGCGGCTCAGTTGGGCGGAATGGCGCCGCTGGTGCGGCCGATGACGTCGGATGAGAAGAAGATCATCCTGGCTTCATCGCTGGGCACTGTTTTCGAGTGGTACGACTTTTATCTGTACGGCTCGCTCGCCGTCATCATCGGCGCCAAGTTCTTTGGCCAGTTCGATGAGACGACGCGTAACATCTTTGCCCTTCTGGCGTTCGCGGCAGGCTTCCTGGTGCGTCCGTTCGGTGCCTTGGTGTTTGGTCGCATCGGCGATCTGGTCGGCCGCAAATACACCTTCCTCGTGACCATCCTGATCATGGGTTCGTCAACCTTTGTCGTCGGCATCCTGCCGACATCCGACAGTATCGGCATCACCGCCGCCGTCATCCTGATCAGCCTGCGCATCCTGCAAGGCCTCGCGATCGGCGGCGAGTACGGCGGTGCGGCGACCTATGTGGCCGAACATGCACCGCAGGGAAGGCGAGGGTTCTACACAAGCTGGATCCAGACCACCGCGACTCTCGGCCTGTTCTTGTCGTTGCTGGTGATCCTGTTCGTGCAGGCCTCCATGAGCGCCGCCGACTTCAGGGCCTACGGCTGGCGCATTCCGTTCCTGGTGTCCGTTCTTCTGCTGGCGATTTCGGTCTGGATTCGCCTGCAACTCAGCGAAAGCCCGGCGTTCCTGAAGATGAAGGCGCAAGGCGCCCACTCGAAGGCGCCGCTTAGCGAGGCGTTCGGTCAGTGGGCCAATGCCAAATGGGCCATCCTGGCGTTGTTCGGCCTCGTCGCCGGCCAGGCCGTGGTGTGGTACTCGGGGCAGTTCTACGCGCTGTTTTTCCTTACGGGCGTGCTGAAGGTGGACAGCTTCTCGGCCAATTTGCTGGTGGCCTGGGCGCTGGCGGTCGGTGCCTTCGGCTTCATCCTGTTCGGCTGGCTGTCCGACAGGATCGGCCGCAAACCCATCATCCTGGGTGGCTGCCTGCTGGCTGCCCTGACCTACTTCCCGGTCTTCAAATACATGGCCGAGACCGCCAACCCGGCACTGACCAAGGCACATGAGATGGTGCACGTCGTGGTGGTGGCCGATCCCGCCGACTGCTCGTTCCAGTTCAATCCGACGGGATTGTCGAAGTTCGTCAACAGTTGCGACGTCGCCAAGGCATCACTGTCCAAGGCCTCGGTGACCTACTCTCAGCAGGATGCAGCGCCAGGAATGCCGGCCAGCATCAAGATCGGTGACAAGACGCTGGACCCGAAGGCCAAAGGATTTGCCGCCGATCTGGCGACCACGCTGACCGCGGTCGGCTACCCGGCGGCGTCGAACCCATCGGTGGTGAAACTGGCCCACTGGTGGGACATATTCCGGCCCCAACCGTTCACGCTGGTTCTGATCCTGATCTTCCTGATGGTGCTGGTCACCATGGTCTATGGTCCCATGGCAGCCGCCTTGGTGGAGTTGTTCCCGACGCGCATCCGATATACCTCGATGTCGCTGCCGTATCACATCGGCAACGGCTGGTTCGGCGGATTGTTGCCGGCCTCGATGTTCGCGATGAACGCCCAGACCGGCAGCGTCTACTATGGGCTGTGGTATCCGATCGTGATCGCGGCGGGCACGGCGATCATCGGCTTGCTGTTCGTGCCGGAAACCAGGGACCGCGATATTTACGCCGGCGACTCCTCGGTTCATCCGGGTGATACCGTGCTGGAATTCGATCCCAACGCCGCCGATTATTGAACATCTTTCTCAAGTTGTCGCCGCCTCTTCAGTCTCCTCGGCACGCGACCACGGGACAAGGGCAGCCCATTGTATGGCTGGAGGTCGGATCGCTTGGTGGCACACCGACGCAGCCTGCTGCCGCAGGCATGCGCGGAAGACCTCGTGCATCATTGCCTCCGGTGCCCGTTCCACAGTTCCACATAGGCTCCGACACGGAACGCGCCAGTCGGCGTGCCATCGCACGAGAAGGCGGCTCATTCGGCTTCTGCCTCCTCCATCGGCTCAAGATCGACGCTGACGCGGACCACGTGGTTGCCGCCGCCCAGGATCACGCCGCGTACCGGACTGACGTCGCTGAAATCCCGGCCCCAGCCCAGCAGCACGTGCTCATCCTTGACCACGATGCCGTTAGTCGGATCGACGTCCACCCAACCGTGCTCCGGACCGAGCCAGCAACCGACCCAGGCGTGCGACTGGTCCGCGCCGTGGCGCTTCTGTTGGCCCGGCGGCGGCTTGGTGCGGATGTAACCCGAGGTATAGCGGGCCGGCAATCCGATGCCGCGCAACCCGCTGATCATCGCATGGGTAAAATCCTGACAAACGCCCTCCCGCCGCTCCATTATCTGCGATACCGGGGTGGAGATCGTGGTGACCCCGGGACGGAAGCGGAATTCGCTGTAGATCCGGTTGTTCAGTTCCAGCAGCGCCTCCAGCACCGGACGCCCCTTGCTGAACGATTTGCTGGCGTAGGCTTTCGACTCGGCGTTCACCGGCGCCATCACCGTGCCGAACTGGAATTCGACCGCCTGCCAGCCCGCGTGACTGCGGGCCGCCTGCACCACGCACTCCCACGGCAGAGTATCCCCGGCGCCGGGCGGCGGCGGACAATCGACTTCGACAACGGACTCCGACGTCACCTCGAAATCAGCGTGCGGCATGTCCATGAACAGCCACGTGACGTGGTTGCCGAAGTGATCCAGTCCATCGCGCCGGCGAGCGGGCATCGGCTCAGTGGTGATGCGCTCCGACAGGACGATCTGCCACGGCCGCGGCCGTGGCCGCAAATGTACCATGTGCGCGGCCAGTTCGACCGGAGTGCCGTACGCATAGCGCGTGATATGCTGGACACGGTATCGCATGCGGCCTGTTTAGCCCGTGCCGCCGTCGTTGTCGCGATTGGTCATCCGCCGGCGCGGATCGGGAGCCCCGGGCTGAACCATGCCGGGCTCCTGGAATTCCCGCTTCCCGCTCGGGTCTATTCGGGGACAGATTCGCCGGAGCCGCCAAATTCAGCCGGAAAATCCTTCAGCTTCGGCAGCCCGTCGTGCATCCGCAGCACGGTTTCGGCATAATTGACATGCACCTGCGGGGTGAATGCGAGATCCGGTATCGTTGCCGCGAAGACGTCGACCATTTGCAACGGCGGGTGCGCGGCCATCAGGTGGCCGCCGCATACGCGGCAGAACTGGCGGTGGCTCATTTCCGTCTTGTGATATGTCGCAATATTCTCGGCGCCCTTGACCACCTCGACTGCCTGCGGCGACCAGAGCGAGAACGCATTGACAGGGCCGCCGGACCACGAACGGCACGACCGGCAATGGCAATAGCCCATCGCATTAGGCTGACCGGTCACGCGAATCTCGACAGCCCCGCAAAAGCACGCTCCCGAATACGAGTCGCTCATGATGATTTTCCTCCCGTTTTCCGTTACCGACGCAAAGTCTCATCCGCCTCCGCCTGGGGCAAGTCAAATCGCGGGGGAGCGGCTGCCGCTGGCGGAAATCGCAGACGGGGCGCAAGGCATGGCCGCGTTCGACCCCGGGTTCCGGGCCATCCGCTTCTCAGGCCCATTGCCCGGGCGCTTGGCATAATGTTCCGGCGTCCTCCAGGCAGGATCGGCAGCCTGGCAACGATATCAGCCTGAGCAGAGCCGGACCGGTCTCGCTTCGACGGATTTCCAAGACTGCGTGGTCCACGGCACGCTGTGTCCACGGATCGCGCGTGCCGCCGCCGCCCGGTCCGACGGATCAGCGGAGCGAGTGCGTGACGCTGGCCACGAGGCGGAATATCCCGAGCAAGGCGAGCGGCATCAGCAGGAGTCCGAACCCGAGCGTCATGCCCACCAGCACGAGGACCCACGGCTTGGGGTCGCGCCCTCGCCAGCCGGCCAGCCGACATCGCACGCGGCTACGCTGTTCAGCCAGTCGCAATCGAGCCCAGGCCAACCGAAATCCAACCCACCGGCGCATGGTACGGCCCACTGTGCGAAAAGACCTCGTGCGCGGCCGGACGAGTGCATCTGGCCGGTGGCCGGCCTTTGCCTGTGGAAAACCTCCGTCAGGCCCGAACCGGCTGTGGCGGGTTGTTGCCCACCCGCCACAGGTCCGCCTGTCGCCACGCGGCCCCTCCGGAACGTCCGGCCGGCTATTCGCCCTCCACGCCGATCGCGTAAGCGGTCTCGCCGTGCACGGCGTCATCGCCCACCCTCAGTGTCGCCTCGTCCATCCGCAGTGGCACAATGAACGAAATCACTTTGAGGATGATGAAGGTGACGATGACATTGTAGACAATAACGAACAGCGCACCGTAGATCTGCAGCACAAGCTGGTGCGGATTGCCGTAGATCAGGCCCGTGACGCTGACGCCAGGGGCATCCTTCTCCGTACCGATGTACTCCAGCATGTCGGGGCACCCCAGCACGCCTGTCAGCAATCCGCCGGTGATGGCAGCCACGCCGTGCGTCGAGAACACGCTCAGCGTGTCGTCCACCCGCATCATGAACGCGGTCTTCTGCAGCCAGTTCATGCTCATCCAGGGGATGATGCCGGCGCAGATGCCGATGATGATGGCGCCCCATCCATTCACATAGCCGGCTGCCGGGGTGATCGCGACCAGCCCGGCGATCATGCCGTTCACCGCGCCGATGACCGACGGCTTGCCGTAGGCCAGCTTGTCGCACAGCGTCCAGACCAGTACCGCGACCGCCGTGGCGGTGTTGGTGTTTAGAACCGCGACACCGGCATCGGCATTGGCGAAGTAGGGGTCACCGCCGTTGAAGCCGTTCCAGCCGAGCCACAGGATGCCGCCGCCGACCAATGTGATCAGCAGGCTGTTGGGCGGGAAATTCTGGCGATCCTGCTGCAGTCGCGGGCCGACCATGGCCGCGGCGACGAAGCCCGAACTCGCGGCGGCCAGATGGATGACGTAGCCGCCTGAGAAATCGACCACCCCCAGCCCGGCGAGCCATCCACCGCCCCACAGACTGAACGCGCCCACCGTGTAGACCAAAATGATCCACGCCGGGCAGAAAATCACCCATGCCGCGAAATTCATCCGTCCCAGCACCGACCCGGCCAGGATGATGACAGTGATCGCCGCGAAGACGAACTGGAAGAAAATCAGCGTTGCCATCGGGAAAGCAAGTTCAGGCATTCCCGAGGCGGCCGCCGGTATCGTTGCCTGCCCAATCGTGAACGCCGCCGACGTCGCGAGCATCGGTTTGCCGACGAACGGCAACCATTGCGGTCCAAACGCCATGTTGTAGGCGACCAGGACCCAGGCAACCAGGACCGAGGCGAACGCATACATCGACATGAACGCCGAGTTGATGGCCCATTTCTTCTTGACGACGCCGCCATAAAGAACCATCAGGCCGGGGATGCTCTGCAGCCCGACAAACGTCGCGGCTGCCAGTTGCCAGGCATTGTCGCCGGTATCCAGCCATTTCGGTGAGGGTACAAGCATCGCGGTCCTCCACTGTTGTTGAAGATGCAACAGCGTCTTCCGCCGAAACGGCAGCACCCGACTTGCTCACTGCACGCTTGCATGCGATTGACGCCAAGAGCAGGCGGTTGTGCGCAAAAATTATGCCAAAGGGGCTTATCCTTCGGCGCTGATGGCGCAACGACCGCGCGTTAGCCGTCGTCTGTCGGGGACAGGCCGCTCGCCATTCCTGTGCGAATGAAAGATGAATGCCAATATTGCTCTCTACGGTTTCCCCGGGCTTCTTGCCGGTGGCCGGCACTGGTGTTACAGTGCAGCGTAACGATCCGATTAAAGCTGGCGAAAGCAGCGGGCTGCACAACGATTAAGCGAAAATTGATTTTTGTTGTACTGTCATACTGAAAATTCAGCCTCAGCCGACCCGCTCCGAGGATTTCACGCCACATCAAGGTGTTGGCCGATCCGCTCGCACCCGGAACATCATTTCGGCGGACACCACCGCGAACATCGCACCGTATCCGCCGGCTTCGCGACCTGCTTGGCGGGCTCACCGAAACCGGCTAGGGGGACAGCCGGCAGGCAGATGTGAACATGGCCCTGACCTGGCACTTCGCGGCGACGATCGCCGCTCTGAGACTTCTGGGTCGCGGCTGCTCCCGCCGATGAGCAGCCCCGGCCGCATGCGCCCGTTATCAGCTGCACCAATCCGGCGAGCGGCTGGACCTGGCAGATCAGCGTCGACCTTGACCGAGCCACCGTCGACTCCAATCCGGCCGAGGTCAGTGATGCGGAAATTTCCTGGCGCGACACCAAGGACGGGAACAATTACACACTCGACCGCAAGTCCGGCGATTTGACCGTCATCGTGGCGTCCAGCACCGGCGGCTACTTCCTGCACGACCATTGCCGGCTGCCGCCGTGAAACCGGAACACGCTTCCCATGGCATCGCCGCAGTGGACGAGTCGCTGGCTTCGGAGCAGGCCAGGTGACCGAGGACCTGGTAACGCCGCGGGCCGCCATCGGCCACAGTTCGGCCACCGGTCCGCGCCCGCGCAACGAGGATTTCGCCGGCGCGGTGCTGGGCTCACGCCTCGCGGCGGATCGCCGCGACGTCGCCGCTGCCATCGCCGACGGCATCGGCAGTGCCAAAGGAGGGCGGGAGGCGGCGGAGACCGCGGTGCGTGGATTTCTCGATGGCTTCTGGGACGTCCCCGAGACGATGGAAGTGCGTCGGGCGGCCGCCCGCATCCTCGATTCGCTCAACGCCTGGATCCACGCTCAGGGCAGGCAGGACGCCAACCTCGTCGGCATGGGGTGCACCTTTACCGCGCTGGTCCTGCGCGGCCGGCTGGCGCATCTGGTCCACGTCGGCGATACCCGCGCCTACCGGCTGAGCGGCGATCGCCTGCAGCGCCTCACCACCGACCATGTGCGCGACGACCGTGGCAAATCTCCCGTCCTGACCCGCGCCCTCGGCATCGAGCCGGAACTGCGCCTGGACTACACAACCCACCCGATCGCGCTGCACGATCGCTTCCTGCTGTGCACCGACGGCGTGCACGGATCCCTGGTCGACGAGACCATCGCCGACATCCTGCGCAACCGCTCAGCCCCCGAGGATACCGGCCGGACGCTGGTCCAGGCCGCGCTCGAGGCCGGCAGCACTGACAATTGCACCGCCCTCGTGCTGGACGTGGTGGCCCTGCCGACCGCGCGTTCCGCCGACGTCGGCAGCAGCATCATGCGTCTGCCGCTGATCCCCGTGCCGCGGGTCGGCGATACGGTCGACGGGTTCGTGCTCAACGTTCTGGTCTCGGATGGCCGCTACAGCCGCCTGTTCGGTGCGATCGACGAGGTGGATGGCAGGCCGGTCTGCCTCAAGTTTCCCAAGCCCCAGGTCGCCGCGGTCGCCGCCATCCATGCCGCCTTCGTCCGCGAAGCCTGGGTCGGCACGCGCGTGAGCAGCCCATCGGTCGTGCATGTGATCGAATTGCCGCCGGGGCGGCAGACCTGTCTCTATACCGTCATGCCCCTGTACACCGGGGAGCTGCTGGAAACCCGCCTCGCCCGCGCGCCGGCGGTCGGCCTGGAGCAAGGCCGCACCATCGCGATCAAACTGGCGCATGCGGCGGGCGCGCTGCACCGTGCCGGCATCATTCACCGCGACATCAAGCCCGACAACATCATCCTGGAGCCCGGCCAGTCGCTCAAGCTGCTCGACCTGGGCACGGTACGGCTTCCCGGCCTCGAGGATTTCCCGCCCGACAGCATCCCGGGCACCGCCGCCTACGTCGCGCCCGAGATGTTTAAGGGCGAAGCCGGCAATGTCGCGACCGACATCTACGCACTGGGCGTGACCTTGTTCCACGCCTTCACCGGCACATTCCCCTACGGCAATGCCGATGCCACCAGCGCGCCGCGGCAGGAACGGCCCAGGGAGCTTGCCACCCTCCGCCCCGACCTCCCGGCCTGGCTGGGCGCCGCCATCAGCCGCGCCATCGCTTCCGATCCCGCCGAACGGTTTGCCGACATGGCCGAGCTTGTCGGCGAGTTCGAGGGAGGGCCAGCCTACGCTCCTCCCCCAGCCCGCCGGCCGCCGACGCTGTACGAGCGCGCGCCGGTTCGATTCTGGCAGGCCGTGGCCGGCCTTCTGGGCCTCGCGCTGGCGGCGTCGCTGTTCTGGAGATAGGCGATGATCGCCTCGTCACTCGCTCTCCAGACCATAAGGGCTGGCGCCGACCCCGGTTCGCCGGATGCTTTGTGCCGCAAAGGAAGTCTGCTCGGGGTGGAAACGGTCTCGTAAGTAAGGCTGCGCTCCGATAGGGGCCCATCTGCTATTGGCAGACCACATGCGCCAGCCGTGCCAGCGCGCCATCTGCGAGCAGCATCTGTCTGATCAGCGCGTATCCGCGCTTTTCCTGTCGTTCAACCTGGCAGGTCCGCCAACCCGGACCCGGAAACGACCGCGATTCCGCCCAACAATCGCCGCTCACGCGGCCCCGCGCAGCAATTCCTGCACGCCCAGGCTGCGGGCCACCGGCAGCAGGGTGAAATACCGCCGCGACACCCGGTCCGCCACCGCGCCGATCGCGTTCTCCAGCTTTCTTCAGCCGCGGCGGCAGGCGCGCGGTTGTCGCCATCTGATCGGGCGAGCGCAGCACCTCCTGCACGATGTCCTGCGTCTCCTGCAGCAGCGGTTCCATCGCCATCAGCAGCGAATCGCCGTCCTCGACGATCTCGCGCAGCAAGTCCCGCGCCGCGGCGAGTTGGAACGCCAGCCCGCGTGGATTGCCTTCGTCGGCCAGGATCAGGTCCAGCGCCGGGCGCGGGCTGCAACACCGCCAGGTAGCGGGTGCGGTAGGTGATGACCGAATCGCGCAACTCCAGCGCCAGGCGAAGACCCGCCTCCACCCGGCCCGGCTGGGTGAGTGCGCCAGGCTGGTCCAGGACCTGCGCCAGCTCCGCCGCGATCGACTGCGCCCGTTCCACCCGCCGGCCGAAATCGAGGAACAGCCGGCCGCCGCCGCGAACCATGTTCTCCGCCGCCAGCCCGGCAACGGTGGCCGCGAATTCCAGGATCTCGGTGGTCAGGTTGGAGGCGTGCTCGAGCGAGCCGCGCTTCGCATCCGCCGGCAGCCGGTTCATCGTCCTCGCCGAGGATCCGCAGCGACCGGGTCAGCACCGCGTGCATCTCCCCGGTCAGCCGATCACGCAGTTGCGCGACCTGCCGCGCCACATGGCCGAGGACCCGGCGCATCCCGCCTTCGCGGCGGAATGCCCGCATGACCGCCGACGCCAGCATGCCGGCGCCCAGCACGACTGGCGTCCTCCGCATCCATCATCTTTATCTTGGTCAGGCTCGCAACCAGGATCTGCATCTCGGCGATTTCCCGCGCCGTCGGCGACGGGCGCAGGATCCGGGTGATGATCGCCCGCTGCAGGCGCGCCGCTTCCTCCAGGCGCTCGAGGTAGCGGCCCAGCCAGTAGAAATTGTCGGCGACGCGCGACGGCAGGTCGCCCGCGGTGCGCCGGATCGCCAGCATCGGTGTGAACAGGGCCAGCGCGCCCTGCACCGTGCTGGCTCTCGTCCTCCATGACCCAGACGTCCTTGGTCAGCGCGTTGCGCGGCAGCCGCCCGGCGAGCGCGTCTTCCTCCGACAGCGCGCGTGCAAGCCCGCCCGGGAACGCCCGCCAGCGTGTCCCGTCGAACGTCATGAACATGCGCAGAGCGATCGGCTTGGCTTCCAGCCCGTGTTCCCCGGCGCACGGCGCCAAGGACGGCGCAGGCGCGACCGACACCGCATAAGACGCGGGATTCGTGGCCATCCGGGCCGCCAGCTCCTCCCGCTCCCCCGCCGACAGCATCATCGGCACGACGGGTGCCGCGTCGCCATCGGTCGCCGGCCGGACCAGCCAGCCCTCCAGGTCGCGCAGCACGGTGCGCACGACCGCGCCTTCTCCCAGCCAAAGCGTCGCCTGGCTGGCGAGTTGCAGGTCTTCGTCCGAGCAGACGGCGGGCCAGCGACGGCAGGAAGGCGGCGAGGGCAGGGGCCTCGCCCAGACTTGTATCCGGCATCGTTCACCATTCGGACGGAGCCGCTGCGGATCGCGTCGAGCAGTCCGGGAACACCCGCCCCGGCCGACAGTTCCAGCGAGTCGACGCGATGGCCTTCCTTGCGGCGCAGCAGCACGCCGATCCGTTGCAGACCGCGCAGTGTCTTCAGGAACACCTGGCCGTTGCGCAGTGTCAGGTCGCCGCCCTCGACAAGGCCGATCGACATTTCGCGCGACAGCAGCACGTGTTCGAACCACAGTGGGTCGGAATGACCGCTGCTCAGCAGCGCGATCCCGGCGCCATCGTCAGGCGTCAGTCGCCTGCAACGCGTCGCTGGTGATCTCCAGATACTGTCGCAAATGCCGGATGCGCTGGGACTGGAAAAGCTCCGGTACGACGCGCGACAGGATCCGCCGGTTCTCCAGGGCATACGCCAATCCCTGCGCCTGGCCGGTGCGATCCGCCAGCACCCGCCAGGCACCGTCCGGTCCGCGCAGCATATCGGCGGCATAGAAGGACAGGTAGCGGTCTCGCCGGCGTCCATCGACCGTGCGGCAGGGACGCAGGAACGAAGGATTGCCGTAAACCAGGTCGGGCGGGATCAATCCCTCCGCCAGCAGCGTCCGCGGGCCGTACAGATCGGCCAGGATCAGTTCCATCAGCCCGGCGCGTTGCCCGAGCCCGGCCTCCAGCGACGCGAATTCGGCGGCGGACAGCACCAGGGGAATCGGATCGCAGCGCCAGTTGACCGCACGTTCCCCTGGCAGGATCGCGGTTATCCCTTCCTCGGCGAACGCCTGCTCCAGCAGCCGCGCGCGCTGCGCCAGTGTCTCGTGGCCGAGCCCGAACATGGTGGACAGCAGCGTGCGCCAATGCGGTTTGGCGTGCCCCGTCCCATCCGCCATTTCATCGAGCGGATTGTCACCCCTCATGACGCACCGCCTGGCGTGGTGCCCCGCCGATCGGGCCGGCTTGGCTTATAAGTGCCGCCAAACCACTGCAGGCACGCACACTTTGATCCTCTTCACGCGTCGGGCGGACAGCGTGCCACGCGGGTTGAGCACTGTCCAGAACGGTGAGGAAGCCTTCCGTCATGGCTTCACCTGCGGCCGATCCCGGCCTGTTCAATCCATCGCCGATCAGGTCGATATGAGTTCTGACCAGGACCGCCAGGCGACCTCAGGCCGATGAAATCGCTCACCAAACGGAAACTATCAGGCTGACCGCCTACGGGTGCGGTCATGCGAGAGCATGATCGCGCCGAGTGGCGGCGCACGTCGAACAAGGAACTCTCATGTTCGCCGTTTCAAGTAGCAGGTACGGAAATTCCTTGCCCGTCCTTCAAGCTGTTCCGCATGGCCGCCTCTGAGCAAGGCAGGAGGCACGATCATGAAACGACGGTTGATCATGCTCTGATGCGCGGGTTGGATACCGCCGGACCTGTGATGCGTCGCGGAGCGTCCTCGGTCTAGTGGCCAGCGTCGGATGAAATCCGGCTGATAGTACCTTCGAGGGTTCTCCTGCCGTGACCATGCCCCCAGCCATGCTCAGAATTGGATGTACTGTGACGTGTGGCGCCTCCCTCTCATGTTCGCCGTTTCAAGTAGCAGGTACGGAAATTCCTTGCCCGTCCTTCAAGCTGTTCCGCATGGCCGCCTCTGAGCAAGGCAGGAGGCACGATCATGAAACGACGGTTGATCATGCTCTGATGCGCGGGTTGGATACCGCCGGACCTGTGATGCGTCGCGGAGCGTCCTCGGTCTAGTGGCCAGCGTCGGATGAAATCCGGCTGATAGTACCTTCGAGGGTTCTCCTGCCGTGACCATGCCCCCAGCCATGCTCAGAATTGGATGTACTGTGACGTGTGGCGCCTCCCTTGGAATGGATCGATATCGAGCATCGCGTTCACGAAGCCGCGGACTGTATTTGTTTCGCAATTGCCCAGATGAAGCCCACCAGCTCGCGCGCGATCGCGGCCGTGATCACCGTCGGCAGCTTTCCGGCGCGGGCGAGCGTGCGGTAGCGCCGGCACAACCGCTCCTGCGCCTTCCATGCGATGTCACGGATCGGTTTGGCCAGACGCTCCTGGCGCAACAGTTGTTCGCGGCTGATCCGTGCCGGAAAGCGATAGCTCCATGCCGCCTCGATCAGCATCCGTCGCGCCGCGCCGTTACCGGCCTTGGTGATCCCACCCTGGCGGCGTGTGCGGCCGCTGGAGTGTTCGGATGGCACCAGGCCAAGATAGGCCATGAGTTGGCGTGGATTGCTGAAGCGGGTAATGTCGCCAAGCTCCGCCATCAATGTGGCCGCGGCCACCAGGCCCACGCCGCGCAGCGCTTGCAGCGCTTCGACAACCGGTGCGAGAGACCACTCCGGCAAGGCGGCTTCGATGTGGCCCTCCAGCCGATCGCGCCGAGCCGTCGCCGCCTCGATGGCCGCGATACAATCCTCCAGCACGATGTGATGATTCGGCTGATCGAACTTCAGGCTGCTCAGCCAGCGCCGGTGCAGCAACGTCCAGGCCGGGCGATGATAATGATGGCCGTGACGCAGCAAAAAGCCTGACAGTTGCTGGCGGGCTCGGCGCAGGCTGCGCACCGCCGCCTGACGCGCACGGACCAGATCACGGATCGCTTCATGCGCCTGATCGGGCACCCAAACCGCGGTCAGTTCGCCCGCGCGGTGCAGCTTGGCGAGGTTGATCGCATCGCGCCGGTCCGTTTTGATCCGATCGCCCGGTTTGCGCGGGATCAACGACGGAGCGACCACGGCACAGTCGTGCCCGCTCGCGCTCAGATGGCGTTGGATGCTATAACCGCACGGCCCGGCCTCGTAGCAAAACCGCAGCTCTCTCTTCTTGCCAGTCAGCTTCGCTGTCAGCGCCTTCAAGGCCGCAGGGGTATTGGGGATGGTTCCGTGCTGGCGCACTTCTTCCCGCAAGCCCGCTTCGGCCAACGCTACCACAATCGTATCCTTGTGCACGTCAAGGCCGACGTAGGTGATACACTGTTCCATGACCCGTCTCCTATGCATGAGGCTCTGCGCCGGACCATCCAGCACAACCCTCGAACCTGCATACTGTGAGACGGGTCACCCCGGCCTCAGGCGAACATCTGGTCTAGTGCGTGACCGCTCCGCCCACCGCGCCGACACCGCCACCGATCAAGGCGCCGGTCGCCGGCTTGCCGCCGGTCACAGCGGATACGCCGGCACCCGCACCGGCCCCGATCAAGCCCCCGGTCACCGCTCTGGTACCAGGGGTGGAGCCGCAGGCCGCCATACCGAGCGACATCGTGAGCAACAGGACGATCGTCTGAACACGCATCATATCCTCCGATCTTTCGTGCTCCCAGGATTGGCAGCAAAATCTGCAATTTACCGGCAAAAACCAGGCATCTTCGCGGCAGTTGGTCAAACCGCCGTCAAGTGGCCCTTGTGGCTCGGGCATGCCGGGGCTAAGCCCTCCGCCTTCCGTTACCCTGCCCCAACCGATCCAAAACCGATCCGATCCCGCCCCTCATCCTAACCATCGACCCATGGAGCGCTTCCGGGCGCCCGCACGGGCAGCCACGACAAAGGTCCTCCGGATGTTCACCCGCTTGCTTGGCTTTATGTCAGCCGACATGGCCATCGATCTCGGCACGGCCAATACGCTCGTCTATGTCAAGGGCCGGGGTATCGTCCTGGCCGAGCCAAGCGTCGTCGCCATCGCCGATGTCCGCGGCAAGAAGCAGGTGGTCGCGGTCGGCGAGGAAGCCAAGATGATGCTGGGCCGCACTCCCGGCTATATTACCGCGAGCCGGCCCCTCCGCGACGGCGTGATCGCCGATTTCGAGGTCGCCGAGGAGATGATCAAGCACTTCATCCGCAAGGTGCACAACCGGCGCGGGTTTGCCTCACCACTGATCATCGTTTGCGTCCCGTCCGGATCCACCGCGGTGGAACGCCGCGCGATCCAGGAAAGCGCGGAGAGCGCGGGCGCCAGGCGGGTCCAACTGATCGAGGAGCCGATGGCCGCGGCGATCGGCGCCGGCCTCCCGGTCACCGAACCGTCCGGCAGCATGGTCGTCGATATCGGCGGCGGCACCACCGAGGTCGCCGTCATCTCCCTCGGCGGCATCGTCTATTCGCGCAGCGTGCGCGTCGGCGGCGACAAGATGGATGAGGCGATCATCAGCTACATCCGCCGCCACCATAACCTGCTTGATCGGCGAATCCTCCGCCGAACGGATCAAGATGGACATCGGCGCGGCGGCGACGCCGGACCCCCGCGATCCCGGGCCCTACCGCGAACTCCGCGGCCGCGACCTGATGAACGGCGTCCCGCGTGAAATACTCGTCAGCCAGCGGGAAATCGCCGACAGCCTGGCCGAACCGGTGGTCGCCATCGTCGAGGCGGTGAAGGTCGCACTGGAAAACACGCCACCGGAACTTGCCGCCGACATCGTCGACAAAGGGATCGTGCTCACCGGCGGGGGCGCCTTGCTGTATCGCCTCGACCAGGTGCTGCGCGACGCGACCGGTCTCGCCGTCGTGATCGCGGAAAATCCGTTGCAGTGCGTCGCCCTCGGCACCGGACGTGCCCTGGAAGAGAGAAAGCGTTTGAGCAACGTGCTGACAAGCATGTATTGATCGCTTGTCCGACTTATCCTTATCTCGTTACGGTCCGGCTCGTCGCGGCAGGGGTAGCTGAAAAGATTGTCCGGACGGGCCTGGCCGTGACGTTGGCAGTGGCTGACACGCTTGCTGAAGGCTCGAGATGATCCGCCTATCGATCCAGGCACGACAGGCGCTGGCTCGGCTCACTTTGCCGGTCCTCATCGTCGCCTCGTTCGCTCTGATGCTCCTGGGCAAGGCGGATACGGTGGTGGTGGAGCGGGCTCGTATCGCCCTCGCCGACAGGTTGTCCCCGATCTACGCGGCGCTCGCCGCCCCGCTCGGACAAATCCAGGCCGCGATCACCGAAATTGTCACGCTTTGGGACATGCGCGAGGAAAACGATCGTCTGCGCGACGAGAACGAGAGGCTGCGCCGCTGGCAGTCGATAGCGCTGGCGCTGGACGCGGAGAACCAGCGGCTGAAAGCCAGCCTGCACTGGATCCCGGATCCCGACGCGTCCTTCGTCACTGCACGCGTCGTCGCCGATGCGGGCGGCGTGTACGCCAGGGCGGTGCTGTTGTCCGTGGGCCCGAACCACGGCATCCGCAAGGGTGAGATCGCGGTGGATGAACGCGGACTGATCGGTCGCATCACCGAGGTGGGCGCCCGCACCGCCCGTGTCCTGCTGATCACCGACCTCAACAGCCGGATCCCGGTCATGCTGGAAACCTCCCGCGCGCATGCGATCCTGGTCGGCACCAACGGACCGCGGCCGCGGCTGCAATTCTGGCCCGAAGGGAGCGTGCCGCGGGAAGGCGAACGGATCGTCACCAGCGCCGAGGCGAATGCCTTCCCGGCCAACCTGCCGATCGGCTCCGTGCATTACACCGCCTCCGGTGCGGCCGAGGTGGAACCCGCTTCGATGCTTCAGAAGCTGGAGGTCGTCCGTGTCTTCGATTACGGCCTCACCGGCGTGACCCCGCCGGAGCGACCGACCCCGGGCCGTCACTGATGGCAGCGATCGATCAGCGGCCGGGCATCAGGCCCAGGGCTAGCCTCGGCCGGCGCCTCGACATCGCGGCACGGTTCAGCTTCCCGGCCTGTGTCACCATCCTGCTGATGCTTCTCACCCAGGCGCCACTGGAGATCGCCGGGCAGGCGGCTTTGCTGCCGGCCGTAACGCTGTGCTGCGTCTGGTTCTGGTCGCTGTTCCGGCCCGACGCCCTGCCACCGCCCATCGTTTTCCTGATCGGCCTGCTGATGGACCTGCTAGGTTACCTGCCGCCGGGCGTCGGCGTTTTCACCTGCTCGCCGTCCATGGCCTCGCTTTGACCACGCGTCGGTCATTGCCCGGGCGCGGATTCGGCTGGATCTGGATCGTCTTCAGCGGCGTGGCGGCCGCCGCGTCGCTACTGCATCTGGCTCCTGGTCATGCTGCTGACGTTCCGCCTGCTGTCGCCCGGTCCAGCGATCTTTATCGCCATCCTGGCCACCTCGATCTATCCGGTGCTCGCCATTCCGTTCGCTGGCGCGCTCAGGTCGATCGCCAATCCAGAGCAAGCCTGAAATGAGTCCGGTCCGGTCATGAAGCGCGATGTCCAACGCACTGGCGTCTTCACCCGGCGCGCGCTGCTGCTGATGGGCGGCCAGCTTGCGGTGCTGGGCACGCTCGGCGCACGCCTGTATCAGATGCAGGTGTCGGACGGTGCGCGCTACTCCACGTTGGCCGATGAGAACCGCATCAGCGCGCGGATGATCGCACCGCCGCGCGGCCGGATCCTGGATCGCTTCGGCGTCGTCGTGGCGGGTAACAGCACCAACTGGCGCGCCGTGCTCGTGGCCGAACAGGCCGATAACGTGACGGCCACGCTGGATGCGTTCTCGGCGCTGCTGCCGCTGAGCGAATATGAGCGCGCGCGGATCGAGCGCGAACTGCACCGCAGGCGAGAGTTCATCCCCGTCCTGGTTCGCGAGTTCCTGACCTGGGACGAAATGGCCACGATAGAGGTCAACGCACCGGATCTGCCGGGTATCGTGGTCGATCCCGGGACCAGCCGGAATTATCCGTTCGGTTCGCAGCTCGCCCATGTCGTCGGCTATGTCGCCCCACCGAACGAAGCCGACGTCGCCGACGATCCGCTGCTGGGCTTGCCGGGTCTCGCGGATCGGGCGGGCGGGCATGGAAAAATTCCATGACCTGGGCCTGCGCGGACGCGCGGGCGCGGTGCAGCTCGAGGTCAACGCCGTCGGACGGGTGATCCGCGAACTCGACCGCCAGGACGGCGTGCCGGGTGAAGATGTCGGACTGACGCTCGATGCCGGGCTGCAGCAGTCGGTGCTGACCATGCTGGGTGACGAGAGTGCCAGCGCCGTGGTCATGGACTGCCGCAACGGCGAGGTGCTGGCGATGGCCACCGACCCGTCCTTCGATCCGTCGCTGTTCAATTCCGGCGTGTCTCAGGCGCAATGGCTGGAGTGGACCAACGATCGGCGCACGCCGCTGATCAACAAGGCGACGTCGGGTCTCTACGCCCCGGGCTCGACCTTCAAGATGGCGGTCGCGCTGGCCGGGCTCGAATCCAGCGCGATCACGCCGGCCGACCGTATCACCTGCCCGGGCTACCTCGACCTCGGCGACACGCGCTTTCACTGCTGGCGCAAGGGCGGCCACGGTACGCTCGATCTGCGCGGCGGCCTCAAGAACAGCTGTGACGTATTTTTCTACGAAGTGGCCCGCCGCACCGGCATCGACCACATCGCCGCCATGGCGAACCGCTTCGGCCTCGGCGTCGAGCTGGAACTCGACCTGCCTGGTCAGCGCCCTGGTCTGATCCCAACGCGTGAGTGGCGCATGAGCCATGGCCATGCCTGGAACATCGGCGACACCATCGTCAGCGGCATCGGCCAGGGATTCATCCAGGTGACACCGCTCCAACTCGCCACCTATGCCTCGCGCATCGCCAGCGGGCGTGCCGTGCAGCCGCATCTGACCCGCATGCTGGCCGGTGTGCCGCAGCCTGGTTCGCAACCGGACGACTGGCCGGAGCTGGGAATGACGGACAAGCTGCTGCAGAACGTGCGCGAAGGCATGTGGGCCGTGGTGAACGAGCCCGGCGGCACCGCGCCGCTGGCTCGGCTGGCCGATCCGCGGGTGCAACTCGCGGGCAAGACCGGGTCGGCGCAGGTGCGGCGGGTGTCCCGTGAGTTGCGTGAAAGCGGGCATTTCAACAGTGAGAAGCTGCCGTGGGAATACCGGCCGCACGCGCTGTTCGTCGCCTACGCCCCGTATGACGCGCCTCGCTACGCGCTCTCCGTGGTGATCGAACACGGCAACGCCGGCGCAGCCGCCGCGGCCCCGATGGCCCGCGCCATCATGACGGAGGTCCTGCGCCGCGATCCGGCCAACCGCACCCGGCCGCCTCCCGCGCAGGTCGCGGAGGCCCAGCTGTGATGGATCGGCGGATCTGGCGGGAGCCGTCTTTCGACCTGATGGCAAAGGTCTTCCAGGTCAACTGGCTGTATGTGCTACTGCTGTGTTGCCTGGCGGGGGTGGGCTATGTCGCCCTCTACAGCGCCGCCGGCGGCGCGCCCGAACCCTACGCGACCAGGCATGCCATCCGCTTCGGGATCGGCGTCATCATCATGCTCGCCATCGGCCTGGTCGATATCAGGGTGATCGCCAGAACTCGCCTGGCCCGCATGGCTCTGCGGCGTGGTCCTCCTGGTCCTCGTGTTGCGCATGGGCCATGTCGGCAAGGGCGCCCAGCGCTGGCTCGAATTCGGCGCCCTGCAGCTTCAGCCGTCGGAACTGATGAAGCTCGCGCTGGTGCTCGCCCTGGCGTCCTGGTTCCACCGCGCGTCCTGGGAACGGATGGGCAATCCGCTGTTCCTCATCCCGCCGCTGATCGCGGTGCTGATCCCGGTCGGGCTGATCCTGAAGGAGCCGAACCTGGGCACCGCGGCGATCACCGCGTATGCTGGGCGCCGCGGTCTTCTTCGCCGCCGGCGTCCGGTGGTGGAAGTTCCTGCTGGTCGTGTTGCCGATCCCGCTGCTCGCACAGTTCGCATACTCACATATGCACGATTATCAGCGCGCTCGTATCGACACTTTTCTGCACCCGGAAAGCGATAAGCTGGGCGCTGGCTACAACATCATCCAATCGAAGATCGCCCTGGGCTCGGGCGGAATGTGGGGTAAGGGCTTCCTGCAAGGCACCCAGGGGCATCTGGACTTCCTGCCGGAGAAGCAGACCGACTTCATCTTCACCATGATCGGCGAGGAGTTCGGCTTCGTCGGCGCGCTGTTGGTTATGGCGCTGCTCGGCCTGATCATCTTCGGCGGCATGCTCATCGCCCTGCGCTGCCGCCACCCGTTCGGCCGGCTGGTGGCGCTTGGTATTTCGTGCAACTTTTGCCTCTATGTGTTCGTCAATATCGCCATGGTGACAGGTGTCATTCCCGTTGGCGGCGTGCCGCTGCCGCTGGTGTCGCACGGCGGGTCAGCGATGCTGACGGTGATGGTCGGGTTCGGCGTGCTGATGTCGGTGCATGTCCATCGCGACGTCGAGTTCCCTGTCGCCGGCGAGGACCGATAGCGCCGCATGCACCGGTACCATCCTGATTTTGCCTGCATCCTGGCCCCGTCCGGCCGGTCAGAGAGCGATATCAGCCAGCCTCGAATCGCGAAGCGACCTCAGGCTGATGCAATTGCTCGCCAGCCATGAGCAGGCGCCTCCGTGACCCTTGACGGCCACCAGCATGGCAGACCGGGCATCCCTGCGCGGATGCTGATCGCCTATCGAAAGACCAGCTACAAGGCCGCCGGCATCGAGGTCCGCATCGGCCGGCGCTCCCCCGCCATGGACCATCTGCTGTCATCGCACGGCGTCCGTGAGGCCGTGTTCATCACCGCCTACAATCCGTTCTCCCGCGTCATGCCGCCGGGCTGGAACCAGCGGATGCAGCTGCGTCTCGCCCAGGTCCTGCGCCGGCGTCAGTGTTTGCCGGCACAAGGGTCTTGGCGACGCTGGTCCGAGGCCCATCTCATGGTATTAGGCGACACCAGGCCGGTACGCCGCCAAGCCAGGCGCTTTCGGCAAAACGGGATTGTGATGTTTCGATCCGGGCAACCGGCTCGTCTTTTGGTAGTTTCGTAACTGGCTACCGTCGCGCCCGATTCGTGAGACTGATCAGCGGAAGCGCTACTTGAGGGAGGATGAACCGGTTGTTGATGGCGTGCGGGCTTGCCGCCGGGCGCGAAGAGTCAACACAGAAATCCATCTGAGCCTGGAGTCATCGTGCATACTATCGATTACAGCCTTCGCCAGCACGTGGCGACCGAACAACAGCTCGATCCTCACGCGGAGAGGCGTATTTCAGCGGCGATCTATATCCACGACCTTTCGCCCGGTGGCGTTGAACGCCAATGCCTCGTCCTCGCGCGAGAGTTGCAGGCCAGGGGCGCCGATATCGTTCTCGTCCTGCATCAGAGACGCGGCGAACTCGTGCCGCTGTTACCCCCGGGCATCCCCGTGGTGAACCTCGACAGTACCCGGACCTTGCACGACATCTGGCGCCTGCGCCGGTTCCTGCTGGATGCGCAGCCCGACGTGTTCATGGCGAATGTCGATCACAACAACGTCGCGGCCGCGCTGGCCAAGGCCGCCGCCTGCTCCGGGACCAAGCTGGTCATCTGTCAGCACAATCCGCTGTCCGCCGGCTATCACGCCACCGTCAACTGGAAGCACCGCATGGTGCCGTGGTTCTATCGCGCGTTGGCGTCGCATATCGATCACGCCGTCGCGGTCTCCAACGGCATCGCCGGGGAACTGGCCGCCACCGGGATTCGGCCGGCCAAGGTGAGCACCATTTTCAACGCGGTGATCGGCGACGATTTCGAGGATCGGGCGAGCGTGCCGGTGCACCATCCCTGGCTGGCGAGAAAGGACCGCCCGGTCTTCGTGACCGCGGGCCGCCTCGTCGAGATGAAGGACCAGCGAACCCTGCTTCGGGCATTCGCCATTCACCTCCGCCGGCAGCCATCCCGTCTGATGCTGCTGGGGATGGGGCCGATGCTCAATGAATTGCGCGGCCTGGCGACGTCACTGGGTATCGCGGAGCATGTCTCTTTTGAGGGCTTCGTGCCGAATCCGTTGCCATACATGCGCGCGGCGGACGCGTTCGTTCTCTCCTCCCGGTCCGAAGGGTTTGGTAACGTGCTGGTCGAGGCGATGGGGTGCGGCACGCCGGTCATCTCGACCGACTGTCCCCACGGCCCGGCGGAAATTCTTGCGAACGGACGATACGGCATCCTCGTGCCGCCGCGCGATTCCGATGCGCTGGCTCCGGCATTCACCCGGATCCTGGATGAGCGGGAGAAGTGGCCGCGCGACGGTCTGCGGGCGCGAGCGGCCCAGTTCAGCTACGAGGCCTGTGCAGACGGCTATGCCCGCCTGTTCCGAGGCCTTGTTGAGAGTACGGTCGGCTGAACCTGAACTAGAGCATGATCGCGCTGAGCGGAACGTCCCCGGCGCGTGAATCATGCGATCAAACAAAGAGCTGGACCATTTTCGTCATGCACAGTCAGGATGAAAATGGTCTAGCCTCGCACCTGAGCCGTTTTCTCGAACAAGGAGGCCGCGCCAGCGGTTTTGCTTGCCGCACGTCATGACCATCAGCCGTCGGTAGCAAACCGGAACACCTGCAGCATGATCGCGCCGACCGGAACGTCCCCGGCGCGGGGATCATGCGATCAACAAAAAGCTGGACCATTTTCGGACCGCACAGTCAGGCTGAAAATGGTCTGGTCAGCTTCCCCCGACCGGCGCTCGCGGTCACGCGTGACCATTTCCCGGTCCAATCCGCTATACCGTCATCCCCACTGACCCAGGCCGGCCTGACGGGCTCGATGCACGACAAACCACACCCACGCCAGTTGGGGCAGGGCCGTGATGAACGGAACCGGCGGTTTGTAGGGTGTCGGCACGGCGATGAACAGCAGGCAGCACGCGCCACCGAAAATCGCGAAACCCCAGTGCACCAGCGTCACGCTGACAGCGGGCACCCCCGACCGATGGGCGATCTGATACAGATGACCGCGGTGCGGCCGGGTAATCGCCTCGCCTTGCACGGCGCGCCGCACCAGCGTGAAGGCCACGTCGAACAGCACACCGGACAGCAGCATTGGCACCACCAGGAACGACAGTTCCACGCCGTCGAAGCGGCTGGCGACAACCGCGAGCACCGCCAGCATGAACCCGCAGAACTGACTGCCCACGTCACCCATGAAGATCCGGGCCTTGGGAAAATTGAACGGCAGGAACCCGGCCGATCCCGCCGCCAGCAGGCCCGCCGCGGCATACGCGAACCAGCCGCCATGCCGCTCGGCGATGAACACGATGAAGAGGCACGTGATCAGCGTCACCCCGCTCGCCAGTCCGTTCAGCCCATCGATGAAGTTCATCGCGTTGGTCGTGAACAGGATCCAGATCAACGTCGCCGCGATGCCCAGCCACGCGAGCGGCAGCGGCCCAAGATAGGGAATGCGGAAATCGGTCACGTACAGCCCGCTCCACACCGCGACCAGCGTGGCAAGCATCTGGGCCCCGAGCTTGACGATGAACGGCCAGTCGAAGAGGTCGTCCAGGAAAGCAACCACCGCGATCGCGACAGAGGCCTCGATGACGCCGAGGAAGTAGGGGTCCGCCAGGCGGGCAAATTCGGCGAAGCGGTAGAGAACCGCGATACCGGCCAGGAAGGTGACGACGATACCCACACCGCCCCCTTTCGGGGTCGGACGGGCATGCGCCTTGCGGGCCTCCGGCGTGTCCATCACGCGTGCCGCGATCATCATTCGGACAATCCCGGCGGACAGCAGCATCAGCAGCGCGGCAAAGCCGAGATGGCGGAGCAGGGCGGTGAGGGTCATTCAGGAATCCGGTCGGTCAGGGCCGGATCGTCTATCGCTTCGGGCACCGGCGGGCCAGCCCCGCCGCCGGCATGGGACGGAGACCCTCCATCGCTACCAGGACAAACCGGACGCCGGCAAGGATCCGCTCAGCACGTCGCGTCGCTCACGGCAAGCGGGCGCGTCGCGGTTACGATCGTGAGAGACGACCTCCCCTGCCAGATGCATGCCGCTTTCGTCGCAACACCGACGGCGGTCGATGCGGCGCGGCCAAGGCAGCCTGAACCGGCAGTCAAGGCAAGCCACTGAAAACAAGGAGAAAGTATCGCGGACCTGGGGTTCGCCGACGATACCGAAATTCAGGTCAGGGATGCTGATATAATATCCGATCGCGGGTCGCGCAGCGGCCGCGATTCGCCGGTGAATTGGATCATTCAGACCAGAGCGACGTCCTGCACTTCTCTGATGCGATGCTATACCACCTTCGATTCGCGCAGCTTCGCGATCTCTTCCCCGCTGTACCCGACTTCGGCCAGAATCGCGTCAGTGTGCTCGCCCGCCTCCGGCGACGCACTGCGGATGCTCCACGGTGTGCGGCTGAGCGCGATCGGCTGGCCGATGACCTCGACATCGCCCAGCACCCTGTGCGGCACCGTCCGGGTGATCCCCAGATGCTTCACCTGCGGATCGGCGAAGACTTCGTTCATCTTGTAGATCGGTCCCGAGGGTACGCCCGCCTTGTTCAGCGTCTCGATCCAGTCGGCGGACGTCTTCCCCCGCGTGATCGCTCCGATCGCCTCGTTCAGCCGGTCCCGGTTCCGCGACCGCGCCTGGCCGGTGGCATACAGCGGGTCGATTGCCAGGTGGTCCGCGCCGAGCGCCTTGCACAGCCGGCGATAGATGTCGTCCCCAGCCGCGGCGATGTTGATATATCCGTCCGCCGTCGCGAATACCCCGGTCGGAATGCTGGTCGGGTGGTTGTTGCCGGCCTGTCCCGGCACCTCTTTGGCGATCGTCCAGCGCGCCGCCTGAAAATCCAGCATCGAAATCTGCGCGCCCAGCAGTGAACTCGTCACCCATTGCCCCTCGCCGGACTGCTCGCGCTCCAGCAGGGCGATCAGGATGCCCATGGCGGCAAACACGCCAGCGGTCAGGTCGGCCACCGGAATGCCGACGCGCATGGGACCATGCCCGGGCTCGCCGGTGATCGACATCAGCCCGCCCATGCCCTGGGCGATCTGGTCGAAGCCCGGCCGGTCGCGATACGGCCCGTCCTGTCCGAAACCGGAGATGCTGGCGTAGACGATCCGCTTGTTGATTGCTTTCAGGCTCTCGTAGTCCACGCCGAGGCGGAACTTCACGTCGGGCCGGTAGTTCTCCACCACCACATCCGCCCGCGCCACCAGGCGCTTCATAACCGCGAGACCCTCCGGCGCCTTCAGGTTCAGCGTCAGACTGCGCTTGTTGCGGTGCAGGTTCTGGAAGTCGGGACCATGCCGCTCGCCACCCAGCCCTGCGTCGCCCTCGGGCGATTCGATCTTGATGACGTCCGCGCCCCAGTCGGCCAGCTGACGTACCGCGGTAGGGCCGGCGCGCACACGGGACAGATCAATGACCTTGAAACGGGCGAGGGGGCCTGTCGTCATGTGCTGATCCTTTCAGTCGGGCGCACATCGTCACACGGACCGCCACCCTGGTCGAGGCAGGGCGCCCTACATCTGCACGACGGAACTCAACTCGAACGTCGCGCCAGACGGGTTCTCGCCAATCCGAAGGGTCGTGGCATTGACGAACCGATAGGGTGGCACCGGCAGGTTATATGGTGCCGGGACACCCGAATACACACGACCCGCCAGGTCGTATTTCGACCCGTGGCAGGGACAGAAATAGCCGCCTGGCCAGTTCGGTACCGGTGTCGTGGGATCCGGGGTCGGCATGTAACTCGGCAGGCATCCGAGATGCGTGCAGATACCCACCAGCACCGCGAACTCCGGCTTTACCGACCGATGCCAGTTCTCCGCGTAGGGCGGCTGCTGATGCACTGTGGAGTTCGGGTCGGACAGACGCGAAATCAGGCTGGGCTCCTGCAACGTCTTCAGCGCCTGAGGCGTCCGGTTGACGATCAGCATCGGCGACCCGCGCCACAGCACCACGATCTGCTGCCCAGGGGCCAGTTTCGAAACGTCGATGTCGCTTGGTGCCCCCGCGGCGATCACGTCGGCCGAGGGATTCATCGAATCGATCAGCGGCCAGGCAATCGCTCCGGCGCCAATCACCGCGCCCGCGGTGGCGACGAGGGAAAGCAGGTCGCGCCGTGCAGGCTCGGAACCGGACGGAGTAGCGTGTGCAGACATCAAAGCGACCTTGCGCCAGTCGGAGCCCCGGGCCAATGGGTGACGTGATGAAGACTTCGTAACATTGGTGTTAGGGGCGCTGATCGCTCGGGTATAGTCACCCTGTCGGCCCTTTCCGCATTCGTCGCATTCCAACGCGACAATCGCCGTAGTGTCCTGGCCGCGGCCGCTACGAGAGGCCCGCGACAGATCGGCTCTGACCCGCAACGGCCTCACACCCGCCTGGCTTCAGCACGCGCTTCGTGGACGCGGGATGTCTGGCCAGCATGGCTGGTGGCCGGACCGGACGGCGTACCAGTTCGCCGTCGCAGTTCGGACAGGTACCATGCAGCACCCCTTCCGCACAGCCCGCGCAGAACGTGCACTCATAGCTGCAAATCCGTGCTTCCAGGCTCGCAGGGGGAAGATCACAGTCGCAGCATTCGCAACTGGGACGCAGGTCCAGCATCACAATCCCTCCGACTTCCAATTGATTCGATGCCGTCTCGCGCGGCGACCGGCGCACGCGCGACTGGCCTCGCGTCCTGGTCAACCAACTGGCGGCAGCGCCCCGAACTGAACGCTGTATTCACGCCTGTCCCTCCATCCGAACCCATGGCACCACCGGTCGAGTGACGCCCCGCTTCGAGTGACTCGTACTCCTCGCTGCTGGTCGGCCCGAATACGGTTAGTTGGTGTCACCCCATGCCTCGGGCAGCAGACCATTGCTGAGCGTTCCGTCCGGCTGCACCATATTGGCCGGTACGGAATCGTGCGTGGCACCCTCCTCGTCCAGCTTCTGACTCAACGTGGCCGGCGCTTGGCTCGCACATCCGCTGATCATCGTTCCGGCAATCCCAAGCGCCGCGACGGCCGCCGCTATGGCAACCAGGTTGGATCGAACGACCACGGCTCCACGTCCTCCGCTTGCTTCGCCCTGTCTAAATATATTTTTCGGGCCTGCATAGCGGGGACGACCAGTCTGCGCTGTGACGTCGCCTCGTGAAATTCCTGTTATGCGATGGCTGCTCGCTATCCCCATCCGGCGCGATATGACGTTCCATCAGCACAAGGAGGCGGACCTATGGACCAACGGCGCGCCTTCGACCACGCCGGCAAGCGAGCGTGGCCGGACCGCTCCCTGAGTGCCCAAAGGAATTGGCTTAGACTTTAAAATCGAATTCAACGTTGGTTCGGGAGTGTTTGGCCATGGCGCAGATCCCCCTCACTGGCCGCCCATCCGCCAGCGGTTTCCGGCTGTGATCTGCTCTGGCGTTCTTTACTTCTCACCGCGAACGGGGCGGCACGCCATTGAACACAATAACCGAACCTCTCGCATCGGCGATCCGCCTGAGATGGGGAGGTTCACTCGCAATTCGTCCCGTCACGCCGCTCTCCAAGCCCGCTCGGGCGTGGTATGCTGTCGCCATCAGTAGAAAGAGGCGAAGCAATGAGCGAACGGCGCACATTCTACCACGACGGCATGCGTGCGTGGCAGGACCGCTTCGACGGCCGCCGGGTCGCCGATGCCCTGGCCGCCCGGCGGCGGCGCTACGACTTCTGGGACGAAGACCGTGTCTTGATCGAGAACGCCGCGTTTTTCTTCATAGCGACCTCATACGGCGAGTATACCGATTGCAGCATGCGCTCGGGCATGCCCGGTTTCGTCAGGATCGTTGCACCTGGAACGATCGAATTCCCTGAGTACGACGGCAACTCCATGTATCGCACGCTCGGCAATATTAGCCGCAATCCTAACGTCGGCCTGCTTTTCGTCAAATTCGACGGTCACACCGCCCGGCTCCGGATCAATGGCTGCGCGACGATACTGGATGATGCGGACGCTCTGGCGCGCCACCACGCCGCGAAGCTGGTCGTGCGGGTCGAATGCGAGATGTTTTCCAACTGTCCCCGCTCGGTTCATGACCTGCAGGGCGGCCAGTTGTCGGCGTATTTGCCGCATCCCGGCTACGGGACGCCCGCCCCGGAATGGAAAAGCCGAGATTATATCAAGGACATCCTGCCTGAGAACGACCCGCATCGGCCCCGACATATTGAGCCCCGCGGCAAATAAACCGACAACCCGTCGCGCGAGCTGACACGCGCGTAGGCCGTGGTCGAGTGAGTACGCGAGCGCGGTGGCTGTGCAGGAAATCTATACGTGTAGGGTGGGCGCCCCGACATCCTACCGGCTGGACACAGCGGCGCCGCATCTCGTCACGAGGAACCCTGTTCCTCCGCGACAATCGGGTTCCGCAGCACCCCGATCCCGCTGATCTCCACCTCGATCGTATCCCCCGGCTTCATCCATAGCGGCGGAGTTTGGTAGGCGCCCACGCCTCCGGTCGTCCCGGTGGCAATCACGTCACCCGCCTCCAGTTGAGTGAATGTCGAGCAGTACTCGATCAACGTCGGGATATCGAAGCACAGGTCGTCGATCGTGGCATGCTGCTTTTCCACCCCGTTCAGCCGGCTCATCAGATGCGCCTGGGTCACCTCGCCCATCTCTTCCGGCGTCACGATCCAGGGCCCGAACGCGCCCGACTTGAAAAAGTTCTTGCCAGGAATGAACTGCGTGGAATGCCGCTGCCATTCCCTGATCGATCCGTCATTGTAGCAGGAATATCCAGCGACCACGCTCGCCCAGTCTTCCTTCTTTACATGCCGGCACTGACGCCCGATGATCACCGCCAGTTCGCCCTCATAGTCGAACGTCACTGACGCCTTCGGCCGCACCATTGCCTGCCCGTGCCCAACCTGGGAGTTCGGATACCGCGTGAAAATGATCGGCTTCGGCGGCGGCTCGCGTCCTCCTTCCTTGATATGGGAAATGTAATTCAGCCCGACGCACAGGATCTTCTCGGGATCCGGGATCGGCGGCAGCAGGCTGACGTCCTCCAACTTGAAACTGGCATGATGCGCGGCTTCGTCCGCCAGCGACGTCGTCGCCCACAGCGCATGCTTAAGCCCAGGCGCACGGCTGCCCAGGTCGACCACGCCCTCGTTCTTGAGGATGCCCCAGCTGGCGGTGCCATCCGGCCGGCGGAAACTCAACAATTTCATCGCGACGCTCCTGTTCCTGAGGCAGGTATCGATACGGCGCCCCGCGCCACCCGGCAAGCCGCCCCAAGGCAAGCCGCCCCAGGCAAGCCCTTCTAAGGAGACAGCCTCCCCCGGTCCGCCTCGATTGCCTCCAGCACAGGCCCTAGCGTCAGACGTGCCATCCCGTCGTGCGCCCCGATGTCAGGCACGGTCACCGGAACAATCTGGCTCGCATGGTCGAACGGCGCGGTGGTGCCGAACAGCGCATAGGTCCGCGTCCCGACCGCGGCCGCGATATTCATCACGCCGGTGTTGTTGCCGACGTAGAACGCCGCCTCCGACACCGCCCCCATCACATCCGTGAGTTGCCACCCCAGTGCCAGCCGCACCCGCCCGCCACGGTCGCCCACCCCGTTCACGATCGCCGCCGCCGCGGTCAGATCCTCCGCCCCGCCCATCAAGACGAGCGCCGGCCATCCCGCATCCAGCAGCGCCGCGGCGAGTCCCGCGAACCGCTCGCTGCCCCATTGGCGTAACTTCTCACTGCTGCCGATCCCGATCGCCACGAAATCGCCGCCCACGTCACCCAGGCGCGCCATCGCTTCGGCCCGCATGGCGCCCGAAACACTCAGCGCCGGCTCAGCCGAGGGCAGCGTAACCCCCGCCGCCGCCAGGTATCGCGTCGCACGCGTGTGTTGATGCAGCTTCCTCACATCCTCCGGCAGGAACGGGCCGGTATTGAGGAACCAGCGTTGCCGTCCCCACCCATAGCCGCGCCTGTCCCGGATACCCGCCATCCAGGCGGCAGCCGCGAGTCGGTCGCTGTGATGCAGCAGCACCACCGAACCGAAATCCCGCTCCCGCAGCGTCCGCACCAGGCGCCGAAACCCGCCAACGCCGTCATGGTCCCCCCGCCGTCCGTTCGGATTCAGGTCCACCCACAGGATGTCGCCGACGGCCGCTTCGTTGACCAGCAACTGGTCCGCCAGCGAGCGAGGCTTGGCCAGCAGCGTGACGGGCGCACCGGTGTGGGCCGCGATGGCGCGGATATGTGGCACGTGCCACACCATATCCCCGATCCCGGGCAACGGCTGGATGACGGCAACCGGCCGCTCGTAAGGCGGCCACACACGCTCGGTCGCGCTCACGGGACGCTCGTCACCACCTGTATCTGATTAGTTCGCAACGAAATCTCCTGGAACACGGGTCCGCTATCGGCTTGTCTGACATGCTGTCAACAGACCGACCGCGTGGCGGACCCGAAACGCATTTCGCCGCTACCCGCGCCGGGCTGACGAACCATCGTCGCCAGTCCACCCGGACAACGCTGGCCCCAGACCCCCCGCCAGACACCACGTAGCAGGCACCACGCGACGTTATTCCATCGCCTTCCGCCTCCACCACCGCGCCCGGCTTGGGTTTACGCATAGCCAGCAGCAGGATCGCCGGCAGGGTCGCGCAGATCAGCAGCGCATAATCGTCCGCGTACGCAATGATCTCCGCCTGGTGGTTCACCAGCCGATCCAGCAGAGCGACCCCATGCCGCGAGCGCAGGTCGAACCCCCCACCCGCGGCCAGCGCCCGGTTGGACGCACATCTAAATCAGCCCTCCGCCGGCCAGAGCCCGCGGATCGATCCGGCTCGTCAGACGTCCGCTGCTCATGATCGCCGCGAAGGTGCCGATGCCCCGCGGCGCCATGACCATTCTGGCGGTCTCCACCTGACGATCGCTCATCACCTGCAGCGATGGAGTGATCAGCGAACATCAGCGACAACCCCGACCGGAAGTTTTTGCCGCGGAACAGGATCGGCCGCAGCAGCGCCGCACGCGCCGAGAACAGTTACACCACGAACTGATACAAACCCAGACCCGCCAGGATCGCCTTGACGATGATCTCACGCGACGAGAACCAGTCCTGTTCCTGGCCCTGGTCCAGCATCAGCTGCAGCGCGCCGATGGCGGTTGAAAGCAACGCGCAGCCCAACTCGTCGAACCGCGATCAGCCCTCGTCGCGCCCGCCCGGCAGGAAGATCGGCGGCAGCAGCCCGAACGGCACGTTGATGTAGAAAACCCACCGCCAGTCGTGGTTGTCGGTCAGGAAGCCGCCCAGCGTCGGACCCATGATGGGCCCGATCATCACCCCCATGCCCCAAGATCGCCATGGCAAATCCACGCCGTTCCACGGTGTAGATGTCCAGCAGCGTCGCCTGCGACAACGGCACCAGAGCCGTGCTGAACATCCCCTGCAGCGACCGGAAACCAACGATCTGCGCCAGTGATTGCGCCGCGCCGTACCCCATCGACGCAATTGTGAAGCCAACGGCACAACCAATGAACAGCGGTTTGCGGCCGAACCGGGCCGACAGCACCCCACCGGCGCGGTCAGGATCGCCGCCGCCTGCATGCGCGGCAGCGCCACGTTGCCGATCGTCTGATCCAGTGATTGCCACAGCGTCGCGCCGATCGCGGACACGGCGATCGGCGCGATTTCCACCCGGACCGCTTCCACCAGGCAGAACGTTCTGCGCGCCGCTCATCGATCGGGCCAGACGACCAGCCGCTACTTCTGGTTGACCTCCCCTGCACGCGCAGGATGAGTGAAACACTTGATCGCGGTCAATTGGTAATGTCCGCCCCCTCTCGTCCGAGTCTTGTGACCACCCGAGCTGTTGTCTTCGGGTAATCTGTGGGTCCGCGAACAGTTCGGTTCCTTTGGAGGCTCGCATGGCGACATGGCGCGATCAGGTGGCGCTTGTGACGGGGGGCGGCCGAGGCATCGGACGCGCAATCGCCCGACGGCTGGCTCGGGAGGGAGCTTCCGTCTGCGTCAACTATCTCGCCAGCGCCGACGCCGCGGAATCACTTGTCGCCGATATCACCGCCAACGGCGGCCGGGCGATCGCCGTGCCCGCCGACGTGGCCGATGATGCCGCCGTCGAGGGCATGGTCGACCACGTCGCCGCGACCTTCGGACCGGTCACCATTCTGGTGAACAATGCCGGCGTGTCATATCCCGCGACGCTGGAAAGCTATGAGCCGGACAAGCTCGAGCGCATGCGCCAGATCAACGCCGACGGCGTGATCCATACCACCCGCGCCGTGATGACCGATATGCGCCGGCAAAGATACGGCCGTATCATCAACGTCACGTCGATCGCCGCGATCGGCACCGCCCTCCCGGGGAACGCCTTCTATGCCGCTACCAAGGCCGAGGCTCAGATTCTCACCTTGCGCTTCGCGATGGAATTGGGGCCGCACGGCATCACCGTCAACGCCGTCGCCCCGGGCTTCATCCAGACCGACGCGACCCGTGGCGTCGACGAGGACGCGTGGAAGGCCCGCGCCCAAACGATTGGCGCCAGCGCCATGCTCGGCCGGATCGGTGAGCCGGATGATATCGCTAATGCCGTCGCCTTCTTCGCCTCGCCCGAATCCGGCTGGGTCACCGCCCAGGTGCTCGCTGTCGACGGCGGCCGGATGGACTATATCGGCCGATAGTGTCCTGCACCCGAGGTCCGCCGAATCCTCCGGCGAACCCGCAGCATGATCGCGCGGAGCGGAACGTCCCAAGGGCGTGAATCGTGCGATCAAGCAAAAAGCGAGACCACTCGGCCTGCACAACGCCAATGCCCAGCGAAAGCCTCGCTCGGGCAAAACCAAACCCCCGCGCAACCCGCTGGTCATGGCGCTTGATCGTCCTCCCAGCCATTTGCGCGCCGTGGCCCCGTCCATGACCCAACAAGGATAAGCCCGCCGCCCCCGGTCGCGCGGACCCGTCAGCAGGTATCAAATGCGACGAGCGCGTACGCGATTTCCGGCGACGGCTGGGGTTGATCAAGAGGTTGTCAACCGCCGAATTGTAACCACTCTGTCTGTATCCGGTTCAACCCGGAATTTGGGGAGGATCGACGTCTCGGTGAAGTGCAACCAGCATTGAGGCGACCGTGAACCAGATCATCCCCTTTGTCTTGCTTCTCTTGACGCTCGCGATTGTCCGGGTAGACGCGGCACCCCTGGTCAACACGGAGGCTGGGACGTTTCGTTGCCATGGCAGCATTGTGCGCCTCGATCGCCACGGCGTCCCGTCCAGCGGGGAGCCAGGCGGCGCGATAAAACCCTGCGATCCGATTGTCCCGATAGAGGATACCATTTAGACCATTCTCATCCTGACCGCGCACGCCGAAAATGGTCTAGGCTCCGAACCCAATTTCCGTTTGCCCCGGCTCGAAGGGATCGGATTCAAGCTCCTTGGTTGATAGGAGCGGGATAATTGGCCAACGAATTCTGGATGAGCGACCGGCAATGGGCGGCGTTGGAACCGCTCATTCCGATGAACCGGCGCGGTGTAAAACCGAAACGCAACCGAGAGGTTATCAGCGGCATCGTGCATGTTTTGCGGGTTGGATGCCGTTGGCGCGATTGTCCGGAGGTGTATGGTCCACACACCACCATCTACAATCGGTTCAATCGATGGTCGGCGGCCGGTATCTGGCAGAAGATGCTGGAAACGTTGGTAGATGCCGAAGCATCCGGATCCCAGAGCATCGACAGCACCACCTCCAAGGCCCATCGCTGTGCGGCCGGCGGAACAGGGGCTCAGACGCAGGCGATCGGCCGCAGCCGCGGCGGGCGGCTAATCCCCGTCGCCGACACTTCTGGCCGCCTGATCGGCTTCGATCTGCACACCCGGTCAGATGGGTGATGTCCGTCGGCGAAAGGCCTGATTGGCGAGGAATTTTCGCGCCACTGTCACCCTCGCCATTGTCTTCAAATGGTGGATCTAAAGCGCCTAGAGATCCGCACAGGTGGAATCCCGGAGCGGTGAATCACGCTCTCAAACAGAGAGCTAGAGCGGGTTCCGTGAGCCAACGCGAACGGAGACAGCTCTAGTGTCCCGATTCGGAAGTTCGCCATGCCTGGACCAGCCGCCTTACGAACTTCCGAATCGATGAGGACACTAGCAAAGCATTGTTTTCCAGTGTGGTTTGTGGTTCCGAAGTCCGCTCCGGGGATGATCCACAGTATGGCGGACTTCGGAACCACCACACTAGCTCTTTGTTTGATCGCATGATTCACGCGCCGGAGACGTTCCGCTCAGCGCGATCTCTGATATCCGATCGAAGCAAACCGCGGGTTGCGCAGCGACGGTGATTTGCCGGGTGAATCGCATACTCCAGGTCAACAGCGACATGTCGGCCCCTCTGATGCGCGATACTGGCAACCATGGCTAAAAATGCCCGCTTCGAGATTCACGGATCATCGAGCGTCCCCCACGACAGTGCACGCTGAATCCGGACCGCGATCACCGGCAGTCGCGCCAGGTCCATCGACCGATACTGCGGGTAACGCAGCCGAAGCCGCTCCTGCGCGGTGTCATGCTCCGCGCCGTCAGCCAGGATCTCACCCTGCCCACGCAGCATGATCCAGCCCAGCCGCGTCCAATCCTCATCCCAGCGGTCCGCGGTAACGGCCACCGCCGGATTTTCCAGGATGTTGCGAACCCGCTTGAGCGGGATGTCCGTCCGCTTCGGCTTCTCGTCCACCGAGATATAGAGCGAAAGCCCAACCACGCAGAAGCACACCGGCACAACGTGCGGCACGCCGGCGCGATCCGCCGTCGCCAGATGGGCGACCCGGCTCAGATCCAGGAAACGCCGTTCCACATCAGTCAGCATCGCCTCACCCAGCTGTCCTGCTCCCGAAGTTCGCCGCATCGCGCGACGGACGCATGACGGAGCCGTCCATCAACATCACCTTTCCCAGCGAACTATTCCCCTTCCGCCGCCTTTACCCGTTGCCACCCGGCCTCCATCTCCGCCAGCGACACCTCTGGCAGAATCTTCGCCTGTCCTTCAAAATCACGTTCCATTGCATTGAACCTGCGGCAAAATTTGTCGTTTGCGTGGCGCAGGCACGTCTCCGGGTCCAGACCAAGCTTGCGCGCCAGATTGGCCAGCACGAACAGCATGTCCCCGACCTCGTCCGTCAGCCGCGCGGGCTCGGCGTCTGAGAGTTCCGCCCGAAGCTCCTGAATTTCCTCATCAAGTTTTGCCAGAACCTGCTCGGCGTCCGGCCAGTCGAACCCAACCCGGGCCGCCCGGTTGGTCAGTTTCAACGCCCGGGTGAGGGCAGGGAGCCCGACAGGCACCCCCGCCAGTGCGCCGACTTGCCTCGCGGCAGCCCGTTCCGCCGATTTCTGTGCTTCCCATGCCGCCGTCTGCGCCGAGGCACTCCGCACAGCCGCCTCGCCAAAGACATGAGGGTGCCGCCGTATCATCTTGTCGCTGATGCTTTTCGCGACCTCGGCGAAGCCAAAAAGCCCCGCTTCCTCGGCCATACGCGCGTGATACACCACCTGGAACAGCAGATCCCCCAGTTCGTCCGGCAACGCCGAGAAATCGCGCTGCGCGATGGCGTCAGCGACTTCGTACGCCTCCTCGATTGTATACGGCGCGATCGTAGCGAATGTCTGCGTCTTGTCCCACGGACACCCGCTGTCCGGGTCGCGCAGCGCGGCCATGATGTCGAGCAGGCGGCGAAGTTCGGCTTCAGCCGAGACGGCGGTATCGGGCATCCACGCCCGATAGGGGACCGATCCGCCGGACGCAAGCCGTTTGCGTCTGCCCCGCAAGCTGATATCGATCATACGATGGACGACGATGAGGACGATGACGGCCCGCCCAGGCTGCCCGGAGGCAAATTTTACATGACCCCGGCCGGCCACGAGCGGTTGAAGGCCGAACTCGCGGACCAGCGCGCCGCCCGTCACCGCGTGGTGGAAATCGTCGCATGGGCCGCCGGCAACGGCGATCGCAGTGAGAATGCCGACTACAAGGAAGGCAAGCGCCGCCTGCGCGAGATCGACCGCCGTCTCCGCTTCCTGATGAACCGCATCGCCCATGCCCAGGTCGTCGATCCCGCCCGGCAGACCCAGCGCGATCGCGTCTTCTTCGGCGCCACCGTGACCTATGCGAACCAGCGCGACGAGGCGATCACCGTCACCATCGTCGGCGTCGATGAAGCCGACATGGCCGCCGGCAAGATCAGCGTCGCCTCGCCGGTGGCGCTGGCGCTGCTGGGCGCCCGCCGCGGCGATGAAGTGCCCGTACGCACCCCGCGCGGCACCGAGACGCTGGAGATCGTCGAGATCCTCTATCCCCGTCTCTCGCCCCCTGCATAGCCCAACCCAGGGCCGAACCAGCCTAGAGCATGATCGCGCTGAGCGGAACGTCCCCGGCGCGTGAATCATGCGATCAAACAAAGAGATAGACAATTTTCGGCCTGCACAGTCAGGCTGAAAATTGTCTAGAGCATGATCGCGCTGAGCGGCACGTTCCCGGCGCGTGAATTATGCGATCAAACAAAGAGATAGACAATTTTCGGCCTGCACAGTCAGGCTGAAAATTGTCTAGGTCGCGGACTCAGACTCATCCGCTGGAATATCGGCCTGAGTTCGAATTGCGGAGCGAATTCAAGCTGATGAATTCGCTCCCAGATATGACCTGGAGCATATCGCGCTGAGCGCACCGCTCTCAGCGCGTGAATCGCATGTGTGAGGCAGGGCGTGACACGTCGCGCCGTCGCCTCGCCGACACGGATACGGGTGCTGTCACCAGCGAGGCCCCCGCCCGGCTAGGATCGACGTCAGCACCCATACAAGCGCCGGCACGGCCTCTCACGACCGGCAGCGCTTGCCGGGCGCCGATTACGCCGGCGGCGTCCTCCCGCCGCGCCGCAACCCGGACAGCAGTCGCTCCAGCGCCTCGGCATGGCGCTGCCCTGTCTCCGCCGGTGTGTTGCTGCCCGCACACGCCACCGCCGCTTCGGTCACCGCGCCCAACAGCAGGTGTGCCATCGGTTCGCACCGGTTGCTCTTCAATCAGTCCCTGGGCAACCGCCGCTTCCAGCGCCATCGGCATCATTGCGCCAAAGTGGCGGCTGTCGACTTCCCGCCATCGCTGCCATCCCAGCACCACCGGCCCGTCGCCGAGGATGATCCGGCCCACCGGACCTTCCGAGCAGATCCTGAAATACGCTTTCGTGCCCACTGCGATGGCAGCGATTGCGTCCGGCGCCTGACGCGCCGCGGCCGATACCAGCACCGCCACATCCGCCGAGACCTTGTCGAACACCGCCTCGAAGATCGCCTCCTTGGTGGAATAATGATGATACACCGCACCCTTCGCCACGCCCGCCTGCTCAGCCAGTTGATCGACGGTCGTCGCGGCAAACCCGTTCCGGCCGAACAGGTCGATGCCCGCCCTGATGATCGCCCCGCGCGTCGCCTCCCGCCGTTCCGCCTGTCTCGCCATCCCTCCGTCATAGCATCGTCCGACTCAAAACGGCGATTGACATACAGACTGTCAGTCGGTTATTAACCGACTTGCAGTCTGTTTGTGGGCGGCCCCCTTGGGGTCGCCGCTATCCCCGCCCCGCGGTCCCCGGCCCCCATGAATCTCTGCGCCTGCACCCTCTGACCGAAGGAGTTGTCCATGCCGCATGAAAACACCGTTCAGGCCTTCATCGCGCTCGTCCAGGCGGGCGATTACATCGGCGCCCTCGAACAATTCTACTATCCTGATGCGTCGATGCAGGAGAATAACGACCCGCCGCGGATCGGCCGTGACACCTTGATCCAGCACGAGCGGCAGGTCATGAGCCTGTTCTCGAACATCGTCGGAAAGTGCGACGGCGAACCACTGGTCCGGGGCGATACGGTCGCAATCCGCTGGCGCTTCGCGTTCACTGCGCCTGATGGCGGCTCGCTCTCACTGGACGAGATCGCCCTTCAGACCTGGCGCGGCGACCGCATCGCCGAGGAGAAATTCTTCTACGATCCGAAGCAATTGGGACGTTAAGTCGGGCAACGCGCCAACTGACCGCCGTCGCGGAGGTGTGGGTGGTTCGCCCGTCAGGAGACCGCGCCGCGGCGGCGGTTACAGGGCCGCAACAGCGACGCGTTCCATCGTGCACTCCCGGTCGGGTCCTTGATCGCGACGCTGCATTCCCGGCTCAGCTTCAGCAACGGCATCAGATCGCCGGTCGGATTCTTCCACCGGTCCATTTCGCCCGACGTGACCGCGTTGGTGGCGCTGGCGGGATCGGGGAATGACATGCCACTCGACCCGATCGAAGTAAGCGACTTTCGGTCCCGCCGTCCATACCGAAACGCCTTACGACGTCCATACAGACGCTGATACTTCCGTCATTCGCCTGGACCCTGAAGCCCTCACCTCGAAGTACTCAGATATTCCGTTAACCCAAACGCCAAATGGTCGAACGCAAGTCGCACCCGCTGGCTGGCTCGCTGGTCCTCGTGCATCACCAGCCACATCTCCAGCTTCACCGCGAATGCGTTCGCCAGCACCCGCACCAGATCGGGATCACGCCGGGCAATCCCGACCTGGCACGCGCCAACGCCATACCCGGCACGTAGCGCCGCAAGCTGGGCCAGGTCGCTGTCTGTCCGCAGCGAGAACATCGCGCGCGTAAGCCGCAGGCCAGCCGCTTCGATCGCTGTCACCGGCACCGGATCGCGATCGAAGCCGATCAGCCGCAAACGCGCCAGATCCGCCCACCGCGAAGCGCCACCTTTGGCATCGAGCCCGCTGGCATCGATCCCGTTGGCATCAACATAGCGCCGGTGCGCGTAGAACCCGAGCACCGTCTCCCCCAGCCGCCGCGCCACCAGCCCCGTCTGCGTCGGCCGCACCATCCGCACGGCGATATCGGCGTCTCGCCGCAGCAGGTCCTCGGTCCGGTTCGACAAATGCAGTTCGAACGCCATCTTCGGATACCGCTCGGCGAGGTTTGCCAGAATGCCCGGAAGCACCTCCGCCCCGACGATCTCGCTCGCCGTGATGCGCACCACGCCGCCGACCTCGCCGGCATGCCCCGAAGCCGTCCGCAGCATCGCTTCAGCCGCGCTCTCCATCGACTCCGCGATCGGCATCAGCGCCAGCGCCGTTTCGGTCGCGATCAGCCCCTGGGGTGACCGCGTGAACAGCGGCGTCCCAAGCGCTTGTTCCAGTTGATCGACGTGACGCCCCAGCGTCGGCTGCGTCAGGCGCAGCGCCCGCGCCGCCGCCGACAGGCTGCCGGACCGCACCACAGCAAGGAATGAGCGATACAGCTCCCACGGGATTGCATCAGATGTCATGCATAAATGTATGGCAGCTCAACGCGCTTGCGCAATTTCGTTCATAGGGCAGGGCGGTTAAGCGTCAACCCGCCAAAAACGCGGGGAGAACCAGAATGATCAGACCAAACACCGCCCTCATCCTGGGCGCGACCGGCGGTATCGGAGGCGAGACGGCGCGCGCCTTGATCGCCCGAGGCTGGCACGTTACGGCCCTGCACCGCGACCCGGCACGCATCCTCAAGCCCGGCGTCGCCATCCAATGGACCCGCGGCGACGCCATGAACCGCTCCGAGGTCGTCGCGGCGGCCAAGCGAGCCGACCTTATCGTCCATGCGGTCAATCCGCCCGGCTATCGGAACTGGCGCGGTCTGGCGTTGCCCATGCTGCAAAACACCATCGCCGCCGCCAAGGCCGCCGGTGCGCGCATCTTCTTCCCCGGTACGGTTTACAATTTCGGTCCCGACACGTTTCCACTGGTCGCCGAGGATGCGCCGCAGCATCCGCGCACTCGCAAAGGGTCGATCCGGGTCGAGATGGAAACCTGCCTGCGGCAGGCCGCCGATCAGGGCGTCAAAACCCTGATCCTGCGCGCCGGTGACTTCTTCGGCCCGGAAACCACCGGGAACAGTTGGTTCGGTGCGGCCGTGGTGAAGCCCGGCCACCCATTGAAGTCCGTGGTCTATCCCGGGCGTCCCGACGTCGGCCATGCCTGGGCCTACCTGCCCGATGTCGCGGAAACCGCCGCCCGATTGATCGAACGTGACGCCGATCTGCCGAACTTTGCCGTCTTTCACTTCGACGGCCACTGGTTCGACCGCGGCATCGACATCGCCGAAGCCGTGCGAACCGCCGCCGGCAACCCGCGCCTGCCGATCCGCCGGCTGCCCTGGTCGCTGATCAGGATCGCCTCGCCCTTCAGGGAGACGTTCCGCGAGATGCTCGAGATGACCTATCTCTGGCGCCGGCCGCTGCGCCTGGACAACCGCCGCCTCGTCTCCTTCCTCGGCGAGGAGCCGCACACTCCGACCATCGACGCGATGCGCGCCAGCCTCCAGGGGCTCGGCTGCCTCGGGTGAAATACCGCCCGGGCGTCTGCCGAGGTGCGAGCGCTACTTTGGTCACCACGGATCTATTGCTGGTTATTTGCATAAGAATGTGCCATTTCCACGAGGTAAACTAAATCTGGACCTTCGATCAGACGGAGGACCAATGACGGCGTTCGGGAAGTGGTTGGCCGAAATCGGACTGGGACGCTACCACGGCGCCTTCGCCTCCAACCAGATCGATTTCGATGTCATTCGTTCGCTGACCGACACGGACCTGCGTGAGCTTGGCCTCGCGCTGGGTGACCGCAAGCGTCTGCTCCAGGCCATCGCCAGGCTGGACGAGCAACGCCCCGCCGACACTGTCACCCCGTCGGTCGCACCGGCGACCGCTCCGGAACCGCGCCGCGAGGATGCGGTTTCGCTCAGCGGCGAACGGCGTCAGCTCTCGGTGATGTTCTGTGACCTGGTGGGGTCGACGGCGCTGAGTGAAAAACTCGACCCTGAAGAGCTACGAGGCCTGTTGCACGCCTATCGGACCCTCTGTGGTGATGTCATCGCCCGCTACGACGGGTTCGTCGCGCGGTACATTGGCGACGGCATCCTGACCTATTTCGGCTGGCCCACGGCCCACGAGGAGGACGCCGAGCGTGCCGTGCGCGCAGCCCTGGAGATCACACATACGGTCAAGCAAGCCTCGTCCACCGAGACACCTGTCGGTCCGTATCGGCATCGCCACCGGTCCGGTCGTTGTCGGTGAAACGGCTGGTGCCGGGGATCAGTCCAGGCTGGCGGTGGGCAGCACTCCCAATCTGGCCGCGCGTCTGCAAGGATTGGCCACCGCCGACCAAATCATCATCGCCGCCTCGACCCGTCGCTTGGTCGGCAACGCATTTGAACTGATCGATCTCGGCGAAAACAACCTGAAGGGAATCGCGGAGCCGGTCCACGCCTGGCAGGTGGAGAAGGCTCTGGTGACAGAAAGCCGCTTCGACGCCAGGTGCGGCGACACGCTGACGCCACTGGTGGGGCGCGATGAGGAACTGGATCTGCTGCTGCGGCAGTGGTCGCAGGCGAAGGACGGCGAAGGCCAGGTCGTGCTGCTGTCGGGTGAACCGGGCATCGGCAAGAGCCGCATCCTGACCGCGATGCGCCAGCGGGTGGAGGCGCAAGGTGTGCAATCCCCGCGCTTCCAGTGCTCGCCCTACTACGTGAACAGCGCTTTCTGGCCCGTCATCGACAACTTCGAACGGGCGTTGAAGTTTACTCGTGAGGAAACGACGGACTCCAAACTCGATAAGCTCGAAGCACTGATCGTCACCCAGTACGGCCGGCCGCTGGCCGATGTCCGGTTCGTCGCCTCGATCCTGTCCATCCCTTGCGAGCAGCGCTACGGGGCGCTGCCGATGACGCCGCAGAAGCACAAGGATGAGACGCTGCGGGCGTTGGTCGACATCACCGAAGCGGCCGCCCGTAGGCGACCCAGCGTGCTGCTGTTCGAGGATGCGCACTGGGCCGATCCCACCACGCTAGAGGTGTTGGATCTGCTGATCGACCGGGTGAGAACCGTGCCGCTGCTGGTCGTGCTGACCCACCGACCAGAATTTCAGTCGCGCTGGTCGCAGCAGGGACATGTCGGCGCGTTGAACCTGTCCAAGCTGACCAGGACGCAGAGCGCGGCGATAGTCTCCGCGCTCGCGGGCGGCAAAGCGCTGCCCGAAGCGCTATTTGAGCAGATCCTTACCAGAACCGACGGCGTGCCGCTGTTTGTCGAGGAGCTAACCAAGTCGATCCTCGAATTGGGCGGACTGAAGGAGGCAGGCGATCACTACGAGTATAGTGGTTCGGCTCGGACCGTCAGCATTCCGGCGACGCTGCGGGACTCGCTGATGGCGCGGTTGGATCGCTTCGTGCCGGTGAAGGAGATCGCGCAGATCGGGGCCGCGATTGGACGTGAATTCAGCTACGAGCTGATCGCCGCGGTTGCGCCAATGTCGCAGGCCCAACTCGACGGATCACTCGTGCGGCTGAGCGAGTCGGGACTGGCGTTCCGTCGCGGAACGCCGCCCGATGCGATCTATACTTTCAAGCACGCGCTGGTGCAGGATGCGGCCTATAACTCGTTGCTGAAAAGCCGCCGGCAGGAGTTGCACGGCAAGATCGCCCATGCGATCGAGGCGCGGTTCCCGAGCATCAAGACCACCGAACCCGAGGTGCTGGCGCATCACCTCACGGAAGCGGGCCGTGCCGAAGCCGCTATCCCGCTTTGGCAGGCTGCTGGCGAGCTGGCGTTGAAGCGCATGGCGCTGAACGAGGCCGTCTCCCATCTAAACCAGGGGCTTGAACTGGTCGCCACCCTGTCTCGGTCACCCCAGCGAGATGCCAACGAACTTGAGCTGCGCAGCGTCCTTGGCACAGCATGGTTGGCACTCAAAGGTTGGGCCGCCCAGGAAGTCTGGACCAGCCTGCAGCCGGCACTCGCCTTGGCCAAGTCGCTCGGGCGCCACGACGCGCTGCCACCCATATTCTTCGGACTGACGAACAACGTACTGGCGCAAGGGCGCGTGGGGGAGTCTTTGCTTTTGGTGGACGAGCAGCTGGAACTCGCGGAGGCGACCGGCGACGCTGACCTGCTGATCACAGGACACGGACTGGCCGGCTTCTGCTACTGTTGGGCGGGTGAGTTTACCAAGGTTCTGGAGCACGCCAATAAGGTCCTGGCCTTCTACGACGACGATAAGCATCGCCACATGGCCGATAGTTTCTACCAAGATCCCAAAACCGCAGCCGGTGTCTACGGCTCGATTAGCACCTGGATACTGGGCTACCCGGACCAGGCATTGCGGCTGAGCGATGAAAAAGACGCGCACGCACGCCGCCGCGGCCACCCCTTCGATCTCGGATTTGCATTGACTGTTGGGGCGCATGAGTTCGATTACCGCTGTGGCCACGAGGACCTGCGCAAGCGCGCTGAAGAATGTGAGCGGCTGGGTCGGGAGAACAGCATGCCCGTTCTGTGGGCACTGCTTGCATCTATCGCACACGGCCTGGCACTAATCCGGGAAGGCAAACCTGCCGAAGGAATCGGCCCGCTGAAAGCAGGCCTGACCGTTTGGGAAGCGACCGGCGGCAAGGTCCGCAGCCCAACCATGAACGCGTTCCTGGCCGAAGCCATCGCGCTGACCGGCGACCTCGACGATGCCCTGCGGCTGATCGACGAGCAGATCATCCAAATCGAACGCCCAGGGTGGGAGGAACGCATTTCCTACGCGGAGATCCTCCGCCTCAAGGGCTGGATGCTCTCGCTCAAGGGCGACCTTGAAGGAGCCGAAACGGAACTATCTCGGCTCGCTCGATTGGGCGCGCCGCCAGGAGGCGAAGATGTGGGAGCTGCGCACTTCCACCAGCCTCGCGCGGCTGTGGCAGAGCCAGGGCAAACGCCAAGACGCGTATGAGTTGCTCGCCGCGGTATACGACTGGTTCACCGAGGGCTTCGACACCAAGGATTTGCAGGAGGCAAAGACACTACTGGATGAACTCGCGTAATGAGTTCCGTTGTGCCGGATCTCTGCCAGGGGTCAGGATCTTCTCGAACGGAGTTCGACGGCAAAATGACACCCGCCGCCGTAGTGCCGACCCTGCAGCACGCCGTCGCGGAAAACCGACCGCTGGGAAAGTTGGCCGCCGCAAGTTGGCTGGCGATCGGGCTGCGCGTCCGCGGATTGCGATCAAACAAAGAGATAGACCATTTTCGGCCTACACAGTCGCCAAAATTCAACGCGGGCTGTTCAGGAACAGACATTGACCAAACACGTCCCCCGGCATCTCCAGCAACGGGCAACCACGGTCTTGCGCCCTGACCATCGCCGACAGGGTGGCGCCACGACGCGGCCACGTCTCGGTAGAGATCGCCGACAGGCCTCCTTCTGCATCGTAAGGCAGCATGAAGCTGGCGACCGGTGAAGCAGCTTCAAAGAGCGGGGCGCTCTGCATAATCGTCAGACGAACTGCTAGACCCGTTCCGACACTTGCCAACGCCACAAATATGACTATGCCTGCAACTCTGAATACGTTGTCCAAATTGCAACTAGTGAATCGCAGCGCTCTGCGGGACATGGCTATTTCTTTTGTTTCGGTTGGCGGATCGGCCCTGCGGACCAGCACTGAGTTACGCCAGATCCTGGCCGGACCATCTGAAATACTTCGCAGCGCCCGCTCCGAGACGTTTGACCGATGACGCCGAGACGGAACCTACAAATTCAGCTTGCAGGGGATCTCAGATTGCTCATTCCCCAGCACCAGCTGAAGGTCCAGGCGTCGGTACGCAAGGCGAACGCGATGCAGCGGAGTTCGGTGCTGCCGGTATCAACGCGTTGCGGCAAGGGGAACGCTGATGTCGCTGACTTTGATCACCGCGTTCAAAGGCATGCCCAGCGAAGAACTCAGTCGGCTGGAGCGTGGCGCCACGATTCTGGAGCCACGTGATGGCGCGGCGATCTTTGTGCAGGGTGATCAGGCCGACGCGGTCTACGCGATCGTCGGAGGCGATGGACATGTCCGCATCGGCGCCATCGACGGGCACAGCAAGGCCTTGATGGTCGAGATGATGCGCGCCGGGGAGTTATTCGGCGAAATCGGCGCGATCGATGGCAGCCTTCGTACCGCAACGGCCGTAGTCATGGGCAAAGTACGGCTGGCGAAAATCCGACAGGCAGCATTTCTTGCCGCGCTCGCGAACTGCCCGGCACTTGCGGAAGCGCTCTGCCGAATCATGGCCCAGCGCCTGCGGCGCACGTACGAACTGTTCCAGGATGCCACCTTTGAGACTCTGGAAGTCCGTCTGGCGCGACAGGTCTTGTATCTGGCGACAACCCAGGGCCGGCCAACCCAGGAAGGGCTGAGGCTGACCCACCGGCTTCGCCAGGCCGACCTGGCAGACCTGCTCGGCGCGACCACGCGCAGCATCATCACCGTCCTGAATGCCTGGCGCAGCGCGGGTCTCGTCGCTTACGACACCAACCGGGCACTGTTGACGGTGAAGGATATGGCCGCAATGCGGGCAATTGTAGAAGCCAGTCATTAGAGGATGATCGCGCTGAGCGGAACGTCCCCGGCGCGTGAATCATGCGATCAAACAAAGGGATAGACCATGTTCGGCCTGCACGATCAGGCTGAGAATGGTCTAGAGCATGATCGCGCTGAGCGGAACGTCCCCGGCGCGTGAATCATGCGATCAAACAAAGAGATAGACCGTTTTCGGCCTGCACGATCAGGCTGAGAATGGTCTAGAGCATGATCGCGCTGAGCGGAACGTCCCCGGCGCGTGAATCATGCGATCAAACAAAGGGATAGACCATGTTCGGCCTGCACGATCAGGCTGAGAATGGTCTAGCGGCGGCGACGCCGGTCCCATCGAACAGCACGCCTGTCGTGGTGTGAAACACTTCAGAGCCGCCGCCCGTTATTTGCGGTCTTCTCTGATGGTCAGCACGCTCGGGTCCGAGACCTGCTGGTGAGTGACAAAGTCGCACCGCGTTCACACGAACATCGATTTGCCAGCATTGGAGGAGTCACATGCTCCGTCTTGCCCTTTCCACTGTTGCTCTGGCCGGCGTTCTTGCAACGGCACATCCGACCTTTTCCGACCCTCTCCGTACAGCAACGTCTGAACATGCCCAGGCCACCGCGGCCGCCGCGGAGCAGCCCGCACCGTCGGCACCTCGCTTGCCGCCGACATCAGCAACGCAAGCCCCCGTTGGATTTGGCTGGGGCTGAGGGCTCCGAAACGCCGGTTCCAGCATGGAGAGCAGGTATGAGCTTTATTGTGGCAGGTTGCGCGTTGTTGGTGGCTTTGCTCGCCGGTATCGTCCTCGACGATGTCGGCGTCGGCAGACGCCAAAGGATGCGTCGCGACATTCCTCCCATCGATGGGCCTTGAGCGCAGGAGACAACCTGGTTTGCGGTGTGTCCAAACCTGTCCCGCGTGGTACCCGGATGCGGCTCTGTCGCACGGATCACCGATTGATGGCGTGGGTTCGGCAGGGGTAGGATGCTCCGTATTGTCTGATCTGGGAGCCCACTTTCCAGTATCCCGCGCCCTCTATTCGGGAGAAGCCGGCGATGTCATCGAGCAGGGTGTTGGTCGTCATTGCAATCGCGGCGATGACAGCATTCGGGTTGTCCGCATGTAATTTCGTCCCGCCGCCCAAGAATGCCTGGGAGATAGATGATCAGTATGGGGTCCCACCCGGGAGTGTCCCGCCTTACCTGCTGAAACCGAACGGGGTGATGACCAACGGGCTGTTGCCGGCGCAGCCGTACGACACCGGCGGCTGAATCCAGCCCGTGGGGCCGGGTAGGGCCAGGGGGATTGCTTATGCCAGCGGGAGGCACCGGCAGGCGGTGTTCGATAGACGCGCCCCCAAGTGCGAACGCAGGCGCCCGCCTCGACTTCCGCCACACGCCGACCGCGTCGACCACGGCTTCGGGGCGCAGGTCCGATAAACCAGGCCAATTGGACGAACCAACATCCGACAGGTTGTTCGCCAGCCTCACGCTCGTTCTCTACCGATACCAATCGTCGGAACGACGGGAAGCCAGGAAAACTTCACCGTAAAGTCACAAGGGACTCGAAGGATTCAAGCAACACCGCCCAATGGCGGCTATTTTGCGATACTCTTCGTGATCCGTGTGTGCTTGCGCCCGGTTGAGCGCTCTATCGGCCGCGCGGTTCGCGCCGCTACCCTGCACCACCGATACAGCGGCCACGGCGTCGCCAAGCCTGTCACCCGATTGTTCTGCTCGAAAGGCTCTGGTAGTTGCCATCCGCACACGGGTTCGTGCCAACGTGCGGGATGCGCTTGCTGATACCCGGCCGCCTGTCTCCCTCGCAGCAAGTGACGGACGGGAAACAGACGCCGGTTGGCGCCCGATATGGACCGCATCAGCGATCGGAGAAGAGACGAGCGATGTCACCCAGCAAGCTTTTGACCGGCCTTGCGATCGCCACGATGACTTTGTTATCCGCATGCAATTCGGGACCTCCAGCCAAAAGCGCCGCTGACATAGACGACCAGTATGGGATCCCGCCCAGTAGCATCCCGCCCGACCTGTTGAAGCCGAACGGGGAGATGAACAACGGCCTGCTACCCGCGCAGCCCTACGATTCGGGTGGCTGAGTCCCGCCCGTTAGGCTGTTCCGGCCGGGCAGGGGGGCCGACACGGCCGCCTGCACGAGCGACGAGACCGTCTGCCTTACGTTCCATATTAACAACAATTACAACGCTCATCGTCCTCGCCGCCGCTCAGGCGCAGGCGCAGGCAACGCCGGTCGGTGAAACACATCGCCTGGCGGTCGATCCGACCGCGAGCCTCCGCGATGCGGACCACCGGCCCAACGTGCGAGTCACCATCTGGTATCCGGCCGCCTCCGGCGCGGTCGAACAGGACGTTTCCATCGGCCCCAAGGACACTCCGCTGTTCGACTTAGGCTCGGTCGCGCCGGATGCGCCCTTCGCGCCCGGCGACAACCGGCGGCCGGTCATTCTCTTCTCCCACGGCTATGGCGGATCGGCGCAGATAATGGGCTGGTTCGGCATCGCCCTGGCGCGCGACGGATACATCGTCGTGGCGGTGGATCATCCCGGAAACAACGCCATCGACAGGATGACGGTCGCCGGCGCGGTATTGTACTGGGTTCGTGCCGAGGATCTGCGCGCGGCGCTGAAGATGGCAGAGCACGACTCATTCGTGGGCCCGCACATGGACCTGTCCCGCGTCGGCGTCGCCGGCTTCTCCGCCGGAGGCTTCACCGCCCTGGTGGCCGCGGGCGCTCGGGTCGATCCCGACCACCTCGCCCGGTTCTGTCACACCAATCCCGACGATGGCATATGCCGGCCGCAGAAGGAATTTGCCCTCACGCCGCGGGACGTAACCGATCTGTTCAAACGTCCCGACATCCAGGCCGAGGCTGCCCGTGCTACGGCCAGCCACGCCGTTCCCGAGGTGCGAGCCGCTTTCACGATGGCCCCAGCCCTGGTGCAGGCCCTGGATCCGGCTGGTCTGGAACGCATGCACATTCCGCTCGAAATCATTCTGGGTGACGCCGATCCCGTCGCACCGCCCGGCACCAACGGCCTGGTGGCAGCCAGGATGATCCCCAACGCCTCACTCATTCGGCTTCCCGGCGTCGGCCACTATGACTTCCTCGCCTCCTGTACCAGGCTCGGACAAGCGCTTGTTCCTCGCTGCAAAACGTCGGTGCCACAAGGCCAGACGCATCGGCACGCGATCGAGGCAGCCGAAGCCTTCTTCGGACGGGAACTCACCGCCGTTCCCTGATCCGGCGTCGAGCGATACCGAGCCCCGGTCAGCCATACGAGCCGCCCCGCCTCGAAAAGGACGGCAATGTTCAGATTTCAGATTTTCGACACGAGAGCGTTTCCATCTCCTTCGATTTGGCATTGACTCGGCTCGGTCATTGCAACAAACGTCGCCCGCTTACGCACTGGCCTTCGGGAGAAGCAAATTGGCCGTTTCACGCCGCTGGCTGGTAGCCCTCGCGATCGTCATCGATCAAGGGACGGCGAGATCCATTACGACCACCACGCTGACCCAGGATGTCTACGCTTTCCCGTTCGGGCAGGGCGGCTTGATGGCGGGCATCGGCATAGAGGGATCGGAGATCACGCAGATCACACCGTATTGAGCAGAGTTAGAGATGTGCCGCGCGAGAGTCCGGTCCAGCTTCCGGACGACGTTGGCTGAACTGTTTCGCCCCAGTACCGCTTGGGCAAGCTTTTGTCTCGCCCTTGGCCTGGCGACCTCCGCATGTGCGTCGTTTCATGTCGCCGACACCCAGCAACTGCCACAATCAAAACTCGAACCGCTCGGAGCAGACCGTATTTCCAAGGGCGGCTATCGGATCGACAGCCTTCCCGTATCCGCGGACGCGCCCGACCTTCTCGTGCTCGTTGCGATGTCCGGTGGCGGCAAGCGCTCGGCGTCCTTTGGCTACGGCGCGCTCAAAGGCATGCGCGACCTGATGGTCCCGACCCGCGTTGGGCCGCGCCCGCTGCTCGAAGAAGTCGATGCCATCTCCGGGGTGTCGGGTGGCAGCTTTCCCGCTGCCTACTATGGTCTGTACCGGCAGAAGATGTTCGGCCAGTTCGAAAAAGATTTTCTTTACGACGATACCAACAGCTACATATTTGGAATCTATCTTCTGCCCTGGAACTGGGCTTGGCTGGTCCGCCCGGGGATCGGCACCAACGACTTCATGGACCGCCTCTATGACCGCACCATGTTCCACGGCGCAACCTACACTGATCTGCAAAACGGCGGACGGCCGCTCATCGCGATCGGTGCAACCGATATTTCATACGGCACACCTGTCCTGTTCACCCAGGAAACGTTCGACCTGATCTGCTCCGATCTGTCGACATTTCCGATCTCGCGTGCGATCGCCGCCTCGAACGGGTTCCCCGGCCTGTTCTCGCCGATCACGCTCACCAATCACGCAAAGGCATGCGGCGGTCGGGAGCCTGGATGGTTGCGCCGCATCAGCCCCGACACGCTGAAGGATCCGCTGTCACGCACGGGCCAGCAGGCCCTGCGCGCGAAGCGGTACCTCGACGCTGATCAGACCCGCTATCTGCATCTGGCGGATGGCGGAGTTTCCGACAATCTGGCCATGCGCAGCGCCGGCAGCATGATGCAGGCACTGTCGGCCGCCGACCTGCGCCAGCGCGGCTACGTCCATGTCCGCCGCCTGCTTGTGATCAGCATCGATGGCCAGGGCACCCAGGACAGCTCCGTCGCGCGGCGCAGGGACGTCGGTGGACTGTTTGCCATGCTCGGCCTCGTCAGCGGCGCACAGATCGACAGCTACAACTTCGAGACGCTGACGGTCGTCAAACAGCAGATCCAGATCGTTACGCAGCGGCTTCGCGACGCCAGATGCGCACAGGATCCCGTCGTCGACGGCACGCGCTGCGACGACGTCGAATTCGGAACTGCTTCACATTTCCCTCGCCGGGCTGCCCGAGACGCCCCAGAAGGAAAGGTTGCTGGCTATCCCGACCGGCTTGACGCTGAAGCGCGAGGACGTCGACGCGCTGATGCAGGCGGGCTACGACGGGATAACCAAGTCGCCTGAGTTGCGCGCTTTCCTGGAAAACTACCCACCCGTGCCCCCGCCGGCCAGCGTCCGCGCTGCAGCTAGAACGACGGCTGCGTTCGCCGCGGTCCTTCGATAGTCATCACCGGCCGACGGACGAAGGGCGAACGCTGAACCACCGCCGACCAGCCACGGGGCCAACCATTGAAGAGAGGCTGGTGATGTTGCCGGTTCACCTTTTACTCGCGGCCAACGGCGACCGAACGGATATTCGATCGCCAAACAACGGTGCTCGAACGATCCCGAGCACCGTCGTCGCTTCACGCCGCCAGCCGCACCGGCAGCGCCTTGATGCCGCGCAGGAAGTTTGAATAGGCGTACACCGGCTTGCCAAGCACCTCGATCTCCAGATCGCGTCGCAGGATCTCCTCCCACAGGATCTTGAGCTGCAGTTCCGCCAGCCGATTGCCCAGGCAGCGATGGATGCCGAACCCAAACGACAGGTGCTCGCGCGGTCGGCGGCGATCGACGATAAATTCGTTCGGCCGCTCGATGACCGTGTCGTCGCGATTGCCCGAGATGTACCAGACGACGACCTTGTCGCCCTTCTTGATCACCTTGCTGCCGAATTCCACGTCTTCCAGTGCCGTCCGCCGCATGTGAATCACCGGCGTCTGCCAGCGGATGATCTCCGGCACCGTATCGGTCACCAGTGCCGGATTCGCCCGCAACTTCGCCATCTGCTCGGGGAACTGGCTCAATCCCCACAGGCCGCCCGACATCGAGTTGCGCGTGGTATCGTTCCCGCCCACCAGGAACAGGACCAGGATGCCCATCCGCTCGCGAATGCTCATCTTGTTCATGGTGTCGCTGTGCGCCAGGATCGAAATTATGTCGAAGCTCGGCGGCAGCTTCGCCCGTTCTTCCCAGATCTTGTTGAGATGTTCGGTGAATTCCATCTGGATCGCGAACCGTTCCGCCTCCGATCGCACCAGCGCGTTCGGCGCGTTGACGTCGGTGATCACGACTTCCGACCAGTAGACCAGTTGGCGCCGGTCCTCGACCGGATAGTCGAACAGTGTGCAAAGCATCATCGACGTGAGCTCGATCGAGACGCGATCCACCCAGTTGAACGCCTCGCCGCGGGGCAGGGCTTCCAGCACCCGGCCCGTCCGCTCGCGGATCAGGGTCTCCATCTTCGCCAGGTTGATCGGGTTGACGGTGGGACTGACCACCAGGCGATGCTCATCGTGAACGGGCGGATCGAGCAGGATGAAGCTGGGCCGTTCGTAGCCCGACGGGATGTCCTCGATCCTGATCCCACCCAGATCCCAGCTCGACGAGAACGCCTTGTGATTCACTTCCAGATGGATGATGTCCTTGTATTTGGTGATCGCCCAGTACGGCCCATACGGGCTGTCGCGGACGTAGTGAACCGGATCGTCGCGGCGCAGCCGCTCGAAATACGGGTGCCAGACATCGTCGAAATAAAGTTGCGGATCGCTGACATCGATCCGCTCCAGCGGCACGGTGGCCGCATGGGCACCATGATCAAAGCTGACTGGAGCATTCACCGTTGTTCTCCCTGGTTGTTCTTGTGCACCGCCACGTTCGGGCTTTCGGCGTCTCGGCCGGCATGATCAGCGCGGTGCCGGCCAGGTCAAATTCTCATACCACACGGAATGGCCCGGCCAAAGTCAAGCCCCGCGCGGGATCATGACGACAACAAGCGTCTCGGCGCGGCGCTGGCGATATGGTGAACGAGCAGCAGGCAGCCTATGCGCCGAACCGCCGTCGTTACGACCCGGCACGGCAACGGCCGCCGAACAATCTGGAGGCGCCGGGCCAGCCGACCAAGAGCCGGCCGCGTAGCGCGAGAGCAGCCACGCCCGCCTGATGCGAGCGGACGCACGGCCGACGCATGATGCCGGGCCGAGGGCGAGGGCCTCAAGGGCTGCGCTGCGCGCACCGGCAAGCCGGCCTCGGCCCTTGACCCCCTCGCCCTCGGCCTCGCGTTTGGTTGATGACATGCCGCTTCGCACACGTCTGTCCGCCGCAGAGGGTGTCATCTCTACTTTGCGCAGCCGGTGACATTTCTAACTTGCGCCGACAGCCGACGACCGCATAATGAATATTATGTTAAATCGTTGGCTCCTGCGTAAGCGATGGCCCCAAACCCCTGACTGAGCAGCGCGGCTTTCCGCCTCTACGCCACCTGCCGATGACAATAAAATCCCGACGATGAAAATAATATTAGATCGCCCCCCCTGTTTGCGCTGCCCCACTTCGGCCCCACTTGCGTCAACACCACGGGATAAAGGAGAACAGGTCGTGGTTAGAGAAAATCGCGTAAGAGCTGTGGCATTGGCCATTGCTATGCTTGGAACGGTTGGAGTGACCGCACCGTCGACGAGCTTAACTCAGGTAACCGCACCGTCGACGAGCTTAGCGCAGACCGCACCGCGGACTCGCTTGGATCGGGTATTGGTCAATGAGGGGGTCGCGCCCGGGAGCATATCGTCCCGGATCGTGCGGCCGAACGGCACCCTCGACAATGGGCTCCTGCCCGAGCAATGGGGCGATACCGCCTAGCCCGAATGCCGCTGCAGAGGCCCCGCCACGATCTTCGCGGTGGTGGCGGGGCTGGCCTTCTTTCCCTTTGGATTTGAGACATCCGATCCATTGCTGATAGCGTCCCTGCCCTCGGACGACGGCCTCGAACGCCATCGACGGTAGCAAATTATCATCGTTCCGAGCACTGTATATTCTTGCATGCTCTCATCTAATGCTCTCTTGAGACGGTCCCGTCAGCCACCCAGCCGCGCGATCTACATCCCCAATGGAGTCGCTGGTCCAACCCCAATTAATCATGGGTTGAGCAGATGCGGCAGAACACTACTGACGCAGTCGTTGTCGTTGCGTTTTGTGATATACCAAAGTATTATATTCCCCATCCTTTGTGACGTCAAAATCCCCCGCTCGTATGATTCCATACCACCCTGCTTTGGGAATATCTGTCGAAGCGACCCCGACCCACGGGCGAGGTCAGCCTGATGGTGCGCAAGGATATGGCCAAAACTGTCGCGGACCAGATGGCGCGGACTCTCGCCGCGGTCTGCGCCGGAGGCCGCGGACCGTGCAGTCTGCACCTGATCAACCGTCTGTTCGACGGCCATCGCTAAAGTCCCGTGCTTGGTATCGCCGCGCCCATACCCTCTGCCGAGAATCGCCAGAGGCTGTTTTCGGGAGACGCATCAGCAGACGCCGTTCCAGGAATGCAGCCATTACTGGAGAACTGTTTCTTGTTCAAACCATATGGCCGCTATCCCTGAAGCCGTCGGCAAAGGCAGGACACGGGCCTGGACGATCATCGCCGACGACACTCGCCAACCCCTTCCACAAGGAGACAATCAAGATGAAAAGCTTCATCCCATCTCGCCGTAACTTTCTTGCCGCAACGGCCGCGGGCAGCGCTGCCGCCGTTGCCGCGACTGCGCGCGCCGCCTCCTTCGGAAACCCCGATGAGCCGCCTCAAGGCGCGATCAACACGAAAGGCAATGCTCCGAGCGTTAGCGATCCGGGTCCCCATGATCCGACAATTCAGAACGCGTTTCCGGGTGCCTTCTCGCCACCGGCAACCGATGTCGGCGATCTGTCGCTCTTCTGGGCCTCGTTCAACAACGCGCCCCGGCGCACACAGAACGGCGGCTGGGCGAGGCAAGTCACTCAGTACGACTTCCAGATTTCCGAGGAAATCGCCGGCGTTAATATGCGGCTGACGCGGGGCGGGATCCGCGAGTTGCATTGGCATCTCGCTGCCGAATGGGCCTACGTGACTTACGGCACTTGCCGGATAACCACCATCGACCAGTCTGGCCGTGCCAATGTGGCAGATGTGTATGAAGGCGGCCTTTGGTATTTCCCGGCCGGCCTGCCGCATTCGTTGGAGGGTGTCGGGACCGACGGGTGTGAGTTCATCATTTGTTTCGACAACGGCAAGGCATCGGAATTCAATACACTGCTCGTCACCGACTGGTTTGCCCACACTCCTCCCGACATCCTGGCGCTTAACTTTGGTGTCCCCGCGGAGACATTTAGCAAGATCCCACTGCACGACCTTTACATTTTCCAGGGACAAATGCCGGGCCCGGTTGGTGCTGACCAGCGCCAGGCACAGGGGGATGCCGGTGCGATGCCGACGCCATCCAATTTCCAGCTTAATGAGGTCGCGCCAACCCGGCAGACCAAGGGCGGATGGGTGAAAATCGCCGACAGCAGTATTTTCAAGGCATCCAAGACGATCGCGGCGGCACTGGTTACAATTCATCCCGGTGGAATGCGGGAGATGCACTGGCACCCGAATGCCGACGAATGGGATTATATCATCGCAGGACAAGGTGACCTGACGGTATTCAATACCGGCCCAAAGGTCCAGACGCAGAGCTTCCATCCCGGCGACATTGGTTACGTCAAAAAGGACTACGGACACTACATTCGCAACACCGGCAACACTGACCTCGTTTACCTTGAAGTGTTCCGCAGCTCATACTACGCCGACGTCTCGCTATCCGACTGGTTGACTCATACCCCGCCCGCTCTTGTCGCACAGCATTTCAACATTGATCCGTCGGAAATTGCCCAGTGGCCGAGCACCAAGCCGCTGGTTGTCCCTGTCTGATGGCACGGAGCTGATCGTGTCTGGAGTGACTGCGGTCAGCTTCGATGCAGCGGGATCGATGGCCATCCGGGGATCCTGGGCAAAGGACTTCCTGTGGCACTCCTCGCCATCGGGGGCGAAATGCAGACCAAATTGACAACCGCGGCGGCAGCCGGCGGGCTGTCGATGTGCATGGGGATATCGACGGCACTCGGCGGGTCTGTGACGCAACCGGGGGAAACCCTGGGGCTTGCCGAGGGTGCACCCCTGCCGCCGAGCATTTTTTCAATACGGCGGACTGCTGTCAGAACATAGGTCCCACCCGCTGTCTCGGCATTACGATTCCGATTGTCGCTTGGTCGACGCCCTGGACGCTCCTCGGCGCAAGGGTGCAGATCCTCACGGTGACCCCTTTCATCGAGACTGGCGTCAGTCATACGGCTTACAATGCGAGCGTGTACAATCCCGCGCTGCTCGGACAATTACGAAGGAGTGCTTCGGTTACCGGTAAATGGCCCGTCTGTCCGGGGACCAACAGACGTTACGAATGGGGATGAAAGAGATGCAGACAAATCTTTCTCGCCGCAATACGTTCGGGACCGTCTCAAGATTGGAGGAAGCCGCACTGTCCTCGGGGATAATTGAATGACGCGGGAGTTGCGTCGAATATCAGCGCGTTGAAAATGCTGCGAAAGCCAGAGGAGATGCGGCGATGTGTATGCTGCCTTCATTCATCCGTCGGCTTGTTGCGACTGCGTTGCCGATTACGGCGATTATACTGTTCTTCGGAGTGGCCTGCCCGGCCACCGCGCAGGGTCAGGAAGCCTCAAGTACAGGCGCCGCCAATGTGACAAGCGACCCGCCGACCGACGGGACGCAGGCCGGCCAAGGCACCGAGCCAGAGGCCGCACAGAAAAATGACGAGACACACGCCAGCTTCGATGCCGAGCGGAAGAGTTCCAACTCGGCTAACGACCCCACCGAGCCGAGACTTACTGTGGAATACTGGAATTACTACGCTCCGTCCTTGAACAATCTGAACGGCGGTGCCGAGAACGGTGAAGGTCGACTTTTGATCCCCTTCAAGATCGACGGCCTTCAGCAGATCTTCCACATCGATCCTCCGATCGTCACAAACCCGACCGCGCAAACTGGGCCGCGTACTGGGCTCGGCGACACCCAAATCTACAACTTCACTCTATTCAAGCGTGACATCGGCCTGTACGAGCACGATCCAATCACCTTCGGCATCGGACCACTCGTCGCGGTTCCGACAAGCACCAACACCAATTTCGGCACAAACACACTACAGGTCGGTGCCGCAGGCGTCATCATCGCGCCCCAGTCTTGGGGTCTTCTTGGGGTATTGGGGACCTATCAGCATACGGTGTCGGGGGCCAGTTCTCAGCTGACCACCGTGCAGCCGAACATATACTATAATCTCCACGGCGGATGGTATCTGCGCTCGTCGGCCATCATGCGTTTCAACTCCGGCACCCACACGACAACCATCCCGGTGGGGTTGGGCGCCGGCAAGGTGATCCAACTGAGTGGCGGCTACACGCTGAATGCCTATGTTGAGGCTCAACCATCCGTGTATCGCTCCGGGACGGGCGCGCCAAATTTCCAAATCTTCACCGGCATCCAACTACAATTCCCGCCTTAGGCTCCGAACCCAATTTCCGTTTGCCCCGGCTCGAAGGGATCGGATTCAAGCTCCTTGGTTGATAGGAGCGGGATAATTGGCCAACGAATTCTGGATGAGCGACCGGCAATGGGCGGCGTTGGAACCGCTCATTCCGATGAACCGGCGCGGTGTAAAACCGAAACGCAACCGAGAGGTTATCAGCGGCATCGTGCATGTTTTGCGGGTTGGATGCCGTTGGCGCGATTGTCCGGAGGTGTATGGTCCACACACCACCATCTACAATCGGTTCAATCGATGGTCGGCGGCCGGTATCTGGCAGAAGATGCTGGAAACGTTGGTAGATGCCGAAGCATAGCATGATCGCGCTGAGCGGAACGTCCCAGGCGCGTAAATCATGCGATCAAACAAGGAACTAGACCATTTTCGGCACGCACAGTCAGGCTGGAAATGGTCTAGGCTCCGAACCCGATTTCCGCCTGCCCCGGCTCGGAGCGATGGATTCAAGCTCCTTTGATTGGAGAGGAGCGAGATAATTGGCCAACGAATTCTGGATGAGCGACCGGCAATGGGCGGCGTCGGAACCGCACTCAGGCTGACGCGATCGTGCGCCGGAACATGTCCACTCCCGGCGGAAATGCTCCGGCCGCGTCACCCCAGACCGAACGCCTTTGCGATCAGCGGCGTATCGACAACGACGTGCGGAGCGACGGCATGGTAGCCGAGGGCGTGCACCCAGGCGTTGCCGGTGCGCAGGGTGATGAACGTCTTCACCATGCCGGGCCCAAAGTATTGCAGTGCCACAAAGATAAGTGACAGCGCCGCGTGTCGTGGCGTGTTGAACACTGACCAGCCTTCGACAATGTGCATGGCCGCGTAGGTGACACCGCCCAGCAGGACGGTCGTGCTGAACGATCCGGTCAGCTGGAGATAACGTGGCACCAGGATGGCGTAGATAAGCACCATGGTCGGCAGCACGGTGCCGATCATGAACACGCCGAACGAAAGTGGTGCGGCGGCCAGAAGCTGACCCGCACTCATCTGAAAGATGCCGGGAAAGGCCCCAAGTTCGACCACGCTCTCGATGACCGCCACCACGACGATCACCAGCAGATCGTTGGGTACGTTCGTGGACCGCAGATTCAGCTGGGTTGCCGAATAGCGCCGACGAAACCAGACGTATGGCACGACGGCGAACACCAGGAAATTATAAGCCGCCCAGGTGCAGAACTCCCCGGCATCGGGTGGAACGCTGCAGCCCACCAGCGTGCCGGCGATGTGGAAACTGAACGGCCGGTAGCCAAGCGCCGGACCAACAAGCCAGCCGCCGATCTGGCCCAGGCCCGCGTAGCCGATCAACGACACCGTCTCCCGTGCCGCCTGCCGGCGCTCGGGTGCGCGTGCCGCGACATCGGGAATCATCCGCCGTGAGGTCAGGGCATAGACCACAGCCATGAGCACGAAAACCTCGACCAGTCCGAGGGTCGGGAGTGCGACCTGCTGAGCGAATGGCATGCCCGCCAGAGCCGGACGGTCGAACGGCAGCGACCCGTCTGCCAGCAACAGCACCGAAATCGTGGCAGCCGCCCAGAGCGCGGTCGCCACCTGCACACCCCGATGTTGCACCGTATCGGCAATGAGTCGGCGCCTGAAAGAAGCTGTTCGAACCATGGGCGCCACTCCGTAGGCCAGGCATTCTACGCGCCTGTCCAGTTCCTGGATAGGACGGAAACCAGGCAACCCCTTCAGTCGGAAATCATCGCCGTGCCGGGTCCGCTTTCACCGCCGTCGCGGGCGGGTCACGCTGGCGCCGTCGCGTCCGGCGCCGCTTTGCGAATGACCGCCGGCCATAGCGCCGTCGGTTCCCGGACCAGCCCCGATCCGGCCCTACTCCGATAATTTGCGCGGCACCCAGGCGCGCGCCCCGCGATGGGGGATGTCGAGAAAGGCGAGTTGCCACCGCATCTCATCCTCGGACAGTGCGAAGGTCCCGTCCTGTCTTGGTCGGAGGGCCATGTCCGGCGGCAGACGGGCGAGCGTGACCTGCAGCACGAGCGCCGTCTGTGCCGTGAAGCCGGCTTTCCAGGCCAGGCTCGCGACACCTTTCGCGGTCCGCAGGGCGCACGCGCGCTCGATCACGGCAACCGGCACGTCGGCCCTGACAGCCAGCATCACGGTCGCCTCCGCGGTCGCGTCGCGCCGCAGCGCCTCGAGGATCGCGCCATCATCGAGCCTGCCGGCATGGTTCAGCGCCTGTGCCCGAGCCTGCGCCAGTGGAGGCTCTTCGTCCACCGGAGGCACCGAAGCCGAACCGGGCCACCCCCGTCCCGTGGCCGGCCGTTCCAGGGCCGCACGTAGATATTGCGCGACTTTGGGATCGAGGTCGCTCCGAGCGGTCAGGGTCTCCAGCAAATGGCCCGTTACGATCTCGGCCAGCATACGCTGCGCCCGCGGCGGCAGATGCGGCCGGCGTACCAGCGGCGCTTGCCAGTCGGTCTGTTCCTCGGACTGCGCGGCCAGCGAATCCAGCGTGGCTTCGCGAATCTGGGCGGTCGGGTTGGCCAGCAGCGCACTGATCGCCGCGGTATTGGCGGTACCGACGATCGCGTCCGCAACCACCTCGCCGATCTTTTGCCGGTGCGCGACGGCGATCAGCGTCGACGGAGGCGGCCCGGTCGCGATCAGCGTCACCAGATCTTCCTGCGTCAGCATCGGCGAGAATCGAATCACCGGTTCGCACACCATCACCGCCGGATCGTGCGCCAGCCGCAGCACGATGTCGCGTGGTCCGTCAGCGGAGATTCTTGACGGCTTCGGCAAGGTTGATGCGTACACGCAGTGCCGCGTCGGCGACCATGGCCGTCAGGTTGGAAACCGCGTCGCGCTGCATCCGCAGCTGCGCATCGCCGCTCAGGCTCGGCGTCAGGGTCGCCAGCCTGCGGTTCAGGATGGTCCGCACCCGCGCGTCGGTGTCCGCGGCCAGGATGGCGCTGACCCGCTCGGGCAGGGCCGGGTTCAGCGCCAGGCTGGCGCGTACGGTCACCGAGGGGTCAGTGGCGAGCGCCTGCAGCACGTCGGGACTGGTATTCGCCGAGGCGCCTTGGCGCACGCGTGTTGCCTCGTCCCCGTTCATGAGCCGCCATCCAGCAGCGAGACGCGCCAGTGACGGCGGCCGGTCCGCTTGACCTCATACATCGCCATATCGGCCCGCCGCGTCAGTTCCTCGATCAACTCGTGGCTGCCGGCCTCGCGCGAAGCAATGCCAATCGAAACGCCGAGCTCCGGAAACGGCTCAGGCAGCGCCTCCTGCAATTCCCGTGGCGCTGCCTTGCAGAGGTAATCCGCGCGCTCCGCGGCGGTCATGTGATCCGCGCCGCTCAGCCAGACCGCGAACTCATCGCCGCCCATACGGGTAATCAAATCGAACGGCCGCACCAGCCGGCGAAGGATATTGGCGAGATGAACCAGCACCTGATCGCCGGCCGCGTGACCCAGCCGGTCGTTCACCGCCTTGAACGCGTCCAGATCGACGAACATCAGCGTGCCGGCCCCTCCGTCTCGATCCAGCCGGGCGATCTGGTGTCCCATCTCCTCGACGAAGGCGCGCCGGTTGAGCAGGCCGGTCAGCGGATCGGTGCGCGCCTGACGCGCCATTTCCCGCTGTAGGCCCTCATATTCCACGACCATGCGCACGACACAGACAGCCGATCCGGCAAGCATCGTGTCCTCCTGGTCCCAAACGCGGCAATCGGCGCCGCGCCAGATCGCCAGGCCGACCGGAAGGCCTGAGCGGATTTCGCAGCCGACCGCCAGTACCAGGCGTCCATCGTGGTTGGTGACGCGGCCAGGCTCATAGGTTGGGTCCGCCACCAGCTGGGACGCCGCCTCCAGCACGTCAGACGCACCGGACCCGCATTCGTGCAGCACCTCGATCCGGCCACCCTCGAATATCGCACCGATCACCGCCGCACCTTCGGCCCCCAGAGCACGGATCAGCGCCCAGAGCGCCGTGTCCATCATTGCGTCGGCGTCGGTCTCTCGCTTCACCCGCATCAGGATGTAGTGCAGCACCTGCTCTCGCCGGAGCCGGCCAGCGATGTCTGAACACCGTGCCTCGTATTCGGTGATGTCGATGCCGATGCCTCGCGCACCGCTGATCTCTCCGGCGCTGTCGTGAAGCGGCGCGGCGGAGACAGCGACCAAAGCCAGTTTGCCGTCGGCACGCCGAAGCCACGCACAGTGCCTTCGTATCTCCTCGGTTGGGCGGAATGGATTGAAGCCGTTGCCGATGCCGTCATCGCCTGCCAGGACCTCGGACGGCTTGCCGATCAGCGAGCCCGCCGGCCAGCCCAGGAGGGTATCAGGTGTCATGAGGACAAAGCGGCCCATGGCGTCGGTTTCAAAGGCCATATCGGCGGCCATGCTGACCAGTTGACGCCAACGCTGGCGACTTTCCATCAGCGCGTCGCGGACACTGTCGCGCGTCGGCGGGCGCGGCGGGACCACGGCAGCAGGATCGAGAAGCTGTTCAGACATGCGTGGTGCATCCCGAGGAGGCAGGCTGCCATGAAAGCCACGAAATGATTAACGAAAGGTTGCCGGCCGGGGATTAGTTTGGCGCCCGGCGGCGGCCGATCGCGGCGCGTTCCGATCATCAGGACGCGCGGCCGGGTGCGATCCGGGCCAAAGCCGCTCTATGGCCGCCCTGGCTCGGGCGTTTCCGCGCTGAGTGAAATTGCTCTGGCCCCCCCCATATTTGCCGGGCAGGCTTATCAGCCTGAGGTCGCTTCGCGATTCGAGGTAGGCTGATATGCTTTAAAGGCCACGCCGGGGCAGCCAGGCGGCAAAGCGATCCGCATTGTCGATCGCTTCCTGCTCCACCGCGGCACTGTCACGCACGTAGCGCTCCGCGAACCCCTCGGTTCCCCAGCGCTGATACTGCATCACGTGGGTCAGTTCGTGCGCCCAGACCTTCAGGCCCGTGTCGGCGACCCGCTCGTTCTTGAACAGCACGACATCGCCCAGCGTGATCGCCGTCGCGTCGCCATAGGAGAACGCAAGCCCCGGCAACGTCAGAGCACGCGATTTTCCCACGGCGAAGCGGCACCTTTGCAACAACGCCGCAGGAAAGTAGCCAAGCAGCGAGCGGTACACCGCCGGCGGAATCGGCCGCACACCATCGGCGATCGCCTGCTGACGCGCACCGACGATCAGCGCGGCAAGGGCGTCCGCCGCATAGTCCAGCAGACCGGTCGGGAGAGCACGCTGGGTTCGCACGGGCAGGATCCAGGCGAGGCCAGCTAGCAAGAGAGACCGTCGCATCGGCATAGGATCAGACAGATCATGGCAGAATATTCATCACGCCATCACGTCGAAAGCCAGCCAAAAATGTGGCGACATCAAGAAGATCACGGCCTGGTATCCGATCGCCGGTGTGCGTCAGGCGCCGCAGGACCACGATTCGCCGCGCCGTTGGGATAACATCTTCAAGGAGCAGCAAATCTCATGCGTCTATGAATTGGCACCGCCAGCGAATCTTCATCCCGGGTGGAAGCGCGCCGGCGTCTGGCTGGCGAGCGAATTTCGGCAGCGGGAGGCCCGCCCCGCGAACTCGAGCCGCGTTGCTACTGTCCTACACCCGTTCGCTGATCGCGATCGCGGCGCGGCAGCCGGCCTTGATGACACGCGACAACAGGCGATAGCCGGGGGCCCGCTCCGCCCCCTGTTCCAGGCCGATAGCGCGGTGCTGCAGCTCCTCGGCGCGAAACCTCGTGACCGTCTCGTGCAGCTCCGGCTCGGTCGTGCCCAGGACTTCTTCGAGCTGCCCCAGGGTTTCAAGCTGCGCGGTATAATGCGCGTCGATAACTTCCTCGACCGCGACGGTACAGGCCATCGCCGCCCTTTCCCCGAGTGCCGCCGTCACCGCACCGAGGGCAAATCCGGCAAAATGCCACAGCGGCAGCATCGCGGTCGGACGGACCCGCCGGTCCGCGACCATCGCGTTGAAGGTCCGCAGATGCTGCTGCTCCTGCGCCTGCATCCGGCGGATCACGTCGCCCTTGCCGCCGCGTCCCAACACCGCGAGTTGCCCGGCGTAGATCCGCGTGGCGCCATACTCGCCGGCGTGATCCACCCGGATCATCCGCTCCGTCAATTCCGCCGCGCTCGGATCGCCCGGAAGCCCAATTGTCATCGCCTGCTCCTGCGAATGTCGACGGACAACGAAATGGCCAGCACGGCGGCGAATGCCAGCGCGAACAACAGGTTCATCGCCGCCATCGACAGCGGCAGGCCCGGGATGAGAAAGCTTGGCTCATCGCAGGGCTTCGCTGGGCGCGCCGGCATCGAGGCCAGCCGTTCGGCGATCGAGCCGCCGCTCAGGTGGGGCGCGGCGCACTCCGGCAGCGGGCTAGGCCACCATCGCAGTTCCACCCCGACATGCACCGCCGCGATCGCCGCGTCCGCCACAAGGGCAACGACGGCGAGCATCAGGAGTACCCGGACGAGACTGTGGGGCGCGATGGCGGCGAGCAGGCCCAGGATGATGACGACCCGATAGGGCCAGCGCTCCAGCAGACACAGTGCGCAGGGCACGAGGTCGCCCCAGAATTCCGCTGCATAAGCGATACCAAGCGCCGCTGCTGCCCCAAGGGCGGCGAAGACGGCGAGGGTTCGGGGCGGACGGCGCTGCATGGCTTTCCCTGTGCCCCGGTTGGCTGGGGTATGCAAGCTCAGGCGATGCAAGTTGCCGCCCGGTTTCGGCGAGTTTAACCTGCAAAAAGCTGTCAGGGGGAAAAAACCATGCAACGCATCGTGTGGGGCCGCAACACGTCCAGCAACGTGATGAAGGTTCTCTGGGCCCTGGGCGAACTCGGGCTGCCGTTCGAGCGGATCGATGTCGGCGGCTCGTTCGGGAAGACCGACACGCCCGAATACCGCGCGATGAACCCGACCGGGCTGGTGCCGACGTTGCAGGAGGATGATTTCACCCTCTGGGAGAGCAACGCGGTCCTGCGCTATCTCGCGCAGGAGCACGCCGCCGGCACGACGCTCTGGCCGGCGGACCCGCACGTCCGCGCGGGCATCGACCGCTGGATGGACGCCCAGCAGACGGTGCTCAACCGTCCAATGAGCGGGGTATTCTGGGGTCTGGTGCGCACCCCTGCGGACCAGCGGGACCTGACGGCGGTCGCGGCGGCGATCGAGGAAGCCGCCCGCGCCTGGCACCTGATCGACGCCGGACTGCGCCGTCACGACTACATCGCCGGAGCGGAATTCACACTTTGCGACATCCCCTGGGGCGTCCATGTGCACCGCTGGTTCGGCATGAACTATCATGGCCTGACCCGCCCGCACATGCCCGCGCTGCGCGCCTGGTACGACCGCCTGTGCCAGCGTCCGGCCTACCGCCAGCACATCGTCGCAACGCCGATCGCATAGCCGACGCTGGCGGCGACACGGGCTTTCGTGCGACAGATGGTCCGCCGGCAAGGGCATCCGGTGCGATACCGCCCCTGATGGGCGGCAACAGTTCGGAGACCCCACGTGTGAGCATCCCCCGGTCCAAAATCGATTTTCCAACCGCCGCGCGTCGCCTGCCGTTACCCGCGGCCGTGGATCGCCGCCGGATCGTCTGGTCCTATGCCATCACCGTCGGCTTGTATCATTCGATAGCGCTACTGGCCGTATTGCCTTGGTTCTTCAGTTGGGCCGGGGTGGTACTGACAATTCTCGGGCTCTACGTGTTCGGCAGTCTCGGCATCAATCTGTGCTACCACAGGCTCCTGACGCATCGTGGCCTGGTTTGCCCGAAGTGGCTGGAGCATGGGTTTGCGATTTTAGCGGTTTGCTCCATGCAGGACACCCCGGCGCGGTGGGTCGCCGTGCACCGGCGCCATCACGAGCACGCCGACCGGCAGGACGATCCGCACAGTCCCCTGGTAAATTTCCTCTGGGGACATGTCGGCTGGATGCTGGTGCAGAACCGCGATCTTGTCCGCCTGGGCATATACGACCGTTACGCCAAGGACGTGCTTCGCGATCCGTTTTATCGCCGGATGGAACGCACGCCGCTGTATCCGATTATTCTCCTCGGTTCCTGGCTAGTGTTCTTCCTGGGTGGCTTGGCGGCCGGCCTGCTGGGCGGCGGGAGCATGGCGCAGGCGGTCCAGTTCGGCTTGAGCCTGCTGATCTGGGGCGTCTTCGTGCGCACGGTCGTGGTGTGGCATATCACGTGGTCGGTCAACTCCGCGGCACATATCTGGGGCTACCGCACGTACGAGACCGGTGAGCACAGCCGCAACAACTGGATCGTGGCGCTGATCTCCAACGGCGAGGGCTGGCACAACAACCACCATGCGGATTCTCGGTCCGCTCGACACGGCCATCGCTGGTGGGAGGTCGACGTGGTGTTCGCGACCATACGGGCGCTGGAGAGTGTCGGGCTGGCAAGAGATGTTCACCTGCCGGACCGGCAGATGATCGCGGCGATGTCCGAAAAGAGATGAGAATCGTGGTCCGCGCGTTGTGGTTCGATAACCTAAGAATAAAGCGATACTGGCCGGACTCGAGTCGGGGAGCGGTTTCAGGCTGACGCAGTTGCTCGCGAAACTTGAGTGAGTTGTCTTATCTCGAGGCGGACGCGCTGGGGTGACTGTCCTGCGTAGCGGCACCGGGCTCCGGCCAGCGATCCAGTCGTGCCCTCAAGTCCTCAAGCGCGGCTCGTACCGACGTGGACGCCTCGAGCAATTCCAGCACGTTCAGCCGCCGGCCGGCTTTTCTGACCCGCCACATCCTTGGAGTCTCGTACGGTTCAGCCTCCGGCACCCCGGCCGCCAGCCTCTCGGCGAAGGTCCTGAAGCGGGCCTTGTGCGTGCCGATTGACCAGGGAATTTCGATATCGCCCGTCCGTTCGATGCCGAATATGTTCAAGCGTTCAGCGCCGCGAGAAGGTAATCTGCCAGCGCGCCCACGCAACCTGCAGGTCACGACATGAGTCGATACTTCCGCGCAACTGACCAGCAGGTTGACCACGATGTCGTCGTGAACGTTACGCGCTCCGGCCATCATGCGGACCGGGAAGCCGCTCACGAGCTCATGGCGCTCCTTCTGGAGCGCCTGCCAGTCAAGGAATCGCTTGATGGTTCAGGGCTTCGACGCCGGGTCAGACATCGTCGCTCCTTCGATTGACGAGGCTTTACCACAGACGGTGGTTCAGCCTACCCTCCGTCGCTCGCCGCGTGGATATCCACCATCAATTCGTTACCAAGACGTTCAAGACCAGCCCGCATCGCCTCCACCGCCGCCGCGTTCGGTGCGCGCAGCGAGGCCGTCGCCTTGAACAGCGTCTCGCCGCTGAACGAACCGCTCAGCACGCCGGTCGTCAGCTCCTCGATATTGATCCCGTTGGCGGCAACGACCGCCGTGATGTCGCGGACGATGCCCGGACGGTCGTTGCCGACCACTTCGAGGGTCAGCCGCTCCCCGACCGCCGCGGTCGCCTCCCCGCTCTGCACCGCGATCCGCAGCCCCTGACCCTCCAACGCCCGCAGATCGTTCACCAGCGACTGCGGCGCGTCCACCAGCACGATGCCTGCGAACTGGCCGGCCAGCCGAGCCATCCGGCTCTCCAGCCAACTGCCGCCGCGCGCCGCCACGGCTTCGGACAGCGCGCGGACCAGGCCCGGACGATCCGGGCCGATGACCGTCAGGATCAGGGACGCCATGCCGGGCCGCTCCTCTATGTTGGCTGCTGACATACAGGCTCCCGCCCCCTCCTGCCAGCCCGGCGCAGCCGACCTGGACGTCCAATGTCATTGCAATGCGGCCGACCCGGACGCATCGAAGACTGGGTGTTCCGCATCGGCCACATGGGCGATTGGCCGTGCTGTCCCTCACCGGCGCACTGACGGGGGCGATATGGACTGCGCGCGGCCGGTATCCCGCACAGGCAAGGCGGCGTTCAGGCCGCGATGAATTTTCTGTCCGCGTCCGGCGGTCGGCGCCCACGGGATAATTCACGTGCCGGTTTCTCGCCATGGTGCAGGCCGCGGCGGCGGGTCGCGCGCCGACCACCACCCATAAGCTTCCGGTTATGAAACCCCTGCCCCGGGCTTGGCAGCGACAGCGTCTTGCCTCCACTGATCAGGGATGGAGGTCCCCAGGCGGCAGCGGCCGCTCGGCGAACTCGGCCTCGTGGGGTATGATGCCGGGCAGCACGGAATCCGCTTCAAGTGACACCGGGATGGCCGCCGCCGACTGTTCAGGAACCAAAGGCTCCGCAGTCCGGCCGTGGAACACCCGTCGCCAGATTGCGTGCAGGAACCCCCCTGCCCCCGCCGGCATCAGGAACATGACCGCGATCAGGATCACGCCGTACACCGCGCCCGGTGCCGCCTTCGACACCTGGTCGGCCAGGTTCGGCACGAACTCGATGAACGCCGCGCCGATCAGCGTGCCGCCGATCGAGGAAACCCCGCCCACGATCAGCCCGACGAACAGGAAGATCGAGACCGTCACGTTGAAGCTGTCCGGGGCCACGAATTGGACCGCGATCGCCCCAAGCGATCCGGCCAGGCCGGTATACATGGCACTCAGGGCGAACGTGCTGGTCTTCACCAGCGGCAGGTTGACGCCCATCGATTCGGCCGCCATCGCATGGTCGCGGATCGCCATCATCGCCCGGCCGACCCGGCCGCGGACGATGTTCCAGGCGATCACGTAGAGCACAACGGCGATCGCCGCGGTAAACATGTACAGCCATTGGTCAGCCGACAGCTTCAGTCCGAACGGCGCGTCCGGCTTGTCGATCACCAGTCCCTGCACGCCGCCGGTCCAATCCTCGAACGCCTTGTATTTCAGGATCTGTGGCATCGCCACCGCCAGCGCGAAGGTGGTCAAGGCGAGATAAAGCCCTTCGAGCCGCAGCGCCGGAAGGCCCAGCAGGAAACCCACCAGCGCGCAGACGATCGCTGAGACCGGCAGCGTCGCCCAGTACGGCACGTTCCAGGACGACATCAGGATCGCGGTAGTGTAGGCGCCGATCGCATAGAAGGCGCCGTGACCCAGCGAGATCTGCCCGTTGAACCCGGTCAGCAGCGCCAGCCCCAGGATGGCGATGGCGTACACCACCACCATCGTCAGTTGGAACAGGTGATAGTTGGTGAATACCGTGACCGGCACGATGAAGGCGAGCAGCACGAGGAGGGGGATGATCCAGGATGTCCGCATGATCGTTATACCCGGCTATACACGCGGCGGCCCATCAGGCCGGTCGGTCTGATCGTCAGCACCGCGACGATGATGATCAGTGCCATCGACAGTTTCAACTCGGTTCCCACCAGATAGGCACCCCCCAAATTCTCGATCACGCCGACCGCGAAGCCGCCGATGACCGCCCCCAGCGGGTTGTCGATGCCGCCCAGCAAGGCGCCGGCAAAAGCGTAAAGCAGGATGCCGGCCATCATGTTGGGATCGAGGAAGACGACCGGTGCCACCATGCAGCCGGCGATCGCGCCGATCGCCGCGGCCAGGCCCCATCCGAGCGCCAGCATCCAGCCGACCCGGACGCCGACCAGCCGGGACGATGTCGGATTGAACGCCGCCGCACGCATCGCCAGCCCCAGCCTGGTATGCCGGAAGAACAGATAGACACAGGCCAGGACGATCAGGGTGACAGCCGTCGATCCGAGTTCATGGCCCGACAGGTACCCGCCAAGCATCGGGTGATCCGGAAACGGTGAGGGAAACTGCTTGATCGTGTAGTCGAAGAACCAGCCGCTCAGGCTGTTGATGATCAGCAGCAGCCCGATGAAGACGCCCACCGAGGCCAGCACCGGCGCATTCGCCAGCGGCCGCATCAAAATGCGCTCGATGGCCACGCCGGCGGCGAAGGACAAGACCACGGCGATGAGGAGCGCCACCCAGTAGGGAAAGCCTGCATTGATCAACGTGAGCGTGATGTAGGTGGAGAAGGTCGCCATCTCCCCCTGCGCGAAGTTCACGTGATGGGTGGCCTGGTAGATCATCACCAGCGCCAGCGCCACACTGGCGTAGATACCGCCCGTGGCGATCCCCGACATGATCTGATGGATGACGCCCGCGAGCATCGTGCCCCCCTAATAATGATCCCATGCACTCGAAGCGAAGCCCGCGCTCCTGCCCGTGACGACGCCAGCGATCGCCCCGGTGGTGCGCCGAAGCGTCATCGCCACCCGCCTAATACCCGAGATACGAGCGGCGGACGCCCTCGTCCTTGCCGATCTCCGCCGACGGCCCCGCCATCACGATGTGCCCGGTCTCCAGCAGATAGGCGTGTTCGGCGAATTCCATGGCGAGGCTGGCATTCTGCTCCACCAGCAGGATGCTCACGCCGGCGTCTTGCCTGATGCGCGCAAGAATCCGGAAAATCTCCTGCACGATCAACGGGGCGAGGCCGAACGACGGCTCATCCAGCAGCAGCAGCCGCGGACGTAGCAGCAGCGCCCGTGCGATCGCCAGCATCTGCTGTTCTCCGCCCGACAGCGTACCGGCCTGCTGTCTATAGCGTTCCTTCAGGCGCGGGAAGTAGTCGAATATGCGTTCGAAGTCGTCGGTGGCCTCCCGCGCGGGACGCGAATAGGCCCCGAGCCGCATGTTCTCCTCGACCGTCAGTTCCATGAACGTGCCGCGGCCTTCAGGTACATGGGCGACACCCAGACGGACGATGTCCTCGGTCGCCATGCCATCAATGCGTTTGCCGTCCAGGGCAATCGTCCCACGGGTCCGGACCAAGCCGCAGATCGCCCGCAATGTCGTCGTCTTGCCGGCACCGTTGGCACCCAAAAGCGCGGTCACACCGCTTTGGCGGACCGCGAAATCGATGCCGTGCAGCACCCTGGTTTCACCATACGCGGCGTGAAGGCCGGTCGCCTCAAGTAAATTGGTCACCCGCGCGCCCCGCGCGCCGTGTATCCGCGCGCGGTCCACGCCGAGCCGCTGCCCGCCATGCACGGTGTGTCGGTGCCGCCGCCACAGCCCCCCATATGTCTACGTTCCCTTCGCTTTTTCGTATTTTCCAGACGAGGCGGAAACTGACGAACCGGACCGGCCGAGTCAACGGTTGGCGTCAGACCTCGCTCGAAGGGCTGAGGTTGACGCCGGCGCAACCGGTGGCTCCCGCCCGCGACCGCGGATAACCAACCCACCACATCGACCGTCACGATCCGGGCTGTCGACCGGGACGACAAAAAGCGGCGGGCCGCCGGCGGGTTTCTGCGGGTTGAATACATTCAGGATGTCGATGGCGCCTGGCTTGAGCCGCATCGTGACATTCCCGAAAAGCTGTCCTCGGTAATGATCTACCTGTGCACCGGCCCGGATGCGGCGCAATGGGACCCGATATTTATGACACCGACCGGCGATGGGCCGGTCGATCATCCGCCGAATTCGCTTCGGGCCTCATCCTCGTTGCCGGACCGGCAACGTGGCTCGGCTTCGATCCGCGCCCGATCGTTGGCGTTCGCCGGCTTATGGAAATCAACTACGTCCGGCAGGACTGGCGGGACCGCGATCAGCTTGCTTGCCCGACCGGCCCATCGGTCCGGCTGATCGCGATTCCCGACGGCCACCGTCGCACATTGGTGGCCGCCCACGCGTTCCACTGGCCAAGGTCGTTCCGCTGACCAGGGTCCATCTGCGGACCAAGATCGCTCCACGGGCCGGGGTCGGTCTGCGTACCAAGGGCGTTCAGCTGCCCAATATCCCACGCTCGACGAAGGTCCTGCTAATTTCGTTTGGAGATCAGCCCGTTTCGTCCTTGATTTATCCTGACATCTGCGGTAAGAACAAAACGTGATTATTGTCCTGAACCAGATTCCTGACCCGCATCCTGGTTCGCTCCTCTCAGCCCGGTCCGGACCCATCCATGTTGACCCAGTCCACCCCTTTCCTGGAACGCCTGATCCTCTTCCTGATGCCATATTTCCTGACAGCCACCGGTGATCACGACGCGGCTCGCGCCGAGATCGTCGAAACCATCGCGTCCTACGGCCCACGCACGCGCGCTGAGATGATCAACGCCGTGCAGATCATCGCCTTCAGCTTCTCCGCCCTCGACGTGCTGGCGGAAGCAAGCGCAGCGTCCGGCATGTCGCCTGCCCAGCGCCTGCGTCACCGGGGCTGCGCCAATAACCTCAACCGCTCCGCCCGGCAGAATGAGGACACGCTGGCCGCCCGCCTGGCCGCAAAAGTGCCCGAAATGGCTGACCTGCCCGCCGAACCGGTCGACGACGTCTCGGAAGCCGCCTTCGAGGAAGCCCTTCAGCGCGCTCAAACCCAGATCACCGCCTATCGCAGCGGTGTGGGGGCGACCGCTTCCGCCGCCTTGCCGCCCGCGAGATCAGCCTCCCGGCCGGACCAGGACCAGTGGCTGCCCGAAGAACCGATGATCAATGCCGTCACCCAACGAGGGATTCCGCCTCGGCCTGCTTCCGCCGCCTGATCGGCCGCACGTCGCCCCGCCGCAAGCGCGGCCGATACAGGCTCGGCGCAAAACGTCTCGCGCACCACGTACTGCGCCGCACGCACCACGTGAGACGCCCCGCGCGCATATCGCTTGACCAACCGCCTCGCCCGAGGTCCCTTGAGCCGATGCACGACGTCCTCCAAATCGGATGGCTCGCCGGCTGGGTGCTGGGCATCATCGGCTTCTTCAGCGCCCGCTCGGCACACAGGGACCTGCGTCGCCTGCGCGCCATGCTCGATCAACCAGCGATCCAGCCGTCCATCACAGCCGAGCCGGAACACATCTCCCCAGTCTTGCCATCCGTCGAACCGCCGACCCCGGAATCGCCGACCCCCACCCGGGATCTCGAAGCTGTTCTGACCACAAGCTGGGGCGTCTGGCTCGGCTCCGCGGCGCTGCTGTTCGCCGGCATCTTCCTGGTGCGCTATGCCGTCGAGCAGGAACTTCTCGGCCCGGGCGCCCGGTGCGCTCTCGCCGCCCTGCTCGGCCTCGCCCTCCTCGCCGCCGCCGAATTCCTGCACCGCCACGAGGCGCCACCCCTCGTCGGCCCGTTCCGAATTGATCAGGCCCCCAGCGGCCTGGCTGCCGGCGGCACCGCGATCCTGTTCGGCGCGGCGTACGGCGCCGGGCCGTTTTTCAGCTTGCTGCCGCCTCCGGCCAGCTTCACCGCGATGGCCGCCGCTTCGCTGATCGCCTTGGCATCCGCCCTGCGCTACGGACCGCTCACGGCCGCCACCGGCATTGCCGGCGCCTTCGCCACCCCCGCCCTTGTCGCCACGCGGACCCCGTCGCTACCCGGCCTCTTTGCCTACCTGCTGATCGTCTCCATTGCCGCCCTGCTGGTGGTGCGCCGCACCGCCTGGGTCTGGCTCGGCTGGGCCGCCACGGTCGCCGGCGCCCTATGGGTGTGTTTCGCCGCTGTCCCGGTCACGCCGGACCGCTGGGCCGCCGCCGCTTTCGTGCCTGCCGCGGCCGCCCTCAACCTGCTGCTGCTCCCCGACGCGGCACTGGACTATCCGGTCGGCCGGCGCCTCGCCTGGGTACCCTTCGCCACACTCGGCGCCGCCGGGATGGTGCTGGAAATCCTTGCGCCGGGTATGGCCCCGCGAATGGCGCTGTTCCTGCTGTCCCCGATCGCGGTCTGGAAGGGCATCCTGGACCCCCGCCTTGATCGCCTGCCCTGGCTGGCGGCCCTGTTCGGCCTCCTGATCCTGCTGTTCTGGACCGTCCCGGCGTGGATGCCCATTGGCGTGGCAATCCACGCTGAAGGACTGTTCCAGGCGATTTTTCCGCACGCCTGGACCGCCCAGCCGATCACGCCGTTCATCCTCGCCGCCGTTTTGCTGGCGGGTTTCCATGCCGTCACCGGCCTCTGGCTGGAGCGCCGCGCGCCAAACCCGCTGCATTGGGCCGCCCTCGTCGCCGCCGTCCCGGTCCTGACGCTGGCTGTCGCCTACGCCCGAATCAGCGGCTTGCGGACCGGCCTCGCCCATATCGGGCTCGCGTGGGCCGCCGCCGCTGTCGTGCTGACCGCCGCGCTGACGGCCACCGCCGCGATGGCGGGACACGAAAACCACCGCCAGCGGGCCGGCGTCCACGCCGCGGGCGCGGTTGCCGCCCTGGCGTTGGCCTGCGCCATACTGCTGCAGGACTACTGGCTGACGCTCGCCGTCGCTTTATTCCTGCCGCCCTTGGCCTGGATCGAGGCACGCGCCGACCTTCCGGCCTTGCGCCCGGTCGCACTGGCGGTCGCCGCCGTCGTGATTGTCCGGTTGGTGCTGAACTGGTACGTGCCGGAGTACGTCTTCGGAACCCTGCCGCTCACCAACGGGTTGCTCGCCGGCTACGCCGTCCCGGCCGCTTCCTTCGCCTCCGCGTCCGTGCTCTTCCGCCGGCGCAGCGACGACAGGCTGGTCGCCGCGCTGGAGGCCGGCGCGGTCACCCTCCTGGCCCTCTTCATCGCGCTGCAACTCCGACATTGGGCCGGCGAGGGCCGCCTGACAGGCCCCACCACTTTCACCGAGATCGCGCTACACCTGCTGACCATTGCCCTGCAGGCCATTGCATACCTGTATCTCGCTCAACGGACCCGCCGCGTGGTTCTGGGCTGGGCCTGGCGGATCCTCGGCGGACTTGCCCTTGTTTACGGGGTAGCGCTGCTTGCGGTAAATCCGATGGTCACCGGCGCTCAGGCTGGGATTCTGGCGCTGTTTGCCGCCTATCTCGCCCCGGCCTGCCTCGCCGTCCTGGGTTGGCGGAAACTGCCGGAGCGAGAGTATCGCACCCCGCTCGGCGCCTATGCCGTCGTCGCCGGATTCGCCTGGATCACCTTGCAGATCCGCCAGCTTTTCCACCCCGGCGCGATCGCCTTGCAGGAGGCGCCGATCCAGCCAGCAGAACTCTGGGGCTGGTCCGGCGGCTGGCTGGCCTACGGGATCGGGTTGATGACCCTGGCCATCCGCTCTGGCGAGCGCCTGCTCCGCCTGACCGCGCTCGGCGTGATCGGCCTCGTCTGCGCCAAGGTGTTCGCAATCGATATGTCGGGACTGACCGGGCTTTGGCGCGTGCTCTCGTTCCTTGGACTGGGGCTGGCGCTGATCGGCCTCGGAGTGGTCTATCGCCGCTTCGTGCTGCCGGCCAGACAGCAGCACTCAATGTGATCGGCCTCCGCCCGGCTGGCCGTCCCCGGCCATACGCGTTCCGCCGGGGCCGCATGGACAAGATATCATCAAAGCGGCGCGCTCTCGCCTCAATCCGGTCACTCTCGATCCCCACATTCGATGACGGAAAGGCATAGGAGTGAAAGCCATGATGCGCCTCAAGGCCCTTTTGATTGCGGCTCCTGTCGCGCTGGCGATGGCGGCCGCGCCGGCGGCTTACGCGGACTGGCACGGCCACGGTGGCGGATACCACGGTGGCGGTTACCATGGGGGCGGATGGCATGGCGGCTATCATGGGGGCTACTACGGCGGCCCCGGCCCCGGAGTCGCCGGTGCCATTCTTGGCCTTGGCGCGGCCGCGGTGATCGGCGGGGCGATCGCTTCGCAGGCCTATGCACCGCCGCCCCCGGTCTATTATGCGCCGCCGCCGGCCTACTCAGCGCCACCTCCGGCCTATTACGCACCCCCTCCGGGCTATTACCCGCCGCCAGGTTACTGAGGTCGGGTCGCCGCGACGCCGTTGAGCAGGACCGGCTCTCGGAGATCGGTTTCCGCGTTGAGATCCCGTCAGGCGGAGCATTCTCCGAGGCGCATCATCCGTCAGGTTCAATCCCCTGACCGCCGCCGCGGTGCCGGGACATCCCGCACGGCACCGCGTGCGGCGCTGGTCGCCATTGCGGCGTACGCCCGCAGCGCAGCGGAAACCTGGCGCTGACGCGGTTCCGCCGGCTGCCACGCGGCGTCGCCTTTCGCCTCCATGGCGGCGCGACGAGCCCGCAGGGTCGGGTCGGACACGGCGAGGTGCAGGGTCCGGGCCGGAATATCGATCTCGATGATGTCGCCGTCCTCGACGAGGCCGATGATGCCGCCTTCCGCCGCTTCCGGTGAGCAATGGCCGATCGACAGACCGGAGGAGCCGCCGGAGAACCGGCCGTCGGTGACCAGGGCGCAAACCTTGCCCAGGCCTTTCGACTTGAGGTAGCTGGTCGGATACAGCATCTCCTGCATGCCCGGCCCGCCGCGCGGCCCTTCATAGCGCACCAGCACGACGTCGCCCGGCTTCACTCTGTCGCCGAGGATGCCGGAGACCGCCGCGTCCTGGCTTTCGAACACCCGCGCCGGCCCCGCGAACTTCTGGATCGCGGCGTCCACGCCGGCGGTCTTCACGATGCATCCTTCCTCGGCGAGGTTGCCATACAGGACCGCCAGCCCGCCATCGGCGGAGAATGCGTGCGCCTGGTCGCGGATGACACCCTTCGCGCGGTCGGTGTCCAGTTCGTCCCAGCGCGCCGACTGGCTGAACGCTTCGGTGGTGGGAATGCCACCGGGGGCGGCACGGTAGAAAGTCTTCACGGATTGATCGACCGTGCATCGGATATCCCAGCGCTGCAGGGCCTCGGCCAAGGTCTCGGAGTGGATGGTGGGGACGGAGGTATCGATCAATCCGGCACGGGTCAGCTCGCCGAGAATGGCGATGACCCCGCCGGCGGCGTGCACGTCCTCGACATGCACGTCGGGGACCGACGGTGCGACCTTGCACAGCACCGGCACGCGGCGGGACAGGCGGTCGATGTCGAGCATGGTGAATGGCACCTCGCCCTCATGCGCCGCGGCGAGCAGGTGCAGCACCGTATTGGTGGAGCCGCCCATGGCGATGTCCAGCGTCATCGCGTTCTCGAACGCGGCGAAGGTGGCGACATTGCGCGGCAGAACCGAAAAGTCATCGGTTTCGTAGTGGCGGCGGGTGATCTCGACGATCCGGCGGCCGGCTTGCTGGAACAGTTGCTTTCGGTCGGCGTGGGTGGCGACGACGGTGCCGTTGCCGGGCAGCCCGAGACCGAGCGCCTCGACGAGGCAGTTCATGGAGTTCGCGGTGAACATGCCGGAGCAGGAGCCGCAGGTCGGGCAGGCGGAGCGCTCGATGACCGCGACCTCTTCGTCGGTATTGGTGCTGTCGGCGGCGGCGACCATGGCGTCGATCAGGTCGACCGAGCGGGTTTTGCCTTTGTGGACCACCTTGCCGGCCTCCATCGGGCCGCCGGAGACGAAGATCGCCGGGATGTTGAGGCGCATCGCGGCCATCAGCATGCCGGGCGTGATCTTGTCACAGTTGGAGATGCAGACTATCGCATCGGCACAGTGCGCGTTGACCATGTACTCGACGCTGTCAGCGATAAGCTCGCGGGACGGCAGGCTGTAGAGCATGCCGTCGTGGCCCATGGCGATGCCGTCATCAACCGCGATCGTGTTGAATTCCTTGGCGATGCCGCCGGCTTTTTCGATCTCCCGGGCGACCAGCTGGCCCAGGTCCTTCAGGTGGACGTGGCCGGGGACGAACTGCGTGAAACTGTTGGCGACGGCGATGATGGGTTTGCCGAAGTCGCCGTCCTTCATGCCTGTCGCGCGCCACAGGCCGCGAGCGCCGGCCATGTTGCGGCCGTGGGTGGTGGTGCGGGAACGGTAGGCGGGCATGACGCTGAGTCCTTGAACGGTGTGGGCCGTGACGCCCCGGAGGAGGGTGTCTAGCGCTGTCCTGATCCGGTGGCCAGTCGGGGCCGGGATGTCATCGCGGCGGCAAACGCGAGGGCGCATGCTGTAGCGGGCCGCTTCGCCGAACGTGACGGATCGGCGCATCCACCGTTGACCGCGACCACGGCAAGGCCACGAACGAAGCCCGGTCGTGTCAGGTGCGATCCTCCGAGAGGCGATCCGCGCAGCAAGCGTGACGGATCGCGTGACCGGCGCAGTCGAACCTCGCGCGACACTCCGGCAGAATTGGCGAGGCAGACCTTCGATTGAAACGCCAGGATGCCAAGATGTTCGGCCTGATCGAGCATGACACCGGGTGCCCGACGTGGGGTCGCCTGTCGCCCGATATGGCGCCAGACGCCTGGTCGGTCGACACGTGAATGAGCCGCGATTCTGCTTCGTTCAGTAGAAATTTTGTTCGGTCGCGGTTGAACCGGGGTCGATATTTTCGAGCGCGACCATCGTCATTGCGTCACCAAACGGTTCATCCCTTCCGCCGTCAGGTAGGCAATCCGCCCGCCGGCGATCGTCGCCACCGCCCGTGACCTCGCCGGGTCGATCACCACCAGATCAGCCCGCTTTCCAGCCTCGATATTTCCCCGGTCGGTCAGTCCCCCTGCCCGCGCCGGATTCCCCGAAATTAGTGCCCAGGCATGCGGCAAATCCAATACTTCCCGCCCGGCAAGGACGAACGCCGATCGTATCATCGCCGGATAGTAATAATCGGAGGTCAGCACGGTGCAGGTCCCCGCCTCCGCCAGCCGCGCGGCCGACGCCCAACCCAGATGGGAGCCGCCGCGCACCACATTCGGGCAGCCCATCGCAACGAAATCGCCGGCGCTGGCAGCGGCGTGTGCAACCACTTCCGCCATCGGGAACTCGCAAATCCGAGCACCACGCGAGCGGAAGAATTCGCGCGCCGCGACGGTGTCGTCATCATGGCTCGCCATCGGCAATCCCGCTGCTCGCGCCGCCGCCGCGATCCGCTCCAGTGCCGCCGGGACGGCATCGGCCTGGCACGCGATCTGATCCGCCAACGCCTGGAATGCATCGATCTTCATTCCGGCGCGGCCGCTGTATTTGGCGCCCTCGAGCGGGTCTTGCAGTTTCCTCAGTATCGACGGCGTGTGGTCGTTGAAGGCCAGCAGATGCACCCGGCCAGCCTCGATGTCGGCAATCGCGGTCTCCAGCGCTTCCAGGTTGTAGGCCTCCCACCGCATATGCACCCGCATATCGCAGGTCCAGGCACTGGCATGCAGCGCGGCCAGCAGGGCGCGCCATTGGATCAGGCTGCGCAGTCCCGGCTCCCACGACAGGGTCACGCCGTGGAAAGCCGTGGTGATACCGTTGGACAGCAGTTGCGCCTCGGTATCACGCAGCGCGAGGTCGGCGGGGAAATCGACGCCGGGCCTGGGCTGGATCTGCCGTTCGAACGCATCGCCGTGGAGATCGACGATCCCCGGCATCACGAGCAATCCGGACGCGTCCAGTCGCGCCCTGCCGCCGCCTTCGCCGACCCGGCCGATCAGGCCGTCAGCAACCATCAGATCCGCCTTCACCAGTCCATCCGAGGGCAGCAGGACTGTTCCACCAGTGATATCCAAGTTATACATCGGCATCGACTTTCACGGTTCGAAGACGATCTGAACCCGCGGCGTGGGATAACACCCCGTCGCGAACTCGATGATCGTGCCTGCGCGATCGACGTTGACATTCTCGGTGACCAGCACTGGCCGGTTTCGCGCCATGCGCAGCAGCTCGGCCTCGGTCTGCGTGGGCAGCCGAGCGGTGACGCGGGTCTGCTGGCGAAGGTAGTCATCGATGCCGACGGCGCGCAGCGCTTCGGTTATTCGCGGTGTTGCCTGCAGCGCCTGCAGCATGCCTTTCAGCCGGAGTGCCGGGAAATAGTGCCGGGTCAAACTGACCGGGCGGTCATCGGCGAAACCCAGGCGCTCCAGCACCACCACCCGGCTGCCGCTGCGCAGGCCGAGGCCGGCGGCGACACGGTGGTCGGCCGGAATTTCGCGAAGTTGCCGGACGATGCCCCGCGGTTCCTTGTTATGTTTTCGTATCCATTCGGAGAACCGTGTCCGGGCCTCGATATTGTAGTCCAGCACGTCCTCGGCGACGAACGAACCGCGGCCTCGCTCGACCCGCACCAGGCCATCCCGCGACAGTTCCTCGAGCGCACGCCGTACCGTATGGCGGTTGACGCCGAACTGGGCGGAGAGCGCCGCCTCGGTTGGGAGCTGGGCGCCCGGCCTGAGTCCGCCGGACGCGATGTCGGCTTGCAGTTTCCCGACGATCTGGCGCCACAGCGCGACGCCATCCTGGCGGTCGACCGGATAGATCGTCGATTGATCCATGTCGGCGGGTGCGTTCATCGATCTTTCATCCGGTTCGATATTGTCCGGTACCACGATCACGGTTGACGTTAGCTGGATTGGCGCCTAGCTGTCTAGACATCTACACAGCAGCGGACCGCCATGAGCGATTGTTCGTCCCCTGACCACCCCAGCACTGAGTCCGCCGTCCATGAACTCCCGTGCCCTGGCCGCCGCCGCTGGATGGCCGTGCTTGCTCGGGCCAAGGCGGACCGGATCGCCGCCTTGCTGCGCGATTGCGACGACATTCCCGCCCATACGGTCCTGCGCGGCCCTGACAGCGGCCTGATCATGGTCCGTGGCCGGGCGGGCGGCGGCGGGTCGGCGTTCAATCTGGGGGAGATGACGGTCACGCGGTGTACAGTCCGGATAAGTAACGGGACCGTTGGCCACGCGTACGTCGCCGGACGGGAGGGGTGGCGGGCCGAGCTCGCGGCGCTGGTGGACGCGCTGATGCAGGATCAAAATCGAGCCGCGGAAATCGAAGCACGCGTCATCGCTCCGCTGGAGGCGCAGCAGGCGGAGCAGAAAGCGGCTCGAACGTCGAAAGCGGCCGCGACACGGGTGCAGTTCTTCGCCATGCAAACGATGCGCACATGAGGGGCGCACATGAGGGGCGCACATGAGGAGCGGGCTCGAGGGACGCATATGACAGACGATCTCGCCCCGGGTTTTGCCGATCCTGTCGCCGATGCGCAGTCGTGCTTCCGCGCCGTGCTCGGCTCGATGGCGCGTCCCGGGCGGGTCCATGGGGTCCGCGCGGTGTCGGCTCCGCCGCCGCTGTGTCACGCGGCAGCCGCCGTGCTGCTGACGTTGGCTGACCATGAGACGCCGTTGTGGCTGGATCCGGCGGCCGAGCCGGCACGGCGGTGGATTGCGTTCCATGCCGGGGCACCGATCGTGTCGCCGGCCCGGGCGATGTTCGCGATGGCGATGTCGCTGCCTGAACTGGGCGACCTGCCGAACGGTACGGATGAGATGCCGGAGACCTCGGCCACCGTCATCCTGCAAGTGCGGTCATTCGCGGCGGGACGCCGGTTCGTGCTGCAGGGTCCCGGCCTGCGGGAGCCCGGGATCGTGACGATCGAGGGCCTGCCGGCCGATTTCACCACGATCTGGGGGCGCAATCACGGGCTTTATCCGCGCGGCGTCGACCTGATCCTGTGCGCCGGCGATCGGCTGATCGCACTGCCGCGTTCCGTCAGCATCCGGGAGGCGTGAGCATGGCCTATGTTGCCGTCAAAGGTGGAGAGCAGGCGATCGACAACGCGCACGCGTGGCTGGCCGAGGAACGGCGTGGCGAGACCGCCAGGCCGGCACTATCGGTTTCGCAAATCGAGGCGCAGCTTGGCCGAGCCGTCGACCGCGTCATGGCGGAGGGTTCGCTGTACGACCGCGAACTTGCCGCCCTGGCGATCAAGCAGGCGCAGGGCGATCTGATCGAGGCGGCGTTCCTGTTGCGCGCGTATCGCACCACGCTGCCCCGCTTCGCCCAATCCAGGCCGGTGGAAACCGCGGCGATGCGGATCGAGCGCCGCGTCTCCGCCGTGTTCAAGGATCTGCCCGGCGGGCAGGTGCTCGGGCCAACCTGCGACTACACACATCGGTTGCTGGATTTCGGGCTGCTCGAGGACGAAGAAGTTCCTTGCGTGACCGGATCGACGGCCATCCCCTCCCCCGAAACGATGCCTCGCGTGCCGGACATACTGGGTCAGGAGGGACTGCTGGAACCGGACGCCGCGTCGGATGGGGAACCTGGCGATCTGACGCGCGAGCCGCTGACGTTTCCGGCCGAGCGGGATGTCCGTTTGCAGGCACTGGCGCGCGGTGATGAGGGGTTCCTGTTGGGGCTTGGCTATTCCACCCAGCGGGGATACGGCGGGTCGCATCCCTTTGCCGGGGAAATCCGCATGGGAGAGGTTTCGGTTGAAATCGAACCGGCCGAACTCGGTTTTTCCATCGACATCGGCGACGTGGTGCTGACCGAGTGCCAGATGGTCAACCAGTTCAAGGGATCGAAGACGGTGCCGCCGCAGTTCACGCGGGGTTACGGCCTGGTGTTCGGCTTCGGCGAGCGGAAGGCGATGGCGATGGCGCTGGTCGATCGCGCGATGCGCGCGGAGGAACTGGGGGAGGATGTGACGGCCCCGGCGCAGGATATCGAATTCGTGCTGTACCACTCGGACAATATCGAGGCGACCGGTTTCGTGGAGCACCTGAAATTGCCGCACTACGTCGATTTCCAGAGCGAACTGCAGGCCGTGCGGCGAATGCGGGAGGCGGCGGAATGAAAGGTTACAACTTCGCCTACCTGGATGAGCAGACGAAACGGATGATCCGGCGCGGGCTGCTGAAGGCCGTTGCGATACCAGGTCATCAGGTGCCGTTCGGCTCGCGCGAGATGCCGCTGCCGTACGGCTGGGGCACCGGCGGCATCCAGGTGACCGCTTCGATCCTCGGGGCCGATGACGTGCTGAAGGTGATCGACCAGGGAGCCGACGACACCACCAACGCGGTATCGATCCGCCGATTTTTCGCTCGCACGGCGGGGGTCGCGACAACGACAGCCACGTCCGAGGCGACGGTCATCCAGACCCGCCATCGCATCCCGGAGAAGCAACTGCGGGAGGACCAGATCATCGTATACCAGGTGCCCCAGCCGGAGCCTTTGTTTCGTCTGGAACCAAGCCGGATCGAAACGAGGCGGATGCACGGGCTCGCCGATTACGGGCTGATGCATGTGAAACTTTATGAGGACATCGCGCGGTTCGGGCAGATCTCCATCAGCTACGACTATCCGGTGATGGTGAACGAACGCTACCTGATGTCGCCAAGCCCGATCCCGGCATTCGACAATCCGAAGATGGACATGATGCCGGCGCTGCAACTGTTCGGGGCGGGGCGCGAGAAGCGGATCTACGCGATCCCGCCCTGGACGCGGGTGCGGTCGCTGGATTTCGATGATCATCCGTTCCGAGCGGTCAAGGCGCCGCATGCGTGCGGACTGTGCGGCGCGACGGATTCGCATCTGGACGAGGTCGTCACCGACAATCACGGCGGCCGGCTGTTTGTCTGTTCCGACACCGATCACTGCGCGGAGCGGCGCGCGGCGGGCCATCTCGGCGCGGACGGATTACAGGAAGCGGCGGAATGAGTGAACCCACGCTGCTGTCCGGTCGCGGCCTGGGCTTAAAATTCGGCTCCATCACGGCGTTGGCGGATGTGGATGTCGATCTGTGGCCGGGCGAGATGCTGGCGGTCGTCGGTGAATCCGGCTCCGGCAAGACGACGCTGCTGAACGTGCTTTCGGGCAGGCTGACACCGGATGAGGGCGTGGTGTGGTATCGCGACCCGGCGGGGTTTCGTCACGACGTGCACGCGATGCCGGCGCCGGCGCTGCGGACGTTGCACCGCTCCGACTGGGGATTCGTGCATCAGGACTCGCGGCAGAACCTGCGCATGGGGGTCAGCGCGGGCGGCAACGTCGGTGAACGGTTAATGGCGCAAGGTGCGCGGCATTACGGCGACATCCGGCGGGTGGCGCTGGACTGGCTGGCACAGGTGGAGATCGACGCGGACCGCATCGACGATCTGCCACGCACGTTTTCCGGCGGCATGCTGCAGCGGTTGCAGATTGCCCGGACGCTGGTGACGCATCCGCGGCTGGTGTTCATGGACGAGCCGACCGGAGGGCTGGACGTCTCCGTGCAGGCCCGGCTGCTGGACCTGATTCGCTCGCTGGTGACACGGCTGCGGATCGCGGCGGTCCTGGTGACGCATGACATCGCGGTGGCGCGGCTGCTCGCGCATCGCATCGCCGTGATGCAGCGCGGACGGATCGTGGAGACGGGGCTCACGGACCAGGTGCTGGACGATCCGCATCACGCTTACACGCAGTTGCTCGTCAGTTCGGTTTTGACCGCATGAGTGTGGTGATGCTGCGGACCAGCGGGCTGGCGAAGGACTTCACCCTGCATCTGCGGGGCGGGCTGCGGATGCAGGTGCTGTCCGGCGTCGACTTCGAGATCCGAGCCGGCGAGTGCGTGGTGCTGTCGGGCGTGTCGGGGGCCGGCAAATCCACGCTGATGCGCAGCCTGTATGGGAATTACCGGGCAGACAGCGGAACGATCATGGTGCGTCACGGCGGCGGGATGGTCGACATCGCCGCGGCCGATCCGCGCACGATCCTGGCCGTGCGGCAGCGGACGCTGGGCTATGTCAGCCAGTTCCTGCGCGTCGTTCCGCGGGTTGCCTCGCTCGACGTCGTGGCGGAGGTGCTGCTGGCGCATGGCGTGGATCGGGATGCCGCGCGCGACGAGGCGCGGGCCTTGCTGCTTCGGCTCAACCTGCCGGCGCGGCTGCATTCGATTCCGCCGGCGACGTTTTCCGGCGGTGAACAGCAGAGGGTCAATCTGGCGCGGGGGTTCATCGCGGGCTATCCGATCCTGCTGCTGGATGAGCCGACCGCTTCACTGGATGCGGAGAACCGCGCGGTTGTGATACAAATGGTTCGAGAGGCGAAGGCGCGCGGCACCGCGATCGTGGCAATCTGCCATGATGCCGATGTCCGGGCCGCCATTGCCGACCGGCTGTTTACGTTGTCGCCCCGCCAGGATGCCGCATGAACCAGGAAACGATCCTCACCAATGCCATCCTGGTTCTGCCGGACGGAATGCTGCTGGGCACAGTCGTGCTGCGCGGGGCGGTGATCGCCGACCTGCAGGCCGGGGTGTCGCATTCGGCGGGTGCGATCGATGTCGGCGGCGACACCATCATTCCCGGCGTTGTGGATGTTCACACCGACAATCTGGAACGCCAGGTGCAGCCGCGCAGCCTTGCCCGCTGGCCGTCGCGCTCCGCCATGGTCGCGCATGATGCGCAATGCGCCGCGGCGGGGATCACCACGGTGCTGGACGCGCTGTGCCTTGGGGACCTGGGTTTCGACGCGGAGCGCATCAAGACGTTCCAGGATGGCGTGGTGGACCTGGATGCGCTGACCGAGGCGGGATTGCTGAAGGCCGATCACTTCCTGCATCTGCGCTGTGAGGTCCCGGCGGCGGACACGCTCGATCTCTTCGATCCCGTTGCCGATCATCCGCTGGTCCGCATGATCAGCTTCATGGATCACAGCCCCGGTGTCGGACAGTACGCCGATATCGATTTCTATCGCAGGCTGCGCCGGCAAGGCGGCCTGGACGAGGCCACCGTCGAACGCCGCATCCGTGAGATCCAGGAGCAGCGCGCGCGGCTGCGTGACCCGAACCGGAAGGCGTTGCTGGAACGGGTACGTGGCACCTCCATTGCGCTGGCCAGCCACGACGACCGCACCGAGGCGGAAATCGCCGAGAATGCCGCCGATGGCATTCGGATCAGCGAATTTCCGGTGACGATGGAGGCCGCGGCGGCGGCGAAGCGGGCGGGCATGCAGGTGATCGCCGGTGCGCCCAACATCGTTCGCGGCGGCTCCCATTCGGGCAACGTCAACGCGATCGATCTGCTGCGGGCGGGCGCGGTGGATGCGTTCGCTTCCGACTACGTCCCACCGAGCCTCGTCGAGGCGGCGTTTCAGTGTGCGCGGGAGGAAGGCATCGGACTGCCAAAGGCGATCGCGATGGTCTCGGATCAACCGGCGCGGATGTCGGGGCTGCCCGATCGGGGGCGGCTGGAGATCGGACTGCGCGCCGACCTGGTACGGGTGCGGATACACGGCACGCTGCCGGTGGTGCGACAGGTCTGGCGTGCGGGCGAGCGCGTGATCTGATGAAGCCGCCGGCGCGGGTGGCGCTTTACTATGCCCCCCTGCCCGACGACCCGCTCACGCATTCCAGTTCAGCGTGGCTGGGGCGCGATCCGGTGACCGATGCCGCGGTTGCGCAGCCGCCAGTTGACGGCATCGCGGAATTCACCGCCGAACCCCGCCTCTACGGCTTCCACGCCACCTTGAAGCCGCCGATGCGTCTGACGGAGGGAACCAGCTGGGCTGGCTTCCTGGCGGCGGTCCGGACGGTCGCCGGGGGTCTCGCTCCATTCGATCTGCCACGGCTGGCCGTGGCCGATCTGCACGGGTTCCTGGCGCTGCGGGAGACGGAGCCGTGCACCGCGCTGCAACGGCTTGCCGATGCGTGTGTGGAACGGGCTGACTCGTTCCGGGCGCCGGCGTCCGCGGAGGAACTGGCGCGGCGGCGCAGGGTGCGACTGTCAGCCGAACAGGACGCTATGCTGGTGCGCTGGGGATATCCGTACGTGTTCGGATCGTGGTTCTTTCACATGACGCTGACGCGGCGGTTGTCGGCTGTGGAGAAGGCGGCGATTTTGCCGGCGGCGGAATCATGGTTCGCGGCGGCGCTTGCGGTGACCCGCCGGGTCGAGGACATCTGCGTCTTTACCCAGTCCGTGCCTGGGGCTGGGTTGATCCTTGCCGAGCGGGTGAGGCTGGGCGGATAGGCGCAGGATGCAGCGATCGGCGGCTATGACCGGGCAGCACCCCCCATTGACCGACCTCGGCGTGAGGGTAGCCTGCTCACGAATCAACCTGTCAGGAGCTGTCATGGAGACGATCCGGTCACTGCGGCAGCCCGGCCCGGTCCATCCCAGCCGGATCGATGTTTTCCGAGGTCATCCGGACGCGCTGATGATCCGCCTGAAGCCGGGCATGACGCTCAACGAGGCGATCACCGCGCCGTTGGTCGAAGCCGGGTTCCAGTGTGGCACGATCACGTTCAAAGGGACGGCGGTGAGCCCGTTCCGCTACGTGATGCCCGGTCCGGCCGACGACGAATTGCATGTCGCTTACTTCACCGCCCCGCACGCGCCGCCCGGTGTCGCGCGGATCGAGCAAGCCAACGCGACGTTCGGCTGGGCGGATGGCAAGCCGTTCGTCCACTGCCATGCCGCCTGGACCGAACGGAGTGCCGGCCGTCGTGGCGGGCACATCCTTCCGCATGACACCATCGTCGTGGAACCGGGGGAGGCGACCGCATGGGGGTTCCGCACGATACGCATCGACGCGATGCCGGATGCCGAGACGAATTTTACACTTTTTCAACCCTCGGGCTTTCAATCATCAGGCTTTCAAGCATCAGGGGGTGACGACATCGGCCTGGTGGCACGGATCAAGCCGAACGAAGACATCATCCTGGCCCTTGAGACGATCGCCGTTACGCATGGGATCAGGGACGCTGTTGTCCGTGGCAGCCTGGGCAGTCTGATCGGAGCCCGCTTCACCGATGGCGGCCGAGTGGACGACCAGGCGACGGAAGTGCTGGTCCGCGACGGGCACATCCGCGACGGCCAAGCCTCCTTGGACCTACTCGTGGTGGATATGCGGGGCCAGGTGCACGAAGGCTGGCTACGGCGCGGTGAAAACCCGGTCTGCATCACGTTCGACCTTATGCTCGAGAATCGCACCGCCGAAGCATGAGTTTCGCCAGGGCACTGACACGACGGTCGAACCCGTCGCGGCGCCGTAGGGATGAACGGCCTAGCGCATGATCGCGCCGCGCGGAACGTCCCCGGCGTGTGAATCATGCGATCACACGACGAAGCGCGGTCGGTCTGCGACCCGCGCTTTTTTTGCAATCGGATACCAGGCCCGAGGCCGTCACGGCGGGGCCCGCCACAGCAGGGAAACCGCCAGCAACCCGGTCGCCACCATCGCGACGATCGCCGTCGCCAAGGCGTAGATCTCCGGCGTCACTCCCAGGCGCGTCGCCGAGAACACCACCATCGGCAAGGTCGAGGCACCCGGCCCCGACGTGAAACTGGCCACCACCACGTCGTCCATCGACAGGGTAAATGCCAGCAGCCATCCCGACACCAGCGCCGGTGCCATCAGCGGCAGGGTTATCAGCGCGAACGCCCTCCAGGGTGGCGCATAGAGGTCCATCGCTGCCTGCTCCAGCGCGACGCCGGCGTCGGCCAGACGCGCCCGCACCACCACCGTTACATAGGCGACCGACACCGAGGCATGCGCCAAGGTGACCGTTGCCGCGCCTCGCCCCTCCGGCCAGCCGGTCAACTGCTCGAGTGTCACGAACAGCAGCAGCAGCGATAGCCCGGTGATCACCTCCGGCATCACCAGCGGCGCGGCGAGAGCGGCTTCGAACAGCCCGCGTCCGCGAAACCGGCCGTACCGAGCCAGTGTGAACCCGGCAGTCGCGCCCACCAGGCAGGCAATCGTGGCGGAGACCGCTGCGATCCGCAGTGAGAGGAACGTCGCGTCAATCAGCGCGTGGTCGTGCCAGAGCGTCGCATACCAGCGCGTCGAAAACCCCGACCAGCCAGTGACCAGCCGGGAGTCATTGAAACTGAAGACAATCAGGAAAGCGATCGGTGCATAGAGGAACGCGTAGCAGACGATCAGCCACGCGATCAGGCCGGTCACAGCAGGAAGAGCACCCCAAGGCTGACGGCTCCCGCCAGCACGCAGTAATAGGCGAACGGGTTCAGTGCCCAACTGTCATGCTGACGAAAATACCGCATCAGAAACGCTGCGCTGAGCAGCGCGGTGATCCCCGCGACCACGGCGGCGAGAACCGACATCTGGAGTACGCCCGCCGGGACATGGGCGCGCATCAGCTTCGGCACCTCCAGGACGGTCGCGCCCAGGATGATCGGGGTCGCGATCAGAAACGAGAAATGCGCCGAACCTTCGTGGTTGATGCCGCGCAGCAGGCCACCGACGATGGTGGCGCCGGAGCGGGAGATACCGGGGATCAGGGCGGTGCACTGCCAGAATCCGATGGTGAGCGCGTCCATCCGCGTCAAGGTCGACAGATGCCGGTCGGCACGCCCTTGCCCGCGCAGCCGCTCGCCAAACAGCAGCAGGAAGCCGTTCACGATCAGGAAGCCGGCGGCGATGGGAGCCGAGCCGAACAGGCCGCGGACGAATTTCTCCAGCACGAAGCCGATGACGACGGCGGGGATCGTGGCGATCACCACAAGGACGAACACGCGTCGGCTCTCCGCCACCTGATGGGCGTCGCCGATGCCCAGCACGCCGGTTATGATTGCCCACCAGTCGCGCCAGAAATACCCCAGCAGGGCGGTCGCGGTGCCCAGATGCAACATGACCAGGAACGGCAGGAACTCCGGCGCGTTCTGATCGATCCCCCAGTGCAGCAACGCTGGCAGCACCACCGCGTGTCCCAGGCTGCTGACGGGGAAAAGCTCGGTCGCCCCCTGAAGGATGGCGATGACAATGGCTTGTATGACGTCCATGCGTGGCTCCGGCCGATTCGGAAGACAGGATAGAGGATTATCGGACGTGTCCGCATCGCCGGATCAGGCCGCCCTCGGATTCGGGCGCTCCGTTACACGAGGCCGCGCGCGATGGCCAGCAGCGCCACGAGATATGCCGCGCCATCGACCGGATGTTCGGAAACCCCGATCCGGCGACGGTAGTCGGCCGACAGTTCGGCAAAGTCGGATATCGCGTCCGACTCGGCCAGCCAGTTGCCGATCGATCGCAACTCCGTCCAATGCGCGGCATACGCGTTCTGGCGCAGGTCCTGCGCCAGGGTTTCGAGCAACCGAGCCGCGGCGGCGCTGGCCGTGTCATCGGGGTTCGCATCGAGCAGACGCAGGCGCCAGGCGGCGGTCTGTTCCAGTTCGTCGATCTCGGACGGTTCAGGGTTGCCGTTCATCTGACCTCCGATCCGATGTCATCGCACCCGGCGGATTTTATGTCATCGCAACCGGCAGATCATCATCGCGCCCGGCGGTCGCCTTGTCTGCCGCGTCAGTCGTTCAGCGGATAGAGGGCCATCAGCCGCCGCTGGTTCATCCAGTCGCGGTACATAACCCGCACGCCGGACGACGCAAACCCGCGGCGGCGGTTCGCCGCGCCGATGCGGAACGCCGCGCCGTAATGGAAGAACTGCGTACGCCATGCGTCCAGCAGTTTTGTCGATGGGTCCCAGATATGCGTCGCCTCCGACCCCGCACCATTGATCTCGATCACCCGGAACCCGGTCCCGCGTCGCAGCGAGACGGTCGAGGCGAACCGCACATCGATGCGTCCGAAGAAGAAATCCGGCATCGAACGTGCTAAATGGTCGATCGCTTCGGCCAGCGCCGGCGTCACCAGCGCCCGGCCGTCCTGGAAGATCGACCCCTTGCAGTGGTTGCCGACGAACACGAGCTGGACGTTCTCGCGCGGTCGCGGAATGCTATCCAGTCTGCCGGCCAGGCGAGCCAGATACAGATGCGGCACGAGGCGCGCGCGCTCGTCCGCCATGATCAGGTCGCGTAACGTGCTGCGGCCGTCGCCGACGACCACGGGCGGCTTCTTGATGGTCACCGAGGTGATACGGCCACGCGGTTCGTCCGGATGGCGGACGTAGAAGATCCCGGCCTCATTGGGCTCCTGAACGTAGTGCTGCAGGACCATCGTCTCCCCTGCCGGAAACCCTTCCAGGTAGCGATCCATGGCGGCGCGGTCGCGGATCAGGCGGACCCCGGTGCCGTTGCAGCCGATGTCGGGCTTGGCCACTACCGGGTACCGGAGCCCGAACGCCGCCATGGCCGCTTCGGCCGCGGCCGATCCGCCGGGACGGGCAAGGACGCCGCAGGCGGGGGCGATGAGGGCCTGGGCCTCGGGACCGACCTGTGAGAGGATGGAGAGCTTGGACTCGCCGCACAGCCCGCCGGTGGTGATCCGCGGATTGGCCGCCGTGGGAAGGCTGAAATCGCCGTAGCGCATCCCCAGCATCAGCCAGTGGATCACCACGGGGGTGTAGAACATCCAGCCCGGCCAGAATTCGAAGAACGATATAGGGTGGCCGCGCGTCTCAGCGACGCGCGGGGCCGAGACGGCGCTTTCCAGCCTCATTGCGCTGTCCTCATCGCCGGGCCCCTTGCATGCCGGCGGCGGCGGCGCGGCCGGCGACGATGATGAACGCGATGAAGCCGGCCGCTCCGGCCCAGCGCCAGGCGCCGAGATGATCCATCAGGAATTGTCCCACCTTAAGCGATACCGCAAAGAGCAAGGTGGTCCAGCAGGCGGTGGCGACGATGGCCGCGAGCGTGAACTGGCGCAGATCGGCGCGAACGAAGCCGCACGTGGTGTAGGTGGGAAGGCGCAATCCGGGCAGGAACCGGCTGACCAGGACGACCTTGAAGATGCGTCCGGAAATCCATGCAGCGATGATCTCCTGACGACGCGGCGGCAACTGGCGCGCCACAAAGGGTATGCGGGCTGAAAGGCGGCCGAGGCCGTATAGACCCAGGTCGCCGAGCACGATGCCTATATAGAGCGAGAACAGGGCCACCCAGATGGACAGGCCGCCATCCTGCGCCTGCATCGCGGCGAGGACGGTCGCGGCGTCCTCCAAAATGAAGGTCCCCAGGATGATGGCGCCAGCCTGGAACAGCACGGAACGGCCGGCCAACGTCAGCAGGGACGTGATGAAACTGGCAAGCATGATCAGAATCGGCGACCTTTCCGCGACATGGACATAGAACATGCGAGATGGGCGACTGCAGCAGCAAATCTCATCACCACTTCGGCATCATGCAATGCATATATTCCGGCGGGTTGGCCGATGTGTATGCGGAACAGGTCACGACGGATATCCCGGGCGGGTCGCCTGACCGGTACCCCGGGCGGGTCGCCTGACCGGTACCCCGGGCGGGTCGCCCAACGAACCTTCCTGTGGCAAGATAGGCACCATGCCGCAACACGATCACAAGCATCACGACCAGCATCATGACCATCATTCGCACGGGCATGACCACTATACGGCCGCCCGGATGGATGCCCCCTTCGCGATTGGGGCCGCGATCAACATGGCATTCGTGGTGGCCGAAGTGCTGTTCGGACTGGCGGCCAACTCGGTCGCGCTGATAGCCGATGCGGCGCACAATTTTGGCGATGTGCTGGCGCTGCTGCTGGCTTGGGCGGCGGCGTGGCTGACGCGACGCCCACCGACGGCGCGTCGAACGTATGGCTGGGGGCGGAGTTCGATCCTCGCCGCGCTGATCAACGCCACGGTGCTGCTGATTGGCGTCGGCGCGATCGGGGTGGAGGCGTTACGGCGGCTGATGGATCCCGAACCGGTGGCCTCGGGGATCGTTATGGCGGTGGCCGCCGCCGGGATCGTGGTCAATGGCGGCTCAGCCCTGCTGTTCATGCGCGACCGTCACGACGATCTCAACATCCGGACGCAGTTCCAGCATCTGGCGGGGGATGCGGTGGTTTCGCTGGCCGTAGTGCTCGCGGCGCTGGCGATCCGGCTGACCGGGGTGAGCTGGCTGGACCCGATCGCCAGCCTGGGTGTGGTCGTGATCATCATCGCCGGCACCTGGAGCACGCTGCGGGAATCACTTGATCTCACACTTGACGCGGTGCCGTCGCGGCTGACGCAGCAGGAGGTCAGTGACTGGCTGGCTGCCCTGCCCGGCGTGCGCGAGGTGCACGACCTGCATATCTGGGGCCTGAGCACGACCGAGACGGCATTGACCGCTCATCTGGTCTGCGATCGCGAACTGGCGGAGCGCAGTCTGGACGAACTCGCCGGTGCCCTGCACGAACGTTTCCATATCGGGCACACGACGATCCAGATCGAAACCGAGACGGACGCGGCGTCCTGCCGCCTGCGTCCCCCGGAGATTGTCTGATCGGGATTGGACAGGTCGGGCTACCGGTGAGTATCCTCCCGGGCGAACGAATACGGCGAAGAGGAAACCAGGAATGAGCGTTGTCTGGACCGATACGGTCAAAGAGATCGCCGGCATCAAGCTGTACTTCGCCCGAGCGGGAAGCGGGCCAACGGTTCTGGTGCTGCATCACGATATCGGCACCGTGGACCGCCTGCCGTTCTATGACGCGCTGGCGGCGAAATACGATGTGGTGATCCCGCACCATCCCGGCTGGGGCAAGTCGGAACGGCCGCAATGGCTGCGCCATCCTCGCGATATCGCGGCGATCTACGCGTGGCTGCTGACGGACCTGGGGGTTTCCCCCGTGTCGCTGATCGGACTGGGTTTCGGCGGGTGGATCGCGGCGGAGATGGCGAGCCAGTCGCCCCAGGCCTTCAAGAAACTCGTGCTGGTGGGCGCGATGGGGATCAAGCCGCCGGAGGGTGATATCGCCGATCAGGCGATCGTTTCGTATATCGACTATCCCCGGTCGGGCTTTCACGACCAGGCGGCGTTCGCGGCGGTCTACGGCGATGTCACCACGGACCAGTTGGAGGCGTGGGACATCGCGCGTGAGATGAGCTTCCGCACCGCGTGGAAGCCCTACATGTACTCGCAGACCTTGCCGCATCTGCTGGGCGGCGTGCGGGCGCCGGCCCTGATTGTCTGGGGCGATGACGACCGGATCGTCCCGCTGAGCGCCGGCCAGGCCTACGGGAAAGCGCTGCCGGCTGCGACCCTGACGACTGTTCCGGCCTGTGGACATTTCGCCGAAATGGAAAAGCCCGATGCGGTCGCCAAGCTGGCGATTGATTTCCTGTCCCGGAACTGAAGGAGGCTTCTGTCATGCACATGATGTATTTCACCGAACAGCCGATGGCGGCCTATGACGCCAAGGCCGGGCTGGACTACGGCGCGACCGCGCTGACGTTCTCCAACAAATACTATGATCCGGCGGAAGGCAGCCGGCTGTACAACGAATATCTGGAAGAGTACATCCTGGCCGACGAATACGGTGCGGACGGCATCATGCTGAACGAGCACCACAACGCGCCGTTCTGCATGCAGTCGCGCACCAACATGTTTGGCGCGATCCTGGCCGCGGTGACCAAGCGGGTAAAAATCGTGTTTCTGGGCAATCCGCTGCCGCTGACGGAAAACCCGGTGCAGCTCGCGGAAGAGCTGGCGATGATCGACATGATCTCGAAGGGCCGGGTCGTTTCGGGTTTTGTGCGCGGCGGCGGTCAGGAACAACTGGCCAACGGGGTCAACCCGGCGTTCAACCGGGAGCGGTTCGTCGAGGCGCATGATCTGGTGCAGAAGACCTGGACGGTACCTGGCCCGTTCCGTTGGGAAGGCACGCACTACCAGCAGCGCGTCGTCAATCCCTGGGCGGTGCCGCTGCAGAAGCCGTATCCACGGGTGTGGATACCTGGCGTGTTGTCGAAGGAGACGGTGATCTGGACGGCGCAGCAACGCTATCCGTACATCGCATTGAACACCTCGATCGAGGCGACCAAGCAGATCCACCAGACCTATGACAAGGCCGCCGCCGAAGCCGGATACACGGCCGGACCCGAGAATTTCGGCTATCTGATCCGCGTGCACGTGCAGGACACCGAGGAGAAGGCGCTGCGGAACGCGCGTCAGTTCATGTGGATGCAGGGTGAGTTCACGGGCCTTGCGCACCCGGTCTGGGCCAATCCCTCGGGTTATTTCTCGCCCTCCGGCCGGCGTGCTTTCGTCGAGTTCGCGGTCGGACGCGCCACCAACCCGCGCGGCAACCCGACCTTCGAACAGCAGGTCGCCGATACGATGATCATCGCCGGCACGCCGGACCAGGTGATCGAGCGGCTGAAGTATCTGGTGACGGAGACCCGTCCCGGCATCATGGGTATCTGGGGCAACGACGGGACGGTGAGCAAGGAAGACCGCCGGCGGTGCATCCAGTTGCTGTGCCAGGAGGTTATGCCGGCAATCAAGGAGTACGGCGCCGGGCTGGGGCTGAAGGATCCGTGGGAGGCGGACGCGCCGGTGCACCTACGTTATTCGACGGATATCGCCGGGCAGAAGGTGGCGGCGGAGTAGGGCTGCAGGGCCGGCTTCCGCGAAGGGGGCCGGCTTTTTCTCCGGGTACGCTGCCTATCGCTATGTCGCTGATTATCGAGGTCAGACGCTCGGATCCTCGGCGAAAGGCGCATCGGCGCCGAGTGAGCTGGAAGATGAAGGCGATCGCGACGAACGCGATGAGGCGGTCCTTCGGCCGGGCGTGGCTTGGTCTGCTGGTTGTCACGACGTGGCCGGCTGTCTTGGAAGCGCAGTCGCCTTCGGCTCCCCTGAATGGCGTAAATGCCCTGCTGGCCGACGTCGGCAAAGTCCGCTCTGCCCTGGACGATTATGGCATCTCGCTGGGTCTGCAGAGTACCAACGAGGTGTTCGGCAACCCCAATGGCGGCCGGGCACAGGGCGCCACCTTTGATGGGCAAACCGCGCTGGGTCTGGGCATTGATCTTGAGAAAGCGATTGGCCTTGAAGGTGGGATCTTCAACGTCAGCGCATTCCAAAACTACGGACACGGCATCTCGGCCAGCAATATCGACAACTTGAACCTGGTGAGCAACATCGAGGCACTGCCCTCGGTCTACCTATACGACCTATGGTATCAGCAAAGCTTCTTTGGAGGCGCCGCGGATGTGCGACTGGGGCAGTTAGGCGCCGATGAGGAGTTCCTGATCACGAAATACGGCACCTTGTTCATCAACTCGGCGTTCGGCTGGCCCACGCTGCCATCAGTCGATCTGCCGGCGGGGGGCCCGAATTTCCCGCTCGCGACGCCAGGAATACGGCTGCGTGCGAAGCCGGCCGAGCCGCTCACGCTTCTAATCGCCGCCTTCAACGGCAATCCAGCCGGACCGGGTCTTGGCAACCCGCAGCAGCGCGATAGCTCAGGCACCCTGTTCCGCCTGGGCGACGGTGTCTTCACAATCGCCGAGGCGCAGTACGCCATCGATCAGGGCAAGAACGCCAGCGGGCCGCCGCTTACGTTGAAGATCGGAGGCTGGTATCACGACAAGGCAACGCCGAATCAGCTGTTCGCCACCGACGGGTTCACGATTGTGCCGGTGGCGGTGGGGTCCGCCATCGCGCATGAGGACTGGAGCGTCTATGGCGTCGCTGATGTCATGCTGCTTCCAGGACCGGGCGGCAAGGGAGGCCTGGCCGCCTTTGCGCGTGTTTCCGCTTCGCCACCGGGACGAAGTGAGGTGAGCACCGAGTTGGCTGGCGGCATCGTATACAACGGCCCCTTCAGGCGCGACGGTGACCAGGTGGGTTTCGCCGTCACTTCTGTCCGCGTCGGCGAGCCTCTGGGCAGCAGCGGCGCACTCGCGTCGGAATACAGGTTCCACGGCTATGAGACCGTGCTCGAACTGAGCTACCAAGCCCAGGTGCTGGCGTGGCTGCAGGTGCAGCCGGATATGCAATACGTCATCACGCCTGGCGGAGGCATACCCGATCCGGGCCGGCCGGGCCAACTCGTCGGCAGCGCCGCCGTATTCGGGTTGCGTACCGTCGCAACGTTCTGATTCTACGAGCGCAATGACGCCCTGAGGCCGCATCTTTATCAGAGGTTACGCATGCGACACTCGCCCACCGAAATCAGTTCCTCCCCAGCGCCCTCGCCGCTGGCTGCGAGCCGCTACACGCTCCCGGCTCAGGCGCTGCATTGGCTCACCGTGTTGCTGATCTTCACGATCCTCCCCGTCGCATGGGTGATGATTTCCCTACCAAAGGGTCCGGAGCAAACCTGGATGTTTGTTGTGCACCGGTCCCTCGGCGTGACGATCTTTGCCGTTGTCGTCGTCCGTTTGGCATGGCGCTTAACCCATCCCGGGCCGCCCTCCCCCAGCGGCACACCACGAGTCACGGACGTGATCAGCCGGCTTACCCACTGGCTGCTTTATGCTCTTTTGTTTTTCATGCCGATTACTGGTTACCTGCAGTCAGCCAACGGTCAGCCGGTGTCGTATTTCGGGCTGTTCGACATTTTCGCACTGCCAAAGAACAAGGCCATGGGCGATTTCGCTAATGCTTTACATGTGATCGGGCAGTGGGGATTATACACGCTGGTCGGCCTGCACGTCGCCGGGACCGTCTGGCACGTGGCTATACGACGAGATGGACTGTTGGATCGAATGATTCCGCCGCAGGATCAAAGTCCAGGCCGTCCGACCTGACCGTGGACCGCTGGCCTTTGGGGCTTGTTGCCCGCGCTTGTTCGTTCCCGTTCCGGCACGGGTGGCCGGGCCAGCCGAGCGTTGCTCGGGCGAGTGTGAACCTATCTCGGTGCCGGTGCTTGGTCTTCCTGTCTCTGGCGGATGATCGCGGCGACCAGGTCGGCGGCAAACTGTCCATTCGCCGCCTTAACCGCCTGTGCCGGGTTACTGGTGCCCGGCGTGTCCGGGACGTCCGGAATGATAGGTGCGACGAAGGACACCAGCAGCTTGCCGGTTTCGGAGGTGCTAATCTTGCCCGCGATCGTCACTCTCCCGGCGGTCGTGTACACCGAATCGGGGCTTGAAAGCCAGACCTGCTCGTATATAGCTGATCCAGTATAATAGTAAGTGGCTGCTGGTTCAATGCTTACGAGTATAAGATCCAGGGTCAGGACGTCTCGCCCAGGTGCATCGACGACCTTGAACCGCCGCCCCATCGCGGTGCGGACATCCGTCGTCAGATCAGCTGCCGCTTGCCGCGCGTCCAGGCCCCCGAACGAGGCGCCCCGACCCCGGTACACCGTCGCCGGAGGGATCAGGTATGAGGATGCGACGCGTTCATAGTTTGCGAGGTCCGGAGCTCGCCAGATCACCACGGCGGCCGGTAACGTCCCGGAAAGATCTGGCGCGGACTTCATGGGGACGTCGGTTGCGAGCGCGGCCGTGCCGATGCTTACCGGGTTCCCATAGCTGCACGCGGAGAGCGGAAGTGCGACCGCGGCGGCCAACGCGAAGGCTGCGCCAGGAAACCGGGCCAGGCACGTCTTGGCACCGATGGTCTGTGTCACAGACCTGACAGAATGGATTGGTGGCATGAGATGGTTTCCTCCCGGACCATTCTGTCGGGCGATGCCCAAAAACTACCGGTCTACTCGCGCGCCAAGATTTTGTTGTTTTGCCGAGGGAAAAGCCTCACCGCGCGATTCGATTGATCTTCGTTTTGAGCTCTGGAAGCGTGACGCACAATCCATCCCACTGTCAATCATCCCGGACCGGATCATGCCGGACCGGATTGCATCCAGTGGTTCAACCCTGGTCGCTTGCCGGCCTCAGGGTCAAAACTCGATCATGGATGACACCCTGCTGCTTACCGCGTTTCCGACATTGCCCGACGGAGATCGCTCCTGGACGACGGCCGCGCGCGAGGCGGTTCGTGAGTTTGGCCAGCCAGTTCGCGGGGCAGTCAGCTTCCCGTTTTCTCCAGCACGTAGCCTTTGCCCACCATGCAGGTGCGGATGGCGGCGCGAACTTCCGGCGGTCCGGTGAAGGGGGACTTGATCCAGGTCCATGGGGTGTCGGCGTTCTTGAGACGGACCGCCTCGGTGGCGGAGCTGCGGCATGCGTTCAGGTCGGTTTTGTATTTTTCCGCGGCATGGTCCCCCTTCACTGGCGGATCGTAGGACCCACACCCGCCCATGCACAGCAGTAGAACGGGAACCGCCCGGGAGGCGAAGACGCGTCGCATGGGACCAATGGTAGATGATCGGGAGCCGACATGCCAGCAGCAGATCGTTTGTGGAATATTGCCTGAACCGGGGCGGGAGGAGGCCGGCAGGCTTGCCAGAGGAGCGGTTCCAGCCGGCGGCCGGATGGGCGGTCTGTCGGATCGGCCGCATGGCCGGGTCTGCAATGTGACCGAGACCGGGCGCTTCGCTCCAGACCGAAGTTTCGGCCGCGGGCGTGCGCCCGCACGGGGCCAACCGTCTGGACGAGGGACCGTGGCGTATCCGTGCGCTTCGCCTGCTGTGCCTGACGCCGCTGCCGGCGCTGGCGGGGTGCGCGGTGGAAGATTCCCATATCGCCCACGAGGCGCCGACCCGGCTGATGGGAATGGCGGAGGTGGATCTGGAATCCGGCCTGGGCGCGCCCGATCAGCACAGCAGGTTCGGAACGACGGACAACTGACATATGCGACATCGACCGGTTCCGATACTTGGCAGATACCGTTGATCGGCCGCTTTTCGTTCACCGATGGCGCCCATTGCCATGCCACGTTCCAGATCAAGGGCGGCCGGGTCACCCAGATCCTCTATTCCGGGGAAAGGCACGCGGCGCCCGCGCCGCATGCCTACTGCGCACCGATCATGCGCATCCGCATCACACGTCTGCGGGGGATGGCGGCACCGAAACCCGGCACGATGAAGGACGCGGACTGAAGCGCCGTCAGGCGAGGGACCGCGCGACCGCCTGACGGTTTCGCGGGCTCATGCCCCGAACCAGACGTTCGCTGACGTTTGCTATCGTCACTCAACCGCAAGGGCACGGCTGAGGCCAAATCGTGGCGCGGTCAGCCGTTTCGGATCGCCGCGACGCAACCTGTCCCGATCCGTGGTCTGGTTCTCGATCCCCGGTACGGATACTCCTAATTGCCGCGACAGGGCCGGTTGGCGGATATCGCATGCGGCTTCCGACTGGCCGCAGGATCATTCCGGCGGAACAGGCGGGTGCCGTCCTCGCTGACGCGGGCGCACGGCAAGGCCGTGAGACGATGCCGGTGCAGGCCCGCATCCGAGCGAGACCTTCGTTGAGGCCAGAGAGGGACATCGTAAGGATATGACAGCGCAAGCGGCTTCGAGGGAGGGCATCCTGAAGCTCCCGGCCAGATTGCGACGGGATCTGATCCTGTTGATCGTGATCAAGCTGGCAATGCTGTCGCTGCTCTATGTTCTGTTTTTCGCGCCGTCGCACCACGCGGAGATTGATATGGCTTCGCACATTTCCGACCAACGGCAGAACTAACTGGAGTCGTCAAATGGACGTGGTCACACTCTCCCGCCTGCAGTTTGGCCTGACGGCCATGTATCACTTTCTTTTCGTGCCGCTGACCCTTGGTCTTTCCGTGCTGCTCGCGATCATGGAGAGCATCTACGTCACCACCGGGCGCACGGTCTGGCGTGACATGGTGAAATTCTGGGGCATGCTGTTCGGCATCAATTTCGCCATGGGCGTTGCCACCGGCATCACCATGGAGTTCCAGTTCGGCACCAACTGGGCCTACTACGCGCATTATGTCGGGGACATCTTCGGCGCGCCGCTGGCGATCGAGGGCCTGATGGCGTTCTTCCTGGAAGCCTCGTTCATCGGCCTGTTCTTCTTCGGCTGGGGGCGGCTCAACCGGGTGCAGCACCTGTTCGTCACCTGCCTGGTGGCGCTGGGATCGAACCTGTCGGCACTGTGGATCCTGATCGCCAACGGCTGGATGCAGTACCCGGTCGGCGCCCGTTTCAATCTTGCGACGATGCGGATGGAGGTGACCGACTTCAGCGCGGTGCTGTTCAACCCGGTGGCGCAGGCGAAGTTCGTGCACACGGTGTCGGCCGGGTACGTAACGGGTGCGATGTTCGTGATGGCGATCAGCGCGTTCTACCTGCTGCGCGGACGCAACCGCGGGATGGCGATTCGTTCCATCACCGTCGCGGCCAGTTTCGGCCTCGCCGCGGCATTGTCGGTCGTCGTGCTGGGTGACGAAAGCGGTTACACCGCCGGCCAGAACCAGAAGATGAAGATCGCCGCGATCGAGGCGATGTGGCAGACTGAACCCGCCCCCGCCTCGTTCACCATCGTCGGCCTGCCGGACATGAAGGCGCACGAGACGCGCGACGCGATCAAGGTTCCCTGGGTGCTGGGCCTGATCGCGACACGATCGCTGGACGGAAAGGTCGCCGGGATCGACGACCTGGTGGCCGATGCGGCGCAACGCGTCCAGAGCGGCATCATCGCCTACAAGGCAATGCTCGGACTGCGTGGCACGCCGGACGATCCAACGCTGCGCGCCGCGTTCGACGCGCACGTCGGAGACCTGGGCTATGCCTTGCTGCTGAAGCGCTATACGCCGGCGGTGACCGATGCGACACCGGCACAGATTCAGGCGGCCGCCTGGGACACCGTGCCGTCGGTGCCAGAATTGTTCTGGAGCTTCCGCGTCATGGTGGGGCTCGGGTTCTACTTCATCGCGCTGTTCGGGGTGATGTTCTGGCAGGCTTCCAGCCGCCGACTGGAGCGGCGACCCTGGCTGCTGCGCGTGTGCCTGTGGTCGCTGCCGTTGCCGTGGGTGGCGGCGGAACTTGGGTGGTACGTGGCGGAAGCCGGGCGCCAGCCATGGACGATCGACGGCGTGCTGCCGACATTCCTGTCGGTCTCGAGCGTGCCCGCCGCGAACGTTGTCTTCTCACTGGCCGGCTTCGTCATTTTCTATTCCGTGCTGGCGATCGTGGAGGTGTTCCTGATGGTGCGCACCGTGCGGCACGGGCCCGAGGACCTGGTGCCCCTGCCCCGGCCTGGCGCCTCCGCCGCGTTCCGCCCGGCCGAATGAGGAGACGAGACATGCCTGAATATGAAATCTTCCGGGTGCTGTGGTGGGCGCTGCTGGGCGTGCTGCTCATCGGCATCGCGGTGATGGACGGACTTGACATGGGAACCGCGATCCTGATGCCGGTGATCGGGCGTACCGACATGGAACGCCGTGTCGTCATCAATACAATCGGGCCGGTCTGGGAAGGCAACCAGGTTTGGCTGATCCTGGGCGCCGGGGCCATCTTCGCGGCATTCCCGGCGCTCTACGGCGTGGCTTTCTCAGGCTTTTATCTGGCGATGCTCCTGCTGCTCTGCTCGCTGATCCTGCGGCCGGTCGGGTTCAAGTTCCGCAGCAAAATGAGCGGTTTGCGGTGGCGCGGCACGTGGGATGGCGCGCTGTTCCTGGGCGGACTGGTTCCGGCACTGGTGTACGGCGTGGCGTTCGGCAACGTGCTGCAAGGTGTTCCGTTCCGTTTCGACGAGACGCTGCGTATGACGTACACGGGCACGTTGTGGGGGTTGTTCAATCCGTTCGCTTTGCTGTGCGGGCTGATCAGCGTCGCGATGATCGTCATGCAGGGTGCGACGTGGCTCGCCTGCAAGACCGACGGAGCGGTGGGTCGCCGTGCTGTCGTGAGCGGCACCGTCGCGGGTGTTGCGACGATCGTGCTGTTTGTCCTGGCTGGTCTGTGGGCGACGCAACTGGATGGCTATGTGATGCAGCACTTCGCGGGTGTCGCGGCGCCGTCCAATCCGCTGGGCAAGCAAGTCGCCCGGCAGGCCGGCGGCGCTGATGGCGAACTACGGGGCCGCTCCCTGGGCACTTGCCGCGCCCGTGGTGGGCGTCGTAGCCGCCGTGGCGGCCATCGTGTTGCTTGCGGGTTGACCGCCATCCGCTGCTCGCCTTCGTCTGCAGCGGGCTGTCGATCGCGGGGGTGATCGCGACGGCCGGGCTCAGCCTGTTCCCGTTCATGCTGCCGTCCTCGCTCGACCCCAATTCAAGCCTGACGCTGTGGGACGCGTCCTCCAGCCTGACCACGCTGATCATCATGACGATCGCGACCGTCGTGTTTCTGCCCGTGGTCGCTGGCCTACACCGGCTGGGTCTATTACGTCCTGCGCGGGCCGGTCACGGCGGAGCAGATCACGCAGGACTTCGCACACCGCTTACTGAGACAGGAGTCGAACGCCGATGTGGTACTTCAGTTGGATACTTGGTCTTGGTTTGGCCTGTTCGTTCGCCGCGCTGAACGCGATGTGGCTGGAACTGTCTCCGGGGAAGGGGCTGCCGGACTGAGGACGGCTTGGGCGGGTGATGTGGGCCGGCTGGCCTTGACCCCGAGACAAGCCAGCCGGCGGACACGTTTCGGCGGTACGATGGCACCTGCCGGGCCGCTGCAGGTGCGCAATTCACTGTCCGGCCGTTGCGTGGCGGGCGAGCGCACCGACCGACGCAGATCCCGCTACTCCACTTTGGCCTTTCCGGTATGGACGCGGGTGCGAATATGGTCCGGCACCTCCTGGCCTGCGTCGATGAACGCCTTCCGGAATGCCCCGATGGCCGGGCCGAAGATGCCGGCGCGGTTTTCGCTGCACCATTCGCGGGAGGCGATGGTGCTGTCGATGCTGCCCTGGAAGCGCGGCATGACCCAGCGGGCGAACAACTCGTAACTTCGAAGTGTCTGTTCGCGGTTGGCCCATTCGTGGCTGCGGAACAGGACGGCCCCTGCCCCGCCGCCGGTGAAGCTCAGCAGGCGCTCGATGCCGGCGATGATGGTGTCGGGGGAGCCGACCAGGGTCGAACCGGCGGCCAGCCCTTCGGCGAGCGGGTTTTCGCTGCGCATCGGGGGCCGGCCGAGGGTTTCGCTGAAGTAGGACAGGGTTTCGACTCGCTCGCCCACGCGGACTTCGGTCATTGCCAGTTCGTCGGTCTCGGCGCAGTGCATGTTGACGACGAGGCGCCAGTTGTCGCGGTCGACGGTCTTGCCGTATTTGGCTGCTTCGGCCTCGCACATGCGCCAGTATTCGGCGAGCTTTTCGGAGCCGCCGGGCAGGCCGGCGCCGAGGGAGAGCATGCCAACGCCATGCTTTCCGGCGGCGAGCGCACCGGACGGGGTGGTGGCGCTGGCGACGGCGACCGGGAAGCCGCCCCTGGTGTATGGTTTCAGATGCAACCGAGCGTCGCGGAGTTCGAACCAGTCGGTCTTCAGCGTGACGGGTTCCTTGCAGGCCAGCAGGGCCATGATGGCGCCGAGCGACTGGTCCATCATGATGCGCTGCTTTTCGGCGTCGATGCCCATCATGTAGGCGTCGGACACCAGCGCGCCCGGCCCGCAGCCGAGCATCGCGCGGCCGCGGGTCATGTGATCGAGCTGGACGAAGCGTTGGGCGACCAGAAGCGGGTGGTGGTACGGCAGGCTGGTGACGCCGGAGCCCAGCATGATGTGGCGGGTTTTTTCGGCTGCGACACCGATGAAGATCTCCGGGGAGGCGATGATTTCCCAGCCGGCGGAGTGGTGCTCGCCGATCCAGGCTTCGTCATATCCGAGCTGGTCGAGCCACTGGATCAGTTCGAGGTCGCGGCCGAGGGCCAGGGTCGGGTTGTCGCCGATGCGATGGAAAGGGGCGAGGAAGATGCCGAAGCGCAGGCCCTCATGGGTTGCCATGACAGGTGTCCTTTCAGGGTAGAGGCGTAACGGTGGCCAATGCCGACGCGACGGTCAAGCCGCCGCGGGCGACTGAAGCCTGCTCGCGGCTTCGGAGGTCGAGCGCGTGCTGACCAAAGAGCGCAACCGCCCGCCCGAGGCCTTCACGGAGGGATCAACGAACCGGCGAGGCGCGGCGCGATCACGTCGACTGACGCAAGCGTGGTCCAGGATCTCATGAAGCGCGTATTCGCTGCGATTCGTGAAAAGGCGGATCCCGAAGCCAGCCGCGCCGCAATCGTGGGGTACTACCTCAAACTCTGCGCGGATCGGGATGTTTCACCGGCTGCGCTCGCGATCACGAGCACCGTGGTCCGCGCCTTGGAGTCCCGATCCGCGGAGCCGGCCCCGGAAGGGCCGAAAGCCGTCGCCAGGGAGGCGTCGGTCGGCGGCGCCATCATCTACGGTGCCACCGGCGCGCTGATCGGGGCAGGCATTGGTTCGGCCTTCGGCCAGATCGGCGCGGGTGTCGGCGGACTGGTCGACGGTGCGGCCGGCGCCGGCATTTCCATCTCGAACGACAAGGGCGTCTGACCAAGCGGGCCCGTTCACCGGAAACCGGTGCCTTTTCCCGGTCTTTGGGGCGCTTCCACCGTGGGTGCCAGCGCCCCAGATCATGCGCGGCGAGCAATTTCGGCAGCCTGGGGTCGCCTCGCGCTTCGAATGAGACTGATATCGCCGGCGCGCGCGGTCGTGCGTTGCAGATACGCTCCAAATGACCATCTAGCCATCGGAGGGCGTGTGTCATGATGGTTCCTGGACGTGTCCTGGTGGGTGTTGTCCTTGCCTTGGCTGTCACCGGTTCCCCCGCTTTTGCCCGCGGCGGATATGGCGGCGGAGGCTTTCATGGTGGCGGAGGCTATCGAGGCTACGGCGGCGGCTATAGAGGCTACGGCGGCGGCTATAGAGGCTATGGCGGGTGGGGCTATCGCGGCTATGGCGGGTGGGGTTACCGCGGCTACGGCGGGTGGGGTTACCGCGGCGGGTTCTATCCGGGCTGGGGGTTCGGCTACGGCTATTATGTGGCCCCCGGATATCCCTACCCGTATCCATATTACCCCTATCCGTATCCCTACAGGGTTCCCTACGGCTATGCGCCCTATTAGGGTCGCCTGCTGCTAAGCTGCTACGACCTTTTGTCTGGCGCGGTCCGCTTGGGTACATTTTCTGTTGGCGATAGGCGGCCCTTTGAAAAGGTTTGTTTGCGCAGCGGTTGAACACGGCGGGGGCTCCCTCCCGCGTGCTGTCGGTGACCGCGACGGCTGCAGGAACCGGCGTGATCGTTGAGCCGCCGGCGCCTACCATGTGGCGAACATGATTCCCACCGCCACCGCCATCACCGCCGTGCACAGCCAACCCAAGGCGCAAAGCGCAGGAGGCAGCGTGAACTGGCCCATCACCTTGGGCGCCATCGCCATGATCATGATCACCACCATCAGCGGCACCGCGACAACCCCGTTGATCACGGCTGCCCAGAACAGCGCCCTTACCGGGTCCAACCCGACGAAGTTGATCGCGATGCCGATCAACGTCGCGAAGATGATCGTGCCGTAGAACGCCCGCGCATCCAGCGGCAGACGGTCGAGGCCGGTCGGCCAGTCCAGTGCCTCCCCGAGCGCGTAGGCGCAGGAGCCCGCCAGCACCGGGATCGCGAGCAGTCCGATGCCGATGATTCCGGCTGCGAACAGCGCGAAGGTGAAGGCGCCCGCGATCGGCCGCAACGCCTCCGCCGCCTGAGCCGAGGTCTGGATATCCGTGATCCCGTGCGCGTTCAGCGTCGCCGCGGTCGTAACGATTATGAACAGGCTGATGAGGTTGGAATATCCCATGCCGACAAAGGTATCCAGCCGGATGCGGCCGATCTGCGGTCTTGCCTGCTCGGGTGCGTCGAGAAGTGGTTTTGCATATGGGTCGATCCGCTCGTCTTCGGCTTCCTGCGAGGACTGCCAGAAAAAACAGTACGGGGTGATCGTGGTGCCCAGGACCGCGACAATGGCGACGACATATTCGGTATTAAATCGGAACGTCGGAATAAAGGTATCGCGCGCAACCAAGCCCCAGGGCGTGTCGACCGCCAGCGCGGTCGCGACGTAGGCCAGGAGGAAGACCGAACTCCATTTCAGCAGCACGACGTAGCGTTCGTAACGGGAAAACGTTTCCAGCGCGGCGCATCCGACCGCGAAGCCGACGACATACAGCCGCCGCGGGCCGCCGATCAGCAGGGTTACCGCGTTACCCATGGCGCCGAGGTCCGCGCCCAAATTGATAATGTTGGCGGTCAGCAGCAGCAGCACGATCACCCGCAGCAGCGGCTTCGAGTAGTGGCGGCGGATGTTGCCGGCGATGCCCTGCCCGGTCACCCGGCCGATGCGTCCGCTGATCTCCTGGATCGCGGCCATCAGCGGGAACGTGAACAGCATGACCCAGCACATCGAGAAACCGAACTGCGCGCCCACCTGGGAGTAGGTGGCGATGCCGCTGGGGTCGTCGTCGGACGCTCCGGTGATCAGTCCCGGCCCGAGCGCTGCCCAGATCCCCTTTCCGGGTGGTTTACGCGGGGCGCGGTGCAAGGCGATTCGGGCCGCCAGCATGTGGCGGGTCAGGCGGCGATGGCGGCCGTTGGGCATGGGATACACTTCCACCTCAGGATCGTTCGGGTACTGGGACTACCACGGTCCGGCGAGATCCGGCACACCCACATACGCAAGTGAACCGAAGGGACAGGTATGCAACCAGCAAGCAGCGACGGCGCGATGCGCGTTCAGGCGATCCTGGGCGATGCGTTCCGCGTCCTGGAATTCGAGCAGAGCACGCACTCGTCAGCCGAGGCGGCGGCGGCGATCGGCTGTGACGTGGCACAGATCGCCAAGTCGATGCTGTTCAAGGCACCGGATGGAACGCCGGTGCTGGTGGTGGCGTCGGGGGCGAACCGGGTCGATGAGAACAAGGTCGCTGCCCTCTTCGGGCAGAAGATCAGCCGAGCGGACGCGGGGTTTGTGCTGGATCGGAGCGGCTTCGCGGTAGGCGGCGTGCCGCCGGTCGGGCACACGCAAAAGCCTGTCACATTCCTGGACCGCGATTTGCAGCGGTATGCAACGATCTGGGCGGCGGCCGGGTCACCAAACGCGGTGTTCGCACTGACGCCGGTCGACCTGGCACGGCTGACAGGCGCGAATTTCGCTGATGTCGCGAAGCGGGCCGGTGCGCGCGCGGGGGATTCGAACCCCCGTGCCTGAAGGCGGTCGGATCCGCGATCAGAACCATTTCGTTATGGTTCGGTCGGCATTTTCGGAAAAAGGCATGGAACCGGTACGTGCCGGCCACGCAGCGTCTCAAGAAGGGTGATAAAGGTCCGATTGACCGGTCTCGGCATTTCCGCAAATTCCGGCAAGGATGGGACGCAACCCGGCGAGCGGAGCTTCGACCAAAATCGCTACCGGCAAAAGATAGCGCTCCGGCCAGCAGCGAGTTGAAGGAGGCGATCCGGCGGTCGGCCCGATGAAGCAAAAGGAGCATTCGTGAACCATGCGGATCATTGCATATGCCTTGTTGATCGCGCTTGCAGGAATCCCGATGCCGCTGTCGGCTGGCGTCCAACAAATCGCCGCGCCGCCGAGCGAGAGCGAGGTCATCACCGTTCGGCTGTCGAACTTCGCGTTTGATCCGGACCATCTGCGATTGAAGGCGGGCGTACCGGTGCGGCTGCGCCTCATCAATGAAAGCGGCGGGGGCCACGATTTCAGCGCTCCCGCCTTCTTCGCGGCCAGCAGCTTTCCGCCCGGCTCGTCCGCACCCCCAAACGGTGAGGTCGCTGTCCGGCCGCACCAGACGGTCGAGCTCACGCTGGTGCCCGGTACACCGGGGAGATACAATCTCCGATGCACCCACTTTCTCCACAGCCTGTTCGGCATGCACGGCACGATCGAGGTGATCGCGTAGGTTCCTCGCGGGGACGGTCCTGGATCGGCGCGGCCAACCAGGGGCGGTTCTTACTTGGACGGTCGCAGATCACCCGTCCGATTGTACATCGGCACAAAGTCAGGCTATCGTCACCTTCGTCTTTACGGAGTTCGCAATGAAGCAGACTTCGTGGGCCTCATGATGCATGTGGTCGAGCTTCGCCTTGTCCGGACCTTCGCCTGTCCATTCGATCCGAGGATGCAGAACAACCTTCGTCACAGCCTGCTTGCCGGGCGCGATTTCTTCCATCACGCCCTCCGCATGATCGCGGTAGGCGGCGACGGCGAAGCCTGCCAGCCGGGCAACGTGCAGGAAGGACAGCATGTGGCAGTCCGCGAGGGCGGCGACCAACATTTCCTCTGGGTCGACGGCTGCTTCCATGGCCCACTTGCCGACGACGTGCGGCGAGGCCGAGGCGGGGACAACCGTCCCGCCGTCAAAGCTCAATGTATGGCCTCGGCTGTACCGGCCTTTAAGGAAGTCTTCTCCGCTGGCCAGCTCCCAACTGATATTCGCGGTGTAGATCGCCATCGTTGCCTCACTTTCTCGACGCTAACAGGTTTCCGTCTGTTGACGCACTGCGTCCGGCATGCCCGGCGGGCGACCTTGTAGCCGACCAACCTTCCGGTACTTCGAATTGAGCCTCGATCGTGCCGTTACGCCGTTGTCCGCGATCGACATATAGCCGGATGTGGTCGGGATACATCGGATACAACACGGGGATTGATCCCCTGGCGGACACGGCATTACAAACCCCTGGTGTGCGGGTGTGGCGAAATGGTAACCGCAGCAGACTCAAAATTTGCCGGGCGCAAGCCCTTGTCGGTTCGAGTCCGACCACCCGCAGATCGACCCCCCCGATCACGCAATCAGTTTGATCCTGGTAGCCACAATAACCCGGCGGGTTGCGGGGAGATGTGCTGCCCCTGACACGGGCCCGGGTGCCGCGGCGAGCGCAGCAAAGGGGCGCGGCCTGCCGGATCCCGTTGCGCACGCGTTGACCCTTCGTGTAGGCTGTTGACCCGCCCGGCCGGGGACACTAGACAGGCGCCCTCCCGGCCACCGCTGCCGGGGCCATTGTTCGGGCGTAGCTCAGCGGTAGAGCAATCGGCTGTTAACCGATTGGTCGTAGGTTCGAATCCTACCGCCCGAGCCAGTGCCTTTTGCGCCGCCGCGCAACGATCTCACGCGTCAGCACACGGGCTTGAACTGTTGTCCGCGCTCGTCGATGTCCGCGACGCCGGCACGGCCCTGTGGGGCCGGCTGTCGCGCCCGCGTTCAGTCGCGACGAAATCAGTCGCTTGCCTGCGCCATGCGAGGCAAAAGTCAGACGAAGCCGCCGACTCGGGGTGATTCGGCGCGTCCAAGGATTGTCCATGATCGCTGTTGCCGTCTTGCTGCCCTGGCTTGCCCTGCTGCTGCACAGGCACGTCTTTCAGGCGGCGTTCTGCCTGGGGCTTCAACTCACGCTGCTGGGATGGATCCCCGCCGCGATCTGGGCGGTCCTGGTCATCAACGAAGATCGCCGGCAACGCCAGTATCGCGAAATGCTTCGTCTGCTTCGTGGCAGGTGAGATACAAAAGCGGCTGGCATGCAGATCGTCCCGCGAACGGCGCCGGCCGGCAGATACGCCTAAATGGAGGAGTTCCCCGATGCACGTTTGGCGGCTTGGCTTGCTGTGTCTTCCGATCGCCCTGGCGGGCTGTGGCGGCGACAAACCCGCGGCGACGCTGTCGGTCTCCTGCGGCGGCAGCGTCGCCCTGGCCGGCGCCCGATCCATCGACGTGCTGGGAGACCAGGTGAACGGACGCACGACACTGACCTTCCCCGACCCCGCGAACCGTGGCAAGACCGGCACGATGGCTGTCGGGCCGCGTGATCAATGCACGATCACTCCCGTGGTCGGCGGCGGCGGATGACGGAAGCGGCATAGGGGCGCTTTGCGCGCGCAGGCAACGGCATGAGGATACCGTCTTCGCATCAAATCGTGCACGCCGATGCCTAATCCGGCGTTCATGTCGGACGTGACGGACGCCGTCGACAGCGTCGCTCACGTTGTCCAGGTGGCACTCACGCCGGTGTTCCTGCTGTCAGGTATCGGCGTGCTGCTCAACGTGTTCAACACGCGATTGAGCCGCGTGTCCGATCATCGGGAGCACATCGAGGATCTGTTGCAGGGCGGCGTCGAAGACGCAGAGCAGGCGCAGCTTCGCGCCCATCTGCTGAGGCTGCGGCACCGGACGAACATGCTCGACGCGTCGGTCGTCCTTAGCGCGCTCGGCGGTGCATCCACCTGCGGCGCCGCGTTCGTCCTGTTCCTGGGAAGCCTGCGAAACACCGCGGTCGCCTCGTGGCTGTTCGGGCTGTTCGGTATCGCGCTCGGCTGCACCGCGTGCGCCCTCATCGCGTTCCTGCTCGACAGCGTGCTGGCCTGGCACGGTCTGCGTCGCCATGGATCACTTCCCCGCCTGAAATAAGGCCGCGCAGCGGGTTGAGCGACTGGCCTCCGCGTCGGCCGATCACGCCGCTTGCGCCCCGGGTCGGCCGGCGAGCGCGGCGCGTGCGCGGATTGCACAGCCCTCCAGGCACGATTACAGTTACCGGCCAGTAGGAGGAGACGAAAGCCATGGATCTTCGCTTCACGCCGGAGGAACTCGCTTTCCGCGAGGAAGTCCGTGCCTTCATTCGCGAGAACCTGCCCGCCGACACCCGCGACCGCATGAAGCTTGGGCATCCGCCACGCAAGGAAGATGTCGTCCGCTGGCAGCGCATCCTCAACGCCAAGGGATGGGCGGCGTTGTCCTGGCCGAAGGAGTGGGGCGGACCCGGCTGGAGCGCGATCCAGAGGATGATCTTCCTCGAGGAAAACCTCATGGCGCCGGCACCCGAACTCTCATCGTTCAACATCACGATGCTGGGGCCGGTGCTGCTGCAGTTCGGGTCGGAGGAGCAGAAGAAGCGCTTCCTGCCGCGCGCGGCCAACATGGACGACTGGTGGTGTCAGGGCTTTTCGGAGCCCGGCGCCGGGTCCGACCTCGCCTCGCTGAAGACGGCGGCGAAGTTGAACGGCGACCATTACGTCGTGAACGGGCAGAAGATCTGGACCTCCACCGCGCAGCACGCAGACTGGTGCTTCCTGCTGGTCCGCACCGATCCGAACGCGCGCAAGCGGCAGGAGGGGATATCGTTCCTGCTGGTGGACATGAAGACGCCCGGCATCACCGTGCGGCCGATCATATCGATCGACGGCGCCCACCATCTGAACGAGGTGTTCTTCGACGACGTGAAGGTGCCGGTGAATATGCGCGTCCACGCCGAGAACAAGGGCTGGGACGTCGCCAAATTCCTGCTCGGTAACGAACGCACCGGCATTGCGCGGCTGGGCAAGTCGCGGGAACGGGTCCGGGCGTCCGTCGAAATGGCGCGGGAGGTGAACTCAGGCGGCAAGCCGCTGATCCAGGACCAGACGTTCCGCCAGCGTGTCGCCCAGTTGGACGTCGACATGAAGGCACTGGAGATCACCCAGTATCGCGTCGTTTCGGCATACGACAAGGCGAAGGGCGCGGGCAAGCCGGACCCGCTGTCGTCGGTGCTGAAGGTGAAAGGCACCGAACTGCTGCAGGCCACGACCGAACTGGCGGTGGATGTCGCCGGACCTCTGGCCACGCCGATCTGGGCGCAGGAACTCGAAGCAATGAACGAACCCGACGACCTGCTGGAAGCCAGCAGCGCCAGCGCTGCCAACTACCTGTTCCTGCGCGCCGCCTCGATCTACGGCGGGACGAATGAGATCCAGAAGAATATCCTGACCAAAGCGGTATTGGGGCTGTAATGGACTTCGAACCATCCGACGACCAGCGGCTGCTGGTCGAGAGCGTGTCGCGCATGCTGAGCGACACGTACAGTTTCGCTCAGCGCAAGGGCTATATGGGCCTGCCCGAGGGCTACTCCCCCGCCGTCTGGTCGCGGTTCGCCGAACAGGGACTCCTCGGGCTGCCGTTCGCCGAGGAGTATGGCGGCTTCGGCGGTACCGCCCAGGAGGTCATGCTGGTGATGCAGGCGTTCGGCCGCGTGCTGGTGCTTGAGCCGTATTTCCCCACCGTCGTGCTGGCCGGGACCGCTCTGAACGTGGCCGGGTCGGCGGCGCAGAAGGCGGCCTTGCTGCCGGCGATCGCCGAGGGCAGCCTGAGGCTGGCATTCGCACACGGCGAGCGGCAGGCCCGCTATGACCTGACGGATGTGGTGACGACCGCGAAGCGCAGCGGCTCCGGCTGGGTGCTGGACGGGTCGAAGACAGTGGTTTCGCATGGCGAGGCGGCGGACAAAATAGTGGTCAGCGCGCGAACCGGGGGCGATCGCTACGACGAAGACGGCATCACGCTGTTCCTGGTCGATGCCAAGGCGTCCGGCGTGGCGCGCCGCGGGTATCTCAGCCGTGACGACACGCGGGCAGCGGACATCTCCCTGGCGAACGTTTCGGTGTCAGACGCCGACGTGCTGGGCGAAGTCGGCCGTGGCCTGCCGGTGATTCAGCGCGTGGTCGAAGCGGGTATCGCCGCCACCGCCGGGGAAACCGTCGGCGCGATGGAAGCGATGAACGAGATGACGCTGGAATACAGCAAGACACGCGTGCAGTTCGGCAATCCGATCGGGACGTATCAGGTGGTGCAGCACCGGTTGGCCGATATGTTCATGGCGCAGGAGCAAGGCCGCAGCATGGCGATGCTGGCGACCATGTCGATCGACAACCCGGACGATGCGGCCAGGGCACACGATATCGCACTGGCGAAGGTGGGGATCGGTCAGGCGGGGCGGTATGTGTCGCAGAGCGCCGTGCAGATGCATGGCGGCATCGGCATGACGGAGGAATATGCTGTCGGCCATTACTTCCGCCGCTGCATGGTGATCGAGCGGCTGTTCGGCGATCCGGCGTACTATTTGGCGAAACTGGCGGCGGAGGTGGGGTAGAGCGGGACCGCGGTGAGCCGTTGATCGCGCCGCCGCCTGGGTTCGGCTGCCTTCTCGGCAGGTAGCGGCTCTAATCCGACAGGATGTGGATCGGCGCCGGCTGCAGTAGCATCGCCAACGCTCCATCAGTGGCAGGCTCGGACACGTACGTCGAGCCGAGCAGGAGTCCGGCCACGATGGCGCATCCGCCGGCCGCCGCCATCCCTACCAGGCGAGAACGAATGGAAGTGGCCCACCAGACCCCCTGCATCAGGGTGAGGCCAGGAAGGGGATCTGGCAGCCGTTTCCGAGCCGTCGGCGCAATCCGGGCCTCTACCCCCGATCGCAATCGAGCCAGCGCCGCATTCTGTTCACCTGGCCGCCAGCGCCTGGCGTCGTCGATGGCGCTCGCCGCGTTGATCGCCTCATCCAGCGCCCGCGCCTCCTGGAGAACGGCACGGGCTTCCGCCGAGACGTTCAGAAGCGCCTGGGCCGCATCACGCATTTCGTTCGGCCATCGTTGCAGATCTGCGCCGTAGCTGTCAGCCGTTGCCCTGAACCGCTCAACGGTCAACATACCCAGTCTCCTTTCAATCAGGTGGCTTCGGCGGCACGCGGTGGCGCAGGCAAGCGCGTCAAGAGCCGTTCCACCGCCCCGGTCAGCAGGCCGGGAACGCGGGCTGCCCCGGCGGACCGGCGCTCAGGTAAACCAGGGTCATCGCTCCAACGGGCCACCGGCCCAGGCTACCCTCATCATCCGAGCCCAGCGCGCGCCGTTCTGATCGTAGGCGCAATCAGCAATGATACGATACATGGGGTTGCTTCCCCCTGAATGGCAGAGATTCCTTTTCAAGGCGTTATCCGGACCGCAGGAGGAGGCTGCTTCGCGCCCATTCGCTTGTCCTTGATATCGGCCGTGCCGATCAGTCCGGGCGGTCGCACCGAGCCTCGCCAAACACATCACGTGGGCGAAATCGCGGCGCCGCGGGATCCGGGCCGGGTGGCTCAGCCGGCTCAACACCGCAGGGCGGCTTAGACAATTTTCAGCCTGACCGTGCAGGCCGAAAATGGTCTATCTCTTTGTTTGATCGCATGATTCACGCGCCGGGACGTTCCGCTCAGCGCGATCATGCTCTAGCCGGCTCAATATCGGGTGTACGCGTTGCTGTAGGTCTGTCCGTTCGGCTCGGTCACGCTTCTGGAATCGGTATAGGTGCCGTTGCCGTTGCTGGTCTGACCGAACTGTCGGGTCGCGGTCCCCGTAGGACCGTTGACGGTGGTCGTGCGGCCGAAATTGCCGTTGCCGTTGTTGTACGGCGTCGTTGTGGCCGACCAGGTGTGCCCCGCAGAACCGGTGTAGGTTGCTGTCCCGCCTTGTCCGGGCGTTCGCGTCAGGGTTTCGGAATCCGTCCGCCCGTTGAATCCGGTGAAGCCGCGGCTGTCGCTGACCGTCCCGTTGCTCACGCTGCGATTGAACGTGTTGGTCGCGGTCTGTCCGTTCGGACGGGTCGTTGTGATGGTTCGCCCGAAATTGCCGCCGCCGCTGTTGTCGGGCGCCACACTGCGGGTCCACGTCCCGCCGCCAGGACCTCTCGCCGACCAGGACCTCGCCTCGGCGTGCGGCGCGAGAAGAATAATCGAAGCTGCCATGGCGCCTGCCAGGCAATGCCGACTCCGGGATCCTTTGACCATGGGGATGACCTCCATCAAGGTGGCAAGCGGTCTGAAACACCGTCCGCGGTTCCGATCCATGATACGCCGGTGTCGTCCGAACCCCCCGCGGCCGGTCTGGAAGATATGGTTTAGTTTCGCCAAAGCGGCATCACGCGAGACTTGGCCGTCCCTTGAACATGGGACGTCCGTTGATCAGGGTCGAAATCACAGAAGCGACCCGGGTTGGTGTCGCTCTCACTTTCGCGGACGGTCGACGGGCCGGGGGCCGCGGACGTAGTATGGCGCCGGGCAATAAGTCCAAGGTTCAAAACCGGACAGCCAAGGGAGGACGACAAACATGGACTTCGGTATTGCACTGCCGACGCCGGCGGATTCCTGGAAAATTGCCAGGCGTGCGGAGGATGCGGGGTTTCGCACCGCCTGGTTCTACGACACGCAAGTCCTGAGCGCCGACATACTTGTCGCGATGGGTGCCGCGGCGGTGAAAACGGATCGAATTCGCCTTGGCACCGGTGTGCTGATCCCATCGAACCGCATCGCACCCGTCGCAGCCAATGCGCTGGCTACGCTGAACGCGCTTGCGCCGGGCCGCATCGACGCCGGGTTCGGCACCGGCTTCACCGGGCGGCGAAGCATGGGCCTCGGCGCTTACAGACTGTCCGCTATGGACGCATATATCCGCGCTGTAGCGGCGCTTCTGCACGGCGAGACGACCGACCTCCATATCGAGGAGCAAACGCGCAAGGTCCGATTTCTCAACCCCGACGCCAAACTGATCAATATCGAAGACCCAATCCCGATCTACGTCTCCGCTTTCGGGCCCAGGGCCCGTCGCCTGACAGCGAAGCTGGATGCGCATTGGATCAATGCCTATTTCGGCGCGGAATTCGCGGCCGCCGCGGCCAAGAACATGGACGCGGACTATCGCGCCGCCGGTGTGGATCCGGCTGCCAAGCGCAAGACGATGTTTGTCTTTGGCTCCGTGCTGAAGGAAGGCGAGGCCTACGACAGCCCCCGCATCAAGCGGGAATCGGGTCCCGCCGCCATGATGATCCTGCACAACGCGATGGAGGCGCAGGAACACGGCAGCCTGGTGGAGGGGCGAGCGCCTTCGGGCGAGGGCGATTCGCCGATCGATCCATTGGTGCGGGAGTACCGGAGCGTCTACCAATCGTATCATCCGGCCGATGCCCGCTATCTGACCCTGCACAGAGGGCACTTGATGTTCTTGCGGCCGGAAGAGGAGCGCTTCGCAACGGCCCAGCTTATCCGCGCGACAACCGCCACCGGCACCGTGCCCGAATTACGTGACCGGATGCGCCAGTTGAAGGACATGGGCTACGACGAGATCGTCGTGCAGGTCACTCCCGGCTGCGAAACCATGGTCGACGATTGGGCACGGGTGTTCGAGTCCATCTGAGAACGAAGAATGCCCGCGCCGGGGCCGGCCTGTGCCTCCGGCATCAGGGTGCCTTGGTCCCGCCTTTCGCATCACCTCCACGCGACAGGTATGCCGGGGGCGGTCATATCGCGGTGCGGATCAGGCTTGCTTCGACAGGCTGCGAAAGGTGATCGACCAGCGTGTCACCTCCATCGCAGCGATGCTGTGCTCCCACTCGTGCCGAACCTCTCCGGTGAGATGGTAGATCGACCGGGGTGCCAGCAATGCCGACGCCCGATCAAAGCCGTCGGGCCGGCGCCGGCGGAACCGCATCGTGGCCGGCGCTCCGAGTGAAACGCCGACGACATGCTCGAAGACGGACCGATCCCGATGCCAGCCGATCCCGGCGCCCGGCTCGTAGCGGATCACCAGGGCCTGCGCGAGCTCATCCGGAGTCAGTCGGGCAAACATCGCGGCTTTCTCCCGCAGCGGCAGCAGCCAATCAGGAATCGGATCGACCGCGCCAAAGTTTCCCGTTTCGAAGTCGTACCGCCAGCCGTAGGAGGCGGTCAGGCGTTTTCCGAGCCACCCGTGGAAGCGGAACGGGGACAGATCCTCTGAGTCGACAGAGGCGATCAGCGTCCGTTCCTCGATTGGCGTGACAATCGCCTCCCCCAGCACCAAGCCTGCCAGACCGGGTCGGTCGAACAAATCGGATTGCGCCGCGAACACGATTGGTCGTCGCCTATTGGTTTCCAGGTCATCAGCGGACCATGCCCCCGCAAGAGGGATCGGGCCCGAGGGGATAAGGCCCAGCCGCCCGCCAGGCGGATACAGTGAAGTTCCATCCCCGTTCACGCTCCGATATGGTCGCGGCTCGCCGATGCACAATACCGTCCACGTCGGTACGAAATCCCGGGCGTGCCGCATGACAGCGAAGCGGGAGACACGTAGCCTCGCGATGACCGCGCATGGCCCTGTATCAAGACTTTATGAAAGCACGGACTCCACCAAGACTAGACAATTTTCAGCCTGACCGCGCGGGCCGAAAATGGTCTATCTCGTTGTTTGATCGCATGATTCACGCGCCGGGGACGTTCCCGTCGGCGCGATCATGCCCTAATCAGGCAGGCGGGACCGCTGTCACCCGGGCGCCGTCAGAATGTGCGGCTTGCCGGTTTTTTTGTGCGCTGCGATCCATAGGAGGGAACGATGCCCGAGCCAAATAATCGCTACGACCTGACAGCGGCACGAACACATGGGCGACCCGGACGCGAAATCAGACCGCACAGCCTGACGGTCGACATCCATGCCCACGTCCAGATTCCGGCCGCGGCGGATCACGTTCGGCCGCATCTGCAACCCGACCCGCGGACCGGCCTCTATTCAGAGGAGACCCGCATCCTGGCCCGCAAGCAGGATGAGGACCGGATGCCGAACCTGACGGACCTGGCGTTGCGGATGCGCGACTTCGACGCGATGGGGGTGGATGCGCAGGTCATCAGTCCAGCGCCTGGGCAATGCTATTATGCCGTATCCGCCGAGGTCGGCATCCGGGCCGCCCGGATCGTCAACGAGGGCGTCGCGGCGATCGCCGCGGAGATGCCGAAGCGAATTCCCGCGGCGCTGGGGTCGGTGCCGCTGCAGGCCGGCGGGGCCGCGGCAGCCGAGGAACTCGGGTACGCGATCAAGGCGCTCGGGCTCAAAGGCGTCGAGGTGCTCACCCATGTCGGCGATCTGGAACTGTCCGACCCGTCATTCGAGCCATTCTGGGCGAAAGCCGAGGCTCTGGGAGCCGTTGTGTTCATCCACCCGAGCGGGTTCAGCGAGCCGCGGCGGTTCGCGCGTTACTACTTCAGCAACGTCATCGGCAACCCGCTGGATACCACGATGGCGCTGCATCACCTGATCTTCGACGGCGTGCTGGAGCGATATCCGAACCTGAAGATCATCGCAGCGCATGGTGGCGGGTATTTGCCGGCTTACTCCGGGCGAATCGATCACGCCTGGGGCGCTCGCAGCGATGCACACGGAAGGCTGCCGAAGCCGCCCAGTTTCTATCTGAAGAAGATTTATCTGGATAGCATCGTCTTCACACCTGACCAGTTGGAGGCGCTGGTCAAACTGTTCGGGGCAGACAAGATCCTGCTCGGTACGGACTACCCGTACGACATGGGGGAGTACGATCCGATCGGGCACATCGCATCGGTTGCGTCGCTCACCGCGGCGGATCAGGCGAAAATCACCGGCGAGAATGCGAAGGCGCTGCTCGGATTGTGACCGGATCAGTCCAGTCCCTTGTTCCGCTGTCTCCCTATGAAGCCTGCGGCGACGCGGCCAGCAGTTGTTCGATCGGGTCCCAGACGAACGCGGTCTGGGCGACCGTCTGGCCGGCGATCTGTATCGTTTGTTCGGCGACGGATTTGCCGCCCAGCCGCTGGTAGAACCAACGGCTGGGGTTGTCGCGCAGCACCCACAGGATAGGCGGACTTGCAGCCGATATCGACCAGATGCCCCGCCGCGGCCCGCATCAGCCGGCGGCCGACACCGCGTTCCCGCCAGTCGTCCAGCACATACAGCGTCTCGACCTCGCCTTCCGCCAGCCGTCTTGCCGGCGATCTGTGCATGCCTGGCGCGGCCGGCGGTGGTGAAGCCGATGATCCGCGGTCCGCTGCCAGCCGGGACATCCACGCCCGAGGCGGTCGCAACCGTCACGCCGGTGCCGCCGCGGATGGCCGCGTCGTAGAATGCCGCCTGCCGGGACACCGACATCTTGGCGAGAAAGGCATCGGGCAGAATGCCGGGATAGGCGCTGCGCCATGCCGCGACATGGACCGCACCGATGGCGATCGCGTCGGCCACACGGGCCTTGCGCAGCGAAATCACGCCTGCCGCTCCAGGACCGCCGCGAAGAACCCGTCGGTTCCGTGCCTCGCGGGGGTCAGTGACAGGAAATCGCCGCTGTTCGGCGGCGGCTGGTCCAGCGGCCAGGCCCGGGCCAGCGGGACGACGGCGAAATCGGCATGGCGAAGCAGGAAGCTGGTCACCTGAGCCTCGTTTTCCTCTTCCAGAAGGGAGCAGGTAGCGTAGACCAAACGCCCCCCCTTGCGAACTAAACTCTGCGCCGTATCGAGGATGCTCGCCTGCTTGGGAAGCAACTCGGCAAGGTCGGTTTCCCTTAACCGCAGGCGGGCGTCCGGGTTGCGGCGCCACGTGCCGGTGCCGGTGCACGGCGCGTCGACCAGCACCCGGTCGAACGTGCCGGCGCGGCGTTTGAGCCATTTGTCGCCCGGTTCCACCAGATGGCGCTCGACGTTGTGCACACCGGCGCGGCGCAGGCGGCGGACGGCGCCGTCCAGGCGGGCGGCGGAGACGTCGCAGGCGACGATCTGGCCGCGGTTTTCCATCGCCCCGGCCAAGGCAAGGGTCTTTCCCCCGGCGCCGGCGCACCAGTCCACGACGCGCATGCCGGGTGCGGCGCCGACCATGGCGGCGACGAGCTGGCTGCCCTCGTCCTGGATTTCCACCAACCCGGACTGAAAGGCGGGACCGCTGGTGACCGGGCGGCGGCCGTCGATCCGCAGACCCCAGGGGGAGAGTTTTGTCGGCTCCGCCTCCCAGCCCTCGGCGGCCAGGGCGGCTTTTGCCTGGTCGCGGTCGCCCTTCAGCAGGTTGACACGCATGTCGAGCGCGGCCGGCTGCGCCAGGGCGGCCATTTCCGTTGGCAGACCTGGGCCGAAGCGGGCGGTGAGGCGAGGCAACAGCCAGTCGGGGATCTCCAGCCGGACGGCATCGGGCATCGGCGGGATGGTCGATCGTGTGGCCTTCGACCCGGGTCAGAACGGCTGATTCGGCGCGATCCAAGGGCGCAGCGGCGAACTGGCCGCCGGAAAACGTCTGCTGGACGCCGGATTTGGTCCAGCCCTCAAGCAGCAGGGAGGCGGCGACGAGCAGTCGAGGGGATTGTGGCGCGTCGCCGAGCCACCAGCCGAGGCGGCGACGGGCGCGCAGGATGGTCCACACACGGTCGGATACGGCGCGACGGTCGCCGGACCCGATGTAGCGGCGGGCGCGAAAGAAATCGTTGGCGACGGCGTCGGCGGGACGTTTCGGGGCGCCCTCCACGATCTCCAGCAGATCGATCGCGGCGGCGATCCGTGCGGCGGGGGTCAAGCCGGCTGGTCGGGCGATGCCGACACATGAAGCAATTCGATCACCACCTGGCTGTGGGCATAAAGCCGACCGGATACACCGCCCGGGCTGGTTTGACCACGCCCAATGGCGCACCCCTGTTTCGCGGAATGCGGCGCGGGCCATGCGTTGTCCGGCGCGAATTCGGTGAAATCTGACTCTCGGGCGCGAAACGTGCGCCGGAAGTGTCCGGCCGCGGCCGCGAACCGCGACCGCAGCTTTGCCGATCAAACTTGCGCCGCAGCCGCGAAAAGCCCATGTCTGATGGTGTCGAATGAAGAGCGATCCCGGCCTTATCACGAGCGCCACGACCAATTTACGAATGACCGCGGACGAATTCATCCCCTGGGCGATGGAGCAGCCGGAAGGCGAGCGGTACGAACTTGTGGACGGCGAAGTGTGCGCGATGGCTCCGGAGCGGGTCGGCCATGCGCGGATGAAGTTCCGCTTGGCGAGGCGCCTCGCGGAAAGCGATCGAGGCGGCGAGCCTGTCCTGCGAAGCATTCGCCGGCGGCATGGCGGTGCGCGTGGACGCCGCCACCGTCTACGAACCCGACGCAATGGTTCGCTGCGGTGCGCCCCTGGACGACGAGGCGACCGAGGTGGTCGATCCCTTGATCCTCGTCGAGGTCGTCTCGCCGTCCTCCCACAAGCGCGATTCCGGAATGAAGCTTGAGGCCTATTTCCGCATTCCCTCGGTGCGCCATTACCTGATCGTCAAGACCACGAACAAGACGATCATCCACCATCGGCGCGACGAGGCCGGCCTGATCACCACCCGCATCATTCGTGACGGCGAATTCCAGCTCGACCCGCCGGGGCTGATGCTGGCCGGCCTGTCCGATCAGTAGGATCGCGGCATCCCCAGCACGTGCTGGCCGACGTAGCCGAGGATCAGGTTGGTGGAGATCGGGGCGATCTGGTACAGCCGCACCTCGCGCCATTTGCGTTCGATCTCGTACTCGCGGGCATAGCTGAAAGCCGCCGAACGTCTGCATCGCGGTGTCGGCGGCCTTCCAGGCGGCTTCCGATGCCAGCAGCTTGGCGATGTTGGCGTCGGCGCCGCACTCACGGCCGTTGTCGAACAAGCGCGGCGGCGCGACGGCAGACCATGTCGGCCGCTTCCAGTTCCGCCCAGGCGCGGGCGATCGGGAATTGGACTGCCTGATTCTTGCCGATCGGGGCGCCGAAGACGACCCGATCCTTGGCGTACTGCGTCGCCTTCCTGACGAACCAGCGGCCGTCGCCGACCGCCTCGCTGGCGACCAGGATCCGTTCGGCGTTCATGCCGTCCAGGATGTAGCGGAACCCCTTGCCTTCCTCGCCGATCAGGCTGTCGGCGGGGATGCGGAAATTGTCGAAGAACACCTCCGTCGTGTTGTGGTTGATCATCGCCTTGATCGGGCGGACCTCCAGGCCCTTGCCGGTGTTCTTCGCGGTCATGTCGATCAGGAACACCGACAGCCCGTCGCTGCGCTTCTTGACCTGGTCGGCGGCGCTCGTGCGGGCCAGCAGCAGCATCATGTCGGAGTGCATGGCGCGCGAGGTCCAGACCTTCTGGCCGGTGATCAGGTACGAATCGCCATCCCGCACCGCACGCGTCTTCAACTGCGTCGTGTCGGACCCGGTGGTCGGTTCGGTGACCCCGAACGCCTGCAAACGGATGCGGCCGGCGGCGATGTCCGGCAGGTATTTGCGCTTCTGCGCCTCGCTGCCGTGCCGCAGCAGCGTGCCCATGATGTACATCTGCGCATGACCCTGGCTGGCGACGCAGCCCGAGGCATTGATCTCCTCCAGGATGACGGCGGCGGCGCGCAGCGGCAGGCCGGACCCGCCGTATTCCTCGGGGATCAAGGCGCCGAGAAAGCCGGCCTCGGTCAGTTCGTTGACGAATTCGGTGGGATAGGCTTCCTTTTCCTCAAGTCCGCTCCAGTAGGTGCCGGGATAGCGGGCGCAGATCCTGCGGACCGAATCGCGCAATTCCGGATAATCTTCGCCAAGGGCGACAAAAGTTTCCTCGGACATGACAGGGCTCCGTTGGTTCGGTTGGCGCGCACGCTGCCCAACCGCGTGCCCTGGGTCAAACCCCGAGCACGATATCGGGATCGACCGAAGGGGCTGAGCGGGTCATTAACGAAAGGACAGGGGCCTGCTAATTGCGGGCGCAGATGAAAGTCCTCTTCGTGACATCCAACCGGCTGGGCGATGCAGTTCTGTCCACAGGGCTGCTGGATCACCTGATCCGCACCTATCCGACCGCCCGGATCACGGTCGTCTGCGGGCCGGTGGCGGAAGGGCTGTTCGCGCATATGCCCAATCGAGACCGAACCATCGTGTTGCGCAAGCGGCCGTGGGGCCGGCATTGGCTGACGCTATGGGGGGACGTCGCGTTCGTGCTATGGGACCTGATAGTCGATATTCGAGGGTCGGCTCTGTCCTGGCTGGTGACGACACGCCGGCGAGCGGTGTTCCGCCGGATGGACGGACCAAAGATCGCACAGCTTGGCGCTATCCTCGGCTTGTCTCCGGCACCGCTACCGGTTGTGTGGACGAGCGAAGCGGACCAACGCCATGCGTCCGATTTGCTACCAACGGACAGACCAATAGTTGTGTTGGCCCCCACCGCGAACTGGGCACCGAAGGTATGGCCGGCGGATCGCTTCGCGGCCGTGTTTCGAAGTCTGCCGAGCACCGTGGCCGCGGACGCAGTCGCGGTGGTAGTGGCTGGCCCCGGGGCGTCCGAACGGGAGATGGCGGCGCCCTTGCTGGCGGCGTTGCCCAAGGCTCTTGACCTTGTTGGCGCCGTGTCGCTCTCCGAGGCTGCCGCGGTACTGCAAAGGGCAGCCCTGTTCATTGGCAACGACTCGGGGCTGATGCATTTGTCGGCCGCTGCCGGCGCACCAACGATCGGCCTGTTCGGCCCCACCGACGCCACGACCTATCGGCCGGCCGGCCGTTGCGCGACGGCGGTCGCCGCCGCCTGCATGGAAGCCATTTCGGTCCGTCAGGTTGTCGAAGCCGCCGAAGCGCTGCTGGCCTGACCCGATCCGCCATGCCCGCGCCACCTGTGTCCGCGCCACCCGGGTTGCGGCACGCAGGAGCCGGGCGCGTGCGTGGAAGCAGGTCTGGGCGTTGATTATCGCGCAATACGCCACATCCTTTGCCCTCTATCGTCAGCAAAGCGGCACAATCCATGTTCGATGTCTTTTCCACCCCACCAACCGATCGCTTCTTCGAGGACTACAGGGTCGGCGCCACGTACGTCTGCGGGTCGTTCACCATGACCGAGGACGAGATCATCCAGTTCGCCAGCCTGTATGACCCGCAGACGATGCACGTCGATCGTGATGCGGCGGCAAGCGGACTATTCGGCCTGATCATCGCCAGCGGCTGGCACACGATCGCCAAGACCATGAGGTTGATTGTCCAGAATTTCCTGCCGCATGACGGTCTGCCTTCCCCGGGGGTCGATGAGTTGCGCTGGCTCCTCCCGGTTCGCCCCGGCGACACGCTGACCCTGCACGCCACGATCCAGGATGCCCGGCGATCGCGCAGCAAACCGGACCGGGGGCTGCTCCAAACGCTTGTGGAGGTGCTGAACCAGGATGGCGAGGTGGTCATGAGCATGAAGCCGATGAACTTCGTACGCGTGCGCGATCCGGCGGCCTAGGGCGGCCATCGGGTAAAGGGAACCCCGGCCGATTGAGTGATCACCGCCTCATTGATTCCAAGGGCGATGCCCCGGGGCTATGCCCTTGGCGGGTCCAGGGCAGAGCCTTTCCCCCCGGGTGCCGGGGCGGAAACGGACATGAGGTCGCTAGTTGCCATAATGCTGCCAATCGTGATTCGTCCCACGTTCAAATATAAATTGCGCCTTGCGCGCGGGGGGTGACGGCGAATTTGATTTGTCCGACGCAACGTAATTCCGCTTGGCGTCAACGCCGGCGAAGATGCGCGCACGGTTGGCGTGGCGAGCAAGCACCCGGGCCGACCCGGATGCGCGCGAAACCGATAAGACACCGGCCGGCCTTGACCTGGAGCATGATCGCGCTGAGCGGAACGTCCCCGGCGCGTGAATCATGCGATCAAACAACGAGATTGACCATGTGGGCCTGCACAGTCAGGCTGAAAATGGTCTAGAAGCCCGATGTTCCGGCCTGCGGTATGATACCCTCGCGCCGGGGGTCGGGCAGTTCGACTGCGAACTTTCCCCGGTGCGGTTGACTCAAGTCAATGACAGGGTCTCTACCGTCCGTCAAAGCCGCAGCCAGCATTTCTTATCGGCGCCCACGCAAAGATTTCTGCAAAGGTGGCTACATCAGGCGAGACTGGCGGGTGCACTTGTCGAGGCTCCTATGGAACCAATCGCTGCGCCGTGCGGCCGAAATCACCGTCATGGCGGCGCTGGTCACGTGGACCACGGATGTCTCGGCCGGGCAAACGATTTCCGGCGAATGTGGCTGTACAACGTAGCGAACAAGATCACCCGAGGAGGATGTCCGTGTCGACCGATCCCTGCCTGATCCTCGTCCTCAACAGCGGCTCGTCCTCGCTGAAATTTGCCATCCATACCGCCAACAGTCGCGCGCCGCTGTTGTCCGGCCTGGCCGAGCGGCTCGGCGGGGAAAATCCGGTGATCTCCTTCAAGGACAGTAACGGCAAGCGGATGCTGCCGCTCACCGGCAGCGACCACATCGCGGCACTCGACGCCGTGCTGGCCGAACTGTCGCAACGCGGCTGGCTTGCATCCCTGTCCGCGGTCGGTCACCGGGTGGTCCATGGCGGGGAACGGTTCACCTGCTCAACCGTGGTCACCCCTGACGTGATCCGCGACATCGAGGCCTGCAGTGTGCTCGCACCGCTGCACAACCCTGCGGCGATGCTGGGCATCCGCATCGCGTTGGAACGGCTTGCCACAATCCCGCATGTAGCTGTCTTCGATACCGCCTTTCACCAGACCATCATGCCCGAAGCCTTTCTTTACGCGTTGCCGATGTCCCTCTACCGCGAGCAGGGCGTGCGCCGGTACGGCTTCCACGGCACCAGCCACCGCTTCGTGGCGCGCGAGACGGTGGCGTTGCTCGATCTCGATCCGAACGACCACGGCCTTATCATCGCACACCTTGGCAACGGTGCCTCCGTCACCGCGGTGCAGGACGGATGCAGCGTTGACACCAGCATGGGCATGACCCCGCTGGAGGGACTGGTCATGGGAACCCGATGCGGCGATATCGATGCCGGCGCGGTGCTGCACATCATGCGTGCCCTCGGCCTCGATCCCAGCGCGATGGATACGCTGCTGAACAAGAAAAGCGGGTTGCTGGGCCTGTCGGAACTGTCCAACGACTGCCGTGAACTGGAAGCGGCGGCCGAGGCGGGACACAAGGGGGCGCACATCGCGCTCGATGTATTCGCACATCGCCTGGCACGTCATATCGGCGGCCTGACGATGGCCCTCCGTCGCCTCGATGCCGTGGCGTTCACCGGAGGCATCGGCGAGAACTCGGTGCGGATGCGAGCCATGACCTTGGCGCGGCTGCATCCGCTCGGCCTCGTGCTGGATGCCGCGGCCAACGCGCTCATGACCGGGGGGGCGGCAGGCTTGATCAGTGGCCCGGGCTCGACCCCTCGCGCCGCCGTGGTGCCCACCAATGAGGAGTGGATGATTGCCTGCGACACCGCCGCCCTGGCCGGCCAAACCGTCGGCGCCCTGAAGGAGACAGCCTGACATGACGAGCCCATGTCGGATCTTCTTTCTGGCCGCGTTCACCCGCGATTCCGGCCTCACCTCGATGGCGCTCGGCCTCGCGCAGGCGTTGCAGCGCGATCATGTCGCTGTCGGCTTCATCAAGCCGATCATGCAGCCTGTCCACCGCGGCAGTGCCGAACTCGCCACCCATTTTGCCCGCTCGCTGCTGCACCTCGATGTGCCTGACCCGATGCCCTTCGCGGCGGCCGAGGCGCGCGTGCGTGCGGGCGGCCTTGATGCCCTGCTGGAGGACCTTGTCGCGGCGGTCGAAATCGCAAGTTCCGGCTGTGATGCGCTCGTTGTCGAGGGCTTGATCCCCGATGCCGGCCTGCAGATCGCCGCCAGGCTCAACGCCGCCATGGCGCGCGCCTTCGGGGCAACCTTGATTCCCGTGCTGTCCGGCAACGGCCATGATGCCGCCAGCCTCGCCGGCATCATCGACCTCGGCATGCGCCAGTTCGCCGAGGCCGAGGAACCGCCGCCGCTCGCTGGGGCGCTGATCAACCGCCTGCACGCTGCCACGCACCAGAAATTACCCGCCATGCTGCCCGGGACCGCGGGCGACGTGCCGGTGCTCGGCGACGTGCCATTTGAGCCGCGCCTCGGCGCGTTGCGTCTGCGCGACGTGCAAGAAGCCCTGGAACTGGGCATCGAGCACACGGGCGCGTTCGCCAGCACGCGGGTGCAGGAGTTTCTCATCGCCGGCAGCGGTGTCGAGGGGGTCATCGACCGGCTGCGGCCGGGCGCGCTCGTGGTAGTGGCCGGCGAACGGAGTGACATCGTGCTGGCCAGCGGCCTTGCCTACATGCAGGGCATGCCGCTCGCGGGCCTGCTGCTGACCTGCGGCAGCCGATTGACACCCCAGATCGCTGCATTGTTGCGCGGTCCGGGCCTCGCCGAACTGCCGGTTCTGACTACCGACGCGGACACTTACGCCACCGGTGCCCTGCTTGCCGGCCTGTCGCACCACGTGCGCGCGGACGATACGGAACGCATGAACCAGGCACTCACCCATGCCGCCGACCACATCGACACCAGCCGGGTTGCTGACCCTGATCGGCCGTCCCGAGCGGCTTCGCATGTCCCCCCCGGCGTTCCGCCATCGCATCGTGCAGTTGGCGCGCGCAGCAGACAAACGCATCGTGCTGCCCGAGGGTGACGAACCGCGCACCGTCCAGGCAGCGGCGATCTGCCAGCGCAAGGGTATCGCACGCTGCGTGCTGCTGGGCGAGCCGGCCCGAATTCGCCACGTTGCCGAGGTGCAGGGTATCGTGCTGCCCCCCGACGTGGAGATCATCGACCCGGCTTCGGTGCGCACCAGATATGTTGAGCCGATGACCGCGCTGCGGCGCGCCAAGGGGTTGACTGCCGCACAGGCCGAAGAACAGCTTGAAGACAACGTCGTGCTCGGCACGATGATGCTGGCGGTGAACGACGTCGACGGGTTGGTTTCCGGTGCTGTCCATACCACTGCCAATACGATCAGGCCGGCGCTGCAGCTGATCCGGACCGCGCCGGGCGTTACCATCGTATCAAGTATTTTCTTCATGTTGTTACCGAACGAGGTCCTGGTTTATGGCGACTGCGCCGTCAATCCGGATCCGACCGACGCGGAACTCGCCGATATCGCCATCCAGTCCGCCGATTCGGCACGCGCCTTCGGCATCGAGCCGCGCGTCGCGATGATATCCTACTCCACAGGGACCTCCGGCAGCGGCGCCGATGTCGACAAAGTGGTCCGAGCGCTGGCGCTTGTCCGCGCCCGGCGACCCGACCTGCAAATCGACGGCCCGCTGCAGTACGACGCTGCCAGCGTCGAAAGCGTGGGCCGCCAGAAGGCCCCGGGCAGCCTCGTCGCCGGCCGCGCCAACGTATTCATTTTCCCCGATCTCAATACGGGCAACACCACCTACAAGGCGGTGCAGCGCGCCGCGCACGTGGTCAGCGTCGGCCCGATGCTGCAGGGACTGCGCAAGCCGGTGAACGATCTGTCGCGCGGAGCGCTGGTGGAGGATATCGTCTACACCATCGCGCTTACCGCCATCCAGGCCACCCAACACGAAGCGGCGATGGCACCGCGAGCAGCGGAAGAGTGGCCACACGATCTTCCCGCCATGGCGCCTTCGGCGTGAGGCCTTGAAGCGTCGGGGAACGGTGCAAGCCGTCCACGAATGGACCGTGACGCGCGCGAAAAGCTCGCCGCGGTCTCGCGCGCGGTGTCGCCACCATGGGCCTGGATCGGTGGCCGCGCGGCCACCTTCGGCGCGCTGCCGAAACCGCAAGCGCCCGGCCATGGGCCAAACGGCGATCCTGCAACGTTGCAATCGCGACGGTTGAAGCCTTGACCCGACGCCGCGACGCCGGGACAGTCCTTCGGTGAATCAACAACGGAGGACGAGATGCCGGCACGTACAGGCGCGCAGTATCTAGCCGGCCTGCGGGAGCGGCGGGCAGAAATCTGGCTGCGCGGCGAACGCGTCACCGATGTCACCACCCATCCCGGCCTGGCCGGCGGCGCCAAGGCGATCGCGTCGCTTTACGACCTGCAATCCGAACCCGCCCACCGCGATGCGATGACCTTCGTTTGCCCCGACACAGGCGAGACAATGGGGTTGTCCTTTATCATCCCCCGGACGCGACAGGACCTGGAGCGCAGGCGCGCGATGATGCTGAACTGGGCGCGCACGACCTGCGGCATGATGGGCCGCTCTCCCGACTTCATGAACGTGACCTTCGCCTGCTGGGCCGGCACCGCAGAGTATTTCGGCCGAGCGAAGCCGCAATTCGCCGAGAACATGCGGCGCTATTACCGCTATATCGCCGAGAACGATCTTGTCCTGACCCATGCGCTGATCAACCTGCAGCGCAGCCGCAACGTCAGCGGCATGTTCAATCTCCAGGAAGGCACGGCGCTGCAGGTGGTAAAGGAGACCTCCGCCGGCATCGTCGTCCGTGGCGCCCGCGTCCTGGCGACGCTCGGACCGCTGGCCGACGAGATCGCGGTCTATTCGCCGCGGTTGGCGCAGCATCTGGATCATTACAGCCCGTTCGCCCTCAGTTTCGCCCTGCCCTGCGACACGCCCGGCCTGCGCTTCCTCTGCCGCGACAGTTTCGACCGAGGCAAGTCGCATTTCGACCACCCGCTCGGTTCCCGCTTCGAGGAGATGGACAGCATCGTCTTCTTCGATGACGTGCTCGTCCCGTGGGAGCGGGTATTCATCAACGGTGACGTCGGCCTGCTGAACGGGACGGCGTCGGTCACCCATTCATCCGCCCATACCGCCCATCAGGGCTGCGCGAAGAACCTGGCCAAATGCGAACTGGTCCTGGGCGTGGCGTTGCTGGTCACCGAGACGCTCGGCAATGCCCATCTGCCGCATTCCGAGGAACGGATCGGCGAACTGGTGATGTATACCGAACTGATGCGCGCCTGCATGCGTGCAGCCGAGGCGGACGCCGAGCTCGACGAATGGGGCGTCATGTGCCCGGCCCCGCTGCCGGCGGAGACGACGCGCAACCTGTTCATGACAGCCTACCCGCGGATGGTGGAGATCCTCCAGCTTCTGGGCTCGTCCAGCCTGATGATCCTGCCCACCGAGGCGGATCTCAGCGGCCCTCTGGCTGGTCCGATCGACCAGTATCTGGCGACTGACAACAGTTCCGCGCGCGATCGGGTCAAGCTGTTCCATCTGGCGTGGGACATCGCGTGCAGTTCGTTCGGCAGCCGCCAGGTGCTGTACGAGCGGTTCTTTGCCAGCGACCCGCTGACCCGGGCGCGAGCGCTGGCGTCGATGTTTCCGAAGCAGCAGGTCACCGATCGGGTGCTGGATTTTCTCGGGCGGGATTGATATGGCCCGCCCGTTCGAAGCCTGCCCGTGTCGGAGCGAAGCGACCTGGCACCGCAATAGGCAGAGGGTTCGGAGCGCGGCCTTATCGAAGTTCATCGGTGATATGGACAGGGGCAGCGGGTGGCTCACAAGTCAATGGGTCGCGCGGCACCCCGTCACGCCGCGATCCACTCGTCCTCCCGCTGAACCAGCTTCTCCAGCAACCGCAGCACGTCGCTGCCTGTGGTCACCCTTGGGCCAGAGGAGGTGGCATCGCCGAGCAGGGGCGCCAACGGATCGGGGGCAATCGGTGACATTTGCCCGCTGAACCCCATCGCCCAGTCGGGGAAGCAGCGTCGTTCCGTTGGCGTGAAGCTCAGCACGGTCACGTCGGCATGGCGTGGATCGACGCAGATGCGCTCGAAGGTGTGCTCGACGACCTCACGCGCACCCTCCAGCACCTGCGCGAAGCCCGACATCGTAAACAGCAGCGCCCCGGTGATGTTGTTGGTCTTGTTGTGACGGCGGGCGGCGTCCAGGATGGTGCCGATCGCCTCCTCCATGACGGCGTCAGGCATGCCCTGGAGGATGACGTTACGGCTGCAATAGATCAACCGATACAACATTCCCGACATGTTCGTCTTCTTCATCTTGTCCACAGTCCTCATCATTTTGTTGAAATCCTGTCTGGCATCGGGATGTACTGAACTAAAAAGGCGTCAATCTCCGCCGCGGGGATCGGCCGGCTGACAAGGTGACCTTGGGCGTGGGTGCATCCGTCTGCTCCAACCAGCGGCGCCTGGTCCGCCGTCTGGACGCCCTCGGCGACCGTCGCGATCCCAAGCCCGGCACCCAGTGCGGCGATAGCGCGGATCATCGTGGCCGTATCGTTGTCAATCCGAAGCCCGGCGATGAAGCTCTGGTCGATCTTGATCTTGTTGAAGGGAAACGATCGCAACTCACGCGGCGATGAGTTGCCGGTACTGAGATCGCCCATCGCGATGCGAACCCCGCGGGCGCGCAACCGGTTCAGAGTTTCGCGGACATTCGGCACCGAGGACAGCAGCGAACTTTTGCTGATTTCGAGTTCCAGACGTTCGCCAGCCAGCCCCGACGCTTCCAGCGCTGCTTCTACCGCGTTGAACAGCTTCTCGCCGTCCTCCAACCGGCGAGGCGACACGCTTACCGCCACCGCCAGCGGTGCCGGCCACCGCGCGGCCTCCGTGCAGGCGGTCCTCAGGACCCATTCGCCCACCGCGACGATACAACCGATCTCCTCGTCCAGGGGAATGAACAGCACAGGCGACACGCCGCCCAGGGTCGGGTGGTTCCAACGCAGTAACGCCTCGAACCCGCTCAACGTCCGTGTCTGCACGTCCAGTCGCGGCTGGTAGGCGAGCGACAACTCATTCATCGCCAACGCCTTGCGAAGCCCCGCTTCCAGATCCCGCCGGGCATGCGACCGGGTTGCCATCGCCGGATCGTACAGCCGCCAGGTCTGCCGGCCCGCGGATTTTGCCTCGTACAGCGCCAGTTCGGCATAGCGTATCACGTCGTCGGCCGAGGCCCCGTGCTCGGGGATGCGGGAAATGCCGACGCTGGCGCCGATGTTGGCGATGTGGCCTTCGACGAGGAACGGACGCGACAGGACGTCGACCACGCGCGCGGCCAAACGGTCGGCCCTCTCGCCGTCAGCAGGTAAAATGACGAATTCGTCGCCACCCAGCCGCGCCAGCAGATCCTCGTCCCTGGTCTCCCGGCGCAACCGCTGTGCGACCAGGCACAGCAAGGCATCACCAACGGAATGGCCAAGCGTGTCGTTGATTATCTTGAACCGATCGAGATCGACCATCAGCACCGCATGCTTCGCACCGGGCGAGGCGTTGGCCATCAATTCCCGCAGCATCTGGTTGAAATGCCTGCGGTTGCTCAGTCCGGTCAACGCATCGAGCCAGGCGACCGCGCTGCCTGTCACCGCTCCGCTGTGCCCGGCGGTGGCCGGTCTTCTTCCGTCGTCGATGACGAGCATCCACCGGTCATACCCGATCCCCCGCACCTGGATCGTGAACCGGCGATCCCGCCCCAGGGATATCCGCAGGCAACCCTCCGGTTCGGTCCGGTCCCCGGCCTCGATGTGGCTCGTGGCAAAGCTGACGATCCCGTCCCTCTGCTCACGCGTGAGATTGACGACACCAGTAAGAATTTCGTCTAGCTGCGGCATGTCGGCGGCCATCACCGGCGGCGCGCCGAACAGCCGGGCGGCATGCTCATTCCAGAACACCAGCCGAGCGTGCGCGTCGACGACGGCGACACCCAGCGGCAGGTGCCCGAGAATCGTGCTCGCCAGCCGCCCGCCCGCCAAGCCTCGTCCCGCCGATCCGTGCCGGTTCGGCCCGAGCGGCGGCACACCACCCGCGAGGTGAGCTGACGCCGCCGTCGTCAAAGCTTCTCGCACCACTACCTCCTGCTCCTGCAAGTGCCGCGACAAGGAGAAATACTATGCCCGAGGCATTACCGAACCGTTAACATGGGTGTTTTTTCCGCTCTGGAAATTCCGCCGTCCTCGCTGGCGGCAGGATTGTTCGCTTGTCGGGCTTGCTTGACCGGGCGGCGACCCCGCCCTAAAGGCGCTCCATGAACGAAACACACCCTCACGCCATTGACATCGCGGCGGCCACCGAACAGGCCCATGTTCTTGCCCAGGCGTTACCATTCCTGCGCCGCTATGCCGGGGCAACCGTGGTTGTGAAATACGGCGGCCACGCGATGGGCGAGGAGCATCTCGCGCGGCAGTTCGGCAGCGATATCGCACTGCTGAAGCAGGTCGGCATCAACCCGGTGGTGGTCCACGGCGGCGGCCCGCAGATCAATTTGATGCTGAAACGCCTGGCGATGCAGTCCACCTTCATTGACGGGCTGCGTGTCACCGACGCCGCGATGGTCGAAGTGGTCGAGATGGTGCTGGCCGGCACGGTCAACAAATACGTCGCCGGGCTGATCACCCAGGCCGGGGCGCTGGCAGTGGGCATTTGCGGCAAGGACGGCGGGATGATCCGCGCCAGCAAGCTGCAGCGCACCAAGGTCGACCCTGGAAGCAATATCGAGCGGGTGCTCGACCTGGGATTTGTCGGCGAACCGACCAGCGTCGATGCGCGGGTGATCCATGCACTCACCGGCGGCGGGCTGGTGCCGGTGATCGCCCCGGTCGGCGTCGGGGCCGACGGTCAGACATACAACATCAACGCCGATTCGGTGACGGCGGCGGTCGCGGGTGCGTTGACCGCCACGCGGTTGCTCATGCTGACCGACGTGCCGGGCGTGCTCGACAAGGACGGTACCCTGATCCCGTCGCTCACCCTGTCCGAGGTCGCGGAGCGGATCGCCGACGGCACGATCACCGGCGGCATGATCCCGAAGGTGGAGAACTGCGTCGAGGCGGTGCGTCAAGGCGTCAGGGGCGCGGTCATCCTGGACGGCCGCGTGCCGCATGCCTGCCTGCTGGAACTGTTCACCGAGGCCGGGCCGGGGACACTGATCAAGCGCTAAACGAGCAGCTGGAATTTTTGAGCGAGCCGATGGGCAGCTGCCTGTGCGACGTTTGTTCGTGGATGCGATCGACCTGACGCCTGCGAACGCTCTCGCCCATGGGATCGGCATTGGCTGCTCTGCTCGCCACAACGCGTGCCTATCACCGAGCGGCTCATCGCCACGTGCTCGAAGCTGCTGACGACCGCCAGCACAGCGACGGTTGAGCCAAACCGTCCACACACCCGCGATCGACGCTCGGCGACTCCATAAACCGGTGAGCCGGTGGCCACCGTCCGGTGCGGCACAGCCTGACGCCAATTGAAGGAGCACCGGCAAGGCAGATCCCGCTTGCGGCCATTCCCGGGTTCGTGGCAACCGGACGCCATGACCACGTCCCGACCGCCTCTCGCCCGACCATCCCTTGACCAATCGCCCCTTGCCCGGCCGCCCCCCGCCTGATCGTCCCATGCCCGACCGCCCCACCCCCGACCGCTTCGTGATCGCGGCCACCGTCGACCGCCTCATCTACGGCGACGACACCACCTTCAAGCCAGCCGATGCGCGCTTGCTGCTCGACGTGCTGCCGCGCAAACCATCGCCATGGATCCAGCTTGGTGTAGCCGGCAAGATGTCCGGCGGTTCCAGCCGAGGCTTTGCCGCCGGCGTTGGCGACGTCGAGATCAAGGACGAGAAAGACCGGCAGTTCCAGTACACCACCGGCGCCGACGCCTACACCCGCGCTGGTCAATGGAAACTCATGTGGATCGGCAAACGGACGCGCCAATATGTTGAAATCGAACAGGTTATGGCCGACGCCACCGACGATGGCCGCGGCGCCTTGATCTGCTACGAAGCAGACGGCACGCCGATCCGCATGGACATCCGTTTCAATCGCTCATTCCGGCTGTTCTGGTCGCCCGTCGTCATCATGTTCCCCGGCTGGAGACCTTGGAAGACCCCGGCGCCGGACCCGGATGAGGCGCAATTTCATCCCTGAGCCAGGGCATGATCGCGCCGAGTGGAACCTCCCCGGCGCGTGAATCATGCGATCAAACAAACACCTGAACCATACGCCGCCTGCACAGTCAGGTTGAAAATGGTTTAGGAGGCAGGTCCGCTGTGTCCGCACGCGCCGTGCCAGCCAAGACCCCGGCCACAAGGCCACCGCCCCATCTCGTCCGGCGCTCCGCGGGCTGCGCGTCGGATGCGGACCGCGAGCACCCACCGGCACCGTCACCGTCAAGCCGACAAGCCAGCCCTCCGGTACGTTTCGGCCCAGGACCAAAGTGATCCCCTAACCGACATCCAGCACCATCCCATCATACCCCGCCTCGATTCCAGGCGGCAGATTGGCCTGCATCCAGGCCCAGTCCATCTCTGTCCCCATATGAGTCAGTATCGTCCGGCGCGGTCTTAAACGCGAGACCCAGTCCACCACGGTGCCCAGATCGGCATGCGTCCAATGCGGTGTCTTGCGCACGAAGCAGTCGACGACCCATGTGTCCAATCCCTTCAGAACGCCCAGCGCCTCCTCCGAAAATGCCACAACATCAGTCGAGTACACGAAATTCCCGATCCGAAGCCCCAGCGTCTCGACCTTGCCGTGGTTCTGGCTGAAGACGCGAACCGACAGTCCCGCGGTTTCGACGACGTCACCAGGGCGAACCGGTTTTGCTTCCAGAACAGGGCGATAGAAGTGCGGAGGCTCCCACGGTCGGAACGCATACCCGAACCGGCTTGTCATCTCAGCCAGCGTCTCGGCGGCGGCGAACGCCGGCAGCGGCCGGTTGGCGATCCGGTTCAGGATGCGGACGTCGTCGATCCCGGTGACATGGTCCGCATGCGCATGCGTGAACAGGATAGCGTCGACGCCGGGGATGCGGCAGTCCAGCAACTGGTTTCGCATATCGGGTGAAGTATCCACCAGAAGACGCTGCTTATCCAAGGTTTCCACCACGATCGACGATCGGGTCCGGCGATTTCGCGGCTCCGCCGGATCGCAGTCTCCCCAGTCACCGCCGCCGTCCGCTCCACCGATCATCGGCACGCCGGCTGACCCGCCGGTGCCCAGCAACGTCACCCTCATGCCGCGGCTTTTCGAAACAGCCGGCGGAAGTTCGCCGTGGTCAGCTCCGCGAGCGCCTCCGGCGCCATCCCTCGCACCTCCGCCAGCACGGCCGCCGTGCGTGCGACCCAGGCCGGCTCGTTGCGCTTGCCGCGGAACGGCACCGGCGCGAGATAGGGCGCATCGGTTTCCACCAGCAAACGCTCCGCCGGCACATCCCGCGCGATCTCCCGCAGCTCCGCCGACCGCGGAAACGTCAGGATGCCGGAGAAACTGACATATCCGCCCATCGCCAAGCGCCGCTTCAGCCAGCCCGCGCCCCGAACTGAAGCAGTGCAGAAGGAAATCGAACGCCCCTCCCCTATCCCACTCTTCTTTCAAAATCAATGCGATATCGTCATCCGCATCGCGCGCGTGGATGCATAGCGGCACCCCGGCCAACCGGGCGCCTCGGATATGCGCCCGGAAATTCTCCGCCTGAACGTCGCGCGGCGATTTGTCATAGAAATAATCCAGCCCGGACTCCCCGATCCCGATCACCCGGGGATGGCCCGCCATCGCCAGCCAGTGTCTCAGGCGCCGGAATCGGTGCCTCCGCCGCGTGGTGCGGATGCACCCCGATCGTGCACCAAAGGTTCGGGAAAGCCGCGATCAGGCCCGGCAGACGCTTCGGACTGAACCAGTGTCGTACCGATCGTCACCATCTCGCCCACGCCCGCCGCCGCTGCCCGCGCCAGCACCTGCGGCAGTTCCGCGGGCGTGTAGTAGTCGAGATGGCAGTGACTATCGACAAGCATCAGCCAGCCGGTTCCACGAAGCGGGGGAACACCCCTTGTGGCACCGGCAGCGCCTGTCCATCCACCAGTGGCACCGCCAGCCCCGCGAACGTCCGTGCGTCAGCGGCAACCCCAAGCTGATCCAGCATCCGCCCCATGCTTCCCGGCAGCACCGGTTGCAGCAGCGTCGCCACCACCCGGATCGTATCCACCAGCACCCGCAGCACCGCCCCCATGCGGCCCTTGTCGGTCCTGTTCAGCGCCCAGGGCGCCTGCCGGTCGATATACCCGTTCGCCGCCCGGATCACTTTCCAGATTTCCTCCAGCCCATCATGGAACGTCTGCCGCTCGACATGCCCCCGAACGATTTCCAGCAGCCCATCCGCCGCCGCCAGCAGCACCAGATCGTCCTCAGTCACCTCGCCGCGCGCCGGCAGCATTCCACCGCAGTTCCGCGCCACCAAAGATAACGTCCGCTGCGCCAGATTTCCGAGATCATTTGCAAGATCAACGTTGATCCGGCTGATGATCGCCGCGTGACTCAGCGACCCGTCCGCCCCGAACGGCTTCTCCCGAAGCAGGAAATACCGGATCTGATCCAGCCCGAAGATCTCCGCCAGCTTCCGGGGCTCCACCACGTTGCCCAGCGACTTCGACATCTTCTCCCCGTCCATCAGCCACCAGCCGTTCGACGTCACCCGCTTCGGCACCGGTAGTCCCGCCGCCATCAGGAACGGCCGGCCAGTAGACCGCATGGAAGCGGATAATGTCTTTCCCAACGAAATGCACATCCGCCGGCCAGTATTTCCACCGCGGCGCGTTTTCATCCGGGAAGCCGCACGCGGTGACGTAGTTGATCAGCGCGTCGAGCCAAACATACATCACGTGACCCGGGCGCATCGGGCAACGGAATGCCCCAACTGAACGTCGTCCGGCTGATCGACAGATCCAGCAGCCCGCCGCGCACGAAACTGACGACTTCGTTCCGCCGTGAACTTGGCGCGATAAACTCCGGGTTTGCCTCATAAAACCGCAGCAGCCGATCCTGCCAGTCCGACAGCCGGAAGAAATACGACGGCTCCTTCACCCATTCCACCGGCGCTCCGCTCGGTGCCATCCGAGACCCATCCGGCCGGACCGTCAGCTCGCTTTCATCATAAAATGCTTCGTCTCGAACTGCGTACCAGCCCTCGTAGTGCCCCAGGTAGATGTCGCCGTTTGCCTCGATCCTCCGCCACAACTCGGCGCACGACACCTTGTGCCGCCCTTCGGTGGTGCGGATCCAGTCATCGTACGACACACCCATGGCGTCGCTCATCGCCCTGAAATCGGCCGACACGCCATCAGTGAACGTCTGCGGATCGACGCCCGCGGCCGCAGCCGCCTGCTCGACCTTCTGGCCGTGCTCGTCTGTCCCGGTCAGGAAGAATACGTCATACCCGTCCAGCCGCTTGAACCGCGCCATCACGTCCGCCGCGATGGACGTATATGCGTGCCCGATATGCGGTGCCCCGTTTACATAATAGATCGGGGTCGTGATGTAGAACTTCTGGGTCATAGGCCTTCTTCAAACCGTCTCGCCGCGCCTGCCGATCGCGACGCGGCACGGTTATAACCCGGGATCGCGCCGCGGCCTACGTACCGTGTGAACCCGATTTGTGCGCCGCGGCAGCCTCCAAAACCTCGGTTCATCGTCGCCGATCGAGCCCTTCGCGCGTCATCGCGCGCCCCGCGTCCTCTCCGAGGGTGCCGCGGTCGTCATCGCTCATCGCGCTGCGCGATCCCGGCTCGGCCGGCGCATGGACCATATCCTCCGCAACGGTCCCGCTCGGTCTGCGTTCCTGCTGCCGTCCCCAGCGGAGCGCGAGGGAGTACCGATGGGAGCAACGATGGACGCGCCAGACCGCGCCTTGGATCAGGACGAGGCCCTCCAGCGTCATGCCGCCGCCCACAGCCCCGTATCGGTCTGCCCGCTGGTGGGCGGTGCCGGGGTCACTCTGCTTCCCAGCGGCGGCGAGACCCTGGACGCGATCTTCGCCGCGATCCATGCGGCGCGCGACCAACTGCTCCTGGAGTATTATGAATTCGAGGACATCCATCGGCGTGGCCACGGTCTCGTGGACCTGCTGGTCGAAAAGCTGCGGCAGGGCGTGCAGGTGGCGCTGTGCTATGACGGCGCCGGATCGGACGGCACGGATGATGCGGTCTTCGACCGGCTGTCCCAGGCCGGCGCCAAGGTGCTGGAGTTCCGCCCGCTCAGCCCGCTACGGCGGCGTTTCAACCCGCTGAAACTGAACGACCGCAACCACCGCAAGATCCTGGTGGCCGACGGACGCGTGGCCTTCCTGGGTGGCGTGAACTTAATGCGCGTCTACAACAACCCACCCTCCGCTGGCGTGCCGCCCGACCCCGAAAAGGCATTCTGGTACGACGCCGCTGCGCGAATAGAAGGACCGCCGGTGGCCGAGGTGCGGAAGCTGTTCTTCCACAACTGGCGCCGCCAGGGCGGTGAGGCCTTCGCCGATCGGCTGCCGCTCGCCGGGGACCCCGCCAGTCTGCCTGCCGCCGGAGACGAAACGGTGCGCACCGACGGCAGCGCCCCGCGTGAGCGCCGCCAGCTTTATTTCGAATCGCTGAAGGCGGCACTGGCGGTTGCACAGGAACGTGCGCTGCTGTCCACCGGCTACTTCGTGCCCGCCCACAGGCAATGGCGGCTGCTCGCCCAGGCGGCGCAGCGCGGGGTGGCAGTGGACCTGATCCTGGCCGGATACAGCGACCTGCCAAGCTGCACGCGGGCGGCGCGCGCCCTGTATGGACGGCTGCTGAAGCGCGGCGTCCGCATCCATGAGGTCAGGGACGGCATGCTGCACGCCAAGGTCGCCTCCATCGACGGGGTATGGACCGCCATCGGTTCATCCAACCTCGACCGGCGCAGCTTCGTCTACAATAACGAAGTGGATGCCATCGTGCTCGGCCGCACCACCGCCGCGGCGGTGGAAGCGATGCTGCGTGACTGGATGTCGCGCGCCGAGCCGATCACGCTGCGGGACTGGCAGTCACGCTCGCTGCATGAGCACGCGGCCGAGTGGCTGGCCCGCGTATGGAGCCGCTACATGTAGGCCGGCCGGGAGGGAAACGCCAATGCCGGCGACGGGCAAGCAAAGCGGGCGAAGGGCCAATGGAGGCAGGACGTCGCGAGGCTCGCCAAGCTCCTCACCACGCAACGGCCATTTCCATCAGCTTTTCTTCCTCGTCCGGCACACCTTCCGCGAGCCGCGCGGCGGCAACGAAGGGAAGCCAACGCTCAATTCTCTCCCGGTTCTCACCGCTGGCCTCGACATATGCATCGACGTAAGCCGTTGCGATCTCCGGGGCGACGTGTCTGATCAGCACAAACGAGCGGCAGACATCGGCCGCGGAATCACCCCGGCTGGCGTCCAGCCAGTCAATGAGAATTTCATCACCTGGCGGCCCCAGGATGTTGAGCGGGTGAAAATCGCCATGGCATAGACACGCCCCATCCGGCATCCCACCGAGATTTTTCAGCAGCAGGTGCTGCCGCGTCTCGCCCAGAACTGTGGCCCGTCCGATATCGGCCGCCAGCCTCGCCTTCAGACCTGCAAGCTGTGTCCCCGGATGGCTGTGCACACGGGTCTGCAATACAGCCATTTCCTTCAGATAGGCGGGCACGCGTTCGGGCTGGCGACGCATCGCCTCCCCGAAGGAGGGCCCGTCGGCGCGGGTCATGATGATCCCCCACCGGTCGCCGAACGGCTGAACGCCGTGAACCTGGGGCACAGGCAATCCAAGCGACTCCACCACCGCCAGAACCGCGGCCTCCCGAAATGCCGATCGTTTGGCGGCGGCGGACTTGTAGAGCTTCACGACCGCCGTGCCATACGCGAACACCTCTGCCTCTTTGCCCGATCCGAGGATGCGGCCCAATGCCGGATTGACCATGGTCCCTGCCCGATCCCTGACTGTGTACTACGACGACGGCATTCATCCGCCCGGACGTGAAATCAATGTCGCACCGACGTCCGACCGGCGATGCTGATGGATCAACATGCGAGACCCGACCCTACCCTGTCCCGCTCAGCATCCCGATCCCGGCCACGATAGCCTGACGTTTGTCCAGCGCGAACCGTTCCGTCTCGTCCTGTAACCGGGTTAGTCCCTGCCAAACCTCGTCCCACCGGCTGAGCGTACGCAGCGCCACCAGCCGTTCCTGCTCCGGGTCCGCCCGTCCCCGCACGCTGTCGCGCACCGCCGCCGCGACCCCCGCGCGCACCAAATCCATGAACGTGGAAAACCCCGTCTCGCTCCGTCCCAGGAAATCCGCGATCTCATATCCCCGGGACACCGGCACCGCCGGCAGGTCCCCCAGAAGCTTGTCCACCAGCAGCGCGATTTGCAGCCCCTCGTCTTGCGCCAGCATCAGCGCCCGCCCCGGCGACCCCTCCGCCAGCGTAATCAGTCGCCCCCGCTCATCCGCCTCAAGCTGCGGCAGGTACTGCCTCAGCAACTCATCCATTGCCGCGTCGTCCAGCGACGTCAGGCGCAACCGCCGGCAGCGGCTGCGGATCGTCGGCAGCAGCCGTCCCGGCGCCGCACACACCAGCAGCAGGATCGCCCGCGGCGGCGGCTCCTCGAGGATCTTCAGCAGCGCGTTCGCCGATGCCTGGTTCAACTCCTCCGCCCCATCGAGGATGACGACCCGCCAGCCGCCCTCGGCCGGGGTGAGCGACATGAAGCCGTTGATCCGCCGGACATCCTCGACCGCGATCTGTGTCTTCATGCGCCTGGTCTTCTCGTTGAACACGCGCTCGATCGTCAGCAGGTCGGCGTGGGATCCGGCGGCGACGCGGCGAAAAACCGGATTGGCGGGGTCCAGCGTCAGCGAAGCCTCGGACGGCTGCCCCGCCAGCAGCCGGCGTGCGAAGCGATACGCCAGCGTGGCCTTGCCGACCCCATCGGGACCGGTGATCAACCACGCGTGGTGCGTCCGTCCGCCCCGCATGGCGTCCAGGATCGTGGCCTCGGCCTCCGCGTGGCCGAGCAGCAGCGGGTTGGCGCGTGGCTCTGGGGCAGGCATGGCCGGCTTATAGTGCAGGGTCGCGCCGAGCGGAACATTCACCCCGCGGAAATCATGCGATCAGACAAAGTGCCGGATCATTTTCATCCCGCGCAACGAGAGTGAAGTCGCTCCGGCGCAGCGGCCGCCCGACGCCGAAGGGCTGTCGCGATCGGAACGCGGATAATCCGTGGCCTACCCAGCCCGCGCATACCGTCCTGTCGAACCGCGTCTCAGGCAGTGCCGCGAGCAGGGGCCCGCGGGCGTCGCAACGCTCCAATGTTGATTTTCGTTCCTGTAAGGCAATGGAAGGAGGTTCGCCGCCTTTCCCCCGTTCGTTGCCATGTGCTAATATATATGACAATCCACGCCTGCTCAGCCAGATGGCTTTTGTTTCGACGGCGCTTCCGGACAGCCGGTTTGCCATCGAGGTGCCTGACTGCGCGGTCCAGGTTAGCGGAGAAGGGACCGGTAAATCCGCCTTTCCACCATAACTTGCAAACGAACAACGCATATCAAGCACTCCCAGAAACGTTAGCAACCGTATCAGAACAGCCTGAAATTACTCGGACAACCGTCACCTTCGGCACCGGTCACTGCCACCGGAACCTTCGTGGCTTCGTGTCTTCGTCGTGAATGAGGCGGTTGACGCACAGCGCTGACCGGGCCTTGACCCAAGCAGCGCCGATCCCGCCCTTCTGGTAAATCGTGCCCTCTGCACGCGGACCAGTCAGCCCCGTATCCCCACCACCGATTCCGCTTTTCTGACGAATCAAGTGATACGTGTCCCTCACAGGCTTCGATTTGGCCCCGCACCGCGGATCGGGATCTGCCGCGCCCGTCGCGTGAAGCCCACGCCTATTGACAGCGATCAGCCCTTTTGCCAAATTCGACACTAAAATAAAGACCGGGGCGGGTCAGGCCAGCTTCTGTTGGACGATACCGCACCGGGGTTGCTGGGCGTAACCAAGAACAGGGGGAAAACCAATGGCCAGTTATCTTAGCGAGCGGGAGCTTGCTGACCTTGCACCTGCGGAAACCGCGGCCTTCTCGTCGCCGGTGCCAACCCAGATGATATCGAACGGGGAGTTCAACCCGCTGCCGCAAAGCCCGGCCCAGCGCAACGTTGAAGGCCGGCTCAAGGCTTTCGCCGACGAAACCGGACGCAGGCTCGGTCTCGACCGGCGCCAGTTCCTGCGCACCACCTGCGGTATGGCCGCCGCCTTCGTCGCCATGAACGAAGTATTCGGACAAGTGTTCAAAGTCGATCCGGCAGAAGCGAAAGAACCGGACGCAGCCGCGGCACGCGCATCCGCCCTATCCGGCCAGTTTATTTTTGATGATCAGACTCATTTCGTCCGCGACGACTACAGTTTCGAAGGTCTTACCGGTCTCGCCCAATATGCCGCCGCCAATTGGAACCCGGCCCTGAAGGACGAGCCCGTCGGAATGGGGCTCGAACGCTATAAATTCGCCAACTACCTGAAGGAGATCTTCTTCGACAGCGACACGAAGATTGCCTTGCTCAGCGGCGCTCCGTTCGACGATCCAACGAAATGGTTCCTGTCCAACGACCAGATCAAGCAGGGGGCTGAGACCGTGAACAGTATCGCCGGCTCCCGGCGGTTGCTGTTCCATTCGCTGTTCACGCCAAAGCAACCCGGCTGGATGGAAGAGGTCGACCGCGTCATCGAAGTGGTCAGGCCGACCAGTTGGAAAGGCTATACCATCGGCGACCCGCTGAGCCCGCAGACCACAAAGTATCCGTTCCGGCTCGACGATGAAGCGCTGATGTACCCGTTCTACCAGAAGGCGGTCAACGCCGGGATCACCAACATCTGCATCCACAAGGGCCTGTTGCCGAAAGACTACGAGACATCGATCCCGGGCGGCGCCTGGCGTTACGCCACCGTCGACGACGTGCCCAAGGCCGCCAAGGACTGGCCGCAGATCAACTTCATCATCTACCATTCCGCTCTGCAGCCGTTCCAGGAGAACACCAACGACGTCCTCGCCGAATTCGAACGGACCGGCGATATAAAATGGATCACCGACCTCGCCGCGATCCCGCAGAAGCATGGGGTGAACAATGTGTTTTGCGACGTCGGCACCAGCTTCGCGGTCTCGGCGACCTCTAACCCGCGGTTCTGCGCGGCCATGATGGCCTCGCTTGTCAAGGGCCTGGGACACGACCACATCTTCTGGGGCACCGATTCGGTCTGGTACGGCTCGCCGCAATGGCAGATCGAGGCTTTCCGCCGCCTCGAAGTTCCCGAAGACATGCAGAAGAAGCACGGCTTTGCCCCGCTCGGCCCGGCCGACGGACCCGTGAAGGGCGCGATCCTCGGCTATAATGGCGCACGCCACTATCACCTCGATCTGCATGCCGCCGAGAACGACCTTCCACAGGACGGCATCGCGGTCCGCAAGGCCGCTTATCTCGATAACGGCGGAGAGCGCAGCAACACCGCCTACGGATACGTGGTGAAGCCAGCCTGATCACGACCCGTGACGCCGGGATGCCGGGACCAACGTCCCGTCAAAGCGATCCCGGCGTCCAGCTTGGCGGCGGTCTGCCGGCCAATCGCCGCGCCGGCAGACAAAGGCCGCATCACCGGCGGCCAAAGCCCTCCAGTTCGTCCGTCGCCCAATCGATCACCTCCCGGGTGGACTGCCCGGTGTATAATCGTGCCAGCATGTTCGGCATCGTCGCTCGGCTGACGATCTGCGCCGCGATGGCAGGCGGCGCAGGCCAACCCTGCACCAGCGGCGTGCTCTTGTGCCACGGGCGAATCGGGTAGTTGGAGAATACACCCTTCGGTGGTCCAACCTCGTCCCACACAGTCGAGTCGGACATGCTTTGCAGTACAGCGAGATCAAACCCCTGCACCGTCCGGCAGCGTTCCTCGAACAGGCTCCGCTGCGACAAGTAGACGTTCAGGTCTTTCGCCGCCGTCTTGTTCTTGCTAAACGTCCAGATACCGGAAAACGCCTGACCATACGGTATGAATCGCCCGGCCGGACCGGCGGGACAGGGAAAACTCCACATGTCTTCCGAGACCTTCATGCCGTCCTGCTTCGCCACCGCGTACGGTGACGGCGGGTCGTAGATCAGCGCCGTCTGCCCGGCGATCATCACCCGGTTGTCGGTGGCGTCATCATAGCTCAATGCATCGGCGGGCAGAATCTTCACCAGTCTCTGCGCCCACTCCAGGAAAGCCCTCATCTTGTCGGAACCGATATGACTTTCTCCGTTCGCATCCACCAGCACCGCGTCATAGGCGGCGAACCATACCGCCGCGTTGCCGATCGAGTCCGCGGTGTTGCCGATGCCCAGGCCGAACGGGTAGCCCGCCTTCTTGCACGCCTCACCAGCCCTGATGAAGGCATCATATGTCCACTCCGGCGCCGATGAGGCTGGCTCCGCCGAACGCGGCGGATACATCGCCCGCACATCGATCCCGGCGATCTGCTTCAGCAGGCTGATGCGCCCGAGGCACGGTCGAGCGCCGCTGTAGGTCGAGGTCGGAATGCCCCGCCAATGCCCGTCGACTTTCCCGAGGTATTCGAAAGTCGGGAAATACGGTCCCCATTCGTCGGTGATCGCCTTGATCGCGTCGTCCACCGGCTCCAGCTTTTCGGAATACGTATACAGATCGTACTGATTTTGCCCGAACTGCAAGGCGTCGTGCCCTGTCCCCGACTGAGCCTCGGCGGCAGCCGTCAAGGTCAGCTTGAAACCATTCGATGTGATGAAATCCACCGTGACATCGACCTTGTTCTTCTCGCCCCAGGCGTGGATCTGCCTGGACAGGATTTCGTTGCCCGACGGCACCCAATGATCCCAGAACCCGATCGACAGCTTCCCGGCGGCGCCAGCCGAACGAATATGCACAAGTGGCAAAGCAGTTGCGGCAGCGGCCGTTTTCAGGGCGCCGCGGCGCGTCATGGAGCGTGATTGAGGCATGCCGTACACTCCCGTTGCGGCCGCACCGATCCGCGGCCGTCATTGCTTGTCTGGAGAAGCGGGATGGACGCCCGCTCCAAAGCCACCCGCGGCGGCTCGTCCCGGGACCAAGGCCAGAAAGCCCGCCACAAGAGTGCCCACGCACTATCCACGTGACCATCGTGACGGACGACGCACGTTTGTGTGATCAAGTCCGGTTCATGCCCGCCGTGCTCGACATCGGCCGTCCGTTCCGGGCCGGTCGCGCGGTGCCCGCCGTGGGGGCGATCGCGCCGCGGCGCGTATCACGGACCGCATACACCGTCGCAGTCCAGGGACAGGAACCATGCTCCACAGTCGCACCATACCGCTGCTGATGAAATTCGATCCCTTTATGCTGGCGGCCATCGCACTGGAGGTCGCCTTCTATCTGTTCTTCGAAACCCGGCCTTATCCCTGGCGAGAGATGCTGGCGACTGTCGGTGTCGCCGTGTTGCGGCTTCACGGCCGCCTGCTGAGCCGTCTCCTGATCGTTCCGGTTGCCATGTTTGTCTGGTCCCATCGGCTGCTCACGGTCCCGCCCGACACCTGGTGGGGTTTGGTCCTGCTCTTTGTCTGCGAGGAATTCGTCTATTACTGGGCACATCGCGCCGGTCATGAGATCCGCTGGACGTGGGCCTCAGACAGCATGCACCATACGCCCGAGCGCCTGCATCTGGCGAGCGCCTTTCGTCTTGGCGTAACCGAAGTCGTTTCGGGCCACTGGCTGTTTTATCTTCCGCTGTATCTGTTCGGCTTCAGTCCGGTTGCTGTCGCAGAGATGGTCACGATCAATCTGTTCTATCAATTCTCGCTGCATACCGACCTAGTCGGGCCGCTCGGTCCGCTGGAATGGGTTCTCGATCGGACCATCCTGGGACGAGCCCTCGCCAATGCCGAGGCCAGCCTCTCGGCAAAGGACGCAGCAACGTTCAGGGCGGTCATTGGCCGCGATGCGCCCCATTATGTTCCAGTCCTCCGCCAACTGCGCGAGGCCCGTCAGCAGGTGCAACGTGACGTGACCGCGGACCCGTTCGATCCGGCCGTGGTGCGCCAGGCGCTCGCGACATGGCAGACCGACTGGGATCAGTTCATCGGCGCTTTCAGCGACACCCTGGTCGACGCACTCGGGCAGATCTCGCCGGAGGGCCGGCGCAGGCTCGTCACCGAACGGCGGCTCGCGAGAGCGGAGCTGCGCGTACCCTGACCGCGACACGGTCCCGGGCCGGAGCATGATCGCTTACCCTTGCGCGAAGACGCAGCCACCCTGGTCGATCGGGCGGAACGCCTCGGCTGCGGGCACGGTGCGCCGCAGGATGTAGTAGTCCCAAGGTTCCTTCGACTGTGCGGGCGTCTTCACCTGGAAAAGATACATGTTGTGGGTGACCCGTCCGTCCTTTCGGACCGCCCCCTTGCCGAATAGCGGGTCGTCGGTCGGCATAGCCTTCATCTGGTCGATCACGGCGCGCCCGCTCGCCTTTGCCTTGTCCGGTCCCGCCGCGGCGCACGCCTTCAGGTAGTGCGTCACCGCCGAATACTGTGCCGCATGGACTGAACCGGGGACGTTCCCCGGCATCGATTGCGAAAAGCGCCTGGCGAAGGCGCGGGTGCCGTCATTCGTGTTCCAGTAGAACGGTTCGGTCAGCAGCACACCCTGCGCCGACCCCAGCCCAACCCCGTGCACATCGTGGATCAGCATGATCAGGCCGGCGACCTTCTGGCCGCCCTTCTGAATGCCAAACTCCGCGGACTGCTTGACACAGTTCACTGTATCCCCGCCGCCATTGGCGAATCCGATGACCTTCGCGCCGCTGGCCTTCGCCTGCACCAGGTACGATGAGAAATCGGTGGTGCCGGGGAACGGCACGAGCGCCTGGCCCAGGACCTTGCCGCCGGCACCCGTGACGAAACCGGCTGCGTCATGCTCCAGCGAGTGGCCGAATGCATAGTCGGCGGTGATGAAGAACCAGGTGTCGCCCCCCTCCTTGACCGTCGCATCGACGACGGCGTGCGGCATCGACCAGGTGTCGTAGGCCCAGTGCAGGTGGTTCGGGCCACAATGCTTGCCAGTGATGTCAGCCGAGGCGCCGCCGGTGAAGATCGCCGCCTTGTTCTTGGCCTTCACCATGTCGCCGATGGCAAACGCCGCCGAGGACAGCGGCACGTCGGTGATCAGATCGACGCCCCTGTTGTCCAGCCAGTCGCCGGCGATGGCGACGGCGACATCCGGCTTCAACTGCAGGTCGGCGGAGACCAGTTCGACCTCGATGTCGGGATGGGATCTGGCGAAGTCATCGATAGCGAGTTGTGCGCCCAGGACTGATCCGGGGCCGGCATTGGCCGAGTAGACGCCGACCATGTCCGTCAGCACGCCGATGCGGATCGGCCTCGATTGCGCTCGCGCGGCGGCAGGCAGCGCGGCGGCGGCCACCCCAGCGGCGAGCAGATGGCGACGCGGTAAGGATGCGTTCATTGTACCCCCCAGATTATTCTTATCGGAGATACCGTCCTCCGGATCGCGAGATCTCGCAAGCGTCGCCTGGGTGGAAGAACTGTCATCGCGCCTTTGCCGGCACGCCTTTACTGGTGGAATACTCGAAATGCAGCGCCTGGCCGGGATGGACGATCGGGAAGATCGAGTGCGCCGCGACCGCTGCCTCGCTGAAGCCTTGCAGGATCAGTTTCAGCTTGCCGGGGTAGGTCGCCACGTCGCCGATGGCGAACACGCCCGGCAGGCTGGTCTGGCAGGTGGCTGGATCGACAGTCACGTGATGCGCCTGGCTGCGCAGGCCCCAGGCGGCGATCGGACCCAGGTCCATGGACAGTCCGAAAAACGGCAGCAGCACGTCGGCTGGCAGCCGCTTCACCGCGCCTTCCAATGTCGCGACCTCCACCGCGGACAGCACCCCGTCAGATCCGAGCAGACCGTGAAGCTGATACGGGATCACCATCTCGATCTTTCCCGCGCGTGCCGCCTCGTCCAGTTGAGCCGCACTTTCCGGCGCGGCGCGAAACTTTGCTCGGCGGTGTACCACGGCGACCCGCGCGATATCCTTGAGCGCCAGCGCCCAGTCGACGGCGGAATCGCCGCCGCCGGCGATCACCACGCGCTTGTTTCGCAGATCCTCGCGGCGGCGAACGTAATATTGCACCGCGCCCGTCGCCTCGTAAGCGGTCAGACTGTCCAAGGGTGGGCGGTTCGGGCCGAAAGCGCCGGCCCCGGCAGCGACGATGACCGCTTTGGCATGGACGGTGTCGTCCCGGTCGGTGGTCAGGGTAAAGGCGCCGGTTTCACCGCTCAGCCCGTTGACCTGCCGGCCGAGCAGACGTGGTGCGGAAAACGGGGCGATCTGCTGTTCCAACTCGGTGACCAGCGCGCCGGCCTCGATCGTGGGAAATGCGCCGGAATGTCATAGATCGGCTTTTCCGGGTAGAGCGCCGTACATTGGCCACCGACCTCGGCCAGGGCGTCGATGAGGACGCTGGACAGCTTGAGCATGCCCAGTTCGAAAACGGCGAACAGCCCGACCGGGCCGGCGCCGACGATTGCCACGTCAGTTTCGATGTGTTGTGCCATAGCCGCCCTATACGTCGCTTTTTCGTCAGCACAAACGCTATAGCACCTCGGTGACTCCGCCTCGTATCCGGCGCTTTACGGTCTACTTCTGTCGAACGCACACCTCAGATTGCGGCAAAACACCGATGGCGTGGCTTGCCTGTGGCTGACCGTCTTGTTGTCGCCATCCCGGCGCGTGATGAGGCGGAACGGATCGGACGGTGCCCTGCTCCGAAGCTCAGGCCGCCGAGCGGTTTATGGCAGAGACGGCGGAGGCGTTGACCGTCGCGTATCAGGATCGCCGCGCCCGCTATCGGCTCGATGTGCCGGCAGCGGCGTAGACGCCGGCTGCGAACAGTTTGTGAGCGTGAAGGCGACCGCATCACCGTCGGAGAGGCGCGAATCAACCTTGAAGCGTCTGTCACCCACGAAGCCGGACCTTACGCCGATTGGTATGGACATGGTGCCAGACCACGCCGGGTCAGCCCGATCAAGGCGCGACGCGCACGGGCGGCATCCGACGCCAGCCCCAGCAGTGCCGACAACTGGGCCGGCCGGCGCAGCACGGACCCCAGAACCCTGGTCGTGTCGATGCGTCCGTCCCGGTCCAAGGCCAGCAAGGCGGCCGGGGGCAAATCTCGCTCCGCCGTATCGGAGATCGCGCGCACGACGATGAACGGCAGGCCATGAGCCAGGGCGAGCGCGGGCGACGCTGCCGCTTTCCAGGTCGATCGCATGCGCCTGGGTCGCTTCCCGCAGCCGTTGTTTCGTAGCCGCATCGGCCGCGACCGCTGTCCCGGCCACCAGGCAATGCCTGGTCAGCCCTCCGAACCGGTCGGCCAGAGCATGGGTCGGCTGCATACATCGTGCCCTCGGACAAAACCGAGGCGGGAATGATCACGGCTCCTGGCCGCAGTGCCGGATCCAGCCCGCCGGCAAAGCCGAAACTGACCGAGCGCATTCACGCCCTGCCCAAGCAGCCGCAGCGCCGCGTCCGCCGCGCCCGCGGGCGTGCCACCGCCGGCGAGGACAGGATAGCCGAACCGGGCGGCGATCCGTGCCTCCGCCGCCAGCCCGACGACGAACCCAGGCACCGGCCCGGCGGTCAGAACCCGACCTCGACACGGCGCGTGTTGCCGCGGCGCAGATTGCGATAACGGGCCAGTGCGAGCAGCGGGAAATACAGCTTGTAGCCGTGGTAGCGCAGGTAGAAGACGCGCGGGAAACCGACCGCGGTGTACGGCGCCTCGGTCCACTCGCCATCCGGCTTCTGCGTGGCGGCCAGGTAGGCGATCCCGCGCGCCGTGGCGGGATGATCGGTCGCGCCCGCCGCCATCAGGCCCAGCACCGCCCAGGCGGTCTGGCTCGGCGTGCTCTCCTTGTAGCGGCCGTGCGGCGCGGCGCCGTAGCTTTCCTCGTCCTCGCCCCAGCCGCCATCGTCGCGCTGGACCGAAACCAGCCAGTCCACCGCGCGCCGCATCGCCGGGTCGTCGTGCGGCACGCCGGCGGCGTTCAGGGCACACAGCACCGACCAGGTGCCGTAGATGTAGTTCGTGCCCCAGCGACCGAACCAGCTTCCATCCGCCTCCTGCTCGCGCCGCAGATAGGCCAGCGCGCGCACCATCACCGGATCGTCGGCCGGCATGCCGATCTGCGCCAGGAACGACACGCAGCGGGCGCTGACGTCGGCGGTCGGCGGGTCCAGCAGCGCGCCGTGATCGGCGAAGGGAATGTGGTTGAGGTAATGGTGCGTGTTCTCCGGCTCGAACGCGCCCCAGCCGCCATCGGAGGACTGCATGCCGATGATCCATTCCCGCGCGCGCTCGATCGCCTCCGCGTGGGCGGGATCGCCGTTCCGGTGCAGCAGCAGGCCGACCACGGCGGTGTCGTCGACGTCGGGATAGTGCGGATTGGCATACTGGAACGCCCAGCCGCCGGGCCGCAGGCCGGGGCGGCGCACCGCCCAGTCGCCGACGACGTCGGTGATCTGCAACGGACGCAGCCAGTCACAGGCCGCATCGGTCGCCACGCCCGCCTCCGCCAGCGCGTGGCCGGCCAGGCTGGTATCCCAGACCGGAGACAGGCAAGGCTGGCAGTACGCCCGATCCTCCTGGATCACCAGCAGCTTGCGCACCGACTGCCAGGCGATGGCGGCGTCGGGGTGATCGGGCGCATAGCCCGAGCGTGTCGAACATCATCACGCTGTTGGCCATCGCCGGGTAGATCGCGCCCAGGCCGTCGTCGCCGTTCAGCCGTTCGGTCACAAAGGCGACGGCTTTCCGCATCGCGCTCCGGCGGGTCGCTTTCGGGAACAGCGGCTGGGCGGCGCGCAAGGCAACATCGACGCCTTTGAAGAAGCGACCCCATGCCGAACGGTACGGCCCGCGGATCCAGTCTTTCACTTGCTCGGGCGGCGTGCGGAAAAGCTCGGAAATTTCCGACCCCGCGCGGGTTGCGTGCCTTCGGCCGCAGCGCCATCAGCACCAGCAGCGGCACGATGCACGGTGCGCGACCAGTACGACACCTTCGACAGGTGAAACGGAAACCACAGCGGCAGATGCATGATTTCCAGCGGCATCACCGGCACGGCGCGCCAGGGCACCTGCGCCGAACAGGGCCAACTGGGCGCGCGTGAAGACATTGGTCCGTTCCGCGCCGCCCGCGGCCAGGATCGCGTCGCGCGCGCGCGCGCATGTGCGGCGCATCCGGGTCGTCGCCGATCGCCTTCAGCGCGAAATACGCCTTCACGCTGGCGGAGATGTTGAACGCCCCGTCATGGAACAGCGGCCAGCCGCCGTGCTCGCCCTGGATGGCGCGCAGGTAGACGCCGATCTTCGCCTCCAGCGTCCGGGTCGATGCGGTCCAGAAAGTGTTCCAGCAGCACGTACTCGGCCGGGATCGTCGCATCCGCTTCCAGTTCGAAGACAAAATGGCCGTCCGGCTGCCGACGCCGCGCCAGCGCGTCCGCTGCCCGTGAGACCGAGTCGAGCAACGCCGCGTCATCGACGACCGGTGCGGTGATCGCGTCGAGAGCCATCATGGTCCTGCGGTCAACGCGAGAGAACGACATCGGCGGCGGAACGGCCGGACCTTATGGCGCCCTCGATCGTGGCCGGCAAGCCGGTGGCGGTCCAATCGCCGGCAAGCGCCAGGTTGGCGGCAAGATCAGTGCGGGCTTGCGGTCGCCTTGCCTCCTGCGCCGCCGTGGCCGCGAACGTCGCCCGTTTTTCCTTCACCACACGGAAGGCCGGCATGGTCGTCCTTGGCACTGGCAGGCAGGCCAAGCGCGTGCACCACATTCGGCCAAACCAGGGCGGCGATCGCTAGGTGCGGGATCATCGACCATGCGGTTCGCCGCGCTGATCGTCACCGAGACATGCCCGGATTTCAGGAACACCCATTCCGCGGTGCCGGACGTCAGGCCGATGAATCCGGCTTCGCCCGATCGGCCCATTCGGGTCGGCCTCATACAGGAAATGGATGTTCAGGATGGCCTCGAACGCCTCCGGTGCGAGCAGCCCCGGCAGCAGGTCCGCGGCGACCCAGGGTGGCACCGCAAGCACGACCGCATCGTCAGGGGCCAGCGCGATAAGTCCGTCCGGCCCTCGAAGCGCGGTTATCCGGCCGCCCTCGATCGTCAATTCCGCGATCCGGCTGTTGCAGCGGACCGTCGCGCCGCGCGCCTGCAGCGTGGCGATCGGCCGGATCGACCAGCGCCTCCGACAAGCCTTGCTTTCGGCAGCATCGGCAGGCATGCCTCACCGCCGCGCAGCAGGGTCTCCCGCATCACGGCGGCGAGCAGCCGGGCGAGACCCTCCTGAGCGGACGTGTTGAGCGCGGCGACGGCGATCGGTTCGAGCAGCCGCCAGTAGAGCCGGCCGCGTCGCATGCTGTCGGCGACGCGCGTATCGTCGTGGATGCGGGCGATCCGCGCCAGGCCGAGATAATCGGACAGTCGCGTGTCCGGCACGCGGCGGCCGTCCAGAAACACCCACCAGGGGATCCGTCCCTTGTTCGGGCGCACGGCCCAGCGCTCGCCGGTGTTGAGGTCGATGAATGGGAAAATCGCCTGGCCGAGGATACGGACGCGGTCCTGCGCCCCGATCTCGGCGATATACGCCCTGGCGGCCCGATTGCCTGACAGCAGCAAGTGATTGCCGTTGTCGATGCGCAGGCCGAGCTCCCTGTCGAAATACGATCGGCAACGCCCGCCGGCCGCCGGCCCGGCTTCATGAACCGTCACGGACCGGTCCCGCGCTGTCAACGACAAGGCCGCCGACAGGCCCGCGAGACCAGCGCCGATCACGTGAACTTGAGTCATCGGTGGCGTCTTTTGCCCCTTCACGCACACAGGTGCATCCGACTGGCACGCTTATTACATTCAATGTCAAACACTTCAAGGCGTTCGATCAGAAGGGAGTCATACAAAGGTACACGGAGATGGACCACCGATGACCATCTGACAATGGCGAATTTGCATGCAGTGTCGTAACAGAATATTTCTGCTCAAGCGTTCGGCGCCCCACGCCGCAGACTTTGCCGCATCACCGCCCAAACTCCGTGATGAGGCTACCACTCGCCGGGTACCCCGATTGGTGACGCCCGATTGGTGACGCCCGATTGGTGACGAACGACAGGAGCGCATGCGAACCCCATCGGGATCGCCAATCCGGCGCACCTACGCGAACCGATTGGAGTGAACCGCTTGGCATCTTGGCGCCTGGCGGTTGAGCCAATGTCCAAGCGACCGATAGGCGTGAGGCTCGCGACGCCCCCCGCGTTCGCGCGGCGTCAGAAACAATGGAACCCGGTGCGGACGCACCCAACATGGACCGACGGCCCGCCTGCCGTCAGATTCGACACTAAAGCATGATCGCGCCGAGCCGGAACGTCCCTGGCGCGTGAATCATGCGATCAAACAAAGAGATAGACCATTTTCGGCCTGCACAAGTCAGGCTGAGAATGGTCTAAAGCAGACATAGCGCGCGAAGCTCGTGGCGGAGCGCGTCGGGCAAGGCCTGCAGCCCGGAAATCGCTCCCAGCGCCGGCATGTCGGACGGCGCGTCGTCTGGGACGAGATACCGCCAGCCCTGGAATGGTCGGGTCGGGCGTCCCGCCAGCAATACGAGTTCGGGGTCGAAAACGAAGCTCGCGCAGGGCGTTCCGTCGTCGCGCCTGTCTTCGATGATGTCGAGGATGCGCTGGCGCGCCAGCATCGTTCCGCCGATGACCCAGTACATCGAGCCGCCGTGAATGATCTCTGGCCGGCGGCGCGGAAAGTTGCGTGTCCGGTGGCGCAGCGGTGGATGATCAAGCATGCGTATGGTCTGCAATTCGCGCAGGTGGTCGGTGTCACGCACGCCGACGGCCAGTTTGGTCACATGCAACATGATTCAGCGACTCGGTTCCCGCGATTTCGGCATGCCAGTGTAGGCTCAAACACCGGGACGCATCAGTGGGTTGAAGCAGCCATACCGTTGATTTCATGCTGCGGTGCAGCATATGGGTCAGGCACTTCAAAAGGCCACGTGCGGCATGAAATGGACCCGCAATCTCCGCACCCTTCGTCGCGGCGTCAGGCTGGCGACCCGCGCCGCCAAGGCGAAGTTGAAAGGGACGTCTGTCCCGCCTGCCCGACCGCCGGTGCAAGGCAGCCGAATGGTGGAGTTCAGCGGCTTTGGCGACAATCCCGGCCAGTTACGTATGCGCGCCTATCTTCCGCCCGCGGTCGGCGGGAACCCTCTGGTGGTGCTGCTGCACGGCTGCGGCCAGGATGCCGCCGGCTTCGCCGGGGATTCCGCATGGACCGAACTCGCCGACAGGCTGAATGTTCCGCTGATCCTGCCGGAGCAGGCGGAAGCCAACAATGCCAGCCGTTGCTTTCAATGGTTCCGGCCGTCCGACACCGCACGCGATGCGGGGGAGGCCGGATCCATCGCCGACATGACCCGTGCGGCGATCAGCCAACTCGACAGTGACCCGCGGCGTGTCTTCGTCGTCGGCCTGTCGGCCGGGGGCGCGATGACGGCGGCTTTGCTGGCCGCCTACCCCGACCTGTTCGCAGCGGGCGCCTCGATCGCGGGCTTACCCGTCGGTGCGGCGCGGTCTGCCGTGCAGGCCATCCTGAGGATGGCCTCGGCGGGCCCCGACCAAAGCCCGCAGGCGTGGGCGGACGCGGTCCGCGCCGCCGCACCGCGCGATTTCGCGGGCCCCTGGCCACGGTTGTCGGTCTGGCAGGGCCAGGCGGATATGACCGTCGCACCTGCAAACGGGGTGCTTTTGGCCAAGCAATGGTGCGCGCTGCATGGCCTGACCACTGCCGTCGCCGCGGAGCAGGTATGCGACGGGATCAAGCACACCGTATGGCGGGACGGAAAGACCCCCCAGGTGGAACTCTGGTCGTTGCCGCATCTGCCACATGCCTATCCGGTTGGCACGAGGCTGGTCGCACCCGGGCATTTCGTGGAATCAGGCGCCGGTCGACGCCACCGCCGAGATCGCGCGGTTCTTCCGCCTGGACTGACCCGCGTCGGGCGTGCCTGCTTCTGTGCATGGAAAAACCGAGTGCCAGATACATCCATGCGGTCGCCGGTGCAGAGGTTCTAACCCGGTATCGGGCTTCGCTCGAGGAGCACCTTCGCGAGCCGGGCGCGCTGTTCGGTCCGCATCCGCCCAGGATCCGCATCACACCCGCACCCACACGCATCGCAATCACCGGTTGCGTGTCGCACGATCGCTTCGCCAGGCCACTGATCCACAGCGGCCGCCCCTAGGTGCCGGATCAACACACCGCCCCGGCCCGGAACTGACCCAGAGGACATTCCTGTGCCGGGGAACCAGGCGAGGCGCGCACGGATAGCGGATATGTTCAATATCCCGAAGTGAAGTGCTCGCAATATCGCGGAGATGACTGCCCCGCCGACAGCCCGGCTGGGTTGGTGCCGGAGTTGGCCGGCGTCAACCGTCCCGACGCAAGATTGAGACCCACACGAAAGTACAGGTCTCGCCATAGGTTTTCGAGAGATTGTGGACGTGCACCCCGCAAGCCATGGTTTAGCCCTACCTCGGTGCTGCCATTCGACACCGGGTCGCGCCTGCATTCGTTCAGGAGATGGCGTAACGACCACTGCCACGCGACTGTGTAGCCATCCCCCATACCTGAACTGCCAGTTCACCGCCGGATCGGGTCCGGCGGGAAGGGCGTTTTCTCCCGGTTGCGCTCAGCCCACCGTGACAAGGCTCGATGGGAACGCTCGCCCACACAGCGGTCACAGCCGGAAATGTCGTGTATTCGGGTCTTTCGCCGATGCCCGCGGTTCACATTTCGCGCGCCGCTTCGGGCCTTTGAAGATCATCGACCGGATGCGGAACGGAGCAGCTGCCGGCTCGGGCGTGGATGGTGATGCGTATGCGACGCGGCGGCCGTCGCGAGACGATGGGCAACGTCTTTCAACGACTGGCCTTTGCCCGGCGCGCCGGGGTTCGCGTCAATTTTGGCTGGCGTGAAGGGATGCTGGAATGAATGAGCTCGACGAAAAGATCAATGTTGTGCTGGTCCATGGCGCCTGGGCCGATGGATCGAGCTGGTCGAAGATCATCGCGAAGCTGGCAGCTGATGCCATCAGGGTCGTGGCGGCGCCGCTGCCACTGACCTCGTTCCAGGATGACGTGGCGGCGCTCGATCGCGCCCTGGAGCGGGCGAAAGGGCCGGTCGTTCTCGCTGGTCACGCCTATGCCGGGGCCGTGATCGCGGCCACGCGCAGCGACAAGGTGAAGGGGCTCGTCTACGTCGCCGCCCTGGCCCCGAATGAGGGCGAGACCGTCGCGGACGTGTTCTACCGCGGCGAGCCGCATCCGCTGGCGCCCAAGCTCGCGCCCGACGGGCACGGGCTGATCTACCTGCCGGACACGGCCTTCGGCGCCGCCTTCGCGCAGAACGCCGACGCGGAAGATCTGGCGGTGCTGACGGCCGTCCAGCGGCCGATCTCGTCCGCATGCATCACCGTCGCGGTGCCACGTCCGCTGTGGAAGGACCGTCCGACCTGGTTCCTGGTGGCTGAACAGGACCGCATGATCGTCCACGACAATCAGCGCTTCATGGCCGAACGTATGCAGGCCCGGACGCGCTCGCATGCCGTCGATCACACGCCGATCGTGAGCGCTCCTGGCGTCGTCCTGGACGTGCTCCGTGAGGCGATCGCGGCGGTCCTGGCCGGGAATGCCGCATAACCTCACAGACCGACCCTGGGGCGGTTTGTGAGGCTCGTTGGTGACCACTCTCAAGTTCACGATCAGGTTACGCCCAGATAAGGAAATGCATTATGGCCACGATCCAGTATCGCACCGTCAACGTGGACGGCTTCAAGATCTTCTATCGCGAGGCGGGCCCCGAGAACGCACCGAAGCTGCTGCTGCTGCACGGGTTTCCGAGTGCCAGCCATATGTTCCGCGACCTCATCCCGCTGCTGGCCGATAACCTTCACATCGTCGCCCCGGACCTGCCGGGCTTCGGCAATTCCGACATGCCGGGCCGTGGCCACAGCTTCGACCGGATCGCGGCGACGATCGACCGCTTTACCGAAATCATCGGCTTCGACCGCTATGCGGTTTATGTCTTCGACTACGGTGCGCCGACCGGCTTCCGGCTCGCGGTGAAGCATCCGGACCGCATCACCGCGATCATCTCGCAGAACGGCAACGCCTATGAGGAAGGGCTGAGCGACGGCTGGAACCCGATCCGGGCCTACTGGGAAGACGCATCGCCGGCCAACCGCGAGACCCTGCGCACCTTCCTGAAGCCCGAGACGACCGTCTGGCAGTACACGCACGGTGTCCCAGACGCGACGAGGGTCTCCCCGGACGGATACTCGCTCGACAATTTCTACCTTTCCCGCCCCGGCGCCGATGAGGTGCAACTCGACCTGTTCGGCGACTACAAGAGCAATGTCGCGCTCTATCCGATCTTCCAGCGATACTTCCGGACCCACAAGCCGCGCTTCCTGGCGGTGTGGGGGAAGAACGATCCCTTCTTTTTGCCTCCGGGGGCCGAGGCGTTCAAGCGCGACATGCCGGACGCGGTCGTGCGCTTCCTCGAAACCGGCCACTTCGCACTGGAGACCCACGCCGCCGAGATCGCGGCCGCCATAAACGACTTCCTTCCCCGCTGACTCCCCGAGGCAGCCGCCGTTCTCAACGCCGAGCGGGGCGGCTGCCGATTGGTTCGGAGAGCCATCATGCGTGCCAGCGGACAAATCCGTGCTTCAGCATGAACGAAGTATATGGAGGTTAGTGACATGGCCGCTCTTCCCTTGATTGTCTTCGATGTCAACGAGACGCTGCTTGATCTGCAAACGATGGAGCCGACTTTTCAGCGCATTTTCGGCGACGAGCGGGCCATGCGGCTTTGGTTCGCCAATTTTATCATGTATTCGGCGGCCCTGACTGTGGCCGGTTGTTACGTTCCCTTCACGGATATCGGTTCCGCCGTGATGAAGATGCTGGCGGATACGCAAGGCATCAAAATCGATGACGCGGACAAGGCAGAACTTAAGGAGAAATTCTCGACGATGCCGCCGCACCCGGAGGTACCGGCAGCGCTGCGTAAGCTGCGCGACGCAGGTTTCCGGCTGTTCACGCTCACCGACAATCTGCTCGAGGTGCAAACGCGCCAGCTCGAACATGGCGGCATTGTCGATCTTTTCGAGCGGCGCTTCAGCGCGGATGGCGTCAAGCACCATAAACCGTCACGCCAGGCCTACGCTTACGTCGAGAGGGAGCTTGGGGCGGAACCCGCGCAGCTCTGTCTTATCGCGTGCCACACCTGGGACACGCTTGGCGCCGTAGCGGCCGGCTGGGAAGCGGCGCTGATCAAGCGGCCCGGCAACGACGTCCTGGGAGTGGGTCCTCAGCCGCGGATCGTCGGCGATGATCTGAATGACGTTACCGATCAGCTTATCACGCGACACCTGGGATGACGCCAGGGTCAGCGCCTCGCTTGACCAGGGCGGCGCGTCCAGGTCGGCCAGCACGCGAACACGTCACATCGGACCAATTCGTCGTTCCCGGCAGCGGCGTCGGCGCCGAACCGTCGCGTGTGCTCTGCCGGAGGTCAGCAGAAAGGAAACAACCATGTCTCAGCCTGAAACCTTCGACGTCGTCATCCTCGGCAGCGGCCAGGGCGGGAAGCGGCTTGCCTGGCATCTGGGGCGGTCCGGCAAAAAAGTTGCCGTGGTCGAGCGCCGATGGGTTGGCGGCTCTTGCCCTGCCGTCGCATGTCTGCCATCCAAGAACGTAATATGGGGCGCGCGGGTGGCCCAACTCGTCCGAAACGCGGGCCACTTCGGCACCGTCGCGGATGGCGTGAGAACCGACATGGCGCAGGTGCGGCGCCGCAAGCAGGACATGGTCGAACGCGAGATCGCGCTTCACCTCGATCTCTATAGGCAGACCGGCGCCGAACTCATCATGGGCAGCGGCCGTTTCGTCGGCCCGAAGACGATCCAGGTCGCATTGAATGAAGGCGGCACGCGCGTGCTTGCCGGCAATGAGATCGTGATCAACGTCGGCTCGCATGCCGCTGTCCCGGATATTCCGGGCCTGGTGGATGCGCATGCGCTCACCCATATCCAGGTGCTCGAACTCGACGCCGTGCCGCCGCAACTGATCGTGCTTGGCGGAGGCTATACCGGCATCGAAATGGCGCAAGCCTATGGCCGCTTCGGCAGTCGCGTGACGGTCATAGAACCCGGCCCACAGATCATGGGACACGAAGACGCGGACGTCGCCGAGGGGATCGGCAAGGTCCTGAGCAGCGAAGGCATCGACATCCGCCTGAACGCCGAACCTGTCCGCGTCGACGGCCGAAGTGGCGAATCTGTTTCGGTGACCGTCAGGACGAAGTCCGGAGAACGCAGGATCGAAGGCAGTCATCTGCTGGTGGCGACCGGCCGGATCGCGAATACCGCGGACATTGGCCTCGACAGGGCCGGAATCGCGCTCGACGCGCGCGGCTTTGTGCAGGTCGACGAGCGGCTGAAGACGACCGCGTCCGATGTCTGGGCGATTGGCGAATGCGCCGGTAGCCCACAGTTCACGCATGTTTCGGTCGATGACTTCCGGATCGTTAGCGACAATATGGCAGGCGGCAACCGCGGGACGAACGATCGGCTCGTTCCGCATGTGGTGTTCACGGATCCACAGCTTGCGCGTGTCGGCCTGTCCGAGGGCGAGGCGCGGCGCCTGGGCGTCCCGGTCCGCGTGGCAAGGCTGCCGATGAGCAGGGTCCTGCGGACGACGGCGACCGACGAAACCGAAGGATTCATGAAAGTGCTGGTCGGAGCAAAGGACGATCGGATCGTGGGCTTTATGATGATTGGTTCCGAGGCGGGCGAGGTGATGGCGGCGATCCAGACGGCGATGCTCGCTGAGCTGCCCTATACGAGATTGCGTGACGCAGTCATTGCGCACCTCACCGTCGCCGAGGGCTTGGGACCCCTGTTCGAAAGTGTTCCGGGGCGGCCTCTCTGATCCGGCCGATCTCGTCCAGCCGCGATCGAACGACCATTCCAGGTCGGAGCCGCATCGAGCGTCCCGGAGATCGCGGCTCCGTCATGCGTTCGAGAGCGGCTTGGGTCATGGTCGACAACAACCCAATCATGCGATTGCCGCGAGATCCTCCCGGGCGTTTCCACGCGAAGAGGAAACGCCCTGCCGTCACATTAAATCCTCGGTGGGAACACGCCCCCGGCAGACAAAATGCGGATTATCCCACCCGGGCTTTCCATACCGCAATGGCTTGCCGTCGAGTGTTTCGACCGAACCCCCGGCAGCCTCCAGCACCGCATGCGGCGCGCAGGTGTCCCACTCCATCGTGCGGCCGAAGCGCGGATACAGATCGGCCTGCCCCTCCGCCAGCCGACAGAATTTCAGGCTGGAGCCGAAGTTGACCACGCTGCGCCACCGTGCGGCCGGCGAGAAACGCATCCAGCCGCTCCTGATCGCCGTGATGACGGCTGGCGACCACCGTCAGTCCTTCCGGCGGCGGTCGTCGCGCGGCGATCGGGGTGCGCTGGCCGTCCTTGCATCGCCAGGCGCCGACGCCGACAATTCCGGTGAAAATCTCGCCCGTGGCCGGGACGCCAACCACGCCGAGGACCGGCAGCGCCATTTCGCACCAGTCCGATGTTCACCGCGAAATCGTCGCCGCCGCCGGTGAACTCCCGCGTGCCGTCCAACGGATCGACCAGCCAGAACTCCGCCGTCGCGGCGGTTGATTTTCCCTGCCGCTGCCTCCTCCTCGGCGACCACCGTGCAGCCGGGGAGGGCCTGGCGCAGGCCGGCGAGAATGATTGCCTCGGCCGCGTGATCTGCCTCGGTCACGACGGAGTGGTCCGCTTTGTGATGGACCTGAAAGCCGCGATCGCGGATGGTTCGGATCTCGGCCCCTGCCCGCTCCGCCAGTTCGGTCGCCAGCGCGAGCAGCGCAAGGATCGTCCATCATGCCGCCTCGGTGGCGCGCTGCCCGCGTCTGGCCTTGCGCTTTCGGTTAGGTTTCGGCGCGACGGTCAAGTTGGCATCCTCCAGGTCGGCTGCCGCGCGCGGGTCGATCCCGACGTCCTCCGGCGCGGCTGCCAGGGGCGGTTCGGCTTCAGCAAACTCCGGTGCCGCCGCCGCGGACGGATCGGTCTCGGCATCCTCCAACGCGGCTGCCACGGGCGGATCGATTTTGGCGCCCACCAGCGCGGCTGCCGCGGGCGGTTCGGCTTCAGCAAACTCCGGTGCCGCCGCCGCGGACGGATCGGCCTCGGCATCCTCCGGCGCGGCTGCCACGGGGGGACCGGCTTCGGTGTCCTTCAGCACGACCGCCCGCGAAGCCTCTGCACCGGCCTGAGCCGGCGCGGCCTCAGCCTCAGTCGCGTCCGCGGTGGTCCCCGGCACCACGATCACCGGCCCGGTCCGCTTCAGCAACATGTCGGCCGTCTCATAGACCAGGTTTGGCTCGAAGAAATCGCAGACAGGCGAGCGACGCGCGGGCAATCCTCGGCCTTCGCCAGATAGCATGGACTGCACGTCATGTTCCGCCGCAGCGCCACGGCGTTCGGTCCGATCGGCCCCCACTCCACCGGATCGACCACGCCGGAGTGGATGCCGACCGTCGGGATGCCGACAGCCGCGGCGATGTGCTTCGGGCCGCTGTCGTTGCCGATGTACAGCGCGCAGTTCTTCAGCAGGCGCGGCAGGTCGGTCAGCGACGTCCTGCCCACCATCGAGGCGACCTGATCCGGAGTGCTGGACACTCCCCAGCAAAATGGTGGCGACATCGACCTCATCGGCGCCGCCGACCAACAGGATGTTGACGTCGTTCTTCTCGATCAGCAGATCGATCAGCGCGGAGAAATGCTCCTCCGGCCATTGCTTCGTTACGTTGCCGGCGCCGGGATGGATCGGCAACCACCGGCTTGGCGAACAGCGCCTGCACCTGGTCCGGAAGCTCGGTCAGCGGCATCGCGGTCGGACCCGGCTGCATCAGCACGCGGTCCGTTTCGGATGCGTGGCCGATCGCGTTCACCAGCGCCATCAGGTCGTCGACGACGTGGCTGCGCTTTCGCTGCAATGTTCTGTCGCCGTCCCAATCGAGCGCGATGTCGAGGTACGGGAACTGGCCGAGATAGTCGAAGCCCGGCCAGGAACCGCGCGCCGGTGTATTTCAACACGTCGCGCGTCGACAGATGCTTCCGCAGATCGACCGCCAGATCGAACCGGTACGGCCGAAGCTGTTCGGCCAGTTCGGCATAATCCTCCGCTGGTCAGGTCGCGCTCCCCCAGCTGCGAGCGGGCATGGAAGAACGCGAACGGGATGAATTCGTCGATGCAGGATTCCAGCGCAACGAAGGCCCGCGAAGCCGGACCCGCCAGCACGGTGATCCGCGCGTGCGGAAACAGCTTCTTCAGCCGCCGGATCGGCGGCAACGCGGTCACGAAATCGCCGATATGGTCCAGCTTGACCACCAGGATGCGCTGGATCTCCTCGGGCAGGAACATCGGCGCTCCGGAAACCACCCACTGCACCGGCTCATCGTCGGGCCGGTAGTCGTCGTCGTGACGTGACAGACGCGGATTGAAATACGGATCGCCCGCGGCGAACGTCGTCTTCCAGGCCGCGTTGAAATGCGTCAGGTCGAACACCTCCTTCAAGTTCGCTCGGCTGGCCAGTTCGTGATGCGTCAGCGTCGCGTAGGGCGTGAATACCGTCAGCAGCCCGGCGCGATGCGCCCGCAGGCAGAAATCCAGATCGTTGTTGACGATTTCATGCGCCTCGTCGAACCGGCCCAAGCCGTTCGAACGTCTCGCGGCGGACCAGCATGCAGGCCCCGGTGACGGCGATCACGTTGCGCTGCGTCAGCGCCAGACCGAAATAGCCAGGGTCATCCTTCGGCGGCGAAACGGAACGCATGCCGCCCTATACCATTGTTAGAAAGGAACATACCGGCATGCTGGACCTTGCCGTCGCGATACAACAGCTGCGGCCCGGTGACCGCCGACCTCCGGACGCCGCGCATGTTCCATCATCGCATCGAGCCAGTCATCCTGGATGATCTCGATATCGTCGTTCAGGAACAGCAGGAATTCGCCGTCCGCGATCTCGGACGCGCGGTTGTTGAACACCGACCAGTTGAATGCGTCCGGGGATGTCGATGACCTTGTCGGCATTCTGCTGCAGCCAGACCTTCCAGGCCATCTCGGACTTGCGGAATGTTGTCGACGCAGACGATTTCGAAGTCGCGATAGGCGGTCTTGCGCCCGCAGGCTCTTGATGCAGGTCTCGATATAGCCTTGCGAGGCGCAGGTCGGGATGATGATGGAAACCTTGCCCTTGCGACGGCACCGCCCGCCTGACCCGCCAGGTGCCCTGGATCGGGGTCGCCAGGACCTGCGCCGGCGATGCCGCGGCGATCCAGCGCGCGTTCCAGCGCCGCCTGCTCCAGGCCGGGATCATCCAGTTCCATGGCAGACCGCTGGCACAGCAGTCTGGGGACGTGATGCACGCCGGTCGCACGTTCCGCGCAGCGCAGCAGCAGGTCGTATTCCCCATCCGCGATCAGGCTGGCGGGCGTGGCGCCGGTTTTCGCCAGCAGCGCGGCGGTCGCGGCCCAGGGCCGGCCGATGTAGTTCGTGGACAACAGCAGATCGGGGGAGAAATCCGGCTTGAAGAACGGCTCCATTTCCTTGCTCACCGGGCTCTGGCGCACCTCGTCGCCGTACAGCAAGTCCCGGTCAGGATGCCGGCCGCTGGCCACCGCCAGTTCGAGCAACGCATCCGCCCCCGGCTCATCGCCCGGCAGCAACAGCGAATGCAGCACAGGGCCGCTCGCCATGACGTGCTCCGGCGCCCGCATGGCCCAGCGGTGCGGACCATGCGTCGGCATCCGACGGGACTGATCACCGTAAAGCGGCTGGCCAAATCCGGCAGCCGAGTCATCGATGGCGGCCTTCATCGCCGCGGCGATCTCGTCGTTCCCGGCCAGCACCAAAACGGTCCAGTCGGGGTAGGCCTGCAGGCGCAGCGCATCGAGCGTCGTCCGCAACGCGATCGCTCTCGACCGGCCGATCCTGGCGCAGAATGAACTGAAAGGACGGGCGGTACTCCATGTCGGCCAGGAATCCCATCATCATGTCCGCCTCGACCCGCGGGATGCGCCGGCGGATACCGGCACTGTCCTGCTGGTCCTCCGCCTTCTTCACCGTGATGCGGAACGCCCGGATCAGCTCCTGGCCGTTGTTGGCCCGTATCCGAAGCTCGACCAGTATGGTCGCCGTCACGCAGGCTGCGCGGCGGACAATGGAACGCGATAGCCGCTGCGCAGCGCGTTCGGCCATTCCGGAAACGCCGCTCCCACATCCTGCCGGGCCAACCCGTAATGCGCGTCCCCCAGGCGCTGACCGTCGAGAAAGACCTCGAAACTGGCGATGCCGGAACGGGTCAGCAGCCAGCCATCGATCGTCAGCCGTCCGGTGACCAGTGCGACCGCGGCGCCGTTCGACACCGCCGGGCTGTCCAGCTCGAAGCGGAATTCGGCGGCCTGTTCGGGCGTCAGTTCAGGACCATCGGCAGTCCCGCCGGCATCCCGGAAGCCGATCCTGGCTCAGTCGATCGCGACCTCGGTCGCGACGACCGGGATCTGCTTTTCGTCCTCCTCGTCGCGCATGTTCCGCACGACGACGCGGACCTCATGTTCGCCGTCGAACCGGTCGCCGATCCGTCTGCTCGAACCGGAAGCCCGGACAGATGGGACAGCGGGATTTCGGGAAAAATCGACGCCACATCGGGGCGTTCATGTCCGACACTCGCCAGACCGACGTCCTCGTCGTTCAGCAGCACGCGCACCTGGATGATCCCGATGCCGCACAACGCCCAGCCATCCAGCGACAAGATGCCGTCGCCGGTCAGTGTGGCAGCGTCGCAATACATCCGGATTTCGGCCGACGGCTCCGGCCGAAGCACCGTCGGCGGAAACAGGGCGGTCGCCGATGTCCGCGAGCGACTGCCCGGAAGATCGACTCCGATGCCTGATCCTGAACGCCGATCTCGGCAGAGCCAACCCGCGAGATCAGCACTGAACTGATAGGCGGGCGTTGATTGAACGGCGGAAAGATTTGCGGCTGCGACGCATCCGCTTCCTGCTCGCCGGCGATGCGCTGCGGCACGATGCTTCGCCGCTGCAGACGTTCGACAGGAATACTTTCCTCATGCCCGAACCCGTTCGGGCAAACGATCTGGGCACGGATGCGTTCGGCGTCGCGGTCCACCTCGTCCAGTTGCAGCGTCAGGCTGAAGCCCGACAGGCGGGCATTCGGATACGCCGGAAAAACTGACTCGACGTCATCCCGTTCGCCGCCGATCTGGCCTTGGAGAGGACGCTCGCTCATCGGCGAAGATCTGCACCGCCAACGTCGGTCCCAGCGAGACCGCCCATCCCACCACAGTCGAGGATGCCGTCCGCGTCGATCGACGCACGTTCGATATACATCGACGCATAAGGGCGAGGTCCGCCGGCGACCGGACGGGTCGGCCCGGCACTGACCGAGACCTGATCGGCCGCGACGGGTCTACCTCGATCTCGAAATCCTCGGCGTATTCGAAGCCGTCCTGCGTGCGGGCGATGATCTGGAATGCGCACTGTTCCGTCCGGCCATCACCCGGACGCGGCAGGTTGAACTGGAACCCCCGCTGGCGGCCCGGCGTGCCGTCCGGCATCATCACTGCAGCGGCACGTTCCGGTTGACCGAAGGATGTGCTGCTGGTGACCCAGTCATCGACCTGCAGCCTGATCTCCTCGATCGGGCGCCGCGCTCACGGCACGGCCGCGGATCATGACGTCGAATCGGCCATGCACATAGCCGCCGGACACCACCGGATCGATCTCGATAACGATGATCGGATCAACGACCGCGACCGGGTCCGCCAAGGCGACCGGCCCGGTGGCAAAAACAGCCATGCCGGCCGCGTCCGACAGATCGGAAGCATCGGCCTGGACAGCCGCCACGGGCACGGCAGAGGCGATACCCTCGTTGACGTCCTCCGCTGTACGCTTCCGCGCTCCAGCGAGTTTCTTCCGCGATACCTGCTGCTTACGCGTCATTCAGATAAATGTTTCCGTTGATAGCCTGCCCAGTGATTCGTCAAAAATGATCCCCTGCTCGCGATCCTGGCCAACCGTGGCACAATGCAACGCGCGATTGCGATCCAGTCACGTTCCACGGGTCACATACCGAAAGGCAGACGACCTTCACGGTAGCCGTCCTTGTCGAAATGATCCTGGGCGGAATCGACAACACCCTTGCGGATGCTTTCCGCCACGTCGGGATTTTCGGTCAGATACCAGCGCTCGTCCACCGTGATCGGAAATGGCAGACGCCCCTCGAAATAGCCGTCATCGACGAAATGCTGTTTCGCGGAACGAATGACACCGTCCTTCACGGCGTTGCCGATGTCCTCGTAGGTCCGGGCATACCAGGCCTCATCGACCTCGACGCCCCGGATCATTGTTCTCAATATCCCGACGAAATCCTCATACGAGACATTGACCCGGAGTTCTCCGCGCACGGTGGATATCTCGATCGAGCGGCGGATCAATTCGAAAGGAGGAAGATATCTCACGTTCTGTCCTTGGCGAAATCGTTCAGGCGGTGACCACAAGCACCAGCGACCTTCCAATAGCGATTTCGCGCGCCCGATGGAACAATGTTTAGCGGCTTTTTGCGCGTGCACGACGGGAACCGTCCTGCTATTGAATCGCTCTCTTTCGTGACCCATCGACAGAGGCCAACCGCAGGGATCGCCGCATGAACCTCAGCCTGGTCAACACCGGCCGGACCGCGCCCCCGACCGATATCGAGCTTGCCGCCATCGTTCGAGGCTTTCACGCGGCTCGGGTCCTGGTGATCGGCGATGTGATTCTCGACCGCTACGTCACCGGTACGGTGCATCGCCTGTCCCCCGAAGCGCCGATCCCGGTGCTGCGCCCGGCCGACAACCGCTGCACCCTGGGCGGCGCGGCGAATGTCGCGCTGAACATCACCACCCTCGGTGGCCAGGCGATCCTGGTGGGCGTGATCGGCAATGACGCCGCCGGCGATGAGGTCGAGCGCCTCGTGCAGACGACGCCCGGCATCACCTCCGCCCTGGTGCGGATCGCCAACCGGCCGACCACCGCGAAGACCCGTTTCATGACGGGGGCGCACCAGCTCCTCCGCCTTGACGAGGAAACCACCGCGCCACTGGATCAGGCGGGGCTGCTCGCGGTGATGCAAGCCGTCGAGTTCGGCCTGGGCACCGCTGACGTCGTCGTGCTGTCGGACTATGCCAAGGGCGTGCTGTGCGATGGCGTGCTGGACGCGATCCTGCACGCGCACGGCGCAGGCCGGGCGGTTGGTGATCGCCGACCCCAAGCGGCCGGATTTCGCCGCCTACCGGGGTGCCACGATCCTGACCCCGAACGAGCATGAAGTGCGCGTCGCCACCCGCATCGAGGCGGACCAGGATACCGAGGCGGATCGCGCCGGGCGCGTGGCGCTGGAGGCGACCGGCGGCTCAGGCCGTCCTGGTCACTCGGTCCGCCAAGGGCCTGACCCTGGTCTGCCGCGACCAGGACGCGCTGCATCTGCCGACCCGGGCGCGGGAGGTCGCCGATGTGTCGGGTGCCGGCGACACCTTGGTCGCGGCACTGTCCGTCGCCCTCGGCGCCGGTGCCGCGCTGCCCGAGGCGGCCATGCTCGCCAATGCCACCGCCGGCATTTCCGTAGGCAAGCAGGGAACCGCCACGGTGTCGCGCCAGGAATTGCTGGACGCCCTGCACCTGGACGAGTTGGTGGCGACCGACCGAAAAGTCGTCAGCCTGGAAGAGGCGATCGAACAAGTCGCCGACTGGCACCGCCGCGGCCTGAAGGTGGGCTTCGCCAACGGCTGCTTCGACCTGATCCACCCCGGCCACGTCCGGCTGCTGAGCGAGGCGCGCGGCGCCTGCGACCGGCTGATCGTCGCACTGAACACCGACGCTTCGGTCAAGCGCCTGAAGGGTCCGAGCCGGCCGCTGCAGAACGAGATGGCGCGGGCCACCGTGATGGCCTCGATGTCACCGGTCGATCTGGTGACCCTGTTCGATGAGGACACGCCGCTGGAGATGATCCAGGCGCTGCGGCCGGACGTGCTGGTCAAGGGGTCGGACTACACTGTCGAACAGGTGGTCGGCGGCGACCTCGTGCAAGGCTGGGGCGGCAAGGTCGTGCTGGTCACGCTGCGCGAGGGGCACAGCACGACGGGCACGATCCGTCGCATGACGGCGCCGGCCGCGTAGCCTAGGAAGACGGCGAGAGCGGCGCCCTCGCCCTCCTAGCCGAACTGCAGGCCCGGCATTCCGCCCGAGGAGCGCCAGGCGCGGACGAGATCGTAGAAAGCGACCGGCCCAGCCCCGTAGAGACCACTGAAGAACCCGCCATGACCAGGCTTGCCCTCGGCGTTGTAGTAGCCGGGCGTGCACTCACTGTAGAATTTCTCACCAGGGTTCGGCGTGTCGCGCAGCGTCTGCAGCCAGTCCGCCTCGGCCTCGGCGGTCGGTTCGATCACCTGCGCCTGAAGCTGGCCCGCGTGCTGGATGAGGTCGGCGATGTGGCGTACCTGCTCATCCAGCATGTGGGGGAAATTCGGCGTCAGCGCGTTCTGGATGATCCCGAGATGGAAGCAGTTCGGGAATCCGTGGCTGTAGAAGCCATGCAGCGTCCGCGGTCCATTCGCCCAGTACTCGGTCAGCGACCGGCCGCCGCGGCCGTAAATCTCGTATCCGGCCCGACGCGTGTAGGCCGTGCCGACCTCGAAGCCGGTCGCGAAGATAATGCAGTCGACCTCGTATTCGACGCCGTCGAACACCAGCCCGGTCTCGGTCACACGGTCGACGCCGCGTCCCCTGGTGTCGATCAGCTTGACGTTCGGCCGATTGAAAGTCGGCAGATAGTCATCATTGAACGTCGGCCGCTTGCAGAACTGGCGATACCACGGCTTGAGCGCCTCGGCCGTCGCCTCGTCCTCGACGATGGCATCCACACGCGCGCGGATCTGGTTCATCTTCTTGAAATCGGCCAGTTCGAGCGAACGCGCGATCGCCTCGGGCGAGATGCCTTCGGCGGGATCGCGCTTCCGCCGGGCGCCGAGGTTGCGGATGATATCGGTCCAGCCGTCGCTGACCATGTCCTCGTCCTGCGAACCGCCAGCGACGAGGATGTTGAAATTGTCCATCCGCCGCTTCTGCCATCCCGGCGTCAGGGTCTTGACCCATTCGGGATCGGTCGGCTTGTTGCCGCGCACATCCACCGAGGACGGTGTGCGCTGGAACACGTATAGCTGCTTCGCAGCCTTGCCGAGATGCGGCACGCACTGGATCGCGGTCGCACCGGTGCCGATGACGGCGACACGCTTGTCGGCGAGCTTGTGCAGATTGCCGGTGGTATCGCCGCCGGTATAGTCGTAGTCCCAGCGGCTGGTGTGGAAGCTGTGGCCCCTGATAGCTGTCGATGCCGGGGATGCCGGGCAGCTTCGGCCGGTTCAGCGGCCCGTTCGACATGACCACATGGCGCGCCTTCATGCGGTCGTCGCGATTGGTCGTGACCAGCCACTTGTTTTCGTCGTCGAGCCAGCGCAGTTCGCGGATCTCGGTCTGGAAGCACGCCAGCCTGTACAGGTCGAAGGTTTCCCCGATGCGCTGCGCATGGGCGCGGATCTCCGGCGCGAAAGAGTATTTTTCCCGCGGAATGTAGCCGGTCTCTTCGAGCAGCGGCAGGTAGATGTAACTCTCGATGTCGCATTGCGCGCCGGGATAGCGGTTCCAGTACCAGGTGCCGCCGAAATCTCCGCCCTTCTCGACGATACGGATGCGCTCGACCCCGCTGCGGCGCAGTTGCGCTCCCGCCATCAGGCCGCCGAAGCCGCCGCCGATGATAAGCACGTCGATTTCGTCATCCAGCGGCGGCCGCGTGAACCCGGGCTCCACATAGGGATCGTCGACGTAGTGGCGAAAGTCGCCCTTCACCTCGATATACTGGTCATTGGCGTCGGGCCGCAGGCGCGTGTCGCGCTCCTGTCGGTATTTGGCGCGCAGTGCGTCGGGATCGAAATCGAGGTCAAGCCGGGTGGAGACGGCATCCGCCAGCGCAGCGGTATTGTCCGGGACGTCGAGGCTCATGGTTCGCTCCAAAGCTGCTCATTTTTGCGGCGGCCGCTCCCCGCCGGGATGCCGCCGACCAAGCTTCAGCTTAGGCACCGATACGTGCGTCCAACAAGAGCCGTCCAGGGATCCGTCAGGGGGGTGTTCGCTCGGCAAAAACACCACCAGGTCCACGAAGGGTTCCAGCCGATGGGCAACGCTGGCTGTATTCAAATTTCACGATGCATTGGAAGACGGTCATACTCGTAGTGCTTGGTGCTCTTCTTCGCTTTGTGCATGAGCGGGCGGTCCCGCAGCACAGTCCACTCCAGGACCTCAACAGCCGATCCAACCCTGCCGCCGATCGCGCCTCCGAGCGTACGGATTCCGGTGAGGGATCGATGTCGCAGGGTCTCCGGCAAGCCGATCCGTAGCGGCAACCGTTGGTCCCGTCCCAGGCCGGCCGGCGTCCGGACCGCGGGCTTGCCTACCCCAGCGCCTGATCCAGGTCGGCGATCAGGTCCGACGCGGTTTCCAGGCCGATCGACAGGCGGATCACATCGGGGCCGGCGCCGGCCGACAGCCGCTGCTCGTCGGTCAACTGCCGATGGGTGGTGGATGCCGGGTGCAGGATCAGGCTGCGGGTATCGCCGATGTTCGCCAGGTGGGAGAACAGCCCGACGCTTTCCACCAGCCTGATCCCGGCCTCGTAGCCGCCCTTGACACCAAACGTGAACACCGCGCCTGCCCCGCCCGGCATGTATTTCCGCGCCAGCCCCCGGTACGGGCTGGACTCGCAGCCCGGCATACGACACCCAGGCGACGCGTGGATCGGCCGCCAGGAACTCGGCGACCGTCTGCGCGTTGGCGCAGTGCCGCTCCATCCGCACGTGCAGCGTCTCGATGCCGGTGATGGTCAGGAAGGCGTTCATCGGCGCCATCGTCGGCCCGTAATCGCGCAACGCCACCGCACGCGCCTTCGTGGTGAACGCGAAATCGCCGAAATTCTCGTAGAAACGCAGGCCATGATATGCTGGCTCTGGCTCCGTCATCGACGGAAATTTTTCGTTCTGCGCCCAATCGAATTTCCCTAACTCGACCACGATCCCGCCCATCGAGTTGCCGTGGCCGCCCAGGAACTTCGTCGTCGAGTGGGTCACGATATCCGCGCCCCACTCGAACGGGCGGCACAGATATGGCGTTGCCAACGTGTTATCGACGATCAGCGGCAAGCCCACCGAATGCGCGACCTCGGCGATCGCCTGCAGATCGACGATCACCCCGCCGGGATTGGCCAGGCTCTCGACGAAGATCGCCTTGCACCGTCGGCGTCAGCGCACGGCGGAAATTCTCCGGATCGGCCGGATCGACGAAATGGCAGGTCCAGCCCAGCTTCTTGAACGACAGACCGAACTGGGTCAGCGAACCGCCATACAGGTTGCGCGAGGCGAGGAATTCGTCCCCCGGCTCCAGCAGCGTCGCGAAAACCAGGAACTGCGCGGCGTGGCCCGAAGCGGCGGCGACGGCGGCGCGTCCGCCCTCCAGGCTGGCGACCCGTTCCTCCAGCACCGACACGGTGGGGTTGGTCAGGCGCGAGTAGATGTAGCCGAAATTGTGCAGGTTGAACAACGACGCGGCGTGATCGACATCGTCGAACACGTAAGCCGTCGTCTGGTAGATCGGCGTGGACCGCGCGCCCGTCGTCGGATCCGGCGCCGCTCCCGCATGCACCGCCCGGGTCTCGAATCCATATTCGATATTCGTCGCCGGCAACGCCCGCGGCTTGCTCTGCGCCGATCCGTCGGCGCCTGCGCCGGCTTGTTGCGGATGATGCCGGAGTTGACGCCGCTCCAGGACAGCTCCCCGCCGAGACGCCCGAATTCGATCTTCGGACAGCGATTCATGATCACTTCGATCCCCGCCGCCTCCGCCTTGGCGGCAGCCTCGTCGTTGCGGACGCCAAGCTGCATCCAAACCACCTTGGCGCCGATCGCGATGGCCTCATCGACAACCGGTCCCACGGCATCCGAGGCGCGGAACACATCGACCATGTCGATCTTCTCCGGGATGTCGCGCAGGCTGGCGTAGATCCGCTCGCCCAGTTGCTCCTTGCCCGCGGTGCCGGGATTGACCGGTATCACGCGGTATCCCTTGCCCTGCAGATATTTCATGACGAAGTAACTGGGACGGTTCCAGTTGGACGAGGCACCGACCAAGGCGATGGTGCGCACGCTCGAGAGGATGCGGCGCAACTTGGCGTCGGGATACGGGATCGGGTCGAGGGCGGTCATCTGTGGCTACCTCCTGCACGGACCGGGAGCCAAGGGCAACCGAGGGTTTGCCCTTGACCCGCAAAGGGCCGACGGCCCTTTGATCCCGTTCATTAGGCGGTCCGGCAAGGAAGCGCCAACCCGGATCCGTCTGTCGGCTCGGGAGCTGCCGTTCTCATCCAACGGCTGACCCGCCGCGATCCGGGTCATGGACGGGGACCGGGCGTCTGGGTCGGGCCGCGCCAAAGGATTGGCCCGCCGATTCCCATTTCCGGGACATCAAGACACGTCGACAGCTTCTGCCTGCTGAACGATCGGGCCGCGACGGTCCATGATGCCGGGATCCACGGCCAACGCTTGCTTCCTCAAGGTCACGCAGTCCTGGCGTAGCGGCTCGGATTGACCGCCCTGGGCACAGGTGAACGAGGAAAACCGGACTGCGGAACGACATGGGTCGTTATATTATCGTATTGTGAACCGGTGCGTTCGCCCTTTGATTTCGACTCCGTCGGTTCGCCCCACACACGCTGAAGTGAGCAAAACTCCTGAATTTTTCGTCGTCGATCCCCCGAATTTACGGGCGTTTAACGCAGAAGTATCGTTTGCAATCGGCCGCCGTCCTATCAAACCCAGCTTGCGGAGAAGGGAGTTCAACAATGAATAATCTCGAACCTTCCGACGGCTTCGTTCGAAATCCGTTGGCATGGGCAGCGGACTGCTCCATACATGCCAGTTATGAAACCGAGCCTGAGGCACGCGACGCGTACGCTCAGCTGGCCGAGGAGTTTGAGTCGATATCGGAGGAGATCGAAGGTCTGATCAGCACCTTTGAGGCGTTGGCCAGCCGTAGGCGGAGCGGCTAGCGCATGATCGCGCCGAGCGGAACGTCCCTTGCGCGTGAATCGTGCGATCAAACAAGGAGCTAGACCATTTTCGGCATGCGCAGTCAGGATGAAAATGGTCTAGACAATCGTCACGGCAAGCGGCCGCCGAAGCACTGTCTCGACGCACCCTCAACGACAAGCATCAAGATCCGTTCGGCCGTTTGGAAATTGCCTGCGGCGGTCACCTGACGAACCGGCCTGAAAGGGCATGCCAACGTCTTGGCAGCAGCGCTCCGACCCCGCCAGGACCGCCGCCGTTCTCGTTACTCTGACAGACCTGGCATGCTATCGAATCACAGCCAGGACGATCTCGACGGCGATCAGTACCAGTACGAAAATCTCCAGCAATTCCGACCGGCTGCTGTGCGCCTCGTCATACAGGGCCGCATAGGTATCGCGGATGATCGACAGCTTGCGGTCCACCGCGGCGCTGACCGTCGGCACCCGGAACAATTCCAGCGCCGCCGCATAGATACGGGCCAGGTAAACATCCTCGGTCACCTGCAGCGCGTTGTCCACCTTCTCGGTCAGTTCCGTCACTTCAGCAACCAATGTGTACAGCCGACGCGCGAGGTCAGCGAAACGACGCGCCCCAGGCAGTGGCCAGCGCCGCCGCGCCGCCTCCACAAGGTCGTACATCCTCGGCAGTTCCGCATCCAGCAGTTCGTCGTAATACCGCATCTCCAGCAACTGCGCATTCGCGACCTCGAGCACGTCGATAACGTCGGCGTCGCCGCGCGGTTCGTAGATGAACGCCCGATCCCAGGTGAGCACTACGAGGTCATCCGTGTAGTGAGAGGTACTGGTGGCGCAGCAGGTCGCGCCGCGCCCCTTCGGACAACGGTCGCTGCTCGCCCGACAGCAGGGGAACCAGATCGAGACGCCCAGCCAGGGCCTCGGCCGTGATCTTCTCGCTGAACGCGTTGGCAACCCCGACAAGGTAATCCTCCTGCAGCGAGGACGGCATCGGCCGGACCAGCCCTTCGCCTACCCCGAGGCGAATCCGGTCCAGCAGATCGCTCCACAGCGCAGCGCCTGAGGCGAGGCCGACCGCCCGATCCACCGCGTTCAGCCGTTGAGAGAAGACCGCCCAGGACACGTCCACGACGGGCAGACGCAGCCCGATGCTGATGACGCCGAAATCATACAGCCGAGCTGTCGCCGTGGCCTGCACCGGACCGTCGGACAGTGGCAGCGTGACGGCCCCCAGGCCGAGCGAGACGGGCGGAACGCCGAAGGCGAGCGCCTTGGGCGGCGTCGAGGTCAGCCGTCCGCGCGAACTGCCCGTGCGAACCATGCGGGCCCAGGTCTCCTCGGCTTTGCCAAGGTCGATCGCGTAGGCCACGTCGAACAGCCGGTAAGCAAGGATATAGCCGACCGAGACGTCCGGGGTGGATAGGGATTGACGATCCCCCATCTTTACCCTGCCGCCTGCTCATCCAGAAAGCGCCGCGCGTTTGCCGGATCGATAAGGGCATGCACCTCAAAGCGGGCTGGAATGATATCGGCCCAGGCATTCAGGTGGGCGTGCAACACCTCGTTGGACGCGACGTCGAACAGCACCGCGGCACCCCGCCCCACCTTGGCGTGGACCGAGCGGACCTCGCCTTTGTCGATAAGCGGCTGGATCCACGTCCAGTAGCTTTGCCGCGCCGCCGTCACGCTCGACGGCCGCTCCGGCCGCGGCTCACTGATCACCAGGAACAACATGGAGCTCTCCTAGGTCTGGATCGCCGGCGGGCGCCGCAGCGCCCAGAACGCGATACTGCCCGCGACATAGAACACGATCGACAGTCCGAACGCGACCCGGTAGCTGCCGGTGGCGTCGAACACGAACCCGGCCATCCAGGAGCCGATGGCCGCACCGAGCCCGGTGCCGATCGTGATCACCCCGAGGATAGCGCCCAGGTTCGGGCCGGGAAACAGGTCGGCCGTCTTCGCGGTGATCGCCGGTCCGCGCGCACCCCAGGTCAGCCCGAAGAACAGCGCGTGCAGCCACAGCAGCAGATGCTGCTCCGGCGACGTGATCATCATCCCGAATGCCACCCCCACGATCGACGTCCCGTAAGTGACAATCGCGGCTGTTTCCCGCCCGATATAGTCGGACAGTGTGCCGGTGATGATCACCCCCGGCAGCGACAGCAACGCCCCCATCCCCAGCACGTTGGCGGCATACTGCTTGTCGAACCCGATGTTCACCGCGAACGCCAACTGGTGCAGCGCGATCAGGAAGCTGCCCAGACCGGTGAACAGATAGACCGAGAACAGCAGCCAGAAATGCGGCGTCCGCACCGCCTGCCGCACTGTCCAGCCCTCGCCGTCGGAATGGTGTCGTCGCCCACCCTTCCCGAAACCGCGGAAAAAACCCGCCAGTGGCAGCAGGATCACCGCCATGAACGCGCCCTGCCAGATGTAGGCCGCGCGCCAGCCCGCCCCGTCGATCAGCAGCGTCGCGGCCGGTGCCGAAAACGCCCGCGCGAACCCGTTGGCGGACTGCACGACTGAGACCGCCATGCCCCGGTTGCGCACGAAATGCCGCGACAGCAGCGGCACGAACACAACCAGTCCGAGGCAGTTGGCCCCCAGCGTCATCACCACGCCATACAGCACGACAATCTGCCAAAGCTGGGTGGCCCAGGCATTTGCCAGCAATCCCACGGTCAGCAGCGCGCCGCCTATCAGGATCAGCCGCCGCGGACCCAGGCGGTCCACCAGCCAGCCCACCACCGGCGAACTCACCCCGTTGACGATCTGCGCCACCGAATACGCCACCGAGGCCTCCGCCCGGCTCCACCCGAACACCTGAATGAAGGTGACCAGGAAGACGGTGTAGGCTTGCATGAACGCTGCACCGATGGAGAAGGTGGCGAAGGCGGCGGCCAGCAGGAGCCACAGCCGGGTGCTGGAGAGCGGTTTCAGGTCGGACATGACGCAATCCTGTCCGCCCGCGGGCGCGTTGCCCAGCCCCTCGCCGTCGTGGCAGGCTGCGTCCTTCGGGGAAACGGAGCAACCAGATGATCCACAGCCACGCCGCATGGGGCCCTGCCGACCAGATCGGCGCCGGCAACCTGCTGACGGTCGAGAAACGTCTCGCCGCCCTGGCCTCGGTGCGCAACGGGCGTATCTACGACCTCAGCCACGAAATATTCATGGGCGCGCCGTACATGGCGCCAAACCAGACGCCGTTCCTGATGTCGATCTTCGGGTCGTGGCGCGACACCATCAAACGCCGCCGCAAGATGGGGGCGACGAACGACGCCGGCACCAACCTCGAGCGCATCGAGATGACGGCCCATGTCGGCACCCACATCGACGCGCTGGGCCACTTCTCCAACGGCGACATGCTGTACAACGGCAATGCAGCGGCTGATGTGGTGACCGACTGGGGCCTGGAGCGCCTGGGCATCGAGCACGCCCCGCCGATGGTCACCCGCGCGGTGCTGTTCGACGTTGGCGGTGCGTCCCACCTGTCGCCCGGACAGATCGTTACGCCGGACGACCTTAAGCGCGCCGCCGACACCGCCGGCTTCACGGTCGAGTCCGGCGACATCGCCCTGATTCGCACCGGCTGGGGCCGCTATTTCGGCACTGACAACGCCCGCTACCTGGAAGGCGAGCCAGGCATCGACCGGCCGGCGGCGAAATGGCTGATCGATCAGGGCATCGTCGCGATCGGCGCCGACAACATGGCAGTCGAGGTGCTGCCGAACCCCGACAAGCGCCTGATGCTGCCGGTGCACCAGTTCGCTCTCGCAGAATGCGGCGTCTATCTGATCGAGAACCTGGCGCTGGAAGAACTCGCTGCCGCCCGTATCTATGCCGCGTGCTTCATTCTGCTGGCGACCAAGATTCGCGGCGCCACAGGAGCACCGGTAAGACCCGTTGTGATGGTGTAGGCATGGCCTTCGTGGCGTGTCAGTGCTACGAAATTCTTGATTTTTGAAGTAACCCCCCGGTGGCGCGTATCACCAGTGCAGGGAGGTTCGATCCAGAGAGTTGTCGGTGGCTCTGGCAGCTGACAAGCGGTCTGGTCGGGCTAGACCATTTTTCAGCCTGACTGTGCACGCCGAAAATGGTCTATCTCTTTGTTTGATCGCATGATTCACGCGCCGGGGACGTTCCGCTCAGCGCGATCATGCTCTAGTGGCTGGATCGAAGCCTCGTCGCGCAGCATGCACACTTCGCGTGACGCGGGGCCGGACACGGCCTGCCTTCCTGCACCGCCGCAGGGCTTTATCGTACGCGCGGACCCGGCTAGCGTTCCTCCGGCGCGGCCAATCGGTCGATGGACACGTCTTGCCGTAAATGCTGCGGTGGGGTCAGGGAAGGGAAAAGTCATGCGTTCGAAGCCTGTGCGGGTCTGGCTGTCAGCTATCGTCGGCAGCGTGCTGATCACCGCGGCGACCGCGAATGCGGCCGGCCCGGTGCGCGGCGTCACCGACACTGAAATCGTCATCGGAACAGACACCGATCTGTCCGGTGTGACCGCTGTGCAGGGCGTCAACAACAGCGACGCGATCCGGATGGCCTTCGATGAAGCCAATGCGAAGGGCGGCGTCAATGGCCGCAAGATCAAGTACATCGTGGAGGACAGCCAGTATCAGGTGCCCCGCGCGGTGCAGGCGATGAATAAGCTGCTGAACAACGATGACATCTTCCTGGCGATCGATGACGGCGGAACGCCGATGAACGACGCCAACATGCCGGCCCAGTTCGCCAAGAACGTGCCCAACATGTTCCCGCTGACGTCCGCGCGGTCGATGTACCAGCCGTACAACCGGCTGAAATTCGGCCAGTTCGCCTCCTATTACGACCAGATGCGCGCCGCGACGAAGTATTTCGCCCAAATCAAGGGTCGCAAAACGTTCTGCGCGTCCTACCAGGACTCCGATTTCGGCAAGGACGTGCTGGCCGGCGTGGTGGATGAAACCAAGGCGCTGGGCATGAAGGTCGTCGCCACCACGGCGCACCGGCCGACCGATACCGATTTCAATGGCGCGATGGAAAAACTGCATGACGCCGGCTGCGACGTGATCATGATGGGCACCATCGTGCGCGACACCAACATCATTATCCAGACCGTCCGCAAAATGGGCTGGAAGGTCGACCTCGTCGGCCAGTTCGCCTCTTACGACACCGCGGTCGCCTCCCTGCCGGGCGGCGCCACCGAGGGCTTCTATTGCATGACCCCGGCCCTTTACGCCTATCCCGATGACCCCCGCCCGGCGGTGCAGGAATTCGCCAGGAAGTACAAGGCGCGCTTCGGTCGCGACCCGAATTTCCATGGCGAGGTCGGCTACACCGCGGCGCAACTGGTTCTGATCGGACTGAAGAATGCCGGCAAGGATCTGACGGTGGACAGCTTCATCAAGGCGATGGAGGGTATCCACGACTACAAGGACATCTTCGGCTCCGAACTGTCATTCGGCCCCGACCAGCATCACGGTTCGACGCGCTCCTTCCTGACCGTGGTCAGAAACGCAAGATGGGTGCCGGTCGAGCAGGAAGCGCTGGGCTACTGACACCGGCAGCCCGCGGGGCCGACCGGTTCGCGCTCACGGCTGCCAAAGCGGGGCTCATCGGACGCCGCGGGCAAAATCAATGCGGGGCCAGGCGCGTCCACACCGCTGTCAGGATGGCTGTGTGGACGGCCCGGATACTCCCCGAGGCGTCCAGCAGCACGCAACGCTTCGGATCCGCCTTGGCGATATCCCGAAACCCGTGCCGCACCCGCGCATGAAAGGCCGCATCCAGCCGCTCATAGCGGTCGGCATCGCCGCCGCGCTGGCGCCTCCGGCCGGCCGCGACCGCTTCGCCGACATCCAGCACGATCGTCAGGTCGGGCGCGATCCCCAGCAGGCCAACGAGCGAGGCGATGAAGCCTCGGTCGGCGCCTTGTCCATAGCCCTGGTAAGCCAACGTGGAATCAGAGAAGCGATCGCAGACAACCCATGTGCCAGCTTGCAGCGCCGGTTCGATCGTTTTCGCGACATGGTCGGCCCGGGCGGCGAAATGCAGCAGCGTTTCCGCGTGCGGCGCCCAGTCCACCGAACCGTCCAGCAGGATCCCCCGCAGCAGTTCCGCTGCCGGCGAGCCGCCCGGTTCCCGCGTCCGCAGCACGCCAATCCCCCGTGCCGCGAGGGCCTCCGCCAACAGCGCGGACTGGGTTGTCTTGCCGGCTCCCTCGCCGCCTTCCAGCGTGACAAAGCGCCCCAGGTCAGCGCCCCCCAAACTCACGTGCCGGTCACATATTTCGACAGCACCGCGATCGCCCGTCCCGGCAGACCCAGCCGAGGCACATCGTCTGCCGCCATCAGCGGCATATCCAGATGCGGAACGCCGTCGCCGGTCACCATCAGCTTGCCCAGCGTTTCGCCCTTGGTGATCGGTGCGGTCAGCGGAGCGGCATAGCTGACCTTGACCGAAGCCTTCTGGCGCCAGTTACGCGGCATCGTCACGATCACATCGCGGCCGGCCACCAGCGGCACGGTCGGCGACGTGCCGAGCCAGACCGGGACGTTCTCGATGACGTCGCCGGCGCTGAACAGAGTCACGTCCTCGAAGTTGAAGAAGGCCCAGTCCATCAACCGCTCCGACTCCTCGGCCCGTTCGTGCATCGAGGTCATGCCGTTCAGCACCACGATCACGCGCCGCCCGTTCCGCTTCGAGCTGGCGACGAGCCCATAGCCGCCGGCCTCGGTGTGGCCGGTCTTCAGCCCGTCGGCCGTGCCCTTCTGCACCATCGGATTACGGTTGCCCTGCTCGATCCCGTTGTACTTGAATGTCTTCTCTGAGTCGTAATGATAATACTGCGGGAAATTGCGAATGATGTCCCCGGCGAGCGTCGCGATATCGCGCGCGCTCATGTGCTGGTCCGGGTCCGGCCAGCCGGTGCAATTCTTGAAAAATGAGTGAGTCAGGCCCAGTTCCTTCGCCTTCGCATTCATCTTTTTGGCGAACTCCTCCTCCGACCCGCCGATCGCTTCGGCCAGCACGATGGCCGCATCGTTGCCGGACTGCACGACGACCCCGCGGATCAGGTCCTCCACCCTCACAGAGCTGCCAAGCTGCACGAACATTTTCGAGCCTTGCATCCGCCAGGCCTTCTCCGACACCGGCAGTTCGTCGTCCAGCTTCAGCCGGCCCTGCTTGAGCTGATCGTACACCAGGTACAAGGTCATCAGTTTGGTCATCGAGGACGGCGGCATAGGATCGTCCGCCTGCTTTTCCAGCAGGCTGGCGCCGGTATCGAAGTCCTCGATATAGGCCCATCGAGCGGCGGTATCGACCGGCCCCAGCGGCGTGTCGGCGGGGCTGCCGGCCGGAACGTCGGAGGCGTCCTTGCCCTTGTGGGCACCGGCCGCGGTTCGGTTTCCGGCCGCTGCATGTTTCGATAGCGCGAGGCCGGGACCAGCCGCGAAAAACAAGGCGGATGCCAGCAAGCCAAGACGACGGGTCAGCATCTCGACAGTACCTCCCTAATTCGCCACGATCCGAGCATCCGGAATGCCGGATGCGAGCGCCCGGTCCAGCATGGCGTCGGCGTGAGCGACATCCGGCAACGGACCGATCTCAACCCGGAACTGCCGCTCGCGGCCATCCACGATGGCGACGATCCGCGCGCCGGCCTCGCCCATCCTGGCGCGCTGGACCGCCGCGTACCGGTATGTGTCAAAGGTATCAAGCTGCACGATCAACTGGCTGGGCTGGGGCACCGTCCGGGTGACGGACTCGGGCAGACGCAGCGGCGGTGCGGCGGCCACGACCTCTGGCGGCCCCACGACGGGGGCCACCGGCAACGCCCGCCCATTGCCCTGTCGAACGCCCGGAGGGGGCGCCAATTCCGCCACCTCGACCCGGCCACGAGGTGCCGCGGTGATCCCGAGCGAGGGAGCGCCGGGCAGTGCGTCGGCTGCTGCGTGGCTGGGGCCCGGCAGTACCTGCAGACGAACCCGGGCGACGCTCCCAGGCGGCACGCCCAGCAGCAGCGCGGTGCGCCTGGTAATTTCCACCAGGCGCCGGGGATCGCCGGAGCCCCGGTCGTTGACCCGGACGATGACTTGCCGCCCGTTTTCCAGGTTGGTCAGCCGGGCGATGGCGGGCAGCTGCATCGTGGGATGAGCGGCGGCCAGGGCGGTTTGGTCGAAGACCTCCCCATCCGCGGTCAGCCGCCTGGCGCCGTCTTTCATGATGGCGGCAAGACCGGTCTCGTCGAGGTCGAAAGCTTCTTTCGGATAGTACCAGACACGCCCGGCCTGGTAGGGCTTGCCCAGGACGTAGTGCGGGTCCGGATGTGGATGGGTCACGCAGCCGAACGTCAGCAGTGCGAGGGTCGGGACGACGATGTCGCCATGCCGCGTCGCATGCGCACGCCGACGTCGTTTGCCGCGGTTGTCACCGTCCGCCGCTGGCAGCGGGCCTTCGCGCACCACTCCACGGCAGATCGGCCGTCACACCACCACCTGATCGCCGATCAGGCCGACCGCGATGGCGTAGAAGTCGGACGGATTGTAGCGGCGGATGGCGGCGAAATTGCCGAACACCGCGAACGTCTCGCCCCCTGCCCCGTCCGGCGCCACGAGCCCCGCCGGCATGTCGGCAGGTGCCGCCCACCGCCCCGCGACCGGGCGTACACCCGCCTGGGCCCACGCTGCCAACGGTCGCTTGACATCTCGGCCCTCAACGTCCAGCGCGGCCGGCACCGTCACCGCCTGACCCCAGGTCTGGCCAGGCCGCCAGCCCGACTGCGCCAGATAGTTGGCGATCGAACCCAGGACATCGGGCTTGCTGGTCCAGATGTCGCGCCGCCCATGCCCGTCGAAATCGACTGCATACCGCAGATAGCTCGTGGGCATGAACTGCGGCTGGCCCATCGCCCCGGCATAAGACCCGGTCATACCGCTCGGCGCGACATCGCCGTGGTCGAGGATCTTCAGTGCGGCCATCAACTCGCCGCGGAAGAAACCGGCTCGCCGTCCCTCCCAGGCCAATGTCGCCAACGCTTCCACCACCCGGAAATCGCCGGTCCCGGCACCGAAGCTGGACTCCAGCCCCCAGATGCCGGCGATCACCGCCGCACCGACGCCGTAGCGCTGCTCGACGAGCCCGAACAACCCGCGATTCGCGCTCACCGCCTGCCGCCCGTCGGTGATCCGCTTGTCGGTGATCACCAGCGCCCGGTAGCGCGCCCAGGTCATGGTGAACTCGGGTTGATGGCGGTCCCGATCCAGCACCTTCTGGTTCGGCGACACGCCTCTGAAGGCGCTGTCCAGCGTGGCCGCCCTGATGCCCGCCGCCCGGGCCTCGTTGCGAACGCCCGCCAGAAAGCTGCGGAAACTGCCCGTGGGCGACGCGGACGCGGGCGCGGCGAGGACCGCGGGTACGGCACTTGCAAGCAGGAATCGGCGGGTTGGCATGGGCCGCTTCCTGCCACGCCGGCCCGCGCCGGGGCAAACGGATTCAGCGAATTTGCGGCAGCTCCATATAGGTGTGGTGCGCAGGGGGCGAGGTCTGGGTCCATTCGAGCGTGGTCGCGCCCTCTCCCCAGTAGTTGTCGGCGAGGTGCTCCTTCGAAGTGAAGGTACGAAAGCAGACATACAGGAAGACCAGGGTCGCCAGGCCGCTGATGAAGCCGCCGATCGAGGAAACGAAGTTCCAGCCGGCGAAGGCGGCGGGATAGTCGGGATAGCGCCGTGGCATGCCGGACAGGCCAAGGAAGTGCTGCGGGAAAAAGGTCAGATTGACCCCGATGAAGGTCAGCCAGAAATGCACCTTGCCCCAGAACTCCGGATACTGGTGGCCGGTCATCTTGCCGATCCAGTAGTAGAACCCGGCGAAGATGCCGAACACCGCGCCCAGCGACAGCACGTAGTGGAAATGGGCGACGACGTAGTAGGTGTTGTGCAGCACCTGGTCGATGCCCGCATTGGCCAGCACCACGCCGGTGACGCCACCGATGGTGAACACGAAGATGAAGCCGATCGCCCACAGCATCGGGGTTTTCAACTCGATGGACCCACCCCACATTGTCGCGATCCAGGAAAACACCTTAATCCCCGTCGGCACCGCGATCACCAGCGTGGCGGCCATGAAGTAGGCACGCGTATCGACGCTGATGCCGGAAACAAACATGTGGTGCGCCCACACGACGAAACCGACCACGCCGATGGCGACCATCGCATAGACCATGCCCAGATAACCGAAGATCGGCTTGTGGCTGAAAGTGGACACCACATGGCTGACGATCCCGAAGGCGGGCAGGATCATGATGTACACCTCAGGATGGCCGAAGAACCAGAACAGGTGCTGGAACAGCACCGGGTCGCCGCCGCCCTGCGGGTCAAAGAAGGCCGTGCCGAAATTGCGGTCGCAGATCAGCATGGTGATCGCCCCCGCCAGCACCGGTATGGACAGCAGCAGCAGGAAGGCGGTGACCAGTTCGCTCCAGATGAACAGCGGCATCTTGTGCAGCGTCATTCCCGGGGCACGCATGTTGAATATGGTGACGATGAAATTCATTGCCCCCAGCAAGGACGACACGCCCGCCAGGTGCAGCGCGAACAGCGTGCAGTCCATGCCCATGCCATACTCATAGGTCGCCTCCGACAGCGGCGGATACAGCGTCCAGCCGGTGCCGGATTCGCCCAGCAGCAACCCGGTCATGATCAGAATGAATGCCGGCGGCAGCAGCCAGAAGCTGATGTTGTTCAGTCGCGGGAACGCCATGTCCGGCGCACCGATCATCAGCGGAATGAACCAGTTGCCGAAGCCGCCGATCAGCGCGGGCATGACCGTGAAGAAGATCATGATCAGACCATGCGAGGTGATGATCGTGTTCCACTCCTGCCCGGACGTCACGATATCGTTGTGCGGAAACAGCAGTTGCGCCCGCATGATCATCGACAGGAGGCCGCCGATCACGCCGGCGGTCACCGCGAACATCAGATACAGCGAGCCGATGTCCTTGTGGTTCGTGCTGAACAGCCAGCGGGCGACGAAACCTGGCGCATGGCCATGATGGTCGCCATGCTCGTGATCATGTGTGGTTACTGACACGCGTCATTCTCCGGCGGGTAGATCCTGGTAGCGGCTTCCGGGCGACGGAAATACCGTCCGCTCCGATATCGCCTTCATTATGGTCTCGCGCTGTCCTGTCAACCGGCCAGAAGCGCGGGCGTAGACCGGCGGCACGGCCTGCCGCGGGGTCATGACCACAGACAACGAGAACGGGGCGGGTGCCTCCCATCGCCGTGAGGATCGCTCTAAGCCCCAGCGATTTCGCCAGCAAGCATCCGCTGAGACAGGTTTTTGTGATCGGTCAGCGGCACCGGGGGCAGTCCTCGGCCGGCGCTCCGACACGCGGCGGCCGACCCGTTCTTCGACCGGCTGTGGCTGCAACGTTGCGCCACACGGCAATCGATCCCGGATCTCCCGCCCGTTTCGCACAATCCAGCTTTCTCATCCTGCATGACAAAAATTTAAGATGCTGCCGCCGCGTCGGCAACGCGGCGCGAGGTCCTGCCGCCGCTGCGGCGATGCCTGGGATGACATCAGCCAGCGTGACGTCGATCGACCTGGCGACAGTACGGCAGGTTCCAAACCCACGGATCGGTCCCCTCGCAGGGTTCGGCGACGCCGGACCCAACGAAGCCGATAGCCGCGCCCCCTTGACAGCTGAGTCGGCGGGGCCAAACCATTCCGGTGCTGGAAACCAATATCGACCCCAGGGATCCGACCGCATGGTGGTGGCTCGGCACGAAAACCTTGCGCCCGGTCCGCGTGCGGCGCCCGCTCGCCGGCGGTGGGAGTAATCCGTGGTTGGCACTTCTGACGGAGGACGCCGGTGCCGGGAAATGCCGGCGAAGGGAAATGCCGGTAACGGGAAATGCCGGTGACGGGAATGAGTGTACCCAATCGCGCCGGCGTGTGAGAACCTGGGACCAGGCGCAATCCTGCGCCGCGACACTACGGCGCTCCCAGCCAACAGGTGCGCGCTGCAGACCCTGATGGCCAACGACCAGGTACGGCAAACGTTTCTCGCGATCTGAACGGGGACAAGCAATGAAATTCGGCTTCTGCGTCATGTCGGATATCGACGAGATTGGCTTCTTCAGCTTCATTGAAGCCCTGGGCTACGATTCCGCCTGGGTCGCCGACAGCCAGATGATGTTCTCCGACGTCTATGCGGTCTGCGCGCTCGCCGCCCAGCAGACGAAGCGATTGCGGATCGGACCGGGCACCGCCATCTGCGGCACGCGCATCCCTCCCGTGCAGGTCGCGGCGATGGCGACGCTGAACCGCATGGCGCCCGGCCGGGTGTTCCTGGGCATCGGCACCGGCAACACCGCGATGCGGACGATGGGCCAGAAACCGATGAAGATGGCCGCATTCGGCGAATACCTGCGCGTTCTGTCGCGCCTGCTGGGCGGTCAAGTGGTGGATTACACCTTCGAGGGTCGCTCTCGTCCGGTGAAGATGCTTCGCCACGAGACCCGTTTCATGAACCTGCAGCCCCGCATTCCGCTCTACGTTTCCGGCTTCGGACCGCGCGCCATGGCGATAGCGGGCGAGTATGGCGATGGCCTGGTGTTCGCCATTCCGCCGCGCGGCGTGCCCGTCCAGGATGCCCTCGCCCATGCCCGCCAGGGCGCCGCCCGGGCTGGTCGCGACATGACGGGGTTCCGCAACGCCACGCTCACCAACGTCGCACTGCTGCAGCCCGGTGAAGCCGCGGACTCGGATCGGGTGAAGCGGTCGATCGGTCCTAACGTCATGGCCAGCGTCTATTACTTCTACGATATGGTCCACGAAACCGGGATCGAGCCGCCGGAGTTCCTCCGCCGCATCTGGAAGCCCTATTGCGCCCTGGTCGAGCAGACGCCGCCGGAGCACCGGCATTTCCGGACCCACGAGTTCCACTATACCGATCTGCATCCCGGGGAGGCAGAGTTGATCGACGAACAACTGATCCGAGAGACCTGTCTTGTCGGCACCCCGGATGAACTCATCGAACAGATCCGCGCGCTGGCGCGGGACGGACTGCAGGAAATGGTCTTCGCCGTGGGAAATGAAACGAAGTGGCGCCTCGCCGAGGAATTTTCCCGCACTGTGATGGCTCGATTGTAGCCCTCCCGGCCGTCACAACGCGACGTCCCGGCGACGACCCGGGATGCCCGCCGTTCGAGACGAAGGCTGTCGCGTCCCTGCGGTAACCGTTTTGTGCGGGAGTGTTTCCACCGATGGCAGCAGCGCTCCGGCAGCAGGACGGCGACCAGATAACCACCACACCATCGGAAGCCCTTCAATGCGAGTCGCCACCCTGACCGCCGCCCTCGCCTTCGCCATCCCCGGCGCCACGTCGCACGCTGCCGCTCCGGCGTACGGTCCCGAACTCCAGGGCTTCGACTATCCCTGGCCGGTTTCGCATTACCGCTTCACATCCCAGGGCGATGTGCTGGACATGGCCTATATGGACGTCAAGCCGGCGCGCCCGAACGGCCGGACCGCCGTGCTCCTGCACGGCAAGAATTTCTGTTCCGCGACCTGGCAGGCCACGATCGCCGTTCTGACCCGAACCGGCTTCCGCGTTATCGCGCCCGACCAGATCGGGTTCTGCAAATCGACCAAGCCGGCGCACTACCAGTACAGCTTCCAGCAGCTTGCCGGAAACACCCACGCCCTGCTGACGTCGCTCGGGATCGGCAAGGCGACGCTGATCGGCCACTCGACCGGCGGGATGCTGGCGATCCGGTATGGACTGATGTATCCGGCCGGTGTCGAGCAACTCGGGCTGGTCGATCCGATCGGGCTGGAGGACTGGAAGGCCAAGGGCGTTCCCTGGCAAAGCGTCGATACGTGGTACCGGCTGGAATTGCATACCTCGGCCGACCGCATTCGCGACTATGAGCGCACCACCTACTACGCCGGCACCTGGAAGCCGGCCTATGAAGAATGGGTGCAGATGCTGGCCGGAATGTATCGGGGGCCGGGGCGCGATTTGGTCGCCTGGAACTCCGCCCTGCTCTACGACATGATCTACACCCAGCCGGTCGTCTACGAACTGGGCGATCTGTCCATGCCGGTGCTGCTGATGATCGGCGACAAGGACACCACCGCTATCGGCAAGAACTTCGCGCCCGCCGCGATCCGCCCCACACTCGGCAACTATCCGGTGCTAGGCAGGCAGGCCGCGGCACGAATCCCGCACGCGCAACTGGTGGAGTTCCCCGATCTGGGGCACGCCCCGCAGATCCAGGACCCCGATGCGTTCCACAAAGCGCTGCTCGACGGTTTGCAGGCGCCATCTGCGGCCGCGCCAAAGCGGGACTGAAGGACGAGCCCGCTCTGGCGGACCTCGACCTGCCCAACCGGCATCCGCGGGCCTGGAGCATGATCGCGCGAGCGGAACGTCCCCGGCGCGTGAATCATGCGATCAGACAAAGACCTGAACCGTTTTCGGCCTACACGGTCAGGCTGAACATGATCTAGCTAGCTAGCCTTCCCGCATTTGCAGGCCCGGCCAAATCACCAGCCATCGCTTGGTCTGAATGCGCCTGAGATAGATATCGTGTTTCTGCCCCATGAACCGCGGGGTCGGTCTGAGGACCAGCGCGAACAGATCATCAAGCCCGAACGGCGCGGCGATCTCGCACCCCCCCTGCTCCGTTTGCCGCGCGGCGACTGCCGTAGCCGTCTCGGGCCAGCGCAGCATGGCGTCCGTCGTCGACAAGTACGGGGCATCGCCATTGCGCAGGTGCATGCGAGCCTGATTCTTCAAGGACCAGTCAATACCGGGTTCATGGTCCCGAAGCACCCCTTCCAGCCGCATATCCTCCGAGCGCGCCGCTCGTTCGCGGTCAAACCAGACCACGTCGACATCGCCAGACGGCGTGCAGGAGGCCGAGCGGCCGTGCAGGTGATCCCAGACGGCGTTCCTGATAAATCCCGCCCCGATCCAACAATCTGGCAGGCCGAGGGATCGAACCACGCCGAGAATGTGCCATCGCCGGGGGTCGCGTGACAGGATCGCCTGCAATTCCGCCATATGATCCATTTGCCGCATCACTGCCTGCCGTTGCGTCGTTCGGAATGGACTGCACAAGCCACACCCTGCCGGGACCCGCGCGTCGCGCGGATTGACGGGCCGCCGCCGCATCCCTATAAGCCGCCGCTCGCGACGGGTCGCCTGCGCAGGTGCACCCGCCGGCGTGCTTGGGTACGGATCGCAAGGACGCCCGTCCAGGGTTTTCGGTCAAAAGGTTTTCGGAGAGTAGTCGTGAAGCGCACCTATCAACCGTCGAAGCTGGTCCGCAAGCGTCGGCACGGATTTCGCGCCCGCATGGAGACTGTCGGCGGTCGCAAGGTGCTGGCCAACCGTCGTGCCAAGGGCCGCAAGAAGCTGTCCGCCTGACGTGCGAACCGCTGGTGTGCCTTCCATGCCAGCCCCGATACCGCCTCCAAGCGCCGCGAAACCCGGCCGCCTGAAACGGCGAGCGGAATTCCTGCGCGTGGCATCATCCGGCAAGAAGGTCGCTGTAGGCGGTGTGGTCCTTCAGGCACTTAAGCGTCAGGACAACGAACCCGCGAGGCTGGGGTTCACCGTGACCAGGAAGGTCGGCAATGCCGTCGTCCGCAACCGCACACGTCGCCGCCTGAAGGAAGCGGCCCGGCTGCTGCTCGCGGAACGCCCGGTCGCCGGAGCCGATTTCGTGTTGATCGGGCGGGACAGCACCCGCAAACGCGATTTCATCGCCCTGCAAGACGATATCAGGCGCGCCCTGGACAGGACGGGCGTATGAAACCTCGGATCGCGGTTGGCTCGCTCAACATCGGTGCGGCCCAGGTTGGTATCGGCGCGGTGCGCCTATATCAGTGGACGGTGCGTCCGCTGATCGGCTCGCACTGCCGCTTCTGGCCCAGTTGCAGCGAATACGCCGTCGAGGCGCTGCGGGTGCACGGCGCGGCGCGGGGAACGGTGATGGCGGCGAAGCGTATCCTGCGCTGCAACCCGTGGCATGAAGGTGGTGTCGATCCCGTGCCCCTCTTCGAAGGGAATGCGGTCGACCGGAACATGGGGCATTGATGGACCAAAAACGGCTCTTTCTGGCGATCGCGGTGTCGCTGGCGATTTTGCTGGGCTTCCAGATGCTGGTCGCGCCGCACCTGCCCAAACCGCCGCCGAAACAGATCGCGCAGACCACCGAGCCGGCCACCCCCGCCGTCGCGCCGCGCGAAGCGCACACCCGGTGCCGCGCTGGCGTCCACCCCCGCGGAGGAACCGGGCAAGGCACCACGGGTGAAGATCGACGCACCGCGCGTCGAGGGTTCGCTCGACCTGCGCGGCGCCAAGCTCGATGACCTCGTCCTGAAGGACTATCGAGAGGAAATCTCTCCCGATTCCCCGCTGGTGCGGTTGCTCGAGCCCCGCTCGGAGACCGCATCCCTACTACATCCAGTTCGGTTGGACCGCCCCCGCCGGCGAAGCCACGAAATTGCCCGACAACGACACGATCTGGACCGCCTCAGCCGATACCCTGGCACCGGGCAAGCCGGTCACGTTGTCGTGGAACAACGGCGCCGGCCTGACCTTCAGCTCGGACTGTCGGTCGATGACAATTACATGTTCTCGGTGGCCCAGACGGTCAGGAACGCCTCCGGCCAGCCGATAAAGCTGTATCCCTGGTCGCGTATCCGCCGCGACTACAAACCCGAGGTCGCGGGGTATTACGTGCTGTTCGAGGGCCTGCTGGGCGTCGTCGACGGCACGCTGCAGGAAACCTCCTACGACAAGACGAAATCCGAGGGGGAAAAGAACGGTGGCGTCGCCTTCGACAAGACCACGACCGGCGGCTGGGCCGGCATCACCGACAAATACTGGCTGACCGCCGTCGTCCCCGACCAGGTGCTGCCGACGAAGGTGAACTTTCCGCTACATCGGCGAGGGCGGCAACCACTACCAGGTGGACACCATCACCGTCGACCCCCTGACCGTGCCGCCCAACGGCGATATCACGATGATCAATCACGCCTTCGCCGGCGCCAAGGTCGTGACCCTGCTGGACCACTACGAAAGCGAGTTCCACATCCCCAGCTTCGACAAGGCGGTGGACTTCGGCTGGTTCTATTTCCTTACCAAACCGATCTTCTTCGCGCTCGACTGGCTCAACAGCCTGCTGGGAAATTTCGGCCTCGCCATCATGGTGTTCACCGTCTTCGTCAAGGCGCTGTTCTTCCCGCTGGCCAACTACTCCTACCGCTCCATGAGCAAGATGAAGCTGCTGTCGCCGAAGATGACCGCCCTGCGGGAGCGGCTGAAGGACGACCCGCAGAAGATGCAGCAGGAGATGATGGCCCTCTACCGCGCCGAGAAGGTGAACCCGGCCTCGGGCTGCCTGCCGATGATCGTGCAGATCCCGGTGTTCTTCTCGCTCTACAAGGTGATCTTCGTCACCATCGAGATGCGCCAGGCGCCGTTCTTCGGCTGGATCCACGATCTGTCGGCGGTGGACCCAACCAACGTGTTCAACCTGTTCGGCCTGCTGCCGTTCAACCCGGCCGCTTACATCCCCCTGTTGCATCTCGGCGCATGGCCACTGATCATGGGCTGCACCATGTTCCTGCAGCAGAAGATGAACCCGCCCCCGCCCGACCCCATGCAGGCAAAGCTGTTCCAGCTCATGCCGATCGTCTTCACCTTCATGATGGCCAAGTTCCCCGCCGGCCTCATCATCTACTGGAGTTGGAACAACACGCTCTCGGTCGCGCAGCAATGGCTGATCCAGCGTCGCACCCGCCTCGCCAAACCCTCGCTGGCCCGCACTTGATCGAATTCGGACAGCACGCAACTGACACCGCAAGCAGCCGAGGCCGCCACCCTTGAAACTGGCCGCCTGCTGTTCGCGGCCGAATGCCGGTTCTTCTTCGGCGCCCAGAAGCTTGACCAGCTGCCCCCGCCAGGCGGGGCCGAGATCGCCTTCGCCGGCCGCTCCAACGTCGGCAAGTCCTCGTTGCTGAACGCTCTGACGGGCCGGAATTCGCTTGCCCGCACGTCGTCGGAACCCGGACGCACACGCCAGCTCAATTTCTTCAACCTGGGCGACCGGCTCATCCTGGTCGACATGCCCGGCTACGGCTACGCCCGGGCGTCCAAGGACATCAAGGCCGACTGGCAAGGCATGATGTTCGACTACCTGCGTGGCCGTCCCACGCTGCGCCGCGTCATGCTCCTCATGGATGCCCGGATCGAGTTCAAGCAGGCCGATCACGACGTGATGGACCTGCTGGATCGCGCCGCCGTCACGTTCCAACTTGTGCTCACCAAGACCGACAGCGTGAGGCCCCCTGCCCTGGCGGAAAAAATCCATGCCACCGAGGCCCTCGCCCGCTCGCACCCGGCCGCCTTCCCGCGCATACTGTCGACCAGCAGCGAGTCGGGCGAGGGCGTTGCCGCGCTAAGGGCGGAACTGGCGTCCCTGGCGGAGTAGAAGCTTTATCGTCCGGCCTGCCGAGCGATAGGATGTCCACCGGCCCAGGCGGATGACAACCCGACTTGAAGCAGCACCCGATTCGAACCGGCACCCGATTCGAATCAAGACAGGGGAGCAAACATGGCCAGACACAACGACACGTCCCCCGCACCCGAACCGGATCAGATCGACGAGTCCCTGATCGAGCTCGCGTCGATGCTCCTGAGCGACCACTTCTTCGACCCCGACGAAGAACAGGTTTACAAGCAGGCACTCTCCGACGGGAGGCGTGCCGGCGCCGGGGCCGTCTTGCTGGAGCAGGAAACGATCGAACTTCCCGATGGTGAATGCAACATCCGAATCGAGGCACTGCGGACCTGGACCCGATTCCGTATCGCGCTTTCTCATCCCGAGTTTGCCGCCGCGATCGAAGGCACCTGGAGCTTCGAAGCCGAGGAGTTGAACCAGACAAAGATCAGCCGGACCGGTGATGCCGACACCATCGAAGCCGCCGTCGAGGCGATGATAGAGGAGATCGATGGAGCCGGCCTGGACGACGACGAATTCGCCGATTTCATGGCCGGAACCCGAGGACGAGGACGACGAGGAAGTTCCGCTCATTGGCGACGATCCGACGGAACCGCCGGAAGCGACCAGTCTCGACCGCAGCCGCGTGAAGGCGATCGCCAAACGGATCGCCCGCAAGCCCGAGGCCGACATCAGTATGGAAGACCGCGGCTGGCTGGAGGAGACGCCGCAGGTGCTTCCGGTGATCGTCGAATCGCTTGTCGGCGTCGTCAGTGCGGCCAGGCGCGACGAAGCCCTGATCCTCGCCTACCAGACCCTGCTGGCACTCCAACTTGAGTTCGTCCGCTACCGCCAGGACCGGGGATGGGAGTGGGCCACCGACATGATCGAGGCGTTCGAGCGGCGCCTGGTGGCGTTGGGCGAGGACGCCTCGATCCCGCGGGACGACTGGTTCATGATGTGCAACGCGCTGACCGAGGCGCGTGTCCCGGTGTCCGACACGGTTCAGATGGCGCTGGCCGACGCTGGTTTCAAAGCCGCCGACGTTGACGGGCCACCGGAACAGATGCTGCAGGTCCTGCGCGGCTTCATGGACGAACTCGCCACCATGGTCTCCTCGCCGTTCGAGGTCATCCATGCGCTGCAGAACGCCGGCGCGATGTTGCCGGCGATGCTGCGCGGCTTCATGGCCACCGAACTCGCGCTTTCGCCGCACCAGATGCTGCGCGACGCCGTGCCGATCATGCTGCTGGACGACGATGAGACGGTCCGCCGAAACGCCGCCGCCGCGCTGGAGCAAACGGCGCGGCCCGACACGATGTCGCCGGATGCGCTGCGGCGGGCCATCATCCTGCGCAACTGGATCCCCATCGCCGATCGTCCGCCGCTCGACGCGGCGATTCGCAAGGCGCGGCTCGCCGGGGTCGAAATCGCCGCCTGGCCCGCCGCCCAGCGAGACCTCGAGTTCCATATGTCGGCGATCGATGGATCGGGCGCGCAAAGCATTCTCGTGGCCAGCCGCTCCGGCAAGAAGGGCTTTTTTGGCGGCGTCCTGTTGCGCCACGGCACCGGCGTGGTCGACACCTGGGCGGATCTGGATCTTTCGCGCGGCAAGATCAACAAGCTGCTGCGGGAGGCGCAGATGTCGGCGCCCCATGCTCCGCGTCGAAAAGACCTTCGTCGACACCGTTGTTCAGCATGCCGTCGGCACAGCGGTCGAACGTGAGGCGGTGCCGCCGGCACTGCTTCTGGAGGTGGCCGAAAACCTCGGGGGCACCGAATGGAAGGACCGGCGGCTCGATGTCAAAGCCGAGGCCGACCGGCTGTTCGACCTGCTGGATCCGGCCGATCGCACGCCCGACGGGATCGAAGGCGGCTTTGCCCGCGGGTTGGAGTGGATGGCGCAGGACGACCTGTTCGCCACGTGGTATGAGGATGGGCCGCGGGTTCAGCAAACCCTGGCGAAACTGCCGCGCACCGAACAGGCGGCAATGGCCGCCTTGGTGATGACCGAAATCCTTCCGGCCCGGCGCGCCGAATGGGCCGAAAGGTTTCTGCTGATGGCGATGTGGTGTCAGGCCGCCGTCGAGGCGAAACAGCGGGCCAAGGCTCGCGACCTCGTGCTGGTGGCTCATGCGCTGGCAGGCGACGGGCTCCTGGGCGCGATCCCGTTCATGGCCGTCATCGCCATGCAGACCGTGCGGGCAACCTTGCTCGGGCCCTGGTGATCCTCTGTCCGCGATGCTTGCCGCTTTCGCCTTCGTCCTCACCTTCGCCACATGCCGGTCTGCACCACATGCCAGCCTGGCGTAACCGGCTCGGGGGCGCCACGGCCGGGCCGGGGGACCGCACGAGGACCATGGTCCGCAGATGCCGCGCGCGTCGGCGGTCGCGCAGCGGGCAATCCTGCCCGCCCCAATGGCGGTCGCGCCGTCAGCCTGGCTCCAATCCCCAGGTAAGCTCCGCTGATGAAATTGCTCCAGCCGCTACTTTATCCAAGTGTTCTGAAGGCCTTCCACTCAGAGCAAAGTCGCCCAGCCGCTCGGGATCACCGCTGTGCAGACAGCCGAGGAACGCGTCATACGGCATCGTATGAATGTCCGTTTCCTCGGAGGCGCCGTCCTCTGCCCCACCATCGCGCTCACAACGGCCCCGAGGGCCTGGCCCGGATGCGAGGCAACTTCGATGCGCCCGACACCAATCACGACGGGTGTGTGACCCTGCCGGAATCCGAGGCCCGTGCCTCGCAGCGTTGCGTCGAACGGACCCATGGCGCAGCGCTTCCGGCAACTAGAGCATGATCGCGCTGAGCGGAACGTTCCGGCGCGTGAATCATGCGATCAAACAAAGATATAGACCATTTTCGGCCTGCACAGTCAGGCTGAAAATTGTCTGAGCCCCGAGCAACAGGCCGCCCGCCTCAAGCAGCGCTTCGAGAAGGCCGATACACGCGGCAAGGGCTACCTCGATCGTAACGACTGGGCCGGATCCTGACATCGGCTGTCGCACAAGCCGGCCTCGCTCGTATCAGGACAGCACGCGCTTCGTCGCGCCACAGGAGGAGTACACACCATGATGAAAACATCGATGCTGCCAGTTCTCCTGCTGTCGGGCACGTCGGTCGCGACGGTGAGTCCCGCGTTCGCAAGAGAAGCGGTCTACTGGGGTCCTCACCGCTACGGTGCCGCCCATTGGGGCCCCGGCTGGCATCGTGGCCACTACTGGGGCGCTGGCTGGCATGGAGGTCCCTGCTGCCACGGCGGCGCCGTAGCCGCTGGCGCCATAGGGGGGCTCGCCGTCGGGACGGCGGTCGGCGTCGCCGCCGCCGCGCGTCCTGCCTACGTCGTCCCGCCGCCCGTGGTCTACGCGCCGCCGGCGCTCTACGCAGCGCCCGGGTACTACTACGTGCCGTGACACTGACGACACGACGCGCCGCCGCAGGATCGCCTGGAAATGCCCGCTTCCAACCCAGGGGTGGGCAGCATCCCGGGGCCAACGCCGCCGCGCGGCCAGCAATCACCGAGACGCTCAAGGTACGTCGCGTCTGTGTTTGGCTTCAGTGACGCGACCCTGCGCGCGCCCTCGCCCGAGCCGTCGGCGCGCGGAAAAGCGGCTCCGGCCCGTGATCAATAAGCGGGGGATAAAACTCCGCACTCCGTAACACCAGTACCGGACGGCGTTATCATTATCTATCAATAACGTTATGGAGACGCCGTCCGGTGGCATTGGACCGTTTCCGGCCAATGCCGATCCGGCCCCTCCGGGTCGGGAACATGGCTTAGCACGGCGAAAGCGGCAGTCATCCGCCTCGTGTCCGGACACAAGGAGATCCAAGTTGGCACAATCGTTTCGATCCCGCCCGACGCCCGGCGCCGCCGTCCTGTGTGCCGGCCTCGCCACGGCACTCGCGGGATGCGCGCGCCCGGGACCCGCTGCTCCGACCGTCATGGCGTTGCCGGCGCCGGGCGAAAGCTTCGAGGTCTTCCAGCAGCACGACGCCGCCTGCCGCCAGTACGCCTCGGCGCAGACCGGCGGCCAGACCCCGGGCCAACAGGCCGCCAGAAGCGGCATTGGCGGCGCCGTCGTCGGTACCGGTGTCGGCGCGGCGGCCGGTGCGCTGATCGGAACGGCATCCGGTCACGCCGGAACCGGCGCGGCGATCGGCGCCGGCAGTGGATTGCTCGCCGGCACGCTCCTCGGTTCGGCGCGCGGTCGAAGGTCCGCCGCGGCGACTCAGAACAGCTACAACATGTCTTACAGCCAATGCATGATCGCCAAGGGAGAACAGATCCCTCCGCCGGCACCGCCGGCGGTAGTTTACGCCGCGCCGTATCCCACCCCGGTCTACATTCCCGCCCCGGTCTATGCGGTTCCGCCGCCGCCACCCCCCTGACCGTGTTGGTCCGCCACAGCCCGTGGCGGCGACCATGAAGCAAGCCGTCCGGCAGCCCCTGATACAGCGAACCATTCGAAATCTGGGCGGCCGCTCCTGTCTTGATCACGCTTGCTCCGCCCGGGACCGGCTGCCTCATCCGATCCACCGCGCGGTTGGGGGCGTGGCTGACGGCTTATTCGTGCAGCAACGTAAAGTGATCGCACCAGCCGTTCTTGGAAACCGTTCCGGCCACAATCCCGCAAGTGCTTGGCGCCTTAAAAAACGAGCAGTAAAGGCACTTCTCCCAGTCATGCGGTGTCGGCTGGTAGTGTACTGCTGCCAGCGTGAGCTTCGCCCCGGCCGGTTGCTCCCGCGCCTGGTTTTCCGCGGGAACGTTCTCCGCGGCCTGTGCTCGGCCGGCGGTAACCGCGCCACCGGCCACGACAAGTCCCGCCCGCAGGATCCGCCGCCGCGTGTGACCTGGTTCGTGGTTTCCTGGCATTTCAACCCCCCCTCGACCAACCTTACAACCGCAGACCTTACGACTGCTTGGTGCAAGCCAATCACAACCCGCCTCTTCTGTCATGGCCGTTCCTCCATGGCATGGCCGGTCCGGTCCGGCAAAAAGCCGCGGATTCATTCCATGCCGATGGCTCGGCCATGCGACTATCGCACGGTCAATGGCCGGCGCCTCCCAACGCAAGACAAAATCGGTCGGCCTTTGGACGGCGACGAATTCATCCACGGGCGCCTCGGCACCGAGCCCTGGTCCCCCGAGGCATAGGAATCCCGATTGTCCGACCGTTTCTATAAGGTTGCGACAGTCGAACGCATGGCGCCCACGCCATTTACCGGCATGATCGCGAGAAGGCCGAAGATGACGCGATCGGACCAACGGCCAGGGCATACCTGCTGCCGTCACGGTCAGGGGCTGTGGCGCGGCGCCACCCCAGCCCACCCGCGTCTCGCCTGAGCCAGCCGGCGAAGGGAATGATTTCGTCCAGTCATTCCCGTTCATGCGGCCACCGCCCGCCAGCCCGCGACCGGCCTGCCTGGTCAGGCTGGAAATGGTCTATAGCCGCGGGCCACGGTCCGATATATCTGCATCGCGACAATCGTCACGACCGGAGCCGCGCCATCCCGCTTCCCCCAGCATGATCCCGCCGATCCTGGCCCGGCGCAGCGCCGCGAATTTCTGGCTCGCGGTAGTGCTGACGGGAATCGGCACCGGCCTCTCCGCCGCTGCCCTGACCGCGCTGCTGCAGCTGACCCAGCGCCATTTCTGGGGCGGCGACGGCGTCGACCTGCTGCAGGGCGCGTCACGCGCCTCGCCCATCCACCACCTGATTGTCCTGACCGGCGCCGGACTCCTCACCGGCGCCGGCCAGCTTCTGCTTACCAGGCTGTCCAGCGGCAACAGTATCGACATCTCGGCCGCGATCTGGTTTCACGCCGGACGCCTGCCGAAACTGCGCACCCTGGGCAGCGCCGTTCTGTCGATCATCCTCGTCGGCATGGGCGCGGCCCTGGGTCGCGAAGGCGCCCCCAAACAGGCTGGCGCGGTGGTCGGGAACGCCGTCGCCGACCGCACCCGCCTGACCGATGAGGAACGCCGCCTACTCGTGGCCTGTGGCGCCGGCGCGGGGATGGCCGCGGCCTACGGTGTGCCCGTTGGCGGAGCCCTCTTCGCGCTCGAGGTCCTGCGCGGCATGCTTGCCTTGCGCTTCGTGCTCCCCGCGATGGTCACCTGCCTGGTCGCGACGGGCATTTCATGGTCGTACCTGCCGGACGCGCCGATATACGATATCCCGGCCTATCACGGCTCGATATCCGTCGCCGTCTGGGCGCTGCTGGCCGGACCGGTGGTGGCTCTGGTCTCGGTGGTCTACGTCCGAGCGGTCGCCTTTGCCGACCGCCACAAGCCGACAGGATGGCGCCGCCTCCTCGCCCCCGTCCTGGCCCTCACCGCCCTGGGCGCGGCCTCGATCCCCTACCCACAGTTGCTCGGCAACGGCCGCGACGCCGCGCAGCTCGCCTTCACCGGCCAGATCGGGCCACTTCTGCTGCTGATCCTGTTCGTGCTGCGCCCGGCCGCCACGCTGATCTGCATGGGCAGCGGAGCCCCCGGCGGCCTGTTCACCCCCACACTGACCATGGGAGCCATGCTCGGCGGGGTGCTCGGTCTGCCCTGGTCCTCGCTCTGGCCCGGCATCCCGCCCGGGTTGTTCGCCCTGCTCGGCGCCACCGCCATGATCGCCGCCACCACCCAGGGCCCGATCTCCGCCGTCGTGCTGATGATGGAAATGACCGGCTATTCCCGCGCCGCGATGCTGCCCATGCTGATTATCGTCGCCACCGCGACCCTGGTGGCGCGCACCATCGAGCCCCGGTCGGTCTACGACGCGCGCCTGAGCGATGCCGAGGTCGCTCAGCGCCAGCGCGCCCGGGACCAGGCCGGCTGATGATCGGGCGCGCCATCCCGCCCGGAACCTGCAGCATCCGCCGAATTACTGGCCGACCGGCTGCGACAGCAGGTCCACCCGCTGCCGCGATCATGAAACCGCGGCGGAGAGAGCGCCCCGGCTTCGGGTGTCGCGCCGCATCGTCCTTGAACCGCGGAAGAAACCAGACTAAATGACCGGTCATTGTGACCAGTCAGAAAGGCGGCAAATGGCAGCGACCCGGACCATCAGCGCGTCGGAGTTCAAGGCCAAATGCCTGGACATCCTCGATCGCGTCGCCGGCCACGAACTTGATCGCGTCGTCATCACCAAGCGTGGCAGGACGGTCGGTGTCCTGCTGCCGCCCGACACGGCCGCGGTTCAGGATCTCTATGGCAGCATGCGCGGCTCCGTCGTCATTCCCGCGGGCCTCGACCTCACCGAACCCGTCCTGGACGAGCCGTTCGACGCCACCGGTGGCATATCGCACCGATGAGCCAGCCCACAGCGTCCGCGTCGCTATTGCTGGACACCTGTGCGGTCATTTGGCTGGTGAACGCCGATCCGCTGCCCGCCGCTGTCATCGACCTCATCAGATATGCCGGGTCGGCCGATGGGGTTTTCGTATCGACGGCATCGGCGTGGGAGATCGGCCTGTTGAGCAAGGCGCAGCCGGGACGAAAGCGTGTGCCCGAATTCCATCCGGATCCCAAAACCTGGTTCGCCAGGCTCATGGCTTTGCCAGGCATCAAGGAAGCACCGATCACGCCGGCCATCGCGATCGACTCATCTCACCTCCCTGGCGATCTCCATTCTGATCCCGCCGATCGTATCATCATCGCCACGGCCTGGCATCTCGGCATACCGATCGTTACCGGTGACCGGAAAATCATCGCTTACGGTGACGCCGGCCATGTCAGGGTCATTCCGTGCTGATCCGTGTTCGCCTGCGCGCCCGGCCGGCCACCATGCCCCGCAACCTTGCCCCAACCCCCAGGCAGGGTTTAGAAGCCCGCACGCTTTCCCAACCTGTCGAACGGACCCATTCATGAAGCAGCAGGCGAACCTGATTCGCGCCGGCCAGGTGATCGAGCACGAAGGCCGTCGCTGGACGGTGCTGAAGCAGCAGATCATCACCCCCGGCAAGGGCGGCGCCTTCATCCAGGTCGAAATGCGCGACCTGAAGTCAGGCAACAAGACCAACGAACGCTGGCGCACCGCCGACACCGTCGAGCGTCTGACCACCGAGGAAAAGGAGTACACCTACTCCTACACCGACGGCACCAATCTGGTGCTGATGGACCCGGAAACCTTCGAGGAAGCCCACGTCCCCGCCGATCTGATGGGCGACGCGGCGCCGTTCCTGCAGGACCAGATGCAGTTGACGGTTGACCTCGTGGAAGGCGAGCCGGTCGCGATCCACCTGCCCGGCTCCGTCGTGCTCGAGGTCGTCGAGGCCGATCCGGTGGTCAAGGGCCAGACCGCATCGTCCTCCTACAAGCCGGCGCTGCTGTCGAACGGCGTGAAGACCCAGGTACCGCCGTTCATCGAAGCGGGTGAGCGCATCGTCGTCCGCACCGAGGACGCCTCCTACGTGGAGCGCGCCAAGGGCTGATGGCCTTTCGTCTCTCACCGCACCTGACCGTCATGGCCAATGCCGCACAGAAGGCGGCGAAGCGGCTGTTGCGCGACTTCTCCGAGGTCGAGCAGTTGCAGGTCAGCGTCAAGGGTCCCTCCGACTTCGTCTCCCAGGCCGACCTGCGGGCCGAACAGATGTTGAAGGAGGAGCTGAACAAGGCTCGCCCCGGATATGCGTTCCTGATGGAGGAGTCCGGCGCCTCGGGGTCCGAGAACTGGACCTGGCGCTGGGTGGTGGACCCGCTCGACGGAACCACCAATTTTCTCCACGGCATGCCGCACTGGGCGATCAGTATCGGGCTGGAGCGGCGGCTGGCGGACGGCACCTCCGAGGTGCACGCCGGCCTGGTCTATGCTCCGGCCGCCGATGAGATGTTCTGGGCGGAGAAAGGCACCGGCGCGTTCGTGAACGAACGACGCCTGCGCGTCTCCGCCCGGCGCGAGATGAACGAGGCGGTGTTCGCCACGGGTATACCGTTCGGCGCCGTGTCCGTGCCGCGCCAGCGCGCGTTCAGCCGGACACTCGCCGTATTGATGCCGCAGGTGGCCGGCATCCGGCGCTTCGGTGCGGCCGCGCTGGATCTGGCCTGGGTCGCGCATGGCCGGTTCGACGGCTACTGGGAGCTTGGGATCAAACCCTGGGATATCTGCGCCGGGATGCTGCTGGTGCGCGAGGCAGGCGGTTATTCCACCGATGTGGGCGACGGTGATCCGCGGCAGACCAGCGCCATCGTCGCGGGCAATCCGCATCTGCACGCAAAGTTGCGAACGATCGTCGCCGATGGCATGCAGCCTTCGGCCTAGCGACCGCGATTCGCCGCATGATCCGGAAGAGCGACGTCTCGCGCTGCTCTGATGCGCGATACTAGACAATTTTCAGCCTGACTGTGCAGGCCGAAAATGGTCTATCTCTTTGTTTGATCGCATGATTCACGCGCCGGGGACGTTCCGCTCAGCGCGATCATGCTCTAGGGCGGGAGTGCGGTATGGCGCGGATCGCGGTTCGGCAGGCTGACATAACCACCCTCGCGGTCGATGCGATCGTCAACGCCGCGAACCAGTCCCTGCTGGGGGGCGGCGGAGTCGATGGCGCCATTCACCGCGCCGCCGGGCCGGGGCTGCTGGCCGAGTGCCGCACGCTCGGCGGTTGCCCGACCGGCGAGGCGCGGATCACCGGCGGGCATCGGCTGCCGGCCCGCTACATTATCCACGCGGTTGGTCCACGCTATCGGGACGGGCAGCACGGCGAAGCGGCGCTGCTGGCTGGCTGCTACCGCAACAGCCTGCACCTCGCCGTCGCTCACGGGGTGAGGACAATCGCCTTTCCCGCGATCAGCTGCGGCATCTACGCCTATCCGATCCCAGAAGCGGCACACATCGCGGTCACCACGGTCGAGACGTTTCTTGCGGCGGATGAAACGTTGCAGCAGGTCATCTTCGCCTGCTTCGGCACCGACGTGCTGTCGGCGTTCCGCCATGCCATTGGCGATGATCATTAGAACATGATCGCGCTGAGCGGAATGTTCCCGACGCGTGAATCATGCGATCAAACAAGGAGCTAGAGCATGATCGCGCTGAGCGGAACGTCCCCTGCGCGTGAATCATGCGATCAAACAAAGAGATAGACCATTTTCGGCCTGCACAGTCAGGCTGAAAATGGTCTAGTGTCCCGATCCGGAAGTTCGCCATGCCTGGATCAGCCGCCTTACGAACTTCCGAATCGATGAGGACACTAGCAAAGCATTGTTTTCTAGTGTGGTTTGTGGTTCCGAAGTCCGCTACGGGGATGATCCACAGTACTTCGGAACCACCACACTAGAGCATGATCGCGCTGAGCGGAACGTCCCCGGCGCGTGAATCATGCGATCAAACAAAGAGATAGACCATTTTCGGCCTGCACCGCCAGGACGAGAATGATCCAGAGTGGAAGTGGGCCTCATGGCCCATCCGCTCGGCAGCGCCCCCGGGCCAATGGCCGCGGGGTTGCGGTACAGCCCGTCGCAACAACGATATGGGGCGTTCCGGATGCGGCCATTACCGCCCCCTGAGCCGTGCCGCCCGCCTCTGCTCGGGACGTGATGGCAGACCGGCACAGCGCTCCCGTTACGCGATCAGACCCGGCCTTGCATCTCGCCGCGCCCCGCCATCCGGGCGCGCGGCAAGATGGGCGGTGCGGTCGGGCCTCTATTTCTCCGCGGTCAACTGGCCGCGGATGGCTCCGGCAGGATTGTTCTTGGTATGGACGTTTACATAATACATCCCCTCGGCGAGCTGGTGCTGCTGCGCCGTCGTCAGCTTGGCGGTGCCGTGGATCGGGCTGGTCGGGTTGTTACCGAGCGGCACGATCACGCCGGCGTTCTTGCCGGGCGCGGCGGGTCCGTGGATGTGCGCGGCGACCGCCGCGCTCGAGAAACCTGAGAAGGTCACGTCGTACGTGATCTCGTGCGTTGCGGTATTGAGCGACACGTTGGCCTCACCCGAACCGGTGGACTTGCTCGGCGGCACTTCATCCGTGGCAGTGAGAGTGGCATGGAATTTTTCCGTGGCCGCCGACGCCGTCGCGGCGAACAGGACGGCGATGCTGGCCATGGCCAGTGAACGACGAAGCATAGAACCTCCCTTTTGCGTCATCAGAAGACATCTTTTCTTGCAGGACCCCAGCCGAATTGCTCCCAACGCGCGGTTTCCCACGAATGAAGGTGGGTTGTATCGCACTGTCGGCAATAGCGCAGCACCCGCCGAAGCAAACGTGAACGGCGGACGCGATCCGAGGTTTCGGCGCGCGGATCGGCTCGCGGATCAGCCGGTCGCACCGGGCGGCGATGGAGTCGCAGTCCGTGTCGGCGCGACGTGCGGGCGCCGATTGACGCGCGGGCGGATCGCGCGATATCGGGTCACACTACCGGCCAGAGATGCCGTTGCCATCCCAGAACTACAATGATCCGAATTACGCCGTGCCCGGAGGGACCGTTCAATGCCGTTGACACGTTCGCTTGGTCGGTTCGTCGCCGACCTGTCGCCGAACCGGCTTGCCGGAGGCAGCCGTGCGGGTCGTCCGCATGGGCTTTGTCGATACGATCGGCACCATGATCGCCGGCCGCGACGAAGACAGCGTACGCATCCTGACGCGAGACGCTGGCACCGGGCGACGGACCGGCCACACTGACGTTCGGCGCGCGCAAGGCCCCTGCCCCGGAGGCCGCCTGGATCAACGGCACCGCGGCGCATGCGCTGGACTATGACGACGTGGCGTTGCGCGGCCATCCCAGCACGGTGCTGGTCCCGGCCATCCTGGCGGAGGCGGAGCATCTGGGCTCCTCGGGCGCGGACATGATCACCGCCTATGTCGCCGGGTATGAGACCTGGGCCGAGCTGTTCCGGCGGGATACGGGGCTTTTGCACCAGAAGGGCTGGCATCCGACCGGGCTGTATGGCGCGGTCGGCGCGGCGGCGGCGTGTGCCAAGTTGCGCAAGCTGGACGCCGGAGAAATCTGCTGTCGCGATCGCGCTGGGCGCGTCGCAGTCGGCCGGTCTGATGTCCAATTTCGGTTCGATGACCAAGCCGTTCCATGCCGGCAAGGCGGCGCACGCGGGCATCATGGCGGCTCGTCTGGCTGAGGCCGGATTTACCGCCAACACCGACGCGCTGGAGCATCCGCAGGGGTTTCTGCATGCGATCTCCCCGACCGGCACCGAGGATCGCGCCGGCGAGTGCCGCGCCGGTATCGAATGGGCGATCCTGTCGCAGGGGCTGGGGATCAAGAAATACCCGACCTGCTACTGCACCCATCGTGCGATCGACTGCGTGCTGGACCTGGTCAACCGCAGTCCGATCAAGTTCGATGACGTGGAGAAGGTCACGGTCGAACATCAGCGACTACTTCTCCACCGTGCTGCGCAACCACCAGCCCGACACCGGCCTGGCGGCGAAATTCAGCATCGAGTTCTGCATGGCCAGCGGCATTGTCGCGCAGCGCGTCGGGCTGCGCGAACTGACCGACGATTTCGTGCGGCGTCCCGACATCCAGGCGCTCATGAGGAAAGTGGAGATCGTGACCACCGCCGCCTACGATCCGGATCTGCCGGGTGCGGCGCCGCACGACCAGGTCACCGTCAGGCTGACGGGCGGCCAGGACGTTGAAGGCGAACCCGTGGCTCGGGCCACGGGACATCCGTCGCGCCCGCTGACCGATCAGCAGATTTTCGATAAATTCGCGGATTGCCTGGACGCCGGCCGCTCGCCGATCCCGGCGGAGGTGCTGTTTGGGCGGCTGTCGGCGATCCAGTCGATGAGTGCACGCGACCTCACGGCACCGGCGTGACAACGGGGGGCACCACGATGGCGATCGGGCGCCGGATCATCTTTGGTTCGGCACTCGCGGCGCCGTTCGTGCGGACGGCGCGGGCCGATCCGATCCGGATGCGGGTATCGGTCGATACCGCACCCGGCCACGGGCGCACGATATCGATCGCCGACTTCCTCAAGAAGCTGGAAGCTGCTTCGCAGGGCGAGATCGTGCCGCAGTTGTTCGACAGTGGACAGCTGTTTCTCCGACCGACGACGTGATCAGGGCGCTGGTTCTCGGTCAGGTCGAGATGGCGGCACCCGGCACCTGGCTGGTGGCTGCCTACGTGCCCGAGGCCGACCTGGCTCAGTTGCCGATTTTCTATGGCCAGCCGATCGAGACCACCCATCGTGCGATCGACGGCATCCCCGGTGAACTGGTGAACGAACAGGTCAGCAAGAAAGCTTCGGGTCAAGATTCCGGGACGGTGGATCGATCTGGGATTCACCAACTGGTACAGCGCCCGCAAGCCGCTTACCGAGCTGAGGGATCTGAAAGGACTGAAGATTCGCAACTCGGGCGGGTGCGCCCAGCCCTGGCGGGCGCAGTTCTTCGGTGCATTGCCCGTCATGACCACCTGGCCGGAAGTGCCGCTCGGCGCTGTCGGAAGGCACGTTCGATGCGTTGCAGAGCACCAACGAAAGCTGCGCCAGCGCCAAGCTGTGGGATGCCGGGCTGCGCCATGGGCTGATCGATCACCAGAGCATCGGCGATTACATTCCGATGATCGGCGATTCATTCTGGGCCTCGCTGCGTCCGGCGCTGAAGACCCTGGTAACCGACCTGTGGGCGGCGAATATCGGGATCTACCGGGCGAACCTGGCGGCCGCTCAGGACGAGGCGGAAAAAGAGCTTGCGGCCCGCCGCGTCAAGCTGACATCGGTTCCGGCCGAAGATCTGGCGGAGCAGCGCAAGCGGATGATGGCCGAGCAGGAGACGGTGGCGCGGGAGATGAAGATCTCACCGGACCTGGTGGATCGGATCACCGAGGCGGTGACCGCGACCAACTGAGGTGCGGGCTGTCGGGCTTTCGGCGCCCCCTCCAAAAAGGAACAAGCAAGGGACCCGGATGCTGGGCAGGCTGTCTCTCGCGCTTCGTGCCCCGATGATCCCCCATATTCCGCGCTCGATTTGTGCACGAAAAATACCCAGCAACTTCAATCGCCTGTTTTTGGTGTGGAACTCAAGAGACCTGCACACTCCGACCTCGCTTGCGCATGCCGCCACACCCCACAGCATGATCTACCGGCTCGGGATGACGAATGGATAAACGTGACTGGCGTCGGCAAACAGCAATCATAAGGGGATCGTCATGACGAAGGAAACTGGACCGAGCACGCAATTCAACCGGGCGCGCCATGTTACTCAAGGGCACATCGCTTGTCGCGGCGACCGGGCTGTTCCCAGCGGCGCACGCTCAAGGGACCACTCCAAGCCCGGCCCCGACGGCACAACGACCTGCGCGTGACGGCAACAAGTCGATGACATCGGCCAGACGAACATCAGTGCCTATGCGTTGGGTGTGGTCGGCTACAAGACGCCGAACAAGGATCGGATCGCTCGCGAAGGCATGATCTTCACCGTAAGATATATCTTGACGTCACGATATATCTTATCTATGTCTCGTCCGCCGGGTCCATTCGGTCCGGTTTTCAAGGAGACAAAACAGAATGCGTTATCACAACCACGGCCGGCGAGACGGATCCCATGATGTATCCCTGGGGAGGACCGATCATCCGGGCCGACACTTCGGGGAGCGGCGGTTCGCGCGCGATCCGCTCGAAGCCGGTGAGCGGTTCGGCGGACGGCATCGTCACGCAGGGGGGCATCACGGCGGCCTCCGGCGGCGGGTGTTCGACCACGGCGATCTGCGCTTCATCCTGCTGAGCATGATCGCGGCCAGGCCGGCGCACGGCTATGACCTGATCAAGGCACTGGAGGAACGGATGGGCGGCGGCTACAGCCCCAGCCCAGGCGTGATCTATCCGACGCTGACCATGCTCGAAGAACAGGGTTTCGCGCGCGTCACGGCCGAGGACGGCAAGAAACTGTACCAGGCCACGGAGCAAGGCGCGGCGTTCCTGACCGCAAACCAAGCCTCGCTCCACGCGATTCAGGCTCGGATCGACGCGGTCGCTCGGGAGCGCAACGTGACGCCGGACCCTCGGATCATCCGCGCGATCGAGAACCTCAAAACCGCGCTGCGGCTGCGGCTGGCGGGCGGACCGATTGCGGACGCGCAGGTGCGAGCGATCGCGGCGGCGATCGATGCGGCGGCGGCGGAGGCGGAACGGGCGTAGGTTTCCCGCTGCACTCAATTGATCGTCTGAATGCGTCCCCCCAAGCCAGTACCGCACGTCCTCGCCTCGCCGGTTCCGGACCGTCGTTGGACGCAGTGCTCGCTCGACGCCGAGCGCTGCGGTGTGGCTCCGGGGATCGCGCATCAGAGGAGCGCGATATGTCGCTATTGGTCTGAAGTATCCGATTCACGTAGCAAATCGCGGTCGCGGAACGACCGGTGCTGCTCTGAGGTCGGATACCGCGGATTCATTTCTTCGATCTCGGAAGAATCCGCGCGGACACGCCAATGCCGGACGCCGTCGGCGCGAACGTCGTTTGGCTGCTTCAATGGCTCGATCTATTGATTTGGCCGCACGAATCTTTATCATGCGCTGACAGCAATGAAAGTCGCGGCCCGAGTCATTCGTCAGTTAAATGAAGAAGCTCATGGCATGGGCTTTCATGTCCCCCCACACCGATCCTTGCTTTCGGACATTTCTGAAAATCTACCATTCCGCCGCTATCGTGCCACGCTCGGGCAGGATCGGGGCACATTCGCCTCTGCCTGCATGCGGACAGCTATAGCGGCAACCCGCTGCAGGAGTTGGGCCCCGGAGAACGGCTTGGCGAGGACCTCCGAGGTCACCTCGCCATCGCCGCTGATCAGCAATATTCCCGTTTTCGGCCATAGGGTTTGGACGGTCGTGGCGAGTTCCAGGCCACTCATCTTGGCGTCAAGGTTGACGTCCGTGACCAGCACGACCGGCCGAGTGGTCCGCTCGAGCCGTCGCAGGGCGCCTTCCCCGCACGAGGCTTCAGCGGTGCTGTAGCCTTCATCTCTCAACGTTTCCGCGACGGCGCTCCGGACTGAGAGGTCATCGTCTACAACCATCACCAGAGGCTTGGTCACGGCGGCCCTGGCCAACCGTTCGGCCATTCTTTCCGCCGCGCTCATCCCGTGCCCGATGTCAACCGCGGTGCCCGACCCGAGCACCGCCTTTTCACCATCCGGATTGCATGATCGCACCAGGAAGCGCACAAAACGGCGTTTAGCCTGACGGCGCACCATCAGGAGATGGCGTGCGCTTTCCGCGATGAATGTGCCATTTACCTCTTCCTGCCATTCCAAGTTTTGCATTTTGATTCCTTTCCGATCGTTTGAGGACACGGATCGACGGCATTGCACGTTTCCAACGATATTCCGTGCTCTGCTGCCCCAGCCGGCCCGTACGGAAGAACCGCCCTGTTGACGACGTCGCATCGACCGTCGGTTACGCGCCGGTCCTCACTCCGGTCTTGATCGGCTCCGCCTCACCTCCGGCTTTTCCGGCAGCGTACCGTTCGCCAAGCCGGTCAAGCCGGCGGTGAAGTCTCGCTGGCATTCCGCCAGCGTGAACCTGCGTTCGAATTCTGCACCGACCGATGAGAGGTTTGTTTCTGTTGCTTTCCTTTATTCTCCGTTCTGTCCTTTGGCCGTTCAAGTTTCGTACCGTACTTCGACTTCGATACGTTATCTCGGGACGTTCCGCGGCCACCCTGCAGCTACCGGCGTCAGTCATGGTAAACGACGCCTTCCAGGCGGAGCTGCCGACTTACCGTCAAATAGCCGGCGAGATAATGTACGGCCGCAGGGCAGACATTGGGGCGGTCGGTCATCGCCCGGCAAAGAGCCCCATGCTGGAGATACATTTGTGTTCGCCAGTTCATTCGTCGTTGCTCGTATTGATTTCGTGCTCACAAGCTCTCTTGTGTTGCCCGGTCAGATGCCTCGCTGATTCGTAGATTTTGCTGGCCGGCAAAACATTGATGCATATCAACCGGCAGAATTAAGCAACGGGCCTGTTTGGGGTCGTTTCTTCTGACCTTCGTTGAGGACAAAAGTTCAAAGGCATGATATTTCTACGAAATGTGAACCGATTCATAGCCCAAGCGAACAATCCGAAGCGGTCGTGGGCAGACGATTTTCGATGCGAGATCTTTGGTGGTCGTCCAGACCCTTCCACAATATACAATCATATGTAGAACAACGCTTCTGGATACTACTACCATAGGTTGAGTTTCGACAATCGAGACCTGACTCACGCAGCATGTGATGCCGCGCCCGAAACGACCGCGTGCTCCCGCTGCGCGAAGGCGTCCGGTTGAACTCGCCTCGGAAGGCAACAAAGTTCGGTGGTCGGGTCTCCCCGGTCTGGAGCGTGTCCGCCGGGTCTTTCGGCTCGAAGACTTTACGCAGGCATTTCAGTGCATGTGGGGTCGCCAACTGAGAAAGCTCGAGATCGCGTCGAGGTCCGAGATACGCCATGGCGAGTGGCCCTCGCATCTGGATGCTCGTACCTGGTTTTCCGTGGCGTGCTTATCCCTTACGGTCGAGGCAGAACGCTCATTTGCTGCCCCGTGTGAGGAGGTTGCCCGCCATGAACCAGTTTCTGACCCAGGTCCGCGCTGCGCTGCCCGAGGATGCCGCCCAGGCAAGCCTGGCGGGCCGGATCTGGCGGCCGGATCTGGCTGGGCCTTCAGTGGTCGCGATCCGGGATGGTGCGGTCGTGGATATTTCCGCTGCGTTCCCGACGATGCGCGACCTGTGCGAGGCGGCCGACCCGGCTGCCGCCTTGCGGGCGGCCGGTGGGGAGACGATCGGGACCGCCGATGCGCTGCTCGCCAACACACCGGCCGAAATGCGCGATCCCGGGCGGCCGTGGCTACTGGCGCCGCTCGACCTGCAGGCGATCAAGGCGGCGGGGGTGACGTTTGCGATCTCCATGCTGGAACGGGTGATCGAGGAGCGTGCGCGCGGCGACATGAACGCGGCCGGCGCGATCCGAGCGGAGGTGACGCGCCTTGTCGGCGACGACCTGAGCAAGTTGAAGCCCGGGTCGCCCGAGGCGATGCGACTGAAGGAGGTGCTGATCGCGCAGGGGGCGTGGAGCCAGTACCTGGAGGTGGGCATCGGGCCGGATGCCGAGATTTTCACCAAGGCGCAGCCGATGGCCTCGGTCGGGACGGGAATGGACGCAGGCATCCATCCGGCGTCTGTCGTGGAACAACCCTGAGCCGGAAGTGGTGCTGGCGGTCACCTCCGACGGGGCGGATCGTCGGCGCGACGCTGGGCAACGACGTCAATCTGCGTGACGTGGAGGGGCGGTCGGCGCTGCTGCTGGGCAAGGCGAAGGACAACAACGCGTCCTGTGCGATCGGGCCGTTCCTGCGGTTGTTCGATGCGGGCTTCGGGCTGGACGACGTGCGATCGATGACGGTGACGTTGCGGGTCGAGGGGCCGGAGGGGTTCGTGCTGGAGGGGTCATCGTCTATCGCGAAGATCAGCCGCGATCCGGCGGATCTGGTGGCGCAGATGGTGAACGCGCATCACCGCTATCCGGACGGGGCGGTGCTGTTCCTGGGCACGATGTTCGCGCCGATCCAGGACCGGGATGCGCCGGGCCAGGGGTTTACCCACCGGCACGGCGATATCGTTACGGTCGCCGTGCCGAAGCTGGGGCGGCTGGTGAACCGGATGATGCCGACGGACCGGTGCGAGGCGTGGTCGTTCGGTGCCGGGGCGCTGATGCGGAACCTGGCCGGACGGGGGTTGCTGAAGTAATGTTTGTGGCGGCTCGCAGCGAAGCAACAAGAAATCCACCGCAGATCGACGCGGATAAACGCGCGGACAAAGCGGCTTGCAGCGGCTTCGCCCGGTGACCCCTAGCCCATCGGCGTTCATCGGCGTGCATTTGCGGCTCCAATCCTTGACCGCGGTACCAGATTCGCCGTCGGTTCACTCCGACCGCGGTTTCGTCGGTTGTTGATGCGCGGCACGGCCCTGAGACCGGGTCGAAAGGCCATGGCTCGTATTCGGCCCGCAATTTTGTCAGCTCGAGGTTGTTTCCTGGTTTAAGTCAAGCTGACTTTGCCGCGGGCCGCGGCGAGCAACAGCACGCACCGGCGTTTTCGAACGAATGCAGTAACGGTTTCGTGATATCAGAACGTTCTTGCCACGGAAGCTGCCAAAAGGCAAAAAAATGACGGGGTGTGAGCCAGATCACACTTCTGCCGGATCATTTGCCGTATCCATTCCGCCCGCAGCCGGAAACATCCGACACCGAACACAACGAATTCTCCGCTGATCTTCGGACCATCCGGGCTGCGACCTTTGTAGCGCACAGCGACTCAAATACCGCGCAGCAATTCACCGGCAAATCAACGGAGCGACCAATGACCGTTCTTCAAGGCCTCGTATCCAACGGCGGCAAGCTTTATGCGTCCTGGAAAGGCGAACCGGGCGACGACCGACTGTTCTTTTCCTCCTGGAGCGGCACCGGCGCCTGGGCCCCGGCAGCGACCATTCCCGGCGCGACCAGCGTCGGCCCGTCGATGGCGGTGTTCAACGGTGCCGTCTACGCCGCCTGGAAGGGCGAGTGGAGCGATCCGCGGATGTTCTTCGCCAAGCTGAATGGCGCCGCGTGGGGGCCGCAGGCGCAGATTCCGGGCAACGTCTACAGCGACGGAGGGCCGGCCCTGGCCACGTTCGGCGGAAAGCTGGTCGCCACGTGGAAGAGCGTTTTCGATCAGTCCCTGCATTATTCGTCATACAACGGCGCGACGTGGTCGGCCCCGGCGCAGATCCCGGGCGTGGCGAGCAGCGTCGGCCCCGCACTGGCCGTTTTCGGCAGCAAGCTTTACGCCGCGTGGAAAGGCGAGAACTCCGACCAGGGCATCTGGTACGCCTCCTACAACGGGACGTCGTGGTCCGCCCAGGCCGAGATCCCCGGCGTCGCCAGCAGCGTCGGCCCGTCGCTCGCCGCATTCGGCAACAATCTGTATGCGATGTGGAAGGGCGAAAGTGCCGATCAGGGTCTTTACTACGCTTCCTTCAATGGAACCAAGTGGACCGCACAGACGAGGGTCGCGAACGTGGCCAGCAGCACCGGCCCGGCGCTGACCGGGTTCAACGGCAAGCTGTATGCCATGTGGAAGGGTGAAAGCGGTGACGCGAGGCTGTGGGACGCCTTCTTTGACGGCACGGCGTGGTCGGCGCAGACCAACAACATCCCCGGCAACACCAGCCCCGATACCGTGACGCCGGTCGCGGCACCAGGCGGCGGGCTTCGCAGCAATTCCAACTATATTTTCTCCAACGGCAATACGCCACTGACGAACGTCTCCGCGCGGATCATCGTCACCGAAGACATCGCCAGCAGCAACGGCTTCGGATTCCAGTTGAACGCCTATTCGACCGACCCGAAGGGCGACAGTTGCGCGTGGCAGCAATACTCCTTCGTCGTCACCGGGAACGCGATCAGCGGTGTGATCAACAACTGGCCGGTGGACTGGTACGTGAATGGCAACTATGTGGACCTGATCCTGGAGTGGTTCACCCTGGAGTCCCTGTCCAGCAACAGGCTGGCGGCGGGCACCGTGCTGACCGTTACTCTCGAGAACGACTCCAAGGGCAACGTCACCGGCGCCACGTTCACCGTGGTCGACAACACCGGCGCGACGAAAGCCAACGTGACCAAGACCCTGCTCGGTTTCAATGCGTCCGGATTTACCTCGGCGGACCTCGCACCGATCAACGGGTTCGAGCTTAATCTCGTCGGGCCGGACGGCGGCGCGAGCACGACACTGACGTCGGGACAGGGGATTTTCCACTTTGGCGCCACGAACCATCTGACCTGCCTCAACGCCGAGCCGTCGGGCGATCTGGGAGTGGGGACCGCCGAAACGGCCAACAGCGCCTATACGCCGCTGCCGGCTTCTTTCCCGAACGGCGATTTCTGGCAATTGTTCGGCACGAGCACCACGCCGATCGCGCCTGTGGTGCAGGCGGGCGTCCGCAGGATGCTGAGACGGCCGACCGTCATGGCCTGAACCGGCAAACGGGCCCTGCGTGGCGTTTCGGTTGGACGGAAGTCCGGCGGGACGCCACGCACCGTGTGTCTGCGGCGCTGCCTTGCGAGTGCGCCGTCATCCGCGCGGCTTCGTTGCGGTCCGGGTGTTGTCCGGGCGGGATGGAAGGGCGAGCGCGAAGATTGCCGTTCGCGATATAAAGTGAGTCCCGACAAGGCCGAACAGATGACCGGGGACTTCACGCCACGCCTCGATATCCTGCCGCCGCCGCAGCGCCGCCTGTGGGACGAGTTGGCTGCCGTGCCGGCGGAATTCGTGCTGTATGGCGGCACAGCGCTAGCGCTTCACCTCGGGCACCGCCAATCGGTGGACTTCGACTTCTTCGGCAACCGGCCGCTCGACGCGGCGCTATTGGTTCCTGCCATCCCCTTTCTTGCCGGCGCGACGGTCACGCAGCGTGCGCCGAATCTATTCAGTCCGCAGGACACGTTGAAGGCGCTGTCGTACTTCGAGGATGGCAACCTTCGCCGCCTGGCCCAGCCGGTCAGGGATCGGCTGGCGCGCGCCGCGCGTGAGGTCGATCTCGACCGCCTGCCAGTGATCGCCGCCACGCGTGGCGGCGCCGATCACGATCCGAGCGGCGCGCAATGACGGCCGCATCAGGTCCGGCGATGACGACAGGAAGGGGGCTTCCGCCCGGGACCATAGATGAAGGCCATCCCCCTGACGCCTGACACGGAAGCGCTCGCTCGCCGCCTGGTGTGGTTCGAGGAACCCGCGGAGGCTTTGTCGGATCCGGTCCGCTTTGTCGCCTATGCCCTGGCGCGGGCGACGCATGAGGACATGAAGGTCGTGCGTGCGTTTCTCACCGACGACGACCTGCGCGAGGCGTTGGACCACGCACCGCCGGGCATCATCGACCCGCGATCATGGGCGTACTGGAACTCCAAGCTGGGGCGCTATCCCGCGCCGCCGCTGCCCAGGCGGCGGCTGGGGTGAAGGGGGGCGTTGGCGCCAAAGCTGTTCCATATAGGGCCTTATCGGCACTCGGGGGGCTGATGCCCCCACGGAATGGTCCGCATTCCAGCCTGGTTTGGCATCCATCCGGTATGGCATTGGGCGGCTGCCAAACGCGGGAGGCAATACCCGCACTGACTGCGATCCGGGGTTCGGTTCGTCAATCGGCAACGACGAACCGGATCACTGGCTTTGAGAGGCTTGCCCCCAGCCGCCCGGCAGTTCCTTCTCGCGCGTGCACTCCGAGATCGGACGGTTGATGTTCGCGACGTGACCGCCGCTCGGCTTGTTCCAGGTCCAGACCCGCGGCGGCACGTGAACGGCTATTGCCGCAGCATTGCCTCGACCTGATCGAGGCGGCGGATGCGCGCGTACATCTTCATCGCCTTGTCGAGACTGTAGGCGTGGGCGGCCGGGTCGCCGCTCCAGCAGCACTCGCGCACCACGATCGTGGAGAGGTCGAGGTTGAAGGCCTCGCGGACGCTGGTCTCGACGCCGCGATTGGTGGCGCCGCCGGCGATGATGATGGTGTCGCGGCGCAGCATGCGCAGCAATTCGGCCACGCCGGTCCCATAGAAGGCGCTTGGCCGACGCTTGAGGAAGACATAGTCCTGCGGCAGCGGCGCGATTTCGCCGGGGAAGCCGGCGTCGGGCGTGCCCTCGATGGCGTTGGTGAGCGGCGGCAGGCCGGTCTCCGCCGCAAGGTCGGTGGGCAGCATGACGACGTCGGCGCCGTCGGCACGGCTGACGGGGGTCGTGTAAATCACCGGCACTCCGGCCGCCCGCGCCATTGCGATCAGCTGCACCCAGGCGTCGAGCACGGGACGCATCGCAGTGCCGCGCGCCGGATCCGACGGCGCCAGTGCGCGCCGGCAGACGTCGTAGGCGATAATGCCGCACGGCGCCGATCGATGTGTTCGGGTTCGGGCATCGCAAGCTCCTTGGGTGAGAGGGAGACAGGGCTTCCGCTGGAGCCGTCGTGAAGGAGGCTGGCAAAGGCCGGCGGCGGTTTCCCGTCGGCGTGAGCGTAGCCCCGCGGCCGGCGAAATCAACCGGGCCGATCGGGGCGTGGCGATTGGGCGCAGCCGAACTGGCTGGCGCCGATCATGGGATGGGTGAAGCGGCGATTATGCGCGAAAACGTTCTTGTAAGGAAAGAAAGCGGAAAACGCAGATGCACGCTGATGACGCAGATGCACGCAGATCCGTATGTGCGGTTTCATTCGTCTTCTTCAGCAATGATATGTCGGTCTGTTTGGAGACGATGCACGGTCATATTGAGCGTGTATCCGCGCGATCGGCGTGCATCTGCGTTTCCACTTGCTGTCCCGTCGATGACGACGACCTTCGCCGGTTGCCCGGCCTGTCGATCACGCACCGGGGGCCAGGATCGCCCAGCCGTGCGGCGAGAGGCTGATGCGCGCGCCGGCGGATCCGGCGTGGGTCAGCGTGCCGTCGCCGGCGATCACGCTGTGCATGCCGGGGGCCGGCAGGATCTGGGTCGTATCGTCGAGATTGAGCGCGACCAGCAGGCATTGATCTTCGCGGCGGCTCTCGAATGCCATTTGGGCGTTGTTGAGGTGAACGATCCGGGTGCATGCCCGATGCAGCCAGGGGTTTCGTCGCCTCAGGCCGATCAGGGTCTGGTGCAGCCGGTAGATGGGCCAGCCGAAGGGCGCGAGCCCATCGGGGGTGGCGGGGAAGGCGGGGCGGATCGCGTCATCACCGCCGGCCCGATCCTCCTTGATGCCGCGGAACGCCTGCTCGTCGCCGGCGTAGATCGATGGGGTGCCACCGCACATCAGCAGGATCACGAGGGCATGGGGGATATGGCGCTCATCGGTCAGACGGCTGGCGAGGCGGGTCACATCGTGATTGCCGATGAAGGTGAGCGGCACAAAGGATTCCAGCAAGCGGTCGTGGCGATCGAGGGCCCAGGCGAGCTCGAAGAAATTGCGGTCGTTCAGGGTGCTCCAGATCGCTTTCCACAGCTCGTACTGGGTGACGCTGTCGACGCCGGAATCCTGGACGAAGGCGGCATAGTCGCCATGGATGACCTCGCCGACGAACCAGGCCGCGGGGTGGCGCGCGCGGACACGCGGCAGGATGTCGGCCCAGAAGGCTGGCGGAACGGCGTAGGCGGCATCGAGGCGCCAGCCGTCGGCGCCGCGGTCGAGCCAGTGGGTCATAACATGCGTGACATAGTCGCGGACCGCGGGTTCGGCGTGGTTGACCGCGACGAGCCGACGGTGCCCCTCGAAGGTCGCGTAGTCGGGTTCCTGGCCGGAGGAGTGGCCGGACGGCCAGGTCAGGCGGAACCAGCTGGCGTGGGGGGCCTGCGGACCTTGTGCCAGGACCTCTCGGAAGGCGGGGAAATCGCGGCCGACATGGTTGAAGACGCCGTCCAGGATGACGCGCAACCCGCGACGCCCGGCGGCGGCAAGCAGGGCGTCAAAATCGGCGTTGTCACCGAGCCGGGGGTCGATGCGGAAGTGGTCGATAGTGTCGTAGCCGTGGGACGCGGATTCGAAGATCGGCCCCAGTATCAGGCCGGAGGCGCCGAGTTCGATCACGTAATCCAGCCATCGGATGATCTGATCGAGCCGATGGGTGATCCCCGGTCGCGATTGCGCGGTCGGTTCGGCGCCGACGAAACCGATCGGGTAGATGTGCCACCATATCGCGTGCTTGATCCAATCCGGCATGCAGGCCCCGTGGTTTGCGTCCGAAGCCGGCGGCGCCGGGCCTTCGTGGTCGCGAAAAGCGTGGAGAGCCGGCGCGGATGGCCGGTTTCGCGCCCGCGGCCGGCGGGCAAGCAGCCGCGAGCCCGCCGCTACTGCCGGTCTGCCGCGATTATCCCCCTGCCCGGTGTGCCGCCGCCATTTCACCCAGGCTGGTGAAGCGGAAGTCGTATCGGACGTCCGACGTCGCGGGCGCCGTCGCGCCGCCGCCCGCGCTGTTCCGGCGGTCGATCCAGGCGGAGGCCAGACCCAGGGCGTTGGCGGGGACGTGGTCATGAAACAGGCTCTGGGCAACGTGGAGAAGCTTGTTACGTGGCACCCCCTGCCCTCTCAGCCGGTCCAGCATGTACTCGAAGTTGCGGATGTCCGGCTTGTAGGAGCCGATGTCCTGCGCGGTGTAGATCGCATCGAACGCCACGCCAATGTTCCGGTTGGTTGCCTGGAAGCTGGCGCGATCGACGTTGGACAGGATGACCAGCCGGAAATGCTGCTTCAGGTAACGCAACGCCTCGACCGTATCGGGGAATGGCGGCCATTCGGCGACCGAGGCGCCGAATGCCGCGTCCTCCGCCGGATCGCGCGGAACGTCCCATTCGGCGGCGAGCTGAGCGTGAACCTCGGCCAGCAGGGCGGGATAAAGCATTTCCGGCGTCTGCCGCTGCTGACGAGATTCCAGGCGGGCGAAGGCTTGCAGCACGGTATCGCGCGAAAGCGCGGCATTGGCGGGCGAGAGGCCCCTGCCCGCCCCGGACGATGTCGCCGCGGTATTGGCGAGGTCGACGCCCGCGCGGGACAGCAACGGGGTGAGCGCGGTGCAGATGCCGCTCTCCCAGTCGATCAGCGTACCATAGCAGTCGAACGACAACGCATCGAAGTCGGACAGCTTCACGGCAGGGGCGCCCAGTCGCCGCGTTCGGCGGAGCGATGCAGCCAGGACCGGACGCCTTCGGGATCGCGGAACACCTGGTCGACGCGATAGCCCGCGCCGCCGCGCTTTCGTGCCTCGCGCATGCCGTCCTCATCGGTAACGTCGTCGCCGATGAACACCGGCAGGCGGTCGGCGAAGGGGACGCGCTGCATCAGCGCGACGACGGCGCCGCCCTTGTCGGCACCGATCGGACGGACTTCCCACAGCATATGCGCGGGATGGACCTGGAAGCGCGAGTCGATGAGTTCGGTCAGGGCGTCGTGGAAGATGTCCCGGGCCTGGGGCGCCTGGCGGTAGTGCAGCGCGAAGCCACGGGCCTTGCGCTCCAGCAGCGCACCGGGAAATGAACGGACGAGGGCCTCGGCCGTGTCGAGCCAGGCGGCGGGCGGCGTTGGGAGGTCGGGCCGCTCGATGGGCTCGCCGCTGGCGTGACGGATGGCCCCGCCGTGTTCGCCGGCGACAGCACCCGGGGCATTGCCGAACAGCCGGTCGACGGTTTCGACCGGGCGGCCGGTGACGATCGCCAGGGCGCCGCCGAGGGCGTCACGCAGGTTGGCCAGGACGTCCGGCAGGCGTGGCGGGACGATGACCGCGTCGGGCGTCGGTGCGAGATCGACCAGGGTGCCATCCATGTCGAGCAGCAGCGCGGCGCGGCGGAAGGATGGCAGAGGGTCCATGGTCTAGGTGCAGCCGATCACGCGAAGGTCGTAAATCGGATGCTGCATCATCGAGACCGAGGGTTCGTCCTGAAGCATCCAGCCGTTGAAGGCGGGGGAATCGGGGCGGCTGTCGGTGACGTCGAGATAGGCGGCGGCGTCGGCCGGCTGGTCCGACGGGCGGACCATGCAAGACTTCAGTGCGATCGTCAGTGACTCGAAGGTGGCGGACTGTCCGACCTTGATCGTCAAATTGGCGATCTGGGCGTTGACCTTATCCAAGGCCTGCAGCTTGACGACGCTCTCGGGTACCCAGATGTTGGGCTGTTCGACGGTAGCCGGGGGCGCCACGGGAGGTATCGCGGGGAGCGCCCGGTCCTGGCCTTGCACGCCGGGTGCCGGAGCGGCCTGTCCTGTGCCAGCCGGTTGTCCGGCGTCGGTCCCCGGTGCCGTGTTCCCCGGTTGTAAAATGTCGGTCCCCTTTGCCGTGTTCTCCGGTTGTAAAATGTCAGGCCCCTTTCGCGTGTTCGCCGGTTGTAAAATGTCAGGCCCCTGCCCGGCGCTGCCTGGTTGTAATATGTCAGGCCCCTGGCGTGTGTCAGCCGGTTGTCCCGTGTCAGTGCCCTGACCGGGGGAGGCGACCGGCCCCTGCTGAACCGGCGGCGAGCCGTCTTTCTGCCATTGCTGCTGGAGCGGCGGCAAAGGGGTCGCCTGGATGGGCGCGTTCTGCGCCTGCGCCAAGGTCCCGCAGGTCAACCCCGCCGCGGCCAGCCAGATCACGGCACGGGGAATGCGACTCATGCCGAGGGACGCCTGGGTGAGTCGAGGCCCGCGACGATATCCGCGAGGACCTGACGCATCGCCTGCTCATCGACGCCCATGAGAATGGCGTCCTCGAACGCATCCCGCAGCACCTGTGACACTTCGGTGTAGTTCTCGGCGAGCACCTTGAGCTTTTCGCGGCAACCGACTGCGTTGCCGTCGAGGCCGGGCCAATTCGTGGGAGCGGGCGGGATCACTTCGACAACGGCGCCAATGCGCCGCCTCCGCTGGGCGGGTGACCGGCCGGCTGGCCGGCGCCCGGCTTGCTACCGCCCGACTGGCCGTCCTTGGCGTTGTTCAGGCTGGTCACACTGAATATGAATTTGCCCAGGAGCTCTTCAAGACTGATGGACGACTGGGTGACGGTGATGGTCTGGCCCGGTTTCAGGTCGGTGTCATCGCCACCGGGCGACAGGGAGATGTACTTGCCGCCGAGGAGGCTCTCGCTGACGATCGAGGCTGCGGAATCCCTGGGCAGCTTGATGGTATTCTCAACCGACATCGCCACGATGGCGACGAAGGTCTTGGGGTCGATCCGTTCGCTGGTCACGGTGCCGACCTTGACGCCCGCGATGCGCACGTCTGCGCCGACCGCGAGGCCGTCGATATGATCGAATTGCGCATATAGCGCGTAACCCGACCCGGACGTGCGTCCGGAATGCGCCAGGGCGTAGGCGAGAAAGCCGAACGCCACCACCAGCACAAGCGCGCCGGTCAAAATCTCCGCGACGCCATGACGGCCCATGGTGATGCTAGCTCGGCGTCCAGGCTTCGTAATCGCCCGTGGCGCGGGCGCGATGTCCACCTTCATAGTCATGTCCGGGTGGCCGGTAACTGGCGGGTGTGCCCGTGAGGTTCGCCAAATGTGGTTTCTGCCAGACCCTGCGGGGAGCATCGGTGAGAGGCGCATCGGTCGTGTAGTGCAGCCACGCATGCCATTCCGGGGGGACGAGGCTGGCTTCGTTCGCGCCCACGTAGGCCACCCAGCGGCGGTTGCGGATACTGCCCGGCCGCTGTTGCTTTTCCTCGTAGTAGATATTGCCCGCGGCATCGCTGCCGACACGGCGACCCTTGAACCTGGTGAAAAGCCATGTGCCGATGTTCATGGCGCAACATATACGCAGGCCCCGCGGCTTGGTCCACCCATCAAACGCGATGTTGGTCAGCGATTGAACGCCATGGCGAGACGGCCGGTTGCGGCATCATGGGTTTTTTCCCCGGTTCAAGTTATCCCCAACATTTTGGGGGCTATGAGGGTGGTCAGCACCAAATAAGCTATCCGAGGACGCCTGCATCGCATACCATCGCTGGTATGAAGAGCCTGCGGATTTCGTCCCATCGAATTTGGCACGGCGTGCGGATGCGGCGGACCGAGGCTTCGCCCGATCCGGACGGTTCGCCACGGCCGGTCACGCTGCCTGCCTCGTGGGATGACCCGGCGGCCGCGGCGCTGGCGGCGCTGGGGATGGCGGGTTCCAACAAGGATTCAGTCACGCTTGCGGGCGCGGCGCAGGCGTGGATCGGTCCGATCGCGGCAGCCGCGGCGGAAGGCGGGGTCGAGATCCCACTGGCGGACCGCCTGCACCGGCTTTTGCTGCTGCGCCGGGGAGCACCGACAGAGGCGGTCTGGCGGCTGGAGGCCGGCGACGGACCGGGCTTTGTGCTGAACCTGCCGGCGTTCCTGGATGCCGACGGTCAGCTTGATCTGGCGGACATGGCGGAAGCGGTGGAAACGGCGGTGATCACGCTGAGTTTCGCGGCGCCGCAGGTGCGCGACATCGATGTCGGCATGGCTGACCTGGCGGGCCTGCTCGCGGCGTTGGGGATCGACTATTCCTCGGATGCGGCGCGTGACATCGCGCGCTGCCTCGCCACGATCGTGCGCGGGCGGGCCGACGCGGCCTCAGGGCGCCTGGGACGGATCACCGGGCCGGTACGGCCGGCGGCATTCGACTGGCCGACGCCACCTGCGCAGGCGGTCGTGCGCGGGCTGCCGGAGGCCGCTCGGGCGGCGCGGCAGGCCGCCGCGGGGGTGGAGGGCCTGCGTCATCGCGCGACCACCGCCATCACCCGGCCGGGCCTGATCGAGGCGTTGCTGGGTTGTGAGACGGGTGGCATCGCACCGGCATTCTCCGCGGTCGGTCCTGCTGGCGGCCTCACCCGAGCGGCGCGGGCGTGGCTGGGGGTGAGCGGGATCACGGCGGAGGAAGCGCTGGCGACGGCGCTGGCGGGCGGCAGTCCGATCCCGTTGCACGGAGCGGCCGCGCACGCGGCGATGCATGACGCGGTTGCGCCGTTCATGCACGCGATGCCGCCGCGTCCGGTTCCGCTCACGGTACCCCCCGCGCCCGCCTTGCGGCGGGACCTGCCGGGGCGGCGAAGCGGGTATACACAGAGGGCGTCGGTGGGGGGGCACAAGCTGTTCCTGCGCACAGGCGAATACGAGGACGGCGCGCTGGGAGAGATTTTCGTGGCGCTGCACAAGGAAGGCGCGGCGTTCCGGGGGCTGATGGATAATTTCGCGCATGCGGTCAGCCTGGGGTTGCAGCATGGCGTGCCGCTGGAGCGGTTTGTCGAGGCGTTCACGTTCACCCGGTTCGGCCCGGCCGGGCTGGTAGAGGGCGATCCGGCGGTGGGTGCGGCGACTTCGCTGCTCGACTACGCGTTCCGCCATCTGGCGGCGAACTATCTGGGCCGGCGGGACATACCGGAGGCCGAGATCGAAGAGGCCGATACCGTGGGTCAGGGTGCACGCGATCAGGCGCCGCTGCTGCCGCTGGAATTACCGGCGGAGGCGTCGCCGCGGGCGCGCCGGCGCGGGTTGCGGGTGGTGGAACGCTAGACCGAACTTTACCGCCTTTTCGACGCAAGCCATTGATACGACTCTAAACCCAAACCGCGCTCTGTCTACGCTGCCGCCAATTCCACCTCCAGCAAGCTGAACGCCCGTCGCTGCACCGGCGTGGGTGTGGCGTGAATGGTCAGCGTTTTGTGTTCTCCGAAGCAGACGGTGTTGCGGGTCAGGGTTGCCAGATCGTCCAGCAGGGTGCGGAAGCTGTGCACCGGCTGGACGTCGGCGTTGCCGAGCTCGCTGCGCTGGGTGGACGCCTTCCGGTGAGCCGCCTTCGAGACCTCGGCCTTTGCCACCGGCGACGTCCGCCCGGTCTCGGCGGAGGCACGGTCATGGTCGTCGAACAGCATCGGTGCCAACGGCTGGCGCATATGCCATTCCAGATAATACGCCAGCATGCACAGCAGGACATGCGCCCGCACCCGTGGCGCGGTCCAGTGAAACACCGGCCGCAGCTCCAGATCGACGGTCTTGATGCAGCGGAACGCGCGCTCCACCTGGGCGAGGCTCTTGTAGGCCCGCACCGTGGCGGCGGCATCCGCCTGCTGTGGCGGAAGGCTGGTGCGCAGCACGTAGAACCCGTCGAGCCGGGCCTCATCGGCGATCGCCTCGGTTTTGCGGGTAAAGCTGAACGCATCGTCGGTGATGGTCAGCGCGAAATGCTTGGCCATTTTCCGCTTGCCCATGACCGCGCCGACCGCCTTGCCAATCGCGCCGGCCCCGCGCAGCGGGTTCTTCTCGCGCTCCACCCGGGCCTGGATCTTGCTCAGGTCCGCCTCGGTGAGCGCCAGCGGTTCGTCGCGCTTGCGCCGTCGTTCCTCGGCCAGCAGCGGGTTCTTGCACACCACCAGCCGCTCATCCGGATATTTTCAGCCTGACTGTGCAGGCCGAAAATGGTCTATCTCTTTGTTTGATCGCATGATTCACGCGCCGGGGACGTTCCGCTCAGCGCGATCATGCTTAGACTAGCTGACTTAAATCGCGAAGCGACCTCAGGCTGGTGAACTGCTCGATAAATACGAGCCAGAGCGTTTCCACTCAAGGTAAAACGCTGATATCGCGCCGGGATTCCGCTGAATGCGGCCATCCTCTAGACCTGCAAGGTGCCGCGCATCACGGGCACGCAGGCTCCGGCGACGCTTGCGGTTACCGGTCCCTCGGCGGTCTTCAGGGCGGCGGCGATGATCAGGCTTGGGCGTCCGATCTCGACGCCTTGCTCGATGGCGTATTGCAGGTTGACGTTTGCGCCGGGGGCGATCGAGGTCAGCAGGGCGGCGAGCGCCGAGGCGGCGCTGCCGGTCGCCGGGTCCTCCAGAACGCCGGCGAGCGGGGCGAACATGCGGGCGCGGATGCGGCGCTCGTCGCCTTCGACCCAGGCGTAGAGATAAAGCGGGAAACGGGCGGCCAGGTCAGGGAAACGGGCGGCGGCGGCGCGGAACGCGGCGATGTCGGGAGCGGCGGCGGACAGGGCCTGTACGTTGGCCACCTCGGCGATGACGAACGGGGCACCGACGGAGGCGACGAGCGGGGTGTGGCGCAGGGTCGCGATATCGCCCGCGGCGAGGCCGGCGCATGCGGCGACGGTTTCGACGGGGATGCCGATGTCGATGGACAGGGAGCGGGGCGCGGCGACGCGCGCGCCGGAAATAGCGCCGGCGGCGTCGCGCAGGATATGGACGCGAACCAGGCCGGCGATTTCCTCGAAGGTGTAGTGCCCGGGCGGATCGCCGGCCATGGTGGCCAGCACGTAGCCTGTGCCGACGTTTGGATGGCCGGCGAACGGCATTTCCGTCGCGGGGGTGAAGATGCGGACTCGGGCGTGGTGGCGGGGGTCGTCCGGAGGCAGGACGAAGGTGGTCTCGGAGAGGTTGAACTCGGTGGCGATGAACTGCATCTGCCGGTCGGTCAGACCGGAGGCGTCGGGGAGGACGGCCAATGGGTTGCCGGCGAAGCGGGTGTCGGTGAAGACGTTGACGGTGAGATATTCATAATTGGGCATATCGGCCTCCGGGTGGTCGCCCAGACATAGTCCGGGCGTGCAAGCGGTGCGAGATGGGGATGATAAGGATCGAGCAGCAATCGGACCGCCGGGCGCCGTTGCCACCCGTCTGAAATGGCATCGGACGGGTCATTCGTTGGCGCCGTACCGGGGGACCGAGGCCCTTGCCGGATTGCGTCCGGTCGCGGGCTCTGGCCATATTCGCCGCGCAATTTCATCAGCCCGCTGCCGGTGCGCCGTTCGCGTGTAAGGCTGATACAGCGCCAAGCCGGCTCATGACCAACCGCCTGGAGCGCCTGCCATGCCCGTGAACCCCGCCGACAGCCCGATCCTTGGCACCCTCTACGGCAGCGACGCGATGCGGGCGGTGTTCGATGAGACCGCCTACTTCCAGCGGATGCTGGATGTGGAGGCCGCCCTCGCCCGGGTGCAGGGCCGGTTGGGCGTCATACCGGCCGATGCCGCGGAGGCGATCATCGCCGCGGCGAAGCTCGAGAACCTTCGCACGGAAGATCTGGCCGCCAGCGCCCGCAACGTTGGCTACCCCGTGGTCGGGCTTGTCGCCGGCCTGGCGAAAGCGGCCGGAGAGGCCGGGCGCTGGACGCACTGGGGCGCCACGACGCAGGACATCATGGACACCGCCACCGTGCTGCAGGTGCGCGAGGGGCTGGACCTGATCGAAACCGAGTTGCGCGGCATTCTGACCGCGCTGACCGCGCAGGCGGCCAGGCACCGGGGCACCGTCATGGCGGGGCGCACCCACCTGCAGCAGGCGCTGCCCGTTACCTTCGGGCTGAAATGCGCGGTCTGGGCCATGCCGTTCCTCGCCCACCTGGGCCGGCTGAAACAGATCCGCGCGCGCGTCCAGGTGGTTGAGTTCGCCGGGGCGGCGGGCACGCTGGCCTCGCTTGGCGAGCAGGGCATCCCCGTCATGGAGGCGCTGGCCGCCGAGCTCGGCCTTGGCGCCCCGCTCGCGCCGTGGCACGTGTGCCGCGATGGCCTGGCCGAGACGGTCAGCTTCCTGGGCCTTGTCGCCGGGACACTGGCGAAACTGGCCACCGACATCATCCTGCTGGCGCAGACCGAGGTGGGCGAAGTCGCCGAACCTTACATCGCCGGCCGGGGCGCGTCGTCCACGATGCCGCAGAAGCGTAACCCCATCGCCTCGGAATACATCCTCGCCGCGTCCCGCATGGTACAGGGGCTGGTGCCGGTGATGCTGGGCGCGATGGCGCAGGACCACGAGCGCGCCACCGGGCCGTGGCAGGCCGAGGCGCTGGCGCTGCCGCAAGCCTTCGTGCTGACCCATGGCGCCCTGCTGCACGGGCGCGCCATCGCCGAGGGCATGGTGGTGGATGCCGCCCGCATGCGCGCGAACCTTGGCATCACCCACGGCTTGATCGTTTCGGAAGCCGTGATGATGGGTCTCGCCCCGTTACTGGGCCGCGGCGAGGCGCATCACGTTGTCAAGCGGGCCTGCGACCTGGCGCTGACCGAGCAGATATCGCTTGCCGAGGCGCTCGGACGCGACGAGGCCGTGGCCACGCGTCTCGACCGGAGTGCGATCGAGAAACTGATCGATCCGGCCAACTATCTGGGCAGCGCGCACGGCTTCATCGACCGGGTCGTCGCCGCGGCCGCGTCTGGCACCGGGCTGTCTTGAGGTTTAGTGTCCGTAACGTTCTGATATGGCAGCAACATCAGGAAGCCCGCATCCACGACTTTCTCGGCTGGACTCGGCCGTGGATGGCGGGCCTTCCTCGAATGCTGGGCTCGCAACTGCCGCGGGAGAAGCACTCGCGCATGATCGCGCCGGGCGGAACGTGCCCGGCGCGTGAATCATGCGATCAAACAAAGACCTGGACCATTTTCGACGTGCACAGTCAGGATGAGAATGGTCTAGGTGAAGTTCGATCTGGACAACGAGCTTATGTCCTGGAAAGTAACCTTGGTCCCGTCCGCCAATGCGATCGTGACCGATCCGCCACTGGTGGTCTGGCTCGCGAGGGCGTCAGCAATCCCTGTGGGGCTATACCCTACCAGGTCGATCTTGATCGAGGCCGGATTGATTATATTCTGTACCAGATCGGTTCCCCCGGAAGCCTCGTTGAAGAATCTGAACACCTGACCGCCGGACCCGGCCTGTATCGTCGTATTCCCCGTACTGCCGACGAAGGTGTCAGACCCGGTCCCGCCGACCAGCAGGTCGTGGCCTCTACCGGCGCTCAGCGTGTCGTTGCCGCTGGAAAAGGCAGCCGACAGGGTCTCATTCCCGGAACCCGCGATGAGCGACTGGTCATATTGGCCATAGGCGTACAACTGGTCGGAGTTGCCCCCGCCGACCAGCGTCGCGGCACCGTTGCCGGCGAACAAGAAGTTGTTGCCGCCCAATCCACCCTTGATCAGTTGCGTGCCGGTCTTTCCCGGCGACCCGAAATACGTGTCACTTCCGGCGCCGCCAAGGATCGTCGCACCGCCGGCACCGCCGACGAACAGCAGACGGCTGTCGTTGCCCTGCACGAAATCGCTTTGCGCGCCAGTCGCGTCGACCGTTTCGGCCCCGGATCCACCCTGGATGGAGTCCTTGCCGGTTGACGTGATTACAGCGTCACCGCTGCCTAGCAGGATGGAGTTTTCACCGCCGCCGGCGCCGATCGTCGCATTCACCGCGCCGATGGCGGCGATGATGTCGTTGCCACCTCCGGTGTACAGTGACCAGCTGCCGGACCCGCTCACCGAAAGCCTGTTTTCGCCACCGCCTGCCACGACCGTTCCGGATCCGGAGGCGGCGAGGAAGGTCAGCGAGGTTTTGGCATCCGAGAGGATCGTTTCGCCTGCAGCGCCCGAACCAAGTACCACGGCCGGACCGGGTGCGGTAACGAGATCTATCAGGTAGCCCTGCGGTAGTGCGACGAGACCGGTCTGGGTCTGGACCAACGCGCCGGTGACACCGGCCGGAAGCGTGGGCGGCGAACCGGCGGTGTCGTACTCGGTGACGATGGTGCCGGCCTGGACGCCGGCATTGATACGCGCCGCGATCTCTTCCGCCAGCACGAAGTTCGACTTGGAATCGAAGTCGAGGCTGATGGTTTGGTGCGAAGTTCCCTGAATAGTTACTGACGAAACCATTTTTTCTGCTTTCCTCGTAAGCCCGCGGGTTGCGTGCCCTTCATCTTTGTCATGCAACCGTATCGCTTTCCACAGTTGCATCATTACGGGATTTGACAGATGATATTTAATTAGTTAGCCGGAAATGCCAATGGTGACGCACGCTATGAATTTTGATACGGCACGATATTTATTTTGAACAGACCCGTCCGGAAAAGCATCAGCGTTCATCCGATAAGGACGAGGCGCTACGCTGGCTGGGAGATAAACGATACGCGCTGTCGAAATGCTGTCGACATGTTGACTCCGGCTACTCCGGCGACGCTCGCCGGGATACAGTCATCACAAAAAAAAGATGCTGCGTGGGTGTCGTCACAAAGTGGTGAGGGCAGTTACCCGGCGTAATTTTGTTCAGGTTTGACCGAAAATCGGTCGCAGAAATGTCACGATCCGGACACATGCACAAATAGCCCCCATCACGGTTCGCGGCGATCGGCCGCTCGCGCCGCCCCTCGGCCCGCCGGGTCGCGCCGGCATCTAGGTCTGGCCTTGGGCTGCCCCGATCGCAGGGTTTTCATTTCATATGAACATCAATATCAGTGGCCACCGCAGCTGCAAATCCCGTGGGGACACGGTTCAGAACGCGCTCGCGGCCGAAACCAGCGCCGCGGCCTTGGCGCTGACCGTCTCCGGCGTGTCACCCGGCTTGTAAACCGCCGACCCGATGCCGAACCCGGCGGCCCCGGCCGCGCGCCAGGGCGCCATGCTGGATGCGTCGATCCCGCCGACGGGCAGCACCATCGTCGCGGCCGGCAGCACCGCCCGGATGGCGCGCAACATCGCCGGGCTGGCGCCCTCGGCGGGGAACAGCTTGAGCGCATCGGCGCCGGCGGCGAGCATGGAGAACGCCTCGGCCGGCGTGAAAAAACCGGGAACGGCGAATAGTCCACGCGATTTGGCGGCCCGCACCACGGCGGCATCGGCGTGTGGGGTCACGATCAGCGTCCCGCCCGCCGCGGCGACGTCCGCTACCTGACCCTCGGTCATCACCGTGCCGGCGCCGATCAGCATCCGGTCCCCGAAGGTCCGTGCCAGGGCGGCAATGCTGGCCAGCGGATCGGGCGAGTTCAGCGGCACCTCGACGATCGAGAACCCCCGCGCCGCCAACGTCGCGGCGACCGGAACGGCTTCCTCCGGGCGGATACCGCGCAGGATCGCCACCAGCGGACAGCGTGCCAGGAAGCCGCTCAGACCTGGATCGCCCAACGCCGATCCGCTGCGACGCGTTTCCCCCATGCCGGATCCCTTCTGGCCGGATCCCTTCTGGCCGGATCCCTTCTGGCCGGATCCCTTCTGGCCGGATCCCTCTTGGCCGGATCCCTCTTGGCCGGATCCAGCCGGGCCGGATCCAGCCGGGCCGGGTCTCCCCTGGCCGGATCCTTCCACGCCGGATCTCCCCTGGCCGGATCCGCTTGGGTCGGGCCCGGTCACGCCCATTGCGCATGCTCCGCCACCAGTACAAGGCCCCGCGCCGCCGCGTCGCCGTCGTGGCGTTCCGCATAGCCGCCGCAGGCCGTGATTGCCTTCGCGTACAGGGCAGTGAGCTCTGATGCACCGATCAGTTGCACCACCGCATCGGTGGCCCGCGCCAGCGCGGAGCGGACCTCGTGGCCGATCAGGATGCCGGACAGGTAGGCAGGCGCGTCGAACTCAGACAGCCGGCCTGCCAGCGACAAGGCGCGCACCCCGAACAGATGATGCAGCAACCCGCCCGGCTCCGCCGACCGCGCGACGCCGGCATCGAACGGATCGCCATCGGACGCGCCATCGCGCATCGTGCGGCCCAGGATGGTGTGGCCACGCAACGCGGCATAGGTCTCACCGGTCATGTGGGTGGTGAAGCCGACGATTCGGCCGCCCTCGACGCGCACCCATTTTGAGTGGGTACCTGGCAGGCAGGCGAGACCGCCGTCGCGCAGCAGCGGCGTGACACCCAGGACCTGGGTCTCCTCGCCGCGCATCACTTCGGCCACGCCCGAGTCGTCGGTGCCCGACAGGCCGGGAACCAGCTTCACCCGAGCCCAGTCGAAGCCGATGTCGATCAGCTCGGCTGCCAGATCGGACGGACCGGCGGGACAAGCCACGTAGGGCGCCTCCTTCCAGCCCTGGCGGCTGCCGATCATGCCCGACAGCAGGACGCGGTCCTCGCCAGCGGCGAGCCACGGTCCGATCTCCTCGCGCAGGGTGTCGCCGAACCGCCCGTCCGGCACGCTCAGAATCCCCTTGGGGCCCGCCCGCCGGTCGCGAATGGTGCCGTCGCGCCCCACGCGGAACGCACGGAAACTGGTTGTGCCCCAATCAATTCCGATCATCGCGTTATCCTCCCGGCCTCGCTTCCGGCGAAAGCGTAACACCCCTCGGCGCCGAGGCTAGAGTATCCGCCTTGACCAGGCGCCTTCTTTCTGAATCGGAGGCGCTCGGCATGGCCGCAGCGGCCGTTGCCGCGCGCCAATAGATCCAAGAAAAATCGATCGCGGATGCAGGCGGACAAACGCGGACAAAAGGTTCGCCGGTCTTGGCTCGAGGGGGCAATCTGACCGCCTGCAACGCTGAGCCAGCACCGAAGCGCCGCCGCGCCTGTTGCCGGGCGCCGGGCAGGGACCAGCCGCGCGGCGCATGGCGCAACGTAACATCGGTTGACCCGAGGCGGCACATTGCGCACACCCGACGCATCCTGTCTTGCCGGAGTCTCTCCTCGATGGCGGAAGCCCTGACCGCGGATCCGATCAAGGCGCCACACGGATTTTTCACCCGCCGGGGTGGAGTCTCGACCGGTGCCTATGCCAGCCTCAACTGCAGTGTATCCGGCCAGGACGACCGCGACGCGGTGCTGGAAAACCGGGCCCGGGCCGCGCGCTCTGTCGGCGCCGACCCGGCTCTGTTGCTAGGCCTTACTCAGGTTCACGGTACGCACGTCGTCTCCGCGACCGCACCATGGACCGTGGGCCGGGGTGAGCAGGCGGACGCGATGGTCACGGACCGGGTCGGCCTGGCGCTGGGCATCGTCACCGCCGACTGTGCGCCCGTGCTGTTGGCCGATGCGGACGGGCGGATCGTGGGCGCCGTCCATGCCGGGTGGCGCGGCGCGGTCGCGGGAGTGCTGGAGGCAACGGTCGCCGCGATGATCGCCCTCGGCGCGTCGCGAGATCGCCTGACCGCTGCCATCGGCCCCTGCATCGCCCAGGCTTCCTATGAGGTGGGTCGCGACCTGCGCCACGCGGTACTGGCGCGATCAGCGGCCGATTCGGTGTTTTTCGCCCCTGGCCGGCGGGAAGATCGCTGGCAGTTCGACCTTGCCGGGTACTGCGCCGCCCGGCTGACCACCGCCGGCGTGGGCCACGTCATCGTGACCGGCTTCGACACCTTGGCCGATGAGGATCGCTTCTTCAGTCATCGCCGGCGGACACTTGCCGGGACCGGGCCGATCGGACACCAGATTTCGATCATCAGGCCGCGTGATCGTTTCGCTCGGTGAAGACCCCTTCCGACACCCCCCGGCATCTGCTTGAAGCGGCGCCATGAACCCTCGTTTTGGCCGGCTGGCCCTGCTGCTCTGTCTCACCCTTTGCGCATGCGGCGACCTGCCGGAGCCTTTCATCGGCAACCCCGGCGCGACCGCCCGGCGGCTCGCGCAGCCACTCACGCCCCTGCTGGCGGTTCCGCCAGGATCGGACACGCTGCTGATCGACTCGGCCAGCCAGCAACTGGCAAAGCAACTCGCCATGGCGTTGCAGGCAACCGACGTGCCGGCGATGGTCCGTACGCCGGACAAGTACGACTGGCGCCTCATCACGCGAGCGGAACACGATGGCAATTCCGTGAGGCCGGTGTTCAGCGTGCAGAACCCGCAGGGCAAGGAGGAAGGAACAGTGGAAGGCGAGGCGGTGCCGGTGCAGGCGTGGGCCAGCGCGGACCCGGCGCTGCTGCACCAGGTCGCTGCCGAGGCGGCACCGCGGATCGGCGCCGTCCTCACCAGTATCCGGGTTGCGCATGACAAAGCCGATCCGGGGAGTTTGTATAACCGCCCGGCGAAGGTTCTTGTCACTGATGTGACCGGCGCACCGGGTGACGGCGACCAGTCGCTCACGCAGCAAATGCGGGCCCGGCTCGCGGTTCTGGGCCCTGTCGTGCTGACCACCGCGCCAGGGGCGGATTTCATCGTCCAGGGCCAGGTGAAGATGGTTCCGATCCCCAACCACCAGGAGCGGGTGGAAGTCCAGTGGATCGTGAAGACCGGTTCGGGCGACGAGCGCGGCCGCGTGGTCCAGTTGAACGAGATCCCGGCCGGAACGCTCGACCACTATTGGGGCGACGTCGCGGTCGTCGTCGCGACCGAGGCGTCCCGCGGGATCAACGACGTCATCCGACGCCAATCCGGCCACGCGCCCGATGAGACGAAACAGTCCGCCAGATAACGATGCGGACACGGTTTCGGCTGGCGCATGCGGTCCGCGGGCGTCGGGCGGTTCTCACGTTTCGGGCGGTCCGCGGCAAGTGCACCCGCCAGGGGTTCACACCGTCCCGCCGACCCATACCACCCGCCCAATGGCCTTGACACTGTCTGCCACGTCCTTGCCGACGGGGTCCGGCAGGTAGGCGCTGTTATCGCTGATCAGCACGAGGCTGCCGTCATGCTTGCGCTGCACGCGCTTGACCAGGCGCTGGCCGTTGATCTCCAGCACGTAGATTCCGAAATTGCGAAATGTCTGATCGCCGGTGTCGACCAGCAGTGTGTTGCCGTCCCGGATCGTCGGTGTCATCGACTCGCCGATTGCAGTTTCCAGCAGCAGCTTGTTGGGGTCCACGCCGCAGACCGACCGCACCCAGTCGTGGCGCAACGCCATGAAAGCCGTGCCGGCGGGGGCCGCGGGCGTCTTCGCGCCGGCCGCCGCGGCTTCCGGACGCCGCGGCAGCAGGAGGAACTCGCTCCAATCGTCCTCAACCGCGAAATCGCGCCCCACCTGCTTGCGCCGGTTGCCCGAGACCGCATCGAAGACCGGCTCGGGTCCCTCCCCCTCGGCGAGCCACGCCACGCTGACGCCTGAGGCACGAGCCAGGGCAACCAGACGTTCGCGGCTGGGTTCGGCTTCGCCTTTCAGCCATTTGCGAAATGCCGAGGGAGACACACCCATCGACCGGGCAAGACGGTCCGCGCTTGGCCAATGGGTCAGGATCGTTTGCAGGCGCTCGACGAAGGCCCGCTTCTCCGCACCGGTTCCGAGCGCCGAGCGCTGGCCAGCCTCGATCGTTTTATCGACGCGTGACATTTTTCAGCGGTCCGTCCTCGATAGGCAGTCATTTCACTTCGATCCTGCTCCCTTTCGGCCGCCTTGGCTCGCTGACGGCGGGTACCAAGCGACGTTCCCTGGAGAGTCGACGGTCTAGAATGGACGCCGCCGAGACAGTCCGGCAAGAGGTCAGGCTGTTTCGTACCGGCCATTAGTACTTCGTCACAGTGGTTTTGATTGGTTGAGCTGTGCGGGAGTCAGCACGGGCGAAGGAGAGCGGTTGCGCAGCACGGTGGTACTACGAGTAACCCCAAGGTTGGCCTGGCCCTGCCCTTTCGAGGTTAAGCACCACTTGATGAACAGGGGGTGTGACCCGGAAAACCGTATCGTGTCGGCCTCGGCCGCCGGTCGTCTGTTCACCATCGTACAGGCGCGAATGAACGCCGGATACTGGCCCTGCTTCGGGGTGAAATCTCGTCGCCCATCAGCGGCTCGATTGATTGTGGTCCTCAACAGCGGGGGACCAGCGATGAACATACGACCGGTTCGATCTGAGCGAGGTGGCGCACCAAACTCATTGCGTTGCTCAATGGCGGCAAGCATGCGGCGGGCAAAATCAAGCGCTGGCCGCCAATGCCGGTGTCAGCGACGACATGATCGCAAGCAGCCTCTCGGTCGTCGGGTCGGCGGTTTACCGAACCAGGCGCCGCCGCGAACGGCGACGGCCTTAACGGGTCCGGTGATCGCCGTCAGTAGGACCATATCGACAACCTGCGTGTGACCCGCTGCTCGATGGTCACTTTGTGCTGGGTGTCGACTGCGAACTGCACGTCATGGCCGACGGCTCCATGCGTGTGTGCCGCTAGCCCCGCTGCCGGGGTCGGTCAGCGAGATCTGGTCCCAGCCGGTGCGATCCCGCTCTGCCAGCATCTTCTGGCATCGATCGCGAGGGCGTTTCTGTTGCGGAAGAAATGCATGAACGGAGCATCATTTACCGCCGCGCGCGGGTATCGACGGACGGGCGGAGCGCGGCAGCGGAGGTGCGCCAGCTTACCCGCTCCGGATGCAAGAAGGTGATCCGGGAAGTTGCGAGCGAGGCTAAAACCGACAGCGCCCAACTCACCCGCTGGTGACGTGGCGACACGGCTCGACTGCCTCGCCGTCGAAGTTGCGGCGAAGCGTCAAATAGGACAGCGGCGCCGCTCCCTCCGTTGGCATGAGCTCGACAGTCATTGGTCCGACCTATGCCATCACTTGCCAAATACAGGCGGGACTCGGGCCGCGATTATAAATATGACACCAGCTGAACGTGGGGGCGCCTGTACCGCCAACTACAGCGGCAGGCTTCCATTTGCTGCGGTGAACAATAGCGGGGTAGTTGTTGGGGATGACGAAGGTGGTAGGAAGGAATTGCGGTATACGGTCGGAGTGTTAAATGTCCGGCAATTGCTCACCCCGCCCCGGCGAGCGTGTCGCCGGGTCGTTTGGCTGATATCACGAAGCGGACGGTATCAAACACCGAAGCGCGATTGGCCTTCGCGGTGCTGACGACGGAGCGGAAGGCGGCATAAGTTTGCGCCCCCCACTCGCAGCGGAAGCCGTTGGTCACTTTGCGGAAGATCACGCTCGGCCGCAGATGCCGCTCGGAGATGTTGTTCGTAGGCGGCACCGCTCGATTTGACATGAACACGAAGAGATGTGCCCGGTTGGCGAGCATGCGCTTGCGCAGCTTGCGGCCCGGCTCGCCAATCGGGACCACCGCCAGGATCCGGTCGAGCCTGCGGTCGAGGTCATAGAGATATTGCTGCAGGGTGGTATCCTTCAGCGTCTCGCGCCGCCGGCCGATCGCGATGGCGCGCAGCAGCAGCCACCGGAACGGCGCGCTGAACGCTGTGTCGCCGCATTCGATGGCGTATTTCGCATCCCGGAGCAGATGCGCCAGGCAGACTTGCCACATGACGCCATGACCGCGCTGGCTGCCGAGCATGTCGGAGACCCACACTTCCGGTTGAATCACGCCGAACAGCGCGGTCACCACTGCCTTGCCCCGGCTGGGTTTGATCACATGCAGCACCGCCAGCGTGCCGATGAACACCCACTCCCACCAGTTCTTGCCTTGGACCCGCACCGAGGTCTCGTCGGAGCAGACCACGGCGCTGGCGAGCACGACTTTCTCGATCGCCGCCGAGGCATCCAGCAGTGGCTCGCGGGCGCGGGCCAGGATGTTGCTGATCGCGCCCTCACTGATCGACAGGGAGAACAGTTCGTTCATCAACAGCGCCAACCGTTCCATGCCAATGGCATGGGCGTAATGCAGATAGACCACCATCGCGGCGATGGAGTGGCCGAACGGCGATCCCTGTTCCAGACCGGATGGAGCCTGGGCGGTTACTCGTTCGCCGCAACCGGCGCAACGGCCGCCGAACAGGCGGATCTGGGTCACGTCGGGCCGAACGGGTGGCAACTCGATACGCTCATAGACCTGCTGCGGGATTTGCGCCTCGCGGGGGAATACTGCTTCGCATTTTGGGCACGTGGTCAGCAACTCGTCGAAGGTGCGATCCGGATTTGGATGCAGCGTCCGGCCGACGCCGGGGCGGCTTTTACGCGGCGGGCGATCCGTCGCGGGGGCCGGGAGGTCTTGCTTTTGGCCTTGTGACGGCGGCTTCGACGAATTGCCGGGAGTCTTCGGTGGCCGGCTCAGTTCGTTGAGCCTCGCTTCGAGCGCTGCGATCCGGGCGTCCTGCGCTGCGATATGGGCGTCTTGGGCTGCGATCCGTTTGTCCGCCAGCGCCAGCCGAGCGGTCAGCGCCGCGATCAGCGCGTCCTTCTCGAGGTGGCTCAGTTGGGCGGGCGCGGGGAGCAGCGGCACCCGATGTGTAGAATTGACTCGCCCGTGACCGCGTCAAGAAGTTTCTGGGGGTGGTTGCCGCATCAAAGGGCGGCTGGCTGATACCAGGCCGGAAAGGATGCATTACCCCAGGTGAGCAATTGCAATGTCCGGCGCAAGCTCAAGAACGCAGGCCTGTTTTTGGGGCGAAGGCATCAAGTACGACGGCGGCTGTCATCCGTCGGTAAGTATCGATCCAGACGGCAATATCGTAGAGCTCCATAAATCTCCGGATTTTAATATCATACATTATTATATGTCGGTCGGGACGTCAGAAGAATAAAATGGGGGAGAAGCATATGATATGATGACGTAGCCGATACTTTGGTGTCGTTTCGTGATAGACACGAAATCATCGAGGTTTCACCGCGGGCATATTTGATACTCTTTATTTCTATACCGGCCTCCTGGATCCTGGAAGCTCGGCCGTTCAATTGAAGGACGAGCGAACTCGGGGATTGCGCAGATCAGCGATTAGAAATCAAAGTCAACTTGTACTACCGCATGATCAACTAACTTCCTGGCCGGTATCGCGCATCAGAAAAAGGCGATACGTTCCTGTTGGTCTGAAGCATTTGATTCACGCGGCAAATCCCTGTGATCGGATACTGGAGCAATATCAGCCTGACCCGAAGCGCGAAGCGACCTCAGGCAAATGATCGCTCGATAAATATGAGCCAAAGCGTTTCCACTCAAGGTGAAAACGCTTTGCCCAACTTGCTCGCAGGCCTGGAGAAGCCCGTTCATTTGTTCGCCCGGCGCTCCGCCGCGTACGGCCAGAACGCATCCGCCGTGAGTGGCGACGCTCTGGCCCATCACTGGCCAATCGCATCAGCCCAAGGCCGTTTCGCGATCGGGGTCAGGCTGATATTCGCTCTGTCGTGACACCGCCGGCAGGAATGCGCTGCAACGGTCATGGGTTTTCCCCTCAGGCGCCGGTTGCCAGGGCGACCGGTGGTTTGCCGTGGGGGATCACGCGAGGCCCGATCCATCCAGCGACGGGGAGCGAGCGGCGGCAAACGCCGCTCTCGATCAGACCTGACGCCTCGGGCACGATCGACCGATTTCGTCCGTGGGACGATGACACGCCGGCTTCGCTGGCCCGTTGCCGCCTGAAATGCCGTCTTGGCTGGCAAGGAACGTGGCGCCACTGGCCCGGATGTGGCGCTCAGTTCGCGAGCGACGCGGTTGACGCAAGAACCCGCTCCACCGTGTCCAGCAAGCCGGTCAGGGTGAACGGCTTGAGCAGGAAGGGGCGGGGCTGGCTGGTCAGTTTGCTTACGCGGGCGGGATCGCCCGACATCAAGATGACCGCGGCGCCGGCCCGGTCCGCTTCTGGAAGCAGCGCGGCGTCGATTCCGCCGGGCAACGTGCAGTCCAGCAGCATCAGCCGAAATCCGCCGCCTTGAAGCATCTCAAGCGCTTCGCCCGCGGTTTCGACGATGGTCGTGGGATAGGCATCGTCGAAAGCGCACGCGATAACCTCCGCTACCAGAGCATCGTCCTCGACAACCAGGATTTGAGGTTTTTCCGTCATATCGTGGCTCCGGGTCAAAATTCGATGTGCGTAGACAACCAACGGGAACGAGATTGACCGATATCGTTCGCGCTGTGAATGATCGTATCCGACGCCGATCGCCTATCGCCCAAATTTGACATAAGCCCAAGCGGATTCCGCCGCTCTGAATCCACACTTTCGTGTGTTCCACCGGTCCCCCGCCTCGAAGGGGTGAGGAACGGCGGTCCGACACCGTTCTTATGAGGCGCGGATCTCCTCGCCTAGCGCTGTTTCGTAAACCCTGACCATCGACGCCGAGTCCGATGTGCCAAGCCCCATGCCGCGCGCCATTCGCATCAGGCTCATGACCTGCGGCGCGATCAGCCCCGGGACGCCCAGTTCGTCAGCCATGTCCAGTGCCAGCCGCAGATCCTTGTGGGCGAGGTCGAGCGCGAAGGTCGGCTTGAAGTCCCCGGCCAGTGTCTTCGCCGAAAGACTGGCGTAGCCGGCGGACATCCCGCTGGCGTTGCGGATCACGGCATCCAGCTTTCGCAGGTCGATGCCCGACCGCTTGCCGATCATCAGCGCCTCGGCGGCGGCGGCGGCGTTGCAGAAGGCGAGCATGTTGTTGATCAGCTTGGCGGTGGAGCCGTAGCCGATCTCGCCCATGTGGATGACTTCGCCGCTGAAGGACTTCAGCAGCGGCAGGTTCTGCTCGAAGACCTTTTCGTCGCCGCCGACCATGATGACGATGCTGCCATCGGTCGCCCGCGCGGTGCCGCCGGAGACCGGCGCCTCCAGCATCGGAATGCCCTTCGCCTCCATCCCGGCATGGACCCGCTTCGCCGTCGCCGGAGAATTGGTGGACAGGTCGATGAAGACAGTCCCTGGCCGGGCATTCTCGGCAATGCCGCCGGCGCCGAGCGTCACTTCCTCGACGATGCGCGGGACCGGCAAAGAGGTGATCACCACGTCGCAGCGCGCCGCCACGTCGGCGACCGAGGCGCCGGCCGAGGCGCCGAGATCGGTGCACGCCTTCACGGCATCGGGGCTGAGGTCGAAGACCACGACATCATGGTTGGTGTTGCGGATGATGTTGCGGCACATCGGGCCACCCATGTTGCCCACGCCGATGAAGCCCACTTTCATATCTGGTTTCCTCTCGTTCCGCCGGTCCGTCCGGCACGCGCAGCATGGATGAAGTAGGGGCCGCTGTCAGGGGTCAGGCGGGCGTGCAGGACGTGCGGGTCGACCGGAGCGCCAGGGTCCGCCAGGTCGTGCCAGCCGGCGGCCGCGCGGACGAGGTGGCGGGTCCGCGCCGCCCGGCTTCCATCGCAGTTATGGAACGAACGTCATCCACGAGCCGATGGGCGCTGCCGCGGCGGGCACCGCTGCCCTGCCCTCACCGGAACGCGTAAGCATCCATCCGCAGGCTCGAATACATCGCCGAGCTGTGCAGCCGCTGCGCTGCGGGCAATCTGTCGCCCGCGCCGAGGGCAACGAACAGCGGCAGCAGGTGTTCGTCGGTCGGGTGCTGCCGGACCGCGTAGGGAGCCTGGGCGCGATAGTCCAGCAGGTCGTCCACACGTCCCTCGGCGATCGCCGCGTCGAACCAGTCGGCGAAGGCCACGACATCGGGTGGTTGGGGCCCGTCCACCGCGTCGCGGCGCAGTCGCGACAGGTTGTGCGTGAACGAGCCCGACCCGACGATGAGCACGTTCTCGGCCCGCAAGGGCGCCAGCGCGCGGCCAAGCCGCAGATGGTGCGCGGGATCGAGGTGGGACTGGATGCCGACCTGCAGGACCGGAATATCGGCTCGCGGATACATCAGCACCAGGGGCACCCAGGCGCCATGATCGAGCCCATGCCCGGTGTCGATCGTGGCCTCCAGTCCCGCCGCCCCCACCAGGCGAGCAGCGTCCGCGGCCAGAGCCGGCGCGCCCGGCGGTTCGTAGCGCATCGCGTAAAGCTCGGGCGGGAAGCCGTAGAAGTCGTGGATCGTGGCGTTCCGGGCCACACTGCTAAAGGCGGGCGCCGCCGTCTCCCAATGCGCCGAGGCGACCAGGATGGCACTGGGCTCACCGAGTTCCCGCCCCAGTCCGCGCAGGAAGTCGCGCGCCGGGGAGTCGGTCAGGGCCAGCATCGGCGATCCATGGCTGAGGAACAGGGCGGGGAACATGGCGGGAGTCTTTCCTGGGGTCGGTCAGGGTGGCGGGAAGCCCGGCAACGGCGGGCAGTCGGTGGAACAGACCGCCATGACCTTGAAAAGATGCCCCATCGCCGCCGGCTCCGCCAGCCGCTTCGCCGCCTCGGTCAGCGCCGAGGCCTCTGCCGCCGTGCGGTTGCGTGCCAGGCGCTCGGTGCGCTGGAAGAGGCCGAGCGCGGTCAGGAACGGGCCTTGCGGAAAGGGCCCCTGGACGGAGGCCCCGGAGGCTCGGGCGACGGCCGCGAGATCGGAGAAATCCACGTGCGCGGTCAGGTCGGCCGACCCCGCATGCACCAACGGGTCGACGGGGCGCGTGCGCGCCAGCGCCTGAAGGCTGTCCCCCGCGGCGCTGTATTCCGGCCCGTAGTCCAGGAACAGCGCGACCCCTTTGTCCCGCATAAATCGTGCCGCGATCGGGGCGATGAAGCCGCGGGCCGCTTCGTTGACCTCGACGATGTCACCCTCGGCCACGGCGCGTCCGGCCGGCACTTCGGCGGCATCGGCAGGTTGTTCCAGCCACTGGCCGGCATCGACAAATCGCTCCGCCCAGCCGCTGCCCCGGCGTACGAACTGACGGATCGGCAGCGCGTCGAGGAACTCGTTGGCCAGCAGGATCATCGGCTGGGCGGGCACCGTGGAGAGATCGAGGTGCCATGTCGAGCCGGGCAGACGAGACGCCTGTGCGGCTCGCAGGCGGGGCGAAGTCTCGATCAGGTGAACGCTGAGAGCGGCACGGAAATCCGGTGTCGCGACCCGTACCGCACGCAACGCATCGGCCATCAGCGTCCCGCGTCCCGGACCGGCCTCGACCAGCAGGACCGGATCGGGCTGGCCGAGCAGCTGCCATGTGACCGCTGCCCACAGGCCGAGGATTTCGCCGAAAACCTGGCTGATCTCGGGCGACGTCGTGAAGTCGGCGAACGGATCCTGCACGGCGTAGTAGATCGTGTTGGCCCGCGACATGAAGGCGTCCAGCCGTTCCGGCTGGCCCGCGGGAGGGACACCGGGTCGTTGGTCTGATGTCATGGCGGGGCATTTCCCGGGTTCGCCAACCTTGCTGGCCGAACGATCAGCACGCGCGGCGCTGCCGTCCGGCAGCGATGCCCAACACCGCCGGCGCGATGCTGTTGCAATCCCACTGATCCGTCTCCGCCAAACCATGCATCCGAGTGTTCTCCATTGACATGTGCCATGCCGCGCCAACTGACATGGGCCGCGCCGCAGCGACGGCAAGCACAGCTGCCGCTCGGGCGGTCCCACGCTGAGCGGAATCGCTCGAGTTCATTTCTGGCGAGCCATTTCATGAGCCTGAGGTTGCTCCGCGATCCGCGTTGCTGCAGTGCCTCAGCCAATCGAAGGGGTCCCCCCCCGGCGGGCCCGCACGATCAGCCACAGCCCGACCAGCAGCATCGGGATCGACAGGACCTGGCCCATCGTCGTGCCAAAGGGAAGAAAGCCGAGAAAAGCATCCGGTTCCCGGAAACATTCGCCAATGATTCGGGCGACGGCATAGCCAGCGAGGAAGATGCCGGTGAGCAGGCCGAATTGTTCGCGGAAAGTTTCGCGCCTGGACAGTACGAACATGACGGCGAACAGGACAACGCCTTCCAACAGCGCTTCGTATAATTCGCTGGGATAGCGCGGCACGCATTGCGCCGGCGCCAATCCGGCGCAGACCGTGTTGCGCAGGGCCGCATAGACAAGCGGCGAAGGGTGCGACGTGGGAATGGCGTTCGGGAACACCATCGCTCCGGGCCACCCAAGCGGTGCAGGGCGCCCCCAGAGTTCGCCGTTGATGAAGTTCGCGACCCGGCCCAGCCCCAATCCGATCGGTGCCGCGATCGAGATGCGGTCGGCGAAGCCCAGAAGCGGGATAGCCTGGCGGCGGCAGAACAGGATGATGGCGATCGCGACCCCGAGCATGCCGCCGTGGAAGCTCATGCCGCCCTCCCAGACGGCGACGATCAACGCAGGATGAGCCAGATACAGCTCCGGCTGGTAGAACAGCACGTAGCCGAGGCGGCCGCCGAGAACCACGCCGAGGGTCGCCCAGGTGAGGAAATCATCCACTTGCAACTCGGTGGCGACCGCGGGAGCCATCCGCGCCAGCCGCCGGACCAGCCGCCAGCCGATCACCAGCCCGGTGATGTAGGCCAACGCGTACCAGCGGATTGCCAGTGGCCCGAACTTGACGATGACCGGGTCGAACTGAGGAAACAGCAGGACGGGGATCATACGAACAGATCTGGCCCCGCCAGATGCTCCTGCACGTAACGACGGACGCCTTCCTCCAGCGGCGTGAACTGGCCGGCGTAGCCCGCGGTCCGCAGCCGGGCCATCGGCGCCTCGGTGAACGACTGATATTGCCCGACCAGGTCCGCTGGCATGTCGATGAACTGCACTGTGCGCGGCTTGGCCGCCGCGTCCGCCACGGCGTGTGCCATGTCCAGGTAAGTGCGCGCGCGTCCCGTTCCCAGGTTGAACAGCCCGCTGACGGACGGCGTCTCCATCAGCCAGAGCATCACGTCGACAACGTCGCCGACCCAGATGAAGTCACGCGACTGGCCGCCGTCGGCCAGGCCGGGCTGGTCGGACTTGAAGAGCCTGGCCGGACCGCCGGCCGCGACCTCGTCATACTTGACCTTCACCACCGAGATCATCTTGCCCTTGTGGTACTCGTTCGGGCCGTAGACGTTAAAAAACTTCAGGCCCGCCCATTGCGGTGGATGTTCGCGGCGGGCGACCAGCGTCTTGGCCACGAGCATGTCGAACGCGTGCTTGGTCCAGCCGTACAGGTTCAGCGGCCGCAACCGCGCCAGCGCGGCCAGTGAAAACTCGTCCTCGAAGCCCTGCGAACCGTCACCGTAGGTTGCCGCGGAGGAGGCGTAGACCATGCGCACGCCGCGATCGGCGCACCATTCCCACAGCCGGCGGCTGAGTTCGACGTTGGTCTCCCAGGTATGATCGCCGTCCACCGCTGTGGTCTCGCTGACGGCGCCGAGATGGAACACCATCTCGACCGGCGGACGGTCCTCGAGAAACATGTGCAGATCGGCGGGTTGCACGAGGCGCGAGGGCGGATGGCGGGCCAGGTTGCGCCATTTTCCCTCGCTGCCCAGCGAATCGACCACAACGGTCTCATGGCCGCGCCGCACCAGCGCCGCGTGCAGGTTGGAGCCGATGAAGCCGGCGCCGCCAGTTATCAGGATCATGGCGGCACTATATACGTGGCGAATGGCGGCTGCGGAAGCGGCCTTATCAACCGGGAGAAACCCAGCGATGAGCGATCGGCCCCGATTCTTCGACGATCTTGCCGGTGTGGCGAGCGGCGCGATCTCGGCCCTCGCCGGCCTGCGCGAGGAAGCCGAGGCGATGCTGCAGGCTCGCCTCGATGACCTGATCGAGCGGCTCGAGCTGGTGCGGCGGGAGGAACTCGAGGCGCTTCGGGAACTGGCGGCGAACGCGCGCGCCGGTCAGGAAGCGGCCGAGGAGAAAGCCGCGGCTCTTGCGAGCCGGGTCGGAGCGCTCGAAGCGCGGGTCGCCGCGTTGGAAACGGCGGACCCGGATGCCACCAGACCGGAGGACCTGGGGTCCCCGCTGTAACTCCGCGGCAACGGTCATCCATTCGGACGATCACATTGCGCGACTAGGCCTGGTGGCACGTCACACTAACGGGTTGTTTCCGCGAAAATGAAGTTATGCCACTTGCAGCAGGTGCGAACACGTGAATAGGCTCGACCTGTGGCCAACTCCGGGCGACTCCGAATCGCCGCACCGGCGTTTCGGTTTCGAGACTGTCCCGGGGGTGAAGGCCACGCTCGGCCTTCCTTTTGACGGGAGACCCCGCATGTCAGCATCGCTGACCACGACGTTGGACAACGCCGCCAATCCCCTCGATGTCATGGAGCAGATCGTCGCCGCAAATGAATGGGAATTCGACCGCCGGAGTGATTCGGAAATGGCTGCCGAGGCGCCGGGTCACTGGTGCGACTATGGCCTGTTTTTCAACTGGTCGCACGAAATCAGCGTGATGCATTTCACCTGCGCCTTCGACCTGAAGGTGCCGGAAAAACAGCGGGTTGTGCTGTACGAATTGCTGGCGCTGGCCAATGAGAAGCTCTGGCTAGGCCATTTCGGGCTGGAAGGCGACGGTGGCATGCCGGTTTTCCGCCATGCGGTGCTGCTGCGCGGAGCCCAGGGCGCGTCAGCGGAAAGCCTGGAGGACCTGATCGACATCGCGCTGACCGAGTGCGAGAGGTTCTTTCCGGCCTTTCAGTTTGTCCTGTGGGGCGGCAAATCACCCGCCGATGCCCTGGCGGCGGCGATGCTTGACTGCGTGGGCGAGGCTTGATCGCGGCTCAATGCCGTGGCACGGCTGGGTGTGCGCTGACCGCCACGAATTGCGATTATCGTGTCGATCATGACACAACTTCCGACAATCGTAAGCGCCCGTCCGCGGCGGCCGGGTCAGGCGCGATCACGACGAATCCCATGAGACCTGGGGGCGAAGGGAGGCAAACCGTGAGGATCAGAAGGCCATGACATCCCCCGCTGGCTCCATTCCGCCGATCCTCCTGGTCGGATGCGGCCGGATGGGCAGCGCGATGCTGTCCGGCTGGCGGGAACAGGGGCTCGCGGCGTCCTTCGCGGTCGACCCCGCCCCATCCACCGCTGCGTTCACCGGCCCGGACCTGACCGTCGTCGCCGAGCCAGGCGCCATCCCTGGCGGATTCGCGCCTGCGTGCGTCGTGCTGGCGGTGAAACCGCAGAACGCGGCAGCGACGCTGCCGGCCTATGCCCGGTTCGGCGGAGCATGCCGTGTTCCTGTCGATCATGGCCGGGCGCACCATCGCCGGCATCGGCGATTCGATCGGTGTCCCCGCCGCGATCGTCCGCGCGATGCCCAACACGCCCGCCGCGGTCCGCCAGGGCGTCACCGTCGCCTGCCCCAGCCCTGCCGTCAGCGCGGCCCAACGCGCCCTGTGCGACCGGCTGCTGCAAGCCATCGGCAAGGTCGCCTGGGTGGAGGACGAAGCCATCCTCGACCCGGTGACGGCGGTGTCGGGCAGCGGCCCCGCCTACGTCTTCCTGCTTGCCGAACTGATGGAGCAGGCCGCCATCGAGCAAGGCATCGCGCCGGACCTTGCCCGCCTGCTGGCCCGCCAGACCGTGTCCGGCTCCGGCGCGCTGCTCGCGGCCAGCACCGAGGACGCCGCCGCTCTGCGGGTTGCCGTCACCAGTCCGGCGGGCACCACCGCCGAGGCGCTGTCAGTGCTGATGGACCCGGATGCCTGGCCGATCGCGATGTCGCGGGCGATCGCCGCCGCGACCCGGCGATCGCGCGAACTTGCTGGTTGAGGCGATGGCGAAACGCCCTATGTTCCCGTCATGAGCGATACGGAATTCGACACCGCCCTGGTCACGGCCGCGTTTCGGCTGGCCGGTGAGGAGGGTTGGGGCAAGATTAACGTCGCCAAGGCTGCACGCGCCGCCGGCCTGTCGGTGGCAGAGGCGCGCGGGCGGTTTCCATCGCGCGCGTCGATCCTGCTGCGGTTCGGCCGCCTCGCGGATCAGGCGGCGCTGCTGGACGTGTCCGAGGAGGGGTCGGTGCGCGATCGGCTGTTCGATCTGCTGATGCGACGCTTCGACGTGCTGCAGACCCATCGCGCCGGGGTGAAGGCGCTGCTGCGGTCGTTGCCCACCGATCCGCCTGCGGCCTTGCTGCTGGCCTGCGCCAACAAGCGCAGCATGCGATGGATGCTGCAGGGTGCCGGCCTCACGGTGCGCGGAGCGAGCGGCGCCCTGCAGGTGCGTGGCCTTCTGGTGGTTTGGCTGTGGGCCATTCGCGCCTGGGAACGAGACGAGTCCGACGACCTGTCGGGCACCATGGCGGCAGTGGACTCGGCGCTGAAGCGGGCGGAGCAGGTCGCGTCCTGGCTGCCTGGCCGTCGCCCGGCGCCGCCGGCCGCGTCGAGCGGGGCCGGGGAAGCGGATGCACCGAACCCGACGCCGGCCGAGGACACATCGCCACCAAACTCCGAAGCGTGAGCGAGTCGCTGCGGGTTCGGCTGGACGTTGCGATCCGCCTGGCCGAACGGGCTGGCGCGATGGCCATGCGGATGCGTCCACCGCCGGGATCAGCCCATGCGGCGCTGAAAGGTCCGCAGGATTGGGTGACCGAGGCGGATGGCGCGATCGAGCGCTTCCTGTCCGGGGAAATCGCCGCCGCCTTCCCGTCCGACGGATTCCAGGGCGAGGAGGGCGGCATCGCTCGCGGCGGCAGTCTGCGCTGGGTCGTCGATCCGATCGACGGCACCTCCAATTTCGCCCGAGGTGGCGCGCGGTTCTGTGTTTCCCTCGGCTTCCTGGAGGGCAACACGCCGCTGGTCGGCGTGATCGTCGCGCCGGCGCTCGCGGAGACGATCTGGGGCTGGCGCGGCGGCGGCGCCTGGCTGAACGGCCGTGCGGTCCGAGCGGCTGAGACGCGGGACGTCGGCCAGGCGATCATGGAGGTCGGCTGGTCGCGGCGGCGCCCAAGCGCGGATTACCTGGAACTCTGCGAGCGGATTCTGGCCGATGGCGCCGGGCTGCGGCACGGCGGATCCGGCGCGCTGGGCCTCGTCGATGTCGCCACCGGACGGCATGATGGCTATGCCGAACTGCACATCCACCTGTGGGACGTGGCGGCTGCGTTGGTCATCCTGGGCGAGTCAGGCGCACGAGTGAGCGAGTTCCTGGCCGGGGATGGCGCGACCGCGGGCAACCCGATCGTGGCCTGCGCGCCCGGACTGGCAGATGTATGGTCGGATCTGCCTGGCCTGCCGGCGCCGGCGTAGCCGGTCCAGGCAGCGTTTCAGTATCGGTTCGTCGCGTCCGGTCCGGAGCATTGCCAGCCTGGTGCGAAAAACAGCATGCGGTCCGGCGAGCGGGAGCCGGACGGAACATCGTCACGCATCGACGGAAGCAAGAAAAACTAGAGCAGGAGCGCGCTGAGCGGAACGTCCCCGGCGCGTGAATCATGCGATCAAACAAAGAGACAGACCATTTTCGGCTGCACAGTCAGGCTGAAAATGGTCTGGTGTCCCGATTCGGAAGTTCGCCATGCCTGGATCGGCCGCCTTGCGAACTTCCGAACCGATGAGGAGGCAGTGGAAATGCGCCCGCTGATAGCTGGCAAGCGACTTTAGCGTGCGGTCGTCTCGCGGTTCTGGTCGCGCTGATATTGCTTCAAATCGTGCATGAGCATACATGCGACCTGGCTCGAAACGAAAATGTTCTGATCGAAGCGTCTCCCGGCTGGACACTGTGGCTTGCTGTCTGATCCGCCAAACATGAACGTTATATCTGCCAAATGTTCATGTCGAGATTGATCTCGCGCAAACCGCTCGCCGGATTGAACGGCGATGATCCTGCCGCAAAACGTGGCGAGACAGCATGCTTCCTGGAAAAAAGGGTCTTCTCCTCGGCATCGCTAATCAAAGTAGCATCGCCTATGACTGCGCGGGAATTCTTCATCGCGCCGGTGCCGGACTCGCCGTCACCTATTTGAACGCGAAGGCCAAACCCTGTGCGCGGCCACTCGCCGGGCGGCTGGCGAATCCGGTCATCGTGTCGTGCGACGTGCGGGAGCCAGGTCCGCGCGCCCGCACGCCGGAGCATCAGCTGGTCAGCATCGAGGATGTGGGCAATTTGGCGGCGTTCCTGGTCAGCGACGGCGCGGCGGCGCTGACCAGGAACGTCGAATACATCGACACGGGCTATCATGTCGTGGGTTGAGCAGCAGTGTCGGAGGCCGGCTATGCAGCGCATCGAAAACAGAACGTTCGACGAGTTGAAACCAGGCGACGCGGCGAGCCTCGTCCGAACGCTGACCAACAGGGACATCAAGCTGTTCGCGATCATGTCGGGCGACGTCAATCCGGCGCATGTTGACGAGGACTATGCCAAAAGCGACATGTTCCATCGGGTGGTGGCGCATGGCATGTGGGCGGGCTCGCTCATCTCCACCGTGCTTGGAACGCAGCTGCCGGGTCCGGGGACGATTTATGTCAACCAGTCGCTGAATTTTCGCCGGCCGGTCGGGCTCGGAGACACCATCACCGTCACCGTGACAGTCAAGACCAAATCGGTGGAGAAGCATCGGGTCACTTTCGACTGCCGGGCGGTGAACCAGGATGGCGGCGAGGTCGTTACAGGCACCGCGGAGGTCATCGCTCCGACTGAAAAAATTTCCCGGCCGCGCATTGTGCTTCCTGAGGTCGAGCTGCGGCGAAAAGGAAGACGCTATGAACAGCTGATCGAGATGACACACGGTCTGCAACCGATCCATACCGCCGTCGTGCATCCTGTCGATACGCCGTCGCTGCTGGGTGCGGTGGAAGCAGCGCTCGCCGGGCTCATCGTGCCTGTGCTGGTTGGACCCGAGCATAAGATCCGGGCGGCGGCGGCTCAGGCGCAACTCGATCTGGGACCGTATGAGATCGTTGCGACCGAGCATAGTGAGGCCGCGGCGGTGCAGGCCGTCGCCATGGCTCGCGCAGGCAAGGTCGACGCGTTGATGAAGGGCGCGCTGCACACCGACGAACTGATGCGCGCGGTCGTTGACGGGAATCACGGTCTGCGCACCGCGCGGCGCATCAGCCACGTGTTTGCGATCGACGTACCCGGACATCCGAGACCGCTGTTCGTCACCGATGCGGCGATCAATATCTATCCGTCGCTGACCGACAAGCGCGACATCATTCAGAACGCGATCGATCTGGTGCATGCGCTGGGCATTCCCCAGCCGCGTGTGGCGATCCTGTCGGCGGTGGAGACCGTTACGGAGACCATCCGCTCGACGCTGGACGCGGCTGCCCTGTGCAAGATGGCCGAGCGCCGGCAAATCACCGGTGGTATCCTTGACGGTCCGCTTGCCTTTGACAACGCTGTTTCGGAAGAGGCGGCGAAGACGAAGGGGATCGTCTCACCGGTCGCCGGCCGCGCCGACATCTTCGTCGTGCCCGACCTGGAGGCTGGGAACATGCTGGCCAAGCAACTGGAATATCTGGCGGAGGCACAGGTCGCGGGCATCGTGCTCGGCGCGCGGGTTCCAATCATCCTGACGAGCCGAGCCGACAAGACGCTCGCGCGGCTGGGTTCGTGCGCGATCGCGCTGCTGCTGGCGCGGCACAAAGTGGAGGCGCAGGCATGAGCGACACCATTCTTGTCCTGAACGCGGGCTCGTCGAGCATCAAGTTCTCGGTCTTCGCGGGGCATGAGCGGCCAAAACGGGAAAACCTCGTCTGCGAAGGTGAGTGCGAGGGCATCGGACAGCGGGTGCATTTCACAGCGAAAGACCGGGCCGGCGCACCGCTGGCCGATGAACAGCTTGCGCAGGAATCCAGCCATGAGGATGCGCTTGCCGCGCTGCTCAGCTGGCTGGATAAAAAATTTCCGGACGACCGACTGGTTGTGGCTGGACATCGGGTCGTGCACGGCGGGTCACTCCACCGCGCACCGGTTCGCATCGATGCATCGGTGATAACGGCGTTGCGCCAACTTATTCCGCTGGCACCGCTGCACCAGCCGCATCACCTGGCCGCCATTGCAGCGCTCTCGAAGCTGCACCCGAACCTGCCGCAGATCGCGTGCTTCGATACGGCCTTTCATCATAGTGAGCCGGCAGTCGCCACTGTCTTTGCGCTGCCGCGGCGCCTCGCGGCCGAGGGCGTCCGGCGATACGGGTTTCATGGCCTGTCGTACGAATACATCGCCAGTGTCCTGCCGGAGATCCTTGGTCCGGTGGCCGCCGACGGCCGCGTAGTCGTCGCGCATCTTGGCAACGGCGCCAGCATGTGCGCGATGCACCGACGAAAAAGCGTTGCGACGACAATGGGATTCACCGCGCTGGATGGCCTGCCGATGGGCCAACGCTGCGGCAATCTCGATCCGGGTGTCGTTCTCTACCTGATGCAGGAAAAAGGTATGTCGGCCGATGACGTGAGCGAGCTTCTGTATCATGAGTCCGGCCTGTTAGGCGTTTCCGGCATCAGCAACGATATGCGCACCTTGCTGGCCAGCGATGAACCCTCGGCCAAGGAGGCGATTGATTTATTTGTATACCGGATCGGGCGTGAACTCGGCTCGCTGGCGGCTGCGCTGGGCGGGGTTGATGCGCTGGTATTCACCGCCGGCATAGGCGAGCACGCGGCTGCGGTTCGCCGGCGGGTTTGCGAAGATGCTGCGTGGCTCGGCATCGATCTCGATGCGCGAGCGAACGAGACCGGCGGCCCGCGGATTGCCCGCGCGTCCAGCCGAACGTCGGCATGGGTGATTCCGACCGATGAAGACCTGATGATCGCACGCCATGCGTGGGGCGTCCTGAACGCGCGAACCGGCGGCGGACAGGTGGCTGGACAGATGTAGCCCAAGGCGATGAACATGGAACGGACGGCATGCGGCGCTGGAAGCGCGACTGCTGACCCTGGAACCGCGCGTCGCCATCCTGAAGCAGAACATGCGGACCGACAGCGGGCAAGCCGCGGTCGAAGACGCGGGCGCGATAAATCCCATCTGGAGGAGCGCCATAAAAATCGCTCGGTGGATCGCAGCCCGGTAGCGACCAGGGGTAGCAATCCGGGGCAGAGGCCAGACGTAGAGACCAGACGTCGCGACAAGGCGCGGGGCGGCGTCTTGCACAGCCGGTGCCGGACGGGACGGATAATTGCCCGACAATGTTGAGCTGGAGCGTTTCCACCCAAGATGAAAGCGCTCTAGTGTTGTGGTTCCGAAGTCCGCCATACTGTGGATCATCCCCGGAGCGGACTTCGGAACCACACACCACACTAGAAACAATGCTTTGCTAGCGTCCTCATCGATTCGGAAGTTCGTAAGGCGGCTGATCCAGGCATGGCGAACTTCCGAATCGGGACACTAGCCAGCGGCCCCCTTCGCCCGCGTGACCCGCGCCAACACTTTCGCGCGCACCGTTTCCGGCAGGCCATTCGGGTCCATCGGCATGCCATAAATAAGCTCGTTATGCGCATGCAGCAGATGATGCAGGCTGAACGCATGCATCTGCGCGTTGCGCCGTCCCTGCACGTCCTGCACGTGGTTCACGGCCTGCTTGGTGGCTTTCAACGCGAACGCCGGCTTTTTGGCGATCCTTTCGGCCAGGGCCAGCGTCACTGCCGCTAGCTCATCTCGCGCGACGACGTGGTTCACCATGCCGCACTCGCGCGCCTCCTGCGCGGAAATCTCGTCGCCGGTGAACAGGAACTCCTTGGCCTTGCGAATGCCAAGCTCCCACGGGTGGTTGAAGAACTCGACGCCGCAGATGCCGAAGTCGATCACCGGGTCCTTGAACGTTGCATCGTCGCTGGCGATGATCAGGTCGCACACCCAGGCGAGCATCAACCCGCCGGCGATGCATTTGCCTTGCACAGCCGCGATCGTGGGCTTGGACAGGTTGCGCCAGCGCTCGCACATCTCGAGGTAGATTTCCATCTCCCGGCCGTAGCGGGCCTCGGCGCCCTTGGCGTCGAAGCCGGCCCAGGTGCCGACGGTCGGGAAATCGCGCCATGTCTTGCTGCCGTCGCCGCTGAGGTCGTGGCCGGCGGAGAAGTTGCGCCCGTCGGCGGCAAGGATGACGACCTTGATGTCGTCGTCCTGCGCGGCGCGATCAAACCCGGCGTTGAGTTCATAGGTCATCGGCAGGCCCTGCGCGTTGTGCGCCTCGGGCCGTGCCATCACGATGCGCGCGACGTGCGGCACCGGTGTTTCGTAGCGCACCTGCGGGGATGTGCCTGTTTTGTCCGTCATCTGTGTTTCCTCCCGTTTCAGGCTTGATGCAGCGCATCGCACCGATCCGCGACGCTGGAATCTGAGGCGCCCGGGATGGGCAGTGTGGAACCGTGCTCGCCGCCGTCAAGGCCGCTTCGCGCCGCTTTGCGGTGGCCTTCGGCCAGCCTTGACCGCCGCTGCGCGCGGTGCCGGTGAAATCTGTGGCCGCGACGAGAAAACGGCGGCTCAGCCGAACCAGAAAACCGCCTGATATCGGAGTTGACCGCAAGGTCATGCGCGGACGACCTTGTGGCGCTGGGGGGCGGCACAACGTCGGCCTGACCCGGCTGCGACGGGCGTTTCCCAGGTCGTGCCACGGGGCGCCCTGGCCGCGGCGGCCCGATTGGGGGCCACGGCCTGCCGCGTAAATCGGGATAATGGTTGCGTTTCCGTGTTGAGAAGCGCGCCGCAGCGAATGGCAAGCCGTGTCACGCCGCAACGATTTTTTTCCGGGTCGTAGGTTTGCAACTGGTAGTCGGAAAGGATCGCGTGGCCTGGACCGATCGGCCGATTGTCGCTTCAACGGATTGCGACGACAAGGTCATAGCTTTGCCATTACGGCGTTGATCAGACGGGTGCGCCCTTCGATCATCGCGGTCTGAGCGTTGCGCATTTTTTCCCGGAAGCTGGGCCCCACCACAACATGGACGCCGAGGATCGGCGGATCAGCGGCTTTACTTGCGGCTCGGCGATGTTCGGCTTCGGCCTCGGCGAGCGCCAGTTCGGTGTTGTCGATCCAATGGACGACGCGGAAACCCGCGTTTTCCAGCATGGCGCGGGTTTCCTCCGGGGTACGGAGAAAACTGATCTCGGGCTGGTCTGCCCACATCACAGGAAACCGCAGCGCGTCACCGTTTCCCAATGCCACGTCCTGGATTGCGGCCCGTCCGCCGGGGCGCAGCACGCGATGCATTTCAGCATAATAGCGCGGCCGGTCAGCGATGTTCATCGCGACGTTCTGCGACCATGCGCGATCGAAGCTGGCATCGGGAAACGGAAGGTCGAGCGCGGAGCCGATGCGGAAATCCACCTTGGCGTGCAGACCCAGCCGCGCGGTCAGGACGGTGGCGGTGGCAACGAACTCCGGGGTCAAATCGACCCCGCTGACGCGGCAGCCGTAGGTCGCGGCGAGATAGCGCGCCGGCCCACCGAGCCCCGAACCGATGTCGATAAGATGCTCGTCTGGCGATGGCGCCAGCAGGGCGGCCAGCTCCTGGGTCGCGAGGCGACGGCGAGAATGGAACTCATCCATTGGCGCGAGATCGTCGATGGTAAGGCGGTCGATGTCCTTGCCGGCCGCAGCGAGCGCTTCAAGTATCCGATCCAGCAGGCCACCCTTGCCGTAATGCCGCGCAACCTGTTCGCTCATCGTGCTGCCCTCCCGCGATGCCGAGTCATACGGGCGATGCAGGTGCCCTGTCGAGGCGAAGGCCGGTTGCGAGCGACCGAAGCGGGCGGTTCGGCGGGTGATCGCCGGGATGGTGCGGGGCGCTCGCTGCGTGATGCCGGTCAGGCTGATACTGACTCAGTGGCAGCCCGCGTGGTCTGCGTCCGCTGGGACATAGCGTCCGGTCGCTTCGACGTGGCCACCGCTGTCGTACCGGTCGTGATGGCGGACCCAATCGGAAAGATTGCCGCGCGGTCCGGTTTCATCCCGTCCCTTCGGGACGAGGTCGAGATAATTGTACGTGCCCAGAAGGGCCTCGCTGCCGCGGGCGAAGGTTGAATAAGTATGGTAGATGCGGCCGCTGTCGTCCTTGCAGAACACGCTCATACCGGACATTTCGTCGCTTTGGAAATCCCGGACGTCGTAATTGTAGTAGACGCGTCCCTGGGCCGCCGCCTCCGGGGTGAACGACACGTGGAAATCATAGTTGAAATCGCTGCCGTAGGAGGAGACCCATTTGAACAGCCAGCCCATCCGTTTTTTGAACGGTTCGATTTCCGACAGTGGCGCCCGCGACACCGCCAGCAGGGTCACGTCGCGCTGGGCGAGATGCAGATTGGCGCCGTCCATATGATCGGCGTGAAACGAACAGCCGACACATCCCTCGCCCCAGCCCGGGCCAAACATGAAGTGTTTGACGATAAGCTGGCTGCGGCCGCCGAAGAGGTCGGCCAGGGTTTCGCGGCCTTCGGGTGTTTCGAACTCATACCGCTTGGTTACTTCGACCCAGGGCAACGCGCGGCGCGCGGCGCTGAGTTCATCGCGCAGGCGGGTGAGCTGCTTTTCCTTCTCGAGGAGTTGCTTGCGGGCGGCAGTCCACTGTTGTTCAGAAACGATCTGATTTGCTTGCATGGGCTGATCCTCCTTGGTTTCAGTCATCGGCGAGGTAGGCGGCAAAGCGGTCGAAGCACCCTGACCAGCCGCCCCGATGGGACTCGCACGCGGTGGCGGATTCAAACACTGCCTGATGCAGGGTCAGCTTTGTCGCCGGTCCAGCGTCCTCGAAATGAATGGTGACCAGGGTTTGGTGACCTGGATTGCCGTCGGCATCCTCCCAGGCCCAGGTGAAGACCAGACGCTCCGGCGGCACGATTTCGGTATAGACGCCGCGCTTGGTGTGCAGTGTGCCCTCGGGCGAGCGCATCTGGATCCGCCAGGCGCCGCCGGGGCGGACGTCCATCCGGCATGACAGCGTGGTAAAGCCTTGCGGACCCCACCACACGGCGGCGCGCTTGGCCTCGGTCCATGCCTTGAAGACCAGCGGCCGCGGGGCGTTGAACGTGCGCGTCACGACCAGGGTTTTGGTCCCGGTCTGCTCAACCGTGTCCATCGCCGTCTCCGTTGGATTGCAGTTCTGTCAGATAGGCGTCCAAGCGGTCGAAGCTTTGCTCCCAGTGGCGGCGATAGAGTTCCAGCCAGTCCGCGACGTCCTTCATCCGGGCGGGCTGGAGCCGGCAGGGACGCGATTGCGCCGAGCGGCCGCGGGTGATGAGGCCGGCACGCTCCAGGACTTTCAGGTGCTTGGAGATCGCGGGCAGGCTGATCGCGAACGGTTGTGCCAACTCGCTGACCGTGGTTTCGCCGCCCGCGAGCCTGGCGAGGATGGCGCGGCGGGTTGGATCGGCGAGGGCGGAGAGCGTGACGCTCAAGGGGTCGAGGGGCATTGGGGGGCCAACCACTCAGTTAATTAACTGATAGGTTAAATACGAACGGCGTGCAAGAGCGGTTGGTTCACGAACGCGCTATGGTAGACATCGAGACAAGGAGACGAATGCGGCAGATGAACGACGGCGCATGGAGGGGTTGGCGGCACATGGACGCTTTCCGTTTACGGCGATACGCGCTTGCAGCACCTGGTTGTGCTGGGGCAGCGGATCGAAAGACGACGCTGCCAGATCAGCACTGCCCTTGACGCGCGCCGGACGAGATCAGCCGTATCGAACCCGTGCTGGCCGAAGACCGGGCCGAGCACGTGGGAGTCCAGCCAAGTGTAGAGATACGCAATGAAATGCCGCTGACGGTCGAAAGGGCAAGATTTAGAGGCTTCGATTTGCTCCCCCGGCAACTGGACATGGCGTTGTTCATTCGCTATCGATGGAACCATACTGTCGTTTGCTTCTCCGCTGTAAGTCTGTTGCTGGGCGGTATAATGAGCGGCCATTCTAGACACTTCGTCGGCTTGGATGGCTTGCGAGGCGTGGCCGCGCTTGTCGTGGTGTTTTTACACGGCACGCTGTTCATCGAAAATACCGGCTATATTCCAGATGCTGCGTGTCTGGCGGTCGATTTTTTCTTCTTGTTGAGCGGCTTTGTCGTCGCGTATGCCTACGATGACAGGCTGGCGGGCAGCACAACCTGGCGCCAGTTCATGACCATACGGATGATCCGCCTTTATCCTATGCTATTTGCCGGTACTACTTTTGGGGGATGTTTATTTGTCCTGGCGCAGTTCGAATCACACGAATTCGGCGCCGTTATGACCATGCTGCTGACCATCGGATCGTTCGCCTTGATCCCTGTCGGTCTTACTGTCGGCACCCTGGCCTATCCGATCAATATCGCCGCCTGGTCGATGTTCTTCGAATTCGCCGTGAATGCGCTGTATGGCAGCCGGTTGGGACGGCTTGGCGAGCGAAACCTCATGGCGCTGGTCGTGGTCTGCGGGGCTGCCTTGATTCCGATGGCGCTATGGGGTGGTCCGTGGCTGCTGATCGGATTTGGCGGCCCGACGTCATTCCTGCTGGGTTTTGTGCGGGTCAGCTATCCGTTCTGGGCCGGGGTTCTGCTGTTCCGCGCGTTTCACGTTCGTGCGGCACGGGACAGGCCGATCCCGGTCATCGGCGGCATGCCGACTGTGCCGCTCAGTATAACCAGTGTTGTTCTGGCATTATTGCTTTTGGCGCCGGTTGACGATCCCGTCTATGACATTCTACTCGTGCTGTTCGTGTTTCCCGCCATTGTCATGCTCGCCGCGTCTGCAAGTCCTGGTAAGCGGACCGCACGGATCTGTACAGCCTTGGGCCGGCTATCATATCCACTCTATCTCATCCACGTTCCGGTGTTCCGCATGATCAACCGGCTGGCGGAGAGCAGGCATCTCGACATCTCGCCATGGCTGCTGATCGTTGGCGGCAGCGCCGTGTCGGTCGTTGCCGCGGAAGTCCTGCTGATCGGATTTGATGAGCCGGTGCGCAAATGGCTGTCCCGCCTGCGAAGCCGCCGCGACCTTCGGGAGGCTTTGCAGGCCGGATAACGCGGCAAGGGCGCTGTGAGCCCGTTTGACTGCCGACCACACCATCATCCTGACGGCGGGCGGCCGGCGGTCTTGATTGCGTCTCCGGTCGCTGCGACGCGCCTGTCGGGGCGGCCGCGGTTTGCATGGTTGGGCCCGGGACCGGATTTTGACCGCCGATGAACGCGAATGGAGCGGCCAGTCGCGAGCGCGCTTGTCGTGGAGAGCTACGAGACGCGTTCGCCGCTCGGTCCTTCCTGCGTGCTCGTTGCGAGTGGGCGCTGTGGACCTCAGGGCGGCTCAGGTGCTCGCGGCGCCGGGCCAGTGGGGTGATGTGGCCTACTGGACAGTAGGATATCATCCTGTCAGTATTCCCGGATCGTGGCTTGTTCTCAGTAAATGGGGGATTGCAGCAGTGGACGGATTTGTTCTCGAGATTCCCGAGATGGTAGGTATTCCACTGTCGCCCGCGCGCACGGCGCAGACGGCGACGCGCCCCTGGCCCGAGGGCACGATTATCGTTTCGGCCGACAGCCACATGCTTGAGACCGACTGCTGGATCGACCGGTTCCCCGAGCATCTGAAGGATCAGGCGCCGCGGATGGAATTTCGCGACGGGGGCTATCACATAACTGTCGCCGGCAATGAGATCGGCAAGCGACCCGGCCGGCAGTTCGACGCGGCGGCGCTTTGCACGGCGATGGAATGCAATGCCGGCCTGACCAACATCGAAGCCCGCCTCGCCGATCTCGACGTCGAGGGCGTGGAAAAGGAGTTGATCTTTCCGCAGCGGCTGTTCAGCCTGTTCATACTTGGCAAGATGATGAACCGGGCGGAGACGTTTTCGGCTTACAACGAACATATCGCTGAGATGTGTGCGATGGGCAGGGGCCGGCTGTATCCGGTGATGGTGCCCAACTACTGGGACCCGGCCGGGGCCAAGGCGTCCGTGGAGCGATGCCAGGAACTCGGGGCGCACGGTCTGATGATCCCGATCAAACCGGGCGAGGACGTCAACGGCGATCCGATCTTCTACAACGATGCGAAGATGGACCCGCTATGGGAGGCGGTCGCCGAGTCCGGCATACCGCTGTGCTTCCATATCGGAGAGAATTTCCTGACCAGCGCACCCGGTGCCGCGGGATCCGCCGTGCTGGTGCAGATGCAGGGGTTTCGCCAGATCTGGGGTCCGCTGACGTTCGGCGGAGTCTTCGATCGCTTCCCGAAGCTGAAGGTGGTGTTTCTCGAGGGCGGGGTCTGCTGGGTCGCCTCGATGCTGCACGACGCCGACATGATCTATAACTCGTTTCCGACGGTGATGAACCCGAAGCTGGCGCATGCGCCAAGCTGGTACTGGTTCAATCACTGTTACGCGACCTTCATGACCGACCCGGCGGGGCTGGAACTGCTGCACCGGATCGGCGCGGACCGGGTGATGTGGTCGTCGGACTATCCGCACCAGGAATTGACCTTCGGCTACACCCGCAGCGCCATTCAGGCGGTGTTCGACGCCACGAGCGTGGAGAACGCGCAGCAGATCCTGGGCAAGACCGCGATCGAGGTGTTCAACCTGCGCTGATCCGGATCGTTTCCGGGTTCACCCCGTCGCATGACCGCGGGCGAAGAGCGGGCGCGCGGATGGCCCCGCGCGTAACGCTCGCGACAGACCAATCCTCTCAGGATGGGGTTGAGTAAACACTTGAACCGAACACACGACGCAGTTGCTTCTGGCTAGCGCATGATCGCGCTGAGCGGAACGTCCCCGGCGCGTGAATCATGCGATCAAACAACGAGATAGACCATTTTGGCCTGCACAGTCAGGCTGAAAATGGTCTAGCCTCCGCCCCGTTTCAGCTCGACCGTTCCGGACTGGTAGTTCCGGCCGATCACCTCCCAGACGTCCTTGAGGCATGTCGGGTGGTTTGACCTGTCCCGCTCCTCGATCCGAGGTCTGCAGTAGGCATAGGTCGTTTTATCCGTCACCTTGTCTGTGAACACGTAGCGCCAGGCTACATAATCGATGTGCGAAGGCCCGCTCGGCTCCAGGCCAGGCAGTCCGGGAGATACCCGGATCACGTCCTTGTTTGCCGGTGATACTCCGGGTTCGGCATCATATCCGTTGCCGAGGCCATGCGGTTCGACAGGTTGAAGAACGCCACAGTCTCCGACAGGTCGAAGATGTCTTCGTTCGTCAGACCGACGGCGCACAGCGCGTCGCGGTCCCCGTCGTCGACCAGATGCGGCGTTGTCGTCAGCTTCCAGGCAAAATCCAGCATGGCCCGCTGCCGCGCGTCCAGCCGGGCCACACGATAGTTCAGCGCCATCATTTCCCCGAGTTCGGGGTCGCCGGACAGCGCGCGGACCGCCGCTCCGTGCGCGACCAGGCAGTAGTAGCAGCGATTGGCCGAGGAAACGACAACGGCGACCATCTCACGTTCCAGCTTCGACAGGCCGGACTTGGACAGCATAATCTCGTTGTACATCGCCATGAAGTTGCGCAGACGTTGCGGCCGCAGGCTGTAGGTGTTGAACACGTTCGGCACGAAGCCGAGTTTCTCGACGCATTTCGCCCAGATGATCTTCAGGTCGTCGTCGAGACCGGCGGGATCGGGAACACCGAGCGCCGAGACGCGGTCGGGTTGCGGCATCGCCCTACTCCGCCGCCTGCGCGACCGTGGTCTTTTTCCACGAATGCAGCACCGGCAGGACCTCCTTCGCGTAGAGCTTCAATCCGTCCGCGGCCAAATCGTACGGCGTGCCGCCGAAGCGGAACGATGTCGCCAGTTCGAACTCGCCGACGATCGCACGGCGTTCCTCGAACATGCGCAGGATGTGGTCCGGCGTGCCCCACACGGCCGCCTGCAGGAAGGCGGAAACGATGCCGTCCATGCCGATCTCTTTCGCCAGGGCGATCTTCTGCGCGTAGGCGTCGTAGCCTTTCACCGTGCTGAAGTGCTCACCGAGCAATTCGTAATGGTAGAAGTTGCTTTCGACGAACTTGCCCATGTACTGCCGGGCCTTGTCCTCGGCGCCGTCCATGGTGGCGGTGCAGACGCAGAAATCGGCCAGCAGCGGCGGCAGTGCCGGGCCGCCGTGCAACTGCCGGGTCAGGTCGCGATGCTTCTGGATCGCCGGCATCCGCATCGGCCAGGGCCGGTCGGCGAACATCACCATGCGGGCATTCAGTTTCGCGGCCGAGACGACGGAATCGTCCGACGAGGCCACCGCGTAGATGCGTCCGTCGATCGGCTTGTAGGGGCGTGGGCGCAGTTCGGTGCGAGGCTGCTGGTAGAACTTGCCGTCGCCCTCGATGAATCCGGTGCGCAGGGCGTCGACGATCATGGCCGCGGCTTCGTCGAAACGTTCGCGGGATTCGTCCATGGTGCCGCGGAAGGCCTGGAATTCGCGGCGGGCGAGACCGCGGCCCATGCCGAGGCGCAGACGGCCCTTGCTGAGCAGATCGACCACGATCGCCCGCTCGGCCACACGCAGCGGATCGTTCCACGGCAGAATGACCGCCGCGGTGCCGAGGTCGATGTTGGGACAGACCGCGGCCAGATAGGCCATCAGTTGCAGGTTGTCGGGGCAGAACGAGTAGTCGTTGAAGTGATGCTCGACCGACCAGAGTGCATCGAACCCGCTGTCGGCAGCCAGACGGGCGAGCTTGATTTCCTCGTCCCAGACCTGCTCGTCCGACACGCCGCTCCAGCCGTAGCTGGCGAAGACCATCTGCAATCCGACGTCCATTGCGTCCTCCTGCTTCGTTCCTGTCGCCATCGTCCCACGGAGGCGCGCCGGCGGCAAATCCGGTCAGGGTGGAGACCGGTCCGGACGCGTGGCCGGCGGCGTGTTTCCTGCCGGGAAGGACTCGCGCTAAACTGCGGGCGCGGACGGAGGAAGGGCGTATGGCGCTGAAACGCATGGTGCTGGAGATCGGCATGGGCACCGACATCAGGGGCGCTGACCCGACCAAGGCGGCGGTGCGCGCGCTGCGCGACGCCCTTTGGCACAATTCGCTCAATATCGCCAGCGCGCTCGGGATGGACACCGACGCGATGCAGGTCGAGGTCACGATCGGAGTGCCGCATCCGGAGAAGGTGAACAAACAGGAGGTCCTGGCGATCCTGCCGCACGGCACCGGGACCGTCTACGGTGGTCGAGGGTGGCCTGGAGATCTCGAACGACGAGGGCACCAACTCCACCCTGATCGCCAATGCCGCCGCGGTGGTCTGGCTCGACGTGGCATAAGGGGAGAAAAACGAACATGGCACGCAAACGCGTTATCCTGGAGCTTGGCACCGGCAACGACCTGCATGGCGGGGACTACACCAAGGCGGCTCTGCGCGCGGTGCAGGACGCGCTGCACCATTCGTCGCTGTCGATGATCCGGTCGCTCGGCATCGACACGAAGACGGAGATGTTCGTCGAGGTGACGATCGGCGTGCAGCAGCCGGAGCAGGTCGATACCGAGGCGGTCAAGGTGTCCCTGCCGCACGGTGTCGTGACGGTGAAGGCGGTCAAGGGCGGGCTGGATGTGATCGACCGCGAACGCGGCGACAACGCGGTCATCGCGACGCGGCGGTCGCGGTGCGGCTGGAACTGGGCTGATGGCCGGTGCGGCCCGGCGGCTGTCCGGCGTGACCCGACTGGATTGACCCGGTCAGGTCCGATTTGAGCCGGCGGCATCAGAGAGCGAACGGCAGGCGGCCCTCGGCATAGCCGTTCTCGTCGAAATGCTGCTGGCCGGACTCCAGCATCCCTTTCCGCACGTAGTCGGCGACTCCAGTATTCTGCGACAGATAATAGCGTTCGTCGACGTGGATCGGAAACGGCAGGCGGCCTTCGAAATAGCCGTCATTGACGAAATGCAGCCTCGGCGGACTTGACCAGGCCCTGTTGCGATCGCCTCGGCGATATCCGGATAACGCTCCAGATACCATCGCTCATCGACCTCGACACCGATGATCATCTGGCGCAGCATCTGGACCAGGTTTTCATAGCTGCAACTCACCATCAGTTCGCCCTCGATGTTTGAAATGGTGAGGTAGTGATTTGAGCAATTCGAATGGGGGCAGATACTTCAACGGGCCTCTCCCTGGCTGCGGCATATTCTATCCGCAAGTATATACCCCGAGGCAAGAACGTTTTCGCACATTTCAAATTTTCGTTTGGATGACAAATGAGACCGCGACCACGTTACGGCAACACACGATCGGCCGGCGCGGGCACAGAGATACTTCACGTTGACCCCCGCGCCGCTTCGTGCCGGCTTCAGCGGCCCCGCCACACCGGTTTCCGCTTCTCGACGTACGCGCGGATGCCCTCCACCCGGTCCTCGCTGCTGTAGGGACTGATACCCTCATTCAGCCGCAGCGCGGCGGGGACCGGCAGTCCATTGGAGCGTATCGCGGTTTCCTTCATCCGCCGCAGCGACACCGGGGCATTCTCAGCAGATTGCCTCGGCCATGCGCACGCCTCATTCAGCGCCTCGCCGCGGGGGACGACGCGATTGACCAGGCCCCAGCGCCGCGCGTCTTCGGCGTTGATGTACTCGCCGAGGTAGAGCATTTCATAGGCGATGCCGGACGGGATCATGCGCGGCAGCATGACGTTGGCGAAATGGGCACCCTTGCCGCGCTTGGCTTCCGGCAGGCCGAACAGGGCATGGTCCGCGGCGACCCGGATGTCGCAGGCCAGTGCGAGTTCCAGGCCGCCGGCAACGGCCGACCCGTTCAGCGCGGCGATGGTGGGCTTGATGGTTTCGTACACGACTTCGAACAGATAGCGCTGGATTCGCGACAGCAACGGTTGGAACGGCTTTCCCGCGGCGTCCGCCTGCGCGCGCGCCTTCAGGTCGGCGCCGGCGCAGAAGGCGCGGTCGCCGACCGATGTCAGGACGATTGCCCGGACATCGGGATCGGCGCCGGCTTCGACGAAGGCTGCGATCAGGGCGTCGGACAGGTCGGGGGACAGCGCATTCATCCGCTCCGGGCGGTTGATCGTCAGGATCAGGATGTGGCCGCGCCTCTCCGACAGCAGGATGGGGCTGGTTTCGTTCATGGTTTTTCCCTTGCGTTCCGGTGCAGGGTAAGGCGGCGGCACGGATTTATCGAATCGTTCGGGCTGAGCCGCGGGATCAGTAATGCGTCCGCCGCGCGGCGAGGCGCCGGGATCGGCGCCGCGTATCGGACGCGTGGACATGCGGGCCGGAAGGCCGACACTAGACAATTTTCAGCCTGACTGTGCAGGCCGAAAATGGTCTATCTCTTTGTTTGATCGCATGATTCACGCGCTGGGGACGTTCCGCTCAGCGCGATCATGCTCTATGCTGCACGCCGTATATGGAGAGATCACCGGTGCCAGTCCCGATCGCGACCCAGGACGCCTTCACGCCCTGTTTCATCCGCGCGCGGTGGCGGTGATCGGGGCCTCCGACGATACGACGAAGCATGGCCACATCGTGCTGACCAATTTGCGTGACACCGGCTTCACGCGGAGGCATCTACGGTATCAGCCGGCGGCTGAAGGACGATTGACTGCATCCCGTGCTTTCCCGACCTGGCATCGTTGCCGGAGCCGGTCGATACCGCGTTCCTCGCGATCCCGGCCGAGGCCGCGGTGCAGGCGGTGCGCGACTGTGCGCGGGCTGGGATGAAGGCGGTGATCGTCGGCTCCGCCGGCTATGCCGAGAGCCTGGACGCTGGCGGCGAGGAACGGCAGCGGGAACTGCAGCAGATCGCGCGGGAAGAGGGCATCCGGATCGTCGGGCCGAACTGCAACGGCATCTACAACGCACACCTGCCGCTGTCGGTGGGCTTCAACACCTCCCACGCCAAGCGGCAGACGCCGGGCGGGATCTCGATCTTCTCCCACAGCGGTGCGCTGTTCGATGCGATGGCGGGACGGCTGGCGATGCTGGGGGCCGGGTCTGTCGCTGTTCGCCTCGGCCGGCAACGAGGCCGACCTGTCGGTGCTGGACTATATGGAATACGGCATCGGCCACGCGCCGACGCGGGTCATCGTGCTGCTGATCGACAGCCTGGACGACGGCGCGCGGTTCCGCCGGCTGGCGCTGGCGGCGCACGCGGCGGGCAAGCATGTGGTGGCGCTGAAGATCGGCGGGTCGGAGGCGGGGGCCGCCGCGGCGGTGGCGCATTCGTCGCGCCTGGCGGGCGATGACGCGTCCTATCACGCGCTGTTCGCAGTGTCAGCGGCGTGGCGACGGTGAAGACGCTGGAGGGGCTGATGACGGCGGCGGCGCTGCTGGACCGGTATGGCAGCTGCCCGGGCAAGCTGGGCGTCGCTGTCCACCTCCGGCGCGGGGGCGTCGCTGATCGCCGACCGCTGCGAGGCGCTGGGCGTTCCGCTGGCGACGCTGACGCCGGAAACCCATGCGGCGATCGATCTCGCAGAAGATGTTTTCCCGCATCGGCAATCCGCTGGACATGGGGATTTTCGGCGGGATGCGGCGGTCGGCGGAGGTGCCGTCGCTGCTGATGGGCGATGCCGGGGTGTCGGTGGGGCTGGCGCTGGTGCACTCGATGAACCCGTGGCAGGGCGATCCGTATCGCGCGGCGATGGCGCAAGGCGCGGGAGATTTCGAAGAAGCCGCTGCTGGTGGTGACGCCGGGCGGGCATGCCGGAGGCGGAACGGCAGACCTATCTTGGCACGCGGGATCGACGTGTTCACCGATACCGATATTTTGCTGGAAGGGATCGGCGCGCTGATGACGGCGCCGCCCGAACCGATGCCGGATGAGGTTCGGGTCGCGGCGCCGCCCCTGCCCGGCCGGCCGCTGACCGAACCGGAAAGTCTGCGGCTGCTGGCGACGTACGGCGTGCGGACCGTGCCGACGGTGGAAGTGCGAGTTCGGCGGACGACGGCGGTCGCGGCGGCGGACGCGGCTGGGCTATCCGGTGGTGCTGAAAGGCGTCGCCGAGGGGGTGGCGCATAAGAGCGATCTGGGACTGGTGCATGTCGGACTGCGCGATGCCGGACGCCGTGGCGCGGGCGTATGCGGCGGTGGGGTGCCATCGGGTGGTCCTGCAAGCCATGATCGGCGGCGACCTGGAGGCGATCGCCGGGGTCACCCGGGCCGACGGCGTCGGGCTGGTGCTGATCGCCGGCCTGGGCGGCATCTTCGCCGAGGCGCTGCATGACGTCGTCGACGTTCCCGCTGCCGGTCGAGCCGGGGGTTCGTCGAGGCTGGGTTGGCGAAGGGCAGCCTCGGGCGCGTGCTGGCCAGCCCGCGGTGGAAACATCCAGGCGGCGAGCGCCGCTTTCGTCGACCTGCTGATGAGCCTGCAGGACGCCGCGCTGTCGCTGGGCGACGCGACTGCACGCGATCGACATCAATCCCGGTGATCCTGGGTGCGGCGGGTGCCGTCGCGGTCGATGCGCTGGTGGTGCCGTCGTCATGAGCGGCCGTTTCACCGTCACCTACCAGGTCCGCAGCACCGCCGCGCGAGATCGAGGCTCGGGCGCAGGGGATCGCGGTCGAACAGAGCGTCGAGATGCCGCTGGCGGCGATCGACGACGAGACGGTGCTGTCCGAAATCGTTGGCGCGGTGGAGGGGATCGACGACATCGGCGACGGGCGTGTTCGAGGTGCGGATCGGCCTGGCCACGGCGACGGTCGGGCACGATGCCGGGCAGTTGCTGAACATGGTGTTCGGCAACACGTCGCTGCACGACGACGTGGTGCTGAAGGACATCGCGATTCCGGACAGCTTTGGTGCAGGCGTTCGGCGGGCCGCGGCATGGGATTGCGGCGCTGCGGTTGCGGTTGAAGCTGCACGGGCGGGCGCTGACCGGGTCGGCGCTGAAGCCGCAGGGATTGCCGGTCGAGGGTCTGGCGGCGCTGGCCGAACAACTGGCGTCGCGGCGGACTGGATTTCATCAAGGACGACCATGGGCTGGCGGACCAGCGCTATTCCCGGTTCGCCGAACGGGTCAGCGCCTGCGCGGCGGGGGTGGCGCGCGGGGCGCGGCTCGACCGGGCATCCGACGCGGTATGTGCCGAGCCTGACGGGCGAATCTGGATCAGTTGCGGGCGCAGGCGGGGCTGGCGCGGGACCTGGGGCTGGACTGCGTCATGCTGGCGCCGATGATCTGCGGCTTTCCCGCGATGCAGGCGCTGGTGCGGGATTTTCCGGAGATGGCGTTCTTCGCGCATCCCAGCCTGGGCGGGGCGGCGCGGATTGCCCCGGAATTGCTGATTGGCGGCCTGTTCCGGCTGATGGGTGCGGACGCGGTGATTTTCCCGAGTTTTGGCGGCCGGTTCGGCTATTCGCGCGAGACGTGCCGGCGACTGGCGGACAACGCGCGGCGGACGGACGACGGGATGAAGGCCGCCCTGCCGGTGCCGGCCGGCGGGATGACGCTGGAGCGGACCGGCGAAATTCTTGATTTCTACGGCGACGGACACGATGTTGCTGATCGGCGGCAACCTGCTGCTGGCGCGCGATCGGATCACCGAGGAAACCGAACGCTTTACCCGCGCGGTCGCCGGGCCGCATCCGGGTTCCTGGACCGATAAGATGGTCACGCCGCCAATGGATCATCGAGACAGATCGCCGAATTTTCGTCCCGCCAAGGAAGGCTTTCGCTGGGAGGGCGTGGCGCATCAACCCTACAAGCAGGATGGCAGCGCGCCGTTCAAGGACATCTCCCGCCAGGTGCTGTTCCACGAGGACGACCTGGGCTGCGAACTGCGCTATTTCGAAATGGATCGCCGGCGGGTATTCAACGCTGGAGCGCCACGAGCACGTCCATGCGGTGATGATCCTGCGTGGTCATGGCGAGTGCCTGGTGGGCGATGAGGTGCGGCCGGTCAAGCCATTCGACCTGGTGACGATCCCGTCCTGGGCGTGGCACCAGTTTCGCGCCTCGTCGAGACGAGCCGTTGGGGTTTTTGTGTATGGTCAATGTATTGCGCGACAGACCTCAGTTGCCGGATGAGGAAGATCTGGCCCGCCTGCGGGGCGATCCGGCGATCGCTCGCTTCCTGGCGGCTGGCTGAAACGGGTAGAACGCCAAGGCTCGCGCTCCACCCGGCCAGATCAGGATAGGTCCGCCCTGCTGCGAAAACAGATTACTACGTGATTTCTACAAAATCGTACGCCGGGGCGGACTGATCCGGCGCTGCGCGACGATCCGTGATATGCTTGGCAAGCGGACGTTGAATCAACCCCCGGTTCTGCGGCCTGAGATCACGCTCCGGTGACTGCCTTGCGCTTCGTGATATCGCGGCACTTCCAGCGTCGGGTCCCAGCCAGTGTCGCTTGAACCGTTATCGAACAGCGGATTAGGTTGCCCCTCGCGACGAATTCTGGTTTTGCGTTCGCCCGTGATCCATTCAGACCCAGCACATGGACCCAGCGTTATGCCGGACTTTCCCTCGTATATCATCGTCATGATGATTCCAACGCTGGTCTTCACCATAGTGTGGCTGGTCATCGGCCTGGCAGTGTTTGGCTTGCTGCATTGGATGTTCAAGGCCCAAAGGCAGCCGTTCTGGCGCAGCGACATGAAGACGGACCTTATATACTGGTTCCTGGCTCCGCTCCCCTACGGCTATATCGCTCTTTTGGCGCACACTTACGCCGTCAACTATGCGCACCTTGATCGGATTGCGCCGGTTGTGACGGCTTCTCTAGCCAACACATCGATCCTGACGCAGGTCGCCATCATTTTGCTCCTCACGGATTTGCTTCAATACTGGGGTCATCGGCTGTTCCATCGGAATCCGCTATGGCGTTTCCATTGCATTCATCATGCTCCAACCCAAGTTGATTGGTTGACCTCGGTGCGAATACATCCCGTCAACTTCGTGCTTTATTCCACCCTGATCAATTTGCTTATCGGCCTGCTTGGATTCAGTCCTGAGGCATTCTTCTTCCTTGTGCCGTTCAATACGCTTTCAGGCTTTCTGGTGCATGCGAACTTGAACTGGACTTTTGGCCCGTTCCGTTATGCAATCGCCAGCCCGGTCTTTCATCGTTGGCACCACACCTACGCTGATCAGGGAGGAAACAAGAATTTCGCTCCCAACTTTCCATTTCTCGATCTTGTATTTGGCACCTTTTATATGCCTGAAGGCCAATTGCCGTTTGTGTTCGGCACTCCTGATTATAACGTCCCCACCCATTTATTGGGGCAATTGCGCTACCCATTCACGCGACAAGAGCCGACGCCCCGAGACGGAGGACCGCCAGCGATCGAAAATCGGGCGCTCCAATGACCGCCAAAGGCGACACAGGCGAGCCTGAAGGCCGGCCCCAGCCGGCGCCTGATCCCTACGCCTTCAGCCCGATCGCGGCCGAAATGCGCGCTGCCAACCCCGGAACGTGTCATAGCAATAGCGAAGCCGGCCAAGGTAGGGCCGCGTTGCGGGGTCCTTGATTCCCATCGCCCTCCACACGGCCTGATCCTGCGGGTCCGGGCCTTGGTTCAGTTTGATCATGCACTGGCTGACCATGCTCGGCCGGCTGATCCAGTCGGTCAGTAGGAATGAGTATGACGTGATCGGGCCCGTCACATAGATTAACCTGACAATCGCCAGCGACATCACCACAATGATAAGGGCGGCCCACAGATAACCTTTCACATCATTTCTTCCAGTTGCATCAGGTCTTCCAATTCCTGCTCCTCGACCGATTGGGGAATCGATACAGGAAGGACAATCTACCGTAAAATGCCATGATCGCCAGGATTGCTGAACGTGGTGACAGTTCCTCTGCCAATGGCGCTCGTTCCCACCGGCGCCGCGCGACCGCCATTTGGTTTGAATTCAGCACCGGTCAGGCAAGAACGCATCGGAAAGGTTCCGGCCATCCTGCCAGTCAGCTATGCGAACGGAACGCGATCCGTATCGGAACCCCCGGATAGACCAGCCCTGGTTCGGCGTCCATGATATGGAATTCGTGGTGCAGGCATTTGGTGCTGTCCGCTCGCACAGAGGGATTGTGAGTCTGATCGCTCTGCCACGGCTTATAAGCATCAGCCCCGATTGCCGTAAGGCCCGGGATGCTCGTTGCGCTGCTTAGCACTCCGCCAGCACCGCTTCCTCGCAGATATGGCTTCTCGGCCATGCTCGATCGTGGGATCCCGCTGCCGCGCCCATCGGTCCTGCCTCAATTTGGAGTGCCAGACCGCAATCACCACACGCCAGCATGGCATCGTTAGCGGCCGGATTACTGTCCGCCGCGCCGGCGCAAGGTTTCGGGAACGGTTCATGCTGAAAACAGCGCGAGCGGGCTTATGCCACCGCCTTGGGCGAACCGCGCTGGATCATGCTGCCTTCCCCGACTCCAGGCGGGTCGCCCTAACTTCCGGTTCGCGGCCTGCTCAGGCTGATGTTACGCCTTTCGCACACATACGAACACGCCCTTCGGAGCGCATCGGATGCGCCCCGTGAGCGGCACGTCGCGTCCCTGTCTTGTGAGGCGGCGCCCGTTCCCTCCGAACGCATCTTCGCCCGTCACGGTGACGAGCACGGCCGGGGAACGAGCGTCTACTTTATGCCTCATAGTCAGCGGGCAATGTCATTACCCGAGGTGTCTCAAAGTGTCCCGTCAGACGCTCGCGGTCGGCCTAGAGCATGATCGCGCTGATCGGAACGTCCCCGGCGCGTGAATCATGCGATCAAACAAAGAGATAGACCATTTTCGGCCTGCACAGTCAGGCTGAAAATGTCTAGTCGTTGGACGCGTCCCTGGCGGCGTCCTTCGCGCCGCCCACGGCGTTCTGCACCTTACCGGCCGCCTTCTCGGCGGCGCCTGAAGCCTGGGTCTTCTTGTCGCCGGTCATCTTGCCGACAGTCTCCTTCACAGCACCTTTGGCCTGGTGTCCGGCGCCTTCAACTCGATCCTTGTCCATGTCTCGCTCCTGGTTTTCGGGCGTCCCCGGTTGGGGGCCGCACTTCCTGAACGGATCAATCTGGGTCGGGTTGCACTGAAGAGCGGGTGGTTGGGATGACTTTTCGGCGTGATTCGTTTGACGGTCCCAATAGGGTGGCTTACCGAACCGCCGCGCGATGAAAGTAAGGAAAGCTCTTACTTTGGGCGCGACCACCTTCTTCGGCGGATAGACGCCCCAGATGGCGCGGTCCGGTCCGGGTGCGATCTGCGCTTCCCAGGCGGGCAGCAAGGCGACCAGGCGTCCGGCGCGGACGTCCTCGCCGATCAGCCAGGTCGGCAGCAGGGCGATGCCAAGACCATCGCGCGCCGCACCGAGCAGAGCCTCGGAGTCGTTGGCGCGCAAACGACCGCCTATCTTGACTTCAAGCGGTTCCGCCGCGTCCGGGTCGCGCTGTGCCGCACCCGTTGCCACGGGCACGAAATACCAGGCATCGGTCGGCTGCAAGGCGAAAGGCAGGCACGTGTGACGCAGCAGGTCGGGTGGTGCCAGCGGCGGCGGTTGCAGCGCCAGATAGCCCGGGCTGGCGACAAGCGCCCGCCGGTGCGGCGCAAGGCGGCGCGCCACAAGCGATGAGTCGGCCAGCGTGCCGATGCGGATCGCGACATCCGTGCCGGTCTCGATCAGGTTGACCGTCGCATCGGTCAGTGTCGCGTCCACACTGATGTCGGGATAGGCGGCGAGGAAATCCGGCAGATGCGGCATGACGTGCCGCCGGCCGAAGGCGCCGGGGATGTTGATCCGCAGCACGCCGCGCGGCCGCTGGTTCAACGAGGTTGTCGCCGTTCGGGCCTCCTCGACCTCGCCGAGAATCCGGATCGCGTGCCGATAGAATGTCGCGCCGGCCTCGGTGAGGTGCAGGTTCCGGGTTGAACGGTTGAGCAAGGCCGCGCCAAGATCGGCCTCCAGGGCGCTGACATGGCGAGAGACGGTAGAGACCTTGACGCCCTCCTCGCCGGCAGCCTTGGAGAAGCTGCCGAGATCGACCGACCGGACGAAGGCACGCATGGCGGCGAAATAGTCCATCTTCGGTCCCTTGGTGTTGATCCCTTGCCGCGTCGTACCTGTCGCTGTGCGCAAAGATCATTTGCGACCGAAGCCATTCCGCGGGCAAGGGTCCGGCCCCATCTTCGGTGCCGTTCCAATTGATGTTGTGCGGCCGCCCGGCGGCCGCGGATGGAGGCTGGGATGCCGGCGGCGCTGTTCATTCTCATCGGCTGCCAACTGATCGGCGAAGTGCTGCGGGTGGCCCTGCATCTGCCGATTCCTGGTCCGGTGATCGGCATGTTCCTGCTCACGGCGGCTCTGGCCTGGCGGGATCGGGGCAAACAGGCGAACGACGATCGGGCGGCATCGCCGTTGCAGCGCACGGCCGACGCCCTGATCTCGCACCTGGGCCTGCTGTTCGTGCCGGCCGGCGTTGGCGTGATCGCCGAGGCCGCCTTGCTACGGCAGCAATGGTTTCCCATAGCCGCCGCGCTGCTTGGGTCGACCCTGCTCAGTCTCATGGCGACCGGCCTGGTGATGCACTGGATCGGCCGTGTGGGGATCGGCCGTGTGGCTGACGAACGCCCGACGCCGCCACGCGTTGGTCACACGAAGCTGGAGGTCCTGTCATGAGCGACCGGATCCTGAACATGCTCTGGACGCCGCTGGCGCCGTCACCACTGGTATGGCTCACGGTGACAATCGGGGCCTATCTGGTCGGCCGGGGGGTGCAGCGGGCCTGCCGTGGCGCCGCGTTCGCCAGCCCGGTGCTGATCGCCATCACCACCGTTGCCGGCATTCTGCTGGCGACCGGCACGCCGTATGCGACGTATTTTGCCGGTGCGCGGTTCATCCACTTCCTGCTGGGTCCGGCGACTGTCGCGCTGGCCGTTCCGCTGGCGCGCAACCTGCACCATGTGCGGCGCAACCTGCACGGGATCGGACTGGCGTTGCTGACCGGATCGCTGACGTCGATCGTCAGCGGGATCGCCATCGTCTGGCTGCTCGGCGGGTCGCACAGCGTGGCGCTGTCGATGGCACCAAAGGCGGTGACCACACCGATCGCGATGGGGGTGTCACAACAAATCGGCGGCGTGCCGGCGTTGACAGCGTCCCTGGCCATCCTCGGGGGCATCCTTGCTGCGATGGTCGGCCAACCGCTGCTGCAGAGCCTGCGGATCAGGGACTGGCGCGTGCACGGCCTGGCTGCCGGCGTCGCGGGCAGTGGCGTGGCCGCCGCTCAGGTCGCCTCGCGTGACCGGCTTGGCGCGGCGTTCGCGGCGCTTGGCATTGGTCTCAACGGGCTGTTGACCGCGCTGCTGGTGCCTGTGCTGGTGCTGCTCTGGCAGTAGAGCGACCTCACCCTGGGTCTGATCGTGCACCGACCTCAACCCGATGAATGTGCGGTGGAGCGTTCCCAGTCATGCTCCCACCCTGTACATTTTCTCCCGGGTCGCCGCTAGACTAGACCATTCTCAGCCTGACTGTGCAGGCCTAAAATGGTCTATCTCTTTGTTCGATCGCACGATTCACGCGCCGGGGACGTTCCGCTCAGCGCGATCATGCTCTAGGCTCTGCTATTCCCAGACGTTCCGCGCCGCCCTCGATGCCACCGAGACATTCGACGGCCACCCCCTATGCCACCGTATCGGCGGCCGGCGCGCCAACTTCCGCTGGAACCGCCTCATATAGGAGGTGGTTGCTCAGGGGCACTACCCCTGCCGCGTCGCAAGAAAGCACCCAAACAGACAGGGCCTTGCCCATCCGGGCGAGTGCAAATTGCCCAGATGGATGGGTTGCGGAGTCGCACAGGGGCGGTTCTTCATGTTGGAGATGGGAAAAGAAAAAAGGAGGAGCTCGTTATATGCGCTATGTTCCTGCGCTTGATGGTCTCCGGGCTGTCGCAATAATGCTGGTTTTTCTAGACCACCGAGGCAGGTACTTCCCGGGCGGGTGGATCGGCGTCGATATTTTTTTTGTACTCAGCGGGTACTTGATCACGTCGATCCTCGTGGAAGAGCACGCGAGGACCGGAATGATCTCGCTCCGGCGATTCTATATCCGCCGCGTCCGCCGGCTGTTGCCTGCGCTTGTCGTCGTTGTATGTGTTGCCGTCGCAATGGCTCTCTGGTTGCACCGCATGAGGCACGACACCATAATCGACGCCGTGGCGGCACTGATCTACGTCCAGGATTATCGTTACGCTATCATGCCAGTTGAAGGAACCGCCCTATCACACACATGGTCGCTGTCGGTTGAAGAGCAGTTCTATTTTATTTGGCCGTTACTCCTGATCGCGCTGCTGAGGTGGAACCGCCGCGCGGCGATGTTCGCAACATCGGTGTTAATCATCATTGTTGTGGCTTGGCGTGGGCTTCTGCTTGTCTCTGTCGCCGATCCCTTACATCGGATCTATTTTGCCTTTGACACACGGGCGGACGAGTTGCTGATCGGCTGCGCTTTGGCGCTGTGGCGACCTCAAGCGACGATGCCCCGTTTCCTCCGGCACCTATGGCCGGCGGTGGTTTTGCTCCTTGCCGCCGTTGTCCTGAAAGTCGGCCCAAGGGGGCCATGGCTACCCTATATCGATACCGTCGGTTATCCGCTGCTTGGGGTTGCAGCCGCCTACCTGATCGCCATTCTTACGAGCGGCGAAGAGAATTTCCTGACATACTTACTAAGTCTTCCTCTTGTTGTGGCGTTTGGACGAATCTCTTACGGCTTTTACCTCTGGCATTGGTTAATCATCTACGAGCAAGGCTATGTCATCATCAATCGGATATGGATGGCTTTCGCTCTGTCACTCGCTGCCGCCGTGGCGTCGTACTGGCTGGTCGAACGCCGCTTTCTTAAGACCGGACGCCCTGGTCCTGCGGCACTGCGTCCGCTTCTGGAACCATCTCGGCTTCCGCGCCCCCTGTTCAAGCTCGAAGCGAAATAATTCGCGGCGATTTGCGTCGGAAGCCAGTTCGATCGGAGGCGCTATAAAGTGACTGACGCGGCATTAGGCTAGAGCAACTATCCGCCTGCCTCGAATCGCGAAGCGACCTCAGGCCGATGAAATTTCTCGATAAATATGAGCTAGAGCGGTTCCACTCAAGGTGGAAACGCTCTGGTCTAGGCGACCTTGGCCCCAGCGCGCCCGATCTCATCACACAATCGCCAGCCTGCTCATCAGGCGCCGCCGGCGCCTGCCCCGCCATCCATTATTCAACAGTCACCGACTTCGCCAGGTTCCGCGGCTGATCCACGTCCGTTCCCTTCAGCACCGCCACCTGGTACGCCAGCATCTGCACCGGAATCGCATACAGGATCGGTGCCACGAATGGATCGACCGCCGGCAGCACAACCGTCTCCGCCGCGATCCCCCGCAGCTTCGCTGCCCCCGCCGCATCGCTGAACACGATCACCTGCCCGCCGCGCGCCGCCGCCTCCTGCAGGTTGGACGCCGTCTTCTCGAACAGCGGCCCGGACGGAGCGATCGCGATCACCGGCACGGCCGGATCGATCAGCGCGATCGGCCCGTGCTTCATCTCACCCGCCGCATAACCCTCGGCGTGGATATAGCTGATCTCCTTCAGCTTCAGCGCTCCCTCCAGCGCGATCGGGAAAGCAATTGCCCCGCCCGAGGAACAGCACGTCCCGCGCCTGCGCGACCCGCTGCGCGACCGACATGCAGCGCCGCGTCGTCCTCCAGCACCTCCGCCGCCCGGCCCGGCACCTCCAGCAGAGCCGCCGTCATCGCCGCCTCCCGATCGGCGAGATCGCGCCCGTCGCCCGCCCCGCCGCCAGCGCCAGGCAGGCCAGCACCGAAAGCTGAGCCGTGAACGCCTTGGTGCTCGCCACCCCGATCTCCGGCCCGGCCACCGTTTCCAGCACCGCGTCGCTCTCCCGCGCCATCGTGCTTTCCGGCACGTTCAGGATCGACAGCACGTGCTGACCCTGCTCGCGCATGTAGCGCAGCGCCGCCAGCGTATCCGCCGTCTCCCCCGACTGCGACACCAGCAGCCCGAGCCCCCGCGCGGCATCGGCGGCGTCCGATAGCGGAACTCCGAAGCCACGTCGCCGTCGGTCGGAATCCGAGCCAGCGCCTCGAACCACCACCGTCCAACCAGCCCGGCGTAGAACGCGCTGCCGCACGCACTCATGGTGATCCGTGGCACACGCGCAAAATCGATCCCCAGATCGGGTAGCGCCACCGCTCGGGTGCCCGGGCTGATCATCTGGTGCAGCGTATCGCCGATCACCGCCGGGTGCTCGTGCAGCTCCTTCTCCATGAAATGGCGGAAATTGCCCTTGCCGATCGCCGCCCCGGTCATCCGCGTCTCCTTGATCTCCCGCTCGACCTGCCTTGCCGTCGATGTCGAAGAACCGGGCCCCCTGCCGATCCACCACCGTCCAGTCGCCGTCGCGCAGATAGGCGATCCGCCGCGTCAGAGGCGCCAGCGCCAGCGCATCCGATCCCACGAACATCTCATCGTCGCCGAAACCCACCGCCAGCGGCGCCCCGTGCTGAGCTCCCACGATCAGCTCCGGATGCCCGGCGAAGATCATCGCCAGCGCATAGGCCCCCTCCAGCCGCCGCAGCGCCGCACCCGCCGCCTCGATCGGTGCCATCCCGCGTTTCAGATTCAGATCAACCAGCTGGGCAACCGTCTCGGTATCGGTTTCGGTGCTGAATTCCTGGCCCTCGGCCTCCAGTTCCGCCCGCAGTTCGGCGTGGTTCTCGATGATGCCGTTGTGCACCAGCGAAACCCGAGCGGTGCCGTGCGGATGCGCGTTGCTCTCGGTCGGCGCCCCATGCGTCGCCCAGCGCGTGTGTCCGATCCCGATCGTGCCCGGCAAGACCGCGCTGTTCAAGCGATGCGGCCAGGTTGGCCAGCTTGCCCTCGGCCCGGCGGCGCTCGATGTGGCCGTTCACCAGGGTGGCGATGCCGGCGCTGTCATAGCCGCGATATTCCAGCCGCCGCAGCGCATCCAGGATGATGGGCGCGGCGGGACGGGGGCCGATAACCCCAACAATGCCACACATTCAGTTCTTCCCCTTTCGCAATCATCCGCCGCCCGCCTCGGCCGCCCGCATCTCGATCGCCCGCCCCGGTTTCTGCACCTGGCGCCCGCGCGCCAGAGCCAGCGCATCTGGCTCTACGTCCTCGGTGATCACGCTGCCGGCGCCGATCACCGCACCGTCGCCGACCGAAACCGGCGCGACGAGTGCGACATCGGACCCGACAAAGACGTCCGCGCCGATCGTCGTGCGATGCTTGTGATACCCATCGTAGTTGCAGGTGATCGTCCCGGCGCCGATATTGGTTCGACTGCCCGACCGTCGTGTCACCGATATAACTCAGGTGGTTGGCCTTCACCCCGGACGCCAGGTGCGAGGCCTTCACTTCCACGAAGTTGCCGACATGGACCTCCTGATCGAGCGTCGCCCCCGGACGCAGCCGGGCGAACGGCCCGATGATGCGAGCCCGGCCCGATATCGGCACCCTCGATATGACTGAACGCGCGGATCGTCACGTTGCTCGCCACCGTCACGCCGGACCCGAAGAACACGTTCGGCTCGATCGTCACATCAGCGGCCAAGGCGCGTGTCGGCCGACAGGAACACCGTGGACGGATCGATCATCGTCACTCCGGCCTCCATCGCCGTCGGCTCGCAGCCAGCCCTGCAGCACCGCCTCGGCGCGGGCCAGTTCCTCGCGCGAATTCACCCCGGCCGAGTTCGTCCGCCGGCGCCTCCACCGCCAGAACCGAGCGTCCGTCGGCGCGGGCCAGCGCCACGACATCCGTCAGATAGTATTCCCGTCTTCACGTTGTCGTTTCGCACGTCGCGCAGCCAGCGCCGCATCTCCGCCGCACCGGCGCACAACACGCCGGCATTGCACAGCGTGACCGTCCGCTCGGCGGGCGATGCGTCCACGTGTTCAACAATGCGGGACACCAGGCCGTCCGCCCCGCTGATCACACGCCCGTAACGGCCCGGGTCGGTCGTGCGAAACGCCAGCAGGGACAACCGAAGCGGCGCGTGTGCTCTCCAGCAGCCGCCGCAGGGTCGCGGGCCGGATCAGCGGATTGTCGGCATACAGCACCGCAACCTGTCCGTTGCCGAAATGGTCGGCCGCCTGCAGCGCCGCATGGGCCGTACCCAAACGTTCCTGCTGAACAACGCAAATATGCGGTTCGGCTTCTTTCCGCACCGCATCCATGTCGGGTCCCAGCACCACAACGATACGGTCGAACACCGTCTCGCAACTCGCCAGCAGGTGCCGCAGCATCGACCGACCGGCCAGCCGGTGCAGCGTCTTCGGCAGCGACGACTTCATACGCGTGCCCAGGCCGGCGGCCAGGACGACGGCGGTTGCTTGCATGCTTGGCTCCCTGCTTCGCTGGTGTCCCGATTCGGAAGTTCGTCATGCCTGGATCAGCCGCCTTACGAACTTCCGAATCGATGAGGACACTAGCAAAGCATCGTTTTCTAGTGTGGTTTGTGATTCCGAAGTCCGCTCCGGGGATGATCCACAGTATGGCGGACTTCGGAACCACCACACTTAGGGCAATTCCAGCCTGACTCCAATCGCGAGGCGACCGCAGGCTGATGCGATTGCTCGCCAAACGCGACCTCGAGCGTTTCCGTTCAGTGCGGAAATGCTCTAGGTGTTCACGCGTAGCGGTGACGATGCGGCAATGTCAAAGGCCACCGTTATGCTGTTGCTTCAATTCAGGTTGCGGAGTGCAACATCGTGGCGCGGACCCTGATTGATGGACCTGGATGGCACGCTTGGTAGACACCGTTCCAGACCTCGCGGCCGCCTTGAACCGCCTGATGCGCGCCGCGAGGCCTGCCGCCCTTTAGCCGCGAGCAGGTGACCGCCATGGTCGGCGACGGGGTCGCGGTCCTGGTGGCGCGTGCCTTCGCCGCCCTCGACCGGCAGCCCGACGCCGCGGCGCTCGCCGACTTTATGGCCGACTATATCGCGCACATCGCGGTTGAAAGCCGGCTGTACCCCAACGTGCTGCCGGTACTCATCGGCCTGGCGAGAGACGGCTGGCGCCTCGCCGTCTGTACCAACAAGCCCGAACGAGCGGCCCGCTCGCTGCTTCAGACGCTCGGCGTGCTCCCGTTGCTGTGCGCGGTCGGCGGCGGCGACAGTTTTTCCACCCGCAAGCCCGATCCGGCCCATCTGCTCGCCACACTGGCCCGGGCCGCCGGCACACCCGAATCGGCCGCTCATGCTCGGCGACCATCGCAACGACGTCGCTGGCGGCGCGCGGCGCCGGGATACCGGCCATCTTCGCCTTGTGGGGGTACGGTTCGGCCGACATGGCGGATGGCAGCGCGGCAGTCGCCCGTGACATCACCGAGGCCGCGGTGATCGCGAACCGCTTGCTTGCATGATCGTTATCGTCGGCCGCCGCAGCCCTGCTCTGGTGAGGGCGCTCGTAGAGACATTTTTGTGTGAAAGCAACCCGGGGTAGGGCTGAATCGTTCCACCAACCGCCCAATGTGGAATCGACCGGCCGGAAGAGGCGGAGGAGGCGGGATTGCCTGGGACGAACCGATGAGCTGCGAGGAGGTCGGCGGCGAGACCACAGCCTTCGCGGCCGGCGGTGGCGAAATGACGGCCCTCATCGCTGCCACCGACTGGACAGCAACCGGTCTCGGGCCGCGCGAGGGTTGGTCGCAGAGCCTTACAACAATCCTGCGCATCATGATGACATCGCGCTACCAAATGTGGATGGCGTGGGGGAAGGACCTCACCTTTTTCTGCAACGACGCCTATGTCCCGACGCTTGGCGTCAAGCACCCCTCGGCCCTCGGCCGTCCCGCAAACGAGGTCTGGTCCGAAATCTGGCCGGATATCGGGCCGCGGGTGGAATCCGTCATGCGGACCGGACAGGCGACCTGGGACGAAGGCCTGCTGTTGTTCCTCGAGCGCAGCGGCTATCCTGAGGAAACCTATCACACATTCTCCTACAGTCCGCTACCCGACGATGACGGCAGCATCGCCGGCATGCTGTGCGTGGTGATGGAGGAAACCCAGCGCCTCATCGGCGAGCGTCGGGTCGCCACCCTGCGCGACCTGGCGGCGGAACTGAGCGCGGTCCGCTCCGAACCCGAGGTATTGCAGGCCATCACGCGATCGCTGGCACGCAATCCCAAGGACCTGCCGTTTCTCCTCGTCTACCTGGCGAATGCTGACACCGGGCGATTATGGCGCGTGATCGACTCCGCGGGGACCGATGGCTGGGCTGCACCCGAAACCGTCACCCGGCCCGAGGATCTGCCCTTTCCCGCCGCCACCGTGCTCTCAGGGTCCGAAAAGCGCCTGATCCACGACCTGAGCGGACTGCCCGGACAGTCGGCCGGGGCATCGGGCCAGCCCCCACGTCAGGCTGTCATCGTCCCGATCGCCCAGCAGGGACAGGAGCGGCCCGCCGGTTTGCTCATCGCGGGCCTCAATCCCTACCGCCCCTTCGACGAAGCCTATGCCGGCTTCATCGATCTGGTCGCGGCACAGATCGCTGCCGGTCTTGGCGCGGCGCGGGCCTACGAGGCCGAGCGGCGGCGGGCCGAGGCGCTGGCCGAGATCGATCAGGCGAAAACCGCGTTCTTCTCCAACGTCAGCCATGAATTCCGCACGCCGCTGACCCTGATGCTGGGGCCCCTGGAGGAGGAGATCGCGACACTCGGAACCAAGCAGCCGGAGGCGGCCGAACGGTTGTCGATGGTACATCGCAACGGGCTGCGTTTGCTGCGTCTGGTGAACACCCTGCTCGATTTCTCCCGCATCGAGGCGGGACGCGTCCAGGCTCGCTTCCAGCCGACCGAACTCGGCGCATATACTGAAGAACTCGTCAGCAATTTCCGTTCGGCCTGCGACCGGGCCGGTTTGTACTTGAAAACAAACTGTGCCCCGCTGGATCGTCCCGTCTATGTCGATACCGAGATGTGGGAACGGATCGTTCTCAATCTCGTTTCCAATTCATTCAAGTATACCCTGGCCGGCGGAATTACCGTCAGACTGCAGAACGCCCCGGACGGACGCGCCGCGCTGTTGATCGTGCAGGACACCGGCATAGGCATTCCGGAAGCCGAACTGCCCCACATCTTCGACCGCTTCCACCGGATTGAGGGACAGCGTGGCCGCACTCTGGAAGGCACCGGCATTGGCCTGGCTCTGGTCAACGAACTGGTGCGGCTGCATGGCGGCTCGATCGCCGTCGAGAGCCAGGTCGCCGCGGGCACCGCGGTTACAGTGCGGGTGCCGTTCGGACAGGCCCATCTGCCTTTCGAGGCTCAAGGCGACACCCCGGCTCGCAGCGCTCCCGAAGGCGTCACGGCGGCGACCTTCGTCGAGGAAGCCCTGCGCTGGTTGCCCGCTGACGGAAACGCCCGCAGTGTCGAATCCCTGGAAGCATCGAGTGTCCTGTCCTCGCTTGGCGCGGACCCCGGAAGCGGCGGTCAGGAGCGCCCGCGCATCCTCCTGGCCGACGACAATGCCGACATGCGCGAATATGTCGTGCGGCTCTTCCGGCCCGGCTACGACGTCGAGGCGGTGTGCGATGGCCAGCAGGCGCTGAAATCCGCCCAGGCGCGGCGGCCCGACCTGATCCTGTCGGATGTCATGATGCCGCGCATGGACGGGTTCGGACTGTTGGCCGGCATTCGCGCGGACCCCGCTCTTCGCGACCTGCCGATCATTCTGCTCTCCGCCCGGGCGGGCGAGGAAGCCCGCCTCGAAGGGTTGGACGCCGGCGCCGATGATTACCTCGTCAAGCCGTTCTCCGCCCGCGAACTGACTGCCCGCGTCCGTTCCAACCTCGAACTCGCCCGCCTGCGTCAGGAAGCACGCGATGCATTGCGGCATGCCAACCAACAGCTCGAACATCGGGTCGCGGCCGAAGTGGCAAGTCGGTCAAAAGCCGAGGAAACCCTTCGGCAGTCGCAGAAAATGGAGGCGGTCGGTCACCTGACCGGCGGCGTCGCGCATGACTTCAACAATCTGCTTACGGTCATCAGCGGCGGCGTCGAGACGTTGCAACGCCTGCTGGTGAACATTCCGCTCGGTGCCGACGGAGCCAAAGTAAGGCGCGCACTGGGCATGATCGCCCACGGCGCGGACCGGGCCGCTACCTTGACCCATCGGTTGCTGGCGTTCGCGCGGCGGCAGACCCTGGACCCCCGGCCGCTGGACGCGAACAGGCTGGTCGCCGGAATGTCCGAACTGCTGCGCCGCACCTTGGGCGAGTCCGTGGCGCTCGAGACCGTGCTCGCCGGCGGGCTGTGGGGCACGACCGCCGACGCCAACCAGTTGGAGAATGCGCTCGTGAACCTCGCCGTGAACGCCCGCGACGCTATGCCCGAAGGTGGAAAACTGACCATAGAGACGGCGAACACCCACCTCGATGACGCCTACGCCGCACAACACGATGACGTCGCCGCCGGTCAGTATGTAATGATCGCGGTCACCGATACCGGCATCGGCATGGATCTCGACACGCTCGGGCGGGTGTTTGAACCGTTCTTCACCACCAAGGACATCGGTCAGGGCACCGGGCTGGGCCTGAGCCAGGTCTATGGCTTCATCAAGCAGTCGAACGGTCACGTGAAACTCTACAGCGAGATGGGACAGGGGACCGTCGTCAAGCTGTACCTGCCGCGCCGGCTCGGCGACCCGATCGAGGCCGCGACGAAACCCGAGGAAGCGACGATCCCTGCCGGGCGAGGCGAAACCATCCTGGTCGTAGAGGACGAAGCGGCGGTGCGCGAACACTCTGTCACCTCGCTGCGCGACCTCGGCTATCGCGTCCTGGCGGCGGCGGACGGGCACGCGGCCCTGCGGCTGCTGGCGCGCGAGGTCCGTATTGACGCGATGTTCACCGATGTCGGCCTGCCGGGCGGCATGACGGGCCGCCAGTTGGTCGACGCTGCGCGGATGCAGCGGCCCGATCTGAAGGTGGTTTACACCACCGGTTACGCCCGCAACGCCATTGTGCATGGCGGGGTGCTGGATCCGGGCACCGAACTGCTGCCCAAACCGTTCGGCTACGCCGCGCTGGCGGCAAAGATCAGGACCGTCCTGGACGGGTGAAGCAGGCTATCCCGAGCCCGCGCGGCGGCACCGCTGCCATTGCGGCACATCAGGGATGGCGGCTCAGGGATGGTAAGCCCGGTTGTGAGGAAGCGGGACAGCGCCTGGAGCACGATCGCGCTGAGCGGACCCTCCCCAGCGCGTGAATCATACGATTAAACAAAGAGATAGACCATTTTCGGCCGGCACAGTCAGGCTGAAAATCGTCTCACCCCGAAATCAATTCGGAGCAAGGATCCGTCGCACCGCCCGGCAACGTCCGGCCACACGGTTCGGCGGCGGCGCGGTTTCCAGTCCGCGGTTGTAACCCGCCCGCCCAGCGGCCATTATGGCGCCCAAACAACCAGGCCACCCCAGGGAGCACACCAATGACCGACCCCGCGCCCAGCTACATGCACGGCGCCTCCGACCAGCCGATGATCGGGGACACCATCGGGGTCCATTTCGACCGCACCGTCGCCCGCTTCGGTGACCGCCCCGGCCTGATCGTCCGCCAGCAGGGCATCAACTGGACATGGTCGGAACTCGCCGCCCAGTCGAGGCCTTTGCCGCCGGCCTCGTCGCCCTCGGCCTGCAGCCCGGCGACCGCATCGGCATCTGGTCGCCCAACAACGCCGAGTGGATCGTCACCCAGTACGCCACCGCCAAGGCCGGCCTGATCCTGGTCAACATCAACCCCGCCTACCGCCTGACCGAACTCGAATACGCGCTCAACAAGGTCGGCTGCAAGGCGCTGATCACCGCGACGTCGCTTCAAGACCAGCGACTATATCGGCATGATCAACACCCTGGCACCCGAACTTGCGACCGCACATCCGGGCGAGCTGCATGCCGGCGGCTGCCCACGCTGCGATGCGTGATCCAGATCGGCGGCGACGATCCCGGCACCTTCGCCTTCGAGAAGATCGCCCACCACGGCCGTGAGGCCGATCGTCAGCGGCTGAAGGACCTCGCGCCGCTGCTGCAGTTCGACGACCCGATCAACATCCAGTTCACCTCGGGGACGACGGGTCTGCCGAAGGGCGCCACGCTGACGCACCACAATATCCTCAACAATGGTTTCTTCATCGGCGAGTTGCTGCACTACACCGATCGGGATTCGGTGTGCATCCCGGTGCCGATGTATCATTGCTTCGGCATGGTGATCGGTTCGCTGGCCTGCATGACCCATGGTGCCGCGATCGTCTTTCCCGGCGAGGGTTTTGACCCGCTGGCGACCCTGCAGACGGTCGCTGAATACCGCTGCACATCGCTCTACGGCGTGCCGACGATGTTCATCGCCGAACTGGACCACCCTGACTTCGGAAACTACGACCTGACCAGCCTGCGCACCGGCATGATGGCGGGCTCGCCATGTCCGATCGAGGTCATGCGCCGAGCATCCGCGACATGCACCTGAGCGAGATCACCATCGGCTACGGCATGACCGAGACGAGCCCGGTCAGCACCCAGACCCGCATCGGCGATTCGCTGGACAAGCAGGTGGCTACCGTCGGCCGGCCGCATCCGCACGTGGAGGTCAAGATCATCGACGCCGACGGCCGCATCGTTCCCCGCGGCGTCACCGGCGAATTCTGCACCCGCGCCTATTCCGTCATGCTGGGCTACTGGGAAGATCCCGAGCGCACCGCCGAGGCGATCGACCGCGCCGGCTGGATGCACACCGGCGATCTTGCGACGATGGATGAGGACGGCTACTGCGCGATCGTCGGGCGCATCAAGGACCTCGTGATCCGTGGCGGCGAAAACATCTATCCCCGTGAAGTAGAAGAATTTCTCTACCGTCATCCGGCGATCGTGGACGTCCAGGTGTTCGGCGTCCCCGACCAGCGCTTCGGCGAGGAACTCTGCGCATGGGTCAAACTGCGCGCCGGCGAGACGCTTGACCGAGGACGACGTCAAGGCATTCTGCAAGGACCAGATCGCCCACTACAAGGTTCCGCGCTACGTTCGCTTCGTCGACGAATTCCCGATGACCGTGACCGGGAAAATGCAGAAATATCTGATGCGTGCGACGATGACCGAAGAACTTGGATTAAACTGAGACGGGAGGTAAAGACCATGCGCTGGGCCCGCTTCGAGCACAACGGTTCGCCATCCTATGCGGCGGTCGAGGGCGATATGATCATCCCCGTCCGCGGCTCCCCATTCGACACCTGGGAGCGTACCAGCCAGAGGCTCAATCTGGCCGACGTCAGGCTGCTGGTCCCGGTCATACCACCCACGTTCTATGCGGCCGGCATGAACTATCCCGAGCATGTGCGTGAATATGCGGAAAAAATCGGCCAGAAGCCGAACCTGCCGACGCAGGCCGATATCGGCTACCGTGCCAACAACGCCCTGATCGCGCATGGCGAAACGATCGTGATCCCGGCCAACGCCACCGACATGGTTCAGTATGAAGGTGAGCTCGTCGTCGTAATCGGTCGAAAATGCAAAAATCTTACCCGCGGAGAATGCTCTGTCCGCGGTGTTCGGCTACACCATCGGCAACGATGTCAGTGAGCGGAACTGGCAGAAGGCCGATCGTACCATGTGGCGGGCGAAGAACACCGACACCTTCAAGCCGATGGGCCCGTGGATCGAAACAGAGGTGAAACTGGAAGATCTGGTCACGAGGATTCGCCTGAACGGTGAGCAGCTGATCGAATTCCCCACCAACCACATGATCTTCGGTGTCGTCGACTACCTCGTGAACATGACGACGTGTCTGACGCTTGTATCCCGGCGATGTCATCTGGATGGGAACCGAGGGTGCCACGGCCAACATGAAGCACGGCGACCGTATCGAGATCGACATCAGCGGTATCGGCACCCTGAGCAACCCGGTCGTCCGGGAACACCGCTAGAGCAATGTCAGCCTGACACAAATCGCGAACCGACCTCAGGCTGATGAAATTGCTCGACAATTATGAGCTCGAACGTTTCCGCCCAAGGTGAGTACGCTCCGGTGTCGCGCGTCACACAAACGCAATTCGTCGCTGCGCCCATGGGCAAGCGAAGCAACGGCGCACCGGACGCAAAGACGGTTCCGTTCCCCGAAACACCCCTCCGGTAACGGGCGCGCGAGCGGGCAGCGGCTGGGGCCCTGGCTGGGGGCCTGGCTTGAGCCCGTGGGCGGTACCGGTTAAGAGACAACGCGAAAAGAAGCCGCCCGAAATGGGGCAGCCGGCCGGGAGGCAGCGGAAGCCAGGTGGACCTCGAGGTTCTCATCGAGAACGTGTTGAACGCGGTCGCCGCCGGCATCACCATCGGCTGCATCTACGGACTGATGTGCATCGGCCTCGGGCTGATCTTCGGCATCATGCGGGTCGTCAACTTCGCCCAGGGCGAGTTGCTGATGCTGGGCATGTTCGCCAGCTTTTACCTGGTCACCGGCGGCGGCGTGCTTGCGTTCCTCGGCCCTGCCATCGGGCCGTTCGTCGGCGCCTTGCTGGCGGGTCCGATCGTCTTCGCCGGCGGCGCGCTGCTGCACAAGTTCCTGATCGCGCGGGTATCCGGCCTGCAGACGACCGGATCACTGGACGAAGGGCACTTCGGCCAATTGATCGTGACGCTGGGGATCTCGCTTATCCTGCAGAACGGCGGCCTGATCCTGTTCGGGTCAACGCCGATGACCGTGCGCACCCCGTTGGCGTCCAGCGCGATCGAGATCGGTCCGATCTACGGCGACGCGACCGTCTTCCTGAACAAGGCGAGGCTGATCGCCTGCGGGATTGCCATCATCACAGCCGCGACCTTGTATCTGGTGCTGGAATACACCCGCCTGGGCAAGGCGCTGCGGGCCGCCGCCGATAACCCGACGGCGGCGACCTATATGGGCATTGACACCGACAAGGCGTACCGAACAGCATTTGGCCTGGGCAGCGGGATCACCGCGATTGCCGGCGGGTTGATGGCCACTTACCTGTCGTTCGGTCCTTTCATCGGCCTTGACTACGTGATCATCATGTATTCCGGGGTCGTGCTCGGGGGCATGGGCAGCATTCTCGGCGCCTTCTGGGGCGGGCTGACCATCGGCTTCGTCCAACAGTGCTCGACATTGATCCTGCCCCCGCAATTGCAGAATGCAGCGATTTTCGTCGTGTTCCTGATGATCGTCCTGCTGCGCCCGCAAGGCCTGTTCGGCCGCTCGGCGGAGCGCGCCTGATGCACCCGCCTGCGCCAGGGCGCGCGTGATGCGATACGGCTCCGCTGCCCGGTTGAAACGAAATCTGGTCGCGCTGGCTGTCGTATCGACAGCGTATCTTGGTCTCTCGCTGGCAATTAACAACAGCTATTACCAGTTGATCATGACCTTGGTGCCGATCTGGGCGGTGTTCGGCGTGTCATGGAATATTCTGTCCGGGTACGGCGGGCAGTTGTCGTTCGGTCACGCCGCGTTCTTCGGTATCGGCGCCTACGTGGTGACGCTGGCGCTGGTCTACTGGAACCTGACGCCCTGGCTTGGCATCCCGCTCGGCATGATCGTTGCCGGTTTGGCGGCCGTACTGATCGGACTGCCGACATTCCGGCTGCGCGGCCATTACTTCGCCTTGTCGATGCTCGCCTATCCGTTGGCGATTCTGTATTTCCTTCAGTACCTCGGGTTCCAGGAGATGTCGCTGCCGATGCACCGCGAAAACCCCGCGGCGTTCCTGGAGTTCACCAATCCGCACGCGTACACGCTGATCGCCGTCGGGCTGCTGGTCGCCGGCGTCCTCGCCTGCCTGGCCGTGGAGAATTCCCGTTTCGGGCTGGCGCTCCTGGCGATCCGGCAGAACGAACTGGCGGCCGAGGCGGCCGGCATCAATACGCGGCTGTGGAAAATGCGAGCGCTGGTGGTGTCGGGCATGATCGCCGCCGCGGCCGGCGGCCTCTATGCCTGTGTGCTGCTGGTGGTCACGCCCGATTCCGTGTTCGGGATGCTGGTTTCCGCCCAGGCGGTCGTCGTTACCCTGTTCGGCGGTGTGGCATCGGTCTGGGGACCGGCGATCGGCGCCGCTATTCTCGTTCCGCTGGCCGAATCTCTGAATGCGGAGCTGGGAAATATCCTGCCGGGCATCCAGGGCGTGGTATACGGCGCAGCCATGATCGGCGTCATGCTGGCGTCACCGGACGGGCTGTTCTGGACGATCCGCGACCGGTTCCTTCGTCCGAGCGCCCCTGCCCCGCTGCCGGCCTCGCTGGCGGGCGGTGCGCCGCGAACGACGCAGCCGGTTCGAGCGTCGCCGCTGTTGCACGTCGAAAATCTGTCCCGTTCATTCGGCGGCCTGCGAGCGGTCAGCGGGGTCGGTTTCGACGTTGGTTCCGGTGAGATCCTGGGCATCATCGGTCCCAACGGTGCCGGCAAGACGACGCTGTTCAACCTGCTGAACGGCGTGCTGCCCGCCGACGATGGCGTTGCTACGCTGGCCGGTCAATCGATGCTGCACCGAAAGGTCCATGCGGTCTGCCGCATGGGTGTCGGCCGCACGTTCCAGGTGGTGCGCAGCTTTCCGCGCCTGCCGCTGCTCGACAACGTTATCGTCGGAGCCTACGGCGCCGGCCTGTCGGACGCGGATGCCGTCGCCTCCGCCGCGTATGCCCTGCAGCGGGTCGGCCTCACCGCCCAGGCCGGCATCGCCGCCGCCCAGCTCACCAACAAGCAGCTTCGCCTGATGGAACTGGCGCGCGCACTGGCGGGGGCGCCGCGGCTGCTGCTGCTGGATGAAACCCTGGCGGGGCTTGGGCACGATGAGTGCAACGACGTGCTGGACGTGCTGCAGCGCTTGCGAAACGAGGGCCTGACTATCGTTATTATCGAGCACACAATGCACGCGATGATGCGGATCGCCGACCGGTTCGTGGTGCTGGACCACGGGCGCGTCCTGGCCATCGGATCGCCGCGACAGGTGGTGGACGACCGTGCCGTGATCGAGGCGTATCTCGGGAAGAAATGGGCGGCCCGGCAAAATGCTTGAAGTGACTGATCTCTCCGTGTCGTACGGTGGACTGCGAGCGCTGACCGACGTGTCGCTGTCGGTGCGCGAAGGCAAATTCGTCACCCTCGTGGGTCCAAACGGCGCGGGGAAATCGACGCTGTTCAAGGCCATTTCAGGCGTGGTTCCCGCCGCCGCCGGCCAGATCACCTTCATGGGGCTCAACCTGCTCGGACTTCCCTCCGCGCGGCGGGCGCATCTCGGCATCGCCCACGTCCCCGAGGGAAGACAGGTGTTCAAGACACTGACCGTGCGGGAAAATCTGGAAATGGGTGCCTACCCCAAGGCCGGCCGGGAATCGTGGCATCACACGCTGGACCGCATCCACACGCTGTTCCCGATCCTGTCCGAACGCGCGAACCAGCTTGCCGGCACGCTGTCGGGCGGGGAGCAGCAGATGGTCGCGATCGGCCGCGGACTGGCCTGTGCGCCTCGGCTGCTGATGCTGGACGAGCCGTCAATGGGGCTGGCACCGGCCGTCGCTGATATGATCTTCGAGCGCGTCTCGCAGATCCACAAGCAGGACGGCGTCACGATCCTTCTGGTCGAGCAACGTGTGGCCGAGGCGCTTGAACTGTCCGACCACGGCTACGTGCTGGAAACCGGGCACGTGGTGCTGGAGGGGCCGTACGAGACGCTGTTGCGCGACGATCGTGTCCGGAAATCCTATCTGGGACTGGGCTGAGGGCCGATGCTTCGCGGTCCGCTGAGAATGGTGGAAATTCTGGACGCTGGACGCTGCCGATCACAGACAGGAGAAACGCCATGACTAACCTCTCGCGCCGCGCCGCCGTCGGCCTTGGCGTCGTCGCCGGCGCCGCGGCTTTGGCGCCGCGACGCCCACGCGCGCAGACGCCGGCAGAGGTGAAGATCGCCATGCTGGTGCCGCTGTCCGGCCCCTGGGCACGCCAGGGCATCCTGGAACAGATGGGCGCCGAAATGGCGATCGATGACGTCAATCAGGCCGGCGGCATCAAGGCGCTGGGCGGCGCGAAGCTGAAGCTGATGCAATACGATACCGCGGACTCGGCGGAGAAGGCGAAGGACGCGGCCCAGCGCATGATCGCGCAGGAGCCTGATCTGGCTGGCGGCTTCGGCTGCTGGCTGTCCACCTTCACCCTGGCTGTCACCGAGGTCACGGAGCGCGCCCGCCTGCCCTGGCTCACGCTGTCCTATTCCGATGCGATCACCGACCGCGGCTTCAAATACGTGTTCCAGTCCTCGCCGACCGCCGTGCAGCAGGCGGAAGACACCGTGCCGATCATCATGAAGCTGGCCGAGAAGACCACTGGGAAACGCCCGACTAAGGTTGCAATGATCGGCGACAACACCGCCGCCTCGGTCAGTTTTCGTAAACCGATCGACCGTCATGTGCTGAAGGACCAGAAGCTGACCGCCGTGATCAATCAGGTTTACACGCCGCCGCTCACCGATGCCACCACGCTCGTGCAGCCGGTGCGCGGCGCACGCCCGGACTTCGTGCTGCTGACCTCGACGAACGTGCCCGATGACAAGCTGCTGATCGACAAGTTCTCGGAGTTCAATATGCCGCCGAGAAGGCTGCCGCTGATCGGCAATGGCGGCCACTGGGCGGTGCCTGAACTGCTCAGGAACACTGGCGCGGACGAGTTGGAGGGCCTGTTCGTGGGTCTGGCGAACTGGCCCGGCAAGGATCAGGCGGCGCTGTCGAAGCGCTTCATCGCAAGGACGAAGGAGCCTTGGTTCGGCCACGACTCGATCTTCGCCTACGCTCACGTCATGATCCTGGCGCAGGCGATGCAGGATGCCGCTTCCGCCGACCGTGAGAAGGTGGCGCAGGCAATCCGGGCACTGGACATGACGACGGGCCCCGCGCTGCTGTTCCCAGGCCATCACCTGCAATACGATGCGAACGGCCGGCGCGTCGGCGCTCAGATGGTGATGGTGCAATGGCAGGCGGGAAAGCCGGTCACGGTCTGGCCCGATGATATCGCTGCCGCGCCGGCCAAATGGAAGGCATGATCCCAAGGCATGATCATTGACCACTGCATGGCGGAGGCGTTCGCGGGACGGTCTCGCCGAACCGGATCGGTGGTTCCGGGCGACGATCGCGGGGCGCGGACCGCGGCCGCCGCGCCAGCCCCGCGGGGCCTCGTCCGTCCGCTCCAAGCTGGTGCGATCGAATGACTTCGTTTGCGGCCTTGCGTGAGCGCCTGCGGCTGCCGCTGATCGCGGCACCGATGTTTCGTGTCTCCGGTGTCGAGCTTGTGATGGCCGCGTGCCGCCATGGCGTGATCGGGGCGTTTCCCACCGCCAACTGCCGCACCGCCGAGGAACTGGACGGCTGGCTGTCGGCGATCCGGTCGGAGCCGCTCGTGGCGCCATGGTGCGCGAATTTGATCGTGCACCGGTCCAACCCGCGGATGCACGACGACCTGGCGGTGCTGCTGCGGCATTCGCCGGAGATCGTGATCACCAGCGTCGGCTCGCCGGCAAACGTCGTGACCCCGCTGCACGATGTGGGTGCGCTGGTGTTCGCCGACGTCGCCTCCATCCGTCACGCCGAACGTGCCGTCGCGGCCGGCGCCGACGGGCTGATCCTGTTGACGGCGGGTGCTGGCGGGCAGACCGGCTGGTTGAACCCGTTCGCATTCGTGCGCGCGGTGCGGCGGTTCTTTGCCGGGCCACTGGTGCTGGCCGGAGGGATCGGCGACGGGCAGGCCCTGGCCGCGGCGCTGGCGCTGGGGTGCGACCTTGGCTACATGGGCACACGCTTCATCGCCACAACCGAGAGCATGGCCTCGCCGGAGTACAAGCAGATGCTGGTGGACAGCAGCGCGGACGATGTCCTGCTGACCCGGGCGTTCACCGGGTTGCAGACGAATATGCTGCGGCCGTCGATCGTCACCGCCGGGCTGGATCCCGACGATCTGCCGGAACGCGGCGGCATCGACGTTGCCAGGGACCTCGCCGCGGGTCAGCCGCGGCGCTGGCGCGATATCTGGAGCGCCGGCCACAGCGTGTCGTCGGTCACCGGGATCGTCGCGGTCGAGACCTTGATCCAGGCAGTCGCGGTGGAATACCGGGCGGCCTGCCCGCGGTAATGCTCGGCCTGGTCATCTTCGATTGCGACGGCGTGCTGATCGACAGCGAGCCTCTCTGCAACCGTGTCGTCGCCGCGGAGCTCACCCGCGAGGGGTGGCAACTGACGACCGCCGAGTGCCAGCGCCTGTTCGTCGGCCTTACCTTCGCCGACACCCAGGCTGCCGCGGAAGCCCACCTCGCCCGCCCGCTCGGTCCGGACTGGACCCGCTGCCTCGTTCAGCGCGTCACCGCCGCCATGGCCGTTGAAGCGGAACTGATCCCCGGCGCCCGGGAGGCGCTGGAAACCGCCATTGGCCTCGGCGTGCCCTGTCGCATCGCCTCCAACTCCTCGCACGAGGAGATGGCCGCGAAATTCGCCCGTACCGGCCTCGCGCCGCTGGTCGAGGGCCGCATCCACAGCGCCCATGACCTGATCGCGCGAGGCAAGAGCGGCAAACCCGCACCCGACCTGTTCCTGGAAGCCGCGGCCGCCGAAAACGTCCGGCCCGCTCACTGCCTCGTGGTGGAGGATTCCCTGGCCGGCGTCCAGGCGGCCGTCGCCGCCGGCATGACCTGCCTTGGCTTCTGTCCCGACGGCGATGGCGCCGCCCTGCGCCAGGCGGGTGCCCTGCCCTTCCCCTCGATGTTCGCACTGCCGGACCTGCTCCGCGGCTTTCTGTCGGGGACGAGATGACGATCGGCGCACTGAGCTATCTGTACCCGTGGACGAAGGCATTCCACGTAATCTCGATGATCGCCTGGATGTCTGCGATGTTCTATTTGCCGCGCCTGTTCGTGTATCATTGCGACGTGCGGCCCGGCAGCGCCGAAAGCGAACGTTTCAAGGTCATGGAATACCGGTTGTTCAAGCAGATCATGAACCCGGCGATGATCGCCACCTGGGTATTCGGCGTCACCCTGGTGCTGACCCCCGGCGTGCTCGACTGGTCGGCCGGATGGTGGCACGTGAAACTGGCCTGCGTCATTCTGATGTCCGGCCTGCACGGCGCCATGTCGCGCTGGCGCAAGGATTTTCTTAACGACGCCAACCGCCGCCCGCAGAAGTTCTATCGCATCGCAAATGAGATCCCGACGGTGCTGATGGTCGTCATCGTCATCATGGTCATCGTCCGTCCCTTCTGAGGAGACTCGCCATGTCCCTGCGCATCGTCGATGTCCGCGAAGTTACCAAGCCGATCAGTTCACCCATCCGCAACGCCTATATCGACTTCTCGAAAATGACCTCCAGTCTGGTCGCGGTGGTCACCAACGTGCAGCGTAACGGAAAAACCGTGGTCGGCTACGGGTTCAATTCGAACGGCCGCTATGGACAGGGCGGCCTGATCCGGGAACGGTTCGCGCCGCGCATCCTGGAGGCCGAACCGGTGGAATTACTGGACGAAACCGGCGACAACCTGGACCCCGACAAGGTCTGGGGTACGATGATGCGCAACGAAAAGCCGGGCGGCCATGGCGACCGCTCCGTCGCTGTCGGCACCATCGACATGGCGGTGTGGGACGCCGTGGCGAAGATTGCCGGCAAGCCGCTGTTCCGCCTGCTCGCCGAGGGGCACGGCGTTGTCGCCGACCCAAACATCTTCGTCTATGCCGCCGGCGGATATTACTATCCCGGAAAGGATGATTCCGCCCTGTGCGCCGAGATGCGCAGCTATCTCGAACGCGGCTATAGGGTGGTGAAAATGAAGATCGGTGGCGAATCAATCGCCGATGACCGCCGCCGCATCGAGGCCGTCCTCAAGGAGATCGGCCCGCATGCGCGTCTGGCCGTCGACGCCAATGGACGTTTCGATCTGCAAACCGCTATCGACTATGCAAACATGCTGCGCGATTACGATCTGTTCTGGTATGAGGAAGCCGGCGACCCGCTGGACTATCAGCTTCAGGCGGCGCTGGCGGAGTTCTATCCGGGGCCGATGGCGACCGGCGAGAACCTGTTCAGCCATCAGGACGCGCGGAACCTGATTCGCCATGGCGGCATGCGGCCGGATCGTGACTGGCTCCAGTTCGACTGCGCTCTGTCGTACGGCCTGTGCGAGTATCGACGCACACTGGCGATGCTGAAGAACCACGGCTGGTCCTGGAAGCGATGCATTCCCCACGGCGGCCACCAGATGTCGCTCAACATCGCAGCCGGCCTCGGATTGGGGGGCAACGAGAGCTATCCCGATGTGTTCCAGCCCTACGGCGGCTTTCCGGACGGCACGCTGGTGCGGGACAGCGTGGTGACGCTGCCGGACCTGCCGGGGATCGGGTTCGAGGCGAAGTCCGACCTCTATTCGATCATGCGGCAACTCGCGGACTAGAGCATGATCGCGCCGAGCGGAACGTCCCCGGCGTGTGAATCATGCGATCAAACAAAGAGATAGACCATTTTCGGCCTGCACAGTCAGGCTGAAAATTGTCTAGAGCATGATCGCGCCGAGCGGAACGTCCCCGGCGCGTGAATCATGCGATCAATTGCTCTATCGGTGGATCCGCGCGATATCGAGCAGCACATTGGCTTCCAGCGCTTTCTCGTCCAGCCGGTGCTTCACGAGGTCGCCGATGCTGACAATGCCAACCAAGTGACCGCCGTCCAGAACCGGCAGGTGCCTGATCTTCGCCATCGTCATCGCCGCCAGCGCGGTGTCGACCTGGTCGGTCAGCCGGCAGGTGACAAGAGGAGCACTCATCAGCTTCTCGACCGGGAGCGTCAGTATCACCGCGCCGCGCTCTGCCACCGCGTTGACAAAATCGCGCTCTGAAAAGATGCCGGCGGGGCGCATCCACTGGTCCTCGACCACGACCGCGCCGATATGTTCTTCCGCCAGCTTGCGCACCGCTGTTTCTACGCTGTCTGTCGTGCGTACTTTCACTACCTGATGGCCCTTGCCATGCAAGACGTCGGAAATGGACATCGTCGCCGCTCCTGTTGCGAAACAAGACTGTGCAGCGATAGATAGTCACGCGCCGCCCCATCCCAAAGGCGGATGGCCGATTGTTTAGCACGCGGACAAGACGACCGCGCTCAGGCTGCCAGGACGATCGTTATACGCCGATTCTGTTTTCCCTTGTTCTCGATTTTCGACACGCGGATCGGACCGATCTCACCGGTGCGGGCAACATGGGTGCCGCCGCACGGCTGCAGGTCGACCGGGGTCTCGCCCGCGCCGATGCGTATCAGCCGCAACCGGCCAGAGCCGCGCGGCGGCTGCACCGACAGGGTACGCACGAGGCCAGGATCGGTACCCAGGACGGCTTCATCCACCCACTCGACCCGGACCGGATGATCGGCCTCGATCAGCGCGTTCAATCCGGCTTCGATGTCCTCCCGCGGCGGCGGGTTGGGCAGGTCGAAATCGAGGCGGGACTTGTCGGCCCCGACCGAGCCGCCGGTCACCGCGGCACCTTTGATCAGGCTGCATAGCAGGTGCATCGCAGTATGCATGCGCATGTGAGCGTAGCGGCGCTGCCAGTCGATCGTGGCCTCGATCAGCGATCCGGCTCGCGGCAAGGGCGCGTCCGCCGCCGGGCGGTGCAGGATCGCGTCGCCTTCGCCCTTTACCGCCTCGGTGACCGGGGTTTCACCGCCATCCCAGCGCAGTGTTCCGCTGTCGCCCGGCTGCCCGCCGCCGCGCGCGTAAAACACCGTGCGGTCGAGCACGATCCCGTCCGGTCCGCTGGCGATCACCGTGGCGGAGGTGCTGGCCAGGAAAGGATCGTCGAGAAACCGGCGCTGGGTCATGAGGTCATCCATTTGTGCCGCAGCCAGTCCCGCCTGGCTGCCAGCCAGAACAGGGCGATCGCGGTGATCGAGTTGGTGAAACAGCCGGCGAAAGCGGCCTCGATGGCCTCGCCGGCGGACCAGACGCGCACGCGAATGTCTTCATTTTCGGCGCTTTCGCCGGCAATCCCGACGATGCCCTCGCCGTCGGCCAACGGTGCGACCACACGGCCGACATACAGATGGCAGAATTCGTCCGCACCACCGGGGGTCAGCAGGAACCCGCCGATGCGTTCGGCGCGGTCCGCATTCATGTTCATCTCCTCGCGCATCTCGCGGCGGATGGTCTCCGACGGATCCTCGTTGTCCTCACAAAGGCCGGCGGGGAGTTCGACCAGCGTCGGATCAAGCCCTGCCACCAGGGCCGGCAAGCGGAACTGCTCGATCAGGACGAGGGCATCGGCCACCGGGTCGTAGGGCAGCAGCGCGGCGGCATGGCCGCGCCGCCAAACCTCCCACGTGCGGCTGTCTGACAGGGCGCCGTCGAAGCGGCGATGACGGAACTTCACCACATCGAGCGGAAAGCGGCCGGACCACACACGTTGCTCAGACTCGATGACGACGTCCGCATGGGCGGGGATCGGGAGGGTGGTTCGCTGGGACATCGGCGCTTGTACAATTCGCGCCTGCTGTCCTGTCAACCGCTGTCAGCGGGCCACACAAGCGGCCGCTCAATCGCGGCGGAAGGCGCTGACGCTCTCCAGGCGGGCGGACCAGAGGAACTGGTCGATCGCGGTGGCCGCGGCCAGCTTGTAGCCGGCTTCGAACAGCGCGCGGGAGTCCCGGGACAGGGTCGCGGGATTGCAACTGACATAGACCACGCTGGGCACGCCGGCCGCGGCGATCCGGCCGATCTGCGCAGCCGCACCGCTATGCGGCGGATCGAGCACGACAGCCGCGAATGCCTCGAGTTCCTTCGCCGACAGCGGCTGACGAACGAGGTCGCGCTGGACGGCCTCGACCCGGCCGGCCCTGGCCCCCTGGTTGACGGCCTGCTTCAGCGCGGCGTGGGTTGCTGTGTCGCCCTCGAAGGCGACGACGCGTGCGACGTCTGCCAACGCGAATGTGAGCGTCCCGCAGCCCGCGTACAACTCCGCGACCCGGGCCTTGCTCGGCAGCTTCGCCGGCATGCCGTCCAGCACGGCCTGTCGGATCGCGCGCTCCCCCTCGGCCGTGGCTTGCAGGAACGCGCCGGGCGGCGGCCGAACCGCGAAGCCGGACAGGGTCGTGATGGCGGGACGCAGCAAGCAAATCGTCTCGGGCGAGCTGCCGCCTTCGGCCTGGGAGACCCGGGACAGGCCGTGCTCACGAGCGAAGCCGGTCAGCGCCGTGCGGTCGTCCAGGGTCAGCGGAGCGTCGCCGCGCAACAGCATGTCGGGGCCGGAATCGAGCAGGTTGATCACTGCCGAACCCTGCCGTCGGATAGCAGCCAGTCCGGACAGCAGACGACGCAGCGGGGCCATCAGCGCCATTAGTGCCGGGTGCAGCACCAGGCACCCTGTGATATCGATGACCTCGGCGGAGCGCTGTTCATGCAGGCCCAGGACGATTCGTCCCGCGACGCGACGGACGGCGAAGTCGACGCGGCGGCGCTCGCCGGGTGAGCCGGGGACAAAAGCAAGCGGATCGGGCGGCCTGAAGCCGGCCTGCCGCAAGGCGTGGGACAGCAGGCCCGATTTCCAGCTCCGGTAGTCGGCGTCGCGCCAGTGCTGCAGGACACAGCCGCCGCAGCGGCCGAAATGACGGCAGGGCGGGACAACGCGTGCCTCGCTGGACGGCCCTGCGCGTTCCGCATGGGCATTCCAGCCGTCACCGCGCGCCCGCACCGGACGGGCCACGACGGTTTCGCCGGGCAGCGTGAAGGGCAGATAGAGCGGCGTGCCGTCGGGCAGGCGGGCGATGCCGTCACCCTCGGCCCCGATGCGGTCGATGCGGACCGAGGCCGCTTGCGGCGGTTTCCGATGAAACGTGGCGGGCGCGCGTCGGGCCATGCCTCCAGCGTTTACACGCGCGACGGTTCGGGTGGAACCGCGACAGCGGACCAGGGCACCGGCCTTCGCTATGGATGACAGTCATATTGTTAGGAATTCGTAGTAATGGAAGCAAAAAAGCCTGATTCGGGCCGGTCTTTGCATTCCACCGACACGCCGGCCGCGACGTGGCGGATGGGCTTGGCTTTGCAGTTGGCTGCGCCGTTTGCTTGCTTCGTCTTTACACAGGTGTATTGTCGCATGCTCGGATCTTCGGCTAAGCTACCTTTCGCGGATCCATTATGCCGCCTGTCCAGGAAACCGATCCGCGGCAATTCACTTGCCCGCGAGCCGCGGAGACGTCCAAAAAATAAACCCGTTGGGGGACGAAAATGAAACAAAGTACAATCAGACGCAGTTTGCTTGCATGCACCGTCATCGCAGGATGTGGCGCGGCACTTTGCCTGTCCGCCGGCGCCGCCGAGCTCGACGGCAATGCGCTGTTGAACGCCGACAAGGACCCGAACAACTGGGTCATGTACCATGGTAGCTATAATTCGTACCATTACAGCGGCCTGGACCAGATCAACACCAGCAACGTGAAGGATCTCAAGGTTGCCTGGATCCACAATCCGGGATCAAGTCCGCACGGAGGTATTCAATCGTTTCCGCTGGCGATCGATGGTCGCCTCTACTACACGATTGCCAATGATCAGGTCTGGGCGGTTGACGGCGCCACCGGTGCGCCGCTCTGGACGTTCAAGCCGAAGATCGATGAGGACTGGGCGAACACAATCACGACTGTCTACAACCGTGGCCTGGCAGCGGCCTATGGCAATCTTTACATGGGTACCGTCGACGGACGCCTGATCGCGATCGACATGCAGTCCGGCAAGCCAGTCTGGGAAACCAAGCTGATCGATGTCGCCAAGGGCATCAAGGGCATCACCGGGGCCCCGCTCGTCGTGAAGGACAAGGTGATCATCGGTTCCACCGGCGGCGAGCGGTCGGGATGCTGCGGACCAATCTTCGCGGTTGATGCCCATACCGGACAAAAGGTATGGGAGTTCGATGTAATCGGCGGAGACGATCGCTCGCGCGCAAGCTGGGGCAATGACAGCTGGAAGACCGGCGGCGGCGGTGGCTGGATGACAGGCACGTATGACCAGAATACCGACACCGTGTTCTGGGGCACGTCCAACCCGGCGCCGGACTATGATAACGGTCACCGACCCGGTGACAATCTGTACACCTCCGGGGTCGTCGCGCTCGATGCCAACACCGGCAAGCTGAAGTCTTATTTTCAGGAAGTTCCGCACGATAGCTGGGACTTCGACGGAGCCGTGGGCGAGTTCGTGATGATCGATCGCGACGGGCAGCACTATGCAGTCCATCCCAACAAGGGCGGCTACGTGTATGTCTACAACCGCGACGTCAGCACGGTGCCGCTGAAGATCGAGAACGTCTGGCATCTCGGCGAGACGTCCAACTTTGTCGATGGCGTGGATCCTCATACCGGCCAGCTCATTGGCCGGCATGACGTAACGATCGGCAAGCATGACAACGTATGCCCGGCGATTGACGGCGCCATCAGCTGGAATTCTGGAAGCTACAATCCAGACACTGGCCTCTACTACAAGATCGCCCAGGAATGGTGCCAGAACATGGAGGCGCAGAAGCTACCCGACCCGGGGAACTACTCTGGTAAGGACTATATCAGCGCCAGTTACTCACCGGTTCCTGCGCACGGGCATGACGCGGCTTACGGTCATATCAATGCTGTCGATCCGATCAGCGGCAAGAAGGCGTGGGAGGTGATATACAAATACCCGCCGATGGCGAGCCTGCTTTCGACCAAGGGAGGACTGCTGTTCGTGCCCGGCGCCGACGGCGTGCTCGACGCCCTGGATGCCAAGACAGGCAAGAAGCTCTGGTCGCACAACGACGGCGTCGGCCACGACGGCGGCATCATCTCCTACACCGCGAACGGCAAGCAGTACATCGCCGTCACCACCGGCTGGGGCACCTGGGTTTCACAGAATTTGGCCGGCTTGTTTGGCGAACCGTTCAAGAGCATGCCAATGGACAGCGGGGTGCTGATCGTCTACGGGCTCTGATTTCATCCGGCCCGGCCAAGGCAACCTGTTGGCTCACAGTCCGCTCAGGGCTGTGAGCTGCCTTCTGAACGAAGCAAGGCATTGATGACGACCATCCGTGTGCCAATCCTGCTGCTTGTCGTCGCCTGCGGCGTCTTGTTTGGTCCGGGGCTTGCCAGATCGGCGGAAGATCAGCCTCAGGAGCAAAAAGTCTCGGCCAACGCCGCCGTTACCCCCCGTCACCGATGCGGAGAAAACCGAGGCGAAGACTATTTTCGCGGCCCAATGTGGTTCGTGTCACGGTGATTACGGCATGAAAGCCGGTAAGGCTCCCCGACTTGCTGGCACGCAAATGACCGAACACGAAGTGGAACAGCGCATCCGCAACGGCAAGCCCGGATACATGCCACCGTTCCACAGATCCCTGAGCGACCAGCAGATCGCCTTGATGGCGAAATACATCAAGTCGCTCAAGCCGGAAAACTGACGGCCGTCGCGGACGCGACACGTCTCGCTCCAGCTGGCATCGGGCGCGAAAGTCATCCGGTCGGCCGGTTCATTCGCCCCGGGTGTGGACGCACGGGCTGGCGAGAGGGCTGACCGGTAGCTCGCACCTTTGTGAGGAGCGCACGCCGCCGGCGTTCCGCCCGGCGCAATCATGCCTTATATAGGGTGACGACACGCCGAAAGCCCGGCTCACGAAAGCCCTTGAATGACCGATCCCGCTCACAACCCCACCGTCGAAATTGCCCGCCGCCGCACCTTCGCCATCATCTCCCACCCCGATGCCGGAAAAACCACGCTGACAGAGCACCTCCTGCGGGCAGGCGGCGCGATCCAGCTTGCCGGCAATGTCCGCGCCAAGGGTGAGCGCCGGCGCACCCGTTCCGACTGGATGGGCATCGAGCGCGAGCGCGGGATTTCCGTGGTCACCTCGGTGATGACCTTCGAGTATGCGGGCTGTGTGTTCAACCTGCTGGACACGCCCGGCCACGAGGACTTCTCCGAAGACACGTACCGCACGCTGACCGCGGTGGATTCCGCCGTCATGGTGATCGACGCGGCGAAGGGCATCGAGGCGCGCACCCGCAAGCTGTTCGAAATCTGCCGGCTGCGCGACATCCCGATCATCACCTTCATCAACAAGATGGACCGCGAGGCACGCGACCCGATCGAACTGCTGGACGAGGTGTCCTCGACCCTCGCGTTGGACACCTGCCCCGTCACCTGGCCGATCGGGCGCGCGGCGGAGTTCGCAGGCACTTACGACCTCCGCAAGCGCGAGATGCACCTTCTGAGCGACCTGCCGCAGTCCGACCCTCGGATGCAGGCGGTCGGCGACGAGGTCGACCTGGTGCGGTCCGCGCTGCCGGAATTCGACCTGGAGAGCTTCAACCACGGGCATCTGACACCGGTGTATTTCGGCAGCGCGATCAAGGATATCGGGGTGCATGACCTGCTGGACGGGCTGGCGGAGTATGGACCGCCACCGCGGGCGCAGCCGGCGGACACGCGCGTGGTCGAGGCCACGGAACCGGGTCTGACCGCTTTGGTGTTCAAGATCCAGGCGAACATGGACCCGAATCATCGTGACCGGATCGCGTTCGCCAGGGTCTGCTCGGGCCGGCTGGTCCGTGGCATGCGCCTGAAACAGGTGCGCACCGGCAAGTCGATCCCGCTGCATGCGCCGCAGTTCTTCTTTGCCCGCGAACGGGAGATCGCCGATGAGGCGTTTGCCGGCGATGTCGTCGGCATACCGAACCACGGCACGCTGCGGATCGGCGATACCCTGACCGAGGGGGAGGACGTTCAGTTCACCGGGGTGCCTTACTTCGCGCCGGAAATTTTGCGCCGCGTGCGGCTGGACGATGCGATGAAGGCGAAGAAGCTGCGCCAGGCCCTGGTGGAACTGGCCGAGGAAGGCGTGGTGCAGTTGTTCCGTCCGCAAGACGGATCGGCGCCGCTGGTGGGTGTCGTCGGGACCTTGCAGCTTGACGTGCTGCAGGCGCGCCTCGGCGCGGAATATGGCGTCGCGATCGGGTTCGAGACGTCTCCGTTTTCGCTTGCGCGGTGGGTGTCGTCGCCGGACAAAGCCGCGGTGACGAAGTTCATTGCCGCCAATCGGAGTGCCATGGCGGACGACGTCGATGGCGACCCGGTATTTCTGGCGACATCGTCCTTCATGATGCGCCGGGCCGAGGAACTGGCGCCCGAATTGACGTTCCGCGATATTAAGGATATCCGGGCGGAGAAGATCGCGGCGTAACGATGCCCGCTTTTTCACCGCCGGGCCCTGACGCTCGGAGGCTGCGCGACGAATGACGTTTGGTCGCCAATACAAGCCCGAGCGTTTCCATGCGAGGCGGAAATGCTGTGAAGCGCTTCCCGGCTGACGAAAGGCCGCGAGCGCCCCACCACGTGCCATGACCGGCCTTGTGCCGGGTAACCCACGACTTGCGGTGGCTCACGCTCCGCCGTCGCGGGTCACCGGTCCCTGACAATGAGAGAAACGAAGACGCCGCCGCGCTATATTCGTCCCATCACCAGCAGGATGACGACGACCAGTAAAACCAGTCCGAGACCGCCGCTCGGATAGTAGCCCCACCCGCCGCTATAGGGCCACGTCGGCAGGGCACCCAGTAGCAGCAGTATCAGAATGACAATTAAAACGGTGGACATCTTCCAGCCTCATTCCTACTTCTTCATCGCCTCGCGACCGGAATCCTTCATGCCGCCAACGGCATTCTGAACCTTGCCGGCCGCCTTCTCGGCTTTGCCCTCGGCTTCGGTCTTTGCATCGCCGCTGATCTTGCCCGCGGCTTCCTTGACGGCACCCTTCACCTGATGGGCGGCGCCCTTGACACGATCGGAATCCATTCAAGTTCCTCCTTCAGTAACGAACGATCAGGGATTGTACCCGGTATTCTTGTCAGCGAATTTGGTAATACTGTTGCCGGCCGCACTCAGAGGCTTGCCGCGCCCTCGGCCGTGTAGCAGGCGGTCACCACGGAGCCGCTGCAGAGCCAATCCCAGCCTCGCTTTTTCGTGCATGAGACAGTCCTTTCAGTCACTTCGCACATGGTCACGTTGCCTCGGCATGGATCGGTTACAAGTCGTACGGAGATCGCATCAGAGTATGTTGATTTCACGTGGCCTTGATTTCGAGTGGTGTCGCCGGCGTTCCATCCCTTGGCATCCGGCACTGAATGCGGTTGACTTCAACGGTCAGAACAGGGGACGTGGAGACATGGCCGGGCTGTATTATCAACAATTTTACGTGGGCCAGGAATTCGCGCATCCCTGGACACGAACGGTCACCGAGATGGACAACACGCTGTTCAGCGCGCTGACCATGAACGTCCAGCCGCTGCATCTGGACGCGCATTTCGCCGCTGAAACCGAGTTCGGGCAGCGGCTGGTGAACTCGATCTTTACCCTCGGCCTCATGGTCGGCATGAGCGTGAACGACACCACGCTTGGCACCACGGTCGGCAATCTCGGATTCACCGAAATGAAGTTCCCGAAGCCGGTGTTCCATGGCGACACGCTGCGCGCGCGGACCAAAGTTCTGACGATGCGGGAGAGCCGGTCCCGGCCCGATGTCGGGATTGTGGAGTTCGAGCATACCTGCTGGAACCAGCGCGATGAGATGGTCGCGATCTGCACCCGTCAGGCGATGATGCGCAAGCAGGCGTCATGAGCAAGCCGCCGCCGGGGGAAAAGCCGGTTAAACCACCGGCCCGATTGGACCGCGCCGCACGCGAGGCCGCGGCCCTCCGGGCAAACTTGCTGAAGCGGAAGGATCAGGCGCGGCGGCGGGAAGCAGCGACGCCGAAGCCGGATCGGGAAGCTTGAGGTGATCGCGCTGAGCGGAACGTCCCCGGCGCGTGAATCATGCGATCAAACAAAGACCTGGACCATTTTCGCCGGCACAGTCAGGCTGGAATTGATCTACCCCGGAGCAGTGCGCGTTCGCGGCGGTGTCGTGCACGCGAAAACGCCCGGATCGAGCGATCCAGGCGTTTCGACGACGGCTCCGGTTTGATGGCCTGGTATCGCGCATCAGCGATGCGCGATACGTCGGTTTTCGTCCGAAGTATCCGATTCACGCGGCGAAGCACGGTCGCTCGGCGACTGGCGCTTCTTGCGATCGATACTAGGGCAATATCAGCCTGACTCGAATCGCGAAGCGACCTCAGGCTGATGAAATTGCTCGATAAACATGAGCTAGGGCGTTTCCGCTGAAGGTGAACGCTCTAGGCTGCCTTGGAGAAGGTGCCGACCGCGACGGCGATGCGCGCCGTGATCGGTGCCAGCGTCTGCTCGGTCAGCTTGAGCGAAGCTTCGGTCAGCTTGGAGGACTCGGCCAACGCCTTGGCGACCGCGGCCTTGCTGTAGGTGCTTTGCAGGTCGATCGCTTCCTTGACCGATTTGACGCTCGTCAGCGCCTTGGCCGTCGCGACGGATTCCTCGAGCGAGGCCTTCGCCGTCTCGGCAACCTGCTTCGTCAGGTCCTGCACGCCGGCGACCCAGATCTTGCTGGCCGCGGCGAACGCCTCGAGGTTTCCCTCGCCGAACGCGATGAGTTCTTTGGAGTTGTTGATCATGGTGTGCATTCCTTCTTTGAGTGTGGCTGTGAGTGGGGTTTTCGGAACAGACGTTTCGGAGTCGCCGGCCAGAGTGAGCGGCCCGGGTTTGGCAACGGGGCTCGCTTCGATGGGGGCCACGGGGGACGGATCGTCATTCATCGACTTCTCTCCTGTCATCGGAAATGGCCCACAAGCGGCACCACCTCCTTGGCTCGGAACGTGTCAGCCAGCGTTATGCTGCACTGCACAATCGAAGATGGGTTGTGAAGATCCCGAGGTCAAGGAGCAAATGCTGCAGTGCATCATTTTCTTCGGGCGCGTACGATCCTCCCCATCCGGGCGGCAATTCGCATGTCGATCGCCAACATACAGGCGGCACGGTCCAAGGCGCTCGGGGTGCCGCGGCCATTGTTGTTGGCCAGAGCAGCAATGCCCGGACCGCGAAGCGACCCCGGGCTGATGAAATTGCTCAGCAAGCAAACATGGAATGCGACCACGCGACGTGAGAACGCTCCCGGCGATATTCGTCCGACCCGGATCGTGAGGCGCGGCCAACTGACCACTGACCTGTGCCCCGACCTCCGGATCCCGCCGTCAGTGACCCGCCGGCACAACCAGGTAACAGCAGCGCTGGCCACCTGACAGCAAGTGCTCGGAGCGCTCTACTCGCGCCGGCGCGAGCAGCCGTGCGAACAGCGCGAGTTCAGAACGGCAGAAACCCTGGCAGGCGCTTGCAGCCGCGCAGATCGGGCAATGGTTTTCCATGATGACGTAACTGCCGTCGTCACGGCGGGAGGCGTCCGCCATGTACCCCTCCGTCGACCGAAGCCGCACCAGCCGTGCCACACGCTCTTCCAGGGTTTCGGCGCCTCGCAACAGCTGTTCACATTTTTCCGCCATCGCTTGTTCCCGCCGGGCAATCATGCGGTCTAGTCCGACCTCGCCGAACTCACCGCGAATCGCCTCGATCAGTTCCACTGTCACCTGAGCGTGGCTGTCGGGAAAGCGGCTATGGCCTTTTTCCGTCAGCGACCACGCATGGCCCGGTCGCCCGACCCCGGCGGGTGACCGCGTGTGCATCACCAGTTGCGCGCCCCCGAGTTTGGTCAGATGCGCCCGAGCGGCTTGGCGCGAAATACCGGCGCGCGCGGCCAGATCGCGGGTCGTCGCCGGACCCCGGGTCTTGAGTTCGAACAGAATCTGGTCAGGCGTCGACTGCAACGACTTTTCTCCTGCGGCGTCACGTTTGACAATCAAAGGATTGCAAAATTCCCCCGGCCCGTCTATCGACTCATTTGTCAACTGAGAGGTTGTCAAATGAGCGCGCCTCCAACAAGCGGAAGCTGGGCGGATGTGCTGGGCGAGGGACGCCTGCCGCGCTTCGTCTTGATTTGCTTGGCTGTGTGGCTGAACGCCGCGGACAGCCTGACCGCCGCGACCATCATGCCCAGTGTCGGACGCTCGTTGGGCGGATACGCTTATTTCGGCTGGGCCACGGCGGGCTACCTCATGGGTTCGGTGCTGGCAGCCGCGAGTTCCGGCGAGTTTGCCATGCGGTTTGGCCTGCGCTCGGCCACGGCGGCGGCCGCCTTGCTTTACACGGGCGGATGTTTGCTGAGCGCCGTGGCCCCCGAGATGTTCACATTCCTCGCCGGGCGTGTCCTGCAGGGCGTCGGCGGCGGCTGGGTGGCAGGCGTTTCCTCGGTCGCAATCGGACTGCTGTTCGCGAACCGCCTGCTGCCGCGGGTCTACAGTGCGATGAGCTCGGTCTGGGGTATCGCCGTTCTCATCGGTCCAATGTTGGGCGGTTTGTTCGCCGACGCCGGCTCCTGGCGCGCCGTGTTTTGGATGTTCGCCATTCAGGGCGCGATCGTTGCCGCCGCCGCCAGTGTCTTGCTGCCGCCCGGCGAGGCAGCGACCGCTATGCGGGCTGTGGCATGGCGCCAACTGAGCATGATCGCCGTCGGCATCATCCTGATCTCCGTCGCGGATCTGGCGGATTTCTCGGGCGCAGCCGTGCTGATCAGCCTGGGCGTCGGCGCGTTCCTGCTCGCACTGAGGCTCGACGCGCGCGGCGCCGTGCGCCTGTTCCCCCACGGGTCCGGTGATCCGCGCACCGTCCACGGCGCCGGCTACGCGACGCTGTTCCTGTTCTACGTGGCGACAATGGGACTGTCGGTTTACGGGCCGGCTGTGCTCCAGACCCTGCGGGGCCTCTCGGCACTGGCCGCGGGCTACGTGACAGGTGCCGAGGCGTTGTTCTGGACCGCCGTGTCGCTTCCGGTGGCAGGGCTGACTGGCTCTTGGCCGAACCAACTCATTCGTGTCGGTGCGCTCACGATCCTCATCGGGTTGGCATCGTGCGCACTGCTCTTCGATGACAGCGATCTCGCCTGGGTCGTGCTTGCCAGCGGTTTGATCGGTGCTGGGTTCGGCTTGTCCTACGCGTTCATAACCCAGGGCATCCTTGGTGCCCTCACCGACGACGAACGCGCCATCGGCGGGGCCGGCATCGCCACCGTGTGCCTCACCGGCGCGGCAGCCGGCTCGGCCATTGCCGCGGCAGTCGCCAACCTCGCTGGATTCGCCCACGGTTTCTCACCGTCCGCGGCGCGAACCGCCGGAATCTGGATCTTCCTGGCCGCCCTGCCGGTCGCGGCGCTGGCCTGTCTGAGCGCCTGGAATATGGGCGGATCGGGTGCTATCCGCGCCGTGGACCGTCCCTGACAGTCCAACTCGAATCGGCTCCGCGACACCGTCCATGCATTTCAATGCGGAATCGCAATCCAGCCTGATGGTGAAATGGTTCGCCGAACGCCGGCCGGCGCGCGACCGCTCGACGCGAACACTTTCTAGAGCATGATCGCGCTGAGCGGAACGTCCCCGGCGCGTGAATCATGCGATCAAACAAAGAGATAGACCATTTTCGGCCTGCACAGTCAGGCTGAAAATTGTCTAGAGCATGATCGCGCTGAGCGGAACGTCCCCGGCGCGTGAATCATGCGATCAAACAAAGAGATAGACCATTTTCGGCCTGCACAGTCAGGCTGAAAATGGTCTAATGATTGAGCGCTTGGACAATTTCCTCGGTCATCTTCTTCGCGTCGCCAAACAGCATCATGGTGTTGGGGCGGAAGAACAATTCATTATCCACCCCTGCGTAGCCCGACGCCATCGACCGCTTCACGAACAGCACCGTGCGCGCCTTCTCGACGTCCAGGATCGGCATGCCGTAGATCGCCGATGACGAGTTGGTCTTGGCGGCCGGATTGGTCACGTCATTGGCGCCGATGACATAGGCCACATCGCAGGTGGAGAACTCGTTGTTGATCTCATCGAGTTCGAACACCTCATCGTATGGCACGTTGGCTTCGGCCAGCAGCACGTTCATGTGGCCGGGCATGCGGCCGGCAACGGGATGAATGGCGTATTTCACCTCCACGCCCTCGCGCTTCAACACGTCCGCCATCTCCCGCAGCGCGTGCTGCGCCTGGGCCACGGCCATGCCGTAGCCGGGCACCACGATGATCTTGGAGGCATTCTTCATGATGAAGGCCGCGTCGTCGGCGTTGCCGCTCTTGACTGTGCGGTCGCCCGCCGCGCCCGCGGGTCCACCCGCCGCCGCCTCGCCGCCGAACCCGCCCAGCAGCACGTTGATGATGCTGCGGTTCATGCCCTTGCACATGATGTAGGACAGGATCGCGCCCGACGACCCGACCAGCGACCCGGTGATGATCAGCGCCAGATTCTGGATCGTGAACCCGATGCCGGCCGCCGCCCACCCCGAGTAGCTGTTCAGCATCGAAATGACAACCGGCATGTCGGCGCCGCCGATCGGGATGATGAGCAGGAAGCCCAGCGCGAACGCCAGCAACGCGATCAGCCAGAACAGCACCTGCTCGCCGCCGGTGGCGACGAAGCCGATAATCAGCAGCAGCAGAACAATCGCCAGCCCGAGGTTCAGCCAGTGCTGGCCTGGGAAGCTGACGGGCGCGCCGCTCATCAGCGCCTGCAGTTTGGCGAACGCGATCAGTGAGCCGGTAAAGGTGATGGCGCCGATCGCCAGGCCGATCGACATCTCGATCAGGCTCTCGACATAAAGATGGCCGATGGTGCCGATGCCGAACGCCTCGGGCGCATTCAGCGCACCCGCCGCGACGAACACCGCCGCCAGGCCGACCAGCGAATGGAACGCGGCGACAAGCTGCGGCAGCGCCGTCATCTGGATGCGCAGCGCGATCGCTACGCCGATGCTGCCCCCGATCAGGATGCCGATCACGATGAGCAGATAACCCGTGCCGGCCATGTCGTGATGCAGCAGCGTCGCGATCACGGCGATCGCCATGCCGATCATGCCGAAGCGGTTGCCCTGCCGCGAGGTGACCGGAGAGGACAGGCCGCGCAGCGCCAGGATGAACAGGACGGCGGCGACGAGATACGCGAGGGAGGTGACGCTGGCGGACATCGCTTATTGCTTCTTCTTGAACATGGACAGCATGCGCTGCGTCACCAGGAAACCGCCGAAGATGTTGACCGAGGCCAGGGTGACGGCGATGAACCCGAACGCCATCGCCCAGCCGGATGTGGCAAGGCCGGTCGCCAGCATCGCCCCCACGATGATGACGGATGAAATCGCGTTGGTGACCGCCATCAGCGGCGAGTGAAGCGCCGGGGTCACGTTCCACACGACGTAATAGCCGACGAAACACGCCATCAGGAAAATGGCGAGCAGGAAGATGAAGGGATTGACCTCGGGTGCCACTGTCTGTGACACGCCCATCGCCAGCGTCTTCGCGTGGTCGGCGAGCTCCAGCGCGTTACCGGCGAGGCGCGCGGCTTCATCCGCCAATTGGTTGGGGTTCATCGGGACGCTCTCCGGACGCTCAGGCGGCCTGTTGGGGCAGGAAATTCGGGTGAACGACGGCACCGCCGCGGGTCAGCATGACGCCTTTGACGATGTCATCCGTTTCCGGCAGTTTTGGGACCTTGTTGTCCTTGTCCCAGAACGTGGTCAGGAAGGTCAGCAGGTTGCGCGCATACAGCGACGACGAGGCGACGGGGATACGGCCGGGCCAGTTGTTGAAGCCCAGGACAGTGACGCCGTTCGGCGTGACGGTGCTCTGGCCGGGCACGGTCGCCGCGCAATTGCCGCCGGCCTCGGCCGCGAGATCGATAATGATGCTGCCCGCCCGCATGCTGTCGACCATCGGCTGGGTGACGATAACCGGCGCCTTACGCCCCATCACCAGCGCGGTGCAGATGACGATGTCGTTCTTGGCGACCGTCGTGGCCATCAGTTCGGCTTGTTTCTGACGGAAGGCGTCGCTCATTTCGCGCGCGTAGGCGCCGGTCTGGCCGGCCGTTTCGGCATCCTCGACGCCGATGAAGCTCGCGCCAAGCGACTTGATCTCCTCCTTGGCGGCGGGGCGGACGTCGGTGGCGGAGACGATCGCGCCGAGGCGACGGGCGGTGGCGATGGCCTGCAACCCGGCTACGCCTGCACCGATGACGAAGACCCGGGCCGGCGGAACCGTGCCGGCAGCCGTCATCATCATCGGGAAGCCGCGCTGGAAGGCATTCGCTGATTCGATGACGGCGCGATAACCGGCGAGGTTGGCCTGGCTGGAAAGGACGTCCATCGACTGGGCGCGGGTAATGCGCGGCAGGAGTTCCATCGCGACGGTGTCGATGCCGGCAGCGGCCAGGCCAGGAACCAGTTCCGGGTCGGCGAAGGCGCCGGCGATGCAGACCAGCAGCGCGCCGCGCGGGATCAGCGCCCGCTCGTCCGGACCCGGGGTCTGGACGGCGAAGACGATCCCGGCGCCCGCCAGGGTGGAGGCGGGATCGGGGGCCACCTCGGCACCCGCGGCGGCGAACTCGGCATCCGAGATCGACGCGGTGGCCCCTGCCCCGGCTTCCACCGCGACGGTCACGCCCAGGCCGATCAACTTCTTTATCGTGTCTGGAGTTGCGGCCACGCGGGTTTCGGCGGCTCGCCGTTCCTTCAACACCGCAAGGCGCATCCGTTCCTCCGTATCGTTCGGCCAGCAGGGCGCGCTGGGAAGCGCCGCCTCGGCCCAGTTCTCGCTGGCTCGAACCAATGCACGTCCCGCAACCGACGTGCAAGTGGTTGTAGAACTCCGGCTCGATTTCGCGTGGTCGTTCCTGAGCCGATCCGGCCGCCGGCCGCATTGATTTGGGTCAATCGACAGCGCGATGCGGCGAACATCTGAAGTCCCGGTCTGCGCGTAACAACCACGGCCGGACGGTGACCGTGCGCGGGATTGAACATCGTCGTGGGGCTGGCCGCACGGGCTGCCGGATACGTGCTTCGCGGGGTGAGGCGGGGGAGGCCCGGGCCCAGACGCCGGCGGACCCGCTCGCCGCGCCATCGCTTCCGCTCGATCAGGAGCTTGGGCAACGATCCGCCCGGACGGCCGAAAGGACCAGGTCCGCGGCGGCCGTCCCGCGGTAAGCGGGTCTGCCTCGCGTTGCGCGGGTGGACCGGATGGAGGGTTCTCACCGCCGGCCATGAGTTGGCCGGCCGTGACGGCGGCAATCGACGTGCGTGGAACGGGTGCGACAGACTATCCGCGGCCGGCCGCCCACGCTCCATCGATCGGCAGCGCCGATCCGTTGATGTCCTCGCCACACGGACCGCAGAGGAAGGCAATCAGGCCGGCAACGTTCTCGTCCTTGACAAATTTTCGGGACGGCTGGCGGACGGCGAGGAAGGCTTCCTCGGCCTGCTCGAAGCTGCTGCCGTCGCGCTGCATCTCCTGGCGCAGGCGCCAGTCGATCGCCGGCGTCAGCACCGTCCCCGGACAGATCGCGTTGCAGGTGATGCCGGTGCGCGCCACCTCCAGCGCCACCGCCCGGGTCAGTCCGATCAGCGCGGTCTTCGTGGTGATGTAGTCGATGCGGTTGACAGTGGCGAACATCCCGTAGATCGAGGCCATGTTGATGATGCGGCCCCAGTTGTTCGCCTTCATCGCCGGCAGCGCCAGGCGGATGGCATGAAACGGCGCCGACAGGTTGACCGCGAGCGCTTCGTCCCAGTGCTCCGGCGCAAAGCTCTCCACCGCGCCGAAGTAACGGACGACAGCATTGTTCACCAGGATGTCCGGGCCGCCGTGCTCCAGTCGCGTGGTTTCGATCAAGTCGGCGATCTGTGCCGGCTGACGCAGGTCGGCCGCGTGGTAACGCGCCCGCACCCCCAGATCGCGGAGTTCGGACAAACGCGCTTCGACGATTTCCGCCACGGCAAACCCGTTCAGCGTGATCGCGCAGCCAAGCTCGGCCAGCACTTTCGCCGTGGCGAAGCCGATGCCGCCGAGCGAGCCGGTGATTAGGGCCGATTTTCCCGCTAGCGTCATTTTGTTTCCTCTTGTTGGCGGCGCGGGGATGTTCCACGCGGGTTGACTTTGACACGGTGCGGGCGGGGAGCCAAAACTGATGCCGGAGGCTCGTCATGGACACAATCAATCAAGGCCGTCTTGGCAAGCAAAGCCGGTACGGCCGGACCTGGCCGAGCGACGCGGATGGACGGGTGCCTTACTGGGTATATTCAGACCCGGATATCTATGCGGCGGAACTGGAGCGGATCTGGTACGGCCCGCACTGGCTGTTCTGCGCCCTGGAAGCCGAAATTCCTGGTATCGGCGACTTCAAGACCACGACCCTCGGCGAACGCCCGGTCATCGTGGTGCGCAGCGGCGAGACCGAGGTCAGCGTGGTGGAGAACCGCTGCGCCCATCGCGGCGTGAAGCTGTGTCAGTCACGCGGTGGCCACGTCAAGGACCTGCTCTGCCCGTACCATCAGTGGACCTACAACCTCCGAGGCGACCTGCAGAGCGTGGCCTTCCGTCGCGGCGTCCGCGGCCAGGGCGGCATGCCGGCCGATTTCGATCCGAAAGACCATAACCTGCGCAAGCTGCGGGTGGAGGTGGTCAATGGGCTGGTCTGGGCGACATTCTCCGAGGGCACGCCGGCGTTCCGGGATTACCTGGGGGAGCGCTTCTGGCAGCACTACACCCGCGTCTATGACGGCCGGAAGCTGCAAATCCTCGGCTATAACCGCCAGCACATCCAGGGCAACTGGAAGCTGATGCAGGAGAATATCAAGGACCCTTACCATGCGTCCCTGCTGCATGTCTTCTTCGTGACGTTCGGGCTGTTCCGCGCCGACCAGAAATCGGCGACCGAGATCGATCCGACCGGCCGCCACGGCATCCTGATCAGCCGCGCCGGCCGGCAGGAGATCAACGACGTCACCTCCGGCATGCGGACCTTCCGCAGCGACATCAGCCTCGCCGACCCGCGCATCATGGACGTGGTGCAGGAATTTCCCGGCGAGGACACCGTCGGCATGATCACGGTGTTCCCCAGCGTCGTGCTGCAGCAGAACCAGAACTCACTCAGCATCCGCCATATCGTGCCGACCGGCCCGGATGGGTTCGACTTCCACTGGACACATTGGGGCTACGCCGACGACACGCCTGAGATGCGGCTGCGGCGGACACGGCAGGCGAACCTGTTCGGTCCGGCCGGTTTCGTCTCCGCCGACGACAGCGAGATCATCGAGATGAACCAGCAGGGATTCGTCCATTACCCCGAAGAGGATGCGCTGGTGGTGATGGGCGGCCGTGGGATCGAAAGCGTCGAGCACATGGTCACCGAGGTCGGCATTCGCGGCATGTACCGTTACTGGCGAGAGGCGATGGGGCTGTGATCGATCGCGACACGCTGCGCGATTTCTATGACGATTACTACACCGTCCTCGATGACGTGCGGCTGGATGAATGGCCGGCATTCTTCACCGAGGACTGTACCTACCGCGTCATCCCGCGAGAGAATTTCGAGGCAGGCTATACGCTGTCGACGATCTACGCCGAAAGCCGCGGCATGCTGATCGACCGGGTCATGGGCGTCACCCGCACGCAGATGTTCGCTCCGCGTTACTGTCGGCGCTTCCCGGGGCCGCTGCGGATCGTCTCGCGGGACGGCGACGGCGTCCGCGTCCGCCACAATCTGCTGGTGGTGCAGACGCTGATCGACAAACAAAGCGAGATCGTGCTGTCGGCCGTGTGCCATGATCTCGTGGTGAGCGACGAACAGCGTCCGCGACTGCGGGAGCGGGTCGTCGTCTTCGATTCGGAAATGATCCCGAACAGTCTGATCTACCCCGTGTGAGCATTCGCTTACTGCTTCGGCCGCGGATCAGGCGCCTCGACCCGGCGGCCCGCTGGGGTCCAGACTGTGCGGAGCGTACCGGAACATCAGGTCTTTCAGGTAGGAACGTCCATGTCCGCAGCCCTGAGCAACGACGCCGCCGCCCGGTTGCAGGCGCTCTACGCGGAAATGCAACCACGCAGCCTGTATCCGCTGTGGGAGGTTCTTGGCGCGCTGGTCACGCCAACGCCCCGTTCGCCGGCCCAGGTGCATCGCTGGCGCTACGCCGAGGCGCGCGAGTATCTGCTGCGGGCCGGCGACCTTATCAGTGCCGAGCAGGCCGAGCGCCGTGTCCTGATCATGGAGAACCCCGGCTTGCCCGGCTCGTCCTCGGCCACGACCAGTCTGTATGCCGGCTTGCAGCTGATCTTGCCTGGCGAGGTGGCCCCCTGCCATCGCCACGCCCAGTGCGCGCTACGCTTCGTCATGGAGGGAGAAGGTGCGTTCACCGCCGTCGATGGCGAGAAAGCGGTGATGCACCCGTTCGATCTGGTGCTGACCCCCGGTTGGCAGTGGCACGACCATGGCAACACCTCGGCCCAGCCGATGATCTGGCTGGACGGGCTGGATATCGCCACGGTGCTGCACTTCGACGCGAGCTTCGCCGAACATCTGCCTGAATCCGCTCATCCGGAAACGGTGCCGCCTGGGGACACGGCGTTGCGGTATGGCCGGAACCTGCGTCCGATGCGCGGCACCGCCTCCGATCGCCGGCCGGCCCACCAGCCGCTGTTCCACTATCCGTACGCCGAATGGCGTGAAAGCCTGGAGACGTTGGGAGCGACCAGCGATCCGGATCCGCATTTCGGCCACGCGCTGGAGTTCACCAATCCAGCTGACGGCGGCGCGGTGATGCCGACGATTTCTGCCCATGTGAGGCTGCTGCCGGCGGGGTTTGTGTCGCGGCCGCGAGCGGCTACGGACGGAACGGTCTTCGTGGTGGTGGAAGGGCGCGGCACCGCTCGGTTCGGTGACAACCCGATCAAGCTGGAGGCGCGCGACACGCTCGTCGTGCCGTCCTGGCGGGAGTTGGTGCTGCAAGCCGATAGCGACCTGGTAATGTTCGGCTACTCGGACCGCACGGCCCAGGAGAAGCTCGGTTTGTTCCGCGAACAGCGAAGCTGATGGGCTGATCCGGAAGCAGCCACGGGGTGGCGTCCGCTGAACATTCGGACGCCACATCTTGGGGGGCGTCAGCTGTGCTTGACGCTGAAGGTGACCCCCAGGCCGTCGGTGTTGCCGTTTTTGTCAAGATAGAACCCGACAACCTGACCGTTGTCGTTGATGCCGTTGAGGACCGTCATTGCGGTCGGTCCGGTGACGCCATTCTTGTCGTCGATCGTGGTGTAGGTATTGGACTTCTGGTCGAACAGGAAGCCGTGCGTGGCCCCGGTCGCATCAGTGTAGGATCCCACCACCTGATCTTCGTTGTTGAGCCAAGGGCCTGCACCGACACGGCACCCTTCGGGCCTGACAGCCAGTCGAGCTTGTTGCCTTCCTGGATGAAGCTGACGTCGCTCCCGTTCGCACCGGTAACGAATCCGGCGAGGTCGCCCTTGTTGTTGATCGCCGTTGTCGTTGTGCTGGCAAAGCCCGCGATGTCGAACTCGCCGAACTTCCCGGATGCGATGTTGTAGGTGAAGCCGTGGTTGTTGCCGTTCGAGTCGGTCCAGAAACCGACCGCCTTGCCCTTGTCGTTCACGCAGAGCAGCTGTTCCACCGTCATTCCGCCGGCGGCGGCGCCCTTTCCCAGCGGATCGACAACATCGGTGAAGACACCCTTGTTGTCCACGAAGCCAAAGTTGTTGTTGACCAGGTTGGCATTGTTGGCGTCCGCCCAGAAGCCGACCGTAACGCCGTTGTCGTTGATGCCGGTGACCTGGGTCTGCACTGAACCAAGGAAGTTCTCGTTGTGGTAGTTGCCCTGACCATACGGCGGCGTCAGGGTATAACCCTGATTGGGATGTCCCGCTGCACCGCTACCGAAATAACCGGCGATCGTTCCTTCGTTGTTGATACCCAGCAACTGGTTGAACGTGGGGTCCTTCTGGTCGTCGAGGGTGAAGACTGACGTGACGTCGATATCGGTTGCCATTGGTTTTCTCCTGTTGCGTTACTTCCGGTCGGTGGTCCGGACGATGCCTCTGACTGGCCCGGTCAGGTCCGGTGCAGTTGGCGGAGCAGGATTTGCAGCAGCGACAAAGTTCCGGAGGTGACCGACGTCACGTTTTGCGTCGATTGTCCGAAATCCACCGCCCAGGCGATTTCCATCGCTTCCTGTGTCCGACGTCACTTTTCCCGTGCATCCGCGGTGGCACTGAAACCCCGGGCAGCGAACCTGCTGCGGCGATCAGGGAGCAAGATGATGGATACCGTTACGGACATAGAGCGCGCGGAACCAGCCGATCAAGACAAGCTGCCGACGCCGGGCGGCCAGACCGCCATTCAGATCCGCCTGATGGCGATCGCCGCGATGGCGCGCTACAACGGCGCGGATCTGGATCGAAGCGATCTGCGTGTCCAGGCGGATGAGATCCCGTCGCCGGCCGCGCTGACCGAGTGGCTGCGCGACAGCGGCCTTTGGGCGAAGGCCGTCCGGCTGCCCTGGAAGCAGGCAGTCGGGCTCGAACTGACCTCTCCCGTCGTCCTGCTGCTGACGGACGGCAGCGCGGCCCTGCTGGTCGCCGCCGATAAAAAGCGCGACCTGGTCTGGATCAGGCACTCCCGCCTGGCTCCATCCGATCCTCCCGTGGCACTGGGCCAAGCCGACCTCTGCAAGGTCTGGTCCGGCGAGGCCGTGCTGATGCGCGCGCGGCGCTTAGCGAGCCGCGAAGAAGCGCCGTTCAGCCTGCGTTGGGTCGCGGAACTGGTGTGGATGGAGCGGCGCGCGATGCGCGACGTCGGCCTGGCCTCGCTGGTCCTGAGCATCCTGACGGTCCTGCCCGCGCTGATGGTCATGACGGTGATCGATGAGGTCGTCACCCACCAGAGCCTGTCCACGCTGGTCCTGATCTCGCTGATGATCGGCATCGCCATGCTGTCGGAGACCCTGCTGGGGTACGCCCGCCGGCAGCTGATCCTGGTGGTTGGCGCCCGCGTCGATGCCAAACTCAACCTGCATGTATTCCAACGGCTGCTGCGTCTGCCGCTGGATTATTTCGAACGCAACCAGGCAGGCACGATCTGGTCGATGACTGGCCTGCAGGTCAGCAAAATCCGGGATTTTCTCACCGGCAAGCTGCTGACCACAATGCTCGACCTGGTCACCCTGATCGTTCTTCTGCCAATCCTGTTCATCCTGCAGCCGGTGTTGTCCTGGATGGTGCTGCTGGCGGCAGGCCTGATCGCCGGCATCATTGTGGCGGTGATGCAGCCCATGAGCCGGCACGTGAAGCGCTACATCGACGCCGAGACCGCTAAATCAAGCGTCATGGTCGAAACCCTGCACGGCATCCGCACCGTGAAGTCGCTCGCGCTTGAACCCCAGCAAAAGGAGCACTGGGACGCCCGCGTCGCGGAGGCCACACAAGCGAAGATCGACGCTGGCCGATTTGCCAATCTGCCGCAGATGCTGATCAACCCGATCGAGGGTTTCATGCAGCGCGGCGTGCTGCTGGTCGGCGCCTACCTGGCATTGACCGATCCCGGAACGGTCGGTGTCGGCGGCCTGGTCGCCTTCATGATGCTCAGCGCACGGGTGGCGCAGCCGCTGGCGAGCCTGGCCAGGCTGATGGAGGACATCGGCGAGGTCCGCACGGCCACCGCGCTCGCTGCATCCGTGCTGAACCAACGCCCGGAAACAGCCGATCCGGCTGCCGGTCTGCGCCGCCGCCTGCAAGGCGGGATCGCGTTCAACAAGGTCGCCTATAGCTATCCGAACGCCACCACGCCGGCCCTGGAGACCATCAGCTTCGGCATTGGGCCAGGAACGGTGCTGGGCGTGGTCGGGCGCAGCGGATCGGGCAAGTCCACGCTCACGCGCCTGCTGCAGGGGATCAGCCGCGACTACAAGGGCCTGGTCACGATCGACGGAATCGACCTGCGCGACATCAACCTGGCGCATCTGCGGCGCAACCTCGGGGTCGTGCTGCAGGAGAACTTCCTGTTCCGCGGGACAATCGCGGAAAACATCCTGGCCGGGCGGTCCGGCCTGACGCTTTCCGATGCCATCCGAGCCGCCAAGCTGGCCGGTGCCGGGGAATTCATCGAACGCCTGCCGAACGGCTACGAGACAATGATCGAGGAAGGGTCCCCTAATCTGTCCGGCGGCCAACGCCAGCGCCTCGCGATCGCGCGGGCCCTGGTGCACGACCCGCGCATCCTGATCCTCGACGAGGCCACCAGCGCGCTGGATCCGGAAAGCGAGGCCCTGGTGAATGCCAACCTGGCGCACATGGCCCGCGGCCGCACCATGGTGATCGTGTCCCACCGGCTGTCATCACTGACAGATTGCGACGCCATCCTCGTGCTCGATCAAGGCCGTGTCGTGGATCTGGCGCCGCACCGCGAACTGATCGCTCGCTGCCCGGTCTACCAGCAGCTCTGGCATCAGCAGAACCGCCACTTGCTCACCGCCGCGCGATAAATCTGAAGCAAAAGGAAACTCCGTCATGTCCGTCTCCCTACAAAACGATCGCGCGCTGCTCGAATTCCAGTCCCCGACGGCAGCCGTCATCGCTGATCGCGTTCCGCTCAGTGGCCGCATCACGATCTGGGTCGTTGCGGCCGCCATCCTGTCCTCCATCGGTGTGATGGGGTTCTATCCGGTCGATCGCGTCGTTGCTGTTCCCGGCAAGGTCGTTGCGAGGGTTCCCAACACGGTGATCCAGCCTCTGGAAACGGCGATCGTGCGCCAGATCGACGTCCAGGAGGGCCAGGTCGTTCATGCCGGTGACCGCCTCGCCATGCTCGATCCGACGTTCGCCACCGCCGACCAAGGTTCAGCCGATGCACAGGTCACCAGCCTCCAGGCCGAAGTGAACAGACTGACAGCCGAAGCGAACGGCCGGGCCTATCTGTCGGACGGCAGCCCGGCCGGTCAGTTGCAGGCGATGATCTTCGCCCAGAATCAGGCGGAACGGACAGCCAGGCTGGAAAGCTTCCGTGAGCGCATCGACAGCGCACGGGCGAAGGTTCAGCAGACGATGACCGACATAGTCAATTATGCCGAGGAATACCGGGCCGCCCAGGCGAAAGAAAACATGCGCGAGCAACTCGAGCAGTTGCAGATCGGCAGCAAGCTGAACACGCTGGAAGCCGCTGCACAACGGGCGGAAGTAAATCGGGCCCTGCAGGCGGCGGTTGCTGCCCGGACGGGGGCTCAGAGCGACCTCGACGGGGTGACCGCGGAGCGTGACGCTTATGTTCAGCAAGTCAACAACAAGATATCGCAACAGCTGACCGAACAGGGCCGCAAGCTGACCAGCGCGCAGGAGCAGCAGACCAAGGCACGTCTGCGCCGCAAGCTCGTCGATCTGCGCGCCGATCGCGACGCGGTAGTCCTGAGTGTGGCGAAAGTCTCGGTTGGTTCGGTGGTGCAGTCCGGCGACGAACTGATCACGCTGGTGCCGACGGATGCCCCGCTGCAGATAGACGCCAGCATTCCGGCTCGCGAGGCCGGGTTCGCCCACGGCGGCGATCCTGCGGTGATCAAGTTCGAAACCTTCCCCTACACGACCTATGGCACTGCGATGGGGACACTGAAGACCGTCAGCGCCGACAGTTTCACCAGTCCCCGGAACGGGCAAGACCGGCCGAGCCGCCCGGCGCTGTCCCAGCCCGACCCGAACGGTGGGCCTGCTTACTTCCGAGCGAGCCTGTCGATCGATGAGATGAAGCTGCACAACCTGCCGGTGGGGTTCCGCATGACGCCGGGCATGCCGGTGACCGCGGACATCAAGGTCGGTAAGCGCACCGTGCTCGCGTATTTGCTCTCACGGGTCGTGCCAACCCTGACGGAGGGCATGCGAGAGCCGTAGCCCGGCCCCCTGCACTCCGGCATCGCCCGGCCCCGCGCGCTTTCGTGGCCGGGTTTGTCGCGGTCAACGGATTGGAACCGCAAATGAACGCCGCTGCGCTTTGTCGTCACCGCGCCAGGCCGCGGCGAACCCGCTTATCCGCGTTCAATCGCGTGCATCCGCGGTTGAGCTTTCTTGCTTGCGTTGGCGCGTGACCATGTCCGGCACGGATCCCGCCAGCCCATGCGCATGCCGTTTCCGTTCATTACGGCACGGCAAGATCTCTAGCGCACCGGGACCAGGCCGGCCAGCCGCTCCACCTGTTCGATCGGGTACACGAGCAGCGGCGCGCTGCGACCGCGCAGTTCGGTCTCACGTACCGGCAACACACCCGGCGACAGACCCGCGATCCGCCATATATCCCCCGAGATCACCGCCTCGCATCCAAGGTCTCTGCACAGGCCATCGAGCCGGGCGGCAACATTCGCCGCATCGCCCAGAGCGGTAAAGGTGCGCACCGCGCCGTATCCGATCTCGCCCACGACCATTTGGCCACAATGCAGGCCCATGCCGAACCGGATCGCCTCGCCGGTCTGCGCGACCAGCACTCGGTTCAGCGCCTCAACCTTGCGGCCGATCGCGATCAGCGCCGACAGCGCCTGCAGGCACGCGTCTCGCGGTCCCCGGTCCAGCCCGAACGTCGCCATCAGCCCGTCGCCGAGAAAATGGCTGATCCGTCCCGCGTTCGCCTCGACCGCGGCACCCGCCGCGGTGACGAAGCGATCGACGATGAAGACCGCATCGAACGGCAGGCGGGTTTCGGCGAGGCGGGTCGAATTCCGCATATCGACCATCAGGACGACGATGAAGCGCTCCTCACCGGGCAGCGGGAATTGCCGGCCGCGCAGCGCGGAGACAGGCCAATCGGCCGGCAGCAGAGGCGCGACGCTCACGTCTCCCGATGGCCGCGACTGACACGCCAGTCGCACCCCGGGCGCTGCGGCCACGCGCTTGAGCACGCCCCGCTCTCCTGGCAATGGGACCGGGATCCGGTGCGCACCGGCAAGCACCCGGATACGGCAGGTCGAGCAACGCCCCCGGCCGCCACAGATGCTGGCATGCGGCACGCGCGCGCTTCGACTGGCCTCCAGCACGGTGAAGCCGAGGGGCACCCGGACGCTGCGTCCGTCGGGGTAGCTCACGCGGATCGCCACACCCCAGTTTTCCCGCCAGGCTCGGAACAGGCGGGCCATCAGCACCAGGACCAGCAATTCCGCCGCGGCCCACAGGCTTCGGTCCCGCCAAAGCTCGAGCTCATGATTGTGGGCCGGTATGCCAACCTGCCAGGGATTCAGATTTGCTGCGCGCCAGGCGGGATCATGCGCCAGTTCCAGCATGATGCGTCCACCCTGGAAGAACCCCAGCAGCGCCAGCACCGGCAGCATGACGGCGCCGCAAAACAGATACGGCATCCATCGCCTGAACATCGGTTTCAGGCGGAGCCACTGATACAGGCCGATACACCCGTGGATCCAGGCAACGATCAGGACCGTCACCTGCAACACCCCGAGGCGGGGCGCACCGACCCAGAAAGAATACAGTTCCTGCGCATAGCCCTTTTCCGTGCCGTAGACGGCCAGCGAAATGCGTGTGACGAACAGGTGGTTCATCAGCAGGAACGGAATGCTCAGCCCCAGCACAAGCTGAACCACCTCGGCCACCGTCCAGCCGAAATGGCGCCGCTCATAGAACGCCCACAGCCCCAGCAAATAATGCGTCGTCAGCGCCGAGTACAGGATGGCGGTCCCTGACGATCCCCTGCCAGATCCATTTCTGCACCACCATGCCGGCTTCCATGGCGGAGATGGAGATGTTGCCGAGCGAATGGTTCAGCAAATGAGTTGAAACGTAGTAGAACAATGTCAGCCCGGTCACCAGCCGAAGCTTGCGCACCCAGAGCCGGTTCGCAACGGCGTGGCCCGTCATGGGATCAGTGCAACGATGGCAACGCCCGAGCGTCGGCGATGACCATGCGGCCGCTGTCCTTGCTGAGAACGCCCTCCTCTTCCCATTGCCGGATCTGCTTGTTGACCTTTTCCCGAGATGCACCAACCAGCGTGCTGAGATCCTTTTGTGACAACTTCACCTCGATGCGCGTACCGGTCCGGACCGGCACGCCGTAATCGCTCGCCAGCCTGGCAAGCAACCGTCCCAGACGAGTCGGCAGATCGAGCAGCGCCATGTCCTCCAGCGCCGAGTTCGATCGGCGCAGACGCTTGCTCAGCAGCGTCATCAGGTGCAGGCAAAGACCGCTGTTCGCGCGCAATAAGCCAAGGAACTGACCGCGGTCGATCACCAGCAGCACACAGTCTTCCTGAGCGGTGACATCGGCGCTGCACGGTTCTCCATCCAGCAGCGACATTTCCCCCAGCACCTCACCGGCGCCCAGGACACTGAGCGTTGCCTCCTTGCCGTCTTCCGAGACCACGCTGATCCGGACGCGGCCCGACATGATCACCACCATGCCGCCGTTCGGGTCGCCGCGGCGCATGACGACATCGTTTCGCACCACGCGGCGCATGGCAGTTCGATGCACAATCGCATCCAATTCCTCCGCCGGCAGCGACTGAAAGATTTGGGTTCGAGACAATGCCGCGCGTCGCGCACCGGGGTCTGTCGCTTTCACGGAACTTGTTTCCCACCAGGAACCGTTGCGGCGCCCTGGATGGATCAAATTGCGGACAAAAGGAAGTCTCAGGGTTGGGAACTACCGAAAACTTGTTGTTCCGGTCACACCGCGCCGTGCACCGCCGGTAGCTTGCGCCGCGCCAGCCACTCCTCGAGGCGCTGCATCACCACGAAGAAGCAGGGTACGAACACAACCGCCAGGCAGGTCGACGCCAGCATTCCGGTCGAGACCGAGATCCCGATCGACTTGCGGGCGTTGGCGCCGGCCCCCGTCGCCAGGACCAGCGGTAGCACACCCAGGATGAACGCGAACGAGGTCATCAATATCGCCCGCAACCGCGCCTTCGCCGCGCCGACCGCCGCTTCCAGGATGGATGCGCCGTGCAGGGTCCTCTGCTCCCGCGCCACCTCGACGATCAGGATCGCGTTCTTGGCCCCAAGGGCAATCAGCAGCATAAGGCCGATCTGGGTGTACAGGTTGTTGTCGACGCCCAGAGCGCTCAGCGTCAGCACCGGCCCCAGCAGTGCCAGCGGCACCGCCAGGACGACGGCGATCGGCGCGAGCCAACTTTCGTACTGCCCGGCGAGCACCAGGTAGACCAGCAGGATCGCCAGTGCGAACACCATGTACATCTGGCTGCCGACGGCCTTCTCCTGATACGACATCGCCGTCCATTCCGACGCGCTGCCGGCCGGCAGGGCTGACGCGGAAATCTGGTCCATCAGGTCCAACGCCTCGCCCGAACTGAACCCCGGCGCGGGCGAGCCGATAATCGTTGCCGCCGGATACAGATTATACAGCTGCACCAGGGCTGGACCCATGGTCGGCGTGATCGTCACCACCGTGCCCAGCGGCACCATCGTGCCATTGCCGGCGCGCACCGGCAGCGCCTCGATGGCGGCCGGGGTCAGCAGTGAAGATGCATTGGCCTGAGCATAAACCTGGAACGTCAGCCCGAATTTGTTGATCTGGCCGACGAAGCTGGACCCCACATAGGTCGCCAGCGTCTGAAACACCTGACCGACCGAAATGTTCAGTGCCTCGGCCATCGTCCGGTTGAGCGTCACGGACATCTGCGGCACGCCTGCTCGGAAGGTCGTATTCACCCGCGCCAGGCCGGACTGGCTGGACGCATCCTTCACGATCCTACGTGTCAGGGACTGCAATTTCGCAAAATCCGCGCTGCCGTCGCGCAACTCCACTTGCATCGTGAACCCGCCGGAATTGCCGATCCCCTGGATCGGGGGCGGCGGCACGACGAGCAGCGATGCCCCCTCGATCGGCGCCACCGCCTCGTTCAGTGCCTTGTACATTCCCAGCAGGCCCTCGCTGGCGGACTTCCGCTCACTCCAGTCCTTCAGGACGACATACGCCACGCCGGCGTTGGACAGCGACGCGCTGTTGTCGAGCACCGAGATGCCCGAAATGCAGATCACATCCTGCACGCCGGGCACCGCGCTGACGGTCTTCTGAAGCTTCGCCATGACATCCTGGGTGCGGCTGAGTGATGCGGCGTCGGGCAATTGTGCCGAGATCAGGAAGTAGCCCTGGTCTTCCAGCGGCAGGAACCCGGTCGGCAATCGCCCCAGACCATAGATGCCGCCCCCCATCACGATCAATGCCAGGACGACCATTGCCCCGGCATGTCGTGTCATCGCCCCGACCAGGCGGACATACCACCGCTCCAGTCCGCCGTAGCCCCGGTTGAAGCCGCGATAGAACCAGTTGCGTTTCTCCATCGGCACGGTCGGCCGCAGCCACAGCGCACATTGCGTCGGCTTCAAGGTCGCGGCGTTGATCGCGCTGATCAGGGCGGTCGCGGCGATCACCAAGGCAAACTGAGCGTAAAGCCGGCCCGTCAGGCCAGGCAGGAACGCTGCCGGGATGAACACCGACATCAGCACCAGCGTGATCCCGATAATAGGCCCGAACAGTTCGTTCATGGCCTTGACGGCCGCGTCGTGGCCGCTGAGACCGGCATCGATATGATGCGCCGCGCCTTCCACGACGACGATCGCGTCATCGACCACGATGCCGATCGCCAGCACAATGGCGAACAGGGTCGAAAGATTGACGGTAAAGCCCAGCGCTGCCATGGCGGCAAAGGCGCCGATGATCGTCACCGGCACGGTGGTTGCCGGGACCAGCGTCGCCCAGATGTCCTGCAGGAACACCAGGATGACGATCAACACCAGCACGCCTGCCTCGATCAGCGTCTTGTAGACCTCGTTCACCGAGGCAGAAACGAACTTCGTCGTATCGAACGGGATATCGTATTGAATGCCCTGCGGGAAGCCGCGGGCGAGTTCCGCCATCTTGGCGCGCACTTCCTTCGCCACGGTCAGCGCATTGGCGCCCGGCGACTGGTAGATCGCCATGCCGGCCGCCGGCCTGCCGTTCGAGGTGAAGGCCTGGCTGTAGCTCTGGGCGCCCAGTTCCACATGTCCGATGTCGCGGATCCGGGTAACCGCGCCGTCCGATCCGGTCTTGACGATGATATTCTCGAACTCCGGCACCTCGGTCAGTCGGCCGGCAACGTTCAGGGTGTACTGGAAATCCTGCCCCTTCGCCGGTGGGGCACCGATCTGACCGGCGGTGACCTGCGCGCTTTGCTGCTGCAAGGCGGTGGTCACGTCGTTCACCGTGAGCCCGCGTGCCTGCATCAGGCCGGGGTCGAGCCAGATCCGCATCGCGTACTGCCCGGCGCCGAACACCACAACGGTGCCGACCCCAGGCAGCCGAGCCATCTCCTGTTGCAGGTTGATCGCGGCATAGTTGCTGAGATAGAGGCCATCATATTTGCCGCCGGGCGAGGTCAGGGTCACGATGCCAAGTATCGCCGTCGATCTCTGCTGGACGTTGACCCCCTGCGCCTGCACCGCCTGCGGCAGCGAGGCCATCGCGCTGGCGACGCGATTCTGCACCAGCACCTGCGCGAAGTTCAGGTCGGTGCCGATCGCGAAGGTGACGATCAGCGAATAGGTCCCATCGCTGGCGCTGGTCGACTGCATGTACAACATGCCCTGGACGCCGTTGACCTGCTGCTCGATCGGCAGGCCGACGGTGTTCATGACGTCGGTCGCGTTGGCGCCGGGATAGCGCGTCGTCACCTGCACGGTCGGCGGCACCACATCGGGCAACTGCGCAACCGGCAGGGCGAACAGCGACACACCGCCCAGCAGGACGAACAGGATCGCCAGGACATTGGCGAGGACCGGCCGCTCGATGAAGAATTTGGCGATCATTCCGACGCATCCATCAGCGTGACGGTGGCCGGTTCGACCGGCTGGCCAGGGGTCGCGCGCTGCAGCCCGTCAATCACGACCCGATCGTCCGGCGACAGGCCAGATTCAATGACACGCAGGGTCCCCCGCAGCGGCCCGATGGTCACGTGTTTCTGGGCGACGATGTGATCGTCCCCCACCACGAGCAGGTACCGCCCGCCCTGATCGGCGCCCAGTGCCACGTTCGGCACCAGCAGCGCATTCACGCCGGTTTCCAGCGGCACGCGCACACGGGCGAAATAACCAGGCAGCAGCACATGGTCGGCGTTGTCCAGCACACCACGCGCCTGCAGCGTCCCGGTCGACGGGTCTACCGTCGGCGCAACGTAGTCCATACGGCCCACATGCGGATAGCCGGTTTCACCTTGCAGGCCGATCTCGACCGGGATCGACGGGAGTGTTTCCGGCCCCTGTCCCGCGCGCATTGCGGCGCCGCGGATGCGGATCACCTCCCGCTCGCTCACGCTGAAGGTAACGTACATCGGTTGCATCTGCGTGATCGTGGCGAGTTTGGTCGGCTGCGTCCCCACCAGGTCGCCGATCGAGACCAGATGCGCCGACACCCGGCCGTCGAACGGCGCCAGCACGCGCGTATAGCCATAGTTGATCGCGGCCAGCTTCGTGTTCGCGGCCGCCTCCGCCACGCTCGCCTGCGTCGAATCGCGTTGCGCCCGCGCGTCGTCAAGGTTCTGCACCGAGGCGACCGAGTTGCGTTGCAACGACTCCTGCCTGGTAAAATTCGCCTGGGCGTTGACGAACTGGGCCTGCGCCGAAGCCTCGGCCGCCTGCGCCTGCTGCAACTTCGCCTGGTAGGGCAGTGGTTCGATGGTGAACAGGATATCGCCGGTCTTTACCGTCGCTCCATCGGTGTAGCTGATCCCCTGCAGGAAGCCCTGGATCCGTGCGACGAGGTCGACCGAGGCCACGGCCGCGGTGTTACCGGTCGCCTCCAGGTAGCGGGTGATCTTTTCGGCGATCGGCCTGGCAACCGACACCTTGGGCGGCGGCGGCGGCGCATACTGGTTGGACTTCTTGCACCCGCTGACCAGCAGCGCGACGCCAACCACGGCGGCGTATCCCATCGTGTCCCGAAGTCGCCGCATCGTCGTGCCTCGTTAGCTGTATGGGACGCCGGCGAACGTTAGCCGCCCTCAACGTCTGCCGACCATAGCCTATCTTTTCGCGCCCGGTATCGCGCTCCGCCCAAATACTGATTGTGCGCTGCATAAAACACAGGTTAGACTTTCAGGGCCACGCATGGTGGCCGGTCCTTCTGGAGCACACCCGCGCCAGATGGGCAATAGTGCAACGACCGGCGATGTTCGCGCCGACTGTATCCGCGCCCGTATCGGGGAGAAGGCCATGTCTGATACGACCAGGAAGGATGATGCTGTCGCCGAGGAAGCCAAGCTTTTGCGAGAGCATCAGGACTGTCATGAGCATGAGGACGAAGAAAAGATTCTGGCCGGCCGCCACGACGTCAATTACCCGGCCCTGTTGACCAAGGACGTGCCGGGCGGTTGACCCGTCCGCCATGTCCGGACGGGCAAAAACCGATCGATTGCCTCTGCCGGCGCTCTGCTGTTCGCCGTCAGCGGAGTATGCAGGCCGGTACCGCGTGCATGGCGGTATCGCAGGCTGGCGCTTGAGGGCGAGCCGGCCGGATAGCATTCGAACTTGACGGTGCACGCAACGAATCACAGGACGTCTGTGGTCACCAGCAAACTGCCATCGCGAGTCGCACAAAACGTCGGCCCATGAGCGTAATGTCCCCATGAGCGTCACCTCAACGTCACACTTGTCGCGCCCGATCGACGTTATACGCCGCCGCGCCGATAGCCCATTCGGTGCGGAACTCGCAGGCCCTGATTTGTCGACGATCGACGACGCCGGCTTCGCCGCCATCCGGCAAGCCTGGGTCGACCATCAGGTGCTCCTGTTCCGCGGCCAGACATTGAGCGACCGCGACCTGATCGCGTTCTCCCGCCGCTTCGGTGAGCTCGACCACGCCCCGGTGCAGGAGAACGGCCAGCGTTTCGTCGACGGCATGCCCGAAATCTATATTGTTTCGAATGTGATCGAAAATGGCGTGCCGATCGGCAGCCTCGGGGCCGGCGAAGCCGTTTGGCACACCGACATGTCCTACCTGCCCGCTCCGCCCATGGCGAGCATGCTGTTCGCGCTGGAAGTCCCGCCCGCCGGCGGCGATACCTCGTTCTGCGACATGTACGCCGCCTATGAAGCGCTGCCCGCCGGACTGCGCGATCGCGCGCTTGGTCTGCGCGTCAAACATGACGGCACCTACAACAGCGGCGGCTATCTCCGGCAGGGCGTGACGCCGGCGGAGGATCCACGGCAGGCACCCGGTACGCTGCACCCGCTGGTTTGCACCCATCCGGAAAGCGGGCGCCGCATGCTCTACCTCGGTCGCCGGCGCATGGCCTGGATCGAGGGGCTGGATCTGGCCGAATCCGAAGCGCTGCTGGACGAGATCTGGGCGCACGCGACGCGGCCGGAGTTCAGGTTCACTCATCGCTGGCACACCGGCGACCTCGTGCTGTGGGATAACCGCTGCACCATGCACCGCCGCGACCCGTTCGATCCTGCGTCCCGGCGGGTCATGCATCGGACCCAGGTCAAAGGCACCGCGCCGCCGGCCGCATGACCGCGGTCTCGCGGTGCCCGTTCCCCCGCAGCCTCGCCTACCCGCCCCGCGATGGCCATACCGGCTGATGATGCCCCAGCGGAACCGACGGCCGAGCCCAGTACGGCGGCGTCTCCGACAACCGCACGACGGGCTGCAGATGCCGCAACGGTCCCGATGGCGTCTCGGTCACCACCGACCACCGATCAAGCTCCGCGGCGGTGAATTCCGCCGCCACATCGCGCAGCGCCGCCGCCGGCACCTCGCCCAGATCGACGATCCACTTCCCCACCTGCGCCAGCGAAATGCGCACCAGCCAACTGCCGCCCTCCTGGGCACGCCGCTTCAGCGCCACCATAGCCCCCGTCGCCATCAGGTATCCGGTGCAGTAATCGATCGCGGAAACCGGATAGAACTGCGGCCCTGGAGTCTTCCCCGGAACGATCTCCGCCTGCCGCGCGGTCATGCCGCTGACGGTCTGGATCACCGTGTCGAAACCGCGTCGCGACGCCCACGGACCCGTATGACCGAATGCGCACAGCGAGACATAGACCAGCCCGGGCCGGATCGCCGCCAGGTCCTCGGGCGACAAGGCCGCGCGCACCCAGCGCGCCGGGGCGGTATCCCTGGGAGAACACGTCCGCCTCGGCCACCAGGCCGCGCAGCGTATCGACATCGCGTTGCTCGCGCAGATCGAGATACGCCGACAGCTTGCCGTGGCCGGTGTCGAATTCCTGATAGCCGAGGTTGGGCAGATGCGCCGCGCTGATCTTCAGCACGTCCGCGCCGTGCTCCGCCAGCGTGCGCGCGCAGGTCGGGCCGGCCAGCACGCGGGTCAGGTCGAGCACCCGGATGCCTGACAACGGACGGCTCCCCTCTGGCAGCGGTTCGGGCCTGCTGTCGCCGATCCGCACGATCTGCATCAAAGGCAGCGCGGCTACGGCGGCGGCCTGGGGATGGTTTGCCCATTCGGTTTGCGTCCGCACCATGCCGCCGGCCCCTTTCGCGGCGATGATCGCTTCCTCCAGATCCGCGGCATTCCAGGTGGCCACGGCCCGCGTCACCGCGTCCCGGTCTTCCTCGCACCCCAGCACCTGCAACGCGGCGGCGCGATGGTTCGGAAAATTGGCGTGGATGTAGCTCCAGCGCCCGTCCTTGGCCGGATAGACGCCCATGATCGGATTGCGGGCCGGCGAGACATCGCCGTCGCCCAGCTTCATGTAGTGGCCGCTGCGCAGCGACGCCGTGGCCTGGCGCACATCGACGCCGACATCCTGGCGGCGCCCGGTGCGATGCTCCCACAGGTCGGCGGCGGCCAGGCCCGGCGCGGCGAGTGTCGCCGCGCCGGCTGTGCCGATGCGAAACGGCGTGGGAAGAATCGGGTCGTTGCCCCCGGTAAAGGTCACCGCGTCCGCCCGGTCGGCCGACAGACCGGTACTGGGCAGGATGGTGCGCAGCGCATCGAGCGGCATGGTTGTCATCTCCCCGGACTGTCATTCTCCGACACCATCATGACGCAGGTCCCAGGCAACGGAAACCATCGGACATCCGGCACGGAGCGCTGCGTAGCCGGGAATGGCCGCCCGGGCGAGTTGGCCGGCGTCGGACGCGTTCAACGATCTGGCAAAAAAAACCAGGACCCTGGCGGGTCTCGAATGACCCCCGGCCCCGGCGGGTCCGACAGGGTCCAGCCGCGGCTCGCTCAGGCCCTCGGCATCCGATGCCTTTGCATCAATCGAACCGACCTGCCACGCTCGGCTCACCAAAATGCGATGCGGGTCAACGCCGGTCGGCGGTCCAGACTAAGCGCGGCGCGATGGCGAAATGCACCAAAAAGTGAGCAAGACATCCTGTACGCGCGGCTATGCGGGGGACGCTATGCTTGGTCACAGCCTCCATTCGGCGATCGTCATTCAATATACCCTCGGTGATCGAGAGCCATGACGCCGGCCCCGCTGTTCAAAATCCACGATGCCGGGTTCATCGCCCGCGTCGGTTATGCCATGGAGGCGTCGCGGGTTCCGCCTGACATCGAAGGTGTGGCCACGGCGAAATGCGACCGCGGCCCCTCGCCGGGCCTTGGCCCGCGGGTGTTGTCGCCGCCGTCCCCAGGCGACGGGATCGCCGATCGGCTCGTGACGGCCGCTGTGCGGAGCCTGGAACCATGAACCGATGGCCGGGCATCAACGAATGGCTCTACGCGGTGAAAACCTTCGCCGCCGCGATGCTTGCGCTGTACATCGCGATGTCGATCGGGCTGGACCGCCCCTACTGGGCCATGGCGACCGTCTACATCGTTTCGCAGCCGCTGATCGGATCGATGCGCTCCAAGTCGCTCTACCGTCTGATCGGCACCCTCATCGGTGCCACCGCGACGGTGGTGCTGGTGCCGAACCTGGTCGACGCGCCCGAACTGCTGAGCGCCGCCCTGGCCCTCTGGATCGGGGGATGCCTGTACATCGCGCTGCTCGACCGCACGCCGCGCAGCTACCTGTTCATGCTGGCCGGCTACACCGCGGCGCTGATCGGCTTTCCCGCCGTCACCACGCCGGATGCGATCTGGGACATCGCGCTCGCCCGGGTGGAGGAAATCGGGCTCGGGGTCGTCTGCACGACCGTCATCGGCACCGTGGTGTTCCCGCGCCCACTGGGCCCGCTGCTGAGCCGGCGCATCCTCGCCTGGGTCGACAACGCCTTCACCTGGACCGAGGACGTGCTGGACCGGCAACGATGACCCAGCCAGCGCACGGCGCATATCCAGCTGGCGGCGGACGCGGTCGAACTCCGGATGCTCGCCTCGCAACTTGCCTACGACACCTCGCAAGTATCAGTCGGCGACGCGGTGGGTAGCCGCGCTGCAGCGGCGGATGGTGTTGCTGCTGCCGCTGCTGTCCTCGATCGACGATCGCCTGGCCGCGTTGCGGGCGGCCGACGGCGATCACCCCGTGCCTGGAGCGCCTGCTGGCGGATCTGCGCGTCTGGGTGCGCGCCGGCGATCCGCCGCCACGCAGCGAGGCCGACCGGATGCGGGCCGTCCATCGCCCGATGCGAAGCCGAGACCGACCCGCGCGCCGGCTGGAACGACGTGATGCGCGGCAGCCTGCTGCTGCGGCTGCGCAACTGGTCGACCTGCGGCAGGACATGCGCGACCTGCGCGCGCACATCGAGCGCCGGCGGCGGCGCCCTGGGCCACCCGCTCGCCGTGCACACCCGTGCGCCGGAGCGCGCTGCACCACGATCGCGGCCTCGCCTTGTTGTCGGGCCTCGCGGCCGTGCTCACGATCGGGATGACTGTGCGCCTTCTGGATCGGCACCGGCTGGGCGGCCGGCAGCGGCAGCGGCCGCGCTCGCGGCAGCGGCCTGCTGCCTGTTCGCCACCCTCGACGATCCGACCCCGGCGCTGAAAAGCTTCCTGGCCAGCGTCGTGCTGGCCGTGCTGGCTGTCGGCATCGGCCTGTTCGGCATCCTGCCCCGTGTGCACGACTTCGAGATGCTGGCGCTGGTGCTCGCCGCGTTCTTCGTGCCGGTGGGCCTGCTGACCGCGATGCCCGCCACCCAGCCGCTCGGCACGGCGCTCGGCTTCCTCACCGCCACGCTGCTCAGCCTGCAAAGCGCCTACTCGGCCGATTTCGTCAGCTACGCCGACGGCAGCTTCGCGGCCGTGCTGGGTGTCGCGCGGCGCCGCGGTGATGACCGCGCTGATGCGTTCGGTCGGCGCGGAATGGAGTGCGCGCCGGCTGCTGCGCGCGAACTGGCGGGACCTGGCGGCGATCCCGCGCCGCCAGCGACGCAGCGACAGCAACACGCTGGCGGGACTGCTGCTGGACCGGCTGGGGCTGCTGGTGCCGCGGCTGGCCGCGGTCGGGGAAGGCAACGATCTGGCGGCGGTGGACGTGCTGGCGGACCTGCGCATCGGCATCAACATGGTCGATCTGTAGCGTGATCGCGAATGCGATGCCCCGCCGGTGCGCGCCGCGGTGACGACGTGCTGGACGGCACCGCCACGCAGTTCGCGGTACAGGCGCGACGGGCCGGGTGCAGCGCCGTTCCATGCGCTGCTGCGCGACATCGACCGCGCCCTGGATGTCGCTGTCGAGGTGCCGGGCACCCACGGCCGCGATCTGCTGCTGCAACTGGTCGGCATCCGGCGCGGCCTGTTCGCCGATGCCCCGCCCTATCGGCGGACGCCGGATCCGCACGATCTCGCGTCCGAACCGCCGGCCAAGGCGGCCGCATGATCGGCGAAATCGACATCTATGGCGTGTTCGTCCCGATCCTGCTGGTCTGGGCCGTGATCGCGCTGCGCGCTCACCGCGATGCTGCGTCGCATCCTGACACGCATCGGATTCTATCGGCTGGTCTGGCACCGGCCGCTGGTGGACCTGTCGCTGCTCGTCCTCATCATGGCGGGGTCGCCGTCATTCTGCCTCAGTGGATAGCACCATGAAACCGTTTCTTCGCCGGTTTGCCTTCAACGCTCGGCCGCCCCGCGCTGACACTGCTGATCGTCGCCGCCGCGCTCGTCGCCGGTCGCGGCCTCTGGGCCTACTACCAGGACGCCCCATGGACGCGCGACGGCCGGGTGCGGGCCGACGTCGTCACCATCGCGCCAGACGTGCTCTGGGCTGGTCACCGAGGTGACGGTGCGCGACAACCAGACCGTGAAGCGCGGCGACGTGCTGTTCCGCATCGACCCCGAACGCTTCGAACTCGCGCTGGCGCAGGCGGACGCGGCGCTTGGCGAACCGCAAGGCGCAGATGGACGAAGCCGAGCGCGAGGCAACGCGATACGAGCGGCTGACGAGCTCTCGGTTTCGAAAGAGACGCAGGAGCAGCGGCTGACGAATGCCGAATCGGCCGACGGCGGCCTATCGCCAGGCGGTGGCCGACCGGGCGGTGGCGGAGCTCAACCTGCGGCGCTCCGTGGTGAGGAGCCCGGTGGACGGGACCGTCACCAACGTTCATGCTGGAACCGGGCGACTACGTCACCACCGGCAAGGGCGTGATGGCACTGGTGGACAGCGCGACGCTGCGGGTGGAGGGTTATTTCGAGGAGACCAAGCTGCCGAAGATCCACAAAGGCGACCGCGTCCAGGTGCGGTTGATGGGCGAGCGGCAGATCCTGACCGGGCACGTCCAAAGCATCGCCGCCGGCATCGCCGACCGCGAGCGGACCGACAGTCCGGATCTGCTGGCCGACATCAACCCGACCTTCAACTGGGTGCGCCTGGCGCAGCGCGTGCCGGTGCGGATCAAGCCGGACAAGGTGCCACCCGGTGTGGAACTGGTCGTCGGCCGGACAGCGACGGTCACCATAGAGCCCGGCACCGCGCCGCCCGGCCACTGATACCCGGCGCGCCGTGCGCCCGTTCCGGCCGCAGCAGAGCAAGAAAGCAAGGGAAACCGCAAATGCACGCCGATCAGATGGATGCACGCGGATCGCGGCTGACCCGACAGCGGCTGGCGTGAGACCCCGTGGCCGGGCGAGCGCACCATCTGCGCCATCCCTTCTCATCGGCGTGCATCTGCGTTTCCCCTTTCTTCGCGTCAGCAAGCGCCAGGACACCGCCGAGCCACCCTCGTGATGCTCGGACTTCGATGGTGGTTACATCGCGCTGTTTCGAGCTTATCTCCACGGCCGATCGCGTTTCACGTCGAAGGGGCCGATCGAGGCAATTTTTGCCGGACTGTGGGATGGCAGCGCAGGAGCAAGGGATGCGGTGGCGGGCGGGCACAGGAACGGCGCTGTCCATGCTGATGTTGGCCGGGGCTGCGTCGGTCGAGACGGCTCCAAGACTGACCCCGTCCAAGGATGTTGACATCACGTACCGGGTCAGCCGGCCGGGCGAACCGGTCTTCAGTCGGCGGGTGCGCTGGCAGGCCGGCGCCGGATTGGAGCGCGTGGATGGGCCCGGCAATGCCATAGTCATCGTCGATCACAGAACCCATTATGAGACCCTGCTGCGGCGCGAGACCCGCACCTACCTGAAAATCGCCGTACCACCGGGCAGCGATCTTGATCCGAACCCGAACATTCCCCGGAACAGGGCAGGGCAAACCCGTGTCGCCGGACTTCCTTGCACCGAGTGGGAGTGGACCGATCCCGAGGACAGCGAGCCGCACAGTCTGTGTGTGACCGATGACGGGGTGCTGCTCCGAGCAAAGGTGAACGGACAAACCGTCCTGCTGGCCAGGTCAGTCCGGTACCGCAAGCCCAAACCAGGCATCTTCACACCGCCCGACAACTACGAGCCCGCGCTCGCCCCCGGTGGACCGGTGGACTGATCCTGGCTGCTGAAAGGTTTGGTTTCCGCCGTGGGGGGCGGCCCGGCAGCCGGCGAACCCCACGGAATGCGCACGCCCTTTTCCTGGGCAACTGCTCGCGATCGATGGCGGTTGATCCAGCAGACCAGCAGCCCGGCCGCTGACATGCTCCCCTGAGGTGGATGGCACATTGCTTGCGTGTGAAGCTTGATGCAAACTCAGGCATGGGCTTCACCCAGTCGTCGCGCAAGAGGAATCGAAATGAACGCTTTTCGCCGAACCGCCGTTGCTTCGATCGCGACGCTGATGCTCGGTTGGTCAGCCATGGCACTTGCCGACGACAAGCCACCGCTGAAGGTCGGGCTGCTGGAAGATCATTCCGGCGACATCGCGATCTTCACCATGCCGAAGGTCCATGGCGCCCACCTCGCCGTCGATGAGATAAACGCCGCCGGCGGCATCCTCGGCCGGAAAGTGGAAATCATCGAGTACGACCCGCAGTTCGACAACGCCAAGTTCCAGGAGTTCGCCCGCCGCCTGATCGAGAAGGACAACGTCGAGGTGATCTTCGGCGCCGCCACCAGCGCCTCGCGTGAGGCGATCCGGCCGATCATCGACAAGGACAACGCGCTGCTGTTCTACGCCCAGCAGTACGAGGGCGGCGTCTGCGACGGCAACATGATCGGCACCGGCGGTCTGCCTGAACAGCAGTTCTCCACGCTCATTCCGTACATGATGGAGAAGTTCGGCAAGAAGGTCTACATCATCGCCGCCGACTACAATTTCGGCCAGATCTCCACTGAATGGACGAAGAAGCTCGTCACCGAGGCCGGCGGCCAAATCGTGGGCTCCGAACTTATTCCGTTGGGCGTCTCCCAGTTCGGCCAGACCATCCAGAACATCCAGAAAGCCAAGCCGGACTGGCTGATGACGCTCGTCGTCGGCAACGCCCAGTCAGCGTTTTATGAGCAGGCTTACGCCGCCGGCCTGCGTATTCCCATGGGCAGCTCGATCACCATCGGCCTCGGCTTCGAGCACAAGCGCTTCAAGCCGCCCACCATGGCGAACATGCACGTCGCGATGAACTGGTTCGAGGAGATCGACCGCCCCGCGGCACAAGACTTCGTCAAGCGGTGGCGTGCCAAGTATCCGAATGAAACCTACATCAACGACATGGGCGAAAACGAGTACGCGGCGGTCTACATGTACAAGAAACTGGTCGAGATGGCCGGGTCCACCGACATCGACAAGATCCGCGCCCAGATCGCCACCGGAAAAGCCTGCATCGACGCTCCCGAAGGCCAGATCTGCATCGATCCGAAGTCGCAGCACGCCAGCCATCAGATGACGCAGGTCGGGGTCGACGCGCAGCACCACGTCCATGTCGAGCGCACCTGGGCCCGGGTCGACCCTTACTGGCTTGGCCAGATCGGCTGCGACCTGACCAAGGACGACCCGAAGGAGCAGTACACACCAAGCCACCTGCCAGAAAAGTAGCGCGACCGGTCGAGGACTTCGGATGACTACGTTCGGCTTCGAACTGCTTGCGTTCGTCTATCAGGTGGCGGACGTGTTCGCCTTCCTGGTGCTCGCCTCGGGTGGCCTCGCGATCATCTTCGGCATGATGGGCATCATCAACATGGCCCATGGCGAGCTGATCACCTGCGGCGCCTACGTGACGACCGCGAGCGTCCGCGCCGGGCTGCCGCTGCCGCTTGCGATCCTGGTCGGGGCGCTGGCGGCCGGCGCGGTCGGCATCGCACTGGAACGCACCATCGTCTACCGGTTCTACGACCGGCCGATCGAGTCGCTTGTCGTGACGTGGGGGATCAGCCTGGTTGCCACCCAGGGTGCGCTGCTGCTGCTCGGGTCGGCCTGGTCCGGCATCGGCACCCCGCTCGGCAGCATCGCGTTCGGTGACTATTCCTTCGCCGTTTATCGGCTGGTGATGCTGGCGGTGGCCATCGGTGTACTGCTGGGCCTCTATCTGCTGTTCATGAAGACACGCTTTGGCGTGCATGCGCGCGCCACGATGCAGAACCCGGCGATGGCGCGGGCGCTCGGGGTGCCGGTCAATCGCGTCTACTCGCTGACCTTCGGTCTCGGCGCCGCACTGGCCGGGCTGGCCGGCGGCGTCTACGCGCCGACCCTCACCCTCAGCCCGACAATGGGAACCACCTTCGTGGTCGAGTCCTTCGTCACCGTCGTCGTCGGCGGTGCCGACGTGCTGACCGGAACCGCGCCCGCCTCCGCCGTGCTCGCCGTGATCCGCGCCGCGTGCACCGCCGCCTGGGGCCAGGTATTCGGCCTGATCGGCCTCCTCGTCACCGTCTGCATCGTCATCCGGCTGCTGCCGGACGGCTTTACAGGATGGCTGATGCGGCGGCGTGCCTGAGGGGGGTGGCGATGCGAGACCTTGCCGCCCTGCTCAACGGCCCGCAGACAATTGGACGTGGTCCGGTCTTCTGGACCGCCGCTGTGCTGGTGGTGATCGCGGCGGCGATCTATCCGCAGTACGCGCAACGGTTCGCCATTTCGAACACCGCGTATTTCGGCGTCTGGGTGTTCATGGCGCTGGGGCTCGGACTGATCTGGGGATACGGGGGCGCGCTGAGCTTCGGGCAGACCGCGTTCTTCGGTGTGGCCGGCTATGCGTACGGCGTCATCGCGATCAATCTCGGCGTCGCGCATTCCTATCCGTTCCTCGCCCTCGCCTGCGCCCTGGCCATCGGCACAGCCGTGGCAACGGTGCTTGGCTACTTCATGATCTATGGCGGCATCAACGGCGTGTTCGTCGGCATCGTTACGCTGTCGGTCACGCTCGCCTTCGCCACCTTCATGAACCAGACCGCCGGACCGGAATGGCGCATCGGCCGGGCGCGGCTGAACGGGTATAACGGGATGACGCGCATCCCGTCGCTCACGCTGGACTGGTTCGGCGGCCATCGCATCCGCTTCGACGGCGCGAGCTTCTACTATCTCGTGCTCGGCCTGCTCGTCGTCACGTATCTGGCGCTGCGCATCCTGGTGAACTCGCGCTTCGGCAACGTCCTCGTGGCCAGCCGCGAAAATCCCGAGCGGGCGGAGCTGCTGGGCTACGACATCCGCCGCTATCAGCTTGGCGCGTTCACCATCGGCGGCTTCCTGGCCTCGCTCAGCGGCGCCCTCTACACCGCCTGGGGCAATTTCATCGTGCCCGCCTCCATGGCCCTGCCGGCGGCGGCGATGCCCATCATCTGGGTGGCATTCGGCGGCCGCCAGGACGTGACGGCGACGCTGATCGGCACGTTCGTGGTGCTTTACGTGTTCCAGATGCTGACCGTTGTGAGCCAGGAATATGCGCTCATCGCGATCGGCGCCTTGCTGGTCGTAACGGTGCTGATCGCGCCGGGCGGATATGTGCTCGCGGCGGTGGACGGCGCGCAGCGGATACGACGGCTGCTGGCAAGGCCGCCACGGCTGGCGGAGCCGCGCCAGCCGGAGCAGGTGCGCCGTGGCTAAGCTTCTCGAGACCCGGGGCCTGACCAAACGGTTTGGCGGCGCGACCGTCATCGACGACCTGAACTTCAGTGTCGAGGAAGGTGCCCTTCATTGTCTGATCGGACCGAATGGCGCCGGCAAGAGCACCCTGTTCAAGCTGATCGTGGGCAGGCATCGGCCGACCGCGGGCAGCGTCTGGTTCCGCGGTCACGACCTGACCGACCTGCCGACCGCGGCGCGGATCCGCGCCGGCATCAGCATCAAGATGCAGGTGCCGGGTATCTTCCCGGACCTGCCGGTCGCGCAGAACCTGACGATCGCCCTGCAAAGCCATTTCGACCGCGCGGAGACCAGGCGTGAGGTCGAGCGGCTGCTGGACTTCGTCGAACTCACCGCCGACGCCAGCAAGCCGGCCGGCCAGTTGGCGCACGGCCAGAAGCAGTGGCTGGAGATCGCCATGGCGATCGGATTGCGTCCGCGCTTGTTGTTCCTCGATGAACCCACCGCCGGCCTGTCCCCGCATGAGACCTTCAAGACCGGCGAGATGGTGCTGGCCCTGAAGCGCGAGGGCATGACGATCCTCGTCGTCGAGCATGACATGACGTTCGTGCGCCAGATCGCCGAAAGCGTCACCGTGCTGCATTTCGGCAAGGTGTTCGCCGAGGGCACGATCGATGAGATCGCCGCCAACGAGGCGGTGCAGACGATCTATCTTGGCGCTACACATCATGCCCACTGAAGACGCTGCTGGAGCTTGCCGGGCTGCGCACGCGGCTACGGCACGTCGCCGATCCTGCAGGGCGTCGACCTGACCGTGCGTCAGGGCGAGATCGTCGCGGTGATCGGCCGGAACGGCGTCGGCAAGTCGACGATGATGCGGTGCCTGATCGGACAGCTCCGCGTCTGGGCCGGCGCGATCCGCTTCCGCGGCAGCGACATCGCCCGCGAGCCGCCGGAACGCCGTGCGCGTCTGGGCTTCGGTTATATCCCGCAGGGTCGGGAGGTGTTTGCCCGCATGACCGTCGAGGAGAACCTGCGCGTCGGCGAGATGATCGGCCTGCGGACCGAACGCAAGCTCTATGAGATGGTCTACGAGTTTTTCCCCGTCCTCGCGGAGCGTCGCCACCAGCGGGCCGGGACAATGAGCGGCGGCCAGCAGCAGCAGTTGTCCATCGGCCGGGCGATGATCGGCAATCCCGGCCTGCTGCTGCTCGATGAGCCATCCGAGGGTATCCAGCCCTCCATTGTCATGGACATCACGCGCGTCATCCAGCGGGTCAATCAGGAGCTTGGCACCACCGTCCTGTTCGTCGAGCAGAATCTCGACGTGATCCTGTCCCTCGCACAGCGGTGTTATGTGATGGACAAGGGACGGATCATCGTCGAACGCCAGGCGCATGAACTGGAGGACCGGGAGGTTGCCAAGCGGGACCTGCAGATCTGACGCGAACCGCGATCGGGAGCACCGCGGTCGCATCTCGCCCGGCTGTCGAATCATTGCTTCATCGGTACGTTCCGGTCGGCGCTCATGGCGGCTGTTCGAGCTATGGCTGGTCCTTGCCGCTCATCCGCCACGGCGTCGCGGACCGCCGGGCGGGTGTTGACGTGACCGGACGGCAAGCATAGCGTCGTATATCCGAGTGGTCTGATCTCCTGATGTCTCAATCCCCCGAGAGTGAAATATCCATGCGTCGTCCGGAATCCTTGCCGGATGCGGTCATGACCGCGATTCAACGGGCGTTCGTCGAAGGGGGTCTGAAAGTCGGTGAAAAACTGCCGCCCGAGCGCGATCTGGCGAAACAGCTTTCGGTCGGCCGGTCATCGTTACGCGAAGCGATACAGGGCCTGCAGACCCTGGGCCTGGTGGAAGTCCGCCATGGGATCGGCACGTTCTTCACCAGCGAGCCGGGCAAGGCGCTTCTTTCCCCGCTCAGGTTTCACACCACGCCGCCGCACCGCCTGTTCAGCGAACTGATCGAGGCGAGGCTTCTGGTTGAAGTCCGTCTCGCCGAACATGCCGCCGAACGCGCCACCGACGACGACATCGCCCGATTGCGCGAAGCGGCGCGGCAACGCGCCCGTGCACAACGCGGCCAGTATCTGCAACGCGGTCTCGACTTCCATCGCGCGGTTGCCGAAGCGGCGCATCATTCTGTGCTGGCTTCGATGCTCAACGCGGTCACCCATTCCTATTCCAGTGTCCTCAAATCACTCGACGAGGCGGCGCAGGACATCGAGGCGGCTTTTCGTGCGCGCCAACAGGGCGGCCACGACGTCATTCTGCACATGATCGTAGCCCGCGATCCGCATGGCGCCGCTGACGCGATGCGGGCGCATCTTCAGGATCTGCAGAGCGAATTCCCTTCCATTACCGAAACGTCACCGACCGTGCATAACGAATAGGAGCCCGCCAATGAGCACGTCCCTGCTTCCGCCGCGACGCCGGCTTTTGCGCAACGCCTTCGCTACAGGCGCCGCTTTCACCTCGGCGACTTTGCTGGCAGCGCGATCGCGGACCGCGCAGGCGGCGCCCGGCAAGATGGCCGAGACCAAGGGGATGAAGGTCGGCGTCATCGTCGAAACGCTGTCACATCCGCTCATCAAGTATTGGGGTGACGAATGTGCACGCCAAGGCGCCGGCTTCGGCATGCAGGTGAGTGTTCAGGACGGCGAACGCAACGTCCAGAAGCAGACCAGTGAAATGGAAGCGTTCATCAGTCAGAACCTCAATTTCCTCGTGCTGCAGGCAACCGATGCGGCCGGCTTGACGCCCGTCGTGCGGAAGGCTGAAAAGGCCGGTATCCCCGTCATTACCCTCAACCAGGACGTCGCCGGCGTTCATACCGGCTTCGTCGGGATGGGCCACTACACCATGGGCGTTCAAGTCGCCGAGGGCATGGCCGCACAGTTGAACAAGCAGGGCAACATCGTCGTTATTGAAGGCGTCCAGGGAACCGGCGCCAACATCCAGCGCATGGCCGGATTCAGGGTTACGCTGAAAAAGTATCCCGCCATGAAGATCGTCGCCGATCAAAGCGCGGCGTTCGACCGCAAGAAGGGCCACGACGTCTTCCAGACCATCCTGCAAGGTCAGCCGAAAATCGACGGGGTTTTCGGCGTGAACGATGAGATGGCCATCGGCGCCGCTCAGGCGGCGGTCGAAGCAGGACGCCGCGGCAACATCAAGTTCTGGGGCGCCGACGGCGAACTCGACTTCTTCAAGGGTATCAAGAGCGGACTGGTCGATGGTGTGTCCGCGATCGCCGCCAACGCGGTCCCCGATACCGTGATGAACCTCGGCGCGTGGCTGATGACCGCCAACATCAAGGGCGGCCAGTTCGCCGGTCGTATCGAGCTTCCTCCCTACATCGTTACCAAGGAAAATATCGACAGCGTGCCATGGCCCGCCGCATAGGCAATCCTTGCCGCTGAACGCCATGACCGAAACCAAGCTGGCCGATCCGATCAGGCCTCGGGAAGTGACGCGCGCTCCGCCGCTCGCCGGTCGCCTGGAACTCGCCATCGCACGCGCGCGAACCCAGGGTCTTGGGATCGCGCTTGTCCTGCTCACCGTTCTTCTCGCTTTGCGCGCGCCGGGCTTCGCCACCATGGACAATCTTGGTGATGTCCTGCGCGATCTTTCGATTCTGGGCACCCTGGCGATCGGCGAGACCTTCGTCATCATCGGTGGTGGCATCGATCTCTCCGTCGGGTCCACGCTCCTCCTCGCCGGCATCGTCTCCGACGACCTGATTCGCCTGGGCGGAGTGCAAACCGCCGTCACCATTCCCATCGTGCTGGTAATCGGCTTCCTCGCCGGCGCGATCAATGGCTTTTTCATAACCCGGCTTCGCATCTCCGCCTTCATCGTGACCCTTGCGACGCTGTACATATTCCGCGGCGCCGGTCTGTCACTCTACCGGACGGATGTGCAGAACCTGCAGGCCGCCATCATTTCAGACGATACCTTCCTCGTCATCGGCCAGAACGATGTCTTCGGCATCCCGGTATCCTTCATCATCTTCGCCGTGCTGCTGGCAGTCGGTACGTTCGTCCTGCGCCGCACGCGGCTGGGACTCCACCTTTATGCCCTCGGCGGCAGCGAGCTGGCCGCGCGGCTGACCCGTATCCGTGTCGCGCGGATCCAGCTGATCACATATGCGATCAGCGGTTTCTGTGCGGCCCTGGCCGGCATTATTCTCACCTCGCGATTGCAGACAGGAGCGCCGGAAGCCGGCGCGGGTGAGGAGTTCGACGTCATCGCCGCTGTCATCATCGGCGGGGCCAGTCTGTTCGGCGGCCGCGGAACCCTGATCGGAACGCTGCTCGGCGCGGCGTTCATCACCGTCCTGGCCAAAGGCCAGACGCTCATCGGTATTCCGGCCAATTATCAGTCATTCACCCGTGGCATCGTGATCCTCATCGCCGTTGGTCTCGATGTGCTCAGCCAGCGCGGCATCGCCGCGCCACGCCGTCCGCGCTGGGCGAACATACTCAAGCCGCCGCCGCCTGACGGCTTGCCCGCGGCCGAGGCGCGGCATGCCCCGTCGAAGCGAGCACCCGGCGCTCCCCCGCTGCTCCAGGCCGCCGGACTGTCCAGGTCGTTCGTCGAAATTCGTGCCGTCGACGGCGTCGACTTCGCGGTCAACGATGGCGAAGTGCATGCCATCGTTGGCGAGAACGGCGCCGGCAAGAGCACCCTCATCAAGATGCTGGCCGGCGCACTTACCCCGGACAGTGGCGAGATCCGGATCGACGGAGAACCCGTATCGCTGCCCAGCGTCGCGGCCGCGCAGGATCACGGCATCGCGGTGATCTACCAGGAACGCGCCGTGGTTCCCGAGCTGACTGTGGCCCAGAACATCATGCTCGGCCACGAGCCCACCTACCTGCTGCCCGGCCTGATCGACCGCACAGCGCAACGCCGCAAGGCGGAACAAATCTGGGCACTGCTGGGCAGCCCCGCGCCGGTCGACACGACCGTGCGCGAACTCGCGCCTTCGATACAGCAACTCGTCGACATCGCGCGCGCCCTGGCGTTCGATGCCCGCGTGGTCATCATGGATGAACCGACAGCGGCGCTCACCCATCAGGAGACACTGCGCCTCTTCGACATCATTCGCGACCTCAAACGCCGCGGTTCCGCGGTGATCTATATTTCGCACGACCTGGAAGAGATCTTTGAGGTCGCGGACCGCGTGACGATCCTTCGTGACGGCAAGCTCGTGCGCACACTTCCGGTGGCCGAAGTGACCCGGCCGGCACTGATCCGGATGATGATCGGCCGTGACATCGACGAAACCGCCCGGCGTGACATCGGCGACGACAGGCACGACATTCTCTGGGTCGGCGGGCTCCGGCGCGGGACTGCTCTCGACGGCGTCAGCTTCACCGTCCGCGCCGGCGAGTTGCTGGGTATCGCCGGGCTTGTCGGGTCCGGCCGAACGGAACTGCTGCGCACGATCTTCGGTGCGGACCGTATCGAAGCCGGCGAAATGAGGCTCAACGGCAAGCCGTATTCGCCGCGCTCTCCGATCGACGCGGTCCGGGCCGGCGTCGGCTTTGTCCCCGAAGATCGAAAAAGCGAGGGCCTCGTCTCCGCATTCACTGTCAGCGAGAACCTGTCGCTGCCGAATTACGACCTCGTCTCGACGGCCCGCATCTGGCTCGACGCAGCGCGTGAGGCCCGCCTGGCAAGCAGAATGGTGACGCAGTTGAAGATCGACCCTCCGATCCCGCGCTGGCGGACCAATCATCTCAGCGGCGGCAATCAGCAGAAGGTCGTCCTTGCCAAATGGCTGGCCAAACAGCCGAAGCTGCTGCTCGTCGATGAGCCCACGCACGGCGTCGACGTCGGTGCACGCGAAGAGATTTATCGCGTCCTCGATGATCTCGCCAAAGCCGGCACGGGCGTGATCGTCGTCTCCTCCTATCTGCCCGAGGTGCTTCGGATCAGCGATCGCATCCTTGTCATGCGTGATGGACGCATCGCACTCGAAGTCGATCGCGCTGACGCCACCGAAGAAGTGTTGCTCGACGCCGCCACGGGAGGCTCGACCACGGAAGGCTCGGCAACCGGAGCGCCCGCATGAGCCAGGCTGTCGAAACCGCCGCACGTCTGCGTCAGGGCCGCATGACGCCCGCCGCCGCCTTCGAGCGCTTCGGATTCTACGCCGCGCTGCTCGTCCTCGTCGCCGTCTTCTCCGCCTTGTCGCCGGCGTTCCTGACACTCCAGAACGGGATCAACATCCTGCAGCAGACCTCGACGATCGGCATCATGGCGATCGGCGAAACCCTCGTCATCCTGGCCGGCGGCATCGATGTTTCGGTCGGTTCGATCCTCGGTCTGGGAGGGATGATCGCGGCACTCGTGCTGCGCGACACCGGTGCGGACCCGGTCACCGCGATCGTTATTGGAACCCTCGCCGGCCTTGCCGTCGGCCTTCTCAATGGCCTGGTGATCACGCGCCTCGGTCTCGATCCGTTCATTACCACGCTTGCGATGCTCAGCGTCATCCGCGGCGTCGTCTACATCGTTTCGAATCAGTACAACGTCAACATTCCGGATAATTCGGGATTTCTCTCGCTCGGGCGCGGCCATCTCGGGATCATTCCGATATCAGTCCTGATCTTCGCCGGCCTGTTCGCCGCGGCCTGGCTGTTGGAACGCCGCACGACGATCGGGCGGTCCATCCATGCTCTGGGCGGCAACCAGGCAGCCGCCCGTCTGTGCGGGGTGCCGCTGTCGACCATCCGAACCGCGACCTATGCCATTTCAGGGGCCTGTGCCGCGCTTTCGGGGGTCATCCTCACCTCACAGGTGGCTTTGGCGGTGCCGTATCAGGGAACGGGTTACGAGCTCGACGTCATCGCCGCCGTCGTGGTCGGAGGGGTCAGCCTGACCGGCGGGACCGGCAGCGTGCTCGTGGGCGCGCTCGGGTCCATTTTCATCGGCGTGCTGCTCACGGGAATGGCGCTCGTCGATATATCGGCGATCTGGCAAATGGTCATCCGCGGCATCGTGATCATCGCCGCCGTCGCGCTTTACGGCATGGCGCGCAGCCGCAACGCATGAAACGTCGGAACAATGCCGGCGACAATGGCACCGATCTTGCGATCCCGCGGCCACGGGAGACGCGAGAACCGTGTGACAGTGGCTCGGTCAATCCGCGAGACTTTTGAGGGACAGTATGACGGAACCGGTCTCAGCGCAGGTCCTGCGTAGCACCATCCTGGCGGGCACCATCGCGCCGGACGCGGGTGCGAAAAGCGAACTTCCGCCACCCTACGCAGCCGCGACGCCCGAACCCGCCTGGTTCGAACGCGATCTGCGGGCTGCGGCGCCATCCGCGGCCACCCCGGCCCCGGCTTCCGCGCTGCCCAAACCACCCGCCCGCACGCCGCTCCATCTCATGACCATCGGCGAGCTCAGTGCCGCGTACGCCAGCGGCGCCACTGACCCGGTCGCGGTGCTGACCGCACTCACGGCGCGCATCACGTCGCATCCAACTGGCCAGGACGCGGTGCTGGCGATGGTACCCGGAACCGAGGCACTTGCCCACGCCAGCGCAACCCGCATCCGCGAGGGTTCCGCCCGCGCCCTGGAAGGAATACCCTTCGGCGTCAAGGATATCATCGATGTTGCCGACGCGCCGGTAACCTGCGGATCGAAGCTCACCGGCGAGCGAATCGCGGCCGCCGACGCCGTGGTGGTGGCAAGGCTTCGCGCGCAGGGTGCCATTCCGATCGCCATGCTGGCGACCACCGAATACGCCTGTGGCTCGGCGCACAATCCGCGCTACGGCGCGGTCCGCAATCCATGGGATCGCAGCCGCTGGACCGGCGGCTCCTCCACCGGCTCGGGCGCCATGCTGGCGGCTCGGATGTTGCCGTTGGCGTTGGGCACCGACACCGGCGGTTCGATCCGCGTCCCATCGGCTTGGTGCGGCATCACCGGACTGAAGCCGACCCGCGGGCTGGTGCCGCGCACCGGTGTTGCCCCCTTGTCATGGACACTCGACCATATCGGCCCGATGGCCCGTTCCGCCGACGACCTCGCGCGGGTCATGCCATTGATCGCTGGCCCGGATGCCATGGACCCGACCGCCGTGGGCCAATACCCCGGCGACCGTGCACGGGCCGACATCGTCGGCCTGCGGGTCGGCGTGCCCGCCGGCTGGTTCATCGAAATGCAGGACGCAGCCGTGCTCGCCGCATGGCATGAGGCACTCGCGATGCTGGAGCGGTTGGGTGCGCGGCTGGTACCGGTCGATCTCGGCGACATCGCGACCGCCCACGCCGATGGCTACCTGATCCTGATGGCCGAACTGGCCAGCCTGCAGGAACCCGACCTCGACCGCATCGAAAATTTCGACGCCGGCGCCCGCGCCCGGATCGAACAGGGCCTGACCTTCTCCGCCACCGCCTATCTGCGCGCCCTGCGCCGCCGCCCGCTTGTGCTGCAACGCGTGCTTGCCGCGATGGCGGAGGTGGACGTGGTGGTCACGCCCGGGGTTGGCTGCGAAGCCGCCACACTCGCCGACATGACGGTGGAAGTGAACGCTACCCCGCATCCGCTGCAATTGGTGCTGCCGCGCAACACAATGATTTTCGACTACACCGGGCTGCCGGCGCTCATGCTGCCCTCGGGAGCCGGACGCAACGGCTTGCCCGTCGCGATCCAGATCGTCGGCAAGCCCTACGACGATGCGCTGTGCCTGAGCGTCGGCGCCGCCTTCCAGCGCGTGACGGATTTCCATCGTCGCATGCCGGCCGGGACCTGAACCGCCATGATGACCGAAAAGATTCCGGTAACGGTGCTGACCGGCTTCCTCGGCAGCGGCAAGACCACCTTGCTGCGCAACGCGCTGGCGTCGCCCGACATGGCCGATACCGCCGTCATCATCAATGAGGCCGGCGAGATGGGGCTGGACCATCTGCTCGTGAAGGCCGTCGCCGAGCAGGTTTTCGAGCTGCCGAGCGGCTGCCTGTGCTGCGTGCGGCGGACTGGATATCGTGACGACGGTGCGCGACCTGATCACCCAGCGCGATACCGGCGCCATCGGTGGCTTCAGCCGCATCGTCATCGAGACCAGCGGGTTGGCCGATCCGGCGCCGATTCTCTACACGCTCGCGGTCGATCCGATGCTGGGGCATCTGGTGACCTGTCAGGCGGTGGTAACCCTGGTGGACGCGGTCGCCGGACAGGAGACCCTGCTTCGCCACCCGGAAGCGGCGAGCCAGTTGGCGGTGGCCGACCGCATCCTGGTGACCAAGACCGACCTCGCGCCTCTTACGGCCGAGCTGACGGCCCTGCTGGACGGGCTGAACGGCTGGGCCGAGCGCATCGACACCTCGTCCGCATGGGCGCCGGCGGCGCTGCTGTTCGCGAAGGCGCCGGCAGTGGCAAACCGGCGGCGCTTCGCGGCGCAGACGGTCGCACCGGATGCCGCGCACACGGCCGCTATCCGCACGCTCTCGCTCGTGCTGACCGAGGCTCCGACGCGCCTTATGTTCGCCCATGCACTCGGTCGCCTGGCCGTCCGATCACGGCAACGATCTGCTGCGGGTGAAGGGCCTGATCCGGTTTCGCCGACCGGCCCGGACGTGTCGCCGTCATCCACGCCGTGCAGCATACGATCTATCGTCCGGACTGGCTGGAAGACTGGCCCGATGCGGACACCCGCTCGCGTCTGGTCCTTATCACCCGCGGCCTCGCGGCCGACGATCTTTTCGCCCGTTTCGCGGCCTTCAGGCCGGTTGCCTGGTCCGTGCCCGATCTCACCATCGCTGTCTGAAAACCAAGGGGGTTCGCCATGTTCGATCTTGTCATCACCAATGGCCACGCGGTTCTGCCGGGCGGAGCCGCGACCGTGGATATCGCCGTGTCCGGCCACGCCATCGTGGCGATCGGCGGTCCGGGCTCGCTCGCCGCTGTCGGTGCCACTCGGGTGGTCGATGCGACCGGCCAGATCGTGATTCCCGGCGGCATCGATCCCCACATCCATTGCGCGCTCTCGCTGCCCGGCCCGGCCGGCCGTATGGTCGACGCGGAAAAGCCGCACGTGGTCAGCAAGGCGTGCCTGTTCGGCGGCACCACCACGATGTGCGACTTCGTGTTCTGGAAGCCGGGCGAGACGCTGCACGACGCGGTGAAAAACCGCCACGGCCTGTTCGATACGCAATGCTACAGCGACTACACGCTGCACCTCGGCGTCGAGAGCCCGATGGGCCCATCGGTCCTGGCGGAAATCCCCGCCCTCGTGAAAGCCGGCTACCCGACGGTCAAGATGTTCACCACCGACATCACCCCCGGCCGCATGGCGCACCTGACGAATTACGGCGAGATCTGGGAGGTGCTGAAAATCCTCGCCGCCGAGGGCGGCCTGGCGCTGATCCATGCCGAAGACAACGACCTCGTCATGCATATGTATGAAAAGCTCATCGCCGAGGACAAGGCCGGCTTCGAGCATCTGGCCGAAGCCCACACCGTGATGTCCGAGGAACTTGTCGTTCAACCGCGTGATCGGTCTGGCCCGGAACGTGCCGGGGGCCGCGATGTACATGGTGCACACCAGTGCCCGCACCGGTGTGGACGCCGTCGCCACAGCCCGCGCCCAGGGCTTTCCGATCTACGGCGAAACATTGCACCAGTACATCATGTTCAACGCCGAGGACTACAAACGCCCCAACGGCCAGATATACCACACCTATCCGTCGCTGAAATATCCCGAGGACCAGAAGGCCCTGTGGCGCGGCATGCAGACCGGAACCCTGCAATGCGTCGCCACCGACGAGGTATGCTGCCCGCTGGAAGTGAAGCTGCTCGGCAATCGCATCGACGACACCACCGGCGGCAACAGCGGCGTCGAGCCCCGCGTCTCGCTGATGTACACCGAAATGGTTACCAACCGCGGCTTCAGCGTCGAGCATTTCGTCGATCTGATTTCCACCAACGCCGCCAAGATCATGGGCCTCTATCCGCGCAAGGGCGTGCTCGCCATCGGCTCGGACGCCGACATCGTGCTGCTCGACCCGAAGCTGGCGCACAAGATCGACGGTTCCGCCCTGCATTCGGTGGACTACTCGCCGTGGGACGGCTGGAACGTCTCGGTCTGGCCGAGCATGACGGTTCTGCGCGGCAAGATCATGGTGGAGGGCGGCCAGTTCAACGGCGACCTCAACGATGGCACCTTCATCCCGCGCAGGATCCCCGCCGAAATCCGCCAGGGTCCCGCGGTTTAAGGCGGACGGGACCCCGCCTCGAACGACATTCGTAGGGAGGGATCAGTGGGGGCTGGGCGTGGGTTCAGGATAAATGTAACAAGGGGCCGCCGATCCGATGCGGTATCCGAGAAACCCCCTCCCCCACCCCCTTGGCATTCGGCGGATTGCCCAACTCGAGCCGCGCCGGCGCGGAAGCCACCTTGGCCGCCGCCACGGTAGCCAGTCCGGAGAAGCCACCGTTCGAACCGGCTTTCGCCATCGGCAGGCGATCGACCTGTGCAGCGGCTTCGATGCGGACGGGATGCCCACCAACATCCAACTGGCAGTGGTTCGGCGAAGCCATGCTGCAGCGCGCCGCCCACGCCAGCGAACGGGCAACGCCATGGCGAGATCGCTTCCCCATGCTGGACTGACGGACATGGCCGACACAGCCGAACCGTCGCCCGACCTGCCAGCGATTCTGACCGATGCGCCGAAGGAGCGTTATTTCACGATCGCTGCGATCGCCCGCCGCACCGCCGGCCGTTTGCCGCATCCGGCCGACAAATTCGCCGAACCGGCCCACATTTCCACCGGCACCTCGCCCCGTTGCGCACGCCGGTCAGCTGAAATCCTGCGGCTGGCGCTTGCGCACAGGCTGCGACAAAGCCATCGCCACCACCACGCCCCGCCATGGAACAGATTCTGCACGAACGTCTGGATCTGGATCTCCAGCATCGGCCGCCCGGCGATGCGGATGACGAGGGAGTGCACCGCGATCAGCGTAATACCATGTGTGGACGGCCCGTAGGGTTCAAGTAGGTTTTGCGAGATACTGGCCTTGGTTCGAATGCGGTCATGTGTCCGGCCTTTGACGCGGGACCCTTGTCCGCTGGCCCAGATGGGATCCGCGAACGACATCCAAACAACCGGGCGGCCTGTCATTGCCACTGGTATTAACGGATTGTGTCGCTCGTCGGTTCGACCGATAGCCATCTCTTGCTTGCCCTTTGAACCCTCGGCACTGTCGCGTGGTTTAGGCGGCGACCGGCTGACGCCGATACGCTTCCCCACGCGACATCATGGCCCAGATGATCCGGGCCATCTTGTTGGCCAGAGCGACCGCGGCGAGCTTGCGCGGCTTGCGCTCCAGCAATTGTAGCAGCCACGCCGAGGCAGACTTGCTGCCTGGTTTGGCGAAGCGGATGACGGACATGGCGCCGACGAACAGCAACTGCCGCAGCCTTTCATTGCCAGCCTTGCTGATCTTGCCCATGCGCTGCTTGCCGCCGGTGGAATGTTCCTTCGGTGTCAAGCCTAGCCAGGCGGCGAAGTGCCGCCCGGAGGCGAAGTTTCCTGGCTCAACCGTCAAGGCCATGGTGATGGCGCCAAGTGGACCGACGCCCGGGATCTCTGCCAGCAACTGGCTGACCGGGTTGGCCTTGTGCAACGCCGCCAGTTCGTCATCCACAGCCGCCACTTGTTGATCCAGCGCCTCGATATGCGCCCCCATCTGCGCGAACATCGCACGCGCTGTGGCGGGGATGGCGCTGTCAGCAGCCAGTTCCCTCAGCAGCGGTACGACCTTGATGGTCCCTTTGGCAGCCACCACGCCGAATTCCGCGGCATGGCCGCGCAGCGCGTTGATCGCCTGGGTGCGTTGGCTCACCAGCATCTCTCGATGTTTGAGAATGATGCCGTCGGCCTGTTGATCGACGGTTTTGACCACAACCGAGCGCATGGTGGGACGCGATGCGGCCTCGCTGATGGCTTCCGCGTCGTTGCGGTCGTTCTTGGCCCGTTTGACGAAGGGCTTCACGTATTGCGGTGGGATCAGGCGAACGCGATGACCCAGCCGAGTTAGCAAGCGACCCCAGTGATGTGAACCCCCGCAGGCTTCCAGTACCACCTCGGTTGCATCCTGCTTGCCAAAGAATGCTTCCACCTGGCCGCGCTTGATCTCGCGCCGCAGCACCGGGCGTTCCTGCTCATCGACACCATGAAGCGTGAACACGTGCTTGGACGTGTCGATCGCGATGCGCTTAAACTTCATTTGGACGGTCCTTGGTTGATGGATGACAACTCAACTTTGGCACGAGATGCCGTTGGGCCGTCCACCCCAACAACCGCCGCTGTCGCCGACTCTTCCTGCGACAGCGGCGGTTGCTATCGCGCGCGGGGTTGGCGGGGGCGGCCGCGCGCCAAGACCAAGACTCATACCCACCGTCGTTGACCCATTTTTATGGGTCAACATCAAGGGCGGTTGTATAAGAGCATCGTCATCACCGTGCCGTTCATTGCCCTTTTTACATGGAATGTCTGACGCAACTGCTGCGCCGGACGCGCAGCCGATCCCAGGCTTGACCTGTCCAGCCGAGTAATCATTGCGCCCTGCATCAAGCAGGTGGCAACGCTGAGCGGACCATCGATCGACCGTGCCGATTGATCTGATCAATTTCTTCCGTTGGCGTAAGACGACGCCGCTTCTTATCTAGCTGACGTCACCAACGAAGCGGCCTCGGGACACACCGATGTTTGGTCCAGTGCAATGCGAATCACGTGAAAGGCCGCCGCCGTGCCGCGGCTGCGATCCCTCTTCCAAGGCATCGCCTGATAAGGACGTTGAATTGACGCGGCGATATTAAAATGACGAAATTCTTCTTGGGAATGCTCGCTTTGTTCAAGCGCGATATCCACTACGCGTGCTGGTTAGCGCCAGTCATCGTCCGATAGAGTCACCGCCCATCAGAAAAGGAGTTGGTTGTGAACGCAACAGTTCTGAGCACCGGACCGGACGGCAACCTGTCCCGCTATCTCCAGGAGATCCGCAAATTCCCAATGCTCGCCGCGGAGGAGGAGGTGTCGCTCGCCCGCCGCTGGCGCGACGGACACGAAATCGAGGCCGCCCATCAGCTTGTCGTTTCCCACCTTCGGCTGGTTGCTAAAATAGCCATGGGCTACCGCGGATACGGCCTGCCGGTGAACGAACTGATCAGTGAGGGCAACATCGGAATGCTGCGCGCCGCCGAACGCTTCGACCCCGACCGCGGCTTCCGCCTCGCGACCTACGCCATGTGGTGGATCAGGGCCGCGATCCAGGAATACATCCTGCACTCCTGGTCGCTGGTGAAAATGGGCACCACCGCCGCGCAGAAGAAGTTGTTCTTCAACCTGCGCCGCCTCAAGGGCCAGATGCAGGCGATCGATGACGGCGACCTCCAGCCGGAGCAGGTCGCGAAAATCGCCCGGGTGCTCGATGTCCCCGAACAGGACGTCGTCAGCATGAACCGTCGGCTCGCTGCCCCTGATCACAGCCTGAACGCCCCGGTGCGCCAGGACAGCGAAGGCGAGTGGCAGGATTGGCTGGTTGACGAGTCGGAAAGCCAGGAATCCTCGATCGCGGACCGCGAGGAACTGACCGGCCGCAAGGCCCTGCTGCCGGGCGCACTGAACTCACTGGGTGAGCGGGAACGCCAAATCCTCATCGAACGCCGACTGAAGGACAACCCGGCCACGCTCGAGGATCTGTCCATTCAATACAACGTTTCCCGTGAGCGGGTGCGCCAGATCGAGGTACGGGCATTCGAGAAGTTGCAAAAGGCGATGAAGGTGCAATTGGCCGCGCGCCGACGCCAGGTGGCCCAGGCGTGACGCCCTCGCGAGGCCGCCGGCGGGGCTTGGCGCCCGCGGCTCACGCGATGTTTTGAGCAGCCGGTTCGCTTCGCCGCGGCAGGTCGGAACCAGCAAAATCGTCGGTCTGTCCGGCGCTGATCCGTAGCGGCAGCGGCGCATCCGAGATGACCGCCAGATCGAGATCGGAACAAGCCTTCGCCGTCCCCTCGACGCGGGAGCCGAACACAGAGACCTCGTGGTCGGAAATCGTTTCCGCCTGAGTATGCATCCACCGCATCCGGGCTATTGGAATCCTGTTCGGTCCGCTGCCTGATCATCTTCATCCGGAGTCCGAGGACGAACTCGGAATTCTCGATCACCCCCCGCCATGAGTGTGTTCTGGACCGCCGGCGACTGTTGATCGAACCGTCCCCTGTTGCCGATAACGTCCAGGGCTCCTTCCAGCGATGCAACCGCATTGCGTAACGCACTTGATCTAGTGTGGTGGTTCCGAAGTCCGCCATCCTGTGGATCATTCCCGGAGCGGACTTCGGAACCACAAACCACACTGGAAAACAATGTTTTGCTAGTGTCCTCATCGATTTGGAAGTTCGTAAAGCGGCTGATCCAGGCATGGCGAACTTCCGAATCGGGACACCAGGACCAATTCGTTCATTTGAAAAGCACCCGGAAGGCGGCTGGCCGGGGCCATCCTGACGCTTCAACGGCCCATGCGGTCACGGCATCTCATCCGGGCAACCGGCGATGAGCCGCCGGACAACAGGTGGCCGCCCTGCTTCTTCGCCCGGCGGCACCGGTTTCCGGCATCACAACCGGTATGCCCGCCGGCCCACCATGCCTTGGGTCCGCAGCCGTCGGCGCCCACCCTGTTCTTCGGCTCTTCGATCCGCTATCCGGGACTGAAAGGAGTGTCCCCCCATGACCTACCTCGTCGCCGACGACCTCCCGACCGCCCCCGCCGGAGAGCGGTTCCGCGCCCTGCTCGCCCGCCCCGGCATCGTCCAGTTGCCCGGCGCCCACAACGGCCAGGCCGGGCTGCAGGCCAAACAAGCCGGTTTCGAGGGCCTGTACCTCTCCGGCGCCGCCATGACCGCCTCGATGGGCATCCCCGACCTGGGCATGATCACGGTGGACGAGGTCTGCTTCTTCATCCGCCAGATCGCCCGCGCCACCGGCCTGCCACTGCTGGTCGATGGCGACACCGGCTACGGCGAGGCGCTCAATGTCATGCACATGGTGCGCAGCTTCGAGGATGCCGGTGCCGGCGCCGTCCACATCGAGGACCAGCTCCTGCCCAAAAAATGCGGCCATCTCAACGACAAGAAGCTGGCCGACCCGCACGACATGGCCGCCAAGATCGCTGCCGCCCGCAAGGCCCGCCGCCATCTCTACATCATCGCGCGCACCGACGCTGCCGCCTCCGAGGGGATCGACGGCGCCGTCGCCCGTGCCAGGCTGTTCATGGACGCCGGCGCCGACGCGATCTTCCCCGAGGCCCTGGTCACCGCCGAGATGTTCAAGGAGGTTGCCGCCCGCCTCCCCGGCGTCCCCCTGCTCGCCAACATGACCGAATTCGGCCGCACCCCGTTCTTCACCGCCTCCGAATTCGAACAGATGGGCTACAAGATGGTCATCTGGCCCGTCAGCAGCCTGCGCGTCGCCAACCAGGCCCAGGCGAGGCTGTATGCCGCGATCAGGAAGGACGGCGGCACCCAGAACATGGTCGACCACATGCAGACCCGGGCCGAACTCTACGCCACGATCGGTTACCACGATTACGAGGCGCTCGACGCCTCCATCGTCACCACCATCGTCCCCCAGGCCATGCCGCAACGCGCGTGATGGAGGTGGACCGCTCGCAGGCAGGCGCAGCGGTCTGAAGCGGGGAGCGGGCGCGGAGGCCGTGCCGTATCGATGGCGGCGCTGCGCTCATGCCGGTCATTGGGCTGGTCTTGGCTCGATTCGCGGAAGCAGACAGCCGCCTGCAACCGATTGACGACGCCCTTCATGCAATTCGCCCCACACCTCAATCGACCTGGGACAGCAAGCGAGCGACTGCGCTCGCGGGGGATCGTCGAGCGCAGCCGAACGCCGATCAGGCGATGATTACGAGCGTAGCTATCCGGCGCCGCTCCGAAGGCGACGCGTAACAGCGATCCATCAACTTCCTCTCTGCGCGAGGCCAATGGCGGCTCCGTCTCGGATGCGACGGCCGCAACGGTCTTGTTTCGACACAGAGAGGAGAAGGTCGTATGAGGATCCTTATGGCTTCGACGCCGGCAACCGGCCATATCAACCCGTTGCTCGCGGTCGGCCATGTGTTGATGGCCGAGGGTCACGAACTGCTCGTGTTGTCAGGAAGCTGGCTGCAAGACCGCATCGAGCGCGCTGGCGCGCGGTTTCGGGCACTTCCGGGGCGCGCGGATGCTGACTTCCGTAACGTCGCGACCTTCGCGCCGGAACTGGCAGAAATTCCTCCGGGCTATGAATGGTTGCGCGTTGCCATGGAACGATTCTTCATCGACCTGCTCCCTGCCCAGTATATGGGCCTGCAGCAGGTGCTGCAGGACTTTCCCGCGGATGTAATCCTGGGCGACGATATGTTTTTCGGGGTGCTGCCCATGTTGTTGGGCCCGCGCTCCAAGCGGCCGGCGATCGCGCTTTGCGGCACATCGTTCCTGCATTGGTGCCGCGATGATGGCGCGCCGCACTTCCTCGGTCTGCCGCCTGCGACGTCACGGGCGGATATGGAGCGATACGCAGCGATTGCTGAAGAATTTGAGCGGCTTACCAATGAGCCTGCGGTCGAGCGCCTGAATCAGGCACTGTATGAGCTGGGTGTCGGTCCGGTATTGCTGCCGCTGTTCGATTCCGTGGTCGGGCTAGCCGATGCCTATATGCAACTCTCGGTGCCGGGCTTCGAGTTTCCGCGCGAGATCCCCGCAACCGTGAACTTCATCGGCACACCGCCGATCATCGCCGGGCAGGCTCCCTTGCCGCCTTGGGCAAACGATCTGGACGGCTCGCGCAAGGTTGTGCTGGTGACCCAGGGGACCGTGGCGAATCATAACTTTGATCTACTGGTTGCACCGACGCTGGCCGCACTCGCGAATGAACCTGACGTGCTGGTCGTCGCGACCGCTGGCGGCCGGCCGGTGGAAGCAATCCCTGGCCCGATTCCCGGCAATGCGCGCGTGGCCAGTTATCTGCCGTTTGAATGGCTGCTGCCGAAAGTCGATGTATTGGTGACCAACGGCGGCTATGGCAGCGTCAATCAGGCAATGAGTTTCGGCATTCCTCTTGTTACCGCGGGGACGACCGAGGACAAGGCAGATGTGAATGCGCGCGTCGCTTGGTCGGGCGTAGGGCTCAACCTGGCGACCAACGAACCGACGCAGGCGGCATTACGCGAGGCGGTGCGAACCGTGCTTGATACGCCTCATTATCGCGCCCGCGCCACAGCGATGGCTGACGAGTTCCACAGCATCGATACGCGATCGGAAATTCTGCGGGTCATCGATCAGGTCGTGTATGGCCCGGAAACCGAGCCAGGTCCGGTTCAGGCAAATCGATTGGTACAGACACCGAAAGCGGCCTGACTCACGGAGCATCAGGGGACAGTCACCGAACCGCCCGGCGTCGAATACTGCCCCGGGCATTCGGTGGCGCAGCCGTTACGTTGTCGATCAGAGGAAATTCGCGTGCGCATCCCGCCGACTTCCATGGCCTTCACTCTGCTGCTGGGATTTCTTGTGGCGCTCCCGTCGTTCGGGATCGATATGAGCCTGCCCGCGCTCAGTGCCACCGCCGCTACGCTTCGGGTCGCACCCGCACAGGTAGGCTTGACGATGAGCCTGTTTATGCTCGGTTTCGCCATCGCGCCCTTGTTGTATGGACCGATATCCGACCGATACGGCCGTAAGCCGGTCATCCTGTTCGCCTGTCTGTTGTTCACCGGTGCCTCGGTGGGTTGCGCAATGGCGCGCTCGCTTGTCGACTTGCTCGGATGGCGCGTCGTCCAAGGCGCCGGTGCGGGCGCGAGCATGACGATTGCCTTCGCGATCGTACGCGACCTGTACGAGGGTCACATCGCTCGCACAAGGATTTCCCATATCACGATGGCCACGATGGTGGTCCCGATGATCGCACCCACGGCTGGCGTGGCGCTGCTGGCCTTCGGCGGTTGGCGTATCATCCATCTGGTGCTTGCCGGTGTCGGCACGCTCTTGTTGCTGGCCATGCGGTTTGGCTTCAGCGAAAGTGCGACGCTCGATCCGGCCAGCCGCCTGGCGCCGTCCGTCATTGCGCGCAATTACATCCGCGTCCTGACGCACCCCTCTTGTCTCGGCTATCTCCTGGTCAGCGCCGGGGCATTCGGGTCCTTGTTCTCGTATGTCAGCGGTTCATCGCTCTTCCTGATCAACGGGGCCGGGCTGCGACCACGACAATACGGCCTGGTGTTCGCCGCGACCTCGCTCGGAATAATGGGCGGCTCGTTTCTTGGCAGCCGCCTCAACACCCTGAAAGTCGCGCCCGGCTATCCATTGATGTTCGGCCTGGCACTGGCGACGACGACGACAATGCTGCTGTTCCTCATGACCCTGGCAGGCTGGATGCCCCTGCCGGTCGTCATCCCGCAGTTGGTGCTGGGCAACCTGGCATTCGGCCTGATCATGCCCAACGCCATGGAGCGAGCGATGCAGCCGTTGCCCCGGATTGCCGGCGCCGTAGGTGCCGCCATGGGCTGCATCCAGATGGCGACGGGTGCCGCGGCCAGTGGATTGGTGGCCACGCTCTACGATGGCCACTCGGCTCTCTCGATGACTGCATTGATGGCCCTGTGCTCGCTGTTGGCGCTGGCCGCCTACATGTTGATCGCCCGCCCGGTGGAGCGTGCGGCGCTGATCTTGCCTGAATAGTGCTGTCAGCCTCGGCGTCCCACTGAAGCAAGGCTGACCGGCCGCTTATGCCACCGAACTTGTGCCGCCGAACGTCCGTTTTGCGTCGCCCGCGGCCGATCGGCCGGCCCGGGCCCGGACACCCCAATCAGCCCCTCCACCAACCCCGAACGCACCGACCCGCTGACCGCCACCGCTTGACAGACGCCGGCCCACCCGGCGATGCGGTTGACCGATGTCGGCAGTCCCCCTCTACGTCAGCAGCGAGATCTACCGCAATTCGAGCTACGGCCCGAAACATCCCCTCGCCGTCCCGCGTGTCTCCGTCTGCACCGATCTCTGCCGCGCCCTGGGCTGGCTTCCGGATGCTGTCTACCGCGACGCGCCGATGGCGACACCGCGGCAACTCGCCCGCTTCCACGACCCGGCCTACCTCGCCGCCCTGCGCCAGGCCGAAGCCACTCAGACCGTCACCGACGACGTTCGCGCCCGCTTCCGCATCGGCGCCGATGGCAACCCGGTCTACCGGGAAGTCTACCGCCGCCCCGCCATCTCCGCCGGCGGCGTCATCCTGGCCGCGACCCTCGCCATGGACGGCACCCCGGTCCATTGTCCCGGCGGAGGCACCCATCATGGCCGCCCCGACCGAGCCGCCGGCTTCTGCTTCCTCAACGACCCCGTGCTGGGCTTGCTCGCATGGCTGGACCTTGGCCTCGACAACATCGTCTATCTCGACATCGACGCCCACCACGGCGATGGCGTGCAGGACGCCTTCCACGACGACCCTCGCGTCTTCACCATCAGCCTGCACGAACAGGATCGCTGGCCGTTCACCGGCCCGGCCACCGATCGCGCCGGCGGCGCCGCCCGCAACCTCCCCCTCCCGGCTGGCTGCAACGACCCGGAATTCGCCTACCTCATGGACCACGCCGTGCTGCCGCTGATCGAACAGCGCCAGCCGCAGGCGATCATGCTGCAGGCCGGCGCCGATGCCTTGCACGAGGACCCGCTGGCCAAACTCTCGCTGTCCAATAACGCCCACCGCGCCGTGGTTCAGGCGCTGATGCATCGCGCACCCCGCCTGGTCGTCCTGGGCGGCGGCGGCTACAACCCCTGGACGGTAGGCCGCTGCTGGGCGCTGATCTGGGGCACTCTGAACGACCAACCCATCCCTGATCGCCTCCCGCCGCAGGCCGAAGCGGTCCTCCGCACCCTCCGCTTCGACCGCGCCGCGGGGCGGAACCCGCCGGACCATTGGTTCACCACCCTGCTCGATCAACCGCGCGAAGGCCCGGTGCGCGACGTCATACGCCAAGTCGCCAAAGCGACCGTGGCCATATGAGATGACAGCCCCCGCCGCGTCCCCCGGCTGGATCCTCCGCCAGGCGCTCCGGCAATCGCGGCAGCCTCATTCGACCGGAGGACACCACCCGGCACGGCGCATCGCCGGTCGGCGGCCGCGCCGGTGAGCGCCACCCTGGAACGGGCCGCCACCGTGACCGCCGGTGTGGATACCGGCGAGGCGGATCCGGCCAGCAAGCGGCGCGCGCGTCGCGCCGCGGCGAATGGTCCTTGCATCGGAACGCCGCCCCCCATAGGTTCCCGCCGATGCCACAGTCGGGGCGTGGCGCAGCCTGGTAGCGCGCCTGTTTTGGGTACAGGAGGTCGTGGGTTCGAGTCCCGCCGCCCCGACCATCGGAGCGCGCCCGCGCGCGAAACGAGCTTACGGAGACGAATTGCATGCGTGCCCGCATTTTCCAGCCGCCGAAGACCGCCATGCAGTCGGGCTGGGCCTCGACCAAGGATTGGGCACTGGAGTTCATCCCGAGCCACGGCCGCCGCGCCGACCCGCTGATGGGATGGACCGGCGGCGGCGACACCCAGACCCAGGTCAAGCTGTTCTTCGACACCAAGGACGAAGCCATCGCCTACGCCGAACGCTCGGGCATCGAATACGAAGTGGAACTGCCGCAGCACCGCCGGATCAAGCCGAAGGCCTACGCCGACAACTTCAAATGGGGCCGCATCGAAAACTGGACGCATTGACCGGCCCGTCTTGATGGCCGTCTATACCGAGGTCACCGACGAAGCGCTGGCCGAATTCCTCACCGATTACGACATCGGCACGATGGTCGCCTTCCGCGGCATCGCCGAGGGCGTGGAAAACTCCAACTACTCGCTCCGCACGACCGCCGGCGACTTCATCCTGACGCTGTACGAAAGGCGCGTCGATCCGAACGACCTGCCCTGGTTCCTGGGGCTGATGGAGCATCTGGCGCACCGCGGCCTGGTCTGTCCCCAGCCGGTGCACGGACGCGACGGCGCCGCGCTGCGGCATCTGTGCGGGCGGCATGCGGCGATCACCACCTTCCTGCCCGGCGTGTGGCCCCGGCGCGTGCGGCAGGCGCATTGCGGTCCGGTCGGCGCGGCCCTGGCGAAGCTGCACCTCGCAGGCGCCGACTACGCGCCCAGACGGCGAAAACGCGCTCGGCCCGCGAAAGCTGGCCGCCGTTGCTGGAACGCTGCCGGTCGCGCGCCGATGAGGTGCAGGCCGGGCTGGCGCGGCAACTGGACCAGGCGCTGGGCGTCATCCTGGCCGCATGGCCGTCCGGCGCTTCCCGTCGGCCACATCCATGCCGACCTGTTCCCCGACAACGTCTTCTTCCTGGACGATCAGGTGTCCGGCGTGATCGACTTCTACTTCGCCGCCACCGATCTGCTGGCCTACGACATCGCCGTGTGCCTGAACGCCTGGTGCTTCGAGCCGGATTTCTCGTTCAACGTGACGAAAAGCAAGGCGCTGCTGGCCGCGTACCGAAGCCGTCCGCCCGCTGTCGGCGGCAGAGCAGGCAGGCGCTGCCGGTGCTGTGCCAGGGCGCGGCGATCCGCTTCCTGCTGACCCGGCTGTTCGACTGGCTGAACACGCCCGCCCGGCGCCATGGTCACCCGCAAGGATCCGCTGGAGTATCTGCGCCGGCTGCGCTTCCACCTCTCGCCACGGACGGAGCGTGCCTATGGCCTCTGAAGACATCGTCGTGTCGCTGCCGCCCGACCCTGACAAGGTCGTGGAAATCTGGACCGACGGCGGCTGCAAGCCGAACCCCGGTCCGGGCGGCTGGTCGGCGATCCTGACATTTCGCAACGTGGTGAAGGAACTGTCCGGCGCCGAACCCGACACGACCAACAACCGCATGGAACTGACCGCCGCGGCCAGGCGCTGGAGTCGCTGAAGCGCCCCTGTCACGTGATCATCCATACCGACAGCCAGTACCTGAAAAACGGCATCACCCGATGGAGTACCGGGATGGGTGCGCAAGAACTGGCGCAACGCCGCCGGCGATCCGGTGGCGAACATCGATCTGTGGAAGCGCATCCTGGCCGCCCAGGAAACCCACCGCGTGGAGTGGAAATGGGTGCGCGGCCACGACGGCAACGACATGAACGAGCGCGCCGACCGGCTGGCGACCGAGGCTCGAAGAACGGCCTTCGGCGGCGATCGGCCGGATCAGGGATAGACCGTCGTCGCACATTCTCCCCCGCGTGGGCGTTCCCCAGGACAGGCATGCGCACGGACTGCTCGCGGGCGGACAGCAGGCGCTGGAACAACTGTTCCCGGGTTTCGCGGACGAGCCTGGTGGCGGCCGGAGCAATCCGGTACAACGCAGGCCTCGACGCCCGCATCGAGCAACCCGGATACGATCCGTTTCCCCAGCGCGACCTTGGACTGGATACCTATGCCATGTCCCGTCCGCTGCTCGAGCACGTCGTGCGCCGGCACACTGCTCGGCGTAACAACGTGAGCCTGCGGACGAATTGCAGCGCGCGCGAAATCATCGCCACAGCCGATGGCACCGCGGTGACGGGCGTTCGATGCGAGCATAGTGACGGCCGTGGCGAAACACTGGCGGCCGATCTCGTCGTCGATACGTCCGGACGCGGGGCGCCCACATTTGCGTTCCTTCAATCCCACGGCCATTCCGTGCCCCGGGAGACTGCCATCGAGGGGGATATTCGTTACTCAACGGCAGTGTCCACGACGCCGCGGAACCTGCCGGACGACAGCAAGATCGTACTGGTATTCCCAGACCCGTGCATCAATAGCCGCGGCGCCATCACGTTCCCGATCGACGGGGGCCGGCGGATCCTGACACTCGTCGGCGCCCGCGGCGACGCTCCTCACGGCGATCCCGATGGCTTCCTGGCCTTCGCGCGACAATTGCGTACGCCGACGGTCTACAACGCCATCCGGGATGCCGAACGCCTGGGCGAGATCACACGTTTCGCCTTCCCACGCAGCGTGCGCCGTCATTTCGACCCTGGACAAAGTTTTCCGCGCGGACTGCTCCCGATGGCGGATGCGATCCGCCGCTTCAATCCGGCTTTCGGCCAAGGCATGACCTTGGCCGCGTAGGAGGCCTGCACGCTGCGGCGATTGCTGCATATATCAACCGGGCAAAGCGATCCCTTGGCTCGTCTGGCGCCTGCGTTCTTTCCCGCTGTCGATACGGTTGTCGACACACCCTGGGCGGTCGCGACCATCGATTTCATCTTTCCCCAGACCCGCGGTGAACGAGCGCCCGACTTCGCGGCCGCCATGGCGTTCCAGGCTGCCCTGAACCGGCTCGCCGCCCGGGAACCGTCAATCCACGAATTGGTCGTGCAAGTGCGGCATCTGATCCAACCGCGCAGCGTCTTCCGCCCTGAAGCGGCAGGTCATGGCCGCAATGGAGGCCATGAGCCACGCTTCAGGAGCACCAGTTTGACGCCGGTGTCGCTTGACGCGGGTGTGGCTTGACGCTTTGCATTGCCTGACGCTCGCATGCTTAACGCTCGCTGTGCCTGCCCCTGGGCCGGGGTGTCTCGGTTCGAAGCTGGAGGCCTCAATGCCCGATCTTTCTCTCTTCGAAGCGATCTACACCGCGCGAGCGCTCCGTCGGCTGAAGCCGGATCCCGTGCCGGACGACGTGATCACCCGCATCCTCGACGCCGCGATCCGCGCACCCTCAGGGGGCAACGCGCAGAACTGGGCGTTCGTCGTGGTGAGGGAGGCCGAGAAGCGCCGGCAACTGGGCGCGGTCTATCGCAAGGCGTCCGATGAAGTCAGCGCCATCTATGCCGCCAGAGGCCGTCCCGCGCATTTGACCCAGGATCAGTTCGACCGCCTCATGGCCGCCGGCGCCTATCTGTGGGAGCACCTCGGGGATGCTCCGGTGATACTGGTGCCATGCCTGACGACGCGCGAGATGCCTCCGCAGGCGGCGCTTCCCGCCGCCGTGCAAACCCGTTACGCGGCCCATCTCGCGTACCAGGAGCGGATACGCGGGGCGAGCATCTATCCGGCCGTACAGAACATCGTTCTGGCCTGCCGCGCCCTGGGTCTTGGCACCGTCATCACAACGAACCACCTGCTGTACGAAGACGAGGTCCGAGCGGTCCTGGGCATGCCACGGGAGGCCTTCACCTTCGCCCTGATGCCGATCGGCTACCCGCGCGGCAAATATGGTCCGGTCGCGCGAAAGCCGGTGACGGAGGTCGCCTATGCCGATGGCTGGGGGAACCGCTGGCCGAGCACCCGGCAGCCCGATGCGACCGACCCATTGCCGACGGACCCATTGCCGGCCGATCCGGGTTGCTAGAGGATCGCGTTGAGCGGAACGTCCCCGGCGCGTGAATCATGCGATCAAACAAAGACCTAGAGCATGATCGCGTTGAGCGGAACGTCCCCGGCGCGTGAATCCTGCGATCAAACAAAGAGATAGACCATTTTCGGCCTGCACGGTCAGGCTGAAAATGGTCTAGTGTCCCGATTCGGCGTGCACAGTCAGGATGAAAATGGTCTAAGGACGCCAGTTTCGGTCCTCTGATGCCGAAGGCGTCGCCCGGGTCGGTTGCCGGACACGGAAGGCACCGACCCGGCTTCCGGACGCGGGGGGCGCCGTCGGAACCGCTTTTTTGGCGCTGGAAAGCGCCGCAAGATCGGGTTTTCCGGACCCGGAACGCAGCGGCACCCTCCCTGCCTGTTGTTCTGGGACCCTACCGATTGGGCCACAGGCCGGGCGTCGCAACTTCCAGCGAGTGGCCGTCCGGATCCCGGAAATACAGGCTGGTTCCACCCCGGGACCAGGTCAGCCGGCTTTCCACCGGGATATCCTGGCGCATCAGATGCTCCTCCCACTCGGCGAGTTCGCCGAACGGAATGGCAAATGCCAGATGCAGCGCGCCGCGCCCGTGATGAGGCGGAATGAGGCCACCGGGCCCGGGCGCCGGCTGATCAGTCATGCCATGGCGGAACAGCAGCAACACCTGCTCCCCCGGCACCTCCATCGCGCACATCCGGTCGTCAAGGAAGATGGTGGCGAAGCCGAACACCCGCTCATAGAACGCCCGGGATCGCTCCAGGTCGTCTACGTAAAGCGACGTCTCCAGGATCTGGCTGACCCGCGGCGTTGCTCGCTGCATAATGAAGCCTTCCCTGTATGCCGACCGGACGCCGGTAAGGCGAAGCGCCCGGCATACGATCGGTCGGCGTGCTGACGGCGAAGGCACCCAACGACCGCCGCGCCCGAGTGCCGGCACATCACAGCCGCGTCACCGATTTGATCCCTTCTGGCCGACCAAACGCCAGGAGGGCCACCGGATCCTGCGCCGCGATGACGTCTCCGGTCGCTTCTTCTCCATCCGGGCCCCCGAGCGGCCACTCCAAAATGCTGGCGCACGATGTGACCAAGCCATCCCCGCAGGTGACGACGTGAGCAAGCCATCCCCGCAGGTGACATCGAACCGCAAGGCCGGCCTCTCGCCATTTCACCGTATCAGTGAATTCCGCGGCATCCGCCTAAGGGCCGCGTGCTTCCCCAGGCTCCGGCGTCGCGGGAGGTGTGTCATCCTGTTCAGCCTTGCGTCGCGTCGCGACGGCATCCTCCCGCTCGCGCGCCTTCGCTTCCTTCTTCGCCTGCTTCGCCCGATCGCGTTCAGCGCGCTGCTGGTTGTAGTTCGGCTTGAATACCATGATACCCTCTTGCATCCCCTTCGGCGTGCTTCGAGATAAGCGGTTGCCGGAGTGCGGTCCTATAGGCTGGAGTTATACCGACTCGGCCATCCGCGACACCGCGGGCTCGGACGATTTCGCCTCGTCCGCTTCGCGCGCTGGGTCGGACCGCCCCTGGTCCGAGCGTGACGAATCGGCGCGTGCCGAATCGGCCGTTCTTCCGTCGGCCAGTTTCTGTGTCAGCCTGACGACGGCATCCGCCTTGTCGGTTCCCACCACCCCGGCGAACTCCCCTGCGAGCCGATCGATCGCAAGTTCGAACAGGTTGCGCTGGCTGTAACTGGGGGCGGAACCGTTCGCCGCCGTTTGCAGATCGCGGCATACCTCGGCGACCATCTTCAGGTCGCCGGAATTGATCTTCGCCTGGAATTCCTGCGCCCGCTTCGCCCACATCAGCCGGCTGACCTTCGGACGTCCTGTCAGGATCATCACCGCCTGCTCCATCGCCTCGGGCGTTGCCAGCTTGCGCAGACCGGTCACGCGCGCATGCGCCACCGGAACCCGCAGTGTCATCTTGTTCTCATCGAACGAGATCGTGATCAGGTCCAGCTTGTGGCCGCCGATCTCCTCGCAGCCGATCTTGTCGATCTTGCCTACGCCATGCGTCGGGTAGACGACAAAGTCGCCTTTCCGAAACGGATCGTCATCCGGCTGCCTCGGCTCCGCTGCCGTTGCCCCGAAGGCGGCCGCCACCATAGCCGTCGTGAGTTCTGCTGCCGCCAATTTGTCCACCCGTGCTGGTTCCCAGTGTTATATAGGATTTTCTATTCGAGATACACCGGCTTGACGAAGACCCCATCGGAACGAACCGGATCGCGGCATAATCGACGACTTAGGCCCGCGCGTTCCAATCGCGGCCGGTAACAAGGTCATGACCGGATTTGCCGGCTGCCGCGGGCGGTGCTTCTGCCGGCCCGGGATCGGGGACGCGTCGCCAATTGACCCGAGGCTCGCTCAAGCCGGCCGATGGTCCGCGACAAGCCTCGACGGTGCCTTGTCCGAGCCATCGATGTCCGTCGCGCGGGTACGACGCGAGACGAATTCGGTCGGCCCTTCGAACCAGGACCCGTCACATTGGCCGAACCATCGGGGTTCGCGCCCATTCCGCGAAGGCGATCGTCGATAAGCAGGCGCCGGGTGCGCGCCACGAGATACAGCCGCCACAGGGCGAACACCTGGATGCCTGGTCCGCGATGACCTGCAAGTCGAACCGGCGCCGCGGGGCCAAAACGCGGACTGTGGTGCACAGAAAGCACTTAGCCGGACACAAGAAATGAAAGTCAGAACGTTTGCAGTAGAAATTGCCGACCTCGGCGGCGGACGTTCCGTTGCCTCGCGATCGTGCTGGCTTCGCGGCAAATTCCTTTTCCCGGAAGTGCTGGAAGAGTCAGTTCTTGTAAGGAAAGATCGTGCCGCCCGCGGATCACCGGCCGACAGTTCCGTTATCAGACTGGCCGCGGCCAGACGCAGGCGATCCCATGGCTCTCGCGGATGACCCAGGCCGACACCCCCCGGGACGTGGTCCGCGGCATCGAATATAAGCTCTGGCACTCTCGTGGGAGGAGTGCTAATGGCTGGCGACCGGCGAAAGATTTTTCGTCGCGGCGGCTGATACCCAGCCATGTGAGCGCAACGCCGCGATTTGGCACACTGCGTGGCTGCGACCAAAATCTTCGTCACCGGCGGTCGCCGGTCGGCGAGCCGGTGACGCACTCGATTTTCGGGAAGGATACGCAAATGCCTGCCAAGGACGTTCGGTTCGGTGGCGATGCCCGCCAGCGCATGACGCGCGGTGTCGATACACTCGCCGAGGCGGTGAAGGTCACGCTGGGTCCCAAGGGACGCAACGTGCTGCTCGACAAAAGCTATGGTTCGCCTCGCATCACCAAGGACGGCGTGACCGTCGCCAAGGAGATCGAATTCAGCGACAAATTCGAGAACATGGGCGCCCAGCTGGTGCGCGAAGTGGCCTCGAAGACCAACGACATTGCCGGCGACGGCACCACCACGGCGATCGTGCTGGCGCAGGCGATCATCCGCGAAGGATCCAAGGCGGTGTCCGCCGGGATGAACCCGATGGACCTCAAGCGCGGCGTCGACAAGGCCGTCATGGCCCTGGTCGAGGAGCTGAAGAAGCGCTCCAGGAAGATCACCACCCAGGCGGAAACCGCCCAGGTCGGCACGATCTCCTCCAACGGCGATGTCGATGTCGGCAAGATGATCGCCGAGGCGATGCAGAAGGTCGGCAACGAGGGTGTCATCACCGTCGAAGAAGCCAAGGGCATGGTCACCGAACTCGACGTCGTCGAAGGCATGAAGTTCGACCGCGGCTACATGTCGCCGTACTTCATCACCAACGCCGAGAAGATGACGGTCGAGCTGGAGAACCCCTACATCCTGCTCAACGAGAAGAAGCTGTCGAACCTGCAGTCGATCCTGCCGGTGCTGGAAGCCGTCGCCCAGTCCGGGCGTCCGCTGCTGATCATCGCCGAGGACGTCGAAGGCGAGGCGCTTGCCACGCTGGTCGTCAACAAGCTGCGCGGTGGCCTGAAGGTCGCGGCCGTCAAGGCGCCCGGCTTCGGCGACCGCCGCAAGGCGATGCTGGAGGATATCGCCATCCTGACCAAGGGCGAAGTGATCAGCGAAGACCTTGGCATCAAGCTGGAAAACGTCACCCTGGCCATGCTGGGCACCGCCAAGCGGGTGCTGATCGACAAGGAAAACACCACGATCGTCGAGGGCGCCGGCAAGAAGGCCGACATCCAGGGCCGCTGCACCCAGATCCGCGCGCAGATCGAGGAAACCACCTCGGACTACGACAAGGAGAAGCTGCAGGAGCGGCTGGCCAAGCTGGCCGGCGGTGTCGCCATCATCCGCGTCGGCGGCGCGTCCGAAACCGAAGTGAAGGAGCGCAAGGACCGCGTCGACGACGCCCTGCACGCCACCCGAGCGGCGGTCGAGGAAGGGATTGTTCCGGGCGGCGGCGTCGCCCTGGCGCGCGCCTCGCAGATCCTGCTGAAGCTGAAGGCTCGACAACGACGACCAGCGCGTCGGGATCGACATCGTTCGCAAGGCGGCCCTGACCCCGCTGCGCCAGATCGTCGCCAACGGCGGCGAGGACGGTGCGGTCATTTCCGGCAAGACGCTGGACAAGGACGAATACAACTACGGCTTCGACGCCCAGACCGGCGAGTTCAAGGACCTGGTCAAGGCGGGTATCATCGATCCGACCAAGGTCGTGCGCTGTGCGCTGCAGAACGCGGCCTCCATCGGCGGACTGATGATCACCACCGAGGCGATGGTCGGCGAGCACGTGGAACCGCCCGCCGAAGCCGCCTGATCGGCGAAGCCGCCAACCTGCCACGCCGTCCGGGCGTGGCAGGCCGCACAGGAGGGTAGAATGACGGACGCGGACCAGCCGGATCCGGCTTTCGACACGTTCATTTCGCGGCTGATCCGGCGAGAAGCTCTGCGCCGTGCGGCGATGGAGCTTTCGACGACGACCCCGGCGGGGCTCGAAAGTGCGCTGGAGCGCATTTCGGTCGAGGTCACGGCCGATGCCGCCGCTGCTAAGGCGCGTGCGGCCAAACCGGTCTAAGCCGGATCCGCCATGAGGGGGCCCCGTCATCCCCCTTCGCTGTTGGCCTCAAAGGCCTCTTCCGCGGCCCGGGCGGTCGCCAGATTGGCTTGCGGCACGTAGGGCAGGTTCGACAGAATTTGCAACGTCCGCGCTGGCGGCAGGGTGAAGACGGGCGAGGTCAGCACCTGCATCGCCGCCGGTTGGTTGCCGGCCCTCAGATCCAGGCTCAGCGCCAACATCGTGTTCACAACGGCCTGCGGCGGGGCGTCCGGGCGGATACCCAGGATCTGCCGCACCGCCTCGCGTGCCTGCCCCAGGCGAAGCGGGATCGATGCGTCGAGGCCCACCCAGCGCGGGTTGCCCTTCAGTTCCCCTGGCAGGTATTCCAGCGCAATGACCGCCTTCGCGGCGGCGACCGGATTGCCCTTGGTGTTGGCGGAAGAGGCGAAGGCCCAGGCGGACTGGTTGATGGCGCCGACGTCATTGTCCTCGTACGTGTTGAAAACGCCTGCCGGCAGGAACGGCGTGCTCTCGGTCCCCGGCAGAGTCGCACAGGCGGCGAGAGACAGCGCCAGCAACGGGAGGCTGATCAGGATGCGCATGTCGGCCCTTCCAGTGATAACCTTCCGGAACATTGCGATGGAACAGCGCGGGCGGCTAGCCGGCATCCTGCCGTTCCGCCCGTAAATCCGCTCGACCGAGGGCCCGTTTGGCCGGCAGAATACTGTCGGCGGCGGCGGCAAGGAAGGCCCGCGCCAGCGCCGGATCATCCGCCAGGCGCGACAGCACGACGGCGCCGACCATGGTCGCGAGTGACGCCATCGCTTTCCGCCGCATCCGCCCCGGCAGAACGCGAGTCAGGGCATCAAGCATGCCGCGCAGCGCCCCTCCGATGGCCGCCTTCGATGGCGACCGGCGGGCGACGTCGGGACCGAGGGTGGTGAGGGGGCAGCAATGCGCCGATGCGACGCGGCCCGGGTCGAGGTAATCGGTGACGATACGCTCAAGCGCGGCTTCGTGGTCGGGGGAGTGGCTGATCTCCTGCCACTTGCTGGCGGCCTTTTCCAGAAGGCATTGAGCGACCTCGGCGGCCAGCGCTTCCTTGGAGGCAAAGTGCAGGTAGAAGCCGCCGTGGGTCAGGCCGGCCTGCTTCATCACCGCATCGACTCCGACACCGTCGACGCCATGCTCGCGGAACAGATCGCCAGCGGCGGTGAGAATGCGTTGGCGGGTGTCCGCCCGGCGTTGCCTGGGTTCGGCCATGCGAGGTCTCCTGCGCGTGACGGTCGTCATGCTATAGCTTGACTTCGATATGACGAACGTCATGTTGACATGCAACGGTAACCGGAGAGTTCGGCATGGGACCAGGAGTGCTGGCCCGCCTGTTCGCGGGACGGGTGCACTATGCGTGGGTGGTCGTGGCGGTGATGTTTGTGGTCATCCTGGCCTCGGTCGGGGTGCGTGCGACGCCCGGCGTGCTGATCGTGCCGCTGCAACAGGCGTTTGGCTGGAACGCCGCGGTGATTTCGGGCGCTGTGTCGCTGAACATCCTGCTGTTCGGCCTGGTCGGACCGTTCGCCGCAGGGCTGATCCAAACGATCGGCCTGAAGTGGACCGTGCTTTGCTCGATGGTCCTGCTGGTGGTCGGCGCGGGGCTGAGTTCGCTCGTCACCGCGATCTGGCAATTGTATCTGACGTGGGGCGTGCTGGTCGGGCTGGGTTCGGGTGCCGGAATGGTCGGGCTGGCGACGGCGATCGCCAACCGCTGGTTTGTGCGCCGGCGCGGCCTGGTGGTGGGGCTGCTGACGGCGAGCAACGCATCGGGGCAACTGGTCTTTCTGCCGTTGCTGGCGAGCCTGCTGGTCTCGCACACCTGGCACATCGTGCCGCTGGTTGTGGCCGGGGTGATCCTGGTGCTGATCCCGCTCGTACTGCTGATGCTGCCGGAGAGCCCCGCGTCGATCGGGCTCGGGCCGTTCGGGTCGGCCGAAATCGTCGAACTGCCGGGTGCGTCCGGCAATCCGTTCGTCGTTGCGATCGCCGGGCTGATGCGCGGCGCGGGTTCGGCGGATTTCTGGCTGCTGTTCGCGACGTTTGCCGTGTGCGGGTTTTCCACCAATGGACTGGTGGCGACGCATCTCATCCCGTTCTGCATGGATCACGGGATTCCGGAGGTCAGTGCGGCTTCGCTGCTGGCGGCGATGGGGGTGTTCGACCTGATCGGCACGACGCTGTCGGGATATCTGACGGACCGGTTCAACTCGCGGGTACTGCTGTTCTGGTATTACGGGCTGCGCGGGCTTTCGCTGATGGTGCTGCCGTTCACGAATTTCGACGTGGTCAGCCTGGCGATTTTCTCGGTGTTCTACGGGCTGGACTGGGTGGCGACGGTGCCGCCGACGGTGACCCTGACAAACGAGGCGTTCGGCCGGAAGGACGCGCCGGTGATCGTTTCTTGGATCGTGGCGGGGCATCAGATCGGCGGCGCGCTGGCGGCGCTGGGGGCCGGGGAGACGCGTTATCTGACGGGAAGCTATGTGCCCGCGTTTCTGGCGAGCGGACTGGCCTGCGTGATGGCCGCCCTGATGGTGCTGCGGATCGCGCGGGGGCGGACGGAAGTGGCGGTTGCGGCGCAGTAATGGGGAGGCTCGCGCGGTCAGGGGCCGCGTGCCACGCGCTTGATCTTCAGGCGCGGTCTGTCGAAGTCGAACATCAGGCACAGCGTGAGACCTGTCGCCTTCAGGTACCGCCCGCATTGGGCGATGTGGGCGGGGCTGCTGGTCCTGACGGCCTTCATCTCGACCAGGACGGCGTTTTCGACCAACAGGTCGGCGGTGTAGTCGCCGACGATCGCTCCGTCGTAATAAACCGCGACGGCTCTTTGCTGACCGACGGTGAGGCCTGTCTTGCGGAGTTCAAAGGCCAGCGCGTTTTCGTAGATGATCTCGGGAAGTCCGGGGCCGAGAGATTTTGCCACAATTTGCGCACACGCAATGACGCGCCCGGGGATGCCGCTCAGCGTATCCGTGGTCGCCGGAGGGGCCGATGTCTTGCTTGCGATGGCTGTCGTGAGATGGGCGGCGATCCAGCGCCAGACTGCCCTCATATCGCACCGATCCGGTTCATGTCTTGCAGGGATGTGTTCCGTGTCGCGGCCGCAAGCTGATCGTGCCGGGCCTTGTTCCGCTTCAGGTTTTCAGCGATCCGCTCCGCGGCGCGACGCTGCTGGCGCGAAAGCGTCCAGGCCTGGACACCGCCCTGCTTCGTGCTGGCCTCCAGCGCCTCACGGGCGAACTCGATCAGGCCGAGCGCCGGTTCGGTCGCGGGCTTGTCGGGGGTGGCGGGAGGCTCGAGCGGCGGTTCCCGCGCCTCCGGCGGAGGGGATCCGGTCAGGCGGGCGCGCTGCAGCTGATCAAGCTTGCGCTGAGCCTTGTGAGCCTCGCGGCTGAGACTGACGGCGCTGCCGCGGAGACGAAGTTTCCTGGTCACCGGAAGATCGCGGGTTGCCGCCTCGCTGAGCGATTCGAGAGCATGAAAACCGAAGCTGACGACCTCGGCGGCGAGACGGAGTTCCTCGTCGGTCGCAACGCCGTAGGCGACGAGCACCTGGCTGGCCGCATGGCGGGCGATGGTGGGAGCGTTGCCGGCGCCGGGCAGGAAATAGGGCGCGAGATGGCCGAGGACGGTGTCCAGGATGGCCGGAGTGATGGTGGCTGGGAAAACGGGTGGGTTGAACACGGGGCCTCGGGCGAGTTGGGTTGGCACGGGTCGCTGGTCGCTCCCGCGAACAATATGCGAACAGCGTTGCTAATGCAAGAATAATTTCCTGGTCTGTCCGCGCCGGCGTCGAAGCGCCGTCATGGCTGGACGCGCGTGACGCGCCGCGCGGAAGTCGCGGGCGTGGCGATCGGTTGAATCATCGGCGACCCGCATCGCCGCCATCGTCCCGCTCAGTCGCGCCCGATGCAGCCAGGGATCTGTGTGCGGAGGGGGTGCGGAGACTGCCGGATGGCGGTCGCGGAGAGTATCACAAGGCGACGCCAGTCGTCGGTGGCGCCGTGGCAGATCCTGAATGCTTTCTCAAGGGCGCGAAACACGCGTGCAAGCCTTTGTTCCTGGCTTCCTGGCCTTGCCGCCGCATCTGCGCCAGCCGCCCCCGCAGGACGCGAAGCTACAATCGTCCAAAGGCAGTTCGAACAGATCCCAGAAAGCGGTCCGATACGGATCAGGAAGATATCTCGGGCTAGACTATTTTCAGCCTGACTGTGCAGGCCGAAAATGGTCTATCTCTTTGTTTGATTGCATGATTCACGCGCCGGGGACGTTCCGCTCAGCGCGATCATGATCAAATACAGGGCCGCAGCGATACGCAAGCATCAGCCTCCGGGCGGTTTGCCCGCCTGGGGTAAGGCCGACGTCGCGTCGGTTGTTTTCGTTTCCGGCATATCTGTCTCCCAGCCGCCGCCGAGGGCCTTGTACAAAGCCACGAGATCCGACGAAACGGTGGTCGTGCTGTCCGCCAACTGCAACTGAGCCGCCAGCAGAGCCTGCGTTCGACGACCAGCACGCTCAGGAAGTCCGCCACGCCTTGCTGATAGCGGCTCTGCGCCAATGCCAGCGCATGCTCGTTGTCGGTGACTGCCCGGCTGAGCTGATCGCGCCGCGTCTGCTCCGCCTTGTACGCGGTCAGCGCGTTGTCCACATCGTGCCAGGCCTGCAGCACGATCTTCTGGAAGTTGATTGCCGCCTCCTGCTGCTGCGCCTCGTTCAAATGCAGGGTCGCGCGCAACTGGCCGCCCTGGAAGATCGGGATCGTCAGGCCCGGACCCATCGCATACTGTTTCGAATTCAAGTTGAAAAGACTGCCGAACTGCAGCGACTGCAATCCGAAACTGCCGGTCAGATTGAGCGACGGATAGAAATTCGCCTGCGCCACGCCGATATTGGCCGTCGCGGCATGAAGCTGGGCCTCGGCCTGCACGGATGTCGGGACGGCGGCGCGCGAGTTCCGAGGGCAGGCCGACCGGCACGCGCGGCGGAACCGGCGGCACCGGCTTCGCCGTCGCGAGTTCGGTCCGCAGCGCATTGGGCGGCTGGCCCAGCAGCAGGCTCAGCGCATTGATCAGCTGCGCCTCCTGCTGCTCCAGCGGCGGGAATCGGCGCCAGCGTGCTGCGCAACTGCGCCGAGGCGTTCGCCACATCGAGATCGGTGGTGACGCCGCCGGCGGCCCGCTGCTGGGTCAGGTTGAGGCTCTGACGTCGCGTAGCCAACGTTGTCGTGGGCGATCTGCAACTCGGTCTGCACGCCGCGAAGCAGGATGTAGTCGCGCGCGACCTCGGCCAGGCTGGACAGCAGGACCGACGCGTCTGGCCTCATTGGCCGCTTCGGCTGGTGGCGCCGTGGCCGATTCGACCGAGCGGCGTACGCCGCCCCACAGATCGACCTCCCAGGACGCATCGAAGCCGCCCTGATAGAGATCGAACGGTGCCTAGGCCGGTGCCCGGTATCGCGCCGGCCGAATTGCCGGCTGCTCCGTTCGCGGCACTCGCGCCCGTGGCGCTGGGAATCAGGGCGAATACGCCGTTGTTGCTGGCGAGTTCGCGCACGTAGGACGCGTTGCCCCCGACCGTCGGAAACAACGACGCCCGCGCGATCAGCCAGTTGCGCGCGGGATTCGGCCAGCCGCACCCCGGCGATCTTTACATCCAGGTTTTCCGCCGCCACCCGCCGTTCCAGACCGGTCAGGATCGGGTCGTGGAACAGCGTCCACCAATCAACATCGATCGGTTCCGCCACGGGAATGCTCGGTGGCCGCTTCACCGCCTCCTTCGGGCCGGCGAACCACGACGCGGGGGACGACCCAGGCGGGCCGCTTGAAGTTGGGTCCCACAGGTGCAGCCGGTCAGGACCGCGACCCCTGCCAGTCGCGCCGCGCACGCTAAAATTCGTCTCGATTTATTGATCATAAGAGATCCAGCAGGCCAGAAGGGGTCGATGAAACATCGCACACCATTGGGCGATGCGGAAACGTCCAAGCGCGTGAGCCCGATCACTCATTCCGTTTTTGCAGGGATGAACAGCGGCGGATAAAACGTCAAGGACGAAAGCGGTCGGCACCGGACGCATGGCGACGGACGGCCGCCAATCAGGCCTTGGTGATGACACTGTAACGCCAGGCCAAGCCGCGCGGCAGCACGGTTCACCGCAAAATCCTAATGCGCGAGGGCGGTGCCCTTGGGCACACGCGGCAGCAGCAGGACGAACGGGGCGACAAGCAAGCGCCACAATCCCGAGCAGCCAGAAAATATCCAGGTAACTCATGACGGACGCCTGTGCCTGCACCAACGCATCGACCGGGGCAAGCGGCGTGTTCCACCCGAAGCCGTTGTAGGCGGTGATATGTTCCGCCAGCCGCTCGTGATGGAACTGCGTGCGTTCCTCCAGCATGTTGGTGACGAAGGACACGCCGACGCTTCCGCCCAGGTTGCGCATCAGGTTGATCAACGCGGAGGCCTCATTGTTGCGATTCGGCGGCAGGCCGACATAGGACACCGCGCTGATCGGAATAAACAGGAACGGCAGCCACACGACCTGCGAAATGCGCGTGGCGGAGATGCTCCAGAAGCTGATGCTGAGGTCGAGGTTGGACGGCGCCGAGCAGCGACCAGCCGGTGCCCAGCACCGCCATCAGGATCAACCATTTCGGCTGGACCAGGCGTCCGGTGACGATGCCGGCGACCGGCATCAGCAACAGGCTGGCGATGCCGCCGACACCCAGGGTCAGCCCGGAGGTCGTGGCATCGTAGCCCAGCAGCGTCTGGGCCAGCTGCGGCAGACAGCTGGGTCGTGGAGATCAGCAGGAAGCCCGACCAGGAACATCAGCCCGCAGCAAATGCCGAAGCTGCGATAGCCCCAGCAGCCGGACATTCACCACCGGTTGCGGATGAAACAGCTCCCACACGATCAGGCCGGCCAGGCTGCCGACGCTGATCACGCCCAGGGTCGAGATGAAGCTGGAGGAAAACCCGTCATCCAGCTCGATACCGGTCCAGCAGGATCTGCAGGCAGCCGAAGCCGAGGACAACGAGGATCAGTCCGAGCACGTCGATATTCAGGCCCTTCGCCAGCCGCTCCCGCCGTTCCCGCGTTGCAGCATCTCCGGTTCCACGACCAGCCAGCCGACCAGGGTCAGCGACAGCAGGCCGACCGGCAGGTTGATCAGAAACACCCAGTGCCAGGACAGATTGTCGGTCAGCCATCCGCCCAGCACCGGCCCGATCGCCGGCGCGCTGACCACTGTCAGGCCGTACAGCGCGAACGCCTGCGCCCGCTTTTCCGGCGGGAACGTGTCGGCGAACATCGACTGCTCGACGGGCGCCATCCCGCCGCCGCCGATGCCTTGCAGGACCCGCGCCACCAGCATCATGCCCAGCGACGTGGACATCGCGCACAGTCAGCGAACTGGCGGTGAACAGCGCCGACGCACAGCATGTAGAACCGCTTGCGGCCGATCACGTTGGCCAGCCAGCCGCTGACCGGCAGGACGATGGCGTTGGACACCAGGTAGCTGGTCAGGATCCAGGTCGACTCGTCCTGGTCCGCCGCCAGGCTGCCGGCGATATGGCGCAGCGCCACGTTGGCGATCGTGGTGTCCAGCACCTCCATGAAGGTCGCGATCGACACGACGACGGCGATCATCCACGGATTGCGGTCGCCGGCCGCGGACCGGGGCAGAGGCGGTTCACGCGGATCTGCCGCGCATCCGGCACGATCCGATGACCGGGCGGACCTGTCTGATGCGCGCAGCTCCGACCGTCATTCGGCGGCTGCATGCTAGCGCACCCGCACGCGTGGCACGACGGACATGCCCGGCGCCAGCGGATAGTTCTTCACCCGGGGGTCGTCGAACACGATCTTGACCGGCAGGCGCTGCACGATCTTGACGTAGTTCCCGGTCGCGTTCTCGGCCGGCAGCGTGCTGAACACCGTCCCGGTGCCGGCCTGGAAGCTGTCCACCTTGCCGTGGAACACCACCGACGGAACCGCATCGATCGACAGTTCGCACATCCTGGCCCGGGCGGATGTCGGCCAACTGGGTTTCCTTGAAGTTGGCGGTCACCCAGCGGTCATCCTGCACCAGGGCGAACAGCGGCTGGCCCGCATTGACATAGTTCCCGGCATCGACGGTGCGATGGGTCACGATCCCCGCCACCGGCGCGACGATGGTGCAATAGGAGAGTTGCAGTTCCGCCGTCCGGGTGTTCGCCTCGGCCTGCTTGCAGCGACGCCTGCGCCGCCAGCACCTGCGCCTGCGCCGCACGAACCTGTGCCTGCGCCCCGCCGACCATCTGCCGGCTGGCGTCCAGCTTGGCCTGCGACGAGTGGAACGTCGCGGTCGCCGCGTCGATCTGCTGACGCGTCACCGCGTTCGGATTGATCTTCTGGAAGCGGTCGTAATCCTGCCGGGCCTGCAGCAGGTCGGCCTCGGCGACACGGACATTCGCGGTCGCCTGGTCCACGTTGGCCTGCTGAACGAGCACCTGCGCCTGGGCCTGCTGCAAGGTGGCCTCGGCGCTGGCCTGCTGCGCCTTCGCCTGGTCGAGCTTCGCCTGGAAGTCGCGCGGATCGATCAGCACCAGCGTCTGCCCGGCCGAGACATGCTGGTTGTCGGCGAACAGCAGCTTGGTCACCTGCCCGGCCACGCGCGGCGCCATCTGGGTGGTGTAGGCGTCGACCGACGCGTCATCGGTGCGTTTCGTAATGCCGCGCGTTCAACCAGTACAGCGTGCCGCCCATGAGCAGGCTCACCAGCGACGATCGCGCCGATCGTGAAGCCGAGGATTCGCTTGACGCGGCCGGGCTTCGCCGGCGGACCGAGGCCGGCCGGCGTGGCGCGAGGTGCCGGCGGTGTCCTTCAGGTCCACCTCACGGGTCAGATCGTCCATCAAAGGTGCTCCGTGATCGCGTCGATTCCGCGCACGATCGCATTGACCGAACCGTTCGGTCAACCTACTCTGGCGAGACGTAACCAACTGATACAGGTTGTCAATACGGCCAGGGCGCGGGATGGTTCGGCGGATGGATGTCAATGTTGCGTTAAGCCCGGAAAAGCGGGCGCAGATCCTGGAGGGCGCGGCCGACGGTATTCGCCGCCGACGGATACGAAGGCGCGAGCATGGCGCGGATCGCCCTGGTCGCCGGCGTCTCCAAGGGCACGCTGTATAATTACTTTCGACAGCAAGGCCGCCTTGTTCACCGCCTATGTCGGTGAGAAATGCGACCAGTTCCTGGCGCATGCGTTCGACAGCGCCAACCATGATGGCGACGATCCGGCGAAGGTGCTGCGCGGCATCGGCAAGCGCATGGTCCAGATGATGTTGTCCGAGATCGGCCTGGCGATCTATCGCGTCGTGATCGCCGAGGCGGCGAAATTCCCCGACCTGGCGCGCGGGTTCTTCGAGGTCGGGTCCGGCGCGCGCGATCGGCTTCCTGGCGGACTGGCTGGCCGAGGAGACACGGCGCGGCCGGCTATCCGTGCCCGACCCGACCTTCGCGGCGGAACAGTTCTTCAACCTGTGCCAGACGCGACTGGTGTTGCGCCGCAGGCTGGAGATGCTTCCCGATCCGCCGGAGAGCGACGTCGACAAGGTGGTCGAAGCCTCGGTCACGATGTTCCTGCGGACCTATCGCACCGAACCGGAACCGCGCTGAAGGCGGCTGGCGGCCCGATCGGCGGGATCAGGCGGGCCCGCGACGTGCTTCACCGGCCATCGCCTGCGCTGGTCAGAAGGAGGATCGGCAGCCAAATCCGGCCATCGTCCGCGGGGACCGGCCTGCTCAGACGTCCACTTCCTCCACCGTCTTCGCCCGCTCCTGGATGAACGCGAAGCGCAGTTCCGGCCGCCGGCCCATCAGGCTTTCCACCAGATCATTCGTCGCAGCGCGCTGCTCCGGGATCGCCATCACCTTGAGCAGCGTCCGCTTCGCCGGGTCCATCGTCGTTTCCTTCAACTGCGCCGGCGGCATCTCGCCCAGGCCCTTGAAGCGGCTGACTTCCACCTTGGTGCCGGCCTTGAACGCGCGCCTGACCTTCTGCTCGCGATCCGCGTCATCCATTGCGTAGACCGACTTAGCCCCCTGGGTCAGCCGGTACAGCGGCGGCTGAGCCAGGTAGATGTGCCCATGCCGCACCAACTCCGGCAGTTCCCGATAGAAGAACGTCATCAGCAGCGAGGCGATATGCGCCCCGTCGACGTCTGCGTCGGTCATGATGATGACGCGGCCGTAGCGCAGCTTGGCGCGGTCGAAGCGGTCGCCGACGCCGCAGCCCAACGCCTCGATCAGGTCCTTCAGTTCCTGGTTCTGCCGCAGCTTGTCCGCCGAGGCGCTGGCGACGTTCAGAATCTTTCCGCGCAGCGGCAGCACCGCCTGGGTTTCCCGGTTGCGTGCCTGCTTGGCCGACCCGCCCGCCGAGTCGCCCTCGACCAGGAAGATCTCCGTCTCGGCCGCATTCTCGCGCGTGCAGTCGGTGAGCTTGCCGGGCAGCCGCAGCCGCCGGGTCGGCGATTTCCGGGCGGTGTCCTTGGTCTCCTTGCGGCGGATCCGTTCCTCGGCGCGCTCGATCACGAACGCGAGCAGGTTGTCAGCCGACGCCTGGATCGCCCGCGAGAAAATGGTCGAAGCGGTCGCGCAACGCACCTTCGACGAGGCGGGACGCCTCCGCGCTGGTCAGCTTCTCCTTGGTCTGGCCCTGGAACTGCGGATCGCGCAGGAACAGCGACAGCTTCGCCGCCACCGGGTCCAAGAACGTCGTCCGCGGTGATCTGTGCCGCCCGCTTGTTGCCCCGCTGATCGCCCCAGGCCCGCAGCCCCTTCACCAACGCGGCACGAAACCCGGCCTCGTGCGTCCCGCCCTGCGTCGTCGGCACGGTGTTGCAGTAGGAATGGAGAAATCCGTCGCCCTGCTCCAGCCAGACCACCGCCCATTCGACCTTGCCGGTCGCTTCCCCCGGCAAAGCGGCCTCGCCTGCCCAGATCTGCGGCAGCACCTTGGCCAGGTCGCCGATATCGGCCGCGAGACTGTCCCGCAGTCCGCCCGGGAAATGCAGCACCGCCTCGGCCGGAACCTCGTCCTTGCCGCCCTGCAGCAGCGCCGGGGCGCAGCTCCACCGGATCTCGACGCCACGAAACAGATACGCCTTGGACCGGCAGAGCCGATACAGCCGGCTCGGCACGAACGCCAGCGGCCCGAAAATCTCCGTATCCGGCTTGAAACGGATCGATGGTCCCGCGCCGGTTATGCACCGGACCGGCGTTGATCAGCTTCGTCGTCGGCTTGCCCTTGGCATAGGACTGCTTCCACAGCACCCGGTCCCGCGCGACCTCCACCTCCATCATTTCGGACAGGGCGTTGACCACCGAACTGCCGACGCCATGCAGACCGCCCGACGTCGCGTAGGCCTTGCCGCCGAACTTCCCGCCCGAGTGCAGCGTCGTCAGGATCACCTCCAGCGCGCTCAGGTTCCTGAACTTCGGATGCGGATCGACCGGAATGCCGCGCCCGTTGTCGCGCACCGTCAGCCAGTTGCCCGCTTCCAGCGTCACTTCGATGAAGCTGGCATGGCCGGCGACCGCCTCATCCATCGCGTTGTCGAGGATTTCTGCCGCCAGATGATGCAGAGCCGCCTCGTCGGTGCCGCCGATATACATACCGGGGCGTTTGCGGACCGGCTCCAGGCCTTCCAGGACCTCGATGTCCTTGGCGGAGTATTCCAAGTCGTCGCGGGCGGGCAACGGCAGGCGCGTTTCCGATTCCGCCCTTGCCGGCTTGGCAGGCGACTTTGATCCGGCCTTTACGGACCCCGATTTTTCGGATTCTGATTTTTCGGAGCTCGGTCCGAACAGATCGTTCATGCTGTGTTCCCAAATCTGAGTCGCACCCTACATGGCGCGGACCGCTTTCGGCAACTACCTTGCGAGACCGCGCGGAGGTGATTACGTGACGCGGGACAACCTGTCAGTCTGGGTGATAGCGAGAGCGGCGCCAACCTGCCGGGACGTAGAGGTATGCGATGATCCGACCCATCGGTGACGACGATTCCCGGGCCGCGCTGGGACCGGATGGGCGGACGGAAGCATCGGCTCCATCGGGGATGCGGGTTTTGTGCCGGCTGGAGGACCTGCCGGACGGCGCCGCGAAGGGGTTCCCGCCGCCGGAGGGCGCGTGGAGCGGGGTGTTCGCGGTTCGCCAAGGTGATGCCGTTTATGTCTACGTCAATTCCTGCCCGCATATCGGCACACCGCTGGATTGGGTGCCCGATCGCTTCCTGACGGCCGACGGCCAACATATCATCTGCGCCACGCACGGCGCGGAGTTCCGCATCGCCGACGGCATCTGCCTGCGTGGCCCGTGCCGCGGCGACGCACTCGATCCCGTGTTGATCCAAGTCAATGACGGCATTGTCTTTGTCTCAGAGACTACAAAGCCATAGCCGATCACTGCGACGTATCGGCCCGAACGCAGAAAGACCGCAACACTGAAACAACCGGGCCTGGTCCCGGCGAGCCTGGGAGGGCTCTGCAATGAAACTCGCCAACCCCGCGCCGCTCGGTCTGAGTGGCTTCGCTCTGACGACCTGGATGCTGAGCATGGTGAACGCCGGCTGGTTCGCCGGAACCAGTGTGCCTATGGTGCTCGCCAGTGCCTTCGCCTTCGGCGGTACCGCCCAGTTCGCCGCCGGACTGATGGAGATGCCACGCGGCAACACCTTCGGCTTCGTCGCGTTCTGCGGCTATGGCGCGTTCTGGTGGACCTTCGCGCTGTTCGTGCAGTTCTTCGCCACGACCGTGCCGGCCGGCTTTGTCGGCTGGTGGCTGGTGATGTGGGGCGTGTTCACGTTCTACATGTGGATCGCGAGCCTGGCGCTCAACCGAGCGGTACAGTCGGTGTTCCTGGCGCTGTGGATAACCTTCTTCCTGTTGGGCGTCGCTGACCTGTTCGGCATCCCCGTGCTGAAGGTCCTCGGTGGATACATGGGCCTGCTGACAGCCGTCCTGGCCTTCTACCTGGCGGCCGCCGAAGTGATCAACGAAACTCATGGCCACGCGGTGCTTCCGATTGGCGCACCGTCCGCGCCCGAACCGGCGTTGCGCCAGCAGCCGGTCTGAAGCCGGTCACTCCGGCGGCTCTCGCCGTCGCAGCCTGCCTGGGGGAGCTTTCGTGTAGAGCTTCCCTGGCCTCGCTTGAACCACCATCGGATACTGCGTAGCTTGTCGGTTACATGCCGCGTCGTGTCATGCCGGAACCAAGTAATAACTCGAGGGACCCTGTCCATGCCCGATACCCATCCCGCCGACAGCCATGTCTTCCCGGTGCGCCCGGAGACCGCAGCGCAGGCCCATGTCAACGCTGAACGCTATCAGGCGATGTTCCGGCGTGCCGCTCGCGACCCCGACGGGTTCTGGGCGGAGGAAGCCAAGCGCGTTACCTGGATGAAGGCGCCGACGAAGATCAAGAACACCAGCTTTGTCGGCGATGTCTCGATCAAGTGGTTCGAAGACGGGACCTTGAATGCCTCGGCGTCATGTCTTGATCGGCACTTGGCGACACGCGGTGATCAGACCGCGATCATTTGGGAAAGCGACGATCCGTCGGTCAGCAAGCACGTCACGTACCGGGAACTGCATGACCAGGTGTGCAGGCTGGCCAATGCCATGAAAATCCTTGGCGTCGCCAGGGGGGACCGCGTGACCATCTATCTGCCGATGGTGCCCGAGGCGGCGGTTGCGATGCTGGCCTGCGCGCGGATCGGTGCGATTCATTCGGTGGTGTTTGGCGGCTTCTCGCCCGACAGCCTGGTCAATCGCCTGCAGGATTGCGAGTCCACGCTGCTGATCACGGCCGATGAGGGACGCCGCGGCGGGCGCAAGGTCTCGCTCAAGGCGAATGCCGACCAGGCGCTGAAGTCCTGCCCCGAGGTGAAGAACGTGATCGTGGTCAAGGTGACCGGCGGTGCGGTCGACATGACGGCCGGACGCGACCACGACTACGCGACCCTGCTCGCCGAGGCCTCGCCCGATTGCGCCCCGGCGGAGATGAACGCCGAGGACCCGCTTTTCCTGCTGTACACGTCGGGCAGCACCGGCAAGCCGAAGGGCGTCCTGCACACCACGGGCGGGTACCTGGTCTGGGCCAGCTTTACGCACGAGAATGTCTTCGATTATCGCCCGGGGGAGATTTACTGGTGTACCGCGGATGTCGGCTGGGTCACCGGTCACACCTACATCGTGTACGGGCCTTTGGCCAACGGCGCGACCACGCTGATGTTCGAAGGTATCCCGAACTACCCCGACAGCAGCCGCTTCTGGCAAGTGGTGGACAAGCACAAGGTCAATATTTTCTATACCGCACCGACCGCGATCCGCGCGCTGATGCGCGACGGCGAGGGCCCGGTGCACAAGACCAGCCGCAAGAGCCTGCGTATCCTCGGTTCGGTCGGCGAACCGATCAATCCGGAGGCCTGGCTCTGGTACGACCGCGTGGTGGGCGAGCATCGGTGCCCGATCGTCGATACCTGGTGGCAGACCGAAACGGGCGGCATCCTGATCAGTCCGCTGCCGGGGGCCACGCCGTTGAAGCCTGGCTCGGCGACCCTGCCGCTGCCGGGCGTTCAGCCGCTGCTGGTTGACGGCGAGGGGCAGGAACTGATCGGCGAGGCCGAGGGCAACCTATGTATCAGCGACTCCTGGCCGGGCCAGATGCGCACCGTGTTCGGCGACCATGAGCGGTTCGTTCAGACTTATTTCTCCACCTTCAAGGGTCTTTACTTCACCGGCGACGGCGCCCGCCGCGACGCTGACGGGTATTACTGGATCACCGGCCGTGTCGACGACGTGATCAACGTCTCCGGTCACCGCATGGGAACCGCCGAAGTGGAAAGCGCGCTTGTCGCCCATCCGAAGGTCGCTGAAGCGGCGGTCGTGGGGTACCCGCATGATCTTAAGGGCCAGGGCATCTACGCCTATGTCACCCTGATCGCCGATGAAGAGCCGTCGGAGGAACTACGCAAGGAGCTTGTCGCCTGGGTGCGGAAGGAGATCGGGCCGATCGCCTCACCTGATGCGATCCAATGGGCACCCAGCCTGCCGAAGACCCGCAGCGGCAAGATCATGCGCCGGATCCTGCGCAAGATCGCGGCGAACGAAACCGATTCCCTGGGTGATACTTCGACGCTGGCCGACCCCGGTGTAGTGACGGATCTGGTCGACAACCGCGTCGGGTAGAGTGACAGGCCCTGGGTTTTCGGGTTGCGGGTCGCGCCGAAATTCATCGCCGCCGCAGTGCGTGAGCCGGCACGCGTACCGCTGTGCGCATCGTTTGAGCCAACAGACGCGGGCACTCATCGCGCGGCAGATGCTGGTGACTGTCGTAGTATCGCTTCAGACAGTCCGCATCGACCATCAGCAGCGCCAGTGGCGCGCAGGACGCGACCGCATTCTCCGACGTGCGATCGAAGGTCCGGCAGTTGCCCACCCCGGTCAACGGATCGGTCCGGGACCGCGGGTGCAGCCGATTGTTGGCGCGCGCGATCCCCCCGGGTCGTCACGCACGCTGAACCGGACACCGCGCCGCTCGGCACGTTCGATGCTTCGGCCGAGGCCGAACCGTACCCGCAATACGTGCCCCGCCGACCTGGCGTATGCTCCGCCACCATGAGCAACACCACGCGCATGGCCTCGGTCGCCGCGCTGCTCGGCGATCCGGCCCGAGCGAACATACTCGCGGCGCTGATGGACGGACGGGCGCTGACGGCGAAGGAACTGGCCTTCGCCGCCCACGTCTCGCCATCGACCGCGAGCGGCCACCTCGCCCGCCTCACCGAGGCAAGCCTTCTGGCAGGCGAGAAACAGGGGCGTCACCGCTACTTCCGCCTTGCCTCCCCGCTGGTCGGGCAGATGCTGGAAAGCATCATGGCGGTCGCCGGTCCCGAAACCCGGACGCCGGTTGCGTGGCGCGGCGGTGAGGCGCTGCGAACGGCGCGCACCTGTTACGACCACCTCGCCGGGCGGCTGGGCGTGGCGATGGCGGATGCGCTGAGCGAAGCCGGCCATCTGACCTTGTCCCCTGATGGGGGCGAAGTCACGCAGAGCGGCCAAGCTTTCCTGCGAAACTTCGGCGCTGAGCCACCCCCCGGCAAGCGCCTGTTCTGCCGGCCGTGCCTGGATTGGAGCGAACGCCGTCCTCATATCGCTGGCCGCCTCGGCGCCGCGCTTGCCACGCGCTGCCTCGACCTTGGATGGATAACGCGTCAGCGTGACTCGCGCGCCGTGACGATCACCGACACCGGCAGACAGGGCTTCGCGGAGAGCTTCGGTATCCGTATTTGAGGTAAGCAATCATTGGGGGGGCTTCTGTTGCCCGGTGCCCCCCCGAACCGCGCCTATCGCTTATGCAGCGACGGCGAGCGCCTCGTTATCGTTGGCACTTGTGATTTGACCCGATAACGGCGGTATCATGCCGGGCAAAAGATGTGTCTTTACCACGCGTGTCGAACCTGTTTCGCCCCCGTCGAGCCGTAATGCGGACCACTCCTGCGAGCAATCCGCCATGCCGGATGAATGGTGGAGGCGCCGGGCACTGCCCCCGGGTCCACAACGATTATTCCACGCATCGTTTATCGCCATAGTCAGCAAGCTGACCAAGCTGCATGTAGGCTTCCTCGCCGGGACATTCAAGCCATTTTGCCCGCGACAGCGCGACCGGGTCGCATCAGCATACAACGAAGCGACCGCAAAAAGCCAATTGACGTGCGGAACCGGATGTGAGCACCCGGATAGCGTGTTGCGCTGACATGTGATCTACCAAACTTTCCGACGGAGGGTGCGCGTTCACGAATGCCTGCGGACAGCAAGACGGGCAAGGAGCCCGACGATACCGGGATCGAACAGGCGCTTCGGAAGAGCGAGGAGCGCTTCCGCCGTGTCGTCGAATCGGCACTCAGCGCGATGGTGATGATCCGTCCCACGGGTCAGATCGAGCTGGTCAACGCCCAGACCGAGCGTTTGTTCGGCTACTCACGGGGGGAACTTATCGGCCAGTCCGTCGAGATCCTGGTGCCGGAACGGTTCCGTGGGCGCCACCCGGAACTGCGCGGAATGTTCTTCAGTGATCTGAAACCGCGGCCCATGGGCGACGGGCTTGACTTGTATGGCCTACGCAAGGATGGCAGCGAGTTCCCGCTGGAGATCGGCCTGAACCCGATCGAAACCGACGACGGGCCGATGGTTCTGTCCACCATCATCGATCTATCGGCGCGCAGGCGGATGGAGGAGCGATTTCGCCTTGTGGTGGAAGCGGCGCCCAGCGCGATGGTCATGGTCCGGGCGACCGGTCAGATCGAAATGGTCAACGCCGAGGCGGAGCGTATATTCGGCTATCCGAGAGAGGAGCTTGTGGGCCAACCGGTGGCGATGCTGGTGCCGCAGCGTTTCCGCGACGATCACGCCGTGCACTGTGAGAAGTTTTTCACTCAGCCACGACAGCGGCAGATGGGTGCGGGGCAGGCTTTCTCCGCGGTTCGAAAGGATGGCAGCGAGTTCCCGGTCGAGATCGGGCTTAATCCGATCGAGACCGAGGACGGGCTGATGATCCTGTCGGTCGTTGTTGATATTTCAGAACGTGCTAACGCGGCGCGCGCGCTGGCCCGCTCCGAGGCAGAGTTTCGCGCAAGCTTCGAGGGGTCGGCCGTCGGAAAGATCCTCGCCGATCCCGAGACAAGGCGCATCCTGCGAGCCAATCGGGTGGTTGCGCGGATGCTCGGATACATGCCTGAGGAACTCGTCGGACGCTGCTGTCCGGAATTCGTCTGGCACGAGGACCGTGCCGCGGACGCCGCCGGCCATAAGCGCCTGCTGTCGGGCGAACATGACACCATCACGCAGGAGAAGCGGTACATCCGTCTTGATGGGTCGCCTTTCTGGGCGCGCGTTTCCGCGACCCTGGTACGCCCGCCAGGAAGCGGTGACCGACCCATCGTGATCAAGTCAATCGAGGATATCGACACCCAGTACAAGGGTGAAATCGCGCTGAGAGAGGCAAAACAAGAACTCGAGAAGGTGGTTGAGGAACGTACCAATGCACTCAACCAGCGCGACCTCCTGCTTCGAGAGGTCTATCACCGGGTCAAGAACAACCTGCAGCTGGTCGACAGCCTGATGATGATGCAGGGCCGCAAAATCGATGATCCGCGGGCGAAGGAGGCGTTGCTGAGCCTGCGCGGCCGGATTTTCGCTTTGGGGCTGGTCCATCAGCAATTGATGGGATCGGCCGATCTGAAGACGTTCGATGTCGTTCCCTTCCTGGACGATCTGTCGAAGAATATCCTGGAAGGCGGCGGGACGAGCGGGGTGAACATATCGGTAGATGCCTGCAGACTGGATGTCGGGCTGGACTTCGCGGTGCCCCTGGGTCTGCTGGTGACTGAACTGGTGACCAACTCGCTCAAACATGCGTTTCCACATGGAAAAGGTACCATTTCGGTTGTTCTTAGAAATGACGTGGACGGAAGGTTGGTTCTTGTTGTATCCGACGATGGTGTGGGGCCGTCAGAAAGCTTCGCATTCGGGAAGACCGGTCCCGGTCTTGGGACCCGCATCATCACGAATCTGGTCGGTCAGCTTGACGGTACGATGGTAACCCGGACTGAAAATGGCATGACGACAGAAATTCGGCTCGCATTACCTGACCCGCCATGAGCGATTTGCGGGAATGCGTGCTCGTCGTCGATGATGATGCGATGATCGCGGACCTCTGGAGCATGGTTCTGGAGGACATGGGACTGACGGTCTGCGGCAGCGCGGCGACGGCCGTGCTTGCCATCGCCATGGCCCGAACGCATCGACCCAAGCTCGTGCTGATGGACGTGCGGTTGCGAGGCGGCCTGGATGGTGTCGACGCAGCGCTCTCCATCCATGAATCGGTTGGCTCCAAGGTCATCTTCATCACCGGATCCAAAGACCCGGCGACGGCGGCGCGGATCAAGCTCGATCATCCGATGGCGGTGCTGTTCAAGCCGGTTTCCGAGCGGCAACTTCAGTTTGCTGTTCGGTCGGTCATGCTCGCTTAGGGCCCTGGCCGCGTGCGCCGTGTTCGATTGGGCGAGCAAGCTCTCCGCTTGGGGTGTCAATTCTCCCATCAGATGAACGGCCGTATGCTTTTGGTTGAGCACCTGCATCCTTTTAGATGAGGAGCCTCTGCTTTGAGATGAAGGCGGCTGGCCGGCGTCGACCGGATCGGCCGTCACGAAAGATGTGCTGACGCGCGGAGGCGCGGGCGGATCCCCTACCAGGGGTGTCTTTGGGATGAGTAGCAACGGCCATCGCGCCCGGCCTGATGCGTTGTCCGCATGGGACCCCTCCCGATGCCGCAGCGCTCGGAGCGCTGAACTGGCCGGGCGCGCCGCGTTTCCCGTCTACAAGACGGGGCTTGTTCATGGACATGTGACAAAACGATTGCTAGAAGCCGCATGTTTCCGGCATCAGACCGGTCCGGCATCCTTTCCGGCGGCCCCGCGCATGAAGATCGTAGCCTGCAACAGCAATCGTCCCCTGGCCGATGCTGTCGCCGATATCCTGGACCTGCCGCTGACCAAGGCCTCCATCCGGCGCTTCGCCGACATGGAGGTTTTCGTCGAAATCCAGGAGAACGTGCGCGGGCGAGGACGTGTTCGTCATCCAGTCCACCTCGTTCCCGGCCAACGACAACCTGATGGAGCTGCTGGTCACGCTGGACGCGCTCCGCCGCTCCTCCGCCCGCCGCATCACCGCCGTCGTCCCGTATTTCGGCTACGCTCGGCAGGACCGCAAATCGGCGCCGCGCACGCCGATCTCGGCCAAGCTGGTAGCCAACCTGATCACCGAGGCCGGTGCCAACCGCGTGCTGACCATGGACCTGCATGCCGGCCAGATTCAGGGTTTCTTCGACATCCCGGTGGATAACCTGATCGCCGCCCCGCTGTTCAGCCGCGACATCAAGGAGCGCTACGAGGGCCGCGACCTGATGATCGTCTCGCCCGACGTCGGCGGCGTGGTGCGGGCGCGCGCGATCGCCACGCGGCTGAACTGCGACCTCGCCATCATCGACAAGCGCCGTGAGCGCGCCGGCCATTCCGAGGTGATGAACGTCATCGGCGACGTCGTCGGTCGCGACTGCATCCTGGTCGACGACCTCGTCGACTCCGGCGGCACACACTGCAACGCCGCGGACGCACTGATGAAACGCGGCGCCCGTTCCGCCAGCGCCTATGTCACCCATGGCGTGCTGTCCGGCGCCGCCGTCGCGCGCATCGCATCCTCGCCGATCGAGATGATGACGATCACCGATTCGATCCTGGCCACCGACGAGGTGAAGCGCTGCGGCAACATCCGCGAACTGACGATCGCCCCCCTGCTCGCCGAGGCGATGCGCCGCATCAGCGACGAAAGCTCGGTCAGTTCCCTGTTCGACTAGACCAGTCTCGCGCTTCAGAGAACCGGGACAACTCATAAGCCAAGCGCGACACGTGCTCCTGGTTCGAAGTCTCCGCTCCACGCGGCGAATCGCGGTCGCTGGACGACGCGCGCTCTGCGATCGGATACCAGGAAACTGTCAGTCGCGCGGCGCGGTGACGCGGCCGTTTGGGGCGGCGGCCGGTGTCATCATCAGGCTCGCTTCGCAGCAAGTCCCTTCGCCTCGACAGATGCGACGGTCTGCCTCTGGACGACACCACCCACCATACGGCATGGTCCGCGCAACCGCGAACCGGCGCTTGTTTGTTCGGGGAACAGGCTACATCTACACGTGAACGACTGAAGACGACCAGGAAGCACGCTCAATGGACCACATTATCGGCCAGGCACCGCAAGCTGGCGGAGCCGGCCGGCACCGGCAAACATGATCGTCGACGGCGACCAGAAGACCTTCATGCAGGACGTGATCGAGGCCTCGCAAGCAAGGTCCCCGTCCTGGTGGATTTCTGGGCGACCTGGTGCGGCCCGTGCAAGCAACTCACCCCGACGCTGGAGAAGGTGACCAAGGCCGCCGGCGGGCGGATCAAGCTGGTCAAGATCGACATCGACAAGAACCAGGCGCTGGTCCGCCAACTCGCGCAGCTCGGTCTGCCGATGCAGTCGGTCCCGACTGTGGCCGCCTTCTGGCAGGGCCAGATCGCCGACGTGTTCCAGGGCGCCCAGCCGGAATCCGAGGTCAAGCGCTTCGTCGAGGCGCTGCTGAAGGCGACCGGCGGCTCGATGCCCACCGCCGACCTGCTGGCCGAGGCCAAGGCCGCCATGGAACAGGGCGACCCGCAGCAAGCCGGCGAACTGTTCAGCGCGCTGCTGGGCGAAGAGCCCGAGAACGGCGACGCCTGGGGCGGCCTGATCCGCGCCCTGATGGCGATGGGCCAGGAAGAAGCCGCCGAGGAAGCCCTGTCCCAGGTCCCGGAAAAGCTGACGGATCACGCCGAGGTCGCCGGTGCCCGCAGCGCCCTGACGCTGGCCCGCGAAGGCCGGGCGGCCAAGGACCAACTGCAGTCGCTTCAGGCCAGGCTGGCGGCGGACCCGGCCGATCACCAGGCGCGCTATGACCTCGCGACCGCGCTGAACGCGATGGACGAGCGCGAACAGGCCGCCGAAGCCCTGCTGGAAATCATCCGCCGCGCCCGCACCTGGAACGAAGACGCTGCTCGGCTGCAATTGCTGAAATTCTTCGAGGCCTGGGGCTCCGACGAACCCGCGACCGCTGCCGCCCGCCGCCGCCTGTCCGCGCTGCTGTTCAGCTGAATGGCGGCGTTTCACCCGCGGCTCGAAGACCTTCCGTCCGAATTCGCGGTCTTCCCGCTCGCCGGGGCGCTGTTGCTGCCGCGCGGCAAGCTGCCGCTGAACATTTTCGAAAAGCGCTATCTGGCGATGGTGCTGGATTCGCTGGGCAGCCGGCCGGATGTTCGGCATGATCCAGCCGGACCCGCAGGCGCCGCCGCCGCATGCCGCCGAGGCGAGGATGAACCAGGCCTTTATCGTGTCGGCTGCCTGGGCCGGCTGTCGTCGTTCAGCGAGACCGACGACGGAAGGCTGCTGATCACCCTGACCGGGCTGATCCGCTTCACCGATCGACGGCGAACTGCGACAGGCGCCATGGCTACCGCCGCGTGCGAGGCGATTTTTCCGCGGTATACCGGTGACCTGACGCTGATCCGGCCGCCGGCCGAAATCGAGCGGGACAAGCTTCTGGCGGCCCTGCGCGGCTATTTTGGCCGCCGCAACGTCGATGCGAACTGGGAGGCCATCAGGGGCTTGTCGGACGATGCGCTGGTGATCACCCTGGCGATGGCGTGCCCGTTCGAGCCGGTCGAAAAGCAGGCGCTGCTGGAGGCGCCCACCGACGCCGACCGCGCGGCGACGCTGCTGGCGCTGCTGCAGATGGGTGCGGCGGGCCCCGATCTGCCGCCCGGTCGTTCGGTGAGTTAAACTAGCCGTCGCCGCGAAATCGCCGGACCGGTTGTCCTGGCGCGCCGGACCGCCTACGTGATGGCGGCGTCCAACGACCGAGCCCAACGCAAAGCCGTTATGGACCCAGAACACCGTCAGGACGATTTCGTCAGCCAGGACAGATAATGAGCGAACGCATCCAAGCCGCCGACGAGCCACTCTCGCCTTCCGTCGATCCGCGTCTGCTGGAAGTGCTGGTCTGCCCACTGACCAAGGCGCCGCTGGAATACGACCGCGCCGCCAATGAGCTGATCAGCCGCAAAGCTGGTCTGGCCTACCCGATCCGCGACGGCATTCCGATCATGCTGCCGGAAGAAGCCCGGAAACTGGAGGAATAATGGCGGTCCCCACCGAAATCCGTCTGGACCGCGCGACCCGCGTGCTCCATGTCACGTTCGACGATGGAACCGCATACGCACTTCCCGCCGAATATCTGCGCGTCGAAAGCCCGAGTGCCGAGGTCCAGGGTCATCAGCCCGGACCAGAAGCAGACGGTCGCCGGTCGCCGTCATGTCGGCATCATCGGGATCGAGCCGGTCGGGCATTACGCGGTCCGGCTCAGTGTTCGACGACCTGCATGATACCGGCATCTTCTCCTGGGACTATCTGGCCGAACTCGGACGTGAGCAGGATCGCCGATGGGCCGCCTATCTGGATGCCCTCGCCTCGCGCGGCCTGTCGCGTGATCCGAAACAGGCAAGCCCGTGACCTGTGCGGGATTGTATTTGACGTTGATGCATTGGCCGCTACCGGCCTGAACCAGCGCACGGCGAACCCCATGCCGCCCCGCGCGCGCGGCCTGAGCGAAGCCGATCAGGCGCTGTGGGCGAACTACGCGCAACAATTGTCGCCTTTGCGAGGCCGCGCTCTGCAAAAAGCCACCGGCGCCGGCGGCATCGGCGCCAGGGCTGGCCGATGTCCCGCAATCGCGACCTGAGGTCGGGCGCCCAGGCTAACAAAGCCCGAATGGAGGCATCGCCGCTGGCGGTCGGCGCCCAGCCGGGCGGACTGGACAAGGCGACGTGGCACCGGTTCCGGTCCGGCAAGCTCGCCACCGCCCGCACGCTGGACCTGCACGGCATGACGGCGCAGCGCGCCTTTCATGCACTGGTATCGTTCCTGCGCACCGCTCACGCCGAACAGGTCCGCTGCGTAGAGGTCGTCACCGGGCGCGGCACGGGCGAAACCGGCGGCGTGATCCGCCGCGAGTTTCCGCATTGGCTCAACCTGCCGGAAATCCGGCCGCTGATCCTGGGGGCCGCACATCCGCATGCGCTCAATCCCGGGTCGGTCCGCCTGATCCTGCGGCGGATCCGATGACCCCGTTCGGTGCCCGCCTGCGTGTCTTGCGTGCGCGATCGCGGCGTCACGCTGAAGCATCTGGCCGAGGCGCTCCAGGTGTCTGCCGCCTACCTGTCCGCGCTGGAACACGGCAAGCGGGGCGCACCAAGCGCCGGGCTCGTCCATCAGGTGAATGAGTATTTCGGGCTGATCTGGGATGAGGCCGACGAGCTGTCGCGCCTGGCTCGGCTGTCGAACCCGCGGGTGACGGTCAACACGGCCGGGTTGACGCCGGAGCAGACGGCCCTGGCAAACCGCGTGGCGCAGATGATCCATCGCCTTCCATCCGAGAGCATTGCCGCCATGCAGGCAGTGCTCGACACGACAACTCCTCGGCCGAAACCGCGGTTGCGGCGGACAGCACCCTCTCGTTAAGGCACCATTTGTTCAGCCTTGATCGCGTACCGCGTTTCCTTGCGAGAACTCGCATTCGAAACGCGCCGAGCCATGGTCACTTAAAATAATCAGAGCGCTCCCACCCTAAAGTGGAAGCGCTCTGACTTTTCATTCACGTCCAGCGTCGTCGAACCGAAGTCAATTCGCTATTCAACTCAGACGAATTCTGCTCAGACGCCCCATCAGGCAAACAGTCCGATTCCGATCGCCCCGTGATGTGGCGATTTGATCGGAAGCCGTTGTTCTATTACTGGGTCTTCATTGCCTGGTTGTTCGACCAGTTCGTTCCATACTGCGGCGGGAGTGTGCCAGCCGGCGCCTGGGTGTTCTGCTTGGCCGCCATTCCGTACTGCGACGGCGAGGTGCCGGCCGGTGCCTGGGTGTTCTGCTTGGCAGCCATCCCGTACTGCGACGGCGCGGTGCCGGCCGGTGCCTGGGTGTTCTGCTTGGCAGCCAACCCGTATTGCGACGGCATGGTGCCAGCCGGCGCCTGGGTGTTCTGCTTGGCAGCCAACCCGTATTGCGACGGCGTGGTGCCAGCCGGCGCCTGGGTGTTCTGCTTGGCGGCCAATCCGTATTGCGACGGCGTGGTGCCGGCCGGCGCCTGGGTGTTCTGCTTGGCGGCCAACCCGTATTGCGACGGCGTGGTGCCGGCCGGCGCCTGGGTGTTCTGCTTGGCAGCCATCCCGTATTGCGACGGTGACGTGCCGGCCGGTGCCTGGGTGTTCTCTTTGGCAGCCAACCCATATTGCGACGGCGCGGTGCCGGCCGGCGCCTGCGTGTTCTGCTTGGCAGCCGAGCCGTAGTCCGACGGCTTGGTGCCGGCGGGCGCCTGGGTCTTCTGCTTGGCCGTGTCTTGATTTGCGTCTTGAGCAAAGGCTGGCGCGGCGATCAGCAGGCAGGCTGCGATCCCGGCCGCATAGTGTGTGTAGGACCTCATCGAACCCCTCCAGGGTAAGGTTGATCGTTACGGAGCACGCATATCCAGAACGTCCGGGTGCTCGCGTTATCAAAAGAGCCGGATACACCTTTGGACATCAAATAGCAATATGGCGTGCGCCGAGCCGAAATCCATCGGCCATATCAATCACAATTTGACTTTAATCTATGCGCGGTCCATGCGCGCCGCCTCGCTTAGCGGGAGCGCCGCCAGCGTGGCCGTCATGAGGAGGATGTTACCACATTTTCACCTTGAGTGGAACACCCCGGGGCGGATCGGGCCGGCAATTTCATCAGCCCGGGGCCCCTGCGCGATGCCGGTCAGACTGACATTGTTCCAGGGTTCCCCCCTTGGAAGCAACCATGGGCGGGATCGACTGCTGCCGGTCAGGCACTGTCCCGGCGGGGTTGCCGCCTCCGCCGGTCCCCACTCCGCGCCGGACCGTCATGCAGTCGCAGCTGAACCCTCGGAGCCAATGGACGATAACGGCACGGTCCAAGCCGTGGCCAGATCGTGACATGTCGAGCCTGTTTATGCCGCCAGCGGCTGAACCCGCGCCTCGATCTCGGCGCCGAACTGAGCCTGCGCCAGTCGCCAGGTCGTAAGCTGTTTGCAGGCCCAGCCAGAACTGCGGACTGGTGCCGAAGCAGCGGGCGAGCCGCAGCGCCAGGTCCGAGGTCATCGGACCCTGGTTCGCGATCACCGGTACGATCTGCCACGGCGCCACACCCAGAGCCTGAGCCAGACCCGACGCGTCAAGCCGCATCGGCTCCATGTATTCCTCGCGCAACACCCGTCCGGGGTGCATCCTGCGACCCACGCGTGCCATTGGAAACCTGTTGGATTTCTCGATGCGGAGGACCATGCAGCGGAGTCATGGCAGCAAAAAGGCAACTGCCCCGTAATTCGCGAGGCGGCCGATTTTTTTGACGCCGCGGACTTGGTCGGGCGGCGGAGATTTCCTGACACGGCTCACCGCTCTCGACGGGTGGCAGGGCGTTGGACCGCGGATGCGGATCAACACCTTAGAGCAGGTTCGCGCCGAGCGGAAAGTCCCCGGCGCGTGGGTCATGCGATCAAACAAAGACTGAGACCATTCTCGGCCTGCACAGTCAGGCTGAAAATGCTCCAAGGCCGGTTATCAACCCTATTCGCTTTCACCCGGCCCGGCGGTCGGCCGCCGCCGCAGCAGATACCGCTGCCGCCCATCCAGCACCAGTTCCCGCCTCTGGTTGTGGACCGTGCTCTTCAATCCGACGACCCCGGTCGTCCGTCCGCCAGTCAGTTCATCGATCTCCAGCGCCGGATACACCGTGTCGCCGGCAAACACCGGCTTCAGGAACCGGCTGGACTGCTCGATGAAGCCGACCAGCGAATCCTCGGTCATGTACGGGAACAACCCGGCCCCGGGCGCGGTCTGCACCAGCGTTTGCAGCCCATGCGCCAGCAGACCCGGCATCCCGCGCGCCTTGCAGAACTCGACGTCATAGTGGATCGGATGGTTGTCACCGCTCGCCGCCTGGAAGGCCAGGAAAACCGCCTCGGTCATCGTCCGGCTCGGCAGCACGAACCGCTCGCCGATGCGAAAATCCTCGAACCACCGCTGCTCAGGGATCATGCGGTGCACGGCCGGGTCGAAGCCGCTCATACCGCGCCGCGCCGCCCGCATCGCCGCGATCCGTTCGCGCGAGAAGCCGATCTCGGCCAGCACCTCATCGGTATGCTGCCCGACCGACGGCACGTCGCCGATCGCCGCCTCTTCATCCGTGAAGGTGAACGGCGGCAGCAGCGCTCGCACCGGCCCTGCCTTCGGTGCCGACCTGCGCGCCATCGGTCGCGCGCGGAGAACTGCACGTGGTTCCAGACGTCGATCGGCTCGTTCAGCCGCCCATTGGCGATCCCCGCGTCATCCAGCAGCGCCGCGACCTGCTCCGACGTCTTGTCGCTGAAGAAGTCCTCGATCACCGCCGTCAGCGCCGCCCGGTTCTGCCGCCGCTGCGCCATCGTCGCGAACCGCGGATCCGTCCGCACCTCCGGTCGCCCCAGCACCGCCGAACAGAATGTTGCCCACTCACGCTCGTTCTGCAGCCCCAGGATCACCTGCCCATCCTTCGTTCGATGTGCCCCGTATGGGGCGATCGCGGGATGGCTGGTCGGGACCCGAGGCGGCGCCGACCCCGCATACGCGTGGCGCAGCATCGGATACGTCATCCACTCTCCCAATGCGTCGAGCATGGCGATCTTAACGTTTGCCCCCTCCCCGGTCCGGCCCGGCGCAGCAGCGCGCCCAGGACACCGGTCAGCGCATACATCCCGGTGGCGATGTCCGCGATCGAGATCCCCACCCGGGACGGTTCGTCCGCCGATCCTGTTACGCTGATCAGCCCCGACTCCGCCTGGATCAGCAGATCGTACGCCTTCTTCTGCACGAATGGCCCGCTTTCGCCGTAACCGGAGATGTCGCACACGACCAACCTGGGATTGACCGGCTTCAGCGCCTCATAGCGTCAGCCCCAGCCGCGCGGCCGCGCCGGGTGCGAGGTTCTGCACCAGCACATCCGCGCCTGCGATCAGCGTATCCAGTGCCGCCCGAGCGTCCGCGTTCTTCACGTCCAGCGTCACGCTTCGCTTGCCCCGGTTCAGCCAGATGAAGTGGCTGCAGATGCCATTGACGTAGTCATCGTAGGCGCGCGCGAAATCGCCGTCGCCCGGCCGCTCGATCTTGATCACGTCGGCACCCATGTCCGCCAGATGCCGCGTGCACAGCGGCGCGGCCACCGCGTGTTCCAGCGCGATCACGCGCATGCCGTCCATCGGGCGCATCCCGTCGTTTCCTTCCATGCATTGCGGGCTGTGGCGAAGAAAGCGCCGTCCCCGGGCGGCTGTCAAAGCGACCTGTCTGCTCGCTGGATCAGGCCGCCGCCTGCCCGGTTGACCACGCAGGTGCCACAGCCGCGATGAACGCCGACAGCGCGCTTGAAAGATAACCATCCCGCCGCCGCACGAAAACGGTGTCGACGAACGCGTCCTCCGGGGACAGCGCGTGGACACCGACCTGCCCCGCCCGCCGGGCGGTTTCCACCAGCGCGCGGGGCAACAGCGTCACCCCGATTCCGGCCGCCACGCACGCGAGAATTGCCTCCAGCGTGCCAAACTCCAGCACCCGGATGCCGACCACGCCCCGCCGCGCCAGCAATGCCTCCAGCCGTAGCCGGTAAGAACACCCTGCCCGCAGAACGACGATCCGGAGGGCGCCCGCGGCAAAGGCCGGTTCTGGACTCACGACGCCCGGAGCGGTCAGCATGACCAATTCCTCCTGAAACATCGTTTCGGCGAGCAGATCCGGGTGGTCGACCGGCCCGCAGACAAACGCGCCGTCCACACGATGCGCCAAGGCGTCGTCGACCAGTTCGCAGGTCGTGCCGGTGCGCAAGGACAGGTCGACGGCGGGATGAGCGGCCGCATACGACGCCAGCACGGGCGCGAGCCGGATCGCAGCAGTAGTCTCCAGCGCCCCCACGACGAGGGCACCGGCCGGCGTCCCGTCGTCGCGGGCCGCGCGGCGCGCATCCTCCAAGACCCGCTGGACGCGCGCCGCATATGGCAGCAGGCGCTGCGCCGCCATGGTCGGAGACACGCCCCGCGCGTGCCGCCGAAACAGATCGGCGCCCAACTCGTATTCGAGCGCCCGAATACGGCTCGTCACATTCGACTGCACCGTGTTCAGCGCCTCCGCCGCCCGGCGCATGCTGCCGTGCCGAACGACGGCCTCGAACACCCTCAGATCGTCCGCGTCCATGCCATCCGTCCTCCGCAAGCCACAGCAATCTGGCGTCGCGTTGTTGCGGCGGTCAAACGCGACCGGGGTGGCGCCGGGTCACCGCCGCGGACGGAATGCAATGTACAGCTTTTGCGCCGCGGCCCTTCGGCGCGCCGGCTCGGTACCGTCGTAATGCCAGCCGAGCAGCCAACTCAACCCTGCGCGAACGATGGGCGCGATGGCACGGTTGCGTCGCTCATAGAAGGCAATGACTTCGGCCGCCTCCTCCACCCCGAGGACACGGTGGACGGCGGTGAACCGGCGCGAACCGATCACGACCTGAGGACCGGGGGTTGCCTCGATATTGCGCAGCCAGTCGGCGTCGCGGCCCCAGGCGCTCATCACGATCGCCTCGGAAGCGGTCTTCCGGAACTGCATGACTTCCAGAACGGTGTAGCGCCGCAGCCGTGTGCGGCGGCCGGTGTGGATCAGCAGGAGAAACCGGTTTCCGAGCAGCCAGCCGCATTTGCAGCGATACAACCAGATGGGGGCCTGGAACAGGCTGCGCATGATGCCCCTGGGCCGCCTCGGAGCCATCAGCGGCACACCGGCAGCGAGTGGTCGTCGCGGCGGTGACGCTTTTGACGATTGAGGACGGTCTCCGGCGAATCGAAGGCGAAATCGTCAGCTTGCATGGGCTTTCCTTTCCGACGCCCCCGGTCGTGGCGTGGCCGGCGGGGAGGCGATCGGCTGGTGTGGCCGCTGGTCCGGCTGGCGACGGGCTGTATGCCCTGATCGCTCATCTGCACCAGTGCGCCATCTCGCGGGTCCGAACCAGACGCTTCACGTCTACTATCCGCAGGACTTCGGCGCGTGCGGCCGGGGGACTTGGACAACAGTACCTCCTTCATCGCATGCATGTTGAACCTGAGCGGATCCTGCTTCCCGCGTTCGGACGGTTTGGGCTCGACCAGGACCGCGGCATTGGAGGAGACCATGAAGTGGTTTCGGTGGGCGAACCTGGCGCTGGGCACCGCGGCGGTCGCGACGCCCGCCGCCCATGTTCTGGAACTGCCGAACAAGCTCTCGCTCGATAAAGATCTTTGGCTCGCCGTGCAGCAGCATCTGTATCGGGGCTGGGGTCCGTTCCTGGGCGGCCCGGCGGAAATTGGTGCCCTGGCAAGCAGCTTTCTGCTCGCCTACCTCCGACGCAAGATCAGCGGTTCGCTGTGGCCGACACTGATCGCCAGCGCCGGCTACGCGGGCATGATCGTGGTGTTCTTCACTATGAACGCGCCAGTCAACGACGACGTCTCCAGGTGGACAAAGGCGACCGTGCCACTGGACTGGACGAGCTATCGCATGCGCTGGGAATGCGGACACGCGATCGCCGCATTGCTTTCGGTCGTCAGTCTGGCGGCGCTCATCCGCGCTTTCGTAAAGGAGCAGCAGTTCGGAGACGGGCCATAAGATGCTGGCATCGCCTTGCTTCGGGTAAACTACTCAACATCATAAACTGGAGGGACAGCGATGATTGACCACACCGGTATCGGAGTCGCAGACGTCAGCCGTTCCGCCGCGTTCTACGATGCGGCTTTGGCGCCACTTGGCCTGCGCCGGGTGAGGCAGATGCCCGACAACACGGGGACCGACGGCGTCGGCTACGGATTGCACTATCCGGTCTTCTGGATCGATCGCTACCATCCACACTCCGTCAAGCAGCACACTGCATTCGTTGCGAGAAGCCGGGCCGAGGTGGACGCGTTCCACGCCGCCGCCATCGGGGCAGGCGGGACCGAAAACGGGGCGCCCGGGCTGCGCAAGGCGAATTACTATGCGGCGTTCGTGCTCGATCCGGATGGCAATAACATCGAGGCAGTGTTCCGGGGCGACTGAGGCGCGAGTCCTCGAATTCGAGGGCGCAGGCGCAAAACTGACGCCTGCGTCACGGCGCGTCCGCGGATCGTCGGTGCGGCCGGATGACCGGCGCACCCCATCCTCGTCGCGGATCGCGTGCGCAGTCCGGCCCATTGCCGGCGTCCACCCCAAGTACAGTCAGACTAGACCATTTTCAGCCTGACTGTGCAGGCCGAAAATGGTCTATCTCTTTGTTTGATCGCGTGATTCACGCGCCGGGGACGTTCCGCTCAGCGCGATCATGCTCTAATTCGCAGCCCGCCATGGCGAACGGTCCTTCCAGTGCAGCATCGCATCCGCTGCCCACGCCGTCGATTTGTCCGTGTGGCAAACATTACATGCATTCGGCACATTCAGCCTCTGGGTTCGCTCGGGATAGACGAAGTGGAACGTGTGGCTGCTGACGTTCACGTCGGCGATCGTCTGCTCGATCTTCGGCATATGGCACGCCACGCATTGGCTGCCTGCACTGCCCTCGGCATGGTGGGTGTGCTGCTCGATTGTTGCGGCGTGCGGCCCGTTCTGCGTGTTCGGCCCATGGCAGGTCAGGCAGATGCCACTGGCGGGCTCCCGCAGCATGGCATCGTTCTCCGATCCGTGCGGATCATGACAACTGAAGCAGGTGACGCCGCGTGCGTACATCAGGCTGCCGACGAAATCGTTGCCTTGCATCCGGTTCTTGTGTGCGGTGCCGTCTGCGAAATGGGTGAAGGTGGTCTCGCCGAGCCTGTGATCCTCAAGTTTCCAGAAATCATTCAGGTTGAGGCCCATCTGAAACCCGACCGGCCAGTCATAGTATTTGCCCTCGATCGGGTTCTTGAGGGGCTGACCCTGCGAGTGACACTGGATACAGGTATCGCTCGCATGCACGAAGTCGAGACGCCCCGGGTTCACGATCGTTTCGCGCACCGGCCTGGCGACATGCGGGCTGCCCGGCCCGTGACAGCGCTCGCATCCGACATTCCATTCGGTGACGGTCTTGGTTGCAATGTCATAGTTCACCGAATGGCACCCGTCGCACAGCGGGCCGGTCGGACGTTGCGCGTTATCGGGCGGGTAGAACGGCGCCCACCAGTCCGCGCCTTTCGGGACGAAGTAGGCGTGCCATATCTTGTAGGTGATGTCCCACTGCGCCGGCAACGGAAAGTAGTCGTCACCGACCTTCGTGAAATAACGCTGTTTCCATTTGCTGCCATAGACGAAGGCAATGTCGTCCCTGGTGAAGGTGACGAGCGGGTCCGGCTTGCCGAGATCCGGGATGATGGCGTCCGGATGCAGGCGCGGATCGAGGACAACGTTCGCCATCCGGGTCTTGCGCCAACGGGCATAGATGACCGGATGGCATGACTGGCAGGCGGCTGAGCCGACAAAGCGAGCGGCTTCGAAAGCCTTTGACTCGTGGCCGGCAGCCGGGGCGGGTGACAGCGACGCGACCTTGGGAAGACTGCGAAGGTAGGCGACAAGCTGCCAGATCTGAGTGTCCGGCATGGACCATGCCGGCATGCCGGTGTTTCGAATACCGTTCCGGATATGATAGAATATCTCGCCATCAGTCATTGCCGCGACGCTCATTGAACGAAGCGCCGGAGGCCTCGGATATTCCCCTGCGCCAATCGCGGTCTTTCCGCTGCCGTCGTAGGCATGACAGGCTTCGCACTTCTGCCTGAACAGGTCTCGCCCCGCCGCGCTTTCGGCGGGATCGCCCGCAAGCGGATTGATCCGTGCACGCGCCTCCGCCGGCACACTCTTGTGCAACAACCAGTTCGCGGCCCAGACTTCGGCCGCAGGCGCCTCACGCCGCGCGCTCGACAGCCCGGGTACGACAAACCACCAGAGCGCGGCGACGCCCAGACCGGCGGCCGCCAGCACGACGATCATGCCGATCGCAGCGCGATGTCGGTGACGCATCACACGCCCTTACGAAACGCGAGCGCAGGATATCCAGAGGCGCCCAGCCCCTACCCCCCGACCCGCTCCTCCGAATTGACGCCCAGTTGCTTCAGCTTTCGGTGCAACGCCGAGCGCTCCATCCCGACGAACTGCGCCGTCCGGGAAATATTGCCGCCGAAACGAAGCAGTTGAGCGTGCAGATATTGTGTCTCGAACAAATCCCGCGCCTCTCGCAGCGGCAACGACATGATATCCGCTGTCGGATCGATATTCAGCAGCGCCGGTGCCCGCGACCCGATCTCCGGCGGCAGCATATCCGCCCGGATCGGATCGCCCGCGTGCCCCGGCGCCATGATCAGCAGCCAGTCCATCAGATTCCGCAACTGCCGCACATTGCCCGGCCAGTCGTATGCCTGCAGCGCCGCCAGCGTGTCGGCCGACAGACGCCCGCGCCGGAATGCCCGACGCTCTCCGCCGACCGTTCGATGAACTGCTGTGCCAGAACGGGCACATCCTCACGCCGCTCGCGCAACGCCGGTATCTTCACCGGAACGACCGCCAGCCGGTAATACAGATCCTCGCGAAACCGGCCTGCCGCGATCTCGGCCTGCAGGTCGCGGTTCGTGGTGGACAGCACCCGCACATCGACCTTGACGCGGGCCGATCCGCCGAGGCGCTCGAACGTCTGATCCTGCAACGCCCGCACGATCTTGCCCTGGGTTTCCAGCGGCATGTCGGACACCTCGTCCAGCAGCAGTGTTCCGGTATGCGCCCGTTCCAGCACACCCGCCCGGCGCGGATGCGCGGCGGGATCGCTGCCGGCCTCCATCCCGAACAATTCTTCCTCAAAACGTGCCGGATTGAGTGTCGCGCAATTCATCACCACGAACGGCCCGCTCGAGCGTCGCGACCGCGCATGGATCATCCGCGCGACGACCTCCTTGCCCGATCCGGCGGGTCCCGAGATCATCACGCGCGACCCGGTCGGTGCCACCCGCTCCACCTGTGAGCGAAGCTGTCGCGATCAGCGCCGACTCCCCGGTCAGCGTCGCCTCGGGGCCGGCCCGCAGTCGCAGTTCGGCGTTCTCCCGCGCCAATGCCGCGGCTTCCAGCGCGCGCCGCACCACCAGCAGCAACCGGTCGGACTGGAACGGCTTCTCGATGAAATCGTAAGCGCCCTGCTGGATCGCCCCGACCGCCATCTCGATCGTGCCGTGGCCGGAGATCATCACCACCGGCACGTGCGGTTCCTCGGTCTGCATCGTCTCCAGGATCGCGATCCCGTCCATGCGGGAGCCTTGCAGCCACACGTCCAGGATCACCAGCGACGGGCGACGGGCCCGAAACGCGCTGATTGCCGACTCGGCGTCGCCGGCGCCGCGCGTTTCATAACCTTCGTCACGCAGGATGCCCTCGATCAGCAGCCGGATATCCGGTTCGTCATCGACGATCAGGATTTCATGCGCCATGCGGCACCTCGGTCATCTCGCCGCTCGCGGAGGCCCCGCCCGGCTGCAGCGGGCCGCGTATTCGAGGCAGCATCAGGCTCGCAACCGCCCCCGGCTGTCCCGGCCGATCCTCGAGTGTCAGCGTCCCCCCGTGGTCTTCCATGATCTTCTTCACGATCGCCAGTCCCAATCCGGTTCCCTTCGGCTTATGTGTCACATAGGGTTCGGTCAACCGGGAACGGTCTTCCTCCGGCAGACCGATCCCGTCATCGGCAACACTCAGCAGCACGCCGTCCGGCAGATCTTCACCGTCAGCGCGATATGACCGGCGCCGTCTCGCGCATCCCCACGGCATCGGCGGCATTCTGCAACAAGTTCGTCAGCGCCTGACGCAGCATGCGACGGTCGCAAGGCGCCACCGGACCGCGTTCCGGAATGTCGGTCGTCCACTCGATGCCCGGCCGCGCGGTCTTTTGCAGCACCAGGGCCTCGCGGGCGATGCGGCCGACGTCCTCAGGCTTGATCACCGGCTGCGGCATCCGCGCGAACGCGGAGAATTCATCGACCATGCGGCCGATATCCCCGACATGGCGGATGATGGTGTCGGCGCACTGCGCGAATGTATCGGGATCGGACTGGATTTCCTTGGTGAAGCGCCGCTTCAGGCGCTCCGCCGAAAGCTGGATGGGCGTCAGCGGATTTTTGATCTCGTGGGCGATGCGGCGGGCGACGTCGGCCCACGCCGCCTTGCGCTGCGCCGACTGCAATTCGGTGATGTCGTCGAAGGTGACGACGAAGCCGTCGGTGCGGCCAGCCGAAAGTTCGGCACCGATCCGCACCAGCAGGATGCGGCGGCGATTCTGCGGCCCGGTCTGGATCTCCGCCGTCCGCGCCTTGTCCGGGGACGCCGCGACCTCGGCGAACAATGCCGCGAACTCCGGAACGATCTCCGCCAGCGGATGACCCGTGGCGGCCAGCAGATCCCGCCCCAGCAACTCATCGGCGGTGCGGTTCGGGCAGTTCGATACGCCCCTGCGCGTCCAGGCCGATGACGCCCGCCGACACACCGGACAGCACAGTCTCGGTGAAGCGCCGCCGCTCGTCGATCTGGCTGTACGCCTCCATCAGCTCGGTGCGCTGGGCCGCGAGCTGTCCGGTCATGCGGTTGAACGCCCGCGACAGGCCAGCCAGTTCGTCGCCGGTCGCCACCTCCTGCACGCGTACGCCCAGATCGCCGCTGCGCACCCGTTCGGCCGCGCTGATCAGCATGCCGACCGGGCGGGCGATCTGATTGGCCATGATCAGGCCGATCAGACCGGCCGCGAGCAGCACCAGCAGCGCCACGATCGCGAAGATCCAGGCGAAGGCGATCTGCAGCCACGACCGGTTCTCATCCAGCCGGTGATATTGCGCGACCGCCTGTTCGGTCCGCTGCATGTAGCCGAGGATGGTTGGATCGATCGGCCGCCCGATCATCAGCATCAACGCCGGCGTCGATTCCAGGCGCACCACCGCCCGCACCCGCGTCCCGTCGCCGGCATTCAGCACCACGACATCGCCGTTCATCGCCTGCTGGGTCGCCGACTGCGGCGGCGCCTCGACCCCCATGCCGACGAACATGCCCGCCGCGGCCAGCACCTGCCCGGTAGTACGGCTCGTAGATCACCGCCTCGGTCAGGCCGCGCAGCGTGGTCTGGGTATCCAGCACCTCGGCGAACACGGTCGGATCGGCCGACATGAATCGGCCGGCGCGGGCCAGGTCGTTGGCCATTTCCAGCGCCACGGTCCGGATATTGTTGCGATGTTCATCCAGATAGCCGCGCGCAACCTGCAGCGATTCCTCCAGCGAGTCGCGCACCGGGTCATTGAACCAGGCGGAGATTCCGAAATGAAAAAAGGCGACCGCGAAGCACGCCACGACGATGGTCGGTGCGACGGCGACGCCGCTGAACAGGAAGACCAGCCGCACATGCAGCGCGGAGCCGGCCGATCCGCGGCGCCGCTCCACCCAGACGCGCGTCAGCCGGCCCGCGGCGACGGTGCCCAGCAGCAACAGCACCGACAGGTTCGCCAGCACCAGCCCGACGCTGACGCCTGGCTTCCAGCCCAGTGGCGATCCTCGGGCCAGGATGATGAAGGTTGCGAGCCCGACCATCAGCGCCAGCGTGGTCAGCGCCAGCGTGACGCCCTTGCCCAGCAGGACATCGCCCAACTGGCCCAGACGGGACAGTCTCGGTTCAGAAATGACGTCGCGCATCACCGGAGGTTTCAGATCGGTTTTTGGTGTCGAAACGTTCATATACTCCGCCGCGTCGTATCGTGCCGGCGCGTTGTTGCCATGCCATGGCATTCCCCCGACGACACAGCCATGAGACCGCCCACATTCATCACATCAGCCCGCGCACGACCGGAATTTCCAGGTCCCGGATCTTCTTGCGCAACGTGTTGCGGTTGAGACCCAGCATCGAGGCGGCCTTGATCTGGTTGCCGCGGGTGGCCGCGAGGGTCAGGCGGATCAGCGGACGTTCCACCTCGGCGATGATCTTGTCGTACACATCGGTCACGCCCAGGCCGTCGTTATGGGCGGCCAGGAACTCCTTGATATGCCGCTCGACCGCGCTGGACAAGGTTTCCGGTCCGTTGCCCTGCTGCGACCGACGCCGCAGGTCCCGGCGCCGGTAGTCGGATCGGCCAGTTCGGCCTCGATCACCTCGGCGTTGATCACCTCTTCCGGGCACAGCGCCGCCAGCCGGCGCATCAGATTTTCCAGTTCCCGCACGTTGCCCGGCCAGCCGTGCTGCTTCAGCCGGTCGACCGCACCCTGGTCGAGGCTCTTGGCCGGCAGCCCGTCTTCACGGGCGCGTTCGAGGAAGTGACGGGCCAGCAGCGCGATGTCCTCGGCGCGCTCGCGCAGCGGCGGCAGGCGGATCGGCACGACGTTCAGCCGGTAGAACAGGTCCTCGCGGAATTGCCCCTGGCGGATCGCGGTGCGCAGGTCGCGGTGGGTCGCGGCGATGATGCGCACATTGGCCTTGATCGGCTGGCGGCCGCCGACGCTGGTGAACTCGCCCTCCTGCAGCACGCGCAGCAGGCGGGTCTGCGCCTCGGGCGGCATGTCGCCGATCTCGTCGAGGAACAGCGTGCCGCCGTTCGCCTGCTCGAACCGCCCCTGGGAGCGGTTGGTGGCGCCGGTGAAGGCCCCGCGCTCGTGGCCGAACAGCTCGCTTTCGATCAGTTCGCGCGGAATGGCGGCCATGTTGATGGCAACGAACGAGCCGCCCCGGCGTTTCCCGTAATCGTGCAGGCGCGCGCCACCAGTTCCTTGCCGGTGCCGGATTCGCCGTTGATCATCACCGTCAGGTCGGCGGTCGTCAGGCGCGCGATGGTCCGATAGATCTCCTGCATCGACGGGCTGCGGCCGATCAGCGGCAGCCGTTCCTCGGTGTCCTTCGCTTCCGGCGGGCTGAACGTCGGTTCGGACGGTGCCGCCAGGGCGCGCGCCGACCACCGACAGCAACTCCCGCAGATCGAACGGCTTCGGCAGATACTCGAACGCCCCGCGCTGGGTCGCCTTCACCGCCGTCATCAGCGTCGACTGCGCGCTCATGACCACGATGCGCAGTTCGGGGCGGATCCGCTTGATCCGCGGGATCAGATCGAGGCCGTTTTCATCCGGCATCACCACGTCGGTGATGACCAGGTCGCCTTCCCCGTCCTCCACCCAGCGCCACAGCGTCGCGGCGTTGCCGGTGCTGCGCACCTGGTAGCCGGAGCGCCCCAGCGCCTGTGTCAGAACAGTGCGGATCGAGCGGTCGTCGTCGGCGATCAGAACGGTGGGCAGGGTCATTGGTCGGCGTCTTTCTCCGTCACGACGGGCAGGTGCAGCCGGAATTCGGTGCGGCCGGGCTCGGCTGTCGACCTCGATCAGGCCGCCATGGTCGCCGATGATCTTGGCGACCAGCGACGAGGCCCAGGCCGCTGCCGGTATTCTTCGAGGTGACGAACGGTTCGAACAGATGCGGCCTGATGTCCTCGGGAATGCCATGGCCATTGTCGCGCACCGCGACGAACAGCGGCAGGTCCATCCGCTCGGTGCTGCCGGGAATGGCAATCCGCATGCCGTGCTGAAAGCCGGTGGCCAGGACGATCTCGGGATGGTGCACGCCTTCCTGGGTCACCGCTTCGGCGGCGTTCTTCACCAGGTTCAGCACCACCTGCACAAGCTGGTCGCGATTGGCCCAGACCGGCGGCAGCGACGGATCGTACAGTTCCTGGAAGCGGACATGCGCGGCGAAACCGGACTGCGCCAGCTTGCGGACGTGCTCCAGCACGCGATGGATGTTGACCGCGGTCCGGGCGATCGGCTTTTCCCCGAACGCCTCCATCCGGTCGACCAGATCGCGGATGCGGTCGGCCTCGTCGCGGATCAGTTCGGCCAGTTCGCGATCGGCCGGTCCGACGCTGGTTTCCAGCAACTGCGCGGCGCCGCGGATGCCCGACAGCGGGTTTTTCACCTCATGCGCCAGGATCGCCGCCATGCCGGTCACGCTGCGGGCCGCGCCGCGGAACGCCAGTTGCCGGTCCAGCGCCCGGGCGGCCGAGGCATCCTGCATCACCAGCAGCACCGAACCCGGCTCCTCCGGCAGCGGCGAGCCCTGCACGGTGATTCCGCGCTTGTGCAGCCGTGGACTTTCCAGGTTCAGATCGTGGTCGGAGATGGTCGCTTCGGTGCCGCGCACCTGCTCGATCAGCAGGAACAGCGGATTGTCCGTCGGGCAGCAGGTCGGTCCAGCCGATGCTGGGCCAGCCACGCAGCGGAGATGCCGAGGAACTGCTCCGCCGCATGGTTGACATGGCGAAAGCGGTTCTCCGTGGTCGAGCAGCATGACCGGCACCGGCAATGCGCCCAGGATGGCGGCCGCATCGGGCGACTTGGCGGCCGCATCAGCCGACGCCCGCGCCGCGTACGCCGTCAGCAGCCGGGACGCCTTGGCGACGACGGCGCTCATGCCGGCTTCCGCGGTCAGCGTATCGTCGCGGTCGGCCAGCCTGTTCTGGGTGACGCCGCGGGCGATCAGCGGATCGTAGAACCGGTCGATCAGCGCCAGCACCGCGTCGGCATCCGCCAGCCGGTTCATCGTGGCGCGAAATTCCGCCGATCCCGGCAGGCCGCGCGAATACCAGGACAGATGCTTGCGGGCGAGGCGCACGCCCGGGCCGACGCCGAACTGGCTGAGCATCGCGTGGTAATGCCCGAGCAGGATTGATTTCTGGCGCGCCAGCGGCGGTTCGGGAAGGCGCATGCCGGTGCGCAGGTAGTGCGCCACCTGTGCCGGGAACCACGGCCGGCCGTAGCAGCCGCGCCCGATCATCACCCCGTCGGCGCCGGACTGGCGCAGCGCGGTGGCGGCGTCGTCCTCGGTCAGAATGTCGCCATTGACGATGACCGGAATCGACCGCCTGCTTCACCTGCCGCACGAACGCCCAATCGGCGGTGCCGGTGTAGAACTGCTGCCGCGTGCGGCCATGGATCGTGACCATGCGGATGCCGGCATCCTGCGGCGATCCGCGCCAGCCGGGGCGCGTTCAGGTTGGCGTGATCCCAGCCCATGCGCATCTTCAGCGTCACCGGCACCGGACCGCCTTGACGGTTGCCTCCAGGATCGCCGCCGGCCGCGGTCTCATCGCGCATCAGCGCCGACCCCGCCGCCTGGCCGACCGCCACCTTCTTCACCGGACACCCGAAGTTGATGTCGATCAGGTGCGCGCCCTTGTCGACCGCCAGGCGCGCGGCCTCGGCCATCGCGGTCGGATCGCAGCCGGCGAGTTGCACCGCCGACACGCCGCCGCAGCCGTCGATCTCGGCCATCCCGAGCGTCTTCTGGTTTTCCCGGATCATCGCCCAGGAAGCGATCATCTCCGACACCACCATGCCGGCGCCGAGTTGCTTGGCGGTGCGGCGGAACGGCAGATCGGTGACACCGGACATCGGCGCCAGGATGACCGGTGTCTCGATTCGGACGCCGCCGCCCAGATCGATTGATCCGAGAGCAGCTTGTGTGATGTGTGAACGACAGTTGCCCATGATTTGGGCAAGTTAGCCACACATCTGTTGCAGCGCAATGTCTCATCCGAGCATCCTGGGCGATGCATCATCGGAGCATCCTGGGCGATGCAACCGGGCCGAAAGCGACGCTGTTTTGGTTCAACGTATCATCAAAGGCATCCCGCATGGCCAGATCCGCCGCCTCCGAATCCAAATCTGCCGCGACCGCCGGAGCTGCCGCGGCACGACATGACACCACGATCGACACCTATCGCCGCAAGCGCGATTTTGGCGTGACGAAAGAGCCCTCCCCATCGGACCCCGCATCCGGAGCACGTGGCGGAGGGAAGCTGCAACCGGCGCCGATGTTCGTCGTGCAGAAGCACCATGCGCATCGTGCGGGGCTGCACTGGGACTTTCGGTTGGAGCGCAACGGCGTGTTGTGGAGCTGGGCGGTTCGCAAGGGTCCCTCGCTGGACCCTGCCGACAAGCGGATCGCCGTGCATGTGGAGGATCACCCGCTCGATTACGCCGACTTCGAGGGCACCATCCCGGACGGCCAGTACGGCGCGGGAACGGTGGAAACCTGGGACCGGGGCACCTGGGAACCGCTCATCGACCCCGACGAGGGTCTTCGCGACGGCGAAATCAAGTTCGTACTGCACGGCCAGCGGCTTTCCGGAAAATTCACCCTGGTGCGGCTGAAGCCCAGGCCGAACCAGCGCAGCCGTCAGGACAACTGGCTGCTCATCAAGGGCCACGACGGCCTGGAACGCGAAGGCGCCGACGCCGAGGCACTGGAAGCGGCTGTCCCTTTCGACGCAAAGTCCGCCGATGCCCCGGGCCAGCCGAAACGACAGCCGCGCGATCTCGCCATCCCCGGCGCCGTGAAGGCGAGGCTCCCCGACAAGCCCGCCCCGCAACTCGCCGCCGTCGCCGACGACCCGCCCGACGGCGAGGGCTGGCTGGCAGAGATCAAATTCGACGGCTACCGCATCCTCGCCTGCGTCGACCACGGCAAGGTCCGCCTTCTCACCCGCAATGGCAACGACTGGACCGACCGCCTCCCCGCGGTGGCGAAAGCCGTCAGCCAGCTTGATGTCGAGTCGGCTGTGGTCGACGGCGAACTGGTGGCACTCGACAAGGACGGCGTCTCCAGCTTCCCCGCACTCCAGGCAGCCTTGTCCGGCGGCCGTGACCAAACCCTGATCTACTACCTGTTCGACCTGCTGTATCTCGACGGCTGGAACCTGCAGCCCTGCGCGCTGCGCGACCGCAAGGCGTGCCTGAAAGGCATCGGCACCTGGTACGGCATGCTGCGCTACAGCGACCATCAGGAGGGCGACACCGCCCGCATGCGCGAAGCCGCCTGCAAGATGAAACTGGAAGGCATCATCTGCAAGAAAGCCGACGCCCCCTACCGCCCCGGCCGCGGCCACGACTGGCTGAAACTAAAATGCCAGGGGCGCGAGGAACTCCTGGTCATCGGCTGGACCGAACCCGCCGGCAGCCGCACCGGACTCGGCTCACTGCACCTCGGATATTACGATCGCGACGGCCGCCTGCACTACGCCGGCGGCGTCGGCACCGGCTTCTCCGACGACGTGCTGCGAACCCTGCGCGACCGCCTCGACCACCTCGCCAGCCCGCCGCCGCACGGCCTGATGGTCGCCGGCGAGGACCTCGAACACACCATCCACTGGATCAGACCCGAACTGATCGCCGAAATCTCCTTCGCCTCCTGGTCCGGCGCCGGCCGCGTGCGCCACGCCGTCTTCCTTGGCCTGCGCGAGGACAAGGCACCCCGCGAGGTGGTGCGCGATCCACCCGACCCCGACGCCGAACGCCGCGCCGTCGATCCCAGGGATTATGCTGGTTCAGCCAACCGAAGAGGACCGATCATCGCCGTGCCCCCCAAACATCCGGCCCAGGGACGTGCAGCCCCGGCCGCCGCCCGTAGCAGCAGTGCGATCGTCACCGCCAAGGCGCCGAAGGCGCGAAACGAAACGATCGAAGGCATCACCCTGACCCACCCCGAGCGTGCCTTGTGGCCCGGCATCACCAAGCGCGACCTCGTCGAATACTGGCTGACCGTCGCCGACCACGCTTTGCCCGGCCTCGCCCATCGCCCGTTGGCGATCGTCCGCTGCCCCGAGGGCATCGACGGCGAGCATTTCTTTCAGAAGCACGGCCACGGCACCATGCCCGCCGGCGTCCGCGACGGCACCGCCGACAAGGCCCCCTACCTCGCCATCGATGGCCTGCAGGGCCTGGTCGCCATGGCCCAGATGTCCGCCATCGAGCTGCACGCCTGGGGCGCGACCGAGGCCGACCCGCTGCACCCCGACCAGCTCGTCTTCGACCTCGACCCCGGCGAGGGGGTCAAAGTGCCCGAGATCGTGGCCGCCGCGCTGGACATGCGCGAGAGGCTGGATGCGATGGGGTTGTCCAGCTTCTGCCGCACCAGCGGCGGCAAGGGCCTGCACGTCGTCGTGCCGCTGCGCGCCGAGCAACCGTGGGACCCGGTCCGCGCGTGGTGCAAGAGCTTCGCCGAAAGCCTGAGCCAGCAGAACCCGGAAAAATATCTTGCGCATGTAAAGATCGCCGACCGTCGCGGCCGTATCCTGATCGACTGGCTGCGCAACGGCCTGGGCTCCACCGCGGTGGCCTCTTTCTGTCCGCGCGCCCGGCCGGGCGCCGGTGTGGCAACCCCTCTGGCGTGGGAGGAGGTGACACCCAAACTGGATCTGGGCGCGTTCACTGTCAGGACGGTGCCCGAGAGGCTGGCGAAACTGCGTGCCGACCCCTGGGCGGATTTCGAAGGGTCGCGCCGGACCTTGCCCGAGGCACCGAAGCGAGAGGAGACGCGCGAGGCGGCGCGTCGGCCCGCTGGAAAGGCAACGATCGTGACGGCGAAGGCGCCGAAGCCGAGGGCGAAGCGGACCTAGAGCGGTAATAGAAGATGCTTGGAGACGGATATCATTGCGAGAAGCGAAGCGACGAAGCAATCCCCTTCACAAATACGCATCGCCAATGCAAAGTCGATTCTGTCGTCGATCGATGCCAACATGGCATAACGCGGCCTGCCTCGGTAGGGATATGGCCAATCGGTCACGCAGTTGTCATTAGGTGCGAAAATCGGAATCGAGAAATAGTGAGTGTCCCACGTCGAGATCTCCACGCCGCGAATCTCGAATGTGGAGCTCTGCTGTGTGAAAACATCCCAACCGTGATCTCATTGGAATAGGATCAAGGAAAACGGCGATGCGGTGGATTTGCTTGGCAGGCCTTCTTCCGCTGCTCGCACCGTTGTCAGCGCTCGCGCAAGGCCACGACTATCCAGGTCTCGGACACATTCAGAACTATAAAATTAATAACTACAGCGAGAGGCGATTTGATGCCGTGACGTATGAGGCAGGTGAGGGGCAAAAGATCCCGGTATCGGGTCATACGATTTATGTCGAATATGCTGCGGAGGACAGCATTAGTCATGCTAGCAATCTGGAAATATATATGAGCTATGAGGCAGTTCTAAAATCGCTGAAGGCGGAAGTGCTCTGGTCCCCGGCCGACATGCATCTGGAAAATGAACATATGTTGGCACGGTTTTTCCGGAACGGTGATCCGGTATACGTGAACGTAAAATCGCATGCGGAAGGTGGGTGGTACGAGCTCTTCATCACGGAGCAAAAGACGTTTGAACCATCGATCGTCACCACCCCGGGCAAGTAGCGCGGCCTCGTAACGTTAGCCAGACGCGCCGCCCCGCTGATAGTTGATCGAAACCCGGCATTGCGGATCCCCCGCAGCGGCCCGGGACGTATCAAGCACCAGTACCATGTCGGTGTTATCGCGACGAAATGTGTAGCTATCGGTTTCAGAAGCGCTCGCCGATGTTTCAGAAGCGCTGGCCGCTGTCGCAGACCCCGGGATCGCGACACGGCGAACCGGAGAACCCCAATCGCGGATTTGCTGGTTCAGGATCATATCGGCGACAGTACTGTCGGCACAGCGAATACCGTCCAATGCGTGCGTCACAGTAATACTCGCAACGACATTCCCCTTGACCAGGAAAACAACATTCCCATCGACCGGTCTTCCGGAAGACATGCCATAGAAGAAAGTGAATAACTCCTCGCCATAAGTGTTGCCATCGGCATCCAGCGACAATGCGATGTCCTTCCGATCGCGAAGCTGTGAAAGCGCGGTGCCCAGACCAATTCCACCGATCACAGGCGACGCGGCGCCGGAAAGTGCAGGTGCAGGACGACCGACATCTGCACGGCTCGGCGAAGACGCCGGATCGTGTTCCGGCGCGGAATCCCAGCGGTTCATCAGTTGCATCCACTTGTCCCACTTCTCATCATCGTTCCACTGCGACGACGCGGCAAGCAGCGTACAGCTGACATAAATGTACTCTCGCCAAAGCATCAGTTTATCGGCACTCGGATATTTCGCCAGTGCGTCGGATTCGACATGGCGATAACCATTCTCGATCGATCCCGATCCAAGCGATCGGAGCAGAACATTGGCCTGGGCTTTGACCGTGTCTTCGATGACAGCGTTGGCTGGGGATCCTGGCTGCAGAGGCACGCAGTTGATTGAAGCCGCGAGGGCCGGAACGGCCGCGCTACCCACCACCCCGACTGCCAGACCCGCCATCATCTGCGTGCATCGCATCGGCTATTTCCTCAAGGGAAAGCGTCAATATATCATATTTTGCTCTAATTGAAATCCGCATTTCGCCGAACCTCCGAGCATCAGCGCGGCAATGGTGTCTCATCCCCGCCATGGCAACCCAAAAACCGAGTGACTGCCAAGTCGAGATCGCGAGGTCCGCGGCCGCAAGTCTCGCAACCCCAGGTTCTGCGTCAACATGTGCCAGCTAAGCACGTGCTGGGCGCGTGGGCCGACCCTTGGGGGAGGTCCAAGGTGGATTCTGGTTCCTCGCGTCATCTGCATGGAAGGCCATGAGGGCAGCATTGGCGTTCGGTTCACCGGCATGTATGGAACAAGGGGCTCAGCCGCATCGAAAGGGCAAGCCGATGGAAGAAGATCCAGCCTTGGCTCAACTGCTCGCTGTTCTGGACACACTGAACAATATTGCGCGGCTGATGCACCCGAGGCGGCTACCCGATCTGATCGCGCGACTTGGCGAGCAGGATGTTTCGTTGCGCGCGATGATCGCCATGCCGGGGACGGCCGAGCCGATCCATCTCGCGGGCACGCTGGCGTTGCAGGCCTGCTCGGGCTTGCGGGGAGCGCCGGATGCGGACAATCCGATCCTGGAGGCTTACCGCGCCATGCGGCAATACAGCCGAGCGCTGGAGGCGGTGGCGGTGCTGGCCGACTCGGTGCCGGCGGTGGGGCGCTATTTGCTGGAACCGCGGTTCCGCGACGACCCATCCGTGTTGCAGCGGCTGGCCGGGCCGCCGCATCCCGACGCAGGCATCTTCCATTCCGGTAACACGACGAGCGAGCGAGGCGGCTTCTCGGTCATCGTGCCGCCCTGGTACGACCCGGGGCGCCCTGCCCCGCTGGTTTTCGCCCTGCACGGGGGTTCAGGACACGGGCGGCTGTTCCTATGGAACTGGCTGCCCGAGGCTCGGTCGCGCGGCGTGATCGTGGTGGCACCGACCGCCGCCGGCAGCACGTGGTCGCTGATGGATCCCGAAATCGACAGCCAGAACCTGCAGGCGATCCTGACGCGGGTGCGCGGGCGATGGAACGTCGATCCCGCGCACATGCTGTTGAGCGGCATGAGCGACGGCGGCACGTTCACGCTGCTGAGCGGGCTGGCTGCGGATGCGCCGTTCACCCACCTCGCGCCGGTCGCGGCGTCATTTCATCCGATGCTGTTGGCGATGACCGAGCCGGAACGTCTGAGCGGGCTGCCGATTCATCTGACGCACGGGGCACAGGACTGGATGTTTCCGGTGCATGGCGCGCGCACCGCCGCGCAGATGCTGGCGGCGGCGGGCGCGGCGATCACTTACCGTGAGATCCCCGATCTGTCGCACGCCTATCCGCGTGACGGGCAGGGTGAGGTGCTGGACTGGTTTCTTGGATGAAACGGGTCATGCGGCGGCCGCGTCGACCTCGATCACCGCATCGGCCGCGAAGGCACCCTGCCCTTCGGGCATCGCGAACACGGGGTTGAGGTCGATCGACTGCAGCCGGTCACCCGCGGCGACCGCGAACGCCGAAAGCCGTGACAGCATCTCGGCCAGCGCCTTCACATCGGCTTGCTTCCGGCCGCGCGCGCCCAGCAGCAGCGGCGCGCCCTTGATGGAGCGGATCATGGCTTCGGCGATGTCAGGGCCGAAGGGGCAGCGGCGGAAGACGACATCTTTCAGCACCTCGACGAAAATCCCGCCCAGGCCGAACATCGCCATCGGGCCGAAGACGGGGTCTCGATGGATGCCCAGGATGCACTCGACGCCGCCCTTCAGTTGCTTGGCCACCAATACGCCCTCGATCCGGGCGTCCGGTGCGGCCGCCCTGGCGCGCTGCAACAGCAGCGCGAAGCCTACCCGGACCGCGTCGGTATCCGAAATGTCCAGCAGCACGCCGCCGATTTCGGATTTGTGCAGGATGTCCGGCGAGAGGACCTTGAGGACGACCGGGAAGCCGAATTGCTGTGCCGCCGACACGGCCTGATCCACCGTCTCGCAGGCTGCTTCGGGGGCGGACGGAATGCCGGCCGCGGCCAGCAGCCGCTTCGCGTCGGCCTCTGACGGTGTGGCTGGGGGCACGGTCACCGTGGGGACGACGGGCGGCGGTTCAGCCGGCTTGGTGGCGAACCCGGCGCCGAAACGGCCCATCGCATCGATGGCCGTGACGGCACGGGTGGGATCCTCGTGCACCACCCAACCCTCGGCCTCCAGCTCATCGCGGCCTTCCGGCGGCACGATGGCCGAAAGGACGTAGAGGCGACCGGGGTTTTCCACCCGTACCTGGTTCAACTGTTCACGGATGGCGGGCCAGCGGCGCGAGGATGCCGTCATGCTGAAGAACCCCAGCACGGAGGTGTATCCGCCGTCACGGACCATCGATTCGGTAAAAGTCTTTACCAGTGTCACGTCGTTCGATACCTGGGCGGTCGCATCCACCGGGTTGCGCGGCGCGCAGAACGGAACCAGGGCACGCAGCTTCTGCTGAGCCTCCGGCGGCATCTCCGGCATCGCCAGGCCGAGGCTTTCGGCCACATCGCTGATGAGGACGCCAGCACCGCCGGAAACCGTGATGACACCGAGCGTATTGGAAGCGGGGTAGATCTTTCGCGTCGCGGTGTGGGCGATGTCCAGCATTTCTTCACTGTTACGCGCCCGGTATACGCCGAACTCGGCCATGACCGCTTCGGTGACGGCGTCGTCGCCGGCGATGGACGCGGTGTGTGATTTCGCCGCCTTGCCGCCCAGTTCGCTGCGGCCGACCTTTTGCATCACGATCGGCTTTTTCGCGGCCCTGGCGGCTTCGAACGCCGCGATCAGGCCGGGCGCCTCCCGGATGCCTTCCGCGTAGACCGCGATGACATCCACGTCGGGGTTTTCCGCCAGCCAGCCGATACATTCGCCGACGGTGACATCTGCCTCGTTGCCGGTCATGACGCACAGCGATGCGCCGATGCCACGGTTGCGGGCCAGCGTATAGAGATGGGTGCCGTATGCGCCGGACTGGCTGGCGATACCGATACGTCCGGGAACGGGCCACCCGCTGTCGAAGGATGACGAGAACGTGGCGTAGTAGGATCGGCGCGCGTCGAACACGCCGAGGCTGTTGGGGCCGAGGACGCGCATGCCGAATGCGCGGGCGGTGCCGACCATTTTCAGTTGCGCCTCGGCGCCGGCGTCGTCCATTTCGGCAAAACCGGCGGTGAACATCACGACGGCCTTCACACCGCGCCGGGCGAGGTCCTCGATCGCCGGGGCGGCGAGTTCGGCGGGCACCGCGACGATCGCCACGTCGGGGGTTTCCGGCAGGTCCGCGACCGAGGGGTAGGACTTCAGGCCCTGGATTTCGGCTCGGTTCGGATTGACCGGATAGAGGCCGCCAGGGAAGCCCTGAGCGCGCATGTAAGCGATCGGACGCCCACCGATCCGCGTGGGATCGGAGGAGGCGCCGAGGACGGCGATGGAACGGGGTGCCAGGAGGGGCGTCAGGGCAGCGAAACGAGACATGAGACGGACGGTTTCCAGTTTTGCGGTGCGGCGGTACGGTAGCCGCGAGGTTATCCTGGACCGGGTGTCATCGCATCGCAACTGTGGCAGGGCGGTGGGGGGATATTCGCGGTGTAGCGGGTCCATCCGGGAGCCTGCGCGCGACAATCAAGCCGCCCGTTTGGCAGGCAATCCCGGTTTGGCGTCCCGCATGAAATGACTGACCCGGCCGAGATGGCGGGAGCCGAATCGTTGCCACTCCAGGCTACCGAACCACCGTCAGGTGCGGACGGAAGGCGAGCGATGACACGATGAACCAGGCGAGGGCGACAACCTCGAGCAGCAGCGGCAGGACAAAGGCCGCGCGATAGGTTCTGCTGATGATCCGAATTCGGCTGCTGGGACCGTTCGAGGCTCTTCGGGAGGATGGCACACACGTCCATCCGCCGGGACGCCGGTCGATCTGCCTGCTGGCCTGCCTGGCCTACACTGGATCGCACTGGCGACGACAGGAACTGGCCAATTTGTTATGGCATGGACGAGCGGCGGAGCAGGCACGCGGCAGTTTGCGACAAGAGTCGTTGCGTCTCCGCCGCGCGTTTGGACCGCTGTTGGATGAGGGTCAGGACGACCCGCACCGCATGCCGGTCCTCGCGCCGGATCGCGCGGAGATCGATGTTCATCGTTTCCGTGCCGCCGCGGCCGATCCCATGCGGGCCATGCAGGCCGCAACACTCTATCGGGGCGATTTCCTTCAGGACGTCGAGGTCGCAGCGCGGGATCCGTTCGGGACCTGGCTCGAAGCCGGTCGGGACACCATGCGAAAGATGGCAATCGCCTGTCTGCGCCAGTTGCTTGCCTCTGCCGAGGCCTCCGAACCGATCGCCCGCCGCTTGATCGAACTCGCCCCGTACAACGAGGAAGCGTACATCTGGCTGCTCCGGCATCATGCAGAACGTGGCGATCCGGCCAAGGCTTTCGAGTGTTACCATACCTACGCCCAAGCGATGCGCGATGCCGGACGGGAACCATCTGACGAAATCGCGGCCCTGCTGGCGGGCTTGACCGTGACGCGACACCCCGATCATACGCCGCCAGCGGATGCCCAGGCTCATCTGAAGGGGTGGCTGCAGCGGGTGCGCAGCACCGAAGACACCCCCGGACGGCCGGGGTCGCGGCCCCTGGCCATGATCAGTGACCGACCGTCGATTGTCGTGCTGCCTTATGCTGATCTGTCACCGGCCGATCGGCAGGTGCCGTTGGCCGATGGGCTGACCGAAGAAGCAACGAATGCCCTGGCACGCATGCCGGGCTTCTTCGTGGCCGCCCGCCATTCTGCCATGGCCTATGCCGGCGTCCGGGCCGATGTGCGGTCGATCGCGACGGAACTCGGCGTGCGTTATGTGATCGAAGGCAGCATCGAGCGTCACAACGGCAGAGTGCGGGTCAACACGCGACTGATCGATGGCAGCACCGGCTTGCATCTTTGGGCCGATTCGCAGGATCGAACCGGGCGCGACATTCTGCAGGTTCGCGACGAAATCGTTCAGACGATCAGCGCCAGATTGCTACCTTCGTTGCTTTCCAGCGAGATCCGCCTCGCGCTGCAGCGCCCCAGGGAGCACCTGGACGCCTGGGGGTGGATGCTGCGAGCGCAAGGAGGGCTTATGTCGATGGCGGCGTGACGGCCTTGCCAGCGCCATCGAACTGTTGCAACGGGCGTTGAAGGCCGATCCGGACTATGCGATGGCGCATGCTTTCCTCAGTGCCGTCCATACGTGGAGAACCTTGAGTTATGCTGTCGCCGATCCCATGACGGAATGAGCGCTGGCCCGCGAGCACGCGGACAAAGCGCTGGCGATCGCCCCCGACAACCCATTCGTGCTGGCGAACTGTGCCGAGACGGCGATGTACAGCGCGGGTGACCTCGACAGGGGGGTCGCCCTGCTTGAGCTCGCGGTCACCCTCAACCCCAACGATCCGAATGGTCTCGCCTTGCTCGGTCATGCGAGGCGCTTCGCAGGCGACGACACCCGTACGAGCCTGGCGGTGATCGAACAGGCCATGCGTCTCAGCCCGCGCGATCCTCGCAGCTTCGGTTGGCTGCACTATGCCAGTTGGTGCCACTGGAAGTTGAACGAACTGAAGGAGATGGAGGCGGCCTCGCGGCGATCGATCGAATTGTATCCGAACTATCCGCACAGCTGGATCGCCCTGACGTGTTCGCTCGGACTGCAGGATCGCCTGCAAGAGGCACGCGAGGCGGGCGATGTGTTATGCGAGTTGCAACCACGGTTCCAGGCATCGCGCTTCTATGAGGCGGCCCGCCATTTCTATGGCCGGCATTTTACCGGCCAAGTCTCGGGCGAGTACCGTCAACTGCAAACCGTGCTGAGCCGGGCGACGCGGCGATGACTTACACCGCCGGGATCTACACCGCCGGCGGAGAGATGAACTGCCGGGCGGATGGGCGGCTGTAGGTCGCTCTATTGATCTCGTACGCGATTGATCTCGTGCGCGCCTCGGTGCGGCAAGTCACGACCGCTGCAAGATCAGCAAATCCAGCGGCGCCGGCTCGCGGATCCCGGAGATTGTGAGGCCCGCATGGACCTGTCCCCGATGGTGCGCCTGATGGTTGAAGAAATGTGTCAGTGCCGACCCGAGCGCCTGGCGAAATGTTCTTCCGGATGAGTTCTGATACGCGATCTCCCGCTCAAATTCATTCAGCCCGGTGACGAATTCGATGATCCGCTCATCCGCCTGCTCCCGAGCGGCGCGGAGTTCGGCGAAATCCTCAAACAGGGTCTGGTTCAGCCGCTCCGGCTGCGGCCCATCGCCGGTGAAACGCCGCATCCAGATATAATCCGCCACCAGCAGGTGGTTCAGCGTCCCGTGCACACTGCCGAAAAACAGTCCGACCGGACGCTTGCGCACGTCATCCGGCAATGACGCAGCGTCATCGTAGATCCGCCGGTTAGCCCAGCGATTGTAGGCGGCCAGTTGGTCGAAATGAGCCTTGAGCATCCGAGCCTCCTTCCCGAGATCCCGCAATCCTGGCGCATCCGACGAACAACCGGTAGTGAGAAGGCTGCCTTTCAACATGAGGAATTCTCATGCCTCTACCCTCACTTCGGGCGTTGAAAGCATTTGCCGAAACCTCCCGCGGCGGCAGCCTGGCGGCGGCGTCACGCACTCTGGGGGTGACCCCATCGGCGGTCTCCCACCTGCTGCGGGAACTGGAGCAGTCGCTAGCGCTGACTTTGTTCGTCACGCGCGGCCCGCGTGTGCGCCTCACCGAGGCCGGAGACAAACTTGGGCGCCGCCTGGTCACGGCGTTCGACACGATCGAAGCCGCGGTTTCCGAGGCGCGCCATCAAGCCGATGAGGTACGGGTCTCGGCGCTGTCAAGTTTTCTCACGCTCTGGCTGGTCCCTCGCCTGACCGGATTCCAATCGCGCCATCCGGGTACACGGCTGTTGCTGAGTACCGGCATACGGCCGGTGGATCTCTCGGTCGAACCGTACGAGTGCGCCATCCGCTGGGGCCGCGGCGGGTGGCCGGGCCTGGCGGCGACGCTGCTGTTCCGGGACCGCCCGGTCGTCGTGACAAATCCCCGTCTGCTGCAGTCCAACCCTCGGGACCTGCCGCGCCTCGCGGCCGGCACGCGTCCGGACGACTGGCCGGTGGTGGCCGCCGCGCTCGGCTGGCCGGACATCCCGCCGGTCCTGACGTTTGAAACCCGGGCGCTGGCGGTCCAGGCGGCGACGTCCGGCATGGGGGCGACGGTGGTGGACCGCAATCTGGTGGCAAACATGCTGGGCAACGGCATGCTGGCGGAAATCGCCCCTGACCCGCCGGTGCGCGGCGCGGAGGGTCACTGGTTCGTGGCGCTGCCGGACCGGTTGCGTATCCGCCAGGTGCGGCGGTTCCACGACTGGCTGGTGCACGAGGCGGAGCGCATCGATGTCGCGCAATAATGGTCAAGAGGTTCCAATGACGGCGATCCGCCATTTGCCGCTTGGCACCACCGAGGCAATCCGCGTTATTTTGCGCCCGCATGTTCGGTGTCATCGGCTCCCGGCTCCTCCAGGCGATCCCCGTCCTTCTGGTCGTCGGCTTCATCGCCTTCGCCCTGTTCAATTACATTGGCGACCCGGTCGCCAATCTGCTTGGGCAGGACCATAACGAGGCACAGCGGATCGCGCTGATCAAGCAGCTTGGCCTCGACCAACCGTTCTTCGTGCAATACGGCCGGTTCCTGTGGGCCGCGCTGCACGGCGATTTCGGCATCAGCTATCGATTGGCGCAGCCGGTCTCGGGCCTGATCGCCGAGCGGCTGCCGGCGACACTGGAACTGGCGGTCACGGCGACTGTGCTGGCGTTGGCAACCGGGGTGCCGATGGGCGTCTACACCGCCATCCACCGCGGCTCGGTTCTGTCGCGGCTGTTCATGATCGTCAGCCTCGCCGGCGTTTCGCTGCCAACCTTTTTGCTGGGGATTCTGCTGATCCTGTGCTTCTCGGTCTGGCTGGGCTGGCTACCGAGTTTTGGGCGCGGACCGGTGGTACACGTGGGACGGTGGTGGACGACCGGGTTTACCTCGTGGGCCGGCATCCGGTGCCTGATCTTGCCCACAATCACCCTCGGGCTGTTCCAGATGACGCTGATCATGCGGCTGGTGCGCGCAGAGATGATGGAGGTCCTGCGCACCGACTACATCAAGTTTGCCCGGGCGCGTGGGCTGACCAGCCGGACGATCAACTTCGGCCACGCGCTGAAGAATACACTGGTTCCGGTCATCACCATCACCGGCTTGCAGTTTGGCGGCATTGTCGCGTTCTCGGTGGTTACCGAGACGGTGTTCCAGTGGCCGGGCCTGGGATTGTTGCTGGTGCAATCGGTCGTGGTCGCGGATATCCCGGTGATGTCCGCCTATCTGCTGCTGATTGCACTGGTTTTCGTGCTGATCAACCTGGCCGTCGATCTGCTTTATTACGCCGTCGATCCACGGCTGCGGGTGCGCCGCTGATGCTCGCGCGTGCCTGGGACAGCGACCTGGCTTACAGCTTTCGCACGTCGCCGATGGCAGTGGTGTCGGCGGTGATCGTCCTGATCCTGGTCACTGCCGCGATGTTCGCTCCGTTGCTGGCGCCGCACGACCCGATGGATGCGGCGTCGCTGTCGCTGATGGACAGCTTCAAGCCGCCGATCGGGACGGCGGGCGCCGACTGGTCCAACCCGCTGGGCACCGACAACCAGGGGCGCGACGTGCTGTCAGCGATCATGTACGGCATGCGCGTGAGCCTGCTGGTCGGATTCGTGTCGGTGCTGTTCGCCGCGGCGAGCGGTATCGCCCTGGGCCTGCTGGCCGGGTATCGCGGCGGGTTTGTGGACGCCGTGCTGATGCGTATCACGGAGGTGCAACAGACGTTTCCGTCGATCCTGACCGCGCTGCTGGTCGATGGGGTAATCAATGCCGCGCTGCCTCGCACGATGCGTGAGGCGTTGCCGATCGACCTCATCATCTTCGCCATCGGCGTCAGCCTGTGGCCGAGTTTCGCGCGAACCGTCCGCAGTTCCACGCTGGTGGAGCGCGACAAGGATTACATACTGGCTGCCCGCGTCATCGGGATCCCGTCCTGGCGGATCATGTTGCGGCACCTGCTTCCCAACGTCGTCGGTCCGGTGATGGTGATCGGGACCCTGGGCCTGGGATCGGCGATCATCGCCGAGGCCACGCTGTCATTCCTGGGTGTCGGCCTGCCGCCCACGCAGCCGTCACTTGGGACATTGATCCGGTTCGGGGATGACTTCCTTTTTTCCGGCCAGTGGTGGGTGAGCGTCTTCCCGGGTGCGACGCTGATCCTGATCGTGCTAGCGATCAATCTGCTGGGCGACTGGCTACGCGACGCGTTGAATCCGCGGCTGCGCTGATGGCGCTGCTGGACGTTTGCGACCTGAGTGTCGAATTTCCGACACGGCGCGGGGTGCCGCGGGCGTTGGACCGAGTGTCGTTCGGTATCGACAACGGCGAAATCCTGGGTGTCGTGGGCGAATCCGGCGCGGGCAAGTCGGTGGCCGGCGCCGCCATCATCGGGCTTCTGGAACGGCCGGGGCGTATCGCCGGGGGCGAGATCCGGTTGGACGGCAAGCGCATCGACAACCTGGCACCGGAGCAATCGCGCCGCATTCGGGGCCGGCGGATCGGCATGATCTTCCAGGACCCGCTGACGACACTGAACCCGTTGTATACAATAGGTCGCCAGCTTGCCGAGACGATGCAGACCCATATGCGCCTATCCGATACCGAGTCCCGGCGCAAGGCGGTGGGCTGGCTGGAGCGCGTCGGCATTGCCGCGGCGGCGCATCGCATCGATGCATATCCGCACACGCTCTCCGGCGGCCAGCGGCAGCGGGTGGTGATCGCGCTGGCGTTGTGCGCCGAACCGGCGCTGGTGATAGCCGACGAGCCGACGACCGGGCTGGATGTTTCGGTCCAGGCACAGATCATTACTCTGCTGAAGGACCTGACGCGGGACCAGGGGACGGCGGTGATGCTGGTCACGCATGACATGGGGGTGATCGCCGGGATCGCCGACCGCGTCGCCGTGATGTATGCCGGACGCATCGCCGAGATCGGGCGGGTGGAGGCTGTGATCCGTCGCCCGGCGCACCCGTATACCGAGGGGCTGTTGGCCAGCATCCCGTCGCTGGAGCAGCGCGTGCACCGCCTGCGGCAGATCGACGGAGCAATGCCTCGGCTGGACGCGATCCCGTCGGGCTGCCGCTTCCACCCGCGCTGCCGGCAGGCGTTTGGCCGCTGCACGGAAGAGGAACCGGAATTGCTCGCGGTCGGGGCGACGCGGGCCGCGTGCTGGTTGCACGCGCGTGGCTGAACGGGCGACACTGGAAGCCGTCAGGGTGTCGCATTGGTTCGATGTTTCGCGGCCGTTGCCGCAGCGGATCCTTACCCGCGAACCACGCCGGCGGCTGCGAGCGGTGGACGATGTTTCGTTCGCTGTTGCTCCCGGAACGACGTTCGCCCTTGTGGGCGAGTCGGGCTGCGGCAAATCCACCATCGCCCGCCTGTCCGTCGGCCTGTATCGAACCCAGCGACGGTAAGATTCTGTTCGAGAACGAGGCGTTGTCCGCCGTGCGCGCGCGACCGGCGATGCGCCGGCGGATGAACATGATCTTCCAGGATCCGTACGCGTCGTTGAACCCGCGGTGGCGGGTCGGGGATATCATCGTGGAACCCATCCGTGCTCTTCGGCTGGCGACCCGACGGAACGAGGTGCAGGGGCGGCTTGTGGCGTTGCTGGCTCAGGTCGGACTCACGGTGGAGGACGGTGAGAAATACCCGCACGCATTCTCGGGCGGACAGCGCCAGCGGATATCGATCGCGCGGGCGTTGGCGAGTGAGCCGGATTTTCTGGTGTGCGATGAGCCGACGAGCGCGCTGGACGTATCGGTCCAGGCACAGATCCTGAATTTGCTGCGCGACCTGCAGCAGCGGCTCGGTCTGACCTATCTGTTCATCAGCCACAACCTGGCGGTGGTGCGGCATATGGCGGACCGGCTGGGTGTGATGTATCTCGGCCGGATCGTCGAACAAGGGCCGGCGGAGGAGATTTTCAGGCATCCGCGGCATCCCTATACGCGGCTGCTGCTTGAGGCGGTTCCGAACCTGAAGCAGGTCGGGCGGCTGCGGGCTCGCGTGGGAGGCGAACCGCCGAACCCGATCGCACCGCCGCCTGGTTGCACGTTCCACCCGCGCTGCCCGCTTGCGCGGGAACGATGCCGGGTGGAAAAGCCGGTGCAGGTGATGGCCGGCGCGGTTCGGGTGGCCTGCCATGCAGTCGAAGAAGGACGTGATGGCTGACGACGAACAGAACGAGCAGAAGGGGTCGCCGCTGCGGGCGGTGGTCGGGCTGGGGCTGATCGTAACGCTGATACTGGGGGTGCTGTTCGTGATGCAGCAGTTGCGGCACGCGTCGGCGATCCAGGATTGCGTTGCGTCGGGACGCACGAACTGCGCGCCGATACCGTCCGGGCATGGGTAGATCCCGCGCCGCGGCGCGCTCGGGCGGCGGCCGTCGCGCCGCAGGGGCAGAGCTCCGTCGGGAGAGCTGACGCTCCAATTCAATTCGAAGCACGGCCGGGGCTGACGATGCCTAGGCCTAGGCCTAGGCCGCGGGTGGGCTGCGTGCCGGGGTGAGGCCGCAGGCCGCAGGTGGGCGGCTCGCGGAGACCGCGCAGCGTTGACGCCGCCGGAGGCGTGTTTCAGCTTCGCCGCAGATCTTGGGAGTTGAAACAATGGCCAGCGACTACACCGTCGGCGATCTGGTCGCCGAGTTCCTGTCCGCGTGCGGCGTCACCACCGTGTTCGGCATCGCCTCGGTGCACAATATTCCGATGCTGGACGCGATCGGGCGGCGCAACACCATCCGCTTCATGATGACGCGCGGCGAACTCGGCGGGGCCCACATGGCCGATGGGTATGCGCGGGTTTCGCAGGGGCTTGGGGTGATCTTCTCGTCGACCGGGCCGGGGGCGGCGAACGCGGTCGGTGGGTTGTTCGAGGCACGGTTCGCAGGGTCGCCGGTGCTGCACATCACCGGACAGACCTCGACGAAATATGTCGATCGCGCCCTGGGCACGGTGCATGATCCGTATGACCAACTCGGGATGCTGGGTTCGGTCTGCAAAGGCGCGTACCGGATCCGGTCGGCGCAGAATGCGCTGGGGGTGCTGACGCAGGCGGCGGTGGAGGCGTTGAGCGCGCCGATGGGGCCGGTCAGCGTCGAAGTTCCTATCGACCTGCAACGGGTGAAGATCGAACGGCCGGCGATGCTGGACAATTTCGTTCTGCCGCTGCCGCCGCCTCGGGTTCCGACGGATGCGGAACTGGACGAACTGGCCGCACGGGTGATGGCGGTTCGCAGGCCGCTGCTGTGGCTCGGGAATGGCGCGAAGCGGGCGGGCAGCGCGGCGGCGAAGCTGCTGGACATGGGTTTTGGGATGGTGACCAGCTTCAACGGACGCGCGACGGTGCCGGAAGACCATCCCCGTAACCTCGGTGGGCTGACCGGCAGCGGGATGCCAATCGTGACCGACTTTTACAAGACGGTCGATCTCTGCCTGGTGGCGGGCTCCCGCGTGCGAGGACACGAAACGAACGACTTCAACGTCAGGTTGCCGGAGAACCTGATCCAGATCGATACCGATCCGCTGGCCAATGGCCGGACCTACCCCAACCAGTATTTTGTCTGCGGCGATGCACGGGCGACGCTGGAGGGTCTGGTCAGCCGGATCGAGGGGCGATGGAAGCCGGCGGCCGGCTACGTTGACGAGTTCGCCGGGTTGAAACGCAACGCGCAGAAGGTGTTCATCGACACGCTAGGTTCCTATGGCACGTTCAGCGCGCAGTTGAGGAAAGTGATGCCGCGGGATGCAATCTGGGCGCGCGACGTGACGCAGAACAACACGACGTGGGGCAACCGGGTGTTCCCGCTGAACGCGCCTGAGCAGAATGTCTATCCGGTGGGTGCGGGCATCGGGCAGGGCCTGTGTCTGGGTATCGGCGCCGCTGCGGCGGCGGGCGACAGGAAGACGGTGATCATGACGGGGGATGGCGGGTTCTTCCTGAACGTTGGGGAGTTGTGGACGGCGGTGCAGGAAAACCTGGATATGGTCGTGATCGTGATGAATGATCGCGGCTATGGCGTGATCAAGCGCATCCAGGATGCGACCGCTCAGGGGCGCCGTTTCTATGCCGATCTGGAAGGCCCAGACATCGAGAAACTGGCAGGGATTTCTGAAATACCGTATTTCCGCGTCTCGCGCGCCGATACGTTTGGCGATACGGTTGCCCAGGCCTTGACGATCAAGGGGCTGACGATGGTGGAAGTGGACATGACCGCGGTTGGTGAATTTCCGCCCTACTTTCCGTTCAACCAGAAGCCGGCCGGCTGATGTTTCATGCGGCGCTCGGGCTGGGATCCTTGTTGCTGCTTGCTTTCCTGTGCAGCGAGGAGCGGCGCCGGATTCCCTGGCGCACGGTGATCAGCGGCGTGGCGCTGCAGATCGCGTTCGCCCTGCTGCTGATCGGCATACCCGGTTCGGATCGGGCGATGTTCTGGCTGAACGATGCCGCGAACGCGCTGCAAACCGCGACGCTGGCGGGTACGCAGTTCGTGTTCGGGTATCTGGGCGGAGGAGCGCCCGCGTTCGCCGAAACGCATCCGGGGGCCAGCTTCATCCTGGCGTTTCAGGCATTGCCGCTGGTGCTGACGATCAGTGCGCTGGCTTCGCTGCTGTTCCACTGGGGCGTGCTGCAGCGAGTCACCGCGGGTTTCGCCTGGCTGCTGCGGCGGTCGATGGGTATCGGCGGTCCGCTGGCGCTGGGCGCGGCGGTCCATGTGTTCGTCGGCATGATAGAGGCTCCGTTGCTGGTGCGGCCCTATCTGCTGCGCATGCAACGTGGCGAATTGTTCGCGTTGATGACCTGCGGCATGGCGGGGGTCGCTGGCACGGTAATGATCATCTACGCGTCGTTCCTGGGGCCGTTCGTTCCGAATGCGCTGGGCCATATTCTAATCGCGTCGATCATCAGCACGCCGGCGGGGCTGGCGATCGCGGCGACGATGGTGCCGTTCGATGGGTCCGAGCGGACGGAGGGCGCGCTGGTCATCGAGGACCCGCCGCACAGCAGCCTGGACGCGATCGTGAAGGGAACGATGGACGGGGTGCCTATCCTGGCGGCGATCGTTGCCGTGTTGCTGGTGACGGTAGCGCTGGTCACGCTGGTGAACATGGCTCTGGGGCTGCTGCCGTTCTGGGGCGGTGCAGCGATCACGCTGCAGCGCTTGTTCGCCCTGCCCTTTCGGCCGGTCATGTGGCTGATTGGCGTACCCTGGGCGGAGTTGGGCGCTGCGTCGACGCTCATGGCGACGAAGACGGTCTTGAACGAGTTCGTGGCCTATCTGAATTTTTCGCGTTTGCCTCCCGAGACATTCTCGCCGCGCAGCCGGATGATCCTGACCTACGCGCTCTGCGGCTTCGCCAATTTCGGAAGTCTCGGGATCGTGATTGGCGGCCTGGGGGCGATGGTTCCCGCGCGACGGGCCGAGATCGTGCAGTTAGGGCTTCGGACGATCCTTTCGGGTACGCTGGCGACGTGCATGAGTGGGGCCGTGGCCGGGGCGCTCGCGGGGTAGTTGACGCTCCAGGCGCGCTATGGCCGCCCGGATTGGGCGGACAGGCCCACGCGAGGTGCGATTCACCTCAACCACGCTGGTCGCCTGATCCACGGGCGGTCGCGACGGCTTGATGGTCAGCGCTGTGATAAATCACATCGCCGGGCCTGTGCCGCAACGCCGATCAAGCGCGCCGCCGTGCCGGCGCTATCATTGCCGCGGATGCCTGATGCGGGAGACGGTCATGAACCCGGTGGCGAAAGCCTTGTGGTTTCTCAATAGCCACTTTGCGCGGGAGGTGACTCTGGCGGAGGTTTCGGAAGTTGCCGGCGTCTCGCGCTTTCACATGGCGCGGGCGTTCGGGATGACGACCGGCCATTCGGTCATGCGCTACATCCGTGGCCGCCGGTTGACCGAGGCCGCACGTGTGCTGGCGAACGGTGCGCCGGATATCATGTGGGTCGCACTCGACGCCGGTTACGGCTCGCATGAGGCATTCACGCGGGCGTTCCGGGACCAGTTCGGGCTGACCCCGGAAACGGTACGCGCCCGTGGATCCGTTCACAACCTTGCACTGCTGGAGCCATTGATCATGGACGAAACATCGAAGACCAGACTGAACGCCCCTCGGATGCAGGATGGCCGAGCGTTGCTGATCGCGGGCCTGGGCGAGCGTTACAGGTTCGAGACCCTCGGTGGCTTGCCAGCCCTGTGGCAGCGATTCGGCGAGCACATCGGGCACGTCCCCGGGCAGATCGGCCGTGTCGCCTATGGCGTTTGTTACAATACGGACGACACCGGGTTCGATTATATCGCCGGCGTGGAAGTAGCGGAGTTCGATTCGCTGCCAAAGGAATTTTGCCACGTCCGGGTGCCGGCGCAGCACTACGCAGTGTTCACGCACGCTGATCACGTTTCGACCGTGCGCGGAACGTTCATGGCGATCTTCAATGACTGGTTGCCGACGTCCGGACATCGTCCCGCCGATGCTCCGGTGTTCGAGCGCTATGATGACCGGTTCGATTCGAGGACCGGCCACGGCGGGTTCGAGATCTGGGTGCCGGTCACGGCGTAGAGCGCGATCGTCCGAGGTCGCTTCAACCTCAGCCGCGAAACGCCCTCTGCAACAACGCGCCGGACCATGATCGGACCCGACATAACGGCTGACCTCAGCCGATCATGGTCTGGCGTTCGCGGAAACACCAAACACCAGGGGAATTGGCGATGCCTGTACCAGGCAGGGAATGGAGCATAGTACCGGCGCCGGAAGCCGGGTTCAGTGCGGATCTCGCTGAAAATTTTGATGTCGCTCTTCATTCAGGCGTGCTGCCGAACCTGCACGGCGTAGTGGCGGCGCGCGGCGGCAAGATTTTCCTTGAACGGTACTTGCAAGGACCAGACTCGGCGCGGGCGAGACCGCTGGGCGTCGTGCGGTTCGGGCCGGAGGTGCTGCATGATCTGCGCTCGGTCACGAAGAGTATTGTCGGATTGCTTTACGGCATCGCTCTTGGACTGGGCCAGGTGCCCCCTCCGGACGCCAATCTGCTGGCGCAATTTCCGGAGTATCCGGACCTTGCCGGCGATCCGGCCCGGCAGCGACTTAACGTCGGGCACGTGTTGACAATGACCCTCGGCACGGAATGGGACGAACTCACTATCCCATACACCGATGTGCGCAACAGCGAGATCGCCATGGATGCCGCCGCCGATCGCTTCCGCTACGTGCTGGAGCGGCCGATCGCCGGACCGCCCGGCCTGCGCTGGAGCTATAACGGCGGCGCGACGGCACTGCTGGCGCGGCTGATCGCGAAGGGAACCGGGTGCGGCCTGGAGCAATTCGCCCGCGATGCGCTGTTCGGGCCGCTGGGGATCACGCAGGTGGAATGGCAGCATGATTCGGCTGGGGATGCGATTGCCGCTTCCGGGCTGCGGATGCGGCCGCGCGATCTGGCCAGGATCGGCGTCGTGGTGCTCGGGGGAGGCATCTGGGAAGGGCGGCAGATCATTCCGGCGGCGTGGCTCGATGCCTGTTTCACGCCGGGTGTATCGTTGCCGGATGGACGGCGCTACGGGTATCACTGGTATCTGGGCGCGGTGCCGGCAGACGATGGAGCCGGTGGCCTGCGGTGGGAGGAGACAGTCAGTGCCATCGGCAATGGGGGACAGCGTCTGTTTCTGCTGCCTCGGCTTGATATGGTCGTTGCGGTCACAGCGGGTAACTACGACGCGCCCGACCAGTGGCGGCCGCCCATGGCCGTATTGCGCGACGTCGTCCTGCCGAGCCTAAACCGGTAGCGCCGAAACAAGCGCATCCACACACGCCGCGGCAGACTGTGAAGCGGTGTCAAGTGTGAGTAGCGGGCGCGGCCAGGGCTCGTAGGCGCGGTTTCGGACCTGCTCCCAGGTCGGCAGGGTCAAGCCGGCTATGTCGCTTGCGCGCGTCTCGACACGGCGGCGGTGTTCCCGCGGATCGGAACAGACGACCTCTGCCTCGATCATTGCAACCGCGGCCCGTTGCGCCACCGCGAGCCAGGCATCGCGGGTGACGGCCAGCGGGTTGACCGAATCCGCGATTACCGTGGCGCCGGCCCGCAGGTTGTCCTCGGCCACACGATAGGCGACCGCGTAGCCTTCCGTCAGCACGCCGGCCGGCAACGTCCCGCAGGCGCGCAACGCCTGCTCGATCGTGTCGATGCGGAGCCACGTCGCTTTCAATCGCTCCGCCAGTAGCCGGGCGACGGTGGATTTGCCGGTGGCGGGCAGACCGGCGAGCGTAATCAGCATATCGTCGGGCCTCCCTCAGGCGTTCCAGATGGCGAAGGCACAGCATCTTTCTCGGGTAACCGCGGATCGCCAGGAATACGGCGGTTTTTGCAGGGTGGCGCGGTCACTCGAAGAACGCCAGGAGCCAACGGAGCAATTCCGCCGGCTGTTCTTCCGGCATCCAGTGACCGCAGTTGTCCAACATGCCGCCCCGCACGTCGACGGCCAGGGCCCGCAGCGACTCGACGACCTCCATCCCGCGGCCCCAGGATCGATCGCCGCCGAGCGCGAGCACCGGCATCGGCAACTTAAACGCGGCCGCGGTCGCGGCATTGTCCGCCATGTCCTGGGGGATCGCGCGGTAGTAGTTGAAACCGGCCCGGAGCGCGCCGGGCTGGCGGTAGACGCGCAGATATTCTGCGATGTCCGCCTCGGCTATCGCGTCGGGCCGAGCGCCGTAGTTGCGATAAAACCAGCCGAGGTAGATGTCTTCACGGCTGGTGACCAAGGATTCTGGCAGATCGGGTGTCTGATGGAAGGCGTGGTGCCAGCGCCGTCCACCCTGGCTGATGTTGGGACGGCCGTCGCCGGGGATGGTCACGTCGAGGATCGCCAGCTTGCGCACGGCAGCCGGATGCGCCGCCGCCACAGCGTAGGCGGTCGGACCGCCCCAGTCATGGCCGACGAGATAGAACGCGTCGATGCCCAGAACGTCGTGCGCCAGCCGCCAGATGTCCCCACCGACGGTCTTCTTGTCGTAACCGTCGGTCGGACGCGACGAATTGCCCAGTCCGCGCAAATCCGGCGCGATCACATAGTATCGTTCGGCGAGGGCCGGGATGATGTGGCGCCATTCGTAACAGCTTTGCGGCCAGCCATGCAGCAGCACCACCGGAAGGCCGGATCCGGCCGTTACATAATGCAGCCGCACGTCGCCCAGATCGGCGTGATGATGGTCCATTTCCCGTCGCCCTTCCCCATACCTGTCAACGCTCCCGGACCATTTTCATCCTGACCGTGCGTGCCGAAAATTGTCGAGGTCTTTGTTTGATCGCATGATTCACACGCCCGGGACGTTCCGCTCAGCGCGATCCTGCTCTAGTGTCCCGGTTCGGAAGTTCGCGATGCCTGGATCAGCCGCCTTACGAACTTCCGAATTGATGAGGACACTAGCAAAGCATTGTTTTCTAGTGTGGTTTGTGGTTCCGAAGTCCGCTCCGGGGATGATCCACAGTATGGCGGACTTCGGAACCACCACACCAGTCTCGCGAAGCTGAAGTCCGCCGTATCAGGCGAACCTCAGATTCACGGGACCAGGTCTTTGTTTTCAGTGCCTGCCGATCTCCTGCGTCCGCCGCCGAATGCCTTGCACTTCGGAGGCAGGACACTAGCATGCAGCCACTTCGGAACGGGGGAAACGATGCACTGGACCGATCGCCGCGAACGCTATCGCACCGTCATTGCCGGCAACGCCTGCGTTCATCCCGGATCGGTGCACGACGCGATCTCGGCCCGCATCGCCGAGGAACTCGGGTTCGAGGTCGGCATGTTCGCCGGGTCGATCGCGTCATTCACCGTGCTGGGCGCGCCCGACCTGATCGTGCTGACGCTGACCGAATTCGCCGCGCAGGCCTATCGCATCAACCGCGCGGGAAAACTGCCGCTGATGGTCGATGCCGACCACGGCTACGGCAACGCCCTGAACGTGATGCGCACGGTGCAGGAACTGGAGACCGCCGGCGTCGCCGCGGTGATGATCGAGGACACGCTGCTGCCGCGCGCGTTCGGTGAGAAAAAGCCGACGGTGATCTCGCTCGACGAGGGCGTCGGCAAGATGCGAGCCGCACTGGCCGCGCGAGAGGACAAGGCGCTGACGATCATCGGGCGCACCAGTTCGCCGTCCATCACCGGGCTGGCGGACGGCATCAAGCGGCTGAAGGCCTACGAGGAAGCAGGGCGTGGACGCGCTGTTCATCGCCGGCGGCCTGACGCGGCACGACCTCGATTCGATCGCCGAGGAAGTGAAGATCCCGCTGATGCTCGGGCGGCGTATCCGGCGACATGCAGGACACCGCCTACCTGCCAGCCGCGGCGTTCGGATCGCGCTGCAAGGGCACCAGCCGTTCTCGGCCGCGGTGAAAGCGATCTACGACACGCTGAAGGCGCTGCGGGAGGGCACCAAGCCGTCGGCGCTGCAAGGCATCGCGTCGCCCGAGCTGATGGCGAAAGTCACGCGAGAGGGCGACTACAAAAGCTGGACGGAGAAGTTCCTGGGCTGAGACGCCAGTTGAGCGCCGATCCGGTCTGGGACGCGGGCACGGCGGCCATGGTAGTGTCGGGCGCATGACGATTCTCTCCGGCAACGCGCGACTGGCAGGGCATCACGGGCTGGCCTGTCAGCCACTCCCGCTCACCCCGGCTGCATGGTTTCTGGCTGGAGCGGTATGGCATCGACGGCGCCTACGTGCCGCTGCCGATCGATCCGGCGAACTTTCCGGCCGCGATTCGCGGTCTGATGTCGGCGGGGTTTGCCGGCGTCAACGTCACCATCCCGCACAAGGTCGCCGCCTTCGCGATTTGCGACAAGGTTGACGAATCGGCTCGGCGGGCCGGCGCGGTAAACACATTGGTGTTTGACAACGGCCGGATCACCGGCAGCAACACCGACGGCTGGGGGTTCCTGGAAAACCTCCGCGCACACGCTGTCGATCCGGCCGCCGGCCCGGCGTTGATCCTGGGCGCCGGCGGATCGGCGCGCGCGGTCGCGGCGGTGCTGCTGGGTCTCGGCGTTCCGGTGACGGTGGCGAACCGCACACGCGCGCGCGCCGAGGAGCTGGCCCGCGAACTGCCCGGACTGACAGTGATCGACTGGGAGCGCGCGGGACAGCGCCCTGCCCGACCACGCGCTGCTGATCAACACGACCTCGCTTGGGATGGCCGGCCATCCGCCGGTCGAGATCGACCTCGACCGGGCTGGCGCGCGGGTTGACAGTTGCCGACATCGTCTATGTTCCGCTGGAAACGCCGCTGCTGGCGGCCGCCCGTGCCCGCCGGATCCGCGCGTGTCGAAGGGCTGGGCATGCTGCTGCACCAGGCGGTCCCGGGTTTTCGCGCCTGGTTCGGCGTTGAGCCGACCGTGGACGATGCGCTGCGCCGCTTCGTCGCCGCCGATCTGCTGCCGGCATAAGGATCCGAACTTGAGAATAATTGGCCTGACCGGTGGCATCGGCATGGGGAAATCGACCGCCGCGGCGGCGTTCCGCCGAGCGCGCATTCCGGTGTTCGACGCCGATCTTGCGGTGCATCGGTTGCAGTCGAAGGGCGGCCGAGCGGTGAAAGCGATCGAGGCGGCGTTTCCCGGCACGTACGACGGAAGGGGCGGTCGATCGCGCTGCACTGCGCGATGTCGTCCTGAGTGATCGTGAGGCCCTGACGCGACTGGAGCACATCCTGCATCCGATGGTGGAAGCCGAGGAACGCGCATTCGTCGGACGCGCGAGACGGGCCGGCAAGCGCGCGGTGGTGCTGGATATCCCGCTGCTGTTTGAAACCAAGGGCGACGAGCGGGTCGATACCGTGGTTGTCGTGTCGGCTCCGCGCTCGATCCAGATCCATCGGGTCGTCTCTGCGCCGGCGGCATGAGCAAGGACGATGTCGCGGCCGTCATTGCGCGCCAAATGTCGGACGCGGAAAAGCGGCGCCGAGCCGACGTGGTGGTGAGAACCGGATTGTCGCGCAATCACACGCTGCGAAACCTGCACCGCTTTATCCGGGGATTCGCGCATATGATCCGCGCGGTCCTGTTCGACACCGAGACCACCGGGCTGGACCCGCTGAACGGCGACCGGGTGATCGAGGTGGCGGCGCTGGAACTGATCAACGACCTGCCCACGGGCAAGCACTTTCACGTGCTGATCGATCCGCAGCGCGACATTCCCGCGGAAGCGTCGCGCATTCATGGATTCACCAACGGCGATCTGGTCGGCAAGCCGCTATTTGCGGATATCGCCGGTGGGCTTGCGGATTTCTTCGCTGACAGCAAGCTGATCGCGCACAATGCGCCGTTCGATTTCAGCTTTCTCGACATGGAGTTCGGCCGGGCAGGACTGGCGCCGCTGGGAAGCGATCGGATGATCGATTCGCTCGAGTTGGCGAAAACGCGGTTTCCGGGGATGCCGAATAGCCTGGACGCGCTTTGCCGGCGGTTCTCGATCGATCTGTCCGCGCGCACGACCCATAACGCGCTGCTGGATTGCAAGCTGCTCGCCGAGGTCTATATCGAGCTGACCGGCGGGCGGCAGCGTGGCCTGTCGCTGGCGGCGCAGGATGCGCGAGGACCGGTTATGGTTTACGCGCATACCGGCCCGCGCACGCCGCACCCGATCGAGCCGACCGCGGCCGAACTGGCTGCACACGCGGCATTTCTGACGCGACTCAAGGAGCCGATCTGGCTGCTGCCTTGATAGCGGTTCAGGCGCCCCAATGGCCCTCGCGCCAGACCCAGCCGCTCCCTTGCTGTTGCCACTGGCCGGCCACCCAGGCGGTGGCGCCGGGCGGAACGGCGACGTATTGTCCGCTTTGCCAGTTCCATGGGTTGCCCGCAACGCCCGTGTAAAGCCAGTGGCCGGGCTGCCAGATGGTCGGCGTGGAACTGGCCGGCGGGGGCGGCACGAGTTCCGACATCGGCGGCGGGGGTGGCATTGGGGCTTGCGGCACGATGGCGGTCTGTGGCGGTTGCACGATCACTGTGGTGGTCTGCGGCGGGGGTGAAGTGTCGCATGCGGTGAGCGCGAACGCGACGGGGACAACCAGCGGCAACGCTGAAACGAGACGCATTACTGACTCCATTACGGCTGAAGAAGGGGACGCGTATTCGGTGCGCCTGACGCCGACCAGATCGTTCTTACCCTGAGTGGAAACGATCCAGCGCTTGTTTATCGAGCAATTTCATCGGCGGGCACGCCTTCGGCGTGCTTGCCGCCCGCCGGATCGCCGCGCGATGAGGTCGCTTCGCGATCGGACTCAGGCTGATATTGCCCTAGCTGCGCCAGTGACCGTCGATCCAGACATACCCGCCGTTTTGCTGTTGCGCCCAATGTCCGGGTTCCCAGACGGCGGCGGCCTGCGGCGATTGCACATAATGGCCTTCGTCCCAGGTCCAGGCGGCGCCGTTCCAGGCCCAATGCCCGGCCTGCCAGCTCATTGTCTGGGCTGATGGCGGTGGTGGCACGGTTTCGACGCGCGGCGGGGGCGGCGCGCTGGGGGCGATGATGACAGTCGATGTCTGGGCGGAGGCGGATACCGCCAAACCGATGACCGCGCCGCCGGCGAGCGCGGAAACGCGGACGCGGCTCAAGTATAAGTGGTGCATGGATCACTCCTGTTTGATAAGGGACAGGCACACTCACAGTAACGCGATGCACAGGCTGCCTGACGCGGTAGAACTGAACATCAAATGGGGCGCCGGTACGATCGATGAACGGGTGTAAAGATCACAAGTCATTGATGATCCGATAGGAGGCGGATCGTTCACGCGGCGGAGAGTGACGACGGAGATGGCTTTGATCCACCGATGCGGGCTGGGTCCACCCTTGGCAGAGCAGCCCAATGGGAAGACCTTGGCCCTTCATGGACAGGCGGAGACGGCGAAACAGCCTTCGCGGAGGGCCGGCCCAAGCTATTATACCTTCGGTGATGCAGCGCTCACCGACTACGCTACGGCCTGTCGCGTTGGGCAGCGTCGCGCCTTCTATGCTAGACCATTGCCAGCCTGACTGTGCAGGCCGAAAATGGTCTATCTCTTTGTTTGATCGCATGATTCACGCGCCGGGGACGTTCCGCTCAGCGCGATCCTGCTCTAGAGTCCAACTGAAAGGTGCCCTTATGATACGTATTGATCGTGTCACAACGCGTGGCGGCGACACGGGTGAAACCTCGCTGGGCGACGGCGAGCGGGTGCGCAAGGATAGTCCGCGTATCGAGGCGATCGGCGCGGTGGACGAAGCTAATGCGGCCATCGGGGTATTGCGGCTGATGACCAGGGACATGCTCGAACACGATGCAATGTTAGCACGGATCCAGAACGACTTGTTCGACGTCGGGGCTGATCTCTGTGTCCCTGGATTGGGCAGTGACCGACTGCGACTGAGCGCGGCACAAGTTGCGCGGCTGGAGACGGAAGTGGCGATGATGAATGCCGCACTGCCTCCCCTTACGAGTTTTGTGCTGCCGGGAGGCTCGGCCGGGGCAGCGTACGCGCATGTGGCCCGGGTCGCCGTGCGCCGCGCGGAACGCACGGTCGCTCGGCTCGATGCTTTCAACCCAGCGGTCCTGCACTATTTGAACCGGCTGTCAGACCATCTGTTCGTCCTCGCGCGCGTAATGAACGACAACGGCGCCAGGGATGTGCCCTGGGTGCCGGGCTTATCGATCCCCCGCGAGGGAGGCTAGAGCGGTTTCCATTCGCGTTGGCTCACGGAACCCGCTCTAGCTCTCTGTTTGAGAGCGTGATTCACCGCTTCGGTGATTCCATCTATGCGGATCACGCTCTAGACCATTTTCAGCCTGACTGTGCACGCCGAAAATGGTCAATCTCTTTGTTTGATCGCATGATTCACGCGCCGGGGACGTTCCGCTCAGCGCGATCATACTCTAATCAGCAACTGGAGCACCAGGCGGTTTCTTCAGGCATGCACGGGGCGGCATGCGGGGTTTGCCGCCCGGCCGAGGCCTTACAGGCGGTTGCACTGCCTGCGGCGACTGTGGTCCGAAGTATCCGATTCACGCGGCGAGGCGCGGTCGCCGAGCGACTCGCGCTTCCGCGTATTGCATGATCGCAGCACGTTCATCAGTGCCACCGATCGTAGTCGCCGTGGCAATCGGCGCGTGACATTCGCGCCGCTTTCGTGTCTTCAGGGAATCATGCCAGGCCCAACTTCCACACTTGCCAGGCCGCGCTACCAGAAGACCCACAGAATACTGCGCATTTCGTAAGTCTCGGCAAAATTGTGGTGCTAAATATTGGGATTTTGTGATCAGAAACTGGTTCAAAGTCGTTGACCTGACTGGATTCGCCATGGTGTCAGTGTCCCAGTCAGGACACCCGCCATGTTCGTTCGTGTCAAGAAAATCGGCGGCTATGAGTACCTCTACCTCGTCGAGAACGTCCGCGAGGGCGGACGCCACGTCCAGCGGGTCATCAAGGCACTCGGCCGCCGCGATGAGGTCGCGGGTTCCGGCCTGCTCGACGGCCTGATCGCCTCTGCTGCCCGCCATTCCCGCCGCTCCATCGTGCTGTCCAGCTTCTACCGCGGCGAACTGGCGGAACTGCGCCGCCAGAGCATCGGCCCCGATCTGGTGTTCGGCCATCTCTGGCGTGAGACCGGCTGTCAGATCGTCCTGCGCCAACATCTGGCCGGGCGGCGTTTCGGCTTCGACGTCGAGCGCGCCATCTACCTGACGGTGCTGCACCGGCTGATGGTCTCCGGTTCCGACCGCCATGCCAGCACATGGCAACAGACCATTGATATCCCCGGCGTGGAGGCTCTCACGCTCGACCACGCCTATAAGGCGATGGCTTGGTTGGGTGAGACGATCGATGGCACGGACAGCGCGCAACCCCGCCATTGCACCGATGCCATCGAGGAGGCGCTCTACCAGCACCGTAAGTCGCTGTTCGGCACGCTCTCGGTCGCTTTCTTCGACACCACCTCGCTGTATTTCGAAGGTCACGGCGGCGCCACGCTCGGCCAGCGCGGCCACTCCAAGGACTTCCGCCCACAACTGCCGCAGGTGGTGCTCGGCATCGTGCTGGACGAGCGGGACCGGCCGGTCGCCTCGTTCCTGTCGCCGGGCAATACCGCCGATGTCACCGCCCTGCTGCCGGTGGTCCAACGGCTGCGCAACCGCTTCGGGGTGGAGCGGGCGTGTATCGTCGCCGACCGCGGCATGATCAGCGCCGCCACCATTGCCGCGCTGGAGGCACAGAAGATCGACTACATTCTGGGCGCGCGCGAGCGGTCCACCAACGAAGTGCGCGAGACGGTGCTGCACGACGATGGGGCGACGGTGCCACTGATCATCCCGCGCCAAAAAGGCGAGACCGATCTGGCGGTGAAGGAGGTCAAGATCCAGGGGCGGCGCTATATCGTCTGCCGCAATGACGAAGAGGCGCGCAAGGACGCCGAAGCCCGCGCCAAGCTGCTGGAGGGGCTGCAACGCAAACTGGCGGCCGGCGCCAAGAGCCTGGTGGCCAACACCGGCTATCGCCGCTTCCTGGCGGCACCCGAGGGCGATGGGTTCGCCATCGACCCGGCGAAGGTCGCGGCGGATGCGCAGTTCGATGGTATCTTCGTCTTGCGTACCAGCCTGTCGATGCCGGCCTTGTCGGTGGTACTGCGCTACCGGAACCTGCTAGCGGTGGAACAGGGTTTTCTCGCTGCGAAAACCCTGCTGGCCACGCGCCCGATCTTTCACCGCACCGACGAAGCGATCCGTGGGCATATCTTCTGTACTTTCCTGGCCCTGGTACTGCGCAAGGAACTGCTCGACCAATTGGCCGCACACAAAGGGGCGATGCCGGAATGGCAGTGCCTGATTGATGATTTAGCCGATCTGAGTAGCGTTGAAATCGAACAGGACGGCCGCCGCGCCCTGCTGCGCACCGCACCACGCCCGAGTATCGACCCGATCTGCCGCGCGCTCGGGATCACCCTGCCGCCCGTTTTTCAGGAGGTGCCGACAGAAAACGCCAGTCAATCCGCCGACTGAGGGTGTGGTGCCTAAAAATCTAGAGCACTGAAAGGATTATGCTTTTACGTGCAAACTGTGGAAGTTGGGCCAGGGAGGCCGCTTCGGACGGGTTGGTGTGCGGCGAGGCTCGCGCCAGCACGACGGTGCCCCTGGCCAGACAAAAAAGCGCGGGCAGATGGATCGCCCGCGCCGTTTTCGAATCGCCCCATCCTCGGGGTTCAGGCGCTCTTTTTCATGATCTCGTCGGCGACGTTGCGCGGCACCGGATCGTAGTGATGGAACTGCATGGTGAACGACGCGCGGCCCTTCGTCATGCTGCGCAGGTGGGAGATGTAGCCGAACATCTCCTTCAGCGGCACGTGCGCGCGCACGATCACGGTGGAACCGGAACTCTCCTGGTTCTGGATCATGCCGCGGCGGCGATTGAGGTCGCCGACGACGTCGCCCACGTGATCCTGCGGCGTGGTGACTTCCACGTCCATGATCGGCTCCAGGATGATCGGGCCGGCCAGCTTCATGCCCTCACGGAAGCAGGCCTTGGCGGCGATTTCGAACGCCAGGGCGGACGAGTCGACGTCGTGGTACTTGCCGTCCACCAGGGTGTACTTGAAGTCGACCGTCGGGAAGCCGGCCAGCACGCCGGTGTCGGCCTGCACCTTGATGCCCTTTTCCACCGCCGGGATGTATTCCTTCGGCACCGAACCGCCGACGACCTTGTTCTCGAACACGATGCCGGCGTTCCGCTCCAGCGGCTCGAACACGATCTTGACCTCGGCGTACTGGCCCGACCCGCCGGACTGTTTCTTATGCGTATAGGTCTCGGTATGCGACTTGGAGATCGTTTCGCGATACGCGACCTGCGGCGCGCCGATGTTGCAGTCGACCCCGTATTCGCGGCGCAGACGGTCGATGATGATCTCCAGGTGCAGTTCGCCCATGCCGGACAGGATGGTCTGGCCGGTTTCCTGATCGGTGCGCAGCCGCAGGGAAGGATCCTCGCCGGCCAGCTTCTGCAGGCCGAGGGTCATCTTCTCGACCGCTTCCTTGGTGCGCGGCTCGACCGAGATGTCGATCACGGGCACCGGGAAGGCCATCCGCTCCAGGATCACCGGATCGTCGGCGGAGGCCAGCGTGTCGCCGGTGCCGGTGTCCTTCAGGCCGACGAAGGCGGCGATGTCGCCGGCCTCGACTTCCTTGATCTCGGCGCGCTTGTCGGCGTGCATCTGGAACATCCGGCCGATGCGCTCGCGATGGCCCTTGGTGGTGTTCATCACCATGTCGCCCGACTTCAGCGTGCCGGCGTAGACGCGCACGAAGGTCAGGGTGCCGTATTTGTCGTTGATGATCTTGAACGCCAGGCCGGCGAACGGCGCCTTCGGATCGGCCTTGATGCGGCGGCGGTTGGCGATGTCGGTCTTCGTCGTCACCTTCCTCGACGGCGACAGCGATGCCGGGCACGTCGATCGGCGACGGCAGGTAGTCGATGACCGCGTCGAGCAGCGGCTGCACGCCCTTGTTCTTGAACGCGGTGCCGCACAGCACCGGGCGGAACGTGCCGTCGATGGTGCCGCGCTTGATGCAGCGCTTCATCGTCTCGACGGAGACGTCGCCCTTGTCGAAATACTCCTCCATCGCCTGCTCATCGACCGACAGCGCGGTATCGAGCAGAGTTTGGCGGTGTTCGGCCACCTTGTCCGCCAGGTCGGCGGGAATGTCCTCATAGTGGTACTTGGCGCCGAGTTCGCCGCCTTCCCAGATGATGGCCTTCATCTCGACCAGATCGACGACGCCGAGGAAGCTGATCCTCCTCGCCGATCGGCAGTTGCAGCGGCAGCGCGACGATATCCAGCTTTTCCTTCAGCGTGTCGAAGGCGCGGATAGAAGTCGGCGCCGGTGCGGTCCAGCTTGTTGATGAAGATGATGCGCGGCACGTTGTAGCGATCGGCCAGGCGCCAGTTGGTCTCGGACTGCGGCTGCACGCCGGCCACGCCCTCGATGATGAAGATCGCGCCGTCCAGCACGCGCAGGCTGCGGTTCACCTCGATGTTGAAGTCGATGTGGCCCGGAGTGTCGATGATGTTGATGCGGGTGTCTTTCCACTCGCACGTCACCGCGGCGGAGGTGATGGTGATGCCACGCTCCCGCTCCTGCTCCATGTAGTCGGTCGTGGTGTTGCCGTCGTGCACCTCGCCGATCTTGTGCGACACACCCGTGTAATAAAGGATCCGCTCGGTCGTCGTGGTTTTCCCCGCGTCGATATGCGCGGTGATACCGATGTTTCGAATTCTATCGAGCGGCGTAACAGACACGGCGAACCTCCATCAACAACCCAGCAGCGGCAACGAGCAAGCGGGCGGGCATATCAGAAAGGGCGCGTGACCCATCGCTGGATCCGGGGAAAACCCCGCGCGCCCGCCCACAGGTGCCGGCCGAACGACTCACCGGTTATGTAGTGCGGGAAATGCGACAGCGCGAGCGGTTTTGCAAGTGCGAAATCCGCATGTGCCGCGCATGGCTGTCACACCGCGCTCCGCGACGCTGTTCTACCGCGTTCCGGCGAGGCAGCAACCTTTCGAACTCTTTATCACAGTCTGACACACGATGGCCAGAGCTAGAGTTGATAGCATGGACACTCGCACCGCTCAGGCTCTGGTTCGATTCGGCCTTGGCCGCCGAGGTGCCGAACCGCTGCCGTCCGATCCGGCGGCGTGGCTGCTGGACCAGCTTCGCCAGCCTGATCCCACCCGCCTCGATGACCCGCCGACCACGGCCAAGGGGTCTGACGGCGCTGCGTGAAGATCGTGAGACGAAGCCGCCGCCCGGCGAGTCGCGGTCCGCGGCCCTGTTCAAGGCGCAGGCGGCCGCCCAACTGGCGCAACGCGGTGACCACCCCTGCCCCGTTTCGCGAGCGGCTGGTCTGGTTCTGGACCAACCACTTCACCATTTCCCGGCGGCGGGGCCAGTGCGCCGCCGTCGCCGCCGCTTTCGTCGAGGAAGCGATCCGCCCGCATGTCACCGGCCGCTTCGGCGACATGGTCGCTGGCGGTGATGCGTCACCCGGCGATGCTGCTGTATCTGGACAATGCCGGCTCCTTCGGCCCCGACAGCCGGGTTGGGCAGAAGACCCATCGCGGCCTGAACGAGAACCTGGCGCGCGAGTGCATGGAACTGCACACCGTCAGCCCGCTGGCGGGCTACTCGCAGGCCGATGTGACGGCATTCGCGAAAATCCTCACCGGCTGGTCGGTCGATCTGAAAGCCGATCCGCCGGGCTTCCGCTATCGGCCCTTCGCGCATGAACCGGGCGTCCAGACGGTGCTGCGGCAGCAATTTCCCGCCGACGAAGCGGGCGGCGTCGCGGCGCTGGCGTTCCTCGCCAATCATCCCGCGACCCACCGCTTCCTCGCCACCAAGCTGGTGCGTCATTTCGTCGCCGACGATCCGCCGCCGGACGCGGTGCGCGCGATCGAGGCGGTGCTGCGCGACACCGACGGCGACCTGGGCGCGGCGTCGGCGGCGTTGGTGACACTCGAGGCCGCCTGGCAGCCCGGCACGAAACTGCGCACGCCGATGGACTTCGTGGTCGCCAGTGTCCGCGCGCTGGACATTGCACCCGACCAGATCCCGATGCTGGGCATCCTGGGCGGTCTCGGCCAGCCGCTGTGGACCGCCCCGGCGCCGAACGGCTGGCCCGACCGTGCCGCCGACTGGGCCGCGCCGGAGGCGATGATGCGCCGGATCGACTGGGCCAGCGGGTTCGCCGGCCGCATCGGCGACCGCGACGTGGTCGAAGTCGCGGACACCACCCTCGGCCCGCTGCTGCGGCCGGAAACCCGCGAGGCGATCAGACGAGCGGGGTCACGCCGCGACGCGATGACGCTGCTGCTGACCAGTCCCGAATTCCAGAGGCGTTGATCCGATGAACCTCTCCCGCCGCACCGCTCTGCTCGGCCTGGCAACCAGCTTCAGCGTCGGCCGCAGCGACCCTGGCGCTGGCCTCCGCGGCGACCGACAAGCGGCTGGTCGTGATCATCCTGCGCGGGGCGCTCGACGGCATGGCCGCGGTCGTTCCCTATGGCGATCCCGATCTGGCAGGGCTGCGGGGCGAGATCGTGCCGCCGGCCCCGGGGCAACCCGACGGGTTGCTGGACCTTGGCGGTTTCTTCGGCCTGCATCCGGCGCTGGCCGGTCTGCACGACTATGTATCGGGCGAACGAGGCGCTGGTCGTGCATGCCGTCGCCGGCTCCTACCGGGTGCGCAGCCATTTCGAGGCGCAGGACTACCTGGAGTCAGGTGCCGACCAACGTCATGACCAGCGGCTGGCTCAACCGCGCGGTCGCGGCTCTGCCGGCGGCGGCCGTTCGGGCCCGAGGGCGACGCGCTGGCCGTCGGCGTATCGGTGCCGCTGCTGCTGCGGGGCCCGGCGCGGGTGGCGAACTGGGCGCCGCATGGGTTCTCCCAGCCGGCGGCGGATCTGTATGCGACGATCGCCGCGCTCAACCGGAATGATCCCGTCATCGGGCCGGCGATCGCCGAGGGCCTGCGTGCCCGCGGTTTCAGCGCCTCGGTGATGGCGGGCGAAGAAGAGGCGAAGGACGAAATACGCGTTTCCGGTGCTCGCCCGCGCGGCCGGGGAGATGCTGCGCGCGCCGGATGGTCCGCGCGATCGCCGCGCTGGAAATCGGCGGGTGGGACACGCACGCGGCGCAGGCCAATCGCCTGCCGCGTGCCGTGAAGCAGCTCGATGCCGGGCTGGTGGCACTGAAGACCGCGCTGGGTCCGGCGTGGGCGCAGACCGCGGTGCTGGTGATGACCGAGTTCGGCCGCACCGCGCGGGTGAACGGGACCAAGGGGACCGATCACGGCACCGGGACTGTCGCGTTCGTCCTGGGCGGCGCCGTCGCCGGAGGGCGAATCAAGGGGACATGGCCGGGGCTTGGGGCGGGTCAGTTGTTCGAGAACCGCGACCTGGCGCCGACGACCGATCTGCGGGCGGTTGCCAAGGGCCTGTTGGCCTCTCATCTGGGACTGGATGCCGGCGCTCTTGGACCGGTCTTCCCCGGCAGCGATCGCATCAGCCCAATGGCCGGGTTGATCCGAGCCTGAGCGCAATCGGCAGGTGAGGCGCCCGGAGTGGTATCAGCCTGAAGGGCGTCCGGGCGATGCCGGGTTGATGAGATGGCTCGCCAGAGACGGGTCGAGCGTTTCAGGTCGTGGTGGACGCGCTCTGACGACGTGCGTGATCATGTTGGCGTCGCTTGCGTCATCCTTGGCCATTACTGACCCTGCGGAACAGGTTGACGTGCCCTGGCGCAGGCGGCGATGCCCGAGCGAGAACAACGCGGGTCCGTCACGTATCGCGTCCTGATGGCAGGTGCGAGCGGCGCTATGAGGAGCGCGAGCGTGTGAGGCGTTTCCGCTGGGCCGTTACCGAGGTTATGACAGGTCCAGTTCCAGCCATTTCCGCTCGCCAGCACACTGTCCACCCCGCGACATTATGAGATTGTACCCGGATTCCGGTTTGCGTCGAACCATGCTCGCCTTTCAAGCCAAACCATGAATTGGTGGACGCCCGGTTATGGCAGTTGATCGACAGGCCCTGGACACCAATATGGATGGCATTCGACGCCAGGGTCTCGATGGAGCTGGCCGCATCGGGTAGCCCGGTCATCGCAGCGGCTATCGGTTCAAGCCCGTTCGAACGTTCGATCAACAGACCAATATTCCCGGTCTTAAGCAGGCGCCTTTGCGATGCGCAATGTGGTGGAGATCGATTTCCCGATTCCGAAACGAAATCGCCGTGATTGACTGGCCGGGCAGCCCATAGAACATCCAGTTCATCAGCAGAACATACGAACTGATCCCAGCCGGCCGAAATTTTGACTTTTTGGGGACGATGGCCGATCGCTGATATCTCATTGATTTCTCTCGCAACTACCTCGCTCGCGTGGTCGCTCGCCGCGCCAACCCACGTCGACGCCGACTGGTGTCGAAGCGAAAGCGGGCGGTGGCGGCCATCTGTCGGTGTCCAAATCATCGGTTTCAGCGGGTCGTGACCGCCACCGCCTCGCCGGAGCTTCATCGTCGTCGTCAGCGCGATCGTCGGTAGCACCCGATAACGCTGAGGGGCCGATCCAAGGCAGGCAGAGACAGGACCGCTCGCGGGCGTCCGCGGGTAGCCAAAACAGGCGTCAGCGCGGTGCACCTCATGCCGCGTCGCGACAGCGCGATGACAATCTGCCGGCACGTTGAGACCGGGCGGACGGCGGCGAGGATGGCGGCCCCGATAGCGCCGGCAAGGCCACTGCCGGACGCGGCCGCCGATTCCTGGCCAGCGCGGCAGCCGAAGCCTCACCGAGGCGACATTCCCGCTCCGCGCCCAGGGCCATGGCCGGTGGGACGCCGCGTGAGATGCGGGTCGCAGTCCACGGTCCGCTGGTGCGCCGGCCGTGGGTCAATGGGTTGGACGATCGCCTGCTCGTCTGTCACCCAATCTGTAGATACGCCACGCCAGACCGTGGATCGGGAAGGCGGGTGTCGCGCTGGTCCTGGGTCGTGGCCAACCAGCGTCACTTCGAGCAGCCGGTGAACATGCTGAACAGCGCGTCGGCGGTAGCCAAACCCGAGTTGCGGAAAGGTCCAGGCGAGCAGGCCAGGATCTTGACGCGTATTAAAAGCGATTCGCGGGGCACCGGTTCCAGGATCGCTGTCCTGGATGATCGACGCGCCGGATGCGGTTGTCATCATGGCGCTGCCTGCGACTGACGCGCGATCCTTCGCGTCTGTCGTAAGTGTTATCGTTGACCGGGACTGCAGGACAGACAGAGACCGGGCCGCACCGCCGACGAGATCAATGATGCATCTCGCAATAAAATCGGCCTTCCAGGAGCCGGACAAGCCGCCAGGCGGCTAATTTGCCCAGCCGCCCAAGGCACGGGGCAGCATACGATGTCAGCCGGAAGATAAATTCCGGTCGCGGCAGGGGCCAGTCTCGCGCATTGTCCGCCCTACATTGCGTGTGTAACAGTCTATTGCGACCAATCGATGGTTGATCGCGTTGACCCGAGCATCGAGAGGCGGCTGATATCCGCCATTGCTTTGGCAGTGCTCGGCAGGGCGGCGTCGATCGATCCACTTACCGTGAACCCGGCCGGACCGGCTCAAAAACCCGCGCAACTATATTGGGTATGCTGTCCTCGGGAGCGCACAAGTCGAGCCAGGTGCCCTGGGTCAACCTCACATGGCCGTGAAATCTTAGAGCAATGCCGTCCGGCCAGTGTTGTTCTGTCGATGTGAAGAAATCCGCCGGTTTGGTGGCGTTCACATTGTTGGCCGAAAGGTCGCGACGACCGGATGCCTGACTGCCTCCGCAATGGATTGCCCCGAAGCCACCGACCGAAAGCACCGGACCACCGGTGTTCAGAGCGGTCACAGACGCGTCGGAGAGATCTTTTCGCTTCGCCGAGTCGGGGGCTGTGCGCCAAAAATCAATGCCCTTTCTGGCAAGTTCGGTCGCATGGCCGCGGTTGCCTGATCGCCAGCGGTTACCGGCGCAACTTTTCCGTTCAGTTCCGATTCTACGGCCCCATCCAGAGGCATTTTGTGCTCGATTGTGACGTTGAATCCAGCTAATAGGAATCGGAGGCAGGTTACCGGATGCGATCTATAGGAAATTTTATCGAAAAGACTATAGCGCTATTGACCGAACCGTCCTATATCGCTTCGCGTGTGGATTGCAGGAAAGAAATATATGGCCGAAGATGTGTTGGGCCTGACGGCTCAGATCGTAAGCGCTCACGTGACGAAGAATTCGGTTTCCGTTGAGGATCTACCGGGTCTGATTCGTGAGGTCTACAAGACCTTGTCCAGTGTCGGCGAAGCAGTGGCTCCGGTCGAAGCCGCCAAGCCGGCGGTTCCGGTGACGAAGTCAGTGTTTCCGGATTACATCGTTTGCCTTGAAGACGGCAAGCAGATGACGATGCTGAAACGGCACCTGATGACGGAGCATAACCTGACGGTCGACCAGTACCGCGCGAAATGGGGCCTGCCGTCGAGCTACCCGATGGTGGCGCCGAACTACGCCGAGACCCGGTCGACGTTGGCCAAGAAGATGGGCTTGGGCCGCAGCCGGACTGTTGCGCCGCCACCGAAGAAGCCTGGCCGCAAGGCGGGCCGCAAAGTGGGCGCCAGGGGCTGAACAACAAGGACGAATAGCGTCGGCCGGAGAAGCGCGCTTCCGCTTTCCGTGGCCCGGTCCGCGGGCATGGCTGAGGCCGTGTGTATGGTATGGGTGGGCCGGGACAGACTGCCCAGCCGCGCCAGCCATGACCACCGTCTACCGCCCTTTGAAGCCACGCGGCTTGCGTTTCTCCTTGAACGCCAACGCCGCCTCCCGGAAATCCTCTGTAAGATAAAGTCGCATCGGAGCCTGCTGAAATGCGGCCTCCTTTGCGTAACGATCCAGGAACCATCGCCGCGCCCTGACGGTTGCCCGCACAGACAAGGGTGGATTGGCCGTAACGGCCTGGGCCAGGGTCACCGCCGCTTCCATCACTTTGTCCTTGGGGGTTACTCGGTTGATGAGATTTGCGGCCAGTGCTTCCTCGGCGGTGAAAAACCGCCCGGTCAAGGCCACCTCGTCGCCGAAAGCCGCCGCCCCACGGAAGTGAAACTGCGCCCAGTGCTTCGCCGCACCCAGGCCCCGGGACGTTTCGGTCAGCTGGAACCGTGTCCCCGCCTCGGCGACAATCAAATCACAGTCGAGGACCATTCCCAGGCCAAGTCCCAGTCACGTAGCCATGGACGGCGGCAATGACCGGTTTCCAGTTGACCGACTGGAACAACAGATCACCGGCGTTGGCGCCGTGTCCTTGTGGACCGCCAAGACGCTCGAATTCCTCCCGTGAGCGCAACTGCCGCTGATGCACGTCGGCACCGCTGCAGAAGGCGCGACCGCGGCCACACAGGATCGCGACAGATGCGTCCGTATCCGCATCGAATTTGCGGAATGCCGCCATCAACTGTCGAACGACGTCATCGCTGACCGCATTCAGTTTTTCTGGTCTGTTCAGGGCGATAATCGCGATGTGGTCGCGGCAGTCATAGTCGACGAATTGCCGGTCATCGGACCCGTCCGTCGCGTGCTCCATCTCCTCCTCCTCTGGTCTTCGCTGGTATTGCTGTTAGCGTAGCCCCGATGAACCGGGCCGCAAATCGGCCGAAGGAAGGACGCAATGAAACACGGCAGAGTTCTACTCGAAACGATCGGCGACGTTGCCGTCATGACGCTGAACGACCCCAGTGTCCTGAACGCGTTCGGCCACAAGCTGCGCGAAGACATGGCGGTCGCGATGGACCGGGTTGAAGCGGGTCCGGCACGATGCCTGGTGATCACCGGCGCCGGGCGGGCATTTTGTTCGGGCGCCAATCTGAACGACCCCGACCGTGCCGCCGCGTGATCGTGCGGCGGAGGCACGCGGCGAAGCAAAAGGCGACCTCGAGGCCTGGTACAATCCGATGTTCATGCGCCTGCGAGCCCTGCCCATCCCGATCGTCACCGCGATCAACGGCATCGCCGCCGGCGCGGGCATGAGCCTGGCACTGTCCGGCGACATCCGAATCGCCGCGCGGTCCGCCTCGTTCCTGCAAGCGTTTGCGCGCATCGGGCTGGTGCCGGACTGCGGCTCCTCCTGGTTGTTGCCGCGCATGATCGGCATGGCGCGGGCGATGGAGCTATCGCTGCTGGCCGAACGCCTTTCCGGCGGAAACGGCGTTGGCCTGGGGACTGATCAACCGGCTGGAAGAAGACGCTGTCCTGATGCCGAAAGCGATGGATCTGGCGCGCGGCCTCGCGTCCGGTCCGAAATCGCTCGGCATGATCCGGCAGATGTACTGGGAAGCCATGGACAACCGGTACAGCGAACAACTTGACCTGGAGGCGAAAGTACAGACCCGGGCAGGCATGACGCACGACTACGAGGAAGGTGTCGCAGCGTTTCGGGACAAGCGGCCAGCCAGGTTCACCGGACAATAGAGGACAGCAGCAGCATGCGACTTGGCATCGTCACCATTCCTTCCGCGGCCGAGATCGGCCCGAACGTCGTCGAGCATGTCACGCGCCATCGCCCGCCGGGTCGAGGCGCTCGGCTTTCACGGCCTGTGGGTCACCGATGCTTTCGCGCGGGGCAAGCCAACGCTCGATCCTTTGATCCTGCTTGGTGCACTGGCCGGCCAGACGTCTCGCATCGAACTGGGCACGTGCGTCGTGCAGGTGCCGTTGCGACATCCGGTCGAGCATGCCCATCGGGTGCAGACGCTGAACGCGCTGTCCCAGGGACGATTTCGGTTTGGCGTCGGCAGCGGATCGACCAGGAACGACTTCGACGCCGTGCAGGCCGACTACGAGGCGCGGTTCAAGACGCTGAGCGCGTATCTGGAGGTGATGCGGCGGGTGTGGGCCGGCGAGCCGGTTTACGGCCCTGCCCTGTCGGTCTGGCCGGGTACCGAGGGTGGTCCCCCGGTCCTGCTGGGCGCCTGGCGCAGTGAGCGCTGGATCAACCTGTCGGCGAAAGTCCTGCAGGGCTGGATCGCTTCGGGTATCCAGACGTCTTGGGAGGAGCTTGGCGATCGGCATGAAGATGTTCCGGGAGGCAGGGGGCACGAGGGCGATCGTGGCGAATATCTTCACGGATTTTCGCGATCCGCCGGCCAGCCTGCCGCTCAGCTCACGTGCCGAAGATCTCACTGTTCTGCTCGCCGCGCGAGGCCCAGGACCGGTTGAAACGGCTGGAGGATCTGGGCGTCGACGATGCGTTGCTGATCGTTCCGTCCGGCGATCCCGGACAGTTGGAGACGATCGCCGAACTGATAGCCTGCGTGTCGTAAGCAGACGAGCGAGGACCGGGCTGGCCCTGACACAGGGCGAGACCGGTGCCGCCGATGATCGCGACTTACGCCGCGGCGATACGTTCGAGCCCGCCCATGTAGGGCCGCAGCGCGTCGGGGACGACGATCGACCCGTCGTCCTGCTGATAGTTCTCCATCACCGCGATCAGGGCGCGCCCGACGGCGACGCCCGATCCGTTCAGCGTGTGGACATAGGCGACGGTCTTGCCGTCTGCGCCGCCGCGGAACCGGGCATTCATCCGTCGCGCCTGGAAATCCTTGCAGTTCGAGCACGACGAGATCTCCCGGTACATCTCCTGGCCCGGCAGCCACACCTCCAGGTCATGCGTGCGGGTGGAGGCGAACCCGGTGTCACCCGACGACAGCAGCATCCGCCGGTAGGGCAGGCCGAGCTTCTCCAGGATCATCTCGGCGGAGCGGGTCATCCACTCGTGCTCCTCCGCGCTTTTGTCGGGGTGTGCGATACTGACCAGTTCGACTTTCCGAAACTGATGCTGGCGCAGCATGCCGCGCGTATCCCGGCCGGCCGACCCCGCCTCGCTGCGAAAACACTCGGTCAGCGCGGTCAGGCGGAGCGGAAGCTGCTTCTCCGCCAGGATGTCGCCGGCGACGGTGTTGGTCAGCGGCACCTCGGCGGTGGGGATCAGGTAGCGGCCGTCGGTGGTCTTGAACAGGTCTTCCTCGAACTTCGGCAAGTTGCCGGTGCCGTAGGCGGTGGCCTCGTTGACCAGGGACGGCACGATGGTCTCCAGGTAGCCCCGCTCCAGCGTGTGCTGGTCCAGCATGAACTGGCCGAGCGCGCGCTCCATGCGTGGCGAGCGGGCCGCGCAGGACGGTGAAGCGGGCTCCGGCCAGCTTGGCGGCGGTGGCGAAATCCATCATCCCCAGCGCCTCGCCGAGTTCGAAGTGCTGCTTCGGGAGGAAATTGAAGTCGCGGGGATTGCCGGACTGCGTCAGGACGACGTTGGCGGTCTCGTCGGGCCCGTCGGGAACCGAGGGATCGAGGACGTTCGGCAGGGTCTCCAGGAGGCGACGGATGCGCGGCGTCAAGCTCCGGGACCAGCTTCTCCAGCCCGTCCATGTCGTCGCGCAACGCCGTCGCCTCGGCCTCCAGCGCCGTGGTGTCGGCGCCGGAGCGCTTGCCCTGGCCGATCTCCCTGGCCAGTGCGTTGCGGCGCGCCTGCTTGTCCTGCAGCGCGGTCTGGGCGGCACGCCGATCGGCATCCAGAACCATCAGATCCGCCGCGACCGGCGGCAGCCCGCGGCGCGCCATGGCGGCGTCGAAGGCAGCGGGATCGGCGCGGATGGCACGGATGTCGTGCATGGTTTCAGACCTCGACCGGCTTCGGTTCGACCCAGCGGGCCGAGAGGATGGAGATCTCGTACAGCGCGATCAACGGCAGGGCCAGCCCGGTCTGGGTGATGACGTCCGGGCGGCGCCAGGATCGCGGCGATGACGAACATCCCGACGTAGGCGTAGCGGCGGAATTTCCTCAGTTGCGTCGAACTGACGATCCCGACCTTGGCCAGCAGCGTCAGCGCCACCGGAAGCTGGAAGGTGATGCCGAAGGCGAAGATCAGCTTCATCACCAGGTCGAGATACTCGCTGACCCGCGGCAGCAGTTCGATCGGCACACCGCCGCCGCCGGTCGTGGTCTGGAAGCTGGCGAAGAACTTCCAGGCGAAGGGAAAGACGAAATAATAGGCCAGCGCGGCGCCCAGCACGAACAGGATCGGCGTGGCGAGCGAGGAACGGCAGCAGGGCACGCTTTTCGCTGCGGTAGAGGCCGGGAGCGACGAACAGCCAGATCTGCGCGGCGATCATCGGGAAGGCGACGAAGGCGCCGCCGAAGAACGCCACCTTGATCTTGGTGAAGAACGCCTCGTAGAGCTGGGTATAGATCAGATGCGGGTCGGGATTGCCCTGCGCGCGCAGCACGTTGGCCAGCGGTTCGGCGAGGAAGTAGTAGATAGCGCTGGAAAAATAGTATGCGACGAAGAAGCAGATCAGGAAGGTCGCGGCGGACCAGATCAGCCGGCGGCGCAACTCGATCAGGTGATCGAGCAGCGGCATCGGCTTGTCGTTGATCGGGTCGTCTTCGGTTGTTGCCACGTTCGGCTTTCTCGGTGTTAAGGGATGATGGCGACTCCGCCGATGATCAGGCGCGCTGGTTACGCCTTGGAACGGCGTTGCAGCACGACCTCGGGGGGAATGAAAGCCGGCGCCTCGGCCGGTTCAGCGGCGGTCTGGACCACCGGCGGCGGAACCAGGCCGGGCGGGATGAAGGCCGGCGCCAGGGGCTTTTCCGGAGCGGCAGCCGGTTCCGGTTCGGGTAGTGGTTCGATATCGGGCGGTGTGCTGACGGTGACCTCGTCCAGGGCGGAGACTTCACCGCCTGCCGGATCCGCTGCCGGATAGGTCGGCTTGAACGGGTCTTCAGCGAACGTGTCGCGGATCGACCGGTCCGGATCGACATGCTTTTCCAGCAGGCTTGGGATATCCAGGTTGCGGATATCGGAGAAAGCTTTCTTCACATCGCCGAGGTCGGCCTCACGCACCATCTCGTCGACGTGGGTCTGGAACTCGGCGGCCATCCGGCGCGCCTTCTTGATCATGCTGGAGACGGTGCGGATCGCAGCGGGCATGTCCTTGGGGCCGATCGCGATCAATGCGACGGCTCCGATCAAGGCAATCTCCGACCAGGCGAAATCGAACATGGGTGTGCGTATGTCTCCGGGGGGCGCTAGCTAGCAGGAAGCGCGGCCGAGGGAAACCTGCGCACCGAAACTGTCGCCGGCGGGCAGATTACCGATGGGCGATGGACACCGGTTCGTCCACTGGGTCGGCGGTCAGGAAGCCCAGCGTGTCGGCTTCCAGGACGACGCAGGTCAGCTTTCCGCCGAACACCGCGCCGGTGTCGATGGCGATGCGATTGTGGCGGACGACGGGGGTCTTCACCGGCGTATGGCCGTGCACGACGACGGCGCCGAAGTCGGCCTCGGAATAGAGGAACGGCTGGCGCGAGCGCAGCAGATCGTCGCGCGCCTGGTGCTCCAGCGGCGATGCCCGGGCGGACGCCGGCGTGGATGAAGGCGTAGCCGCCCTCACGGTGCATCAGGACCAGGTTGCGCAGAAAGTCCTGGTGCGCTCGCGGGATCCGGGCGGCCCATTGGTCGCGGGGGCCGTCGGGGTCGATGCCGTAGCTCTGCAGGGCGGCCTTGCCGCCGGCGAACAGCCAGTCGGTGCCGGCGGCGCGGTCCCCGGTCAGAGCTTCCAGCATGGTGCTTTCGTGGTTGCCCATCAGGTTGACCATGTCCATGCCGGGGATGGGACAGCCGTCCACCAGCCGAGCGATGACGCCGGCGGTATCGGCGCCGCGATCGACGTAGTCGCCGATATGCAGCAGCAGGGCGGACGGGATCGGACGGCGGGCGAGATCCGCGGCGATGGCGTCGTGCAGGTTGGCCAATTGCCGGTTGCATCCGTGGATGTCACCGATGGCGTAGATACGACGGCCGGGCGGCAGGGAGGCGGGCGCTGGAGCGAGTTCGATCATTGCGCATCGGGGTTACAGGGCTAACGGGATTGAATCAACTCGGCCGGCCACCGCGACCCGGCTAATCGACCGGGTGGCCTGTACACCGTTGCCCAAAGGTCCCCAGGGTGGCTACGCTTGCCGGCATGGCACGTCGCAAACATCGGCACGCGCCCAAGCCTGTCCCGGCCTGGCGGGAGGACCTCGGCCTTTGGAAGCTGGGCGTACGACGCTTCGATCTGCGCGACCCTTACCACGTCGCGGTCAGTCTGCCGTGGCCGGGCTTTGTCGCGGCCATGCTGGTATGTTGGCTGGCGATCAACCTCATTTTCGCGCTGCTCTATGATTTGAGACCCGGCGACGTCGCCAACTCGGCGTCCGGCTCGCTTTCGGACATGTTCTTCTTCAGCATCGAGACGCTGGCGACCGTCGGTTACGGCGTGATGGCGCCGGTCACACTGTACGGTCACATCGTCTCGGCGGTGGAGATCGTCACCGGCATGGCGTTCACCGCCATCGTCACCGGGTTGTTGTTCGTCCGCTTCTCCCGGCCCAAGGCCAAGATCATCTGCGCCGACGACGCGGTGGTCAGCACGCACAATGGCCGGCCCACCCTGATGCTGCGGATCGTCAACGGCCGGGTGACGATCATGAGCAATGCCAATGTGCGGCTGTTCGTGCTGCTGGCAGAGCAAACCCAGGAGGGCCAATTCTTCCGGCGCGTCCACGAATTGCGCCTGCAGCAGTCGCATCTGCCCTTGTTCATCATGCCCTGGTTGTTGCTGCACGTGATCGACGAAAACAGTCCACTGCACGGCTATGACGCGGATACGCTCATCAGCACCCAGGCGCGACTGTTCCTGACGATCGAGGCCCGCGACCACGCGCTGTCGACCCAGGTCCAGGACCTGAAACACTATGGGGCGGAGCAGATCCGGTTCGGCATGCGTTTTGTCGACATGGTCAGCCAGGACGAGGCGGGCGGGGTGACGGCCGATCTGTCCCGCATCAGCCTGCTGGAACCGGACAGCGAGCGGATTGCCATATCCTGAGGCTTGGACCTGAACCGAACCGCGACCCGATGGCCGGGCAGCGCGCACTCGGGTGGATCCGGCGCCTCGGGTCAGATCAACCGCTGCCATGCCAGCGTCAGCAACAGAACGGCGTTCAGCACCATCAAGAATGGCGCCGCGAGGGTGACACCGTGGTTCCATCGCCGTCCCGCCGCATGCCCGGCGATGCTGATCACCATCAGGGCGGGTGTTGTCCCCACGCCGAACGAAAGCATCGAGGCCGCCCCCATTTCAGGACTTGCGGAGGCCGCGGCCGCGGCGATCGCGGCGTAAAGAAAACCGCAGGGCAGAAAACCGAGCGTCGCGCCGAGCAGGTACTCGCCGAACACCGAGCCACGCCGGATCCGCCGGGTGACAGTGGCGATCAGCGTGCCCCAGACGCGAGGCGCGCGACCGAAGCGCGACCCCGACCGGCAGGATCCGACCTAGCGCATGGGTCAGAAAGAGGACCGCGGCGATCGCCAGCAGAGCCGCCGACAGGCTTGTGAACCATGCGACGCGCCCGAGGACCGCCGCCGAACCGGCGGCCGATGCGCCGAGGCCAGCGTACACAGTCAGGCGGCCGAGATGGTAGGGCAGCAGCAATCCGTTGCTGATGCGCTGCCCCTCGCACATGCGTGCCGTCGGCAGCCGAGCCATACGCTCGGACATCTGGCCGAGGACAAAGACCCCGCACATGGGAGCGCAGTGAATCACGCTGCCGGCAGCGCCCGCGGCGAACAGTCCAAGCAGGAGCCCACCGCGAAGGGCCGTGTCGGACGAACACAGCCCGGCCAGCCAATGGAGAGGTTCCATCATCGCCTGACGCGTACTCGCAGCCGTACCGCATGGCGTTGACATGGATCAATGTTCATCGGCGGTCGCCGCCGCAAGGTAACACGCGCCGACCGGGAGAGGTACAGATGGAGAGCAATGTAAGTGACATGGTCGTCGGGCTGATGATGGCTGTGTTCGGCCTTATTGGTCTGTTTCTGGTCGCCGGTGCTGCCGACGACGAGATGTATCGTATTTGGTATTTCCCTCAGCGGATTTGCCGTTCTGCTTCGATTTCGGCCTCATCAGGCGCTATTACGACCGGCGCGACGCAGTGCGCGCCGTGGTACGGGAAGCCACTCATGACTGACACTGCCCTGGCCACACGGCCGGTCATCTACAATGACGCGGTGGTGAAGAAATTCGTCATCGCCGCGATGTTCTGGGGCATCGTCGCCTTTCTGGTGGGCGTTTATATTGCCGCCGAACTGGCCTGGCCATCCCTCAACCTGGGCCTGCCGTCGACCAATTTCGGCCGACTGCGGCCCGTACACACATCGGCGGCGATCTTCGCCTTTGGCGGGTCGGCGCTTTTGGGCACGTCGATGTACGTCGTTCAGCGCACCTGCCGCGCGCGTCTGTTCGGCGGCGAGGCGCTGGCCGAATTTCGTTTTCTGGGGCTACCAGTTCTTCATCGTCATGGCGGCGCTCAGCTACGTGATGGGCTTCAGCCAGAGCCGCGAATATGCCGAACCGGAATGGCACCTCGACCTGTGGCTGACGATCGTCTGGGTGTGCTATCTGATCGTGTTCCTCGGCACGATGATGAAACGGGTCGAGCCGCACATCTATGTGGCGAACTGGTTCTACCTTGCCTTCATCCTCACCATCGCCGTGCTGCATATCGTCAACAACGCGGCGGTGCCGATCTCATGGTACTCGGCGAAGAGCTACGGCACCTATTCCGGGGTGCAGGATGCCCTGGTGCAGTGGTGGTATGGTCACAACGCGGTGGGCTTCTTCCTGACCGCCGGCTTCCTGGGGATGATGTACTACTTCATTCCGAAGGCGGCCGGGCGGCCGGTCTACTCCTACCGGCTGTCGATCGTGCACTTCTGGACCCTGATCTTCCTGTACATCTGGGCCGGTCCGCACCACCTGCACTGGACCGCGCTGCCCGACTGGACCCAGACGCTGGGCATGGCGTTCTCGATCATGCTGTGGATGCCCTCGTGGGGCGGCATGATCAACGGCATCATGACCCTGTCCGGAGCATGGGACAAACTACGGACCGATCCAGGCCTGCGCTTCTCGGTCACCGCCGTCGGCTTCTACGGCATGTCCACCTTCGAAGGGCCGGTGATGTCGATCCGCGAGGTCAACGCGCTGTCGCACTACACCGACTGGACCATCGGCCACGTTCACTCGGGCGCCCTGGGCTGGGTCGCCTTCATCACCTTCGGCGCGATGTACTACCTGGTGCCGGTGCTGTGGGGGCGCAAGGCGCTGTATTCCGTCGCGGCTTGCGTCCTGGCACTACTGGATCGCCACGATGGGCATCGTGCTCTACATCGTTTCGATGTGGGTCGCCGGGCATCATGGAAGGCCTGATGTGGCGCGCCTACGACAAGTTCGGCTTCCTGCAATACTCGTTCGTCGAATTGGTCATCGCGGTCCATCCGTTCATGGTGATCCGCATGCTGGGCGGCGTGTGCTTCCTGACCGGCGGCCTGATCATGGTCTACAACCTGATCCGCACGGTCACCAGCCCGACGACAGAGGCTCCGCGCCAAGGCGCTGCATCGCGCCGGCCGTGTCGCCCACCCTTGGCCTGGCAGGAGCCTGAGGCAATGTTCATTCGTCACGAATTCTTCGAGAAGAACGCGATCTTCCTGCTGATCGGCACCCTGTTGACGATCGCGGTCGGCGGCATCGTGGAGATCGTGCCGCTGTTCACCATCGAAACGACGGTGGAGCATGTGCAGGGCATGCGCCCGTACTCGCCGCTGGAACTGCGGGGCCGCGACATCTACGTGCGGGAGGGCTGCTATCTGTGCCACAGCCAGCAGATCCGCACGCTGCGCGACGAGGTGGAACGCTACGGCCACTACTCGATCGCGGCCGAGAGCATGTACGATCATCCGTTCCAGTGGGGGTCGAAGCGTATCGGTCCCGACCTGGCGCGCGTCGGCGGCAAATACTCCAACGACTGGCACTACGCGCATCTGAAGAACGCGCAGGAGCTGGTGCCGGAATCGCTGATGCCGCACTACGCGTTCCTCGCCGGAGACTCCGATCGATCCGAGACGATCTGCAGAGCCGGATGCGTACGCTGCGCTTCAGTGGGCGTGCCCTACACGGACGAGGACATCGCCAACGCGAAGGCCGATCTGCCGGCGCAGGCCGACCCGAATGCGGACAGCGGCAAGCTGCTGGCGCGGTATCCGAAAGCCAACATCGTGCCGGGCGACGGTCACCAGGTCACCGAAGCCGACGCCCTCGTCGCTTACCTGCAAATGCTCGGCACGCTGGTGAACTTCGCCGACACCAACACGGAAAGGTTGCAGCAATGAGCATCCTGCGCCTGGCTTGAACATTACGTTAGTCGTGATCATGACCGCCGTTGTTCGTCGGCGATCATCGCAGTCACCTACTGGCCCGGCCGCAAGGCGCAGATCGAGCAGCAGGGCCGCATTCCGCTCGAGGATGACGTGTAGTGCCAACCAAGATCGAAAAGGACGTCGGTGACCGGCCGCGACACCACCGGTCATGAATGGGACGGCATCAAGGAGCTGAATACGCCGCTGCCGAAATGGTGGCTGTACGTGTTCTTCGCCTGCATCGTCTTCGCGTTCGGACATGATCCTGCTGTATCCCTCGATTCCGTACGGGACGAGGCTATTTCCACGGCCTGCTTGGCTACTCGCAGCGCACCAGCGGTCGATGCCGACGTGGCCAAGGTCGTCGCGGCCCGGGACGTGTCGATGGACAAGATCGCTGCGTCTGTCGTTCGCCCAGATCAAAGCCGATCCGGCGCTGCTGGAAGTCGCGTTGACCAGCGGCCGGATCACCTTCGCCGAGAACTGCCAGCCCTGCCATGGTCGCGGGCGGTGGCGGAAACCCGGGCTATCCGGCGCTGGCGGCCGGCGCCTGGATCTGGGGCGGCACGCTCGACCGACATCCAGCAGACCATCACCCACGGCATCCGCAGCGCCGATCCGGACGCACGGCAAAGCGCGATGCCGCGCTTCGGCGCCGACGGCATCCTGAAGCCGGCCGAGATCGAGGCGGTCGCCGACTACGTCTGGGCGACATTCTGCGGCCATCCGACGGCCGGCCAGGACGTCTCCGCCGGTGCCAAGATCTTCGCCGAGAACTGCGCCGCCTGTCACGGCGACAAGGTCAGGGCAACCGCGAGATGGGCGCGCCGAGGCTGGCCAGCCACATCCACCTGTACGGCAACGACCGAGGAGACGATCGTGAACCAGGTCACCTCGCCGCACCAGGGCGTGATGCCGAACTGGGGGGTGCGTCTCGATCCGGCGACCATCAAGTCCGTTACTCTCTACGTTCACTCGCTCGGCGGCGGAGAATAGGAAATCGTCGTGTCCCGCATCAGCAAAGATGATCGGCGCCTGCAACTTCAGCAGGAGGCTGCCGGCAACCATCTCTATGCCAACCGTGTGCGGGTCTATCCGAAGACGGTGCACGGGGTGGTCCGCCGGACCAAATGGGCCATTCTGATCCTCTGCCTGACGATCTACTACCTGCTGCCCTGGCTGCGGTGGCACCGCGGTCCGGGGCAGCCGACCCAGGCCGTACTGCTCGATATCTCGAACGAGCGCTTCTACTTCTTCAACCTGGAGCTTTGGCCGCAGGATATCTGGCTGCTCGCCGGGTTGCTGATCATGGGCGCGGTGGCGCTGTTCCTGGTCACCAGTCTGTTCGGGCGCCTGTGGTGCGGCTACACCTGCCCGCAGACGGTCTGGACCGACCTGTTCATGTGGGTCGAGCGCTGGGTCGAAGGCGACCGCAACGAACGAATGCAGCGCGACGCGGCGCCGCTGAATTCAGACACGATCTGGAAGAAGTTCCTCAAGCACTCGATCTGGCTGGCCATCGCCTTCTGGACCGGCGGCGCCTGGATCATGTACTACGTCGACGCGCCAACCGTGACCGTCGAATTCTGGACCGGACAGGCGTCGAGCCAGGTATACTTCTTCACCGTGGCTGTTCACCTTCACGACCTATCGTTCTGGCCGGCTGGGCGCGCGAGCAGGTCTGCACCTACATGTGCCCCTGGCCGCGCTTTCAGTCCGCGATGCTGGACGACCAGAGCTTCACCGTCACCTACCAAGGCTGGCGCGGTGAACCACGGACCCGCGGCAAGCGCTCCGCCGGGGGCCCGGCGGCAGGGGACTGCGTCGATTGCGGCGCCTGCGTCACCGCCTGCCCCACCGGCATCGATATCCGCGACGGTATCCAGCTTGAATGCATCAATTGCGGCCTGTGCATCGATGCCTGCAACCACGTGATGGAGCGCACCCATCGGGACAAATGGCTGATCACCTGGGACACGCTCGCCAGGCAGGCGGCGAAGAAGGCGGGAAAGCCCGAGCCGATCAAGATATTCCGAGCCACGCACCGTCATCTATCTGTCGGTGTTGCTGATCGCCATGATCGGCATGACCGCTGCGCTGGCACTGCGCCCCACACTCGGGCTGTCCGTGCAGCGTGACCGGGCGCCGGTGTTCGTGCCGCTGGCCGATGGCAGTCTGCGCAACGGCTACACCGTGAAGATCGCCAACAAGACCCAACTCCGACGCGGCGTTCGACCTGAGTGTCGACGGCCTGCCCGGGGCAACGCTGGTCGTCGCCGAGGGCGATCCGAAGCCGATCGCCGGTGCTGCGCCTGCTGAGCGCCCCCGATGAAGTCGATACGTTCCGCGTCCTGGTCACCGCCCGGCCGGCCGCGCTCGAGGATGGATCTCAGCCGATCGATTTCGTGCTGCGCGATACCGTGACCGGGAAGCAGACAGTTTATCACTCCACTTTCATGGGTCCGCAAGGATACGCGGGCGGGTGACCCTGACGGAAAAGGCGGGAAAGAATGGACACGACAGTATGGCGCTGGTTTCCGGTCGGACTGATCGTGGCGATGGGTTTCGTCTTCGCGGTCAACGGCTACATGGTCTACGACGCGCTGGACAACGTTTCCGGGACAGGCCGGGCAGGATGGATTCGATCTCAGCAACGACTACAACCGCGTACTGGCGACGGCGCAGCAGCAGGCGGCGCTCGGCTGGAAGGTCGAGGCCGATGTAACGGCCGCGCACATCCCGGTGCTGCGGCTGACCGATCGCAACGGCGCACCGCTTGGTGCCGCCACGATCGACGCCCGGGCAGAACGTCCGGTCGGCCCTGCCGATGCAACCGTTCTGCTGTTGCAGCCGGTTGGCGGCGGTCGGTTTCAGGCTGACAAGCCACTGTTTTCCGGTCAGTGGGACATAATGCTGACAGTGCGCGCCGACGGACGGCGGTACAGCACGACGCGACGCGTCATCGTGAAGTAGGTGTCATGAGCTGCCAGCCTTGCGGTACCGCTGACGGCAAGCAATGCGGCGGATGGCGTCTGCGCGCATTGCGGCCTGCCGACGGCGCCGGGCCGAACGTTCTGCTGTCCCGGTTGTGCTGCCGCCCACGACATCATCCAGGGCCTGGGTCTCGGCCGCTACTACCGCCAGCGCCTGCTTGCGGCCGGCGCCCGCGCCCCGCGGCCGGAACCCGCGGAGCGCTGGGACCTCGGCCGGCACGTCATTACAAAGGCGGACGGGACAAGGGAACTGACGCTCGCGGTCGATGGGCTGCAATGCGGCGCCTGCGTCTGGCTGATCGAGTCCGTGCTGGCGAAGGAACCCGGCGTTCTGGTGGGCCGCGTCAACATGACCACGCGCCGGCTGCGCCTGGTCTGGCGAGGCGCGGACGAAGACGCCGACCGCCTGGTCGGGCGGATCGAGGCACTTGGGCTACCGCCTGGTGCCGTTCGATGTGTCGGTCCTGGCCGCCGCGCAGGATCGCACCGGTCGCATGCTGCTGCGATCGCTCGCCGTCGCCGGCTTCGCGGCAGGCAACGTGATGCTGATCTCGATCGGCATCTGGGCCGGCCAGACGGGCGTTGTCGACCATATCGGGCCGGCGACGCTCGCGCTGCTGCACTGGGTCTCGGCGCTGATCGCCATGCCGGCGATCGCCTATGCTGGCCGGCCGTTCTTCGCCTCCGCGCTGGCGGCCCTGCGGCACCGGCGCACCAACATGGACGTGCCGATCAGCCTGGGTGTCCTGCTGGTCACCGGCATGAGCCTGGCCGAAACGATCGGCGGCGGCGCGCACACCTATTTCGACTTCGACGATCACTCTGCTGTTCTTCCTGCTGGTCGGCCGGGTGCTGGATCACCGGGCGCGTGGACAGGTGCGGGCGACGGCGGAACAGTTGCTTGCCCTTCGCGCGACCGATGTCGCCGTGGTGCAGGCGGACGGCACGATCCGCCGGTGCGCTCAGGAACAGGTGGCCGGAGGCGACCATATCCTGGTGGCAACGGGCGAACGGATCGGCGTCGATGGCGTGCTGGAGCACGGCAGCGCCACCCTGGACACCAGCCTCGTGACCGGGGAAAGCCTGCCGGTCCGCGTCGATCCCGGCGCCGCCGTCTATGCCGGCACGTTGAACCTCGGGACCACGCTGACGATCCGCGCGACAGCGACCGGCGGAGCCACATTGCTCGCCGAATGCGTGCGACTGATCGAGGCTGCCGAAACCCGCCGCGGCCGTTTCGTCGTACTCGCCGACCGGGTCGCGCGACGTTACGCCCCGGCGGTGCATCTCTGCGCGCTGCTGACCTTTCTGTGGTGGTTCTTCGTGATCGGCGTGCCCGTCGAACAGGCGCTGCTGACCGCGAGCGCGGTGCTGATCATCACCTGCCCCTGCGCGCTCGCGCTGGCCGTGCCGGCGGTACAGGTCATCGCGACCGGGCGACTGTTTCGGGGCGGAATGTTGCTGAAATCGGCCACCGCCCTGGAGCGGCTGGCTGAGGTCGACACCGTGGTGTTCGACAAGACCGGCACGCTGACAGAACCGTTGCTGGCGATGGCAGGAGATCCCGATCCGGCTGATCTGCAGGCAGGCGGCAACGCTGGCGCTGTCAAGCCGCCATCCGCTCGCGCGCTCGCTTGTCGCCGCGGCGGGCGCGGTCGTGCCCACCGATGGTGTCGTGGAACATCCTGGCCAGGGCCTGAGTCTTGCAACACCGGCGGGAGAGATCCGGCTGGGCAGCCGCGCCTTCTGCGGCGATGCCGCCGCGCCCGCCGATGGGCCCGAGATGTGGCTCGCCCGCCCTGGTGCCGCACGGTTCGTTTCTGCTTCGACGAGCGGCCGCGTGCCGATGCCGCCGCGACCATCGCGCGGCTGCGGGCAATGGGGCTGGCGTCTGAAACTGGTCTCCGGCGACCGGCCCGAACAGGTGGAGCGTATCGCGGCAGTTCTCGGCGTCGCGGATTGGCAAGCCGGTTGCACGCCGGTTGACAAGGTCTCCCTGATCGAAGGCTGGCGCGCCGAAGGCCACAAGGTGCTGATGGTGGGCGATGGGATGAACGACAGCCCTGCCCTGGCCGCGGCGTCGGCGTCGGCCTCGCCGGCCACGGCGGCCGATGTCAGCCAGACGGTGGCCGACCTCGTCTTCCAGGGTGCGAAACTGGGACCGGTGGCGGTCGCGCTGGAGACGGCGCGACAGGCGAAGACGGTGATGCGGCAAAACCTGGCGCTGTCGATCGGCTACAACATCATATGGTGCCGCTGGCGGTCATGGGCTGGGTCACACCGTGGCTGGCGGCGGCGGCGATGTCGAGTTCGTCGCTGCTGGTGATGGCCAACAGCCTGCGTCTGCACAGGAGTGCGAGGCGATGACGGTAATCCTGTATCTGCTGCTGGTCAGCCTGGGGATTGCCGCATGCGGCCTGGGGTTTTTTCTTTGGTCGCTGCGAACGCGGACAATACGACGACCTGGACGGAGCAGCGAACCGGATCCTGTTCGATGAGGAGGTGGCCGTGTCTCGGCCACCGAACCGGCCGACCATGCCGCCCTAGACGTCGGACGGAGCCGGGCGTTATCGCCGCTGCCTGATACGGGCAATCTGCCTGCGCAGCGGCAAGGCTTCGACCCAGACCCAGCGGATCGGGCGAAGCATCTTGCGCTGCCACGAAGCCACTTCGAGAATGGTCTGCAACGATTTGTCCATGGAGTCCAAGGATTTCACCATGGATTGCAGGGCGGCGTCCCGGGGTTGAAGGGCGGCTGCCTCCAGGGCGGCGACCCTGGCGGTGATCAGCGAATTTTCAATACCCAGTTCCAGGTTGGCGCATCGCGCGCGCACATACAGCGTTCGCCCAAGTCCGCGCCCGCGGACACGTTGGGCATGAGATGCCTCGAAGAGACAGCGCCACCGCGATGAAAAACTGGCCCAATCCCAATCTTCGATCCGAACCAGATTTTCCCGGGAAAGCCTGGTCAGAAGGCCGCGATCGGTCCACAGCCTGCGCACCGCTGCTGCCATCGACGAGATGTCCCGCTGCACGATGAATTCGCGTTGTCTTGGTCCAAAAACTTCTGAGACAATGCCAACATCCGTTGTGATGACCGGCACTCCGCAGGCCATGGCCTCCAGGACAGGATTCGGTGTTCCCTCCGTCATCGAGGCACATAGCAGGACGTCAAGATTATTGTAGTAGTCGGGCATCTCTTCCCTTGGCCGCCACCGCTGCTTACGGTCCGCGAAGTCGGCAGTGACCGCGAAACCATGTTCGGCAAGCTGCTGTATCACCTGTTTGACAATCGTTTCGAAGCCCTTTGGGTCATTGCCTGCTTCATTGTGCCATTCCGAGTTGCCAACCCAGCCGAGGACCAACGGGCGGCCAGCTTCGGAAAACCGGTTGAGATTATCGGGGCGGAACAATATGCGGTTGACCCCGTCCGGGGTTTCCGCGGTTGGGCTGAGGCCGAATGCAGATGCATAGATCCCGAACAGCTTGTTGGACGAAACCGCATAGCCGTCGGCGAACGCCAGCCCGGCGTGGCGTTTGTTGATACTGGTTTCTTCAAGATGAACGTGGTCGTACACGCCGAAAGTCAAGGTGACCCGACCCATGCCATCCGCCAGACGGTCGATCGCGATGGCTCTGTCACAGTTCAAATTCGTTGCAAGACCGGATATCACGCGGCTGCAGAACTGGTCGTCAAAAAAGAAGCGGAGGTAAGGCTCTCTCCATAGGAAGTGTACATGGCTAAAGCAGTCTCCGATAAACAGTCTCTCATACAATTCGTGTTCCGGAATTTCATCGGAATATATTGTTTCGATACGGATGTTGTCTTCGAGTGTCGTTGCTATATTGTCGGCTATATTATCGAAAGCCCATCCCCTGACGTCAGCCACGAGCGCCACCTTTGGCAAGGGACCTGCCTCGGGAGCACGATGATGAAGCTCGTCAGAACATACGGCACCATCACCCACGGGTAGCCTCTGCAACGAGATGCCTCCCTGCTTTCCTTGACGACCTACCTGTGCGCAACGCCTCGTCCGAACTTTGGAATGATTGGACCCGCGACCGCCCGATCCGGAAACGCCAGTTCGTGCCGGGAGCGCCACTCCGGCTTAACGTAGTTTACGATCAGCGATCGCCGCACGCCGGCGATGGGCCGGCGGTGAAATCCATGCCAGGTATTCGCCGCGGGAATGAAGATGATGCCGCTGTTGCGCCCATAGGGTGTGGTCGCGACCAACCTGTCAGGTCCATCAAGGAGATCGGTTCCCCAGGTCTCGGATCCCGGGTCATCGGACAGATACACCATCATCGTGAACAGCTTCGCGCCGATGTCGGTATGCGGCTCCAGCCAGAAACCATCCGTATCGAGGCAATATTCGATCCGCAGATAGCCTCCTCGCAGCGATACGTCGCATAGTTGCTCAAGCTGGTCGACCACGGCCTCGGCTTGCAGCGCATCAGCGATCTCGTCGCAGACCGCATGGGCCGCACGCTGCTGCGTACCGAAGAACAGCCGCGTGCTGTTGTGGGTTTCCCGCTTGCCCAGCGTGTCTCTGATCAACGGCGGCCTGAAGCGCAGGGCGTCCAATGCCGCACAGGTGCCGCGGGGCAGTATTCGGTCGAGCAGCCAGTGAGGAAACGGATAAATGTCCGAATCAGAATGATCAAGGCTGTCGAGCAGACGGGACGCCACGGCGTTGGTCTCGGTCACTGGCATCATGGCGCTCCTCGAGCCGGGCCAACGCGTACGAATTCGCGCTTGGCGCCGGCGGAAATCGGGTGCCTCAGAAGTTCACGCCGAGCCGCGAAGGTGCTTGCCATCCCGTTGCTCATGACGGAGCGGCGGATGCCGACGAGCGGCTCGTGACCGTGAAACGAGCGGTCGGATCGGCGGAACGTCACCAAAGTCCCGGAGCCTGGCGGCACCTCTACCATCACGTCGTTCAGGTCGTCAGGACGGCGCAACAGGCGCAGGCGGCCACCGGACGCCTTCCACCCGGCGTTGAAATACAGCAATGCGGTAACGAGTTTGGCGGTGCTGTCGGTGTGGATCCGGCCTTCCCGTTCTTCGCAGCGTCCCCGCACGGTGATCATCGTGGGCCGTCCCACGGGATCGATATCGAACTTCTCCGAGAACGCAAGGGCGACCGTCTCGCTTTGCAATACCCGGATCAGGTCCCCGAACCGGGGCCCGAATCGTGCTGCTTCCATGGGCAATAAGAAAGGATGTGCAATATCGGGAAAATCGGCACCGATGGCTCCGGCATCCGAGGGTCGCACGAAGTCCGCGACCGCCGTAAAGGCGAATGGGTCGCGCGTCAGGGGGGCGCGGCGAACGCCATCGTGATCAAGCAGAGCCAAGGTCCTTACCCCATCAAACCTGTCGCCGCTGTAGCGGAACGCCGCCGCAATGGAATTGATCAGGATCAAGGTGGCGAACCAATCGGAGCGTGAACATGTCGGAGCGGAATTTGGGGTGGGCATGGCAGACGACACGATCGCGAAATACCTGGTCGAGCGCATTCCGCGCTACACCAGCTATCCGACGGCGCCGCATTTCGACGTATCGGTGGGGCCGGCGCGCTATCGCGACTGGCTGAAAGTGCTCCCCGAATCTGCGCGGCTCTCACTGTATCTGCACATACCGTTCTGCGAGTCGCTTTGCTGGTATTGCGGCTGCCATACCAGCATCGCCCGCCACCGCGAGCCGATCGAACGGTATGTGCGAGCCTTGCAATCAGAAATCGCCCGGGTGGCGGACCTCGCGGGCACCCATCGGGTCGCCCATGTCCACTGGGGTGGCGGAACCCCAACGATCGTCGGGCCGGAGGCGTTCGGCTCCGTCATGGCGTTGCTGCGGGAACGGTTCGATGTGGAACCGGATGCCGAAATCGCGGTTGAAGTGGATCCACGCCGTCTGGACCCGGCCATGGCCTCGGCGCTGGGCGAAGCGGGCGTAACGCGCGCGAGCCTTGGTGTCCAGACCTTCGATGCCCGGGTGCAGAAGGCCGTCGCACGCGCGCAAAGTCTCGGCGTGACAGGATCCTGCGCCGATCATCTGCGCAGCGTCGGTATCGAAGCGATCAATATTGATCTGCTTTATGGCCTGCCACATGAAACGGTCGCGACGTGCGGGACCACCGCCGAGGCGGCTCTGACGTTAAAGCCGGCGCGGTTTGCGGTATTTGGCTACGCCCATGTGCCAGCCATGATGAAGCACCAGCAGGTAATCGAGACCGCGGCATTGCCGGATGCCGGCGAACGCCTGCGTCAGGAGCGGGCGATCGGCGACATCCTTGTGCGGGCCGGCTACATGCGGATCGGCCTGGATCATTACGCCCGGCCTGAAGACGAGCTGTCACGGGCATACCTGAACGGCAGGCTGCGGCGCAGCTTCCAGGGCTACACCGACGACCCCGCCGATGCGCTGATCGGCTTCGGTGCCTCATCGATCGGCCAGTTGCCGCAGGGCTATGTGCAGAATATGAGCGATATCAAAGGATGGCGCGATCGTATCGAGGCGGGTGAATTCGCGACCTTCCGTGGCTTCGCGCTGACACAGGAGGACAGCCTGCGCGCCGCCATCATCGAGCGGCTGATGTGCGACCTGCGAGCCGACGTGCTGTCCATCCTGTCGCAACAGGGGTTCCCGGGCGAATGGCTGGACCGTGAACTCGACGCACTGGAGCCGTTGGTCGGCGACGGATTGGCGCGGATCGACCGCGGCGTCATCACGATACCGGAAACGGCCCGCAATCTTGTGCGCCGCGTCGCGAGCGCATTCGACGCCTATCTCGATCCGACGGCCGGTCGGCAAGCCGTCGCGGTATGACTAAGAGATTTCCTGAAATCCGCTCTTTTCGTCACGTCGCATCTCATCCAGGCCCGTGAAGTCGCCACGCGACACGATGCCGGCGATCTTCCTGCCTTCGACGATCGGCAGATGGCGATAGCCGCCCTCCTCCATCATCCGCAGCGCATCGGTCGCTCGCGCCTGCGGCCTCAACGTCTCGGGTTCCACGGTCATGACCGCCCCCAACTGTGTCGTCGCCGGGTCGAGCCCCTCCGCCACCACGCGCCCAACGACATCGCGACCGGTGAACAGACCGGCCAGCCGGCCGTCGCTTTCGACGACCAGAATGGCGCCGACACGGCTGTCGCGCATCGTCCGACATGCCTGCTGAACAGTCGCCGTGACAGGAAGCGTGACCGGATTTTGTCGCCGGATGATTTCGCCCAGTCTTCTGCCCGACATTGTCGATGCTCCTGATCTCATCCCGCCGGACTGGCTACACAAGCATGGCGGGTGTGCGCGCGATCGCGGCCACCAGATCGGCCCGGCTAACGATTCCGATGACTTTGCCGTCGCGCAACACGGGCAATCGCTTGATACCATGATTGAGCATCAGCTCCGCGAGCTGCGGCAGCGTCGTGTGTTCTTCTGCGGTAATGACATGGGGAACCATGACGTCGGCGGCGGTGCGAGTGTCGCGCCGGAGGTAATCGAGGAAGTCCTGGGGCAGTTCCTCGCCATCCGCGATTACGCCCAGCCACCAGTCCCGCCGGGCCCGCACCGATTCGCGGAAAGGCCTCAGAATGTCGCTCTCACTGACGATGCCGGCGAGCGTGTTGTCCGGATGACAAACCGGAACGGCGCTGAAGCGCTTGCTGGCGAGCAACGAAGCAATTTCGGCCATGTTAGTCTCGGGTCTTACTACGATAGCCGGTGCCGTCATGATGTTAGCCGCGGTGATGGACATCGCTAGATCCTCCAGGGTGCCAGCGCATGATTTGCCGGATGCCCTCGGATGTCTTTGATCGCCGTCAAAATGTGCGCCTTCAGGTGACCACGCGCCGGACAGCGACCCACGCCGCACCGAAGGCGACCCCGCCGATCAGGATCAGGGGCCATGTGTTCCGCAGCACCAGCGAGACCGGCATGTCCTGCAGGAACAGCCCGCGGGTGATCAACAGCATTCGGCGCATCGGGTCTGCCTGCCCGATGACGGCGACGATCGACGGCATATTCTCGACGGGCGCCGCATAATGTAGATGGCGTCCAGCCAGAGACTGGGCCAGTCGCCCTCCGGCGGATGGTCCAGAAAGGTCTTCACACGCTCGTCGATTTCGCCGCACAGGCGGCTGACCTGTCCTTTGGATATTCCAGTCATGTCATCCCCGTCGCCTGCACCAGGTTGTCGACCGAGCGGGTGCTGATCAGCCCTTTACCGGAGCGGACTTGTAGTGGCTGGATCAGATCAGCTTTATCCTGACGCACCCGCACATTCTGACACGCCCGCGGTGAATTTTCGTTCGACCGGCGGTTTCGCGGATGGTATCGACCATTCCTGCGACCGTGAGGTCAGTCTATGAATTCCGCCGCCCTCCACGCGCTCCGGCGTTTCGGTTTTGGCCGACGCGGTTTGGAGCCGATTCCTGACAGCCCGCGGGACTGGCTCGCATCGCAGTTGGAGGGTTCGGATCCATGGTTGACCGGGACCGGACCATCCTTCCACAACGTTGTCCATATCAGCCGCCACAATGAGGCTCTGTTTCGGAGCGGCATGAAGCCGGACGGCGGCTTCGCCGAACTCTTCGCCAGCGAGATGGCGGTGCTCCTGAACCACGCTGCAAGGACCGATCTGGCTTTTCGCGAGCGACTGGTATGGTTCTGGAGCAACCATTTCACCGTTAGCCAGCACGCCGGCGGTTGGCCCCTTGGCGCGCTGGGAGCCTATATACACGAAGCCATCCGGCCGCATGTCACTGGACGATTTGTCGATCTGTTGAAAGCAGTGATGCGGCATCCCGCAATGATATATTACCTTAATAACGATGAGTCGGTCGGGCCGCACAGCGTCATCGGCCTGCGCCAGCATCGCGGCATCAATGAGAATCTGGCGCGCGAGTGCCTTGAACTGCACACGCTGGGGGTAAATGCCGGCTACACACAGCAGGACGTCACAGCTTTCGCCGCCATTCTGACTGGCCGCTGGGTATTCCGTGACGGCAATCCGCCAGGCTTCGTGTTTCGTGACGATATGCACGAACCGGGTCGCAAGAGGCTCATGGGCCGCGAGTTTCCCGAAGGTTTCGCCGGCAGCGAGGCGGCGCTGGAATGGCTGGCCGGCCACCCGGCTACACATCGGCACCTAGCGAGGCAACTGGTCCGGCATTTTGTCGCCGACATTCCGCCGCCCGACTGCGTCGTTCGGGTAGAAGACGTCCTCGGAGAAACCCAGGGCGACCTGAAGCAGGCGATGCTGACCATCATTGACATGGAGGAGGCCTGGCAGCCGCTGACAAAATTCCGTGCCCCGGCTGAATACGCCATCGCGGTAGAGCGGGCTCTGGGTCTGCCGCCCGAGCCGCCGCCCGCGGTGGTTGGTGCCCCGGCAGTTCTCGGGCAGCCTTTCATGGGCCCCGTCCTGCCCAACGGCTGGCCCGACACCGCCTCCGACTGGCTGTCCGGCGAGGCGCTGCTGATGCGGGCCGACTGGGCGATGACGCAAAGCGCGCGACCGGGGGCGCCCTCGGCCGAAGCCGTCGCATCGGCAACGCTCGGCGAGCTTTGTTCGGAAACCACATACGCGGCGATCAGGAATTGCCCGACACCGGCGGAGGCACTGGCGACCCTGTTCGCCTCACCCGAATTCGTGCGGAGGTAGATTATGGCGATGGTGCAGTTGCGCGGCGGTGGCTGATGGCGGAGGCCAGGCGCTTCGGCGGGGGTTCGCGGTCGGTGGCGTGACCATTTGTGGGATCGCTTTACCGCGGATCATGAACCCGATTTCGGGGATCTGGTGCTTCTGCTGGCTACAACCGGCATTCGCCTGGATCAGCTTGCGCGCGTCACCGTGTCGGACGTTCAGATCCAGCCCGGCAGGTAGATGGTGCCGTTGCGGTGGTCACCACCGACAAGTTCCGGGCGATACGACGAGTGGTACGCTGCCTCACTGGGAAGCGATGGAACGCCGTCCATGCCGTCGAGATGAAGCCCGCTTGGCGTGCTGTCGTCGCCGCTGCCGGATTGCCCCCGTCTTGTTCCGTGTTCCATCAAAGCAAAGATCGATCGTGCGTCGACTGCGTGCCGGGCTACCAACGCGATCGGTGGCCGCCAGCAGCGGTACAACCGCGCGACGCAACGAGTCTTTCCGGCGATTAGAGAAAACGCTGGCTATCCTCTTCGTCGTTGCCTACGACACCTGTCGTGCTCTAATGTGTTGACGGTGAAACCTGCTGTCGGACAAGGCAGTGCACACAGCGCTGCCGGTTTTGAACCTGCTCGGGGAATATTTGAAATGTCGGTTGAAAGCGTTCGCCGCTATATCGCTGACGGGTACGAACAGATCCCGGGCTGGTGTAGTGTAACGTTCATGGAAATAATTGGCCATTTGGCAGAGGAAATGAACGCCGCCGGCGTGATCGGAGGCGCCTGCGAGATCGGCGTCTACCAGGGGAAATTCATCATTGGCCTGTCCCACGCGGTCGAAGGGCGGCCCTCCCTAGCGATCGATTTGTTCGACAACCAAGGGGAGAACATGGACAACTCCGGTGGCGGGAGGGAAAATATGCTGGCCGGCTTCCGAGAGAATGTCGCCAAATTCGGCCTTCCCACGCTGGTCGACATGCCGGCAAACTCATTCGCCCTGACCGTTCGGGATCGTATCGCTATCTTGGACCAATTCGGCCCTTTTCAGTTTTTCAGTATTGATGGTGGCCATCAGGCCGAGCACGTCGTCAGCGACTATAAGTTTGCCGAGGAGGTCACGCATCATGGCGGTGCCATCATAATCGACGACATCAACAACCCGGGTTGGCCCGGTGTTATGGAAGGTGCCGCGCATATATTTATTAACCTAAGGCCGAAGTTCATTCCATTGATGATGGGCCAGAACAAACTCGTATTGGTGGGCGCAGCTTATCACAAGAAATATCTCTCCATTATGTACAACCGCATGAAGGCACAGATTCCCGACCAGCAAGTTTGGCTCACGAAATTCTTCGGATATGATATGCTGTCGCTGGTTTGACTATCGGCGTGCCGCCGCGAGTTGGCAGGCAAAAATATGACCAAATGATCGCGGACAGCCACGAGCAAGATATTAAATGGTTCTTAAGGCGGCCTAGCTTTAGCGATTTGAGTGCTGCGGAATGGGGAGCTTTTTTGGATTGGTATAAGACACTCTCAGGTAGCCCTGATTGGGCGAGCCGATGGCTCGCACTAACCCGAGAGGAACTGATTGGCGCCCCTCATCGGCTGTCAGTCGACCCCGGCACGAGTCCGATCCTAGTGCAGCATGCGCCTCATCTGCTGACTTATGAACAGTCGGCTGGATCATCATTATTAAGATTGCGACGTTGCATTTGAGATTGGCGGCGGTTATGGATCCTGTCATTTGTTGAGCAAGGCAGGATTCGTAGGGACCCATGTCATTTATGACCTACCCGCTATTAGTTGAAGTACAGCGTCTTTTTTTGACACTAATTGGGGCGGACTTCTGCGGAGCCCACGAAATCACAAAGGGAACGGGCCACAAGGTCTGCCTTCATAACGGATGAAGCGCTTGACCACTTGGTCCCCTATTTGCCGAACCGACTACTTTAGAACCTTCATGAAAGATCAGCCACCGGAAGACAGGATGTGTGCCCAGTTTCTATAGCCAATTCTACGTCTTTGCAAGCCGGGTCCTATGAGGACTTCTGAGGACGAGGCGAAAGTAAAGCCGGGGGCTTTACCATGGCATCCTCGTAAGCTGCTAGGCTGAACTTTGACCATTGAACCTATGGCGAAGCGGCCAGTTTGGTCGAACGAAAATGCCGTCAACTTGATTAAGCTGTTTTCCGACCCTGACGTGATCGATGATGTCGAAGAGCACGAAGCCAAAGAGGTTCATTTGGTACAAAACTTCGGCAATGAGCGGGGCTCCTGCGTTGTACTCGAGAAGGGAAAGCTCTAGTAATATTACTTCAGCGGCCTGAAGTGCTTGCGGGGCCCCTTTGAGAATTTCCAGTTCGGCCCCCTGAACATCAAGCTTAAGAAACCCAAAGCGGTGGCCCGATGCCAGAATAATAGAAGTCCAATCTGCGCTGATCCAAGCTACGTTGTTCAATGAATACATCAGTCAGTTCTCTGTATTTTGATGACCCGGTCATTATCGGCTCCGCGCCCGGGTTCGGGCGTCCTGCATGTGCAACGAAAAATGGAACGTTGCTGGCTTCATGTCCTCCAAGCAGGCAAAGTTCGTAATCCGAGTTGCCCATTTCCCTGCGCGCATTGGCCAGACTCTCCTCCTTTTCCGCGAGCGCGTCGACCATCAGAATGTAAGCCTTGGGCCAAATTTCGCGGCAATTCCGCGCGAAGGAGCCCTCATAGGCGCCGACATCAAGGATGCCGTCTGGCGTAAGACCGACGTCGCGAAGCACCCTTAGACCTGAAGAAATCATCGTCATCACTAATCCTGGCGCACCGGTTTCGACGGGCTGACAGGCAGCCCAGCTTCACAGCACCCACGAGCTTCATTAGAAGTTGTTATAATTGTACCTCGCCAATGCGAGCCCACGTCCAAAAAGGGGGTTTAACAAGATACTTAATTTGCTCTCTGAAAGCACGATATTCTCCTGATCGGATCGGAAATGATAGCTTAGCGCGTTTCGGTGATGAGTGACTATGTCTGGCCGGACATTAAGAATCTCCGTAGGCCCCACCAGGGCTGATCCGCAGTTGACAAGGCCATTGGGAGCAAAAGTGAGCAACCCATCTTTCAAGCTGATGGCAATGCCTAGCCTTGCCGCCTTGACAGCGAATAGAACAATATGATCGTGTGCGGCGTCTGCTTCCCCTAAAATCAGGCTGCTTTGCTCTCGATCGTAAAGCAGCGTCTTCGAGGCTGAGCGCCCAATGAAGAAATTCATAACGACATTATCCGAACTCTGTCGCACGAGCTGCAACAATGGGTCAAAGATGTTTAAGTTATCTTTGTTACCATTGGCGTGAACCACGGCGGGGCAGCTATGGCGGCCGAGCCCCTGCACCATACCGCGCGAAATAACGAAATGGTCAGTCGAATCGTGAAGGCTGCAAAAAAGATCACTATCTACGTCAATCTGAACTGAACAGCAGTTAGAGTTTCGAAATTCCAAATAAAATCTTTGCATCAAGGCCTGATCGTCAGGTATTTCATACTCATGATCTCCGTCATTTATCAAATCGCAACAAAAATCGATCATTTTTCTTATAGCCCAAACGTAGCCGATGTAGCACCCACTATTTAAATATTTCCATCTGGACGACGTGTTTTCAAACTCCTCCCGGACATGTTCGCGTTCGGCAGAGGGCCAAAAGTGAGCTTCACCACCAACCAGGATATCGGCTCCCGTGACAAGAAATTTTTGCCTTATCACGTTCGCACTCTGAATGACCAGAACATCGTAAGCATCCGTGAACAACATGATGTCGCTATCCGCCGCCAGCCTACACCTGAGATAATATCGCAGAACAAAAATCTTGTCGAGAGATCTGAACCTGCTAGCCCCCCAATTTAGTGGCAAGTGTATGAAGTTACAACCAGCCATTCGTGAACTTGTCTCAAGTTTATCTACCGCAGCAGTCCGGGGATGTCCTACGGTGACGTGGAGTAGGGGGTGTGAGACTTGAGGGGAAAGGTGCCTCAATCGCATCTCTGTTTGGGTCAGTTTCAACCAGTCGGGTCCCACCTCGGTTTCGAGATCCTTTGCCCCCATTTCAATTGCCCCCAGCAGTTGTTTCGAGCGTTTAATGCGACCCATCACAACAAATTGTCCTGATTGTCTCCAACGAAACCTTTACCTGGAACCCACAAACAGTTGGCATGTTTTACAATCTGCTTAACGGTAGTTTGATTGGCAGATAGCAGCGGATCGTCGAAGTAATCCCCCAGGCATGCTCGCATTCTATCCTGAAGCCGCTGCCCTTCGGGAATCGCTTCGACAGTCAGGCTCAGAAGATCGAGCGCATCTTCCTTAACAGCCTTCATATTTTGCATGACGAAGTGTAGCAACGGTAAATCGATTCCGAACGGTCTCGTGACATCCTCAATGAGGATTGGTATCGCACCGCAGTATGCAGCCTCCCAGCGCCGCTTGCTGGAGGGCCCGTTTCCTCTTGGACAGAAAGCGAATTTCGAGTCGGACAATATTTCCTCAAAACGTTGTTCCCGGGCGGAACGCAAAACCTGACTGTTGCTCATGCGAGCGGTGCCCCACCAGTCCACATCCTCGACTATTACATCAGGCCTGGCGGTAATCGCTGAATCAAACAGGATTTCACGACATTGGTGGGTTCGTCTCGAGCCGACGAAGGAAGCCAAGATCCGGCGTTCGGAAAATGGCTTCCAGTGACGAAGGCGCGCCGGGCCATATTTTTGCGCGTTCCATCCGTACGTGCAGGAACGCGGGGATGGTGCACTTACGTCGAATACCAAAGAGCCGGTGGCCGAAGCGGTCTTAAACGCCCAGTCATCAGTCCAAACCAAAATGACGAATTTGCCTGCGTTCTCGATGGCCGCCATCAAGCAAGATATCTCCGACGCCGACGCTCCGCCAAAAGCCTCGCACACATAGACATCCGGACTCCCAGCCGAACCGATCGAGCAAAGCTTTGCCCATTCCGAAGGTAACACTGACCGTCTCGTCGATTCGGAAAGAATCTCCGCGAACATATCGCTTTCCGATATTGGTGCCGCGCGAAATCGGAATAAATTCGACTCGATGCCTTTGATCGGTTTCTGATCCCCAGGCACAATGGCGGCGATTTGAGCGGGCGGATCGGGCGGTAGCGCCTGCGTCCCGCTTGACCTCAGGGGGAGGGCCTCAACCGCCGCGGCCTGCGCGCGATCATCCGAAACCGCCTGCGGAAAGATGGTCGGAAAGGGGTCTCTGCCCATCATCTGATACTCAAACCAACGAAAATCAACTTCGTGGATCGTGTTGATCAATTCTACATCGGCTGGGCTGAGAAAAAGCTCCTCAACGGCCCGTTTCCACCTTGGATGCGTCTCATTCCTATTCAATAGCGGGATAAACGGAAGTCCGAGTTCGCGACATAATTGTGGCCATTGGTCCGATAGGGATTCAAGCTTGACTGTGCGCGTTACGAGCAGAGCGTCGGCCTCAGCGTTACTCACGCGAGAAAACTGGCTGAGGCGGGCGGGTTCATCAGTTATCATCAGCGGATCACGCAGCCAATCAGAGAATGGGGTTCGCGATGCGCGCGTGGCCAGGTAAGCACGGACCGCGGCAAAAGCCCATTGGTCCTCCATCGGATAGTCGGCCGACTGGGTCCAAGTTCTTTGTTCGCCCGGCGTCCCATCGATCGGGAACCCAATGAGCGCAAGCTCGGGCTCAGAAATCGCGGCCACATAGCCGTAGAGTGAGGCCATCCGAGCGTACGGGTGGCGTACGGTTGTCCAGCTGACGTAAGTTTTCCACATCTCGAGTCCGAGAGCATGGGCGACGTCCAGGGCTGTACTATGTTTGTCCAACCGAGAAAATCGTTCCAGCCCAGCGCCGGTGAACGGACGCGTCGCGTCGATGAACACGTCATTGGGTTGCTGAATCTGCGCCAGAGAATGCTCAACCGTATCTCCACCGGCCTTGTGGATGTGTATGTAGATTAGCTTCTGGCGGTCAAGGATTACCACGCAGGACCTCCACAACGAGACACTGACACATATGACGATGCCGCTTTATGCTGAAGCCGAGTTGCGGTTCACCTGCCGCTCGATCCACGCAAAGGTTTTCTCCAACCCAGCCTGCAGCGACTGCGACGGCGCCCAGCCCAGGTGCTGCCTGATCAGCCGGTTATCCGAGTTTCGCCCGCGGACGCCTTGCGGCCCGTCCACGTGCCGCTTTTCGATCCGTTTGCCGGCAATGCCGGCGATCATGTCCACAAGTTGATTGATCGACACCATTTCCTCCGATCCGACGTTCACTGGCCCGACGAAATCGGACCGCAACAGGCGCGTCGTTGCCTCCAGGCACTCATCGATATAGAGAAAGGACCGGGTCTGCTTCCCGTCGCCCCAGATCTCGATCGCGTCGCCGCTGCGCGCCACTGCGATCTTGCGGCACAAGGCCGCCGGTGCCTTTTCCCGCCCGCCAACCCAGGTGCCCTCCGGGCCGAAGATGTTGTGATACCGGGCGACGTGGGTCTGCACTTCATAATTGCGCCGGTAAGCCGCGTAGAGCCGCTCACTGAACAGCTTCTCCCACCCGTATTCACTGTCCGGCGCCGCGGGGTAGGCGGAATCCTCCGAGCACTTCGGGTTGTCCGGGTCCTGCTGGTTGTAGGCCGGATACATACAGGCCGACGAAGAATAGAAGATCTTCTTGATGTTGCGCCGATGGCAGATGTCCAGCACGTTCAGGTTGATCGTGGCCGAGTTATGCATCACATCCGCATCGTGTTCACCGGTGAAGATGTAGCCTGCCCCGCCCATATCCGCGGCCAGCTGATACACCTCGTCGTATCGAGTATCGATGACCGACCGGCAGAAGCTTTGGTCGCGCAAGTCACCGATCGCGAAGTCGTCGCTCTCCGTCTCGGCGTGTTCATGAAACTTCAGGTCGACGCCGCGGACCCAGAAACCATCTTGTTTCAAACGTTTGACAAGGTGGCCACCGATGAAGCCACCTGCGCCGCAAACCAGCGCCTTCTTCATATTCGATTACCTCTGACGTTTCTGTTCAGGCTTTGGCGTCACTTCCTGTTCGATGGCCGGTATCCTTGGGGGCAGCGCATCATCCCCAAATCGACCAATGAACTCCTCGCTGTTTATCATCACGTCCACTTCAACTTGCCAACCAACGCTTCCCACCGAATCCGCCGCGCCTTGAAGGGCCTCCTCCGATTCGGCTGGGCGGCCAAGGATCTGCCCATACAACTCCGCGGCCATATCTTGCGGCGTCTTATCCCGCAGTCTTTTATCAAAAAACTCCTCGGACTTCAGCATCCGCATCAGTTGAATGCGGACCGACACGCGCCCTTCCGCAAAATAGCCCGCCAATCCGCGCAGGACGTCACGCTCAGGCGCGCGTTCAAAGAGGCGACTATACAGCTCCGAAATCAACTCTTCGGCCTTCGCTCGATCCCATTTAATCGGCATCCAGACCCTCCTGATCAGCACCGCGAGCGCGTTTGTTACGTGTTGGGACTGGAGAATTTTTGCGGCTTCGCGCGTATGGGCGGCTCGGTCGCGCTCGGCAGACCGACAGGCTTGGCAGGACTTAAACCTGCCAGTTCCTTCCAACTTGCGTCATAAGCGTCGATCGTGAGATGTGTCTTTGCAAATCGCTTGGCAAGGCTCGCTCGCTTTTGTCGGGCTTCGGGCGATTTGAGCAAGTCCAGAATATCAGCAGCGAAGTCACTTTCAGAATTGTTGAGTGGGAATCCGAACGCACCAAGTCCAAGGCTTCGATCGACAAACCCCGGCATACTGATACAAAGTCCCCGAGCTAACGCATCGAGTATCTTGATCGGCGTGCCGGTGCCAACAACAGTCGGCACGACGACGACCTCTGCCAGCCGGTAAAGGGAATCGAGGCTCTCCACCTCACCGACGACGAACAACCCTCGTCCACCAGACGCGAGGCCGAGCGTTGGGCCCGCGCGACCCACAAGTATCAGGCTCACGCCCTCTGGTTCCAGATACTCCCTGAACACATCGTCGATGAAACGCCGAATGCCAATGAGGTTCGCGGGGTGCTCGCTGCCCACGATGATCACATTGATCCGCTCGGTTGTCGCCAACCAACGCCACAGGCCAAGGCGATAGTGCGTTTCCAAGAGTTGCGATGGGCGAGCAAACAGGAAGGCTTCCAAAATACGCGACGATTGCGTGGCCGGCAGCGGCTGCCCACCGATCGGTACTTTCCCATCCGGGGTCAGTGCTAATTCTTTCCATCCGTCGCTGACAGCCCACCGGAGCAGAGCTGCCCGATCGCGATGATCCGGGTTGGTAGCATTGGGCCATTTGCAGCGGAGATCGTTCCGGTTCCTCCAGGTCAAACCAATGAGAAAGGGAACGATAGTGCCCCCTGATCCAACCGGAAAGTCCGGGTGGGGACCTGTCGCGGCCGCAACAAGTTCCGCTGTCAGCGGGCAAGCCGGGTACTCGACCCGCCCGTAGGCTAAGATCCACGATCGGAAGTCCCGCAGCGACGCCGGGGTTCGTAAATCGAAGATCTGTTGAAGGTCTTCACGCCCGGACCAGATGTCCAGCCAACCCGCTGTCAGCCACGAGCCGTCGGGGATCCATTCACCCGGCGCCACCGAGATAGTGGGTAGCACGAACTTTAGCATGACCCATGGATTGAGCTCTCTGATCTCCGAATATTCCGCCAGACTGATCGCAACCACGGCGTCTACATCGGCAAATTTAGCGATCTCGAGGTCTTTGTCATCTTCCTCGAGTTGCCTGTCTGCCCGAATAGCATGTTGGTAAGCTTGGATGTCATGGCTTTCTAACACCAGGCGTGTGCCGTTCCGTCCGACAAGCCCCAACTTTTCGACGATGGGTAACAGATGCACATAGTTAAGGCATACCAGGGCGATATTGCGATTCTCAACAAGCCGCGTCAGGCCCAACGGAAAAGTACTAAAACTGTTGAGGAGAAGGAGGCGGGCTGTGCTCGCACCCTCTCGGGCTATCTCATCCAAGAGGTCCCTGCGATCGAGATCGTCCGATTGATTCAAGATCCATGAGTAGCAGCCGAAGTGAAACCCCCCGTGCGCCCAACCCAAAGAACTCGCGACCAATCGCTTTTCCAACGCCCCGTCACTTTCCAGAAGGCCTGCGCCGTCAGGGTACGGGACATATACGTTATAAATCTCAAACCCCTGCCGTTCCAGAAAGCCGCGTTGCGCGTCATATACGGCGCTACATCCTTGTCGAACAACGTCGTTCCCAATCCATAGCGCAACAGGACGTTCACGAGGTGCAGTGGCAGGGATTTCCGGCATGGTATGGAGAAGAGCATCGAGGTACTGAGCCTCTGTCCGTACCAGAGGTGATTTCTGAATGAACTGCTGCGACTGCTCTGCAATCCGGAGATAGCCATCAATCACCACCGAGCATGCCCGCTCGAACGCTTCAGCCGAAAAGTCTGATGCGCAAACACACCAAGGTCCTTCGAAGGTTACGGCCATGTCCGTATCTTCGGTGACCACAATCGGGATCCCGAGGACCAAACCTTCCAGCGCGACCCCGGAACCACGGATTTGATAGGCGGCCGGGTCGTAAGGCATCAGCAACGCATCACTCTTCGCCAGCGTCGCAAAATAGGCGTCTGTGTTCTCAAATGCGCCCATCAAAACCACTGCACCATCAGCCTTGTTGGTCTCAGCCAATCGTTGCAACTTCCTCCGCGTCGCCTTGATGGCCACCGTATCATTTATCGGAGATGCCGCTGTCTGCACATGGAATCTTACCTTACGGGGGCCGTGGCGGCGGATCAGCCTTTCAACGATCCCGGGAAGCAGCTGGAAGCCTTTTTCCTCCCTTGCCTCACCGAAGCAACCGAAAACGAATGGCTCGTCAACGGTCTTTTCGCGACGCAGCGCATCATGGGTCAGGCGTGCTAATGCTAGCTCCTGTAACACGGGATTGAGCAGCACAGGGAAGCGCTGTCCCGTCTCCTGCTCAAAATACCGCTGAAGCGGTATCGACTCGACGAAGATACGGATCCGCGAGCGCCGCTCCGCTCCAAGTCTGGAAATTGATTGAACGCAACGTGTCTGGCGAATATCGTGCCATCGGAATGATTCATCCAGCGAGCAGATTCGAATCAGGAATACCGGTAGATCTTCAGACCGGGACGTTGCCACGATCTCAAGTATGCCGACAATCAGGGTTGGAACGGGCATGTGCAGGTAGACATAATCCGAGGCGCCAACCCCGTGTGCGTCCAGGAATGACAACAGCTCCCTTGCGAACCGTGACGGTGTCACCTGGTCGTCAGGGGCCTGGCTGTAGCTCGAGAAGAACGGCACGGCGTCGATGTCACCCGTAGTGTCGGCGCTCACCCCGAGATTCGCTCCGATGATTGGGTCAAGTCCGCCGGCATCCGCGGCCTGGCACAGGCCCTTAACGAGTTCAAAGTGATGCCCCACGCGTTCCTTCAATTCTGTCTCAATATAGACGAAACGCGCCCGCAGATTTTTGATCGTTTTGTTGGGCGTAAGATCGAGCACCAACCTCTTGCCAAAATAGTCGAATTCCCGGCGCCGGACGAAGGCGTTGGTGAAGAGGAAGTCGTGGCTCGCGGGCAGGCAGTTACCCTGTGCCGCTTCCGCCATGGACCAAGGTGCATTGTGCAGGACCTGAAGCGCGGCGGTTCGGACGATTGGCCATGATGATGGTCCGACGTAAAAGCCGCCAGTTGCCCCGATCTTCTGCGACACTGCGGCCTTACAAGATCTTCTGAAGCGCTCATCGCCTGCCAGAGTTGCAACATGGGAGGCGTTGACGAAGCAATGAAACTGAGATTCGAATTGTGTGGACGAATTGAATAGAATGACGCTTGGCAGCTCGTTGTCTTGGAAATAACTCACTTCATTGCTGCGGGATGTCAGTCGTCTCACGACTTCGCGCCACCCTGCCCCATCGGCGTCAATGCCACCAAGTTCGGCGTTGCCGTTGACATGGCCTGCTCTGATCACCTTGAGGTGCTTGCCGTTAGGTGTAGGCAACGGAACCGCGGGAGCAAGATCTGAGCGGCGCAAGTAGGATACGGCTCCCGTTTCTACCCCATCCAGGGCGTCGCCAAGTGTCTCGAGAGCCTCAGCGACCTGGCTCGCAATCGACAGGTCCGCGTTGTCGAACACCACGTGGAACAGCACTTGACAAGTGGGACTACGCAGCGTCCGCATGTCGCGGTGAGGTCGGTTGCGCTGCCGCTTCGCGCGGTGGGTTTCATCCAGGACCGAAGACAGGAACCCCAGAGTCTCTTTTGCCATTCGGCAGGAGGAGAATGTCGCGGCATGGACAAGGCCAGCATTCCGCAAGGCGTTACGCCGCTGTGGACTAATGATGAGTTGGTACAAGTCGTCGGCAATGCTTAGCGAGTTCCGTATGTCGGCCAGGGGATGGAAGTAGCCTCCAAACCACTCCCGCATGGCATTTAGATTGGAAGCCAGAACTGGCGTCCCCAAACGAAGCGCCTCAAGGACTGGAATGCCAAAGCCCTCGTACATCGAGGGAAACACAAGTAATTCGGCTCCCTTCATAAGCAAAAATAACTGAGAGTTGGTAACGAAACCAAGTTCTATAACACGGTTCTCGGACCAGGCTGTGTCTAAAAGCGTCCTATAGAAATGAAAACGCGGCTCGACACAAGAGGCGCCGGTCAACACCAGTTTTACGTCGTTTACGCCATAGGAGAGGCAGATCAGGCGGAACGCTTCGATCAGCCTGTAGTGGTTCTTGTGCGGCCAGTTCACGGCGGGATACAGGATATATCGACCAAACCTCTCGACGTACGGATTCCGGTCAGGTGGAACGTCGAGATCGCCAAGACGCTCGATTTCCTCCGCAAGGAACGGAGCATGAGCGACCACACCGACCGGCTTGCCTATGTTATACGTCTGAATTATGTTTTGGCGCTCGTGGTTCGAGAACGTTAGAACTCCATCGGCTCCGGCGGCCGCAGCGAAGTATACCGTATCCCGCTCAGAACGCTCCGGCAGAGGAAAAAAGCTTTTCAGCGACCGATGCTGCAAATCGTGGATCGCCGTTACAGCTGGGATGTGATTGTAGGTTGATCGCTCTGGCAAGGACGAGAAAGGAGCGTACAGTATATCCGCTTCTTCTATGGCGGTGCGGATCGCATCGGCGTGAGGAACGGATGCTGTATAGATCGACAGACCCTTGATCCGATCCGATATGGGACCGAGAATATGGCTGTTGCCGTCGGAAGCAATCACCCGTACGTCTACAAGGCGCGCAAGGTGCTCGGCTAATGCCAGTACGTAATTACCAGCTCCCCCCGATCCGCCGCGCAAGCCTACGAACTCATAGGCGTCGATAACTACTCTGCGCATTTCGCCACTATCCGGGCTCTAATCCGGTCGTACCTAGCCGCTTTCGCATTTGTTGTCGGCACCCTTGGGGTTCCCCAATCACGTTGAAGGCATATGTCTCGTCTTCCGCCCGGTCCGCAAAGATCGGCTGGAATAGCATGCTGCCGATCAACATACTCGCGTCCGGCGACCTCCTCCGGTCCAGGGCGGGGAGGACGACGTTCACTTGGTGCCTGCCGGGGATGCGGCTTCAGGCTACCGCGCTGGCGCGGTAGAGGCCCCACAGTCTTCATGATACCCGGTGGCAACACCCAATCATCCTACAACCTATGGAGGCACATTCCTGCTCTCCATATCCTTAGGTTGTGATCTAGCGCAACTGCATATCCCGGCTCAACGTAAATCCGGCGGGGGTTGGCAAGCACGCCGGGCCTAGCCTAGTCACCGCCAGTCGAGTCCGACGGTCAAGTGTCGCCTTTGCGTCGGGGAGCACCGCCCGAGCGGCCGCGACGTTGGCGTGCGCCTGGTCGATGTCCTCCTGCCTTGTGCCGTGGACCAGTCTGTCCAGTTGGGCCTGAGCTCAATCTCGACTCGCCTTCGCCAAGGATTCGCCGCTGCGATAGGTGGCGTCGTAGAGCGTGGCGATGACTTCGTCTTGCTTGACCGTTTCACCTTCATGTTTGCGCAGAGCGGTGACCGTGCCCTCGCTGTTGAAAGGCCAGATCCACCTGCCGGATCTCGATATTGCCGTACGGCACGCCCTCGGGCGGTTCGACCGCAAAACGCCGGAACACCAGCCAGCCGATTTTGGCGAGTGCGGCACAGGGACGGCGGGGATTGCGACACGCTTCAGGCCCCAACCGGCTTCGCTCGAACAGGACGCGATAGCGTCATGGATCTTCGATTTCCTCGATCGGCGCAGGCCAGGCGGTCGGGCGTTGTCGCACCCAAACCCACGAGATCCCCCGCTTATGGGTCACACGAGCAACATCAACCGAGGGATAGAAGAAACTGACTGCAATGTTCATCACGACGAAAGCCGTCGGGTCGGACGGTATCAGATGAGCCGTCTCGGACGGAGCCGCAGCTTGGCTGCCACCAGCCGATCACACTGACCTATTCGCAACAAGATCAGCTTTGGATCTCGTTAGTTGGGACGTTCCAAGCCGTGGCCGATTCGCAACGTACGCGGTGCTTGCCGCCGCGTTGCTTGTCACATACGGGTGGCTCGGAGGGCGTCCGCCAACAGCGGTGGATTCTTGAGATAATCCTCTGCGAGGCGCCGGCCGGCTTCACGCATCAGCTGACGATCAGTCGCCATATCCGCTGCGTGCGGGACACGCACAATCGTGTCGTTACAATACGTCGGAATGACCGCGCCAGCATTCCGGCTGAGACCTGTTGGATCCTGCCCGGACCGGACCGCCAGCATACCGCGGCGTATCTGGTTCCGGAACATGGTCACCCCGCGGTCGGTTGCGCCGAGATGCTCGAGCCCGTGTATGGCGATGGGCCGCTGCGAGACCTGAGCCTCGAAGTCACCCGGGCGGCGCTGACCTTCCTCATAGGATGCGGCGACAACCTGGCCGGGAAGCATCTGATCGCGGTCGGCCCACCACGCAGGGGTGAGGCTGTCCGTCTCGCTGACGTGCCGGAATTCAATGAGCATGGTGTTTGTGTTGTCCAGCGGCACAATCCAGCGGCTCATCATCGGGCCACTGAACGGATGCGGCTGACGACCATTTTCCCAGATCGGTGCCACCTGTTGCAGATTCGGCAAAACGTTTTCGACCATCCGCGCCCAGACGTTGTCTCCCACCCGCCTTGTCGCGATATAGATCATTCCGATCGGGGTCTCGAGGAACTCCAACTCCGGCAGCACCCCAAACTCGTCTGTAAACACGGCACCGCTGACGATCGTGTGGAGAAACGCCGTATGCGCGGGATCCATGGAGTTTTCCAGGATCTGCAGCCAGTTGCACGGGTAAAAGTATTTTTGACCCGGAATAAGCTGATAGCCCGGCCGGACAAAACTGTCATACGTGGGGAAAGGCGGCTTCTGCTCCGGCGGGCCCATGTAGGCGAAAACAATGCCGTGGTCCTCATGGGTCGGGTAGGCGCCGTGGCACAGACGATCCTTGAGAGTGCTGTCCGCGGGCTCACCCGGTGTCTCAAGGATTTCCCCGTCCGCGGCAAACAACCAGCCGTGATAGCAGCAGCGTATCCCTCTCGCGTCGATCAGGCCGAACTCCAGGGAGGTGCCGCGGTGGGGACAATGCAGTTCCAGAAGGCCCGCGGTGCCGCTCAGGTCGCGAAAAACTACCAAGTCTTCCCCGAGGATCCTGATCCGATGTGGGAGATCGTGCAGGTCGTCGGAGAAGCAGATCGGCTGCCAAAAACGGCGCAAATATTCACCGCACGGCGTGCCGGGACCAACATGGGTCAGTTCGGCGTCCTCATCGGGGACATCGCGGTGCAGGTAGCCGCCGAATCGCGTCTTCAAGAAAGGGGCTCTGGTGACCACAGCAGTTCTCCTTGCCAAAACCTGCGTTCAACAAGCGACTTTTCTTTGGCCCCGGGCACCCCGCATAGCCATCCTAGCGGAGCCCGCGATCGGGATCGAACCGCTTAGGCCACTGTCGCGAATAATTGACCGAGGGGTGGCCGTGGCGATGATCTTCTGGCGGAGCATCGCATGCGGCGGCGTTGGTTTGGGTTGGGCTACCTGATCGCGGAGATCGCCGGCCGTGTGTCAATACGCAGGCAGCGCAAGTCGTTTCCCCATCGTGTTTACATAATTCGAATCGAACAATGGTAACCGGGTAAATTTGAGATGCCGCGGCTCGAACCCTTTCTGGGCACCCCTCAGGCCGCCCGCGGGCGGCCAAGCTTCGCCGCGATCAGCTTCAATTCGTCGAACGAATAGGTTTCCTTTGCCAGCAGGTCCTTCGCCGCCTGGTCAAGCAACGCGCGATTGACCGTGAGAATCGAGACCGCACGCTGAAAAGCACTTTCGATCAACGAACGGACAGCGGCATCGATCGCTTCGGCCGTAGCCTCGCCATACTGGCGTGATTGCCAGTTCGGGGCACCCGGCGTCTCCAGCAGCGCCGACCGTTCCGGCTCGTAGGCGACCTGACCTAAAGTCTTGTCCATACCGAAGCGCATCACCATGCTGCGGGCGATATCGGTCGCCTTTGCGAGATCGTCACCGGCCCCGGTCGAAACCTCGTCATACATCAGGCTCTCGGCCGCCCGTCCGCCAAGCAGCACCGCCATGCGGTTCATCAGTTCGGAACGATCCATCAGGAAGCGGTCCTCGGTCGGGCGCTGCAGCGTGTAGCCGAGCGCGCCGATGCCGCGTGGAATAATGGAAACCTTCTGGACCGGATCGACCCCCGGGAGCGCCATCGCCACCAATGCATGGCCCATCTCGTGATGCGCCACAACGTCGCGCTCATGCGGGTTGAGGATTCGGTTGCGCTTCTCGAGCCCGGCGACGATGCGTTCGATCGCCTGGGTGAAGTCCTCGAGGGTCACATTGTCGCCCGATCGCCGCGTTGCCAGCAGCGCCGCCTCGTTGACGAGGTTGGCCAGTTCGGCGCCCGAAAAGCCTGGCGTCAGCGCGGCGATCGCGTCGACGGACACGGCGGGTGCGAGCCGGATCTTTTTCAGATGCACCTGAAGGATTTCCACCCTGCCCTTCCGGTCCGGCCGGTCCACCAGCACTTGCCGGTCGAAGCGCCCCGCGCGGAGCAGTGCGGGGTCCAGAATCTCGGGCCGGTTGGTCGCGGCGAGCAGCACCACGCCGCTGGTCGGATCGAAACCATCGAGTTCGCTCAGAAGCTGATTGAGCGTCTGCTCTTTTTCATCGTGGCCGCCGCCGCCCGGCAGAAAGCTGCCACGTGCCCGGCCGAGCGCGTCGAGTTCGTCGATGAACACGATCGCCGGCGCGGTCTGCCGCGCCTGCTCGAACAGGTCGCGAACGCGCGCGGCGCCGACGCCTACGAACATCTCGACGAATTCGGAACCGGAAATCGAGAAGAAGGGGACGCCGGCCTCTCCGGCGACCGCGCGCGCAAGGAGTGTCTTGCCCGTGCCGGGCGGTCCGACGAGCAGGACGCCCTTCGGCATGCGAGCACCCAGGCGGCTGTGGCCGGCGGGATCCTTCAGGAACTCGACGACCTCGCGCAGCTCACCCTTGGCTTCGTCGACCCCGGCGACGTCGGCGAACGTGACTTTGGTATCGGTCTCAACGTAGACTTTTGCCCGGCTCTTGCCGACCGACATCAATCCGCCGATGCCGCCCATGCCTCCCTGGCCCGTCATCGGCCGGACCATGAACATCCACAGCAGAAGAAAGCCCAGCGAGGGAATGATCCAGCCGAGAATGGTGACCAGCAGACCCGGCGGCGGCTCACCCGAGAACAGCAACTTCGCGGCGGTGAGCTTGTTCGCCAACTCCGACGGCACGCGATAGGTGGTGAAACTCTTAGGTTCGTTCGGCTTGGCGTCTTTGAGTGTGCCGGTGATCGTCGTTTGGCCGACGACGAGATCGGTGACCGCTCCTTTATCGACCAGTTGCTCGAACTCGCTGTAGGGGATGGTCTTGGTCTGCGGTGCCCCGACGAAGAAATCCTGGATCAGCATGACCGCCAATGCGGCCGCGATGATATACCAGAAGTTGATGTGGTGTTCGCGCTTGATCTCCATCGTGTGCTCCTGATCAGCGCTGTTGAACGGCTCGAGCACTGAACGCGTGCAATGTCTTGCCCGCAAACGAGCAGGACGTCACCACGTCGATTGATGCGAATCAAGGCGCAGCGGTGATCTTCGGGCGGTAATCCTTGGACGGGGCCGCGGCGCCGTTGAACGCGGGGAGGACGGACTGTGAATTACGCTACCCTGATGGTGCATCTGGAACTCGGGCATCCAAACACAGCGTTGCTGAAGCTGACCAGTGCGCTGGCGGAGCGCCTGCATGCCGCCGTGATCGGTATCGCGGTCTGCCAGCCCATACGGATCATATACAACGACGGCTACATTCCGGCCGACGTCATCGAACAGGACCGCAAGCAGATCGATGGGGAACTCAAGGCGGCCGAAGCCGAATTCCGTACCGCGTTGACGGCCCCCGTCGCGGTCGACTGGCGCTCCGCGGTCACCGATGCACCGCTGTCGGAGCATCTGGCAGCAGAGGCCTGCTGCGCCGATCTCGTGATAACCGGCGTGGAGCCGAACCCGTCAATCTTCGACACGTCACGGTTTGTGGATATTGGCGATCTCGTCATGCAGACCGGCCGGCCATGCCTGATCGTCCCGGCACAGATTGAAACGCTTTCCCTCGAGCACGTCCTCATCGGCTGGAAGGACACCGGCGAAACCCGCCGGGCGATCCGCGACGCGCTGCCATTGCTGGCAGCCGCCCGCCGGGTGACGGTTGTCGAAATCGCCTCAGAGGAAAATCTCGCCGCCGCACGCAGCCGTCTCCAGGACGTCGCTAATTGGTTGAACCGGCATGGGATCGATGCAACGCCGATCGCGACGCCTGCGACCGGCGACGACGCCGCGCAACTGAGCGCTGCCGTTCAGGAACAGCGGGCCGATCTGCTCGTAGCGGGCGCCTATGGCCACAGCCGCGTGCGCGAATGGGCGTTCGGCGGTGTGACACGGGATCTTCTGCTGCGGGCAGGCCGATGCGCGCTGGTGTCGCACTGAAACTTGACGGCTTTGAAGGTCGCCCATCGTCGGTTCCAGCGTCACCGCCACGGTTCGCGGGTCGGACAATTTCCGCCATGACCGCACAGCATGATCTACCCGCCTTTCAATGAACCCATTGCATTCTTCACCATCGTGGTATTCGCTCCGTCCGCGGGCAATTTCGCCAGCAGGTGGGACCAGTACCGTCTTGCGTCCGCCGGATGCGCGTCGCGGGCGGCCGCGACACCCAGATACCACAAGACAGCCGGTTCCTCCGGCGCGATGACTTCCACCTGGCGCAGCATCGCCACGGCCTGGGGCGGCAGCGCATCATCGGGCCTCAGCCCCGTCAGCAGTCCCTCGGCCGCTTGCAGGCGGATGGCGGCGTCGCCGGGCCTTTGCGCGACCGCCCGGTTGTAGGCGTCGGCCGCCTTGTCCCTCTCGCCCATCACCACATAGGCACGACCAAGGCGCATCCAGCCATCCGTGTCGCCTGGTTCGGCTTGCAGCCGCGTGGCCAACCTGGCGACCATGGCGGTGATCATAGCCTTCTGCTCGCCCTGCGGCATAGCGGGCGCGGCCTCCGTCGCGGCGGTGGCTGGATCGTCCGGTTCGGGCGGTGTGCCCTTGGCCAGCGCAGGCACGGGCAGGCCGGAGGCTTTCGCGGCTTCGGCGATTCGCTTGCCGATTTCTTCACGCATCGGCGCATCTTCGGGGATATCGGCGAGCAGGGCCTGAAACAGGCCAATCGCCTTGACCGGCTCGCCCGACTGACCCGCGGCGAGCGCAAGATAATATTGAGCGACATCCTGCTTCGGATCGTCTTTCAGTGCGGTGACGAAGGCATCATGGGCCGCTGGCGTAATGACACCATCCGCTTGCAAAACAAGCGTTTCACCGTATCCTGCCTGGGTTTCCGCCCCGCCGCGGCCCAGCGCGATGGCACGGCGATAGGCGTCCGCTGCCTCGTCCCAGCGGCGCAGGCTGCCGGCCGTCCTGGCGTACAACAGCCAGCCGTCCGCGTCGGACGGATTGGCTTTCAGCTTCGCCGCCAGATTGCCCAGCGCCTGGGCGAGATCGCCGTGACCGGGTGGCTCGGCGGCCACGGCGGGTGCCTCGCCAGCCACCGCCGGGCGGAAAGTGAACGGTGAATCCGGTATCCCTGGCGCACCGATCAGCGCATAGACTGCTGCGGTACCGCCGGCGGCGAACAGGACGACGAACGCGGCCAGCACCGAACCGCGGCGATTTGACCACGCCGGCGCCGGTTTCTTTACAGTATCGGCAGCCAGCAGGCGACGCTGGATCTCCAGCCGGGCACCGGCCGCCTCCGATTCGGTCAGCAGCCCGCGCAATACGTCACGGCCCAGCTCCTGAAGCTGATCGCGATACACGACACGATCGAAATGACCACGCTCCGGAACAGGTCGCATTCGGCGCACCAACGGCAGCACGAGCGGGAACAGAGCTGCGACCGCGAGGCCCGTCAGCAGCAAAATCAACACCATCGTTCAAGCTCCCGCCACACGCTTTTTGGATTTCTGCTGATGCGACCATCCGTTTTTTATCCCCTCGCGGTTGGCCGTTGCAAGCAGATCAAAGAGTGATGCCATGACTTTATTTGGCGTTCTGTGGCTTGGCCGTCACGAACTCATTGACTTGGATCAAGGCAGCCAACCGCCGCATGCCTTTCAGTCCCGCCGGACAACGAATCGGTCATTCGGGGATCGATCCACCTGCGCAAGGCATTCACACGACGAAAACAGCACTGCAAGAAGCATTCCGAGCCGGCCCAGTTGGTTAACGCCTAAGAATGGATCGTTCCGAGTATGCTCATTCCGGTGAAACTGATTCGTGACCAACCCCTGCAACAACAGCTCTATGAGCAGTTGCGGGATCTCATTGTATCAACACGACTCGCGAGCGGCACGCGCATGCCATCCACACGCATGCTGGCCGATCAGTTCGCCATTTCCCGCATCACCGTATTGCTTACCTATGAACGCCTGATCGCCGAAGGATATCTGAGTACCCTCCCCGCCAAGGGCACGTTCGTCAGCCAGGCGCCGCCGGCCTCCGCGACACCTCCCGTTGCACACGGGCCGACAGCCGCGGGTGACGTCGGCGATTCGGAGCCGTCGGCCGGCCAGCCCGATTCCCGCCTGTTCCCCGCCGGGCGCTGGCGGGGCCTGATGCGCAGCGCCCTCGACCATCTTGGCGCCAGTCTCGCGGCGGATCATCTGGACGGCGACCCGGCCCTTCGCCTGGCGATCACGCACTGGCTGTCGACCTCCCGCGGCGTGGCGATCGAGTCGGATCAGATCATCCTGGCAGCCGGACGACAGCACGCATTGCATATCGCTGCACACCTGTTGCTGCGTCCGGGCATGCGGACCGTCGTCGAGTCGCCCTGCGACGCCAGATCGGAGCAACTGCTCGCAAGCACGGGTGTGACCGTGATCCGGATTCCGGTGGACGATGCCGGCGTTCAAACCGATCTGCTGCCGGATGGACCGGTTGCCATGATCCTGGTGACACCTGAGCATCAGCGGCCGCTGGGGGCGGTCATGAGCCGGCAGCGCCGCCATGCGCTTCTTGCCTGGGCCGAGCGTTCGGGCGCGACGGTGGTCGCCGACGACGTGGATGGCGAACTGCGTTATGACACCATGGATGCAGCGGCGCTCATGAGTCTGGACCGCCACGGACGGGTGATACATCTTGGCGGCTTCGCGGCGTCGTTAGGTCCGGGTCTGCATCTCGGCTATCTGGCGGTTCCTCGCGCGATGATCGCGCCGGCCCGTTCGGCGAACCGGCTGATCGGTGACCGGTCGGGCCAGCTTGAAGCAACAGCGCTCACCGAGTTGCTGAACAGCGGCGCCTATGTTCGCCATTTACACCGCCTGCGCAAGATTTACCTCGGGCGGCGCGACACGCTGATGCGGTCGTTACGGAGATACTTCGGTTCCGAGACACGCATCGCCGGCACGACCGCCGGTCTGCATCTTGTCTGGAACCTCGCCCCGGATCTGGGCCAGGCCGGCGCGGTGGCCGACCTGGCTCGCCTTTATGGACTTGATGCCGCCTGGGGCGGGCATCGCTTGGTACTCATGGGCTTCGGCATTCCGGCGGAACCGCAAATCGAAACCGGTGTCAGCCGTCTTGCCGAAGCGCTGAGGCCGTCGTCTGGGTGCCAGTATCCCTCGGTCGATGGGACGAGGATGCCAACAACCGAAAACAGGAGTTTCACGATGAACCGTATCTTGACCGCTGCATTAATCGCCGGATCGGTGGCCCTTACCGGCACGGCACAGGCTGCTGGCGACGCCGCGGCAGGAAAGGCCAGGGCCGCGAGTTGCGGTATGTGCCACGGACCCGATGGCGAAGGGAGCCAAATGGGTCCCAAGATCGCGGGGGAAAATCCGGGCAAATTCATTCAAGAAATGAACGACTACAAGTCCGGCAAGCGCGACAACGCCATGATGAAAAACTTTGCCGGCGAACTCAGCCCCGAAGACACCGCCAACCTGGCTGCCTACTACGCATCGATGAAATAAGCGGCAGGGCAGCAACCCGCGGTCAGTGGGCGCCGCGGGTTCTGCGCAACGTCGCTGTTTCGCGGTGATCGAGGACGCTACCAAAACCAATACCGCAGAGGTCAAGCCAGCGCAGGAGGGCGGCCGGACAGCCGCTCCGGCCGCGAGATCGGAAAGACCTCCAGCCATTAGGATGTTGCCATGAAAAAACGTTACATCGCGGCTTTGTCGATCGCCCTCGGCGCAGGCGCACTGTGTTACGGGCTTGCCCCGCTCGACCCGGCCAAGGCGGAGGGAGCCAAGGGGACAGCGGTGAGCTTCAAGGAGGACGTACTGCCGATCTTCCAGGTGCACTGCGCAGAGTGCCACACGCCGGGTGGTGAAGGCACCAAAGCGAGCGGGCTTGATCTGACCAGCTACGAGGGCATCATGAAGGGCACCAAATATGGGCCCATGGTCGTTCCCGGCGACGCGGAGAACAGCAACCTGATGTGGCTGCTTGATTGCAATTGCTCACCCCGCCCCGGCGAGCGTGTCGCCGGGGCGGGGTGATATCACGAAGCGGACGGTATCAAACACCGAAGCGCGATTGGCCTTCGCGGTGCTGACGACGGAGCGGAAGGCGGCATAAGTTTGCGCCCCCCACTCGCAGCGGAAGCCGTTGGTCACTTTGCGGAAGATCACGCTCGGCCGCAGATGCCGCTCGGAGATGTTGTTCGTAGGCGGCACCGCTCGATTTGACATGAACACGAACAGATGTGCCCGGTTGGCGAGCATGCGCTTGCGCAGCTTGCGGCCCGGCTCGCCAATCGGGACCACCGCCAGGATCCGGTCGAGCCTGCGGTCGAGGTCATAGAGATATTGCTTCAGGGTGGTATCCTTCAGCGTCCCGCGCCGCCGGCCGATCGCGATGGCGCGCAGCAGCAGCCACCGGAACGGCGCGCTGAACGCTGTGTCGCCGCATTCGATGGCGTATTTCGCATCCCGGAGCAGATGCGCCAGGCAGACTTGCCACATGACGCCATGACCGCGCTGGCTGCCGAGCATGTCGGAGACCCACACTTCCGGTTGAATCACGCCGAACAGCGCGGTCACCACTGCCTTGCCCCGGCTGGGTTTGATCACATGCAGCACCGCCAGCGTGCCGATGAACACCCACTCCCACCAGTTCTTGCCTTGGACCCGCACCGAGGTCTCGTCGGAGCAGACCACGGCGCTGGCGAGCACGACTTTCTCGATCGCCGCCGAGGCATCCAGCAGTGGCTCGCGGGCGCGGGCCAGGATGTTGCTGATCGCGCCCTCACTGATCGACAGGGAGAACAGTTCGTTCATCAACAGCGCCAACCGTTCCATGCCAATGGCATGGGCGTAATGCAGATAGACCACCATCGCGGCGATGGAGTGGCCGAACGGCGATCCCTGTTCCAGACCGGATGGAGCCTCGGCCGTCACCCGCTCGCCGCAACCGGCGCAACGGCCGCCGAACAGGCGGATCTGGGTCACGTCGGGCCGAACGGGTGGCAACTCGATACGCTCATAGACCTGCTGCGGGATTTGCGCCTCGCGGGGGAATACTGCTTCGCATTTTGGGCACGTGGTCAGAAACTCGTCGAAGGTGCGATCCGGATTCGGATGCAGCGTCCGGCCGACGCCGGGGCGGCTTTTACGCGGCGGGCGATCCGTCGCGGGGGCCGGGAGGTCTTGCTTTTGGCCTTGTGACGGCGGCTTCGACGAATTGCCGGGGGTCTTCGGTGGGCGGCTCAGTTCGTTGAGCCGCGCTTCGAGCGCTGCGATCCGCGCGTCCTGCGCTGCGATATGGGCGTCTTGGGCTGCGATCCGTTTGTCCGCCAGCGCCAGCCGAGCGGTCAGCGCCGCGATCAGCGCGTCCTTCTCGAGGTGGCTCAGTTGGGCGGGCGCGGGGAGCAGCGGCACCCGATGTGTAGAATCGACTCGCCCGTGACCGCGTCAAGAAGTTTCTGGGGGTGGTTGCCGCATCAAAGGGCGGCTGGCTGATACCAGGCCGGAAAGGATGCATTACCCCAGGTGAGCAATTGCGCTTGATTGGCGTGCGAGTCCGCAGCTGCGCATGCCGCATGGGAAGAAGCAGTTGCCGATCGGCGAACGTGATACAATCCGCGCCTGGATCGGCCAAGGAGCCAAAAACAACTGATGGCGGCAGGCTGAGACTGGTCTCCCGGCGCGGCACTTCCATGCACGCTGATCGTGCGTGGAGCGTCTGTGCAACAGCGTCGCGCCTGGTACCGCGCATCAGAGAAGCACGACAGGTCGCTGTTGATCTGAAGTATCCGATTCACGCGCCGCTGCGCGATCAGCGTTCCTCTGCGATCGGATACAAGACCGGCCGCTCCGCAGCCGTCAGGTGGGCTGGACGGCCTGTTCCGCGGCTCTCCGGTGCAGATCGGCAATCCGAAGCGCAATCTCGTCCACCGCGCTCCATCGGGTAAACTCGACACAGCTCCGCGGATCGGTCGGTCCTCCGGTCACTCTCATGATGAGCCGGATGATCTGCTTGTCGAGCCACCCGTACCGCGGATAGTCGAGCCGACCGGCCACAGCGGTCGCCAAGGCCGGCTTCAGACGGTGCCGCGCCAACCATTTCTGCAGATATCGATTGCCCCCGGCGGTGTCCCTCCCCGGCTTCCGGGCGGTCAGGTTCACCGAAACAACCGCCAGCGGAACCAGCGCGAGCAAATGCCGGTGCGCCTTCAGGAACCGTTCCGCTTCCGGCAAGTGGTGGCCGTATCGCACCGCCGCGACGACGGCAATCACCCGGGAGGCGGCAAGATCCACCGCCTCCGGAAAGGCAACCGCGAGGTCCAGCGGCGGTGCGGCAATGCCGCCTTTGGCAAGCTGGTTGGCGATACGCGCGGCTACCCGCCGGGATTGGCCATCCCGCGTCGCGTAAACCAGAAGCACGTTCGGGCTTAAGTCCGCGTCGCAACCACGGACCATCCTACCGCGATGTTCGTCGCCCGGCATACCGTTTCCAGCGATCACGTCATCGCCGTCATTCCGCTGGCTCCGGGCCGGGTTTCTGGCCCGCTCCAGCGGCGACCTCGTCCTCCTCTTCCTCAAAGCCGGTGAACATTTCCTTAAAATGGGTCGATTTCGTGCGACCCATCGTTCCCAGGTAGATATGAGCTGGAATATAGAACACGAAAAAAATGAAAATCAGAACGTGTACCGTATCAATGACACGCACGCCGCCGAGCAGGGCGACCACCCTGGGATAGCCGGCAAGATTCCAGAGCAGGAGCCCCGTGACGCATTGAATGGGCAGCAGCAGCAGCATGATGAGCTGATAGGTCATGGCCTGCAGCGGATTGAATTTGCTGTAGATGCTCGGATGAAACGGATTAGGCGCTCCTTTGAAAATGCCATAGCCATAATAGAGGGCCTGATCCAGGCTGCCGCGAAAATATTTCGTCAGGTTCCGCTCAGCGTGGTATACTTTTATTCTGTCGGAGCCGAGATAATAGAACAGCCACAGGAAAAAATTGGCGATGAGGATAAAGCCCATCCAGTTATGGATGGCGACCGCGTTGCCGAACGCCACGACGTTGATCAGGCCCACGTACCGCATCTGCACCCCGGTGAGAAGCAGCATCAGGCAGGTGGCCGCATTGATCCAGTGCCAGATCCGCACGGGCAGAGGGTGAAGATAAATCCGATGCATCGGGCTACCCTTTACGTTGCTCGTGGGACGTTCGGTTCAAAAATAGTCCGCAGGCCCACCGCACGGTCAGATGAACGGCGGGGCCGCCGATACCGCCGAGCAGGGCGAGGACGAAGAGTACGTCCAGAAAGGTGATCCTGGTGCCGCCGATGGCGTAGAAGCCGCCGATCGAATTGACGGAGAAAGCCGAATTCAAAACGTCCTTGCTTGCGGCATGCCGGATCGGAATACCGCCGGGGCCGGCGATGGACACCGTAACGCTCTGGAACGCAGCAGCGCCCTGCTGATGGCAGGTATTGCACTCCCTGATCGCTTTGGCGGCGAAGGTGAGTTCATGATCCTCAACCCCGGTGCTGACTTCCAGCCGGCCCCTGATGCTCGTCTTCCCCTCTGCTCCCGGGCGATCCAACGCCCTGAGCAGGGTCAACAGCGTTGCCGCGTCCAGACCGGGCCGCGCCGCGGACCCGCTCGGAGCCTCGAACTCCGGCAAGCCGACCGGTCCGCGAATCTCCTTTTGCGTCGAGCTGTTATAGAGGATGAGATTGACGGTTCGGTGCGCCGTTGGCGCGTGGCACACAGGGCACGACACCACGCCGAAATGCAGATCGACATTGGGCAGCCATGTCCGGTGCGAAGCAATCGCCTCGGTATGGCAGCCAAGACAGACATCACGCCTGCCAACACCCGCCGAAGCAACGTCGATGTCGTGAGCGCCGTGACAATTGAAACAAAGCGGAGCCTGCACCAGGCCGCCGCTGCGCAACACACCGTGCACGCTCGCGGCATAAGCCGTGAAGATGACACCGTGACAGGTCCTGCAGGGAACCGTGTCCATCGTCTGGTCCGCACCCTTGACCATTGTGTGAGGCGAATGGCAGCTGGTGCAGATCGGGGCGGCCGGGTTTCCCTGGTCGGCGAGGGCGGCGTGGACGCTCTTGCCCCATTGCGCGAACTCCGTGCTGTGACACGTGCGGCAGACCTGGACCATGCCGGTGGAAAACTCGCGCTTGCTGGCGATCGGCTTTACCGCCGCGGGATGGCTGGGGAGGCTTATGTCGGCATGGCAGCCTGTGCAACCGATCGCGCTATGGACCGATTGTGCGAAGCGATCGGCGGATAAGTGGGCCGAAAGCGTTCCGCCGTTTGCAAGCGGTAGTTCGAGCCCCGCCGTCGTATGACAGCCCAGGCATTGCTGGTCGGCCGTGGAAGGCGGAGTGGCAGATGCCGGCGTACTCAGCCCGGCAAGCGCCAGCGCGATGGTCGCGGCAACTGCTCGGATAGCGCCCCTGGCGCCTGCTCCGCGCAATGTCTTGCTGCCTAAGCTGGGCTTCGTCACGTTTGTCCCCGTGGGTGGGTATGATCCGTTTGGCCGCAGATGGAGCGAAAGGCCTGTGTCGGGCCACATCCCGCCCGCGGCTGCCGTACCGGTCGTTGACCCATATCAACCGCAGCACGCGTTTTACAACCATAAAGTGTATTATCCGTATCGGGATCGTTTTCGATCACCTCGGCGCGTCGGTGCCGGCGCCGGCCGGATCGACTTGCACGGCGCACTCGTCCACAGGGCGCCGCACCCGGTGTTCGCCCCCCGCCTCAGCTTCCGACCGCTTTGCCGAGGCCTGTTTTACCGCGATCAGCTTGCGGGCTTGCGATGGCGCCTGGCCTCTCTGCTCGTGCGGGCCAGCATCGCCAATCCGATAAAGGGAAACATGGCGACAGAGGCGATCGTCATGAACGGTGCGGCAAAGAACAGGGCGATATCCCTGAGGACGCCGCCGACGCTCCTGGGTCCAACCGCCATACCGTGGGATCCTGTCGCAGCCGCGGCGCTGTCCACCCCCGTTGGTTCCACCGAATGCGGTGCGACGGCATCGTTCTCATCCAGACCATTCATGACTGGCCTCCTCAGGCGACGGGGTGGCGGAGAGCCCCGCACGAACTATTCTTGTACCGCGACGATCGCGCCGGCCATTGACAGAGATCAACCGTTGCGTTCGCCAGTAGCCGTAAGTGAGGAGGAAAATCCGAAGGGTCAGGGTCTGCCTGGCTCTCCGAGTCGATCGGTCGTTGCATCCTCGTCGGGATCGAGCAAGCAATTCACTGTCAAGGAACGACAGGCGTCGCGGCGACGATGAGCGCTGCTTCAGGCCACCGCCTCGAACCGCTTGACCGGAAGACTTCGTCGTGGCCCGAGCGGTCGTCTCGAAGACGGGCTTCGTCCGCTAAACATCAACTGGTATCATAACATTCAGGTAATACTGGTGCTACCATTTCATCCCGAAGTGCGGGAGGTTCACATTCCTTCGCCGAGACGTTGGTGGGGTGCGGTGTCGTCGGCGCGGCCGTCCTGATCGTAGAGGCTCGAAATTCGCAGTGTTCGTTCCGTTAAAGCTACATTCCGTTGCCGCTGGACCGACTGCAACGTTCGCCGCCGGACACTTTGCCGGGGCAGGCCCGGCACATGCACTTGATCGTCGTTCAGCAGGAAGATCACACTCCATCACTAGGAAGAAACAGCTGACGCTCGTGCCGCATAAATCAATTTTGGCTGCAGCGAAGACAGTGAACCCCGCCAGGCCCGCACGAGGGACACCGCTATGAACCAGAAACTTGCCCTGAACCTGCTGTTCATGGCTGCACTGACGATGTGGTCGCTTCCCGCGTCAGCGCAATCGGCGCGAACCACGGGGCCACAGCGAGCCGTTGCACAAGCCAGCGAGAATGTCTGCCTGACATGCCACGGCAAGGACCCGAAGGTCACGGCGATACTGCAGAGCCCGATGGGGATGAAGGGCGATCGGCGCACGCCGATGGCGCAAGGCGGCTGTGTGTCCTGCCACGGCGACAGCCCCGACCATGTGGCTATGCGGGCCAAGTCGCCGGCAATCGTGTTCAAGGGACCGAACGCCTCGCCGGTCACGGTCCGTAACGAGGTCTGCCTGAGCTGCCACGAAGGCGGCATGCGGATAAACTGGCAAGGCAGCGCGCACCAGATCAACGACAAGGCGTGCACCGACTGCCACACCGCGCACGCGGCGAAGGATCCGGTGCATGGTGAAGGTCACGCAGGCGGAGCAGTGCTTTACCTGCCACGCGAGGGTGCGCGCCGACTCATTCAAGTATTCGCACCACCCGATGCGCGAGGGCCTTGTCGTGTGCAGCGACTGCCACAATCCGCATGGCTCGCCGACGGGCGACACGAAGCTGCTGAAGGAATTCACCGTCAACGAGACCTGTTACAACTGCCACGCCGAAAAACGCGGGCCGCTGCTGTGGGAACATCAGCCGGTGCGCGACAACTGCCTGAACTGTCACACGCCGCACGGCTCGAACGAACCGCGCCTAATGATAGAAGCAGATGAATTTCCTCTGCTCTTCCTGCCACAGCGCGCAGTCCAACAACAGCGGTGGGGCCTTCGGCGGGCACGGATCGATCCCGTTCCGCGGGCCGGGCAGCAGCAGATTTAATTCGGCACTGGCGAACCAGAGAACCTGCCTCAACTGCCACTCCCAGGTGCATGGGTCGAACAGCCCCAGCGGCGCCTTCTTCTTCCGCTGACGAAACGGCACGAGCAAGGGGCTTGACATGACCACCCGCAATACGCTTCGGTCAATCGCATTCGCCACCACCTGCCTAGCGCCGCTGGCCGCCTATGCCGCTGACGCGGAGTCGCCGCCGCCCTCGGCTCCGGCACCCGATCCCTCGGTGCCCGCGGCCGGCAACCTACCGTTCACTGGCTTCATCCAGTTGGGCGTGGGCGGGGTCGCAGGTAAGAACGCCGACTGGGCGGGCCGCTATACCGGCCTTAACACCACAGGCTTCGACGGCTTCACTTCCTTCGACCTGGGCGGACGCGCCGCCTGGGACTCGGGCCAAACCGGATACTGGGACTTCAGCGGAAGCAATCTGAACTTTCAGGCCGGAAACAACTTTGGCAACGGCATCACCAATGCCCACGACTTCAACTCCAGCATCAGCAACCCGCTGGCCAACAACGGTTCGCTGGAGTTCCAAGGTGGTAATCAGGGGACCTGGGGTTTTGAGGCCTACTATGACGCCATTACCTACACAGGCAACCCGATCGACTCGCTTTACAACTTTACCGGAAGCGAAGGATCCTTGAATAACGGCCTGAAGCCATGGGGCGGCGCGACCGCCGCTACCCGAAGCACCAGGGGCCTCGTCACCACCTTCACTATCCCCAGTTTGACGGCAACAGACGCCATGCTGCCGTTTCAGACCGGCACGCGCCGTAATATCATCGGCGGCACCTTTAATTACATTTATGGCAATTGGACTTTTACCGGCGCGGTCCGCCACGAGCACAAGGAAGGCTCGATGGAGGAATCGTTCTACGGCGCCTACGCGGGAACGGCATTCGCCATGCCGATCGACTACGACACCGATCGCTACGATGCCTCGGCGTCCTACACGACGCGCGGGTTTCAGGGGATTTTCCAGTACACCTATTCGCATTTCAACGACAATTCGACCTTCATCAGCCTGCCCTACCCGACCGCCAACACGGTGGTCCCTTATCAACGGACCGCAGCCTATTCGACTCCGCCCAGCAACGACGCGCATTACCTGACGATGATGTTGGCGAGCAACAATCTTATCCCACTCACGCGCGTCAATCTGAACGCGCGCGTCGGCCTGGAAATTCAGAACGACCAGTTCGCGCCCAACACTGCCGATCCCAGTCTTTCGTCCGCGGTCCCCGGATTCTCGAGCCTCAATCCTGCTACCCTGACGGGAACGAGCACGAGTTCACCGAACATGATGGCGGAAGTTTACCAGCTCAAGATCAGCGCCGACTTCGCATCCATTTCGCGATGTCAACACACGTGTGTTTTACGGGCTTGACGGACGGAGCGTCAGCCTGAACCAGTACCAGGTCAACGTCGGCGGCGAGGGCGGCGCAACGGCGGACTCCACGTTGAGCGGTCTCGCCTTCGTTGTGCCCCAGGACTGGCTGAAGGAGAACGCAGGTGGCGAGGTTGGCTACCGCCTGATCGCCGAATCCAATACCAGAGTGACGATCGGCTACCGGCTCGACACCGTCGAGCGCAGTGACGCCCAGGTCGGCCACAGCTCCACCAACGCTGGATCGATCGACTTGACCTCCGAGATCGGACCCGAGGTCAACGGCAAGCTCTCCTTCGGATATGCCGATCGTACCGGCACTCTCAACTATCTCACGCCGTGGCAGAATCTTGCCGGGTCTCCGAGCGGTCAGACGTATTCGGGCGCTTATTACCAGGCCCCGATGACGTCCGAGGCGGTCGTTATGAGAGCGGACTACACACCGATGCACAGCCTGAACGGCGGCCTGTTTATCCAGTTCAAAAACGAGAACTACACCTATTCCGGCGCGAACGCCGTCGGCACCGCCACCCCCGCAACCGTTCCACTGACAGGCGTTGGCCAGGGCGTCAAGCAGGATTACACTCTCACCGTCGGGCCGGACGTCAACTATCGGCCCCGCGAAAATCTCAATATCCACCTCTTTTACACCTATGAGTTGTTGTTCTTCAACAACACCGGAAACGGCGCCTGTTCGACCCCCGCCAGTGCCGCCACCGCAGCGTGCCTCGGGACGGCCGGGTACTTCCAGAACCTCTATACCAGCACGACCCAAACCATTGGTTTGAGCAGTGACTGGAAGATCAATGAAAAGCTGACGCTGCGCGCCGACTACACCATCTCCTACGGTTCCGTCATGTTCGGCGAATTCAACGGCGTATTCGTGCCCAATCCGACGGCGTCGTATCAGAACGTAAGCAACTATCCGGACATCAACTCACTGATGAACAACGTGACGTTGACCGGGACCTATCAGGTCAATCCCGCGATGCAACTGATCCTCCAGGGCATTTACACCGGCTTTCACAACAACGACTGGAACGACACCGCGAATGCGATCCAGGGGGCCGGCACCAGCGCCATTTCGATCCTGACCCCGGGCTACACGTCGCCAAACTACAGCGTGGTGGCCCTCATGGGCGGAATAAAGATCAAGTTCTAGTTGCAAGGCGACGGTGCTCCGCACGGGCCTGGCGTGAGTCGAAAGGCATTGGCCGACGTTTGGCGAGCAATCCGGCTGGCCGGGGGGTCGCTTCGCAATCCGTGTCAGGCTGGTATTGCGATGGATCAGCGACACTCCGCCGATATATGATCTTATCCCGTAATGGACCTCGATCAATGAGACACCGGCGTTAACTTTTTGCCCGGAACGATACGGAAATTTTGATCGAAACATTTAGCCATTGCAGCTCAGGACTGATCGGTCGCCGTGACAATTCGGTGTTGACCAGATCAACTCTTTTATGAAATCACCATCTAGGAAGTTCACGTTTTTGGAGAAGCATTAATGAGTGGAACCGGCTCCATCCGATTCAGGGGCTATCCGGACCTGGCTCACCGAAGGCATGAGGTCGTTGCCGACCGGTTCGACACAACGCGGATTTCCTGGCGCGGCGCGGCGCCTTTAGCCAAACCGCCCAAGGCCGAGTCGGTCGTCGAGGCGGACAGTGATCCGGTGCGGACGTAAGGTCTGATCATTACCATGGTGATGGATCCTGCCGGTCCGACGCGGGGGTTGAAGCAGAAACCGGATGGCCTGTCGCCGGCGGGCTTTGCCAACGCCTCCGATGACGCGACCAGTCCCGGCACAGTAGCCAGCGAGAAAGTTTCTGAGGCCACGCCTGCGCTGGCTCGGGCGGCCGCCCGCAATGGCGCGGTGAAGGGGTTTCGATCTGAACCACAACCGACAGGGAGAGAGTGGGTTCACTTCGCCCTTATTGTTACGATACGAAGCCGTTATGAGCGAAACAACATCACCGGCCGCATCGACAGCCGGGGGACAGTTTCGAGGTCGGGAATGGCGAGATCGTCAGCCCCGACAGGACCGTACTCGCCGCCAAGGGCATCAATGTCTACGATTCGCAGATGGGCGACGCTACCCGGATCCTCGCGGACTTCCCTGGGATCAATTTCGTTCGGCTGAACATCTACAGCTATCAATCGCCAAGCGCCTACGCCGCCTTCATCCAGACGATGACATCCGATGGTGTCGTGGTCGAACTCGAAGACCACACCAACAGCAGCCACCGGCACGGCGTCGAAGCCTCTCGTGCGAAACAGTTCCGATGCCGCCGCGACTACGCGGTCTCGGATCTCCTTCGCTTGGGGATGAACCGAACAGGTAAGGATCGAGATGCACGTGATGGTCACAGCGCCAGGTCGGCGGACGCATCAGGCTGAGAGCGTCGAATGTGGCTGGCTGCCCTTCCTGGATGCGTTCGAACCCTGTGCGTGGCGCCGGATCTGGCGTTTCGGCGGATGCTTGAGGAGATCGGGGGGATGCGGCTCGCCATCTGATGCCGCGTTGCCGGGTGTTTGTGGCAATGGGTCCGCCCCGGCGCTCGCGGATACGATGCCCTATCAATGACGGGTTTAGCAGTCATTCCGCCGATTGGCAGCATTCGAACCAGCGGCCTTAACCGGGTAGTGTCCAGGTGATTTCCCGGCCCTTCAGTTCGCGGTAGCGGCGTGCGTGGGCCCGTAGGCTCGCAGGATCTGACATGCAACGCGACAACCAATCCCGATCGAGCCGCGCCGCGACATCGATTGCGGCCATCGTCGTCGCCTGCAACGCGCGCTTCGCGAACGCGTAGGCAGGGTAGCAGTCAGGTGACACAAGAGCAGCCCAGGCCACGGCATCATCCAGCAGCCTGCCTGGCACGGCAGTCTTGTCTATCACGCCCATCTTCGCCGCGGTCGCGAGATCATAGACCTGACCGAACAGCGTCAGCTCATTCGCCGCGCGTGAACCAATCGCGTGCTTGATGATCTCGCAGTACACCGCTGGCATGGGAATGCCGATCGGCACCTCATTCAAGGAGAACTGCAACGCGCCTTCCGAAGCGATGCGATGATCGCAGCCGAGCGCCGTGATCAGACCGCCAGCGTATGCGTGCCCGTTGATCGCCGCCACGGTCGGCCGCGGGTAGGTGAACAGGCGCAGGTTGGTGGCGCGATAGGCATCGAACCACGCATTGATCTCTTTGACCGATTGTCTCGCGAACAGGGGGAAGTGGTGGTCGAAATTCAGCCCCGCCGAGAACGCCGCGCCGATGCCGGTGAGAACAACCGCACAGTCATAGAACTTCGCCTCGAGACGGTCGAATGCGGCCTGCAAGTCGTCAAAGAACGCCGGATCTTGCGCGTTGACCTTGTTTGTATTCATGGTCACGACAGCAACGTGGTCGTGCTTTCGTTCGATCATCCACGGCATAGCGACACTCCTATCAGCCCCAAGGGTCGAGGCCCAACAGCTTGCGGCCGAGCGGATCGAGCTCGGCGACGACGAAATTGTTCTTCTCGAACGCACGCGGGTCGCCGGGGAATGGCACACCGATCGGATGGGTCTGGTCCGCCCACGTCGTGATGCGCGCCTGTCGCAGTGGTTCGTTGTCGAAATCGGCCGGGAACATGGAGATATACTGCGCCATACGCATGTCGTTCTGGGAGATGTTCGGACGCACGCCGTGCGGGAGCTGGCTATTGAAGATCAGCAGATCGCCCGCAGCGAGCTCGATATTCTCGATCGAGTGACCTGTGACGTCGGGCTTGAAGGGATTGGCGCCGGCAGGCTGCTTGGCCCACCAATCGTCGATCTCGGCAAACACACTGGGCACGCATTGAAGCCGCCAATGTCTCCGCCCCCCTTTCTGACTGACAGAACGCCCTGGACGCCGACGGGAAGCGGCCGCTGCGAGACGTCTATGTCAAAATGGATGAAACCTTCAGTGCGGCGTTCGGCGCGCATCTGCTTGCTCGGGGGGTTGAGGTCCGCGCGGTCGATTGCGACCCACAGATCTTCCCGATCCCAGACGTCAACAAAGGTTTCATAAACACGCCGGTTCTGCCTCGTGTCCCACAGGCTCTGGTGGTTGTAGACCTCCACCATGCCGGTGTCGTTCAACTCGGTCATCTTATGTTCGCGCAGTTGCGGTTTGTACCAGGTCGTGGGGTCGGTCCTGTCCATCTCCAGAAATCGCCAGAGCATATCGGCCATGGCGTCGCATTGTTCCCGCGGGACGACGTCCCGTATCACGACGAAGCCTTTGGCACACCAGTGCCGCCAATCGGCTTCGCTCAACACGCGGAGCGGCAGCGTCTTTTGTACATCCTTCAGTTGGATGGCCTGGCCTCGGGCCCCCGGGTGATCGCCATGCCCATCGGTATTCGCGGTCGGCGCATCAATCGCGCGTGCGTCGATCGGCGGAATGGCCGAACTCGCCTGTGTCAGCACGTCGGCGCTCCACCGGATGTTCAAGCGCCACACCCGAATGACGATGGTCGGCTACATCAATCGGCTGCGGATCGGTCGCGCCTGCTCGATGTTGATCGACAGCGCGATGCCGATCGCGACCATCGCGGCGGAGGTGGGCTTCACCAACCTGTCGCTGTTCAACCGACAGTTCGCGCGCGCCAAGGGCGATACGCCGAGCAACTTTCGCAAACGCCATAGCGGCATGCTTGCGACGCTGCCCAACCCCAAGAACGTATTCGCGGTGCGAAATTACTGAATTCGGTCGCGCTCGGGTGCGAGGTCCAGACCAGGACCGGGCTCGAAATCCAGCACGGGTGTCGGTCACCAAGATATTGATCCTGGTGATGACTTTCCTGGCTGGGGGACCTGGAACCCGATGAGGGCCGCGACATCAGGCAAATGTCAGCAGTGAAATCAGAGACTTAGGCGGACGTGGCGCGAAGGCGTCGCAGAGAAGTTTGTAGCATCCGATTGGTGCCACTGTCGAGCCGCATTGCGGTTGGCGTTTAGGGCGGAGTGCAGGCCGCTATCAGGCCGCGTCCGAAGGCGGTGAGGTTGATCGGAGCGCCACCAAAAGGGCCGCGATAGGTGCAACCGAGCTTCTCCAGCTTCTGCTGAGCGATCTCCGTGTCATCGGCTGCAATGGTCAGCCTCACGCGCTCCTGTTCGACGAAATGGGTATCGGCCTGGAAAGTCTTCTGATTACTGGCGTCCGGCTTCGGCCGCCGCGATATGATGTCCAGACCAGCGCATCCACCGGTTCCATTTGCCGAACAGCCTCGAAGTAGTCCCGCCGGACCCGCTTCCCACCGTCCACCATCGCGTTGGCCAGCAGGGCCGCCCATAGAGCCTGAAGCGCCGGCCTTCCCTCATCGACTGCGGCTTGCAACAGCGGGATCAGGACGGAGGGGCTGGGTTCAGTCAGGCGTTCCGTCGCGATCCCTTCCAGGTGGCGGGCGGTGCGTTCCTCAAGGTCCGCCAGATGACGGCGCCGCTTATGTTCTAGCCAGTCGCCGACCATGAGGTTCAGCAGGTTCTCGGGGATCGAGCCGAACACGCGCGCGAGATAGGCCCCGATCCCGCCGGCCGCCTGGACGATTTCTCCGGTGGTCTTCGCAACCTCGGCGACAGCACGGGCTTCATCTGTCATCGGCCTATCTCCAAGTCGTCAGATTGGTGCCGCGGCTTGCCAGATTGCCTCGTATGCCGCGATCTTCAATGCTGCCGTCTCCGCGTCTACTCTGACAATCGAGGCAGGGGACCGGGCCGCAAAGGCGTTCAGCGACTGCGTCAAAGTCCACACGCCGCTGCCGTCGATCGCAATCAGGCGATCATGCAGAGTGCGCGATGCAGCAAGTCGCGTTTCCAGCGGCCGAGCACTTCCATATTGTGAAGTCCACCGAGTTGCCGCCGACCTGAGTGTAGCCTTGTGGCCAGCCTGATCGGCAAGCAAACGTATTGAAACGGCCGAAGGCGCAAGGGCGGCGAAATCGGTCAGGGCTTTCTCGTCCATATACGGATCGACAATCAGCACGTCTGTCGCCACGGTCTGGAGGACCTTCCCGACTGCGACCATGGCCTCGAAGGCGTTCCCGGCTGGAATAAATGCGCCTTGCGCAGGAGCGGGAGTATCAAGTTCGGCCACAGCGAGCGCCCGATACAAAATGTCCATGAGTTGCATGACGTTCAACATGACTGCCTCATGATCCCGCTTATACGGCCCCGGCGTGAACCCGGCGCGCAGCAGATCATGTAACCGCTTGATCCGCTGGGCTCCGTCTTTATCCCCACTCGCACCGACAAGCGCATAAGCCCTGCCGAGCCACAGCATCACCTCTTGGCTATCTATATCCGACAGATTGGGGGCGCTGGCGATGAGATGCCCTAACTGGCTGTAGAGGGCCTCTGGTCCGAGTTTGGTCATTGTGACCTGGACGATACGAGAGTGCTACATAAAAGCCAATGATCACGTTGATGAAATAGCGTTATGAGCACCCCCGGCCTGCCAGCCCAGGACCCAGGGCGGGTTTCCAGGACCCAGGCGCCCGGTTTCCAGGACCCACCCCCGCCCTTGGTAAGCCGGGGTATATTCAATAATAACAACAAGGCTTTAGCGGGATTTGCGAATTGACTTAGGACACCCCCCGCCCTTCCGGTTTTGGCTTGGGCTCTTGATCAATCGACGCGACGCACGACGCGGTGCACGACAGCGCAGCAGCAACGTGACGGCGCAGCGGCAGCGTGACGCAGTGACACGACAGCGGTTGGCACGGTCAGCAGCAGCGGCAGCAGTGGCATGGTTCAGCGGCGTGGTCGGCATGGTGAGCGAGAAGGAGCACAACGCGGTTATATCCCCTGAAACCGTCCGAGGGTCGATCGGTTCGACCTCTTCCGCATCTATACCGAAATCCCTATCGAAACGGCGTCTTAGCGCTGGCAGATTTCTGCGGCTTTCCAGGTGGCGATTTGGGCATTCGAAAATCACTTGATTACGGTATGGCTAGTGCTATGATGCACTTCCATAACCATGCCCAATGGAAGGAACGGACCATGGCATCCGCCATCAATCGGACCGCTGCGTCGCAGGCTCTGGCGAAGGCGATCGCCTATCACCAAGCCGGCAATGCCCCTATGGCAAAGGAGTGGGCGCAACGCCTTGTCGCGATGCTGCGCGACGCCGGCATTGACGTGTCGTGAACGGGAGGATCGAGCAATGACCAAGAGGAAGCGGGCGGCATTTTACATTCGCGTAAGCACCGACGGGCAGACGACAGACAACCAACGGCTGGCCTTGGAGGCAGTCGCGGCGCAGCGCGGGTGGACAGTGGTGGCGACCTACGAGGACGCTGGCATCAGTGGCGCCAAGGGACGGGACAAGCGACCAGGGCTGGACAAGCTACTGACGGATGCCTCCAGGGCACGCTTCGACGTGGTCATGGCGTGGGCGATGGACCGTCTCGGACGGTCGTTAGCGGACCTAATCGACACGCTGAGGACGCTTGAGGCTGGCAAGGTGGACCTATTCCTGCACCAGCAGGCGATCGACACGACAACCCCGGCCGGACGGATGTTCTTCCACGTCACCGGAGCGTTTGCTGAGTTCGAGAGAGACATGATCAGAAGCCGCGTGAACGCCGGGCTGGACAGGGCCAGGGCCAGGGGAACCCGGTTGGGCCGTCCGCCCGTAGCGATGAAGACGGAGCAGGCCATTCAGGACCGGCTTGCAGCGGGTGAAGGAATGCTGAAGGTGGCCAAGTCGCTCGGGGTCGGGGTCAGCACTGTCCAGCGGGTCAAGGCGGGCATGGCGGCAGCCTAAGTCGGCGGGTTTCACCAGGGCGACACGATCGCGGAACTCGTCGCGCCACCGTGGTCGCGATACGATAACGATAGGAGATATGGTTGTTAGGAAAAAGAACCTTTTCAAACAAAAAAGCAGGGTAGTCGAGAAGCTTCGAAAGAGCCCTGTCTCGCCTGCCATCCCTCCGTGCTCCCCTACGACCGCCCTTCAGGTCCCCCTCTCGCGTCCCACCCGAGCTGCCCGTCTACCCGGCTTGCCGACATGGCCCGTGCTCGGCTCCAGGGACTCGCTGAGGTGGCCCGGAGGGCGGCAGGTAGGGTTGTAGTGGGGACGCTTTGAGGGGCGTCAAACAAGTCCTGAGGGGCTGCATGAGGGCTTCAGAGGGGCTTATGGGCGAAGGACAGAGACTGCTACGCCTCGGTAACCGCTCAGTGTGCCCGGCTCAGAGGAGATGAAACAATAGCTGACTCTGGCCGAGCACGATATCCTCCCGCACACCGGGAGGGGACACAATGGACGATGCGGAACGATCGTATGATCGGTTGAGCGAAGCCGATCTTCAGTACCTTACGCGCCTTGCCATCGATAAACTTGACGAAATCTTTGAACGCGCTCCGGTCGCCGGTCTTTATCGTGATCGTTTGATCGTCCTTACCTTATGTCAAGGTGCCGCCCAACATTACATTGATGGTCAACACGGGATCAAAGACCTCGACGTTTGGGCGTTCTTTCGTGCAGGGCCGCCGAAGCCGTTCCCCTTTCGACCGGTATGGAATGGCGACTTCGGTCCGTCACATCTCGGTCGCAATCCAAGCGACGTCGGCTACGCAGGACGGAGAATTGACGTCATGGGCCGGTCAATTCCGGTGAGAGCGGACGAAGCACCAGATGAGGCGGTTCGCAGATGGCTAGCAAACTACAGCACGAGTGCGGGACACCTTGTGAAGCACCCAGTCATTGGTCTCTTCCCCGATGCGTTCTCCAACCGCGTGATCTGGTTGCCAGGAAACACGCTAGCGTAGGATTGCAACCGGCACTAGCCAGCCGACAACCACCTCGGGACTGGCGTGAATTGACAGCATCGGAGGTTGGTTCCTCTTGCAGCTTGACGTGAAGGATAATAAGCTAGAACGACATTGTTGTCTCATTTCGGGGTTGTCCATACACTCCCTTCCTTCGTTCACCATTACGACGTGGACTACCTTGGACACCGTCTCACCTGCCTCCCCTGTCGCTCCATCCTCTACCTCCACCCTCGTTGGTCAGGGGCCACCTGAGGGGGTAACGGGAAACGAAAGTGAGGGCTTGGCCTGCGGGTGGCCTAAATCCCCGGCTACCTTGACCACCGAACAACTCCAGGACGCCCATTGGCTGCCCCTCAGTGCGGTTGCGGCGTCGCCCGGAGCGCTGGCGTTGGTCTCCGATCTGACTTCCCGTGTGGTGGCCTTCGAGGGCGCCTCAGGTGACCGCCTAACCGGCCGCCGTCAGGCCGGCGTCATGAAGCTTCAGGCCGCTGTCGGTGCCGTCGTGGGTGGCCTTCTGCGCCGCTGGGGGCGGGATCAGCCTGAAGCAGTGTTCCGCAGCCGGAAGGCAGGAGACTTCACGGGTAGCCCGGTGGGCGTGCGTCAGTTTACAGCAGCCGTGGATAGTCTGGTGGCGCTGGGCCTTGTCAGTCAGTCCGGGTCAATCCGCTTCGTCGCTTTCGACTTCGGCGATAGCGGCCAGGTCTTCCAAGGGAAGGCACCCCGTTTTTGGCCATCGTCGGCTCTGCTGGCTTCGGTGGCACGCCACGGCGTCACCGCGGCGACCATCCCCACCGACTTCACGGATGTCATCCCAAAGACACCGCCAGCCGTGCCGAAGCCCGTCCAGGTGTTCGCTCTCAGGCAACCCCGCCAGAAGGACAAAGTGCCGTTGCCAATCATTAACCTTGGCCCTGAGGCGCACCGCATTCAGCAAGGGATCGCGGAGGCGAACGCCTACGCGGCGCAGCACGACGTGCAGGGTTGTCTTGCTCCCCGTTGGTATCGTGTCTTCGTCGAGTGCTCTTTGTTGGGGGGACGTTGGCAAGCAGCTGGTCGGGAGGGGGTCTATCAAGTCATGCCGGAGGCAGACCGGCTAGCGAAGATCACGATCGGCAGGGAGGCAGTCGCCGAAGTTGACGTCAAGGCGTCACACCTGTCCATCATGCACGGTCTTCTTGGTCTGCCGCTGCCGGATGGGGACCCGTATGTCCTCTCCGGGATCGAGGACCGCAACGTGGTCAAAGCGTGGATTACCGCGACACTTGGCAAGGGCAGTCCCGTAAGACGCTGGGCACCGCGGGCGACAAAGAGCAATCCGAGCCTAACCCAGCACGACGCCAGGGAGATAGGACGCCTGATCTGCCACCGCTATCCCTTCCTTCGCCAGCCAGCCCGGGCCGTAGCGACGGCCGCAGGTCTGGACCAGTTGGGCCACATTGGGACGCCTGAACGGCTCCTAACGCATCGCCTCATGGCCATCGAGGCACAAGCGCTGACCGGCGCAATGATGTATCTCAGGACTGCCCGCGGCGTGCTGGCGTTGCCGATCCATGACAGTCTGATTGTTCCACGGTCGGGTGTCCGCTACGTCGGTGGTGCGCTAGATGCTGCCTTCTCCTGGGCCGCCAAGGTCCGTATCAGGTGGACGGTGGACACGGCGCCGGAGCCGGCCACGGACGACTCCAGAGAGGCCCTACAGCGGCCTGTGATGCCCGCAGGTGGGGCAGTAGTGGGCACGGCACAGTAGCCCTCTAGCGGACTCGCCTGGGCCGTATCGTGGGACCAGGAGCTTGTGCGTCTATCGTGCTATCCGCTGTAGCCCTGCCGAAGTCGGGCGGAGCCCATCGCCAAGCCAGAGACGCTGGTGACGCAACAGCTCATGAACATCGAGGCCGGGGCAATGACACTGACGATGCGGTCGTTGCGTTGCAGGCGGCGCGTCCCTGCGCTACCGATGCACGTCCAAGGTGCGTCATCAGGGAGGCCGAGGGTGACCCTCGGTGGGTCTTCAAGCGCGTCACGAGGGGCCGGACACAGGTGATCGACCCGCCTTTGGCAGGTCATGAGGAGAAGGCGTAATGATGGGCAGGCAGCATCAGCTTCCGAACGCGACAGCACCATGACGATCTACTACCAACACATTGGCGAGCGGATGTGGATGAGAGACGCTCCGCGCAGCCTGGGAACGCCGCTGGACGGCGTCAGAAGGTTCGCTTGGCTTGACATCGAGGAGTATCTCGACGCTGTCACGCCCTACGAACTAATGGAAGCGCGTGGCATGGTCACCAAGGAGGCCGCCCCTACGGGCTTTCAGATTTGGGGCATCCCATCTGGCGCCCAGCGCGTCCTGGAGAAGATGGCGGCTGGCGACTTTCTGATGCTGCTGGAGAGCACTGATTTTCGCTACGTGGGGCAGGTCCTCCACCGGTTCACCCAGCCAAACCATCGCTTGTCGCGGCATATATGGGGAGAGGAACGATTTCCGCTAATCATCCTGCTGCAGGGTGAAATGATAACCTATGGCTGGGATGCTTTTGCCAAACACTTCAGTTTCGATCCAAAATACCATATGCGGGGCAACACTATGAGCTTGTCCAGTGATCGCGTCTCCGCTTCGCAGACGGGCACCGAGGAGCGTTTCATCTCGACGATACTTACGACGACGGGCACCCACTATGGCGATCAAGAAATCGACTTTCGGGCCTTTGCGAACAACCTAGAGGTCCATCTCAGACAAGTGAAGGACCGAGCCAATCAGCAAGCGTTCCGCTCGGCTGTTCTGGCAAAGCAAGGCCGTTGCTGTGCTGTCTGCGGGATCGATTTTCCGGAAGTGCTGGAAGCTGCGCATCTTATCCCTAAAGAGCATAATGGGTCCGACGACTACCGCAATGGACTTCCTCTGTGCGCACTTCATCATCGTATGTTTGATGCAGCAATGTTTCGGATTAATCCCGGAGACCTCGTGATCAGTCCGAGCACCGCCTATACCCTTCAATCGTTGAGGATCGAGCGGGCCAATATCCATCACTTGCAGACGAAGCCCCACAAGTTTTCGCTGGAATGGAGATGGAAACACAATCGGGGTGGTGCAACCGAGGTGGAATGATCCATATGGCACGAAACATTGGGCGCGTAGTGGACTCGAAGGAGCCTTGTTGAGACGCCATGAGCTTGTGAAGCTAGCGTATCGTCCCAGGTCAGGACCCTTGAGACACCCGCAAGCTGCGATAAGCTTGCACGAGCATCACGATGTTCGACGCGGCAAGATGCAGCGCAAATCCGGCAATGTGTTCCGGGACTGCTGCGTCGGTTGGAGCAGCACCGTGACCACCATCCCTGTCCCGGACCTTCGGCAAGCCCGCCTTCAGGGCGCCGATCAGGTTATCGAAATAGCCGCCGAGATAATCGGGGAACAGGCCATTGGAGCGCACCACCGTAATCAGCTTCTCGACAGTGGAACCGGGGTCGTATGTCCATCCCCGTGCGTTGCAGATTACCTTCAGGACCGTCTCCATGCACCGTAGGGCGGCCGTGTTGCAGTCGCGCAGTTTGCCGGAGCGGTAGTGTTGGTGGGCTGTCCGAAACTCTTCATTTGCTCGGACAAATTCGGGAGCGGTCAGAAGCTCCAGAGCAGGCTTCACGACCTCTGCATGGACAAACTGGCTATCGACTCGAATGATCTCACCCGCCTCGTATTGATAGCCCGCTCCGGCATTCCGAAAGCGTGCGTTGACTTCATCCAGTCCGTCCGCGGCATCCTGCGAGCAATAGCTTCTGAACCGTATTGTTTGGGAGGGTCTTGCCGCATAAACGGATAGACATCGGCAGCACACTTCGATCACGCTTAGCAGCTCATCCACATTGACGGCGGCGTCCAAATATCGGACACACCGCTGTGCGGCCTTAAATCTGGGGTTCTTTTCATAAAACGATTCGATTTCGCGATCCAACATTTGGGCAATGCGGTGCCAAGGGTCGTGGTCTTGGTGAACTTCGCTCTTACCCAGACAGGCCACGAAAATCATCGCCAACTGCCGCCGTAGAAAAGGAGACAGATAGTCGTATCTATAAACGTCCGGCTGTCCGGCGCGTTCAGCCCGCCGCTTCCGGCTGGCATAGGTCTCAATTACAGGCATCAGTTTCTCCGACCGGGCGGGGAGCAGCAGCGGCGGAACCAATTAATCTCCCGGTCTTGGCCACACCCCGCGGAACACTGATAAATGGCAGGTTGATCCGAGTCGTGTCTAGGCCACACTTGATACCCACCCGCAGAACGACTCCGAACGCCACCTACAGACCGCCACAGGGCCGCCGCTACTCCCCTACCCGGACTCCTCCGGGCCGGCCTGTAGGCGCTTCTGACGACTCAGGAAAGGGCACGTAGGGCGCGTTGGGGGTAACCTACGCGGCTGCTTGTGTCGTAACGGGAGAGACTGCCGGCGACGCCATCTTTACAACCCGAGGAGCCGTGACTTCCGGCATGAACCGATAGCCGCGCCCGTAGCTCTCACTCTCGTTGGCCGTGTCTAGGTGGCCGAAGAAGCCATCCGTGATGGGCTGAGAGATACCCGCTATACCCTACTGGCCGACCGCATCGCCGGCGAACGGTGGAGACTTCATAAACCGTCCTGTCGCCGTGCCGTCACACACGGGCACCTCGGTCTGTAGATTGCATCGGCCTCCACCAGTGGCATCCACGGCCAGCAGCGCCAGCACGTAGACGACCAGCATCGCGAGGACGTTCAGGGCCAGGATGGACTGCCGGGTGGTCTCCTTGGCTCGCGTGCTCATGAGAGTGCCCTGGGGTGTGACGGTCACCGGGCATGATGGGCAATCTCGAAAACGTGTACAACCCTGGGCTGCGGACTACCTCAGGTTGCCGCTTGGTCGGAGGGCCGGTCTGGGGATGGTCTACGCCGACGCCGAGCCGACAGTGCTATCGGCGAGGTCAACCTGCCCCACCACGTTCCTGTCGCCAAAGGTGCTACCGGCGGTCTCACCTTCGCGATGCTGTCTGCCAAGACATGAACGAACGTCTTCATCGCATCGCCGTATCCCGCGCTCTCGTCCATCTTGGCGCTGTGTCCGGTCAGGGCGCTGCGCACCTCCGGGTTCATTCCCACCCGCCGACACGCCCCGATAAACCAGTGGCGCCAGCTATGGTTCGGACTGATGCGATCATCCGTGATCCCCAGGTCTTGCTTTAGCCACCGCGACAGCTTCTTGCCGGCATTGGTCGACCTCAGGCCGAAGACCTTGTCCGGCTTCGCATCAGGGAACAGCGGCGAACCGGCGGGCAGGCCGCGCACGTAGTCAAGGAAGCCCTCAGCGATAAGCGCCGGATGAATGGGCACGTCCCGGCGGCTGTCTTCATTCTTCAGGGAGCGCGGAGTGTCTTGATCAATGTCGCCCTCGTCGGTGATGCGCAGAACGTCAACGCCATCGATCTCCATCACGTCCTCCTTTGTCGACTGGCAGATTTCGCTGAGACGTGCCCCGGTTAGGCAGCAAACCCAAGGCAGCCAACGCATGAAGCCCGTGTTTGCTCGTGCCGCTGTAAGGATCGCCACGGCTTCAGCCTCCGTGAATGCCCGGCGCTGCCTTTTCTTGCCCCGCTCCTTCGGCGGTGAGACACCCTCGAACGGGTTGCCCTCCAGTTTCCCGTTTCGGACACCCCACCGCCATACAGCGCTCATTTCGGACAGGTCATTGCGGACCGTGGCCACTGCCAGTGCCTTGGATTGCATGGCCTCTTTCCAACGAACCGCGTCAGCTTTGGTTACCTTCCCGGCGTCGGTGTGACCCAGAAACGTGCTTAACCGCTCCAACGTGCGTTTCCGGTCGTATGCCGCTCGAGCGATAGGTTTGGCCGTCCAGATCGAAGCCATGATCCCGTGCCCACCCGGAGAGCAGGTCATCGAACGATACATCCGGGCTGAGGCGGGATGCCTGACGGTGTCGGAAGCGGCGGGAACTTGATTAGGTTCGGATCAGGCGACCAATCGCCCTCCGCCCGTTGCCGCAGAAGCTTGACGAAGGCCCGGTCGGCGCGGACAAGGGCGACCGTGAGGCGCTCCAAGCTATTTGGGTCGGTTGAGAAGCCACGTTCCCGGAGGAGCGCCTCGGCCCGCTGTCTCGTGACTGCATCGGGGAGGAACTCGATTTGGTCGGGATCATCGGGACCAATTATGGCAGGATCATCACCGAAGAGTTCGAGGGCGATCTCCCACGTTAGCTCCTGTTCGGCGTCTGTCCCTTCAGAGCCAACACGACGCCGGTAATATTGCCCTGCTAGCGCGGCGACCTCACGCGACGTGGGCGGTTGCGGGTCTGACGATGCCGCCGCCCGCGCCTGATCCAGTTTGGCTTGAAGCCGGGCTATCGCGGGAGGTCCGAGACGACGGGCTTCGGCTGCGTCCTTCGTCCCCAGGTTCTCCCGCAGTTCACGACGGACGCCGAAAAGGCGCCTCCGCCGTGTCGCGTAGATCGGCGGGAATGGCGACACGGACGAGGTAACCACCAGTGCGGGGATGCTTGGTCGGACGGGTCATCAGCAAGGCCACTTTGGAGCACCTCTTTGTAGCCGGTGGTGCCCGGTAAGCCTATGAAAACCTGCAACTACTCTGATGTCACTAGCCAATTCTGCCTGTATTGGCTGGGGGACCTGGATTCGAACCAAGGATGCCCGGGTCAGAGCCGGGAGTTTTACCGCTAAACTATCCCCCAGGAAGGGCGGGCGGGCGCAATAACACGCCCGCCCGCGCCCCGCAACGGTCTGACTTATCCCATGGCGATCCATTTGCCGCTGAAGGGCGCCGCCCGAGGGCTCTCGACCGATCCGAACAGCACTTCGCGCGACGTCACCGGCCGCCCGTAGAACTCCGAATCCTGGTTCGGTTCGGCCCGGATCACCGACCCATCCACAGTCAGCCCGCCATACAGACCGGTGGACGACGACCACACCACGATGTCGGGCGGCGACGCACCGCCGATCGCACCCTCGACGCCCGAACCCAGGGTGACCACCGAAATCCCCGCCTGCGCACCGATCTTGAAATTGTCTCGCAGAATGCCGTCCAGCCCCCTCTGCGTCATGATCAGCATGATCAACTCGGACTGCTCCAGCCCGGCCTGCAGGCCGAACGAACCCGCGCCGATGGCGTAAGAAGCGCCGGAGCACTCCACCGACCCTGCCGCTGCACCATCAGCACGCCATTGCCGCCCTCGCCGCCGAAGATGAAGCCGCCCTTGAGCAGCTTCGGCACGATGAACACCGCCTTGGCCTGACGGATCAGTTGCGCGGCATTGCCGAATTCCTTGTCATGGCGCAGATCGTTCAGCACCTTTCGGGCGCCATCGACGGTGACCTGCTGGCTCGTCTGCGCCCGAGCGACCGGTGCGACGGGCACCGTGACCGCCAGCAGCGCCGCGGCGGCCGAAAATCTCGCTCGTGTAAGCATCCTGTTTTCCCTCTCGTGCCATGACGAAATCCACGCAGCAATTGCGGCAAGATCGTTTCTCAGCTGGAGTGGGAACGCTCCCGCTCATGTTAGTCGAGCGATTTCTTCAGCCTGAGGTCGCTTCACGATTCGCGTCAGGCTGATATTGCTCTAGATATTTCATTCCGAGAGGCAGACGGTAGAACCCTGCCAATGAAGACTGCGTGATCCGCAATATCACGCAGTCGTTACGGTTCGGATGAAACCATTGCTATTACGCAGGAACAATCCTGCCGATCTCGCTTTCCGACAGGTCCCACGCGGTCAGCGCTTCAGCAACAGACACCGATCCGGGCGCCCGCGGAAGCGCCAGTTCTGTCGTGCCGAAACGGGGCGCCGGCGCCGGCTGGCGGTGTCCGCCGACGTCGATGAACGCGCCGCGGGCCTGGTTGTGGGGATGCGCATGCGCCTCCGTCATCGACAGCACCGGGGCGAAGCAGGCGTCGGACCCCTCCAGGATACGACACCAATCGTCGCGCGTACGGGTCCGAAACCGCTCGGTCAGCAGCTCTTTCCAACGAGCCCAGCCGGTCCTGTCACGCTGCGCCGGCATCGCCGGCCGGATCGATCTCCAGCAGCCGCAGCAGTTCGGCGTGAAATTTCGCCTCGATCGGCGCGATGCGAGATGAACTGCCCGTCGGCGCATTCATAGACTTCGTAATAATAAGCGCCGGAATCGAGCTGGTTTTCGCCGCGTGCGCCCGGTCATCCGCCCGCCGGCCTGCATGGCATAGATGGGTGTCATCAACGACAGCGCCCCGTCGACCATGGCCGCATCGACCACCTGTCCCACCCCGGTCGTCCGCGCCGAGATGATCGCCGCCAGCAAGCCGGTCACCAGATACAGCGCGCCGCCGCCGTAATCACCGACCAGGTTCAACGGCGGCGTGGGCTTCTGGCCCGCCCGCCCGATCGCATGCAGGCGCCGGTCAGCGCGATGTAGTTCAGGTCATGCCCGGCGGCCTGCGCCAGCGGACCCTCCTGCCCCCAGCCAGTCACCCGCCCGTAGGCCAGCTTCGGGTTGCGGCCAAGACAGACGTCGGGGCCGAGGCCCAGACGCTCCATGACGCCGGGCCGGAACCCTTCGATCAGCGCGTCGGACCCCGTCGATCAGCCGCAATGCCAGATCGATCGCCTCGGGCCGCTTCAGATCGAGGTTCAGCACCGCTCGGCTGCGACGGGTAAATTCATGCTCCTCGGCCACCGGAACGCCCAGATCGGAGGGCGCGACTCGATCGATGCGCAGGACGGTCGCGCCCATGTCCGCCAGCAGCATCGCGGCCATCGGCGCTGGGCCGATACCGGTGAATTCGACGATCTTCACTCCCGCCAACGGTCCCATGGCCGCGTCCCTCCCTGTGATACAGGAAGTTAACCCCGAAGCCCGGCCGCGGCGCAACCGCGACCGATGCCACCACCAGATGCAATAGCGGCCATAACTTTGATTTTGGCGGATTCAGCGGCAGCGCGGTCGCGTCACCGGCGCTCGCCGCGCCGCCTGCCGCGCGCGAACTAGGCCCGCTGGACCAGTTCGATCTTGTAGCCGTCCGGATCCTCGACGAAGGCGATGATCGTGGTGCCGAACTTCACCGGGCCCGGTTCGCGGGTCACCTTGGCGCCGAAGGCGCGCAACTTCTCGGTCGTCGCGGCGACATCCGGCACGCCGATCGCAAGGTGGCCGAAGGCGGTGCCGAGGTCATACTCCTTCGATGCCGTAGTTGTAGGTCAGCTCGATGACCGTGCTGCTCTCTTCGCTGCCGTAACCGACGAAGGCCAGGGTGTATTTGCCGTCGGGCACGTCGTTGCGGCGCAATTTCCTTCATGCCGAAGCCCTTGGTGTAGAAATCGATGCTGCGCTGCAGGTCGCCGACGCGCAGCATGGTGTGCAGGTAGCGGCTCATTGGAAGTCCCCCTTCAGGATAAAGTCTCGGGATCGAGGCCCAGCAGAAACAGCCCCGCCGCGTCCGCCGCGGCCAGGCAGGCCTCGCGCTCTGCCAGAATGGTTGCCTTTGCTTCGAACGCAAGCCCCCTCAGGCCGGCTGCCGCGGCGTTGCGCACGGTATCGGGGCCGATCGTCGGCAGATCCGCCCGCTTGTCCTGACCGGGTTTCACCAGTTTCACCAAAACGCCACCGATGCCGTCGCGCCGCAACGCGCCGGCACGCGACCAGCATCGCGTCGGTCCCCTCGATCGCCTCGACCGCCAGCACCAGGCCCTGCTGCACGACACACCCCTGGCCGACATCGGCCGACCGAGCAGCCGAGCGACCTCGACGCCGCGGTTGATATCCGTCATCGCCTGGGCATCCGGCGTGGTCCGCGTCAGCACGCCGACCGGCGCCACGGCCTCCCGCATGATCTCCTGCGCGCCGATGACACGGAAACCTTCCTCCGTCAGCACCCGTATGACAGCCGCGAGCAATCCGTCATCACCGGCAAAGGCAGCGCGGCCGACCCGGGCCAGCAGCCTGGCCCCCTCGGCGTCCGGCCGCAGATCGAGCAGCGACGGGCGGCGCACCGGACCGATCATCACCAGGTCCTGACACCCGTGCTCCCGCAACGCGGCGATGATGCGTGCCGCCGCGCCAATGCGCCGCATTTCGTGCGGCCAGGGGGCGAGCAGGGCCGGGTCCGCGAACCCCTCGAGCCCGACGATGAAGACTGCCCTGCCCGCCGCACGCGCGGCCGCCGCGACCTTCACCGGCAGCAGCCCGCCGCCGGCGATGATCCCGAGCCTGCGTGGCATTTCTGCCTTATTTTTCATTGCATATTCCGTCACCACCACTCTTTTCTTGCAACCATCATGGGATTTTCGCATAGAGCGTAGGCTTCTATCTCACGCTCGGGTGAGACAGCCTACAGAGAATACGCCAGCCATGGTTGACGACGATTTGCCCGAAGCGGCCCGGCATGCAACAGCAGCCAACGTCCTGCAATGCCTGACCATGCTGGCCGAGGAAGCGGTGAACCTCAATCTGCCACGTACCCTGCTCGCCCTGCGCAAAGCGATCCGTGCGTGCCAGGCCGAGCAGGCGCGTCCGATGCCGCCGACGCGGCCACGGCGACACCTGGTGCTGCACTAGCAGCGGCTCCACGTGCCAATTTCGTAATCGAGCCTTGCTGCGGGTGCGAAGCATTGCGTCCCGACGCATAGCACCATAATTTTGTCCTGAACCACTGGGCCGGCACGACGAGATAAAGTCTGTCGGGCGGTGGCGTGCCCGCCGCACCTCGAACAAGGACATCGCGCATGAGCGCCCCAGCGAAACGGACTGTGACGATAACCCTGGACGGCTCGAACAAGTCGACCAGTCTGCCGCTACTGTCCGGCAGCATCGGTCCGGACGTGTTCGACATCCGCAAGCTGTACGGCGAGCTGGGCGTGTTCACCTACGACCCCGGCTACGGCGCCACGGCGTCCTGCGACAGCAAGATCACCTACATCGATGGCGATGCAGGCATTCTGCTGTATCGCGGCTACCCGATCGAGCAACTCGCCGAGAAATCCAACTTTCTCGAGGTCTGCTACCTGCTGCTGAACGGCGAATTGCCGAACGCGGCCCAGGCAAAGGAGTTCGAGGAGGGTGTGATGCGGCACACGATGCTGCACGAGCAGCTTCGCACCTTCTACAACGGGTTCCGCCGCGATGCGCATCCGATGGCGGTGATGTGCGGTGTGGTGGGGGCGTTGTCGGCATTCTATCACGACAGCCTGGACATCCACGACCCGGAGAGCCGGCGCATCAGTGCGTTCCGGCTGATCGCCAAGGTGCCGACGATCGCCGCCTGGGCGCACAAGTATGCGATTGGCCAGCCCTTCATGTATCCGCGCAACGACCTGTCGTACGCGGAAAACTTCCTCTACATGTTCCATGCCGTGCCGGCCGAGAACTTCAAGGTCAACCCCATACTGTCCAAGGCCATGGACCTGATCATGATCCTGCACGCGGATCATGAGCAGAATGCCTCTACCAGCACGGTACGGCTGGCGGGGTCCACCGGCGCCAACCCCTTTGCCTGTATCGCCGCCGGGATCGCCAGCCTGTGGGGACCGGCGCATGGCGGCGCCAACGAGGCCGTGCTCAAGATGCTGGCCGAGATCGGGCACACCAGCAACATCAAGCACTTCCTGGCCGACGTTAAGGATAAGGAAAACCACACCAAGCTGATGGGTTTCGGCCATCGGGTGTATAAAAATTACGACCCGCGGGCAAAAATCATCCAAAAGGCGTGTCACGACGTGTTGCAGGAGTTGGGGATAAAGGGCGACCCGCTGCTGGACCTCGCGATGGAGCTGGAAAAGATCGCCCTGAACGATCCGCTATTTCGTCGACCGCAAACTTTACCCGAACGTGGACTTCTACTCAGGGATCATCCTCAAGGCGATGGGCTTCCCGACCAGCATGTTCACCGCACTGTTCGCGGTGTCACGCACGGTCGGCTGGGTCAGTCAGTGGAAAGAGATGATGGAAGATCCGCAGCAGCGTATCGGCCGCCCCCGGCAGATCTACACCGGCGCGCCGCAGCGCGATTACGTGCCAGCCGCGCAGCGCGGCTGAACCCCTCCGGCCACAAAACTGAGCCGGATTAGGCACATCCGGGCGGGGCGATCCGTCAGGCCGCCTTTTTCCGCCGGTTTTGCTCGCCACACGTCCTTGTCGGATTTCGCACAGTGAAATTCGGTTTGTGTGCCCCGCGCGATCCACGCCTCGCAACATGATCTTTCAGCACGATTCGAGCCAAATCGACTAACATACCGATTTAGTGGAATATATTGGGCAGAAATCGGATTAAATCCCGCCTCTGCAACCGGCTTCGGTTCAAATTCCGGCAGAAATATATCGAGTCAAGTATGTCAAGACCTTTATAAGGATTTGGATCGCTTATGTTACACACGGTTTCGTGATACGAACATTTTCATGTGAAATCAGAATCATTAATACACGCATAAGTTGTGGTCCCGTCCGTTTGCCCAGGAAGACCCTTATGCAGGCCAAGGTTTCATTAGATCTTCTTGTCAAAAGCCGACTGAAACGATGGGGTCAGCGCCCGCCAGGCGTGAAACCACGACGCGGACAAGAATCATGGTTGCGCGGCCGGCCATCCGAGGATGAAGCCAGAATCAGCAGCCCCTTCCTCAAAATTCCCGGCAGTTCCAGGTTGCGCACCCTTCCCGATGGTCTCTGGCTCAACTTTGGCGGATCGTTCGCCGAACCGTTCGTGGACATCCTCGCGATCGAGGCCTGCAGCACGATCCAGAACCTGCTCGACAAGCGATCCCGTTTCGCACCGAGCACTCACTCGATGATGTGCCTGTGCCCGACCGGATGGCTGCTGGCACCCATCACCCCGACCGACCCGACACCGCGATGGAAGACGACGGGCGTCATCCCGCGGGAACCGTTTAACGACGTCGTGATCCCCGTCCGTGAGATGCGAGTCCTCTACGGCCTCAAAAGCGACCACTACAAAGGGTTCGCCCGTCACCAGTTACCTCACGCGCACGAGTTCTTCGTTCCCATGGAGACGCTGGCGGAAGAAAACAGTGAGGATAACCCCGCACTTCGCGCACTTATCGCCAGATCCTCGGTCTCGGCGAACTTCTTCACTCCGTGAATGGGAGTTCGGCGCTGCCCGAAGCCGACAACCTGGCGGCGAGGTCAATCCACGGCGTTGCCGCAGCGGTCGCTCCAGTCCCAAGGGGTCTGCCCGCGGCACATCCACCCTGCCCTCGCGAAGGCGCCGATGGCCGCGGCCCCGCCTTGTCCGCCACCACCCGATGTCGAGCCTTGCCGCGTCTAAACGAGCAGACCTTTTTTCAGCAGCCCATGCACCCCCTTCTCGCCGTTCACCGTCTGGGTCACGTGGAAGTCGACCGCCAGCGAACAGAACTGGTACGCTTCCTGGCGCGACAGATTGGTCCGGCTGGTGATGAACGCGATCATCTGGCGCAGCGCGGTCTTCATCGCCACATCCAGGTCCTCGTGCATGCCCATCGAGATGAAATGGCTCGGGGTTTCCGCGCGCGGGTAGCTCAGTAGCGGGTCGCGCGCACCACCCCCTTTGTGGAGCGTCAACGTAAACGTGCCGGTCAGGCAGATTTCCAGCGCGTTGATGCAGACCTCCCCGTCGCCCTGAACGCCGTGGCCGTCGCCGGCGGAAAACAGCGCGCCCGGCGCCCACACCGGCAGGAACAGCGTCGACCCCTCGCCGAGTTCCTTGTTGTCCAGGTTACCGCCGTGTTCGCGCGGCTGAACCGTGGAAATCGCGCCGTAAGCCGGCGGCGGCGCCACGCCCATCACGCCAAAGAAGGGCGACAGGTTGAGTTCCGTGCCCCAGGGCAGGCGGCAGGTCCTGCGATCGCGATCCACCGGGATGTGCGAGAGAAATTTCTCCGGGAAATCCTCCGGAATGGTCCCGGCCAGTGGACGGAACCCGCAAAAACCCCAGTCACAGCCAAGGTCGATCTTGTCGATACGAACTTCCAGCATGTCACCAGGCTCCGCCCCCGTGACCGCGACGGGACCGGTGATCAGGTGCCCCGGCGCCCGTGGAATTTTGGCGGCATGAATCGCCGCCAGCGCCGGAGGAATCCTCAGACCCGTGCCAGGAGCGGGCATGACCTCCGGGCCGCCCGAGACGCACTCCAGCACGATGGTCTCGCCGGAATCAATCGTGATCAGGGGCGGAAAACCGGCATCGAAGACGCCCCAGCGTACGGTTTCCGGTGTCGATGCGAGACGATGCGTAGCCATTCAGCAATCCCCTTGACCTGGCCAATGTTCCCGGATGCCACCACATCAGGCTTTCCGGCACAATCTCAGAATGGCCTCGGTTCCCGCGTGCTGACCGCGCACCCGAAGGCGGGCTTGCACCGGCCGGCGGCGCCGCGTCCGCCAAGAAATGATCTCATGGGAAAGGACCGCAGTGGAGCACGCCGGCAGTCGGCCACGCTGAGCCGAAGCCGTGGAACACCGTCTGGCTCGACCGTATCCCGCCGTTGCCTCAGGTCATCACGGCGGCCGCAGCGTTGTACTCCTCGTCCGAGACATGCTCGAACCACGCCGTGCCCTCGCCCTTGTCATTCAGTTCCGACATCGCGAGGTGAGAAAACAGCTTGTCCGGTGCCGCGCCGTGCCAATGCCGCACGTCCGGCGGAATGATCACCGTATCGCCGGGCCGGATCTCCTGCACCGGATGACCTTCACGTTGCACGCGCCCGGCCCCGGACAGGCAGAACAGCGTCTGGCCGACCGGATGGGTGTGCCACGCCGTGCGCGCGCCGGGAGTGAAAGATACGACCGAAGCACGCATGCGCGACGGCGCCGTTCCGGCGACGACTTCATCCGAGAACACGGTGCCGGTGAAGTTGGCTGCCGGCGCGCGGTTCGTTTTCCTATCTGAGGGTCGGAGGATTTTCATGACGGTCTCCCTTGCGTCTGCGGTCAGCCTACGGCCGTCGCCGCGGAACGCAACCCTGCCACCTTGGTTTCGATCCGATTCCATATCGATTTTTCGATATGCATGCCATCGAACCGCGCGATCTCCTGCAGCCCGGTCGGCGAAGTAACGTTGATCTCGGTCAGGTAATCACCGATCACGTCGATCCCAACGAAGACCATCCCCTGATCACGCAAGGTCGGCCCGATCGCCGCGCAGATTTCCCGGTCTCGGGCAGTCAGCGGAGACTTCTCCGCGCGTCCGCCGACATGCATGTTCGACCTTGCCTCCCCTTCCGCCGGGACACGGTTCACCGCGCCCATCGGTTCGCCGTCCACCAGGATGATCCGCTTGTCGCCGACCCGCACGGCCGGCTCATAGCGCTGGAACATCAGCGGCTCGCGCGAGCGGGTGAAGTGCATCTCCAGCAGCGCCGCCAGGTTCTCATCGTCCGGCCTGATGCGGAACACGCCGGCGCCGCCGTTGCCGAACAGCGGCTTGACGATGATGTCCTGATATTGATTTCGGAACGAACGGATAGCCTCCAGGTCCCAGGTGATGAGCGTCGGCGGCATCAGCTCAGGAAAATGCGTGACGAGGATCTTTTCCGGTGCATTGCGCACCGCGGCCGGATCGTTCACCACCAGCGTGCCGGGCTGGACATGCTCAAGCATATGGGTCGCGGTGATGTAGGCCATGTCGAACGGCGGGTCCTGGCGCATGAGCACGACGTCCATGTTGCCGAGATCGATCGTCTCCATGGGCTCGAACTCATAGTGGGCGCCATGCCGGCGCGCGACCTTCACCTTGTGCCCGCGCGCGAACAGCCGCTCCTCACGCCGGCTGCTGTCCGGGCGGGCCACGCCCTCCTTGAGGGCCATGTGGCGCACTTCGTAGTGCCACAGCGCGTGGCCGCGCGACTGTGCCTCGAGCATGAGGGCAAACGTTGAGTCCGCGTCGATTTTCACCGTGTCCATCGGGTCCATCTGGACCGCGACCTTGAGCGAACGAACCATGCAACGACCCCCGTTCCGTTGCGGCCGTACTTAGGGCGTCAACCGGATCAGGGGAAGAGCGGTCACGGCGGGCGGCGAGCCTAGTCGCCCGGGTTGCGCTCCGATTTCGTCCGCTGGCATGGGCTGACGTCGATCGGCAAAGTTCTCGCGGCGCCTGTGTTGGGCGAGCTGGGCCGCGTCGTCGCTGACCCTGTTGCGCGTGCCTCAACACGGGACCCGACCGCCGGACGCTCCGGCCTGTCACGGGTTCCAGTTCTGGTCCAGCGCCATAACGCCGATCTCGGCCCGCAACCGGGCACCGACGGAATCCCAGGTGAAGTGGTCAAGCCCGCGCCTGTAGCCGGCGTGGCCCATGACCCGAGCCCGTTCGGGGTTTGCCAGTAGTTCGGTCAGCGCGTCGGCCAATGCGACAGGATCGTCAGGCGGCACAAGGAGGCCCGTTTCGCCGTCGTTGACCATGCCGGGAAAGCCGCCGACGTTCGTCGCGACGACCGGCAGGCGGAACGCCATCGCCTCGACCGACGCCACCGCCGACGGTTCGACCACGCTGGGCAGACAGAATATTGATGAATTCGCGTAAAGAGCGGCCACCTCTGGACGAGCAAGCAGCCCGGTCGCACGGGCGCGCGGATGCGACAGGGCAGGAGCGCACCCTGCGATCGTCAGCGTCGCGTGCGGAAACCGGGCCGCAACCGAGTCGAAGGCGGTCAACAGCGTCGGGCCCCCTTTACGCTCCCAGTCGATCCCGACAAACAGGATACGGCCGGCGGCATAGCGTTCAAGTTCGGCCGACGAGGCCGCGGCTTCAATGTTCGCGCCGATCAGGATCGTCGCCACCCGCTCCGGATCGCAGCCATACGCCTTGACCAGGGTTTGCTCGACATGGGCGGCGGTCACCACGATACGGTCCGCCCTATGGTACAGCGCGCGTTCCAGCCTCAGAAGCGCCTTAGAGCGAAACAGACGTGGATCGCTGTATGGATATTCGCGATGACTGGCAATTGTATGGTCGGTATAAATGACGAAAGGACGCCCGGGCAAAGCCGCGCAGAACAGGCCCTGGGTCTGCAGCACGAACTGGAAGCTGGCTGCCTCCGGCCCGAACCGCCTGACAATCGTTGCGGACAAATGGCGGAACATGAGCGGCGTGAGGAAGAAAAACGCATGCCGGTCGGACGCGCTCGACAGCACCGACGGACCGTAGATCATCACTTCTATCAGAGCGTTCAGCGCAGCCATGCCAAATTTGCGCTTGATGTAGTCCTTCACGTCAAAAGTGACGATCTCGCAATGAGGGAAGCGAGCGTGCAGTTGTTCCAGCACCCGCTCGTTGGTGTGAGAAAATGAGCCCAGCTTGGCAAAAAGTATGCGGCGGCATCCTTCCGGCTGACGCGACATAGCCGCGTGATCCGGGCCACAGGAAGCCCGCACAAGGGCCGGTGTCGTCAACATGGCGTTTGCAGGTCAGCCAACCGCGGCCAGCCACCGGGAGCGGCAGCCGACCACGCGCAGCACGCCGCTCGCGGCGCGGCGCCACGGCGACGGCCGGGTATTTTTCAGTAATGCATGGCAGCCGAACCCGTCATATCTGAACTTGCAACGACAGTTTCGGGGCGGCGGTCCGTTCATGATACCTCGTCGTAATCGGGTCGCGCATGCATCGGAGATCGAATGACGCATGACAACCCATATGAAGGGATCATGTCGAGTCCGATGGGTCACACCTCGGTTATGGCCCATCACGTTTGCCGGCTTGCCGTTTCGGGAACCATACGTCCGCGTGCCGCGACGAATGCGGCCTCGCGCCAACTTGAGAAGGCATTGGTCCGGGCCCTTGCCCAAGCGGCCAAGGATCGCCATCTTGGCGCGTTATGCAGAACCTCACCAACGCCGCGGCCGACCCGATTGGGTGGCACGGCACCACCATCCTGTGCGTAAGGCGGGATGGCAAAGTGACCATGGCCGGGGACGGCCAGGTCAGCATGGGTCAAACTATCGTCAAGGGTAACGCGCGCAAGGTCCGGCGCATCGGCGCGGGCGGCACCGTCATCTCGGGCTTTGCCGGGGCCACGGCGGATGCATTCACACTGCTGGAACGACTGGAGAGCAAGCTGGAGCGGTATCCCAACCAGCTTGAGCGCGCCTGCGTGGAACTGGCCAAGGACTGGCGGACCGACCGGTATCTTCGCCGGCTGGAAGCGATGATGGCGGTGGCCGACAAGGAACGCAGCTTTACCCTCACCGGCAACGGCGACGTGCTGGAACCCGAGGATGGCGTCATCGGCATCGGTTCCGGCGGCAACTATGCTCTTGCCGCGGCCCGCGCGCTGATGTCGGTACCCGACCTTTCGGCCGAGGAGATCGCCCGGCGGTCGATGAAGATCGCCTCGGACATCTGTGTCTATACCAACGGCAACGTCATCATCGAGTCACTGTAATGGATGTCCCCACATACTCGCCGCGAGAGATCGTCTCGGAACTCGACCGCTTCATCGTCGGACAGGACGACGCCAAACGCGCCGTTGCGATCGCGTTACGCAACCGCTGGCGCCGTCAGCAACTGCCCGAGGGCATCCGCGAGGAGGTCGTTCCCAAGAACATACTGATGATCGGCCCGACCGGCTGCGGCAAGACCGAAATCGCCCGCCGCCTGGCGAAACTCGCGCAGGCCCCGTTTCTGAAGGTCGAGGCGACCAAATTCACCGAGGTCGGCTATGTCGGCCGCGACGTGGAGAGCATCGTTCGCGACCTGGTGGATGCCAGCCTGAACATGCTGCGTGACAGCAGCCGCAAGGGCGTGCAGGCCAAGGCGCAAACCGCGGCCGAGGAGCGTCTGATCTCGGCCCTGGTGGGTGAGGAGGCAGCCGCCGACACCCGGTCGAAATTCCGCCGGATGCTGCGCAATGGCGAATTCGAGCAGAAGGAAATCGAGATCTCGGTCGCCGATGCCGGCGGCATGCCGATCGGCCAATTCGATATACCCGGGATGCCCCCTGGGCAGGTCATCAACCTGTCCGAGATGATGAAGGGTCTGATGGGCAACCGCCCGCAGCAGAAGCGCCGCATGACCGTCGAGGTCGCGCGCCGCGTCCTGGAAGCGGAGGAAGCCGACAAGCTGCTCGACAACGAGGCGCTGACCAAGGAGGCTGTCGCGCATGCCGAGAACAACGGCATCGTCTTCCTCGACGAGATCGACAAGATCTGCGCCCGCACGACCGAGGGCGGGTTCCGCGGTGGCGACGTCTCGCGGGAAGGCGTGCAGCGCGACCTGCTGCCGCTGATCGAGGGCACCACGGTCAACACCAAATACGGTTTGGTGAAGACGGACCATATCCTGTTCATTGCCTCGGGTGCATTCCATCTGGCCAAGCCGTCCGATCTGCTGCCGGAACTGCAAGGCCGGCTGCCGATCCGCGTCGAGTTGTCGCCGCTGTCGCGCGCCGATCTGCGGCGCATTCTGACGGAGCCGGAGCACTCGCTGCTGAAGCAGTATGCAGCGCTGCTGGGCACCGAGAGCGTGACGCTCGATTTTCGCGATGACGCGGTGGATGCGCTGGCGGATCTCGCCGCCGATATCAACGACCGCATCGAGAACATCGGCGCCCGTCGACTGCACACCGTGCTGGAGCGGTTGCTCGAGGATATCAGCTTCACCGCGACCGATCACGGCGGCGAGACATTTGTTGTCGACGCCGCCTATGTAGCCGAGAAAGTAGCTCCGCTGGCACAGAAAGGCGACCTGAGCCGGTTTATATTGTAACTACGTCGCAATATATATCATTTGTCGCAGCTGATCCTCGCCATCCGCTGCCGGATCCGAGCCACCTGCCCGCCGCCCCTGGCCGAACCGCCCCACAAGTGACAAGCTTCCGCGACCGAACAACAAGGAGGGAGGGCGGCGATGGTGAGCCTGGGGGGCGGCGACTACGTTTATGAGCCGGTGGAGGGCTGGGGGAAGCTGCCGGCCGGCTGGTCGTTCAAGGAAATCGGCGGCGTCGGCGTGGACAGCAAGGACAACGTCTACGTGTTCAACCGTGGCGAGCACCCGATGATCGTGTTCGACCGCGACGGCAATTTCCTGCGCTCCTGGGGCGAGGGCATCTTTCCCCGCGCGCACGGTGTCTTCGTCGCCCCGGACGAGACCCTGTGGTTGACCGATGACGCCGATCACACCGTCCGCCAATGCTCCCTCGACGGCAAAATCCTTCTTACGCTTGGGACACCCGGAAAGCCGGCGCCCTTCATGAGCGGCGAACCGTTCCATCGCTGTACCCACACAGCGATGGCTCCGAACGGCGACTTGTATGTCTCGGACGGCTATGGCAACGCCCGTGTCCACAAGTATTCGCCGGATGGCAGGCTCCTGCTCTCCTGGGGCGGGCCTGGCACTGATCCTGGCGAGTTCAACATCGTGCACAACATCACCTGCGACGCCGACGGCTGGGTCTACGTGGCGGACCGCGAGAATCACCGGGTCCAGGTGTTCGACGACAACGGCAGGTACGAGACCCAGTGGAACAATCTGCACCGGCCCTGCGGCCTGTTCATGCCGCAGGGCCGGTGCCCCGTATGTTATATCGGTGAACTCGGCCCGGTGCAGCCGGTGAATCGGCACGTCCCGAACCTGGGACCTCGGGTTTCGATCGTTGACCACACCGGCAAGCGGCTGGCGCGGCTGGGCGGTCTCGGTCCGGGATTGCGCTCTGATCAGTTCATCGCGCCGCACGGGCTGTGTGTGGATCGGCACGGCGACATCTATGTGGGCGAGGTTTCCTGGACCAACTGGCCGCAGACCTACCCGGACCAGCCACGGCCGGAGAACCTGCGGTCACTGCGGAAATTCAGGAAGGTGGTGTAGCCGGGTTCGGTTCCCCGACCCTACCCTTTCCGCGCTTCGGCCACCGCCTTTTGCAGTTCCGGCAGATCCGGCGCTCCCGGCACCATATTGTTGCCGATCACCAGCGCCGGCGTTCCCTGGATGCCTAGATCACGCGCCAGCTTCAGGTTCGCATCGATCCGCGCCTGCACGGCGGGGTCATCCATGTCGCGCGCCATCCGCGGCCAATCCAGGCCCAGCGCGCGGGCGGACGCCTCGATCTGCGCGATCGTCGTGTTGGGAGGCAGCTTCATGACCGCCTGACGCATCCTGGCGTAGGCGTCCTGCCTTTGGGCAGCAAGCAGCGCCTTGGTCCCGAGCACGCTGGCCGGACCGAGGATGGGCAGGTCCTTGTAGACGAGGCGGACATTGTTGTCCTTGCTCAGGAAGCCATCCATCACCGGTTCCATTTTGCGGCAATATGGGCAGCGGGTGTCAAAGAACTCCACGATCGTCACGTCGCCACGCGGGTTGCCGGCGACCGGATCGGCCGGAGTAACCAACCGGTCGCGCGATCGGGCGATCGCCGCGCGGGCTGCTTGCTGGGTCCTCTCACCTTCATCCGCCTGCAGCGCGACGACCGCATCCCGCAAGATGGAAGGGTCCTGTTTCAGCGCCTCGCGCATGATGGCGACGATTTCCGCCCGTTGCGCGGGGCTGAATTCGGCGGCGCCGGCGCCAGCGGCGCAGAGCGCCGTCGGCAGGATCAGGCTCACGGCAAGGCAGGGGCGCATCATGTTGGCTTCCTTCATGGCAAACGGCAGGCCGAGCCGGTTAAGCCGGTAATCCCCTTTGGTTGCAAGTCAAACCGCCGCGCCTGGTTGCCGCTGATGGCGAAGCCGTCTATGGCACCGTCCCTTAACGACGAGACGCGGTCGCTTTGATCGGCGATTCCGAGACTTGGCGAACCCGATTATTGGCAAGACCGACAGGATGGATGGAATGCGTCGCGGCACGAGAACCGAATTACGGCGGCCTCCGGCGCGGCTGTGCAGGGAGGAGCAGCCCAACGTCAGAGCCGCCAATACGAACATGCTAACGGCGCGAGTCTTGATGGCCTTGCTGACGCTTCTGCCGGGCTGCTCCGGCATCGGCGATCTCTCGAACAACCTGCTGGGCAGCAGCGGCCCCCCCCTCGGCACGCCAGGCTACGTAAGCGGCTTCCTCGGCGGCGTGGTGGCGGATGAACCGCGAGCCGCGCTCGCGGGCCGGGAAATCCTGTCGGCAGGCGGCACCGCCGCTGATGCCGCGGTTGCCGTTGGCCTGACCTTGGCGGTTACCTATCCGTCACGCGCCGGATTGGGAGGCGGCGGCGCCTGCATCGCTTACGCGCCGGGTCCCAAATCCCCGAACCGCGGCGTGCCCGAGGCGGTGCTGTTCACTCCACTTGCCCCGGCCTCGCCCGGAGCCAACGCCGACAGGCCCGCGGCGGTACCGATGCTGGCGCGTGGGCTGTTCCTGCTGCAGGCCCGCTATGGCAATCAGCCGTTCGAGGCAATCGCATCTTCGGCGGAACAGATGGCGCGCGCGGGTGTGCCGGTGTCACGTGCCCTGGCGAAGGATCTCGCGCTGGTATCCGGCCCGCTGCTGGCCGATCCCGGCGCCCGGGCCGTTTTCAGCCACGATGGCGTTGCCTTGGCCGAAGGCCAGCTTCTGCAGCAACCGGACCTCGCCTCGACGCTCGCCCAAATCCGCACCGCCGGCGTCGGCGACATGTATCAAGGCGTGCTGGCCCATCGTATCGCGGAGGTTTCCGGCCAGATTGGTGGTCCCATTCAGTATTCCGATCTGCGCAATGCTCTGCCGAAGCTGGCGCCGCCGCTGGTTCGTGATTATCGCAACGACAAGGTGGCGTTCCCGCCGCCGCCGGCAGACGGGGGCCTGGGTGCTGATGCGGCGTTCGGCGTGCTGGCCAACAACCCAAACGATATAGCCGGCGCCGAGGCGCTTTCGCTGGCCGTGGTCGCGCGGTATCGTGCGGGTGGCATAACGCCCTCTGCGGTCCTGGCCGCGCGAGACCTGCCGCCGCCGGGTCCGACACTATATCCCGCCTCCACGAGTTTCGTGACGATGGACCGGTTCGGCGAGGCGGTGGCGTGCGCACTGACCTTGGACAACCTGTTCGGCACTGGCCGAATTTTCCCCGGCCTAGGCTTCCTGGCTGCCGCTTCGCCGGCGGTGGTTCCGCCACCGCTGCTGTCGGCGGGAGTCGTGTGGAACGACCACATCAAGGCGTTCCGAGCCGCCGCCAGTGGGTCGGGTCAGGCCGGTGCGCCGCTGGCGGTTGCCGCCGCCCTGATCAACACGTTGAAGAGCGACCGACCCATGCCGGTGCCGGTTCCGGATCCAGGGCGAGCCAATGTCATTGCCTGCTCACGATATCTGCCAGGGGAGAGCCGCGATTGCGGATGGACGAACGATCCACGCGAATTCGGGCTGGCGGTGGGTGCCAACTGATCTGGCGGGCGGCGGGACTGCTGGCCGCCGGTTTCGGTCTCGTGTTGGCGGCGTCGGTGGTCGCCGCCGAGGCTCAGCAGGCGACACAAGTGACGGTTGGACCGGGCCGCATCTTCTGCACCGCGTCGTTCTGCGAAATGGGGCGCGGCGCACGGGCGCAGGAGCGCATCCGGGTCATCGTATCGAATCTGCCCCCCGATGAGATCCGGCGTTTGCGTAAATGTACCGGTGTGGCGAAACCGTGCATCGTCACTATAGAAGGCACGCAGCAAGGCGACGTGATGAAGATTATGGCCAGCGCTATCCATTGGCAGGAATAATGGTAACCGGCCTTCGCCCACGTTGCGACAGGCAACGCTCTGCCGCCCGGTATGACGGATCGGAACGATCGAGCGCCAGTCGGCCCGATTGATTAGCGCGTGATCGCGCTGAGCGGAACGTCCCCGGCGCGTGAATCATGCGATCAAACAAAGAGATAGACCATTTCGGCATGCACAGCCCGGACGAAAATGGTTTAGCCTCGAAGCTTGATCTGGGCAGGACGAACAGGGGCAGGACGGGTCAGATGGCACTGAAAACCGGCAAGGGCGCCTCGGCGCCGCCGTTCCTGGTGATGGACGTGATTGCTGCCGCCAATGCGCGGCAGGCCGCATTGCTTCCTGACGCGCCGCATGTGATCCGCATGGAGGTCGGTCAGCCCGGGACCGGCGCACCCGCCGGCGCCATCGCCGCCGCCCAGACCGCCCTGCGGTCCGGTCATCCACTTGGCTATACCGAGGCGTTCGGGCTGCGGTCGCTGCGCGAACGGATCGCCGCTCACGCCGCGAACTGGTATGACGTCGACCTCCCGATCGAGCGAATTGCCGTGACCGTTGGTGCGTCAGGGGCGTTCCCGCTGGCGTTCCTCGCGGCGTTCGATCCAGGCGATCGTGTCGCCCTGACGGCGCCGTTCTACCCGCCCTATGTCAACATCCTCACCGCGCTCGGCATGACCCCGCTGATCCTGGAAGCCGGCCTGGACACGCGGTTCCAGCCCAGCGTCGCGATGCTGGAGCGGCTCGACCCGCCGCCCGACGGCCTGATCGTCGCCAGCCCATGCAACCCGGCGGGCACGATGCTACGCGCCGATGAGCTGGCCGCAATCGCGGGCTGGTGCGACCGCAATGGCGTGCGGCTGATCAGCGATGAGATCTACCATGGGCTGAACTACGACAGTCCGATCGCCTCGGCTGCACAGTTCAGCGACAGCGCCATTGTCGTGAACAGTTTCTCCAAATATTTCTCCATGACGGGTTGGCGGATCGGGTGGCTGGTGCTGCCGCCCGATCTGGCGCGGCCGGTGGAATGCCTGGCGCAGAATCTTTTCATCAGTGCGCCGCATATTTCGCAAGTCGTGGCCGAGGCGGCGTTCGACTGCGATGACGAGTTGCAGGCGAATGTCGCGCGGTATCGCCGGTCTCGCGATCATTTGCTGGCAGCGTTGCCGGCGGCCGGTTTCAACCGCCTGTCTCCGGCCGAGGGCGCATTCTACCTGTTCGCCGACATCAGCGACCGCTCGAACGACAGCGCCGCATTCTGTGCCCGCATGCTGCGGGAGGCCGGAGTGGCGGTCAGCCCCGGCGTGGACTTCGACCGCACACGCGGCAACCGGTTCGTTCGGTTGAGCTATTGCGGGCCGGAGGCGGACATGCGGACGGCGGCGGAACGTTTGCGAGATTGGCGCTAGTAGAGGTTACGGCAAGGACGCAGGCCACCCCGTTCTCGTGTGGTATCATGATACCACACGAGAAAATCCCTTGACCGACCTGGGTCGCGCCGCCATAACCCGCGCCTTCTGAACCACGGACAGTTGACAAAAAAATGTTCAAGAGCACGCCCTCCATCAAACCGTCGGAGGTGACGAAAGGCTGGATCCTGATCGATGCCGAAGGCGTCATCCTCGGCCGACTTGCCGTCATCATCGCCAACCGGCTGCGCGGCAAGCACAAGCCGCAGTTCACCCCGCACGTCGATTGCGGCGACAACGTCGTGGTGGTGAACGCCGCTAAAGTGCGTGTCACCGGCAACAAGGCGGAACAGTCGGTATTCTACTACCACACCGGCTATGCCGGCGGCATCAAGGGGCGTTCGATCCGTCAGCGCCTGGAGTCCAGACATCCGGAACGTGTGCTGGAGAAGGCGGTGGAGCGGATGATCACGCGCGGCCCGCTGCAGCGCAAGCAGATGAAGCATCTGCATGTCTACGGCGGCGCGGAGCATCCGCATGACGGCCAGCAGCCGCAGAAGCTGGACGTGGCGGCGCTCAATCCGAAGAACAAGAGGGGCTGAGATCGATGTCAGGACATCAGACCGGCACCCTCGCCGACCTGAAGGAGGCACTTGCCGCCCGCCAGGCCGCCGCCGAAGCCGAGGCCGCAGGCGACCGGCGCGCCACCACCGCCCGCTCCCGTCTCCACCCAGCCAAAGCGCGAGCCGAAGCGCGACGAACTGGGCCGATCCTATGCCACCGGCCGGCGCAAGGAATCCACTGCCCGCGTGTGGATCAAGCCCGGCAAGGGCGAGATCATCGTGAACGGCAAGAAGGTCGTGCAGTATTTCGCGCGACCCGTGCTGCGGATGCTGCTGACGCAGCCGTTCCTCGTTGCCGATCGATACAATCAGTTCGACGTGTTCTGCACCGTCAGTGGCGGCGGGCTGTCCGGACAGGCGGGCGCGGTTCGGCACGGTATCAGCCGGGCGCTGACTAACTATGAGCCCGATTTGCGTAGCATCCTGAAGGTGGCCGGGTTCCTGACCCGCGACTCCCGCGCCGTGGAACGCAAAAAGTACGGCAAGGCGAAGGCTCGGCGGAGCTTCCAGTTCAGCAAG
>CAWFNN010000006.1:0-211336 GCA_963817185.1 uncultured Alphaproteobacteria bacterium | reverse complement strand
GCGTCGGGGCAGAACCCCGTCTCGTCCCGCCCGAACCAGCCGGTCCGTCGGGGGAGGCGCCTTCTAGACTCCCCTTACCCATGTGTCAACGCGATTACGCCCGACCCCCCACGTTTTCCTGGGACGCGCTAACTCATTGAAAACACGAGTGCGCAATCCGGTAAATTAGCCTCCGGCCGGCGCACAGGGGAGGCATGCGGCCGCCGCATGGTCTCCGCGATATCGATCGGGCTCGATCAGCATTCACGACCCGATCCGCAACGGCTTCAAGGTCGTGGCCGCGCTGATACCGCGGAACAGATCCATATCGTTGCTTTTCGCGCCGCGAAACCGCTCTTAAGACGATCGTTGCCCGCCCTGGAGCATTTGCACGCGGTTGCGAAAACAGGGCTCGTTGCCAGCCGGCCGGCGCGCCGCACCCGCTTTTTCTCCCGTCGTGATGGTCCCGGGTGCCCGGGCGCGCCCGAATCACTCCAGCCCCAGCGTCCGCCCCGGATATCCGGCCGCATCGAAATAACGGGTCCCGCCGACGGTCTGGTATTTCAGTTCGGTCACCCTGCCCCAATCGTCCGGCGCCGACTTCAGAATGCCGGATTTCGCGAACACCGGCGCGCCGTGCGGCATCGCTTCGGTCAACACACGGCCACTCAGCCTTCCCTGGTCTTTCAGCTTCAGGCCCAGCAATGCTGCGATCGTCGTGCCGATATCGGCCGTGCCCGCCGGCGCCGGGTCCTGAAATCCCGGCCGAAACTCCGGTCCCGCCGCCCCAAGCACGATCCTGGTGTCCGCTCGGCTGAAGCTGCCGCCGGTTCCCTGACCCTGTTGCAGCACCGTATCGGCGACCTCTACCCCGCAGGCCGTCGGATCGGCACACCCGCTGGAGAACGTGCGGAAATTCACCACGACAGCCGGCGCAGGCACCGATGCGGCGCCGTCCAGCGCGATGGCCGACAACGGCAGCGTGCCTCCGATCGAACCAAGCCGCGGATCGACGAACAGACCGCTGACGTAGTCCTGTGCGGCGAGGAACTGCACGATCCGGGCAGCCAGCAACTTGTCAGGGGTCGGCAGATAGATGAGGTCCGATCCACCATTGGCCACCACCACTACATACGGCCGCGACGCCTGATCGCCGATCAGACCGTTGCCGCGGATCGGGAAGCTGCCGGCCGGCACAGGGAAATTCCTCGCATCCCCGGTCGCGTCGGGGTCGAACAGGGTCATTCTCAGCACATGCGCGAGGTCGATCGCAACGAAACCCGGAGGCAACAGCGCCGTAGGCACGCCCTTGTAAGATCGGCCGGCGGCGTAGCTGGTCGCGGTCTCCTTGGAGATCGTGGACAGGCCGTGGTCCGAGGCCAGGATCACATCCGTCGTCGCCTCCAGGCCCAGCTCCCTCAGCGCTGCCAGCAAGCGGGCGAGGTCGCTGTCGGCCTGCTTGATCGCCGCCATGAAGGCCGCGCCGTTGATGCCAGGGATCAGTCGCAGCGGCGGGTCATCCTGGTCGAACAGCGCGGATGCGGGGTTGCGCGACCAGAACACAATGACGAACGGTTTCCGGCGTTCCTTGAAGGTCGGCAGGACTGCCAGGGTGGCGACATCGGCAAACCAGGACTGGGCGGCGCTCGCGGCCGGCGGGGCATTCGCCACGGGGACGCCACCCGCGGCCGGCGGGGCATTCGCCACGGGGACGCCATCCGCGGCCGGCGGGGCATTCGCCGAGGGGACGCCACCCGTGGCCGGCGCGGCACTCGTCGTGAGGACGGCACCGGCGGCAGGCGTGGCGCTCGTCGCGGCCGCAGGCGAGGCGTTGGTGTCGGCATCTGGCAGGGGCGCCTGCGGCGCTACGCCGAACTCATGGAAGGCAGCCTGCATCTCCGCCGACAACGGTATCCCGCCCGCGTGCCCCGTCTCGTCGTCCACGATGACGGTCTGTTGGCCGGTGCGGGCCGAGGGGTCGAACCGCAGGGTGGGACCGAGTGCGCCAATGGAAGCCGTGGACAGGCCGGCGGTGGCGGCGGCGTGGAGGACGGTCTCCGCGTCGAGGGCGCCGCTGCTGAAATGGCTGGTGAGATCGGCCAGCACCGGGTCGCTCACCGGCGGCGGTGTCAAGCTGGCGCCCGCGCCGGGGATCGCGACGCCGACACCGATCGTGTTGGCGAAAGCGCCGGTATCGCCGGGCTCGTGGCCGGTGGCCATCGCCGCGGCGTTGGGCGAGGCAAGCGTCGGGAACTGCGAATACGCGTTGGTGAAGGTCACGCCGCGCCTGAGCAGTGCCGCCATGGCTGGCGTGGTCTGTTCGCTGACCATCCCCGGCCGCAGCCCGCCCGCTACGAACAGCACCACGTTCCGCGGCCGTGGCGGCTCCGGCGCGTTGGCGGCGCCGGCTGGCGCCGTCGCACCGATCAACGGTGGCGCTAAGAACAGGGCAGCGATCAGTCCTCGCATGGGAAACCTCGGACCCGGATGAGGCTACCCGTAGGGGGAACGGACCACGCTGGTCAATAACGGAGTTGTGAAGTTCCGGCGGGCGGAAGCGATGCGCCGCGCCGGACGAGATTTCAGGTGCTGGACGAGTTGAACGCGCCGCCATCGAGCAGCAGGTTCTGGCCCACGAGGTAGCCGATCTTCGCCGAACACAGGAACGCGCACGCGTCGCCGAACTCCACCGGGTTGCCGACGCGGCCGGCTGGGCTGTCCTTGGCGCGCTCCTGCACGATGTCCTCGGCCGGGCGGTTGCTCTTGCTGGCCTCGGCCCGGGCCATCCCGAGCAGCCGGTCAGTAAGGAACGCCCCGGGCAGGAGGTTGTTGATGACCACGTTATGCCGGGCGACCTGACGTGCGAGGCCAGCGACGAAGCCTGTCAGGCCGGCGCGTGCGCCATTGCTCATGCCCAGATTCGCGATGGGCGACTTCACCGACGCCGAGGTGATGTTGACGATGCGGCCGAACTTCCGCTCGATCATGCCGTCGATGACTGCCTTTATCAGGAAGATCGGCGCCAGCATGTTGGCGTCCACCGCCTTGATCCACATCTCGCGGTCCCAGTTGCGGAAATCGCCGCCGGGTGGGCCGCCGTTGTTGTTGATCAGGATGTCCGGTGCCGGACATGCCGCGAGGGCTGCCGCACGACCTTCCTCGCTGGTGATATCGCCCGCGACGGCGGTGACCTTGACGCCGGTCATCTGGCGGATTTCCGCGGCGGTCTCCTGCAGCGTCGAGGCGGTACGGGCGGTTATCACCAACTCCACGCCCTCGCGTGCCAGCGAGATCGCACAGGCTCGGCCGAGCCCCTTGCTGGCGGCGCAGACGATGGCTTTCTTGCCTTGCAGTCCCAGGTCCATGAAACGTTCCTCCGTTCGGTCGGGAAGCGGACAGTAACAGGGCGAATTGGGATCGCCTACCGGACCACCCGATCAGACACAATTGCCGTGCATATAACGGTAATGTAAGCTCGTAGCGAATTGCGCTCAGGGGCGGCGAACCGATTTAATCAAATTGGCCCGAACAAACACAAACGCACTCACACGAACGTAAGGTGGCTCGATGAAGATGACGCGAATCGGGGTCGCCCTGCTGGTGGGAACCAGCTTCGCGGCCGGCTGCGCCGTTGCTTCCAACGGCGGGATGTTCCCTGCTGCCGCGCAAGGAACGGACCAGCAGCAGACCTACAGAATGCTCAGCCTGTTCAGTAACGTACTGGATCGGGTCCGTGCCGACTACGTCGAGCCGGTCTCCGACCGGACGTTGATCGACAATGCACTGAACGGGATGCTGACCGGGCTCGATCCGCACAGCGCCTATATGACCGAGCAGCAATGGCGTGACATGCAGACTGAAACGTCCGGCAAATTCGGCGGCATCGGTCTGGAGGTGACGGACAACGGGGGGTTGCTGGAGGTGATCAGCCCGATCGATGGGACGCCTGCCGCGGCGGCGGGGTTGCGGCCGGGCGACCTGATCACGGCGGTGGACGGCAAGACCGTCGAAGGGCTCAGCCTGAATGATGCGGTCGCCCAGATGCGCGGGGCGCCGAATACGAAGGTGAGCCTGATCGTCAAGCGGGCGTCGGTCACCGACCCGATCCAACTGACGCTGACGCGCCAGATCATCCATGTTGAAACGGTGAAGAGCCGGCTGATCGGCGACGTCGGCGTGATCCGTGTCACTGAGTTCACCGAACAGACCGAACCCGGCGTGCGCGCCGCATTGAGCAAGCTGCGCGCCGAGGCGAAGGGGCACCTGCGCGGGCTGATCCTGGATTTGCGCAATGATCCGGGCGGCCTGCTGGACCAGGCTATCGAGGTGTCGAACGACTTTCTGCCACGCGGCGGGATCGTCTCGACGCGCGGCCGTCACGCGGATGACGACCAAAGCTGGTCCGCCAAGCCAAGCGACGATATATCCGGCAACCTGCCAGTGGTGGTGCTGACCAATAACGGGACCGCGTCGGCGGCCGAGATCGTTGCCGGCGCGCTGCAGGACGATCGCCGGGCTTTGGTGCTGGGAACCCAGTCGTTCGGGAAAGGGTCCGTGCAGACCATATTCCCGCTCGGCGGCAATGGTGCCATACGACTCACGACGGCACGCTATTACACGCCGTCGGGCCGCTCGATCCAGGGCGTGGGTATCACGCCGAACGTCGTGGTGGAGGAGAGCCGGAACCCGGCACCGCATTTCGGGCCGGAACATGAAGCCGACCTGCAGCATATCCTGGCCAATCCGGGGACGCAGAAGCCTGCCCCCGCGCCGCCGCCCGCCGATCTGCCCATCGCGGCGCAGCAGATCCCGAGGCTGCCGCCGGAGAACTGGCCGAAGCTCGACCTGACCAAGCCATCGACGGACTTCCAGTTGCAGCAGGGGCTGGTCCTGGTGCGAGCGCTGGTGTCGGAGAGCAAGGCCGCCGCGCGCTGACGACCAACCGGTGACGGCTCACGGCCGTCACCGAGCCTCGCGGGAGCCGCGATCGGGTGGCACGCACAGGCCCGCCGCCACGGTCGCGGCGATGTTACATCAGCCGATCGGATCGGCGCTGTTGATCGAGGCTCAGGCAACAGCCCCGGAAACGATACCACGTGCGCGCAGATCGGCGATCTCCGCGGCACTGTAACCGTGCGCGGCCAGTACGGCGTCGGTGTCGCCGCCGGCCAGCGGCGACGTGGCGCGCGGCGTGCCGCTTTCCAGCGGCGGCGCACCGGGAATACCTGGGATCGGCATCATCGCCGCCAGGCCGGGCTGTGCCAGGTAGCTGAACAGCCCGGTCGCCGCCACGTGCGGGTCGTTCAGCACGTCGAGCGACTCATTGGCGATCGAGTGCATGACACCGAACTCGGTGAAGCGCGACCGCCAGTGCGCGCTCGGACGCGCCGCCAGGATCTCGCTGAGGATCGGCACCAGCACGGCGGAGTTGGCGACCCGGTTCATGACGGTGGTGAACCGCGGGTCGTCGCCAAGCTCCGGCCGTTCCAGCGCCTGGCAGAAATCGCCCCAGCCGCGGCGCCCGGCGACGATGGCAAGGATCCAGCCGTCCGCCGTGGGATAGACGCCGCGGTGTATGCGCGCACTCGGCGGATCGCCGTCGTAGATGACACGCTGGAGCATTGCGTAGGTGTTCAGCCACGCGGCCGCCTGCATCAGGCTGACCTCGATATAGCGGCCACGGGCCTCCTCGCGCCGGGCGTATAGCGCGGCGGACAACGCCTGGAACACATAAAGCGCTGTCATCATGTCGACCGGAATAGAGGCGATGTTCATCGGCCGTCCGTCCAGGTCACGGTTCTCCGCCATGAAGCCGCTGAACGCCTGCAGCACCGGGTCCATCGCCGGCCGCTCCGCATATGGTCCGGTCTGGCCAAAGCCTGACACGGAGAGATACAGGATGCGCGGGTGCCGCGCCGAAACCGCCTCATAGCCGAATCCCAGCCGTCCGATCACGCTGGTGCGAAAGCCCTCCATGAAAACGTCAGCACCTTCCAGCAGCCGCCACAGGACCGCGCAGCCTTCGGGCGACTTCAGGTCCAGGCCGATGCTCTGCTTGCCGAGGTTGCCCATCACGGAAAGCGCAGTGTTGCCGCCCGGCTTCGGAGCGCTGACGCGCACCCAGTCGCCGCCGTCCAGCACCTCGACCTTGACGACGCTGGCGCCGTACTGGGCGAGCAACATGCCCGCATACGGCGCGGCTATTCCCTGGCTGAGATCGACGACCTTTATGCCGGCGAACGGCGCGTCATAGCTCATCTTCACGCCCCCTTCCGCTGCCAGCCGATCCAGTCGCACAAGGCCTTGCCCATCACCCGCTCGAGGTCACGTCCAGCGAGCCAAGGCAGTTCCTCGGTGAACATCGTGATGCATTGACGATAGCTGCACGGCATCCGCGTGATGTCGGTGCCCCAGAAGAAGCGGTCCGGGCCGAACGCATCGAAGATGCGATGCATGTGATCGTGGATGTTCCGGTAGGGATAGGGTGCCGTCGAGCAACCAGGCGCGCCCGTCGCCTTCACCGCGATATTCGGGTATTTGGCAAGCGCACACAGTTCGGCGTTCTTGCTAAACGCGGCATTGTCCTTGCCGCCGCGCGTGTGGCCAAGATGGTCGATGATGAGGCGCAGCTTCGGGTGCCGCTCGGCGATCTGGCCCAGCAACGGAAAGAACCGATTGGCCATCAGCGCCACGGGCAGCCCGGCCTTCTCGGCCGCCGGCCACAGCCAGTCCATCGTGCCGTCCTCGTGCCAGGTCTGCTGCTCCGGCCGGACCAGTGCGAAGCGCAGACCGAGCATCCCGGACCTAGTCTTCCAAGTATCGAGCAGCGGGCGGCTTCCCGGCTGATCGAGAGGGACAAAACCCAGGATCGCGAACTGTCCTGGGTGGGCGCGCGCCGCCTCGACGGCGACCTCGTTCGAGCGCGGGTCCCAGCTTGGAGGATGGATCACCGCCGCATCGACGCCGGCTTCCGCCATCTCGCGCAGCAGTTCGTCCTTGCCGTAGAATGAGACCTGGCGATGCGGCGTAAGCGGCGTCCCGCTGGACCAGATATGCACCTGCGCGTCAACGATCTGCATCGTGGCGATCCTCCCGTTTTGTCCCAGCGGCGATGCTACGCGATCCACGCCCGATCGGGAAATCCGCGCACCGCCGGGTCCGTGATCGGCTCGCGCGGCGACGAGCCGTTGGCTTGATGCGGTGACGACCACCGGATCGATCGGCGGCCGGACGAATCCATTTTCATCGGAATGAGCCGTTCCGGAGACAGGACCGGTTCGGCTTGTCGCCCGCCGCCCTTGATGACGGCCGGACGCGGACCCCGCCGTCGGACTTTACTGAGCCGTCATGAACCGCCGGTGCTCAATCGGCGACGCCCGGGTTCATGACGCGGGCCGGATGGATCTCGAAGCGATCTTCGGGGCGCATCCAGAACGCAGTGATGCAGCCGGCCAGCATGAGCCCGATCGTGCCCAGGAAGGGCAACGACCAGTTGTTGGTGGCATCAATGACAACGCCGAAAACCATGGGAGATGAGATGGCCGCCAGCGCCGAGCCCGTGTTCATCAATCCGCTGGCCGTGCCCGCGAACCGTGGCGCGATATCCATCGGAATGGCCCACATCGGCCCGATGGTGAACTCGGCGAAGAAGAAGCCGCCCGACAAGGAAACCGCGGCCACGACGGGTTGCCGCACGAACAGCAGGGGGATCGTCGACAGCAGAGATCCCACCATCCCGGCTATGACAAGATCCCGCCGTGCGCGCCGCAGGTTGCCGGTGCGGTGCAAGATCCGATCACTGGTGAATCCTCCCAGCGCGTCGCCGATAACGCCGGCCGCGAAGATAGCTGATGCGAAGAAGGCGCTGTCCTTCAAGTTCAGATGGAAAGCATGCAGCATGTACTGTGGGATCCAGCTCAGAAAGGTCCACAGCGTCCAGCCATAGCAGAAATAAACGAAGATCACGGGCGCCATGCGCCGGCACAACAGTCGCCACGGCGTAGGATATCGGACACCTCGTCGCTGAGTTGCGGGCAGGCAGGCACGTTCCGCGCTGCTGATACCAGGGTGCTGATGCGGGTCGTCGCGGAAGTACAGCCCCCATGCGATGGCCCAGGCCAGACTGATGATTCCGACGACGACGAACGAGCCGCGCCAGGATAACAGTGCGATCAGTGCTACGACCAGCGGTGGGGTAATGGCGTTGCCCAGGCGAGCACTGGCATGGGTAACGCCCTGTGCGAAGCCCACCCGATGCGCCGGCAGCCAGGTCGACATGGCTCGGGTCGCGGTGGGAAAGGTCGCTCCCTCGCCCAGGCCGAGCAACAGACGCGCTGCCAGCAGGCTGGCGATCCCGCCGACAAGGCCGGTCATGATCGTGGCGCCTGCCCAGACGGCGCCGCAGATCGCCAGGGTCCACCGCGCGCCGAACCGGTCGGCGAACCAGCCGCCGACGATCTGGAAGATCAGGTAAGGATAGGCGAAGGCCGAAAATACCAGGCCCAGGTCGGTGTTCGACAGGCTGAACTCGGTCTTGAAGGCGCCGGCGGCGGTCGCGACATTCACCCGGTCTAGATAAGTGATAAAATACATAACGCACAGCAACAACAGAACGTTGCTGCTCGCAGACAGCCTAGTCCGGATCATCGCGAATTCCGTATGTGCCGTTGCGCGGGTCCCGCCGGGGCGAACCCGCCGTGCTCATGGCCGGGTTTGTGTAGGCGGCGGCCGGGTCGGAAACAACGGAACGTTTTGCCAGGATATCCATTGCCGCCGCGACGCCGCCACGGCGATGCGGCACGCCGGCGACATGCAGGCCCATCTCCACCCCCGCCAACGTTCCGGCCAGCATCAGGTCGTTGAAATCGCCGAGGTGCCCGATGCGGAATACGCGGCCCTTCATCCGGCCAAGCCCCGCGCCGAGCGACATATCGTAGGTCTCTGAAATCACATGGCGCAATGCGTCGGCGTCGTGCCCGTCGGGCATCAGCACAGCGGTGAGGACAGGCGAGTACTCGGTGGGTTCCTGGCACAGGATCTCGAGCCCCCAGGCGTTAACCGCCGCGCGGGTGGCAGCGGCGTGACGGGCATGACGCGCGAACACGTTCGGCAAACCCTCTTCCTGCAGCATGGTCAGCGCCTCGCGTAGGCCGTACAGCAGGTTGGTGGCCGGCGTGTAGGGAAAGAACCCGTTGGCGTTCGGGGTCAGCATCTCCTGCCAGTCCCAGTAGGACCGCGGCATACCGCCTGCCTTGGCCGCCGCGAGCGCTTTCGGCGACATGGCATTGAAGCCCAGGCCCGGCGGCAGCATCAGGCCTTTCTGCGAGCACGCCACGGTCACATCGACGCCCCACGCCTCGTGCCGGTACTCAACAGAACCAAGCGAGGAGATGACGTCGACCATCAGCAGGGCCGGGTGGCCGGCGCGGTCGATCGCGGCGCGGATCTGGGCGATGCGGCTGGTGACGCCGGTCGAGGTCTCGTTGTGCACGACCATGACGGCCTTGACGCCGCGGTCGGCCCTCAGACGCCGCTCGACGTCGTCGGGATCGACACCGTGCCGCCAATCGCCGGGGACGAAGGTGACGTTCAGGCGGAGGCGCTTTGCCATGGCTTGCCACAGGGTGGCGAACTGGCCGGTCTCATACATCAGCACACTGTCGCCGGGGGCCAGCGTGTTGACGATCGCCGCCTCCCAGGCGCCGGTGCCGGAGGAGGGAAAGATCACGACGGGGCCGGAGGTCTGGAACACCGCCTGGCATCCAGTGAGGACCGTACGGCCAAGCTCCCCGAAGGCCGGACTGCGATGGTCCATGGTCGGCATGTCCATGGCACGCAGGATGCGGTCCGGGACATTGGTGGGTCCGGGGATTTGCAGGAAGTGCCGGCCGCTTTTGTATACGTTGTTTCTGCCTGACATCGTCGCCTCCTGAAAATGAATGCAATTCACCGTCTCATAGCCCTGGCACGCCTGCAAGGGGGGTGGCTACGGCGGTGGATTGAATGCAATCGGTTCAGCCTGTAGGCTGCAGACCATCAGAAACGCGGCGACCACCGAGCCGGTCCACGTCTCCCCCGGACCGCGCGTTGCACGGGACGCTGGGGGGCGGTCTGCGCACGCTCACCGACCACGATAGCCTGGCGCCGGGACGGCGTGTGCCGGAGCGGGCGCCGTGAGAGAAATTCGCGGGCGCGCGCACGCCGCTGCGGCTGGCGGTGGACGGGTTCCCGTGGAAGCGCGGTCCGGCGTTTCGCGCGGGTGGAACCGGTGCAGCCCGGCCGGCCGCCGTTCCGGACGAACCGCGGCGGCCAAGCGGCCTGCGTATTGGCCGGAGCCGGTCAGCGGAGGGGCCAGTCGGAACCAGCGTAGGGTCCGGTCGAAAAGAGATTGGGTCACCGCGGTGCGAGATGCCGGCTCAGCACTCTTGCAGTGCATCGGCATGCCCTTCGGTCTCGCGCAACCCTTCCGTCAGGCAATCACGTCCAGCGTCCATGCCGGGCGGTGCAGTTTCCTGTCACCTGAAATCCACAACCTCGTTATTGAGCGGTAATTGCTTGATGTGTGCCCCGCTCCATTTTGCGGTGTCGATCCTTGCCGGGTCGCCGTTTTCCAACGGACCATCGTCGCCGTCATCCTCCACGACGCCACGCCCCTCGAAGTGACTGAAAGCATAGGGAAGTCCATTCGCGTCCAGCGGTGACGGCCCATCCATCACGTGGAAATGCAAATGCGGTGCGGTCGAATTGCCGGTATTGCCGAGCAGCCCGATGACCTCGCCTGTCGTTACGTGGTCGCCAAGCTTTACCTTGAGGCTCCCCTTTTGCATGTGCGCATAGAATGCGAAAGCGCCGTTGCCCATGTCGATGACCAGCATGTTGCCGCCAATGTTCTCGGTCGTGATGCCCTTCGCCGGCGCACCGGGTACCTGCTCGTCGGCGCCATCGTACAGGTTGACCACCACGCCAGAGGCGACGGCGTGAACCGGCGTGCCGTAATATTCGTAGCTTGACAGCTTCGAGCCATCGCCCGTGTAGGCACGACCTGACCGGTCCAGTTGAATCCAGTCAATGGCGAAGCGTTCAGGCACGCGCAGCAAGCCGTTCACTGCCATGACGGCACCACGGTGCGACGTGATGCTGTCGCAGCATCCGTTGAAGGCGACCCAGTTGTCCCCCTGCAGCGGCGGCTCCACAACAATAGCTGGCGGTCCGATTCGGGTCGGGGCCCCGGTGAAGGTAAAGGTGGCCGGAACGGGCGTATCGGGGGGCAACGGCGCCGGCTTGCCATCTGGACCTGCCGCCTGACGAGTGGCGGTGATGCGCGCGGAGATCGTCGCCGGCCGTGCTTCGGTCGCACCGAAGCTGACATCCATAAAGAGAACGGCCGAGCCTCCGGGCGGAAGCGCATACCGGGTATCTGAATACATCGTGGTCATCTCGGCGAGCGCGTTTCGCAGCGACCATAGGCTGTGCCCCTGACCGTCCACGGCCTCCACCTTGTTGAGCGTCACGAAAAGCCGGCTTGGGTTCACAACCAGCAATTCATACGCAAGATGGATCCGGCCATCGGCGCCGGGCACGGGATCGGGCTCGCTGAGCGGCCCCACCGCGATCGAGCTGAGTACCTCGTTCGATTTCAGCGACTGAGCGACGCATGGATTGGCTATCCCAATGCAGGCGCACAGGGCGAGCAGGGCCGAAAAACGCATAGTCTTGTCCTTGGAGTGGGTTGGGGATGCTGCACATGGCGCAGTAAAGGTCAAGCAGTCCGCAGGATTTTTTCGGTGGCTGGGGGATCGCGGTCGGCGTGGTCGGCATATCCATCGCGCGCAGGATGCGGTCCGGCACGATGGTCGGTCCGGGGGACTTGCGGGACGCGGGGGCCGCTGTGGCGGATGCAATTGCCTCGGGGCATCGTCGGGTCTGGGGAATGAATGCATTTCATTGCCCCCCAGCAGGAGCACCGGCGCGAGTGGGCCCACCTCAGGACTGATTGAATGCAATTTCTCGACGGCGTAGGTTGCGCCACATGAGCAGCATCGCCGGCAGCAATGTCGTCCAGGTCTTTCCCGCCCTGGCACCCGTCACGACGGACGCCGCCAGATCGGCTCCGGCTCACCGCACGTTGCACGGCACGCTGTTGGACAGTCTGCGCACGCTGATCAATCGCGGCGACCTTGGCCCGGGCAGCCGCGTGCCGGAGCGGGTGCTTTGCCAGCAGTTCGGGGTTTCCCGCACGCCGCTGCGAGAGGCGCTGAAAGTGCTGGCGGCCGAGGGGCTGGTCGAATTGCTGCCGAATCGCGGCGCGCGGGTCGCCGTGCTGGACGAGGCGGCGCTGGGCCATCTGTTCGAAGTGATCAGCATGCTCGAATCCGAAGGCGGGCGGCTGGCCGCGGCTCGGATCGGGGCCGCGGCACTGGCCGAAATACAAAGCATGCATTACCGGATGCATGTGCATTTCCTACGCGAGGAACTGCCGGAATATTTCGCCCTCAACCAGGCGATCCACGAGGCGATCCTGGCGGCGGCTGGTAACCCGGTGCTGATGACGATGTACGCCGGGTTGTCGGGGCGGATCACGCGGGCGCGCTACATGGCGAACAAGATGCGGGCGGATCGCTGGCGCCAGGCGATGGACGAGCACGACGCGATCCTGGCGGCATTGTGCGAGCGGGATGGCGAACGGCTGGCCGGCCTGCTGTCGCGGCACCTGATGAACAAGCGGGATATCGTCCTGGAGGCGATCCGGGCCCAGGCTGTTCCGGAGCACCGGGCCCCGCGCCAGGTGCGCCCACGCCAGGGTCATGCTTGAAATTGCAGGGGGTTGGCGATTCCGAGATGCTTGAGGGTGATCTCGGGGGGTGCCGCATAAGCATCCTCGAATTTGAAAGCTCGAGGAAGCGCGTAGGTGGTATCATTCTCCCCAATATCCAGCAACCAAGGCGGCGCGGCTAACCGTGGCTGATATGACCCCTTTGCTGCTATCCGCTCCTGAAAGCTGGGGGGTTTCCAGTGTGGGCGGAAGCGTTTCTTCGAAGCAAGAAAGAATTGATTCCCGAGGACCGGTCTGCGAGCTCCTGCGCGACCTCTATGGCGCTGTCAGCCTACAGCGCGGCCAGTGTGACCAACTGAGTGAACTCCGCCGCGCGGATCCTGGGTAGCGTGGCCCGGCACTTTCGCGGCCGCCCCACCGGTAGCGGTGTCGGCACCTGAAGGAGACCGGCTTTCGTGACGCCGGCAAGCCGCATTAGCTGCACGCGATGTCCGACCGCGCCTTTACCTGCCTATCGCTTCAGCACGAGGCGCAATGATCTTCCCACGGGTTGGCGCGGAAACGGGACGCCAACCCGAGGGCCCGCTCAGGCGGCGGCGCGCAAATGAGCGCGGCTCGTCATCAGCGGTTGGATGCGCTGGCCGAACTGGTCCATGCCGACGATGAAATCGTCGAAGGTCAGCATGATGCCCTTCGTGCCAGGCACCGAAGCGGCCTCGTCGAGCATCCGCGCGACGCTGGCATACGACCCGATCAGCGTGCCCATGTTGAAGTTCACCGGGTTCGCCTCCCGCGTCATCCACCGCGCCGTCGATCCGGAATCGGCTGCGGCATCCGCCCCGGCCTGAAATCCAAGATAGGCCAGCGCGCCGGTATCGGCACCCTCCACGTATCGCTGCCACTTGGCGAAGGCGGCATCGTCGGTCTCGTCGGCGATCACCATCATCAACGGATAGCTGCCGACGTCGCGGCCCGTCTTCGCGACCTCCGCCAGCAGCCGCTCATTGGTCGCCGCGTACGCAGTCGGCGTGTTGAGTCCCGAACCGACGCAGAAATTGTAATCGGCGAACGCCGCGGCGAACTTCATGCCGCGTGGGCTCTGACCGGCGCAGACCAGCGGCACCGACGCCGCCGGGCGCGGGCTCAGGCGGCAGTCGTTCATGGTGTAGAATTCGCCCTTGAAGTCGGATCGCCCGTCGGTCCAGAGCTGGCGCAGGATGGTGGTGTATTCGGTCAGCATGTCGTAGCGGCGCTCGTAATGTGCATCGCCCGGCCACAGCCCCATCTGGTCGTATTCGGCCTTCGCCCAGCCGGTGATCAGGTTCACCCCGAACCGGCCCGGTGCGATGCTGTCGATGGTGCTGGCCATGCGCGCCACGATCGCCGGCGGAATCGTCAGCGTCGCGGCGGTCGCGTACAGTCGGATGCGCCGCGTGACCGCCGCCAGACCGGCCATCAGCGTGAACGATTCCAGGTTGTGGTCCCAGAACTCCGAGCGGCCGCCGAAGCCGCGCAGCTTGATCATCGACAGCGCGAACTCCATGCCATACTGCTCGGCCTTCTGCACCACGGTCCGGTTCAGCGCGAAACTTGGTTTGTACTGCGGCGAGGTGGTGGAGATCAGCCAGCCGTTGTTGCCGATCGGAATGAACACCCCGATATCCATATGCCCATCTCCATGTTGAGGGTCAAACCGAACAACCCGCCCCTGTCGTCGCCCGCTTGTTTCGTTGCCCACCCGGTATCGCGCGTCGGAGCAGCGCGATATGCCGCTGTCGGTCTGAAGTATCCGATTCGCGCGGCGAATTACGGTTGCTGCGCGACCCGCGGTTCTCTGCGACCGGATATTATGCCGCGACGGTGCTCGGCTGCGCCATTGGCAGGCTCTGAGCCGCCGGGCGATCCTCCAGCAGACGCACGTCGCCGACGGACCACGTCGCCAACGCCCGGTCGCCGATATCGATCGGATCGAGGAAGTAGTCCTCATCGAGCACGTTGGCGACGAACTCCTCGCCGTCGCCAAGATCAATCGTGACCTTCACGTAAGAGCCTTGGTTCTCGATCGTATGGACCTCGCCCATCACGCTGTTCGGCAGATCGAGGCGCGGTTCACCGCCCGCCGGACGACGCACCGCGATGCGGTCGCGGCGGACCGAGGCGAACAACGTCTCGCCCGGCGTCACGCGCCCGCCCGCAAGCGGCACCTCGACACGCGCTCCGATGCTTGTCATGAGGGTGGCGCGCCCGTCGGCCGTGCGCTCGACCGCACCGGACAGCACGTTCTGCCCGCCGATGAAGCGCGCGACATAGGCGTTCCGCGGGTGCAGGAAGATGTCGCGAGCGGATGCCGCCTGCTCGATCCGGCCCTGCTCCATGACCACCACGACATCGGCGACCGCTGTGGCTTCAAGCTGGGTATGGGTCACATGCACGAACGTGATGCCAAGGTCGCGCTGGATACGCCGCAGCTCCCCCCGCATGCGCAGGCGCAGATATTCGTCCAGTGCCGACAGCGGTTCATCCAGCAGCAGCACGCGGGGGTTGGTGATCAGCGCCCGCGCCAGCGCGACGCGTTGCTGCTGTCCGCCGGACAGTTCGGACGGCAGCCGGTTGGCGAACGCCTCCAGCCGCACCTTCTCCAGCAGTTCCCGCGCCGTCGTGTAACGGTCAGCCTTGCCGATGCCGCGGATTTTCAGTGCGAAAGCCACATTGTCGATCACGCTGCGATGCGGGAACAACGCATAGCTCTGGAACATCATCGCCGTGCCGCGGTCCACCGGCGCCAGACTGGTGACGTTGCGATCGCCGATCAGCACATCGCCCGAGGTCGGGAACTCATGGCCCGCGATCATCCGCAAGATCGTCGTCTTCCCGCACCCGCTCGGACCAAGCAGGCAGCAATAGGCGCCATGGTCGAACCGCAGGTCGAGGTCCGCCACCGCCGGCGGTGCGCCCGGCGTGTAGATCTTGGTGACGGCGACCAGTTCGATCGAACCGTTCTGAACGGGAGTGGTCATAACTTGTCTCCGTGCGTGGTCGGTGACCTGCACCGCCGCGGCGGTGGAGGCTCCGGACAGGCCGGCAACCCCACCATGGGTTTCGGTGGCGTGGCGTGACCGTCGGCGCTGGATCATCGCGATCGAGCCCAGCGCCACGGCGATCACCACGAACGACACCCCCGTCGTGACGGTGCCGACAGCATACAGTGCTGGCGAGGTGACGTTCGTCGTCATCGCCCAGATCTCCAGCGGGAGCGTGTTGACGCTGCCGGCGGTCAGCACCGTGCGGGCGAATTCGTCATACGACAGGGTGAAGCCGAACAGCGCGACCCCGATGATGCCGGGCAGCAGGATCGGCAGCGTCACCTCCCGCGTCCCCTGCCAGGCACTGGCGCCGAGATCGCGCGCGGCTTCCTCATACGATCGGTTGAAGCGGCCGATCACGGCGAACATCACCAGCAGCCCGAACGGCAGCGTCCAGGTAAGCTGCGCACCAAGGCCCGACACCCGCCAGTCGGTCTGCCAGCCCAGCAACTGGAAGATCAGCGAGACCCCGAGGCCGACGAACAGCCCCGGCATCACCAGGCTGGCGATCGCCAGGTAGAACACCGCGCCTGCGCCAAAGAAGCGGCGGCGAAAGCCGAGACCGGCGGCAACGCACATCAGCACGGTCAGGATCGCCACCACGCTCGCCAGTTCCACCGATCGCGTGAACGCGCCGGGAATGTCGCCGCTGCGCCCGTTCGACACCAGATCGTGGAACCAGTGCGTCGACACGCCATTCAGCGGGAAGGTCAACCCTCCCTCCGGTCCCTGAAAGGACAGGATGTAGATGACAAGCATCGGGCCGTACAGGAACACCAGGAACAGCACGAAGAACAGCGTCAGGCCGTAGAACGTCCACGGGCGGTTGCCGGAGGCGGTTGTCTGCATGAGAGGTCCTTAGGAGGCGAGTTCCCGGCGCACATCGACGACACGCAGGATTCCGGCGACCATCATGACCACCACGATGACCAGGATCACCGCGCTGGCCGCCGCCGGGGGATATTCCAGCACCGCGATCTCATTCTGCAGTGCCGAGACAACCGAGGCGCTCTGGCCGCCGCTCATCACCTTCACAACGAAGAAGTCGCCCATCACCTGCGTGATCACGAAGATCGAGCCGAGCGCGATGCCGTTCTTGCACAGCGGCAGGACGATCTCGCGCAGGATGGTCCAGCGCGACGCGCCGGCGTCCTTCGCCGCTTCGATCAGCCGCACGTCGATGCGCGCCATCGAATTGAAGATCGGCACCATCATGAACAGCGTGAACAGGTAGACATACGCCAGGATCACCGCGAAGTCGGAAAACAGCAGGAAGGTCAGCGGGTGCGAAATGATGTGCGCGTCCATCAGCAGCGTGTTGAGCACGCCGTTGCGGCCGAGGAAGGGGATCCACGCTATCATGCGGATGATCGTCGAGGTCCAGAACGGCACCGAGCACAGCAGGAACAGGCCGATCTTCAGCAGCATGCTCTGGACGTGGAAGACGAGGTAATTGGCCAGGGTAAAGCCGATCACCAGCGTGATCGCCCACACGATCGCGGCGTATTTGATCGAATTCAGATACAGCAGCAGCGTCAGGTTGGAGGTGAATATATCCTGGTAATTGTCCAGCATGAAGGTCGGGATGATGCCGCCGTGATCGAAGTCGAAGAAGCTGACCACGGTCACGATCACCATGGGCAGGCCGAAGAAAAGCACCAGCACCGCCGCAAGCGGGCCGACTTGCAGCCAGGAGGCTAATGTTGGCCGTATCTTCATACCGATGCGTGGTCCCCGGTGCGTGGTGCTGTAAATGGCGAAAGTCGAACGTGCTCTCGGGCCGGCGCGGAGCCAGCCGCGCGGAGGGAGCGGCCGGCCCGCATCGTGATCAGGAGGAGATGAAGTCGTTCCACCGACGGGTCAAATGGCGGTCCTGATCCATCACGGTGTTCCAGACGGCAACGTGACCCTCGCGCTCCCACAATGAGCCGCCGTCGCGCACAGCGCCTTTCTTTTCCATGATGGCCCCGTACGGGTCCTTGATGTCCATGGCCGCGGGCTTGCCCTCGTACCAGTAGTCCCACTCCGCCGGAGTCAGGAACTTCTTCGCCGTCTCCGGAACCGGCGAGTAGTAGCCTTGCTTGGCGATGAACCCGCCCTGCCAGCCGGAATTGTACCAGTTCAGATACTTCATGGCGCAATCCAGCTTCAGTCCGGTCAGGTGCGCCATCGGCGCCAGCCCGACGAACCAGCCGCGATAGCCTTCCTTCAGCGGCGCGAAATAGCAGTCGATCCCGCGCGCCCGCACCGCGGTGACGGCCGGCGACCACATCGACTGGATCACCACCTCGCCCGAGGCCATCAGGTTCACCGACTGGTCGAAATTGCTCCAGAACGCCCGGAAGTGGCCGGAGCGCTTGAGCGCCTCCATGATCTTGATCGTCTTGTCGATCTCGTCCTTGGTCATGTTGCCCTTGTCGGCATATTTCATCTCGCCGCGGGCTTCCAGCGCCATCGCGACGTCGATGACGCCGACCGGCGCGTAATCCACCAGCGCCGCCTTGCCGTGATACTTCGGGCTGAGCAGATCGCCCCAACTCGTGATCGCACTACGCCCGCCAACCAGATCGGGGCGCGTGCCGAGCGTGTCGGCGTTGAACAGCGTGGGGATCATCGTCAGGTAGTCGGTCGGCTTGTCGGCGAGTTTCTTGCCGTCCGCTCCCTGCCAGAAGCCCGACTTCATCGGTGACAGTCCCTGCTCGGGAATCGGCCGCCCGTCAGGAAACTTGCCGATGGTGAAGATCGGAACCGTCTTGTCCCACAGCTCGTAGTCTTTGACCGCGATCGGCTTCACCACGCCCTTTCCCTGCAGATAGGAAATCATGGTGTTGTCGACGTTGTTGATATCGAAGCTCTGCGGCTGGGTCAGTGACCGGTTCAACTGGGTCTGGGGATCCACCGCCTGCATCTCGACCTTGAAGCCGAGGTCCTTGGTCGCCTGGACGCCGATTTCCTTGATCGCGGCGTAGGAGCCGCCGATGTGAAGCAGCGTGATGTCCTTGATGTTTTGCGCCCAGATCGTCGGGAACCCGGTCACCGCCCCTGATCCGATCGCAGTGCCCGCGCCGATGGCGGCACCCTTCAGCACCGCGCGGCGCGAAATTCTCGGCCCGCCCTCACCCGTATTGTGTTTCGTCATGCGAGCATCCCCTCGTTCCTGCACCATTGATCCCAGCAGCGTGTCGGGCAGCGGCGCGTGGCATCGCCGGCGCGCATCAGCCGCGGGTCTTGCGACCACGACCTGTTCTGCAAGCGCCGTACCGGACCCCCGCGCGGGTTAAAAGCCGCCACATCGACCGCTTTTACCGGGTTCCGTTGAGCGGTGCCGCGAAATCAGCGGCCAATGCCCGACTTTTGATCAATTGCCATTCGATGCGAATTCGTATCTAAGTCAATGTGCCGCGTTGCCGTGGCGCGCTCGCTCAGGGACGTGCCGCGGCCGACACGGGCGGGATCATCGAGGTCGGCATTCATCCCGATGACAGTGTCTCGCGCCGGGGACGAGGTTGACGCTCGAGCGTTCCGACCCTGCGTGCAACCTCCGCGGACCCGGCAGCGACAGCGGACCGGCGAACAGCCGGCGGCGATGCCATTTCCCCTGGCCGCACGGCCCCAAGAACAAGCGCGGACGTCCGATATGGCCGACCCGCTGACGTAACATCGAAAAACTCACGTCCCGCAGAATGTCTGCAGCACGCGCTCCTCCTCGCGCGGCGGCATGGCATAGTGCGCCAGTTCAGGGGCGTCGCGGTATGGTCGCGACAACACCCCAAGCAGATCTTCGAACGGCCGGAGGTCGGCCCGGTCGACGGCGGCGGCCAGCGCCGCCTCCACGAGGTGGTTACGTGGGATGAAGGCCGGGTTGACCGCCCGCATCACGACGGCAGGCTGCTTTTCCGAAGCCAGCCTGGCGCGCCACCTTCGCGCCCAGGCATCGTAGGCACCGATATCCTTGAACAACGCGTGAACCGCCGCGTCGCCCTCTGCTGCCTCGGCCGCGTCGCACAGTCTTCGGAATGTCAGCGTGAAATCGGCGCCATCCGCCGCCATCAGCGCGAGCAGGTCCTGCGTCAGGTTGCCGTCGCCTTCCTGCTCCGTCAGCAGTCCGATCTTGCGCCGCAAACCGCCCGCATACGCTGCCTGGAAGCGCGGCGCGAACCCCACGAGCGCCTCCTTGGCGACGTCTTCATCGTCCCCCAGCAGAGGCAGCAGGCATTCGGTCAACCGAGCAAGATTCCACAGGGCAATGCGGGGCTGATTGCCATAGGCGTAACGGCCTTGATGATCGATCGAACTGAAGACCGCCCCGGGATCGTAGGCATCCACGAACGCACACGGTCCATAATCGATCGTCTCGCCCGAAATGGCGCAGTTGTCGGTGTTCATCACACCATGGATGAAACCGATCAGCAGCCACTGCGCCACGAGGTCCGCCTGCCGCGCGATGACGCCGTCCAGGAATGCCCGATACGGGTTCCTGGCCGCCGCCGCGTCGGGATAGTGTCGGGCAATCGCGTGGTCTGCCAGCAGCCTGACACCATCCGCGTCACCCCGCGCGGCAAGGTACTGGAATGTGCCGACACGGATATGGCTGGTGGCGACGCGCGTCAGCACGGCCCCGGGCAGGCGCCTCTCGCGCCACACCGACTCGCCCGTCATCACCGCGGCCAGCGACCGCGTCGTCGGAACACCCAGCGCCGCCATCGCTTCGCTGATCAGGTATTCGCGCAGCACCGGCCCCAGCGCCGCGCGTCCGTCGCCGCTGCGCGAATACGGCGTCGGCCCGGAGCCTTTCAACTGGACGTCGCGCCGCACCCCGTCCCGCCCGATCACCTCGCCCAGCAGGATGGCACGCCCGTCACCCAGTTGACGCACGAAATGCCCGAACTGGTGGCCGGCATAGGCGAGCGCCATCGGTTCGGCGCCCGGCGGCACGCGGTTGCCGGCCAGCACGGCGACACCGTCCGGCGAGGCCAGCGCATCGGGGTCGATCCCCAATTGCCTGGCCATCTCGGTGTTCACCCGCACCAGCGTCGGCGCCGCGACCGGGGTCGGGTCTACGCGGGTGTAAAACCGGTCGGGCAACCGGGAATAACTGTTTTCGAACGGGATCTGCATATTTCGATCCTACCGCGATATTTCGCTGGGGTGCATCTCTCGCTATGTAGGGCGGATGATCCCTTTGTCCGTCCTCGACCTGTCCCCCGTCCCCGAAGGCAGCGACGCCGGCCAGGCATTGCGCAATTCGATCGACCTCGCCCGCCACGTCGAGGCGCTGGGGTACCAGCGATTCTGGATGGCGGAGCACCACAATATGCCGGGCATCGCCAGTGCGGCCACCGCCGTGGCACTGGCGCACGTGGCGGTCGCCACCAGCACCATTCGCATCGGCGCCGGCGGCATCATGCTGCCCAACCATGCGCCACTGATCATCGCCGAACAGTTCGGCACGCTGGCGGCGCTGCATCCGAGACGGGTCGACCTCGGGCTTGGGCGGGCGCCGGGGTCTGACCAGATCGCGGCGCGGGCGATGCGGCGCAACCTGTCCGCTGACGTCGATCGGTTCCCCGCGGATGTCGTGGAGTTGATCAGTTATTTCCAGCCGGTCGAACCAGGCCAGGTCCTGCGGGCAGTGCCCGGCGCCGGCGAGGAGGTTGCCATCTGGATCCTCGGCTCCAGCACGTTTGGCGCCCAACTTGCGGCCCATCTCGGCCTGCCTTACGCGTTCGCCTCGCATTTCGCACCGGAGCAGATGAACGATGCGGTGGCGATCTACCGGGAACGCTTCCGTCCGTCGGACCACCTGGCAACGCCCCATGTCATGCTGGGCGTCAACGTCATCGCCGCCGACGCGGATACCGAGGCGCGGCGACTGTTCTCGTCGCTGCAGCAGGCGTTCCTGAATTTGCGCCGGGGACGTCCAGGCAAACTGCCGCCGCCGGTTGACGATCTGGAAGCGGGGCTAGATCGCTACGGACGAGCGATGCTCGCCGACGCTCTGTCCTGTTCGATCGTCGGCGGACCGGACACCGTCCGGGACGGACTTGGCGCGTTCGTTGCCGCGACCGGCGCGGACGAGTTGATGGTGACGGCGCAGATCTTCGACCATGACGCCCGCAAGCGGTCGTTCGAGATTCTGGCGGAGCAAGCCGTGAAGGCAGGTTGAACCCCACCTTACGCATGACCGATTTTCGCGGGATTGCCGTCAGAACTCCTGACGTCGCGCGTGTTCACCCGCGGCGTTGCTGGGGGCCAACGGAACGTCGGCGGACGAACCCCGGCGGGATCAACAACATGGTGGCGCCCTTGCATGATGACAGTCGGTAGGTCGAAACGCCAGGACGCCAAGTCAGCGGTTACCGTTCACTGCACCGGATCCCGCCGCCTCCTCTGGCGTTCGCTGTCTCGTCCTGGAGAGGGTTCAACTGGCTTGGCGTCCTGGCGTTGAAACCGGACGTCCCCACCATCGATTGCGCGGGATGTCGCGCACGATCCACGGCACCACGCACAGCGACACCGTGCCGATGGGGGACACCATGCCGATGGGGGACACCATGTGATGGGGGACACCATGCTGGCGGGGCCGATTTCACACCGCCTCCCGCAAGCCTTCCTGTTTTTCTATCGTACCGATATCCGCTCACACCGAAATTGCGGTGACAGCCGCGAAACCGCGGTCACGCGTCCTCCGTTGGGAAGGTACCCATATCGGAGGACCCTATGCCTCTCGACGTTACAACCGCTCTCGCTCCAGACCGGCGGAGCCTGCTTCGATGGACCAGCGCGTTGGCTGGCGCCGCGGGCGTTGGGCTGACTGCCGCCCATGCGCAATCGCCGGCGCCGCGTTCCGAGACCACGCCGGGTCCGCTGGAGGTCGGCGGCCTCCGTAAGGGCATGTTCAGCTACATGCTCGCGCATGAACAATTCCCGGTCCCGGACCTTGTCCGCTTCGGCGCGCTCGCATCGCGCGCCGGCTTCCAGGTGCTGTCCACCAGCGATCACCTGCAGCCCTGGCAGGCCGATGAGGCGCATTGCGGACAGGCCTGGGTCACGATGGGTGCGCTCGGCGGCCAGTCCCACAGTTGGATGGGAACAACCGTCACCTGCCCGACCATGCGCTACAACCCGGCTGTCGTAGCGGAAGCGTTCGCAACCTTGAACCATCTTTATCCGGGGCGCGTGTTCCTGGGCGTCGGTTCGGGGGAGGCACTGAATGAGGAAGCGGCGACCGGCATGTGGCCCCGGTGGCAGGAACGCTGGGACCGGCTGATCGAGGCGATCACGATCATACGTCGAGCTCTGGACCGGTGAGAATGTTTCGTTCAAGGGCAAATTCTACTCGGTCGACGCCAAACTCTACGATCCTCCGCCCCGGCCGATCCCCCTGCTGACCGCGGCAAACGGCAAGAAGTCGATGCGTCTCGCCGGCCAATACGGTGACGGGCTGATCAGCGACCCGCTGACCTGGCAGAAGCACAAGTCCGAGTGGGAAGACGGCGCCCGCGCCGCCGGAAAGAATCCGGGGCACATGCCGGTGCTGATCGAGCAATATGTCGTTGTTGGCGACGAGGCCGCCGCCAGGCAGGCGGCACAACTGTGGCGCTTCGGGCCGAGGGCATTCAAGACGCTGTATGATGTTGCCAGCCCGGTCGAAATTCAGCGGCGAGCCGAGGCGGAGACACCATTGGAGGAAGTTACGAAGTCCTGGGCGATCGGTACCGATCCCGGGGTCCACATCAAAAAGATGCACGAGCTTTTCGACAGCGGTGTTAGTGTCATCAACGTACATTCCGGGCAGCCGGATCAGGTACGGGTGATCGACTTCTATGGCACGCACGTGCTTCCGGCTTTCAGGCAGCCGGCGTAGACCGCTTCTCTCGGGACCGATCGCCCCAGGGGACCGATCGCCCCAGGGGACCGATCGCCCGAGGAGACCGATCCCCGCAGGGGACCGATCGCCCCCAGGGGACCGATCGCCCCCAGGGGACCGATCGCCCCCAGGGGACCGATCGCCGCAGGAGACCGATCCCCGCAGGGGACCGATCCCCGCAGGGGACCGATCGCCGCAAGGGGACCGATCGCCGCAAGGGGACCGATCGCCGCAAGGGGACCGATCGCCGCAAGGGGACCGATCGCCGCAAGGGGACCGATCGCCGCAGGCTTACACTGCAATTTACGAAACAGTTCGTTACGGCCAGCTGGGTGGCACCCACTCCTGAACGGGATTTAATCCTGCACAGCTATGCGGGGACGGCTTTGCTGCGGTGCAGCACTTGCGCCCCCCGCGCGGCGCCTGAATAATGCCCGAATGGGTCTCGTCACATATGCGCTGAAGTTCCGCATCACGTTTTATGTGATGGCTGTTCTCATCCTGCTCGCCGGGGTCGGCGGCTACATCGTCATGCCGAAGGATGTGCTGCCCGACGTCAATATTCCGGTTGTTACTATCGTATGGACGTATACCGGTCTGGACACGCCGGAGATGGAACAGCGGATTACCACGTATACGGAATTCGCATTCAGTAACAACGTCAACGGCATTCGCGACATGGAGAGCACGACGCTGCAGGGCGTCACCATCACGCGGATCTACTTTCAACCGGACGTAAGCATCGACCTGGCACTCTCTCAGGTCACCGCCTCCGCCAATTCAATCCGCGCCCTTTTACCGCCCGGCATCAACCCGCCGGTGGTGATGCGCTTCTCCGCCTCGACCGTTCCGGTCATCCAACTGGCGCTGAGCTCCAATCAGGAGAACGAGCGGCAACTCTATGACTATGCCCAGTTCCGGATACGCCAGACACTAACGACAGTGCCGGGTTCGACACTGCCCTCGCCTTATGGCGGCGCGCCCCGGCAGATCATGGTCGATCTGGACCTCCACGCCCTGCAGGCCTACGGCCTCACGCCCGCCGACGTCACCAATGCCATTACGGCTCAGAACCTCACCGTGCCGTCAGGGTTGGCAAAGTTCGGCACAAGACAATACGTGATCCGGCTGAATTCGACCCCCGAGGCCGTCGCGACGCTCAACCAGGTGCCGGTCAAGGTGGTGAACGGCTCACCGGTCCTGATTCGGGACGTGGCATATGTGCGCGATGGCGGCCCGCCGCAGCAGAACATCGTGCGTCAGGACGGCGTGCGCGGCGTTCTGCTCACGATCCTCAAGAACGGCAGCGCCTCCACGTTATCGGTGGTCGACACGGTGAAGTCTCTGCTGCCGGGCATCCGAGCGGCGGCTCCCAGGGACATGCACATAACGCCGCTGTTCGACCAGTCGGTCTTCGTCGCCGGCGCGATCAGCGACGTGATTCGCGAAGGCGCCATCGCCGCCGGACTGACAGGGCTGATGATCCTGCTTTTCCTTGGATCCTGGCGCTCGACCTTGATCGTGCTGGTGTCGATCCCGCTGTCGATCCTCACCTCCATCGCGGTGCTGGCAGCGCTGGGCGAGACGGTCAACATCATGACCCTCGGCGGTCTGGCGCTCGCCGTCGGCATCCTGGTGGACGACGCGACCGTCGCGATCGAGAATACCTACCGGCTGCTGGAGGAAGGCAAGGAATTCAAGTACGCGGTGGTGCACGGCGCCGCCGGAATCGCCAAACCCGCCCTGATTTCCACGCTGTCGATCTGCTGCGCCTTCGTCTCCGTCACCTTCCTGACCGACGCCCCGAAGTTCCTGTTCACCCCGCAGGCGCTGGCGGTCGTCTTCGGCATGCTCGCATCCTACGTCCTGTCGCGCACCCTGGTGCCGATCCTGATCGACGTGCTGGTGAAGAACGAGCACCACGGCCACGACCCGAATGCCAAACCAACCAACATCTTCGGCCATATCCGCGCCGGCTTCGAGCGCGGGTTCACCAGATTCCATCGTTCCTACGTCGGCCTGCTGCACGCCATCATCCTGCATCGCTTCGTCACCCTGACCGTGGCGGGATCGGTCATCGCCTGTGCCGGCGTCCTGTTCATGTTCGTCGGCACCGACTACTTCCCGCAGATCGATGCCGGCCAGATGACGCTTCACGTTCGCGCCGCACCCGGCGTGCGCATCGAGGAAGCGGAAAAGCTGTTCCAGCGGGTGGAGGACACGATCCGCGAGGTCATTCCGCGCAGCCAGGTCGGCGCCATCATCGACAACATCGGCCTTCCGGCATCCAACTATAACTTCGCCTTCGGCAATGGAACGTTTGTCGCCTACAACGACGGCGAAATCCTGGTGACGCTCGCCCCCAGCCACGACTCGACGTTGCTTTACCAAAAGCGTCTCCGCGCTGTCCTGCACCAGCGCTTTCCGGATACGATCTTTTATTTCGAAGCGGCCGACATCATTACCCAGATCCTCGATTTCGGCGTCCCGTCGCAGATCGACGTCCAGGTCAACGGGCGCCATGCCGCGCAAGGACCTTCAGGTCGCCCAGGCAATCGCCAGCAAGTTGCGGCTGGTGCGCGGCGCCGTCGACGTGCATATCCAGCAAATCACCGACGCGCCGGAATATTTCGTCAATGTCGATCGACAGCGCGCGGCGGAACTCGGCCTGACCGAGCAGCAGGTCGCCACCGACGTGAACGTGTCGCTCAGCGGCAGCTTCCAGGTCAGTCCGAATTTCTGGGCCGATCCGAAGACCGGCATTCCTTATGCGGTGTGGGTGCAGACGCCGGAGTACCGGAACGACACCATCACCTCGATCAAAAATACACCGCTGCTGGTCTCGGCCAATGGATCCCCCGGTCCCAGCACCGTGCAGCTGCTGTCCAACGTCGCGACCCTGACGCGCGGCAGCGAACAGACCGTTTCGAACCACGTCAACACACAGCCGACCTATGACGTCTACGCGGCGGTGCAGGATCGCGATCTGGGCGGCGTCGAGAGCGACATCAACCATATCGTCGCCGACCAGCAGAAGCAGTTGCAGGCCCCGGACCGCATCTCGGTGCGGGGCCAGATCCAAAGCAAGGATCAGGCATTCTTCCATATCGGCATCGGCCTGATCGTCGCCATGGTCGCCGTCTACCTGCTGATGGTGATCAACTTCCAGACCTGGGGCGACCCGTTCGTCGTTCTCGCCGCCCTGCCCCTGGCGTTCTGCGGCATCGTCGCCAGCCTGTTCATCACCCAGACCACATTCTCCATCCCGTCGCTGATGGGCGCCATCATGAGTGTCGGTGTCGCCTCGGCGAACTCCATACTGTTGGTGACCTTTGCGCGTGAACACCGGGAAGCAACCGGCTGCAGCGCGGCCGAGGCAGCCATCGCCGCAGGCGAAACCCGCCTTCGGCCGGTGCTGATGACCGCCGGCGCGATGTTCGTTGGCCTGCTGCCGATGGCGCTGGGCATCGGCGAGGGCAGCGAACAGAACGCCGCACTCGCCCGCGCCGTGCTCGGCGGAATCGCCGTCGGAACCTGCTCCACCCTGCTGTTCGTGCCATTCCTCTACGCGCTGCTGCGCCGTGGCGACGCCAAACCTCTGGAAGATTACCTATGACCGAAGCCCACCGGACGCCGCCACCGCCGCCGCCGAAGCGAGTCCTGCTGTACGTGCTCGTCCCGGTGCTGAGCCTGCTTGGGATCGGCAGCTACCTGCACTGGCGCACCTTCGTCGACGCAGCCGAAACCCAGAAGCAGCAGGAGGACTTCGTGCCGCAGGTGCGCACCGCCATGGCACGGAAGATCAACTCACCGGTGCAACTCAGTCTGCCGGGCCAGACCGAGGCGTTCGACGTCGCCAACCTCTACCCGCGCGCCACCGGCTACGTGGCCGAACGCCGTGTCGATATCGGCAGCCAGGTCCGCGCCGGCGACCTTCTGCTGCGCATCGAAGCCCCTGACCTCGACCAGCAGCTTGAGCAGGCAAAGGCGCAGCTAGGCCAGAACCAGGCGGCGGTATTGCAGGCGCGGGCCCAGGTGCTGTCGGCCCAGGCCAACACGAAGCTTGCGGACGTGACCAAATTCCGCGAAACGACCCTGGCCGGCCAGGGCTGGGAAACCAGGCAGAACGCCGACAACGCAACGGCGAATTACTCCGTCCAGACTGCGGGTATCGCCAATGCCGTGGCGGGCGTCGCCGTGGCCCTGGCCAATCTGAAGGCGCAACAGGCGACGGTGGACCGGTTGCAGTCGCTGACTGCGTTCGAGCAGGTGAAAGCGCCGTTCGACGGCGTGATCACCGCACGCAACGTCGATAAGGGCGACCTGCTGACCCAGGACAGCGCCAGTGGCACCCCCATGTTCACCGTCGCTCGGGATGACCTGCTGCGCGTCGCTGTTTACGTGCCGCAGAGCAGCGCCATCGGCATCCATGACGGCGTGGAGGCACAGGTCACCGTGCCGGAGATACCAGGGCGCATCTTCAGGGGCCGCGTCGCCCGCAGTGCGGTGGCCTTGCAGGCGGCCTCGCGCTCCATGCTGACCGAGGTCGACGTGCCCAACCCGGACCGCGCCCTGCGGCCCGGTCTGTTCGTGAACGTGACTTTCTCCATCCCCCGCCAGGCGCCCGCCATCGTCGTGCCGGACGCCGCACTGGTGTTCAACGCCGATGGGCTGCAGGTGGCGACCGTGGACGCCGACAGTCGGATCCGCTTCCAAAAAGTAACGATCTACCGGGATTTCGGTACCACCGCCGAGTTGCGAGACGGCTTGCAGGGCGGCGAGAACATGGTCCTGAGCCCGCCGGCGGACCTCGCCGATGGCAGCAAAGTGCAGCTGATGAATCCGTCCCCCAGGCCGGACGCCGGCCGCCGAACCGCCAGCCGTTGACCCCCGCGCTCCGCCCTCGCAGGTTCACTCCCTGACGGCCGCCGCGTCGAGCGGCAACAGGGGGGAACGATGCGAGAACTTACCGGCAAGACAGCATTCGTGACGGGCGGGGCGAGCGGCATCGGGCTCGCCCTCGGCCGAGCCTTCGCGCAGGCGGGCATGAGGGTGATGTTGGCCGATATCGAGGCGGACGCCTTGGCCGCCGCCGTCGAAAGCCTGCGCGATCTGGGGCCGGAGGTGCGGGGCGTGCCCTGTGACGTTGCCGATCCGGACAGTGTCGAGCATGCGGCCAAGGCGTCGTTCGCGGCATTCGGCAATGTCCACGTGGTTTGCAACAACGCCGGTGTCGGTGGCGGCAGCGGTATCGACAACATCGCGCTCGAGACCTGGCGGTGGGTGCTGGACGTCAACCTGATGGGCGTCCTGCACGGCATCGCCGCCTTCCTGCCGCACCTGCGCGCCCACGGCGAAGGCGGCCACATCGTCAACACCGCGTCGATGGCTGGGATGAACAGCGGCCTCGGGTTCAGCGCCTATTCGGCGAGCAAGTTCGCGGTGGTCAACATCTCCGAGGGGCTGGCCATGCAGCTTAAGCCGCTTGGCATCGGCGTGACCGTGCTGTGTCCCGGCTTTGTCCGCACCCGCATCTGGGAGAGCGGGCGCAATCGGCAGCGGCGTTACGGTCCGGCGCTGACACCGGACCCTGCCAGCCCGGCGGGCCTGCTGGCCGCCCATCTCGCCGAACGCGGACAGGCCGGTCTGGATCCGTCGGAGGTCGCGGCGCAGGTCCTGACTGCGATCCGCGAGGACGAACTCTACGTGTTCACCCATCACGATGCCGACTGGCGCGCCGAACTGGAGCAGCGGTTTACCGCCATACTGGCGGCGATGGACAAGGCGGCGGAGCGCCGGTAGGTCGGAAAGGAGCCTGGACGAGGCTCGTGATCCTCACACAGGCTATGGTGCCGCTGCAACAGGCGGTTCAACCCTACGCAGCGGTGGTCGCCTACCCGAGAACGGGTTGAAACACCTCCCTACTGGAGGCTATTCGGAACCCTGCCTGTCAGCCTCTCCATCAAGAACGCGCCCGAAGATCTGGTCCAGCAATCGCGGGAGCGCGCGCAGCGGCATCACCGATCGCGGCAAGGTGAGTTAATGGCGATAATCGAGGCGGCAGTCAGCAACGAACGCCATTCTCAAATTTTTCTATCAAACCGACGATTCGCTGCCGGCGGAGGGTGACCTCGCCGATATGCTGATCGAGGCTCGTCAGCTTCGCTCGCAGCGCCTCGAGCACGTCGTGTTTTGAGGGAGGGTTCGCACCCGCCTGCGCCAGAACAGCCCTTATCTCGGTCAGCGAGAAACCGAGATTCTGCGCGCCGTGGATCAAGCGCAACGTCTCCGCGACACTATCCGGATAGTCGCGATAGCCATTATCGCTCCGTTCGGCCTTCGGCAGCAGGCCATGGGCTTCGTAAAAGCGGATACGCGACGTCGACAGTTCCGAGCGTCGTGCCAACTCGCCAATACGCATGGAAAGCCTCTTGACCTTAAACCTAAGTTAAAGGTTTAGCATCTTTCCGTAGACGAGAAAACCCGGACGAGCATGGGAGGAACCGTAATATGGCGCGCGTTCTGGTCACGGGTGGCACCGGGTTCGTCGGCGCCCATTGTTTGATTCAGCTGTTGGCGCGGGGGCATGAAGCGCGCACCACGGTCCGTAATCTCGCGCGCGAAAGCGATGTGCGCGCCATGTTGCGTCAGGGGGGAGCCGGCGAGGTGGGCGAGCGTCTTACCCTGTTCCGCGCCGATCTGAACGCCGACGCGGGTTGGGCCGAAGCGGTGGCCGGTTGCGACTATGTGCTCCACGTCGCTTCGCCCTTTCCGAGCACTGTGCCCAAGGACGAGAACGAGCTGATCGCTCCCGCCCGAGACGGGGCGTTGCGCGTCTTGCGGGCGGCGCGCAACGCCGGCGTCAGGCGCGTGGTGCTGACCTCGTCCTTCGCGGCGATCGGATATGGCGCCAAGGACCGGACCACGACGTTCACCGAAGCGGATTGGACGAACCTCGAGGATCCGAGCGTGCAACCCTATCAGAAATCGAAGACGATCGCGGAACGGGCGGCTTGGGATTTCATCGCGCGGGAAGGGGGTGGGCTGGAATTCGCCACGGTCAATCCGGTCGGCGTTTTCGGGCCCGTCCTGGGGCCAGACTATTCGACGTCGATAGTCCTCGTGAAGCGTCTGCTGGACGGTTCCCTACCGGGCTGCCCCGATATCTGGTTCGGCGGAGTCGATGTGCGTGACGTCGCCGATCTGCACCTCAAGGCGATGACCGACCCGGCCGCTCGGGGCGAACGGTTTCTCGCCACCGCCGGGGATTTCGTGAGTGTTCGCCAGATCGCCCAAATCCTCAAGGACGGCGCCGGCACAGCCGCGCGCAAGGTTTCGACCCGCCGCTTGCCCAGTTGGCTTATGCGCTTGATCGGCCTGTTCGATCCGCAGGTCAGAGGGGTGTTGCCGGAGCTTGGCGAACACAAGAACGCCTCCAATGAAAAGGCGCGTCGCCTGCTGGGTTGGGCGCCGAGGAGCCCGGCGGACTCGATTCTGGCCACGGCTCGGAGCCTGTTGGAGCTCCGGCTGCTGAAGCCAGGGTAGAACGGTTCGCGGTGGACGTCGCCTCGATCAGGCTGACGCGACGGACACGTCCGCTTTGCCTCTGCTCCACGCCACAATCCGGCCTGCTCGCCGGCATTTTGACACGAGACCGCATCGCAAGCCTCACGCATGATGACCGCGGAAAGCGCGCGACCCTGATTTCAAGGAGCCGAGACTAGAGCATGATCGCGCTGAGCGGAACGTCCCCGGCGCGTGAATCATGCGACCAAACAAAGAGATAGACCATTTCGGCCAGCACAGTCAGGCTGAAAATGGTCTGGCAAAAAGCGCAGAAATCGTTCTGGTGGTCTGATTCAGCGGGTGATCCGTGAAACCCAGTTGGAGACAGCGTCACCGCTGCTCATGTCGGATTGCACCAGGCCATCGACCATGAAGGTCGGCGACGTATGGACGCCGTTCTGGCGCGCGTATTTACAGTGCCACTTGATTTCACGATCCAGGTTCGGAATGGCGAACGCCTCGGCCAACCGCAAGCCACTGTAGCCCTCGATCCGCGCGACAATGTCCCTGGGCGTGGCATCCATGTTCGGGCCCGCGCAGTGGCGTGTGAACTCGAACTCTTCGCGGTGCGCCGCGACCGCCGCCATGACAGCCTTGGCCGCCTCCTTACCTTCCGGCAACGTCGACGCCGCCAGGATGCAGCGCACGATCACGCCGGAATACATGTGCCATGGCTGCGACTGCAGACGGATCTTGACAGTGATCCTGTCTTCTCCCGCCAGTTCCAGCGTCTCATCGAGCTTGCCGAACGCTTTCACCGAGAACGGGCAGGTTGGCTCCAGAAACATTTCGAGTACGCGCGGGCCGTGCCCCCAGGCCAAGGGATCGGCATTCCATGTCACTGTCTGGCTCATACGATCCACCCTATTTCGTGAAACCCTACCTATGACACTCTCTGCGTATCGGGAAGGGCGTACGATCACCCAGATCCACGGTCGGCCTTCAGTCAAGTCCAAGCACACACAGCCCGCCGTACACACCGCGGTCGGTGCCGTGGATCCCCCTTCCGCCAGTGCTACTTTTACAACGAGAATGTTGCAGCCCCGCCATGGCACACGCCCACACCACGAACCCGAATCCCCCATGACACGCGACGAATTCCTGGCCTGGGTAGAGCAACAGCCGTCAGGCCCGCTCGAGCGTATCGATGGCATCGTGGTCGCGATTGCCCCGAACGGGCCTCGCACAACCCCTGCGCGAGGGCGCGGCGCGGGATGCCTTGCGACGCGCGGTCAGCGAGGCGGGGCTGACGTCCTGCCAGGTCTTCGGCGACGGAATGACGGTTCAGGTCGACAACAGCGACTTCGAGCCCGACGTTCCGCTGCGGCGCGGGCCGCTTCTGTCGGGTGATGCAATTAAAATCTCCGACCCTCTGGTGCTCGTCGAAGTGCTGTCCTTGGACAGAGGCACAGGGGATCGGGCCACCACGCTGCGCGCCTGTTTCAAGCTGCCGTTGGTGCGGCATTACCTGATCGTCCGGCCGGAAGAGCAGCGCATCGTTCACCACGCGCGCATGCCTGACGACCGGGTTGATCAGACCGACAACGCCTCCAAACTAAGCCCCTTGGTTTCCGGCAACATCGTCACTGTCACCAGGATGCCGATCGCGCTGACGATCGCCGCCACCATTTCGGCGGCAGCAAGGCCTCCCCAACTCATCAGGATGGGGAACAGGAACACGCCGATGAAGCCGCCGATCTTGCCCGCGGCGGCAGCTATGCCGTGCCCTGTCGTGCGACCCTGCACCGGAAAGATTTCGGCCGGATAGACGAATGTCGTGGCATTCGGTCCGAACTCGGTGAAGAAGTAACTGATCCCGTAGACCAGCAGGAACGGCACGACCAGCTTCTCGATCCCGGGGATCAAGGCGATTGCCGCGAAGCTCACCGCCATCATCGCGAACCCCAGGACCTGGATCGGCTTGCGCCCCATCCGGTCCATCATCGCCGCCGCGACAAGATACCCCGGCACCGCCGCCAATGCGAAAACCGCCAACTGAGTGAGTGTCGTCATCAGCAGGCTGTCGTTCGGGGTAATGGCGCGGATGACCAGTGGGCTGCTGACGGTGTTGCCGTAATAAGCGAAGTCCATCACGAACCACGCGACGCTCGCCCCAAACAGCCGCGTCACCATGTGCCGCTGCGCGATGAGTACGCGAAAGCCCTCGACAAACGAGGCCTTGCCCGGGCGTCCGTCTGCCCCCCGGGCGACGGCGGTTTCCCCCAGAGTGTGGCCCACGGCGGCGTGGAATGCATCATGCTGTCCACTCGCCAGCAAATAACGTGGGCTCTCCGCCATGCGCCGGCGCATCTGGAACACAGCCAGCGCCGGAATTGCGCCAAATGCCAGCAGCAGCCGCCAGGTCAGGTCGTGCGACATCCCGGTCCACAGCAGCCCTGCCGCCAGCAGCGGCCCGACGATCAGCCCCGCCGCCTGCATGGCGAACACCAGCGACACCATCATCCCGCGTGACTTCTTGCCGGCAAATTCGCTCATCAGCGTCGCGCTGACCGGATAATCGCCGCCTATGCCGATCCCAAGAATGATCCGAAAGCCGATCAGCCACCAGATGTTGGGCGAAAACGCCGAGGCGATCGCGCCGGCCGCCAGCACCAGCACCTCATAGCCATAGATCCGCTTGCGCCCCAGCATGTCGGCCACACGTCCGAACAGGATCGCGCCGACCGCCGAGGCCAGCAGGGCGGTCGAAGTCACCAGCCCGATCGCCACCGGCGACGGATGCCACTCACCCCTCAGGATCGCGATCACCACGCCGATGATGAACAGATCGTAGGCATCAGTGAAAAAGCCCATGCCCGAAATGAACATGATCTTCCAGTGCTGGCGCGTGATCCGCGAATTGTCCATGCGCGCCAGCACGTCCTGGGCGCCGGTCGTCGTCGTGTCGCTCATGTCGGAAACATCCTCTGAATGCCGACGCGTAGAGGCACGAGATCGAGAGCGGGTTTCGCGAGGCTTCGTTAAGCTATCATGACACCCCAACCCCTGATCCGGCCGGGGAGACACGGGCAAGCGGAACAGGGTCATGCCGCAAAATGCTGGTGTCACGGCCGGGGTCAGCCCGGCCACCCCACGACTTTGTTGAGGCACGGCACGCGGTGGACTCCGACTTCCTCTGCCGCCGCGACCAGGGTGCGGCTGGATCGCCGCGGCCGATCGAGCCGAAAACCGGTAAGCTGCCTGCCCAGCCCGTGCGGCGGCCAGTTCCGGTTGCTGTCCCCGGCCGACGTTTCCAGCTTGATCCCGTCTGCGCCCTTTGTGCGCAACACCGCCGTTTTTACTCCACCCAGATCCACCGCCCGGATGCCATCCAGACTTTCATCTGGCGATTTCCTCTGCTTATGACAAAAGGTGCTCGCGAAGCAGCACGCAGGCAGGAGAACCCCGGTGAGCGAATCGATGGAACGGGCGCACGAGACGATCGAGGAACATACCAGCCACGCCGACCCCTGGGCGCGCGGCGTCGCCGTGCTGGTGTCGATCCTCGCCGCCGTGCTGGCGTTGGCCGACATCGGCGGCAAGGCCTCGCAGACCGCCTACTTGACGCACCATGTCGCGCTGTCGAACAACTGGGCCTTCTACCAGGCCAAGAATCTTCGTGCCATGGTACGGACTTCCGAGGCCGACATGCTGGCCAGCCTGCCCAACGCCGCCGACCCGGCGATTCAGGCGCGGATCAAGGACGCCAAAGACTACGTTGCCCGCATGCACGACGACCCGAAGGCCGGCAATGGCATGAAACAGCTCGCGGAAGCGGCAAACGAGGAACAGATCGCCCGCGATGCGGCCGGCCACAGCTACCACAGTTACGAATATGCCGTGGGTGCGCTGGAAATCGCCATCGTCCTGGCATCAGTCTCCGTTATCACCCGCATGCGGCCCCTCACCTACACTGCCGCCACGATCGGCGCGATCGCCGCGCTCGGCACACTCGGTGTCGCAACGCATTTGTTATGATTTGTCTGGCTTTTCGGGCGAAAGACCGTCTTATTCTCACGTTTCCGTGAAGATGGTCCTGTTATGCGAAAGGCGTTTGCACCGCTCGACAACCTGTTGATCGAACGGCTGTTCCAACCCGCATGCGCTATGATCAAACCACCGATCCGGCGTCGGCCGTGGCGGTGCCGCGCTTTTCCGTCGATATGGCATCGTTGTCCTGGATCGTGGCGCGGGCACCGGATCTGTCGGATGCTGTGCTTGCGCGCGATTTCGGCGCTGCCTGCCTCGCCCTTATCCATTCGCTGCTCGGCCTTGTCACTCTGATCAGCCAGCGGACGCTGTTCCGGGCGGCGGGGCGGAAGCAGGGGAATCCCTTACGACCCACGATGCGCCACATCGGGCGGTCGTGCTCCTGATGCCCGCCGCTCGCCTGCCCCAGCTTCAGGCGCCGAACCTGGCGGACGCGGCCGACATCGCCATGCTGGTGTTCACGACGTCCGCACTCGATCTCGGCGCGTGCGCGGAACGGCCGCCGATCCGGCGCGGCTCGGCCGCACGTATCCCCGGCCCACTAATGCTGCCCCTCGGGCTCCTTTCCGGCCAGCCGGCGAAACTCCGCCTCCAGCGTCTCCCGGCCCGGATCGGTCAGCCAGACCGCCGGGTGATCCACTGCCTTGGCGAGTTGCTGCTTGTAGATTTCACGCGGGATTTCCGCCGCCCCGAACTGCGCCAGATGCGAGGTCACGAACTGGGTGTCCAGCAGCCGGAAGCCGCCCAGGCGAAGCCGTGCGACCAGGTGCACCAGCGCGACCTTGGAGGCATCGCGGGCGAAGCTGAACATGCTCTCGCCGAAGAACGCCCCGCCGAGAGCGACCCCATACAGCCCGCCCACCAGCGTACCGTCCTGCCAGGTCTCGACCGAGTGGGCGTAACCCATGCGAAACAATTCGGAAACAGCCGCTCGATCTGCGGATTGATCCAGGTGTCGGTGCGGTCGGGCAGCGGGCGTCGCGCAGCCGGCGATGGTGCCGGCGAAATTGCGGTCGGCGGTGACGGTGAAAGTGTCCGCCAGGACGGTGCGCAGCAGCCGGCGCGACAGGTGGAACCCGTCCAGCGGCAGGATGCCGCGCTTGATCGGGTCCAGCCAGAACAGCTTGTCGCCGGCTCCGCCCTTCCGCCATCGGGAACAGCCCATGGCGATAGGCGCGCAGCACAAGGTCCGTCGTGACTTCCATGGAGCGTCGGGACATGGTCGTATAGTGCGGCCTGGATCGGTTGATTGGAAGGGCGGAGTGGAAGGACGCGAAGCGATGCTGACGATCAAGCACCTCGACCATGTCGTGCTGCGGGTGACGGACCTGCGCGGGATGATGGCGTTCTACACCGACGTGCTGGGCTGCCCGGTGGAGAAGGTGCAGGAGGACCTGGGCCTGTACCAGCTTCGCGCCGGCGGCGCGCTGATCGACCTGGTGCCGGTCGACGGGCCATTGGGCGCGAAAGGCGGCGCGGCGCCCGGCGTCGAGGGCCGCAACCTCGATCATTTCTGCCTGCGGGTGGACCCGTTCGACGCCGACGCCATCATCGCCCATCTGCGCGCCCATGGTGCCGATCCTGCGCCGGTCGCGTCTCGTTACGGCGCCGAGGGTCAGGGGCCGTCGATCTATGTGGCGGACCCCGAGGGCAACGTCGTGGAACTGAAGGGGCCGCCCGACCCGTAACGGCCGTCAGAGGATGGGTCCGCTGTCAGGGTGCGGGACTGTCCGGCTTCGTGGCGACCGCTGGCTTCTGCGTCACGACCGTCGCGGCGAGAGAGCCCGACCCTGAAGCGATGCCGGGCTGCGCCGAACCGGCCGCCTGTGCCGAGGTGGCTGCCGCATTCGCTGGGTGGCCGGCCGCCGTTGCGGCGTCGATCGCGGCCGGCATCGTGGCGGCTGGGACAACGCTGCTTGACGGGTGGAGGATGATCGGCGCGGGACCGCTGGCGGTCCCGGCGGCTGGGCGAGGCTGACGACGACCCGCCTGCCTGGACCGGCGGCCGGCGTTGCCGCGTTGCCGGAACTCCAGCAGGCGTCGCCCCACCAGGCGGGACCGCGGCAGGCGTTGCGCCGGCCGGAGCGGTTCCAGCGGCCTGCGTACCGGCGGGTTTAGCGTCGGCCGGTTTCGACCCGGCCGGCAGGATCGGCCTTGACCGTTGCGCCCGATCTCGGTGCCAGGGCCACGGCCGGCACCGTGTAATCCGGCACGACCCGAGCCTGCGTGCCGGCGATCACCAGCACCTTCTGGCCCAGCACCAGCGGCGTCTTGTCCTTCTGCGTCACGCTGACGAGGTCGCCGTTCGGTCTTGCGGACGATGTATTCGAACGCCGTCGTGTCACCGTCCATGTGCTCCACCGTCGATCCCGCGATGCCGCCCACCAGGGACCCGCCCAGCGCCGAGAACGCGCTGACCGGCCCGACGCCGACCTGGGAGCCGGCGATGCCGCCGGCCGCCGCACCGGTCACCGTGCCGACCGTGCCCGCGGCGCTGACACCGACCGTGACGGACGCCGACGATGATGCCCTGCTCCACCTTGTTCGCCTGCTGCGCCGCGTTGCTCGCGTACGTATCAGGCGAATAGCTCGGGCCGCATCCGGACACACCTGCCAGAACCAGCGCCGGGATCAGGAAACGGAATGTCAAACCGCCACGCTCCTTCAATTGCCGGCGTGTGGTAGCCGATGACGAGGCCAGAAGTCACAGGTGTTTGAAGCATGCCGGCCGGGACCCTTCACCGTCGGCGCAACCGGGCCTAGCATGGCCGGCATGACAGATGACCCTCCCAAGCGCGCCGCGGCGGCCAGAGGCCTGGCCCGCAACGCCGCGAACTACGGCGACAAGGACTTCGCGCTGTACCTGCGGCGATCCTTCGCCAAGTCGATGGGCTACTCGCAGGCGATGCTGGACCGCCCGGTGGTGGGGATCGTCGATACCGGATCGGCCTACAACAACTGCCACCGCACGGTGCCGGACCTGATCGAGGCGGTGAAGCGCGGCGTGCTGGCCGCCGGCGGGCTGCCGATGCCGTTCCCGACGGTGTCGCTGTGCGAGCCGTCGCTGTTCCCGACCTCGATGCACTACCGCAATCTCGCCGCGCTGGATACCGAGGCGATGCTGACCGCGCAGCCGATGGACGCGGCGGTGCTGATCGGCGGCTGCGACAAGACCGTGCCGGCGCAGTTGATGGCCGCCGCCTCGGCCGATGTGCCGGCGGTGCAGCTGGTGACCGGGCCGATGCTGGCGACGCCGTTCCAGGGCGAGCGGCTGTCCGCCTGCACCGATTGCCGGCGCTACTGGGCGGCGTATCGCGCGGGGACCGTGACCGAGGAGCGGATCGGCGCAGATCGAGGGCCGGCTGGCGACGACCGCGGGGACCTGCGGCGTGATGGGCACCGCCTCGACCATGGCGTGCCTCGCCGAGGCGCTGGGCATGGTGCCGCTGGGGCAGGGGTCGATCCCGGCCGTGCACGCGGATCGGCTTGCGGGCGGCCGAGGAAGCCGGCGCGCTGGCGGTGCGGCTGATCGAGAACCCGATCCGGCCGTCGCAGATCATCACCGCACACGCGATCGAGAACGCGCTGCGGGTGCTGCTGGCGCTGGGCGGATCGACCAACGCGCTGATCCACCTGACGGCCATCGCCGGGCGGGTCGGGGTTCGAGATCGATCTGCACGCGATTGAACGCGCTGTCGGATTCGACCCCGGTGCTGGTCGATCTGAAGCCGACCGGCGAGGGCTACATGGAGGATTTCCACGCCGCCGGCGGTATGCCGGCGCTGCTGTGGGAACTGCGCGATCTGCTGCATCTGGACCCGATCGACGTGACCGGCGTTTCGCTCGGCGAACGGCTGGCTGAACCGCCGTTCGTCGACCGGCGCTATATCCGGGCGCGGGCGGAGCCGGTGTCGCCGGTTGGGCGGGATCGTGTCGCTGTTCGGGTCGCTGGCGCCGCGTGGCGCGATCCTGAAGCGCAGCGCGGCGACGCCGGCGCTGTTCGAGAAAGAGGCCCGCGCGGTGGTGTTCGACGGGCTGGAGGATCTGGCCGACCGGATCGACGATCCGGGGCTGGACGTGACGGCGGACGACATCCTGGTGCTGAAGAACGCCGGCTCGCTGACGCCCGGCCGGGATGCCGGAGGCGGGCTATCTGCCGATCCCGTCGCGGCTGGCTCGGGCCGGCGTGAAGGACATGGTGCGGATGAGCGACTGCCGCATGTCCGGGACGGCGTTCGGCACGATCGTGCTGCACATCACGCCGGAAGCCGCTGCGGGCGGGCCGCTGGGGCTGGTGGAAAGCGGCGACCGGATCAGGCTGTCGGTGAAGGACCGGTCGCTGGACCTGCTGGTTCCGGACGCGGAACTGGAGCGGCGGCGGGCGGCGTGGAAGCCTCCGGCCAAGCCGAAGCGGGGGTGGGACCGGCTGGTCGCCGAACAGGTGCTGCAGGCGGACGAGGGGTGCGATCTGGCGGTGCTGCGGGCCGAGGGGTGATGTGATAGAGAGGCGGCTCGAGCATCGCCCTGCGTAAGCCCCTGAGCCTGGAAGAATTCCTCGCGTGGGAGGAACAGCAGGACCTGCGCTGGGAATTCGACGGCTCCGAGCCGATGCGCGATGACCGGGGGAACGTCGGAGCATTCGGCGATCCAGCGCAATCTGGCCATCGCGATTGGCGGACGTCTGCGGGGGAAAATCTACCAGCTTTATACCGCGGACCTTAAGATCTTCGTCGCGGGATCAATCCGTTACCCCGACGCGTTCGTCGTGTGTGCGCCGGTTCCGCGCGGCACGCTGGTGGTGAAGGATCCGGTCGTCGTGTTCGAGGTGCTCAGTCCAGGCACGGCGAGCACCGATATCGGAATCAAGAACGAGGAGTACCGCGATACGCTCTCGATCCGGCGCTACGTCATGCTGGCGCAAGACCGTCAGTTCGCCACCGTGTTTACCCGCACCGGCCACGACTGGGTGGGGCATATTGTTTCGGGCGATGCGATCCTGGATAGGCCGGAAATCGGCATCAATGTCGCGTTATCGGAACTGTACGAGGGTGTCTCGTTCGGTCAGGTCGCCGAACCGGGTGCCCCGCTTCTCGGTGAATAGTTCGCCTCGGCCTTGCCGGGTGTCGGGGACGGCGGGCCGGTCAATCCCGGCAAACGACGTGTTCATCTGGATGTCCTAACGTGTGGCCGCCTCGAAAGTGAGAAACTGGCTCGCGCCATGATCGCTTGCGTTCGGTAACATTCCGACATTTACCTTCACGGTATTTATGATATCGAAACCATTATGACATCTGGCATCGAAACAACACGGATGTCCGTCGATCATGCGGTGAGGTCGTCCGGATTTATCTCGACTGCTGACCGGTGCAACGCTAGCTTCACCATTGCGTGATATTCGGAGGGTCGCATGTCACCGAGTGCCTTGCCTTTGATTTCCGAGCGCGACTATCCGGCGTTCCAGCGGATGATCCCGGAATTGCTGAACACGGCCTATGCGGAATGGCTCGAGGAACACAAAAAGGCAGTCGCCTACCGGCAATCGCGCAATGGCTTTGTCGAGATACCATTCTCGCCGTGGGAGTTTGCCGCCTGGCTGGAGGTGAATGGGGAGGCGGCTCATATGGAGCTTCTGTGGGTGTTCGCGGAAGACAAGGCGACCGCTGGCTCGCGACCGAGCTAGATCGCCCCTCGGTTCGGCTCGCCGCCACGGATCCCTCGACAGCCTGATGCCAAGCAAGCGCGACGCGTGGTAAGGCGCCGTGGCGTGCGGACCGGATTGCCGTAAATGGGAGGCGGGTGGCGATGGACATCAGGCGTTTGACCGTCCACACGGGTGCTGAGGTCGTCGGGATCGACCTGGGCCGGTCGGTTCCGGACGAAACGGGGGCCACGCTGAACCTTGCGTTCATCGAGCACGGTGTGCTGGTGATCCGCGATCAGGCCCTGACGCCGGCGCGGATGCTGGCCGTCGCGGAACGCTTCGGCCGGATTTTTCCGCAGCATAACGCACGGTTTGCGATTCCGGACTGTCCGGAAGTTCATTACATTTCCAATCAGGATCGCTTTCCGGACGGCACACGCTACATTCCTGGCCAGGGCTGGCACACGGATCATTCCAACGATGGGCGCCCGCCAAAGGCTACTCTGCTGCATGCTGTCGCGCTGCCGGACCGAGGTGGTGACACACAGTTCGCCAACATGGCCGCGGCCTACGCAGTGCTGCCGCTGGCCCTGAAGGACCGGATTGCCGGGTTGATGGCCATCCATGTCTATCAGAGCAGCCACAGTGGACGAAAGCTGATGAGCCTGTCCGATGCGGACAAGGAACGTGTGCCGAACGCGGTGCTGCATCCGATCGTCCGGACGCATCCGGAAAACGGCCGCAAGTCGATCTACGTCAATCCGCTACGCATCGAGGGAATCGTCGGCCTCGATCACCTTGAGGCATTGCCGCTGCTGGACGAGTTGCTGCAACACGCGACGCGGGAGGCGTTTCAGTATCGCCATCGATGGCGGGCGGGCGATCTGGTCATGTGGGACAATCGTTGCCTGTTGCACAAAGCCAATGGCGATTACGACATGGACCAGACCCGGTATCTGTATCGCGTGATGCTGCAAGGGGACGTGCCCCGGTAGGGTTTCCCTGTCGCAGCGACGGCAGGTGGGGCGATCGCACGCGGGATGATGCGAGCTTGGCGATCCGCGTCAGGCTCAAATTGCGGTCGCTTCGCAGGTCGGGTCAGAGTGCTATTGTCCCAGTTGACGACGCCGGCTGCACGGCGATGCTTCAAAGACATGACATGGCTGGCGGCGACATCGGCAGCAGTGAAGCAGGTCGGTGATCGCGACGGCGCCGGCGGTTTCGCACCGGCGCGGTCGCGCAGTTGTGCTGATCAGGCGGGGATGAAGACCGGCATCGATGGCCCTTCGCCTTCGGTCTTGACAAATTTCACCGTCACGTCCTGGCCAATCTTCAATGCCTTGAAGTCACAGTCGACGAGATTGGTCAGTATGCTGGGTCCCTCCGCCAGTGTCACATAAGCGATCGCGTACGGCGGATTGGCCCGTTCCATTACGCTGACACTATAGATCTTTGCCTTGCCGGAGGCCTGCTCCCAGGCACATTCGCCGAAGCAGAACGGGCATAGTTCGCGCGGATACCAGTGCACCCTCTTGCAACTGGTGCACCGGCGGACCATCAGCTTGCCGGAAGCCGTCCCGTCGAAGAACGGCCTCGTTTCGGGGTTGGTGTCGGGGGTGCCGACGAACGGGATTTTTCTTGCTGCGGTGGCCATGTCGATTACTCCCGTTCCAGGATCACGGTGCTGCCGCAATGGCGTGAGCCAAGCAGGCCGCCGGTGCCGTGAGCGATGGCGAGGTCACAGTTGGGAACTTGAACTTTCGGGTGGGCTTCGCCACGCAACTGACGCACCGCCTCGATGATCTTGGTGATGCCGCCGCGGTTGGCGGGATGGTTGGAACACAATCCGCCGCCGTCGGTATTGAACGGCAGCTTGCCGACGCCGGAGATCAGGTTGCCGTCAGCAACGAACTTTCCGCCCTCGCCTTTCTTGCAGAAGCCGAGGTCCTCCAACTGCATCAGCACGGTGATGGTAAAGCTGTCGTAGATACTGGCGTATTTGATGTCGGAGGGTTTGATGCCAGCCATTTCCCACGCCGGGGGGCCGGACCAGCGCGCGCCGCTGTAGGTGAGGTCGATGTCGCCGCCGGCCTGATGCTTGGGCGCTTCGCCGACACCGATAACCTTGACCAGCGGCCGTTTCAGGCCTTTGGCGATCTCAGGCTTGGTCAGGACCAGAGCGCCGCCGCCATCGCTGATGACGCAGCAATCCAGCCGGTGCAGCGGCGTCGAAACCATCGGCGAGTTCACCACGTCCTCGACCGTCACCACATCGCGCAGCATGGCATTGGGATTGTACTGCGCATGGTGCGACGCAGCGACCTTGATCCAGGCTAGCTGTTCGCTGGTGGTGCCGAATTCATGCATATGACGCGCGGCGCACATGCCATACATGTTGGCTGTGACGGGACCGTACGGATACTCGAACTGCATCTCGGGGACGGCGGGACTGCCGGCGCGGGGCGCGGTGCCGGTCGCCATGCCCTCGCTGCGCGGGCGGCCTGCCAGGGTGATCAGCGCGACGTTGCAACGGCCGGCGGCGATCGATTCCAGCGCATGGCCAACGGCGACCTGGTAAGAGGAACCGCCGACATCGGTGCTGTCGACGTGACGGCACTTGAGGTTCATGTAGTCGACCATGGACAGGGCACCCAGGGTGCCCGGCGCGTCGCCGGCGCAAAAATAGCCGTCCACGTCGTCCTTGGTCAGCCCGGCGTCCGCCAATGCGCCCTTGGCGCATTCAGCGTGCAGCAGGGCGATGGACTTGTCCGGCGCCTTGCGGGTGGGATGCTCCCATGCCCCTACGATATAAGCCGCACCTTTCAAACTCATGCTTCGCTCCCCACAGGATCGCCGTCGCCCGGCGCTCCGGTTCAAATCCACGCCCCCAGCCGCCCCGTGGCGGTCCGGTTCGGGCGGACCGATTATACTGATCGGTAGTGGCGCGGCTACCCCGACGGGGGCTTGACGAGGTCGTTGGGGAATTGAACATGTCAATTTGTGTCACCGCCAAGGTAACACTTGTTTGTGTGCAACTCGTGGTGGCACTCTCCCGCTCGAAAGGTGGCTCATGGATTCATTATCCCGTATCGCCGTTGTCGAGGACGATCCCGAGATCAGCCGGATGGTAACCAACTATATGACCGACAACGGTTTCGAGGTGGCGGCCGCGCGCAGCGGGCGAGACCTCGACCGGGTCATGTCGTCGGGGGGCAAGATCGACTGCGTGATCCTGGACGTGGGGCTGCCCGGCGAGGACGGGCTGAGCATCTGCCGCCGCCTGCGTGGCAAGTCCACCGTTCCCATCATCATGGTCACGGGACGGGGAACCGACACGGACCGGATTGTCGGGCTGGAGCTCGGCGCGGATGACTATCTGCCAAAGCCGTTCAACCCGCGGGAGCTGCTGGCACGCGTTCGCGCGGTCCTGCGTCGGAGCGCGCTGACGGAACAGCCGGTGGCCCCGACAGCGCAGACCCTGGCGTTCGAGGGATGGCGGCTAGACATGGCGCGCCGGCAGTTGTTCGCGCCGGATGGGACACCGCGGTCGCTGACCAGTGGCGAGTTCAATATCCTGTCGATCTTCTGCCAGAACCCGCGCAAGGTGCTGTCGCGGGACGATCTCCTGGACCTGCTGCACGGGCGCGCGGCGGCGGTGTTCGACCGCAGTATCGACGTGCAGATCAGCCGGCTGCGGCGGAAGATCGAAAGCAATCTGAAGGATCCGTCATTCATCAAGACGGTGCGATACGGGGGTTATTTCTTTACGCCGCTTGTGACTGCTACCGCCGACAGCTAGCGCAGGCCGGGGCGGGGCGAGCGGGGGGCTGCCCCGCGCCCCGTTAAGGACCGTCGGCCCTGGTATTTCTAGTGCGGTCGTTCGTAGATCGCGGCTATCCCCTGGCCGCCGCCGATGCACATCGTCACCAGGGCGTAGCGGCCGTTGATGCGCGCCAGTTCGTAGAGCGCCTTTATCGTCAGGATCGCACCTGTTGCCCCGACCGGATGACCCAGCGATATGCCGGACCCGTTGGGGTTGGCTTTTTCCGGATCGAAGCCCAGATCCTTCGCGACCGCACAGGCCTGGGCGGCGAACGCTTCGTTGGATTCGATCACGTCCATCTGATCGAGGGATAGGCCCGCACGCTTCAGTGCCTTACGCGTCGCCGGCACCGGTCCGATCCCCATGACCCTGGGATCAACACCTGCGTGCGCGTAGGCGACGAGACGGCCCAGAGGCCGGCTACCCCGCCGGGCCATGGTGTCGCCATCCATCAGCACGACGGCCGCGGCGCCGTCATTGATGCCGGAGGCGTTGCCGGCGGTGACCGTGCCGTCCTTTTTGAACACCGGCCGCAGCTTGCCGAAATCATCGGCCTTGGCCTCGGCGCGGACGTGTTCGTCGGTGTCGAAGACGGTCTCGCCCTTGCGGGTCTTCAGAGTCACCGGCAGGATCTGCGACGTGAAGCGGCCTTGCTCGATCGCGCGAGCGGCGCGCTGGTGCGACAAAAGCGCGAGGTCATCCTGCTGGCCGCGGGTGACCTGGTGGGACTCCGCCAGATTCTCCGCCGTCATGCCCATGTGGATGTTCTCGAACGGGTCGTGCAGCGCCGCGGTCATCATGTCGATCATGGGACTGTCGCCCATGCGGACACCCCAGCGCATGCCCGAGGCGAGATAGCCGGCGCGGCTCATGCTTTCGGCGCCCCCGGCGACGGCGATATCGGCATCGCCGAGGGTCACGGCCTGGGCGGCGGAGACAATCGCCTGCAGGCCGGAGCCGCAAAGGCGGTTAACCGTCAGCGCGGGAGCGTCCTGGCTGATGCCGGCATTCACCGCCGCGACGCGGGAAAGGTACATGTCCTTGGCTTCGGTATGGATCACGTTGCCGAACACGACATGCTGGACTTCTTCGCCTGCGACGTCCGCTCGGGATAGCGCCTCTCGGGCGACCCGGGCGCCGAGTTCGGTGGGCGGGAGATCCTTCAGGCTGCCGCCGAAGTCGCCAATGGCGGTGCGGACGCCGGAGACGATATAGACCTCGCGTTGCATGGATGTTACCCCCTGGCTGGGTGTTCTGGCTCCTGCATTGCATGCGACAGGGTCGGACGCAAGCGGCGCGACAGCCTTCTGTCGGCAATGTACTGCGTCGGGGACGCAAACACCTGTACCGGGCGTGCTCCTGTGACCCGCCGGCCGAACATCGCTTCACTGGATCGTGATGGTTCGCCTCGTTTTGACACCGGCGGTCCCAAAGGGGCGCGACATGGCACGACATCATCCGACATGCTATCTGTCATTTTGATCTGCCAAGCAGCAACAGCGAGATGTCTTGGAACATGGCCACACATCCGAGATAATGGCCACGCATCCGAGATGGAATGCCACCACTATTCTCTATATGGCCTGATTGATTTCGATGGCGGCTAGAAGACCATGGCGGCTAGAAGACTTGGCTTGGGCCGTGTTCCCAGCAGGTTTGCAGCGGTTTAATAACGAAAATCAGGACGCATTTGCCGGGCAGGTCAGGGATCTGGGCGCGGATTTCAATGTGTCAGGCGGGGTGACACGCCGCGGCGGATGGACCAACGCAGCACCACCTTCCACGACCGCGCGGGACGTCCCGAGCAGGAGGTGGGTATCTCGGCTTACGTTACTGAAAAGAAATGGGAAATTACGCCGCTTCGGCGTTCACAGAGGCCATGGGGGAGACGGCAAGGAGCGAACGCGCGAACTGGAAGCGGAGAACGGGGCGCGCCGGGTGGCAGAGAACTTGCTGCCGCAGGCACAGACGATGGAGGCGGTCGGCCAATTCGCCGGCGGCCTCGCGCACGATTGCGACATCCAACTGACGGTTGTTACGGGGGCTGGAGACGATCGGCAAGCCATCGATGCTCGCGCTGGCAACCAGGTTTCGCGACCTGTTGGACGGCCCTGGCGCCTGATCGTGTGGGGCGGCGGTTTACTGGATCCGGTTGATCTGCTTCTCGCTCATCGCGCGGATGAAATCCGGCAGCGGAATGAAGCCGACGGCATCGAGGAGCTTCGGTGCATTGCCGCCATCGATCGCGATCGACCAGAGCAGGAAGTGCCGGATGGCGGCGGCGCTGTCGGCGTTGGACTGCCTGGTCGATACGACTGCGTATTCGTAATTGATGAGCGGATACGAATTGTCACCCGGCGCATAGACCAGGCTCAGGCGCTCGTCCGGCGGAGTGCGCGGGTCGAGCGCGGAAGCGGCGTCGCTCACTGTCTGCGGTGTCGGCAGGAGGAATTTCCCGCTCTGGTTCTTCAGCAGCACAGCGGCGAGGCCGGCCTTGGCGGCGTCGCTGCTGAAGCTGATGCCGATATAGCCGATGGAATACGGTGTCGCGGCGATGGTCTTGACCATGCCCTCATTGCCTTTGGCGGTTTGCTCGCCGGCGACCGCGGGCCAACTGATGGTGGTGCCGTAGCCGACGGTGTCTTCCCATTGCTGAGTGGAAAAGTCGAGGAACTGAGTGAACACGAAGGTGTCGCCTGAAGGATCCTCGCGACGGACCGGAATGATCGGATGGTGCGGCAGTTTCACGGCTGGGTTAAGTGCGACGATCGCCGGGTCGTCCCATTGCTGGATTTTGCCGGAATAGATGCCGGCAATAGTGGGGCCGTCGAGCTTCAGCATGGCGCCGGTCAGGCCGGGCACGTTGCAGTTGACCGTCTGTGCCGAAATCGCCAGCGGCACATTCATGATCTGGCGGTTCTGCTCGGCGTCCTCATCCGACATGTAAGCGTCCGAGGTGCCGATCTGCACGGTTCCGTCGATCGCCGACTTGATACCCGTGCCGGAGCCGGTGGCGGCGGTGGTGATCTTCACGTCCGGCTGAATTTCGGCGTAGGCGGCGACCCAGCGCTGGAACAGGGGGTACAGCAGAGTCGAACCGGTTTCGTTGAGGACGATCTCACTGGCGGATACCGGGGCCACCGCTGCGAACAGGGCGGCCACGCAAAAGGCCGCCCGCACGGCCGGTCGACGGATCATGGGTTGGTTTCCCCGTTCGTAGTTCGTGAATTACCGGCCGATTTCGTCGAGGTTCACGCCGGTTGTCTCGATCCGGAACAGCCAGGTGACGATGGCGCCGAGGATCGAGGTGACGACCAGGCCGTAGAGCAGCGCCCTGGTGCCGATACCGGCGAGCAGGATCGGGAACAGGAAAGCGGTTGCGACCGCACCAATCTTCGCGAAGGCGGCGGCGAAACCGGCGCCCATGCCGCGCACAGCGGTCGGGAAGACCTCGCCGGCGAGCAGATAGGTCTGGGCATTGGGCCCGATGTTGGTCATGAAATTGAACAGCATGAAGCCGGCGAAGATCAGCGCGATCTGTGTGGTGCCCTGGAAGTCGATCGAGAAGGAGGCCAGCAGCAGCCCGAGGGCACAGCCTATAAAGCCGCCGATCTGCAGCTTGATGCGCCCCAGTTTGTCGGCGAGCACTACGGCGAAGGCGATGCCGACGATCAGCAGGAAGGTGATCATCGCCGAACCCTTGGCGGCCAGGATGCCGTCGGCGATGAGGTCGCTGACACTGCGGATATGATCCGCCCCGCCGCCGAGGGCCGCGGCCAGGATGGTAGGGGTAAAGATGCCGATGCCGTAAGTGCCGAGGTCCTGAATGAACCACGGGACGGAGGCGAAGATGGTGGCCCGGCGGTTGCGGCTGTTGAACAGCGACCAGAACGATTGATTGGAATGGCCGGCGTTGGCGGTGTGGCGACGCAGGGTGACGTTCGTCGGATATTGCGGTGTACGGACCAGCAGTTTGCTGACCGCGTTTTCGGCCTTGTCGTGATGGCCCTTGGCTGAGAGCCAGTTCGGGCTCTCGATGATAAAGAATCGTCCCAAGGTGACCAGGACCGCGGGAATGAGCGCGGTGGCGTACATCCAGCGCCACGCGCCGAGTTCGGGATCGAGGGACAGGACGACGCAGCCTACGCCGGTGCCGGCGAGGGCGCCTACGGCCTGGAAGGCGAAGGCGGCGAGAACGAGTTTGCCCCGGGCCAGGCTGGGGATGCTTTCCGAAATAATCACATGAGCGGTGGGATAGTCGCAACCGAGCGCCATGCCGAGGCCGAAGAGGCAGATCGCCAGGGAGAGAAAATTCTGGCACACGATCAGCAACGCCAGGAAGGCGCAGAACAGGATCATCTCGGCAATGAACATCCGCTTGCGGCCGAAGACGTCCGAGAGTCCGCCGAGGAGAACGGCGCCGATCAGGATGCCGAACAGGCTCGCGGCACTGACGATACCCTTCTCGGCCGCGCCGATGTGGAATTCGCGCACGATCAGCGGCAGGGCAACGCCGGTCATGAAGACGACAAATCCCTCGAAGAACTTCCCCGCGGCCGCGAGTGACCAGATACGCCGTTGCATGGCGGTCATGGGCGACGACTTGAGGGTGGTGCCGTCGGGCCACATGGGAAGTTCGTCTATATAGTCTTGGACCGATTTTGGACTGACGCTGCCAGGAGGAGCGGTATCGGCGAGACGGCTCATTTTTGGTCTTTCCCCGCAGGCTTCAGAACTTTTGCCGGGACCGGGCGGTATCGCAGCCAATGTCCTTCCAGTCACGAATCTGCCATGCGGGACATGGCGGCACCAGTAGCGGGCATGTGAAGATTTGATGGCGAATCCGGCCGCCGCGCGGGAACATCGAGCAGGCCTCGAAATCGTCAATGTGGGAGCCGACCCGCCACAACAATGCGGAAGGGCGCCGTCGCGGGTAAGGCCGGACCGGCCGTGGGGGGTCAGCGCGTCGCGTTGGGCGTGGCCTGCGAAGCCGGGCGGCCTGCTTCAGCACAAAGCCACGAAGAGCGCGAAGATCAACTATCACTCCAGGTGAAACGCTCTCGATTCGAATATAACTGGCCTTGGCCGGAATCATTCTTGGTCGTTCTGGCCTGGCGATACTTTGGCCGAGCGAGCAGGTCGCGTCCGACAGGAACGATCGGTCGATCGCGCCTTCATCCGACTGGCCTGAACCGGGGGCCGCTCGCTGGCCGGTGTCGGTACGTGGTGATCGCGTTACCCGATCGCCTGGCGCCTCGCGACGACGGGCTGACAGGGAGGCGTCTCGCCCGCCGGCATTGCCCGTGACAGCACGAAATCGGCTATCGCTTCGACATCATCCAGCGCCAGCGCGCGAATGGCCGATGGCAGGGGCATCGGCGCGTCGCTCGCAAACGCCACCACCGCGGGATCGTCCGGATAGATGAGCGGCTTGCCGAGCGACGGACGATGAATCTCGATCTTGATTGGCGTCGTCCGCTTGAAGCCTTCGACAAGCACAAGGTCCACCGGCGCGAGCTTCGTCAACAATTCGCGCAGGTCCGGTTCGGGGCTGCCGCGCAGTTCGTGCATAAGCGCCCAGCGATTGGCGGACGCGACCAACACCTCGGTGGCACCCGCCTGCCGATGTACATAGGAGTCCTTGCCGGGCTTATCGATATCGAACGCATGATGGGCGTGTTTGATCGTCGATACGCTGACTCCGCGCGCCGTCAGTACCGGAATAAGCCGCGTGATCAATGTCGTCTTGCCGGCGCCACTCCAGCCGGCGAAGCTCATGACGTTCGGGTTACGCATTCGCAAGATATCTCCGGTTGCCGCCATGGCCGGTAACACGTGGTTCATCGCCATCAAAGTGCAAGCGGACCGGGTGCCTCGGAGGCCGCGGCGAATTGACTTTGCCGGCCGATGACCCACGTCCAATGCACAGCACCGACCGTGAGGAGGCGGCCGAGTCACATGGGTACGCAACTCAACCACACGATTGTCTGGTGCCGGGATCAACAGGTTTCATCGCGGTTTCTGGCTGAAATGCTGGGTCGGCCGGCGCCGAGCAGATTCTCGCATTTCGATGTTGTCGAACTCGACAACGGCGTTTCCTTGGATTTCGCGGCACATGAGGGCGAAATCGCAGCGCAGCACTATGCCTTTCTGATTGGCGAAGAGGATTTCGACGCCGTGCTGGGCCGGCTGCGTGATCGAAACCTGGATTACTGGGCTGACCCGGGGCGGCGGCGAGCCGGTCAGATCAATCACAATGATGGGGGTCGAGGCGTCTATTTCGCCGATCCGGACGGCCATTTCCTCGAGGTGCTGACCCGGCCCTATGGCAGCGGCGGCTGAGCCGGTTTTCCGGGCCGGGGCAACAACCGGACCATGAGCTTGATGCCCGGCGCCTTGAGAACATGCAAGACGGGGCCGGGCCAAGCCGGCCAGCCCGCACAGCCGCCCCGCTGCAGGACGCTGGCCGTGAGGGTGGCGGACTCCGCGGCGATCGCCGGCGCATTGGCACAGGCCGCGCGGGAGGTGGAGGCGAGCACGGCCGGGCCCGCCTCCGCGCTTACGTTTCGCCGCTGCACGCCGCGTTCGTTTTTCCCTCCCGTCCGAGGTTCGGGGAAAGTGTCGCGCGAACCATGGCGCCACGCGGGGAAAGACTACTGCGCGGCTTGCCTGAAGGTTTGTGCATATCGGGTCAAGGCGCCTTCTTCGGTCGGGATGATGGGGGTAAAGTCCGTGTGCGCGATCCACTCGGCCCTTGTGGGCTTGCGGATGTAATTGGAGACGGCATTGAGCGTCAGATAGACGATCTTGCGCGGATAGGGCGTGATATTACCCGCTGAACCATGAACCAGGTTGCCGTGGAACAGCAGCAGCCCGCCTGCTTTGCCGGTCGGGGCGACAATGCCGCCTTTTTCGACCAGATCCGTGACCGTCTGCTCGTCCAGGGTCCAGAGCGGGTACGAGGTGGTGCTGGTGTCGTGTTCCGCCTGGAATACACCTTGGGTGTGGCTGCGCGGAACCAGCATCAGCGGGCCGTTGATCGGCATCACCTCGTCGAGGAAGACAGCGATGTTCATGGCGCGGGGTTCGGGCATGCCGTCGTCCCGGGCCCAGGTGCCGTAGTCCTGGTGCCACTGCCAGACGTCGCCGGTGAAGGAGGCTTTGGCGTTGATCTTGTACTGGTGCATGTAGACCTGTTCGCCGAACAGTTGCTCGACGGGTCGGATCATGCGCGGGTGGCGGCCGAGCAGGGCGTGGGCTTCATTGTAGCGATGGGCGGCGAAAGCGGTGCGGGGCGCGCCGGAGTTTTCGCGCCAGACTTCCGGGCGCTGCTGGCGGTAAATCTGTTCGGCTTCGGATTTCAGGATGCCGACTTCCTCGGGGGAGAAGGTCTCGGGCAGGAAGAGGTAGCCTTCCTCATTGAACTGGCGGATCTCTGATTGAGTCAGCATTGGCTGGTTCCTCCGTTTGGCAGCGTGAAGCGTCAGGCAGCCTGGGGTTGGAGTTGTTCGGCTGTCAGGCGGGCGGCGGTAGCGGCGTGGTCGCGGGCGGCCTGTTCGGCCCGGGCGGGATCGCCTTCCAGGACGTGGCACAAAATGGCGGCGTGTTCGTTGTGCCAGACACGGGTGGCATAGTCGGGATGACGCAGGACGGTCGCCATGGATCGCATGAGGTGTGGCCAGAGCGGGGCGGTCATCTCCTCGATCGCCGGGTTGCCGGACAGGCGGTAGAGAGCGCGATGGAAGTCGGTGTCGGCGCGCACCAGGACGGGGATCGGTGTGGCGGCATCGAACGCGGCGCCGGCGGCCAGTTGGCGGTTCAAACCGTCGAGTTCGGCGGCGTCTGCGATTCGCGCGGCGATGTTGTGGGCGGCGAGGCGAGCGGCGAGGCCGTCGACGACTTCGCGAACCTGATACAACTGGGTGACGCGGTGCGGATCCAGCGGGACGACGCGCAGACCCTGGCGGCCGGTTTCCTCGACGAGGCCCTGGCTTTTCAGCAGATGCAGGGCGTGGCTGACGGGCTGGCGGGAGACGCCGAGGCTGTCGGCGAGTTCCGCCTGGCGGATGCGCTGGCCTGGCGGCAGGCTGCCGTCGGCGATGGCCTGCAGGAGTTGGTGGTAGACGAGGTCGATCAGGCTTTGGGTGGCTGGGAGGGCTTGGAGCATGGAATTCGGAATTCCAAAATTGCTGACTGACGCATACGGCTCTTAGACCCAACAGTCAACGTCCCAACCGCCCGGACCCGGCGTGCCGGCCAAAATGTGAAAGCGGCCACGGTACCGTTGCCCCCGGAGCTTCAGGTCACTGCCTCACCCACGGGTCCATGAGTGTCACGTCCGTGCGGCCAGGCTTGTCGACCTCATGCTTCCACCAGCGCGTGGGTGTCCTGCTCCGACCACACCAGAGTCGCCTGGTCGCCCGGTTCGGCGGGCTTGCGGTAGAACATCTGGTCGGGGATCAGTGCGGACACCTCATCACCGGAGTCGGTCATCACCGCCACCCGCACCATGGCGCCCTGATACTCGACGGCCACGACCTGGCCGGTGACATGCGGCCCCTCCTGCGCCGACCCCAGCCGGCAGCGATCCGCGCGCACGGCGATCGAGCCCTGGTTGTTGCGCAGAACGTTGTGGCTGCCGATGAAGCGGGCGATGAACGGGCTGACCGGGCGCTCAAACACGTCGCGCGGGTGGGCGGACTGCCGAATATGGCCGTTCTCCATCACGACCATCAGGTCGGCCAGCGCCATCGCTTCATCCTGGCTGTGGGTGACATGGATAAAGGTGATGCCGAGTTCGCGTTGCAGGCGTTTGAGTTCCTCGCGCACCTTGACGCGGAGGAACGGGTCCAGCGCGGACAGCGGTTCGTCCAGCAGCAGGACGCGGGGGCGGTTGATGAGGGCGCGCGCGAGGGCGATGCGCTGCTGCTGGCCGCCGGAGAGTTGCCCCGGCAGGCGGTCGGCGTAGTCGGACATATGCACCAGCGCCAGATACTCGCGCGCCCGGGCATGGCGTTCCTTCCGGACGATGCCGCGCATCCGCAGGCTGAAGGCCACGTTGTCGAGGCAGGACATGTGGGGAAACAGCGCGTAGCTCTGGAACATCATCGCGGTGCCGCGCCTGATCGGCGGCAGGTCGGAAACGTTCTCGCCATGGATCAGGATGTCGCCCTCGGAGACCTCCTCGTGGCCGGCGATCATCCGCAATGTCGTGGTCTTGCCGCAGCCGCTGGGGCCGAGCAGGCAGCAGTAGGTGCCGCGGGGGATGCGCATGGAGACGGCATCGACGGCCAGGGTCGAGCCGTAGCGCTTGGTGATCGAGACCAGTTCGATGTCGAAGCGGTGATCCATCATCCGGCCTTTACCAATGTCCGCCGGTGGACACGTAGCACGAGCCGACGCGGGACGATAAGCGCAAGGAACGAAACCGGCCTGTTCAGTGTGCCGATCAAAGACAGCGCCGGCGGCATGGCTGAGCCGATCACTGCGGCACGCGCGCCGGGAACACCATCGGACCGGCCGCGTTCATGCGGCGATCATGATCTCATCGCGCGACCGCATGAGCGGCATGATGCGGGTGCCGAACTGCTCCATGCCGATGACGAAATCATCAAAAGTCATCATCACGCCGCGCACGCCGGGGACCTCGGCCAGTTCATCGAGCATGCGCGCGACGGAAGCGTAGGATCCGACGAGGACGCCCTGATTGGTCGGCAGCTTGTCGGTCCCCAGCAGGCGCCGCCGATTCGGCTGCGCGTAGATATCGGTGCTCGGATCGTCCTGCGCCTGTTCGTCGCGGTAGGCGAGCGCCTCGGCGTCCGTGCCGGCTTTGTAATGTTCCCATTTGGCGGCCGCGGCCGCATCGGTTTCGTCGGCAATGATCATGATCAGGACCAGTGCGCCGCAGTCACGGCCGGTGACCTTGGTTGCCTCGACGAGGCGCGCGACACTGGGTGCGACGGCGGCGGGGGCGTTGTAGCCGAAGGCGGCACAGAAGTTATAGTCCGCGTACTGAGCGGCGAATTTCGTGCCGGCGTCGCTCTGCGCGGCGCAGATGATGGGGATTTTTGCTGTCGGTGTCGGCAGGCAGCGGCAGTCGTCCATCTGGAAAAAATCGCCCTTGAAGTCAGACCTTCCGGTCGCCCACAGCTCGTTCATCACCGTGACGTACTCGGCACAATATTCGTATCTGCGCTTGTAGTGCGTCGAGCCCGGCCAGATGCCCATCTGGGTGTACTCGCGGCGCTGCCAGCCGGAGATGATGTTCACGCCGAACCGGCCGTGGGAGATGCTGTCGATCGTGACTGCCATGCGGGCGGCGATGGGCGGCGGCATGGTGAGCACAGCGCAGGTGGCGAAGAGTTTTATACGTGTGGTGGTGGCGGCGAGACCCGCCATGAGCGTGAATGATTCAAGGTTGTAGTCCCAGAACTGGGACGGGCCGCCGAAGCCGTGCAGCTTGATCATGGACAGCGCGAAGTCGAAGCCGAACTGCTCGGCCTTGTCGACGATCACCTTGTTCAGGTCGTAGCTGGGCTTGTACTGCGGCGAGGTGGTCGAAATCAGCCAGCCGTTGTTGCCGATGGGGATGAAGACGCCAAGCTGCATGGAGGAGATTCCAGTTCAGGAGGTGATAGAGCCGTGCCGCCGGCGGCCCGCGCCGCCGTCTTCGTCGATCATGGGATGCCACGCCGCGAAGCTGCCCGACCGCCGCCTTGGCGGGCGATCCCCGCCTGCGCCCGGTTCCTGGGATCTTTGCGCGGGGCGCGGAGCGGGGCCGGTGCGCGTCCCTGTGGCCGCGGCTTGGGGATGGCTGACGTCATGCTGCCTGTGTCCTGGGCTTGGATTTCGTCGCGACGATAGGGCGCCTGGGTGCACGCCGCAATGCAGCATGGCACAATTCTGCCCAATGAATCTGCGCGATCGAAAACTTCGCCCGCCTTTTGGGCTGTCTGCGTCTTTCTTAGGCATTCCGGACGCTGGAGCGCTTCCACCCGCCTGGAAACGCTCCAGTTCATATTTATCGAGCAATTTCAGCGGCGTGAAGTTGCTTCGCGAGCAGAGACAGGCTGTTATTGTTATAGCATCAGCTTCTCGTAACGAACGGACGTCCCAACATGACCATCCTGATTGCCGGCGGCGGCATCGCCGGGCTGACGGCGGCGTTGAGCCTGCATCAGATCGGTGTCGACTGCCGCGTCTTCGAAACCGTATCCACACCGCGGTCGCTGGGTGTCGGCATCAACCTGCTGCCCCATGCCGTGCGGGAGCTCTTCGACCTTGGCCTGCGCGAAGCACTGACGGAGACGGCGATCCCGACGGCCGAACTCGCCTATTACAACAAGCATGGGCAACGCATCTGGACCGAAACTCGGGGTCTGGAGGCCGGCTACAACTGGCCTCAGTTCTCCATCCATCGTGGCGCGCTGCAACTGATCCTGCTGCAGGCTGCGCGGGCCCGACTGGGTCCGGACCGCATCCTGACGGGTCATCATCTGGTGGGCTGGGAAGATTTTGGCGCCGGCGTTCGCGCCCGCTTCATCGACCGCGGAACCAACATCCGGCTGCCGGACGCGGAAGGCGATCTGCTGATCGGGGCCGACGGGATCCACTCGGTCGTGCGGCGGATGCTGTATCCGGATGAGGGGCCGCCGATCTGGAACGGCGCCATCCTGTGGCGCGGCACGACGCGCGGGCGGCCCTTCCTGACCGGGCGTTCGATGATCATGGCCGGGCATGAATTCCAGAAGTTCGTTGCCTATCCGATTTCCCGCTCCGCGGCGGAGCGGGGCGAGGCGGAGATCAACTGGATCGCCGAACGCAAGTTCCAGCCCGATCATGTGTGGCGCCGGGAGGACTGGAACCGCGCGGGCGATCTGGACGATTTCCTGCCACAGTTCGCCGGATGGAGGTTCGACTGGCTGGATGTTCCGGCCGTGATCCGGGCGGCGGACCGGTGTTTCGAGTATCCGATGGTGGACCGAGATCCGTTGGATCGCTGGACGTTCGGACGCGTCACGCTGATGGGGGATGCGGCGCATCCGATGTATCCGATCGGGTCGAACGGCGCGTCGCAAGGGGTGCTCGATGCACGGGTGCTGGCCCGGGAGGTGCGTCGCGCGGGTCCGACACCCGAAGCGCTGCAGGCGTACGAGGCGGAGCGACGGGCGGCAACGGGACAGATCGTGTTGGCAAATCGTGCGAACGGGCCGGAGCAGGTCATGCAATTGGTCGAGCAGCGGGCGCCGGGCGGATTTATCCAGGTCGGGGATGTCCTCACGCCGGCGGAACTGGAGGGAGCGGCGGACGGATACAAGCGGATCGCCGGGTTCGACAGGGACGCGCTGAACGCACGCGCGCCAATCGTGTGACGGCTCGCTCCACACACCATCGAACCGGCTCCGCCGCGTTGTCCGGATCAAACACGCGCGGCTATTCCCCTCGTCCCGCGAACTTCCGCCGATCGCGGATGCCCTGCCCCAGTCCGGACGGCAACTCCGCCACAGCGGCTCACCTGGCCCGAAAGGTGACACCGATGGCGCTTCGTCGCACAATGGCCGGGTCCAGTTTGAAGGAGGAAACCAGTGGGTATGCTTGATGGCAAGGTCGCCGTGGTCACCGGGGCCGGCGGCGGTATCGGACGCGCGACCGCGATCGCGCTGGCCGCGAACGGCGCGCGGGTCGTGGTCAACGATGTCGGCGCGACGGTGACGGGTGAAGGCCAGGACGCCGGACCGGCCCAGCGCGTGGTGCAGGAGATCGAGCAGGCGAACGGCAAGGGCCGGGCGGTGGCGAACGGCGGCAGCGTCGCCAGCTGGGAAGACGCCCAGCGCATGGTGAAGGATGCGATCGACAATTTCGGCCGCATCGATATCGTGGTGAACAACGCCGGCATCCTGCGCGACCGCATGTTCCACTACATGTCGATCGAAGAGTGGGACGCGGTGATCAAGGTCCACCTGTACGGCGCGTTCTACGTGTCGCGCGCCGCGATCCCGCATTTCCGCAAGCAGGAGAGCGGATCCTTCACGCATATCACCTCGACCTCCGGCCTGATCGGCAGCGTGGGCCAGGTGAACTATGGCGCGGCCAAAATGGGCATCGTCGGGCCTGTCGCGCAACATCGCGATGGATATGCAACGGTATCACGTGCGGTCGAACTGCATCGGGCCGCACGCGTTCAGCCGCATGATCGAAACGATACCGGGCCAGACCGAGGAGCAGCTGCAGGCGCGTGCGGCGAAGACCCAGTCCGGCGCACATCGCCCAGTTGATCGCATTCCTTGGGACGGATGCCGCGGCCGGACGTGTCCGGACAGATCTTTGGCGTGCGCGGCAACGAGGTCTATCTTTACAACCAGCCTCGCCCGATCCGGATCATGGCGCGCCCGGATGGCTGGACGCCGGAGAAGCTGGCGGAACATTGGCTGCCCGCGGTGCAAGAACAGCTTCACGCCGCTGGAGCGGACACGCGACGTCTATCCGTGGGATCCGGTCTGATCGTTTGACCTGACACCTGTCACCGCTCTCCGTCATCTCCCTCCCCGGCCGATCGGGTAATGGGCCGACGCAGGCGACCGCCAAGGCTGGTCCGGCGCTTGCCGGATCCGGATGATGACGGAGGGGGGCGACGATCCGACACCAGGGACCACCATCCATGCCATCGACCCTCCGCGGCGCCGACATCGTTGTGCGCACGCTCGAACGCGCGGGCCACACGGACATCTTTACGCTGTCCGGCAACCACATCATGTCGCTGTTCGATGCCGCGATCGAGACGAAGCTGTCGCTGATGCATGTGCGGCATGAGGCGGCGACGGTGCACATGGCGGATGCGTATGGACGTTTGACTGGACGCCCCGGCATTGCCTGGGTCACCGGAGGCCCGGGACACGCCAACGCGGTGGGCGCGCTGTTCACCGCGCTGGGGCAGGAAACCCCGATGGTGCTGTTCTCCGGCCATACCGAGACCGATCAGCTTGGCCGCGGCGGATTCCAGGAACTGCGGCAGGTCGAGATGGCCGCGCCGGTCTGCAAGGCGGCCTGGATGGCGACGGACACCGCCACGGTCGGCATGGACGTGGCGAAGGCGATGCGTCTGGCGACGGCCGGGCGGCCCGGACCGGTGCATCTGAGCCTGCCGTCGGATGTGCTGGACGCGACGGTGCCGCGAGGATGCGGTGGTCTGGCCGGCGGAGGCGGATTTCGTCGCGCCGCCGATGCCGTTGGCAGACGCGGCGGCGGATGCGGTGCTTGGCATTGCTGGCGACGGCGAAGCGGCCGCTGGTGATCGGGGCGCCGGTGCTGGCGAACCGGCCCGGCCGCGATCTGCTGCGCCGGATCGAGGCGGCGCTGACAATCCCGACCTGCCTCAGCGAGGGACCGCGCGGCTTCAATGACGCCAGCCTGGGCGCCTACGCCGATGTCGCGAAGCGCACCGACATGGTGTTGCTGCTGGGAAAAGCGCTCGATTTCACCTTGAAGTTCGGCGGGGCGCCGTTTGCGCCGGATTGTCGCTTCGTTGCCATCGATCCGGATGGGGCGATCCTCGGACCGAGCGGCCCGGTCCCGGGGGCTGGCGTTTGGTTGCGTCGCCGACACCTATCCCGCGGCCGAGGCGCTGATCGCCCGGGCGGACGGGCACGGCGATGCAGCGTGGCTGGCGGAGGCGCGCTCCTGCTTCGACGACCGGCCGGCGGCGTGGGCCGATCTGGTCTCGCAGACCCAGGGGAAGCTGCATCCGGCCCAGGTCTTCCGGACGCTGCAGCCGTTCCTCGATCGCCATCCGGACAGCGTGCTGATCTGCGATGGCGGCGAATTCGCGCAATGGGGCCAAAGCATGCTGCGCAACGACCGGCGCATGATCAACGGCGTCGCGGGATCGATCGGGTCGTCGCTGCCGATGGCGTCCGGTGCGCGGGTGGTCGAGAAGACCGCGCCGGTGTTCGCGGTGCTCGGCGACGGCACGTTCGGGTTCCACATGTCGGAGATCGAAACGGCTGTGCGGCTGGACCTGCCCTACGTCGCGATCGTCGGCACCGATGCCCGATGGAACGCGGAGTATAATCTGCAGGTCCGCGACTACGGTCCGAACCGCACCTATGGCTGCGAATTGAATGCCACGCGGTATGATCTGGTGGCGACGCGCGCTCGGTGGACATGGCGAACTGGTGACGGCGGCGGACGAATTGTCCGGGGCGATCGAACGGTCGCTGGCGAGCGGCAAGCCGGCGGTGGTGAACGTCATGATCGAGAGTATTCCGTCCCCGGTCGTGCGGCGGTGAGGGCTGGCGGCGGGAAACGACTTCGCGAAGGACATCGCTGGATTCGCCTCCTCCGTGGCTCCATGGAAGCATAGCCACGCGCCTGCCAACGACGGTATGGTCTCTCATCGGCCTGTGACAGAGCGATGACGGAACCCGTAAACCGAACTTTCGATCAGAACACATGGCGCTTGCTGATGGCGCCTGCCCTGCGAGTGGTGGACAGCCTGCGGCACAACGGATACGGCAACTCGATTTTCGTCTTGGGGGCACCGTGCTGATGTTCCGGTTCGACCACCGGATCAGCAAAGACATCGGCATTTTCACCTATGACGCACAGGCTCTTAGCTTCATATCGCCACGGCTGAACGAGGTTGCCGCCCAAGAGTTGCTTTCTTATGACGAGCAGGCCAATGCGGTGAAACTCGTGCTGCCGGACGGCGACGTTGACTTCATCGTTGCGGCACCGGTTATTCCCGGCGCGGTTTGTGAGACGATCAGATAGGGCGATCGGCCGATTACTTGGAAGCGACCGCGGAGATTTTGGCCAAGAATCTGTTGTACCGCGCCGACAGTTCCAAGGCGCGCGACGCCTTCGACATGTCGGCCGCGCTCGCGATCGACCCGGCGGCGGCGATCGAAGCACTACAGGCGACCGAGCGGACGCGACCGACTCTGCTGCGCAGGCTCGCCGCGATGCGGACGTTGTCGGAAGATATCCTCTTGAAAATGTTCAGTTGATGGGGGCAGGCCGGCCCCATGCCATCGGTATGGTCGAGACACTGATTCGCGCGATCTCGGTCACAGACGGCGGTTCATTATGAACTGGCTGGACGCTGATGGTGATGCCGCGTTGGGACAAGGCAATTGGCGATGACTGAAATACGCGATCCAAGGCTGCTGATCATCCGGCATGCCGTCGAGAACGCCAGCACGAACCAATAACTGACGCAGGTATCCTGGCGATTCTCCGCGGCGAGGGCGGCACGGGGTCACATCTGCGGGCGGTGTTCGGCGACGTATCGCTTGGCACGTTGCTTGGCGTGGGGGCGGCGGGCGGCATCAGCCGAGGGATGATCCTGAATGCATACCGGGCGGCCAGGGACACAGCGGCTGCGGCCAACCCGGAACTTGACGAAGCCTTGAAAGACGGTTGGTGGGAAACCACCGGATCCTGACCCTCAAGCCGTCAGCGCGTCGGGGGAATACTCAGCCGGCGCTCAAATCGTCCGCCTGACATCCACCAGCGCAGCCGCGGCAGCATCACACAGCCGCCCGCGCTCATCCAAGCAGCAAGCCCGCCATGTTGACGCCCTGCCGCCCGCCCTGCACCGTCGCGAAAACGCAGGAGGGTACCGATGGCTCGTCCGTTCGAGGGCATCCGCATCATTGACATCACGCACGTTCTCGCGGGTCCGTTCGCGGCGTACCAGCTTGGGCTGATGGGTGCGGACGTCATCAAGGTCGAGGACCCGAACGAGCCTGACCAGAGTCGCGATTCGGGGAGCGACAACGCGTTGAACCACGCCGGGATGGGAACGGGATTCCTGACGCAAGGGTCGAACAAGCGGGCCATCACCCTGAACCTGAAGACCGAGCGGGGGCGCGAGATATTGAAGCGGCTGGCGGCGACGGCGGATGTGCTGGTGGAGAACTATCGTCCGGGGGCGTTCGAGGCGCTGGGGCTGGGGTATGAAGACCTTCGAAGAATCAATCCGAGGCTGATCTACGCTTCGTTTTCGGCGTTCGGCCACGGCGGGCCAAAACGCGGGCGAACGGCGTATGACCACGTGATCCAGTCTACCTCGGGGATCATGGCGATGACCGGGACGCCGGAGGTCAATCCCGTCAAGATCGGGGCTCCCGCGATAGACTATGCGACCGGCACCATGGGTGCGTTCGCCCTGTCCGCCGCGCTGTTTCAGCGTGAGCGCACCGGGCAGGGACAGCGGATCGACATGGCGATGCTGGATGTCGCGATGATCCTGATGGCGAGCCACGTCACCGGGTATTTGCGCAATGGCAGGCATCCGAAACCGTCGGGCAACCGGATGCCGCATGCGACGTCCATGGCCTATCAGACGGCGGACGGCATCGTCATGCTGGGGGCGTCCAACCTGCGGCAGCAGAAGCGGCTGTGGACGGTGCTGGAGCGGCCCGATCTGATCAAGCGCACCAACGACGAACGGGACGCCGACCACGATCGCGAGGAACGCGCGCTGGCCGAAGTCATGCTGACGCGGACGGCAGCGGATTGGGAAGAGTATCTGCAGGAACGGCATGTTCCGGCGTCGCGCGTGCGGACGATGGGCGAGGCGCTGGCGGACCCGCAACTGGCCTCGCGCGGTCTGCTGCACCGGCATGAGGGCGCGCCAGGAGTTGAGGGGCCGTTCTCGGTCCCGGTCGCCGCCTTCACGTTTGCCCATGACGGTCCCCGCATCGACCGGCCGCCGCCGATGTTCGGCCAGCACACGGATGAGGTGCTGGCGGAACTGGAATACAGCGAGGCCGAGATTGCCGGGTTTCGTGAGGCCGGGATCATCTGAACAGGGGTGCGGAGATGAAGGCGGGACGCCTGGGGTTCGGTGTTCCGCGGTTAAGCATGCGCGGTTCGCCAGGTCGCCCCCGATGGTCCGCCCACGGCCAGTCTGCTATCCATCCCGCTGGCGCAGGGGAAGCAAGCAATGGAAACAAGGATCGACGAGATCGCCGGGGGCATCTACCGGCTGTCCACCTTCGTGCCCGAGGTCGCCGCCCCCGCGGGCTTCACCTACAACCAGTTCCTGCTTCTGGGCGAGGAGCCATTGCTGTTCCATTGCGGCCACCGGCGGATGTTCGCCCAGATCGCCGAGGCAGTGGCGCGCGTGCTGCCACCCGAGCGGTTGCGCTGGATCTCGTTCGGCCACATCGAGGCGGACGAATGCGGCGCGATGAATCAATGGCTGGAGGTCGCGCCGCGCGCCACCGTCGCGCATGGACGGATCGGATCGACGGTGTCGCTGAACGACATGGCGGATCGGACACCGCGGATGCTGAGCGACGGCGAGGTTGTCGACCTTGGCGGCAAGCGCGTCCGCTACCTCGATACGCCGCATGTGCCGCACGGGTGGGAGGCTGGGGTGCTGTTCGAGGAAACCACTGCCACGCTGTTGTGCGGCGACCTGTTCACCCATCCGGGGAATGGTCCGGCGGTGACCGAAGCGGACGTGGTGGGGCCGGCAATGGCGGCAGAGAACCTGTTCGGCTTCAGCAGCCTGACGCCCACCACCGGCCCGGCCATTCGCCGGCTCGCCGGGCTGGCGCCGGCCATGCTGGCGGTCATGCACGGGTCGTCTTATAACGGCGATGGGGCGGCGGCGCTTTGCGACCTCGCCGACTTCTATGACCGGCGAATTCGCGCCGCGATCGCATAGCGGGTCGGCGATGACATACGGTCGCCCGCGCAATCGCCGCTGCGCGAACAGCGTTCCCGCGGCGGCTGGACCGGTCAGACAAAGATCATCTGAACAAGGAGTGCGGAGATGAAACTGGGACGCGTGGGGGTTTGGTACTCCACCGACAAGCATGCCGATCCGGCGGCGATCGCCGCATTCGTGCAAGACTGTCGAAAGGCTGGGATACGATACGCTGTGGTATCCGGAAGCGCGCGGTTATGAATCGTTCAGCGTCGCCGGCTACATGCTGTCGCAGACGAAAACGTTGAAGATCGGCAGTTCGATCGCCTCGATCTATGCGCGGGATGCGTTCACGTCGCGGCGAGGGATGATTTCAGCTTGAACCGGCTGTATGGCGATCGTTTCATTCTCGGTCTGGGAGTGAGCCATGTGCCGATGGTGGAAGGTCTGCGCGGGCACGTTTACGAAAAGCCGGTGCCGGCGATGCGGGCCTATCTGAACGACATCGCGAAGGGCGAGGCTGGGGCAGCGGATTTCCCGATCTGCATCGCCGCGCTGGGACCGCTGATGCTGAAGCTGGCCGCGCAGATGACGCGCGGGGCGGTGCCTTACAACACGATCCCGAAACATACGGCGGAGGCGGCGAAGATCCTCGGGCCGGACAAGTGGCTGGCGATCGAACAGAAAGTTACGATTGAAACTGATCCGGTCAAGGCGCGGGCGTTGGGGCGCGAGGAACTGTCCCGCTACATGGTGCTGGACAATTACCGAAATGCCTGGCTCGGCATGGGGTTCACCGAGGCGGATCTGTCGAACGGCGGGTCGGACGCATTCATCGACGCAGATGGTGCTCTGGGGGAATGCGGATCAGGTGAAGGCGCGGCTGCGGGCGCATTTCGACGCCGGCGCGACGCATGTGGCGATCCAGCCGGTGCATGCCGCGGGGGACACCGCCGGCCGGGATGCGATGCTGGCGGCGCTGGCGGATACGTAGGCGGGCGCTGCCCGTTCCGTGAGGACGCGACCGGCGCCTGTTCGGTCGCCCGGGGACAGGCGTGACGAGCGCACCGACCAGGCACAGTGCCGGCGAGATCGCTTTGTCGCGTCGCTCCTCGCAATGACATGGAGCACCTGCGTTGACGGGGTGGCGCCGGGTACTAACGGGCGACCACGGCCGTCAGGCTCAGTTGGGGCGGGGTCTATTCCGCAGCCTGGGCGTAGGCCTCCAGCGGCGCGCAGGTGCAGATCAGATTGCGGTCGCCGTAGACGTTGTCGACCCGCTTGACCGGCGGCCAGTATTTCGACGCCGCCACCCAGGGCAGCGGGAACGCCGCCTGGGCGCGTGAATAGGCATGTGTCCATACATCCGCCATGACCTCCGCGGCGGTGTGCGGGGCGTGCTTCAGCGGGTTGTCGGCGCGATCCAGCTTGCCGGCGGCGATCGAGGCGATCTCGCCCGGATCGCGATCATAGCGTCACAGAAACGGTCCAGTTCGGCTTTCGACTCGCTTTCCGTCGGTTCGATCATCAGCGTGCCGGCGACCGGCCAGGACATCGTCGGGGCATGATAGCCGTAGTCCTGCAGGCGCTTGGCGATGTCCTCGACCTGCACGCCGGCTTCGGCGGCAAAGCCGCGGCAGTCGATGATGCACTCGTGCGCGACCATGCCGTCCGGGCCGGAGTACAGCACCGGATAGGCGCCCGCGCAGCCGGCTCGCGATATAGTTGGCGGACAGGATCGCGACCTCGGTGGCGCGCTTCAGCCCGGCCGGCCCCATCATGCGGATATAGGCATAGGCGATCGGCAGGATCAGCGCGCTGCCGAACGGAGCGGCCGAGACGGGACCGATGCCGGTGGCCGGCCCGGCGTCCGCCCGCAGCGGATGGTTGGGCAGGAAGCCGGCCAGATGCGCCGCGACTCCGATCGGGCCGACGCCGGGGCCGCCGCCGCCGTGCGGGATGCAGAACGTCTTGTGCAGGTTCAGGTGGCAGACATCGGCGCCGATCGAGGCGGGCGAGGTCAGCCCGACCTGGGCGTTCATGTTGGCGCCGTCCATGTAGACCTGGCCGCCATGCGTCGTGGATCACGCCGCAGATGTCGCGGATCGCGCCCTCGAACACGCCATGCGTGGACGGATAGGTGATCATCAGCGCGGCCAGACGGTCGGCGTGTTTTGCCGCCTTCGCGCGCAGGTCGGCAAGATCGACGTTGCCGTCACGGTCGCAGCCGACGACGACCACCTTCAGGCCGGCCATCGCGGCGCTGGCGGGGTTGGTGCCGTGGGCCGAGGACGGGATCAGGCACACGTCGCGATGCGGCTCGCCGCGGGATTCGTGCCAGGCTCGGATCACCAGCAGGCCGGCGTATTCGCCCTGGGAGCCGGCGTTGGGCTGCAGCGACACCGCGGCGAAACCGGTGGCGGCGCACAGCCAGGTCTCCAGCCGGCGGATCAGGGTCAGGAAGCCGGTGGTCTGATCGGCCGGGCGCGAACGGATGGATGTCGGCGAAGCCCGGCAGCGTGATCGCGATCATCTCGGCCGTGGCGTTCAGCTTCATCGTGCAGGAACCCAGCGGGATCATGCTGCGGTTCAGCGCGATGTCCTTGTCTTCCAGGCGCTTCAGGTAGCGCAGCATCTCATGTTCGGCGTGATGCTGGTGGAAGGTGGTTTGTTGCAGGAACGCCGACCCGCGCAGGACCGCGGCCGGAATGGATGCGACCGCGCCGTCCAGGTCGGCGCCGAGCAAGCGCGCCAGGGCGTGTCAGATCGTCGCGCGTGACGGTTTCGTCCAGCGCGATGCCGACGCCGGTTTCGTCCACACGCCGGAAATTGTAGCCGGCCGCGGCGGCGCGGGCGATCAGGTCGGCGGACGCCTTCGACCACGATCGTGTCGAAGAATGCGTCGTGGCGGACGCGAAGACCGGCGCGGATGGCGGCGTCGGCCAGCATGCGGGCCTGCAGCGACACGCGGCGGGCGATGCGGCGCAGGCCCTCCGGGCCGTGCCAGACGGCGTAGAAGCCGGCGATGACCGCCAGCAGCACCTGGGCGGTGCAGATGTTGGAGGTGGCTTTCTCGCGGCGGATGTGCTGCTCGCGGGTTTGCAGCGCCAGCCGCATCGCCGGGCTGGCCGGCGGCGTCCAGCGACACGCCGACCAGGCGGCCGGGCATGGCGCGTTTGAAGGCGTCGCGCGTGGCGAAGAACCCGGCGTGCGGGCCGCCGAAGCCCATCGGCACGCCGAAGCGCTGCGCCGATCCGACGACGATGTCGGCGCCCATCTCGCCGGGCGGGGTCAGCAGCGCCAGGGCCAGCGGATCGGTGGCGACGATCGCCAGCGCACCGGCCTCGTGGGCGGTGGCGATTTCCTCCGACAGATCGCGCAGCGCGCCGGTGGTGCCGGGATATTGCAGCAGCAGCGCGAACGGGTTGGCGGCGCCGATGGCGGCCAGATCGCCGGGTGCGACCGGGTGCAGCGTGATGCCCAGCGGCTTGGCGCGGGTGGCGAGGACGGCGAGGGTCTGCGGATGCAGGTCGGTGGCGACCGCCAGGACGTCGGATTTGGTCTTGCTGAGCGCGTGCGCCATGGCCATCGCCTCGGCCGCGGCGGTGGCCTCGTCCAGCAGGGACGCGTTGGCGATCTCCATGCCGGTGAGTTCGGCAATCATGGTCTGGAAGTTGAGCAGGGCTTCCAGACGGCCTTGCGCGATCTCGGCCTGGTACGGCGTGTAGGCGGTGTACCAGCCGGGGTTTTCCAGGACATTGCGGAGAATCACCGGCGGCGTGACGGTGCCGTGGTAGCCCATCCCGATCAGGCTTTTGGTCGTCGCGTTCTGGGCCGCCAGGGCGCGCAGTTCGGCGATCGTCGCGGCCTCGTCGATCGGCGGCGGCAGGTTCAGCGCCTGGTTGGAGCGGATGGCGGCGGGAATCGTCTTGCCGGCGACATCGTCCAGGGTCGCGGCGCCGATCGTCTGCAGCATGGCGGCCAGCTCGGTCTCCGACGGGCCGATATGGCGGCGAACGAACCCGTCGTTTTCCTCAAGCTCTGCCAGTTCGGTCCAGACATCCGGGCAGGAGACGTCCATGCTTACAGGGTCTCCAGGTATTCGTCGTAGGCGTCCTGATCCATCAGGCCTTCGAACGCGTCGGGGTCGTCCAGTTCGAGGCGGAAGAACCAGCCCTCGCCTTCCGCGTCGCTGTTCACGATGGAGGGGTCCTCGACGATCGTTTCGTTGATTTCGACCACCTTGCCGGCCAGCGGGGCGATAGACATCGGACGCCGCCTTGACGCTTTCGACCACCGCGCAGGTCTCGCCTTCGGCGACGGCGCGTTCCAGTTCCGGCAGTTCGACGTGGACCAGATCGCCGAGTTGCTCCTGCGCGTGGTCGGTGATGCCGACGGTGGCGATGTCGCCATCCAGCACGCACCCATTCGTGGTCCTTGGTGTAACGTTTGTCCGCATTCTTACTGGCCATTGGGACGTTCCTTCTCAGCGTATGTAGCGGTGGGGTGTGAATGGCAGCGGCACGACGGTCGCCGGGATCGTCTTGCCGCGAACGATCAGGTTCAGCCTGGTGCCGTCGGCGGCCAGATCCTTGCGGACATAGCCCATGGCGACCGGTCCGTTCACGCTGGGGCCGAAGCCGCCGGAGGTGATGATGCCCGCCTCGGTCCCGTCGTCGGCCACGATCGTGGTCTGGGCGCGGGCCGGGGCGCGGCCGTCCGGGCGGATGCCGACGCGGCGGCGGGGGACGCCGTTGTCGAGCTGGTCGCGCATCACCAGGCCGCCGGGAAAATCCCAGTTCAGCTTGCGGCGTTTGCCGATGACCCAGGTCAGGCCGGCCTCGATCGGGCTGGTCAGTTCGTCGATGTCGTTGCCGTAGAGGCACAGGCCGGCCTCCAGCCGCAGCGAATCGCGGGCGCCGAGGCCGATGGGGACGACCTCCGGCTGGGCGATCAGTTTGTCGGCCAGGGTTTCGGCCTGGGCGGACGGGACGGAGATCTCGAACCCGTCCTCGCCGGTGTAGCCGGAGCGGGACACCAGGCAGTCGATGCCGTCGAGGCTGACGGCGGCGATCGCCCATGAACGGCAGCGCGGCGGCCTGCGGCGACAGGCGGCGCCATGACGGCGGCGGCCTCGGGACCTTGCAGGGCCAGCAGCGCGCGGTCTTCGTGCGGGGTGAGCGTGACATGTTCGGGCAGGTTGGCGGCGAGGTGGGTGAAATCGACCTCCTTGCGGCTGGCGTTGACGACCAGGAACAGGCGGTTTTCGTCCAGGCGGGCGACCATCAGGTCGTCGATGATGCCGCCGGCCTCGTTGGTGAGCAGGGTGTAGCGCTGGCGGCCGGGTTTCAGGCCGGCGATGTCGCCTGGCACCAGGCTTTCCAGCGCGGTCGCGACATTGGTTCCGGTGAGCGTTGCCTGGCCCATATGCGACACATCGAACAGTCCTGCGTGGGCGCGCGTATGCAAATGTTCGGCCAGAACGCCGCCGCGGCAGCGGGCGGCGAGATCGCCGGTCGGATCGTACTGCACCGGCATGGCGTAGCCGGCGAACGCCACCATGCGGGCGCCGTGACGGCGGTGCCACTGAGTCGAGGGGGATCGTGCGCAGGGGCGTGGGGGTGGGATCGTCGGGCAAGGCGTTCTGGGCCAAAACGATCTCCGCGACAGGGCCATCCGCCGGCGGGATGCCGGTGGAGATGACCCCCCTCTGTCACGGTACCTGAGAGATTCGGGGGTGTAACCCCTTACTCCGTCGGTGCGAACCCCTCGCTTGCGCGCGGTTCGGCTTTCCAGAGATCCCTGCCCGCTGCGGTCCTTTTTGCCTGAGCGTTTCCGGGGGCCGGTTGCGCCTTCGGCGGCGGGTTTTTCGCCCGCTGCTCTCCCGCGGCGGGTGCCTGGGACGAGGGCGACAATGCCCGCGTTCGGGGGCGGATGCCAAGGAATTTGATCGGGCGGAGCGGTGGGACCGCGAACCGGGTCGCTGATGCACGACAACTCGCCATGCAACGTGGCTGCGATGCCGGGTAACGAGGCGGCGAAGCCGGCGTTGTCGCGCGATTTGCGGCGGGCGCGCGCTTCGAGTGCCTGCCGTGGCGTTGGCAGCGAACGCCCGGGGCGATCGCACCGATCTGATCAAATCATGCCCGCGGCGGCCCTTCACCGGTTTATCTACCGCGGCGAAAGGAGATCACGACCATGCCGATACCGCATCCCGCGCTGACCCGGGCCGAAGCTTTCTGCCGGGATTACGCCCTTCGCATCCCGGTACTCCTCGCCCCCATGGCCGGGGCCTGCCCGGCGTCGCTGTCCATCGCCATCGCCACTGCCGGGGGCCTTGGCGCGTGCGGCGGGCTTCTCATGCAGCCGGACGCGATCAAGGGGTGGGCCTCGGAGGTGCGCGCGGGGACCAATGGCGGCTTCCAGCTCAACCTTTGGATCCCCGACCCGCCTCCGGCACGCGACGAAGCGGCCGAGGCCGCCGTTCGGACCTTCCTCGGCCGGTGGGGACCCGCCGTTCCGGCTGAGACGGCCAGCACACCATTGCCGGACTTCACCGCCCAGTGCGAGGCGATGCTGGAGGCCGGACCGTCGGTGATCTCCTCGATCATGGGGGTCTATCCGCCCGATTTCGTCGGCCGGATGAAAGCGCGCGGAATCCGATGGTTTGCCACCGTCACCACGGTGCGCGAGGCATTGGAGGCAGAAGCCGCGGGGGCCGACGCGGTCGTCGCGCAGGGCATGGAGGCGGGCGGCCATCGCGGCGCTTTCGACCCTGGCAGCGCCGAGACCGGGCTGGTGGGGCTTTTCGCACTGCTGCCCGCTGTCGCTGATGCGGTCAAGGTGCCGGTCATCGCCACGGGTGGCATCGCGGATGCGCGTGGTATCGCGGCCGCGCTGATCCTCGGCGCGTCCGCGGTGCAGATCGGCACTGGCTTCCTGCGCTGCCCCGAGGCAAAGCTGGCTGCCGTGTGGGCCGACGCGATCGGCCGCAGCCGGCCCGAGGACACCATGATCACACGAGCCTTTTCCGGCCGCGCGGGGCGCAGTGTCGCGACCGCGTATGCCCGCGCGGCGAGCGCGCCGGATGCCCCGTCGCCGGCGCCCTATCCGGTGCAGCGTGTGCTGACCCAGCCGATGCGGGACGCCGCCACGAAAGCAGGCGATATCGACCGGATGCAGGCCTGGTCAGGCCAGTCGGGAGGCCTTGCCGCTGCCCGCCCCGCCGGTGAGGTGGCGCGCGACTTGTGGGAGGATGCCAGGGGGATCTTCGGATAGTGCATACCCTCAGGGAACGCGGACAGGAATGCGGAGCTTGGAACGGGCTGCCCCGACGCGCTAACTAATCGGGCTGGCGGGGCAATCGGCGCGCTGGCCGCTGACATCTCTTGTTCAAAGGATTTCTGTATGCGTTTTTTCGGCTCCGCCCTCATCCTGATGTTAGCGATCGGGTTGGCGGGTTGCATCATCGAGCCGCCGCCGCACCGGTATCCGCCACCGCCGCCGCCGCCTCCGCCGGACCATGGCCGTCCGCCGCCGCCGCCGGGTTACCCGCCGCCTCCCGACTATCCGCCGCCGCGGAGCTACTGACGCTCCAGCTTATATTTATCGAGCAATTTCATCAGCCTGAGGTCGACCCGCGATTCGACTTCAGGCTGATATGGCTCTATCGCATGGGTCGGTCGGCAAGCACCATCGCCGGCTGGTGGGATGTGATCATCACCAGTGCGTCGGTCACGTTGCGCACGACCACCGCGCCGTACGCCGCCACCGCCAGGACCAGGCAGGCCCACAACAGGTCGCGGGCCAGCCGGGCGATGTCAACTCGCGAGCGCATAGGGCTGATTCGCTCCTAACCACTGCTCCCGGCTCATCACCTGGGTCAGGACATGGGAGAGCCAGTCCTTTGTGGAGTTGGTCGCGCGGATCAACGGCAGCCGCACCTCGGCCGTCGCAAGGTTCAGCATCGCCAGTGCGGCTTTGAGCGGCACCGGATTGCTCTCGGCGAACAGCGCGTCGTGCAGCGGCGCCAACAGGTCCCGGGTGGATGCGAACGTGGTGCGGTCTCCGCTGTCCCAGGACAGGTGCAGCGAGGCACATAGCGCCGGCGTGATATTGGCGGTCACCGAGATGCAGCCATGTCCGCCAGCGGCCCGATGGGCGGCCGCGGTCGCGTCGTCCCCACTGAGCTGCATGAAATCCGGGCCGCAGAGCGCCCGAAGGCGCGGCGGGCGGGCCAGATCGCCGGTGGCATCCTTGATGCCGACCGCCAGACCGCGCTCACGCAGCGTGGCGACCGTCTCGTCCTTGATCGCGACGCCCACACGCCCGGGCACGTCGTAGACGATCAACGGCAGGTCCGAGACGTGTGCCAGCACGCGCATGTGGGCGATGATCCCCTCCTGTGACGGTTTCATATAGGGTGTCGGAGGGCACAGCAGAGCCGCGGCGCCGGACGAAGCGGCGAGGCCGGCGATCGCGGCGGCGGCCTCGGTCGACGGAGCGCTGCAACCGGCGATGACCGGGACGCGGCCGGCTCCCGTTGCAACGGCCAGGCGGATGAGCGACGCCTGCTCCTCGACGCTGAGCGTAGCGGCCTCGCCGGTACTGCCGCAGACGACAAGAGCGGTGGTGCCGCGGTCGATCTGGCGCTGACAGAGGCGGACGAACGCCGGTTCGTCGATCACCCCGTCCTTGAACGGTGTAGCCAGGGCGGTCATCGAACCACCGGGAACAAGATGCGTCTGGTTCATGAGGGTCTCCGCAACTCGGCGCATAGCAGCACGGCGCCTGGCAGGTAGGTGGAATGGAGGGCGGAAAAGCCGTTCAGCCGCAGCCGGCGTCCCAGCGCTGCGGACTGCCGCGCGTCCTGCACGCCCGCGATCAGCCGGCCACTCGGGGCGAGAGATCGGCGGGCAAGCCTGATGAGGTCGGCGGACGACGAAAGCGCCGCCACGCGGGGCACGAAAACCAGATCGTAATCATCGGCGTCAGGCTTGGCGCCTGGGCGGAGGATCGTCGCCGCCGAACACCCGCGGCGGATCAGACCGCACATCAGATTGAGGCCATGCTCCGCGACGATCAGGGCGCGCGCGTTGCGGATAGTTCCCGCCAGCCCCCAGAGCGGGTCCAGAAGCTCGTCTTCCTTGGTATCGGGCGAGCCTCGCGTGTGAATTGACGTGATAGCGGACGTTTGGATCATGCAGAAACACCTCTCGGCTTGTGCGCCAGGGCGATCGGCGCACCGCGCTTGCGTTTTGGCCAGGGCCGGGTCGACCGCCTAATGTGGGCGACCGCCGATCTGGCGGCGAGAGATTGGTTGATGGCGCATAGGAGTTCGATACATCCTGTTGGCGCGCCGAATATCGAACCTATAGGGGAACGTGCCGCATGACAGCGTCGCCGATGTCAATGCGCATCCTGTGCGGGCAAGTTTGGCCCTTGGCATCGCAGTTCGCGGATCGGCCGCATTTCAGAACGCTTCAACGGTAAATGGAAACGCTCCCGCTCATACTTGATGAGCCATTTCATCAGCCTGAGGTGGCGCCGTCACTCGGGTCAGGATGATATTGGCCCATACCCTGCTGTCAGACGATCTTCTTCCGACGACTGCGTTGCCGGATTTTCCTCTGCCGGGCGCGGGCGGATTATCGACAATGGCCTCCGGCGATGGCCTGTTCGTATGCTTCCTGCAGTCTGGCAACAACGGACCCGCCGGCGGATTTTGATTGGCGTGGCCTGGGAATGCCCAGATGGATTTCCTGTAGTTCGGACATGAGCTCGTCCCACATCTCCGGTCCGCCCTGAGCCAGAAGTTCAGCCCGTATGCCCAGTTCCTCGCTGGCGGGGAGATGTTTGCGTCCCCAGCTGCCCATCTGGGCAAGAACCGGCAGAAGCTCGATGCCCTTGCGGGTGAGGCTGTAGACCGACCTCTGCTTGTGGTGAGGATCGTCGGCCTTGGTGATGATCCCCTGTTCGGCGAGCTTTTTCAGCCGGCTGGTCAGGATGTTGGAAGCGATGCCCTCTTCGGATTTCAGCAGAAATTCCCGGAAGTGGCGGCGGCGGCCAAAGATCATGTCGCGAATGATGAGCAGGCTCCATCTGTCGCCGATCACTTCGAGCGTTAGGTTGATCGGGCAGCCGGATCTGTGACCGTCGGTCATGTGTCGACCCCAGGAAACCGGTTGACAATCGCTTCTGTTGACCCAGAATGCAACCGGTTGCGTACTGCAACAGGATTGGTTGGATATGAACGAGGTGCCGAGACGGTTTTATTGGCTCATCAGTGAAGGAGACGCACCGTGGAACCGCATAAGGTCGAATCGCGTGACGCCTGGTTAGTTGCTCGGAAAGAATTGCTGGCCAAGGAAAAGCAGTTTACGCGCCTACGTGACCAATTGACCGCCGAGCGGCGGGCGTTGCCGTGGGTCAAGGTCGAGAAACAGTACGTGTTCGAGGGGCTGGACGGAAAGACGACGCTCGCGGACCTCTTCGACGGACGCAGCCAGTTGGTCGTCAAGCATTTCATGCTGGCGCCCGGACAGAAAAGTCCATGCGTCGGTTGCTCTTTCGAGGTTGACCACCTCGACGGCATCCTGGTGCATCTGGAACATAACGACGTGAGCTATGTCGTGGTCGCTCGTGCGCCGATCGCGGACATCGAGGCGGTCAGACAGCGGATGGGCTGGCGCTTCAGGTGGGTTTCCTCCTTCGGCAGCGACTTCAACTATGACTTCCACGTCTCTTTCACGAAGGACGAGGTCGCCGGAGGCGAAGCCTTCTACAACTATCACAGCGGGGCCGTAACGGTTGAAGACCTTTCCGGGCGCAGCGTGTTCTACAAGGATGCGAACGGCGAGATCTTCCACACCTATTCGTCGTTCGGACGTGGCGGCGAGGATTTGCTTGCCGCATACCGAATTCTCGACATCACGCCCAAGGGTCGTAACGAGACCGGCCCGTACCGGAACATGCACGACTGGGTCCGCCACCATGACCGTTACGATGACGTGGTTGCCGATCGGACCGGGGCCGCGCCTGGCCGTGACGTGGTCGGGCACGGCGCCCGCTGATCCCGCACGCATGCCGGTCCACACCAACGCCGACCGGACTTACAGGTAGGATTTTGACGGCTGGTCAGCGGGCGACTTCGCCGACCAACTCGCGCCGGTTCCGTCATCGCCACATGATCGATGACGAGCTTGTTGTCTGCGATCAGTAAGCGAGGTCGAAACCAAGCGAGGCGACGTTCTGGGCCAGATCCGTCGAACATTCTTCGAAGCACATGAAGACGCCGGGCTCGTCGTGGTTCTGGATGCCCCGGACGAGGAATTCCATGCCGAGCAATGTCTTCGCGCTGCCCGACGCTCCGCGCACCGATGTGGGGCGTCCCTGCGGGATGATTTCATTGGGGATCGTATCCAGACCGCGAATGCCGGTAATGCATTTCATCGGTTGCGCAAAAGTTACAGGCGCAGGTGTCGTTTCATGTTTCACCGCGGTATCCGGAATGGCAGCGATACTTGTCGAGGCGGACGGCACGGGGCTGCGCCTGAGAGAGAACCCATCAAGGAAAAGTTAATGATACGGCGACCGCGGGATCATTGCACTCCGCATCCTGGAGGCGGCCTGACCGCCGGCAGCGCCGCTCCTCTCCTTTCAATACAAATAGCGCGATCGCTGACAAAACCCCTTTGACAATGACTTCAACTATGACTTCCACGTGTCATCCACGAAGAATGAGGTCGCCAGAGGCAGGATTTTGACCGCCGGTCAGCGGCCGACCTCGCCGACCAGTTCGCGCAGGCGTTCGCGCGCCAGGGCCAGACCTCTCCGGCCCTCCGGAGTCGCCGCGTAGACTTTGCGCCGGCGCCCGAGCCGTCCGTCGGAATCCTCGCGCGATGTCAGATATCCGCGGGCCTCCATTGCTTTGAGCATCGGATAAAGCGTGCCGGGGCTGATGCGGTAGCCATGCCGCGCCAGTTCCTCTATGATCCACTGGCCATAGATTTCACCCGCCACCGCGTGGTGGAGGATGTGGATGCGCACAAAACCAGACAGTAAGTCGTGAAATTCCATCGTCTCGATTGCCGTTATCGAATTTCGATTGTATCATCGAGCCATGCCAAAAATTGCGACCTTGACGCCATAGACCGCTACCACCGTTTTGGCCGTCGTGCCGCACACGCTGCCGCGCGCCGAGGGCGGCCTCACTTGTTTCCCAAGAGCCTGATCCACCATGTTTGAACCGACGGATCCTTCGAAAACGGCGCATCGGCCCGCCAGTTTCAATGACGCGGTGCCCGGGCGCGAAACACATCTTCAGGTCGAGGAAGTCTTTCTGGCCTTTCTGCGCCTGGGATGCACGAGTTTTGGCGGCCCGGTGGCGCATCTGGGGTATTTTCGGACCGAGTTTGTCGAACGGCGGAAATGGCTGGATGAGCCCAGCTACAGCGACATCGTGGCGCTGTGCCAGTTCCTGCCTGGTCCTGCCAGCAGCCAGGTAGGAGTGAGCCTCGGCATTCTGCGCGCCGGACTGCCGGGCGGGTTCGCGGCGTGGTGTGGCTTCACATTGCCGTCCGCCGTGGCGTTGATCCTGTTTGCCTATGGCGTAGGCCAGTTCGGCGATCTGAACCATGCGGCCTGGCTGCACGGTCTCAAGATCGTGGCGGTCGCGGTGGTGGCGCAGGCGGTCTGGGGCATGGCGAGGAACCTCTGCCCGGACCGGCAGCGCGCGACACTTGCGGTGTGTGCCGCACTGCTCGCCATCAAGGTGCCGTCAGCCGCCGGCCAGATCGGCGCGATCGCCATGGGCGCCCTGGTGGGCTGGTTGGCGATCAAAGGGCCACCGCAATCCGCGCAATACCATTTCGGCTTCCACACGCTCGGGCGTTATCTCCCGGTGGCCGCTTTGGCGGCATTTTTCGTGTTGCTGATCGGTTTGCCGGTGGCAGCGACGGTCACCGGCAGTCACGCGCTCGATCTGGTGGCCCGGTTCTACCGTTCGGGATCCCTGGTGTTTGGCGGCGGCCACGTGGTGCTGCCGCTGTTGCAGCAATCGGTTGTGCCGCCCGGGTGGATCAGCAATGGCGGGTTTATGGCGGGCTATGGGGCGACCCAGGCGGTGCCGGGGCCATTGTTCACGTTCTCCGCCTACCTCGGCGCGGCGATGGAGCCGGGGCCGAACGGCTGGCTTGGCGGCCTGATCTGCCTGGTCGCGATCTATCTGCCGTCGTTCCTGCTGCTCATCGGGGTGCTGCCGTTCTGGGAAGGGCTGCGCAACCAGGTTGGCACGCAGAATGCCCTGAGGGGTGTGAATGCCGCTGTGGTCGGGCTGCTTCTGGCGGCCTTCTACAATCCCGTATGGACGAGCGGTATCCAGGCTCCTGCCGATTTCGGCATTGGGCTTGCCGCTTTTCTTCTGTTGGTGTTCTGGCGCGTGCCGCCTTGGCTGGTGGTTATCCTCGGTGCATTGGCACCGGGCGCGGTCGCTTCGGTCAAATGGTAAGCCGTTTCGGTGCTGCTGTTGTCGGTTGGTCCAGGAGGGCTTTTTGGCGGCTGATCGCTGGACGCTTTTGCGGCCCTGGGCACGGCGTTGTGCGTATCCCCGGAGACGCGGGCGGGGCGTAGTTGGTCGGACGGGTGAAAATCGGCGAATAGCCCGCGTTGGTTTCGCAACGTGACCGCTAGACCAGCGGGCCGATCGCTGCGACACCCTGATCAGGCATTGCCCGCCGCCGGCGGATGCCGATGGAGCGCATGGTGGCGTACTGGATCAGGAACAAGCCAAGCTTGCTGACGATTCCGTATACCGGCATGAACGACGCCCAGGCCGTGACGCTGAAGTTCAGGGCGGCGATCAGGTTCACCGCGGCAGACAGGAACATCAGTGCCGCCCACACATAGCCGAAGATGAAGGCGATGTCTGGGACCAGCTGCATTGCGATGGGCGGCAGATAGCGGTTCATCCATCCTGGCTTCAGCATCACGACGCCGACGACGACGTAGATCAGGCTCGGCTTGACCATGATAAAGCGCGGATTCGCGGTCAGCAGAGTGGCCGCACTCGATGCCACGATGAGGAACAGGCTCATCCACTGCATCGTGTCGACCGGCCTTTTGCGTGCATATTCCCAGCTGATCTGCGCGACCCCCAGCGCAACGCCGAGGGTAACCGACAAACCGATGCTCCGGGTCAGCAAGTAGACGCCGAGGAAGAAAAGCGTCGAGGCCATGTCGAGGAGCAGCAGTCTCCCCGCCCTGAGCAGGTTTTTCATCAGACCTTCGTCTTTCCGCAGGATGTAACGACTCGTTTGGTTATGCTAACGGGAGTCGATTTTTCATATTTTCCTGCTTCCCGTACTGCCGGTACGCCGCGCATTGCCTGATATCCGGATGGTTGTGACAACTGGCTCAGTCCCCCGGCAGAGCGGCCTTTCACCCGCTATGCCCCGACCGGTCGCCGCCTGTATTGCATGGTTTCATCTGTGCGTCACGAGCACGAAGCCAGCGTCTCCGTTAGACCATTTTCAGCCTGATGGTGAAGGCCGAAAATGGTCTATCTCTTTGTTTGATCGCATGATTCACGCGCCGGGGACGGTCCGCTGAGCGCGATCACTCTAGCCAGGCTGAAGGCCCTGGTGGTGTCATTGTTGATTAGCGTCGGATGCGCCTGAAGACCGCCGTTGGCCATGGTCAGCGTGCCGCTCGTCAAGCTCGCCGCCTCGGTGAAGGACACTTGCTCGGTATTGCTGGAGGCGAAGCCAGCGATGTCGATGCGGGCACACTTGACGAAGCCGCCTGAAGCGATGTCCGCTATGCTGCCTTGACCCCCGCGATAAACAGACCAACCTCGCCACGGAGTTGTTCGGCCTGTCGTGACAGTTCCCCAGCCGCCCCCAGCACCTGAGTGGCCGCCTCACCCGTTTCGTTGGCACCTTGGCTGACACCGACGATGTTCGATGAAACTTCCTGTGTGCCCGCCGCTGCCTGCTGCACGTTGCGGGCGATTTCTTTCGTCGCCGATCCCTGTTCTTCCACCGCGGCGGCGATCGCGGCGGCAATCTCGCTGATCTCGCCGATCGTCGCGCCGATACCCTGAATGGAGACGACAGCGTCCTTGGTCGCCGTCTGAATCTGCGCGATCTGGCGGGCGATGTCATCGGTCGCCTTTCCGGTCTGCGTCGCCAGGTTTTTGACCTCGGAGGCCACGACCGCGAAGCCCTTGCCGGCATCGCCCGCCCGTGCCGCTTCGATCGTCGCGTTCAGGGCCAGCAGGTTGGTCTGGCCCGCGATGTTGTTGATCAGGCCCACGACCTCACCGATCTTCTGCGCACCCTCGGCCAGCGCCTGCACGACGCTGTCGGTGCGCCTGGCGTCCTCCAGCGCCTTGCCCGCGACTTTCGCCGACTGGGCTACCTGGCTCGAAATCTCGGCGATGGAGGATGCCAGTTGCTCGGAAGCCGCAGCCACGGTTTGCACGTTGGCGCTCGCCTGCTCCGCGGCCGCCGCCACATTGGTGGCCTGTTGTGTTACCTGCCCGGCGGTGCCGGTCATCGATTGGGCCGTGGCTTGCAACTCGGTCGCCGCCGAGGAGACCTGTCCGACCAGTTCCCCTGCCTTCATTTCGAAAGTCCCGGTCAGAGTGTCGAGCCGCGCCGCCCGTTGCTCCCTCGCGGCCTGCTCCGCCGCTTTTTCAGCCACCAGACCTTCGGCCGTTACGCCGTTGGTCTTCAGGACATTGATCGCGTTCGCCATCTCGCCCAGTTCGTCGGTGCGCTCGGTGCCGGGCACCTCCGTGCCCCATTCACTGCGAGCGAGGCGGGTCATTGCCTGGGTCAGCAGGGCGATCGGCACGGATATGGTGCTGATCATCGCATAGGCGAGCAGCCCGCACACGACGACGGCGATGCCGATGACACCAAGCATGAACATTTTGGTGGTCGCGTAGATCGCGGCACCTCGATCGGCCGCCTTCTTGCCCTCGGCGGCATTGAAGTCGAGATCGCTTTGCAGCGCCGCGGCAGCATCCTGGAAGCTCTTGCCATTCTGCTCGGCGAACAGATCTCGCGGATTGGCCTTGCTGTTGCCCAGGTACCTGCTCTCGATCTGCTTATGATCGGTCCACGCAATGTCGAAAGCGTGCATGAACTTCACGTCGTCCGTTCCCGGCGTGATCAGCGGCTCATAGGCAGCCCGCAGGCGTTCAACAGCCTGAAGGCGCTTACTGACCTCGGCGCCCATTTGCTGGCGCTCGCTGTCGCCGTCGGCAAAAACATAGCGGGCCTCAAACACCCGGAAGTCCTCCAGTGCGCTCAGCAGTTGGCCTTGGGTGCCCGTGCTGGGCAACCAATTGTCCCGAATATCGGCCGCCTCATCATTGATAGCGGACAGCCGGTTGATCGCGGTCAGGCTGACCCCGAGAACCAGGAACAGCACCAGACCAAGGGCGCTGAGAACCTTCGTGCGTATTTTGAGATTCGCGAGAGTGGACATCGCAGACATGACCCCAGGAAGCAGCCGCGTTGGAATGAAGGCGCGGATCAGCCTCCCGGCCGTCCAGGAAGAACCGTAGGCAGAGAACCTTGCCAAAGGGTAAATGAACAGCGATGTTCAGCACTTGTCCGATAACGGTGCATCGCCGTCACGTTCGACGGGCGCTCGGGAGGCGCCAGACCTGCCCAGACATTGGCGAAATTGACATACCCACCGGGTGCTCGCAATACTCGTCGGTATTCAGAAAGCGAGGCTGCCGATGAAACTGATGTGGTTCCACCTGATGCCCTACACGGAACTGCCGGAAGATTTTCGCGATGCCAATCCGTCGGTCTGGGTGGACATTCACTCATCGCTGTTCGATCCGAAGCGCGCCCATCTGATGTACAACGACTTCATGGATGAGCTGGAATACGCCGCCCAGGTCGGATTCGACGCGATCTGCGTAAACGAGCACCATTCCAACGGCTATGGACTGATGCCGTCGCCCAACCTGATCGCGTCCTCGCTGTCGCGGCGGACCACCGATACGGCGATCTGCGTCATGGGCAATTCACTGGCGCTCTACAATCCGCCGACCCGCGTGGCGGAGGAGTTCGCCATGATCGACGTGATATCGGGCGGACGGCTGATCGCCGGCTTCCCGGTCGGGACGCCGATGGACACTTGCTACGCCTACGGCACGAACCCGAGCCAACTTCGCCAGCGGTATCATGAGGCGCACGACCTCGTGGTCCGCGCCTGGACCGAGAAGGACACATTCGCCTTCAATGGCCGCTTCAACCAGCAGCGCTATGTCAACATCTGGCCGCGTCCCGTGCAGCAGCCGCACCCGCCGATCTGGGTGCCGGGCGGCGGCTCGGTCGAGACATGGCGTTGGTGCGCCGAAATGAACTATGTCTACTGCTACCTGTCCTACTACGGCTACAAGGCCGGCCGCGCCACGATGGACGGCTTCTGGGCCGAAATGGATCGGCTGGGCAAGGAGAAGAACCCGTACCAGGCCGGCTTCCTGCAATTCATCGGGGTCGGCGAATTGCGCCAGCACGCCTTCGACCTGTATGCGGAAGCAGCCGAGTACTTCTACGGCCGGTGCCTGCACGTCGATCCGAAATGGGCGACGCCGCCGGGCTACACCAGCGAGGGCAGCCAGCGCGCCGGGATCGAAAGCCAGGTCAAACAGGCGGCCGACGCTGGCGTGCGCGGCAAATCGACCGGCGAACGCTTCGCCGCCGTCGCGCGCGACATGGAGTCGATCGTGGAGAAGGGCTACGTCATTATCGGATCACCCGATGAAGTGGCCGAACAATTGCGGGAAGTGGCGACCCAACTCAATGTCGGCCACCTCATGCTGCTGCTGCAGTACGGCAACATGAGCAAGGACCTGACCCGGTACAACACAGGGCTGTTCGCCGAAAAGGTCATGCCGAAGCTGAAGGATCTGCACGCGGGCTGGACCGACCACTGGTGGCCGGTCCCGATGGAGGCCGGTCAGCGTGCCGAAATCGCCGCCTTTACGCCGCGGCTTGCGGCAGAATAGCGCACCAACCAAAACGCGGAGCGAAACGTGAGTGATGCCGGGATGCTGCCCGTCGAGACCGGGACCATCGAAATCAACGGATTTCCGACACGTGTATGGCGCAAAGGTTCCGGTCCGAAGATCGGGTTCCTTGCCGGTTTTGGCGGCTTGCCGCGCTGGGTGCCGTTCCTCGACGAACTGGCCCGGTCGCGGACGGTGATCGTGCCCTCGCTGCCGGGCTTTCCGGGTGGCGACCGCGGCCACACCGTGCTGGACTCGCATCTGGACTGGCTGCTCGCGCTGCGCGAGATCCTTGATCAGGCCGGACTGGCGGGGGCGGACCTTGCCGGCAGTTCCGTCGGAGCCTCGCTGGCGGCGGAGGTCGCTGCGCTGTGGCCGACGAGCGTGAGGAAGCTGGCGCTGGTCGCGCCATTCGGGCTGTTCGACGAGAAGAACCCGCCGACCGACCCGTGGGCCCAGCGCGCCGACGCGGTGCCTGGCCTGATGTGCGCCGATCCCGAGATCTGGAAGGCATTGAAAACGCCCCCGGAAGGGGCGAACTCCATCGAATGGCCGATCGAGCAGGTGCGCGCCAATGAGGCCGCCGCCCGCGTCTTCTGGCCGCTTGGCAACACGCGGATCGAGAAGCGTCTGCGGCTGATCAAGGCTCCCACGCTGCTGCTGTGGGGCGAACAGGACAAGATCATGCCACTTGCATATGCCGAGGTGTTCGCGAAAGCCATTGTCGGCCCGACGACGACGCGGATTGTCGCCGGCGCCGGGCACCTGGCCGAACTGGACAAGCCCGTGGAGGTCGCGCGGGAGATTCTGGGGTTCATCGGGCCGGGGTAGGCGACATCCAACGACCACGGTGCCCAGACGGTGCCGGGTTCCCGGCGCCGGGGGGCGGCTGATGCCGTCAGTGGCCGCAGGTACTTGTTAAGCACTTGTTAACCATCGAAGACTATCATTGCCGTGCCGTATCCGCGGAAAGGTGTATGTCGCGCCAAAAAATCAGCGCCTTCGTGATCGCGTTCAACCGCGCCAACATCCTGGGAACGTGCCTGCGTGCGCTGGAATTCGCTGATGAACTGATCGTGGTGGACAAATCCTCGACCGACGGATCCCGCGCGATCGCGGAGGCCTACGCGGACGTGGTGACAGTCCCTTGGACACCCACGGTCGAAGAAACGCGCACGCTCGCCTTGTCGCTCTGCCGTCACGAATGGGTCCTGTTCCTTGACGACGACGAGTGCTTGAGCGCGGCGGCCGCGGGCCGCATCCTCAGCGAACTTGAGGACCCCTCGGCGGATATCTATGAATTTCCGTTGCGCCACTACATCCTCGGACAGCACGACGAGCGGGCGTACTACTGGCCCGAGCACCATGTTCGGCTGTTTCGGCGGGGGGCCGTGACGTTCTCGCGCACGGTTCATGCCGGAATCATGCGCCATTCCGAGCGAGTGATGCGATTTCCGGTGTCCGATGGCGTCTGCATTCACCATCTGTCGCATTCCGATGTCAGCGGATGGATCGAGAAAACGAACCGCTATACCTCGCGCGCAGATCGTGTGGGCATCAAGGCCGGGCCCGACGGATTCGCGGCCTTTGCGCATCAGCGGATCGACTATTGGATGGGACGCACGAAGGATGATGCTCCGGATGGCTACCCCGCCGCGGCGGCATTGTTGCGGGCAGTCTACGACATGGTCGATGCGGTGAAATCCTGGGAGGCGGAGAGCGGACTAGATGGCGCGGCGCTGTTCGCGCAGACCTGCAAGGTTCTGGACGACGCCCGTTCGGGCGGGGAACCGCGGCTGCGCGTTCAGGCCGCCGATGGGACTGCAACTGATACGGTCCTGGGAACATGTACAGCGAGCCACCCGGATCAAATGCACTGAAACCAGTGGTCAAGGGCCTCGCCGTCCGCGCCGCACCCCTGCATTGCGTCACGCCCGAAGGCGGTAAGTCGGTGGGTGCGGCCCTCTCCATCGGCCTCTTCGATCAGGCCGACCGCCTGCAATTGGGCCTGCATGCCGTATTCCTCGCGGGTATTGCCGTCCCGGATACGTGCCCACGCGATCACGACCACGCTGGCGAGTGCGTCACGTTGGGCGCGAAGCGCCACGATCTCCTGCACGGCCTGGGTCATTGCTTCGGTCATGTTCGCCCTTTCGAGATGCAGAAAGGGCCTGCGTAGCAGAAGTTCGTTAATCAAAAGTTACCGATGCGGCCTGCGGCGCCTGCCGCTTCGCCGTGCACTTTCGCCGACCTTCCCAATTACGGTTCGGGGACGGAGCCGGACGAGTGCTGTCGACGTGACGTTCCGGGTCGGTTGGGCGGCCGGTTGACGCGGCGCCGCCCCGCCGCCCTCAGTCCGTGGCCGGCGTGCCGGGCGGCCGCGTTGCCACATACAGCCACTCCATCGGCAGCAGTCCGAACGTGACTTCGTCGGCGGGAGTCATGCGGAATGTTTCGACGGAAAAACCGGCATGACCCAGCCGCTCGGCGAAATCGAGGCCGTAGAAACGACGGTGGTCCGGCGCATTGAAGTGCGCCTGGCGTTCCGCGGGATCCGTTATGGTCGGATCCTCGTAGGTCGTCTCCCGCGTCGGATTGATCGGCACCGTCAGCAGGGCAACGCCGTCTGTCCGCAACACCCGGAACAACTCCCGCATCGCCCGGCGGTCATCGTCGATATGTTCCAGCACATGGTTGGCGATGACTACGTCGTAGCTCTCATCTGCCATCGGAAGGCGCGTCATATCGACTTCATGCGTCACGCCATGCTGGCGGATATCCGCCGTCTCGTATGCGGGATTATCGCGCAGCGCTCGCCGTAGCGCCCGCTCCGGCGCGAAATGGAGGATGCGTTTCCCGGAAAGCTGATTGACGCCCGTCCGGGTCGCCCACAGCCACAGGAGCCGATGACGTTCCCGGCTGCCACACTGCGCGCAACGGGCGTCCCAACGAGGCGGGTGACCGACGCTGATCATGATGCCGTCGTGGCCGCAAATCGGGCATAACCGGGGACGTTTGGCAACGCCGAACTGATGCCGGTCACGCAGCCATGCGCCGATCAGCCGCCGCGCGATCGTCCAACTGCTTCCGGCGGCTGGATCCGCATGGCGGACAAGCGAATGGGTGTGGCCCGTTTGAGACAGGTCACCCAAACCGGGTTTCTCTCCCGCCGCAATGATGGGATTCAAAGGGGCCCTCCCGCAACACCGCGAGGAATTAGGATATCTGTCGAGGGAACACAAACGCCAGCCCACCCAAAGGCGCGGATGGGTGTCGCCGCGCTGCAGCTGCCGGCCAGGCTCAATTCATTTATCGATCGAGAGCTTACCCATACGCCACCTTCAGCAGGCGGCGAAACGGGCCTACCGCTGAAGCTGTTCTGGGGTCCATCGACCTGGAAAGAGTCCGTGTCGATGCGGCTGGGACAAGCCTGCCGACTCTCGCGTTAGAGTATGATCGCGCTGAGCGGAACGTCCCCGGCGCGTGAATCATGCGATCAAACAAAGACCTGGACCATTTTCGGCCTGCACAGTCAGGCTGAAAATGGTCTAGGCTCCGCCGCCGATCGGTCTCGCCGGAAAGCTCTCCTGTCATCCGGCGGGCTCGATCAGGTGGTCGAGCGTGATGGGGAACCGACGCACGCGGACGCCTGTTGCGTGCCAGACGGCGTTGGCGACCGCGCCGGCGGTTCCCGTGACGCCGATTTCGCCGACCCCCTTGATGCCGAGCGCGTTGACGTAAGGGTCGTTCTCCTCAATGAGAATGGCCTCGAGCGAGGGAACGTCGGCGTTCACCGGCACGTGGTACTCGGCGAGATTCGGGTTCATGGGGCGGCCCGAGCGCGGGTCCATGACGGCGCGCTCGTGCAAGGCGAACGACACGCCCCAGATCATGCCGCCAAAGTACTGACTGCGCACCAGTCGGGGATTGATGATCCGGCCGGCCGCGAAGGCGCCGACGAGACGGGTGGCGCGGATCTGCCCCAACTCGGGGTCGACCTTCACCTCGGCGAACACGGCTCCGTGCGCATGCATGGCGTAGTTGGACTGTGCCGCCGGATCGGCCGCGCTGTTGCCGCGCCCCTCGATTTCGGCGAGGCCGGCGCGGACGAGGATCTCGGCATAGCTTTCGCTGCGGCTTTCATCGTCGCGGCGGTGCAGCCGGCCGCCGCGCGCGATCACACCGGCATTCGCGGCCCCGAACAATGGCGAGCGTTCATCGCCTGTTGCCAGGTCCGCCAGCCGGGCAACCACGTCGCCGCCCGCGCCGTGGATCGCCATGCCGGCCGTCGCGGTATGGGCTGAGCCGCCCGCGATCCCGGCATCCGGCAGGTCGGACGTGCCGGAGCGGAACTCGACGTGGTCGGGGTCGAGCCCAAGACTGTCGGCCGCGATCTGGGCGAACGCGGTCCAGGCGCCCTGCCCCATGTCGTGCGCCCCGGTCTCCATGACGCCGGTGCCGTCATCGCGGATGACCGCCCGGGCCTGGGCCTGGAACATGATCGCCGGGAACGTCGCTGTGCCCATGCCCCAGCCGACCAGCAGCCCGGCCTCGTCGCGCATTTGCCGCGGCGCGAGCGGACGCCGCGCCCATCCGAAGCGCTCGGCGCCTTGCGCATAGCACTCGCGCAGCGCCTTCGAAGAGAACGGTTTGCCGGAGATCGGTTCCACCTCGGCGTAGTTCCTGAGACGGAACGCAAGGGGATCCATTCCGCAGGACAGTGCCATTTCGTCGATTGCGCTCTCGAGCGCGATCGAGCCTGTTGCCTCGCCGGGGGCCCGCATGAACAGCGGCGTCCCGGTGTCGAGCCGAACCGCCTCATGCGACGTGGCGATAGCCGGGCTTGCATAGAGCGTGTGCGAGGCGTCCGAGGCCGGCTCAAAGAAGTCGTCGAAGCTGCTGGTGGCCGTCCTCGTGTGGTGGTCGATCGCGGTGAGCGCGCCATCGTGGTCAGCGCCCACGCGCAGCCTCTGGCGGGTGGGCGCCCGGTGCCCGACGGGGCCGAACATCTGCTCGCGCCGAAGCACCAGCCTGACGGGCCGGCCGACCAGTCGTGCCGCCATGATGCCCAGGACCTGCGGCCCCGTGAACAGGCCTTTGGAGCCGAATCCGCCGCCGAGGAACGGGCTGCGGATATGGATGTTCTCCGGCGGGATGCCGAACAGGCCGGCGATGCGTCCCTGCGCCATGACGAGGCCCTGGCTCGGCGTGTCGATCGACAGTGTGTCGCCGTCCCATGCGGCCACGATCGCGTGCGGTTCCATCGCATTGTGGTATTGGGGCGACGTCTCATAGGTCGCGTCGATACGGCGGAATGCTGCCGCGAGGCCTGCCTCGACATCGCCACGGTGCACCTCGGCCGGGTTCCCGACCCCCACGACCGGCGGAATGAAGCTGTCGCCGGCATCGAGGCCGATGCGGGCCGGTTCGGCCTGGTAACGTGGGGAGAGAAGCGCGGCTCCTTCCGTCGCGGCCTCGAGGGTCTCGGCGATGACGACCGCGATCGGCTGGTTCGCGTAGCGCACACGGTCGTTCTGCAGGACGTCGAGCCGGAACATGAAGGGGTTGGTCTTCGCGTCCGGGTCCTCGGCCAGTGTCGGCTTGTTCGCGGGTGTCATGACGTCGATGACGCCGGGGTGGGCTTTTGCCGCCGGCACGTCGAGGAAGGTGACGCGGCCGCACGCGATGCTGCTCACCGCCAGCACAGCGTAGAGCATGCCGGGAGGGTGGTTGTCCGCCGCGTATCGGGCCATGCCCGTGACCTTCAGAACGCCGTCGCGGCGGGTCAGCGGCTGGCCGATGCTGGAGCCGTGGCGGAGGTGGGCCGGAGCCTGGGTGAGCATGATTTCAGGCATGGAGACGAGTTCCCGGAACGAAAGCAAAGGGGGACGCGGGGAGCGCAGGCACGCGTTCGGGTGTGCCGGCCGCGGCCAGCGTAAGAGCCCGCGTCACGATCCGCCGGGCGAGTTCGATCTTGAAAGCGTTGTCGCCGGACGGTGTTGCATCCGCGAGCGCCGCCTCGGCCGCGCGACGGAAGGCGGTGCGGTCCGGCCGTGCGCCGGTCAGCATCGCCTCGGCTGGTCTGGCTCGCCAAGGCTTCGCCGCAACGCCGCCGAGGGCGATGCGGGCCTCAACGATCGCGGCGTTCTCGATCCGCAGCGCGGCGGCGGCCGAGGCGACCGCGAAGGCGTAGGAGGTGCGCTCGCGGACCTTGAGGTAGCGGGCATGTGCCGAGAAGGCGGCCGCCTCGGCCGGCAGGCGGACGGCGACGACCAATTCGCCCGGTTCGAGCACGCTTTCGCGCTCGGGCGTGTCGCCCGGCAAGCGGTGGAAGTCCTCAAGCGGAACCTCACGGCGCCGGGCGCGGCCCTCGATTTCAACAACGGCGTCAAGTGCTGCGAGCGGGACACAAAAATCCGACGGGTTCGTCGCGATGCAGCTCTCGCTCCACCCCAGGACGGCATGCAGCCTGGTGTCGCCGCCGCGCGCGTCGCAACCGGCGCCCGGATGGCGTTTGTTGCAGGCACTTGCGACGTCGTAGAAATGGCAGCAGCGGGTGCGCTGCAGCAGATTGCCGCCGACTGTCGCAGCGTTGCGAAGCTGCGCCGAGGCTCCGGACAGCAGCGCTTCCGCGACCATGGGAAAGCGTTGCGCAAGGTCTGGGTCATGCGCAAGGTCGGCATTGCGCACGAGCGCCCCGATCCGCACCCCGCCCCCCGTGAGATGCTCGATCCGGTCGAGCCCCGGAAGATGGGTGACGTCGACGAGGCGGGTTGGGTGGGCGATGCCGCCCTTCATCAGGTCCAGAAGGTTGGTACCGGCGGCCAGGTACACGGCACCGGGCTGCGAAGCAGCCGCGACGGCATCGGAAATCGTCGCGGGCCTGACGTAATCGAACATGTTCATGCGGCATCCTTCCGGTCCTGTTCGGCGAGTACTCTCTGCGCCTCCAGCACTGCGTCGGTGATCCCGGCGTAGGCGCCGCACCGGCAGAGATTTCCGCTCATGCCTTCACGCACGCGCTCGGGATCGTCGCCGGCCTGGCCTTCCTGGATGAGGCCGATCGCGCTCATGATCTGGCCAGGAGTACAGAACCCGCACTGAAAGCCGTCATGTGCTATGAAGGCGGCCTGGACGGGATGGAGCACATCGCCACGCGCCAGGCCCTCGATCGTGAGGACCTGCGCGCCATCGCAACTGACCGCGAGCGCAAGACAGGAATTGATGCGCCGTCCGTCGATGAGGACCGTGCATGCGCCGCATTGGCCGCGGTCGCAGCCCTTCTTGGTACCAGTCAGGTCAAGGCGGTCGCGAAGGAGGTCGAGGAGCGTGATCCGCGGGTCGTCCAATGCGACTTCCCGCGCCACACCGTTCACGGTAAGCGAAATCGACAGGCTCATGCGGTGCTCCGATCAATGCTATCGTCAAACAAGGTGCCCGCCACGTTGGGGCCTGTGCGGCGGCGGTCAGGACTCCGTGGCGCCGCGTCGTGCGTTGCCCGAAGGAATTCCCTCCGTGTCAGGTGGTTCAAGGCGGAGGTGACTGATGCGGCCGCCCTGTTCTGGTGCGGCCGAGGGTCTTGGTGCCGGTCAGGCCTATATACGGAGGGATCCTCCGTTTACAAGTGGCTTTCGAAATGTGACGGGGACTATGGGCGATCACGCAAGCAAGACCATCCGAAGGCCACGCACCGACGCGGTTCGCAATCGCGAGCGCGTGCTTGAGGCGGCGAAAGCGGTGTTCAGCGCGGGTGGCGCGGACGCGAGCCTTGAGGCCGTGGCGCGACATGCCGGCGTCGGCATCGGCACGCTGTATCGGCATTTCCCCACCCGCGAGGCCTTGTTCGAGGCGGTCTATCGCCGCGAGGTCGACCAGCTCGTGGATCTCGCCGGGCAGTTGAAGGAAGAAGGGGCGCCGGTCGAAGCGTTGCGCCGCTGGCTACGCGCGAACGTGGAATTCGTCGCCACGAAGAAGGGCATGTCGGCAGCGCTCGCGCTTGCGGCGCACAGCTCTTCGGAGCTTTCCGCCTACTCGTTCGATCGCCTGACCAAAGCTGTCGGACTGCTGCTGGACCGAGCGATCGCCGCAGGCGAGATACGCGCTGATATCGGATCCGAAGATCTTCTGCGAACTCTCGTGGGCATGTGCATCATGCACGATAAGCCCGGCTGGCAGGCAAGCGTGTTGCGGCTGGTCGACGTCTTCGTCGACGGACTGCGCTGCCAACCAGACCGGACGCGCCCCTGAACCGGCGTGTCTCAGTTCGCGGGCGGGGCGCAGCCCGGCTGGGAGCCGATGACAACGCCCGCGTGGTCCGTCCAGCCCCTGGCTTTGGATCAATCCCGACTCGATTGTTCGCTGACGGACCCTATGCCAGTGTCTCGGAGAAGAGTTCCTGGAGGGAAGCCCAGGATCGTGCGTCAGCTTCGGCGCTGTATCGGATCGCGTTCGGCATATTGAGCTTCCCCGCGTCCGGGTTCGTGAAACTGTGCACCGTATTGCCATACAGATGCATCTGCCAGTCCGCTCCGGCGTCGCGCATTTCGGCCTCGAAGGCCGCCCGCTGTTCGGGCGGGATCATCGGGTCGTCGGCTCCGATGCAGACAAGGATACGGGCCTTTATGGCGGCGGCATCGCTCTTGGGTGCATTGGTTCCCAGGCCGCTGTGGAAGCCGACGACCGCCTTTATGTCTGCCCCGGACCGAGCCAGTTCGAGCGACATCGTGCCGCCGAAGCAGAAGCCGATGGAGGCAACGCGCGCGGCATCCACTTCCGAGTGCCCGACAAGGGCCTTCAGGGCGCCGGAGGCGCGAGCGCGTGTCCGCGCCGGATCGGCCAGAAGCGGTTGCAACAGACCGACCGCCTCCTCAAGGTTGTCAACAAGACGACCATCACCGTGCAGGTCGCACGCCAGGGCCACATAGCCCAGTGCGGCGAGCCGCTCCGCGCGCGAGATCGCATGTTCGCCCAGGCCGAATGCCTCTGGAAAAACCAACACCCCTGCACGCGGTTCGGTCGCGGGCTCGAAGAAAAGCTGGCTTTGCATCGCGAGGCCATCAGCCTGGTACGTCAGCGTTACGTGGCGCATTGAATCCTCCCGTTCTTTCCGACCGTGTTGAACCATCGGGGGCGCGACCCCGCAAGTGACGCTACTGCTATCGAACGGTGACGAAGATCTGCTTTGCGCCGGCCATCGATCCAAAAACAGGCCGAAAAGAAGGCCCCGGCAGGACCTGCCGCCCTGCCGGGGCCGTCTGCACATCTGGGGCGCATCACCGGGATGGAGATACCGAGTGCGCACGGCCTAAACGGCAACACCAACGTGGTATCGGATCCGATGCGAATCAATGATGCGCCGCGGCTCGCCCACTGCGACTGATGCTTTGCAGCGTTGATCACAACGCAGTGCGCAGCCGCCGATCTTCATGCGCTCGGTGCATGTCTGAATGCTGCACTGCAGCAGTAGCCTTCGACGCGCCGACGCCCATTTGGTGGCCCGAGGCTGGACATCCGGCCCGACTAAAGATGGAGAACTTACGATGAAAATGATGGTCCTGGCTGCCGCTGCCGCCCTTAGCCTGGGCACCAGCGTCGCCGCTTTCGCACAGCCGCCCGCGGGGACCACGCCGGAGAATTACGGTGCGTCGGCCTTCAGCGATCACCGCAATGAACCGCAGGTCCATTTCCTCGGCAAGGGCACGGTCTTCGCGAGAATCTTTGGCCATTCACAGAGTGACCAGACGCAGGCAACAGCGAACAAGCCGGCTGCCACGTCACCCGATCGCAGTTAACCCTTTTTCGCGAGGAACGAGTGCGACAGGCCGGGATCGCCCCGGCCTGTTTGCTGTCAGGGTCCCGGCCTGCTTGCTGCCAGGGTATGGAATCCTTGCATCCCTCCACAGCGGCACCGCGACCTGGCTGGAATTCTCGATGCCGGCCGGTCACTGTCAGCCGCGGGCCGCCTTCTCCGCCGCATAACGCTCCCCCGCCGCCTCGACCGCCTTGGCGTGGACCGCGGCCAACTCGGGTCGCGCGGCGCTGGCAAGCCGCGCCGCCTCGGCTGTTGCGTGGGCCTGACCCTGGAAGCGCGGCATGACGTGGCGGGCGATAAGCTCGTAGCTTTTCATCGTCGCCTGCAGGTTCGCCCAGTTGTGGCCGAGCAGAAGATAACAGCCGAAGCCGCCGTTCGACTGCTTGATCAGCCGGTCGATCTGCGCCGCGCATTCGTCGGCCGTGCCGATCACCCCGATGCCGAACTCGTTGATGAACGCAATCATCTCCTGCAGGTTGTCGCCGCCCAGCGCCATCTGTGGAAAGGCTGCCACCGTCTGCAAATAGCGGAACCAGTGCTCGATGCCGTATTCGACATCGCGAAGCGCCTGTTCCTTCGTCTCGGCGCAGTGCATGGGCCCGACCAGTCGCCATTTCGATCGGTCAACCGTCTTGCCGTGAGCCTTGGCTTCTTCCTCCAATACGTTCCAGTGCAGGGCGAGGGCATCGAATCCCGCCGCCATGGTGGCCCCGATCGAAAGCAGCCCGGTGCCATGGCGCCCGGCCAGCTTGGGCCCGGTCGGTGACGCCACCGCCGCGACCGCCACGTCGAACAGCGGGTTGGAATACGGCCGCAGATGCAGCCGCGCCTCGCGCAGGTCCCACCGGTCATTGCGAAACGTCACCGGCGCCTCGGTCTGCAGCAACCGCATGACGATATCGAGGCTCTGTTCCATCAACTCGCGTGTCTGTGCCTGGGAAAGGCCGATCATGGTGCCGTCGGTGGGCAGCGAGCCCGGGCCGGCCCCGAACATCACGCGTCCCCTGGTCAAGTGATCGAGCAAAACGATGCGCTGCGCCACCCAAAGCGGGTTGTGGTACGACAGACTGATGACGCCGGTCCCGAGCCGGATGTGCCGGGTCCGCTCGGCCGCGAATGCAATGAAGATCTCCGGCGACGCGCTGATCTCCGACCCCGCCGAATGGTGTTCGCCGAACCACGCCTCGTCATAGCCGCAGTGGTCAAGCCAACTGATGAGATCAAGGTCATTTTGCAGCGCCAGCGTGGGATTAATGCCCGGCTTGTGGAACGGGGCCAGGAAGGCGCCAAAGCGCAACCGTGACGTCATAGCGATCTCCTTTTGGTTATCAGCCTGCCACCCTGCGGCGGCGCCAGTTGGAAGGCTGCCATTGCCATCGTGCCTCCGCCGATCAATCAGCGGTCAGAGTGTCGTATTCCCAGGCCAGGGTCGCAACTCGGAATAGCGCGGCAGGGATGAGCTTGGCCTGATATGCGCGATGGGGCAAAATGCGTGTCGTTGTGCGGCGGCGTGTCGTCAAGCCTTGCATCCGGCCAGGAAGATGTGAACCGCCTGGCGCGCGATGCGATGACGCTCGGCGGCTCCAGGGCGCCGGGCGGCGCCGAGCAACAGCCTTACGCGTATGCCGCCGAGCACCAGCGACATGAATTGATCGGTGGCGAGAGCGACGTCGTCGATGCGCAGCGTGCCGTCGGCGACGGCGGCGCGCAGATAGGAGGAGAGTGGTTCCATGCCGCGCGGCGCGCCGTCGCTGTCGTAATTGCCACGGGCCAATCCGGGAAACCGGTGGGCGTCGACAAGAAACAGCCGGTGTAACTCGATCATCTCCCGGCGTGTGCCAACATCGAGGAGGTGCAGTGCCACCGCTTCCAGCACCTGCTCGGGCGGGTGCGGTTTGAGCACGATGTCCCGCATCTCGGCGATCCATGTGTTGCGGAGCGCTTCGATAATCTCGGTGAACAGTCCGGCCTTGCTGCCGAAATGGTGGTAAAGCGTTTTCTTGGCGACACCGGCATCGCGGGTGATGCCATCAAGGCTCGCGTCACGGTAGCCTGCCGCAAGGAAATGCCGGCGTGCGATGTCGAGAAGCCGCGCCATGCGGTCCTCGGTCTCCTGCAAGGTGGGGCGACCGCCCGATTTGACCGCCCGGGCCAGACTGGGTTGCGCCATGACCATCCCCTTGCCAACATTCCCGTGAACAGGAAACGCCACCGGGCCGTTTCCATTAAACTGTGTGACACTCGCGTGAGGGTCAATGGTCAATTTTTTTATTGAACGCCCGATCTTCGCGACCTCCATCGCCATCATCATGGTGCTCGCGGGGCTCATCGCTTATGTCGCCCTGCCGATCGCGCAGTTTCCGCAGATCACGCCTCCCGAGGTCATCGTCAAATCGGGCTATACCGGGGCCAGTGCGCAAACGGTCGCGAACACGGTAACCACGCCGCTCGAGGAGCAGATCAACGGCGCTCAGGGGATGATCTACATGTCGTCGGTGAGCGCCAATGACGGCTCGTCGACGATTACGATCACTTTCAGGATCGGCTATGACGTCGATATCGGGGCGGTCGACGTTCAGAACCGCGTGTCGCAGGCGACGGCCCAGTTGCCGGGTATTGTCAATCAGGCGGGGATCACCATCTCCAAGCAAAACCCGAACTTCATCATGGCGGTGAACATCTATTCGCCTGACGGTTCGATCGATCCGGTCACGCTCAGCAACTACGCCTATACCCAGTTGGTGGATCCGCTGAAGCGGCTGCCCGGCGTCAGCGATGTCACGATCTTCGGCGAGCGCCGCTACGCCATGCGTATCTGGCTCGATCCGAACAAGCTCGCCAAACTTGGCATGACGGCCACGGATGTCCAAAACGCGATAATCGAGCAGAATGTCGAGGTTGCGCCAGGCAAGTTCGGTGAGGCTCCGGCGCCGCCGGGTACCCAGTTTCAGTACCAGATCAATACGCACGGCCAGTTGACCAACGCGCAGCAGTTCGCGAACATCGTGCTGCGTGCTGGAACCACGAGCGACGCCGCGGTCTATCTGCGGGATGTGGCCCGTACCGATCTCGGCGCGATGGAATATACCGAGAGCGCCGCGGTGGACCAGTATCCGGCAGTGCTTCTTGCGGTTTTTCAATTGCCAACCGCCAACGCGCTCAGCCTCGACCGAAGCGTGAAGTCGACGATGCAAAGGCTCAGCAAGCGCTTCCCGAAAGGAATGACGTGGGGCGTGAGCTATGACACGACGATGTTCGTTTCGGCTTCCATTGCCGAGGTGATAAAGACCCTTGCCATCGCGCTGCTGCTGGTGCTGGGCGTCGTGTTCCTGTTCCTCCAGGGCTGGCGGACCACCCTGATTCCGATGATCGCCATTCCCGTGGCGCTCATCGGTACCCTGGCCGTCATGCTGGTGGTCGGCTTTTCGCTCAACACCATCAGCATGCTCGGCATCGTCCTGGCGATCGGCCTTGTCGTCGATGACGCCATCGTGGTTGTCGAGAACGTCGAGCGACAACTCGAAAACGGGCTCGCGCCGATGGCCGCCGCCAAGGCCGCGATGGCCGAGGTGACCGGGCCGATCATTGCTACTTCGGCGGTGCTGGGCGCGGTTTTCGTGCCGATTGCCTTCCTGCCCGGAATCACCGGGCGGCTCTACAACCAGTTCGCGCTGACCATCGCGATATCCGTCGGTCTTTCCGCGTTCAACTCATTGACGTTCAGCCCGGCGCTGTGCGCTGTCCTGCTGCGGCGGGAAAAGCCGCCGCCCTTCATCCTGTTTCGCAAGTTCAATCAAGGTTTCGACTGGGCGCGCCACAAATACGCGGATTCCGTGCATGCTCTGATCCGCGCCCGCTGGCTCGCGCTGGCGATCTTCGGCGGCGGCCTGGTGGTCACCTATCTGCTCTATACCGCGATCCCGTCCACCTTCCTGCCCGAGGAGGACGCGGGTTACTTTTTCGTGATCACCAAGTTGCCGAATGGAGCATCGCTGCAACGAACGGAAGCCGTCATCGCGAAAACCCGCAAATTGCTTCAGGCAACGCCCGGCGTCGAAAGTGTGCTGTCAATCAGCGGCCTGAATTTCATCACCTCGGCGACGAGTTCGGACAGCGCGGCGCAGTTCGTGATCCTGAAGCCGTGGGCGCAGCGCGGCACCAAGGAGAGTGTGGCCAACATCATCGCGGCGGTGCAGCCGAAGCTCGGCAGGATTCCCGAAGCGTTCGCCCTTGCGCTCAATCCGCCGGCGATCCATGGCCTTGGCACCTTCGGCGGGTTCGACTTTGAGATCGAGGATCTGACCGGGCGGGGCAGCGCCGCGCTCGAGCAGGCGGTCCAAAGCTTTCTGGCCGCGGCGCGGCGACAGCCGGAGCTCGACCCGCGCACGCTGATCACCAGCTTCGACACCTCGACGCCGCAGTACAGGTTCAACCTCGACCGCCAGAAGGCGAAGCTGCTCGGGCTGAGCCTGAGCGATATCTTCAATACGATGCAGATCTATCTCGGCTCGCTCTACGTCAACAACGTGACGCTGTTCGGCCGCACCTTCGAGGTGCTGCTGGAGGCCGAAAACAGCGCCCGAGGCAACAAGCGTGACCTGTCGCAGCTTTACGTGCGCAACGCCACGAACGACATGGTGCCGCTGGGCACACTTGGCGCGCTAAAGCCGACGGTCGGGCCAGACACCGTTCCGCACTATAATCTGTATGGCTCCGCCGAGATCACCGGCAATCCCGCGCCCGGCTACAGCTCGGGCCAGGCGATCGCGGCCATGGAGCGTGCAGCCCGCGCCCTGCCGTCGGATTTCAGCTATGAATGGACCGGCATCACCTATCAGGAACTGCAGGCGGGCTCCGTCGCGGGCCTGGTCTTCGGGCTCGCCATTGTCTTCGTCTTCCTGTTTCTTGCCGCCCAGTATGAGAGCTGGTCGCTGCCGTTCACCATCATCCTGGCGGTGCCGCTTGCGCTGTTCGGCGCCCTGCTCCTGCTCTGGCTGCGTCACATGGAGACGGATATCTATGCGCAGATCGGGTTCGTCCTGCTGATCGGGCTGGCGGCGAAGAACGCAATCCTGATCGTGGAGTTCGCCAAGCGGCGGCGGGAGGCCGGGCTCGATATCGTCGAGGCGGCGACGGAGGCGGCACGCCTGCGCCTGCGCCCTATCCTGATGACGGCCTTCGCGTTCATCCTCGGCGCGGTACCCCTTATGATCGCGTCCGGCGCGGGCGCGGCCAGCCGTCAGTCGATCGGCACCACCGTGGTCGGAGGCATGCTTGCCGCGACGCTGCTGAGCCTGGCGTTCGTGCCGATCTTCTACGGCGTGATCGAACGCATGCGTGAAGCCATGCTGAAGCGCTTCGCGACAGCGCCGGAAGACCATGGCGAGACAGCGCATGGCGATTGAGCCGAGGACCCTGCGATGGGCATGCTGAGATCCGGCCTTGCCTTCGCCGCGGGCTGTGTCGTGGCCGCGGTCGTCATCCTGTTCCTGTTCAAGGGCGAGGAAAGCGGGCACGCTACCGCAAGGTCAGGCCCGCAAGGCGCCAGCGCCCTGGAAGTGCCGGTGACCGAGGTCATCAAGAAAACCGTGCCAGTCGACCTGGAATATGTCGGGTCGACGTATGCGATTCGCACCGTCACGCTGCAGGCGCAGGTCACCGGCTACCTGCTGAAGCGCCTCGTCCCCGACGGCTCCGACGTGAAAGCGGGCGAACTGCTCTACAAGATCGACCCACGCAGCTATCAGGCGGCACTCGACCAGGCCAAGGCGCAGTTGGAAAAGGACACCGCTGCGCTGGAATATGCCAGGGCCAATCACCATCGCAACCTGGTCATGCATAAGACCGGCGACGTGTCGCTCGACACCTTGCAGCAATCGGCGAGCACGGAGGATCAGTACATCGCGGCGATCGCCGCTGATCGGGCCGCAATCGAAACGGCACAGCTCAATCTTGGTTATACTGATATCCGAGCACCGTTCGCGGGGCGGCTCAGCTTGAGTCAGGTGCATGAAGGCGCGCTGATCAGCGTGGCGGGAACCCAGATCAATACGCTTGTGCAGCTCGACCCGATTTACGCCACGTTCGCTCCACCGGACACCGATCTGCCCGAAATCCAGAAGTATCATGCCAAGGGTCCGCTCGCGGCGGACGTGATCGTGGGCAACGAGACCCGGCCGCAGTACCACGGGAAACTCACGTTCCTCGACAACAGCGTCGGTCGCAGCACCGGAACGATCACCATGCGGGCAACAATCGAGAATCCTGACCGCAGTTTGCTGCCGGGGCAATTCATCCGCGTGCGCCTGCATATCACCGACCAGCCCGACGTGCTTCTGGCGCCGCAGGTCGCCGTAGGATCAAGCCAGCTTGGCACTTACGTCTACATCGTCGGGCAGGGCGACAAGATCGAGCGGCACTTCGTGACCACTGGAGCCGATTACGGGCCGATGGTCGCCATCAGCAAAGGCGTCGCCGCGGGCGAGTTGGTGGTTGTCGGCAATCTCCTCAAGATTGGTCCGGGCATGGCGGTGAAGCCCGTCCCGGTGAAACCGGCCCGGGCTGCAGCGATCGCGCAGGGCAGCGGCTGATGGCGGCGGCCCGCCGCTTCCGGGCTGCATCCGGCGCCGCTGTCGCCATCTTGATCTCCGGCTGCGCGGTCGGACCGAATTTCCACGCGCCCGAGCCGCCGCAGGTCGGCGGCTATTCGCGGGAACCGCAACCGGACCAGACCGTCGGTTCGGGCGTCCACGGCGGCGCGGCGCAGCGCTTCGCGGCGGGCCTCGACATCCCCGGGGAATGGTGGACGCTGTTCCATTCGCCGTCGCTCAACGTGATCGTCGAACAGGCGCTGAAGGCCAATCCAACCCTGCAGGCGGCGCAGGCCACGCTGCGTGAAGCGAAGGAGCAGGTCTATGCCGCCCAAGGTGCGCTGTTTCCGCAGCTGAGCGGGAGCGCCTCCACCACGCGGGAACAGATCTCTGGCGCGTCCTTCGGCTTTCCGGGGCTTACCCCGCTGTTCACGTTCAATACGGCCACCGTCAACGTCTCGTACCTGCTGGACATCTGGGGCGCGACGCGCCGACAGATCGAATCCACGGAAGCGCAGGCCGAATATGAGCGGTTCGAGCTCGAGGCGAGCTACCTGACGTTGACCTCGAACGTCGTTGCGGCGGTGGTGCAGGAAGCGTCGTTGCGCGGGCAGATCGCCGCGACGCACGAGATCGTCGAGATCGAGACCCAGGATCTCGCCGGTTTGCAGCGGCTGTTCGCGATCGGCGCCACATCCGATGTCGCGGTGTTGGCCGAGGAGGCCACTTTGGCGCAGGCGCGCGCCACATTGCCGCCGCTGGAGAAGCAGCTTGCGCAGACGCGTGATCTGCTCACAGCCTATCTTGGGCGGCTGCCGAGTGAGGAACTCCGCGAGACGTTTGAGCTGGCCTCGCTGCGGCTGCCGCAAACGCTGCCGGTCAGCCTGCCGTCGAGGCTGGTGGAGCAGCGGCCGGATATCCTCGCATCACAAGCGCAGCTTCACGAAGCCAGCGCACAGGTTGGCGTCGCCACCGCCAACCTGCTGCCGCAGATCACTTTGAGCGCGTCATATGGCAACGAGGGCGCCAGCGAGCTGTTCGGCCCGGGCACCCAGGTCTGGAGTCTGGGGGCGGGGCTGACACAACCGCTCTTCGAAGGGGGGACCTTGCTGCACCGGCGCCGGGCCGCGATTGCCGCCTTCAAGGCAGCAGCGGCGCAGTACCGCAGCACCGTCGTCACGGCGTTCCAGAACGTTGCCGATGCATTGCGTGCGCTGCGATCGGACGCCCATGAGGTAGCGGCGCAGGCCGCGGCGGAGCAGGCGGCGGCGGAAAGCCTGGCGGCGTCGCGGCGCCAGTTTCATATCGGTGCGATCAGCTATCTTTCGCTGCTTAACGCCGAACAGACCTACCAGCAGACGCGTATCAGCCTCGTCCAGGCCGAGGCCGGCCGATATTCCGACACCGTTGCGCTTTTCCAGGCGCTGGGCGGCGGATGGTGGCATCGTAACGATGTGATGGTATCGGCGTCCGCGGCGGAGCGATGATCCTTTCACGTCGCGGCAAGCGCACCGGCGAGGCACCGTCTGTTGCATTAATAGATGGCGTACCATATATTGGCGTGCCATTCAATCGGACGCGCGATGAAAAAGAGCCAGCACCAGCTTCGCGACGGTTTTGGGAGCCTCGTTGCTCGGGCCGGCCGGCAATGGCGGCGCGCGGTGGACCGGCGCCTGCAACCATTTGGTCTGACCGAGGCCACGTGGTTGCCACTGATCCACCTCGCCCGCGCGCCGGCTCCGATGCGTCAGAAGGACCTCGCCGCGTCGCTTGTGCTTGATGGCTCTTCGGTCGTGCGTCTGCTTGATGCGCTCGAGGCATCAGGCCTTATCGAACGGCGCGAGGGAAGCGCGGACCGCACGGGCCAAGACGATCGCGGTGACCGACCGGGGACTGTCGATCATCGATCGTGTCGAAACGGCGTCGCGTGAGATAAGGAACGCCGCGCTTGTCGGCCTGTCCGGGGACGAAATCGCAGCCGCGACCCAGGTGCTTGAGCTTGTCTGCCAGAACCTCGCGAAGGAGCTGGACAAAGAGGAGTGATCCGTGCGCCGGGCAATGTTGTAACGTGCGACAAACAAGATCTGGCGCGGCGATGACCGCCTCCCCTGCGTCTGCCCCGTTGAGCAGGGCCAATCGTATCATTGTGACGATCTGCACCATTTCGGCCACGTTGATGCAGTCGCTCGACAGTACCGATCGCCAATGTCGCGCTGCCGTATATGCAGGGAACGATGTCGGCCAGCCAGGAAGAGATCAACTGGGTGCTGACCAGCTACATCGTGGCGGCGGCGATCATGACCGCGCCTACCGGCTTCCTTGCCTCTCGGTTTGGCCGCACGCGCCTGTTCACCATCGCCGTTGCCGGGTTCACGTTCGCCTCGGTCCTCTGTGGTTTGGCGCAATCGCTGGAGGAGATCGTGATCTTCCGCGTGCTGCAAGGCATGTTCGGCGCCGCACTCGTACCGCTGTCGCAAGCGGTGATGTATGACATATACCCGCCGGAGCAGCGTGGCGCGGCGATGGCGCTGTGGACCATGGGGGTGATGATCGGGCCGATCTTCGGCCCGATCCTGGGCGGCTGGTTTACCGAGAACTACAGTTGGCGCTGGGTATTCTACATCAACGTGCCGTTCGGCGTGGTGACCGCGTTCGGGCTGCTGACCTTCCTGAAGGAGACGTCATACGGAAAATCGGTCCGCCTCGACTGGATCGGCTTCGGCACGCTGAGCCTCGCGATCGGCGCGTTCCAGACCATGCTCGACCGTGGCGAAACGCTGGACTGGTTCGGTTCGCGCGAAATCATCATCGAAGCCCTGCTGGCCGGGGTCGGCTTCTACGTCTTTCTGGTCCAGTTCTCTCTGGCGCCACGGCCGTTCCTTTCCCCAAGACTGTTCACCGACCGGAATTTCGTTGTCGGCATCACGCTCTATTTCACCATGGGATTGATCATGTATGCGACACTGGCGCTTTTGGCGCCCTATTTGCAGACATTGATGGACTATCCCGTGGTCACCGCCGGCATTGTCCTGGCCCCTCGCGGCGCCGGGCTGATGCTCTCTGCCCTGGTATGTGGACGGCTGATTGGCAAGGTCAGCGAACGCCTGCTGGTCGGCCTCGGCTTCATCGCCGGGGCCTATGCACTGTATGACATGACGTTCTGGACCCCCGACGTCTCGGAATGGACCATGATAAGCGTCGGCCTGATTCAGGGTCTCAGTCTCGGCTTTCTCACGATTCCAATCAACATCATCACTTTCGCGACTCTGCCGTCGGAACTGCGGACCGAGGCCGCGGGCATCTACAGCCTGATGCGCAATCTCGGCAGCGCGATCGGCATCTCTGTGACCGGTGCGCTGCTGCAGATCAACACCCAGGTCAACCACGCCTTGATAGCGGGCGAGGTGACCCCCTTCAATCGGGCCCTGCAGACCGGCGCGGCTGCTCGGTTCTGGAATCCTGAGTCCGTGCGGGGCGGCGCCATGCTTGACCAGATGATAACGCGACAAGCGCAAATTATTGGTTATGTCGATGATTTCAAGCTCATGCTCATCCTTGCGATCGCGGTGTTGCCACTTCTACTGCTGACGCGGCCGACGGGGTCTGTTAGACGGCCGCCTGCGCCTCGATCGACCGATTGATCCCCCGATTGATCCCCCGATTGATCCCTGGCAAAATCCGGGCACTGGCGTGAAAATGACCGATTTGAGGCGGTGGCGGGGTGGGTTCCGTGGTCGTCACGGCCGCGCTAACATCGTCCTTGACGACGTACGTGCGGACCTCGATCCGGAAAACGTTGCGTACGGCCTGGCTTCGTGAACGACAGATGTCATCGCGACAAAGAAGGGGAACAGAATGACGGATACCCTCATCAAGGTCGACCTGTCGCAATCCGCCTACGACAACGACATGATCCATAACCGCTGGCATCCGGACATTCCGATGGTGGCCACAGTGAAGCCGGGCCAGGATTTCATCATCGAGTGCTATGACTGGACCGGCGGCTTCATCAGGAACAACAACTCCGCCGATGACGTGCGCGACATCGACCTCAGCATCGTGCATTTCCTCAGCGGCCCGGTGGGGGTCGAGGGTGCCGAACCCGGCGACCTGCTGGTGGTCGATTTTCTCGACATCGGCGTCTTTCCTCACAATTCATGGGGCTTCAACGGCTTCTTCTCGAAGAAGAACGGCGGCGGGTTTCTGACCGATCACTTCCCCCAGGCACAGAAGTCGATCTGGGACATCCAAGGCATGTTCACCAGCTCGCGCCATGTGCCGGGCGTGAGCTTCGCCGGCCTGATCCATCCTGGCCTGATCGGCTGCCTGCCTGATGCGAAGCTGCTGGAGACGTGGAACAAGCGGGAAACCGGGCTGATTGCAACGAATCCCGGGCGGGTGCCGCCACTGGCGAATGCGCCGTTTGCGCCGACGGCGCATATGGGGCGCCTGAAGGGTGATGCAAAGGCCGCCGCAGCCGCCACCGGCGCACGGACCGTTCCGCCACGCGAACATGGCGGCAACTGCGACATCAAGGACCTGTCACGCGGCGCCCGGGTGTTCTTCCCGGTCTATGTGCCGGGCGCCGGCCTCTCGGTGGGCGATCTGCACTTCAGCCAGGGCGACGGCGAGATCACGTTCTGCGGGGCGATCGAAATCCCCGGCTGGATCCACATGAAGGTGGGACTGATCAAAGCCGGCATGGCGAAGTATGGCATCAGGAATCCCATCTTCAAGCCGAGCGTGATCAAGCCCGTCTACAGTGACTATCTGATCTTCGAGGGCATTTCGGTCGATGAAGCCGGCGCGCAGCACTACCTCGATGTCAATGTCGCCTATCGCCAGGCGTGCCTGAACGCGATCGAGTATATCACGAAGTTCGGCTACACGCGGGCGCAGGCTTACGCGATTCTTGGGACGGCGCCTGTGCAGGGGCACATCAGCGGCGTGGTCGACATTCCAAATTCCTGCGCCACGCTTTGGCTGCCAACGGAGATATTCTCCTTCGATATCAATCCGGGTGCGGACGGACCGAGCGGCGGGATCAAGCCTGGGGTCGACGTGGCGCTGTCCCCGGACCGGTGACAAGGGGGCGGCGATGCCGGTCTATGAATATCTCTGTTCCGACTGTGGTCCGTTCATCGCGATACGACCGATGGCGGAATTTGAACACCCGCAGCCGTGCGAGCAGTGCGGGGAACCAGCGCCGCGTGCGCTGCTGACCGCGCCTGCGATGTCGGGCCTCAACGCGGGACGTCGTGAGGCGGGTGCCGTCAACGAGCGCAGCGCCAACGCGCCGAAACGGGCGAAGCGGCACCCGCCGTCGTGCGGCTGTTGTTCCGGCGGCGGGCGCAGGAAGCTCAATGCCGAGACCGTCTCGGCCAAGGGATTCCCTGCACAACGACCGTGGATGATCGGCCACTGAGGCGCGCCGTCGCACCCTTACAGAACCGGCGAGGATCCCCTCTATGAACCCGTCAGGCCGTGGGGACCGCTGCCGGCCGTCCGCGATAGATATAGCGCGTCTCCTCCGTCGCGGCGGCTTGTTCCGCCAGCGCGAGCAACCTCGCATGATGGGGCGATAGGTCGCAGCTTGGGTCCGTCGCGGCGGCGTCGCCGGTGATCGCCAGCGCCTGGCACCGGCAGCCGCCGAAGTCGCGCCCGCGAAATTCGCAGGATCGGCACGGCTCCTTCATCCAGTCGGTGCCGCGGAAGGCTTCGAAGGCAGGTGAATGCTGCCAGATGTCGGCCAGCCTGTGGTCACGCACCGACCAGAATTCCAGGCCGGGGATGGTCTGCGCCGCATGGCAGGGCAGCACGACCCCCGACGGCGTCACGTTCAGCGACCGCAGGCCCCAGCCTCCCACACAGGGCTTGGGCCGGCTGGCATAATAATCCGGGATCACCAGGTCGATCAGCAGCCGGCCTTCATGACGGGCCTGGATGCCTTCCATCTCCTGCATCGCGCGTCCAAGCTGTGCGCGGGTCGGCATCAACGCGTCCCGGTTGCGCAGCGCCCAGCCGTAATATTGGACGTGCGCGATCTCGACCCGCCCGGCCCCAAGCGAGGCGGCATAGTCCACCAATGCTGACAGGTGCCCGATATTGCTGCGGTGAACCACTGCATTGACGGTCAAGGCCAGACCCAGTTCGGTCACCAACGCGGCAAATGCCCGCTTCCGGACGTGCGCGCCGTCGTAGCCCGCGATGCGATCGGCCGACTGCGGATCGACATCCTGAACAGATAGTTGCACATGATCCAGACCTGCGGCGCGCAGGTGCTCCAGCCGGCCCGCGTCAAGGCCGATCGCCGAGGTGATCAGATTCGTGTAGAGCCCCGCCTGGCTGGCGGCGCCGGTGATCTCCACGAGGTCGCGCCGGGAGGCAGGCTCGCCGCCCGACAGGTGCACCTGCAGCACGCCCATCGCCGCCGCCTCATGGAACACCCGACCCCAGGTGGCGGTATCGAGTTCGGTGCTCCGGTCATCCAAGGCCAGCGGATTGGAGCAGTACGGGCAGGCAAGCGGACAGCGATGCGTCAGTTCGGCCAGCAGACCAAGCGGCGCCGGAACCCGGGTCACGGCATCAGCAGTCGCTTGGATGCCATGTCGAGCAGCATTTCGGTCACATCACCCGCGATCAAAGCACGTTCGGCCGCAAATACCACGGCAAGCTCATCGACGATTTGATCCACGGTGTGCTTGCCGTCGCAACGGCGCAGGATTTCATTGGCCGGGCCTTCCGCTTCGATCACCCGCTCGGGCGACAGCAGAACCCAGGCACTACGCGTGGAATTGAAATGCAGGCGAACGCCGGGCGCCAGTCTTGGGCGCTCGGGCAGAGCAGGGTCAGGCATCCGACTCTCGCGGCACGAACGCGCCGGGCGGTATCAGGCCCGGCGTCACGTAGGCGTGGTGCAGCGCGTCCATCATGCTCCACAGCACGTCACATTTGAAAATCAGCGTGTTCAGCACGGCCTGTTGCTGTTCGGCGGTGCGCGCGTGCTGCTTGACGTAATCCAGCGCGAACGTCGCGTCACGTTGTGCCTGCGGCGGCCGTTTGTCGAAATACGACAGGATCTCCGGCGTCACATATTTGTAGTTCGCCAGCATGCCCGCCATGCGTTCGGTAATGATCTGCGGCGAGAACATCTCGGTCAGGCAGGACGCGACCGCTTCCAGCAAGCTGTGCTCACGTACGTAGTGCACATAGGCCTCGACGGCAAAACGCGTCGCCGGCAGCAGCAGCCGCGTGGACACGACGTCAGCGCGATCCAGGCCAAGGCCGTCGGTGAGTTTCAGCCAGCGCTCCAGGCCGCCGGGACGCGTCTCGTCGCCGTCGTGGTCCTCCAGGCGTTTGCGCCATTCGCGACGTAGCGCCTGGTCGTCGCAGCGCCCGATCAGCGAACCATCCTTCAACGGAATCATGGCCTGGTAATAGTATCGGTTGAGTGCCCAGGCCTGCACCTGTCCCTTGCTGCATTTGCCGGTGTGAAGCATGCGATGGAAGGGATGCAGGATGTGGTATCGCTTCGCGCCGATTTCGCGCAGCCGCGCTTCAAGTTCGTTGGCGCTCAGTATATCGGTCACAGGTTTACCTCCATCCCGTCATAGGCGACCTCGAATCCACGCGCTTCAACTTCGCGGCGTTCCGGTGAATCGCTGAGCAGGATCGGGTTCGTATTGTTGATGTGCAGAAAGATTCGCCGTCCAGGCAGATCGGCGAGTCGTGCCAGCGTTCCGTCCGGGCCACTGATCGGCGTGTGCCCCATGCGCCGGCCCGTCTTGACCCCCAGGCCGGCGGCGATCATCTCGTCGTCGGTGAAAAGCGTGCCATCGAAGAACAATACATCCGCCTTCATGAGCTGGTTGTGCACCAGTTCAGTAATGTCGGCGCAGCCCGGCGCGACGATCACAGTCCGCCCGCCGGCCCGCAGCAAGGCCGCGTAAAACGGTGCGGCCTCAGCCTCCTTTGCCGTGCGGTCCTCCATGTACAACGGGATCTTGCCCGGCATCGGCAGCAGCGTCACTGTCAGGTCGCCGGGGCAGGCAAACGGCTGCATCGGCTTCACCTCCACCCGCTCCACCAGGGCCGGGTCCAGCACATCGAAGACAGGGTTCGCTGCCAGGACGTTCAGCAATTCCCGAGGCGCGTACACGGTGAACCGCTGGCTTTCCCTGAGGACCAGAAGTCCGGCGATCGCATCGATATCGCCGCCGGTCAGCAACACGCCTGTGATCGGCGAATCGCGACCCTCTGTCCGCGGCCAAAGCCTCGGGGTCTGCAGCAGTTGCTGCCGCAAATCCGGAGAAGCACCTACCAGTAACCAGCTTTCGCCGTCACCGGAAATCGCCACGCTGGCCTGCGTCGAGGCACGGACGCGCGGATCTCGCGCCCGCGCCAAGCCACACAGGCGGCATCCGCAATTCCATTGCGGAAAGCCGCCGCCTGCCGCCGCGCCAAGCACCACGGCAACCGGCCTAGGCTGCCGATCAGTCATGCTTGCTCAATCGGACAGCAGGATCAGATGCGGGCTGTGAAGTACCCGTTGATTTCCATTCCGAGGCAGATTTCACGCAGCGTCGGGCGAGTCCATGCCATAAGTCGTCTCCTGCTTGTTATTATGAAACGTCAATATCACCGTGGTCACCGCACGCGGGGTAATTTCCGGCGCGACTGAATCTAAGGCATATCCCAGACGTTGAAAAGGGGCGTTGACAGGGCGGCCCCCAACGGCGGCCCCAACGGCGGCCCCTGGGGGCGGCCCCCGGGGGCAGCCCCAGGGCGCGGCCCCAGAGGGGGTCTGCTGGCGCCACCACAGCCGGCCGCCGTGTCATCGCACCACATCTTTCGTCGCCTCGGCGTGTCATTGCGGGAAACCGCGCGACTTTTGGGTCGTGCCTGCGGACACGCGCGGCGATCCAGCCCAATCCGAGCAAACCAGCTTCCCGGTCCCTCTTCCCGAGGCACCTCGGAAGCGCGATGACCTCAGCCGGAGGCTTTCAGTTCCTCCAGCACCGGCAACAGATACGACGCGAACAGCCGCGGATTTTCCGCGAACGGGAAATGCCCGATCCCCGCCATCGCCTGGAACCGGACGCCCGGGATTTTCGCCGCCGTCGCCTCGGACAATTCGACCGTGCAGGAGTAATCGTATTCCCCGGTCAGCATGAACAGCCGGCACCGGTTGGTGTCGATGCGCCCCACCCGCTCCCGCGCATCCCAGTCGCCCGAGTAGAACGCGATATCGCCGTAGAACACCGACGGGCCGCCCTGGCTGTAATGCCAGGTGATGGCCTCCTGGTATTCCGCCGGACTTTGCGGCGCGCTCAGCGCTCGGATCCATTCCGGCACGAACAGCGTCTGGTTCACCGCGGGATGTGCCGCCCAACTGTTCTGCCGCTGATTGATCTTCTCGCACGCCTCACACGCGACGATGCCGCCGAACGCCTCGGGATGCCGGTAAGCGAGTTCCAGGCAGATCTCCCCCGACATCGACGCCCCCAGCGCGATCGGCTTGTCCAGGCCGGCCGCCGCGACGAAGCCCATGATCAGATCGACGTAAAGATCGGTGTTCAGCCGCCACGATCCGGGCACCGAACCCTCGGGCGGCAACGACTTCCCGTGCCACGGCAGATCGAACGCCACCAGCCGATGGTCCCGCGTGATACGTTCGTCCGCCATCAGTCCATGGAACTGCCGCCCATCCGAACCGGCGGTGTGCATGCACAGCACGTCGCGTCCGCTCCCGGCGGTCTCGTAATAGATCTGGTAGGTGACACCGCCGACCGTGACCGGAACATAGCCGCCCTGGACCTTCGGCACCGCCCGCGGCCCCGTCCGAGGTGCCAGGCTCACCGGCACCGGCAGCGTGCTGACCCAAAGCCAGCCACTTGCCGATCTCCAGCACCCGCCGAACGACATGCGCGTGCTGCATGAACACCAGCTGATCGCCCTGGATGGTGAAGTCCGGAACCCGGTAGTGCATCGCGAAGATGCCGTGGTGATGCCGCGGCGGCACCGGCAGCAGGAACTTCTCCCACACCGGATGCGGGCGCGGCCAGTGTGAACGCGGGATCGCCGCCGCCCGGCTGAACCCGGCCATCCACCAGGCTGAACACCGTCGTGTCCGCTCCGCTGGCGATCGCGAAGCAGACCGACCAGGAACCTGCCCAGGCCGCCAGGGACGCATCGCCGGCGCACGCCGCACGCCAGGATGCCGCATCCGGAAAACGGCTCATTGCGGGTCGATCACCTTCAGCACCACCGGATGGTACTGATCGCCATACCCGGCGTCCATCCGCCTGCTTCAGCCGCTCCATCGTCAGCTTCGCCGCCGCCATGTCGAGGCCGGCCGCCTCGGCCATCTCCAGCGCATACGACAGGTCCTTGATCGCGTATCGCGTCGAGAACGCCCGCTCCGGAAACACCCCCGGCAGCATCGCCTTCATGCCGTGGTTCCGCAGCACGAAACTGTCGCCCGATCCCATCGCCATGGTCGGCAGCAGCACCTCCGGCGGCACGCCGTTGCGGCGCCCGATGGCGATCGCCTCGGCCAGCGCGCCGCAGTGCTGGAACACCAGCATGTTGTTGAGGATTTTCACCACCTGACCGCAGCCGACGGGACCGCAATGGGTCACGTCCGTGCCCATCGTCTCCAGGATCGGCCGGATACGCGCGAAAGTGTCGCTGGGTGGCACCCACCATGATGCTCAGCTCGCCGCGCGACGCCGCCTCCCGCGTGCGCGCGACCGGGGCATCGGCATAGAGGATACCCTTGTCGGTCAATCGAGCGCCGATCTGCCGGGTCAACTCGACCGATGATGTGCTGGTATCCACGACACACTGCCCGGCCCGCAGATGCGGCTCGAGCTGTCCCACCACCGCGGCGACCGCCTTGCCATCCGGCAGCGACAGCAGGATAACGTCGCACGATGCGGCGATCTCCGCCAGCGACGCCGCCTTCACGCCGGACCCCGCCAGCCGCTCCAACGGCTCGGCACGCAGATCATACGCCAGGACCGCAATCCCCGACCGGCGCGCCAGATGGCCGCACATCGGCTCCCCCATCACGCCGAGACCGATGAAGCCGATCGTGGAAATCCCCGGCCCCACGGCTGAAGGACCGATGGATGGCGATGCGGACATGCTGCTTCCTCTCCCCAGGAAGACGGTGTTTTCCGCGCATGTTCAGCCGATGTCAAAGGCGCAACCCCCCGATGCACATGCATCAGAAATGATATGCGGGCACCTAAAACGATCCGTGTCCCGAAGTGTCATTGTTTTCTTGAACTGGAAGATCGAGTTCCCTATTGACCGTGCGCGAGTCTTAACCGCGATCAGCGGCAACGCTTCGGTACAGGTGGATTATTGGACGTCGCCTTCGTCTTCGGAAGCACCGGGAACCTGTCCTCCGCGCTCGGTTCGGGCTGGTCGATCGAAGATGTCGTTCGCCTGGGCGATCGGCGCCGAGAGCGAGTTGACACTTCCGTTGCCGGGCGACGACAACGCCTACCTCCTTCGGTTCGATATCCGCCCAGCCCTGTTTCCGCCAACGGTTACGCGCCAACGTCTCGTGATCCGCGCAGGGACGACCGTTCTTGGATCGTTCGAGCTGACGGCTCGGGAGACGATCGTCATTCCTCTCCCCGTGGATTTGACCAGCGGAGCCGAACATCTCGGGCTGACGCTCATCCACCCTGATTCGGTCCGGCCGGGCGATCACCTCGCCATCGACGACTCACGGCGCCTGACCCTGTGCTTTCATTCGGCCGCCTTGGCACGCCCCGATCCGGGTGTTCCTGGCCTGGCTGCGGCGTCGCAGCCGGCCAGGCTTGAGCCGGTTCACGGGCTCTTCGCCGGCGGCCCCGCGGCGATGCGTCTCTGTCAGGTGATCAGCAAGCTGCCGTCGTTGCTTGATCGTGTCCATGTCCGCTTCCTCGACTCGTCCCGCCCAGTGCAGGATTCCGCCCTGAACTTGCCGCCCGGGGCCCTGGGAACGACGCAATTCTGCTGGGTGGAGTTGAACGCGGGCACCCAGGACGCGCGCGGTCCGCTGCGCCGAACGCTGCCCGACCGCTGCGCGGTGAGGACATTCTATACGCCGGTCATCCGCTCGCTCTGGCCCTTCCAGGCCCTGGATGCCAGGGCGGTGGTTGAACCGGGGCGTTATGTTCCTTCGCGCTATCCGTACGGCGACCGCCTCGCCGAGGCGCTGGCGGCAGTGAACATGCCCGACGATGTCCTGTATCTGATGTACGATTTGGCGGCAGAACAGGAATCGCTGGATCTTGACGAGACCTTCGCCAATGATATCGGCCGCTGGCGGGCCGAGGGCGAGACGTCGGATATGCGTTTGGCGGACTTTATCGAGCGCCATTTCAGTACCAGCCGGCTCTTCATCGCTCCCGACCGCGAGGGGCCCGCCTCTGCTGCGGGAAATGCTGAATCAGATCCTGGACGATAGCCGGCTGCGCGACATCGCCAGTCCCGCAACCCTGTCGGCCGAAGTCGATGCCCTGTTGGATGGATTCGCCGGCCTGCAGCAGGAGGTGCCCGTCCACAAGCGAATCGCCAGCCATTTCGGCCTCGCCTGGTGGTCGCCTGACATGACGTATCGATGTGCAAACAATCGGCGTACCCACCGTGAGTACATCCTCGACTACATCAGATGGACGCAGTGGCGGCCATGAGCCATTCCATCCTGATCTATGCGAACTGCCAGGGCGAGGAACTGCAGAAGACCGGCCAGTTCATGCAATGCATGGCCGGGCGGTTGAACTTCAAATGGATTCCGTTCCACCTTGCGACGGAAGGCGACTGGGTCGGCCAATATGGCCGGGACTTCATGGCCGATGTCGTGACGGTGTGGGAGCAGGTGGAAACCGGCGGACTGTCGTCGAACCGCGCCGCCTTGCATCAGCTTATCCCAAGGAACGTGCCGGTCGTGCGGTTTCCCCCCTTGAGCGTAACCTGCCTTTGGCCATTCGCCGGCAACGACCCTCGCGTCGCTCTCGATCCATACCGATATCCATGGCCGGATTCGGTCGCCGCGGTCCTGTCGACGGACAATCTTTCGGATGACGAACTGTTCGAGAAATATTGCCGCATCACCGCCGAGCGCATGCCGGACCTCGACCGGCGTCTGCGTCTGGACATCGCTCGCTGGAGAGCGGCGGATGCCATTGCCGACGTTCCGCTAGCCGATTGGGTCGAGGAGACGTTCCGATTGGTGCGCCTGTTCTACACCAGCGGGCACATCACGGCGCGGGCCGTCAGTTTCCTGATGCGACAGCTACTTGCCCGGACCAGCATCCTGTCCCCGGCTTTGGAACGGGAGGCGATCAGCGAAGTCGATATTCTGTTGCGACACCACACCGGCCAGGACTTTGAGAGCGTGCCGATCCACCCGCTGGTCGCCGAACGCCTGCACCTTCGTTTCCATGATCCGGATGCAACCTACCGATGGCACGCGCATGAATGGACGTTTCGGCAATATATACTTCACTATATTCGCTGGACCGACTATTTGGAATAAATCGCTTGCGTGCCCCCTCACTCGACGATCGCAGGATCGCCTGTCGCGACACCTTGCCATAGCCGGGAACGAGACGACGCCACGGTTCGCCTTGTGCGGCTTGGCATCCTGCGGACACGAATCGAAGTGATTGGAGAGTCGACGAATGACTGACGATGCAATTCTGGACCTGATCGCCGGGACATTGGGGATTGATCCCGCGGAAGTCACCGATGGTTCTGACATGACAAACACGCGGAAATGGGACAGTCTGCGGCAGATCATGCTGATGATCGAGCTTGAGACACATTTTGGTTTCGCATTGAGTGACCAGGAGATGCTGGAGACGACATCGGTTGCGAAGATCCGTGCCATGCTGCGCGCCCGAGGTGCGGCCTGAATTTGGCCGGTTGGCTTGTACCATTTCCCACCAGCTACCTCCTCTCATCAACGCACCCAAGCGAAACCACGCCTGTTCGGTGTCAAGCCTGATCGGGATGACAGATTAACGACAGGGCGCGAAACGACACCGCAAGACGCCGATCGTCGTTCTGTCCGGCGACTATGCGCGGACTGGCAGCCATGGGGTGATCCAGCACGAGTTCGACCGTCGCCCGGCCATCCAGCAAGCGGCCAGAAACCATACACCAGACCTTGCCACGGGCAAGCGGATCAAACGTGTGGACCCGTTCGCCATTGACCGAGACAACCAGGGTCTGAGCGGGGACGGCTGGCGGCGCAACATAAGGGACAACGTCCATTTCCAGCCGGTACTCATCGGCTGCCGCCGGTCTCGCTATGGTCAGCACGCTTCGGTCCTCGATCGCCCACGTGTAACCATCTTCCGGTCCCGACCAGCCATCGCCGATCACCGCTTTGGCATTTCCATCCTTCCCGAACACCACGTCGATGCGATCGGAAACCGGAACGACCGGCTTCGGTTCGGCGCTTTGCTTCGGCCTTCCCGGACGAGCCGGTCGGATTGCGTGCGCCGTCCGCAGCATCGTCAACCAGGACCGAAGATCAAAGTCGGGGGCGTTGTCCCGCCGGGCGAGCCGGGTCACATAACCGATCATCAGCCGGTCATCGAGGAGCGTCACGGTGCCTGGGGGATGGCCGGGGCGGGTTGCCTGCACCCAAAGCAAGGTCGCGGGACCATAGCCGGACAGCGCAGAACGGAAGTCCAGCAGATCGTTGGCCGACAGTTCCTCGTTCTGGCGAAACACCATAAGCTTTTCGGCGCTCCCGAGATCGGCGACCAGCTTGTCAATGAGAAACCGAACGGTGCGAGTCTGCTGTTCATGCAGCATCGCCGGGTCGGCTTCGCCAATCCTGACGTGAGCATGGTAGATGAAGTCGTATTTTGTCAGCTTGATCATATACTCGCCGTTCTCGGGCTGAACGCGGATCTGGGTGGGATCGGCTATGCCCTCGAACCGTGCTTCCATCGCCCGTATCAGGTGCCGCAAGGGAGCACCCGCGAACCGGAACATGCCGAGCGGCTCGGCCCCGACACTGCGTTGCACAAGGCCCAGTTCGCAACTGTCGCCCAGGCTTTCGAACTGCAGGACCAGTTCTCTGTCGGAAAGGCCTGCGTCAGCCAAGGTGTCGAGAGACATGGTGTGCCTTTGAATTCCTGCTGTGGGTCGCGTCGTTTCAGTCTATAAGCCTTCGCGGTGAGATAACCGATTCCTTATGCGCGGCGCACCGGGGTTCGCGGCGGGATGCACGACGTTTCTCCTGGGCCTCGATCCATCGCCGGCACGAAGCGCCCAAGCCACTTCTCCGCTGCGCCTGCCGGCGGATCTCTTTTCTTCACAGTGTTGAAGTTCTTGCCTGTCCATCGGAATCCTGAACGACCGCCGGCACAGGTCGCTGCGGGAATGACAGCCCAGACCATTCTCAGCCTGACTGTGCAGGCCGAAAATGGTCTGGCTCTTTGTTTGATCGCATCATTCACGCGCTGGGGGACGTTCGTTCCGCTCAGCGCGATCATGCTCTAAGCGCACACCAGCGCCAGTCGGCGGAACGACACGCCCAGTCGTCTGTCGTCGCTGTCCCCCGCGACCAGCATCGGACTCGCCGCATGAGGATGATCCAACATGATTTCGATCGCGGGCCGTCCGGCCACCAGGTTGCCAGGCACCACGCAGCCGACCTCGCCGCGCGGCAACTCGACGAAACTGTGCACCAGCGTCCCGTCGATCAGCACGTCTAACCGCTGCCGCGGCAGCAACGGCGGCCTGACATAAGGTGTGACATCCATTTCCAGCCAGTAATCGTCCGTCACGCCCGGGACATCGACTGTGATCAGGCTGCGCTCGCCGACCGCCCACTGGTAACCGGCCTCTGGTCCGGACCAGCCCGGGCCGAGGTGTGGAGCTGCGTTCCCTTCGTACCCAAAAGTCAATTCCGTCCGCGCCGGCGGATCGGCCGCCGCACGCGGCAACCGCCCCTCAACCGAATTGAGCGAGATCGCATAGGCCCGACGCAACACCTGCATCCACGATACAAAATCCAGGTCGGGTACGGTCTCGCGCTCAGCAAGGCGCCGCACAAACCCTACCATCATGCGCTCGTCCGCCACCTCCACCGATCCGGGTGGATGACCCGGCATGGCCTGCTGCACCCAAAGCAGGATACACGGGCCGTAAGCGGACAATGCAATGCGCAGATCCACCAGATCGCTCCCCGACAACGGCTCGTTCTGGCGGAACACCAGTAATTTGGACGGATGCTCCAGATCGGAGATCAGTTTCTTGGCCAGAAAGCCTACGGTGCGGCGTTGCTGCTGGTGCAGCGCCTCCGGCTCCATCTCGCCCACCTTCACATGGGCATGATAGGTGAAATCGTATTTCGTCAGCTTCACCATATACTCGCCGTGCTCCGCGCTGATACGGATATGGCCTGGGTCGGCGATGTTGGCGAAACGTGCGTTCAGGCCCCGCAGCAGATTGCGCAGAGGCGCCCCGGCAAAACGCAACAAGCCCAACGGTTCGGCTCCCGCCATGCGCTGCACCAGGCCGAGTTCACAATTATCGCCGACGCTTTCGAACTGAAGCACCAGGTCGGCGTCGTCCATGACGGACGCGGCGTTAGGATCAACGTCCATCCAGCGGATTTTCTCCCCAGCGCGGATCGGCGGACTCGTGCCAGCATACGGCCCGGGGACGATGGGCCTCAATCAAAAAGGAAGCGGAATCAATCCGCCGCCATCATGAGTCGCGCCGTGGCCTGTTTCGGCGCGAACCGACCTCTACCGGAACAGCACGTCCGCGGCCGCCTGCGCCGCCGCCACGACCGGAGCCGGGAACAGAAAGAAAAACCCGGTGAACAGACCCGTCGCCGCGACCACAAAGGACAGCGCCGCAGGCCGCGGATCAAAATGCTCCGCCGGGGCATCGAAGTACATGACCTTGACGATGCGGATGTAATAGAACGCGCTCACCACGCTGGTCAGCACGCCGATCACCGCCAGCGCGAACAGGCCGGCCTGGATCGAAGCCAGAAAGATGTAAAGCTTGGCGAAGAATCCGGACATGAGCGGGATGCCCGCCAGGCTGAACATAAACACCGCGAACGCCATCGCCAGCGCCGGATCATTGGCCGCCAACCCGGACAGGTCCGAAATCTGCTCCACCGCCCTGCCATTCCGGCGCATCGCCATGATGCAGCCAATGGTACCCGCGGTCATGAACACATAGATCACCATGTAGACCAGCGTGCCCCGCACGCCTGCGGCGGTGCCAACCGCGAGGCCGATCAGCGCATAGCCCATATGGCCGATCGAGGAATACGCCATCAGGCGCTTGATGTTGGTCTGCCCGATGGCCGCGAATGCCCCCAGAACCATCGACGCGATCGACACGATCACCACCAGGATCTGCCAGGCGCCAACGAGGGAGGCGAACGACGTCCCCATTACCCGCAGCAGCAGCGACATGGCCGCGACCTTCGGCGCGGTGGCGAAGAATACCGTCACCGGGGTCGGCGCGCCCTCATACACGTCCGGCGTCCACATGTGGAACGGCACCGCCGAGACCTTGAAAGCCAGTCCGACCAGCACGAATACGATACCGACCACGAGGCCAGCCGACGCACTCTCCGGCTTCAGCAGCAGTTCATGCAGCGACGTCAGATCCATGGTGCCGGAGAACCCGTACACCAGCGAAATGCCGTACAGGAGCAGGCCGGAGGCCAGGCCGCTCAGGACGAAGTACTTCAGGCCGGCTTCCGACGACCGCAGATCGTCGCGTGCGAACGCGGCCAGCACATAGAGCGCCAGCGATTGCAACTCGAGCCCCAGATACAGCGTCATGAGGTTCGACGCACCCGCCATGATCATCATGCCGACGGTAGAGAACAGCATCAGCACCGGGAATTCGAATCGCGCGATCCCCTGCGAGCGGTTCCAGTCCAATGCCAGGATCGATGACAGCGCCGCGCCGGAAATGATCAGAATCTGATTGAAGGCACTGAACGGGTCGGCAACGAACTGGTCGTGGAAGCCGAAACCGTTGGTACGGGTCAGCACCAGCAGGCCGGCGATCAGGAAGCCGCCGATCACGAACATCGTGCACAGCAGGGTGCTGTCCTGCTTGCGCAGCACGCCAAACACCATTGTCGCCATGCCGACGCAGGCGAGGACGATCTCGGGCAGGGCCACGGTCCAGTTCGTCATCAGTGCCCCGCGTTCATGATTGTGAGCCCGGCGAACTTGGTTGTGGCGGCCACCGCCGCGGCATGTTGCTGCACCATCGCTCCCACCGAAGCGTCAAAGAAGCCGCTGAAGCTGGACGGCCAGATGCCCATCCAGAACGTCAGCACGATCAGCGGCGCGAAGACGACCCACTCGCGTGGACTGAGGTCAAGGATGTTGCGCAGATCGTCGCGCGTGATCCGCCCGAAGATGATTCGCCGATAAAGATACAGCATGTAGGCCACGCCCAGGATCATCCCCATGCCTCCCAGCAGGGAGAGCCAGAAGTTGACCTGCAGCGAACCGATGATGACCAGGAACTCGCCGACGAACCCCGACGTGCCCGGCAGCCCGCTGGTCGCCATCATGAACACCATGAACACCAGCGCATAACCCGGCATCCGGTCCCCCAGTCCCCCGAAGCGGGCGATCTCGTGCGTGTGGATGCGGTCGTAGATCACGCCGACAATGAGAAACAGTGCGGCCGAAACAATGCCGTGCGACAGCATCTGGAACAACGCGCCCGAAATCCCCTGCACGTTGAAGGTGAAGATGCCGATCGTCACGACGCCCATATGCGCGACCGAGGAGTAAGCGATCAGCTTCTTCATATCCTCCTGCGCCAGGGCAACCAGCGACGTGTAGATCACCGCCACGACGGAAATCGTGAAAATGAATGGCGCGAAGTACGCCGACGCCTGCGGCAGCATCGGCACCGAGAACCGCAGGAACCCATAGGCCCCCATCTTCAGCAGGACGCCGGCCAGGATCACGGACCCGGCGGTCGGTGCCTCCACGTGGGCATCTGGCAGCCACGTGTGGACCGGCCACATCGGCACCTTTACCGAGAATGAGGCAAACAGCGCCAGGAACAGCCAGAACTGCATGCCAGGCGAGAATGCGGTGTGCATCAGGGTCGCGATGTCGGTGGTGCCCGCTTGCAGCCACATCGCGATCAGCGCCAGCATCATCAGGACCGAACCGGTCAATGTGTACAGGAAGAACTTCACGGCCGAATAGACCCGCCGTGGGCCGCCCCACACACCGATGATGAGATACATCGGGATCAGCACGCCCTCGTAGAACATGTAGAACACGACGAAGTCCGTCGCGCAGAACATGCCGACCATCATGGTTTCCATGACCAGGAAGCTGATCATGAACTCCCGGACCCGTGTACGGATCACTTCCCACGCCGAAAGGATGCAGATCGGTGTCAACACCGTGGACAGCAGCACGAACAGGACCGAGATCCCGTCCACGCCCATGCTGTAGCCAACCTTGTATTCCGGCAGCCAGGTGACCCGTTCATTGAACTGAAAGCCGGGGTCGGACGGGTCGAACCTGACCCACAGCACCAGCGACAGCACCAGCACCAGAAGGCTTGTCCAGAGCGCGGTCCAACGCGCATTCGAGGCAACGGTTTCCTCGTCGCCGCGTACCATCATGATCACCACGCAACCGACCAGTGGCAGCCACGTGATCAGCGACAGGATCGGAAAGCCGGCGGCATTCGTTACAGCGGTCATGATCTCACCGGCTCAGCATGAAGATACCGACCAGCACGACGACACCGATCAGCATGACGAAGGCATAGACCGCGAGCGAGCCGGTCTGGATTTTGACTACCTCGCGGGAACCGTCGGTGGTCAGTTCGGCCAGCCCGTTCGGCACGCCGTCGATGATCGTGACGTCGCCCACCTGCCACAACAAACGCGCCAGGCGCACCGCCGGCCGCACGAAAATGAAGTCGTACAGCTCGTCGAAATACCATTTGTTCAGCAGGAACCGGTAGATGCCGCCAAACCCCTGTGCCAGGCGGACCGGCAGCAGCGGATTGGCGATATACATGACGTAAGCCAGGGCGATGCCGGCCAACCCGAACACCAGCGGCAGATATTCGGCCCAGATCGGCAGATGGTCCAGGTTTTCGATCACGTGATTCTGGGCCCCATTGTAGATTGAACCATTCCAGAAATGCGTCCAACCGGCGCCGATAAACCAGTTATCGAACGCCAGGCCCGCGAATGTCGCGCCGAGCGCCAGCACGATCAACGGGCCGAGCATCACCCACGGACTTTCGTGTGCGTGTTCCACGACATGATGGTCTGCCCGGGAAGTGCCGTGGAACGTCATGAACAACAGGCGCCAGGAATAGAATGCCGTCAGGAACGCCGCCAGCACAGTGCAGATGAAGGCGTAGGCTCCGATCCCCGTTCCGGCGGCATAGGTCGCGGCAATGATGGCGTCCTTCGACCAGTAGCCCGCGAATGGCGGGATACCGGCGAGGGCAAGGCAGCCGACCCACATCACCGTGCAGGTGACCGGGATGACCTTCGCCAACCCGCCCATCTTCCGCATGTCCTGCTCATCCGACATCGCGTGGATCACCGAGCCGGCCGAAAGGAACAGCAGCGACTTGAAGAAGGCGTGGGTGATCAGGTGGAACATCGCCACCTGATAAACACCCACGCCGGCAGCGGCGAACATGTAACCAAGCTGCGAGCACGTGGAGTAGGCGATCACACGCTTGATGTCGTTCTGCACGCAGCCGATCGTCGCCGCGAACAGCGCCGTCGACGCGCCAATGAAGGCCACGAAATCCAGCACGCCGGGCGCGTATTCCATCAGCGGCGACATCCGGCATATCAGGAACACGCCGGCGGTCACCATGGTGGCCGCATGGATCAGCGCGGAGACCGGCGTCGGGCCCTCCATCGCGTCCGGCAGCCAGACATGGAAGCCAAGCTGCGCTGACTTGCCCATGGCGCCGATGAACAGCAGGAACGCGATGACTTCGAGCGCCGGAAAGGTGGTGCCCAACAGCGCATACGTATCTGCCGTGTGGTGGGCCACCGCGGGGAAAATGACGGCAAACTCGACCGAACCGAACTTGAAGAAGATCAGGGCCAGCCCGACCGCGAACGGCAGGTCGGCCATCCGGTTGACGACGAAGGCCTTGATCGCCGCCGCGTTGGCGGATGGGCGATCATACCAGTACCCGATCAGCAGATACGAGCAGAGGCCAACTCCCTCCCAGCCGAAGAACAACTGTGTCAGGTTATCGGCGGTCACCAGCATCAGCATGGCGAAGCTGAACAGCGACAGATAGGCGAAGAAGCGATACCGCGGCCGCGCCTCATGGCCCATGTAGCCGATCGAGTAGACATGGATCAACATCGATACGAACGAAACCATCGCCACCATGACGGCCGACAGCATGTCGTAGCGCAGCGCCCAATCGACGTGGAACCGGCCGGACTCGATCCAGGTCCCCATATCGAGCACGCCGGCATCGGCGCCGCCGGTCAACTGGAAGAACGCCAGCGGTCCGCAGATGGCGGCGATCACCATCCCCAGGATGGACGCACCCATCGCGGCCTTGTCCCCGATCACCCTGCCCAGCAGGCCGGAAACCAGGGCGCCCCCCAGCGGCGCGAATACCGCGAGACCGTAAATCATAAGCATTTCTCCGGCGCCGGCGCCAGTTGTCTGACCACCGACCACTGACAACTGACCACTGATTTTCAGCCCTTCATCAGGTTGACATCTTCAACCTGGATCGACCCGCGATTGCGGAAGTAGATGACGACGATGGCCAGGCCGATCGCCGCCTCGGCCGCCGCGACGGTCAGCACGAACATCGCCATTACCTGGCCGGCCAGGTCGTTATGCGCGGCGGAAAAAGCGACAAAGTTCAGGTTCACCGACAGCAGGATCAGTTCGATCGACATCAGTATGACGATGACGTTCTTGCGGTTCAGGAATATGCCGAAGATGCCCAGGACGAGCAGGATGGCCGACACCACGAGATACTGGCCGAGACCGACGCCTGACATCAAAGCACCTCCTCCATCCGCGGCGTCGTGACAGGTTCACGGCACGTCATCATCGGTATCCCTCGCGTCATGACCGAAGCACGACCCGTCGGAAGATCAATGCCCATGGCCCGCCACATCGGCGTGTTCCTCCGCCGGCTCCGCTTCCGGTGCCTTGGGCCGCAGGTATCCGCCTGACGCCGTTGTCCCGGCGCCAAGTGCCACCGACATGACCTGAAGCGTTTCCGTCACCTTCCGCTCGGTCTGCTTCTGGATGTCCTGGTGACGTGACGTCTTGCGGTCGCGCAACGTCAGCACGATCGCGCCGATCATCGCGACCAGAAGGATCAGCCCCGCGGTCTGGAACAGGAACACGTAGTCCGTGTAAAGGACCCGCCCCAGCGCTTCGGTGTTCGGAAGCCCTGGCGGTGCCGGCGACATCCGCAACTGCACCGCCCCGGGTGCCAGCGCCCAGCCCTTCAGCACCAAGGCGAGTTCGACGAACAACACCACCCCGACCGTCGCCCCGACCGGCAAGTACCGCTGGAAGCCTCCGCGAAGCTCGGCAAAGTCCACATCCAGCATCATCACCACGAACATGAACAGCACCGCGACGGCGCCGACGTAGACGATGACCAAGATCATCGCCAGGAACTCCGCCCCGGCAATCAGGAACAGCGCCGCCGCGTTGAAGAACGCCAGGATCAGAAACAGTACCGAGTGCACCGGATTGCGAGCGCTGACCACCATGGCAGCCGAGGCAAGCAGGACCACCGCGAAGATGTAAAACAGGATCGGCGTCATCATCTGTAGGGGGCGTCCAGTTCGAGCCGCCGAGCCAGCTCCGGTTCCCAGCGGTCGCCGTTGTCGAGCAGCTTGTCCTTGTCGTACATCAGCTCTTCCCGCGTCTCCGTGGCGAACTCGAAGTTCGGCCCTTCGACGATCGCATCCACCGGGCAGGCTTCCTCGCAAAGCCCGCAGTAGATGCACTTGGTCATGTCGATGTCGTAGCGCGTGGTCCGGCGTGATCCGTCCGCCCGCGGTTCGGCTTCAATGGTGATCGCCTGCGCTGGGCAGATCGCCTCGCACAGCTTGCAGGCAATGCAGCGTTCCTCGCCGTTGGGGTAGCGGCGCAGCGCGTGCTCGCCCTTGAACCGCGGACTGATCGGTCCCTTTTCATACGGGTAGTTGATCGTCGCCTTCTGCCTGAAAAAGTAGCGCAGTGTCAGCCACAAACCGGCGGCAAGCTCACTGAGAACCAGACTTCGCGCGGTGCGATCCAAGAATGCCATCTAGCTGGCTCCCTTCACGTGCAGGTGAAGTTGTGGTGCCGGTGTCTCCCGAGCCGCCATCGACGCATACCGTGCTGGCCATTGGCCGCTGGCCACTGACCCCTGACCAGGAAGCCATCCGAAAGCCATCAGCGCACCCGCGGTGATGACCAGCCAAAGCAACGACAGCGGCAGAAAGACTTTCCAGCCCAGCCGCATCAGTTGATCGTAGCGGTAGCGTGGAAAGGTCGCACGCACCCACAGGAAGAAGAACAACAGCACGCAGATCTTCAGGATGAACCAGATCACGCCCGGAATCCAGGTGAACGGTTCCACATTGAACGGCGCCAGCCAGCCTCCCAGGAACAGGATCGCGGTCAGGGCACTCATGAGGATCATGTTGGCATATTCACCGAGGAAGAACAGCGCGAAGCTCATGGCCGAGTATTCGACAAAGAAGCCGGCGACAATTTCGGACTCGCCCTCCGGCAGGTCGAACGGCGAGCGGTTGGTCTCCGCCAGCGCCGAGATGAAGAACACAATGAACATCGGAAACAGCGGGATGCAAAACCAGATGTGCCGCTGTGCCAGCACGATGTCCGACAGGTTCAGGCTGCCGACGCACAGCAGCACCGACACCAGCACGAAGCCCATCGAGACCTCATAGCTGACCATCTGCGCCGCCGAGCGCAGTGCACCAAGGAACGCGTATTTCGAGTTCGACGCCCAGCCGGCGATGATGATGCCATAGACGCCAAGAGAGGAAATCGCGAACAGGTACAGCATTCCGACATTGATGTCGGCGCTGACCCACCCGGCGTTCACCGGTATGACCGCCCACGCCAGCATCGCCAGCGAGAATGTCAACATCGGAGCTAACAGAAACAGGAAACGATTCGACCCCGTGGGAATGATCGTTTCCTTCATCAGCATCTTCAGCGCGTCGGCGAAGGGCTGCCACAGCCCGAATGGACCCACGACGTTCGGCCCCTTGCGCAACTGCATCGCCGCCAGCACTTTGCGTTCCGCATAGGTCAAATAGGCGACACCGATCAGCAACGGCACAAGCAGCGCCAGGGCCTCGATGACGGTCAGGATGAGCAGGCCAATATCGGTGTGGTGAAAGAAATCGTACATCGGCCTATTCCGCCGCCATCACATGGTCGGCTCGGGCTGATGCCGTCTGCGCATCCACGCACGCTGCCATGGTCGGGCTGGATCGGCTGATGGGATCGGTCACGTAGTAATTCGCGATGGTCGAAGCCAGAGGTGCGTCCGACAGCACCGTGGGATCACCCACCGGGCCGGTGTGATCGGCGCAGCCAAACCGCGGCAGGAAACCCACCCGGCCGAAAGCCGGATTGATCTGTTCCAGCCGCCGGCGCAGGGCCTCGATCGTATCATACGGCAAAGTCTTTCGGATGACCGCGCTGAACGCCCGCAGGATGGTCCAGTCTTCCCGCGCATCGCCCGGCGGATCAACCGCCTTGGACCCGCGTTGGACCCGCCCTTCAGTGTTCACATAGGTGCCGGACTTTTCAGTGTAGGCCGCGCCCGGCAGGATCACGTCCGCCCGCTGCGCACCAGCATCTCCGTGATGGCCTTGATAGACCACGAACGTCCCAGCCGCGATGGCGGCCGGATCGAACCCGTCGGCGCCCAGCAGCCAGAGCAGGTCGACCCCGCCGGCCAGCATGGCGTCCACCGCCTTGCCGTTCGGCCCCGGCAGGAACCCGAGGTCCAGCCCGCCGACGCGGCCCGCCGCCGTATGCAGCACGTTGAACCCGTGCCAGTCGTGCGACAGCGCACCGACCTGCGCCGCCAACCGCCATGCCGCGGCCAGTACGGCGCTGCCATCGGGACGCGCCAGAGCGCCCTGTCCGACGACGATCATCGGCCGCTTGGCGTTGGCCAGCACATTCGCGAACGGGTGTGAACCGCCATGCAGATCCGTCAGCAGTGACGGCGACGTGCCAAGGTGCGTCACCGCATAGGTCAGGTCCGTTTCGGTTCCGATCAACCCGATCGGCAATTCGTGCGCCAGCCACGCCTTGCGGATGCGTGCGTTCAGCACCGGCGCTTCCTTGCGCGGGTTGGAGCCCACGATCAGGATGGCGTCAGCCTCCTCGATTCCCGCGATCGAGGTGTTGAAGCAGTAGAAGTCGCGGCGCGAGGCATCCAGCTTCGCACCATCCTGCCGGCAGTCCAGGTTCGCCGACCCCAGGCTGGTGAACACGTCTTTCAGTGCCAGGATGCTCTCGGCGTCGCACAGGTCGCCCGCGATCGCGCCGATCCGGTCGCCGGGCAGCAGCCTGAGCTTTGCAACGATCGCGTCGAAAGCTTCGGTCCACGTCGCCGCGCGCAGCCTGCCGTTCTCGCGCACCCAGGGACGATCCAGCCGCCGGCGCTTCAGCCCGTCAAGCGCGAAGCGCGATTTATCGCCAAGCCATTCCTCGTTCACGTCCTCATTGATCCGCGGGAGAATCCGCAGAACCTCCGTCCCGCGCGCATCAATGCGGATATTCGTCCCGACCGCGTCCAGCACATCGACACTGTCGACCTTCGCCAGTTCCCATGAGCGCGCGACGAACGCATACGGCTTCGACGTCAGTGCCCCGACCGGACACAGGTCAATTATGTTGCCGGACAGTTCCGAACCTAGCGCCTTCTCGACGTAGGTGCCGACTTCCATGTGCTCGCCGCGTGCGGTGGCGCCGAGGTCAGGCACGCCGGCCACTTCGGTAATGAAACGGATGCACCGCGTGCAGTGGATGCATCGGTTCATCGAAGTCTTCACCAGCGGACCGAGGTTCTTGTCCGGCACCGCCCGCTTGTTCTCGGCGTAGCGGGAATGGTCCATGCCGTAGCCCATGGCCTGGTCCTGCAGGTCGCATTCGCCGCCCTGGTCGCAGATCGGACAATCCAGCGGGTGGTTGATCAGCAGGAATTCCATCACCCCGCGACGCGCGTTGCGCACCATCTTGCTGTCCGTATGGACAACCATGCCGTCGGCGACCGGGTAGCCGCACGATGCGATCGGCTTGGGCGGAGCCTTCTCCACTTCCACCAGGCACATGCGGCAGTTGCCCGCGATCGACAGGCGTTCGTGGTAGCAGAAGCGCGGGATTTCGACCCCTGCCTGTTCGGCCGCCTGCAGGATCGTCGAGCCGTTGGCGACCTCGACCGTTCTGCCGTCAATGGTGACCTTGGCCATGTCCTACTCCGCCGCCATCGGCATCGGCCTGGCGCCGCGCGCCTTGTAGGCAGCAATGCGTTCTTCCATCAGCGGCCGGAAATGCCGGATCAGCCCCTGGATCGGCCAGGCCGCCGCGTCGCCGAGGGCACAGATCGTGTGGCCCTCGACCTGGCGCGTTACCTGCTCCAGCGTATCGATTTCGTCCACGGCCGCGCGGCCTTCGACCATGCGGGTCATTACCCGCCACATCCAGCCGGTGCCCTCGCGGCACGGTGTGCATTGGCCGCAACTTTCATGCATGTAGAATTTCGACAGGCGGGTGATCGCCTTGATCACGTCGGTGGATTTGTCCATGACCATGACCGCTGCGGTGCCCAGCCCGCTGCGCGCCGCACGCAGACTGTCGAAGTCCATCAGCACCTCGTCGCAGACCGACTTGGGGATCAGCGGCACCGACGCCCCGCCAGGAATGACCGCCAGCAGATTGTCCCAGCCGCCGCGCACGCCGCCGGCGTATTTATCGATCAGCTCGCGCAACGGAATGCCGAGCTCCTCTTCGACGTTGCAGGGCTTGTTCACGTGGCCGGAAATGCAATATACTTTCTGTCCCGTATTGTTCTGCCGGCCGAAACTGGTGAACCAGGCCGCACCACGGCGGAAAATCGTCGGCGCCACCGCGATGGATTCGACATTGTTCACCGTGGACGGGCAACCGTATAACCCGACGCCGGCCGGGAACGGCGGCTTCATCCGCGGCATGCCCTTCTTGCCTTCGAGGCTCTCCAGTAAAGCCGTCTCTTCACCGCAGATATACGCGCCGGCGCCGCGGTGCAGGAACACGTCGTAATCGTAACCGGAACCGCACGCGTTCTTCCCGATCAATCCCGCCGCGTAGGCCTCGTCGATCGCATGCTGCAGCGCCAGCGACTCGTTATAGAACTCGCCGCGAATGTAGATGTACGCCGCGGTCGCGCCCATCGCGAAACCGGCGACCAGGCATCCTTCCACAAGCTTGTGCGGATCGTGTCGGATGATGTCGCGGTCCTTGCACGTGCCGGGCTCCGATTCGTCCGCGTTCACGACCAGATAGCACGGCCGATCCGATTGCTTCGGCATGAACGACCACTTCAGGCCGGTGGGGAATCCAGCCCCGCCGCGCCCGCGCAGTCCCGAGTCTTTCATCTCCTGCACCAGCGCATCGCGCCCGCGAGCCAGGATCGCCGCCGTATTGTCCCAGTCACCCCGCGCCCGCGCGCCCTTCAGGAACGGATCGAACTGACCATAGAGATTGGTGAAGATGCGGTCCTTGTCTTGCAGCATCTCAACCCTCCCGCGTCCCCTGGGGCGTCCCCTCGGGTATCCCTTGGGGCGCGAATTGCAAACTCGTCAACGTCGTCGGTCCGCCTTCGGGCGCCGAGGTCTGCCGCCCGGTCATCGAACCCGGCTTCGGCCGTTCGCCCCGCCGCAACGCCGCCAGCAGCGACGCCACCTTCTCCGCATCCATGTCTTCGTAGAAATCGTCATCCACCTGCAGGATCGGCGCATTCACGCACGCCCCGAGGCATTCTACCTCGGTCATCGTGAACACGCCGTCCGCACTGGTCTCACCCCACCCTTCAATGCCGGTCGCCTTACGGCACGCCTCGGTCACCGCGTCCGATCCGCGCAGCCAGCAAGGCGTCGTCGTGCAGATCTGCAGGTGGTAGGTCCCGATCGGCCTCGTGTTGAACATGAGGTAGAACGTTGCAACTTCATAAACCCTGATCGGCGCCATGCTCAAACGAGCCGCTACCGCATCCATCGCCTTGAGCGGCAGCCAGGCGCTGCCCGTATGCCGCTTCATCTGATTCTGCGCGACATACAGCACCGGAAGCACCGCACTCGCCTGCCGGCCAGGCGGATACTTCGTGATCACACGAGCGATCTCCGCTTCGCTCTGCTCGTCGAACGCGAAGCTGGTCGGCTGTTCGAACGCCGATCCGTTGGAGGCTTCCATGATCTACCTGTCGATCTCGCCGAACACGACGTCAAGCGATCCGATGATCGCGCAGACATCCGCCAGCATATGCCGTTTCGTCATGACATCTGTTGCCTGTAGAAACGCGAATCCGGTCGCTCGGATCTTGCAGCGATAGGGCCTGTTCGTCCCGTCAGCAACAAGGTAGATGCCGAACTCGCCCTTGGGACTCTCCGTCGCCGTATAGGTGGCGCCGGCCGGGACATGATAACCTTCCGTATAGAGCTTGAAGTGATGGATGAGCGCTTCCATCGAATGCTTCATTTCGCCGCGCGTCGGCGGAGTGAACTTGCGGTCCTGCACCTTGACCGGCCCTGGTTTCATTTTCGCCAGGGCCTGCCTGATGATGCTCAGACTCTCCCGCATCTCGTAAATCCGTATCAGGTAACGATCGTAGCAATCGCCGTTGCGCCCGACCGGGACCTGGAAGTCAACCTCGGCGTACTTATCATATGGCTGGGCCCGCCGCAGGTCCCATGGCACGCCGGAGGCTCGTAGCGGCGGCCCGCTGAATCCCCACGCCAACGCCTGCTCGGCCGTGAACACGCCGATATCCACCGTACGCTGCTTCCAGATCCGGTTGTTGGTTAGCAGTTCTTCCAGTTCGTCGATAAACTTCGGGAATGTTTCGGCCCACGCTGCGATCTTGTCCGTCAACCCGGCCGGCAGATCCCTTGCCACACCGCCCGGCCGAAAGTAGTTCGAATGCAGACGAGCCCCGGAGGCCGCCTCATAGAACTCCATCAGCTTCTCACGCTCCTCGAACCCCCAAAGGCTCGGCGTGATGGCCCCGACATCCAGCGCGTATGTGGTGAGATTAAGCAGATGATTCAGAACCCGCGTAATTTCGGCGAACAGCACGCGGATCCATTGCGCCCGGTCCGGCGCCGTGATGCCCAGCAACTTCTCAACCGCCAGGGCAAACGAATGTTCCTCGCACATCGGCGAAACGTAATCGAGGCGATCGAAATAAGGCACCGCCTGCATATAGGTCTTGTATTCGATCAACTTCTCGGTGCCGCGATGCAGCAGCCCGATGTGCGGGTCGGCCCGTTCGACCACCTCCCCGTCCAGTTCCAGGATCAGGCGCAATACGCCATGCGCCGCCGGATGCTGCGGACCGAAATTGATCGCATGGCTGTCGATCTCGACCGTCCTGGCGGAGGGCCCAACGTCCGTCATGTCGCTCATGGTCCTAGCCTTTCGCCTGGCCGGTAGCGCGCTCGGTGAATACCTTCTCGTCACCCGGCAACGTCGTCATCGCCTCCCACGGAGACAGAAAGTCGAAGCTACGGAAATCCTGCGTCAGCCGCACCGGTTCATTGACCACCTGCTTGCGGTCCTCATCGTAGCGGACCTCGACGTACCCGGTCAGCGGGAAATCCTTCCGCAGCGGATGCCCCTCGAACCCGTAATCCGTCAGGATGCGCCGCAGATCCGGCTGGCCGGAGAACACGATCCCGAACAGGTCCCATGCCTCGCGTTCCCACCACGTCGCCACCGGCCAGACCGTGTAGACAGACGGCACGGGGCTGGTCTCGTCGGCCGTGACAATCACCCGCACCCGCTGGTTCAGCGACACGGATAACAGGTTGTACACGACGTCGAAGCGTTCCCTGCGTTCCGGCCAGTCGACGCCGCAGAGGTCCATCATTTGCTCGAATGCGAACCGGGGATCGTCGCGCAATGTCGTCATCAACGGCACGAGCGAGTTGCGCGCCGCCTCGGCAACCAGTTCCCCGCGTTCGATGCGGACGCGGAGCACACCTGGGATCGTCGCGACCGCCTGCCCCAGCAATTCCACCGCCGACTTGGGTGTCGGTGCGGTTTCGGTCGTCGCCGGTTCCTCAGCCACGAAGGATCGTTCCCGTCCGGCGGATCTTCTTCTGCAACTGCATGATCCCGTAGACCAGGGCTTCGGCCGTCGGAGGGCAACCCGGAACATAGATATCGACCGGCACGACCCGGTCACACCCGCGTACGACCGAATAGGAATAATGGTAGTAGCCGCCGCCGTTGGCACAACTGCCCATGCTGATAACCCAGCGCGGCTCCGGCATCTGGTCGTAGACCCGCCGCAGCGCCGGCGCCATCTTGTTGGTCAGCGTGCCGGCGACGATCATCACGTCGCTCTGCCGCGGCGAGGCCCGCGGGATGATCCCAAGCCGATCCAGATCGTAGCGCGGCATGTAGGCGTGAATCATCTCGACCGCGCAGCATGCCAGGCCGAACGTCATCGGCCACAGGCTACCGGTACGAGCCCAGTTCACCACCTTGTCGAGATTGGCAACGAGGAAGCCCTTATCGGCGATTTCCCCGGTGATTCCCTTGATGACGGCGTCCTGCTCCGGGCCGGGCGGAAGGTGGTCCCGGTTCCAGGCCAACAGCGTTGCGTCGCTCATGCTGCTACTCCCACTCCAGCGCGCCTTTGCACCACTCATAGATAAAGCCCACGGTGAGGACGCCAAGAAACGCGATCATCGACCAGAAGCCGAAAGCGCCGATCCCTTTCAGGGCCACGGCCCACGGAAAGAGAAACGCGATCTCAAGGTCGAAGATAATGAAAAGAATGGCGACAAGGTAATACCGCACATCGAACCGGCGACGCGCATCGTCGAACGCCTCAAACCCGCATTCGTATGCCGCTAGCTTGTCAGGATAGGGTTTTTGACGGGCGGCGATCAATGACCCTGCCACCATGGCGATGGCGATGGCTCCGGCGATCACGAGGAATACCAGGATCGGCAGATATCCGAAGAGAACTGGCTGCATGTCAGATCCACGCTGAGTCGAATGCCGCTTTCGCGACAAAGGAGCAAGCCAGACGCCGATAGCGCCAGCCTGCTCCCCTCCCGCAATGCAATACGACCTTGACCTTAGACCCATCCCGCAGGCACCGCCATAGGAGAGATCAACAGAAAGTCGTTCAAACCACGACGAAAACGAGGGAAGCCAGAGAAACCGCTGCTGGCGCGAGTGACGGGGCTCGAACCCGCGACCTCCGGCGTGACAGGCCGGCGCTCTAACCAACTGAGCTACACCCGCAGCGGCAGGCGGGAGCGTTTAGGCTGCGCCCGAAGTGACGTCAAGGACCGAAAAGGCGATCCCCGTATCGCCGTGCAGCGGAAGGGAGTGGCAGTCGTTTGCCACAAAACCAGGACCAGCGATGATCGCGGGCCCCGGTTTCAGCGCGTTTACCCCAGGGCTGGTGGGCGGTGACGGATTCGAACCGCCGACCCTCTCGGTGTAAACGAGACGCTCTACCGCTGAGCTAACCGCCCTCACTGTTTCTTTTGTTTTCCGTGTGCCGACCGATTGGAAGTCGGTCGTCTGACGTCGACGGACTTGTGATCCGGCATACTACAGCAATTTCAGCCTGCACAGAATCGCTGAGCCGCCTCAGGCCGATGAAATTGCGCCGGATATGAACCGGAGCGTCTCCACTCAAGGTGCAAATGCTCTACTCACCGCGGGCTCCGTCAACGTCGGCGGAGCCCCAAAGGGCGCCACCATTACCGGATCAGCCCACGGCGTCTTTCAGGCCCTTGCCAGCCTTGAACCGTACCGTGGTCAACTCGGGGATCGCCATCTCTTCGCCAGTGCGCGGGTTGCGGCCCGTGCTGGCCTTGCGAACCGCCGCGACGAAGGTGCCGAAGCCGACCAGCCGGACCTCTTCCTTCTTCTTCAACGCTCCGCTGATGGCGCCGAACACGGCATCGACAACTTCACCCGCCTTGGCGCGCGAGAGGTCGGTTCCGTCAGCAACCGCTGCGACGAGGTCCAATTTGTTCACGACGTTTCCCTCTCAATGTGGAAAATCCCGAATCGACGTCCCCGGGTGGGGTGCCCCGAAGAGCGGGCGGACACTACTGGGCTGATTTCCGCCGCGTCAATGCTTACACCACGGATTTCTGGGGAAAAACCGGCCTTTTGTGCGGGTTGAGCCGACACATGACGAACGACGAGGGCAGCCGGGGCGCTGCCGCCTGCCCTACGACAGGCCAACAGCCCTCGGAACCACTCTTGGCCACATTCAATCGGATAGCCCCTCGCGAAGGACTGGTCGGCCCTTGCTCATATATTGAAAAGGGGCGCCCGGGGCTTCTCACCCCGGGCAGGGGTCAGTGTGGCAACGACGCCTGAGTGGGCTGCGCCGTGGTCGCCGGGACCGGCGGCTCCGGCGGTTCTTCCCACTCGATCGGTATCGGACGGCGAGCCAGCGCCTGGGCGATAACCTCGTCCACGTCGGCGACGGGAATCAGCTTCAGGTGCTTCTTCACGTTGTCCGGGATCTCCGCCAGGTCCTTCTCATTCTCCTTCGGAATGAAGACCGTCGTGATCCCCGCCCGCAACGCCGCCAGCAGTTTCTCCTTCAACCCGCCGATCGGCAGAACCCGGCCACGCAACGTGATCTCCCCGGTCATCGCCACGTCGCGCCGAACCGGAATACCGGTCAGGATCGACACGATCGAGGTTGCCATCGCCACGCCCGCGGACGGCCCGTCCTTCGGAGTCGCCCCCTCAGGCACGTGCACGTGGATATCGCGCTTCTCGAACAGCGTCGGCTTGATGCCGAACCGCAGCGAGCGGCTCCGCACATAGCTCAGCGCCGCCGAGACGCTTTCCTGCATCACGTCGCCCAGCTTGCCGGTCTGCTTGACGTTGCCCTTGCCGGGCAGCAGCACCAACTCGATGGTCAGGATCTCGCCGCCAACTTCCGTCCAGGCCAAGCCGGTGACGACCCCGACCATGTCCTCGGCTTCCGTCTCGCCGAACCGGAACTTCTTCACGCCGGCGAACTTTTCCAGGTTCTTCCGCGTGATCGCGATCTTCGGAGTCTTCTTGGTCACGATCTCCTTCACCGACTTTCCGCGCCAGGTTGGCGATTTCGCGCTCCAGGTTCCGCACGCCGGCTTCGCGTGTGTAGTACCGGATCAGGTCGCGCAGCGCATCGTCCGAGATGCTCCACTCATCCTTCTTCAGTCCATGCGCTTCGCCCTGCTTGTTGATCAGGTGGCGCTTGGCGATCTCGACCTTCTCATCCTCGGTGTAGCCGGGGATGCGGATGATCTCCATCCGGTCCAGCAGCGGCTGCGGCATGCGCAGGCTGTTGGCCGTGGTGACGAACATCACGTCCGACAGGTCGTAATCGACCTCCAGGTAGTGGTCCGCGAAAGTCGAATTCTGTTCGGGATCCAGCACCTCCAGCAACGCCGACGACGGATCGCCGCGCCAGTCCTGGCCCAGCTTGTCCACCTCATCCAGCAGGAACAGCGGGTTCGAGGTCTTCGCCTTTTTCATCCCCTGGATGACCTTGCCGGGCATCGAGCCGATATAGGTCCGCCGGTGACCGCGCACCTCGGCCTCGTCCCGCACGCCGCCCAGCGACATCCGCACGAAGTTGCGTCCCGTCGCCTTGGCGATGGATTTGCCCAACGACGTCTTGCCGACACCCGGAGGCCCGACCAGGCACAGGATCGGTCCCCGCACCTTCGGCGATGCGCGCCTGCACCGCCAGATATTCGATGATCCGTTCCTTGACCTTCTCCAGGCCGTAATGGTCGGCTTCCAGCACCTTCTCGGCCGCGACCACGTCGTTGTTGATCTTGCTGCGCTTCTTCCACGGAATGGACAGCATCCAATCCAGGTAGTTGCGCACGACCGTGGCTTCCGCGCTCATCGGGCTCATGGTGCGCAGCTTCTTCAGCTCCGCCGATGGCCTTCTCACGCGCTTCCTTGCAGAACTTCGTCTTCTTGATCCTGGCTTCGAGTTCGGCGTTCTCGTCCTTGCCGTCCTCGCCCTCGCCCAGCTCCTTCTGGATCGCCTTCAACTGCTCGTTCAGGTAGTACTCGCGCTGCGTCTTCTCCATCTGCCGCTTCACGCGGTTGCGGATGCGCTTTTCCACCTGCAGGACGCCGATCTCCAACTCCATGTGGCCGAACACGCGTTCCAGCCGCTCGCTGATCTTGGCGATCTCCAGCAGGTCCTGCTTCTCGGGGATCTTCAGGTTCAGGTGGCTGGCGACGGTGTCGGCCAGCTTCGACGGCTCCTCGATCTGGTTCAGCGAGACCAGCACCTCGGGCGCGATCTTCTTGTTGAGCTTGATGTACTGCTCGAACTGCGACACGACCGTGCGGCCCAGGGCCTCAAGGTCCTTCTTCTCGCCCAGGCACGTCGGGCATCGGTTCGGTGACCGCCTCGAAGTAGGCCTCGGTTTCCTTGAACCGGATGATCTTCGCCCGTCGACCGCCCTCGACCAGCACCTTCACCGTGCCATCCGGCAGCTTCAGCAGCTGCAGGATCGTCGAGACCGTGCCGATCCGGAAAATATCCTCGACCGAAGGATCGTCCTGCGACGCGTTCTTCTGGGCGACCAGCAGGATCTGCTTGTCGTCCTTCATCACCGCTTCCAGCGCGCGGACCGATTTTTCACGGCCCGACGAACAGCGGGACGATCATGTGGGGGAACACCACGATGTCGCGCAGCGGCAGCACCGCCATCAGGTCACCGCCTGACTTATCCGTGGGCCCCAGTTTCTCCGAGGGCCGATCCTGTTCCGTCATCTTTGACCTCCTTAAGGACAGTCAGCGTCGCTTTCCGCCCAACAGCGGCACGGAAGACGCTTTCACTGGGTCTGTCACAACCCGTTCGACCCGATATGGCAGTCGGACGGGGTGCCGCAAGCCCTTGAAATCCGTGATCGCGCCACCGCGAGCCGCAATTTCTGGGTTGCGTATTGGATCAGGCAGTGTTTTCCGCCCTCTCCTTTCCATAAAGATAGAGCGGATTGGCACGTGCCTCCGCCACTTCCCGGTTGATAACGACCTCCTCCACGCCGTCCAGGCCCGGCAGCTCGAACATGGTGGAAAGCAGAATCTGCTCCATGATCGACCGCAGGCCCCGTGCCCCGGTCTTGCGGGCGATCGCCCGCGTCGCAACCGACTTCAGCGCGTCCTCGGTGAAGGACAGCTTCACGCCCTCCATCTCGAACAGCCGCCCGTACTGTTTCACCAGCGCGTTCTTCGGCTTGGTGAGGATCTCCATCAGGGCGCCTTCGTCGAGGTCCTCCAGCGTCGCCACGACCGGCAGGCGGCCGATGAACTCCGGGATCAGCCCGAACTTCAGCAGATCTTCCGGCTCGACCTCCTTCAGGATCGCGCCCATCCGCCGCTCATCCGGGGAGCGGACCTCGGCGCCGTAGCCAATGCCCGATCCCTTGCCGCGGGCGCCGATGATGCGCTCCAGCCCCGAGAACGCGCCGCCGCAGATGAACAGGATGTTCGTGGTATCGACCTGCAGGAACTCCTGCTGCGGATGCTTGCGTCCGCCCTGCGGCGGCACCGAGGCGATCGTGCCCTCCATGATCTTCAGCAACGCCTGCTGCACGCCCTCACCGGACACATCCCGGGTGATCGACGGGTTGTCCGACTTGCGTGAAATCTTGTCCACTTCGTCGATGTAGACGATGCCGCGCTGCGCCCGCTCGACGTTGTAGTCGGCCGACTGCAGCAATTTGAGGATGATGTTTTCGACATCCTCGCCCACGTAGCCGGCCTCGGTCAGCGTGGTGGCGTCGGCCATGGTGAACGGCACGTCCAGGATCCGCGCCAGGGTCTGCGCCAGCAATGTCTTGCCCGATCCGGTGGGGCCGACCAGCAGGATGTTGGATTTCGCGATCTCGATGTCGTTGTTCTTCTGGCCGTGCGCCAGCCGCTTGTAGTGGTTGTGGACCGCCACCGACAGCACCTTCTTCGCATGATCCTGGCCGATCACGTAATCGTCCAGCACCTTGCAGATCTCCCGCGGGGTCGGAACCCCGTCGCGAGACTTCACCAGATGGGTCTTGTGCTCCTCACGGATGATATCCATGCAAAGCTCGACGCACTCGTCGCAGATGAAGACCGTCGGACCGGCGATGAGCTTACGAACCTCGTGCTGCGACTTGCCGCAGAACGAGCAGTAGAGGGTATTTTTCGAATCGCCGGACTTGCTCATGCGTACTCCTCCCCCAAACCAGGGGCACAATAGGGAATAATAACTCCCGATAGGCGGCAGGGACAAGAACCGCGGTTAGCCAGACCCTGGAAACGCCGCAAATCATACGGCGAAACCGGCCGCGCAGACCACAATGAATTGAACGGGGACACAAATCCGGTGTCCCCGCGGCCAGTCTCGACCTGTGGAAAACCGCCGTCAGCCCTTCGATGAATCGGCCGACTCGGGCAGGCGGACGGCTCTCCACCACCTCGTCCACCAGGCCGAAATCGCGGCTCTCCTCGGCGGACATATAGGTATCGCGCTCCAGCTTGCGCTCGATCGCCTCGATCGGCTGACCCGTGTGCCGCACATAGATCTCGTTCAGCCGCTTGCGCAGCGTCAGGATTTCCCGCGCCTGGATCTCGATGTCGGTGGCCTGGCCCTGCGCGCCGCCGGACGGCTGGTGCACCATGACGCGGGCGTTCGGCAAGGCGTAGCGCTTGCCCTTGGCGCCGGCGGTCAGCAACAGGCTGCCCATGGACGCCGCCTGACCGATGCACACAGTGCTGACCGGACTGCGGATGTACTGCATCGTGTCGTAGATCGCGAGACCGGCGGAAACCACGCCGCCCGGACTGTTGATGTAGAAGGAGACGTCCTTGCCCGGATTCTCCGACTCCAGGAACAGCAGCTGCGCGCAGATCAGCGCGCTGACCTGATCATAGACCGCTCCAGTCAGGAAAATGATGCGCTCCTTCAACAGGCGCGAATAGATATCGAAGGCCCGTTCGCCGCGAGCGGTCTGTTCGACCACCATCGGCACCAGGGCGTTGCCGTATATCTCGACTGGGTCGCGGTCCCGCATCGTGATCACCTAAGGTTCCAGGGGTCGAAGAAAGAAGCCGCTCATAAGTAAGTGCGCCAACCGGGAATTCCAGCGACCCGGATGATCGGCCGGTTGGGCGCTCGGGAAAAGGACTGCTCAAGCCGCCGCCGCTTCCTGGTCCGCGTCCTTTGCCAGCTCCTCCGGGGAAACGACCGTGTCGGTGACCTTGGCCAGTTCCAACACGAAATCGACGACCTTGTCCTCCAGCAGGGGACCGCGGACGCTGTCGGTGAGTTGCGGGTATTTCTTGAAAAATTCGAGCATCTGCGCCTCCTGCCCCGGATACTGCATCGCCCGCTGATACAGCGCCCGGTTCAGTTCCTGTTCGGTGACGGTGATGTCGTTGACGCGGCCGATTTCCGCCAGCAGCAGGCCGAGCCGAACGCGCCGTTCGGCGATCGCGCGGTATTCGGCCCTCAGCGTGTCGTCGTCCTTGCCCTTGTCTTCCTCGTCCTGCGTGCCGGCCTTGCGGGCAGCCTCGAACTGCTGCCAGATCTGGTCGAACTCCTGGTCGGCAATGGACGCCGGCACCGGGAAGTCCGCCAGCCCGGTCAACGCATCGAGCAGCGCCTTCTTCAGCCGCATCCGCGACAAGCCATCGAATTCCTGCTGCTGGCGGCTGGTCACCATCTCGCCGCACCGCGGCCAGATCGTCGGCACCGAGCTTCTTCGCCAGGTCGTCGTCGATCGGCGGAATGATCTGGGTGCTGAGCTGCTTGACGGTGATGTCGAACGTCGCCGCCTTGCCGGCCAGGTCAGCCTTGCCGTAATCCTCCGGGAAGGTGACGTTGATCGTCCGGGTTTCACCCGGGCGGGCACCTTCAAGCTGTTCGGCGAAACCAGGGATGAAGCCGGTGCCGCCGATCTCGACCTCGATATCGGTGCCCGTGCCGCCCTCGAACGGCACGTCGTCGATCTTGCCCGTCGTAATCGATCGTCAGGACCTCGCCCGCCGCCGCACCGTGATCCGCGGGCCTCGATTGTCTCCGCCGCGATCGGCTCCAGCGTGCGGTTGTATTTGGCGATCTGCTCCAGCGCCTTCTCCACGGCCTCCGGTGACACTTCAGCCTTGAAACGGGTCAGTTCGATGGTGCTGAAATCCGGCAGGGCGATATCCGGCAGCAACTCCAGCGCGACCGTGAACTCCAGGTCGCTGGTCAGCGCGGTCGGGTTCTCGGTCACCAGGTCGACCTTGGGCTGCTGGGCCGGACGCAGGCCTCGCTCGCTCAGGACCTTCTGGGTGGCTTCGGAGACCGAATCCTCCAGCACCTCGGCCGAAACCGCCGTGCCGTAGCGCTGCTTGACGATCGGCATCGGCACCTTGCCGGGACGGAAGCCCGGCAGACGCAGCGTCTTCCCCAGAGTCGTCAGACGCTCGGTCCGGCGTGATTCCAGGTCCGCGACCGGCAGAACCACCGTGTAGTTGCGCTTCAGACCGTCGGAGAGCGTCTCGGTAACCTGCATTGTCCCAGCCAATCCTAACAAAAATCCCGTTCAAACCCAGCGATCCCGAAGGGCTTGTCGACCCAGGGGGCATACAGGCGCGGTATGGTGCGGGCGAAGGGACTTGAACCCCCACGGCTTTCGCCACCAGAACCTAAATCTGGCGTGTCTACCATTTCACCACGCCCGCGCGCCACGCTCGGATCTCATCTGATGGGACCCGAACGCGGCGCTTTACCCCAGGCGTCACGGCGCGACAAGCAACAAGCAACGCTCCAGCCGGCCAATACCCGTCAGCGGTGCAGCACACCGACGGCCCTACGCCGCTTCATGCGTCCGCAACTCGTTGTTCGTCCGGTGATCCCCCGCCATCCAGCGGGACAGTTCGGCGTGCGCATCGGCGCGGCGCAGGGCATCGATCTCGGCGGCATCCGGCGGATCGACGGTGAATTCGACGATCAGCCCGTCGGGCGAAGTACAGGTACATAGAACGGCAATAGCCATGGTCGGTCTCCCGCACCGGCTCTCCCGCCGCCTTCACCCGAGCGACAAGTCTCGTCGTAGACCGCGTCATCCACCTTGAACGCGACATGGTCGAACGCCTGTATCTCCGCCGGAGCCGCCGCCTGGCACTTCTGATAAACCTCATCGTCGGCGAACGAGAAGAAGGCCAGCGCCCCGCCGTCACCCAGGCTGTAGAAGGTGTGGCAGAACGCCACCTCGCGATTGACCCATGGACTGAAGTGCCGCTCGCACCAGGTCGCGGTCAGCGGAATGCCAAGAATATCCTCGAAAAACCGGCGGTTGCTGTTCCTGGTCCTTCACCACGTAGGCGTGGTGGTGCAGACGTTCCGGCAGACGGGATAACAGCTTGGCCATTACACTCCTCCTTTTGCTTATTTGAGCCTGTAACTTGCGCCACGCCTCGCCGAGCCGCAAGCTGCACGGCGAAATGCCGGCGCTTCCTGGTGTTGCACTAATTTTCATCATGGAGTGCCAGGATGCATAGCACCCATGCGCAGAGGCCTTTTGTGAGAAACTTTGGGGGATGTAAATCTACTGGCAAGTAAATTCGGCTGTGGGTTGATCGCGCTTTCGTGCGCATTCGGGTGCGTTGGCGGCTACCATTCATCTCGAGCAAGAGGGAGCGGACGATGGGGACAGCCAAAAGCAGCAATGGAACTTCCAAGCCAAAGCTTAAGGCGCCCCCGACCCTCAAGGATCCGTTCTCGAGCACTCTGCGCCCCGCGACTACAATATCGCGGCGGTGGATCGGACCCTGGATCTGCTGGAGGCGCTTTCGCGGCTCGGTCCGGCCTCCCTGGCCGCATTGGCCGACAGCGCCGGGTGTACACGCACCGCGGCCTTCCGCTTGTTGCGGACCCTGCAGGCGCGCGGTTTCACCATTCAGGACGAAGCCCGCGGCCTCTGGCGTCTGGGCGCGCGGTGGAGCGCACTCGGCCGAGCGGCATCGGAACAAGGGGCACTGGCCGCGACAGCGATGCCGTTCCTGGCCGCACTCGGCAAGGCAACCAGCGAAAACGTCTATCTGAAAGTCCGCGACGGAATGGAGAGCGAGACCGTCGCCATCTACCAGACCGACCCGACCATCCGCATGTACTCAGAAGTGGGCAAGCGCGGTCCGCTGCACGCCGGCAGCAGCCGCATCCTGCTCGCCTTCGCGCCTGAGGCGGTGCAGACACAACTTCTGGCCCAGCGTCTGAACCGCTTCACGCCCGCCACCCGCGTCGACGCGACGTGGATCGCCGCGGACCTGCAGCGCATCCGCACACGCGGATATCTGATCACTTCGGACGAAGTCGTTGCCGGCGCGGTCGGCATCGCCGCCCCGGTGCGCGATGCGGCCGGTGCGGTCGTCGCGGTGCTCTATATCAGTTCACCCTCCATGCGGATGCGTCCGCCTCGCCCGCGCAACCTGCTGCCGCAGGTGATGGACGCGGCGACCAAGCTGTCGCAGGCGCTCGGCGCCGCCAGCAAACCAGACCCGGCCGGCCTGTTGCGCGACGATTCCGCCCCTCCAGGCTGGCTCCTGAACGGGGGAATGCTGACGTCGTCGCGTCCGCACACGATCTTCCGCTAGAGTTTGGCGCCGATCCAACCAGGCAGGAGCGACCGCCTCCAGGGCGAATGGTGACACATCGCCCTAGCGCAGGCCCTCGCAGAACATCTGGATGCGCCTCAGGCCTTCGACCAGGTCATCGTCCGCAGTCGCGGTGCTGATGCGCAGGAACGGGCTCATGTGATAGGCCGCGCCGTGCACCGTGGCGACGTAGTTCTCTTCCAGCAGCGCCAGGCACACATCCTCGTCGGTGTTCAGCCTGCGGCCGCCCGCACTGGTCTTGCCCAGGCAGCCCGCGACGTTCGGGAACACGTAAAAGGCGCCTTCGGGCTTGTGGCAGCTGATGCCCTTCGCCGCGTTGAGCATCTCAACCGCGAGGTCGCGCCGCCGCTTGTAGGCCTCGATCTGCACGTCGACGCCATCCTGCGGTCCGTCCAGCGCCGCCGCCGCGGCTGCCTGCCCGACCGTCGAAATCCCGGCGGTCGCGTGCCCCTGCATCACGGTCATCGCCTTGATCAGCGCGCTTCGGCCCGCCGGCGAAGCCGACGCGCCAGCCGGTCATGGCGTAGGTCTTCGACACACCCGACACCGTCAGTGTCCGGTCCTTCAGGTCCGGCGCGACCTGCGCGAACGTCGCGTGCTGGAACCCGTCGAACACCAGGTGCTCATACATGTCGTCCGACAGCACCCAGACATGCGGGTGCTTGCGCATCACCGCGGCGATTTCGGCAATCTCCGCGGCGGAGCAGCAGGCGCCGGTCGGGTTGTTGGGGTTGTTCAGGATCAGCCACCTGGTGCGCGGAGTGATGGCCGCATCGATGTCCTCGGCGCGCGGCTTGAAGCCGTTGTTCTGCGGGCAGTTCACCAGGACCGGCACGCCCTCGCACAGTTCGGTCATCTGCGTGTAGGCGATCCACGACGGCACCGGGATGATGACCTCATCACCGGGATCGACAGTGGCCATGATGGCGTTGAAAAGGCTTTGCTTTCCGCCATTGGAGACGGTGATCTCGTCCAGCGCGTAATCCAGGCCGGAATCGCGCTTGAACTTCCGCTGGATCGCCTCCTTCAGCACGCGCGTGCCGTCCTGCGGCGGGTATTTCGTGTCGCCCTTCAGCGCCGCCTGATGCGCCGCCTCGATGGCGTGCGGCGGGCTGTCGAAGTTGGGCTCCCCGGTGGTCAGGGTGATCACCGGCTTGCCGGCCGCCTTCAGTTCGCGCGCCTTGATCGTCATCTGGACGCTGGCGGCGAGCTGGACCCGGCCGATCCGCTGGGAAGAAACCGGGCGTTGTCGCCGGCATATCGGTCGCCGGGCATGCTTCAGTGCAGGCCCTGGCAGAAGCGTTGGATGCGGGTGCAGGCTTCGTGCAGTTCTTCGGTCGCGTTGGCGTAGCTGATGCGGATGTAGCCGGGATAGCAGAACGCCGCGCCGTGCACGGTGGCGACGCCTTCCTCGGCCAGCAAGCGTCAGCGCGAACGCCTCGTCGTCCTTGATCAGCACGCCGCCCTTGCTGGTCTTGCCGATGCAGCCGTGGATCGACGGATACACGTAGAATGCGCCCTCGGGCTTGCTGCAATTGATCCCGGGCGCCTGGTTCAGCATCTCGACCACCAGGTCGCGGCGCTGCTCGAACACCTTGCGCATCTCCTCCACCGTCTCCTGCTGGCCGAGCAGGGCCTCGACCGCGGCGGCCTGGGCGATGGAGTTGGGGTTGGAGGTGGACTGGCTCTGCAGCTTGTCCATCGCCTTGATCAGCGCCACCGGGCCGCCGGCGAAGCCGATGCGCCAGCCGGTCATGGCATACGACTTCGACACGCCGTGCACCGTCAGCGTGCGGTCCCGCAGGCGCGGTTCGACCGCCACGATGGTGCCCGGCTTGAAGCCGTCATAGACCAGCTTGTCGTAGATATCGTCGGTCAGCACCCAGACCTGCGGGTGGCGCATCAGCACCTCGCAGATCGGCTTGAGTTCTTCCGCGCTGTAGGCCGCGCCGGTCGGGTTGCACGGGTTGTTGAGCATGAACCAGCGGGTCTTCGGCGTGATCGCGGCTTCCAGATCCTCGGCGCGCAGCTTGAAGCCGTTGTTCTGGCCGCACGGCACCAGCACCGGCTTGCCGTCGGCCAGCGTGACGATGTCGGGATAGCTGACCCAGCACGGGCTTGGGATGATCGACCTCGTCGCCGGCGTTCAGCGTGGCGAGCATGGCGTTGAACAGCACCTGCTTGGCACCGGTGGAGATGATGATCTCCTCCGGCTTGTATTCGATGCCGCTGTCGCGGGCGAACTTGGTCGCGACCGCTTTGCGCAGCGCCTGTGTCCCCGACACGTCGGTGTATTTGGTCTCGCCCGTTCTCCAGCGCTCGGATCGCGGCGTCCTTGATGTTGCGGGGGGTGTCGAAGTCCGGCTCGCCCTGCGACAGGCTGATCACGTTCTTGCCTTCGGCGATCATGCGGCGCGCCACGGTCGAAATCGCGATGGTCAGGCTGGGCTGGATGCGGTCGAGCCGTTCGGCGGTGAGAGACATGACGGGTTCCCGGGGGGATTCTGACGACGAGCGGCGGGTTCTAATGCCGGGCGGCGTTTGGGGCAATCGGACGACGTACACGGACGGCACGGGTCTGGTCTGTGCGCCACCGCCAGACCAGCCGTGCGCTCCGCAAGGGGGACGGAGCGTCCTGGCCTGGGGGCCGGAGACCGGGCCATGAAGATTGGTCTGGATCCGCAATTTTGCTGTCAAGCAACGAAAATCTTGCCGCTCCGTACCGAATCTGCCATCGTGCGGGCGCTCGCACAAAGGCAGTGCCGCTTGTTCAGCAGCGCGTCCGCACAGCGGGCTTGCGCGGTCGGCGCGGACCCAAGGCGTCGGGACCTCCGGCCAGGGGGGATAATCCGATGACCGTTTACCTATCCCAGACTTACACGAGCGTCGTCGTTCTATCGGGCGCGGCGGACAATCCCGCCACGATTGGCGCGGCGGCGCTGCTGCGGAGCGGCCTTTATGCCGACAGCCTCAGTGCGGCCGCATGGACAGTCACCAACGCGGGCAGCGTCCTCGGCTCGGGTATCACGTTGCAGAGCATGGGTACACTTATCAACCGGGGCGAAATCGCGAGCGGCGGCGCTGGAGTTGATCTGCAGGCCGGCGGATATGTCGCAAACGCCTCCAATGGCATGATCGCCGGTGGCTACGGCAGCGGGCCCGGAGACGCGGGCGAAGACGGGGTCGATCTGGCCGCCTTTGGGACGTTGTCCAATAGCGGGATGATTGTCGCCGGTATCGGCGGTTTCGAGATCCAAGGCGGAAGTGTGCTTGGGAATGGCGGCGCTGGTGGCCGCGGCATCCGTCTGGAGGCGGGAGGCACCCTGACCAACACCGGCACCGTTGCGGGGGGCAGCGGCGGCTTTGGTGGCTTTGTCCCTCCACCTGACGGGCCCGCTGGAGCCGGCGGCAGTGGCGGCACTGGCGTCTATCTGGCGGCCGGAACCGACATATCCAACGCGGGCGCCATCGCGGGCGGTGACGGCGGCCCCGGCGGGTTCGGAACAGGCGGCGGCACGGGTGGCAGCGGTGGAGTCGGTCTTGATCTGCGAGCCGCCGGCATCCTGACAAACACCGGCATTATCTCGGGCGGATATGGAGGTGGCGGCGGCTCCGGTGAGCTGGGCGGCGGCAGTGGCGGCAGCGGCGGTGACGCAATCGATTTGACGGCGGGCGCCACCGTCGCCAACAGCGGGACGATCACGGGCGGCAGCGGTGCCGCGGGGGTCGCTCTCGATGCAGGCGGTTCCGGAGGCAACGGGGGCTGGGGCATCTTCCTGGCGGCGGGGGGTCTCATCACCAACGGCGGGGTGATCTCGGGCGGCAGCGGCGGCGCAGGGGCCTTTGGCTTCGTTCACCGTGGCACCACTGGCGACGGGGGCGGCGGTGTCTATGTCAGCGGGGGCACCCTCGTCACCTCGGGCACGATCACCGGTGGCGCGGGCGCACAAAACGGCGACGCGGTCAGATTTGGCAGCCTCGCGGGCACCCTCGTCGTCGATTCCGGCGCGGTTTTCGTGGGCAGCGTGGATGGCGGCGACACGGTCGGCGCCGCTTCTGCCAGCACGCTCGAACTGGCCTCCGGTGCCTCGGTTGGGACCCTGTCGGCCCTGGGCACGCAGTTCGTCGATTTTGCGCAGGTCACTGTGGACACCGGGGCGCGATGGGCGCTGCTCGCGACCGACACGATTGAATCCGGCGTGACGCTGACGAACGCCGGCACAGTATCCGGCGGGGTGACACTGGCGGCGGGTGGAAAGCTGTCGAATACCTCGACCGGAACGGTCGCCGTGCCGGGCGGGTCAGCCGTGTACGGGCTGAGTGGCGCGGCGGCGACGATTGTCAATGCAGGGTTGATCGCGACCGCCGATGGGCCAGCGGGCCAAGGAATATCCCTGGCAGGGGGTGGCAGCGTCACCAACCAACGCGGCGGCTACATCACCGGATATGACGGGATTTGTGCCAATGGCGCCGTGACTGTCGCTAATGCCGGGAGCATCGCCGGTGACGCCGGTGGCATCAAACTCCTCGCAGGCGGCAACGTGACAAATCAGGACGGCGGGACGATCACCGGCGCTTTTTACGGGGTCGACGGCGCTGACGTGCCGTTGACGCTGATAAATGCGGGCATCATCGCACCGCTGTTCGTAAACGTTGCGGGCGTTCGACTATTCGCGGGCGGCTACGTGACCAATCAAAGCGGCGGTACGGTCAGCGGGGGAACGGGAATTCTCTCCTCTGGCGGTGCCATGACTGTGGTGAATGCCGGCGACATCACCGGCACCGGCGTCGACGCCGTGCAGTTCGCCGCCGGGTACGCGAACCGACTGGTCGTCGACCCGGCTTCGGTTTTCGGCGGCATCGTGACCGGCGGCAACATTATCGGCGCCAGTGCGGTAAGCACGCTCGAACTGGCCGGCACATCGGCCGGCATGCTGTCGGGAATAGGCACTCAGTTCGTCGATTTCGCCCAGACGACCATCGACGCCGGGGCGTCCTGGACCCTGACCGGCGCCAACACCTTCGCTGCCGGCACCACCCTGTGGAACGCCGGGACGCTGACAATGCAGGACACCGCGCTGTCCGACGCGGGACTGGTCCTCAATGACGGTGCGATTGATATCGATTCCTCCGGCGTCACCCTTGCGCGGCTGGCCGGCACCGGCACTGTGGCGATCACCGGCGGCAGCACGCTGGATATCGTCGGCTCGGTCGCCGCCGGCGCAACGATCGTCTTCGACTCCGCCCGCAACCTGCTGGACATCAACCCCGCCGCGTTCACGGGCCGGGTCGACGGTTTCACCTTCGGCGGCACGATCGGGCTGGCCGGCGTCACCGACGGGTTTTCCGCTGGGATTATCAATGGCAATACTCTGCAAATAGAGCGCAGTTTCCATCCGGCGGTCGATCTGACGCTCGACCCCCTCGTCGATTATGCCGGTGACCGTTACGCCGTCAGCCCTGAAGGGGCCGTCACCGAGACCCCATGCTTCCTGCGTGGAACCCTGATCCGCACCGAACGCGGCGAGGTGCCGGTGCAACACCTCGCCGTCGGTGACCGTGTCGTGACATCGTCCCGCCAGATCCGGCCCATCGTCTGGATTGGTAGCGGCCGCGTGCTCGTCAGCCCGGGACGTCGCTGCGCCGCGACCCCGATCATCGTCCGCAAGGGCGCGCTGGCGGACGGTGTCCCACACCAGGACCTGAGCATCACCAAGGGCCACTCGCTGTTTATCGACGGCGTGTTGATCCCGGCGGAGTTCCTCATCAACCACCGCTCCATATTGTGGGACGACGACCAACGGATGGTCGCGTTCTACCATATTGAACTAGAAACGCACGACGTGTTGATCGCGAACGGCGCAGCGGCGGAAAGCTACCGCGACGACGGCAACCGCTGGCTGTTCCGGAACGCCAACGGCGCGTGGGACCAGCCACCGAAACCACAGTGCGTGCCGGTGCTGACCGGGGGTCCCATCGTCGATGCGGTCTGGAAGAGGCTGTTGCAGCGTGCCGCCAAGCGGTCCGGCGTGACGCTGACGGACGATCCGGATTTGCATCTGTTGGTGAATGGCGTCCGTCTGGACGCGGCCAAACGCACGCGCGACGTCTATGTCTTTACTCTGCCCCATACCCGCGCGGCTGTACGCATCGTCTCGCGCGCCGCTGCGCCTCAGGAATCAGGCCTCGCACGCGATCCGCGCCGCCTCGGGATCGCACTGCGGCGCATTGTCGTGCGTAAAATGGCGCGGTTCCGAGTGGCCAATGTGGACGACCGGCTTCTCACCGACGGCTTCCATGCTTTCGAGCCTGCGAACGACATACGTTGGACCGACGGCAATGCCGTGTTGCCGGTGGCGATGTTCGGCGGATTCGACGGTGCGGTGGAGCTGGTCCTGCAGCTCGGAGGATCCACGCGGTATCCAGCCTTCATCGGGGCGGCTGCACACGCCGCGGCATAGACCATTTTCAGCCGGACTGTGCAGGCCGAATGTGGTCTGGCTCCTTGTTTGATTGCATGAATCACGCGCCGGGAACGTTTCGGTCAGCGCGATCATGCGCCAGCTACCGCTCAAATGGCTGACCCAAACGGACCGAAGGGCTCACCGACTTGCGGCCGGCCGGCGGTCGCAGCACAGTGGTTTGTGCAACCCATGGGGAGGACACGATGATCTATGAACTGCGAATTTATGAGTGCGTGCCCGGGCGTCTGCCCGACCTCAACAAGCGCTTCAGCACCATCACCCTGAAGCTCTGGGAAAAGCACGGCATCCGCCAGGCCGGCTTCTGGACCACGCTGATCGGCGAGTCGAACCAGATTCTCTATTATATGCTGGCCTGGGAATCCCTGGCGGAGCGCGAGGCCAAGTGGGACAAATTCGCCGCGGATCCCGAGTGGCACACGGCCCGCGCCAAGACCGAGGAAAACGGTCCGATCGTCGCCAAGGTGACGAACTACATTCTCGGCCCGACCCCCTACTCCGCCGTGAAGTGAATCAACGCTCGCCACGAGGGCATGACCGCGCGTCACGCCCTCGGGCGGCCCAGACGGGCGACGCTGTGGACGGAACTGGGCGGAATATGTTGCACTGCAACTTTGACCTGGAGCACGTGCATGCCTGCCAATGACCACGCCCGCGATCAACCGATCGACCACGCCCGCCTTCTGAAAGACCTCTACGCGGCACGCGAAATCGGCAAATACAAGACCGGCGTGCATCGGCCGACATTCTCGCCCCAGGACGTCGAGGCCCGGCACTGGCTCGTCGCCCGACTGACCGAAGCCGGGCTCGACGCCTCGATCGACGGCATCGGCAACGTCTATGGCCGTGACCCGACGCCAGGACGCAAGCTTCTGACCGGCAGCCACATGGAAACACAGAACCACGCCGGCTGGCTGGACGGCGTCATGGGCGTGATCTACGGGCTGGAGGTCGCGCGCACCCTCGGGCGCGGCATCGACGTCGCCGCCTGGGCCGATGAGGAAGGCCACTTCGGCTCGTTTATCGGCAGCCGGTCGTTCTGCGGCCTGCTGACCGAGCAGGAGATCGACGTCTGCGCCAACCGGGAAACCGGCGTCTCCCTGCGCGACGCGCTGCGCCAGGCCGGGTTCGCCGGCCGTCCGCGGCAGAAGATCGACACCGCGCGCTACCGCGGCTACCTGGAAGCGCATATCGAGCAAGGCGCTGACCTGGAAGACCATCACCTGCGAATCGGCGTCGTGACCGCGATCGTCGGCATGCACCGGTTCCGTATCCAGTTCAAAGGCCAGCAGAACCACGCCGGCACGACCCGCATGGCGATACGCAGGGATGCCGGCGTCGCGCTGGTCAAGCTGGTCGACGCGATCGAGGCTCGTTTTCCCCAGGTCGCCGGGCCGCGAACGGTCTGGACGACGGGCGATATCAGGCTCGATCCGGGCGCGGCCAACATCGTGCCGGGCGGCGCCGAACTGGTGTTTCAGTTCCGCGATACCGATCCGGCCATACTCGACGCGCTGGATGCGACCCTGGACGGACTGCTGGCCGAGGCCGCCAAAGGCCCCTGCGAGGTCACACTCGCCTATCGCGGCACCACCGCGCCCAGCGTGATGGACCCCGGGTTCCAGGCCGCGCTGACCGCTGCGGCGCAACGCCACGCCCCGGGCCTGCACCAGTCGATGCCCTCCGGCGCCGGCCACGATGCCCAGATCCTGTCGCAGATGCTGCCCTCGGCTATGCTGTTCGTTCCCAGCATCGGCGGCATCAGCCACCACTATGCCGAGAATACCCGCGACGAGGATATCGTCCTGGGCTGCCAGGTCTTCGCCGACGCGGCGTCGGCGATTCTCGCCAAAGAGTAAAAGGCGAATGCGCGAGGTCCCACCCGTTGGTTCGCCCTTTCGCGGCCCGGTCTGTCCAGGGCCGATTGCCCCTCGCAACCCATCCACATAACCGGAATCGAAAGCGCCGCCGGCCGTTTCGTGCGCACGACCCTAGTACGGGGCAACCGCTCGCCCCCTGGCTCGCTCGCGCCGGCTTGACCGACCGCCAACGACTCTTGCCACCCAGGGGCGACAATGATAGTGGCGCGCGACCTTCTCAGGGGCTAGGGCATGGCATCGACGTACGAGACCGTGGCGGGGATCATCTCCGACACATGCGACATTGAACCCGACAAGATCACGCCGGAGAGCCATGCGATCAACGACCTGGGCATCGACAGCCTGGACTTCCTGGACGTCGCCTTCGCCATCGACAAGGCGTTCGGCATCAAGATGCCGCTCGAGCAGTGGACGCAGGACGTCAACGCCGGGACGGTAACGACAGACGAGTATTTCGTGCTGAAGAATCTCTGCGCCAACATCGACAAGCTGGTGGCGGCGAAAGCCGCCTGAACGTATTCGTGGCCCCTGGAATGTTTGTGACATAAGGCAACGGTGACCTGATGCGCCTGGAATACTTCCAGATGGTCGATCGGATCACCGTGCTGGACGTCGCCGGCGGCCGGATCGCGGCCGCATGCCAGTTGCCGGAGCAGTCACCGGTGTTCGAGGGTCACTTTCCCGGCTACCCGATCCTGCCCGGCGTCCTGATGATCGAAACGATGGCGCAGACCGGCGGCTGGCTGATACTGGCCACCCTCGGCTGTGCGAAGATGCCGTTCCTGATGCAGGTCGAGAAGGCCAAGATGCGGTCGTTCGTATCCCCTGGCCAGACGCTTGAGGCCGAGGCCAGCCTGCTTCATCAGGGCTCCGGCTACGCGGTGGTGAAGGCCAGCATCGCGGCGGCCGGAAAGAAGGTGGCGGATGCCGAGATCCGCTACGGGATCGTGCCGTTCCCGAACAAGTCGCTGGAGGCGGCGATGCTCGAAACCGCCGGTCGGGTTGGATTACCCGCGGAATGCATGCCCGAGGGCTACATGCATGACGCATGAGCGCGACGCGCTGATCACCGGCATAGGCATCGTCTCATGTCTCGGCTCCGGCGCGGAGGCGCACTGGCAGGCGTTGAACGCCTTCACGCCGGTGCTGGATACAGACAGTTTTGCGCCGTTCGCGGTGCATCCCCTGGCGCCGCTGGACCTGGACAAGTCAAATTCCCAAGCGCGGTGACCAGCGGCAGATGGAGGCCTGGCAGCGCATGGGCGTTTTCGCCGCCGGCCAGGCACTGGACTCCGCCGGGAGTGAAGGGCAACGCCGAACTGCTGTCGCGGATGGGGATGATCGTCGCCGCCGGCGGTGGGGAGCGCGACTACGCCGTCGACGCCGCGATCATGTCCGGATATCCGAAGGCGGCAAACCCGGGCGCCTATCTGAACGAGCACCTCCAGGGCGATCTGCGGCCGACCTTGTTCCTGGCGCAGTTGTCGAACCTCCTGGCCGGCAACATCTCGATCGTTCACGGCGTCATCGGATCGTCACGCACCTTCATGGGCGAGGAAGCCAGCGGCGCCGACGCCGTGCGCATCGCCTGCGCGCGGATTGCGGCGGGCCAGGGTGACATCATGCTGGTCGGCGGATCCTACAACGCGCAGCGGCCGGATGTGCTTCTGCACTACGAAATGGGCGGACTGCTCCGCCGGCCGCCGTTCGAACCGGTATGGGCACGCCAGGCATCCGGCGGAGGGATGCTGCTGGGATCGGTTGGCTGCTTCATCGTGATCGAAAGCCGAACCCACGCGGCGGCTCGGGGCGCCTCGGCCTATGCCCATATCGCGGCGATCCGCACCGCGCGGTGCCGCCGCCGCCCAGGCGAGGCGAACGCCAACGCCAGGGCGCAGTTCGATGCGATGGCCGCCCACTTCGACCCGGCGGCTGCCGCGGTGATCTCCGGCGCCTCGGGCGCTGCCGCGCCGACACAGGAAGAAAGCGCATTCCTGGCTGAACTCGCATTACCAGTGCGTGCAACCGCCACCGCTTTGGGGCATTCGCTGGAGCCCGCTTTCCCCGCCAGTCTCGCAATCGCAGCGCTCGCGGTGCAGCACGGTTGCCTGTTCCCGCCGTTGGAAGCCGCCGAACAGACGATGACGGCACCGCTCAGGCAGGCGCTTGTCACCTCCTGGGGACATTGGCGTGGCGAAGCGCTCGCCCTTCTCACCGCGGCCTGAGGGAGACGGCGATGACACGTGACACCGACCACCTGGGCCGCCCCATTGTCGTCGTTACCGGCATGGGCGTCCTGACCTCGCTCGGCCAGGGTCAGGCGGACAACTGGACGGCACTGACCAACGGGGTATCCGGCATCCGCCGCATCTCCCGCTTCCCGATCGACCGGCTTGCGCACCACCATCGCCGGCACTGTCGATTTCATCGCCGGTCCCCGAACCGTCGGCCCCGGATCTGTCGCAACGGCTGGCCGAACTGGTGATCGATGAAGCGATTGCCGAGGCCGGCATCGGCCGCATCGGCGACTTTCCCGGCCCATTGTTCCTGGCGCTGCCACCGGTGGAAATGGAATGGACGCAGCGCTTCGCCCTGGCCGCTGCGTCCGGCGCGAACGACGCCGTGACCTATGACGACCTGCTGCGCGTCGCCGGCAGCGGCTCGTTCGAACCATTCTATCGCCGCTTCCTGTTCGGTTCGGTCGGCGAGGCCCTGGCCGAACGGTTCGGCACCAAGGGTTCGCCGGTGGCAACGTCCACGGCCTGCGCCTCCGGCGGCACGGCCATCCAGCTTGGCGTCGAGGCGATCCGCCGAGGCGAGACGGATGCCGCGCTCGTCGTCGGCACCGATGCGTCGGTCAATGCGGAGAGCCTGATCCGCTTCTCGCTGCTGTCCGCCCTGTCGACCCGCAACGATCCGCCGTCGGCGGCCTCGCGTCCGTTCAGCAAGGACCGCGAGGGCTTCGTGATGGCCGAAGGCGCCGGCGCGCTGGTGCTGGAAAGTCTCGCCAACGCGCGCGCCCGCGGGGCGACGGTGCTGGGCGTGGTCGAAGGCTGCGGCGAGGTGGCGGACGGATTCCACCGCACCCGGTCCTCGCCCGACGGCAAGCCGATCATCGCCTGCATGCGAAACGCGCTGGAGGATGCGGGCATGGCACCGAATGCGATCGACTACATCAACGCGCACGGCACCGGCACGCCTGAGAACGACAAGATGGAGTGGGTCGGCGTATCGACCGTGTTCGGCGACCGGGCCGGATCGATCCCGATGTCGTCGAACAAGTCGATGATCGGACATAGCCTGACGGCGGCGGGCGCGGTGGAGGCAATCTTCACCGTGCTGACGATCCGGAATGGATTGCTGCCGCCGACGATCAACTACGACATTCCTGATCCGGCGCTGCCAGTCGACTGCGTGCCGAATGTCGCCCGCTCCGCCCGTGTGCGGCACGCGATTTCGAATTCGTTCGGCTTCGGCGGCCAGAATGTTTGCGTGGTACTGGGCGCGGCGGAGTAAACTGAAGTACACACCGACCGGTTTATTGCCGCCGCCGGAGAGTTTCGGGGGCCCGGATTTTCGCGCGCGTCGCCGATGCTGCAACCCGGGGTCCCGAGGGTTCGCTATTTGACCTCGCTGATGAGCGCGTCGCCAATCATCACCTCCGGCATCCCCCGGGTGAATTCGAGGACGTTTTTCCTCACCCAGTTCGCCGCCTTCTCGTTCGACAGAAACGCCTCGTCGGCACTGTCAAACATGCTGATCGTGATCAGCACGTCCGGCCCGCCATCCAGCAGATAATAGCCCCTGAACCCCGGCGCCTGCCGCATCAGCGGCACGAATCCCTTCCGCACCCGCCGAGCCAGTTCCTCCGCCGAACCACGCTTTACGTTATACTTTCTGACGCTGATGAACATTCCGTCCTCTGGGCCAGCCTGCTGGCCCGCAGCGTAGCACGATCAAGGCCTCCTGCAGGAACCGAGAACGTGCGGCCGGCACGATCGCGGCATCAACAGCGGGTGAATCGTTTCGCCTTGTTGGCGACAGATGTCTGGTTATCGGGGCTTGCGGCAGCGCTGCGGGCTCACGTAACCGGTCAGGTGCTGCTCGATCACCCGCCCGCCCGGCCTGTCCATGGTCATGCCTGCGCGTGCGCGACCGGGTCGCGGTCAGACGCGGTTCCAGTCGAACCGCACCTTCTCGCCCTTGCCATAGACCTGCAGTGCGCCCTTTTCGCCTACCGCGTTGGGCCGTTGGAAAATCCAGTTCTGCCAGGCGGTCAGGCGGCCGAAGATGCGGGTGAACATGGTCTCCTTGCCGTTGAAACGCAGGTTGGCTTCCAGTCCGGTCAGCGCGTCCGGCGACATGGAGGCGCGCTCCTCCAAAGCGATCCGGATTTCGTCGGCCCAGTCGATATCGTCGGGGTTCGCGGTGACCAGTCCCACGGCAAACGCGGCGTCGGCGTCGAGCGCGTCGCCGCACGTCGCGCGCACCGCCTCCAGCGGCGCGGTTTCGCCGTAGAAACGTCGTTCCAGCCGGCTTTCGCCAGTCGCCATCCAATACAATCCGAAATTGGCTTCGGTCACGGCGATCCTTGGCGCGTGCGCCGCGTCTTCCGGCAGCGCCAGATGGTAGCTGCGGTCGCAGGCAAGCGCCAACTCCAGCAGCGTGCCGGCGAAACAGGATCCCTGTTCAATCAACGCGAACAGGCTCCGCGACGACACGTCGAAGCGGCTGAACGTTCGCCGCAGCAGCCCGATCGTCTCGCGCACCAGCCAGTGCTCCCGGTGCGCCAGCAGGGTGGCATCCATGGTGAGCACACCGGCGGCGTCGCCCTGCGTCTTGAGCAGCCACGTCCCGATCTCGAGTTCGTTGGTGCGCATGGAGAGGACAGCGTCCTCCAGTTCGCGCGCCAGTCGCAGGGGATACCACGACGCACCGGCCGCCTCGATGCCCGCGATGTCCGTGGGCTGCGCGCCGGTCGGGCCCCGCACGGTAAACACCGCCGACCGCCGAGCCCGGTCCATTGTAACGCTGACGGTGGCATAGCGTAGTTCGTCAGGCTCGATCGTGCATTCCAACGGTGCCAGTGGAACACCTTTCGCACCAACCGGGCGATCGCTGCCGGCCGCCAGTGCGAGCGCACGGGCGCGAACCGTCTCGGCGAACACCGCCGGCCGGGCGATCTCATCCACCAGTCGCCAGTCTTTTGCCTTCTGTCCGCGCACACCTTCCGAGGTGGTGCAGAACACGTCCGCCAGATCATGGCGCACGTGGCGCTTGTCGGTCAGGCGGGTCAGGCCGCCGGTGCCGGGCAGCACGCCGAGCAGTGGCACCTCGGGCAGGCTGACCGCGCTCGAGCGATCGTCGACGAGGATGATTTCATCACATGCCAGGGCCAGTTCGTAACCGCCGCCGGCGCAGGCGCCGTTCACCGCCGCGAGGAACTTGAGGCCGCTGTTCCGGGAGGAATCCTCGAGCCCGTTGCGGGTCTCATTGGTGAACTTGCAGAAGTTCACCTTCCAGGCGTGGCTTGAAACGCCCAGCATGTAGATGTTCGCCCCCGAACAGAACACCTTCTCGCGCGCGCTCGTCAGCACGATCGTCCGCACCTCTGGATGCTCGAACCGAATGCGGTTGATCGCATCGTTGAGTTCGATATCGACGCCGAGGTCGTAGCTGTTGAGCTTGAGCTTATAGCCCGGACGCAGCCCCGCGTTCTCATCGAAATCGGCCGCGAGCGTGGCGATCGGGCCGTCGAAGCTCATCTTCCAATGCCGGTACTGACCGGGATGGGTCTGGTAGCTGACGCGCGGGGTGGTGCTCAACGGCTGGTTTCCTCTTGATTGAGCCTGATCACGCATGGGATCCGAAGGCCGAATTACGCACTATAGTGCATGTTTCTTGCTTCCGTCAAAGGATGTCTGTCGTCTCAGGCTGGACGCTGAATAGCGTGACGGACCATTTGGCGCAGCGCCCGAAACGTCGGGTCGAGAGGTTGCGCGCTGGTGTCGAGGGTCAGCTCGGCCATCGAATAGAACCCCGCCCGTCCCGCGAGAATGCGCTTGAGATCCTCCATCGCCTCGGTGCTGGCCTGCATCGGCCGCAGATCGTTCTGCGCCGTGACCCTGTTCATGTGATCTTCCGGAACAGCCTGCAGCCACACCGTGGTGCAGTGCGTGAGAAGCAGGCCAAAGCTGGCAGCCTCCGACACCAGACCGCCCGGAGTGGCGATCACCGCCTCGGGATAACTCTCGATCGCCGCCTCCAGCGCACGCCGCTCATAGCGCCGATACGCGTTCATGCCGTACAGATCCTGGATCTCCGTGACACTGATAGCTGCCCACTTTTCGATTTCACGGCTCAATTCAACGAAAGGAAAACCCAGATCGTCGGCCAGCATCCGCCCAAGCGTCGATTTGCCGGCACCGCGCAGGCCGATCAACGCCACGCGCGGACTGCCGGCCGCCTTGACGCCGCCAACGCCGAGCATCGCGCCGACCGTTTCCCGAACCCGGCGCAGCGTCGCCTCGTCGTGGTGTTCGAGCAGTTCGCGAATCAGCAGCCACTCCGGTGACGACGCCGTCACGTCGCCGGTCAGTTCGGCGAGCGAGCATCCCAGCGCGTCGGCGACCTGCAGCAGCACGAGGATGGACGCGTTGCCGGTGCCATATTCCAGATTTGCCAGATGGCGCTCGGACATCCCGGCCGCGACGGCCGCCGCTCGGCGCGACAGGCCCCGGCGTGACCGCAGCGCCCGCACACGCTCGCCCAGGCAAACGAGGAAGGGATTTTTTCCGTCATCCCCATAACCGCGATCATTCCGGGCATCAGCGGATTGTGACACTGGCACGGAAATGCGTGGTCGCGAATTATGAATTATAGTGCTCCACATGGGACGAAATCAGCGTGATTGCGCGTCATGCACAATAATGCAGGTTGACCCCGCCGACAAGACGGACGCACCAGTCCCTGCCCCGAAGCCATGTCACCGTCCGGGTTGTACGAATTCCATCGGGCGCAGGGCGATCGAACCGCGGCTATGGATCTGCCGACAGAGCTGCGGTTGAAGCCCGATCACCGGATCCGGCCTCGGTTCGCGGCGGAAGTCCGGCCGACCCACTTCAACCGCCCCCGGCACTCGGCTAGGGTGCGCCGGCCAACGAATGCGCACCGGCACCGGCCGATCGGTCCAGGCGAACCATCGGGACGGCGGAGTGGCGGAAGGGACTGCCCATGCCAACAGGTTTTCATGATCGGGAGCGGGGGTTCGAAGCGAAGTTCGCACACGATGAGGAGCTTCGGTTTCTTGTCGCTGCACGCGCGGACAAATTGTTCGCCCGCTGGGTCGCGGCCACGCTGGGATTGGACAACGACGCGGCCGAGACCTTGCTCAGGCAGATGCTGGCGATCCCGAACCGAGCTGGGCACGACCAGGCGATCATGGCGCTGATCGTGCCGGCCCTGTCCACCCACGCTCCCGGACTCCGCGAGCAGGACCTCTATGCGGCGCTCGACGACTGCCGCCAGCAGGCACTGCGGCAGCTCACCCACAACCCGCCTGCAACGCTCTGACCGGACCCGAAGCGTGGACGCTCCGGGACGACGCCTGCGCACCGAATGCACAGTGCAAAGAGCCAGGCCCGTGTCTGCTCGCTGACGACGAGGCAGCAAACCAAGCCAGCGTCTTCAATCACGCGCTGCTCGCGGATCGGCTTGACGCCACCCGAACTCGCCAAATGGTGGTCGAGGAGGGTCCGCCGATTGGCTTTTCCGGCGCGCGCACCGGCGCACTCGTTGCCGCGCCCGCCCGGAGTGATGTGGCAGCCATCGTCAGCCGCGGCGGACGGCCGGAAATGGCGGGCGATGCCCTGGGAATCATCACCTCACCAACTCTGCTGATAGTCGGCGGTCACGATCCTGATGTCTTGATCCTCAACCAGGCGCCCCAGCGAGAACTTCGTTGCGACAACCGGCTGGAAGTCGTTTCCTAGGCAACGCATCTGACTGAAGAACCAGGCGCCCTCGAAGCCGTGGTGGCTTTGGCCGGAGCCTCGTTCCTGCGGTATCTGGTGACAGAGTCTACGGAGCAGCAACATGGTGTTCACGGATCGGCGTGACGCGGGCAAGCGGCTCGCTCAGCTTGTGCTGGCATCGAAGGAAACAGACCCGGTTGTGCTGGCGCTTCCGCGCGGCGGCGTGCCTGTCGGTTTCGAAGTCGCGCGCGCTTTGGCGGCGCCGCTCGATCTCGTCCTTGTCCGCAAGATAGGCGCTCCATTCCAGAAAGAACTGGCGGTGGGAGCAGTCGCGGACGGCGACGCGCCCGAGATCGTGACGGATCCGCTGCTCGTCGCTGGTCTGAACATTCCTCCCGACTATTTCGAACAAGCGAAAACGGCTGAACTTGAGGAGATCGAGCGTCGCCGTCGGATCTATCTCGGTGATCGCAAGCCCGCGGAGATCGCCGGTCGCACGGCGATCATCGTTGATGACGGCATCGCGACCGGTGCAACCATGCTTGCTGCGTTGCGGGCGACGCGCCGCCGCAAGCCGGCACGGATCGTGCTCGCCGTTCCAGTGGCCGCGAAGGCCACCCTGAAGCAGCTGCGGCGGGAAGCGGACCATGTCGTGTCCGTGCAGGCGCCCGCGGATTTCGGGGCCGTAGGTGAGTACTATCTGCGCTTCCCGCAACTGCGCGACCAGGAGGTGATCGAGTTGCTGGAACAGGCACGCGTCTTTGCCGCTTCAACCAATCCGGCTCGGAGCCAGACATGAACCCCCGTCCGATCGCGTTCTTTGCGCTGCACGGGAGCCGTGACCTTGCAGAGCGCGTGGCCGCCCGTCTTGAGATCCCGCTCGCGCTGCATGAGGAGCGTGATTACGAGGATGGCGAGCACAAGACGCGTTCGCTTCAATCCGTACGCGGCCATGACGTCTTCGTGCTGCATTCCCTGCACGGTGACGCAAGTGCAAGCGGTAACGATAAACTGTGCAGGCTGCTGTTCTTCTGCGGCGCGTTGAAGGATGCCGGAGCGGAACGCGTGACCGCGATAACGCCGTATCTGTGCTACGCGCGTAAGGATCGCCGGACCAAGGCGAATGATCCAATCATCACCCGCTACGTCGCGGCGATATTCGAGGCGGTCGGGATCGATCGCGTGATCGTGGTGGAAGTGCATAACCTGGCGGCGTTCGAGAATGCGTTCCGTTGTCCAACGGTGCATATCGAGATCGCGCCCTTGCTCGCGGCGCATTTCGCGCCATTGGTGCGCGGCGGACAGGTGGTTGCCGTCTCGCCCGACGCCGGCGGTGCCAAACGGGCCGAGCAGTTCCGTCAGGCACTGGAGCAACTGACGGAACGGGATGTCGGCAGCGCTTACATGGAGAAATTTCGCAGCAGCGGTGTCGTGCGCGGCGCGCTGTTGACCGGCGATGTGCAGGGCAAGACGGCGGTGATCGTCGATGACCTCATCAGCACCGGCGGGACGCTGATACGGGCCGCCCAGGCATGCCGCTCGGCCGGGGCGGTGAGGGTGTTCGCTGCCGCGGCCCATGGATTGTTCGCTGGCGGCGCCACCGAACTATTCGCGGCGCGGGAAATTGACGCGATCGCGGTGGCCAACACGGTACCGGCCTTCCGCGTGACCGGCGAAGCGGCAATGCAACGTCTGACCGTCCTCGACGCCAGCCAAATGATCGCACGCGCTGTGGCGGCCTGCCACGATGCAAGCTGACGCACACGGCAACCCGAGAGCTACGAACCGATAGTTATAACTTACAGGGAATAAAACCACTCAGCGCCGAAGCCGTTCGCCGCGAACCTGCAGCGCTTCGGGCGCACCGCAAGCTTCGTGCTGACCCGGCCAATCCCAATCCAGCAGCAGGCGTTCGATCTGCCTGGGGTCACGGCGGAGCCTGTCGCGGGCGTTCGATCTGCCCGGGGTCACGGCGGAGCCTGTCGCGCGCGTTCGATCTGCCTGGGGTCAAGGCGAAGCCTGTAGCGCGGCGGTAATCCAAGGGGATTGCGTATCTTCGGCGAGACGCTGGGATCAGTCCCGGGACGATGAAGCTTGACGCGCCGCGATCCCCCGTGCCGCCCCCATGACCTGACCGGCAAATAGCACGCCAAAGGCTGGCATCCGCACACCGCCGGCACGCAGAGTGTCCGCCGTCCAGGTGTTGCAGGTGAAAAATCCGTCATACGTGCCCTCCGCGGCGTAGAATTCACTGCCTGGATACGGCCCCGCGGCCAGCCATACCGGCAGGCCGGCGGGCGAATGTTCGAATTCGTTCCAGATGGCGGCCTCGATACGTTGCAGGCCACGCTGAGACACCTGCAGCGCAACGACATTGGACGGTCCAAACGCCGCATCGGGGCTCGCCTTCAGCGCCGTCATCAGCAGCGCACTTCGACTCGGCAGCAGCGCGCCCAGCATGGTGCCGAAGTTCACTTTCCGGTTCATCAGGAACTGCCGTTCGCCGAAACCGAAGGTGAGGAAGCGCACGCCTGGGAACCGGTCCTCCAAACTTGACAAGCGGGCCAGCGATTTCCTCCACCGGGAGGCCGATGTCGGTGTGCCAGCGGCGCCCGATCACGTAGACGACAGCATCGGTTTGCGGTGCGACGGACCGGGGCACCGAGCAGGCAGCAGTCAGGAGGGCGAGGCACGCGGAGGCGAGCAGGCGGCAGAACATGATGGGCGATCGTCTCCGCCTGGAAGCTGAGGGCGGGAACCCGCCCTTGCGCGTCGACCGCGTCTGACGGGACAATAGCGCGTCCGCGAGAGTCGCCCCAAGGGTACCATGATCCCACGCATCGAATTCGATCCGACCGCCCCCGCGCCGCTGGATGGCATCCGCGTGGTCGATCTGTCCCGGCTCGTCGCCGGCAACATGGTGAGCCTGCAGCTCGCCGATCAGGGCGCCGAGGTCATCAAGATCGAGGACCCGAAAGTCGGCGATCCGCTGCGCGCGTGGCGCGATCAAGGGGTTGTCGCTGCACTGGAAAGTCTATGCCCGGAACAAGAAGAGCCTGGCGATCAACCTGCGGCCGCCAGGCCGGCCGCGACGCGCTGCTCGATCTGCTGGCGACCAGCCAGGTGCTGATCGAAAACTACCGGCCGGGCACGCTGGAGCAGATGGGGCTGGGACCGGACGTGCTGCATGCGCGCAATCCGACACTGATCATCGTGCGCATCACCGGTTTCGGGCAGGACGGGCCGTATCGGGACCGGCCGGGCTTCGGCACGCTGGTGGAGGCGATGTCGGGCTTCGCCGCGAAGAACGGCTTCGACGACCGGCCGCCGGTGCTGCCGCCGCTGGCGATGGCCGACATGGTCTCCGGTCTGTACGGCGCCTACGCGGTGATGGTGGCGCTGCGCGTGGTCGAGCGCGGCGGGCAACGGGCAGATCGATCGATCTGCCGTTGCTGGAGCCGATGATCTCGGTGCTCGGGCCCGGATGCGGCGACGTACCGGGTGTCAGGTGAGAAGCCGCGACGGACCGGCAGCCGGTCGCTGACGACCTCGCCGCGCAATGTCTACGGCACCAGCGACGGCCGGTTCATTGCGATCTCCGCATCGATCCAGGCGATGGCGGAGCGGCTGTTCCGTGCCATCGGGCGAGCCGGACATGATCGACGATCCGCGGTTCCGCACCAACACTGACCGGGTGCGCAACATCGACGCCTGCGACGGCGATCGGTCGCCGCGTGGATCGCCGAACGGACGCTGGCGGAGAACATGGCGGTGTTCGAGGCGGCGGAGGTGACGGCGACGCCGATCTACGAGATCGACCAGTTGCTCGACGATCCGCATGTGCAGGCGCGCGGCGTTATCGTCGAGGCACCCGACGACGAAGCGGGTTCGGTGCTGATGCACAACATCATTCCACGCCTGTCGGACACGCCCGGACGATTGCGGTCGCCTGCGCCCGTCGCTGGGGCAGCATACACGATCCGTTCTGGAATCGATCGGATACGACGCACGCCAGGCTGGCCGCGCTGGCAGCCGACGGCGTGATCAAGGAGGGCTGACGATGCGTGACGATCTGCCGGTGTGGCGGTCCCTGATGTTCGTTCCGGTGACGTCGGAAAAATTCGTCCGCACCGGTGCCGATCGCGGCGCGGACGCGATCATCCTGGATCTGGAGGACGCGGTCGCGCCGTCGCAGAAGGAGCATGCGCGCACGCTGATCGCCGGGGCGATCCCTCAGGTGTCGCGCAACGGGGCCGACGTGGTGGTGCGGGTGAACCGGCCGTGGCGGCTGCTGGTGCGCGACCTGGAGGCGGCGGTCATTCCGGGCGTGTCGGCGCTGATGCTGACCAAGGTCGACAGTCCCGAACACGTGCAGGCGTGCGCCGAGATCGTTGCCGAACTGGAGGCGGAGCGCGGGCTGCCGGCCGGGGCGGCTGAAGTTCATCGCGCTGGTGGAAAACGCGGCTGGTTTCTTCCGCATCGAGCAGATCGCCAAGGTCGCATCCCCGGGTGGTGGGGCTCAGCCTGGGGTCAGAGGATTTCGCCGCCGATGTCGGCATGCAGTCGGAGCCCGAGGGGCTGTTCTACCCCAAGCAGCACACGATCTTCGCCGCTCGGGCGGCGGGGATCCTGCCGATGGGGTTCATCGGCTCGATCGCGGATTTCCGCGATCAGGAGGCTTTCCGAGCGATCGTGCGGCGGTCCCGCGCGGTTGGGCTTCATGTGCGCGAGCGCGGTGCATCCGCTGCAGGTCGTCGGTGCTGAACGAGGAGTTTTCGCCGGACCCGGTCGAGGTCGAGCGGGCGGAGCGGATGATCGCCGCCTACGACGAGGCGTACGCCAAGGGATTGGGCGCGGTGCAGTTCGAGGGGGCGATGATCGACGTTCCGGTGGTGGAACGGGCCCGCTCGGTGGTGCGGCGGGCGACGGCACTGCGCGGGCGCGTGAGGCGGTGATGGCGGCCAGGGCCGCGCGCTTCCACCGCTGACCGGTCGGGAAACGCGCGGCCTTTTCTGTCCAGCGGGCATTCCATCACGCGGCTGACTTCATCAGCCCAAGGTCGCGCCGCGATCCTGGTCAGGCTGATCCTGCTCCAGGCTGGCCGCCATCGCTCCTCATTGCTTGTTCTGGTGGCTGATCGCCCACACGTAGTCGGCCACCGCGGTGACGTCGGCCTGCGAAAGCTGGGCGCCGCCCTTGGGCGGCATCGCACCCGTATGCTCCTTTGGTTTCGGCACGCCGCTGTCGATCGTGCGGATGATCGCCGCCACGCTGCCGTTGCCCCAAAGCCAATGGCCGTCCGCGAGATCGGAGCCCACCTTCGACCCCTTGGCATCCGCACCGTGACACCCGGCGCAGGTTCCGCCGTCAGCCTGCCCGTGGAAAATGCGGTCACCCAGTGCGACCTGATCGGGCGATCGCGCCGGGCGGGATCGGCAGCGAAGCGGCACCGGCGTTCGGATGAATGCCCTCGGGCGGCAGAACGTTGCCGGATGCCGCCGCCTGCTGGGTTGGTGGCGGAGGCGCTGCGGACGCGATCCCTGCGGCCTTGTTGTCGCCTTGGTACGTGACGCGCCAGATGCGGCCGCCCTGGTCGTCAGCGATGTACAAACGCGCCATCAGGCCCGACCGCCAGTCCCGTCGGCCGATGCGTCGCTCGGCCGGGCTCCTTGTCCGCGCCCGCGAAACCGTCCGCGAAGACGACGAACGGGCCGGACGCCTTGCCGTCGGCCAGCGGCTGGAACACCACGTTGTAACCGCCCTGCGGTCCGGGCGCGCGATTCCAGGAGCCGTGGAAGGCGATGAAGGCGCCATCCTTATAGGCGGTCGGGAACTGGCTGCCCTCATAGATCAGCATGTCGTTTGGCGCCCAGTGCGCCGGGAACGCAGCGACCGGTTCCTGCTTCTGGGCGCAGACGCCGACTGTCTTGCCGCCGTCGCCACCATATTCCGGCGCCAGGACGAGTTTCTTCTGGTCGTAGTCGTAGTAGCATTCCGGCCAGCCGAAGTCGGCGCCACGGTGCTCCTGGACCAGTTCCTCGGCCGGTTCATTCTGGCCCTCCAGAGGCGTTGTACAGGCTGGGCCAATTCTGATAGAGCTGGTCGCGGCCGTGCTGGGTCGACGAAGATCCGGCCGGCGGAATCGAACGAGATGCCCTCGCCGTTGCGCAGACCGGTGGCGAAGCGTGCGGCCGGCGAGAAATGCTGATCCAGCTTGTTGGCATCGTAGCGCCAGGTGCCGGCCCGGGTTTCCAGCTCGGTGCAGGGTTGCATGCCGGGGACGTTCGGCATGCGATTCTGGCTCTGGCAGGAGTTCGTCGCCGAACCCTCGTCCATGTAGAGGTTGCCCTGCGCGTCGATCGCGAACGGGTGCATCGGGTGGTCGCCGGTCAGACGGCAGGCCCGATACGACGGTCTCGGGCGCGCCGGTCGGGACGATCCCGTTGGGCGGCAAAGCGTACCGCACGATGCGATCGTTCGTCTCGGCGTAAAGGTAGCCCTTGTAGAGCGCGATGCCGGTGCCGCCGTGATCGCCTTCCGCGAAGCTGGGTCCGAAGCGGACCACCTTGTCGGCCTTGCCGCTGTGCGTGGTATCCTGCAGCGCGATCAGCATGCCGCCAGGCGGCGGTGTGTCGTCGTGGTAATAGCGGCCGCTCCATGTATTCACGTAGACGACACCGTTGGATGCCACCGCGAGGTGACGGGCGTGCCCGAGGTGGTCGGCGAAAACGGTGGCGCAGAAGCCGGGTGACAGGGTGATACCGCCGGGATCGGTCTTGCACGCGGTTGGTTGTTCGGCCTGGGCTGGTGTTCCGCTGGCCGTCAGCAGCGCCGCGGCGAAAACGGTCGCCGTGCTCGCCAATAACGCGCCTCTAAATCTCATAGGCGGGTTCATTGCTGCAACTCCTTCCGATGGACGCGGCTTCGTTGGCGTCGTCCCGGAAAGTCTGTTTCGGCGTCTCGGTTGCAACTGGGCGAGAAAAAATAAAATTGCCGGGAAGCTCATACGGTGTCGGAACGACACCGCCCCGCACGGACCCTGGGTGAGCCTGCCCACCACCGGACTCGAACCGGTACGTCCTTTCGAACTGCGGATTTTAAGTCCGCTGCGTCTACCATTCCGCCAGGCGGGCCCGGGCGGCCCTTCTTAGCGTCCCGCGGTTGCACCGGCCATACCAATCCGCGCGGCCGGCTTGCCGTAGGTTGGACCGCGCATGAAACGCCAGACGAGTTGTGTGTGGCGCCCTGCGATGTCTCCCGGGGGCGCTGTTTCGGAGCGTTGTCTTGGTCCATGATGTAGGTCACCAACACTCGAACCCGCAACACAAGGACCATCCTATGCTGACAGAAGCGGTCGACTTCCGGGCGGAAGCGGATGAGCTGCACGGGTTGCTGACGACGTTGGACGAGGCCGACTGGCAGCGCGCCACGCTGTTCAAGAGCTGGACGGTCAACGATATACTGCAACACCTGCATGAGAGCGACCTGATGGCTGCGGCATCGGTGGCCGGCTCCGACCCTTTCGCGCGCATGCGCGCAGAAATTCAGGCCCTGCGTGACAGCAGCATCAACCGCCTGCAGGCGACGCGGCATCGCCTCGGCGAGTTGACCGGCCAGCGGCTCCGGGAACGCTGGTACGCTCAGGTGAGCGAGCTGTGCGACCAGCTTTCGGCGCTGTCCCCGGCCACGCGGCTGACCTGGTTTGGTCCCGACATGGGCGCGCGCATGTTCGCCACCGCGCGCCAGATGGAGACCTGGGCACACGGCCAGGCGATTTACGACTTGATGGGCACCGAGCGACAGCCAACGGATCGTCTCCGCAATATTGCCGAGATCGGTGTGCGCACCTATCGCTGGACCTTTGCCAATCGTGGGATCCCGCTTCCCGGGTCCGCCCCGTACGTGCGCCTCGAGGGACCGAACGGCGCCGTTTGGGAATGGGATGGTTCGTCCACCAGCACCGTCGAGGGCACGGCGCTGGACTTTTGCCAGGTGGTCACACAGGTTCGGAATGTTGCAGATACGACTTTGCAGGTAACCGGAGAGCCGGCCCGCAGCTGGATGAGCCTGGCCCAATGCTTTGCCGGACCGCCGGAGGACCCGCCTGTTCCCGGAGCGCGTTTCAAGGCCAGCCCGAACCGATCGCCGCCGCACCAGCATGTCTGACCCATCGTGGTATCAGGCACAGTGCGAAGGACGGTTGTGACAACAACCGGCGGACCGGCTGGCGTGAACCATCCGGGGCGTCGTCACGCGACAACACAAACAGGAGGAACCTGACCGCGGACGAACTCGAACAAGCCGGATGAAAGCGGCTTGCCGCGGTCTCGCCCGGTGACGACAATCTGTCAGCGTTCATCAGTGTCCATTTTCGGTCCCGATCCCTTTGACCGCGCTACCGGAGGGACGTCGGTTCACTCCCACCGCTTTTTCGTCGTTTGCGGTGTCGGCTCAGGCCGGGGGACTGGGCGGACATCCTCTCGATCATGTTTGGCGAGCGGGTTCATCAGCCTGAAGTCGCTTCGCGATTCAAGTCGGGCTGATACTGCATTGGTCAGCTATCGCCGGCAGTGTAGCAGTGATGCGAGTTCCCCTGCCTTCCTCGCTCTCGACGGCAATATCGCCAGCATGCAGTCGTAACACCGTCGCGACCAGGAACAATCCGATCCCGGTACCGACGAAGCCCGACACATTACTGCCGCGGTAGTAACGTGAGAAAATTTTGGCAAGGTCATTTGCCGGAATACCGATACCGAAATCTTCGATTGTGACGACGATCTTGTCCTCGATCTGCCGAGCACTCAGGATAACGCTGGCGCGTCTGGGAGAATACTTCACGGCATTTGCCATCAGATTGCTGAAGGCCTGAAACAACAGCTTCGGGTCGCCCCGCATCGGCAGGGTTTCACCGGCGAATTCTTCAATGACGTGCGCACCCGGCGAAATCTCCCGTTGCACCTGGCAGACATCACGAAGGGTGGTTACCAGATCCATCGGTTCCGGATGAAAGAACAGACGTGCGTCGCCCTCCATCAGACGGGTCGCGTCAACGAGGTGGTCGATCATATGAATGATGCGGGTTACGGCCGCCCTTATCCGGCCGGCTCGATCGCTGATTCCCTCGGGGAGCAGACGATCCCGCATATTGGTCAGGCGCTGCGCCTGGGCGTCGATCTGGGTCAGCGGCGTTCGGAACTCATGCGTTATCATCGAAACGAAATTGCGCTGCATCAGCGTCACGGATTGTTCGTGGGCCAGCTTCTCCTCAAGCATCATGGCCTGCTGCGCCAGACCGCGCTGGCTATGCATGAGTTCGATCGCATTGGCCCGAAACACGACGACCGCTCGTGCCATCTCACCGATCTCGTCGGCACGGTCGGTATGACCAATCTCGACGCCGGTGTCATTCGCAGCGAGCTTGTGCATCGCCTGGCTCAGGTCGAGCAGTGGAAAGGAGATCTGGCGTCGGACCTGGGCAATGAGGACGGCCAGCATCACCCCGGCCGCCAGCAGGGCGACACCCATCAGCCATTTTGCATGATCGTAAGCCGCCGCGGAACGCTCGCTGGCGCGTGCTGCGAGCGCGACGTTGTAATCTGTCAACCGGCCCAGAAGGTCGCTCGCGGCATCATACGTTATCCGCGACCGGTCGCGGTAGATCGCGGCCGCCTCGGCACCGCGTCCGGCAGCCGACAGGGCCGTCACGCGCTGGGCGATGGTTTTGTAGAGCGACCAGGTGGTGCTGAACTCCCGGTAAAGCCCCGCTTCCTCGTCGCCATGCCTGATCTGCTCATAATCACGCTGCGCGCGGAGAACGGCCTGGTCGAGCAGCGGAATTTCCTTCAGGCTGCTGGCAAGTTCCTCGGGGGTGGCCGCCAGCAGGGTGTCTGCTTCGGCAGTCCGATAGTCGGACGTAAAATTGTTCAAATCACCGATCAGCCGAACGTTCGGCAACCATCGGTTACGTACATCGGTGGACACTTCGTTCGAATGGCTCAGGCTCCAGACGCTGGCCAGTCCCAGGACGACGACCGTCGCGAACATCGCGAGGAAGACCAGCGAAAGCCGCCCCCTGAGAGACAAACGGTACTTCAGGTCGCGGCGTGAGGTGGCGGGCAAATGGAACCTGACCATCTGTTTCGACCAGCCCTTGACATGGATCATTAAATATACGGATCCACTATTTGACGACAGCGGTTCAAGCCTATATCCCAAGGCTGGCAGGGAGCCAGGAAGGCGGACTGTCGGCTGATCCGGCTTTCAGCCGTTGGGTGATCTGGGTGGACCATGGCCGAATTACATCCGCACGTGCTGTGTATAGACGACGATCGCGAAACCGCGGGCCTGATCGCCGAGGAGTTGGTTGATCGAGGCTTCAGGGTCAGCATCGCGTTTGACGGTGAGGAGGGTTTTCAAGCCATCCTGACCAAAAAGCCGGACATTGCCCTTGTCGACATCACCATGCCGATTCTGTCCGGTTTCGAATTGCTGGAGCGGCTGGTCGGCGAGGCGCCGCGCTTCGACAGCATGCCATTCCTCTACCTGACGGCTCTGTCCGACCGGGCGAACGAGCTCAGGGGACGCCAGCTCGGGGCTGATGACTACATCACCAAGCCGATCGATTTCGACATCCTTACGTCGATCATCACCGCTCGGATGACGCGGGTCGCCCGGACGGCGGTTTGGCCCCGAACCGTCGACCTCACCGACCGTGAGGTTGAGACGTTGACCTGGGCGGCGCGGGGCAAGACCTCGTCCGAGATCGCCACGATCCTCAGCCTGGCCAAGCGCACCGTCGATTTCCATATCGACAACGCCCGCCTGAAACTGAACGCTTCGACGCGCATGCATGCCGCGGTCAAGGCGGCGGCCGGTCAGTTGATCGAGCCGTAGGGCGACCTTCCCGACCATGGGATTGTACTTTCGCCGGAGGTCGCCGATCAAAGGCCGCTGCTCGCGCGGGCAGCGGCCCCGGCGCCGGTCAGGGCCGCCCGAAGGCTGGCCCGGCCACACGGTTGCCGACCCAGTACTTCGGCCTGACCGTTCCATTGATCCCTCCAACCTTGTTCGCCACACCGCCGATCCCTCCCGACTTGCCGGCCGGACCGCCAATCGATCCATGCCGAGACCCTGGCACTGCCGGGGGACTGAAATGCGGGCGCTTCGCGACAGCCTGGGTCGGAGCCGGATGATACTGCGCGCAGCATGGGGTGGCGACCGAAGTGCCGATGGCAATCAACGGGAAGAGAACCGGAAAGACCTTCATTCGAAGCCTCCATCCAACCTGTGGTGAAAAGCCGAATCTGGCGGGAACCCGGCCCGACTGGAGCATGGTCCCGCTGAGCGGAACGTCGCCGGCGCGTGAATCATGCGAGCAAACAAAGAGCTGGACCATTTTCGGCCTGCACGGTCAGGCTGAACATGGCCTAAGTGCCAGTCGGATCCTCCGGGCCGGAGAGAAGAGGTTGCAGCGGCGGAGTGTCATCGTCCTTGCCCAGAAACACACGCTGGAGTGCCGGCACGACCAGCAGCAGCAGGATCGGGCCGATCAACATCCCCCCGACGACCACGGTAGCCAAAGGCTTCTGAACCTGGCTGCCGATCCCGTTCGACAGCGCGGCAGGCAGCAGACCGATGCAGGCGGCAAGCGACGTCATCAGCATCGGCCGCATCCGCTGCTCCGCCGCATGATACAACGCGGCTGTCGCGCTCATTCCAGCGACCCTGAGCTGATTGTAGTAGGTGATTATCAGGATGCCGTTCATCACCGACACGCCAAACAACGAGATGAAGCCGATCGCCGCGGAAATGCTGAAGGCAAGCCCGGTCACATACAGCGCAATGATTCCGCCCCCGACCGCGAACGGGATGCCAGCCAGCGCCAGAAGACTGTCACGCAGCGAATTGAACAGCGCGTAGAGCAAGGCCAGGATGAGTACCAGCGCGACCGGCACGACGACCTCCAGGCGGCGTCTGGCCAGTTGCAGGTCCTGAAACTCCCCGGCCCAGACCAGGCGGTACCCTGTGGGCAGTTTCACGTGTCGGGCAATCCGCTCCTGCGCTTCGGCCACCGTGCTGCCCAGATCGCGGTCGCGGACACTGAACTTGATCGGCAGATAGCGCTTCGTCGCCTCGTGATAGATGTAGGATGCGCCGGTATCGAGGCTGATCTTGGCTAGCTCGCGCAACGGAATATATGCCGTCGTGCCGGACGACGTCTGATACCCGACCGTGATGTTGCCGATCGCCTGGATTGAGCTGCGGTCTCTCGGTTCCAGTCGGACAACCAGCGCGAACTGGCGGTCGCCTTCCAGAACCGTCGTCGCGGTGGTGCCGCCCATTGCCGCCTGGATCACCGTGTTCACGTCGCCGGTGTTCAGCCCGTATCGCGCCGCCTTTTCCCGGTTCACCGTGATGTCGAGGTTCGGCTGACCCAGGACGTGGAATATGCCGAGGTCCTGAACGCCTCTCACCTGCGCCATCTGGTCCATGACCTCGGTTCCCAGCTTTTCGAGTTCTGCAAGGTTGGGACCGATGATCTTGACCGAGTTGGCACCTTTGACGCCGGAGATCGCCTCCTCGACGTTGTCCTGGATGTACTGCGAGAAGTTGAACCCTACACCCGGCAGTTCGTCGGCGAATTCCTTCTGCAATTCGTCGGTCAGCTTGTCCTTCGTCAGTCCCGCCGGCCATTGGTCGAATGGTTTCAGCGGCACGAACAACTCGACGTTGGAGAACGGCGATGCATCGCTGCCATTGTCGGGCCTGCCATGCTGCGAGACCACGGTGATCACTTCGGGGTGGCGCAACAGGATTTCGCGGATTTTTCGCGTCGCCGCGGTTCCCGAATCCAGGTCCATGGTCAGCGGCATCGAGGCGCGGATCCAGAAATTGCCTTCCTCCAGCGCCGGCAGGAACTCGCTGCCCAGCCGCGTCGACAGCACGCCCGTTGCGGTGATGAACACAACTCCGATCCCCACCATGATCCAGCGCCGGTCGAGCGCCCAGCGGAGCGCCGGCGTGTACGCAGCGCGCAGCCCCCGTACCACGATGGTTTCAACCTCCTTGACGTCCTCGGGGAGCAGGATAGAGGCGAGCACGGGGGTCACTGTGAAGGCGGCGATCAGCGCGCCCACCAGCGCATAGCCGTAGGTCCTGGCCATGGGACCGAAAATCTGCCCCTCGACGCCCTGCATGCTGAACAGAGGCACGAACGCGGCGACGGTGATGGTGGCGGAGAAGAGCACTGCCCTGTCCACCTGCATGGTACTGATCAGGATGAGGCGCAGCCGGTTCGTCCAGGTCTTGTTCGTCGAGGTCCGGTGGGCGCTGGTCGGGTCCACGCCAAAACTGCCTTCTGCGAGATCCTCCAGCAATTTCTGCCGTACCGCCGGACTGGCTTGGACATTTCGATAGATATTCTCGACCAGGATCACGGCTGAATCGACGATGATGCCGAAATCCACGGCGCCGATAGACAGCAGGTTTGCATCCTGCCCTTGCAGGACCAGCAGAATGATCGCGAACAGCAACGCGAAGGGGATGTTCAGGCCGACAATGATTGCGCTGCGCAGGTCGCCCAGGAAGACCCACTGGATCAGGAAGACGAGCGTGCAGCCAAAGATCAGATTGTGCAGAACCGTATGGGTCGTCACCGCGACCAGCGACGTCCGGTCGTAATAGGGAACGATCTTGACCCCCGGAGGCAGGCTTCCGTCGCGGTTCATCTCGTTGATCGCGGCCTCGATCTTCGGGACGATGTCGTTGGTATGGTACGTGCGCCCCATGACGACGATCGCGGCGACGATGTCATCCTGGTGATCGCGGCCGGCAATGCCAAGCCGCGGCACATAGCCCACCTTCACCTTGCCGATGTCCTTCACCCGTATCGGCACCCCGTCGGACTGGGTGACCACGACATTCTCGATATCCTCGACGTGATATCCCTTCAGCAGATCGTCGTTTCCGCCATCGTCGATGAGGCCGATGCCGCGGATGTTGACCGACTGCTGGCCGATATCGATCTCACGTCCGCCAACGTTGATGTTGGCGTTGCCCAGCACCGTCAGCAGTTGCTGTATCGTGACGCCGTAGGTGCGCAGCTTGCCGAGATCGGCCTCAACGTCGAATTCCTTGGTCGTTCCGCCCCAGCTGTTGATCGCCGCGACGCCTGGGATCGTCGACAACCGGCGCAGTACGATCCAGTCCTGCACGGTGCGCAGATTGGTCAAACCGAAATGCGGCGGGCCCACCACCTGATACCGGTATACCTCGCCAACCAGGCTGGATTGCTGGATCTGCGGAACCTGGTTTTGTGGTAGTGTAACGTTCTGCTGGAGACTGAGTGCGGCCTGTGTATATGCAAAATAATAATCGATGCCGTACTTGAACGTCACTCGGACAAAGCTCAGGCCATAGAACGAGGTGGAACGGATATTGTCGATGCCGGGTGTCGAATAGAGGCCAATCTCCATCGGCGTCGTGTAGTATTTCTCCATCTCCTCGGCTGAAAGGCCGGCCTGCTGGGCGGTGATCTCCAGAATGACCGGCGCCGGGTTGGGATACGCCTCGATGTTCAGCTCGGTGAAGGCCGCATACCCACCGCCGAGGAACACCAGCAACGCCATGACGACGATCGTCCGGTGTGTCAGCCCAAACGCAATGATCGACTTCAGCAAGGCGGTGCTTCCCCAATGCGCTCGACCAAGCTCGACTGGCTTGCACGCAACTCAGCCGGTCGAATCGCTGCTGACCATGTTGTCCAGGAAAACCGCCCCATCGGTGACCACGAGTTCGCCCTGTTTCAAGCCGTCCAGGATCTGATCGTATCCGTCGTGTTGCTGTCCGATCTTGACCACTCTCTGTTCGAACCTGTGCCGGTCCGAAGTCACCCACACCGTCATGGTGCCGTCGCCTTCCCGTACGACCGCGTCCTCGGGAACGGCGGTCGCGGTGACGGGATTGCCGGTGTTGATCACGAAATGCGCGAACATGCCCGGCCGCAGCTGGTGCCCGGGATTCCGGACTTCGGACCGTACAAGTAGCGTGTGGAGCGTAGGATCGACGGCCGCGGCGACAGTGGTGATCTTGCCTTCGTACACATGACCCGGATAGGCCATGACTGTTACCTTGACTTGCTGGCCGACCTTGACGGCCGAACTGTCGATCTCGGCCACATCGCCCACCATCCACATCGTGGAGATGTCGGCGACGGTGAACGGCGCGGGGGTGTTTCCGGGCTGCACGAACAGGCCTGGCGCCGCGTTTCTGGCGGTCACGCGCCCGGAAATCGGGCTCGATACCACAAGGATCGAATCGATCGCGTGAAGTCGCCGCGATCTTGTCGATCTCGGCCGAGGTCTTGCCGAAGATGCGCATGGCGTCGACCGCGGCCTTGTGGTTACCCTCGGCGCCCTGCTGATCGGACACCGCCTGGTCGTAATCCTTTTGCGCAATGCCCTTCACCGCATAGAGGTCCTTGGCTCGGGCCAGCGCCCGGCTCGTCAGCCGCAGGACACCAGCCGCGGTGATCAGGGTCAATTCGGCCTGAACAAGGTCAGGGCTGTCGATCGTGAACAGCGGCTGGCCCTTCTTGACGTCATCGCCCACCTTGGCGAACAAGGAGACGATCCGGCCCTGATAGTTCGTGAAGATCTGCGTTTCCATGTCCTCGTTGAAGTCAATGCTGCCGACGGCCTCGTCCTGCACGGGAAACATCTGGCACCCGACCGGGCCGATCTTGAATGATCGCATCTGCGTGGGGGTAAGTTCGATGCTTGGCACGGAGGAGTTTGGTTTCTTAGGCGCCAATTCGGACGTGGCGGCGCTGGCCGGGGCCGCTAGGCCTGGCTTCGGCGTGGGACCAAAAAACCACGTCAAACCGGCGATCGCCCCGGTCGCGATCGCCACCCCAAGCAGATATCGGGTCGCCTTTAGCGACGGCAGATCTGGGAGACGCATGCAAACACCTCATGCTGCAATGCCGAACTGATCGCGGGTTACCGGCCTTCGGTCTACTGTGATTTGTCGCAGTTCCGCGTTGCCGCTTCGGTCGATAAATCTGACTGCAGCGTTAGGAATGGAGCGGAGTGGCAGGCGTGGCCGCACGAAAGCAACCTCACGGCACGCATGTCGCGATGGCGCCCGCCGTGAGCTTGCTCGTGGCACGTGCGCCTCGCAGGGTGGCCGTGATGGCCGCCTTGTCGGTGCTGTCGGGTTGCGCGGTGGGGCCGGACTTCAAGCATCCCGAGCCACCGCCTGACGCGGGTTACACCCCGGTGCCGTTGCCGCCGAAGACCGCTTCCGCGGCAACCCATGGCGGTGAGGCGCAGCGGTTTGCCATCGGCCGCGATATCCAGTTCGATTGGTGGAAGCTGTTCCGGTCTCCCGCTCTCGATGCTCTTGTTAAACAGGCGTTCAAGGCGAACCCGACCATCGATTCGGCGGTGGCCGCGCTGAAGCAGGCGCAGGAAAACGTCTATGCACAGCAAGGCTACTTCTTTCCCACGGTGGCCGCCGGCTTCACGTTCGAACGCCAGCAATTGGCCGGGAATCTGAGCAGCAACGCCCCGGGTCTTCAGGGGAACGGCACGGCGGTCATCGGCTCCCCCGCAGTGCCCGCAACCTACAACTTCCACACCGCGCAATTGACCGTCGGCTACACCCCGGACGTATTCGGCGGCAACCGCCGTGAGGTCGAATCGCTCCAGGCACAAGCCGACAACGAGCGGTTCCAGCTAGAGGCAACGTACATCACGCTCGCCTCCAACGTAGTCGCCGCCGCGCTGCAGGAGGCCTCGACCAGGGCACAGATCGGTGCGACCAGGGACATCATTCGCGTTCAGGAAAAGTCACTGAGGATCCTGCGGGCTCAGTTCCGTGTCGGCTACGCCATGCGGATCGACGTCGCGGCGCAGGAAGCGGCTCTGGCCCAGGCAAAAGCGTTGCTGCCGCCGCTGGAAAAGCAATATGAGCAAACGCGGGACCTGATCCGCGCCTTGGTCGGCAATCTGCCGAACCAGGAAGTCGCGGCGCACTTCGACCTCGCTTCGTTGCAGCTGCCAGAAGAACCGCCCGTCAGCCTGCCGTCGAAGCTGATCCAGCAACGGCCGGACGTCCGGGCAGCCGAAGAGCAGATGCATGCCGCCAGCGCCGAGGTCGGCGTGGCGATCTCGGCAATGATCCCCCAGTTCAATATCAGCGCCGCGGCCGGTGGCGCGGCAACGGCTTTCGGCCAGATGTTTGCCACGGGCGGTCCGTTCTGGAGCCTGACCACAGGCGTGACGCAGCCGCTGTTCGACGGCTTCACCCTGCTGCACAAGAAGCGTGCCGCCGACCAGGCGTTGCGCCAGGCCCAGGCGCAATACCGCAGCACGGTTATCTCCGCCTTTCAGAACGTCGCCGATACGCTGCACGCCTTGGTTTCCGATGCCTCGGCACTTTCCGCGGCGGTGGAAGCGGAGCAGGCCGCGAAGGTCACTCTCGATCTGACGATGCGGCAGAGCCAAGTCGGCTACGTGAACTACCTGACCCTGCTGAGCGCGCAAATGACCTACCTGCAGGCCGTGACGACGCGCGTGCAAGCCGAGGCGACCCGCTTTGGTGACACGGCGGCACTGTACCTTGCGCTCGGTGGAGGTTGGTGGCACCGTGCCGAGCAACAGACAGCATCCCGCTAGTATCCGATCGCAGAGAGGTGCGAGTCGCCCGGCGAATCGGATACTTCAGACCACGAGCGGCGTGTCGCGCTTCTCCGATGCGCGATACTGGCATCCGATCGCAGAAGCGCAAGTCGTCCGGCGAGCGCGAGTCGCCGCGTGAATCGGATACTTCAGCCCAAGAGCGACGTGTCAGGCTTCTCCGATGCGCGATACTGGTATCCGATCGCAGAAGCGCACGTCATCCGGCGACCGCGAGTCGCCGCGTGAATCGGATACTACAGACCAAGAGCGACGTATCGCGCTTCTCCGATGTGCGATACTAGCCCAGTCCTGCCGATTGCGAGGGTTTCCGGATTGACCCATCTCAACGTCGGTCATGCGGGCAGGTGGCAGGTTCAACAGGCCGTCGGCAGCCTGCCGTCGAACCCGGTTTCGTCCTGCTGCAACATCATGGAGGGAAGGCGATGCGGTTCATCCATCAGGTGATCGAGGATCTTCGGGGCCGGCCTGACGACGACGTCAGTCCCATGGGCGCGGCGCTCGAGGAGTTGCTCGGCGGCGTACGAGGCTCCCTGCCCGACCTGGCGGACCGGTTCACCCAAGCCGGGCTTGGCCACATCATGGCCTCCTGGATCGGCAATGGACCCAACATGCCGATCAGCACGCAGGATCTGAGGCGGATCCTCGGCGAAGAGCGCACCGAGGATCTGGCGACCATCACCGGTCTTTCGTCGGAAGACTTTCTCGTCCATCTGGCACGCAGACTGCCAGTCGCGGTGCACCACATGACACCGGAGGGCGAGATGGGACCATCGGGCTGACCCGAACGCCAGGCGGAAGACAGCGATCGTGCGGCCATGTTCGCGCACCCGCTAGGCAATACCAGCCTGTCTCGAATTGCGAAGCGACCTCAGGCTGATGAAATTGCTCGATGATTATGAGCTGGAGCATTTCCCTTCAAGGTGAAAACGCTCCAGGCTGATGCACCACTGAACCGGCGGCGCCGCGAGTTCATTTGCCACCGGGATCGAATTCTGTGTCAGCACGATCGTGCCCGCGATCCGCCGGGACCGCGCGCCGCGCTTGCTGCCCGCAGGGGCAGGAATTGACCAGCCAGTCGCACCGGCGCTTATGCGGCACCGGAACGAATGAGCCCCGCACCGAGAGCATATGCTTCCATCGCGGCGTAGTTGCGCATCAGGTTTTCGCCAATCTCCTTGAGATCATCCAGGGAATAGGTAACCTTGTCCTGGTCATCCGCGACGAATTGCGTCCCGTCGCCGCCAATATCGTGCAGCGGCTTAACCGCGGTCCGAGGGCCGTGGCTGAGCCACGCAGGCCAGATCGAACCCTGTGGCTCGCCTTCGGTCCACGCCGAGTGGGCGATGTCACTGCGCAACGGAATGAACGCGCTGGGTATCCGCATGTAGCTGCGAAGCTGCTCGACCTGATCGGCCGTCACGGCGCGGTGACGCAGCAGGTTGAACAGCGCGTCGCGCTTTTCGGTAAACCTGAGATCAGCGGTCAACAACCTGATTGAAGTGGCGTCCCCGCCGCTGATCGCCGCCATGATCTCCTGCATCAGAACTTCATATCGGGCGAAACAATGAATGATCGTTCCGAAGCACAGCAGATGCCGCTCGGTAACGCATGTCTCTTTCATCATGGGGCAGAGCCTTTCACCGCAGCCGTGGGCGTACACTTCACGTGCAGGCGGTCAATGCCGGCCCGTGTCGCGATCATTGGTCCGAACGCGGTTGACATATCGGACAGAAGTAGCTGGTTCGGCCACCGATTTTTACTGACTGGATCGCGGTGCCGCAGCGCGGACACCGGCCGCCGGCGTGACGCTGGGGAAGCAGGAAATCGCGCGGCAGGCGATCCGTGAAGCCTTCCGCGCCGGCGCCGCGGTCTATCGCCGTCCGGAGCACCGATCGCATGCTCTCGAACAGACGGTGCGTCTGATCCTGACTTAGCGTGGCCGTGATGATGCCGGGATGGAGTCTCGCGTGGAACAGGATCTCATCGCCGTAGATGTTCCCGATGCCGGCGACCCGCGCCTGGTCCATCAGAGCCGCCTTGACCGGCCGCCTGCTGGTCGCGAGGAGACCCGCGAACGCTGTTCCATCGAGTGAAGGATCCGACGCATCCGGACCGAGACCCGTCTCCGCGATGAAGACATCAGCGCTTTCCACCAGCCGGACCTGGCCGATTCGGCGCGGGTTGACGTACGCCAGCCGATCTCCGCTCTCAAACACAAGGCTCACCCGGACGTAGCTCGGATCCGGCGGGGTCGCGGCAACAAATCGCAACGAGCCATTGGTGCCGAAATGTATCGCGAGCGAGCCTGCGCCATCACAATCGATGATCAGGTACTTGCCGTAGCGACGGCACGAACGGATACGGCTGCCGGTCAGGGATTTCTGCATATACGGCAGGGACGCACGCGCGACACTGCCCGGATCGGCGACGTCCACCCCCGTGATGACACGGCCGGGACAGTGCCGGTCGAAAAGCTGCTTGAAGATCTCGACATCTGGCAATTCAGGCATCGGCTTTCCCCCAAACGGCACCACCCCGGATCAGGGGCGAGAGCCGGTTCGCCGCCTTGTCCACGCCGACCCCGCACCATGCACTGTCCTCCGCGAGCTTCTGCTCAGCTTCGCGCAGCACGTCGCGGTCCACCGTGACCACCGCCCTTCGCGCGTGCACCCGAGTGCGTTTCGCATCGAGCGAACACCTGGTCGGCGGCCGTCGCGAGATCGGCCACCTTGCCCAAGACCCCGGCGATCCTACCGAATAACAGGCGCGTGGCGAGACCTGACCTTGATCGGGTTCAAGCCGCCGGCCCAGATCGCCGACATCCCGGGTTTACTTCCCGGTGTACCCTTACCTCACGGGCCAGGACGCCTATGATGGTTGGCGGGAGGTTTCGCATGGATGCTTCATACTGACACATCCGATGATCAGCCTGACACGTCGGATGGACAACCGGACGCGCCCGGGCAGCCTGGCATCGGTCCGACCTGGACGAGCAGCGCCAAGGATGCCGTCGGCTGTCCGATGGGCTCGCCGCGCCTCTGGTTCACCATCGGTCACGGCATCGTCAACGAGATCTACTATCCGCGTATCGATGTTCCGCAGATCCGCGACCTCGGTTTTATCATCGCCGACGGGCGGGGCTTCTGGTCCGAGGTAAAGCGCGTCGCCGACTATGACATACGCTTCCTCGCCCCCGGCGTGCCGGCCTTCGAGATCATCCACAAGCATGCACGCTACCGGTTTCGTCTGCGGATCTCACCGGATCCGCGGCGTGAGGTGCTGGCGGTCGAATTCCACCTCGACGCCGACCCGGATCTAGCCGCTTACGTCCTGCTGGCCCCGCATTTGGGCGCCACCGGCCACGGCAATCGGGCCGCCGTTGAGCAACACGCCGGGCGGCGCGTTCTGGTCGCCACCCAAGGTCCCTTCGCCCTCGCCCTTGCCGTCGTCGACCAGCAGCAGCGTGACGGTTTAGGCGCCGCCAGCGCCGGTTACGCCGGCCGGAGCGACGGATGGCAGGACTTTCAGCAGAATGGCACCCTGACCTGGGCCTACAGCAATGCCGGCCCCGGCAACGTCGCCCTGATCGGCGCATTGCCGCGCAACGGCGCCCTCGGGCTCGGCTTCGGCAGCAGCGCCAAGGCGGCGGCGACGCTCGCCATCGCCACGCTGCTGCAGCCGTTCGAGAATATGCTCCGGCAACAGATCGCGGAATGGGAGGGCTGGCACGCGCGCCGCAGCGAACGGTACGCGCCGCCGATCGACCTTCCCGCACCGATCGCCGAGCAGTTCCTGGTTTCGGCGATGGTTCTGCGAACGCATCTCGACAAGACCTATCCCGGAGCGATGGTGGCAAGCCTCAGCATCCCCTGGGGCGACACCGGCGATGAGCGCGGCGGCTACCATCTCGTCTGGCCGCGCGACCTGGTGTCCTGCGCGAGCGCCCTGCTGGCGTTCGGCGCCGAGGAGGAAACCCGCGATACGTTGCGCTATCTGATCGCCACGCAGCACGCCGACGGGCACTGGAACCAGAACCAGTGGCTTGGCGGCAAGCCATACTGGGAGGGGATGCAGCTCGATGAAACCGCGTTCCCGGTTCTGCTCGCCGCGGCGCTTGCGGAGCGTGGCGCGCTGGGTGGCATCCACATCGACGACATGGTGTGCAACGCGTTGCGGTTCGTCGCCTGCAACGGCCCGGTGACCGGGCAGGAGCGATGGGAAGAGAACAGCGGCCTCAACGCGTACAGCCTGGCGGTGGCAATCGCCGCCCTGGTCGAGGGCGCCGCGTTCCTGCCCGAGGCCGCTCAGCCCTGGGCGCTCGACCTGGCGGATTTCTGGAATGCCAGCATCGAGGGCTGGCTGGCCGTCGCGGGAACGGATCTGGCCGCCCGCATGGGCGTAAGCGGCTATTATGTGCGGATCGCGCCGCCGGAGGTGCTGTCGAAGGGGCTGGTCGCGATGCAGGAGCCGGTCCCGGTTCGCAACCGCGGCGACCAGGCCGGGATCAAGGCCAGTGAGCTTGTCGGAACCGATTTCCTTCAGCTCGTGCGATTCGGGCTGCGGCAGGCGGATGACCCCCTGATACGCGACAGCATCACCGTCGTTGACCGGCTGCTCAAGGTCGAGACGCCGTACGGACCGGTATGGCGGCGCTATACCGGCGACGGGTATGGCGAGCACCACGACGGGAGGCCCTATGACGGCACCGGGCACGGCCGCCCGTGGCCGCTGCTGACCGGCGAGCGCGGCCACTATGAACTTGCCGCGGGCCGCGACCCGCTGCCTTACCTCGCGGCGATCTGCGGCATGGCGAGCCCGCTTGGCCTCATACCGGAACAGGTCTGGGACGCGCCCGATGTGCAAGCAAGGGAACTCAGGTTCGGACGCCCAAGCGGGTCGGCGCGGCCGCTCGCCTGGGCGCATGCGGAATTCGCCAAGCTGGCCATTTCCCGCCAGCTCGGTTTCCCCTGCGACAGGCCAGGCGCGGTATGGCGGCGCTATCACGGCCGGCGGCCGGCGCCACGCCGCGCGTTCTGGTCGGCAAAGTCACCGATCGGCGAAATTCCGCCAGGATCGCGTCTGGTCGTCGCGCTGCCGCGGCCCGCGACGGTGCGCTGGAACCGCGAAAACCTGCCCGATGCCCTGATTGCGACCGACGAGACCGGTCTGGGGTTTCACGCCGCCGAACTGGACACATCGGATTTCCCCGCGGGCTGCCAGATCGGCTTTGACTGGACGTGGCGCGAGGGCGATGGTGCCGCGAATGAGAGGGTCAACCTGATCGTGGGAGCCAAGGCAACAGGGGCCTGACAATGAGGGCGATCATCGAAGACACGTGGTTTCCCGCCGGTGCCAGGCTTCGCATCGGCGAGGGCGGGGATGAATTGCTGTTCCTGCGCTGCTCGTTCGAGGGCGGCGAGATCTTTGTCGAGCACGCGATCCATCGGACGATCTTTTCCCAGTGCGTGTTCCGCGGCACCAGCTTCAGCGGACAATCCTTGTCCGACCGTATCGCGGTCGCCTGCCGCAGCGCGCCCGCCGAAACCGAGGAGACCGCTGCGCCGGTGGGCCCGCGAGCGGGACGATTCCGTCGCTAGAGCATGATCGCGCTGAGCGGAACGTCCCCGGCGCGTGAATCATGCGATCAAACAGCGAGATAGACCATTTTCGGCCTGCACAGTCAGGCTGAAAACGATCTAGCGGTCCGATCCCGACAGAGCATCCCATGCGGCCGGATCAATCGGCTATGTCGGACCCAGGAGCGGCTTGGCGCGCTTTCTGTTTCTGTGACGCTGAATGAGGGGCTGGACACGACCCATCCTCGCTGACTGCCCCAGGCCTTCGCGCGACCCGCCATTCACTCCGTGTGTGCATGGCGGCGGCTGATTTTCATCGATCGGCCGGTCGCCATCACACCCGAAAGCGACCCGCCTGCTGAATGACAGCGATCCCGGGGGCCAGGATTGAACCCGCACTGCGATCGCCGGGGGCCGCCGAGGGGCACCGGTCCTGGACAGCCGGCGCCCCCCGCTCGGACAGCCGCCCTCAGACGTTGCTGACGCCGCCGTCCACCACCATGTCGGACCCCGTCATGAATGAGCTCTCGTCCGAGGCGAGGAACAGCGCCGCCGCCGCCAGCTCCTTGGGGTCCGCCAGTCTCAGCATGGGCGTGTAGGCGGTGTAGCCCCGGCGGATCTCGGCCGCCTGTTCGGGGGTGCTCGCCTGCGAGTCGAGCATCGGCGTGTCGACGACGCCCGGGCTCAGTGTGTTCGCGCGGATGCCGCTGTCCTTGAATTCGGCCGCCCAGGTCCGGACGTAGGAACGCAGCGCCGCCTTGGTGGCCGCGTAGGTCGAGTGGTTCGCCAGCCCCATGGTGTGCATGGCCGAGGACACCAGGATGATCGATCCGCCCCGGCCCATCATCGGCAGCATCTTCTGCACCAGGAACAAGGGCGCCTTGGCATTCAGGGCGAACGTGCGGTCGTAGTGGTCCTCCGTGATGTCGCGCAGCGGCACCTGCTCGACCAGGGCGGCGTTGGACACCACCACGTCCACCTTGCCCTTCGCCCGCCGCACGGCGTCGGCGACGCGCTCGAGGTCCTCAAGCCTGGACGCGTCCGCCTGGACAGCGGTGACGTTGCCGCCGATGAGCCGCACCGCAGCGTCAAGCGCGTCCCGCCGCCGGCCAAAGATGACAACGTGCGCGCCCTCCTTCACGAAGCGCTGGGCGATGGCGAGCCCGATGCCGCTCGTGCCGCCGCTGATGACGGCGACTTTTTCTTCCAGTCTCGACATGATGCTTCCTTCGGTTTGCGTCCCGGGGGTCGTCCAGGGTGGCGGACGACGCCTTCCGACGCGGGGTGTGCGGGATGAGTTGGATCGCAACGGGCCTGTCGTTCAGTCCGCAAAATTCATCATCGGTGGTGCGTTTTCCGACCGGTTCCGGCCAAACGTCACCGCCCGATATCCACTGCCTCGGCACAGGGGTGTTGACCGGCTGCGAAACTGATTCCAGGCCGCATGGCCACGCAATACCACTATCCGGCCGCAGGCGACGTTCCCTTGGAGTTGCCGCTTGGGCTCAATTTCCAGCGGCCGCCGCGGTCACCCTACCGCCGCCATAGGTCGAGCTACCGGTCTGCTTTTGAGCCGGATCGCACCGATGCCGGACGTGCCACTCGCGGGTTGTTCTGGCCGGAAGCGGAATGGCGGCTTCCGGGGTCTATGCAAGATTGCGAACCGCTCGCTCGTCAGGAAGGCATCGGCCGTTTTTGACCCAAGGGTAGTCCTTTGCCGCAGCAGCCGAACCAGCCCAGATTGGCGCGTTTCAGTAGAAGGTGCCTCGTCGGCGACTGCTGGGAGAGCTTCAGGTAAGCTCAATGCCCGAGATTCTGCGGCAGTAGTCGAGCAGTTGTTCCTGCAGTTTCTCGCGCCGCGTCGATGGGCTCATCCGTCGCGGCTGCTGGTGATAGAAGTAGCCGCCCGTCACCTTCACCGCCGGATCGTCGCTCGTCGCCAGCCAGGCCTGTGTGACGTAGGCCTGGGAGAGATCATCAGGCGCACCCGAACCGCCCATCCGCGTCGGCACCCAGCCTGGCTCGAGCGCATTGCACAGTACGTCTGGCCGGCGCCGGGCAATACCGAAGGCGAGCAGCACGTCGTGAAACTTGGTGTCGGCATAGGCCTGCGAGCCATCCCAGATGCGGTTCTCCCACTGCAGGTCTTCGAGGCTGGCGTCGCCGCCCATATGCATGCCGGAGCTGAGGTATACTAGCCGGCCGGCTCGCTCCATCAGCGCCGTCAGCACGTAGGGAGCGAGGACGTTCACCGCCCAGAGCTGCGACAGCCCGTCCTCGGTCGTGACGCGGCGCGGCTCGCGATAGCCGATCCCGACATTGTGGATTACGGCGTCGAAGCGGCCGAAGCTGTTCGCCTGGTCCGCGACGGTGCGCATCGCCGCAAGGGTCGACAGATCGCCAACCACGACCGCCGCGGCTCGCTGCAGGGCGGCGCGGGCGTCTCGAGCTCGCACCTCGTTGCGTGCGTGAAGCACGACAGAGTGCCCTTGGCTCGCCAGCAACTCGGCCGCCATGAGCCCGAGTCCGTCTGCCGATCCAGTAATGAAGACCCTCGCCATCGTCCTATTCGTCCTCTCAGGCGCGGGCCAGCAAGCCGCGCACAACCGCTTCCAGGGTTGTCGCGCCGGTGACCGCCTCCACCCCCTCACCACCCTCGAACGAAAGCCAGCCCTGATTGAAGCCATCGAGCATCTGAATGCGTGGCACCGCGTTGCGCATGCCCTGCGTACGGAACAGCGTCTCCCATTCTGTCCGCGACACCGCGTGCGCGGTCACCGGGCGGTTGAGCAGCTGGCCGAAAATAACGGCAAGGTCGTTTGGCGACACCGGAGCCGGCCCTTGCAGCTCGACGATGCGGCGGCCCACCCACCGATCGCGCAGGAGCCAAGCCGCTGTCGCGCCGATATCGGCCGTGGCGACCATTGGGATCGCGTGGTCGAGCGGCTGCAGGAAGCTCTGTATCGCGCCCTCACGCGCAGACGCGACATCCCAGGCGGCGTTCTCCATAAACCAGGCCGCGCGGAGGAATCCGATCGGCAGATCGAGCGCGCCTAGCTCACGCTCCATCATTGCCAGTTGGTTGAGCAGGTTGGGTTGGGTCGCCTGCGCACCTACGGTGGAGAGGCAGACGGTGCGCGCTGGCCGGGCCTCGGCCAGCGCGTGGCGCACGGCGGATATCACTACTTCAGCCTCGGTAAAGCCAGGCGACGGATCGAAGATCGGCGGGATCAGCACGAACACTCCATCCGCTCCGGCGAAGGCGCGAGCCAGAGCGGAGGCATCGCCCATCTCGGCAACGGCCAGGTCGCAGCCACGCTCCACCCACGGCGCGGCCTTGCTCGCATCGCGCGCAACCGCCCGCACATTCTCCCCCTGAGCCATCAGCGTGCGCGCGACGGCGCCGCCCACCTGACCGGTAATCCCCGTGACCGCATACATGGCCTATCTCCTTCCGGAGGTACTTGTCACACACAGCCATTCCCGCGTTAAGTGGGCTTTGCTCAGATTACTCCTGATCAAACATCAGGAATCACGGAATGGTCGATGCCCGCCTGCTTCCGGGAGTCGAGGCGCTGGTCGCGGTGATCCCCTTGGGCAGCAGACGGTGGCGTGAAGGTCAGGGCCTTGATGGATTTTTGTTGCGAGCTGTGGCACCCGCACGCGCTGACCCGAAGGATCGCTTTCCCCAATGGGATTCGAGAGGACATCCCTGATGTTGTCCGCTTTCGAGAGCACTCGCATTGGACTGCAACGACCGCCAAGGGCGCGGAGCAGTCGGCGGCCGCTGCATTCTGAATGTCTGGTTCCGGCTCGCCTGGCGGGCGCGCCGACAACGAACCTGGACCGGAACCATCTGCTCCGCGCAACGCCGCGCGGCGACCGGCCGGTAGCCCCGGACAGCCGATCGTGACGTCGCGCGCGCGTCGCGCGATCGACTTCACACATCATCGTCAGAGGCCTGCGCGGCGGTCAGTTCCTCGCGACATGCCTGTTCAAGCTGTGGCAGGTCCTCGCGGACAAGCTTCCAGAGAATTGGCGCTGAAATAGTCTCGTAACCGTGGCGAAGGACGTTGCCAATTCCCGCCACCTTCACCCAGGGGATTTCCGGACGCCGCGCCTCGACGTCTTCCGGAAAATGGCGGCTGGCCTCGGAGATGATTTCAATCCCGCGCTGAATGAGCCATTGCCGCTGCCAGTCGGCTTCCAGGTCGTCAATCGACAAATCGCCCAGCACCGTGCGGACGCGGCAGGCCGCGTCGATCATGTCGTCAGGCCGTGGCGAGACAGACCGCCTTGGCATCAGAAGACCGGTATGGCGTCCGCTTCGACACGCGCGCGCAGGGCCTTATGGATACTGTCGCGCGTCATGATGTCCGCCTTGCGGCCGAGGATACGCGGCAGTCTCCTTCACATCCATCAGCTCGTACAGCCCGAACGTCCCACGCGGATAATCGAAGAACAGATCAACATCCGAGTCTTCGCGCGCATCGCCGCGCGCCGTGGAGCCGAACAGAAAAAGGTGCTCGACGCCGAGCCGCTTCAACGCAACTTCATGCTGTTTCAGCGCGGCTATGGCGGCGTCGCGTTCCATGGCTGCATGGTAGCACAGGCCGAACGTGGCCAGAAGGCAGTCACGAGGCCCGCCGTGTCGCCATGACCGACCCGGTTCCAGGCAAGCCTGTCCACACCTCTGCCGGAATACCGCCTCACGCCGCTGGCAACCTAAGGCGCCGCATGCCCGTTCCCCAGCCGGAACCGGGTGTTCCGCGCCAGACCTCCAACCCACACCCGGGGCAGTTGGGGGCAGTGCGTCGTCCAAGCGGTCAAACCCCCAGCGCAGAACCACCGCATGGCGTGATGCCATCGTCCACGCGCCTTCCGCACCCCCGCCAACCGGTGCAACATCGCACCACATGATCGACTGGGACGACATTCGCTACTTCCTCGCCGTCGCGCGTGGCGGCTCGGTCCGGGCCGCGGCCGAACACATCGGGGTGAACCACTCCACCGTGCTGCGACGCATCGCCCAGCTGGAGCAGCGCCTCGGCGCGCGCATGTTCGACAAGCTCCCCTCGGGCTATCGCCTGACGGACGCGGGGGAGGACGTCCTCGAATTCGCCCGGCAGATGGAGGCGTCGTCGAACCAGCTGCAAACGCGCGTTTTCGGCCGCGACCAGGGCGTGCGCGGGCTGCTGCGGGTGACGCTGCCGCCGCCCCTCGCGACACACCTGCTCATGCCGGACTTCGCCGATTTCGCGCGGCTGCACCCCGAGATCGAGATGGAGATGCTGTCCTCCGACGAACCGGTGAACCTGACCAACCGGCAGGCCGACGTCGCGATCCGCGTCGTCTACAACCGCAACGCCCTGCCGCTCAATCTTCACGGCCTGCAGGGACCGGAGCTGTTCGGCGGCGTCTACATGTCCCGCGACCTGCTGGCCGCGTGGCGGGCGGGACCGCCTGACCCCGTCCGTTGGATCGACAGGAACAGGGACGGCATCCCGGACTGGGCGCGCAACGGCGCGGTTCCCATCGCGGAGACCCCGTTCCGGACCACGGACTCCGCGGCGCAGGTCGCCGCGGTGCGGCAGGGCCTCGGAATGGCGATGCTGCCCTGCTTCGTCGGAGACGCCGACCCGCTGCTCGTGCGCCTGCCGGGCACCCCCCTGCGCATCCTCGGAACGCTCTGGCTCCTGACGCAGGGCGAGACGCGCAAGACGAAGCGAGTCCGCCTCTTCACCGCGTTCGTGTCCCGCAGGCTCGCCGCCCACGCCCCGCTTCTCACAGGGCTGTCCGCGTCAGGCGACTGACGAGCGGCAGCTCGCGGAAGACGGTTCGATCCTGGACGATGCGGCGCAGCCGGCTCGCTGACGGCGGCCTCAGGCTCCAGCCGCCTGGCGCCACTCTCCGGGAGATCCATGACCGCCACTCGGCAGCGGCATGGATCTCCATCCTTGGCGAGCCGCCATCGATCGGACGAAGGCCCGATCTCGCGGCTCGGCAAAGCTACTGGGAAGGCGTTACCACCGTGGTGCTGTTCGGCGGCGGCGGATCACTGCTGCTGAAGGACACGCATCCGGCCAACACGAGAGGCAGCAGCAACGCAATCAAAGCAAGACGCATAGGTTTTCCCTTCAGTGATCCAATCCAAGTATAGGGTGCAGGGGCGATGATTCCGATCAATAATTCTTGTGGGGCAACAAACGCAGCGGTACCCCGGTCGCGGCGCGCATCGACAGCCCGTCCTCCGTCGGGTGAAGCACACAGCACGGCGTGTGCGGCAAAACCCGCATGAGCCGCGGGACCCCGATGCAGCGTGATCTTCCTGGCCGCACCCCCGCTCTCTCACGGCAACGTCCCCGACCCCGGCACGCTCATGCCGCACCTCAACGATCGGGCTCTCCGCGCGTTCGCCGGCTTCGGCTTCACATCACGCCGGTTCTATCGGCATCCGAGCGATGCTCAGCCACGCAACCGGCGCGCCCGCTGCGTCGGCCGCCCGCTCCGCCGGAAGCGAGGCGTCCCAGTCCGCGGCGATAAACCGTTTGCCGCTGACCGAGGCAGCCGCGTCCGATACCAGCCAAAGCAGCGGCGGCAGCATGATCTCCGGCCGCAGCATCTTCGACCGGTCTCCCGCGTCGCCGACCAGTGGCGTATCGGTCACCCCGCCGGGCACGAGTACGTTCGCGGTGACCCCGGTGCCGGCGAGGTCCGCCGCAAGCACCGCCATCGCGGATTCAGCCGCCGCCTTGCTGGATCCATACAGCAGGTAACCCTCACGCACCATCGTGCCCAGGCTGGTTGTGACCGTGATGATCCGTCCCCTGTTGGCTTTCAGCATGTGCGGCAACACCGCCCGTGACATCAGGATCGGCGCCGTCGCATTGACGGTCACGAAGCGGTTCCACTGCTCCGGCGTGATCTCCCAGAAGCGGATCGGGTTGGTGCGTTGGTCGGCTCGGATGGCTGCCTGGCCAATGCCGGCGTTGTTGATCAGGACGTCGATACGGCCGAACCCGGCGAGGCCCTCGGCCACAATCCTTTCAAACGAATCCGGCTGCGCCAGATCGGCCGCCACCGGTTTGATCGGGGCCGGCAGGGTCGCCAGCGCCTCGGCGTCACGATCGACGGCAACGACGTCGAAGCCGGTCGCGGACAGGCCCAGGGCCATGGCACGTCCCATACCGCTCGCGGCACCCGTGACGATCGCGGTTTTGCGTTCTGTTGGCATCATTGGTTCCTCCGCCTGCCAGTGTGCGGCCGATGCGGCGGGATGCCAAACGCGGACGCCAGGACCAGCCGAAAAGCTGGCACGGATCGCGCCCTGTTTGACAACAACCGCCGCTTTGGCGGTTAGTAGGGGCCAGCCAACCGAAGCGAGGACGTGTTGTGACATCAAAGGAAGTTGGACTGTCGGAGTCGCGCCTGGCTCGGCTGGATCAGGTCATGAGGCGCCGCTATGTCGATAGCGGTTACTTGCCGGGGCTGCAGACCATGGTCTACCGGCGCGGCAAGCTCGCCCACACAGGCATGTCCGGTCACATGGACCTCGAGCGCGGCAAGCCCATGCGCGAGGATACGATTTTCCGCATCTACTCGATGAGCAAGCCGATTACCGCGGTGGCACTGATGATGCTGGCCGAGGAAGGCCTGATCGGCCTCGATGACGATGTCGCCACCCACATTCCGTCGTGGAGGAACCTCGGCGTCTATGCCACTGGCATGCCCAGCCTCGTGCCCACCGCGGGCCCGGCCTACATGACGACGCCGGTCGAGCGGCCGATGAAGGTCGTGGACCTCGTGACGCACACCTCCGGCCTGACCTACGGCTTCATGAACCGCACCAGCGTCGACCTCGCATACCGCCAGGCGGGCATCGCGGCCTTCAGCACGGACGGCGGTCTCGACACCATGATCGAGCAGCTTTCGACCTTGCCGCTGGAGTTCTCGCCGGGCACCGCCTGGAATTACTCGGTGTCGATCGATGTCATGGGTTACCTGGTCCAGAAACTCAGTGGCATGAGCTTCGGCGAATTCCTGCGCACCCGGCTGTTCGAACCGCTGGGCATGACCGACACCGCGTTCTGGTGCCCGCCGGAGAAGCTCGACCGTTTCGCGTCCTGCTACCAGCCTAAGGAAGGCGGCGGGCTGAAGCTGCAGGACGATGCCGGACGCAGCACCTATGCCACGCCACCCAATCTCGAGTCCGGCGGCGGCGGCCTGGTGTCCACCGCGCACGACTACATGCGATTCTGCCGGATGATGCTCGAAGGCGGCAGTCTTGACGGCGTCCAGATCCTCAGCCCGAAGACCGTCGCGTTGTTCAGTCTCAACTTCCTGCCCGGTGATAGCGAACTGGCCGACATGGCGCCGCCCGGCCTGTTCAGCGAAGCCGGCTATTCCGGCATCGGCTTTTCCATCGGCTGCGGCGTGAACGTCAACGTCGCCAGGACCCGTCTGCCCGGCACGCTGGGCGAGTACTTCTGGGGTGGCGCCGCGGCCACCGCCTTCTGGATCGATCCGAAGGAGGAACTCGCGGTGGTGTTCATGACGCAGGTCATCGGCAGCGAGGCGCGCCTGACGCTCCGCCGGGATCTCCGCACCCTCGTCTACGCGGCGATGACCGAATCATTCGCCTGATCCAGCCTGATGTCCTGTCCTCGACGCCCGCCGCATTGCGCGGCGGACGCAGGGGATCAGCGGGCCACTGGAAACAAAGGGACCAAGCGACACCAGCCTGCCTCGAATCGCGAAGCGACTCGGGCGCATGGGTGGCCCCGAAGCGGTTCAGCGGAGCCGGATGGCCATCCCTTTATCGGCTCCCGGCCTCACTGATCACCTGTCAGGCCGAACCCTCCATTCAGCCACACGCCAACACGGCTGCCAGTGCCTTCTGCGGTCAAGTACGCCGTGCGCCGTCTGGACCGCTTTCTCCGATATCACGATGGTGCCTCGGCGTTGTCCCGGCGCTTGCCGAGGCGAAGAAGGGCGAACCGCGGATGCACGCCGATCAGCAGCGATGACGCAGATGGTGCGCTCGCCCGGCCATGGGGTCTCCCGTGAACCGGTGTCGGTGCAGCCGCGATCCGCGTTCATCCGTCTGATCTGCGTGCATCTGCGTTTCCCCTTGCTGTGCCGCGGCCGGCACGGGCGCGGAAGTGGTCCACGGCGCCTGGTATCTGTCCGAGCCTCACGATGGTGCCTCGGCTTGTCCCGGAGCTTGCTGAGGCGAAGAAGGGCGAACCGCGGATGCACGCCGATCAGCAGCGATGACGCAGATGGCGGGCTCGCCCAACCATGGGGTCTCACGTGAGCCGGTGCCGGTGCAGCCGCGATCGGCGTGCATCCGTCTGATCCGCGTGCATCTGCGTTTCCCCTTGCTGTGCCGCGGCCGGCATCGGCGCGGGGGTGGTGCACAATGTGGGGGCGGCGCACGCTCCCTCCGGCCAAGCCGCTGATAGGTCCAAACGTCCGGGACCTGGCGACGTCACCCGCCGGACGAATGGCGGCTCAGAATGATGGTCGAGTGGTAATTCAGGATCCCTCCGTTCGCGCTCACCAGGACGAAATCGTTGCGTGGCACTTGCCGTGCGCCGCCCTGGCCGCGCGCCTGCACAACGGCCTCCGACAGCGGCGTGAAGCCCCACATGTAATACCCCGACAGTTGTCCGCCGCCGGTGTTGGTCGGCAGCGCGCCGTTCGGACCAAGCTTCCCGTCCGCCACGAACGGACCGCCCTCGCCCTTGGCGCAGAATCCGTAATCCTCAAGCGTAACGAGCACGGTATAGGTGTAGCAATCGTAAAGCTGGCAGCGTGCCGATGTCCTCACGAGCGATCCCGGCCATCCGGAAAGCGATCTCGCCCGAGCGCCTGGCGCCGGTTTCGACGGCGGGATGGCGGTCGGTGCGCAGATTGTCGCCCGGCGCACATTGCGCGTACCCCAGTACGTTCACCGCCGGCTGCCGCATGTCGCGTGCCCGCTCCGCCGACGTAACAATCACCGCGACCGCACCGTTGGAAACCAGGCAGCAATCGAACAGCCGCAGCGGTTCCGCGATGAAGCGCGAATTGTAATAATCCGCCATCGTCATGGGTTGTTTCATCTGCGACCATGGACTCAGCTGCGCCCACTGCCGCTGCCCGACCGCGATGGTCCCAAACTGCTCGGGCGTCGTGCCGTACAGGTGCATATGCCGCCGCGCCGCCATCGCATATTCCGGATTGGCACCGAAATTGCCATAGGCCGCGCGCAGCCCGGCCATGCCGCCAAGCGGGAACCGATGCGGCCCGGCATACGACTGCCCGGCGCCCCGGGACGGCGACAGCGGCGCATCGGCGTAGACCAGCACAACGGTTTTCGCCAGACCCTCGCGGATCGCCATGCAGGCATACTGCATCATGCTGCCGGCGGTCGACCCGTAGGCACTCATGACGTTCACCAGCGTGAGGTCCTGAAAGCCAAGGATCATCTGCGTGCGGACATCCATGTCGCCCGGGATGTTCGCGTTGATCAGCAATCCATCCACGTCGGACTTCCGCAGGCCGGCGTCATCGAGCGCGAGCGCGATCGCTTCGGCAGCGAAATCGACCGCGCGGCGGCCGTAGATCTTGCCCATGGGCGTGACGCCAAGCCCGACGATCGCGCCCTTTGCCTGGTTCGGCATGGTTGTTATCTCCTGCTCAGAAAGCAATGCCGGCCTGCCTCAAATCGCGAAGCGACCGCATCGCGCAGCGATCCGCCGGCGGCAAGCACGCCCAAAACGTGCCCGCTGGTGAAATTGCTCGACAAATAAGAGCTAAGCGTTTCCACCTTGAGCGGAAACGATCAGCCTGCCGGACGGAATTTCGGAATCCGCACCCCATCACCGACATCCTCGAACGTGACTTCAAGCTTCATGCCGATGCGCAAGGCATCGTTGCCGATCCCGACGACATTGGACATCATGCGCACGCCTTCATCCAGATCGACCTGGGCCACGTTGTACGGCACGGCGGACGCGAAGCCCGGGTTCATGACCTGGTGCATGACAGTGAACGTGTAGAGGCTGCCTCGCCCGCTCGCCTCCCGCCAGGCAAGTGCGGCGCCGAAGCAATGCGGGCATCGTTCGCGCACCGGGAAACTCCACCCGTCGCAGGCTGAACAATGCTGCAGCATCAGCCGGCCCTCGCGCGCGCCCTCGAAGAACGGGGCGCTGAAATCGTCCGGGACCGGAACCGGCTTGGTCGCTGCTTGTGACATCGATGTCTTCTCCCCTGCCCACGTCGACCCTAGCGGCCGCTCCCAGCGCTGACAACGTGCGAAGCCGACGCCTGATCCCGCGATCCCCCGTTCAACGGCACGGACCATGCGGGCGCCCTGCGAACAGCCGGTCCAACCGCGCCCCAGACCCGTGCCGGCGCCAGGCTTCCCGACCAGCCGATCCCGGCCCTATGCTGCACACCGATCCCGGCGTCAGGTCGGGACGAATGAAAAGACAGAGGGAACACCAATGGTCCAGGCCACCGGAACGCGCGATCTTGCCGCGATGCTATCTCCGCGATCGATCGCATTGGTCGGCGCGACCGACCGGTCCACCTGGTCGAAGGCAACCTTCGCCAATCTGACCACTGGCAAGTACGGCGGCGAAGTGCATCTCGTCACCCGCCGCGGCGGGACCGTGCATGGCCGCCCGGCCGCCACATCCTGCGCCACCCTCGGCGCCAGGATCGATCTCGGCCTGCTCATGGTTCCCGCCGCCGGCATCGAGGAAGCGATGGCCGACCTGGCCGCCGGCGGCGCGCGCAACGCCGTCATCCTGACCTCCGGCTTTGCCGAAACCGGCCACGACGGCGCGGCGCAGCAGCAGAAGCTGGGGGAACTGGCGCGCCGCTTCGACATCTCCATCCTCGGCCCCAACTGCCTGGGCTTCGTCAATTTCCTCGACGATGTGCCGCTCTGGACCGGTGCCATCCGTTCGCCAAGCCAGCCCGGACCGGTCGCGGTGATCTCCCAAAGCGGCGCCACCGCCGCCTTCATCGCCGCCCTGGCGCAGCAACACGAAATCGGCCTCAGCCACCTGATCTCGACCGGCAACGAGGTCGATCCTCGACGGCGCCGCCTTCGCCGACCACCTGCTCGACGACCCCCGCGTGCGTGCCATCGCGATGTTCATCGAATCGATCCGTGATCCGCACGCGTTTCGCCGCCGTCGCCCAGAAGGCCCGCGCGGCAGGCAAGCCGATCGTGGCGCTGAAAATCGGCCTGTCCGACGTGACCGCGCGGTCCGCCCAGGCCCACACCGGTTCGCTGGTCGGCGACGACCGGCTGTTCGACGGCATCTGCCGCCAGTTCGGCGTCGTCCGCGTCAGTTCCATCGAGGATCTCCTGTTCACCGCCGACGTGATCGTGCGCACCGGCGTGATCGGCGCCAAAGGGCTCGGTCTTGTCTCCGTGTCCGGCGGCGCCTGCGAAATCGCGGCCGACCGTCTTGCAGCTCGAGGGCGTCACGCTGCCGCCGCTCCCGGAGGCCACGGCAAAGGCGCTCATCGAGGTGCTTCCCAGCTTCGGCACGCCGCACAACCCGCTCGACATCACCGGCGGCGCGGTGCTCGAACCGGAACTGTTTACCAAGGCCCTGCGGATCATGGGCAACGAGCCCGCCTTCTCGGCCCTCGCCTGTCTGTTCGACGTCCCTGGGATCGAGGCGCAGGCGTCGGAATTCGTCGTCGCCGGTTTGCGCCATATCTCGCTGGGGCTGAAGGATCAGCCCCTGCCGGCGCTGATGATCAGCCACACGCTGAAGCCGGTCACCGAGGTGACGCAGCGCATCGTCTCCGATCTGGCTCTGCCCTATGTCTCCGGCGGTATCCATCATGGTCTGACGGCGCTGGGACGAGCCTGGTGGTGGTCGGAACAGATACGGCGTGACACCCAGCCATGGACTCCGCCGCCCCAGGTGGAGAACCCGGCGGAATGGCCGGTCACCGAACGGCAGATACTCGACCACCTCGCGCGCCACGGCGTGCCCGTCGTGCCCGCGACCCTGGCGACGGACGAGGCATCGGCGGTCGCCGCGGCGCGGGCGATCGGCGGCCGCGTGGTGTTGAAGATCGCATCCGCCGACATCCAGCACAAAAGCGATATCGGCGGCGTCGCCCTCAATCTGGCGGGCGATGAAGCCGTGGCCGCCGCATACCGGCAGGTGATGGCCGCGGCACCGTCCGGCGCGCATGTCGACGGCGTGCTCGTCTCACCGATGCGCGAGAAAGGCCTGGAACTCTTCGTCGGCTGCACCCGCGATCCGCAATGGGGACCGGTGCTCGCGGTCGGTCTCGGCGGTATCTTCGTCGAGGTGCTGCAGGATGTGGCGTTGCGCGTGCTGCCCGTGACGCCGGCCGAGGTGCGGCGCATGCTGGGTGAACTCAAGGGCGCCAGGATGCTGGACGGCCAGCGCGGTGTTCCCCCGGCCGATCTGGACGCGGTTGCCCTCGCGATCGCCCGGATCGGCGATGCAGCGGTCGCCCTCGGCGCCCGGCTCGACGAACTGGATGTCAATCCGCTCTGGGTGCGCGGCGCGCAGATCGAAGCGCTGGACGGGCTGGCCGTCGCGCGCCCCTCGTGACACGCAACCTCCCCATCCGCGGTCGCGATTTGCCCTCGCGCCCAGTCCTATCTACCGTTCGGTATCATTCCCAACCCCGGCGAGGGCTTCTGCCATGAGCGATCCAACACAACAGGGCGCGGTGCTGTTCGACATCGTGGAACCGCACATCGCACTGGTCACCATCAACCGGCCGGAGGCACGCAACGCGGTCAACGGCGCCGTCGCCAAGGGCCTCGAAGCCGCGGTCGAGCGCGCCGAAGCCGATCCCGCCATCTGGGCCGTCGTTCTGACCGGCGCCGGGCCGCACGCGTTCTGCGCCGGCGCCGACCTGAAGGAGGTCTCGGCCGGTCGCGGCTTTACGCTTTCAACGCCGAACGGCGGTTTCGCGGGCTTCGTGCGCGCGGCACGCACCAGGCTGTGGATAGCCGCCGCCCAGGGTCATGCGCTGGCGGGCGGACTGGAACTCCTGTTGTCGTGCGACCTCGCCGTGGTCGCCGAAACGGCGACGTTCGGTCTGCCGGAGGTCAAGCGCAGCCTGGTGGCGGCTGCCGGCGGGGTGTTCCGCCTGCCACGTGCCGTGCCGAAGGCGATCGCGCTGGAGATGATCGCGACCGGCGATCCGGTCTCCGCCACGCGCGCCGCGCAATTCGGTCTCGTCAACGCGGTGGTGCCGGCCTCGGAAGTCATCACCGCCGCCCTGGGCCTCGCCCGGCGCGTCACTGTCAATGCGCCCATCGCCGTCCGCGAAGCCTTGGGCGTTGCGCGCCAGGCCTACGACCTGCCGGAGGCCGAATTGTGGAAGATCAGCGATGCCGCCAGCCGGCGCGTCTTCGCGACCGAGGACTTCAAGGAAGGTCCGCGCGCCTTCGTAGAGAAACGGCCACCGAACTGGGTCGGCCGCTAGTGTCGTGCCTCGGAGGTTCGCCGTATTCAGCCGCGGACGGCGCACATCAGCAGGCCACTGAAAACAAAGAAAAAGTATCTGATCGCAGAGCAGCGCTGGTCGCCCCGTGACCGCGGTTCGCCGCGTGAATCGGATACTGCGGTTCAAGAGCGACGTATCGCGCTGATGCGCGATACCAGCAGCGCGTGAGTGGGAGAAGGAACATCATGTCGGAGCCATACAAACTGATCCTCTGCCGGACGGCGGACCGCATCGCGCGCATCACCCTGAATGCGCCGGAAAAACGCAACGCCCTGTCGTTCGTCATGCGTGACGAGATCGTCCGCGCATTGCGCGCGGCGGAAGCAGACGATGAGGTTTCGGTTGTGCTGATCGATGGCGCCGGCCCGTCATTCTGTTCCGGCTACGACCTGTCGCCGGGCAACCGCGATAACCCAAAGGAAGGCTGGGTCCACTCGGCGCATTTTGACAGTTGGACCGACCAGTTCGCGCGAAGCTGCCTGCGCGACTGGCTGACGATCTGGGATCTTCTGAAACCTGTCGTCGTGAAGGCGCATGGTCACTGCGTCGCCGGCGGCACCGAGATCCTGTCCATGGCCGACATCGCTTTCGTCGCCGAGGACGCCAGGATCGGCTACCCGCCGATGCGCGGCATGACCACCCCGGACACGCTGTATTTCCCCTGGAAGATGTCGATGGCGCGCGCGAAATACCTGCAACTCACCGGCAACTCGGTGACCGGGCGAGAGGCCGCCGAGATGGGCTGGGTCGCGAAATGTTTCCCCGCTGACCGGCTTGAAGACGAAGTCATGCGCGAACTGCGGCCGATGACGCAGATCGCGCCCGATCTGCTCGCCGCCAACAAGCACTCGGTCAATCAGGCGTACGAGATCATGGGCTTCCGCACCGCGCTGTCGATGGGCTGGCAGTGGCACGCGCTGTCGTCGCGTCTGCGCCCTGGTGCCGGCCAGTTCGGCGAAAAGATGCGGGAGGGCGGATTGAAGGCCGCGCTCGAATGGCGCGATGGCGCGTTCAAACGCGAGGGGTTCGACTGAAGGCTCGTCTCGTGTCATACGCCTGTCCCGTCTCGTGTCATGGCCGGCCTTGGGCCGGCCACCCACGTCTTTTCTTGCCCGCAACGGCGCCGTCGTGGACGGCGGACCCAGGGCCAGCCACGACACATGAGTTCGCCGCGAGACCGTCTGAGGCATTGATTTCCCCGCAAGCCCCGAGTCCTCCACCTCGGTTGACACCGGCTGTATTTGGCCACGCGACACGCGCGGACGCCCTGCCCGCCCCAGCGCCGCGCTCGGCCGCTGGATCGCCACGCGGCGGTCCCGATACGCAGGCTCCAAATCCAGATCGGTATCACCGCGAGGCCCGGCCATTGGCACCCGACCCGTCCGCTCCGAAAGCAAGTTTATGAGTATGGCGAAACTACTGATCGCGAACCGTGGCGAGATCGCGATCCGCATCGCCCGTGCGGCCGCCGACATGGGTTTGCCGACCGTCGCGGTCTATGCCGAGGACGATGCCCGCAGCCTGCATCTGCGCACGGCCGATGAGGCCCGGGCGCTGCCGGGTTCCGGGCCCGCGGCCTATCTGGATGCCGATGCGGTCATCGCGGCGGCGCATACATCGGGTTGCGACGCGATTCACCCCGGATATGGCTTCCTCGCCGAACGCAGCGACTTCGCCCGTCTATGCGCCCTATCCGGGCTGACCTTCATCGGCCCCAGCCCGCAGCACCTCGCCTTGTTCGGTGACAAGGCGCGCGCAAGGCTCGCTGCCGCGGCTGCGTCCGTCCCCGTGATCCGCGGTCTGGATCACGCCGTGACGCTGCCCGAAGCCGGTTCCTTCTTCGCATCGATCGGGTCGGGAGGCGCGATGATCATCAAGGCGCTCGCCGGCGGCGGCGGCCGTGGCACCCGGGCCGTCATGACGGCCGATGCGATAGAATCCGCCTACCAGCGCTGCCGGTCTGAAGCCAAGGCCGCGTTCGGCTGCCCCGATGTCTACGTCGAGGAATTCATCCCCCGCGCCCGCCATGTCGAGGTCCAGATCCTTGGCGACCGCACCGGCCAGGTCGTCCATCTCGGGGAACGCGAATGCAGCATCCAGCGCCGCTTTCAGAAGATCGTCGAGATCGCCCCCGCCCCTGCTCTTTCCGACGAACTCCGCGATCAGATCCTTGAAGCCGCCGTGCGCTTCGCCCGGCATGTCGGCTACGGCAACCTTGGCACCTTCGAGTTCCTGGTCGATGTGTCCGGCCGATCAAGATCGGCCCCCTTCGTGTTCATCGAGGCGAACGCGCGGCTTCAGGTCGAGCACACGGTGACCGAGGCGGTGACTGGGGTCGATCTGGTGCAAACCCAGATCAGGCTGGCGCAGGGCGCGACCTTGGCAGAACTGGGACTGACCGCGCCCGCGGTCGCACGTCCTCGTGGCTTCGCGATCCAGGCCCGCGTCAATATGGAAACGATCGGCGCCGATGGTTCGGTACGGCCCAACGGCGGCACCCTGACAGTCTATGAGGCGCCGAGCGGTCCAGGCGTGCGGACCGACGGGTTTGGCTATGCCGGCTATCGGACCAGCAGTGCGTTCGACCCGTTGCTTGCAAAGGTGATCGCCCATTCGCCGTCGCCGGACTTCACCAGCGCGGTCGGACGCGCCGCACGCGCCCTCAGCGAATTCCGGATCGCCGGGGTCGGCACCAATATCCCGTTCCTGCAGAACATCCTGGCCCATCCCGATTTCGCCGCCGGTGCCGTGCACACGACGTGGATAGACCAACACATCACGGAACTCGCCGCCGTGCGCACCGATCAAAGGCAACGGTTCATTGAGGAAGGCCGCCCGGCGGCCGGACCGAACGCCGGCGGGTTCGCCGGTGCCCGGGTCAAAAGCCGGGATCCGCTGGCGCTGTTCGCCCACGATACCCAGGTCAAGGCGGAAATGGCCGCGACGATCCAGACCGAAGTCGCGCCCGAACTGACCGGGCCCGATGGATCGCTGGGCATCCCGTCGCCGATCCAGGGCACCATCGTGGCGATCAACGTCGCGATCGGGGACGCCGTGCGCCGCGGGCAGCAGATCGCCGTCGTTGAGGCGATGAAAATGGAGCACGTGATCAGCGCCCCGCACAGCGGCATCGTGCGGGACGTCACCATGGCGGCCGGCGATGTGGTTCGCGAAGGCTATCCGATGGTGTTCATCCAGGAAGCCGAGGTCGCGGGTGGAACCGTCGCCGCCAGCGCCGAAATCGACCTGGATCACATCCGTCCCGACCTCCGGGAGAACTATGACCGGCACGCCCTCACCTTGGACGAGAACCGCGCCACCGCCGTGCAGCGCCGCCACAAACTGGGCTATCGGATGCCGCGCGAGAATATCGCCCAGCTCGTCGATCCGGGTTCCTTCAACGAGTACTGGCCACTGATCGTTGCGCGCCAGCATCAGCGCCATGACATCGAGGCGTTGCGCAGGGACACGCCGGGCGACGGCGTCGTCGCCGGCACCGGCTCGATCAATGGAGACCTGTTCGACGAGACCCGGTCTCGCGCCGCCGTCGTTCACTATGACTACACGGTCCTGGCCGGCACCCAGGGGAATCGCAACCACTACAAGCAGGACCGCCTGTTCGAACTGGCGCACCGGTTTCGGCTCCCGGTGGTGCTGTTCGGCGAAGGCGGTGGCGGCCGGCCCGGCGAGGATTATATCGGCCCGCGCGTGGCGATCGATACGCCTACCTTCACCACCTATTCGAAGCTGAGCGGTCTGGTTCCGCTGATCGCCATCGTCAACGGCAGAACCTTTGCGGGCAATTCCGCGCTTGTGGCATGCAGTGACGTGATCATCGCCACCGAAGGATCCACGCTGGGGATGGGTGGGCCCGCGATGATTGAAGGCGGCGGCCTCGGCGTCTACACGCCCGAGGAAGTCGGCCCGATGTCGGTCCAGGTGCCCAATGGTGTCGTCGATATCCTGGTGCGGGACGAAGCGGCCGCTGTTGATACGGCAAAGAAATACCTATCCTACTTTCAGGGATCAGTCGCTGTGTGGGAGGCGCACGATCAGCGCCGCCTGCGGCATGTCGTGCCGGAAAACCGGCTGCGGCTGTACAACATGCGCGAGGTCATCGATACGTTGGCCGACAAGGGTTCGCTACTGGAGATCAGGCCCAGATTCGGCGTCGGATTGATCACCGCGTTCATCCGCGTGGAAGGCCGCCCGATCGGGATCATCGCCAACAATCCGCACCATCTCGCGGGCGCGATCGACTCGGACGGCGCCGACAAGGGCACACGGTTCATCCAGTTGTGCGACGCCTTCGACATTCCGGTGCTGAGCCTGATCGATTGTCCGGGCATCATGGTCGGCCCGGAGGTGGAACGGACGGCGCTGGTGCGGCACAGCGTCCGGCTGTTCAACGCCGGCGCCAACATGACCGCGCCGTTTTTCGGTGTCGTCGTGCGCAAGGCATACGGCCTGGGCGCGCAGGCGATGTTCGGCGCGGGCTCGCTCGTCGGGATGTTCACCGTCGCCTGGCCCACCGCCGAGTTCGCCGGAATGAACATCGAAGGCGCCGTCAAGCTCGGTTATCGCAAGGAACTCGCCGCCATCGAAGACCCGGAGCAACGGCGGCTGGAGTTCGAGCGGCGGACAGCAATCGCGTATGAGAGCGCGAAGGCGGTCAACGCGGTGGCGGGAGGAGGGATCGACGATGTGATCGATCCAGCGGACACGCGTCGCTGGATCGCCAACAGTCTGCGGCGGCTGCCGCCGGCACCGTTCAGAACTGACAAGAAATATCCGAGCATTGATCCGTGGTGAGTCATCACGCGCGGGCGTAACGCGCGGCGATTGACGCGGCGATGAAGCCGCCCGAAGCTGCTCATGGCGTCGGCATGCGATCCGGCACAACAACTTTTTGGACAGGACAACAATATGAGTCTTCTGTGCAGTGGACGCGTCGCCATCGTCACCGGCGCCGGGCGTGGAATTGGCCGGGAACATGCTCTGCTGCTCGCCCGGCACGGCGCCAAGGTCGTCGTCAATGACCTCGGCAGCGGCACCGACGGCAGCGCCACGGACGAGACCCCTGCCCAGGAAGTCGTCCGGACGATCCGCGAGGCCGGCGGCGAGGCCGTCGAGAACACCGACAACGTCGCCGACTTCAGGGGGGCCAAACGGCTGATCGACCAGGCGATCGACACCTACGGAACGCTCGACGTGCTGGTGAACAACGCTGGCATCCTGCGCGACCGCGTCCTGGTGAACATGGTGGAGCCGGAATGGGACGCCGTCATCGAGGTGCACCTGAAGGGCACCTACGCGCCCTCCCGCCATGCCTCCGCTTACTGGCGCAATAAGTCCAAGGAGATCGAAGGACCGGTCAACGCCCGGATCATCAACACCACGTCCGTCTCGGGGCTTTACGGCAACACCGGCCAGACCAACTACGGCGCGGCCAAGGCCGGCATTGCCGCCTTCACCGTGATCGCGGCGCGCGAACTGAAGCGCTATGGCGTGACGGTGAACGCGGTGGCGCCCCAGGCGCTGACCCGCATGACGGATGGATTGCGTGAGCGAACCGAGGAACAGAAGGCCGCGATGCACCCTGGCCGCGTCTCCCCCGCCGTGGTGTGGATCGCCAGCGCCGAATCCTCCGACTTCACGGGCCGCATCGTCGAGGCCGGCGGCGGCTTGCTCGCCATCGCCGAAGGCTGGCACCGGGGTCCCACGGTCCCGCCGGAGGAAGATCCCTCCAAGCTCGGTCCGATCATGATGGACCTCCAGGCACGCTCCCGGAAAAACGCCGGAATGAACGGCGTGGACCTCGATTGACCCGCCCATGACCGAACCTCTGTTCGCCGACCTGAAGGTCATCGACTGCGCGAGCTACGTCGCGGCCCCGGCCGCGGCGACCGTGCTGGCGGACTTCGGCGCCGAGGTCATCAAGATCGAGCCCACGGTCGATGGCGACGCCTGGCGGACCCATTACCAGCGGCCCGGCCTGCCGCCGTCCGAGCATAACCACGCGTGGTTGATGGACGCCCGCAACAAACGCGGCCTGGCGCTCGACCTGAAAGCCGCGGCTGGACGGGCGGTGCTGGAACGGCTGGTTTCCCAGGCCGACGTGTTCATCACCAACCTGCCGCTGCCGGCCCGCGAGCGGCTGCGGGTGCGATACGCGGACTTCGCCGAGACCTGTCCCCGGCTGATCTATGCCTCGCTCACGGCCTACGGCGAGGAAGGCGAGGAAGCAGGCAAAACCGGGTTCGACGCCACAGCCTACTGGGCGCGTTCCGGCCTGATGGACGAAGTCCGGCCCGATCATCGGGCCATCCCCGCCCGTTCGGTTGCCGGTATGGGCGATCGACCGACCGCCATGGCACTGTACGGGGCGATCGTCACGGCGCTTGTATCGGCGAGAGAAGACCGGGCGTGGCGGCGAGGTCCGCGCCTCGCTCCTCGCGAGCGGCATGTGGGCCAACGGTTACCTGATCCAGGCGCGGTTGTGCGGCGTGACGTTCCCGCCACGTCCGCCGCGTGAAGAAGCAATCAGCGCCCTGGGTAACATTTACCATACGCTGGACGACAGGTGGTTCATGCTGGCGATCGCCAATGACCGGCAATGGCCGCTGCTGGCGAACGCGATCGGCATGCCGGAACTGGTTACGGACGCAAGGTTTCTCGGGCCGGAGGACCGGCGCATCAATGCGCCGCTGCTGACCGGGATCCTCGATATGGTCTTCGCCCGCAAAACCCTCGCCGAGTGGCGCGCGCTGCTGGATGCGGCCGGCCTGACCTTCGGTGTGGTCGGCACGGTCGCGGAAATCGCCAAGGACCCGCAGGCACTGGCTGCCGGCATCCTGCGCCCGCTCGCCGACACCGGCATGATGACCGTCGATAGTCCTTTCACGCTGTCCGGATCGGAAAAAGTGCCGGTCGAACGCGCACCCGGCCATGGCGAACACAGCCGGGCTATCCTGCGAAAGGCGGGTTATTCGGACGAGGAGATTTCCAGCCTCCGCGCCGCCGGGACCATAGCCGGGGATTGACCGCCCATGATTAGGCGCTTCCCGCCTCTCGCATCAAAGACACCTTGTCATTGGTAAATGACAAGGATACCTCTGCGAGCCGCCAGCCGGTTGCGGCTCAAATCCGGCGCCGGGCGCGATTTTTGGATCAGCGCTCAGTGGGCACCCACCGCCGTCCACATCTCCGAAACAGTCGGCCGTCACCCGGCCAGGATCGTCAGGCAGGCTCCACCGCCCAGCCAGCCTCGGCCAGATCCTTGAAGCCGCCGGCGTTGCGTACGTCCTTGAAGCCCAGGTCCAGCAGTGTCTTGCCCGCGAGGGCGGCGCGGCCGCCTGAACCACAATAAAGAATTACCGGGCGATCCTTGCGCAGAGCAGGCTCGTGCGTCGGCAAATCCGGGTCAGCGCGGAACTCCAGCAGGCCGCGAGAAATCGCCAGCGCCCCCTTAACTTTCCCGCTGGCGGCCACCTCGGTTCCATCCCGGACATCGACGACCACCGCATCGGCCTTTGTTACAAGGTCGGCGGCATCGGCCGGTGTGATTGCCGGGACGGCGGCTCGCGCGGCTGCAAGCAGGTCTTTCACGGTCGCGGGCATGTCTGTTCTCCTACCGATTTGGGTCAAGTTGAACAAGACTACTCCCATTGCCGGCAGGCTCAATGGCGGACCAGGGTGTCATTTGGGGCAATTGCACGGCTTGGTTGAGGTGCACTCGGCTGCACCTCTCGTCTGGGGCGGCGCATGCCGAATGGCTCGACCGCAGTCAGCGGAAGAGGCCGCAACCCGGGCAATTGTCAACAATTCCCTGGCTTCAGATATCCGGCGGATATCGGCCGGCTTGGGACTCTATCGCTAGATTGAGACCGAGAGCCCGAAGGGCGGGCCGCCCCTGGACGCGCGTCCGCACTGAGTGCCATGACCATCCGGGTTGCCTTATAACTGTGACCAGGTCCTAAGGCCCTTTTCGTCTCATCCCGCCACGGCCGCGCCGCTTCGACGGATCGTAACCTCCGCCACCCGGTCCCATCGGCTCCGGCGTGCGATCGCGCTTCGGCCGCATCATCGCGCTTGGCATCGGCGGTGCCGGCAGACCCAGGTCGAGCGCCTCCAGCCGCTTGATCTCGTCGCGGAACCGCGCCGCCTGTTCGAACTCCAGGTTGGATGCCGCGGCCCGCATCCGCTTCTCCAGGTCCGCGATCGATGCCTTCAGGTCCTTGCCGACGAACTCCTTGGTATCGGAGTCCCTGATCGGCGCCACCGTCACGTAGTCCTGTTCGAACACGCTCTCCAGCACCTGGCCGATGTGCCGGCGGATCGAGGTGGGGGTGATCCCGTTCGCCTCGTTCCACGCACGTTGCTTGTTGCGCCGCCGTTCCGTCTCTTCAATCGCCGACCGCAGCGACTGCGTCAGTGTATCCGCATACAGCAGCACCCGCCCGTCCACGTTCCGCGCCGCTCGGCCGATCGTCTGGATCAGCGACGTCTGTGAACGCAGGAATCCTTCCTTGTCTGCATCCAGGATCGCGACGAGCGCGCATTCCGGGATATCGAGACCCTCGCGTAACAAGTTGATCCCGACCAGCACATCGAACACACCCAGGCGAAGGTCACGGATGATCTCTATCCGCTCCAGCGTGTCGATATCCGAGTGCAGGTACCGCACCTTCACCTGCTGTTCGGTCAGGTAGTCGGTGAGTTCCTCGGCCATCCGCTTGGTCAAGGTGGTGACCAGGACGCGGCCGCCGATGGCGGCGACGGCCTTGCACTCATGCAGCAGGTCGTCGACCTGATATTCGACCGGACGAATTTCTGTCAGCGGATCGATCAGCCCGGTCGGCCGGATCACCTGCTCGGCGAACACACCGGCGGTGCGTTCCATCTCCCACGGGCCGGGGGTCGCCGATACGAAGACCGAGAGCGGCCGGAACCGCTCCCATTCCTCGAACTTCAGCGGCCGGTTATCGACACAAGAGGGCAGCCGGAAACCGAATTCCGACAATACCGTCTTGCGGTTGAAGTCGCCCCGGTACATGCCGCCGATCTGCGGCACCGTCACATGGCTTTCGTCCACGATCAGAAGCGCGTTCTCCGGCAGGTATTCGAACAAGGTCGGCGGCGGGTCGCCCGGCTCTCGGCCGGTCAGGTACCGGGAATAGTTCTCGATCCCCTTGCACGACCCGGTTGTCTCCATCATTTCGATGTCGAACATCGTCCGCTGTTCCAGCCGCTGCACCTCAAGCAGCTTGCCCTGCGCGTTCAGTTCCGCCAGGCGGACCTTCAGCTCGAGCTTGATGTCGCGGACCGCCTGGGTCAGCGTCGGCCTTGGCGTGACGTAGTGGCTGTTGGCGTAAACCGTGATCTCTTTCAGTTCCGCGGTCCTCTCGCCCGTCAGCGGATCGAATTCGTGCACGGATTCGATCTCGTCTCCAAAAAGCGAGACCCGCCAGGCACGGTCCTCATAATGGCTGGGGAAGATGTCGACGATCTCACCGCGAAGTCGGAATGAACCGCGCGCGAAGGCCGTATCGTTCCGGCGATATTGCAGATCGACCAGCGCCTTGGCCAGCTTGTCGCGATCGATCCGGCCACCGACCTCCAGCCTGGCGACCATTTTCGAGTAGGTCTCGACCGACCCGATGCCGTAGATGCAGGACACGGACGCGACCACGATCACGTCGTTGCGTTCGAGCAGGGACTGGGTGGCGGCGTGACGCATCCGATCGATCTGCTCGTTGATCTGCGCGTCTTTCTCGATGTAGGTGTCGGTGCGCGGGACATAGGCCTCGGGCTGGTAGTAGTCGTAGTAGCTGACGAAATATTCGACCGCGTTGTCAGGGAAGAAGCTCTTCATCTCGCCGTAGAGTTGCGCCGCCAGCGTCTTGTTCGGCGCCAGGATCAGGGTCGGCTTCTGCACCGCCTCGATTACCTTCGCCATGGTAAAGGTCTTGCCGGAACCGGTCACGCCGAGCAGGACCTGGTCGCGCTCGCCCGCTTCGACGCCGCGGACGAGTTCGGCGATCGCGGTAGGCTGGTCGCCCGCGGGCTCATATTCGGACACGACCTTCAGCCGCCGCGTCATGGGTTTGGCGGGCTGCTTCTGCGGCATGAACAAGGCGGGCGGCGCCGAGGGGAGCCTGGTCAGCAGAGTCTGGGACATAAGCGGAACTCCTTGGCGTCAAACATGGCGCTTCGAAGCGCCGGCGTCGAGGGGCTTCCAGAAGGGGGCTTCCAGAAGGGGGCTTCCAGAAGGGGGCTTCCAGAAGGGGGCTTCCAGAAGGGGGCTTCCAGAAGGGGGACATCCGGAGGGGGCGTTCCGAAGGCCGTCCGCATTGTCGTCGGACGGCCAAGCGCCGGAAACGCCCCCATCCTGCTCCATGTGTCGTCCCGCTCTCCACCGATCACGACCCATGTCGATCACGGTCGGATGAACTGGATCTTACGCACGACGCCGTGGTCCGCGGCCTGCAATCCCATACTGCGCCCGTTACGTATTTTGGTGCGGTAACACAACGCGTCACACTTCGAAGCCACGCGAATTGTGTTAACAATATACACGTTCCAGTTGTAGAATGCCTCGCGGAGCGGTGCGCCAGCCGATTCATGACCAGGACCAGGATGCTGAACTTCTCGAAGACGACCACTGGGACGGTGCTGTTCGCATTGGACGCGGCGCTGATTGTTGCCGTCTGGCCCCTGGTACTGTGGTTATCGCGGCCCGACATCCTCTCCTTGTTTGAAATCCCCTGGGATGCCCGCGGCATAGAATATCCGATCCTCGACCTGCTGCTTCTGTTCGCGATGGGGCTGTACCGGCGGGACGCGATCCTTGAGGCCGAGCGATCCCTGACGCGGGTGCCGCTCGTCGCCGGCATGGGGGCCGCGCTGGCGATTCTCGTTTCCATGATCCAGCCGCTGCTGGTGCCATCAGCGCCGATGCCCGGCGGTCGGGACCAGGCCATGTTGTTCGGACTGGCGGTCGTCACATTCACTCTCTGCGCGTTCCTGGCCCGCCTCGTCATCGACGTTCTGATCCGCCGCGGGGTTCTGCGCCGCCGCCTGTTGATCGTAGGCGCGGGCCAGCGCGCGTGGGACCTGCTGCTGATGTTGGGACGCGAGGGCTCCAGCCTGCATGATGACGTCACGCTGGTGCATGATGAGCAGGAGAACGTCGATCCGCGTCTGATCGCGGAGCGCTCCGACCGGATATTCTGTCCACCCGACTTCAACGTCGCCCACATTGCCACGAGGGTGGATGCGGACCTGATCATCGTCGCACCTGATGAGCGCCGCGGGATGAATCTGGGACGGCTGCTGGACTGCAAGAAGGCGGGTTTCCCGGTCATCCAGTACCTCAGCTTCGTGGAGCGGGAGATTCGCCGGATCGATCTGAAACGCATGGAACTGGGCTGGCTGGTCTATAGTGACGGCTTCACCTTTGGCGCGATGGACCGCTTCCTCAAGCGCGGGTTCGACCTGGCGGCCAGTTCCGTCGTCCTGTTCCTGACGATGCCCCTGATCGTGCTGGCGATGTTCGCGATCCGGTGGGAGGGTCCGGGCCCAGTGCTCTACCGGCAGGAGCGTGTTACGCAGGGCGGTCGCGTGTTCCCGATTCTCAAGCTGCGCAGCATGCGGGTCAATGCCGAGCCGAACGGTGCGGTCTGGGCAGCGACGAGGGACGAACGCATCACCCGGGTCGGCAGGCTCCTGCGGCGTTCGCGTGTCGACGAACTGCCCCAGTTGGTGAACATCCTGCGTGGGGACATGTCTTTCGTCGGTCCCAGGCCGGAGCGGCCGATGTTCGTGAAAGAGCTGGCGGAGAAGATTCCGCTGTATAACGAGCGGCATATGGTGAAGGCGGGCCTGACCGGCTGGGCGCAGATCAACTACCCCTATGGCGCTTCGGTCGACGACGCTCGGTCGAAGCTGAGCTACGATCTCTACTATGTAAAGAACTTTTCGGTGTTGTTCGACCTGATCATCCTGCTGCAGACCCTGCGGGTCGTGCTGTGGCCGAGCGGGGAGCGATAGGCGGGCTGGCGAGGAAAATTGAAACCGCGGATGCACACAGACGGGCCTTTCTCCGCCGAGGGCTGACGTCGCGCATTCGAACTCGGGGCGGGTGCGGGGCGCGGCCGCGCCGCGAAGTTTGCCATCCGCACTGCTTAACCCGAGAATCAACACAAGCCGCGGCGAGTATTCGAAGGGAGTTCGATCAACCGCCGATTTGCTGAATGCTTTTTTCCGGACATGGCGCAACGAAAGTATCGCCGTTACGCCGTTGCGGTGACGGAGGGGAACCGTCCCGACGGCTCGAAACACGCGGGCATGACGATCGGATGCCCCCGCATCGTGCCGCGGCGCCGCGCCCCACCTTGCGTTCGTGCGCCATTGCCGCGCCTGAGTCGGCTGCAGCACAGCAAGGGGGGAAACGCAGATGCACGCCGATCGCGGCTGAACCGACACCAACTCGGGCGAGACCCCGTGGCCGCGCGAGCGCACCATCTGCGTCATCCGCGCTGATCGGCGTGCATCCGCGTCTCCGATTTCATTGCTTAGCTAGACCATTTTCAGCCTGACAGTGCACGCCGAAAATGGTCTATCTCTTTGTTTGATCGCATAATTCACGCGCCGGGGACGTTCCGCTCAGCGCGATCATGCTCTAGGTCTGTGTTTGATCGCATGATTCACGCGCCGGGGACGTTCCGCTCAGCGCGATCATGCTCTAGGTCTGTGTTTGATCGCTGATTCACGCGTCGGGGACGTTCCGCTCGGCGCGATGATGCTCCAGGCACGCACCAAGACACCGTCGCGGCACCATCGTGATGCTCGGACAACGCGGCCGACGTAGAGCGCATCTCACTGAAGCAGGCACCGGCAGCGGCGGCGGCGTGAGCCTGAAGACCGTCGCGGGTCGGAATTCGCTCTCGTTTGGCTGCGGCCAATGGCCGCGCTGCGTTCATCCGCGGTTCCATATTCCTGCTACTGGTTTGGCGTTGACCTCGGTGAGAAGACACAGGCGGGTCAGTTCCTCTCGAAGTCAATTCGTTCGACGACCGGAAGCCCCTGCATGAACCGGCGCAGGCAATCGAGAGCCAGTTCGACCGCACCCAGTCTGACCCATTCGCGTCCGCCGAGGATCCGGGATCGGCGAAACTCGATCCGGTCGGCGGTGGAGATGGCGATGCAGATGGTGCCGCCGAGGTCCATACGGTCGGCGCCTGCGTCGAGCTCGATCAGCACCGCCAAGGCGTGGGAGGCGCCAGTGATCTGGCGGGCGGCCATGGCGACGGCTTCGGTGGTGTCCTGGTCGAGTTCGGAGGGAATTTCGACGCCGAACAACTTGTCCAGGTGACGGGTTACCGTTGCGTGCCGGAAGACAGTCTCGGCGCCGGGCAGGTGGGCGATCCGGGCCGAAATCTGGCCACCGGTGAAGGTTTCCACCACCGTGAGTGTGGCTTGTTCCTGCGTCAGCGCGGCCAGGGTGACGCCTTCAAGGGTCTGGTCGTCCTCGGTGAAGATGAAGTTGCCGAGACGCTTTCTGACTTCGGCCGTAATCGGGGCCAGCTTGCGGTGGACATCGTCCATGTCGGTGCCGCGGACCGTGAGTTTCACTTCGATCTGTGGGTAGTGCGCGCGGAAACCGAGTTTGACGCCGCCGACGGGGTCCAGTGCCTCGACACCGGTCAGCAACTGGTCGATGTGAGATTCACCCAGGCCGTAGGAGTGAAACCGTTTCAGATAAATCGCCGTGGGGGCGCCGGAGCGGGCGAGGAGGCGGGGTATCACCTGCTCCTCCAGCATCCGGTGGAGTTCACGGGGGACGCCGGGGGTGAAGAAGAAGCGCGCCTTCCCGATGTCGAGGGCGAAGCCGCAGGCGGTGCCGATGGGGTTGTCGATCATCTCGGCGGTGGCGGGCAGCATCGCCTGCTTGACGTTGTTGGGCGGCATCTGGCGGCCGCGGCGGGTGAAAAAGCTCTCCATGCGGGTGAGCCATGCCTCATGCAGGACGAGTTCGACGCCGGCGGCCTGAGCTGCGATTTCCTGCGACAGGTCGTCGACGGTCGGGCCGAGGCCGCCGTTGACGATCACCGCGTCGGCGCGGGTGGCGGCAAGCTGGAAGGCGGCGAGGAGCGATTCGCGGTCGTCCCCGACGGTGGTTTCGGCGTGCACCGACAAGCCGACGTCCTCCAGCTTCTGCGCCATATAGGAGAAGTTGGTGTTGGTGATTTTGCCGGTCAGTACCTCGTCGCCGGTGCAGATGATCTCGATGCGCATGGATTTTCCCCTGTGTGGCGGGAGATTGAGGGGAAGCCGCGCGGGGGGCAAGCTTTGGCGGAGGCGTTGGCTGCAGGCGTCTGAACAGCGGAGGTCCGGATGCTGCGCCGTGCCTGTTACTGGCGGGGGGCGGGTTCGGCGGAATCCCGGTGCCCGGGATTGATGGATGCGGGCGGGAGCGGCAATGGCGCATGAGCGCCCTGGGCGCACGCCTTTTCGGCCATGCGCTGGCGATGTTCGGCGATTTTCTCCTGCAGGTCCCGCAAGACTGCGGCTGGATCGAGTTGGTCAACGAATGGGTGTGGCGCGGGCGGGTCGGGCCGTGGTTCGGGGGCAGAGGTCCGGAGCTTGCGGAGGGCGTCGAAACCGCGCCGGTTGCGTTGGCTGGCGCGACTCAAGGCGGCGGCGTTGTTGCGCAGGCGGAGGCGGCGGTCGTCGGTGAGGTCGGGATCGGCCTTGGCCTGACGCAGCGTGTCCATGGCGGCGTAGGCGAAGATGATGCACTCGGTAACGATCTGGAGTTCCTCGGCCGAGCTGGCGCCGTAGGAGGCCAGGAGTTCCTTGGCCGCGGCGCGGGCGCAGGTTTCGTCGTCCGCGGCACCGTCCATGAAAAACGGGGTGATGAGGAACAGGGACTGGTGGATCAGCCAGGTGAGGCCGTCCGGGATTTCGGGCTGGGGCTGGACGGCGGCTTCGGGTTGGGTCGGGGTCATTTGGCGATCCGGCTGGGAAATTGTTCTCTATATGTTCTTTGTAACGCCGATAGATGGCGGATGGCAAGAGAAATCGTTCGGCACGACTTTGCCAGGGGCTATCGAGAGGGCCTTGCGATGATGCGCGGTCGTGGCCTGACAGGAGGATCTCGCGTCGGGACTACGCGACGAAGCGGTGCAAACCGTCCTTGAGCCGGATGGTGTTGAATTTCATCGGCAGAGCGAGCGTGCGGCCGCTCGGTCGGAGGTGGGTGAGCGTCTGGGCCTCATGTACCGCGAGGAGGCGGTCGACCGACTTGAGTTCGAGAAGGACGGTTTGATCGACGATGATGTCGGCTCGGTAACCTTTGCCGATGCGGATGTCGTCGTAGACGATCGGCGGGGGGACCTCGAACGCCAGGCCGTCGTGGTGGAGCTCCCAACCGAGGCGTTGGCGATAGACGGTTCAAGCGGATCTGAAACGAGCTTTCCGTGCATCTTGATGGCCAGGCCGATTGTGCGTTCGGTTGGTTGCGGGCTGGCTTCGGGGGAACGGACTTTTATCGCGGGTGTGGAACGCGGGCCTGACCGCTTTGCGCCACCTTTGGCGGAGAGACCCAAGAAGTGACCGTTCAGAATGCCACCAACCCTCCGTCCGCCCGGGCCAAGATGGCGGTGGCGCAGGACCTTGACATCAGGCATCCAAAGTACACGTGAGATGACAAGGATATGCAACGGAGAATTGCCGCAGTGGGGTGGCGTTTCGTCCCCGTCGTCTGGTGCCCAGCCGTATACATTGACAGGATTGAATACAGAGGGGAGAGGGTGCGATATGCCACGTCACGAGGAGCAGGCAACTCTCGCCTATGGTGCGGACGAACTTTTCGAAGTCGTTGCGGACGTGAAGGACTATCCCGCATTCGTTCCCTGGTGCAGCGGCGCGCGGATCGACCGCCAGGATCAGCGAGAGATCATCGCCGAACTCGTCATCGGATTCGGTCCATTCCAGGAAAGCTTTACGAGCCAGGTCACCCTGGACCGACCTCGGCAGGTGCTGGTACGCTCCGTTGAGGGGCCACTGGAGCACTTGACAAATACCTGGACATTTACCGCGGCTGGGGAGAAGACCCACATCGACCTGGTCGTTGACTTTCAGTTCAAAAGCCATCTGCTTGATCATGTTGCGAACGGGATGTTCCACGAGGCGGCAACCCGGATGATGAGTGCCTTCGAGTCCCGCGTGCACCTCCTCCATGTGATGCGGCGGCGTGGGACGCAGCACCCGTTTCGTTGACGTCAGGGATATCTGGGGCAGTCCGCGGGCTCACGAGCGAGCGATGGCGTAGACCGTTTTTCGCTTGTGCGCGCGGCGCACAGGGCCGCCCGGCGTGGGACTCTGTGGCTCGGAATTCGCGCCGGTGAGCGAAAGCGTGCTGCGCTAATTTCGCTGCCCACCACCACCACCGCAGGGCTATGTGCAGCGAACCGCAAGGCGTTGGCGGATCGCTGCACCGACTGAGTGCAACTTTCCATTGCCCCACTTGAAATGCGCTCGAGGCGAGACCCCACATCTGTGCATCCGACTGTCATTTCCGAAAGGAGGAGAGCGATGAGCAAACTGACAGGCCGAGTCGCCGTGGTCACGGGCGCGTCGAAGGGGATAGGCGCGGAGATAGCCAAGCAGTTGGGGGCAGCGGGTGCAGCGGTCGTTGTGAATTATGCGAGCGATCGCGAGGGCGCCGAGAAGGTGGTCGCCGATATCGCGGACGCCGGCGGCAGGGCGGTGGCGGCCCAAGGAAACGTCGCGAGGTCTGCGGAGGTGGACCGGATCTTCGCCCAGGCGAAGAGCAGCTTCGGGACCGTCGGTATCCTGGTGAACAGCGCGGGAACCTACCGGTTCGGCACGATTGAGGAGGTCACGGAAGAGGAGTTCCAGCGGCACTTCGACACCAACGTGCTCGGCCTGCTGCTCGCGACCAAGGCGGCTGTCGCCCAATTTGGGCCGGACGGCGGCAGCGTGATCAACATCGGGTCGGTAGGCAGTCGGCTGGCGCCGCCCGGCGCGTCGATCTATGCCGCCACGAAAGGCGCCGTGGACGTGATCACGCGGGTACTCGCCAAGGAACTGGGCCCGCGAAGGATCCGCGTGAACTCGGTCAATCCAGGCGTGGTCGACACCGAGGCCAACCGTGCCGCAGGTGTCATCGGCGGCGCCTTCGAAAAGCAGGCGGTGCAACAGACACCACTTGGCCGCACAGGGCGACCGACCGATATTGCACCCGCCGTGGTGTTTCTTGCCTCGGACGACGCCCGCTGGGTGACCGGCGAGATCCTGGTCGTGTCCGGCGGGCTTTAGCGCCTCCGCGCGGCGCAGCGCGCTCGTCTCACCGTTCGACAGCACGATGGGACGTGAGCGCGGCGCACGAGCGGACGGCACACCGGCACCTCCTTGAGACGGACCCCCAGGGGGGCCCCGTGCCGCGCTGGATCTTCGCTGGTTTGATATCCTTGGGCAGTCGTAGCCCACGAACCTTGGTGCGCCCCCTGCCCTGCGCCGTCCCCTACCAGTTCATGGATGCAAGCACTTTGTTCACCGGCCAGCTTGAGATTCGCATCACGCCACCCACGGGACGATCCATCTCCCGGATCAGGAATATCGGGCCCCCGATCGCCAACGAGCCAATCAGCAACGCCGCCATCACTGTGCCGTTTCGCGGCGCATTCGTCTGAAACCGACCAAAATCGCCGTGACCCACGTCACCAGCACCACCAGGACCCACATGCTGCACGCTTGGACCCTGCTGCTCGATCAGCAGCCGGCGCTGGGGGGCTGGGTCATGTGGATCCCAACGACCCCGTCCTTCAGCGCGTGCTGCTCAGCATGGACCGTCCGGCGCGGGTCGCCTCGCGCACCTGCTCCGGCAACACCGCTGTCTTCTCGTCCTCGACGATGAGGGGGCGCTTGCCATCACGCGGCCACGCTTGCGGCTCGAACGCCTCGATATGCTTGCGCAGCAGGTCCCGTGGAACAGAAGCGGCGCGACCATAATCCCGCAGCGCTTCGCTCGGCAGCGCCGGCTTCGCGGCGTAGTTTCGAATGGCCAGGTCGGTCGAATCATGCGAGCCCGGGCCGTTGCGATCAGCAACCCGAGCACCAGGAAGGCAAGCACCGACAGCATCCCGGTACCGAGCTTGATGATGTCCAGTGTCTCAGGGGTGAGGTGTGCCTGCGGCAGGAACCGATGGAGGTAGAGGCCGCCCACCCCGCCGGAACCGAAGCCACCTGCTCTGGCGGCCCCGGCCATGCCGAATTCGCCGGGCGCATTCGGCGCCATGAGCGGGGCTGCTTCCCCAGTACTTTACCAATTCGGGCCTCATGGGCGCGGCAGCAAAAAATGGCCCCGAGGGACCGCGTTGAAACGTTGATTTTCTTTAGAAAATCTGGAGCGGGCGAAGGG
>CAWFNN010000005.1:2500-389819 GCA_963817185.1 uncultured Alphaproteobacteria bacterium | reverse complement strand
CAGTCCACAGTATGGCGGACTTCGGGACCACCACACTAGAGCATGATCGCGCTGAGCGGAACGTCCCCGGCGCGTGAATCATGCGATCAAACAAAGAGATAGACCATTTCGGCCAGCACAGTCAGGCTGAAAATGGTCTAGTCTTACTGTGTCACAAGTTGCGTCGCGCTTCGGTCACTCGTCCTGCGCCGCAGCACGGGCACCGCGGCAGATGCTTGACCAGAGCGACAGTAAGCCGTCGCCTCAGCGTGGCGATAGAGTTCGAAATATGGCGCTCGGGACGCCGCGGCGGCGCCTTCGGATCGGTGACCGGCGGAAACGTCAACCGTCGCGGATCTGCCGTGTTTTCTGGCTCCTGGGGGAAAAATCGCCCGCTCGGCGATCAGGAAGCCGTAGGCTGCGATACACAGCGTGATGTGGTGATGGAGCCCACGCCATCCGCGTCCTTCGTAATGACCCAGGCCAAGTTCTTGCTTGAGGTCCTGATAGTCCCGTTCGATCCGCCAGCGCAGTTTGGCGCGATCGACCAGTGCCTCGAAGCTCATATCGGCCGGCAAGGTGGATAGCCAGTATTTGGTCGGCGCCGCCTCGTCCTCCGGCCATTCGATCAGCAGCCACTCCTCCGCGGGTGACTCGGCCCGCGTAACCGGGCGGACGCGCAGACGCGTAAAACGTGAGGTGAACGCCTCGCCATTTTCGCGCCAGGTGACGTTTTGCCAAGCTGCCGCCGGCTGGCTGAGTGCCAGCTCCTGGGCGGAGATCTGCTGCGCACGCAGTTGCGGACGTGACAGTTTCGGCCCGTCCGGCCCCGGCAGGAGGGTGTCAGCCCTCCACATCAGCACGTTCGATTGGATACCGACGGCGTAGAGCAACCCCAGTTGCGTTATTCCCTCGCGGAACTGGCCATCATAGCCGTAGCCAGCATCGCCCAGCACCGTGCCGAGTGGACTGCCAGCGGCATGCGCGGCGCGCAGGTGGTCCAAGGCGATCTGCGGTTTGGTCTTGAAGACGACGTCCCCGGGAACCTTGGCTTGCTTTCTCCGATCTGGGTCGTTCGCCCAGGCCTCGGGCAGATAGAGCCGGTGCGCGACGGGCAGGCTGGCGTGGTGGTTGGCGATGGACAGCGAGACCACCGCCTGGCAATTGTCCTGCTTGCCCAGTTGGCCGCAGTACTGCCGTGCGACGCCGACCGAGTGCTTGCCCTTTTTGGGGAACCCGGTGTCATCGATGATCGAGGCTTCGATCGCGCCGAGTGCTTCGATCTTTGGCAGCGCCATCTGGCGCACTTTGGTCAGCACAGCCTCATCGGACCAGGGGGCGATGGCGACGAAATGCAGCAACGACTGGTGTTTCGCCGCTGTGGCGGCTGGCGCGGTGAGGGCCGCCATCGGTTCGACGCTCTTGCGCTCGCCGGGCAGCAGCAGCCCGGTGCAGTAGTCGTGCAAAGGCACCACGCGGTCGGCATGGCCGATGACGCTGGCCAGTTGCTCGACGTAGGCCTCGAACCTCAGGCGGCTGGCGTTCTCCAGGAGATCCATGATTGCCTCACAGTCAGGGGCATGAATCTCCATTGTTTACGAGGCCGCGCTGATTTGGGGGAAGCTCCATTTTGCGACTCAGTAAGACTAGAGCAGAATCCGATCATTCTGGCTCATAGCCGGCCGCTGTGAAGAAATTGGCGCATTGTTCGGGCGTGAACTGAGGCAAGGCGTCGCGGATCGCGTTCCAGAGGTTCGGGATAGTGCGGGCTGCGGCTTTGCGCAGTATGGCTTTCAGCCTAGCGAATGCGTTCTCGATTGGGTTGAAGTCGGGGGAATAAGGCGGCAGCAGTAAGAGCCGGGCGCCTGCCGCCTCGATTGCTGTCCGAACGCCCGCTACTCTATGGGCGGCCAGGTTGTCCATCACGACGATCATGCCGCGCTTCAAGGTCGGGACGAGCACCTGTTCGACGTAGGCAAGGAAAGCGGGGCCGTTCATGGGTCCGTCGAGCATCAGCGGCGCGGTCAGCCCACAGAGCGTGAGAGCGACGACGAACGTGATTGTTTTCCAATGGCCGTGCGGGATCGGTGCTCGGCATCGTTGTCCGCGCGGCGCTCGTCCCCGCAGCCGATCCATCTTCGTTGACACTGCGGTTTCGTCGATGAACACCAGGTTCTCGGGATCGAGGTCAGGCTGTGCGTCGAACCAGGCCTGCCGGCGAGCGGCGACGTCGAGGCGCTCCTGCTCGCTGGCGTGCGCTGTTTTTTTTAAAGGTGAGGTCGTGACGGTCGAGGAATTGCCAGACGGTGCTGGGCGCGAATGAGGCCTGATGCTTACGATGGAGCAGTTCACTTAGCTCGACCAAGGTGATGTCGACATCGGCATCGATCGCACCCAGGATCACGTCCCGGTAAACCTCGATGTGGTGGGAACGAAGGTCACCACCTTGCGGCAAAGCTGTTACACGACCCTCTACACGCCAGGCGCGGATCCAGCGGATCGCACTCGACACCGCGATGCCAAAGCGTGCCGCAGCCGCGTTGCAAGAGAGGCCGCCGTCAACGGCCGCAATCACGCGAGAGCGCAGATCCTGGGACAAAGCTCGTGTCATGCATGCTGGCCTCCTCTCCAGCATGCATGGTGAATCACACCGCACCGCGCCGGGAAAAGACATTTCGAATCGGAGCGGTCGGTTTTTGCTCTAGCATCACCAAAGAGAAAGGCAGGGCATCGCGGGATAGACTTCCATTCCATATGTGGCGTCATCCGACTGACTGGCGCCGATACGCCAATTTCCCCGCTCAACGCAAGTATCCAATGCCCAGAAGGCTGATTATCAATCATCGCGCATAGGACGATATTGGCTTTTGGAGCCGGATATCATCTCGCCCGACAATGGTTGGAGAATTCCGATGAAAGCCTTGATCCTCCCGATGAAAGCCTTGATCCTCGCCGTTCTGATTGGCATCGGCACAGCAAGTGCGCAGGCGTCAACGTATCACGCGCCGGCGTATAACTACTATCAGAACAACTGGACGGCCGACTAACCTCTGGCCACAGCGCGTGAGGCATCCGGTGCCGCCGGCATCCAGACGGCATCGTCCCACATACGCTCTTTTTCGTGGAGATAAGCGCCGATCCGATCGACTTGTTCTTGAGAATAGGTCGCGCGAGTGCCGTCTCTGCCGGAAGCGGCGCGGTGCGCGGCCATGAGCGCTACGATCGTGGCGAGGCCGGTCGAGAGGTGCCTTTCCATAGCTGATCCTATCGATCAATGGTTGGTTCCGGGCGGTTTCACCGCCCCGGTTGGCGTCAGGTCCGCGTCCGGCGACCTGCACTGACGGAAGAACACTTTGGCCTCGGCGAACAGTTCACCCAGTCCCAGTAAGGGACCAAGCGCGAATTCTGCCCCTTGGGCGGAGAGCAGGGCAGTCCGCAAGACGCGTTCCGCCATTTGGCTGTCGCCGGCCTGCACCAGGCGGGCGGCATTGAGCAAATACTTTTCGTCCTCGGACAGGACGGGGCAGTGCGGACAGTAAATCGTCATCGGCCGCCGGGCGAAGCGCACGACGGCGACCATGAGCTGATCCACCGAGAAGGCCGCATCGTGGGCACCGGCGACGTCCATTGCCTGGCACAAGCGTGGCAACGGATCGTCGCGGTCGCGGAAATCGGCGACCCACCAGCGGATGGCGATCAGCAAGACGCCCTCGGCGGTATCGAGCGCCAGTGAGGTATCGGGGTATTCCGTCAGAGAGACGGATAGCCGGATGATCTGACCCACGAGGGGACTCCCGATTTGTCGAGAGCAGACTGCCCCAAATGAGAATGCGTCGCAATAGCGAAGTTTTGGCGCAAAGGCAGGGTCGCAAAGCCTTCGTTGTTCGCTGCGATGTGTTGCACGAAGAAGGTGCGCCATAGCGGCGAGCCGGCGCACCTCCGTCAGTGATGCCAAAGTGATGGCTTAAGGTGCCAGAAGTTTGCACCCGAATGGGTTTCCCGTGCGCTATTCCAGGATGCCCAGCAAGTTCGCGCTTAACGTCTCCCTTACCGAACATTTATGCGATTTCGTCGCATCACAGGTCGCCTCCGGTCGCTTCGGCACTTCGAATGAGGTCGTGCGGGCCGCCCTCCGTCTCCTCGAGCGCGAGCGCAATGCGCCAGCTCTATTCGCGCGGCAGGACGGTATAAAAATAGGTCCGGCCGTATCAGCCGCGCCGCCCGGCAGAAAATCCAATCGTCTCGCCGAGTGAGGAGGACCTGATGACCGCTGCCAGCGGAATAGACTTTCCCATTGCCGGGATCGGTGAGTCGGCCGCGCGGCGTGGAGGCTCTTGAGGGCTTCTTTAGTGGCATGCCGAGCAAGCCTGGCCTGGGCTTCGTTATCGTGACGCATCTCGGTCCCGAGAAAGCATGCTGCACCAAGTCGTGGCGCGCTATAATTCCTGGTCGAGCGGGGCTCGACCCCGGTCATCAAACCCAATCCGACCCGCAAGAACGTTCCGCCGTTCGAGTGCAGGCGCTAGCGCCTCGACACACAGCCACGAAAGTTTCGTGGAATTTCCTTAGCTCTGGTGCACGAAGTGCACGTGGCCACGCTGGACGACGTGGGTTCCGTCTACGTGGTGACGCGCTCCACGGGCAAGGTTCCCGACGTGTGCTTCCGAGATCCCGTATCCCGGTGGAGGAGGAACCACCCTCGGATTGACGTGATAAAGCTCCTGGCGGTTCAGTATGTCTGCTGCGCTGATGTCCGTGCGCTCGAACGCGGGGAACGGCACGTTGTCTCCGGCTATTGCGCCGCCGTGCATGATCCGGGCATTTGCATGAACCACTTGCTCGAGGGTTGAAGGAGCCTGTTCCGCATGTACAGTGGCGACAGGGGCGGCGGCCGTCAGGCTTAAGGCGGCAAAGGCGGCAAGACCCAGCTTTTTCATAGGACTTCTCCATCTCTTGGTCGGGCGAGATGTCCGGCTTCCGTCAATTAAAATGGGGTATGCGCGTCGCAAGATAATCCTGCATTGCATCATTGGACTTATGCGCCAAGGGCATCCAAATCTATTCGCTATGCGGCCGGATCGAGACCGTTTTCCTTGTGTCGTCCCGCACGGACGCTCTCGGGATCTCCACCCCGGTGATGCCCCCGAGATGTGACAGCGGCGCCGGCAGGATTTTAGCGCCCCCTGTCGGGGCAAGGTTCGACGGAATTGCTTGCCGCTATGCGGTCGAACAACGCGCGTTTGTGCCAGTCGACTATGGTATCCCGGCCGAACTCGACGAACTCTGCGTGAATGTCGTAGGAGGGAACTGCGGTGCCGATCCGATTCAGACAAGCCTGGGTCACCGGCAGTCCTTTTGGTTCCGGCCGGTCGACCGATCATTGTCATTGACGCTGGCGGACGGGAGTTGTTCCGCGTGGCAAATATTTATCTGACGTTCTCGGGCAGTTCTCGGCGTGGTTCAGATCATGGTCACACCTGAACCTCGCAAGCTCTTGGCTCGCGCGGCTTTGACGGTTATGTTACCTCGAAACGGCACTTTTGAACCATGCCCCGAAAATTGACGAAGCCTCGCCAGTGAAGGGATTCCGAGTTTCAGGTGTTACCCTGTTTTGAACCCGCGGCCTGCTTGCATCGTCCATCCGAGCCCGTACGCCGTCTGCGTTGTCCAACTGCCAACACCAGAGGAAAGCACAACGTCGCATCTAATTGCTAATCAACATCTATTCCCTGCCATTCGGTCAAAGTATTATGTAGCCTCGCCGTACCGTTGTCATGGATAAGCCGATTGTCCTGCATCAGAAGGTGCATAGATAGCTGGTGCGGGAGATTAACCGATGAGCAAAGTTCTCGTATCAGGCGTTGCCGCCGCTCTGTTGATGGTTACCACGCCGGCCAATGCTTTTCGCGGCGGCGGCGGTGGTGGTGGTGGCTTCCACGAAGGCTTTCACGGCGGCGGTGGTGGTGGCTTTCACGACGCCTTTCGTGGCAGTGGCTTTCATGAAGGCTTTCGTGGCGGTGCCTTTCACGAAGGCTTTCACGACCACGACCACTTTCACGAGCGCGGCTTTCGTGGGCCTGGTGTCGTCGGCGGTTTTGCGCTCGGCCTCGGGCTGGGTGTTGTCGGCGGAGCCCTACTCTATCCGCCCCCAGTCTACTACGAACCGCCGCCAGACTGTTTCGCACCGCCACCGCTTGGATACGATTGCGGATCCGACGGGCTGCTGTATCCGTATTGACGAAATCGGATACGCGACGGTCCGGACCGCGGTATTCACACCGCAAGATCTCTTTGCTATCATTTGCAACCAATCCTCGCGGACGCCGAACAGAATCGACTGGAACCAGGGCGCGTTATAGAGCGCGCCCAAGCGCCCTGCCGGCCCGGTCGGCGGGATTGTAGCGCCAACCGGGCGATCGAAGCTTGGCTCGGGGAAGGGGAGCGGCCGGTGCGGGCTGCAAGCAACCAAGACCGGAGGCGTCCATGACCCAGTATAAACATATAGCCATCGACACATCCAAGGTTGTTTTCACGCTGCATCGAGGCGGTTACAAGCCGGCCAGCATAAACTCCATCCTCCGTTCAATGGCCGCTTGGGCTGATGGGATGCAATCGGCTGGGTTCACCTGCCTGACTGTCTCGATGGCGTTACGGCGTGCGCGACAGAACTCCAGGCTGGTGGTCGTGTGCGATACCGCCGCGGCCCCAGCAACCATTCGTTGATGCCCGCCGCTCTGTTGATCCGGTTTCTCCGGGAACAAGGGGTGCTGGCGCCGTCCGCCACGCCACGGGTCTCCAACCGATCATTGGCCGCTCATCCGGGAATTTCGTTTCATGGATACGTCAGCACCGCGGACCGACTGAGACGACCCTGGACGTGTATCAGCCAATCATCGCGCGGCGGTCGCCAGGAGGGACGACGAAAACGGTGCTTCCGTGCCTGCCTGCCGCGGCACCTCTGACAGGCGGCAGGATTCAGAAGCCTTCGTCATTCCACGTCCGTGTGAACGACCCGGTAAATCGCGCCGGAAGCCGATGCCGCGTTTGCGGTACGGGGCCGCATAAACCCGGCCATCAAAACTCCTGCGAATGCACCGGATGTGGCAAGGATCGTACGCCGGTTCATAGTCTCCTGCTCCTGTTCGGCTCGATATTCCTGATCAGCCAACAGACCAGGCGAACGCCCTTGAACGCTTGCGGGGCTTCCGGGATGGGCGATCCGATTCCTTTCGAACCGCCCCTTTCACGGTGATACCCGGTTCCCTTTCGGCAGGGCAGTCACGCCCTTTCCGACAAGCCTGGCCGACCCGTTACTGGGACTTCGACATGTTGTCGTGGCTCATCGAGCCCGAACCACTGTCATGGGACATGGTGTCGTTGCTCATCGTATCATGCTTCATGCCGGAACCCTTCGACATAGTCGAATTCCCCGTGTTGTCATGAGACATGCTGTGGTGGGACATCGTGTCGTTCGACATGCTCGATGAGCTTTGCGCAAAGGCCGGAGCGACGGAAGCCGCGGCAAGCAGAGCGACGGCAGCGAAGGTCGGGACGCATTTGAACATGGATGACTCCTTAAGATGGTGCGGACGTGCGACATGGATCGTGCACGTCTGCTCCTGTATCCGGTTGACCGGGCGCTTCGGTTACAGCGAGAGCATCCAGATTTTGCGTAATCTTCGATCCAAGCACGGGCCCCAAGGAATCACCGTTCCGACCGTAAGACTGTGGGGGCTTGTGACTGCGGGACATACAGTCGATGGCAGATCTCAGCGCATCCGAGCGCACGGCGCCGTATCATTTTGCCGGGGCCGCGGCTATCCATCCCACCTGGCTGGGATAGCGGATGCCTCGCGTGCGCCCGCGCTACCTCCTAATCAGTGGCCAAGGTGCTCTTGTCGTGACTTTCGCCACAATCCCAATGCGCCTGCCCACAGGGCCGACACCGGTTGCTCCGCCGGATCGGCAAGGGACAGTTCAATCCCGGCAAGGTATGCCTCAAAGATAGACGCGCGCCCGGGGTCCGGAAGGCAGTCCTGCTTGCGTAATGAAGCGGGGCAACGTCGACGCTCGCGTCGGCAACTTGTCGTTCTTCAGGCTATTTGCGCCAGAACCGTCAGGATCATGTTGGCGCGTCGGTCGCCCATGACTCTGGTGATGGTGTTTAAGTTGGTGCTGTCAGAAGATGAGCCGATGGGTTCTGGGGATCCATTGCTGGAGGCGGATCGGGATATTGTCGACTGCGTCGTCTTCGGCGTCGGGCGCGAGCGGGGGCTCGAGTTCGGCACTGTCGAAGCCGAAGAGATTTCGCTCAAGACCCCTCCACGACAAACGCCTCAGCCGACGCCGAAGTCTCGGGTATATGCCCGACGACCATCTCGTCTCCGTGGCGTTTGACGCCGGATAGTTCCTGTCTGCATGCTGCCGGTTGCAAGATGGACGACGAAAAGGTCGCCGCCAACATGCCGGGAGAAACGGTCCATTACGATACGCCCCATCGGGCGATGATCACGGCGTGCGCGATCGGCGCCACGGTGCTGCAGTTGCTCGACCAGACCATCGCCAACGTGGCGCTGCCTTATATGCAAGGCAGTTTTTCCTCGAGTTTCGATGAGATCACCTGGGTCCTGACCTCCTACATCACCGCGTCGGCGATCATGACGGCGCCGGTCGGCTGGCTGGCGGCCCGCTATGGTCGCAAGCCCCTCTACGTTGGTTGCATCCTTGGCTTCACCATCACCTCGATGCTCTGTGGAATGGCCCAGTCACTGGGCCAGATCGTCGTGTTCCGCATGCTTCAGGGCGTGTTCGGCGCCGCCCTGGTGCCTCTGTCGCAGGCCACGCTGCTGGACATCTATCCTGCAGAGGGGCGCGGCTTCGCGATGGCGATCTGGGGTGTGGGCGTGATGCTCGGACCGATCATGGGTCCGACGGTCGGGGGCTGGCTGACCGAAAACTACAGCTGGCGCTGGGTGTTCTACATCAACCTGCCATTTGGTTTGCTCGCCGCCGGCGGCCTGATGATCTTCCTCCCGGGCGGCGGCGGGCAGGCACGTCTCAGCTTCGACTGGCTGGGGTTCAGCGTGCTGACGATCGGGATTGGCAGCTTACAACTGATGCTGGACCGCGGCGAGGACCAGGACTGGTTCACCTCCCGCGAGATCATCGCCGAGGCTGTGCTGGCCGGTCTGGGATTTTACCTTTTCCTGGTCCACGTGTCGTCCGCGCACCAACCGCTGATCCGGCCGGCGCTGTTCAGGGATGTCAATTTCGCGTCCGGCGTCCTGCTGATGTTCATGGTCGGCATCTTCATGGTGTCCAGTCTCGCACTGATGACGCCATGGCTTCAGATTTTGAGCAATTACCCGGTGGAGACAGCGGGGCTGATCATGGCGCCGCGCGGGTTTGGCAGCGTCGTGACCACCATGCTGACCGGGCGCCTGGCGGCGCGAATTGACGCGCGGTTGCTGGTGGCGATCGGACTGGTGTTGCTCAGCTACAGCTATTGGCTGATGACCCGCTGGACGCCCGACGTGTCGGAGAGGGAGATCATCATCGCGATCGTTATCCAGGGCGCCGCGATGGGGCTTTTGTTCACCCCGCTCCAGGTGCTGGCGTTCGTCACCTTGGCGCCGTCGATGCGGACCGAGGGGGCGGCGCTGTTCAGTCTGCTGCGCAACCTTGGCGCGGCGATCGGTGTCTCGGTCGCGACCACGGTGCTGGCGCGTAATACCCAGGTAATGCACGAGATGATCGGCGCGTCGCTTACCCCATTCAATCGGGCTTTGCAGGCAATTGGGCCCGCGCATCAGTGGCTCGATCCGGCGACCAGGCACGGCTCGGCATGGCTCGACCGAATTGTCAACCAGCAGGCCCAGATTGTCGCCTATGCCGACGTCTATGTGATGCTGATCGTGACGACGTTGCCAGCATGGCTGTTGCTCTTGACGATGCGTATACCGCGAAAAGCAATTGACACGGCGGCACGATAATCGTTCTGATGAACTATCGAACTTGACCCTGGCGGAATGAGATTGCGCTCGTGACAGCGGTGCCCGCTTTCGGTCGGGACGGCGCAGTTATACTCTTCCTGGCACCGTCAACGTTGAGCAGCCGCCGACTTGGCTGAGCCTGGCGGGTCAGGTATCCGTCCCGGATGACAGCGCTGCGAGACCCGATTTATGCCGGCGATCGCTACCCTGCTTAGCTCATCAGTGACGCGGCCTGGCTGTATTTCCGATTTCCGCTGGACCCGCGCATGGTCGGGGAGAGGCTCTGGTTCTGTCAGCGCTCGCGCCAAAAGCATCTTATTGCGCCGATCGGTCGCCAAAGGTGACAGAGGGCGGCGGTTTTCTGCTGGAGCATGATCGCGCTGAGCGGAACGTCCCCGGCGCGTGAATCATGCGATCAAACAAAGAGACAGACCAATTTCGGCCTGCACAGTCAGGCCCAACTTCCACACTTGCCAGGCCGCGCTACCAGAAGACCCACAGAATACTGCGCATTTCGTAAGTCTCGGCAAAATTGTGGTGCTAAATATTGGGATTTTGTGATCAGAAACTGGTTCAAAGTCGTTGACCTGACTGCGATTCGCCATGGTGTCAGTGTCGCAGTCAGGACACCCGCCATGTTCGTTCGTGTCAAGAAAATCGGCGGCTATGAGTACCTCTACCTCGTCGAGAACGTCCGCGAGGGCGGACGCCACGTCCAGCGGGTCATCAAGGCACTCGGCCGCCGCGATGAGGTCGCGGGTTCCGGCCTGCTCGACGGCCTGATCGCCTCTGCTGCCCGCCATTCCCGCCGCTCCATCGTGCTGTCCAGCTTCTACCGCGGCGAACTGGCGGAACTGCGCCGCCAGAGCATCGGCCCCGATCTGGTGTTCGGCCATCTCTGGCGTGAGACCGGCTGTCAGATCGTCCTGCGCCAACATCTGGCCGGGCGGCGTTTCGGCTTCGACGTCGAGCGCGCCATCTACCTGACGGTGCTGCACCGGCTGATGGTCTCCGGTTCCGACCGCCATGCCAGCACATGGCAACAGACCATTGATATCCCCGGCGTGGAGGCTCTCACGCTCGACCACGCCTATAAGGCGATGGCTTGGTTGGGTGAGACGATCGATGGCACGGACAGCGCGCAACCCCGCCATTGCACCGATGCCATCGAGGAGGCGCTCTACCAGCACCGTAAGTCGCTGTTCGGCACGCTCTCGGTCGCTTTCTTCGACACCACCTCGCTGTATTTCGAAGGTCACGGCGGCGCCACGCTCGGCCAGCGCGGCCACTCCAAGGACTTCCGCCCACAACTGCCGCAGGTGGTGCTCGGCATCGTGCTGGACGAGCGGGACCGGCCGGTCGCCTCGTTCCTGTCGCCGGGCAATACCGCCGATGTCACCGCCCTGCTGCCGGTGGTCCAACGGCTGCGCAACCGCTTCGGGGTGGAGCGGGCGTGTATCGTCGCCGACCGCGGCATGATCAGCGCCGCCACCATTGCCGCGCTGGAGGCACAGAAGATCGACTACATTCTGGGCGCGCGCGAGCGGTCCACCAACGAAGTGCGCGAGACGGTGCTGCACGACGATGGGGCGACGGTGCCACTGATCATCCCGCGCCAAAAAGGCGAGACCGATCTGGCGGTGAAGGAGGTCAAGATCCAGGGGCGGCGCTATATCGTCTGCCGCAATGACGAAGAGGCGCGCAAGGACGCCGAAGCCCGCGCCAAGCTGCTGGAGGGGCTGCAACGCAAACTGGCGGCCGGCGCCAAGAGCCTGGTGGCCAACACCGGCTATCGCCGCTTCCTGGCGGCACCCGAGGGCGATGGGTTCGCCATCGACCCGGCGAAGGTCGCGGCGGATGCGCAGTTCGATGGTATCTTCGTCTTGCGTACCAGCCTGTCGATGCCGGCCTTGTCGGTGGTACTGCGCTACCGGAACCTGCTAGCGGTGGAACAGGGTTTTCTCGCTGCGAAAACCCTGCTGGCCACGCGCCCGATCTTTCACCGCACCGACGAAGCGATCCGTGGGCATATCTTCTGTACTTTCCTGGCCCTGGTACTGCGCAAGGAACTGCTCGACCAATTGGCCGCACACAAAGGGGCGATGCCGGAATGGCAGTGCCTGATTGATGATTTAGCCGATCTGAGTAGCGTTGAAATCGAACAGGACGGCCGCCGCGCCCTGCTGCGCACCGCACCACGCCCGAGTATCGACCCGATCTGCCGCGCGCTCGGGATCACCCTGCCGCCCGTTTTTCAGGAGGTGCCGACAGAAAACGCCAGTCAATCCGCCGACTGAGGGTGTGGTGCCTAAAAATCTAGAGCACTGAAAGAATTATGCTTTTACGTGCAAACTGTGGAAGTTGGGTCAGGCTGAAAATGGTCTGGTGAATATCCGCTAAATTGCTCGTTGCGTTAGGTTTGGCGCGAGTGCTGACAGAACCCACCTTTGTCTCCGTCATTTTGCCAGGCCGAAGCTCCGCCACCAACCCACCGGCACACTTACCGAACCACGATGATCCGGATCTTCCGGGAGACAACCGGCGGATCGAAAAGCTTGTGTTCGGCATCACCGAGAACGAGTTGCAGCGTGTGCGGACCAGGCGGAAGGTCGATTTGCGCCTCTGTCTGTCCTCGGCCGAAATGCAAATGATGCTTATCCGAAGGGATCGGTGCATCGAGGTCCAATTTTTCGTCCACATCAATGAGCAGATGATGATGACCGGTGTTGGCAGTTTTATTCCCGGCCTGGGTAACCCCCATGTTGCGCAAGCCAAAGCGACACCAGAAGGGACTCTTCACCCGAGTGCCGTCGGTCGGCCAGATGATGTAGAGATAGGCGTCCTTCGGGGCGGGCGTTCGATCGGCCAGCGCGATGGCCGGCAAAAGCTGCAAGACAACGGTGGTAAAAGCCCGGCGAGTGACAATCGGTTTCATTCGTTTCCATCCGTTGAGCGTGCGATCCGCATGCCGTGTGTCGGATATCGTACAGTCGTGTCGTAAAACTCGCGGACAGCGGCGCGCACTTCGGTGATGTCATTACGCCACGAACCACCGCGCAAAACGTGCTCCGGGCAGTCAGGCGTGTGCCATGCCGATCCGTCCGGCGGGGCTCCTTTGTAGTTCCGGTGCCAGCAATCGGCGGTCCACTGAGCCACGCCGCCGGCCATATCATATAATCCGAACGGGTTGGCCTTCAGGGCACCAACGACAAGCGGCTTCTTCGGATCGTAGGGGCGTCCGCACCCCTTGCAATCCGCCACATCGGCGATCATCCGAGCGCCCCACCAGTACGTCGTCTTGCTCCCCGCCCGTGCTGCGAACTCCCATTCCGCCTCGGTCGGCAGACGATAGTCTTTCCCAGTCGAAGCGGCCAGCCAGTCCGCATACCGATGGGCATCCACCCAGCTGAGATTGGTCATTGGGGTGGTGTCCACGTCCGCGCCAATCGTCTCCGGGTCAATGTCGTCGCACCCATGCGCCGCAACGCAATCACGCCACTCGCGGATGGTGATGGGAAAGCGTCCAAGCAGAAACGGCTTGACATGCACCTGATGCACCGGCTCCTCGGACGGATCGAGGTTGCTGCCCATCAGAAACACGCCGTGGGGCACCGCGACCATCTCGGGTTCCCTCTGCTTCGCGGGCGCTTCGGCCGGGACGATGTGCGGGGGGTTCGCGAGCGCGGTTTGCTGGGGCACCGGCTGCGGCGCTGGCTTCGGTTCTGCCGCCGCAGGAGCAGACGCAGGGGTCGCGCTGGATGCTTGTGGCTCGTGCCGCTCGACTGTTGGCGGCGGCAGCCCCGGGCGTCCCGTCATGAGCGCAAATCTCTGGTTGGCATACACGTACCACGCGAACCAGCCAGCCGTTCCGCTTAATAAGATCAAGGCGGCACCGGTGATTGCGATCTTGCGTATCCGCTGCCGTTGCTGCGCGCGATCGAAGGCGGTAGGGTCCGGAAGCACGCGATAGATCGGCACCGGTTCGCTGATGTGCTTGACTTTGCGATCTCCAAGAGACTGATACCCGGCAATCAATTTGTATTTGATCTGCTCGTATATACCACCCGAAACGAAGACGGCTCCCGGCTCGGCCATTTGTTGCAGCCGCGCTGCGATATTGACGCCTTCGCCAAAGATATCATCATTGTCGATGATAACATCGCCCAGGTTGACGCCAATACGGTACCGTATCCAGTCGATTTTTGGCAACTCCAGGTTCCGGACAACCATATTCTGCTGGATGACCAGTGCGCACCGCACCGCTTCTACGGGGCTGTTGAAAACAGCCAGAAAGCCGTCGCCCGTCGTTTTGACGACTTGGCCTCGATATTCCGCGACCGTCGGTTCGATCACTTCGCGCTCGAGAGTGCGCACTCGCCTATGCGTAAGCTCCTCGTCGCGCCCCATCAGGAGGCTATAGCCGGCGATATCGCCTGCAACTATGGCTGCCAATCTGCGCGGTGCTCCGTCCCGCATAAGATGTGCCCTCCTTCTTTCCGGGCATCCGCTATCTATGCTCTTTAAGGCATGTCATCCATCACATGGTGTGGACCGCCGTTATAGGGGCAAAACCCTGGGCGCGGATGCATTATTTTGTTGGAGCGACGCGGGGGAGTACGAGCCACCCTATGCGTGAACGCCCAACCCGACCTGTCCGCGCTTTAAGCCGGCCGAAGCTTGAGGCGCTCGTGGCTGGGTTGATGGACGAGATAGCCGCGCTGAAGCAGATGGTCAGCGAGCACCGCGAGGAGATCGCCCGGCTGAAGGGATTGAAGGGCCGCCCGGACATCAAACCCAGCGGCATGGACAATGCCACCCAGCCGGCCAATTCGCTCAAGCGAGCGAAGCGCCCCAGCCGCGGCAAGGTCCGCCCTCGCGTCGCGGTCGAAGATCGGATCATTCGGGCCGCGGCGCCGGCCGGATCGCGCTTCAAGGGCTATCTGACCTATCAGGTCCAGGAACTTTCGCCGTCGGTGCATGTGATCCGTTATCTCCGCGAGCGGTGGGTGACGCCTGGTGGCCAGACCATCGTCGCGCCGTTGCCCGAAGGGATCGAGGGACCCTTCGGCCCCGACCTGCGCTGCTTCGTGCTGATGCAGTACCATCAAGCACAGTCCACGCTCCCTCGCCTGGCAGCACTGTTGCAGTCGGTCGGCCTGTCCATTTCCAGGCGAAAAATCCAGCGGCTGCTGACGGAGCAGCAGGATGGCTTCCTCGACGAAAACCGCGACGTGCTGCGTGCCGGACTGGAGACCTCGCCTTGGATATCGGTCGATGACACCGGTGCGCGGCACAAAGCCAAGAACGGCTTATGCACGCAGATCGGCAATGACTGGTTCACATGGTTCGGCACCCGGTCCTCGAAAAGCCGGTTGAACTTTCTCGGTCTGCTGCGCGCCGGCCATGCCGACTTCGTGTTGAACGACGCGGCGTTCGACTACATGCGCGACCGCGCTCCGCCCGCCCCCTGATCGCCTGTCTGGCGGCGCAACCCGAGACCTGCTTCGCCGATCAGGACGCCTGATCGGCTCATCCCGACCGGCTCGGCTTCACCGTGCTGACCACGACACCGGATCCCGTGCTGATCGCCACCGAGGGCGCCCAGTGGGGCAGCATCCGCGCGCACGGCTTCCTGCACGATGCTGTGGCGCTGAGCAACGATGCCGGGCAGTTCGCCGTCGGGCGTCATGCCTAGTGCTGGGTGCATGCCGAACGGCTGGTGCACAAGCTCGACACGTTCACCGATCAGCATCGTGCCGCACAGCAGAAGATGCGGAAGCTGATCTGGGACGATTATGCCGATCTCAAGGTGTACCAGGCCGACCCCAGCAACAGCCGCCGACTCGCGCTGCGGGCAAGGTTCGACCGCATCTTCCGCCGGCGCACTGGCTTCGTCACGCTGGATCGCCTGCTGGCGCGGCTGTATGGCAACAAGGCCGAGCCGCTGATGATGCTGGAGCGGCCAGAAATCCCGCTGCATACCAACGGCTCCGCGAACGATATCCGCTGCTGTGTCACGCGCCGGAAGGTCAGCGCCGGGACGCGTAGCGACCCGGGTCGCGACTGTCGCGACGCTTTCCTGGGCCTCGCCAAGACTTGTGCCAAGCTCGGCGTGGCGTTCTGGGATTATCTCGGTTGCCGGCTCCACGTCCCCGGCACCAGGTTCATTCCGCCCCTATAGCCACTTGTCCGTTGCCGTGGGCAGCCGACCTGATACAGCCGGCTGCCCAGGTTTTGCCTCCATTACTTAGAGTGGCCTTAAGCGGCTGAAATCGTTTAATTTTAGAGAATTGGCGGAGGGGATGTCCGTCGAACGTCCGTCCATAAAGGGTCACAGGTGCGCACCGACGCCCGGAAATCCTCGCTATTTTACAGATTGTTAGAGATCTCTTGTCCACCAGCGTCTATCCCTGATTACCGGTAACCAAGCAGTGATTGGGGGTAAGTTTGGGGGTGGAGTAGGACGAATCGCGCTGGGGCGAACGAATTTTTAGGCGTGGTTCACTATGGGCAAATTGACGGTCGTCGGGGTGAAGGCGGCGAAGTACGATCCGGGCAAGGGCGGCCGCCCGATCCGGCTTGGCGACGGCGGCGGCCTCTACCTCCAGGTGTCCGCGGGCGGGGGAAAGTCGTGGCTGTTCCGGTTCATGCTGGAGGGCCGGTCACGCGAGATGGGGCTGGGATCGTTCGAGTTCGTTGGGCTGGCCGAGGCGCGGCAGCTTGCGTCGGACGCCCGGCGACGGCTCGCGGACGGCGTTGACCCTATCGACGCCAGGGCGGTGGCCGAGAAAGCGGCGAAGGTGGCGAAGGCCAGCGCGCAGGACAATACGTTTCGGGCGGTGGCGGAGAGATATGTCGCGGCGCACGAGAAGTCCTGGCGCAACCCCAAGCACCGGGCGCAGTGGCGCAGCACCCTCGACACGTATGCCTACCCAGTTGTTAGTGCTTGTCTGAATCCGTAGTTATTTGCCGATGTCGGGGGGGCGGTCTGTCCGTGAAGGGAGCGATCCGGCGTCTGCGCGGTCGACGGATTGGCGACACGCGGACCAGGTCGGAGACGGGTTGGCCGCAACGATGGCAAACAGTTACGCGCACGCCGGCGATGATGTTGGCAGGCCGCGCCATGATAGCGGCAGCATGTGCCGGTTTGGGCTGTTTCGCGAGTTTTACCCCTAATATCGGACCCTGATCCGTCACGCGGCGCCGTCTGGCGCGATATTGGCGGCTGCGGTCGGCATGCATCTGCCGTCCGCGTTCGCTCGCCTGATATCGGCGCCGGGCCTCCCGCTGCCTGCCGCTTCTCTCCTCCAGGGCGCACTCACGACCACAGTACATTTGGCCACGGTCACATCGGCGGCAGATACGAACCTGCTGACGACAACGGCCGCAAAGGAATAGCCGAGGATGCAGGTTCCGTTCGCAGTCAGAGTTACACGGTTTACATTGAGACAACACTGCTGATAGACCCAGAACTACTTTGCCTTTACGATCATTGGCGCGTTTATCGCTTGAAGGTTGGCGACGATTTTTACCGCGCAGCAGCGCACTGTAAAGGCCGACTTCGGCAGGACACTCGCTCCCCGGATTGCCCAGGTGGGTCCACAGGGACCTCCCGCCCCCGTCGCGTCGCTGCGCGCGAAGGGCGCTCCGCTCCGGGGGCGGGTCCCTCCTATGGTCTACCTGGACAATCCGGAATGCCGCAGCGCTGGTTGGCCGTCAGACGACACATCGGCGAATAACTTCGGATTTCGACCGGCGTCCACACTTGCCCGGATGCCGTTGTAGGCAACCACCTCCGCCACGCGGTTGACCTACACGAGCGCCTCTATGGGGGGCCGGCCGCCTGATCCTTCTGGCTCGTTCATGTGCGACGATGCCCCCGTTCGCGGGTCGATCCCAACAGCCGTGCCATCCGAAACGTTCCCCTCGAGGTCGGCTCCATCTGCCTTCCTTCCTGACGGCTCAGCAGAACGACCGCCACTCGGCCTGGTGGGGCCGTGCGATCTTCTTTGTCGCCGATGGTTGACGCGATGCACACGCGAAACGCCGCCGCTGCCTGCCGTCCCGACACCACGCCAGGGGAAGCCCCCTGGGGCGAACGCTACTTCCACGTCACCGACCCGGACGGGCACGAACTCAGCTTCGCTCGCCCTTTGTCGAAGCGAGCCTGACCGGACCGTGACGTTCCTCTTGACGGCATTGAGCCGGTTGTTTCCTGACAGGATCCGTCATCCGCGTCTGGATCCGCAACCAAGTCGCGGCGGCTTGGTGATCACTTCTCGGTTGGGTATCCAATTTTCGAACATATCAACGCGTGCTCCCCGCTAAGTCTGCAGTCATAGACTAGCAACTCTCCCATGGAGCGCGTTTGGTTCAATGGATATCGGGCGAACGATAGATGTTCTCGACTTTTGGCTTTGTCTTGAATTCTTGGCGCCCCCAATCTTTGACAAGGTTGATCCAAAAGAAAAAAACTGGGACGTCGCACGCACGGGGGATTTTCCTTGGAACCACCGAGACCGACGCGCGACGATGCGCCCCCCTTCGCCGGGCCGGGAGTGGCGCGTGTCTGTCCGCTTCGGCGTACTGTCCATCCCGGACCTTCTCGAGGAGCTTGCTGAGCTTCTCCAAGTTGACAACGAAGAGGTGGCAGACGCGAATGGAGAGGCAGCCACCATCATCATGGACACTGACGCCCTCGGGCGGCCGATCGGTAGCGTCGCCTTTTCAAGTTTGCTGTGGGCCATGGGTCGATTTCTGGCGGCCTGTGAGCGGAGTATCGACTTCTCCGGATTTGACGGTCCTAACGGCTTCGAGGCCCGCCTCAAGGAGAAGGCCGCTAACCTACTAGTCGAACGGAAACTGGTTCCACCGCCCGGTGAAGAGATGAAGGAGGACGAGCTCCGACCTCTGGAGGTAGAAGATCTCCGGGCCGTCGAAGACTTGGTGTTCAAAGAGTGTGGCTGGACGCCGGCGAGCAGCCGGCGCTCCCTGGTGACGGCAAAAGCATTCACGTGTCAGAAGTCCAGGGCAAAGGATCCCTCGAACGACATTCTGAACAGCTTTATTGCGGCCGATCTGCTCGCAGTTCGGGAGGCCATGCGGCAGGGGCGGATCGGAACCGGGCTCAAGCAGTACCTGCAAGGGGAGCTGGCGGAGGAGCGGGTCGATCTCCGGACCCAAGAGGGAGCAGAGGAGGTGCGACGGAGCACCGCCCCCGCCCGCTTGCCAGTCGGGCGGTGGCCGTCGAAGTGGGCGCTGGCCGTGGCGCAGCAGTTCGCGGTGAACCGCGTCCAGCGCGACCTTGCATCAGCAGCGGGTATGTTCGCCGTCAACGGCCCCCCGGGCACGGGCAAGACGACGCTTCTCCGGGACGTCGTCGCCGCAGTGGTGACCCAGCGGGCAGATCGGCTTGCGAGTTTCGAGGACCCCGATAAGGCGTTCCGCACCACCCGACAGGTCCACACGAAGGCCCCGGACTACATGGTCAGCCGTCTCCACGACGACCTCGACGGCTTCGGGATCGTGGTAGCCTCGAGCAATAACGGGGCTGTCGAGAACGTCTCCCGCGAACTGCCCTCCGTCAAAGCCATCGATGCGGAGGAGGCGGGGCAAAGGTTAAGCTCGACTACTTCGCCGACGTTTCCGACGGACTGATCGTCGCGGATGTTAAGGCCAAGGAGCGCAGACCAGGGGCGACCTGGGGGATGATTGCCGCCGTTCTCGGCAACGCCGCCAACAAGGACGCCTTTGCGACCCGGTTTTGGGGGGCGGATATGGAGGTTGAGGAGCTTGACGAGCGGGTGCCACGTCTCCCCAGCACGAGGCGAACGCCGGCCAAGAAGCTGGAGAATCCGTTTATCTCCGTCCCGGACGCGCTTGACCAGGAGATGGCGGCGGGCGTCATAAAGCCTTAGGCACAAGCTCGGGAGGAATACAAAGATGCGCGCAGCGCCGCCGAGGCGGCGATCGCACTGCGTCAGAGGCAGGCGGACCAAGCTGAAGAGCTTTGGCGAATGGAGGAAGCCCTCCGCGGACTGGAGCCCCAGATCCGGACCCTGGAAGACAAGCTCAAGGCCGACGAGGCCCGCGCATGGTCATTGCAGCAGGCCAAGAAACAAGCCGCGCAAACAAGGGAAGAGGGAAGGCGTGCCCTGAGCGCCGCCCGGGATTGCTATTCCGCAAAGGGCGAAGTGGAGCGGATCGAGGCTACTAGGCCAGAGCGCGACCTGGCTGCTTGCCATAAGGCATTAGACCAGGCGGAGCAGAAGCACCGCGCGGCGCAGGCCGCTGTTTCCCTCGCCCGCCAGGAGGTTGATGACCAGCGGCGCTTAGAGCCCGGGTGGCTCTGGCGTATCTTCTGGCCGTTCAAGCGCACGGTTTGGCAGAAACACTTCAAGCAAGCGAAGGAGGATGCCGCGGCGCGTGCCGACGAGGAGAAGGAAACCGCCGCCGAAAGCGACCGGGCCAAGAAGTTGCTGTCTGTGGCCAAGGATTGGACGTCGCGTCATACCGCCGCCGCCGCGGCCCTCACCGCAGCGGCAAACTGCGTCTTCGCGATCTGGGCGAACGTGCCGCCCCTCAAAGATGTCCTGACCCGGAGCCAGACGGCTGACCAGAGGAGCAAGGAGGCTGAAGTCGCGGCGAAGGCAGCGCTTCAGGCTCCGAACTTGACCAAGCGCAGCCTCAGCGAGCGGCGAGCCGAAGCGGGCCGCCTTAAGACATCGAAGGCGGACATCGAGCGGAATCTACGGGATCTGGGTGTCAATCAGGAGATGCTTGATGAGTGGGCTCCGCATCGGATGGACGAAAAGACTAAGCAGACCAAAGCGCCTTGGCACGACGAGGCCCTTTGGGTATTTCGCCACAAAGCGTTCATCGCCGCCCTCAATCTGCATAAGTCATTCCTTGCCGCCAACAGGGACAAAGTAGTCGGCAACCTCCGCTCGATGGTGGCGTTGTTGACCGGGAACCTGTCGCGCTATTGGGTGGGCTCGGAAGATTTGCGGGCTCTCTGGAGCACCCTGTTCCTAGCAATCCCCGTCGTCTCCACGACCTTTGCCTCCCTGGGGCGAGTGTTCGCTGGCCTCGGCAAGGAAACCCTTGGCTGGCTTATCATTGACGAGGCAGGTCAAGCCACGCCGCAGGCCGCCGTCGGCGGTATCTGGCGGGCGCGGCGCACCCTCGTGGTCGGCGATCCCCTACAGATTGAACCCGTCGTGACGTCGTCGGCGGTTACGAACAGTGGTCAAACGCGCCCTATTTCCGCACCTTGGCCAACGAGTTGTGGAAAGCTGAAGCAGCTCCGATCAGCTCCCAGGTTTTCGCCCGGCGTGCGAGCCTTGGGCCTGCGCTGCTGGAGAGCCCGTCGGAGCACTGCGCGGCCGAATAGCTGCAGGCGTACGGGTGGCATCGATCGGTGTGGCACCCGCAGGAGGCCAGGCCCTCCACTCGCGATCCGTGCCCAATTCCCGCCAACGCCAGTAAACATCGCCCCCGCTCCTGAGAAGCACTCACGCCGGCACCCCCGCCGGTTTGTCTCACGGAGCACGCGATGCACCCCCCGCCCACCCCACTACCGCTTCTCCCCCTCGGATTGTTACGCCGCTATCACTGCGGCGAACCGATCGACACTCGGTTCCGCTCCGCGGCCCGGCTCCGCCAGAGCCTGTGGCGCGAGGAGCGCGGCTACGCCTGTGGCCGCTACCTCCACCCCGACGGCCGCACCTGCCGCCTCGGCAGCATGATCACCGCCCGCGTCGGCCAGCGCGGCGTGAACCTGATCGACGCTAGCCTGATCCCGCTGGTGCAATATGAGATCGCCTACCGCGAGGTCGGCGCCGTCATCCACACCGAGCGTTTGTGGAACAATCTCCTCAGCAGCCAGCCGCTGACCTTCAACCTCTTTGGCCCATTCAAGCAGCGGCCCTCGCTCGCCACCACGGTCATGCGTCGACTGGTGCCTGATCTGGTCGCCGACGTCACCGAGGTGCTGTTCGAACACTCGCCCGGCCGGGGCCACCCGCGCTACACCGCCGATCACACCGCCTTTGACGTCCTGCTCCGCTGCACCAGGCCGCAGGGTCGGGCCGCCTTTGTCGCCATCGAAGTAAAGTATTCCGAAAACCCGGGCGGCCTCGCCTGGCCGGCCCGACCCCGTTACGACACCCTATCGCGCGACGCTGGCGTCTACCGCGACCCCGACGCCCCATCCCTCCGCAACGCGACCATCGAGCAGTTCTGGCGCGAGCAGTTGCTGGTCACCGCCATGCTCAAGGCCGGCGACTATGACGACGGGCGGCTGCTGGTCATCGCCCCCGCCCTCAACACCGAGTGCCAGACAGCCATCACCCGCTACCGCACCGAACTGATCTCGGACGATCCCGCCGAGACGCGGTTCCAGGCGATCACGCTGGAGGACCTGGTCACGGCCATCGGCTGCGCCGGTGCCCATACCACCACCGGCCGGCTGATCGACCGCTACCTCAACCTCGAACCCGTCCACCGCGCCCTAGTGGAGACATTCCGTCCCGTGCAGTCCGCCGCCTGACCGCCGGCACCCCGACCCACACCCTTTGTCCCAAGCACCGGACCCGCTCACACGGGCGGGTCTGAGGAGGTCCCTCTATGCCCAATCCAAACCAACCCCCGCAGCCGCGCCGTGGGCTGCTCTGGCTGCTCTTCCGCGCCCCCGGCGCGCTCGTCCTCTGGTACCGGTACCATTTTCCAAAAGAGGGCGAGGTCTGGGCCAGCGCACGCCGCAAGGGCAACCCCATTATGGAACTGCTCTACTCGCTCGGCTTCTGGGCCGTCGTCGCCTTCTTCATCTGGGCCTTTGTCCAGAACCTCACCTTCCACGGCTGACGCTATCCCCCTTTCACGCACCCGTCGGAGGACGCCGCCCAGGTTCGGGCGGCGCCTCAGCCTGACACAACGAAACCTCGAGGCCCTCGATGTCCCTCCTGACCCCAGCCCAACGCGCCCAGCTTCTCGCGAACGGCAAGGCGAACGCCGCCCGCAACGCCGCTGGGCAAGACGAGCACGACTTTGTTCCCGTCGTGAAACTGTTCACCCCGGACTCCGGCGCGACCTGGCTGCTGACCGAGATCGATCCCGGCGACGCGGACGCCGCGTTCGGACTATGTGACCTCGGCCTCGGTTGCCCTGAAATCGGCTACGTCTCGCTGGCGGAACTGGCGGCCGTGCGCGGGCGCCTCGGCCTGCCCGTCGAATGTGACAGCAGCTTTGTCGCGGACAAGCCGCTGAGCATGTATGCTGACGAGGCGCATGCAGCGGGGCGGGTCAGGACTTAATCTCCGGTGGCTCCTGGCGAGTGGACGTCTGCATGGCAGGAGCCACCAGTCCCGCGGAGCACGGACCAAGTCCGTCGGGAGGGTGATCTTGTGAAGTGACGCTTCACCTACCCACTGAACTACTGGATCGAGCTGTAGGTTAGTACGGCGTAGTTCGCTATATGTCTCAGGTCAGCCTCGCCGGCGCGCCAGCGCGTGCTACCGGAATGGCGATTTCCCTGGCAGGGCGAGGAGGGTAAGGTAACACAGGAGGACTTCAGCAATCTGACGATGCCGCACGCCACCGAGATCAACCCCGCGATACTGTCCTGGGCAAGGGAGACTGCCGGCTTCTCACCAGAGGAAGCAGCGGAAAAACTCGGCCTCAAGACCACCGCGCGCGCAACCGCCACCGAGAAGCTGCTGCAGGCTGAAACAGGGATGCGCCCAGTCAGCCAGGGCATGCTCGAGAAGGCCGCTGTCACCTACTGTCGCCCGCTCATCACGTTCTACCTATCTCAACCGCCCGAACGGGGTAACCGAGGCGGGGACTTTCGCAGCGTCACCGGCGCAGCACCGACGGTACGCGAGAACGCCCTGCTCGACGCGCTGATCCGCGACGTGCGGACGCGCCAGCAGTTGCTGCGCGAGGCGATGGTGGAGGATGACGATACTCGACCGCTGGCGTTTGTCGCCTCCCGCCGTACCGCGGACGGAGCAGAGGTGATCGCCGCAAACATTCGCGTCACGCTGGGCGTCGAACCGCAAGAACAGCGACGCGCCAGGGACCCGGCGGCACTATTTTCTCTGCTTCGAACAGCGGCCGAGGCCGCCGGCATCTTTGTGCTGTTGCTGGGCGACCTAGGGTCCCACCACTCCGACCTTGGCGAGGAGGTCTTCCGCGGGTTCGCGCTCGCAGACGACATCGCACCCTTCGTCGTGATCAACGACAACGACGCGACCGCCGCACGATCCTTTACCCTGCTGCACGAACTCGCCCACATCTGGGTAGGTGCCAGCGGCGTATCTGGTCCACTTCGAGGCAAACCTGACAACGCCATCGAGCGGCTCTGCAATGAAATCGCTGGAATTTTTCTGCTGCCACCCGCCGCTCTCGCTGACATCGCTGATGGTGGCAGGGTGGACTTCGACCAAGCTCTCGAGGTGACGGACGAGGTTGCACGGACCTGGAACGTTAGCCAAGGCGTGGTGACGTACCGTCTGCTCGTTGACGGGCAGATCACCAGCGAGGTGGCGACGCAATTGTTTCAAGTGTTCGTCGATCGCTGGCGCGCGCAGCGACAGCTCACCAGGGCCAACCGTGAACCTGGCGAGGGCGGCCCCAACTTCGACGTTGTCCGCCGCTCCAAGCTCGGTCACGGCTTAGTCGGCACAGTCAGGCGTGCGCTTCAAAGCGATACGCTAACGCATACCAAGGCTGCACGCATTCTCGGCGTCGCGCCGACCGCGGTTGACCGGCTCCTTCGGGAACGTCCGCGCGCTGCATGACCTTGTATCTGCCTGACGCCAACGTGCTCATCAGGGCGCACGCGGACTACTACCCAATCGATCGCATCAGGCCGTTTTGGGACTGGTTGCTCGCGCAGGCTATCGCTGGCCATGTCAGGATGCCTCGCGAGATCTACGAAGAGGTCGCCGGTTCGCCCGACCTGCTAGGCCAGTGGCTGCGACAGCCGCAAGTTCGCCAAGCAATCGTGCTGGCGGAGGGCAATTGCTCACCCCGCCCCGGCGAGCGTGTCGCCGGGTCGTTTGGCTGATATCACGAAGCGGACGGTATCAAACACCGAAGCGCGATTGGCCTTCGCGGTGCTGACGACGGAGCGGAAGGCGGCATAAGTTTGCGCCCCCCACTCGCAGCGGAAGCCGTTGGTCACGTTGCGGAAGATCACGCTCGGCCGCAGATGCCGCTCGGAGATGTTGTTCGTAGGCGGCACCGCTCGATTTGACATGAACACGAACAGATGTGCCCGGTTGGCGAGCATGCGCTTGCGCAGCTTGCGGCCCGGCTCGCCAATCGGGACCACCGCCAGGATCCGGTCGAGCCTGCGGTCGAGGTCATAGAGATATTGCTTCAGGGTGGTGTCCTTCAGCGTCTCGCGCCGCCGGCCGATCGCGATGGCGCGCAGCAGCAGCCACCGGAACGGCGCGCTGAACGCTGTGTCGCCGCATTCGATGGCGTATTTCGCATCCCGGAGCAGATGCGCCCTATGCCGACATCGGCATAGGGCGCACTATGCCGACCCCGATATTATGCCGACTGATACCTGGGAACCGGCCCCGGTGGCCGTCATCGCGGCGCTGAGGCCGGCATAATCAGATCAGAGCGCCTCAAGAAAGGCGAGAAGCTTGTCAGGCGGCCGATAGCGGCCTGGCGAGATGTTGCTCAGGGTTGTCTTTGCCAGGGCGCGTTCTTTGAGCTCCAGATCTGCGTGCAGGTAGATCTGAGTCGTTTCGATCTGTTCGTGGCCGAGCCATAGCGCTATCACCGAGGTGTCGATGCCGGCGCGTAGCAGTCGCATCGCCGCGGTATGACGCAGTACGTGCATGGTAACGGTTTTTTGGCCCACTGACGGACAGGTGTGGGTGGCAATCTCCACGTATTTGGCGAGACGGTGCTCGAGAGCGTCACGGCTAAGAACCTTGCCTGTCTGGGTTGGGAACACCGGCTCTGCGGCGTGGCCGGCGCGTTCGGCGAGCCAGACGCGCATGGCGGCGACGATGCCGGACGTGAGCGGGGTGACCCGCAGCTTTCGTCCCTTGCCTAGGCAACTCACATGCGCTCCGGCGCCAAGGTGGACATCGGCGCGCCGAAGGCCGATCAACTCGGACGCCCGCAGGCCTGTCTGGGCGGCAAGCCCGAGTAGGGCGTGGTCGCGCCGACCAGTCCAGGTTGTCCGGGCTGGAGCAGCGAGCAGTGCGTCGACTTCCGCCTCGGTCAGGAAAGTCACAAGCCGGCGGTCGAAACGTTTGGTAGGAATGGCGAGCACCCGCTCGATCACAGCGGCATGCTCAGGGTGACGAAGTGCCGCATATCGGAATAGCGAGCGGATCGCGGCGAGCCGAGCGTTACGGGTGCGCACACCATTTTCCCGCTTATGCTCCAGATGATCGAGGAACGCGCCGACGAGCGGGGCATCGAGGTCGTCGATGTCCAGTTTTGATGGCGCCATCTTTTGTCTCGCCGAGGCGAACACCAGCAGCAGCCGCAGGGTGTCGCGGTATGCAGCGAGCGTATGCGGGCTGGCTTGGCGCTGACGGATCAGGCGATCTGTGAAGAACGCCTGCAAGGTCGTAGCAAGTGTGGTCATGCGCCACCTCCGAGGTGATGCTCTAGCCGCCCACCTGCCAGCTGCAGCAACTCCGGGGAAGCGGAGAGGTACCAGTATGTCTTGCCAGGGTCGACGTGGCCGAGATAGGTCGACAGCAGCGCAAGCCGGGCTCCTGGGTCGCCGCCATTGCGGTAGCTGTCAAGGATCGTGCTGACGGCGAATCCATGACGCATGTCATGCAGTCTCGGCCGGCACGAGGCCGAGCGAGGTTTGAGGCCGGCTTGGCGGACCAGTTGGTGGAAGGTCGGCTGAACGTTGGTGTAGAGCAGCCTGGTACCCGCAGCGGAGATGAAGAGCGCAGGCGTGTTGGACGGCCGACAGGGCCGGTCGCCTCGGCACAGATACTCACCGAGAGCAGTCACAGTACTCGGATGCAGCGGCAATTTGCGGGACTTGCCAAACTTGCCGTTGCGGATGGTGAGCGTGCCGTCAATGGCGTTCGATCAAGGCGGTTATTTCCTCCTCCGAGTAGAGGTAAGGCGTCGCCCGGCGGTTTCGTCCCGGCAGCAAATCCACCGGCGGCACCTCGGTCGCGGGGTCGATCCCGCGCAGGTGAGCGGCAAAGCACCGAACAATGGAAAGCCGAGTGGATGTCCAGCTTCGGTGGGCCTCTGCGGGCAAGATCGCCCAGGCAAGGGCCGTCTCGGTGGTCAGGTGGTCCTCGCCACGATCTTCGACGTAGGCGAGGAACTGAGCGAGGAGCTTCTCGGCTCGAACAAGCTTGTAGCCGAGGACACGACGCACGGCCAAAATAGTCGGCAAGGGCTTGGCGGAGCGCGCTCATGCGACGTCTCCCGGCCAGGGACGGGCGATTGCTCGCAAAGCGTCGTGGTTGACCTTGGCGTAAATGGCTGTCGTCAGAGCGCGACGATGGCGCAGAAGCTGACCGATCTCCGGCAGTGACGCGCCGGCGCGTAACATTTGTGTCGCCGCGGTGTGGCGCAGACGATGAGCATAGATCTGCCCAAGCCCGGCGCGCCGGGCGGCGGCAGCCACCACCTGGGTCACCCCGCCGGCGCTGAGAGCGCAATGAGGCGCCTTGATCCGTACGAATATCGTCCGCCCGTGGGCCGTTGCCGGACGGCCGCTGTGCAGGTACGCAGCGACCGCTTCACCGACGTCACCGGGCAACGGGAGACGTTCGGTACAATTTGCTTTGCCACTCACGACGATCTCGCCGGCTCGCCAATCGATGTCTTCGAATGCAAGCTTGGCGACCTCGGCCGCCCGCAAGCCGAGACGGACCAGCATGGTCAGGATCGCAAAGTCGCGACAGCCATTCTGGGTGCTGCTGTCGCAGGACGCGAGCAGGCGCCGGACTTGGTCAGGCTCCAATCCCTTGGGCAATCCAACCAATCGCCGACAGGCGACCGACGGCACAGCAGAGGCGAGTGGCCGCTCCATTTCGCCTTGGACATGAAGAAAGCCGAGCAAGGATCGTAGTGCCGCCACGGTTAACCTCGCTACGCTATGACCCTGATGGGGGCAGCGACCCACCACAAAGGAGATGACGTCGGCCGCGGTTAGGTTTTTAAGATCCAGGGCGAGGCCATCGGGCAAGGTCCTGCCGTGAAGAAACAGACGCACCGCATCCACGTAGCCGCGGGCAGTTCTGGCATCCAAGCCACGCTCAACCGTCAAGTAGAGCCGGTATCGCTGCAGCACTGCCTCTACCGGACCGCTGGGCATGGGTAGCGCCGGTATTGGCGCCACGCCGAGACCACGTAGGTAAGCGAGTATCGGCTGCATCGCTTTAATCGAGAGCAGTTGTGTGTAACCAGCGGCGCGACGAGCCAGCAGGAACCGTTCCACCTCGGTCGCGTGCAGCGCATCTGCATCGCGCCCCTCGCCCATGAGCCAGCGGCTCAGGTGAGCCAGCAGCCGCATCTGATTGCCGATGACACCTGGCCTATAACCCTGTCGCGTGAGTTCGTCGGCAAAGCCAACGGCGAACGCCGAAAGCGGACCCGATACCCGAGTTTGAGACGGATCGATCAACATGAAAGCCTCCCCTTTCTGGCAAGAAAGGGCAGGTTGCGCCGTCCATCAGTCGTCGGGATTATGCCGGCCTCAGCGCCGCGATGACGGCCACCGGGGCCGGTTCCCAGGTATCAGTCGGCATAATATCGGGGTCGGCATAGTGCGCCAGGCAGACTTGCCACATGACGCCATGACCGCGCTGGCTGCCGAGCATGTCGGAGACCCACACTTCCGGTTGAATCACGCCGAACAGCGCGGTCACCACTGCCTTGCCCCGGCTGGGTTTGATCACATGCAGCACCGCCAGCGTGCCGATGAACACCCACTCCCACCAGTTCTTGCCTTGGACCCGCACCGAGGTCTCGTCGGAGCAGACCACGGCGCTGGCGAGCACGACTTTCTCGATCGCCGCCGAGGCATCCAGCAGTGGCTCGCGGGCGCGGGCCAGGATGTTGCTGATCGCGCCCTCACTGATCGACAGGGAGAACAGTTCGTTCATCAACAGCGCCAACCGTTCCATGCCAATGGCATGGGCGTAATGCAGATAGACCACCATCGCGGCGATGGAGTGGCCGAACGGCGATCCCTGTTCCAGACCGGATGGAGCCTCGGCCGTCACCCGCTCGCCGCAACCGGCGCAACGGCCGCCGAACAGGCGGATCTGGGTCACGTCGGGCCGAACGGGTGGCAACTCGATACGCTCATAGACCTGCTGCGGGATTTGCGCCTCGCGGGGGAATACTGCTTCGCATTTTGGGCACGTGGTCAGCAACTCGTCGAAGGTGCGATCCGGATTCGGATGCAGCGTCCGGCCGACGCCGGGGCGGCTTTTACGCGGCGGGCGATCCGTCGCGGGGGCCGGGAGGTCTTGCTTTTGGCCTTGTGACGGCGGCTTCGACGAATTGCCGGGGGTCTTCGGTGGCCGGCTCAGTTCGTTGAGCTTCACTTCGAGCGCTGCGATCCGGGCGTCCTGCGCTGCGATATGGGCGTCTTGGGCTGCGATCCGTTTGTCCGCCAGCGCCAGCCGAGCGGTCAGCGCCGCGATCAGCGCGTCCTTCTCGAGGTGGCTCAGTTGGGCGGGCGCGGGGAGCAGCGGCACCCGATGTGTAGAATTGACTCGCCCGTGACCGCGTCAAGAAGTTTCTGGGGGTGGTTGCCGCATCAAAGGGCGGCTGGCTGATACCAGGCCGGAAAGGATGCATTACCCCAGGTGAGCAATTGCGGCGGAGGTTTCCAATGGATCGCTCGTGCAACACGTTGTCTCCCAAGGGTATGCGCCCGATCTCAAGGACGACGAGATCGAGACGATCGGCCGTGACCCCTTTCTAATCGCAGCCGCCATGACCGGCCCTGACCGCGTGGTAGTTACGCGCGAAGCCTCCAGCCCCAGGAAGCAGCGTGCCAACCGGAAGGTGCCTGACGTCTGCACGACAATGGGGGTGACCTGCATCACAGACTTCGATTTGTGGAGGGCACTCGACTTCCGCATCGTCTAGTCGACCAGAAAACCGTTCTCGCCACGCTCTACAATCGAGTACGGCTCCTGGTCCAAAACAGCAACGTTAGCAGTCTGGCGTCAGTCACGCATAGTCGACTGCTCTAGAAACGCTCGTATTCGGGAGCTGGACCAGCCACCGGCTGCTGCATACACATGCTCGCGCACAACCAACTCCACTATGTCATCAATAACGACAGGGTATTGTTCACGGTCCTCCGGGTTTTCACAGTCCCAATCGACGCCTTGATCAGTCTGAAGCCAAAGGGCTTCGCGTTCGTGTTGGGGTAACTCCTCGAATGGGCGGCAACGAATGTGCGCACCGTCTCATCGTATGCATCCCAATAGAACGATCTCTCGTACTGCACCTGAACACACACTTCGTCCCAGACGGTCTTGAATCCGGAATCATCGCCTGACGTCGTCTCTGTCCGTTTTTGAAGTGCACTTATCGTCCGCCGCGAGACACGTTCGGCAGCCTGCGCCGCAACCTTTTTCACAATCCCAGTCTCGGACAACTTCGACATCCCCAACCCGCTCCCTAGGTTGTGTGGACGGAATCCCAGCTATGCGTAATTGGCGGATTCCCGAATCGGTGTTTCATCGAATCACTGCGTGGTCGGCAAGGGAGGCCGGCCATGCTGACGCAGATGACCGACGAGGACTGGGAGATCGTGCTGACGGTGTTCGACACCGCGCAGTCAAGGCGGGGTGAGCCGGGGCACGATGATCGCAAGTTCCTGGAAGCGATCTTCTATTTCGCGGTACACAACATCAAATGGCGTGCCCTGCCGGCGGAATTCGGCAAATGGAACAGTGTTTGGAAGCGGTTCTGGCGGCTTAGCCGCAGCGGAGTTTTCGAGGCTTTTTTTCAGTTGCTGGCCGAGCAAAGTTCGACGGCGCATCTGGTGCAGTTCTTCGACAGCACCGTGGTTCGCGCCCACGTCTCGGCGGCCGGCGCAAAAGGGGGCAGCAAAATCAGGCGCTTGGACTCTCGCGGGGCGGGTTTTCTACCAAAATCCATCTCAAGACCGACCTCGATGGCGATCCGCTCGATTTCCACCTGACTGGTGGCGATAAGAGCGACACAACGCAACTCGAAACTTCGTTTGATATCGGCCCAGACATCACGCCGCGCGTGGCAATCACCGACAAGGGATATGACAGCCGAGGCAACCGGGCAGCGGCCGGGCACGCGGGATTACGCCGGTTATCCCCCGCAAGGTCAATTCGAAGGAGCGGGGCCGCTTCTTTCCGAAGAAACTCTACAAACTCCGGGCACGTATCGAGCAGACCATAGGTAAACTCAAGCGCTTCAAGCGTATCGCGCTACGTTGCGAGAAAACCGACATCTCCTTCAGCGCGTTTATCAGCTTCGCGTGTGGGATAATACTGATCAAATCCCTTATCAAATCCGTCCACACGGCCTAGTATTGACCACTGTCAGACCCGCCGGACACCACGGCGCAGAACCTGCCCCAGTCCTCCATCAGCTTCCGGCGCTTCTCCAACGCATCACCCCGGCGGTAAGCCGCCTCTGTCTTGTCCTTTAGCGTGTGTGCCAAGGCAGCCTCCGCCAGATCACACGGGTAGTCGGTCGCCTCAGAGCACCAGTCCCGGAAAGTCGATCGGAACCCGTGGGGCACTATCGCTTTGCCCTCTTTGTCCCGCCAAGTCGGTTGATCACCGTCGGCCGCGTCATTCATGCGCCTTAGCAGCATCTCCATCGCCATCTCAGAAAGCGGCTTGGCGGCCCGTTCGCCCAGGAAGACGTGTCCCTGTCTGTCCTCACGTTCACCGGGCGGATGACACGCCCGCAGTGGGGCAATAGCTGGCGCCGACAGTGGCACGCGGTGTTCACGGTTCGCCTTCATCCGCTCCTTGGGTATCGTCCACACCGCCTCCTCGATCTCGATCTCGGACCACCGTGCACCACGGATCTCACCCGCCCGTGCCGCTGTCAGGATCGCGAATTCCAGCGCGCGCGCTGATGTACTGGCGCGCCCGCGCAACACTCCCAGAAACTGGCCGATCTGATCGTATGGCAGGGCAGGGTGGTGCCTCCGTTTGGCAATCCGGCCGTGCGCTGGAAGTAGGGTAGACAGGTGTCCTTTCCACCGCGCCGGGTTGTCGCCGGCACGCACCCCCTGGGCCGTCGCCGCGTCAAGGATTGCCTCTACGCGCCCGCGCAGCCTGGCTGCTGTCTCCGGCTTCTTGGTCCAGATCGGGCGCAGCACGCGCAAGACGTCGTCAGTGTTGATATCACGCACCGGCGTCTCGCCCACTACGGCTGTGAACGCTGGCCAGAATCCGTAACTATTTGCTGATGTTCGGTCTGCCCGTGGCGTTTCGCTGGGTCGTCTCGGATTGTCCAGGTAGACCTCATGTCCGTTTCCGGTCCGGAGAAACCGGGAAGAGAAGGAAGGCCAGGGCTCTGCCCTGGACCCGCCAAGGGCACAGCCCTTGGAACCAGTCAATCGGTGTTTGCAGCACCGGCCTGAACTCCCTTCACCGGATGACTCTGTGGCCGCCCTGAAGGGTGACCCGTCATCGCAGTGTGTCGATGATCGAGGGTCGCGCCGGATGGTCTGGCGTGGAGCCTCAGGCACAGGAGACGGGTCATGGAACAGTCTACTACACGGTTTGTCGGCATGGATGTGCACAAAGACACGATCGTCGTCGCGGTCACGGCCACCGGGGAGGTCGGCAAGTCCACGGCCTATGGCACATTCCCCAACACCGCCGCAGGGCTGGAGAAGCTGGTCAAGCGGCTGCGTCATGCCGGCGGTGGGCCATTAAAGTTTTGCTATGAAGCCGGTCCATGCGGTTACGGTATTCACCGCGCCCTTACCAAGATGGGCGAAGACTGCATGGTGTCTTCAGGATCAATGCCGAGCGTCGTGATGATTATGTGGGCGCCCCGCGCATCCAGGTCCTTCGCTGTCGCCAACGCATCCAGCGCGGAACGACCCAACCTGCCAACCTTCCACATCAGGAGCCTGTCATTATCGCACAGGCGGCCCAGCAGAGCGGCACGCAGCGGCCGATCGGCATCGGCCTTGCCGCTGGCCTGAACGATGTTGGCTTCAAACAAGCCAGCTTCCTGCAATTTGGATACCTGGAGACCTGGCTCCTGATCCTCGGTCGAGTCCCGCGCGTGACCCGATCTCCTGCCCATCCGCCGGTCCCATCGTTCGGGACAGCGTTTCGGAAAGACAGAAGCCGCGGAGAACCGTCGCAAGCAAAATGTTCCGAAGAGTGAAGGTTTCGAAACGACAATGCACTCAGGGCCTCAAAGTGTCGGAACACGCTAAAGTGTCAGGACATGTTTGTAAATAAGCCGAGCCGGTCGGTGCGGTTCCGATCACAACCGTCAGTGGAATTGGAGGTGCCGGAAAAATGACGATCCCGCCTCGCCTGCAAATCTTCTAGTGTCGCGATTCGGAACTTCGCCATGCCGGGATCAGCCGCCTTACGAACCTCCGAATCGATGAGGACACTAGCAAAGCATTGTTTTCTAGTATGGTTGGTGGTTCCGAAGTCCGCTCCGGGGATGATCCACAGTATGCCGGGCTCCGGAACCACACACTAGAGCAATATCAGCATGACTCGGATCGCGAAGTGACCTCAGGCTGATGAAATTGCTCGATAAATATGAGCTAGAGCGTTTCCACTCGAGGTGAAAATGCTCTACATAACACCAGGATGCCGCGCCCCGCCCCCACCGTTCCCCGATTCTATCCGCCGCAACACGGCCGCGGGCCGAGCCAAGCCGTCTCATCGAATCGCCGGCTCCGCCGGAGCGGTCGCGTAAGCGGCGGGTTTTCGTCTGGCTGTTGCGCTGGGGCTTCATCGCCTCGGTCTGGCTGACGCTGGCGGCAGCGGTGATGGTGCTGTGGTACGCCCGGGACCTGCCGCGCCCCGAATCGGCGCTGGATGCCGTCCGCCGCCCCAGCCTGACCTTGCAGGATCGCTCCGGCCACGTGATCGCCACGTTCGGCGACCTCGTCGGCGAACCGTTGCGGCTGAAGGATTTTTCCCCTGCCTGCCCGCCGCGGTCGTGGCGGTGGAGGACCGGCGGTTCTGGCATCACCCCGGCATCGACCCGATCGGGCTGCTGCGCGCTGCCTGGGTCAACCTGACCGCCGGGCGGGTCGTGCAGGGCGGCTCCACCCTGACCCAGCAGGTCGCAAAGACGCTGTTCCTGACCAACGCCCGCACCACGAAGCGCAAGGTGCAGGAACTGCTGCTGACGCTGTGGCTGGAACGGCATTTCAGCAAGCAGGAGATCCTGGAGATCTATCTGAACCGCGTCTACCTCGGCTCCGGCGCCTGGGGGATGGATGCGGCGGCGAGGACTTATCTTCGACGTGTCGGCGCGGCGTGTGACGCTGGCGCAGGCGGCGGTGCTGGCGGGGCTGCCGCGGGCGCCGTCGCGGTTCAACCCGCGGGTCAATCCCGGAGCGGCGCTGGCGCGCGGCAAGGAAGTGCTGGCCGCGATGGTCGACTGCCGGTGCGATCACCGCCGAACAGGCGCAGGCGGCCGCGGCGCAGATCGCGTTCCCGCCCACGCCCGGTGGCGGCCGGCTGGTTCGCCGACTGGGTGGCCGAACAGTCGCAGTCGGTGCTGGCGCCGGACGCCGACGCAGTCCTGCGCACGACGCTGGACAACCGCGACCAGGCCGTCGCCGAAAGCCGGCTGACCGCGCTGCTGGACGGGCCGGGCGCGGCGGCCAACGTGGGTGAGGGCGCGGTGGTCATCCTCGACGCCGCCACCGGTGCGGTGCGCGCCATGGTGGGCGGGCGCGAATTTCCGCAGCCAGCCCGTTCAACCGCGCCGTGCTGGCTCGGCGGCAGCCCGGATCGGCATTCAAGCCGTTCGTCTGGCTGACCGCGCTGGAAACCGGCATGACCCCCGACGACACCGTGCTGGATGCGCCGATCCGCATCGGCAACTGGAGCCCGGTCGAACTTCGAGCGCCGCTATCTGGGCGAAGTCACGCTGGAGGAAGCGCTGGCGCAGTCGATCAACACCGCGTCGGTGCGCCTGCTGCTGCAGTCCGGCGGTGCCAAGGCTGTCGCCGCCACCGCCGCTCGGCTGGGGCTCGCCGACAGGCTGCCGAAGGACGCCTCGCTGGCGCTGGGCACCGGCGAGGTCGGGCTGCTGGAACTCACTGCCGCCTATGCACCGTTCTTCAACGGCGGCAACCGCGTTGTGCCGTTCGGACTGGATCGGATGCCGCACCAGCCGGAGCCGGTCATCGATCCCGCCGAGGCCGCGATGATGGCCCGGATGCTGGCCGCCGTGGTCAGCCGAGGCACCGGGCGCGCGGCCGCCGTGCCCGGGCACGTTGTCGCGGGAAAGACCGGCACGACGCAGGATTTTCGCGATGCCTGGTTCATTGGTTCGGTGAAAGGGTGTCCTGATCGGCGATCTGGCTTGGCAATGACGACGACCAGCCGATGAAGGGCGTCATGGGCGGCGGCCTGCCGGCGCGATTGTTCCACGACATCGCGGTCCACATCGAATGAACCGGTCCTGCCTCACGCCAACCGGACCCTGTGGCCGGCCGCACCGCACGAATGGTCGAAATTGCGAACGCGTGCAGTCACAGGAACGTCTGATATGTTGACGCGGTTCTTGGCGATCGTCGGTGGCTATCATCTATCCGATTGATTTTATGGTATTTCCCTGGTTGGCACATGGCATGCCCATCGTGTCCTGTTCCTGAGGTCGGACAGCGCGTCAGGAAGACGGGGCATAAAGTCTGCCTACGTCCAGCGCGGAATGAGGCAGTCGGACTGATAGCAATACTCAATCGGATTGTGACCTCGGCGACCAGCCCGTTACCGCTGCACGTCCCGCCCGGTGAACCGCTGATCCTTCTGGTGGCCCGGACCTTGACCTCGTTTCCGCTCGGGTGCTGTTCGGGCATTGGGTGCTGAGCGACGAAATAGCGCCGCCCGCGTCAGAACCCCATGACGGCCGCATACCGGTCGCGACAGAACCGAGTGTCGCCGAAGCTTGCCTGTGCGACGCGGCTCCGCTTCATGAAGAAGCCGATCTCGTGCTCGTCCGTCATCCCGATGCCGCCGTGCATCTGGACGCCTTCATTACTGCACAGGAAGAGCGTCTCGTTGGCCTTGCCCTTGGCCAGGCTGACCAGCGCCGCGGCGTCGTTGCCGGCGTGATCCAGCGCGGAGACGGCTGCAATAACGGCGGATCGGGTCATTTCCACCTCGCAGAACATTTGCGCCGCCCGGTGCTTCAGCGCCTGGAAGCTGCCGATGGCGACCCCGAACTGCTTGCGGTCCTTGAGGTATTGGACGGTCCGTTCGAACGCCTCACTGGCGCTGCCCAGCATCTCGGCGGCAAGCCCCGCCCGGGCGCGATCCAGCGCCGTCTCAAGCAGGTCGGCCCCGCCGTCCACACGTCCCAGCACCGCATCAGGGCCGACGGCGACGTTGTCGAGCTGGATCTGCGCGGCATTCCGGCTGTCCACCATGATCAGGCGGGTGCGGACAGCCGCCTCGCCTGGCAGCAGGAACAGGGTGATGCCCGCTCCGGTGCGCGCTGCAACGATCAGCGTGTCGGCGACGTGACCATCGAGCACAAACGTCTTCTTTCCGTTCAGGCGATAGCCCGCGCCATCTTTCGCCGCCGACAGGGCGATCCGATCCGGTGCGTGGCGGGTGCCTTCCTCCAGCGCCAGGGCGGTAATGTGTTCGCCACCAAGCAACGGCGGCAGATATCGTGCCTTCTGCGCCTCGGTGCCGCCGAGCGACAGCAGCGATGCGCCCAGCAGCGCCGTGGACAGCAGCGGCGACGCGGCCAGGGTGCGTCCGGAAGCCTCCATCACCTGCGCGAGGCCTGTCATCCCGAATGCCGACCCGCCATCTTCCTCGGCCACCAGGAAACCGGTCCAGCCGAGTTCGGCCATCTGCCGCCACAGCGCACGCGAGAAGCCGACCGGATCGCTGTCGTCGCGCAGCTTTCGCAGCGCGGTGACCGGGCTGCGCTCGCGAAAGAAATCGAGCGCGGTTTCGCGTACCATCTTGGCTTCATCGGACAGGATCAGGGGCATCGGCTACCTTTGTCTCGTCATACGGTTCACCCGCCTCGACGTTACGTCACGCGCGACTACGGTCTAATCCGGCAGCCCGAGCACGCGCTTGGCGATGATGTTCAGCTGGACCTCGGACGTTCCGCCCTCGATGGTGTTTGCTTTCGAGCGTAGCCATTCGCGGGTGAAGCGAAGCTCGTCGCCGGTGAAGCCGGCGCCTTCCCAGCCGAGGCCCTGGAAACCTTCCGCCTCCAGCAGCATCTCGTAGCGGCGTTTGTTCAGTTCGGTGGCCTGAAGCTTGAACATCGCCGACAGCGGCCCGGGTGGGGCGCCGGCTTCGGCTTCCTCAGCGGCACGGCGGCGGGTCAGTTGGAAAGCGTGCATGTCCATGGAATAGGCTGCGACGCGGTCGCGCAGGATCGGTATCGGCGATCTTCCCGTCGGTTTCGCCGGCAAATTGTTTGGCGACGCCTTCGACCGAGATTTCGAACTTCGCAGCGTTGCGGTTGCCGATGCCGCCGATGCCTTTGCGTTCGTGCTCCAGCAGGCGCTTGGCGATGGTCCAGCCCTTGTTCAGTTCCCCGACGAGGTTGCCGGCAGGAACGCGGACGTTCTCGAAGAAAGTCTCGCAGAACACGGAGGCGCCGCTGATCAGCCGGATCGGCCGCGGACGCACGCCGGGATCGTCCATGTCGATCAGCAGGAAGCTGATGCCCTCGTGCTTCTTCGCCGTCGGGTCGGTGCGGACGAGGCAGAAGATCCAGTCAGACTGGTGAGCGTTGGAGGTCCAGATCTTGTGTCCGTTGACCAGGAAATGCTCACCCTGCAGGACCGCCCGCGTGCGCAGGCTGGCAAGGTCGGACCCGGCCTCGGGCTCGCTGTAGCCCTGGCACCAGCGGATTTCGCCACGGATGATCGGCGGCAGGTGGGTCTGGCGCTGTTCCTCGGTGCCGTACTCCAGCAAGACGGGACCGAGCATCGAAAGCCCCATGCCGCGCAGCGGCGCTCGGCAGCCCAGGTCCTGCATCTCCTCTTCGAGTATCTGGGCTTCCTCATTGGACAACCCGCCGCCGCCGTATCGCGTCGGCCAGGTCGGCGCCGTCCAACCCTTGGCCGCCATCCGGTCGAGCCACTGCTTCTGCTCCGGACGCACGTACTGGGCGCGCTTGCCGCCGGCGACCTGCTCGTTCTCCGGCATGAAGGTGCGCATGACCGGCGGACAGTTCGCCTCCAGCCACGCGCGTGTCTCGGCCCGGAAGGTCGTGGGACTGGGCATGAACGGTTCCTCGTGCTTCCCGCTGTGGTGTCCAGGGGAGCACCATATCCCGGACCCGGCAAGAGGCGACAGGCCGGTTTGCTGGCGTTGCCGCGGAAAGCGGCGTAGGGTTCGCGCATGCCGAACGGTCTGTATGAACATGACATCCTGTCCTGGTCGGAGCGCCAGGCCGACCTGCTTCGCCGCCTCGCGCGGGGGGAGCGGGTGAACGACGTCGACTGGGAACACGTCGTCGAGGAGATCGAGGACGTGGGTCTGTCCGAACTGCATGCTGTCGAAAGTTACCTGGACCTCATGATTGTCCATCTGTTGAAGGTTCATGGCTGGCCTGACAGCCTTTCCGTGCCGCATTGGCCTGCCGAGATAGGCTCTTTTCAGAAGAACGCCGCACGCCGTTACGCACCCTCAATGGGGCGACGGATCGATCTGGAGAAGCTTTACGGCGACGCGCTGGTGCAGTTGGAGGGCGTCTATTACGATGGCATCGGCTCACGCCCGTGGCCGCCGTCGTGCCCGTTCACGCTTGACGCGCTGCTAACCGAACACCGGATCGCCTTGGAAGAACGCCTCAGTCTCGGAGCAATCTCAGCGCGACCCAAATCGCCAGGCGATCCGGGCTGACGCGTCTCCACCCGCACACAAGCTACCGCCTGGCGCCCCCGCCGAAGGCATTGAACGCGATCAGCGTATAAGTATCCCTGACCCCCGGCAGCGTCTGGATCCTCTCTGTCACGAACAATCCGATATCCTGTTCGGGCTCCAGATAGAATTTCCCGATCAGGTCATACTGCCCCGACGTCGAAAACAGTTCCGACATCTCCGAAATCGTATCGGCGGCCTCCCGGGCCACCCGGTACGCCTGCCCCATATCGCATTTGATCTGCACGAAGATCGCCCGCATTGCCGCCTCCCGCCGCCGGGTTCGTCACCACACAAGCGGCACTCTAGACCATTTCAGCCTGACCATGCAGGCCGAAAATGGTTCCGCTCCTTGTTTGATCGCATGGTTCACGGCCAGGAACGTTCCGCTCAGCGCGATCATGTTCTGGCGCACCGGGCGGTGGCCTGCACGCCCTTGAGGCTGTCATAGTACGCGCCGATTATGGTGCGGCCCGGCTGGCACAGAACGACATCTCGTGGGAGTCATGGAATCTCCTCACTACTATGATTTTGTTATTATTACTATGACTTTGCCATTATTATGACGCAATACTATACTTGATCGCGATGCACAGCCGGAGGAGTTAGCGATAGCCCGGCGCTCGGCGATCGTCCCCTCGGCAATCGCAGGGCCGGGATCGCTCGCCATGATCTCGCCGGTGCCGCGCATGAGGCAGGTCTGCGCTGCACGTGGCGCCACCATGCACCATTTTTTCCAGAGAATCCTGAAGGATCGTCGCGGACGCCTAGGCGTTGACCGGCGTTTGGGCGAACGACGCGCCCAAGCTTTCTATCCTTTGTGCGCCCTCCCCGGTCGCAAAACAAAATGCCAATCCCGGGGCTGAGATGGCGGATCGACCTCGCGCCGGGGGCACGCAAACAGGAAGAATCGGAGATCTTTGAACAACGGCGTCGCTCGGTCGAGCCGCAGAGGATCTTTGCAGCTTCCATGGCGCGCTCAGGCCGGCGAGGCGGCGTTCGGCCCGGCATTCCCTTGGCCAGCGCATTCCTATATAGAACTTATGCTGGGCCGATGCTGGACGGACGAAGCCTCGATGCGCTGGAACGAACTTGCCGACGAACAATGCTCGATAGCCCGAACCATTTCGGTCATCGGCGATCGCTGGACGCTGCTGATCCTGCGGGACTGTTTCCTGGGGATTCGCCGCTTTGAAGCGTTCGAGACGCGCCTCGGCATTACCCGCCATATCCTGGCCGATCGGCTGAAAAAGCTGGTCGATGAGGGAGTGCTCAAAAAAGTGCCATATCATGACCGTCAGGTACGATACGAATACAAGCTGACGCAAAAGGGGCTTGATCTCTATCCGGTTATGATGGGCATCGTGCACTGGGGCGATACCTACACGGCTGGCGACGAGGGGCGCCCGCTGCTGCACCGGCATCTCACCTGCGGCCATAATTTTGATCCCGTCCTGGTCTGTTCGGTATGTCGCCAGCCCGTTGACCCGCGCGAGGTACGGGTCGTGCCGGGGCCCGGCGTATCGGCGACCGACGCGCCCCCTGTCCTGCCCGCGCCGGATCGCGTCACCCCAGCGACGCCAAAGCCAACGGTGCGATCGGCATCATCACGCCGCCGGCGCAAGGTCGCCTGAACCGCACACCAGGCGTTCCCGGGGGCCTCGATATTCGTTCTGAGATCGAGACCAGAGCAGCGGCGGGGACGATCTCGTTGACCAGGGGCGGGAAGCTGCCGACGACGCCGGCCTTGCACTGTGCGATGACGAGATCGGGGTTAGAGATGATGAACAGCGGCGCCCCGATCACGGGCATCCTCATTCAGATCCCAGGGGCGATGTTGCGCTGGCGGACGGGAAGCAAGGCCGTCCGGAGCACTTGACCAGTTCGGAAAGGGAACCTGAGCTTGGTCCATACCAGGCGCAGGAAGAGATGTGCCGACTGACGCTGCCCTGGACGTTCCACAGCTTCGTGCTGGGCTGCCGGAGCGGGATCGGTCACGTGATCCGCCCATCAGGGCAGGCTCGGCCCGACCCTCCCGCACTCGTTGATCATGCAACGAGTCGGAGCTGCGGCAGGTTGTTGTCGATCGTAACGGACCTGACCTCGACGCTGCGCGATCTGGGCGTGCGCCCAGGCGATCGCGTCATGGTCGTCAGCAAAAACAGCCCGCCGCCGGCAGCGCTGGTCCTCGCGGCCAGCGAGATCGACGCGTTGGCCATCGTGGTCAACCCACGACTGGCGCTACGCGAACCCGATCAGATTCGTGACCATGCCCAGCCGCGACCGATCCAACACGCGGTATCGCTGCGTCCTCATGCTCGCCGATGCACAGCCTGTTGTGACGATTAAAGCATGATCGCGCGGAGCGGAACGTCCCCGGCGCGTGAATCATGCGATCAAACAAAGAGACAGACCATTTGTCCGCCTGCACGCTCAGGCTGAAAGTGGTCTAGCTAGAGCGTGATCCGCCCAGATGGAATCACCGAAGCGGTGAATCACGCTCTCAAACAGAGAGCTAGAGCGGGTTCCGTGAGCCAACGCGAATGGAAACCGCTCTAGGCTCCGAACCCAATTTCCGTTTGCCTCGGCTCGAAGGGATCGGATTTAAGCTCCTTGGTTGATAGGAGCGGGATAATTGGCCAACGAATTCTGGATGAGCGACCGGCAATGGGCGGCGTTGGAACCGCTCATTCCGATGAACCGGCGCGGTGTAAAACCGAAACGCAACCGAGAGGTTATCAGCGGCATCGTGCATGTTTTGCGGGTTGGATGCCGTTGGCGCGATTGTCCGGAGGTGTATGGTCCACACACCACCATCTACAATCGGTTCAATCGATGGTCGGCGGCCGGTATCTGGCAGAAGATGCTGGAAACGTTGGTAGATGCCGAAGCATCCGGATCCCAGAGCATCGACAGCACCACCTCCAAGGCCCATCGCTGTGCGGCCGGCGGAACAGGGGGGGCTCAGACGCAGGCGATCGGCCGCAGCCGCGGCGGGCGGACGACTAAAATCCATGCCGTCGCCGACACTTCTGGCCGCCTGATCGGCTTCGATCTCACACCCGGTCAGATGGGTGATGTCCGTTCGGCGAAAGGCCTGATCGACAAGCTACCGCCGGCCGCGCGGGTGATGGCCGACACCGCCTACGACAGCGATAAATTCCGTGAATTCCTGGTCGAACGGGGCTCGACCCCGGTCATCAAACCCAATCCGACCCGCAAGAACGTTCCGCCCTTCGACAAGACCGCCTACAAGGGGCGCAACGTCATCGAACGAGCCTTCTCGCACCTGAAGGACTGGCGCCGCGTCGCAACGCGATACGACAAACTGGCGAGGAATTTTCGCGCCACTGTCACCCTCGCCATTGTCTTCAAATGGTGGATCTAATTGAGTCCGGAGCCTAGTGTCCCGATTCGGAAGTTCGCCATGCCTGGATCAGCCGCCTTACGAACTTCCGAATCGATGAGGACACTAGCAAAGCATTGTTTTCTAGTGTGGTTTGTGGTTCCGAAGTCCGCTCCGGGGATGATCCACAGTATGGCGGACTTCGGAACCACCACACTAGTGTCGCCGCTCTATGTCCGCCATCCCGGATCTCCAACGCCGTCGCGCATGTCAGCCAAGCAGGCTCATGCACCGAGCCGTATGGACAGAAGACCTCACGGAGCGAATGACCGATTAAAGGCTGTACTGACTTCATGCCTCCTACCGACACGCAGTACCTTTGCCGGTTATACCCGGTGCCGATTTAAGCCAGGCATCCTTCCAAGAACAGCTTGGCGCAGGCTTGGGCCCGCTTGGCAATCTGCACGGCATCGGGTGCGTCTGCTTGCCCCAGCATCACCGCGCGCTGCGGCTCCAGGATCATCATCCCGCGCAGCATTTCGGCCGCCAGCCGCGGGTCATCCAGCTTGATCAATCCGCGCTGACACTGGCGTCGTAGCCATGCCGCGATCAAATGCCCGGCTCTCTGCACTGCGTCCTCGTAGAAGGCCAGCCCAAGCTCCGGGAAGCGGCCACATTCAGCTAGAACAAGGCGTTGGACCGCGACGGCTTCCGAATGAAGGCTGAACGTGGCGTATGCGATCAACAGGCGCTCCAATCCAGCGGCGACATCGTCAGCGCCCGCTTCCAGTGCGTCCATGGCAAGCACGAAGTCCCTGATGCGCCTGCGGATGACCTGCCGGAACAGCTCCGCCTTGGTGGGAACCAATCGATACAGCGTCCTGGTTGAGACGCCCGCGCCGCGAGCGACGGCGGCCATGCCCGTCGCGGCATAGCCTTCAGCGCGAAACTCCTCGGAAGCGGCCCCGAGTATGAGGCGCATGGTCTCCTCATCCGGTCGGATCGGTGGGCGGCCGCGGCCACGGCGGCAGATTTCATCATTTTCGACAACAGACATTTTCAAAATTCCGCTTTGACACGGGTGAGCCGGCAGCCGATTTTGGAAACCGGGTGTTTTCCGAAAGACGGAATAACCTCCAGCATGGAGACTTGCAATGACATTGGAGACAAAAGAGCCGCGCGCGCGATCCCCGCTTGAGCATCAAGGGACCCAGTCGATCCAATTGTCGTCCTGGGATCCCTCCGGTGACGGCGGGCCATTGGGGCATGCGAGTTACTATCACCTCCAGGTGCCCGCACCGATCCCCGAGAAACATCCTCCCAGGGGGCCGCAGCTTGAGGCACGGACCCCTGAACGCGAACATCAGCATGTCGACCATGTTGACGATGAGCCTCGCGCCGAGCCCGCCAAACGCCGGTTGCGTCGGCGTCCGATTGCGCTTGCCGGCGGTCTGATCCTCTCGCTTGCGGCATCGGCGGGGGGATATCTTTATTGGGACTACGCCTCGCGCTTTGAGTCGACCGACGATGCCTTCATCGCCGCGCGGCAGTTCACCATCGCCCCCAAGGTGTCCGGATACCTCACCGCAGTCACGGTCACCGACAACCAGCATGTCGCGGCCGGCCAGGTGATCGCGCGTATCGACGAACGCGATTACCGCAACCAGCTTGCCGTGGCCGAGGCGCAAGAGGCGGCAGCACAGGCGAGCATCCAGACGATCGAGTCGCAGATCGTCGCGCAGACAGCACAGGTGAGGGCTAACCAGGCACAGGTCGATCAGGCGCAGGCGGCGCTGGTGTTCGCACATCAGCAGGCGACGCGCTACGAAGATCTGGCTAAGACCGCGATCGCGGGCACCGTCCAGGACGCCCAGCGGTACACGTCGCAACTGAATCAGCAGACGGCCGCGCTAGAGAGCGCTCGGGCCACCCTGAAGCTGGCGCAGCAGCAAATCGAAGTGCTGGTTGCGCAGCGTAGCAGTGCGCTCGCAAACCTGGCACGGGCGAAGGCTGAGCGCGATCAAGCGCAACTGAACCTGTCCTACACGACGGTTACGGCAGACCAGCCGGGCCGTGTCGTCCAGCTCAGCGCCGCGGTCGGTGAATTCGCACAGCCCGGCACGAATTTGACGATGTTCGTGCCCGACGACACCTGGGTTTGGGCGAACTACAAGGAAACCCAGCTCGACCACATGCGGCCGGGGCAGAAGGTGAGACTCGAGATTGACGCCTATCCGGAACGCACCATCCATGGCCATGTCGCGAGTGTCCAGCCCGGGTCTGGCACCGCGTTTTCGCTGCTGCCGGCCCAGAATGCCACTGGCAATTACGTCAAGATAATCCAGCGCGTGCCTGTCAAGCTGGTCGCGGACGACCTGCCGAAGGACGTCGCGCTGGGACCCGGGATGTCAGTGGTTCCCACCGTGCGGATCGATCCCACGGCCTCGCTTCTCGAGCGGCTGGAGGCCTGGCTGTGAGCACCGTTCAAAACCAAACGAGTGCTCCCGCGGCGACGGGCGGCGCGGGTGGCAGCCAGTGGCTGATCGCGGTGCTGGTCGCCCTTGCGACCTTCATGGAGGTCCTCGACACCACCATCGCCAACGTAGCGCTGCGCTACATCGCGGGCGGCCTGGGGGTTAGCGAGGATGAGGCATCCTGGGTCGTGACGACCTACCTTGTTGCCAACGCGATCATTCTGACGGCCAGCGCGTTCCTGGCCAAAAGGTTCGGCCGCAAGCGCTTCTTTCTGATTTCGCTGGGGCTCTTCACGGTGAGCTCGGTATTGTGTGGCGTGGCCTGGAATCTGCCGACGTTGCTGCTGTTCCGCATCATGCAGGGGCTGGGCGGCGGCGGCATGGTACCCGTCGCGACCTCAATCCTCGTGGACGCGTTCCCGCCGGCGAAACGAGGCCAAGCCTTCGCGGTGTTCGGGGTTGCCGTCGTGGTGGCCCCCGTGGTCGGGCCGACATTAGGCGGCTGGCTGTCGGACAATGTGTCCTGGCACTGGTGCTTTCTGATCAATGGCCCGGTCGGCATCATCGCGATGGGGCTGATCACGCTGATCGTGCGCGACTCCACGGCCGCGGTCGAGGAGCACAGAAAGTGGCTCCAGCAAAAGGGCGGATTCGACGCCATCGGTTTCGTCCTGGCCGCGACGTTTCTCGGCGCGCTGGAACTCGTGCTCGATCGCGGGCTTGAGGACGACTGGTTCAGCTCCTCTTTTATCACCGCTGCCGCGAGCGTCTGCGGGTTTGCGTTCGTGCTGATGATTCCATGGGAAATGACCCGTCTCGATCCTGCCATCAATGTCCGGATGGTGGCGGCACGTCAATTCGGAGCCTGTTTTCTGGTGATGTTGGCGACCGGGGCCATCCTGCTCTCGACCACCCAATTCCTTCCCCAGTTGGCACAGGAGGATTTCGGCTATACGGCAACATGGGCCGGCGTCATGATCTCGCCGGGCGGGTTGGTTACGATGGGCATGATGTTCGTCGCTGGCCGGCTGTTGGCCAAGATCCAACCCAGATATCTTATCGCCGCTGGTGGCCTCATCATCGCGATATCGATGTACACGCTGACCAATGTTTATGGCGATCTCGGCTTTTGGTTCATGGCGCGCTCGCGGATGTTGTTTGGGGTCGGGTTCCCGTTGATCTTCGTCTCGATAACCGCTGCGTCCTATGACGGCATCCCCCCCGATAAGACCGGCCAGGCCTCGGCCTTGATCAATGCGGCGCGCAATACCGGCGGCTCGATCGGTATCTCGCTGACCTCCAATGTGCTGTGGCGCCGCGAGCAGTTTCATCAGAGCCGGCTCGTCGACCAGGCGCTTCCATCGAGCGTCCCTTATCAGGACACGCTGCATCGCATGACCGACTACTTCGTGGCGCAGGGCAGCTCGCTGATCGAGGCGCAGCAGCAGGCCGTGGCCTGGATCGGGCAGCAGGTGCAGACGCAGGCGTCGTTCCTGGCCTACATGGACGCTTTCTTTGTGCTGGCGCTCATTGCCATGGCGATGGTCCCGCTCGCGCTTAGCCTGCGCAAGGTCAAGCTTGGGGGCGGCAGGTCGGCCGCCCATTGAGGCCGATTTGGGCAAAGATTTGCCTCAATCCAATTGGGGAAGTCCACAGGTGCCGATCTGTTCGTTTTTCTTGCCGTGCTGCTGTCAGACCAAAAGAACGAACCGAACCGCGGCGTCGAAGCCTTCGGCGATCAAGTCGCTCAGCGTGTCGCACACCACACCCGAGGCTGTTAAACCCACCGCCTCCCCGGCGCGGACGAAGCTGCCGCTTTCCACTACGGCGCGGAGCACACTGATACCGGCGAGTAGTCTGCCATCGAAGGCCATGATGACCTCCAGTCATTGTAAAATGGACCAGAATGCGCTGGCATCAAAAAGAGGCGGGCGCGGACATATCTCACCGCCGCAACTCACGGAGACACAATCATGATATTGAACGGCAAACGGATCGTGGTGCTGGGCGGCAGTTCCGGCATCGGCCTGGCGACGGCGCAGGCAGCGCTGAGGGAAGGGGCGTCCGTCGTTATCGCCTCCAGCCGGCAGGCCCGCGTGGAGCAGGCCCTGAACACTCTCCCCAATGCCGAAGGCTACGCCGTGGACCTCACTGATGCCGCGGCCGTGCAGGCCTTCTTCACCCGCATCGGCGCCTTCGACCACCTGGTCTTCACCGCAGGCGAATCCCTCCAACTCGGCCCGCTAGCGAGCACTGACCTGGAAATTGCTCGCCAGTTCTTCAACCTGCGCTACTGGGGGGCGTTTCTCGCCGCCAAGCATGCAAGCGGCAACATCCGCGCAGGCGGCTCGATTGTCTTCACCTCCGGCATTGCCGGCCAGCGGCCCCGCACCGGCTGGGCGTTGGGTGCAAGCATCACCAGTGCCGTGGAGGGACTTACCCGCGCACTGGCCGTCGAATTGGCGCCGATCCGCGTTAACGTCGTCTCTCCTGGTGTGGTGAGGACCCCGCTCTGGTCGGCCATGCCGGGGCCCGATCGTGAAGCGCTCTACCGCGAGATAGAACAAGACCTCCTGGTCGGACACGTCGCTGAGCCCGAGGAAATCGCTGAAGCCTACCTGTACCTGATGCGCCAAACGTATGGCACCGGCCAGGTCCTCGTGGTCGATGGCGGCGGCGTTTTGGTGTAACACTGGGGCGTCCGGGTTCAGTCCCTTCAGGCGGGCGATCTCGTCGCGCTGTGCACCGACCCGCCGCATCAGCGCCGCCATCTCGCCCGACAGCTTCTCCACCAGGGCTTCCAGATCCTGGCGCGGCAGGCCAGACAGATCAATTCGGGTAACCACCCCCAGGTTGAATCAGATCGCACCACATCGAGGGAATCAAAAAGACTGCCAGCCGGGGTTTTGCCCCGGTTACGCGGTGAGGCTTGCGACGTGCCGGCTGGGAACCGATGACGATAGTGGGGTCGGGTGGCCGCTTCATACCGTCAGTATCGCCCGGCCAACTGCCCGATCCGGTTAGCGTGATAATACCCAGCGACCGAATGCGGATTTCGCCAGGTCAATTTGCCCTCCAGCGGACGCCCCGGGGGAAGGTACAGTCGTGCCCCTAATACGGGTCGGTATCTATTCGTTGCCGCCGCAACAAAGTATAGTGAAATGAATGCTGTCTTCCTTTTAACTTCTGAACGTCACGGTTGGCGCGCTATATCTCAGGCGTCGAAGTCCAAACGGCTGATTGTCGAGGTCGCAGGCATGTTCGAAACATTACGACGGCACCCGTTGTTAGTATTCAGACAGGCGGCGCGCGATCCACTTGATACGCTGGCGGCGTTCCAGGACAACGTCCACTCTCGCATCGAGTCCGGCAATACAATTGGATATATCGCGGATCCCGATTGGGAGTCTGCGCTGCACCGCCATCTGGGGATGTCATTGGAGTCCGAGGGGAAGGGTTTTTGGCCGTTATGGTCTACCGTCGTGGAGACACTACGAGCACAGGGCGTGGCGGTCGGCCCGTTCAGCTTCCACGAATGGAACGACGGAGATGCGGGACTCGTTCGGGCCATCTGGTGCCTGGTACGTCATCTGCGACCCATCAACGTGGTCGAAACCGGGGTAGCCCACGGCATGACGTCGCGCTTCATACTGGAGGCGCTCGAAACGATCGGTGCTGGCAAGTTGTGGAGTATCGATTTGCCACCGCTGAACCCGATGACCCGCCAGGAAGTCGGGGTCGCCGTGCGTCAAACCGGAGTGCCGGTCGGTCGGTGGACGTACATAGCAGGCACCAGCCGGCGCCGGCTACCGGCACTGCTGTCGCGCCTCGGCCGGATCGATCTGTTCGTCCACGACAGCATGCACAGCAACCGCAACGTCATGTTCGAGCTTCAGTATGCCTGGCGATATCTATCCGCCGGTGGTGTCATTGTGGTCGATGACATCGACGCCAATCCCGCGTTCGACACGTTCACCAGAGCCCATCCGGACCACCCGTCGTTTGTTTGTACTGCGGAACCACTAAGTCCCGACACGCGGCGTTTCAACCAGAAAGGCCTGTTCGGTATCATTTGCAAGCAATCACCGCAGGCCGTCGACCCAGAATGATCGCGGCGACGCTGCACTTTACTCGACAACGGTAGGAGCAAGAAGCAACACTCAGTTTCCCCAAACTATCACCTCTATACCTGGAGCATGCAAAGATGCCGATTGGCGAGGTTGACCACCTTGCCCTTCGTGACGCACTGTTGGATCATCCTCTTTACGCAGATGTCGTTTCCGTCGATGATCCAAGGCGGTTTATGGATGATCACGTTTTCGCCGTTTGGGATTTCATGTCGATGATGAAGCGGCTGCAGCAAGACATGACGTGCACGAGGGTGCCGTGGCTTCCGGTGGCGCAAGGGGGCAACATTCTAGCCATACAAAACGACGGACGGGCAGTTTGGGAACGCAATCGTTCGACCCGTCGAACTGTCTCGGCTCGCAGCCTGATGTGAGGTGATTTGATCGTCACGCGGACAGTCAGCAAGAACCGGCAAGCGTTGCGACACAGCCGGAAATGCGTGATGACGATATAACGTTCGATCGGAGAGTGCGGATGAGCGACATCCCGAGTTGGCGCATCGTCGGCGAGTGGTTCGACAATTGCAGCTGTGCGGTTCCCTGTCCGTGCACCTTCGCCCAGGCGCCCGATAACGGTTTTTGTGAGTCGGGTACTGTTTTGGCATGTCCGCGAGGGCCATTTCGGCGACGTCAAGCTCGACAATCTGAGTTTTGTGCGGGTCGGCCGCTGGGAGGGTGACCTATGGGCGCGGCAGGCGAGCGGGGTCGGCGGCATGTATATCGACGAGCATGCCGACGATCGGCAGATAGGGGCGCTACCGGCGATCATCGGCGGCCGAGCCGGCGGTTTCCCCGGCTGGGTCAACGAATGCTTTGCTGGCGGACGGCAGAGCCGTGGCGTTGAGCGCGCCAGGATCACCTATGAGATCGCGCCCGATCTCGGGCATTGGGGCGTTGAGATCATCGGCAAGGTCAAAGCCTGGGCCAAGGCAATCAGCGGCCCCACCAGCCCGCCCGGGAAGTACCCGCAACTGGTCAATGCACCGGGCAGCGAGACCGGGCCCGGACCGCAGCTCGTGACCTGGGGCAAGGCGACGATCCTCTCAGTCGACGCCCATGGCTTCAAGTTCGACTACTCGCTCAATTCGGCTAAGCACATCCCGTTCGATTGGGAAGGGCCCTGACGGGCCGGCCGCTCTCTCGGCCGCAGATTGAAGGCCCGGCGCAATGACCGAGGCTGCTGATGATACCGTCCTCGAAGCCGCCCTGCGACGCGACCGGCAGGTCGTCACCGCCGCCCTCATCGCAGTCATCGCGATGGCATGGCTATGGATTCTGTTCGGCGCCGGCACCGGCATGTCGGCGATGGAAATGATCCTTGAGCCAAGCGCAGAGGGCATGGCGAGCATGATGACGCCGGCGGTGTGGACTGTCGGCTACGTGGGCGTCATGTTCACGATGTGGTGGGTGATGATGGCCGCCATGATGCTGCCAAGCGCGGCGCCAATCCTGCTGCTCTTCGCCCGCATCAATCGCAAGGGGAAATCCGCCGGTCGTCCGTTTATCCCGACGGGGATTTTCGCGACCGGTTACCTTGTCGCCTGGGGAGCGTTCAGCGCCCTCGCGACAGGGCTGCAATGGGCATTGGAGCGGCTCGACCTGCTGTCGCCGATGATGGTCACGACGAGCTACTGGCTCGGAGGTGCGATCCTGCTCACTGCCGGCGTGTGGCAGCTGACCCCCATCAAGGGCATCTGCCTGCGGCATTGCCGGTCGCCGATGGGGTTTCTCGTGCAGAGTTGGCGGCCCGGCCGCAGCGGTGCGTTCCGGATGGGGTTGGAGCACGGCAGTTTTTGCCTGGGGTGCTGCTGGTTTTTGATGGGCTTGCTGTTTTTTGGCGGCATCATGAACCTGTTCTGGATCATCGGTTTGGCCGCGTTCGTCCTGCTGGAGAAAACTGTCCCGATGGGCTCATGGATCGGACGGATTGTCGGGATCGGTGTCGCCGCATGGGGTGTGCTGCTGCTGGCCACCACGCTGACGATCGCCACGCCTGACGAGTATCGTTTTGAGGTGGCCGACGATTCGACAGGGGTAGCCGGCACGACCAGCGTCGCGGTTCGTCTTGTCCACGGATCGGACAACAAGCCCGTCGATGGCGCGACGATCATTGAGGCCAAGACCGATATGGGCCCAGCTGGTATGGCCGGGATGTCCGGCAAAGTGACGCCCGTCGCGTTGGATCACCCGGGCCTCTTTCGCTTTTCGATCGAGACCGGGATGGCCGGCAGGTGGGAGCTGGTGCTCACTGCAAAGGTTCGGGGCGAAGCAGCGCCAATAATCGGCAAGGTGATCTACGACGCCAAGTGACGCCGACTGTGGTGCCTACGACAGGTTACGAACTCTCTCCATTCCCGCACCCCATCAGCAAGTCTCCGCCAACTACCGCGGGCTCGGCTTCCTACGCAGCACCGCGTTGCGCACCGCCTGAATAATCCTGTCCTTCATCCGACCAGCTTACGTGCTGGAACGAGCGCCAACAGGACCGATGGGAGTGTGCGGGTCAGCGTCCCTCAGTCTCCAGCCAATGGCCGACACGGCGGACCGCTTCTGTCAGCGCGTGAAGGCTCGCCGCATATGAAATGCGCAGATGCCCCTCGCCAAGAGCACCGAAACTGGTGCCAGAAATGACCGCAACACCGGCCTCATCCAGCAGTCGTGACTGAAGGGTTCGGGAATCAAAACCCGTGCCCTGGATGTTGGGGAACGCATAGAATGCACCGCCAGGGTTGACGCACCGGATACCAGGCAGCCCATTCAACGCCGGGATGACATAGTCACGACGCTCGGAGAACGCCGCGACCATTCGCCTTGCAGGCTCACGCGGACCGGTCAGCGCAGCGATGCCGGCATATTGAGCCGCCGCGTTGACACAGGAATGGCAGTTGATCGCCAGCCGTTCGGCATGCGAAAACAGTGCTGCCGGCCACACGCCATAGCCTAACCTCCAGCCGGTCATCGCGTAGGTCTTGCTCCACCCATCAAGCAGAATGAGTCGCTCCGCAAGCTCAGGATAGGATGTCAGGCTGACATGCTGGCCATCGTAGACCATCTCGCCGTAGATCTCGTCCGATAGCACGGCGATATCCGGTCGCCGTGCGAGACCGGCCACGAGTTGATCGAGCTCGCCCTTCGGCACGACGCCGCCGGTTGGATTGGCAGGGCTGTTCAAGATAAGAAGCCGGGTCCGAGGGGTAATCAGCTCCAGAACCTCCTCGGCTGTGAACGAAAACCCCTTGCTCTCGTGCAGACGCATCGGCACCGCTGTCGCCCCCGAAAATCGGATGGCGCTCTCGTAGATCGGGAAGCCGGGGTTGGGATGGATGATTTCCGCACCTGGCTCGCCGAACATCATGATCGCGAAGAACATCGTCACCTTGCCGCCGGGGACGATCAGTACGCGCTCGGGCGAGAGGTCGATGCCGTGGCGGCGATGCAGGTCGGCGGCCACCGCCTCGCGCAAAGGGAGAATTCCATTGGCCGGCGTATAGCCGTGATGGCCGTCGGCGAGGGCTTTTCGCCCGGCCTCGACGATATGCTCGGGAGTCGGAAAGTCGGGTTGGCCAATGCCAAGATTGATGACGTTGCGGCCTTCGCGTTGCAGCGCATTTGCTCGCGCCAGCACCTCGAAGGCGGTCTCGGTGCCAAGCTGGTTCATGCGCGCCGACATCATGGGCATGTGTTGTGTTCCGGTGAAGAGGAGTTGCGGATGGCCCCTGTGCGTGCGCGATCCGCAGCACTCTTGTCAAATTTTTGCGGGAACACCGAGTTCAACTCAGACACATGTCGACGGTCCCAAAATCGCCGCGAAGTTCTAGTTCCCCAGCAAATCCTCCAGTGAGAAAGGGCATTCGGTGGGAAACAGCAGTGGCGGTTCTCCATCGATCTGTTTAGGTAAGAGTTCTATCGCTTTGAAATAGAAATCGTTGATATTGATCCGCCCCAGCATGTTCGGAGCAAGGAGATCCATGGCCTCGCTCTGAAAATCGAGCGCTTCGGTTTGCCAGCGTTGAACCTCAGGCGACCTTGGCCAAGCCCACGCTTTCAGCATGGAGGCCAGCGCCTGAACAAGCCGAAATCTCACCTCAGCCAGTTGGCGACGCCCCGCAGAGCCCACCTCTTCGATGACGTTCTCCCAGTCGATCTGATCGATAATCTTCTCCCCCGCTGCTACGCGCCGCAGCAGCGATGCCTGTCGCTCGGACCAAGTCAGGATATCAGCCTTATATTCACTCGGTCGCAACGCTTGTTGTCGCGCGGTCCGCGTGAAAAGCTGCGCCTGGCAGTCACTTTCGGCCGCCCTCCGACGCTGGGCTGCGTGCCAGGCGTCGCCATACGTTCTGAACCCAGTGCGCGAGTATTCGTCCCCAAAAGCGTCCTTTTCAACGAGCTGCCACTGCCTATTTGGGTCCGCTGCCGACTGGACAATTTCGTAACACAGCTGACTGTCGCTGTTTGGTGTTCTCACCTCATCATTTGGCATTGGTTACGCGTGCACCGGCTCGAATTGAATCCTCGAGATCTTAACCTTCTGGGATGGAGCCGATGCAAGCATTTGTTTTGCCGGTCGCGGACCCGCCCAGACGACGGCCCCTTGCCGTACGGAGTGTGCGAAGCCCAGCCGCGCGACCCACTTATGTCTGAATGGCGTAAGTCATCATCGCATCAACGATTCTGACCCTCGGTTCGACATGTGCGGGGTTTTTGCTCCGGCGGTAGGCGGCAACGGCGTCCAGGTGGAGTTATGCGGGCGCAGGTCCGTGTCGCGGAATCGTCGGTGATCCCGGAGGGAGCAGCCGGCGCAACTCCACGCCGGCGGCAAGTTTACCCTTCCTTCTCGAAGATCATGTGGATTCACGTCGCCGCTAACAACAATCAACATTCAGCGGAGATTATCGTGACGCGCGCTGCCGTAGGCATCCCAATATCTGTCTTCGCGATCAAATGCCGCCCCATCTCCGGCGCAATGAACCGATTTATCGCGTGTGCCGAACTGTACGGCTTGCGGGGGCAGGGGCCGGCGAAACACGATCCACGCAGACGGGGGGACGACCCCCGGCGGCGGATTTGCCGGCTTGACGCTTATCTCGCCTGCTGCATGATTTTGGTCCAGCGGTCGACGACCGGCAGGACCTTGTCTGCTTTGTCCGGCGGAAATATCGGGACCTCCCGCGCGACACCCATCTCGGCGAGGCGCTTCACTCTATCGGCAGCTTACCGCGATGTTCAGCGCCCCTGCCAACTTTCCCGATCTAACAGGTCGTGTTCGTCGCTCAATTATCTGGACCCTGGTTGCAAACCGCTTGGCAGGCGCGCACTCTGACTTGCCCACGAAGGGTTGGTTGTATGCTCACAAGAATGCACAACAAGTAAGAACCTGGAGGACGCCATGCCCCATTTCATGCTACGCTGGCAGTTCACTGACACCTCGGCCAAGGCGCTCGTCGGGAAGCCGCACGACCGCACTGGCGCGGCCACGGCCCTGGTAGAGGGCTTCGGTGGCAAGCTACACAGTTATTATATCTCGTTTGGCGAATACGATGGGGTTGGGATCTGCGAATTCCCCGATAACACGGCCGCCGCCGCTTGCTCGATGGGGGCAGCTGCGACGGGCGCATTCGCCCGGTTCGAGACAACGACGCTGCTGACCGCCAAGGAAGCTGAGGCAGCTATGAAGCTCGCCCACGACACCAAGACCGGCTACAAGCCACCGCACGCTTGACGCGGGACGTCGCGACAGCCAGCGTTTCCAGGTGGAAATATTCTCCGCGGCGACCGTCTCGCGGACCGTTTTTCGCGGACGGCGCGACAAGTGCGCCTCGCACCCGCCAGCATCGGAACAACCCTTCAGCGCGGGAGAGCCCCGGGGGGTCAACCTGGTCGGCAGCGGCGTCGAGATTCGTTGCGGTCGGCCTGGATAGTCCTCCAACTGATTCGGCTAATACCCCATGCTGGAGATGACCCTGCCAACGATGAGAGGGATCCTTCGCCACGCTTCGCTGGGGACCGGGCGCACTACAATGTTGCAGGGCCGTCATGCATCTGGTGATTCTCGCCGGCGCATCACCGACGATGCGATGCATACGCCCAATCCAATGATGCTATCCTAACGTGAGCAGCATCAGGGAGGCGAAATTGACCAACGTGGCAGTCGCGGTAGGCTTGAGTGTCGCCGCCATTTGTGCGGTATCTGTGGCGCCGGCCCATGCCGCTGGCCATGGCGGTGGCGGTGGCGGTGGCGGTGGCTACCACGGCGGCGGCTACGGCTACCACGGCGGTTACGGATTCCGCGGCGGGTATGGTTATGGATACCGTGGAGGTTGCTGCTATGGCGGCTGGGGTTGGTGGGGGCCCGGGGTGGCGTTCGGGCTCGGCTTAGGTGCGATAGCCGCCGCGCCATACTATTATCCTCCGCCGTACTATTATCCGCCGCCGCCCGTCATCTATGCGCCGCCGCAGACTTACAGCCCGGCACCCGGTGGCGGGCAGAGTTGCTATGCGGGCGCTTATGTCTGCCCGATGGATCGACCGGTCGCGACGGGCGCAGGCTGCTACTGCCTGGGCAACGGCGGACAGCGCGTTTTGGGGCGCGCAAGCTGATCGCCAGAGACAAACCAGTTGGACGCCCGGCACGCTGCGCCGGCCGGGGAGCATGCAAACCGGTGGGGATCGTTCAGCGAAAACGGGGAAGACGCACGGCGACCTGACCAAGATGCGTCGCGGCGGCGTGGTTCCGGTAGACCTCATGTCCGTTTCGGACCCCGGGGACCATGGAGGGGGCAGTAAGGCCGGGGCTCTTGCCCTGGATCCGCCAACGGCGCAGCCCTTGGAACCAGCCCTGTCAGTGTTTGCGGCAGCCTGGGCTCTTTGGATCCAATGACCCTGGCCACCCTGAAGGGATGACCCGTCACTTCGGCAGAGGTTGGCGCGTCACTGTCCCCGATGGTGAGCAGAAGCCCAAACCTCCCGTGCAGGCCGTCTAGAGCATGATCGCGCTGAGCGGAAGGTCCCCGGCGCGTGAATCATGCGATTAAACAAAGAGATAGACCATTTTCGGCCTGCACAGTCAGGCTGAAAATGGTCTAGACGTCATCCGCTCCAGGCCGGCAACAAGGTGACGGCTTCGCCGACATCGGTAACTCTCGTCCAGGTCACGGGCGTTCCTCCAAACTCGGCTGACCAGAGGCGGTTTGGCCGGGTGCAAGGGGTCTCAGGGGGTCCGCTCGAAGTCTTGTCACCTTCGGGAAGAGACGAGCCGCAGCAGCAATGATCAGCAAACTCTCCGCCACCTGACGCGTAACCCCCCACCGGCGCCACCCGGATGCCGATCGGCCACTTGATCGGTGTTCGCGGACGGCTCCGCCGCCAGATCAGAGATACAACGGACTTCCTCTAAGATACGAAGGTGCTGGAGCGGTCTGGCCAATGGTTTCGATAGAGGAATCGCGTGCTTTTGAGTCGAGACGGATTCGGGCCGGTACTATCAGGTTGGGGCAGCGCCGGGAAGGGGGCATATGGCACTGCGAAAAATCACGGCGTTCGCCGGCATGGTGGCTGCTTCGATGACGATGGGCGCTTGGCCCGCGTCCGCCGGTCGCGTGGAGGGTGCGTGGGCCATCCATGACCTCATCCTGGAGATTTACCAATGTCAGGACTTCATGTGCGGACGGGTGGCGTGGGTCAAGGATCCGCACAGACGTAAGCTGGATTGCGGCCGCACAATAGTCCGGGGCCTTTCCCCGTCCGGCCCGGAAACTTGGAGTGAGGGTTCGATCTACGACACGACCGACGGCAATACCTACCGGCTGAACGCAACGCTCAGTCCCGATGGCACGCTGCACGCTCGGATCTTCCGGGGAATTCCGCTTATGGGAAAAACGGAGATTCTGCGGCGCGTGGAGGCGCGGTCGCAACCCGGGTGGTGCTAAGCCTGAGTCCCGAACTCAGGCCGCGGCTCTTTGGACCTTCGAGTGTAGCAAACCGCGCTTGGATGTGCCGCCGACCGATGACGGGTAATCGCGGCGCCGCGCTGCGTTAAAGTGATATCAACGCTTTCGGCGGCGCATTCTTCTGCCTGCGGGACGCCTGCCCCGACGATCCCGGACTCGTGCTGTGCGGTGACCAATCTGCGCCACTTCTGCTAACTAATATCGGCCATCATCGGACTCGGGTTGTGATGGTGCGGCGCAACGAATTCGGACGTCCGCAGAAAGAAGAAATGATGCATTTCAGGTCATAATGTTACTGAATTGCCGCATCGAAGTGGCGACTCCACATCTTCGACGGGCCGTTCACATTCCACCAGGCTGGCCGGGCCGGAAACCCGCAACGAGCAGGCTGATCGTCACGACTATTCACGAGGTGGACCGGTTCACACGCGCCGAAGCGGGGCCTGCCGGTATGTGCAGGAAACAGGCAGCACTATGGTTCGTTTCAATCTGCGCCATGGCTGGTACCTCGACCGCACAAATCGGTAAGCGGCGCGTGCAGCGCTGGTAGAAGGCGCAGCCTGCTGACGAACCGAGTTGGCTCGTCGCTTCGCCCTCCGCGAGCCCAAGGTCGCCCACACGCATCCGGCGGGGATCGGCGATCGGGATCGCGCGCAACAGCGCTTCGGCATAGGGGTGCAGTGGCCGTCGCACAATGTCATGGCCCGGGCCGATCTCGACCATTCGACCAAGATACATCACGGCGATGCGGTCAGCGACGCGCTTCACCACGCCGAGATCGTGCGAGATGAAAATGTAGGAGAGGCCAAGCCGCTGCTGCAGGTCGAGTATCAGGCGCAGGATCTGCGCGCGGATTGAAACATCGAGTGCCGAGACGGCTTCGTCGAACACGACGATGTCGGGGCGCAGGATGAGCGCCCGCGCGATCGCGATCCGCTGGCACTGGCCGCCGGAGAACTCATGCGGATAGCGGTCCTCGTCCTGCACGCTCAGCCCGACCAGTTGCAGCAGTTCCCGCGCCGCGGTGCGCTGATCCGCGACCGAGCCGAGACCTTGCAGCCGCATCGGTTCAGCGATGTTGACGCCGACCGGCATGCGCGGGTTGAGCGACGAAAGGGCGTCCTGAAACACAATCTGCAAGCGCCGGCGCAGCTTGCGTCTCGCATCGCTCCGCGCGCGGGTGAACTCGGCGCCGTCGATCAGCACGTGGCCGCTGTCAGGCTCGATCAGGTGCAGCACCAACCGCGCCAGAGTAGACTTGCCGCAGCCGCTTTCACCGACGAGGCCAAGCGTCTCGCCGCGCTCCAGCATGAAGCTCACGTCGGACACGGCATGAACCGGGCGGCGAAACAACCCACCCCCGCGGGCGCGAAAACTCTTGCTTAGGCCCTCCACCCGCAGCAACGCCTCAGGCATCGGCAAGCGTCTCCTCGGCACGGAAGCACGCCACATCGTGTGAGGCAGTGACCGGGCGCAACTCCGGGCTTTCGATGCGGCACGCCGGCTGCGCGTGCCGGCAACGCGGTGCGAAGCGACAACCGGACGGCAGGTCGCGCAGATCCGGCGGGGCGCCCTCGATCGGCAGCAGCGGCGCCCTCCTGTCATCCTCGATCCCGGCGACACAGCCGAGCAGCGCCCGTGTGTAGGGGTGGCGGGGTGTGTGAAAGAGCGTGTCGACATCGGCACGCTCCACGACGCGGCCGGCGTACATCACCAGCACGTCGTCGGCCATCGCGGCGACGACGCCGAGGTCGTGGGTGATCAACAGCAGCGAGGCATGCATCTCCTTTTGAAGATCATGCAACAGCCGAAGGATTTTCGCCTGCACCGTTACGTCGAGCGCGGTCGTCGGCTCGTCGGCGATGATGATGTCGGGACGGCAGGCGATGGCGGCGGCGATCAGCGCACGCTGACGCATGCCGCCACTGAAATGGTGCGGATAGTCCCGGGCCCGTCTCGCCGCATCGGCCACGCCGACACGTTCGAGCAGCCGCACCGCACGCGCCTCCGCCTCGGTTCGCGACACGGCTTCGTGCGCCAGAATGGGCTCAGCGATCTGGCTGCCGACCGTCAGCGCGGGGTTCAGCGAGGTCAGCGGGTCCTGAAACACCATGCCAATGCGCGCACCGCGCACGCTTTCCATCTCGCGTGCCTCCGCGCGGCGCAGATCTCGCCCGTCGAACAGCACCTCGCCTGCGACGACGCGGCCGGGCGGTTCGATCAGGCCCATGATCGAGAGTGCCGTCACCGACTTGCCCGAGCCGGATTCGCCCACAAGCGCCGTCGTCCGGCCGCGCCGAAGCGAGAAGCTGACGTCGTCCACCGCCACCACACCGCCCCGTGCCGGCCCGAAGCACGTGCGCAGCCCGCGCACATCGAGCACGATGTCGTTCATCGCCGCCCGGTGCGCGGGTCGAGGGCATCGCGCAAACCATCGCCGAGGAAATTGAAGGCGAGCGACACGACCATGATCAATATGCCCGGTTCGACCGTGACGTGCGGCGCGCGACGCAGGACCACGCGGCCATCCGCGACCATCGCACCCCAGTCTGCAACCGGCGGCTGCACACCTAGACCAAGAAAACTCAGGCCGGAGCCGACGACGATCATCAGTCCCATCAAAGTCGTGGCGTACACCACGACCGGGCTGAACACGTTGGGCAGCACGTATCGTGTCAGGATCGCTGTGGCCGATCCTCCGGCCGCGCGTGCGGCCTCGATGTACGGCATGGTCACGACGCCGAGGGTCGCTGTGCGCGCCAGCCGCCCGACATAGGGGATTAGCACGACGGTGATGGCGATGATCTCGGTGCCGACACCAGGCGTCAGCGCACCGGCGACCGCGATCGCCAGCAGCACCATCGGGAATGCGAACAACACGTCGAGTAACCGCATAACGACTTGATCGATTAACCCGCGCCCGTAGCCGGCCAGCATGCCGAGACCGAGGCCGATCACGCTGGCCAATACGGTCGGCACCACACCAACCAGCAGCGAGACGCGCCCGCCCCATAACAGTCGAGCCACCATGTCGCGGCCTTGCTGGTCAGTGCCGAGCATATGTCCGAACGCGCCAGGCGGGGCGAAGCGGAGCAGATTGTTGGCTTCATACGGATCGTAAATGCCGATCCAGGGCGCCAGGATGGCGCCGCCAGCGACCGCGAGCAACACGATTGCCGCAGCGACTGCCGCCCGATCGCGCAGGAAGGCAAGCAGCCGCCAATGCCTCTGGGGGAACGGTCGCCGTATGAGGGGCGAGCCTTCGGCGCTTGCCTGGGTGGTCTCCGCGCGGTCTGATGGCACATCCACCGCTCACGCCTCCCTCAGCCGGGGATCGAGCAACACGTTGATCACGTCAACGAGAATATTGACCAGCACGAACGACAACGCGATCAGGAGCGTCGTCGCCTGCACCACCGGGATGTCGCGCGCGGTGATGGAATCGTACAGCAGCGCGCCGAGTCCCGGCCAGGCGAACACGACCTCCGTCAGCAGCGCACCGCCAAGCAGGTAGCCAAGTTGCAGGCCGGTGATGGTGATGATCGGCGGCAGCGCATTCAGAATCACGTGGCGCCGCAGCAGCGTTCGGCGCGACAGGCCTTTCGCTCGGGCGACGCGCACATGCGGCCGCTCCAGCGCTTCGCGGATGGAAGAACGCACCATGCGGGTGATGATCGCCGCGGGGCCCAGCGCCGTGGTGACCGCAGGCAGCACCAGATGGCGCAAGACGTCGAGAGCTCCGCCATCGCCGGCCATATCCACCATTCCGGAGACCGGCAGCCAGCGCAGCCTGATCGCGAACAGCAGCACGAGGATGAGCCCGAGCCAGAACGGTGGCGCGCTGCCGGCCAGCAGCGTGACCGTCATCGTCACGCGGTCGAACACCGATTGGGCGCGTAACGCGGCCAACAGGCCGATGCTGTAGCCGATGACGACGGACAGGAACAGGCTGGCCACCGTCAGCAGCAGCGTATTGAGAAAGCGCGGGAACACCAGCGTCGCCACGTTCAGCTGCGTGGCGATGGAGGTGCCGAAATCGCCGGTCGCCGTGCGCACCAGCCATTTGCCGTACTGCAGCGGCAGCGGCAGATCCAGCCCGAGCGCGTGCCGCAATTCCGTCTTCGCGGCCTCGGTCGCCTGCGGGCCCAGCAGCACGGTGGCCACGTCGCCGGGTGCCAGATGCATCAGGACGAAGATGACCACCGACACCCCGAACATCACGGGCAGCACGCCGAGCAAGCGATGACCGAGAAACCTGCCCAACTTACCTCCGTCGCCGATGAACGGCAGCAGGCCTCGGTCCGCCGTCGCCGCGCCTGCTATTCCACCGACACAATGGAGAGATCGAACCAGTCTTCCGGCGGGTTCACGAACCCCTTCACCTTGTCCGATAGCAGCATCGGCTGCAGGTCGTCCACCGTCGGCACGAACGCGGCATCGTCCATGATGATGCGGTTCGCCTTCTGGTAGATTTCCTTCATCCTCGCTGTGTCCCGCTCAAGGATGGCAGCGTCGAGCAGCTTGTCGACCTCCTTGTTGCAGTACCAGCCGGAGTTGACGCCGCCGGGCGGCGCGCTGTCACAACGGGAGACGATACCAATCCAGGCTGGCGTGGACATGCCCCAGCCGATCTCGTTGAAGCCCAGCTCCGGGCCCATGCCACCGGCCCATTTGCCCATGTAGGTGATCCACTCATATTTCTTCAGCTCGACATCGATGCCAACTTTTTTCAGGTCGCGCTGGATCCAGGTTTCCACAATCTCGCCGGTACCGTACTGCGGCAGTTCGAATGTGAGTTTCAGCCCGTTGGCGTAACCGGCTTCGGCGAGCAGCTTCTTGGCCGCCTCCGGATCATAGCGGTAGCTCTTGAAATTCGGGACGTACGCATCCGTACCGGGCGAGAGCATGCCGTACTCGGCGCGACCGGTGTTGCGATAGATTTCGCGCGCTATCCCTTCGCGGTCGATCGCCATGTTGATCGCCTTGCGCACGCGGATGTCCTGCATCGCCGGATTTTTGAAGTTGAGGTGAAGGAAGTTGATGTATGGCACATTGGGGTTGGTGGAGAGCTTGAAGCCGGCATCTACCAGTCGCTGGATCTCATCCCAGGGCGGCGTGCTCATCATCTGGATCTCGCCGTTCTCCAGCGCGTTCACCCGCGTCGCCGGGTCCTGCAACGGGCGGAAGATGATGCGGTCGAGTTTTGCCGGCTTGCCCCAGTAGTCCGGGTTACGCTCCAGCACGGTTTTTACGCCCTGGTCGCGTGAGACAAAGCGGAACGGGCCGGTGCCGATCGGGTGCAGCGCGATGCCATCATTGCCGTATTTCTTGACCGCTTCAGGGCTGATCATCAACGGCTGCCCGTAGCTTTGCAGACCTTGACGCAGCCACTGGTAGTTTGCCGCCTTCAGCGTTATCCGTACCGTCATTGGATCGACGACTTCGACGCTCTTGATCCACTTCGTGTAGGCGATGACGAAGGCTTTCGTCTTCTTGTAGAAGTTCGGCGAGCTCTCGTCCCAGAAACGCTCGAAGTTGAATTTGACTGCCGCCGCGTCAAACGGCGTGCCATCATGGAACTTGACGCCGGGGCGTAGCTTGAAAGTATAGACCGTGCCGTCCGGCGAAATGTCCCACGAGGTCGCGAGCCCTGGCACCAGGGGTGGCGACGGCACGTCCGCTTTCGTCAGATCCTCCTTGGCCAGCCCCTCGAAGATCTGGTAGGTGACCTGGTAGGTGCTCCACCCGCCGGTCGCGTGTGGGTCAAGGATGTCGGTCTCAGCCGGCATGCCCCAGATCAGCGTTCCCGCCTCACGCGCGACGGTCGGCGTCGTACTCGCGAGCGTAACGGTTGTCGCGGCCAGCAAACCGGCACGCAGTGCCGTCATCACTTTTGTCATCCTGTTCCCCATCTTTTTCGAGCCTTCCCGCCCGGGAGACTAAGCCCAGTGCAACGGCGGCGCCACCGACTTTCGCGTCAAGGACTTCCCACACCGGTCAACGCACATTATCGGCCCCACGTAGTCTTGACCGGACGCCGCACACCTCGCGCCAGGCCGATCACAGGTAGGCCACTGCGAGGCGCCTACCGAGACGAGCGCCCAGGGCCGAGCTGGGCGCGAGAGCCGCCGGTTCTCAGGAGCCATTTTTCAGTTTCTGCTCCATTCGTGGGAATCGACATGGGTAGGAATTCGCCCGTCGCGGCGGCACGATCGCGGCAACCACCGCCAGAAGGATGTATCATGGCACTGAGCTTGTCTGAATATGCGGACCATGACGGCCTCGCGTTGGGTGCGCTGGTGCGTAGCGGCCAGATCACCGCGACCGAATTGATGGAGGCGGCGCTCACCGCCATCGAACGACTGAACCCGCAATTGAACGCCGTCACGTACACGATGCGAGCGGAGGCAGAGGCGATGATCGCCGCCGGGCCCCCCGATGGTCCCTACATGGGTGTGCCGTTCCTGTTGAAGGACCTATCGCCAACCGTGGCCAACGTGCCGACGACCGCCGGCAGCCGGTTTTTCGGCGGCGTTGTTCGGCGGTATGACACGGAACTGGTGCGGCGCTGGAAGCAGGCCGGTCTGGTGATGCTGGGCAAGACCAACACTCCTGAACTCGGCTCAAGCGGCTCGACCGAACCGGTCGCGACCGGCCCCACCCATAACCCATGGGAGCTCGGCCGGTCGGCCGGCGGGTCGAGCGGCGGGTCGGCCGCCGCGGTCGCCGCCGGAATCGTGCCGGCCGCGCATGCGAGCGACGGCGGCGGCTCCATTCGCGGTCCCGCCGCCTGCTGCGGACTGGTCGGGCTGAAACCGACGCGCGGGCGCAACACACTCGCCCCTGACGCGGGGGAGGTGTGGCAGGGGTTCGTCGCCGAACATGTGGTCAGCCGAAGCGTGCGCGATAGTGCGGCGCTACTCGATGCAACCGCTGGCTACTGCCCTGGCGATCCGAACATCCCCCCGGTGCCGGCGCGGCCGTACCTGCAAGAGATCGGCGCTGCACCTGGCCGGTTGCGCATTGGCGTCGCGCTGCAAGAGGCCGCCGGGCAGCGCTTCCACCCGGATGCTGCGGCCGCCGTCGCAACCGCAGCCCACCTGCTTGCGGAGCTCGGTCACGAAGTGGAGGAGATATCGCCGCAGTACGACGCGCCGTTGCTGCTGGAAGCGTTCATGACCTTCTTCGCCGCCGGTGTCGGCCACGCCATCGAGGAACAAGCCGCTGTGACCGGCAAGGTGCCGTCGGCCGACCTGATCGAGCGCAACAATCTCTGGCTGTGGGAGAAATCGAAGAAGATCGGTTGCACCGACTATCTGCGGGCCGTCACCAAGCAGAACACCGTTACTCGTCAGTTCGCGCGCTTCTTCATCGACCACGACATATGGCTCACGCCCACAACGGCCGACCCGCCGCCGCTGCTCGGCCATCTGCACGCGGACGTAGACGATGTGGAAGAATTCTTCCGCCGGCTGTGGAGGTTCAACCCGATCCAGTGGGTCTATAATGCCACCGGCAATCCGGCGATCACGTTGCCGCTGCATTGGAATGCGGCGGGGCTGCCGCTTGGAGTGATGCTCGGGGGCAGGTTCGGAGCGGAAACAACCCTGGTCCGGGTGTCCTCTCAACTCGAAACGGCCGCACCGTGGCGGTATCGGCATCCGCCAGTCTCGGTCTGGACCTTATGAGCGGACCCGGCAAGAGTACCCGAGGCAGTCGCCGGAATCGCCGGCATCAACGATTCCCGCTCCCGTTGCGCGACTGCTTCACTTCAAAATCGACACGACCATCGTATACGGCACAAAGCGACACGACGGTCGACTCATTCCTGGTCGAGGACCACCGCTTATCCGGTCGGCCTTGCCCTTGGCCCCTGAAAGTGTTTGCAATCCGAGCCCGTTACCGACTTGGACTTTCCGTCCGAAGAAGGGATCGAACGCATGTCCGACATTCTGACACAGGCTCTAGAGCGTGATCCGCACAGGTGGAATCACCGGAGCGGTGAATCACGCTCTCAAACAGAGAGCTAGAGCGGGTTCCGTGAGCCAACGCGTATGGAAACCGCTCTAGAGGATGAATGCGGGCGTGTCGTCTTGATTCAGGTCAAGGGCAATCCACAGCCGTGCCTAAACACCCAGGCGTGCTTGGGTTATGCCGCGTGTGGTTCAGCGCCCCTTTCGGGTTCAGCTGACAGCGCTGCCGCCGTCAGAAGTCTATGTTGCCCTTCTTTTGCTGATCGTAGAGGTAACCACCGGCCAGCCCGACGCCCGCGCCGATGGCTGCGCCCAGGCCCGCATTGCCGGCGATGGCACCGATGGCCGCGCCACCGCCCGCCCCGATCAGGCCGCCGCTAACAGTGCGCGTTCCCGTTGTCTCGCCGCACGCTGTCAGCGTGAGACCGGTCGCGACAACGATGGTCATAGCTCTCAACTTCATAGTCCGCCTCCTATTTGCACGGCCACTTCGCGGCTAAACCCCGGACCACGCCGATCACAGGCGGGTCGTTCATGAATTTGCGGTCCTGTTGATGGCTGGCTGCCCAGGTCACGAAGGCCTGGATGCCCTGATCGCGCGTGGCATCTTGTGGATAGCATATCAAGCGCTTCAAATGCTCGCGATCACTGATTGCATTGTGATAGCCCACAGCACCGAGGAGATAGCCCTCGCAAAAGTTGATCGCCACAGAGCGCAGCGGATCGGTGCTCGGCGTCGAGCAGACGACGTAGAGGTCCTCTGTCGTTTTAAGTGTAAAGTTCGCGGTGTCCGTCGCGTGCGCCAAGGTCGGCCACAGCCCCGCGGACACGGCGGCAAAGAACAGCAGTTTGCGCATCTCGATCTCCCTCCGTTATGTCGACCACCCGTCTCCTGCGCCGTAACGGCGGCGCGCCATCAGAGTCATGCGACAGCCTGCTGCTACGTGCAGCAATCGACGCTCGATCTCGCTCACCAGAAGCCCAACAACCGGCACGCACGTGACCCCGGTCAAATTTTCGGTTGAGATCATCGACGCGCTCGCCGCGCGTGAGCCAACATGAATTCAGGATCGTCGGCATTGGCATTGATCAACGAGCACAAGAATATGCAAAGTCGCGGATCGGACGTCTGGATAATGATGGCGGCAGATATCTTCGAATCTCATCCAGCACCGGGGGATGAACGTCGAGAAAGAGCAGCACGGCCGTCCTGTTCCAATGCATTCGCTGTTTCTTCATCCGCTTGGCCGTGATCTCGTTGACCACACTCTTGACGAGGGTCGTCGAGATCGACTCGTCATGTCGACGCCGGCGCAGCACAATGCATTAGCGTGGCTTCGGCTGACCAGACCGAAGAAGCCGCATGAGTAACGGCCTTCACGGCAGCGACCTCCACCATAGGGCCGTCGAACAGGCGGCCCCGTTGCGTGCCGGCGACCTGGCCGACGCCGATCTCTCCAATATCGCCGAGGAACCGGAAAGGATGGGTGCGCGCGAGCGCCGCGAGCCCCGGCAAAGCCTCGGCGAGCGGCCAGTGACGACCGAAGTTAACAGCCGAACAGGCCTTTGCCGAACAGGCCGCACTTGGCGACCGAGGTGGCGATAAGTGGGCTAACCGACACCGTGATCGAGTCGCCGACTTTCAGCAGTGCGATGGCCGCCTGCCGTGTGGGGTCGGTCGACTTGATCGTATAGACGCCACCGCCATTGGCATTGACGACATCGAAGCTGTTGGGGCCATTCAACTTCACGACGCGTCCGACGATTACGGCCTCGTCGTATCCAACGCCGCCCGGGGTCCGGGCAACCTCGTCCACGGTGCTGGTGACTGGGATATGACCAACCGGCACGTGAGGGCTTCCCACCACGAATGTCACCGAGCGTTTGAAGTGGACGTCGGCAACGTCGCCAACCGACACGTTTGTAAGGTCGACACCAGGAGCCACCGTCATAGGCATAGGAGAACCCGATTCGGGCGCGATCGTCAGCGTCAGCGCACCCGGGTCGAGCGTCTGGAGCTTGCCCTCGACAGCGAACTCGCCGCCATCGGGAACCACATTCGTCATCGTGGGATTGGATTGTGCCGCGGCCGAAGTCGAGAGTACGAGGGGCGCAAAGGCCACACTGCAGACAAGTACCGCCGCTGCTGTCGCACTCATGGAAAAACTACGGGTTGCCATGATTATAACGCCTTTGACTTACAAGGTGGGGCGCCGTGGGTACCCGGCCTTTCCCGGGCTACTGGTGCAAGAGGCAGACTACTAGCCCTCCGAACAAGTATCGCGCTATGCCGATTCGGCGAGGAGGGACGCGGTGCTGGCCGACCCTACTGCTCATTGTCCGTTTGCCAGGTCGGGGCTGTAAGCTGGAATAAACAGCAACGTGGCGCCAGCGGCCTCGATCGCCTCGCGCACACCGGCGACTTTATGCGCGCGGAGGTTATCCATGATGACGATGTCGCCCTGCTTCAACGTCGGGACGAGAATCTGCTGGACGTAAGCCAGGAACAACTCGCCATTGATTGCGCCATCGAACACGCCGGGCGTCTGGACGGCTTTGCTCGCTCGCCCGAAGGACTTTTTTATATGTCAGGTCAAGCGCAGCCAGCGTCTTGCACATCAAACCGGTGCTCGCCGAGGTCTGATGGGTCTTGGACAACCAGGCCCGCAATTCCGCGATCGTCGCGTCGGGACGGGCCGTCACCTGCGCCTGGATCGCACGGTGCCAACCGGCCAACTTCGGCGCCACATGACGGTGGAGACCGGTTCGGTCGTCATCGGATCCTCTCCCTTACTGTACTGTACACGGTGTTACATTCCAGATCTCGGCCGCATATTGGGCGATCGTTCGATCGCTGGAGAATGTCCCGGAGTTGGCGATATTTGCTATCACCTTACGCGTCCAGCCATCCTGATCGGTATATGCTTCGAGCAATCGGCGGTCCGCGTCGAGATAGGCGCCAAGATCCGCCAGATGTCGGTAATAGTCGCCCCCGGTCAGCAGTGTCTCGCGCAGCGGCTCGAAGACGCCCGGCTCATATCGGCTGAAGTGGTCAGAGAAGATCAAGTCCAGCGCCGCGCGTGTCTCCGGTTCGTTGTCGTAGTGCCATTGCGGATTGTACCAGCCCTGGCTCAACGCCACCTGTTGCGCCGTTAACCCAAATACGAAGAAGTTGTCCTCGCCGGCCACCTCCATCATCTCAATTGTCGCCCCGTCGCGCGTCCCGATTGTCAACGCCCCGTTCATCATGAATTTCATGTTGCTTGTGCCGCTTGCCTCGTAGCCGGCCGTTGAAATCTGGTTGGATACATCGGTGGCGGGGATCAGCCGCTCGGCCAGCGATACGCAATACTCGGGCAGGAATACGACTTTGATGCGGTCGCGTACCACCGGGTCTCCGTCGATGGTGCCGGCCAGGTTGTTGAGAAATTTGATAATGATCTTGGCCAGATGATAGGCGGGCGCTGCCTTGCCGGCGAAGAAGAACGTGCGCGGCGAGATGTCCATTCCCGGATTTTGCCGAAGCCGCTCGTACAGCGTCACCACGCGCAACGCATTCAACAACTGCCTCTTGTACTCGTGAATACGCTTGACCTGGCTGTCAAAAATCGTATCGGGATCGACTTGGATGCCCGATGCCGACCGCAGCCAATCCGCGAACTGCAGCTTCGCCTGCCGCTTGGCATGACAGATGTCGTCGCGAAAGCCGCGATCCTCGGCAAGTGGCGCGAGCTTTGACAGTTCAGCAAGGTCTGTGATCCAGCCGTCGCCGATTGCCTTGGTAATCGCATTGGCCAGGGCCGGGTTGGCGAGAAGCAGCCAACGCCGGGGCGTCACGCCGTTGGTCTTGTTGTTGAAGCGCTCGGGAAACATCTCGGCGAGATCCCTGACCGTTACAGTGCGCAACAGGTTCGAATGGATCGCGGCAACGCCGTTGGTACTGTGCGAACCGACGATCGCGAGGTTGGCCATGCGGACTTTGCGTATGCCTCCCGCTTCGATGAGGCTCACCCGCTCTACGCGGCTCTCATCGCCTGGGAAGCGCATCCGTACCTCATCAAGCAAGCGGCGGTTGATCTCCAGGATGATCTCCAGCTGACGCGGCAGCAGGCGTTCGAACCATGGCAGCGGCCATTTTTCCAGCGCCTCTGGCAGGAGCGTATGGTTCGTGTACGCAAGCGTTTGTCGGGTAAGATCCCAAGCCTGGTCCCAGCCGAGACCCGCCTGATCGAGCAAGATCCGCATCAGTTCGGCGACCGCCAGACTGGGATGCGTGTCGTTGAGTTGAACGGCGACCTTGCTGGGAAACACGCTCCAATCGGTGTTGGCCCGCAGAAAGCGTCGCACAAGGTCTGCCAGTGAACACGCGACGAGAACATACTCCTGCACGAAGCGCAGTCCCTGCCCGAGGCTCGTCGAGTCGTCGGGATAAAGGACCCGCGTTAGGGATTCCGCTGAGAGCTGCTCAGCCAGCGCGCTTACGAATTCGCCACCGCTGAACGCTTGGAAGTTAAAGGCATCGGGAGCGACGGCAGCCCAAAGCCGCAGCGTGTTGATGGTCTTCCCGCCGAAACCAACGATCGGGCGATCGAATGGAATGCCTAAAAGGCGCGACGGTCGGCCAGGTACCGCGCTGAGCGTTCCGCCCCGGACCTCAAACGAACAGCCGAGCTCGATCTCTACCTTCTCCTGTGGGCGCGCGACCTCCCATGGATCGGGCCGCCGCAACCAGTTATCTGGTTGTTCGGTTTGCCAGCCGTCTTTGATCGTTTGCTTGAAGATCCCGTACTCGTAGCGAAGTCCGTAGCCCATCGCGGGGAGTTGCATTGTGGACATCGAATCGAGGAAGCAGGCAGCGAGCCGGCCAAGACCGCCGTTCCCCAGACCGGCGTCAGGTTCTTCCTCGAGCAAGGCCTGCAGATTCAAGCCCTTTTCCTCGACGAGCCGCTGCGCGATGGTCCCGATGAGGAGGTTCATAACGTTGTTGGCCAGCGAGCGACCAATAAGAAATTCCATCGAGAGGTAGTAGATGCGCTTGGGGTTCTCACGCTCGTATGTTTGGTCTGTGCGCAGCCAGCGCTGCGAGAGGACATCGCGCACGGATCGGGCAACGGCCTCGTAGCGCTCCCGTGGGCCAACCATCGAAGCATCGACGACATTGTCAAACATCAGATGGCGCTCATAGAGAGCGTCTCCAGTCCCCGTGAACTGGATCGGACCACACCCATACCGCTCAAGAAGCTGCTTTGTTTCTGGTATGCTTGGTAGTTTCGGGCCGACAGCCGCCCAATTGCTGCTCATTGCAGAAGCCTCCCCCACGCCGCTCTCGTTGCCGAGCCTGTTCCGACCGGATGCCGTCACCTTCCCCTCGGGCCCCACCGATCAATGAGGGGGCCGTTCCAGATCTTCACCGCGGGGATCCCGCGGTGATCGCCGAGCACGCTCAACGTGAGCACTACCCGGACATCCATCGCGGAAGATCAACCAACCCGGCGCCACCCATTGATCTACCTGGCTGTCAGTCCCTCGAATTTGCCGTCATCGGACTGACAAGAATCAGCGCGAATACCTGTTTGGCGGGTCGCATTCGCTCGACGAGCCGACACCCGTTGTTTGATAGCGGTATGTCCATTGTCCCCGTGTTGGCCGCTCAAGCTCCAAGCGGTTTCCCCGTGCCTGCTTGCGAAGACGTTCACGGCGGGATCCTCCCGTTTCAGACGTTGTCGCTTTCCGTTGGCCGGACACGTTGGACCGCGGCCAATTGCCCCCACGACCAGCCGGTGATGTCCGGCATGTCGTCGCCGTACCGGCAGATGTATTCCTTGTGTTCGATGAGCTTGTCGCGGATCGACTGCTTGGCGTAGGCCGCCCGGGCGCCGAGACTTGGCACGCGGTCGATCACGTCGCTCACCAGGTGAAAGCGATCGAGGTCGTTCATCACGCACATGTCGAACGGGGTGCTGGTGGTGCCTTCCTCCTTGTAGCCGCGCACGTGTAGGTTGGCATGCCCCGTGCGCCGGTAGGTCAGCCGGTGGATAAGCCACGGGTAGCCATGAAAGGCGAAGATGATGGGCTTATCCGTGGTGAAGAGCGTATTGAATTCGTGGTCCGCAAGGCCGTGCGGATGCTCACTGGCGGGCTGCAGTTTCATCAGATCCACGACGTTGATGACACGAACCTTGAGTTCCGGTGCGTGCCTGCGCAGGAGATCGACAGCCGCGAGGGTTTCCAGGGTGGGCACGTCGCCACAGCATGCCATCACCACGTCGGGTTCGCTGCCGCGGTCACTGCTGGCCCACTCCCAGATCCCCAGACCGGCGGTGCAGTGATTGATCGCCTGGTCCATCGTCAGCCACTGAGGAGCGGGCTGCTTGCCGGCCACAACGACGTTCACATAGTTCCGGCTGCGCAGGCAGTGATCGGTGACCGAGAGCAGGCAGTTGGCGTCGGGCGGCAGGTAAACCCGGACGACCTCGGCCTTCTTATTGATGACATGGTCAATGAAGCCGGGGTCCTGGTGGCTGAAGCCATTATGATCCTGCCGCCAGACGTGGCTGGACAACAGGTAGTTCAGCGAAGCGATCGGCCGGCGCCACGGAATATGATTGCAGACTTTCAGCCACTTGGCGTGTTGGTTGAACATCGAGTCGATGATGTGAATGAACGCCTCGTAGCAGGAGAAGAAACCGTGCCGGCCGGTCAGGAGATATCCCTCGAGCCAGCCCTGGCACTGGTGTTCGCTGAGCATCTCCATGACCCGCCCATCGGGCACGAGATGATCGTCCCATGGATAGGTCTCGGCGACCCAGGCGCGATTGGTGACCTCAAGCACGTCTTGCCAGCGGTTCGAGTTGTTCTCATCCGGGCTGAAGAGGCGGAAATTCCGCGCCTGCATGTTCAGTTTCATCACGTCGCGCAGGAAACCACCCATGAGGCGGGTGGCCTCCGCCGTGACTGCGCCCGGAGCAGGCACGGCGATCGCGTAGTCGCGAAAGTCCGGCAGTCGCAGGTCAACGAGTAGGGAGCCTCCATTCGCGTGCGGATTTGCGCTCATGCGCCGGTTGCCTTGTGGGGCGAGTTCGGCAATCTCCTGACGAAGCCTGCCGTTGTCGTCAAAGAGCTCCGTCGGCCGGTAGCTCTTCATCCAGTCTTCAAGGATGCGCACGTGTTCAGGGTTTTCATGCATCTCTCCCATAGGCACTTGATGTGCGCGCCAGTAACCCTCGGTTCGCTTGCCATCGATTTCCTTCGGGCAAGTCCACCCTTTGGGCGTGCGGAGCACGATCATCGGCCAGAGTGGGCGCTTGGTAAAGCCATTCCGGCGCGCGTCGGCCTGGATCCGTTTGATCTCGCCGACCACGGTATCCAGCGTGGCCGCCATGAGGTCGTGCATCTTCTTCGGCTCATCCCCTTCGACGAAATACGGCGTATAGCCATAACCACGAAAAAGGTGATCGAGCTCCTCGTGGCTGATCCGGGCCAAGACGCAGGGATTGGCAATCTTGTAACCGTTCAGGTGCAGGATCGGCAGAACCGCCCCGTCGGTGGCCGGATTCAGGAACTTGTTGGAATGCCAACTCGTCGCCAACGGTCCGGTTTCCGCCTCGCCATCGCCGACGACGCAGGCGACGATCAGATCGGGATTGTCAAATGCAGCACCGTATGCGTGAGATAACGCATAGCCGAGCTCGCCGCCCTCGTGCATCGAACCTGGAGTCTCCGGCGCGACATGACTGGGAATGCCACCTGGGAAGGAGAACTGGGTAAAGAGCCGTTTCATACCCTCTTCGTCTTGTGTGATATTCGGATACACCTCGCTATAGGTTCCCTCGAGATACGCATTCGCGACCAGCCCGGGGCCTCCGTGCCCTGGGCCTGTGATGTAGATCATGTCCTGGTCATACTGCTTGATCAGCCGGTTCAGGTGGACATAGATGAAGTTCAACCCCGGTGTGGTTCCCCAGTGGCCGAGGAGACGCGGTTTGATGTGCTCCTTGGCCAGGGTCTTTTTCAGCAGTGGGTTGTCATAGAGATAGATCTGGCCGACCGATAGATAATTCGCGGCCCGCCAATAAGCGTCCATCAGCGTGTGTTCTGTGTCGGTCAACGCGTTTGCCATGATCAACTCCCTCCGGATCTGGATAATCAAATTCTGAGTCGCGGCGTTGCGCAGGGCCTGTCCAAGGCCGTGCAGGCAGCCAGCGCAAATGGTTAAACAGAAACACCTCGTTCAGGGCCGGTCTCGCGCGCAATGCGGCCGCATCTACCTTCCAGGCCAGATTCGTCAGCGGTGCACGTCCCTCTATCACCGGGGCGGCGACGTCAAAGCAAGCCGCCCGCACGGTGCACTGCCAGGCCGAAAGGAACTCCCGGATCGTAACATCAAGTGCCGCGTAATCCGCACTGCGGTATTCTGTTTGAACGATGGGCGTGCGGGCATGCTCGCCAGGATCGTAGATCGTGCGTAGCGTCTTTGTACCACCAATGTCGCCGGCGATTAGCAAGAAAGGACTCCGCCCCTTGACGATTCACAATCATAACCAGTACGCTGCCCATCTCAACAACGCCCCTTTTATAGAATGAGCCAGTCGAGGTCTACTGTTTATTACGACTTCAGGTTACGCAAGGCATGTGGCTTGGGCAGCCTTGACACGGATAGAAATTCGAATAGCGATGCGAGCCTGACGCCCATGACGTGGATTTGATCGGCAGTGAAGAATTTTCAAGCGAAGCCTCCCGGTCGGTCCAGAGCTTCTCGCCGTGTTGGATTCAATTTGCATATTCACGCAAAGGCCAGCATATTGGTAAAGTAATTAGCCTGTTAGACGACGATGCGGTCTTCCAGCCGCAAAAGGTTGAGCGTTCCGGCGTATGGCGGACGATGAGTGGCCATGTGCTGATCTACATTCATAAGAAGACGGAAGGGGACGACCTCCAGCGGCTATATAATGCCCGCCGCTACGCGATGATCGATCACAAGCTCCGCATCTCAGGTGACATGAACTTCCCCAAAAGCTTCGCCCGGTTGGCGACCCGCAGGTCACGGCCCACGAAGCCGCATGCTGATCTTCAACTGGCCAATACGGCGATACCGTCAATCTTGGCAACAGGAGATCGACCGATGTCTGATAACGACAAGGAACAGATTATCGCAATCGCGAAGTACGATGCGGTTTTATTCGATCTCGACGGTGTCATCACGGACACCGCCAGCGTGCATGCGGCTTGTTGGAGACAGATGTTCGATGACTACCTTCAGAAACGTGCGGCCCAGAGAGGAGAAGTATTTCACCCCTTCGACCCTGAGGTCGACTACCGGCTCTACGTCGATGGGAAATCTCGCTTCGACGGCGTTCGCGATTTTCTCAACTCACGCGATATTCATCTGCCTGAGGGAGATATGGCCGACCCCGCTCATGCCGAAACAGTCATCGGACTCGGGAACCGGAAAAACGACTTGGTCAATAGGATGGTTCAAGAAAGAGGGGTTCAGCCGTACGAAGGAAGCGTTAGGCTTATACACCAGCTCCGCGGTCACGGCTTCAGGATAGCCGTTGTCACCTCGAGTCAGAACTGCGCTTCCGTCCTAAGGGCGACCCATTTGGATAATATTTTCGACGTGCTGGTCGACGGCAACACGCTTTATGAGCAACAATTGGCGGGAAAGCCGGCGCCGGACATGTTTTTGTTGGCGGCAAAGCGACTTGGCGTCGAGCCTCGGCGGGCGATCGTGATCGAGGACGCCATCTCCGGGGTCCAGGCCGGGTCCAACGGGCACTTCGGTCTTGTGATCGGCGTCGCACGCAAGAACAACGCCGAGGAACTTCGGCAAAATGGAGCACAGCTGGTGGTGAACGACCTGGGAGATCTGGTTGACTGACCGACGACCCATGCGGCCTTGCGAGAGAAAACGATGATCCATCACGAGCGCCTCAGGCCGCCGACCCGCGACTATCCGGCGGACGAGTGGAACATTGTCGAAAAGGGGTTTCACCCCGAATTCCTGGCCCAGTTAGAGACCATGCTGGCGCTCGGCAACGGCTATCTCGGGATGCGCGGGTGCCCTGAGGAAGGCGGTCCGAGCGCCGAAAATTCCACGCTCATCAATGGTTTCTACGAAACCCACCCCATCACGTATGGCGAAGATGCCTACGGCTTCGCTAAGACCGGCCAGAGCATTTGCAACGTCACAGATGCCAAAATTATCAAACTCTTCGTGGATGACGAGCGCTTTTGGCTGCCTGACGCGAACCTGTTGAGCTGCGACCGACGGCTCAACATGAGGTCGGCGACGCTCGATCGCGAAATAATTTGGGAGACGCCTGCAGGCAAGCACGTACGGATCTCATCCCGCCGTTTGGTCTCTCTCGCCAACCGGCACGTCGCCGCCATCTCCTACTCCGTAACGATTCTCAATGCGGATGCCCATATTGTGATCTCTTCCGAAATGGTCGCTAATCCGCCCAGTATCCGCACCGACGCGGACGACCCGCGGCAAATGCGCGGGGCGACAGGCCGGGTGCTCCACCCCCGTTCCAGCTATAGCACCGACCGTCGGATTGTGCTGTGCCATGCAACCGAAAGAAGTGGCCTGGCCCTGGCATGTGCCATTGATCACGGGTTAGAGACCGCCTGTAAGTACACGCATAGGGTGGTCCACACGGACGATTTCGGTCAGGTCGCCTTCATGATCAAAGCCCAGCCTGGTTGTCCGGTAAACCTCACCAAATACATGGTCTATCATACCTGCCAGACCATGTCGGAGCGGGATCTCTGCGGCCGCGCCGAGTGGACAATGGATCGGGTAGCGGCAGGGGGGTTCCAGGATTTGCTTACTGCCCAGGAGCAGTACATGGATGATTTCTGGCGCCGCAGTGATGTCCGTGTGAGGGACATCAGGGCTGAACGCACGAAACGGACCACGGTAGAAATCCAACAAGCGATTCGCTTTAATCTGTTCCAGATTTTGCAGGCCTCGGGGAGTACGGAAAACGCGGGTGTACCGGCTAAAGGTCTCACCGGACAAGCGTATGAGGGTCATTACTTTTGGGATACCGAGATCTACCTGCTGCCGTTTCTGATCTATACCTCCCCGCAGACTGCCAAGAATCTACTGACCTTCCGCTACAGGATGCTGCCCCAGGCCCGCGATCGGGCCAAACAACTTGGCCATCGAGGCGCCACCTTCCCGTGGCGCACCATCAACGGAGAAGAAGCATCGGCATATTACGCAGCCGGAACCGCGCAGTATCACATCAATGCGGACATTATGTACGCGTTACGCAAATATGTGCAGGCGACGGGCGATGAGCTGTTCCTGGAACGTTATGGTGCCGAGATGCTTGTGGAAACGGCGCGCCTCTGGCTGGACCTCGGTTTCTACTCGGACACAAAGGGCGGGAGATTCTGCATTAATGCCGTCACTGGGCCCGATGAATACAACACCGTTGTGAACAACAACGCTTACACCAACCTAATGGCTCGGGAGAACCTGCGTTATGCGGCCCAGGCCGTCGAAGCCCTTCGGGCAGCAAAGCAGGATGCATATGCCACGCTCGTGCACAAGACCGGGCTTGAATATTCTGAAGTGGAGGCCTGGATACGCGCGGCAGACGGCATGTACGTCCCATACGACGAAAAACTGAGGATCATTCCACAGGATGACGATTTCCTGAATAGGGAGCGCTGGGATTTCCAGAACGTTCCACAAGACCATTATCCATTGTTGCTATTCTATCACCCGCTCAATATCTACAGGAAGCAGGTGATCAAACAAGCAGATGTCGTGTTGGCCATGTTCTTGCTGGGTGATGCCTACTCACTCGAAGAGAAGAGGCGCAATTTTGACTTTTACGACCCCCTGACCACGGGCGACTTATCTTTGTCATCGTGCGTCGAGGCGATCATTTCCGCACAGACCGGTAACGTGGAGAAAGCCATTCGGTACGGGATGGCCGCACTGTTGATGGACCTGGCCGACGTTGGCGGCAACGTCAAGAACGGCTGCCATATTGCCTCCATGGGAGGCGCCTGGATGCTGTTCACTTACGGATTTGGTGGTATGCGTGATCATGACGGGACGCTGTCGTTTTCACCACGTCGCGCTCCCGAAGATAACGCGATACTCCAGTTTCCCATACCCTATCGCGGGCAGGCGCTCGAAGTCGAAATTGGCATGGAGAGGGTCCAATACACATTGCGCGAGGGTGACAGTCTTGTCATCCGCCATGAAACCGAAGAAATCCGCTTGACCCGAGAACAATCTGTGGCGGTCCGGCCGGTTAGCAAGTGGTGATAGGGTTCTGCCAGCCCTTGCGTCAATAAGTAATACCAACCGACGAATAAGTTGACTTTAACGTTATTTCCCGCTGCTCGGAGCGGCGTGATCCGCTGTAAAATCTGCGGGCGGCAGGACGGGCACCTGCGCGACATTTTGGTGCGAAGCCGGCGCGACGCCAAAGCACGAATTGGTTCTTTCACAAGTTGGCTGAAAGGCCTGCGGTCTTATGAATCCCGTCATTTTTTGAACTCCAGATTTGACGTGAATACGGCGGAATTTCCGGTTCTGTCATCCGTCGCGCCAGGGTTGGTTGGCCCCGGGCCATTGTCTGGCCCCGGGCGGGAAGACAGTCCTGCTCGTCCAGCCCGATGCCGAGCACGACCTGCTCGAGCCGCGGGCGGAACTCCCTGGAATGCCCGGTGTGACCGAGCGTGGCGCCACCTCGTCCGCGTATTCCACCCGGCTTCGCCGGCTGGAACCTCGACGCAGCCTCGCAGTCGCCCTCGAAATAGAGCGAGGTGGTGTCGAAGAAGGCGACCGAGATCGCGCCGAACAGCGATTTGCGGTGTTTATACAACGCCTCTTCGATGGCATCGGTGCGATGACGCGTCTGTCCGCTGTCCTCGCCCTCGATCGCCTCCCCTCGCTCGCCCAGCCAGGCCATGACCTTGTAGGCATGATCCAGATCAGGTCTTTCGCGCGAGCGATGTCGAGAGTTCTGTTGCCATGTGCTGACATGGCAGTCGGAGCCGGAGACCATCAGCCGGTGCAGCACCCCAGGTAGATCGTGCGCTCGGCGCGAAGCCTGAGCGTCGTCCGGCCAGACGCCGGCGCAGCACCGCCTGGCATCCGGTCTGCCGCCAGAGATGGCCGAACGCCAGGCCGGGGCCGATGCTGCGGTGGCGGATCTCCGCGAGTTCTCCGCGGTAGAAGCGGAACAGCACGATGAGGCGGCGGGAATACCGGGCGGCGGAGGCGATCAGGTTGTCGAGGAGGCCTGATGATTCAACCTCGTCGCGCCGGCCGATTGCTTTGATGACGCGCTGGACGTGGCGTCCTCCCTCGCGGACATTCTCGACGAGGCAGAGGTATTCGCAGCCGCCGATCTTCTTGACACGGACGAACGTGGTTGGTGTCCTGGCTCACTCATGGACACCACGGCGAGTTAACGCTTCAGGCGGGATTGGCGACCGAATAGATTCACCATTTAGCACCTACAATCCAGTCCGGACGGGGGACACATGAGGTCCTCCGCGGGTTTCACGGCTGAACAAAGTCCAAAGTGTGGAACCTAGTCTTGAGAGGCAGCACGCCCGGGACCGCCGCGAAACCGGGGTTGGAGTGCGTGCCGGATCCTCCTGTTCTCGGACCGGGGGGCGTGAAGTGGATTTTGAGGTTGGCGGCAGCCGGGGGCGAGGGCTCCTGCGTAGACATCGTGGAGATCAGCAAGTCTGACGACCTCGGCGTTATCGCCGATCTGGACCGGAAGGCCCTTCCGCGTGAGAAACTTCTTTCTCCTCGCGGTCAGACCCGTGATTTGTTAAAGGTGCCATCAATATAAATTAAAGGGGAGTGGAGATGAGTGGAAGCGCTTCCTCCAACGTGCGAACGCGCAAGAACGTCTGGACGCTCGGACAACCCGGTGACGACCTGGACTGGTACGCCAAGGCGGTGGGACAGCTTCGCACCGCGTCGCTGAACGACCCGACCGGCTGGCGCTACATGGCCGCCGTCCATGGCTATCCCGGCCAAAACCAGGACCCGTTCGCCACACAGGGCGATCAGCTCCCCTCCGGCGCCGACCAACGGAAATTCTGGAACCAGTGCCAGCACCAGACCTGGTTCTTCCTGCCTTGGCACCGCGGCTACGTCGCCTATTTCGAGCAGATTGTCGCTGCCGCCGTCGTTCGGCTCGGCGGTCCCGCCGGCTGGTCGCTGCCCTACTGGAACTACAGCGACGCCACCAATCCGAACGCCCGCAGCCTGCCGCCCGCGTTCCTCGACCAGACCAGCCCGCTCTGGGTGGAGGGCCGCAACCTCGTCGCCCCGACCGACGCGCTGCCCCCAGGCGATGTCAGCCTGGACGCTTTGAGCCACACGCCGTTCGAGGGCGCCATCGATGGCGGCGACCCGGGCTTCGGCGGCCCCGAAACCGGCTTCAACCACGGCGGCCAGACTAACGGCCGGCTGGAGAACCTGCCGCACAACGTCATCCACGACGATGTCGGCGGCCTGATGGGCGACCCGAGAACCGCGGCGCTCGACCCGATCTTTTGGCTGCACCACGCCAATATCGACCGGCTCTGGGACGAGTGGATCCGCCAGGGCGGCGCCTTTACCAATCCGCAGGAAGCTGCATGGCTGACTGACCTGTCGTTTGTGCTGCACGACGCCACCGGCGCGGTCGTCAGCTTCACGCCGAGCCAGATGCTGGATACCACCAAGGTGCTTAACGGCTACCAATATGACCGGTATGACGACCCGATCCCCTCGGCCGCGATCAGTTGACGGAGAACGATGATGGCACACAGACGGCATCGACCGAACCTTGTCGGCGCCAGCGATCTGCACATCGCCCTGCCGCGGCGGCGCACCACCGCCCGCGTTTCCTTCCATAAACAGGCGCGCGAGGCAGCCCTGGCGCGCCTCGCGCCTACCGAAAAGCCGCAAGCCTTCCTGAACATCGAGAACGTGACCGGCACCGGCCAGCACGGCAGCTACGAGGTTTACGTCGGCGTCCCCGGGGCCCCTGCGACCCAGGCGCCGCTGCTCGCCGGACAACTGAGCACCTTCGGCGTTCACGTCGCGTCGCAGCCGGACGGCCCGCACGGCGGCAGCGGCATCACCACCGCGCTCGACATCTCCCACCTGCTCCCCAAGCTCAAGGAAGAGCACGGCTGGGATGGTGAGAACCTTGACGTGACCCTGGTGCCGAAAGTTGTCGGCTCCGGCAAGCCGTCCGAAACCCCCTCGGACCTCAAGATCGGGCGGCTCAGCCTCTATTACAGCTAGATGCCCGCGAAGGCTGCCTGGACCGCCTGGGCCGCGGACCACCCGGAGTGGTGGAGCCTAGGCCTGAGCGCGGCGGCCTGGGCGGGCATTCTGGCGTCCCCAGGTCATGCGGCATGGCCGCCGTTGTGCCTTGCGAACCAACCGTCCGACGGCACCGGTATGCTGCTGTTCTGCGCCCTGATGCCGGTGGCTATGGTCCCGCCGCTGGCGGTGCCGTTGATCCGCCATGTCGCGGTGCGCAGCCTCGTCGACCGTCGGCGGCGCGCCGTCACCGTGTTTCTCCTTGGCACGCTGGCGCCCTGGCTCCTCGTCGCGATGGCCGCCGCCGCCGCGATGCGCTGGCTGCCCGCCAGGATGGCGGCGCTCGGGTTTGTCCTCGCCGCACTGTGGCAGCTCACCCCGCTGAAGCGCCGAGCGCTGCGCCGTTGCCACCGAACATTCCCGCTGACCCTGACAGGCTGGGGCGCGCACCGGGACTGTTTCGTCCACGGTACTGGCTACGGTATGGGCTGCATCGGCAGTTGCTGGGCAATGATGCTGGGCCTGATGCTGGCCGGGCACGACCCTGTCCTCGCTGTGTGCGTGCAGGGCCTCGCCTTGGGCGAGCGCCGGACCCGCATGCCGCACCTGGGTTCCTCGGCGGCCATCCTTGCCGGGTTCGCAGGCGTTGTCGCCCTGTCCGCAACCAGGCTGGTCGGATAGTCCCGTGTTCTTTGATTACGGATCCGTTGGCAAGTCGCTGATCGATGAGCGCTCTATCCCCCGCAGATAAGCAGTGAGTGGGTCCCAGGCTTTCGGCGGCTCGGCGCGCTGCGCTGGATCACTGGGCGTCGAAGGCCGCTGCTGTTCCGATAGAGCAATATCAGCCTGTCTCGAATCGCGCAGCGACCTCAGGTTGATGAAATTGCTCGATTAATATGAGCTGGAGCGTATCCACTCAAGGTGAGAACGCTCTAGTTAAGAATTCCGAACCAGAATTGCGATATTGCAGTCTAACGGTTTTGCGGGTGCGTTGATAAGGTGCATATCCAGAGCATGAAATGTGGGTGTGCACCAAAAAGCAAGTCCGCAGAGTGGAGGCTGTCAAAGGCCAGAGGATGGCCGCCCGGCTCACTCGCGGTTCGCAAATTCATTGACCATGTCGCCGACGAAGCGCTTGAACGACTCGTTCTCGATGAATGCCTTGTAGACTTGGATGACATCCTTCAACAAGGCCTGTATCACGGCATTCAAGGCGTGGTCGTGCGCCATCCTCGCCGTATGGGGGGCGTATTGGTCTTCGCATTTCTGAACGCCGCATCCGCCACCTTAGGAGCGACGTCGTCGCGGATTCGCGCCACCAATGTTCGCGGCGAAGGCGTCGGCGATCCGCTGGCGAGCAGGCTTCAGCCCTTGACCCCGCGGCTCCGACCCGGCTAAGCACCGTGATGCCATTCGGGCGGGATACGTCGGTGACTGGAGCGCATCATGGCGGATTTGCCTAGCCTGACACTGCCAAGAATTTTGGACTTTTAAAATAGGAAGCGACGTAGCAAAAATGCCGGATCGATGTGCCGTCCAGGCTCGGACATCCGTCAAGGAAATCAAGACCATGTTCATCGATGCTGTTCAATTCCCATAGTTTCATTATCGGATTCCTGCCGGTTGTCCTTTGTACCTATTACGCACTGGCCAGGAAGCGCGCGGCCCGTGAAGGTCTTCTCATCTGCGCATCGATTGTTTTCTATGGGATGTGGGATTTCCGCTTCGTTCCGTTCCTCCTGCTTCTGACCACAGCGAACTGGGGTGTCGCCGTATGGTTTGGGCGCGTGCGCGCAAGGTGGATTCCGTCTCTCGGGATCATCATGAATCTGGCGATGCTCGGTCTTTTCAAATATTCTGACTTCGTACGGGGCACGATTTTCGAACTCGCTGATCGGCCATGGACGCCATGGCACCTCATTCTGCCCCTGGGCATCAGTTTTTTCGTCTTCCAAAAAATTTCCTATCTGGCAGATTTACGGAGCGGCAAAGCAGAGGTGTATGGACTTCTGGATTTCGCGCTGTTCGTCATGTTCTTTCCTCAACTCATCGCAGGGCCGATAGTCCGGCACAACGAATTCTTCCCTCAGTTCCGGCCCGAGCCGCGTGCAGCGGAAATGTGGGAAAATATTGGACGGGGTTTCACGCTGTTCACCGTTGGCGTTTTCAAGAAGGTGGCGATTGCTGATACCCTCGCGCCGTTCGTTGACGCGGGCTACGGTCCAGCCTCCAACACACTACCCGGAGTTTTTGGCGCCTGGACTACGGTGTTGGCTTTCGGGTTGCAACTTTACTTCGACTTCTCCGGTTACTCCGATATGGCGATTGGTCTTGGCCGCATGTTTGGTTTCAAACTGCCGTTCAATTTCGATGCGCCTTTCCGCGCGGCGTCGATTCAGGACTTCTGGCGCTGCTGGCATATGACGCTCAGCCGCTTCCTTCGAGATTATGTATATATCCCTCTGTATGGGCGAATGAACTTCGCGGGACGGCGCGCCAGCATGTCCCGCCAGGGAACGGCGATACTGCTAACCATGTTTCTGGCAGGCCTATGGCACGGCGCGAATTGGACGTTTGTCGCCTGGGGCGGCATTCATGGTATGGCGCTCGCGGTCAATCAGGGCTGGAATCGCTGGGGCTTTCGGTTGCCCGAGTGGCTAGCCGTGGCGATAACGCAACTGTTTGTGGTCACCAGCCTCATCCTTTTCCGCGCGCCCACATTCGGCGAGGCGGCAACAATGGCCAGCGGTCTCGTAGGGCTCCATGGCACCGGCGCCTCATCCATGCCCGATGAGGTGGCATGGGCTTTGGTGTTCGGCGCCGGCATCGCCACGATCGGCCCAACCAGTCAACGACTGGCACTGGAGTTGGTTCGCCCAGTCCAATGGATCGCCGTGCCCGTAGGACTGGTGCTGAGTTGGCTGTTGGTGTTGATTGGTGGGCGATTGCCAAATGACTTCATCTATTTCCAATTCTGACGAATGCGTATGGCGTCGGTTCGCGCTGACGGCGATACTCACGACGAGCGTGACCGTGGCGGTTCTCTTCGGCTTCGTGGCGGTCGTCGATCCCTGGAACATGCTTCCGTTTTCACCGGGCCTGGACCGCGTTCCGGTGACGTCAAATCAGCGGTTTTCCTATCCATCGCTCGCGCTGTCCCCAGCCTTTGACAGCGCGGTCATCGGCACGTCGGCCGTCCGGTTGTTGCGTCCGTCGCTGCTGAACGACGAGTTCGGAGGCCATTTCGTGAACCTGGCGATGAATGCAGCCACCCCGTGGGAGCAGGCCCAGATCGCGACGTTATTCCTGCGCGCGCACCCGAAACCCAGGCGCATCATTCTGGGCGTGGATTATAGTTGGTGTGCGCGACGGGACCATATTCCAAAGCTGACACCCAGGCCATTTCCCACCTGGATGTATAATGGCAGCGCATGGCGCGGCTATTATGAATTGCTGAATATGTTCGCCATCACTGAAGCGGGCAAGGAGGCTGGCGTATTGATGGGCCTGAAGCGAGAGGATCAAGGGCGGGACGGGTATTCGGTCTTTGTTCCGCCAGACAATCGTTATGATCCTGTCCGGGTGGCGGCAGGCCTCCGTACCGAATCGATTCTCGAAGGTGAACCGGGTGACGGTCCGCCCGAGACGTGGTACTATCCGGCCTTCGACGAGCTTTTGCCGATATTACGGATGGTGCCCACGGGCACGCCGTTCATGCTCGTCTTCGTGCCATATAACCATGTCAAAATACCACCGCCCGGACACCCGGCCGAGCGCGTTTGGCGCGAGTGCAAGCGGCGGACGGAGCAGCTCTCGGCGATTTTCCCCGGAGTCCAGGCAGTTGACTTCATGAGGCACAGCCCAATAACCGACGACGACGATGCATATTGGGATTATGGCCACGTTCGGGTGGGTGTCGCGGACCGCGTAGCACGGGATCTGGCATCCGCCGCGCGTGGGGAGCCGTCCGAGGATTACATCGTACTGAAGCCGGATGCCTCGTGATGCAATTCGACAAGGCAACCCCGGTCTGCTGGGCCGAAGGTTCGCCGATCGAAGGTCCGATCGGTCATGACGCCCCGCTGTTTGAGATGGACCGATCACGATTTATGATAAAAATTGAAAGTTGAGAAGGGATGACATGATCCGAAGGTCCGATCTCACCGAGGGCGATATCCAGGATTGGTGCCGTCAGTACCTTGCGCAGGTGCTCAAACGCGCGCCTGAGAGCATCGACTGTCACGCGGATTTCGATAGTCTGGGCATCGACTCGGCCGAGTCGGCCTACCTCACATCAGCCCTCGAGGAGTGGTCAGGGGTTCAATTGTCGCCAGAAGCGGCGATCGAACACCCAAGTGTCATCGAACTTTCTCGATTTGTGTTTCAGACGAATATAACGGGCGGCGGGTCTATCCCGGGGAGGTCATGACCGATGACGATGTTGCCGTGGAGGTGGCTTCCCTGCCGTCCCTGACAGCGGTCCTCGCATGGAGAGCTGCTCTGCACGGAAATCGTCAGGCCTTCGTCTTTCTCCCGGAAGGCGAGGGGATGCGTCCAACGCTTACGTTCGCGGAACTCAATCGGCGAGCGCGGGGTCTGGCGGCGCGTCTCCTGATGCTCGCCAGGCCCGGCGATCGGGCAGTTCTGCTTTTTCCGCCAGGTCTAGATTGTTTGGTGGCGTTTTTCGCTTGTCTGGCAGCGAGGATTGTTGCTGTCCCTCTGATGCTTCCTCGCCGAGGCGGTGCCCGCGATGCCAGCGCCGCGATCCTGGACGACTGCACCCCGAAACTTGCTCTTACGAGCTCTGACGTCTTGACCTTCCGGCCAGACGTGATTGCCAGGCTCCAGTTGGTCTGCCCATGCATAATCGCGGATGCGACGGCGGACCCCGCCGCGCCTGACAAGCCGCTTCCTGCTGCGGGCCGCACCGATCTCGCCCTGCTGCAGTACACGTCGGGTTCGACTTCCGCACCGAAGGGTGTGATGGTCACGCACGGAAATCTTCTGGCCAATTTCGAAATGATCCGGTTGGTGATGAAGAACTCATCCCGGTCGACCTGTGTCAACTGGGTACCGCTGCATCACGACATGGGTCTGATGATGGGCGTAATGCAACCCGTCTACGTCGGCGCGTTATCGGTTCTGATGGCACCGGCCGCGTTCATGATGCGGCCACTCTCCTGGCTTCGGGCGATCAGCGACTATCGTGCCGAGGTTTCCAGCGCGCCGAACTTCGCATTCGACCTGTGCGTTGTCCGTGCTCGGCCGGTAGAATTAGAGGGCGTCGATCTGTCCTGTTGGAAGGTGGCGCTCAACGGCGCGGAACCGGTGCACCCTGACACGATTGCCCGGTTTACGGACACTTTCACTGGATACGGGTTTAACGCTCGTGCGATGTATCCAGGTTACGGACTCGCGGAAGCGACGTTGTTGGTAACCGGGGGAACGCGAGGTGAAGGCGTGACGACCCGGTGGATCAGTCGTTCCGGCTTGCGAGAAGGTTTTGCCTCGCAGGCCCAGGATCCATCCGATGCACGGGAGTTGGTTTCCTGCGGACGTGGCCTGCCCGGTGAGCAGCTGGCAGTTGTCGATCCCGATGATCTGTGCCTTGTGCCCCCCGGTGTCGTGGGCGAAATTCTCGTCAACGGCTCCAATGTGGCCGAGGGGTACTGGCGCGATCCGGCGATGACGTCCGCGATATTCCAGGCTCGGATCCGCGATGCATTCGACGGACAGCTCTGGCTTCGTACTGGCGACCTTGGCTTTCTCGATGAGGTAGGAACACTCTTCGTCACCGGCCGGATTAAAGATTTGATCATCATTCGCGGGGTGAACCACTATCCTCAGGATATTGAGCAGACGATGCAGGGCGCCCATCCGGCGCTCCGGCGGCATGGGGGCGCCGCCCTCTCAGTGCCGGACGAACGCAACGTCGAACGTCTGGTTCTTGTGCAGGAAATCGACCGCCTGCACCGGCACGACTTTAACGCCGCGGAAATCAAGGAATGTATTCGCCGGGCGGTGACATCGGCACATGGCATAGCTGCCCACGACATTGTGCTGATCGCGCCAGCGACGTTACCCAAGACAACAAGCGGTAAAGTCCAGCGAAGCCTGATTCGTCAGCTTTGGACCGAGGGACGTCTGCTGTCGTTACGCGGGAGCTAAAGGCTCCATTATGGGCCGCGTTATGATCGTTGCCTGCAAGCTGCGAATCCACGATGTGGTGCGACGCCATCTCCTTCCCAGAGTCGAACGTCGATCAAATGGTTTGGCGCCCGGGTATCACTCACTTACCCGCAGCACCAATCCCACGGAGCAGGTTCGTGAATGGACGCAAACCAGCGGTCGGCGGCGCGAGTCTGAGCCGGACGCACGCCAAGACCTATCTTATCTGCGCCGGAGGCGGGGGCGCCTGGCCGCCCGAGTATCGCGGGGGTTTGCACCAGTCCCAGAGGTCGTAGAACTTTCCCCATCAGATCAACGGGCTCCCTCATATTCGCTCCTGACTTGGAAATACGAATACCCTATGGGGGGGGCGTGGGATGGATTGTGAGGTTGACGGAAGCCTGGAGTGTATCCGTCAAGCTGTGCAAAAGTTGCTTTGGCGTTTGCCGGTGATGTTTCTTTGTTCGGCTGATCCGGGCCGTTACTTCGCCCGGTCTGGTAATGCATGGGCGTGGGCGCGGTCAAGGATGGCTGCAGGCCACCGCCGCAGGCGGCGCACAACGTCCTTGACGGCGGCGAGCGCGGCGCCATCCTGGTCAGGGCCGGGATCCCGGCTCATGCCGCTGCTCGCATCTGCTGTTTCTTGTGCTCACGCAGGTCGTCCATGTTCAGGTAGCGCGACTTTCCAACCAGTCCTCGTGAGTCTCCACGGCTAGGGCGGTTTCCATTCGCGTTGGCTCACGGAACCCGCTCTAGCTCTCTGTTTGAGAGCGTGATTCACCGCTCCGGTGATTCCACCTGTGCGGATCACGCTCCAGCGCCAGAACCAGCCGCAGACGGCTCTCGCGACGGGAGAAGATCCGCACCACATGTGTGCGGCGTTTGATCTTCTGGTTCAGCCGCTCCAGCATATTGGTCGATTTCATGTGCTTGTGGTGGGACAGCGGCAACCGGCAGTAGGCCAGCGTCTCCTCCGAGCCCAAACCGCATCGCTACCCCTTCGCCTTCCGCGCCTGATCGATCGCCGCTTTGAGGTCTTCCTGTTCCTCACAACCGGACAAGCAGATCCGATTCAGCTTGTCGAGGTTTTCCTCCGCCTTTTCGACCTGCCCCATCTCGATATAGAGTTCGCCCTCATACTCCAGCGCGCCCTTGTGCCGCGGATCCAAATCCAGCGCCTTCTGATAGTAGATCAGCGCCTGCGACCGGTCGCCCGTCTTACGCAGCGTGTAGCCCATCAGGCTGTAGACGTCGGGCTGCTGATAGTCGACCACAATGCCTTTCAGTTTGGTCAGGGCGCCGGCGTAGTCTTTTGCCTGGATCGCCGCCCGCACGTTCGTCAGGTCCGGCGCATCGTCGGCGTTTCCAATGTCCGCTGCATACGCGGTTGTCGCCATGGCTGCCATGCCAATCACGCAGGCAACTGTCCGCAGGAACACCAGGGTCGGCATGGCAGGAACCTCCTTGCGCTAACTCTGACCTCAAACCGGGTATTTTGCCTGCGTCCGGTCTGCTGGGTAACGAAGCCACAGAACGGGGACAGCCCCCGGCGAGCGGCACCTTCGGCTTGTCTGTCCGATAAGACAACTGCCGGCGGAAGACTATCCCCGTCCCGGTCGGCGTTGGCTGTTCGACCGGCACAACCGACCGGCGAGTTCCCGACGACGCAACACCCAGGCCCCGACCTCCCCATCTCCCGCTTGCTCCCGGCGCCCAATCCCCCGACAATCGCCCGAACAACGAAAGGACCGAAGGCGTGGCCGGATTTAGGAGTACCGGAAAAATACATCGCGACGCGCGATCTGGAGGTCGCGGTGAATGCCGCCGTGACCCTGGAACGCCCCTTGCTGGTGAAGGGCGAACCCGGCACCGGCAAGACCGTCCTCGCCCATGAGGTCGCCGCCTGCGCTCGACCGGCCGCTGATCGAGTGGCACATCAAGTCCACCACCAAGGCGCAGCAGGGTCTGTACGAGTACGACGCCGTCTCCCGCCTGCGCGACGGCCAGCTTGGCGATCCTCGCGTGCATGACATCGGCAACTACATCGTGCGCGGCAAACTGTGGGATGCGTTCGAGGCCGAGGAACAGACGGTCGTGCTGATCGACGAGGTGGACAAGGCCGACATCGAGTTTCCCAACGATCTGCTGCTGGAACTGGATCGGATGCAGTTTTTTGTCTATGAGACCCGCAAGACGGTCGTCGCGAGGCACCGGCCGGTGGTGATCATCACCTCGAACAATGAGAAGGAACTACCGGACGCGTTCCTGCGCCGCTGCTTCTTTCACTACATCCGCTTCCCCGATCGCGCGACGATGGAGCGGATCGTGCAGGCGCACTATCCGGACATCCGCAAGGACCTGGCACGGGAGGCTCTGAACGTGTTCTTTCAGGTGCGTGACGTACCCGGCCTGAAGAAAAAGCCCGCCACCTCCGAACTGCTGGACTGGCTGAAGCTGCTGATGGTGGAAGACATGCCGGTCGAGACGCTGCGCAGCAACGAAAAGCAGGTGGTGATCCCGCCGCTGTACGGCGCGCTGCTGAAAAACGAGCAGGACGTGCATCTGTTCGAGCGTCTCGCGTTCCTGGCACGGCGGGGGGCCTGATGTTCTCGCACCTTGTCCTGGCTCTGCGCTCGGCCGGGCTGCCGGCCTCGATAACGGAATACCTGACCCTGATGGCGGCGATGAAGGCCGGCGTGGCGGAATACAGCATCGAGGACTTCTACTATCTGGCGCGTGCGACGCTGGTGAAGGATGAGCGGCACCTGGACAAGTTCGACCGGGTTTTCGCCCACTGCTTCAAGGGACTGGAACCGCCGGAAGGGGTGAAGGTCGAGGATCTGCCCGAGGAGTGGCTGCGCAAGCTGGCCGAGAAGCTGCTGTCGCCGGAGGAAATGGCGAAGATCGAGGCGCTTGGCGGTTTCGACGCGATCATGAACCGATTGAAGGAGTTGCTGGCCGAACAGAAGGGTCGCCATCAGGGTGGATCGAAGTGGATCGGCACCGCGGGGACCTCGCCGTTCGGGGCCTATGGCTACAATCCCGAGGGGGTGCGGATCGGGCAGGACGAGTCACGCCACCGCCGGGCGGTGAAGGTGTGGGACCGGCGCGATTACAAGGATCTGGACGACACGGTCGAACTCGGCACGCGCGGCATGAAGATTGCCCTGCGCCGTCTGCGTCGTTTCGCCCGGCAGGGGGCGGCGACCGAACTGGATATTCCCGATACAATTCGGTCCACCGCGAACAACGCCGGCAGCCTGGACCTGAAAATGGTGCCGGAGCGGCACAACACGGTGAAGGTCCTGCTGTTCCTGGATGTCGGCGGATCGATGGACGATCACGTCAAGCTGACCGAGGAACTGTTTTCCGCCGCTCGAACTGAGTTCAAGCACCTGGAATACTATCTACTTCCACAATTTCCCGTACGAGAAGGTCTGGAAGAACAATCGCCGCCGGTTCGAGCAGGTGATCCCGACGTGGCAGGTCCTGCGGACCTACGGTCCGGACTATAAACTGATCATCGTCGGCGATGCGGCGATGAGCCCGTATGAGATCACCATGCAGGGCGGATCCGTCGAGCATTACAACGAGGAAGCCGGAACGGTATGGCTGGACCGGCTGTCCTCACACTATCGCCACGCAGCGTGGTTGAACCCGACGCCGCGGCAAAGCTGGGGCCACGTGCGTTCGATCAATATGGTTAACGACCTGATGGAAGGCCGGATGTACCCGCTCACGGTGAACGGGATCGATGAGATGACGAGGGAGTTGAGCCGTTAGACCATTTTCGGCCTGACTCTGCAGGCCGAAAAAGACCGACTCCTTGCTTGAATGGATTTACGCGCCGGGGACGTTCCGATCAGCGCGATCCCGCTCCAGTTTCGGCGGGTCCTTGGGCGAACACGATCAGGCGGCCGGCGTGGGTTCGTCGATCAGCAGCCGCAGCACGACCATCCATGGGAACCGTGTGTCCAGTACCAGCCCCTCCGGTGTCGCCAGTTTGCCATCGTCTGTTACCGGCACGTAGTTCATTGTTACCGAATCCTCCACGTTGCCTCCGATGACGGCGATCCGTCCCGGCACCGTTGTGTCGACAACGATATCGCAATGTGAGGTGAACAGGTGCGCGGTCGGCAAATCGTCAAACCGCAAGCCTCTTGCCTGGCCACGGCCGAAGCAGACCAGATCTCCAGGTCGAGGCGCATAATCCTGCACCCGCTCGGCTGCGATCACCCACGCGGTCGTCTGGCCCAGCGACACCCGGCGCGCGGCGTTGATATAGTCGGCATGGTCGGCGGAATAGGGGAAGCGCCGACCTGCTCCGGCGATGCGCATCACATAGGAAATGAATGCCGCCGACCAGGCATAGTCGCCGTCGGCGTCGGGTGGGAAGACGTCACCGTGACCGTCATGCTTTCCGGTCCATCCGCTCTCTGCCGATCCGGCGTTAAGGCCCAGCCACCAGTACTCACCGACGCGCTGCCACAGGCCTTCCTCGCGTTCGGGTTTTGTCACGCGGGTCGCGTCGGCTTCCGGATCGGCAACGTTCCGGCCGAACAGCCGCCATTCGCGCAGCGCGATGGCGACGACTGCCTGCCGGGTCAACGGTTGGTACGGGACCTTGGCGAAAGGCGGAACGTGGGCGTCAGGCATCGGGGTTCCCGTGCAGGCAGCGAGGAGGAACAACGGCAGGATCGGCAACCGGCGCATCACCGCTTCGTACCGCCTTTCTACGGATAATGCCATGAAGGCAACCGATCCAGCGGCAATCGTCCCTTGAAAGCCGGCGCAGGTTCTACAGTTGCCGTTCGACGTGCAGCTCCCTGATCGTCGGCGAGATAATGTGGTTCAGACATACCAGTCAGACATTTTCGAAGCAAAGCTCGGCATGATCAGTCAATAGCGTTGCGTATGGACGACAATATAGCTTCGCCATTTTGCGCGAACTTGGATACATCAACAATCCGTTATTATTATCGTTGTGGCGGCGTTAGGACAGATTGCCCCTGGTAATCGACGCGGGTCGTAGCGATATCCGGCTAGTGGATTGCTAGGCGGTATCAAGGGAAACCGTTCTCAACCAAGCTGATCGGACTGATCGCGATGCGTGGCTGCTGGCCGCCAGTGATGGCAGCTATTGCGCTATCGTATGATAAATCATCGGATTCCTCTACTTTGTTGCAAGCAAACCGCATTGGCCAAGCGGTATCGCGCCGGTGCCGGGGGCAATGGGTCCTAATGGAATGGCGCGCCTGGCGTGAATATTCCAAACCTGAAGAAGTAAACCAGAAGAAGTACACGAGGATTTATGATCATGTGCAGAAATTTTTCGATTGCTCTGACACTCCTGGCTTTGATTGGTCTTGGTCCCTTGCTGGGGGCATGTAATACCGCCGCCGGCGCTGGCGAGGACATCTCGGCTGGTGGGCATGCGATCACGCACGCAGCCGATAAGCTGGCCCCGTGATCCGGCGCACTTGATCCGTTCTAACAGGAGAACACGAATGGCCAAGGGCCGAGGCGGCAGAGGCCGCGAGGAGAAGAAGCCAAAAGCGGACAAGAAAGCGGCCCAGGTCGCTTCGAGTTTTCTGCATCCGCAGCCCTCAGCGTCGACGGTCACGGCCAAGGGGAACAGGAAACAAGATCGATAAAGATGGGATCTTCGGCGCCGGCAAGCAACTGATCCTCCGCGCCAAAGCGGTATCAGACCGGTTCGTTGGCGACGCGAACCTGCAGATCGATGGCAAGGCGGAGCCGGCGGTCGGCAAGGCGAGGAACGCAGTCGGTAGCGTGAAGAATGCTTTGCACAAACGACATAATACCGGCGCTTCGGCCACCGCCGGAGGCCTGTCCCGGAGGTATTCGTCCGTGTCTTCCCTCATCCTTCTCATCATCGTTGTTCTACTGCTTGTCGGCGCCTTTCCGGCATGGCACAGTGCCAATTGGAGATAGTTTCCCAGAGAGGGCTTCGGTCTCCTGCTGATGGGTTTGGTCGTCCTGGGGGTTCTCGGGCGAATATGACCGGACAGCCACCGCCGCCCTTGCTTGGCACAGGCGCGGTAACCGCTGTGGCTCAGTCATTCTCCGATAACAGCCCAGCCTTCGGCGCTCGGCCGGGGTCGCGAGATCGGTGTTGGCGAGCGCAAGTGCGATGAAAGAAGTGGTCGACCTGAAACCGAGGTCGGCGCTCCGGCCTTGATTAACGCCTGACAGCAACGGCCTCAGCGAAAACGTGAACCTTGACTTGAGGCTCCTAACGAATCCGGGTGTCGCCCGAGTTGCTATACAGCCTCCGCTGCTAGCGCCGCTCCGGAAACAGCCCGAGCAATCCCTCCGCCGAGCGCCGCGCACCGCCCGCGTTCGGTGATCAGTCCGGTGACCAGCCGGGCGGGCGTCACGTCGAAGGCCGGATTGGCGGCAGGACTATCCGCGGCGACGATCCGCATCGTGGCGATCGTGCCATCGGCCAGCCGCCCGGTCATGTCGGTGACCTCGGCGGCGGAGCGTTCCTCGATCGGGATGTCCGCCACGACCGTCCGACAGCGTCCAGTCGATCGGTCGTGGACGGCATCGCCACCCAGAACGGCACGTCGTTGTCGCGCGCCGCGAGCGCCTTCAGGTAAGTGCCGATCTTGTTGGCGGCGTCGCCAGTGCGGGACACCCGGTCGGCGCCGACGATCACCAGATCGACCATCCCGTGCTGCATGAAATGGCCGCCGGCATTGTCCGCCACGACTGTGTGCGGCACGCCGTGCTTGCCAAGTTCCCACGCGGTCAGCGCCGCACCCTGGTTGCGCGGGCGAGTCTCGTCCACCCAGACATGCAGATCGATGCCGGCGTTGAATGCGGTGTAGATCGGCGACAGAGCGGTGCCCCAGTCGACCGTCGCCAGCCATCCGGCATTGCAGTGGGTCAGCACGTTCACCGGCCGTCCCGGTCGAACCGCCGCCTCGATCAACGGCAGCCCGTGCCGGCCGATGGCCTCGTTCTGCGCGACGTCCTCCTCGGCGATCAGCGCCGCCTCGGCGTAAGCGACGGCGACGCGCTCGCGAGCAGGCGTGTTGCGCAACCGGGTCAGCATCCGGTCCAGCGCCCAGCGCAGGTTCACCGCGGTCGGCCGCGTTGCGTTGATCAGCGTCGGCGTCCCGTTCCATCGCCTCGGTCGAGGCATCCGCGCGCAACGCCAGACACAACCCATAGGCGGCGACGGCGCCGATCAGCGGCGCGCCGCGGGTCTGCATCGACCTGATGGCATGGGCGGCGTCGTCGCCGGTCGTCAGGCGCAGGACGTCCAGCGACCAGGGCAGTTTCGTCTGGTCCAGGATATGGACCGACCAGCCATCGTCAGCGTCCAGCCAGACGCTGCGGTAGGCGGTACCATCAATTTTCATCGCGAGGACACTCGTTGGTGCAGCACGCAGACCAGAGTGAACAATCGGCGTGCGGTGTCGAAATCGATGTCGATCTTCCCGGCAAGGCGCTGTGTCATCAGCTCCGCGCCTTCATTGTGCAGGCCGCGGCGTCCCATGTCGATGGCCTGGATGCGCTGTTCGCGGCCTTCGTCGACCGCCTTGATGTGGCTGTCGACCAGCATCTGATAGTCCTTTACCAGCCGGCGGAATGGGCCGAGCGCCAGGCCGACCGCGGTCAACGGATCTCCGGCGACGTCGCGAATATCGAAGATCAGGCGGCCTTCCTGGATCGACAGATGCAGGGCGTAAGGGCCGGGCTGGTCGGTGCCGATCAGTGGCGCGAAATGATTGGCCGCCGCCAGGTCCGCGACCGCTTGCTCCCGGTCCGCCTCGATATACGGGGACAGGTTGTTGGGCGACTCGCCGTCCAGGATCACGCGATCCAGGCGAGCGGTTTCAACGGCGGCGCTCATGTCCCGGATGAGTCGGGTTTCAGCATGTTCAGAGTCAGCATCAGCCCCACGGTGCCGCCCTTTATCGGACGCAACAGGCCCAGTGCCGTGAAGAACGTCAGCGGCAGGAAGATCGCGGACATGATCCAGAGCGGCGGCTGGCCCATACGATCGACCATGAACAACAGTGGCACGATAATGTGGCCGGTGATCAGAATTGTAAGATAGGGCGGCGCGTCGTCGGCGCGCGCAAGCCCGAGCGGGGCGTCGCAATTGGTGCATTCGGCGACAACGCGGAGGAAGCCGTTGAACAGGTGTGACTTGCCGCAGGCCGGGCAGCGGCCGAGCAGGCCGCGGCCAATGGCGGTGGCCATCGGCGGGTGCGGCCAGGAATTGGGTGCGACAGACCGGTCAGGCTGCCATGTGGGTCGAGTCATGTTCATGCTTCCTTCGGGGCCGCGGCACGATTGATAGTCTAACGCGGGCCAAATCGTGTCACTAGATGGGCCTTACCGCGCTGCAACACCATATCGGGTCTGTTGATCGAGAAGCCAGAGGCTGAAAGGTGGGGCGCATGGCTCGCATTCAGGTAATCAATCCCAACTCCTCCGGGTCTGGGCCGACTGGTCGAGCGGTCAGAGGCCGACATCCACATAATCGCTTGCGCCTCTGATCCCGGGATCGAAACGGCGCGGACCGCTACGGCTCGGCCAGTGTTGGGGATCTTTCGGTCCGCGGTCGCGCGGGCGGCGCGTTTCGGAGTGATCGCTCTCGCTCATCCAAGGCTCGACATCGCCTGGGACTTCGGGCCATGGGGCTGGAATATCGGCTGGCGGGGGAGGTTGTGACGACGGGTGCGGAGGCGGTGATCCTGGACTGCACGGGAATGGCGTATCGTGCGGCGGCGTTGCCCGACGCGGTGAGGCGTCCGGTGATTGAACCGTTTCAGGCGGCCGCTTCGTTGGCCCTGGCAATAGTCCTGGGGAGAGCCGGTGACCTCGGCTGTGCCCGGCTTGGGGGGTCCTGCACTTCGGCCGGGGGCAGGCGGGCTGCGAGCACCGGCCGACCCCGTGCGCCACAGCCTTGAGAAGATCGTCCTGATCCCACTACTCCTACATACGGTCCACTCCAAAGACGATCCCGCGTGAAGCTTCTACTTCGGTGACCGGGCCCCGTCCGAGGCTTAGGACCGGACTCGCGCTTCGGCGTCCCGGGGGTGATCCTGCACCTCACGATCGGTCGGAGCCAGCATTAGCCGCCGTGGCGGGCCGCTCGCGGTCATCGGTTCGGGCTCTTGTTCGGCCTGTCGAGAAACTTCGCGAGGCTCGCGGTAGCCGCTTGCAGCGTCGCGCCGCGCGGACAATGAGCGTTGGCGCACCAGATCGAGCTCGTATGCGCGGAGCGATCGTGCGATGGTGGCCTCTCTCCGACCGTGATACGCGAAGCCAGTCGGGAGCCACCGCTGGCTGCCTTCGCTGTCCGCGAGCGCCTTCAATCTGTTTGGTTCAGCAGACCGGTCAATTTTTTTCAATTACGACAGTTCTGTTTACGTGTCGTTAATTCATTTCGTGCAGGTTTGCTTCCAGGCAAAAAATTGTCGTCTGATGCAATGGACTCGCGGAGTTCCTCAGAAGGCATTGTCTATTTCCTAATCTGCATTCTTTCGACATGCAGTGACGAAAAAATGTCGTCGCCTATGCAACCCGGACGGCAGGTAGAACATTATGACAGCATCAAATTACACGCCTGCACAGATTGCGGGTTTGGGCACCGCGATCATGTCGTGGCTGTCCACCGACGTCTTCCAGGGCCTGACCTCGACTCAGGTCGCGGCGCTGACCTCGGCCGAGATAAAGGTTCTCACCAACGACTATATTGCGGCGCTGGGCACCGCCAACATCGCCGGCCTCGGCACCGCGGCGGTCGCCGCGCTGAGCTCCGACCAGGTCAGCGCGCTGTCCACCGCGGCGGTGAGCAAGCTGAGTTCGGCGCAGATCGGCGCGCTCTCCACCGCCGCCATCGCCGGGCTGTCGGCCACCGAGGTGGCCGGGCAGATCGGCGCCTTCAAGGCGAGCCAGGTCCCCGCGGTCAGCGACGACGCGCTGTCGGGACTGACCACCGCGCAGGTGACGGCGCTGTCGACGGCGGTGATCGCCGCGCTGTCCACGGCGCAGCTGGCCGGCGGGCTGACCGGCAGCCAGATCGGGGTGCTGTCCTCGGCCCAGGTGGCGGTGCTGTCCTCGGCCCAGGCCAGGGCGCTGACCACCGACGAGATGGCCGCGCTGGGCACCGCCAACATCGCCGGCCTCGGCACCGCGGCGGTCGCCGCGCTGAGCTCCGACCAGGTCAGCGCGCTGTCCACCGCGGCGGTGAGCAAGCTGAGTTCGGCGCAGATCGGCGCGCTCTCCACCGCCGCCATCGCCGGGCTGTCGGCCACCGAGGTGGCCGGGCAGATCGGCGCCTTCAAGGCGAGCCAGGTCCCCGCGGTCAGCGACGACGCGCTGTCGGGACTGACCACCGCGCAGGTGACGGCGCTGTCGACGGCGGTGATCGCCGCGCTGTCCACGGCGCAGCTGGCCGGCGGGCTGACCGGCAGCCAGATCGGGGTGCTGTCCTCGGCCCAGGTGGCGGTGCTGTCCTCGGCCCAGGCCAGGGCGCTGACCACCGACGAGATGGCCGCGCTGGGCACCGCCAACATCGCCGGCCTCGGCACCGCGGCGGTCGCCGCGCTGAGCTCCGACCAGGTCAGCGCGCTGTCCACCGCGGCGGTGAGCAAGCTGAGTTCGGCGCAGATCGGCGCGCTCTCCACCGCCGCCATCGCCGGGCTGTCGGCCACCGAGGTGGCCGGGCAGATCGGCGCCTTCAAGGCGAGCCAGGTCCCCGCGGTCAGCGACGACGCGCTGTCGGGACTGACCACCGCGCAGGTGACGGCGCTGTCGACGGCGGTGATCGCCGCGCTGTCCACGGCGCAGCTGGCCGGCGGGCTGACCGGCAGCCAGATCGGGGTGCTGTCCTCGGCCCAGGTGGCGGTGCTGTCCTCGGCCCAGGCCAGGGCGCTGACCACCGACGAGATGGCCGCGCTGGGCACCGCCAACATCGCCGGCCTCGGCACCGCGGCGGTCGCCGCGCTGAGCTCCGACCAGGTCAGCGCGCTGTCCACCGCGGCGGTGAGCAAGCTGAGTTCGGCGCAGATCGGCGCGCTCTCCACCGCCGCCATCGCCGGGCTGTCGGCCACCGAGGTGGCCGGGCAGATCGGCGCCTTCAAGGCGAGCCAGGTCCCCGCGGTCAGCGACGACGCGCTGTCGGGACTGACCACCGCGCAGGTGACGGCGCTGTCGACGGCGGTGATCGCCGCGCTGTCCACGGCGCAGCTGGCCGGCGGGCTGACCGGCAGCCAGATCGGGGTGCTGTCCTCGGCCCAGGTGGCGGTGCTGTCCTCGGCCCAGGCCAGGGCGCTGACCACCGACGAGATGGCCGCGCTGGGCACCGCCAACATCGCCGGCCTCGGCACCGCGGCGGTCGCCGCGCTGAGCTCCGACCAGGTCAGCGCGCTGTCCACCGCGGCGGTGAGCAAGCTGAGTTCGGCGCAGATCGGCGCGCTCTCCACCGCCGCCATCGCCGGGCTGTCGGCCACCGAGGTGGCCGGGCAGATCGGCGCCTTCAAGGCGAGCCAGGTCCCCGCGGTCAGCGACGACGCGCTGTCGGGACTGACCACCGCGCAGGTGACGGCGCTGTCGACGGCGGTGATCGCCGCGCTGTCCACGGCGCAGCTGGCCGGCGGGCTGACCGGCAGCCAGATCGGGGTGCTGTCCTCGGCCCAGGTGGCGGTGCTGTCCTCGGCCCAGGCCAGGGCGCTGACCACCGACGAGATGGCCGCGCTGGGCACCGCCAACATCGCCGGCCTCGGCACCGCGGCGGTCGCCGCGCTGAGCTCCGACCAGGTCAGCGCGCTGTCCACCGCGGCGGTGAGCAAGCTGAGTTCGGCGCAGATCGGCGCGCTCTCCACCGCCGCCATCGCCGGGCTGTCGGCCACCGAGGTGGCCGGGCAGATCGGCGCCTTCAAGGCGAGCCAGGTCCCCGCGGTCAGCGACGACGCGCTGTCGGGACTGACCACCGCGCAGGTGACGGCGCTGTCGACGGCGGTGATCGCCGCGCTGTCCACGGCGCAGCTGGCCGGCGGGCTGACCGGCAGCCAGATCGGGGTGCTGTCCTCGGCCCAGGTGGCGGTGCTGTCCTCGGCCCAGGCCAGGGCGCTGACCACCGACGAGATGGCCGCGCTGGGCACCGCCAACATCGCCGGCCTCGGCACCGCGGCGGTCGCCGCGCTGAGCTCCGACCAGGTCAGCGCGCTGTCCACCGCGGCGGTGAGCAAGCTGAGTTCGGCGCAGATCGGCGCGCTCTCCACCGCCGCCATCGCCGGGCTGTCGGCCACCGAGGTGGCCGGGCAGATCGGCGCCTTCAAGGCGAGCCAGGTCCCCGCGGTCAGCGACGACGCGCTGTCGGGACTGACCACCGCGCAGGTGACGGCGCTGTCGACGGCGGTGATCGCCGCGCTGTCCACGGCGCAGCTGGCCGGCGGGCTGACCGGCAGCCAGATCGGGGTGCTGTCCTCGGCCCAGGTGGCGGTGCTGTCCTCGGCCCAGGCCAGGGCGCTGACCACCGACGAGATGGCCGCGCTGGGCACCGCCAACATCGCCGGCCTCGGCACCGCGGCGGTCGCCGCGCTGAGCTCCGACCAGGTCAGCGCGCTGTCCACCGCGGCGGTGAGCAAGCTGAGTTCGGCGCAGATCGGCGCGCTCTCCACCGCCGCCATCGCCGGGCTGTCGGCCACCGAGGTGGCCGGGCAGATCGGCGCCTTCAAGGCGAGCCAGGTCCCCGCGGTCAGCGACGACGCGCTGTCGGGACTGACCACCGCGCAGGTGACGGCGCTGTCGACGGCGGTGATCGCCGCGCTGTCCACGGCGCAGCTGGCCGGCGGGCTGACCGGCAGCCAGATCGGGGTGCTGTCCTCGGCCCAGGTGGCGGTGCTGTCCTCGGCCCAGGCCAGGGCGCTGACCACCGACGAGATGGCCGCGCTGGGCACCGCCAACATCGCCGGCCTCGGCACCGCGGCGGTCGCCGCGCTGAGCTCCGACCAGGTCAGCGCGCTGTCCACCGCGGCGGTGAGCAAGCTGAGTTCGGCGCAGATCGGCGCGCTCTCCACCGCCGCCATCGCCGGGCTGTCGGCCACCGAGGTGGCCGGGCAGATCGGCGCCTTCAAGGCGAGCCAGGTCCCCGCGGTCAGCGACGACGCGCTGTCGGGACTGACCACCGCGCAGGTGACGGCGCTGTCGACGGCGGTGATCGCCGCGCTGTCCACGGCGCAGCTGGCCGGCGGGCTGACGGCAGCCAGATCGGGGTGCTGTCCTCGGCCCAGGTGGCGGTGCTGTCCTCGGCCCAGGCCAGGGCGCTGACCACCGACGAGATGGCCGCGCTGGGCACCGCCAACATCGCCGGCCTCGGCACCGCGGCGGTCGCCGCGCTGAGCTCCGACCAGGTCAGCGCGCTGTCCACCGCCAGGGCAAATGTTCTTTTTACGACCCAGCGCCTCGGCAGGACGACGAAACCTTTCGCCTGATCGGAGCGCTTACGATTTCTAACTCCACCGGTTCCAGTGCGGCTCGCAAGGCGGCGCGGAACTCGGGTCCCTGACAGCCGCCGTCGGCATAGAGCTTCGGCAGGAAGCGGCAGCGGCCGAACAATGTGGCCAGCAACCAAGCCCCACCGTCGCGGTCCTGGACATCGGCCGCAGTGACGACGACGTGCAGCATCACTCCCTGGGTATCGACCAGGACGCGCCGTTTCTTGCCTTTGACCTTCTTGCAGGCGTCGTACCCATGCGGATCGACGTGAGCGCCGCCCTTTCCGCACTTTTGACGCTCTGGGCGTCGATGATTGCCGCGGTTGGCCTGACTTCGCGTGCGGCCTGCCTGGCGACGCCCGACATACAGAGTGTGGTGTATGCGTTCCAGCGTTCCATCCCAGCTCCCACGATCGAAGCAGCCGTAAATCGTGCTGCGGGCGGCCCAGTCCTTGGGGATCAACTGACAGCCGGTGCTCAGAATGTACATCAGACCGTTGATCACTTCGCGGAGGTTGACGGTGCGTTTGTTGCCGCCCGGCTTAGCCGGCGGGATCAAAGGGGCGATCTCCGCCCACTCCTCATCGGCCACGTCACTCTCGTGGCGCAACCCACGGCCGTCATAGCGAGCGCGGTTCTCCTTGCTCCACATGGGATGCCCCCAAATCAGTGCGCGGGGCGAAAATGGTAATCGAATCAGTACGTCCAAGCCCTAGTTGCTAACCGATTCAACGGCGATTATAGTGTAATCTATTGGGATCGGCTATGCTGAGACGCCTTCGACACGGGGGACCCACCGTCGACCAGCCGTCATTTGAAACCTGGATCGGCGGGATCGCCCCCCTGAGCGAGCCGCAACGGCGAAGAGTGTGGCAGGCATTGGCTCTGTCCGAGGCTGCGGATCGCGGAGGCGTCGAGACGCATAGCGTCATCGAGCGGGGCCCTTCGCGTGTTGAACGTAAGGCGGGCGAACCGCCGCCCGCCAGCCAGGCATTGCAAACGCCGCCGGTGAACCGGGCCGGCCAGCATCGCCGAGCTTAGGCAACGCCGGGTGGATAGCGTTGGCTGTCCCCATTGTGACAACCGCGACGTGGTGCGTTGGGGCCCGGCGAGTGCCCTGCCACGCTACCGCTGCAAAGCCTGCTCGCGCACGTTCAACGCGCGGACAACGACGCCGTTGGCGAATCTGCGCAGGAAGGCAAATGGGCGGCGCAGACCGAGGCCACGATTGAAGGCGTCAGCATCGCCAGAGCGGCGGGGCGATGCGACGCGCATTACACCACGGCGTTTCGCTGGCGGCACCGTTTTCTGGCCTCTCTGCCTGGCGATAAACCCAAGACGTTGGCTGGCATCGTCGAAGCCGATGAGCCATTCATTCTGGGATCGTTCAAGGGCAAGCGATCGGGTATGCCACGAAAGTCGCGCAAGAGAGGCGGCAAATCAGCCAAACGCGGTTTGTCCGCCGAACAGACACCGGTGACCGTTGCGCACGACCGTGAAGGCGCCACCACCGACGCGGCGTTGCCGCGACTGAACCGTCTGTTCATTGCCGCGGCGCCGGGCGCCGTCGCCACGCCGGCCAACGAGTTCTGCTGTGATGGCGGCACAGCGATCGTTGCCTTCGCACGGCGGGCTGGGATCGCGGCTCATGTCCTGCGTATGGGCGCTCGCGACCATGGCGTGCAACATGAAGAGGATGTTGACCCTGACGGGGGCGAGCCGAGCCGCGTCGTGCCCGTCGCGGTCAGTGTGAGGGCGTTCGGGAGCGGCAAATCCTTCATCGAAATGAACCTCGCGGAGCCAAGCGCGAGAGCCGAATCCCTGCTCCGCGTCAGGCGCGGGCGTGCCTGGCAATGCAACACGACGACGATTATTTCTGGCAAGGCACCTCCGACGACCTGCTAGCCGACCACCACCTGGATCGGGCCCGGCGCGTCGCTGACCCAGAGCGGAGCGCATCCGGCGCTGTCGCCGTCGGTCTGCGCCGGCACGACTTCGTTCTGCAGGAAGTCGATCCGTCGTGCGCGGATGTGGCGTACGCCCGGGGCGTGGGCGATCAGGTTCAGCGGCAACGCCGCGCCGTACATGACGGCCGCACCCGGCCCGGTTCGGTCGAACAGCACAACCGAGAACCCGGGATCGCCCGGCACCGCGTCGGCCACCAGGCGGAACCTGCCGCCGTAGAGGCGTCCTTTGCTGATGATGACGCTCGCGGCTTCGGTTTCCGTGTTGTCGATACGCATCCGGATCGCGGGAAACTTGTAACGGGCAAGTTCGCGGACTCGATTGCATGACGTAGGCGCCCTTGCCGAACACCTTCTTCAGCGAGAACGGCAGGTTATGGACCACGTGTGCATCGAAGCCGACGCCCAGCATCTGCACGAACAGCCTGGCGCCGTCGGGTCCGTTGGCCTGGCCGGGCCAGAGTGTGCGGGTGCGTCCGAACGCCAACGCGGCGGCTACGGATTTGGGCGCGAAGGGCAGGCCGAGTTCATGCGCCAGGACATTGGCAGTACCGAGCGGGATGACACCGAGGCGGGCGGCGGAACCCATGAGGCCGTTGGCGACCTCGGCGATGGTGCCATCGCCGCCGGCCGCGACGACCATTTGCTCCCCGCGTCGCGCTGCCTCGCGCGCCAGGGCCTCGGCGTGCCCGGTTCGATGGGTCTCGGCAAGGTCCAGCCTGACGCCATTGGCGACGAGGACATCGAGCACCCGCCAGAGCAGATGGGCGCGGCGGCGTCCGGCGACGGGATTGAAGACGATGACCATCGGCGAATCGGAGCTTGCCTTGAAGACAAAGATGTCTGGATGCCATTACAGCGATGTCATTTCCATGACGGTTCGATGACTTTACGAATATCTTTGGGAAAATTGACAGACATCGCTTGCGTCATCGAATTTTAACTTCTCCGGTGCGGGAAGAACAGTATCTGGTGCGGCGGAGACTGGAACGCCCGGAAAGTGACTCTGCCATGAATGCCCTGAAATGAACGCAATGTCCCACATCGGCGTGCCCCCCGCCTACCGGACCATCTTCATTTCGGACACGCACCTCGGTACGCGTGGCTGCCGGAGTGAATTCCTGGCGGAATTTCTGAAGAAGTCAAGTTGCCACAATCTTTTTCTGGTCGGCGATATCATCGACGGATGGCGGTCTGCGAAAATCCTGGTACTGGGATGACAGCCATGACGAGGTGCTGCGCCAGATCGTGCGGCACGCCCGCGCCGGCACCGAGGTCACCTACATTCCCGGCAATCACGACGAGATGTTTCGCAACTGGCTGCCGATCGGCCTGGAGATCTGCGGCATCAAGATGCGGCGCGAATCCGAACACACCACCGCCGACGGCAAGCGCCTGCTGGTGATGCACGGCGACGAGTTCGACAGTGTCGTGCGCTACGCCAAGTTCCTCGCACTGCTGGGCGACTGGGCATACACCACCGCGCTGGTCGTCAATCGCTGGTTCAACGCGATCCGCCGCCGACTGGGTTACCCGTACTGGTCGCTGTCGGCCTGGCTGAAGCGGCAGGTCAAGGAAGCGGTCAAGGCGATCGACCGGTTCGAGACCGCATTGGCTTCGGAGGCACGCCGCCGCGGCTTCGATGGCGTGGTCTGCGGTCACATCCACCACGCCGAGATGCGGGAGGTGCAGGGCGTCCTGTATCTGAACGATGGAGACTGGGTGGAAAGTTGCACGGCGCTGGTCGAGCATCACGATGGACGGCTGGAACTGATCGACTGGGCGGCGCTGAACCGCCTGTCGTTCTTCACGCCGCGCCAGACCGCAGGTTGCGGCAACTGCCTGACGCTCTTCCCCTCGCGGACCTAGTTGGCCCCGACGACATGCTGCCGCCAGCACCGTCCCATCGCATTTGATCGTAACCGATGCATGGAAGCCCCAGGTGAACGGGGTTGTCCGCACGTTGACGACGGTGGTGCAGGAACTCCAGGCCATGGGTCACATCGTCGAGGTGATCGGCCCCGACCGGTTCCGCACCTTTCCCTGTCCGACCTATCCGGACATCGCGCTGTCGCTGCTGCCGCGGCGGCGGCTGATCCGATGATCGAGGCTTTCCATCCCGACGCGCTGCATATCGCGACCGAGGGGCCGCTGGGCATGGCGGCACGCAGTTGGGCGAAGCGGACCGGCTTCGCCTTCACCACCGCCTTTCACACCCGGTTCGCCGAATATGTGAAGGCGCGGATCGGCCTTCCCGTGCGGCCGATCTATGCCTGGATGCGGCGCTTCCACGCCGCGGGCCAGGGCACGATGGTGGCAACGCAATCGTTGCGGGACGAACTGTCGGCACGCGGGTTCCGCAATATCAGGTCCTGGTCGCGCGGGGTCGATCTGGATCTGTTCAAGCCGTATCCGCGCGATGATGTTCGCCGATTTGCCCCGGCCGATCTTCATCTATGTCGGCCGCGTGGCGGTGGAGAAGAACATCGGCACGTTCCTCGATCTCGATTTGCCGGGATCGAAGGTGGTCGTGGGCGGCGGCCCGCAGTTGGCGTCGCTGCAACGGGACTATCCGAAGGTCACGTTCACCGGGCCCCGGTATGGCGAGGCTCTGGCGCGCGCCTACTCCGGGCGCGGATGTGTTCGTGTTCCCCAGCCGGACGGATACGTTCGGCCTGGTGATACTGGAGGCCCTGGCCTGCGGCACGCCGGTCGCGGCGTTTCCAGTGACGGGACCGAAGGACGTCCTGACCAATGCCGTTGGCAAGATCGGTTCGGTCAACGAAGATCTGCGCGTGGCGGCGCTCGATGCGCTGACCGCGGATCGCCAGGCTTGCCGGTTGCACGCCGAGCGTTACTCCTGGCGTGCGTGCGCCGAAATTTTTCTGTCACATCTGGTGCCGCTGACGGGGCCTCGGTAGCGCCCGATCAGGAGCGCCCATCCGATCGCCCGCGGCGACGGCTGTGAACCACGTCGCAGAGAGGCAGCGGTATCATCGATACCCAGGGCCAACAGCATCCAGGGACCTGTCCCCACGTGGGCTCGATAAAATTTGATCTGGCTCCACCGGCCGGTCTACTCTCCGCCGATCGTGCGACGGACCAGATACGTCACGAAACCCAAACTACAGTGGCGTTCTTATGGCCGAAGCGGTTCGCTGTGTGTGTCCTTCAGTCCAACCAGGTTGCGAGTTGGCAGCAGTTTCGCGACCCGCAGGGCGGATCCCGTGCAAGGGACACGAACGCGGCGCGATGAACACGGGGCGGATTTGTACGGAAAGGTGATGAGCGATAACAAAGGTTCGGCGGGTGAGGACGGTGATCGAGGAAACGAGACACGGTTCCATGTTCTGTTGGACACCCTGCCATTCATCGCCTTCGTGATCGCGCCCGGCGGCCGCGCCGAGTACTACAACGAGCGCTTCATCGGCTATCACGGGTTTGTCCCGGGTGAAGATAAGGTCGCCAGGACCTCCCTTCTCCATCCCGAGGACCAGTCTCGGCTCGTCGTGGCACGCCAATCTGGGGCGGCTTCTCGCACCGAGTATATCGTCGAAGCAAGGCTGCAGCGGCATGACGGCGTCTACCGCTGGCACCGGATTCACAACAAGCCTTTGATCAGCGCTGGCGTGGTCACCGGCTGGCTTGGGACGGCGGTCGATATCCACGACGTGGTCCTCGCGAACGAGGTCCTGGAGCAGCGTGTACTCGAGCGAACCTGGGAACTGGAAGCGGTCAATCGGCGACTGAACGCCGAAATCACACAGCGCCAGAAGACCGAGGAGGGATTGCGAGCGAGCGAGGCCCGATACCGGTTGCTGTACAACCGTACCCCCATGGCGTTGCACTCGACGGACGCGCAGGCTCACTTGATGGACGTCAACGATACCTGGCTCGCGATGTTCGAGTACCAGCGACAAGATGTCATCGGCCGCTCGCCGGCGGATTTCATGACCTCTGAATTGGCGGCACGGTACCGGGATCAGGCGTGGCCGGAGATGCTGGCGAGTGACGGACGACCGCGCGTTGTCGATTATCAGTTTGTTACCCGGTCCGGTCGCGTGTTCGACGGCCGTCTGGCCGCGAAGGGGGAGTTTGACGCCGATGGCCGGTTCGTTCGGACCTGGTCGGCGACCGCCGACGTTACTGCTGAAAAACGCGCCGACCGGGACTTGCGCCAGGCGCAGCGGATGGAGGCGGTGGGGCAGCTTACCGCGGGAGTTGCCCATGATTTCAATAATCTGTTGACGGCCATCCTTGGAAACCTCGACCTGCTGGCGAAACGGCCGGAGCGGACCGAGGCAAGCGCCGATCGGCTGATCGCGGGTGCCAGAAGTGCGGCGGAACGGGGCGCGAAACTGACCGCGCAACTGCTGGCCTTTTCCCGGCAGCAGAAGATTTCCGCCGAGCCGGTCGATCTGCACCAAACGATTGAAGGGATGCTGCCGCTGCTGCGTAGCACGATCGGCGGCAATATCGACATTGTCGTTCGCGCGGGAGGCGATCTGCCGGCCGCATTGGCCGATCCCACGCAGGTGGAGCTGGCTATCCTGAACCTGGCGATCAACGCGCGTGATGCCATGCCACAAGGAGGTGCTATCACGATCGAGACGGCGAGTGTCACGCTTGGCGAACCGGAATGGCCCGATGAGCCGGCGGCGGGCGAATATGTCGCCGTGCATGTCTCCGATACCGGGCTAGGGCTGTCGGATGTCGTGCGGGAGCGGATGTTCGAGCCGTTTTTCACGACGAAGGGGATCGGCAAGGGGTCGGGTCTTGGACTGTCGCAGGTCCTCGGGGTGGCCAAGCAGCTTGGCGGTGGCCTGGGCGTCCGCTCTATACCGGGGGAGGGCACACGCATTTCCCTCTTCTTGCCGATGGTTGGCGAAGTGGCCGCAGACAGCATTGCGCGATCGCCTGATCGAGCCGCCGAGGGCGCACCGAAGGGGGGTGCGCGCATCCTGTTGGTGGACGACGATGCCGATGTTCGATCGATCGCCGCCGCCATGTTGAGCAACGCCGGTTACGAGGTCGTCGAAACCTCATCAGGTGCCGCCGCTCTGGAAGTGCTGGGGCAGGCGGATCACCATGTAGCATTGGTTCTGGCGGACATTGCGATGCCGGGCATGAGTGGCGTGCAATTCGCCGCGATTGCTAGGCGCGCACGGCCCACGCTACCGATTCTCTTGATAACGGGATATGCGGATGGCGGTCTGCTGCTAAAGGGCGCGGACCATGAATTGCTCCAAAAACCATTTCGGGCAGCGGAACTGGAATTTAAGGTCCGGCGGGCTATCGCCGGGCGCGCGGGTGGGCAGGGCTGAACCAGAGATCACCGGCGGGCCCGGATGGCGCAGCGTATACCGTAACATCGGCGGCCCGTGCTACCCTGCGAGATGATGAAGTCCGTGCTCCGCACCGCTCGAGGCCAGGCCATGCTGGCGGCCCTGTTGGGCGGCTACCTGGCGTTTGCGTTGCGTACCACGCGTTGGACGCTGCATGGGCAGGACCATTTTCGTCCGTTTGGGGCCGGCGCGCCAGCCGTGTTTGCCTTCTGGCATGAGTTTCTGCCGCTGATGCCGGCTTTGAAGCTGATCGCCCTCGAGTTGCCGTTCTACCGGCCGATGCCGATACATACCCTGGTCAGTCAGCACCGTGACGGCCGATTCATCGGGGCGGTGGTGCGGCGCTTCGGCATCCAGCCGATCCTCGGTTCCTCCACACGAGGCGGCGCGGCCGGCCTGCGCAATCTGCTGACGGTTCTGAAGCAGGGTGCACTGATTGGAATAACGCCGGATGGTCCCAGAGGCCCACGGCGTCAGGCCGCTTTCGGTGTGGCGCAGCTCGCCGCGCTGTCCGGCGTTCCGATTGTGCCGCTGGCGGCGTGCACCAGCCGGCGCATCCAGCTCGACACCTGGGACCGCATGCCAATTCCGCTGCCGTTCGGTCGAGGGGTAGTGGTGTGCGGTCCCGCCATCCACGTGCCTCGGCATGGATGGAAGGACGCCGTTCCGGCGATCACGGACGGACTGAACGAGGCTGCCGCCGGGCGGAGGTCATGGGTTCGGCATGACAGGCAACGGAACCGCGCATGTTCTGGCAACCGGCTGGGCCGCCGCGGCGACGCTGCTGGCGCCGGTGCTTCGGCTGAACCTGCGCCGGCGCGCGGCGAACGGGCGCGAAATCGCCGCCCGCCTGCCGGAACGCCGCGGCATCGACCCGACCCCGCGTCCGGCCGGTCCCCTGCTTTGGGTGCATGCCGCCAGCGTGGGGGAGACGATGTCGATCCTGCCGGTGCTGGAGGCCCTGCGCCACCGGGCGAAGGTGCTGCTGACCACGGGAACCGTGACCTCGCAGGCGCTGCTCGACCAGCGCATTCCGGAGCATGGGGCTGTCGGGCGACGTGCTGCACCGGTTCGCGCCGCTGGACGTGCCGTCGTGGGTCGGCGCGGTTCCTGTCGCACTGGCGGCCCGACGCGGCCTGCTTCGTCGAAAGCGAGCTGTGGCCCAACCAACTCGCCGCCTGCCGGGCGATGGGCATCCCGTTGATGCTGGTCAACGCGCGGATGTCGGACCGCAGTTTCGGCCGTTGGCGACATGTCCCGGACCTTGCCCGCCGCGTTCTGGGCGGGTTCGCCTGCGTCCAGGCGCGCGGGGACCAGGACGCCGATCGTCTGAGAGCACTCGGCGCGCCACGCGCGTCGAAAGCCCGGGCGATCTGAAATTCGCCGCCCCACCGCTGCCGGTGGACCAGGTGGAACTCGAACGCCTGCTCAGGGTCTGGGCCGGCCGTCCGGTCTGGCTCGCCGCCAGCACCCATCCGGGCGAGGAAGCTCCTGGTGGCCGCGGTGCATCGAGACCTCGCGCCGCATTATCCGGGCCTGCTGACCATCATCGCGCCGCGGCACCCGGATCGCGGCCCGGCGCTGGCCGGCGACGCTGAACGCGTCGCATCGGGCGGCCGGCCAGGACCCGCCGACTGGCGGAGGGATCTGGATCGCCGACACGATGGGTGAACTTGGCATGTGGTATCGCCTCGCCCCGATCGCGTTCGTCGGCCGCAGCCTTGTCGTCGCCCGGCGGCGGCCAGAATCCGCTGGAGCCGGCCCGGCTGGGCTGCGCCATCGCTGTCGGGCCGCATACCGGCAACTTCCGCGACCACGTTGCCCTGCTGCGCGATGCCGGCGGCCTGGTCGAGGTCGAGGACGCCGCCGCCCTGGCACGGTTCGTGTCAACAATGCTCGATAATCCCGACCAACGCGATCGGTCTGGGTCGAACACGCGGCATCGACCGTCCGCCGGCACGCGGACCTTCCGGCCCGCACGGCCGAGACACTGCTATCGCTGTTGCCGCGACGGGATGTGGCGCCGCCGCCGGGCGAGGACACGGGCCGCGCAAGGCTAGCCCAGTGATCGGCGCCGCGGCCCCTCCTTCTGGTCACACGACGGTCCGCTCGCGCGCCTCCTGTCGCCTCTCTCCGCGATCGGCTCCGCCTTGACCGCTCGCCGGGTCGCGCGTCCCGGCTGGCAGGCGCCGGTTCCAGTGGTCTGCTGCGGTAACGCCGCGTGTCGGGGGGGCCGGTAAGACCACCTTGGTCCTGGATCTCGCGCATCGTCTCTCGGATCGAGCGGTCCACATCCTGCTGCGCGGTTACGGTGGTGCCTCCCGCGGGGTGCATCGTGTCATGCCGGACGATACTGTTTCGCTGGTTGGCGACGAGGCGTTGCTGCTGGCGCAGGCCGCCCCGACCTGGACCGGGGCCGACCGCGCCGCCAGCGCGCGGGCGGCGATTGGGGCAGGGGCGAAAATCCTGCTGATGGATGACGGACTGCAGAATCCGACGCTGAGGAAGACCGGTTCGATCCTGGTGATCGACGGACGAACCGGGTTCGGCAACGGCCGGGTGCTGCCGGCCGGTCCACTGCGCGAGCCGGTGGCCGCCGCTGCCGCGCGATGCCAGGCGGCGGTGCTGATCGGCCCGGACAGGAGCAACGCGGCCAGCCGGCTGCCGCCAGACCTGCCGGTTCTACGGGCCGACCTGGTTCAGGATCCATCGATCGTCGCACTGGCCGGCCGCAATGTCCTGGCATTCGCCGGGATCGCCCTGCCTGAGAAGTTCTTCGAACCGTGCGCCAGGCCGGAGCGGTCCTGATCGCGGGCCGACCGTTCCCGGACCATCACGCCTATACCGCAGCCGAGCTTCATGCGTTGCTGCACGAGGCCAACGATCGGGAGGCCGTCCTGGTCACCACCCCGAAGGACGCGGTGCGCCTGCCGGCGGAGATCCGGGCGCGGGTCACCGTCATCGGCGTCGGCCTGAAATGGCAGGACCCGCGCGAAATCGATCAACTTCTGGAGAAGCTGGTCCCCGCCGCCGCTTCCGCCGTAGGTTAGTAGCCACCGGGTGATGTGAGTGCGACGATGCATGACGTGATCTTCCTGTTCGATGTGGACAACACGCTGCTGGACAATGACCATGTCCAGAGCGACCTGAGTGATCACCTCGCCGAGAACTTCGGGCAGGCGGCGCGCGATCGGTACTGGATCGCTGTTCGAGGATCTGCGCGGCACGCTTGGTTATGCGGACTACCTAGGCGCGCTGCAGCGCTATCGGCTGGAGGACCTGCACAACCCGAAAGTCCTGCAAATCGCGAACTGGCTGGCGGACTACCCGTTCGCCGAGCGGCTGTACCCCGGTGCGCTGGATGCCGTCCGTCACGTCTCGGACTGGGGACCCACGGTTATTCTTGTCCGACGGCGACGCGGCGTTCCAGCCGCGCAAGGTCTGCAGTTCCGGCCTGTGGCGTGCATTCGCCGACAACGTACTGATCTACGTCCATAAGGAGCAGGCACTGGACGATGTCGAGCGCCTGTATCCGGCGCGCCGCTATGTCATGATCGACGACAAGCTGCGTATTCTGGAGTCGCTGAAGCAGCAATGGGGCGATCGCGTGACGACGGTGTTTCCCGCGCCAGGGCCATTATGCCTTTGACCCCGAGGAACTGCGCAAGCGGCGGCCGGCGGACATTGCCATCAATGCGATCGGCGATCTGGTGAGCTTCGGGCCCGACCGGTTCACGGGCTGAGCGCGGCGGGCGTCCCCTCTGGCAGCGGCCAGCGTGATGCGAACAAGGTGCCGTTTCGAGAGCGAAACCGTTGGCGTCCACGCCGTGGCCCATTGACCTCGGCGGCGAAGCAAAGCAATCCCCCTGGCGACGACGGCATGATATCCTCGCGTGCGAGGATGCTCTCTCATGCTTGATCCAGAAGGAAGGAACCCGCCGATGTTCATCGCCATGAACCGCTTCAAGGTCCTGCCCGGTGCCGAGGCGGCGTTCGAGGAGGTCTGGACGTCTCGCGATACGCATTTGCGTGGCGTGCCGGGGTTTGTGTCCTTTCATCTGCTGCGCGGCCCGGGGCGGGACGACCACGTGCTCTACGCGTCGCACACGATCTGGCGCAGCAAGGCCGCGTTCGAGGCCTGGACGACGTCGGAGGCGTTCCGTCAGGCCCATCGCAGTGCCGGCGGCAACAAGCCGCTCTACCTTGGCCATCCTGAGTTCGAGGGCTTCGAGGTCATCCAGACGATCGAGTGACACCCGGCATTCGGACGGCCCCCCTTGGCCGGCGTGTCGATACCGTGTTCAATATGGGCCGGAACTGCGCCGCGAGCAGCGCGATGAACGGGAGCCGGCGTCCGTCCTGATCCGGAGACGGAATGCATCGACGATCTTTTGCGATTGTACCCACCGCCGTGCGTGCTGCCTCGCGCGCCAGATGCGCGGTGCGGCCCGAGCCATTGGCGGCTCTGCTCGAGCCGTTCAGGACCAAGGCCAACATCGCCCGCAATGGCGGTTTCACTGTCTGTGGCGTGCCGGACGGGTGGCCTCGCGCGGGCACGGTCAGCGAGGACAGAGGGTCACCGGATCGATCGGAACGGCCGGCTGTGAGCATGAATATCACGCTTCATGGCGCTCGGCCGATCACCGGCGCAGGCTGCCAGCGCGGGGCGGAGCGGGACGGCGCACGGTGAAACGGCAAAGGGGCATTCGATGACCCAGGTCGCGCCCAGCGGCGTCCGTCGTCGCGGTTTGCTGAAAGCGGCCGCGGCAACCGGTCTCCTGTCGGCGCCTCGGTTGTCGCTCGCGGCCGATGCCAGCACGTTGCGTTTCATCCCCCAGGCGAACCTGGCGAACCTCGACCCGATCTGGACCACGCAATATGTCGTGCGCAACGGCGCCCTGCTGATCTGGGACATGCTGTACGGCGTCGACGATACGCTGACGCCGCGCCCGCAGATGTGCGAGGGTCATGAAGCCACTCCGGACTTCAAGACCTGGACCTTCAGGCTGCGCCCCGGCCTGAAATTCCATGACGGCGAACCGGTTCTGGCAAAGGATGTGGTGGCCAGCATCCATCGTTGGACGGCTCGCGACGCCACCATGGGGCGTCCGATCAAGCAAATAACGGACGCGCTGGAGGCGGTGGATGATCGGACATTCCGCTTTCGGCTCAATCAGCCTTACCCGAAGATGCTGTTCGCGTTGGGCAAGAGCAGCACCCCCTGTCTGTTCATCATGCCTGAACGCATCGCCGCCACCGACCCGTTCAAGCAAATTTCTGATTACGTCGGATCAGGCCCGATGCGGTTCAGAAGGGACGAATGGGTACCGGGCGCCAAGGCGGTGTTCGAAAAATCCGGCGTTTACACGCCGCGGGCGGAAAATTCCCGTTGGCTGTCCGGTGGCAAGCGGATCAGGTTCGACCGGATCGAGTGGCAGATCGTCCCTGATGCGGCGACCGCGGCGGCCGCGTTGCAGAACGGCGAGGTCGACTGGTGGGAGACGCCGTCGCCCGATCTCGTGCCGCTGCTGCGCCACAGCCCAAACGTCGCGGTGGATATCGCCGACCCGCTCGGTAACATCGGGTCGTTTCGTATCAATCACCTGTATCCGCCGTTCAACGACGTGCGCGCCCGCCGGGCGATCCAGGTCGCGCTCAGTCAGGAAGACTACATGGGCGCCGTGGTCGGCGATGACCAGAGCCTGTGGAAGACGATCCCCGGGTTCTTCACGCCTGACACGCCGCTGTACACCGAGAATGGCGGGGAGCGTCTGAAGGGCAAGCGCGACTATGAATTGGCGAAAAAGCTGCTGGCCGATTCCGGGTACAGGAACGAACCAATCGTCCTGATCGTCGCTACCGACGTAAGCATCATCAAGGCCCAGGGCGATGTGACAGCCGATCTGCTGAGGCGGATCGGTATGAACGTGGACTACCAGGCGCTGGACTGGGGCACCGTTGGGCAGCGGCGTGCGAAGAAGGATCCGCCGTCTCAGGGCGGCTGGAACATATTCCATACTTGGCACGCCGGCGCGGACTGCGTGAATCCGGCGCCGTACATCGCGCTCGATTGCAGTGGGGACACCGCCTGGTTCGGCTGGCCGAAGTCGGAACTGGTACAGGAGAAGATCGGCGCGTGGTACGCGGCGCCGAACCTGGCGGCGGAGAAGGCAGCGATCGCGGAACTGAACAAGGCGGCGATGGACCACGTGGTTTATGTGCCGACCGGATTCTTCAAAGGGTATCAGGCTTGGCGAACCAATTTATCGGGCGTCGTGAAGGCGCCGTTCCCGGTGTTCTGGGATGTGACCAAGGCGTGAGCGCGCTGGCCCGCACAATCGGCAGCTTTCCGCCAACGGTAGCACCCTGATGCTGTCCTATATCGTCCGCCGCATCGCGGCCACCATACCGGTCGTGCTGATGGTGGCGCTGTTCGTGTTCAGCTTGCTCTACATCGCCCCCGGCGACCCGGCGGCGATCATCGCCGGCGACCAGGCCACCCCCGCCGATGTCGAGCGAATCCGAGCGTCCCTTGGCCTTGACCGGCCGTTCCTGGTGCGATTCTTCGATTGGTTCTGGCACGTGCTGCACGGCGATCTCGGTACCTCGATCTTCACCAACCTGCCGGTCTCCCACATGATCGCGCAGCGGATCGAGCCAACCGTGTCGCTGCTCATCCTGACCCTGGTCCTGTCGCTGACTTTCGCCATACCGATGGGCGTGCTCGCGGCCTGGAAGCACGGGACCTGGATCGACCGGGCGGTGATGATGACCGCGGTTCTGGGCTTTTCCACCCCGGTCTTCGTCATAGGCTATGTGCTGGCCTACATCTTCGCGCTGCGGCTGGACTGGCTGCCGGTGCAGGGATTCACCCCGATCAGCCAGGGCTTCTGGCCGTTCCTGCGTACTCTGATCCTGCCGTCGGTGGCGCTCGGCCTGATCTACATGGCGCTGATCGCCCGCATTACCCGCGCCACCATGCTGGACGTGCTGTCGCAGGATTACGTGCGGACGGCAAAGGCCAAGGGTGTCGGCCAGCGTGGCGTGCTGTTCGTTCACGCGCTGAAGAACGCGGCGGTGCCGATCGTCACCATCGTCGGCATCGGCTTCGCCGCCCTGATCGGCGGCGCGGTCGTGACCGAGAGCGTATTCGCCATTCCGGGGCTCGGGCGGTTGACGGTCGACGCCATTCTGCGACGCGACTACCCGGTCATTCAGGGTGTCGTTCTGCTGTTCAGCTTCGCTTACGTGCTGGTCAACCTCGGTGTTGACCTTCTTTACACGCTGTTTGATCCGAGGATCCGTTATTGAGCGCAACCACGCCACAGGACACAGTACCGCGCCTGGCAGGCCAGGAGTACCAGGCCCGCGACCTCGCGGGGCACGATCACGCGGCGGCGCCGGAGTTGCCCGCCATCCTGCCGGCGCCGAAAGAGCGGGGCCGGATCACGGGTTTCATCTATCGGCATCCTGCGATTTTCGTGGGCGGGCTGCTGCTGGGTCTGATGATCTTCATCGCGATCTGCGCGCCGTATCTCGGGACGCGGGATCCGACCGCACTGGCGCCCGCACGGCGGCTCCGCGAACCGTCGCTGCTTTACTGGTTCGGCACCGATATGCTCGGGCGCGACGTGTATTCGCGGGTGATGTATGGGTCGCGGGTCTCGCTGATCGTCGGATTTGCCGTGGCCTTCTGCGCCTCGGCACTGGGAACGTTCCTTGGCCTGATCGCTGGCTTCATCCGGCCGCTCGATGCGGTGATCATGCGGGTGATGGACGGGCTGATGTCGATCCCGCCGATCCTGCTGGCGATCGCCCTGATGGCCCTGACGCGCGCCTCGGTGCAGAACGTCATCCTCGCCATCAGTATCGCCGAGTTCCCACGCGTGTCCCGCCTGGTGCGCGGGATCGTGCTGTCGTTGCGCGAGCAGCCGTACGTCGAGGCGGCTATCGCTTCCGGCACGCGGGTGCCGGTGATCATCTGGAAGCACATCCTTCCGAATACGCTGGCGGCGCTGATGGTGCAGGCGACATTCATCTGTGCCTCGGCGATGATCACCGAGGCGATATTGTCTTTCATCGGCGCCGGCACGCCGCCAATTATCCCAAGCTGGGGGAACATCATGGCGGAGGGGCGGGCGCTGTGGCAGGTGAAGCCGTACATCGTGTTCTTCCCGGCGATCTTCCTGTCCGTCACGGTGCTGGCGGTGAACCTGCTGGGCGACGGGCTGCGCGACGCGCTCGATCCGCGTCTGGCGAAGAGGTTGTAGCGCGATGGCACTTCCCGATCCGCGGAGCGGGCGAAACCCGGGTAGAGGCGTGAGCGAACAAGCCCTTCTCGAGGTCGACAACCTGCAAACCCATTTCGGTACGCCGGACGGGGTTGTCCGCGCCGTCGAAGGACTGTCCTTCCACATCGACGCCGGCGAGACCCTGGGCATCGTCGGCGAGTCCGGCTGCGGCAAGTCGGTGACATCGATGTCGATCCTGCGGCTGATCCAGGAACCGCCGGGGAAGATCGCCGGCAGTATCCGTTTCGAGGGGCGTGAATTGCTGACAGCCTCGGAACAGGAGATGCAGGGTATTCGCGGCAACGCGATCTCGATGATATTCCAGGAGCCGATGACGTCGCTGAACCCGGTGCTGAGCGTCGGGAAACAGATCGGCGAGACCGTCCGGCTGCATCAGGGGATGAACGCCCGTCACGCCGAGGCGAAGGCGGTCGAGATGCTGACCCTGGTCGGAATCCCGGCGCCCGAACGACGGGTGCGCGAATATCCGCACCAGTTGTCCGGCGGCATGCGGCAGCGGGTGATGATCGCCATGGCGCTGGCCTGCAATCCGAAGCTGCTGATCGCCGATGAACCAACGACGGCGCTCGACGTCACCATCCAGGCGCAGATCCTCGATCTGATGCGCGACCTGAAGACCAGGATGGGATCGGCGATCATGCTGATTACCCACGATCTGGGGGTGGTCGCGGAAATGGCGCAGCGGGTCGTGGTGATGTACGCGGGGCGGAAGGTCGAGGAGGCCCCGGTCAGCGAGATCTTCGCCCGTCCGATGCATCCCTACACGCGCGGCCTTCTGGGTGCCGTTCCCAAACTGGGTTCCTCCCTCGATGAGGGCAGGCGGAGCAAGCTCGCGGAAATCGCAGGCCTGGTGCCTAGCCTGCGAAAGCCGATCGTCGGGTGCGCTTTCGCGGGGCGTTGCCCGATGGTGACGGATTTCTGCCGAAGGGTGGCGCCGGCGATCGAGCCGAAGGCCGTGGGCCACAGCGTCGCCTGCCACTACGCCGGCCAGACGGCGACAGACCATACGGTGGCCGCATGACCACCGAACGTCCATTGCTCGAAGTGAACGCGCTCAAAAAGCATTTTCCGATTCACGGCGGATTGCTCGGCACCGTCACCGCCAATGTCCATGCGGTCGACGGCGTGACGTTTGATATCCGCCGCGGCGAGACCCTGTCCCTGGTGGGCGAGTTCAGGCTGCGGCAAATCGACCGTTGGCAAGGCCATCCTGCGGCTGTTCAAGCTGACCGACGGTGAGGTCTATCTGGACGGCGAACGCATCGACAACATGCTTGCCCACAGGCTGCGCATGATGCGCAAGCGCGTGCAGGTGGTGTTCCAGGACCCGTTCAGCAGCCTCAATCCGCGGATGAAAGTGCGCGACATCCTGGCCGAACCGCTGGTCAACTTCGGCATGGTGCACGGCTGCCGTGACCTGACCGAAAAGGTCGAGGCGCTGATGGACAAGGTCCGTCTGCCGCGCGACGCGATCAACCGGTTCCCACACGAGTTCTCGGGCGGCCAGCGCCAGCGCATCGGCATCGCACGCGCGCTGGCACCGGGCGCGGACCTGATCATCTGTGACGAAGCGGTGTCGGCGCTGGACGTCTCGGTCAAGGCGCAAATCATCAATCTGCTGGCGGATCTGCAGGACGAGCTGGGGCTGGCATTGTTGTTCATCAGTCACGACCTGGCGACGGTGGAGCACCTGACGCACCGGGTGGCGGTGATGTATCTGGGCAAGATCGTCGAACTGGCTGACCGGCGGACGCTCTTCGCCGAGTTCGCATCATCCCTACACGCGTGCCCTTCTGTCGGCCGTGCCGGTGCCAGACCCGACCGCGAAGCGGCAGCGGATCATCCTGAAGGGCGATGTGCCGAGCCCGATCAATCCGCCGCCGGGATGCCGGTTCCATACAAGGTGTCCGTTCGTGTTCGACCGGTGCCGCGTCGAGGAGCCGGTGCTGCGCCCGATCGGTGACGGGCACCTGTCGGCGTGTCATCTCGATGAAGTACCGGGTGGCAATATCCTTCCGCGTGCGGCATAAAAGCGGGGACTCCGTCCCTCGACCCCGCCAAGGGCCGACGGCCCCTGGAATCCGAAATAATTAGGATCAAAGGGGCGTTGCTTCCTTTGCGGGTCCAGGGCGGACCCTCGCTCGTCCCGCCTTCACACCGCGCACGCAGGAGCCCGCATGCACCCCGCCCAGAATCCGGGCGCCTTGTTTCCGGCCAGCGAACCGATCCGTCTGCCGCCGGGTCGGCCGATCCTGTGTGTCATCGTCGATGCCGAGGAGGAATTTCACTGGGGCTGTCCGGTTTCAGCAAGAAACAACGCGACTTCGTCGATCCGCTACCAGAAGCGGGCGCACGAGGTGTTCGCCTGCTACGATGCGCGTCCGACCTACCTCGTTACCTACCCGATCGCGTCTGATCCGTCGGCGGCCGGGGTCATGCGTGAGTACCTGGCGGACGGCCGGTGCGATATCGGCGCCCAATTGCACCCCTGGGTCACACCCCCGTTCGATGGCAAGACCGACGAACGTCTGTCCTTCCCCGGCAACCTGCCGCCGGGGCTGGAGCGGGAGAAACTGCACCGGCTGGCGGAGACGGTGCGTGACAGCTTCCAGGTGCAGCCCACGGTCTACAAGGCGGGGCGTTATGGACTGGGGTCGTCGACCGCGGGTTTGCTGGAGGACGAGGGGTTCCTGGTGGATACCAGCCTGATCCCGCGCACCCGTTATACCGAAGCAGGCGGCCCGGATTTTTCGACGTTCGATTATGGCCCATTCTGGTTCGGGGCGCGGCGCCGGCTGCTGGAATTGCCGGTGACACGAGCGCTGACCGGTTTGATGGCGAGTGGGATGCCCTCGGTTTACGGTATGGCGGAGCGCAAGCCGTTCCGCTTCCTGCGGCCCGCCGGCCTGTTGGCGCGCGCCGGGCTGCTGGAACGGATCACGCTATCGCCGGAGGGGTCCGATCTCGCCGCGATGCTGCGCCTGACGCGGACTCTGCTGAAGCGGGGCGAGCGGATTTTCACGCTCAGTTACCACAGCCCGTCGCTGGAGCCGGGCAATACGCCTTATGTGAGCACCTACCGTGACCTGGCGGTGTTTCTGGACCGGATATCCGGGTTCCTGAGTTTCTTTCGCGATGAACTCGGCGGGATGTTCCTGACCGTCAAGGAACTGCATGACCAACTTCGGGTCGGGGCGCTTGTGGACAACGGTCCGCAACCGCCTGTTTCCAGGGCACTGGCACAGGGCGCAAATCGGTGTCTGGTCGTGGCGAATACGTTTCCCCCGGTCCACGGCGGGTCGGCGATCGTCTACGACAGCCTGGCGCGTTTCGGCGACGGCCGGGTTTCGGTGCTGGCACCGCACGAGGACTATCGCGACGGCCGGCCAATCCTGGGCTGGCGGGAGTTCGACCGCCGCGCGCCGTTCAAGGTGCATCGTATTCGCCTGCTCCGCACCCGGTTTCTGCCCGAGGACGCGAGCGCCCTGCAGCGCCTCCGCGGCCTGGCGGCCGACCTTGCGATCCGTGTGTCGGTGCTGCGGCGCATCGGCCGCATCGTCCGTGACGAGAGGATTGCCGTGCTGTGCATCGGTGAACTCGTGGCGGGCGGCTGGCTTGCGGGCGCGTGCCGGCAGTTGTTCGGACTGAAGACGCTGATCTACGTCCATGGCGAGGAGATCAGCACACGGACCCGCTATGATGAGGGCGGGCAGCGTCGTCGTCGGGCCTTTTCGGCGTCAGACGGGATCGTCGCGGTGAGCCGGTTCACGCGAGCCACGCTGACGCGGGCTTTTGGCGTGCCGGTGGGGAAAATCGAACTGGTGTCCAACGGTGTCGACCTGACCCGGTTCGTGCCGCGTCAGCGGCCGGTGAAGCTGATGACGCGATACGGGCTAGAAGGGCGGCTCGTCCTGCTGACGGTCAGCCGGCTTTATGCCCGCAAAGGCGTGGATCGTGTGATCGAGGCTTTGCCGGGCGTGCTGCGGCGGTTTCCTGACTTGGTCTATCTGATCGTCGGTGAGGGGTCCTATCGCCCGACATTGGAGCATCTGGTCGCGGCTCATGGTCTGGGACACAGCGTGGTGTTCGCCGGAGCGGTGCCGGATTATGAACTGACGGACCATTACGGCCTGGGTGACGTGTTCATCCTGGCGAATCGGGAGATGCCGGACGGCGAGACTGAAGGTTTCGGGCTGGTGTTCCTTGAGGCGAATGCGTGTGGGTTGCCTGTGATCGCTGGCTGCGCGGGCGGCAGCGTCGATGCGGTGACGGATCGGGTGAATGGGCTGGTGGTGGATGGCGACGATCCCGTGGCCATCGCGGCGGCGATTGTCCGGATATTCGAGGATGATGCGTTGCGGGAGGGTCTGCGCGCCGGCGGGGCGGAGGTCGCACAGGCGTCCGGGTGGGACCGGCGTGTTGAGCAGTTCCTGCGGTTCTGTGACCGGCTGACCGACGGCGCGCGTTAGAACAGGCATGGACGCGAGCGTCATTATCCCGAGCTATAATCGCGCCGATCTGCTGGCGTTCACGCTGGACGCTGTGCTGGCGCAGACCGTGGCGCCGCGGGAGGTCATCGTTGTGGACGACGGTTCCCGCGACGACACGCTTTCGATGCTCGGCCGGTATCAGCCAACGGTGCTGGTGATCCGGATCGAGAATTCGGGCAGCATCGTGGCTCGGAACGTTGGGCTACGGGCGGCGGTGTCGCCGATCGTTGCGTTCTGTGACAGCGACGATTTGTGGTGCCCGGATTTTCTGGAGCGCATGGCGGCGCTGTGGCGGGGCGAACCGCGGACGCGGGTGGCATATGCGAATTTTCGGGTCGTGCGCGATGGCATCTGGAGCGTCGAAACGAAATTCGACGAGGCTCCAGCGGCATTTTGGGCTGGGCTGCGTGCGGTTGGCGAGGGGCTTGGGGTGTTCGACCAGCCGATCGTGGACCGTTTGGTGGAGTTCCAACCGTTCTTTCCCTCGACCTGCGTAGCTGACCGGAGCGCGATGCTGGAGGCCGGCGGCTGGGACGAGGGCGTCGGCCGTACGGTGGGTGACGATTTCGGGTCCGTACTGCGGTTCGGAGAGCTTCACCCGTTCGGCGTGGTGTCGGCACCTTTGGTCGGGATTCGAAAGCATCCGGGAAATTTCTCGTCTGACGTTCGGGCAATGAACCTGGGGGACGCGAAGATATTGGAATACGTGCTGGGATCGCGACCGTCATTGCTGCCGCATACGGCACTGATCCGCGCCAGTGTTGCGCGGCGGCGGTGCGATGCATTGGACAGTGCATTCGCGGACGGGGATTTTGCAGCGGTGCGTGCGATTTACGAGAGCCTGCAAGCGAGCTCGATTCCCAATCGGATCAAGGCTAAAGGTCTGGTGGCGCGGTTGCCCAAATCGGTGGCATCCAGTTTGGCGTGCCTGTTGTCCGGCGTCCGGTCTGTCGCACGATGACGTGTCGACGTAGCATTGCGCGAATGTGTACGCGGGTCGCAGGACGTTTGCCGCGATACGGTGACCGGCAGCGAGGGCGCCATGAGCGACGGCATCGCGTGCCGGCTTTGCGGTGGGCAAACCAGGATTCACTTCGAGGACCTGATCCTGTGCAAATGCTCCTGCCGATATATGCTGTGCCACGTCTGCGGCTCACCGCAAACCGAGCGACCATACTGGCTGGAGGAGGCATATCGGTTTGGAACTATTATAGCCGATTTCGATGCTGATGTGTTCCTGAGAGGCATGAACAATTTATGCGTCCTTTCCCTCTCGGCCCGATTGTTACGGACGCTGCGGCGGGCGCGGATCCGTGCGTCGGAATGGCGACGATACTTGGTCGAGGGGCAATGAACCGCGAGGTCGGCACTGAGGTCTGTCGCGGGCAGGGCAGCGACTGGTGGTACACCAGTCCGGACAGCGGACTGTGTGTCTTCGTCCGGTCTCACAATAGGACGAGGATTCTTAGCGAGAGGCTTGGCTACATCACGAGCGGATAGGAAGTCTGCATTTCCTCCTGGGGAGATCGTTAAGCAGGTCCAGTTCTCGTTGCTTTGGCGAACCATGTCGCCGCGATCGATACGCTGGGTGAGAGCCTATCTCATGCTGCGGTTGACCGGTCGTTTTCGCCGACGCGGAAATCCTCAGGGCGCCGCTGGTGGTGCGGGAGGAGCGCTCCGGTATTGCGAAAGAGTGCTGGGATGGCCGAAGACATGATGAGAATGAGACCGCGGTGCTTCGGCCGTTATCCCCCCGGCTGTTGTCGGGCGTTCTGCTGTGCCGACCCGCTCATGGCATGCCGCAGCACTTCGAGATACTTTCGTCCATCCCGCCGGTCGGGTTCCAGGTGGTTACCCTCGGCCCATTCATTCCAGGATTTCAGAAAGACCAGCCTGCGCTCGGCATCCTTGGTGGAGGCAAGTTCAATGCTCGTGTCAACCAACTTCGCGAACTGTTCCGGCGTGGCGTCGATGAGCACGACGCCATTCTTCCCGGACCGCGGCGTGTTGTCCCAGGTGTGGATCAGGCATGGATGCCATTCGTATGGAAGCGACCCCATCGCTTCCAGTTCTGGAATAAACCGAGTCGCCGAATGGAATGATGGCAGTCCGGCCTTTATCGCCGCCTGCCGCATCAACCATTTGATCGGCTGCCGCTTCGATACCCAGGGACGCGTCAGGATGAGCGGCAGGCAGATCTTGCCGTCGTATCCGTGCTCCTCGGGGTTCCATTTGGCGTCTGCCGACATGCCCAGCACGTGCAGGCCGGACAGGCCCGCGGTCCTGGCCATCGCACGCCACAGGTCGAGGGTCGGTTTAGGATCGGGCAGTTTTTCGGGTTTGTATATGCAGAATATCGGTTTGCCTTCGATCGTGATGTGGCGACGATCGGCGAACGCGGGCAGCAAGGTCTCGAAATGGAGGCGGTGATCGGCATCGCCGGGGTAGGTCTGCTCCATCAGGACGCGGTTGGGCGCGCCGTGCCAGATGCCGGTCCAGGATTCGTTGGCCCAGCAGACGCAAAACGGGAAATCGGGCTTTCCGAAGGCAATAACGTCGTTGAATGGGCGTTCCAGGATACGGCGACCGGCGCCGAACCAGTAGTGATAATAGCAGAACGCTTCGATCCCGTGCGCGCGGGCGAGATCAGCCTGGTCTTCACGGGTTTCCGGCACGCGCAGGTCGTAGAATCCCATGTCGGCCGGCAGGTGCGGCTGATAGTGGCCGGGGAACAACGGCCGGGCCCTGGAGGTATTTGTCCACTCGGTGAAGCCGGGGCCCCACCAATCGTTGTTCTCCGGGACCGGATGGAACTGCGGGAGGTAGAGAGCGATCAGCCGGACCGGTTTCACCCGAGAAGCCTTCATCATGCAATCCGGTAAGCCACGTACCAATCAGGTTGGTCTATAGGCCTCGGGGTATGATTGGCAAGAATGTCGTTGCGGGTCGCTGTCTGGACTTGCGTCCCCCGCTCAGGGGTCCGTCATGGGAGGCGGTAGCGAGCGAGGCTGACATGGATCGATCCGAACTCTTCGCCTGCAATGTCAGCTGCCGCGGCATGTCAACGTTTCGGAGTCCAGTTGTGAACGAGTGCCCCAGATGATCGTCTCAAACCCGTAGAGTGACCAGATCTCGCCCTCAACAATCCCCTGCAGACGGCATCGCGGTTCCTTGATGAGACCTTTGAGTGCCCGTACCAGAGGGCGATAGCGCTTTTTCGCCACGTCGATACGGAACCCGTGCTCGACCACGGTTGCGCATATCGTGGTGAATTTTGGAAGAAAAATGTGGGTGGGATCATCGTAGAAATTCAGCGTACCTTTTCGATGAGGAAAATTGACGCTCGCCTCACTGGGAAATGCGAGGAATATGCGACCCCCTGGTTTGACCGCGGCCAGCATGGCGGCCAGGGTCTGATCGGGAAGGTTGCAATGCTCGATATTGTGGGCGCTCACGACTGCATCGAAGTCCGCGGGCAACGTCCTGATGGCCGAACCAAATTCCTGTGCGGTGGTGACGACATATTCGTCGGCCTTTTCGCGGGGGTCGGTGACCTGATTGTAGTCGGAAATATCGATGCCGACATAATAGATGTCGGGGCGAATCTCCTTGAAGTGAGCCGGAGAATCGTTTCCGCATCCGACATCCAGAACCCGCGCGCCCGGAGGGCAGCCGCGCAAAAATTCATCCTTGCAATACAGGTCCCAGTAATAGCGCCCCGCAAGACGCCTCATGTCGCTGATTCGCTGCTTCAAGCTCATGCCGATCCTTCATCGACGACGTGCGGCTTGTCACGGTCCATCGCCGTCACGGTTCCCGCGGGCGGTCATCCGGAAGATCGTCGCCCGTCCGGATCAATGGTGCGATTGCACATGCTGCCACAAGGAGGTCACCATACGAAAGCAAATTCTTGGACGGTCCGAGTCGTCGTTCGTCCGGGACAGATGGCTTCCTGATTGGCCGTTCGAGCGACGGGATCCGGCCGCGACGGTCAAATCGGGCGCCGGAACAAATGTCTCTTGACTCGAATGTTCCGGGGCCACAAGTTCCAGCGGCGTGTTCGGCCAGTGCCCATGACGTCGCTCGGTTTTCTTTTCAGGATGATGTATTGGAGCATCCGCAGGGACTGGCGCGTCTGCCCGCATCTGATGACCGTGGTGACGGGATGGCTGGTGAATCTCGTTCGTCTGCGAGCAACCGGTCTCGCCGGACGGGGGACCGTCGCAATCGGACTGGTCGAGCATTTGGGCGACGTTGTCGCGGCGGAACCGATTTCCCGCTTCGCGCGGCAGCAGTATCCCAGTGCGAGAGTCGTGTGGGTCACTCGTAAGCCTTATGCGAGGGTGCCGTCGGGGTTTGCCGCGGTTGATGCCGTCGTCAGTGTTACCTGCCTGACCGAATGGCTGTTGCTTCGTGCGACCGGCATAGGTGATCCCGCGTGGGATCTGCACATTAATCAGCGCTACTGCCCACACTGTCAGATTCCGGTTCAAAAGACCGGGCCGCCCGCGGCGATTGACCCTGTAACCTACTATCGCTCGGGCAACCTGCTCGCGGTGGCGTGCCTGAGTGCCGAGCTTCCCGTACTGACCGACGGCCCCCTGCTTCCGATCGATGCCGCGGCCTCTGGTCAGGTCGATCGCCTCACGCTGCCCGAACGCTTCGTCGTCATCCATTGTGCTTCAAACGAAGCGAGCCGGGACTGGCCAAGGCGCAACTGGACCGAGTTGGTCGCTCAGATCCTGGACGGCCCGGGCGTGGCAGTGGTCGAGATCGGCACGCGGTCGGTGGTGATCACCCGGGATGCGCTCCGGCGACGCAGCCTTTGCGGGAAACTCTCGATCCGACAGACAGTCGAAGTCATCCGGCGCGCCGCCCTGTTCATTGGCATCGATAGTGGGCCGGCACATATCGCCAACGCGGTTGGTACCCCGGGGATCATTCTGCTGTGCAACTACAAGGGGTTTGGCGCTTACCTGCCCTATAGTGGCCGATACCAGAACGACGAGGGCGCGGACATCGTGAGGACGGATGGGCCGATGGAAGCGCTGACCGTCGCTCCCGTCCTCGCTGCTGTCCGCCGTCGGCTCAGCCTGTCATAGTGCCGCCGGACGTATGCTCTGCCAGCTTCGCCGCAGCCCTCCCAAAGCGCCCAACAGATCGGCCTCGGCCCCGGGCGGGCGGCCGGCGAGCACCCACAGTCCGACCATCAGCCCCACGTAGGAAACCGCCCCGGCCGCGCAGGCTGCTGCCAGGGGCACGATCAGTCCGGCAACGTTCGCCGTATCCGCTGCTCTCGCCAGATCGAGCCACGAAACCACCGCCGCCATGCCGCCTGTGGCAAGAATCGGCCGGATCACGACCCGAGCCAACGCCCGTCCCGAGAACGGCATCGTTCGCCATTTGCAGAAGAGGTAGGCGATCGGTTCAAGGAACAGTGACAGCGCCACACCAGCCACCGCGCCTGTCAGCCCGAACCACGGGAGCAGGGCCGCGACCAGTCCTGTTCGCACTGCCGCACTGAACAGAAGCACCGAGAAATCCTGCCGCAGCAGTCCGAACGCGTCGAACTGCGCGTGGCACGCATGGCCCAGTACCGTAAAGGTGCTGCCCACCGCGATCGTCTGCAGTACCGGCACAGCGTGAATCCACGACGGGCCCAGTGTCAGACGCACCATCGGTTCGGCCACCAACGCCAGACCGACACTGGCCGGCAGTGTCACCATCGCGGTGACCCCAACGAGTCGGCGGAAGATCGCCTCGACATCCTCCCCGGTTCGCCGAGCCAGCGCGAACGCGGAAAACATTGAGCGGCCCATCGGCAGGACGATCTCGGTCGAGGGCAACAGCGCGACCTCGGACGCTACTGAGAGCATGCCAAGCCCGGCCGGCCCCAGCGCTCGTCCGATGATGAACGTGGCGGGTTGGTCGCGCAGAGCCCGTGCGACGCAGATCGCCCAGGTCCACAGCGAAAATCCGATCAGGTCGTGCCACGCCGCGAGGCTGAAACGCGGCCGCAGGGGATGCATGGTGTAGGACATGCCAACGCGGCAGACCCGGGTAACGGCGGTGCCGATGATCAGTGCCCAGAAGTCGCGCCAGATCAGGGCCACCGACAAGCTCGCGATGATGCCCGCAACACGCGGCACGGCCTGGTAGACGAACTCCTGGTCGAACCGCAGTTCGCGGCGAAAATCCTGCACGCCGACATTCTCGAAGGCCCCGACGATCGTGACCCCCGCCACCGCCAGCATGATCGGCGCGAGCCGGCGGTCGTGGAAGAAATGTGCCACCGGCCACGCCGCCGCCGCCGCGATGCCAGCAATCAGGCCGCAGCGCACTGCGATCATCGTAAAGGCGGTGTCATAGTGCCGGCGGCCGGGGGTCGGCATGCGTACCAGCGCCTCCTCAACGCCGATCTGGGAGAATTGATCGATCGAACCGATGAAGGACAGGGCGATGGCGACGATGCCGAATTCGGCCGGCGCCAGAAGGCGAACCAGGACCAACGTGTTGGCCAGGCCCATGACCCGCGTCACCATGCGCCAGGCGAAGACCCAGGCGAAGCCTTGCGCCGCGCGTGCCATCACGGAGCGGGAGGCCTGTGTGGCGCCCTGGCCTCGCCAGCGCGGCCACGAATATCTAGCCATGCGAGGGGACGTTCACCGACTCGCGCTGACGAGCGGTCAGCAAAGCCGGAAACGCCGCATCGATGAGACGACGGTAATCCGGCGCCTGAGTCTCCGGCAAGCGGCTTGTGCGCAGCCGGCGCAGATTGGCAATCTGGCGCTCATAGCGTTGCGGATCGGGGGCACTTGCCAGGCGCGCAACGGCGGCATGAGCCGAGGCCACGTCGTCACACAGTTCGCCGATATCGCCGAAGCGGTCGAACAGGTCCTCGATGATCGGCACGCGGGTTGCGATGACCGGCCGCATCCAGATCACCGCGTCCATCAGCGCGCCGCTGGCGGACAGCTCATAATAGTCCGGCCGCAGAAGCAGGCAGACGTAATGCAGCCGCCGCAGCTTCTCCAGGTATTCGGGACGCGAAATGTGCAGCGTGGGCACCGGTTCGCTTAATACCGCGAACGCATTCAGGTCGATGTCCCTCGGCGCGTTGCCGACGATATGGAAACTGACCGCCGACGGATGGCTCTGCCTGAACGCCCGCGCCATCGCCAGAAAAGGTGTGATCCCCTTCGATTCGGTCGCCTGGCCCACAAGACCAATCCGGATCGGCGGTGCGAGGTGATTGGGTTCGGCGCCTTGGACTTCGATCGGGCTGATCGGATGTGGCAGCACGTCCAGGATGTTCCTGGCACCGGGCGCCCGCCGAACCAATGCTCGGGAAATGGCGTCTTCCAGGACCAGCAGGCGAAGCCGGCCACCGTTCCGGCGGTCCAGTGCGGCGCGCAGGTCGACCATGCGCGCCACAGGATTGCGTGTTCGCCAACCGAAGGCGTCGTTCAGATTGCCGTGCATAACCACCTGCACGTCAAGGCGGCGAGGCATCAGCCGGGTGAGCAGCGACGCCGCGAAGATCGCGGTGGGCGTGGCGGACAGCAGCACGATCAGGCAAGGTTCCCGCGCCGGCACAGCGGACAATCCGCGAAAAAGGGTCCAAAGCTCACGCAGTCCGCGTCGGAGCGATACGATATGGGTGCGATACATATAATGCGGCGAGATCGGCACGGCCTGGAAAGAGACATTTGTATGTCGGACCAGGAGGCGGTCGGATCGAAGCTCGTGTATGTGACTGTGATGGGCGTAGACCCGCACGTGCTGGTCCGGGTAGCCGTCGCAGATCGTCTGGATCAAGGCACTGTTCGTTGCCGCGTGACCTGTCGCGATACAAACCATCTCAAACGCAAGGATCATGGGTCGGAACGAAAGCCTTCCCGCCAGGTAACGACTGAATTGCGCGTCCGCATCGACAAGGTCACACAATGCTGTGTTGCGTCGCCTCGCGGCAGCGGGCCGGCAGGCTTTCGGTTCCAGCTCATTCCGCCATCTTGCCCCGATCCGGCGTGTAGAGCGAGAATTACTTCGCGCCTTCAACGATAAACGCGCGAATCGAAAGCCGTTACCTCCGGCCCAGCGGCCGCGTTCGATCGGCCAGCCGGCCAAAACCCTTCGGGCGTATCCCCGCGCCCAGCCAACTCACCAGAGAATACATGCCGCAAACCCCCCACCGTATGGGCGACGCGCGCCATATTCGTGCATTCTGGCACGATCGCACCGACAGCGGGATGTCGCCGCATCTTGCGGGAAACGTGTCCCGAGGGCGAGTATGCCCCGTCGTCGAAGAGAGGAAACCATCATGGCCGATTACCCCTTCACCCAGGCCGACCTGGATGTCCTGGCGCAGTGGGACACGCCCACCATCTGCAACGGGCTGGAGATCGTCGTGCCGGAGCGGCGTGCCTTCGGCTTCACGGTCGAGCCAATGGTCTGCATCGACCCGAAGGCCAAGCCGATCGTCGGCCTGGCGCGGGTGGGCATGATCCGCGCCACCGAACCGCCCCGCTCCAAGGTCGTTGACCGCGCAGACTACTACGACTACGTCGCTCGGGTCGATTTTCCGACCATCGCGGTGTTGCAGGACATCGACGGCCGACTCGGCTATGGCGCCTACTGGGGCGAGGTGCAGTCCACTATCCACAAGGCGCTGGGCGTGCTCGGTTGCGTCACCAACGGGTCGTTTCGCGATCTCGACATGTGGGCACCAGGTTTTCAAATGATCGGTGGACGTGTGGGGCCGAGCCACGCGCACGTGCACATGGTTGATTTCGGCAAGCCGGTGAATGTCTTCGGCATGCATGCGGCGCATGATGACGTGATCCACGCCGACTTCCATGGCGCGGTCGTTGTTCCGCCCGATGCGGTGCGCAAGCTGCCTGCGGCGATCGATCTTGTCTCACGGCGCGAGGCAGTGATTCTGGAAGTCTGTCGTGCGCCAGACTTCACTCGGGCAAAGCTGCGGGAAGCGCTGCGGAAATCCGGCGAGATTCATTGACCGCAGCAGGTGTGTTGCCCGACCAATGGGTGCGACGTTCGCAACGCCCGGGTTGCCGTAAGACCGCCGACCTGGCTTGGACATACCAACCGCGGGTCTCGTCCCGCGGTTCGGCGTAACGGGCGGATGCAGGGGCCAGCCTCGAGGTGACGGGCGCGGCCAGGGCGTTCTGACTTCCGGCTGCGGGGCGCCCGCCGCTTCCTTCATTGTGGCGGGCCACCCATCGCAGGGTGTCTGCGGCCCGCCGTACCGGTCCGCACGTGCCGCGCGGTCCAACAGACCCCTGGGTGGATGACGGAACCGCGATGTAACGCAGTGCAACAAAAGCAATAATACCAGGGGCTTGGAGCGTAACACCGGGCAACAATCATTGACTCGGCGCGACACCTGGAACGGGTTATGCCGCGTTATGGCAGGTGCGTGTCCGCCCCTGCTACTCGGGATACAAGCGATGGACGGCTTCACCAGACTGCAGCTTGCCCAATCCGACGATACTTCCGGGTGGCGACAGCGCACCCTGAAGACGGCGATCGATTGCGTTGGTGTCGGCGTGCATTCCGGACGCCGTGTCAGCTTGACCATTCGTCCCGCCGCCGCGGATCGTGGTATCGTCTTGCGCCGTACCGATCTGGGACGCGAAATCGAAGCCCGCTTCGACAACGTGGCGGACACGCATCTCTGCACCGTGCTCGCCGATCCAGCCATGCCATCCGCCCGTATCGGCACCGTCGAGCACCTCATGGCCGCCCTGTCCGCACTCGCCATCGACAACGCGTTGATCGACGTGGACGGCCCGGAGATTCCTATCCTCGACGGATCCGCTGCCCCGTTCGTTTTCCTATTGGACTGTGCCGGATCGGTGGAACTCGACACCCCGCGCCGGGTCATCGAGGTCTGTCGCACCGTCCGGGTCACCGCCGGAGAGGCCTGGGCTGAACTGCGGCCGTTGGGTCCGGCGGCGCGCGCGGTGCAACCGGTGCTGGATATGGACCTGTCGATCGATTTCGCCGCCAGTGCGATCGGCCGACAGTCCGCCTCTCTGCGGCTGACGTCCGAGAGCTTCCGCGGTGAAATCGCCGCGGCCCGCACCTTCGCCCACGCCGACGAGATTGAACAGCTTCAAGCGGCCGGCCTGGCCCGCGGTGGCAGCCTGCGTAACGCAATCGTCGTCGATGGGGCGAACATCCTCAATCCCGGCGGCCTGCGTATGGAAAACGAGTTCGCCAGCCACAAACTGGTGGATGCGGTGGGCGATCTGGCGCTGGCGGGTGGCATGCTGCATGGTCGCTTCGTCGCCCATCGCCCCGGGCACGACCTCAACAACCGGTTGCTCCGGGCGCTGTTCGCCGATGACGCCGCGTGGCGCGTGGTCGGCGTCGATCCTCTCGTTGCCGCAGCCTGAGCGTCGCTTCCGAAGGACGCGGACAACCCGGTATTCGCGGATCGCGATGGCATGATATAAGCACGGCGATGAACCAGAGTCGCCCCATGCAGCCACCCCTTTCCCGGCGTTTCCCGCTCGGCCTTCTGCTTGGTACAGCGATGTTGTTGCCATTGCTGCTGGCGGGCTGTGCGCAAACAAACACTGCCAACAAAGGCCTCACCGGTCCGGTGGAGCAGCTTTACAACAATGGCGTGGACGCGCTGAGCGCGCACCGCTTCTCGACGGCCGACGACCAGTTCAATGCGGTGGAGCAGAACTACCCCTACTCAACCTGGGCCGTGAACGCCCAGTTGATGTCGGCTTACTCGCAGTACCTGCAGAACAAATACACTGGCGCGATCGGGACGCTGGACCGCTTCATCCAGTTGCATCCGGCGCATCGTGACATCGCCTATGTCTATTATCTGCGGGCATTGTGCTACTATGAAGAGATCGCGGATATCCAGCGCGATCAGAGAGGCACCGAGCAGGCGATGAATGCGCTGCGAGAGGTGGTGACCCGGTTTCCCGACACCTCCTATGCCAACGACGCCAAGCTGAAGATCGACCTGTGTGTCGACCACTTGGCCGGCAAGGAGATGGAGATCGGGCGGTTCTATCAGAAGCAGCATTTGTACGAAGCCGCGATCGGCCGGTTCCAGCGCGTGGTGGACGATTACCAGACCACCAACCACGTGCCTGAAGCGCTGGCGCGACTGACCGAAATATATCTTGTCCTCGGGCTGAAGGAGCAGGCGCACAAGACCGCGGCGGTGCTTGGGTATAACTATCCAGGCAACGTGTGGTACAGCGACACCTATGCCCAACTGGTTGACGACGGCCTGGTGCATCGCGGCGGCAAATCCCTTCCGAACGAGCCCCGGCAGCCCGGCTTTTTCTCCCGTGTCTGGCATGCGGTGTTCTGATCGGCCCTCACCAATCAATGTAAGCGGCACGCCGTGCTGACCTCGCTGTCGATCCGTGACGTGGTGCTGATCGAGCGGCTCGATTTGGCCTTCGATCAGGGGCTGACCGTGCTGACCGGCGAGACCGGGGCCGGCAAGTCGATCCTGCTGGACAGCCTGGGCCTGGCGCTTGGTGCACGGGCGGAAAGCGGTCTGGTGCGGGCGTCCGCCGAACAGGCCAGCGTCACCGCCTGTTTTCTGACGCCCGGCGATCATGTGGTCGCGGCCGTACTGGATGAGCACGGCCTGACGGGCGACGACGAGATCGTGCTGCGCCGGATTGTCACCAAGGACGGAAGGTCGCGCGCCTTCGTCAACGATCATGCCGTGGGTGTCGGCCTGCTGCGACGGATCGGCGCGTTACTGGTCGAGGTCCAGGGCCAGCACGAGCAAATGAGTCTTGCCGATCCCGGCAGTCACACCGCGTTGCTGGATGCGTTCGGGGTGCCGGCTCTGCTGCGCAACGCCGTGGCTGACGCATGGCGCGTCTGGCGGGATGCGATCGCGCGGCTGGAGCACGCTCGGGAGGCCATTTCCGCGGCCGAACGGGACGAGGAGTGGCTGCGGCACGCGGTCGACGAACTTGCCACCCTCGCGCCCCGGATCGACGAGGAAGAAACGCTGGCGCGCGAACGCCAGCGTTTGCAACAGAGTGAGCGCCGCGCCGAGGCGATCGCGGCGGCGTTGGCGGAACTGACCCCGCGCGACCGTCGCACTGCCGGCCCGGCGGCGTCCTTGCGTGCCGCGTCCCGGTCGCTGCAACGCCTGGCCCCCTCCAGTCCGTCCGATTCTGGCGGGAACCCCGCGGAACCCGCCATGGCGGCGCTGGAACGTGCGGAGGAGGCCTTGGCTGAGGCGGAAACACTTCTGACGCGGCTGATCGCCGATGCCGACGTCGATCCGCGTCTGCTGGAACAGTCGGAGGAACGGTTGTTCGCCTTGCGCGCCGCGGCCCGCAAGCATGGAGTTGCGGTTCCGGATCTCCCGGCGTTGCTCGATGCGCTGGCGGTGCGGTTGGGCGCGCTGGAAACCGGCGAGGCCGAGATCACGCTGCTCGAACAGGCCGCTCGGGATGGCAAGGACCGTTACATGGCCGCCGCGACCGCGCTGACCGCCGCGCGTGATGCCGCGGCCGGCAAATTGCAAAAAGCGGTGGCGAGGGAATTGCCGCCGCTGCGCCTGGACAAGGCTCGTTTCTTCGCCGAGGTGGACGCGGCGCCTGAAACCGGATGGGGACCGAACGGGGTCGATCAGGTGCGCTTCCTGATCGCCACCAACCCGGGACAGGAACCGGGACCCCTGGCCCGGATTGCCTCGGGCGGTGAGTTGTCGCGGCTGATGCTGGCGATGAAAGTGGTGCTGTCGGCGGGTTCGGCGGTTCCGACTTTGGTGTTTGACGAGGTCGACTCCGGTGTAGGCGGAGCGACTGCGGCGGCGGTGGGAGAGCGCTTGGCGCGGGTCGCCGAGGGGGTGCAGGTGTTGGTGGTCACGCACAGCCCGCAAGTGGCCGCGCGAGGGTCGGCCCATCTGCGTGTGGCAAAGGCGGCGTTTCGGGATCGCACGGCGACGACTGTGGACCATTTGGCGCCGATGGCGCGGCGCGAGGAAATCGCGCGGATGCTGGCCGGCGAGACGATATCGGACGCGGCGCGGGCCGCTGCCGACGATCTGTTGCGCGGACAGCGGCCGCCCCAGGGGCTGCTGGTGTGATGGCCGGCCGCGACACCGAACGAGGCCTCCGGTGATGCCAGGCCCAACGCCCACCGAAAACCTCACCGAGGCCGAAGCCGCCGAGGAACTGGCGCGTCTGGCGCACGAGATCGCGCATCATGACGCCGCGTACCATACGCACGACGCGCCGGAGATTTCCGACGCCGACTACGACGCGCTGCGACGCCGGAATTCGGCGATCGAGGCACGCTTCCCCGCGCTAATCCGTCCGGATTCCCCATCAACCCGCGTTGGGGGCGCGCCGGAGACCGGGTTCGCGAAACTGCGCCATCGGACACCGATGCTGTCGCTGGACAACGCATTCGATACCACCGAGTTCGCGGAATTCTGTGCCCGTGCCAGACGTTTTCTTGGCCGCACCGAGCCGCTGGTGTTGGTCGCGGAACCAAAGATCGACGGGTTGTCGATCAACCTGACATACGAGCATGGTCATTTCGTTCGCGGCGCCACACGCGGCGACGGAACGGAAGGTGAGGACGTCACCGCCAACCTCCGCACCATGAGGTCGGTGCCGGACAGGCTGCACGGCCACGCGCCGGCGGCGATCGAAATCCGCGGCGAAGTCTTCATGACAAAGGCGGATTTTTTGGCCCTGAACCAGTCGCAGGCAGAGGCAGGCGGCAAAGTGTTCGCCAACCCTCGCAACGCCGCCGCCGGCAGCCTTCGGCAGTTGGATCCCACGATCACGGCGGGCCGTCCACTGTCGCTGTTCGCCTACGCCCAGGGTGAAAGCAGCGAGCCGGTCGCCACCACCCATTGGGCGTATCTGGAACGGCTGAAGGCCTGGGGCTTTGACGTCAACCCGCTGTCACGGCGGCTGGACAGTGAAACCGACGCCGAGGGCTTTCAGCAGGAGATCGGGCTGGCTCGATCGGGCCTGGGCTACGATATTGACGGTGTCGTCTACAAGATCGACGACCTGGCGCTGCAGCGCCGCCTGGGCTTTGTCGGCCGCGCGCCGCGCTGGGCGATTGCCTGGAAGTTCCCGGCCGAACAGGCGACGACAGTGCTGCGGGACATCCGCATCCAGGTCGGCCGCACCGGCGCGCTGACACCCGTTGCCGGACTGGAACCCGTCAACGTGGGCGGTGTCCTGGTCGCACGCGCGACGTTGCACAATGAAGATGAAATCGCCCGCAAGGATATCCGCGTCGGCGACACGGTGGTGCTGCAGCGCGCCGGCGACGTGATCCCGCAGATTGTCTCCGTGGTCATGGACCGGCGGCCCGCGGACTCGGTCCCCTATGTTTTCCCGGACACTTGTCCAGCCTGCGGCAGCCACGCCGTCCGGCCTCCGGGCGAGGCGGTCCGTCGCTGCACGGGCGGCCTGATCTGCCCCGCGCAGCGTGTGGAACGGCTGATCCATTTCGTCTCCCGCCCCGCCTTCGATATCGACGGGCTTGGCGAGAAAACCATCCAGGAATTCTATAACGAAGGCTGGCTGCACGGCCCGGCCGACGTATTCAAGCTGCCCGAGCGCGAAGCGGAGATCGCGACGCGTGAAGGCTGGGGCAAACTGTCGGCGCGCAACCTGTCGCGTGCGATCACGGCGCGACGGACCGTGCCGCTGGAGCGGTTCATCTATGCCCTTGGCATCCGGCGGATCGGTTCGACCAACGCCAGATTGCTGGCGCGACACTATGGCAGTTACGCCAACTGGCGCTCGCTGATGTTGGCGGCGAGACAGATCGGTTCGGATGAGCGGCTGGAACTGGGCAACATCAGCGGCATCGGACCCTCGATTGCCGAGGAACTGACGGATTTCTTCGGCGAAGACCGGAACGTCGCGGCGCTGGACGAACTTGCGGCTGAACTCACGATTGAGGACGCAGCGCGCGCGGACGAGGCCGATAGTCCCGTCGCCGGCAAGACCGTCGTCTTCACTGGGACTTTGGAAACCATGACCCGCCCGGAGGCAAAGGCGCGGGCCGAGGCGCTCGGTGCGAAGGTAACCGATTCGGTATCGAAGAAGACCGACATCGTCGTCGTCGGCGCCGATGCGGGGTCAAAAGCCCGGAAGGCTACGGAACTTGGGGTGCGGACGATGACGGAAACGGAGTGGCGCGAACTGGTGGGGTAATCATCGCGTTCCGCCGCCCGAAACCTTTGCGGGCGACCGGTTCGTCGGCCTCTTCGTGACCACCGTGCCAAAGATGCCGATCCGGGTCAGGTCGCCCTCGCCGGTACCGGTACGCCTCGGTAAAATCGACGAACGACCTGGCGTGAGCGATCCTGCGATCGGTTCTCGAAGGCTCTGGCGGCCATGACCTCAGACGACGACTCAAAGACCTTGGACCTTGCAGTCGCGCCTTCGGTGCTGCCGGCCGGCGTGCGCGTACGGATCATGACCTACGTGGGCATTCTGCTCGTGCTGCTGGGCTTCGGTTCGCCCGGAAGCGGCCTGATCGGGCTGCCGTTCAGCTTCCTGTTGAAGAATAAGTTTCATTTGACGGCGAACGAGATGGCGATCTTCGGCCTGATCGCAGGGGCGCCAAGCTATGTGGCCTTCCTCTTCGGATTTGCGCGCGACACATGGAGTCCGTTCGGCATGCGGGACCGTGGATTCATGGTCCTGTTCAGCGGCCTGTGCGCGGCCATATACATGCTGTTTGCCTTCGCCCCGGTGACCTATCAATCGCTTCTGGTTGCCGCCTTGCTGCTGGGGACGTCCTTCCTGTTCGTCTCCAGCGCGCAGAACGGATTGACCGCCGCCATCGGCCAGCAGCACGTCATGTCGGGACAGATCAGCGCGGCGTGGAACATCTTTGGCTCGCTGCCCGGGATCGCGGCGTTGATTCTGGGTGGTTTCCTCAGCGACTGGATGGAACGCCGCGACGCCGCGCACGCGGCCCACCTGCTGTTTCTCCTCGGGGGAGCGATCATGGCACTCGTGGCGCTTTACAGCCTGTGGAAACCCCCCAGCGTCTTCGACAACCTCCAAGTGGAGCGCGCCTGCAACGCCGATCTGGTCGACGACATCAAGCGGCTGGTCAGGCACTGGCCGATCTATCCCGCCTTGCTGATTTCGTTTCTGTGGAATTTTGCCCCTGGCGCGGGAACGCCGCTGCAGTACTATCTGCAGAACACTCTGCACGCGCGGGACGCACAGTGGGGCGAGTGGAATGCGATCTTCACCGCATCCTTCATTCCCACGTTCCTGGTCTTCGGCGTTTTGTGCCGGAGGTTCCCGCTGAGGCTCCTGCTGTTCTGGGGCACGGTGATCGCGATCCCGCAATTTGTCCCGCTGCTGTTCATCCATTCCGTGACGGGAGCCCTGATCGCGGCAGCGCCGATCGGCCTGATGGGCGGCGTCGCCACGGCCGCCTACCTGGACCTGATGATCCGGTCCTGCCCGAAAGGCCTGCAGGGCACGTTGCTGATGATATCCGTTGCGCTGTACGCGATCGTCACCGGCCTGGGAAATCTGCTGGGCACGACCCTCTACGAGCATTTCGGCGGCTTCACCGTGTGCGTGATCGCGATCACGGTGGTCTATGCGCTGATCCTTCCGGTCCTGCTGCTGGTGCCGAAGCGGCTGACCGACACCCCGGATGGGCTTGCGCCGGAGGTTGCCTTCGCCACCGATTAGGGTATCGGCGCAAAGGGGATTTGACGGGTTGCGAAGGTGATTCGCAGGCCGCATAGCGCCACAATGCCACTGTTAGGCAGCAGGGCATGTTCCCTTGGAATAGCGCCTGGGGTCGATTCCAGCGGTAGCCGCCGCGGTCACCGTACCGCCGCGATGGGTGGCAAGGCGACCGTCCGGTTATAGGCGAGGATGCGTCGAGATCGGACGTTGCGCTGACGAGGGGGATTGGCCGTAAGCGGACTGCTTTCGCACGCCCATGCGAGATGGCGGACGTTGGCTCGACGGGACCACCAGTCGGCTTCGACGCCGTGTGGTTCCTCAGCACGAGAGCGATCGGTTATGGTCAACGAAGCGGGTATCCGCCCGAAGGGTTCGCGCCTGCCTCAGACAATTCATGGCGCTGCCCGGCTTTCAGCGGGCATGTTCCGGCGCTAGTGTGACGGTTCCGAAGTCCGCCATACTGTGGATTCTCTCCGGAGCGGACTTCGGAACCATGAACCACACTAGAAAACAATGCTTTGCTAGTGTCCTCATCAATTCGGAAGTTCGTAAGGCGGCTGATCCAGGCATGGCGAACTTCCGAAATCGGGACAATAGCGTCCGGCGTGTTGGCAGATACACAGGACAAAAAAATGCGCCACCGCAACATCACCACCTCAATCTCCGCGGCGGTCGCCGTCGGGTTGATTGCTTGGGCGTCCGGCCCGGCGGCGGCGGCCGTACGCATCGAGGGGCAGGTGCAAGCGGGCGGTGGTCCGGTCGCGCAATCCGCCGTGATCCTGTGGGCGGCCGGCGCGAACGCACCGGTGCGGCTCGGGCAGGCGACGACCGGCGCCGACGGGCGGTTCGTCGTGTCCACCGATCAGACGCCGGGCGCCGACAGCTCGCTCTATCTGGTCGCCGCGGGCGGGGAGCCGAGCGTCGGCCACGCGCGCGGCAACAACCCGAGAATCGCCTTCCTCGCGGTCCTGGGCGCCACGCCGCCCGCGAACGTCACGCTCAACGAGATGACGACCATCGCTTCCGTGTGGACCAACGCCCAGTTCCTCGACGGCGCCGCGCTCAGCGGCCACGCCTTGGGTCTGCGCATCGCCGCCGGGAACGTGCCGAACTTCGTCGATCTGGCCACCGGCGGATGGGGCGGCCCGATCCAGGATCCATTGAACGGCGGCCAGACGCCGACGATGGCCAACTTCGCGACGCTCGCGGACGCGCTGGCAGGGTGCGCGACGCGCGTCGTGGAGGATGCCTGCGCCAGCCTGTTCGCGGCGGCCGCGCCACCGAAAGGCGACGCGCCGACCGACACGCTGACCGCGGCCGAAGCGATCGCCCGTTATCCCTGGTACCAACCAGGGCGGCTATACGCCCTGCTCGACCATTTCTATCCGATTCCGCCGGTCCGGATGGACGGGCAACCGCGGTCGCCGAACATGCGGCCGGTGCCGTTTATGCCGTACCTCCTCTGGACGCCCAGCGCGTGGGTGCTGCCGCTCAAGTTCGACGGCGGCGGCTACAAGGCTGGCGGCAAGGCGATGTTCGACAGCGAGGGCAATCTCTGGGTCGGCGACAACTTCACCATCGGCTGGCAGGGGCAGGACTCGCTGTGGCAGGGCAACGCCACCAAGTTCGCCCCCAACGGAACGCCGCTTTCGCCGATCACGACCGGGTTTACTGGCGGGGGCATGGAGGGGGGCACGTTCGGCGCCGCGGTCGACGCGCACGACAATGCCTGGTTCACCACCTACGGCGGCCATTCGATCGCGGTGTTCGACAGGAACGGCAAGCCACTGACGCCGCCCGACGGCATCACCCTCGACGGCAGGCTTGGGCTTATGCAGGGCATCATCGTCGTGCCCAACGGCGATGTGTGGGCGCTCGGAGCCTCGAAGAGCCAGTTGGTCTACTTCCCCAAGGGCGATCTGACGAAGGGGCAGCTCGTCTGCGAAGGTGGGAGCGCGCCACCCTGCAACTCGTTCCTCGGCCCGTTCCATCTCGCGATCGACCAGCAGGACCGGATCTGGGTGGCAAACGCCTTCGCCGAGCACGTGACGCGCTTTCCCGCCGCCGATCCGAGCAAGGCCGAGACATTCTACGTGGGCGCGAGCCCCGCCGGCATGAATGTCGACAGCCGAGGGAATGTCTGGGTCACGACGCGGTTCGGCAACGGTGTGCTCGGCAAGCTCCACCTGGCTGACATGGATGTGCGGGCGAAGCTCGGCGGCGTCGTCCCCGGCATGGACTTCATGACGTCAACCATGTCGACGCAGTTGGGCGGAACGGACGCCAGCGGCAGCGTGACGCTCTTGCGGCCGGACGGTACGCAATATCCCGGCTCGCCGTTCACGGGCGGCGGCCTGCCGGGACCGTGGGCGGTGGTCCTGGATGGCAACGACAATGCGTGGATCTCCAACTTCGCCATGCCGAACAGCCCGATTGTGGAACTGTGCGGCGTGCGCACCGAGACCTGCCCGCCGGGGTTCGTGACCGGCGAACAGATTTCGCCACCCGGCGGCTATGTCGGCGGCGGCCTGCAGATGCAAACCGACATTGCCGTCGACCCCGCCGGCAACGTCTGGGCGATGAACAACTGGTAGGACATCGCCAGTTGCATCGGCAGGCCGCAGGAGGCGACTTCGACGCGCTGCGGCGGCCAGGGCGTGGTGATATTCTACGGCATGGCAAAGCCAGTGCGGACGCCACAGATCGGCCCGGCGCAGGCGGCGAATTAGATCGGCGTGCGGGACGCCAGCAGATGAGCAGCACCTTCCCGGTGACAGAGCGTCGATGCGAGGCGCGAGCGGTCCTCGCCGCAACGGGTCTGCTGGCTGCACGACTCCTCGCGCCGATGCCGGCGGCCCGTGCACTACCGCCGCCCTAGCATCCACAACCCGCAGCACCCGGCACGACGGACGGTCACGGCGAGAGCGGGACGTATCTCGTCTGCTTTCGAGAAGCCGGACTGCACAACTGAGCGACGGATGTGGGCGCACAGCCGGCGGCAGAGCGCAATTGTAAATGTCGGCTTCCGGGACGACCGGACACGGTCGAGGCTGACCTAAGTGGGTCGGAACCGGCTGTTCCGGACCGGCCCGTTCAACACACGCTGTTGAGACTGCGGGCCCGATCAGCGCTACGGGGTGCGGGCTGGCCGTTGCGGCTTGCCGCGGAAAACGCCGGATTTCCTCGTGCCGTGGTCGCCCGAGCAACCGCCGGCCGCGCCGTGTGTTGATGCTTCATGTGCCCGGCAGACGATATCCCGAATGAAACGCCCTCCCGCGAGTCTCAAGGAGACACCAGGCGAGAGGAACGGACATCGCACCGCAGCATCGGTCCCGAAAGCGAGGTTCGTGGGGGCCCGGAGGCGGCCGACGACACGCTGGACCCGCGCGACGATCGGTCCAGGCCCCGCGCACACCTGCCCAGGCGCCAGGGTTCATGACACCGTCTGGTCACGCCGTCTGTAGGCGCTCGGTGTCATTCCCATGATCACGCGGAAACGCCGATTGAATGTGGAGAGGTCGGCAAATCCGGCGTCCAGGGCGACGTCAAGCACCGGCTGAGACGACTGCCGCAGCCGGACCGCGGCCCGGTGCAGACGCATGCGCAGGATGAACTGATGCGGCGTCGTGCCGGTCACGCGATGGAACACGCGCAGGAAGTGGTACGGGCTCATCGCGGCCCCTCGGGCGAGTTCGCCGATGCTGACGGGCACGGCCGGGTCGCGTTCGATGCGGCGCAAGATCGAGGCGATCCGCTGTTGATCGCGATGGGATGGGTCGGGCTGTGGCCTCGCGGCATCGGCCGCCAGACGCGTTGCCTCGGCGGCCAAATGCAGGGCGCGCTGCTCGAACCACATCGGATCGCGCTCTGACCGCGCGAGTTCCGCGTCGGCGAAAACGCCGGTCAAGGCCATCGACGGAGGCAGGCGCGGCACCCGGAAATCAGCGGCCCGGACGCCCGGGACCGACGACAGGATGGCCTCGAAATACAATGGATCGAACATGAAGGAAAGGCAACGATCGCCGGTGCTGTGATCGTGGCCGCACTCGAAACAGCTTTGCTGATTGCCGAGCAGCAGGGCGCCCGGAACCAGGGTGGCGGCGCCTTGTGCGGTCCGATAGTTGAAGCTGCCCTGCATGACCGCGGCGATGCAAACCGACGTGTGCTGCTCCTCGAACGGCCGGTCGTGCGGGCCGGACGAGCAGACGATATCGCTGACGCTCCAGCCAGGCCCTGATGCCAGCATTTGCACGCGCATTGCCATGCGCCGAGCATAGCAATTTTTCCCAAGCGCCGGCCAGGGGCGCCCCGTAGCGTCTGCCGCGAACCCACATTGAAAGGATGATCGATCATGGGCTTCACGGAAGCTTTGCGCAGCGCCGGACCGGCGGCCGACCGTGCCGAGAAGATGTCGCTGTATGGCTGGCTGATCGGCGACTGGACGATGGACGCGACCGTCTACCGCGACGATGGTTCGGTGCATGCGGGCAAGGGAACCATCGCCTTCGGCTGGGTCCTGGAGGGGCGGGCGATCCAGGATGTCTGGAGCCTGCCGGGGATTTTCCACGGCACGACGCTGCGGATCTACGATCCGGGGTTGGACGCCTGGCATATCCTCTGGAGCGATCCGGTGCGGCCGTACTTCACCCGCCAGATCGGCCGCGCGAACGGAAAGGACATCGTGCAGGAGGGCCGGAACGACGCGGGCCAACTGACCAAATGGAGCTTCACCGACATATCGGCCAACTCGTTCCGATGGGTTGGCGAACGGTCGCTGGACGACGGAGCGACCTGGCAGCGTCAGGCGGTGTACCTGGCACGCCGGGCGGTCGTGCCGACGCTAAGGCCGATGCTCGACCACGTCTCGATTGGCGTCCGCGACATGTCGGCGGCGAAGCGCTTCTACGACGCGGCGCTGCGTCCGCTGGGCTATGTCTGTCTGTCGGATAGCCCCGAATCGCTGGGTTACGGGAGTGGGGAAATCTCATTGTGGATCAGCCGCGTGGACCGGCCGGTGCCGCCGGATACCGGATCGGGGCTGCATTTCTGCTTCGCGGCGCCGTCGCGCGACGGCGTGGATGCGTTCCATGCCGCGGCAATCGCAGGCCGGTGGGAAGGATAACGGGGCGCCGGGCCTGCGCGCGGATTATGGGCCGGGTTATTACGCGGCGTTCGTCGTCGATCCCGACGGTTATCGGATCGAGGCGCATCACGACGGCTGATTTTTGGCGCGCCGGCCTCAAATCCCGAACGATCCGACCCGGACGCGCTCACCGGCGGCACGCTCGGCTTCGGTAGACCGTAGCTCAAGCTCCATCTGGGCGGTGGCTGCGCGTGCCGTTCGCGCGCAGTGATCGCACCGCGCTTCCGTGTCATAGGGCGGCCAGGGGCGGGGGATCGTCCGCCCGCACATGCAGATGGTTTGGTACGGGGCTATCATTCCGGGCAGTATGTTCGCTATATGTTCCCATAGCAAGCGAAGTCTGGTGATCGGCGCAGGCGCGCCGGAGACCACACAACAATCGGATGTCGCAACGACCAGACGAACGATCACGCGTGTTGCGCCGCGGCAAATCGACGCCGGATCACAGACCGCGCTATGCATGGGCATACGGCGATCATCCGTATCCGTTCATGGTTTCGCGTGGTCCAGACCATCAGGTCCAGAACCGTGCCGGGCATGACGGAAGGGCGATGGTGCCGACGCGGGCTGCCAAAGGAGATCAAAGCGCATGCTGCTTCAGCACCAGACATGGCAGGAGGTGGAAACCTACCTCGCCCAGTCCAACGGGATCATCCTGCCCATCGGTTCAACCGAGCAGCACGGACCGAACGGTTTGATCGGCACGGACGCCATTTGCGCGGAAGTCATCGCGCGTGCGGTCGGCGAGGCGGCCAATGCCATGGTCGGCCCGACCATCGGGGTCGGCATCGCGGTGCATCACATGGGATTCGCCGGCTCGATGACGGTCCGGCCCTCCACGCTGATCGCGATCATCCACGATTATGTGCTGTCGCTCGCGCGGCACGGCTTCCGCCGGTTCCTCTTCATCAATGGTCACGGCGGCAACATCGCCACGGTGCAGGCGGCATTCTCCGAGATCTACGCCGAGTTCGAGGGCGCGTTCGGGAGGGCTCGGAATGACGAACTCCGCTGCCGGCTGGCCAACTGGTGGGACGGCCGCGCGATGAGCGAACTGGCGAAGGAGATCTTCGGCGACGACGAGGGCAGCCATGCGACGGCCAGCGAAGTCGCACTGACCCAGTACGCTCTGCCGGAGACGATCAAGCAGGCGATGCTCGATCCGGCGCGGGCGCCATCCGGCCGGTTCCACGGTCCGGCCGACTATCGCCGGCGGTTCCCGGATGGCCGCATCGGCTCCAACCCCGGCCTTGCCACGCCTGAGAAGGGCCAGCGGTTTTTTGAGACTTCGGTGCCCGAATTGGTGAAGACCTATACCGGTTTCATCGGCGAGAACACCTGAGGTGGCAGGGCAAGGGAAGGCTCTGGTCGGCGTCGACCCGGGAGTTCGTTTCGGCTCGGCGCAGATCCAGGCCATCTCGGTGATCACAATCACCAGCGCCAGCGCGTCATTGCGGTCAATACAGTACCCCAGCCGCGCGAACAGTGGCGAAATGAGTCCATCCTCTGCGGTGCGGGAACATGTGCGCATGACCGCGCGACCACGCCACGGGGCGTGCAACCGGTTCGGGGGATCGCCGTTGCCGTTATCAGGGTATGAACGGAAACGAATGGAGTAACGCATAGTGACATGGACTCGGATCACTGACCCCGAGACGGTGGCAGGGTTGCTGCCTGCCTGGTTTGGAAGGCGAATGGTCGGTCTCCGCGGAACATTCGGGCTTCTGCTGACGACGGGGGATGTCCTGCGGTTGACGTCGATCGCGGCTGCTCACCAGTCGTCCGAGGGGATTGTCCTGCTGGACGTCCTGCTCGACGGCGCAGGCGTGCCGGACGGCGTGGACCTGGCATGGCGATCGAAGCACTTTCTGGGCTCACCCACGCAGGGGGCATCGGTGGCGACGGTGAACCTCGCCCACGTCGTCGCGGCGGTTGAATTCACCGTGGCCGAGATGGCGCTCAATCCTGGCGATACGACAATGATATTCCGTAATGAAATCGAAGAGCCAAATCTGGGCTCGCCCACCGAAGCGGTGGGACAGGCGGTGGAATAGCCGCCTCGGCGTTCAGGTCTGAGCGATGCCGAACCGGCCGAGACCCGGAAGCTTCAGGGCCGGCCGGCGAATATCGAGGCCTGCGACGGCGCCCAGGATGTTGATCTCGATCCCCTCCACCCAGCCGAGCGTCAATCCACCGTAGCCTCCGATGGTCAGGCGCACGCCCGTGCCGGATTGGGTCAAGCGAATCCAGCGCCCGTCGTACGGATAGTCCTTGCCGATTGCCGTGGGTGGCAGGGTTGCCCGCATTTCCGGCACAGCGTCCATGATGGCGGCGATGAAGGTGTTGGAGTTCGGCCCCGGCCACACACGATAATCGCCGGCGTTCCGCCAGGCGTACTGCGCGATGGCCGTCTCAATCTTTGGCAGCAGCGCGGCGGCGGCCGGCCCATCCGCAGCGAACACGATCCGCGGCGTGTGACCGAACCAGCGCCCATCCGGCTCGAACCCGTTGACGCGGATCGGCAACTCGCCCCAGGCCGTGTAGTCGTACCGGATGTAGGCAGGCGCACCTTCCGGTTTAAAAACGATCCAGCTGTGCGAGGCGAGGATGCCGCGCCAGCGAACGGTCTTCGCGGAGAAGATGCGGACAACGGCTCCCCGGTTCCGCGCCGGCGTGGGCAGCACGCCGATGCTGGAGCGGTCTGCCGTGCGCCAGGCACCGCCGGTTCCGTCGACAACGTAAAGCAGCGCCGCGACAGCCAGAGGCAGGAAATACAGCAGCACGAACAGCAGCAGGCACACTTTGAGGACCGACATCATTCTCGACAGATTGCCGCTTGGCTTCGCGACCGCAAGCGGCTTCCTGCTGTTACGGTCACGGCCTGTGGCCCTTGATGATTCCAGCGTTCCCGCGACTTCAATAATCCTTGCCGGCGTCCGATGGTTTACGCCAGTTGCCTGCCTGCCCCGGGCGTCAAGCAAGGTGTTCGATCGACGGCTGCGACACCTCGCGCATCCAGGAGACGGCCGCGTCCAGCATCTCGCCCAGGACCAGATCATCTGTCTTCCCTGATCGCACCGGAACGTGAAATGAATGATCCGCCTGCTCGATCAGTTTCAACGTCGCACGCGGCCCCAACGCTTCGACCATCGGAACAAGCAACCGCGGATCCGCCAACGCGTCGCGCGTTCCCTGCAGGAAAAGCATGGGCACCCGCACGTCCGCCAGATGCCTTGCCCGCTCGTCCGATGGCTGTTTCGCGGGATGCAGTGGAAAACCTAAGAACACCAGACCGCGGACACCGGGCAGCGGCGCCTCGGCGTGCGCCTGCGACGTCATGCGCGCCCCAAACGATTTGCCGCCGGCGAACAACGGCAGCCCCAACTTGCCCGCGGTCTCCACCGCCACGCGAACCGTGGCCTGCGCGAGCGCCGGCCGATCGGGCCGTTTCGACCGCGCTTCCATGTAGGGAAACTGGAACCGCAGCGTCGCGACGCCGCGGTGTCCCAACCTGTTCGCCACGGCTGCCAGGAATGGGTGCGTCATCCCCGCTCCGGCGCCATGGGCCAGGACACAGCAGGCAAAAGCCCTTTCAGGCACTTGCAAAAGGCCGGAGACCGCGTGGCTCTCGCCGACCTCGATGGTCAGACCCGTGGCGGGCACGTCAGGCACGGGAACGGTTCATCAGCAGGGAGGCCTCACACACCAGTCGGTCCGGAATAGCGGATATCCCGGCAAGCGCAAATCCGCCGGCGCAGCGCTGCCTCAATACTCCGACGCGCGCCGGGGTGGGAGCGCCTGGCCGATCGTGCGATACATCCGACAGGGACAAGGAGAAACGTCGATGAGGGGACTTTCCGGCCGCCGCGTCCTGCTGACTGGCGGCGCGAGCGGGATCGGGCGGGCCACGGCCATCCGCCTGTGCGAGGAGGGGTGCCATGTCGGCATCCTGGACATAGACGAGGCTGGGATGGCAACGACTATCGCACGTTGCCGAGAGTCGACGTGGTTCGCGCGGACGGACATAACGGACCGGCCGGGTGTCGAGGCTGCCGTCGCAAGATTTGAAAGCGATGTAGGGCCGGTGGATTTTCTCGCCAACATTGCCGGATGGGAGGTGTTCCGCGACTTCCTGGATACCGACAGGGCGTTGTGGGATCGTATCATCGGCATCAACCTGTATGGACCGCTGCATCTGCATCACGTCGTGCTGCCGGGCATGGTCCAGCGTGGCTTCGGGCGCGTCGTGAATGTGTCGTCCGACGCAGGGCGGGTCGGGTCGTCGGGCGAGGCGGTCTATTCCGCCTGCAAGGGCGGCATCATCGCCTTCACCAAGACGATGGCGCGCGAGGTGGCCCGCAAGGGCGTGACGCTGAACGTGCTCTGCCCGGGACCGACCGATACACCGCTGTTCGACGCGTTCAAGGCGGCGTCGCCCGGGGGCGCCAAGGTCGGGGAGGCCATGGCCCGCGCCGTGCCGCTGAAGCGGATCGGTCAGCCGGAGGACTATCCCGGCACCATCGCGTTCCTGCTGTCGGACGACGCGGCCTACATCACCGGACAGACGATCAGCGTGTCCGGCGGCCTGACGATGTCGTAACGACAGGAGCAAGATCATCATGACCGCAATCGACGGCTACGAAGTGCTGGGGCTTGGACTGTACTTCGAGGATCTGCCGGTCGGCCGGAAATTCCGCACCATCGGCCGCACCTTGACTGAAGCCGATCTGGTCAATTTCATCGGCGTGACCGGCATGACCGAGGTGCTGTTCTCCAACACCGAATTCCTTCGGACCGAAAGCGATATCACGCAGCGGGTCGTTCCGGGGGCGATGGTGTATTCGTTCGCCGAGGGCCTGCTGGTGCACGCCACCATGCAGCACACCGGGTTCGCCTTCCTCAACATGGAACTGAATGTCGCGAGCCCCACATTCACTGGCGACACGATCCATGTCGAATGCGAGGTCGTGGAAAGCCGCCGCAGCGCCAGCCGGCCGAATCGGGGCCTGGTTCGCACGTTCAATCGGGTCAAGAAACAGGATGAATCGGTCGTTATCACCTACAACCCGTTGCGCATGGTGAAGGCCCGCGGCACCGGCGATTGATTCGACAGCGTCAAACCACCGAGCCAGGCGGAAACACCGGCTTGCGTTTCTCCTGATGCGACGCCAGGCCCTCCTTCACTTCGGGCCCGGTAAATCCCAGGAACTCCAGCGCCAGCGACGCGTCGAAGGTCGGCCCCACCTGGCGCAGCCAGTTGTTCAGCGCGTATTTGGTGAAGCGTATGGCGCTCTGCGCACCCTCGGCCAGGCGCGTGGCGATCTCCACCGCCTTCGCATCGAGTTCGGCATCTTCAACCGCGAGACTGATCAGGCCGATGCGCTCTGCCTCGGCGCCCAGCACCTGCTCGCACAGCAGCAGATAGTATTTCGCCTTCGCCAGCCCGCAGAGCAGCGGCCAGATGATCGCGGCATGATCGCCCGCCGCGACGCCGAGCCTTGTGTGCCCGTCGATGATCCGGCAGTCCTTCGTTGCGATCGAAACGTCCGCCAGGATGCCGCAGACCAGGCCCGCCCCGACCGCGACGCCGCGCATCGCGCTGACCACCGGCTTGGAGCAGTTGATCACGTTGTAAACGATCTCCCGCGCTTCCTTCCACTGGCGGGCGCGGGCGTCGAAATCGTCGATCGTCTGCTGGATCATTCCGAAATCGCCGCCGGCCGAGAACACCTTACCGGCGCCGGTGATCACCACGGCATTGACCGTCGGATCACGATCGACATCGCGCCAGATATCCGCCAGTTCGGCGTGCATGACATCGTCGGCGGTGTTCATCCGGCCATTGTCCATGGTGATGCGCAGCACCTTGGGGTGTGGCCGGTCGAAGCGCAGCCGGGTATAGCGGGCGTACGGATCGCTCATGGTCCTGTCTCTCCTCCCGGAACACGTAGTGGTCACCGCTTGCCGGACCCGGTCAAGAGGCATGGGCCGTCGCCCTGCGGTCCAACCGGCTGCCGTGCCTGTCCCGCTACTCTGCTGGACCTGACAGCGCAGTCATTCGCCACCGGCGCTTCTTCTGTTATCATGGGTCGTCGCAATGGGACGAGGACGCCTGTGTCGAAGGCAGGTGTCGCGGCGATCATCGCGGTTCTGGCGGTCGTGGGCGGCCGTCTGTTTCCGGGCGACGCTCAGCGACAGACCGACCTGGAGCGATGTGCGGGCTGCGGTGGCCAAGGCGACGGAGTGCATCATGATCAGGCTGAACGTGAATGGGCATGACCACGAGGTCGACGCGGAGCCGGATACACCGTTGCTCTACATCCTGCGCGGCGAACTTGAGCTAAACGGGGCCAAGTTCGGTTGCGGGCTGGGGCAATGCGGGGCGTGCACCGTCCTGGTCGATGGGCAGGCGGTGTTCTCCTGCGTGACACCCATCGGTCTATTGATAGAACGTCATGTCGTTACCATCGAGGGACTGGGAATGAACGCTGTCCAGCGCGCGTTCATCGATGAGCAGGCGGCGCAATGCGGCTACTGCATCGCTGGCATGGTGATGCGTGCGCAGGCCCTGTTGCAACAAAATCCACGTCCGTCGGAGCAGGCCATTCGTTCCGCGATGGCGCCGAACCTGTGTCGCTGCGGGACGCATATGCGTATCCTGGCCGCGGTGCGCCGCGCCGCGGTTGCAGTGGGTTCGGCCCGAGAGACGAAGCCATGAATGCCGTTCTTTCCCGCCGGACCATGCTGGCGGCCGCGGGCGGCCTGGTTGTAGCGTTTTCGCTGCGGGCGCAAGAGCCGCCTCGGCCGGGAAGCCTCAGGACCGCGCCGTTCCTGGACGCGTGGATACGCGTCGCGCCGGATGGGCTGGTGACGGTGTTCACCGGCAAGGCGGAGCTGGGGCAGGGGCTGACGACCGCATTGCTGCAAGTGGCGGCCGAGCAGTTGGATGTTTCGATGGGGCAGATCGAACTGGTTACCGCGGATACGGCCCGTACGCCGAACGAGGGATTTACCGCCGGTAGCCACTCCATGCAGGACAGCGGAACTGCAATCATGAACGCAGCCGCGCAGGTTCGGGCATTGTTGCGTGATACCGCTGCCATTGAATTCGGTGTCGCGGCGGCGACGCTCACCACAGCGGACGGATCGGTGCGGGCGGCCGATGGTCGCAGCGCCGGGTACGGACCACTGGCGGCGAAACTGAACTTGCATGTCGCCGCGGCACCGGCCAGCGCGCTGAAGCCTCCGTCATCGTATCGTCTGATGGGCAAGCCGATGCCGCGGATCGATATACCGACGAAATTGACTGGTGGCGCCGCCTATGTTCAGGACATCCGTCTCCCCGGCATGCTGCACGCTCGGGCCATTCGGCAGCCGAGCGTGGGCGCCAGGCTGCTGGATTTCGATACGGGCCCGATCGAGCGGATGACCGGCGTCGTCAAGGTGGTGCGCCAGGGAAGCTATCTGGCCGTCGTCGCCGGGAAGGAGTGGCAGGCGATCAAGGCGATGCGCGCCGCGGCCGCCGCGGCGAGGTGGCAGGAAGCGGCGACCCTGCCGGACGAGGCGACCGTTCTGCAGACGATCCGGGAATCGTCCGCGCGGGACATTCCGGTGCTGACATGGGCCGCGCCGGCGGGAATCCCGGTAAAGCGGCTAAAGGCGCGCTACACACGCCCCTACACCATGCATGGCGCAATCGGGCCGTCCTGCTCGGTTGCCCAACTGATTGAAGGGAAGATGACGGTATGGACGCACACGCAGGGCGTCTATCCCCTGAGGTCGGCATTGGCTGACCTGTTGCGGATGCCGCCCGAGCAAATTCGTTGCGTTCAGGTTCAGGGATCTGGGTGCTATGGTCATAACGGTGCCGACGATGTCGCGGGCGATGCGGCATTGATCGCTCAGGCGATGCCTGGGCGTCCGATCCGCGTGCAGTGGATGCGCGAACAGGAGCATACCAACGAACCCTACGGTCCCGCCATGATCGCCGAGGTCGAGGGGGCAATCGATGCTGACGGCCGGATTGTCGACTGGGACTACGCCGTTTGGAGCAACACGCATAACCGCCGCCCTCATGCCGGCGGCCTGATGCTGCAGAACGAGGCGCTGCCGGAGCCGCTGCCGGTGCCTCCGCCCGCGCCGATCCCGATGCCCGAGGGGGGCGGGGACCGGAACAGCAATCCGATCTACGCGTTCCCCAACGCCCGCGTCGTGTCGCATTTCATTCCCCAAATGCCCCTGCGGGTTTCCGCTCTGCGCTCACTCGGCGCGTACCTGAATGTCTTTGCGATCGAAAGCTTCATGGACGAACTGGCGGACGGCGCCGGGATCGATCCGGTCGCGTTCCGGCTGCGACATCTGCGGGACGATCGGGCCAAGGCCGTGATCACTTTAGCGGCTGAAAAATTCGGCTGGTCCGCCGGTAAGCGTGGTGAGGGCAGGGGATTCGCGTTCGCCCGATACAAGAATCTGGGCGCGTATTGCGCGGTCGCGCTGACACTACGCGTCGAGCACGAGACTGGACAGATCCGCCTAGGTCGCGTGGTCGCCGCGGTGGACAGCGGACAGGCCGTCAATCCCGACGGGATCCGCAACCAGATCGAGGGTGCCATTGTCCAGGCCGCAAGTTGGACGTTGTATGAGGCCGTGCATTTCGACCGTCGGCGCATCTTGAGCTCAGACTGGAGCACGTATCCGATCATGCGCTTTCCCGCCGTGCCCGAGTCGATCGCGGTTCACATCGTGCCTCGGCCCGGCCAGCCGTTCCTCGGAACGGGAGAGGCCGGGCAGGGGCCGACTGCCGCCGCCATCGCGAACGCGGTAAAGGATACGGCCGGCGTGCGGTTGCGGGAGGTGCCCTTCTCGGCGCCGAGGGTGAAGGCGGCAATCGGGGTTTAGGCTGCCCCCTTCGTTATCTCACCTTCCCCTCCCTGCTATGCTGGAACGTGGCGCTATGCAGCCACCCCGGCCCGTTCCACGCGCGACCCGGCCAGCCGTTGCACCGCCGGATAATCGACCTTGCCCGTCCCCAGCAGCGGGACTTTATCAACGACCATCACGTCGCGCGGCACCTGGATTTCCGCGATCCCCTGCTCCCGCGCCGCCGCCATCAGCACCCGAGCCTCGGCGTCGCGTTGCGTCGTCACCAGCAACAGCCTCTCGCCCTTGCGAGCGTCCGGCACCGTGATCACCGCATGGACGGCATCTTTCCACACCGCGGCCGCCAGTGCCTCGGCCGCGGCTAGCGACACCATCTCGCCGCCGATCTTGGCGAACCGTTTCGCCCGTCCCTTGATGGTCACGAAACCGGCCTCATCGATCGTAACGATATCGCCCGTGTCATACCAGCCATCTGGCGGCGGTTGCAGCACGCCGGGAGCCTCTGCGCGAAGATAGCCCAACATCACGTTCGGGCCGCGTACCCAAAGCCGGCCACCTTCCGCGATGCCGGCGACCGGCTCCAGCCTGGCCTCGATGCCGGGCAGCAGGCGGCCCGCCGAACCCGCCCGCGAGTTCGCCCAGGTGCTCAGCGCCAGCACTGGGGCGGTTTCTGTCACGCCGTAGCCCTCGAAAATCGGCTTCTTGAAATGGTCCATGTAGGCGGCGCGGGTTTCGGGCCGGACCGGTTCGGCGCCGGCGAATATGTAGCGCAGCGACTGGAAGTCCAGCGCGTGACCCTTGCGGGCGTATCCGCTCAGGAAAGTGTCGGTGCCGAACATGATGGTCGATTGTTCCGCATACACCATTTCGGGCACGATCCGGTAGTGCAGCGGAGAAGGGTATAGAAACGACCGAACGCCATACATCAACGGCAGCAGCGTGCCGATCATGCCGAACGCATGGAACATCGGCAGCGCGTTGAACACCTTGTCCGCGGGATGAAAGTCCACCACCGCGCGCAACTGCGCGCAATTGGCCAGCAGCGCCCGGTGGCTGAGGACGACACCCTTCGGCGCACCCTCCGATCCGGATGTGAACAGCACCACGGCGGGCGATCCCGCATCCGCGGCGGCACCCGGCAACCGCCTGGCGCGACGGGCATCGAGCGACCCGCGCAGCTTGTCCATCAGCCCGATCGAGACCCGCACATCCTCGAGGTAGACGAAGCGAACTTTCGTGCCGACCACTTCCACCAGCCGTTCCAGCTTGCCCTTTTGCACGGCGCGGCGAGACGTCAGGATCGTGTCGATGCCGGCGGCAACACAGCAGGACAGCATCCCGTCCGCGCCGGTGGTGAAGTTCATCATTGCCGGCACGCGCGCCTGGGATTGCAGCGCGAAGAAGGTCGCCACCGTGCCCACCGCGTTCGGCAGCATCACGCCGACGTGCTCGCCCGGGCGCGTGATAGTTGCCAGTTTTCGGCCGAGCACCACGCTGGCCAGGGTCAGTCGCCGATAGGTCAACGCGGTCAAGGTCGTCCCACCGGTTTCGTTCGGAACGATGTCGGCGACGACCGGCAGCCCCCTGTCGTAAAGCCGGCCTGCCCGCACCAACTCCGCGAACAGGCTGTGCCGCAGGCGTTCGGGACGAAAGGCGGCCCCGATCATGATGTCCTGCATCATGCGTCCCAGGGCGGCGCGTCGCGCCCGGCCCTTCAAGGTCGCCGGCACGTCGAGGCGCACCGGCGGCAAGACCATCAGGCTCAGCGGCGGGAACCACCGCAGCGGCAGCTTCCCCTGCATCCGGGACGTCTTATGGAACTGCAAACCATCGATGCGAACCGGAATGATCGCGGCATCGGCCTTGTCGGCGATCATGCCAGGGCCGTCATAAACCTTCATCAGGGCACCGGTCAGGGTGATGCGCCCCTCGGGGAAAATCGCCAGGCGGCGACCGCCGCGCACGGCTTTCATCATCGGGCGTAAGGCCATCGCGTTCGTCGGGTCGAGGGGGAAAATGTCGATCACGTATTTCAGGAACCAGAAACGCCGCGCCTGCTCCGTGTCGACAGCGAAGACGAGGTTCCCCGGCACGAAGGCGGCGACGAAACAGCCGTCCAGGAACGACAGATGGTTGATGGCCAGGATCGAACGCTCGCCGGCCAGGGCGAGGTTTTCCAGCCCGTCGACGCGGGTCGCATGGAACAGGCGAAAGTACCAACGGAATATCGAGCGAAAGACCGTTTGTGGCAGCAAGCCGACGATCCACAGCGCGACGGCGAGGTTGGCGACCGCCGCGGCTTGCAGGACGTGAGGCGTTCGCACGTGGACCGCCGCCGCCGCAGCGACGAAGATCGCGCCCAGCACCATCATGCCGGCGTTGACGATGTTGTTCGCGGCGATCATGCGGGCGCGATGGGATGGCTGTGACTTCTCCTGCACGATGGCGTAGAGCGGCACGGAGTAGAGCCCGCCGCAGGTCGCCAGCAGCAACAGGTCGGCCAGCATTCGCCAGCCGGACGGTGACCGCAGCACCGCGGCGACGGTCGTCAGATGGAGACCGCCGGCGCCGCTCACCGCGCTGCCAAAGTCCCAGGTGAACAAGGTGATGCCGAGGGCGGCGAACGGGACGTACCGGGCGCTGACCTCGCCGTGCAGGAGCCGGGCGCACAGCATCGAGCCGATGCCGATGCCAATGGCGAACGTCGTCAGCAGCAGTGTCACGACCTGGCCTTGCGCGCCGAGGCTGTCCTGAACGACGGAGGGAAATTCCGCCAGCAAGGTGGCGCCGATCGCCCAGAACCAGCTCAGTCCGAGGATCGAAAGCCAGACCGGCTGGTTCGCCGCGGCCTGGCGCGTCACCGACACGCTCTCGCGCAGGATATTCCAGCCGATCCGGAGTGAGCGGTCAGCCGCCGGGGCCTTGGGAATGCCGAATGCCGACGCCAGGCCAATCAGCGACACGCAGACACCAAAACCGCCGACGATGGCCGGCCCCGCGTCCAGCAGCACCAGCGCGCCACCCGCCACCGTTCCGGCCAGGATGGCGAGGAAGGTCGATGCCTCGATCAGCCCGTTGCCGGCGACAAGTTCCTCGTCGCGCAGATGGTCCGGCAGGATGCCGTATTTCAGCGGTCCGAACATTGTCGCCTGCACGCCGAGGCCGAACAGCACGGCCAGCAGGGCTGGGACGCTGTTGGCGAGGAACGCCGCGGCGGCGCCCGCCATCAACACGACCTCGGCCGCCTTGGTCACCCGGATGAGCCGCGATTTGTCGAAGCGGTCGGCCAGCTGGCCGGCGGTCGCGGACAGCAGAGCATACGGCGCGATGAACAGCGCACCGGCCAGGGCGGCGAGGCCCGCTCCGCCTGCGCCCAGCTTGAAAATGGCCAGAACGACCATGGCGTTCTTGACCAGATTGTCGTTGAAGGCCCCGCAGGTCTGGGTCAGGCAAAGCGGGCCAAGACGGCGCGATGCCAGCAATGACATGGTCTCGGCCTTCGGTTGCACGTTCATGATTCCACCTTCAGGCAGAGCACGACGATCTCGTCCGACGGTTCCGCGGGTCCTGGTGCGCACGCGACTGATCCGCCCGCACGAGGCCGCCCGCGCCGACCCCGATCACGCCGTCAACGCGGGCCAGGCAGCGGGATAAACTCGTCCTCGTCGCCGGCAACGGTGCCGAAACGCCTCGCCTTCCAGTCCGCCTTCGCCTGCTCGATCCGATCGTTCGACGACGACACGAAATTCCAGAAGATATGCCGCGGACCGTCCATCACGGCGCCGCCCAGCAGCAGGAGCCGAGCGCCCTCGGGTCCCGCAGTCAGCGCAAGCCGGTCGCCGGGCCGGAACAGCAGCATTCGGCCGGCGTCGAAGCGCGTGCCCGCGACCTCCGCGGAGCCCTGAACGAGATAGATACCGCGTTCCTCGTGCTGATCGGGCAGCGGCAGCGATGCATTCGGCTCAAGCGTGGCGTCGGCATAGAACAGCGGCCAGTGCGTCGCCACCGGGGAGCGGCTGCCCCAGCCGTCGCCGGCGATCAGGCGCAGCCGAACGCCACCGTCCTGCAGGACGGGCAGCAAGTCCGCGGCATAATGGGCGAAATCAGGCGGCATCTCCTCCATCGTCTTCGGCAACGCAACCCAGGACTGGATGCCGAAAAGGCTATTGCGCGAGCCACGCAGTGCTGCATCGGTGCGCTCCGAATGGGCGATGCCGCGGCCGGCCGTCATCCAGTTCACGTCACCGGGGACGATGGGAAGCTGTGTCCCAAGGCTGTCGCGATGCAGGATCGAGCCATCGAACAGGTACGTGACAGTGGCCAGACCGATATGGGGATGGGGACGGACGTCGAGGCCCCGTCCCGTCAGGAATTCGCCCGGTCCCATCTGATCGAAGAAGATGAACGGCCCGATCATCTGTTTTTCTTTCGCCGGCAGGGCGCGATGCACCTCGAAGCCGCCGACGTCGTGGGCCCGCGGCACGATCATTGCTTCGATCGCGCTCGGCAGAGGCGGTCGTGCCGGACCGCCCGTCAGGTTTTGGCTCATGACCTTCGCCCTTCGCTGGTTCGGGCGGCAGTGGACCATATCCGGGCGGCGCGGGCCACCCGGAGCAGGATGTTTTTAGCGCGTTTGGCCGACCTCGGATGCAAAGCGCCACCGCTTCATCCGGTTGGCCAACCGGATCGAACGAACTTGAGCGTGCTTCAAGCGGTCGCGGGCGGTCCGCGCTCGAACCCGATCGTCAGGGCCGCATGCGGACCAGGTGACAGGCGCAGCCGACCCGCGCGGCGGGCACGCTTGGACGCCGACGAAGCGCGCAAGAGTGCGACAACGTTCTGGACCGTCGCAACGCTGCGAACAATCGCTTCAAGGATGTATTCGCCGGCCGCGTTCACGCCGACCCGGCTGAACCCCGCCTGCTCATAGAGCCGGATGGCACGATTGTTGGCCGGGACCACCAGCAGTCGAACGCGGCGGCAGCCCGCTATGCGCCCGAAATGGGCCATGATCCGGGCCAGCGCCGTGCGGCCATAGCCGCGGCCCTGGTGGCGGCGATCGAGCGCGAACCAGCCCAGCCACCAGCAGGCGTTGTCACGACGATCCGGGTGCACGACATAGAACCCTACCAGGGTGTCGCCCGCCTCGATGGCAGTCGCGGCGTGCGCCAAGCCACGACGCACAGCGGCCTGGATCTCGTCGATTGGCCCAAGATACTCCTCAACCTGTTCAGGTTCGAGTTCCAGGCCGGAGACGACGCCAATGTCGGCGCGAGGGATTTGATAATAGCTTAGGGGCACACAGCCCCGATCGGAAAACATGATGCTCGGGATATTGAAGCGGACGGGAATAGCCTGTCATGGGCTAGACCGGCGATTGCCGGTCCAATCCGCTCTCAGGTGCAGGCGAGGGTGCAAGCCACGCAAATTCCTTTCATTTGTCAGCCAAGGTAATCTCTCCATACCATTTTGACAAGGTTCTCGAAAATCGACACCCGTCGAACCCGCCAGCGTTTACACCGCGACTACCATCTCCTACCTTTCATACCCGACAAGCGAAGGCGAAAGTAGCGCCCATGGCACAACCTCCCGAGGATCGTCCCTCGGACCACCTGACCGGCGCCGTCGACTGCGACATCCACCCGGCGGTCCCCAGCACGCGTGCCCTGCTGCCGTACCTTGACGACTACTGGCGCGAGCACGTGCTGCGCCGCGGCCTGGAGCGCGAGAGCCTGGAAACCAGCAACTATCCGGTCAACGCCCCGATCAGCGGCCGCCCCGACTGGCGTCTGCCGTCCGGTCCGCCCGGCAGCAGCCTGCAGGCGCTGCAAACCCACCTGTTGGACCGCCTGCGGCCGAGCCTGGCCATCTGCAACGTGATCCATGGCGCGCAGGTCCTGTTCAGCGAGGACCTGTCGGCTGCGTTCTGCCGGGCCATCAACAACTGGATCAAGGCGGAATGGCTGGATCGTGAGCCGCGCCTGCGGGCCTCCATCGTCGTCCCGCCGCACAGCGCCGAGCTTGCCGCGGAGGAGATCGAACGCCTCGTTCCCGACCGGCGCTTCGTCCAGGTCCTGCTGCTGGCCATGGCGGAATTGCCCCTGGGCCGTCGCCAGAACTGGCCGATCTACAAGACGGCCGAGGCCCACGGCCTGCCGATCGGCATCCATGCCGGCAGCAGTTTCCGCCATCCGCCGAGCGCCGGGGGCTGGCCGTCCTACTACCTGGAAGACTACGTCTCACAGTCGCAAGGCTTCGCCGCGGCGCTGAACAGCCTGATCGCGGAGGGCGTATTCGTCAAATTCCCCGCCCTGAAGGTCGTGCTGATCGAATCCGGCGTGACCTGGCTGCCGGCCTCGCTGTGGCGTCTCGACAAGACCTGGCGCGGCGTGCGCGCCGAAGTCCCGTGGCTGGAGGAACAGCCGACCGAGACGGTGCGCAGGCACGTGCGCCTGACCCTGCAGCCGTTCGACGTCCCGCCGAGCGAGCCTCAGTTGCGCACCTTGCTCGAACAACTAGGGTCGGACCGGATGCTGCTGTTCTCATCGGATTATCCGCACTGGCACTATGACGGCGACGACGCGCTGCCGCCCGGCCTGCCGGCGGACCTGATCCACAGGATCTGTGTCGACAATCCGCTGGAAACCTATCCCCGCCTGAAGGAGACGCTGTGATGAACATGACCGTCCTGGATCGCAAACCCGATCCCGCTGCCCAGCCGGACCGCGCCGCGCAGAGCCATCTCGGCTTCATCGACTGCGACGTTCATCCCTACGTCAAAGGTCCCAACGACTTCGATCCGTTCCTGTCCAAGCGCTGGCTGGAGCACAGGCAGACCATCGGCGGCCGCACCCGCCAAGGCCTGGCGAAGACATCGATGTATCCGCGCATGTCGCCCGGTAACGGCATGCGGATGGACTCCTGGCCCAAGACCGGCGGCGCCCCCGGCTCCGACCTGCCGATGATGCAGGAGCAGCTGCTGGACATGTTCGACGTCGCGTACGGCTTGCTGGCGCCCCTGGTCGGTGGTGCCCCCGGCGAGCGCAACGTCGAGTTCGGCGCCGCCATGGCGACCGCCGTCAACGAATGGCAGATCGCGCACTGGTGCGACCCCGACCCTCGCCTGCTCGGTGCCATCCAGGTCAACATCGAGCACACCGAGGCCGCCATCGCCGAGATCGAAAAACGCGCCGGCGACCGCCGCTTCGCTCAGGTGAATGTTCCACCGCGCGGGCTGGAGCCGCTGGGTCGGCGGCGGTACTGGCCGATCCTGCAAGCCTGCGCAGCGAACGATTTCCCGGTGTCGCTGCATCTGGGCGGCACCAGCGGCCATGCCTCGACCGGCGGCGGCTGGCCGTCCTTCTACCACGAGGAACATCCGTCCTACGTGCAGACCATGCAGACCCTGGTGACCAGCCTGGTCTGCGAAGGCGTCTTCGAGCAGATTCCCAACCTCAAGATCGTTCTGGTCGAGGGCGGCTTCGCCTGGTTGCCCGCGCTGTGCTGGCGCCTGGACAAGCACTGGAAACGTCTCAAGGCCGAGGTGCCGCACCTGAAACGCTCGCCCTCGGAATACGTGCACGACCATATCTGGGTGACCACCCAGCCGATCGAGGAGCCGGAACGGCCGCAGGACATGCTGTCCACGCTGGAATGGATCGGTCCTGACCGGGTGATGTTCTCGACCGACTATCCGCACTGGGACCAGGACGACCCGCGCTACGCCTTCAAGATCCCGCTGCCCGACGACTGGAAGCGTAAGATCTACCGGGACAACGCCAAGGCCCTTTACCATCTGGATTGAGCGATGATCCGCAGCGTCCTCGCCACGGTCCTCGCCACGGTCCTCGCCACGGTCCCTGGGCATGGCCCGGCGCGGTATCGGCCTTTCGACGCGGGGCTGTGCGCGTGACCCGTCACGTCGTCGCCAAGGCCGGTGACATCGAGGCCGGCACCTGCAAGCTGGTCACGGTGAAGGGCCGTGAGATCGGCATCTTCAAAGTGGGCGAGGACTTCTACGGCCTGATCAACCGCTGTCCGCACCAGGGCGCACCGCTGTGCCGCGGCGTGGTCGTCAGCCGCCTCACCGCACCGAGCCCCGGCGACTATCGCCTGACCCGCCCCGGGGAGATGATCCGCTGCCCCTGGCACTGCTGGGAGTTCGATATCCGAACCGGCCAATCCCTGTGCGACCCCAACAGCGTGCAGGCACGAGCCTTCAATGTCGAGGTCGAAGCGGGAAAGACCCTGGTCGAAGGCCCCTTCGTCGCCGAATCGGTGCAAGTGACGCTGGAGGACGACTATGTGGTTGTCACCATGTAGCGCCTTGGCGGAGCAACGCAGCGCCGGGACGGGGGAAGATCGCGGCTTACGTTTCGCCGACGCGCCCGGGCACGGCGCGTCCTCGCACTCCGGCACGGCGCCCGCACCCGTGCCTGTACCGTGTCACCGACCGCGAAACGCCAAACCGCGTCAATTTCGCGCAGGCGGCTCACGGGGCGGCAGTGCCGTGTGCTGCTGACCTTCTTCCCTGACGGCGTCACGACCGACGCCGCCAGGCTCGCGAGGCGCGGTCGGCCCACTTCCCTCATCCGACCCTGCGCCGCGATCGGTTCAGAGCAGCGACTTCGCGTGCTGCAGAACCTCATCGCAGACTTTGTGCGTCACCTGCTGTTTGACGCCAGCGCCGCCAAGGCTGAAGCTTTGCCCATTGCCGGCCTGCAGCAAACCTTTGTTGCCAGACTGGAAACCCGCATCGTGAGTGGGCTGACCTGAACCGGACATCTTGCCGACGAGCGAATCCTTCACCGAGGTAGCTGCGCCGCCGCTGAGGTAATTGTTCCGCACACAGTATTGCAGAACGCCGGCGATGTTCCCGGGGCTTGCCTGTGTGACCGATGGCACGCCCCCGGTCAGTCCGCCGAGGGCACCGCCGCTTTGGCCGGACCCGAGCGCACCCTTGAGCTGATCAAGTTGCGCTCGCGCGGGCGAGACCGCGGCGATCGACAGGGCAAACAGGCCAAATACGGCGATTGCGGCGCCGAAGCGCGATGATCCCACAGAAAGCTGACGCCTATCCATCTTTCCTCTCCTCCCAATCGCCCGTTGTCCAATGGCCCGTTGTGTTCGGCAGTTAAGAGGATCAACCGGCAATTGCTAGAGGCGGCCGGCGGACGTCATGCACGTCTGGCCGAACATGCCGGTGATCGCCGTCGCCAAGCCAGCCACCGACAGCCTGCCTCAGGAACCTCGAACAGCGGTTCGGTGCATCGGTGCCGGCTGCCGGCGTAACGCGTTCCCACTGATCAGGCGGGTAGGTCGATTCCCATTATCGTCATGGCGTTGCGGGTCAGAATCGCCGCTTCCACATCCGGCCCAAGCTCGCCCAGGATGGCCCGGTGCACGATCGGGCTGTGCCAGTCCACGGCATCCAGTTCGGCGTTGCTTACGTGCGGCGGGAAGAACGGATGATCCGTGCCGAACATGATCCGGTCCGCCCCCACGAGCGCCTTCAGCAAGGCCAGTGTCGGCGCCTGGTACCCGATCGCGTCGAAATACATCCGCCGCAGATAGGAACTTGGAGGATGTCGCAGCCGTACCGGGGAATGCGCATCCCCCACCACGCAGGCATCCAGACGACCGGCGAGATATGGCAGCACGCCTCCGGCATGCGCCGCCATGAGCCGCAATCCAGGAAACCGGTCGAACGCACCACCGAGGATCAGCCGCGCGACGGCGGCCGTGGTCTCGAACGGAAAGCCCAGCGCCAGCGGCATGGCATGGCCGTAGGCGGTCAGCGCCTCGTTGCCCAGACCGTAATGCGAATGGATGAAAATCATCAGCGCGGACCGTTCCGCCGCCGCCCACATCGGATCGAGCGCCGGGTCGTCCAGTCCGTTTCCCGCGCCGGTGGTGCCGATCACCGCCCCCCGCATATGCGGCAATCGCTCGATCCGGCCCAGTTCGGCCGCAGCCGCCCCCGGGTCGCGCACTGGCAGCAGACCGAGACCGTAGAGACGGCCACCGCTCCCGGCGCACAGGCCCGCGATATCCTCGTTGACCTCCGTGGCGGCGGGACCGGCCTCGGCACCGGTCAGGAAATCCAGCCACGGGTTCGCCGGGCTGATCACCGATACGGCGATACCGTGCCGGTCCATGAACGCCAGCTTGCGGGCGCTGTCCCAGTATTCGCTGCCGATCGGGCGTCCCGCCGAGGTGCTGCTGTCAGCGTCCTCCCCCGGCAGGATCAGCATGCGATCCTGTCCGCCACGGCTCACGATCCGAGGAACGGTCTGGCGCGCCCGCAGCAATGCCACGTAGCGCCGCGGATAGACGTGTGAGTGCACGTCGATCGCGGAACCGCCTCCGGGGCCGGTGCTCACATTCATCTCAACCTTGTAGCTGGCCGCATGCGTCCAGGCGATTCACGGGCTTGTCGGCAATCAAAGCGCATGCGCCCAGCGGACCAGGGTCAGTGCGACATCAGCACAGGCACCGTCATGTGCCGAAGCAGGTCGCGCGTGACGCCACCCATGATCATCTCGCGCGTCCGCGAATGCCCGTAACCACCCACTACCAGAAGATCGGCCCCGACGTCGGAGGCATAGTCGAGCAACGCATCTGCGGGCGACAGCCCGTCGGTTACCACGGTTCGAGCGGCGGAGACATCCAGTCCGTGACGCGCCAGATGTTCGGCGATTTCGACCGTTGGCAGTGCCCTCGTATCGTGTACCGTCGATTCGACGGTCAGCACGGTCACTTTCGCCGACGGGGCGAGCAACGGCAGTGCGTCGTGCACCGCGCGTGCCGCTTCTCGCGTCGGGGTCCAGCCGATCAGGGTGTTGGCGCCTACCGGCCCGAACGTGCCGGCGTAGGGGATAATGAGCAACGGCCGGCCGGCGGTCATCAGCACGTCCTCGATCAGGCTCCGTGCCACCTCCGGTACCGGATTGTCGGGATCGGACTGCCCTATGATCAGCAAATCGGTTATCTGGGCACGGTGGGCGACGGCGGAAATCAGCGACCTGGTCTCGAACGTCCAATCGCCCGTGATGCTTTCGCGGCGCAGCACTTCGCGAAAGCCCGCCTCGACGATCGCCGCCTTTGCCCTCGCCTGGCTCTCCAGTTGCCTGGCGAACTCCGGCAGCGCCCACAGGTCGGGATATCCGCCCAGGGCGAACGAGACATCCGGCGGAACCAGTAGTTCCAGTGGGCACAACCCAGTCAGGTGCGCGTCGTGGCGTTGCGCCAGCGCCACTGCCACGGCGAGTTTGGCTTTGTCGCGGGGTGATCCATCAAGCACGACCACCAGATCCCGAAGGCTCATTGCACCCTCCTTATTTGCTATTTTCCAAGTTAAGCGAGTACCTCTAAGGGTTCTCGTACGCATTGATTCAGGTCAACATGGCGATTAATGGATGCAACACACCAAAGCGGCTATGATGGCGGCTCAAGACCACGACCAGCAGCCCGGGCCTGCGATGCCGACAGGCACAGCTCCGCCGGGGGAGGCTTCGGTGAGCGCGGCCGATGGTATCCATCGCGCACTGGAAGCTGCTGATGTCGGCTTCTGGCGATGGGTCCTGGCCACCGGCACTGTCACCCTGTCCCCGCGCGCGGCTGCCCTGCTCGGTTGTCCGGGCAGGCAGCCGCTCGACTACGCCGGCTTCATCGGGCTGATCCATCCGGATGACCGTGCGGCCGCGGAAAAAGAACTGCAAGACAGCGTTGCCGCGATCGGTCCCTTCGATTTCATTGTCCGCGGGTCTGCCCTGGCTCGCCGCGTCAGGGTGCGCGGCAAGGTCAGCTGTGCCGCGGGCCAGACCGCCGAAGCGAATGGTATCCTGATTGAAACCGTCCGCAGTACAGCGTCCGAGCAAACGGAAAAAAGCCGCGCGGCGATAGTAGCGTCCGCGGACGATGCGATCATTGCCAGGTCGCTCGACGGCATCGTAACGGACTGGAACGCCGGTGCCGAAACGATCTTCGGATACACCGCCACCGAGGCGCTCGGCAAGCCGCTGTCAATGCTGCTTCCTCCCGGCCAGGAAGACGAAATGGACAAAATGCTTGACCGGATCAAGGCCGGCGAGCGAATCGAACACTACGAGACACGCCGCCGGCGGAAGGACGGCGCGATCATCGACGTTTCATTGACCGTCTCTCCGGTGCTGGACAGCGCCGGGCGCTTGCTGGGCGCATCCAAGGTCGCCCGCGATATCACGCACATGAAACGGGCACAGGTCGAGCTGGAGGAACGTGAGGCGCATCTCCGGTCGGTTCTGGATACGATACCGGACGCGATCATCGTCATCGACGACACGGCCATCATGCGTTCCTTCAGCGCTGCCGCGGAACGGCTGTTCGGCTATACGGCCAAGGAGGCCATTGGGCGAAACGTCAGCACACTGATGCCGTCGCCCTATCGGGAGCAGCATGACGCTTATCTGGCCCGCTATTTTGCCACCGGCCAGAAGCGCGTCATCGGTCGCGGCCGGATCGTCACCGGGCTGCGCAAGGATGGCTCCACTTTCCCAATGGAACTGGCCGTCGGCGAGATGCTGATCGGCGCTCGGCGCTCCTTCACCGGTTTCGTACGCGATCTGACGGAGCGGCAGGAAACCCAGCGGCGGCTGCAGGACTTGCAGTCCGAGTTGATCCACATGTCGCGCTTTACCGCGATGGGCGAGATGGCATCGACCCTGGCGCATGAGCTAAACCAGCCGCTCACCGCCGTCGCCAGTTACCTGAACGGCTGCCGGCGCCTGCTGAACGGCACCGAGTCCGTGCACAACCTGATGCTGCGGGATGCGGTCGACCGGGCCGCCGACCAGGCATTGCGGGCCGGGCAGATCATCCGCCGGATGCGCCAGTTCGTCGCACGCGGCGAAAGCGAGCGCCAGGTCGAGAACCTCGCCAAGCTCATCGAGGAAGCCAGCACCCTGGCTCTGGTCGGCGTCAAGGAAGCCGGCGTCAAGGTCGCTTTCATTTTCGATCCGCGCATCAACTTCGTGCTGGCCGACAAGATCCAGGTTCAGCAGGTCATCCTGAACCTGGTTCGCAATGCGATCGAGGCCATGCAGGAAACGACGCGCCGTGAATTGACGATTTCCACCGCGGAACAATCGGACGGAATGGTGGAGATTTGCATCGCCGACACCGGCCCGGGCATCGCACCGGAGATCGCGGCGCAACTGTTCCAACCTTTCATTACCACCAAACCGCACGGAATGGGCGTTGGCCTCTCGATCTCCCGCACCATCATCGAGGCGCATGGCGGCCGCCTCTGGGCGCTGCCCAATCCCGCTGGCGGAACAATTTTCGGTCTGACGCTCAGGGCCTTGAGCAAGGAGGAACTGTCCAATGGCGACTGACGCCGTGGTCCACCTGATCGACGATGACGAAGGCGTGCGGCAGGCGGTCGCGTTCCTGCTGACCTCATCGGGCTTCGCCGTCAGGGTCTACGAGTCCGCGATCGCCTTCCTCGACGCATTGGCGTCGGTGCAACCAGGCTGCGTTGTGACCGATGTCAGGATGCCCGGGATGGACGGCTTGGCCTTGCAGCGGGAGCTGAAGCTCCGCGACAACCCGCTGCCCGTCATCGTCATGACCGGCCACGGCGACGTGCCGTTGGCGGTCGAGGCGATGAAGGCCGGTGCGGTTGATTTCATCGAAAAGCCGTTCAATGACGAAGCCCTGTTGTGCTCCATCCGTGTGGCCATCGACCGCCATGCCCAGGACGCTCGGCGCGGTGACGAGATCGCCGTGATCAAGCGGAAGCTGGCCAGCCTGTCGCCCCGGGAGCGTGAGGTACTCGATGGATTGATTGCCGGCTTGCCGAACAAGACGATCGCCTACGACTTGAAAATCAGCGCCCGCACGGTTGAGGTTCATCGCGCCAATCTGATGACGCGCATGGGCGCCAATAGTGTCGCCGATCTGGTGCGAATGGTGTTCGTCGTCCGCTCCCCAAGTTGACGCAGATCAAGGCCTTTGAGTGGCGGCTTATCCTAGCCTGCGTTGGTTTCCCCGAAAGGGAGCATCTTCGCGGGGGAGGCTGGAGTGTCCGGGATGGCCGAACGACGAAAAATCGTCCTCATTGTTGATGACGATCAGGCGGTGCGTGACGCATTGCAGTTCGCCCTTCGGCTGGAAGGCCTTTGCGTGCACGTTCACAGCGATGGCGCTGCATTGCTGGCCGATCCTGACCTGGCCAGCGCCGGCTGCGTTATTCTGGGTGATCGGATGCGGCCGATGGACGGCTTCGCGCTGCTGAAGAACCTGAAGGTACGCGATGTCAGTCTGCCGACGATCATGCTGACCAGTCACGCTACGCCAAGGGTGCAAGCCCGCGCTGATGCCGTGGGTGTGTGGAAGGTGCTGGAGAAGCCGCTGCTGGATAATGCGCTGGTGGAAAGTATACGGTCCCTACTGAGGGCGGACGGCTGATCAAGCAGCCCGCGGGCTACGTAGTTTTGCGTAGGATTAAACCGAATACGCCGATGCCGGATCGGCCGATACAAGAGGGCTACGGTCTTTTCATGACAGGAGCCTCTGATGTCGGTTTCCCTCTCGGTGGCAGCCAAACCGGGAAAAGTCGCACCCCTCGCACCGTTCTCGTCAATCCCGTGGACCGTGCCGGCGCAGCCCGAGGAGCGCCAGAGTTTCGAACTGAGCGGTGCAGTGATGCACTTCGCGGCCGACCGGCTGATTTATGCCGAAGGCGACGAGGCGCGCTCCTTCTATAAAGTGATCAGCGGTATGGTGCGGACCTGCCGCTTCCTTCGCGACGGTCGCCGGCAGATCGACGCTTTCCACATTGTCGGCGAGGTTTTCGGCTTCGAGGCCGGGCCGGACCATCGCATGTCCGCTGAGGCCGTATCAGATTGCACCGTCGTCGCTTACCGCCATCGTGGCCTGGAGGCCATGATCAGCCAGGATGAACGGCTGGGCCGCTGGTTCTTCTCCCACGTCATGAACTGCCTGGCAATCACGCGGGAGCATTCGCTGCTGCTGGGCCGTGGCAGCGCCGCGCAAAAGATTTCCGCGTTCCTGCTGGAGGTAGCGGATCGTGAGAACAGTAACTGTGTCGTCGATCTGGCGATGAGCCGCCAGGATATCGCCGACTATCTGGGACTGACGATCGAGACCGTGTCACGGACCTTGTCGCAACTGGAACGCGACGGGGCGATCAGGCTCCCGACCGCTCGGCGCGTCGAACTGAAGGACCGGCGCGCGTTGCGGGCGTTGAATGCGTGATCCAGTCACGCCGGCGAACGCTTGATTACATTGCGCCGGTGCACACTCCGCGCGGTGGGGCCGCATCGTCCGAACCTCCATCGTTCGTGGACCGTGATGGATTGGTCGCTTAGTCCCCCTTGAAGGCGGGTTTCCGTTTCTCAAGGAATGCGTTGACCGCCTCCCGGTGATCGGCGGTCGCATGCGTCAGCGCCTGCAGGCTCGCGGATAGTTCCAGCAGCGTGTCCAGCCGGCTGTGCCGCCCCTCGATCAGCAGCCGTTTCGCCATCCGCACCGCATACGGCGGGTTGACCGCGATCCGCCCGGCCAGCACCTTTGCGGCGTCCAGTAACTCCGCGTCCGGCACGACGCGTGACACCAGCCCGCAGGCCAGAGCCTCCTGCGCGTTCAGCATGTCGCCGGTGAACGCCATCTCACAGGCTTTCGAATATCCGACGACCCGCGGCAGAAGCCAGGCACCTCCGTCGCCCGGCACGATGCCGACCTTGACGAAACTTTCCGCAAACCGCGCACTTTCGGCCGCGATGCGCATGTCGCACATGCAGGCCAGATCGAGCCCGGCGCCGATTGCCGGCCCGTTCACCGCCGCAATGACCGGCACGTCGAGTTTCTCGAACGCCAGCGGAATGCGCTGGATGCCGAACTTGTAATACTGCGTCGTCAGCGCCGGCTTTTCGGCGCGTACCTCGAACGCCTTCTGCATCGCGCGCAGATCGCCGCCCGAACTGAAGGCGGTCCCGGCACCGGTCAGGATGGCGACGCGCGCCGTGCCGTCCTGATTGAGCCGCTCGATCGCTGCGACGATCGCATCGACTGTTTCGCGCTCGGAAATCGGATTGCGCATCGCCGGATCGTTCAGGGTAATCGTAACGATCGGCCCGTCCTGCTGGTAAAGCACCTTGTCGGTCATTTTTCGCTTCCTCTTTTCCCGGCGGCCACCGGCATCCTGCGATATCCCCCGGCCGGGCTGGACACGACAGTCCTGGATCACGCCCGGCACAGTTGCCGCGGTTGGGGTTGCCGAGCGACCCAGAACAGGCGTGCCTGCGCAACGAGACCTACCGGAGCCCCAGCCCGCGGGCGATGATCCCGCGCAGGATTTCCCGCGCGCCGCCGCGCAGCGAGAATGAAGGTGCATGCATCATCGTGTGCGCCAGCACCGCCGCGAACGCCTGGGTGGATTTCGCATCTGGCTCCTGATCCACCAGCTGACGGGCGATCTCGGGGATTTCCTGCTCGACCAAAGCGCCGAGATCCTTGACCAGCGCCGCTTGCAGCGCCGGGTTTTCTCCCTTTTGCAGCATGCCGGCGACGGACCGGGACAAACGCCGCAACGTCATGATGTGCGCGGTCAGCCGGCCAATCGCGATGGCGCCGGCGTCGGACGGCTCCGGTCCCAGCGCGCGCACCAGCTCGACGAACAGCCAGAACGACGACAGGAACCGCTCCGGACCGCTACGCTCAAAGGCGAGTTCTGCAGTGACCTGGGCCCAGCCGTCACCCTCGCGGCCGAGTACCGCGGTGTCGGGCAGGAAGGCGTCTTCGAAAACGACCTCGTTGAAGTGGTGCTCGCCGGTCATGGCGATGATGGGGCGGATGGTGATGCCGGGCGTGTTGTGCAGATCGACCAGGAACTGGCTGACGCCGCCGTGCCGCTCTTGCGCCGGACCGGTGCGGCAGAACAGGATCATGTAGTGCGATTTGTGAGCGAAACTGGTCCAGACCTTGGTTCCGTTCACCAGATAGCCGCCCTGGACCTTCGCCGCGCGGGTGCGAACCGACGCGAGATCGGACCCGACATCCGGCTCGCTCATGCCGATGCAGAAGAACGCTTCGCCGGCCGCGATTCGCGGCAGAATCTTCTTCTGCTCCTCGCTGCCGACACGCAGGATCAACGGGCCGGACTGGCGGTCGGCGATCCAGTGCAGCGCCACGGGTGCACCCGCCGCCAGCATCTCCTCCAGCACGACATAGCGTTCCAGGGAGGACCGTTCATGGCCGCCATGTTGCTTGGGCCAGGTCATGCCGATCCAGCCGCGGCTGCCCATCTTGCGGCTGAAATCGGCATCCATCCCGGTCCAGGATTCCGCTCGCTGCACCGGTCTGCGGTCGGCCAAGGCGGTTTTCAAAAAATCCCGCACTTCCAGGCGGAGGGTTTCGGCCTCGGGGCAGGGGGGCGGTGCGGGGAAGCTGAAGGCGTTCACCGGTCAGGTCCGTGGCTGTCTGTTACCAGCCGGTAGCCTGAGGATCAGTGAGGGTCAAGAGATCGGGTCCCTCGGCGCGGGCGCGTCGCCATGCGGGTTGCCGGAAGGCGTGTGCCGCTCGCGGCTCACCCGTTGCCGCCAGCCCGGGTCAGGCCGCCACCCGTCGATCGGCCCGAGACGTGCGGCTGATCCGTCGAACGAGGAACACCACGATTATCGAGGCGGTGACCACGAACACCCAATGTGCGGGCCGCAATCCATGCGCGATCGTCTCGTTCGCATACAGAACACGCCAGGGATTGACCTTGGTCGTCCCCCCATACCAGCCGAACTCCATCGCCGCCGTGAGCAAGCTGGACCCAATCGCCAGCCCGCCGTACAGCGCGGCTGTGACGGCAACCCCCTGCTTGCGCCGCCACGCGTCGGGCACCGCGCGCCACGCCATCAGCCAGACGAACAGGCCGGACACGAAGACCGGTTCCGACACGTTGAGTTTCGACTGGATGTAATAGTGCAGCAGCGCCACTGCGCCGAGCGGATAGGCCAGCCGATGCAGCCGTTTCCAGTTCCGCCCCAGTTGCTTGACCCATCCGTCGGTCGAGGTCATCGCCAGCGACAGCAGCACCAGCAGGGCGGCGAAGCCGATCGTCAGGTAGAACCGCAACGCGATTTCCGATATCACCGTCAACAGCTTGAAGTTCTGATCGACGACATAAAGACAGAGATGCGTGACCGCGTAGCAGGCGGCGGCCACCCCCACGTTGCGCCGCACCAGCAGCAATTGCGGAAAATCCAGCGCTCGGGCGAGCGGCGTGATCGCCAGCGAGATCATCAGGAAGCGGACGGCCCACAACCCGGTGCCGTGGATCGCTTCCATGACGGGGCGGCCGCCAAGCTCATTCGTTGCCAGCCACATCGCATAAAGGGCGCCGGGCACAGGTAAGAATAACAGCACGGTCGCCTTGAACGGCAGGAGTCTGCCGCGCCGATCCCGCCACGGTACGTTCATCAAATTCGAGCTCCGTTTCGCTTCACGTAGGCAGATCAAAGCGGAATGTCAGGTTAAAGGGTGGAAAGAAGCCCCGAAAGCCCGAAAGCTTGCACGACCGCCCCGACACGCTCACGATGACCAGGTACGCTCGACGAAAGAGGAGAAGATCAAATGTCAGCAGCCCTGCAACTTCCGCAAGGAATGTCCGACGCCGAATGGCACACACGCTGCGAACTCGCTGCACTTTATCACATCCTCGACGACTTCGGCTGGACCGATCTGATCAACACGCACATGTCCGCCCGTGTCCCCGGCGAGCCGAACCACTTCCTGATCAACAACTATGGCCTCATGTTTGACGAAATCACCGCATCCTCGCTGGTGAAGATGGACATGGCCGGGAACGTCCTGAGCCCGGGTGGCAATTTCAACAACGCCGGCTTCATCATCCACAGTGGCGTTTACAAGGCCCGGCCCGACGCCAACTGCGTGCTGCACACGCATACCCGTGCCGGTGCCGGCGTGTCGATGCTGCGCCAGGGCCTGCGTCCGATCAGCCAGGACGCGTTACATGTGATCGATGATGTCGTCTATCACGATTACGGCGTTCCGGCGACCGTCGAGGAATGCGATGCGCTCGGCCGAAGCTGCGCCAACGGAAGCTGCGTCGTGCTGCTCAATCACGGTCTGCTCACCCTCGGACGAGACGATCCACGGCGCCATGATGCGGCTGTATATGCTGGAGCGCACCTGCGAACTCGAACTGATCGCACGCCAGTTGGATGAACCTCCCGTCATCATCGACGATTACGTCCAGCGAAAGGCCGCCGAACGCATGAGGAAGGTGCGCCCGACCGAGGCCTACGGGCTGGGCGAATGGAAGGGTCTGGTCCGGCGGGTCGAGCGCAAGGGCGCGGACTTCCGCCGCTAGTGTCCTGCCTCCGAAGTTCGCCGCTTTCAGCGGAGGACGCAGGAGATCAGCAGGCAGGCCACTGAAAACCTAAGAACCCATGTCCGAACCTGAGGTTCGCCTGGTACAGCGGGCATCAGGTTCTGGACACCGGGACCGGATTGTGCCGACGCGTGCAGCGCAATCACGCCGTTGCGTCGGGAACCGCCGGTCGGGCGGCCTTTAAGGCCGTCCGGTGACCGCGGGGCGCGTCGGCATGGATGCGCGATGGGTTCGGATAAATCGACTGGACCCCTGATCGCGGGCCAAACCATTTCCAGCCCGATTGTGCTGCCCGTGAGTGCCTCGGATCCTCGTTTGAGCGCATGACGCTTGCGCGGGGGACGTTCCGTTATACGCCGTCATGCTGTATAAGGCCGTCCGGCAACGGTGGCGCTGTCGTGGCCTTCACCATGCGCCCGTGCAGCCTTCCTTGCTCCGGTGAAATCGGCCTCCCCTTCGTTGCCCGAAGCGCTGCACATGCCGACCGTCAGATGCAGTCCCGTTCGGCAATCGGGGATTTGTCTGACCCCAGGCAGATGCCGGTCACGACAGCTTACGGAGCGGGTAGATTGGACAGTCTTCGCAATTGCTCGGGTTCGATCGACCGAAACCGGTCCGGCCGGCGTCTGACCGACCCGCGTATGGCCGGCGCGCGGATCCGGCGCCGGCCGTTCAGCGGTGCCGTCTGTGCGGACTGAATCAGCACACGGAGCGGGAGCGAAGTGGGTCATCACCGTCCTCCTGCGCCGGCTGTGGGCGTTGCTGCCGGCGCAGTGGACGCCATGGGCGTACCGGGGAGCACTGGCTGCGACGTCGCTGCTGCCCGCGAGGGTGCGACCCTCGGCGCGGAGGGTTTTTGGCCGCCTGTTAGCGGAAACCACCAGTATCGAGAAGACGTATCCAGTGTGGACTTCGTTTTACGAGCACACGGATGCGAAGGCGCGACGAAAAGCGACGGCGCATATCGCCTGCCTTGCCGACCCGCCCTTGATCTCGATTCTGATGCCGGTCTTCGATCCCCCACCGGATCATCTGCGCGCGGCGATCCGGTCTGTGCGGGAGCAGTTCTACCCTCGATGGGAACTCTGCGTCGCCGATTATTCGACATCCGACCCCGCCATCACCGCCCTGCTGGAGCAGGCGCGGGCGCAGGATCCGCGTATCAAGGTCGTTCGAAGGGAGCAGAACACCCACGTCCTGTCGGCGGCCCAGGCGGCTTTCGGTCTCGCCGACGGCCTGTTTATCGCTGTGCTGCATCACGATGAACGGCTCTCGCCACGTGCGACGTATGAGATGGTGGTCGAAATCATGGCCCGGTCCGAGGCCGACATCATTTACTCGGACGAAGACCAGATCGATCGACTCCGGCCGCCGGTCGGCACCATATTTCAAGCCGGACTGGAACCCGGAGTTGATGCTGGGTCAGAACCTGATCGGTCACCTCGGCGCCTACCGGCGCAGCTTGCTGGAACGGACAGGGGGGTTCCGCGGCGGTCCAAGGGAAAGCGAGGCGTACGATCTGGCGCTGCGCGCCGTGGCGGCAACCTCGCCGGATCGCATCGTCCATATCCCACGTGTGCTTTATCACAGACGCCAGCACAGCGACGATCACTCCCGCCGCCACGCCTCGCCTGAGATCCGTTCGGAAGACAACCGGCGTGCCGTATCGGAATTCCTCGCTCGTGCCAGTTCCGGCATTCTGCCGAACCTCGCTCCGTCGGTTCCCTTTTGGGGGCGCGTGATTTACCCCGTTCCGCAGCCGGCACCGTTGGTCTCGGCGGTCATCCCGACCCGTGACCATGCCGACATGCTGGCTCGCACCATGGCTGGACTGTTGGACGGGACGGATTATTCCTCGATCGAGGTGTTGATCATCGATAACGGTTCAACCGAACCGGCCGCCCTGGCGCTGCTGGACCAACTGGCTCTGGATGATCACGTGACCGTGCTGCGCCGTCCGGGACCGTTCAACTTCGCAGCGCTCAGCAACGCGGCGGTGCGGGAGGCGACGGGCGAACTGATCCTGCTGCTGAACAACGACGTCGAGGTGATCGACCCTGGCTGGCTGCGGGAGATGGTGTCGCACGCGATCCGTTCGGGCATCGGTGCGGTCGGGGCCAGATTGCTGTTTCCAAACGGAACGGTCCAGCACGGCGGCCTTACCGTCGGCATGTTCGGGACCGCGGATCATCAGTATCTGAACGCGCCACGCGACGATCCGGGATATTTCGGTCATTTGCGACTGGCTCGCAACGTGACGGCCGTGACGGCCGCCTGCCTCCTGGTTCGCCGCCAGGCATATCTGGAGGTGGGCGGCCTGAACGAGGTCGAACTGCCGGTTGAATTCAATGACGTCGATCTTTGCCTGAAACTTGTCGAGAAGGGATACCGCAACCTGTGGACCCCGTATGCCGAACTCTACCATCTGGAGTCGGGCTCCAGAGGGTATGCGCATAGTCCGGAGAAAGCGATCCGGCTGAAGCGGGCGGCCGCCTACATCGCGCGGCGGTGGGGCTACATGCTGGATCACGACCCCTGTTGGAATCCTAATCTCTCGCTTCAGTCGAACGGCGTCACGCTGGCCTTCCCACCCCGCATTTCGGACCCCCCGCCTGCCCAGGTCCAAACGGCCTGGCGCAGTCCGCGCGACGGTGATCCGCCTTGACTGCATCATGTCGGGAATCTACCGGTGCCGCGTACGTGGCAGCGGAGCCGTGCTTTATGCAATCGACGCCTGGAAGGTCGGCCTTGGCCGCGCGCGGCGCTCCGGCAGGCGATTGAGATGGTCGACGGCGGCGGCGAACCGCCCGCGCAACTGTCCGACGCCGAGGTCGCGATCCTCTTGTCGACATACGACGGGGCGAAATTCCTGCCTGAGCAGCTCGCCAGCTTCGCGGGCCAGACGCACCGGCGATGGCGCCTGTTGTGGCGGGATGACGGCTCCCGCGATGATACTGTCGCCCTGCTCGACCAATTCGCCCGTTTGTGTCCGCCGGGGCAAGTCGTTCAATTGCCCGGGTCCGGACAACATCTCGGAACATTCGACAGTTTCATGGCATTGATCGACAGCGCGCGGGATGCGCCGGCCGTTGCGCTGGCGGACCAGGACGATATCTGGCTGCCGCGCAAGCTGGAACGGGCCCTGCACGCATTGGCCAAGGTCGAGCCGGGACGGCCGGCGCTCTATTGCACAAGTTTGACCATTGTGGATGCCGCGTTGCGGCCCGTCGGCGCCTCATTGAAGCTGCAGCGCGCACCAGGCTTCCCGGGTGCGTTGCTGCAGAATATCGCAAGCGGCTGCACGATGGTGCTCAATCAGGCTGCCGCGCGTGCGGTGGCCGTCGCGGTCCAGCCTGCCTACAGGGTGCACGACTGGTGGATTTACCTGCTGGTCGCGGCGATCGGCGGAGCGATCGTGTTCGATGACACGCCCACCACGCTGTACCGCCAGCACGGCGCCAATTCCATCGGTGCCTCCTGGGCGCGTCCGCTGCTCCGGCGCGTGATCGGCGCGGCGATCCGCGGCACCGCGCCCTATCATCTCCTGCTGCAGCAGCTGCTGGATGCGCTTCATCGCAACGAAGCCATGCTGACGGCGGAAAACGCCAAGACACTGCGACGGATTCGGGCCGCCCTTTCTGGGCCATGGTGGCGCCGCGTTGGCCTGCTCACGATGCCCGGATTCCGGCGGCAGACCCGCTCGCAGACGATGTTGCTGGCGCTGTGCCTGCTGCGCGCGAGCCGGTCGCGCGCGTCCAGGCTGTCGGCCGCTCCGTGACCGAACCGCTGCGGCTGACGGATTTGCAGACGGGTGGGCCCGGCGCGCGGCGGGCCGTGCATGGGTATGCGACCGCTGGCTCCTGGCGACGGGCCCTGCATCGATATGGGGCGGTTGGCCAGGAAGTGCTGGCCGCGGCGCCGCGCGACCTGGTGGAATGGGCCGGTTTCAGTCCGCGCAAGGTTATCCGTATCGAGCCTGGCATCGATCCGGCCCCGGGCGCGGATCGCGTAGCTTTGTATGTCCATTACGCCCCTTCGGGCCGGGTCTCCGACATGATACGGTGTCAGTTACGGGAACTGCGATGCGCCGGCTTCGCCGTCACGTTCATATCGTCGTCCAGCCCGATACGCGACGAGGACTGGCAGGCTGTTCGGCAAATCTGCGCGTTGGTGATCCAGCGCCGCAATTTCGGGCTCGATTTCGGTGCATGGCGCGACACGTTGCCGGAGATCCGCCGCCGATGGCCTGATATCGAGGAACTGATGCTGGCCAATGACAGCGTCATGGGGCCGATCCGCCCATTGGCGCCAGTCTTCCAGGCGCTTGGTTCCGGCGGAGCGGGATTTTTCGGCCTGACCGAAAGTCTCCAGGGCGGTCCGCATCTGCAGAGCTACATGCTCCTGGCCAGGGGGCCGTCGGCCGTGGCCGATGTTCTCCGGTTCATTCGGTCGGTGCCTGTCAGCCACTCGAAGTGGTTGCTTGTGCAGATGTGGGAACTGCGTCTCGCCCGCTGGATGCGGCGACGCGGGCATCGCGTGGCAGCCGTGTTCGGCTACGAAAAGGTGATCCGGGCCGCACTGACGGACCCCAGTGAATGCGCTCGGCTGGCCGCATCCCATGAACGCCTGCACGGCCTGTCGGCTCTGCCTTTCGATGAGGCGGTCCGGTTGTTGCATCAGTGGCCGCTCAACCCCACCCAGCATCTGTGGCATGTCCTCGTGGCATGCTGCCGGTCACCATTCGTCAAGACCGAGCTGATACGTAACAACCCTGGCGGTCTCCGCGGTGTAGCGGAGTGGCCGGCGGTCGTGCCGGCCGATTCGCCCTGCCCGCTGCCGGTCCTGCGAGCCCACTTGGCCGTCATGGAGCCCGGCTAGCGCTCGACGCCCAACATGGTATCAGCCGCGATTGACATTGATCGCGCGCGGCGGCCACGCGGCTCAACGGCACCGCCGGTTCGCCCTCCCCGCCTTTCGCCCGTTCGCGGCTGCGGTTGAGCCAGGCGGTGCCCAGGCGGCGGCTGAACCCGAACGGGAGGGGCTCCCACGGACGAGCATGATCGTCCGCGAATTCGTTCCCCCTCGATCGCGGTCTTCGCCGATCCCGATGGAAATGCGCCGAGCGGCTGCCGGTTACTCCGCTGCCGCGGCCACCGCCCCGGGCTGCTTGGCCCCGCGGACCAGCCGGCCCGGCAATTCGCCGGTTGCCTCGCCCCTTCGGTAGACCGGCACCCCTGACACGATCGTTGCATCGAACCCGCCGGTGCGCTGCACCAGCCGGCGCCCGCCGCTGGGAAGATCGTAGCGCACCTCCGGCGCATGGACGGTCAAACGGTCGAAATCGATCACGTTGACGTCCGCCTTGTAGCCCGGCGCCAGTACGCCCCGATCGAACAGGCCAACCGCCCACGCATTGTCGCGCGTCAGCCGCCGCACCACCCATTCCAGCTTCATCCGTGCGCCGCGCGTGCGGTCGCGTACCCAGTGGGTCAGCGTATGGGTCATCGTGCTCGCATCGCAGATGATGCCGACATGCGCGCCACCGTCGCCAAGACCGATCAAGGTGTTCGGATCCTCCAGCATCGACTTGACGGCGTCGAGCGTCCCGTCGACGTAGTTGATGATCGGACGATACAGGATCGCACGGCCGTCCTGCTCCAGCAGCATGTCATAGACGACATCCTGAGGATCGCGGCCCTCCCGCGCCGCTCGGGCGGCAACGCTGGCCTCCGGTGGTGGCTCGTAGTCCGGCGGATCGTTCAGCGGAAAGATACGCTCCCAGCTGTTGAGGCGCAGCTTAGCCAACGGGCCGGCGGTCTCCTCCGACAGCAGGCGCGCACGAAATTCGGCCGTCCGTAGCTTCGACAGCTTCTCGGCGAACGGCAGGGCGCGGATCTCATCCCAGCCCGGGCGTCCGGAAAACGGGTTCTGCGAGATTTCGAATCCCAGCATGATGCCGATCGGGCGGCCCATGACCTGGGCTTTCATGTCGATACCGGCGCGGTTTGCGTCGCCCACCTTGTCAAGCAGATCGCGCCACAGATCGGGCCGTGATTCCCGTTGCAGCAACGAAAAAGTCATTGGCCGGCCAGAACCCTCCGCGACACGGCGCAGGAGAGCGAACTCTGCCTCGGGGTCGTCGAAATCCGAGATCACCTGCATCCAGCCCGCGCCGGCCTTGCCCATCGCCTGGCCGATCGCCGCCAGTTCCGCCTCGGCGGCCCGAAGGGTCGGGATATGTTCGCCCGCAAGGGTCCTGTGCGCGATCGTGCGGGAGGTGGCGAAACCAAGGGCACCCGCACGCAGACCTTCCGTCACGATCCGCGCCATGCGGTCCCGGTCGTCCGCGGTCGCCGGCTCCCGGTTGGCGCCGCGTTCGCCCATCACATGCACCCGCACCGCCGAATGCGGCACCTGGGTCGCTACGTCGATGTCGTACCGCCGGGCATCGATAGCGTCCAGAAATTCCGGAAACGTCTGCCAGTTCCAGGGCAAACCTTCGGTCAGAACGACTTCGGGGATGTCCTCCACGCCCTCCATCAGCTTGACCAGCATGTCGCGCTGTTCGGGACGGCACGGGGCGAAACCGACCCCGCAGTTTCCGATCAGCACCGTCGTGACACCGTTCCAGGAGGAAGGGCTGACGTGACTGGCCCACATGACCTGAGCGTCGTAGTGCGTGTGGATATCAACGAAACCCGGGGTGACGAGTTTGCCGCGCGCATCGATCTCCCGATCGCCCTTGGGCAATCCGCGGCCGATCGCCGTGATCGTGCCGTCAACGATCGCAAGGTCGGCGTCGTATGGTGCGCCGCCGGTCCCATCGACGATGGTACCTCCGCGGATAACAAGCGTTTCGGACATTCGCCGTTCCTCCTGGCTTCCTACTGGACAGTAGGCATTCGCCCGAGGCACGGTCAACGCGCTTCCATGCAGTGGCGGCACGAAGGACTGTAACGTCGCCGAACCACGGCGAGGCCGCTTCGGCATGAAACTAAAAGGCCTGTCAGTCCACCGAAGTGCGGCCGCGCCGAGAAAGAAGCAGGTAACCGTGCAACTGAACAAAAAGCTCGCGGTGATCACCGCGGCGGCATCCGCCAACGGCGTCGCGATCTCCGTCATTACGCCGCGACTGCACGCCGGAGCTCCATGACAGAAACGAATGGCAGAGTGCAGCCCTGGAGTTGGCGCCCCGGCACGATGGTCTGCCCGCGGCGAAGGGCTTGACGGGACGCGGCGGCCGGCGGCCACATGAGACACCGAGGAGTGAGACCGCGGCCGGCCGAGCAAGCCTCCTGAAGTACCGCTTGGACGCGTCGGCACGGAATCCCCTGCCGCACGAGAGAGCCTTATGCGAACAGAGCTTGAAACCAGGGACTATGATGTGATCGTCGCCGGCGCGGGTCCAGTGGGCCTGACGCTCGCGATCGACCTCGGCCGGCGCGGCGTGAGATGCCTGATCATGGAGCGCCATCCGACGACTTTGCCGTGGCCGAAGATGGATCGCTCGAACGCGCGGACCATGGAATTCTATCGCCGGATCGGCATTGTCGACCGCGTGCGCGCCCTCGGTTATCCGCCTGACAATCCCATGGACGTCTTTCTGACGACCCGCCTCGGCGACAAGCCGATCGCCGTCTTGAAATACCCATCCGTGGCGGAGCGCCGCAAGCAGATCGCTGAATCGCCGAACGGGGCCTGGCTTCTCGAACCATACCAACTGGTCTCGCAGAACAAGCTCGAGCCGCTGCTGAAGGAGGTGGCCGAGGGGACGCCCAACGTCACCGTTCGCTATGGCTGCGAACTGGTCGACTTCAGCCAGGATGAAAGCGGCGTCACGGTCGAGGCCCGCACGGTCGATGGCCGCCAGGAGATCCTGCGGTGCAGCTATCTCGCCGGCTGTGACGGCGCCTCCAGCACGGTGCGCAAAAAGCTTGGCATCAAGCTCGAGGGTCAGGGCGGCATTCGCGAACTGGTCCAGGTGATCTTCTGGTCGGACGACCTGTATGAGCGGATCGTGACAGGGAAGGGACGTCACTACCAGTTCGTTGACGCAGGCGGTTCCAGCATGGTCGCCCAGGGCGACCGCAAGGAGTTCACCCTGCATTCGTCGTTGCCGCCGGACACGGATTTCGTGCCGGTGATCCGCGACCTGATCGGATTTCCCTGCGACTTCGAGATCCGCTATGTCATCCCGTGGCGCCATAACCTGCTCGTTGCGGAGCGCTATCGTGATCGCCGCGTCTTCCTCGCCGGCGATGCGATTCACCTGGTCATACCGACCGGTGGGCTTGGCATGAACACGGGCGTCGGCGACGCCTTCGACCTGTCATGGAAGCTCGCTGGCGTGATCAAGGGTTGGGGCGGCCCCGGTCTGCTCGACGCCTATGAGCAGGAGCGCCGCCCGATCGGGATACGCAACGTCGCCGCCGCCGGCTGGGCAGCGGCGGGTGTGCCGATCTGGCGCGCGCTTGTGACGCCAGCCGTATACGACGATACCCCCGAAGGCGCGGCGCTGCGGCGGGAACTGGCAGCCTCCTTCGACGTCAATCATCGTCGCATGCACGGAATGGTCGGGGTGGAGGCCGGCTATTCATACGCCGGTTCGCCGCTGATCGCCGATGAACCCGGCAACGTCGCGGAATGGGAGACCAGCCTCTATACACCGCATACCCGCCCGGGGGTGCGCATTCCGCATATGTGGCTGAACGACGGGCGTGCCATGCAGGATATCCTGGGGGACGACTATACTCTGCTCGACCTGCGTGGCGACTGCGATGCGGAGCCTCTGGTCGCGGCCTTCAGGGCGCTCGGCGCTCCGCTCGAGGTGCTTCACCTGAACGAGCCACGTGTGCGTGACGTGTATGGCGCATCCGTGTTCCTGCTGCGGCCTGATCTTCATATCGCCTGGCGTGGCAACGCGGCGCCCGCGGACCCCGCCGGCCTGGCCGCACTTGCCACGGGCGGCTCGCGAAACCAAACCGAAGCGGCCCGCACCGCCGCTTGACAAGCGCGGACAATCCGGAAGAATGGACGGACCATTTCCGGCTGCTTCCATGCTCATTGAAATCAAAGGCCGGCGGGCGGCGCTAGCCTGTCAGATGGCGGACCGTGCCGTTGAACGGAACGGTCCGCACGTCGTTGCCTGACCGGCCGCCGATCGCCATCTTCGACCCGGCGGCCGAAGTCTTCGCCCTTGGACAGGTGTTCGCATGGACAGGCGATGGGATGGCGTGTTTGATCGCGGACGCGCGGTTTGCGCCTGTCCTCGCAGCGACGGCGGCCATCGGTGCGGCGGTCTTTGCGCATGCGCTGCCTCCGGGTGGTGACATTCAGTAAGCAATTTCATTGGCATGAGGCCGCTTCCTGAATCGACTCGGGTTAATATTACGATAAAATAACGAAAAGCAGGTCGCGACGACTTGAGTGGCTACAAGAAAAAAGGGAGGGAAAAGTGCAGCTATCCACTATCGCGGCGGTCGCATTGTGCGGACTGCTCGCCGCCGGGATGCCGGCGAGCGCGCAGAAAGCCTATGGCCCGGGCGTCACCGACACCGAGATCAAGCTCGGCCAGACCATGCCGTACAGCGGTCCGGCCTCCGCCTACGGGCTCGTGGGCCGTACCCAGAGCGCATATTTCAAGATGATCAACGACAAGGGCGGCGTGAACGGGCGCAAGATCAACCTCATATCGCTCGATGACAGCTACAGCCCGCCGAAAACCGTCGAGCAAATACGCCGGCTGGTCGAAGAGGACCAGGTGCTGGGGATCTTCTCGCTGCTCGGCACGCCGCCGAACATTGCCGTGGGAAGGTATCTCAACGACCGAAAGGTGCCCGACCTGCTGGCCGCGACCGGTTCCCAGTTGCTCGACGACCCGAAGCATCTACCATGGACCACGATCTTCTCGATGCCGCAGCGGACCGAGGCACACATCCTGATCCAATATATCCTCAACACGAGGCCGCACGCCAAGATCGGGATACTTTATCAGAACGATGAGTACGGCAAAGGATACTTGAAATTCTTCAAGGAGGCACTCGGCGACAAGGCTCCCACCATGATCGTCAAGGAAGCCAGCTACGACCTCACCGACCCCACGATCGACTCCCAGATCGTGAGCCTCCAGGAATCCGGCGCCGATACGCTGCTGGAGGCCAGCACACCACGGTTCTCCGCACAAGCGATCCGCAAGGTCGCGGAGATCGGCTGGAAGCCCTTGCACGTCGTTATCTATTCGGCGTCTTCAGTGGAGAACGCGATGAAGCCGGCGGGCCTTGAAAACGGCATCGGCGTCGTCACGACCGAATATTTCAAGTTGCCGGATGACCCGACCCTCGCCAATGACCCGGCGGTGCGGGCGTATTTCGCCTTCATGAAGAAATATGCGCCCGGCCTGCCAGCAATGGATGGCACGCCGATGATCGGCTACATCATGGCCAACGTCATGGTCGATATCCTGAAGAAATGCGGTGACGATCTCACGCGCGCAAACCTTCTCAAGCAGGCTGACAGCTTCCGGAACGCGCCGATCCCCCTGCTGCTCGACGGTGTGCACTACACCACGACGCCGGACGACCATACGCCGTTTACCGAGGCCAGGATGTTTCGCTTCGACGGCACACGATTTGTCGGCTTCGGCGACGTCATCAATGTGTCGATCCCAAAATAACATCGCCGCCGTGCCGGCGAACGCCGGGAAGAATTCGCCCGCTGGGCGGCGCGGTGCGGAGGTCGCGAGACTATGTCGCGGCCCCCGGCCGGCCCACCACGCCGCGCGCCACCAGCCCATCGATCTCGACCGGGCTGTATCCAAGAACATCGCGCAGCACTTCCTCGGAGTGTTGACCGAGGACCGGCGCGGCCCTGGGGTCGGCGAGCGGCGTGCCTGACAGCCGGAATGCCAGGGCGATGTTCGGCACCGTTCCGCCGCCGGCATGGGGCACCGCGCTCACCAGCCCCCGCGCCTTCATCTGCTCGGAGTTGAAGGCCTCAGCCAGCGAGTTGATCGGCCCACCAGGCACGCCGGCCGCACGCAGTCGCCTCGACCAATTCTCGCGCGTATCGGTGGCGAATATGTCGCCAAGGATCGCGAGCAGCCGGTCCCGGTTCCGCACCCGCATCCGGTTGGTCTGGAAATCCGGATTTTCCGCCAGATCCGGGCGCCCCATCGCCTGACCGACAAGTCGATAATACGTCCGATCGTTCGAGCAGGTGATGTAGAGCGGCCCGTCCGACGCGTTGAGAGCAGCGGTCGGCACGGTATCGCGGCTGTCGTTACCAAATCGAGGCGGCACCACCCCGCTGACCAGATAATTCATGGCGTGGAAGCCCGCCATCGTCACCGCCTGGTCGAACAGCACGCAGTCGATGAATTGGCCAGTGCCGTAGCGCTCGCGGGCGAACAGCGCGGCCAGCACCGCGTTGCTCGCCATCATGCCGGTGCTCATGTCGATGATGGACGGACCGGAACGCATTCCAGGATCGGCCGGGTAACCGTTCATCGACATATAGCCGCTTTCCGCCTGCGCGACCGGGTCGAACCCGAGACGATCCTTCAACGCCCCGTCGCGCCCATACGCCGACACCGAACAGTAGATCAGCCGGGGATTGAGCGCGGCCATCGCCTCATAATCCAGGCCGAACTTCGCCATAACACCGGTCGAGAAATTCTCCACCAGCACATCGGACCTGGCGATGATCTCGCGTGCGATGCGCGCCCCCTCCTGGCTCTTGAGGTCGAGCGCGATGCTGCGCTTGTTGCGGTTCCCCCACACGAACGGCGCACCTTCGGTGGGCGAAACGGCGGGCAGCACGCGGCGAAAGTCGTCGCCGCCTTCAACCTTCTCGATCTTGATGACATCCGCGCCGAGATCGCCAAGGATGAGGCTGCAGACCGGACCGGCGAGGAAGTGACTGAAGTCCGCCACGCGGATGCCGGCGAGGGCCAGCGGCGCATCGGCTTTGCGCGGAACGGGGCTGTCCAGCAACGGCGGTTGTGTCATCGCGTCTTCTCCTGGATGTAGTCGCCCATGCCCGCGATCGCCTCTTTACCTTCCGGAATGATGTCCGCGAAATAGGGCCAGATGTGGATCATCTCGTCCCACACCTGCAAGTCCACTTCGACACCCGCCGCCCGCGCGCGCTCGGCGATGCGGGTGGAATCGTCGAGCAGCGTTTCCCACGTCCCAACCAGGATCTGCATCGGCGGCAGGTCGTGCAGATCGGCATAGAGCGGCGATGCCAGCGGCGCCTTGAGGTCGCCGTGCTCGCCGACGTAGCGCCGGGCGTAGGCGGCGCTGCTTTGCGGGTTCACCATCGGATCGAGATCGATCTTGGTCCGCATCGACTCTCCCTCCTTCGCCAGGTCGGTCAGCGGCGACATGCAGACCAGCGCGGCGGGCAACGGATCGCCGGCATCGCGAAGCGCCAGGCAAGTGGCGATCGCCAGTCCGCCACCGGCGGAATCGCCGGCAAAGACCAATCGTTTCGGCTCCACGCCTTGCCCGAGCAGCCAGCGCGCCGCGGTGACCGCGTCGTCAACCGCCGCGGGAAACGGATGTTCCGGCGCCAGACGATAATCGATCGAGAAGCCGCGCCCCGACGACGCCTGGGCGAGCTTTGCCACGAGGTGACGGTGCGACGCGATCGAACCGACACCGTAGCCCCCGCCATGCAGGTAGAAGATCACAGGTCCGTCGTCCGCTTCCGATGATCGCGCCCATTCGCCGGCGACGCCACCCGCATCAGCCGGCGTGAAAGTGAAGCCATCCGGCGGCGCGAACTTGCGGCCAACTTCCTCCATGTTTGCCCGCAGCGCTTCGATCGTCTGCGGTCCGGGCGCTGCGTTGGCGCGCATCCTTTCGACCAGACGATAGAATTTCGAGCTTGCCATGCCGGTCCTCCAGGCGGTGCGGCTCCCGGCCACATTCGCGCAATTGATTTTCCGATTTAGCGGATAAATCCGTCGTCCAGTCAACCCGCCAACCCGCAGCCCCGTCCGTTTCTACCTTTGGCCTCTATCTCACCCCGTCCTACATCGCCCATGGCTCGCCTGTTGACAAGCAGGCAAACAGCATGCACCATCCGCAACAGCATTGCGAGATCGGCAAGCGAGCGGCGGAGGATGTCATGCACGTTGGTTACAGCCCGGTGTTCCAGAACCTCTCAGGTGAACGGACCGACCGGGAAATCTACGCCGAGGAAGTCCGCCTCGCCGAACTCGCCGAACCGCTTGGATTCGATTCGATCTGGACGACGGAGCATCACTTCACCGAATACGAAATGATCCCCAGCCCGACGCAGTTCCTCACCTACATGGCCGGCCGCACGAAGCACGCGAAGCTCGGCACCATGGTCATAGTGCTGCCCTGGCACGATCCGATACGCGTGGCCGAGGAGGTCGCGATGCTTGATGTGCTCTCGAACGGGCGGATGGTGCTGGGGATCGGCAGGGGCCTGGGGGCGATCGAGTTCGAGGGCTTCCGTCTCGATATGAACCAGTCGCGCGACCGGTTCGTGGAATGCGCTGAAGCGGTGCTGACCGGGCTGGAACGCGGCTACGTCGAGTATGACGGCGCGCATGTGAAACAACCGCGCCGTGACATCCGTCCCGCGCCGTTCCGCAGTTTTCGCGGCCGGACCTATGGCGCCGGCAATTCATCCGACTCGATGCCAATCATGGCGCGGCTTGGGGCGGGCATGCTGGTGGTTCCGCAGAAGCGATGGGACGAGGTGGCCGAGGGCATCCGCATGCATCGCGAGGAATGGGAGCGCGTGCAGATCGGCATACCGCGGCCGAAATCGGTGCTGGTCGGCTTCTGCATCGTCGACAAGGATGCCGGCAAGGCGAAGGACCTGGCGGCGAAGTATATCGGCCGCTATTACCAAAGCGTCATCAAGCATTACAACATCGGCGGCGATCACTTCGGCAATACCAAGGGTTATGAGCAGTACACCGCCATGTCGAAGGCGGTAAAGCAGGACGCGGCGCGGGTGACGGAAAAATTCGTCAACCTGATGCCATGGGGCACGCCGGACCAGGTGATCGAGAAGCTGCGCAATATCGACCAGTACATCGACATGGGCACCTTCATTGCTCATTTCGCCTTCGCCGGCCTGCCCTATGACCAGGCGGAACAATCGATGCGCCTGTTCGCGTCCGACGTGCTGCCCGCGCTGAAGGACTGGAAGGCGGACGCGACGCCGGACAATGCCCCGATGCTGCGGGCGGCCGAGTGACATGCGCCTGGAAGGCAAATGCGCGGTCGTGACGGGCGCGGCGCGCGGCCTGGGACGAGCGTACGCCCTGCGGCTGGCTCGTCTCGGTGCCGACGTCGCCGTCGTGGACATCAATCTCGATGCGGCGGCCGAGTTCAATGAAACCTTGTCGGCGCCGATCCGTGCCCGACGAGATCCGCGCGATGGGCCGCAGATCCATCGGCGTGCAAGGCGACCTCAGTCAACGCGAGACGGTGCAACGGATCTTCGCCGACGTGATGGCCGCGTTCGGGCGGATCGATGTCCTGGTCAACAACGCCGGCGGCGCGATCACGCCGATCGAGCGCAGCACGGCATCGGTCATGCCGGACGAGGACACCAAGGCGATCCTCGATGCCAACCTGATGACCGCGATCTACTGTTGCCAGGCCGTGGCGCCGATCATGAAGGCGCAGGGCGGCGGCGTGATCGTCAACATCTCCACCCTGGCCGCGGCAACCGTCGTCGGACGCGGCGTGCTCGCTCATTACGGCATGGCAAAGGCCGCGGTTGCCCAGTACACGCGATATCTCGCCGCTGAACTGGGCCCGGACGGCATTCGCGCCAACTGTATCTCACCCGGACCGATCCAGACGTCGCGGGTGGTCGCGCAGGCGGCCGCGCGCGGGATCGTGCGCCCGGACGATGCACGCCGGATCCCGTTGCGCCGCCTCGGCACGACCGAGGACTGTGCCAACGCGCTGGAGTTTCTGGCGACCGATCTCTCGTCCTACGTGACGGGTCAATGTATCTCCGTCTGCGGCGGATCGCTGTTGTCTCCGTCATGAGGAAGAGGGCAGCAACCATGGCGCAAGACCGTTTCGTCGCCGTACAGGCGGAGCCAGCAGGCCGCGCCGGGCGGCCGCGGATGACGACGGCAACCTGATCAAGTCGGTCGGCAAGGCACTGGCGATCCTGGAGGAACTCTATTCGTCCGGGCGGCCCCTGCGGGTCGGTGACCTCGCCGCGCGCCTCGACATGTCGCCCAGCGCGGTCTCGCGCCTGGTCGGCACACTCGGTACCAGCCGCCTGATCGATCAGGACGAGGAAAGCGGCCGATGCTACCTCGGCATCGGCCTTTCGTTGCTTGGTCATGCGGCCCTTGGGCGCCGCGAACTCGATCAGATCGCCCTGCCCGTGCTCGCCGACATATCCCGCCGGTTCCCCGCGTACGCCAGCCTGTGCAGGCTGTATCGGAACAAAGTCATCATGATACGCGGCCGTACCAGTGAAACCCTGCAACGCGATTCCAGCCTGATGTGCGTCCATCCCGTGCACGCGTGTGCGTCGGGCAAGCTGCTTCTCGCCTATCTGCCGCCGTCGGCGTTGGAGGCCGTGCTGAGCGGCCATGGACTCGACCCCTATACCCCGCGCACGCTGACGACCATCGATGCGTTGATGGCGAATCTCGAGACCGTCCGCCGTGATGGCTTCGCCGTGGACGACCAGGAGCTGTTGCACGACTCCCGCCACGTGGCCGCGCCGATCCGCAACCACACCGGCGAAGTCGTCGCCGCGCTGTCCGTGGGCGGACGGACGGTCGAGGTCGAGAACCAGTTCGAGGCATTGACCCAGGCCTGCGTCGTCGGTTCGCTGGCCATCTCCCGCCAGCTTGGTTACCGGGATCAGCCGGACCGGACGGCGTTCAGCGGCCGCGCCGCCGTAACGCACCAGACGGCGCCATGAAGGTTTGCATCTTCGGTGCCGGTGCGATCGGCGGCTATATCGGCGCTCATCTGGCGCGTGTGCCCGGCATTGAGGTCAGCGTCGTTGGCCGTGGTGCGCAACTCGCGGCCATCAGGGACCGTGGGCTGCGCGTCGTCGGACCTGACGCAGGCTTCACCGTCAACCCGCGCGCGACCGATCGTCCGGACGAGCTTGGTGCGCAGGATTACGTCTTCATTACGCTGAAGTCGCACCAGGTCGGGGCCGCGCTCGACGGGATAAAATCCCTGATCGGGCCCGAACACGGCGGTGATCCCGCCGACGACAGGGATCCCGTACTGGTATTTCCATGGCCAGCCGGGCGACCTTCGCGAACCGCCGGCTGGAGGCGCTCGATCCGGGAGGCCGGCAATGGGACGTCCTGGGGCCGGAGCGCGCACTCGGCTGCGTGTTCTGGGTGGCGACCGAGGTCGAGGCGCCCGGCGTCATCCGTCACGACGGTGCCGGTGCCAGCTTCCCGATCGGTGAACCGGACGACACGACGACCCCCCGGTTGGAACGGCTGGGCGAGGCGATGCGGCAAGCCGGGATGAAGGCCCCGCTGACCACGAACATCCGCGGCTGGATCTGGATGAAGATGATCTCCAGCCTGTGCTGGAATCCTGTGGCGACGCTGGGCCACGCGACGCTGGGGCAGATCCACGAACATCCGGACGCGGTCGACCTGGTCCGCCGCATGATGATCGAGGCCGAGGACGTTGCCGCCGCGCTGGGCGTCACGCTGCCGGTCGCGCGTGAGAAGCGGATCACGGCGACCAGGCTGGCCGGCGGCCACAAGATGTCGATGCTGCAGGATCTGGAACGCGGCCGGCCGCTCGAGATCGATGCGCTCGCCGATTCGATCCGGACGATGCGGGAGATCGCCGGCGTCGCAACCCCGACGATCGATCTGGTGCTGACGCTGCTTCGGCTGCGAGCGGGGGTTGCCCGGCAGAAGGACTGACGAATCGGTGGGAGGAAGCAAGAATGCAAACAAACAGGGTCGCCGTCATTACCGGAGCCGCCAGCGGGATTGGCCTGGCGTCAGCCGAACGGCTCGCGGCGGACGGGTTCACCGTCCTGTTGCTCGACCGTTCGGAGCAGGTGACGGAGCGCGCGGCGGCCATCAGGGAACGCGGCCTGCAAGCCGACAGTCTGGTCGGCGACCTGATCGATCCCGCAACTATCCCGCTGACGAAGCAGGTTCTGCAGGACCGCTATGGACGGTGCGACCTGCTGATGAACAACGCGGGCGTGGCCTCGCGCGTCTTCGGCAAGGAACCGTCGTTTCTGAACGTCACCCAGGATGAGTGGGAGTTCGTCGTCGCGGTCAACATGACCGCCCCGTTCCTGCTGTCGCAGGCGGTGTTCCCGCTGATGCAGGCGAATAAATGGGGCCGGATCATCAACGTCGCGTCCCGCGCGGGGCGCACCCTGGTTCGTGGCGCCGGTGTGCCCTATCACGCGACCAAAGCTGGCATTATCGGCCTGACTCGCGCACTGGCGGGGCAGGGAGGCCGCCACGGCATCACCGCCAACACCATCGCGCCCGGCCGTGTCGTGACGCCGCTGTCATCGCAGACGCCCGACGACATGGTGCAGGAGGCCCTGAAGCAGATCCCGGTCCGGCGTCTGGGCGTCCCGCAGGATATCGCGTCGGCCGTTTCGTTCCTGGCGTCGGAGGAGTCGTCCTTCATCACCGGCGCCGTACTGGATGTGAACGGCGGTGGTTTCGTGGCCTGAAGGCTTGACGTGCGGCAATCGATACAAAAAGGGGGAAGAAACTTCATGCGATACTTTTGGCGATGGCCGTTCCGTTCGGCCATTTGCGGCGTGGCCGCATGGGCGGCCGTGGCGGCGGCGCGGGCGGAACCGCTGCGCATCGGATTCCTGACCGACATGAACGGACCGAGCGCGATCGACGACGGACCCGGTTCGATCACCGCCGCCCGCATGGCCATCGCCGATTTCGGCGGCAAGGTCCTGGGCCGTCCGATTGAACTGCTGGTCGGGGACCACCACAACAAGCCCGACATCGGACTCGCCACCGCCAAGGAGTGGTACACGGTCGATGGCGTCGACGCGATCATGGATGTCAACAACTCGGCGGTCGCGCTCGGTATCCAGGGGCTGACCCGTGACCTCGACAAGGTGTTCCTGATCACCGGCGCGTCGTCCTCCTTGCTGACGGGCAAGGCTTGCACGCCCAACAGTGTCCAGTGGTTGACCGATACATATTCCCTGTCGCGCGCGGCGGTGATGCCGACGATCGCGGATGGCGGCAAGACCTTTTACTTCCTGACCGTGGATTATGCGTTCGGACACGCGCTGGAGCATGATGCGACATCGGTCCTGCAGGCAAACGGCGGGACGTTCGAGGGTGACTCGAAGCACCCCTACGCAACCACCGATTTCTCGGCATACCTGCTGCAGGCGCAAGCGTCCGGCGCGCAGGTGCTGATGTTCGCCAACTCCGGCCAGGACATGGAGAATGCCGTCAAGCAGGCGCGCGAGTTCGACCTCAAGATGCACCTCGTGCCGTTGCTGATGCTCATCATGGACGTGCACAGCGACGGGCTCGCCGCCATGCAGGGCACACGCTTCGCCGACGTGTTCTACTGGGACCTGAACGACCAGACGCGAGCCTGGTCGAAGCGCTTCTTTGCCGCCGAACATCATATGCCGACCGCCCTGCAGGTCGATGCCTACCGGGCGATGCTGCACTATCTTCAGGCAATCAAGGAAGCTGGTACGACCGAGGCGAAGACGGTCGTCCGGCAGATGAAGAAGGATCCCATCAAGGACGTGCTTGGCGACGGCGGGACCATTCGTGAGGACGGACGGGTGATCCGCGATATGTACTACTTCCAGGTGAAATCCCCGGCCGAGTCAAAGTATCCCTGGGATTACTACCGTCTGCTTCACGAGGTTCCCGCCGCCGACATCTACCGCCCGCTCAGCGATAGCGAATGTCCGCTGGTGAAACAGCAGGCCTCGCTCGAAGCCGCTCACAGCGGATCGCGGCAATAATATAAGTCCACGGAAAATGAGCCCATTTCCGGACCCCCGGAAATGTGGCTCGGCCAGTCTCTGTCGTCACGGCCCGACATATCCGATGCTAGGACGCTGCTGCCCCTCGGGGTCGGCATTGAAATCCGCCCCAGGGCGCGGCTTCCGTCCTCGGGAACGGGAACCGCCGGCGTCCTGCTCACTTCCCCCAGATCTTCTTGTAGATATCCTTGTATCCATCCTCCGGGTCATACAGGTTGTTCGGGCCGCCATCGCGGTTCAGGTTGGCGGCGATGAACAGGTGCGGCGGCGGCACGAACCCGCTCGGTTTGTCGCCGGCGAAGGCGCGGTTCAGTTCGTCGATGCACATCCAGCCGTGCAGGTGCAGCGGTTCGGCGACGGTGCCGATCTGATAGTGGTGCTCACGGATGCGCTGGAACGCCGGCACCGACCCATCCCCCGCGGAAATCAGCCGCGGGTAGCCGCCGTCCGGATTGATGCCGGCCGCCTGCAGCGAAGGCGATGCGAAATCGAACCAGAGATCGTTAACAGCGATCGCGTAGGTCCATTTCTTGCCGAATCGCGTCAGCAGCGTGGTCGTGAGTTGCGGCATCCGATTGGCAGCGTCGGCGATCGGCGTGTCTTCGAACGCGAGGACCCTGCAGCCCTTGCATCCCTTGATCGCCGCGATCGCGGCGTCGGTCTTGACCGTGCTGATCGCGTAAAGATTGTCGCCGATCACCACCGCGCCGGCGGTGCCATTCGAATCCACCACGGCATACAGCGCGGCCACCTTGCCGACCTCAACCGGATCGGTGGTGATATTGGTGAACACCGGTGGGTCCTTCACCGGGCCGGGCTCGCCCGCGGCATGCCAGCCGACCACCTTGATGCCCAGTTTCACCGCATGCTGTATCACCGGCGCCTGCTCCTTGGCGTCGACCGTGCCGAGGATGATGCCGTCGGGCTTCAGCGAAATCGCCTCATTCAGCGCCGATGTGCGCTGCGCCACCGAACCCTGGCCATCGAGGATGCGGAAGTCCCATCCGATCACCTTCGCGGCCTCCTGCGCCCCATCGCCGACGCCGGTCGCACCGCCATTGCGCTGATCGGCGGAGACATAGATCACCAGCTTATGGCCCTGTGCCTTCGGACCCGTTGTCGGACCGCTCCATGGCGGCGCCGGTGCGGTCGCCTTGGCGATGACGGCCTTGGCCTCGGCCATGGTGGTATCCTCGGCCCGGGCGCTGATCGCGGAGACCGCCAACACCGCGGCCGAGGCCAACAGCGCCCGCCGCAGCACACGAAATGTCGACATCGTTTTCCCTTCCCCTTCTTGGGCAGCGTCCGCACGTCGCGCGGCTGCCATGCGCGTTGAAAAATTCATTCGGCCGGTTGCTTCGCCTTCACCACCGTGACCGACCTGCGGCGCTGCGCGAACCCGGCGAGCGCGATGGCGACGACCAGGGTCGTGCCGTTGAACAGAGGTTCGACGAAGAACGCTCCGCCCAACTGCTGGATGCCCGAGATGCCAATCGCCAGGATCATCACGCCGACAATGGTGCCCAGGACGTTCACCCGTCCCGGCTTGATCGTCGTGGTGCCCAGGAAAGCGCCGACCAGGGCGGGCAGCAGGTAGTCCAGCCCCACATTCGCCTGGCCGATCTGCAGCTTGGATGCCAGCACACAGCCGGTGAAGCCGCCGATCAGCCCCGACCCCACGAACACCGCGATCACATAGGTCCGTACCGGAATGCCGTTCAGCGCCGCCGCCTTCTCGTTGGCGCCGATCGCATAGATCTTTCGTCCCAGTGGCAGCCGCTCCGTGACCAGCCAAAGCGCCACGCCCAGCACGATCACGTAGACCGCCGGCATCGGGATGCCGAGCGGCGACAGGGCGTTGACGTCGATGAAGCCGTCCGCCAGGTGGCCCATGACCTGCCGCCCGTTGCTGAGCCACAGCGCCAGGGCGTACAGGATCGTGCCGGTGCCCAGCGTGGCGATGAAGCTGTCGATCTGCGCGACCTCGACCAGCAGGCCGTTGATCAGCCCTGCCAGCGCGCTGCACAGCAGCACCAGCAGCATCGCCAGCGGCCAGGGCACGTTGTACCAAACCTGCAGGCTGATCGCCAGAAGGTGCCACATGACGATGCCGAACCCGATGGTCAAATCGATCCGTCCCGCCATCATCGGCAGCATCGCGCCCAGCGACAGCAGCGCGATGATCCCCTTGTCGCTCAGCATCGACCGGATGTTGAGCGTGGTCGGAAACGAGTCCGGCAGCAGGATCGAAAAGAACACCGCCAGCACCAATGTCAGGATCGGCAGGCCGTAGATCGGCAGGACCCGGCCAGCCGTTTGCCACCACGTCAGCCCGGCGAGCTCCGAGCGGGTGGGTTCCAGTGCGTTGGATTTAAGGGATTGCATGGCTGGTCCGCGAAGGTTCGATCTGCGTCAGCACGGCGGCTACCTGGCCGATGCTTGCGGAAGCCGCGGCAAGCAGGTTTTCGGCCGACAGGTCGCCCACCGCCAGTTCCGCCACCACCCGTCCGCGGTCGAACACCAGCGCGCGGTGGCAAACCTTCTCGACCTCCTCGAAATCGGTCGACACCAGCAGGATCGCCGCGCCTCGCTTCAGCGCGACGTCAAACAACCGATAGATTTCGGCTTTGGCACCCACATCCACGCCGGCGGTCGGATCCTCGAAGACATACACCTTGCCCTGCAGATGCAGCCATCGGCCGACCACGACCTTCTGCTGGTTGCCGCCGGACAGCCATTCGATCGGCAGCGCGGGATCGTTCGGCCGCAGCCCGATCTCCTGTCCCAGCCGGAACGCCGCGTCGTGCTCGCGTGCCGGCCCAAGGTAGGTCAATGGACCCGACCCGCCAGCCGTCGGGTTGAGGAACAGGTTCTCCCGCACCGTCAGGTTCGGCACCACCGAGTCCGCCATCCGGTCGGCGCAGACGAGATCGATGCCCGCCCGCATCGCCTGCCGCGGCGAGGTCGGCATGAACGGCTCGCCGTCCAGCAGGATCCGCCCGCCGGTCAACGCCTCCAGCCCGAACAGGGCACGCCCCACGCTTTCCTGCCCGGCGCCGCGCAGTCCGACCAGGCCGACGATCTCGCCCGCGTGCAGCCCGCAGTCGATCGGCCCGACGTCGCCCACCCGCAGTCCCGTCAGCTCCAGCCGCGCCGAACCGGCGCGCTGGGCCGGCCGGCGGAACACCTGCGAGGGCTCGCGGCCGACGATCAGCAGGATCACCTCCTCGGGGCTGGTCCCGGACGTCGCGCGCTCACCGACCATGCGCCCATCGCGCAGGACGACGATCCGGTCAGCAATCTCGAACACCTCGTCCAGCCGGTGCGACACGTAGATCATCCCGACACCTTGCTCGCGCAGCCGGTGCAGGCACGCGAACAGCCGTGCCACCTCGTTGGCGGGCAGGCTGGCGGTGGGCTCGTCCAGCACCAGCAGTTCGGCATCCGTCGCCAGCGCACGCGCGATCGCGACCAGCGATTTCTCCGTGCGGGTCAATGAGGCGACCCGCGCATCGGGGTCGATACCGGCGCCCACCGCCTCCAGCGCCCGCGCCGTGCGGCGCCGCGCCGTCCGCCAGTCCACCAGGCCCAGGCGGCGCGGATAACCCAGCGCAAGGCAGGTGTTTTCAGTCACAGTCATCCACTCGATCAAGCCGAGGTCCTGGTGGATGAAGGCGATCGGGAACCGGCGCAGGCCGTCCGTGGCATCCTGCCCGTGGTACCGGATGCTGCCGCTGTCCAGCGCATGCACGCCGGCCAGAGCCTTGATCAGGGTGGATTTCCCCGCGCCATTCTCGCCCAGCAGCGCCACGATCTCGCCGCGTCCGACCTGCAGGCTCACATCATCCAGGGCACGCGTGGCGCCGAACCGCTTCGAGACACCCTGCACATCAAGCAGCGGCACAGCGTCCCTGTTGGCCGGTGGTGTCCAGGTCTCTCCTCGAACGGTCACGCGTTAGCCTCCACCGACGCCAGGCTCTCTTCGGCCCAGTTCTGCTTAGGGAACATCACCCCGTGCGCTTGCGCAAGCCCGGAGCAAGAGGATCGGAGGCGATATCGGCCCGGCCCTCATCGCGAGGCGATCCAACGCCGATGAGATTGCCCGCCGAACATGAGCCAGCGCCGGCAGCGGCCGCGCCTGGCGGGGCGCCGCTTCACTCGAACGCCCAGCGCACCGCCCGGGCGATGCCGAACGTGCCGGCGCGGACCAGCGGGCGGCCAAGCGTCGGCGTCTGCAGCCCGTGCATTTGCTGCGCCCAGCTCGGCAGCAGGTCGATCCCGGCCTGCATGGTGAGCACCTGCAAAGGCTCCGCGACCATGGTCAGGGCTCGTTGACGCAGGACGAGACGGGCGACCTCTCGCGTTCGGCTGTCGCACCGCATGTGCGGCCGCATCGCCTCGATCAACTGCCGCGCCTCCGACCGTGTGCGTGGGATCGGGTCGGCGCCAAGCGCTTCAGCGATCCGTGCCATTTCCGCAAAATAGCGTTCCTGATCTGTCCCTGACATGCTGGGCTCGGCGTAGCGGATCCACGCGTTCAGGAAGCTGGTGGTCTCGGTAACATGCACCCAGGCCAGCAGTGTGGGGTCGTTCGCGGCATAGGGCGTACCGTCAGGCAGCACCCCGCGGACCCGATCGTGAATACGGCGAACGTGGGAGATCGCCGCCTCCGCCTCAGCCCGCCCCCCATATGTGGTCAGCGCGATGAACCGCGCCGTGCGCCGCAGCCGGCCGTGCATGTCGGCGCGGAAGTTCGAATGGTCCCAGACCCCCGCCAGTACCCCCGGGTGGAGCATCTGAAGCAGCAACCCCGCAACGCCACCCACCATCATCGAGGTAACGTCACCATGAATGCGCCACGCGACGGCGTGCGGGCCAAACAGCCCGTCGAGGCGCCGCTTGACCGGCCGCTCACCGCGGGAGCGGTCGTTGAACAGCGTGACCACCTTCGCCGCGATGGCCTGCTTGACCGGGCGCGTGATTGCGCCCGGCGTAAGAAACGGGAACGAATTTGCTGGCGGCTGCGACATCACGAGCAAACCATCGGCGGATTCGTGCGGATTGGAAAAGCAGGGGGGACGCCAGGGACGATATCCGGGGTAAGTCGCAGGCGCCATCCCTCTCCAGGGACACGTCGCATTTTACCCCGTATACTCCATTATGTACAGGCCTGCCGAGAAATCCGTGCAGTAAACAATGCCGTTCTTGTCGACCGATACGTCCGCCGAATGCAGCACCTTCGGCCGGTTCGGCCGGGGATCGACCAGTTTCGTAGGTGGCGGCGGCACGCAGGCGCCTACCTCCACGGGACGGAACTTGTCGCGGATGTCGTAAACGCGCACACCGGCGTTCTGATACGTCGCGAAGATCAACTCCTCACTGACGAACTGGTCAGGCCGGTTCTCATAGATGTTGTGCGGACCGAAATGTCCACCCACCTTCAAATAATCCGCGTCGTGCGGTTCCGGGAAGGTGGCGATGCTGATCGGGTTGGATTTCACCCGGTTGTCGAACACCCAGATCGGCTTTTCGCCGTCCTCACGGTTATCGAGCACGGTCTCGTCCACCACGATCAGCAGGTCGCGGTTTGGCAGCGGCAGCGCATTATGTGTCCCGCCGCCGAACGGGGGCGCCCATATCTTGTGGGTGATCAGCTTCGGGGCGGACCGGTCACTCACGTCCACCACCGCCAGACACGCGTCCCGCCAACTGCAATAGGCGATATCATCGCGCACGATTGCGTGATGCAACCCAAAGCGACCGATCTCGCTGGGCCAGTGAGCCACCTCGCCCGCCGCGACGTTCATGCCCGGCAGCCAGTACTTTCCCGCCAGCACGGGTTTCGTTGGGTCCGCCATGTCGATAGTGATCAGGATGTAGTCGGAGAACCCGTTCAGCAGGGCGGACGCATAGGCCCAGCGACCGCCGACATACCACAGACGGTGCAGTCCGCCGCCATCCACCGGCATGAAGCCGATCTGTCGCGGTGTCTCCGGCTTGCTGACGTCGTAGACCGCCATGCCGGCTGACCAGGTCTGCTCCACCGGCGCGTCTCCGTGCGAGCCGATCTTGCCCTTGTAGTAGTTCTTTTCATCCGCCAGTTCCGGCTGCGCGAACATGTCCTTCGCGTGCACGACCAGCAAAAGGTCGTTGAACTGCTGCAAATGAATCGACCAGGTGTTCGGCGGCGTCGCAACGTAGTTCACCGGCCGCGGCTTCGTCGGGTCGCGCACGTCGATGACCGAGAAGCCCTTGGAGAATATGTGCCCGACATATGCGTGGCCCTTGTGTACCATGATCTGCACACCGTCTGCGCGCCCGCCGCCCTGATCGGAATGGCCGATGATGCGCATGTTGCGCGCATAGGTGGGCTTCATCAGGTCGGTCATCTCTCTCTCCCATCGGCTTCTGCTGGCTTCGCGTGACTCTAGACGAAGCCCGGCGCTTGTCGAGGCAGTGCCCACTGCCGTCCTCCGCCCACATTCGAGCGCGTGCCTCGGTGCATTTGCTGACTTCCGCGAAAGGAATCCACTTGTTTTGCGGCTTCATGTCACGCAGGTTGGTGAGAGCAATATCAGCCTGACTCGAATCGCGAGGCGACTTCAGGCTGATGAAATTGCTCGATAAATATGAGCCAGGGTGTTTCCACTCAAGGTGGAGACGCTTTGGAATAACCTGATCGAACAATCCGGCGGGCCGAACCGCCGGACGAGGAAGCGTCTGGTCATGCACGTCCATGAAGCCGGTCACGGCACTCCCAGCGTCTGCGTCGAATGTTATCGTCGCTGTCCGATGCCCGAGCAGCTGGCGATCCGCTGATGCGTATTCGCGCACGCTTCGCTGGTCGGCGGCATCTGGCAGGCAGCAACCGCCACGGAGGCAAGCATGCCCGCGTCACCTGAAGCCGCCCCGATCCTGCGCATGCGTAACGTGTCGAAGACGTTCACCGGGGTGAAGGCCTTGCAGAACGTTCAACTCACCGTCTATCCCGCCGAAGTGCATGCGCTCATGGGCGAGAACGGCGCCGGGAAGTCGACTCTGATGAAAATCCTCTCCGGTGCCTACATCCCCGACCCGGGCGCGGAGATCGAAATCGACGGCAAGCCGGTACATATCGACGGGCCGCTGACGGCAAAGGCTCACGGCATCGCCATTATCTATCAGGAACTGGCGCTCTCGCCCAATCTGTCCGTGGCCGAAAATATCTATCTCGGACGCGAGGCTCATCGGGGCCTCGCGATCGACCGCGGCGCCATGTTCCGGGGCTGCAGCGAGATCCTGGTCAGTCTCGGCGCGACGTTCGGTCCCCGCACATTGGTGGGCGATCTCTCGATCGCCGAGCAGCAGACGGCAGAGGTCGCCCGCGCCATCCATGCGCGTTCGCGCATACTGGTCATGGACGAACCGACCACCGCCCTGTCCAGCCGCGAGACGCATCGGCTGTTCCAGGTGATCTCGCGGCTGAAGGCCGAAGGTCTTGCCATCATCTACATCTCCCATCGCATGGCTGAGGTCTACGAACTGGCCGAACGTGTGTCGGTGCTGCGCGACGGCGGCTATGTCGGCACCCTCAGCCGTGATGAGATCCGGCCCGAGAGCATCGTCCGCATGATGGTTGGGCGCGACCTGTCGTCCTTCTACAAGAAGGAACACCGGCCCTGGGGCGTAGAGCCGGGCGACGCGCGCGCACCGGTGCTCGAGGTTAAGGATCTCGCCGATGGACGCCGTGTGAAGCACGCCAGCTTCATCCTGCATGCCGGCGAAGTCCTGGGACTTGCCGGCCTCGTCGGCGCCGGCCGCACGGAACTCGCCCGCCTGATCTACGGTGCCGAGCCACGCACGAATGGCACGGTGGAACTCGACGGCAAGGCTGTGGACTTCCGCACGCCCGCCGAGGCGATCGATGGCGGCGTGGTCTACCTCACCGAGGATCGCAAGGCCCAGGGCCTGTTTCTCGACATGACCGTCGGCGAGAACATCAACCTGGGCGTCATCGGCCGCGATGCGAAGTTCGCCGGCTGGCTCGACCGCACGCGCGCCCGCATGCGCTCGCTCGCGGCGATCAAGGCGCTGAACATCCGCGTGCCCGGGCCAGACATGCCCGTCGGAGCCCTGTCAGGCGGCAACCAGCAGAAAGTGCTGTTGTCGCGCCTGCTGGAAACCCGGCCGAAGGTGCTGATCCTGGACGAACCGACGAGGGGCGTCGACATCGGCGCCAAGTCGGAGATCTACCGCATCATCGACCAACTCGCTCAGAGCGGCGCGGCCGTGCTGGTCATCAGTTCGGAACTGCCCGAGGTGGTCGGCATCGCCGACCGCGTCGTCGTGATGCGCGAAGGAGAAACCCGAGGCGAGGTCGGCGCCGGCACCGGCATTGCCATCACCGAGGAAAGCATCATGGCGCTCGCAACGGGCGTCGACATCGAGAGGGTGGCAGCATGAGCGGAACCGTCAGCGATAACAAGCGCGATGGCCAGCGCTTGCGGAAAGAGCATATGCGCGCCTTCATCCGCTCGGTCGGCATGCTGCCGGTGCTCATTGTTCTTGGCCTGCTGGTCCAGGTCGGCGGGATCTACTTCACCGGCGAGGGCCGGTTCCTGTCCTGGCAGAACCTGTCGATCGTCGCCCAGCAGGCCTCGATAAACGCCGTGCTCGGCGCCGGCATGACGTTCGTGATCCTGACCGGCGGCATCGACCTTTCGGTCGGTTCCATCCTCGCCGCCGCGGCCGTGGTCGGATTGCTGGTGTCACAGACTCTCGGCGATCTTGGCATTGCCGCGGCGCTGCTGACGGGCCTGGTGATCGGCCTGGGCAACGGCGTGCTGATCGCGTTCCTCCGTCTGCCGCCGTTCATCGTGACGCTTGGCTCGCTGACCGCGGTGCGAGGCCTGGCGCGGCTGCTCGGCAACGACACAACGGTGTTCAACGCCAGCCTGCCGTTCGCCTTCATCGGTAACGGCTCGCTGCGTATCGCGGGCATTGTCGCGATTCCGTGGCTGATCGTGATCGCCTTCCTGGTGATCGTCGGCTCATGGCTGATTCTGCGCCGCACTGTGCTCGGTGTGCATATCTACGCGGTCGGCGGCAACGAGAACGCGGCGCGACTGTCCGGCATCAAGGTCTGGGCGGTCCTGCTGTTCGTCTATGGCATGTCCGGCCTGCTCGCCGGCCTTGGCGGCGTCATGCAGGCCGCCAGGCTGTACGCCGCGAACGGACTGCAGCTCGGCCAATCCTACGAGCTTGACGCGATCGCCGCCGTGATCCTCGGCGGCACCAGCTTCGTCGGCGGCATCGGCAGCATCTGGGGCACACTGATCGGCGCGCTGATCATCGCCGTGCTGACCAATGGACTGATCCTGCTTGGCGTGACCGACGTCTGGCAATACATCGCCAAGGGAGCGGTCATCATCGGCGCCGTGGCACTCGACCGCTACCGGTTGCGCGGCTCGGCCCGCACGTGACCGCCGATCTTCGCGTCCGCCGATCCTGAGCAGGCGAGCGCGCGGGCTTCAAGGAATGCTTCAGGAGGGATGGGAAACATGTTGAAGAATATCTTGCTTGCCAGTGCTGCGCTGCTGATCGGCGCGAACGTCGCCTCGCGCCAGGGAACTCAAATCGATCGGCATCTCGCTCGGCTCGATGGGGAACCCGTTCTTCATTGCACTTTCCAAAGGCGCGGAATTCGAGGCCCGGAAGACCAACCCGAATGTGAAGGTCACCACGGTCGGCTACGACTACGATCTGGGCAAGCAGAACACGCAGATCGACAACTTCATCGCCGCCGGCGTCGATCTGATCCTGCTTAACCCGGGCGACCCGAATGCGATCGAGCCGGCGATCCGCCGTGCGCAGGCGGCCGGCATCATCGTGGTCGCGGTCGACACCGCGGCGAAGGGAGCCAACGCCACTGTCGAGACCAACAACATTCAGGCCGGGACCATCTCGTGCCAGTATTTGATCGACAAGATGGGCGGCAAGGGCGACATGATCATCGTGAACGGGCCGCAGGTCTCCTCGGTGATCGAACGGGTCAAGGGCTGCAAGGCCGTCATTGCCAGGCACCCGGGGATCAAGCTGCTGTCCTCCGATCAGGACGCCAAGGGCTCGCGTGATGGCGGCCTGGCGGTGATGCAGTCGTTACTGACCCGGTTTACTACCGTCGACGGTGTGTTCGCGATCAACGATCCGACCGCGATTGGCGCGGAGCTGGCGGCCAAGCAGATGCAGCGCACCAACTTCCCGATCACCGCCGTCGACGGAGCGCCGGACGCCGAGGCCGCGCTGAAGGACCCGAACTCCAAACAATTCGTTGCCTCGGCCAGCCAGGACCCATTCTTGATGGCCCGGCTCGCGGTGCAGGAGGGTGTCGAGCTGCTGAACGGCAAGAAGCCGGAAAAAGACCCGCTGCTGATGGACAGCAAGCTGGTGACACGCGAGAACGTGGCCGAGTACAAGGGCTGGACGTCGGCACGCTGACGTGACATCCTGAGCGTCCGCCGGTTAACGTGTCAGCACAGGTTAGTCGGCGGTGTCGCCAGGCAGGATCGCGCCGGTGTCTCCAGGCGAAGATCGCGTCACTGCGTCGCGGATCATGCACTGATCTAGCGCAGCCGCTCCATCGTGATCGTGGCTTTACCGTTTCGATTTGACTGGCGCCGGCGAGACCGAGCCCTCGTCGTCTCCGATACAGCTCATGATCTCCCGCTCGGCCTGCTGCCAGTTGATCAGATCACAACCGTGCGGGCGTCCGTGACTTTCCCACAGCTCGTACGCCCGCACGGCTATCAGCTTGCGAACCGCTTCAGCCTTTGCTGACTTATCGGCGATGCCCATTCGACCCTCTCCTTTGGTGGCTTGGCGTCCCTTCGACGCAGGGGCGCCCGGCGCGAAGTTTCGGCAGAGCGGCGACCCAGCGCTCGGTTTTGTGCGGGCCTCCTGTCCAGGCGGCGATATCATCCCACGATTACGATCGGACCGGATATCAAGTCGGTACGATCGAACGCCGGAGAGGGAGCGGCCTCGCGGTCAAACGCCAGATTGCCCGCCATCTGCTCCGTAAGGCGCCGGATCGGTGGTAGACGATCAGCCCAAGTGAACAAGATCATCGCGCCGTTCTTCGGGCAGCGAAAGATCGCAGACCGGACGCCCGCCGATCGCGAACCGCCTGCACCGGGAACTTATCTCCTGACGGCCGGTCCAGGCAATTCGGATAGTCGAGGTTCGTCCCCAAAGTTGCTCATGGAGGCATGGAACCGCGAAACAAGGCGGCCTTGGCGGAGACAGCAAGAGGGCAACATCAGCCTGACCAGTCGTGCAGCGACCTCAGGTTTGGAACCTGCGTGCCAAATATGAGCTGGACCCGAGTCGGGGATGCTCTCTCTAGCCCCGACCTCACCCGCTTCAAGGAGAGCAGACGGTTTCTGTATAATACCGAGAAACACAGAATGTTGCTCCATATTTAATCACATGGCGTAGCCCATATCGATTGGTGATCCATATCGTTTCTATATAATACCCACCATGTCCGGAAGGCTCGATTCCTTGCGTGCGCATCTGTCACCACCATTGCTCGATGTCGTCTTTGGCGGAGGCGGGCATATGGAAGCGGACCGCATTCCACCCATGATTGCCTGACCTCCGACAGGGAAGGCCGGAATCCGCTGGTCGAATGTGGGCCACGGTTGAAGAACGGTCAGGTCGAGGTGCTATGCCCTGGCTGGAGCACAGAAATGTGACTGCGCTCAGCAAATCCAATGAGGCAGTTACACAATCGTAATCCAATGACAGTTAAGCAGCACACGTTGGCAATCCGGCGACTTCTTCCGTTCGGCATAGGCCCGAACTACGCCAGATCCTCCCGGCACCGATCCGAATCTGGTCCGTTCCGAAGTTTAGCCGCCTCATTCAGCCATCGATTGTGCAGTCTTACGGCGTTTTGCAAGTTGCAACCGTGTCCATCCGCGTCGAACCTCCGGTAGGTTCCTCGGGTACGTACATTGCACAAGTTTCATCGCTCGCAGTATCGTGTTACACGCCTGTGATGGAGGGCAACGGAATGCTACTTCGAGATGATATCTATCAGGCGATCCGACAATCAGTCCTTACTTGTGAGTTCCAGCCAGGGCAAGACCTCCGGGAATTGGCGCTGGCTGACCGCTATCGCGTAAGCCGGTCCCCTGTTCGTGACGCATTGCTTCGCCTCGAGCGGGAGAACCTTGTGACGGTGCTGCCGAGACGAGGTTACCGGGTAAGGCCGATTTCGAACTCCGATGTCGAGGATCTCTTCGGTCTCCGCTTGCTCTTGGAACCGGCCTGCGCCGCCGCGGCGACGCGGGCCGATGCAGCCAAGTTGCAAGTCCTGAATCGTTTTCGAGACTTCGCTAATAGAAATCATACCGAATCCGAATGCGTCGAGTACAACGAGTCGTTCCATGGCGCGGTCGCCGATCTGGCGGGTAACATACGCATGGCGGTGATCGTTCGTGCCATGGTCGAACAATTCGAGCGCCTGATGAGGGTCGCCCAGTGCTCCCTTGGGTACGAAGAAATCCAGCAAAGTTGCGAGGAGCACGACGCGATCATCGATGCGGTTCAGGCTCGCGACCTCGATCGCGCCGCTCGCCTGTCCTACGAGCATACGAAAACAGCGCACGAGCGTGTGGCCTCGGCGCTGGCCTCCGCCATGCCGGCGTCTGAATAGGAGCGCACGCCAAGGCGGCAGCAACAGGCAGGTGAACGCGGTAGGTCGGCGTGGCCTCGCCCCGCTGGTGCCAGGCGGCACTTTTCGGGTCGGCTCCTAACTGTTTCCGGTGTAAGTGACGCGGCAGCCGGCTTGCGCCCTTCGCCTGTCGGCACACACCTTGGTTGCGTGCGTCCGCCACCCGATCCTTCTCGACCCCGTTGCGGAAACACAGCTTTTTCGGACAGAGTGGAGACACCGGAATGCCGCTTCCGGCTCATGTGCCGACGAAGGCGTTCACCCTATCGGGTTGCCGGGACGATCAAGTTGCACGGATAGGATTTGAACCTATGACCTTCATGTTATGAGCGAGCCGCCTCTTCGCGCAGGTGTGCCGAGCGCTGCCCATCAAGGGCTGAGCCAGAACCGCGCCGAAGTTGAACCTGAACCGGCGGGATTCGGCTGTGCAACCGATCCCTTCGCCGCGGCGGTGCGCGCGACGGAGGTGCCCACGCTGATCACCAATCCCAGGAAAACCGATAACCCCATCGTATTCGCAAACGATGCCTTCTGCCGCCTGACAGGCTACACGCGCGAAGAGATCGTCGGCCGCAATTGCCGTTTCCTGCAAGGACCCGAAACCGATCCGGCGACAGTCGCGTGCATCCGCGCCGCTGTGACCGCAGGCGAACCGATCGAGACCGATATACGCAATTACCGCAGGAATGGGGATCCATTTTGGAATCGGCTGTTGATTGCACCGGTTTATGACGCGAGCGGCAGCTTGAGCTATTTCTTCGCCAATCAGATCGACATATCTGCCCAGTGCGGGCGGCGCTCGGGCCTGCAAAGCCACAACATCGCTCTCGGCAAGATTGTGGAGTGGCAATCCGGTCGTGCCCGCGACCTCGTCGAGGCGAACCGCAAACTGCAAGCCGAGATCGAGGCTCGAGAGAAGGTCGAGGTCGCGTTCCGCCGCACGCTCGAAGCCGCCAGCCAGGCGCAGATCGCCTTGATGGAGAGCGAAATGCACCTGCGATCGGTTCTCGACACCGTGCCGGACGCGATGATCGTCATCGACAACGAAGCCACGATCCAGTCGTTCAGCGCCACGGCCGAGTGTCTGTTCGGTTATCCCCGCCACGAGGTCATCGGCCGGAACGTCAGCCTGCTGATGCCGTCGCCTTATCGGGAGCAGCATAACGGATACCTGGCGCGCTATTTCGCAACCGGTGAAAAACGTGTCATCGGCCGTGGCCGGATCGTGATTGGGCTGCGCAAGGACGGCTCGACCTTCCCCATGGAACTGGCGGTCGGCGAAATGATTTCCGGGGATAACCGTTGTTTCACGGGATTCGTCCGCGACTTGACCGAGCGGGAAGAGACGCGGCAACGAATGCAGAGCATGCAGGCCGAATTGATCCACATGTCGCGGTTCACCGCGATGGGGGAGATGGCGTCAACCCTTGCCCATGAACTGAACCAGCCGCTCACCGCGGTCGTCAGCTATCTGAACGGCTCCCGTCGGCTGCTGATAGGCACGGATAATCTGCAAACACTCATGATCCGTGACGCGGTCGACCGCGCGGCCGAACAGGCTCTGCGCGCCGGTCAGATCATCCGTCGCCTGCGCCAGTTCGTGGCGCGGGGAGAGAGTGAGCGCCATGTGGAAAACCTGACGAAGCTGATCGAGGATGCGTGTGCGCTCGCCTTCGTCGGCATCAAGGACACTGGCGTCCGGGTCGGCTTCCTGCTTGATCCACGCGCGATGTTTGTGTTGGCGGACAAAGTCCAGATCCACCAGGTCCTGCTGAACCTGATACGGAATGCGATCGAGGCAATGCAGGAGACCGTGCGGCGACAACTGACCATCGCGACCGCGCGACGCGACGGCGACTTCGCCGAGATCAGCGTGAGCGACACTGGGCCAGGGATCGCGCCGGCGGTCGCCTCACAGCTCTTCCGGCCGTTCGTGACAACGAAGTCGCAGGGGATGGGTGTCGGGCTGTCGATCTCGCGCACTATCGTCGAGGCACATGGCGGCCGTCTCTCGGCAGCGCCCAACCCGAATGGCGGGACAATCTTTCGCCTGACGCTCAGGATCGTGAGCGACGTGGAGCCAGCCGACGACGCGTGACGCCGCCGCGCGTGCAGGCAACGCCGGGGAAGGCGTGCCGCCTGCCGCCTGCCGCCTCGCCGGCGCGGGGCTCATGGCCGCTTGCAGGCAACGCCCTGGAAGGCGTGCCGCCTGCCGCCTCACCGGCGGGGCTCATGGCCGTGCTTGCAGGCAACTCTGGGGACGCCGTGCCGCGGGTCCGATAAACATCGACCCGGTTGCGTTGAATCAATGCGCCGGAATCCGCTTTCTGAGAAACAGAGGCCTACCCTCACCCCGTGAACGGCTGGTCGAGGTCGCAGGAGCCCGAATGTCCAACCGCCAACCGCCGCTGGTTCTGATCACCGCCGAGGATCAAGCCGTGCGTGAGGCGCTGCAATTTGCTCTGCGGCTTGAGGGCCTCAGTGTGCGCACCCATCGCGAGGCCGGCGCGCTGCTGACGGATCCAGACCTGTCGACAGCAACCTGTGTCATTCTCGATGACCAGAGACCATACCTGGACGGCTTTGAATTGCTCAACGAGCTTCGAGCCCGGGAGATGCGGATGCCCGTGATCCTCCTGACCAATCACGCAACTGGCCGCCTTCGCGCGCGCGCCGCCGGCGCCGGCCTTCGAACCGTGCTGGAAAAGCCCTTGCTGGACAATGTGCTGGTCGACAGCATTCAGACCATCTTGAGCAGCACATCGGCAACCGGCAGCTCTTGTTGAAGCGGATTGGACAATCCTCATCGCGCCTGGCGCGGATCGTTCCATGGCGTTATCAGCCTGATGCCGGTCGCAGCGACCTCGGCTGATGAAACTGCTCGTCAGAACCGATGACGTTGAACCCGGTTGTTGGCTGAAGGATGGGGTGTGTGATGAACAAAGTGCGTCTTCGCGTGGTGCCGCCCGCCGGATCAAAGACTGGCGGCCCGCAGAAAGGCTTCTCTGAAGCGCACGCCGATGCGGCGGTACCCGATAAGGACGTCCTGAGCGCGGCGCTGGATGGCCGCCTTCACGCGGCGGAAGGCCGCCTCTCGGGCGGATTGTCGCTCGCCGCGGTCGGACAGGCGTTCCTTGACTGGGGGATCCACCTCGCCAACGCACCCTTCCGCCGCGCCGAGCTGGTGAAGGACGTGGTCAGGCAGTGGGCGCGCTTCGCCGCCGCGGTCGGCGGCCAGCCGGCCATCGCCCGGCTGCCGACCGATCCGCGCTTCCGCGACCCCGCCTGGCAGGCGCCCCCATTCAACCTGATTTCGGAATGCTTCCTGCTCGGTGAGGAGTGGTGGGCACAGGCGGCGACAGGCCCCGCCGGGGTCAGCCGAGCCAATCAACGCATCGTCTCCTTTGGCATACGCCAGATCGTGGACGTGTTCTCGCCATCCAACATCCCTTGGCTCAATCCCGAGGTTATCCGCGCGACGGTCAGCACCGGCGGAAAGAACTTCGTCGCGGGCGCGGCAAATCTGTTGGCCGATATGCGCGACATCAGCGGACACCTACCGGTGCTCGAGCAATTCCGGATCGGCAAAGATCTCGCGGCGACGCCAGGAAAGGTAGTGTTCCGGAATGACTTGATCGAGCTCATTCAGTACTCATCAACAACGGAGACCGTGAAGCCGGAGCCCGTGCTGATCATTCCGGCCTGGATCATGAAATACTATATTCTCGATCTTTCGCGGGAAAATTCATTGATTCGTTATCTGGTCGCGCAGGGGCATACCGTCTTCGCCATTTCTTGGCGCAATCCCGGCGCGGAGTTCAGAAGTGCCACGCTCGACGACTATCGGAGCCAGGGCCTGATCGCCGGACTGGACGCGGTCACCGACATCTGCGGCGGCACCAAGGTTCACGCCTGCGGTTATTGCCTGGGCGGCACGTTGCTCGCCATCGCCGCCGCCGCGATGGCACGCGACGGGGACGACAGGCTCGCCAGCGAGACAATGTTCTGCGCTCAGACGGACTTCACCGAGGCAGGCGAGTTGCAGCTTTTCATCAACGAGGACCAACTCGCTTTCCTCGATGACGTGATGCGCGCCCAGGGCTATCTCGACACCAGGCAGATGGCCGGCGCATTCCAGTTGCTGCGTTCCAACGATCTCATCTGGTCGCGCGCAATCAAGTCCTACATGATGGGCGAGCGGGAGCACCCGAACGATCTGATGGCCTGGAACATGGACGGCACGCGCATGCCTGCCCGCATGCACAGCGAGTATCTGCATCGCTTGTTCCTGGAAAACGAACTTGCCGAAGGGCGTTTTCCGGTCGATGGCAAACCGATCGCGCTCAGCGATATCCGCGTGCCGCTGTTTGTCGTCGGAACTGAAACCGACCATATCGCGCCATGGCGCTCTGTCTACAAGATCCATCTGTTGAACGAAGGCGATCTGACGTTCGTACTCACCTCGGGCGGCCATAATGCCGGCGTCGTCAGCGAACCGGGACACAGGAACCGCCACTTCCGCATCAGTCACCGCCCGCCCGAGTCACGCTACGTTGGGCCGGACGAATGGCAGGAGCAAGCGGAGTTTCGCAATGGATCCTGGTGGCCCGCGTGGCGAGACTGGCTTGAAAAGCATTCAAGCACCGAAGTCGCCCCGCCGCCAATGGGTTCACAGCGCTATCCAGCCATCGAGGACGCGCCCGGTCATTACGTGCTGGAGCCGTGAGAATCGAATCGCGCGGGAGCGAGAAACCCGGGCAGGCAGGACGCGCCTGGGTCCGATCATCGTTAGTCGTCTCTGATCACGAATCTGCGAGCGTCCCCTACCCGTTGAGGCAGATTAATTCCTGATTTCTTCCTGGGTGAACAATGTTCAAATGAAATGTAGCGGGAGAAGATGCACTCCTGAGTGCAACAAAAATAGAATTCGATGAAGTCCGCGGATCGGATGTGGGAAGCAACGATATATACGGACCTCGGAATCTCGCTCAGCTTACTCGCGGGTTTGGAGTCCTCGTGGAAGGGATGACGAACGTTGCCATTCGGCAGATCGAGGTGACGCACGGCTTGGCCACCCGCGGTTTCGTCGATCTGGACCCCCTCACCCGGGCAACCGCCCCTGCCGCGTTGGTAGACGCGGAACTTGAGATCCTGCGCCGGCGCTCCGCGCGACGAATGCGGCGCATACGATCCGCAGGACGATGGCCGCTTCCAGCATGCACGGCACCGGCGCGATGAATTTGCGCAAAGCCCGGCGCCACGGATCGGGCGTCGCGTCCGGCATGGCGTTGGGGCCGAATTGATCCAGTCGGCTTGATCCAGTCAGCGCTTCGCCTCCGTGCCGCTAAGCCCCGGCATCCGGAACAGCGCGTTCTTCTATCCCGCGATCGAGGTGCTGTGCCCCCGAGGCAATGACGTCAACGTTTGGCATTGAGGTCGAGGCGCCAGACGGACGGTCCGACAATCCGCATGGCGCGCAACCAATCCTCAGTGCCCAGTGCGCATCAGGCCGTTTGCATCGCTCGGGACCGATGTGCCGGCTCCCTGCCGGAGGCTGAGGATATAGGCCGTAAGATCGTCCATCTCGTCGCGGGTCAACTGCATGTCGGGCATCCGGTGATGGGGTGTCTGCAGAAACGCGTGCAGGCCAAGCCATGTTGTCGTCTTCATGTCCGCGATGGCCGTGAACGTAGGCGCACCGTTGCTGGCCCCGCTCTGCTGCTCCCGGCCGACGACATGGCAGTTGCCGCACCATGTCACCGCGATCTTGTGGCCTGCATCCGTATCCCCCGCACCGACAGCGACCGCCCCGTGTAGTGAAGCGACCAGCACAACCACGGTCAGTACCGGAACCGCCATCAGCCCAGTCCCGTGCAGGCCAATCCCACCAAGAATAGATTTGAAATAAGTCATGGGCGCTTCCTGTTGCTTCAGTGAGGGTCCAGGAAGCGCTGTCCAGGACAAGATAACATTGATGTCGATCAAGCTGACCATTGGATTGAACCATGACAATTCCAAGGCAGCAAGCCGAATCCGATTTGTTGACGCAGGTCAATGCGCATCCTCCGGCGGTACGGCCAGTATAGTTCTGGGTCTAAACAACGGTTTGGGGAAACGCTGGAATGACGGAACCGTCCGATTATCTTCGCTGGTTCGACGCCAGGGGCCTCGATAACGAGGAACGCATTGACAACTCGGCGCCGTGGTGGAAGACCGCGGATCAGGACGGGGCACCCTTGCGCGACCCTGAGATGGCTCGTCTGCTCGCTGAACTCAGTATCGACGCGACCGGGGTAAATCCGTCGAACCTGCTGCGCGCGATCGCCGGCACGGGCGACGCGGAAGCAGCCGGACAGCGACTCTCGGCGAAGCAATCGATCGCGGCGTTGGCGTAGAAAGGCATCACTAGCGATGTCTCCGCCCATCGTCACGCTGACGCTCAATCCCGCCGTCGATATGAGCTGTATCGCCCGCACCGTACGGCCCACACACAAGATCCGGACCTTCGGAGAGCAACTCGACCCGGGCGGCGGCGGAATCAACGTCGCCCGGGTGATCCATATCCTGGGAGCCGAAACGCTGGCGCTGATCATGACCGGCGGCGTAACCGGGCGCTTGCTCGAGGAATTGCTCGACGAAGAGGGCGTCGCCTGGCGGGCCCTGCCGATCCGTGGACAGCCTCAACGTGCATGATCAGGAGAGCGGGCTCGAATATCGTTTCGTGCCCGCCGGCCCCAGCATCGATGCCGACGAGTGGTCGGCGGCCCTCAAGCTCCTCGAGGAGATCGAGGCCGAATGGGTTGTCGCCAGCGGCAGCCTGCCTCCTGGCGCGCCGGCGGACTTCTACGCCCGTGCCGCTTTGACGGCGGCCCGGCGTGGCCAGAAATTTGTCCTCGATACCTCGGGCCCCGCGCTCACCGCGGTCAAGGGACACGGCATCGAGGTGTTGAAACTGAGCCTGCGGGAGTTTGAATCGCTGATCGGCCACGAATTACCCGATGCGGTCGTTCAGGAGGAACAAGTCGCGCGGTTGATCCAATCCGGAACCGCCCGGAAAGTCGCTGTAACGTTGGGAGAACACGGCGCGCTGCTGGCCACGAAGAATGGCATCAGCCGCCTGCCCGCGATCAAGGTCGAGAAGTGCGGCGCGGTTGGCGCCGGCGACAGCTTTCTCGCGGGTTTGGTGCTCGGTCTGGCGAGGGGCCTGCCGGACCTGCAGGCGCTGGCATTCGCCAACGCAGCCGGTGCCGCGGCCGTTGCGACTTATGGCACAGCCCGTATCAGGCGAGCCGATGTCGAAGCCCTTTACCGGGACCAGAGCCGCGATTGAGCCGGTACGAAGCGCGCATGGAACTGCCGTCTCGACGGTCCTGCGCCAGACGGGCCTCGCATCTCCCGGCGAACCGCTTGGATCAGCAGTCCACTGAAAGCATCCGGTTTGTATCCCGAAACTGAAGTGCGGGCCGCTTGGGCGAACAGCAAAATGGGGATACAACCGGACCACAACCACGAAGCGACTTCAGCCCGATGCAATTGCTCGCCAGACATGAGCCGGAGCGTCACCACTCAAGCTCGAAACGCTCTGGAAGGATCGAAGCGTATGGATGACAGTCCCGACGATACCGTCAAGTCCGCACAGAAGGTCGCAGACAAACTGGACCAGCGCGGCCATGGCCGTCACGCAGGCGCGTTGCGCGCGGTACTGGCCAGGCGCCATCCCCAATCCGTGTTCCTGGCAGCGCTTCGCGAAGCGTGCCAGATCGTGTTGACCGCGATCGAGGCCATCGATCCGGTCTGTGCCACCATGGTCGAGGAACTGCGGCTCGAGGTGGACAAACGGTTGACGGAGGAACAGAGATCAGCGACAGGTGGCTGAAGGCTGTAAGGGAACAGGCCGATGCTGATCGCCGGCGATATTGGTGGCACCAAGACCTTGCTCGCACTCTATGTCCCGGAAGCCGGACCCCGCAAACCGGTCGCCCAGGCCGAGTTCCACAGCGCGGATTACCCCAGCCTCGATGATGTGGTTCGAGCCTTTGTCGCTCAAGTCAACCTGCCCGTTGAGGCCGCGTGTTTCGATGTAGCCGGCCCGGTCATCAGCGGCCGCGCCCGTCTTACCAACCTGCCGTGGGTTCTCGATGAAGGCATGATGCAGCAGTCGCTTGGCCTCAAGCGCGTGACACTGCTGAACGACCTCAAGGCGGTGGCTTACGCGATCCCGCATCTGGGTCCGGACGATGTTCACACGATTAACGACGGCCGTGCGGATCCGCATGGTCCGCTGGCCGTGATCGCCCCGGGAACCGGACTGGGAGAAGCCTTCCTGATCTGGAACGGAAACGAGTACGTCGCCTGTTCCTCCGAAGGCGGCCATGCCGATTTCGCGCCGACAAACGAAACCCAGGCCGCGTTATGGCAGCACGTCTTCCACCGCTACGGCCACGTTGCCTACGAGCGCGTCTGCTCAGGCAGCGGGTTGCCCAACATCTACGATTTCCTGCGCGATAGCGGACACGCACCGGAACCGCCGGAGTTCGCGGCCGCGTTGGCGTCCGCGCCCGACCCCACGCCGGTCATCGTCCAGGCGGCGCTGGAGGATCCGGCGAATGCGCTGTGCGCGGCAACACTTGATCTCTTCGTTTCGATCCTTGGCGCCGAGGCCGGCAATCTCGCGCTCAAAGTCCTTGCCACCGGTGGGCTTTATCTCGGCGGCGGCATTCCGCCACGTATCGGCTCACGTCTGGACGATGGCCGCTTCATGCAGGCCTTCGTCAGCAAGGGCAGGTTCACCGACCTGTTGGCAAAGATCCCGGTAAAACTGATTACCACGCAGGCGGCCCTTCTCGGGGCCGCGCTGTACGGTCTGGACAAGATCAGCGCGGCTGGCTAGTACATCGTTCTCGAATTGCCGAATCGATCATGCGGCGATCGGCTGCGGTTCGCGGCTGATGCCATAGGACCATTTCGGCACGAGCGGCACATCGTTGCACATCTCGATGTAGCGTTTCATCCGTTCGGTCAATTCGTCTTTGCTGGCGACGCGGATCCGGCGCAACACCGAACGCGCCATCTTCGAGAAGAACATCTCCACCCAGTTCAGCCAGGACGCATGCGTTGGGGTGAAGACCAACTCATAACGGCCGGGCTTGCTGTTCGAGGAAGCGCTGGGTCTCACGCGAGCGGTGGGCTGAATGATTGTCGAGCAGGATGCAGATCAACGAGCCCGCCGGATAAGCGGCATCGAGTTGGCGAAGGAAGTCGACGAACTCGCGCGAGCGGTGTCGCTGGGTGACGGCATGGTGGACAAACCCGGTAACGAGGTCGACGGCTGCAGAAAGCGTGACTGTGCCAAGCCGTTTGTATTCGTGGTCGCGCTGGACGGTCGTGTTCTTGCCCGGCCGGGGCGGCAAATCAGGCGCCGTGGTGGCGATCGCCTGAATGCCCGGCTTCTCATCATAGGAGACCACGGCGACGGGTCGCTCTGCTTGTGGCAATGCCCGTAGCATTTCCGCTGCCGCATAGACTTCCAGAACTTCGGCTTTGCGTTCGTCGAAGGCCGGGTCACGGCGTTCTAGGTAGTAGCGCACCTTGTGCGGCTTGACTGGCTGGCGGTTCAGGATGTCATGCACCGTGCTGGCCGCGAGCTCGGCCAGACAATCATGACCCACGCCGCACCCGTGGCTGCGGGCATGGGCCGCCAACAGGCGTAACGTCCAAAGCTCGTGCGGATAACCGCGATCTTTTGGTTTGGTACAGGCCTCGCCGATCAGCCAGGTCCGCGCCGCTTCGGTGATATCCGGCTTGCGTCCCGAACGCGGCAGGTCGTCGATCGCCTTGAGCGGTCCCACGGCCGTCACCCGGCGAGCGCAGCGCGTGACCCGCTGGCGGTCGATGCCGAGGGTCGCGGCGATCTCGCCGGTATCACGGCGGTCGGCAAGGTGCAGGATGATGGCCGCTCGCTCGACATGGTGCGCCGGTGCAGTGCGCGAGCGGGCGAGCGCGGCCAGGGTGGAACGGGCTTCTTCAGTCAGGGACAGCGCCATCGTGGTGGCTTTGCGCGGCATAAAGCGTCTTCCGGGATGGTAACCAAACGGCTGTTGGATGGCGCGGCGTGCGTGGTCGGGTCAACACGGCTCGAAATGCGGCTCGCTTTCGATCAGGTGCAAGGCTTCGGCCAGCGACTGGCGCTGGAACAGACAAAACCACTCGCCGGTGTGGCGGTGCCAGGAGAGGTCGAAGCAATCGCGACTGATGTATTCCAGGCGGGCGAACGGGGCTTCGAACTCCGGTTCGGATGAACGAGGGTCGTCGGAGCGGTAGCGAGTGAGGAACCGATACTTGTTGCCATGCCATTTGCCGTCGATGGCGACCGGATAGTTGAACGCAGTGGGGCGGATCTCCGGGAGAAACCGCGGCCTCAGCACTTCCGTAATAAACTTCTCGCACGCGGCGGTGATGGCTACTTTCTCGGCCGGCGGCGGTTTGTTCCCAGCCCGTCCGCCGACATAGACCCATCTGCCCCGCGCCAAAGCCCCACTCCCTGAAAATCTCTCTCGGTTGGTACTATTCCACCACCTCTGCCAGCCGCAATTTCCGGGCAAGTGCTCACAGGCCGATTATGATCGGCAATTCGGAATCGATGTACTAGAGCATGATCGCGCTGAGCGGAACGTCCACGGCGCGTAAATCATGCGCTCAGGCAATGAGCCAGGATCCGATCGCGGAGGAGCGCGAACCCGCGCTTTGGCGACCGCTATTCGCCGCGTGAACCGGATACGTCGGACCAGGAGCGACATATCGCTCTGATGCGCGCGATACTAAAGCAATATCGGCCTGACTCTACTCGCGAAGCGACCTCAGGTTGCTGAAATTCCTCGACAACAATGATCTGGAGCGGTTCCACTCAAGGTGGAGACGCTCCAGACGCTGTCCGGCCAGCAAAGTCAGGCTGAAAATGGTTTGGCCGCGATGTCAGCCTGCGGCCCGTCCGCCTGCCCATCGGCTGTGAACGCCGGCATCGACATTTCGTAAGGCGCCTGGAATGCACCCGGCGTGGTATACGGCACGTCGTGTGCCGCAAGGCGATCCGCGCGCGGCAGGTCATGGGCCGCGACGATCTCCTGCCAAAGCGCAAGGATGCTGCGAGCCGTCACATCGGCGATCAGGCAATGCCCGGATTGATCCAGGACGGTCAGCACGGCGTCAGGGCTGCCTGACACGCGTTGCACCGCCGAGTCGATCGCCTTCAGGCAGGCAACGACCTGCTCCACCGATTGCAGACGGGCACGGTGTGCCATCTCATCGAGTTCGCAACGCCCGCAGTCCCTGCGGTGAAACCGCGACCGGTTCCCGCCCCAGTTCGAAGAAGACGCTGACAGCCGGCAAAATCCCCTGGATCAAGGACAACACGGCCCGGGCATTTTCAACATCGCAGCCGACGAGGTGCCGTTCCGGGACGGGCAGCGCCGGTGCCGGACGAAACATCCCCAGCGCCCCGGAAATCCGTTGTTCCAGCCAGCGCCGCACCTCGGGGGGTGCCTGATTGATCTGTTCCGGGGACAGTGTAATGCCTACCATTTTCCGCACTCCATCGCTTGCGTCGAACAAGGGGGGGATCGGCACCGCCCCTGACGACTTCGTTCACGCCATCCACCCGCCGAAGTGCGGGATGCGCAGCGCAACCACAATTCACCAGGCCAAGCAGACCCGCGAACCGGGATTGCGCGACACGCGATCAGGCCGCCGATTTGACTTCGATCTTCTTCGCCGCGGCCTGGGCGGTCTTCGGCACCGTGACGGTCAGCACGCCTTTCGCGACGCCGGCCTCGATCTTCTCGGCATCGACGCCCTCCGGCAGGATAAAGGACCGCTGGAACTCGCCATAGCTCCGTTCGGAAAGGTAATACCCTTTCTCTTTCTGCTCTTTTTCTTCTTCTTTCTTGCCTTTGATAACAAGCGTATTGCCGGAAAGTGAGACCTCGACATCCTTCTCCGTCAGCCCCGGAAGCTCGGCGGTCACCTTGAACGACTTCTCGTCCTCATTGATGTCCACAGCCGGAAACGGTGCACTGAACACCGATTCCGAGCGAAAGCTGGGGAACGGCAGGATGCCGAAGCCACTGGTGAAGCGGTCGAACAGCCGGTCCATTTCGGTACGGAACGAGCGCCACACTTCGGGCGTGCCGGCAACCGTGGGCGTGCTTTGTTTCACGGGAACGGGGGTCGTTGCCATCTAAAAATCTCCTCTGTTTCATTGGTGCTGGAGCACGGGAGCATCGTGCGCGGCAAGCCGCATGGGGCCATTGACTCACGTCAATGGTCTCCCCCCGCTTCACATCACAGGCCGGTGAACAGGTGGCACCCACTCGCGAACGTGCGGCCACAGTTCGCTATCCGGCGTCTTTACCAGATCCTTTGCCAGTGTGCCGATCAGCGTGGCCGCGGCCGCGGTATCCAGTGCCACACGAATTTCGCTGAGAACGTGCGGCGGCGCAACGAGCACCAGTTCGTCGAACCCGCCGCCGGCGGCGCGGGCATTCAGCTGCCGCGCGAGCGCGTGCGCGAATTTCTCCTTCGCCAAGGCGTGCGGATCGTGCCGCGGCGTCATTGCGTGATGGGCCGTCGATCCGCTATGCAGCGACGCACCCGGATGATCGCTGCCAAGATCATTCGATTGCTTGTGCGCGGTAGGCGAATCGAGCGTCTCCGCGCTTCGCAACGTGTTGTCCGCCGCCGGGCGAACGAACCGGACATGTTCGCCGTCAGCGATGACAATCAACAGATTCCGGTCTCTGGGCATCTGAACACTCCTGTTGCGGAGCGAACATTATACAGCACTTGAATGCCGGCTCTTTGATCCTGAACAAGGCGGGCTGCAAAATCCACGTCACACTTCCCTGCTGTCGAAACCATCCACTCGAATACACCGTCATCGTCATGCCATACCTCACAACCGACGACCTCCCGGAGTCCGTGCGCCACCATCTTCCGCCCCACGCGCAGGAGATTTATCTTGCCGCGTTCAACAACGCCTGGCGCCAGCACGCCGGCGATCCCGATGGAGAAGCGATGGTGCACCGTATGGCATGGTCCGCCGTCAAGCGTCGCTATCGCAAGGCAGGCGACATCTGGGTGCCGATCAGAACCTAGCAGTCTGTCGGATTGGGTCTTTGTGTGGCCCAATGCGACCGCCTGCTAGCGCATCTCCTGGGCTTCCGTTTCCCCCCCGCGCATCCCCAACCTCGCGGATCGCAAACCTTGCGCCGTCGGTCCCGCATCGACTTGGCCCGCTCTGGCACCGTTCGTCGCCGGACGCCCGGACGAAAAGCTGATTACGGCACAATGGGACGACGTGCTCCGGCCGGCGGCCTCGGTGCGCACGGGCACGGTCAGTGCGTTGCTGATGCTCAAACGACTTGGTGCCTATCCCCGGCAGAACGGGTTGGCGCTTGCATTACGGGAGATCGGGCGCGTCGAACGAACCCTTCACGCCCTGAACTGGCTTGAACACCCTCGACTTCGCCGCCAGGCAACAGCCGAACTCAACAAGGGCGAGCGCCACAATGCGCTGTCCCGTGCCGCATGCTTCCATCCCCTCGGGCGCCTGCACGACCGAACCGCCCAAGCCCAGCAGCATCGGGTCAGCGGCCTCGCCTGGGGTAACAGCAACAATTGTGATGTGGGACACCGTCTCTCTCGGCCGCGCCCTCGACGTTGTCGGACGCCGTGGCGACTCGGTGCCGGACGAACTTCTCGCCCACCTCGCACGGCTCGGTTGGCAGCACATCAACCTCACAGGCGACCATCTCTAGCGCGCCGATGCCGGTCTCGGCCCGGACGGATTCCGGCCGCTCAAGGGCATCTCTGCTCACTTGCCCACCACGGACAGAACAGCAGCATAGCCATGTTCTCTTTCCGTGCTACAAACCGTGCTATTCTGCCCGTTCTATGGCGTACCCCGATCAGGGCGGCGCGTTGCCAACCGCCGCTGAGCTGAGTTCCGCGAGATTTCGTTCGCGCAGGGCGGCTGGGGTTTCCAGTTGGTCCAGCACCGTGCCAGTTTTCCAGGCATCTTGCCGGTCTTCGGGAGGAGTGGCTCGGCGTATCGCCTCCTGCATTGGCAGGTCTGGCAGGTTGGTTGGGATATCCTGCTCGACGAAGCCGATGCGCAGCCAGCGACCACGGTTGATTTGGCCCGCGTTCGGTGCGGTTGGCAAGGCAGCGCAGCAGGGTGGTTTTGCCCGCGCCGGCGCCGGCGCCGGCGATCAGGCCGATACGGTGATCTCTCGACTACACGCCGCTGCTGACATGGATCCGGGGTATCCTCGGCGTGATCCTGCTGGTGGCGTCCTTGGGCGGCCATAGGTTCGGCCAATTCGGCCATAGGCTGCGCTACGCCGGCGCGTGGCTCGTTGCGATTGGCCTTGTGTTCTTCGTCTGGCAGGCGCTGACAGCCAAGCTCGGCCTTTTGCTGCGCCCGTTCTTCACGGCGCCACAGAAGGGTGCTGGCCGCGTTCGTCGACGACTGGCCGCGAATTCTGCTCCGCGTCTACTACTCGCTGCGCCTGTTGGTGGTGGGCGTGGCAACCGGGGCGGTGCTGGGCTTCGTTGCCGGCGTCGCCATCGGCTGGTCGCGGCGGGCGCACTACTGGGGCCATCCGCTGCTGCGCTTCATCGGCCCGGTGCCGGCGACAGCGTGGCTGCCGGTGGCGGTGCTGACATGGTCGGGCGTCACCTCGGTCAACAGCAGCTACTAGACGTCGCCCGCGTGCTCGGCGCCAACAACCGGTTCCTGATCTTCAAGGTCGCGATCCCGGCGGCGATGCCCCACGTGTTCGTGGGCCTCTTCATGGGGCTGTCGTTCTCCTTCGCCATCCTGGTGGTCGCGGAGATGCTGGGCGTGAAGGCGGGCCTGGGGCTGGTACCTGCAATGGGCACAGGATTGGGCCGCCTGCGGCAACATGGGGGTAGGGCTGATCGTCATGGCGATCCTCTGCTCCAGCCTGATCAGCCTGCTGTTCTGGGTCCGCGACCATCTGCTGGGATGGCAGAAAGGGTTGCTGAGATGGTAACGGGGTTAACCGCAATCTCTCTGGAGGCGAGCCTGCGCCGCCTGCCGCAGACACGGCGCTGATGCCCGCGTTGTGGTCTGGTCAAATGCGCCGCCGCCATCGCGTGGGGCAGTGGAGCGCCGGCCGCATCTTCGTAAGCGGGAAAGAGATCGACGGCCTGATCCCTCTCGCATCCTGGTGTTCCAGGATCCGACGCTGTATCCGTGGCACACGGTAACGCAGAATGTGGCTCTCGGTCTGGAAGCGCGTGGTCAACTGCGGGCTCAGCACGACCGCATCGACGCGGTGCTCCGGCAGGTCGGACTAGATGGCTTCGATCATGCCTATCCGCACCGGCTTTCCGGTGGGATGGCGCAACGTGCGGCGCTGGCCCGGGGCTCTCGTGAACGAGCCGTTCGTCCTGCTGCTGGACGAGCCGCTCGCCAATCTGGACAGCCTGAACTCGGATCACAATGCAGGCCGAACTGATGGCGCTCCGGCAACGCAACCAATTCACGACATTCCTGGTGACACACGATGTCGAGGAGGCATTGTATCTGGCTACGCGCCTGCTTGTACTGAGCCACCGGCCGGCACGAATTCTGGCGGGTATCGGAATCGATCTACCCTATCCACGGCATCGCTCCGTTTGCAGAACTGCGCCAGCAGGTGCTCGGAGAATTGGGGGCGCAGGTACACTGGTAGGCCACGATCAACGAGGGCTGTAAATACAAGAAAAGAAGACAGTCACTGATAGGAGAGACTTCATGATTTCGCTTTGGCAGGATGTATATCAAACGGAAATCAATAGCGGTAGCTGTACGCCACGCAATGCTGGCTCAAATCGTAGGATTTTCCGTTACCTGACATGAGGCGCGGCGCGGCGGATACTCAAAGCGGGCGATGCTGCGAGGCAGCCCCCGGCAGGGTTAACCCGGACCCTGCCGGGGGCGCCGGCTCATCCGGGGCGCATCACCGGGATGGAGATACCGGGAGCGTTCATCCGGGACGACACAAGAGAGATGGTCTGCATAACTCGCCTGTTTGCATGCGTACAGCGCATATGTCAGATGCTGCATCGCAGCATTATCATTCGACGTCGAGGCCCCATATTCCAGCCATCGAAGCCGGACATCTCGCCCGACTAGAGATGGAGAATTTCGATGAAGAAGATCATCCTTGCCGCCGTTGCTGCCTTGACCGTTGGCGTGAGCGTAGCCGCTTCCGCGCAGGGCGTGCCGCCCGGCATGGGGAACCCTGTTTATGGAGCAGAGTGGTCCGCCGCGCACCATGCCAAGAACTAATCAGCCGCGAACGAATGCATTGAGGCCGAGGTTATCCCCGGCCTCTTTGCTGTTCGGGCCCGACGCCGGATGCGGCCCTGCGGGCCCGAACGGTCGCAATGTCGACAGGTACTGGCGGAACATAGGCGCAAATCGCGATCGTATTTTGAGCTTACAGAGGTGGCTGGCCAAATTCGGACAGCCCGATAAGTGAGAAAATCTGCCTGAAAGCGGCGTGATCTGGCTATGAGATCCGCTCCTCGGTTGGTGTAGTCTGACGGGGGAAGGTGCCGCAACTTGCGCCACCTGGCGGCAAGCGACCGAGCGCGATAGCGGTCAGTCGGGCACCAGGAAGTCCAAAGTCAGATCGATTACGCTCGAAGCCCCAGGCCGGCCGGAGTTGGTTTGCATATATCTGCCGCTGGAAACTAGCAGCATCTCGCCCTCTACCGATCGTCAACTTCGCCGCTTCCAGTAGTCCTTCGGCAGTACCCTGATCAATTTCGCCTATTGCTATGCCGTCTACTTGGACAATGGGCATCGCGTGCCCTCCTTGGCGCAAATGCGCCCAGACATGCTGCGCGGGGAACACGCCGAAGTCGACGCCCTACACGGTCACATCTTCCGCAACCGCGCCCGTATCAGCGTTCCTCTGGCGTCGGATGTCGGATCTGCCAAAGCCGCTCGTGTGCCGCGACCAGGCTTTCCTGCCCACGGCGGTCCACGCCGCCCGGGAGGTGAGGAGGTCGCTTAAGCATGAACTCCAGCACTTCCAACAATGGCCGCGCGACCTCGACGTCGCCTTGATCGCACGCCTGATGAAAGGCGATCAGGATCTTATCCGAGAGGCGCCGCGTGTAGCGTGGGTGTATGGTGTCACTCATGGCTTCCTCAACCGCGCGCCCGCATCGTCAGCGCCGACCCCGGATCATCATCGCCAGCGGTATTAGAGCATGATCGCGCTGAGCGGAACGTCCCTGGCGCGTGAATCATGCGATCAAACAAAGAGATAGACCATTTTCGGCCTGCACAGTCAGGCTGAAAATTGTCTAGCAAACCGGACACCAAGACGGCCGCGCCGATTAGACCTGCGGGTGTCGTCCGTCCCGTCGCTGTGATCGTGGCAAACTTGCCAAACTTGAACTCGACTGTGCCCTTCATTTCCTCGGGGTGCGTGAGTGGCGCGTCGGTTGGCTGGTCGCTCATGTCGTCGGCTCCTGCGGGCTGATCAGAGGTGCCCGCTTAGTTTGCTTCCGCAACCGCACCTTGGTTCGCCGCCGTCAGTGAAGGAAGTGCTTGGTAGCACGCGGTCACAGCGAGCGCTGCGGTAACCACAATGCTGACGACCATCAACATGAGCAGCAGCCGGATCAACCGGTTACCTGTTCCTTCCTCAACCGCACTCCCGCCCCGTCGCCGTTTTCCGGGATGAACTCGACGCCGGCCGCCTCGAGGGCAGAGCGGAGGGCGGCAAGCGTGGATGGATTTGAGGCCGCCTGACCGATCTCGAAGCGATTGATCGTGACGTGATTAACCCGCGACCTCTCCGCTAAGTCTTTGAGGCTCCATTGCAAGGCCGCCCTGGCCATACGGCACTGTGTGGCTGTTATCATGACGCTGATAATATCAGCGAACGCTATTGATATCAACGGCCACTTGCACGCTTATATAAACAGCGAACGCATATGTTATGCGCGTCGTCACGCGCCCGGCGGTCACCGGGAGGTGACAGCGTAGGCAGGGCCGTCCTCCCCGCGGCGCGCCTAACCGCAAACATGGGGTAGGTCATGTCCACGGCTACATCCACCAATACCACATCAACCCACCATCCCCCGATGAACATCGGAGGCGCCACATCCGTGGCTGGCATGCCTGCCGTGCTCCCTAGCCCCAGCCGAGCCCAACGGGGATGAAGTCGTCAGGCTCCGGCGCCCCCGATGACCGACCCGGCGCCGCTGGTGCGGGCGGCGCTGTGGTGGCCGCTGCAGCCTGGGAATGATCAGACGCCGCCGCTGCCGTGGGCGCATCGGCAAAGGCAGGCAACGTCGTTGCCAAAAATCCAGCAAGCGCCATCGTAGAAAGGGCAAAGCGGAGCATGGGCCGTCTCCAGTGCTGGCAAATCGATGCCGCCAACCTGGACCAACGGGTGCGCCACATCAGCGACCGCGGTCACAAAAAACGCGGTATTTTACACCGGCCATACCGCCGCGAATCCGCTATCCTTGTCGGTGCGGATCGATACCAGGAGAGACACCTATCAAGCCTGCGAGGGGCGATCATTGGTTGCTAAGCGATCCCGTCACTCGTTGGGAAACCAGCCTTCTGATACAGACCTTCCATTCGGCCGCCCTCGCGGAGGACGCCCCGATGACTAGGCTGACACCAAAGGACTCTGACCGAATTCGGCCCCACGCAGCAGCAATAGCGAATCGGGTCCCGCCGTTTCGCTCGAACTGTCCTGGGGTAATCGGCGTTGGCAACCGCATGGAGCATATTAGGGGGGATCAACCTGTTCAGAGCCTAAGGAGGCAAGCATGTCCGCAACGCCGTTTGTTTTTGCCCAGTCCATCACCCTCGCTCGGCGGCCCATGCTCCGTTTTGCCCTGCTGGGCGGCATGGCCGCTTCCGTAGGCCTAGCCGGTGCCGCGCGGGCCGCCGACGTTGCCACCAAGCCGGTGCAGCGCCTCGGCCGGTGTCTCGTACAGTTGTCGCAGAGCCGCAACGCGCCGTTTACACAGCGCTTTGCGCAGCTCGTGCCGGTCGTGGATCAGGCGTTCGACCTGCAGGCGATCCTTCGCACCTCGGTGGGTCCGCGTTGGGATACGATGAGCCCGGCCGAGCAGGCCGACCTGATGCGGATCTTCCGGCAGTACACGGTCGCGAGCTTCGTTGCGAACTTCGACAAGCCGACGGAGGCGTTCCAGATCACGGGCGAGCGTGACACGGCCGGCGGCCAGAAGGTCGTGGACAGCACGATCGGCGACACCAAGCTCAGCTACGTGATGCGGCAGACGTCGGCCGGCTGGCAGGTGGTCGATGTGCTTGCCGACGGCACGATCAGCCGTGTCGCGACCCAGCGCTCCGACTTTCACAGCACGCTTGCCCATGGGGGCGCCCAGGCACTGGTCGCCACCCTGCAGCGGAAGGTTTCCGACCTTTCGGGCGGCAGTCTCGCCTAGACAACCCGATGAGACGGCGGATCAGGACCGCGGACCATCGCTCAGCGGCTCGGTCACCCCGTCCGCTCAGCAGCTCGTTCACCCGGTCACAGCACTTTCCGGCGAGACTGGGCCAAGGCCCCGCCCGTCTGGCTTTTCGCAAACGCCCGGGTACCGGGAGCGCAGACGATCGCGGCGGTGACTGTCACTCTTGCTGCCAAGCTGGGTCGCGAACCGTCTGACGCTGAGGTCGCCGGCATGCTGGCGATGAGCGTCACCAAACCTTGGTTGTTGCGCGGGGCAGGAGAAAAGGGTGACGGAACCACTCCGCCGCCCCCGCGGCCGGAAAAAGGCGTGGATTCCAACTGCCAGCCACGAGCGATGACGTGGACTCAGGTGTCGCCATGGTCAGCCGGAATGACGACCTAAGAAACTGACCCGGAATGAATGCGGAACGGTCTTCCGGGTCATTTCAATGCGTTGGCCCGAGGCTGCTTGATTCGCTCTCGTTGGCCAAAAAAAGTTGCGTGATTTCAGTAGCTCCGATTCTCTCGTGCTTGCGAAGACAACGAGGGGTCATCTCATGGCTGAGACCTATTTCATCTCATAATTTTGCAAATTTTTTTCCAAACGACCGTCGCTCGGCTCAGTGTTTCAGAGACAAACGAGGCAAGAATCACTCGCGCCCATGGTGATCTTGCAAATCCGGTTTTGCGCAGGCCGCCGATCTCCCCTGTCAGGTGCCTATCAGGGGACGCGACGCTAGCCCGCCACCACGGCTCCAGGATGAACCTTGTTCAACGGACCATCAGCCCACCACCTTCAATCCAGCCAAAAACCTGCGGGCCAACTCGCGGTACACCACGGCGTTGCGGTCGAACCGGGTGCGTTCCTCGGCATCCATCACGCGTCGCAGCTTGGCCGGTGAACCGGTCCACAGTTCGTTCGGGCCGATCACCTTGCCGGGCGTCAGCAAACCCCCGGCGGCGAGCATCCCGCCTTCCTCGATCACCGCGCCGTCCAGCACCGTCGCGCTGATGCCGACGAAGGCGCGGTTCTTCAGCGTGCAGGCGTGGATCACCGCGTTGTGGCCGACCGTCACGTCGTCGCCGATATGCGTGTCCATCCCGCCGGAGTCGATATGGATCACCGTCGCCGTCCTGGATGTTGGTGCGCGCGCCGATCCGGATGATCCCCATGTCGCCGCGCACCAGGCAGTGGAACCAGATGCCGGTCTCCGATCCGATCACCACGTCACCGATCACCGCCGCCGTCGGCGCGATGAAGGCGTCGTCGGCGATGGTCGGCGTGACGCCGTCCAGTGAGAAGACCGTTCCGTAACGCGTTCAGGCATCCGCCAGCTCCCGTGCTCCGACGCCGGTGTGCAGTCCCAGCATCAGTGCGATGTTCTGCACCGCGGCGCCGGACGCCCCTTTGCCCAGGTTGTCCAGCCGGGCGACCAGCACCGCCTGACGGTATTTCTCGTTGACGTGGACCATCAGTTCCAGGCGGTCGGTGTCGTTCAGCGTCTCTGGATCCAGCTTGCCGTCGGCAGGCGGCGGCACGACGCGGACGAGGTCGCAGCCGGCGTAGCGGACCTCCAGCGCGGCGTGCAGGTCGGCGCCGGAGGGTTTGCCGGGCAGCGTGTCCAGGTGCAGCGGCACGGACACCAGCATGCCCTTCAGGAAATGCCCGACCGAGGGGACGAAGATCGGCCGGCGCGTCAGGCCGCCGTAAAGCTCGGTTTCCGGGATGTGCTTGTGCTCCAGGCCAAGGCCGTAAAGTTCGAAGGCCGGGCCGTGGGCGGTTTCGTGTGCCTCGATCATCGCCTTGCCGCCGCCGGAATAGCCGGAGACGGCGTTGATGGTGATCGGGTAGTCGGGCGGGATCAGGCCGGCATCGACCAGCGGGCGGATCAGGCCGATCGCGCCGGTCGGGTAGCAGCCGGGGTTGGCGACGGTGTTCGCCGCGGCGATGCGTGTCGGCCTGGCCGGGGAGCATTTCGGCGAAGCCGTAGACCCAGCCGGGGGCGACGCGGTGGGCGGTGCTGGCGTCCAGCACTTTCGGCGCGGCGTTGCCGAGGGAGGCGGCCATGGCGGCGGATTCGCGGGCGGCGTCGTCGGGCAGGCAAAGGACGATCAGGTCGACCTCGGCCATGATGTCGCGCCGGGCGGCGGGATCGCGGCGTCGGTCGGACGGCAGGCTTTTCAGCGTGACCTGGGGCAGCGCGCCCAGACGCTCGCGGATGCCCAGGCCGGTGGTGCCGGACTCGCCGTCGACCCTTGGAAGACCTTTGGCGGGAAGACCGTTGGCATGCGTCGCAATCTCCTTTCCCGGGTGGAAGGTCGCGGCGCGGCGGGGGAAAAGCAAGGGGGGACGACGCCGGGTTGATCGGTCGCGCTTGACAGGCTGGAGGTGGGCAACTACCTAGCGCGCCTTCGAGTTCCCACCGTCGTCGATGGTCAGGTCAGATAGCGCGTGTCATGAGAGTCCGTAACAGCCTGCGTTCCGCCAAGGTCCGCGACAAGAACTGCCGCGTGGTGCGTCGCCGCGGGCGTGTTTATGTGATCAACAAGAAGAACCCGCGCATGAAGTGCCGGCAAGGCTGATCAGAAGGCCCAGGCCCGGGCGTTGTTGGCCGGCCCTGTGCAACACTGCCGCCGGCCGCGCTCGAACCCCATGAAATTGGCGGCCTCGTGACGGGTGACGCCAACGCGTCCTTACATTAGAGGGAAACGCGCCAGCTCATATTTATCGAGCAATTTCATTATCCTGCGGTCGCTCCGCGAGCAGAGTGCAGGCTGATATTGCTCTATCACGTGAGCAGCAGGGCTTCGAGCCTGGCTGACTGAATGCGGGCGTTCAGTTCGGCCGCGGCGGCGGCGTAGCCGGCGGACCCCAGGGCGGCGCGCAGGCCAGGCTGGCTGGCGATCCGGTGGATGGCGGCGGCCAGCGCAGCGGCGTCACCTGGAGGGATCAGAAGGCCGGTCCGATCGTGCCGGATCGCCTCGGCAATTCCCCCCTGATTCGAACCGATGACGGGACAGCCCTGGGCCATCGCCTCGGGGATGACGCTCGGCAGACCTTCGGCATCGCCGTCGCGTGCCACGATGCTGGGAACGAGCAATGAGAATGCTTCGAGCATGCGCGCGCGGACGGCGTCCGGAGGGAGCCATCCGGTCAGGGTGATGGCCGGGACGTCGCGCGCCAGGGCTTCCAGCACCGGACGCAGCGGACCGTCGCCGACGCAGACCAGCGGGGTCAGATCCCCGGCCGCGCGCAGGCGGCGGACGGCGTCGGCCAGGACGGTGATGCCCTTTTTCTCCACGAAGCGACCGACGAACAGGTGGGCCGACTTGTGGCCGGCCAGCGGATGACGATCGGGCACCTCGACACCGATCGGCAACACGGTCAGTTTTTCTGCTGGCACGCCGTGGCTGGAGGCGATCTCGGCGACCGCGGCAGAGACGCAGACGAAGTGATGGGCTTCACGCAGCAGGGTGGGCCAGCGGCGCGCCAGGACCGTGCCATGCCAGTTCTTCTGCTTGCTGACGTCGCCGCCATGCAGGGTGACGACCAAGCGCAGGCCGAGCGTTCGGGCCAGCGGGAGGGCCAGGGCGCCGCCACGGGCGAACTGGGCGTGCAGGATGGCGGCCGCGTGTGGCGAAGCGATCGGCGGCACTCGGCCGAGATAGCGGTAAAGGAAGCGATGGAGCGGGCCGAGCGGGCCGTCGCCGCCCAGGCGCAGCAGGTGGTTGCCGACCCGGTGGGCATCCGGCAGCAGCCTGCGGCCGATCCAGATGGGGTGGAGACGGGTGAAACCGACGTACTGGCGGCGCAGGAATTCGATCTCGGACCGAACGCCTATGCGGTCTCGGTAAACGAGGAAAGGCAGGGTGACTTGCATCCAAGTCCGGGCGTGTGACAGGTCCGCGTGATGTTGGCAAGAAAGGTACGGGGCGCGCAGCCCGAGCAGACCGGCCCGGATCGGCGCAGCTAACCCCTTCGACGGTAACCGGGGGAGAGGAGCGGAGCGCTCGTTGCGGTACAATTCCTGTTGGTGCTTCACTGGGGCGAACAACCTACGCCCGCTCACGGTGCAGCGCGAATCATGAAAACTTATTTACCTTCGTGGATTGTTGTGAACTAGATCACGTCCCGCGGTCCGAGCCTGGGGGGCCGTGCGATCGGCAACAGAATGACAACCGAACGCGATATGAGCGGATAGCGGATCGGTTGGGTATCGATTGGCCGGTTTGACGATCTACCTCGGTTGCGGTTGCAACGACCGGTTCAATTGCGAGCCTTAACTGGTGGCACACCTGTCCACGGTACCATGATACGGTCGAGATAACAGTCAACATCCAGTAGCAAGGGAGTAATCAATGTCAGATGCACCGAAAGCCCGGATACCGTCGATCCGGCTGAGCCCGGACGACGAGACCGTATTCAATCAGCTCGGCCTGCTGCGCGGGCTGGCGGGCACGTGGCAAGGGAAAGGATTCAACCTTATCGCCCGGCCTGACAAACAAGGAAATAGCCCTCTGTTTCTGGAACTCAACCAGACGCGCGAGGTGTTGAAGATCGATCCGATCGGCACGTCGATCCCCAACCGCGGTTTCGCCCAGAGCGACATCGAATTGTTTGGTCTGACCTACCTGCAGAAAATCAGCGATTTCGTTACCGGCGGGGCACTTCATATCGAACCCGGCATATGGGTGACACAGCCGGTGACGGACGAGCCACCGGAGGCCCCGCCGCCCGGTGCGCCGGAGATCTCGCAGATCATCGCGCGGATGGCAACGATTCCGCATGGCAACGCTCTGCTGGCGCAGGGTATGGCCACGCCGGTGCCCTCGCTGACGAACGGCACGTTCGAGATCCAGCCCGTCAACACGGCGCCATTCGCGGTCGGTGCTCCGATGCCGGCCGGCGGCACGCAAGGGGAATTCTCCCCCTACAACCTGGCTGACACGACGCCGGCGGCGGTAAACTTCCGAACCCCGGCCGGGAATTTGCCGCCTGTGCCCCTGCCGGCGGCGATAGACGGCGTGCCGATGCAGACGGTGATCAACGACCCGACCCGTCTGCTGCAGGCCGCGATCCAAAATCAGACCATCGAACGCATGGTCGTACTCAACGTCGCCACGACGGCTAGCCTGAATTCCGCTTCCGGTCCCGTTGCCGTGCCGCTTGGCGCCGGCGGGGTGGAGAACATGCCATTCCTGGTCACCAATGCGAATGCGGCGGCGGTGTTCGCCACGTTCTGGATCGAACGGATCCAGCGTCAGACTGGACATTTCGTGCAGCTTCAGTACGTGCAGACGGTCCTTCTCAATTTCCCGATGCTGGGAACGACGAACACCCTGAGCTGGCCACACGTTTCGGTCGCGACACTGCGGAAAACTTTCGGCTAGTGTCCCAATTCGGAAGTTCGCCATGCCTGGATCAGCCGCCTTACGAACTTCCGAATCGATGAGGACACTGGCAAAGCATTGTTTTCTAGTGTGGTTTGGTTCCGAAGTCCGCTCCGGGGATGATCCGCAGTATGGCGGACTTCGGAACCACCACAGTAGAGCAATATCAGCCTGACTCGGATCGCGCAGTGACCTCAGGCTGATGAGATTGCTCGATCAATATTGGCCAGAGCGTTTCCACACAAGGTGAAAACGCCTCTGGTATCGCGCATGGGAGAAGCGCAATAGGTCACTGTTGGTCTCAAGTATCCGAATCATGCCGCCAATCACGACCGCTGCGTGACCCGCGTTTCTCTGCGCTCGGATACCAGGCAATCTTCAGCCTGACTGTGCAGGCCTGAAAATGGTCTATCTCTTTGTTCGATCGCATGATTCACGCGCCGGGGACGTTCCGCTCAGCGCGATCATGCTCTAGTATTCGGTGAGAAATATCAGCCCGAGTTTGCCTCGCGATTGGAGTCAGGCTGAAATTGTTGCGGCGGAAAACGCGACGGCGGCGGGCGCGGGAGACCGGCCTGCCAGGGCCGGCGATGATATCGCCGCGATACTTTCGCTTGCCAGAGGCAATCTGGAGCGGGTTCATCTACTGGGCAAGGGACAATGTTCACGGACCACATGCAGCATCGCATTGAAGTCAAACGGCTTATGAATGGTCGTAAGCGGGCGCAAAACCTCAGATTCATCGAGGCCGTTTTTTCCGGTTACGACGACTACCGGAACGGAGGCGATATGAGGATCCTGCAACTGATGCCGCCTGAACTCGACGCCATCCATGACTGGCATGGAGAGATCCAGCAGGATCATGCACGGCGGCCTGGGCGACCGCTTCAGTGCATTGAGTGCGTCCCGACCATTGGCGGCCTCGCCGACATGGTATCCTTCAGTCTCCAGCAAAATGACCAACGATTCCCTGATAATTGCATCGTCTTCAACAACGAATACCAGCGGCATGATATGTTCCTTTCCACACTCAGAGAGAGTTGTCGGATCGTATAGATAACAACCTCAATGCCCTGGCGACGCAACGCACGAACGGGACTTTCATGCAAAATAATTGATTCGGAATGCGTGCACAATAGTGAACGAATACGGCCGGTTGACCCGCATTTGCGAGGATGCCATTTCTATAGAAACATACGAAATGAAGCTAACCCTTGATACGGTATCGGTCGGGCTTGCTCAACCTATTGTCTTGAAAAAGCAATATATGCCAGTCGTACGGTACGGTGAGGCACCGTTGCTGCCGCGCGGCTCGCTCACTCCATCACAAACAAGTTATCGCTGGTGGCTTATGACCTTCGCCGAGGCATTCGCGTGGGTCCGCCGCGACCCCTTCCGCGGCGGCATCAATCGAGCTTCGGCCGAGGATCCACGTCGCGGAACAATCGGGTTTCGGCCGGCGCGCGATCCGTGATTGCCGCGGGCACACCGATCATCTGGCGAGCGGCTCCCCGCCTCGATGCCGGCCCTGCGACGTCCGACAGGACCGTACAGCCAGACCGGCGAACGCCCTGGACCGGCTCCGGCGCCCTGAGACAGGCTAAAGACGCTGCCCTGTACCGGTTGTGGGCTGGCGAGGCGCCAGCCGACGACCTGACGCTCTACAGCCGGGCCGTCCGCAGTCGCAGCGCGTTGCCTACCACCGACACCGAACTCAGCGACATCGCCAGTGCCGCGATGACCGGGCTGAGCAGGATGCCGAAGAAGGGATACAAGACGCCGGCGGCGATCGGGATGCCGACGACATTGTATGCGAATGCGAAGAACAGGTTCTGCCGGATGTTCCGCATCGTCGCCCGGCTCAGGGCGCGGGCGCGCGCGATGCCGGCCAGATCGCCACGAACCAAGGTCACTCCGGCGCTCTGCATGGCAACCTCGGTCCCGGTTCCCATGGCGATGCCGACATCTGCTTCGGCCAGTGATGGCGCGTCGTTGACGCCGTCACCCGCCATGGCGACCACGCGGCCCTCGCCGCGCAGCTTTCGCACCACGCCCTGCTTGTCCTCGGGGAGCACGTCGGCGGCGACTTCCTGAATGTCGAGCGTCCGGGCGACGGCATCGGCTGTGGTGCGGTTGTCGCCGGTCAGCATGACGATCCGAATGCCGTCGGCGCGCAGGAGGTCGAGGGCCGCCGCGGTGGTTTGCTTGACGGGGTCCGCGACCGCGACGACGCCGCCTGCCCTGAGGTCGACCGCCAGGAAGAGGGCGGTGGCGCCATTTCCGCGGAACTCGTCCGCGCGGGCCGCGAGGTCGCCGAGATCGACGCCCAGGTCCGCCATCAGCCTGGCATTACCCAGAGCGACGCGGCTGGCACCGACGATGCCGGTCACTCCCTTGCCGGTGATGGACTCGAACTCGGACGCCTCCCGCAGAACCAGGCCACGCTCCCGGGCGGCGCCGACTATGGCGGCTGCCAGGGGATGCTCGCTGGAACGCTCCAGGCTGGCCGCAAGCGCGAGGATCTCATCCTCGGACATGCCCCCGGCGGGCTCGACGCCAACGACGCGCGGCTTGCCCTCGGTGAGGGTGCCGGTCTTATCGACGACGAGGGTGTCGACCTTCTCCATGCGCTCCAGCGCCTCGGCCGACCTAATCAGGACTCCGGCGCCCGCGCCCTTGCCGACGCCGACCATGATGCTCATGGGCGTTGCCAGACCGAGCGCACAGGGACAGGCGATGATGACCACGGAGACGGCGGCGACGAGGGCGTAGGCGAATGCCGGGCCTGGCCCCCAGAGCGCCCAGCCGATGAAGGCCAGGATCGCCACCGCGAGCACGGCGGGCACGAACCAGCCTGCCACCTTGTCGGCCATGCGCTGAATGGGTGCACGGCTGCGCTGGGCCTCGGCGACCATGGCCACGATGCGTGAGAGCATGGTGTCGGATCCGACCTTGTCCGCGCGCATCACGAGGGCGCCGGTGCCGTTCACCGTCCCGCCGATCAGCGTGGCGCCCGGTTGCTTCTCGACCGGCAGGGATTCTCCGGTGACCATCGACTCATCCACGGCGCTGCGGCCATCCAGCACGACGCCGTCCACCGGCACGCCGTCGCCGGGTCTGATCCGCAGGCGGTCGCCGGGCTGAACGTCGGCCAGGGGGATTTCCTCGTCGTCGGCGTTTGGCCTGAGGCGGCGGGCGGTTTTGGGCGCCAGATTCAGCAAGGCGCGGATGGCGCCGCCGGTCTGCTCGCGGGCCCGCAGCTCCAGGACCTGGCCCAGCAGGACCAGGACGGTGATGACCGCCGAGGCTTCGAAGTAGACCGCGACAGCGCCGTTGGTGCCGCGGAATCCAGCCGGGAAGATGCCGGGGGCAAGGGTCGCGACGACGCTGTAGAGCCAGGCGACGCCGGTGCCGAGGGCGATCAGCGTGAACATGTTGAGATTGCGGCTGAGCAGCGATGCCCAGCCGCGCTGGAAGAAGGGCCGTCCCGCCCACAACACGACCGGTGTGGCGAGGACGAGCTGGACCCAGTTCGACACGGTCGGCGATATCAGGTGATGCAGCCGGAGACCCGGGATATGGCCGCCCATCTCCAGCAGGAAAACCGGGATGGTCAGCACCAGCCCGATCCAGAGTCGTCGCTGCATGTCCAGGCGTTCGACGTTCGGTCCCGCCTCGGGGGCCGCTGTCAACGGCTCCAGCGCCATTCCACAGATCGGGCAGCTCCCCGGCCCTTCCTGCTGGATCTGCGGATGCATCGGACAGGTGTAGATGGTGCCCTTGGCGGCCACCGGAGCAGGATTGGACGCCTGGGGCGTGAGGTATTTCGCGGGGTCCGCCTCGAACTTCGCGCGGCATCCCGCACAGCAGAAGTGGAATGTCCGTCCGGCGTGCAGCAGCCGGTGCGGAGAGATGGCCGGATCTACCTTCATCCCACAAACCGGGTCGATCACATCGGGCGAGCCATCGGCTGTCGCGTGCGCCGCGTGGCCGTGGTCGTGGGCGTGCCCATGATGGACATGCTCGTGACCGACCGACGATTGGGCGAGCTCATTCATAGGCGGTTCTCCAGGACTGCGTGCTGGTTGACCCATATACCCACACCGGGTAGGGTATCAAGTGTCTCGCAAGGAGGCGTGAGCCATGCACGACGGCACGAAACAGACAGTTTCCGCCCGCCTGAAGCGGATCGAGGGACAGGTCGGCGGACTTCTCCGCATGGTCGACAGTGACCGCTATTGTGTGGACCTGCTGACCCAGATCAGCGCCATACGCGCCGCGTTGCACAAGGTGGAGGGCGAAATTTTGCGCGATCATGTGTCGCACTGCGTGGCGGGCGCGTTTGCTTCGGGTGACCCGGTTGACCAGCGTCAAAAGGTCGAGGAACTCGTGGACACGATCGGCCGCATGACGCGATAACGGGACACGGTGAAACCTCGATGCGTGCCGGATGCCGCTGCCCGGCGAGAGGGTTGGGCGAGACCGCCTCGGAAGGGCTACCCGCTGATATCGCGCTGATGACGGGCGACGCCGGGCACCGATAGCAGGCTGGCCTCGTCCTCCCCGCCGTCGGCACCGCTCACGAACCGGGACGCGCCGCTGCCTCGGTCTAAACCCCTATCAGTGGACCGGGGTCGCCTTTCGCGTTTTTCAGCATTCCCGCGAAGGCTGTGTCCGTACTTCCCTGGAACGGATACATCAAGCCGCCTTCGGTCCAGCGCGCGTTCAGACCCCGATCCAGGCGATCGGCCTATGATGCGCCTCCGTTTCGGCTTCGGCCAGGGGCGTAATGTAGCCCGTCGCAGCGCGACTTCGCCGAAAACATTCTCGTCCAGGGTCATTCGTTCGCCTTCCGACGATCGCGGCCGCCGGAACAGGTCCCGCGCGCCCTGACTTAAGTCGTTCCACTGCCTCAAGTCGTTCCACTGCCGCGGCAGCACGAAGGTCCGGCACACGCTTACCCAGAACCCAATCAACCGGATCGATGGTTTTGCCCAAAACGCTCATGCTTCCCGATCCTTGCTCGCAGCCGCCGGCTTGTCCGAAAACCCGCTTGTACTCGCTCGCCTGTCGATCCCATCCTGTGTCATGGCTTCCGCGGCGAGGTCAGACACTGTAAGCGAGCCCCCGCTGTCGGATCGCATTTGACGTTGCCGGACCACTTGAGGGCACTGGCACGCAATTTGACTTCGCCATCGAGGCGGTAAGACCAGCAGCGTGGGCAGCCTTTTCGATCGGCGCGCCGATACCAAAGTTGCGGCCAGACCGGAGGTCCCTCATGATAGCTACACTCGCCATCGTCGAGCTTGCCGGCTACGTCATCCTGCTGCTTTGGGGCATGCACATGGTCCAGAGCGGCGTCGTGCGTGCCTTCGGATCGGATCTGCGCCGGGTGATCGAGCGGACCCTGCGCAATCGGTTCGCCGCGGTCGGCGCCGGCCTGGTGGTCACCACGCTGCTGCAGAGCAGCACCGCAACCGCCATGATGACCACGTCGCTGGCCGCCGACGGCATGGTGGCGCTGGTGCCGGCGCTTGCCGTCATGCTGGGTGCCAACATCGGCACGGCACTGATTGTCAAAGTCCTGTCGTTCGACGTGTCCTGGGTGGTGCCGTTCATGCTGATCGCAGGCTACGTCGCGTTCCGACATGAGCGTAGAGGCATGGTCCATGACCTGGGGCGTGTTGGCATCGGGCTGGGGCTGATGCTGCTGGGACTGCACCAGCTCGTCATTACCATCGAGCCGATCGAGACCGCACCGGTGCTGGGGGAAATTCTGGGGGCACTCACACGCGAGCCGGTGCTCGATCTGCTGCTGGCCGCGTTGCTCACCTGGGCGGCGCATTCCAGCGTAGCGGTCATGCTGCTGCTCGTCTCCCTGGCCGCAGGCAATGTGATCACGCCGGTCGCGGCGATCGCGCTTGTGCTGGGCACCAATCTCGGCGGGGCCATTCCGCCGGTGCTGGAGGCCCCGCGCACCGAGCCTGCCAGCCGTCGGCTGCCGATCGGCAATCTCACCTTTCGCGCCATAGGATGCGTCGTTGCGCTCCCCTTCGCGCATCCGATCGCCGAGGCCCTGCGGCAAATCAACCCAAACCCCGGCGCGGCCGTGGTGAATTTCCATATCGCCTTCAATCTGACGTTGGCCGTCGTCTTTGTCGGGTTGCTCGACCCCGCTGCGTGGATGTTGACGAGGGCTTTGCCGGAGCGGCGGAAGAAGGCGGAAGCCGCCTCGCAGCCGCTCTACCTCGACGAATCGGTGCTGGACAAACCATATCTCGCGCTGAGCAACGCGTCGCGCGAGGCGCTGCGTATGGCAGATCTGGTGGACACCATGCTGCGCCGCCTTCTGCAGGCGGTCACCGGCAATAGTCTGGACGCGATCAAGGAGCTTTGCCGTGTCGGCAAAGCGTTGGATCGGCTTCAGGAGGCGCTGAAAGCGTACTTGACGCAACTTGGCACCGACGGCCTGTCGGATGTCGATGCGCGGCGGCACAGCCATGTAATCGATTTCGCGGTCAATCTCGGCCACGCCGGAGATATCATCGAACGCAGCCTGGCCGATGCGGCGTCGCGCAAGGTGAAGCGCGGTCTGCTGCTGACCAAGGAAGACGAAGCCGACCTCCGCGACTTCCATGGCCTTGTGCTCGAGGACCTCAAGCTTGCAGCGGCCACATTCATGACGGAGGACGCCAGGTCCGCGCAGAAGCTGCTGGAAGCCAAACGACACCTCAACAACATGGAGCGCGTGACCGGCCGGCAACACCTGGGACGCCTGGAGGCGCAGCCGCCAGGTGGATTGGAAGCGAGCACGTTGCACCTTGCCATCCTGCGGGATCTGCGACGCGTGAACTCGCATGTCTCGGCGGTCGCATATGATGTGCTTGGCCTGGAGGATCCACAGGAGGCTCCGGATAACGCGGCGCCAGATGCTGTCGAGCCAACTACGTCGGCCGAACCGCAGGCGACCGTCTGAACACGTTCGGGCCGCGCCGCGGTGCCGACGTCCACCGCCGCCCCGGTCTCCATTGAGGACGCCGCCGTCAGGGACAGGGAACGGCGCCGATTGCCTGCGCCAACGCCAGCAGGATTGCATCCGAACCGCGCCATCCGATCAGGGACATGCCGACCGGAACGCCGCTGTGCCATCCGAGCGGCAGGTTCACCTGCGGCAGGCCAGCGAGGCCCGCGACACAGGTGAGTTCTGTGATCCGCCCGTTGGCCGCCCGCATTTCACTGAGCCGCGCGTAGCGATCGATCGGCAGGATCGGCGCGGTCGGCAGGCAGAGCACGCGCCGTCCGTCGAGCAAGCGGTCGAGGCGCCCTCGCGCGCTTTCCCGGAACGCGCGGGGCGCGGCCATGTGGGCCTCCGTGATGCCGGCCGCACCGGCCAGGGCGCCGGCGACCTCAAAGGAAAAGCGCGGGTTGGCCGTATCGATCCAGTCGGCGAATGTGCGGCTGAATTCGAAGCTCTGCAGCATTCGCTGTTGGGTCGCCCAGACGCCGATGCCCTCGGTGGCGAGAACCGTGTCGACGATCCGCTTGAATGCAGGGGCGAGCCGGCGGAACACCGGGCGCAGGGCGTCCTGTACCGCAGTGTCGGCCGCCGCGAAACAGTCGGTTGCCACCAGCATGTCCTCGGGCATGTCCCCGGGCATGTCCTCGGGCAATGGCTCGTCCGCCGTCGCCCGTAACAGCACGGCACCGACCCGGGCGAATGTCGCGGCATCGCGGGCAAAGAAGCCGGCCGTGTCGAAACTGGGCGACTGGGTTGTCATGCCCCGCACAGAGATCCGGCCATGCGTCGGGCGCAGCCCATAGAGGCCCGTGAAACTCGCGGGAACACGCACCGACCCTCCGGAATCGGTTCCCAGTGCGGTGTCCACCAGCCCTCCGGCCACCGCCGATGCCGACCCGCTGGACGACCCGCCCGGCACCCGGTCGGGTGCGCGCGGGTTGATCGGCGTCCCGTAGAAGCGGTTGATGCCGAGCAGACCCAGCGAGATCTCGTCGGTGACGGTCTTTCCCACCAAAGTCGCGCCGGCTTCCAGCAGCCGCTCGACCGCCCAGGCCGAGCGGGCGGCCGGAGCGTGTGTCATCTCCCAGTCGGGATTGCCGGCCCCGGTGACGGTGCCGCGAACATCGAACAGGTCCTTGGCCGCGAAGGTCAGACCCGCGAGCGGTCCGGCGGCGGCGCCCTGAATGACAACATCAACATGCGGAACAAACGCATTGAAGCGGTCACGCATTGTGCGGGCCTCCTGCCTGCTCGTGGTATGGGCACGCGATCCGCAGCCCAGGTCACGGTCCGATGTTGCCGCTCATGTCGTTGTTGCGGCGATCTGCCGCCCCGTGTCCTGGTCCGGCGCTCTGAGGCCCGCGCGATGGTCGGGCCGTCTGCGGGTGTCCGTCCCATCGGTCCGCCGGCTGCTGCCCGCGCGATGGGCCGGCGACACGATGCTCGCGTGATGGTCGGGCGTTCTGCGGCCCCGTGTCCATGGCCGGGCTTGGGCCGGCCGCCCACGACTTTGCTCATGCGGAGAGCCGCGGTGAAGACCCGCCTCCTGTTGCTGGCATCACCCCCCGCACCCCCTCAAGCCTTGTAGATCTTGCGAAAATCCGGGTGAACATGGAACCAGTACTCGAAGCCCTGCACGTTTTTCTGCATGGCATAGTCGGCATAACGCCGATACAGCGGGATCCGCGGCAACTCCGTCATCACGATATCGACCATCTTCTGCAGGCTGTCCTTGTAGACAGTCTCGTTCGGGGCAAACCGGGCCGTTTCGATGATCTTGTCCAGCGCCGGATTGACATAGTTGCAGGTGTCGAACACCGAGTTGTTCTTGCCGTCGTAGTTCCAGAAGAAGAAATACTCCGGATAATCCAGCCAGCCGTAGAATTCGGCGATGACCATAGGCATCGTCTTGCTGGCCATCTGGGCGAACCAGTTGGACCCGGGCACCTTCTCCAGGGTGATCTCGACGCCGATCTTCTTCAGCGACTCCTGGATCAGGATAGCGGTCGGCTCGCGTGTTGTCGCCTCGCTCAGGTCGAACGATAATGTGGTCTTGAAGCCATTCGGAAAGCCGGCCTCGGTCAGCAGGGCCTTCGCCTTCGCCAGGTCGGTGCCATGTTTCAGCGGCACCGGCCAGGTCGGCTCGTAGGGCTTGGTCGGGTCACCGCCGAACATCGGCGTCGCGCGGCCGTACAAGGCGGACGACAGGATCTCCTTGTATGGGATCGCGTACGAGATGGCTTCGCGCACCTTCTGATTGTCGAACGGCGGTATCTTCACGTTCAGGTCGACGAAAACCAGGTCGTTCTGGATCGGCACCCCGATCACCTTGACCCTGCCCTGCTTCGCGAGCTCCGAATAATCCTTCGGCGGCAGGCCGACCGACATGTCGACGTCGCCCTTCTCCAGCAGCGCGCGCCGCGTGCCGGGGGAGGCGATCTGCCGATAGATCACCCGCTTCAGCTTCGGCAGCGGCCCCGACTTCCATTCGTCGAACCGGGTGAACACGGTCTGTTGGCCGGGCGTCCAGGCTTCGACGCGGAAGGCGCCGCCGCCGCAATCGTTGTGCGATACCCACTCCAGCGCCCAAGGGTCGGCAGCCGTCGCGTGTTTCTTCGCCAGTTCGGAGTTCACGACCACCGGCACCGGCACCGCGAGGTCCGGCAGGGTCAGCTTGTTGGGCACATCGAAGGTCGCCTTGAACGTGTGCGTATCGACCACCGAGAACTGGTCGGCCTTGAACAGCGATCCGGCTGCCATCTGCACCGCCGGGAAGCCGCCCGCGGCAATCGCCCGGTCGAACGACCACTTCACGTCGGCCGCCGTTACCGGCGCACCGTCATGGAAGGTGGCGTCCTTGCGGAGATGGAAGATATAGGTCTTCTTGTCGGCGCTGATCTCCCAGCTCTCCGCCAGTTCTGGCGTGATCACCTTGGCGTCGTAGGAAATGGTGCCGTCGGGCAGCGTCTTCTGGCCGTGGCTGACCAGCCGGTCGTAGGCCTGCCAGACCACCATGCGGCTGTAATCGTTGGCGGTGGGCACCATCGTGTCGAGGCCGTTCGGTCCATCCTCCGACACGATCACCAGCGTATCTTTGGGCACCCCGGCCGCGCAGGCACGCTCGCCCGACCATACCCCCGAAGTCATCGCCAGGGCGGCCGCCGTCAGACTTTCTCGTCGCGTTATCATTGCGTCTTCCTTCTCGAAAAAACTCAGCAGGTCGGGTCGGTCACAAGCCGAGTTGACCGAGCAGGGCGGGCCATTTGTCGGCCCAGGGACGGGCGCGTTCGAACGCGCCGGACGCGCGCAGCACCGTCTTGTCGTCCAGATGGCGGCCAAAGATCTGCAGGCCGACCGGGAGCCCGTCGCGCGTAAAGCCGGCCGGAATGCTTGCGGCCGGCTGGCCGGTCATGTTGGCCGGGTAAGTGAACGCAAGCCACGCCGAGGGACGCACCATGCGGCCCTCGATAATTTCCGGCCCCTGGGTGTGAACCGGGAAGGGCGGCACCGCGAGCGTGGGCGTCAGCAGCAGATCGTAGTTGGCCATGAACCGCCACATCTTGTTGCAGAGCCGCTGGCGGCCGATCTTGGCGTCGGTGAATTCCTCCGCCGTCCACGGCCGCTGCAGCAGGTCGACCAGATGCGGCGACATCTCGTGCTCATGGCCCTGCATCATGCGGCGCATGCCCGTCAGGTCGGTGTCGCCCGCGACCAACGCCCAGAAAGTTCCCAGCGAATCGTCCCAGCCCGGATTCGCCCGCTCCACCGTGCAACCAAGGTCTTTCTCGAACACCGCGACCGCTTCGGACACGACGCGCCGCACCTCGGGGTCCACGGCCGCATAGCCCCAGTCTTCGCTGTAGGCGATCCGCAGGCCCTTGATGTCGCCCCTGGTGGCCTCGACGTAGTCGTAGTCGGCCGCGGGAATTGAGTAACGGTCGCGCGGATCTGGCCCGGTGATGACGTTCAGCATCAGCGCGGCATCGGCGACCGTGCGGCTCATCGGGCCAATATGCTCAAGCGATTCCCAACTCGAGACGCCCGGATAGCGTTCGTCGCGGCAGCCGGGATACAGCGCCACCCGGCCCATGGACGCCTTCATGCCGTACAGGCCGCAATGCGCTGACGGAATGCGCACCGACCCGCCGCCGTCGCTGCCGATGGCGAACGGCGCGACCCCCGCCGCCACCGAGGCACCCGAACCCGCGCTCGATCCACCCGGCGTCAGCGCGGTGTTCCATGGGTTGCGCGTCGTCGGGAACACCGGGTTATGGCCGACCCCGCTGTAACCGAACTCCGGCACGTTGGTCTTGCCGATGATGATGGCGCCGGCCGCCTTCAGCCGCTCGACCACGATGTCGTCCTCATCGGGCACGAAATCCCTGTACAGCGGCGAGCCCATCACGGTCGGGATGTCCTTCGTCGCCACCAGATCCTTGATGCCGATCGGGACGCCGCCCAGCACGCCGGCATTCTCGCCGGCCGCGATCCTGGCATCGACCGCCCGGGCGGCGGCGCGCGCGACCTCCGGTGTCGGCGTGCAGAAGGCGTGGATATGCGGCTCCAGCACGTCCATGCGCCGCAGCACCGCCTCGGTTACCTCGACGGCGGACAGCTCCTTGGCGCGGATCCGGCCGGCCAGCGTCAGCGCATCCATGCGGCAGATTTCGTTGTCGGCGGTCATTGTGCGTTCCTCCTCAGGCGAAATGGCAGGCGGCGAAATGCGCCTCGCCGAATGGCCGCAAAGCGGGCATCTCTGTCGCACACCGATCGGTGCCGAGCGGGCAGCGGCCATGGAAGCGGCACGTATCGGGGTCGGGATCGACCGGGCTGCTCGGACTGCCGTCCAGGCGGGGGCGCATTTCGCCCCGTCGCGCCGGGTCCGGGATCGCCGCGATCAGCGCCTGCGTGTACGGGTGCCGCGGCGCCGTGAATAACGCCTCGGTCGGCGCCACCTCGACCACCCGGCCGAGATACATCACCACGATCCGCGAACACAGCAGCCGCACCACGTTCAGGTCATGCGAGACGAACAGATAGCTCATGCCGAGCCGCGTCCGCAGATCGGCGAGCAGCCGCAGGATCACCGCCTGCACCGACACGTCCAGCGCCGAGGTCGGCTCGTCCAGGATCAGCAGCGACGGCTCGACCGCGATGGCGCGGGCGATGCCCACGCGGGCGCGCTGGCCGCCGGACAACTGATGCGGGTACCGCTGGATCAGTTCACGCGGCAGGCCAACCAGATCGGCCGCCCGATGCACAAGCGCGGCGAGCTTCGCCTTGTCGCGCATACCAAGCAGCCGCTTCAGCGGATCAGCGATCGACTGGAACACCCGGAACGCCGGGTTCAGGCTCTCGCTGGGATCCTGGAATACCACCTGGATACGGGCGCGTTCCGGGGTCGTGACGAATTGCGCCTGCGAGACCGCCGTGGTGTCCTCCCCATCCAGCAGCACATTGCCGGAGGTCGGATCGATCAGCCGCGCCAGCAGGCGCACCAGGGTGGACTTGCCGCAGCCGGACTTGCCGACCAGGCCAACGCACTCGCCTGGCGCGATGGCCAGATCGACGGCATCGACCGCGTGCAGCATCGCCCCCTTGCCGACCGGGTAGCACTTCGAAAGGGCGCGCGCCTCCAGCAGCGGCGGCCTCACAGGGGTACCCGGCAGCGCACAAGGTGGGTCGCCGACAACGCCGTCCACTGCAGCGGTTTCTCGTCGCACTTCGCCACATGCCGTTCGCAGCGCGCGCTGAAGCGGCAGGCAGGCAGATCGTGGCGCAGATCAGGCAACTGGCCCGGGATCGAGACCAGCCCGTCGACCGTGGAGCGCGGCGTCGGCGTGGCGGCCAGCAGTTGGCGCGTATACGGATGTGTCGGCCGGTTCAGCAGCTCCTCGGTTGGCGCCACTTCCACCACGTGCCCGGCGTGCATGACCGCGATGCGGTCACAATACTCACCGGCCAGTCCGAGATCGTGAGTGATCAGCAACGTCGACATCCGCGCGTCACGGCTCATGTCGCGGATCAGGTCCATGATCACCGCCTGCGTCGTCACATCGAGGCCGGTGGTGGGTTCGTCCGCGATCAGCAGGGCCGGCGAACAGGCCAGCGCCATCGCGATCATCACCCGCTGGCACATGCCCCCCGACAGTTCGAACGGATAGGCCTCGCAACGCCGCCCGGGGTCCGGAATGCGCACGCGAGCCAGTGCCTCGATGGCGTGTTTGCGCAGTTCGCCGCTGCGCAACGTGGTGTGCTGGCGCAGGATGTCCTCGATCTGACGCCCGACCTTGCGGATCGGGTTCAAGGCGGTGCGCGGGCTTTGGAAGATCATCGCCAGTTCGCGTCCGCGCATCTCCACCAGCGCGCCTTCCGACGCCCGCAGCATATCGAGGCCGCCAAACATGATGCGCCCACCCAGGACCTGCGCCGCCGGGTCCTGCAGGCCCATGACCGCATAGGCCATCACCGACTTCCCCGAACCGCTTTCCCCGACCACACCGACGATCTCGCCGCGCTCGACCGACAGCGATACGTCCTCCAGCGCCCGCACCATGCCGTGCCGCGTGCGGAACACCAGGGAGAAGTCCTCGATCGTCAGTTGCGCGGTCATATCCGCTGCCTTGGATCGAGCAGGTCACGCAGGCCGTCGCCCAGCAGGTTGAAGCAGAACACCGCGAGCACCAGCGCGGCGCCTGGAAAGACGAACGTCCACCACTCGCCGGAAATGATGTAGCTGGCGCCCTCGGACACCATGATCCCCCATTCCGGCGTCGGCGGGCGCACGCCCAGCCCGATGAACGACAGGCCCGCCGCGTTGAGGATCGCCCAGCCCATGTTGAGCGACGCCTGCACCATCATCGGCGGCAGGATGTTCGGGATGATGTGGTTGACCAGCACCGGCACGGCGCGGTTGCCGCCCATGCGGGCCGCCTCGACATACCCCATCTCCCGCCGCACGTTCACTTCCCCTCGGGCAAAGCGGCAGTAGAACGGCAGATTGATGATCATGGTCGCGATGATGATGTTCAGCACGCTGTTGCCCAGCGCGGCGACGATGCCCATGGCCAGCACGAACAGCGGGAACGCCATGATGGTGTCCATGACCCGCCCGATGATCCGGTCGCTCCAGCCGCCGAAATAGCCGGCGATCGATCCGAGAGCGAGGCCGGTCACGAACGAAAGCGCCACCGCCGAGATCGCCATGCCGAGGTCGAGCCGCGCCGCCACGATGACACGGCTGAAGATGTCGCGGCCAAGCGAGTCGGTGCCGAACAGATGCGCCCAGCAGGGCGGCACCAGCTTGGCGGTGCCATCGGTCATCAGCGGATCATAGGGCGCGATCTGCGGTCCGAACGCCGCGCAGACCAGCAAAAGCAGCAGGATAGCCACGGCCACCAGCGTCAGCCGGTTCTCGCCGAACGCGTGGCCGACATTGCGGGCGAGGGTGGTCGCGCTCATCAGGCTTCGAACCGGACGCGCGGGTCGATGACCGTGCCCAGCAGATCCACCAGTAGATTCAGCAGCACGTAGAGCACCGCCATCATCAGCACGAAGCCCTGCACGGCGGCGTAATCGGAAGCGAGCACGGCGCTGACGGCGTAGGCGCCAACGCCCTGCCAGCCATAGACTTGTTCGATCAGCACGTTGGAACCGAGCAGGAATGAGAACACCATGCCCAGCACGCTGCTGACCGGCAGCAGCGCATTACGGAATGCGTAGGTCACCAGCACCTTGCGCGCCGGCAACCCGCTCGCGCGCGCCGTGCGGGTAAAATCGCTCGCCAGCGCCTGCAGCATCGCCGCCCGGGTGATGCGGGCGATCGGCGCCAGCGCGAACAGCCCCAGCGAGATTGCCGGCAGCACCAGTTGCGCGAGCGAGGCACGGAACACCTGCCAGTCGCCGGCAAGCAGGCTGTCGATGGTGTAGGCGCCGGTGATATGCGGCGGCGCCGTGTACAGGATCTCGTTGAGCCGGCCGACCGGTTCAGGCGCCACGCCGAGCAGGAAGTAGAAGATATAGACCAGAAGCAACCCGACGAAGAAGGTCGGGAACGCGGCCGCCACCGACACCGAGGCGCGGCATAGGTGGTCGATCACCGACCCTGGCCGGGTCGCCGCCCACACGCCCATCGGGATTGCTACCGCGACGGCGAAGATCAGCGCGAACATCGTGAGTTCGAGGGAAGCCGGCAGGCGCTGGATCAGGTCGGTCAGCACCGGCTGTCCGGTCGTCAGCGAGTTGCCGAGATTGCCGTGCGCCAGGTCATTGAGATAGTGCAGGAACTGCACCGGCAGGGTCTGGTCGAGCCCAAGCTTTTGGCGCACCTCGGCGATCGACGCCGCGTTGGCCGCTGGTCCTGCGAAATACGCCGCCGGATCGCCGGGCATCTCGTGCGACAGCATGAATGTCACCACGATCACGCCCGCGAGGCTTGGCAGCGTTCCGAGGAGTCGCTTCCACACAAACATTACAGATGTCTTGCTCCCAATGGCCGGTCGCCGCAGATCCGCTTGCCCGCCGTTCAGGTTGGGCCGCGGACAGTCGCGGATATGGATGCAAGCGGTATGCCGAGGGCTGCTGCCGTCGTCCGGATCCGCGCACGGACATGATGCTCTGTCATGGGAGCCGCTGGAAATTTCCGTTCCCGTGCTTTTGGCCGTGCGTTCTTTCGATGCATAGACATGACTGACGGTCCCGGCATCTGCCCAAGGACTGCGCAGCAACCGGTTCGACATGATGAAATCCGATGCCCCGCCGGTAATCGAAGCCGGCGATCCCGGCGACCCGCCCGAAACCGACGCCGGCACGGCCGATCTCGCGTCCGCTACGCCTGGGTCTGAATGGCATGCGGATGCGTGACCTCGCCACCAGGGTCGGGTGCACAAAGAGCATGATCTCGAAGATCGAGGCGAACCGAGTGGTGCCGTCGATCGCGATGCTGCAGAAAATCACCGTGGCGCTCGAACGCGATATGGCGTCTTTCTTCAGTCTGGAACTGGATACCCATAACCTGGTGCAGCGGCCGGAGACGGATCCTCGTCGAAGGGGACGCGCTGCGCGGCGGCGTCGGCATAACGCACGAGCGGCTGGTACCACCCGCGGTGGGCATTTTGCTGGAAGCCGAAATTCACAACTCATCGAGGCAACCGGTGCAGGTTCGACCACATCAGGCACCAGGGCGAGGCCGTCGGCTGCCTGCTGGGAGGCAAGGTCTGACCTGATATCGACGGAACCACCTATCGCATGTCCGCCTGCGATTAGCGCGGCAGCTCGACCTGCGCCAGCCCCTCGTCGAATATAAACCGTGTGATGTCCTTCTGAACGACGGGACGATGTTGTGGAAGGGGAACGATAAATGCGAACCGAAGCCGCGACAGCGGCAGCGACCCCGGATCTGTCGCGCAGCCATGCTGGCGCCAGAGAGTCGTCTTCGCGAGGTCCACGAGTTCGTCGCCCCTCGCCGCTCGTCACGGCCTTGATCATGTACAGCGTGAAGCCCTTGACCATTCCCGCGCTGACCGCCGGGGGCATGCGACTTACGTCCAGTTCACGACGTGTCGACCGGCACCGGCGCGGGCGGCATCGCACGACTGCCCCCCGGCCGTGCCGGTGCGCCGATCGATCGGCCGCGCGCGGATCATCGCCAACCCGGCTGAATGCGATCGCCGGTTCAGCCTCGCAAATGAGTAAGACCACGCGAGATAATGACGTCTGTTTTGCTTGACACGGGAACGTCATGAAGTGTATACTGCGCTCGTAACCAAATAGGAGGGTGCAAATCCAGCATGACTCCACCTAGCATAGTCGGAGTTGCTGACTTCCGTGGCATCGGCAACTGATCCATCAGTCCACGCATGGCTCGGCATTGATACCGAGCGCGAAGTATGATCTTCGCAAATAGACCCCCGTTTACGCCGAGGCGTTCGGGGGTCTGCCGTTTACCGACAACCAACCGGCAGCGTTATACAGCCAAACCCCAATTTTAAGCGTCGGCACGTGGCAGATTGTCAGCAGCTGTGGCGGGCCAATCGGTGACGGCATAATCGGCCGATTGTTGCTGTCGGGGTCAGGCCAAGCTGCCGGCCCAGCATAAGGCATCACAAGCCCACAACGCGGGATTCTCACCAACGCCCCTCAAAACAGAGGTCGGCTGTAGTCAAAATTCAGAAATTCCAATTAAACTCAATTACATCCATCATCTCGGTGCTCTTTGCGCCCTTGTGCTGAAGCGGGCGGTCCGGCAGCACCATCCGTGCCGCGACCCCAACAGCACTGAGCGGCGACGCGCCAAACCGTTCATCCGATTGCCCGGAAATCAGCGACGATGCCCAGGCCGTGACCCCTCACGCGATGAGCACACGGGCACGCGTAACCCGTCCGCACCGCCACCAGTCTTCACGCCGGGCCGCGGCATCGCCATGTTGCCGGCGTGCTCCGCCTCCATCGCCTCACCCTGACCGACTTCCGCAGCTATGCCGCGCTGACCTGGCGCCCGGTCACGCGGATCAGCGTGCTGTACGGCCCGAACGGCACGGGCAAGACCAACCTGCTGGAGGCAGTCTCCCTGCTTGTCCCCGGCCGAGGCCTCCGTGGCGCCCGCAACGCCGACTTGCCCCGCCACGGCGGTCCAGGCGGCTGGGCGGTCAATGCCCGCCTCTCCACCCAGGACGGCGAAACCAGCATCGGCACCGGCGCCGATCCGGAATCGGACCGCCGCCTGTTCCGCGTCGACGGCGCCGCCCCGCGCAACCAGGCCGAGATCGCCCGCCTGATCGCCGCGGTCTGGCTCACCCCCCAGATGGACCGCCTGTTCCAGGAAGGCCTCTCCGGCCGACGCCGTTTCCTCGACCGCCTGGTCTGGGCACTGGAACCCGGCCACGCCCGCGAGATGGCCTCCCACGACACCGCCGTCCATAGCCGCAACCGCCTGCTGGCGGAAGGCCGCCAGGACCGCTCCTGGCTCACGGGGCTGGAAGACGTCATCGCCCGCCACGCCATAGCCGCTTCCGCCGCCCGCCTGGCCCTGGTGACCCGCCTGAACGCCCAGATCGAGGCAGAGGCGGCCACTTTTCCCCCGGCCCGGATCGGCCTTGCCTGTCCGATAGCCGAACGCCTGGAAACCGAACCGGCCTTGGCGGTGGAGGACTGGCTGCGCGCTGGCCTGCAAGCCAGCCGCACGCGCGACGCAGCCGCCGGTACCACCGCGCTGGGCGCCCACCGCACCGACATGCTGCTGACCGATGTCACCTCCGGCACGCCGGCCGCCCTGGCCAGCACAGGACAGCAGAAGGCCCTGCTGGTCGGTGTCATCCTGGCCCATGCGGGCCTGATCGCCTCGGCCCGCGGCTTCGCCCCCATGCTGCTGCTCGACGAACCTGCCGTTCACCTCGACGCCGAACGGCGCCGCGCGCTATGGAGCGTGCTCTCCTGCTTGCCCGCCCAGACCATCGTCACCGGCACTGACGCCGACATATTCCTGCCCCTGGCGGATCACGCCGAGGCGTTCGCCACGGGCGGCGGCGGGTTGCACCCGGACGGGCGTTTTATTCGTCCCGAATCCGACGCAACCCCTGTCCCCGCGACCCGCTAGATGCTATCTATCTAGAGTATCACATCCCCCCTGTATGGAGTCGCCCCTCGGCATGTCCGACAACGCCGCGCCGCCCCCTGATTCTGACCCCGATGCGTACGACGCCGCCTCGATCTCGGTCCTCAAAGGCCTCGATGCCGTGCGCCGGCGCCCCGGTATGTATATCGGGGACACTGACGACGGCTCCGGCCTGCATCACATGGCCTTCGAGATCATCGACAACGCCGTCGATGAGGTTCAGGCCGGCTTTGCCACCCATGTCGAACTGACCCTGAACGGCGACGGCAGCGTCACCGTGCGTGACGATGGCCGCGGCATCCCGACCGACATCCACCAGGAAGAAGGCATTTCCGCCGCCGAGGTCGTGCTGACGCGCCTGCACGCGGGCGGCAAGTTCAACCAGAACTCCTACAAAGTGTCCGGCGGCCTGCACGGCGTCGGGGCCGCGGTGGTGAACGCCCTGTCGGAATGGATGGAAGTCCGCATCTGGCGTCACGGCCAGGAGCACCGCATCCGCTTCCAGCACGGCGATGCCGACGGCCCGCTGGAGATCGTCGGACCCTCCGATCGCCCCAGCGGCACGGAAGTGACCTTCAAGCCCAGCCCCGCCACATTTACCAAGACCGAGTTCGACTACACCCTCCTCGAACGCCGCCTGCGCGAACTCGCCTTCCTGAATTCCGGCATGACGATCACCCTGCGCGATGAACGTCACACCCCAGCCGTGGAAAGTGTCATGCGCTACGACGGCGGCCTGGTCGCCTTCGTCGAATGGCTGGACCGCTCCAAGGTCGCCGTCTTCACGCCCCCCATCAGCCTGAAGACCTCGGACGACCAACTTGGCATCCGCGCCGAATTCGCGCTGTCCTGGAACGACAGCTTCCATGAAACGATGTTGTGCTTCACCAACAACATTCCGCAGCGCGACGGCGGATCCCACTTGGCCGGCTTCCGCCAGGCGCTGACCCGTGTGGTGACCAAATACGCCCAGAGCATGGGGAAAAAAGACTCTCTCGAACTGGTTGGCGAGGACATGCGCGAAGGCATGACCGCCGTTCTGTCCGTGAAGGTCCCGGACCCCAAATTCTCCTCCCAGACCAAGGACAAGCTGGTCAGCTCAGAAGTCCAGCCCGTTGTCCAGGCCGCCGTCGCTGACGCTGTCTCGCATTGGTTCGAGACGCATCCGAAGGAAGCCAAGGGTATCATCCAGAAAGTGATGGACGCGGCAGCGGCGCGCGAGGCGGCCCGCAAGGCCCGCGAACTGACACGGCGGAAGGGCGTCCTCGATGTCTCGACCCTGCCCGGGAAGTTGGCCGACTGTCAGGAACGCGACCCCGCCAAGTGCGAAATCTTCATCGTCGAGGGTGACAGCGCCGGCGGCTCGGCCAAGCAGGGCCGCGACCGCAAGTTCCAGGCCATCCTCCCCCTGAAGGGCAAAATCCTCAACGTCGAGCGTGCCCGTTTCGACCGCATGCTCAGCAGCCAGGAAATCGGCACCCTGATCACCGCGTTAGGTACCGGCATCGGCCCCGGCGCGGTCGACCAGGGTGGTTTCGACGCCGGCAAGCTGCGCTACCACCGCATCGTCATCATGACCGACGCCGATGTGGACGGTTCCCACATCCGCACGTTGCTGCTGACCTTCTTCTTCCGCCAGATGCGCGAACTGGTGGAGCGCGGACATCTGTACATCGCGCAGCCGCCACTTTATCGCGCCAAGCGCGGCAACGACGAACGATACCTGAAGGACGACAACGCACTGGAATCGTTCCTGCTGGACAAGGCTTTGGCCGACGCGCGTCTCACCTATGCCAACGGCGACGTGCACGCGAACGAAGATCTGCGGCGCGAGGTCAACCTGCTGCGGGAGGCATCCCATAACCTGAAGCGGCTGTCTCCGGTCATCCCCGTGGCGCTGCTCGAGCAAGCCGCCATCGCGGGTGTCCTCACCCCCGACACCCTCCGCGCCACTGCCGCCGCGCCCGATTTCGCGGCGCGCCTGAACGCCGTGTCGCTGCCGACCGAACAAGGCTGGGTGGTCAGTGCCGACAACGGCCTCACTCTCTCCCGCACCGTGCGCGGCGTTGCCGAGCGCTATGCGCTGGAACCTTCCGCCCTGCGCAGCGCCGAGGCGCGCTGGCTGGCCGAGCGCGCAACCGCGCTGGCCCAGCGTTTCAGCGTCCCCGCGAAGCTGAAGCTGGACTCGCAGGAGCCGTCGGTCGCAGGCCCCGCCACAGCCTACGACCGCATCATCGCGCACGGCCGGCGCGGCCTGTCCGTCCAGCGCTTCAAGGGCCTCGGCGAAATGAACCCTGATCAGCTTTGGCAGACCACGCTGGACCCCTCGATCCGCACCCTGTTGCAAGTAAAGGTCGGGGATTCCGAAGACGCCGCCCAGGTGTTCAGCACGCTGATGGGCGATGTGGTGGAGCCGAGGCGAGACTTTATCGTCGGCAACGCGTTGAAGGTGGCGAATCTGGACGTGTAGGGCCGCCGTGTTGTCGGGTCAGCCATACCCGTGCGCAGATGGCCATGGTTTGGCACCATACGGCCCCAGGATGCACGGCGGTATTCCTTGCCGGGGGTAAGAGAATATGGTTACACAGCCATGTAATACCGTCGACCCGTAGGACTGACCGGGATCTGCAGCGCGGCCACCGGCCGCTGTGTGCATCTGCGGTTGATCCTTCCTGCGTCCGTTGGCGCATCACATGTTCCGCATGGTTCATGCCAGCCGGCCGGTATGCTACTTTCGTAGCAGGAACGGTGTGGTCGTCTCCGCCACCGGGTCTGGAAACTCCTCGTGGATTGACAGCCTACCGTGCGGCAGCAGGTTGAGTTCGACCCCTGTCACGTCCCCGAGCGCCTCAATCTCGGCGCGCGACCGCGGCGGCGTTTGTTCCCCATAAATAACCAACATCGGCACGTTCGTGCGCCGGGCAAGGTCGAGGAACGCGGCGCGGCTGTCGACGCGATCGAGAGCGCCGCTGATGAAACGGACGGAACCGTGCCGCGCTCCCGGTGCACGAGTCACTGTCAGCTTCGCCTTCAACCGATCGCCGGTGAGCCAGGCGGGATCCTCGTAGACGTGTGCCCGCGCCATCCTTCGGACCACCAGACGATTTACGTTCAGCCGGTAAAGCAGCGGGCCGAAGCCCCAGTGATCGACGGCAGCGCGAACGCGCGCGAACCACGGACGGTTTCCGCCCATCATGGTCGGCAAGGGGCCGCGCCAGGTCGGAGCGATCAAAACGAGCCGGTCGATCGTGCCGGGCCGATGCGCGGCTTGAACCATGGCATAACACGCCGCGTGGCCGGCCGCCACGACCGCATGCGGCGGCGCCACGATCTCGCTCAGGAACCAGTCGAGGAAGGTAGACAGCATCGCAGGCGACCAATCGGCGCGCGGGCGGGCCAGATCACCGAAGCCCGGCCAGTCAACCGTGCTGACCCGGAACCGAGGCGTCAGTCTGTCGAAGAGCGGGCGCATCTCCGCGCGCGTCGAGATCGAACTCAAGGCCGGCAGGAGCACGACGGACGGCCCGCTTCCGCCCTCGTCCATACCGATCGCGGCAGTCGTGTTCGGCCCGGTCCATTGTACCGTCCGCATCGCCAAGGCCTATGCGGCCAAGTCTTCAATCTTCGGCACTGGGGTCGTTTCGATCGTCTTGTCCGGGGTCGGCAACAGTCGTGCCGAATTCAGAATGAACACCAGTTCCGAGACGACATGGATGCCCGCGGCGAGCAAGGGATTCAGAAACCCGAAGGCGGCCAGCACGATGCCGAGCGAGTCGACGCCGAGCGTACCGGCGAAGTTCTGCCAGATGATGCCCCGCGTTCTCCGGGCCACCCCGAGCGTTTCGACGAAACCGCGCGAGATCGTTGCCGAGCAGCACGACGTCCGCGCTTTCCTGCGCCACGTCGGTGCCGGAGCCCATCGCAACGCCCACGTTGGCCTCGGCCAGTGCCGGCGCGTCGTTGACGCCGTCGCCGACCATCGCGACGACGCGCCTCTGCGTGACCAACGCCTGGATGCGGATCAGCTTCTGCTCCGGCAACAGTTCCGCTTCGATCTCGTTGATGCCGAGGCTCGACCCCACGGCGGTCGCGACGCGCCTTGTGTCCCCGGTCAGCAGACACGGTTCGGATTCCCATGCGATGCAGCGCCTCGACCGCCGCTTCGGCCTCGGGCCTGACCGTGTCGGCGACGATGATGGAGCCGAGCAGATGGCCGTCTCGGGCCACGAAGACCTCTGAGCCGGTGTCGTTGGCTTGAGCCGATGCGCGGACGACGTCCTGATACCATTGTCCGTCATCCACGCCTGATTGCCGACCAAGAAGTAGCGCTCCGGCGACGTTGGTCGAGATGCCGCGTCCCGGGGTGTAGGAGAAGGTCGTCGGTTCGATGATGGTGGCGGCCATGTCCCGCGGGCGAAGGCGACGATCGCCTTGCCCAGCGGGTGCTCGGATCGCAGCTCTGCCGTCGCCGCGCATCTTCAGCAGCGCCTCGTCCGTTATGCCCGCGGCGGGAAGGGCCCGCTGAACCTCGGGGCGTCCGTAGGTGAGCGTGCCGGTTTTGTCGAGCACGACGGTGTCGACGCGACCGAGCGTTTCGAGATGCACGCCGCCTTTGACGATGGCGCCAAGACGGGCGGACCGGCCGATGCCGCCGAGAATGGCGAGCGGAGTGCCGGCGGCGATGCCGCAGGCTCCGGCGACGATGATCACCGAGATCGTCGACACGATGTCGTGGGTGATCAGGAAGGTCAGGACGGCGGCGGCGAGCGCGAAATAGACGAGATAGCCGGCGAGGCGATCGGCGAGACGCTGCACCGGTGCGCGCGACCGTTCGGCCCGCTCCACTGCTTCGATGATCTTGCCGTAGCTCGTGTCGCGTCCAATTCGTTCGGCGCGCACTTCGATCGCACCCGACTGGTTGATGGAGCCGGCGAAGAGGTGCGCGCCGGCCAGTTTCTCGACCGGCAGCGACTCGCCGGTGATCGCGGGATTCATCGACGAAGGAATGACCCGAGAGGACCGTCCCGTCGACCGGGATGCGCCCGCCGGGCGAGACCAGGATGGCATCGCCGACCGACAGTTCGTCCGCCGAGACGCGACTGGATCGAACCCGCGCGGCGCACCGAGACCTCGCGCGGCAGGAACTCGAGAAGGTCGCGGATCGCCTTGCGGCCGCGGCCGACGGTCATTCCTTCCAGCACCTCGGCGACCAGGACGAACAGCGTGATGACGAGCGCGGTGAAAAACTGGCCGATGGCGGCCGCCGCGACGATGGCGATCGTCATCGACAGCTCCATCGTCATGCGGCGTTCGAGAATATTCTCGAACGCTTCCTTGACGATTGGCCAGCCACCGATCAGCAGGCCGACGATGCCGATGATGCTGACGGCCGGGAACGGCTCCCAGACCCGGAACCAGACAGCGGCTGCCGCGACGGCGACAAGACCTATTCGAAGGGCCTCCGGCCACGCGAACCGATGCTCATGATCATGATCGTCGTAGTCGTGTGGTCGTGGTGGTCGTGCGCGACCCGATGGTGCGCGTGATTGCCGTGGTGCGGCCCCACCGCGGGCGGGATCGTACTCGTTTCCGCGGCACCGATTTGTGCGCGACGATGAGCGGTGTCCTGGACCGTCATGCTTGCGACCTCCGGATCACTTGAGGTAGGCGCGCACGACGTCGATCAGTTCGGCGGCGCCTTCGCTGCGTTCGTCCTGTCCCAGCACATGATCCGCCACGTGCAGCAGGATGTGATCTTCGATCACTTCGGCCATCAGGCCGTTGATGGCGCCCCTTACACCGGCGATCAGTTGCAGCACGTCGGCACAGCCCGTTTCCTCTCAGGAGCGCACGCTCGACGGCCTCCACCTGGCCGCGGATCCGACGCACGCGATTGATCAGCTTGGTCTTCTCGCGCGTCGTATGCGTCATCTGAGCCTCCGTCCAACAGCTGGAATATAGTATATCCCCCTATATTTCAAGCGGGCGAGGGACGTGGCGCGCGGTGCCCGCGACGCGATGATCGCCCCGCCCGGATCACGGAATGTCAGAGACCGCGGAGGGCCGCATGCGGGTGTTTCCCCGGGGCCGCTCGCACGAATGAACGGGCCGCGGAACCGCCGGCAGCCCTCGTTCCCCAAAAGCGCCTGGCTTGACATAGATCAAGGCATTGAACTCTCGCCTTGGTCATTGGAGTGACGTTGCACTATAGTCCATCTTATAACTCGCCACGTTTGCGGTGGAGGTGAACCGGTCCGGTCGAGGACCGGGCGACCGGCACCCAAGCGAGACGCGTTGCAAACCATGACTAAGGCAGGAAACAGACCCTTGACGCACGCTCCCGCGAACAAGCACGGATGGAAGAAACACGCCGCGGAGGCGCTGGCCGGCACGGGTGTCTACGCATCCCGCCCAGTTCATTCCAATCAGACCGCGCCTGCTCTGGTGGCCGAGGCGCTGCGCCGCGACGAAGGCCGCCTGTCCGCCGACGGCGCCTTCATGGTGGAAACCGGCGTGCACACCGGCCGCTCGGTGCAGGACAAGTTCGTGGTGGACGAGCCGTCCGTCACCGCCGATATCTGGTGGGGCAAGATCAACCAGCGCATGCCGCTGGAGCGTTTCAACACGATCAAGCACCGCGTGCAGGCCTATCTGCAGGGGCAGGAACTGTTCACCCAGGACCTGTATGCCGGTGCCGATCCGGAGCATCGGGTGCGGGTCCGCCTGGTGACCACCCAGGCCTGGAACGCGCTGTTCGCCCGCAACATGTTCATCCGGCCGCCCGCGGCGGACCTTGCCGGCGTTCGAACCGGACTACGTCATCCTGCATGCTCCGATGTTCCACACCGATCCGGACGATCGACGGCGTGCGGTCCTCCACCACCATCGCCCTGTCGTTCGAGCAGAAGCTGATCGTCATCGCCGGCAGCGAGTACGCGGGCGAGGTGAAGAAGTCGATCTTCACCGTGATGAACTGGCTGCTGCCCGCCAAGGGCGTGATGCCGATGCATTGCAGCGCCAATATCGGCCAGGACGGCGACGTCGCGCTGTTCTTCGGCCTGTCCGGCACCGGCAAGACCACACTGTCGTCCGATCCCGAGCGCAAGCTGATCGGCGACGACGAGCACGGCTGGGGCGAGAACGGCACGTTCAACTTCGAGGGCGGCTGCTACGCCAAGGTGATCAACCTGTCGCAGGAGGCCGAACCCGAGATCTGGGCCGCGACCCACCGGTTCGGTTCGGTGCTGGAGAACGTCATCGGCGACGAGCACGGCAATCTCGACCTGACGAACGGCTCGCTGACCGAGAACACGCGGTCCTGCTACCCGGTCGAATTCATCCCCAACGTCAATATGTCCGGCCGCGGCGGCCAGCCGAAGAACGTGTTCATGCTGACCTGCGACGCGTTCGGTGTGCTGCCGCCGATCTCCCGGCTGACCCCGGCGCAGGCGATGTATCACTTCCTGTCCGGCTACACCGCGCAGGTCGCGGGCACGGAAAAGGGTCTCGGGCGCGAGCCGAAAGCCACGTTCAGCACCTGCTTCGCGCATCCGTTCCTGCCCCGCCGGCCCGAGGTTTACGGCCAGATGTTCTCCGACCTGATCGCCCGGCACGGTGCCACCTGCTGGCTGGTGAACACCGGCTGGAGCGGCGGTCCGTATGGAGTCGGCAAGCGGATGGCGATCAAGCACACAAGGGCGCTGCTGCGTGGGGCGCTGGACGGCTCGCTGACGCAGATGGAGTTCCACAAGGAGCCGTTCTTCGGCCTCGCGATCCCCGCGCACGTGCCTGGGCATTCCCGATGAGGTGCTGGATCCGCGTCAGTCCTGGGCCGATAAGGCCGGCCTATGACCGGATGGCGCGGCAGCTGATCGAACGCTTCGAGGCGAACTTCGCGACGTTCGAGGCCGGTGTCGGCGACGACGTGAAGGCCGTCGCGATCCGCACCGCCGCCTGACGCGGATCGGCGTTGCGAGTGACATTCGCTGCACCACGCTTTCGGCCTCAGACAAGGAGACCAGAGCATTTCTATCCAGCATTAGAAATGGTCTGGGGCGTTGTCTCCTTGATTGGAAATGCTCCAGCTCATGTTCATCGAGCAATTTCATCAGCCTGAGGTCGCTTCGCGATTCTGGGCAGGCTCATAGCCCTAGTCGGAATCCTCCGCTGGGGTTATGGCGGGTTCCGCCGGAAAGGCCGACTTGGCGCCGGGATCGGCCGTGACGGGCGTATCCTTTCGCTGGATTGGCGGCGACTTGTCCGTCAGTCCGGAGGATTTCAGCGCCTCCTCGAACTGGTGCGCCATCGCGGCATAGATGGGCGTCGGGCAGATGAAATGAGAAAACGCGGTGCCCAGCATCGAAGCTGCCGACACGGCGACCGTCATCTCGATGTTGTTGGTCATTTCCAGAACGATCACGGCGGCGGTGATGGGCGACTGCACGACGCCGGAGAAATAGGCCGCCATGCTCAGCATGGCGAGCACGCTGAGCGAGACATGGGGGAACAAAGGCGCGAACCATGCGCTGAGGCCGGCTCCGGCGGCCAGTGACGGGGCGAAGATGCCGCCCGGAATGCCCGACATATAGGAGACGATGGTGGCGGCCCACTTGAGGGGCATGAAGCTCCTCGGCAACAAGACGCTGCCGTAGAGCGCTGCCTGCGCCTCGGGATGGCTGGAGCAGAAGGCCTGGCCGCCCGACAACGTGCCGAGGGTTGCCAGCACCAGGCCGCAGATCCCGGCGAACAGAATGGGCTGCCGCAGGACCAAGTACTTCAGCAAGCGGGGAAAGCGCTGAGTGGGAATGGTGAGGATGCGCGAGAATGCTCCCCCGAGCAGACCACCGGTGATGCCGATGCAGGGCACGGCAAGCCAGTTCCAGCCCCATGGCATGGCGGCGTGTATCGTGCCGAAATAGGTATAATAACCCACCATCGCCAGCATGGTCATGCCACTCAGCGCCGTGACGATCAGCAGCCGGCTGCCGATAAGCGGATTGACGTGGTAGTGGGCCATCTCCTCGATGGCGAACACGGCGCCGGCGACCGGTGTATTAAAGGCGCTGGCGATGCCGGCCGCGCCGCCGGCCAGGATGAGAAGGCGCAACAACTCCTGCGACGGCTTAAGGCCAAGTCGGCCAACGCCGAACATGACGCTGCAGCCGATCTGCACGGTCGGCCCCTCCTTGCCGATCGAGGCGCCGCAGGCGAAGCCCACCAGGGTCAACAGCACTTTTCCAGCCGCTATCCGCCACGACAGCATCTTGCCCGCGGCTTCCATCCGTTCCAGGGACATCGCCGCCATTGCCTGGGGAATACCGCTGCCCTGCGCGCCGGGAAACACGGTGCGAGTGGTGAACGCCACCGCCGCCAGCCCGACCGGGCACAACAGGAAGACGACAAGGGGATGCGGGTCGCTCAACCTGTGGAACAATGCGATCGCTTTGTCCGTGCCCAGGCCGAACACCACCGAAACGGCGCCAACGATGATGGCACTGAGCCAGAACAGGGGCTTCTGGTGCCATTCCTGCGTCGCCGTGAAATGAAAGTATTTGCGAAAGCGCGCTCCGTACGTCACGGCTGTCAGCTTTGCCCGTCAATCATGCGGACCGCACGAGGAGGTATCTCCGTCGCGGTGCGTCGCGTGCCGCCCTGCCGGATGCGTGTTATCCGCCACCTCTGGCAGCGCCGGACAGCGGCGGTCGGCCGAGGATTGCCGTTGTATCCGGTTACTTGTTGGGAGCCTGGTCGACATTCACTTCTCCGGCTGGCTGACAGCAGACGCCATAACACGGTCATGCGCTGGCGTCCCCGCTACACGATTGCACGATCAGGCGATCCGCGTTCGCGACCAGTTGGCCTTTGCCGACCCGTCCGACGCCGGGGTTACCGCGGACGTTGGCAGGATGGAAGGAAACCCTGCGGCGACCGGTGACGACGATCGCAAGCACGTGAACATCTCCACGGCTGGGGTTCATGGTGAGACGGGCCTTACGCCGGTGTTCTCGCCGCGACGGGAGCGCTGGCGATCGACAAGCGCTGTCGCCCGGTCGGGCCGGAATTTGGGGGCGAGCCCGAACCTGCTCTAAGCTTGCGGCCGACAGGGGGGGAACCATTCATGGCGCACATCGAACCAGTGACCGGTGCTGAATTCCTGGCGCGCAGCCTGGCCGCGAACGGCACCAGCCACGTCTTCTTCATCGACGCGGTGCTCCGCCGAACCCTGATCGAGCTTGGCACGCTGGGCGTGCAGCGGGTGCTGGGCCACAGCGAGAAGGCCGTCGCCTACATGGCCGATGGTTACTCCCGTATTGCCGGACGCCCCGGCGTCTGCTTCGCGCAGTCGGTCGGTGCGGCGAATTTGGCGTCGGGGTTGCAGGATGCCTATCTCGCGCGCGACACCGGTGATCGCGATGACCGGGCACAAGCAGTCGTCGATGCAACATCGGAACGCCTACCAGGAAATCCCGCATGCGCCGCTGTTCGCGCCGGTGACGAAATTCTCCGCCCGCGTGGACCAGGCCGCCGATCTGCCCAGGCTGATGCGGCAGGCTTGGCGCGAAGCGATGACCGGGCACGCCGCGCCCGGCGCATCTCGACCTGAACGGGCTGCAGGCCGAGGTCATCGAGACCGGCCTGGTCGCCGAAAGACCCGTGGCCGAACCGGCATTCCAACTGACGATGCCGCCGCATCGGCCGGTGGCGGCGGCGGCCGAGATTGCGCGGGCGGCGGAACGGATCCTGCAGGCGAAGAACGTGGTGATCGTGGCCGGCGAGGGGGCGACGGCGTCTGCCGCCGGTAAGGAACTGCTCGCTTTGGGCGAATTGCTGGCGGCGCCGAGTCGCCACGTCGCTGGGCGCCCGAGGGTTGATCCCGACGCGGCATCGTCTGTCGATCGGCTGTGCCGGCAACTATGCCGCGCCGCCGGCGAACCAGATCGTGCACGAGGCGGAGCTGGTGGTGTTCGTCGGCTGCGAAACCGGCGATCAGGTGACCCATACCTGGCGGATTCCGGCGATCGAGACGCCGTGTGTGCAGATTGATCTCGATCCGACCGACATCGGCCGTTCCTATCCCAACACGTTGGGGGTGATGGGCGATCCAAAGTCGACGCTGGCGGCGTTGACCACGGCGCTCGGGCCGGCCGAGCCGGGACACGGCGTTCGCCGATCGGGCCGCAGGGATCATGGCGGCGTGGCGGCAGTCGCGCGCCAGTGCCCTGGCCAGCAATGCGACGCCGATCTGGCCGGACCGGCTATGCGCGGAGATCACCCATGCGCTGCCGGCGGACGGCATACTGGTGGCCGACACCGGATATTCCAGCATCTGGAGCAGTTCGCTGATCGAGCTGAACGGCGAAGGACAGACGTATCTACGGGCGGCCGGATCGCTGGGCTGGTCGTTCCCGGCGGCGCTGGGCGCGAAATGCGCCGCACCGCATCGAAAGGTCATCTGCTGGTCGGGCGATGGGGCCTTGTACTACCATCTGTCAGAACTGGAGACGGCGCGGCGGCGCGGTATCGCGGTGGTGCTGGTGGTCAACAACAACTCGGGCTTCGGTCAGGGCTGGCCGAACATTCAGCGCCAGCAGGGCAACAAGCCTGGCGACGTGGCCGAACTGGTGCGCTTCGGGCCGACCGATTTCGCCGACGTGGCGCGGGTGTTTGGGCTGCGCGGCATTCGCGTGGAGGATCCGTCGCAGATCGGGCCGGCGTTGCGGGACGCATTGGCATCGGATGAAACGGTCGTCGTCGATGTCGCGACGGATATCGATTGCCGGGCGCCTGAGCCTTGGCTGCCAGAGGGGGTATGACATGGCCGAAGTAGCGGTTGTCGGCGCGGGCCTGATGGGGCATGCGCTGGCCCTGGTCTTCGCGTTGGGCGGACATCAGGTGCGCCTGACCGATAACAATACCGAAACGTTGGAGCGAGCGCCGGGGCTGATGGCCACCGCGCTCGCGACCTTGGCCGAGGCGAGCGAGGTGGACGGGACCTGGAACCGCCATGCGGCTTTCGAAAGCCGTGCGCTGTGTGCCGTCACTGGCGGAGACGGTGAAGGGCGCGTCCATCGTGATCGAGGCGGTTGTGGAACGGCCCGAGGTGAAGCGGACGCTCTACGATCAGCTGCAGTCGCTGATGGAGCCGGATGCGATCCTGGCCAGCAACACCTCCAACCTGGATATTTTCCCGCTGGTGCCAGGTGCGTTGCAGGAACGCACCATCATCGCCCATTGGTATACGCCGCCCTATCTGTGCGACCTGGTCGATCTTTGTCCGGGACCGGCGGACCAAGCCGGGGGCGGTCGAAACCGTGCGGGACATGGTCACGGCGATGGGCAAGGCGCCGGTCGTGTTCAAGCAGATGGTGCAAGGCTACGTCGCCAACCGGCTGCAGGCGGCGATGCAACTGGAGGTCTACCGGCTGCTGGATGAGGGACTGGTCACGCCGAAGGACATCGACGACTCGGTGCTGCACGGGCTGGCGCTGCGCATTCCGATCCTGGGGATCATGGCGAAGGCGGATTTCACCGGGCTGCTGCTGATGCAGCAGGGCATGAAGAACCGCAGCTATACGCCGCCGGTGCCGCGCGACCACAGCGAGACGCTGGACAAGCTGATCGCCGAAGGACGCACCGGCGTGATGGCGGGGAAAGGGTATTTCGACTGGGGCGACCGTTCGCCGGAAGAATTGTTCCAGGAACGTGACAGGAAGCTGCTGGCGTTGAAACAGGCGTTGCGGGCGATCGGCCCGATGGAGGGGAAATGATTCGTTACGAACTGACCGGCAAGACCGCCCTGGTGACAGGCGGTGCATCCGGTATCGGTTTCGCCACGGCGAAGATGCTGGCGGGCTTTGGCGCCACGGTCGCGGTGAATTTTCTGACCGACGATCCGCGGGGCCGGAGGCGGTCGAGACAAGCTCGATCGCCGCCGGAGGCAAGGCGATCATGGCGCCGGGCAGCGTGTCCGATGCGAAGGATTCGGTGCGGATGGTGGAGCAGGCCGTCGCGGACCTGGGACGGCTGGACCTGCTGGTGAACAACGCCGGCACACCGGGCACGCGGCATCGGATCGCGCCGCCGGAGCTTGACCTGATCACCGAGGAACTCTGGTCGACTGCTTCTGGAGACGAATCTGCTTGGGGTTTTCCGCTGTGCCAAGGCGGCGGCGCCGGCGCTGAAGATGGCAGGCGGCGCGATCGTCAACACCGCCTCGATCGCCGGGCTCGGGCGCGCCGGCAGCAGCCTGGCCTACGGCGCCACCAAGGCCGGCGTCGTCAGCCTGACGCAGAACCTGGCGCGTGCGCTGGCGCCAGAGGTGCGCGTGAACGCTATCGCGCCGGGCGCGGTGGACAGTTCCTGGATGGTGGAATGGACGAATGAGGAGCGGCAGCAGTCGATCGAGCGCGCACTGCTGAAACGGCGCTGCCAGCCGGAGGATCTGGCCGAAGTCATCCTGTTCCTGGGTTTCGGCGCGGCGATGGTGACCGGGCAGACGGTGACGGTGGATGGCGGTCTGACGTTGTGAGATAAACGGCCGGGGCCGCGGGCGTACGCAGGCTGGCCGACGCAACGGCCGGCCTTCGGGGCCTCCGTGAGGCGCTCTTCGGCGCCTCGATTTTCCTCTCAGAACGTAATTACCGCGTCGGCGGCGAAGGTGAAGTTGTTCGCCGTACCCTTCGTGTCGGACGGCGGGTTCTGGTTGAACGGGTTATTGTCCGTGAATGCGTGATCCCAACGAACCTCCGGACGGATCAGCAGACCGGTGACCGGCGGAGGGACGGGGGGCTTGTAGGTCACGCCGAGGGTCATTTCGCCATAGGTGGTGCTGCCGCCCGGCGCGAAATAAACCGGCGATACCGGCGGCAGACCCTGCTCGACCCGCACGTAATCGCTATTTCCCGAGTAAGCCGCGACAAAGAAGTTGTTGTCGTCACGGAAGTATTCGATGCGGCCGTTCAGCGTCAGCGTATCGGTCAGCGTGTATGACGCATATTGCGCGGCGCCGAACGCGTTGACCGGCTTGTCGGCGACGCCGAAGTCGTCGCGCACCCAGTTGAGTTCGCTGTTAAGCGTAAGCGCATCGCTGGCCTTGTAGGTGATGACGATATCGTTGTAGAAACGCCATTGGCCGTTGGCATTGAAGCCCTCCGGCGACAGCACGCGCGTCGGTTGTTCGGGACCCATATGGGTCAACGCCAGGATCGTCAGGTTGCCGCCCATCAGGGTCAGGTTCGCGCCGCCGATCCCGCCGATGGCGCCGTTATCCTCGCCGAGACGGACCGAAGGTCGTATTGGTCCCGGTGTCGAGCCCGGCATAGATGTCGAGCAGTCTCATTGACATGCGTCGTCGTCAGGAAGCCGGTGTGCTTGAACGGCAGGCCAAACTGAAAGATGTAGGAGTGCGAGTAGAACGGATTGGTCGAAGGATCAATCGTTTCGAACCCAAGTGGAGTGGGGTATTGTCCGACTTTGATGTCGACGCCGCCCGACGTCAGCACAGGCAGATGGAACTGCACGTTCGGCTTCAACCACGTCGAACTGATTGCGATCGTACGGATCCACTCTGTTCAATTCACCCAGGAACTGGGTGAAGCGCGCATCTGAACCGTACATGCCCTGGAACTTGAAGCCCCACTGGAAGTCCGGATTCTTCGGATCCAGCGGCTTGGTCGCCGTCAACAGAAGCTGGTTCGAGCAGCACCGTGTTGGCGTTCTCGGTGAACAATTGCCCGAAGTTGAGGCCGGTGCTCGGGCGCATCGGGTTGAGGTTGAACCCGGCATCCAATTGAGCCGACAAGTGGATGCCGTCGATCCAGAGGCCCGGAGGTGGTGCCGCGGGGGCGGGGGCGGGCGCAGTCTGGGTGGCGGCAGCCGGAGGCGCCGGAGCGGTTGCGGCCGGAGGCGCTGGAGTTGCTGCGGCGGGAGGCGCCGGAGAAGTCGTGGCCGGAGGCGCTGAGTTCTGCGCTGACGCCGAGCCCAGACCCGAGGCCATCGTTGCGGCGGCGGCCAGCCACGAGCCTTGCCGGAACTTTCGTCTTGCCATCATTTCGTTTCCATCCTGAAAAGCAGTTGATTTTGTCCGAACCAAGGTAATGTCGCATATGTCGGCCGATCTGTCGATCGGCTCGTATATGACACCACAGACAAAAAAGGGCGCCTCGCATCGACGAAGCGCCCCGACCACTATCCTAGAAGATCTGCTCGCCGTGCAGAACGATGTCCAGGCCTTCCCGCTCCTCTTCCTGACCCACCCGCAGGCCGACAAGGGCCTTGGTGACCATCAGCAGGATGAGTGTCATGACACCGCTGTAGACCAAGGTAGAGCAGACGCCGATGGCCTGCAGCTTGAGCTGCGCCAGCCCGCCCGGGCTGCCGTCGGGCGAGGCGTCCGTGGCCGACAGCGGGCCGTAGGAGAACACGCCGGTCAGCAGCGCGCCGACGATTCCGCCGATACCGTGCACGCCGAAGCAATCCAGGCTGTCGTCGTAGCCCAGCAGGTGCTTCATGTATGTCGCCGCCCAGAAGCAGATCACGCCGGCGGCGACGCCGATGACGATCGCGCCACCCGGCAACACGAAACCCGAAGCCGGCGTGATCGCGACCAGGCCGGCGACCGCGCCGGAAATCGCGCCCAGAACCGAGGGTTTGCCCTTGGCGATCCACTCCGCGAACATCCAGCCCAACGCCGCCGCCGCGGTGGCGATCTGCGTGACCGTCATCGCCATGCCGGCTCGGCCGTTGGCAGCGGTCGCGGATCCCGCGTTGAAGCCGAACCAGCCTACCCACAGCAGCGATGCGCCGATGACCGCGAGGGACAGGTTATAGGGCGCCATGTTGTCGCTGCCATAGCCGACGCGCTTGCCGAGTACCAGCGCGCACATCAGGCCGGCGATGCCGGCGTTGATATGCACGACGGTGCCGCCCGCGAAGTCGAGAACCCCCATCTGGTTGGCCCAGCCGGACGGCGCCCAGACCCAATGGGCGATCGGCGAATAGACCAGCAACGACCACAGCGTCATGAAGATGCACAGGGCCGAGAACTTCATGCGATCAGCGAAGGCGCCGGCGATCAGCGCGGGCGTGATGATCGCGAAGGTCATCTGGAACATCATGTAGACGGTCTCAGGGATCGTCGTGGTCATGTCCGCGACGTCCTTGATACCCGACGCCAGCACGAAGGCCTGAGTGTCGTTGCCCTTTACGATGTGCTCGCCGATGCCGTTCAGCAGGACGACGGGAAAAGTCGCCCATGTAGGCGTTGCCGGTGGTGAAGGCGATGCTGTAGCCGGCGACCGTCCAGACGATCGTGACAATGCAGCAGATCACAAAGGACTGCATCATCGTCGCGAGTACGTTCTTCTTCCGGACCATCCCGGCGTAGAACAGCGCCAGGCCCGGAATGGTCATCAGCAGCACCAGCGCGGTGCTGGCTCAGCATCCAGGCGGTGTCGCCGGAGTCGAGCTTCGGCGGCCCTGCCGGCGCCGCTGCGGCGGCCGCGGCCACGGCCGGCGGAGCGTCATCGGCCAAGGCCGGCAGTGCGAGCAACAGAGCGAACAGCAGTACGCTCAGTCCCCAGAAATAGCGGGGTCTCTATCATAGTCCTGTTTCCCTTTGTTCTTGGTTACAGCGCTTCGGTATCGACTTCGCCAGTGCGAATGCGCATGGCACGTTCGATATCGATGACGAAGATCTTGCCATCACCGATCTTGCCGGTATGGGCAGCTTTCGAAATCGCCTCGATGACCTGGTCGGCCAGATCAACGGGCACGACAACCTCGATCTTGATCTTGGGCAGGAAGCTCACATGATATTCCGCGCCACGATAAATTTCAGTCTGGCCCTTCTGCCGGCCAAAGCCCTTTACTTCCGACACGGTCAGCCCCTGCACCCCGAGCGGGGTCAAGGCCTCCCGGACGTCGTCAAGCTTGAACGGCTTGATGATGGCCATGATGAGTTTCATGTCGGCCGGTCCTCCGGTCTTTCGTTGGGGTTACGGGAAGCCTGCATTGTCCTGTCCTGTCTTGCCGATCCGCCGCGCCGTTACGATGAACCACGGCCACGTGGCTCTGCTGGAATCAACAATCGTGCCAACAAGGAATTGTGCCCCGCGCACGATTTTCTCCCATGAAGCGGGCGCTGCACGCACCAATGATGCCCATTAATCGGGCAGTTGCTCTTTACAGCCACAACCGCATCGCGCGGGAAACAATCCGGCGCCCGGCAACATTCATTATGGGGATCGGTCTACGGCAGTCACAATTCGCCGATGCGACAGTGTTGGTACCGCATCTATCGCATCGACCCCCATCGGCGCAAGCGGCTGGAGCATGATCGCGCTGAGCGGAACGTCCCGGCGCATGGATTATGCGATCAAACAAAGAGGTAGATTATTTCGGCCGGCCGAGTCAGGCTGAAAATTGTCTGGTTCAAGCCGCAGGTGGCCGACGTGCTGCCGGCGGGCGGGTTATCCTCTGGCGAGGCTCAAGCATTCTCACCATGGCGAAAACGCTCTGTCCCATATTTGGCGAGCAATTTCATCAGCCTGGGATCGCTTCGCGATCAGGGTCAGGGTGCCATTGCTCTCATGCCGACACCAAGGTTGTTGGCGGCAGCAACATGGCACACCATCGGCCAAGTGTTGCCGCCGCTCGCTTTCATGCCGGTAACAAAAAAGCCCGCCGCATGCCACGGCGGGGCTTCTCAGGCGGCCAGGCTGATCAGACTGAATAATACATCTCGAACTCGACCGGATGCGGGGTGTGTTCGAAACGATACACCTCGGACCATTTCAGCTCGATATAGCTTTCGATCTGGTCGGTGCTGAACACGCCGCCTTCCAGCAGGAATTCGTGGTCAGCGGTCAGCGCGCCGAGCGCTTCGCGCAGGCTGCCGCACACCGTCGGGATGCCCTTCAGCTCTTCCGGCGGCAGGTCATATAGATCCTTGTCCATCGGGTCGCCGGGATGGATCTTGTTCCTGATGCCATCCAGTGCCGCCATCGCGATGGCGGAAAAAGACAAGTACGGGTTGCAGCCCGGATCGGGGAAGCGAACCTCGACACGCTTCGCCTTCGGATTGGTGGTGTACGGGATGCGGCACGATGCCGAACGGTTGCGGGCCGAGTAGGCCAGCAGAACCGGCGCCTCGAACCCGGGGATCAACCGCTTGTAGCTGTTGGTCAACGGATTGGAGAACGCGTTGATCGCCTTGGCGTGCTTGATGATGCCGCCGATGGCATAGAGGCAGGTCTCCGACAGATCAGCGTAACCGTTGCCTGCGAACAACGGCTTGCCGGCCTTCCAGATCGAAATATGGGTGTGCATGCCCGATCCGTTGTCGCCATAGATCGGCTTCGGCATGAACGTCGCCGTCTTGCCGTAGCTGTGTGCGACATTGTGGACGCAGTACTTATAGATCTGCATCTGGTCGGCCATCGTGGTCAGCGTGCCGAACCTGAAGCCGAGCTCATGCTGCGACTGCGCCACTTCGTGGTGGTGCTTCTCGATCGGCAGGCCCATTTCGCCCATGGTCGACAGCATCTCGGCACGCAGGTCGCTGTCGCCATCGACCGGCGGAACCGGGAAGTAGCCGCCCTTGACCGACAGGACGGTGACCCATGTTGCCTTCCGGATAGTCCTTCAGCGAGGAACCCGGGCCCTCGACGCTATCGACCTGGAACTTGCCGTAATTGCCGCCGGTGCCGAAGCTTCACGCTGTCGAAGATGAAGAATTCAGCCTCGGCGCCGATCGAGACGGTGTCACCGATGCCGCTGGACTTTACGTACGCTTCGCACAGCTTGGCGGTGGCGCGCGGGTCACGGCGCATAGAACTGCCCGGTCGAAGGCTCGATGATATCGCAGAACACGATCAGGCTGGGCTTGGCCGCAGAACGGGTCCATGATCGCCGTCGCCGTATCCGGCATCAGGATCATGTCGCTTTCGTTGATCGCCTTCCAGCCGGCGATCGAAGAGCCATCGAACATGATCCCGTCGCGGAACGCATCCTCGCCCATGGTGGAGACATGCTGGGCGGTGTGCTGCCACTTGCCGCGCGGATCGGTGAACCGCAGATCCACATATTCCACCGAATTGTCGCTGAGCATCTTGAGCACCTTGCTCACGTCGTCATTCGAACCTGCTGGTGCGTTGCTACCGGCTTTTTCGCCATCCTAATTCCCCGTTGTCTCTCTGGTTGCCGCAGATATCCTGCCCGTCACGGGACGCGACAGGACACGGCATGTGAAGCTCCGCACCACGCGGAACCCTTTGAACCGACCCTCGCCTACGCCGATGCGCGGAGGAGCGGGAATGAAATTGATCTGCTGTCTGAATGGGCTGCCTCGGCAGGCCGGCACCGCCTTGCAGCGGCGCACCGGGCGCGCAGGCCCTAGATTGCGTCCTCCCCACGTTCGCCAGTCCTAATCCGTATCACCTCCTCGATCGGCGGAGATGAAGATCTTCCCGTCGCCGATCCGGCCGGTGCGGGCGGCATTGACGATCGCCTCCACGGCCCGCTCGACGACGCCATCATCGCAGATGACCTCGATCTTCACCTTCGGGAGGAAGTCCACGACATACTCGGCGCCGCGGTACAGCTCGGTGTGGCCCTTCTGACGGCCGAACCCCTTGGCTTCCACCACGGTGATCCCTTGCAGTCCAACCTCGTGCAGGGCTTCCTTTACCTCGTCGAGTTTGAACGGCTTGATGACAGCTTCGATCTTCTTCATGTGCATCAAGCCCGGTTTAGCCGGGCCTCCCACTAAGTTCAGGCTGCCCGTTTCGCGTCACAGATGTCAGCGGCATGAACAGCGCCCTAGGTTTGCATGTGGCGTGCCAAGCAGCAACGACGAAGGTTGTAATTGTCCATCTTTTAGACGTTCGACAGCCCATCTGCCATTCACGAACCTCAAGGAGCGGTTCTTGTCCATCTCAAACAACATCGTGATCACCGCGGTTGGTGTCGCCGGGCCGCGAGCCCGGGCGCGATGCCGCTTCGGGCCGTTCGGCGATCACCGGAAGCGCCGCAGCACGCCGGGCGGGGATAGCGGAGCCTTGGCGTGGGATCGAACCGCCGTCTTTTTGCGCAGTTGAAACAGATGCATAACGCCTGTTTTTTATGCACGGGGTGGAGGAAATATATACGCCATGTCAGCCGCCCGCGTCGCTTCCGGCTCGGCCCGTGGACGATATTCGCCGCTTCTTCGCGGTTGGTCAGGACGGATTACCATTTGATGCGCGGAGCGAACGCCTGGCCGCGGTCCGTCGGTTGAGCCTTCGGCTCACATCGATATCAATATGGCGGCAGGCAGCACGCTGACGTCCACGGCTGGTATCGGTTCCAGCCGCTTGAATGTAACCGGGGGAACGCCACCGCCGAGGCCGTACAGGTCAGTGGCTCAGCGGGGCGCCGGCCGACGTGCGACGCAGGCGCGCCCGGTCCCGCTGACGCGGGACTGCAGATCGATCATCCCTGGGAATTTCATGGAAGAGTCGTGCAGCATGCCCGCCTGCGTCGCGTTCATGGGTATTCAGGCGACCAGCGGGGAACCGCTTTAAGCGCGTCGCTGTCGGTCCGGCGATGCCGGGGCGTCTCAAGCAGCCGGTTGATCTTCTACATCCCGGAACGCCGATCCACGGATGCAGGTCGATCGGCGTTGCGTGGTGGAGTGCGTTGGGCGGATCGGTGGCCACAGCCGTTGAGCCAGTCCCATTTTGGAGTAGTCTCGCCGCAATCTGATCCCACGTTAAGAGCGCACCCAAATGCCCGCGACCGCGAAAGACCTGCTTTCTGCCGCCCGCGCTGCCGTCCCGGCAGCCACGCCAGCGGGCGCAGCTGATCTGGTGGCCAAGGCGCGTCCCATGATCCTCGATTGCGGCTCGGGCGGCAGGGCGATCTTCGCCGGCACGACGTTGCTCGACATGGGCTTCGAGAACGTGGGCAACGCTGGTTCCAAGACTTCTGGTCGAGGCCGGCCGGCCGGTGGAACCCGGTTGACAGGCGTGCTGCCCGCGACGATCCGTTTCGGGGGACACTGGTTGATTCGTTGACGGGAACAAGGTGATGATACGGCACAAAAGCGGGCCGATGGATATCTGGACGGCGGCGACGATCGTGCTTGTCCTGGCATTCGTGTATTCTGCGTGGCTGACGTCGATCGTGTTTTGTGCGTCCAACGGCCTGCGCCCTCTGATGATCGCGGGCGCCGCATTCTTTCCGGTCGGCGTTGTGCACGGCATCGGGGTCTGGTTCGGCGGTTGGTAGCCCGACCGCACGGCGCCTGGCCTGTTCAGTCTGGTAAATCGAGACCGACAAATCATCCCGCGCGACCAGTCAGGGGACCGGGCGCCTGGGATGTCTCTTTGCCTTATATCGAATACAATGCGATATCGTTCTGATTTGAAAACAGGCAGCCAAGATGTTGCGTCTCTGGGCACCACTATCTTCACGGTGATGTGGGCGCTCGCCATCGTACATGAGGCGATCAATCTCGGGCAGGGCTTCCCGGATACCGAGGGGCCGGCCGAGATCGTCCAGGCTGCCGTTGACGCCCTGCTCGGCGGCCGCAACCAGTATCCGCCGATGCCAGATACTGGGTCCGACGGTTTGTGCCGGGGGCTCGGATCAGGCTTTAGCTCATTCCGCCGCGGGCAGCGACCGGCCACAGGCACTCCACCCGTCCGTTGCGCACGCCTACATACCAGTCGAACCTATCGACCGTCGGGTCGCAATGGCCGGGCACCAGCCGCAGCTTTTCCCCCACCTTCGGCGCAGCGGTTTCGCTGCCGAACTGCAGCTTGCCGTGCTCGTCTGAGGCGCTGGTGTAACGGATATCCGGCCGCTGCCAGACCGTCGGCAGCCCGGAATCCACCGCGACCGCCTTGTGTCCGGCGTCGAGCACCGCCACACCGGCCTGGCTCTGGCTCATGACCGTGGACAGCACGAACAGCGCGTGCCGGAAGGTGCTGACCGGGGCGCCCGACTTCGTCCAGGTTGCGCGCGTAGTCGGCATCCATGAAGACGTAGCTGCCGGCCTGCATTTCCGTATAGACGCCGGACGTCGATTCGATTCGAAACGTTCCGGTTCCGGCACCGCCGACGATCGCGCAGTCCAGGCCCTGCTGGCGCAACTGCTCGACCGTGCGGCGGCGAGGCGTCGATGGCGCCACCGATCAGCGTCCGCCGCTCCGCCGGCGTGCGCTTGTGCTGGGCGCTGCCGTGATAGGCCTGCAACCCGCCGAACATCAGATGTTTCGAGGCGGCGATCCGCGTCGCCAGCGCCACCGCGTCGGGGCCAGGCTGGACGCCGCAGCGGCCGGCGCCGACATCGATCTCCACCAGCACCGTCATGCGGATGCCGGCGTCGCGCGGCGGCGACCTCGATCGCCGCGACCTGGCCGGCGTCGTCGGCGCAGACCGCGACTTTGGCGATGCGCGACAGGGCGCACAGACGTGCCAGCTTGGCCGGCCCGACGACCTCGTTGCTGACCAGGATGTCGGGGATGCCGCCCCAGGCGAGCACTTCGGCCTCGGCGACCTTCTGCACGCAGTTGCCGACCGCGCCGCGGGCCATCTGCAGCCTGGCGATGACCGGCGATTTGTGCGTCTTGGCATGCGCCCGCAGCTTGACCCCGGTCGGCGCGAGCAGCGCCGCCATGGTGTCGAGGTTTGCACTCGAAGGCGTCCAGGTCGATGACCAGGGCGGGCGTGTCGATTTCTTCTTCGCGCATGCCGGGGACGGCGGGAGGGACTTGCAGCATCGGCTTATGTCCTTCACGACGGCCGACAGTGTCGCTGGTTGGTTGGCGAGCGGCAACCCAGGTTCGTCGGTTGTTAAGGAATATGTCGGTATCTTTAAATAACCCAGTTCGCTATTAAAGCATCCTTTAACAGGGTTGCCATCGATGCCCGACCACCTGACCCGCCTGGGCCGCTACGAGGCCACCGCCATCGGCGGAGAGGCGGTGCGTGCCTATGTGCCGCTACCCTTGCCGCCGGTCCCGCCCGTCGACCTTACCGGACTGCAGACCGCCCTTGAACTGGCCAACCAGACGGTCGGACGGCTGGATGGCATCGCATCGGTGCTGCCCGATCCATCCTTGTTCCTGTATATGTATATCCGCAAGGAGGCGCTGCTGTCCTCGCAGATCGAGGGCACCCAATCGTCGCTGTCCGACCTGCTGCTGTATGAGGCGGAAGAGGCGCCGGGCGTTCCGATCGATGACACGCGCGAAGTCTCCCACTACGTGGCCGCGATGGATCACGGGCTGCGGCGCCTGCGCGGGGATTTTCCCTTGTCGCTTCGCCTGATCCGGGAGATCCACGCCATCCTGCTGGCGAAGGGCCGCGGCCAGGACAAGGACCCTGGTGAATTCCGCCGGTCGCCAGAACTGGATCGGCGGCACGCGCCCCGGCAACGCGTTGTTCGTGCCGCCGCCGCCGCATCTGGTCATGGACTGCCTCGGGGCACTCGAAACCTTCATCCACGCCGACATGCCCGACCTGCCGCTGCTGGTGAAAGCCGCCCTGGTGCATGTCCAGTTCGAAACCATCCATCCCTTCCTGGACGGCAACGGCCGTCTGGGACGCTTGCTGATCACGTTCCTGATGTGCGAGCGCGGCATTCTGCGCGAACCACTGCTGTATCTCAGTTTGTTCTTCAAGCAGAACCGGCAGACCTATTATGAACATCTGCAGGCCGTGCGGGAGCATGGGGCATGGGAAGCCTGGGTCGGCTTCTTCCTCCGCGGCGTCACCGAGACCGCTCGGCAGGGCACCCAGACCGCCCAGAAGCTGTTGCGGCTGTTCGGCAACGATCGTGCCCGCGTCGAAGCAACTGGGCCGGCCGGCCGCCACCGCGCTGCGGCTGCACCAGTTCCTGCAGCGGCGCGGACTGACGACGATTCCGAGCGCGTCGCGGCATCTGGGTCTCTCGCAGCCGACGGTCACCAGTGCGATCGCGCACCTGCGGCGGCTGGGGATCGTGCGCGAAACGACCGGGCGTCAGCGGGGCAAGGTTTTCGTCTATGGTGCCTTCCTGGACCTGCTGAGCGAGGGCACCGATCCGCTGCCGCGCTGACGGTTCCCGGCTGGGCCGACCTGCTCTAACCTGCCCGCACAATCAAGCGGGGAAATCGGCCATGTGGGAACCAAGCCAGCGTTATCCTGATCCGAACGTCCAGGTGCTGGACCCTGCCTTCAACGCGCTGCGCCTGCCGCTCGCGTCCGTCGAGCAGCTTGCCACCGGATGCCGCTGGTCGGAGGGGCCGGTCTACTTCGGCGACGGCCGCTATGTGCTCTGGAGCGACATCCCGAACGACCGCATCCTGAAATGGGAGGAAGAAACCGGTGCGGTCAGCGTGTTCCGGAAGACGTCCTGGAACGCCAACGGCAACACCCGCGACCGGCAGGGCCGGCTGGTGACCTGTGAGCATCGCGGCCGTCGCGTCACCCGCACCGAGTATGACGGCGCGATCACCGTCCTGATGGACAGCTACGAGGGAAAGCGGCTGAACTCTCCGAACGACGTCGTGGTCAAGTCGGACGGCTCGATCTGGTTCACCGATCCGATGTTCGGGATCAACGGCTGGTACGAGGGCGAAAAGGCCGCCTCGGAGATCCCCGCCGCGGTATGGCGGATCGACGGCCAGACCGGGCAGGCGACGATGATGGCGGACGACGTCGAGGGGCCGAACGGGCTGGCTTTCTCCCCCGATGAAACGATCCTGTATGTGGTTGCCTCGCGGGCGGAGCCAAACCGGCTGATCCGTGCCTTCGATGTTGTCGATGGCGGCAGGAAGCTGGCCAAGAACCGCGTGTTCATCGATGCCGAGACCGGCACGCCGGACGGTTTCCGTGTCGATATCCACGGCAATCTGTGGTGCGGCTGGGGCATGGGCGTCGCCGAACTGGATGGTGTGCGGGTGTTCGACACGACGGGAAAACCGATCGGTCACATCGCGCTGCCGGAGCGTTCGGCCAATCTCTGCTTTGGCGGCCGCTTCCGGAACCGGCTGTTCATGGCAGCCAGCCACGGGCTGTATGCGCTGTACGTCAACACGCAGGGCGCGCCCGGGGGCTGATCCAAGCGGCTGATCCGGGCCGAACGTATAGGCCAAATGCGCCTGGCGGCCTATCTCGGGCGCGTGATCACGGCCCAGTGAACCGCCCAGGCCGCCGCGCACCCGGCGAGCAGGACCGCGCCCCACAGGGCGGCCGACTGCCAGTCGCCGTCTCTCAATCGGCCGAGCGACACGCCGGCCAATTGGGCGGGGTATATGTGCACCGGCGCCCAGACGAAAGCGGATGCGACATTGGCCATGACGAACCGCAGCTGCCGCATACCGGCCATTCCGGCGACCAGCGGGACGGTGGACCGAAGTACCGGCACGAACCGGCACAAGGCGACACTGTAAATCCCGTAGCGATCGAAGAAACGGTCGGCGTTTTCCATCAGAGCGGGACGGACGGAGAACGGCCAGAGGCAGCGCAGCTGTGCGCTGAACCGCCTGCCGACCCAGAACGACAAGAAATCGCCAACCACGGCCCCCATGATCGACAAGCCCAGGAACGGCAGCATTGGCTGACCCGCCATCGCCGCGGCTCCCGCGACGGCCATGAGGATCGGCGTTCCCGGGATCAGGATGCCCACTACTGCCAAGGCCTCGATGATCGCGGCCAGAAACACCACCCCAAGCGCCGCGCTCGGGTGACCGGCAACGAGACCCACGGTGGTGTTGATGCAATGCCACATGGGGCCGAGTTGGAACTCCTGTTGCGAAACGTGTCGGTCAGTATGGCTGGTCCGGGGCCTGAAAGAAAGCGGTTATAGCCTCGTAAAATCATTGGCTCCGGGAGCCATATTACGATCACGACAACGGTTCCCCAAGGGCCGCAAAAAGATTGTTCTGTTGCTGTATTGCATCCGCCCGAACACGGTTTTTCCCGGCCTAAAAATTAAATTTTCGTAATCTAAAGGGGCGAGGCGATTTTCGTGTTGGTCAGATAATGTTGATTTATAACAATACACTAAATGAAACTTTGGGCTCCCGTTCTCGCCCAATCATGACAAGAACGATAGCTCGTTTCCTGTTTTCGTGATTATGTTCAAGTCCTGGTGACTTGCCGCTCGAGTATGCTTGCCGAATATGCGTCAACGCCGAAGGGGCCCGTTCCGTAGCGATCGGTTCCACGCGGTGGGTCCGATCCCGGACGTCCAAGACCCTAACCAGGAGTTCCAACGCATGCGATTCCGCGATGCGATCCTCGCCACCGCTTTTCTTGCGACGCCAGTGGTTGCCATGGCTCAACCATTGACCGGCCTCTACATTGGAGCCGGGGCCGGCCTTCACGCCCCCATTAACCCGAACGTGACAGCGTACGGGACCGGGTTACGGGGCGAGCCAGCTGAAACTGAACGAAGACTACGGCTTCAACTCCAACCTTGCCGTCGGCTATGGCCTCGGCAACGGGTTCCGCTTCGAGATCGAAGGCGACTTCGCCCGAAGCAATATGAAAAGTGTCAACGGAACGCCGTTTCCGACGGGCGCCGGCGGGTTTGTCCGCAACTACGGCGTGATGGCCAACGCGTTGTATGACATGGACATCGGGATGCCTTGGATTTTCCCGTATGTTGGCTTAGGCGCCGGCTACCAATGGACGTCGCTCAGTTCATTGAAATCACCTCGCTTAACGGCGCGTTCTCCTCCTCGACGAACAACACCGAGGGGAACTTTGCCTGGCAGGCGATCGTCGGCGCGGCCTTTCCAGTCCCGGAGGTTCCCGGTCTGTCGCTCACAGCGGACTACCGGTTCATGGACATCCTGGGCGGCGGGAAGTTCGACGGCACCGTGGACAACGTGGGCGTGACCAGCGCGTCGCTGCTGAAGCTGCATAACCAATACAACAATGACGTGGTCATCGGCCTCCGTTACGCGTTCAATCAGCCGCCGCCGCCGCCGCCGCCGGCTCCGGTCGTTGCGCCAGCCCCGGCGCCTGCCCGGTCGTATCTCGTCTTCTTCGACTGGGACAAGGCCGACCTGACCGAACGCGCGAGGGCGATCGTGAAGGAGGCGGCGGATAATTCGACCCACGTGCAGGTCACACGGATCGAGGTGAACGGCTACACCGATACATCCGGCACGCCGAAGTACAACCTTGGGCTGTCGATCCGGCGCGCCAAGGCGGTGGCGGGCGAACTGGTGCGTGACGGCGTGCCGCAGAACATCATCAACATCCAGGGCTTCGGGGAAACGCACCTGCTGGTGCCTACCGGCCCGGGCGTGCGGGAGCCGCAGAACCGGCGCGTGGAGATCATCCTTCACTGATCTCCGCCGCGACGACGTGACGGGAAGGGGCCGGGGGAGCGATCCTCCGGCCCTTCGTCTGTTCGGGCGCAGGGCGCTTACAATGCCCCGTCCTGACTGGCCGCAATCGCCGGATGGCGATAGTCTGGCAGCCGGAGCCATGTTGCCGCCCATGCAAGACACACACATCATCGACCGGGTCTCGGAAGAGCATCTCTGGAACCAGGTCCTCGCCCGTGCACGCCGGCACCGATTTTCTCTACGCGGTGACCACATTGGCGTGTATTGCCGCCCGGCGTGTCCGTCGCCACGGCCATTGCGCAAGAACGTGCGCTTCTTCCGAACAGCGCCCGAGGCCGAGGCCGCCGGCTTCCGCGCCTGCAAGCGGTGCGACCCGAAGGGCGAGCGCGCTCGGATCGCCCAGGCCGTGGTGCGCGATGCCAGCGCACTTCATCGAGGCGAGTGAGGACCTACCGTCGCTGGAGGTCCTGGCGAAGCGGTCGGGCTACTCGCGATTCCACTTCCTGCGGATGTTTCGCGACCACACCGGCGTGACGCCGCGCGGCTACGCCGAGGCCGTGCGTTCTCGCCGGCTGCAGGCGGCGCTGGCGGACGGCGATCGGGTGATCGACGCCGTGGCGGGGGCTGGTTTCGGATCCGAAAGCCGGGTCTACGAGAAAACCGGCACGCTGCTTGGGATGACCCCCGGGGCGGCCCGGCGCGGCGGGCAGGGCGAACGCATTCGCACCGCCTTCGCCGACTGTCCCGTTTGGCCGCCTGCTGGTGGGCGCGACAGACAAGGGCGTTTGCTTCATCGGCTTTGGCGAACCGGATAAGGCGCTGATGGATGACTTGCGGCGGCGTTTTCCGCGGGCGGCGGTCACGACGGATGATGCGGACCTGGCCGGCACGGTCCGGTCGGTGGTGGATTTTCTGCGCGAACCGAAACGGGCGCTGGATTTGCCGCTGGACCTGAGGGGAACGGCCTTCCAGCAACGCGTCTGGCGTACGCTGTGCAGTATTCCCGCCGGTGAGACGCGCACCTACGCGCAGCTTGCCGCCATGACGGGTCATCCGAAGGCGATCCGAGCCGTGGCGCGGTCATGCGCGACCAACCCGGTCTCGCTTGCGGTTCCGTGTCATCGTGTGATCGGCAGCGATGGCGGGTTGACGGGGTACAGGTGGGGGGTGCCGCGTAAGCGTGCCCTGCTGGAGCAGGAACGGAAACTGCTGCCCCCAACCGAGGGATAGAACTTTACAGAAAAGGTCATCGGCCACTTGGATTTGATGCCATGGCCACCGCGTTCGCAGCCGGTGCGGCGCATTCCATGGGCTTCGGCGGCATAGAGCCAAATCGACGCGACGCGGACAGCGAAGCCCCAGGCCAATCAAATTGCTTTCAAATTTGAGCTGGAGGGCTTTCGCCCGGAGCGGAAACCCTCCGCCGGGCCAGGTCGTGCGGTCCCGGGTTCGGGGGGACATTCCTCCGGGGAGATGCCTGTGGCGATCGAATATGAGCAGTGAAAGATTAGAAACGAAATATCAGGATCTTCTTTCATTAGCGCAGAAAAACTTTCATTCGAGGGAAAATAAGGCATACATTGGCAACCAGGATAACGGAGTATCAACCAGTCCTGCGATTGGTGTCGTCCCCGGCTGACGGGCCTTTCGTCTACCACGCGGCGAGAGGCTGGGATGGATCTGGGGAGCCTGCGAATAAATACCCGCCGGCCCGATCGGGAACGAGTTCTGCTGTCTCGTGGAATGCGGCCAACCGGCACCTGCTCGTGATTGTTGCCGATGACGGCATTGAGCGAGTGGGCGTCGGCGTCATAGATAATCCCGGACCGGGTCCCGGGGCCCGCAACCTAACAAGACCGGCCGACCAACTTAAAGGGAGTAGAACCGTGCGAAGCGAGACAGGGACGATAGCTGAAACACGTGCCCCCGTGCCGGTGCCGTCATGACCAATCTGCGGGACTGGGTCCTTGTCGTCGATGACGATGCGCTGCTTGCCGAACATTGGAGCCTGATTTTGGAGGACATGGGATTGGAGGTCTGCGCCAGTGTCCGGACGGCGGTGGACGCCATCGCCATGGCCCACACGCATCGACCTAAGCTCGTGTTGATGGACGTGCGGTTGCGAGGCGAATTGGATGGGATCGATGCGGCGTTCGCGATCCATGAATTGGTCGGCTCCAAGGTCATCTTCATCACAGGATCCAGGGACCCGGCGACGGCGGCGCGGATACAGGCGGATCGCCCGGAGGCGGTGCTGTTCAAACCCGTCTCCGATCGGCAACTGAAGACTGCCGTCAGTGGCGCGATACTGGGATAATGCGACGCAATACTGGGCCCAGGCACTAGGCTGCCGAGGCACCAAGCGAGAGCGATATCAGCCTGACGCGAATTGCGAAGCGACCTCAAGCTGAGCAATTGCTCGATGAATATGAGCCAGAGCGTTTCCGCTCAAGGTTGAGTACGCTCCAGGCGCGGCTGTCACTGCGGACACTCCGCGGCGGCGCGGCGGGTGCCGTATGCTTCTTGAAAGCGCGACCGTGGGCAACATGGGCATTGAGGCTCGCCGCACGGGTTGACTTGGCGCCCCGGCAAACCTGCGGCGACCCGCATGACCGACGTCTCCTCTTGCGCATGAAGTGACAGCAGGCGCCTGCGCGGCATCGGCCCGACCCGAATCGCAAACCGACCTCAGGCTCATGAAATTGCTTATCAAATTTGAACTTGGGCGTTTCCACCCAGGTGGCAATGCGCTAGCTTGAAGCACTCACTGAAGGGAAACGCCACGAATGGCCACCAACAAGCGCAAGGTCATGCTGCCGCGTACGATGGGTCAGCAGGGCATCGACCTGATCAAGGCCCGTGAAGACATCGAGACGGTGATCTACCCGCCCGGCATCAGCCAGGCTGACCTTCTGCCCCTTTTGGCAGACTGTTCCGGGATCGCCCTGTCACTCACACCTTACCGACAAAAGGAGATGGATGCCTCCCCGGCGATGCAGGTCGTCGCCCGCATCGGTGTCGGCTACGACGCGGTGGAGGTCCCCGCCCTGACCGCTCGCGGCGTGCCGCTTATGGTCGCCGGCACCGCCAACTCGACTTCGGTCGCGGAGCAGGCCTTCAACCTGATGATCGCGCTTGCGAAGAAGAATGCCACCCTGGATCGCCTGGTGCGGGACGGAAGGTGGGCGGACCGCAATGCAGGGCTGCCGATGGAACTTTCCGGAAAGACCGTGCTGATCGTCGGCTTCGGCCGCATTGGTACCCGCTCCGCGAAGCGCTGCCTGGGCTTCGACATGACGGTTCTGGTGTACGATCCCTACGTGGACGCCGGGAAGGTGATTGGTGCCGGATGCGAGCCGGTCAGCGATCTTGATGCGGCCCTGCCGCGCGCCGACTTTGTGTCGATCCACTGCCCGAAGAACCCCGAGACGGTCGGGTTGTTCAACGCGTCTCGTCTCGGGCGAATGAAGCAAGGCGCATTCATCGTCAATACGGCGCGCGGCGGCATCATCGACGAACCGGCGCTGTACGCGGCCCTGACATCCGGCCACCTTGCCGGCGCGGGGCTCGACGTCTTCGAGGCGGAGCCGACTCCCGTAAACAATGACCTGCTGACACTCGATACCGTGATCGCCGCGCCGCACATGGCTGGCGTGACCGTGGAGGCGGTTGCGGCAATGGCGGTGGCGACGGCCAGGAACATCCTGTCGGTGCTGGATGGTCATCCCAACGTCGACAATGTCATCAACAAGGAAGCACTGCGGTAGGCGGCGGCCAGGGGATACGCGAGGCAATTACATCGAAACACGGTTTCATGAGGCGATGCGGCCGTCTGCCGCGACGCGGCGAGCGGCGGGGTTTGCCGTCTCCGTGTCACGTCGCTCCGCCCGGCGAAGGTCAGAGTTTCACCGCTCCGTCAGCGGCGCGCAGGCAGCCGCCAGCCAGGTCCGTTCAGCCTCGCCAAGTGCGGGTCCGACCGTGTGCAGAACCCTGGCGTGATAGGCATCGAGCCAGGCACGCTCCTGCGTCGTCATCAACGCCGGATCCAGCAGGCGCCGGTCGAACGGCGCGAGGGTCAGGGTCTCGAAGCTAAGAAACGGCTTGCCGGCGCCCGGGATGGTCGGCATCCTGCACCAGCAGCAGGTTCTCCAACCGGATGCCGTAATGATCCGGCAAGTAGAAGCCGGGTTCGTTCGACAGGATCATGCCCGCATCGATCGGCACCGGTCGCGCCAGTCGGGATAGACTGACGGGACCTTCGTGCACCGACAGATAACTGCCCACGCCGTGGCCCGTGCCGTGGTCGTAGTCCAGACCCGCCTGCCATAACGTCCGCCGCGCGAACGCGTCGAGATGGGCGCCGCCGACGCCCTTCGGAAACACCGCGGTCGCGATCGCGATGTGTCCCTGTATGACCCGTGTCACGCGGTCGCGCACCTCGTCCGGCGGATCGCCTGGACCGGTCCAGATCGTGCGGGTGATGTCGGTCGTGCCGTCCGGATACTGCGCGCCGGAGTCGATCAGGTAGACCTCATTCGGCTTGATCGGGCGGTTCGACTGCGTCGGTCACGCGGTAATGGATGATCGCGCCATGCTCGCCGGCGCCCGAGATCGCCGGGAAGCTCTCGCCGCGAAATCCGTCCACCTGACGGCGGAACGCCAGCAGCGACTCGGCGGCGGAAATTTCCGTCTCCTGGCCGGCGGGCGCGGCGGCGGACAGCCAGTGCAGGAAGCGACATACCGCCACCGCATCCCGCAAATGTGCGTCGCGCGCACCCTGCTGTTCGGTCGGGTTCTTGCAGGCCTTCGGCAAGCAGGCAAGGGTCGCTGGCGGCGACACCGTCGCGCCCGGCCTGTGAAGCTGCTGGGCGAACCACACCGGCGATCCGGACGCATCGACCCGCACGGTCTTGTCCGCCAGCTTCGCGCAACGCCGGGGCCAGTGCGTCCCGGTCCGCGACCGACACCGCGTTGCCCAGCCACGCACGGGTGTCGGGCGGCAGCTTTCCGGGCGTCATGAACAGATCGGTCGCGCCATCCGCATGCACCAGCGCGAAGCCGAGCGCGAACGGGGTAAACGGCACGTCGCCGCCGCGAATGTTGAGCAGCCACGCGATCGAGGCCGGATCGGTCAGCACCGCCGCGTCCTGCTTCGCCTCCCGCAGCAGTTTCGCGACATCGGCCCGCTTTTCCTCCGACGTCCGGCCGGCGTAGGCGAGCGGATGGGGCAAGGCAGGTGCGCCAGGGGGCTTCGGCCGATCCGTCCAGACCGTGTCGATCGGATTGTGCTCCACCGCCACCATGTCCACCCCGGCGTCGGTGTAGCGTCCGAGACCTTCCTCGCTGATCAGCAGCGGATCGTAGCCGATCCGGGCGCCCTTCGGCGCGTGATGAGCCAGCCAGGTGGGCGGCGGCTGTTCCGTGACGTGGAGGCGCTGCCACAGCGTCTGATCCGTCTGCTCGGCCAGTTGCAGGACATAACGACCGTCGGTGAACACGGCCGCGACCGCGGCGAGCACGACGGCCAGCCCGGCACTGCCGGTGAAGCCGGTCAGCCACGCCAGACGTTCGGCGGCGGCGGGCACGTACTCGCCGAGATGCTCGTCCGCCCGCGGGACGATGAACCCGTCGAGGCCCTGGCGCCTCAACTCCTGCCGCAGCGCGGCCAATGGTGAAACACTCATGCTCGCTTCCTCACACACGATGGTGTTGGAGATTCATACCTGGTTAACCCTGTATGCACGTCGCGCATGGCAGTGACGGTAATTTTGGTGACTTAAACTGAAGGTAATCTGTCTTATTTTGCGATGCATCAAGGCCTGAGGGCGCGTCGCCACTCCGACGACGCGTGGCACCCAGGTTCGTATGGACTTTCGTCATGAGCGTTCACACTGCCAACTCCCAATTTTCCTTCCAGCTGCCAAGCATGAGCTATGTCGACGCCAGGTGGGAAGAGCCGAGCCTTGTCGAACCGGCCGTTATCGCGCGGAAGGCGCGCAGGGGCGGCCTCGCTGCTTGGCTATCCCGTCGGATCGCTGCGCTCGTGGCATGGCACCGCCACAGCGTAGCCGCGGCCGAGCTTGCTTCGATGACAGACTATGAACTGCAGGATATCGGGCTTAGCCGGGCAGACTTGGTCCGCGTTTTCGACCCGAGCCACAACGCCGATCTACGCCAGCGCAACGCCGCCGGCCAAGGATGACGCTTCCCTTGCGGCGCGTTTGGGCCGCTCATCTGGACGTGGCCGTTGTCCTGTCAGTGCCCGGTGTCGCGGACTTCCCGTGACATCGGGGGACGCTCTACGCCCAGAGAGCGAAACCTTGCGTAATCGGCACCGGTCCGTCAGCCACCGGCCACGGTCAAGGCGGCCATTGCTGAACCGTCGCAAGCGCTCCGCTGATCAATATCGGCATCTGGTGCCACTCGGCCAGAACCCAGTAGCAGGCGAGCAAAAGCACGATCCCGACCAATGGGAACGCGAACGCTCTGCCGCCGCGCGCTTCCTTTCGGGATATTTGCATCTCAACCTCCCAGCCACTGCTTTTGCGTCAAAATCCCAGTCAAAATCCCAAGTGCATCAAAATCCCACGATGCCGACGCAGCACAGTGACAATGGCCTCTCGACACCCGGAATTTGAGCTGATTTTGCTGCTTTTGCGAGAGCGAAGATGGCTGCCTCCCGATAGGTGCATACATACCTTGCGACCACCGTTCGGTATACTCCGTATGGTGTAACATCTCGAATTCGACATAGGTTCGGCGCGGCACCGGACCGGGGATCGAGGTGCTATGTCAAACAATCGAGTGACAAAGGTAATGCGAGCATGCACACGGCGGCCCCTGCGGTTGCTCCCTCTAATTCCGTTTGACAAGCGATTGGGCGAGAGGGGGCCCCTCGGGACATGGGGGCATCCCTGTCGCTCACTCTCCGGCAATGCTGAAATATTTTATTCCGGGCGGCGCCGCTCCCTGCTGGGGTCGGGCCGCGAAGAGCGGCAAGCCCAGATCTTGCGTTACGCGTGCCGCTCAACAGCCAAGGAGCATCCCGTGGATCATGTCGAACTGGCGATGGTGCTGGCAGTGGATGGATCGGCCAGCGTGACGTATGACGAGTTTGGTCTCATCGCGGGGGGGATGGCGGCTGCGCTGCGCGACCGGACTGTTGCCGCGGGCCTGACCGGAAACAGCGTTCTGGCGCTGCTTCTATGGTCAGGGGCTGGGCAGCAGGACATCATTACCGGCTGGACACCGATCGCCACGGCTGCCGATCTGGCCGCGTTCGCCGACGGGGTTGATAACATGCCGCGGACGGTAAGGGCCGGGAGCACGGCCATTGGCGAGGCGCTGCTGGCGTCGCTGACCTTGTTGGCGCACGTTCCGGCGATTCCCAGGCGGAACATCGTGAACGTCATCGGCGACGGCCGATCGAACGACGGAGCCGCACCGGGTCCGGTGCGTGACCGCATGGCGGCAGCCGGCATCACGATCAACGGTCTCTGTATTCTGCATGAGGAGCCGGACCTGCTGACGTCCTACACCAACGAGGTGATCGGCGGGCCCGGCGCCTTCGCCGTGACCTGCCGCGAATACAAGGACTTCACGGAAGCGATGCGGCAGAAACTGACGCGTGAGGTCAAGGGTCCGATCGCCTGACCCGACATGCCGAAGAGGTGATAGCCGCGCCTGCTGCCCTACACGCTACGCCAGCGTTATCAGCGAACCGATGCGCCGACAAAAGCCGTCGCACAATGCCGGGGGGACGAAAACCTGACCGACCAACAGACAGAATCGAACGACGACCGCCTCGTTGCTGAAGAAATCCGGCAGGAATTCGTCGCGGTCACGGAAACCGAGGGTGACGTGACCCGCGGCCAGACCGTTGGTTCGGTGACGGAAAAAAAAACCTTTCGTGCCGCGGCCGAAGCAGCCGACGATATGCCGCTGCCAACGGACCCGAGAACGATATTCCTCGGCGGCTTGTTCGTCATCGCCGGTATGGCCGTCCTGTACGTAGCGTCGGAAATCGTGCTGCCGCTGGTCCTGGCGATCGTCCTGAAGCTGCTGCTGCAGCCCCTCGTTCGTCTGCTTGAGGGCTTCCATGTGCCGCGCGCCGTCGGTGCGATCGTGTCGGTCGTGCTCGTGCTGCTGGCTTTCGGAGGCGCGATCAGCATGCTTGCCGGCCCCGCCGGCGCCTGGGCAGGCAAGCTGCCGGAGGCTATCCCCAAAGTGAAGGAAAGCCTTCGCTTCCTGCATGGTCCGATCGACGCCTTCCAGGGCATGTTGAAACAGATCGAGGGGATCACCGGCGAAACTGGCTCGCTGCCACAAGCGCCGACTGTTCGGCCGTCCAGCGTATTGGGCGCCGTGCTGTCCGGGTCCGCGACCGCCACGTCCGGATTATTCACTACGCTGCTGATCCTGTTCTACATGCTGGTATCGGGTGAAACCTTCCTCCGCCGTGTGGTCGAGATCCTGCCGCGCTTCAGGGACAAGCGCCAGGCGGTGGAGCTGTCCCTCCACATCGAGCGCGAAGTCTCGGCCTACTTGCTGACCGTCGCCTGCATCAACCTGATTGTCGGTATCGCCACCGGCTGCGTCATGTGGGCGTGTGGTGTCGCGAATCCCGTGCTGTGGGGCGCGGTTGCCTTGGTGTTGAATTTCGTGCCGATTCTGGGGCCGATGGTCGGGATCGTGATTTTTCTCATGGCGAGCGTCCTTTCGTTCGGCGTGACATGGTGGGCGGTGCTGCCCGTTGGGCTTTATTTCGGCATCCATGTCGTCGAGGGAGAATTCGCCACGCCGATGCTTCTCGCGCGGCGCTTCACGCTCAATCCGGTCGCGGTGGTCCTGGCGCTGGTGTTCTGGTATTGGATGTGGGGCGTCCCCGGCGCGATCCTGGCCGTGCCGCTGCTGGCGATCACCAAGATCGTATGCGACGACCTGCGCCCTTTGCGCGCATTCGGGCACTTGCTGGAAGGTTAGCAGTCGATCGCCGGGAAGGGTGGGTCGCGTTGCGTTCACGGTTCACCGGTTGAATTGGATACTTCCGGGCGTGAAGGGGAGCGCACTCGCACGATGCATAATTGTCGCACGGCCGAGTTCCAGCGGTACCATCGAAACACACGGGCCTCGCGCGTGGCCCAATTTCCGGGCCAATGTACCGGGTACGGCGCCTCGCCGACCGCACGACGCGAATCTCCATGCGGCCAAACATTGCCGCAGGGCGGCCGGCGTCCCATACTGATTTGCATGCATAGCTCCGTGACGCTGACCTTGAATGGTGAAAGCCGCGTGTTCAAAGGGCCTGCCGATGGTCCCCTGTCGGTCTCCAGCCTGTTGGTTACGCTCGGCCTGGATACCAGGAAGGTCGCGGTGGAACGGAACGAAGCGATCGTCCCGCGATCGCGCTACGCCGAGACCTGGCTGGCGAGTGGCGATTCACTGGAGATCGTGCATTTCATTGGTGGAGGCTGAGCATGGACGGTCCAATCTCGCCAGACGGTTCTGTAACAGATGACGCCTGGACGGTGGCTGGGCGCACGTTCCGGTCTCGGCTGATCGTTGGCACCGGGCGCTACAAGGATCTTGAGGAGACCGGCCGAGCGATCGAGGCCAGCGGGGCGGAGATCGTCACCGTAGCGGTGCGGCGGGTGAACCTGTCCGATACCGGCGCGCCCATGCTGCAGGATTTCGTCGATCCGAAGAAATACACCTACCTCCCGAACACCGCGGGCTGTTTCACGGCGAAGGACGCGGTTCGCACATTGCGTCTCGCACGAGAAGCCGGCGGATGGAATCTGGTGAAGCTGGAGGTGCTGGGACCGCCGCCCCTGCTGTACCCGGATATGCCTGGCACGTTCGAGGCCGCCGAGGCCCTGATCAAGGACGGGTTCGAGGTGATGGTCTACTGTGCCGACGATCCGCTCGCGGCGAAGCGGCTGCAGGACATGGGGTGCGTGGCGATCATGCCGCTGGGCGCGCCAATCGGGTCAGGGCTGGGGATCCAGAACCCGGCGATGATCTCGATGATGATGGAGCACGTAACGGTGCCGTTCCTGGTGGATGCCGGAGTAGGCACGGCGTCCGATGCGGCGATCGCGATGGAACTGGGGTGCGACGCGGTGCTGCTGAACTCAGCGATCGCGCACGCGAAGGACCCGGTGCTGATGGCCCGGGCGATGAAGGCGGCGATCGAGGCGGGACGGCTGGCCTATCGCGCCGGCCGGATGCCGCGCCAGATGGGCGCCGATCCGTCCAGCCCGCTGACGGGGCTGATCCGGTAGCCCAGGCGCCGCCTCGTTCGCCGATGTGTGCGATGATTCGGTCCGGCCAGGCGTGGCAGGACCGGGCAGAATTCAGGTTGCCGTGACGGCGTAGCGCCGCCGCGTGGCGTGAACGGTCGCGATGTCGGGGGCTTTGTCGGTAATTCTCCCGGCGGTTACAAATAATACTCCGCCAGCGGGGCGAAGCCGTTGAACTTCGTGCTGGCGTAGGTTGTGACGTAAGCGCCCGCCGACAGGAGTTCCACCCGGTCACCCGACGCCAGTTCCAGCGGCAGGCGGTAATTCGACTTTTCGTACATGATGTCCGCACCGTCGCAGGTGGGGCCGGCGATCGCGACCGGGCCCATTTTCCTGCCGTCGTGAGGCGTGCTGATTCGATACTTGATCGACTCGCCCTCGGTTTCGGCCAGACCTCCGAAGCGGCCGATGTCGAGGTACACCCAGCGGGTCGGGTCGTTTCGGTCGCGCTGGCTGACCAGTACGACCTCCGCTTGTACCAGGCCGGCATCGCCGACGATGAAGCGGCCAGGTTCGATCACCATCTCCGGCAGGTTGTTGCCGAAATGCTCAGTCATCGCCCGCATGATCGCGTGGCTGAACTGATCGATCTCAGGTACGTCGTCGCGATAGCGAGTTGGGAAGCCGCCGCCCAGGTTGATCATCCGCAGGTTGACGCCGGCTTCGGTCAGGTCGGTGAACAGCATCGCGACCTTGCCGATGGCGACTTCATACGCGCGCGTCGTGGTCTGCTGGCTGCCCACGTGGAAGGAAAGGCCGTAAGGTTCCAGGCCAAGGCCAGTGGCGTTTCGCATCAGATCCCGCGCGTCTTCGACCGTCGCGCCGAACTTGCGGGACAGCGGCCAGTCGGCGCCTTCGTTCTCGACCAGGATGCGGCAATAAACCCGCGCCCCGGGTGCCTCCAGAGCAAGTTTCTCCAATTCCTCGCGGGAGTCGAACGCGAACAAGGTCACCCCTGCCGCATGGGCGTGGCGGATAGCCGCCGCCTTCTTGATCGTGTTGCCGAAACTGATCATTTCGGGCGCGGCGCCGGCGTCAAGGCAGAGAGTGACTTCCTCGATACTCGCGGCATCGAAATGACTCGACAGGCGGACGAGCCGCTCCAGCACCTGGACAGCCGGGTTCGCTTTGACGGCGTAGTAAATATGAGCCAATGGCAGGGCGTTGCGAAGAGCGCGGAAGTTGTCTTCCACGCGGTCCACGTCCAGCACAAGGCACGGCGTTGCCGGCTGATGCTGCGCAAGGAATTGGGCGATCTTCGGGGTCATCGCGCCGGGCCTCCCTCATTTGGACGCTCACCTATCAAGGCGATGAGCGTAGTTGACGAAACGGTCGAACGAACTAGCGACCAAACGATTGCCAGAACGCTTGACGTCGTTGCGTAACCACAGAGGGCCAGAGGCACGTGCGCTGCTGCGTGACGGCCATCTACGACCCCCACCCCCTCGGTGCAATAGGAAATTCGTGTGCGGGGTCAAAAAACCGACCGGGCCGCGCCACATGTCTGATACCGCACCTGTAGCCGAGGACGCCGTGGCACCAGACGTGACGCCGAGGGCCGCCGCTGCGATCGAACCGAAGTGGCGGGGCTTAGTTGGCCGCACCCTTGTCGCCAGTACCACCGATCGGGTTTCGCTAGCCGCGGCGGGATGTGCGTTCTACGCCACGCTGGCCCTGTTCCCGGCCATCAGCATGCTGATTTCGGTCTGTGGCATGGTTCTTGACCCGGCCACGACCGAACAGCAGCTGTCGTCAATGTCGGGCCTGCTGCCCCCGCCCGCGTTTGCCCTCATTGAGGATCGCGTGCACCAGCTTGTCAGCCAGAGCGGCGGCAGCCTGAGCGTGCACCTGGCGATCGGCTTCCTGTTGACATTCTGGAGCAGTTCGTCGGGGAGCAAGTCGGTGCTGTCCGCCGTCAACGTCGCCTATGACGTGACCGAGCAGCGGCCGTTCCTGGAGTTTCAGGCCATTGGGTTGGCGATGACGTTGATCGCTGTGCTGTGTGCGATCATGGCGGTCGGCGTGCTGCTGCTGCTGGAGCCGGCGATCGATTTTCTTGGCCTGGCGAAGCATGGCGGTGGGCTGATCCATGCAGCCGGCCTGACGATGCTGATCGGGTTCTTCTTTGTTGCGATCGCGCTGCTGTACCGATTCGGGCCGTCCCGGCCCCCGCCGCCGCGTCGGCGGATCGCGCCCGGAGCGGCACTCGCGACCGTGCTGTGGTTGATCGCTTCGGAACTGCTGACCTTGTACGTATCGGAGATCGGCAGTTTCGGCGCGACCTATGGATCCCTTGGGGCCGCGATCGGCGTGATGCTCTGGTTCTACATTTCAGCCTACGCGGTGTTGCTCGGGGCGGAACTCAATGCGCAGCTTGAGCAGGCGGATGCGGAGACGGCGGTTCGGCCGCCCGGTGCCAAGGATACGGAACGACGCGTGCACGCGGATGAACTTGGATAGGCGCCCGCCAGATGGAAATCGCAGGGCACCTGATCGGGAAGCGGGGATTGGGGGGCTGCTGTCCAGCGCGTCGTTCACGGTGATTCGACTGTTTGCCAACAGCGCGGCTCGGGAAAATGGCGCCTGATCGGGAATGCGATGCCGGCGGATGAGCTGCGACATCTCGGCAGCCGCCCAACAGGACCCGGCTGCGAGGATGACGTCGCGGTCCATCGTGATCAGGAATGGCTTCTGCCGGTGACGAATCTGCGATCGTCCCGAGCAAGTTGCCGCCGGCGAAGGTTGCGGGCGGGCTCGTTGATTGGCCGTGGAGGGAGGTCATGGTACGGGGCGGGGTGCAGCGGGCGGGCTTATTCCGGCGCCGTATTACACGATTGTCGCGGGAGACGGCAGCACGGCCGCACCTGAACGAAACAGCAGATCCCAGAACACAGTGGATCCTGCATTTTTGACCGCCATCAATGCCGGCCCCGTCATTCCCATTAAATCAACGGCAAAAGCATTACATGAAGTGCGAACCGACCAGACGATGACGATTGGCCGGTCGTGGCGCATTTTCTCTGCCCCGAGGTCGTCGAAGGTCCTGACCGCGAACCCGACGACAGGGGGTGCCTGAAGCGATCAGCAAACAGCCGAATGCGCGACCAAGCGGCTTACAAGACCGAGATCAGCCCGGATTCAGGATCAAAAACGGCGGCCAAACCCGCCGGGCGTTCCGGCGACGAATATAGCCGAGGCCGAAAAGGCCGGCACCGAGGATGCCCAGGCTTGCGGGCTCGGGCGCTGCGACGGTCATGTCGTAAGTGCCGGCACTATCTGAAGTCGACGTCGGAAAGACGCTGTCCATATTGCTCTGGCCGGCCGACCCGAGGAACGCACCGCCCGTGCCATATTCCCACGCGGCCGCCGAGGAGCCGGTGTCCCGCACCTCGATCCAGTATTCCTTATCGGATGTCGCAAGCGAGGCGCCGGAAGGTAAATAGTAAAGCGTCACCGGCGAGGGGATCGACGATAGCCGCGAATCGCTGATAGTGCCGATGAGTTCATTGCCGGCGGGGGCAGTGGTGACCGGCGCCCCGGAAATGCCGTTGGAACCACCAGATCCGTTGTCCGGGACGAGATAGATCAGAACGGATCCGGTATCGGAAGGCGTCACGTCAGACAACACCAAGGTCAGCTGGTTGAAGTTCGTGGCTGCGGCAGTGAAGGAAGCGGCCTCATAAGTATTACCGTCGGAAGACCCGTCGGCACCGGCGACCGGGTCTCCGACCGTCGCTGAGTTAAAATAAACAGTGGCGTTGGCACCATTTGCCATGAACGTGGCGAGCGCGCCGGCAGCAATCAAACGACCCTTCATCGGACTATACCCCGTTGATCATCCCCGTGCGCGACGCAATCTGTATGCCACCCAACTCGGCTCAACTGGATCAACGGGTTAAAGCGCGGCATAAAGGCTAAGGCTGGTCGGCTTGTAAGGAATTCCGACACTCGGACCGGTTAATTCAGATGCTCGCAGGCAGACGGCGTGCCGCGTGGATGCAATCGAGTTCCGGGAGGTGAAATATCAGCCAAAGTAAACCCGATCGAACCAGCAGAGGTCTATTGATCTTCGGTCGACATTTTTTTGACCGACATGATTCCGTTGTTGACCATACGGGTGGCGATATGATCTTAACACTGGCACGTAACCTTGGGCCGGGCAAAAGTTGACGCCGGTGGGTCGTGGATTCGCATTGAGGTGACGCTGGATTAACATATGGGGTGAGTAATGGTCGGTGGTGTTTGCTATGCGTCTGGCGGCCGCATCCGCGCCGCCCGGGGTGATATCGAAGTCGAATCCATTGTTCCGGGCCAACAGGTTGTCGTAATCCGTAACGGCCGGGAAATCCTGGAGCCGGTGAAGTGGGTTGGCTACAGCTGTGTTGATGTTTCCCGCCATCCCCGCCCGGAACACGTTGCGCCCATCCGCTTCCGCAAAGGCGCGATCGCCGAAAACCAGCCCGTTCGGGACCTGCTGGTTTCGCCGGAGCACTGCCTCATTATCGATGGGCTTTGTGTTCCCGCCAAGTTGCTGGTGAACGGCGGGTCCATCACCAGCGAACGCAACCATGCGCCATTCAGGTACTATCATATCGAACTGGAACGGCATGGCATCCTGCTAGCCGAAAACGCTCTCGCGGAAAGCTATCTGGACACCGGCAACCGGTACTGGTTCGACAACTCCGACGAACCGCGGCAACTTCATGCGGACTTCACGGTCAACGCAACGTCGGACCGTTGGTTGACCGATGCGTGTGCACCGCTGGCCCAGGTGCCGCTTGAGGTCGAACCCATCTGGGACCGTCTTGCGGAACGGTCGGCTGTCATCGGCTACCCGATCCCCGCCGTCGTCGCGGCGAAAAATGCCGATCTTCATCTTCTCGCTGACGGTCTCGCGATTCGGGCGGTATCCGACGTCAACTCGTGTCATGTATTTGCAGTTCCGGTCGGTGTCGAATCCGTTTCGATCATGTCCAGATTCTGCATACCTGCCGAAATGATGGTCGCCAGCCAACGCGATACGCGGCGTCTGGGTGTGAGAGTGAACCGGATCGCCATCCGGAGCGGCGACGATGAGACGATCATTCCGGCCGACGACCCTGGGTTGACGGTGGGTTGGAACGATGCCGAAAGCGATGGCCAAACCAAGTGGCGATGGACCGAGGGTGATGGCAAGCTGCCATGGAAACATCTCGAGATGGCGGCTATCGTTACGGTCCACTGCTCAACCGTCGACCAATATCCCGTCTGCGACGAGGGTGTTCAGTTGGCCGCCTGACACCGGTCGCACCGGTTCCATGTCCCCCAAACGCCCGGGGCCGTACAGGCAGCCCTGGCTTCCTTTGTCATGCCTTACAGGCTCTGTCTGCTTGGCCAGGGGTCAGGCGCCAGGCCCGGGAACACGCCCTTGCGTGGCGCACCCCGCGTTCAGGTGACTTCCGGCAGCCTGCCGTCTGTCGTTCGAAACACTCGCGAGCCGCAAGCGCCACGCGGTGTCGCGTGACACGATGGTGCCGCAGGGTCAGCGCGTGCCAGTCGGGGTATCGACGATGACCGAGAGCCATGGACCCGACGCGGTGCCCTTCTGGCGGCGCAAACGCCTGGACGAGATGACCAGCGACGAGTGGGATTCGTTGTGTGATCGCTGTGGCCGGTGCTGTCTGAGTTCGCTGCGGGCGGACGACACAGCCCAGGTCTACGCCCTGGATCTCGGCTGCGTGTTGCAGGATCCGGCGACTGGCGGATGTGCGGACTATGCGAACCGCAAATTGGCTGTTCCTACCTGCATCCAGTTAACCCCCACGAACGTGGGGACGCTCGACGTATTGCCACCGACGTGCGGCTATGTCCGGGTCCATCGCGGGGAGCATCTCGAATGGTGGCATCCGCTCGTTTCGGGAACCCTCGAATCGGTGCGTGCGGCCGGCATGTCCGCCGCCGGGCGCTTCGTCAAACCACGATGTGCCGGAGCGATCGAATACCACACGGTTGACTGGCCGATGCAACCAGTGACAGCCGACCCACGCGAGAATTGGAAGAAGGCGATGTTCGGCGGCGTCAATGCGTCCGTCCCGACTCCGTTCGGACCGGACAACCGCGTCGATCTCGACCTGATGGCGGAACATTGCTTTTGGCTTTTATCCAACGGTTGCCACGGTCTCGCGGTGCTCGACAGGGCCGGTGAGGTTGCCAGCCTCTCCATCGCGGAACGAATCGGTATGCTGGAAGGGCTTGTGCGGCGCGGCGTGCCGGCGTCGAAGTTGCTGGTGGGAATTGGCCCGGCTGCTCCGGCGGATGGCGCACGCATTGCCAGGCGGACGCACGAACTCGGCATTCGAGGTGTGATGGCAAGCGTCTCGGTGCCGGACAGGGTCTTGCCGCGTGATGTGCTGTCCCCGGGCATCCAGACGCTGATCGCGGCCATGCCGGAGCGGTTACATCTTTTTCTGTCGTTTTCGGCGAACGCCGCCGCGACGCCCGCCTGCGTGACAGCCCTGAAGGCGTTCATGGCAGCAGCACCTGAACGCCTGACAGGGCTCCGAGACGAAGCGCCTGGCTGCGATCTGGCGATCGCTGCGCTGAACCGCTTCGGTGGCTACCCGCTTGAGGTCTACATCGCCGCCGCGGCCAAGCTGGGGGCGATGATCTCACGTGGTGGCACGGGACTGATCGGTTCGGGCGGCAATCTGCTGGGGCGGCAGTGCGCCGCGATCGTTCGTGGTGCGAGGCCGGAGCAGGTGGCGTCCATCCAGGATACCATCGAAGCGGTCGAACGGTCGGTCCGACTTCGTTCGCCGATTTCGGCAATCAAGGCCCTGCTGGCGCGTCGCACCGGCAGGCCGCAGTGGGGACGGGTGCGCTTACCGCTTCGTGCCGCGGCGCCGAGCGAGCAGGCGGCATTGTTCGCGTTGTTCGATGACTCGGGCGTCCATCTCCGGCCGGTCATTCGATCCGACTGACGCACACACCGGCAATTTTGGGCAGGCTTAGGCTGCGGTGGAGCTTCTTGTTGAATACACGATGCGGTGAGTGATACCCAGATGCCGCGACGCACAAGAGAGCACCCATGACCGATCTCCATTGGCTGCCGACCATCCCGGACTGGCGTCAACGTCTTCGCGGCCCTGCCTGCCGATCCGGCGACCGCCTGGGACAACGCCGTCGCGCTGGCGAATGCGCGGCTGAACTTCGTCCTGACCAACGCGCTGGACGAAACCATCCGCCGCATCCTGCCCACCGGGCCGGAGACGCTGGCCACCAAGAAGGTGCGCCTCGCCGTCCTCGGGTCCTCCACGCTGACCCACCTGCTGCCGGGCATCCGTGTCGCCGGCCTGCGCCGCGGCATCTGGATCGACACCTACGAAAATGACTACGGCCAGTATCTGCAGGAACTGTCCGAGCCCGACTTCGCCGCTGCACGACTTCAAGCCGACCGCGATCCTGGTCGCGCTGGATGCCTACCATCTGACCGCCGGCGTCACCGCCGGCATGGACGCCGAGACCGCCGAGGCCGCCCTGACCGAGATGCAGGATCGCATCAGGGAAGTCTGGCGCCTCGCCCGCGATGCGTTCCGCTGCCCGATCGTCCAGCAGGCGGCGCTGCCGGTGCATCTGCCCGGTCCTGGGCAACAACGAACACCGCCTGCCCGGCTCCCGCGCCTGGTTCGTCGACCCGCCTGAACGCGGCGATCCGCACCATGGCGGAACAGAAGGCGTCGACATCCTCGCCATCGACGACCGCGCCGCCCGCGACGGCATCGCCAAATGGCACGACCCCGCGCTGTGGCACCGCTCCAAGCAGGAGGTCTCGCCCACCGCCAGCCCGCTGTACGGCGACCTGGTGGGTCGCTGGCTGGCGGCGAAGCAAGGCCGGTCGTTCAAGTGCCTGGTGCTGGACCTGGACAACACCGATCTGGGGCGGCGTCATCGGCGACGACGGGCTGGAGGGCATCGCGCTCGGCCAGGGCAGTCCGCTCGGCGAAGCCTACGTCGCGTTCCAGGAGTATGCCCGCGAACTCAGCCGGCGCGGCGTGATCCTGGCCGTGTGCTCCAAGAACGACGAGGCCAACGCGCTGGAGCCGTTCGAGAAGCATCCGGACATGGTGCTGAAGCGGGGCGACATCGCCAGCTTTGTCGCCAACTGGTCGAACAAGGCCGACAACATCCGAGCCATCGCGCAGGAACTGAACATCGGGCTCGATTCGCTGTGCTTCATCGACGACAACCCGTTCGAGCGGAACCTGGTGCGCCAGGAACTGCCGATGGTCGCGGTGCCGGAGGTATCGGACGACCCCACCGGCTATCCGGTGGCGCTGGCCGACGGCGGCTATTTCGAGGGGCTGTCGGTCACCGACGAGGACCGTGAGCGCACCAGCCAATATCAGGGCAACAAGGCGCGCGACGCTCTGAAGGCCGCGGTCACCGACCTGCCGTCATACCTGCGCGGGCTGGAGATGCAGCTGGTCTGGAAGCGATTCGACAAGATCGGGCTGCAGCGGATCGTGCAGCTCATCAACAAGTCCAACCAGTTCAACCTGACGACTCGCCGCTACACAGACGAAGACGTCATCGCGGTGATGGCCGACCCGGACGCGTTCGGCTTGCAGCTTCGGCTGACCGATCGGTTCGGCGACAACGGTATCATCGCGATCGTCATCGGGCGGTTGCAGGACGAACAAGGACCTGTATGTCGATACGTGGCTCATGAGTTGCCGCGTGCTGGGGCGGCAGGTGGAGCCGACGACACTGAACCTGATCGCGCAGGAGGCGGCGAAGCTGGGGGCCAGGCGCATCGTGGGCGAGTATATCCCGACCAAGAAGAACGCCATGGTGAAGAGACCACTATGCCCGGCTGGGCTTTACGGTTATGGAAACCGACGACGCGGGCGGCAACCGCAACATTCTGGATCTGGCGGCATTCACGCCGCGCCGAAACGTTCATTCATGTAGTCGAGGGCTGAAGCTGATGGCGACGGAAGCCGAAATCTACGGCGATCTGACCGAGATCTTCCACGACGTGTTCATGCGCGACGACATCGAGCTGTCGCCCGAACTGACCGCAAAGGGCGTCCAGGGCTGGGACAGTTTCAAGCAGATCGAGATCATCATGGCCTGCGAGGAGAAGTGGGGGATCAAGTTCAATACTCGCGAACTCGACGCGCTGCGTTGCGTGGGGGATCTCGCGACGATGGTGGGAAAAAAGGTTGGCTAGAGTCGCGTCAACCCGCTCGACAGCCGGTGGCGGGACCCGAGCCTGGCTCAGGTTCCGGGCCGCCTCAGGTCCGCGACCCTGAGGACAGCAATTCGGGCGGTAGCCACACGCGCTCCACCCGCCATTTACCGTGTTCCAAATTCATCTCCAGCTTAATCGGTTCCGCCTCACCCGCCGGCTGAAGGCTGACCATGAAGGTCGTCGGGCTGTGGAAGAATGCCCAATTGATATGCACATCGGCACCGAGCGGCGGTTCCGGCGGGCGGTTGGCGGACAGCGGGCTGGTTGCCGCGGCCAGCAATGCCTGCGGCGTCACGACTTTGTCGATGGAACGCGACGTCATTCCCCGCACGAACGACGCACCGAAGGGTGGCAGTTCCGCCCCGGCCTTCGTCCCTGAATCGTCGGTGCCGAGGTCACACACATCTTCCTTGATGCCTTCCCGCACCGCTGGCCAATCCACGAGTGATTCGAGCGTGGCAGCATCGGCACTCCTGATCGCCGATCCGAGGCGATACATCGTCACATATGGATAAGCGACATACGCCACTCCGATACTTAGCGTCGTCGCGAGAAGTGGCCACCACGCACGCATCCGAACACTCCCTTTCATGAGAGGTCGTCAAATGAGATCCCAGGTAGGCTAACGCGGAAAGCCGGAGTGCTTTCCCTCAACCATCCATGATTGTAGGCCACAACTGGTTGATGAAACGTTAACTCTGCCCTGACCCGAAAATTTCATTGCACGCTGCGGGATCGGTGACCCCTTCCGTCTTGGACAGCAGGATGCGACTCCCGCCGTCGAGACGCAACGATTTCTGTGCCTCGGGTTGGGCAACGGCCAGCAGCGGGCCCGCCGGACCGGCGACGCCCGATTCGCCGATGGCGGTAGCGTTCCCCGGCTGGCGTGGCAGCCATTCGATCGCCGACTCGTCGGGAAGCGACATGAACGCGAACAGATCCGTGGGTGTCTCCGTGCGCCGCGCCGCGACGGTTCGGCCGCCGCAGGTTGGCAACCGCATAGGCGCCCGCGGCAAACACCGTCTTCGTGTGCCGGAATCCGGCAATCGGCGGGACGGTGACGCCCCAAAGCCGAACCGCGGATTGAAGAGCCAATCGGATTTCGGCGAATTGATCATGCGCGGACGATGGACCGATGGCGCGGACGGTGCAATCTATGGTGCTGGAGGGCCCGTGAGATGAAAATTTCGATTCTGGGTGGCGGCGGCTTCCTCGGCCGCAAACTTGCTGCGACTCTGGCCAGGAATGGCACATTAGGCGGTAAAGCGGTCGCCGCGCTGACCCTGTTCGACATCGCCGAGCCATCGAAACCCGACGCGTCCTTCCCGGTGACATCGGTCGCCGGCGACCTGGTCGCTCTGCCGGATAGCGCGATCCCCGCGGGGACGGATGTCGTGTTCCACCTCGCGGCCGTGGTCAGCGCCCAGGCCGAGGCGGACTACGACCTCGGCCGCAGGGTCAACATCCGCGGCACCGACGCCGTGGTCGATCGCTGCCGAGCGCTTGGGACCCGGCCTCGGGTGGTGTTCACGAGTTCGGTGGCCAGTTTCAGCGCCGATCAGAACGCCATCCTGGCGGACAATACGAGACAGATCCCCGGCAACAGCTACGGCGCCCAGAAGGCCGCCGCCGAACTGATCCTGGCCGACGCGTCGCGCCGCGGCTTCCTCGATGCCGTGTCGCTACGGCTGCCTACCGTGATCGTTCGTCCAGGCCGGCCGAACAAGGCCGCCAGTTCCTTCTTCTCCGCCATCGTGCGCGAGCCTCTGCTGGGACTGGACGCCGAACTTCCGGTCGCGGACGATTTTTCCGTCTGGGTCTGCAGCCCCCGGCGCGCGGTGGACTGGCTGCTGCATGCGGCGGTGCTGGACACCGGCAAAATGGGGTTGGACCGTAGCGTCGACCCGCCCGGCATCACCACGACCGTCGCCCATCTGCTGCAAGCGCTGGAACAGGTCGCTCCGGGTGCCTCATCACACGTGAAGCGGGTCGCGGACCAGACCATAGCAGCGATCGTGTCGACATGGCCGCCCGCATTCGAGGCCCTGCATGCCCGGACGCTTGGCTTTGCCACCCACGAACCGGTCCTGGATGTGGTCCGGGCGTTCATCGAGGACGATCTGCAAGCGACGAAAGCCGATCGCGGTCTCGCCGGTTGAGCGTGTCGCGACAAGGCGAGGTGTGGAGAAACGAACCGCCGAGGTGGCAACGACAACGGGGCGGCGAAGGGGCAGCCGGCTGACATTTTTACCACAGTGATGCCCCAATCAGGCGATGAATTGTTGCGTGGGGCCGGGTCCGGCGCCAAAACACCCTACGTCTCCCTTTACCTCGGCTGGATGTCGCGAATGCCGACATTGCATGGCGATCCTACTTTAGCGGCCCCGGAAGGTGTCCGCCTCGCCGGGCAATCCATGTCCATGCCGCAACACGATTCCGCATCAGGACGATCGCAGGTGCGGCGTCCGCGCCGCCCCATCGGGTCGGCCGTCATGCATGCGCCGCAGGTGCTGCGCGCGCTCGTCCGCGCCGACGAGATCTGGCTTGTTGTCCTGGCGGCCTTCCTTGGCTGTGCTACGGGGGTCGTGGTTTGGCTGATGAACGCCGCGACGCAACTGGTCCACCAGGTTCTTTTTGGTATCGCGCCAACCGAGCGTCTTAGCGCGATGGCCTCGCTTGATCCGCTGCGAACCGTCCTGGTCCCCGCCATCGGCGGCCTCGCCCTCGGCTTGATAACACTCGGCATCACCCGCATACGTTCGCGGCGAACCGTCGACCCGATCGAAGCCAACGCCCTGTTCGGCGGCCGGATGTCGATGAACGGCAGCCTGATCGTCGTGCTGCAGACCATTATTTCCAACGGCGTCGGTGCCTCGGTCGGCCTGGAGGCGGGCTACACCCAGATCGGCTCCGCCATCGCCTCCCGCAGTGGCCATGCGTTTCGGGTCCGTCGGAACGATCTTCGTCTGCTGGTGGGCTGTGGAGCGGCCGCCGCCATCGCCGGGGCCTTCAATGCCCCGCTGACGGGCTCTTTCTATGCGTTCGAGCTGATCATCGGCACCTACACCCTGGCCTCTTTCGCCCCGGTCGCCGTGGCTGCGCTGGTGTCCCAGGCCGTGGTGCAGGCGCTGGGGGGCGCGATCTTCGACATCACCCCGCAAGTCCCGAACCATATCGAGCCGCTCGACTACATTCCGATCCTCGCACTCGGGATGCTCTGCGCCCTGCTCGGTATCTCCATCATGCGCGGGGTCACGCTCACCGAGGACCTGTTCCGCAAGAGCCGCGTCCCGATCTGGCTTCGCCCGGGCATCGGCGGTCTGGCGATCGGCACCCTTGCCCTGGTCACACCGTCGGTGCTCTCCTCCGGCCACGGCGCACTCGCCAGGACGTTCAACGTGCACGATCCGCTGGGCTGGGTCGTCCTTCTCGTGGTGTTAAAGGCGACGGCGTCCGCGATTTCCATCGGCTCGGGATTTCGCGGAGGCCTGTTTTTTGCGTCCTTGTTCCTCGGCGGGCTGCTTGGCAAAGCCTTTGCCGGCGCGCTGGCGCTGGTCAGCACCGCGCATGCCATTCCGCAGGAAGTGTGTGCACTTGTCGGCATGAGCGGGCTGGCCGTGGCGATCATCGGCGGCCCGCTGACCATGGGGTTCCTGGCGCTGGAGGCCACCGGCAGCCTGCCGATGACCGTCGCGGTGCTGGCGGCGTGCGTGGTGTCCTCGCTGACGGTGCGCCGGACCTTCGGCTACTCCTTCGCCACGTGGCGCTTCCACCTGCGCGGCGAGGCGATCCGCAGCGCGGTGGATATCGGCTGGATGCGCAACCTGACCGTCGGCCGCATGATGCGGCGCGAGATGCGGACGGTCCGCGCCGACACGCCGTTCAGCGCGTTCAAGCGCGATTTCCCGCTGGGCGCCACGCAACGCGTCATCGTGCTGGATGAGGAGGATCGCTACGCTGGCATCGTGCTGCTGCCCGAGGCGCATGCCGACGCCGACGACGATCGCAAGGTTGGCGACATCGTTCATTACGCCGACACCGTGCTGCTGCCGCAGATGACCATCAAGGAAGCGGTGGCGATGTTCGAGAACGCCGAAAGCGACGCCCTGGTCGTGGTCGACAATGCCCAGGAGCGCCATGTCATCGGCCTGTTGACCGAGCAATACGCCTTGCGCCGGTACAGCGACGAACTGGATCGCCGGCGCAGGGAGTTGTCGGGGGAGTGATCTGAGGCGCGGCTCTGATCCTGCCCCCGGACCCGGAAAACCGTTGCCCACCTTCATGCCCCGTGTCACGCTTGCAAAAACGCGGGGCGATTGGCTGGGCGTTGATCCTGCGGTGGGAGGACAATCCGAAGAGCAGGCCTGTTGCTCAACTGGCCGCGCCTGGAAACCAGCGCCATGCGGTGGCCCCGAACAAGGGGAATGCCTGCATATGCTCGACAAGCCAATCGTCAATACGTTCTCTCACGTGAAGCCCGGTGACACGCCGTGGGTTGGGGAAGGATTGCGCTCATTTTTTGAGTATCGCGATCTTGGCATCGCGGAAGCCACCGGTGGACGCGTCATCGCGCAGTTGGTCCGAGCCAAGGAGGCACCGGAGCAGGGTACTGGCTGGCATCGTCACATCAATGATTTCCATATCGTGATCATGCTCAAGGGCTGGGCCAGGTTCATGTATGAGGACAAGGAGCACCTGGTTTCTGCTGGCGATTGCGTGCATCAACGGCCCGGCATCCTGCACTTCCTGTTCGATTACTCGCCGGACATGGAGTATCTGGAGGTCGTCGGCCCGGCGGATTTCCGGACGGTGGACATGGCGAGTTACATTCCGGTGCCCGCGCCGCATCCCTGGTAGGGGTGGGAATCTCCTTCGCGGCGTTCACCAGCATGGCCCGGAACCGCCCCGGGCCATGGTATTTCGCATGTTCGCGGCGGACGGTCCGAACAGCGGCCGTAGCGATGACAATCGGCGACACAATGTGCCCGACAGTCCCAGGTGAGCGTCCGGCCACGCTCCCCGCTCATATACGGCGAGCGATTTCAGCGGCCTGAAGTCGTTCCGCGACCAGCGTCACGCTGATATTGCTGTGGACCGGTTCAGAACTCGATATCCAGTTCGTCGATCTGCTCGGGTTCCTTCTGTGCCGCGGCGAACCATTCCTTCACTTCCGGCCAAGCCATGATCTGCTGGCAATAGCGCTCACAGGCCCCGTGCATCTTCACGTCGTAGCTGCGGAAGCGGGTCACCACCGGGGCATACATCGCATCGGCGATCGTCGGTTTCGCGCCGAACAGCCATGGTCCCTTCCAGGTCGTCAGGCATTCGCGCCAGATTTCGGTGATTCGGTCGATATCCGCCTGCACCGCCGACCAGACCTGAAATTTGGGGCGGAACAGCCTCAAATTCATCGGCAATGCCTCCCGCAACGCCGTGAAACCCGAATGCATCTCCCCTGAGATTGACCGGCATCGCGCCCGCGCGGCGCGTTCGTGCGGCAGCATCCCGGCCTTCGGGAACTCTTCATTGAGGTATTCGGCGATCGCAAGCGTATCCCAGATCACCACGTCGTCATGCATCAGCGCCGGCACCCGAATCGATGACGACTGCATCAACAACTCCTTGCGGTTTATCGGATCATCCGGATCGACCACCTGTCTCCTCGAAAGCAAGCCCAGCCAGGCCGGCAAAGCAGGTACCCTCTCAGTGACCAGGAGGAATAATTCTTGCTGCTTATGAGAAGCGTGGCCCCTGCCATGGTGACAACCCCCGAACGTGCTGGCATGCTGCGTCGCAATATAGCAACATGTCCACTGATATGGCGAGCGTTGTGATAGCGTGATAACAACCCGGTGACAGGGGCTGCGTGACTCAGCAGGCGATGATCTACAAAATTTACCAGGCGCAGGCCGACTTGATGTACCCCGCTCGTCAGTTGGCACGCCTTGGCGCCGGCTTGGCTCGCGCGATGGATATGGGCGAGTTCACCCCGGCTCCGCTGCGGCAGTTCGGCGCCGCGTGCAGCATGCTGGCGGACAGCGGTCTGACGCCATCACCGGCCGGATTACGGGTTCAGATCCGCCAGGATGGGCAACGACGTCGTTGCGCGTCGTCGAGGAAGCCAGGTTCGAAACGCCGTTCGCCACTCTGCTGCGATTTCGCAAGGATACCGCCGTCGTGCAGCCCCGGGTCCTGGTCGTGGCGCCGATGTCGGGACATTTCGCCACACTGCTGCGCGGCACCGTTGCCGTCCTGCTGCCTGACCACGATGTCTATATAACTGACTGGAAGAATGCCCGCGACATCGCCGCTGTCCGACGGTGTCTTCGGGTTCGACGAGTATGTCGATCACCTGATCCGGTTCATGGAGGTGATGGGCGAGGGAAGCCATATGATCGCGGTCTGCCAGCCCGCGGTCGCCGGCCTCGCCGCCACCGCCATCATGGCCGAGACCGGCAACCGGGCACAGCCGCGCAGCCTGACCTTGATGGCGGGCCGATCGACACGCGCCAGAACCCGACCAAGGTGAACGAACTGGCGAAATCGCGGCCGATCGAGTGGTTCGAGAAGAACCTGATCGCCACCGTGCCGTGGCGCTACAAAGGCGCCTTCCGCCGCGTCTATCCCGGATTTCTGCAACTGACGGCGTTCGTGAGCATGAACCTGGACCGCCATATCAATGCCCATCTGAGCCAGTTTCGCGCGCTGGCCTGCGGCGATGTGGTCGCGGCCGAGGCGCACAAGAAATTCTATGACGAATACGGTGCGGTGATGGACCTGCCGGCCGAGTTCTACCTTGAAACCGTCAAGCGGGTGTTTCAGGACCACGACCTGCCGCTGGGAAAGCTGACCTGGCACGGCCAGCCGGTCCGGCCGGAGGCGATCCGGCGGACCGCCCTGCTGACCGTCGAGGGTGAGCGCGACGACATCTGCGCGATTGGCCAGACCATGGCGGCGCTCGATCTGTGCACCGGTCTTCGCATCAGCCAGAAACGCCATCATCTGCAAAGCGGCGTCGGACATTACGGCGTGTTCAGCGGGTCGCGCTGGGCGCGCGAAGTCTACCCAAGAGTCCGCGCGATGATCGAGGTGACGAATCAGTAAGGACATACGGGCAAGGTTGCGTCCGTACCCGAGACGGCGGCGCTTCCGGCTTCCCCGGAGGCGTTCGCGGCGCTAAACCCCGCCTATGTCCCTTTTGGTCATCTCCGGTGCCGTCATCCGCATGGGTGGCCGCACCCTGCTGAACGGCGCCGATCTGACGATCGATCCCGGCCGGCGCATCGGTCTGGTCGGCCGCAACGGTGCCGGAAAATCCACGTTGCTGCGCGCCATCGCGGGCGAAATCCCGATCGACGGCGGCGAAATCCGGCTGTCCTCGCGCGCCCGCATGGCGACCGTGCGGCAGGAAGCGCCGGAGGGGCCGATGTCGCTGCTCGACACCGTCCTGCAGGGCGATCCGGAACGGCTGGCTCTGCTGGCGGAAGCCGAAACCGCCGATCCGCACCGCCTCGCCGAGGTGCACGACCGGCTGGTCACCATCGGCGCCGATTCCGCCCCGGCGCGTGCCGCCACCATCCTGGCCGGCCTCGGCTTCGATGAAGCCGCGCAGGCTCGGCCCGTGGCCGAGTTTTCCGGCGGCTGGCGCATGCGCGTGGCCCTGGCAACGGCGCTGTTCGCCAACCCCGACCTGCTGCTGCTGGACGAACCGACCAACCACCTCGACCTGGAAGCGACGATGTGGCTGGAAACCTGGCTGGCCCGCTTTCCCGGCGCCGCTCTGGTTGTCTCCCATGATCGCGACCTGCTGGATCGTGCGGTGGAAGCGATCGCGCATCTGGACAAGGGCAAGATATCGCTGACCCCCGGCGGCTTCGACGAGTTCGTGCGCATCCGCACCGAACGGGCGATGCAGCAGACGCGCGCCGCCGAACGGGTGGCGGCCGAGCGGGCGCACATCCAGTCGTTCATCGACCGGTTCCGCTACAAGGCCTCGAAGGCCCGTCAGGCCCAGGCGCGGATCAAGGCGCTGGAACGCCTGCCGCAGATCGAATCGGTGATCGAGGATGCACCGACCCGCTTCAACTTCCCCGAACCACCGCGCATCGCGCCGCCGATCCTGGCGCTGGAACGGGTCGACATCGGCTACGGCACGACCAAAATTCTCCGAAACGTCTCCCTCACTGTCGACATGGACGACCGGATCGCGCTGCTGGGTGCCAACGGCAACGGCAAGTCGACATTGGCGAAACTGCTGGCGGACCGCCTGGCGCCGCTGTCCGGCGAAGTCCGGCGCGGCCCGCAGGCTGAAAGTCGGCTACTTCGCCCAGCACCAGACCGACGAACTGGTCGCCGCCGAGAATCCGATCGACCACATGGCGCGCGCCCTGCCGAACGCGCACGCCGCCGAAGCTGCGGGCGCAACTGGCTCGCTTTGGCCTGGATGCCGACCGCGCGGAAACGCCGGTGGCACAATCTGTCGGGCGGCGAGAAGGCGCGGCTGCTGCTGGCGCTGGCCACCCGCGACGCGCCGCAGCTGCTGATCCTGGACGAACCGACCAATCATCTGGACATCGACGCCCGCGACGCGCTGGTGAAGGCGCTGTCCGACTTTCAGGGCGCGGTGCTGCTGATCACCCACGATCCGCATCTCGTCGAACTGGTGGCCGACCGCCTGTGGCTGGTCGGCGACGGCATCGGTGAAACCGTTCGACGGCGACCTCGACGACTACCGCGCCTTGCTGGTCGAGCGCGCCCGCCCCGCCGCCCGCGCCGATGCCGTCACCCGCAAGGACGACCGGCGGGAACGTGCCGAAACCCGCGCGGCCCTGGCCCCGATCCGCAAAAAGGCCCAGGAGGCAGAAAAGCGCCTCGCGGTCCTCGCCGCCGAACGCGCGCGCATCGAGACCAGGCTCGCCGATCCGGCGGTCTATGCGCCGGGCCGGACGGGGGAGATCACCGCCGCCAATGCCCGCCTGGCCGCCATCGCGAAGGAAGCCGCGGCCGCCGAGGAAGCCTGGCTGACGGCCGAGGAAGAACTGGAGGCCGCTTCGTAATAATGGAGCGTGCCGATATTGATATTTGTCTGACGAAGCTTGCGTGTCCTGTTCATGGTCGACAATTTGCGACATGGCGACATAACATATTGGTTGCATGGGCAACCGACGCGGGCCGATCATGACCGACCCGTCGGCCGAACAGCCTTCCGGCGGGAAAGCCCCAGTCTGTCGGCTGCTGACGCAGACATCGTCACGATCGTTTGTTGCGCAAGCTCGCCGAACAGGGACCGGAAATCAATCCGGCGATTCGCTGCCAGCGCCGGAGATTGCCATCGTCTGTGGTCTCATCACGGTTGCAATCATCGAGGGACGATGGCCCGCTTCAGCCGTGCGCCGGCAAAACGCAGCCGAATCGGATCCCCGCGGCCCGTTGTTCGTTTCGGCGCCAGCCACCATCGGCCGTAACAAGGCGCGGCCTCGGTTGGTCTTTCGACCGTGTGGCCTCGGCCCTCGCCCGGACCGGAGGGTCAGATAGGGCAACGCCCGGCGGGGCCACGATAAGCCCGGCTGATCCGCCCTTCCCCTTCAACCAACCGAAACCGAGATGAACCGCAAAAGCTCATGGTGCGACATCGGCTTTTCCAGCACGGTCATCACCCCAAGGTTGGCTGCCTTGCGTTCGACCTCCGGGTCATGAACGCCGGTGATCAATAATGCGGGAATATTGACGCCACGGTCGCACCAGCCTTTCGATCATCTGCAGTCCCGTCATGCTTGGCATATTCTGATCGACCACCAGACAGGCCAAGCGATCGAACTGCGCTTTGGAGAGGAAATCCATGCCGGAGCGGTATGTCTCGACCTGATATCCCATGGTTTCCAGCAGGCCGCCGAGGACATCACCCACATCATTGTCATCATCGATGACCGCCACGATGCTTGCACTGTCCCGTTCCATTGAAATCCATTCCCTGAAAATGATCGCCGCCGAGGTTGGCAGCAATCCAAGCTTGCTCCGATGGTAGCGGGGCGCGTGTAACCTTAATAAGCCTTAAAGCAGCGGATCACTTGCTATTGTTAGTATGCGCCTATACATAGGCTGTGTCAGGCGGTCCGAATCGGCTGACTAACGCAAGGTTAATGTTTTATCAGTTAGTATCGCGCCGGCCATCGCGCCAGCGACTGTGAACCCGATGTCTTTTGGCATAGTTGCCAAGGAAGAACCGACCGAGTGACGATGACACGACACGACTTTCTCTCCGATGGGACCATACGAGGTCCACGGCGAGTGCGGGTGTGACGATGTCATGGCACTCTCAATCCCCAGGTGATGGAAATTGTCTGAAAATCTGAAACTGCGACTCGATGCCCGGTCCGGCGAAACGCAACCTGACGGGCTTCCCCGTTCCCTCGACCCAGGATCTCCTAACGAGTCGGTACGGGTGAATCGGATCCGAGCGATTCGATCCCGGTCGACGACGCAGAATCGCAGATGCGAAAGGCCCTTGGGCTGCTTGGCGAAGCGCCGCGACACCGGTCCGACGCCCGAACGGATGGACCAGCCGTCCCGTATCGGCGACCGGTTCAACGGCGGATTGCACCGCCGCCGTTTTGTTCAGGATGGCGATATCCCGGTGACCGTCCTGCGGCGGGACCAGGGACACGAAGCGCCGGCCCACCGCGGGATCCCGGCACCGGCGGCGCCCACCAGCAGTCGCCTGCAACGAACGGAAGCCGCACTGGCGGCCGAAACAGCGGCACGCGAGAAAGCTGAGCGGTCGTTGGCAGAAACACAGAGCGTCGTTCGCGATCTGCAAACAAAGATCGGTCACGCGGAACTCGCCAAGAACGAAGCGATCGAGGCTCTCCGTCAGGAGCGTGAGACGCTTGCCCACCTGCGTTCCGAAGGCGAGGTGTGGGAGGATCGGCTGCAGGAGGCACTGGAGCAGGCACGCGCGGCAGAACACGGCGCGCAAGTATGCCAGGAGCAACTTGCCGACGAACAGCACGCCCGCAAGGCCGCCGAGAAGGCTCTACGTGTCGCGGAATCCGCTCGGGAATCCGCGGAGCAGCTTGTCCAGAGGCTATCCGAGGAAGCGCCGGCTGTTCAACAAGCGCCACAACGACCTCGCCGATCCCAGTCCGCAGCTGAGCCTGCGGTTGCGGCGATAGCCGAGCCTGCGGTCGTGGCGGTCAGGGCGCGGCGTGGCCGGCCCGCCGTAGACCGTCGTGGCGGAGCCCGAACCGGTGAAATGGTGGTTGAACACGAAGCCTGCCGGGAAGAGACGCTAGAGTATCAATCTGACCGCCCTGCCGAGCAGTCGCGCTCGCTCGACTGGTGGGGAATTCAGGCGCTGAGGACGATCCTGCCGCAGGGCGCTTGCACGCTGTGTAGAAATGCGCCGGCTGATATTTGGCGGACGGATTCATCGGCCGGAGATTGCTCCACGGCGCTTCTCAAACGGCCGTCGGTTTAGATCATGCTCAGCCTGACTGCGCGGGCCGAAAATGCTCCGGGTCTTTGTTTGACCGTATGATTCACGCGCCGGGGACGTTCCGTTCAGCTTGGTCATGCTCGACGAGCCTGTCCGGGTAACCGGTGCTTGCATCGCTCTAAGCAACTTTGCTCCGGGCACGCCTTGGCCACGATTCCTTTCGGAGTCCTCGTGACGGCCTCAGGGCAATTATACCATCCGCTGTTGAGATCGACTCTCCCTTGAGCGGGTATGCTTTTGATAAAGCACGACCTTGTCGGGCTCCGGAGAGTCGGAGTTAACGGCGCTGGTATTATAACCAGCCGCCCTTGATATTGACCTGTGACCGGGTCAACGAGGCGCCGGTCTCTTATTGAGTTTGCGCGCAGCTGCGACACCAACCCTGCGCGCATACCAGATTTTGCGCGCAGCCGCGACACCAACCCCTGCGCGCATACCAGTCGACCCCTTCGGGCCGCTGGCATTATATCTCGTTTTTCGTTGCGGCCGTGAATACTCGGACAGGCTCCTAGCCCTTCTTCTGCCAACTGGTTTCGGTCTGCTGCCAGTAGGCCAGGCTGTGGCCGGCATCCTTGGCGGCCTTCCAACGCCCCCGTGCGGCGGCTACCGCGTCGGGATCGTTGCCGTCGAACAGGTCGAAGACACGGTCGAAGTCCTTGATGCGATCGGTCTCGGCCCCCTCGACCAGAAACAGGTAGCGGGCGCCGTTCAACGGTTCGGCCACAGTGCTCAGCCAGATCGGTTGCAGATCGGCATCGCCGTCCGCCGCCGTGCCGTGCGGCAGCCAGACCGGCTGCGCCCACAGCGCGGCGCTGAGCGCATCGAGACGCGTGGCGTTGGGTCCAAGAACCAAGGCGCGCTGCCCGGCCGCGAGCGTGCGCGCCAACAGCCGCGGCAGCGCCTGGGCCAGCGTCGATCGGGTCAGGTGGTAGAACCCGATCTCGGTCATGCGCCCATCCCGGTCATGGCGCTCAGTCCTCGTAGTTGTCCGCGACCAGACGATCGAGCAGCCGCACGCCGAACGCCGTGGCGCCCTTCGGCGTGACGGCGGCGTCCTTCGTGCTCCAGGCCATGCCGGCGATATCCAGATGCGCCCATGGCTTGCCATTGACGAAACGTTGGATGAACTGCGCGGCGGTGATCGAGCCGCCCGGCCGGCCGCCGACGTTCTTCATGTCGGCGATGTCGGAACGGATCTGCTTGTCGTAGGCCTCATCGAGCGGCATCCGCCAGACGCGCTCGCCGGTCGCCTGGCCGGCCGCCGACTAGTTTCTGCGACAAAGCATCGTCGTTACTGAACATGCCGGCATATTCGTGCCCGAGCCCAATAATGATGGCACCGGTCAATGTCGCCAGATCGACCATGAACTTCGGGTCGTATTTCTGTTGCGCGTACCAGATGACATCCGCCAGCACCAGGCGCCCTTCGGCGTCGGTGTTGATCACCTCGATCGTCTGCCCGGAGTAACTGGTGACCACGTCGCCCGGCCGCTGGGCGGAGCCGGACGGCATGTTCTCCACCAGGCCGACCAGGCCGATGGCGTCGACCTTGGCCTTGCGCCCGGCCAGCGCGGCCATCAGTCCGATGACCGTGCCGGCGCCGGCCATGTCCCACTTCATGTCCTCCATGCCGCCGGCCGACTTGATGCTGATGCCGCCGGTGTCGAAGGTCACGCCCTTGCCGACGAACACCACCGGTTTTTCTTTCGTCTTGCGCCCATTGCCGCTGGCGCCGTTCCAGTGCATCACGACCATGCGCGGCTCCTTCACGCTGCCCTGGGAGACGCCGAGCAGCGCGCCGAAACCGAGCTTTGCCATTTCCTTGGGGCCGAGGATTTCGACTTTCAGGCCAAGTTCGGACAAGCTTGCGGCAGCGTTCGGCCATCTCGGGCGGATCGAGGACGTTGGGCGGCTCGCTGACCAGGTCGCGGGTCAGAAACACGCCCTTCGCGGTGGCGTCTCAGCGGCTCCCATGCCGCCTTGGCCTTGGGGACTTCCGCTGTCAGGATCGTCAGCTTGGACAGCTTCGGCTTGTCCTCGGGCTTTTCCTTGGTGCGGTAGCGGTCGAAGCGGTAGCTGCGCAGCACCGCCCCGAGCGCGACTTCGGCGGCCTGCTGTGCGGTCAGCGCGTCGTTGGCGACGGCGACCGCGGTTTCGCGCGACAGGTTGGCGACGATCGCGCCGCCGGCTTCCTCCAGGATCTTCTGGGTCACCTCCGCCGGCTTGCCCAGACCGACCGCCAGCACCCGGGTCAGGTTGGCGCCCGGCGCCAGGATCGTGCAGGTCTTGCCCTTGCGCACCCTTGAACTCCGCGACCTCGAACGCGCGGGCGATGGCGCCGCCGGTGGCCTCGTCGAGCTTGTGCCCACAGGCCGGACGGCTTCTCGCCCTCATGGATCAACAGCGCGAGCGCGCCGGATTTCGGCAGGGCCGGCTTGGCGAAAGCGATATCGAGCATGGTGGTGACGTCTCCAGTCGGTCGGCCGGCCAGCGTAGCCGCTTCCGTGGGCTTTGCCATGCTTGGCGAGGCTTTGCCAAGTTGCGAGCGGAATGAGTAATGGCTACGCTGCATGACCCAGATTTTGCGTGCCGACAAGGCTGGCGTAGCGCAGGCGGCGGCCTTGCTGCGCGCGGGCGAACTCGTCGCGTTCGGTACAGAAACGGTCTACGGCCTGGGCGGCGATGCAACGAACGCCGCAGGCTGTGGCCGCGATTTTCCAGGCCAAGGGCCGACCGCGGTTCAATCCGCTGATCTGTCATTACGCCTCGGCCGACCTGCGCGTTCCGCGATGTCGTCGCGGATGAGCGGGCGCTGCGTGTCGCCGGCGGCATTCTGGCCGGGACCGCTGACCCTTGGTGCTGCCGCGCCAGCCGGATTGTCCGGTCGCGCTGCTGACCGGGGCCGGGCTGGACACGCTGGCGGTGCGGGTACCGCGCCACACCCTGGCGCTGGCCCTGCTTCAGGCCGTGGACCGTCCGATCGCGGCGCCCTCCGCCAACCGTTCGGGACAGGTCAGCCCGACCTCGGCGCAGCACGTGCTGGACGGGCTCGGAGGGCCGGATCGCCGCCGTCCTGGACAGCGGACCATGCGCGGTCGGGATCGAATTCGACCGTGCTGGACCTGAGCGGGCAAAGTCCCGATCCTGTTGCGTCCGGGTGGCGTTACGGTCGAGGACCTGGAGGCGTGCCTCGGCCCGATCCAGCGTGACGTGCCTCAGGCATGACTTGCGGGGGACCGGGTCTGCGCTCCCCGGGTCTGATGATGTCGCATTACGCGCCGCATCTGCCTGTGCGCCTGAACGCGGCGATCGATCGCGGGTGACGAGGCGCTGCTGGCGTTCGGAGCGCCGCTTGCCGGGTGGGTGTTGCCGGTTCCAGCTGAGCGCTTCAGGCGACACGGTCGAAGCCGCCGCCCGCCTGTTCGAGGGGCTCCGCTGGCTGGACGCGGAGGGCGCGCGGCTTGGGGCAAGGGGGATCGCGGTGATGCCGGTTCCGGGTAGCGGGCTCGGGCTGGCGATCAACGATCGGCTACGACGGGCGGCGGCGCCGCGAAACGGATAGCCGAGGACGTCCGGGCAACAACGGCACACGGTCTGCACACCCGTGATCAGACACACAGGTGGCCATGGTGACCGATATCGCGCTGATCCTGTTCGATCTCAACGGCGTTCTCTACCGCTACGACCGCGATAGGCGGATCGCGTATCTGGCTTCGGTGGCCAAACAATCTTCAGCCGCTGTCAAGGCGGCGATCTGGGACTCGGGCTTTGAGGACTCGGGGGATGCGGGCGCGCTCGATGCCGCCGCCTACCTGCGCGGATTTGGCGCACGCATCGGTTTTGACCTGAGCGAGGCCGAATGGGTGGCGGCTCAGAAGGTCGCGGTTATGCCGATCGCGGATACGCTGGTTTTGCTGCCCCGCATCGATCCCGCGGTGCAATGCGCTGTGCTGACCAACAACAACCTTTTGGTGCTGCGGCATTTTTCGACATTGTATCCGGAAGTTGCCGCGCTCGTGGGCGACCGGGCCTGTGTCTCGGCCGAGTTCGGTATCCGCAAGCCCGTATCCGGACGCGTATCGCCGCTGTCTCGAACGTCTGGGGACTACGCCGGCGACCGTGCTGTTCGTCGATGACAGCGCCGCCAATGTCGCCGGCGCGGTCGAGGCCGGGCTGCTCGGCTATGAATACAAGGGATCAGAGGCTTTGGCGGCGGAATTGCGCAGACTCGGGCTGCTCAATTGACGAACCGGCCGAGCGTGGTGATGGCGGAACGAAGCGATGGGGTGACCGCATGAGGTCACGCCCCGATCAGTGCCGAGCCAATCGGCGCGCCGTGCGCAGCAGCATCTGACGGTCTTCGGGGTCGCATTCGCGATACAGGCGCAGCAGCGCAACTTCGTCGCCCTGCCGCACCTCTCCCGGCGCGCGCTTGTCGTCGCCATACATCAGGTATTCAACATTGACCTCGAGTGCACCGGCGATACGAGACAGATTGCCGGTGACCTGGCCGGCGCGCCCGGTCTCCCATTGAGCGACCGCGCTGCGCGAGACTCCGACCTTGCCGGCCAGTTCATCCTGGGTCAGGCCGCGATCCCGCCGGACGGTGCGGATGCGTGTTCCGATGTCGTGTGGTGTACTCATGTTTGTTAGCATAACTCACGTAATCCCGGGATCACAGCGAAATCGTGAGTGGGGGTGCACGCGATCGCCGCTCCTGGCGCTTTCTGACAGCGGCTGCCCGTTTCAGGTTGTGACCTCGATCCCGGGCTGATGCGGGCCGTGATCGGGGGTCAGTTGAGGGATCTGGAGCTGTTCAACCGAGCGGATCCTCATCTGGCTTTGGCTTGAGGGGAAATTTTCCTGGCAAGAACTGTTATTCCGGTTGACGATAAGCGTCATTCACCCTAACTAACTTTCTGTTCGCTAAACGTTCGGGATGGGAGCTCTTGGTAGTGTCTCAGTTTGAATAGAATCCTATGGCGTGTTTCTCGCTTGGACGTGCTTCACGTGATACACTTCCATGCATGAAAACCTACACGACCAAATGTAACGGCGACGCCCACTGCACGGTCAAGGTCGGTTACGGACCTGTTGGGGGCTTTGATCCGATACGGTACTTCCCAACTAGGACTGACGCCGATCGGTGGGTGGCCGATCAGAAGGCCGAGGATGCTAAGAGGAAGAGCCGTCCATGACCCAACATCCGAAGCGCCCCCGCGATCCGAACCAGCTTGCGAAGCTGATCGTGGATTTGGCGACTGGTGGCGTAACCGAATCGGACGTCGTCACCGACGATTCGCACAAAGACCCCGCTGCAGTTGAGTTGGGTAGGCGTGGCGGGCTGAAGGGCGGTAACGCCAGAGCGGCACGTTTAACGCCCGAACAGAGGGCCGACATAGCCAGAAACGCGGCGGCTAAGCGTTGGGGTAAGACGTAGCTATAGCAACTACGTCTAATGCGTTAAAAAACGTTGACTCTACCCAATGGATACGTCAAAAAGTCGGCATGGAAACACTTGCCATGCCAGACTCGTTTGATGTGCAGATTTTGGAAGCCATCCGCCCACTGGTGGATAGGGTTAGACGTGAAGCGTACGAGGCTGGGCAACGTGATGCGTTGGCATCTTTGATCCAGTCCGCCCAAAGCCGTCTTCAAAATTCACACCACGCGATCCCACCGCCGCCCGCGTTGGTCGCCGACCCAGAGCAAACGCCCCCTCGGAGCGGGGTTAAGCGCGCACCCCATGGGGTGGTACGTAATATGGTGAAGGAGATCGTTGATGCCTCTCCGGAAGGCATCCGACAGATGACCATCATCGAGATGGCAAATGGGCTGCACGACTTTGACTTGAAGCCGTCCTCGACGAGAGTGGCATTGGATTCGCTTGCGCGAACAGGCCACGTGGAGCGCCGAGACGGCAAATGGTTCCCGAAAGGGAACGGGGCACCACATGCCCCGCTCTTTAACCCCGAACCAAGTGTGCAAGCCGTTGACGCGGCTGGAAAGGAAGGTGGGATATGAAAAAATAGCCCACTAACCCAACCTGGATTAGCCGTCAGCCGATCTGGAACATCGACTGGCGGCTTTTTCATAGCACATGCGGATTCATAACGGAATCCCTATTCGAAAGTGAATGTTTATGCTTGACCGCATAAGCATCACAGGTTATGTTTGCGTCATGAACAAGCTCTCCCGCACCGCGCGCGTAGAAATTATCCGCCTCCTGGTCGAAGGCATGAGCCTACGCGCCATCACTCGCGTGACCGGCGTATCTATCAACACGGTGACGAAACTGCTTGTCGACGCCGGGAAGGCTTGCTCGGAATACCAGGATAAGGCGTTCCGCAACTTGATCTGCCGTCGCGTTCAGATCGATGAAATTTGGGCGTTCAGCTACTGCAAGGAAAAGCAGGTTAAGACCGCCAAGGCCGCACCACGGCAGGCTGGCGACCTCTGGACGTTCGTCGCATTGGATAGCGACACGAAGCTGGTCCCGTCATGGATGGTTGGCAGCCGCGACGGCGACACAGCTTGCGCCTTTGTCCAAGACCTGGAGGCGCGTATCGCAACCCGCATTCAACTAACCTCGGATGGCTTCGCCCCATACGTCACCGCCGTGACGGGCGCGTTCGAGACGGTCGATTACGCCATGCTAGTAAAGCACTATTCGACCCCGCAACCGGAACCCCAGGCCGCCAAGCGCTATTCGCCCACGGCCGTCAAGAGCGTCACCAAGGAAGCTATCGCAGGCGATCCGGCCGACAAGTTTATCAGCACCAGCCACATCGAGCGCCAGAACCTGACCATGCGGATGCACATGCGCCGGTTCACCAGGTTGACCAATGCCTTCACCAAGAAGGCCGAGAACCACGCTCACGCGATCGCGCTGCACTTCATGTATTACAATTTCTGCAAGATCCACATGTCCCTCAAGATCACCCCGGCGATGCGCGCGGGGGTCGTGCATGAGCTTTGGGATGTGGTGGATATTGTTCGAGTTATTGAGATTTGGGAAGCCACCCAAACGTGACGAGGCCATCTGGAGGACGGAGGACCCTTGTCGTTGTCCCTATGCTCGCTTGCTATGGCAGCGGGCGACAGATAGCAACCAAACCGATCGAGGAGCGGGGGAGGCTTAGGTCACCCGCTACCTAAGCCTGGACCTTATTCTTGATTAGGAATGTAGGGTCCCCGTGTCCCTCCGGGCCGTCATAGCTAAGCGCCCGGCGGCGTTGATCCGGGGTCAAAGACGCGAACAGACCTGTAGCGGGGCGGCGTTCAGCGCAAACCAATTGCGGCTCTGGCGCTTGCTTATCGTGCAATCTCACCCGACTAAACCAGCCAACAGCACTGGCGACAGATGCCTTCATGACCCTTACCCTCTTCGAAGACGCGACTAGAGCATGTTATATGGGCCTTCGGAAGTAGGCTTGCTCACCTTTTCGCGTCTCGCGGGTGAAATCATATACATCGCGATACAACGAAGCCAGCTTTTCATTGATCGGTTGGAGGCGAATTTCGGATTTACCTCTCCCTTGGCCGTAGCAGGCCACTGCTTCTAGAGCAATCGGTAGCCGCTTCCCCCGTAACGGGCAATCTGGCCTAGGGTCTCCTTCTATGAACTGTAATATGACGGAGGTCCTGTTGGTCGTCGCCAGACCCAAACCACACAAACGATCGTTCGGCCCCCAAATCACTATTTCCATCCGGTCGGGGTCCTTGTGCCGGTGGAATATGTTATGCCAATCGAATGCCGCATCAGGATTCCTGGATACCCATTCCCATTGCTCCCGGTATGCCTCAGCCGCCCGGCGAGTCCAGTTACTGACGTAAAACTCAACACCGATCGCTGACACGAGATTGATCGCCGCCACTCGATACGCCTCGAATGCAGCGGACTGGTACTGTTGCTTTGCTCTAGCTAGTTCGCGCGACAAGGGACGCCCAATCCAAAGCAATACGTTCAAAGGTCGCATATTTGACAAATCGCTATGCGGATTCGGCCCAAAGCCTAAGGGCGCATTTTTTGCAAAATCTCACGGGAATGGGAATGTGTGCAAGACATTTACCGAGTTGTACTAGGCAAGATTCAAATATTTTATTAATAAACCCACTGCATGAACTAGGATCTAATACCTAAATGGATGGACTTGCTCTACGATATTATAGGACATCATGCTGTTAGTTGGGAATATACGCCCAGGCATGTTCCGTTTCGAAATCCAGTCTCGGGCCGCCCAATTCCCTCCAATTTCCTCGAGATAGGTATTTTGTCCTTCAAACTGAGACACTACCGAGCTCTTAATGCCTAGGAAGATCGTCTGGACAGAAGGACAAGATACCCAGATACGGCGGCTGCGCACCGAGGGAGCAAGCTGGGACGTCGTCGCCCTCGCACTGGGGCTCGCGCGTTGGACGGTCATTGAGCGCGCCCGCGCCATCGGTGCCGAACGTCCACCCGCGAATGCCGTCGCGGTCCTGGATGAATCCGGCCGCGAACCGCTTCCCGCCGGCCATGCCGAAACCTGGGGCGCGATCAATCGCGGCACCAGCCTGGCGCAGGCGCCCTTCCGGACGCCCGGCACCATCCGCTGAACGCGCCCAAGCCCCTCCCCAGACACTGGAAGGATCTGAACATGACGACGTCCCGTGCTGCCAGGCGCATCCCCGTGGCCCCCCCGAAGCCCGTCGCGCGGCCATTGATGACCAACGGCTATGAGATCGACGCCGACTACGTCATCTATCGGCTGGAGGAAGCCGGAGCGACCCTGCTCGCTCTGCCGGGCACTGGCTGGTCGACCCGGCTGCGTACGTCCTCGCTGGAAATCGTCCGCACGGCGCTGGAGGCGTACGGCTGGACGGAAACACAGATACGCCCGTCCGTTCCGTCAGCGGACAAGATCACCCGAATGGACGAAGCGATGAGCTGGATTCCATTGATCCCGCCAGACCGCTATGTGCTGCGGCGTGTGGTGGGTGCGCGCAGCCTGGTGCATCCGGTCACCGATCGGCACCTGTTTCCGTGGCGGCGTCTGGGCAAGGCGCTCGGTGCGGACCACAAGGCAATCCAACGCTGGCACGCCCAGGGGATCGGTCTGATCGTCGCGACGCTGAGGGCGGCACCGTAGGTGAGAGCCTCCCCGATCAGCGCGGCGGGATCGCCTCCAAACGGTCGGTCCCTGCCGCCACAGGGACTGTCAGCCCCAGCGTAAACAAAACATGCGCATCCGGCCGGTACCGCGCTCAGGCAGAGCCGGGAGCGCAGTAGCTCACGCCGGATGGCTGTGGATCGGATCGACCCAGTAAACCGCCTCCGGCTTCTCCACCGCCTCGATATCCAGGTTCACTACGACCGCTTCGTTGTCGCTGCGCACCAGCACGCATTCCAGCGTCTCGTCGGTAGAGGCGTTGATCTCCTGGTGCGGCACATAAGGAGGAACGAAGATGAAGTCCCCGGCCTCGGCCTCGGCGACGTATTCCAGCTTCTCGCCCCAGCGCATCCGAGCCTTGCCGCGGAGCACATAGATCACACTCTCCAGCGCGCCGTGGTGATGCGCCCCGGTCTTCGCATTGGGGTGGATGTTCACCGTGCCCGCCCAGATCTTCTGCGCGCCAACCCGAGCAAGGTTGATCGCGGCGGCGCGGTTCATACCAGGGGTCTGTGCCGTGTTGGTGTCGAGTTGGTCGCCCTTGATCACCCGGACTCCGTTCAGCCTCCAGTCCATCGGTTCGTGATGGTGGTCGTGGCTCATGGTCTTGCTCCTCTCAGGTCGGGAAATCAGGCGTCCGCGACGAAGTGCTCCAACCAATGAATCGTGTAGCCGCCCGCCCGGAAATCCTGGTTGTCAACGATCCGCTGATGCAGCGGGATCGTCGTCTTGATCCCAACCACCGCGAACTCGTCCAGCGCCCGTCGCATGCGCTCGATCGCACCCATTCGGGTCGGTGCATGAACGATCAGCTTTGCCACCAGGCTGTCATAATAGGGCGGCACGACATACCCGGCATACAGCGCGGAATCGACCCGCACCCCCAGCCCCCCCGGCGCATGGAACGCCGTCACCCGGCCCGGCGAGGGGATGAAGGTGACTGGATCCTCGGCCGTGATCCGGCATTCGATCGCGTGGCCTGTGAAGGCGACATCGCTCTGACCATAACCCAGCGGTGCGCCGGCGGCGATCCTGATCTGTTCCCGCACCAGATCGACATCGCAGCGCATCTCGGTCACCGGATGCTCGACCTGCAGCCTGGTGTTCATCTCGATAAAAGCGAACTGCCCGTCCTGGTAAAGGAACTCCAGTGTGCCGGCGTTCCGATATCCCAGTTTCCGCAGCGCGGCCGTCGCCGTTTCTCCCAGTGCATCGCGCCGAGCGGGACTGATCGCCGGCGAACCGGCCTCCTCCAGCAGTTTCTGGTGCCGTCGCTGCAGACTGCAGTCACGCTCGCCGAAATGCACCACGTTACCGTGGTTGTCGGCCATGACCTGCAACTCGATGTGCCGTGGCCGGTCAAGATATTTCTCCATGTATACGGCATCGTTGCCGAACGCCGCCCGCGATTCGGTGCGCGCCAGCCGGAAGGCGTCCTGCAGCTCCGTGGCATCGCGCGCGACTTTCATGCCGCGGCCGCCGCCGCCGGCCGCGGCCTTGATCAGCACCGGATAGCCGATGCGCGCGGCCACCACCCTGGCCGTCTCCAGATCCGGCACCTCGCCGTCGGAGCCGGGCACGAGGGGGACACCAACGGCGGCCATCGCGGTCTTCGCCGCGATCTTGTCGCCCATCATGCCGATATGGGCGGCGGACGGACCGATGAACGTCAGGCCATGCGCGTCCACCATGTCCGCGAAGCCAGCATTCTCGGACAGAAAGCCGTAGCCGGGATGGATCGCATCGGCACCGGTGATCGCGGCGGCCGACAGGATCGAGGGGATATTGAGATAACTGTCCTTGGCTGGCGGGGGGCCGATGCAGACGCTCTCATCCGCAAGCCGCACGTGCATCGCCTCGGCGTCGGCGGTGGAGTGCACCGCGACTGTCGCGATCCCCAGCTCCCGGCAGGTGCGCTGGATGCGAAGGGCGATCTCGCCGCGGTTGGCGATCAGGATTTTCTGAAACAACAGTCTATTCCAAAATGAGCAGCGCTTCGCTGTATTCGACCGGCGCACCGTTCTGTACCAGAATCGCTGCGACCGTGCCCGCCTTGGGTGCCTTGATCTGGTTGAAGGTCTTCATTGCCTCGATCAGCATCAGCGTCTGGCCTGCCGTCACCGACTGCCCGACATTGACGAACGGGGGAGTCCCGGGTTCCGGGGAAAGATAGGCCACACCGACCATCGGACTGAGCACCGCCCCCGGATGGGCTGCGACATCCTGCACGACCGGCGCGGGGGCGGGCGCAGACCGCGCCGCGGCCACCGGAACCACCGTCGTCGCGCCGCCGCCGCGGACAACGCGGATGCGTGAATCCTTGTCGGCGATCTCGATCTCCGTCAGGCCGGTTTCAACCAGCACCGCCGCCAGGGCGCGGATGGTATCGGGATCGATAGGGATACGAGTCAACGGCTTTCCTCCAGACAATCGGCCTTCGCCGGCACGGCCGTGGCAGAGCGCGCCAACAGTCTCGCGCCGGAACGAAGCTAGAGCTGCGCGCGTAGCATACGCGGCGCCCGGGGTCCAATGTTGGAGGGAAGCCAGGTTGGAGGCGCGGTCCTGCGCACCACACAGCGAAGTTTCCGCCAAAACGGGCGATGCAGGCCGCTACGGTATTTTCAATCCGACTGTGCCTGGCGAAGATACCGCAGCTGCTTGCTGGGTCGCTTGAGTCACGCGCTCAGAACGTTCCTTTGGGCGCGATCATGCGAGGCGGGCGAAGGGGTGCCCGAACTCTGCGAATCGGCTCGGATCGAAGACCCGCCTGTCGAACCGGACGACCACGTCCGCTGTTCCGGCGGGGACTGGCCGCTCTGATCGGCCCTTTCCGCGGTCACCGCAGCGAGGCGAAGGGTCATGGTCGTCCCCTCCGCCGGCAGAACGTCGACGTCAAGGCCACCCCCGCGCATGGCCGCCCGCTCTCTCAGGCTGCTTACGCTTGCCAGGCGGACCGCAAGGTCGGCCCCAGGAACGTCATCCGTGAGGTTGATATTCACCCAGCCGCCGTAGCACGCAGCGGTCAGCAGCAGACGGCTTGCCGGCGCATTGTTGATCGCAGCGGCCAGAAATTCCTCCAGAAGGTCGGCAAGCGCGGCGCTTCGCATCCGCACCCGCAGTCCCGGGTGGCTGGCGATTTCGGCCCGCACCGATCGGGCTGCCATAGCCGGAGCCAGACGTTGCAGAACCAGACGAATGGTCGTATCGACATCGGCGTGCGCTTCGGACGTATCGATTTCGGCCTCACCCCACAGAGGATCGAATGGAACGCCCGTGCGCCCGTGCGCCGAAGCCTCGTTCCGTGTGTGTCTGCTGCGCCAGCCCACGGCGATGAAGATGCCGGAAACGGCCACCGCTGCGAGGAGATACATCATCCAAATCGTAAACACGTCGCGCGACCTGATGTTTCACGGGACTTTAACATCTGATTCCTAAGAACGGGTTAACACGAAATCGTGTAGACCAAGATTAATTGTGTCCACATCATTACCCATGCATGCTGCATCTCCAGAACACGGAAATAGCCACGCCGCATATCAAATATAGACCGCGTAGCATTCGGTACCGTTCCTTTTTTGTTACATGCCAACCAGAACGATACCCGCTCCAGTCCTATTCCTCCTGCCTCGCCATGCGCGGGTCATCACGCTCCTAAGCGCGATCGCGCGGAAATAGTTGCCTCCGAATGTGATGCACGGCTAACCGCTCGCGCGCCGCCGGTGCTCGCGTGGGCCCGGCGGTTGTGCCTGCAGCATCGGTCCAGCCGCGCAGAGCGATCACCACTTGGCTCGAAACGTGTCGAATCCCGCCAGTGCCGTCGCCTTCTCCCGATCCGGCAGGAACGATGCCACGAAGGAATTGCGGGCCAGCGTGGCGATCTCGACTTCGGTCAGCGACAGCGCTTCCTGAACTGCCAGGAAATTCTCATTTACGTAGCCGCCGAAATACGACGGATCGTCCGAGTTGACCGTGACCAGCAAACCCGCCGCCAACATCCGCTTCAAAGGATGCCGCGTCAGGTCCGGACACACCTGCAACGCCCGGTTGGACAATGGGCAGGCCGTCATCGGAAGCTGCTCGCGCGCGATGCGAGCCACCAGCTCACAGTCCTCCAGGGCTCGATTGCCGTGGTCGATGCGCCGGACCTGCAAGAGATCGATCGCCTCGCATACATAGGCCGGCGGTCCTTCTTCGCCCGCGTGCGCGACGGCCACGAAACCCTCGCGCCTGAGCCTCGGCATAGACGCGGGCGAACTTCGACGGCGGATTCCCTCGCTCGGTCGAATCGAGCCCGACCGCGAAGATGTGCTCCTTGCAACGGCAGGCGTGCCGTAGCGTGTCGAACGCCTGCTCCTCCGGCAAATGCCTCAGGAAGCACATGATGAGCCTCGACGTGATCCCGAAATCGCACCGCCCCTTGTCGAGCGCGTCGGTCAATCCGGCGAGCACCGTGTCGAACGCCATGCCTCGGTCGGCATGCGCCTGCGGATCGAAGAATATCTCGACATGCGTGACGTTCTGGGCCGCGACTTTCTCCAGATAAGCGAAAGCCAGATCAAAAAAATCCTGCCGCGTTCGCAGCACGGACATCCCGGCGTAATAGAGGTCAAGAAATTCCTGCAACGAATTGAAGCGGTAAGCATCCCGGATCGCCTCGACGCCGGCATAAGGCAACGTCACGCCATTTCGCCGCGCGAGCGCCATCATCATCTCGGGTTCCAGCGTGCCCTCGATGTGAAGATGCAGTTCCGCCTTCGGCATGGCCGCAATAAAGCGGCGGAGACGCGTCTGGTCGATGAGCGTGGTCCTTCGGTTGTGCCTTACGGCGAGCTTATTGGTCGCATCCGCCCGTCGTTGACAAGAACCCGACCATCCGACTGCCGATCGAGCGTCGCCGCCATCCGCGCGGTCATCGATCGTTCGGACAGTCCGGGGCGGACCGCGACGAGGGAGCGGAGCCTCTGAGTGAGCGGCACCATCGCAGAGGCGATCACCCAGGAATCCTCGCAAGACCGGCCCGCGGGCAGCAAGACGCCGAGATATCCCGGTCCATCCGCGGCCCGTGCGATTTGGCTGAGGTGGCCAAGCCGTGACGTGTCTGGCACCGGCGTCCATGCCGAGGTATCTTCCGTCGCCGTGTGTTGGTAGAAACCGTAGGGACGTCGGCGGCATCGGCGGGCGCGCTATCGGACGTGGAGAACTCCTGACGGGATTTGCTCTATTATACACATAAAGGCGCAATATGAATTTAACTAACAGCCAAAGATAGTGAAAAAGCTCGATTGCGCGGCGTTCCGAAGGCAACCGGGAGACCGATGATCATGATGGGTTGCCGTCTGGACCAGGATATCACCAGAACTCTGTGAAGTGGGCACGCGATGGTCACGATCGCCGCTGTGGGTGCCGCCTTTACCTTCCTGAGACTGTATCTTGGTTCCGTCAGTGATTACGCCATTGAGCGAGTTTGATGGACCGTGGGGTGTCGAGATCAGGCCGCCCCCCTGAAGTGGAGCGTTATGATGCCTCGAGTAAGGAAACGATGGCGGCGGAAGTTGGTGGGAAGGCTTCGGCTACGGCGTGATCAAGGATACAGCTGATTTCGGAGTTCGTCGAAACTTCGACAGAAGCGGGCCGCGGATTCATCGCTCTTGAAGCCCTGTATCAGTCCGTAGCGGCTATTGACTCCACGATGTTCCTGCTCGATCCGATTGTTCAAATACTGATTGTTCCGGTGCTTTACCCCTTCGTCCAGCTCCGTCCGGATCGCGCGCGGGTAACTATCGTGCCCGCCCGTCGGGCACGCGCGGGACTGATGCCGGTGACGAGCTTGGCTGAGCGAACGAATGTTTTCGCAAGCTCCTCGTCCCGCGTCTCGCTGAACCTCACGTCGACCAGCGCGCCGGAACGATCAATGGCCCGGTACAGATAGCACCCGCGCCCCTGCGTTCGCTCGGGCCGTTCAGAAGCCTCCCCAGCGTCGCACGCCGCGCGCCGAATGTTCCGGATCCTCCCCGAAAAGGGGTCAGATCATAGGCTTATCGGGCTTCGCGCGGCCACATCGTCATGGCGCGGCCACATCGTCAGAACCCGGCGTCAGGCCGGCCCATGGCGTTTCGGGCGCGCCCGCCGGCGGAGGTCCATCAGGTCGGCCCGTTCGCGGGCAGCGTTGCGCATCAGGGCATCCCGGCCATACTCGTACTGGATCGGGCACGGAAGATCCGTCACGCCGTATTCCGCCGCCGCCCGCATCGTGAACCCGCTGTCCACCAGATGCGGCCGGGCCAACGCCACCAGATCGGCGCGACCGGCGGCAAGGATCGTATTGATCTGATCGGCTGACGTGATCGACCCGACGCACATCGTCGCCACCCCCGCCTCATTGCGGATCATGTCGGAGAACGGGACCTGGAACATCCGCCCGTAGACCGGTTCGGCTTCCGCCACCGTCTGCCCGGTTGAGACGTCCATGATATCGCAGCCATGGCTCGCGAACGCGCGAGCGATCGTGACGACATCGGTCTCCGAAATCCCGCCATCGGCCCAGTCCGTGGCGGACAGCCGCACCGACATGGGCTTGCCGTCCGGCCACACAGTGCGCAGTGCATCGAAAACCTCCAGCGGGAACCGCAAGCGATTCTCGACCGAACCGCCGTATCCATCGGTCCGCGTGTTGGTCAGCGGCGACAGAAAGCTCGCCAGCAGGTAGCCATGCGCGCAATGCAGTTCCAGCATGTCGAAGCCGCAGCGTTCGCCTCGAATCGCGGCCTGCCGGAACGCCTGCACCACGCCGTCCATGTCCGTGCGGTCCATCGCGCGCGGCACCTGGCTGTGCGGGTAGTATGGAATCGCCGAGGCCGAGATCACCTTCCATCCCCCCTCCGGCAGCGGCTCGTCCATCCCGTCCCACATCAGCCGCGTCGCGCCCTTGCGCCCGGCATGGCCAAGCTGCAGGCAGATTTTCGCGGGTCCATGTGTATGCACGAAGCCGACGATGCGGCCCCACGCGGCTTCCTGCGCATCGTTCCACAGGCCGGCGCAGCCCGGCGTGATTCGCGCGTCAGCCGATGGACAGATCATCTCAGTGTAGACCAGCCCCGCCCCGCCCGTCGCGCGGGCCCCGTAGTGAACCAAATGCCAGTCGGTCGGCGTCCCGTCCTCGGCGCTGTACTGGCACATCGGAGAGACGACGACCCGATTCGCCAGCGACATGTCGCGCAGCCGGAACGGCTGGAACATCGGCGGTCGTCCGCTCTCCGCCGGCAGTGCGTTGCCGGCGACCTCTCGGGCGAACAGCGTATCCACCTCCCGTACGAAATCCGGCGCCCGCAGCGCGAGGTCGTCGTAAGTGATCGCTTTTGACCGCGTCATCACGCCGAACGCGAACCGCGTCGGATGCATCGGCCAGAATCGCCGCACATGTTCGAACCACACCAGCGAGACGTCGGCGGCATGCTGGATCTTCTCCACCGCCTCGCGCCGGCCGCTCTCGAACCTGGCGAGGCAGTCCGGCACGGATCCACCCGCCATGACCGCCTCGTGCAGCGCGATCGCGTCCTCCATCGCCAGCTTGGTGCCGGAGCCGATGGAGAAATGCGCTGTGGCCTTTGCATCGCCCAGCAGCACGATGTTCCCTAATGTCCAGCGGGCGCAGCGGATCATCGGGAACCGGCGCCAATGGCTACGGTTGGTGATCAGCCGGTGGCCGGCGAGTTCCTCGGCGAACACATCCTCCATGAAGCGGGCCGACTCTGCTTCGGTGGCATGCTCCAGACCGGCAATTGGCGAAAGTCTCGCGGCTCCATTTCCAGCACCCAGGTGCTGGCGCCGTGCTCATACTGGTAGCAATGCGCGATGAAGATGCCCTCCGCGCGTTCCTTGAAGAAGAAGGTGAAGGCATCGAACGGGCGCGTGCTGCCCATCCAGGCGAACCGGTTGGGCCGCAGATCGGTGTTCGGCTGGAAGTGGGCCTCGAACCGCGTGCGGATGGCGCTGTTGATGCCGTCGGCGGCAACGATCAGGTCGGCATCCGGAAAATCCTCCGGCGTCGCCTCCCGGTTGAACACCAGTTCGACACCCAGCGCCCGGGCTCGATCGTGCAGCAGCATCAGCAGCGACCGACGGGAGCAGCCACAGAAGCCGTTGCCGCCGATGCGGTGGACGGTGCCGCGGACATGGATCTCGATGTCGTCCCAGTAGGCGAAATTGTCGGTGATCGCGCGGTAGCTGGGCATGTCGGCGGCCGCGAATGTATCCAGTGTCTGATCGCTGAACACCACGCCGAAGCCGAACGTGTCGTCCGGGCGGTTGCGCTCGACCACCGTCACGTGGGCTTCCGGCCGATCCCGCTTCAACAGGATTGCGAAATACAGTCCCGCCGGACCGCCGCCGATCACCGCAACGCGCATGCGCACCTCGTGCCATGCATGGCAGGCTTGAATAGTTTAAGCTTGAACTATTTCCGGCGCAAGATCATAGGGTGGTTCGCCGCGACCCGGTCGCTCCGGCTGGTCATCGCATCATGGGGCATGCCGTGACAGGCATATGATGAGGAGGCGACGGTCGGCTGGTCGGCGCAATGTGCCGGCCGCCCGTGACTTGGTCGCCGCCGACTGGGCCGAGCCCGACCTGGCCATCGCGTCATGGCCGGCTTCGGCTGGGCCGATATGATTTTTTCGCATCGACGCGGCGAACAGGTCGGCCATGACATGGCAGGCAGGAAACGAACGGAAGGGTTGATCGGCGTGCAGCAACCGGGGATGCCAGCTCAATCAGGCCGCCACGCCCTGGTCACCGGCGGAGGCTCCGGCATCGGCCTCGCCGTCGCCGCCGCCCTGACGGCGTCCGGCGCCCGCGTGACCATCCTCGGCCGCCGCGAAGCCAGACTGCACGAGGCAATCGCCGCCGGACACGCCGCATTGTCCGTCACCGCCGACGTCACCGACGAGGCCGCCACCGCGAAAGCCATCGCTGCCGCCGTCGCGTCGCACGGTCCGGTCCTGCTGCTGATCAACGCCGCGGGTGCCGCCGAGACGGCCCCTTTCCACAAGACCAGCATGGCGATGTTCGATCGGATGTGGCGCGTCAACGTCGCCGGCGCGATCGTCACCACCCAGGCCGTCCTGCCAGGAATGCTTCACGCCAGATTCGGCCGCATCATCAACATCGCCTCCACCGCCGTCGCTGAAAGGCTATCGCTACGTCACCGCCTACGTGACCGCGAAGCATGGTCTCCTCGGCTTCACCCGAGCCCTGGCACAGGAAGTTGCCGGCACGGGGGTCACCGTCAACGCGGTATGCCCCGGCTTCACCGACACCGACCTCGTCGCGGAGAGCGTCGCCCGCATCGTCGCCCGTACCGGTCGCACCGCCGAACAGGCGCTCGCCGACCTCACACAGGCCAATCCGCTCGGCCGCCTCATCCGGCCGGAGGAAGTGGCTGCAGTGTATTGCATCTTTGCCAGTCGCAGGCCGCGGCGGTGAACGGGCAGGCGCTTGCCGTCGATGGGGGCGAGACATGACCCCGGACGACGCGCACGCCGTGGTCGATCTGGAAACCGCGCTGGCGGGTACCCCGGCAGGCGACAAGGAGGATCTCCGCCTCTGGCTGCGCCTGCTGTCCACCGCCAACCTCATCGAAACCGAAATCCGCCGCCGCTTGCGTGATCAGTTCAGCACCACCCTGCCGCGCTTCGACCTGATGGCCCAACTGGACCGCGAATCCGATGGCTTGACCCTCGGGGAAATCTCCCGCCGGATGATGGTATCGAACGGCAACGTCACGGCCCTCGCCGCCAGCCTGGTCGCCGACGGCCTGGTCCAGCGGCGGCCGCACGCAACCGACCGCCGCGCGCAGTTCCTTGGTCTGACGCCGCACGGCCGTTTCGTCTTCGGGCTGCAGTCGGCTGCCCACGAACGCTGGATCGCCGAACTGTTCGCCGGCGTTTCCCGGCCAGACCGAGCCGTCCTGCACCGGGCCCTGGGCATCGTCAAAACCGCCGTGCGGCAGGCATTGACGGCAGACCCAGCATGATTTCTCGGTCGATCAGCGCAGCCGACCGGATGACAGCCCGGCCCCGCGATCGCCCGCAACGGGTGGGTCAGGGTCTGCCTGCGAGCGCGATCACGGCGGCGATGATCGTCGGTGCGCCCTTTGTGGTTGCCCGCGCGCTTCGGCGAATCGAACCTCGTCCTGGAATGAAGGAACCGCCACCAATGACCGACCTGACCATCCTGCAGCCGCCCGGCTGGCCGGTGCCGCGTGGCTACAGCAACGGGATCGCCGGGACCGGCCGCGTTGTGATGATCGGGGGCCAGATCGGCTGGGACGAACACGGCCGGTTCCCCGAAGGGTTCGTCGCCCAGACCGCCCAGGCGTTGCGCAATGTGCTTACGGTGCTGCGCCAGGCAGGTGGCCGCGCCGAGCACCTTGCGCGTCTCACGTGGTACGTCGTGGACATGGCGGAATACCGCGCATCCCTGCCGGCCTTGGGTGCGGCCTATCGCGACACACTGGGCCGCTGGTATCCTGCGATGACACTGGTGCAGGTCGTCGCCCTCGTGGAACCCGCCGCCCGGGTAGAGATCGAAGCAACCGCGATCCTCGGTGCCGTCGACCCCGCCGGCTAACGCCCGTCGCGATCACGCGTGAGCGGCTGTTCCCGGCATCGCCGGTCATCAGGCCACCGCTCCTGGTGTCGACGCGGTCACCACCAAACATTGACCTGCTTTGTAGGCGCCACGTCATTGCGTATTACGATCGTCCTGAGGCGGATTGGTCTTCTCGCGCTGATTCTCTGTCTCCTGTCGCCGCTCATGTTTGTGGTATTCGTGCCCCGCGATACAACCGCCAACAGCACCCAGAACTCCGTGATGCGCCATATGCCCGGCAACCGCACCGGCGACTCCCCCGCTGAGGCAACCGATCGCATGTGCGGAGGGAACCCAACCGATACCGAAGCCCGTGGTGGCGAGAAGCATGGCCATAGGCAGGACCTTCATCTTGTTCATCCTTGTCTTTCGTGGACTGCTAGTCCGAACGTTGCGCGTGCGCCCAGCGATGGTTCGTCGGCCAGGTAATATAGGGGCTCAACGTCCAGACCTGATCCCTGGCCTTCTCGATCACTAACTTCTCAGATCCGGGTTCGCCGACCATCGCCGGTTCATCCACAGGCAACCAGAGCGCCTCACGCACGTTCAACGGCCGCCTGCCTCGCACCCGTGCCGCAGGAAACAACTCTGGTCAGGGAGGAAGGCTTGCGAGCACTTTTCTTTGCTGCCGCGCTGTCGGTCGGTATCGCCGCGGTTGCTCTTGCCGATGAGAGCGTATCAGGTGATTGGCACGCGAACCTGGGAGGCGGGGTCGCCATCGACATGAATATGACCCCTGACGGCGGTTGGAGCAGCGAGACGCTGCAGCGCGACAAGGTTGTCCGCCAGATGAGCGGCACCTATACTCAAATGTCGTCGAACGACGGAACGGGCACGCTTGTATTCACCCCGAAACAGGCTTCTGTTCGAAGCGGCGAGGTCCAGACCGAAACAGATAAGTACAGATTGGCGAAGGATGGCAAGCAACTGAAGCTCACGTCCCAAGGCGACACCATGGTCTTTGAAAAGCGCCAGCCGCGATAACCTTGTGCGCGGTATCTCCGGACCGATCAGCCGAGGGCCGAGAAGTGCCCGGCCTAGCGGCCAGTAGTTTGTCCCGATATCGATACATGAACGATGCAACGACCCATCGTCACTGACCGAGACGTGCCGTGCAGGCCGCTGTCACGTACGATCGGGGAACCCGAAGGCGATCACAGCCAGCAGCAGCGCAACCGCCCAGGCCAGGTAGATCGCGATCAGCAAGTCCCGCGGCTGCAGCCGCCGTGCCAGCCACCACCCGGGTGCGACGCCCAGCGCCAGCACGGCACCGGTTGGCACTAGGCCAAACGTATCGCCAGCGTAGATCGCCATGACCAGGCCTACGATCAGCGCGACAAACACCGGCGGGATGCAGGCCAGGATCAGTACCTCGTGCCGCATCATGGCACTGGCGACGGTGACGAAACTGAACAACGCAAGCGTGGGCAGGTAGACGAGGGCCTCTGCCACGCCGCCTCAACTGCCGACTTTCAGGGTGGACACCAGACCCCGCAGGCAGGCCAGCAAGGACAGCGTTGTCAGTTTCCCGGTCTTGGGATTTTCAATGCTCGGCGTGTTCTCGATCGTCATGGTGAAGCGTGCGGCTTCAGCCTCGACACGGACCGTATGGATATTCCTCGTCACGCCTGGGTCGGCCCAGATCCGCACATGGGTTCGTATCGGTCCGACACCGGCCAGCGCCAGCGCGGCGGCAACGTTCACGTTGGCGGGAAACCCGGCGGCGGCATCCAGCGCATTGCCATCGAACACGAGCAGCGGCCGGATCAGGTCCATCACGTCGATCCGGTGCTTCTCCAGGTACGGCGCCCCGATCAACGCCATCGGCGGCTTGCGAGTTTCGATCGTAACACTGTCGATCGGCCCCTCGGCCGCGGCGCGAACCGCATCCAGGCCAAGCAATGCACCCGTCGGCACAATGATGCGCGCACCGGTATTGCGCGCCAGCCTGGCCAGATGCATGCGCGGCAGCAGCGCCCCCACTGAGGCCGGCACGAAAATCCGCCCGGCCTCCAGGACCGGCACGGCGATCCGTTCGAAGATCGCCGCCGGCGCTGCCTCCACCACGATGTCGGCCTCCGCCAGATCCGCGATGTCGATAATGCGCGGCGGGGCCTGAAAACCCGCCAAATTCGCTCGGGCTTTGACCACGTCGCGGCTGGCGACGGCAATAAGCCGCAAACCGTCGATCCCAGTATCGAGCGCTCGGGCCAAAGGCAGTCCGATAGCGCCCAAACCCGCGATCGCGACGGTCTTGCTCATGTTCTCACCCTTCTTCCGGATCAATCCTTGCCCGGTGAGCTTTGTGACCAGCTTTGGTCCGCGCCTGAGCCAAGTCGTCCCGTGTGTTGACGTTAGCGAAAGGATCGCCGGTTCGCACCTGATATTCAATATAGCGCATGCCAATACGCTGGGCGAAATCGCCGACGCGCCGCGAGCCGGGCACGGAGAGCCACCCGCGCAGCTGTTCCGAGCAGTCAACCGGCCAAACTGCGACCAAATGATGCCTGTGGCCACCGCTCGACACGCAGCAGGGTCCGGGAGCGAGCCGCGCCACCAATCCGGACGGCAGGAACGGCGTATCGCCGGGGGCGGTCAGCAGGCCGGTCATGCCCAGCGAGGCTGCCCAGTCCAGCCCGGCGAGGATGCCCGCCAACGGACCCTGCCCGCGGAACACTCCATCGGACAGCACCGGCAAACCGAACGCGGCGAAGCGGGACGGATCGCCGTTCGCACTGATGGCGATCGGCTGGACCTCCAGCGCGGCAATCACGGCCGCCAGCATCGTCCGGCCCGCCACCTGTAACAGCGGCTTGTCGCCACCGCCCATCCGGCGCGCCTCACCGCCGGCCAGCACGAGGGCGGCGATCTTTTCCGTGCTCATGACAGAAGGGTGGGGCGAGCAACGGGACTCGAACCCGTGACATCCAGGACCACAACCTGGCGCTCTACCAACTGAGCTATACCCGCCATCCAGGCCGCGGCGTGTAGGCCGGTTGGCATGGTTTCGTCAAGGTTCGCGGGTCCGTCAGGGTCTGAAGTCAGGATCAGTCTCCGGCGGATATGGCCGATAGCCGCGCGCCTTGCCGATCGCCATGTAGTGATGAGCGAACTCGGCGTAGTCGCCCTGTGCGACCTCGAAGGCGGCGAGAGGATACTGAGCGGCGTACCATCCGCGATCGAGCCGGAAGGGCAAGCGGCGCTCGGCAAAGCCGTGATGAATATAATGGTCCCGCGCAAATCCGGGCCCCATGTGCTGGGCGACGGCCGCTACGTCCCCGTTCGTTGCGAGGTAGTACTCGGGGTCGAACAGGCTGAGCGTCTGCTTCAGGTCGCGGGCAAAACGTGGTGCGGCATCGAATTGCTGACGCAGTGCTTCGTGCGGCATCTGCCGCCAGTACGGCGCGATCCGCCGGTGCACGTCGGCGTGCCGGCTTAGCGGGACGCCGTAATTGATTGGGAAAAGAAAGAATTTGTAGCGAGGGTCGCCGAAAGGCAGCAGATCGACGTCGGTCTTCTGCATCGGGTTGTACAGGCCGCTGACCGTCAGGTAGATATTGTCCGCCTGCGAGAGCCAGGCCGCGAGCCACGAATAGGTGGAAACCCCAATGACAAGGTTCTTGGACTGCCGGATCGTCTCGAAATCGACCAGGACGTTGTCCTGCGGTTCGCGGAAGATGGCATTGGGGAAGGCCGCGCTGATCCGGTCCATATACCGGTTCGGGTGGGTCTGGCCGATGAACACCGGCGTCAGGCCGGTCTGCTTGACGATATCGAGATAGAATTCCACCGGCGTCAGCGCGTAGTCAGGGGCTGGACCGTCCAGGATATCGGCCGCGCGGACCGGACAGACGAGGTAGTCCGGTCCGTAGCCCATCGGCATGGAAAACGGCGATACGAAGACACTCTGGTATCGGGACGGCGGCAGGAAATTCTCCATCCGCTGGCCGTAGCCGCACCATTCGACGCGCCCTATCTGCTCCGACCAGACCAGATCGGCAAACGCCGGCAGATTGATCCGCTGCTCCCGTCGTTCGGTGGCAACAGGACCAGGCGATTCGATCGGCGGATGGCTGATACCCCAGGCGGGGATCGTGATGTTGGAGATCCGGCAGTCGCGCACCATGTCCGTAAACTTCAGCGCGACCATGTATTCGATCATTTGGTTGGCAAGTTGCCCCACGGGCTCCAGATGAAAGACCGGGCCGGGCATGTTCGCGTGCTCCACCGTTGTGCCGATTGCATCTTCATACCATTCTGTCATCGCCGAACCTATCGCGCCGCCGCGGAGTGGCCCCGAAAATCCCTTGCCGCGAAGCGGGACCGAAAATCCCTCACGGCGGAGCGAACTCGAAATCGCTCGCGTGGCGACTTCGAAAACCCTTGCCGCGCTAGCGTCCGGCGGGTCATCTATTGATCATGAGTGGAAACGATACTGTCAAGCAATCGGCTGCGACACCGGCCACGGCCGCCACGGTGATCCAGCCGCCGGCCCCGCCCGCGACTGTCAACGGCGAAACCGTGGAGCAGGCGTTGTCCCGTGCGCAGGCTGCCGCGCAGGCCAAGCGGCTGAACGAAGCCGGCGGTATCTGCGCCGACGTCCTTGCCGCTGCGCCGGAGCATCCGGCGGCGCTCGCGCTGCAGGGTATCGTCGTCGCCATGGCGGGCGATCCTGAGCGAGGCGTTGCCCTGCTGCGACAGGCCATCCAGCTTCGGCCCGGAAACGCGACCTGGTACGCCCATCTCAGTTCTTTGTGTCGCGTCACCTACCGGATGGAGGAGGCCCTGGTCGCCGGCCAGGAATTGATCCGGCTGGACCCGAACAACGCGGAACACCTTGTCAATCTGTCGCTGATCTTCTCCGATGTGGACGAACGCGGGCGTGCCATGGCGTGCCTGCTGCGTGCGCTCGGCCTGAAGCACGACCACGCCGACGGCCACCTGGCGATGGCGCAGAACCTGCTGGCGATGGGCGACTTCGACCCAGGCTGGATGGAATACGAGTGGCGCAACCAGACCGAGGCCGGCAAGGCGAATATGCCGGCGATGACCTCGGCGCCCTGGAACGGCATGCGGATTCCGAACGGCAGGCTGCTGCTGGTAGGCGATCAGGGCTACGGCGACACCATCCAGTTCGCCCGCTACATCCCGATGGCGGCAGAACGCTGCCAGGAGTTGATTATGGGCTGCAGCGCCGAGATGGCGCCGCTGCTGGCGAACCTTCCGGGCGTCTCGCAGTATTGCCACCGCTGGAACGAAGTCCCCGGCCACGCCGCGCATTGCCGTCTCTCCAGCCTGCCGTACCTGTTCCACACCCAGCCGGACACGATCCCGTCGGAGATTCCTTACCTCAGGGCTGACCCGACCCGCATCGCGCATTGGCGCCGCCGTCTGGCCTCTGTCCTGCCGGGTGGGCTGAAACGTATCGGTTTGGCCTGGACCGGCCGCCCGACGCATCCGAACGACCGGCGGCGGTCGTTGCCGCTGGCGGCGCTGGCGTCTCTGGCCGATGCCGGGCCCGCCGCTTTCGTCTCCCTGCAGAAGCCGATGCCGGCTCGCGATCAGGCGACGATGCAGCGGTTCTTCGGCATGACCGATCTGTCCAACGAACTCATGGATTTCGGCGAAACGGCCGCGCTGATCGAGAACCTGGACCTTGTTATCACGGTGGACACGGCGATCGGGCATCTGGCCGGTGCGATGGGCAAGCCCGTCTGGATCCTGATCCCGAAGGCCGCGGACTGGCGCTGGCTGCTGGATCGGGAGGACAGCCCGTGGTACCCGACCGTCCGCTTGTTTCGCCAGCGCAAGCCGGGCGACTGGGATGAACCGATGGGCCGGCTGCGTGCCGCCCTGGGCCGTGAACTGGCTCGGTCGGGAGCGGAAGCTGTCGCGGCTGACCAAATGTCGTGAAAGCGATCGGCCGGCCCGTCTGACCTGCGGCGGTGCCAAGAGTTCGGCCCTCTTGCCTCTGAAGCCGGAAGCTGGGGCCAGACCGCGACGGCGTCGCTCGTATCGTCTTGTATGATCGTCGGGGACCTCCTGGAACGTTATAACATAGCGCTGACACTTAACGGTGCTCGTGCGCAAGTTTCCCGTGCCAAGGCCGCCATTGACGAATTGATCGAACCTCTGCGCATTGGATGCCATGGACAATCTCCAGTCTGAGACTCTCGCGCTGCCGTCGGGGCTGGCACGGGTCGAGTGGCGCCGCAGCAGCCGAGCGCGGCGGGTGTCTTTGCGTATCGACCCGACTGGCGGTGCCGTCGTCGTGACCTTGCCGGCCAGAGCGACGCGCAAGGCCGGGATGGCGCTGCTGATGGGCCACGCCGATTGGGTCTCCGACCGATTGGCCGCCCTGCCCGAGGCGGTCGTGTTCACCGACGGTGCGACGGTGCCGATCGGCGGCATCCCGCACCGCATCCGCCATGCGCCGGCGGGGCGTGGGGGCGCATTCCTGCTGGATCAGGAACTGCACGTAACCGGCGCCGCCGAATTTTTGCCGCGCCGCGTCCGTGATTTCCTCCGCCAGGAGGCTCGGCGCCGCCTCGGCGCGCTGGCGATCGCAAAGGGCGGTCTGATCGGCGTGATGCCGAAGCGCATCACAATAAAAGATACCACCAGCCGTTGGGGAAGCTGCGCGCCGGACAAATCGCTGTCCCTAAGCTGGCGGCTGGTGATGGCTCCGCCGTTCGTGCAGGACTACGTAGTTGCACATGAGGTCGCGCATCTGCGGCACATGAACCACGGACCGAAGTTCTGGGCGCTGGTGGATGAGTTGACGCCACACACGAAAGCCGCGATCCCGTGGCTGCGGGTCGAGGGGGCACGGCTGTTGCGGATCGGGTGAGGGTGGACGCGGCCGAACGAGTAACGGCGGTCTCCGGGGTTGGTCCGAACGTCCGATGTGCCCGATATTGCTCGATCAAATCTGCGCGCTCGACAAGCGGCGCCTCGTGAGGCGGTAGGGTGCGGTCGATGGGGACTGCCTCAGATTTGGGGGTCAGGGCGGAGCGCCGGTTGTGGACGAAGTGGATGAGTGGGTGCCAACACCATCGGAGGGTATCACCGGGTCTGTTCGGTGACCGAGGAGGGTTGAGTGGCTTGGATGGTAAAGGTTGGTGCAAATCGGGGCTGACGGTGAGGAGCCGTGCGCCGACGTCATGGGGCCGACCGGCCGGATGATCTCACCGCTATCGCCAACTTGGGGTCTGACCCTGGCCGAGGCGAAGCCCGTGCTGGCAGCACCTCCAGCAGGAGATCGTCGCCGCGAAAGCCAGATAATCCACGTGTGCCCGGATTCTTGCCCCTCCTATCAGACTTCGGTCTACCCGCTGCGCTGTTGCTCCCGCGGCAGCGCCGCGCCCTATCCTCCCAAGGCGGGCTTCCCGTGGGACAACTTATCCAGCGCCGATTGGATCATCTTCGCATCCTCGCTGCCCGCCGGTACCTTCGTCAGCAACGTGCTCCAATAACGCCGCGCCTCGTCGGGGTGAGCGTCCTGTGCCGCCGCGATGCCCAGATACCACAGGACCATCGGCTGGCCGGGATCGGTCGTCTCGACATGCTTGAGGAGACCTATCACACGGGGCGGCAGTCGGGCGGCCGGCTCATGAGAACTCAGAAGCGCCCGTACTTCTTGCAACTGGATAGACGTATCGTTTGGCTTCAGGGCGGAGGCTTTGTCGAAGGCGTCCGCCGCGCTCTCGGGGTCGTTCAGCACGGCGTACGCACGGCCCAACCGGAGCCAGCCCTCCAGATTTGACGGGTTCGCCGCCTGCTCGCCCGCGAGCCTCGCCACCATGCCGCGGATCATCGCCTGCCGTTGCTCATCCGTCATATTGGCTGTGTCGGCCGTTGCGTCGCCTCGCTGTCCTGCCACCGGGGCGACGGCTTGGGTCGGCTGCGTGCCCTTCGCCAGTTCCGGGATCGGGATACCGGCGGCCCGTGCGGCCTCCGCCACCTTCATTCCGAGCCGCCCCCGCAACGGCGAATTCGACGGCAACTCGGCCAGCAAAGCCTGCAAACCGTCGATCGTCTTGCGCGGCTCACCCGCCTGCAGCGCCGCAATCGCCATGTAGTAACGTGCGAGGCCGTTGCTCGGTTCGATCTTCAGTACCTGCTGGAACGCCGCCTCTGCCGCAGGGGTGACGGTGCCGCCGGCCTGCATCACCAGCATCTCTGCGTGGGCGCCGAGCACGTCGGGGTCGGCCCCCCCTAGGTCGATCGCGTGGCGGTAAGCGGCCTCGGCCCCATCGAACTGGTTCATCATAGCCAGGGTTCGGGCGTACAGCAGCCAACTTTGTGGGTCCGACGGATTTTGCTTCAACTTCGCGGCCAGCGCACTCGCCGATCGCATCAGCGACGTCGCGCCGTGGTCCTGCGCGATTTCAGCCTTGCGGGCCGAGAACGGTACGTCCGGCAGGCTCGGTCGACCGAGCCACAGGTAGCTGGAGATCGTCCCGGCGGCGATGACGAAAAAGACGATGGCCGCCGTCATGGGGCTGGGGGACAGGCGGGGCGCGGCGGCCGGTTGCTTGTCGGCGGCCAGCAGACGGCGCTGGATCTCCAGCCGAGCGGCGTCGGCTTCGATTGGAGTGATCAGGCCGCGGGTGATGTCGCGGTCGAGTTCGTGCAGCTGGTCACGATAAACTGCCTGGTCGAAGTTCGCGCGGGCGGGGGCATAGCGGCCGCCGCGAAGCAATGGGCTGACGATCGGCAGCAGCGCGACGAGGGCGAGCAGCGCCAGCATGAACGGCAGGATCAAGCGTCGTACTCCTGCATTGATCCGTCCGAGCGACGCGTCTCCTCCAAGCTGATTGGGGTGGTGTCAGCTGGCCCCGGTTGGTGGCGACGAAGTCGGACGTGACCTGGGCGTGCATCAGGGACTGCATCGATCAGGCTGAAGCCGATCAGCGGGATCGTCGATTGGATGAGGGCGACGAACAGCGTCAGGATCAGGGAGAAGTGGCCGAGTTCTGTGATCATCACAGCGTCCCTCCGCTGGCACCCTGGATTGCCGGACAGGCCGGCATCCGACTCAGGCCGCCCGCCGTTTGGTCTCCGGCAAGATCGCCAGCAGCGCCGCGACCAGCCGATCCATCATCGCGTCGGTGTGTCGCGGCGTGGGGGTGAAACGAAGTCGCTCCTCGCCACGCGGCACGGTCGGGTAATTGATCGGGGTCGCATACATGCCGAACTCCGACAGCAGGCGCTGGCTGACCTCCGTGCACAGCGCCGCGTTGCCGAGGTGCAGCGGCACGATATGACTGGCCGACGGGATCCGGGGCAAGCGAGCCGCGTCCAGCCGGCGCTTCAGTGTTTCGGCCCCCTCGAACAGCCGCGCGCGCCGCGCCGTGTCTTGGCGCACATGCCGCACCGCGGCCAGCGCCGCCGCCACCACCATCGGGGGCAACGACGAGGTGAAGATGAAGCCGGGCGCGGTCGAGCGGATGAAATCCACCACATCGGCGTCCCCGGCGATGTAGCCGCCATGGCAGCCGAACGCTTTGGCCAGCGTGCCCTCGATGATATCGATCCGCGCGGCTACGCCGTCCCGCTCCGATACGCCGCCGCCGCTGGGACCGTACATCCCCACAGCGTGCACCTCATCGAGATAGGTCATTGCCCCATACTGTGCCGCCAGGTCGCAGATCGCCCCGATCGGTGCGATGTCGGCGTCCATGGAATACACCGAACTCGAAGGCGATCAGCTTGGGCGCCGTCAGCGGCGCCGCACGCAGCAACGCTTCGAGGTGCGCCACGTCGTTGTGGCGGAAGATGCTGCAAATCCCGCGCGAGGCCTTGATCCCCGCAATCATCGAGGCGTGGTTCTTGACGTCGGAGAACACGTGCCACGGGTGGTCCTGCCCGGCTGGGAGACTGTTCAGGATGGCCGACAGCGCCGCCTGATTGGACACGAAACCGGAGGTGAACAGCAGCGCCGCCTGCTTGCCATGCAGATCAGCCAGTTCCGCTTCCAGCGCGTCATGTGCCGGGCTGGTGCCGCTGATGTTGCGTGTGCCTCCGGCGCCGAGGCCCATTGCACGCACCGCCTCGCAGGCCGCTGCCACCAGCACGTCGTGGCCGCCCATGGCCAGGTAGTCGTTGGACGACCACACCAACACCTCCGACCCGTCCGCCCGGCGGAAATACGGGAACCGCGCCGCCTGTTTTTGCAGCGGCGTAAAAGTGCGATAGCGCCCCTGAGCGCGGATCTCGTCCAGCGAGCGACGGCAATACGCGTGGAAGGGGTTCATGCTCGAGGCACCTTTGTTGCGTGTCGTGGCACGCCGGGCCGTCACCGCGCTGGCGTCGACCCGTATTGCACAGAAATGTTTCCGGCATTGCCGCCGGGAGCGGCTTGACTTGAAGATGCCCGCTCTACCGCCAGGAGCTCAGTGCTCGACGGATCCGGTGAGACCGCCACTCGGTCGCATTCTCGGATGCATACCTGGCTGCGCCAGTGGAACTCCCGAAATCGTCGTCAACTGATTATGCCCCGTCCACGCGTGTGGACGGGTAAGCCAGGATTCATTTGCCCGTCGCGGCGGTGGTGAACTGGCTGACAGAGCTCGTTACCCCGTCGCTCGTCCCGTTACTCTCCATAGAGGTCACTGTGTAGTAATACGTCGTCTGCGGTTGCAGGCCGGTCACAGCCACGCGGAACACCGTCTGTGCATGTCCCCGGTTGAGCCGGAGCGGCGACCTCGCGGTCTGGCTCAGACTGCTGGCGCTTGTGCCATATTTCACGATGCCGTAATGATTGTCCATTCCCCCCGGGTTGTTTGTGGTCCAGGTGATGATGACCCCGTCGTCATGAGCAACTTCGAGCGATGGTCCCTGGAGGATCTGAACTTGCACGGCCTTCGGCGCTGGAGGAAGTACCTGCGCGGCGGCCGGGGTGGAGGCAAGCAGGCCGCCGATCGCGGCAGTGATTGCCAGTTTCATTGTGGTTGTATTCACAGACGGATCTCCCATTGGTGGTCGCTGGCAAAATCGATGCGATGGGGCATTGGGGGTTGTTTTCGCCCCCAATGCGTTCGGTTCGGTTTGACTGCCGCCTTGACCTATGGAATCGGCAGCGGCGCGGGCACAGGCGCGACATCGCAGATTGCCGATGCGCACGGCGGAAGCGGCGGCGTCGGGATAAGGGTCTCGTTACCTTGCGTCGAGGCCGAACCGCCGGTCGCGCACGTACCTGTAAAGGTATTGATGTCCGGGTAGGGTGTCGTGTAACCGTCCGTCAGCGTCTCCAGGAATGCCACGATCTGGTTTTCTTCCTGGTCGGTCAGGCCGAGATTGCCGGTCGTCATGTCGACGTTGTTCGGCACCTCGGGCATCGGCCAGCAGTCCACCTTTTCCGTCGTCCCCGCCGGACAGTGCCCCGACGTGACTTTGTATGGATACACGTCGCGCGTATTATAGAAATGAACGAGCTGCTTCAAGCTCTTGATGTAGCCGTTGTGGAAGAATTCCTTCTGGAAGTACGGCACCGGTTTGCCGGACGAATCGGTCTGGCCGGCCTCTGTGGTGGGGCACTGCGGCGGTGTGAGTGCCACATCGCGCGCCGTGGCCACTTCCATCTGGCCGTCGGTGGTCGGCGCATACTGGATCCATTGCGAGTTCGGATTGGGGGCGGAGCCGAAGCCGCTGCGCAGGAAGTTGCCAAACCCCAGATCCCGGTAGCCGAAGCCGTAGGGATTGGGGGTATACCCGAAGCGATCGGGCGTGGTCTCATAAAACAGGGCAATTCTGGGGTTCAGGGGGAGACCCTCATTGGCATAGCCGAAGCAGGTGAACAGAGGCGTCACTTGGGCGGTGGTGCCCGTGTCGGTCAGGCTCGACGACTGGCTGGAACAGCCATATGTCTGGTCCTCGCAGAGGGTGGATCTTCCATCGAGGTGACACGAATTGCAGTTTCCTTTGCCATCAAACAATTCGAATCCTGCCGCCTCGTCGGCCGTCATCGTGTAATTGCCCTTCAGGTAGGCGTCGAATTTGGACGAGTAAGCGCTGATCGAAGGTGACTGTTCATACGCGGAAATGGATTGTGCCCAGTGATCGAAAATATTGTCTGACGTCGCGCGGTCCGCGGCACTGAGTGGAACTGGCGTCGTGTTTGTACCGAACACCGCCGCTCCATTCGGTGTGGCGCAGATCTGCGCGGTTGTGGACGGCCACGTGATACTGAACGAGCCCGCGCCCCACACCTGCTCGAACAGCGGGCGGTACGGTGCCAGGGAAAGCTTGTACGAAATGCAGGCAGTATCGGGATTGCCCATTTCTAGAGGACAAACCGGAGGATGCTGTGCCTGCTCGGAGTCGGGACTTTGCAGCTGGATACCGGTCGCACGACCATCCCAGAAGTTCCCGCCGAAGAACAGTTGCTGCACGGTGTTATATTCAAGTACAGGAAAGCTGGGTGAATACGTGTAGCGCTGCGCTGTGCGCTTGGCCGCCCGATAGTGCACCGATCCGGGATACGCGATCATCGTCAGATTGACCGACGGGATCGGCCCGCTGAAGCCGGTATAGGGCAGGTGACAGAAAGCGCACGCCGTATCCTTGAACGGGGAAATCGTTTGGTCGAAATTCATCAGCTTGCCGAGTATTTCGTTCGCCTGATATCCGGTGCCCTGCAAGGTTGGAGGGTTCCCCGTGAGAACCGGCGGCGGCAAGGCCTGCCATTGAGCGAGAGCTTCATTGAAGATGCCCCGAACCTCGCGCCGAACCCGCTCGATCTCCGATGGCAGATCGCTTGGGAGAATGCCAGGCGGATATGGATCATAGGCTTTACTTAGGGGAGGCGGAAACGTCTGCGACTGTTGTGCGGTACTAGGCGATACTAGCAACGTTGCGCCGACCGCGGCGCAAATGGCCGACGTGCTCAGGAGGCTGATGCGCTTCATCACCTGAAACTCCCTATAGATGGTATTATAGTTGTCCAGCGCCGGGAAGATGAGCAAAGCTCCGGCGAATGTCCGCGAAACATCGATCTGGCATGGAGGTTGAGGCGCTTTGTCGCCTGAACTCCAGGTCAATTATCCAAGGTCATCTGTTCTTGTTGTCCGACGCCTGAGACATGGGCGGGGTGCCGGCGACGGTCGCAAGACTTCCAGTCCCGAGAGCTTGAAGGGGTGCTTCAACGTCTAAACCCCCAATCAGAAGCTAACGGAGACGTAATCCCAGCGTTAACCTCGGTCAAGTCACGCGGTGCAGAACTATTTGGTCGTATTCTTGCTCGTATATCGTATCGATCGATCGTGCGTCGCGGAGGGTTTTTACATGCATGCTCACCTTACCGATCGATAGTGCATCGATGCCAGGGAACCGAAGGCTGGATTGCGGATGATTCCACAGGAAGGTTTAATGCGCGTTCTGAGACCCTGGGGCGAACTCCTGAATTCGTGAAAGACCGAGAACCGTTGGCCGATACGCGTCTCCGATCTAATCTTGAGCTGTCGCAGGGTCCGAATGCGACAGTATTTGGAAGATCAGGTGATGACCGCATACCTGGATGTTGTTGGACGGAAGGGCGCTGAGGAGAGGTCACAGGTCGCGCCACTTGCGCAAGGCAGCCAAGTGGATCGTTTCGATCCGGCGCGCATACGCACGGGCAGGGATCCCGGCCGCGTGAGGCTTGGGTTACGAAGAAGCCCCGCGCTCAGGCGGGAACTCGACTGAGCGCGCGTTACCGAGGGACCAGGGGACGACAGAGATCCAGAAGCACCTCCTCAAGATGAAATTACCTGGCGGAGGCGTTTCGGATATCGTCTGTCACAACGCTGCCGCGCTCGCGCAACATTATGTTCACCCGCGGAGGTGCGTTCTGAAAATCGGCGGCCGCGACGACTACCCGCGAATAGCGCGCATTTCCCGTTCCGAGCGCGACGACACTGATCCGGAACATCCGGCCCTCCGTCTGATATCGTCCGGTGACTTCGGCCACGCCGGCGGCATCCGCCAGTGCCTGGGCGACTACCGGATCGCGGGTTGACATATTGGGATCGTCATCGGTCCAGACGGTCAGATGCGGCGCCAAACGGGCGAACAAAGCACGCGTCACATACAGCACATCCGCCAGTTCCTCCACGCTCTGGAAGGGTGACTTCGGCGGCCCGTAGGCACGCCCGGCTGCCCGATATCGAGGGGCCTCGGCACCGTTCGGCCGAGGGTCGACATCCTCCATTCGCCAGTCAACTATGGCCGTAGCGATCCCGTTGGCCACCGCGGGCGTCCCGCCGACCTCGCTGACCAGGGCACGCAGCAGCGCCGCGGAAGCGGTGTTCAGGTTGACCAGATCGGTTTCCTTCTCGACTTGCACCCGGACCGGCGTCTGGCCGATGCGCACCTCCCGCACCATGCCGTCGGGCCGGATACTTGGATCCTTCGCCGCCACTATAGAGTACATCACGTTGGCCACCGCGCCGTCGGCCGCCGCCTCCAGGACCGCTGCCTGCTTCAGGTTGTCCGCCAGCCTGGTGTCAGATCGCGCGCCTGCCACGATCTGAGTCCCCAGCAGGGCGAGGAAGCCCATTGTCCACAGCACGATCAGCAGGGCAAAGCCTCTCTGTCGACGACTCATGGCCGCGACAACAGAGGGGCCGCGACAACATCCGGCCATCGCGGCGGATTGGGACCCGCAAACGTGATGCGGATCCGAACCAGCAGCGGCAGCCCTGGTTCGTGCCAGCTCGAAACCCAAACTCCAGAGGGTTTCCAATAGGCGATCCCGACGCGTTCGACCTCGCCGATCAGCTCCGTTTCCTGCGGCCGCGGTGGCGGTATGAACGGGTCCCAGTGGTGATAGGGGCGCCACCGCAACACCAGGCGACGTCCGGAAACCGCCAGACCGGCCTCGATCGGAATGCCAGCAAGATCGGAACCCGGCACCCGTGAGCGCGTAACGCCTGCCAGAGTGTCAGGGGTGCCGACAATCGCCGGCTTCTCTGCGTCCTGCCCCGGGTTGAGATTCTCGATGACGGTCCGAAGGGTTCGATCCACCGCCTCCAAATCGGTCCTGCCCGAGGCAATTCGCACGTCTTGGTGCCAAGCCGTCAGGCCAAACCGCACGGTCTGGCTCAGCCCCACCAGCAGGAAACCGAACACCGCCAAAGCGACGAGGATCTCCAGCAAAGTGAAGCCGGCGGCCTTCATCCCCCTACCTGCTGGGTGTCGAGCCGGACCTGGCGATCCGTGCTGCCGTCATCCCAACCGACCCAGACTGTCACCCCATACAGCACCACGGGGGACGATTTTGCGGCGCGCGGTTGCCACACCAGCCGGATGCAGCGAGGCTGCGGCCACCGGGGTAACACGCACGCGCCAGCGGAAGCCGCCGCCGTCATCGCCCCGCTGATCGACCGGAGCCAGCGTGCTACCGTGGGTGGCGGCCGCAAGCCGCGATTTCGCGCGGACGATCGCCTGCTCATACATCGACGCGGTCTGTGCGGCATGCACCGCACTGCCGGCGGCTTCGAACAAAGCAACTGCGGCCATGCCGGCGATGACCAGCGCGATCACCACCTCCAGCAAAGTAAATCCCCTCATGCGGATTCCAGGTCGTTCAGGCTGAGAATTGCGTCCATCAGCGATTTCACGATCCCGCCCCACTGCCACCCCCCATCAAGCTCCCGGATCAGCTCGACCACGTCCTGTTTCCGCGGACCGCGCCGGCCGCCAAGGTCACGGGACCGAATTCAACGTGAGGAGCTGTGCAACGAGCGTCGTGGCTTTTTGTGACCGTCGTGACGCCGGAATAAACGTCGTGTCCGCGCACCGCCATCTTGATACGGCCTTCCCGCGGCATCCGTCGTTCACCGATATCGACCGCTCGCGTGATCGGCAGGTTCGACAGCCCGATAACCGGCGCCTCGCTGGCGAACTCCTTCAGCCGTTCCGCATCTTCCTCTGGCGTGCGGTCGGCTTCCGGTGCCGCTTGGTCCACCTCGGGATCAAGCCGGTTGAGTGCGGTCTCGAGCGGCACCGCGACTTCCACCCGCACCGGCAGGCCCGTGGCGGCCAGCTCAAACGGGTCCAGCGGGTCGGCGGCCGACGGATACCGATCAGGTGAAACGACCCTTGCCGACAGCAGGCTTGCATAAGCCTCGACAAGACGGCGTTCAGACACGAGCCCAAGTCGAATCAGCGCCGCATCCAAACATTGATCGGACTCGATGGCGACCTGTCGTGCCCGATCGGGTGTCCCATGGCCGCAGCTTCCTTGCCCCACGAGGATCCCCCGCGGCGCATCGAGCTGCCGATCGAAGACGGTTGTCCCCATTCAGGCCGCCTCATTTTCCGAAGGGCAGAGTAGGCCGTCGCGCGGAGCTCCGGCAAATGACAGGTCGGAGATTCAACGAGGCGCATGACTGATATGGATGTTCCGGCGCGGTGCCGCTGCCCTTTATCGTCCTGGTCAGCGCGTTCGGAGTGTGCTCACGGCCTCGGGATAGGCGCTGATTGGCCAAACCGTCACATCCCGGGATCGAATTCCCTTTGACCCCTGCATCGCTTTGACGTTCTGGCTGGCGTGGCTGCACGGCCGGCTGTTGCACATGTGGCTCGGAAGATCAGGATGGGACGTTGGTCGGCCCCGAGCATCGGTTTACTGTCATGCTTCGCGGCAATGCCTGGCAATGCTGTCCTTTTGGCCCGGTCTGCAGCGAGTTGTCTGCTCTGGACGAGGTGACTCCGCGAGTTCGCGATGGCGAAGCACGGTAAAGTCGATCCGAACCTCGTCGCCAAGGCATCCGCTCCTTATCTGATATAGTTCAATGACAGGTCCGCGTTCTGTCTGCGCCATACGAGATGACCCCCTTCGGCCATCAGTCCAGTCATCGGTGTCTGACGCATGGGTTAGAGGTGCGGATTTCCGGCAACGGCTTCGTTGGTTGCGCGATATGAAGTAAGGAGCGGCCTGACGAGCGAAGCGGATTTTACTCTGATCGGAATGATCGTGGCGATCGTCATTATGGCAATGGCTCCCGCCTTGGTGCTGTTCGTCACCCCTGGCACAGCGCCGGTCTCGATACCGAAGCGACAGCAGAGCGCTGGCGTCGGTTTTGCGATTGGCCCGGTCGAGGCAATCGCTCAGGATCACGGGGCGCCTGTCGGAACGACAGAAAATGCGTTTGCGATCGATGGCCGCGCTCCGATTGGTGCTGCCAGCCGGCAAGGCATTCAGTGCCGCGTGGGTGGTTTTCACGCCCGACGGCGGGTCCTCGGGTAGGACGATTGTACTCGCCGCCGGTGCCCTTCGCATCGCGGTTGCCTTCGACTGGTTGACGCGACGGGTGATGTCAGCGGGAGCCTGCGGCGCAGTCATCACTGTTGTCGGCGGCCATGTATTGAATACGAGAACTCTGACCGCCGATCACTCCTTGCCTGCCTTGCCGACATCCCAGACGACATCCGCCTGCGGGATAACGACCGCCTCTCGCATACGCGATTGGCATTCCACTCACGCTCGCGCAATGCTGGCATGTAGGGAACTGTCCAATGCTTGTTGGCTTTTTTTCCTGGTGGTTTGCTTGGATTACCGAGTTGCTGCTCGCGGAATGGATGAATGCCCGCGAGAGGGCACCCGGCCGGATCGTTGCTGAGTTCGATCAAGCGCAAATCCTGCTCGTAGTCGTACGCCGGAGTGGCGAGAAGCGGCAGCTTTCCCTGGGCGCCGCGGCCAGGGTTGCGTCCTGTAGAAGCGTTGTCCTGCGTCCATCGTTCGATGTCGTGCTGGAGAAGCACCACGTCGTCGTCCCAGCCACCCCGACGCGGGAGCTCGGCCCGCGTCTTCGTTACGAGATTCGACGCATCACGCCATTCACAGCGGAAAATCTGTTCTGGAGATGGGATGGCTGGCTGAAAGCTGGCAACAAGAGTCGCACTGACGTGGTCACCGGTAGTCAGCCAGACGACACCGGACCGGCCACGGGGCCCAGGCACAAGATCCCTCTGCGGACCGGTCTCGACGCATCCCGGCCGGCGTTGATGGAGTTGCTCCGCTCGGTTCAACAATCGCCGACGCGGATATTGATCGATGATATTCGCTTGCGCAGCCGCGCTCTTGTCGCCCATCCGAAGGAAGTGCCAATCCAGGCTTCGCTCGTGCTTTATGGCTTCGGGCCGGCCGGTGCGCGAGCAGGGACATGATCCCCGCCGCTATCGCCAGATTGAGCCTCATTGCTCTGGGACTGAGCGGCACGATCGTCCTTGAACTCGTTGCGAGGCCCTCGCAGCGGGTTTTGCTTGCCGGTCCCACTCCCGTTCCTCATGCCGGACCGCACGAGACCGCGCCACTCACGCTTAATATCGATCACGAATTGAGCGCGATCCTCGCTCGTCCCCTGTTCAACCCGGATCGCAAGCCAATCGGTGGCGATACAAAAAGCTTTTCCGGCTTGTCCCGGCTGACGGGGATCGTTGTCACCGGATCGCGCAAGATCGCCATCTTCGCGACACCCGCGGGTGGCCGTCCGGTGCTTGCGGAAGAGGGGTCTCACATCGACGCCTACGAGGTGAAGGCCATCACTGACACTGACGTCACCCTGGCCGGGCCGAACGGCACGACAACGCTGACCCCGACGTTCGACACGGCTCAGCCGCCAGCATCGAAGCGGGCGACCTCACCACCGCCGAAGCGGGCCGGATCGAGACAGCAATAACAGCTCGCGGGGAAGTGCAGCATCGATCGGCTGTTGGGGGGCCGGTGCGTTGAGGGGTAGGAGAGCAGTCGCCCCCCGGATCTGGAATCCACGCGCCGACGACCACGGGTTCACCGTGCTTGAGCTGCTCGTCGCTATCGCCATCCTCGGCTTGTTGATGTGGCCTCGTTGGCCCAGCCGCTCTCCGCTGACTTGGCAGCGCTCGCGTGTCCGTGGCTGAGCAACCGATCGAGCGCATCGGACGGCGCTGACATGCACAAGGCTGAGGTCGGCAACCCGACCTCCAGAGAAGCTCTTCGCGCTCTGGTAGAGCAACCGACCAGCGAGCCCTACGTCAAAGGCGGCGTGCCAGCGGATCCGTGGAACCAGCCTTAAATCGCGGCGTTGACACGCCTCCTGGGCGTCGCAGAAAGCAACTACGCCCGAGCCTCCACCTTCCCCCAAAGCCGCGCCGACGCAAGATCCGCACCCTGCCGGCAGGCGTGGAATTTCGCCCACACAACATCCTCGCTGACCCATTCCCAGCCAGCGAACGTGCCGAACCCGCAATCGCTGCTGGCAATGACACGCTCCCGGTCCCCAACCGCGGCAACCGCCAGTTCGATCCGCTGCGCGACCACCTCCGGATGCTCGACAAAGTTGCTGGTGCTGTCGATCACCCCGGGAAGGAGCACAAATTCATTTGGCAGCCTGTTCCGACGGAGCGCCGCGACCTCATGCTGGTGCCGAGGGTTGGCCATCTCAATCGACAACCCGCCGACTTTCGCCTGGTAGAGCACGGGCAGCAGCGGATCGAGCGCGATGTCATGCACGTGCGGTCCTTCCCAGTTCCCCCAGCAAATATGCAGCCGCACCCGGTCACGCGGGATGCCTTCGAGCGCGAGATTAATCGCCGCCACATGAGTCTCGACGATTCGCACGTACTCCGCTTCGGACTTGTCCTGGAACAGAAACACACGCTCCATGGCAAGGTCGGGCGCATCGATCTGCAACAGCAGGCCGCTATCCACGACCGCGCGATATTCCCGCTGCATCTCCCGGGCGAGTGCATTCACATAGGCTTCGTGCGAGTCGTAGTAGGCGTTCAGCATCGTGGTGGCGATGATGCCGGGTGACGGCGAGGTCATGAAGCACTCGGTGAAGGGTGGCTGCTGCGCAGCGGCAAGGCGCTTGGCGCGTTCGATTTCGCCTGTAGTGACGCTGATATCCTCGTACTTCACCGGGCCCACCGCCTGGGGCGCACCGAACACCTTTCCCGTGCGCGGAATGCGCGCCTGTAAACGGGCGGCAAATAACGGGAACTCGGCGAACTCGGGTGGGCTTGGACGTTTTGACTCGCCGCCGAACCCTGTCATCCGTTGCGGAATATAGGTCTGAAAACCGATCCGCCCCTGCTCTCCGTCATTAGCGATGTCGATGCCAGCCTCGTGCTGCTTTTGCATCACGTAGGCAACTCGGCGCTCGATCTCCGCCGTCAGCGTAGCGCGGTCTATCGCTGTACCGAGCTCGTCTTCGATCAAAAGATCGGTTAGGCGCTCGCCACGCGGCAGGCTGCCGACATGAGTGATGAGAATGCGGCTGTCGCTTGTTTTCATGGTTCCGTTCCCCCTCGCTTACGACAAGACGATTATTCGCCTGTTGCCGACGCCAACCCGGATTTCCTCCGGCCTCCACAGCCAAGCGCAGCAGACGGCCAACGCGTCATCCTTTTCCACCAATATAGCAGCAACTCCTAACCGGGTCACATGCTTCGAGACACCAGCCCGATGTCTCCTGTCAATGCAGCGCATATGCCAGGAAAAGCAAACCGAGCCCGATCGGCACTCGCCCAGCCGCAGGGTCACGAGGGACGTTGTCCAGGTGGCGGCCGTGGTCGTCGCGGTCCCTCGAGAACCGGGTCAATGCCCCATGTGGACCTCACCCCCCAGCTTGACCTTCCGCAGCGTCAGCGCCAGCGGCACGGCGGCGAGCGAGATCAGCATCAGCACCCAGAAGGCGTCCACGTAGCCCAGGAATGACGCCTGCGCCTGCACCTGCTGGCCGATCCAGGCAATCGCCTGCTGCTGCGCCCGGACCAGCGAGCTTCCCTGCGTCACGAAGTAGTGCGTCATCTGGCTTAGCGTGTCCTGATACTGCACGCTCGACGGGATCGCGTGCTCGACCAATCGGCTCTGGTGGAACTGTTCACGATGCGTCAGCACGTTGGAGACGATCGAGATGCCGATGGAGCCGCCGGTATTGCGCGCCGCGTTCATCATGGCCGAGGCCTGGTCGGTCTTGGTCGGCGGGATACCATCGTAGGACGCGGCCATGATCGGCAGGAAGACCAGTGGCAGCCCGATACCGAGCAGCATCCGCGAGTGCGCGAAGAACCAGAAGCCGAGATCGCCGTAGGTATTGGTCAGGTCGTACATCGACAGTGCGCAGAAGATCGCGCCGGCAACGATCAGGTATTTCGGCTGGATTTTGCCGGACAGGCGACCCACCACGAACATCATCAGCATCGTGACGATGCCGCCTGGCGACAGCACGAGCCCCGCCCAGGTGGCCGTGTAGCCGAAATCCTCCTGCACCAGTTGCGGCATGAACTGCGTCGTCGCCATCAGGATGGCGCCGGTCGCCAGCATCACGAGAAAGCTTGCGCCAAACTGGCGCGTCGCCAGCATCCGGACATCGACCGCCGGGTGGCGGCGGCTGATTTCCCAAGGGATCATCAGCACGAAGGCGAGCCCGCAGACCACGGCGACGTCGATGATGAACGGCGAGCCGAACCAGTCATCATCCAGCCCGCGATCCAGTGCGATCTCCAGCGCGCCAAGGAAGGTCGCGACGAGCGCGAAGCCGACCACGTCGAATGCGCCCAACTGCTGCCGCCGCTCCCGGCGCTCCGCGGCAGCGGACGCGGGCTCGTGCAGGATCAAGGCGATCGCTACCGTCATGATCACGCCGACCGGCACGTTGATCAGGAAGCACCAGGTCCAGGCGACATTGTCCGCAAGCCACCCGCCGAGTGTCGGCCCGACCACCGGCGCCACCACCACCGCAACGCCAAACAGGGCGAAGCCCTGGCCGCGCTTCTCCGGCGGGAAGGCGTCGGCCAGGATCGACTGCGCGACCGGCACCATGCCGCCGCCCGCGAAGCCCTGCACAATTCGGAACAGCAGCATTGAATCGAGGCTCCACGATAGCCCGCACATCAGCGAGCTCACCGTGAACAGAATCAGGCAGATGAGGAAGAACCTCTTACGGCCGAGGCGATTGGCGAGGAAGCTGGTGGCGGTGACGATGACGGCGTTGGCGACCAGATACGTCGTCACCACCCAGGACGCTTCGTCCTCGCTGACCCCCATGCCGCCCGCGATATAGGGCAGCACGACGTTGGCTATGGTGGAGTCGAGCGTCTCCATGAAGGAGGCGCCCGCCACCAGGACCGCGATCACCCACGGATTCGTGGCGGTGGCGCGAGACGCTGGCAGCGCCCCCACGCGAGGCACGGCGGCGCTCACAGCGCCGTCTCCAGCCGCTCGGCAAGCGACGGGGTTGGATCGACGCGCACGCTCGGTTCCACCGACATGCCCGGACCGAGCGCGACATCGGCCGGTGGATTGTCGAGCACGATCTTGACCGGCACGCGCTGGACGATCTTGACGTAGTTTCCGGTGGCGTTCTCGGCCGGCAGCAGCGAGAACGCGGTGCCGGACCCCGGCTGCACGCTTGCGACATGGCCGCGGATGGCATCGTCCGGATAGGCGTCGATATGAAGCGTCACCGGCTGTCCGGGCCGCATCCGGTCGAGCTGGTTCTCCTTGAAGTTGGCATCGACCCAGATGTCATCCGGCACGAACATCGTCAGCGCAGTCCCGGCCTGCGCGTACTGGCCAACCGCGCCCCCGAGCTGCACGACCCGCCCGGGCTGGGCGGCGACGACGGTCGTGTAGGACAGGTTGAGCCTGGCCTGGTCGCGCTGGGCCCTCGCTTCCGCGAGGTTGGCCTCGGCTGTGCTCCGCTGCGCCTTGAGCACGGCAAGCTGCCGCCCTGCGGCCACGACCGCGTCCGCCGCTGCCTTCAGCGAGGCTTTGGCCTGGAGCTGCTGCGAGGCCCATTGCTGGGCGTCCTGAGTGGTGCCCCAGCCGTCCCGCGCCAAGGTTCCGTAGCGTGCCGATTGCTGCTCCGCATAGGTCAGGTTGGCCTGCTGCTGCTGCACCTGCGCCGCGGTCTGCGCTACCTGGGCAAGCTGGACCGCGATCTGTGCATCTATGTTCTCGATGCTGGCCTGTGCGGCGGCGACTTGCGCCTCTGCTTGAGCGAGCGCGATGCGGTAGTCGCGTTGGTCGATCTGGGCAATCACCTTGCCAGTGGTGACATGCTCGTTGTCGGTCACAGGCACGGCGGTGATGTAGCCCGGAACTTTCGGAGCGACGGCGAACTGGCGCGCCGCGATGAAGGCGTCGTCGGTCGTCTCGTAATGCGTGGCGTTGTCCCGGTAGAGGTAGCCGCCACCCGCCGCCGACGCGAGCAGCAGCGCTCCGAGCGACATACGGAGCACACGCCGGAACGTGCTCCGCGGCGGCTGGTCGTCTCCGTTCGTCCATGCTTGTCGGCTCGGTTCGCTCGGTAGAGGGACGGGTCGTTCCTCGATCTCCCGCGGGATCTCCCGCGCGAGCGGGCGGTTCACCTCGTCGTCGTGTTCCGCGAACGTCCGCTCGGGTTGGTCCCGTACTCCCTCGTCCGTGCGGAATTCAACAGTCGTGCCGCTTTCGGCAAGCATGGCACCCTCCATATTTGTTAGGCTCCATACAGAATAAGTAAGGCACCTAACAAACCCCAGGCGATTCGCGGAGTTGTGATCGTCGGCTCCAAACCTCGAATCCCAAAACTCCAGGGGCATTGACGGGCGTATGGTTAGGCACCACACGAAATCTCGTCATCCTTCGCGCCTGTTGCCCGGAGACACCCATGGCTCCCCGATCACCACACCGTCTTCCACCGGAACCGCCACCGGCGATCGTGGAAGCATTTCGCAAGCGTCTCGCGGCGCGGGATCTCCCCGCACTGAGCGTGGTGATCGCCCTGCGCACGGCCGCGCAGCAGGCGGAGAATGCCATCACCCAATGGATGGCAGGCACGGTGGGATCGCCCGCGCGCTTTCAGATCCTGGGGCTGCTGTGGGCGTCCGAGGAGAGTGGTGTTCCGCACAAGAAGATCGTCGCGGCCCTTGGCGTCACGCGCGCTACCGTGTCGGGACTGATGGCGGCGCTTGAGCGCGACGGCCTCTTGACATCCTCCGTGGACCGGGACGATCGCCGGAACCTGATCGCGAATCTGACGACCAGAGGCCGGACCATCATGGAAAAAGCGGTCGAGGCCAACGCGGCCCGGTTGCGTGCCGCGTTGGCGCCGCTATCGGCTGATGACCTGACGACAGTCACCGCGTTGTTGCACCGCATCCGGCAGGGTTTCGCGGCGAGCGCAGGCAATAACGACGAGCCGCGAGCGAAGCTGAAAGCCCGATAATCAAATCGAACGCCTCAAGGGACTGCGTTGAGCCAACGGAGCATCCTTTGGTCTCTTGTCGGCTTCCGCGTTCATTGCGGCCTATTCGCCGTGAGCGACGGCGCCGTAATGGGACTTCAGCATGGAAAGCAAGCCCGGATCCGCCTCCTCGAACAGGTTCAGTCCATCGATACCGCTCTGGCACCGCTCGTGACGCTGGGAAACAGTTCTTCCTCGCTGACGTGGCTCGGCGTCCGGTTTGTGGATCGAGCGATGTCATACCATTCGGAACGTTCTGGTAAACTCAAGTAAGTCCTCCGTTACCATTACGCCGTTAAGGGCTATCATTTCTGATGTGACAGCGACGGCCCGATCGTCTGGCGGGTCGTTTTCCGCAAGAGTTCCGGCTGAAACGCCACCGCTACCGCAGTGCAGTGATCGGATCAGGCAACGACGGTGAAAGCGATACTGCCGAGTCCCTCGAACTCAGCGCGCAAATACTGTCCCGGCGTCAGCGGATGGGCCGCCGTCGCGGCGCCGGCGAGCAGGATGTCGCCTGCTTCCAGCCGCTCGCCCGCCTGGGCCACGAGCCGAGCGGCGGCGACCAGGGCGCGCAGCGGGTGGCCGAGGATGGCCGCGCTGGAGCCAACCTGCACCATCTGACCATCCACCTCGACGAGCAGGCCAAGATTGGCGATGTCGGTGTCGGGTTTGTACCAGCCGCCCAGCAGGAAGCCCGACGAGGACGCGTTGTCGGCAACCACATCCGGCAGCGCGAAGCGGAATTCTGCGATAGCGGCTGTCGATGATCTCGATCGCTGGTGCCACCGCTTCGACCGCCGCCAGTGCTTCCGCCGCCGTGACGCGGCCCTCCAGCGGGCGACGCAGGACGAAGGCGATTTCCGGTTCGGCGCGCGGATGCACATAAGCGGCGCGAGACAGCGTGCCACCTTCGTCGATGCGCATTGCATCGGTCAGCCGCCCCCAGATCACTTCGTTGACGCCGACCTGCTGCATCTTGGCGCGGCTGGTCAGGCCCATCTTGAAGCCGGCGCGCCGTTCATTGCGTCCGCGGCGAAGTGCGATCGACATTGCCTGCACGGCGTAGCTATCGGCCACGCTCAAGTCCGGCAGCGTGTCGGTAAGCTGCGGGATTGCCGTGGCGGTGCGCGCTGCCTCGTCGACGATGCGCGCCAGATCAGCGAGACTGCTCATGCCACGTCGGCTCCCTGTCTGAGAAGATCTATCGCGACATTCACGATCATGTCCTCCTGCCCGTGAACCACGCCCCGGCGCCCCGCTTAATTTTCGTCACTTGCTACTCCTTCGCGAACGCGGCCCGCACGGCGCCGAGGCCGTTGATGCGCACGTCGAAGACATCGCCTGGGTTTGCCGCGACCATCGGGCCGAGCGCGCCCGACAGAATCACGTCGCCCGCCTGCAGCGCCCGGCCGGCGCGGACCATTACGCGCGCCAGCCACAACGCGGCATTGAGCGGATTGCCCATGCAGGCCGCGCCGGCGCCCACCGAAACCGGTTCGCCGCGCTGCTCCATCACCGCGCCACAGAGGCGCAGGTCCAGGCCATCAAGTTGGCGCGGCGCGTTGCCGAGAACGAACAGGCCGGACGAGGCATTGTCGGCGATCGTGTCGGTCAGCCGGATATCCCAGTTGGCAATGCGGCTGCCAACCACTTCTATCGCCGGCAGCGCGTACTCCACGGCGCGCAGCAGGTCGGCGGTGGTGAGTTGTTCGTCGGTCAGGTCGCGACCGATGACGAATGCGACCTCGGCTTCGACCTTCGGTTGCATCACGGCAGCCGGCGCGATGGGCTGGCCGTCGGGAACCGCCATGTCTGCGAACAACATGCCGTAATCCGGCTGATCCACGCCAAGCTGACGTTGGACGGCCGCCGCCGTCAGGCCGATTTTGCGCCCCACCAGCCGCCGCCCGGCCGTCAGGGCGTGCCGCGTGTTGATCTCCTGCGCGGCGTAGGCGCCGATCACGTCGCCCGCCTCGATCAGGTCGCGCACCGGTGCGCACGGCTCGCCCGCTGCCGCCGCCGCGTAAAGCCGGTGGGCAGCCGCTTCTATGTTGTGTGCACTGGTTGCCACGGTCAGAGCCTCACGCACACGTTGGTCAGTTCAGTGTAGAACTCGAGCGAATGGACGCCGCCTTCGCGGCCAATCCCAGAGGCCTTGGCGCCACCGAAAGCTGTCCGCAGGTCGCGCAGGAACCACGAATTGACCCAGCAGATCCCGACTTCGAGCTGTGCCGCGACGCGATGCGCGCGGCTGAGGTTTTCTGTCCACACCGCAGCGGCCAGACCGTAGGACGTATCGTTTGCCAGCCGCACGACCTCGTCCTCGGTGTCGAACGGGCGGATGTGGCAGCACGGGCCGAAGACTTCCTCGCGCACGACGGTGGAATCGTCGGGCAGGCCGGTCCAGATGGTCGGCTGCACCCAGGCGCCGTCCGCGAGATCGGCCGGCATCACCGGCACGCCGCCGCCGGTCACGACGGTGGCGCCGTCGGCAACAGCGCGCCGGTAGTACGACAGCACTTTTTCCTGGTGCTCGCGCGAGATCAGCGGGCCGATGCCGGTGGACGCGTCTTCGGGACGACCGGGGTGAAGGGATTCGGCGCCGGCCTTGAGCCGGCCGACGAAAGCCTCGAACAGCGGCCGCTCGACATAGACGCGTTCGGTTCCCAGGCAGACCTGCCCGCAATTGGCGAATACCGACCGCATCGTGCCTTCGATGGCCTTGTCGAGGTCGGCATCGGCGAACACGATCGCCGGGTTCTTGCCGCCAAGCTCGAACGAGACATTGCGCACGCCGACGGCCGCCTGGCGCATGATCGCCTCGCCGGTTTTCGTCTCGCCGGTGAAGGTAATGCCGCTGACCAGCGGATGCTGGGTCAGAAACTCCCCGGCGGAATCGGGGCCGAAGCCGTGTACCACATTGTAAACACCGGCCGGGATGCCGACCGTGTTCATGACTTCGCCGAGCAGGGTCGCGGTGAGCGGTGTTTCTTCGGACGGCTTCACGACCACTGTATTGCCGCACGCCAGCGCGGGTCCGACCTTCCAGGTCATCAGCAGCAGAGGCAGGTTCCATGGCGAAATAACCGCGATCACGCCTCTCGGCCGACGCAGCCCGTAGTTGATGGCGGTGCCGCCGTCGGGCGTCGGCATACGAAAGAACTCGTCTGCATGCGTCTTCACGACCTCGGCGAACATGCGGAAGTTCGCGGCGCCGCGGGGAATGTCGAGATGCCGCGCGAGACTGTACGGCTTGCCCGTATCGAGGCACTCGGCTTCCAGAAATTCGTCCGACCGGCGCATGATCTCATCGGCGACGCTGGCAAGCAGGTCGGTCCGGGCGGCGATGGTCATTTGTCCCCATGGGCCGCGCATTGCCGCCTGGGCGGCGCGCACCGCGGCATCGACCTCCGCGCGCCCGGCTTCGGGAACGCTGCCGATAACGTGGTTGTCGACGGGACAACGGTTCTGCCAGGAACGTCCGGAGGTGCCGATCGTGAAGCCGCCGCCGATGAAGTGCCGTGCATCGCGGCCTCCCGTGGACGATTCACCGACGGTTCGACTAACGACATGAGTACTCATATCTCGCTCCTTTTATCGCGGCGCTCAGGCGATCCTGAGCGCCGCCAGCCCGGGTTCCGACCGATGGACGCGGGAACGTCCGATCGGCAGGCAGACAAGCCACCAGATCGTCCGTGGCGCCGACCATCGCCGCGACAACAGCGACGCCCCGTTTCGGTGCCGTCTCCGACGGTCGCCGCCCTCAGGTGACCACGCCGAGGAACCGTTCGTTGAGCTGCTTCTCGTAGTAGAAGATGCTCTTGCCCATTTCGCGTTCGTCCCACACGCGGGTCGGATCGGTCGGGTAGTAGGTGTAGCCGCCCGCGAAGACCTCGTTGCGGTTGCCTGACGGATCAAAGAAGTAAATCGTGGTGCCGCGGGTAATGCCGTGGCGGGTCGGGCCGATGTCGAGCGAGATGTTGTAACGGGAGATCAGGTCGGCCGCGTAGCCCACCGCGTTCCAGTCTTCCAGATAGAACGACACGTGATGGAACCGGCCGGGTTCCGGGTGCTTCACGAACGCTATGTCATGTGCCTTGTTGCCGCAGGTCAGCCAGGTAGCCAGGAGGCCGTCGGGCAGCACCAGCTTTTCGGAGCAGCGGAAATCCAGCGCGGTCTCGAAGAAGTCCTGCACCTCGTCGATCTTCGGGCCGTAGAACAGGGCGTGATCGAAGCGAATTGGCCGCATGCCGCGCGGCTCCTCATCCCAGATGTCGGGATTGACGATCGGCGGGTGCTTGGCCGCCATCTCGATTTCGGCGAACAACTCGATCCTGTGGCCGGACGGCAGTGTCGTGCCGATCCGGGGTCCTACGCCCGGCTGCTCATCAGCGGCGACGCGGTAAACGTCGTAGCCGTACTCGGCGATGCGTTTGGCGAAGATTTCCAGATCGGCGTTTCGGGCGACGCGGAACGCCATATAGTCGCAGCCGGCTTCGTCGGCTTCGCGCAGCACGATGCTATGGCGATCGAACTCGTCGTAGGCTTTCAGATAGACGCGCCCGTCGGCTTCCTCGCCGACAAGATCGAGGCCGATGCGATCCACATAGTGCTTCTTGGCTGCCGCCATATCCAAGACGCGGATCTGGATAAAACCGGGACGCAGGACACCGTTGATAGCCATCGTTTTCTCCTTTTCATTTGGGTTCGGGTTGCTGGACTGTCGTTGCGGTCGTGCAGGGGTTACGCGGCGCGGCCGCGATGATCAGATCACTCTCGGGATAGATGCGGCACGCCAAAGCGTAGCCCTCGGCGCCTTCGGCGGAATTGACATGGCGCATACTCATCTTCTCAGCGCGCACACGACCCTCCAATACCTGCACGCGGCAAACGCCGCAGCCGCCGTTGCGGCAGCCGATTCGTACGCCATGCCCGCCGTGGCGTTCAAACGCCACCAGGACGCTGCGCTCCGGTGTGGCGCGCACCTCGATCGAGCCGTCCGCGAGCCGGATTCGATAGTCCGCCGCGAGCGCCGGAGATGACAGGGACATGTGCTCAGATCCGCCGGAACACTGGGCTTTTGGGTTTCGTGGCGCCGTCTTTCGCGGTCAGGAAGCGTTCGGTGAAGATGTGCTTTTCAAACAGGCGGCCACGCATCAGTGCGACCACGCAGGCTTCGATCATCACCGGCGGACCGCACAGATAAGCGGTCAGGCCCGTGAAGTCGCCACCAAAGCGGTCGGCCGCAACCTCGTGGACGAAGCCGCGCGCACCGGACCATGCGCTGTCCTCCGGCTCCTGCGACAGCGCCGGGATGTAGCGAAAATTCCTGAACTTTTCCGCGAGTGCAGTGAATTCCGCTTGCCCGTAGAGGTCGACCGACGTCCGCACACCATGCACGAGCGTGATCGGCGCGGCATAACCCTCGTGCAACAAATCCAGAATCATCCCGCGCGGGCTGGAGACACCCGTGCCGCCGGCGAGAAATAACAACGGGCCGCCGCGCGACTTGCGAACGAAGAAGCGGCCATACGGCCCGGAGAGGGCTATCTTCTGGCCGGTGCTGACCTGCGTGTGCAGCCATGTCGTCGCGGCGCCGCCGGACACCAGGCGCACCTGCAATTGAACGCTGCCTCGCTCATGCGGAGCGTTGGCGATCGAGAATGGGCGGGACCCCTCAACCCCTGGGATCGTGACGCTGATGTACTGGCCAGCCTGATAGTGAATTGGCTGGCCTTGCAGGTCGAGCGTGATGCCCTTTACGTCGTGTGTCAGGTCTTCGATCGAGGAGACGACGCCGACGAAATCGCGGACCGGGATCACCTCGGCATCGGGGTCTTCGTCGATCTCCGCCTCGATCGTGACGTCTTCCTGCAATGTGCAGGTACAGGCGAGCGCCTTGCCCTCGTCGCGTTCGAAATCCATCAGCGCGAAGTTGGAGGCCGCGCCGAGATCGACTTCGCCCTCGAGCACCGTCACCTTGCAGGTGCCGCACAACCCGTGTCCGCAGGCGTGCGGCAGCCACACGCCGGCACGCAGGCAGGCATCGAGAATGGTCTGTCCATCATGCACCGTAATGGACTGCCCCAAGGGTTCGATGCTCAGCGTGTGCATGGCGCTCATGAGATTAGCCCGCCACGCCCTGGTAGCCGTCGAGCCCTGGCGTCCAGAATCGCACCAGCGACTTGTGGCCGACGCCATTCGCCTCAAGCGAGGCGCCCCGATCGGGCGACACCTTCTTGTGGTCGATCTCCCAGATGACGGCGCTCCAGTCGATGCGCTCCGCGTCCGGATGCGCCGCGTAATGCGGCTTGACCACATCGTCGATGAAAGCACTGAATGGCATGCCCGGCGGCAGTGGAAAGGCCAAGGCGGCACAGAAGGAGAGATGCTTCTCCCAGTGGACATAGACCACGATGTTGCCATGGAAGTTCGCGCGCACATCGCGAACCACGGTATGGGCCTCGTAGTCGGGCCGGATAGCAACGACACTCATGATACTTTCCCCCCTCAACCGGCCAACCGCGATTTCGACGCCTGCCACTCGTCCCACATTCTGCGATCGGGCGAGTCCCCGAAGTCCAAATTGTCTTCGCCGTTATTCAGTTTGTAGTAGTTCAGCACGTCGGGCATCGTCGCGCCGCCGCAATTCCCCTGGAAGATCTGGTGTACCGGCAGCCAGCTCTGCGCGTATTTCTCCGGCTCGAAGTCGAAGATGTCCTTGCAGCCGTCGGAACAGAAATGGTAGCGCTCATTCCTGTGCATCGAAGAGCGGAAGGCGATCGTGGTGGGGTCGCCCGGCTCCGTGTAGCCCATCGGGATCTGACAGGTGGTGCAGAGTTGCGGCAGCCCGTTGTTGTAGAAGCGGTGACCTTGCTTCTCCATCTGCGCCCACATTTCAAAGCGCGGGCGATAGTACTGGTCGAAGGTCGTGGGATACTTCTCCGACAGCCAGTCCATCTCCTGCGCCGTCGGCAGCCAGGTGTGGAAGGCCGCGGCATGCGTGTACTGGTAGAAGATCGACCAGTTCTGGTGCGACAGGTGCTCCGCCTCCGCCGTCGCGACGTCGGCGTATTTCGGCGGACGCAGGCCGTAGCGGGCAAGATCCTGGAACAACGCGCCGCCGGCCTCGGTGTAATAGATGTCCCAGGCTTCTTTCCAGGACATCACCTTCTTCGGCAGCATGTAATCCATCATCATGGCGACGAGGCCCAGCACCCGGTGGCCGCGCCAGAACCATTTGTCGACCCAACGCTGCACGATCGGCAGGTTGTCCGGATGCTGTTCCAGCAGGAACTTGATCACCTCGATGCCGAGCGTCATGTGCCGGCTTTCGTCGGACTGCGCCGAGAACCCGAACGTCACGGTCGCGAGGTCGCCGTTGTAGGCGGCACCGGACATGAACGGCACGAACAGCAGATTCGTCAGCACATATTCGAACGCGAAGCCGATCGCGATCATGAATTCGAACGGGCCGGCGGTGCGTGCATCGTCGAAGAACGACTTCGGCACGGACAAATACCAAAGCCGGTCGTGCATGTGCGGGAATTCGGCCAGCCCGTTGAAGAACTTGTTGTAGTGGCTGATGGTGTGGATCTGAGTCTGCGCGTGGCGCAGTTCATCCAGCGACTGCATCTGTGCGGCCACGCGCGGGCCCACGCCGCGCAGATGACGCCCGGTAAAGGCGAAGCCGCGGTGGGCCTGATACTCCAGCGGCGATACACCGGTGAGGAACAGTTTCACCGCGTTCATGTAGCGCGGATCGGAAATGCCGGTCTGGCCATTGTTCTGCGCGAAGGCGTCCAGCACGGCGTAGAGCTTGCGCTCCTTCTCGGCCTGGAGCTTCCAGTAAGTGTCCATGGTCAGGCGGAACGGGTCCTCCCATTCCGACCAGTCGCGGATCTTGATGCCCTCGAACTTGTCGTAGGGATACACTTGATCCATCGGCTGGTAGGTGGTTTCCCAGTCGAGGCCACGCGTCATCATTGCGTAGCGCTGCTTGAGACCGAGCTTGCGTGGAGACATTATTATGGACTCCCGTCAGTGTTGCCAGGAAAGGGCGAAGTAATCGTCGTCCTCATCGAGATTGCCGGCCATCGAAATCAGCACCAGGTGGATCTCCTGCGGATCCCAGGCGCGGCCGATACGGTTCTCGACCGATGCGCGGTTCACCACCAGCCGGCCGTCGCAATCGAGCTTGACGGCACCGGGCATCTTCAGCACGCGAACGCCCGGATTATCGGCGATCACCGCGTCGATGATCGGGCGCGCGTCGTCATTGTTCTGCAAGGTCAGCGAGGCGAGCTGGGTCATGACTTGATGTCCTCTTTTTCGTGTGCCGGCGGTTCAGACATCCAGGCCGAGGCGGCGGCAGCGCGCTCGCGCGTCCTCGGCCGCCGCTTCGGCCGCTTCGCCGCTGTCATGCAGGATCGCGGCGGACAAGGGCCGCGCCGCGGCGGCGGCTCGATCGATCCAGTGGCCAGCCCAGCGCGCGATCAGGGCGGCGTTGTGCGCGCTTTCCGCGACCGCCACCTTGATCACGCCGTCGATCCAGCGCGCCTCGTCGTCGCGCCAGTCGCTCATGAATTCGGTCAGCAGCGAAACGGCGGTGGCACTGGCACCCCAGGCGCCGTCGAAGCGCTCATAGACCATGCCAAGCGCCACGCTGTTGATCGCCAGTCCCTGCGCGACGAGGAGATGGAACCAGTCGCGCTCGACGAAGCTGTCCTCTACCAACCGGCGGATGCCCTGCCAGGCCGGATCGGTCATCCAGGCCTCCTTGGCGCGATCCAGGCTGTGGCCGGTCTGGCCGTCCAGCAACAGGCCGACACGGCTGATGATCTGCGCCATGCCAAGATGGTCGCCCGCCGAGAACATGCAGGGCGCGGTCACCGCGGTGCCGTATCCGCGCTGGCACGCTTCTGTCATGTTCATGTTGGCACCCCAGTGCACATGCCGCAGCGGCAGCAATCCCCGCTCCAGCAGTGCCTCGGCCTCGGTACCGAGGCTGCCCAGCAGAGCGCGCTTTTCAGCGAGCGCGAAATTACGCTCAGCCGCCTGGTTCCAGCCGGCGCGGGAGAAGTTGTAGGTGGCGTAATAGAGTTGCCGAGGGTCGCGCAGGGCGTACCAATCGGCCATCACGACGTGGGTCTTGGCCGTGTCGTAGTGCCAGAACTCGGGCTCGTACAGCGGCTTGTAATGGAAGTTCGCCGTCGCCTGCACATCCATCGTGCCTTCTTCGTAGCGCGATGCCGGGCGGTCAGCGCCTAAGCGCCGGGCGATATGGCCGAAAGTGTGCCGCTTCGGCTCGATCGCGAGGGTCTTGAGGTCGACGGTCACGTTGGTCTCCCGCTAAATTAAGGTGCGTTGCTCGTGTCGTCCCGGTGTGCCGCCGTGTAGCCCAGCAGCCGGAACAAATCTGGCCGGCGCAGCCGCCATGCCAGGCGCTCGATCGCATCCGCGACGTGCGGTGCTGGCGGCAGTACCTGCGCCCGGCGCTCGGCGCGAAATTCGGCGAAGGCGGCGAAGGGCAGGATCAGTTCGACGCTGAGCGTGTCGTCGCCCAATGAGAATTCGAACTCGACGTAAGTGTCGCGGCGCAACCCGGTGATACGGACGCGGCACACCGGAAGTCCGCCCTGCCGCTCCCATGTCCCCTGTTGCGTCACACCTGCTTCTCCGCCCTGCCCGTGGTGCGAGCCGCCTGTCTGCGCCCGCCACCGCCGTTTGTGGTTGCGCGCACCTTGGCGGACAAAAGATCGAGCGTCAACAAAAATCTTGAGAATTTGTCGAAAATAGTCCAATTATCGCTAACGGGCGATATTATAAGCCGTGGCCGATGATCTGGAATATTTGGAGAATCTGCCGTAACTACCGATTTCCACCCCTTGGACAGCAGAGAGGCCGGAATGGACCATCAGCCTGGACGTCATGACCCACCCGCGACAGACGGCCCGCCGAGCACTGCCCGGACGCTGGTGGAGGCCGCCTACGCCGCGCTCCGTCGGGACATCCTGAACGGCACGCTGGAACCCGGCATGAGACTGCGCGCAGAGGCGCTGAAGGAGCGCTACGCCGTCAGCGGCGGCACGCTGCGCGAATCACTGACCCGATTGATCGGCGAAGCCCTGGTGACGGCGGAAGGCCAGCGCGGGTTCCGGGTCGCCCCAATGTCGCTGGACGACATCACAGACCTTACCCAGGTGCGCAAAATGATCGAGACCGAGGCGTTGCGTCAGGCTATCGCCCAAGGCGGCGATGTGTGGGAGGGCGGTGTTGTCGCCGCGTTTCATCGGCTGTCGCGCGTGGAGGAGCGGTTGGCGGTTGAGCCTGTTGAACAAGTCTGGGGGGAATGGGAAGGCCGCAACCACGACTTTCATGAGGCACTCCTGGCGGGGTGCCAATCGCGCTGGCTGCATCACCTCTACGGCATCCTCTATCAGCAGACCGAGCGCTATCGCCGCATCGCGATGGCCACCCGCAGCATTCCCCGGGACGTGCATGCCGAACACGCGGCAATCAAGGAGGCCGCCCTTGCTCGGGACGCCGATCTGGCGTGCCGCAGGCTGGGCGAACACATAGACCGCACGCTGGAGGTCGTCCGCCAACGCTTTACCATGCAACCGATACAGGACGGCAGCCGGCGCGGAAAGTCTCCGACCCGACGGCCTTGAGGCTGCGCCAGCGTGGTGCGAGGATCCGCCCGTCGCGATTCGAAGGGATCCAGCTTAGGGGAGAATCGCTCCTTTGGAGCTCCGAGTTCCACCGTGCCGTTCAAGCTGAACCAGGATCGCCGCCACCACATCCTACGCCAGCAGCACAAAGTGACGAACTGGCCAGGCCACGAGGCCCGTTCGCGTGCGGGGCAGCATTATGGTTCCGTTGACCCCGGTCGCAGCGGCGGGGACACCATCCTTTGCCATGGCCGCGAGTTCGGCCAGCACTTCGTCCACGACGACGTCAACATCGGCAAAGGCATCCCGAGGCCGGTGACGCCTGTGCAGGCCGGCCGGCGGTTCCCATGTTCTGGCCTGAGCGCTAAAGGCAAAGGGGAGATCCGGTTGGATCTCACCTTTTTCGGCACCCCACAATTCCACTGATGGTTGTGATCAGAATTGCACCGACCGGCTCTGCTTATCTACACAAACAGGTTCTTATACTGTGGACGACCGTTTTATAAGTAATCTTGTTGTTCCGCCGTGCCTCGCGCGCCTGACGACGCACTCGGAAGACAAGGATGAGGCTCCCCCGCCCGCGCATCAGGCGGCGGCCGAGTTCTGTGCGACGTGAGGGCTCCGCGCCCGCCCGCCGTCCGACCTCGAACGCCGGCGCTGTGATTCTACCGATGAGAAACCGTAACTTCTCTGTCCGGCTTGGACACGTCTGCTTGCCGCGCGCGGCATCATTGCGCACAGTTGAGGCGGCTCTGCGTCAGGGGGTGCGATGAAAGGCCTGTTTCTGGATGCCGTGGACGACCTGGCGTCAGTGTTTCACCGCGTCGTCCGGCCAACCGATCCGCCGATGGACGTGATCGAGCGGGGCGAGATCAGGCCGGAGGAACTGCCCGGCCTGACCGCGGGCTACGACTTCATCTTCGACGATCATACGCAGATGCCGACCGAGGCGATGCGCGCCTGCGCCAGCCTGAAGCACATCATCTTCCTGGGCACCGGCGCCCGCAGCTACATGCATCCCGAGGAATTGTCGGAAATTGGCATCATCGTGCACATCATCAAAGGCTACGGCGACACGGCGGTGGCAGAGCATAGCATCGCGCTGATGTGGGCGGCCGCACGGGGGCTGGCTCGGATGGACGGCGGCATGCGCGCCGGCCAGTGGCTGCGCACCGAGGGCATGGAACTGACCGGCAAGACGCTCGGGCTGCTGGGCTTCGGCGGCATAGCGGCCGAGGTGGCGCGGATCGCGGCCGGGTCCGGGATGCGGGTGGTGGCCTGGAACCGGACACCGAAGACCGCGCCAGGGGTGACGTTCGTGGACCTGGACACGCTGCTGGCGGAGAGCCAGGTGCTGTCTATCCATCTGTTGCTGAACGATGAGACGCGCGGATTTCTGAGCGCGGAACGGCTGGGACGGTTGCGGCCGGGTGCGATCCTGGTGAACACCGCGCGGGCCGCGATCGTGAATGAGGCGGCGATGATCGCGGCCTTGGAGAACGGGCACCTGCGTCATGCCGCGCTGGACGTGTTCGACACGGAACCGCTGCCGGCCGGGCACAAGCTGACGACGCTGCCCAACGTGACGCTGTCGGCACACAGCGCGTTCCGCACGCCGGAGGCCAGCGACAAGCTGATCCGGATGGCGCTGGACATCGCTTGCGGGTTGTAGCGCAGGTAGTGCGGCGGTAGCAGGTTATCCGAACGGGCCAGGGCGGGATGGATCGGAACTCCTCGGATCGTGCGGTCTGACTCTGCTGGGAATGTTCCCGCGAGCGTGGATTTGCCCTGTGTCGTCGGCCGGACTGGCGGGTCGCGCTGTTCCGGTCTGATGAAGGAGGGTTTGTTCGCCTGAGGCGTTTCACGCCCCGGGGGCAACGGGCCGGTGCCTCATTCTGCCTGGGTGCTGATGGGCGTTCCAATTCAACACCAAGACGACAAGCTGGTTGAACCCTCGGCGAAGCGCGATATTTGCCTGGTAGCTTGGTCAGCGTCAGTTGCTGCGCATGGGATGGGCGAACCGGGGCAGGGGCTGCCGGCGCCGGAAATTGTTTCGGTCGGAGGTAAAAGTCCTTGATCAAGGGCCGACGCGGGGGGCGAGCCAGAGTATGATCGCGCTGAGCGGAACGTCCCCGGCGCGGACTTGGGAACCACAAACCACACTAGAAAACAATGCTTTGCTAGTGTCCTCATCGATTTGGAAGTTCGTAAGGCGGCTGATCCAGGCATGGAGAACTTCCGAATCGGGACACTAGTACATCGTTCTCGAATTGCCGAATTGATCATGCGGCGATCGGCTGCGGTTCGCGGCTGATGCCATAGTCTTACTGTGTCACAAGTTGCGTCGCGCTTCGGTCACTCGTCCTGCGCCGCAGCACGGGCACCGCGGCAGATGCTTGACCAGAGCGACAGTAAGCCGTCGCCTCAGCGTGGCGATAGAGTTCGAAATATGGCGCTCGGGACGCCGCGGCGGCGCCTTCGGATCGGTGACCGGCGGAAACGTCAACCGTCGCGGATCTGCCGTGTTTTCTGGCTCCTGGGGGAAAAATCGCCCGCTCGGCGATCAGGAAGCCGTAGGCTGCGATACACAGCGTGATGTGGTGATGGAGCCCACGCCATCCGCGTCCTTCGTAATGACCCAGGCCAAGTTCTTGCTTGAGGTCCTGATAGTCCCGTTCGATCCGCCAGCGCAGTTTGGCGCGATCGACCAGTGCCTCGAAGCTCATATCGGCCGGCAAGGTGGATAGCCAGTATTTGGTCGGCGCCGCCTCGTCCTCCGGCCATTCGATCAGCAGGCACTCCTCCGCGGGTGACTCGGCCCGCGTAACCGGGCGGACGCGCAGACGCGTAAAACGTGAGGTGAACGCCTCGCCATTTTCGCGCCAGGTGACGTTTTGCCAAGCTGCCGCCGGCTGGCTGAGCGCCAGCTCCTGGGCGGAGATCTGCTGCGCACGCAGTTGCGGACGTGACAGTTTCGGCCCGTCCGGCCCCGGCGGGAGGGTGTCAGCCCTCCACATCAGCACGTTCGATTGGATACCGACGGCGTAGAGCAACCCCAGTTGCGTTATTCCCTCGCGGAACTGGCCATCATAGCCGTAGCCAGCATCGCCCAGCACCGTGCCGAGTGGAATGCCAGCGGCATGCGCGACGCGCAGGTGGTCCAAGGCGATCTGCGGTTTGGTCTTGAAGACGACGTCCCCGGGAACCTTGGCTTGCTTTCTCCGATCTGGGTCGTTCGCCCAGGCCTCGGGCAGATAGAGCCGGTGCGCGACGGGCAGGCTGGCGTGGTGGTTGGCGATGGACAGCGAGACCACCGCCTGGCAATTGTCCTGCTTGCCCAGTTGGCCGCAGTACTGCCGTGCGACACCGACCGAGTGCTTGCCCTTTTTGGGGAACCCGGTGTCATCGATGATCGAGGCTTCGATCGCGCCGAGTGCTTCGATCTTTGGCAGCGCCATCTGGCGCACTTTGGTCAGCACAGCCTCATCGGACCAGGGGGCGATGGCGACGAAATGCAGCAACGACTGGTGTTTCGCCGCTGTGGCGGCTGGCGCGGTGAGGGCCGCCATCGGTTCGACGCTCTTGCGCTCGCCGGGCAGCAGCAGCCCGGTGCAGTAGTCGTGCAAAGGCACCACGCGGTCGGCATGGCCGATGACGCTGGCCAGTTGCTCGACGTAGGCCTCGAACCTCAGGCGGCTGGCGTTCTCCAGGAGATCCATGATTGCCTCACAGTCAGGGGCATGAATCTCCATTGTTTACGAGGCCGCGCTGATTCGGGGGAAGCTCCATTTTGCGACTCAGTAAGAATAGGACCATTTCGGCACGAGCGGCACATCGTTGCACATCTCGATGTAGCGTTTGATCCGTTCGGTCAATTCGTCTTTGCTGGCGACGCGGATCCGGCGCAACACCGAACGCGCCATCTTCGAGAAGAACATCTCCACCCAGTTCAGCCAGGACGCATGCGTTGGGGTGAAGACCAACTCATAACGGCCGGGCTTGCTGTCGAGGAAGCCTGGGTCTCACGCGAGCGGTGGGCTGAGTGATTGTCAAGCAGGATGCAGATCAACGAGCCCGCCGGATAAGCGGCATCGAGTTGGCGAAGGAAGTCGACGAACTCGCGCGAGCGGTGTCGCTGAGTGACGGCATGGTGGACAAACCCGGTAACGAGGTCGACGGCTGCCGAAAGCGTGACTGTGCCAAGCCGTTTGTATTCGTGGTCGCGCTGGACGGTCGTGTTCTTGCCCGGCCGGGGCGGCAAATCAGGCGCCGTGGTGGCGATCGCCTGAATGCCGGGCTTCTCATCGTAGGAGACAACGGCAACGGGCCGTTCCGCTTGCGGCAGTGCCCGTAGCATTTCCGCTGCTGCATAGACTTCCAGAACTTCGGCCTTGCGTTCGTCGAAGGCCGGGTCACGGCGTTCCAGGTAATAACGCACCTTGTGGGGCTTGACTGGCCGGCGGTTCAGGATGTCGTGGACCGTACTGGCGGCGAGCTCGGCCAGACAGCCATGACCCACGCCGCACCCGTGGCTGCGGGCATGCGCCGCCAACAGGCGTAACGTCCAAAGCTCGTGCGGATACCCGCGATCTTTTGGTTTGGCACAGGCCTCGCCGATCAGCCAGGTCCGCGCCGCTTCGGTGATATCCGGCTTGCGTCCCGAACGCGGCAGGTCGTCGATGGCCTTGAGCGGTCCCACAGCCGTCACCCGGCGGACGCACCGGGTGACCCGCTGGCGGTCGATGCCGAGGGTGGCCGCGATCTCGCTGGTATCACAGCGGTCGGCAAGGTGCAGGATGATGGCCGATCGCTCGACATGGTGCGCCGGGGCAGTGCGCGAGCGGGCGAGCGCGGCCAGGGTGGAACGGGCTTCTTCAGTCAGGGACAGCGCCATCGTGGTGGCTTTGCGCGGCATACAGCGTCTTCCGGGATGGTAACCAAACGGCTGTTGGATGGCGCGGCGTGCGTGGTCGGGTCAACACGGCTCGAAATGCGGCTCGCTTTCGATCAGGTGCAAGGCTTCGGCCAGCGACTGGCGCTGGAACAGACAAAACCACTCGCCGGTGTGGTGGTGCCAGGAGAGGTCGAAGCAATCGCGACTGATGTATTCCAGGCGGGCGAACGGGGCTTCGAACTCCGGTTCGGATGAACGAGGGTCGTCGGAGCGGTAGCGAGTGAGGAACCGATACTTGTTGCCATGCCATTTGCCGTCGATGGCGACCGGATAGTTGAACGCAGTGGGGCGGATCTCCGGGAGAAACCGCGGCCTCAGCACTTCCGTAATAAACTTCTCGCACGCGGCGGTGATGGCTACTTTCTCGGCCGGCGGCGGTTTGTTCCCAGCCCGTCCGCCGACATAGACCCATCTGCCCCGCGCCAAAGCCCCACTCCCTGAAAATCTCTCTCGGTTGGTACTATTCCACCATCTCTGCCAGCCGCAATTTCCGGGCAAGTGCTCACAGGCCGATTATGATCGGCAATTCGGAATCGATGTACTAGCTAACGACTGTCTTCCGCTGGAAAGTGGTTTGCCCGTGCGCCGCTCCGGCCGCTCCAGATGCGCCGCATTGCCGATATAAGAAGCCATACCAGGATCCGGAATACAATTATGGCAAGCGTGATCTGGACCCACAGGCCGAAGTTCCCGAGCGTATCCTCGATGCGGTCTCCCCAAGGGTATGGGATCAGATTACAGCCAGCCTCGATGAGCGAGGTGGTCGTCCGCTTCCACCAAGTGAGCACCTCCGGCATGTAGAGCCAGCCGTAGACGTATGCGGCCAGGACGGCGAACGCCGTCCATATCCTGAAAACGTGGCTGCGGATCCGTTCCTTCGTTCGGTTCCAGTCCAAGGCCGGCTCTCCCAGCTTCGGCGCGATGCGCAGATCAATTCCCGAACCGCCGGGCGATGGGGTCGTGCCGATCGACCTTCTGCTCAGCGTGCCAGGCACTCTTTCAGGATCGCGGCGCCGACGGAACATGTCGGATCGACGAAGCTCAACATCATACTGGCGTCCCATTGGTCGAAGCCGTAATCGGCGACCATCCAGCGAACCAACTCACGGTAGGCGATCCTGGTTGCATCCGCCAGCGGACGCGCGCTGCCGGCGGTCATGGTGAAGTCGAGAGACAGCCGGTTCGGCCCCCCGGACCGCCGGCGGCAGGCGGCCTCGCTTGATGGGTCAACGCGCCCTCTGGCCGCGCAGGAAATCGAGCGCGGTGGCGGCAATGACCACGACGCCCAGGGTTATCAACTGGATATAGCCGCTGATCCGCAGCATATCCATTCCGTTGGACAGCATCGTGACGAACAGCGCGCCAAGCAGCGCCGATCCGATACCGCCGCTGCCGCCGCGCAGGCTCGCGCCGCCGATGACCGCCGCCGCGATGCTCTGCAGCATCAGGCTGCCGCCCAGGTTGGGCTCTCCCGACCCGGTGCGGGCAATCAGCATCAATGCCCCCACCGCCGCGAGCAGGGAGCAAAGCACGTATGTGCCACCCAGCACCAGGCGCGCTGGCAGGCCCGCGACCGCGGCAGCCCGCGGATTGCTGCCAATGATATAGACGGCTCGGCCGAAGGTCGTGCGGGTCAGGCCGAACCAGGCGAGCAGCAGGACCATGGCGGCGATCGCGACGGTGACCCGCACGCCCAGGATATGGCCGTCCGACATCAGGGTGGAAAACCCGTCGGGAACGCCGAAGACCGGCGCGCCCCCCGAAATCGTGGTGGCGATCCCCATGCATATGTTCAGGCTGGCGAGCGTCGCGATGAACGGATTGACGCCGACGCCGGCGACCAGCACGCCATTGAACAGACCGACGGCGAAGCCGAACACGAGGCCTGCCGCAATGCCCAGCGCGAGCACCCACCACGCCGGATCATCGCCGTGGCTCGCGAGGATCAGCGCGCTCGCCACACCGACGGCCGATACCGTCGTGCCGAGAGACAGATCGAAACCGCGGGTCAGGATCACCAGGGTCTGTGCCACAGTGAACACCACCAAGTAGCTGGCCTGCTGCATGACGTTGAGCATGTTGCCGCGCGAGGTGATGCGCGGCTCGATGAACGCGAACACGACCTCCATCAGCACGATCAGCGCCAGCAGGACCGACTGGTTGCCGATTGCCTCGAAGCGTCGCCGGTGCGCGGCAGTCCCGAGGCGTGCGGCACTGACGTCAGACACGGACGGTCTGCCGGCGGCGGCCAAGCACCTCCAGACTGACCGCCACGGCCAGGACGCAGCCCAGCACGATCGACTGGATCCTGGTGTCGACCCGCATCAGGTCCATCGCGTTGGTGAGGGTGAGCAGGAAGATCGCGCCGAGGGCCACCAGTTCGACGCGGCCGACGCCCCCGCGCAGGCTGACCCCGCCAAGCACCGCCGCAGCCAGGCTCTCCAGCATCAGCGACTCGCCCGTCGTGGCCTGCCCGGAGCCGATTTCGGCGGTGAGCAGCAAGCCGGTGACCGAACCCAGCAGTGAGCTCAGGACATATGCGAGCACCAACATGGCCCGCGCATTGATGCCGGAACTGACCGCCGCCTGCAGGTTGCCGCCGCTTGCGTAGATGTAACGGCCGATGCGGGTCAGATTGAGCACACACCACAGCAGGCCCACGATGACGACGGCCGCGTAAAGGGCGATCGGCAGTCCGAGCACGATCGCTCGCCCCAGGCCGGCCACGTAGATGGGCGGCATGCCGTAGACCGGAATGCCGTTGGTCAGCAGGAGCCCAAGCCCGTCGGCGATCGACATCGTGCCCAACGTCGCCATGAACGGCGGGACGCGCAGCAGTGCGACGCACAGTGCGTTGGCCAGGCCCACGACCAGCCCGCAGCCAAGACCGGCCAGCACGCCCAGGGCAATGATCGCGCCGGTCCCGTGCACGCCGTAGCCGGGGAGCCCGGCCATCACGCTCGCAGAGGTGACGCTGGTGAGCGCGATGACGGCGCCGATCGAGAGATCAAGCCCGGCAACGATCAGCACCAACATCTGCCCGGACGCGGCGATGATCAGGAACGAGGCGTTGCGCAGGACATTGACGATGTTCTGCGCGCCGAGGAAATACGGCTGCGTCGCGGACAGCACGATCACCAGCAGCACGAACAGGGCCGGCAGCACGCCCGCATCCCCGAACAGGATGGCGCGACGCAGGCGGTGGAGCACCGGCCGGTCTGTGTCGGATATCATGGAAGCGCGATACGCCCGCCGGGGCCTGACGTATATACACGGCCCGTTGTGCTCGGAGTGTGGCCGCCGGGTCGAAGCAGCGTGACTTTCGTATCGCACGCGGAGCGGCACGATATATCGCCTCTGGCCTGAAGTATCCGATTCATGCGGCAAATCGCGGTAGCTGCGGGAATTGCGATTCCCTGACGCGCTGTACTAGTCTGCATGTTCGGTGCCGGCGAAGAAGTGCGAAAGGATGCGCTGCTCCGTGATCTCGTCGCCCTGCAACTCAGCGACGATCCGCGCCCGGTGCATGACATACAGCCGCTGCGAAAGGGCCATCACCTCCGGCAGTTCCGAGGAAACGAGCACGATCGCCGCACCGCCCTCGGCCAGTTCCTTGATAAGCTCGTAGACCTCGAACTTCGCGCCGACGTCGATTCCGACCGTTGGTTCGTCGAACAGGAAGACATTGAGGTCCCGTGTCATACCCCGAGCCAGCACCACTTTCTGGCGGTTCCCGCCGGACAGGTTGACCACGCTCTGTTCAATCCGCGGTGGACTGAGGCGCAGCTTGTCGACGATCCGCTGCACCAGCCGGCGCTCCTCCGCGCGGCGGAGCACCGGGCCCCGGGCAAACGCGGCGCAGTCGAGCGACCCCATGGATACATTTTCCCGCACCGGACGCGACAGGGCCAGGCCCTCCGCCACCCGATCCGAGGGAAAGTAACAGATGCCGGCCCTGAGCGCCGTCCTGGGCGTCAGCCCGTGCAGGTCCTGTCCGCGATGGCGAACCGCGCCCTGGGCGATGACTTCCAGCCCGAAGGCGGCCCGGATCAGTTCCGACTTGCCGCAGCCGACGAGCCCGGCGATGCCCACCACCTCGCCCGCGCGCACCCTGATCGAGGCGTCCTCGACAGTCCTGGTGGCCAGCGACAGCCCCACCGTCTCGAACAGCGTCGCGCCCGGCGCGCTGCGGACTGCCGGAAACAATGCTCCGACGGCACGGCCCGTCATTAACTCGATCAGCGCCCGGTCATTCACGTCGCCGGCGCGCACCGTCGTGATCTTGCGACCGTCGCGCAACACCGTGATACGGTCGGCCAGCCGGCGGATCTCGGCGAGGCGGTGCGACACGTAGATGATCCCGACGCCGGACGATTTCAGCCGCGCCATCAGCGCGAACAGCCGTGCGGTCTCGGCCTCGGTCAGTGACGCCGTCGGCTCGTCCAGGATCAGCAGCCGCACGTTGGTCAGCAGCGCCTTGGCGATCTCGACCATCTGCTGATGCGCCCGCGACAGTTCGCCGACCTTACGGTCCGGTTGCAGATCGAAACCAAGCTCGGTGATGATCTCCCGCGCCCGGCGTCGCATCGCCTTGCGGTCGAGCACCCCGAGCGCGCTCTTTTCGCGTCCCAGGAACAGGTTGTCCTGGACCGTGAGTTCCGGGACGAGGCTGAATTCCTGGAACACCGGGCTGATGCCGATGACGCGCGCCCGATGCGGCGTAAGGTCGGCGATCCGGTTGCTTTGATACCGCATCTCTCCGGCATCCGGGGATAGGGTGCCGGCGATGATGTTGATCAGCGTCGATTTGCCGGCGCCGTTCTCACCGAACAGCACATGCACCTCGCCGCGGCGAAGGTCGAAGTCCACCCCGTCGAGGGCAAGCACGCCTGGAAAGCGCCTGGAGATACCGGTCATCTCCAGCAGGATCTCCGCCGGGCCATGCCCGCCGCCCGGCAGCGGCCGGGCATCCGGCAGGCCCTGCGTGCCAGTCACCGCCCTGGTCATTATTTCGCGGTGACGGAATACTCCGCCTTGAAGCTCGCTGGCGCCAGGACGAGGCTCATGTTGATCTTGCCGAGATCGGTCTTGTCGATGATCGACGGAACCGGCTGTATAAACTTCATGTAAGACTTGTGCTCGAGAATGCGCACCGCGGTGTCGATCGCCACGCGACCCTCCAGCACCGGATACTGTGTCGCGAAGGCCTGGATCTCGCCCTTGTTCAGCGCGTCCAGCATCGCTTGGTTCTCGTAGGAGGAGATGATCTTCACGTTGTCGCGGTTGGCCTGGCGAACGGCGCCGATCGCTGCCTCTGCCGCCGGGGCACAGCCCCAGATCACGTTCATATCGGGATAGGCTTGCAGCGCGTTCTGGATCAGGCCGAGCTGCACGGCGACACCGCTGTCGCCGAATTTCTCACCCAACAGCTTTATGTTGCTGTCTCCCGCGATCGCGTTCTTGAATCCCTGGTTGAACTGTTCGGCCCAGCCGGAACCTGCCGGACCCGGGAAGTTCACCACGCGCGCCGGTGTGCCGTGCATGTCGTCAGCCAGGAATTTGCCCGTTTGCTCGCCCATGGCCACGAAGTCGACGAACATCTTCGCGGTGGCGGGGGCTTTGCTCAGTGGATTGACGGTGGAGATGACAGGTTTGCCCGCCTCGACCGCTTTGCGGATCTCGCGTGTCAGCCCGGCTTCCGAGATCGGCCCGACGACGATCGCATCGAAGTTTCCCGCCAGGCAGTCGTCGAACTGCGACAGTTGCTTAGGCAGGTTCTCGTAACCGCCCGCCTGGTACAGCGTCATGTTGATGCCCATACGCCGGGCTTCCTCGACAATGCCGTAATCGACCGCGACCCAGAACGTGTCCTTCATGTGCGGGAACAGCACGCAGACATTCCATGCCTTATTGGCCTTCGGCAGCGGCGAGTACTCCGCCACCACCGCTTTGCCCGAGTCCATGTCGTCGACCTTCACCGGCCACCATTGATCCGCGGCTCTGGCCGCGGATCCACAACATAGAGCGGCAGCGACAAGTGTGGCCGCGATCCAGATCTTTCTCATGCTCATCTTCCCCCTGTTGCCGATTTCGCGCGGCTGTCGCGCTTTGTCTGAAGTATCCCGTTCACGCGGCGGGTCGTGCTTCCCTGCGATCGAATACCAGAAGAGTTCGTCCTGCGCCCCTTGTGGTGCCTGTGCGATCCTGGTCGTGCCTTGCGTGTCGCGCGCGCACAGTGGCTCGCCCGCCGCGTCGCTTCCAGAAGCGGCACGCGCCCCGCCTTGTGCCGCCCGGCGCAGCCCGGCCGCGGTATCCCCTGGCGATAAGGGGTGGTGCTCTCGGGGGACGATGGCGGTGGTCGCCTGCCACTCAAGGCGCATTTCGCAGCGACCAAAGCCCAGCAGATCGGGCAGGCTGGAATGAGCGCCACCTACACGCCGGGCCGTTTTGTGCGGTGCACCGGCCGTTCCATCACACGCGGGTCCGAGGCATGAAGCAAGCGGCCGACATTGGTGATCGGCGGACGCGCTTTATCACCCATCCGATGGATGCCAGGCGGCTCACCCGTGTCGCACCTGATGGACACCTTTGGCATGGACCTGTGCGTCTTTCCCCCGGTGCCGCGACGCCTTGCCTTGCCTCGCCAAGCACGCCCGCACGGCCCGCCTGGCCAAACAAAATGTTCGACAACCAGGACTATAGGCCCCCGCGGGCCGTGCGCAACGAGCGAATCTGGACCGTTGCCAGGCCCATGACGGACTCTTGAACTGCCTCCTGTCGCGGGCATGCCGCGACGTTACGTGGCCTTCCGGCGATGCCGTACATCAGGAATGGCGTTTGCATCTACATGACCCGGTTTGGGTGAGAACCGACTGTGGGGCGATCTCCCTGACGTGCAGCCGGTCCGGACATGATTGCTCTGATCCCTGCCGGACCGGGGCGGAAACGGATTGATCTCGGCGCGATCGGTAGAAACGCGCTTTAATCCGGATCTCGACCGTGAACAGCCGCGAAGCCGCTTCCGAACGCCGAATCGCGCTTCTGGAAGGCGTGCTTCACCCCGTGCTCGCGCATCGTTGCCTTGAACGCCATCGCCTTGGGAGCGAGGTGCCCCCTGGCGTCGATCTCGGCACCGATGCGTTGGATCGTGCGCGCGCCCATCAGTTCCAGTCCCAGGTTGACCAAGCGCTTGTTGGCAGACAGCAGATGCGGGTCCACCAGGCCCATGCGGTCCGCCAGCCGCATGACCTCGGTCTCGAGCTGATCGGACGGGTAGGACTTCAGCGCCAGCCCGATTTCGGCCGCGTCCTTGCCGGTGAGGGAGTCGCCGGTCAGCAGCAGGCGCTTCGCCCATTGCGGCCCGCAATGGTACAGCCACATGCTGCCGGGCGGGGTGCCGAGATCGCGGACCGGCGGGAAGCCGATGCGGGCATCGTCGGCGACGATGATCATGTCGCAGAACCAGGCCAGTTCCGTGCCGATACCGATACACGTGCCATGCACCTGGGCGATCACCGGTTTGTGCATGTCGAACAGTTCGACCCGAAGTTTCTGGCCCTGTTCCAGGCGCCACACGTCGTCGTCGATTTCGACGCGGCCGCGATACTCCGGACCGCGGCCCGATGAATACTCATTGAGGTCGGCGCCGGCGCAGAAGTGCGGACCGGCGCCGCGCAGCACGACGCAATGGACGGGGTTGTATTCGTCCGCCTCCCTCAGCGCCGCATTCAGATCGCGGAGCAGCTTGCTGCTGAGCGCATTGCGCCGTTCGGGGCGGTTGAGCGTGACGATCGCGGTGGTGCCTCTGACCTCGTAGGTGATCTGTTCGAATTCCATGGCGTCCTCCTTCGGGTTCTGGCCTGGATCAGAGCGACAGCGGGCGCCGAGGGCAAGAGTACCCGTTCGTTGCCGCCTGGGCGAGGCCGGCGCCCGTCCGCCCAGGCGGAGTTGTCGGTTTGAAGCGTGATCGGAAGCCGGTGCTCCCCGCTTTCCGGTCGCTGCAAACCACGCTAATCCGCCCGCATGCCACGGATCCATATCCTGGGAGCCTCGGGCTCCGGCACCTCCACCCTTGGTGCCGCGCTGGCACGGCGCATCGGGGTGCCGCATGCCGATTCGGACAGTCTCTACTGGCTGCCGACCGATCCTCCCTATACCAAGCCTCGACCGACGGAGGAGCGGCAGGCACTGCTGCTGCGCACGCTTCCGGTCACCGGGCACTGGGTGTTCTCCGGCGCGGCGACGGAATGGGCGGCACTGCTGGAACCGTATTTCGACCTTGTGGTGTTCCTCCGGCTCGACCCGGCGGTGCGCATGGCGCGGTTGCGGCGTCGCGAGGCCGCCCGCCACGGCGACCGCATCCTACCCGGCGGCGACATGGCCGCGACGAACGCCGCCTTCATTCGCTGGGCGGAGTCGTACGACACCGCCGGCTCGCTGCGTCGCGGACTGGTGACGCACGAGGCGTGGCTGGCCGACCAACCGGCGCCGGTGTTGCGGCTGGATTCCGAGGCGCCCGTGCCGGACCTTGTCGCCGCGATTATGCACCGGCTCAAAATTCCGCCGTGAGCGTGACCCATTCGGGAGGCGCCGAGATAGGGTGGCGAAGCTGCAACCGGCGAATATCTTGAAAGCCAGCACTTGAGACACACGAAATGCGCCAAACTTAACGGCACGTGCATCGGTGTCCCGCATTTTCGCCAGAGGAAAGACCGGAATGGCAGACGCTCTGATCGCCGGCGCCGGGCTGGGCGGCCTGACCGCCGCGCTGGCACTGATACAGCGGGCCACCATGTGCGCGTGTTCGAGCAGGCGCCGGAACTGCGGGAGGTCGGCGCCGGCGTGCAACTCGGCGCGAACGGGACGCGCATCCTGATCGCCCTTGGGCTGGAAGCGGCAATGCGGCAGGTGGTCTGCGCCGCGACGATGCAAGGAAATCCGGCTTGGCACGACGGGGCAAATGCTGGCCGACGTTCGACCTTGGCGAGACCTCGGTCGAACGGTTCGGCGCGCCCTACTGGATGGTCCACCGCGGCGACTTTCACAAAGTCCTGCTGGATGCGGTGCGCGCCGCCAGCCCGGACGCCGTGCGAGCCGGCAATGGCTGCGTAGGCTTCGAGCAGACGGGCGAGGCGGTGACGCTGCATCTGGCCAATGGCGAGCGCGTCAGCCGGCGACGTGCTGATCGGCGCGGATGGCGTTCACTCGCGTGTCCGCCAGCAGATGTTCGGCACAAGGCGCGGCCCGGTTCACCGGCATCATGGCGTGGCGCGGGCTGGTGCCGATGGAGCGCCTGCCGCCGCACCAGCGCCGGCTGGTCGGCGTCAACTGGGTGGGCGTCGGCGGACACGTCGTCACCTATCCGCTGCGCCGCGGCGAGTTGCTGAATTTCGTCGGTGTGGTGGAACGTGACGACTGGCGGGTGGAATCCTGGAACGAGCCAGGGCAGCCACGAGGAATGCCTGCGCGACCTCGCCAACTGGCATGAGGACGTGAAGACCATCATTCGCAACATCGATACGCCCTACAAATGGGCTCTGCTGGGGCGGGAGCCGCTGGATCATTACGCACAAGGTCGGGTATGCGTGATGGGCGATGCGGCGCATCCGACGCTGCCGTTCCTGGCGCAGGGCGCCAACATGGCGCTGGAGGACGCAGTCGTGATCGCCCGCTGCCTCGAGAGCTGGCCGACGTCGCGGATGCGCTGCGCCGCTATGAGAAGGCTCGCCTGGAACGCACGGCGGCGATCGTGCGCGGGTCGTCGGACAACACGAAACGCTTCCACAACCCGGCGCTGGGCAGTCCGGAGGGCGCGGCGGCCTATGTCGAGCGGGAGTTCCAGCCGGAGAAGGTCAAAGCAGCGCTACGACTGGCTGTACGAATACGACGCGCTGACCGTGCCGCTGTAATGCGGCGCCCCCTGGCGCGACGAATCTGCAGCACTTCCATCTTTTGCGCAAATGATCTGGCTCATATTGGGCGGGCGTTTGCCTCGGCCTGAAGCCACTTCGCGATTCCAGTCAGGCAGGGGGCCCGCGTACTGGCCGCGCGGCGCAATTTGTTGCCCGTCATTAAGGATTGGTTAAGACATCCTTGGTAACGTCAGTCGTTATCGGTCGAATGAGGCCAATCCTCATCGATCGAATGAGGAGGGTCTCATGAGCATATCCGGCATTTCCGCCGCGTCCTCGTCTGCTTACATGCAGCAATTGTTGAACTCTGGCCAGGCGACTGGCCCTGGCACCGGGGCGCAGACGACCGTCGAGGCGGCCATTACCGCGCCGTTGGGCGCGGCTGCAGCACCGCCTGGGTCTAATCGGCAACCTGACGCGGTGCACCATCATCACCATCATGGCGGCGCGGCGACGCGACCACCGCCTCGGCCGGCGTGACCCAGTCCGGCACGGCCGCAACGGGCGGAACGAGTCTGCTCAATACCCTGGTCTGATGCTGCTCGAGCTGTCCGATACGCGCCGAGCGCGGTACGTTCGAGGCGATCTTTCAGGCACTCGACGGCGGCTTCGCGCGACGTGATCGGGCCGGCGAAACCGCGCTTGCTGGTGATCCCGATCCGCGACTGACGGCGGTGACGTCATCGGCGGCCTGTGGGCGCGTCAGCCTGTTCCGGTGGCTGCACCTGGAGATGCTGTTCGTTCCGGAGCCGATGCGCGGCCAGGGCGTCGGCACGGCGCTTGATGGCGTCTGGCGGAAACCGAAGCGCGGAGCCGGGGCTGTCTCGGCATGCTACGTCGACACCTTCAGTTTCCAGGCGGCGCCGTTCTACGAGAAGATGGGTTTTTCCACGTTCGGCGTGCTGGACGACTGTCCGCCCGGGCACGCCGGCTGTTCCTGCAGAAGCGCCTGGTCCCGAGATGTGCGGCATGATGGAAGGAGCGCGACTGCGACGGCGCTTTGTGCCGCGCCCGGGCCCTGGTGACGCAAGGCAATGACGAGGCGGCGAAGCACGCCTATCTCGAGGTCCTGCAGGCCGATCCGGTGCATTGCGGCGCGCTGACCGAACTCGGTGCCCTGGCCCACGCCAGCGGTTTCGTGTCGGCCGCGCGCGATGCGTATCGCCAGGCGGTGCGGTGTCATCCCGGGAACAAGGTGGCGCATCTCGGCTATGCCTATCTGCTGAGCGAGGCGGGCGAGGCCGCCGAGGCTCGCGTCGCACTACCAGGCGGCGCTCGCCGCGATCCCGATCTGCCGGCGGCGCACCAGGGTCTCGCGCGCATCCTGACCGAGATGGGGGAAAACGCAGACGAGCACTGGCGGAAGGGCTTTGCCGGGCATGCGGTTGTCCGGCGGCGCTATCGCGGTAGCGGGACCGGTATCCCGTTGCTGATGCTGGTCGCGGCCGTGGGAGGCAATATTCCGGTGCAGCACTGGATCGATGACCGGATCTTTGCCGTCACCGCGGTGTATGCCGACTTCTTCGATCCGGCCGATCCGTTGCCGCCGCATGCGATGATCGTCAACGCCATCGGCGACGCCGACCTGTGCGGCACCGCCCTGGCGAACGCCGAACGGATCGTCGCGGCTGCACGGCGCCTTTGATCAATCATCCCGCCCTGGTCCGGGTAACCGGGCGAGAGGACAACGCGCGGCGGCTTGCGGATATTCCCGGCGTCATCGCGCCCCGCATCACCCCGCTGTCCCGCGCCGCGGCGCTTGCGATTTCCGCTTCTGCTGCGCGCGCCCGGCTACCACACCGGCCAGTTTTTCATCCGTGTCGAGACCCCGGACGATCTGGCCGAGGCCGCGGCGTCGCTGCCGCGCGGCGATCCCCTGGCGATCGAATACCTCGATGCGCGCGGGGCCGGACGGGATGGCGCGGAAATACCGGGTGATGTTCATCGGCGGCGTTGCTCTATCCGCTGCATCTGGCGATCTCGGCCGACTGGAAAGTGCATTACTTCACCGCCGCGATGGAAGCCAGATCCGGCCTTCCGCGAGGAGGAGCGTCGCTTTCTGGACGACATGCCGGCGGTCCTGGGTGCGCGCGCCATGGCGGCATTGGCGAAAATCCAGGCGACGCTGGGGCTGGACTATGCCGGCATCGACTTCGCGGTCGGCGCCGGACGGTTCGCTGCTGCTGTTCGAGGCCAACGCGACGATGGCGATCATCCCGCTGCCGCCCGATCCGATCTGGGACTATCGCCGCCGAGCGGTTGACCGACGCGCTGGCGGCGGCCCGGCGCCTGCTGCCGCGAGCACGGGGCTGTATCATGAATGACGCCGGCTTCGGCGAGGCGATGACGCTGCATCGAGCCGGCCGGTTCGCCGAGGCGGCGGCGCTGTATCGCGCCATTCTGGCATGATGAGCCGGACCACGCCGACAGCCTGCATCTGCTGGGCCTGATCACCGTCGAACACGACGACCCGACAGGCCGGGATCGCGTTGATCCGGCGGGCGATGGCGCTGCAACCGGGCCACGCGCCGCATTACAACAGCCTCGGCCACGCGTATCGCCGGCTGGGCCGGCCGGAGGACGCGGCGCAGGCGTACCGCACTGCCGCGGAACTGCGCCCGGAATCGGCCGAGATCCACAACAACCTGGCGACCACGCTGCGCGATCTGGGCCGGCATCGGGCGGCCGTCGTGCATTACCGTCAGGCCGCCGCACTGGCGCCGGGCATGGCCGATATCTGGTACAATCTGGCCAACGCGCTCGCCGCCACCGGTCGCGCCGGCCGAGACCGAGGCCTGCTACCGCAAGGCCATCGGACTGAAGCCGGACTTTGCCGACGCGCTGGCCAACTACGGGCGCTGGCTGATGGCGCAGGGCCGCTGGGCGGAGGCGGAATGCCGCCTCACCAATGCGCTGCGGCTGACCCCGACGAACGCGGGAGCCTGGAACAACCTGGGCATAGTGTCGCAGGAACTCAGCCGGCCGGAGGCCGAGACGTGTTATCGCACCGCGCTGGCGATCGATCCAGGGATTGGCGGATGCGCACTACAACCTCGGCTGCCTGCTGTTCGGTCAGGGCCGTTCGGACGATGCGATTGCCAGCCATCGAGGCGGCGATCGTCGCCGATCCGGGGTTCGGTCCGGCGCGGCTTGCCGCCTGCATGGCTCAGCTTCCGATCCTGTACCGGTCGGAGGCCGAGGTCGCGGTGCGGCGGAAGCGCTATGTCACGGCGCTGGAGGGCCTGGTCGCGAGCGATCCAAGGGTCCTGGCCGGATGCCATCGGCGCGGTCGCAGCCATTCTTCCTGCCGTACCAGGGGGAGGACGACCGGGCGCTGCAAGCGGTGTACGGCGAATTTGCCTGCCGTGTCCTGGCGGAGACCGAGCCGCCGGCGCGACTGGCGGCGCGTCCGGCGGCAAGGCGAACGTATCCGGCTTGGCATCGTCAGCGGCTTCTTCTGCGACCACACATTGTTGAAATTGTTCCTGGAGGGCTGGCTGACGCAGCTCGATCGAAGCCGGTTCGAGGTGATCGGGTTTCATACCGGCCGTGTCGCCGACGCCCAGACGGCACGCTGTGCCGATTTGTGCGACCGGTTCGTGCATGCGCTGCCCTCGGCCGCCGCGTGGCGGGATGCGATCGTCGGCTGCCGCGCCGCATGTGCTGCTGTATCCGGAGGTCGGCATGGACCCGATCGCCGGACGGCTGGCGGCGATGCGCCTGGCGCCGGTGCAGTGCGTGACCTGGGGCCAGCCCGAGACCTCGGGGATGCCGACGATCGATTATTTCCTGTCCAGCGAGCTGATGGAGCCGCCGGACGGGGATTGCCATTACACCGAACGCCTGGTGCGGCTGCCACATCTCGGCCTGTGCTATGTGCCGGAGGCGTCGCCGTCGCCTTCCGATGAGGTCCTGGTCGGGCCGAGGCGGAGCCGTTACGGCCGGGCCGGACCGTTCGTTTGCCGGCCCGCACTTCGAGCCGGATCGTCCGGGGCCGGTGTTCTGGTCGGGTCAGGCGCTGTACAAATACCTGCCGCAATACGACGCGATCTTTCCGCGTATCGCGGCCGAACTGGGTGCGTGCCGATTCGTCTTCATCGCCTTCGCCAAGAGCCAGGCGGTGACGGATGCGTTTCGCAATCGGCTGTGGCAGGCATTCGCCGCGGCCGGACTGGATGCGGGTCAGCACGTCGTGATCCTGCCGCCGATGTCACAGCGCGATTACATCGACGCGGTCGGGCGGGCGGACGTGATCCTGGACACCATCGGCTGGTCGGGCGGGAAATCGACGCTGGATTGCCTCGCCACGGATCCCGGCGATCGTGACGATGCCCGGTCCGTTCATGCGCGGGCGGCACACGGCGGCGATTCTGCGGCGGATCGGCTGCGAGGCGACGATCGCCGGGTCGGTGGACGAGTACGTATCGATCGCGGTCCGGCTGGCCCGTGATCCGGTCTGGCGCACAGCGGTGCGGCAGGCGGTGGCCCAGGGGAAACACCGTGCATTCAACGATATGGCCTATGTGCGCGCGCTGGAGACTTTCCTGGTCGAGGCAGTGGTGGGGGCCCCGGGTGTACCAGCGGGCGATGGCTGAACTGGCCAGGTCCAGCCGGGAAAGCACCGGTCAGTGTTGATCGCCGCCGCCAGCGGGACCTCGTCTCCGTAAACCCGGTCGCTTTTCAAAGGAAAAGGCGATCCCCCGTCTGTTCGCGGTGATGTTGTGGCTTGGACCGGCGTGGAACCGCTTGCTGCCACTAGCGCATGATCGCGCTGAGCGGAACGTCCCCGGCGCGTGAATCATGCAATTAAACAAAGACCTAGACCATTTTCGGCCTGCACAGTCAGGCTGAGAATGGTCCAGACCATCAGACGGATGAACGCCGCACGCCACGTTCATGGATACCCTTCACGCAGAGGGATAGGTCCGGCTCGCCGGCCCGTTGGAGGGCACGTCCGACGTCCCGGAGGTCGTTCGCGCCGGTTCGTCCGAGCAAGTCGTTGCACGCTTCGCCGAAGACCGTTGGGCGCCCGATGGCTTGTTGCACCTTGCCCGCGTGCTGCCCTGGAACCTTCGGAACGGCGTCGCCCTACTTCCACAACGTCCCGACAGGCGCCCGTAACCTGGGCTGACACGGCGAGCCAAAACTTCCCCCCTGCGAGCCTTGCCTGCCTTATTTGTTCAGGACGTGAGATCGAGTGCCTGGCGAAACAGCACTTGGACACCGCACTGCGGCCTTCGCAACTGAAGTGACGCGTGATCCGGTGGCGGAGTGCTGACGAAAACGTGCTTCAGCGATTATCAAACGCCCGTGTGTTCGCGGAAACATTCCTAACGTCGCTTGCAATTTTGACCTCCAGGGGCTTCCGTGCAGCCACACGGCAGAATTGAGCTGTAATCCGGAGTTCGAGTGTGACGTGCAATCGCATCGCGGAGGACAATATCGACATTCGGAAGATGCTTGTTGATGCCCTTCGTGATGCCGAACTTTGCATGATGGAGGCGCGGACAGCGGACGCAGCCGCCCAATTACTTGATCCTGATGGTCTGCGGGTCATTTTCACCGGGATTCACTTGCCTGGACGGCTTAACCACATAGGTCGCGTCTGCGCCGCCCGGCAAATAAACCCCGACATTCCGGTTGTGGATATATCAGGCAGCCCCCCCGGGTTGGAGGAGGCACGCGCGCCGGGTGATCTCGCGGCATTTCATCACGAGCCTTCCAACCTCGAGGGGCGCGGGTCTGCATGAGGTGGGCTGTGCGCTAATGGGGGATGGGTTCCTCGTCTATCGGTGGTTCAGGAACGTCTCTATCGCCCGAAAACTGTACTTCACAGTTGGCATCATGGCTCTGTTGATAGGCGTTGAGCTTTTCGTCTTGTTCTTTTGCTTGAATACACTTTCCTCTTTGCGAGCCTATGTCGGCGGCGAGGGCCTGTGGTCCAAGGCGCAGAAGGACGCCGTTTTCCACTTGTACAGGTACGGCATTTCAGGCACTGACAAGGATTACGAGCTGTTTAAGCAATTTATGCGAGTTCCGATGGGCGATGCCAAGACGCGACAGGCACTGCTGACGGACAAATCGGAATATGGACGTGGCGCGTGAAGGTTTTCTGGAGGGACGCAACAACCCTGACGATATTGATGGAATGATAGGCCTGTTCGTTCATTTTCACGACATTTACTACATAAATAAAGCCATAAAGCTTTGGGGGGATGGCCAGGCTATTCTCATGCAGCTACCGCCGATTGCAGAAAAATTGCATGACGAGATAAATTCTCCGCACCCGTCTCGGGATAGAATAAGTGCCCTTCTCGCCTCTATTTATGCGATCAATGAAAAGCTCACCGTGTTCGAGGATGGGTTCTCGTTTACCCTTGGCGAGGGGTCCCGCTGGCTGGAAGGAATTGTGCTCAGGCTGCTGTTTACAACCGCACTCACGGTCGAAGCGACCGGCTTATTGCTGGTCATATCGGTAAGCAGGGGCATACAAAAGGGACTTTCTGAGATAATTCGAGCGGCCAGTTTGTTTTCTGCGGGAGAATTGAGCGCACGCGCCAAACTGTTATCGCGCGATGAAATCGGGGTGGTCGCCAGTTCATTCAACGAAATGGCGGATAATCTGCAGATACGGCTGGGAGAACTTGCCCAGCTGAATGAGCATCTACAGCATGAGATTGGTGAACGAGAGCGCGCCGAGGCGGTCCTGCGCCGGATGAATGGGCACCTGGAGGCTCGGGTCACGGAACGCACCGCCACGCTTACTCAACTTGTGGAGGCTCTGCGCAAGGAGGCAGGGGACCGCGAGCGAGCCGAGGCGGCGCTGCGCCAGAGCCAGAAAATGGACGCGGTCGGCCAGTTGACGGGTGGTATAGCGCACGATTTCAATAACATGCTCACCGGAATCTCCGGCAGCCTCGAGATGATAAGCCGCCGCGTGGACCAGGGAAGCTCGGCCGGACTGGACGGCTACATCAAAGCCGCATTGACCTCGACCGCTCGCGCGGCAACCCTGACCCATCGTCTGCTCGCTTTCTCGCGGCGTCAAACGCTTGACCCGAAGGCGACCGACATGAATCTGCTCGTCCTGGGCATGCAGGAGTTGTTCAGAAACACGGTAGGACCGGCGATCCAGGTCGAGACGAGGTTGGATCCCGACCTGTGGTCGGCTCTATGCGACCCGAACCAGCTTGAAAATGCTTTGCTCAATCTGATCATCAACGCCCGGGACGCCATGCCCGATGGTGGGTCCCTGCTGATCGAGACGGTCAATTCGATTATCCCGGAGCGGGGAGGCGAGGTCAGCAGCGGGCGGCCCGATCTGCCGCCCGGTGACTACGTGGCGCTGACGGTCACCGATAGCGGCGTTGGAATGACTCCAGCGGTCCTGGCGCGGGCCTTCGATCCCTTCTTCACGACGAAGCCGCTTGGCCAGGGCACCGGGCTCGGCCTGTCCATGATCTACGGTTTCGTGCAGCAGTCGGGCGGCCAGTTGTTGTTACGCAGCAAGGAGGGATCCGGAACGACAGCGGCGATCTATCTGCCCCGGCATCTCGAAGCGGCGAACCGCGTGGCGGAAGCAGAGGTCGATGCGGCATTCGGTTCGCAGCAGACGCAGGCCAACGCGGTCGTGCTGGTGGTCGAGGACGAACCGGACGTGCGCATGGTCGTCGTCGATTTGCTTGAGGACATTGGCTATACTGTGCTGGCGGCCGATGATGGCGCCTCCGGGCTGAAGATCGTCGATTCCAAGCCCGAATCGATCTCCTGGTCAGTGACGTGGGTCTACCGGGAGGCATCAATGGCCGTCAGCTTGCTGACGCGGCGCGGCAGCGCCGACTAGGGCTGAAGGTGCTGTTCATCACCGGCTATTCCGAAGCGTCCACAGTTGACAACGGTCGGCTGGAGGATGGCATGCAGGTTCTGACAAAGCCATTCTCGCTGACAGCGTTTGCGAGCAAAGTCCAAGGCATTATCAACGCGTGACCAGCCCCAGGGTCAGAAACGTTGCCGCCGGGACGGCATCGGTGCAGGCGACGGAGGGAGGCCGGGATGGCCGCTGCCGCGGTTCGCTGCCCGGTGACTGGGTGGCAGCTTACCAAATCTTGTTCGTCGGCCTTCTCGCGCTGCCCCAAACCGAGGCACAGATTCGGGCAGCGGCTTGATTCCGCGGTCGACACCAACAAAGCGCGCGCGGATTTGCGGCAAGCTGGTAAGTGGTTAGCCTGACGCGCAAGATCCGCCGGCATGAGAACGCCGCTGTGGGAGGATGAGATGGACCAATTCGCGCCTGAGCCGCCAGCCGGCGCCTGGCCTCCTGGCCTGACGCGCGTGCCATACTGGGTCTATCGCGATCCCGAGATCGCGCGTGAGGAACAGTCCCGGGTGTTCGAAGGAGCCGGCCTGGCATTTCCTGTGCCTGGAGATCGACGTGCCGGAAACGGGCGACTATCGCACCACGATGATGGGCGCGATGCCGGTGGTGGTGGCCCGCGCCGACGACGGCGAAGTCGTCGCCTTCGAGAACCGGTGTGCCCATCGCGGTTCGCTGATCTGCCTGGACGACGGCGGCAACGTGAAGGACTTCCAGTGCGTCTATCACGCCTGGCGCTACGATCTGCGCGGCAACCTGACCTCGATCGCGTTCCGCCGCGGGCGTCAACGGCCAGGGCGGGATGCCGGACGACTTCGAGATGGAGGCGCACGGTCCGCGCAAGCTGCGCACGGCGGTCCTGTGCGGCCTGGTGTTCGGCACGCTGGCGCGGACGCACCCGCCATCGAGACCTATATCGGGCCGGAGGTGCTGGCGCGCCTGCGCCGGGTGCTGCACAAGAAACTCGAGGTGATCGGCCGGTTCACGCAACAGTTGCCGTGCAACTGGAAGCTCTACATGGAGAACGTGCGCGACACCTATCATGCAAGTCTGTTGCACACGTTTTTCACGACCTTCCGCATCACCCGGCTGAGCCAGGGCGGCGGCGTGATGGTCAGCGAGAACGGTGTCGCGCATGCCAGCACGACGCTGGCGGCGGCGAAGGGACCGGATGACAGCTACGCCGGGATGCGTTCCGATAACCAGGGGTTCCAGCTTCGGGATCCCGTCGTTCATGAACGCGGTGCGCCGAGTTCAACGACAACATCAACCTGCAGATCCTGTCGGTCTTTCCCGGCTTCGTCCTGCAGCAGATCCACAACGCGCTGGCGGTGCGCCAGATCGTGCCGCGCGGCGTGGACAGCATGGATCTGCACTGGACCTATCTTGGTTTCGCCGACGATACGCCGGAGCTGCGGGCGATGCGGCTGAAGCAGGGCGAACCTCGCGGGCCCTGCCGGGTTTGTTTCGATGGAGGATGGCGCAGTCGGCGGCTTCGTGCAGCGCGGCATCGCCGCGGCGGAGCAGGAAGCGGCGATCGTGGAAATGGGCGGCGCGACGGCCGACGGTGCCGAAACCACGGGCGACCGAGGCCTCGGTGCGCGGCTTCTGGAAAGCGTGGCGCGCGCAGATGGGGGTTTGATGATATGTTGGCGGATGGAACGGTGACAGATGGGCGGCTGATGGAAATCGCCTCTCTGAACGGTGCGTGCGCGGCGGCGCTCGATTCCGGGCGGTTGGAGGACTGGCCAGGATTTTTCCTCGATCGGTGCCTGTATAAGGTCACCACGGCGGACAACCTCGAGAAGGGCTACCAGGCCGGCCTGATCTATGCCGATTCGCGCGCGATGCTCGATGGACCGGATCGCCGCGCTGCGGGAGGCCAATATCTACGAGCGTCAGCGCTATCGGCACATCCTTGGCATGCCGCTGATCGCGGGCGAGGCGGACGGAATGGTGGCGTCGGAAACGTCATTTCTGGTCGTTCGCACCATGCGCGACGGCCAGATGATGGTCTTTGCGGCCGGGGTCTACCTGGACAAGCTGCGCCGGGACGGGACCGGGGCATGGCGCTACGCCGAACGCATCGTGGTCTGCGACAGCCAGCGGATCGATACGCTGCTGGCGATCCCGCTGTAGGACCCGGCGTGCGGGTTTGGGAACGGCTCGTTTGACCTAATGCAATATCTTTGGTTGCGGGGGCAGGATTTGAACCTGCGGCCTTCAGGTTATGAGCCTGACGAGCTACCGGGCTGCTCCACCCCGCGCTGGTATTGGTTGGTTCCGTGGCGTGTGTTGTGGGAACCGATAGGGTTGGATTGGAAGACCTGGCGGCGACCTACTCTCCCGTGCCTTGAGACACAGTACCATGGGCGCTGGGGAATTTCACGGCCGAGTTCGGGATGGGATCGGGTGCAGGCTCCCCGCCATAGCCACCAGGTCGTCCAATCCACCCTGGGACAGTTTCGGTTGTCAGTGGTCAGTTTTCAGACTGCCTGACGCGATCGTGCCTGAACCGGTCCGGCACGCGGTCCTGACACGCGACCGCTGTCGGTGTTCAGTCGCCCGCAAACGGGCGACCGGGGTGGGGGTTCTGGTGCGGGTGTGTGTTGTGCCTGTGGATCCCCAGGGACGGATCCCAAAGGTGATCCCTGAATACGGATCACGTCGGGAATACGGATCACGTCGGGACGGCTGGCCGCGAACGCCTGATCGGGGGGGCGTGCGGGGCAGCGATCGCGGCCGTCTGGGGATGATTTCCATGCATGGTGTGTCGCGTCCGGCTGTCGCTGGGCTGAGCCCTGTGGGGGACTGACCCCTGGGGACCGAGCCCTGACAACTGACGGCTGACTGCTGATATCGAGCCGATCGGGCGATTAGGACCAGTTAGCTGAGGACGTTGCCGTCCGTATACATCTGGCCTATCGACGTGATGGTCTATCACGGCCCTCGGGGAGACCTGGTTTTGAGGTAAGTTTCCCGCTTAGATGCTTTCAGCGGTTATCTTGTCCACACATAGCTACCCGGCGGTGCCACTGGCGTGACAACCGGTGCACCAGAGGTGTGTTCATCCCGGTCCTCTCGTCCTAGGGACAAATCCTCTCAAGTCTCCTTCACCCACGGCAGATAGGGACCGAACTGTCTCACGACGTTCTAAACCCAGCTCACGTACCACTTTAATCGGCGAACAGCCGAACCCTTGGGACCTGCTCCAGCCCCAGGATGTGATGAGCCGACATCGAGGTGCCAAACCTCCCCGTCGATGTGGACTCTTGGGGGAGATCAGCCTGTTATCCCTAGAGTACCTTTTATCCGTTGAGCGATGGCCCTTCCACGCGGGACCACCGGATCACTATGGCCGACTTTCGTCTCTGCTCGAGCTGTCACTCTCGCAGTCAGGCGGGCTTGTGCCATTGCACTCAGCAGCCGATGTCCGACCGGCCTGAGCCCACCATCGCGCGCCTCCGTTATGCTTTGGGAGGCGACCGCCCCAGTCAAACTGCCCGCCATGCAGGGTCCCGGACCGGGCTGACCGGTCGCGGTTAGACATCAGCAGAGCTCAGGGTGGTATTTCAAGGTTGGCTCCACCCAGGCTGGCGCCCAGGCTTCAAAGCCTCCCACCTATCCTACACAGTTCTCTTCTGATGCCACTGCAAAGTTGCAGTAAAGGTTCATAGGGTCTTTCCGTCTGACCGCGGGTACCCCGCATCTTCACGGGGAATTCAATTTCGCTGAGCCGATGCTGGAGACAGTGGGGAAGTCGTTACGCCATTCGTGCAGGTCGGAACTTACCCGACAAGGAATTTCGCTACCTTAGGACCGTTATAGTTACGGCCGCCGTTTACCGGGGCTTCAATTCGATGCTTGCACATCTCCTCTTAACCTTCCGGCACCGGGCAGGCGTCAGACCCTATACGTCGTCTCTCGACTTCGCAGAGCCCTGTGTTTTTACTAAACAGTCGCTACCCCCTGCTTTGTGCCACCCGCCCCTGGTTGCCCAGCAACGGGTCTCGCTTATCCCGAAGTTACGCGAGCAATTTGCCTAGTTCCTTCAGCATCGTTCTCTCAAGCGCCTTGGTATGCTCTACCAGTCCACCTGTGTCGGTTTCGGGTACGGTCTATACGCTGGAGCTGTTTCCCGGAACGGCGTGGCTGCACAGGCAATCCAGTAAGCCTGCACAACTTTGGCCATTCGTCACTTCCAGCAGGCCGGGGAATGTTAACCCCGTTCCCATCGACTACGGCTTTCGCCCTCGCCTTAGGGGCCGGCTCACCCTGCGCGGATTAACCTTGCGCAGGAACCCTTGGACTTTCGGCGACAGAGTTTCTCACTCTGTTTGTCGCTACTCATGTCAGCATTCGCACTTCCGATACCTCCACCACCCCTCACGGGTATGGCTTCGCAGGCTTACGGAACGCTCCGCTACCGCTGCATTGCTGCAGCCCACAGCTTCGGTACGTGGCTTCAGCCCCGTTACATCTTCGGCGCAGGATTTCTTATTTAGACCAGTGAGCTATTACGCTTTCTTTAAAGGATGGCTGCTTCTAAGCCAACCTCCTGGTTGTTTTGGAATTCCCACATCCTTTCCCACTTAGCCACGATTTGGGGACCTTAGCTGGTGGTCTGGGCTGTTTCCCTCTCGACGACGGACCTTAGCACCCGCCGTCTGTCTGCCTCGCTATACTCCTCGGTATTCGGAGTTTGGTTAGGTTTGGTAAGGCTTTGGGCCCCCCTAGCCCATCCAGTGCTCTACCCCCGAGGGCAAACACGAGACGATCTACCTCAATAGATTTCGCGGAGAACCAGCTATTTCCGAGTTTGATTGGCCTTTCACCCCTAGCCACAGCTCATCCCCGACTTTTTCAACAGGCGTGGGTTCGGCCCTCCAGTGCGTGTTACCGCACCTTCAGCCTGGCCATGGCTAGATCACTCGGTTTCGGGTCTTCCGCCCGCGACTGAACGCCCTGTTCAAACTCGCTTTCGCTGCGCCTTCGCCTACCGGCTTAAGCTCGCCGCGAACGGAAACTCGCTGACCCATTATACAAAAGGTACACCGTCACGGCACCCGCACTTGCGTGCACGACCGCTCCGACTGCTTGTAGGCATTCGGTTTCAGGTCTCTTTCACTCCCCTTTAGGGGTGCTTTTCACCTTTCCCTCACGGTACCTGTTCACTATCGGTCACCAGGGAGTATTTAGGCTTGGAGGGTGGTCCCCCCATGTTCAGACAGGATTTCACGTGTCCCGCCTTACTCAAGGATTTTTCGACCTTTACGCATACGGGGCTATCACCCGCTATGGCTGCACTTTCCAGAGCATTCTGCTTATCTTCGAAAAACCACTGGCCTGTTCCGCGTTCGCTCGCCACTACTGGCGGAATCTCTGTTGATGTCTTTTCCTCCGGGTACTGAGATGTTTCAGTTCCCCGGGTTCGCCTCGTACCACTATGGATTCATGATACGATACCCGTTGCCGGGTGGGTTGCCCCATTCGGATATCCACGGATCAACGCCTGCTCGCGGCTCCCCGTGGCTTTTCGCAGCGTGCCACGTCCTTCATCGCCTCCTGGTGCCAAGGCATCCACCGAATGCCCTTCTTATGCTCGATATCCCGGACTTGGGTCCGAAGGCCCAAGCCTCACCATGCACAGAAACCATCCTCAGATCCGATTGAGGCCGGACCCAGGACGATCCTGGAAATGTTTGTGTTTTCCGCACACAACAGGATTTTCTCAAATGGCCGTTTCGCCGCATTGCTTGCGCAAGCGGGGAAAGATCCATCCGACAAAATCTTCACACGCCTCTGAACCCTCGCCGCCGACCGTTGGGGCGCTGCCTTCCTGGCTCCAATGTTTCCATTCGAGCGGAGCAAGACAACAATTCCCGGTCAGACAATTCGGCCGAACGACGGGATCTTCACCAACCCACGGTCTTGCAACCACGGATCGGATATCGATCACACGCGCCCAGAGACGCACCAGAACCTGATTCACAGTATAAAAGAACAACGCCACCCAAACCGGGCAGCATGCAAACGGCGTGACCACACCACCCAGGGCGCTTTGCCTGGACAGATGATCAAACCGAATTCGGGACATTCCGCGATACAGACCAATGG
>CAWFNN010000004.1:0-407252 GCA_963817185.1 uncultured Alphaproteobacteria bacterium | reverse complement strand
GATTCGAACCCTCGACCCCAACCTTGGCAAGGTGGGACCGGAAGTTTGACGGATTGCGTGCGGGGTTGCTCTATTTTGCTGTATCAAGCAGTTAGTGTTGGTTTTCTCTTGCCGGACTTCACCCTGAGTTGCTACGGTTTGCGTCGCGCTGGTAGCTATGCGGTTGCTAGCTGTCGGTAGCTACCAACTGAAGGCATTACGATGGCGAGCGACAAGCGGATCGGTTTGCGCGAGGTGCGGGCGCTGACGCCGGGCGCGATCGTCTGGGATGGTGCCGTTGCCGGGTTCGGGGCGCGGCGACAGCGCGATAGCGTCGCATACATCTTGAAATACCGTACGGCGGATGGGCGGCAGCGGTGGCACACCATTGGGCGACACGGGGCGCCGTGGACGCCCGACCAAGCGCGCGAGGAAGCCCGGCGGGTACTTGGTGAGGTTGTGAAGGGCACAGACCCGGCGGCTGAAAAGCGTGCTAAGCGGCGCGCCCTGACGGTTGCCGAACTCTGTCAGCGTTACCTTGGAGACGCCAGGGCGGGCCGGGTGCTGGTGCGCAGCGGTGCTCCCAAGAAACCCGGTACTCTGGAAGGTGACCGCGGCCGGATCGAGGGGCATATCATCCCGCTGCTGGGGCGGCTGCCAGCCGCCGCCGTGACGAAGCAGGACGTGGAGCGATTCATGCACGCCGTGGCGGATGGCGCGACGCAGCGGGAATCAAAGACTAAACCGCGCGGCGTCTCCCGTGTACGCGGCGGACGTGGCGTGGCGACCCGAACCATTGGCTTGTTGGGCGCCATCTTTTCCTACGCGGTAGACCATGGTGTGCGTGCCGACAACCCGGCACACCGGGTACGGAAATACTCGGAGAACAGGCGAGAGCGGCGGCTGTCCGATAACGAATATTCGGCGCTCGGGGACCGGCTGCGACAGGCGGAGGGCACGATCTGGCCACAAGCCATAGCCTGCGCTCGATTCCTGGCCCTGACTGGCTGGCGCAGTGGCGAGGCCCTGGCCCTTCGATGGCGCGACGTTGACCTCGCCCGACGCAGCGCGACACTGCCCGACACAAAAACAGGCCGCTCAATACGGGGCCTGTCGCACGCCGCGTGTGACGTTATTTGTGGGTTGGGTCGGGGCCCTGACGATGCCCTGGTGTTCCCTGCCACGCGCGGCAACGGGCCGATGTTGGGATTTAAGAAGATGATGCGGCGTCTGGTAGCAACGGCGGGGCTGCCGACGGACGTAACCGCTCATGTATTGCGGCACTCATTTGCGAGTTTTGCCGCAGATCTTGGCTACTCCGAGCCAACGATTGCTGCGCTTGTTGGACATAAAGGTCGAACGATCACGTCCCGCTATGTCCACGCAGCGGATGCTGTGCTGCTGGCCGCAGCAGACGCGGTCGCCAATGAAACCGCCACGCGCCTAGGCGATCGCCCGAAGATGGGCGAAGTTCTCCAGCTTCGGCAGGCCTGACATGGTGAGGGGCAGGCGGCAGGTCCGGCCCGTGGCGGAAAACGAGCCACCCGGACAGCCCGTGGGGAATATGACCTGGCAGGAAGTGAGGGCGGACTTCCTGAAGGTGGAGGATGGCTGGCGGGAGGTGAAGGACGAGCTGCCCGACGTATCTGAGGTCATTAAACATCTGTCGGCCGCCGGGCGAGACGCAAGTTGTTTGAAGGTGCCAATGGAGCGCGCTGCCCAAGCTGTCTTCGAGGCTGAGTTGGACGAGATACGTCTGCCGGCCAGGAGTGAATTGCGCGAGAAGCTGGATGAGATCAAGGGGGCGGTAGAGACCCTATCTCGCCTCGTGCGTGACCCACATGTTCTCGCGGCTGTGCCCGGTTTGGATCAGGCTTTCGAGGCGTGCGATGGATGCGATGTACCTGGCGCCTTGGCCCGGATACTACGCCGTACCGAACCCGTAAAACAACAACTGCCACCAGGACCCGGGAGGGCGACATGCGCGCCATTCTTAGGACGCATCAACAGCCGGCTGCTATGTGCGCGCGTCATCGTCGAGGCGTGGCGGCGTCTGCGCGATCGGGCACCGAACCCGCTAAACAAAACTGCGCAGCTGGCGTGTTTCTGCCTCTGGCATGCAGCGGGCGGGAAGCAGAAGCCGAGCGCCAGGGTGCTAAAAGGCGACGCTGATGAGGGTGACTTGTGGCAGCGCCACCTTCGGGAGGCACTGAAGCTCGATGGGACAGGCGCCGCTGAGGTGGTCACGCGAAACTCAGATTTCGACCGTTGCCCTCAACGCGATGGTCGTCAGCCTCGTCTCGGCCCTCTTTACTGGCTCCTGTACAGAAATGCCCAAAAATTCGTAATTTCCGTCTTACGACAAGGTCAGGCTCGATCTACTAGGAACCAGCCACCGCAACCGCCGGCTTCGCCCGGCTAAGACCAGGTGGCTTGCATGAAGCAAAACCGAGCGAACATCCCTAGCCCGTCACCCAGCCGCGCCGCGGTCACAGAACCGATGGCGATGCAGGTCCCTGAGGCGATTCGTCTTTCAAACATCCCGACCAGCCCGGATGCTTTGCTGCGACGCACGCAGGCCGCGAAGGCCCTGACCGCAGCCGGCTTTCCCGTTACCGAAACAACTCTGGCAACAAAAGCCGTGCGGGGTGGCGGTCCCCTCTATCGTAGCTTCGGGCGCATACCGCTCTACCGCTGGGGGGACTGCCTGGCGTGGGCGGAAGCAAAGCTGTCGGCGCCTCGTAGCAGTACGTCCGAAGGCGAGGCCCGGCAATTCGCGCAGTAAAACCCCCGGCACGGTGCCACCCGCGCCAGGGGGAGGAAAGCGTCTAGTTCGCGGGCTGAACATCCGCAGTTTAAAGTGCTACCGAACCGCGCGCAAGGCATCGTCCTGACGAAATTGGACATGCAAATGCACGTCGACCGAAAACCCATGCCTCCCGCTCCGGACAAACAGTCCAATCGCGCCTACATTGAGGCAAAAAAGCGCAGTGTTGGTCTGCGTAAATCGACAGATGAGTTGTCGAAACAGACACCTGTTGAGAAACCGCCAGAAATGATCAGTCTGAGGATAGTCAACCTCACCTATGGCATCGCGCACGTTCGCCTGCCCAGCGGCGTCCATTTGCGCAACATTCAGGTCATGATTCGCGACGACGGTTCGGCTCGACTTAAGTATCCCCGGATCGTCAGCCGAAGCGGTGTGGATTACGGCGTCGCTTTCGCTTTGCCGCCAGGCCAGCGTGAGCGCGTCGAAAAGGCGGTGGCCGAGGTTTGGAAACGAGCCACCGCAGCCGACGATTCCAAGAGCGCCGTGCCATGAGCGCCACGAACACAGCCGAGCCCACCGCCGAGTTGATGGCGGTCTACGGCGCCAAATACAAACGCTATAGCCAAGCCGCCGCCCGCAAGCGGCACGGGCGCCGGAAGCGCCAAGGCGTTGAAAACGAGGGCGACCAGCTAAAAGTCGCTATGACCCGATTAAGGGCGCGCTGGGACGCTGAAGTGGTGCCGTGGCTGGAAGCACGCCAAGCAGCGACGCGAAAATCGCCGGAACCACATCTCCCGTGGATGTACGGTGTTCCATGGTTTTACGTGGAATCCATGCGGCGCATCGACCGCGACGCAGCCACGATCTTCCACACGATATGGGTCTTTGTTACCAACTCGACCAGGGGCGGGCCCGAGATGCGCAGCGACGGCAGGCAATCGCCGACCGCGTCAAGAATGGTTTCGTCTGGGACGGGGGCGCCGTTGGTGGCAACGACAATTATTGCTTGCCGCCCTTCCGTTACGATGGATTGCGGTCCAGTCAGCACCCGATTTTGCAATTGTTCGTTTCGAAAGTACCAAGCGGGCGGCGTCTGTTGGTCGGCGATGACAAGGCCATCGTCGGACCTGCACCGTTCCGCAGCAAACTTAAGGGCTTGGATGCACCCTACGTCGTCGCCAATGAGGCGGTTCGCGGGGTTATGCCGGTCGAGATCGATCGCAACCTAACCTGGCTGGAAGTCGAACTCGCGTGCCAAATCGCCAAGGTCCCGCTGCCGAACATTGCTGTCGGCTTTCAGGACGCGGAGGGGACCGTCTTGCACCCGCACTTGTTGTGGTTGTTGCGCGATGGCGTCGCCTGGACCGAGTGCTGCGGCCGTCGCGGATTGCTCAACGCAGTCCTGGGCGACATGACTGCGGCGCTGGCACCCCACGGCGCCGATGCCGGCGGGCTCTCCAACGCGATGCGCGTCAAAAATCCGTTGAGCCCGCTCTGGTCGCAGCGCGTAGTGGCAGAGGTTCCATTCGACCTGATCGACTTGCGCCAGCGGGTTCCGACATTTGATCGCCGGCGGCCAGACATCAGCGATCGCGAAGTAGCTGCGCTGACCCGCGATCATTCGGACCCCCTCATTGCGATTCAAAGCAACGGGACTTTCAGTCGTCTGGCCGCATGGGCACGTGAGGCGATCCATCAGGCGCGGGCGGAAGGCAAGAACGAAACCGCGTGGCTTGAGATGGTCGAACAGAAGGCGCTGACGAGCGCCAAGGCAATGCTCGGCAACCAAGACAGCGGCGAGGTCGAGCAGCAGACGATGAGGCTGGCCGTCAAGGTTGCCAGGTGGACTTGGAAAAACGTGGCCCCAAAGCCCTCCAGGCTGACCGCCGCCGAGATCAAGGCCCGGCAGGTATCATCCGGGCGCCGGACCGCTGAGAGCCGGGCTGCCACGTCCGAGGCGGCTATTGCCGCAGCGGCAAGGCAATTTGCGGGCGATGGTCAGTCGCTGACGACGAACGCAATTCTGCGGATTGTCCGCAGGGCCTGTCATCGGTGCAGCCGGCGGACAATTCAACGTCGCCTTCGGGCCGCCGAGGTCGCACCCGCCACGCCACCGCATTCTGCCGGGCGCCGTTTCATCGTCGCCGAGATGCGCGCTGGCCTGTCGTGGGGAGTGATCGCCGACAAACTCTGGATTTCAAAAACCCAAGCGCGCCGACTTTTCCGACAAAAGAACGAAGGTGCCGGGGGGTGACATACGGTCCCCCCTCTAAAAAAGGTATTCTCCTCTCCCACAACAACGAGGACGCTCAGTCAAGCGACCGAGGCACGCGAGCGTCGTGCAGGCTGACCGGCCAGTCCTATCCGCCTTGCCACCACCCGCACGCCCCGCTGTCCGGTCCCGGCCCGCAACAGGCTGCCTCGCGTCTGCCGCGTTCCTTCCAGCCCTCAGATCATGGATCGCGGCAAAATTTGCTCCCCGCGCCGCCGATGCGGAAGCCGCGCAGCCGAATCCCAGGCGTGTCAGATCCGGCTGCGCGCGGGTCGGTCAGCAATCGGCGCAGGGATCTGCTATCTGTCGGTTTCCGACAGACGGCGTATCTTTAATCCAATTAAAGATGGCCCCCGCACCGTCACGCGCGGCGGCTCAACCGTTCGTCGGGAGCTATCTTTCCAAAATAGGAAGATAGAACCACGCCGCGTCAGTGGCCGGCGCGCATCTTATAACGATTATAAGATGACAGCACCTCGCACCGTCATGCGCGGCGGCTTCAGGCGAGCCGGATGTTCAGATCAAGGGCGCGGTACGCTTCCAGAACCGCGTCCTGCACCTCCGGATGCTCCTCGGTTGCCATCGGTTCCCACTCCCGGATGAAGCGCTGGATCTCCTTGCGGTCCAACAGGCCCGGCGGGTCGATTAAGATATACATTGTCCTCCTGTGTCCCTTTCCTCCGCCCGTAGGCGCACCGGATCGGCCAGCGCCTGCTGCGCCTGCGCGACCAGCTCCTGCATCTGCGGGTGCTCCCGCAGCGCGCCCTGCTGGCCCTGTTGGATGAAGGCTTGCAGATCGCCCGTCCGAGCTAACGGTCCGGGCGGATCTATCCAAACGGGCGTCGTCCACGCTGCGTGGCTCATTGGCACGCTTCGCAGACCTCGCCGTCGGAGCAGTCGCCAGCCGCCTTGGTCGCCCCGATCGGTGGGCCTGTGAATGGGGGTGCCTCGTCCAACGGACACGGATCAGGTGCCGCAAGGCCGCAGAGAGGGCACTTGTCCGATGATACGCGCGGGCACTTCGTTTCCATTTCTGTGCTCCTTTTGGACTAACTAGAGCATTTTCCGAACTTGTTGAATCGGGCGGGATTCCCAAAGCGTGGCAGATCTGATTCAAGCTGCGTGCTGGCGGAGGAGGCCGGCATGCATGGCAAAGGCGTTGTCGGTTGATTTGCGTGAACGGGTGGTTGCGGCTGTTTCGGACGGGCTGTCGCGGCGGGCGGCGGCAGCGCGCTTCGGGGTAAGTATATCGAGCGCGGTGCGTTGGGTGGAGCTGGCGCGCAACTCAGGCGGGGTCGCCCCGAAGCCGCGGGGCGGTGATTTGCGCTCGGCAAGGATCGAGGCGCATGCGCCGCTGATCCTGGGCATGGTGGAGAAGACCCCGGATGTCACCTTGGGAGAGCTTCGGGCGACGTTGGCCGGGCGAGGGATCGGCGCTGGCATCGCCACGCTGTGGCGCTTCTTCGCGCGCCGACGGATCACGCAAAAAAAAGACCGCGCATGCCTGCGAGCAGGATCGCCCCGACATCGTGACGCAGCGCGCGGCATGGTTCGAGGGCCAACCCGACCTCGACCCGCAGAAGCTGGTGTTCATCGACGAGACGGCAGCCACCACCAAGATGGCCCGGCTCTATGGACGGGCCCGGCGCGGCGAGCGGCTGCGAGCCGGTGTGCCACATGGGCATTGGAACACCACCACCTTCGTCGGCGCCTTACGCCTGTCGGGCATGACCGCACCCATGCTTCTGGAAGGCCCGATGACCCAAGCGTGGTTCTTGGCCTATGTCCTGCAGGTGCTGGTACCAACCCTGCGTCCTGGCGACATCGTCATCCTCGACAACCTCGCCGCCCACAAGGGCGTTGCCGTGCGTCAGGCAATCGAGGCAGTGGGCGCCACCCTATTATTCCTCCCGCCCTATTCCCCCGAGTTCAACCCGATCGACAACGCCTTCGCCAAGCTCAAGGCGCTGCTTCGAAAAGCCGCCGCCAGAACACGCGACCAGCTCCACCGCGCCGTCGCCGCCAGCATTGTCGCCTTCTCCCCGCAAGAATGTGCCAATTACTTCACCGCCGCCGGATATGAACCAGAATGATCGGAAAATGCTCTAGACCTCGAAGCTGACCAGGCTATCGGTATGATATGACCCTTCACACAAAGACTATGACAGGCCCCAGGCTCCACGTGTGAGGTTTGGCGTGGATCGTCGCCATGATCCGTGTGCTAGAGCGGATTCCATTCGCGTTGGCTCACGGAACCCGCTCTAGCTCTCTGTTTGAGAGCGTGATTCACCGCTCCGGTGATTCCACCTGTGCGGATCACGCTCTAGATTGGCCCCTCAAGCTGGAGGAAATAGCCATGTATCAGTCGATAGCGCGGTTCCTTCCGGAGCTGCCATTAATTGTTATGATCGCCATCGCTACACATTAGGTCATGTCACTGGCGCAGACATTGATGCACTACAAGCTTGGCCATCATCCAATGGGCGGTAAGTTCTTCCGCAACCACATCAACTTTCACCACGCCTACTATTCCAGAGACCATCTCGTCTCACGGACGTATCTGGGTGACGAGGGCAACAACACGCCTTTCTTTTTCGTTCCCGTGTTTTTGGTCGGCGCGTGTACATACTTGGTATTGCCAATTGATCTCTTCGTGGTTCAGGTAGTCGCGTGTGCGGCGTCGTTCTGTGCCCACGTCTTTTTCGACAAGGAATACCATGTAGAGGGATCGCGGCTTCAGCGGTTTGCTTGGTTCCGACGAAAGCAGGCACTACATCTTGTTCATCATCGGCATGCGGACAGCAATTTCGCGGTGATCGATTTCTTTTGGGATAGGATTCTCGGGACCTATCGGAGGCCAGACCCTGGCGCGTAGCATCAGACCGCAGCACGCATACCACAAGTCCCCTATTAAAATCGGTCACCGTCGCATCATTGACAGCGGTGGTCAGATGGCGAAGCTCAACAAAAAATCTTTAATCTGGCGCTGAGTAAGGCGCCCCAATATTTCTGCGCTACGCACTATGGCGCTTGCATTAGGCGGGAGTGTTCACCACGTCTACATCCGGGGTGCCTGGATGAGGTTCCGAAGACTACACTAGGGGCTGGCCCATTCGTGCGGTTCCAATAAATGACCTTGCTGTAGCAGGAGGTTTTACATGACAGGATTCGATTTTTCTCCGCTGTTCCGCACCGCCATCGGTTTCGACCGTCTGGCCCAACTGATGGATACGGCCGCATCGGCTGCTGAGGTGCCGAGCTACCCACCCTACAACATCGAGAAGACTGGCGAAGACACCTATCGCCTAACCATGGCGGTGGCGGGCTTCCGCCCCGAGAATCTTGCGATGGTCGTGACCGACAACAATCTCGTTGTCTCAGGCCGGACGTCTCAGGAGCAGACGAAGTCCGAGATGCTGCATCGTGGCATCGCTGGACGCACCTTCGACCGCCGCTTCGTCCTCGCCGACCATATTGTGGTCGATTGCGCGGACCTGCGAGACGGCCTGCTGCATGTGGGCCTGAAGCGCGTGGTGCCGGACGCTTTGAAGCCGCGCCGGATTACCATTGGCGCTGGCAGCGGGCCGCAGGCGATCGCGAACGACCCGCAGGGCACTGCGCAGGCTGCCTGACGCCTCACGGCGCAACGAACGAAGGGGCCGGACCTCCAGCCCTTTGCGGGCACGTCCGTTGTGTGAGTTCGACGACCGAGAGTCGGAGAGATGATTGATCATCTTATCATTTTTACTCGCGCCCTACGGCCGCGCCGCAAACGGCGAAGCCGACCTCGGACGCTCGACGAGCTTCTGTGCGCCAGTTCACCCGCGCCGGCGGCCAGAATCCGTTCCGGGAAGCCACCCGGATATAGCTCCGGCGCGCGCTCGCCCAGTTCGATGGTGGTGACGTGCTGACCCAGCCATGATATCAAGTTGAATATCCCGGCAAGGGCGTCACATGATGCCGCTGAATGGTCTCGCAGTTCCGTTTCACATGTCAGACGAGGGGGCCGACACTCACATCCGACGGAGCATCCCATCAGAAACATGATGTCGAAATCAAAGAAATACCGCGGATCGGTTTAGTCCAATGCCCTTTATCACATATTGCAAATAAGGTGGGGTCGTCAAAACCCACATACGGGAGGAGAGATGACAAAGTTCGAGAAGACATTCGGAATACTGTCGTCCCACGTCCTTGAGACCAAGTTTCACAGCTACGGCAGCGGGCTGCCTGACCGTTGGATCCACGTGGAGTATGACGACCGGGGACAGTTTATCGCGCGATATGAGAGCCGGACCCACACAAACTACGACGGCGTGCAAACGAGCGATGGTTGGGAGAAGTTTGACGTCGATGACGTCCTCATAGCCTCAGAGGCCGGTTTGCCCGTATGAACGTGCGTGCCCCGATTGCCGCGCAGACTGTGCCGCCCGCGCTCATCGCCGCATCCGGCGCGCGCGCCGCGCTCCGGTTCTTGGAATTCTTTGCGGCCAACATCCGCAACCAGCATACGCGACGGCCCGACGGCCGCGCTGCGACGGAGTTCCTGACTCGGGGCGACGACAACCAAGTGCCCTCGATTGAAGCTGTGCAACCGCTTCATGTCGCGGCGTAGATCAAGGTGCAGAACGCGAGCACGGTCCCAATCGTCAAGCCGCACCTGGCTGCGCTGCGTCACCTATTCGACTGGTTGGTGACCGGCCTAGTGGTGCAGGCGGACCCGGCTGGATCGGTGCGCGGCGCGGGCGCATCCCGATGAACCCATTCCCGCCGGTCATCGAGATCCACGGTGACGATGTCACGGTCGAGGCAGGCTACCTCGCCGCACGGCTTGGTCTGTCGGTGGACCAACTCCGGGCAGAGATGCGGCGGGGGATCATCTACAGCGTGGTTGAGCGCGGTATGGGCGAGGACGCAGGGAGGCTCCGCCTGACCTTCCGCTACCGTGCGCGCACCTGGACGGCGGTGGTCCAGCGCGACGGGACCCCGAGCGAGGCGTCGTGGTCGCAGGGGTGACCGGTAGCCAACCAGCCACCTTCGAAAGTCGTCCTCGCGGCCCGAGGGCTCGATCTCTGCGAGCGAAACGGCTTGCACATGATCCGCGTCGATGGTTGGGGGAGCTGACGAACGGCGAGTATCACGCGCCGGAGGACCAATTCGGTCGCCTCGCGGGCCTGCTATCGAGCGCGCCGCACCCAGAGATTTCTCATGGGCGGCCTCGGCCTTGGATACACGCTGGCAAGCCTTCTTGAGACGTTGACTAGGGCACGCTCCACCCGCCAGGCGTGAACGGGCTCCTCGATCCCTTTCAGGTCACATTCGCCGAGATCGGTTAGCTCGAACGCATTGCTAACCAATCGGCGGGTTGAGGTGGCGAGGACAATCTGATCGGCCCATGTAAAGCCCAAGCCGGGTAGTCAGTGCCCCGCGACAATCAAGGTGAGAATCGTATTGCCTCATCCGGGAATGCTCCCCAACGGCCCAAGCATTGCCTCACCAGAATGCTCCCCTCGCTGCGTCACTTTGTCAATCGGCGCCGGACGGATCGTACTCGATGTTTGGCACATGTCGGCGACAGCGATGATGAACCTGCGGGCGCGAACGACCCGACGCCAAGCCGGTGCCGGGTCGCATCACCGGGCGCGGTCATCGGCGTCCCCGCCTGTCCCGCGTGGCGATCGTAACCTTGTCATCAGCGGGCTTCAAATATCCCGGGGGTTTGGGGGCAGCGCCCCCATGCTGTCAGCCCGATCGAGGCAGGCAATCAGGCTGCGAGCATTGTGTAACGACGCCTGGCCCTACAAACAGGCTTCGGTGTTGAACGGGGCCTGACGACTTTGCCATTGTCTCTCCCGCGGTTTCGACGCCAAACACCAGTTTATGCGCCACATCACGCCGCCACTCTTTCAACCGGCGTTGTAACGTCCGGAGTTGCCCATCCGGGAAGATGCCGGGCTGCTCTTCCTGTAGCCGCTCAAACAATTCGCGCGACGTCCGCCACGGCTCGGCCTCGAACCATTCCCGCAGCCGCCCCGTCACCGTCGCGAACGGGTCGGGACGCCGACGGCCGCGCTGGGCCTTCTCCTTCGGCTGCTGGTCGGGCGCACCTCACCGTCCTGCCACGCCGTGCGCAGTCCCGAGAAGAACTGCTCCAGCGTCGGCGCGGTAGGCGCCGTCGCCTCGCCCGCCGCTGGACGGTCGGCGATTTCGACGAGTTCTTGTTGAGCTGCGCGGATCGTTTGCAACAATTGAACCGGGTCCAGCGTAACGTAGATCGCCATCACCCGGTGCCGTACTTCCTCGTTGGTCCGCGTATCCGCCAGCAGCCGCTGATACGGCGTGGCCGGCGGGTGATATGTTTTCTTGACCTTCGCGCCATCGCGCGGCTTCCCGGCCAGCTTGAAGGACGGCTGGAAGAAGTTCACGAACAACCGCAACGCCGCATACAGGCGCGCCAGCGCCGCCGCCGCCTCCAGCACCTTCGTAACGCCGATAACCCACGGCGTGCCTGACCACGGCGCCGTTCTTCTGTTCCACCCAGGCCTGATCGTTCTTGCGATACGGACGGCAGCGCGTGAACACCAGACCCGCCTCCTCGCAATACGTCTTGACGGTCTCGTTCATGAACACGCTGTCGTTGTCCGTGTCGAACCCGAGCAGCGCGAACGGCATCAGCTTGCGCATCTCGCTCAGCACCTCGGTCAGCAGCTTCTGCTCCCGCACCAGCAGCGGCGCGCACTCCGTCCAGCCCGTCGCGATGTCCGTCAACGTCAGCGTCTGCACGAAGCTGCCCTTCGCCGTCGGCCCGCTGTGCGCCACCAGGTCCGCCTCCACGAACCCGGGCGCCGGGTCGTCCCAGTCGTCAAAGGTTCGCACAGGAACACTGCGCCGGATCGCGGCCGAGGGTGGCGCGTGACGGCGCTTTCGTCCGCCTCCCGGTTCGCGAGCTTCGCGCAGCGCCCGGTCGATCGTGGCGGCACTCATCGCCAGCAAACCCTCGCGAACCTCCGGCGCGAGTTGGAGATGGCCGTGCCGCTCCATCGCCTCGACCAGGATCGGCACCAGCGGCCGCAACCGCTTGCCGCAGACCCGGTCCGACGCTTCCCAGATCACGATCAGCGCCTCGCGCATCGCGTCATTGTACAATCGCCGCACGGGTCGGGGACCTGACCGGCGGCCGGGCTGCCCGGCGCGCAGCACACGCATCGCGTGCTTGCGATGAAAGCCACTCACCGCCGCGAACTCATCCAGGATGCGCCCTCGCTCCTTGCGGTTGCTCGCGCGTAACGTCCTGCCAACGCAACCACCAACTCGTCTCGTGTCGCCATGCTGATCTGCCCCATGTCCGCCCCCGCCGATGCATGTCGGTGGGGAGCAAATTAGATGAGGCAACAGGTCAGAACCCGGGAGCATTTCAGGCGAGGCAATGCGGAATCTCACCCAGATTGTCGCGCTACAAGTCAGTTCGCTTCGCCATTGCCGCGTGTGCAAGTGACAGAGTTCCGCGCGGGCCAGCAGCCCCATGGCGCCCTTGATCTCGTCTTTGTGGTCCTGAAGTCAGACGTGGCCCGCGGCGTCCTGCGCAAAGACCGGCGCGCTCCACAAGAGCGCAGCGGCAGCCAGACTGATGATGGTTTTCATAAGGCTTCCTCCCTGAAAGACCAGTCCCTTTCCTCCGCCCGTAGGCGCACCGGATCGGCCAACGCCTGCTGCGCCTGCGCGACCAGCTCCTGCATCTGCGGGTGCTCCCGCAACGCGCCCTGCTGGCCCTGTTGGATGAAGGCTTGCAAATCGCTCGTCCGGGCCAACGGTCCGGGCGGATCTATCCATACGGGCGTCGTCCACGCTGCGTGGCTTACTGGCACGCCTCGCAGACCTCGCCGCCGGAGCACTCGCCAGCCGCCTTGGTCGCACCGATCGGCGGGCCTGCAAATGGGGGCGCCTCGTCCAATGGGCACGGCTCGGGCGGCGCCAGGCCGCACAGTGGGCACTTGTCCGATGATACGCGCGGGCACTTCGTTTCCATTTCTGTGCTCCGTTTGGACTAACTACCGCTTTGCGCGGGCAAGGAAGGCCGCTGCCAGGTCCCAGGCGACCGATGCGCAAACGCCCGACATCAATGCAGCAAGGAACACCTCCAATCCGTGCCCCTCGCTTGCGGCGACTCCGGCAATTACCGACGCAGCGACTACACCGGCATACCAGCTCAGTTGATGCCCCAAAAAGACGGGAGGCTTTCGAGTCAGGTCCGTCTCTAAGATATCAGGCATTCGTTCCCTCCCCTTCCGTTAAGCGATTGGTAGTCAGGCCGAGCCCGCTAAATCGGCAGCGAAGCCTTGCAGGCTGCGTCCATACATCGTATGTATGTCGTATGGTCGACAACATCAATACCGGGAGGCACGGTATGGGACTCAAAAAGCCATACACTCTCCGCTTGAGCGAGAAGCTGAGAGAGGTCGCCGAGCGATGCGCCGAACACGAGAATAGAAACTTGACCAACTTGATAGAGACGGCTGTCCGCGACTACTGCCGCGCGCGAGGTTTCTTGCCTGACGATGATGCTGGATGATCGGCGGGACCTATCTGGAGCGCGGGAAGCCCGTCGTCGTGCTCATCCGGTGGAACGGCAAAGGACCGCGCAATGTGCTCATCAGGCGCCAGGATGGGACACAGGTTGTCCGGCCGTTCCGCGGCCTCCGGCTTCCCAAACCATCGCGGGTAATGTGATTTGTTTGAAATCCCAGATCCCGCCCAGCATCCCCAAAAGGAAAGTGAAAATGCGGATGCGGATTAAAGACGCCGGCTACGCGATCTACGAGCTGGCCATGCTTGCGATGGCTTTCGGCCTGCTCGCGTATTACGCCATACGGTTTCTTCTGGTGTCCGCGTGGGGGAGGATCAGACGCGGCCGGCCGGTCCCTGTGGCAGAACCGGCGGCGGTCCTGCTTCCTCCTCTTCAGCATCCGACGAGCTGATCAACGCAATTCTCAACGCTTCTTTTTCATCCTTCAATCCAACGCGCTCAACGGTTCCTCGTCTTCTTCCACTAGCCGCTTCCGCGCGATCAGCTTCTTGCTCGCATCCACGAAACTGTCCTCGGTCGTGAACAACGGCTCCGGCGCGGGCTCGGTAATCTCCGGTTCAATATCGTCCTCGGGTGGCTCCGGGGCATCGGCAGCCTCGTCGGCCGCCTGTGTGAGCGCTTCCAGACCGAGTTTCTGCGCATCAGCCAACGCCTTCGCAGCGGTCTCCAGCTCCGCCCGGGCCCTGGCGATATCGGCCTTGGCCTTGGCGTAGGCCGGCAACGCCTCGAACCACGCATAAGCCTCGGCCTCGAACCCGTTCCACAGATCATCGACCCGATCGTCAAGCGTGTCGTCAAAAAATGGCCGGACGGCATCATCGGCGACCTGGCGCAGCACATCAGGACGCAGCGCTGCCAGAGCGTCGATTTCGGTCTGCTCACGCTCCATTGCCTCGCGCCACCGTTCCGCGCGCTTCTCGGTTTCCTTCAACGGCGTCGACGGCAGGTTGTATTCAGTCACCTGGTCAAGCGTCAGCGCGACGTGATGCAGTTGAGCCCTAAGTTGGGGATACCTCATGTCAACATGCGCCTGGATCTTGCGGGCCACCGAGACCGCCATCTGATGGCCTGAAGGGTCGAAGTCCGAGAAGTAGAGGACCACTAGCGGGCGGCCATCAGCCGCGGCGCGCGCGGCGATCTCTGAGACGTGGCTTTCCGACGATTCGTCACTCCCCAGAAACAGTTCGCCCCGCACGTGTACCGCGATCGGATGCAGCACCTCACTGAGCGAGGACTTTTCGCCAATAAACACGATGCGGAAAGGCTGGCGATGTGGTTTGCCGCGCGACCACCTGATACCCGGCAGCAGATCAAGCAATGGCGGGATATTTATTTCATCGCCCGAAAATATCTGCCGGCTTCCGACGGCCATGCCATCCCAGTGATGCCCGCCATCGAACACAACAGGCGGATCCGCGCGTTGATCCTTAATGCACTCGAACGGCACATATCCGAGCCAGCGCGCAGCTTTTGACGCCTTGCTCTGAAGCCAAACCCAGTTTTTATCAGTGTTCGTGTAGATCGTCCCGTCTGGCTTTTGCACATCGCCCCGGGCGACCAGCATGTAATGCAGACCACGTAGGTGCACGACCGCATCGGGGTCTGGCAGAAAGGACGCCTTCCAATGCGCAAACCAGCCGCCGAGTTCATGGCCCTTCGCGTTGTCGAACCGGTAAGGATCGTTGCTGGCACTCAAAACGGTCAGATCGTTTATCGACAGACCAGAGACCTCGCTTTCCACCTTGATAAGCCTGCCTAGGTGGCCGATCGGCTCGAATGGTGGTGGCTTCTCCGGCTTCTCCAGCCTGGGCGGTGCCTCCGGCCTCGGCTCGCCAGGTTCAGGAGGCAATCGTCTGCGGGATCGGTTGAACGCCAGCCGGATCGCCTCGTTGATCTCTTTCTCGAACACGGAAAGATCAGGCAGCTTGCCGAGCGACAAAAGCGGGATGAACGGCGCTGTAATATGTATGACGATCGAGCACGCGCCGAGCTTCACCTGTATATCGTCATCATACTTATACCCAAGGCCGGCGCCGGATAAGGCGATGGTCTTATCGGAGTAGGTCCGCGACGCCGAGACGTCCGCGACGATCGGCGTGCGGTTTGCCAGCACGACAATCTCTACGTCGTCACCCTTATGGTCAGTGACCGTGACCCACACCTCAACGATGAATGGGATCGTGGCCTGCGGTTCGCGCGCGCCGTGCATGAAGCTGCCGAATTGGCGTTCATAGTCGTACTCGTCTGGGTCGTAGGCATCCATGCCGATAAGACCAAGAGCCTGCGGCTTCACCGGTCGAACGGCGGCTTGCATCGCCGCGAGCAGTTGGGCTGCGTCAGCCTCGCTCATGCTCTGGCAGGTTCGGTTCTTGCCGAACGGCGCCGCGATCTTTCCGGCCCTTGCTCCCGCACAGCCGTCCAGCCGTTCGACGAATTGCCGCACCGTCGTTTCTGGCGGCTGCATGAAAGATAATGCCCCATGCAGTTGTTCCGCATCCATCCAGTGCGGCGATGTGGCGCGCGCGTAAGGTGGACCGGCGCGACGCGATATCGCAATCGCCGCCTCTGACCAAGAGAGTTCGTCATAGGCCAGCGGCAGCTCAGATCCGAAGGTGACGATGATCCGCGTGCCGATCGGGTGCGTGACCTCGCTTGTCTCGATGATCTCTGTCCGTCCGTTTTTCAACGGACGCAGCAATACACGCCGATCCTGGCTCGTGACCTCGATGGTGCCGCCGGTTGCGGCAATATATCCGATGATGATGCGCAAGCCGTTTCCCAAGGCGCCTCTTTCCGGAAGCCGCCAGAATTTCCCGGAGATCATCGGTCGATCGAGCGCGAACAGCGCCGCGAGCTGTTCGGGCGTGCCCCTAACGCCCTCTCCCTGGTCTTCAATCCGATAGCGATTGCGGCCAAGCTTCTCGATCTCTGCACCAGGGCGACCAACAGCATCACCTGCATCCAAGGCGTTGTCCGTCAGCTCCTTCAGCACGAGACGGCGAAGCTCCATCACCGTCACGCCAGATTGCATCTGAAGGCCATGCAACGTGGCGAACAAGGTCGTGTCAGGTCGGTGGACTTGAAGATTCGACGGGCCAGGTCGGACGTGTCCAACCGCTAAACGCTTGCCCTCCGCGTCGGCGGACACCTCGGGTTTTTCAACTCTGCCATCCATCGCACCCATCTGGGCCACGTCAACACGAACGTCAATATCGTTTCCTCCCACAGTTTTCTGCAAAATTTCTGCCAGCATCCAGTCGTTTCTTCCGCAACTTCCCCTGGAATCTCTCCGGCGGCAATACGGGCGTGTGGCTTGATTTTCCTGAAGGCCCCGCCCGGTCGTCGCAATGGCCGGGGGGTCCGCGGCAAGCCCCAAGCGCGCCAGGGGCCCCGCACGCCGGCAAGCATCACGCGCCGGTGCATCCGCCATGGGCATCATACGATGGCCGATTGCCTGTTGCGTTCGTCATCGCCTGTTGCCGTACGAGCTGGTGATGTGTCGCGATGGGCGATGGTGCACACCAGGGACGCCATCCGCTGCCGCCCGGTCCTCTGGTGTCTCCGCTGCCATCCAGCGCGCTAGGACGCCGCGGCAGTAGCGTTGCACCTCGGGGTCGCCTTGCTGGAGCTGCTGGCGCGGCTTCTCGGCGGGATGGCCGGCGCTGCCGCCACCGTGGTGGATCTTCATCGCTCAGGTGTCCAAAAGTGTGTGTGCGAAAGTCCTGGTGTCCTAAAGTCCTTTGGCAGACTTTCGCACGTCGGAGTCGCGCCGGCTTCCGAGTGACGCAAATCTGAACACTTGTGGACGGGCGGATCACGGCTTTGTCTTCCTGTTCTTGCCCGGAGGATCGCGCGCCACCTTACGGGCCGCCAAAGCTTCCTCGATGATGATGGCCAGCTCGGTCGAAGCTGACCGACGCGTGATCTGGGCTTCTTCGCGGACCGCCTCCCACAAGGACAGCGGTACGCGAACATTGGTTGTCTTTTCCGTGTGCATAGGCCGACCATTCCTTGTCCATAGGCCGACCATATCCCGCTTGCAGATTGTAGGCAACGTTATCGTGATTGCGTGCAGTATGTGGGTTGTGTGCGTGCATAACACCCCCTATATTCTGGACACAGGCCAGGGGCAGACCCACACAGACCGGCAGTCAGATCGTCAACTCGATGGCACGGAACCCGATGCGTCATCCGGGGCGAAGGGCATCCCTCAGAAGGGTGCCAAGACTGACCAGAAGCAGCGCCTGTCAAGTATAGGCGCAAGCTTCCGGCAAACCACCGCAATCAAGCGGCGGCTTACCGGAGGCTAAACAAATGGCCGCTTACTTCACACCTTGGGGCGTTGCTGACCATGTGTCCGAGATCGCTCCCGGGGTTGTCGAGGTTTCCACGCCATCGCATGGCGGATTCCACCTGGATGCGGAGCGCAATGCGAAGGTGCCTTTGGCTTGGCGTGTGGCGAGCTTCCAGGGGTAGGGACAGGATGCCCTCGCGGAATTCATGAGCCACGACATCGAGGTGGTGGGCTGAAGTCCATCCACCGCTCGAAGGCACGCACCGGCCCGGGCTTTCGTGGCCGGTTTTCTTTTGGAGGAACCAATCATGTCCAGAGTTTTCGCGTATGCCCGCGTGTCCACCGCGGAGCAGGACTGCACCAACCAAGTTCGCGAAATCGAGGCCGCCGGCTTCCATGTCGATACCAAGCGCATCGTCGCGGAAACCATTTCAGGATCTTCGGAAGCTGGACAGCGCCCGGGGTTTGTTCGGCTGCTGGACCGGATGGAAAACGGCGACACGTTGATTGTGACCAAGCTGGATCGCCTGGGGCGCAACGCGATCGACGTCATGCAGACCGTCCAGCGCCTGGGGACCGCCGGCATCCGCGTGGTCTGTCTCGCCCTCGGCGGGGTGGATCTGACCAGCTCCGCCGGCAAGATGACGATGGGCGTGATCGCTGCGGTCGCGCAGTTCGAGCGGGATCTGCTGATCGAGCGCACGCTGTCCGGGCAGAAGCGAGCCCGGGAGGCTGGCGTCAAATTCGGCCGGAAGCCGGCCTTGCTCAATGGCGAGCGGCAGGTTGTGTTCGAGCAGCTCGCGGCCGGCGCGACGATAACGGCGATCGCTCGGGAGGCTGGCGTAAGTCGCGCCACTGTCATCAGGTTGCGCGATGCCGCAGCAAAGGGCGCTAATCCAGTTGCGTCCCCCGAGGAGGCGGCGCCGCCGAGCAGCTCCGCAACCACTGGGGCGAGAATCGGAAGGGCCAATGGCCCTCGCCAAGGATGATCCCGGTGGCGGCGAAGCGAATGCCCAGCGCGCCGACGCCGATCGGGCCGAGATAGCCGGTCAGCTCCGCCAGGTGCGCCTCCTGGCTGCCGGCGATGTCGCGCGTCGAGGGGTGGGTGCATGATATCAAGCGCGCCTCGCCTTCGATCGGCCGGTGCCATGGGCAGCGCAAGCAATCCGGTTTTGGTTTGACGGGGTCCGGGGGCTCAGGGGATCGGCTGCGATAGCTGAACCGGTCCGTCACTCCGAGCGTCTCGGCCGCCTTCGCCGCTCCAGCTCCTTCACGAAAATGGCCCGCAGAAGCCGGTCACGCTCTTTGATCGGCGCCGAGCTGAAGCCGTGGGCCAGCGGTAACTCTGCTTCCTCGATATCGCCAGAGGCTAGCGCACTCGCGATAACATGCCGCTGCTCAACGTCCGAAAGGACGATCATGGCGTGCCCCCGTTCGGGTCCTCATCCGGTTCAGCGTGGCCCTCGATCAACCGCCCGATTTCGTCGTCGGGGGTGTCGAGCAGTTTCTGAAGCTCCTCAGTGGAGAGATCGGCAAACGAGGCAATGACCCTGACATTGGCCGTCTGGACGGGTTTCCCCCAACCGTAGCTCAACAGGACAGTGGCGGCTGGAACACGCTCGCCCGGTCGTTTGAGTGCGGCCACGAGGGCCTCGTAGGCCTGGCGCGTGCCTGTCCTGGCGAGCGCCTTGAAGTCTGACACTGGCCCTCGCGGCCTGCCTTTTGGGTTGCCGGATTGGCCTGGTTTGAAGTTGCCGGCGTGAGGCATCTGCTCCGCTCTGTTTATGCCGACAGTTCATTACGCGACGGACTGGCGATCTGGAAACGGGATGACATGGCCGATTTCCCTGTGCGACGGGTGGTCTATACGCTTGTGCGGCGCGTGATGCCAATCGTCGGCGGTTTGTTGCGGGCGATGCGGACGATTAATGGCGCGGTCTCGCACGAAAAATCCGACCCAAAATGGCGTTTCGGAGGGCCGGAATGGCAACGAATTATAGCACGGAAAACCGCCAAAAATTGCGTGTCCCGGGTGTGTTATACATCTACTCTGCGTAGCCCCCGCTTCCTTCCTGCCTTGCTGCGCTTCCCCGGGCTGCCCTGCCCTGTGTGAGCGGTGCTGCGTAGACGCGAGGGAGAAGCGAGCGCGCGAGCCTTCGACCGGAGCTTCGGGGTTCTATCCTTGGGGGCCGGCTGTGTGTGTGGCTGGCTGTGGGTGCCTCCAGGGGCTGCCCGCTGGGCCTGTGCGTGCTGCCTTGTGGGCTACGACAGAGAGCCGGGCGAAAATTTTGGGTTGTTGCGGAGGTGCGTGGAGTTAACGTTTGAGGCTGCGGTTACGATCTGCGGCGAGCCTTTGCGCTGTGGCCATCTGCTTCTCGCTCGGGGGAGCCCGAAATGGGTCGGAGCCCATTCTGAAGAAGAAAAGGGGGCACGCGCCGCACTCGCAAAGTCTTACCTCCTGGGGGGTGCCGACGCATTGGAGGCACATTGCTCGGATCGCATCGGTGCGGTTGGTGCGAGGGACGCCGAGCTTAGCCATGTCCTCTGGCGTTAGTTCGCGGGGGTCGGTAGCGAGCGTCTTCATTGGCACGCGTTCTGCTCCTTTGCCGCGCGTGGGCCTTCCGGGCTGTCATACCCTTCGAGGGGGCTCCTGGGCGCCGATTGAACGTAGTCTCCGTTGGTCGCGGCGACGTCTAATACGCCGTGGGTGTTGGGAACGCGACTTTGTGCGTGTGGCGGCTGGCCCCCCGCTTGCCATGGCAGGCTGGACCGACTGGCCGGTGGAAGCATCATTCGCGGTTCCAACTCAAGAGCGCGGGGAACCGTACCGTTCCCCGCTTCAGCGGAACGTGCCGCGACTGCGAACAGAAGGCACGTAACGAGAAAAAGAATGCTGACCGGCTCTTTTTATCCACGCGTAAGCGCTACCAGTGCATTCGCTGCCACGTCTGCGAGCAAGACCAACGACACCGATCCCGAGGTCTCGATGGTCTCTCGCAGACAATCGCCCAACTCGGCCTTCGGGTAATAGGCCAGAACCGCCTGAATCGGCCTGATGATGGCCCGCTGCTTCCGGGTGGCCTGGGGGAACAGCGCGGCGAGTGCGGTCCCCAGAATGGTTGGCAGCATTGGCCCATCGGCTCCCTCGACGATGTGTTGCCACGCTTGTCTGACGTCATCCTCGATGCGGCGGTGATGGTCGGTCCGGTTCCCGCCGGTTGTCTCATTGAGCCATCGAAGGATGACCGATCGTTTGAGCTGAACGAGGATGGGCCGATAAATCTCCTGGCAGACCATGGTTTCCCAAGTCGTGGCAGACGGCGCTTTACGGACCGGCTGGCGTAGGCGGACGAGTTCGGCGATCTGGTCGGTGAGCGGGCCGGCTGCGTTTATCAGTTCAGCGATTCGTGCTCGCGCGGCCGGATCATCCGGGGGCGGTCTCACGTAGACACCGTCGGGGAGAACCACGAATTCAAAGCCGGCCGCTTCTAGTCGGAAAAGGGCCATCGCGGCTTCGGCTGAAGTTGCTTCGTTTGAGGGGCGGATTGCCTCGATCGCCGGGCTGACCGGCAGCCTGTATTCGTTCGGACCGTATGGTTCGTCGCCGGCGACAGCCCGACGCACGCTGATTGCGTCGGCCGCTTCAAGTTCCCTGATTGCTCGATTCACGCCATTGGCATCGGTTGCTGCCATCCGCCCGAGGGTGGAATAACCGACACTACAGACGCCCGCGTCGTCGGCACAGCGGGCGAGCGCCAGTAGGACGATTTTGGCCGCGGGACGCAGATCCTGGATGGCCCACGCCCACCTTGTCGCGATCTCACTCATCGCGGGGTCATCCGGTGAAGGCGTTCGGCCTCGGTCTTGGAAATTCCCAGCTCGGCGGCGATAGCCCGAAACGTCTGACCACTGGCGCGCATCTCGGCCACCTGGAGGCGGCGGCCGGCTGCTCGGGCTTCATACTCGGCCCGTTCGACCATTCCTTTGGCTCGGCGCGCTTCGGTCTGGCGCCGGTCATGCTCGGCCCGGTCGATAAGTCTGGTCATGTACGGCATTTCCGCCGGTTCGATCTTCAGACGGTCGATCAAGGTCTGGCGGTTGTACGTGTAGACCGGCGAATAGAGGCGGCCGTTGAATTCCACTTTTTGCCCGGCAGCGGCACGCTTGGCGTTCGCTAGTAGGGTCGAAGAGTGTTGGCGAAACTCCGGCCCGTTGACGTAGTCCGACGGCAGGAAGAGGCGGCCGAGGGTCAGGATTTCCGGCCAAAGCTGGCCAGCGGTGATCACGCGGGCGAGCTGGCAGGCAGCAAGATGCCCGAAAATGTCGCGATGGCCTGGCGGGACGATCCCGCCCCAACGGCTATTGGCAAGCCACCTTATGTCTTCGGTGACGCCCCAGTGCCAGTTTTCCGGAACGAAGGCGCCGCGGCGTCGGGCGGCGCGCTTTTTGGCGGCCCGCTCTGATCGGTGCTGGGCCAAGATGCTGACGTCGGCCGTGCAGGCCTGGGCAGCCTCCCGGAAGCCCCGGATCTCGGCGGAGGTGAATCGCAGCACCTCGTCGGCGAACAACTCGAAGTTGTAGGTCAGCGGCGTGCCGTCACGTTCAGCTTGCCAGAGGATTTCGGTGCGCTCGCCCGATTTGGTGTTTTTGGTGCCGACAACTCGCAGGATGCGGGAGACATCGACGCACGCAGGGTCAGCTCCCCACTCGGCGAAGCGCCGGACCAACGCCCGGTTGACGGCGATCGCCTTGCCGGCGGCTGCCCGCGGGATGGGACAGGACCAGCACCACTTGAGGTAAATGCCGCGGCCGGAAAAGATGATCAGCGATGGGATTGGAATGCCCTCGTCGTCGCAGTACTCGAGGATGAGAGGCGCGATGTGCTTTCTGATCCATGCCGGATCGTTGCGATAGCTCCCGATCGAGCCTGGCAAGGCATACAAATCCAAATCGACGTAGCCGTGCGTAAGCCAGCTCAGATGCAACGCTCGGCGGCAGGGGCGATTAAAAAACCCCTGCGACATGAACGTGTCCAAGTTGCGATTGACGTTCCGGAGGATCCACTCCATGTCGCTGAGCCGCTTCAACTCCTGGCGCATCGGACCGAAGGCTGGCTTGGTGTTCAGGGTCCAGAAGGCCCGGCCGCTGCTCGGCAGGGTCCGCGGTTCGAGCGGATCGAGGAAAGCGAGCTGGGGAGCGGGAGCGGTCATCTGTCCTCTCCCACATGGAACACGTCGGGCCCGTATTGCGCGGCAACCGCATTTAGCAAGCTGTTTTTGAAGCGATCGGCGATAATGCGATCGGTCCACTTCATGGTAGGGATGTATTTGACTTTTCCCGCGCTATCTCGGACGACTTTGTCATCGCGTCCGATCTGCGGCTTTGCCGGCATCGAGATCCAGAGGTTTCCGGGCGACCGCATGATCATAATGCCGTCGATTTCCAGCGCCCGCCCGACTAGCGCATCAACGACGGCAAGGACTGGCGGCTTGCAAATGAGTTTGAGCGACAGAATGCGGACCGGCATCGTGTCGGCGGCCTCGCCTGGCGGCTGGTGCAGCGAGACGACATTGTTCTTCACCATGCGCCGGGTGCTCCCTGGCTGGTGTCGAACTTCGGACGCTGATTCTTCCGCCGCCGGTGTCGCGTGCGCGAGCTGGGCCTGAGCGTTGCCAGGCGAGCGACGATCTCGTTCAGCTTCGCAATCTGCTTGTCCGAGGCGGTCAACGATTCGCCGAAACCCGAGACGAAGGCCGCTTCCCAGCGGGTGAGTTGGCGGCCGTGCTTCTCCAGGAGTGCTGCGCACCGCCCGCGCCAGTCTGGGGCGGCTGTGGGTCGCAATGACTTGGGCGGCGCTTGCTGAGATAGCGCGATGCCGGATTCTGCCGGGAGGGTACTCGGGTCGATGTGAACAACCGGGCCGGCTGCTCCAAATTTGCCGCCCTTGAAGCCACACGGATGCTTTAGCAGATTGCCGCGGGATGCGGATTTACCAAAAGAGCTTCGGCGAGGCATAGGGTCGCGCTCCGGTTGGGGGCGCGCGTTGCGTTGGGGGTTGCCGTCTGCGATGCGACCGGATATTTAAAGCTCTTTCCTCAGCTTCGCCGCCGCGGGAAATGCCTCGAAACGCCGGTGTTTAGCCCCAAAAAACTACGCGCCGACGTTTCAGGCGGCTGCTGAGCTTCGGTCGGATAATCCGTGCTGGTTTGGTGTTTTGGCATCGGATAGTCCGTGGCCGGACAGCATCGCTGCCGCCCAGGCCAGCAAATCGTGCTTCTTGTAGAAGACCGCCCGGCCGAAGTTTTGATGAACCGGGCCGGTGCCTCGGAAACGGTGCGACTGCAAACCTCGGTCACTGATCGGGAATCCGGTTTTCTGGCGAATGAACTCCGCGGCTGTACGGTCTCCGCGGTAAATCTGAATCTCCATTTGTCGCGTCCTCTGATTTTATTCGGCGCAGTCGTCTGATACACCGCACTCTACTCGCACACCGCTATTGTTAGAATGGCGACGAGACAGTTTTATTTAGGAAGGTTTTGTCCCCACCTTGCTAGGCGCAGGCAAAGACCATTCGTGCGGTTGCCATCTCGGGGCACTCCCCACCGCGGGCTACCTTGAGATGCCGTTCCCAGGCCGTGTACTTGCCGCACGGCTCGCCGCCGGCGGCTTTCCACAAGGCGGCGCACGCGAGCTGCACGGGTCTATTCCGCCTGTCCGGGATGGTGCCATGGACCTGTCGATAGAATTCAACGATGATACACGCACACAGAACTTGGGCATGGGCCAAGTGAGCGAGGCTTTTCTGCTCGGTCTCCGCGATCAGCTCATTCATCAACGAAGGCAGATCAAACCCTACCTTTCCGGTTAGCGGCAGACTAATCCCCTGCATTCCCAGTGTCGGCAGAAATACCTGGCACAGAAAGCGACGCCCATTGCCTTCGTCGGGTCGCTCGTCCGCTTTGACCGGCGGCTCGACTGCGATTGGTTGTTCGGCCAGGTCACGTATGGTTCTCGCAGCCTTGGCAATCTTGCCGAGGTTTCGTTTCCACTGTTTCCGCGTTAACGCCGGCTTCATCAGCATTCGGGCGTTGGAAACTGCATTAGCTCCGGACCACAACGCATATTCGAGCTGACTCGAAAAACCATCGCCAGTAGTAAGGCACTCGATGACGGGCGATACATCGATCCCCGACGCTTTCAGATGATCTGGCATTTTCTGCCTCGGACAGTCCGAGTTATGATCCTGGTCATGTCTCTAAGCACGGACCATCCGACCATGATGACACGCGACGAATTCCGCCAGCGCCTGCACGACCTTGACATGGGGATCGACGGCTTCGCTTGGTTGACTGATGTCCACAAATCGACCGTTATCGGCTGGGGGGCGGTGAAGAGAAATCGGGGCATGCAGCACTATCCGACCTGGGTTCATCTGCTGCTCACTGCATGGCAAAAGGATCGGTGTCTGCTGGATGACGCATGGGACGCTGCGGTCGATGCCGAGGCCGAGGCCGAGGAAAGCGCCGCCACCGGTCAGCAAGAGACCGCGTCGCCCCGGGCTTAACCGGCGGCTGACGATGCGGCCTCCTCTGGCGCTGCCTTGGCCGCCCGAGGCTGGGCGATTATGCCGGCGTCAACGAGGTTATCGCCCTCCAGCTTCCCTTGCAGCACGACAGCGACGGCATCCGCACCGGCCTGGCGGATCGTCGTGACCGCGCGGCGCAAACCCTTCGAACTCAGATCCGCCGAGACAGACCGGCCGCCGACGGCAATGCGCAGCTTGATCCTTGGGGCTCCGTTCGGCACTTCCAGGCCAGCCACCGCGGCGGCATCGAGGACGATGGTGGCCTTCAGGCTGCGCGCTTCGAGGTTAATCATCCGGGGGTTGTCCTTCTGCTCAGTGCCTTCCACGACCAGGCCGGTGCTCTTGGGTCGCCGTCGCCTGATGGGCGCGGCCAGGTCCAGGCCACGTAGCTGGCGGCTGTAGTGCGCTCTGCACAGGCCGCGCGCCAACACAGGGCGATCACAGCCCTTCTCCGAACACACCGCGCCCTCCGGTATCTTCTTGTGGGTCCGAACAGGCGCTGTCAGATCCTTGCCGATCTGGCTGCGCTCGTAGTGCGCCTTGCACAGACCCCGTGCCTTCGCAGAGCGCTCGCACCCATCAACCGAACAGCGTTTTTCGCCCATCAGCCGGCGTTTTCGACGCGGCGAGCTATGGCGTCGGGCACAACAGTTTCGGCAGTCATCTGGCTTCTCCATGTGCAGCCTGCGGTGGCTGTAGAATTGCGATTTAGGCTGTGTCAATGGCACTAGAGTGATTGACGGCACAAACATGCGCGCGATACTTTGTGCCCCTCTTCCGGCAAAGGGCCTGGCATCATGAGGGACGAGGAAAACATGAGTGAGCGGGTCAATTTGGCGATGCCGCTCGATCTGCGACGGAGCATCGATGACTGGCGGCGCGGGCAACCCGATTTACCCAACAGGGCGGACGCAGCGCGGCGGCTGATCATCCGAGGCCTTGCGGCCGATGAAGTGATGACCGCCTCGACTACTGGCGCAGTGAAGGCGGCACCGAAGGCGAAGGCAGCGAAGCGAAAGTCGGCGGCCTGAGCCTTTCAGCCGGCCGCGCGGAACGCCTTCGGCAGCTCGCACAAGCCCATGTTGATGCCGTAGCTCCAGGCCTCCAGGTCGCCATTGCGGATCGCGTGTAGCGTCTCCGCGGCGCGACGCCGGTACTCCTCGCTCCTGCCCTTCCAGATCGGCGGAGGGCGCAACGGCAAGGTCGAAGACGGCGGAAAGCCCTTCCCTCCCCGCCGCACGTGTTCCATCTGCGCGCGGTAGAACGCGGCCATGTGTCGGACCGATGTCGCGTTGCTCCGTCCGGTCGGGTGCTCGCGCCGCAGAGCTGCCCCCCACGCCTGGCTGTCCATCGACGCCACCCGCGGATGCGACGCCAGGGTCGCGAGCGCATTTGACGTCACGCCGAACAGGTGGAAGCGCACACCAGGCGGCAGCTCGCGGTCCAGGCGATCGATGATCGTCACCACGCCAGAAAGCCCATTCTGCGGCCTTTTTTTTGCAGATGGACCCGATGCCGACAACGCCATCGTCCGGTCCGACTTCGAGGGTCTCGGCCGAGATCAGATAATGCCACCAGCCCCAACCCTGGATGACTTTTCATTGGCCTGGAAATGCCGGCCTCGTCCGCCAGGCGGCACAGCTCGTCGTACCGCGCGCCGGTCTCCATCAGCCGGGCGACAATCTCTTCTTCGTCGCTGGCTATCTCCGGCTCGCAGCAAAGATCCTGGGATGACCAGAAGTCCCACCGGTGCGATGCGGCCAGCGCAACATACTGCTGGGCGGTGACAGCGTATCCGCCCCACAGCCAGGTAGCGGTAAAGCCCATGCTGTCCAGCGCCGCCGGTACGCCCTCCAGGCGGCCCTTGGGGACCGGGCGGAATCCCGGGTGCGGTTGGTCCTCGTCCCGCATTTTCGTGGTCCAGCGTTTAGCCTGGGCAGCCGCGGACACCATAATCGGTGCGCCGAGGTCGCGAGCGGCTTGGACATAGTCAGGACGCAAGTCAGGCACGCCGAGGTAGATGCGTATAGCAAGTCTCCTCGTGCCAAGCATTCAGGTTCAGTTTAACGGAAGCATTAACGCGATAATCCGGGGCCGGCGGCGAAGCACCGGCACCGTGCCAGCGTTATGTCATCCCCAGCCATACTCCGCCGTAAGGGCGGCCTTGGCAGCTTCCTGTGCGGCCTTGGCGGCTTCCTGCTCCGCAAGCCGCACTTCCACCTTGGCAATCCAGGCACGCAGGTACCTGCCAGCTCGGCGCGATAGCGAGGTAACGCCCGATGTATCCTGCTCCTCCGTCGCTCCCTTGAAATCAAACGCCCGCAAGGCGCCTAGATCGCCCGCTTCAACTGCCCGATCGATCCGAGTCTTTAGGCTCAGCACGCCCTTACCGCCATTGTAGGAGGTGGCCATCTCCTCTTCGGTCCAAACGCTCCAATCCCGATCGGCTTTCGCAGCGCGAGTTTCTTTGGAGGGCTCGTCCTCGCGGCCGGGACGCAGCGGCATCCGCTTCAGAGGAGTCATTCGTGGCCCCAGGACGATGAAGACTTCCGCGGGATCTACCCCGAGGCGCTTGGCGGCGAACTCCTGGATTTCGTTGACGGTGGCTGCCGGAAAGGCGGTTCGCCGGGGGGGCTCGGACTTGGGCTTGGTGAAAGGCTCGAAGACGAGCTTGCTCAGGTTGATACCGAGACTTTCGATCGTGTGATTGTAGTACAGCGGGAACTGATCGCCAGTCCAAAGCTTGGGGATCTTGACCGGAGCGAGGCTGCTTAGCCTGATCAGGTGCCGCCGGTGGCCTTTGTGGTCAGGCTCGGGGTCTGGGATGATTTCCTCGATCCTGGCGAGCATGAACGCGTCGCCGTGCGGTTCGGTAGCCGTAGCTCGTTCCCAGCCTGGCTCGCCCCGCATTTTCAAGGACAGATCCAGGTTCTGGCAGAACAGGACGAATTCAAACTGGCGGGCGCGAGCTGCATTGACGCGCCAGGTTCCGGACATGCCAACTTTGCGGATGAGGTCCGGACCCTCGACCGTAAATACGGTGAGGATGGGCGTTCTGGTTTTCATGGTTCCTGGTGTTCCTTCCACAATGAAGAATGGGAAGGCCGCACGTAGGTTTCAATAGGTTTGAGTTAGGTTTCGGCGTGGGTTTTGCGGCTTGCATTTCAGGTGCTGCCACCCACGTTTGCACTGCGCCGTTATAAAAACGCAGGGAGGATTCGGGACATGGACGAAAGTATTCTGGGCGCCGGATGGTGGTTCTACGAGGGACCATTATTTCTGGTAGCCATGATCTTCCTTAGCGTGATCGCCACATTCGTCATTGTAGAGAAGCCTACACAGGCTTGGATCATTCCGGAGCGGCTTGAGGACGCAAACCGCGCTCTATGGTTATGGTACGTTGCATTCGGAGCTGATCTGATCGCGGTCATCGTTCTGGTGCTCGGCGGCCTGGCCAGCACCGGGCAGATTGTTTTCGGTCTGCTCACGTTGCCGCTGCCGCTGATCGCCCGCGCCCGCTGCGTCCACGTGAACGCCATTCGGTGCGATCTGGCCGACCGGGCGGTTTTCGACACAGTCTCCGGGGGATTTACTATCAGCCCGAGAGGAGTGCCGGCGGTCTACGGTGGGCGGTCTGCCTAATGCCACGCCTTCTACGCCTGCCGCCGGGGCTGGGCGGGCACGCCGGAGTTGAAAAGTCGCGGGGGGGCCGCCGACGCGAAAGGCATGCGTTCAGAGGCGCCGCCAGGCAGGCCCCGTCACCCATTCGCCGGCAAGGTGAAGCCGGACAATTCTACCAGCGCATTACCGATGGCGGCGAAGAAGGGAGCATTCTCACCGCACCAGCCGTACGATGAGTGGTGCTTGTTGTCTTCCCATAGTGCGATTCTCCACTCAAAGCCATCGAACCCCGCCTGGTCCTGATAAGTCGGGATGTTCCAGAAGTCTGCCAGCCTTATCAGCCGGTCCAGCCTGATCCGATCGACATCGCTCAACTGCTTTTCGGCGAATTCGATGTGCTGACGACGAACAAACGGCCAGGGGCCTCGATTAGCCAGCAGCAGCGTGCCGGCGAAATGACGCCACACGTACACGTTCAACAACCCACCGAAGGCCCCGCGATGTTGGAGCGCAAGTATCTGGTCGATCACGGTTTGCGGCCCTCCAGGTCAGTTAAATAGCCGCATGAAAGCCGCTCCGGCAGCGAACAAGGCCGCGCCCGCCGTCATGGCGGACACAATCACCCATGGCGCAAGCCGCCAGTCCCGGTCCAGCTTGAACGCTTCGGAATAAAGCTTCTGCTGTTCAGCGCTCAGCTTCTCCGCCTCGGCCATCAGTTTTCGCTGCTCCGCCACGAACTTCGCGCGTTCTCGATCGATGCGGGCGACCTCTGCCCGGGGGTCAAGCAGCCCTTCGGCGTCGAACCGGCCGCTGGCAGGGATCTCGCTCATTGCGGTGGCCTCCAAGCGAACGGCGTGGGAGGCTGGGGAGGGTAGGCGTATTCCGCCATCACGGCAACATAGCGGACACGCTCCAAGACGCGTTCGAGATGGCTTAGATCGACGCGTTCGCGTTGGTGGCCGAAGAGGGCGACGAGCGCGATGATCCAGAGCGGAACCAGCGACCCGATCGCGATCTCGCCAAACCAGCGCAGCCCGTTGGTCTGCGCTCTGATGCTTCTCTCGATCGCGGCGGACAGATCGGCTGCCGGGCCCGCGACCTTGTCTTCGTCAACCCCGGCGGCAATCATCGCGGCCCGCACCGCGGCGTAGACATCCAGCGGCGCCGCCGGCCTGGGGAATTCGAACGGCGGCACCACTGGCGGCTCGGCCATCACGACGACAGCAGGCGACCGCGTGAGTGGTGGCGCCGGCGGCGGGTTCTTCGTCGCAACAATGATGATCCCGGTGGTCGCGATCACGATGACTGGGACGGCAAGCATGACGGCAACCTTGCGCCACGGCCTGGCTGCGGCGGTTGGGGTGATTTGTAACATGGTTTTCTATCCCTACAGTTTCCCCATCGCCCGCGCGACGCCGAACACCACAGAGGCGATCAGCGCCGCGAGCGCCACCTGGCCGCCGATGATCCCGACCAGCATGATCGATGCCGCCGGAAGGCGCTCGACCCTGCCCCGCAGATATTCAACCTGCGCACCGGTCGCCGTCGCCGCTAACCGCTCCTCGATGCGGCCCAGCGACACCCGGATGTCGGTCACGGCGGCTTCCAGCACAGCGACGCGGGGCTCGAGATCGGCCATCGTCATTTCGCCGCGGCGGCCGGCGGCGTCAGCCAATAACCACACCAGCGCCCACCCCGCTCGTCATGGCACTGCGCGTTCAACGGCTGCCCGAAGGCGAGCCAGGACGCGACGCCCCCCACGAGCAAGGCGACCACAATGCCGGCCAGCAACCCGCCCGCCCGCATCGCCTCGGCACGCCGGTTGGTGGCCCGCGCGATAGCTTGCGCCTCGGACCTGTACTTTTGGATCAGCAATCGGCCAAGCGCGGCCACTTGCTCGTCGGTGAAGCTCGCCGCGGGCTGCCTGACCTGTCGGACTTCTTCGATGTCGGCAGCAGACCAAGCGCCGCCGACTGGGCTTCAACCACACGCGCGTACGGATCCGGCGCCAGGCCCGCGCTGCGAGTGCTGTTGGCAAGCTCGGCCTGGACTTCGAGATCGCGTCAACAGAGCCTCCCCTCCTTCGATGCCGCCTCCGGGTTGCCGATGACACCCGACCCAGACCGGCTGCCGATGCTGCGTCACATATAGACGCCGCCACCGACCACGTCCGACACGTCCGGAGTGGTGTTGGACTTCGCCAGCGGGATCCGGTCCTCCGCTACCAGATCGGGCCGCACGGCCATCATCATCGCGGTCTCGGCCTCGCAGGCGTGCTGCAATCCGCCCTGGGTCTCGAGGATCCTGGCGATCGCGACGGCGGCGGCGTACCAGTAGGTGAACTGCACAATCGGCACGCCCAGCTTCGGCGTCAGGTCGTCGGCGATGGTACGGAGGGCGTTGTCGTTGCCGCCATGCGCGTTCAGCAGCACGATGCGTTTGAGCCCGTGGCGCAGGACGGATCTCACCACGCCTCCAACGACGGCGGTGAAGGTCGCGTTGTCAAGCGTGATCGTGCCGCCGAAGCTCATATGATGTTCGGACAACCCGGTCCAGAGGACGGGCAGTACCAGGACTTCCTGGCCCTTGGCCTGGACTTTCTCGGCCGTGCGAGCGGCGACGGTCTCGCCCAACTTGGAGTTGACCTCCTACGAGTAAATGCGGGCCATGCTGTTCGATGGAGGCGACGGGCAGGATGACGATCGCGCCCTTCCTCGCCTGTTCGCGTAGCTGATCCGCCCGCACCTTACGCCATTCGTAGTGCATCTCGACCCCCTATTTGCAGACAGAAGGCCGCGGGAAAGCGCGTTGTGGAAGAGCCGTCGTTAAAGTCGACCGCTCGCGCTGAGAGGCTTTCCCTCGGCTTCAGGGCCAGAGACCAGACGACCATCATGCCAATGACCAGGCACAGCGCCACGGCCGACGTTGCCGGCGGGATCAGCCCACGGGTGCCGATCAGTCCTCCGGCAATTAGCGAGCCCGGGGACGTCAGTCGCGACATATTGCGAAGTCGGTCGGAACCAACAAGCTCGACGAGGCACTCGGCCATTCGGCGCCTTCCCTCGGCGCTAAACGCGAACGGCGTAGGAGGGGCGGACTAAGCCATCCGACGCCAGCTCTGCATATGGTCGCTTCGTGCACGAAACGGCAGTGACTGGCCGAAAGCGGAATGGCTGCTTTTCGTCGAAAGAGCGTAGAAGCGGCCCTTGGGCGGTACACGGGTAAAGTCGTTCAGGTTATGCGCTATAGCTTCCGACTTGCTTCGAACCGCTCGTTAGCACGCCATCCTGGGTGCGAAGCTTCGCGTCGAACTTTGGCATGGCACTCAGTTGGTCTCGAGCCGCGACCGGCGCGTTTGCGGCAAGCCAGACAGCAAGAGAATCATTAACCGCGCCCGTGCCGGTCGTAGGGAATTCCTTTCGCCTCCTTCTCGGGATAAAATCCTTCCATCCCCCCGCGGAGGCGATCGAACTCAGGCCGGGGCGCCGGGAGGGTTGGTGGTCGAGAAGCAGTATCGAGCGATCTTCCAGTCGCCGCCGACCTTCTGGAACAGGAACAACTCCTGGTTCCCCTCCGGTGCCGACTCGCCGGTCGCATGCACCGTCACCCTCCCGGCGGAGTTCGTGCGCGCAAGCACCCAGTCCGGCGCCAACTGCCGGACCCCGGCGATCTGGAACTCCACGGTCAGTCGGATCGCCGCGAACACTGCGTCGTAGGCCCGACGAATGGCGTCCGCTCCCACACTGGATGGACTGTTCTGCGCCATGAACACGCCGTCGGGCTCGTACAGCTTCATCACGGCCGCGGTGTCGGACGCGTTCAGCGCGCGCTCGTATGTCTTCAAGACGCTGGCAACTGCTTGCTCGTCGGTGTTCATCGTTTTGCTCCTTCCCTGACTGTCAGATAATCCCGAAGCCCTCACCCATGGCGGCCAATCCGCCATCGATCTCAGCGCCCCACGCCGTGCAGTTCGAGCGGCTCACGCCGCTCCGTGCGTCACCACCCGCGATCACCCCTCGCCACCAGGCTTGACGCTGAACGCCGTCGCCGGAAGCCGCGTGACCACGCCCTTCACGAGCGAATTGCCGACGCCGCCATACGTCTCAATGCCACGCCGCACGATGATCTCGCCGACTGGTTGGCTGATCTGGATGCCGACCGCCCCATCGCCGTGCGTGACGATGCGGTCGAACACCCCCTGACGCACCGTGCCCGTATAGACATTGAACCCGCGCGCACCCCGGCCAAACGTCTCGATCTCCGACTGAATATCCAACCGGTTGATCACACCGAAATTGACGAAGCCGATTCCGCTCGGACCGTGCGAGGTGATCTTGTCCTCGGCGACCCAGGCCTCGACCGTTCCCCAGTTGTCGAGCACCATGTCGTTGGCGCCATAGGTCGTCACCGGCCCGTGATTGCAGACGCGATCGACGAACGCGCCATGGATGGTGAATACGCCGCCAGTGATTCGATCAGGCGTGCCGGGCTCGATACCGCCATCGCTGAACACAGCACCGGTCTCCAGCCGCCGCGCGATCAGCCGTCCACCCGTATCGCCGGCACCGCCGACAAAGATGCCGCTGCCACGCACCGGTGCTCCCGCCCGTCCTGCGCTCAATCCGGTCAGGTCGGCGGTGATCGTCACCGCCGGATCGGTCTGCTGGTTCCACAGCGTGAACGCCCCGGAGCCGACCTCCACCCCATAACCTTTCGGCCGCTCGTCGTAGGCACGTGTATCGGCGGCAACGATATCGATGTCGTGTGCCTCCACATGGCCGCTCCACACGCGCTCGCGTGCAAGCATGCGCAACGCGCCGATCACGTACAAATCGCGCAGCATGATGCGGCCAAGTCCCTGCACCGAGGTGTCATTGAAGAGTGCACAGCGCGTGGGTCGGCAATCAGCCCCAACCCCGCCACCTCGTTGTCAGTCGTGAGCTGCACGCCATCCTGGCTGGCGAGCAAAGCAAATGCGATGCCCGTTGCCGAGCAGCATCTGGCCCGGCGAGAGGCGGAAGCTCGGCATCTCGGCAAGGTCAGCGGTGACGGTGATCATACGCACGCCCGAATTGCCCACCACCGCGAGCAGTTCGTCCCTGGTCGCAACTTCGTGCTGAATGCCGATCATCCGCCACTCCCGCCCCGAAATTCTCGTTGGTTATCACTACCGCGGACCGCGCCCTTTCCAGTAGACAAAGAAGCTGGAAATCCAATTCCCAAATTCGGGAAGCCGATGGCAGATCTCAACACCCTGGTCATCTTCGCCAAGGTCGTGGAAGCGAACAGCTTCTCCGAAGCCGCGCGGCGGCTGAACATGCCCGTCTCCAGCGTCAGCCGCCGTATTGCGGAGCTCGAAAAGCTGCTCGGCGTCAGCTTGCTCGAGCGCTCGACGCGCGGCCTGCGGCTGACCGATGTTGGCAGTGGAATGCTTGAATACGCCCGTCGCGGCGCCGAACTGAGCGAAGCTGTCGATAGTATGGTTTCCGACCAACTGTCAGAAGTCTCCGGGCTGTTGCGCCTATCGGCACCGCCCAGCATCGCCGACACGCTGCTGTCGCCGTTGATCGGCGCCTTCCAGGCGGCGCATCCAAATGTTCGCGTACAGATTCTCGTCACTGACCGTTTCGTCGACCACATCGCAGAGGGCGTCGATCTCGTATTCCGGGTCGGCGCACTTAAGGATTTATCGCTGGTCGCACGTACGATCCTGAACTATCGGCACCAGCTTGTCGCAAGTCCGACTTATCTCGCGACTTGCAAGGCGCCCGTGCATCCACGCGATCTGCTCAATCATCGATTGTTCGCGTTTGCGCATTGGCGGCCAGACAACCGCTGGAATTTCGTGCACGTGAACAGATGCGACAAAGAGACTCTGACCTTCACACCGTACCTGTCCATGAACGACTACTCTGGACTGGCGACCGCGCTGCTCACGGGTGCTGGCATTGGTGATCTGCCGCCGGTGGTGCGGCCGGAACTGCTGCGTGATGGCCGACTTGTCGAGGTGATGCCTGAGTGGCGTTTCCACACGTTCCCTCTCTCGCTGGTCCATCCCGGCACGCGGCACGTGCCGCGCACGGTCAGGGCCTTTTCCGACCTCGCGGCGAACATGTCGCCGAAATTATTTCCGACACTGCCGAGCTAAACTGGTATCCGATTGCGGTGAAGCACGAGTCCGCGGCGACCTGCGGTGCTTCGCTGACAGCTTGCACGGCGGCGGCGAGAACTGGCGTTACCTTCGTTGTGATGACCGTCATAGTGCCATGCGTGTCGGGTATCGAACGCGGGTCGTGGGTGACTGCGCATCAGATCAAAACACGGCCCGCCGGTGTGCAATGCGCACATGGCTTGGCGCGGGCAATGTTCTTTTTTCAAGATTACTCCGTGTATACAGAAAAATAGCCATCTCCCTGTCGGACAATGCTTAGGTTGACTGTTGTGGCGCTTTGTGGCCATACTGCTTTCGACGCGTTGCCTTGAATAAGCCTCACATGAATAAGTGGCAAAGGGGGGAACTCATGGCGTTCAAACACCCAAGTCGTCGGGACTTGCTGGCCAGGGGCACGACCTTGGCGGCTGCTTCCTCCATCATCGGCATGCCCGCGCTGCGCGCCAGGGCCGCCAGCCGTGATCCCGGCCTCAACGACGCATTGGAACAAATCGACCAGACGATGCGTCAGGCGGTCAACTCCCAGACCGTGCCGGGCGTCGTCGCCATCGGCACAACGGACAAGGGGATCGTCTACGAAGGGGCGTTTGGGCCGGGCATAACGGCCGACAGCGTCTTCTGGATCGCCTCGATGACGAATGCGATCACCGCGACCGCCTGCATGCAGTTGGTCGAACAAGGCCTTGAAGACGGTCCATCCGGATCTTTCGAATGATGCCAATCTCTTCCCCGGCATGGTCCAGAAGTGGGGATTGCCCTTCGACATCAATACCCAACCCGGGCCGTCTGGACGCAGCGCCGTAGTATCGCCTGGGCCGGACACGTATTTCTGGGTGGATCCGACCAGGCACGTGACCGGCGTGATCATGACACAGCTTCTGCCTTTCGCCGATGAGCACGTATTGAAGCTGCTCGCAGCCTTTGAGAGTGGTCTGTACAGGGCCTCCACACCCGTGTAGGCCGGACGGAAAGCCGCTGGCCAGCGGAGGGCTGGCCAGCGGAGACGCAGGGGAGACAATGGCCCGAAAAGGCACGATAAGGGGGGAAAACATGCGAAAAGTTTTGTTGGCGGCTGCATTCGCCGCATTCGTTCCGTTCAATGGCCACGCCCAGACCGCCGCGGACCTGATGCAGGGTTCACAAAAGGACACGTCGGATGTCCTGAACTATGGGATGGGCTACAATCTCCAGAGGTTCAGCCCACTGACCCAGATCAACCGAGATACGGTCAAGCATCTCGTTCCGGTCTGGAACTACAGCTACGACGACAACAAGAGCGAAGAGTCGCAGCCGCTTGTCTACAAGGGTGTGCTCTATGTCACCACCAACTCCGCCACCATGGCAATCAACGCCAAGACAGGTGAGGAGATCTGGAAGACAAAGGTCGAATATCCCGCGGAAACCCCCCGGATCGTCTGCTGCGGCATCATCAACCGCGGGCTGGCGCTGTACGAAGGAAAGATCTTCCGCACCACCCTGGATGCCAACGTCATCGCGCTGGACGCCAAGACCGGCAAGGAACTGTGGCGGTCGCACGTCATCGACTTCAAGGACGGGTACTCCCAGACGGTGGCGCCGTTGGTCGCCGACGGCGTCGTGATTACCGGCATCTCGGGCGCGGAATACGGCATCCGCGGCTTCATCGACGGCTGGGACCCCGACACCGGCAAACATCTGTGGCGGACTTACACCGTTGCCGGTCCCAACGATCCGAACGGCAAGACCTGGCCCGGCGACACCTATCTGCACGGCGGCGGCTCCACCTGGATCACCGGTTCATTCGATCCTGATCTGCACACGGTCTATTGGGGCACCGGCAACGCAGGGTCCTGGAACCCAACGCAGCATCCCGGCGACAACCTCTACACCTGCTCGGTTTTGGCCCTCAATCCGAAAACCGGCCAGATGAAGTGGCATTTTCAGTTCTCTCCCAACGACCCGTATGACTATGACAGCGTCGCCGAGATGGTGCTGGCCAACCTGAATATCGGCGGCAAGATGACCAAGGTGCTGATGGACACCAACCGCAACGGTTTCCAGTACGTGCTTGACCGCACGGACGGCAAGCTGATCGCGGCCAACCAGTACATCACCAAGCAGACCTGGGCGAAGGGCATCGGTGAGGATGGGCGGCCAATACCCACCGAAATAACCGACAAGGTGCGGCAGGGACAGGAGGTCGATGTCTGGCCATCGGCCTTCGGCGGCAAGAACTGGAGCCCGGTCTCGTTCGATCCTCAGACTGGCCTGATCTACGCCAACACGCTGAATTTTGGCATGCACTACAAGCCCGTTAATGCGCAGTACCGCGCTGGCCTGACCTACTGGGGTGCGGATATCAGCTGGATCTGGCCAGACGGCGCCCGCGGCGGCCTGAAGGCGATCGATCCGATGACCGGCGAGGCTAAATGGGAAGCAAAGACCGACGTCCCACGCTTCTCAGGCGTGCTGTCCACGGCGGGCGGCGTGGTGTTTACTGGTAAGCTGACCGGCGAGCTTGAAGCGTTCGACGTCGACAACGGCAACAAGCTGTGGCAGTTCAAGACTGGCTCGGGCATCGAGGGGCAGCCGATCACCTGGCAGCAGGACGGCGTGCAATATATTGCCGTCTCGAGCGGCATCGGGGGTGGCTACGAATCTGTACTCCGGCGACGAGCGGCTATCGAAGGTTCCGGCTGGCGGTTCGCTCTGGGTGTTCGCTCTGGCACCCCAGTAACCAGGGCGCCCTGTAGTCGGGGCACCGCGCAGTACTCAGCGAGGGAGGCGTCCGGCGCGGACGCCTCCTGTTCCGCGATCAAACCGGAGAATGGAATGAGGGTAGCCGCTTGCCCCATGCTGGGCATTTTTGTCTTTCTGGGCATTTTCGTCTTTCTGGGCATTTTCGTCTTTGTCGTATTCGCCTTTGTGGTATCGGCACACGCCCAATCGGCTTCCGAACCTCGGCCACGACGGACATTTCCGCCGGAGAATCAGCCAGTGCGTTTCGGAATACTCAGGATGGCGCCGGGGAGATGACACACGGCTAACGGCGTAGGCCCGATATCCAGGCACGCTGTGGGCTCAATAGCAATCGTCGTGTCATCCACACGTACGACACGCACGTCCGTAGTCGAGCCCAGCCGACCTTCGCGACCCGCGGCTTAGAGTCCGGTTCTGGCCGAAACCGCAATGGCTGCTTTCAGGTGTCCAACGGCGACAAGCAGAGGTCCGCTCATGACGGCAGCTAGAGCACCTTCATGGTGACTGGAATCGGCGGAGGCTTGCGAATCGGGTGCCATCCGTGATTCTGGGATTCCGGTGATAGCGAACCGGAGGCTGGGATGCTTTGGCAGCGTGGGAAGTCGTACTCGCAGGACTTGCGGGAACGTGTTTTCGCAGCGGCGGATGATGGTGAAATGGTTACTCAGATCGCGCGCCTGCTGCGCGTCAGTGTCTCTTATGTTTCCAAGGTTTTGTCTCGACGGCAGCGGACGGGGCAGACTCAGGCGTTGCCGCAACGATGTCATGTGGCGCCGAAGTTGGCCGGTTTGCACAGTGCGATCCAGGCGCAGGTGGCGGCCCGTCCCGACGCGACGATCGCGGAATTGCGGGCCTGGTTGTCCAAGACCCATCAGACCTCGGCGAGCACCGGTTTGATGAGCAAGACGCTGGCTGCGCTTGATCTGACATATAAAAAAGTCCTTCGGGCGAGCGAGCAAAGCCGTCCAGACGTCGCCAAGGCGCGCATCGAATGGCGTGAGAAGCAGCCGAACCTGAACCCTGGCAAGCTAGTCTTCATCGACGAAACCTGGGCCAAGACGAACATGACCCGGCTCTACGGTCGAGCACCGCGCGGTCACCGTGTCGTTGATGCTGTACCGCATGGGCATTGGAAGACCTCGACTTTCATCGGGGCGCTCCGTTGCGATGGTCTGACCGCGCCCGGCGTGTTCGATGGCGCAATCAATGGCGAATTGTTCCTGGCCTACGTCCAGCAGATTCTCGTCCCGACGTTGAAGCAGGGCGACATCGTCATCATGGATAACCTCCGCGCGCATAAAGTCGCCGGTGTGCGCGAGGCGATCGAGGCCGCTGGCGCCACGTTGCTGTTCATTCCAGCTTACAGCCCGGACCTGAACCCAATCGAAATGGCGTTCGCCAAGCTCAAGGCCCTGCTACGAGCCAAGGCAATCCGAACCGTCGAGGCACTCTGGAACGCCCTCGGCAGCCTCGCCGGCTGCTTTACTCCCGCCGAGTGTGCCAACTTCTTCCGCCATGACGGTTATTTCCAGTCACCATGAAAGTGCTCTAGCTAGCGGACGCAGAGCGAACGTTCGCCCGACCGTCGCTTGGTGCCAGGAAAAGACATCGTCATGCTGCCTCTGCTCTGGCATAGTGCCAACTCAGGCTGCTGACGACTGAAGCGCGCAGCTGCACCGACAACCGGCTTGCCGACGGAGTGCGGCAATTGGACCTATTCTTTCCGTTCGGAGGGGAGGAAGAGGACAGTCCCCAGGTTTTGTGGGAAGATGGCGAGCGCGTCTTTTGCCGAGGGTGGCGCCTGCGCGCGGATGGCCCCCGCCTTGCTGTGCTGGCCGTGGCGCCCGCTGTCGAGCACCCGCCGCCGGACACCCTCGGTCGCCTTGCTCACGAATACGGACTGAAGGATGAGCTCGACGGAGCGTGGGCGGTGCGGCCGCTGGAGCTCGTCCGCGAACGCGGTCGAACCATGTTGGTGCTGGAGGACCCGGGCGGCGAGCTGCTGGCGGGGCTGCTCGGTCAGCCGATGGCGGTGGGGCCGTTCCTGCACCTCGCGCTCGGTCTGGTCGCGGCGATCGCCAGGCTGCATCAGCGGGGGCTTATCCACAAGGACATCAAGCCGGCGCACCTCCTGGTGGATCGGGCGAGTGGCGCGGTCCACCTGACCGGGTTCGGCATCGCCTCCCGCCTACCGCGCCAGCACCAAGCCCCCGATCCACCCGCGGTGATTGCCGGCACGCTGGCCTATATGGCCCCCGAACAGACCGGGCGGATGAACCGCTCGATCAATTCCCGTAGCGACCTCTACGCAGTGGGCGTCACGCTCTACCAGATGCTCACCGGCAGCTTGCCATTCGCCGCGACCGAGCCGATGGAGTGGGTGCATTGCCATATTGCCCGCCGGCCGGTGCCGCCGGCCGAGCGACTTCCTGGCGTGCCGGCGGCACTCTCGGCCATCATCATGAAGCTGCTCGCCAAGACCGCGGAGGAGCGCTACCAGACCGCCGCCGGCCTGGAGCGCGACCTCCGGAGCTGCCTGGCCGACTGGAACGCCCAGGACCGCATCGATGAGTTCCCGCTTGGCGAATACGACACTCCAGACCGGCTGCTGATACCCGAGCAGCTATACGGGAGAGCGCGCGAGGTGGAGATCTTGCTCACCGCCTTCGATCGCATCGTCGAGAGTGGCGCGCCGGAGTTGGTGCTGGTCTCGGGATATTCCGGCATCGGCAAGTCCGCCGTCGTCCAAGAACTGCACAAGGCGCTGGTGCCACCGCGCGGGCTCTTCGCCGCCGGCAAGTTCGATCAGTACAAACGTGACATCCCCTATGCGACGCTGGCGCAAGCCTTTCAGGGCCTCATCCGCCCCCTGCTGGGCTTGAGCGAGGCGGAGTTGGCCGATTGGCGTGACGCCCTGCGCGAGGCGCTGGGCCCGAACGCCAAGCTCATGGCCGATCTGGTTCCCGGATTGAAGCTGATCACCGGCGAACCACCGCCCGTCCCGGAGCTGCCGCCGCAGCAGGCACAAAGCCGCTTTCAGATGGTGTTCCGCCGCTTCCTCGGCGTGTTTGCCCGGTCGGATCATCCGCTGGCGCTCTTCCTTGACGATTTGCAATGGCTCGACCCGGCGACGCTCGATTTGGTGGAGGATGTGTTAACCCAGCCGGAGGTACGGCACCTGCTGCTGATCGGCGCCTACCGCGACAACGAGGTCGATGCCGCTCATCCACTGGCGCGCAAGCTCAAGGCGATCCGCCAGGCGGGGGCCCGCTTGCAAGAGATCAGCCTGGCGCCGCTGGCTCGTGCGGACGTGCAGCAGTTGATCGTGGATGCGCTCGGCTGCGGGCCGGAGGAGGCCGCCCCGCTGGCGCAACTGGTTTACGAGAAGACGGGGGGCAATCCGTTTTTTGCCATTCAGTTCCTGCACGCGCTCGATGACGAGGGGCTGCTTACCTTTGATCACGATGCGGCGCGCTGGGGCTGGGATCTCAATCGTATTCACGCCAAGGGGTACACCGACAATGTGGTGGACCTCCTGACCGGGAAACTGACCCCGCTGCCCACGGAAACCCAGACGGCGTTGCAGCTTCTCGCATGCCTCGGAAATGCCGCCGACATCGCGACGCTTTGTCTGATTCGCGGCACCTCAGAACAGGCGGTCCATGCGGATCTATGGGAGGCGGTTCGGCAAGAGCTGATCCTGCACCTGGAAGGGGTCTACAAGTTCGTCCATGACCGGGTCCAGGAAGCCGCCTATTCGCTGATCCCGGCGGACTTACGTGCCGTGGCGCATCTGCGGATCGGCCGGCTTTTGGCGACGCACACGCCACCCGAGAAGCGGGAGGAGGCGATCTTCGAGATCATCAATCAGCTCAACCGCGGCGCTGTGCTGATTACCCCACGGGACGAACGCGAGCAGCTGGCGGAGTTCAATCTGATCGCGGGCCAGCGCGCCAAGCGTTCGACCGCTTATGCCTCGGCGCTCACCTGTTTGATCGCCGGCGCGGCCCTGTTGACAGAGGATTGCTGGGAGCGCCGGCACGACCTCGTCTTCGCGCTGGAACTGGGCCGGGCCGAATGCGAGTTCCTCACCGGCGCGTTGGCGGAAGCGGAGCAGCGCCTGGAGGCGCTATCAACCCGCGCCGCAAATACCGTGGAACGGGCCACGGTCGCGTGCTTGCGCATCGATCTGTACACGACCCTTGACCAGTGCAGCCGCGCCAATGCCGTCGGTCTTGACTACCTCCGGCATCTGGGCATCGATTGGTCGCCACGTCCGACGGAAGAGGAAACGCGACGCGAATACGAACGGATCTGGTCGCAGCTCGCGAGCCGCATGATCGAGGATCTGATCGATCTGCCTTTAATGAGCGACCCCGCCTCCCTCGCGACCATGGACGTTCTGACCAAGATCATCGCGACTGCCTTGTATACGGATGCGAACCTGCATCTTCTTGTTACCTGCCGCGCGGTCAATCTCAGCCTCGAGCGCGGCAACTGCGACGCTTCGTGTATCGCCTATATATGGCTGTCGATGATCGCCAGCGCGCGTTTCGGCGAGTATCAGACCCTATATCGCTTCGGTCAGCTCGGCTATGACTTGGTCGTAGGACGCGGACTGACGCGTTTCCAGGCCAGGATCTATATGGACTTCGCCGATGGCGTTCTGTCCTGGACGAGACATGTCCGGGCAGCCCGCGATCTGCTGCGCCGGGCGTTCGAGGCGGCGAACAAGGTCCACGACCTCACTTATGCCGCCTACTGCTGCATCCAATTAACCAACAACCTTCTTGCGGCCGGCGATCCGCTTGCCGAGGCGGAACGCGAAGCCGAGCATGGCCTCGCGTTTGCACAGAAGGCGAGGTTCGGGCTTGCCATCGACATCCTCGCGACACAGCTAGGGCTGATCCGGACGCTGCGCGGCTTGATGCAGACATTCGGCGCCTTCGACGATGTGCAGTTTGACGAGCGTCGGATCGAGCGTCGCTTTTCAGAAAACCCGGATTTGGCGCTTGTCGAGTGCTGGTACTGGATCCGCAAGCTGCAGGCGCGCTTCTTTGCCGGCGACTATGCGTCGGCCATCGAGGCCTCGTCGAGGGCGCAGCCGCTTCTGTGGACATCGCCGTCATTGTTCGAAACGGCAGAGTATCACTTCTACGGGGCACTCTCCCAAGCGGCATGCTGCGAGACGGCATCGGCCGGCCAACGACGGCCGCAGCATCTAGACGCTGTCGTTGCGCATCACAAGCAGCTTCGGCTCTGGGCGGTGAACGGCCCAGACAATTTCGAGAACCGTGCCGCCCTGGTCGGCGCCGAGATCGCACGACTGGAGGGCCGCGAGCTCGATGCCGAGCGCCTCTACGAACAGGCCATCCGCTCGGCCCGCGCCAACGGCTTTATTCACCAGGAGGCGCTCGCCAACGAGCTCGCCGCCCGCTTCTACGCGGCGCGTGGCTTCGAGAAGATTGCTCGGTTGTATTTGCAGGACGCCCGCCACGGCTACGTCCGTTGGGGAGCCATCGGCAAGGTGCGGCAACTCGATCAGCTGTATCCGCGGCTCCGGGAGGCAGAGCCTGTCTCCGGGCAAGCAGGCACGATCGGGGCAACGGTGGAACACCTCGACCTCGCAACGGTGCTCAAAGTGTCGCAAGCCGTGTCAAGCGAGATCGTGCTGGATAGGCTGCTCGACACACTCATGCACACGGCGATCGAGCAGGCCGGGGCTCAACGGGGGCTGTTGCTTACGCCGCGGGGGGCGGAGCAGCGGATCGCGGCGGAAGCCACGACCCCTGGTGACACCGTCAAGGTGCTGCTGCAGGACCAGCCGGTGACCGCGGCGCTGCCGGAGTCGATCCTCCATTACGTCGTGCGTACGCGCGAGGCCGTGATTCTCGGCGACGCCGCGGCCGAAAACCCATTTGCCGCGGACACCTATCTCCATCAGCACCGGGCGCGTTCCATTCTCTGCCTGCCGTTGATGAACCAGAGCAAGCTCATTGGCGTGCTTTACCTGGAAAACAACCTGGCCCCGCACGTGTTCACACCGGCCCGGATCGCAGTGTTGAAGCTGCTGGCCTCGCAGGCCGCGATCTCGCTAGAGAACACCCGCTTGTACCGCGATGTCGTGGAACGCGAAACAAAGATCCGGCGACTGGTCGACGCCAACATCATCGGGATCTACATTTGGGATTTTCAAGGTCGGATCATCGATGCGAACGAAGCTTTTCTCGATATGGTCGGATACAGCCGCGAAGATCTCATCTCGGGTCGCCTGTATTACTCCGGGCTGACGCCCTCGGAATGGAACGACGTGAGCGAGCGAGCCCGGGCAGTAGTCAAGACGACGGGAACCGCCAAGGTTTTCGAGAAAGAGTACCTGCGCAAAGACGGTAGCCGCGTGCCGATTCTTCTCGGCGGGGCGACCTTCGGTGAGGGCCAAGACCAGGGCGTCGCCTTCGTGCTCGATCTGACCGAGCGCAAGCGGGCGGAAGCCGAAGTCCTCGAGAGCGAGCGGCGCTTCCGCGAGGTGCAGACGGAGCTGGAGCACGCGAACCGCGTCGCGACGATGGGGCAGTTTACCGCCTCGATCGCCCATGAGGTCAAGCAGCCGATCGGCGCGGCGGCCACCTATGCGGAAGCCGCGATAAGCTGGCTGGGCGCCCGGCCGCCGAACCTGGAGGAGGCCAGGCAGGCGCTCGATCGCATTGTTGAGACCAGCCATCGAGCGGGCGAAGTCGTCAACCGGATCCGAGCCCTCATCGATAAGGCGCCCCCGCGGAAGGATCGCTTGGACATCAACGAGGCCATCCGCGAGGTGATTGAGCTCACCCGCGGCGAAGCGGCAAAGTCCGGCGTCTCGATACAGACGCACCTCCCGGAGGGCTTGCCGCTCATTCACGGCGATCGGGTCCAACTGCAACAAGTGATCCTCAATTTGATCGTCAATGCCGTTGAGGCGATGAGCGGCATCGCGCAGGCACCGCACGAGTTGCTGATCACCACCGGGCTCGACGAGTCGAGCGGCGTGCTCGTCTCGGTGCGGGACACAGGTCCGGGACTGGCGCCGGCGACCGTCGAGCGCCTCTTCGAGCCCTTCTACACCACAAAGCCCACCGGCTTGGGAATGGGCCTATCGATCTGCCGCTCGATCATCGAAGAGCATGGAGGACGATTGTGGGTGGAGGCGAACGAACCGCGCGGTGCTATCTTTAAGTTCTTGACGCCGGTGAAGGCATAGCCCGGACTCGCCTCCCCCAATATACGAACGTCGGCTTATCACGGTCGAAACCACCGCGCCAAAACGATGTCCGCCTTCGAGAAAAACGGCGAACTTCGGCGGAGCGGCCGATATGGGCGCAAAGCCGTCGGCGCATACGGCAGGAGCTGGCCGCAAGCGGAATGGCAGCTTTAGCGTGGCTGACGGCAACAAGCAGAAGCTCGCTAATTGGAATCGCCACCGGCCATCCCGAGGGATGGTCTGAAGACCGATTTGGAGGAAGGAAGGGTGCCGAGCGAGCGGCACAACGTAGAGAAGATCGTGCTGCTTTCGGCGCTCAATGCGTCCAGGACACGCCCCCCGTTCGGCTCAGCCCTTCAGCACGCCGGCGAGCGACGTGTCCGTGTCATCATCGCGCGCCCGCCCGAGCGCAGGGAGGTACCGGCCGAAGTTCAATTCGAAGTCGCTCGGAACACCGTAACCGATACCGTGCCCAGCCCGAAACTGCTCTGCAGGGCCGCGACCGAACTATGCGCAATTCGGCGATCGCTTTCCCAAAAGGAGCCAAGGGCTCGCTGTCAGGCGGCCACAGTCCGGCGATAGCGGTCGGCCACTTCGCGCTGAGAAAGATTTGGCGCCATCGCAAGTCTGGCCTCGTTATAGGCAATCCATAGTCCTTCGTCGGCGAGTGGCGGAATTGTCACCACCTCCCCCTTGTCAAGGCCGACAAGCGCGGCGTCCACGAGATCCTCCACGTCCATCACCTTTCCGGGCAGAAGCGTATCGGGGTCTTTCCCGGAACGCTGCCAGATCTCGGTGCGGGTGGCGCCGGGCAGGTACAGCCTGGACACGGACGCCACTATCCTTCACGTCAGGTGCAAGTTTGAGGCTGAGATTGAGCAGGTAAGCCTTCGAGCCGCTGTAGACGCCGTCGAACAACTCGGGCGCAAGTGCCAGCACGGAAGCGATATTGATGATAGCGCCGGCTTTGCGTTGAACGAATGCTCTGCCGGCGGCGGCGGCGAGCAGGGTTGGCGCCGTGATGTTGACGGCTATGAGCTTCGCCAGTTCGGCTGTCCCGTTCTCGAGCAGGCCGCCATTGAGCGATACGCCCGCATTGTTCACCAACACCGTAATCGTGGCGTCGCTGCTCAGACGGCTCTCGATCTTCGCCACGCCGGTATCGAGGCTGAGGTCTGCCGGGAGCACTTCGACGCTGCGGCCGGTCTCCGAGCGCAGGCGTTTGGCGATCGCCTCCATGCGCGCCTCGTCTCGAGCGACGAGGATGAGGTCGTGCCCGCGATGCGCGAGCCGATCAGCGTAGACCGCGCCGATTCCGGTGGATGCCCCGGTGACGAGGGCGGTGCCCTTAGGATTGTTGGCCATCATTGATCTCCTTGCGCCCCAGGATGGGGACACTTCCAAACAGATACTGACAAGACTATCATCATGCAGTGGACATTGAGAAACATTCCGCCGGGGAAACGGGCGCGATGTACTTCCATGTCTCGTAGTCACCCGGACGGTAGCGACGATGCGGTGCATAGAAGACCCGAAGCTCTGCCTCGCGTGCCGCATTCAGCACCCGCAGCATGTGAGGAACGCAGCCATTTGCTTCCGCGACGGCCCGAATGCGGGGCCACGCCTTGCCGCCCTCGGAAATGAAGCCGTTATAGGGATCGATCACCAGAAGCGCCGTGATTTCCTTGTCATAGGCGTGCGTTGTCATGGCATCCCCTCCTTCGGAACGGCTGGATCGCGAAGACTTCGAAATCGCCCTTCAGTTGCTGAGCGCCGCCCGTTCGCGATGCTCGCGGCGAAAAGAGGCGTTTCACCGCGACCTCAGCGAGGCGGCACGTTCTCAAGCAGCAACCCCAGCCCCTCAGCCGTTGTCAGGTGCGCAATGACGGCGTCACGAAGCTTCGGGTACGGCAGCCCCGCCAGCATCGCCGTCTGTATCGCGGCCACGACCTCGCCCGCATCGGCGCCGATCATCGTGAAGCCGAGAATGCGATCGTCATTTGCGCCGACAAGGACTTTCATGAAGCCTTGCGTCTCGTCGGTCGCTTCCCGCCGTAGCACCTCACTCATCGGCAATTTGCCGACCCGCACGGCAATGCCCTGTCGCTGTGCGTCCTGTTCGCTCAAGCCGATATGCGCAAGCGGCGGATCGGTGAACACGCAGTACGGCACCAACCGATCGTCCGTGCTGCGCGCGCCGCCGGCCAGGTTGTCGCGGATAATGCGAAAATCATCAACAGCGACGTGCGTGAACTGCGGGCTGCCAGCACAATCGCCAATTGCCCAGACATCGGGCGCTGTCGTCTCCAGCCGTTTGTTAACGCGTATATAGCCACGCGCATCCAATGCGACGCCTACCGTGTCGAGGCCGATGCCGGCGGTGTTCGGAACGCGCCCGATCGCGACCAGGGTGTCGCTTGCCTCGATCGTCTCCGTGCCAGCGGGCATCCACGCAGTGAGGCTGACGCCCTCGCCGGATCGGCCTTGCACGCCAACGAGTTCGGCAGACCGCACGAACCGGATGCCTTCCTCACTCAGAATGCCGTGCACCGCCTCGGCGATGTCCGGGTCCTCCCGGCTCAAGATCTGCGGCTCCGTCTCGATCACCGTCACCCGGCTGCCGAAGCGGCAGTAGGCCTGCGCCAGTTCCAAGCCGACATAGCCAGCGCCAAGCACGATCAGGTGCGAGGGTGCATAGTCCAGGTCCAGTGCCTCGATATGCGTGAGCGGCCGCGCTTCGGCCAGGCCGGGAATGCTCGGAATCGCCGCGTGCGAACCGGCATTGATGAAGACCTTGTCGCCGGTCAGCCGCCGCGTGCCGCCGTCGTTCAACTGGACCTCGAGCGTCTTCGGCGCCACGAAGTTTCCGCTGCCCATGATCAGTTCGGCGCCCGTCGACTTGAAGGGCGCAAAGTGGGCGGCGATCTCTCGCACGACCATGTCGCGCTTGCGCTGGCGCACCTTCGCCATGTCGGTTGTGACCGGCCCCGTGATCGTGCCGAACTGCTCCGCGTGCCGGGCCAGATAGGCGATGCGCGCGCTCCAGACTACGTTCTTGCTCGGCATGCAGGCGATGTTGGGGCAGGAACCTCCGATATACCGCCGCTCGACGGCGGCGACCCGTTGCCCGGATCGCGCCAAATGCCACGAGAGTAGAATTCCGCCTGGGCCGCTTCCGAGGACCAGGGCATCAAAATGTTCCGCTTGAGCCATCTCAACCTCCTCCTGCGGCGAACAGACGCGCCGTTGCTAGCCCGATACCGCTGCTGCCACCGGTGATCAGGGCCGTGTTCCCTTGAAGCCTCATTGCCATCTCGTCTGCGCCGTGGACTCGCATGGACCGAGGCGCCGAAAGCCATGCGCGGTCGCCGGTTCAGGTGGCTCGCCCATGCGACGTTGGATCGGCGCTTGCTTGGGGCGTGCGCCGATCCCTCTCAGACCGCTCAGTCGCGAAGTGACCTGAAGCCCGAGCGAATCTCGTCTGCAAAGAGCTTCGGCTGTTCCCACGCCGCGAAGTGGCCACCCTTGTCGAGCTTGTTGTAATAGATGAGTTTGGGATACGCGCGCTCTGCCCAACTCTTCGGGGCTTGATAGAGCTCATCAGGAAAGACGCTGACGGCTGCCGGGACGGAAACGCCTTTGGCACCGAAAAATGAAACCTTGTTCTCGAGACACTCCCAATAGAGGCGCGCCCCGGAAACAAACGTGTTCGTCAACCAGGTGAGCGTGACGTTGTCGAGGACATCATCCCGTGTCAGGCCTTCGGGCTGCCCGTCAAACGCCCGAGAGATGAGCGCCAAACTCCGCGCGTCATGATCGAGGAAGTAACCGGCAATGCCGACGGGAGAATCGGCAACGCCGTAAAGCGCCTGCGGGCGCAACCCCATCTGGTAGCCGTAGCCGATGCCCTTCGCGTATACGAAGGTCAGCTGCTCGTAGGCGAGACTCTCGTCCGCGGAGAGACCGGACGGCGTTGGAGCGCCCGTAAGGGCAGCCTTGTCGACGTCGGGCGAAAACACGCCGGGCATGTTGGAGTGAATGCCGAGCAGCTCCGGATGCCCCTGGGCCCCCATCAGGTCCGTGATGATCGCGCCCCAATCGCCGCCTTGTGCCACGAACTTGGTGTATCCAAGGCGCTTCATCAGCGCGACCCAAGCGCGCGCAATGTGGGCAGGATCCCAGCCGGTCGTGGTCGGCTTGCCTGAAAATCCGTAGCCCGGCATTGAGGGAATTACCAGATCGAAGGCGTCTGCCGCGCTCGCGCCATGTGCCGTCGGATTGGTCAGCGGATCGACAATCTTCAGCTGCTCGATGATCGACCCCGGCCAGCCGTGCGTGACGATGAGCGGCAACGCGTTCGTGTGTTTCGAACGAACGTGAATAAAGTGGATGTCCAGCCCATCGATCTCGGTCACGAAATTCGGCAGGGCGTTCAGCCTCGCCTCGACTTTGCGCCAGTCGTACTCCGTTACCCAATAGCGCGCGAGTTTCTGCATCGTCGCGAGCTGTGGGCCTTGCGACTGATCTGAGACCGTCTCCCGCTCAGGCCAACGGGTCGCGCTGATGCGCGTGCGCAACTCGGTAAGCTCAGCTTCCGGAGTGCTGAAATGAAATGGACGGATTGCGGCCGAATTCATCGCCGTACTCTTTCCGGAAAGAGAAGACCAGCTAGCCCACTGGGCCTGCAGCGACCGCGCCACTGTAGAGGCACGGCGATTGACGTTGAACCCCTTCTGCATAGCGTCAGTGACGGATTGGTGGATTGCCACTATCCGATGCCGCTTGCATCTCGCCGAGTGCTCGCACGTCTTTTGCTTGTGCAGTTTCCAGTCATTGACCGAAATGTCGTGTATGCGTCGATTTCGGGGCGGCAGGAAGATGGGTAGCGATCCTTCATCGGATCGCCTGCCGTGCCGCCTTGCCGTCGCAACGCTTCCATCTCAATCGCTTATGAGGTCAAGAAAAGAGATGCCAGACCCATCACTATTCAGTGATAACGTATTTTGTGAAGATTTCCGCCACTTGGCAACTGTAGGCCTAGATGGGGAAGTGCGGTTAGTTGATAGGCACAACGGGGGTATCCGGCTGGAGTCCAGTCGACCGAGCGGAGCACGGCGCCACGGGCCGTCTCAAGGGCCGCGCTGCCTGCCAATCGGAACCGAAAATGCGCCGACCCTTGACCATACCAGCGCGCCCGGTGCCGCAAAGCAGCGCATGCCAACGCGCCCGCAAACGACCGCTTTGGAGAAATTGTGCCGCTCATCGGGACGGCAGTAATGGGCGCGAAACAGCCGTCCGAGCCCCGAGCCTCTTACGTCCGCACCCCGACCAAAGCCATTCAATCGGAGAGGGTATCGAACCGCGCCGAGGCCAGGCGGTGCGCGCGGTCGTTGAAAGGAAATCGGCTCTGGCAACCCGTGCCGCCAATCGGGGAGCGTCGTTTCAGATGTGGATGGCAAGGCCGAGGCCCCGCATGCTGGCCTCGTGGAACGCCTCGGTCAGCGTCGGGTGGGCGTGGACCGTCCCGGCCACGTCCTCGAGCAGCGCCCCCATTTCGATCGCCAGCATGAACTCACCCACCAGTTCCGAAACATGCGCCCCGACCGCCTGTACACCCAGCACGCGATGATCGTCGGCACGGGCGACCACGCGAACGAACCCGCCATCGTCGCCCGCCTCCATGCTCAACGCGCGGCCATTGGCGGAAAACGGGAACTGGCTGACGATCAGGTCGGTGCCACCTGTCCCGGTGTCCTCCGGACCCAGCCCAACGCTGACGATCTCGGGGTCCGTAAAGCACACCGCCGGGATGGCCACGGGATCGAACCGCCGACGGGCACCACCAATGAGTTCGGCCACCATCTCGGCTTGCGCCGAGGCCTTGTGCGCGAGCATCGGCTCGCCGACGAGGTCGCCGATGGCCCACACGTCCCGCATCGATGTACGGCAGTGGTCATCGATACGGACGAACGGGCCGGCCATGTCGATGGCCATCGCCTCCAGCCCCCATCCGTGCGTCAGAGGCCGTCGTCCGACCGTCACGAGCAGCTGGTCAGCCGCTATGGGTACGGTCGCCCCGTCTCTGTTCCGCACCCGCGCCAGCGCCCCGCCCTCACTACGCTCCAACCTCTCGACCGTGGCGCCCAGATGGAGCACCACGCCGGCACGCTCCAGCCAGCGCCTGACCGGATTCGTCAGCGGTTCGTCCCAGTTCGGCAAAATCCGCTCGCGCGCTTCGACGACCGTGACCTCAGAACCCAGCTTCCTGAACGCCGTGCCTAGTTCCAAGCCGATATAGCCGGCGCCGACCACGACCAGCCGGTCCGGCACGCGTGCCAGCATCAGCGCCTCGGTGGACGAGATCACCGGCCCGTCGAACGCCACTCCGGGCAGCGAGGCCGGACTCGAGCCGTTCGCCAGGATGACGTGTTCCGCCCGGATCACCTCTTCTCCGTCGCGAGTACGCACCGTGCATGTCTTGGCGTCGGAGAACGTCGCCCAGCCCTCGATCACCCGCACTTTCGCCTTGCGCAGCAGGGCACCGACGCCACCGGTGAGCCTGTCCACGATTCCCTCCTTCCAGAGCACGGTCCGGTTCAGGTCGATGGTTGGCGTCTCCCTCAAGGCGATGCCGATCGTGCCGTCGCCAACGCAGCGCCGCATGTCATCGAATTTCCCGGCTGCGTGGATCAGCGCCTTGGACGGAATGCAGCCTCTGACCAGGCAGGTGCCTCCAAGTCGGTCGGCCTCCACGAGCACGGTGTCCATCCTCAGCTGTCCGGCGCGGATGGCCGCCACGTAGCCGCCCGGGCCGCCGCCCACCACGAGGACCTTGGTCCGAATCATCGTTTCCTCATTCAACGAAGAGCGTCGCGGGCTGCTCGAGCAGTCCCTTCAGCGCCTGCACGAACTGCGCGGCGTCCCAGCCGTCCACCACGCGGTGATCGAACGAACTGGACAGATTCATCATCTTGCGGATCACGATCTGTCCTCCACGCACGACCGGCCGCTCGACGATCCGGTTCACGCCGATGATCGCCACCTCGGGACGGTTGATCACAGGGGTCGTCACGAGGCCGCCAAAGGGCCCGAGACTGGTGATCGTCAGGGTCGAGCCGCTGAGTTCGTCGCGGACCGCCTTCCCGTCGCGCGTCGCTATAGCCAGGCGCGAGATTTCGGACGCCAGTTCCCAAAGGTCCAGTGTCTGGGCGTGGCGGATCACCGGCACCATAAGTCCCTGCGGCGTCTGGGTGGCGATGCCGATATGCAGGGCCGCGTGACGGCGCATGATCCCCGCCTCGTCATCGAATAAGGCGTTGACCTGGGGAAATCGCGGAACAGCGCACACCAGCGCGCGGATCAGAAACGGCAGCAACGTCAGCCTTGGTCGCTCGGTCCCGTGCCGGGCATTCAGGTGAGCGCGGAGCTCCTCAAGCGCCGTCACGTCGAGTTCCTCAACATAGGAGTAGTGCGGAATCCGGCGTTTGGACTCCCGCATGCGTTCAGCGATCCGGCGTCGCAGGCCGATGATCTTGATCTCTTCGATGCTGTCCATGCGCGCGCGCCCGACGGGCCGAGCGGTCGCGACCGCGGCACTTCGCCCGGACGCAATGTAGGCATCGAGGTCAGCATGTCGGACGCGGCCGGCCGGTCCGGTTCCGGGGATGAATTGCAATCCAATGCCAAGCTCATGCGCACGCCGTCGCACCGCAGGCGAAGCGAGCGGTTTTGTCCCGCTTGAACGCGGGAAGGCGACCGAAGGCTCGGTTTCTTCTCGAGCCGGCGGTTCGGGTGCGGGCGCTTTCGCTCCTGCGGGCGACGGACCGTCCGGGGCTTTCGGCGCAGGCGCCGCAGGTGAGGCAGTGGCAGGCGCTGTCGAGGCCGCTCCGTCCTGGGATGCCTCATCGTTGTTGACATCGAGCACCAGAAGCTCTGCCCCGACGCGAACCTTGTCGCCGGGGTGGCCGCTGATCGCGACAACCCGGCCAGCCCGGGGCGAGGGTATCTCCACGGTCGCCTTGTCCGTCATGACGTCGACCAGCGGATCATCCTCGCCGACCGTGGAACCGACCGCGACGTGCCAGGCGACAACCTCTGCCTCCGCGATGCCCTCTCCGACGTCCGGAAGCTTGAACACGAAGCGTCCCATGTCAGCCCTCCATCGCCCTGCGGAGCCCCTCCGCGACGCGCCACGGGCCCGGGAAATACTCCCACTCCAGCGAATGCGGGTAAGGCGTATCCCAGCCGGTCACCCGCACGATGGGCGCCTCCAGGCTGTAGAAGCAGTTCTCCTGCACGAGCGCCGACAGTTCGGCGCCGAAACCGCTGGTGCGCGTGGCCTCGTGGACGAGCACGCAACGTCCCGTCTTCGTGACCGAGGCCACGATCGTATCGATATCGATGGGGACCAGCGTGCGCAGATCGACCACTTCGGCGTCCACACCACTCTCGGCGACCGCCGCCAGCGCGACGTGCACCATCGTTCCGTAGGTCAGAACTGTCACATCTTCGCCGGCCCGCACAACGGACGCCGCGCTGAGCGGAACGGTATAATGCCCGTCCGGCACCTCCCCCGACGGGTGCTCGGTCCACGGTGTCACCGGCTGATCGTGGTGCCCGTTGAACGGGCCGTTATAGAGACGCTTGGGCTCGAGGAAGATGACTGGGTCGTCGTCTTCGATCGCGCTGATCAACAGACCCTTGGCGTCGTAGGGGTTCGACGGGATGACCGTCTTCAGGCCGCAAACATGGGTGAAGATCGCCTCGGGGCTCTGGCTATGCGTCTGCCCCCCGAAGATGCCGCCACCGCACGGCGAGCGTACGGTGATTGGCGCGGTGAACTCGCCCTGAGGAGGTCGGCCGGTGGTGGATGGAAGGGCAGTGGACCGCCGGCGGTGAAACGCCCGGTTGGAAGGGGCGAAACCATCGGTGCCACCATCCGATCCGTCGAGGCGATCGGCTGTATGTCAGCTACTGGTACGGCGGCGGCGTCATCCTCGACATCAGCGACATGACCAGGCCGCGGATGATCGCCAACCTCGACTGGAGCCCGCCGTTCGGCTGGCCCACGCACAGTTTGGTGCCGATCGACGTGCCGATCGGCGGCCATCGCTGGATGCTGGTGGCGGATGAGCATGTCCAGCCACTTGATCCCGATCTGTCGCCGGAACTGCCGGCCATGGTCTGGATGGTGAATATCACCGACGAGACGCGGCCGATCCCGGTCAGTTGTTTCCAGTTGCCCGAACTGGTCGGCATCAAGACGCCGTTGATGACGGCCTGCCATCAACCGGTTGAAACGATTGTCGGCAACGAGGTTCCGGCGGCTTGGTTCGCCAACGGGCTGCGTGTGATCGACATCTCCAATCCTCTGTCGATGAAACAGGCCGCCTGGTGGATGCCGGACGTGCCGGCAGGGATGTCCCGTGTCTGCAGCAACGACGTTTATGTTGACCGTCGTGGCTTGATCTATCTGATTGATCGCAACAGGGGTCTGTCGATCCTCGAGCGCGTCTAGTCTAGAGCAGAATCCGATCATTCTGGCTCATAGCCGGCCGCTGTGAAGAAATTGGCGCATTGTTCGGGCGTGAACTGAGGCAAGGCGTCGCGGATCGCGTTCCAGAGGTTCGGGATAGTGCGGGCTGCGGCTTTGCGCAGTATGGCTTTCAGCTTGGCGAATGCGTTCTCGATTGGGTTGAAGTCGGGGGAATAAGGCGGCAGCAGTAAGAGCCGGGCGCCTGCCGCCTCGATTGCTGTCCGAACGCCTGCTATTCTATGGGCCGGCAGGTTGTCCATCACGACGATCATGCCGCGCTTCAAGGTCGGGACGAGCACCTGTTCGACGTAGGCAAGGAAAGCGGGGCCGTTCATGGGTCCGTCGAGCATCAGCGGCGCGGTCAGCCCACAGAGCGTGAGAGCGACGACGAACGTGATTGTTTTCCAATGGCCGTGCGGGATCGGTGCTCGGCATCGTTGTCCGCGTGGCGCTCGTCCCCGCAGCCGATCCATCTTCGTTGACACTGCGGTTTCGTCGATGAACACCAGGTTCTCGGGATCGAGGTCAGGCTGTGCGTCGAACCAGGCCTGCCGGCGAGCGGCGACGTCGAGGCGCTCCTGCTCGCTGGCGTGCGCTGTTTTTTTTTAAAGGTGAGGTCGTGACGGTCGAGGAATCGCCAGACGGTGCTGGGCGCGAATGAGGCCTCATGCTTACGATGGAGCAGTTCACTCAGCTCGACCAAGGTGATGTCGACATCGGCATCGATCGCACCCAGGATCACGTCCCGGTAAACCTCGATGTGGTGGGAACGAAGGTCACCACCTTGCGGCAAAGCTGTTACACGACCCTCTACACGCCAGGCGCGGATCCAGCGGATCGCACTCGACACCGCGATGCCAAAGCGTGCCGCAGCCGCGTTGCAAGAGAGGCCGCCGTCAACGGCCGCAATCACGCGAGAGCGCAGATCCTGGGACAAAGCTCGTGTCATGCATGCTGGCCTCCTCTCCAGCATGCATGGTGAATCACACCGCACCGCGCCGGGAAAAGACATTTCGAATCGGAGCGGTCGGTTTTTGCTCTAGACCAGATCTTCGCCTGAGACCGGGGCGACCCGTCTCACAGTATGCAGGTTCGAGGGTTATGCCGGATGGTCCGGTACCGAGCCTCATGCATAGGAGTCGGGTCATGGGACAGGACGCCTCCACTGGAGGTCAATCGAGATCTATATCTCCCTCGACCAAATGCCTGAGCCCCAGCGCCTCAATTCCGAGCGTCACCTTTGCCTTGAGGTTTTCGTCGCCTTGAAGGCGCCCGGCATTCAATGCCTCGCGCACGGCCTTCTCGATCTCGCGTTGCGCAGTAATACCCACAACCTTTAAGGTATTTTCGAACGGAATTGCTGAACTTGTCTTTGTCCATCTGTGCCACTCCGCGCCGTTCGAGGGCGGCTCCTACCGCGGGTGTTTGGCGGCGAACCGCACGTTCGGCCGCGGATGGAGGATCCTGGGCTTCGGGGGGTTGAACCGAATAGTCGTAAAGCGCGATACGGCCGAGAATAGCAGAAACGCCAGGGTGGATCTCGCAATATTTGTCCCTTGATTCCGTATCTGGGTGCAGGGCCCCACATTGGAGGCGAGGTGACCGATGGTGCTAATCCGGCTGCTACTCAAGCTCCGGGGCATTCTTGCCCAGTCATGGTGGCTGTCCCGGTGCCTGTACCGCCTTCACCGGCTGCCACTCGTCGGCCCGCCCGAGGAAGAGGTTTGGTACTTCGCCTATGGCGCCAACATGCACGACAGCGTTTTTCGCGGATGGCGTGGCATGCGCCCGCTCGACTGGCGGCCCGGCCGGGTGCGCGGTTTCCGCCTGCGCTTCAATCTCGGTGGGCGGCCAAGGGGCAAGGCCGCGCCCGCCAACATTTTCGCCGACCCGGACGCTGAGGTCTGGGGCGTTCTGTACAGGCTCACACGGCGCGACCTCGTCCGTTTGGACGCCACGGAGGGTATCCCATGGAGTTGGTATCGACCGGTATGGCTGGATGCCGAGGACATCAACGGCCACCCAACTCGGGCGATGACCTATATCGCTGACGGCGCCGAGGTCGATAGCAGGCCATCGCTCCGCTACATCACTCTCCTGCGCGACGGGGCGCGGTCGCACGGCCTCCCTGAGCACTACATCCGCTTTTTGGATGGCGTCGAAGACGCACAGTAAGAAAACCACCCCCGCAGCAGCGGGTTGGGGTCAGCGACGATCCGCCCCAGGCTAAAGCGGTCCGGTCTGGTGTTACCGTGATCGACATCGCGATCTCGGAGCAGAAGCAGCCGAGGTAGGCGACCAAGCCACCGGACGAGGTCACTCCGTGACACAGGCAAGCCAATCCGCCCTCTCGCAAAGCATGGCCCGCAGTGCCGATTAACTCGCCTCCTTCACTTTGAGCCATCATTCCGCGCGGGCCAGGTGAGAAATCGTATCCCCCAGCTTCTGCGGAGTTATGCCGAGTTCTTCAAACCCCACGGTACCTGTTCTCGGAACGTTGTCACTCCTAAGAAGATCCACCTGGGCGACGGTCAGTGGTGCGCCAAGGAAGCGCTCAAGAACCCGCGCGAGCGGAGAAGCGAGGCCGAACGGGATAGAAATGAAACGACGAGAGTGCCCCCTGCGAGCAAGAACTAGGTCGAGGATCTCCCGGATTGAGTAGGTTTCTGGCCCCCCGAGTTCGTACGTCTTCCCAACAGCAACAGGATTGCGCAGCGACTGGTACACGGCTTCCGCGACATCGTTTACATGAACGGGCTGCAATCTCGTGCGGCCACCTCCAATCAACGGAATGATCGGTGTCGATCGGGCCAATTTCTCCAAGACGCTCACCAACCCCTCATTGACCGCGAACATGACGCTTGGACGCAGGACCGTTGCGGGCGGGAACGTCTTCTGAACGGCAAGCTCACCGAGACCTCGCGCACGGATATACCGGGATCGGGAGGCAGGATTGGCGCCAATACCCGATATGTGGACCAGTCGGGCCATGTTCTGCTCTCGGCATGCCGTGGCGATGTTGCCCGCGCCATCCACGTGAACGGCGGTATAGGTCACGCCGCCCTTCTCCACATAGGCTGACACGGCATTGACGACGCTCTCTGATCCCGCCATCGCCTCGGCGACTGTTGACGGATCGCGGACGTCGGCCGCAACCGGGATCGTCCGGCCCCCGCCGATTGATTTGGTAAGAGTGTCAACCCGATCCGGGTGGCGTACCGCAACACGGAGCGTCATACCTTCTCGGGTGAGGCGCTCGACAATGCGACGGCCCAGGAAGCCTGTGCCGCCAAAGACGGTTACTTGGGTCATTCCAGGCCATCCTGCTGGTGCAATTCTAAGGGGTGAAGTCACGCCACCCACGCGTCTCCCCTCATCTGGGATGTTCCAAGCGATCTCACCAGCCCGGCAGGGTCCAGTGGGCACTGGAGAGCGGGCAACAAACCGCGACGTCCCTGGGCTATGGACCGCTCCCCAGCCGTTCGTGACCCGAGTCAAATCGTGCGTCCCCGGCTGAGCCGGGGAAATGTTTTTGAAATCTTGACTGTAACGGGAGGTCGTCGGGAAAATTTCGCGGCGGAAATTCGGCGTGCAGGCAACACTAGCTAGACTATATCGCGCGGCGGTGGTTTGGCAGCGATACATTCCATGGTCGATCGTGCTAGTGCCGCTTGCACAGTTCCGATCTTCAAGGAGACCCCCATGCGGCCCGACATCTCGCAATTGTGGGGAAAGGCCCGACATTCCAACACTGCTGAGGGGGGTATGCATCCGCTGCTAGCCCATTCGTTGGATGTGGCTGCCGTCGCTCTCCTGTTGCCGCGCCGACAGACATTTGGCGTCACAGGTCAGACCCTCGGCTTCCTGGTGGCCTTGCATGACATCGGCAAGATCTCGAGGCCATTTCAGGCGCAGGCACCAGAGTATTGGCCCAGCAGCGTGCTTGGTCCTTATCCCGCCGCCAATCCGCCGCCACCGGGGCCACGGCATGATGTGCTTGGCCTTTACCTACTCCACGACGTGCTTTCGGCTCAGTTGGACGACGTATTGCCGCCGGGCGAGAAGGGCCGCCGTGGATGGACTGCCTCCTATCGCGGTCACCTGCTTCGGGCACTGGCCGGGCATCATGGACGGCCACCGCAGCAACCCGAAGTCGCACCGGGCCGCAACGTACTCTGTGATGGCTGCCTCGCCGCTGCCCACAACTTTGTTGAAGCCATGCGGGACGTCTTCCGTCCACCCTCACTAATGCGCCCATTGGAGCAGCGTGACGTAGCCTGTCTCGGCTGGCATTTGGCCGGGTTGGTGACGCTGGCCGACTGGGTCGGCTCCCGTCAGGCTTGGTTCCCGTATGTCCAAGCAAAAGCGGTGGCAGACCCAGCAGCCTACTTTTGGAGCAACGCCCTACCGCAAGCCGCCGCAGCGTTGGCGTCGTCAGGGCTGGCCCCCGCCGCGCCAGCCCCATTCGCTGGTCTTCGCAGCCTTTTTCCCGGCATCGATTTGCCGTCGCCGGTGCAGCGCTGGGCAGAAACCGTGCCTTTGCCAGAGGGACCGGTGCTTGCGGTGATCGAGGACCTGACTGGCAGCGGCAAGACCGAGGCGGCTGTGACCTTGGCGCACCGATTGCTCGCCGCGGGCCGAGCGGATGGTATCTTTCTGGGGTTGCCGACAATGGCAACCGCCAACGCGATGTTCGGTCGTCTCGCTGAATTCCTATCGCGGGTTGTTTGGGCCGGAGGCGCGCCCCTCACTCGCGCTGGCGCATAGCCGCGCCAATCTCGATCCACGCTTCGCCGCCGCACTACAACCGGAAAAACTGCCGCCGGTCAAACGGGCGGCGGACCCGGCCGATGAACCGGCGGAGGCCCATTGCGCGGCATGGCTGGCGCAGGACCGGCGCCGGGCATTGCTGGCGCAGGTTGGCGTCGGCACGCTGGACCAGGCACTGCTGGCGGCACTCCCGGTGCGACATGCCCCCCTGCGGCTGCACGGGATATCGGGCAAGGTGCTGATCGTCGATGAGGCGCATGCCTTCGATCCCTACATGCGGCGCGAGTTGGTGGCGCTGTTGCGCTTCCATGCGGCGCTGGGAGGCTCTGCGGTGCTGCTCTCAGCGACACTCCCGCTTGAGGTGCGGCAGGGCCTTGTGAACGCCTTCCGCGATGGACTGAGGGCGGCGGTGCAAAAGCTGACAATGAACGGATACCCACTGGTGACGCTGGCCGGGGCCGGCGGTATCGCGGAGACACAATGCGATGTGCGCCCCGGCCTCGCCCGCAGCGTGACAGTGACGCGGCTCGCCGACACTGATGCCGCGGTGGAACGCATCGTCGCGGCTGCATCGGTGGGCGCAGCCGTGGCTTGGGTGCGCAATACCGTGGATGACGCGATCGTCGCGATGGAAGCTTTGAGCGCGCGGGGTCTCGCGCCGCTGCTGTTTCATGCCCGCTTCGCCATGGTGGATCGATTGGCGATCGAGGCTGAAGTTCTACGCCGCTTTGGGCGAGACAGCACAGGAGAGGCGCGGTGGTGCGTTCTGGTGGCGACGCAAGTCATCGAGCAAAGCCTGGATATCGACTTTGATCTGCTATGCACAGACTTGGCACCGGCCGACCTGCTGATCCAGCGCGCCGGTCGGCTGTGGCGTCACACGCGCGACGCTCGGCCTGTGCCGGGGCCGGAAATGCTGGTGGTTTCACCGGAGGCGGCGCCTAATCCCGACTCGGATTGGATCAAACGACCGCTCCCCGGCACTGCGGCCGTCTATCGCGATCCGGCCCTGTTGTGGCGCAGTGCGCGGGAGATCTTCCGACGCGGCGCCATAAGGACGCCGCAGGACATGCGCTCGCTGATCGAGGCCACGTTCGACCGCACAGCCGACGGTGCCGTTCCACCGGCCCTCGCATCCGCCGCGGACCGGGCTGAAGGACAGGAGATGGCGGAGGTTGGGATTGCGAGCCAGAACGTCTTGGATGTGTGGGCGGGCTACAAGCGGGACGCCGGGCTTTGGGAGATGGAAACCCGCATACCAACACGCCTGGAGGATCGCCCAACAGCTACGTTGCGGCTGGCGCGCCTGCGGGAGGGGAAGGTGGTGCCCTATGCCGAGGATGCCGACCTGCGTCGAGCATGGGCACTGTCTGAGATCAGCGTCGCGAAGTATCGGATCGCGACATGCCCACCGCCGCTCGGATTGGAGACTGCAATCGAAGTCGCACGATCACAGTGGGGTCGATGGGAGCGCGAGTCTGAGCAGGTCCTGCTCGCTGTCATGGCCGAGAAGAACGATACTTTGTCAATTGCCGCTCGCTCAGAGGCTGGAACCGATTTCGTCGCCAAGTATGACGGACTCCACGGCTTACATTGGTAGCGATGGCTGGTTATGCTATCTACATAGTAATGACACAAATCTCGCCGGGAACGTTGCCCTACACCGACAATCGGGATAGGGTCCTGATGTGGCTGCCACGGGACAACCGTGGAGGATCACCACAGGGGCGGGGAGGGATCGGATGTGTAGGGCCGAATCAGGCTTTCGTGGCCGCCCAAAAGACGTTCTTGCCGTCGGTGAACGGTGACGCCTCCAGATGCTCAATCTCATAACTGATCCTTGGCTGCCGGTTTGGCGGGTGCATGCAGGTCGCTGCACGATTCGACCGGCGCAGATCACAGAGAACATCGCCGACGACCCGGTTATCGCTGTTGACTGGCCACGTGCCGACTTCCGTATCGCCACCCTTGAGTTTTTGATTGGTCTGCTGGCCACCGCCACCCCGGCCCGCGGCCACGATTCATGGCTGGAATTATGGGACAAACCTCCGGACTCCGCCACATTGGAGACCGCGTTCAAGCGAATATCGCATGCGTTTGTTCTGGACGGCGATGGACCGCGCTTCCTTCAGGATTTTGAAGACCTTGTCTCCGACGCAGAACCGGTCGAAGGGCTGTTGATCGAGGCACCCGGGGCCAGCACCAAGCGTAACAACACCGACTTACTGGTTCATCGCGATCGTGTCGCAAGTTTGGGACGCGGTGCGGCGGCGATTGCACTTTTCACGTTCCAGTCCTGGGCGCCGGCTGGCGGCGCTGGCAATCGAGTCGGGCTTCGTGGTGGGGGCCCCTTGACCACATTGGTTCTTCCCCGCGTCGAGGCGTCGCTCTGGCATTTGCTTTGGGCGAACGTCCCGACCGGTGCGCCAGTGGAAGCGGCTGAATTGCCGCGCGTATTTCCCTGGCTGGCACCAACCGTCACATCCGAAGGCTCGCGTGTCACGACGCCGCAGAATGCTCATGCACTGCAATGCTGGTGGGGCATGCCGCGCCGCATACGGCTGGATTTTTCGGTCGAAGATACCCCTGGGCCATGCGACCTGACCGGCACGATGGACACCGTTCGGGTCACGTCCTGGCGTCAACGGCCGCGCGGCCCAAACTATACCACCTGGGGCCGCGTCCATCCGCTGACACCTCATTACGCCGCAAAGGCGGGCGGGGAATATTTGCCAGTGCACCCACAACCCGGCGGTATCGGCTACCGCCATTGGCTCGGCCTCGTGCTGCAAAGCCCCGACGGCCTGCGCCTTCCAGCAGAGGCTATGGCCACATGGCGCCGGGATAGGATGCGCGATGTCGGCCGTGATCAGGGGCGGCTGATCGCCGCCGGCTACGATATGGACAACATGAAGGCGCGCTCCTTCGTTGAAAGCGAGATGCCGCTACCCGGAGCAGCAGACCCCACGGGACAGCTGCGGTTGGACGAGCTCGCGACTCGCCTTGTGCGCGCCGCCGATCTGGTTGCGAACCTCCTGCGCGGCGCCGTTCGCGCGGCTCTGTTCAGTCCCGGGGCCACGGTGAAACCCGATGCCGAACTTCTTTCGAGTGTCCGCGAAAACCTGTGGCAACAGACTGAAGCTCCGTTTTTCGATACTCTCGAACGCGCTGCACGCCGCGGCGTGACAGAGGACGAGCCGGGGTCCTGGCGGGATCTTCTCCGCCACACCGCGCTGGCGCTGTTCGACGAGGCCGCTCCGCTTTCGCCCTTCTCCGGCAACGCCGCGCCGCGGATCGGGCGTGCCCGCCGCAACCTGCTCTTTGCCCTCACGGGCTTTGGCAAGGACGGCGCTGCGCTGTTCGAGGCGCTGGGCCTCGCGGCTGCGGAACCGAAAACAAAGAAGAGGAAAGCCGCATGATCCGCAATCGCCACGTTGCCGCGTCCTGGTGGCGGGAGATGCAGCCCGACCCTGCGAAGGGACGGTCCGGGGACCGAGCTGCGCTCGCCCGGCTGCGACGATGTGCCACGGTCGCCGAGGCAATGCAGGACCCGGCCACGATAGCTCTGTTCCGCCGGTGCGGTGCGACCGGGCCAAACGACCTGCCAGCGATCGGCCTTGCCGCCGCCGTGCTCGCCCACCTGCGCCAGGACCAGCCGGCGGAGAGGGTTGCGCGCCAGATCGGACCGGACAGCCCGGAGAAGCCGGAAACAGCGCTACTCAAGCCTTTGCGTTTCCGCCGCCTGATGGAGGCGACGACCGGCGATGAGCGACTGACGGCCCTTCGTCGTCTCGTTGCGTTGGCCGGTGGCACGCTCAACCTGACGGACCTAGCCGATGCGCTGCTCAATTGGTCGGCCTGGACGCAGCGTCGGTGGGTCTACGACTACTGGAACGCTGGCCAGCCCGCGGAACGCGCGGGCAGCTTCACTCCCGCCGAGGACCCCGCCGTATGAGCAGCTTTCTGCAACTTCACATCCTCACCTTCTTCCCCCCCGCCAATTTGAACCGTGATGATACCGGGCGCCCGAAGACCGCGGTTGTCGGCGGCGCGACACGGCTGCGGTTATCATCCCAGGCGCTCAAGCGAGCGTGGCGGACCTCAGACATCTTCGCCGCAGCTCTTGGAATCCACATGGGCCAGCGAACGCAGCGTCTTGGGGAAGTGGTTCTGGCACATCTGCGTGCCGGCGGTATGGCCGAACCAAAAGCGCTCGACCTGGCACGCGAAATCGGCGGCGTGTTCGGGAAGATGAAGGACGCGAAGGACCCGAACCCCACGCGGATCGAACAGCTAGCCTTCATCGCGCCAGAGGAACGCGCCGCGGCGCTGGCTCTCGCCGACCGTGCCCTAGCCGGCGAGAAGGTTGATGCAAAGGCTGCAGGCCTGCTGTGTGCCATCGACACCGCCGCCGACATAGCACTGTTCGGCCGCATGTTGGCCGCTGATCCGGACTACAACCGGGAAGCCGCGGCCCAGGTGGCGCACGCGATCACGACACATAAGGTAACCGTAGAGGACGACTACTACACCGCCGTCGATGACCTAAAAACCTCAGCGGAAGATGCCGGCGCCGGGTTCCTCGGCGAGGCGGCGTTCGGTTCCGGCGTCTTCTATCTTTACCTCTGCATCGACTGGACGCTCCTACTCAAGAACCTCGGCGGCAATGCGGCGCTAGCCGCAACCGCCCTCGGTGCGCTCGCCAAGGCTGCGGCGACGGTTGCTCCCGGCGGCAAGCAAAACAGCTTCGCCGCACATGGCCGGGCCCAATACGTGCTGGCCGAACGCGGCGACCGCCAGCCGCGCACATTGGCCGGTGCTTTTGCCAGGCCGGTTGAGGACATGGACTTGATGGGTAAGTCGATCGAGGAATTGGAGCGATTTCGTACCCAACTCGACGCCGCATACGGTCCTGCTGCCGCGGAATCCATTACGATGCAGGTGGGTAAGAGCGGCACTTTGGCCGAAATTATTGCATTCTGCACCGACTTCGGCCGCGGCTGAAACCCCATGCCGCGCTACCTAACTTTCGCCCTAGTCGCACCGCTGGCGGCCTTTGGCAGCATCGCCGTGGGCGAGCGGCGCTCCGGTTGGGACCGGCCGGCACGCTCGGCCGTGCTTGGCCTGGTTGGTGCTTGTCTCGGCCTGAATCGTGCCGACGACGAAGCACAGGACGCGCTCACGGAGGGCTATGGCCTCGCTCTGCTGTGCCATGCGCCAGGACGGCTTCTGGCCGACTACCACACAACGCAGGTGCCCTCCGCCAAGCGCGGCAGGCGCTTTGCCACGCGCGCCGAGGAGCTCGCCGCACCCGATCTCAACACCATTCTGTCGCGCCGCGATTATCGGAGCGGGGCCTGGCATCTCGGCGCCCTCTGGCCGCGTGGCGATGCGACTCGCTGGCCGTTGCAGACGCTAGCCGAAGCGATGGAGCGGCCGGGTTTCGTGCCCTATCTGGGCCGCAAATCCTGCCCCCTCGGCCTGCCGTTGGCTCCCGCGATCATGGAAGCCGCGGATCCTCCAACAGCGCTGCTCGCCCGCCACTCGGAAGGGCCGGAAGCTAAGCTGGAACATCCGAATGACAGGACCTTGCGCGCCACGCTCGCCGATGCGCCTGGAGAGGCGATTATCGTGCTAGACGCCGCCGATACGGACCGGAACGACCCCCGGCTACGCCGCATAGAATTGCGTCGGGACCAGCCGCGATCCCGTCGCCGCTGGCAGTTCGACCTGCGGGAAGAGGCGGTGCTGGGGACGACTGCGTCGTGAGCGAACTGTGGCTCTCGCGTGCCAAGCTGCGGCGGGATGCGCCCGTAGCAGCGTTGGCGCGACTGTTGGTGCCGGAAGCGGCCTCCGCCGGGCCAGCCGCGGCGCATCATCTGGTCTGGTCGTTGTTCGCCGATGGGCCGGAACGCCGCCGAGACTTCTTGTGGCGCGAGGAGGCTCCTGGCCGGTTCATGACGCTGTCCAGCCGGCCGCCGGTCAATGTCGAGGGCTTGTTCGATCTGGATTCCCAACCGTTCTCGCCAGTGCTGGCGCTAGGGGACCGGCTGGGCTTCACGCTGCGTGCAAATCCGGTGGTGGCGCGTGCCACGGTGCCGGGTCAACGCGGCAAGCGGCATGACGTGGTGATGGACGTGCTGAAATCGGTCCCGCGCGGCCAGCGGGCGGAGCCGAGGCAGGATGCGGTTCTGATGGCGGGGCGCTCGTGGCTGAAGCGGCAAGGCGCGACGCACGGGTTCCGCCCAGAAGGCGAAATCGGTGTGGATGGCTACGACCGTGTGGTTATTCCGCGCGCGACGGGCGATCCCGCGATATTCGGCATGCTCGACATCAGCGGCGTGCTGACGATCCAGGACCCGGTGCGGTTCCTGGCGGCGCAAGAGGCTGGCTTCGGCCGCGCGCGCGCTTTCGGCTGCGGCCTTATGCTAATCCGGCGAGTTCGATGACCGTCGCGCCGATGCCGGGTCTGCCGCCACCCCGGCCCATCCCGATCCGTGAGCGGGCTTCGATCTTGTTCATCGAAAAGGGGCGGCTGGATGTCCTGGATGGCGCCTTCGTCGTGGTCGATGAGCGCGGCATTCGCACGCACATCCCGATCGGCGGACTAGTCTGCCTGATGCTGGAGCCTGGCAGCCGGGTTAGCCATGCCGCCGTGGTGCTCGCGGCGCGCGCTGGAACCTTGCTGATCTGGGTCGGTGAGGCGGGGGTGCGACTCTACGCCGCCGGTCAGCCTGGTGGTGCTCGTGCCGATCGGTTGCTCCTTCAGGCGCGGCTGGCGCTTGATGATGACCTGCGGCTGCGGGTCGTGCGGAAAATGTATGCGCTGCGGTTTCAGGAGGACGCGCCAGAACGGCGTTCGGTCGATCAGTTGCGCGGGATCGAGGGGGTGCGGGTGCGCGAGACGTACCGGCTTCTCGCGCATCGGCACGGGGTAAAGTGGGACGGGAGGCAATACGATCCGCATGAATGGTCCACCGCCGATGTCGTGAACCGGTGCCTGTCGGCTGCGACCTCAGCGCTGTACGGAGTGACCGAGGCTGCCGTGCTGGCCGCCGGCTATGCTCCGGCGATCGGCTTCCTACACACCGGTAAGCCGCAAAGTTTTGTGTACGATATCGCGGACATCCTGAAATTCGAGACGGTTGTGGCAGAAGCGTTTCGGGTGGCCGCGGCGGTGCAGCAGGGCAAACCGCTAGATGGCCGACCAGTGAACGATCCGGTTGCGGAGGCGCGGCGCCGATGTCGTGACGCGTTTCGGCGGACAAATGTATTGGGCAGGCTGATCCCATTGATTGAGGATGTTCTTGCCTCCGGCGGCCTCGCGCTGCCGGAGGCTCCGCCCGAGGCGATGCCGGTTGCGTTAGAGGGAGCGACGGAATTGGGCGATGCTGGTCATCGTGGTTGAGAATGCCCCGCCCAGGCTGCGCGGCCGGCTGGCCATCTGGCTGCTCGAAGTGCGGGCTGGGGTGTATGTCGGCACTTATGGGCGGCGGATACGAGAGATGATCTGGGGCCAAGTCTGCGCCTATATCGACGATGGCAACGCCGTGATCGCGTGGGCGTCGCCAAATGACGCGGGGTTTCAGTTCGAGACCTGCGGGAAGAACCGGCGGGTGCCAGTGGATTTGGACGGGCTGTGCCTGGTGTCGTTCGGTCCGGAGGCGGCGCTGCCCCAGGATATGCCGCCGGCCCAATCGGTGCGTCGGCGGGGGCAGTAGGCGGCCGGGGAACAGACGTTCCAACTGGTGCGTTCCTTGACAATTGAATAAGGCTTTAAGGACAAGAGCTTCTGGGAAGAGTGTTCCCCGCGCAGGCGGGGATGAACCGATGCGGCGGGTCACGGTCTTTCTTCCATCGAGGTGTTCCCCGCGCAGGCGGGGATGAACCGATCTACACCGTCCTGTTCGCACCGAACCGGGCGTGTTCCCCGCGCAGGCGGGGATGAACCGCCCAACGGGCCATCGAACTGGTCTACCGCCTTGTGTTCCCCGCGCAGGCGGGGATGAACCGTTCATGTTCATGCCGGCAACGCCGTTGTTGGCGTGTTCCCCGCGCAGGCGGGGATGAACCGGCTGCGCCGGTCGGCTTTGATGAGATCCGGAGGTGTTCCCCGCGCAGGCGGGGATGAACCGCACCTCACCGCCCTTCGTCTTGACGGGTCCGAGTGTTCCCCGCGCAGGCGGGGATGAACCGCCCGCGCGGAGGAACTACTGCGCATCCAGGCCGTGTTCCCCGCGCAGGCGGGGATGAACCGATCAGCCGCCTTTTCAGGGGGCGCCTTGACCTGTGTTCCCCGCGCAGGCGGGGATGAACCGGATATCCTCGTGGGGACTTTGAATGGTCTGCTGTGTTCCCCGCGCAGGCGGGGATGAACCGCATGAGGATGTGCGATGAGCGAGAAAGTTAAAGTGTTCCCCGCGCAGGCGGGGATGAACCGGGCAACGGGACGGCGATATCGGCAGCCACAGCGTGTTCCCCGCGCAGGCGGGGATGAACCGCGTTACTCCGGTGAAGCGGGGATATCGAAGATGTGTTCCCCGCGCAGGCGGGGATGAACCGATCAGATGGTAGCGCATGGTCTATCTCCCACCGTGTTCCCCGCGCAGGCGGGGATGAACCGAAGTCAGCGTTAGGCTTCGACTGGATGAAGGAGTGTTCCCCGCGCAGGCGGGGATGAACCGATCGCGGTCTTCACAGTACCGATCGGCCGGTCGTGTTCCCCGCGCAGGCGGGGATGAACCGGCCTATCTGACCGTCAACGCCATAATTTCTTAGTGTTCCCCGCGCAGGCGGGGATGAACCGGCTAGGGGGTGTGGGGTGGGGTTGGTGGTCATGTGTTCCCCGCGCAGGCGGGGATGAACCGGATATCGCGTTGACGGCGTCCGAATGGTTGACGTGTTCCCCGCGCAGGCGGGGATGAACCGAACGCGCGCTTGGGTGTTCCCCGCGCAGGCGGGGATGAACCGATGCGATCGCAGCCCACAGATCGGTTCGTGATGTGTTCCCCGCGCAGGCGGGGATGAACCGTCCACGGCACCTGCGATCCTTCCGAGTTCGTGGTGTTCCCCGCGCAGGCGGGATGAACCGGACACCGGGACGCTCTGGATCACGGGCACCGTGTGTTCCCCGCGCAGGCGGGGATGAACCGATCGTAGGCCGGGCGAATGTCGGATTTTCTGAGTGTTCCCCGCGCAGGCGGGGATGAACCGATGGCCCATGCAGTTGCGCCGATGCCTTGTGAGTGTTCCCCGCGCAGGCGGGGATGAACCGGGAGGACGTATTGCTCGGGTAGGTGCCAGTTAGTGTTCCCCGCGCAGGCGGGGATGAACCGATCAGAGACTCGGTGGACGCTTATCCACTTAGGTGTTCCCCGCGCAGGCGGGGATGAACCGGTGACGGTGAGTCTTTGTCGTCGGAGATCAATGTGTTCCCCGCGCAGGCGGGGATGAACCGGACGCACGCGCCGTCATCGACGCTAGGGGGAGGTGTTCCCCGCGCAGGCGGGGATGAACCGTTGCGCCGCAATTGGTGCCCGGGGGCGTTGGCGTGTTCCCCGCGCAGGCGGGGATGAACCGATGACAAATCTCGCGATGCCCCGGCACGACGGGTGTTCCCCGCGCAGGCGGGGATGAACCGTAAGGAGATCGAGAGATGGCACGACCCCCGGAGTGTTCCCCGCGCAGGCGGGGATGAACCGTTCAGTTACACCGGCACGAACAACGTCAACACGTGTTCCCCGCGCAGGCGGGGATGAACCGGCTTCTCCTCCGTCCCCTACCGCGATGAAGGCGTGTTCCCCGCGCAGGCGGGGATGAACCGACCGGCAGGAGGATATCGTCATCGCCTCCGCCGTGTTCCCCGCGCAGGCGGGGATGAACCGATGCTTCAGGGGGTAATAGTCCATCGGCACAGGTGTTCCCCGCGCAGGCGGGGATGAACCGAATTCCCCAATGCCCTTGCGCTCTACCGCAGCGTGTTCCCCGCGCAGGCGGGGATGAACCGTTCGATGGCGGGGCAGGCGCGCTTGTCCAGCGCCATCCGTGTTCCCCGCGCAGGCGGGGATGAACCGCTGTATGACGCATGGACAACGACCGGGATGCGGTGTTCCCCGCGCAGGCGGGGATGAACCGTAAGTCGCCATCGCCGTGTACCAAGCGAGTTGGTGTTCCCCGCGCAGGCGGGGATGAACCGTTGCGAGGAGGTCGGGGCCGTGGTAGACGAGCGTGTTCCCCGCGCAGGCGGGGATGAACCGCGCCACGATCGGCGCTGCGTCGGGGAGCTTTTGTGTTCCCCGCGCAGGCGGGGATGAACCGATTACCGATGCGTCTGGCAACGTCTGGACGATGTGTTCCCCGCGCAGGCGGGGATGAACCGCGCACGTCGAGACGTGTTCATGGTGGTGGGTTGTGTTCCCCGCGCAGGCGGGGATGAACCAAGATCGCCCCCATATCCGTGCTGACGACGAACGAGTGTTCCCCGCGCAGGCGGGGATGAACCGCGGCACTCCGACTGCTGGCGACGTCATCACACGTGTTCCCCGCGCAGGCGGGGATGAACCGTCGATATTCGGCGCTGGATCGGCGTCGATGGTGTGTTCCCCGCGCAGGCGGGGATGAACCGACGCCTGGCAGGCTACCTACGAGGCCGGCGATGTGTTCCCCGCGCAGGCGGGGATGAACCGTCGCGTCACGTCCGCTGACGTGCATCGCGCCGAGATGTGTTCCCCGCGCAGGCGGGGATGAACCGCCCCCGTCAGCGGCATAGGTCGCGCCTTGGAGGTGTTCCCCGCGCAGGCGGGGATGAACCGCATCCGGCATCAATCGGAAGACGCTGGACACCGTGTTCCCCGCGCAGGCGGGGATGAACCGCGAGTTGGACCGTCAGAGCCGCGCCGGTATATGTGTTCCCCGCGCAGGCGGGGATGAACCGATGAAATGCTGAAAGCTTACGGCCGGAACGTCGCGGCCGGCAGACTGGCGACATAGGCCTTAAGGCTGTCCACAAAGATCAACCTGCGGTCGCCTGCCTTAATGGCTTTGACGCCGCCGTTCGCCACTGCGTAGTAGATCTTGCCCCTCGGCGGCGGCCCGGCTGAACCGACTGGCCCGGCGCGGATAGGGGTGTCACCCCGAACTCAGGGTGTTTCAGCATCCCACCGGCGAACGCGTGCGGGCCTGGCCTGACACGACGGTGCGCCCAACCCCGTGGGCTAGGATGGGTGCTACTCGCTTCGATTCTGGTAGCTATGTGGTAGCTAGAAGTTCTGTCAGCTCGGGTAGCATCCTTCTAACCAATTGAAAAACTTGGCGGACCCGACACGATTCGAACGTGCGACCTTCGCCTTCGGAGGAAACTGCCCGAGCGTAGCCGCTAGGCGGTAGGTTTGCGTGACGCGTCTCTGGCCGGGCCGGGAACGATGGGTTCAGCGTATTTCTGGTAGCTATATGGTTGCTACGTTTTTCGGCTGCCGCTGCGGCCTGCTTCTAACGTATTGAAATATTGGAGCGGGCGAAGGGATTCGAACCCTCGACCCCAACCTTGGCAAGGTCTTGCTTGACCTATCCGGCACTATCCCGTTCCACCCCGTAGCCCCCTATATCACTGATAAACATATAACTTATCAAAGATGTCCCCATCGGTAGCATTCCGAAATATCCCACTTCCCCATCCGGACTGCTTACAGAGCGCTTACATTCTGTGCGCCCTGTGGTAGTGTAAGCAAATTCGTAGTCCATAGCGAGTGGATCATGAGCAAGCTGACGAAACAGGCGGTGAAGGACCTTGAGAAACCCGAGAGAGGGCAGGCCTTCCTCTGGGATGGGGAATTGAGGGGGTTCGGGGTTCGGGCGCTTCCGTCAGGTCTCAAGACCTTCGTCCTTCAGTACCGCAATACCGAAGGCCGTAGCCGGCGGATCGTCCTCGGCCGGTTTGGCGTCATGACGGTCGAACAAGCGCGCGACGAAGCGCGGATCAAACTGGGCGCTGTCGCTCACGGCAATGACCCGGCGGAAGAGGCTGGTCCGCGGGAAACGATCACCGTGGCGGAAGTCTGCGACTGGTATCTGGCCGAAGCGGAGGCCGGCCGCATCCTTGGACGTCGCAGCCGTCCGATAAAGCCATCTACCCTGGCGATGGATCGAAGCCGGATCGAGACCCATATCAAGCCATTGATCGGTAGGCGGCAGGTTCGCGCGCTCAAGATCGCCGACATCTCCGGTGTGCAAGCGGACATTGCCGCTGGGAAGACTGCGAAACCCCGGGGCGGTGGCCGGGGCGGGATGACCACCGGGGGAACCGGCGTCGCGGCGCGCACGGTCTCGACCCTGCAAAGCCTTCTGGCGCATGCCAAGCTGCTCAACGTGATTGAGTCCAACCCTGCGGTGGGGGTCCGCAAATTGGCCGGCAAGAAGAAGGAGCGACGCCTGAGCGTCGCTGAGATCAAGAAGCTCGGCGAAGCCATGCGGGCCGCGGAGAACGGCGGAGAACGTCCCGTCGCCCTAGCGGCGGTGCGCCTCATGCTTTTGACGGGCTTTCGGATTTCGGAGGCGCAGGGGCTGCAGCGCGCCTGGCTGCATGCCGATGAGGGCTATGTCCATTTTCCAGACACCAAGAGCGATGGACAGGTGCGCGCGATCGGGCCGTCCGCGGCCCAGCTCGCAGCGGGCCAGCCGGCCCGCAAGGATCGCCCGTATATCTTCCCGGCTGATGTCGGCGACGGCCATTACACGGCCGCCAAGGGCTGCCTCGCCCGGCTCTGCACCGCCGCGAAAATCAAAGGGGTCACCCCTCACACGCTGCGCCATACGTTCGGCAGCGTTGCCGGCGACCTCGGATTTTCCGAACTGACGATCGCCGCCCTGCTGGGACACGCAGCCAGGGGCGTAACCCAGGGCTACGTCCACATTGACGAGGCCCTAAAGCTCGCCGCGACACGGACCTGCGAGGAAATCTCGGGCCTACTCGCGGAGCAGGCGCGCTCAGCCGACCAGCTTGCGGCGTGACATGGCCAACGACGACATCAAGCTGACCTACCTAGTGGTGAAAATCTAACGCTTGGTCCGGCGTCACAAGCCCGATTCTGGGCGGGAAGCGGAAGTTGGGTGGCCGCCTCTCGCCGCCGCGCCGGCGGCAACCCGGTCATGGCCGTGGCCGCCTGCCGCTTCTGCCGCTCAACTACCCGCCGCTCAAGCACCTTCCGGTTCGCAACGATTACAGATAAACTCGCGCGCTACGGCGCGCTGAGCCGGAAGGGAATGGAACCGGGAGCGTGATGCTTGCGCCGATTGTGAAGCTGGTCCGGGCTTACGATGCCGTCGAATGGGAGATATTCATCTCGGAGTGGCAGAAGGGGCTGCAGGGTTACCACGCCGTAAAACGGCTCGGGGGTCCCGGCGATCTCGGACGGGATGTGATCGGCCTGTGCAGCGCGCACGGCTGCCAGGGCGAATGGGACAATTATCAGTGCAAACACTACGAGAAGGCGTTGGGAGTGCCCCGGGCTAGCGAAGACGCGGGAAAGATCATCTTCCATGCGTTCCGTCACGAGTTCATGCCGCCGCGGTCCTGCAGTTTTGTCGCCCCCAAAGGCCCGGATACAGCGCTGCGCGATATGCTGTTGAACCCCAACAAGTTTCGAGCTGAGGTGATCGCGACCTGGAACACGCGGGTCGCGCGGAAGGTCGTCGAGGGTGAGAAACATGAACTGACCGGCGATCTTGCCGCCTATGTCGACGCCTACGATTTCACCTCGTTCACCTACGCGACGCTCGACGAGATTCTCGACGATCATCGTCGCACGGCATATTGGGCGTCGCGCTTCGGCGGTCAGCTCCCGCCGCCCAACCCCGGTAAAACCCCAGACGCTGTTGCGCCGGAAGAGACCGTCTATGTCGGTAAGCTGCTCGAGGTCTACTCCGAGACCGCGGGTGTGGACATTGCGTGCGTCGACGACCTATCGGCGTACGGGGAATGGGAGGAGGATCTACAGAAGCAGCGCGTGCGCTTCTACGATGCGGAGGCATTTATGGCGACCTACCGCGATCAGACCGAGCCGGGAACGATAGAGAGTTTTGCCGATCAGATCCTCGACGCGATCGATCCGGCGCTGGCTCTGACCAAGTCGGCGCATGCCAGGTTATCCACGGCACTTTCCGTGGCGGGCCAGGCGGCTCCTGCCAGTGTGCTGGCTGCTCAGGCCAAGATCCGTGTTAAGCAGGGCGTTTGCCACCAGCTCGCCAACGCCGACCGGGTCGCCTGGAAAGTTTGACATGGGTCAGATCGATCAACTGCGCCGACGGCCCCGCATCTTCAACACCCCGTTCGAAACAGGGCTGCGGTCGGTCGTCATTTTGACGGCGTGCTATCCGGAACGGCTCAGCCTGCACCGTCTCGTCGTATTCGATCACCTCGTCGTGCATACGGGCGACATTCATGGGCCGCCCAGCATGCACCCGCAGGACCGCTCGCGCGCTGCTGAGATCCTGGTCAGGCGCGGCCTGGTCAGCTCCGGGCTCGCGCTGATGGAGACCCGCGGGCTGGTCGAGCGGACCGCGACGCCGGAAGGCTTCCGGTATCAGGCGGGGGCGGAAGCCGGATCGTTCGTGGATCTTCTGGCCAGTCGCTATATCGAGGCCCTGAAGGAACGCGCGGACTGGCTGGTGGAGAACGTTCTGCCGCGCTCCGACGAAGCGCTTGCGCAACTCGTGCGCAGCCGGATGGATGAATGGGCGCCGGAGTTTCAAACCCGCCAAGGCCCGGCGGTCTGACATGCAGCTTCGCTTCCTCCTCGTGAGCGGGCCGAAAAGCAAGCCGGCGGTCGTCGAGTTCGGTCCGGGCCTGAATGTGATCTATGGCGGCTCGAACACGGGCAAGTCCCACATCCTCCGGCTAATTGATTATTGCTTGGGCGCAAGCAAGCCTCCCGAGCCGATAATCGAGCAGGCGGAATATGACATCGCGCATCTCGGCGTTGTGCTCGACGATGGTTCGGAAAAGACCCTTGTGCGGGCGCTCAAGGGCGGCGACATCAGGGTCATCGACGGTCTCGTCCGAGACAGGCCGGATCAGAAGCAAGGGGTGTCCGTTTCGGCGCGGCACAGCGCCAATGTCTCGCTATCGAAAGTTCTTTTGGAGCAACTGGGCGCGACCGGCAGCCGGGTCCAAACCAATGCATCCGGCGCCACGCGTGAGCTAAGCTATCGCGACCTCGAACGATTTGCGCTCGTCAACGAGACCAAGATCCAGGAAGCCACGTCTCCTGTTTTGTCGGGGCAGTACGTCACCAAGACCGCCGAGACGTCAGTGTTCAAATATCTGCTCACGGGGGTGGACGACTCAGCGCTCGATCTTGCCAAGCCGGATTCCGATCAGCCGCTGCGGCAAGCGGCGCAACTGGAGCTTCTCGATCAGCAAATTCGAGAACTGGATCGGGAGATTACCGAGGCGGACCAGGACCACGAAGAGCTGCAGCGGCTCGATCTCACCCTGGACAACGAGCTCGCTCAGTCTTTCAGCGTTCAGGAGGCGACCGAGAGGGATTATCGGGTCCTGACTGCGCAACGGCGGCAACTGCGGCGCGAATACGAAGAGATCCAGGACCGGCTCGACGAGATAGATACTCTCCAAGCCCGATTTGGGCTTTTGGATCAGCATTATTCATCGGACCAGGAGAGGCTGGCCTCGGCGATCGAGGCCGGAACGCTGTTTGCACTCGAAGACGGCCAAGTCTGCCCGATCTGCGGCGCGGAAGCGAAGCATCATCGGCCGGAGTTCGCATGTGACGGAAACGTCGAAGAAATCATTGAGGCGGCGAAGGCTGAACTATCCGAGCTGGGAGGCCGCGCTGCCGAACTGAAGCTTACGATGCACGGGCTAGCCGAGGAACGGGAAGAGCTGGCAGAGCGCGCCCGCGAAATCTTGCCAGCGCTCGAGTCATTGCAGACGGACATTTTGCGCGAAGTCCCATCCGTCCAGACTGTCCGCAGTCAGACGAACACCGTCATTGCTCGCAAGCTCACTGTTCAGAAGGGGCTCGATCTCGTGCGCCGCCGCGATAGGCTTAACTCGCAGCGTGCGGAGCTCGGCGTCGTGCCTGGTTATGATAGTAGCACGATCGTGGCCGCGCAGAGCCTCGACGGCGCCGTGCTTGATGAACTCTCTCAGGTCGTCGAGGCGGAGCTGAAATCATGGGAATTCCCGAACGCCCGCCGGGTCTTCTTCGACCTGCCGAAGATGGACATCTCTGTCGCCGGAAAACCGCGCAGCTCAAACGGAAAGGGTGTGATGGCACTCCTGCACGGCGCGTTCAGCATCGGACTGATGCGCTTCTGCCGAGACCGCAAACGAGCCCACCCGGGCTTCCTGGTGCTGGATTCGGTCTTCGTGACCTACAAAGACCCTGACGGTCTCGAAGATGTCGCGATCCAAAGCACGCCGCTCAAAGACAAGGCCTTCGCCGCGTTCGCTGCGCTTCCCGATGCGTACCAGCTGATCGTGCTGGACAATGTCGATGTGCCGGCGTGGCTGGCAGTACAACCGCGTTGTGTCCACTTCACCGGACAGCCGACCGTCGGAAGGCCTGGGTTCTTCCCGCCGCTGTCATGATTTGCGTTTGGTAGTCCCGACAGGGCAATAAGTTGGATAAGGTTGGCGCCTACACCGCGCACAGTCTCGCCCGATCCGATCAGTATAAATCCGACAGCCAGGATCATCGGGTCCAACGGTGCAAGCGGCCGGCAGTTTGAGTCGGCAAGCCTCTTGACGACGACATTTGGTAAGATTATCTTACGTATTGTCGGATCGAAGGAGGTGTGGAGATGGACCCCGTAACGCTGAAGGAGACGCTGATCGCCGTCATCGGTCAGATCCAGGCCAACAGTGGCCTCGAATGCCCACCGCTGACAGGCACGACCAAGCCAGCCGAAAACATCCCGAAGTTCGACAGCAAGGTCTGGGCAGTCGCGACTACCATCCTGGCGACAGAGATCGGCAAGCCGATCCCGAACGACGTCAACATCTTCGTGGATGAGATTACGAAGCTGCCGCGCTCCATCGACGAGACAGCGATCTTCGTCTGCGAACTGCTGAAGAAGCAGGAAGAGGCGGAAGCGGCCGCAGCATGAGCGAAACCGAAGCTGCCAAGCGCTCTCTGATCGCCGAGCGCCTTAAGGAAGCGCGTAAGCTTGCCGGGCTTTCTCAGGGCCATGTCGCCAAGATGCTCGGCCTGCATCGACCGTCGGTTTCGGAGATGGAGGCCGGCAACCGCCGGGTCTCGGCCGACGAGCTGGCGCGCCTCGCCGGAATCTATGATGTGAACGTCGCCTGGCTGCTTGGCGAGACGCCCGATACCCTCGATGCTCAAGATCCACGTCTCGAACTCGCCGCGCGTGAACTTACCAAGCTCAAGCCAGACGACCTCGACCGTCTGCTCAAGCTTCTCGCTGCCATGCGCAGCGATCCTACCCCGAACGCCGAGGGAGGCGATCGGTGATGGACATGATGCGCACCCGCAAACCCACCTTCGATCGACGCGCGCTCGCCAACCGGGCCATGCAGGCGGCGATCGCCACAAGGGCGAAGGCCAAGCTAGACCAGCATAGCCCGGTCTGCATTTACGCGCTCTGCGAAACGCTGGGCGTCACGGTGCGCTTCAACAATATCAACATGGAGGGCATGTACCAGCGTGCCGCCCCCGCGCGCATTCATTTGTCGGCGCGCCGTCCTCTGCCACGGCGCGCCTATAATTGCGCGCACGAGCTCGGCCATCATATCTTTGGCCACGGTTCCTCAATCGACGAACTGCGCGAAGACGCGAAGGAACATCCCTGGGAGGACCCCAAGGAATTCTTGGCCGATACCTTTGCCGGCTTCACGCTAATGCCGATAATGGGGCTGCGCCGCGCCTTCGCAGTGCGCGGCTGGGGACCGGAGACTGCGACCCCGGTACAGATGTTTACGATCGCCTGCGACTTCGGCGTCGGCTACCGCACGCTCCTCACCCATCTCTCCGTCGGCGTGAATATGATCTCGAGGGCCCGCGCCGGCGCCTTGCAACGCGCCACCCCGAAGGCGCTCCGCGCGGAAATACTCGGCGCTCTCGCCCCGGAGCCCCTGATCGTCGCCGACCGCCATCGTGTCGGACCGGCGCTCGATGCTGAGGCTAAGATGCTGCTTCTCCTGCCACCGGGAACCGAAACGACAGGCGGGAGCCTCGTCTTCGAGCGCGACCTTCCTGACGGTCGTCTGTTCCGCGCGGTCCGCCCCGGGATCGTTCAGGCGAGCGCCGAAGCAGCCGGCTGGGCGACGTTCGTTCGTATCGCACCCGAAGCCTATGTCGGGCTCGCCCAATATCGCCATCTGGAGGATGACCCGGATGAGTAAATCCAACTCCCGCGCCGACGAGCCGACGGTCGTTAGCGACACTGACCTGTCGCGCGCTTGGGCCAGGATTTTTCTACGCATCCTCGACGGTCGGGGCTCGGAAATCTCGCCGTTAGTGCTCAGCCTCACAGGTTTCGATGACCACGGCCAACTTTCCGAGGTGGGACCCGTGCGCCACGCCCTTGACCAGGTGCTCACACAAAAGCGCAAGATTTCGGTCGAGGATGTCGCGTACACCATCTTCCCCGAACGCCTCTGGCAAATTGCCGGGCGCGACCGAACCCGCCTTTTTGAACTCTATATGGGCGTTTATCCACGCTACGTCGCAATGAACCGTCGCGCCAACGGTCGGGGCCTCTATTTTGAGAGACTGACGATGTTTGGCGGCCACGCGCCCTGTAACGGCAACCAATTGGAGTGGATTTTGTCTCAGTATAATTCCCGATCCGGCATTCGGGATTCGATGTTCCAAGCTGCGGTATTCGATCCAGCTCGTGACCACATTGCAAATGCTCGTGTCGGTTTCCCTTGTCTGCAGCATGTCAGTTTCGTGCCCACCGCCGATGGCCTTGTGGTCAATGCTTTCTACGCAACCCAGTATGTTTTCGACAAAGCGTATGGGAATTATCTTGGTCTCGCTCAACTCGGCGCGTTCATGGCGCACGAGATGGGACTGCGCCTTGCGCGACTGAACGTCACCGTCGGCGTCGCCAAGATCGATGGCATCAGCAAGAGCGATGCAATTCTGAAACCTGTCATCGCGGCGGCGCGTGCAGCGCTTTTGACCCACTCGACGATTGCGGCTCAGCCTGCCGTCTCGCTCGTGGCGGCAGGGGCAGCGTTTTGACAAAACCGCCTCCCAAGCCGCCCGCCAAACGCCCGCGCGGCCGACCGCCTAAATCCCGCATCGACCCCTCAACCGCCACGCTGCCCATAGACCTACCATTAGCGTCACGCGCGCCCGAAGCGGCGGCTGCGGCCGCATATGTGCCGGCGCCGATCGTCCTGCGCCATCTCGCACCCGCCAAGGTCTCGGAGGTCTATGAGAGCTATTGGCGTTTCGCTGCCGAGCGCCAGGCAGTCTTCTTCCGACGGGCGCGCGGCGAGGATGGTCCCTGGACCCGCAATGCCGTACTTGCGGCACACAAGTTCACTAACGCGTATCGGGCCTCCGATCGCGTGAGCCAGTACCTGATTCGCCACGTCATCTATCGCGCCGACCTGCCGAACACACCGCGCGAGGTATTCTTTCGCATTCTAATATTCAAGTTGTTCAACAAGATCGCGACCTGGGAATTGCTAGAGCGCTCACTCGGCCCAATCACGTTCGAGGGGTACCGCTTCGCACCCTATGATGAGATATTGAGCCGAGCCATGCGGGACGGGCGCCGCATCTATTCGGCCGCTTACATCATGCCACCAGGAAGCAGCGCGTTCGGCAGGTCCGCTAAGCACCAGAACCATCTGCTGCTGCTCGAACGCATGATGGAAGATCGACTCCCGGAACGCCTTGCGCAGACCCGGACGATGCAAGAAGGCTTCGAGAAGCTTCGAGCCTATCCGACTATCGGCGACTTCCTAGCCTATCAATTCATCACGGACATCAATTACAGCGAAATTACCGATTTCAACGAAATGGACTTTGTCGTACCAGGCCCCGGCGCGCGAGATGGATTGCGCAAATGTTTCGTCGATCCCGGCGGACTGAATGAACCTGAACTGATCCGGCTTATGGCCGATCTTCAAGAACGGGAGTTCGAACGCCTGGACCTAGACTTCCAATCACTCTGGGGTCGGCGGCTGCAACTGATTGACTGTCAGAACTTGTTTTGTGAAGTCGACAAATATGCGCGTGTCGCTCATCCGCACATCGCAGGACTTACCGGGCGGACTCGGATCAAGCAAAAGTTCGAGCCGATTTTGACTCCTATCGAGTTCTTCTACCCGCCGAGATGGAAGTTAAACGAGAAGATACGCGCCGGCGCCGACACGCCGCTCGCCACGGCCAGAGCGGCCGCTAGATAAAGCCGAAGGGGAACGATGATGGATTTCAACCACTATCAGAACGAGGCCCTGCGTACCGATCGCGTTCCAGCGCGCGATGGGCCGGAAGACGTTCTATCCCTTATCGTCCCCATGCTGGGCCTCGCGGGTGAAACCGGGCAGCTTCTCAGCGAATACAAGAAGCATTTGCGCGATGGGGAAGCCCACCGACTCTTCAAGGAACGGGTATCCGAAGAGCTTGGCGACCTGCTCTGGTATATCGCGAATGTTGCGAGCAAGTTTGAGCTGACACTCGATGAGATCGCTGCCGGCAATCTCGCCAAGGTCAAGGCGCGCTGGGCAACTGAGCGGACAGAGCCGCTGTGCTTCGACGCCGCGCTTCCGGAAGGCGAGCGCCTTCCTCGCCGGTTCGAAGTCGAATTGGTCGATGTCGAAGGTGAAGATCGCCAGCGTGTCCGCGTATCGATCAACGGCGTGCCGTTCGGGGGCGAGCTGACCGACAACGCCTATGATCCTGATGGCTACCGCTTCCACGATGTGTTCCATTTTGCTTATGCGGCAGTGCTCGGCTGGTCGCCGATCGCGCGCGCGTTGCTGCGCCGGAAGCGCAAGAGCCGGCCGTTGCTCGACGAAGTCGAGGACGGGGGCCGCGCTGCGGTGATCGAAGAGGGTGTGGCTGCGCTCGCCTTCGACTATGCCCGACGCCATCACATGCTCGATGGTGTCAACGTGCTCGACTTCCAGCTTCTGCGCACGATCAACGACATGACCTCGCATCTTGAAGTCAAGCAATGCACGACGGGCGAATGGGAGCAGGCGATTCTGCAGGGCTTTAAGGTGTGGCGTGCCGTCCTGGCCACGCGTGGCGGTCGGATCGCAGTCGATCTCGACCAGCGCCGCGTCGACTATCTCGGCCCGGCCCGGCCCGATCAGGCCGGTTCGGCATCTTCGCCATGAGGCTTACCGCCGATTGCGATAGCGCTCGCCATGGCCATTGCGCCTGCGTGGCTGATGCTCAGCCGCCATTCGACAATCCCAAGTTCGGTGGCCGCTTTTGCAGCGCCGCCCGTGAGACGGACCTGCGGCGGCGCGCCCGCCGCACGATAGATGATCACGTCGGAGAACGCCACGCCAGCTCCGAAGCCTGTGCCCAGCGCCTTCAGAACAGCTTCCTTGGCGGCAAATCGGCCCGCAAGCCGCTCAACTCGGTCAGGCCCATCACCGACCTCGTCGATCTCCTCCCGCACGAAACAACGTGGAATCAACGGATCGCGTGGATCCTCGATCCAACGCCGCATCTCCGCGATCTCCACGAGATCGATCCCGTGCCCAACGATGTTCATACCCCCCGCCGACCTCCGTCGCTCGCTCTGCCCAACCACGCGCCCAGGATAGCAACGACGATATGTCCTGGCGCTCGGGGACTACCGGCCGCAATGAACACCCTATGGGGGCAAGATACGCCATGACCAAGACGGACGCGATGTTCTGGAGCGGCGAAACCCTACGCGAGCGATTGGCACCACTGATAGAGCCTTTCGAGCCCGACCGGGTCGATTGCGCCGCTTATACCTTGTCCGTCGGTGGCGAAGTCTATGTGTCGCCGAATGATCAAACCGCCGACCCGACGACCGTCACGGTGCGCAAGCTCGCTCCGGGGGACGCGTTCACGGTCCCGCCCGGTCAGTTCGCGTTCCTGCTCACCGAGGAAATCGTCTCTGTACCGGCCGATGCCCTTGCCTTCATTTCGATCCGGGCAAAGACCAAGTTCCGCGGCCTCGTTAACGTCTCGGGGTTTCACGTCGATCCAGGCTACCGCGGACAACTGACCTTCGCTGTTTTCAACGCCGGACCCGTTCCGATTCATCTCAAACGGGGCCAGCCGATCTTTCTTATTTGGTATGCAAGCCTGGATCGCGAGACCGCCTTCAAGAAGGACGGCCCGACGCACATGGGCATCGATACCGACTTGATCACCGGAATCGCCGGAGAGTTGCAGTCCTTCGCGAGCCTTTCCAAGAAGATCAAGGACGTCGACAAGGCGCTGGGCGACCGCATCCACTCCGTCGAAAAGGAGCAAAACTACTATCGCGTCATCGGTGCCATCGCTCTAGCGCTAATAATCGTGTTGGCCGGGAGTTGGTTGAAGGACCATTACCCTTCCAGCCCCCCACCGGCGCCACCCAATGTGGCTGCGCCGCCGTCGGCGCACCCATGAAGCACCCCCTGCTTCCGAATCCGGCACGTGCAGCACGGACGGGTGCCGACGGGCGCTCCGCCGGCATGCCTTAACCGCGAGCGATCATGGGCCTGTTCACCGATTGGTACGGAAAGAACCAGACCAAGGATAAGCAGAGAGCGATTCGAAATCGTGCTCGTGAAGTCGCATGTGAAATCGGGGCATCAAAAATCGGCCTCCTCAAGCAGACGGCAAAAGGGCCAAGGACGTCTACCCCGTCTACGCGCAGCCATCTTTGCGCCTAGCCTTGATTCTTGCGCCTACATCCGCCACTCTTGCGCCTAGATTCTAGGCGCAGGAAAGGCTGCTTTGGCGAACCAGATCCCCGAAGAAGCACTGGCAGCGATCGAAGATGCCGTGCGCCGTCACGCCAACGGCGTGTCGGCGCCAGAGATTATGCGCGCCCTGGCAACACCCATCCCACAGCGCACTCTCCAATATCGCCTCAAGCATCTGGTCACCAGAAATCGCCTCATCATGGATGGCGAAGGGCGCTGGGCGAGATACCGGATGCCCGAAGCGGCCGTCAGCGGGGCGGCTCAGGAAGATGCTCATGGACCTGTCATTCCTCTCTCCGAAGCTGGAATATCGATCCGTGACTACGTCCGGCAAGCGCCGGAAGCCCGCAAGCCAGTCGGTTACGACCGCAAATTCCTCGACCGTTACCGGCCAAACGTTTCCTCCTATCTGACCGAGCAGGACCGTGCGCATCTGGCAGCCGTCGGTCGTCCAGGGATTGCCGAACAACCCGCCGGCACCTACGCCAAGCAGATCCTCAATAGGCTGCTGATCGACTTGGCGTGGAATTCAAGCCGCCTCGAAGGCAACACATACTCGCTCCTCGACACCAAGCGTCTCATTGAGCTGGGCGAAGAGGCCCAAGGCCGCGCGCACCTCGAGGCGCAGATGATTCTGAACCACAAGGACGCGATCGAGTTCCTGGTCAGCGCGGCCGACGAGATCGGCTTCAACCGCTACACTGTCCTCAATCTCCACGCCCTCCTTGCCAACAACCTGCTCGCCGATCCCACGGCGGTCGGCAGGCTACGTCACATCGCCGTCGGCATCGAACGCTCCGCCTTCCATCCGCTGGAAGTGCCGCAGCTCATTCAGGAAAATTTCGATCAGATCCTGGCGACCGCGGCGGCGATCACCGATCCCTTCGAGCAAGCGTTCTTCGTAATGGTGCAGCTTCCCTACCTGCAGCCCTTCGACGACGTGAACAAACGCGTGTCCCGCCTCGCCGCGAACATCCCACTCATCAAGGGCAACCTGTCGCCGCTGTCGTTCGCTGATGTGCCCCGGCAGACCTATACGGAAGCCGTACTCGGCGTTTACGAGCTAACCAAGATCGACCTCCTCAAGGACGTCTTCATCTGGGCCTACGAGCGGTCAGCCGCCCGTTACGCCGCTGTTCGCCAATCCCTTGGCGAACCCGACCCGTTCCGGCTTCGCTATCGCGAACAGCTCCGAGAGCTCATCGCCGAACTTGTCCGGGCGCGCGTGGGTCGGAGGGACGTCGCAGCAAGAATAGCGGCTTGGTCGGAGAAAGAGATCGACGCCGGCGACTGCGAGCGTTTCGCCGAAATCGTCGAAGCCGAACTGATAGGCCTGCATGAAGGCAATTTCGCTCGCTATCGAATCCGTCCCTCGGAATTCGCAGCCTGGCGACAAGTCTGGGAGGCCAGATGACCGATACCGCACCGCCAGCCAAACCGCCGGCCGCAGCGATCTACGCTCTCACCATCGAGCGCTTTCGCGGCATCACCTCTCTCAAGTGGAAGCCGTCGCGCGGCGTGAATGTCATTCTCGGCGGCGGCGACGTCGGCAAGACCACAATTCTCGAAGCCATCGCGCTTCTCTTCAGCCCCGTCAATCCGACGACTCTCTCCGACCCCGACTATCACGACCGAGATATCGAAGCCGGGTTCTCCATCGAGGCTGTTGTGTCCCTGCCCGTCGGTGCCGGAATGAGCAGCCAGGTTCACCCTGAACCGCGCCGGATTTGCCGGAGGCTCTGAACCTTGAGAGGTTGGAGCGATGGAGAAATCGAAAACGTCAAACCGCTATTCGGCTGAGGTCCGTTCGCGTGCTGTCCGGATGGTGTTGGAGCACGGGATGGATCACGCCTCGCAATGGGCTGCGATTGGTTCGATCGCTGCGAAGATTGGCTGCACGGCGGAGACACTACGCGGCTGGGTGCGTCAGGCGGAACGCGACCAAGGCATGCGAACTGGTCCGACCAGCGACGAGCGCGAGCGTATCAAGGCACTCGAACGCGAGGTGCGCGAGTTGCGTCAGGCCAACGAAATCCTGCGCAAGGCGTCGGCGTATTTTGCGATGGCGGAGCTCGACCGCCGGTCCAAGCCATGATCGCGTTCATCGATGATCATCGCGCTGCTTACGGGGTCGAGCCGATTTGCCGGGTTCTGCCGATCGCCCCAAGCAGCTACCACGCCCATGCGGCAAAGCGCGCCGATCCGGGCAAGCGATCGGCGCGGGCACAACGTGATGCGGCCTTGCAGGCGGACATCAGGCGGGTTTGGGACGCCAACTTCCAGGTCTACGGCGTGCGCAAGGTCTGGCGGCAGCTTCAGCGCGAGGCCATCGCGGCGCCGCGCTGCCAAGTTGCCCGACTGATGAAGCGCATGGGGCTGGCAGGCGCGGTGCGCGGCAAGACGGTGAAGACCACGCACAGCGACCGATCGGTGCCGTGTCCGCTCGACCGGGTGAACCGGCAGTTCCGGGCGCCGGGACCCAATGTTTTGTGGGTCTCGGACTTCACCTATGTCGCGACCTGGCAGGGCTTCGTCTATGTCGCCTTCGTCATCGACGCGTTTGCCCGCCGCATCGTCGGCTGGCGGGTGTCGCGCTCGGCCCGCGCCGATTTCGTGCTCGACGCGCTCGAGCAGGCGCTGTGTGATCGCCGCCCGGTCCGCCAAGGCGGTCTCGTGCACCACAGCGATCGCGGCGTGCAATACGTCTCGATCCGCTACACCGAGCGCCTGCTTGAAGCTGGGATCGAACCGTCCGTCGGCAGCGTCGGAGACAGCTACGACAACGCGCTCGCCGAAACCATCAACGGCCTGTTCAAGGCCGAGGTGATCCACCGGCGGGGCCCGTGGCGCAGTGCCGAGATGGTGGAATTTGCTACCCTCGAATGGGTCGACTGGTTCAACAATCGTCGCTTGCTCGAACCGATCGGAAATATCCCGCCCGCCGAGGCTGAAGCGCGCTACTATGCCCAAGCCGACGAGCACGCCATGGTGGTGTGACTCAAACAGAACAGCCTCCGGCAAACCCGGCGCGGTTCACCCTCTTGGCCTTGGCAATGGACCGGCGAAGAAGCAGCCGTTCCTGCCCTCGAACACGACGGCAAGCTCGCCGGCGAACCGGTCTACCGTGTTCGAGTTCGTGGCACCGAAGACCTCGAACTCGCCTATGAGATCGTCCAGCCCGATGGCTCTGCGGATAGCTTTCCTGTCGCGCTGCGACGCGCGATCGGCCTCGTCCGCTTGAGCGGCGATGATCGCAACGACCGCGATCTCAGGCTGGTTCAGGGCTCTGCCTTGGATCGTCTGCTCTCAGACAAAGGTCTGCGCTCCCGCATGGCGAGCGAATTGGCGAAGAACGACGTCAAGAACGAGTTGACCACCGAAGCACAGACCGCGCTCAAGAATCTCGATACCGCGTTCCAGAGAGAAAGCCTGCCTACCGGCCTCGATCTCGCGATCACTGGCGGGCAAGGTGCGTCGATCGCGTCAATGATCGGCCTCACCGCGGATCGCTACGGCATCCGATTGCCCCTTGCGAGCTGGGGAGCCGGAACCCGCCGATTGTCGGCGCTCGCCATCGCCGAGCAGAACCAGGGCGATGCGCCGATCACGCTCGTCGACGAGGTGGAGCGCGGGCTCGAACCCTACCGGCAGCGGATGCTGATCGAGAAACTCCAAACCGGCGCGTCGCAGGTGTTTCTGACCACCCACAGCCCGGCTGCCATCTCGTCCGCGGCGACATCCTTGATCTGGTACGTGGATCATACCGGCCAGATCGGGCCGCTCGACGCGACCAAGATCGCGAAGCACCGCAAGACCGATCCGGAAGCCTTCCTGTCCCGCCTCGCCATCATAGCAGAAGGCGCCACCGAACTCGGATTTACCACGGCCATCCTTGAGCGCGCGTTTGGCTCCGTGCTCGAGCAACATGGCGTGCATGTGAGCGATGGTGGCGGGCATGAGGCGACGCTCGGCATCCTTGAAGCCCTCGCGGCGGGCGGCCTGCAGTTCGGCGGCTTCGCCGACGACGAGGGCAAACATCCCACGCGCTGGGCCAAGCTTCACACGAAACTCGGCAAATTGCTCTTCCGTTGGCCGTCGCTCTGCATCGAAGAAAACATCATTGCCGTCGTCCCCAACGACAAGCTGGAAGCGTTCATCACCGACCCTGTCGGCGAAAAAACCGGCATTCGCTTACGCACTCTGGCCGATCGCCTCGGTATCGCCGACAAGGATTTTGCTGCGCTCAAGGCGAAGGCGGGTGCCGAATTCAAAGCCCGCATAGTCGAGGCGGCTCTCGGCACTGTGCCCACCGGCAAGGAAAGCGAGAAAAACGAGTACAAAGCGCATGCCGGCCGGTGGTTCAAATCGGTCGACGGCGGGCGTGAACTCGCCGGCAAGCTCTTCAACCTCGCGCTCTGGCCGGCACTGAAACCGCAGCTCCTTCCGTTCTGCAACGCAGTTCGCACAGCCATCGGCCTCACCGAGATTGCGGATCTGCATGAATGAGCGACGCGTCCGTCCACACGGCGTTAAGGTCCGACGTACCGCTGGTGCTGGTCGAAGCGCCGGCTGGCTGCGGCAAAACACACCAGGGCGCCGACTACGCCCGCGATGTCGCCGCTGATCGCTCCAACCGCCTCCTGATCCTGACGCATACACACGCGGCTTGCTCAGTGTTCGGCGAGCGTACCCGAGGCAGCGGTAGCCGTGTCGAGATCCGCACGATCGACAGCCTCATCGCGCATATCGCAACCGCTTATCATCTCGGGCTCGGACTTCCGGCAGACGTGCCGACCTGGGCCAGGCGGACGCCTGACGGCTATCGGCATGTCGCGCTTCGCGTTGCAGCATTGCTCAGGCGACACCCGATGATCGCCGCGGCTCTGGCCAAACGCTACCCTGTCGTCATCTGCGATGAGCATCAGGATTGCAGCGGCGACCAGCATGCGCTCGGCATGGCCATGCTCGACCAAGGCGCCAGACTGCGAATGTTCGCTGATCCCGTCCAACGCATCTTTAAGGAAGCGCCGCTGGCCGGCTCCACTCCGGCGCATGATTGGGTCGCTCTCACGAAACAGGCCCATGCGTTCGAGGAGCTCGACACGCCGCATCGCTGGCGGAGCGGCTGCCCCGACCTTGGGCGCTGGACCCTCCTGGCCCGGGCGGCGCTCAAAAACGGCGGAAAGATTGATCTCCGCAATAATCTGCCTGCCAGCGTGTCGGTGGTTGTCGCAGAGAACCAAGCCCGCAGAAACATGGAGTATCAGCTCGCTCCGACCGACCGGCGAGCCATCGACGCATTCACGCGATCCCATGCGTCGCTGCTCGCCCTCACGCGGTACAATGAGACGGCACGCTCATTGCGCGCCTTCTTCAACCGCCGGCTCCCGCTATGGGAAGGCCATACCCGTTCGGCCCTTGAGAAGCTGGTTGATGCGATTACCGCAGGCAACGCCAACTGCCCCAAGCTTGCCGCCGCTGTCGTCACGTTCATGAATGATATCGGCAAAGGCTTCAGCCCTTCGGCGTTCGGCGATCGGTTCGAAAAGGAAGTGCGCGAAGGCTGTACGGCAAGGAGTTCGAGGCAAGCCCGCCACGATCCAGGAGCTTGGGCGCTTCCTCTTGGCCGAGCCCGATCATCGGGGCGTCGCCAAACTTCTCGCGCGCTTGGCGGAACTGAAACAGGGCGACGCCGATTTCGCCGATATCGAGATGGATCACAGCAGGGAGTTCTGGGAAGCGGTCAGGCTCGGCAACTTCGAGGATCTCGATGCAGGCTTAGCCGAAATAACACACCGCCGCACCTACGGGCGGCCCAAGCCACCCGACGCTGCTATCAGCACTATCCATAAGGCCAAGGGCCTCGAATGCGGCAATGTCGTGGTGATGCCGTGCGATGCCACGACCTTTCCCGACCGGGAGGATGCCCGGTGTCTTCTCTATGTTGCTCTCAGCAGAGCCAAAGAGCGACTGATGCTTGTAGTCTCGCGGGCGAGTCCGAGCCCGCTTTTCCAATTCTGACAGCTGTTCAACCGGACTACAGCGTCGGCGTGGCTCCAACCTAACGCAAGAACCTTAGCAGCCTGCTCGCGAATAGCAGCTCCTCGATCACAGGCGCCGGGTTCGTGTTTCCAACCTTCCGGTGTGACAACGGGTTCTTGAACGCCCCGATCGCGCCTGCGGGTAAATCTGGATCATGGCGTGGCGAACCTACATCATTTGGACCCAACAGCATCGAACTTCGGTTGCTTATAGCGGGGGAAAGCCTTCCCCCTGGCCGGCGCTGAAATCGCTGGCGCACCCCCTTCTGCGGGGGATGCCCCCGCAACGCCCCCGCGTCCGGCGTTTTGCACGAACCGACGTGCACGAATGCTCATCCGCGAATTGGTCTGGGAACGATGGTCGGCGGCGACTTCCTGGAGTCCCGACAATTCGCAACACCGCCAATTTCGTCGGTGGCCGGGGTCGGCTCCGCCGGCGCACTCGTTACGCGAACCCTGCTGACACACTCCTTATCCCGCCTATCGCTGAACGTCGGCCAGTTTGGCGCGGTCGCCCGCATGTCGACGGCTGCGCCGTTCCCACGGCGGTCGTCGAGCCGACCGCTCGCGTGACATGCGGGCTCGGCACCGCGCACTTCCGGCCTCCATCGCTCACGAAACGTGAAATGGAGGTTCAGATGTGCAGGGTTCTCAACAAGCACGCGGCTGGCAGGCACGACGGCGCGATCTATATCGGACGCGGCAGCAAGTGGGGCAATCCGTTCCGGATTGGCGTCGACGGCGATCGTGCGGCCGTCATCGCGAAGCATGCTCGCCGGCTACGCGACCAGCATCACTTGCTGCGCGCGCTCGACGAGCTTCGCGGCAAGAATCTGCTGTGCTTTTGCGCCCCGGCGGCATGCCATGGCGATCTGCTGCTGCGGCTCGCCAACGCCACGCGCGAAGAACGGATTGCGTGGTGGCGCTCGGCGGCGTGATCGTCGCCCGCACCCGCAAGCGCAGACCGGCACGGGCGGATCGGCGGAGACCCGTTCGCCGCCACAACAGCCGGGGTCTGCGGTTTTAGAGGGAGAGCAAGGCCTGGGCGGCCGTGACGGGTTGGAGGTCGCGAGAGAGGCTCGCGGCGCCCGTCGCGGAGACCCGCGATGTCCACACATGCCGCTCGCGCCCGTTCCGGCCAGGACCGGACGAGCCTCTATCAGGAAATCACCGACAAGATCATCGCCGAGTTGGGGGCCGGCCGCGCGCCGTGGGTCCAACCCTGGGGGACGGCGGCGGCGAAAGCCCCGCTCGCTATGCCCAAGAACGCCACAACCCATCGGCGCTATAGCGGGATTAACGTGCTCATTCTGTGGGGCGCCGTCATTGAGCACGGTTTTACGGGCCAGAGCTGGCTGACCTTCCACCAGGCACTCGGTCTCGGTGGCCATGTCCGCAAGGGTGAGCGCGGCACGACCGTCGTCTTTGCCGACCGGTTCACGCCGGATGACGAACGCCGGCGCGCCGCCGAGACCGGCGAGGAAGCACGGGCGATCCCATTCCTGAAGCGATTCACCGTCTTCAACACGGCGCAATGCGAAGGGCTGCCCGACGAGATGATGGCGGTCGCGCCGCCGGTCGAGACAGGCCTCGTGCTGCCGGAGGCCGAGGCGCTGATCCATTCGACCGGTGTGGATTTCCGGATCGGCGGCGAGCGCGCATTCTACGACCCACGGCATGACTTCGTGCAAGTCCCACCGCCGCAGGCCTATTTCGAACCGATCAACTGGCACCGGACAGCACTGCATGAAATCGGTCACGCGAGCGGCCATCCTTCACGGCTTAACCGCGACCTGACCGGTTCCTTTGGGTCGAAGAAGTATGCGTTCGAGGAGCTGATCGCTGAGATTTCCGCCGCCTATCTCTGTGCCTCGCTCAGCATTACTCCGACCGTGCGCCATGCCGACTATATCGCTTCATGGCTCGACGTTCTGCGGGAAGACAACCGCGCCATCGTGCGCGCCGCCAGCGCGGCGTCGAAGGCGGCGGATTACATCCTGGCATTTCAACCCGACGCGCCCCCACCGGTCGCGCCGATTTCCGCCGAGGATGAGCGGGAGGCGGCCTGAGGGCGCAGTCCTGCTTGCTGTTTGGCATCAGCCGAAACGTGAAGCCGGACATCCGGGTTTCCGCTTCTCCGGCTTTGCGCGTCCGCGGCCTTCAAGAGAAAGAGGGCTGCGCCGGTTTTCGCGACGGGTTGGAAGTCGAGAGAGAGTCTCTCGGCGCCCGTCGCGGAGATTACCGACATGGCTACCGCTGTTCAGAAGATCATCCTCAGCGCCTCGCGCGACATCCCCTTCAACAAGCTGGTCCTGAGCCAGGGCAACGTCCGGCGGGTGAAGGCAGGCGTCTCGATCGAGGAGCTAGCCGAGGACATCGCCCGGCGCACGCTTCTGCAAGGCCTCAGCGTCCGCCCGATCCTCGACGCCGAAGGCCAGGAGACCGGCATGTTCGAGGTCCCGGCCGGCGGCCGCCGCTACCGGGCGCTCGAACTGCTGGTCAAGCAGAAGCGCCTGGCCAAGACCGTGCCCGTTCCCTGCGTGGTGCGGGACCCGAGCACCGAGGTATCGGCGGACGAGGATTCGCTCGCCGAGAATGTCCAGCGCGTCGCCCTGCATCCGCTCGACCAGTTCCGCGCCTTCCAGGCCCTGCGCGACAAGGGCCTCGGCGAGGAGGAGATCGCGGCTCGCTTCTTTGTCGCGTCGACCGTCGTGAAGCAGCGTCTGCGGCTCGCCGCCGTCTCCGGGAAGCTCCTCGACGTCTATGCCGAGGACGGCATGACGCTGGAGCAGCTCATGGCCTTCACCGTCACCAGCGACCATGCGCGCCAGGAGCAGGTTTGGGAGGGGCTGTCGCGTTCCCACAACAGGGAAGCCTACTTCATCCGCCGCCAGCTCACCGAAGGCGCTGTCCGGGCGGCGGACCGGCGCGCGCAATTCGTCGGCATCGACACCTATGAGACCGCCGGCGGCATGGTCATGCGCGACCTCTTCGAGCATGACGATGGCGGTTGGCTGCAAGATCCGGCGTTGCTCGATCGGCTGGTGATCGAGAAGCTACAGGCCGAGGCCGAAACCTTGCGCGCCGATGGCTGGAAATGGATCGCCGTCGCTTGCGACTTCCCCTACGGCCACACCGCCGGCCTGCGCCGCCTGACCGGCGAGACTGTCGGCCTCACCGAAGAGGAGGACGCCAGCCTTGCCGCGCTCAAGGCCGAGCACGACGCTCTTGAGGCGCGATATGCCGAGGCCGACGAACTGCCGGACGAGGTCGATCAGCGTCTCGGTGAGATCGAGACCGCCATGGCGGCCCTCGAAGACCGGCCCGTCCGCTACGATCCGGCCGAGATCGCCCGTGCCGGCGTCTTCGTCAGCATCGACAGCGAGGGCGCATTGCGCGTCGAGCGTGGCTTCGTCCGGCCCGAGGACGAGGCGCCGGTTGAACCGGTCGCCGGTGGCGAGACCGAAGGCGACGGCGAGGCATCGGTCGCCGGCACGGAGGGCACCGTGCAACGGGCGGTCATCACCATCGGCGGTGCGCCGGCCAGTTCCGACCCGGAGACCGCCGAGGAGGACGAGACGATCCGTCCGCTTTCAGATCGTCTGGTGACCGAGCTGACGGCCCATCGGACCCTGGCATTGCGGGACGCGGTGGCGAACGATTCGCATATCGCCTTCCAGGCGGTCCTGCATGCGCTTTGCCTCCAGGTCTTCTACCGCTTTGCCCCCGACACCTGCCTGGAGATCACGGCGAAGCATTCGGGCTTCAGCACCCAGTCGCCGGGCCTCGCAGACACCCCGTCGGCCAAGGCAATCGAGGCGCGGCACGCCCAATGGGGCAGGCAGTTGCCCGAGGCCCCGGCCGACCTGTGGAACGCTCTGACGGCGTTCGACGGCGACAGCCAGGCGGCGCTGTTCGCCCACTGCGCTTCCCTCGCCGTGAACGTCGTCAAGGAACCCTGGAATCGGCGGCCGGGCGCGTTGGCGCATGGCGATCTGTTGGCGCGGACCGTCAACCTCGACATGGCGACGGCCGGCTGGCGTCCGACCGTCGACAATTATCTCGGTCGGGTGCCCAAGGTTCGCATCCTCGAGGCGGTGCGCGAAGCCAAGGGCGAGCAATCGGCGCAGCTCATCGACCATCTCAAGAAGGCCGACATGGCCAAGGAGGCCGAGCGGCTGCTGGAGGGCACGGGCTGGCTGCCCGAGCCGCTCCGCCTGGCCGACGCCGAGGCCGGCACGCAGGCAACCGGCGAGAGTGAGACCGAGGCCGAGGCGCTGCCGGCCTTCCTCGCCGACGAGGACGACGCGGGATCAGACGCCGACGAGCCGCAATCCCACGCCATCGCGGCGGAATGACCGCACCGGCGGGGCGGCTTCGGTCGCCCCGCTTCTCCTTCCCCGATCCAACCTGGAGCCCGGCCTCCTGAGCTGTCAGGGCCCGGGTTCTGCCGCATCCAGGAGGCTGCCATGACCGAGCTACTCTCCATCGCGCCGACGCTCGCGGCGCCGGTGCCTGACTGGGAGATCAAGCGCGCCGAGCATGAGCGCCGCGACGCCGAGCTGCGAGACGTCAACAAGACGGCCGTGTTCGACGCGCTCGCCGCCGCCGAAATCACCATCGTCGTCGTCGCTTTCGACGGCTATGGCGACAGCGGCCAGATCGAGAACGTCGAAGCCAAAGCCGGCGAGGACCTCGTTGCCCTGCCATCCGGAGAGGTCGAGATCGCGTCGGCTGTCTGGGACCAGGCCGAGCCCGAACGCACGGCGATGACCGTTCACGACGCCATCGAGCGGCTCGTCTTCGACTTCCTCGGGATGACCCATGACGGCTGGGAAAACAGCGACGGGGCCTATGGCGACTTCACCTTCGACGTCGCCGAACGGACGATCACGCTCGACTACAACGAGCGCTACATGCAGTCCGAATATTCCCTGCATGTCTTTTGAGGAGGCAACGATGGGACACTGTTATCACCACGCGCTTTCCTCGGTGAAGAAATGGGGCGGCACGGCCGAGGATTATCTGCCGCTGCACCAGTGGTTCGATGAGTCGAAGGCCATCACTGCTGATTTTCGGCATCGCGCGCTGCGCCATCATGCCGAAGGCATCTTCATGCTGGAGCGCTTCTTCGGCCCGGCGATCACGATCTCGACCGGCCGCGTGGTGCCGGTCCGGCTGATCGGCGAGCAGCATGTGCGTGAGGACCTCGGCTTCATCCCGAGCTTCGCGGACTGGGTGCGCTGCATCCGCCCGGAACCCTGGATGGGCCGGGCGCAGCCGATCCATCGCGACGTCGATCCGTTCGCCGCCGCCGGCTGATCACTCTTCAACGTCAACCCAACGAGGAGCCCGGCCATCGCGCCGGGCTTTCGCATTTCTGGAGACCCGACATGGCCAACTACCTCTCACCGACCGTCATTCAGCAACCGATCCCGGTTGCCGACATGACGCCGCTTGAACGTCTCGTGCTCAGCCTGATCTTCGACGCCGAGCCGGATGGCGAGGCGCTGTATTTTCACGCCTCCCTCGGCCCGAGCGACGCCATCGGACTTTCGATCGACGATCTCCGAACGGCGTTCGAAGCATCCGCGGGAATCGACAGCACCGCGACGACCTACGTCGCCGAGCGACTGGCAGCCGCACCCGCCGACGACACGGAGATCGAGATCGATTTCTCCGGCACGTCCTGGGAATTCATTTTCCAGGACATCGTGCGGCGCTCCGCCACGCTGCGCTACGTCACGGCGGTCACGTCCTTCACCTGTTCGAAGATGCGCCCCGACGGCTTCGGCGGCATGGCGGTGCTGATCACGGCGGACGCCATCCTCGGCAAATCCACCAATGACATCCTGGAGGATTTCCTCGCGGAGAACGACGGCAATGCCGGGTAACGGCGAGCATGTCCTGCTCCGCATCCGCGAAGACGCCGTCAGGGAACAGATCGGCCAGGCGATCGAGACCGACCCGACGCTCACCCGATTGACGATCGAAATGATCAGCGACGGCGGATATTCGCACCGCCTGTCTCGCCGTCGTCGAACGGAGCGACCTGTCGGAGGAGCGAGGCGCCGCCGAGTTCCGCGCGGCGCTCGCCGCGATCCGCCACGCCGAGCAACGGCGCGCTGCGGCCGGCTGATCACCGACATTTCCGTCCACTCACGCCTGCCTATCGAAAGGAGGCAGCCATGGGCTGGCTCTTCATGAAATCCCTCAAGGGTCATTCCGGCCCGCGCCAATATCTCGACGCCCAGTTCACCTGGGAGCGTTCCGACACGATCTCGAAGGTGCTGCGCTCGGCGCTCGTCGGCATGCGTGTCTACTATGCCGCCGTTGAGCACATTCTCCCCGCGACCGGCGCGCGGGAGGTCTGGGCCGCCGTTTGCCTGGTCCAATACAATCCGCGCGATCGGGAGGGCTACATCTTCGGCTACAAGGATATGTCGGAGTCGATGGGGCCGTACGAACGCGATTGCCCCGAGCCGATCCTCGATCTGCTGACCCCGACCGACCACGAGCACGCGCGGCGATGGCGGGCCGACTGCCGCGCCAACGCCGCCGCCCGTCGCGCGAGGCGGGCCAAGCCAAGCCCGCGCGCCGGGCAGACGATCATCTTCGACGAACCGCTCGCCTTCGCCGATGGCAGGAGCTTCGATCGGCTGGAGGTCATCGCCAATCCGCGCAGCCATCGCACGATGCTCTTCCGCGCGCCCGGCTCAGGCAATCTCTATCGCATTCCCAACATCAAGAGCCGGGCCTACCGGCTCGTCGATCGTTCGCCGGGATGAGCGAGCGGTTTCTCCCGGCGGGATCAAAGGGTCCGGCGCGCGGCGCCGGGCCCTTTTTCTCTGGGAGATCATCGAGAGGCAGAGGACGGCCGGGAAGGGTTTGAGCCGGTCGGGTCGAGAGAGAGCGCCCAGCCAGCTCGGCCCGTTCCCGCTCTCCCGAGGTTTCCTCCATGGACATGTTCGTTTCTTCGACCGCCTTCGCGGCCGCGCCTGCCGCCATGCCCGCTTCGCCCGACGCGTCGGCGGCTCTCATCGCCGCGGCTGCGTCTCTCCTCGATCACCTCGCCCTCGGCCGGGCCGTCGACACGCCGGCGCTGCGCGCCGCCATGTGCGACGCCTTCGGCGGCTCCGATGCCGAGGGCGCGTGGGACTGGAAGACGGGTTACGACGCTTGCGAGGCGGCGACGGTCCTGTTCCTGCGCAGGTTCGGACCCGGCATGCGCGGTCGCGCGGGTTCGCCCGCGGCACTGCTCGCCATGCTGGCCAAGGTCGCGGCCCTGCTGCCCTCGCACACGCGCCGTTCCGAAGAGAGCCAGGCGCTTCAGCAGTTTTCCACGCCGATCGCGCTCGGCTTCGCCGCCGCCACCGCGGCCGCGATCACGCCCGCCGATCTCGTGCTGGAGCCCTCGGCCGGCACCGGCCTTCTCGCCATCTTCGCCGAGCTCGCCGGGGGCCGTCTCGTCTTGAACGAACTGGCCGAGACCCGCGCCGCCTTGCTCCGCCGGCTCTTTCCGGGCGTTCCGGTCACGCGGCATGACGCGGCCCAGATCCACGACCATCTCGACCTCGCCGTGCGGCCGAGCGTCGTGCTGATGAACCCGCCGTTCTCGGTCGCGGCGCATGTCGAGGGCCGTGTCGCCGACGCGGCATTCCGCCATGTCACCTCGGCGCTGGCGCGCCTCGCCGATGGCGGGCGGCTCGTGGCGATCACCGGCGCAAGCCTGGCCCCGGACAATCCGGCCTGGCGGGATGGCTTCATCCACCTGCAGCAACGCGGTCGCGTCGTGTTCTCCGCCGCCATCGACGGCAGCGTCTATGCCCGCCATGGCACGAACGTCGACACACGTCTGACCGTCATCGACCGCGTCCCCGCCGACGATCCGACCGCTTTCCCGGCTTCGCCGGGGATGGCAGCAGATGCGGCCACCCTGCTGGCATGGGTGACGGCGCAGGTTCCGCCGAGGCTGCCCATTGCCGCGCGAGGCACTGCCGCGACGACCGCACGTTTCTTGCCGGCTCGCACTCGATCCGTCTGCTCTCCGCGACGGGTTTCAGTTCCGGCTTCCGCCACCGAACCAACCGGCATCGAACTCGCCTACGAGACCGCCGACTGGAAGCCGGCCGAGGGCGGCTGCATCACCGATGCGCTTTATGAAGGTTACGCCCTTCAGTCGATCCGTATTGCCGGTTCTCAGGCGCATCCCACCCGGCTGGTCCAGTCGGCGGCGATGGCCTCGGTCGCGCCGCCGAAGCCGTCTTACCGGCCGCATCTGCCGGCTTCCGCGGTCGCCGGCGGTCTTCTGTCGGACGCCCAACTGGAGAGCGTGATCTATGCCGGCGAGGCCCATGCCGGCCATCTCGCCGGATCGTGGATCGTCGACGAGACCTTCGATGTCGTCTCGGCCGCGCCCGACGACGCCGAGCACGCGGTGCGCTTCCGGCGCGGCTGGATGCTGGGCGACGGCACCGGCGCCGGCAAGGGCCGCCAGGTCGCCGGCATCATCCTCGACAATTGGCTGAAGGGCCGCCGCCGCGCCGTATGGATCAGCAAGTCCGACAAGCTGATCGAGGATGCGCAGCGCGACTGGTCCGCCCTCGGGCAGGAGCGGCTCCTCGTCACGCCGCTCGCCCGCTTCCGCCAGGGCACGCCGATCCGGCTGGAGCAAGGCATCCTATTTGCAACCTACGCCACGCTGCGCACCGATGCGCGCGAGGAAAGAGTTTCGCGCGTCCGCCAGATCGTCGATTGGTTGGGATCGGATTTCGATGGAGTCATCGTGTTCGACGAAAGCCACGCCATGGCGAACGCCGCCGGCGGCAAGGGCGAGCGCGGCGATCAGGCGCCCTCGCAGCAGGGCCGCGCCGGATTGCGCCTGCAACACGCGCTGCCGAATGCGCGCATCGTCTATGTCTCCGCCACCGGTGCGACCACCGTGCATAATCTCGCCTACGCCCAGCGGCTCGGTCTCTGGGGCGGCGAGGACTTTCCGTTCGCCACCCGCGCCGAGTTCGTGCAGGCGATCGAGGCGGGCGGTGTCGCGGCCATGGAGGTGCTCGCCCGCGATCTCAAATCGCTCGGCCTCTATGCCGCGCGGTCGCTCTCCTACGAGGGCGTCGAATACGAGCTGGTCGAGCACGCGCTCACGCCCGAGCAGATCCGCATCTATGACGCCTATGCCGGCGCGTTCCAGGTCATCCACAACAATCTCGACGCCGCCATGCAGGCCGCCAACGTCACCGGCGAGCACGGCACGCTGAACGCCCAGGCCAAGTCCGCCGCGCGCTCGGCCTTCGAATCCGCCAAGCAGCGGTTCTTCTCGCATCTGATCACCTCGATGAAGACGCCGACCCTGATCGGCGCGATCGAGCGCGATCTCGACGCCGGCCGTGCGGCAATCATCCAGATCGTCTCGACCGGCGAGGCGCTGATGGAGCGCCGGCTCGCCGAGATTCCGACCGAGGAATGGGGCGACGTGCAGGTGGACATCACGCCGCGCGAATACGTCCTCGACTATCTGGCGCACAGCTTCCCGACCCAGCTCTTCGAGCCGTTCACCGACAGCGAGGGCAATCTCTCCTCCCGGCCGGTCTATCGCGACGGCCAGCCGGTGCAGTGCCGCGATGCCGTCGAACGCCGCGACCGCCTGATCGAGCGGCTCGCATCGCTCGCCCCCGTCCAGGGCGCGCTCGACCAGATCGTGCAGCGTTTCGGCACCGAGATGGTCGCGGAGGTAACCGGCCGCTCGCGGCGGATCGTGCGCAAGGGCGACCGGCTCTGCGTCGAGAACCGCGCCGGCTCGGCCAACCTCGCCGAGGCGCAGGCGTTCATGGATGACGAGAAGCGCATTCTCGTGTTTTCCGATGCCGGCGGCACCGGCCGCAGCTACCACGCCGATCTCGCGGCCCGGAACCAGCGTCTGCGCGTCCACTATCTGCTGGAGGCGGGCTGGAAGGCCGACACCGCCATCCAGGGGCTGGGCCGCAGCAATCGGACCAACCAGGCGCAGCCGCCGCTGTTCCGGCCGATCGCCACCGACGTGAAGGCCGAGAAGCGCTTCCTCTCGACCATCGCGCGCCGGCTCGACACGCTGGGCGCGATCACCAAGGGCCAGCGCCAGACCGGCGGGCAGGGCCTGTTCCGGTCGGACGACAATCTCGAATCCGACTATGGCCGCGCCGCCTTGCGCCAGCTCTATGTGCTGCTGTTCAGCGGCAAGGTCGAAGGCTGCTCGTTCCAGGCGTTCGAGAATGCCACCGGGCTGCGCCTGACCGACCAGGACGGCAGCCTGCGTGAGGACCTGCCGCCGATCACCACTTTCCTCAACCGCCTGCTGGCGCTGACCATTGATCTGCAGAACACGCTGTTCGGCGTGTTCGAGGATTTGCTGCGCACCAGGATCGAAGGCGCGGTCGCGTCGGGCACCTATGACACGGGCGTCGAGACGCTCACGGCGGAAAGCCTGATCGTGAGCGACCGAAGGACGCTCTACGTCCATCCGCAGACCGGGGCGGAGACGCAAATCTTCACCATCCGCCGGCGCGAGCGCAATCACCCCTTCGCGCTCGCCGACGCCCTCGAACGCGCCGGCGATCCTCGCGCGCTGCTGCTGGTCAACACCCAGTCCGGGCGTGCCGCCGTGCAGGTCCCGGCGCCGAGCCTGATGCTCGACGACGGCGAGGTCGAACGCCGCGTGCGGCTGCTGCGCCCGATGGAGCGCACGGCGATCCCGCTCGCCGCGATGGCGCAGACGCATTGGAAAGAGGCCGACCGCGACACCTTCGCCCGCGCCTGGGAGAAGGAACTCGCCGCGGTCCCGGCCTTCACCGACAGCGATCTGCACATCGTCACCGGGCTGCTGCTGCCGATCTGGAAGCGGCTGCCCGATGACTCGATGCGGGTCTATCGGCTTCAGACCGATGCCGGCGAGCGGATCATCGGCCGGCTGGTCTCACCGGCCTGGGTGGCGCAGGCGGCCGACGCCGAAACGCCGACGATCGCGGCAGCCGACGCCTGGACCGCGTTGCTCGACGGCCGGACGATTCTGGAACTCCAGGAGGGTCTCCAGCTTCGCCGCGCCAAGGTCATGGGCGAATTCCGGGTCGAGCTGACCGGCTTCACCGACGGCATGGTCGATCGGCTGAAGGCGATCGGCCTGATCTCGGAGATCATCTCGTGGAAGCTGCGCCTGTTCGTGCCGACCGGTGCGAATGGTCCCGTGATCCTCGGTGCGTTGATGGAACGCTACCCGCTCGTCCGCATCGCGGATCGGGCGGCGGCGTGAGGCGGCCGCCATGTCGTCACATGCCGCCGACCTGGCCCACCGTCTCGCGCGCAATGCCGAGGCGGTGTGCCGCCACTATCTCTCCAACGGGCATCGCGAAGGCCGCTACTGGCTGATCGGCGATGTCGCCAACACGCCGGGTCGCAGCCTGTTCGTTCGCCTGCACGGACCCGACAGCGGCAAGGGCGCCGCCGGCAAATGGACCGACGCCGCCACCGGCCAACATGGTGATCTCCTCGACCTCATCGCCTGAATCGTGGCTTGGATCGCTTGCGTGACGCTCTCGACGAGGCGCGAACCTTCCTCAGCCTGCCGCGTCCCGACCTTGGGCATGCGAACCGGCACGAGACCTCTCCGGCGCCTCGTGGATCGCCCGAATCCGCACGCCGTCTCTTCGCCATGTCGCAGCCGATTTCGGGCACAATCGCCGAAGCGTATCTCCGCCGACGCGGCATTACGGCTTTGCACGCAAGCGGTCCTCTACGCTTCCACCCGCGCTGCTACTATCGTCCCGATGCCGACGCACCGACCGAGACCTGGCCGGCACTGATCGCCGCGGTCACCGATCTCGACGGCAGGATCACCGGCGCGCACCGCACCTGGCTCGACCCATCGGGCCGCGACAAGGCGCCGATCGACACCCCGAGGCGGGCCATGGGCCATCTCCTCGGACATGGCGTCCGGTTCGGTGTCGCGCACGACGTGATGGCGGCCGGCGAAGGCATCGAGACCATGCTGTCGCTGCGCGGCATCATGCCGACCCTGCCCATGGTCGCCGCACTCTCCGCCAATCACCTCGCCGCCATCCTGTTTCCGGCAGCACTGCGCCGTCTCTACGTCGCACGCGATTCCGATCCGGCCGGCGACGCGGCGGTTTCGACGCTGAACGACCGCGCGGCAGCGGCCGGGATCGAGGCGCTGACGCTGTCCCCAGCACTCGGCGACTTCAACGAGGATCTGCTCTGCCTCGGCGCCGGCGAACTTCGGGCGGCATTGCGCCTCCAACTCGCGCCGGAGGACGTGGTCCGCTTCATGGACTGGGCGACGGCCGCGACGGGATGATGTGCCCGGCTCTGCGCGCCGCCGATCGCATCGGATCGTGATGATGCCCTTCGTGTCGGAGAGGGCCGCGCCCACGGCCTTCTAGAGGGCGATCGGACGGCAAGCGGCCCGGCCCGGCAATGGCGGATGGCCGACTATTTTCCGTCGGCGGGAAAACTGCCTCACGCGACAAGTCGCGCGGCGACCCCAGCCAGCCCGCCTTTACATCGCGAAACAAAATAGCCGGCCCCCGCCATCCTCCGCTGCGCTTCGGCCGCTGTCGCTGCGCTCGGCGGTGCAGGTCCGGTCCGCCCGCCGTCTGGTGATCGCCACGAAGGCCGCGATGGGCGCGGCCAATCCGACAAAGGACCTCACCATGGCGACCGATCGCGACGACACCGACTTCGAGCCACCGCACACCTCATCCCCGACCGACCACGTCCTCGCCGAACTCCAGCTCTACGGCCACCGCCCCTTCCAGGACGAGGCAGACCCAAGGCCGCTTCCCGAAGCCGACGCCGTCGGCGGAGCCGTCGCCGACATCTTCGACGCGCTGGTCTCGACGCTGAGCGACACGCGCCTCGAACCCGACCTCGAGGACCTGCTCTGGTCGACGGTCAATCTCTTCCACCGCGCCACCGACCGGATCGAACGGGAACTCGACGACAACGAGCAGGCGCAGCGGCGCAGCCAGAAGGAGCAGGACGGCTCGGAGATCCGCTCGGTCGAACTCGAACGCCTCACCGCCGAGGGCATCACGCTGATCGAGCGCCGCAACAGCATGGAATTCTTCCGCGACCAGGCCGCCGAGCAGTTCGAACGCCACACCGGCTCAGCCTGGCGGCCACGCTCCGGATCGATGGTCAACCACCGCGCGCTGACCTCCGCGATGATCGACAGCCGCGACTTCCTCGCCGCCAAACGCCGGGCGGACAACGAGGTGATGCTGCCCGCCGGCCCCAAGGTCGCCTTCACCGGCGGGCTCGACTTCAACGATCACCACCTGATCTGGGACACACTCGACAAGGTTCACGCCAAGCATCCCGACATGGTGCTGATCCATGGCGGTTCACCGAAGGGCGCCGAACGCATCGCCGCACGCTGGGCCGACCATCGCAAGGTGCCGCAGATCGCCTTCAAGCCCGACTGGACCAAGCACGCCAAGGCCGCACCGTTCAAACGCAACGATCAGATGCTCGACATCCTCCCGATCGGGGTCATGGTCTTCCCCGGCACCGGCATCCAGGACAACCTCGCCGACAAGGCCAGGAAGCTCGGCATTCCGGTCTGGAAATTCGGGGGCGGCGGCGCATAAGCGCCGCCTACTGCTTACCGCTGGTCTCGACCCAGAGCGGTCCTTTGTAACGGCGGCTCAACCGGCAGAGATTGGCCGGCTGGCCCGCTCTGGATTGAAACTCACATATAGCGGGCATTTGGCTCAGGAACCGCCCGCGTCGCAGGAAATCACTGAAATCCAGAAATGAAGATTGGGCGGAGGAATGTGCGTTTAGAGTTCGGTCATATCTTATGAAATACCTAACTTAATAGATATCATTGACTATAACTCAGTTTGCTGAAGTTTTTGAATTCTGCCTAATTGGGTGCTTTTTATAGACGTATGCCGGTTTTCTGATCCGCTTAGCCGCACACGCCGAACTCGTCGAGTCAGCGTCTCCGGACTGGCTTGAAAATGTGAGTTAGCTTACCATGAGCCTCTGACGGCTCACGGACACGGGGAGGCGAATTGTTCTATCGATGCAGGAGGTTGGGGAAATGCTGCGAATTGGCCGTCCGGTAACCTTCCTGTTGCCGTTTGATAAGTATCGCCTTACGGTATCGCACCGACTACTAGACAATATGGGTGGTGTATCGCGGTTTTTACTGCGGGCTATAGAAGAAGGGCTTTCCCTGGCGGCGCTGATCGAAGTCACTGGCCTCAGTGAGGCGACTTTACAGAACCAGTTCATGTTTTTGCGGAGCCATCAATACCTTGATATGGCTGAAGAGGTTAACCCGGAACCTCAGCTTACCCCAAAGGGTGCGCGGATCGTGCAGATCGAACGCCTGCTCAAAGATTTCGAACCAGAGATATGGTTGGACAGCTTCACCTTGGCACCACCCGCTGCCCATTTACTGTTGCTGGGCGATCCAGCGGCGGCAGTAATGCGCGCTGCGGCCGCCGATGTGACCGGGAGGGCCGTGCGCATGCCGTGCCGGCCGGCAAAGCACGGAAAATCCCTACTGTTCTATGAGGCCAACCGCCTGCGTTCGCTGCTCGACCAGGATGGCCTGAAAACGCTCCTCGCGCATTATTGGGGCGATGACTGCGAATTTATCGCCAGCGAGTATCCGCACTGGAGTGTGAAATTGAATGTCACGGAGAATGAGCAGAGCCAGGTGCATTTCCCGGTTGAATATGCGGCGGGCGATTTGATCTTGGGCCTTCACGCCGGCGGCGGCGCTGCCCGGAAACCAGAACTGCCGTGGGTGTCGGTCCCCGTGCTGGAACTGGCATATGTGTTCAAGCAGGTGACAGAATTCCCATGGCCCGTGACGGTGCCGCCACCGGTCACTCAGCATCTGGAGCTGGTCACCTGCGGTCCTATGGACCAGTTTACAGAAAGCGCAGTGATCAATGGTGGCAACCATGTGGTTATCCCGGCCTGTTTGGGCGACAACCCGCCCAACACAATTGCCACATTCCCGGTCCCTTTGGGCGTATCCACCGAAGTCAGCGCAAGAAACCTACAATTGAAGTATTCAATGGATGAGCGCCAACTCGGTCGAACTCATGAGGTCTTGCCCAGATTTGCTTGTACTGTCTGTTCCGATGGAAGAGGCACAACCGGCGTGATCACGGTGGATATCTTCGCCTCACTGTTCGACTGGGATGACAAGACCACCGAACGAGTTGAGCGCGCCCACGGAGGGGCACGCAGCGTCTACACAATGGCGCGGAGCGGCAAGGGCGCGGCAAGCCCGTTGATATTCCTTGAGGCTGGAATGGCCTTTCTAGATGCACTTGGCGCTTATGCTGATTACCGGCAGGCCACGAGCAGAACTGCAGAACTTGAGGCCGAAGGTCGAGCGTTAAGCCAAGAGCTGGAAGAGCTTAAAAAGCAGTTGAGAATGCAAGCAAAGCAGCGTGATCTGGCATTCACGACTGATATGCGCACCCTGCGCGAGCAATTGGAACGGGAGAACGTGAAACTGGGCATGAATGTCATGGAATTGGACAGCCTCTCTGCGCACATCAAGCGGTTGGGTGCACATATCGCTGTGCAGCGCTCGGCATCCGCGCCCAACTGCATGCCGTTATTGCGGTTAGAACGCACTTATTACAAATTAGTGGATATACAGCTCAGCACAGCGCTGACGCTGGTGAGTGGGTGAAAGAGGAATCTGTTATGAAGCCACCTAAGTCTAAGTCAGAGCCGTCCAAGGACCAAAACGCCAAGGACAGCGGAACTGACAGCGAGAAGCTCAAAATGAAGAAGGTCGAGCAGGAAATGAAGAAGTTTGAGCATGGTGCCCGCCTTCTCACGGCTGGCCTCGACGCCGGCGGCAAGTTTGCCGACTGGGGCAAGCAAGCCACTGCAACCAAAGCCGCGCTGCGTGAAAGCGATGCGAAAATTAGTGTCGCGAAGGAGAAAACTATGCAGGTGGCAATTGAAGCGATCGCTGAGATGGATAATACGCAAAGGCTGCGCCAAAAAGACGCCAATGAACACCGCGAGAAAATGGCCAGTTTGCAGAGTGACTACGAATTGATGAAGGCACACGATCAGGCTCGGAAGCGCGTCCTGGACAAGCTGCTCGACGAGCCCGTCAGTCCCGATCAGCTGGCGCAAAGCTTCATCGCGCTTATTCCACCGCCCAAGCGTTAGACACCAAGTTCATATGAAAGCCTATATTGCGGCCGGTATTTTTGTGCTCGGGGCAACCGCGCTTGCGTGGTTTTGGGATCGTCAGACGGCGGAAGAGCGCAAGTCGCAAGAAGATCTGGCGAGCAGCAACGAACGCGCGCGTGTTGCTATAAATGCCGTATCCAGCGCCGATGCGCATACACAAGGTTTGGTGCGTGAAGAGCAAGGCCGGCGCCTCGCGGCCGAATACGCGGCGTATTGCCGGCAGTTCCGTGAGCGCTTAGAGACGCCGGCCAAGGAGTTCGATGAGCTGGCCAGGCGCCTGGACCAGGATTTGGCCGATGTCTCAATCAGCCCTTACCGGCGCAACGCATTGCGGCTGCTCAAAGGTCGGCTGCAAGATACACAAAGTCGGCTAAAAGGCTTTTTTGCCTACTGCGAATGGTACCAGCACAGATTAGCTTCTCTGTCACGGCGGCAAGCATTCCACGAGGTGATCGAGATGGCTCGGCCGCACTCCCGACTGCCTGACGACTGGCTCTATGACGGCAAGGTAGCGCTCGCATCGGTCATGGAAATAGGTATCACCAATATCTACGGTCAGAAGCTTGGGCTACTCGCGAAAAAATTCGTCATAGGAAAAATCGAGGAGTATAGCGACAGCTTGCAGCGTAGCCTGATGATACAATATCCGGATCAGGAAGCCATACCCGTCCAGATACTGAGCCAGAAGTCCAGGCATTTTTTTAATGCCTGCTTGTTTCGCGGCGCTCTGCACGTCGAACATATTCTACAAAATGCACCGTGCACGGCCTTCATTGAAAAATCATTCACCAACCCTCAGCATGGCGACGGTTATATAGTTTGGTGTTATCCTAATTTTTGTTCCGTTGACCCGCAAGAAGCCATAGGTAACGGTATCCGCGCGTTTTTGCCACGCAGCGAGTTGAGCTTCCCAGGCAAACGATACTCGCCCGGTGAACGGGTCAACGTTTACATCCACTACTTTGATCTTCTTTTGAGACATGACGTAACCGCAACTCAGCATTTTGATTCGCTGTCTTTTGAAGGTCAGAATGCGGCCCCCGTATTCGTGCACGTGAATACCGCAATCCATGACTTGCAGGCACTGGAATATGAAAGCGCAGATGCAACATGGCAATTGCGGAGTGCAGTTGAGACCGAGGGTGCGTGGGCCATTTCGTTTCAAATAGGCGCCTGGCAGGTCGACACCAGGGTGAGCGCTGAAGACGGCCAATTGGAAGTCAGTGGCATTACCCGAACCGGTTTCGACAGTGTAGAGCTGGACAGCCTGCCATGCCCGTTGCGATTGATCGACCAACGGTTCAAAGTCGACATATTTTCTGATAGACTACAATTTGAAGCCTTTATCACTTTTTGTCGCCAGCAATCATTGTTCGCCAGCGACGACCAGGCACGCAAGCGTGCGGGGCAATTCTTTAATCGCTGGAATGAGGTAACCACATATCTCCTCGCCGAAGACGGTTACGAAACGTTCAACTTGACTGACGTCAAGGAGATCGACACCAAAAGCCTGGAATGCGCTTGTGACCGAAACCTTTCAAAAAACCTGCACGAGTTGATGGACAAGGCACGGAATCCACCACGTCTGTTTTTGGAAGAGCTAAATCTGGGCGCCAATGGCGAGCAGCGCTGGTTGCAGGTCGCGGAACTATTCCATCTGCCTGAAGCGGTGGCAGTGGGACGCTACCAGATCGCCCACAATGGTTTTAAGCGGCCTGACAGGGGCTACATCCCCATGCAGCCGGAACAGCAACGCGTGCGATTCCCAAACCAAGGCGAATTGGCAACGCTGGGTCGGCAGAAGCAAGCATTGCAGGGGTTTATGGGAGGACGCCTGGTCAATCCTATTTTGCACCAAATTCTTCTGATGCCAGAACTCTATGCCGCTCAGCCCGACCCTTTCTGGGTTGAGAGGGTGACCGGTGGATTACAGTGGCAGAACCCAAATTGGAAAGACCCGGATAAAGCCGTAGCCGCCAAGCGGATCATTGAAGCGGCTTTGGCCGAGTCCAACCTGTATCTAGTTCAAGGCCCCCCTGGTACGGGGAAAACCACTTGTATCGTCGAATTGCTGTATCAGCTTTTTTCTGCCAAGCCTGATTCCCGCATATTGGTGGTATCACAACAGAACACCGCGGTGGACAATGCCCTCGATCGATTCCTTGAGCAATTCCCGGCATACGGTACCCACGTGCTGCGGATTGGCAACGATCCCACCAAGGTTCAGGGGTCGATACAGCCACGCATGACAGAAAAACTTCTTATGTCGTATCTGTGCGAACGCCAGCAGGCATACAGCCTTGCCAGCCTCGAGAATCCAAGCAAAGCACACTGGATTGGCGAATGGATGAATAGCATCTACCGGCCCGACAAGTCGGCGCAACCTCAATTCGATGACGAGCTTGCCGAACTCGTTGCAAATGAGCACAAACTTGTGGGCGCCACATGTGTGGGCCTGTCGTCACGCCGCTATGGGATGGATCGCCTCGACTTTGACATCTGCATCATCGACGAAGGAGGCCGAGCGACCGTGCCTGAACTCCTGATCCCACTAATGCGCACCCGAAAGGCGATCATCATCGGCGACCATTTCCAATTGCCACCCAGCATCGCTAGCCACTTGTTTGAGGCCGATGCCAAAGACGCCTTGCCGTTCTTGGAGGACGCCTTCCTAAAAACCAGTTTTTTTGAGCAGCTTTATACAAATTTGCCACAGGCATGTTCCGGCCGGCTGACCGAACAGTTTCGAATGGTGGAACCAATCGGCGATCTGGTGGCGGACCTATTTTACACCAATAACCAGACACGAGGTCTACAAAACGGCAGGGTACACGATCGCGATCAATTTGTGGACCCAAAACATTGCGTGCGGTGGGTGGACGTGCCCCATGGCAGGCAGGAGAAAGAATCGGGCGGTAGCCCTAGCCTGCGCAATCGCGATGAAGCTCATGCGATACTGCGGTGTTTGGAAGCAATCGTCCGGTCATTGACCACCCGCCAAACGGAAGAGCCTGATAAATTCGTTCGCAAAACTGTCGCAATCATTACTCCCTACAGTGCGCAGAAGCGGCTAATCTCCGAGCGTTACACAGAACTACGTAGGAAAATGCCGCTGATTGAACTCGGTACTGGAGATCAAGATCGACACTGTTGACAGCTTCCAAGGCAGCGAAGCAGACATTGTACTTTACTCGACCGTGCGCACCCAAGGCAGAATCCGCTTCTTGCTGGACCGGCGACGCTTAAACGTGGCTTGCTCCCGTGCTCGCGAAAACCTGATGTTTTTCGGTCATGCAAGATTTTTATCAAAGGAGGAGCGAAATGGAGATGCGTTGTTCACTCAAATTATTGAGCGTAGCACGCTAACAACTTATCAAAGCTATGTAACCCTACCGGATAGGGCAAGTTCAGTCCCGTTTGCAACACGGCGAGACCGAAGTGAAGTGTCTGGCAACGCGTAGGATTCCCGAATCGGAGAAAGTCTGACCCCTATTGTGGCAACCGAGTCGGAGGTTGCCGTGACTGCGTTCGAGCCATTGTTAGGTCTCCTGGCAGATGTTCCTTATCCTCGTCGAGGGCACGGACGGCTCTACAAGCTGCCGCACGTCCTGCTGTTTTCCCTCCTCGCCGCCCGTCGTGACCGGCTGCAATTCATATCGCGGCATCGTCACCTTCATCGACGTGCATCGCCACAAGCTGAACCCGGGCCTGACGCCAACAACCCATGAAGGGTCCGCTACGCGAGCGTGCGGCCGATTTGGCTTCGCCTGCACGGTGATTGCGACCCTTCGCTGAACACATCGGGCGCCTGTCGCGCGGGGATGGTCACCGCCTCCAAGACAGGAGCCGGAACGATGTCTCAAGCACTTTCGATCGCTCACGCCCGTGGCTGGAACCCCGCCATCACGTTGATGGTCTGCATCACGGTCTTTCACGCCGGCAACGGCGAATACGGCGTCATGCCGTCGGCCGAATATGACGGCGAACCGGCCACGGTCATTCATGAATTCGATCCCTTCCAATCCTGAAGGGGCGCCGGTCGCACCAAGCGGCGGCGGAAATCCCACCCAATTTTCCGCTGCCGCCATCCATCATCTTCGGCTATACTCCGTAGAGCGCCGTGGTGGTGGTGGAAGGCGCGACCGTTCGACCCTTTGTCACGGAGACATCCACCATGCTCGTCATCGGACTTGTTCTGAGCGTTGCCGGCATCGGCTTCTTCTGCTGGCTGCTGTTCACGCTCGCCGTCTACGCATTTCCCTTCTTCGCGGGGCTATCGGCCGGTCTCGCCGCCTTTCACAGCGGCGCGGGGGTGATCGGCGCGCTCATCGTCGGCGTCCTCGCCGGCGGCGCGAACTCTGGCGATCGGACAGATCGCCTTCGCGACCATCCGCATACCGCTCATCCGCGCCGCGATCGGGCTGCTTTATGCCGGACCGGCCGCGATCGCCGGCTACCATGCGACCCTTGGACTCGCGCAAATCGGCGTGCCGTCCGAAGCCTGGCGTGAAATCTTCGCCGTCATCGGCTCCGTGCTGGTCGGCGGCACGGCATGGGCGCGCATGTTTCTGTTCCTCCCTCCCACCGTCGGGCAAGACGTTGCAGCGGGTTCGGCTCATCGTCCGTTCACGGTCGCGACCAACCGCGGATGAGCCCGCGCGCCATCGTCGTCGGGTGGGAGTTCGGGGCGTTGAAGCTCGGATCGTCCGGGTAGCCAGAACGTCGCGGCCCTCGTTGGAGCGCTCCGGCCTGCCCACCGCCTCTGAGCCGACCGGGCGACCTTTCCGCGGCAGCGCCGTCGTTCGCACGGATGCTCGGAACATGAGACCGTCCTTTCTGTGCGCCAGGGTTTCTTTTCCTTCGCCTGGAAGGCCGGACCACTTGTGCGCGGCACTCGATGTTGGCCATGTCACTTCTCTTGAGGATGCTGTTCGACACCCGGACCACACGGCCTCTCAATGGCTTGATCTGGCCGAAGGACGGCTGCGCCTCGATCGCCTGAGACGCAACGGCGTCGGTGAGACTTTCTTCCCCTGCCGGCCGAGCCGGCATTCCTCGCGAGGCAAGAAACTCTCCCCGCCGCCATCCTCCGCTGCGCTCCGGCCCGCAACCGGGTGCGTCGTCGATCGCCTCCGGCTTTCCGATCGCCATCGAGGCCGCGGTGGTCGCGGGCTCGAAACAGCCAAGGAGAAGTGACATGGCCAACATCGGTTCCTTCAAGAAGTCCGGCAGCGAGTTCCAGGGCGAGATCGTCACCCTCAGCGTCCAGACCAAGAACGTTCGCATCGTCCCCGAGACCAACCGGGCCAACGACAACGCCCCCAGCCATCGGGTCTATGTCGGCCGCGCCGAGATCGGGGCCGCCTGGTCGAAGCGCTCCAACGAGGGCCGCGACTACCTCTCGGTCAAGCTGGACGATCCGAGCTTCAACGCGCCGATCTACGCCAACCTCTTCGACGACGAGGACGGCGACGGCTACAACCTCATCTGGTCCCGCGCCCGCCGGCAGAACGGCGACTGAGCCGACCCCGCTGCAACGCCCCGCCCGGCACCCCGGGCGGGGCTTTCGCATGCCAGACAGCCCTCAGGCGCCACCGCGCACTCGCAACCCTCGTGAGGAAAAACTTCGCTTGAAGGAAGGCCGGGGCTCCGCGCCCCTGGACCCCGCTGGGGCCGGCGGCCCCAGACCCCATCTCATTGCCCTTGGCTGGGATGGAAAGGCAACGTTCCATCGTCGTCTTTCCGTGGAGGCCGCCCATCCCACCGGCCGGCAGTAGAACCGCCTTTGCGGATTGTCGCCAATCCGCTTTCTTGCATTGGCGGCTCTACGCCTCTCCGGCTTTGTGAGTTTACGATTTGACGCCGTTACGACCGGAGGTGCTCCACCCCGTCAGCCGTCGACTCGGGGAGCGCGCGACCCTGACGTTCGTCGCCAGCATTGTCCAAACTGCGTTGATCAGACTTAAGACGACTATTATAGTCGTATTTCTGGTGCGCGTAGGTCGTCTGTCGGAGGTGATCATGGATGATCACCGGCCGACAAGTTCGGGCCGCGCGGGCGTTGCTGAACTGGAAGCAGGAAATGCTCGCAGAGAAAGCCCTCGTGGCACTGACCGCGCTGAAACGCATGGAGTCCGAACGCGGCCTCCCTGTGCATGAGAGCACGCGCGATCAAGTGCGCCGTGCGCTCGAGGCCGCCGGGGTGCTGTTCATCGACGCAGATCGCGGTCGCGGCGTTATGCTGCTGAACGAAGCGGGGCCTCAACCGGCTCCGAGAGCGTCCCGCGCCCGCGCCTGAATGCAGATATTCGTCACGAGACCTTATGTCGTCGCATCCGTGGACACTGACATATGCAATCACCACCACTCGACCCACGCGTCTCCGACACCGCCCCGGTCGCCGGCACGCTCACGAGTTACGACGAACAGCACCTGGTGACCTACCTCCGCCTGCTCGACGCGGAAACCGACGGAGCCGACTGGCGGGAGGTCGCCCGGATCGTCCTCCATATCGATCCGGCGCGTGAGCCGGATCGCGCGCGGCAAGCCTGGATATCGCATCTGGCGCGGGCGCGATGGATGACCGAGAATGGCTATCGCCACCTGCTACGCGGGGGCGCGCCGCACTAGCCGGACTGCACTTCCATGCAGCCACGGCAACGTGCGTTGCCGCGCCATGGCGTATTGTGCCGCCACCCTCGCGGATATCATCCCGGCAGGCCGAGTAATCGCCAAACTGCCTGGGGAGACGACGCCCATGAGCCACGCCGATTGGCGGGCCGCGGGCGCGTACGAGGACCTACGGTCCCTCGATGCGCCCGGCTTCGCCTGGGAATATCTTCACCGCAATGCGGACTTCCAGCGGCAGCGGAGGAAGCTCGAACGAGCCGCCCGCCAGGGCATTCTCAACCAAGCCGAGGTGGATGCGTTCACCCGGCGCTGGGGGGTGCGATTTCGCGAGCGCCACCGAGACAAGCAGCGCCGGCCCGGTTCTATGGGCGGCGCACGCTCTACCAAGCGTGGTCGCCCTGACGACGCCTCCGGCTGAGCTCGCTGTCCCGGATCCTCTCATTCAACCGCTGCCGGTCGGCGCCAGCATCGCAGAAGATGGCGGTGAACGCTTCATCGAGCTTCAGGGAATACAGTTCCGGGTCCACCTCGACGGCCAGGTACCGGAGCCGCCGGCCGTCCTCCTGCCACTTGACCAGTTCTTCACTGTACGCGTCGCCGCAGCACTCCGCCTCTGGAGTGCTGCAACTGGCCGCCAGCCAGGTCCGAACCCTGGCGCACTGCCGAAGCATCGAAGAGACCGCCTTGTGCTCGCGCTGCGTGCCATTGACGGCCGCGCAGATAATGCAAGCTATCGTGAAATCGCGACGGTGCTGTTCGGCGCAGTTCACATGTCTGGACGAGAATGGAAGAGCCATGACCTTCGCGATCGTACGATCCGCTTGGTACAATTCGGTCAGGGCATGATGCGGTCAGGCTATCGCGGCTTGCTCAACTATCCATTTCGAGGCCGACTGTAGGCTGATCACCGCCGGCAACACAGACGCTCCGTAGCAATTCCCGTCAGAGCCGGTCGCAGCAGCAAATTGCCACCCTGGAGGACTCGCGTGAATCTGCGGTATGCTGGTGAGCATGTTGGGATCGCGCCGTGCCGTCGTCGTACGCAATTCACCGAGAGATAACAATGGGATTGGAGCACTGGGATTCAGGTCGTAGGAAGTGGGTGCTCTATCGAACCCAAACGCAGCACAGCGAGGACTGCGTGCGGTATCCGTATGAGAGCATTCCACGTCGCATCTTCTTGGATACAAACATTATCAATCTGATCGTGAAACAGAGTGAGCAGGTCTTCGAGCAGGCGCCGGTACCCGTCGATCTCGACCGTACCTGTGCCCGAGATACCGAAGCGCTAATGCACGTGTTTCATGTTGGCGCGCGGGCCAACTGGGACATCCTCGCCTCCCGTAAGAGCCTGAACGAAATTGGCCAAACACCGAATCCAGACATTAGGGACGACCTCTTGGACTATGCTGTCCTGCTGGTGGGGCCGCTCGACGAGGATAGCGCCTTCGCGGCTGGTTTCGGCCGACTGCTCGTGGACGCTTCGTTCGTCTCTGCCCTGCCGGACCCAGCCGATCGCGAACTCATTGGCAATGCTATTGGCCTTGGCTGCGACGTTTTCTGTACCTCTGATCGACGGACGATTATCCGGAAACGAGAGCTCTTACGGCAACTTCCACTTCGAATAATGACGCCTGACGAGTGGTGGGCGCACGTGAAACCATGGGCTGGCCTTTGGGGCTAGCATCCCTCCGCTCAGCGCCACCCCGCGTAAAAGGGTAGATAACATCCGTCCGTCCGGGTTGATCAGGCTGTCGGTGCATTGGGGGTGGGCGCTCCAGCCGTGTTCAGGCCTGAGGGTGGCGAACTCGCTACCCCGCGAGATCACCATCCCCCTGCGCGAACCTTCTCCGCCACCGTGATCCCCGACAGCCGCCGTCATTCGGCGGCCTTCGACAGGATCACGGAGGTTTCCCATGTCCCCCAATCTCGCCGGCTTGCCACAGCGCTACCTGCGTACGCCCGAAGCCGCCCGCTTCGTCGGCCTTTCTATCCGCACGCTGGAGAAACACCGCATCTACGGCACCGGGCCGCGCTATTCGAAGCTCGGCGGCCGGGTCGTCTATCGGCTGGAAGATCTCCAGGCCTGGGTCGAACTCGGCGCCAAGGCGTCGACCTCGGACCCCGGTGTCGGGACCGTGCTGCCGGCCAAGCGCCACAGCCTCGCCATCCCGGCCCAGGCCGGCCAGGCGCGCCGCTGAACGCCTGCCGTCATGTCCACGCGCCATCGCACCCGCGACGAACGCGAGCAGCTCGAACTTTTTCGGGCGCTCCCCGGCGACCTGGCGCCCAGAGACGCGCAGGATCTCATGGCCTATCCGTTCTTCAGCCTCGCCAAGACCCACCGCACAACGCCGATCGATTTTCGGATGAACGAGATCACCATCCGCGTCGAGGCGGTGCCCGAGCACGGCATGGCGACCATTTGGGATGCCGACGTGCTGATCTGGGCCGCGAGCCAGATTGTCGAAGCGCGCGACGCCGGCCTGCGCACCTCGCGCCTGATGGCGGCGACGCCGCGCGAGATCCTGACCTTCGTCGGCCGGGGCACCAGCGCACGCGACTATCATCGCCTGAAGGCGGCGCTCGATCGGCTGCAATCGACGACGGTCGCCACCTCGCTGCGCCAGACCACCGAGCGGCGCATGCACCGCTTCTCCTGGATCAACGAATGGACTCAGCGCGCGGATGCGCACGGCCAGGCCGACGGCATCGACCTGATCGTCCCGGATTGGTTCTACCGCGCCGTCCTCGACGACGCGCTCGTGCTCACCATCGACCCCGCCTATTTCGGGCTGACGGGCGGGTTGGAGCGCTGGCTCTACCGTCTCGTCCGCAAGCACGCCGGCCAGCAGCGTGGCGGCTGGAAATTCGATTTCCGCCACCTGCACGCCAAGTCGGCCAGTCTCTCGCCGTTCAAGCGCTTCGCTTTCGAATTGCGCGATCTGGCGCGACGCCAGCCACTGCCCGGCTATCGTCTCGCCGTTCAGCGCGAACCAGGCGGCCGTGAATTGCTGCTGTTCAGCCGCACGCAGTTATCCACAGGCCCTTGTGGACAAGTTGTGGAACCAGACGTGCGATCAGGAACCGCGGGCCACGTGCCATCCGGAACCGGCACCGCGTGCTATCCGGAACCAAAACGGCCATTTTCCGATGAAGATTTAACAGCTTCCGAGCCGCCTAACTTAGACTTTAACTTAAGAGAATTTAACTTTTCTTTTGTTGGCGAGCAGCGCAGTCGGTGGAAAACCGCGAGGAGGCCGCGGTGATCGTGGCGCTCCTCAACCAGAAGGGCGGTGTCGGCAAGACGACGCTCGCGCTGCACCTCGCCGGCGAATGGGCCCGGGAAGGGAAAAGAGTCATCCTGATCGACGCCGATCCGCAAGGCTCTGCGCTCGATTGGTCCGAGCAACGCGCGCGGGAAGGTTTTTTGCGGCTCTTTGGCGTCATCGGGCTGGCCCGCGATACGCTGCACCGCGAGGCGCCGGAACTCGCCCGCGATGCCGATCACGTCGTCATCGACGGCCCACCCCGCATCGCCGGCCTGATGCGCTCGGCGCTGCTTGTCGCCGACCTGGTGCTGATCCCGGCGCAGCCGTCACCGTTCGATGGCTGGGCCTCGGGAGAGATGCTGAAGCTGATCGACGAGGCCCGCATCTTCCGCCCGCTTCTCGTCGCCCGCTTCGTGCTCAACCGCTGCGGCGCGCGTACGGTGATCGCCCGCCAGACCGCCGAGGCGTTGGCCGACCACGAGCCGGCGGTGCTCGCTACACGTATCGGCCAGCGCGTGAGTTTTGCCGGCGCCGCGCAGTCCGGCCGACTCGTCGCCGAGCTTGACGCGGCCGGCCCAGCGGCCGGCGAGATCAGCGCGCTGGCGCTCGAAGTCGCCGGGTTGGCGCCATGACAGAGCGGCCGCCGAAGCGCGGGTTCGCGGCCCGTCCCGGCGATGCGGAGTTGTGGGTCCGCGCGCCCGAGCCGTCGGTCAGCCGCACGCCGGCCGCCGATTTCACGGCGCGGCTGACGATCGACGTGACACCGGCTTTGCGCGGTCGGATCAAGATCGCCGCGTTCCAGCGCGGCGTCACCGTGGCCGACATGCTCCGCGCGTTGCTCGACCGCGAATTTCCCGACGACGGCGGTGCCGCGTCATGATCGCGCCCCCGCCCGATACCCTCACGCATGTCGAGCTGATCTGGATCGAGAAGCGGATCGAGCAGTGGATCCGCTTCGGCCACGATGTCGCCGAGAAAATCCTCGATCGCCGCCGCCGTATCCTCAGCTTCGCGCCGGGCAGCGTCTTCGCCTTCGTCCGCTGGGCGGCGAACGACTTCGGCACGATCCACTCGCGCATCGACATTCTGCGGGCCGTCAGGCCCGGTGAGGCTTTCTCCACCGTGGCCTATGTGCGCCCCGGCGGCGAGATTCTTCTCCGTCTTTCCGGCTGGCCGAAGGTCGAGCGGGTGCTCCAGGCCATCGATGCGGTCGAGCAGATCGAGATCGATCCGGCCGACGCCTGTCCCGATCATTGGCGGCATGTCCGCAACCGGCTCACGTCCGGCGAAACGCCGCGCGCCTACACGCTGGACCGCCATCGCGCCTGGCTGCTGCGCCGGAGGATAGACGCATGACGCGCTTCGGCTGGGTCATGACGACGTATGCCGCTGCACTCGGCATCGGGCTGGCGGCGCTGCTTCATCCCGCGCCGAGGCTGATCTGGAACGCCAGCGCCAGCGTGCCGATCGGGTTTTACGCCGTGCATCCCGCCGGCGCGCTGCACGTCAATGAGTTGCTCGTCGTCACGCCGCCGGAACCGCTCGCCACGTTTCTCGATACGCGTCGCTACCTGCCGAAGGGCGTGCCGCTGCTGAAGCACGTCCTCGCCCTTCCAGGCCACACCGTCTGCCGGTCCGGCCGCACGATCACCGTCGATGGCGTCGCCATGGGCGTGGCGCTCGACCGCGACCATCTGGGGCGCTCGTTGCCCGTCTGGCAGGGCTGCCACGTCGTCGCTGCCGGCGATGTCTTCCTGATGAACCGGCGCGCGGACTCTCTCGACAGCCGGTATTTCGGCCCGCTTCCCACCACCACCATCGTCGGCCAGGCCGATCCAATCTGGACCGACGAGGAGCACTGACCATGCCGCAACTCTGCATGCGCCGAGCCGCCACGCCGCAACCAACTCGGCCCAACCCCTCCTCCTTCCCGGCCTTATCGCCTGCCGCTCGGAGCCTGCCAGCAGCTTGGCGTTTCCTTCGACTGCGCTCCTTCCTTTGCGTCGCCACCGCGGCGGTAATGCTGATCGGCGGTGGCGTTACTCACGCCGCACCTGTCGCCACCAGGCAGCAGAACGTCGTCATGGCGGTCGATCGATTTGCCGCTTTCGTCGCCGAAGCCTCGCAGCGTTTCGGCATTCCGGCGTCGTGGATACGCGCGGTGATGCGGGTCGAAAGTCTCGGCGACGTGCGTGCCCTATCACCCAAGGGGGCGATGGGCTTGATGCAGATCATGCCGGAGACCTGGGCTGCTCTGCATTCCCGCTACAGCCTCGGCGCCGATCCATACGACGCGCACGACAACATCCTGGCGGGTGCCGCCTATCTGCGCGAGCTACACGACCGCTACGGTGCCCCTGGCTTCCTCGCTGCCTACAACGCCGGTCCGGCGCGCTACGAAGACCACCTAGCGACGGGGCGGCCGTTGCCCGCGGAGACGCGGGCTTACGTGGCCGCCCTCGTTCCACTGATCAGTGGCGAGGCGATCGACGGCGTCATGGTTGTCAGTGCTGCGGCGCCATCCTGGACCGACGCACCGCTGTTTGCCGTGCGTGCCGAGAGCAGCGCGACGAAGTCTCCAGCGTCGCCCGATCCGCGTTCGGGCAACTCATCGGCCGACCGAACGGCAGAGGATTGGACGGGCCTTGCCCCGCAATCCAATGGCCTGTTCGTCAGCACGTCGCATGGAAATCAGCAGCCATGAACCGGGTCGGGCTTGATCGCGGGCTGGCGGGCTGTGGCGGATGTTCGGGTATCGGAGGGTGGGAGCACAGGAACACGACCAACGGACGGCAAGCTAAAAGCGCCGCCTTCGGTCGGGCGCAAGTGGTTGGTAGAGTTGAGGTTTCCAGCTCCCGCAGCAGCACCCCCTGCTATCGCTCCAGGTCCTTTTATCAACGATTTCAACGCTCCGACCGCTATCGGTCCAATTTCTCACGGAGGGTGAGACCTTGAGGACGCGCGACGACGACATCAATATCCGCCCCGGCCGCATCCAGCATGGCAATCGCGGCGCCAAGCGGCCGACCAGCTTTGTCGGCGAGGTCATGCGCGCGGCGAAGAAGGCCGGGCATGTCGGCAACAGCTTCAGCCGGAGCGGCGCCGGCGCCAGCCGCTCACGCTTCGGCCGAGGCCGGCGCGCGGCGCTGTCCCTGGTGCAGCGCTCGACCTCCCGGCGCGTCGTGATCAAATCGCGCGTGGTGCGCCATCACGGCACGCGCTTCCGCTCGGCGCCGCTGCCCAAGCACATGACCTATCTGAAGCGTGACGGCGTCACCCGCGATGGGCAGGAGGCGCGCATGTTCGATGCGAACTCGGACGCCGCCGATGAGCGCGCCTTCGCCGAGCGCTGCGCCGACGACCGGCACCATTTCCGGTTCATCGTCTCGCCGGAAGACGCGATGGAGTTGGAGGATCTGCGCGGCTTCACGCGTGAGCTCATGGCGGACGCCGAACGCGACCTCGGCACCAGGCTCGATTGGGTCGCGGTCGATCACTGGAACACCGACAATCCGCACATCCATGTGCTGGTGCGCGGCAAGGCCGATGACGGCAAGGATCTGGTCATCAGCCGCGCCTATATCAGCCGGGGCTTCAGCGATCGTGCCGCCGAGCGCGTGACGCTGGAGTTGGGACCACGCAGTGAGCAGCAGATCCGCTCGGCCCTGGAGAAGGAAGTCGAGGCCGAGCGCTGGACCAGCCTCGACCGCTCGCTGCGTGACATCTCCGACGAAGGCGGCGGCATCGCCGATCTGCGCCATGGCGGCGCGAACGAAGACCCGGAACTGCGCCGTTTGATGCTCGGCCGGGCCGCCAAGCTCGAACGGCTCGGACTCGCCGAACCGGTGGGCGCGGCGCGCTGGACGCTGAAACCGGGGCTCGAACCTGCGTTGCGCGACCTCGGCATCCGTGGCGACATCATCAAGACCATGCACCGGGCGATGACCGGCGCCGGGCGCGAACCCGACGTCACGGGCTTCGCGCTCCATGGCGATGAGCCGGCCGATCCCGTGCTCGGCCGGCTGGTCGGCCGGGGGCTGCATGACGAACTGAAGGGCACCGCCTATGCCATCGTCGAAGGTGTCGATGGCCGGACCCATCATCTGCGCTTCTCCGATCTCGACATGACCGGCGACGCCAAGCCGGGCGCCATCGTTGAGGCGCGCGCCTATGAGGACTCGTCTGGCCGCTATCGGCTGTCGCTCGCGACACGGTCCGATCTCAGCATTGACGCGCAGGTGCCCGAATCGGGTGCGACGTGGCTCGACCTGCAGCTTCTCGCGAAGGAGTCAGCGATCGGCGGCAGCGGCTTCGGCGCCGAGGTCCGGGACGCGATGGATCGGCGCGTCGATCACCTGGTTGAGGAAGGGCTGGCTCGCCGGCAGGGACAACGCGTCAACTTTATCCGTGATCTTCTGAACACCTTGCGCCGGCAGGAACTCGACGATGCTGTCGCCAGGCTGTCGGCCGAGACCGGGCTCGCGCATCGTCCTTCGGCCGAAGGCGAACACGTCGCCGGCGCCTATCGGCAGCGCGTCACGCTGGCGTCTGGCCGCTTCGCCATGATCGATGATGGTCTGGGCTTCCAACTGGTGCCGTGGCGGCCCGCCCTGGAGCAAAAGCTCGGCCAGCATGTGTCTGGCACGCTGACCCCAGGCGGCGTCGATTGGGATCTCGGACTCAAGCGGGGCCTGGGCATCTGAATGAACCCAAATGGCAGTGATGGGTGCAGCCTGTGTAAAAACGTGGCTGCGACAGAGCCCAACGACATTCTCGCCAATGCGTTTGCCTACTATCGGCAGCACAGGGCGCTGACCCCAAATTTGCGAATGTCGTGTTCTGGCGGCTCCAGACGAACCGCATTGACCATAATCGGACCTTCTTTTGCGTAAGGCTGGACCGAGAAAATATCCTGACCGACTTGAAGGAAATGCCGCTCAAGAACGTCTACCGCATCTGGAAGGCACTGACGTCGTCGCAGCGCAAAAAGACGAAGGAACTGAGCCACACGCTGCCGCCGACATAGGTCCTTCCAGACAGCGACGAACGGTGCGCTGAGGGTCATTTCCGCCAGACGATGGTTTCTTCGACAATATCGCCCACAGTCCAATTCCGCGCTCTCATCAGCGCGAGTTCGGCGTCGGTCAGGGAGTCGCGACGCATCGCGATACAAAGGAGATGGGATGGTCGTGTGACGGCGACATAATGTTGTTTGAGGCTGGTCCTGACGCGCTCCTTCCTCGCACCGGCAGCAAGACCGGCCTTGGAGCCGGTCAGCCAATCCTTGATCCGCAACAGATGCGATCCATCGAAATGGGTATCAAGGACCAGGGTCGCGAGGTGGGTCTCACCTTTCACTGAGTGGATGGAGCCAATCTTCACATGCACCGCCGGGTCCGCCGCGGGGTAGGTAAAGATATTGCCGTGCCGGGAAGGGGCGCCGTTCACCCCGCGCTCCTCCTCCCAATTGAGAAACCCGTCGACACTAGCTGCGCCAACCCCGCCAAGCAGCGCCCCGGCAATATCAAGCATAGGCTGCTTCCAGCTCTCCCATTGTACTGCATCGACGGCAAGTTTTCCGGTGGCGAGCAACCCGCACAGTTTCTGATACCTCTTCGTCGTGTCCGGATCGCCGACGAGCAGGTTGATGAGCTGCCGGTGGCGGTTGGCGAGGCTGGGATGCCGGATCGCCGGGTTGAGGAAGGAGGCGAGGCGAACCAGCCCATCGGCGGTTCGTTCCACTATCGGCCGAACGTCGCCGCTCGAAGTGGCTTCGATCACTCCGCGCCGCAAATAGCCGAGTAGTTTGTCGGGCTTCCCTTCGGCGCGCGCGAGCTGGTGATCATAGGCCGGCCAATAATGAGCGACACAATTTGGAGGGTCCTTCCGATTGGTGTCACGGCCAATCGCGCCGATCGCGGCGAAAGCCCCGCTCGCGCGCTCCGCCTGGTACTGAAGCGCGTGATCAGCAGTTCGGCGAAGGCTGGCAAAACCGACACCGGCCGCGTGACATCGAACAGCAGCAAGACAGCCTGCTTACCATGGTCCTCCTCGGCATGTTTGCGGAGGCCAACCAAACCTGGTGGGCTAAGCGCGAGTGGATCAGCCAACGCCGCAATCTGCGAACCGAAGCGGTGGCTGTTGGGCACAGAGATCGCGATGGCTGCGTCGGGAAACGGATCACTGCGCGCGCCGGAAGAGTCACCCGCACGGTCGTAAATAGCTTGATTCATGTCGCCGAAGCGTTGGCGAACGACGGCGCCCGCACCGTCCATGAAGATGCGGCGCAGCATCGACGACTGCACCTCGCTATTGTCCTGGACCTCATCGAGAAACAGGATCGGAAACCGTCGTCGGACCGCCTCCTGGACCTCAGGACATTGGTCGAGCGCCTGTGCCGCCCATATCATCATGTCCTCATGGCAGAAGAAGCCGTCGTTTGTTGTTGCGCGGCAAGCGTCGACAAACGCCTTGTAGAGGTCCTTTTGCTTGTTGAGCACACCCTTCCCCCAGTGGATTTGGCCCAGATCATGGTCCGCATCGACGATCCGTAGGAGTTCTGCGTCTCGGCGGCTCTGTTCGATCACCTTGCGGTGCCGATGATCGAGCTTGTACCAGCGCCGGCGAAGGCAGATCTCGTCATCAATTGCGACAACGTCGATCCCCCGGGAACGCAGCCACGGGAGCGCGATGAACTGGTTCACGAACCCGTGTATGGTGCCGACAAAATGAGGATAAGACAGGACCGTTCGCCCAGCGAGATCGGTGCCGAGGCGGGTTTCGATCTCAAGCCGCGCGACGTTCGTGTGCGACAACACGCACACACCCTGACTGGCGAAGGTCCAGCGCCTTGCCAGAATGGCAAGCTTGGCGACCAGCAATGTGGTCTTGCCGCTGCCGGGACAAGCTGGGACGTCGATCGACCGGTTGGAGCGAAGAACATCGAGGCGCGGATCGCGACCGTCAGGCCCGTGAAAGGCTCGGGCCGGCAGGCACAGACTGGCAGAGGCAGCCTCGATCTCCGCGTCGGTGATCGGCACTGCCAAAAGTGAGGCAATCGCCGTCACGCTTCGACATCTCCGGCCCGGCCCGTGGCATAGTCGATCGCGGCGACAACATAGGGCGGCAAGAGTGGCCGTAATCCGTTGTCTCCGAAACGGCCTTTAGCCGCCGAACGATCGAGAAGCATCGCGAGATATTGCGCCGCGACGGCCTTGGACGTGCCGCTGTGGAATTTGGCGTAGACTGATGTGCTGCGCTCCTCATCGCCGAGCGCCCGGATCGTCTTGAACGATGCCATCGCCTGCCGGAACACCACTCTCACTGTAGTGCGGCCGCCATGAATCCGCTCGTCCTCGTCGGCCAGGCTCGCCGCAATCCAGAGTTCCCGGGATAGCCCGTGGAATGCGAGATCATACTCGAGCGTCCATTCGTTCGCGACAAACGATCGCACGCTTTGCCCGGCAGCGCGGGTTTCGATGCCGGCCCGCTTGCGCTCCAACCCCTCGGCGTCGAAATCGCCCTTTCGACGCCACTTCCGCTTGTTCGTTGCGGGAATGGCCCCGCCTGGCAGCTGCAAGCCGAGGAGCGCAGGCGCACAGTCGGGCATGACGTCCATATCGGCGAGGCACGCGACCGGAATATCGAGTGCGCCTGCCTGGGCTGGCGAGCTCCGCTGGAAAATCCGGCCATAGCGGCCAAGCCCGGTGCCGCCAACGTTGACGACGGACACGCCGTGCCTGGCGAGGTCCCGGCCGATAAGCCGAGCAAGGGTCGGCAGCAGGATGTTCTCCGCATCGCCCTCAACAATGATAACCCCGCGTGCGAAAAACAGGTTGGCTTTGGTCGCATCAAGGAAGCGCTCGAGAAAGGCGTAGTCGCTCCGCCCGAGCAGGGTGTGCTCCGGTCCCATCGGAAACGCCTTGCCACCGCGCACCAGCACGAGATTTTCGAGCTTGAGCGACGATGCAAGCGAAGGGCTATGGGTGGTCATGACGACCTGGAGCCCATGATCTGCTTCGCGGTCGATCGCGGCCTTTTTCTTAAGGAAGTCGATGAGCAGATGCTGCCGTTGGGGATGCAGATGGGCTTCGGGTTCCTCGATCAGCAACGCTGGAAACCCGTCGCTTTCCTGGCTCAAAAGCAGCAGTTCCGACGCCATGAAGAGAAGATTGTTCGAGCCCAAACCGCGACCAGGGGGCGGATCGGACACGCCGTCGTCGCGTAGGTCGAGCTCTAGCTTTTCGAGCAACTGCCGGAGCCGGGCCGCCTTGTCGCCACGCGCGCCGCTGACCGATATCGCTCCCTTAAGCGTATCTCCTTCGAAAGACAGCTTTGCCAGATAGTCGTCGTTGAGGCGGATGCGGGCGCCGCCAATCCCCGCCTGTCGCTCGAGCAGATCGTTGGCGAAGTCGCCAATGCCGAGGACGCTCAGCGTGGCGGGGTCATCCGGCGGTGCCGCGGGATCGAAATCGTCACCTGCGGTCGTGACTTCCTCGGTCTGCTGGAGGATCTGGGCAAGGCGCGATCCCCTGCCCGCCGAAAGCGCCTGGTCGGCATCGCGTAGGGGCCGCAGATAGGTCGCACACAGAAATGCTCGAGCCGCGGCTTCGAGCATAGGTCCGTTCCCCTTGGCGCCCGATCGGCATTCGACATTGATGAACCGGCGCGATGGCCCGCGTGACCCGGCCGTCGCACGCCAGTGAAGGATGAGACGAGCCGTGCCCTCGGAATAGGTCAGGTGCTCCAGGAACGCACCCCGGTCGCCGGCCGTGAGGGAGTCGAACCGAAGCATAATGCGGATTTCTGGGCGAGTCGCCGTCCCGTCCGGGGGTTGATGGAAATCGGCATCACCGACACGGAAAAACTCCTGCCCTCGCGTTCCGAGGACAAGCCGCATTGCATCGACGATCGCGGTCTTGCCGGAATCATTCTCGCCGACCAACGCTGCGATACCGGCGGGAAACGCCATGCGAAACGCATCGTTTCCTTCGCCGAAGATACGAAAATTCTCGATTTCGATCTCCGCCAGTCGCATGCTCCCCCCTTCTCTGCTGCGTCCACTGAGGTGGAAGCGTGTAGTACGGGATACAGCAGACGAGGCAGCGGACACCAGCCTACTGCATGCTTGGTTACTTTTCTTGAATGAAAGGCTGCTCCCGAGGCTTTTTGCTTCAAAGCAAACGATACGCTTTTGGTCCCAACCGATTGTGCCCGGCAGAAAAGGGCCGCTTTGGATCGTGAGCCAACTCTCCAGCCGTCCGATTTATACGCCAGGGTGTCCCCGCTCCCGCGTCTTACAAATTCCGGCTTGCGCTACACGCTTGACGCTCCGCTGATCTTCGGTTGCCATGAACGCGACCAAGATCCTCTGGGGCCAGGTGCTCCTCGTCAGCACCGTCGTGCTTGCCTTTATCTGGGCGGCGACGGAATGGACCGCGTGGAAGCTCGGCTTCCAGTCGCAGCTCGGACGCCCATGGTTCGATCTGGTCGGCTGGCCGGTCTATCAGCCGCCGGCGTTCTTCTGGTGGTGGTTCGCCTACGACGCCTATGCGCGCCCGATCTTCGTCGAGGGCGCCTATATCGCTGCATCGGGCGGCATCGCCGCGATTGTCGTGGCCGTCACCATGTCGGTGTGGCGGGCGCGGGAGGTCAAGAAGATCACGACCTATGGCTCAGCGCGTTGGGCTGAAACCCGTGAGGTCCGCGGCGCCGGGCTGCTTCATCAGGACGGCGTCCTGCTCGGCCGCTGGCACGGCGCCTATCTCCGCCACGACGGTCCGGAGCATGTGCTGTGCTTCGCGCCGACGCGATCGGGCAAAGGCGTCGGCCTTGTCGTACCCGACGCTGCTGACCTGGCCGGGTTCGGCGATCGTCCATGACATCAAGGGCGAGAACTGGACGCTGACCGCCGGCTGGCGCGCGCGGTTTGGGCGCGTCCTGCTGTTCGATCCGACCAACCCCGACAGCGCCGCCTACAATCCCCTGCTCGAAGTGCGGCGCGGAGAATGGGAAGTCCGCGATGTGCAGAACATCGCCGACGTGCTGGTCGATCCCGAAGGCGCGCTGGAGCGGCGGAACCACTGGGAAAAGACCAGCCACTCGCTTCTGGTCGGGACCATCCTGCATGTCCTCTACGCCGAGGCGGACAAGACGCTCGCCGGCGTCGCCAACTTCCTGTCCGACCCGAGGCGGCCGATCGAGGCGACGCTACGCGCGATGATGACGACGCCGCATCTCGGGCCGCAGGGCGTGCATCCGGTTGTCGCCAGCGCCGCGCGCGAGTTGCTCAACAAGAGCGACAATGAGCGGTCCGGCGTCTTGTCGACGGCGATGTCGTTTCTCGGGCTCTATCGCGACCCGGTCGTGGCGCGCGTGACGCGGCAATGCGATTGGCGCATCCGCGATCTCGTCGAAGACGCCCGTCCCGCCACGCTCTACATGGTCGTGCCGCCGTCCGACATCAGCCGCACCAAGCCGCTGGTCCGATTGATCCTCAATCAGATCGGCCGACGACTGACCGAGAAGCTGAATTCCAAGCATCGCCGGCATCGGCTCCTGCTGATGCTCGACGAGTTTCCCGCGCTGGGCCGCCTCGATTTCTTCGAATCGGCGCTCGCTTTCATGGCTGGCTACGGCTTGAAGAGCTTCCTGATCGCGCAGTCGCTCAATCAGATCGAAAAGGCCTACGGCCAGAATAATTCCATCCTCGACAATTGCCATGTCCGCGTGAGCTTCGCGACCAATGACGAGCGTACGGCGAAGCGGGTCTCCGACGCGCTGGGAACCGCGACCGAAATGCGCGCAATGAAAAACTACGCCGGACATCGTTTGAGTCCGTGGCTCGGCCATTTGATGGTGTCGCGCCAGGAGACGGCCCGGCCGCTGCTGACACCGGGCGAAGTGATGCAGCTTCCATCCGACGACGAACTGGTGTTGGTCTCCGGCTGTCATCCCATCCGCGCGAAGAAGGCGCGGTATTTCGAAGACGCGGAGCTCCAGGCGCGCATCCTGCCGCCGCCGACGCTGTCGCAGCCTGCCGCCGCAGCGGCGAGAGAGCCCCAGCCTTCGCCGTCACCTGACGGTGGTTGGACGGGCGCCGTCGCGGCGCCACCAGCCTCGGTGACCGACGATCCGGCCAATGCCGGCATCCGCCGCGAGCCGGAACTGCCGGAGCATGAGAACATCGCCCCCGAACCGCCAAAGCCGCTCCGCGAGTTCGAACCGCCGGAGGAGGAGAGCGACGACGACGCGCAGCGCCAGCGTCTGTTTCAGCGCAGCGCTCAAACGCTTGCCCGCCAGGTGACGCTCGACCCGGCCGACCACATGGAGATGTGAGGCATAATGCGGACCATGCACACATTCCGCTTGCCGCCGGACCTCGCCGGCAAGCTGGCCGATTACGCCCTGCAAAAGCACGTGTCCCAGGCCCTGGTGGTCGAGACGGCGCTGGCGTCTTTCCTGTCCCCGGACGGCGCCGACCGCCTCGAATCGGCCCTGGCGCGCCGGCTCGACCGCATGAACCGACGGATGGAGCGTCTCGAACGGCATGTCACGATCTCGAACGAGGCGCTGGCCGTGTTCATCCGCTTCTGGCTGACCAGCACGCCACCCTTGCCCGACACGGCGCTCGCTGCCGCGCAGACGAAAGGGCGCGAGCGCTATGATGGCTTCGTCGAGGCGCTCAGCCGGCGGCTCGTGCGCGGACGCAAGCTCGCCGATGAAATCAGCATTGACGTTGACGCCGCCTCCCCGGAAAGCAATGCAGAGTCCCAATAATGACTCCTTTGAATTCCCCTTCGCGATCCAAAACAGCCCGTCATGGCCGGGGGTAATCGGCTGAGACTGGCTGCTTACGAGCGGAAAGCCGAGGAAAGCGGCCTTTGGCTTGCTCGAGGTGAATGCATGCGTCCGGACTGTCGCTTCGTTCAGTCGGGAAGGTGTAGCGTCCGGAGACGCTCGATGATACTGAGCGTCAATCCACTCCGGCAACAGGTCTTCAGTGCGCATCCCTTGCACCTCGTATTCCGGTCGCTCCAGATTCAGCTGCGATCACTGACGGACCGACCGAATCGATGTCTCGTTTTCCCAGCTTCGACCATGTTCCGACCGAGACGCGGAGGATTCTGCGGGATCGCTTCGTAAGCAAGTTGCGTGTTGTTCCGCAGGGTCGGGGTCTTAATCCGGACTTGAAGGTGATACCGGATCAGCTTGTGCTGCGGTTGCTGATTGATTTGAAGATTTCTTCAAACGCAGAATGGTCAACGGCTGAAGTCGCGTACGCCGAGGCCGGGCCGACAGATGGCGAGCCTCCGGACGTGCAGGTGCTAGCTGAGTTGGGGTGGCTGCGCCGGATTTGGGGCCGTGCTAAGATGGGTCGAGATCTTCGCGTGGCGGTGGTGCGGGCCCCGGCCGAAGCCATGAGTGCCCTCAAGATCTTGGTTTCCGGCATTCATGGCCGGCGCTATGAGGCGAGTGTCGCTGTCCGGTCGGATCCTGAACTAGTAGACCTTATCGAAGCCATCGAGGCAGGTCGCAATGATCCGGCCCCGATCGTCTGCCGAACGCCAGAATGGATCGCCGCCCGGCTCTGGGAGACAGCCTTGGTGCAAGAGGCGTCCCCGGACGGTGCTCTCCGCCGTTGGGTGGATTTGTGGGGCATGCTGCAATATCCGTCGCTCGTTCCTAGGTCAGAATGGAGCGCGTCGGACGCCAAGGCGTTTCGAGAGGCAGCACTCCATGCGATTGCAACCGAGCGCAGCCTCCGCGGGTGGATCGAAACGCGAGATCTTTATGCTCGGCAGGCGGCACTGGTCCACAACGTAACCGTGTCTGTCACGGACTCGCGATTTCCACAGCCTCCAGAAACGCTGGTGGATAGAGCGCTTTGGGCACAATCTCGGCCAGTCGAGGCCAGCACTTACGACTCACTGAGCATGTGTGGGGACCTGTTCGGCTTAGTCAGGCTACTCCTCGCAGACCCAGACGCCGAGGACTATTCACCAGCGCCCCACCCCGTAGCGGCTCAGATCGTTGATCTGGCAATCGACCGCGCCGAACTCTTCATTGAATTGCTCTTTCAAATTCCTACCCGACCGAAACTGCTCGCGGACCTAGTCATTCATCCTCCTAGCGCAGGGCTTGCTTGCTTCCTGATCGCCCAGTGGCGATCACCGGCAGGCGCATGGGATCGCAGTCTCGCCGAACGCGACCACCAAGTTGGCCAAGCGGAGGCGTTCGCTGATGCGGTCTCGATACTCGGAGAACATCTACGCGCCGGAAAGACAAACGCCAGCGAAGCGGCAGCGTTGCTCAACTGGCTGCATGGTCGAGCCGGCCCCGGCTTTATCGACGATGTCGCTGGTGCGGATTTGCTAATTGTAACGCTCCGTCGAGAGCTCGCCAACTGCAATGGTTCCATTTTGCTTGCGATGGCGCAGTCACTCGATGGACCGGAACTGCGTCGGGGTGTGGGGGCATCCGAGTTTGCTGCTGTTCTCGACCTTTCCGACGTCGGCGGCATTGAGGACGAGGTGGACGCCGACCCCGTTGTAACCGCCTATGCGCATTCAATCGCCACGGGCGATTATTCGCTGTCGGCTCACCGGATAGGGACCGGAGGCGCGACCGCGCTGGCCCGATTGGCCGAGCGGACGCAGGCGTTGCGCGCCCAGTTCCTCTATCCGCTGGACGTTCGCGCCAGATTGGCCGCGGCGACGCCCCAAGATAATGAGTTTACCCTTGCGGATTCCATCGGGCGGTCGCTTCGAACGCACATCCGCATTCTCTGCCGTGCTGTCATCGGTGGAGCGAGGGGTGTGGCCGCTGATCTGTTTGACGCCGTCGTCGCCGCTGTCCGGACTGGCGCGCTACAGCACAAAGAGAAGGGGCGCATCGCTGCATTCGCCCCGCAATTCGAGAAACACATCGGGCTGGTAGCCTCCGACCGGCCCCTGGCTGCTGACCTGGCAGCCGCTCTGACGTCGGTCGACCGACAGCGACAAGAAGTTCTGTTGGCTGCGGTTCTCGAAACCGATGAGCCGCTCATCCTCGCACAGTTGCTTGCGGGAAGTCCCCCCAATCTCCGCTCAACCATCGAACGGCGCATCGCCGCGCTCGCGCCGATTGACGCTGGAGCGATCCATTCTCTTCCGGAAATGCAGGCGCGCATTGACGAATTGCTGACGGCTCGCGCCGCAGACGCCGCCGCAAGCTATATGGCCGCCGAGGTTAATCTCAAGACGTTCGGGAAACCCGGGGGGCGTGAACTCACCCGATTCCAGAACCAACTCCGCCTCGATTTCCTTCGGGGGGACTGGGCGGCGATTGCAGCGACGGCCGATCCAAACTTCCCCGCGCCACTCGAACAGGCGGCGGCGGTTGAGACCTTACGGCAATTTCGTGGGCTGGCGGCCCTCAAGGGCCCCAATCCAAATCCCGAGTGGGCGAAAACGCTGTTCGCGGACCTCTTCGCCAAACGCCCGTCTATTGGTTTCGCTACCAATTGGTTCGCGGCCGAGATCAGCGAGCTGCTTCCTACGGATACTTTCGGCCTGTTGAAAGGGAAGCAAATCCGCAAAGGGCAGAAGGCAATTGCCGAGGTCGAACGAATGACGGCGCTGCTTCCAGCGGCTTCCGTAGATGAAGCCATGGAGGGCAATCGGGCGCTGTTGTTGCTCGCTCTAGGTGAGCCAAGTCAAGCCCTTGCCGTCCTATCAGCCGTGACCTTGGTTCGCCTGCAAGATGCCGCCGCCGCTTATCGAGCGATAGCGCTGGCCAGGCTTGGACGGCGATCGGAGGCGACTGCGGCGCTCGATGGCGCCGAGCACACCGTCGGCAGGACTGCAGTGCTTGCGGCAGCACGAAGTCACATCGCCAGCGGCGCCCCCTTCCTCTCGGTGCCTGACGTCTCTGTATACGAGGACCTGGTTGGAAATGTCGCGTCAGCGATTGCCCGGTTCCGGACCATGAATCCCGCTGACCAAGCAAAAGTGCTTCAGCGACAGGTTGATCCGTTCGAAGCGCTGCTGGTCGACTATGTCCGGGCGGCGGCCGACGCAGTGGTCTCCCTCGTCCCGATGATGAAAGGCGTCCAGATTGATGCAATTGAAGACGACCTGACAGCCTTCATCCAGCACCTGCTGGCGGCTCGTGTCCAATTTCTAGGATGGTCGGTCGGCGACCAGTCGAAAGGTGGTTTTAGCGCCAAAGGCAACCCTGGCGAGCGAGATCTTCTCATTACTTGGGGAAGCTCGGTGCTGGCCTTGATCGAAGCGGTGATCTGCGACAGGCCGCTTACTCAGGACGCGATGAAGGCGGACCTGGAAAGTCATTTCCAGAAGCTGCTCGGGTACGGCAATCCAAAAGTCTTCTTTCACCTCACCTACGCCTACATCGAAGACAAACAGGGGCTCATGCGGTCCTTGGAGACCTTGGCCGAAATGGCCAGCCCGTCAGGGTTTACCTATCTTGGGCGCGAACCGATCCCTCATGACGACTCTCGGCCACCCGGATTCGTGGCGCGGTATTCGGCCGATTTTGGTGAGGTAAAGGTCGTCTTTCTTGTCCTAAATCTCGGTCAGCAACGACAGCGACAAGCGGCAAAAACGGCCGCCGCCTCGAAGACTCGAAAAGCTGGAAAGCCGTCGAAAAAGTCGACAGGCGCCGATGCCCACTAGCGGCACCGACATGCGCTCGGAAGCGGAGGCTCCCGACGTCGACATCGAGCCGCAACATCGTCGGCGCTTCGGCAACAAGATCCGGCCCGAAATTTGGCGCGGGCTGGCTCGGCGAGCCGAACGAATGGCCGGTATTGGAAGTGGCTTCCACGCCCCTGGATGACGCAGATGGGCGCCGAGCAGAACTCTCTTCGAACGTGCCCTTCATGTACAGCTCCAGCCATAGCTGAAACTCCAAGAACCTTTCACTGGAAACCGCATCGGCCGAAAGGCACCCCATCCCAGGCGCATGTCCTTCTATCCGGCGGCCCCACGACCTCAATAACCTTGTTGCGCTCCGCCATTTCCGGCTCTTTCTAATCAACCCCGCTGATCAATCCGCCTCAATGAGGCGAGTTCGTGGGGTTCGATGTGACGTCAATTACGTTCCGGTCCGAAGCATTTGCCCGCGGCGCACGCATGCTGCGCACCGCCCTTGGCCCGGCCATCGCGGGCTATCTCGAAGACTCCAGCATCGTCGAGGTGATGCTCAATCCCGATGGCCGGCTGTGGATCGACAGGCTCTCCGGCGGACTTGAAGACACCGGTTGCCGCGTCACCCCGGCCGACGCCGAGCGCATCGTCCGCCTCGTCGCCCACCATGTCGGCGTCGAGGTCCATGCCGGCAGCCCTCGGGTCTCGGCGGAGCTGCCGGAAAGCGGGGAGCGGTTCGAGGGCCTGGTGCCACCGGTGGCCGCCGCGCCGTGCTTCGCCATCCGGCGCCCGGCAGTCGCGGTGTTCACCCTCGGCGACTACGTCGACGCCGGCATAATGTCGGACACCCAGGCCGATCTGCTGCGTGCCGGCGTCTGCGAACGGAAGAACATCCTCGTCGCCGGTGGTACCTCGACCGGCAAGACCACGCTGGTCAATGCGCTGCTCGCCGAGGTCGCCAAGACAGGCGACCGGGTAGTGCTGATCGAAGATACCCGCGAGCTGCAATGCGCCGCACCAAACCTGGTCGCGCTGCGCACCAAGGACGGCGCCGCCTCGCTGTCCGACCTTGTCCGCTCCGCCCTCCGGCTGCGGCCCGACCGCGTACCGATCGGCGAGGTGCGCGGCGCTGAGGCGCTCGATCTGCTGAAGGCGTGGGGAACCGGCCATCCCGGCGGCGTCGGTACCCTGCACGCCGGTTCAGCCATGGGCGCGCTGCGCCGCCTCGAGCAACTCATCCAGGAAGCCGTCGTCACCGTCCCGCGCGCGCTTATCGCCGAAACCATCGACCTCATCGCGGTCCTCGCCGGCCGCGGCTCCGCCCGCAGGCTCGCCGAGCTTGCTTCGGTCAAGGGCCTCGGCCCGACCGGCGACTACGTCCTTACCCCGGCAGGAGAATCATGATGCTGCTCAACCGTGTCCGCCATCGCCTCGCTCTGATCTACGCTTTCGCCTTCGTGGCGCTCGCCATGTCGCCCGCCTATGCGGCCGGATCGAACATGCCCTGGGAGCAGCCGCTGACCCAGATCCTGAACTCGGTTCAGGGACCCGTCGCCAAGGTCGTCTCAGTGATCATCATCGTCATCACCGGCCTGTCGCTGGCGTTCGGTGAGACTTCGGGCGGCTTCCGGCGGCTCATCCAGATCGTCTTCGGCCTGTCGATCGCCTTCGCGGCCTCGAGCTTTTTCCTGTCCTTCTTCCAGTTCGCCGGCGGGGCGCTGATCTGATGGACCAGACACAGCCCATCGCCGGCTACTACGCGCCCGTCCACCGCGCGCTGACCGAGCCGATCCTGCTCGGCGGCGCGCCCCGCGCGGTCGCGATCGTCAACGGCACGCTTGCCGCGGCCGTCGGGCTGGGACTGCGCCTCTGGATTGTCGGCGCGGCCATCTGGCTGGTCGGCCATCTGGCCGCCGTCTGGGCCGCCAAGCGCGATCCGGCCTTCGTCGACGTGGTGCGCCGCCACCTTCGCTATCCGCAACACCTGGTCGCGTGAGGCGTCCCCATGATGAATCTCGCCGAATATCGCCGCCGCTCCGACAGCCTCGCTGACTTCCTTCCCTGGGTCGCGCTGGTCGGCGAGGGCGTCATTCTGAACAAGGACGGCTCATTCCAGCGGACGGCGAAATTTCGTGGACCCGACCTCAACTCGGCGACGCCGGCTGAGCTGGTCGCGATCACCTCGCGTCTCAACAACGCGCTCCGCCGACTGGGCTCGGGCTGGGCGATCTTCATCGAGGCGCAGCGCCAGCCGGCCCATAACTATCCCAATAGTCCGTTCCCGGATGCGGCCTCGCGCCTGGTCGACGCCGAACGGCGGGCTCAGTTCGAAGAACAGGGCGCGCATTTCGAAAGCCGCTATTTCCTGACGCTGCTCTGGCTGCCGCCGGCCGACGACGCCGCGCGCGCCGAGGCCTGGCTCTACGAGAACCGAGCCCACGACGGCGCCGATTGGCGCGCGGCCTTGGAGGGGTTCGTCGATCGGACAGACCGCGTGCTCGCCCTGGTCGAGGGCTTCATGCCGGAGTCGGAGTGGCTCGATGACGGCGAGACCCTGACCTACCTGCATTCCTGCGTCTCGACCCGGTGCCAGCGCGTCCGCGTGCCCGAGACACCGATGTATCTCGACGCCATCCTGGTCGACGAGGACCTCACCGGCGGGCTCCAGCCCCGGCTGGGTGGCGCACACCTGCGCACGCTCACCATCATGGGTTTCCCGTCGCAGACCTGGCCCGGTCTGCTCGACGATCTCAACCGGCTCGCCTTTCCCTATCGCTGGTCCACGCGCGCGATCTGCATGGACAAGACCGATGCGACCAAGCTGCTCGGCAAGATCCGGCGCCAATGGTTCGCCAAGCGCAAGTCGATCATGGCGATCCTCAAAGAGGTGATGACCAACGAGGCGTCGGTGCTGATGGACAGCGACGCCGCGAACAAGGCGCTCGACGCGGACGCGGCCCTGCAGGAACTCGGCACCGACCTCGTCGGTGAAGCCTACGTCACCGCCACGATCACCGTTTGGGACGAGGATGCCCGCCTCGCCGACGAACGGCTGCGGCTCGTCGAGAAGACGATCCAGGGCCGCGACTTCACCTGCATGCGCGAGACCGTCAACGCGATTGAGGCCTGGCTCGGCAGTTTGCCGGGGCACGTCTACGCCAATGTCCGCCAGCCGCCGGTCTCGACACTCAATCTGGCGCACCTGATGCCGTTTTCGGCGGTGTGGGCCGGGCCGGAACGGGACGAGCACTTCCAGGCGCCGCCGCTCTTCCTGGCGAAGACGGAAGGCTCGACCCCGTTCCGCTTCTCGCTTCACGTCGGCGATGTCGGTCACACCCTGATCGTCGGACCGACCGGCGCCGGCAAAAGCGTGCTGCTGGCGCTGATGGCGCTGCAGTTTCGGCGCTACGCCGGCGCCCAGGTCTTCGCCTTCGACTTCGGCGGCAGCATCCGGGCCGCCGCGCTCGCCATGGGCGGCGACTGGCACGATCTCGGCGGCGCGCTGGCGGACGATGTCGCGGAGCCTGTCGCGTTGCAGCCGCTCGCCCGGATCGACGACGCCGGCGAGCGGGCCTGGGCGTCCGAATGGGTGGCCACGTTGCTCGCCCGCGAATCCGTCACCATCACGCCTGACCTGAAGGAGCATCTATGGTCAGCCCTGACCTCGCTCGCGTCTGCCCCCTTGGCGGAACGTACCATGACCGGCCTTGCGGTGCTGCTGCAATCGAACGCGCTGAAGCAGGCGCTGCAACCCTACACAGTCGCTGGGCCTTGGGGCCGGCTGCTCGACGCGGAAGGCGAGCGCCTTGGCGAAGCCGAAGTCCAGGCCTTCGAGACAGAAGGCTTGATCGGGGCCGGCGCCGCGCCTGCCGTCCTCTCCTACCTGTTCCACCGCATCGAAGATCGGTTCGACGGCCGCCCCACCTTGCTCATCGTCGACGAGGGCTGGCTCGCGCTCGACGACAACGGTTTCTCCGGGCAGTTGCGGGAGTGGCTGAAGACACTGAGGAAGAAGAACGCCTCAGTCATCTTCGCCACCCAATCGCTCGCGGACATCGACGGCAGCGCCATCGCGCCAGCCATCATCGAGAGCTGCCCGACCCGCATCTTCCTGCCGAACGAGCGCGCGCTTGAGCCGCAGATCGCCACGATCTACCGGCGCTTCGGGCTCAATGACCGTCAGATCGAGATCCTGAGCCGATCGACGCCAAAGCGCGACTATTATTGCCAGTCGCGCCGCGGCAATCGCCTGTTCGAGCTGGGCCTCTCCGAGGTCGCGCTCGCCTTCACCGCCGCCTCATCCAAGACCGACCAGGCCGCCATCGCAGAGATCGTGGCCGCGCATGGCCGCGGCGGGTTCGCCGCCGCATGGCTCCGCGGCAAGGGCCTGGATTGGGCGGCCGACATGCTCGCCACCCCCACCAACCAGGAGATTTCACCATGACCCGTCATCGTCTTCGCTCGGCGCTCGCCGCCGGCGTCGCTCTGTTCACGCTCGAGACCGCGATCGTTCCGGCGCACGCGCAATGGATCGTCTACGACCCGACGAATTTCTCGCAGAACGTCCTCACGGCAGTGCGCGAGCTGCAGCAGGTCAATAACTCGATTCAGAGCCTGGAGAACCAGGCGACCATGCTGATCAATCAGGCCAAGAACCTGGCGAGCATGCCCTATTCGGCAGTGGCCCAGCTCGAAGCCTCGATCACACGCACCGAGCAGCTCCTCGTCCAGGCGCAGCGCATCGCCTACAGCGTCACCACTATCAACCAGGCCTTCACTCAGGCCTATCCGCAGAGCTATTCGACCTCGACGTCCAACACGCAGCTCATGGCCGATGCGCAGACGCGCTGGCAGAACGCGCGGGCCGCCTACCAGGACTCCATGAACGTCCAGGCCGGCGTGGTGCAGAACCTCGACAACGCCCGTATCCAGATCAACGCGTTGGTCTCCTCCAGCCAGTCCGCCAAAGGCGCGCTTCAGGCGGCGCAGTCCGGCAATCAGCTCATGGGACTCGCGGCCCAGCAGCTCGCCGATGTCACCGCGGTCATCGCCGCGATGGCCCGCGCCCAAAGCCTGGACGGGGTGCGCAAGGTCGAGGACCAGGCGCAGGCGCAGCAGCAGATCACCAACTTTCTCAACTACGGCGCCGGCTACCAGCCCGGCTCCGCGCAGATGTTCCACTGATGCGCGGTCGGCTTCTCAACTTCCCGGCCATCGGTCGCGCGGCGGGCTTCGCTTTGGTCGCGGCGGCGATCGTCGCGGCGGCCGTGCATTTTGCACACGACGCCCGCAGTGCGCGGCCGCGCCCGGCCGAAGCGTCCTCTTCAGCCGATCCGCTCGCGAGCGAAATGCGCCGTTGTCAGGCGCTCGCCATGGCCGCGAAGGACGATGCGTGTTGCGAGGCCGTGTGGGCGGAGAACCGCCGGCGCTTCTTCACCTATCGGCCCGCGCCGAATTCTCTCAAGCGGTAGGCCATCATGGGCGGCACCGGCGTCATCGACAATTTCCTGGGCACATTCACCCAGTACATCGATTCCGGCTTCGGCCTGGTGCAGGGCGATGTCCGATGGCTCGCGGGCGTCCTGATTGCCATCGACATCACGCTGGCCGGCCTGTTCTGGGCGATGGCGCCGGACGAGGACGTGCTCGCGCGGCTGATCAAGAAGACGCTCTACATCGGCGTCTTCGCCTTCATCATCGGCAACTACAACAACCTCGCTCAGATCATCTACAACAGCTTCGCGGGGCTCGGCATCGAGGCGGGCGGCGGCACGATCAGCGCCGGCCAGCTTCTCCAACCCGGCAAGATCGCCGAGGTTGGCATCAACGCTGGCCAGCCCATCCTGACCGCAATCTCCGGCATGATGGGCTTCACCAGCGTCTTTGCGAACCTAGTCCAGATCCTCATCCTGTTCGTCGCGTGGCTGATCGTCGTCATCAGCTTCTTCATCATGGCGATCCAGCTCTTCGTCAGCCTGATCGAATTCAAGCTGACGACGCTCGCCGGGTTTGTTCTCGTCCCCTTCGGACTGTTCGGCCGCACCGCATTTCTGGCCGAGAAGGTCCTCGGCAACGTGGTGTCGTCCGGGATCAAGATCCTCGTGCTGGCCGTCATCATTGGCATCGGCTCGACCATCTTCAGCCAGTTCACCAGCGGCTTCAACAATCCGCCGACGATCTCCGACGCGCTGACGCTGATTCTCGCGGCGCTCTCGCTGCTTGGTCTCACCATCTTCGGTCCCGGCATCGCCAACGGCTTGATCGCCGGCGGGCCGCAGCTTGGAGCCGGCGCAGCGGTCGGGACCGGGTTGGCGGTCGCGGGGATCGGCGCGGCGGGCGTTGGTCTTGCCGTCGGCGGCGTCGGCGCGGCCGGCGGTTTGATCGCCGGAACGGCGCGCGGTGGCGCGGCCGTCGCTGGAGGCGTCACCGCCGTCTATCGCACGGGCGGAATGTCCGGTCTCGTCGAGGCGGGCGCTTCCGGCGCAATGAGCCCCTTGCGGCGCGCTGCCGCCAGCATGCGTGAGAGCTTCGCCGCCGGCGGCAGGGCCGTGACGGGAGGGAGCGGCTCCGGCTCCGCTGGCGCCGGCGCACCCGGCCAGGCGGAGGGATCGGGGCCGCCCGCCTGGGCGCGCCGGATGCAGCGCGGCCAGTCCATCAATCGCGGCACTTCCGCCGCCGACCATGCCATCCGCTCCGGCGACCGCCCGAGCAGCGGCAGCGCCGTCGATCTGTCCGAAGGAGAATAGTCATGTTCCGGCGACCGACCATTCGCTATGGCGCGAGCCCCGCACCCGAGACACCCTACCAGCGCGCCGGCCAGGTCTGGGACGATCGGATCGGCTCAGCTCGGGTTCAGGCCAAAAACTGGCGCCTCGCCTTTTTCGCAGCGCTCGCACTCAGCGGCGGTCTCGCCGGCGGTCTCGTCTGGCAGTCGGCGCGGGGCACGATTACGCCCTGGGTTGTGCAGGTCGATCGTCTTGGCCAAGCCCAGGCGGTCGCGCCGGCGGTCGCCGACTACCGGCCGACCGATCCTCAGATCGCCTGGCACCTGGCGCGGTTCATCGAGGAGGTCCGGGGTATCCCGGCCGACCCGGTGGTGCTCCGTCAGGATTGGCTCGACGCTTACAACTACGTCACCGACAAGGGCGCGCTCGCGCTCAACGACTACGCCCGAACCAACGACCCATTCTCCAAGATCGGAAATACGCAGATCTCGATCGAGATCGCGAGCGTCATTCGCGCGTCCGACGACAGCTTCCGCGTCGAATGGGTCGAGCGCCGCTATGTCGACGACGCGCTCGCGTCCACCGAACGCTGGAGCGCTATCCTCACCATCGTCGTGCAAACCCCCACCGACGCCGATCGGCTGAAGAAGAATCCCCTCGGCGTCTTCGTCCACGCCCTCAACTGGTCCAAGGAGCTCGGCTGATGCGCATCTTGCCGTTCACAACCCTTCTGCTCGCCAGCGCCTCGCTCGGCGCCTGCTCGACCTGGAAGCCGCCCGCGATCACCTATGATGACACGCCGCGACCGGCGGTGCTGCAACCCGATCCGCCCAAGCCGGTGCGGGTGGTCGAGTTGCCGAAGCTCTTGCCGCTTCCAGGCCAGCTTAAGCCGATCCCGGGCGCCAGGACGGCACGGCCCGAAGCCGCCGATCCCCAGGCGCGTGTCGATCAAGCAAATGGCGCGGCGCGCGTGCAGCCAACCCACGCCGGCTATATCAATGCCATCCAGGTCTATCCCTATTCCGAGGGCGCGCTCTATCAGGTCTATTCAGCACCGGGCGAGATCACCGACATCGCGCTGGAACCCGGCGAGCAGCTCGTCGGGTCCGGACCCGTCGCCGCCGGCGACACGGTGCGGTGGATCGTCGGCGATACGGAGAGCGGCAAGGGGCCGGACAAGCGCGTTCATATCCTGATCAAGCCGACGCGCCCGGATCTGGTCACCAACCTCATCATCGACACGGACCGTAGAACCTATCACCTTGAGCTTCGCTCCGACGACAAGACCTATATGGCGGCGGTGTCGTGGCTCTATGCCCAGGACCAACTGATCGCGCTGCGTGCGCAGAACGCGGACGCCGACGCGGCGACGCCCATCGCGACCGGCATCAACGTCGATGCCCTGAATTTTCGCTACCGCATCGAGGGTGACGATCCGGTCTGGCGGCCCCTGCGTGCCTTCGATGACGGGCGGCAGGTGTTCATCGAGTTCCCGGCCGGCATTGCCCAGGGCGAGATGCCGCCGCTCTGGGTAATCGGCGCGGAGGGCGGCGCCGAACTGGTGAACTACCGTGTCCAGCGCAACCACATGATCGTCGATCGGCTGTTCGCCGCGGCCGAGCTGCGGCTTGGGGGCGAACACCAGCAGAAGGTTCGCATCGTCCGTATTGATGGGAGGCCGCGGTCATGACCGACGCTCCAGAGGATCGGCCGCCGCGGGAGATGCGGTTGCGGTCCGGGCGGGCGCCCGTCACCCGACTCTCCCGCAAGGTCCTCCTCGGCCTCGGCACGGTCGCGGCCCTCGGCATCGGCGGCGCGCTGTTCCTGGCCCTGCGGCCCCAGCACCAGACCACCAGCTCCGAGCTCTACAACACCGGCAGTCGCACGACCCCGGACGGTCTCGCCAATCTGCCGCGCGACTATACGGGCCTGCCGAAGGCCGTTCCCCCGCTCGGGCCGGCGCTTCCCGGGGATCTCGGCCGGCCGATCGCCGACGCCGGCGCACCGGCCCCCGGCATGACGGCGTCGGGACCGAATCCGGAGCAACAGCGCCTGGCCCAGGAACAAGAGGCGGCGCGCACCAGCAACCTCTTCGCGACGACCAATGTCGGACAGGCGGCTTCGGCGGCCGGCCAAGTGCGGGCCGGCGCGGAATCGGTCGCGCGAGCGGCAGGTGGATCGAGTGATCTGACCTCACCGGATCACAAGCTCGCCTTCCTGAATGGCAATGTCGACCGCCGCACGGTCAGCCCCGATCGCGTCGAGGCGCCCGCCAGTCCCAATGTGTTGCAAGCCGGCGCGGTGATCGCGGCGGCGCTGCTTACGGGAATACGCTCCGACCTTCCGGGCCAGGTCACTGCTCAGGTCACCGAGGATGTCTACGATAGCCCAACCGGACAGGTTCTTCTAATCCCGCAAGGCGCGCGCCTGGTCGGGCAGTATGACGCCCAGATCGCCTTCGGCCAGTCACGGGCGCTGCTGGTTTGGAACCGCCTGATCATGCCCAACGGGCGGTCGATCGTGCTGGAGCGTCAGCCTGGTGCCGACGCGGAGGGTTATGCCGGTTTGGAGGATGATGTCGATAACCACTGGGGCACGCTTTTCAAGGCCGCGATCCTGTCGACCGTCCTGAGTGTCGGGTCGGAGGCCGGCATGAGCGGCAACAGCAACGGCTCGCTCGCCGAAGCGATCCAGCAAGGCATGTCGCAAAGCGTCAACCAGACCGGTCAGCAGGTTGTCAGCCGCTCGCTCAGCATCCAGCCGACCATCACCATTCGTCCGGGTTTCCCGGTGCGGGTGATGGTCACCCACGATCTCGTGCTCGAACCTTACCGCGCTTGAGGAGGTCCCCTTGGCAAAGCTGAAGCTCGGAGCGATTGCGGACGACAAGCCGGTGAAGCTGACCGTCGAGCTTTCCGCTTCGGTCCACCGCGACCTCGTGGCCTATGGCCAGGCGCTCGCGCGGGAAACCGGTCAGGGCGCGGTTGAGCCGGCGAAGCTGATCGAACCGATGCTGGCGCGCTTCATGGCGACGGACCGAGTGTTCGCCAAGTTGCGCCGGGGAACGTCCACCTCAGAGAAGGTGTCGTGAGCGTGCTTCGTCCCGGAGGAAGGCGACGAAGCGGCCGACCACGGCGTCTTCCATGTCCGGAATCCACACCAGTTCGACCTGCACCCATGCATTCTCCTCGCCGATCGGTTTGTAGATCACGCCCGGAAACGCGACCTCCGACTGGCTCATCGTCGCAAGGGTGATGCCAAAGCCGGCACGGACAAGCGCGAACACGCTTTGCTTGCTGGCGGCGTGCGCCTCGAAGTTGACGCCGCTCCCCATGAACGAGGCGAAAAACTCTCTGGCCGACTGGCTGTCGTCCCAACCCTGAACCAGGACTTTCTCGCTCCGCAACGAGTCCCAATCGAGGATTTCCTGTTCGGCGAGGGGATGCCCCATGGGGAGCGCTGCAACCACGCGCTCGCGGTATAGCAGTTCGGTCACCGCGTCAGGCCACAAGGTGTGGCTGGTCATCAGGGCGACATCCAGGTGACGCTCCCCCAGCGCCGATTGAATATCGCGTTCGTTCATCTCGACGATCGTCAGCACGACGTTCGGATACCGCCCGTGCCAGTCGGCCAGGAGGCTGCTGAGCGGCTCTCCGATGGGAGGCATCCGAACGCCAAGGCGGATCTCGCCGACGTCGCCGGTGCCGTTCTGGAGTCCAACCCGCTCGACCGCTTCGAGTTCGGCGATGGCGCGCCTGACGTGGTGCAGGACCGCCCGGCCGCCCGCGGTCAGGCGGATGCCGGAACGCCCGCGCTCGAACAGCGCCAGACCGAGCTCATCCTCGAGCCCGCCGATCCGCCTGCTGATCGTGGAGGTATTGATCCCGAGCGCCTTGGCCGCGGCGCCGAAGGTCCCGGCATTCGCCGACATCGTCAGGTACTTGAGATCGCGAAGCTCCATCATCGACCGGCCCGCGGATGGGCGCCCCGCTGTTGATGCTGCCCGCTGGCGTCGGTGAGAGGCAGCCCGAGGGTCGCATGTTAGCGTCTGGCGACATGGGCGCTCTGTCGGGAAACACCGGCGTTTGACAGATTCGTCCGATGAAATGCCGGGCGCTTGAAGTCAGGCCCCAGCGCCTTCCGCGCCTCTGTCAGAGATGGCGCCGAAAGCGGAACGGTGTGACTCCGTGAATGCGGCGGAAATGGTGGGTCAGGTGGCTCTGGTTTGCGAAGCCGACCGCAACTGCGACCTCCGCGATGGAAGTGGATGACCTGACGAGGAATTCCGTCGCGCGGGCGACCCGTCGCGCCACGACATAGCGATGCGGCGGTTCGCCGACCGAGGACTTGAAGGCCTTGGCGAAATGGTGCTGGGTAAGCCCGGCGACCGCGGCAAGTTCCTCAAGGCTCAGGTCCGTGTCGAGATGCGCATGCAGGTAGTCGAGCACGCGGCGAAGCCTGGCCGGCGGAAGTCCGCCCTTGGCGATGGGAAGTTCACGCGGCCGGGCTCCGTAATGCCGCAAGAGATGGACAGTGAGGACGGCGGTCAGGCTGTCGATATAGAGGCGGCCCCCAGCGCCCCCATTCTCCAATTCGTCGTCATACAGGCCGGCAAGGGTGCGTAGCACCTCGTCTTCGGCGGCAATCCGGGGCCGGACCTCGACATCACAAACGGCCAGATCTTCGCCCGCCCGGACGATCACCTGAGCGTCCAGGGCGATGGCCAGAAAGTCAGCGGGCCTGTCCCATCTTGCCCACACCGGACACGAGCCACTGCCGATCTGCAGGAGACCAGGGCGGAGTTGCGCCCGTCGTTGGCGGTAGCTGCCAAGTTCCCGCCATTCCAGCGTAATCGGAGCGCCTCGATGGAGCACGACCATGGTCTGCGCGGCGGCGATCGCCGTTCCGGGGTTTGGCGACGAGACGGCTCGGGAGACGCTCACGCCGCCAAGGCGGAGGTGCTTGCTATGGGAAAGGCCCGGTGCATCCGCCGCTGAGCCGAAGTCGATCAGGCGGGGCTCGATCCCGATTCTCAACCCAGGGCTGGGCATGGCGAGGGTTCCTCCGCGTTTTCGCACGTCCGTTCGGTCAACATGAGTTCACACGCGCCCAGGGCACGTCTCAGGCCGCAATTGTCTCGGATATTTAATCGTTCAAACGCAGTGTCATTGTTTGGACACGGTAAATCCGACCAGTCAAATTTCAACGCCGTTTGACAGTCTATGGTCCCGTTGGGCATCACCTGTCCGGCCCAGCGCGGCCTTACGAACCCGATCGGCTCGGATTTCGATAGCGGCTTTCCCGAGTTGTTCATCTCTCGCAGCAATCCGATGGCGCGCATCCACGATTTGGGCGTCGGTCAAATGCTGTCGTCGCGCCACTCATGCCTCCTGGGCTTTCATGGCGGCAGACCATCCCATCCTGGCCAACGAGTTGAGCAAGGTGCTTCGTTTGACGCCGAAGGTGCGGCACACCGCGGCCTTGGTGGCGCCAGCATCCAACGCCGCGACCACCGCGCTAAGCTTCTCGGCGTCGATCCCCGCTGGCCGGCCGCCGCGGCGGCCGCGGTGGCGTGCCGCCGCAAGCCCCGCCTGTACACGCTCCTGTATCCGATGACCATTACCAGAGTATTCGACGCCTGCCCGTGGCGTGCCAGGAATGACACTTATGACCACCGGCCCAACGCTTCACCTGCCTGCCTCAAACGGACGGCCCCGGCCGCACCGGTGTGCCGACACGGTTAGTACACCTTGTTCTCGATCGGCGTCGATTACGCCCCCACCCTGAAGCAAGCGCGTCGCGCGAGAGGGTCGGCCAGGTGGCGCTCGACGTAGAACCCCTCGGGACCGAACACCACTAGGCAAGGCGGATTAACATGGCGGCCCGCTTAGCCCGGGTTAGCGCCACGTACAACAGCTTGCGTTTATCTTGCGTCTCTTGGATATCACCAAAAAAGCTGAGGGGTGCCACTACAACGACTGCGTCAAATTCCAGCCCTTTTGCGCGATGCATTGTCGCCAGATGAATTACGTCATGGCGATCCCCGTGATTGCTCTGCGCTGAGATAGTGACACAAGACAAGCCAGCCGATTGCAGTTGCAAGGACATTGCATCCCGGTTTCTTTCTCCAGGAGTGATAACGCATATGGACGGTGCGAGTCCCTCACTTTGCTCTGCCTTGAAATCCTTGATGAATTGGAAAGCTCGCATCGCTGCAGCTTCTAGGCCATCGGCCGAGACCACAACTGGCAGGGGGCCGTGTGATAAAGACTTGTATCGTCGCGTCTCATCGTGGCCATCGTCGAGGTCATCAATGTCGCACCCCTCCAGCAGTGCGACCGCATGGCGCCGAATTTCATCAGTAGTACGGTAATTCAGATACAGCTTCCGCGAACGACCCCGAATATCGATCCCGCACTTGCTCATCGCCGCACGATTGCGGCTGTAGATGCGTTGGTGTCCATCACCAACAAAGAAGAGATCGTTCGGACCCGAAGGAATCATCGCGCGCAGGAGCTTCAGGGCTTGAGGTCCGAAGTCCTGTGTTTCATCGGCAACAATGGCGCAGTAGTCCGAAGGTGGATTTCCTTCTGCGTGAAGGAGTTCCCGCGATCTCCCTGTAAGCGTCATCCACCTCCTTCAGCTTTCGGGAACTGAGCTGTCCGCGATACTCCTCGAATACAGGCCACACCGCATCACGCTTGGCACGGCTGAGCACGCCGGCGCGCCCGGTCCGGCGCACAATACGATACTGTTCGAGGGTCGTAATACCTTGAGCCAAGATAACCTGCTCAAGTTCGAGTTCGTAGAAATCGTCTGGCAATTCCAACTTCGTGTCTTTAACCGCCATTGCGGCCTGCCAGGCGTGCAATGCCGCATCCTGTTTGCGGTTATAAACGATGCGGTGTTCTAACTTCTTTGATCGCATAAAACCGTGCACCCAGGCATCAAGGTTCTTCACCTCCAGCTTGCCCATGGTGCCGGCCCCGCAAAGTGTCCGGAGGTTTTGTTCCATGTCGCTCGCCAAGTTCCTGGTAAAGGTCGTGAATAATACCTTCTTTCCGTCAGGAGTGCGCTGCTCGGCGAGCCATTTCGCACGGTGCATTGCGAGCACCGTCTTACCCGTGCCCGCCCCTCCGAGGACACGCACCGGGCCGCTTCGATCTCCAGACGCGAGCTTGTGCTGAGTAGGATGCAAAAAGATCCGCCATTGCGCGAGCGGAGCATTCATAATGGCCATCATGGCTTCGTCATCGCCGACAATGACGAACCTGGATTGAGCCTCTGAGGTGGCTAACGCGGTGGCGAAGTCTGCCGTGTCCACCACTCGATCTACCCGTGTTTCCCGATTACTCAGGATCTGACTTACTGTGTCTCCCGCCGCCAGCAGAAACAGAGCCTCATAAGCCTCTATCGGCAGGCGCGACTGCATCGCGTCGAGTTGTTCCTCAGAGACCAGCGCCCGTACCTTAGGCAATGAGTCTTCGGGCACGCCGAGACTAAGCAATTCTCGATCGCCGTATTCTGCAAACAGGGCGGTGTCTGCCTCGCGAGGCGATGGAGCTTGCACCGCGCTGTCGGCGGAGGCATCAGTCTGACCCAGCCAAGGCGTAGGAGCGACATCGGTCTGTGTAACGCTCTCTAACACCACCATCTGCATGGCGCCGGTGACAGGATTGACGGCCAGTTTTCGGTTTTCAGCCCAATGGTAGGCGGCATCATGATGATCAACGTAGAGCAGGACATAGACATCGCCGCTGCTGGGCTTAAACACGATGCCACGCCAATCCCGGTCCAAACGAACCGACTTAAGATTGGAATCCCGGGCCCCCTTGATGTTCTCGTAGTTGATGCCGGGGCTGGTTGGATCCGACTGAAATTGAATTGCCCACTTCATGACCTTGGAGTGGATGGTGAGCGGCAACTTCGTAAGCTGCAGCAAGAAGTCCTGCGATAGGGCTACCCTCGGCTTGAGGCTCACGGCATCACTCCCCCTTACTCTTCAAACCCAGGACGGTCGCTACCACCAAAGCCCAGGGGTGGCCTTCAATCAATGTCAGGCTGTCATCCAATTGTCGAACCGTCCACGTTTGAGCCTGCCAAACCTCGGCCAGGTCCGACTGATCAGGTCGCAGCAGAACCAAGCGCTCGCCGTCCCAGGTCAGTTCGGCATCGGCGACTACGAGCCCCTTTTCGTCGGCGAGTTCCGTGCCGACCCCAGGCAACGCAGCCCCCATCTTGGCCAGAGCCGCCAAACCAGGTCTCAGGTAAGGCTGCGCTTGGTCCATAACCTCCGGCCACGCACCAATTACGGCTGCTTCTCCCGTCACCGGCATGGTCAGACCACCATTGCTGAGCGCGTCGTAATCGTGCCCGTCCAGACCTGTAGCCGTGGTCAGCAAAATCCCGGGCAGAAACTGGCACGCGTTGAAAAGTTTGAGCCAGCACCGCCACTCGCGGTGCAAATCCTCCTCGTCTTCGGCTTGGCTTTCGTCGAGCAGTACAACCCCCGGTGCCGTCCACGAATTCGATGCGGGTAACCCCTTGGCGAGAACCAACGGCCACCAGCCTATCTGGAGGGTTGCGCGCTTCTGTTTCGACATGACCGGGGCAAATCCAGAGCCCGGCGTCTGGATGAAATCGGGTAGACGGGGTAGCCAATGACTCATCTGTTGATCGCAGACGACCTTATCTTCGGCTGTAGAGGGCACCATGAGGAAGCCCAACCAAGCAGCATTGCGCTGTAGGATTGCCAACGCCGCGTCCACACCCGCGCCATCCGGATTCACAGCCAACCATTGGAGTAGACGAGCTACCGAATTCTGCGTGAATGCCTTTTCCTGAGCCCGAGGCAGAGTCGTGGGAGCTATCGAGCCATCATGACGTGACAGTGCGACCAAAGGCGAATCCAAGTCGCAATCCAGACTGCCGGCTAGCGCTGCCTTCACGTCGTGATGCGTCACGGACCACACCCAGAAGCGGCCACTGGCCACGATGGCGCTACGCTTCCTGGCATCCTCCCGCAAGCTGTCCTTGTGATAGGTCCAGCCGTCGCAGAATACCGCGATCGGCCGGCGCTTTGCGCCTGATGCCCAGGGCCAAATCATGAAGTCCGGTCGGCTGGCTACTGCAACGCCACAGTCATGGTTCAGATCGGCCTGTGGCTCTACACGATATCGGCGCCCACCAACATCAAGGACGTAGCCTGACTTGCCGTTGACCACATCCTGCACCAACCGGACGGGCGGCAGGCCGCCAACACCACCAATCTTCTTCAGGCTCACAATGAACCGGGCTTCCAGCACCGAATCGAAATTCGGATTAATATAGATGTCGGAGATGGTCTTGACGCGCTCGATGGAGCCAAGCGAGCCTACCAACTCACTCAGAACGGCCTTCGCATTATCGCGCGAGACCAACGCCATATTGCGACCAAGCCGGTACTGGTAGAGGCAGCGATAGCAACCATCCTTTTCCGGATCCTGATTGCAGCTACACTGCGTCAAGGCTCCCAAAGCCATCCGTAGTACGTCCCCCAGGGTGCCTGCGTCATGCGCAAGCAACTGGTGCAGATAGCCCGTGCCTCCCGGGACGGAGTCGTAAAGCATCATGAAATGCTTGCGAGGCCCTCCATCCTTGCCGGGTTCATCCTGCAGAACCATGCGCAGGTGGTCGACTTTGCCGCCAAAGCGGCGCTTCAGCCCCAACTGCACAGCCGCCATGAAAGACTGCACAACGTGCTCATCCACACCGTTTTTCGTGTAGGGAACCAGGATGCGAAGCGCTTCTGATTCGAACTCGCGATACAGGTAAAGACATTGCAACAGGATTGCCGGATCGTCGCCGCCATGGTGGGGGCAATCGATACTGTGGGTCTGCTCGGCAGCCGCAGCGCCCCGCCGAGGGGGTTTCTGAACTTTCCCGCATTGCTTGCACAAGCTGAAGCCAGGACGCGAAGATTCCTTGTCCGCGACTTTGAAAGCATCCCCGGGCTTGGCCAGCTCTCCAAAATTGACGTCCCGAAACGTCACGTGTGACAGGAACTCAAAGCCGAAAGGCGTTCCTCCGGCTGGAATCCGCCAAGCCTCGCGTACGGCCGAAGGCTGAAAGTCAGCCATGAGCTGGCGGACGTAGTATTTCGGCTCTCGATCCTCAGCTCTGTCGTCAATACGGACGTCAAAGTCGTTGCTGTTGGCAATGACCTGCTTGAATCGAAGTAGCGTGCGCTTCTGTCCACCATCGGACCACATCGCGTCGCCACAGTGTGGACAAATAGGGTGTACGTCCGGTTCGATCGTCAGACTCTGCATGTGATGGCAGCTTGGGCAAAAGCGCCATTCTTCGATCTTTGCCAGATTCATATTGATCTGGTCCACCTCCACGCGGCGTTGATTCGCGTAGAACCTATTCTCGGGCGCGAACTCCGACAATGCCGACTGTGCCGGTCGTTCGTACTTCTGCGTTGCTAGCGTTACGTAAGCGCCCTGGCCGGGTTCATCGGCACTGCGCCTCCGCCAGAGGACCGATTTCAGTTCAACGCCCGCTTCCGGAAATGCGTAGTTGGGAATCAAACCAGCGTCGGTCAGAGTGTTCAGCAGATCGCGGGAATTGATCTCCTTGATCAGTTCCAGGACCGTGTCGCGTTCGCGCAGCAGACTGTCGATCTCGGCCTTCGTTAACTCGTCCTGGGGCTGCTGTTGGGCTTTCGACTTTGCTTTATCCAAGTCGTCCTTGCGCTTCTTGTAACTGCGGCGTTCCTCGACCAGTTCTTCGAATGATTTGATGAGTTTTGTCCGCAGTCCGTCTGTCTCGCCCTGGCCCTGCATGTAGTCTGACAACCTAGAGCGTACGGTGTCGTCTATGTCCTGGCCCAGCAACTGGATGAACAACTCGAACAGCCGCTGCTCATGCTTCAACACGTAGTCATCGAACACGTACGGGAAGCGATCCAGTCTCTTCTGGTCCATCGCGTCCAGAGCCTGGGACGTCTTCTCGGGCAGCGCGGCCGGATTGCCGAGAGTGGCGACCCAGTCATCCATACAAAATGCAAACAACTGCCTGCGCAGCACCTCGGCGGCCTGAAGGAAGACCCCGGGCGGAGCCACCTCGCCGGAAATCATCTCCTCAGTCTCGGCGAAGAAATACAGATCGTGTGGGCTGTTCCCATCAGCCAACGTTGTTGTCATGGCATTGCCGTCACGACGCCCAGCGCGGCCCATGCGTTGGAGGAAGCTCGCCTGATTAGGAGGCACCGAGCACAGCAGAACCGACGACAAGTCACCGATGTCTACGCCCATCTCCAGCGTGGGCGTGGCTGAAAGCAGGTTTTCATACCAGGGCTTTGGGTTCCGGTCCTTGAAACGAATCTCTAGCGCCTCCCGCTCCTGCCGCTCTAGCAGACCGGTGTGCTCGGCCGCGATCACACGGCGTAGGTTGCCCTTGCTGAAGCGACGTGCCCACCAATCTCCGGCGGTGGGAATAACATTGCGATAGCGCGAGCCCATCGCATCCAAGCATGGCATGGCCCGCAGATGATCGGCGTCCCGCCGCGGTACCGCCAAGCGGCGTTTATTCCCCTCGGTGGTGAGGAAGGCCAGATCGGTGTCCACCTGCAATGCCGCCGGGTCGATGGCCAGGGTGTCGCCTTGATGATGCGGGGTTCGCACAAGAATGCCGTCAGCAACCATTGCATCAAAAGCCGTCCGGTACAAATCAGCCGCCAAATGCTTGTCCATCAACGTCTGATGGCCGAGAACTGCCATTGCCCATTGGTCATACCAGGTGGGGCGGGAGTTGCCGGTTACCTTGTCGAAACCAATCTGCCGACCCAACGTCAGCAGCACGGGGCGGGGCGTGTATGGACCCATGCCAGGCATCCATTCGCGGCGGCCCCCGAGGCTGGTTAGCGTCCACACGTTGCCGTCCGCTGCGTAGGTCCCGAGTTCGGGATGCAGGACCCCCCCGCGTTGCCGCATGTGGGTAAGCGTACCCCACAACCATTGCGTCAGGACCGGCAACTCTAGCCCTTGTGTACCAAAATGCTCGCGGAAATAGGGCAGAAGCCGCGCCGCAATCTGCATGACGCACTCCCACGGCACAGACAGCGTAGCCTTGCCAACCCGCTCCAGCGTGCGGCCTCGTTGGCTTAGGTAGGTCAGATCGCTGAACAACTGCCATAGTAGCCGCTTCTTCACCTTACCCGGCAAACGCGAACCGGACGGCAGGCGCTGATGCTTTAGAAGCTCCTCCGACCAGTCGTGCTGCCACGTCATGTTGGGCGCCAGAAACTCCGCCACCAACGTTTCAGGAGCTAGGTGCAGCACCGAGCCCGGAGCATCGAACCGCGCCTCGGCGGCGCTCAGGAAATCGGTCCACGGCATCGCGGCCACCTGCAATTCATCCAGCACATGCGCCCACGCCGTGCGAACGCCGTTCTGCCACGTGCGCGCACCGAAGAAGCCCGCCCGATGTGCCGCGTCCTGCACCGAGTCCGAGAACGCGATTAGCTTCTTGTCGTCATTGAAGACGCTGGCCCAACTGGCATCGACCACTTGCGACCCCAGGGTCGCATTGCGCGCGCCGAGCAGCAGCAATTCGCCATGCTCGCCGCAACCAGGGCAAACGGGGTCGTGCCACGTATACTGCGCGTGGTCGGTCACTTGCGTGCGCTGCGCGGTGACGCGGAACACCTCCAGCAGTTCCTGATGGGCGCAGGCCTGGCAGGTGGCACCATCATGCTGCACGTTGCCGCAAGCAACGCAGGCGAACTGGTTGATGCCGTTCACACGCGTGCGGCCGACGCTCGCGGCGGCATACAGTCGCGCCGCTTCCGGCCGGCGGGAGAACCAAGTATTGTAGATCTCGTCCAACTGGGTTGACAGCTTGCTGCTGCCAGGGACCAAGCGCGAAAGCCAGCCCGTGGTGCGACACTGGCTGCACTGGACCATCGGCAGATAGACCCCGTCGCGCATGCCTGGCAGATCGCGCTCACTGCGTAGGAGCACCTCTTGCGGATCAACGCTGAGCTTGCTGACCATGCGGCGCAGCTCGCGCACCCAAAGCTGGACCCGCAGCGTGACCAGCGGTTGGGCATCGTCTCGAAGCGCCCAGGCTACCAGAACCAGCAGCGCGTCCAGCACACGCTCGACATGGTCCTGCGAGGTCGCGGGCATATTGCGGGCAAATGCCTCCAGCAACGTGCCATAAACCACCGTGCCGCCCTTCAGTAATTTCAGCAGGTTGACGAACAACTGGTGCCGCTTGAGCTGCGCGCCCAGCATCGACCTCCAGGCGGCGTTGGTCACCGCCGCGTCGTCGGCCGGCACCCCCTCACTGGGGAAAAACAACCCGTACCATGCCCGCACCGCTTCCTGCGGCGACGCGTATAGCGAGGGATCCAGCACGGCGGTCAGGTTCGGCTGGAACATGAACATGTAGTCGACCGTCGCGTCTTCCAGGAAGTCGCCGACGGACAACCGGTTCTCAGTCACTACCGAGTCCGTATCGAAGGCCGTGCCGAAAATCTGCCGTGCATACTCGCGCAGCGGCTCGGTGTTCGACGTGCCGCCGAGTGTCGCCGACGTCCCGACGCAGATCAGGTGGTCCGTTTCGACCTTCAGCCTGGCGCGCAGGCGGCGCAGCAGCAGCGCGAGGTCGGTGCCCTGGGCGCCGTCGAACGTGTGCAACTCATCCACCACCACGTAGCGCAAGGTGGTTGGCGTATTGTCTGACCAGAGCTCCCGGTCCCGAGGCCGCAGCATCAGGTAGTCCAGCATCTTGTAGTTGGTCAGCAGGATGTCCGGCGGATGGGACCGCAACGTGTTGCGGTCGGTGATGACGCCGGTCGGGGTCATCACCATGCCCTGGCCTGGCTTACCAGCGTTACCACCGACGTAAAGACCGACGCGGAGACCGGCGAAGGCCGGCTCCTTGGCAACCAGTTGGGCGATGCGACGCGCCTGGTCCGCGGCCAGGGCGTTCATCGGGTAGATCACCAACGCCTTGATGCCCTTTTGCCCCGCCGCCCGTTCGCGCGCGCAGTGGTCCAGCACGGGATACAGGAAGCACTCTGTCTTGCCGCTGCCGGTGCCGGTGGCGACCAGCGTGCTGGCGGCATGGTGCTGGCTGGACAGCCGCTGCCAGGCCTGTTCCTGATGCTGGTAGCTGGGGTGCTCGGTTTGGAATGCGCTGAAAAAGCCGCGCCCTGCGTTGCCCGGCATGAACGGCAGGCCGACCTGCACATAGGGGCCTTTCAGCCAGGCCGCTTCGTCCGCGGCGAAGCGGGACATCAGCCCGTGCATGAAGGCATCGGCCGGTTCGAACCCCGAGACAAGGAACTGCTTCAGGCCGGTGCGGATGTCACGCGCGAGCAGGGACGGGAGCATGCTGGGGCGTCCTCAGGGCTGATCGCGGGCGGTCATGCGGCGACGTCGATCATGCCGGCGGGCTGGAAGAACGCCCAGGCCGTGCGGTAATCGTCCTCGCGGTTGGCTCGAGTGAAGGGGGCGATATAGGTGCGCTCCACCGTGCGCGGACCGCCGGGCAGCGTGTCGTCGGTCACCCATTGGGTAACGATGGTGCCATCGGCCACCAGCCAGTTGCCGTCTCTGCAAAGGTCTTCCCAGCCGAAATTCCCCTCACGCGTCTTGCCGTCCGGCGTACGGATGCGGGCTTTCGGGGTAGTACGACTGCCCTTGCGCGGCAGACCGACGCCGACGAGGCCCTTGCTGACGGTGAAGACGACGCGGCCGGCGATGTCGAACCAAGTATCCCTTTCATAGGCCTGCATGACGGGGAATTGCACGCGGTAGATCAGCAACAATTCCTCCAGCGTCAGGCCGAGGGCCTGGGCCACCAGCACGTCGATTTCCACCAGGGCCATGCGGCGCGCATAGTCGCTGCGCAAAGCGCAATTTCGCGTCCAGGTGCTGGTGAGATTTTGCCAGAAATCCTGCGGCAAGCGCGGGTTGTCGGGCTGGCTCCATTGCTGATCGGCGAAGGCGAGGTCGTAGACCTCTTCCCACAGGGGAGCGTAGTGGTTAGTGAGGCAGTTGAGAGCCACGATGCGTCCGTTACTCAACACAGACTGGTTTGTCTCGGCCAAGACAAACATCGCTTCCGCAGAGTCGCCATGAAAATTCTGCTTGCCCGCGCTCTTAACAAAGAAATCAGCGACGAGAGAGCTCCAAGATGCGGCAGCAGAAATCAACGTCGCACTGCTCTCAAACGCAAATGAAACCGCCCCATCAATATGCGTCACTTCAGGCGGAATAATAATTGGCACAAGCGTACGCTCTCCCGATGGCGGAATCATCTTGCGTGCAACGAGCCTAAAATAATCTGCCAACGGCCTTTGTCCCGCTTGCGAAGGCTCTATCCATTCCACTTTTGCAATTCTTGCTAGGAATTCGTCCTTTGGTAGATCCGGCAGATAATTAGCGCGAGGAAGATAAACATCTGATAATACTGTCAAATCGATAGGGTCAAAATGTCCGTTTGACCTGCAGAATACGCGAGGTGTCTTGTAGCACGGGTTTGCCAGATAAAAATGAGGTCCCGATATGATCAGTTCGAACACAGAGGTGGGAAACCGGTTGTCTCCAGGCGATCGACGACGGATCGATCCATCGCGCTGAGAGGAATGCTCATGCCAGTTTGTCGATGGCGTTTGGCTGTATGCCCCCTTTAGGCCCCGCAGTCGAATCGGGTGCTTCGCCAGCTTGCGGAGTACAATTGTCAACTCTTGCGCATGAAGTGCAGGCAACCGTGCCCGTAGTGATGCCGTGCCGGGACCATCGTAAAGCTGCGCAAATACGGAAAGTGCATCGGTTCCCACTTTTACGACTTTGTGAGCATGGCCAGCAACATTCCGTTGTCCATCGGAGGTCGTATAACCTTCTACCTCATTATCCCCGTTGTGCTGGTAGCATGCATCCACAGTAGCCGGCACGAAGAGGTTGGCTATATGATCAAATTCCGGGGGAAGTCGCGCCGATCCGTATATATTTATGCTGAATTTTGTTCGATGATGAACTTCAGAGAAAAGCATTGCTTCGTTGACAAACTGAAAATGATTGCGCAAGCGGGCATAAAGGGCCTCCCTGAGTGCGCCCCCCTGTGGGTCGTCGTAAGGGCCTTCTGGATGCAGGAGCCCCGTCACGCCGGACGAGCCATTTAGACGCCAAGCGACAGGCAAGAAGCATTTATATAAATTGGTTTGAACGCCTTTCAGCGCTGGAAAATTTTGTGAAGCGTTTAGAAAATTTCGTAACCCCGCTGCTTCCTCTAGTTCGGTGATCCAAATATTTTGTGCGTAAGGGAACTCCTTAAATGCATTAATTCGAAGTTTATCTAAGTCGCTGGCACTAATTTTGCGAATGGCGAACACCGGGTTGTGCTCGCCCAGCATGCCTGATTCATCCCATTCGACCTTCAGCCATGGCGGATTCCCTAGAACAAGATTGAACCCCCCACGCATCAACAAAATATCCGCGAAGAACAGGTCCCAGTGCATGAACCGCTGCTGCGTGGCGATGTTTTCCACCAATGCCACACGCGGAAAATGTTCGCGCAAGCGACTGATACGCAGTTGCCCGAGCTTGTCGTGCAGTCGGGGCGGGTCAGCGGCAATAAGCAACGAAGGTTGGACCTCGAACGCTGCGAAGCTGGCCTGCGCCTTGGGCGCAAACTCCAGCACAGTTTCCGCTCGAGCCACCTGCAAATCCAAGCTGGACTGCACCGTGATGTCGACGACGTTGCCTTCTAGGATGGCCCCGACCTCCATCCACCACGCCTCCCGGCTGGGCAGGTTGACGCTGTCAGTGATCGGCCAGAACCACAGTGCGCACCAGTAATCCATTACCAGCTTCAACCGGCGGAACGGCGTCGCCAGGTCGCCATCCCCATTCAGCAATCCTTTCCGCCGGATATCCTCCTTTTCGGCGCGGCTAACGGCATGCTCGGCCGCCGACGGCTTCACGCTGCGATGCGGCCAAACATCCACCGGGTCCTCGGTGCGGGCCCGATCGCGAGCCAGGGCCTCGGTATGCTCGTCCCACAGTTCCTGTGCCTTGGCACTCAACTGCTGCAACCGAGTCTCCTCGTGCGGACCCAACGGTGCGCAGAACGCCTTGCGCCAGGTCTTCAGCCGTTCGAAATCCTCCGGATAGAGCTTCTTCGCCTCCTTATCCGTGTAATCCGCCATGCCCGGGTCCGGCAGCAGGAAGTGCCAGATTTCGTCGCCCTGCCGAGGCTTGTCCAGCGTCACCTGGCGCGGCGGCTCCTCGTGCCACGCCGGCTTGGCGCCCTTGCGCAAGCTGCCGGGCTTATACACCTGCGCCCGCGCACCGATCAGGCTGTTGCCGGCGAACAGCTGATAGCCGAACCACGGCACGCGCGCCGGCAACGGGCGCTTTTGCTCGTCTTCCTCGCCGTAGATGGCGTTGAGCCATAGCGACACCTCGGCCAATTCCACCGCCACCGGGTTCAGGTCCACGCCGAACACGTTGCGGTCGGCCAGGACCATACGGACCTTCTGCAATTCCTTCGGGTAGTCGTCGTGCGGGATACGGCGGCGAAGCTCGGCCTGCTTGTGCTCCAGATAGGCATCGGCGAGCTGGTTGACGGCTTCGTTCAGGAACGCGGCGCTGCCCATCGCCGGCTCGCACACCGTCAGGGTCAGGATGTCGTCGGCCTTCTTCACCCGCTCGCCGTTCAGGAGTTCCTTCAGCGCGTATTTCACCAGGCACTGGGTCAGCACCTGCGGAGTGTAGTAGCTGGCGCTTTTCTGCCGGTCGCGGCCAGCGAGGCGGTAGATGAAGCTGCCCTTGGCGTGCTTGCGCAGCATGCGGTGGCCGGCTTCGTTCACGTCGTAAACACGTTCGTCGTCGCGGTATTCCTTCAGGCGGCTGGCGGGGACGAACCAGGCCGTCTCCAACATGTCAGCGTCGGAAACCCCATTGCCACCGCGGCCCCGCCGGGCACCCGGTTCGTCGTCAGCCCCATCGTCATCGTCCGGGCCGTCTTCGTCCTCATTGGTCTCGGCCGAGCGGCCCTTTTTCGGCGCCGGCTTCACCTCATACAGATCGTCGGCGGCGAAGAATCCGCGGTAGCTAAGCAGGGCTTCATACACCGCGCCCAACTGGTTGATGGACAGTAGTTGGTAGCTGACGCGCCCGCTGCGCCGCCCCCGTCCTTGCGCGCGAGACAAGGACATTAGGCGAATGATGCGTTGCCAGACATGGTTGGGGAAACGCACCCGGCCCAGCATAGGCAGCGTGCTGTCGTCGAACAGGCGGCTGTCGAGCGGTGCCAGGGCGAAGGTGTCCTTCGCACCGGCAACCGAGGCGACCAACTGTGCCTGGACCGGCTCGCCCAGGCCGCAGCCTTGCGCCACCAGCCGGAACAGCCGCCGCAGCGTTGCGTCGAAATAGAGGCCATCCCGAGCGTGGGGCGTGTTGAGCGGCTGCATCTCCAGCTCGCGCAGGCTCTCCAGGCTGTAGCCCTTGAGGTAGACCTCGCTTTTGCCGATGGGCACGTAGCCCAGTTCGGGCCGTGCTTCGATGTAAAACATGAACAGCAGCCGGTACACCATGCGCAGGCATTCCAGGCTGAGGTCGCCGGGGTCGAGCTGGTCCTTGCCGCTGAAGAAGCCTTTCTTTGCGTCGGCCGCCTGCTGCCGCAACTGGGTGGCGGCTTCGTTGCCGAGCAACTCAATGGCTTCGCGCAGGGCGTATTTCAGGTCCTCGCTGACGCCGAACGCGTGCTTATGGGCGTTCTCGTCCAGACTTTCGAGCAGGCTGGCGCCCTCGGCCGGCGCCAGGCAGTCCTTGTGCAGCAGCGCCGCGCAAGCCTTGAGCGTGTCGCTGTCCTTGCGGTCGAGGATGTCGGGCCAGTCGAAGCGCAGTGCGCGATTGTTGGGCCATTTGTAGCGGTCGAGGAGCAGCCAGTGGTCCAGGCCGATCAGCAGGACGTAGCGCGGAGCGTTGTCGGCGCCGAACACGGCGTCCGACAGCATGTCGGCCCAGGTTTCGCCGTGCAATTGCTTCGGAACCGTATCGCCCCCGTAATGGCTGGGTTGCAGCTTGTGATCCAGCAGGTCTTCCGCCTCGGCGCCGGGCTGGTAGGCCGGGATGATAGCGAGCCGAGGCAGTTGCAGATGCCACATCGGTATCGGCAGCCCGGGGACCAGTACATGCCGGACGGGGAGTTCGGGCGGGGCGGCGTAGCCCAGGGCCTGCAACAGGCCGGATTGGATTTGGGTGTAGACTTCCCAGCGCTCGGTATTGTCGCGGGCGCGCTGGATCTGGCCACGCAGGCTGAACCAACGTTGCGACCAGGCCTGCAACCGCCTGTGGGGCGTGCGATAGACTTCGTCGCCGGGATGTTCGGCTTCGGCCTCGTCCCAGGCATCCAGCCGAGCCTTGATGTCGCCCTTGAAGACCTCGGCGAGGTAGTGGTGGCTGTAGAACTCGTTTTCGTTGGCGATACCCGCGAAGGTTTGGACGGCGTCGAGTACGGGCATGTCAGGCTCCGGCGACGCCAGTGGCGGCATTGGGGTGACACATTGCGGCCAGCACCTGAATCCAGGGCTGTGGTTCGGTGGTCAGGGTGTCGTGGACCCATTTGCGATAGTCGTCGAAGACGCGGTTGATCTGCTGGCTCCGCTGTTCGAAGCGCCCGCGTTTGACCGTCTCCAACTGGTTTTCGAGATCGAGCTGGAGCTGTTCGATCTGACGGTCTTGCAGGTGTTGCAGATCGGCCAGCGTGCCTTGCAGCCGTTCGTTCAGGCGGGTTGAGAACTCGGCCTGTTGCCGAATCATGTGGGCGTGCATCGCCTGCACCGCCTTTGGCAAGGCCTGCTGCATGGCCAGGGTGGCTTCGCCGAGGCCGGGCACATTGCCGCGGTTCGGCAGCCCACCCGCCTTCAGGCTGGCGCGGTCGACGAACGAGTAGAACGATTCAAGGCTGAAATCGCCACTGCCCCGCCGGGTCGCGATCCGCCACTCCGCAAGCAGCGGCTGGCCCTTCCGGTTGGGCACCAGGCTCATCAGGATAAAGGCCTGCTCGTCCAGGTGCAGCTTGGCGCTTTGCAGGAGCGGTGCCCGGTGGCGGCCGAAATGGGTCAGGATGCGGTCGCCGAGCCATTCCATGATGGGGTGCTGTGGCCACAGATAATGCAGCGACGGCCAGGTGGCTTCCTCGGCGCTGGCCTGGCGCGCGGTTTCGATCGCCTGAGCAACACGCTGAGGGTCCGCACACAGTGAGTAGTGGTCGTTTTCGGCCTGCACCTCACGGGGCAATTGCCGCAACCGCTCCTGCAAGTCGCGGGGTGCGGTGATCGTTATGATTTGTTCGAGATCGCTGGTTCCCCATTGGCACAGCGTTTGCCGCTGGTTGAGCTGGGTGAGCGCCGTTTTTGCGTAGTGGAAATCACCCTTGAATAGCGAGGCTGGATCCTCGATGTGGTTGAGGCTGCTGTCCGCTGGCGTCGTCTGAGTGGCGGCTTCTCCGGCTGCGCCGCCGCCGAAGAGCTGCATCAGGAAGTCGCCTTCGTTGTCCTCCAGGTTGGCGGCGGTCTGGTCCATGGTCGTCTCGACCTGCTCGGGCGTCAGACCGTCCGCCATAAAGAGGCTGACTTTCTCGGCTTGCTTGTCCGGGTCGTAGACGTTGAGGAAGGCCGACGGGTCGCCAAGATTGAAGTTCGCCTGTTCGTCCTTCCTCTCCAGGATTTCCAGGATGCGCCAGTCGCCCTTGACGCGTTCGTTCACGGTTTCGGTGAAAAGGTAGACGATTTGGGGTTGGTGCTTCTGCCCGTATCGATCGACCCGTCCATTGCGCTGCTGGAAGACCATGAGCGACCATGGCAGGTCGAAGTGAACCAGGCGATGGCAGAAATAGTGGAGGTTGAGCCCCTCGCTGGCGACGTCGGAGCAAAGCAGCACACGCAACGGATCATCCAGCCTGCCGAAACGCTCCACTAGGTCCTGTTGTTCGGTGTCGGTCATTCCGCCATGCAGAACTTCCAACTGGTGTGGCTTGGTTCGCAGGTCGGCGGTCAGTTGCTTCTTTAGCCAGTTCAGCGTCTCGATGCGTTCGGAGAAGATGACGACGCGATCGGACGCGTTGTCGATCTGCCAGCCGAACTCGGCTGAGCGCAGGTGTTGCAGCAGCTTCTGGTACTTGCTGAAGCTCCTGGCGCCGGTGTCCTGGACAAGGACCTGAAGCGAGGCCTTAAATACCTCAAGGCCAGCCACCTCAATGTGTTCGTCGGCAGTGGGGGCGCTTTTGCCGGCGAGCAAATCGATACGCTTGATGGTGGACTCCAACGCTGCGGCTGGGCTGGAAAACAAGCCCTTCTGGAGGCCGATGCGCTGCAACTCCGTCTGACGGCCAGCCTTGTGCTCACCACCCTGAGTGAAGGCCACGTCCAGCAGCGCTTGGTAAGCAGCCTCTTCCGGTGCACTGGCAGCCTGGCGCAGACAAATCGTCTCACGTTCCTGGAAATCCGCCGAGACCTGGTCGCGAATGTCCTTCTTGAACCGGCGGATCACCAAGCCTTTGCCGCGGAAATCGTCCGGCGTGTAGTCGTCGGGGTCAGAAATGGCCGTCGGGTCCAGCAGGCTCATCAGGGACGCGAAGCTTCGCGCCGATCCGTCGTGTGGAGTGGCCGAGAGCAGCATGAGCGTATCGGATCTTGTCGCGAGCAGCTTCGCCAGGCGAGCCCGGCGGGACAGGCCGGTTTCTCCCGCCCGTGCGGCGACGTTGTGGCACTCGTCGATGACGATGATGTCCCACCAGGCATTTTCGAGGTAGTTGCGGTACTCGAGGTTGCTTTTGAGGGTGTCGACCGAAATTATGCTGCGATCAAAGTAGTTGAATGGGTTATGGTTCGCGGGGATTCGGTTCCGCACCCGTGCCAGACCGACGGAGTCCAGACGGACGAGAGGTATCGAAAAGCGGCTCCACCATTCTTTTTGGAATTGGGTCAGCATGGCCTTTTGGGTGACCACAAGGATGCGCTTACCACGACCGCGCTGTATGAGTTCGGTCGCCAGCACGCCTGCTTCCAAAGTCTTGCCCAGACCGACCGCATCTGCGATCAGAATTCGGGAGCGCGGCTGGCGCAACGCCTGGAGGGCGGGATCGAGCTGGTAGGGCACCAGGTTCATGACACCGCGGTGGCCGAGATGGATCTTCTCGTCGTTGGCGACGCTGCGGCGGCGCTGGCTTTCGAGATAGAGGATTGCGGCGTTGTAAGTGGGGCTATCGTCGGGGATCAACTCGGTCTTCGCGGGGTCGAGAACCTCAATTTCTTCTTCCAGCTCGGTCAGAAACAGAGGTGATGTCCCTTGGACGAGTTCCGAGACACCGTCACAGGTAAGTAACCAGCCGCCGTCAGCGGCAGGGTCGACACGCCGGATCAGCCATTCCTCATCGCGGATGACAACGCGCGAACCGGGTGCGTACGGAAGAAAAATGGCTTGATCCGATCGAATTAATTTTGCTGACGCGGGAAAATCAGCGCCGAGGATTCTAGGGGCTTGTAACTCGATCGCTATGAGTACCTTGGTTCGGGGTCATTAACAAGATTGCCTAGTTTTGTGTCAGCCCCGAGTAAGAATGTCACCTTTCGGCGATGGGATCGATGGGGGTCGGATAACAGCGTGGGTTCTGAGCATGACCACCAAGGATGGGGGAGCGTGGTACGCGACGGTGCCGGGTGATCGTCTCAGGAAGGGCATATCGAGAACGACGCTTTGCGAGCACCGCCGACACATTCTGCGGCGCCAGCGATCGGATTTTCGTGACTTGCCCCGAAGTGTGGCAGTGCGGCTAGCATCTGCGGGTCTGCGGACGTTGGAATCGGTTTTCCGTAATGTCTTAGTTTGAAGGTTGCCTATCAACCTATGGCGGCCCTGCGCGGCCACTGCGTAACCGGCCGAAATCGACCGATCCGGGGCCGCACCTTCCAGGTGAAGATCTTGGCAAATCGCCGTTTCGCTGAGATTTCAGCCGTTCGGCTGAGTTCGATTTGATTGCGGACTTGCCGCCGACCTCCCCAAGCCGTACCGTGTTGCAAGGGAGATTTCAATCAACCTTAATTCGGGGTTCACTGGGTAGCTGTGAGGCGGCCAGTATCGCTGATCTGACCCTAGTGCCCCGAGTCATTCAAAACGCTGGGTAAAGCCGCTTCAGCTTGACCAGCGCATCGGCCGTGGTGAACTGCCAGTCCGCCTTGGCGTGGTGCTTGTTGAGGTCGTTCTGCCAGGCAGCGACTTCCTCGGTCAGGGTCTTCTTGTCGGGGATGCGCCGATCGAGGCACTGGGTCGACAGCACGCTGAGCTCGGACTCTGCCATGTCCAGCCAGCTTCCGTGCTTGGGCGTGTACCCGATCCCCCTGGCCTCAACAGGCGAGAGCTCGCGAGAAGGGGCGGTTTGGCTGCTGTCAGCTCTCACGCTGTCCCTGAAATCGCGGCGGTCACGGCTGAAACACAGCCGTGAGCCCGCAGCGGTATCCGGTTTCACTATTTCTCGTGCTTACAGGGAGCTTACATTGTCGGATGTAAGCGGCAGTGTAAGCAAAAATGGCCCGACGGGCCGCTTTTATCTGATTGAAGTCCCTAAGAGATTCTGGAGCGGGCGAAGGGATTCGAACCCTCGACCCCAACCTTGGCAAGGTTGTGCTCTACCCCTGAGCTACGCCCGCGCTCCGATCAGGCCGCGGGTTCTAGGCGGCGTTCGCCGCCCAACGCAAGCGCCTTTCGCCGCAAACCTTTCCCGATCCGCTCCCCACCGGTATACAGGACCCAAACGGCCGGCGGGGAACCCAGAACGATGCGCCAAATGACCTTGGTCGGCTTCCTGCAGGCGCAGAACTGCACCAACTTCGTCGGTTCCTGGCGCCACCCCCTCGCCCAGCAGGATTTCACCGCCGCCGAGTATTACCGCCGCATCGGCCGAGCCCTCGAAGCCGGCAAATTCCACCTCGGCTTTCTTCGACGACCGCCTCGCCATGCCCGACCTGTTCGGCGGCGACCACGCCCACACCGTCGCCAACGGCATCCGCTGCGTCAAAATGGACCCGATCACCATCCTGACCGTCATGGGCATGGCCACCGAACGCCTCGGTCTCGGCGCCACCTTCTCCACCACCTATTTCGAGCCGTTCCACGTCGCCCGCGTCTTCGCCACCCTCGACCTGCTGACCGACGGCCGCGCCGCCTGGAACATCGTCACCTCGATGAACGACGGCGAAGCGCTGAACATGGGCCATGCCTCGCACGGCGACCACGACCGCCGCTACGACCGCGCCGACGAGTTCATGGAAGTCGTCATGGGCCACTGGGACGCGTGGGAGGACGGCGCCATCGTCGCCGACCGCGAAACCGGCCTGTTCGCCCACCCGGAAAAAGTCCACCGCCTGGACCACAAGGGCGAATTCTTTCAGCTCCCGCGGCCCCTTCACCGTCCCCCGCTCCGCGCAGGGCCACCCCGTCCTCATCCAGGCCGGCCAAAGCGGCCGCGGCCAGCGATTCGCCGCCCGCTGGGCCGAGTGTGTCTTCGTCAACTACCACGCTCTGACCCAGGCCCAGCGCGATTACGCCGCCTTCAAGACCCAGGTCGAAGCCGCCGGCCGCGACCCCGAAAAAGTCTTCGTCTGCGCCGGCGTCTATCCCGTCGTCGCCGAAACCCGAACCGAGGCAGAAGACCACGCCGCCCTCATCGACACACTGCCAAAGGAAATCGACAGCCTGTCGCTGCTGTCCGAGGTCCTGAACTTCGACTTCTCCAAACAGCCGATCGACACAGCCGTTCACCCAGGAACAGACTCGACAGTTGGACCGGTGTGCAGGGCATGCGCGACCGCATCAAGCGCGAACTCGGCAACCGCCTGCCCACCCCGCGCGACTTCATCGACATCACCCGCCGCGGCACCTTCCACGACCATCCCCGCTTCGTCGGCAGCCCGAAGGACGTCGCCGACGGCATGGAGGAATGGTTTTCAACGCGCGCCTGCGACGGCTTCGTGATCGCCGCCTCCCATGTCCCCGGCGCCTACGAGGACTTTTCCCGCCTGGTTGTCCCCGAACTGCAACGCCGTGGCCTGTTCCACATCGACTACACTGGGCGCTACGTTGCGCGAGAACCTCGGCCTCGACCGGCCGGCGGTCGGAGCCTGGCGATAACGCAAGGAGACGCACGCATGAAACTCTATTACGCACCCGGCGCCTGTTCGATCGGCATCCACGTGCTGCTGGAGGAAATCGGCAAGCCGTACGAGACCTGATCGCCGTCAACCTGCAGCAGGGCGAGCAATACCAGCCCAACTTCACCGACGTGAACCCGAAATCGAAGGTGCCCACCCTTGACGCGCGACGACGGCTCGGTCCTGACCGAGTTTCCGGCGATCGCCTACTGGCTGGCGCGCACCAACCCGTTCGCCAACCTGCTGCCGGACGACATCGACCAGCAGGCCCGTGCGCTGGAATTGCTGGACTACGCCGTGGCGACCATCCACATGCAGGGCTTTGGGCGGCAGTTCCGCGCCGCCAACTTTACGCCCAGCGCCGCGGATGAGGAGGCGGTCAAGGCCAGGGGCAAGGAGATCGCCGAAAGAGGCTTTGCCCTTATCGACAAGGCGCTGGAAGGCAAGGACTACGCGATTGGAAAATTCTCCATCGCCGACGCCGCGATCTTCTATGTCGAGTTCTGGGCCAAACGCGTCGGCATGACCCTGCCGGCGAACTGCGCCGCGCATCTGGACCGCATGTTGGCGCGTCCCGCCGTCCGGCGTGTGCTGCAGCAGGAAGGCCTGGCCTGAGCGCATGAGCGCTCCCCCTGCCGACAAGTTGCGCCCGGTCGCGTTCTGGTTCCTGCGCCATGGCGAGACCGACTGGAACGCCCAGAATCTGTCGCAGGGCAACGTCGACATCCCGCTCAACGAGACCGGGCTGGCGCAGGCTCGGTCCGCCTCGCTGTTGCTGCGGAACCGCGGTATTCGCAGCCTGATTTCCTCCCCGCTGTCCCGCGCCCGCGTAACGGCCGAGATCGCGGCAGCGGAACTGGGCGTGCCGGTCCAGATCGACGACGGACTGCGGGAGGTCGCATTCGGCGTCCAGGAAGGCAAGCCGATGTCGGAGTGGTTTCAGCACTGGGTCGACGGACTGCTGACCCCATCTGGTGCCGAAAGCTTCCCAGCCCTAACCACCCGCGCCGTCGCCGCCATCAACCGCTGCACCGCGCGCCCACCGATCGTCCTGGTTGTCGCACACGGCGCGCTTTTTCGCGCCATGCGTGGGGCCATGGGGCACGAGCCGAATGTGCGGACCAGAAACGCGGTGCCGGTCTGGTGTGAACCGCCGAAAGATGGGGCGGGACCGTGGGGCATCACTTACGCCGAGTGAGGCCAACGGTGACCCCGACGCGCGACCCGAGAGTCCGAGGCGCGCGCTCCGCGTCATGACGGAACAAGCGATCGCAACGGCCGCCCCGCATGGCCGGGTGATCGGGCACTCGCGCGACGGTTGCACCCGGCTCTGCCCCTCGGCATCAGGACAGGGCTTTCCGACGAGACGCCCTACCCCTGCCCATTATGCGCCCACGAAGGAAGCTCGCTGGACGCCGGGTCCGGCTTCCGCTACTGGTCAGTAGGAACCCCCGATGAGGCGCAGGAGATATATGCCATGAAGTTCGGCCTGATCTACGAACTGCAATTGCCGCGTCCGTGGGACGCGGACTCCGAGCATCGCCTGGTCCAGGATGCGCTGATCGAAGCGGAAGTCGCGGACAGGCTCGGCTTCGACTATATCTGGGCCAACGAACATCATTTCCTTGAGGAATACTCTCACAACTCGGCGCCCGAGGTGTTCCTCGCCGCCGCCGCCGGGCGGACCCGGCAGATCCATGTCGGCCATGCGGTGGTGCTCTCGCCGCCCGGCTACAATCCCCCTGCCCGGGTAGCGGAACGCATCGCCATGCTCGACCTCGTCTCCTCCGGCCGCTGCGAATGGGGGACCGGCTCATCCGCATCGCGCGCTGAACTGGAAGGTTTCAACGTCAACCCGGACCTGAAGAAGCTGATGTGGGCCGAGGCGACCGAACAGACCGCCAATATGATGGCGATGGAGCCCTATCCCGGATTCAAGGGCGAGTTCTTCTCGATGCCGGCGCGCAACGTTATTCCCAAGCCGTTGCAGAAACCGCATCCGCCGCTCTGGCTCGCCTGCTCTAACCGCGAGACGATTCATGTCGCCGCGCGCAACGGGGTCGGCGCGCTCGCCTTCGCCTTCGTCGATCCCGCCGACGCTGCGAAATGGGCCGGCGAATACTATCAAATTATCAAGTCCGAGGAGTGCGTGCCAATCGGCCACGCGGTGAACGCCAACATCGCGATGGCGACCGGCTTTTCGGTGCATCATGACGAGGCGGAGGCGATCCGGCGCGGACAGGAGGGCTTTCAGTACTTCGGCTACGCGCTCGGCCATCACTACGTTTATGGCGAGCACATCCCGGCCGTAACGAATGTGTGGCAGCGGTTCGAGCGTGCCCGCGAAGCATTGCCGCCCGCGGTAGGCAACGGCATCGGCACGCCCGCGCAACTGATCGACCGGCTGAAGCAGTATCAGGACGCCGGCGTCGATCAGGTGATCTTTGTCCAGCAGGCAGGGCGCAACACGCATGCCGACATCATCGCCTCGCTCGAACTGTTCGCGGCCGAGGTGATGCCGGTCCTGAAAGCCGATCAGGCCGCGCGCGAGGCACGCAAACAGGCGGAACTCGCGCCCTACATTGAGGCGGCATTGCAACGAAAGCAATGGATGCAGCCGCTCGCACCGGCCGCGATCCCACCCATACCTGCCTACGGCCGCTCGGTCGTCGCAGGTGACGGCACGCCGAACGCGATCGCCGCCCGGCGCGGTGGCGGCATCAATATCCCAAGCGAGGATCCATCCGAAAGGCTGCGCGCGGTCGGCGACGATTGAACCATGATCGCGCCGCATGTTGTGAATTAGCGATAGCCACACTTCGGCGATCAGACCATTTTCGTCCTGCCAATCAGGGCGGAAATGGCCCGTCGCCGCGGGCGCGTTCGGCAAAGGGAATGCCCCTGACGGCATAAAGTCTGCCGGCTCACGCAGTGGCAGCCGGTCAACAGTCCATATCGTCGTTCGTGCGCCGCACTAGAATCTCCCGTTTGCCGACATGGTTCGCGGCCCCGACAATGCCTTCCTTTTCCATCTGCTCGATCAGCTTCGCTGCCTTGTTGTACCCTATGTTCAGGTGCCGCTGGATGAACGAAGTTGACGCCTTCCCCTCGCGCGCCACCACCGCGACCGCCTGATCGAACAGGCTCTTGTCGCTGTCGCCTGCCCCCAGGATCCCCGACAACAGCGGGTCCGCATCAGCACCGCCATTTCCCTCCACCGGTTCGGTCACGTCATCCAGATAGGCCGGTTCGCCCTGCGTGCGCAGGAACGCCACGACCTTCTCCACCTCGTCATCCGAAACGAATGGCCCGTGCACGCGGGTGATCCGGCCGCCACCCTGCATGAACAGCATATCGCCCATGCCCAGCAACTGCTCCGCCCCCTGCTCGCCCAAAATCGTCCGGCTGTCGAACTTCGAGATCACCTGAAACGAAATCCGCGTCGGGAAGTTGGCCTTGATCGTGCCGGTGATGACGTCCACCGACGGCCGCTGAGTCGCCATGATCACATGAATCCCCGCCGCCCGCGCCATCTGGGCCAGCCGTTGCACCGCCTGCTCGATCTCCTTGCCGGCGACCATCATCAGGTCCGCCATCTCGTCCACCACCACGACAATGAACGGCAGCGGCTCCAGCGCCAGCGGCTGCTCCTCGAACGTCGGACGCCCGGTATCCGGATCGAAACCCGTCTGCACCTTCCGCGTAACAACCTCGCCCTTGGCCCGAGCGTCCGCCACCCGGTCGTTGAAGCCGCCGACGTTGCGCACGCCAAGCTGGCTCATCGCGCGATACCGCCGTTCCATTTCGCGCACGGTCCATTTGAGCGCGGTCACCGCCTTCGCCGGTTCGGTGACCACCGGAGCCATCAGGTGCGGGATGCCCTCATAGATCGACAGTTCCAGCATCTTCGGATCGATCAGGATCAGCCGGCACTGATCGGGCGACAATCGGTACAGCAGCGACAGGATCATCGCGTTGACGCCGACCGATTTGCCCGACCCGGTGGTGCCCGCGATCATCAGGTGCGGCATGCGCGACAGGTCCGCGACGATCGCCTTGCCGCTGATTTCCTTGCCCAGCGCCAGCGTCAACCGCCCGGGGGATTTCTGCACCTCATCGCTGGACAGGATCTCGCTCAGGAACACGGTTTCGCGCTTGCTGTTCGGCACCTCGATGCCGATCACGTTACGTCCCGGAACGGTCGCGATCCGGACCGCCGTGACCGACAGGCTGCGCGCGACGTCATCGGCCAGTCCGATCACCCGGGCACTGCGGATGCCCGGCGCCGGCACGAGTTCATACAGCGTCACCACCGGACCAGGCCGGATCTCGACAATCTCCCCTTGCACCCCGTAGTCCGACAGCACGGTCTCGAGCAGCCTTGCATTGGCCTGCAGCGCCTCCTCGCTCGGGCCGGTGCTGGCCCGCGGCGGCGGCGCCTTCAGCAACGTCAGCGAGGGAAAATTCCACCCGGCCTCCGGCAACGGCAGGCTCTGCTGCTGCGGCTTGCGTGCCGGTGGCGGCACAGGCTTGCCGTTGCGCATCGGCGGGGCCGGGATCGACGCGGCGTCCCCCTGCACGAATTCGGACTGTCGGCCCGCGTCGGGCAAGCCTTGCCGCACGACCGGCCGAGGCCGCGCCGGCAACCCAGGCGGCGCATCCGGCTCCAGTCCCGGACTGCGGTTCACAAGGTTGACCAGCCAGCCCGAGGCGCTGCTCACCCCACCCGCGCCCCGTGACAGCGCTCCAACAGCGCCGATCCCGCCAGACACCGAGAAGCGCGCCGCGACCCCGGCGGCATGACCGGCGCTGCGCCATTCGGCGCGAGACAGGCCCAGTGACAGCAGGCCCAGTATCACCGCCAGAGCGGCGGTGAGCAGCCAGACCGACGCCGCCCCGACGATGCCGAACAGGGCATGACCGGCCCCCAACTCGGCGTTCAGGATAATCTGGCCGATCGAGCCGCCCAGTCCAGCCATCACCGGCCAGGGCGTGCCATGCGGAACCGGCACCACGGATATCGCGGCAGCCAGCAGCGGCATCCCCGCCAGCAGCGCCGCCAGCCGGCCGCCGAAGCTGCCCAGCCCGCGGTGCGACGCGATCCGCCAGCACCAAGTCAGCAGGGCGATACCGGGCAGGGCGCCAAAGATCCCGAACCCTTGCAACAGGATGTCGGCCAGCACCGCCCCGCCCGCGCCGGCCATGTTGCTGACGTGACGCGTCGTCGCGGTGTTCAGCGACGGATCGCGCGGATCGTACGTCGCCAGCGCCACCAGAATCGCCAGGCCGAGCAGGCCACACAACAGGCCCCCGAATTCGGCGCTGCGCTGGCTCATCAACGCCCGAACGGCGGGGGAGGCGAAATTGCGGGGTTCAATCGTCGATGATCGCGCGGCCATTCTCACCTGCTCGGTTGCTTGCGGCTTCGTGCGAAGTATACGGCGGAAACCACTGATAAATGAAGCACCATCGGGGCACCCTTCCCAGCCCTGCCGCAGGTGCTAGAAATCCGGCGTCAAGCGAAGGAGACGGTCATGGACGCGGTCACCACGGAACAGACGACGCCTGCCCCCCGGTTGCTGGCGAACGCGCTGCGCTTCCTGGCTGTCGATGCGGTGGAGCAGGCAAAGTCCGGCCACCCCGGGATGCCGATGGGCATGGCCGACATCGCCGAGGTCCTCTGGCGCCACCACCTGCGCCACAATCCCGCTGATCCGGCCTGGCCGAACCGGGACCGATTCGTACTGTCCAACGGCCATGGCTCCATGCTGCTGTACGGCCTGCTGCACCTGACCGGCTACGACCTGCCGCTCGACGAACTGAAACACTTCCGCCAGCTCCATTCGAAGACGCCGGGCCATCCGGAACACGGCCTGACCCCCGGCATCGAGACCACCACCGGCCCGCTGGGCCAAGGCCTCGCCACGGCGGTCGGGATGGCAATCGCCGAGCAACAGCTCGCGCTGGCGTTCAACCGCGGCGAACATGCGATCGTCAATCACCGCACCTTCGTGTTTTGCGGCGACGGCTGCCTGATGGAGGGGATCTCGCACGAGGCCTGCTCCTTCGCCGGCTCGATGAACCTGGAGAAGCTGATCGTCTTCTACGACGACAACGGCATTTCCATCGACGGCCACGTCGACGGCTGGTTCAACGACGACACTCCAAGGCGGTTCGAGGCCTATGGCTGGCGGGTGATCCGCAACGTCAACGGCCTGGACAGCGAATCGGTGCAGGCCGCGGTCGCCGAGGCGGTCACACCCTGTGGCCGGCCGACACTGGTGTGCTGCAAGACGATTATCGGCTTCGGCGCACCAAAGCTCGCCGGCACCCACGAGTTGCACGGCGCCGCGCTGGGGGCCGAGGAAGTGGCGGGCGCGCGGCAGGCTCTGGGCTGGACCTATCCGCCGTTCGAAGTCCCGGCGGACATCCGCTCTGCCTGGGATGCACGAGCCGCCGGCGCCGCCCGGCAGGCCGAGTGGGAGTCCCGGTTCGCCGCCTACGCTGCCGCGTTCCCGGCCGAGGCAGCCGAATTCCGCCGGCGTGTCTCCGGCGCACTGCCGACGGATTTCCCGGCAAAGGCGGATGCGGTGATAGCGGACGCCGCCAAGGTGACCGATCCGATCGCGACCACGGAAGACCTCGCAGAACGCGATTCAGGCGTTCGCCGCCTTCATGCCCGAGTTCTTCGGCGGATCCGCGGACCTCACCGGCTCGAACCTGACCAACTGGAAGGGGTGCGTCACCATACAGCACGGCAAGGCCGGCAACTACCTGCACTATGGCGTGCGCGAGTTCGGCATGACGGCGATGTTGAGCGGGATCGGCCTGCACGGCGGCTTCATCCCCTTCGGCGGCACATTCCTGGTTTTCACCGACTATGCCCGCAACGCGATCCGCCTGGCCGCGCTGATGAAGTTGCGCTCGATCTACGTGCTGACCCACGACAGCATCGGCCTGGGCGAGGATGGCCCGACCCATCAACCGGTGGAACATGCAAGCTCGCTCCGGCTGATCCCTGGTCTGGACGTGTGGCGTCCTTGCGACATGGTGGAGACCGCGGTGGCGTGGCGGCACGCGCTGGAGCGGGCGGACGGTCCGACCGCCCTGCTGCTGTCACGGCAGAATCTGCCGCAGCACGGCGGTGGCGTGGAGCGCGCGGCGCTGGTGGCGCGCGGCGGTTATGTATTGTCGGATCCGGACGGCACCCCAGACGTGGTGCTGATCGCGACAGGGTCGGAGGTGGGCATCACCACGGGTGCCCGCGATCTGCTGGCCCAGCGCGGTGTGAAGGCTCGGGTGGTGTCGATGCCGTCGACAACGGTATTCGACCGGCAGGACAAGGCGTGGCGGGATTCAGTGCTGCCGCCGGGCATTCGCCGCGTGGCGGTGGAAGCGGCCAGCACGATGTCCTGGTACAAGTATGTCGGCCTGGACGGCACAGTCGTCGGCATCGAGCGCTTCGGCGAGTCGGCACCCGGTCCGGCAGTGATGAAGTATCTCGGCTTCACCGCCGAGCATGTGGCGGAGGCAGCCGCGTAACAGCGCGACGGACAGCAAGCCCCTCGCCGACAGCAGGGCGGTGCCGTCCGGGAGCGGGACCAGCCTCGCCTCGCGTCCACAGCGGGAGATGCGAGCTGACCCATTCGGCATCATTCGGCCGGTTGGCCAGGCAGGGCCTGGTGCAGTTCGATGGAAGCACGCAACGGACGCAGCACGAACAGGGCGAGGAGCACCACAATGGCGTTCATGATCGAGGCGATCACGAACACTATGTGCCAACTTCCCGTCGCGGCACGCAGCACATTCGCCAGCGGCACCAGGAACGCCGCGAGGCCCTTCGCCGTATAGAGAAGCGAGGTGTTCACGGTTGCGTATTGCGGACCGAAGGCGTCGGTGCAGGTCGAGGGGAACAGGCTGAAGATCTCGCCCCAGGTGAAGAAGATCAGCGCCGCCGAGAACACGAAGGCCCAGGGGCTGTATCCGACCGTTCCGAGCAGCCAATACGCCGCTGCTCCCAACGCGAACGCAATCGCCATCGTGTACTCTCGCCCGATATGGTCGGAGACCCAGCCGAAGAATGGCCGTGCTCCGCCATTGGCGAGGTTGTCAAAAATCAGCGCGACTGTCAGGGTCGAGCCGCCGAGCAGGATCACGGTGTTCGCGACCTCATAGCTGCGGGCAACCAGCGCGATCTGCGCCGTGGCCATCAGGCCGCTGGCGGCCACCAGCACGAACATCACGTAGAGCAACCAGAATACCGGGGATTTCAGCATGTCCAGCGGCCGCGTGCTGTGCGTGGACTGAAGCACTTTGGCGGCCACGACGGCCGGCGTTTCGCCCGGCAATGGCGCGCGCAGGAACCACGCGAGCGCGAAGATGATGGCGCCCTGGATCAGGCCAAACCAGAAGAAGGTGGACGCATAACCCAGTCCGGCGATCATCAACCGGATCGGGATGACAGTCACTGCCGCGCCCGCGCCAAATCCAGCGGCGGTAATGCCGACCGCCAGTCCCCGCCGGTCCGGGAACCACTTCACTGCGTTGCCGACGCAGGTGGCATAAACGGCGCCCGCGCCAACGCCTGACAGCGCGGCGCCCAGATACAGCACACCAAGCGAGCCCGCGACCGAGTTGATGATCCAGGCGATCCCAACCAGGATTCCGCCGACCGCCACGACGAACTTCGGCCCGCGGTTCGGGCCAAGCCCGTCCACGATCCAGCCGTCGATCGGCGCCAGCCAGGTCTCCAGTGCGACGAAGATGCTGAACGCCACCTGGATGCCGGCGACTGACCAGTTACCAGCCGCCGCAATGGGATGGACGAACAGCGTCCACCCATACTGAAGGTTGGCGATCAGCGCCATGCAGATGACGCCCATAATCAGCTGGCCCCATCTGTTGGTTCCGGCAACAGGCAGGGATCCACTCATTTGCAACCTCCCCAGCTTGACAGGCGAGCTTGTTTCATTTTCCTGTCAGGACGTACTCACAGCCGCGGATCGCGGCATTGTCCGGTTCACCCCGGCCAGATCAGCCCTGCGGCGTGCGCCCCCCGGTATGACCTTTTGATGTGTCGGTCGTCGGCGCGCCACCGATGATTTCGACCGGGTTGCCCGCGACACCAAAGGACGGAATGAACCTGCGGAACGCCGCGTCCATATTCGGCCCGGTAACCGCCACGCTGTGCAAGGCCATCGCGGGACAATCGCTTCAGAAGATCAGGTCCGAAGCTGCGCTCGTCGGCCCGCTTGCCGCAGGCGCAGCATCGGAACCGGCGAAAGTCCAGGAAGGTGGCCGTCAGCGGCCGGGATACCAGCCCGCTTCGGTGGCGAAACGTTCGTAGAACTCCGGTTCATAGGCATGGTCGGGGTCCTCGCGCACCATGCGGTCGATGATGTGCGCGTCGGGCCCGACCAGGATGCGGAGCCGGTCGGCCCTGACACCGTCCAGGATGATCTTGGCCGCCTCGGCCGCGCTGGTCGGAGCGTCGGTGACGAAGCGGCGGGCGCGCTCGGTGTGCATGCGTTCGATGTCGACATCGGAATATTTCGCCGCGTCCCGGCCCATCGAGGTGAGCCGGGCGCGGATCTGCGCGATCTGCGCCGCGTTCAGCCCATCCGCGTCGGTACGGGTTTGCACCTTCAGCGAGTTGTCGCGAATACCCGTGCCGATATGTCCCGGCATGACGACGGACACCCTGATGTGCGGTGCATTTATCCGGAAATCGGCGATCAGCGCCTCGGTGAAGCCCTTCACCGCGAACTTCGCCGCGGAATAGGCGGTATGCGGCGTGTCGGGTCCAACCGAGGCCCAGAAACCGTTCATGCTGCTGGTATTGACGATGTGCGCCTCATCGGCGGCACGCAGCATTGGCAGGAAGGCGCGCGTGTTCAGATAGACGCCACCCCAGCAGATGTTGAAGGCTCGTTCCCATTCCGCGCGCTCGTTGACGATCATGCTTCCGCCGCCACTGATACCGGCGTTGTTGAACAGCAGGTGAATGCGATCGGTCGCGTGCTGGACCGAAACCTCGTCACGGAAACGTACCACGTCGGCTTCATTGGAGACATCGGCGACGTGGGAGGTGACGCGCAGACCCTGCGGCAGGCCGGCCACATCGCACAACCGCTGGGTTTCGGCCATGCCACGGGCGGACACATCGCACATCGCGATGGCGCATCCCTCGGCCACCAGTTGACGCACGAGTTCGCGGCCCATCCCAGAGCCGCCACCCGTCACCACGGCAATCCTGCCGGAGAAGTCCTTCATTGGTTTTCCTCCCTCGCGTTCGCGCCGCCGGGATCAGGTCCGGCGGGTCGATCCCTGCCCTATACCGCTAAACGGGCCATACCGCTAAGCGGGCCGATCGGCACGCGTTGCCCCCAAGACACGGCATATGTTGCGCCGCCCTGGTGCGCATTTGATGCAGCGTGCGCTTGATTGATGGAGCGTGCGCTTGATGCCCAGGGCCGGTCGGGGGATATTCGCCGGTATGAGAAGCTGCGGCTGGGCACCGCGCCTTCCGAGGAAACGGGCAATCAGCCATGGCGCATACGGTCAGAATGAGCGAGGTCGGTCACCGGGGGATCGCCATGGCGCCCGGAAACCCGACCTTCGCCTACCGGCCCGCTGCACGAAACGCGCACGACGGTGCTCCGTGTGACACAGGAAGCGATCGCCAAGCGGCCCAATGTGCCGGACCGGCACGGGCGAACACCGCGAAACGTTGCGAGCAACAGGAGACCACCTGGCGATGACCGCGATCGAGACGGTAGGCCAAATGGATCAGGCGACACTCGACGCCTTGCGAGAAGGCGTCGCCGGCGTGCTGGCGGAGCAGAGCGGCAGTACGCAAGTGCATGCCTTCATCGACGGCAAGAATTCGCTCGATCGGGAACTGTGGGCTCGGGCAGCTTCCCTCGGCTGGCTTGGTTTCGGCGTTCCCGAACAGTACGGCGGGCTCGGTCTGGGCGCCCACGGCCTCGCCATATTGCACACCGAGCTTGGACGGCAAGCCGCGCCGGGACCTTACATTCCCACGCTGTCGGCCGCTCAGGCGATTGTCGAAACCGGCACAGAAGCAACTCGCAATGCGTGGCTGCCGCGCATCGCCTCCGGTGAGGTCAACGCGGCCATCCCTGCCACTGTCCCGCCTCCCCAGGGGGCGGCGTCGCTGGCATGGTCTGGTGCGGGCGTGTCAGGCACGCTGCACTGCCTGGGCGCGCGCGACGCCGCGTTCGTTCTCGCACCCACCGGCGACGCATGGGTTATCGTCGAACTGGCCGGTGCCGGCGTGAGCGCCATGCCGATGTGGGACCGGACGCGTGAGGTGGTTGATATCCGCCTGCAGGATGCGAAGCCGGCCGCCATTCTGGAAGACCGGGAGGGCACCAGCGTGGCGCTGGTCCGAGCCATGGCACTGGCAACGGCGGCGGACAGTTGCGGCGCGGCCCGTTCCATCACTGAGCGGACCATCGCGTATATGAAGACGCGAGAGCAGTTCGGACAGCCGATCGCGGGGTTCCAGGCGCTGAAGCATCGCGCCGCCGACCTCGCCACGAAGCTGGCGGTGATGGATGAAATGGTGGCGCACGCCGTCCACAGGACCGAAGCGGGCGAACCGGATGCGGATATCTGGGCTTCGCTGGCCAAGGCCGAAGCGACCGAGAGCTTTGTTTTCATCGCTACCGACTGCGTGCAGCTGCACGGCGGCGTTGGTTTCACCTGGGACTACGATCCGCAGATTTTCCTCAAGCGCGCGCGGCTGAACGAAGTGCTGGTCATGGCGAATCCCGCCCTGCGCGATCGGGCCTTCGCTGGGCTGGCCGCGATGACACGCGCCGGACGTTCCGCGTTGGAGCTGGGCCTATGACAATTCTCGATGCGCAAAACGATCTGCCGGCGTTCCGCCAGGCCATTCGCGACTGGTTGGCCGAGGTCGTGCCCGCCGACTGGAAGGCCCGCATGACACGGGCCTCCAATGAGGAGTTCATTGCTTTCCAACGCTGGTGGATGGGGGAGCGGAGCAAGGTTGGCCTCGCTATTCCGCACTGGCCGAAAGATTACGGCGGCGCCGGGCTGACGTTGCAGCACCTGATCGTCATCGCCGATGAGATGGCGCGGGCGGACGCACCGCAGGCGCGTATGTTCACCATTTCGCTGATCCATCTTCCCGGCACGCTCTTCCCCCACGGGTCCGAGGCGCAGAAGCGACGCTACCTCGCCGGCGTGGCCAAGGGCGATGTCTGGTGCCAGGGGTTCTCGGAGCCGAACTCGGGATCCGACCTCGCGTCGTTGCGCTGCCGGGCGGTTCGCGATGGCGATCATTATGTGATCAACGGGCAGAAGATCTGGTCATCGTATTCGATGTACGCAGACCATTGCATATTGCTGACCCGGACTGATCCGGATGCGCAAAAGCACCGCGGCATCACCTATTTCATCATGGACATGCGGTCGCCCGGCGTCGAGGTGCGGCCGATCCGACAGGCCAACGGCCGCTCGGAGTTCGGCGAGATCTTCCTGACGAACGTCCGGATCCCCGCCGAAAATATGATCGGGCGCGAGAACAACGGCTGGCGGGTCGCGCAGGCGACCTTGGCCTCGGAGCGTGGCGTGATCGCGTTCGAAGGCGCGGAACGGCAGCGTTATGAGGTGGAAGCATTCTATCGTCAGGCGCTGGAGAGCGACGCTGACTGGCTGCGGGACGATCAGCTTCGCCGCGAATTCATGGGTTTCCTCGCGGAGATGCAAGCGGGTCGCCGACTGTTGCGGCGTGTGCTGGAGGAGAGTGAATCGCCCGAAGCCTCGGCCAGCGTGCTGCCGTCGATCGTCAAGCTGTCTAGTACGGTGCTGCGGCAGCGGATCTGCTCCTTCATGACCAGGATCTCGGGGGTCAAAGGACAGGAATTCGCCATGCTCGCGGAGGAGCCTTTCGGCAGCCCGATGTTCGATTTCCTGAGTGCGTTCTCCGGGACGATCGCCGGCGGGACGAATGAAATTCAGCGCAATATTGTCGCCGAGCGCGGCCTCGGTATGCCGCGGGTGTGACATTGCGTCAGCGTATCTCCGGCGCCCCCGCTCCGCCTCATGTGAAGCTTATGTTAGCCCTTTATGAAACAAACACCGGAGGGCGGCTTACGGGCGCGGCCGATTGCGCCTGGTCGCGTCTTACCGCGCCAACGTCCGAGGCGCTGAAGCCAGCGTGGTGCACTGATCCGCCGGTGGCGAAGGGATCCAGCGCAGGAGAGATTCCCGCCTCCGGAACTCCGAATATTCATTCGTTCAAGCTGAACCACGACCATCGCCACCACACCCCACGCCAGCAGCACAAGGTCACGGACTGGCCACCCCGCGAGGCCGGTCAACGTCAGCGGGGCAGCATCATGGTTTGGTTTACCGGTGAGGCGATCGCGGCGTGGGCACGTATGGTCTGACCCCAAGGGCGGGGGATTGGGATCATTGTGCGAAGTCCGCCGATCCCTGCACCACGCTAGACCATTTTCAGCCTGACCGTGCAGGCCGAACATGGTCTGTCTCTTTGTTTGATCGCATGATCACGCGCCGGGGACGTTCCGCTCAGCGCGATCATGCTCTAACAGGATCAAGGCGGCTGTTGACCACTTTTGCGGGTCTGAGGCCGACCCTCGCTCACATATTTGCCCCTGGCTGCACAGGTGTCGGACAAAAAAAGCGGCGCCCGAAGACGCCGCTTAAGTTTGGGGGGGAAACGTCACGCGGATGAGGCCTAGCCGTCATCCGCCTCCAGGAAATTGGGTGGGATATCGCCATGTCAAGCTCACGGTTACGCGCATTTGGCACAACCTCCCCCCTTGTGCGCGCCGGTATCGATACCGCACGTTGCATCCGAGGGGCTGGCAGGACGCCCGGATTCCGTCCTATACCGCCGGCTTACGCTCTTTTTTCTCCCGTCCAGAGGCAATCCGCATGGATTATATCGAGTCAGCCGGCATCCGCATCGCCAGGTCGCTTTACGATTTTGTCAACAGCGAAGCTCTGACGGGGACCTCGATCAGCGCTGACGCGTTCTGGAGCGGGTTCGCGGGACTGCTCGCCGACCTGGCGCCGCGCTGCAAGGCGTTGCTCGCCAAGCGGGACAGCATCCAACAACAGATTGACGCCTGGCATCTGACCAACAAAGGCAAGCGGGCCAACAGCGACGGGTATTTGAGCTTTCTGCGCGACATCGGCTATCTGGTGGCGGAGCCGGCGTCTGTCGCGGTCAGCACCGCCAACGTCGATGCGGAGATCGCCACACTCGCTGGTCCGCAGTTGGTGGTGCCAGTCACCAATGCCCGATATGCGCTGAACGCCGCCAACGCCCGCTGGGGCAGCCTGTACGACGCGTTGTACGGCACCGACGCGATCCCGGAAGACGGTGGCGCGGCGCGCGGGCACGGCTTCAACAAGGTTCGCGGCGACAAAGTGGTGGCGAAGGCGCGGGCGATACTGGACAGCGCGGTACCGCTGGCGAGCGGCGGCCATGCGGATGCGGCGGGGTTTTGGGTCAAAAACGGGGCGCTGGCGGTGAGCCTGAAGGGCGGCGGGACCACGGGATTGCAGGACCCGATGCAGTTCGTCGGCTATCAGGGGGATGCTGCGGCGCCATCGCTCATATTGCTGAAGCAGAACGGGCTGCACCTCGAGATCCTGATCGATCGCATGAATCCGATCGGCAAGGAGGACCCGGCGGGTGTCGCGGATGTGATCATGGAAGCGGCCCTGACCACGATCCAGGATTGCGAGGACTTCGATCGCCGCGGTCGACGCCCAGGACAAGGTGCTCGCGTACCGCAACTGGCTGGGTCTGATGAACGGCACGCTGCAGGACACCTTCGAGAAGGGTGGCCGAATGATGACCCGCAAGCTGAATCCCGACCGGCACTACACCACGCCAGACGGGGGCAGCCTTTGGCTCTCCGGACGCAGCCTGATGCTGATCCGCAATGTCGGGCATCACATGTACACCGACGCCGTGCTGGACGCCGCCGGGGCGGAGACGCCCGAGGGGTTCCTGGATGCCGCGGTGACCTCGCTGATCGCGATGCATGACCTGAACAGCAAGGGCGCGATCCGGAACAGCCGGAGCGGGTCGGTCTACATCGTGAAGCCGAAAATGCACGGGCCGGAGGAGGTGGCGCTGACCGCGGACCTGTTCGGGCGGGTGGAGCAGATCCTGGGCCTCGCGCCGAATACGCTGAAGATGGGCATCATGGACGAGGAGCGGCGGACGTCCGCCAACCTCAAGGCCTGCATCGCCGAGGCGACGTCCCGTGTGGTGTTCATCAACACCGGCTTCCTGGACCGTACCGGCGACGAGATCCACACCTCGATCGAAGCCGGGCCGATGATCCGCAAGAACGAAATGCGCAACACGCCCTGGATCAAGGCGTACGAGGACCAGAACGTGGATATCGGCCTGGAGTGCGGGCTGCGCGGCAAGGCGCAGATCGGCAAGGGCATGTGGGCGGCGCCGGACCGGATGGCGGACATGCTGGCGCAGAAGATCGCCCACCCGATGGCCGGGGCGAACACCGCCTGGGTGCCGTCACCGACCGCGGCGACGCTGCACGCGCTGCATTATCATCAGGTCGATGTCGCGGCGCGCCAGGCCGAACTGGCGTCCCGTCCCCGGGCGTCGCTGAAGGATCTGCTGACGATCCCGGTGGCCGAGGGGCAGAACTGGTCTCCCGACGATCTGCGCCAGGAACTGGACAACAACTGTCAGGGCATCCTGGGCTATGTGGTGCGTTGGATCGACCAGGGGATCGGCTGCTCGAAGGTGCCGGATATCCACGACGTAGGTCTGATGGAGGACCGTGCGACGCTGCGGATTTCGTCCCAGCACATCGCCAACTGGCTGCATCACGGCGTTGTCACCCGGACGCAGGTGACCGAGGCACTACGGCGTATGGCAGTGGTGGTGGATCGGCAGAACGCCGGCGATCCGCTGTACAGGCCGATGGCACCGGAGTTTGATGGGGTGGCGTTCAAGGCGGCGTGCGACCTGATCTTCGAGGGGCGGGCGCAGCCGAACGGCTATACCGAGTTCATCCTGCATCGCCGCCGGCGGGAGGCCAAGGCGGCGGCCTGAGCGCAAGGGCGTCTGGGGCGGTGGAAGGCGGCGCGTGGTTCTGGGGGCGGGGGTCCTGGCGGAGGATCCCGAGCGGCCGGTGACAGTGGCGTATTGAGATGGCCGTCGCCGCACGACCGTTGCATGCCGTGATTTCGCAGGTGCTGGTCGCATACACGATCGAAGCGGACAACGCGTTCGAACGGCGACGCGGGGTAAGATCGTGCGCCTTACGGAGCGTGGACTGCAGGCGGCACGTGACTACGGGCGCCTTGCCGGCATGATCGAAGCGCGATGGGAGGCACGATATGGTCGCGACACCGTCGCATGCCTCCGCGACGGGCTGGAGGTGTTGTTTACACCTTCTTCCGACGATATGGCGCCGCTGGCCCAGGCGCTCATTCCTCCGCCCGGGACGGCGCGTGCGGCCGAGGAGGTGCCGGCTCTCGGACGCCGTGCGGTTGGCGCTGCCGCACGCCGGCGCATGCGCGACCTGGCGACGCAAACCCGGATATTCCTGCGTGATCCGGCCGGCACGCTGCCGTACTATCCCCTGTGGGACATGAATCGTGGGTTTGGGCCGTAGAGCACGACCCGAGGCGGACCACGCTGCGCCTTGTGCTCGAGCTGCTCCGGTTCCGGTTGCGGATTGGGTTTCAGTTGTCGCGCGGGCCGCCGAGTGGCTGCCGATGACGGCACCATTTCGGACAGAATGCCTTCGTCCATTTCAGCGAGTCCGGCCAGACCGCACGCATGTCCCGGTGCCTGATCGGATTCTGCGTGGCCCTGGTCCTGCAGGCGCGGCAGAGGATCGTGTAACAGGGGCAAACCGATTGTTCGCGGGAAGCACGAGCTCTCCGCTCGGGCGACCCTGCTCTGTATCATGGCCGATGATGCGGATGGCGGCCATGCCGATCGTCAGCAGCGTTGAGATCGTGTAGGCTCGCGTCCGAGCCGTCGTGGCGCGCGATCCTGGAGGAGGACCGTGCCCGCATCGCTAACCGGCGGCGTCCGAGCCGTCGTGGCGCGCGATCCTGGAGGAGGACCATGCCCGCATCGCTAACCGGCAGCTTCCGCGCAATGGCCTACAACAACGCCTGGGCGAACCACCGTCTGCTTGCCGCGTGTGCCCGGCTGGCGCAAGCGGCGTTCGAAGCACCGCGCACGAGCTTCTTTCCCTCCATCAAGGCCACGCTCAACCACATCCTGGTCATCGACTGGTTCTATGTCGACAGCCTGGAAGACGGCTGGCTTGGACCCAAAGCGTGGGCCGATCCAGAGCCGTGCGCCACGGTCGCAGCGCTGCAACGAGAGCAGGCGGCAGTCGATAGCCGCCTGATCGCCGTCTGCGAGCCGCTGACAGACGCCTCCCTGAGCGGTGAGGTGCGTGTCAATCGCGGCGATCCCCCGATCCAGGTGGAACGCCGCGATCGCCTGTTGTTGCACCTGTTCCAGCACCAAATCCATCATCGCGGCCAAGTTCACGCGATGCTCGCGGGCACGACCGTGGAGCCTCCGCAGCTCGACGAGTTCTTCTCCGCGGCCGACGCGCCACTGCGCGCCGCCGAGCTGGCCGCACTCGGATGGAATGAGGCAACGGTTTGGGGCGTCGAGTTCCGGCGGTTAGTCAGGACCGGCCGACACGGCCCCCCACCCCGGCCGGCCGACGGCAGGTGTCCTTTATCCGGCCCACCGACCCCGCGATAACGACACGCATCGCCGGTCAATGCCGCCGAAGCATTATCACCTTGAGGTGGAAACGCCCTAGCTCATGTTTATCGAGCAATTTCATCCGCCTGAGGTCGCTTCGCGATTCCAGTCAGGCTGATATCGCTCTATTTGCCGCGGGCGGCCAGCCGGCAGCCCGCGAGGGACACGGCGGCGTCGGCCGCCAGCACTGCCAGGCAACGGCCGAGTGTGCCCCCGTCCGGCCCGAGCAGCCGCAGTGCCAGGCCGAGGCCGTTGGGCAGCGCCGAGGCACCCGCGAGGCATCCGGTGGCCTCGGCCGCCGCCTCCAACGCGGCTGGATCGGGGAGCAGCGTCGCCGGCGCCAGGACCAGCAACAGGCCCCAAGCCCGCCATGGCCCCAAAACGCCGGCGCCGCGCAGCGCGGTTCCGTCGATGCCACCGCGGTCGCTCAGCAGGACAACCCCGCCCGCGTCGCGCACCACAACGGCGCCGTGGAAGCGCCGGAATGGGCGATCCTCGCCGCGCGGATCGTGCAGCGAGGCCGCGTCAGCGACAATGACGCGGGCATTCCCGTGCAACGTGAGGTCGGTGGCGGTGGCCACGTCGGCGCCGGGAAACAGCACCAGCGGGTCCGGAACCAGGGCGAGAAAGCCGCCTGGCTCGACCGTGGCCGCCACCTTCAGCCGCGCGGACGCGGCACGACATTCGTGCACGATGGTCGCCGACTGGGTTGTGACGTGGGCCGCGGCGCCGGGCGCCATGTGCAGCGCGAGCGAAAGATCGTCGGCACTGTACAGCCCCCCGGACGCCGACTGCAAATACAGCGTCGCCAGGTCCGGGCGGGCGGTGTGAAGGTGGAACGGGCGGGTGACGTGGAACGGGTAAGGGATATGCTGCCGCAGCAGGGTGGTCCGCCCGCCGGCCACGCCGAAACGCAGATGCGCGCCCAGCCGCCGGCCGGCCCCGGCGGTATGACCTATGTCCGGAACAGCACGGCCGCGTCGATCGCGGCCGCCACCGCGTCGATGCCCTCCCCGCTGCGGCAGTTGGTCGCCAGCACCGGGCGACCGCCGCGCACCCTGTGAGCCTCATGCAGCATGTGCTGCAGATCCACCCCGACAAACGGCGCGAGGTCGACCTTGTTGACCACCAGCAGGTCGCACCGCAGCACGCCCGGCCCGCGCTTGCGCGGGATGTCGTCGCCCCCGGCCACATCGATGACGAACATCCACCAGTCCACCAGATCGAGCGAGAACGTGGACGCGAGGTTGTCGCCGCCGAACTCGTAGATGAGCAGCTGCAGGCCAGGGAAGCGCGCCTCCATGTCGTCGCCGGCGATCATGTTCATCGTCGGGTCCTCACGGATCACGGTGTGCGGGCAGGCACCCGCCTCGACCGCGCCGACGCGCGCCGGATCGATCAGGCCGGAGCGGCGGATGCGTTCCGCGTCCTCACGCGTCACGAGGTCGTTGGTGATGACCGCGAGGTCCACGCCGCTGGCGGCCAGGCGGGGGATCAGGCGCTCGATCAGCGCGGTCTTGCCGGAGCCGACCGGGCCGCCGATGCCGATGCGCGCGGCGGTCACCGGAGCATGTACCGGCGCGCGAGCGGCACCGTCCTGGCTGGCTCACAGGTGGCCAGCACGCCGTCGGCGAAGACGTCGAATGTCTGTGGATCGACACGGATGTTCGGGCAGGCATCGTTGTGCAGCATGTCGGATTTGCTCAGGTTGCGGGTGCCGGAAGCGGGGAGCAGCGTCTTGGACAGCCCCAGTTGCTCCGCGAGCCCCGCCTCGATCGCCAGCGGGTGGACGAAGCAGGACGACAACGCGGGTGCGGCGCGGCCGAACGCGCCCCATTGCGGACGGAGGCGGACCGGCTCGCAGGTCATCAGCGACGCGGCGCTGTCGCCCATGGCGCCCCAGGCAATGAAGCCGCCCTTGATCACCAATTCAGGCTTGATACCGAAGAATGCCGGGCGCCAGACGACGATATCGGCGATCTTGCCGTCCTCCAGCGACCCGACATGGTCCTGGATGCCGAAGGTGCGGGCGGCGTTGATGGTGTATTTGGCGATGTAGCGAAGGATGCGCGCGTTGTCGCCGAACCCCGGCCTGTCTTGAGGCAGCGCGCCGCGCTGGTCCTTCATCTTGGAGGCGAGCTGCCAGGTGCGGCAGATCACTTCGTGGATGCGGCCCATACCCTGGCTGTCCGACCCAAGCATCGATATGGCGCCGAGATCGTGCAGCACATCCTCGGCGGCGATGGTCTGCGCGCGGATGCGGCTCTCGGCGAAGGCGACATCCTCCGGGATGGCCGGATTGAGGTGGTGGCACACCATCGTCATGTCCAAGTGCTCGTCGAACGTGTTCACCGTGTACGGATTGGTCGGGTTGGTCGACGATGGCAGGCAGTTGGCGATGCCGGCGACGCGGATGATGTCGGGTGCGTGGCCACCGCCGGCGCCCTCGGTGTGGTACATGTGGATCGTGCGACCGCGGATGGCCGCCAGCGTGTCCTCCACGAACCCGGATTCGTTCAGCGTGTCGGTGTGCAGCTGGACCTGGAAATCCATCTCGTCGGCGACGGCGAGACAGGTGTCGATGGTGGCGGGCATCGCACCCCAGTCTTCGTGTATCTTCAGGCCGAGGCAGCCGGTAGTCAGCTGCTCGCGCAGTGACTCGCCGCGATGCGAGTTGCCGCGGCCCAGGAAGCCGAAGTTCAGCGGCCATGCCTCCGCCGCCTGCAGCATTTTTGCAACGTTGAACGGGCCACCGGAGTCGATGCCGACGGTGATCGGACCGAGCGAGCCGCCGATCAGCGTGGTGACGCCGCTGGCGATGGCGTGCTCGCAGAGGCAAGCGGAGTCGAAGTGCACATGCACGTCGATGCCGCCTGGAGTCGCTATCATGCCCTCACAGTCGCGCACCGTGGTCGCCGTCGAGACGATCAGGCGCGGGTCCACGCCGTTCATGATCGCCGGATTGCCCGCCTTGCCAAATCCAGCGATGCGTCCGGCCCGGATACCGAGGTCGCCCTTCGAAATGCCGAGCACCGGGTCGATCAGGACCACGTTGCACAACAGCATGTCCAGGGCGCCTTGGGCGCTTGTCACACCGGCGGCGAGGCCAATGCCGTCCCGCAGTGTCTTGCCGCCGCCATGCAGACACTCGTCGCCGTAGTGCGCGTGATCGTACTCGACGACCGCGGTTACCGAGGTGTCCCCGAGCCGGATCGAATCACCGGTCGTGGGGCCGTACAGCGAGGCATAGTCGCGGCGTGGGATGCTCACCATACAGGAACCTCCTTCAAGCGCCGCGGAAACCGGCGGTGCGGGCGCGGGCAACGGCCCCTGCCCGGCCGGCGTCGTCGAGGCTGCCGCCCTGCGTCAGGTCGTTCAGCCCGGTCAGTTCCTGACGTCCGCCAAAGCCGACGAGGGCGACTTCGCGGACCTGCCCCGGCTCGAAACGCACGGCGGTCCCGGCGGGGATGTCCAGGCGGAGTCCGTATGCCGCGGCGCGATCGAAGTCCAATGCACGATTGACCTCGAAGAAATGGTAATGCGAGCCGACCTGGATCGGCCGGTCGCCGGTGTTGACGACGCGCACACGCGCCGTCGGGCGGCCGGCGTTGAGTTCGATCTCGCCTGGCGCGACAGTGATCTCACCGGGTTCCAGAGGATCGGCGGGTGCGCCTTCGGGCGGGCGGATCGGCTGGTGGACCGTCACCAGCTTGGTGCCGTCGTCAAACATGCCCTCCACCTGCAGGATCGGGATCATCGCCGCGACGCCAGGGAGCACATCGGCGGTGGTGAGGATGGTCGAGCCATGGCCCATCAGGTCCGCCACCGAACGGCCCTCCCGCGCACCCTCGAGGATTTCGTCGCTGATCAGTGCAACGGCTTCCGGATGGTTGAGCTTCAGTCCCCTGGCGCGCCGCCGCCGCGCCAGTTCGGCTGCTGTATAGATCACCAGCCGCTCCATTTCCGTGGGCGTCAACAGCATGGTCGCCTCGCCTCAGGTCGCGAACAGCCGCATCGGCGCGCGCATGTGACGGGCGGCGGCGATGTCGAGCAATGGGAGAAATCCTTCCGGCACAGCGTCCGGCGGGGGTGGGTGGGCAGCGAGTTCCGCCAGCAGCGGCAATACGCCGGCCAGGGCGCGCTGGCCCTCGATGGCGCCGATGCGGCCAAGCCGGACGGCGGCGGTGATCAGAGCCGCGGCCGCGCCATACCCCGCGGCGGCGATGGCGGCCGGCAGGTCCATGCCGATCGCGCGGAACAACGCACCCTGGACGACCGCGAGATGCCCAAGGCAGCGGCCGTCACGACAGGCGGCACGCAGCGGCCGCGCCTCGGCCGTGCCAAGGCGCTCATGCGCGACGAGCAAAGCCATGCCGTTGCGCCGCGAGCCTTCGCGCAGCGCCTGGACCAGGATTGCCGCGTCCAGCGCCGCGTCGGCGGCCGCGATCAGGTCCAACGCGCCGCTGGCGCGATCTGCGTCCGACGCGCCGCCGGCGTGATCTGCGTCCGACGCGCCGCCGGCGTGATCTGCGTCCGACGCGCCGCCGGCGTGATCTGCGTCCGACGCGCCACTGGCGCGATCTGCGTCCGACGCGCCGCCGGCGCGATCTGTATCCGACGCGCCGCCGGCGCGATCTGTATCCGACGCGCCGCCGGCGCGATGGGCACGGCACAAGGCGACGCGATCGCTGCTCGCCCAGCGCCGCAGCAGCATATCATGCAGCAAATCCGGCAGCACCGACCCGTCAGCCGGCGTCAGGGCATAGAACGCCTCCAGCCCGCCGGAAAAGGCGAACGAGCCGCTGGGGAAGCCGCTGTCCGCTTGCCAGATGGCGTGCAGCAACTCGATCACGGGGCTTCGCCTTCGGTAACGACAGCAGTCCCGACGCGCCGCTCGGTCACCATGCTGCCGAGCCGGGCGATATAATCGTCCACCGGCGCCTCAAGTGCGACCAGCAACGTTTCGCCCGCGAAGCGCACGCGCCAGTGCAGGTTGCCGGCGTGATACCCAAGCTCCACGGCGTCGGCGATGGAGCGCGGTGACAGGCGCAGCCACCGCTCGGTGTTGACGCGGACCACGATGGCGCGCTCGGGCTCGAGCAGCAGCACCGCGCCGTCGAACAACGTCTGGTCGCGCGGCAGGGTGATGGCCAGATCCTCGCCGCCACGCGTCTGCACGCGCATCCGGCGCCGGCTGACGTCGGCGAGCGCGAGTGAGAGAACGTCGACCGCGCCCTGGTGTTCAAGGTTGTGCAATGCCTCGGCCAGATGCGCTTCGACACGACTGCCGAGAATGCGTTCGATGTGCCGCATGACGTTTCCTGCCTGGGAGCGAGCCCAACGCCCAGCCGTCTCGCGGTGGCCGGGCGGCCCGGTCGCCACGTGGCGACCGAGCGAGGAGGTTCACCGGTGGGCGGCGGTCTCGTTCGGAATGCCGTCGATCGGGCATTCCTCGGTGCCGACGGTCGGGCGGGTGATCGCTTCCACCATCTCGCGCGTTGCGTCCGGGATCGGCGATCCACTTCGAGTAGAAGTCGTACGGGCACGCCGCGACGCCCCGGTCGCCTTCGCCGGAATTGATCTTGCCGGTGTAGCCGCGGTGCAGCAGCTTGAACAAATGGTTCTCGGACTGGCCGGTGCGGCGGAAGTCGCGGATCAGCGATTTCGACAGTGCCGCGTACTGGACGCCGTAGTCCTCCTCGCCGCACTCGCCGAGCGTACGGCCGTCGAAGCCGATGATCGCGGAGTGGCCGAAGTACGAATACACCCCGTCGAAACCGGACGCGTTGGCGACGGCGACATAGGTGTTGTTGGCCCAGGCCATCGCCTTGGCCATAAGGACCTGCTGTTCCTTGGCCGGATACATGTAGCCCTGGCAACGCACGATGAGCTCAGCGCCGCGCATGGCGCAGTCGCGCCAGATCTCGGGGTAGTTGCCGTCGTCGCAGATGATCAGGCTGACTTTCAGGCCCTTGGGGCCGTCGGAGACGTAGGTGCAGTTGCCAGGATACCAGCCCTCGATCGGCACCCAAGGCATGATCTTGCGGTATTTCTGAACGATTTCACCTTTGTCGTTCATCAGGATCAGGGTGTTGTAGGGCGCCTTCTTCGGATGTTCCTCATGCTGCTCGCCGGTCAGCGAGAACACCCCCCAAACCTTGGCCTTGCGGCAGGCTTCGGCGAAGATTTCGGTTTCCTCGCCGGGCACCATCGAGGCGGTCGCGTACATCTCGGCGCTGTCGTACATGATCCCGTGCGTCGAGTATTCCGGGAAGATCACCAGGTCCATGCCCGGCAGACCCTGCTTCATGCCGATCAGCATGTCACCGATCTTGCGGGCGTTCGCCAGCACCTCGGCCCGCGTGTGCAGGCGCGGCATCTTGTAGTTCACCACCGCGACGCCGACGGTGTCGTTGCTGCTGCTGATGTCGCCGTGTAACATTCCATCCTCCTGCTTGCGCTGTTTCGCTGTCCTCAGACAGCCATGTGCCGGTGCACGACATCGTCGGTCAGACCGGCTATCGAGTCCGAGGCGACGACGCGCCCCTTCTCCATCATCACGAATGCATCGGCGGCGCGGCGCGCGAATGCCACGTTCTGCTCGACCAGGATGACCGTGATTCCGATTTCCTTGTTGAGGCGCAGGATCAGCGCCTCGATTTCTTCCACGATACTGGGCTGGATGCCCTCGGTCGGCTCATCCAGCAGCAGCAGTTTCGGGTCGGCGGCGAGGGCCCTCGCGATGGCGAGTTGCTGTTGCTGGCCGCCCGACAGCACGCCCCCGGGCCGGTCGAGGTTTTCCGCGAGGTAGGGGAACAGGCTCGCAACGGTATCCGGCACGCTGCGCTTGCCGTCGCCGCGGGCGAACGCCCCCATCAAAATGTTCTCCCGGATTGAAAAATCCGGAATGATCTCGCGCCCCTGCGGCACGTAGGCGATCCCAAGCCGGGCGCGGCGAAACGCCGGTTCGGGCGCGATGTCGGTGCCTTGCAGCTCGATGCGGCCGCGCATCCGGTCGACCAGGCCGATGATCGTTTTCAGCAGCGTGGTCTTGCCGACGCCGTTGCGCCCGAGCACGGCGGTGATGCCGCCGTCGGCGACGTCCATCGTGACGCCGTGCAGGGCGTGGCTGCGGCCGTAAAAGCTGTCGACATCGCGCAAAGCCAGCATCAGGCCGCCTCCACGCTGATGCCGTAGGAACCGAGATAGGCGCGGCGCACCGCCTCGTTGTTCTCGATCGCGGTAATATCGCCTTCCGCGAGTACCCGCCCCAGGTGCATGACGGTGATCCGCTCGGCGATTTCGCGCACGAAGGCCATGTCGTGTTCCACCACCAGGATCGTGTGCTGGCCGCGCAGGCCCTTGATGATCTCGGCGGTCTTGTGGGTCTCGGCCTGGGTCATGCCGGCGGTCGGCTCGTCCAGCAGCAGCAGCTTGGGATCCTGCACGATCAGCATGCCGAGTTCCAGCCACTGGGTCTGACCATGACTGAGGTTCGCGGCGAGCGTCTCGGCGACATCGGTGAGGCCGGTCAGTTCCAGCACCTCATTGATGCGGCGGCGCCGGGCGCGCGGGATGCCAATGCCCAGGTTGGCGAGCACCCGCGGGTCGGAGCAACTGGCGACGTCGAGATTGCGCCGTACGGTGAAATCGCGGAAGACGCTGGGGATCTGGAACTTCCGGCCGATGCCGGCGCGCGCGATGCGATGCGGGCTCCAGTTGGTGATCTCGGTGTCGAACAGGAACACGCGGCCTTCGCTGCTGGGGGTCTTGCCCGAGATCAGGTCCATCAGCGTGGTCTTGCCCGCGCCGTTGGCACCAAGCAGCACGCGCAACTCGCCCTGCTCGATGAGCAGCGACACGCCGTCGACGGCCTTGACACCGGAGAACGACACCCCGATCCCATCGATGGTGAGGGCGACCGTCATGGCGTGCCCCCGCCGGTCTGGCGCAGCGCGACGGCGGCCGCGGATTTTTCCCGACGGGCAAATCGGGCGGCCAGTGCGTCGGCGAGGTCCTGTCCGAAGCCCGCCAGCCCGCGCGGCAGGAACAGCACGACGAGCACGAAGACCAGACCGATGATGGCTTTCCAGGCCTCGACGAACATCGCGGTGTCGCTGACGCTGGCGGCGATAATGTTGATCAGGATGGCGCCGATACATGCCCCGAGCAGCGAGGTGCGGCCGCCGAGCGCGGCCCAGACGACCATGGTGATCGAGAAACTCAGATCCATGAACGTGGGCGAGGCGAATTCGGCGACGATGACGTAAAGCATGCCGGCGACGCCGCAGATCGCGGCCGACACGGTGAAGAAGAACACCTGATAGACCGGCACATCGAAGCCGAGGTAGCGCGCGCGGTTCTGGTCGTCACGGATCGCCTGCAGGATCAGGCCCGCTCGGGTCTCCACCAGCCATCGGCCGCCCAGAAGAGCGAGGATCAGCATGCAGGCGACCAGATAGTAGGTCGCCCGGGAATAGGGGTCGAACTGCAGGCCGGCGACCTCAAACGTGCCCAGATCGGTCAGGCCGTTGAAACCGTTGGTGATCGGCTGGGCATCGATGATGACGAGCCGGACGAGCAGGACGAGTGCAAGGGTGATGACGGAGACGAAAACGCCGGCGATGCGCTTGCGGAACACGATGAAACCGAGCAGGGCGGCCACGACGACCGGCAGCAAGATGCCCATCGCGACGCCGAACCATTGCCACTGGAACGGCAGCCAAAGGAAGGAGCCAGGGTTGATGCAACAGAGTTCGGTGGGCGCGCCGGGTTCGGCGTTCCACAGCATGAAGTCGGGAACCGGGTGATCCGATCCCTGCTGCAAACTGGTGGCGCTGGCGAGTTTCAGCGACATCGCCAGCATGTAGGCGCCGGCGCCGAAGAACAGCCCCTGACCGAGATTGAGGATGCCGCCGTAGCCCCAGCACAGCGACACCGCGACGCCGAGGATGCCGTAGACCAGGAACTTGGCGATCCGGTTCAGCCAGAACTCCTGCAGCACCAGCGGGGCCAGCAGGATCAGCGCGATGAACACGATATAGGCCGCACGGTCGAGGGCGCGTTGGGTGGTCATGCTCAGCGGCCCTTGAAGGAGAACAAGCCCGTCGGCCTGACGATGATGATCAGGATGACGAGGCCGAACACCACCGCACGGGCCAGGATATCGTTGGTCACCGCGGCCACGCCGCCGTTGACCTGGCCGAGCAGCCCGGCCGACAGGATCGAACCGGCCAGGCTGCCGACGCCGCCGACCACGACGACCATGAAGCCGTCGACGACCATCGACGTCCCCATGTCGGGAAAGACGGTCTTGAAGCCCGACATCATCACCCCGGCGACGCCGGCGAGGCCCGAGCCATAGGCGAAGGTTAGCGCGTTGATCCGCTGCACGTCGATCCCGCATGCCTCGGCCATCCTCGGGTTGCGCATGATGGCGCGGACCTGGACGCCGATGTCGGTGCGATACATCAGCAGCCACGTCGCGGCGGTCAGCGCGACCGTCACCACGATGATGAACAGCCGGTAGATGTTGATCTGATCGCCGCCGACACTGATGACGCCGGTCATCCACTCGGGCACGGTGACGTTCTGCAGACCCGGGCCGAGGCCGCGAATGTGGATGCCCAGGAACGACAGGCCGAGTTCCAGCCGTACGGCCTGCTGGATCAGGATCGCGACGCCCCAAGTGGCCAGCAGCGTGTCCAGCAGCCGTCCATACAGCCGCCGTACCACGACCCGCTCGATCACCCAGCCGAGCAGGGCGGTCACGATGAATGCCAGCGGCAGTGACCAGAGAAAGCCGAGCTTCAGCCAGATCGCTGACATGACGGTCGTATAGGCGCCCAGCATCACCATCTCGCCGTGTGCCATATTGATCACGCCCATCGCACCGTAGGTGATGGCAAGACCAAGCGCCACCAGCAGCAGGATGGACCCCAGGCTGAGTCCGATGAAGATGACGTCCAACACGACAGTAATCCCGTAGCTGGGGCCAGACCATTTCCAAACCGAGCGGAAACGCTCCGGCTTATATTTTGCAGAGCAATCCGATCAGCCCGAGGTCGCTGCGCGATTGGAGCCAGGCTGACGGTGCCCCTCGTATTTGTCGAGCAATCGGGCCTGCCTGAAGTCGCTTCGCGATTGGAGGCAGGCTGATATTGCCCTCGTATCTGCCAAGTAATCCGGTCATCCTGAGGTCGCTTCGCGATTGGAGCCAGGCTGATATTGCTCGTCCGGAGGTGGCTCGCCGGGACGCCGGCGAGCCGCGCCCGGCGGTCAGGACTTCCTCAGCTTGGCGACATCAAGGCCCTTGCGTGTGCAGAACAGATTGGTCTCCGTCTCGCCATAGGCCACGTACGGCAGCGGCATGATGGGGTGGGGGTAGGCGTTGACGATCTTGCCCTGGCCGTTGGCCTGCCATTGCGCGATGCGCGGCGTCAGATAGGTGTGCAGGTTTTCGGCATCCACCGTCACATGACCGTTGGGCGCGTCAAACTGCTGGCCCCGCACGCCCTCACGCACGGCGTCGGCGGCGGGGGAGCCGGCTTTCTCCACGGCCTGCTTCCACAGGAAGACCTGGAAGTAGGACGATTCCAGCGCGTGGTGCGTCACCGCCTTCGGATCCTTGACGAATTTGCGGTAGCGCTCGACGAACGCCTTGTTGCGGTCGGTGTCGATCGCCATGAAGTACGGGAACGAGGTGAAGCTGCCGACGGCGTATTCCGGCCCCATTGCCGCGATCTCGATTTCCGAGGTCACGGTGGCGCAGATCGGCAGCTTGTCGTGGGTCAGACCCTGGTTCTTGTACTCGCGATAGAACGCCACGACGGAATCGCCGACCACGTTGGACAGCACCGCGTCGCAGCCGGAATTCTTGATCTTGTTGACCATCGAGCCCCATTCGGAATGGCCGAGTTCCAGATATTCGTCCGCGACGTACTCGGCGCCCTGCTGCTTCATCAGGATCTTGCAGACCTTGGCCATTTCACGTGGGTAGATGTAGTTCGAACCGACGATGAAGAACTTCTTCTTGCCGAGGGTCTTGACGATCCATGGGATGAAGTTGGAAAGCTGCTGGTTCGGCACCGCCCCGGTGTAGACGACGTTGTGCGAACACTCGAAGCCTTCGTAGTAGGTCGGGTAGAAATACATGGCGTCGTGCTTCTCGAACACCGGCAGCACCGCCTTGCGGCTGGCCGAGGTGTAGGAGCCGAACACGGTTGGCAGCTTGTCGCCGATGACGAGCTTCGAGGCTTTCTCATTGTATGTCTTCGGATCGGATGCACCGTCCTCCAACACGGCCACGACCGGCCGGCCCATGACGCCGCCGGACGCGTTGATCTCGGAGATCGCCATCAACGTCGCGTCCGACAGCGACTTTTCGATTATCGAGAGTCCGCCGGTCAACGAGAACAGGACGCCGACGCGCAACGCGTCCGCGGCGGCGGCGCTACGGTGAAAGAAGTAGGGTGTCGCGAGCGTGGTCGCGCCGAACGCGCCAGCCTGCAGCAGTGAACGGCGATTCAAATTCATTGTTTCCCTCTCGTTGTGGACCCTCCGCACAACGGCGGACAGCGCCGGGCGTCTGGGCAGGAGCAGGCCAGCGGACCGCGGCGACGGCGTCGCGGCCGGAGCAAAAACGATAAAAGCCAGGAGGACCCTCGTGGATCCTGCCTGGCTTCGATGCCATCCGGGGCAGCAGCGCTGGTGCCCCGACATGCGGCGCCGCGCTGCATCGCGCGCTGCCGCGGCCGGGAGGTTAGGAGAGTTTCGGCACCGAGTTCAAGAGTTCATTTGCATTGATAATCGCCAGCGCCATTTCCTCGATCGGTACGCGCCTGGACATCGCCTTGCGGCGGATGGTCTGGTGGGCTTCCTCCTCGGTGAGCCCCTGAGCGCTCATCAGGATCGACTTGGCGCGCTGGATGTTCTGCAGCCCCGCAAGTTTGCGCTCGACCTTCTGAAGCTGCCGCGCCGCCTGCTGACGCTCCACCCACAGGCTGCGGGCGACGGTGAGTTGGGTCAGCAGTCCGAACGGACGCACCGGGCGCTCGATCACGGCGTGGACGCCGGCATCGAGCACGATCTGCAGGATGGACGGATCCTCGTAGCCGACGACGGCGATCATGGTGGGGACGGAGCCGTCGAAACCACGGCACAGCCGCTGGATCGACGTCCTGCTCTCGTGGTCGACGGCCAGCACGATCACGTCGGCGCCGTCGGCCGCCTCGGGGATCGGCCAGGACGCCTCCACGTGGCAGCCGATGCGGCGGAGATGGCCCACGAGTTCGACACCTTCCGGATCCGGCGGGTGGATCACCAGGACCCGCAGGCCACGCAGGTCGCGCAGGATCTGGATCGACACCCGGCGGGTCTCAGACGACGTCGGAGCGGGCAGCCGCGGAGCGGGTCGTGCCGTCCGACCAATCGTCGAGGTTCTGCACCACGCAGTAGGGATCGGGGCGCACACACACGCCGGGGTTCCAGACGATCTGGAAGTCGCGCTTTGCGTCGAGCCGCGCGACACGCGGCCAGAGCCAGGTGTGGTTGTTCTCGCGGTCGATCCGCACGCGTCCCTGGGGGGCTGCGAACTCTATCTCACAGAGTTCCGGCAGCACCCGTTCGGGGTCGGCGCTTCCCGCTCGGGCGATCGCGGCTGCTGCGAGGTGCACCTGGAAGTAGGCTGCCTCGGCCGCCGCCGGGATCGGCGCGTGCGTCCCGTAACGCTGCTTGTAGGCAGTGACGAAGCGGCGGGCCGCGGGCGTGCCGAGCGTTTCGAAGAACGGGGCGGCGGTGATATGGCCCTCCGCCGCCTCGGCGGTCATTTCGGCCACCTCGGCCTCGCTCGTCGTCAGGCTGGCGATCGGTTGGCGGGCCGGGTCGAAGCCCGCGGCGCGATACGCCTGGTAGAACGCGGCCGTCGCGGCACCCACGACGGTCGAGAAGATCACGTCCGGCGATTTCGTCCTGATCTCCTGTATGGTCCGGCTGAAATCGGTCTTGCGAGCGTTCAGCGGCACGTAGATCTCATCGACGACCTTGCCGCGGTTCTGCCTTACCAGGTCGACCATCACGCGATTGGACTCGTATGGGTAGACATAGTTCGAACCGACCAGCAGGAAGCGGTTGCCGTAGTGCTCGAACAGGAAGCGGGCGAGTTGCAGGGAGTTCTGGTTGGGCGCCGCGCCGGTATAGATGCAGTGACGGGAATATTCGAAGCCTTCGTACAGCGTCGGGTAAAAAAGCAGGGCGCGGTGGGCTTCGATCACCGGCAGCACCGCCTTGCGGCTGCTGGACATGTAGCAGCCGAACACCAGCCGCACCCGATCGACGCCAAGCAACCGTTCGGCCAATACCCGGAATCGCTTGGGGTTCGATTCCGGATCGTACCGCACCGGCGCGAGCGGCAGATCAAGGACACCGCCGGCGGCGTTGATTTCGTCGATCGCCAGCAGCGTCGCCTGCAACTGGGTGCGCTCGACCGCGGCGGTGACCCCGGTTTCCGAGAACAGCACCCCAACGCGCCAGGCACGTCCCACTTGCGTCGCGTCGTCCATCGCCAATCAGCACTCCAATCAGTTGGCCGCGCACGGACAGGCGCCGCGGCGGAGCATCCTTACCAGCACGAAGCACATGGGAAAGGCAACGTGGTTGCGTGCGCGGGTGGGTCCTGAAGCTCGCCAAATCCGGCCGCGACGGCGCCGCCGTGTGTCCCACCGGGCAAGCAGGCGCGGGCGAATGTCGTCCGGTCAGGCATTGCGAAGCGGGTCTCCAGACATTTTTTCAGCCTGACCGTGCAGGCCGAAAATGGTCTGTCTCTTTGTTTGACTGCATGATTCACGCGCCGGGGACGTTCCGCTCAGCGCAATCATGCTCTATGTTAACGCCAGCGAGACAGACGCAGGCGCACCTTGGTCACGAACCGCTGCCGTTGTTCCGCCGTGCAGGTGTCCATGCGGGTCAGCGCGATCCAGTCGAGCCGGCACCGCCGCGCGCACAGAGGCCGGAATCCACCTCGGACCATACGCCGGTCCGGCCAGCCGATGAGCCAGAGCAGCCACCGCGGCGAGCCATAGGTGGTGATGACCGCGATGCGGCGGATGTTGGGCAGCAGGGGTTCCAGCCCTCCGGCTTCGCGGAGATGGAAAGCCACACCGGGCAGCCAGACCCGATCGAACCAGCCCTTCAGCATGGCGGGCAGGCCAAACCACCATGTCGGATAGACAAGGAGCAGGGCGTCGGCACGTCGCAACGCCGAAACATGCTCCTCGACGCCATGCAGGTTGGCTGACTCGCGGTAGTACCCGCCGCGCTCTTCGGCACTTAACGCAGGCTCGAAGCCCTCTGCATACAGATCGCGCACCTCGACGGTGTGGTCGGCCGCTTCCAATGCGGAAACAGCACCAGCTCGCAACGCCGAACAGAAGCTGTCGGCGCGGGGGTGGCAGTAAATGAGCAGAACATGCATTCGACAATGCTCCCGGGCCACCGTGCCTGTCGCGGTGGGTCAAGCCGGGAGCCATCATGGATGACCGGTCTTCTGTCCGCACCCTTCGGATCAGGAACGCCGCCTCGCTTTCGATGGCCCGCTTATCCGCCGGTTCGCCGCGACATGCGACGAACCCCGGGGTGCGGGATGCTACGACGCGCGGCTGGGGCCGACGAGCGTTGCGCCGCCGTCGACCACCAAGGTCTGACCGGTGATGTAGCGGGCCTGGCCGGACAACAGGAAGCGCACGGCAGCGCCGATGTCCCAGCCGGTGCCCTCCAGCCCCAGCACCGAGGCCCGGCGGCGGGTGTCGCGCGCCTGATCCGTCATGCCACGGCCGTACACCATCGGGGTATAGACCGGCCCGGGGGCAACACAGTTGGCACGGACGCCCTGGGGCCCATGATCGACCGCCAGCGCCTTGGTCAGCGCGATCACCGCGCCCTTCGAAACGGTATAGGCGGTGAGCCCACGCGGGCGCAGCGCGGAGATGGAGGAGACGTTGACGATCGACCCGCCGCCGGCGGTACGGATCATTGCCGGAATGGCGTGCTTGCATGAGAGAAACATGCTGTCGACGTTCACGTGCATCACGCGTTCCCAGTTCTCCGTGGTTTCTTCGACGACGGTGCCTTTGCTGCCGATGCCCACGTTGTTGTCGAGGCAGTCGAGCCGACCCCAGCGGGACACGGCGTCCTGCACCATCGCTGCGCACTGCCCGGATTCAGTAACGTCGTACGAGACCGCGACGGCGGTGCCCCCTTCGGTGGCAATCATCGCGACGGTCCGTTCGGCGAGCGCCAGGTCACGGTCGACAACCATGACCTTCGCGCCGGCGCGCGCCAGCAGAATGGACGCCGCGCGTCCGTTGCCGATACCGTCACCCTGCGCCCCGCCGCCGGTGACGATCGCCACCTTTCCGGCGAGGCCCCATTCCTCGTTCGGCGTCATCGTGTTCTCCGGTTCTGCCGCTCAGGCGGCTGCTTTGCTGTTGGCGACCGGTCCCCACGATTTCAGCACCGGCAGAACCTCCTTGGCGAACAGCCGCAATCCCCGTTCGGAGACCTCGAGCGGCGTGCCGCCGAAGCGGAAGGCGAAATTGCATTCGAAGTCGCCGAGGACCGCCCGACGTGCTTCGAGACCGCGCAGGATCTTATCCGGCGTTCCCCAGCTTGCCGCCTGCATGAAGCCATTCACCGCCCCTTCCAGGCCGCCCTTGCGAGCGATCTCGGCCTTCTGCTGATAGGCGTCATAGCCCTTGACCGTGCGGAAGTGCTCGCCAAGGAATTCATAGTGATAGAAGTTGCTCTCGACGAACTTGCCCTGGTACTGGCGTGCCTCCTGCTCGGTATCGGCGAGGTTGGAGCCGCAGATGCAGAATTCGGTCAGCATCAGATGCGGCTGTTCCGTGCCGTGGAATTCGCGATGCAGCTTGCGGCCGTGCTCGATCACCGGAAGCCGCATCTCCCACGGCCGGTCGGCGAACATCACCATGTGGGCCCCGAGTTTCGCGGCGGACACGACGAAATCCTCGCTGGACGCCACGGCGTAGATGCGGCCGTCGAAATCGTGCTGCGGACGCGGACGGATCTCGGTGCGCGGCTGTTTGTAGTACTGGCCGTCGCCTTCGATGAAGCCGGTCCTCAGCGCATTGACGATCATCGGCGCGGCCTCATCGAAGCGGCCGCGCGACTCATCCATGCTGAGGCGGAAGGCGGCGAATTCGCGGCGGGCGAGGCCGCGGCCCATGCCGAAGCGGAACCGGCCCTTGGACAGATTGTCCAGCACCGCGGCCTGTTCGGCGACGCGCAGCGGATCATGCCAGGGCAGGATCACGGCGGCGGTGCCGACGTCGATGTTCGGGCAGATGGCCGTCATGTAGGTCATCAGCTGGATGTTGTCCGGTACGAACGAATAGTCGGCGAAATGGTGTTCCGCCGACCAGAGGCAGTCGAAGCCCAGGTCGGCGGCGGTGCGGGCCAGACGGATCTCCTCATCCCAGACACGGCCGTCCGAGCAGTCGTCCCAGCCGTAGCTTGCGAAAACCATCATCATGCCGACGTCCATGGCGAATCTCCTCGTTCGTTTATATCTTCTCCGCGTTGGGAAATGCTTTCACGGTCCGCTCGCCAGCGCAAGTCGCGAGGTCCCGCCGCCTGGTCTGGGCAACGCAGGATGATGCGGGTCGCGAGACTTCGCTGTCTACATGGTCCTGATAAACCGGAGCGGCGGCGCCAGTGTTTCTTGCTCAAAGGTTTTGACCAGTTGGACGACGAACTACTGCGGACTGCCCTGCGCCAGGGTTGGGGGTTCGGCGGGGAACAGCCGGTTCCGAGCCATTGGGGACATCCACCGACGCGATCCAAGCGGCGTGGATTGGCCGAAATCGACCAGACCGCTTTCGGGGATCAAAACGCGGAAGCAGACATTCACCTCGATGCGAGGCAAAGCCGCCGCCTGACCCAAAGCGGAGGTTTGACGGGGGTTTGTATCTCCCGAAAGTCTGATGTGCAGACGATCAATAGAACGTAGTGATATCGGTATCCCCGAGGACAAGATCGAGCGCACTGACTTTGGTCGGGATATCAACGAGTGATCTCTCAACGCCAGAAAAGGAATTCCTCACCTGCAAGCGTCGGCTGCGTGCCACCGTTCGTTCGAAGAGAATTGCTCCAAGTCGATGCTCAAGGTCACGTGGGCCCCGACTGAGTGTCGACTGCCGGATATGAGAGCCTGTGCTGCCCGCCGAAGGCTTTTGTGCTGAGCTGCGATAATAGACAATTTTCAGCCTGACTGTGCAGGCCGAAAATGGTCTATCTCTTTGTTTGATCGCATGATTCACGCGCCGGGGACGTTCCGCTCAGCGCGATCATGCTCTGGCCCAGCGCGACGCTCGAAGTTCAACGCTCCCGCGTCTTCCACGTTTCAATGCGGTATTGGCCGCTCGCGGACACATCCGCTTTCCGCGGCGTCGGGAACCAACCATGGCAGCCGTAATGTGGCGAGGAACAGCAGCACGTGCAGGAAACAGAGCAGGCCAAACGCTTCGGCGAACGCGTCTGACGTCACCGCAGGGCTTGGCGCTGCCGACAAGCGCCACCCCAGGAAGGTCGCGCAGAGTGTCGTCATCATCGGCCCTCCAAGACGCTGCACAATGTTGAGAGAGGTAGTCGCCATCGGCAGGTCACGCCGTTTGACCGACGCATACGCGGCGGAGATGGAAGGAATTCCCACCGCGCTCAGCCCTACGCCACGCAAGAAAAGAGCGCAGGCGAGCACCGCGACAATCAATCCGTGACCGGCAAGCCAGACCAATGGCAGTGTCCCCGCAAGAGCCAGAAATGCTCCTCCGGCGGATAGCTTTCGAATACCGAATCGATGGGTAAGCGCTCCCATCCAGGGATAGGAACAAATCATCCCCACTCCAAGCGGCGCCAATAGCCAGCCGGTCGCACTTGGGGAGCGGCCACAGGCGCCGATCAGATAGATCGGAATCAACATCTGGCCTGCAAACGAGATTCCGTTCGACACAAATTGCGTGACCGTAGAGTCAACGAAGATCTTGCCCTTGAATAATCGAAGGTCGATCAGGGCTCGATCTCCTTTGCGAATTGCCACCTTGAAGAACATCGCAAGCAGGACAATAGAGAGAGCCAGAGTTATCTGGCCGATGCCCTCGCCCATATGATCCGATCCGTACAGGAAGAGCACAAGGCCCGGAGAGAGCAGGGCAAACCCGACCAGATCCATGTCCCGTTGCCTCTTCTCTTCGCGGTCGTTCGGCAGGAAGTAAATGGCCAGTACGATTGCCAATGCGCCGACTGGCAGGTTGACGAGAAAGAGCCAGCGCCAGGAGGCGTATTGCAGGATAGTGCCGGCGATCACGGGGCCGAGTAGCGGTCCCAGCATGACGGGCACGGCAGCATAGCCGATGATGCGCGCCATATGTTTTCCAGCAGCGCGCGCTATCATCATCTGCGTCATCGGCGCCATCAGTCCGCCGCTCATGCCCTGCAGGATTCGAAATGCGATCAGTGCATTTGCAGACCAGGCGATGCCGCATAGGGCCGAGGAGAGCGTGAAAGCGGAGAGGCACCACAGATAGAGCGCCTTGGCCCCGATGCGCTCGACCAGCCAACCGTTCAGCGGCAGCATCAGGGCTAGCGCCAGCAGATAGCCGCTGGTCACCCACTGCGTCGCCGAGAGGCTGGCGTGCAGCTCTGCGCCGAGGCTCGAGAGCGACACGTTGACCATCGTCGTGCTTAGCTGCGTCATGAAGGCGCCGGCCACGGTGACCGCAATGATCTTCCAGATGCCGGGACCGAGCCGGTCGGATTCACCGCCACCGCCAGGCGTCGAGCCGTCGTTACTGTTGTCGTGCGCCCTGGCCGTTATATGGTCGACGGCCATCCCTCAAAGCTCGATCTCGTCGACCTTCGCCACCCGGCCGAGATGCGGGAAGATATGCTCGAAGGCGAAGGCGTGCATCTCGGCCGAGAGGCTCGTGGCGGCGTCTTCGGCGAGCGCGACCGCATAACCGTGCTCGTGCGCGGCGCGGGCGGTCGAACTCCACGCCCATGTTGGTGGCGATGCCGCCGATCACCACGGTGGTCACGCCGCGCCGGCGCAGTTGCAGGTCCAGATCCGTGCCGTAGAACGCGCCCCACTGCCTCTTGGTGACCTTCAGGTCGGAAGCTTCGGCGAGGCCGTCCGCCAGTTCGGACCAGTCTTCCGGGAAGCCGCCGGGCGGCGCCTGCATCGGCTGATCGACAGGCGCTTTCAGGGCGTCGCTGAAGTCCGGGGCGAAGGCCACGTTGACCAGCACCACCGGCGCCCTGGCGACCCGAAAGCGCCGGGCCAGTTCCTTCCCCTTGGCGAGCACGGCTTCGAAGGAATAGGGCGCGAGCTGATGGGCGACGATCCCCTTTTGCAGGTCGATCAGGATCAGTGCTGTGCTGGCGGTGGGCAAGGTGATCATCGGGGCGTCCTTTTGGCTCGTGGGGCGTCCATCTCCACAGTTGCTTGTGGCGAAAGGGACCGCTATTAACTTGAGGATCGACTCAAGCAACATATCTATTTGAGGATAGACTCAACTTTGTCAAGCCAAAATCGTGCTCCCCTGGAGCCACAGCGCGACGTCGGCCGCCAGCGCGTCGCCGAGCTGCTTCAGGCTGCCGCCGCCGTGATCGAGGAGCGGGGGTTCGAGGCGGCGACGATGGCGGAGATCGCCGCGCGGGCCGATGCGAAGATCGGCTCGCTCTACCGCTTCTTTCCCAACAAGGATGCCGTGGCCGAGGCGCTCATGCGCCGATACGCCGAGGCTCTGCAGGGGGAGTACGACGCGATCCACGCGCACGCCGCCGACGCTACGCCGCAAGAACTCGCCGATATCCTCATCGATCTGATGGTGAAGCTGTATCCCAAGGCGCGGGCGTTCGCGGCTTTGTTGGACTCCCGCACCGACTGGACGGAAGTCCGCCGACAACTCCGCGCCCAGACATTGGCCGGGATCAAGATGGCGTTGACAACGTGCGCGCCCGATCTCCAAGACAAAGAGGCCGAAGATGTCGCCGCCGTGGTGCTCAACAACATGAAGACCATGGTGGGCATGACCGTGAAGGATGCGCCGACGACCCCCGGCGCACCCGACCAATTGCGGCTGATGAACCGGCTCTATCTGGCAGCAGTGCTCCGGCCCGGTCGGCTGACCGCGCAATAGCGGACAAGCTGAACGGGCCGTCGCGAGCTGCAATGAATTCATCATCGACGAAGACGTCCCTGATGAAGCAGGCATCGCCGCGGCTGGCGCTGCACCTGTTGCAGCTCATTGAAGAGCCGCGCTGCCGACGGCACGTGAACGTCCGCTCCTGGCGCGACCAGGACCCAAGTAGCGAGCGTCGCAATGTCCGCTTCGGAGCTGAAGAGGCTGTGGTTGGAACAACTTGGATTGGGCGCGGAGACGCCCCAAATCGTGCCCGCCGAGCATGTCAGCTCGCCACCCACTGCAGCGGTAGGGCGACGGCGGCGGCTGGATTCGGCCCCAAGCGGCCGTTCCAAGGGAACATACCCTGCGGCCGGACAGTGGCCTCGCGGGTCCACGCGGCCAGGGAATCACTTTCGCAACCGGTCAAAACCACGGTGCCGAGGCACTGGTTACTTTCGCGTACTGGTAATCGGACCGGACGGCACTATCGTCGTTGCCTCACACATGGGTCCGGTCTGGACTCGGACGCGGGCCTGAGGCGAGATACCTGACCGCACGCGCTGGCCGCGGGCCGGCCGAATACCCTGAAAGGGAACGCCAACATGAAGATCGGTGTCTTCTCCACGTTCATGTCGCCATTGGCGACGCCGCGGATGATCCGCGATTTCGGCCGGCGGGCCGAGGACATGGGCCTCGAGTCGATCTGGATGGGCGAGCATGTCGCCCTGTTCGACAGGAACACGTTCGGCTACCCCGGTTCGAAGGACGGGCGCCTTCCCGTGCCGGAAGGCGGAGGCATGCTGGATGTGACCGCCACGTTCGGATTCCTGGCGGCCGCCACCAGCCGGGTGCGCCTTGGCACCGGCGTCGCCCTGGTGCCGCAGCGCAACCCGATCTACACCGCCAAGGAGATGTGCACTCTGGACTGGCTGACGGACGGACGCATTGATTTCGGCATCGGCGTCGGCTGGAACAAGGAAGAGGTCGAGGCCTGCGGCTACCGCTGGGACGATCGCGGCGCGCGATGCGACGAGTTCCTGGAGGTGATGCGGCGCCTGTGGACCGAACCGGTGGTGGATTTCGCGGGCAAATGGGTGAAATTCGAGACCATGCGGATGGACCCGAAGCCGATCCAGAAGCCGCACGTGCCGATCATTGTCGGCGGCTATGCCGACGCGGCGTTCCGCCGGGCGGTGCGGTTCGGCGCCGGGTGGTACGGTTTCAATCGTGACCCCGCGGGCACCAGGGAGATGCTCAACCGGCTCGACGCGGCGTTCGCCAAGGCCGGGCGGACGCGCGGGGCCGACTTCGAGATCATCATCACGCCGCCGCTGGCGATGCCGATTGACGCCATGCAGGAATACGTGGAGCTTGGCGTCAACCGGCTGGTCGTCAATCTTGGCAGCCAGCGGCCGGAACGAATTGACCCGCGCATGGCGGAGATTGGCACGCTGGTTAAAACGGCGGCCTGACAAGCCGACGACCGGCCGCTGGTCGGATCGATCGCACGGCAGTCACTGCCTGAACAGGAGATAACGTGATGACGGAAGTCCACCTCGCCCCGAACATGCCGCAGTGGATGCGGGACCATACGGACCGTTATCTGTCGAGCGGGGGCACCGACGGGCATGTGTACACGATCAGTCGACCCGGCGCGCCCTCGATCAGTGTCCCGTCGCTGCTGCTGACCACGACGGGACGGAAGTCGGGGCAGAAATACATGTTCCCGCTGTTCTATGGGGAGACGGGGGACAGCTATTTCGTGATCGCCTCGAAAGGCGGTGCGCCGGAACACCCTGGCTGGTACCGCAATATCCAGGCCGACCCCAACGTCGACCTGCAGGTCGGGACGAAGAAGATGAGCGCGCGGGCCCGGACCGCATCCGGCGAGGAACGTGCCGGGCTGTGGCGGAGGGCTGTTGAATTCTTCCCGCCCTACGCCGATTACCAACTGAAGGCCGGCGGACGGGAGATCCCGGTGGTCGTGCTTGATCCCGTTCGATAGCGTTTCCACCTTGAGTGGAAACGCTTCAGGTCGTATTTATCGAGCAATTTCATCAGCCTGAGGTCGCTTCGCGGGCAGGGTCAGGCTGATGTTGCTTTAGCACGCGATCAGAACGGCACGGCGTGCGCGACCGTGGGTCGGAACCAGGATTGCCTGCCGACGTCTGCTGGATTGGGTGACGCCGCAGTCTCGATCCCAGCGGATCCGGTGCGAATGTGTGCCACCTGACAATGAATGAACGTCAAACCGGGGCCACGGCGAGGCCGGCCCGTGCGAAATCGTTGCGCCCGGCCGCGCTGCTTCCTACGATCCTTCGGGATCGAAAGGGCGAGCAGATGGCACTCAGTCTGGTATCCGACACCACGAACGTGCTGCCGTTTCCCGGTGACAGGACGGAGCGTGCGACCATGGAGCTCGTGGCACTTCTGGCCCCCCCGCGATCGCTGGTGGATACGCTGGTCGCGGAGCGCGGCCTCCGCCCCCACGACGCGCAAGCCGGCACAGCGCGCACGTTGTCTTATCAGGCCAGCACCCTGGAAGCCGGGTTCGGCCGCGAGGAGACGATCGCGCGTCTGCGGGTCCTGGTGGACGCGCATGTGGCCCACGCCGCACGGATCTGTCGCGCGTATCGCGAGGCCGGCGAGCGGCTTATGGGCATGGAGTTCGAGGCCGCTCATGCCGCGCGCATGGGGCCCCACATGCACCTGCGGCTTGCCCGAGCGCGCGATCGGGTCCGCGGCCGAGCGATCGCGGCACGAGCCGCCGCCGACATGGCGCTTGGCGCCGTCACCGCGCTTTCGACTTACGGTCCGGAAAGCGAGAGCGGCCTGCCAGCCGGCGATGCAGACCCGCGGCAGCTTTCGCTGTTCGGGGCGGCCGCGGTGGGCTGAGGGCGACGGGGCGTCCTCACTGCGCCAAAGGAACGATTGCGCCCCGCGGGAAGCCCTCGGTCTTCAGCGCCGGCAACTCGCCGACGTCCCATCCGCCGCCGAGCGCCTTGACCAGGCGGATGTCCGCCTCCATGCGGCGGCGTTCGATGTCGACGTCGTTGCGCTGGTTCGACAGCAGTGCGGTCTGGGCGGTGATCACCAGCAGATAGGCGTCCTCGCCGCCGACGTACCGGTTGGTGAAAGTCCGCAGCGACCGGCTCGCGGCCTGCACTGCCTGGTTCTGCTGTTGGGCCTCCGTGTCGAGGATACGCAGCGCGGAGAGGTTGTCTTCCACCTCCTGGAAGGCGGTGAGCGTTGTCTGCCGGTAGGTTGCGACATAGCCATCGTAGGCGGCTCGGGTCGCATCCGATTGGGCGCGAATTCGGCCACCGTCGAACAGCGGCTGCGTCAGCGAGGTGCCGACCGCCCAGAACAGGCTCGGCCAGCCAAACCAGTTCGCGCCGTTGGTGCCCTCGAAGCCGGACAGCGCGCTGAGGTTGACGGCAGGATAGAACGCCGCCTGGGCAATGCCGATCTGCTCGTTTGCCTCGGCGACGCGGCGCTCCGCGGCGGCGATGTCCGGGCGGCGCTGCAGCAAGGCGGAGGGGATGCCCGGCGGTATCCGCGGCGGCTGAAGGTCCAGCGGTTCCGGCGGCAAGCTGAAGGCGGCGGGCGGTCGGCCGATCAGCACAGCGATCGCATGCTCATACTGTGCCCGCATCACCCCGATATCGGTATCCTGCACCAGCGTCGTGTCAAGCTGCGTCTGCGCCTGCTCCACATCCGATATGGGAGCGTACCCTCCCACCTGGCGGTTCTGCGTCAGCCTTACCGCGTCCGCGTAGGCCTTCACCGTATCGTCCAGCAAACGCTGCTGGGAGTCCGCACTCCGCAGTTCGATGTAGTCCAGGGCCAGTTCGGCATGCAGGCTCAAACTGACAGTTGCCAGGTCGGCGGCGGTGGCCTGAGCCTCCTTGCGGGCCGCGGCGACCATGCGCCGAATTTGTCCCCATACATCAATTTCATAGTTCAGGTCGAACGGCAGCTCCAGGTCGCCCTGGGGCTGCGGATTGGGGATCAGGAAATACGGCTGGTGACTTGAATCCTGCACCGTGGCGGCGCTGGGTGCGACCGAGATGGCGGGAAATTCAGAGGCACGCTGATACCGGATCATCGCCCGCGCCTCGCGGAAGCGCGCATCGCTTTCTTTCAGGGTCTGGTTCGCAACGGTCAGTTCATCCTCGAGCTTGTCGAGTTCCTGATCGCCGAAGATCTCCCACCATTTGCCTCGGCTCATTTGGTCGTCGGGCCGAGCGGGCTGCCAGGTTCCGGCGGTGCGATAATCAGCCGGCGTGGCTTCCTTGAAGCTGGCGGTCATCGGTACTGACGGTGTCTTGTATTCCGGCCCGACGGTGCAACCCGCCAGGAGCAACCCAAGGCTCGCCGCGAAGCGGCGACAAACCAGACGCATCAGCCAGATCCCTCCGCCTTGCTGCCGGTCACCTGCACCGCGGTGCCGCTGATCAGCGAATCGGACGGATTGACGATCACCAGATCCGAATGGGTCAGGCCGGAAAGCACCTCCACCTTGTCGCCGTAGTCGCGGCCAATGGTGATCGGCACCAACTGCGCCTTGCCGTCACGCACCACGCCGACACGCAATCCCTCGCTGCGGAACAACAAAGTATTGGCCGGTATCGTTACGGTCTCCTTGCGGCCCTGCAAGGCGAAATGGACGAACGTATATGCGCCGGGAAGCAACCTGGCATTGGCGTTGTCGACATCCACTTCAACCAGCAAAGTACGGGAGGCCTGGTTGATCGCATCGTCGGTGCGCACCAGGGTTCCGGTAAACGTCTCGCCGGGATACTCGTCGAGCGTCACTTTAGGCTTTGCGCCGACGTGGATTGCCGGCGCGTATTGCTCCGGCACGGCGACATAGATGCGCAGCGTCTTGGTCGCTGCCATGTGAAACAGCTCTGCGCCGGGCGTACCGGCGCCGGCATTGATCAGATGCCCGACATCGGTGTTGCGCGCCGTAATGACGCCGTCGAATGGCGCATAGACCTTCTCGTAGGACTGCATTTCCTCGAGCCGGCCCACGTCCGCCTGCCGCGAGGCGACTGTTGCCTGGTCGGCTGCCTGGGCGCCCGCGGCGTTGTCGCGTTCCTGCGTCGAGACCGACTGGGTTCTCAGCAGGTCCGCGGTGCGCTTGGCGGTGATGCCGGCCAGCTTGAGGTTGGCCTCGGCGGTTGTCAGGTCGGCGCGCGCCTGACGCAGCTGTTGATCGAGTTCGGGCGTCTCGATCTGTGCGAGCAGGTCGCCCTGACGGACGTGGGCGCCGATGTCGAAATACCAGCGCTTCAGGTAACCGTTGGTGCGGGCGTAGATCGGCGCGTCGGTGAACGCCATGGTCTGCCCCGGCAGCACCAGATCCAGGTTCGCCGCGTCGGGTTGCGGATGGACGACACCTACGGTCGGGACCGCATCCTCCGTCGTGTCGACGGCAAGTTCGGCCTCGGTCGCGGTGCGGTCACGAATGCCGAGATAGATTCCGGCGCCGAGCAGAAGAGCCAGGACCGTGACGACCAGGGGCACGGTCCAGTTTGGCCGTTTGGTTTTGGGCGGGCTTCGATCAACACGCGAGGGTGCCAGATCCCCCGCTTCCAGCTCCGCCGGTTCCGGTGTTTCGAGCATCACATCAAGCTCCTCAGGCCGCCTGCGTCGGGGTGCCGGGTGCCGCGGCCGGACCGGACGTCTTGGCGGGGTCGTGTTTCGCGTGCAGCAGCGAAAAGACCAATGGGACGAGGCAAAGCGTCGCGACGGTGGCCAGGAGCAGGCCGCCGATCACCGCGCGACCGAGCGGAGCGTTCTGTTCACCGCCCTCACCGACGCCAAGTGCCATGGGAATCATGCCGATGATCATCGCCATTGCTGTCATCAGCACCGGGCGGAAGCGGGTGAATCCGGCCTCGATCGCGGCGCGGGCGGCGTCGCCATGTTGGGCCAGCCGCTCGCGGGCGAATGAAACGACGAGGATGCTGTTGGCCGTGGCGACACCCATGCACATGATGGCGCCCATTAGCGCCGGCACGCTGAGGGTGGTCCCGGTAAAGAACAGGAACAGCACGATGCCGGCCAGCGCCGATGGCAACGCAGTAATGATGATGAAGGGATCAAGCCAGGACTGGAAGTTGACGACGATCAGCAGGTACACGAACAGGATCGAGAAAGCCAGACCCTCGAACAGGTGGGCATAGGCCCCTTGCATGGTTTCGAGCTGCCCGCGGATGGCAACGAAACTGCCACGCGGCAGCAGATGGCGGTTGGCGTCTACGATACGTGTGATATCGCGGCCGACGGCGCCGAGGTCGCGCCCCTGGACGTTGGCGTAGACGTCGACCACACGGCGGATGTTGTAGTGGTCGACGGCTGCCATCTCCTGAGACCGGTGGATGGTGCTGACATCGGCGAGGATAGCCGGCGTGTGTTCGGCGGATCCGGTGACCGGAAGATCCTGCAGGTCCTGCAGCGACTGGATGTCATATTGCGGCGCCATCGCCGCCAAATTGTAATTGACGCCATTGCGCCGGTTCAGGAAGAACATCGGCGCCGTCTGGAAACTGCCACTCAGGGTGTCGAGCACGCTGCTGGCCACATCGTTCTCGGACAGGCCGTCCTGGAGTGCCTTGGTCCTGTCGACGTCGATCTGGAACGACGGATAGTCGAAGTCCTGCTGGATACGGGCATCGACGATGCCCGGAACGGCGCGGACTTCCCTCAGGATGCGGTCGGCCACGACGTGATTGGCGTCGATGTCGTTGCCGTTGATCTGGACGTCGATGGGGGACGGGAGGCCGAAATTGAGGATCTGCGTCGTCATGTCGGCCGGCAGCGTGTAGAACGTGACGCCAGGGAAGCGGCGCGCCAGGGCGCGGCGGATCTCCTTGACGTAGCCCGCGGTCGGCCGGTGGTCCGGCTTGAGGGAGACCATGATATCGGCGTCGGCGGCGCCAATCACACCGGTCGTCACATGGGTCAGGTTCATGCCGCTGTAGGGCAACCCGATGTTGTCCAGGATGTTGTCCATGTCACGCGGCGGAATGATCCTGCGGATCTCGGCCTCGACGAGATCGGCAATCCGGGCGGTTTCCTCGATGCGGGTGCCGGTCTTGGCGCGCATGTGCAGAATGAACTGCCCGCTGTCCGTGGAAGGGAAGAAATCCTGGCCAAGCCACGGCACCAGTGCAAAGGCCGCAACCGACCCGATCACGAAGACCGGAACGAACGTGCCGCGGCGGCGCACCAGTAAGACCAAGGCGTCGCGATAGGCGAAACGAAGCCGTTCGAACTGCCGCTCGAAGCCGCGCTGCAGCCGCACGAGCGGATTGCGCGGCGGCGCGGCGTGATGCGGTTTCGCCCGCAGGAGGTACAGCGCCATCGTCGGCACCAGCGTCCGCGACAGCACGTAGGATGCGATCATCGCGAACACCACGGCTTCCGCCAACGGCACGAACAGGTAGCGCGCGACGCCGCCAAGCAGGAACATCGGCACGAACACGATACAGATGCACATGGTGGACACCAGCGCCGGCACCGCGATCTGCGAGGCGCCATTGAGGATGGCGTCGCGCAGCGGATAGCCTTCCTCCAGATAGCGCTCCATGTTCTCGATCGTGACGGTGGCGTCATCGACCAGGATACCCACCGCCAGCGCCAAGCCACCCAGGGTCATGATGTTGATCGTCTGGCCGATGAAGCTGAGCACCATGATCGAACTGAGGATCGACAGCGGGATCGAGACCGCGATGATGAGGGTGCTGCGCCAACTGCCAAGGAAGATCAGGATCATTGTGGCAGTGAGGGCGGCTGCGATAACCGCCTCACGGACCACGCTGGCAACGGCCGCCTTGACGAAGACCGACTGGTCGGCGAGCGGCTGGATCTTCAATTGCGGCGGCAGCGTCTGCTCGACGCGGGGAAGCATGGCGCGAATGCTGTCGACCACGCTGATGGTGGACGCGTCGCCGGCCTTGATGATGCTGACCAGCACGCCGCGCCGTCCGTTCTGCCGCACGATATTGGTCTGCGGGGCGAAGCCGTTGCTTACGGTGGCGACATCGCGCAGGTAGATCATTGCGTTGCCGTCCGATTTGATCGGCAGGTTGTTGAGGGCATCGACCGTCCACGGGGTGCCGTTGACGTGTATGTCGTACTCGAACTGTGAAATCTTGGCGGTTCCGGACGGCAGGACGATGTACTGTTTGGCGACTGCGTTCAGGACGTCGGCGGGCGAAAGTCCCTTTGCCTGCATCAACCGGGGATTGAAGTTGATCATCATCTCGCGCTGCTTCCCGCCGTACGGATAGGGGATCACGGCGCCCGGGACGGTGACCAACTGGGTGCGGAGAAAGTTCAGTCCCAGGTCGTTGAGTTCCTGTTCCGACATGCCCTTGCCGGACAGGCCGAGTTGCAGGATCGGCACGCTTGACGCGCTGAAGTTGAGGATTTCCGGCGGCTGCGTGCCGGGAGGCATCTGGCGCAGCATCAGTTGAGAGACGGCGGTCACCTGAGCGTTGGCGGTGTCGAGGCTGGCGTTCGGTTGCAGATAGATCTTGACCAGCGCAAGGCCGTTGAAGCTGGTCGATTCGATATGCTGGATGTTGTCGACAAGCGTTGTCAGCGAGCGCTCATAGCTGCTGGTGATACGGCCTTCCATCTCCTCCGGGTTGAGGCCGGTATAAGTCCAGACCACCGCGACGACCGGAATATTGATATTTGGAAAGATGTCAGTCGGCGTATCCATGATGACGAGCGGGCTCAGGATCAGGATCAGGAGTGCCAGAACGACGAAGGTGTAGGGCCGATCGAGCGCGACCCGGACGATCCACATTTAAGGACTCCTGGCTTTCAGACAGCGAGGGAAGAGACGATGCGTGATTAGGCGTGCCGAGGGAAGGGCGGCAACCTTTACACCAGAGCTCGCGCCGCGGCCACTATTGCGAAGCGTAACTCTTAATAGGGCATTCGTATCGTTCCAGATATCGCGTGGCCATAACATTCGTTATTGCTTCATCGGCTTTGGCAGACGGGCTGAAGTTGACGATTCCCTGTAGGGCGCGACAGTCGACGCAAGCACTCGGCACTGATCCATGACAGAATTACTAATGCGTAATGCGCGGCGGCGCCACCGCCGCCAGCAGAGCCGATTGTAACATGGAAAACTCGTGTGCCGACCTGGTCGTCTGGCTGACTGGGCGTTCGTCGAGGCGGCGACTACCGGGAATACCGGGTTTCTGCTTCGTCGCGGATGGATTGCGCATTACAACACGTAGAGACAGCGGATCCAGGCAGGGCCGCAGGGGAGAGCTCGAAGCGGGCCGGGTTGTCGGTGTTCAAATTGGCCGCCAAGGTGGCGGGAACAAGGCGGGGCGCGTAGTCACCTTATCGGGGTTGTGCGCGAACCCGCTTCCGGGCGTCCCGCTTCGCAAGGTCGAACCACGCGTGTCATCCGTTCACTTGAGCAGATCCGCCACTTTGTCGAGGCCAGCCTGCACGCAGGGCTCGTCGACACCAGGAGACCCCGAGGCACCGACGCCGCCGATGACGTCGCCGCCGACCTTGATCGGCAGCCCACCGGGAATGGCTATGACGTTGGGCAGGGTGACCTGCTGTCGGACGACCGGGTTGTCGGTGGCGAAGCGTCTGGCGTACTCGGTCGTCGAGATGCGAAAGCTGAGCGCAGTGTAGGCCTTGCGCCGCGCGTTCTCCATCGTATGCGGCGCGGCGTTGTCGGCGCGCAAAGCCACGATCACCGCGCCGGCTCGATCGACCACCACCGCGGACACGGCATATCCCTTTGCCATGCAACTTTCGACGGCCGTTTCGGCGATCGTTTTAGCAACAGAATATGGCAGATCCCGGTGCGTGAGCAACTCGGCGTGGGCGGACGAGACGAGAATGCCGACAAGGCCGATCGGAGCGAGACGGGGTAACGACGAAAGCATGGCGGGATCTCCTGTTGTTTCTCGCATACGCGGCTGCGCGTTCTCCTGCCGATGTCACTCGGCGATAATCCGATCAAGGATCGATCCGGCGAGGGTGGCCCGGGCCGGTGCCGGACATGATCCGGCGTTGTCTCAGGCGGCAGGCAGCACTGTTCGCCGAGCCGACATCATGCGGTCACGGAGGGAAGCATCGCGAGCGCGGGTTCCGGGCGCAGTGCGGGCGCGGACAGTTCGTCGAACCGGAGAAGCCGTCCGGCATTGGCCATCACCGCCAAGGTGCCGATATTGTGCAGCACCGCAGCGACCAGGGCGCCCTCAACACCCAGCAGCCCGGTGGCAGCCAGCGTCACGATCGCCAAGGTCCAGCCCAGGCCGAGCCCGACATTGATATGAATGGTCCGCCGGCAGCGGCGGCTGAGCCGGATCGCGGTGGCAAGCCGGCGCAGGTCGCTGGTCATCAGCACCAGGTCGGCCGAGGCCAGCGCCACATCGGTGCCCGCGGCACCCATCGCGACACCCACCGCGCCGGCTCGCAGGGCCAGGGAGTCGTTGATCCCGTCGCCGACCACCAGCGGCCGGCGCCCCGCCCGGGTCTGCGCCAGCACGGCGTCGAGCTTCTGCTCCGGCAGCGCCTGCGCGCGGATGTCGGTGATGCCAAGGAAGCGGCCGATGCGGGCGGCGACGGCAGCGCGGTCGCCGGTCAGCAGCATTTGGCGATCGAGGCCCATGTCACGCAGTTCCGCGAGCGCCTGACGCGCCTCCGGCCGTGGCTCGTCCGCCAGCAGCAGCCAGCCGAGGAACCGGCCGTCGCGTGCCACGCCGGCCACCGGGCCTTCATGATTGGGCGGCGGCGGCGCAGCGATGGCAAGCTGTGCGAACAACTCGGGGCGGCCGAGGGCCGCGTCCGCCCCATCCAGCGTCGCGGTGACACCGAGACCCGACACCTCGCGCACCGCCCCGGCAATTTCGGTCGGCGTGCCGGCAGTGGCCAGCGCACGGCTGACCGGATGGCGGCTTGCCGCGCCGAGTGCCGCGGCCGTCGCCAACAGGGACTTCAGGCTCGACACCGGGCTCGGGGCTCACCGCCGCCAGCCGCAACTCGCCCAGGGTGACCGTGCCAGTCTTGTCCAGCACGAGGCTGTCCACCGAGGCGAGGTGCTCGAGGAATGCGGAACCCTTCACCAGGATGCCGTGTCGCGCCGCGACGGCGATGGCGGCGACGGCGGTGGCGGGCGCCGCCAGGACCAGGGCACAGGGGCAGGAAGCGACCAGCACGGCAAGCATCGCCGGGGTGCTGCCGGTGGCCAGCCACAGCCCGGCGGCGGCGAGCAGCACCAGCACGAGGTAGCGGCCGGCGTAGCGTTCCAGCAGCCGGCTGACCGGCGGCTTGGCTCGTTCGGCGGCACGCATCAGCGCGATCACCCGGCCGAGCGTCGTGGCCGCGCCGGTGCGGTCGATGCGGACCGTGAGCACGCCGTCCAGGTTGACCGCGCCGGCGAAGACCGATGCGCCCGGCCCCACTTCCTCCGGCACCGACTCACCGGTCAGTGAAGCCGTGTCGAGACTGGCAGCACCACTTTCGACGACGCCGTCGGCCGGAACCAGGTCGCCGGCGCGCAGGCGCACCCGCTCACCGGTGTGCAGCGCGGAAGTCGGCACTTCCTCTTCCGCGCCGGAGTCCAACAGCCGGTGGGCGCGACCCTGGGTGAGCCGGCCGAGGGCGGCGATCGCCTCGCGCGAGCCGAGCAGGGAGCGCTCTTCCAGCACGTGTCCGACGGTCATCACCAGCGGCAGCAGCGCGGCCGTCACCAGGTCGCCCGCGGCCCAGGCAGCGATCAGGGCGAGTGCGACCAGCAGGTCGGTGATGCCGTGCAGGTCGGGGTGGCGCAGGCTGTGCCAGGCGGCGGCGAATGCGGGGATCGCGACCAGCGCGGCGGCCGCTCCGGCGACCAGTTCGGCGACATCGGCCTGGTCCGGCGCCAGGAGGCGCAGCGCGACGGCCAGCAGCAGGAGTCCGCCGGCCAGCATCGCCATGGTCAACTGTACGCCGAGCAGGCGCCGTTCCGCCTGACTGAGCAGGGCCGGGGCGCTCATCGCGGCACACCTGGACCGGGCAGCAGCAGTCTTGACCCGCCCTCGGGGTCCACCGCGCTGACTTCGCGGGCGTGGCTGAGCAGGGCGCCGACGCGGGCGTCGTACAGCGCCCGGCGCTGCGCGGCACCGGCGCTGCCGTGGATCTGACTGGCCAGCCCCGCCATCGGGGCGGCGACCGCTGTGGCCTCCGCCCGTCTTTCCGCCGCCCGAGCCTGGGCGTCGGCGAGGATGCGCAGCCGCTGCTGACGGGCGGTGGTTGCCATGCGCGCGGCGTCGGTCCTGGCGTTGGCGATCGCGGCATCGGCTGTCTGGGTCGCGAACAGGACACGGTCGAACGCAGCCTTGGCCCCGCCCGGCAGGGCCGCGGCGACATCGACCCGACTGATCCGGACGCCGAGACCGGCCCCTTGCGCAGCCAGCGCATCGAGGCGTCGATTCGTCTCCCGCACCAAGTCGGAGCGGAACGATTCGCGGCTGGCGCCGTCGGTGTCGCCGCCGCTGGTGCCGGGACGGGCAACGAGGATCGCGTCCAAGGGGCGCGCGGCGCACACAGCGACCGCGCTTGCGGCAAAGATCCGGTCAAGGGCCGCGGGCACATGCGAGGCCGCCAAGAGATAGGCGCGTGGGTCGTCGATTTGATAGAACAGGGTCGCCTGCAAATGGACAATGCCGGTCTCGCCCGTCAGCAGGAACGCCGCATTGCTTCGGGCGTCCGGACTGACCTGGAATTCCGGCAATTGCCCGGGCATTGCCACCGGCGCGCCGTCGAAGCGATGCACCGGCTGGGCGATCTGGCGGTCCGACCCCGGCAGCAGCACGATCTGCTCGATCGGCCGCGGCCAGGCCAGCAGCAGGCCAGGTCCCTCGATCCGCGTGACCGCGCCCAGGCGCAGCACGGCGCCCCGCGCGTCCGGCGGCACCACGCGCAAGTTGGACGCCGCCCAGGCAGCAGCCAGCGCGCCGATAGCGACGAAAAGAAAGCCGAAGGCGAGGCGGATTGCCTGTTCCCAGGGGCCCGCGACCTGGGTGTTCATGGCAGCGGCCTCTGCGGCGACTGCTCCTCGGGCGCTTGCGCCTGAGGCATCGGCAGCCCATGCGCCTGTCCCGGAAGCACCGGCCCCTGGAGCGGCTGGTGCTGGATTGGTGGTTGCTGAAGCCCCGGCCCGCGAGATGCTGGCCCGACTTGCGGTCCGGTTGGGCCGTCCACCAGCACACGGAACGGCACGGCGTCGGTCCGCAGGATCAACCTTGTATTCTGTCCGACCACCGCATCGAGGGTGTCGAAGGAGCGCAGCATGACATAGAGCCCGGGATCCTCGGCATAGGCGCGCCCGACGATCGCCGCGGCCTCGACCCGGGCGCTGGCCTCAGTGGCGGCCGCTTCCTCACGCGCGCGCGCCACCGTCACGCGTGCGTCGCGGTCGGCGGCGGCTCGGATTCCGGCGGCGATGCGCTCGCCCTCGGCCATGTGCTCGGTGGCCACGGTCTGCCGTTCGGCCCGCATCCGCGCCACCGTCGCGGCCAGGGTTTCCGCCGGTAAAGTCAGGCTCTCTATGCCGACCTGACGCAGGGTCACCCCATAGAGGCTGAGAATCTGCCCCTCCAGCCGCTCGTGCAGCCGGTCCTCGAAGACCGCGAGCTTCACCTTGGCCGGATCGGTATTGACCAGGGCCGCGAGGTCGAAGCCACTGGCCGTGATCTCCAGGGCGGAGCGCAGGAAGCTGCGCAGTTGTTCGGCGGCTTCATCCGGCTGATTGCGCACCGCGCGCAGGAACTGAGTGACCCGATCGGCCTCCGCGGGCACTTGCCAAGCCACATACGCCTGCACCAGAACGCGCAGCCCGTCGCGGGTGCCGACGTCCTGCAACCCGGTGGAGGTGGTCCGCAGGCGCATGTCGACGCGGGTCACACGATCGATCGGGGCGGGCAGCCGCCAGGTCAGGCCGGGTTGTGTGATCACCCGCACCGGATCGCCGAACCGCGTCATGACGACGCTCTCGCCGGGGCCGACGAGCACCAGAGAGGTGGTCAGCACGAACAGCAGGACGACCAATCCGGCGACGCCGAAACGCAGCACGTTGCCGGTCCGGCGCGGGTGATGCGGCGCGGCGTCGTGCTCATGGTGCGCGTGAGCGTCCGTATGGTCGTGATCGTGCCCATGGCCGTTTTCGTGGTCGTGCCCATGGTCGTGATGGTGATGAAACAGCATCGCAATCTCCGCTCAGGGCGGTGTCGGCATGGTCGGGGCAAGGTCGCGCAGATCGAGGGTCGGCGCCTCGACGCCGGCGAGACGGTGATCGAGGATCAGCAGTTGTGCCCGAGGCAGCGCTGCCCGCAGACGCGCGAGCCAGCGTTCGAGCCGGAAGGCGTCCGGTTCGGCGGTGTCGGCGGTCCTGTCGGCGGCGAACAGCGTTTGGCCGGCAGTTGCCTTCGCGACGATCTCGGCGGCGGTCGCGGTTGCGTCATAGGCCGCCAGATCGGCGGTGCCGCGGGCGCCGGAAGCGGTCTTGGCCGCCGCGCCGGTCTCGTCGGCGATCGCCACGCGCGCCCTGATCTCGGCGGATTCGACATTGTGCCAGGCGTCGGCGGCGGCCGGCGGCGGATGGATCGCCTCGACCACGACCGCCACGACCTCGACGCCCGTCTCCAGGCGGTCAAGGTCGTGCTGCATCGCGGTGCGGATAGCGTCGGTGAAGGTCTGGCGGTCCTCGACGAGCACACCGGCCAGGGTCCGGGAGGCGAAATACCGCGCCAGCAGCCGGCCCGCGGTCGCGCGGACAAGTGCATCAGGGTCGGCGACGCCGTATGCCGCCTGCAGCGCCGCGGCATCCGAGAGACCGACGCGCGTAATCAGCCGCAAGTCGACGTCGACCCGCTGGAACCCCTGGCCGGAGGCGGCCGGGCTGGCGATCAGATAGGTGGCCTCGCCTGGATGGGGCCGGTTCCAGAGCCGGTCCGCCGACTGCGGCGGCGGGTCTTCGGCCCCGGGGCGCGCGGCCCCTTGTTCGTCGTCGGAAACCGGGCCTGCCAGGGTCAATTCGTGCAGCACGCCCCGTTCGACGCGCCGGCTGATGCCGAGCGGCCAAGGCAGGATCAGGTGCAAGCCTGGCCCGAGCACCGCGACCGGACGGCCGAACTGCTCGTAGACCGCACGCTGGTCCAACGGCAGAGCGACGAGGCCGGTGAGCCCCCACGCCAGCAGCGCGAGCAGCACACCGATCGGAGCCAGTGCCCGGCCGACGAAACCCAGCGCCCAGCTTCGCGAAAGGTCGATTCCCCACTGCCGCGTGATCGCGTGATTAACCGACGCGAGACGGGGCGGGTGCAGACGTATGCAAGCGGCGACAATGCTCGAAGCCGCGGGACGTGCGTCTGCCACCGCGGGCGGCGGCAGGAACAATGCGGCGACGCCACGCAACACGAACTCCGCGGCCACCAGCAGGTCCAGCACGGCGCATGCGGGAACCAACAGGGCGGCGGTGGCAAAGCCGCTGCCCTGGAGCATCAGGGCCAGGCCGAGGCCGATCTGCACAAGCAGGACCGCGCGCAACAGGGCGGCCAGGCCGGCCGCCTCGGCGAGCATGGTGTCGGAGACGGCGGCACAGGAGCGTTCCAGCACCAGGACGGGAAACGCCAGGACCAGCATCCCGCCGCCGATGGTCAGCAACATCCCCGCCGGAGGTGCGGCGGGGATCCGCCAGGCGGCGAGGACGATCGTTCCAGTCAACAGGCCGCTGCCGATTGCCATGGCCGGTTGCAGCCAGAACCGCTGCGGCGCCTGCCGCGCCCGAGCCTGCGCCAGCAGCAACGATGCGGCGAAACCGGCGGCAGCGAGCAGCAGCACGCCCGCAAGGCACGAGAGCGCCGATGCCGGAAGGGTCCCGGAAGCCAGCGGAGCGGCAATCAGCAGCGCGGCGGCGAGGGTGCAGGCAAGCGTGGTGCCGAGCAACATGCCCGCGTGCTCGGGTTTGGCCGGGCTGCTTGTCGCGTCTGCCTGTGGCGAGGGAATCGGCCTGTCGTCCTGCTGGTCCATCGTGCGGTCGGTTATTGCTGCGCGTCGCGAGCGGGCAGCATGCCGATATAGCCGGTGATGTCGGCATACCAGATATTTCCGTTGCGATCGGTCGCGACGGTGTAGGGCTTGGCACGCGACCGCGGCAGGCGGAAGTGGAGGATCTGCCCATTCCGCAGCCGGCCGAGGCTGCCCTCACGCAGCAGACCGAACCACACGGCCCCATCGGGTGCCACCGCGAGGCCGGACAGTCCCGCCCCCTGTTCGCCGATCGGAAATTCCTGAAAAGCACCCGCCACCAGCCGCCCGATCGCACTGGTGCGATACTCGAGGAACCAGACCGCGCCGTCGGGGCCGACCGCCACATCCGAGGGCACCGAAGCGGCGTTGGGCAGGTCAAAGGCCTTGACCGCGCCGTCGGTACCGACGCGAACGATCTGGTCGCCTGACTGCAGGCTTGCCCACGCGGTGCCGTCCGGTGCGACGGCGACACCGTAAGGTTTGCCGCGCGGCGAGTTGTAGTAGTGGCGGATCAGCTTGCCGTCCCGAATTTCGGAAATGCTGTAGCCGGTCTCCTCGGCGAACCAGACCGAGCCGTTGGCGCCGACCGCAAGCCGGCCCAGCCGCACGCTGGGTGTATCGAGCGGGACGCGGGTCACTTCGCCTGACACCGCCACACGAGATACCGCGTGGGCCGCGTTGTCGGTGAACCAGGCGCTGCCGTCCGGTGCCGCGGCCAAGCCGACGGGTTCGATGGCCTTGATTCCAGTCGGCAGGAGGTCGATGCGTCCGTCGCGCAGCCGGCCGATCCTGTCGGACAGGTCGATGCTGAACCATACGGTGCCATCCGGGCCGGGGGCGATCGCGGTCGGCATCTGCGAGGCTTCCCGCACCGGATATTCGACGAAATGTGCCGCGGGCCCGCTGTCACGCAAGGCAAGAATGGCGGCCCCGGCGATGACGGCGACCAGCGCGACGGCCGCCGATACCAGCAGGACGGGCCGGCGCAGCCGGGGGCGCAGCAACGTGATGCTCATCGCACCGCGCCCGCGACGTTGCGACGCAGCCGTGCCAGCCAGACGACCAGGACGACGCTGATCAACAACAACAGCAGCAGGAACGCGAGGCCGCCGATCAGGCTCGTCGGATCGGCGCGGGCCAGCAGATTGCTGCCATCGAGCGCGTTACGCCAGACATCGGGATACGGGATCAGCGAATAGACAACATAAAGAACGCGTGGATCGGCCGGGTCTCGTACCAGCGGCCCGGCTTCGAGATGAACCGGCAGATTGCCTTCCTCCAGCATCCAGTGCGCTCCGGCATCGGTGCTGCGATAGGTGCCGCGATGGGTGGTGACGACCAAGGTCGTGGCGGCGGGATCGGCGGCGATGCCGCGTACCACTGTATGCAACTCCGGCAAGTGGTTGCCGATCGGCTGCCAGTTCCGACTGCCATCGCTGCTGAGGTAGAGTCGGTCCCCGGACGCCGCCCAGACTCGGGCCGCGACCGCGGGGTCCGGGATCACCGTCTCGATCGGCTCATTCGTGCCTGGGATGAAGCGTTGGCGCCAATGCTGCCCGCCGTCCATGCTGACGACCAAACGGCCGTGTTCGACGGCGAACAGTGTCTCGGACGGAAGGCGGCGGATGGCAAGCGATTCCAGACCGCCGCCCTCGCCCGCTTCGTCCAGTACGCGTGCGAACCGCGCACCGCCGTCGTCGCTGCTGAACAGCCGGTCCCGGCCGAGCAGATAGACCCGCCCGGGCGCCCGACCGAAGACGATGCCACGGCTTGGCGTCGCGCCCGTTCGGGGCATCGGATCGGTGCCAGCTTCCGTCCGTGTTGCGATAGACGCCGCCGGGCGCCACGCACAGCACGGTGGCTCCGTCGGGCGAGAAGGCCACCGCAAACACCGCGCCGCTGATCAGCGTCGGCGCCTCCTGTGCCCAGCTTCGCCCGCCATTGAGCGACGCCAGCAGTCCGGAATCGGAGCCCATCAGCAGATGGTTCGGATCGCGCGGGTCGACTGCCACGGCGAGCGCCGCACTCAGGAACAATCCGACATCGGCATTGATCCAGGAGCCGCCCATGCTGCGTGAGCGAAACATACCGCCATAGGCGCTCGCGTCATGTGCGGCGGCTGTCATCGGCGCGAGTACAGGGAGACCGATCACCAACAGCAGCAGGCTGGTTATGCGGCGCATCGGCAACTCGTACCTGGATCGACCAAAAAAGACGCAGCGATCGACCAAAAAGACGCAGGCGGCCCGTCGCCGGACCGCCGCGTCGAAGAACGCACCGATGTCACGGATGGCGTGACTTCTCGCCCGGTGCCAAGGCGATTTCGGCGATGCGCTCGCCATCCGGGCCGATCCAGTGGTTCTTGGTGAGTGGATACTTGTCTGTGTAGGACAGTGGCTCATGCGCGGCGACGCAATTGTTATATCCGCCTGTAATCTTGTAGCATTTCTCGTACGCGAGGAACTGCTGCACCGTGTCGGTCTGCTGGATGTTCGCGGGCATCCAGTCGCGGATTCCCTCCCACGACGAATACGCGTCGGAGCCAAACACTATTTTGCCGATGCTGGTCGGCACTTCCAGCAGTTGCGACCCCGGGGTATGGGCGCGGAAGGCAGGATGGATCTTGACGCCTGGCAGGATCTCCATGTCACCGTCGACGATCACCGCCTGTCCCTTCAGCACTTTGCCGTAGACCTGCTCGATGGTCAGCGGTTCAAAGCCGCAGGCCGGCGAGCGGAAGCAGCCGCCCGGGCTGTTGTTCACGGCGCTGATATGCGGGTTTGGGTAGTTCAGGGCCCATTCGACGCCCCGCAGCTCCTCGCGCTGCACATACAGCGTAGCATTCGGGAAGTCCGACAGTTGCCCGGCGTGATCCCAATGGGCGTGGCCGATGACGATTTTCTTCACATCGGCGGCGTCGAAGCCAAGCGCCTTCAGTTCCTTGGGCAACGGGGTGAAATGCTGGGTCCCCGTCATTTTGTGGTACTCTTCCTGCTTCCAGCCGGAATCGGCCAGGATGAGTTCGTCGCCGCACTTGATCACGCCGACATTGACCGGCAGATCGACGGTGTTGATGTTGTGCATCGGACTCTTGCTGCCTGGGACATAGGCGCGATCAGGCATGAAGGAGCCCATCGGCACGCCCATGAACCGGCTGCTCTCGACTATCCACGCCGAGCAGACCGGATTATCGTCCGCCCGCGCGGGCGTCGGTGCCGCCGAGAGCGCCAGGCCCCCCGCTCCCACCGCGCCTACGAGCGCCAAAGCTTGAACCATCATTCTCATATTTGCGTCCCTCCCGTTGACAATCTCTGTTTTTGTTGCGCCTGCGTGCGGTTCCTCAGGCAGGTTGTAAGCTTACTTGCCTTAGTTCGGTTTGTGCTCCCCGGGCCAAAGGATGTCGCCGACCTTCACGAGTTCTTCAGCGGCGTGTTCGCTCTTGCTTTCAGCGTCGATCAGGTGTCCCTCGTCGCCGTCCCGTGCCACCTCAAGCATTTCGGTCGCGGATTCCTCGTAAAGCACAAGCAGCGCCATGTAACGGTCACGCACCGGCTGCATGGATGCCGGGGCCGGGATCGCGGCGACTTTCTCCCTGGCATCGTGAAAGGTCTGCCGCAGGGGCACCAGCTTGTCGGCGAGGCGGTGAGCGTCGTGATCGTCGGCGGCGAACGACATTCCGGCGGAGGCGAGCCGACCTGCCGACGCCTCGACCACTTCCTGATGCAAGGGCCATAACGCCTCTGCGAAGGCTTCTTCCTCGGCCGTCATTGGCGGCGGGGCTGGTACCTTTGGATCGCGCTCGACGTTCACGATCGAAGAGGGCGGTATGGTGCCGAACGCGGTCTCCCGCAGCAGTGACATGGTAACGATCGCCAGTAGAGCGACCACCGCGCCAATCAGCAGAACAACAGCGTTCCTTGAAAATACCACCTTCGCGGTCCCGACGCTTTCCCCACCATTGATGTTATGCTAACAGGAGTTTAATAATCACGTCAATGATAGACTTCGCGACGTTTTTCGGGAGGCGCGGCAGGCGACGCGTTCCCGGGGACGAAAGTCGAAGGACAGGGGTGAGGATACGGACACGCGATGCATCAGGCGTTGTTCTACATGGTGTCCAGCTTCTGGGCCGGCGTGGTACATGCCGCGACCCCGGGGCACGGCAAGACGATTGCTGCTGCCTATATCGTCGGGGCGCGCGGCCGGCCCGTCGATGCCGTGATCCTCGGCGTTTTTGTTACGCTTTCTCATGTCAGCGGCATTGTACTGGTGGGTGTGCTCGCCTCGATTGGATCAAGCTGGCTGGTTCCAGCGCGGACCGAGGTGATCCTGGCGCTGTCCATGGCGGTCCTGGTTCTCGCACTGGGGCTGTGGATGCTGTGGACGCAGCGGGACCTGATCGCGCTGGCCTTCCCCAGGAGGCGGACGCTGCATTCGCACGACGATGACCACACCCATCGTCATCCTCATGACGTTCTTGCCAGTTCCGTTGGGCATCTTCACCAGAACGACCACGGCCATACTCACGACCATGACAACGTTCCTGGCCACGGCCATGCCCATGAGCATGACGATGCTCATGGTCGTGCCGGCGACCATCGCCATCCTCAGGACGGCAGCCACACCCACGACCATGGGCATACCCATGAGCATGACGATGTTCATGCCCTCGACACGGAGGGGGTGGTCTGGCACAGCCACGGCTGGGGCACCCGGCACGCGCACCGGCTCGATCTCGTGACCGGCCAGCGGCCGAAGCTGGCCGTGCTGATGACGCTCAGCATCGCGGGCGGAATTTTACCGGATCCGGCCGCGCTGGCGATTCTGCTCGCGGCGCTGTCCACCGGACGGGTCGTGCTCGGGCTCGTGACGGTTCTCGTGTTCAGCCTTGGATTCGCGGCCGCGCTTGTCGTGGTTGGCGTCGTCGCCGCGCAGGTTGGACGACGTGTACTCGGCTGGTTGGACAGCATGTGGGCGCTGCGGCTGCAACTGGCGACAACGCTGCTGATCATCGGCATGGGCTGCTGGCTTACCGCGCGAGCGATCGGGCAGTTCGCACCGGCGATGTCGCTCTGACTCAGGCCCGGGACGGTTTACGCGGTAGGGAAGACGCCATGGCGGGTTCGACACCTGGATTATTCAGCGGCACGGTCGGACGGCGGCGCGATCTGCTTGGCATATACGCGCTGCTCGCGCTGTTCAACCTGCTGGTCTGGGTTTGGGCGCTGGCGAGCTTCTGGCGCTTCCCGGTCCCGCTCGGTACCGCGCTGCTCGCCTACAGTCTGGGGCTGCGCCACGCGGTTGATGCCGACCACATCGCCGCGATCGACAACGTAACGCGCAAGCTGATGCAGCGGGGCGACCGCCCGCTCAGCGTGGGGCTGTTTTTCTCGCTCGGCCATTCGACCGTCGTGGTGCTGGCTTCGGTCTGCGTGGCGTTGGCGGCGGCGACCTTCAAGGGACGGCTCGAGTCGATGCAGGCGATCGGCGGGGTTATCGGCACGCTGGTTTCCGCGGCGTTTCTGTTGGCGATCGCCGGCATCAATCTGACGATCTTCCTGGGCGTCTTCCGTACATTTCGCCACGTGCGCAGCGGCGGCGCCTATGTCGAGGAGGACATGGACCTGCTGCTTGCCGGGCGCGGACTCCTGGCGCGGATCTTCCGGCCGCTGTTCGGGATGATCACCCGAAGCTGGCACATGTATCCGCTCGGTTTTCTGTTCGGCCTGGGCTTCGACACGGCAACCGAGATCGGCCTGATCGGTATCGCCGCCGCCGAGGCGTCGAAGGGTCTGCCGATATGGTCGATCCTGGTATTTCCGGCGCTGTTCACCGCGGGGATGACGCTGGTCGACACCACCGACAGCGTGCTCATGGTCGGCGCCTACGGATGGGCGTTCATCAAACCGATCCGCAAGCTGTACTACAACCTGACCATCACCGCCGTCTCCATACTCGTGGCGCTGGTGGTGGGCGGGATCGAGACGCTGGGACTGATCGGCAGTCAGCTCAGTCTCTCGGGCCGGTTCTGGGAGGCGATCGGCAGCCTGAACGAGAACTTCGGCACGCTCGGCTACCTGATCATCGGCATTTTCGTCATCAGCTGGGTGATCTCACTCGCCGCTTATCGGCTGGGAGGCTACGAGGACTAGACAATTTTCAGCCTGACTGTGCAGGCCGAAAATGGTCTATCTCTTTGTTTGATCGCATGATTCACGCGCCGGGACGTTCCGCTCAGCGCGATCCTGCTCTAAAGCGCCTCCGTCTTCAACGGGAACGCTCGAACTCACGTTTACTGCGCAATTTCACCGGGTCGCGGTCGATTAACCGCCGGTTACTCCATCTTGTTCAGGAACTGCGCCAGCGGCTGCCTCCAAAGCTCCGCATGGAAGATCAAAGCGTGTCCGAAGGCCGACATCACCACCGTGAAGGACGATGAGGTGTGCCGACCCAGGGCGTTCAATGGTCTGCTTTGTAACTACTAACCGGGCCGGATTGACCGTGTCGCCGGCGAAGTTGACCGCAAGCATCGGCGCCTTGATGGGATCGACATCGGCCGCCGGAATCGGCAGAGCTTTCGAAGTCGCAGCGCTGGTCGGTGGCATCACGGCCGCGATACATTGCGATCATTCCATCGATGGCGAGCGCGGCGACAGCCCCGTGAAATACAGACGATCCGCCCGGACAACAGACGATGGCCCGTACCACATCGGTGTGGTCCCGTAATTCATCGGTGAGGTTACGGCACCAACCTGCCACGGCATGGTTAACAATTCGTTCCCCCAGGGCGTCCAGCCAGGGCGTCCAGCCAGCAAACACCATCAAGCCGTCCGTCACCCAGGCATCGCAGCCGTACCCTTGGGCTAACGCGACCGGTCGGGTATTCTTTCGTCGGCAGAGGGTGAGGAAATCGATGCGGGGGACAATGGCCTCTACGGCGGCCACCACGAAAATTTCTTTGTGGCCCCTGCTGATCGTCGGCCTCGGCACCTTGGTGGTGCCGCTCGACTCGGCGGTCAACATCGGTTTCCCGGCGATCGTTGCCCGCTTCGGCCTGCCGATCCCGATGATCCAATGGATCGTGATCAGTTACGTGCTGACGCAGACCAGCCTGATGCTGAGCTTCGGCCGCATCGGCGACATGCTGGGATACCGCCGTGTGTTCATGGCGGGCACTGCCATCAGCACCCTGGCCTTCATCGCCTGCGCGATGTCCCCCAGCTATGCCGCCTTGCTTGCCGCCCGCGTCGCCCAAGGCATCGGCGCGGGCCTGATCCTGTCGTGCGGGCCGGCCCTCGCGACGAGCCTCTTCCCTGAGAGCATGCGGACCCAGATCCTCGCCCGCTACATAATGATGTTCGGCATTGGCAGCGCGCTTGGCCCGTCGGTTTTTGGAACGATTGTGGAACGCTTCGGCTGGAGCGCGGTGTTCAGCTTCCGGGCGCCGGTCGCCGCGGCTGCGTTCCTGCTCGCCTGGACCCTGCCCCGCCCTGCCCGGGGCGAACGCGAACCGTTTGACGCCGCTGGAGGCGCCCTGCTCGCGCTGGGCCTGAGTTTCATGCTGCTGGCACTGAACCGGCTGCGGACGCCGGGAGCGGAAACAGCGGTGTTCGCCGCCCTGGCCGTCGCGAGCTTTGCGCTGTTCTATCGCCAGGAACGCCGCGCGCTCCACCCGATCATCGATTTCAGTACCTTCCACGATGCCGACTTCGCGGTGATCAATGTCAGCAACGTACTGATCAACCTGTCTGCGTTCGCCATCATGCTGCTGGCTCCGTTCTACCTGAGCCGCATTCCCGGTCTGTCGCTGGCTGAAGCCGGCCTTGTGCTGGCGGCTTCGCCGGCCGGCACAGTCATTGCCGCCCCGATGGCGGCCCGATTGGCAAGAGGCCACAAGCCGCGGCTCATTGCCCTGGTCGGCTGCGCCCTCAGCGGCGCCGGCCTGTTCGGCGTCTCGTTGTCCGGCAGCAGCGCCGACATTCCAATCCTGGTGCTTTCGATGATCGTCCAGGGGCTTGGCCTCGGCCTGTTCCAGGTTGCCTATTTCGACATCGTTACCGCGGCGATTCCGGCCCGCAACCGAGGCGTCGCCGGGGCATTGGGGATGGCCACGCGAAGTATCGGCACCGTCACCGGCGCGACCGTCCTGATGCTGGTGTTCCAGGGCCTCCAGCCACACGGTTTCATGGCCGCCTTCCAGGTCACGTTCCGCATCGCCGCCGCGATCCCCGCGGCGCTCATCATTCTGGACCTGAAGCGTTACCGGCGCCGGCCGTCATCCGCGGGATGATCATGGGCGGGCGCGGACATCCCCGGGATCAATCACCCGCAGCCGCCCGATCGATGAAAACCGCCCCCGAGGAGACAACTTTCTCGCCCGGATTCAATCCGGCCAGGACCTCGATCATCCCGTCGTCACCGCGGCCGAGCTTGACTGGCCTGATCTCGAGCGTCTTTTTCGCGTCGTTGGCGACCCAGACGTGTGCCGAATCACCTTCATAGACGACTGCGTCCGCCGGGACCGCGGGGGCCGCCACGTCCGCTCCGGTGACGATGCGAAACCGGGCCAGCATCTCTGGTTTCAGCTCGTCATTCGGATTTTCCACGTCCGCCCGAACCGGGAGCCGATGCGTCGTGGAATCGATCGACGCGGCCACGTAGTTCAATCGCCCCTTGAACACCCGCCCAGGAAACGCCAGCACCCGGACCTCCACAGGATCGCCCCTGTGCAGGTACGGGGCGTCCTCCTCCCGCACGTTGGCCACCATCCAGACCTTTGAGATGTCGCCGATCACGAAAATCGGAGTGGTCGCCCCGGCTGAGGCGCTGACGATGTTCTGGCCGAACCCTACCTGCCGCTGAACGATCGTGCCGCCGATCGGCGCTCGGACGACAGTGTCCGCGCTCAGCGTCAGCGGATCGGCGGTCGCCTCGATCGCGGCGATGTCGGCATCGCTTTTGCCCAGAATCCGCAGCCGGCTGCGTACCGCGGCGAGCGCGATCTCGGCGCTGCTCATGCTGCCCTGCGCCGTCGCCAGATCGACCTGCGCCTGTTGCCAATCCTTCAGCGCCGCCCCCTGCGACAAATAAAGCGCGTGCTGCCGCTTCTCGTTGGTCTGTGCCAGGTTGAGCTGTGCCTTCGCGGTCCGCAGCCCGGAGACCGCCGCGATCAGGTCGCTCTGTGCCTGCGCAAGCTCCGTTGCCTGGAGGGCGAACAAGGGATCGCCGCGCTGGACGGTGTCCCCGGCTCGCGCCATCAGCCGGGTTACCCGCCCGCTGTATGGTGAGAACACCGGGGTCGCCAGATCGTCATCCAGTGCAATCTTACCGTCGGTTTCCGCGACCGGCTGGAACACCCGGTCGTGAACGGTCTGGATCTTCAGCGTCGCCCATTGGCGCTCGCTGACCCTGAACGCGTTCCCCTCGGACTGCGATGACGGCTCGCTGGTCGCCTGGGATGACTCAGACTGACCGAGCAGATGGATCGCGGCGGGGACGGCGACGAACACAACCATCAGCACGATGGCGCCGACGCCGACCAGCGCCCACTGCACCGGCCGGGACAGGGGCGGCGCGGTCGGCGACCGACTGGACCTTGGCTTCGCTTCGGGCGCCCCGGTCGGCGCGTCCTGATCCATGGCGTATCCCCGAAGTTGCAACCGGCAGGCTGGGCAAGCGCGGTCTTCTATCCCATGTCCCGACGCCTGTCGCGGAATATGGCGCCGATCGGCGCAAAACGCCGGTCGAGGGGGGTCGTGTCCCGGGTTGAAGCGGCTCTGGCTTCGGCGGCAGGTGCGCCTGCGTTACCACGTTGCGACTTCGTCGGCCGGCGAGCGGATGTTCGTCCCGCCGCGGATTTTCGGCTGTTACTGCGCGGTCTTCCTTGTCCTGTCCGACGTGCCAAATCGCAGCGCCGACCGAGCGCCGCCAACTGCAACGCGTGTCGGGGCATTTGGCCATGGCCGCGCAGGTGTCGTTTCTTCGAAAGTTCGAACAACCCGAGCGACAGCCGCTGTGATCGCCGATCCGGGCCCGGGACCAACCTGTGCCGTCGGGACCTGCCCCAGCCGAGGCTCACCTTCCGCTGACGGCGTCTACATCGATGCCGGGCAGAGGCTGCCAGGCGGAATCGGCTATTTTTCACGATCCCAACGCGCCGGCTGGAGCAGAACCGTCCCGCGGGCTGGAGCAGAAGCGGATGCGCCGTCTTGCGATCCGGCGATACATGGGTCAGCACAACGACGCGATGAATGATCTCAGCGTCATTGTCGACATGAAGGCACCGTCGGAGCGGGTTCGGGGGGTGGTGTTCGACGTCGGGCGGTCGCCGAAATGGACGCCAGCGATGACGATTATCCGGCGGATCGACGATGGACCGCCCGCGGTGGGAAGCAAGGCACGGGTTCGACAGCCCAGGCTGTTGCCCGCGGTTTGGCAGGTCACCGAACTGGATGAGCAGCGATGCTCTACATGGGTCACTCATAATCCAGGTGTCCGGTTGGCAGCGGAACACCGGGTGGAAGCTGATGGCGCGGGGAGCAGGGTCACGCTGTCGCTTCGGTTCTCCGAAATCCTCGGGCCTCTGATCTCCCGCCTTCTGCGCGGGTGCCGGCGGACCGCCTCCGGCACAGGCCCAGGATCAGGACAAATGGCGCGAGAAAAACGCCGCCGTTGGATCGTGCGAGGCGGCCGACGCGCGCGTCGCATTGTCGATATAGAGCAGTTCCAGCGACCCGCCGGCGCGCCGGTAGTCGTGCGCGAACCGCTCGGGTTCGTTGCCGTCGAACGTCCCTTCCGGGTCACGATAGTCGTGCGTCGGGTCCGGCCGCCCCTGGATCCAAAGCGCTGGCGGAAGCGCCGCCGTTTCCCCCCGCTCCAGGATCAGCATGGGGTTGCCTTCCTCCATCGCCGCGGTGGTCTTCCAGTAGAGATCGTGGCGGTCCGGGATGTCGCCGACCCAGGCCGGCGGGATTGCCTGAATCGCGCAGCCGCACCGCGTTGCGGTAGCGCGACAGCGGGTTGATCACCGGCCATTGCATGACAACGGCCTTGACCGAGGCATCCACGGCCGCCCCGTCCGGCGACGGCACCGCTGCATAGCGCGGGTCCGCCGGCCGCATCGCCGCCAGCATCGCGAGATGGCCGCCGCTGCTCTGGCCGGACAGCCCGACCGCGTCGGCGCGCAATCCCAGCTTGCCGGCATGCGCCTTCAGCCAGCGGATCGCATAGTTGATGTCCACCAGGGAGGACGGATAGCCCTGGCCGGCGTGACGGAAATTCAGCGCCGCGACGGCGAGGCCCGCGCGGACCAGCGTCAGGTCGCGCGGTTCACAGTCCTTCAGATCCCCGTTGCACCAGGCGCCGCCGTGCACGTCCACCACCAGCGGGAACGGCCCTGCCCCGACCGGCATGAACAGGCGCAGGCGCTGCGGCCCATCCGCGTGTTCGATATAGTTGAAGTCGGCGACGGTATAGTCGAAAGGCTGGCTGCTCATCGAACCCTCCCGTGGGGCGTGCTTTCGCTGACTGCCGAGGATTGTAGGACCGGGCGGGCGTGACGGACAACCGCCGAAGCTGTGGATTGTTTCGCGGCGCCGTCCGCCGGATGCTGCGAAGCATGTCCGCATCCCGTTTCCGCCTCGGTGCCGTCCTCGGCATCAATCAGACGCTGTCCTGGGGGATGACCTTCTACCTGCCGGCAATTGTCGCCGCGCCGGTGGAAGCGTCGCTGGGGCAGTCGGGATTTCGCATCCTTGGGGCGTTTTCGTGGGCGCTGCTGGTTGCCGGCGCGTGCGCGCCGCGCGTGGGCAAGTGGATCGACCGGCACGGCGGGCGGGGTGCCCTGCTCGCGAGCGTCGTGACGATTGCCGTCGGCCAGGTGGTGCTCGCCGCGACACCCGACCTGGCGGTCTGGTACCTCGGCTGGACGATCATCGGCGTCGGCATGGCGATGGGTCTGTACGATGCGGCCTTCGCCACCGTCGGCGGCCTGCTCGGGCGAGAGGCGGGGCCGAGTATCACCGGCGATCACCCTGGTGGCGGGGTTCGCGAGCAGCGTGTTCTGGACGCTTGGCGCGGCGCTGATCGGCGCGCTGGACTGGCGCGGCCTGCTGCTGGCCTACGCCGGCCTGATGCTGCTGGTCAACCTGCCGATGGTCTGGCTGCTGGTGCCGCCCGCACCGCCTCGGCGGCATCAGGACGACGGCGGCCGGCAATGCGTCAAGATCGCCGGCGCAGCGGCGGGCGACGCTGCTGCTGAGCGCGTTCTTCGCGCTGCGCTGGTTCATCACATCCGCCATCGCGGTGCATGTCCTGTCCCTGCTGGAGGGCATCCAGTTGACCGACGCCGAAGCGGTCGGTGTCGCCGCGCTGATCGGGCCGGGGCAGGTGGCGGGCCGCATCCTTGAGTACGCATCGGTCCGCGCATCGACCTGCTGACCAAGGCCAGGATCGGTGCGCTGCTGTTTCCCCTCGGGGCTGGACTGCTGCTGCTGGGCGGGATCTACGGGGCAACCGGCTTCGCAGTGATGTACGGCATGAGCAACGGGATCATGACGATCAACCGGGGCACCCTGCCACTGGCCCTGTTCGGGCCCGCGGGTTACGCGCGAATGCTGGGCTGGCTGGCGGTGCCGGTGCTGCTGGCTCAGGCGACGGCGCCGACGGTGACAGCGCCGCTGTTCGCCGCACTGCCGGCGTTGGATTTTCTTCTATTGTGCGGCGCCGGAGGGGTTATGGCGGTGGCCTTTCTCTTACCGCTGCGCCTGCCGGCGGGATCGCAGCCGTAGCAGGGAAATCCGCCCGGAAGACCCGTCGCATGGCTCTCGCTGCGCCGCGAACGGCCAGGTGCCGTCGAAATTTTCGTTCCACCGGCATCAGCGCCGCCGTCCTCGTTTGCGCGCGCCCTCGTCACGCCGGACAGCGTGCCCTCCCCGTGCACCGGGAGAAGGCACGCAACGGATCAGGCCGCCCCAGGCACCTGATCCAGGAAGCCGGTCACCTGCGCCAGCCGCCCATCGGGCGCCACCGCCGCGAAATCGGTACCGCGGGCGATGACGGCTCCGTCCAAGGGCCCAAGGCTCCATGAAAACCGGACATATGGCCCATGTCCATCCACCTTGCCGGTCAAGGTGAACCGGTAGCCGGGAAATTGCGTGTGGACCCCGCCGATAAGGGCGGCGATGCCATCCTGCCCGTCGGCCTTCATCATCGGATCGGCATAGAGCGCGTTCTCGGTCCACAGGTCATCGACCAATTGCCGCCGCGTTGTGGCATCGGTCTCGTTCCACAATGCGATGTAGCGTTCTGCGATCGTCTCGGCATCGATCATCGGATTGTTCCTTCCTGCAGCGCCCGGCGAAAGTGCCGGCGCGGCTCAAGGATGCAAAGCGGAGGGAATGCAAGCGATTAACCGTGAGGTAAAATTCGACCCGTCATACCGGCGAAGATCACCGTCAGGCGATCGCCGAGGCGCCGGGGAGTCGCGACCACCGGCCATCGCGCGAGGTCACGGCGAGCCAGCACCGCCGGCAGTGCGGCGGCGACGGCTTGCCGGGGCACTGGCGTGCCGGCCAGACCGGCGAGCAGCATCCGCCCCTCGCGCACGATATCGTGCTGTGCCGCGCGCGCGGGCGCCGAGGCGGGGTTATCGATGAATGCCTCGGGCGACAGATCATGCCTCGCCAGCAGATCGCGCGGCAGCAGACAGATGCCACGGGCCGCCAGTGTGCCGGTCGCGCGCGTCAGGCCGGCGACCCCGTACGCGGCACCGAACCGGCGCATGGTTTCCGGCTCCGGCGCACCCAGCGCGGATGCGGCGGCAACAGCCAGCCCCCCTGCCCCAGCCAGCAGCCATGCGCGCCAGTCCTCCAGCGTCTCGAACTCGGCATAGGCCTCGATTTCCCGGGCCTCGATGATCGGCAGCAGATCCGCCGGGTTCAGCGCACCCGCCGTGATCGCCTGGGAGAGCGGGGACGCCACCTCGTGCCGCTTTGGTTCACCCTCCACCACCTCTCGCCACCATTGCAGCCGGATCAGCGCCAGCGGCGGCTCGCTGGCGACCTCCCGAGCCCGAGCCAATTCGTGGTTGAAGGCATACAGGGTCAGGAGTGCGTCGCGGCGGTCCGCGGGGGCGAACAGCGCGGTGAGGAACCGATCAGGGTCATGCCGGCGAACCAGGGCGGCGATCGCATCGTTCATTCCCCGGTGGTGGCGCGGTTCGCGACCAGAGGCAAGCCGGCCCGAAGGCACGGCCAGGGGGGTGAGCGGTGGGTTGACGACCCGCCGGGCTGGCCATAGCTAACAAGGCGTTTCCGGCCGCTCATGCGTCCTTTCACCGCAACGCAAACAGGAGGATCACCATGGCTTTCGAACTGCCGAGCCTGCCCTATTCCAAGAGCGCCCTGGGGGCGAAAGGCATGTGCGAGGAGACCCTCGACCTGCATCATGGCAAGCATCACCAGGCCTATGTCACCGCGCTGAACGGCTTCGTCGAGAAGGATGCCGCCCTCCAGGGCAAGTCGCTGGACGAGATCGTCAAGGCGACCGCCAGTGCGGGTGGCCCGGTGTTCAACAATGCCGGACAGCACTGGAATCATATCATCTTCTGGCAATGCATGAGCCCGACCGGGGGCAAGATACCATCCAAGCTCGAAGCGAAGATTACCTCCGATCTCGGCGGCGTGCCGAAGTTCAAGGACGAGTTCAAGGCCGCCGGCGCGAGCCAGTTCGGGTCCGGCTGGGCATGGCTGGTGCTGGGCACCGACGGCAAGCTGAAGGTGACCAAGACGCCGAATGGCTCCAACCCGCTCGCGACGGGAGAGGGCAAGGTGCTGCTGGGGTGCGACGTGTGGGAGCACAGCTACTACCTCGATTTCCGCAATCGCCGGCCTGACTACTTGCAGAACTGGCTGGATAAACTGGCCAACTACGAATACGCCGAAGCTCAATTGTAGTATGGCGTCGTCTGAGGTCATTTCGTCGTGGGATGGATGGCCTCCCGGAAATTGCGAGCCTGGGCGCGGTACCCGCTGCGTCCAGGGCGCCGCGGGTTTCGGCGCCGCTACGGTGTTGCCACTTCCCCCGCGTCGCGGGCAGCCCTTGCCAATGACGCGAACCAGCCAACGACGCTGCTGCTACCTGTCGCCAAAGCAGGGATTTTCATCAGGGAGCCGGCCAGTCCGGTCTGCCACAACAACAAGGCCCGCGGCCACGCCATGGCCGCCTGCATCCGGGCAGATGGGGCGGCGTCTTCCGTAGTTACGAGGCGACCCCAATCTCAGGGATGCGTCGATTATCGTCTGAACGGACATGCCGGATGCCAAGCCTGAACGACCTCCGCGCCCAGCGCGACAATCTGGAACAACTCATCGAGGCCCGCCAGCGGCAGCCCAGTGCTGACCACGTGGACCTCGCCAACGACTTGCGTGATTTGGGCCGACTGTCACACGAACTTGGCGACGTGATGGATGCACAGGCACAATTGCGTCGCGCCCTCGCCATGCATACCGAAGCCCTGGGCGCGGAGCACCCGGAGGCGGCAACCGACATCAACCATATTGGCTTGGTCCTGCACGATATCGGTGATCTGGACGGCGCCCAGGTCGCGTTCGAACGGGCGCTGGCAATTGATGAAGCAGCCCTGGGTCAGGACCACCCGAGTGTCGGGCGTGACGCCAACAACCTGGCGGGCGTGCTCAAGGACATGGGTGACGGGTTCTCGGCGCGTGAAGCCCTGGACTGGGCGCTGTCGATTTACACAAGGGCGCTGGGGCCTGACCACCCGACCACGAAGACGGTGGCCCGCAACCGCGCCGCGCTGGCATAAGCCTTCGTCGTCTATGATCCCGTGCCGCGGCGCACGCGTTGATGCGTCAGGTGCCGCATCGCTCGTTCAAGACGTTCAGTGCGGCGAACTGCATGATCTGGTGGCTGGCCCGTCGCATGCCGAAAGGAATCTGGAGCCGCTGCCAGGTTGCCTCCGTGCGTGCCAGAGCCTCGGATGGTCCATCGAGCAGCGCCTCCACAGCCTGCGCGATCCGTTCACGGGTAAACGTGAAGGTGTAAGGCTCCAGCGCCGGCATGTTGGTGCGGGAGAATGCGTTGCCATCGTTTACAGGCACGACGCCAGCGGAAAGGGCGAAGAACGTGCGGTCGTGGACCAACTCGTCGACCAGCGGATTGGTCGACAGGCAGCCGATGTAATGGGGCAGTCGATCGACCATCGCGCGCCAGGTCATTGCGCCGTGAAACCGTGCCTGCGTTCCGTCCCGGTTGAGATGATCCCAACCCGAACCAAACACGTCCACGGGATAGCACCGGATGGTATCCGCCACCAGGTTGGCCCGCTTGAAGCGGATATACGCATCGATTTCCTGGATCAGCATCATCGCCAGCTGGCTGTCGCCATCCAGGAACAGCCCGCAAGGTTCGGCGATCCGCCGCAGGACGGGCAGGAAGTCGGCGGTCGAGCCATGGAACAACGCCTCGGCGGCCGCGAAGACCAGTCTTCGCAGATCGGGCGCGTAATTGCGCCAGTTCGCCTCGATCTTATTGACGTCGTGCCCGCTCTTCGTGAAGACGATCCGGCCGTTGCGACTTTCCAGCGGCAGCGGGGCCCGGGGAAACAGTCCGCGCGGCGGAATACCCAGATGCACCGCGAACGCTGCACCGTTCGACTTCAAATGAGTGATCGTATAGCGGGCGTGGTCAGGGAACACGTAGCCGTGCAGCAGGAAGCGGTTGCGGATGACATGGCGGGCGGGGAAATAGCTGGGATGGTCGCAACTCCAATTGAACAGGGGGACGTTCACAGCCTCCCAGACCGGCATGCCATTGATCACGATGTCCATGCCGATCCCGGACATGGTCAATGTGAAGGCGATGTTCCCGGTTCGCAGCAGTTGCGTCAGCCGGTTCGGCCAGTCCTGCCCGTCAGCCGGGAACAGCACGACGGTGAGCCCCTGCGCCGTCATCTCCTGGGCGATCAGTTCCAGCAGACCGCCCAACGAGTCATAAGCACTGCCCGCCCAGCGCAAAATGATTACCCTGCCAGCCATCCCACCTTATCCCGCCGTGTCGGCCGGTCTAGGGCGAAGCGCGGCGCGTGGTCAATCAGATGCTGGAATGATACCCCGGCAAGCCGCCGGACGGGCCGGTCGCCGTTCCGGCCAAGCTGGGGACAGTCGGGCATGGCGGCGCAACGCAGCGTTACCGGGGGCAGGCTTCCAGTCGCGGTCGGGCTGATGTAAACGGCCCGACCCTCATCGACGACCGTCCTCACGACAGTCGCACCGTAAGCCGGAGCCTGTATGACCGCCCCGTTGCCGCCGGCGTCCCTGAAGGCCTACGCAGGCCCGGACGCGATGACGCCGCTGATCCTGGCGTTGCCCAAGGGGCGCATCCTGTCGGAGTGTGGTCCGCTGCTGGCGCGTGCCGGCATCATTCCCGCCCCCGACTACGCCGACGAGGACAGCCGCCGGCTGCGCTTTCCGACCGACAGCCCGCTGCTGGACGTCGTTCGGGTGCGCCCGTTCGATGTCGCGACCTTCGTTGCTTTCGGGGCCGCACATCTCGGTATCTGCGGCGCCGACGTACTGATGGAATTCGACTATCCGGAGGTCTACGCGCCGCTCGACCTTGGCATCGGCAAGTGCCGCGTTTCCGTGGCCGAACCGCGGGAGACCGCTGGCACGGACGACCCGTCGCGCTGGTCGCAGGTCCGGGTGGCCACGAAATACCCGAATATCGCGCGCCGTCACTATGCCAGCCGCGGCATTCATGCCGAGGTGGTGCACCTGAACGGCTCCATGGAGCTCGCCCCCGGCCTTGGCCTGTGCCGAGTGATCGTCGACCTGGTGCAGACCGGCTCGACGCTGAAGGCCAATGGTTTGGTTGAGACCGAGGTCATCGCGGACGTCACCAGCCGCCTGATCGTCAACCGCACCACGTTGAAGACCCAGCCCGAGGCGATCGGCGCCTGGATCGCCCGCTTCCGCGCGGCGCTGGAGCCGGCATGATCCGGCTTTCCGTCCGCGACGGCGACTTCGAGGCCCGATTTTCGGCGCTGCTGTCCCAGGCGCGTGAGACTACCGAGACGGTCGATCGCGCCGTCGCCGATATCATCGCGGCGGTGCGGACCCGCGGCGACGACGCGGTCATAGACTATACCGCGCGGTTCGACCGCTTGACCTTGAGCGCAGATCGGCTGCGCATCTCGGCGGCTGAGATCGATGCCGCTGTTGCGTCAATACCGGCCGAACTGGCGGCGGCGTTGGACCTCGCCGCCGCGCGCATCGAGGTGTTCCATCGCGCGCAGTTGCCGCAGGACCTGCGGATGACGGATACGGCCGGCGTAACGATGGGCATGCGCTGGACCGCACTGGATGCGGTCGGGCTGTACGTGCCGGGCGGCAAAGCGGCGTATCCGTCCTCGGTGCTGATGAACGCCATTCCCGCGCGCGCGGCGGGCGTCTCGCGAATCGCGATGTGCGTTCCGACACCCGATGGCGTGTTGAACCCGCTGGTCCTTGCCGCTGCGCGGCGGGCCGGAGTGACCGAAATCTATCGCATTGGCGGTGCCCAGGCCGTCGCCGCCCTGGCATACGGCACGGCCAGCATTCCGCCCGTGGACCGCATCGTCGGGCCAGGCAACGCATATGTCGCCGAGGCCAAGCGCCAGGTGTTCGGTCGTGTCGGGATCGACAATATCGCCGGTCCCTCGGAGGTGGTGGTGCTGGCCGACGCTGCCAACGACCCCCGCCGCATCGCCGTCGACCTGCTGGCACAGGCCGAGCACGACGAGGCGGCGCAGTCGATCCTGATCACCGACGACGCGGTGTTCGGCGACGCGGTGGCCGAGGCGGTGGAGACGGAATTGCCCACCCTGGCCCGCTCCGCGATCGCCGGGGCAAGCTGGGCGGCTCATGGCGCCGTCATCGTCGTTGACGACTGGGGCCAGGCAGTCGCGTTGGTGGACCGTTTGGCGCCCGAGCATCTGCAGTTAATGCTGCGCGACCCGGACGCGATATTCGCTCGGGTGCGTCACGCCGGTGCCGTGTTCCTGGGTGCATTCTGCCCGGAGGCGATCGGCGATTACGTTGCCGGACCAAACCACGTGCTGCCGACGGGCCGCACCGCGCGGTTTGCCTCAGGCCTGTCTGTGTTCGATTTCCTCAAGCGCACGACCTTCGTATCCGCTACGCAGGCGGCGCTGGAGCAGGTCGGCCCGGCGGCCGTCGCTTTGGCGGAGGCGGAGGGACTGCAGGCCCATGCCCGAAGCGTCGCGTTGCGACTGGGCGGCTGAACGTCTGCTCGGGAACGGCACCAACGCCGCGCCGCCTGGCCGGCAGTCATGGTCCCGGTGTCCGAGGTCAACGAACGTGGTTGACCGGGGAAAAGCGGGCTCCGGTCTTCTGCTCCCGCCGCCCGGGCGACAGGCGCGCCAGGTTGACAGTTGAAACCCGCGCTCCAGAGTCTGCCCGGCAACGCAGGTGTGTGACCCGCCCACGGTCGATATCCAGGCCGTGATTTTGCACCGGCCCGCAAACATGGACCGTTCAATATCAACGCCGCATCATGGTAACATCGACGCAGGGAAGCCGCGTTATGAGCGTGCCGCAAGACGACGCCGCAGCGGACCGATCGGTCGTCCTCAACACGCGACTGTGGCGTATGGGTTGGCACCCGTCTGTTGGCCAGCCATGAAGCAGACGCTCATCCCGAGTATAAGCAGCGCGTGCTGGCCGCCGGGGTGGACGAGACGGCCCGGCATAACATTTTCGCTTGGAGTTCCCCGACGCAACGGTACGCGGCCTGCGCAACCGCCTGGTCCGGGAATGGGGGCACCGCGATCAGCCCGCGCCATACAAGTCGGCGCCGCCCGAGCAGAGGCCGCAGGCCGAACCCGCTGACATCTTTGGCCAGAAGGTGCCGATGATGCGGTTCTGCGGCTTCCCGCCGACCAGTGGCGCGACCGGCGATCTGGAAGAGATGAGCCTGCTGGCCGGTGAGTCTGTCGGCCTGACGACCAGGATGATGGCAGCGGGGCGATCGGGCGCGAAATGATGAACGATGCGGCGGCGGCCATCACGGATCGATTGGGCGCGATGGCAACAACCCAAAACCAGGGTGACGGCGCAGCCACAGGCGGGAGTCATCGTAACGAACACGTATCCGAGCGCACGTGGATCGATACGGTCCTGGTCACCTCTTCAGCGGCGCCACGGTCCCACCCGCGGGGCGCCAGCCACGCGACGACCCGGCGCGCCGCTTGCCCGATAAGGCCTATCGGTGCATTCCCTTCCCAGGAGGAGGAAGTGATCAATGGGACAGCCAAACGCCGAGTGCGCCGCGTGAGCAAGGAAATCCGGCTGCTGTCCACCAGCGCGATCCTTGGCTACGGCTTTCCCGGAGGCCTCGCTGCGACGCAGGACTGGACCGTCAGCCGCACGTCATCGGCGTCGACGGCGGCAGCGTCGATCCCGGGCCGCATTACCTGGGCGTCGGGCAAGCCGTTCTGCTCCCCGATCGCCATCCGCCGCGACCTGCGGCTGATGTTGAACGCCGCGGTGCGGGCTGGCATTCCGCTGGTCATCGGCACCTGCGGCGGGGCAGGCGGGGCGCCGCATCTCGACCTCGTCGCGACGATGGCGCGCGAGATCGCCCGGGAGGACGGCCTGCACTTCAAGATGGCGCTGATCCAGGCCGAGCAGGACAAGGCGTCGCTGAAGCGGCGGATCGCGTCCGGCCGGGTGAGGCCATTGGCGCGGCAGCCGGCGTTGACCGACGCGACGATCGACCGTTCGATCCGGGTTGTCGGCATGATGGGGCCGGAACCGTTCATCGCGGCACTGGACGCCGGCGCGCAGGTCGTGCTGGCGGGTCGCGCGAGCGACCCCGCGTCATGGGCCGCGGCCGTCACGCGGGCACAATTGCCGCCGGCGCCCGGCCTGGTACGCCGGGAAGATGCTGGAATGCGGCGCCACGCCGTCGATCCCGAAAGGTCACGACTGCCTGTTCGTCACGGTGCGCGAGGATCATGTCGAATGCGAGCCGACCAACCCGGCCCGCCGTTGCACGCCGCTGTCGATCGCCAACCATTCGCTGCACGAGAACAGCAGTCCGATCCATCATATCGAGCCCGGCGGAATGCTGGACACATCCGATTGTCGTTTCGAGGCCGTCAGTGACCGGGCGGTGCGGATTTCCGGCATGCGCTGGAACCCGGCGGAGCGCTATACGGTGAAGCTGGAGGGCGTGGAACTGGCCGGCTATCGATCGGTCTGCGTGTGCGGCACCCGCGATCCGTTGCTGATCGGCCGGCTGGACGATTTCATCGCCAGCGTTCGCGGCGAAGTCACCACCAAGGCGGCAGCGTTCGGTGCGGCGCCGGACAGCTACCAGCTCGGCATCCGTATCTACGGCCGTGATGGCGTGATGGCGGCACGCGAGCCGCTGCGCGATGCCGTTCCGCACGAGCTGGGCTTCGTCCTGGAAGTCGTGTCCCAGCAAAGCCAGGAGATGGCCAGCGCCGTGCTCGGCATGGCGCGAACCAACATGCTGCACACCGACTTTCCCGGCCGCCTGTGCCGCGAGGGCAACATGGCGTTTCCGTTCTCGCCGTCCGACATCGAGGTCGGGCCGGTGTATCGTTTCAGCGTCTATCATGTGGCGGAACTGGACGATCCGCTGGAACCGTTCCCGATCCACTACGAGGTGCTGTGACATGGCGCTGATCAGGGATGTCGCGAAGGTCTGCAAGAGCAAGAACGCGGGTCCGTTCGAACTGACCATCGATGTCGTCTTCGGGGACGCGGAAACATTCCGCCGCGTGAAGGCGACCGGGCGTCCTGTGCCGCGGCTCTGTTCGCACGCCTGTACAGCGTTCCCGAAGACCATGTGCTGTTCACCCCCTACGAGGCCGCGTTCGCCTTCAAGGCGACCTTCCCGCGCCTGGTTCCCGCCGGAGATCTTGGCGATACCGATGTCTACGGCTGCCAGCAGCACGCCCCGCTGCTGGACGTCGATCTTCCGATCTGAAAGCGAGACGACCCGATGAACCGCATGATGACCCTGGTCGCTTTCCTGCAGGCGCAGAATTGCTCCAATCTGCCGGGATCGTGGCGACATCCGTCGACAATGCTGGATTTCACTTCGCCCGAATACTACCAGCGCATCGCTCGGACGCTGGAAGACGGCAAGATCCAGCTTGCGTTTTTCGACGACCGTCTCGCGCTGCCTGATCTGTACACCGGACACCACGCCGAAGCGGTCGGTGCCGGCGTGCGGGCGGTGAAGATGGATCCGTCGACCATCCTGATGGCGATGGGAATGGCAACGTCAAGGATCGGCCTGGGAACCACCTACTCGACGACCTACTACGAGCCGTACCACGTCGCCCGGGTTTTCGCGACGATGGACCTGATGCTGAAGGGCCGGGTCGCCTGGAACATCGTTACGTCCCTGAACAGCGCCGAGGCGCTGAACTTCGGCGTCGCCGAACACATGGAACACGACGCGCGATACGACCGCGCCGATGAGTTCATGGACGTCGTCATGGGGCATTGGAACACCTGGGAAGACGATGCCCTGATCCTGGACAAGGCGAACAACCGCTTCGCCGACCCCGCCAAGGTCCATCGGCTGGACCACGTCGGTCAATATTTTCGTTCGCGCGGCCCGTTCAGCGTTCCGCGCTCGCCGCAAGGCCATCCGGTGCTGATCCAGGCCGGACAATCCGGCCGGGGACAGGCGTTCGCCGCGCAATGGGCGGAACTGGTGTTCGTCATCTACCACAACCTGGAAGCCGGCAAGCAGCAGTACGCGGCCTTCAAGAATGCCGTTGCCGCCGCCGGCCGCGATCCCGCTCAGATCCAGGTCGCGCCGGCCTGTTATGTCATCGTCGCGGAATCGGAAGAAGCCGCGCAGGCCAAGCGCGCCGTCATCGAGGCATCGGCCCGGCCGGTCGACGCGCTGGTGCTGATCTCCGAAGTGCTGAACTACGATTTTGGCTCCAAGGGCTATGATGAACCGTTCAGCGACGAGGAACTCGCCGCCTTCTCCTGGCACGGTTTCCGCGAGCGCGTGGTGAAGCATTCCGGCAAGAAAAACCCGACGGTGCGGGACTTCGTTGAAGTCTCGGGCCGGGGCACCATCGCCGAACACAAGGTGTTCTGCGGCACGCCGAAATCGGTCGCCGACCAGATGGAGGAATGGTTCACCGCCCCGGCGTGCGACGGTTTCGTTCTGGCCGCGACCCACATGCCGGGCGCGTACGAGGATGTGGTTCGCCTGCTTGTCCCCGAACTGCAACGTCGTGGACTGTTCCAGAAGGACTATAGCGGCAACACGTTGCGCGAGAACCTCGGCCTTCCCATCCCGCGCGCCGCCGACTGGCACAATGCCAGGAAGGCTGCCCGATGAGGAGCCTTCTGTTCGCCCCCGGCAACCACGCCCGCCGTGTCGAAAAGGCACTGACGCTGCCCGCCGACGGTGTCATCCTGGATCTGGAAGATGCGGTCGCCATCACCGAAAAGGCCGCGACGCGCGCGGCGGTGACGGAGGCGTTCGGCAAGCCCCGCGCCGGCAAGCTGTATGTGCGGGTCAACGCGCTGACAACGGAATGGTCCCATGGCGACATCGTCGCGATCGTCCAGGCCGGCCTGGACGGGATCATTCTGCCCAAGGTGGAGCACGGGCATGAACTGCGCACCGCCGACTGGCTGATCGGCAACCTGGAACGCGAGCGCGGGCTGCCCGCTGGGCAGCATCGACCTGATCCCGATCATCGAAACCGCGCTTGGGATCAGCAACCTTTCCCGCATCTGCCGTTCCGGCACGCGCACGAAACGTCTGGCGTTCGGCGCCGGCGACTTTACCCTCGACATGGGCATGGTGTGGACTCGTTCCGAGGCCGAACTGCTGCCGCACCGCGCCGCCTGCGTCATGCACTCGCGCGCCGCCGGGCTTGAACCGCCGCTGGACACCGTCTGGGCCGACCTGCGCGATGCCGATGGTTTCATTGCCTCCGCGAAGCACGCCGCCGCGCTCGGTTTTCAGGGCAAGATGTGCATCCATCCCGACCAGGTCGCGCCCGCCAACGCGGCGTTCACGCCGGACGAGGCGGCCGTCGCCCAGGCGAAACGTATTGTCGCCGCGTTCGACAAGGCCGAAGCGCGGGGCCTGGCGTCCATCCAGCTCGACGGCCAGTTCATCGACTATCCCATCGTGCAACGCGCCCGCCGGGTGCTGGGAGCCGCGCAATGATCGATGTGCAAGCATTGGAGGGCTGCAAGGTCCTTGACGTCTCCACCTTTCTGGCCGGCCCGTTCTGCGCCACCCAGTTGGGCGAATTCGGCGCCGACGTCATCAAGATCGAGCTTCCGGTTGTCGGCGATGCGACCCGCCGTTTCGGGACCATGACGGAATGCGGGGATTCGCTGCCGTGGCTGTCGGAATCGCGCAACAAGCGCTGCATCACGCTGGACCTGCGCAAGCCGGACGGTGCCGCGCTGCTGAAGCGGCTGGTCGCGGAGTCCGATGTGATGGTCGAGAACTTCCAGCCGGGCACACTGGAGAAATGGGGCCTTGGCTACGACGTGCTGAGCGCGGTCAATCCGCGGCTGATCATGGTGCGCATCTCCGGCTACGGGCAGACCGGTCCATACAAGGACCGTCCCGGCTTCGGCCGCATCGGCAACGCGTTCGGCGGCCTGTCGTTTCCTGGCGGGCTATCCGGATCGCGCTCCGGTGACGCCCGGATCGGCAACGATCCCCGACTACATGGCCGGGCTCTATGGCGCGCTCGGCACTCTGCTGGCATTGCAGGCCCGGGAGAAGACCGGACGCGGGCAGGTCGTCGATATCGGCCTGTATGAGCCGATCTTTCGGATCCTGGACGAACTGGCCCCGGCGTTCGCCTACAAGGGCTATGTGCGCCAGCGCATGGGGCCCGGCACCGTCAACGTCGTGCCGCACAGTCACTATCCGACCAAGGACGGGCGCTGGATCGCCATCGCCTGCACGAATGACAAGATTTTTGCCCGCCTCGCCGAGGCCATGGGCCGCCCCGACCTCGCGGAGGACGGAAGGTGGGGCAAACTGGCGGCTCGGGAACGCGACCGGGCGCTGGTGGACGAAACCGTCGGGGCATGGACGGCGACGCTGGATCGCGCGGACCTGATGGCTGCCTGCGAACGCTCGCAAGTCCCCTGCGGACCGGTCTATTCGATCGACGAAATATTCGAGGACCCGCAATACGAGGCGCGCGGGAATATTCTGCGGATGCACGATCCTCGCGCCGGCGAACTGGCTGTCGCCAACGTGGTTCCGCGCCTCACCGAAACACCCGGGAAGGTGAATTGGCTTGGTATGGAACTCGGCGCCCACAACACGGAGATCTATCAGGGGCGGCTGGGTTTGACGGACGAGGAACTGGGGCGGCTGCGCGCGGCGGGAGTGATTTAGCTCAGCCACGACCAATCCGTTCACGAAACCACGCGGCGACCGCCGTCTCATCCATTGCGCCGCCGGCCAAGGCTTCCATCAGTCGCACCGCCTCCAGCTTGTCGAACTGCAAAGTAAACCCATTATCCGCCAGGAACAGACGCGCGATACCCCAACCCGTGCGCTTGTTGCCATCGATGAAGCCGTGATTTTTCGTAAGTCCATCGGCAAAGGCCGCGGCCAGGTCAGCTGCATCAGGCTCACCGTATGCCGCCAGATTGCGCGGCCGAGCCTGTGCCGACTCAATAAGCCCGTGGTCCCGCACGCTCTCAGAACCGCCATGCTCTCCAAGTTGATAATCATGCACCGCGAACACGACCGCCGGGTCGATCCAATGCCACTCGGTCATTTCGCGAGTGCGCGAAGAACATCACGATCCTCCCGCATGATCGTCTCCGCCAGCGCCATCTGGCGCTCGAACGCGGGCGAGTACGGCGTCAGCCGGTAACCCCCGTCCGGGGCTTCGGTCAGGTACAGCACGTCGCCCTTGGCAACCTTCAGACGCACTTGTGCCGCCTTCGGCAGGATGAAGCCGACGGATGATCCCACAGTGGTAACCTTGAACGTCAACATGGATGCGTCCTCGGGAAGTACATAACATTCATTATATGATGATTGTGCCATCCACTAAACGAAGCCAGGTCCGATTGACGCCCCCACCACAATCCCCAATCCTCGCGCAACGCCGCGACCCTAGCCACGGGCGACGACGGTCGAGAGGACACGCATGCACGCCGAGCCCATCGAAACCGCCAGCATCGACGCACTGCGCACGCTCCAACTTACCCGCATGCGCGGCGTGATCCGCCACGCCTACGACCACGTCCCCTACACCAAAGCCCGCTTCGATGCGGCCGGCGTCCACCCGGACGACCTCCGCCGTCTGGAAGACATCGGCAAGTTCCCACTCACCGCCAAGGAAGACCTGCGGCAGAACTATCCCTTCGGCATGTTCGCCGTGCCGATGGACCGGATCGTCCGCATCCACGCCTCCAGCGGCACCACCGGCAAGCCCACGGTCTGCGGCTACACGAAGAACGACATCGACACCTGGTCGCTGCTCATGGCGCGTTCGATCCGCGCCGCGGGCGGCCGGGCGTCGGACAAGATCCATGTCGCCTACGGCTACGGGCTGTTCACCGGCGGCCTGGGCGCGCATTACGGCGGCGAACACCTGGGCGCGGCGGTCATCCCGGTCAGCGGCGGCTTCACCGAGCGGCAGGTGCAGATCATCAACGACTTCCAGCCCGACATCATCATGGTCACGCCGTCCTACATGCTGGCCATCGCCGACGAATTCGACCGGCAGGGCATCGACGCCCGCGATTGCAGTCTGCGCCTTGGCATATTCGGCGCCGAACCCTGGGGTGACGGGCATGCGTGCCGAACTCGAACAGCCGCCTGGGGCTGGAGGCGCTCGACGTCTATGGATTGTCGGAGGTCATGGGACCCGGCGTCGCGCAGGAATGCGCCGACGCGAAGGGTGCGCTGACGATCTGGGAGGACCATTTCTTCCCCGAGATCATCGATCCGGCCTCCGGCCAGCCCGTTGCCGACGGTGAAACCGGCGAACTGGTGATCACCACGCTGACCAAGGAAGGCATGCCGGTCATCCGCTACCGCACGCGCGACCTGACCCGGCTGCTGCCACCCACGACAAGACCGATGCGGCGGATCGACCGCATCAGCGGCCGCAGCGACGACATGCTGATCATCCGCGGCGTCAACGTCTTCCCCTCCAACATCGAAGCCGTCCTGGCCCGGGAAGAAAAACTGGCGCCGCACTATCTGCTGGAACTGCGCCGGCCGGGCAGCCTGGACGAACTCGAAGTGCTCGTTGAAACGCGCCCGGCGCTGGGCGGCACCCTCAGCGGCGCCGAACTGGCGGACCTGGAACAACGCGCGGAACATGCGATCAAAGTGTTCGTCGGCGTCACGACCAAGGTGCGCGTGGTCGAGCCGGGGACGCTCGAACGCTCGCAGGGCAAGGCGAAACGGGTCCTCGATCTTCGGCACAAGGACTGACCCCGATGCAGCCCTCGTTCAACGACCGTTCCGACCGCGAACATTTTCTGCGCGAGCACATCGAAGCGATCTACACCAAACTGACCGCCGGCTTCACCCGCTTCGTCCGGGTCGAGGACCTCGTGCGACAGCGCCGCCGAAGCCTACCCGGGCCTGGTGCCGACCCGCGCGCAACTGGCGGTGGAGGCCGGCCTGAAGCTGAAGGACAAGCAAGGCCTGGAAATCGACCAGAGCCTGCTGCTCGCGCACGTCCTGGCGCATCCGCGCTGCGGCACCCATCTCTGCCACGCGATGCTGCTGCCGCGCCCGGAAACGGCGGCGGCGCTGGCGACTTTGGACGCGCAGGGCTTCGTCGACCTCGGCCCGGTCCGCGTCGAACGGCACGGCCGCGCGGCCCATCTGCTGAGCAGCAACCCGAAATACCTGAACGCCGAGGACCAGGGCACCATCGATGCGATGGAGATCGGCGTCGATGTCGCGACGCTGGACCCCGGGACCGACATCGCCGTGCTGCGCGGCGCAGCCAGTCGCAGCACGCCAAATACGCCGGCCGCCGCATCTTCGGCGCCGGCATCAACCTGACGCACCTGTATCACGGCACGATCCCGTTTCTCTGGTATCTGCAGCGCGAACTGGGTTTCGTGCACAAATATTTCCGCGGCGTCGCCACGCCGGACGTACTGCCCGACGACGTCAACGGCGCCGGCATCGAGAAGCCCTGGATCGCGGCGGTCGAGGGCTTCGCGATCGGCGGCCACTGCCAGATCCTGCTGACGATGGACTACGTCCTGGCGGCGGACGATGCGTTCATGACGCTGCCGGCGCGCAAGGAGGGCATCATTCCCGGCGCCGCCAACCTCCGACTGCCACGCTTCACCGGCGACCGTCTGGCTCGGCAGTTGATCCAGGCCGAACGGCGGCTGCAATGCGACAGTGCCGAAGGTCGTCTGATCTGCGACGAAATCGTGCCACCGGCAGACATGGACGCCGCGATCGAGCGAACGGTGGCGATGCTGACAAGCGCCGGTTCGGTCGGTGCGATCGGCAACCGGCGGGCGTTTCGGGTGGCGTGTCGAGCCGCTTGGACCTGTTCCGTCGTTACTGTGCTGTATACGCGCGCGAACAGGCATTGTGTCATTTCAGTCCGGCGCTGGTCCGTAATCTCGAGCAGAACTGGGGGGCCGGCACCCGGGCTTGATTCAGGGACTCGTCTCGATCCCTCGGCAGTGCCACAACCCGGCCTCGATAGGGTATGATCCCATTGCCGCCCGATTCGTGGCATGCGGAAATTCCCCTGGGCAGGACCTGAACCAGAATGATCGCCCAACTCACCGGACGCGTGGAAGCCCTGTCCGATGGCACCTGCGTCATCGACGTGGGCGGCGTGGGTTATCTGGTGCAGGCCTCATCGCGCACGCTGTCCGCCCTGCCGCAACCGCCCGCCGCCGCCAAGGTGCTGATCGAGACCCACGTGCGCGAGGATGCCATCGTCCTGTACGGGTTCGCGGATTCCGCTGAGCGCGACTGGTTCCGTCTGCTCACCACGGTTCAGGGGGTTGGCGGCAGGGTCGCCCTCGCCATCCTGTCCGCGCTGTCGCCGCGCGACCTGATCGGCGCCATCGCCGCGGGCGACAAGGCCAGCCTGACCCGAGCGCAAGGGGTCGGGTCCGCGGCTGGCGGTGCGACTGCTGACGGAACTGAAGGACAAGACCGGCGCGATGCCGACGTTCGACCGGCGTCTCCTACGCCCCGATCGCCGCCGCGACGCCAGCCGACGACGCGTTGTCCGCCCTCGTCAACCTGGGCTACCGCCGCCCGGAGGCGCAGCAGACCGTGGCGCGCGTGCTCGAACGTCTGGGCGACGCGGCGACGCTTGACGCGCTGATCCGTGACAGTCTGAAGGAACTGGCGCAGAGGGCGGCCGGATGAGCGGTTCGGACGACCGCGCCGTATCCGCCGCCCGCCAGCCGGAGGACGCCGCCGAGGCGTCGCTGCGTCCGCAGACCCTGGCCGACTTCACCGGGCAGAAGGCGTCGCGCGAGAACCTGGCCGTCTTCATCCAGGCGGCGAAGTCGCGCGGAGAGGCGCTGGACCACGTGCTGCTGCATGGTCCGCCCGGCCTCGGCAAGACCACGCTGGCCCAGATCGTGGCGCGCGAGCTCGGTGTCGGATTCCGCGCGACGTCCGGCCCGGTCATCGCCAAGGCGGGCGATCTCGCCGCGATCCTGACCAATCTTCAGCCGCGGGATGTGCTGTTCATCGACGAGATCCACCGGCTGCAGCCGGCGATCGAGGAAGTCCTTTATCCGGCGATGGAAGACTTCCAGCTCGACCTGATCATCGGCGAGGGTCCGGCCGCGCGCAGCGTGCGCATCGATCTGCCGCCGTTCACGCTGGTCGGGGCCACGACGCGGGCTGGCCTGCTGGCAACCCCGTTGCGCGACCGTTTCGGCATCCCGCTGCGCCTGGTGTTCTACACCCCGGAGGAACTGCGCCAGATCATCGTCCGCGGTGCCCGGCTGCTCGGGTTCAGCCTGACGGAGGAGGGCGCCGCCGAGATCGCCGGACGGTCGCGCGGCACCCCGCGCATCGCCGGACGGCTGCTGCGCCGGGTCCGTGATTTCGCCGCCGTGCAAGGCGACGCTCCGGTGGACCGCGCGGTTGCCGACGCCGCGCTGAACCGTCTGGAGGTCGATCGACTGGGCCTGGACTCGATGGACCGCCGGTATTTGCGGCGCATCGCGGAGCACCACGCGGGCGGCCCGGTCGGCGTCGAAACCCTTGCGGCCGCCCTCGCCGAGGCCCGCGATACGCTGGAAGACGTGATCGAGCCCTACCTTATCCAGGAGGGCCTTGTGCTTCGCACCAGCCGGGGGCGGATGCTGGGCGAGCCCGGATGGCGGCACCTGGACCTTCACCCGCCGCGTTCAGCCATGCCGCTGCTCGACATGCTGGGGCTGGAGGAGGGCGAGCGAGGGCCTGCTTAAGCGCCAGGACCTGCTCAAGCGTAAGCGGGCTCCGTCGCCGGGCTTCCGGACGGAAGCTGCTCCGGCAGATCCAGCGGATGGGCAGGTCGGTTCTGGCGCAATGTCGATGCCCCATCGGCAACGATCTGCCACACCGCCTGCGACAGTGCCTTGCGATCCTCGAAACGCGCCGGATCAAGCGGCGTGTGCAGCAGTACTGTGACCCGCAGGCCGATATGCTGCGTCAGGCGCCAGAAATGCGAGGCGATGTCCATGTCGCCGTACCACGCGAACACCGGGCGGCTCGCCCGCCCCGCCGGCAATCCACCCAACCGGTCGTAGACGACCGAGACCGGCTGGATCAGCGGCAGCTCCGCCCGGTCTTCGCCAGTCCTGGCTTCAGCGATCGCGAAGAAGGACGTCCGGAACGGCAAGACGCGCGACCCGTCGGAACTCGTCCCCTCAGGGAACAGGATCAGGTTGTCGCCCCCCTTCAGCACCGCCCGCATGGTGTCGCGCTCCTTACCCGTGGACGCTCGGGTTCGGGAGACGAACACCGTCCGTCCCAGGCGCGCGACCGTGCCGATGACGGGCCAGTCCGAGACATCGCGCTTGGCGACGAAACAGCCATGGAGCACCCCACCGAGGACCGGAACATCGACCCACGACGAGTGGTTCGATACGTAGACGACGGGCCGGCCGGCTTCCCGTTTGGCCGCGGTGCCGATGACCCGGACCTTGATCCCGATCAGGCGGGTGAATGTGGCCCAGTACAGACGCGCGAACCTGACTTTCGCGTGCCCCGGCAAAAGCAGGCAAACGGCCTGGATCAACATCGCGGGAAGCGTCCAGGCCAATACAGCGAAACCGCGGCGGGCGACCCGAGCCCGGCGGGCAACCAGCCACCCCTCGCGACCCTGCGGCAGTTGCAGCAAAAATCCGGGAATGCGATCTGGGTCGGGCGACAGGCGCGACCGTCGGCCAGAACGCTCCAACCGTTTGTTTCGACCCACGTACAATTCGTTACCCATGACGATCGGGATAGCCCCAGGATGCGACGGAACAATGGCGTAACCGTGACCGTTCAGCGAAACCGGACGGCAGAATATTTGGGGTAAGATTCCGTTATGCACCGCCTCCGGACTAAGATGCCTGCCGCTGCGCGGTGGCTTACATTCCTCTTTACGATATGGGCCAGCATCGCTCTAACCAAGCATTTGCGAGCGGCCGATCCGCAACCGTATACGGTGGCCCTGAAACCGACCGGCGACAGCGCTCTCGACGCTGCCTTGAAGGGAAGTTCCACCCTGATCTCGCTGCAGAAATCGGCACCCGTGGCAGGCTTTGCGCTCACGGAACGGGCGCGCCAGGATGTGGACCGGTTCCAGACCGCGCTGCACAGCTTCGGCTACTACAAGGCGACCGTCATCACGACCATCGCGGGCCACAAGCTGGACGATCCGACGCTGCCCTCAACCATCGATGCCGCGCCGGCAAAGCCGCCCCTGGAGGTCGCGGTGTCCTTCGACCTTGGCCCACGCTTCAAACTGGGTTCGGTGACCATTTCGACCAAAGTGCCGCCCGACGTTCCGGCCCATCTTGACCTGAAGCCTGGTCAGCCTGCGATGGCCGCCGACGTGCTGGCGGCGCAGGGTCGCCTGCTGAGCGCGCTGCAGGCCGACAGCTATCCACTGGCCAAGGTGCCGACACCCGTCGCCATCCTGCATCCCGACCAGGACCTGCTGGATGTGGATTTTCAACCGGAGGCGGGCCCCAAGGCCGCTATCGGCCCGATTACCTTTACCGGATTGAAGGACATGCACGAGTCCTTCGTGCGCAAGCGCCTCCTGCTTCACCAGGGCGAGCAATACAGCCCGGCGGCGATCGAGAAGGCGCGGCAGGACCTGATGTCGATCGGCGTCTTTTCCGTGGTCCGCGTGGTGCCGGCGTCCGCGGTCGACGCCAACGGGCAACTGCCGATCACCTTCGACTTCACCGAACGACCCTTGCATGCGGTCGATCTGGGTGTCGCCTATTCCACCGATCTGGGCATCAATTTCACCACCGGTTGGCACGACCGCAACCTGTTCGGAAACGCCGAACAGCTCAATCTGACGGCGTCCGCCCAGTTGGGAGGCGATGCCGTGACCAGACCCGGCTACTTGGTGGGAGCTCAGTTCCTCAAACCCGACTTCCTCAAGCGCGACCAGACCCTGGAACTCGATCTGAATGCCGTCGATCAAAGCCTGCAGGCCTACGATCAGGACGCACTCATGGAGAAAATAGCGCTCGACCGCAAGCTGACGCCACACTGGACGATCAGCCTGGGTCTCTCCGGCGAGCAGGAATCGATTCTGCAGCAGGGCGTCACCCGGGAGTATAATCTGATCGGCATCCCGGGCAGCCTGAAATTTGACAGCACGACGAGCCTGCTCGACCCGACGAAGGGTATTCGGGCCATGCTGTCGCTTACGCCGACCGAATCGCTTGGCACGCCCAACGCGACGTTCTTGATCGCGCAGTTGTCCGGCTCAACCTACCTCGATCTTTTCGGCAACGGCCGCAGCATTCTGGCGTTGCGGGGCCTTGTCGGCCAAGTGTCGGGTGCCGGGGTTTTCGACTTGCCGCCCGATCAACGCTTCTACGCCGGCGGCAGTGCGACGGTGCGCGGGTATCGCTACCAGACGCTGGGACCGCACTTCCCTGACGGAACGCCGACCGGTGGCACCGCAATTTCGGCGGGAACCGTGGAGCTGCGGCAGCGTATCATTGGCAACTACGGTTTCGCGACGTTCCTGGACGTGGGGCAGGTGACTTCGAATGGGGAACCCTTTACCAGCACCTGGCGTGCCGGTGCCGGCATCGGCGCTCGCTATTACACGTCGATCGGCCCGATCCGGGTCGACTTTGCCGTTCCCTTGAACAAGTTGCCCGGCGGTGACTCGTTCGAAGTCTATATCGGCATTGGACAGGCATTTTGACCCATCGCTTGCTGAAATGGGCTGGTGCGGTTGTTCTGATCCTGCTGGTGCTTCCCGTGCTGGCCGTGGCCGTCGTTCTGGTCGCAGCCAACACTGATGCGGGCCGCCGTCTCATTCAGGACGAGACCGCCAGCCTCACTGCCGGCATGGTCCGCATCAAGGGCTTGGCGGGCCGCTTTCCGGATGCACTGCGGGTCGGCCAGATTGATGTATCGGATGCCAAGGGTCCCTATGTCACCGTCTCCAACCTGAGCCTCGACTGGTCGCCATTGAAGCTGCTCGAGGGCACCGCGTGGATCGATCGTTTGCAGGCCGATCGCGTCGGTCTGGCCCGCCTGCCGGTGTCCGAACACCGGGCCAGCAAACAGACCGGATCCTTCAAGCTGCCGGTGACTGTCAATCTTCGTCGCCTGCGGATCGAGCAGGCCGTCATCGGCGCGCCGGTCGCCGGTGTCGCCGCCACTCTGGCCGTGGATGGATCGGCTGACCTGACGACGCTGACCGAGGGGACGGTCCAACTTGACTTTCAGCGCCTGGATCATCCGGGTCACTACACGGTCGATGGCCGTGTGACGGCACAGGCGATCCAGGCGACGGTGAAGGCTGATGAGCCCGCAAAAGGTCTGATCGCCAGCGCCGCCCACCTTCCAGATCTGGGCGCCATCTCGATCCAGGCGTCGGTCGATGGTCCGAGAACCGGGTTAGGCACTCAGGTCACGATCAGCGCGGGACCGCTGACCGCATCGGCTTCGGGCACCGTCGATCTGGAGCATGAGGCCGCCGACATGACCGTCAAGGTCCAGGCGCCGGCGATGGCACCGGCCGCGGGCATTTCGTGGCAGTCGGTCCAGGTGGACGCCACGGTGCACGGGCCGTTCACCAGACCCGATGTAAAAGGCACCGTCGGAATCAACTCGCTCAACGCCGCAGGCGCCCGGATCGGCGCGCTGGCCGCCGATGTCGCCGGCAACGCGGGGGCCGTCAAACTGCACGCTACCGTGCAGAACCTGCACATACCGGGGCCGAAGCCCGATATTTTCGCCGCCGGCCCGGTGATCCTGGACGCCTCGGCGCGGCTCGATCAGCCGGACCGGCCGGTGACGTTCGCGCTGCATCATCCGCTGCTTACCCTCGACGGGACGGCCAGAACGGAAGGGGTTGAGCAAGTGCGGGCGCATCTGGTGCTGCCGGACCTGTCGCCGCTGGCAGCGGCGGGTGGCGCGGACATACAGGGCAGCACGGACCTTGATATCGAGGCCGAGCGGAACGCCGGCACGACGACGGCCGAGGTGAAAGGACGCGTGGCCATCACCGGCGGCATGGCGCCCGCTCCCGCGCTGATCGGCAAGGACGGAACCATCGACCTGGCAGCGACGATGCGGGGGCAGGACATCAACCTCTCCCGCCTGAAGGTGAACGCCCAGGCATTGGGCGTGTCGGCGCATGGCAGCCTGTCCGGTCAGACCGTCGCCGCCGACTGGTCCGTCGCCGTGACCGACCTGGCGGTCGTCCAACCCGGCCTGTCGGGACACCTGGACGCGAACGGCCATGCCGCCGGCACGCTCACCGATCTTGCCGTCCAAGCCGACATCGGCGCAGATCTCGCGGCGAAGGGCTACTCGTCGGGACACATCACCGCCAAGGTGGACGCGACCGGGCTGCCCACCGGACCGCACGCCACGGTCACCGCCGAAGGGACGCTGTTGGATGCCCCGTTGTCGCTGGCACTCACCGCGGACAAGACCGGGCAAACCTTCAAGGTCGACATCAGCCAGGCATCGTGGAAATCGCTGCGTGCCGGTGGTTCGGCCAGCCTTACCCCGCCGGCCATGATCCCAACCGGCAGCCTGCACATCGACCTCGGGCGCCTCGCGGACCTGCGGCCGCTGCTAGGCCGGCCCATTGCCGGGCAGGCCAGCGCCACGCTTGAGTCGGATGACAGGGCGGCAAAGGTGCAGATGACGGTGCGCGACGCGACGCTGCCCGACACAGCGGCGATCAACCGGATGGTACTGGACGCCACCGTGACCGATCCCACCGGGCACCCCACGATTGAGGGCACCTTCACCGCCGCGGGCGTGTCGGCCGGCAGTGCCAGGTCGATATCCGCCCGCCTGACCGCCAGGGGACCCATTGACGCGCTCGGCATCACCGTCGCCGCGGATGCGCCGAATCTGGCAGGCGGTCCGGCGAAGTTCGCCACCGCGGGAACGCTGGATGCGGCGGACAAGACCCTGGCCCTCGCGCGCATGGAGGCAACCTGGAAACAGCAGGTCCTGAGACTGCTCGCTCCGGCAAAATTCAGCTTTGCTGAGGGGGTGGCGATGGATCGCCTGCGCCTTGGCTTCCGGCAGGCGGAACTGACCGTGTCCGGCAAGGTCGGCAGCAAGCTCGACCTGACGGCCAACCTGCGCAATCTGCCGGCCGATATTGGCGCGATCGTGGACCCGGCTTTCGCCGCGAATGGCGTAATCGCCGCCGAGACCCGCCTGACCGGCACGACCGCGCGTCCAGAGGGCACCATCAAGTTGACCGCGAGCGGCGTTCGCCTCCGCCAGGGACCCGGCCAGGCCCTGCCCGCCGCCAACCTGACCGCGAAGCTCATTCTGCGCGGCACGTCGGCCGAGATCGACACCAGCCTGATCGCGGGCCGGTCACATGTTTCCGTGACGGGTTCGGCACCGCTGTCGGAGCGCGCCGCGTTGGATCTCAAGACCGTGGGCCATGTTGAACTGGCCATGCTGGACCCGCTGCTGACGGCGGAAGGCCGTCGCGCACGGGGCGAGGTGGATCTGAACGCCATCATAAGCGGAAGCATGGCGGCGCCGCGGGTTGCCGGCACCGCCAACCTGACCAAGGGCGATGTGACCGACTACACGCTGGGCGTCCATATCAACGATCTTGCGGCCACGGTCCAGGCCACCGGCGATACCATTCGGCTCGCGCACTTCAGCGGCAGGGCGGGGCCCGGCACCCTCGGCGGCAGCGGCTCGATCAGCCTGGCCGGGGCAATGCCGGTCGATCTGCACTTTACCGCAAACGACGCGCGACCCTTGTCAAGCGACCTGATGACCGCACTCATCGATGCGAACCTGACCGCGCAAGGCGACGTCAAAGGTGATCTTCTGGTCGCCGGCACCGTCCATGTCCGGCGGGCGGACATCCAGATCCCCGACAAGTTGCCCGCGAGCGTGGCGGTGTTGCCGGTTCGCGACGCCAACGCGCCGCCGCCGCCGCCGCCGAAGTCCGAAATCGCCGTCGAAGGTGGCGCTGAACCTCACGCTGAACGCACCGGAGGAAATCTTCATCCGCGGCCGAGGCCTCTATGCGGAGCTTGGCGGCACCATCCAAATTCACGGAACGCTGACGAAACCGATACCGAGTGGCGGATTTCAGTTGCGCCAGGGGACACTCAGCGTCATCGGCACCACGCTCAACTTCACCGAGGGATCGATCGCGTTCAGCGGCGCGGGTCTCACCGACCCCTCGATCCATTTCGTCGCCACATCAACGACGCCCACGCTCGTTGCGACGCTGACCGTCAGCGGCAGCGCCAGAGATCCCAAGATCACGCTGTCGAGCGTCCCTGAAATGGCGCAGGATGAGATCCTCTCGCAGCTTCTGTTCAACACCAGCACATCCAAACTTGGTCCGCTGCAACTCGCCCAGATTGCTGCCGCGGTGGCCTCGCTTTCCGGCGCCACGTCCGGATTTGACCCGCTGGAAAGTATTCGCAACACACTCGGGCTCGACCGGCTGGCAGTCGGCAGCAACAGCGCCGGCAGTCCCACGCTGCAGGCGGGACGATACCTCACTCGTGGGCTCTATCTGGGGGCGCAACAGAGTGCGACGGGCAACGGGACGCAGGCGACGGTGCAGATCGATCTGACAAAAGGTCTCAAGCTGCAAACCACCGCCGGTTCGGGTTCGACCTCCGCAACCGGCACCACCAGCAGCGAGGACGCGGCCAGTATCGGGCTCACGTACCAGTTCCAGTATTGACGGCAGACGTTTTCACCCTGAGCGGAAATATCCCGGCTCATTTTTATCGAGCAATTTCACCAGCCTGAGGCTGCTTCGCCAACCGGATCAGGCTGATATTCTAGACCATTTTCAGCCTGACTGTGCAGGCCGATTATGGTCTATCTCTTTGTTTGATCGCATGATTCACGCGCCGGGGACGTTCCGCTCGGCGCGATCATACTCTAACATCGGCGAAATCCTCGGCTTGCGGCCGAAGGGGAACAAACGGCGCCCGATGGCGTTAGAAAGAAATGAACACGAACCCGAAAAGCCCCAATCCTCCTGCTGCTGCCTCCAACACGCAAAAGGATCCCGACGACTGGTCGACGGACGAAGAGTCCATGACGGGGGCACAGGCGTCGTACCTGAAAACCCTGTCCGATGAAGCCGGCGAGCCATTCGATCCAACATTGACGAAGGCGGAGGCCTCTAAACGGATCGATGCCTTACAGGTGAAGACGGGGCGTGGACACAGCCATTAGACTGTGCAACCTCGTGTCACAATCCTGTCGGAGAGGCCGGGGCGGAACTCGGCGCGACTTGCTGGCGATTGCCTAAGCCGGTGCGGTTTCGGCCAATCCCTTGTTCTGAACGAACGCGTGATACCAGGCTGTCAGTTTGGGGTGTCCGACGCGCCATGCATCGTCGGCGAAACGGAAATCCAGGTAGCCTAGCGCGCAGGCAACCGTGACGGAACCGATATCGATGTGCTTGTGCGGCGGATCGGCTTCCAGGGTGTCGACCGCCCGGCTGATGGCGGCCTTGAAGCGGGCAATCTGAGCATCCCGAGCGGCCTCCCGGGGTCTGCCCTGCTCGCCGCGACACGGCACGGCCGCGTCGAGAATTCCGTCGCCCAGCGACTGGAATTTCAGCGCCCGCCACCGTGGCGCGCCGTGGGCCGGGAACAGCGGCAGTTCCTCACCGAGGCTGTCAAGATACTCGCAGATCAGTTGGCTGCCGAACAACGACAATCCGTCATCCGTGATCAGACACGGTACTTTCGAAAGCGGATTGTCCGCCACGAGATCGGCGGGCGATGCGTGCGGGTTCGTCGTGCGCTTGTCGATCCGCTCGTTGAGGCCGCGGATGACTGCGCAAGCCACGACTTTCCTGACGTAGGGGCTCGTCGGTGAGTAATAGAGCTTCACGATTGGTTTTTCCCCTCAGAATTTGTCCTTCTTCGCACGCAGCGTCGCGAAGCTCGCCACATCGGGTGCCGTCAAGAAGGGATTTGCTTTCAGTTCGTCTCCCAGGACGGAGGGCACGCTGGGTTGACCGGCGGCACGCAACTGTTCGACCTTGCCGACGAATTCATGCAGCGCCGCATTGTCCGGATCGACGGCGAGGGCAAAACGGGCGTTGCTCTCGGTGTATTCATGACCGCAGCAGACCAGGGTATCCCCCGGCAGGGCGGCCAGTTTTTGAAGACTGGTAAACATTTCCTGGGCTGTGCCTTCGATCAGACGGCCGCAGCCGAGGCTGAAAAGCGTATCGCCCGACAGCAGCACATCGCCATCGGGGAAGAAATAGTTGATCTGCCCGCGCGTGTGGCCCGGCGTCTCGATCACCTGCGCGGTCGCATCGCCCAGTCGGACGACATCGCCCTCCCCGACCGCCTCGTCGAGCCTGGGCAGCCGGTGCTGGTCCGCGGCGGCGCCGACGACCGGACATTTGAACCGCGCACGCACCTCATCGACACCGGCGATGTGATCGGCGTGGTGATGGGTCAGAAGGATCACATCCAGCCGCCCACCTGCCTTTTCGAGGGCTTCGATGATGGGTTGGGCATCGGCCGGATCTACGATGGCGGTGGCGCCTGTGCTGCTGTCGCGCAGCAACCAGGCGTAGTTGTCCTTCAGGATGGGGACGGGGGACGCTGTGACTGTCATACGTAAACCCTAGCACTCGTTCATTCGATCGCAAACCGGCGGACGTGTTATAGTATGGCTATGACAGCGGACGCACATCTCGCCGCGGAGTTTTATGGGTCGGCGCGCGGCGCCGTCACCGCCCGTGTGCTGCGCGAACGGCTGCTGGCGATGTGGCCCTCCGCGCTGGGAGAATCGGTACTCGGCATTGGATATGCAATGCCTTACCTGCGGCTTTGGCGCGATCAGGCGACCCGGTGCATCGCGCTGACTCCCGCCCAGATGGGGGCGGCACGCTGGCCCCCCGGTGTCCCCAACCTGTCCTGTGCCGCGGAGGAGGACAGCCTGCCGTTCGGCGATCTCACCTTCGATCGCATCCTGCTCGTGCATGGGCTGGAAATGGCTGAAAACGCCCGCCGGCTGTTGCGGGAAACGTGGCGGGTGCTGAAAGACGACGGGCGTCTGCTGATCGTCGTGCCGAACCGGAGCGGCATATGGGCCTATCGCGAGAGCACGCCCTTCGGTCATGGCCTGCCCTACTCCACCGGGCAGCTTGGACGGCTTCTGGCCGGCGGCCTGTTCCGGATCGAGCGGCGCGATGCGGCGCTCTGGATGCCGCCATCACGACTGCGCGTGATATTGCGGGCCAGTCCGCTGTTCGAGCGTGCCGGCCGGCAGATGATGCCCGGATTTGCGGGCGTCACCTTGACCGAGGCGGTCAAGGACGTCTACGCGGCCCTGCCATTGCGAACGGTGCCGCGCCGCAGGCTGGTCCTGGCGGAGGCGGCTTAGCGCGTGCTGAGGTCCGGTCGCGATGAACGCCAGAGCCTGAATGGCCGGTCGCTCGCGGCGGATGGTCCCCCGGTCCTGACATCCAGCCGCATCAACGGATGCCCGGCGAGGTCTCCGCCGCCTGAGCGCGGCTGGGCCGCGCCCATGCCATTGCAGGCATCTTATACCAGGCGCCCCCCAACATATTGACCTCATATCGGAGCGGCCCGGTATCCTGTTGTTTGCGCGCAGCCGACCAACCCTGCTCGCGGTGCCCTCAGCCCTACGGGCCGCCGGTATTGCCGGCCGACATGGCGAACGGGCGTCTCCGCCCTGATCAAGCCTGCAATTTCTGTCATTGCATCATCGTGTGGGCGAGGCGATCAGGCGTCGGGAAACTTTACAAATCATCGATGAAGCAAATCCCTCCGACAAATAAACCATTGAATCAGTTACTCTTTGTTGTCTGGCGCGATATGTGCAATCCGGCCTTACAGCTGAGCAGGCGGCACCGCTCTCAGCGGCCGGAATGACGTGCAGCAAGGAGCACAACAAATGATCCGATTGAAGATGCTGCAGGCAACTATGGCGGCCAGCGTGGCACTCGCCGGGCTTGTGGTCAACGAAGCCCGCGCCGATCCCTCCACGTGTAACGCCGGAAATACCTACGTGCTGACCGCAGCAAGCAACTTCGACGGCACGTTCGAGCTCGGCACGACAGGAACGACGCTGCATCCGGACGGCGGCAGCGGCGCATTCACCTGCGTTCAACAGCAGGACAAGATCTTCAGCGACTTCAGCCTGGGCCAGCTGGCGCCCTTAACCGGACATGCTTTCCTGGACTTTGCCACCATTGATGGAGTCGATACCCATTCCATCACCTTCAGCGCCGGATACCTGCAAGCCGGGAGCCCATATACTTTTGGCTTTAATATCGAAATAGACCCCACCGCCAACCCGCTGCCCGTGCTGGTCCAGTCTGTGTCCGATCTGATCGAATCGGCCGGTCAGGCGAGCCTGGCGGAGTCGCTGACGTCGAATCTGGGTGCCACTTACAATATCGATTTCACCAAGGCGGCGACCACCTACGCCGGCAACACCGTGGCCGACCTCAACCCGGGTACCGAGTGGCTTGATGTGTCGGACGTGCTGACCTTGGCGGCAGGGGGTTCCAACGTCTCCGGTGTCGAGAATTCGTTTGTTGAAGAGGTTCCCGAACCGAGGTCGTTGCTTATACTCGGCAGCGGCATCATCGGGCTGGCGTTGTTGCAACGGATCCGGAACCGGGCCTGACCGCGCGAGCGCAGCCTGGCTCGCGGAAGAAGCTTGGGTGGAGCGGGTCCGGGGATCCTCAATGCCACCCAAGCGATGCGGCGGGGTCGCGCGTCCAACCCCCTGGTTCCGAGGTCCAGTCCATTGTCGGCCTGCGCAGTCAGGCCGAAAACGTCCCGTGCCAACTTGCCGAAGCGTTCCCTCTATCAGTCGAATGGCGGGCTGGTATCTCGTTGATGCCGCGCGCGGCCGCGCGGAAAAGCATCACTGGCGCGCACGCTGTTTGACGGCACGGCCGCTCTGCGCCGTCTCCGCGCCCTTTGCGTCACCGGCGAGGTTCGCGGTGGATCCGTCCAGCGGTGAATTGGTCGGTGGTCCATGGGTGCTTGTTGCTGGATCGGATTCCTCACGTAGCGGGCGCAGGGACGACGCGGAGGCCCCGCCAACCCCGCCTGCAATCGGTCAACGTCAACGGTGACTGGCATCAGCGAGGCCGGAGCAGAACGTAGTGCATCGTGAAGTTGAATTCGATCGGCTCCTTCGCCGGGTACGGCAGCGGCGGGATTTGCTGGTCGCGGAACAACGCAAGCAACGCAAGATCGAGCCACATCGATCCGGATTTACCGATTAGCTCGACCTCCTTGACGGTCCCGTTCGGCGCCGCGACGACACGCACTCTCGCATCGCCTTCTTCGCCGTCGCGCCGAGCCTGTTCGGGATAGTAGGCGTGTTCGGCGACCCATCGGCTCAGGGCGTTGCGCCAGTCGGCGCCCTCGACGTCGTCGCGGTCACCGAAGGGCGTGACGTCGGTCAGCCCTTTTGTCGCCGGGCCCAGCGACATGTCGATCGTTCCGGGGATATGCGGCGGCCGAGCGGCTGAGGACGCGGCGGTGGTGAGCGGCTTGCCGAAGCTGAAATTCATCGGCGCGGGAAACGCCGATGGCTTCGGTGGGGCTGGCCGCCTGGGGGGCGGCCGGACCGGTGGCAGGATCAGGGCCTGCCGCGTCGGCGGCGGGGGGGGCGGGGGGGGCGGAAGTTCGGCCGGAGGCGCGACCGGTTCGGGAGGGGTTGGTGGGGGCGGAGTTGGCGCAGGTGGAGTTGGCGCAGGTGGGGTTGGCGCAGGTGGGGTCGGCGGGGGCGGGGTTGGCGCAGGCGGGGTTGGCGCAGGCGGGGCTGGCGGGGGCGGGGTTGGCGTCGGAGGGGTCGGCGCGGGCGCAGGGGGCATTGGCGCCGGCGGCGTCGGAGCGGGCGGCGGTGGCGCGGGCGCTTCGGCCTCCGGCGGCACAGGCGGCGTCGGAAGTGGCACCGCCTGTGCCGGGGGTGATGCCGGGGCCGGCTGGTTGGGCGGAGAAGTCTGCTGCTCCGGGTTGGGCAGCGTCGGGCCGTTCTTCCGCCCGCTCTCGAACAGCATTGTCACCGCCGAGGGCGGCGGCAGCTGCTCCTCCTTCTCTTCCCGCCGGATCGTGACGAGCAGCAGGATGCCGATCGTGACATGGATCAGCAACGAGATCAGCACGGCTATACGGATCCGCCGCGGCCGGCGGCGCGGCGGGCGGCCCGCAAGTGAGTCCATCCGCCGCAAGCCCCTCAGCGGCATGGCCGGGTTCCTATCGGTGCCGCAGCAGGAACACGCCTTGCTCCCCGAACAGATTGGCCATTCGGGACGCTCGGCGCCACGGCGCCCGCCGGCCGCTATCGTCCGCGGCGAACCATTGTTCCACGACGTAGCCTTCCTGCTCGCAGAGGGCGAAGAAATCGCGGATCGTGCACGGATGGATGTTGGGGGTCTCGTGCCACGGCCGGTCCCAGGTCGCCGTCATCGGCATGCGGCCGGTGGACAGAAGCTGCCAGCGCACCAGCCAGTGGCCGAAATTGGGAAAGCTGACGACCGCGCGGGTCCCGATCCGCAGCATCTGCTGCATCACCGCACGCGGCCGTTCCACCGCCTGCAGCGCGCGCGACAGAACGACATAGTCGAACGCGTTGTCGGGATAATGCTCCAGATCGATGTCGGCATCGCCGTGCATCACCGGCAGGCCATGGGCGACCGCGCGCGTAACCTCGGCCATGTCGATCTCGATGCCGCGGGCGTCGCAGCCCTTGGTATGGAACAGATGGTCGATCAGCATCCCGTCCCCGCAACCTATATCAAGCACGCGCGATCCTGGCGCGATCATGTCGGCGATCATTGCAAGATCGACGCGCATGTTCTTGGTAAGGAAGCGAACCGGATCAAGCGTGCTCATGCGCCGGCCCCCAACCCGGCGTGAATCGCGCAGCCGCGCAGAAAGCCGGCGAGCGTGCGGTGAAAGTCCGGTTCATCCAGCAGGAACGCATCGTGGCCCTTGTCGGTCGGGAATTCCACGAACGACACGTTCGCTCCGGCGCGGTTCAGCGCCCGCGCCACCGATCGGCTCTGCGTCGTCGGGAACAGCCAGTCGGAGTTGAACGACGCCAGCAGGAAACGGGTACGCGAGCCCTTGAACGCCAATGCCAGGTCGCCGCCGCAGTCAGCGGCCAGGTCGAAGTAGTCCATCGCCCGCGTAATGGTCAGGTAGCTGTTGGCGTCGAAGCGCTGCACGAAGGTGCTGCCCTGATGGCGCAAATAGCTCTCGACCTCGAACATCTCGCCGAACAGGCTGATCGCCTCGGTGCTGTCCTTCGGGGCATTCTGCAGCCGGCGGCCGAATTTCCGGGTCAGCGCTTCCTCGGACAGATAGGTGATGTGCGCGCACATCCGAGCGACCGCCAGGCCACGGGCTGGAATCCGGCCGTTGCGCCAGTACTGGCCGTTCTGCCAGTCGGGATCGGCGAAAATCGCCTGCCGTCCGACCTCGTTGAAGGCAATGTTCTGTGCCGAGTGATACGACGCGGTGGCGATCGGCAGCGCCGCGAACACGGCATCCGGATACAGCGCTGCCCATTGCAGGACCTGCATGCCGCCCATCGACCCACCCAGCACGGCGAACAGCCGATCGATGCCCAGATGCTCGATCAGCCGCTTCTGGGCACGGACCATGTCGCGGATGGTGACCGGGGGAAAATCGGTACCCCAGGGCTCATCGATCACGGTTCCGTCCGGCAACTCGCGATTGCTGAGTGGCCCGGTGCTGCCCATGCAGCCGCCAAGGACGTTGGGACAGATGACGAAGAAGCGATTCGTATCCACCGGCAGCCCGGGACCAACCACGGCGTCCCACCAACCCGGTTTGTCGGTGATCGGATGCTGCTCCGCCACGTACTGATCAAGGGTCAGCGCATGGCAGATCAGGACCGCGTTGGAACGGTCGGCATTCAGCGCGCCATAGGTGCGATAGGCCACCGTGTGACGCCGTAGAGTCCGGCCGCATTCCAGCGTGAACCCATCGTCGAAGGTGACGTGGGTATGGCTGTGAACGCTGACCGGATCGGTGCGGGTGGCTGGTTGGTCCATCGCGGCGACTTGCATAGGGCCTGCAGGCGCCGCTCGCAACGGGTCGCATGGCTGGCATCCGCGGATCGGGTCTGGCGAATGGCTTTGCAGACCGATGTGCATCCGCTAAGTCTGCCACCCCTTCGACGGCGAGGACGATGTCCAGTTCGCGATCAATACCTGATGATGCATCCGCCGATGGCGGGAGCGGAGAGCCGGCCGGCCAGGATGGCTGGCGTCTCGGCGATCTGCCCGCGCTGCGTGCCGAACTCGACAGAATCGACAACGCCGTCCACGACCTGCTGATGCGCCGCGCCAAGGTCGTGGAGCTTGTGGCGCGGTCCGGCAAGCCGGCGGCATTTCGTCCGGGGCGCGAAGCCTCGATCATCCGGCGGCTGCTGGCTCGTCATCAGGGGGCGCTGCCGGCGGCCTCCGTGGTCCGCATCTGGCGCGAGTTGCTGGCGGCCACCACGGCGATGCAGGGCGGCTTCTCGCTGTCCGTCTGCGACGCCGACCAGGGCGCGCCAATGACGCAGTTGGCGCGGGAGCACTTTGGCGCGCTGACGCCCCTGCGCGCCTGTGCGAGTGCCGGCCAGGCGCTGATCGATGTCAGCGAGGGCGCCGCATCGGTCGCGGTCCTGCCGTATCCGTCGGATAGCGACACCTGGTGGGTCGCGCTGCTTCATCACGAACCGCGGTTGTATGTCATCGCCCGCTTGCCGTTCTGGCACCCCCGCCCGGTCGGAGCGCCCGGCGCGCAGGCTTTGGTTGTTGCTGCCACGCCCGCGGACGCCAGCGCCGCGGATCGGTCCTTGCTTGGCCTGGAGTGCGACAGCAACGTCAGCCGGACCCGGCTGTCCAGCGAATTGGCGGGCGCCGGATTGAAGCCGCAAACCATGCGGCTCGCGCGCGAGCAAGGATCACCGGTCGCCCATGTGCTTGTCGAAGTCGACGGTCACCTCGCGGACGAGGATACGCGGCTCGGTCGCCTGGGCTCCGTTCTGCGGCGCCCGGTCGTCCTGGGCCTCTATGCCGTTCCGATCACCCCAGGCGTGCTATGACCGGCCCTTCCCCGCGCCCGGAAATCCTGACGATCCATCCCTATGTCGCTGGTGAGTTGGACCTGCCCGGGGCCAACCGAACGGTCAAGCTGTCGTCGAACGAGGGCGCGTTCGGAGTGCCGCCGTCCGCCGAGGCGGCGATCGCCGGCGCGGCCGCGGAGGCTTATCGCTATCCTGACGGCGGGGCCAGCCGGCTGCGCGCGGCGATCGGCGAGCGCTGGGGTCTGAGCCCGGATCGCATCGTCTGTGGCGCCGGATCGGATGACCTGCTGTATCAGTTCTGCCTGTCGTACGGTGGTCCCGGCCGCGACATCATCATGTCGGCGCACGGCTTCTCGATCTACGAGATCGCCGGGACCTACGCGGGCAGCCGGGTGATCAAAGTGCCGGAGCGGAATCTGACCGCCGACCTGGACGCCATGCTCGCGGCGGTCTCCCCCGCCACGCGGCTGATCTTCCTGGCCAACCCGAACAATCCGACCGGGTCGATGGTGCCGGCCGAGGCGGTTGCCCGGTTTCGTGCCGCGCTGCCGCCCGAGATTCTGCTGGTGCTCGATTCCGCCTACGCCGAATATGTCACGCACCCGGCTTACGACGCCGGAGTGAAGCTGGTGGACGCGACCGGCAACACAGTGATGACACGCACGTTTTCTAAAATCTACGGCCTCGGCGGCATGCGCATCGGCTGGTGCTACGCGCCGCCCGCCGTCGTGGACGTGCTGAACCGGGTTCGCGGGCCATTCAACGTGTCCGTCCCCGCCCAGGCCGCGGCCCTCGCTGCGCTGGCCGAACCGGGATGGGTGGAGAAGGGCTGCGCGCACAATGCGGAGTATCGTCCGAAGCTGGCGGCCGGAATTGACTCGGCCGGTCTGAAGGTCTGGCCCAGCGAGGGCAATTTTGTCCTCGTCGATCTGGAAACGACGCAAGCCGCCGATGCCGCGGACGCGTTCCTGCGCTCCAGCGGGATCATCGTACGGAAGGTGGGGGGCTATGGTTTGCCGCATTGCCTGCGGGTAACGGTCGGCACGGCTGAGGAGGTCGGGCTGGTTATCGAGGCCTTCACGGAATTCATGCGGCGATCCCATGGCTGATCCTGTTTTTAGGCGGCTCGCGCTTCTGGGCGTCGGGCTGATCGGTTCTTCGCTCGCGCGTATCGCCCGCCATCGCGGTGACATCGCGGCCGAGATCGTCGTCAATGCCCGTACCCGCAAAACTCTCGACCGGGTGATGGAGCTTGGTATCGCCGATTGGGTGGAAGCCGATCCCGCCAAGGCCGTCGAGGGTGCGGACTGCGTGATGTTATGCACCCCGGTGGGTGCCTTCGCCGATCTGGCCGCACGCATCGCACCGCACCTCGCACCCGGCGCGGTGCTGACCGATGTGGGATCGACCAAGCAGTCGGTGATCCGCGACGTTGGTCCCCTGGTGCCGCCCGGGGTGCATTTTGTGCCGGCGCATCCGATCGCCGGAACGGAATATTCCGGGCCCGATGCTGGCTTCATCGAACTGTTCGAGGGACGATGGACGCTTCTTACCCCCGTTCCGGGGACGGATGAGGCGGCGATCGCCAAGGTGGAAACGCTTTGGCAGCGCTGCGGCGCTCAGACCGAGCGGATGGAACCGAGCCACCATGACCGGGTGCTGGCGATCGTTTCGCATTTGCCGCATTTGATCGCATTCACGATCTGCGGCACGGCGGACGATCTCGCGGACGAGACCCGGCAGGAGGTGGTCAATTTCGCTGCGTCCGGGTTCCGCGACTTTACCCGCATTGCCGCGTCAGACCCGGTGATGTGGCGGGACATTTTCCTCAATAACCGCGAGGCGCTGCTGGAGATGCTGCAGCGGTTCATGGAGGACGCGCAGGCGATGGCACGGGCGGTCCGATGGGGCGATACCGCTTATATCGAGGACAAGGTCGAACGCGGCCGGAAGATCCGGCGCAGCCTGATCGAGAGGAAGCAGGCTTAGCGGCCCATTTGTGGCGCACGACCGTCGCGGACCATCTGACGCGATAGTCGCCGGATCGCCTGGCATGTGACCGAATGCCACCGGTTGCTGGCGTCTCTGCTATCATGCGCAGCCTCACCGGCAAGCGGAAGCCAGACAGCGTAACCGATAAGCCGCGGATAGCGATAGCCGCCATAAGTCGGGTGTCGCGCCGACGTCAGTCCAGGTCAGATATCTGATTACCCCGGCTCGCTCCAACCCGGACGCCGGTCAAGATAACGCACGGCGGCGCGTTCTCCAAAAGTTAGGGGAGTTTGTAACTGCCCTGAAAGTCGCATTTCAGGAAGTATGTCCCCTCAGTCGCCGGCTTGAACTCTCCCGGGTAACACGGCACCGGTCCACCGCCGCTGGCGCCAGCGAATTTCCCGGTGCCTCCCGTCCACATGTCCGGTGCGACAAAAGTCTTCGAGTCAATCGCGTGCCTCTCAGTGTGGACGTTGTCAGCGATTTGGTCTCCCGCGGGGTCAGTTCCCACGCAATAGCCCTGCTCCTGACCGACGCCTTTGGTGAAGTCGCCCGTCCCCCAGCAGTGCCACGTCACGTGATCAAGAAACCCGTCGGTTAGGGACAGGCCGTTTTCGTCCCAGACGGTCAGAACTCGCTCTTTCCCCACGGCGATGAACTTGATTGTGCCGAAAGACGTATATGTGCCCTTGTACGTCCCTTCCTTCGGCACATCAGCAGCCATCGCAGCGGCCCCGACCGCCATGGCGGCAGTCAGTGTGAAGGCGGACAGCAGACTTGTATGCGTTTGCATCGAACGTTCCTCCTCCTGTTCATTGATCGTGGTGGTCATCAAGCAAATCGAGCCGATGATGTAGTGCACTTCACCGGCCCGTCATTGCGCCGTTTCCAGCTTGCGGCGCGCGCCAGCTGGAACCAATGTAAACCCGTCGCTGAACTTGACTATTTGTTCTCAGCCACTGAAAGTAACTGATAGTCGAATTGCTGCGTGCAAGTACTGAGTTCGTGTGCCTGGTCGACCGGTTTGCAATGGTACGTCATTTTACCCTGCACACCGGCATACTTCCCAATCCCACCGATAATGGTACCCGTGCCACGGTCGCCCTCGCTTTCGGTCTCCGTCCCCGACCATACGATAAAGATTTTGTCCGTCCCCCCGGCATCCCCGAATGCGCAGGCGCCTCCATTTTGCGCTGGGCTATTTACGTTCTGGTACGTATAGGTGCAAAACCACGCCCATGTGAAGCGGCCCGCTCCCGGCGTCGTTGTAAGTCACACCCCATAGGTTGCCGGAGCCCATGACGTGCTTATCACCTACGTCGACGACCTGGCTGTTGGCCTTGGCAGTGCTGTGGATTTTGATGGTACCCGATTGCGGCAGATCAGCCGACATCGCGGGTGTCCCGAAAGAAAGGGCGACACCGATCGAGAAGACCGTCGCCGTTAGCATGCGTGCGTGCATGAGCCTTCCTCCTGATGGTTTGTTGACCGTTCCAAAACGGCCAGCGCCATTTGGTCGCTGGCCACGGGACATTTGCGGCCGCTCGACATCGTGCGTCAGCGCGGCCAGATCGGGTCCCGGTGTTGTTTCAGGCGAACGAAGTCGTTAGGCGATAGCTGGATGGCCAAGGGCCACTGCGACCTGCGCCGCCGTTGCTCGCCGTCTGATGTTTCCGAGCAACCTGCTTCTCTACGCTGCTGGTTTTGAGCGTCTCGCCGCGGCTAACAAAAGTATCGAGGCTTCGACTAAACTTTTCCGCGCCCTCTGAACGCGGGTGACCCCTCATCGCGCCCGGCCCGCGCCGAAGTCAATATGATAAAGAGCAATCCCTTGGGCGCGCACGCGAACGTGACCGTGATCGTCTGGGTTCTCGTCGGCTGCTCTACGAATTTCCAGCCGTCCGGCAGCAGAAAGCATATCGTTACTGATAACAGTTCAATCCCAAATCCTCATAGCTCCGCAGCATATCCAGGAATCGTTCTGGTCCGGATCGGTTTCAAACACATCGAGTTGCATCGATTGGCCACCACGACATCTGCCTTCTTATGCCAACGGCCCTTGATGTTGACCCGTGACCGGGTCAACGGGCCGCCGGTATCTTATTGATTTTGCGCGCAGCCGCCACACCGACCCTGCGCGCGTACCAGTCGACCCTTCGGCCGCTGGTATTATGGTGTTTAGATCATTTTTGGCCTGCACAGTCAGGCTGAAAATGGTCTAGAGCGGTTTCCGTTCGCGTTGGCTCACGGAACCTGCTCTAGCTCTCTGTTTGAGAGCGTGATTCACCGCTCCGGTGATTCCACCTGTGCGGATCACGCTCTAGCGTTCTTAGCGCGCCCGAGCGTTCACTCGCCGATCACGCCACGGTCACGCCGGCCTGTCATGGTGACGCCCGCTGGAACAGGGCAGAACCCATGGGTCCGGCAGCACGAAAAGGGGGCATCCCATGGCAGTCATCTACGGCAGGATCGACCAGACCAGCGCCATGGGCGCGACGCTCAGGGCTGATGGCACCGGCTTCCGCACCTGGGCACCCAACGCGCATTCCGTGGCCGTCGTCGCCGACGCGCGGTTGACGGCGGCACAGGCTCCGGGCTGGCAGCCCGCGCAACAGGACCTTCTCGCGCCGCTGGGCGATGGCACGTGGGGCGGCTTCCTGGCCGGGGTGGACGACGGTGATCCTTACATGTTCTTTGTCGACGGTGCGGGCAGCGCGGGCTGGAAACGCGACAGCTTCGCGCGGGAACTGACGAACGACCCGGCGTTCCCCGGCAGCTTCTGCACCGTGCGGGATGCGACCGGCTATCCCTGGCACGACCAGGGCTGGCGGACGCCGCAATTTCCCAACCTGATCATCTACCAGCTTCACATCGGCACCTGGTGGGCACAGGACGATGCCGGCAACGACGTACGCGCCACGCGGGGTGGCACGTTCCTGGACGCGGCGCAGCAGCTTGGCCACTTGCGCAGCCTTGGCGTGACCGCGGTCCAGTTGCTGCCGGTGCAGGAGTTCGAAACGGAATTCGGTCTCGGTTATAACGGCGTGGACTATTACTCGCCCGAAGGCCAGTACGTCGCGACCGGGACGGAACTTCCGGGCAAGCTGGCGGCGGTCAACGCGATGCTGGCGTCGTTCGGGGAGCCTCCCCTGACGCAGGCTCAGCTTGAGCCAGGCGTCAACCAACTCAAGTGCTTCGTCGATCTTTGCCATCTGCATGGCATCGCGGTCATTTTCGACCTGGTGTACAATCATGCCGGCGGCGGCTTCGACGATCACAGCCTGTGGTTCTACGACCGTCAGGCAAACGGCAATTTGAACCATAGTCTCTATTTCACCGATCAAGGCTGGGCAGGCGGGCAGATCTTTGCCTATTGGAACCAGTGGGTGGCGCAGTTCCTGATCGACAATGCCCGGTTTTTCCTGAGCGAGTACCGGATCGACGGAATCCGTTACGACGAGGTGCGGGTGATCGAGAACAACGGCGGACGCGAGGTTTGCCAGCATCTGACAGAGACGGTGCGCGCGACCAACCCGTCCGCGATCCAGATCGCAGAATACTGGAATCCCAACCGTCCGTCCGCGATCCAGCCGCCGCCTGGCGGCCTTGGCTTTGATGCCGAGCTTGGCGATGGGTTGCGCGACGCGCTGCGCGGGTTGCTGGGACAGGCCGCGGGGGGTGCGTCGGCCCCGATTGATCTCTCGTCCGTGGCCCGTTGGCTGCTGCCCCCTGACGGGTTTCCCGATGCCTGGCGCGCCGTGCAGGCGATGGAAAACCAAGACCTCACTTATGCCGGCCATGACGGTTCCGCTCGCGTGCCGATGCTGGCGGACGGGTCGGACCGGCGGTCCTGGTATGCGCGCAGCCGCAGTCGCCTGGTCACCGCGTTGCTGCTCGCCGCACCGGGGATACCGTCGCTGTTCATGGGCGAGGAGTTCCTGGAGGACAAGAACTGGAGCGACAATCGGCAGGTGAATGGCCTGATCTGGTGGGAAGGCCTGACCGGCGCCGATTCCTCGATGCGCGATTTCCAACGCTGCGTGACGGACCTGATCAAGCTTCGTTTCGACCAACCCTCGCTGAGGGCCGGTGGCGCCCGGGTTTCGCGTGCGCAGAATTTCGAGCGCGTCATCGTGCTGCACCGTTGGATCGAAGGCGAAGGCGCTGATGTGATCGTGGTCGCGAGCCTCGATGAGTTGCCAAAGCATGACTACTGGATCGGACTGCCGTTCGCGGGCACGTGGCGCGAGCTGTTCAACAGCGATGTCTACGATAATTTCCCGAATCCCAGTCCGGTTGGAAACGGCGGATCGGTAACGGCCTCCGGCGGACCGATGGACGGTTTTGCGGCGGCGGCCGCCCTGACACTGCCGCCCAACGGGGTGGTCGTGCTGGGGCGAGGATAGCGGCGGCGGCGACGGCGAACCTTGCCGTCGGGCCGGTGGTTGCGCCACACTCGGCCCACGACAATAACCGAGGGAGCCAGGCCATGACCGTGAAGAGCAAGGGATTCCTGCGCCACGTCGCGCTGAGCGTCGCCGATCCGTGGGAGACGGCGGAATATTACAAGGCGACCGTTGGGCTCGAGGAAGTGTCGGAGATCGACGGGCCGCTGGCGGAAGGCGTGTTCCTGACCGACGGCGTGGTGAATCTGGCGCTCCTGCACTTCAAGTCGGACGAAGCCGCTCAGGGCAAGGGCGCCGATTTCGTCGGCATCCACCATATCGGCTTCTGGGTGGACGACGTGATCGTATCCGGCCAGCAGGCGCGCGCCGCCGGCGGCACGTGGATCATGGGCGACCCAAACAACCCCGACGGGTATGAGGTCAAGCATACCGACCTGTCCGGCATTATCTTCGACATCGCCGCGCACGGCTGGGCCGGCGCGCAGAAGCGCCCCGGGGAGCCGAAGAACGAAATCCACCCCAACCCGCACCGCCGCCTGGCGAAATTCGATGAGCGGCGCGAGGCCGCCCGCCGGAAGATCGAGGCGAACAAGATGGCCGAGACGGTTTGAAGCAACGTCAGGCGGGCGCGAACAATCGGTCGTCACCCGCCTGGGTCTTCTCCGCCACCGGATCAATAATCCCCTGGAATGCCGCGTCCCGCTGCAAGACCGGTAGCACCTTTTCGGCGAACAGCCGCATGTTCAATTCGGCGAGATGATGCGGCATGCTGCCGAACGAGAACTCGGTCACGAGATGATCCATTCCGGTCAGGCGACGTAGTTCCGCGACCTGCTGAATGCAATCATCCGGCGTGCCGACGATCTGGATGCTGACATAGAAGTCGGTCGCCTTGGTCCGGTATTTCTCGTCCTTCATCTTCGTATAGGTCTTCGCGAGTTTGCCGTATGACTCGTACCCTTTCACCGTCCCCAGATGACCGTCGGAGAAATGGTAGTGGTTGTCGATGGAATCCCATTTCTCGCTGAGATAGCGCGTCGCCCACTCCCGCGCCTGTTCCCGCGTTGGCGCGCATGCCACGTTCGTCAGGATGATCGGCGGCCGCGGTGTGTGACCGACGCTTTCGACCATCTCACGGTAGCGATACACGTCCTCGGCGGCCTTCGGCCATTCGTTCTGCATTACGATCAACAATCCGAAGCCCAGCTTTGCCATGACCTCGGCCGACTCGGGACTGACCGAGGATGCGTAGAAGCGGCGTTCCGGATTCGAAATAGGCCGCGGGCGGATCGCCGTGCGGGGGATCTTGTAGAATTCTCCGTCCCACTCGAACCAGTCATTGCTCAGCGCCTTGATGATCAGTTGCGCTGATTCGACGAAACGGGGCCTCGCCTCCTCCATCGGAATGCGAAATCCCTCATATTCGACGCTGGCGGCGCCGCGGCCGAATCCCATCAGCGTGCGGCCGCCGCTGATCACGTCCAGCAGCGCGATCTGTTCGGCGACCCGGATCGGATCGTGCCACGGCAACACGATCACACAGGTGCCCAAGGTGATGCGCTTCGTGCGCCCCGCGTAATAGCTGAGCAGTTGCAGCGGCGCCGGCGACATGGAGTAGCCGGTGAAGTGATGCTCCAGCCCGAACAGGGAATCGAAGCCCAGCGGCTCCGCCAGGTCGCCGAGTGCCATGTGTTCGTTGTAAAGGGCGACATCCGGCCGCCCAGGCTGCGCAAGGACGCTGAGTGCGGTTCCGACTTTCATGGCGGTTACCTCAACTGTGAGAAGGATGCCGGCATCACCAGCTTGTTTTCCTGCTTCAGCAGCGAGCCAGGGACGGCGCCGCCCGGCGGCCAGATGCCACGCGCAACCGCCTCGGCACGGACACGCTGGCGCTCCGCTGCATCCTTGTATGCCCAGATGTGGACCCATTTGTTCAGCACGCCGAATTCCGAATACCAGGCACCGACCAGGGGCGACAGCTTGACCCGCTCTTCGATCTTGCCAGCCCAGCGTTCGATCATTCCGGGCAACGCGCCGGGCGCCAGCGTATACGAACGGATCTCGAACAGCGGCCCTATCGCGCGAGGTTCCAGCGCCGGCGAGAATGCGGCCGGAATGAAGATCTCGCTCTGCATGGACACGACGAATTCGCTGGTCTTCGGTGGCCAGACTCCGCTTTTCACCGCTTCGGCGCGGACGGCGGTCCGCTGCTCGAGGGTGTCATAGGGCCAGACATGCGTGACCTCGTTCAGCGCACCCACTTCGGTGTGCCAGAACGCGGCGAGCCTGGACAATTTCTCGCGCGTTGGCAGCGCCTCTCCGAACCGCTTTTCGAACTCGGGTACCGAGGCTGGCTTCAACTGATAGGTCCGGACTTCTATGATCATCGGCGTTTCTCCCATCCCACGATCTGACGATAATGGGATGGGCCGCGGTTGTCACATCAGCGGGTCGGCTGGTCCGATTTCTTCTCGACATTCTCCTTGCCGGTTCGTGTCCCGCCGAAGCGGTCCGCGCCGTGCTCGTCTGGCGTTCCCGGCTTTTTGTGATTGCCGGTGTTCTGCTGGTTCTCCGTGTGGGCCACAGATTCTTCGGTATGCGGCTGTTTCATCGTTCTCACTCCTGTTGTCAGCAACAGGAACGAATGAACCGCCACCGGGTTCAGCGGGACGGCAGATGACAGGCCGCATGATGACCCGGAACGACCGCGCGCATCGCCCCCTTCGGTGTGGCAGACCGGCGTCGCGTGCGATGCCCGGTTGGGCGCTGAGCCGTTGCTTGCGCCGCGGGGGAGGCGCGACAGGAACCGACGCCAGCAGCGCCTGCGTGTACGGATGCGACGGCCCGGCACTCCCGCACCATCCTGCCGAGGCACGTTACTTTCGAGCAAGGGAGCTCCCGAACGGCACAGCGCCCAGCGCGAACGACCGATGACGCAGCATGCGCCGTATCAGGCCGATCCCGGCGATTGTCGCGTGGACACCCTCATTTCGGTACGCGGATGAGTGCGGCGCCCATCCGGCATCGCCAATCAGGTTTGGGTCAATGGCTGAACCAGACGTTCGACATCCGCGGGATGCGGAAGGGCTCGAATCCCTCCACGTCGGATCGGACCGCCTGGACCTTGGTGAAGGATCCGAACGGGATTGCGTAGACCCGGTCCAGCACCAGCTCCTGCATGCGGGCGAAGGCCTGTTCCCGGCCCTCGGGCGTCGGCAGCATATTCATGTCGTTCCACGCGGCCAGGACATCAGGATCGTCCCTGCCATCCAGCGGCTTGTAGGTGGCATTCGGCTGCACCAGGAACTGCATGGTCGCCCGGGCGCCTAGCGCCGGCTGGGTGCCCCATGCGGTGAAGAAAAAGTTCCAGCCCGCGGTCGTGTTCATCGCCACCTGGACAGCGGTCGACCAGTCCACCACTTTCATTTCGGCGTTGACGCCGACGCCCTGAAGCTGCCGCCGCATCACCAGGGCCGCGTTGTACATCGACGGGTAGTCCTTGTTGGTCAGCAGGACCACCGGCTCCCCATGATAGCCCGCCTGGGCGAGGTATCTTTTCGCCAAGTCGGGATCATGCAGGTTATAGGTGTCCTTGCCGGCGTCGGTGTAATCCGGCTGTCCCGGATACTGGAAGCCAACGTTCAAGTGATAGTTGCCGTCCGAGGCGGCATCCATGATCTGATCCATGTCGAGCGCCGCCTGGATCGCCTTGCGGACCAGCAGGTTGTCGGTCGGGGGATTGGAGGTGTTGGGATTGGCGATCTGGATCCACCAGTTCTTCAGCGGCAGGATGGAGATGGCCTTGTCGTCTTTGAGATCCGCCACTGACTTCGCCGGCAGGTCCTCGACGCCTTGCAGTTCGCCCGAGCGCAGGCCCGCGACCCGGGCATTCTGATCGGTAACGATACGGAACGTCACTCTGTCAAAACATGCTTGCTTGTAGCCCCCGAAACCGGTGCGTTCCTGGAAGCTGGTGTTCGGCTTGTAGCCCTCGAAGCGCCTCAATGTCACAGCCTTGCCGGGAACTGCTTCGACAAGCTCATACGGACCCGTACCGATCGGGTGGATCAGTTGCCGAGCGGGAATGTCGCGATCCTCGGCCGGAATGATGACGATGGGCACGCTGAACGACGACAGCGCCTCGATAAAGGTCGGCTGGATCCGCTTCATGTGAATAACGAAGGTGGCGGGATCCGGCGCATCCCAGCGGTCGACGTTCTTCAATGTGCTGCGCTGATCACCGACCTTGGCGTAACGGTCGAATGAGGCGGCGACATCCGCCGAGGTCATCGGTTTGCCGTTGTGGAAATGGATGCCCTGCCGCAGCTTGAACGTGTAGGTCAGATGGTCGGGCGCCTCGTTCATCGCCGCGGCCAGTTCAAGGATCGGACGATTGTTTTCGTCGCGGGTCATCAGCGACTCGTAAATGTTCATCGCGATGTCGCGCGTAGCGATCGTGCGCGACGTCATCTGGTCGAGCGTGTCGAAATTCGCCTCCTGGCCGAACACGAAGTGACCCCCGACATGCGGGCACTTGAACGGCTCTGCATGCGCCGCCGCGAGCGACAGTGCGACCCATGTAAGCCAACCGGCAGGGGCCAGCAGTCCGCGAATCATCTGAAGCTTCCCACGGGCCAAAGCGCTTCGTCCCATCGCAGGCTCATGCTGCCTGAGCGGCAACCTGACCTCGCGGGTGGGGGCCGTCAAGGACGAAGACGGCGGCGCGAAGCCCTTCACCTGATCGCGCCGCGGAGGCCCCGGGGCGCCCCGCGAGCCCGCGGTCCGAACGCGCCCACGGAAACCGCCGCGCCAGCACGATCGACTGGGGCCTCAGGCGAAGGGAGCGGGTTTGGCCTCACGCAACGGCGTGTTGCTGTCCGCCAGTTCGCGCAGCAGCCGCGACGGTGCCCAGCGGTCACCGTATTGCTGATGCCACGAGGCGATCTGGGCGTAGACGTTCTTCACGCCGATCCCATCGGCCCAGTACATCAGCCCACCGCGGTAGCGCGGAAAGCCGAAACCGTGCAGCCACATGACGTCGATATCGCTGGCTCGGTAGGCCTTTCCCTCCTCCAGGATGCGGCAGGCTTCGTTGACCGACGAGAACAGCAGGCGCTGCAGGATCTCGGTGTCGGTGAACGTCTTCTGCGGCACGCCCATTTCGGCGGCTGTTGCCTTGATGATCGCGGCGACTTCCGGATCGGGATGCGGCGTGCGGTCGCCCTTCTCATAGCGATACCAGCCGGCGCCGGTCTTCTGGCCGTAGCGGCCCATCTCCACCAGTTTGTCCGCGATCGGCAGTTTCCGGTAATTCGGATTGGCTGCCGCCCGCCGCTTGCGGCCTTCCGCGCCGATATCCAGCCCCGCGAGGTCGCCCACCGCGAACGGACCCATCGGATAGCCGAATTCGACCATCACCTTGTCCACCTGCTCCGGCAGACAGCCTTCCTCCAGCAGGATGACCATCTCCGAATTGAACGGCGCCCGCGAACGATTGGCAACGAAACCATCCGTGTTGCCGGCCATCGCCGAGATCTTCCCAATCCGCCGGCCCATCGCCATCGCTGTCAGCAGTGTCTCGGGGGATGCCTTCGCCGGGCGCACGACCTCGAGCAGCTTCATCACATTGGCGGGTGAGAAGAAATGCGTTCCTGCCACGAATTCCGGCCGCTTCGTCACCGCGGCCAGTTCATCCATGTCCAGCGCCGAGGTGTTCGAGAACAGGAACGCGCCGGGCTTCATGACCGCATCGAGCTTTTCGAAGACCGGTTTTTTCACGTCCATCCGCTCGAATACGGCTTCCACGACCACATCGCGGTCGCTGATGTCGTCGTAGCCGGCGACCGGGTGGATGCGTGCGAGACGCCGGTTCATTTCGTCCTCGGCGAGGCTGCCACGCTTGACCGACGTTGCGTAGTTGTTCCGGATCCGCTCCATACCGCGATCCAGCGCCTCCGGCGTTGCGTCCATGATCTTCACGTCATAACCGTAATCAGCGAACGACATGGCGATACCGCCGCCCATGGTGCCGGCGCCGATAACCGCCGGAGCGGTAAAATCGGCGGCCGCGACCGCCGCCGGCAGGTCCGGCAGTTTAGCGACCTCCCGTTCGGCGAAGAAGGCGTAGCGCAGGGCTTTCGCCTCGTCGGCGTTTTCCAGTTCGGCGAACAGCTCCGCTTCGCGCCGGATGCCCTCGTCGAAGGGCAGTGTGCAGGCGGCCTCGACAGCGGCGATGCAGTGATACGGTGCCTTCTGGTTGCGCGCCTTTCGGGCGATCGCCTTGCGCATTGCATCGAAAATTCCCGGGTCGGCGGTGACCTGCCTGTCGCGGACGCGCGGCAGCGGGCGCCGGCCGGCGATCGAGCTTGCATAGGCGACCGCGGCGTCACGCAGACTGGCACCCGCGGGAAGGACCGCGTCGACAATGCCCAGTTCGGCGGCTTCCGGCGCCGGGACATGGCGGCCGGAGGTGATCATCTCCAGCGCGGCCGGCGCCCCGGCCAGGCGTGGCAGGCGCTGGGTGCCGCCGCCGCCGGGCAGGATGCCGATCAGCACCTCGGGCAGACCCACTTTGGCCGACGGAACAGCGATGCGGTAATGGCAGGCCATGGCGTTTTCGAGACCGCCGCCGAGAGCGAAGCCATGGATCGCGGCCACCACCGGTTTCGGGCTGGCGTCGAGCACGTCATAGGTGCGCTCACCGAGCGGAGCGCGTTTGCGGCCGGTGCCGAAGCCGCGGATGTCGGCACCGGCGATGAAGCTGCGGCCGTCGCCCATCAGCACGATGGCCTTTATGGCCGGGTCGGCGTTGGCCGCATTGAGGGATTCGATAATGCCCTCCGAAACTCCCGGACCGAGTGCGTTGACTGGCGGATAGTTGACGATGATGACGCCGATTTCGCCGTCTTTCTCAAGGCGGACGACAGGGGTTTCTGACATTGGACGCTTTCCTCTCGCGATCAGGCGTCCGTTTACAGCACCGCGACGCGCGCAGGACCAGAGCGGCCCACGGCGTCGCGGGATGCAATCGCCCTACAGGCCCGTGATGCAGCGCACCAGCAGCGCGACAGCCGCAACCACCAGCACAACGAGGGTCGCCGATGCCGGGGCGCCGCGAAAGACGTATTGTTGGATCGAGTTGGGCGGTGCCAGCATCCCGAACGGATGCATGAGCCGAGCGATGACCAGCACCAGCAGCAGGATTTCGATCTTGATTCGGCTTCCGCCGGCGCATTCCAGCATTGCGACGAGCAGCAGAATCAGTGGCACGTATTCAACGAAGTTGGCGTGGGCACGCATGCGCCGGCTTAATGTTTCCTGCCCGCCATCGCCATGCAAGACGCCCGCGCCCAGGCGAGCAGCCATGACCCACCCGGAAAGCGCGGCGAAGATCAGGCCAAGCACAGCGGCCGCGATTGCCGTTATGACAGGAAACACCATGGCTGGTCGCCTTCTCCCCCGGGCAGCGCTCAGCCCGTGACGCGCGGAGGGTAAGCGGCGGTAGAAACCGCGTCCAGGTGCGGGCGCCGCACGAGACTCACCGCGGCGGACGCCCGCACGAATACTCACCGCGGCGGACGCCCGCACGAATACTCACCGCGGCGGACGCCCGCACGACGCTCACCGCACGTATCCCTCGAGTTCGTCCTTCGCCCAGGCGACGACCTCGTCGATTGGCTGGCCACTGTGCAGCCGCGCCCACATGGCCGAGATGAGGGCGCGGTTGGTTATCGGGATCGCGTACTCGGGCGGTGACGGATATGCGGCGACGCTGGGCAGCGAGTTATGCCACGGCCGGATCGGGTAGTTGTACATGGTGCCCTTGGGCGGTTCGACCTCGGCCCAGATCTTGAAATCGGACATGCTGACCTGTGGCGGCAGGTTGAAGCCCTCGCAGACCATGTCCCGCTCTTCGATTTGCTTGCGTTGCATCAGATACGCGAGCAACTCCTTCGCCGCCGTCTTGTTCTTGCTGAACGTCCAGATGCCATAGAACATGTAGACGTAAGGAATGTAGCGACCGTTCGGCCCCGCCGGACAGGGGAACGTCCAGCAGTCCCTGGCAACCTCCGGTGCATCGCGTTTCGCCACCGCCCAGGCCGACGGCGGATTCCAGATCATCGCGCTTTTGCCGGAGATCAGCGCACGGTTGTTCGAGGCGTCGTCATAGCTGACCGTGTCGGGCGGGAAGAATTTCACCAGTTTCTGGCCGTATTCCAACACCTGCCGGACGTTGTCGGAGTCGACCGTGATCTCGCCCTTGGGGCTGACCAGCGTGGCACCGAACGCGCGGAAGATGGCGCCGACGTTGTTGACCGAATCGCCGGTCGAACCAACGCCCATGCCGAATGGGAAGCCGGCCTTGGCGCAGGCCTCAGCGGCTTTCAGAAAGGCATCATAGGTCCATCCGGCGGCTTCGGGCGTGGAGTGCGGTTCCGCCGGATACATCGCCTGGATGTCGATACCGGCATACTTTTTCAGAATGCTGATCCGGCCGCAACAGGTCAGGTTCGCCGTCGGATCGGTGCCGGGAACCGCGAGCCAGTGGTCCTTTGGTTTGACGAGATATTCCACCACCGGATCGTACTTGCCGTACTCCGCGATGAGGCTTTGAACCACGTCGTCGACCGGCTCCAGATCTGCGCCGTAGTTGAAGGCATCCCATTGAAAGAACGGCAGGGCGTCGTGACCGGCTTTTGCCTGTGCCTCGGCGGCGGCTGTCAGCAACAGTTTCTGGCCTTGTGACGTTATGAAGTCGGCCGCGACATCAACCTTGTTCTTGTCGGCCCAGTCCTGGACCTGCTGGCGCATCTTCTCGGTGCCGCCTGGCACCCAGTGATCCCAGAAGCCGATACTAAGTTTGCCGGCAGCGCCGGCGGTGCGGATATGCACCAGCGGCAATGCGGTCGCGGCAGCGGCAGCCTGCAACGCGCGCCGGCGTGTCAAACGACGTGGCTTAGACATGAAACACTCCCCTGTTCGGACGCGGTTATTCCGCGACCGTTGTTCTTGGTCGAGTTCATCGCGGGCCCGGCCCGTTTCGAAGCCACTTGCAGCGGCTTGTCTCGACAGCTGACCGGGGACAGCCGCCACAAGAGTGCACCAGAAGTATCGCCCTAAATCGGTTCGCGCGGGAAGGGGCGTCTCGCCCCTTTTCATCGGCAGGTCGGCTAGCTTAGCTATGGGTGATAAGCGTCCCTCGGCCGCCATCCGACGTGGCGTGGAAACTGCCAGCGCCCAGTGTGGCATTCTGAAATGCGAGCGTCGCAACGTCCTTGCCGCCACTGGTGACCTGCAGATCGCCGTTGAGCGCGGAGTAAGAAAGCGCAATGCCGGTGCTGGCAATACCTTTGAGGTCGATGACATCTCCAGCGACGAAACTCTCCAGCAACGGGCCTGCATAGGATGGCGATCCGATGTTGGTGCCAAATTTGGCAGCATTGTCGATGATCAACTCGTTCGTCGGGGTGCTCCCGAGGAATTGGATCTTGAGGGCAGTCCCCAGGTACGCGGCAACTTCGAAGGAACTGTGGCCCGTCAATTGGAAAACGCCATTGCTGGAAGGATCGATGGCAGACGAAACGTCAAGGCTGTCGTCACTGCGTACTTCAATGATGCCGTCGTTGACGGCCGTTGCCACAGACCCATGGGTATATCCGATGAACCCACCCGTGGCATTCACGAGGCTGCCTGCCGAATATAGACCGAGCGCCGGGCTGGAGGTGGCCCCACTTGCGATCGTGCCACTGTTGACGATGGTCCCGGCACTAAAAATTTCAACGCCGCCAATAGTGCCGACCGAAATGGTGCCAACGTTCGTCAGGGTCCCAGCACCAAGAAACACGTCGCCATGGATCGTTCCAAAGTTCGCGACGGTTCCGGAAGCATCGTCGACCGCCCAGCCATTGGCGCTGATGGTGGCTTTCCCGTCGCTTGCGCTGCCATTGGTTATGTTGCCAGTCATATAGACACCGTCACCGGCGGACGCAGTAGAAGCAACAGTCCCGAAATTGTTGAATGTAATGCTACCTGCGCTATTTATGTATACACCTCCGGCGTAACCTTTGATGCTTGCTGCGGTGTCCGCGGCACTCCCATTGGTGATGCTGCTGCCTCCAGCAAGTACGAGACCGTCATCGCCCCCTTGTATTGACCCGAAATTGAGGAGCGTCGCCTTACCGGCCGCCGCGACGCCGTCGTCGCCGGTGATCAAGGCTGTCGTGTCGGCAGTGCTGCCGTTGGTGATCGTGGATTGCCCGGAGCTGGCGGTTTCGATCCCGGTGCCACCCGCGCCACCAGTGATGGTGCCGTAATTGGTTACTTCGCTCGTACCCGTGCCGGCGATAGCGATGGCGGTGCCCCCGGTGACGGAGGCGGTGGTGTCGCCAGTACTGCCGTTGGTGATGCTGCTGTTGGCGCCGAGATCGATCCCCTCTTCGGGACCTGACACTGAACCGGTATTGGTCACGGTCGCGGTGGTCGCAAAAATCCCCGTGGCTGTGCCGGTAATAGTGCCGGAGTTGATGACGGTTGTACGCCCGGTGGCGCCGGCATCGATGCCAAGGACACCGGAAATGATGCCGTAATTGGTGACGGCATTGGCCCCCGAACCGCCTCCAAAATCGATCTCGCCAGCAATTGAAGCAGCCGAATCGGAGGTGCCGCCGTTCATCACGGTGCCGTCGTTGACGAACAAGATGTTGCCGGTGATCTTGCCGAAATTGGCGAGCTGGGCGCCGGGCGGGTCATCGAAGTCGATGCCGCCGGTGATGGAGGCTGTGGTGTCAGTCGCGCCGCCGTTGGTAACGGTGGCTGCAGCGGTCCCATATATAACGACTCCATAGCCGCCACCACCTGAGATCGTATTATAGTTGACGACCTGATCGGTCTGCCCGGCACCCAGTGAGATGCCGCCTTCTGGGCCGGAAATCGTACCGTAGTTGATGACCAAGTCACCTCCCTCCGCGGTAGAGCCGAATGAAATGGCTCCGGCAATTTCACTTGTGATAGAGGCAGTTGTGTCTGTAGCGCTGCCGTTGACGACAACAGAGCCATCTTGCGCATAAATGGCATTGTCGGCTCCGACAATTCTGCCGAAGTTATTAACCACTCCTGCGGCACTTGACCCATTGAACTCGATACCGTCTTGTCCCTGTAGCAGCCCGTAATTGTTAATCTCATCAGTACTCGAGGCATTATCCGCGGCCGTGTCGTCTATCGCGTAAAAGCCTGTGGTAATGATCGTGCCCGTCGAGGTGACGAGGACCGGATTCTGACTGGGCAGCGTCAGTAGGATGCCAACGGTGCCTGATGTGTCGATTGTTGTTCCAGACATTTCAACCTCTCCCATCCAAGCTATGGCGATGCAGCAAGAGTTGGGTGTGGCCTCCAAACAACCGGGGATCTTTGATCGCGCTTGCGACCTAGCGGACGGATGCCGAGCGACGCTCTTCGTTCGTCTAAATCGACCGAACAGTTCTGCGCTGCGCAACCTCGCGGTCCAGCGCTTTTATTAAAGGATGCGGACCTTCTGCAATGGACATCCCTTTGTCAATCCCTTTCGAGCCTGATCCTGTCGCCGGTGTCTTGCGTCCGTGCGGGATCCGCACTTTTGCCGCCACCTGATGAGGTCTGATAGGGATCGGCCGGCAAATCTTGGGGGACTGCGGTCTATGCCGAAGCGCCGCTTCCATCTTGCGGTCTGACCTGATCTATCGCCCCAGCGACGGGACCTGCAGCGGGCGACTGGTGCCTTTTGGCGGCCCGAACTCGCGATCTCTCCTCGACGCTGTAGCAGCAGCCTTGTCCGCTACGAACGAGTTCCCTGGGCTAGCATTCGGTGCAAGACGACGGCGAGCGCACGTGCCAACGCCACCTTTGCCTTGCGCCTGCCAGCGCGCTCAGCCACACGCATCGCCCGAGTCTTGAGCGAGAAGGCCTTCACTGGCCGCGTCAGAATAACGTTCTCCGCCTCATAGTGCCGTTCGCATACTTGCGTCTCCGATCCTCGAAATCCGACCAGTGACGTCCGTCTCGGCCGACCGGTATTTCTTCGGTGTTGAGCCAAAACGCGCACCGACCGCCTTCGACGACTTGAAGTGTCTGGGATCGTCGATGGCCGCAACGTAAGGCAGTACCACCAGAACACCGACACCTGGCACAGACATCAATTCCCTGGCGCGTGTTATCTCGGGCCCAGCGAGACGCGTTCCAGCGAAACGTCGATCCCGCCATACCGCTCCACGGTCGTCCCCAATTGATGTTTGGACAGGTAACCCCTGACTCCGGTCGAGCGATGCCACCATCACTCTGAGGGACGCCACCCCTACCAGCCAGATCGGGGCCCGGATGGGGGCCCGTTACCCCATCTAGTTCCGCCGCCCGCTAGGGAGGCCGGTTCGGTGCCGCCATTTCCGGCTGACGCCAACTCATCCAGCAACGGCGGTACGCTCGTCGGCGACCAGACCACTCCATCAGGAAACCCGCATCGCCGGAAAACCTTACAACACCGCCTCCGCCACAACGCGCAGCGCGTCGATCCTGGCGCCTGTCAGCACCATCGTGCCGACATGCCCGGCCTTGGCGACCTCTTTCCAGGCTTCCAGCCGATCCTTGATGCGTTCCGCCGGCCCGCACAGCGAAATCGCGTCGATCAGAGTGTCCGGCACCGCGGCGGCGGCCTCGTTCTTCTTGCCGTCGAGGTAGAGATCCTGGATCGTCCTGGCCGGCCCCTCGAACCCCATCTTCGTGACCATCGCGTTGTAGAAATTCTTCGATCGCGCGCCCATCCCGCCGACATAGAGTGCCAGTTCAGGCCGGATCGCGTCGCGGCACGCCGCCACGTCCGGCCCAAGCCTAATGCGAACGAACGGAGCGGTGTCGAAACCTTCCATCGTCCGGCCGATTTTCTTGCGCCCCTCGAGCGTGGGACCCGTAACGACATCGGGGGCATCGGGCGAAAAGAAGATCGGCAGGTTGCCGTCCGCCACCTCACCCGCCGTGCGCAGGCCGGCCGGGGTGATCGAGGCGGTGTAGAACTTCACGTTCGGATCGCCATGCGCGATGCTGCGCAAAGGTTTCCCAAGGCCGGTGGCATCCGGCCCGTCGTAGGGGATGGAATACTGTTCGCCATGGAACTCCAGCGGTTTCTCTCGCGCCAGGATCTGCTTGATGATCGCGATGTATTCCTTGGTTCGCTGCATCGGTTTGCCGAACGGCACGCCGTGCCAGCCCTCGACGACCTGAGGACCGGACGGGCCCACGCCGCACAGGAAGCGGTTTCCTGACAACGCCTGCAATGACAGCACGGTCATCGCCGCGCAGGCCGGGGTACGGGCAGGCATCTGCATGATGCCAGTCCCGACCTGGATCTTCGTGGTGCGCGCCAGGACCCAGGCGGCGGGGGATACGGCGTCGGTGCTGTAGGCCTCCCCGGTCCAGACCTGGGAATAGCCCAGCCGTTCCGCTTCCAGTACCAGTTCCATGTCGAGTTTCGGGTGCGGTCCCGACAGGCCGACCGTGATGCCAAGCTGCATGATTACCGTACCTTCGCGATGACGTTGTCGCGGAAGCGCCGCAGATTGCCGACCGACGCTTCGGCGTCCGCGCCGAACAGGCCAAAGTCGAACGAGGTCACGCCGACATCCCGCAGCGCCTTGATGTCGCCGGCGTAGTCCGCCGGGCCGCCGGTGAACAGCTTACGCTCGCCGTCGACGGTGCCTTTCGGCTGGGCCTCGGGGTTTGAGGACACACGATACGCCAGCCCAACGGACGCCGGATCACGCCCGGCTTTCTCGGTCATCGCCCGCAGCTTCGCCACTCCCGCCTTGAAACGGGTCAACGTGTCCATCGGGAACTGCGGATTTGTGCCGATCGGGTACCAGGCATCGCCATAGCGCGCCGTGCGCCGCATGGCCGGGCCGCTTTCGCCGCCGACCCAGATCGGGATCGTCCCCTGCGGCGGCTTCGGCGGGAACAGCACGTCCTTGAACTTGACATACCGGCCATCGAACCGCGGTTTCTCCGCGGTCCAGAGTTCCTTGCAGGCCGCCATGAACTCGTCGGTGACGGCGCCGCGTTCCGCGAACGGAGGCGCACCGATGGCGATGAACTCTTCCTCGCACCAGCCCGCGCCAATGCCCAGCGTCAGCCGGCCCTTGGACAGATAGTCGATGCTCGCGAGGATCTTCGCCGTCAGCACGGCCGGACGGTGCGGCACAACCATCACCGACGTCACGATCCGCAGCTTTTTCGTTGCGGCGGCGATGAATGTCGCCGCGGTCAACTGCTCCAGTCTTGGCGCCGCCGCACCGGACGGAAACTCGCCAGAGTCGGAGTAAGGGTAGCGTGATGCGATGCTCGTCGGGATCATCACGTGATCGCTCACGGTGACGTAATCGAAGCCAAGGCCCTCGGCTTCGGTCGCGATGCGAAGCAGGCTGTCGGGCTCGATCAACGGACCGCTGGTTGGGGCGCTGCAACCGATTTGCATTGGTTCCTCCTGCCTGGATTGTGTCATGAAACCCAATAGCACACCATGCCGGGCGAACAGGCAACCGGCCGCTGTTCCAGGACGGACCTCGGCATCCCGTCGTCACGTGATCCGGACAGGAGGCAGATCATCACGACAATGCGTCCGCCGCGCAGGATCCGGCCGCACCGTGACGGGCGCAGCCTACCGCCTCACGATCCCGGTTCAGGCGGCCCGTTCTTCGCCCGTCCCACCCGCGGACAAAGCCTGTTCAGGCCGCCGCGAACTGGCCGCGGCCGAACACCTTGTCCAGCGTCCCGGGGTCGGCCTTGTCGAACGCGCGTGGTTCGTGCCGCGCACCGCATCCACCGCCGCCAGCGCCTTCTTCACCGCCGGCCGCTCGTCGATCGCCTTCACCCAGCGCGTGATGTTCGGCAGCTTCGCCGCGGTATCCGCACCGAGCAGCGCCGGGATGTTGCGCATCCACGGGAAGGTGGCGATGTCGGCGACAGAGTATTCGGAGCCGGCGAGATAGGGTGACCCGGCGAGGCGCTGGTCGATCACCTCGCGAGACGCGGCTGGCCTGGGTGAGATAACGGCTCTTCGAGTAATCGTTCCCCGCCGGCGCGAACCGCAGGAAGTGGACGTACTGGCCGAACATCGGCCCCACGGTGGACATCTGGGTCATCAGCCACTGGATCGCGTCGTACTTCGCCGCAGTGTCCTTTGGAAGCAGCTTGCCGGTCTTTTCCGCCAGATACAGCAGGATCGCGCCGGACTCGAAGATGGTGTACGGCTTGCCGCCCGGGCCGTCCGGATCGACGATGACCGGCACCTTGGCGTTCGGGTTCAGCTTCAGGAATGCGTCGTCGAACTGCTTGCCGGCTGAAGACATCCACCGGATGCACCGTATAGGGCAGCGCCAATTCCTCGAGTGCGATATAGATCTTGACGACGTTCGGACTTCCCATACCGTACAAAGTGATCATCGCGGTGCTCCTCCGATCGCGGTTCGCCAGGAACACCATCGCATGCTGGATGCACCGGCGAAAAGGCATGCGCGGATCGTCCGGTCAGCACCCCGCAAGGGCTCGCGTGCATCGCTTGCCGATCACGGGAAAATCAGCTTACGTTGCGGTGCGGCAGGATGATTGCCATTTGCCCAATTAGCGGGCAAAAGGGTTTCTTGCGCGCAAATCGCGCGCTCCCGGACGGCAGATATGTTACGCCAAGGAAAGTTGTGGCTATGCAAGAGGTTATGAGACAAGGCCTGTATGATCCCCGAAACGAGCACGATGCGTGCGGCGTCGGCTTCGTGGTGAACATCAAGGGCCGAAAATCTCATGACATCATCGCCCAGGGCCTGAAAATCCTGGAGAACCTGGATCATCGCGGCGCCGTCGGCGCCGATCCGCTGGTCGGCGACGGCGCCGGTGTGCCTCGATCCAGATGCCGGACGCGCTGCTGAACGACTGGGCGCGCGCGCACGGCAAGTCCCTGCCCGCGGCCGGCCGCTACGCCGTCGCCATGTGCTTCCTGCCGCGCGACCCGGCAGCGCGGGAGCACGTGATCCAGCACTTCGAGCAGGTCGTCGCCAAGGAAGGCCAGTCCATGGTCGGCTGGCGCGACGTGCCGACCGACCTGACCGGGCTCGGCAAGACGGTCATCGAGACGATGCCGGTGATCCGGCAGGCGATCGTCGCCTCCAGCCTGTCGATCCGCGACCAGAACGCGTTCGAGCGCAAGATCCTGGCGATCCGCAAGCAGATCCTGAACAATCTCCGCTCGCTGGCGGAGAAGCGGAACATCCCGGGCGTGACCGAAACTTACATGCCGTCGTTCTCGACCCGGACGGTCGTCTACAAGGGGCTGCTGCTGGCGACCCAGGTCGGCAGCTTCTACCACGATCTGCGAAACCCGCTGACGACTTCGGCGCTGGCCCTGGTGCACCAGCGGTTCTCCACCAACACGTTCCCGTCATGGAAGCTGGCGCACCCGTACCGGTTCCTGGCGCATAACGGCGAGATCAACACCGTCCGCGGCAACGTCAACTGGATGTATGCCCGGCGGCGGTCGATGGAATCCGACCTGATCGGGCCGGACCTGAACAAGATGTGGCCGATCATCCCGCACGGCCAGTCCGACACCGCCTGCATCGACAACGCGCTGGAAATCCTGGTGGCCGGCGGCTACTCGCTGGCGCATGCGATGATGATGCTGATCCCGGAAGCCTGGGCGCACGACCCGCTGATGGATCCGGAGCGCAAGGCATTCTACGAATACTACGCGGCGCTGATGGAGCCGTGGGACGGCCCCGCCGCCATCGCCTTCACCGACGGGCGCCAGATCGGCGCCACGCTCGACCGCAACGGGCTGCGGCCGGCGCGCTATGTCGTCACCGACGACGACTATGTGATCATGGCCTCGGAAGCCGGCGTGCTGCCGGTGCCGGAGGAGAAGATCGCCCGCAAGTGGCGGTTGCAGCCGGGCAAGATGCTGCTGATCGACCTGGAAGAAGGCCGCATCATCGACGACGCGGAGATCAAGCAGAAGCTCGCCCGCGAACATCCGTACGCCGAGTGGCTGAAGCAGACCCAGTACAAGCTCGAGGAACTGCCGGAAAGCGAGGAACCGGCGTGCGCAGCCGCTGCCGAACGACACCGACGGGCTGCTGCAACACCAGCAGGCGTTCGGCTACACGCAGGAGGACATCCAGTTCTTCCTGGAGCCGATGGCCGCGCAGGGTGACGATCCGGTCGGCTCGATGGGCACCGACACGCCGCTGGCCGTGCTGTCCGACAAGCCGAAGCTGCTGTTCAACTACTTCAAGCAGAACTTCGCCCAGGTCACCAACCCGCCGATCGATCCGATCCGCGAGGAACTGGTGATGTCGCTGGTCTCCATCATCGGCCCGCGGCCCAACCTGCTGGGGCACCACGCCGGCAACTACCTGCGGCTGGAGGTGGCGCAGCCGATCCTGACCAACACCGACCTGGAAAAGATCCGCGACATCGACAACATCGCCGGCGGCGCCTTCCGCACCCAGACGATCGACATCACCTGGCCGGCCGTCGAAGGCGCCGACGGGATGGAAAAGGCCATTATCGCGGATCTGCCAGGAAGCGACCGAGGCCGTGCTGGCCGACTACACCATCCTGATCCTGTCGGACCGCGAGGTCAGCGAACATCGCATTCCGGTGCCGTCGCTGCTCGCCACCGCCTCGGTGCACAACCACCTGATCCGCCAGGGCCTGCGCATGAGCACCGGCATCGTGGTGGAAACCGGCGAAGCCAGGGAAGTGCACCATTTCTGCGTCCTGGCCGGCTACGGCGCCGAGGCGATCAACCCCTACCTCGCGTTCGAGACGCTGGAGCAGATCCGCGTCCGCAGACGAAGCTGGAGAAGTCGCGCGCGGAGGTGAAGAAGAACTACCTCAAGGCGGTCGGCAAGGGCATCATGAAGGTGATGTCCAAGATGGGCATCTCCACCTATCAGTCCTATTGCGGCGCGCAGATCTTCGATGCGGTCGGGCTGTCATCGGCGTTCGTCGAGCGATGCTTCACCGGCACGGCGACGACGATCGAGGGGGTCGGGATTCGCCGAGATCGCCCAGGAAGCGGTGGCTCGCCACCAGGCGGCTTACGGCAACAATCCGATCTATCGCGGCATGCTCGACGTCGGCGGCGACTACGCGTTCCGTCTGCGCGGCGAGGCGCATGCCTGGACGCCGGAATCCGTCGCCGCGCTGCAGCATGCGGTTCGCGGCAACCTGCCGGCCGAGTTCCATGCCTTCACCCGGGCGATCAACGATCAGAGCGAACGGCTGCTGACCATCCGCGGGCTGATGGATCTGAAGTTCGTGCCGACGCCGGTGCCGCTCGAAGAGGTCGAACCGGCGAAGGAAATCGTCAAGCGCTTCGCCACCGGGGCGATGAGCTTCGGCTCGATCTCACGAGAGGCGCACACCACGCTGGCGATCGCGATGAACCGGATCGGCGGCAAGTCGAACACCGGCGAGGGTGGCGAGGAAGCCGACCGCTACAAGCCGCTGCCGAATGGCGATTCCGAACGGTCGGCGATCAAGCAGGTGGCGTCGGGCCGCTTCGGCGTCACGACGGAATATCTGGTCAACGCCGACGACATCCAGATCAAGATGGCGCAGGGCGCGAAGCCCGGCGAAGGCGGACAGTTGCCGGGCCATAAGGTCGACAAGAACATCGCCAAGGTTCGCCATTCGACGCCGGGCGTCGGGCTGATCTCGCCGCCGCCGCACCACGACATCTACTCGATCGAGGATCTGGCGCAGCTTATCCACGACCTGAAGAACGCCAACTCCCAGCGCTCGGATATCCGTCAAACTGGTGTCCGAGGTCGGCGTCGGCACGGTCGCGGCCGGTGTCTCCAAGGCGCGGGCCGATCACGTCACCATCTCCGGCTTCGAGGGCGGCACCGGCGCCAGCCCGCTGACCTCGCTGACCCATGCCGGCTCGCCGTGGGAAATCGGTCTGGCCGAAACCCAGCAGACGCTGGTGCTGAACGGGCTGCGCAGCCGCATCGCGGTGCAGGTCGATGGCGGCCTGCGGACCGGGCGGGACGTGGTGATCGGCGCGCTGCTGGGGGCCGACGAGTTCGGCTTCGCCACCGCGCCGCTGATCGCCGCCGGCTGCATCATGATGCGCAAGTGCCACCTGAACACCTGCCCGGTCGGCGTGGCGACGCAGGACCCGGTGCTGCGCAAGCGCTTCACCGGCACGCCGGAGCACGTCATCAACTTCTTCTTCTTCATCGCCGAGGAAGTGCGCGAACTGATGGCGCAAGCTGGGCTTCCGCACGTTCAACGAGATGATCGGCCAGGTCGGCAAGCTGGACATGCGCAAGGCGATCGAGCACTGGAAGGCGCACGGCGTCGATCTCAGCCGGATCCTGTATCAGCCGGAACTGAAGCCGGGCATCGGTATCCACCACAGCGAGCCGCAGAACCATCATCTCGACAAGGCGCTGGACCAGGTGCTGATCCGCGAGGCGGCGGCCGCCCTGGAGTCCCAGACGCCGGTGCGGCTGGAGCATCCGATCCACAACGTCAACCGCACCGTCGGCGCGATGCTGTCGGGCGAGGTCGCCCGCCGGTACGGCCATGCCGGTCTGCCGGAAGACACGATCTCGGTCCATCTGACCGGCACCGCCGGCCAGAGTTTCGGGGCGTTCCTGGCGCACGGCGTGTCGCTGTACCTGACCGGCGACGGCAACGACTATGTCGGCAAGGGCCTGTCCGGCGGCCGCGTCGTGGTGCGCCAGCCGCCACGTGCAAGCGCGATCCGGGCGAAAACATCATCGTCGGCAACACGGTGCTGTACGGCGCCATCGCCGGTGAGGCGTATTTCCAGGGCGTCGCCGGCGAGCGGTTCGCGGTGCGCAACTCCGGCGCCGTCGCGGTGGTGGAAGGCTGCGGCGATCACGGCTGCGAATACATGACCGGCGGCGTGGTCGTCGTGCTGGGCGACACCGGCCGCAACTTCGCCGCCGGCATGTCGGGCGGCATCGCCTACGTCTACGACGAGAAGGCTCGGTTCAGGCGAACTCTGCAACATGGCCGGCGTCGAACTGGAAAGCGTCGGCGTGGCCGAACTCGGCCTGGCCGACGAGCCCGGGCGGCCGCGGCAACGCGCCGCCAGCGTCGAGGACAGCGGCATGGGCGACCCGCTGCGCTTCGACGCCGAACGGCTTGCGCATCCTGGTCGAGCGGCATCTGCTGTTCACCGGCAGCGCCAAGGCGCGCGCCTTGCTGGAGGACTGGGACGAGAGCGTCTGTCGCGCTTCGTCAAGGTCATGCCGCGCGATTACAAGCGCGCGTTGCTCGACCTGAAGCGCGGAGGCCGACCGCCGCCGCCACTGTTGCCGCCGAATAGCAGCTGAACGCAACGTCCTGGTCCGGGCACGCCGGCCGTCCCGTTACCGGGACGGCGCGCGGCCGGGCCGAAAGTCTGGAGACGATCATGGGTAAGGTTACCGGTTTCCTCGAAATCGAGCGTCACGACCGTGGCTACGAAAAGACCGAAGTGCGGCTGAAATCCTTCAAGGAATTCGTCAAGCCGCTGGCGCCCGAGGCGCTGAACGGCCAGGCCGCGCGCTGCATGGATTGCGGCATTCCGTTCTGTCACAACGGCTGCCCGGTCAACAACCAGATCCCCGACTGGAACAACCTGGTCTACCGGGAGCAGTGGCGAGCAGGCGTCGATCAACCTGCACTCCACCAACAATTTCCCGGAGTTCACCGGCCGCCTCTGCCCCGCTCCGTGCGAGGCGGCCTGCACGCTGAACATCGACGACAACCCCGTCACCATCAAGACGATCGAGTGCGCCATCGTCGATCGCGCCTGGGAGGAAGGCTGGATCGTGCCGATGCCGCCGGCGGTCAAGACCGGCAAGACGTGTCGCGGTGGTCGGTTCCGGCCCGGCCGGCATGGCCTGCGCACAGCAACTCGCCCGCGCCGGTCACGCGGTGACGCTGATCGAGAAGCAGGACCGCATCGGCGGCCTGCTGCGCTACGGCATCCCCGACTTCAAGATGGAAAAGCACCTGATCGACCGCCGCATCGACCAGATGGCGGCCGAGGGTGTGACGTTCCGCGTCAACACCGAGGTCGGCAAGGACGTCTCGGTCGACCAGTTGCTGGCCGACTTCGACGCCGTCGTGCTGACCGGCGGCGCCGAGTGGCCGCGCAACCTGGATGTCACCGGGCGCGAGCTGGACGGCATCCATTTCGCGATGGATTTCCTCACCCAGCAGAACAAGCGCGACGCCGGCGATGACGAGACGGTGGCCGCGCCCGGCGGGCACGATCAGCGCCAAGGGCAAGCACGTCGTCGTGGTCGGCGGCGGCGATACCGGATCGGACTGCATCGGCACCTCGGCGCGCCAGGGCGCGGCCTCGATCATCCAGATCGAGATCATGCCGAAGCCGCCGGTGAAGGAAAACAAGGCGCATGGTCTGGCCGGATTGGCCGATCAAGCTGCGGTCGTCGCACGCCCACGACGAAGGCGTCGAGCGCGACTGGTCGGTGCTGACGAAGCATGCGGTCGGCAGGAACGGCAAAGTCACGGCGCTGGATTGCGTGCGGGTCGAGTGGGAGCGCACCCCGGACGGCCGGATGACGATGAAGGAAGTGCCCGGCAGCGAATTCCAGATGCAAGGCCGATCTGGTGCTGCTGGCGATGGGGTTCCTCGGGCCCGCGGCGCGGCGCGCTGCTGGATCAGGCGGGCGTCGAACTGGATCAGCGCGGCAACGTGCTGGCGAACACCGTGCAATACCAGACATCCCGCGAAAGGCTGTTCGCCGCCGGCGACATGCGCCGCGGGCAGTCGCTGATCGTCTGGGCGATCCGCGAGGGCCGTCAATGTGCCCGTGCGGTGGACCAGTTCCTGATGGGCACGAGCACGCTGCCGCGGTAAGGGAGACCAGGGCGAGCGACGGGCTGCCCGGGGCCCGCAAAAGGGGTGGCGCCCCGTTTGATCCCATCAATGGGCGGGTGAGGGCGCAGCCCGGACCCATCGACCGCTGCCGTCGCCCAATCCCGGGGTTCCAAGGGCCGTCGGCCCTTGGCGGGTCGAGGGGCGGAGCCCCTCGCCTTCCCTACGCCCGGCCGGTAGCCGCGTCCCACCAGGGACAGACGCCGTCCATGCGGTGGTAGTTGCCGTCGATGACATGCAGCGGCTCGCGCTTGCCGTCGGCGGCCGCTTTCAGGCGCATCGTCGCGGGCCTGCTGGCGCTGCTCCTCCGGCAGCCAGGCGCGGTCGTGACCCCACAGGCTGGGGCCGACGGTGACCTCCGACGGCGTCCAGTCGCCGGGCGTCACCTCTTTGCCGCCCCAGCCGTATTCCAGCATGAAGCCGCCCGGCGAGCGCAGGTAGTAGGACGTGACAGCATCGTTCGGGTGACGGCCGAGGGTGGTGGCGATCTTCTCCGGCTCGCCGAGGGCGATGTCGTAGCCTTGGCCGACGTCGTCCAGCGAGAACAGTTCGACCATCAGGTGATGCAGGTCCTGCTTGCCGGTCTCGATCAACGCCACCGAGTGATGCCGCGGATTGGTGTGCATGAAGTAGGCGCGGAACGGCGTGGTGATGTAGTCGCTGACGCCGAAGCCCAGCAGGTCTTTGTAGAAGCCCAACAGGTCGTCGATGTTCTTGACGTGGAACACCACGTGTCCCATCCCCAGCGCCCCGGTCCGGAAGCCGGATATCGAGCGGCCGGGCCGGAACGGTTCGGCGGCGATGGCGGCGCCGTGGAAGGCTTCCAGGTGGTTGCCGCCGGGATCGTCGAAGCTGATCAGGTCCTTGACGAAGCGCTGATCCGCCACGGATTTTGGCTTCATGCCGGACCGTGACGCCGGCGGCATCGAGCCTGGCGGCGAGCGATTGCAGGGCGGCGGCATCGGCGACCTCGAAGCCGAAATAGCGTTCGCCTTCGGCCAGAGAGCGGTCGACGACCAGCCGCTGCGTGCGATCGTCCATGCGGAAGGCGCGGGCGGTGTTGCCGCGCTCGATCATCTGCATGCCCAGCCAGTTGGTGGCGAAGGACGTCCAGTCCGCCAGGTCCGACGCGCCAACGCCCATGTAGCCCAGCCCTCGGATTTCCATGGATGTTCCTCCTGTGCCGCAGCATTCGCTCCAAGTAGCCTCTGGACAATAGCAGCCGGGCTTGGCGGCGCAATGCGACAGGCGGCACTTGGTGACCCGCGGTTCGACCTCCCGGGCAAGCGCGTGGTCTGGTAACGATATCGAGCCATGATTTCGCAGGTCGGTGCCGAGGTTGCCGAGAGCCCGCAGATCAGATTGCATCTTCTCGGCCAGGGCCGTTTCTCCGATTAGACCATTTTCAGCCTGACTGTGCAGGTAGAAAATGGTCTATCTCTTTGTTCGATCGCATGATTCACGCGCCGGGGACGTTCCGCTCAGCGCGATCATACTCTAATACAACGCGGATGATCGAAGTTCAGCTTCAATGTATCACCGCAAAAACCCACGATCGCGCAGAGTTGTTTCCTTGCCTTCAATTATTTCATCCACGATTGGAGCGTGATCGCGGTTTTGTGAGTTCCTCCATTTGCTGAAGGAATTGATCCGGTGCTGACGCGAACTTGCTTGTGCCGAGCGTGATATCGCCACGGCGGCAGCATATCTTACGTGAGATGAACCGACTGGAGTGCGTCTTTGGCTCTTTCGCGACCGCCCACGCTCGGCCGCCGCCGGCTGGCGACGATCGCGGCTGCCGGAGTGCTGGGACGTTGCGCCGCTGTCCCGGACATCGATGGGCTGACGGCCCGCGAGGTCGGCTTGCCGAGCCGGCCGCCGCAAAACCGATCCGAATGTCATCGACGACACCGACGCGCTTCAGCAGCAGTACGATCTGCAGCGCGGGTTGTCGGCCAGTCCGATCGTCTTCGGCAACCAGGTCACCCTGCTGGCCAGCGGCATCGGAGGCGTTCGAGGCCATTTTCACCGCCATCGATGCCGCCCGCGACAGCATCAATCTGGAATATTTCATCCTGTCCGATATCCAGTCCGGCGGCGTGCACCTGTCGGAGGTGCTGCTGGACAAGGCTCCAGGCCGGGCGTCAAAGTGAACATGATCTACGACTCCTTCGGCTCCGCAGGACACGCCAGCCGCGTTTTTCGATGCCCTGCGGACGGGCCGGGGCGAAGGTGGTCGAGTTCAATCCGATCGACCCGTTCGCGGTCAGGATCGATTGGTCGCCGAACGACCGCGACCATCGCAAGATCACCGTCGTCGATGGCCGCGTGGGTTTCACCGGTGGCATCAACCTGGACACGGTTTACGAAAACCCGCCAAGTGCCGGCGTCCCCGCGAACGGCGATACAAGCAAGGCCTACTGGCGCGATACCGCGGTGCGGATCGAAGGACCCGCGGTGGCGGAACTGCAGAAGCTGTTTTTCGGCACCTGGCGGGAGCAGAAGGCACCCGCCGGCTGATCCTGCCGACTATTTTCCGCCGCTGGCGCGACAGGGTGTGCAGACGATCCGCATCATCGGCAGTTCGCCGGGTGATCGGCGGCCGCTCTACTACGCTTCACTTTTGACAGCCATGCAGGCCGCCCGCTCAGCGGGTCTGGCTGTGCAGCGGCTATTTCGTGCCGCCTCATCAGGAGCGTGAGGAACTCGCCAAGATCGCCCGCGCCGGCCGGGATGTCCGGATCATCGCGCCGGCGTTCAGCGATGTGCAGAGCGCGGTCTATGCCGCCCGCGCCGCCTATGGCGACCTGCTGGAGGCCGGTGCCCATATCTATCGAGATGCGCGATGCCGTCCTTCATGCCAAGCTGGCGGTCGTGGACGACACCTGGACGGTGATCGGATCGTCCAACCTCGATCGCCGCAGTGTCGTGTTCAACAACGAGGTCGATGCCGTTGTCCTGGGCCATGACACGGCCGGGCAGGTCGAAGCAGTGATGCGGCGCTATATGGCCGCCTCTCGCGAGGTGGATCTTGGCGAGATGGGATCAGCGCCCGCTGAAGGAGCGGGTGAGGGAGCTGGAGGCGAGGGTCTGGCAATATTGGATGTGACCCCGGCAGCGAGATGTGCACCCCCGCTTGACCGCATGCGCCCGGATTGACCAAACTCGCCGGAACGGGATCGTCCAAGGGCACTGGCCACGCTTGGCCAACAGCCCTCTGGCGGCTCGACGTGTAGAAACAGCGACACCACGAAAGGGAGTGCGATGCCTCAGGTAACCCTGACGGTCAACGGCAAGCAGCACACGGTGGACGTCGAAGGACGCACCCTGCTTGTCGAACTGCTGCGTGAGAAACTCGGCCTCACCGGCACCCATGTCGGCTGCGACACCAGCCAGTGCGGTGCCTGCGTGGTGCACGTCGACGGAATATCGGTGAAGTCCTGCACCCAGCTCGCGCTGCAGGCGGACGGCACCAGCGTCGTCACGATCGAGGGCCTCGCCGCCGCCGACGGCACCCTGCACCCGATGCAGGAGATGTTCCGCGAGCATCACGCGCTGCAATGCGGCTTCTGTACCCCCGGCATGGTCATGACCGCCGTCGACCTCGTGCAATCGCATCCCGACGGGCTGACGGAGAAGGAAATCCGTGAAGGCCTGGAAGGCAATCTGTGCCGTTGCACCGGTTACCACAACATCGTCAAGGCGATCGCCGCCGCACATCCGTTGATGCACGCCAAAGCGGCCGAATAGACGCCGCGGAGGCATACAGGGGGTAACGACCATGGGCTTCGAAGGCATCGGCGCATCCGTTCGCCGCAAAGAGGACGTCCGCTTCCTTAGCGGCAAGGGCAACTACACCGACGACATCAACCGGCCCGGCCAGCTTTACGCCATCATCAAGCGCGTCCGACCGGCCGCACGCGACCGATCAACGGCATCGACATCGCGGCGGCCTCGGCGGCGCCCGGCGTGGTGCGGGTGTTCGTCGGCGCCGACATGGCGGCCGAGGGCATCGGCGGCCTGCCCTGCGGCTGGCAGATCCACAACAAGGACGGCTCGCCGATGGCCGAACCGCCGCATCCGGTGATCGCCGTCGGCAAGGTGCGCCATGTCGGCGATCCGGTCGCGGTGGTGATCGCGGAATCGCAAGCAGGCAGGCCAAGAACGCCGCGGAACTGATCGACATCGACTACACCGACCTGCCGGCGGTCGCGAGCCTGACCGACGCCGTCGCGCCCGGCGCGCCCGAGGTGCATGACGGCGTCGCCGGCAACATCTGCTACGACTGGGTGATCGGCGACAAGGCGGTGGTGGACAACGTGTTCGCCGGCGCCGCGCATGTCGTGAAGCTCGACCTGACCAACAACCGGCTGATCCCCAACGCCATGGAGCCGCGCGTCGCGATCGGCGACTTCGACACCTCTTCGGGCGATTTCACCCTCTACACCACCAGCCAGAACCCGCATGTGATCCGGCTGCTGATGGGCGCCTTCGTGCTGCACATCCCGGAGAACAAGCTGCGGGTCGTGGCGCCGGACGTCGGTGGCGGCTTCGGCTCGAAGATCTACCACTACGCGGAAGAGGCGATCGTCACCTGGGCGGCCGGCAAGGTGCGCCGGCCGGTGAAGTGGACCTGCGAGCGCAGCGAAAGCTTCATGAGCGACGCCCACGGCCGCGACCATGTCAGCACCGCCGAAATGGCGCTGGACAAGGACGGAACACTTCCTCGGCCTGCGCATCAGCACGCTGGCGAACATGGGCGCCTACCTGTCCACCTTCGCCCCCGCGGTGCCGACCTACCTGTACGCCACGCTGCTGGCGGGCGTTTACAAGACGCCGGTGATCTACTGCAACGTGAAGGCGGTGTTCACCAACACCGTCCCGGTGGACGCCTATCGCGGCGCCGGCCGGCCGGAGGCCACCTTCCTGCTGGAGCGCCTGGTCGACGTGATCGCCCACGACACCGGCTTCGACAGGGTCGAACTGCGGCGGAAGAATTTCATCCCGGCCGACGCCTTCCCGTATCAGACGCCGGTGGCGCTGCAGTACGACAGCGGCGACTATCAGACGACCCTGAAGGTCGGCCCTGAAGAACGCCGACTGGGACGGTTTCGAGGCGCGCCGCGCGGCGGCCAAGGCGCGCGGCAAACTGCGCGGCATCGGCATCTCGACCTACCTGGAGGCCTGCGGCATCGCGCCATCGGCGGTCGTCGGCTCGCTCGGTGCTCGCGCCGGTCTGTACGAGGTCGCGGAAATCCGGGTCCATCCGACCGGCAGCGTGACGGTGTTCACCGGCACCCACAGCCACGGCCAGGGTCACGAAACGACGCTGGCCCAGCTCGTCGTGAGCCAGCTCGGCGTTGCCGTTCGATCAGGTCGAGGTCGTGCATGGCGACACCGGGAAGATCCCGTTCGGCATGGGCACCTACGGCAGCCGTCAGCCTCGCCGTCGGCGGCTCCGCCATGGTGAAGGCGATGGACAAGGTGATCGCCAAGGGCAAGAAGATCGCCGCCCATCTGATGGAAGCCTCGGTCGAGGACATCGAGTTCAAGGACAACAAGTTCACCGTCGCCGGCACCGACAAGTCGAAGACGCTGACCGACATCTCGCTGGCCGCCTACGTCCCGCACAACTATCCGATCGAGGAACTGGAACCCGGCCTCGATGAGACCGCGTTCTACGATCCGAAGAACTTCACCTTCCCTGGTGGCTGCCATATCGCCGAAGTGGAGATCGATCCCGAAACCGGGGTCGTGGAGATGGTCAACTTCGCCGCCGTCGACGACGTCGGCCGGGTGGTGAACCCGATGATCGTCGAAGGCCAGGTGCAGGGCGGCGTCGCCCAGGGCATCGGCCAGGCGCTGCTGGAGACCTGCACCTACGATGCCGGCGGGCAGCTTCTGTCGGGGTCCTTCATGGACTACACGATGCCCCGGGCGGACAACATCCCGAACATGTCGGTCGCCACCGAGAACACCATGTGCACCCACAATCCGCTCGGATCGAAGGGCTGCGGCGAGGTCGGCGCGATCGGCTCGCCGCCGGCGGTGATCAACGCGGTGGTCGATGCGTTGAAGGACTACGGCGTACGGCACCTGGACATGCCGGCGACGGCGACGAAAATCTGGTCGATCATCCAGGCGCGCCCAGCCGCGCATGGCGGCGGAATAAACCTCAAGGCAAAGGGAATGTGACGATGTACGATTTCGCATATCAGAAGCCCGGCAGCCTGGCCGACGCGGTGAAGCTGCTGTCCGAGGACATGGAAGCCAAGGCGCTCGCCGGTGGGCAGACCTTCATCCCGGTGCTGAAGCAGCGCCTCAACAAGCCGTCCACGGTGGTGGACCTGGCGAAGCTCGGCCTGACCGGCATCACCGTTTCCGGTGACAAGGTCACGATCGGCGCGATGACCACCCATGCGACAATCGCCAGCAACCCCGAGATCAAGGCAAAGATCCCGGGTCTGCAGCATCAGGCGTCGCTGATCGGCGACGAAGCGGTGCGCCATCGCGGCACCATGGGCGGCTCGCTGGCGAACAACGATCCGGCCGCGTGCTACCCCTCCGCGCTGCTGGCGCTGGGCGGCACGATCAAGACCGATCGCCGCTCGATCGCGGCCGATGACTTCTTCCAGGGCATGTTCACCACGGCGCTGGAACAGGGTGAGATCATCACCGCGATCGAACTGCCGATCCCGCAGAAGTCGGCCTACGAGAAGTTCCGCAACCCGGCATCGCGCTACGCCATCGTCGGCGTGTTCGTGGCGAAGTTCCCGACCGGCGTGCGGCTGGCGATCACCGGGGCGGGTCAGGGCGGCGTGTTCCGGCACAGCGAATGGAGAAGGCGCTGTCGGCCAATTTCTCCCCCGATGCGATCGCCGGGATCGTCACGCCGGCCGATGGGTTGAACAGCGACATCCACGCCAGCGCCGAGTATCGGGCGCATCTGATCGGAGTGATATCCAGGCGGGCCGTAGCGAAGGCAACCTGAAGGCCGGTCATCACTGCCTGGTGACACATCGTCTCCCCAGGCAGCCCTGCGCGCACCGCCTCGAACCGATCCCGCTGGCGGAATTGGCTGCAAGCACGAACCCTGGGGCCGCCCGCGCTCGATGTGACCACGCGTCATCGATGACGCTGGGACTGCCGGCTCCGAGACTCCGGTGGACGTCATACCCGGGGGGAGTCGCTTCGCGCACGGACGGCGCCCGCATCCCGGGCCGGCGGAGGGTCATGGGGGATCGCTGCCGTACCGCTTCGATGCCGTCGCTTCGGGATGTCGCACTGAAATCTTCAGGAGGTTCGCCTGCACGGAGTGCAATCCTGCCCCGCAACAGCCATATTACCGGTATGACAACGTATACGATTATCCCTGCGAGTGATGGCTCGGAGTTTCATATCGGTGTGGCAGGCAGCGACGGCACGCGCCAGACCATGTTGGGGTTCTCTTCAGTGGCGGAGGCTGAAGCCTGGATCGTTCAGGACAAGCGACTGAACGACGGCGCCGAGGCATCCCAGGAACAGAAGTCGATGGCCTAGTATCGCGGGCACCAGACAAGCGCGATAGCTCGCTGTTGGCCTGAACATTCGGTTCACGCGGCCAATCGCGTTTGGTGCGCACCCGGGGCGTCTCCTCTATCAGATACTAGGGTCGTCGCCGCGTCACGTGGGCACTCAACCGCCGCAGCTTGTCCAGGCAGACGCGGCACGTGACATGGTCCGATGGCGGTTCCGCCCACCCGGACGCGGCGCCCGGTTCGGTCGCACACAACGCCATCCGGCAATGCGGGGTAACCGCATGGTACACCGGTCTTCGGCCTGCGGCAAGCGCCGGCCCGTCCTTTCGCAGCGCCACGAATGTGCGTACCGAATCGATGGTGTGTCCCCGGAATTTTGATGGGAGTCATTTTGCTACGATTGCGTGGGTTTTGCCAAGCGCTTCCATCGCGGAGCGTATTGCGACAGACGCTTTCCGGGTTACGATGCTGTGTGGCCCGATCGGAATTTACAGCATCGACGACTGAAACAACGGCGCGCAGCCGCGGGGCGCGGCATTGAGCAACCTTTCGCGCCTTGTCGCCGCGGCGGGCGGGGCCTCCCTGCCCTATCTCGATCCAGCGTTCCCCGACCGGCAGCTGATCCTTCATGCAGCGCGGCCGCGCAGTTGGCATCCGGACCTGCCGGTGCTGTTCGTCCACCATGGAGTTGGCCGCAACGGCCACGATTACCGTGACTATTGGCTGCCGCACGCCGATGCCGGACGGATGCTGGTGCTGGCGATCGAGTTTCCCGAAGCCAGCTTTCCGGAATATCTCTGGTACAATTTCGGCAACCTGCACGCCGCGGATGGCACGCCCAACCCCCGGACGCAATGGACCTTCGGCATCGACGACCGCCTGTTTGCCGCATTGCGAAACCAGGGGATCGTGACCACGCGCCGTTACGGTCTGTTCGGACACTCTGCCGGTGGCCAGTTCGTCCACCGCATGCTGTCGTTTGGTTACCGCGATCGGGTGGCCGTCGCGGTCAGCGCCAATGCGGGCACCTATGCAATGCCCGACCTGACGACACATTGGCCGTGGGGTCTGGGTGGCACGGACATCACCCCGGACGATCTGCGGGCCCTGCTGGCTTTCCCGCTCACGATCATGGCCGGAACCGCCGACATCAAGACAACCGGGCGGTTCTTTCCGAAAGGGCCGAAGTCGCTGAAACAAGGCCCCACACGCCATGCCCGCGCCCACACTTACCTCCAAACCGGACAGCGCGCGGCTGCTGATCTGGGGGTTTCGCTGGGATGGTCGGTCATTGATGTGCCGAATGTCGGCCATGACGGGCGGCGCATGTCCGATGCCGCGGCCCCACTGATCGCCGAGGCTTTGCACCGAAGCATGGCACCAAGCTGATACCCTGCAGCGGCGCGATACTCCCCTTGGATCGACTCCGGTTCGTGGCTTAGAGCGACATCAGCCTGAGCGGAATCGCGTAACGATCTCAGGCTGATGAAATCGCTTGCCAGGGGTGAGCTGGCGCGATCCCGCTCAAGGTGGCAATGCAGCCTCGCAGTTTGTCAAATTGGTACGGGTTGATAGTATGAAGCGGTGCAACGTCCTTCGATCAGCGGCGACGGTATCGGTGGCGCGCGCTTCGCTGCCGACCATCCGAGCGGGCGGGCCGAAGACGGTGACGTCTGTACCGCGTGTGGATCCGGCGTCGATCGAGCCTGTCCGGGCCGGCAGCCTGCCGCTTTCCGGACCGCTACACACGAAGTTCCCGAGGTTTGGCCGAAATTCCTCGGCCTGAAGAGAGCCATTTGGTGTCTGAGGATACGTTCCTGGATGATCCTCGTGGCATGATCCACTTTGGAGCGATAATTGGGTCCCGGGACCGTTATCTTGCGCCCAGTATGCTTGCCCCGTTCGCCGACGAGATGGCTCGCCGGCTGTCTCGCATGAGTGTTGGACCATTGCTGGAAATATCCGCCGACACCGGCACCCTGACACAGGCGATCGCGTCCGCGATGTCGGCCGGCGTGACAATTATCGCTACGGATCCAAGCGCCGAAATGGTCGCACATGCGTCTATGAAGCCGGGCATGGCGCGTGTCACCTGGCAGCAGGCCGATCCCGCAGCGTTGCCGTTCGTGAATGCGACGTTCGGGATCGTGACCTGTCTTTTTGGCGTCACCGGCATGACGGACCGGGGGCGGGCATTCCAGGAGGCACGGCGTGTCCTGCGACCCGGGGGCCGGTTCGTCTTCAGCGTGCCCGGGCATATCCGGCACAACGCGGTGGCCGATTGCCTGCAGGACGCCATGGAGGATCTTTTCCCCACCGATCCGCCTCTGTTCGTTGAACAAACCCTGCATGGTTACGCCGATCAGGACGCGATTGACAACGACCTGACGCAGGCAGGCTTCACCGACGCCATCTATACAGTGGTGGACTCGCTCTATGTGGCCGCCTCGGCGGGCGACGTCGCGGCAGGTTACTGCCTCGGCACCCCACTTGGTTCGGAAATCGAGCAGCGGGCGCCAGGTACGTCCGAGCTGGTCATCCGTGGCGTCGTGGCGGCGCTGGAAAGGCGTTTCGGAACCGGCCCGATCGAGGCGGGTATGCGGGCGCTTATCATTTCCGCCGCGGGATGAGCCGGGTTGTCGTCATCGGCGGCGGCGTGGTGGGCCTCGCCTGCGCCATCGAGTTGCTGCGCGACGGGCACGCGGTCACGGTCATCGAACCGGGTAGCCCGGGCGGCGAGCACGCCGCGAGCTACGGCAACGGTACGCTGCTCAACCCCAGTTCGGTCGTCCCGATGTCCTCGCCGGGCGTTTGGCGAAAGGTTCCCGGTTACCTGATGGATCCACTCGGACCACTGACGATCCGTTGGACCTATCTGCCGCGTCTGCTGCCCTGGTTGCGCCGTTTCGTGCGGGCTGGCTCGAGCCCGGCGAAGGTAGCGGCGATCGGGCGCGCATTGCAGCCGCTGCTGCGCGGACGCGCCGGCGCTGCACCGCAAACTGGCCGACGAAGCCGGGGTCGGCGAGCTGATCAGCCAGCAAGGCGTGCTGTTTGCGTTCCCCGATCGTGCGGCATTCGCGGCGTGAGGCGCTGTCGTGGCGAGTACGGCGCGACAACGGCGTGAAATGGCTGGAACTCGACGAAGACGAACTGCGTCAGCGCGAGCCGTCGCTCGACCGGCGCTATAAGTTCGCTGTCCTGATCGAGGAGAATGGCCAGTGCCGCGATCCCGGCGCGTACGTGGCGGCGCTGGCCGGCCATGCGGCTTCGCTGGGTGCGACGATGCGGCAGACCCGCGCCACCGGGTTTCGCATCGATGCCTCTCGGCTCCGGGCGGTGACGACAAGCGACGAAGAAATCGCTTGCGACAAGGCGGTGATCGCCGCCGGCGCGTGGTCCAAGGTCCTCGCCGCCGCGGTCGGCGATCGGGTGTTGCTGGAAACCGAACGCGGCTATCATGTGGTGATCGCCGATCCGGGGATCGCGCCGCGGTATCCGGTGATGCCGAGCGACGGGAAGATGGCGTGCGTGATGACGCCGGCGGGGTTGCGGTTGGCGGGACAGGTGGAACTGGCGGGGTTGGCGGCTACGCCCGAACTGGCGGCGCGCCGATGTCCTGCTGGCCTTCGCGCGCAAGGTCTTTCCCGCCCTGCCCGCTGATCTGCCGCCGGATCGGGTGAAGCTTTGGATGGGGCATCGGCCCTCGACGCCCGACGGATTGCCGTGCCTGGGTCTGGCGTCCGGATGTGCTGATGTTGTGCATGCGTTCGGACACGGGCATGTCGGCCTGACGGCCGCGGCCATGACGGGTAAAATCGTCGCCGATCTGGTTGCCGGGCGGGTGCCTCCGTTCGATCTGACACCGTATGCGCCGGCGCGGTTTGGGTAGGCGGTCGGAACGCGGCGCCGGGGTTGCCTCTGGTTATGGCTACCGACGGATCGCCATCACGATCCGGTTGCTGTTCGTACCGCCGCGATTGTTGTTCACCCCCCAGCAATTCGCGGTTTTGGTGAAATTCTGCTGGTTCACCATCACACCCAGCACATCGAACGGCAGTCCCTCGATCGCCGCGGCAACGTGGCGTTCCAGCAGTATCCTGCCGCCGCGGACCTCGCCGACCTCGAAGGCCACGAACCCACCCGGCCGAACCACGCGGGCGAACTCCTGAAAACCCTGGCGCACGAAGCCTTCCCACCCCGCCATGTCACGATGCCTGTCGATCCGCACGTCCGCCGGATCGATACCGGCGAACCAGCAGCGCAGCCAGTTGTCGCCCTCATAATCGACCACATCCAGGAACGGCGGCGACGTCACGATCAGGTCCACCGACCCATCGGCCAGTCCAGGCGTGCGATCGGCCGGCCCGGTCAGCAGGATCGCCGGCGGATGCGGCGGCGGCGGACCGTCGGCCAGCAGGCTGAGCGTCTTCTTCAGAATGATCGCCTTCACGTCCCGCGGCGGGGGCACCTGACCGCGCGCCTCGTTGATCTTGCGCTGCGAGACAGCCGAGACAGCCTGGTTCGGCGGCATCGTATAGACCGAGAAGAACCCGGGCGAATGGCCGGTCAGCCGGTTGATCGCCACCATCCGGATCCATGCGTCCACCGGATCGAGCGTGTCGCCTCGGTCCAACAGCAACGCCCGCAAGGCGCTGATCTGGCGCAGCGTGTCGGGATGGTAGAACGCCAGCAAATCGGCCTCGGCGGGTTCGCTGACCGCACGGGAAAGATCGATCTCCGCCAGCCGGGTCCGCACCGCGGCGACGGGTGGCGGCTCGAGCCGTGGCGCGCACAGCATCGCACTCAAGCGGATTGACGTCGTTCGCCGCCGGTGCCCGCGCCCATCAGTGCCGCCTGCAACGGCGGTGGTGCCGCGGCCGGAAAACGGGTCGAACACCCGGTCGCCGGGGGCCGTCAGGCGTTCGATGAAGAAGGCCGGGCAATTGCGACTTGAAGCAGGCTCGGTAGCTGATCTCGTGGATGCTGTGTCCGCGTCGCTGGCCGGCGGTCCAGAACGCGTTGACGAAGTAGCGCAGCCCGGCCTCTTCGAACACCGCCGGTTGGCGTCCCGTCGAACGTGAACCGGCGCAGCGCATCGGCGAAGCCGGGCGGACTGCACGGCCTGCGGTGCGGCGGCTGCCGGCAAACAAGGAAAGCTGCGCGGCGGCGCTCACCGGAGGAATGGATTGCTCGCCTTCTCCGCCCCGATGGTCGAGCCGGGACCGTGGCCGCACAGGAACGAAATATCGTCACCCAGCGGCAGCAGCTTGGTCTTGATCGCTGCGATCAGCGCCGCGTGGTCGCCATAAGGGAAGTCGGTGCGCCCGACCGAACCCTGGAACAGCACGTCGCCCACCAGAGCGAACCGTGCCGCTTCGTTGACGAAGACCAGGTGACCGGGCGTGTGACCCGGGCAGTGCAGCACGTCGAAGCGGTGCGGCCCGAGCATCAGGACGTCGCCTTCGGTCATCCAGCGGTCCGGCGTGACGTTGCTGGCCTCGAACCCATAGGCAGCGGCCTGTTCCGCGATGCCATCGAGAAGAAACTCGTCGCGTGAATCGGGCCCCTCGATCGGGACGCTGCTGCCGTATTTCGCCTGCGAGCGCGTCTCGCAGGCCGGCGGCACCCCCCGCGTGGTCGAGATGGCCGTGGGTCAGGATGATCTTTTCGACCTGCGCCCCGGTCTGATCGATCGCGGCCAGGATGCGATCCACGTCGCCACCGGGATCGACCACCATGCCGGCCTTGCTGTCGTCGTCCCACAGGATCGCACAGTTCTGCTGGAAGGGAGTCACGGGGACGATCGCGCCGCGTAGTCGGCTCATAGGTTCATGCCCTTCCCTGACCGAATCGTGTCCACGGCGCTGCACGAACCGAGGTTCCGAAAGTGATGGCAAGATCAAGCATGGCCGCAGACTTTCTTCAACCCTGTGACAACGCCTGGCGGTTCCGGCCCGCGTCTTTCGCCCGTGCGTTGAACGTCCAAAGGCCGCGGGAGGCATGGCCGCCAACCCGCGATGCCAGGAACGCAGGGAACCGCCCCGCGGAACTGCCGCCACCGGCCCGCGCCAGCCACCAATCCAGCAACGCCGCGATCGCCCAGCCGAGGCATATCCGGACGCACATCAGCCGACAGCCTGACCGTACGCCGGCAATCCGGACCCTATACCTGCTCGGTCGCCCACAGGTTTAGGATCAGGTCGTCCGGCACCTGGGCGATTGGCTGCTCCGCAAGCAAACCGAACAGGAACGGGCTGCTCCTTGAGTCGGCCATGCGGACAGGCTGATGGATTGGAGTGGCGACGACAGAAAGCTCATCCCGCTTGCGAAATCTGAGCATGGCCTCACCGAGCATGAACGGCGATCCCGGATCGGTGTCATCAAGGTCAAACTGACCTAGCATGAAGGTCGGACGAGGGTCGGACAGGTCGGGATAAAAATGAGCGGAAGACATAACGGTCTCCTGTGAAATGCGGACGCCTGACCTTCCTAAGGCAACAATATGGTATCTCTTGTCGGAATATTGAAACGCTCTTTTGCAACTACAGGTATGCGATCTCGTCAGGCTGGACAACCAACAAACGCCCGCGCCCAACCAAGCGCTACGCCCGCATGCCTTGAACCGGCGCGGCGACCGTCCGATCGACGTCCCCGCGCTAAAGGATCTGCGATTGCCGCCGATACAGTTCCCTGACCGCCTCCCGCCGAACCTTTCCGGTTTCCGTTCGTGGGAACGCGGACAACAGTATGAGCTGGAAGTAGGTCACCTGCGTCCGGATGATCGGCGTGATCAGGCGGGTGAGAGCAGCCGGATCGGTGTGCGGTGCCGTTTCGACGGCCACCAGCATGGCTCGTGTCTCCAGGTGGTCATCGATACTCGTCACCAGGGCATCGCTTATGCCTTCGATCGCCCTCAGGCGCTGCTCGGTCGGACCGGGTGCGATCTTCAGCCCGCCGATGTTGAGCATATCGTCGGCGCGGCCGAGCACGACCAGCGTTCGCCTGGACGGCTGGAAGCCAATATCGCTGGTATGGAACCAGCCGTCGACGAACGCCGCCCGAGTGAGGTCCGGCGCATTGATGTACCCGCTCGTCATCGTTTCTGACTTGATGCGTATCAATCCTGGCTGGCCCATTGGTACCGGCCTGCCCTGCTCGTCGGCGATCCTGATGCTGACGCCGGGGAACAGGGTGCCCAGATTGTCTTCATCCACGACCGACACGCGGTTCACCTCGTTAGAGCTATAGGTGACCATGACATGTTCGCTGAGTTTCGCCCGCGTCTCCTGCCTGATCCGCGGCGGGAGGGCGGCGCCGATCACATCGACATAGAGAGCGAACGGGCCGCTTCCGTGCGGTACCGTTCGGACGAAACGTTCCAGATCGCCGCTTACGAACAGAATATAGTTGCCGATCCCGGCCGCGATCAGGCCCAATATGGCGTCCGCGCCGGTAAAATGGACCGTGCCGCCGCTCTGCAGGGTAAGGAGCGTACGCGAATGCGCGGCGCGGACCGCGAAATTATACAGGCACAGATAGTCCGGATGGGTTTTGACCCAGGGCGGTGCATACAGCAGCGTGTTCCGGATCACCCCTTGCTGCACGCGATGCGTCATGCCCATCACCTTGGGTGCGCCAGTGGTTCCGGACGACTTGATGAGGCGTACACGGGCGTCCGGCTCGAGATCGCGCTCGAGTGCGTCGAAGCGGCCGTGCGTTCGCCGGCCGACCCGCGATGTTGGTGATCCAATCCGGCGGCAGTATCAGAAGCTTGTCCGGTTCCTCCGCTCCCGGCTGCCGCGAAACGATGATACGCTCGCACAGTCGATCCAGATTGGCCGGCGGTCCAAGTTCAGACGGCGCGAGGGACATGGTGGTGGCGCCCAGCGCCTCGGCTGCAAGCAGGATCAGCAGGTGCAGGGTCCGATCGGCAACTTCCACACCGACAACCTGACCGCGCGTAATGCCGGCCTCGGTCAACTCATCCATGACTCCAAGGACATACGTCGCGAGGCTGCGATAGGTCACACAGACGTCGCCGTTCACCAGCGCGATCGCCGTCGGCTGCCGCTGCGCGTGATATGCGAGCCACTGGCAGGTGGAGCCATTTTGGCTGGGAGACTCCTTGGCGGGCACCTTCACATCATGTCCGTCCTGGCAGCACAGCCGACAGAAACTCCCACCGTGTCGGCGCTCGGACCCAGCGATGCGCCGGCCCGACCCGGTGCCGCCGGCCGGTGCGATATCAGCCTGACCAGAATCGCTTCAGACCCAATCAGCGGCTCGCCCAGTAGGTGGTGGAGCGTTGCCGCTCAAGGGGAAACCGTCCCCTGATGCGCGATGCTAGACAATTTTCAGCCTGACTGTGCAGGCCGAAAATGGTCTATCTCTTTGTTTGATCGCATGATTCACGCGCCGGGGACGTTCCGCTCGGCGCGATCACGCTCTAGCTGCGCGATCACGCTCTAGCTAGTGCAATTTCGGCGACTTCAGGAAGCTCGCCCGATCCGCCGACCGCACGGACACGCGCTTCGGAGAGCCATCCCGCTCGATCCGCAGCCGCACCTCGGCACCGGCGCTGCCGGACGACCAGACGCGGCGCCACAGGCCGGCAAGGTCGGGGATTTCCTCGTCATTCACCGTCAGGATCTTGTCGCCGGCGCGCACACCCGCCTGCTCCGCCGGTCCGTTATCGGTAAGACCGCCCACGACCAGCGTTTCGTCCGATTCGGTGGCATACATCCCCAAGCCACGGGCGCGCCGGGCGGTTCACCCGACCGTAGCTCAGCAGATCGTCCATGATCGGCGCCAGCAGGCCGATCGGCACCACCATGTTCATGTCCAGCCGCCGGCCCTTGCCGTCGCCCTGCTGCAGGATCAGCGAGCCGATCCCCATCAGCTTGCCGTCGGTCCCGATCAGGCCGCAGCCACCCCAGAACGGATGCGCCGGCGCGGTGAACAGCGCGTCATCCAGCACGTACTCCCAGTAGCCGGCGAACTCCTGCCGGCCGACGATCCGGGTCTCGATCGAATGATGACGGCCACCACCGGCCGCGAGGACCGCCTGGTCGCCGACCTTCAGCCGATCCGAGTCGCCAAGCTCCAGCGTCGGCACGTCCAGCTTGCCCAGCGCCTGCACCAGGCCGAAGCCGCTTTCCTGGTCGTACGCCAGGGCATGGCCCGGCACCGCCTGCCCATCGTTGGAGGTGATCCAGATCGTCTCGGCCTCGGTGATCAGGTAGCCGATCGTCGCGATCAGCCCGGTGCTCCTTGATCATCACCCCGCTGCCGGCCCGTTCGGTACCAAGCGTGTTGGCGGTGAACGCATCGCCGGGACGTAGGTTTTCAAGCTGACGACAGCCTTCAGCGCCCGTTCGAGGTCGAACGAGTAGTCACTTGGGTCGGGCTGCAGATTGGACGGGATTTCCCAGTCTTCTTTCTTCATGCCTCGACGTCTTCCCTGGTTCGGGCGGCCCTTCGGTGGCGTATCGGTCATAGTCTCTTTATATCGGACCTTTCGTCGCGGCCGACAATGCCGGCGGTCCGTAAATGCAAGTCTAATCAACTCGCCGCCGCGCTCGGCGATTCGCCGCCAGTTCGTCGGGCGTAAGCTGGAACCCGGCGATGACGCTGTAGGCGGCACCCGACTTCTTGGGCGAAACCGGCAGATCCAGGTCGATCTCCGGGCTGGTGATCGTGAGTCTGCTCCACGTTCGGGGGAACATGCGAGGTGCAGCGGAAACACCTTCTTGTCACGCACGGTATCGCCCTCGGTCACCGCCAGGAACACCGGCACGTCGGCCTCGCGCCCCTTCATCGCTGGGCCTCGCTGGACCGAGATCGACAACCTGCACCTTGGCCGGCAGCATCGACGTGTCATCGCCCGCCTCGACAGCTTCCGTTCACCGCGACCACGCGCCCCTGAAAGCACCAGGTCGGTCACATCATGCGTCGGGCCGGGACCGCCATAGCGTGTCACGTCCGCCAGCGCCGGGATCAGCCGGGCGGTGGGGCACAGCGGGGCGAACTCGTTCCTGGGCCGGGCCGCAGCCGAACAGCGGCAGCAGCAGCAGCCGGGACGCACAGGCGGACGGCGAAACGTAAGCGAGAGGACATCAAAAACTCCGCGAGGCCGGAAGGACGTCCGGCAACTCCCGTTGGGGGGCGTCCTATTGTGCAGCCCGCCAACGGGATGAGCAATGCAGGTTTTCCCTCCGCCGCGTCATCGCCCTCCCCGGCGTGACCGCGGGAGGGCCACCGGCACCAGCCAATGCCGCGCCAGATCGCCCAAACCGTGCCGGGCCTAGGCGATGCAGGTTGTTCAGCCGGTTACAGTGCCGCGCGGAGATACTGCTTCGGCACGTCGGGCTTCACGCCCAGTGCCTTGGCGGCGCGGATCGGCCACGCCGGATCGGCCAGCATCGCCCGCGCCAGCAGCACCACGTCCGCTCGGCCATTGGCCACGATCTCCGCCGCATGGGTGGGTTCGGTGATCATGCCGACCGCGCCGGTCGCGATGCCGGCCCGGTTGCGGATCGCGTCGGCGAACGGCACCTGGTAGCCGGGATGCAGCGACGGAATCTTCTGTTCGTGCGACACGCCGCCCGAGGAGCAGTCGATCAGGTCGACCTGCCCGGTCGCCGCCAGCTTGCGAGACACCGCGACGGTGTCCTCGATGGTCAGGCCGCCCGGCACCCAGTCGGTGCAGGACAGGCGCACCCACAGCGGCAGGTCGGACGGCCATTCGCCGCGGACCGCCTCGACCACCTCCAGCAGGAAGCGCGCAGCGGCCATCCAGGTCGCCGCCATACGAGTCGTTGCGCTGGTTGGAGACCGGCGACAGGAACGAATGCCCCAGATAGCCGTGCGCGGCATGGATTTCCACGATCTTGAACCCGGCCTCACGCGCCATGCGGGCGGTGGCGGCGAACTGGCCGATGATGTCGCCGATCTCCCCGGCGGACAGCGCGTGCGGAACGGTGGCGCCGGGAACCGACGGCAGCGCGCTCGGCGCGACCGGCACCCAGCCGCCGTCCAGCGACCGGGATCGGCTTGCCGCCTTCCCATGGCACCTGTCGAAGATGCTTTGCGCCCGGCGTGGGCGATCTGGATGCCCGGCACCGACCCGCATTGGGTGATGACCGCCGCCAGGCGCGTCAGCAGCGCCTGATGCTCCGGCGTGTAGAGGCCGAGGCAATGCGGCGTGATCCGGCCGATGGTCGGAGACATGCGTCGCCTCGGTGAACACGATCCCGGCGCCGCCGGCCGCGCGGGCGCCCAGGTGCTGGACATGCCAGTCGTTCCCCAGGCCGTCGTTGGCGCTGTACTGGCACATCGGCGAGACGACGATACGATTGCGGGCGGTGACCGAGCGGAAGCTGATCGGCTGGAAAAGCAGCGGCGTTGACATGCGGAACGGTATCCCGATGGTGGGCGGACCCGGGGAACCCGGGTCTCGGGCGCGAATGCGTTGGGTGCGCATATAGCGTATTGTCATCACTCGGAAACCCGGGGGCCTGAATGTGAACATCCTGTCGATCCAGTCCTGGGTGTCGTACGGCCATGTCGGCAACGCCAGCGCGGTGTTCCCGCTGCAGCGCCTGGGCGCCGAGGTCTGGGCGATCAACACCGTCCAGTTCTCCAACCACACCGGCTATGGCGACTGGAAAGGCGCGGTCTATTCCGGCCAGTCGGTGCGTGATCTGGTGGACGGGATCGCCGCCCGCGACGCCTTGCGCCGCTGCGACGCCGTGCTGACGGGCTATGTCGGCGGCGCCGATATCGGCGACGCGATCCTGCACGCGGTGGCAACCGTGCGGCGCGCCAATCCGGCCGCGCTGTACTGCTGCGATCCGGTCATCGGCGACACCGACACCGGCGTCTATGTGCGGGCCGGGCATCGAGGATTTCCTGCGCGCCCACGCCCTGCCCGCCGCCGACATCGCCACGCCGAACCGCTTCGAGATCGAGCGCCTGACCGGGCTGGACTGTTCGACCCTGCACGGCGCCAAACAGGCGGTGCTGCGGCTGCGATCGATGCTGCACGCCGACGGCCCGGCCTGCGTGCTGCTGACCAGCCTGGAGACCGACGGACACCCCGGACGGGCACATCGACATGATGACGTTCGAGGCTGGCGCGTTTCACCTGCTGCGCACGCCTCGGCTGAGGCTGTCGGTCAACGGCGCGGGCGACGCGATCGCGGCGCTGTTCCTGTTCCACCGTCTGCGGACCGGCAGCGCGGTCGCGGCGCTGGAGGCGGCCGGATCATCGGTCTACGGTCTGCTGCGGCGGACCGAGGAGGCCGGGTCGCGGGAAATCCTGACGGTCGCGGCACAGGACGAATTCGTGGCACCCACGCGGGTATTTCGCGCCGAACCGTGCTGACCGGGGGGCGACACGATGAAGCCGAGCCAGCGCGCGTTCAGCCCGTGTTCTCCATGCGCACCCCGGATGAAAATGCGCGTACACCCGCCGGGCGGTTTCCCGGCTGATCCCCGGCGTCGCCTCCAGATCGGGCAATCCCGCCATCTTGACCCCTCTCGCCGACCCGAAATGATTCAGCAGGGCCCGTTTCCGCGCACGGACCGATCCCCTCGATTTCCTCCAGTTCGCTTTGCAGCACGGCCTTCGACCGGCCGGCGCGGTGCGTCGTGATGGCGAAGCGATGCGCCTCATCGCGCAGACGCTGCAGGAAATACAGCACCGGATCCCGCGGCGGTAACTGGAACGGCTCCTGCCCGTCGATGTGCAGCCATTCGCGGCCGGCGTCGCGGTCCGGTCCCTTGGCGATCGCCACCACCTTGACGTCCTGCACCCCCAGATCGGCCAGCACGTCGCGCACCGCCGAAAGCTGGCCTGCACCGCCATCGATCAGCAACAGATCGGGCCAGTCCGTCGCCGGCGCGCCCTCGGCCTGCTCCTTCAACGCCCGCGAGAAGCGCCGCTGCAGCATCTCCCGCATCATGGCGAAGTCGTCACCGGGCGTGATCGGACCGCGAATGCCGAACTTGCGGTAGGCGATTCTTCATGAACCCCTCGGGTCCCGCGACGATCATCACGCCATACGGATTGGTGCCCATGATGTGCGAGTTGTCATACACCTCGATCCGCTCCGGCGGCGCCGGCAAATTGAACAGCTGCGCGACGCCTTCGAGCAGCTTGGCCTGACCGGCCGATTCGGCCAGTTTGCGCTCCAGCGCCTCGCGCGCGTTGGTTTCCGCGTGCAGCACGACGGCCCGCTTCTCGCCCCGCTGCGGCAGGGCGATTTCCACTTTCCGGCCGGCCTTCAGCGACAGCGCCTCGGCGATCAGCTCCTGCTCGGGCAATTCCTGGTTGACCAGCAACAGCGGCGGCGGCGGCTTGTCGTCGTAGAACTGCGCGATGAAGGCGCTCAGCACCTCCGGCGTCTCCTCGGCCTTCGCATGCGTCGGGAAAGAACGCCCGGTTGCCGTTGTTCCGGCCGCCACGGACGAAAAACACCTGCACGCAGGTCTGGCCGCCGATCTGCCACCCGGCGATCACGTCCGCATCGATCAGGCTGGCCGGATTGACCACGCTGTTGCCCTGCACGAAGGTCAACGCGCGCAACCGGTCGCGCACCGCGGCCGCGCGCTCGAACTCCAGTTCCTCGGCCGCCTGCTCCATCTCGGCGGCGAGTTCTTTCTGCACCGAACCGGATTTGCCGGACAGGAAGGCCTTCGCCTGGCCGACCAGCTTGCCGTAGTCCTCGGTCGAGATCCGCCCGACGCACGGCGCGGAGCAGCGCTTGATCTGGAACAGCAGGCACGGCCGGGTCCGGTCGAGAACACCGTGTCGGCACAGGATCGCAGCAGAAACACCCGCTGCATGGCGGTCACCGTCTGGTTGACCGCCCAGGCCGAGGCGAACGGTCCCCAGTAGCTGCCTTTGCGAACCTGCGCGCCGCGGTGCTTGGCGATTTGCGGGTACGGATGGTCCTCGGTCAGCATCAGCCAGGGATAGGATTTGTCGTCGCGCAGGACGATGTTGAAATGCGGCTTCAGCCGCTTGATCAGGTTCGCTTCCAGCAGAAGCGCCTCGGCTTCGGTATGGGTGGTGACGATTTCCATCGTCGCCGTCTCCGTGACCATCCGGCGCAGCCGTTCCGGCAGGCGGCCGATCTGCGTGTACGACGTGACGCGCCGTTCAGGCTGCGCGCCTTGCCGACGTAGAGCGTATCGCCCTTCGCATCCAGCATGCGGTACACGCCGGGGCCACCGGGCATTGTCGCCAAGGCGGCGGTGATCGCCGCCACACCGGTGTTCGTCGTCGTCATGTCGTCGCGTGCAGGCTCCGGTTGCTCGGCGAGGAACGCCATCGCCGCCTCCACCCCGCCGCGGCCGTGCGGGATGCCGTCGATCCGCAGCGCCATCTCGATCGCGGCCAGCGCACCCAGCAGCATGGGTTCGTTCAGGTCGCCGAGATGGCCGATCCGAAAGATCTTGCCGCCCAGCTTGCCCAGCCCGCCGCCAAGGGACACGTTGAAGCGGTCGCGCACCGTTTTGCGCAGCGCGTCGCGCATTGAAGCCCTCCGGCATCAGGATCGGCGGTGACGGAATTGGAGATAGCGGTCCGGCGTCAGGCAGAACAGTTGCGGGCCGTTGTTGCCGGCCCAGACCCGGACGGCGCGCCGCGTCGCCTCGGCCAGCCGCGCGTGGCGCGCGGTGACGTTGTCGAGACCTTCCTCGTCGAGCAGCCGGATCGACTCGCGCAGGCCGTAGAAGATGTTCACCGGGATCGTGCCGATGAAGCTCTTCTGCGCGCGGTTCGCCATCATCGTCCAGTCGAAGTAGAAGCGATGCAGTTTCGCCTGCGCGTGCGCCTCCATCGCCTTGTCGGACACGCCGGTGAAGCTCATGCCGGTGGGCAGCATCAGGCCCTTCTGGCTGCCGCCGACGACGCAGTCGATCTTCCAGTCGTCCATGCGGAATTCGAGCGAACCGAGCGAGGAGATGGTGTCGACCAGGAACAGCGCCGGATGCCCGGTGGCGTCGATCGCCTCGCGGATCGCCGGCAGCGGCAGCATCATGCCGGTGGCGGTTTCGTTGTGCACGACACAGACGGCCTTGATGGCATGCGCGGTGTCGGCGGCCAGCGCGCGGCGGACGTCGGCGATGTCGACGCCGCGGCGCCAGTCGGCTGCCACCACGCGCACCTCCAGCCCGTGGCCGCGCGCCATGTCGGCCCATTCCTCGGAGAAATAGCCGGACTCCAGCACCAGGATCGTGTCGCCGGGCGACAGCAGGTTGGTCAGGCTGGCTTCCCAGGCGCCGTGGCCGGAGGCGTTGTACATGAACAGATGCTGGTTCGTGCGCAGGACGCGCTTCACCCCGGCGAAGGCGGCGTCGTAGACCTCCACGAACTCCGGATCGTTGAAGTCGATGCTGCCGCGGTCCATCGCCCGCAGGACGCTGTCGGGAATGTTGGTCGGGCCGGGGTTGGCGAAGAAGTGGCGGCCCCGAGGCACGGAAGGTTTGGGCATGAACTTGTCCTGTTGGCTACTGCCGACCGCTCATACACCCAAAGACGACACTGGAGGAGCCTGTCAGTGTCGACCGCCGCACGTCGGACCAATGGCGGCTGGTTGTCTAGAGCGTGATCCGCACAGGTGGAATCACCGGAGCGGTGAATCACGCTCTCAAACAGAGAGCTAGAGCGGGTTCCGTGAGCCAACGCGAATGGAAACCGCTCCAGAGTCAAGACGGGACACGGCGTCCCGGGCCAAGACGCGGGAAGGTCATCGTCCCACCGCACAGAAGGGGTGATCTATCTGCACGGGCCCGCCACGCCCGCTGCCCGGACTTACCACGCTCGAACGCCCGGCCTGCTTTCTGAAATTTCATGGACTGCCTCCGCCTCGGGCGATTGATTCAGATCAAGGACAAACTGCGAGGCGGGGGTAAGGCTGGAATACGGCCACAGAACTTGCCGGCAATGAAATTGAGCACCGGAGCCTCGGTGACCGTCAGAACGCAGCCCGTATAAGGCGGGTATGGCGTTTGTCCGCACTTGGATGGAGACACCGAAACGGTCAAGACAAGCAGTCGGTGCTATCGAGGATTGATCTCTCATCTTTGTGGCCTGATACCGTCGGTGCGTGCTTTCGGAAGTCCGGCTGGCGGGCTTGACCGGCCTTCCTCTTCTTACCTGTCAATTCCACAGCCAAACGGAATACGTTCATGCAAAAGACAATGAAAGCAGCGGTCGTCCACGGTTTTGGCAAGCCGCTGGAAATCGAGGAAGTTCCCGTGCCACCCGTCGGCGCGGGTCAGATTCTCCTCAAGGTCTCGGCGACCGGCGTATGCCACACCGACCTGCATGCGGTTGAGGGCGATTGGCCCGTGAAACCCAGTCCTCCGTTCATCCCGGGGCATGAGGGCGTTGGATACGTCGTCGCGGCCGGCGCGGGCGTCAGGCATGTCAAGGAAGGCGACCGCGTCGGCGTGCCCTGGCTCTTCACGGCGTGCGGCCATTGCGTGCATTGCCTGGCCGGGTGGGAAACCCTCTGCGAGTCGCAGCAGAACACCGGCTATTCGGTGAACGGCAGCTTCGCCGAGTATGTTCTCTGCGATCCCGACTATGTCGGTCATCTTCCCGCCAATGTCGGTTTTATTGAGATCGCGCCAGTATTGTGCGCCGGCGTAACGGTGTACAAGGGACTGAAGGTCACCGACACCAAGCCCGGCGACTGGGTGGCGATCTCGGGTGTTGGCGGCCTGGGCCATATGGCCGTGCAGTATGCCAAGGCGATGGGCCTCAACGTCGTCGCGGTCGATATAGACGACAGGCTTGCCGAACGTCTGGGCGCGGCGCTCACGGTAAACGCTCGGAACACCGATCCGGCGGCCTTCATCAAAAAGGAAATCGGCGGCGCCCAGGGAGTCCTCGTCACCGCCGTTTCCCCCAAGGCCTTCCAGCAGGCGCTTGGGATGGTCCGTCGCGGCGGCACCGTATCGTTCAATGGCCTGCCTCCGGGCGATTTCCCGTTGTCCATCTTCGACACGGTCCTGAACGGAATAACCGTTCGCGGCTCGATCGTCGGCACCCGCCTGGATCTTCAGGAAGCGCTCGATTTCGCAGCCGCCGGAAAGGTCCGCGCGACCGTCGCCGCCGACAAGTTGGAGAACATCAATGAGATATTCGCACGCATGCATCGCGGCGATATCGAAGGTCGTATCGTGATCGATTTCGAGAACCGGTAACCGAGACAGCCTGATCGCGGGCAGGGGCGCGCGGCGATGCGATCCCTGCCCGGTCTGATCCCCATCCGGTTGTTGTCCAATATCGCCCGGGCCATCACCAGCTTGGCAGCGAATTGTAGCCTGCGTCATTTGGACGACCCAGGGATCACCCCCCGAAAACTATCCCGTGGTGGTTACGCCACCGATTGGTCTGATCCCGGATGAACGATCGCCTACCTGAGCCGCTCGATCATCGCCATCGCAGCTGCCGGATTTCGAGCCTTGAAGCCACTGATGACATAGAGGAAAACGTCCCTTCTGCCGTCGGCCACCTGCTTCTCACCGACGCACTCAATTCCATCAGGCGACTGGCCCGACGCCCAAACGAGTGCACGCCGCGCCCACAGGTCAAGGATCTCGCCAGGATACCCGACCTCATCGGCGTCGCTTGTCCCCATGATGCGGGCATAAACGAACGGTGCGGTGGCATCCCCGATCACCGGATAGCCCGAATCGCCGGCGATCACGATCGCAACGCCGTGCCTGCGGGCGAGTGCGACAAAATCGCGCGTCCGGAAACTGTCGTGACGCACTTCGACGGCGTGGCGGATCGCTCTTCCCTCGACGCTTGCCGGCAGGAGCTTGAGGAACCCCTCGAAATCCTCGGGATCGAATTTCTTGGTGGGCATGAACTGCCAGTTGATCGGCCCAAGCTTGTCGCCGAGTTTCAGCACGCCGCTGGCGAAGAAGCGCGCGATCGGTTGCTCCGCGTCGGCAAGGACCCGCCGGTTGGTGGCGAAGCGTGGCCCCTTCACCGAGAACACGAAATCGTCCGGCGTCTCGTCATGCCACTTCGCAAAGCTTTCGGGCTTCTGCGATCCGTAATAGGTACCATTGATTTCGATAGACGTTAGTTTGCGGCTGGCAAATTCGAGCTCCCGCTTCTGCGCGAGACCCTGAGGATAGAACGTACCGCGCCAGGGGGCGTAGGTCCATCCGCCAACCCCGATCCGGACGCGTAACCCGGAGGTGGCGTCGCTTTCCCCCACTTTGGGCATCTTTGTCATCCGCCGACGCTCGTGCCCCCTTCACGCCAGACCGCGGGCAGTTTCGCAGCCAGGAAGCGTGCCAGCGCGGCGTTGACGGCGATGGGGTTTTCCTGCGCCATCCAGTGACCCGATTGGACAATCACCTCCGTCAGGTCAGCGCAATATTCACGCATCGGTTCCGCAAGGCGAGAATCGATAGTCTCACATGTGTAATCATAGGCGCCGTGCATGAACAATATCGGCATCGAGATCCGGCCCTGGTTCGGTGTCTGCCGCGCAAAGGCGATATTGCGCGCGGCGTTCATATACCAGGAGTCGGGTCCGAAGAATCCGTTGCGCTGCAGCGACGCGACGTAGCAACTCAGATCGGCCTCGGTCAGCACGTCGGGATCCCGCGGCACCGCGGGCGCGCGACCGGCTCCGCCAAACCAGCCGCCGTCCCGACGGGCCAGCGCGGTGCGTGACGGCTGACCTTTCCCGGCGGGATTGCCCTTTCGGAACAGCGCCTTCACCGTGTCAGGCACGCTCGCGTCGAACGCGGCACAGGCCTTGGCGAAATTCTCCTCGTAGAAAAGTTGGTATTCCCATTGACCCGCCGGGAACTCGCTTTCCGGATAGACCGAACGATCCACCAAGGGGATCAGCACATCCGGGGCGAAGCCGCCGGGCACATACGGCACACAGAGATTAGCGACGCCGAAACACCGCTCGGGGTGGTGGCTGGCCAGACCCCAAACCACCGGACTGCCCCAGTCGTGGCCGACCCACACCGCTTTGTCGCGCCCGAGCGCCTCCAGCAGGTCGATCATGTCGCGGACGCTGTGTTCCAGTGCATAGTCCTCGTGCCGCGCGTACACGCTGGAACGGCCGTAGCCACGCATGTCCGGCGCGATGCAGCGAAAACCCAGCGCGGCAAACACCGGAAGCTGATGACGCCAACTGATCGACAGTTCCGGCCAGCCATGGACGAATATGAGCGGCGTTGCATCGGCGGCGCCGCAGCTCAGGTAGAACGTCGTGTGGCGCTCCGTTCGCGCGATGTGCTCGGTGATCGGGAACATGATGGCCAACCCTCCTTGTCGCCTGGACGCTTGGTGTTGTCTCCCTTCTTACGCCATCTGGTGGTGGAAGGGGACGGCGATTGTTCACGGTACGGCCGTCCCGCGCTTCGCTGCCCGCTCTTCGTCAGGGTTCGACAGAAGCAGGCACTCGATCGGACCGCGCGACGATGCCTCACCACCCAGTCCGCGATCGCGCCCGCCGTGCGAGGCAGCAAAAATTTCCCCCGGACGCGGTGGCTCGGTTGCTCGATCGGCCCGACGGCGCCCGTCCGGCGCGTACCTGGATCGCAGCCGCCGGCGGAATCAACGAAAGCTACGCTGCCGCCTGCGCCAAGGCCGGTGCCGACATCCTGGTGACGTCGGCGCGCTACAACGCCCGGCCGCGCGACGCTCAGGTGCGCATCACGGCTGCCTGATCGCTCAAAACCCGAACTGGCCGCCCGAAACGGAGATCAGCGGACGTAGACACGTACCTGCCCCTCAGACAGGGCCGGGTCGGTGCGCAGCGCCAGGTGGATACGGGTCGCGGGCACCCGGTCCCGCATGATCGCGCGCATGACACCGGTCGCACGTTCCTGACCAACAGCTGCCTTCGACGTGTCCTTCACCACCGAAACGACGTCGTATTGCACATCGGCGTCGCGAGCTTCCGCGGCCCGCACCGCATCGTGCAGCAGTTCACCGTAATCCGGCGACGGGATCGTATAGTCTATAGTGACAAGCGGCGTCCGCGCGTCGAGCACGACGGGCGGCTGCGGAGCGGGCTGCGCCTTCGCCTCCGGCGACGGGGCGAACGTCCTCTGATCGATCAGCGTGCAGCCGGTGAAGGTCAGCAGACCCAGCACAACAGGCAAAAGGCGCATCACTGGCGATACTCCGGCGCGTCACGATCGAGCTGCCGTTTGATACTGTTCAGATGCAGTCTGGGCGAGTCCCGCCCGCCCTCGTGGCGCATCTGCGCCGCGGTCGCCTCGGCGATGGCGCGCGGAACCGGCACGACCGTTCTCCCGGTCGATTCCGCCAGCCGTTGAACTTCGCAGGCGCGCTCGAGGTAATACAGGTCGTCCCAGGCCTTGGCGATGCTGGGTGCCAGGATGAGCACGCCATGATGCTTCATGAACACGATGTCCGCATCGCCTACGCCGGCGGCGATCCGGTCACCCTCCGATTCGTCCAAGGCCAGGCCGTTGTACGCCTCATCCACCATGGTACGGCCATAGAATTTCAGGGCGGTTTGTCCAGCCCAGACAAGCGGCTCGCCCTCTGTCATTGTCATCGCGGTGGCGTTCGGCATGTGGGTATGGAAGGCGGCGCGAGCGCGAGGCAGTCGCGCGTGCAGGCGGGCGTGGATGTAGAACGCCGTATCCTCCGGCACGCCGTCCCCGGCGACGACATTACGATGAAAGTCGCAGATCAGCAGCCGGGAGGCTGTGATCTCCGAAAACGACCAGCCATCGGGATTGACCATGAACAGGTCGTCGCGGCCGGGAACCATGAAGGACAGGTGGTTGCAGACGCCCTCGTGCAGTCCCAGCCGCGCAGCGGCTCGGAAACACGCGGCGAGGTCCACGCGTGCCTGCCAAACGTCGGGGCTGTCAAGATCGGCGTTTCGTGGTGTGTTCATGGCGTCCAGGCTTGCAGGAAGCCCTCCGCGGAGCAAGATGCCGCTCCACCGCGCCATCATTTTTCATGCCGCATTTCAACCTATGGTTGTTTTAATTGCACGCAATATAACTATAACGCAATGTCTGCCGGCAATTATCAGGAGCATGTCGTGACGAGAGGCATTGGGTGGCGGTCGGTCGTTCTATCGGGAATGGTAGCGGCAGGCATTGTCTTGGTCCCCCCAGACACCGACGCAAGAACGTATAGGTCGTCCTCCGGCGTGCGATCTCACAGCGGTCATCACGGCTCCGCGGCGGGCGAGTGGGGGCGGTACAAATGCAAAACCGGGGAATGCGCGAACCGGCATGCTGGTACCACATGGACACGGTCTCGAAAAGCAATCTGAGACCTCGGTACGCCGATCCGGTTGCGGCGCTTGCAGGGGGGATTGCTTCTTCGCGCGGCTCCTTGCAATGACAGCGGGGTCACATCGCGCCTCGGCGCGCAATGCGAGATTGCTGACATGGCACAGACGAACCTACGGATCGACGGCAAGCGCCTTTGGGACACCCTGATGGGGTTTGCCGAGATCGGCGCGACCCCGAAAGGCGGTGTGCGGCGGCTTACTCTCACCGACGTGGACAAGCGCGGGCGGGACCGGTTCCGCGCGGAATGCGAGGCGCTGGGGCTGAGCGTCCGGGTGGACGCGATCGGCAACATGTTCGCCCGGCGCCCGGGACGGAACCCTTCGCGGGCTCCGGTGCTGTTCGGCAGCCATCTCGACAGCCAGCCGAGCGGCGGAAAATTTGATGGCGCTCTGGGCGTGCTGGCGGGCCTGGAGGTCATGCGCAGCCTCAAGGACCTGGACATCGTCACCGAAGCGCCCCTGGAACTGATCAACTGGACGGATGAGGAAGGCAGCCGGTTTGGTCACAGCCTGATGGGATCGGGCGTCTGGGCCGGCGTGTTTACCTTGGACAAAGCCTACGCGCTGACCGACACCGAGGGCTTATCGGTGGAAACCGCGCTCGCCGGCATCGGCTACCGCGGACCGGAACCGGCGACGGCCTTCAAGGCCGACGCCTATTTCGAGCTGCATATCGAGCAAGGCCCGATCCTGGAACGCGAAGCACGGCAGATCGGCATTGTGACGGGTGCCCAGGCGCAGGTCTGGTACGACGCGGTGACGATCGGGCAGGACAGCCACGCGGGCACGACGCCGCCCTCCGCGCGCAAGGATGCCCTGGTCTGCGCGGCGCGGATCATCGATCTGGTGGATCGCATGATGCGGGCGCGCGGGGAGGACGGGCGCGGCACCGTCGGGCAGTTGTTGGTGTCCCCGAACAGTCGCAACGTGGTCCCCGGCGAGGTTCGCTTCTCGGTCGAATTCCGCCACCCCAGCGACGCCGAGGCCAACATTCTGGACACCGAGTTCCGACCCGCGGCGCAAGCCATCGCCGATGCGTGCGGGGTAAAGCTGGAACTGACCACGCTGTTCCGGATCCCCGCTCAGCCGTTCGACGCGGGATGTATCGACCTCGTGCGCCAGGGCGCCGCCCGGCTGGGGTACAGCACCCGCGAGATCGTTTCCGGTGCGGGGCACGATGCGGTCTATGCGGCCCGCCACGTCCCGACGGCGATGATCTTCACGCCATGCAAGGACGGCCTGTCGCACAACGAAGCCGAAAGTATCCAGCCTGAAGAAGCCGAGGCCGGCTGCCAGGTGCTGTTCGAAGCTGTCGTGGCGCGGGCCAATCGGAGCTTGTGACACGGGCGTCACGCCGGTAGCGGAAATTTCTCCAGATACGGCGTGTAGTCCGGTTCGACATCGATCTGCAGCGTCGCCAGCACCCGCACCACGGCGTTGTAGAACCCGATCGTCAGCGTCAGGTCGACCGCCAGTTCGTTGCCCAGTTCGGCCTGCAGCGCGGCGAAAGTCGCCCCGGTCATGGCGCCGTCCCCGGTCATCTCCCGCGCCGCCTTCAACACCAGCTTCGTCAACCCATCCAGGCCGGTCGGCCTGCCGGCGGTATCGTCGATCAGCGCTTGAACGTCCGAATCGCTGACACCGAAATCGTGCCCCAGCTTCACGTGATGCGACCATTCGTACGGCGACCGCGCGAGCCAGCCGACCTGAAGAATGGCCAGTTCGCGCAGCCGCGGATCAAGTTTGCTGCCGAAGCGGATATAGCTGCCCAGGCCGGAGAACGCCCGCGCCGCCTTCGGCGAATTGACCAGCGCCTTGAACAGCGAGATCGGACGTTTCAGCAGATCCTGGTCCTCGGGCGCGAGATCGGACGGTTCGAGATACGGAACGCGGGCCATCGGTTTCCTCCGTTTGTCCAAGCCGACGGTACAACACCGTTCGCCGATGTCCATGCTCCCGCTCCTCACGCCACTGCATGCAGGGAACGGCCGATCCCCGCAATGGCTCGTCAGTGTAACGGAGCCCATCCCCCCTTCAGGCCGGAGCCGGCGAACCGGCAGGTGCCTCCGGCTGGTCACCGAATAATCCCCACCACCGTTTGAACAGCGCGCGCCGGCCGACCGGGAACGGCTCCTCAAGGACATCGATGTGCTCGATTCGGTCCACCCGGAAGTGCCTGAAATCCTGGCGGAGCTCGCACCAGGCCCCGATCAGCGTCACCTCCACGTAATAGGCGACGGCAACCGGCCAGATCACCCGGCTGGTCCGGCTGCCCCGCAGATCGTTGTAGGAGATACGCAGCTTGCGCTGATCGCGGATCGCCGCGCGGATCGTTGACAGATCGGCGATCGGTGGCAGCGGCGCGCCCTGGCTCGACACGAAAAATGGCGGATGGGCAAGGTGTTGCCCCAGCAGGTCCGGCAGCGCCACGCTGACCTTGGACAGCACGCTCGCCGCCGCCGACTGCAGTCCCGGATCGCCCGTCCGGCTCAGCATCCGCGCCCCGACCGTGATCGCCTCGATCTCCTCGATCGTGAACATCAGCGGCGGCAGGTCGAACCCGCGCCGCAGCAGGTATCCGATTCCCGCCGCGCCCTCGATCGGCACCCGGCGGGCCTGCAACACGGCGATATCGCGATAGATCGTGCGAGCCGTCACCTCCAGCCGGGACGCCAGCGCCTGCGCGGTGATCGGCCGGGACTCGGTCCGCAGCACTTGAATGATCTCGAACAGTCGGTCGGATCGGCGCATCGCACACTTCGGTCCACGCCGTATCGATCTCTGCTGACACAGCGCTGTCAGGAGGCTCTTCGTAACATGCCTCCGCGAATCAAGGAAACCCGCCGAGGCGGGCGACCGAGCCAGACCGAAGGACGCAACACATGCCTGCAAACGCATTCGGCGCCACCTTCCCGGCGGACAGGACCGCCAGCCGGCGCGCCACGATCCTGTTGACCCTGTGCCTAGGGGTTCTGGTCGCGCAGGTCGATACGTCGGTCGTCAATCTCGCCGCGCAGCCGATAGGCGCGTCATTCCATGCCTCGGTCGCCGCGCTGCAATGGGTTCTGGACGCCTACAACCTGACATATGCCGTCCTCCTCCTCAGCGGCGGCCTTTGCGCCGACATCTTCGGCCGCCGGCTCATCTTCCAAACCGGCGCCGCGGTGATCGCTCTAGCCTCCATCGTATGCGTGTTGGCCCCTGACATCGGCGTTCTGATCGCCGCACGGGCGGCGACCGGTGTCGGCGCGGCGATGCTGTTGCCGGCCTCTTTGGCCATCGTCCGGGTCATCTGGCCGGACCCCGCCGCGCGCCGCCGCGCCCTCGGTGTCTGGGCGAGCTGCAACGGCCTGGCGTTCGTGATCGGCCCGACGCTGGGTGGACTGCTGATCGGCCGCTTCGGCTGGCAAAGCGTGTTCCTGCTCGCCGTGCCGCTGGCAGCCGCAGCGTTCGTCCTGGCGCGCGGTTTCGTCCCGGAATCTCGCCGACCCGAAAGGCCGCAGCCTCGATATCGCGGGGCAAGTCCTGGGCGCCGCGGCATTGGGCGGCCTCGTGTTCGCGGTCATCGCCTTCCGCGAAGGTGGCCATGCCTGGATCATCTCCCTGGCGGTCGCGATGCTGGCAACGTCCTTGTTCCTGCTGGTCGAGCACCGGACGGCCGCTGTCGCACTGATGCCGCTCGGCCTGTTCAAAGGGCCGGCGTTCCGCGGCGCCGTGGTCGCGACGGCAGCAATGACCTTTGGCATTTACGGCATGATCTTCCTGCTGCCGTTGGTCTGGCAGTCGTCCGGACGCCTCACGCCGCAAGCTGCCGGTCTGGCGCTTTTGCCCTGTGCCCTGTTGTTTTTTCTCATCTCTCCGCGCTCCGGTCATCTGGCCCATCGCATCGGCGTCCGGGCGTCAACCGCCGGCGGCACGGCCGTGATCGCGTCCGGGCTCTTGGTGCTGAGCTTCACCCACCTCGGCGAACCATTGCTATGGGCGAGCCTGGGGCTTGGACTGACCGGCGTCGGCATGGGGATCAACACCGGGCCGCTGATGTCTGTCGCCGTCGACGCGGTCGGGGCGGAGCGTGCCGGGACCGCGGCATCGGTCATCAATGTCGCCCGTATGGCCGGGGCCACGCTCGGTGTCGCGGTGATGGGCGCGACATTCGCCCTGTTCGGCGGCGGGCTGCACGGCTGGCAAGCGGCGATGCTGCTCGGCGGTGCGGTTCAGCTTTGTGGCGCCGCGGCCGCGTGGGTCACGATCCGCTATTGATCGCGCCGCCCGCCTCGTTCAACCTCGCGCGGGCATGCGCGCGACCGTCACACCGGATGGACTGCTGACCATCGGAACCGAAACATTCCGCGCAGCGCTCGGACGCGGCGGCGTGCGGCGAGACAAGCGGGAGGGCGACGGCGCGACGCCCGCCGGTCTGCTGCAACTCAGAAACGTGCTGTATCGGCCGGATCGCGGCGGCGCACCCGTCTGCGCGGTCACCGTCGAGGCAATCGCGCAGCATGATGGCTGGTGCGACGATCCGGCCCATCCCGCCTACAATCAGTTGGTTCGCTTGCCAATAGACGGAAGCGCCGAGGCTCTGTGGCGCGACGACGCGGTCTACGACATCATCGGCGTTCTGGGCTGGAACGACGCACCCGTCCGGCCCGGCCACGGTTCCGCGATATTCCTCCATCCGGCGAGGGAGGATTACACCCCAACCGCGGGATGCATAGCGCTCGCCTCCGCCGATCTGCGGCGTGCGCTGGCGCTCGGGCTGACCGAGATCCTCGTTACGGCGTGAACCGCAGGGCTTCGGCTTGACACCGCAACGCCAGCCTGCAAACCGGGAACACCTGCCCGCCTTCCGTCACCCGGCCGGTTCGGTCACGGACGTCATCCAGGAAATCCCGGTAATAGGTCACCGGCAACGCGCTGCAGTCCTGGTAACGTGTCCGCTGCCGGTTCGCGACGAACATGTGGTCGCCACCCGCCCTGCCCTCGATGTCCAGGTTCTTCCGCAGTTCCAGCGTACCTTCGGTGCCGGCCAGGAACAGCCGCCCGTCACCCCAGTCCGGCAGCCCATCAGGCGTGAACCAGTCGACGCGCATGGTACCCGTCATCGAGGTGCTGCGCAGCGTGATCTCGGCAAAGTCCTCGAAGCCCGGCGGCGGCGTTCCGAAACACCCGACAGTGCTCGCCGTGATGGTCGCATCGGAAACCCCGGCGAACGCCAGGAACTGGTCGATCGAGTGCACGCCGATATCGTTGATGATCCCGCCGTAGGCCTCGCGTTCAAAGAACCACGCCGGCCGCAGCGCGCGGTTCAGGCGGTGTGGCGCGAGGCTGGTCAAGGTGACAAGCCGGCCCAGTTCACCAGACCGGGCCACGCTCAGCGCTGCCTGCACCGACGGGGAGGTGAGCCGTCCAAGGCAGATCGACCAGATCCGGCCGGTCTCCCGGGCCGTTGCCTCGACGGCGGCAAGCTGATCCGCGGTCGTAACCCCCGGCTTGTCGACCATCACGTCCTTGCCGCGCCGCATCGCCTCGATCGCCAGCGCCGCCCGGTCGCGCGGCACGGCGCACAGCACGATGAAGTCGATGGAGGGATCGTCGAGCAGCCGCTCGCGCGGAATCGCCGGGACGTCCGGGAATCGCTTGCGAAACCCAGCCAGCACGCGTGGATCCGTGGTCTCCGGATCATGGCCGACGCAGACCGCACCCGCGGCAAGCAGGCCCGCGGTCAGATCGTAGACATGCCGGTGGTCAAGTCCGATGGCGCCAAATCGCGGCACGCTTGATCTCCCCCGCGATGGCTCGAGCGTTCTTCCGCCGCGAGCGTCGCACCATCTTCCCCACGCCGCAAGCGCGGTCCAGAATACCAGCCGGTTCACCACAAACGGGGGAGGATGACCCATGGCTGATCGTGTTGCCGTCATTACCGGCGCGGGTAGCGGGATTGGACGCGCCGCGGCGCTCAATCTGCTGGCGGACGGCTGGTCGGTCGCGCTGGCCGGCAGGCGCCCGGACGCGCTTGAGGAAACCGCCGGCATGGCGACGGGTGGCAGAACGATCGCGGTGCCCACCGACGTCACCGATCCGGCACAGGTCGCCGCCCTCTTCGCCAAGGTGAAATCCACCTTCGGCCACCTGGATGCGCTGTTCAACAACGCCGGTGGCAACGTGCCCACGACGAACTTCGGCGATTTCACTTTCGAGATGTGGCGCCATGTCTGTACCATCAACCTCGATGCGATGTTCCTGTGCGCCAACGCCGCGTTTCGCATGATGCGCGATCAGCAGCCGCAGGGCGGCCGCATCATCAACAACGGGTCGATTTCGGCGCACAACCCGCGGCCAGGGTCGGCGGCCTACACCACCACCAAGCACGCGGTCACCGGGCTGACCAAGTCGATCGCGCTCGACGGACGCCAGTACGACATCTGCGCCAGCCAGATCGACATCGGCAACGCGGCCACGCCGATGACCGCGCGCTCCACCAACGGCCAGATGCAGCCCTACGGCCAGATGGCCATCGAGCCCCGCATGGACGTGGACCATGTCGGCAAGCAGGTGGCATTCATGGCGAACCTGCCGCTGGAATCGAATGTCCAGTTCGTGACCATCATGGCCACCAAGATGCCGTGGATCGGGCGCGGCTGAGGCCGCCGCAACGGCTCAGGCGCTGACGTAGCCGACGAACTTGGCCGGCGGGCGGTCGCCCCATTGTGAGCGCAAGCCTTCCTCGGCGGAAATCAGGTGGCCGCCGTTGCGGACGTTCAGCCGGTCTGTGTCCGCCCAGTGTTCGTGAACCCGGCCCCAGGGATCGGCCCAGTAGTCGTAGACCTGGCTGCCCAGCAGGTGCCGGCCGATCCCCCACATGTGCTCGAACTTCTTCTGCGCGGCCAGGTGCTCATGGCCGACGAACACGTCGTCGATGTCCTGCACCTCGAACGAGAAATGGTTCAGCCCGGTCCGTTCGGCCTTCATGCAGAAAAACGCGTGATGGTCGACGAACTCATCGCCCCGGTCGATCCGGCTGAACTGGCCGATGATGTTGTCCGGAGTGCCGGCGTAGACGTCATCCGAGCAGATCAGCCCCAGCGTGTCGCGGAACCACGCGACGGTTGCGGTGTTGTTCGGCGTGCCCATGACGGCGTGGGCGATCCGCTTCACGCTGGAAGGGCCTTGCCGGAAGCGGATCACTTCGCCCGCGCGCTTCAGCGGTTCGGGGCCAGAGTTGATCGGCTGACGCACCACCTGAACCGGCCACGCCGCCTCCATCCCGTGCACGACCTCGATGGTATAACCGTTGGGCTCCTTGATCCGCACGCGCTTGCCGCCGCCCGGTTCATCGAGATGTTCGATCCCGGAGGCGCCCGGCAGCTTTGCCAGGGTCCGCAGATCGTCCTCGCTGTCTGCGAACCACGCGAAGCCGAGGAAAGCCGGATCGCCGCGTTCGGTGATGTGAATGTGGTGCACCGGGTCGGTGCCGCGCATGTACAGCGCGTCAGGCGTGCGGGCCGCGCGCACCATGCCGAACGCAGTGAGGAATTCTTCCTCCAGGTCGAGGTCCGGCGCCCGCAGCCGGCCGTAAGCGAGGTCCCTTACCTTGATGACAGCCATGATAATTCCTCCCGGAGCGCCGATGGCACCGCCTTGCTGTTGGTTTTTAGCCCGCCTGGGCGAGGGCGCGGCATTTGCGGGAGAGCCTAATGGCGGTGTCGCGGCCGGACAAGCGCCGGCTTCTGAGCGACGACGCCTCAGCCGACGACGCGGCCCGAGCGAGCCGCCTTCAATGTTGCCCAGGGTTCGGCCGGCGACATCCAGCCTCGGCGCTGCCGCCGTTTCAGCCGTCCCACACGATCATCCCCACGGATCGACCAGGACCTTCGCATGTTTCTCCGGGTTCGCCAGTTCGGCGAACGCATCGCTCACCCCATCAAGCCCAACCGTGCCCGTCACCAGTGGCGTGACATCGACCCTGCCCTCCGCGATGTGCTGCAGGCTCTCGGCGAACTCCTGTGCCGTGTACGCCAGCACGAACTGCACGTTCAGTTGCTTCAGAATCCCGAAGAACGGCTCGGTCCGGTCGGTTTCCATGCAGACGCCGACGACAACAATGCGGGCGGACGGCGGCGCGCCCTCCATGATCTGCTGGATCACACCCGGCACGCCGACGCACTCAAAGATCACCGCCGGGCGCTGCTTCGGGCCGACCCCGAACATCTGAGCATAACGGCTGGGATTGTAGCCCTGCGGCGTCGCCGCCGTTCGCCACGTCTCGTACGGTGATGTCTCCGCTGGATCGACCACGACGTCGGCGCCCATCTTCAGTGCCAGCGCCCGGCGGGCCGGCGAAAAATCGGCAGCGATGATCGGATGGACACTTCGGATCGCCAGCCCGGCGATCACCGCCAATCCGACCGGCCCGCAGCCCACGACCAGAGGAACATCCTCCGGCGTCAACCGGGCGTTCTGCACGGCGTGCCAGCCCACCGCGATCGGTTCGGTCAGCGCGGCGCGTGACGCCGGCAGCCCGTTCGGCACGGCCAGCAGCATCCGGTCCGCCAGCGGCATGTACTGCGCGAAGCCGCCGGCGATATCGTTGGAATAGCCGATGCCCTGCACTGTCTCGCCCGCCAGCGTCAGCGGCATCGAGCAGACCAGCGTGCCGGGCGCCAGACGAGCCGCAGTCCGCGGCCCGTATTCCACCACCTCGCAACAGAATTCGTGCCCGAACACGACGTCCCGATCGGCATCCAGCACAAACCGGTTGCCCGCACGTTTCGCCAGGTCGACGAACTGATGCGTATGTTTCGCCGCATGCAGGTCCGACCCGCAGATCCCACAGGCGAGCGTGCGCACCAGCACCTGCCCCTCGCCCGGTACGGGATCGGGCAGCGTATCGACGACGATCGATCCCCTGCGAAAAACGGCGGCTTTCATGCTTGCTTCCCTCCCCTCGGTTGTTATCGCAGCGTCATTCGGAACGCCCTTTCTTCCAGGACATCCAGCATGGTGTCCAGGGCGAGCCGTGGCAGACGCAACGCCGAAACGCGAGCGCTTCGGGGCAACCCGCCGTGGACGCGCCCGCTCACCGCCGAGTTCGCGCACCAGTTCGTCTACGGTTGCCAGCCCGTCGATCAAGCCCGCGGCGAGCGCCTGCTCGCCCAGCATGTAGCCGCCGTCGAAGAGCGTATCCTCCGGCGCCTTCAGCCGCCGCCCGCGCCGGCTGCGCACCCAGTCCTTGAACCGGACATGCAGCTTTTCCATCAGGTCCTTGGTGAACGCGACGTCCTCGGGCTTTTCCGGGCTGAACGGGTCCAGCCGCGCCTTGTTGGTCCCGGCGGTGTAGATGCGCCGCTCGATCCCCAGCCGTCCGAGCAGTTCGGCAAAGCCGAAGCCGCCGCCGACAACGCCGATGGAACCGACAATGCTCATCGGATTGGCGTGGATCTCGTCCGCCGCGCAGGCAATCCAGTAGCCGCCCGATGCCCCGACCTCGCGGATCACCGCGTGGACGCGCACGCCGGCCTGGTCGGCATGCCGGCGGATCATCGTCGCGATCAGATCGGACTGAACCGGCGATCCGCCCGGACTTTCGATGTCCAGGATGACGGGACGCCGCCCGGCGGAGGCGAACGCCTTTTCGATCAACGGCCGTGCCGAGTCGGCGTTCAGCGCCCCCACCCGCGCGGCGATGATCCCGTGCAGAACGATCACATTCAGGCGAGGACGGCGCCACGGCAGCAGGCTGGTTCCGCTCATGCCAAGCGGCCTCGCAGGTCGGCGAGCCCGTTCAGCGCGGTGCCGTCCGCGGCGAAGTTTGTGGGATCCAGCCATGCGCAGCAGCGCATCCCGACACCGCGGCCACTCGTCACCAACGATGCTGTACCAATCGGTGTCGCGCTGCCGCCCTTTGACCACCATGTGCATCCGATGCCGGCCCTCGTAAATGAAGCCCAGGCGTTCGGCCGCTCGCTTGGATGGCGCGTTCAGGGCATTGCATTTCCACACCAGCCGACGATAGCCCAAATCATCCGCGGCCAGCCTCAGCAACAGGAAAATCGCCTCGGTGGCCGCGCGCGTGCGCTGCATGCGCGAGACTGAACCAGACATTCCCCAGCTCGATCGCGGCATTCCTGGGCTGGATGTCCATCAATGCGAGCCACCCGGACACCACGCCGGTGCTGACCGGTCGCACCGCCCACACCATCGGATCATGCATCGCGGCCATGTCCATCACCTGGCGTCCCATCGCCTCGGCCGAACCAAACGGACCTGTGCCCAGATACGTCCAGCTCTCATCCGCGCCCTGGGCGGCATGCCACAATTCAGCGACGTGGCGCCGATGCAACGGTTCCAGCATCGCGTACTGGCCGCGGATCGATACCCGGGCAGGCAAGCGGGCGAGGCGTTGGATCAACCTCCGGTCCGAGCATCGGGGGCACACTGGCAGGCATGGCGGCATCCTTCGTTTCATGGAATACGGTGGCCCCAGTGGCGGCTGGCGACAAGCCGCTACCGCCCTGGCCGGTCGTCCGGGTGTCACCTTCCTCATGGGGGATATGCATGTTTCGTAGAGTTCTTTTGGCTGCGGCCCTTTCCGCGACCTTCGTTTCGGTGGCCTCCGCCGAGACCCTTCACTATACCGTTCGACTTGAATGGCCGCCGCGAAGTACCCAAAACCGACAGCAAGGGCACTGGCAAGCTGGACGCCACATACGATACGAACACCAAGGTATTCGACTACACGCTGACCTTTGAAGGCCTGACCGGCCCAGCCACGGCAGCCCATATCCATGGACCGGCGACGCGCAAACAGAACGCCGGCGTTGTTGCGCCGCTGGGTGAAAAGAACCCGACGAGCCCGATTACCGGTTCGGTCACGCTGACCGCCGAGCAGGCTAAGTATCTCGAGGTCGTCCAAGCTGTACGTGAACGTGCATACAGCCGCGCATCCAGCCGGTGAGATCCGCGGCCAGATCGTTGCGGAACACCACAGGAAGCGGGCCCATCCGGCGGCCGCCGAGGCACCGGCACCGGCTGCCGCACCGGCTGCCGCCCCGCCTGCGGCCACAGCACCAACCGCGCCGGCCAAATGACACTCTGACTAGCAACCGCCCCGGTCGTTCGCCGGGGCGGTCGTTTCTGTCGGATCTCGCCTGCATGTCCGTAACAGATCGATCACGACACACACACCATTCGAGCCCATTCTGCAAATAATCGGTCCGGCACCAACCGGGTCAGCCGGATTTCGGTGCCGCCGCGATCCGCCGCCAGCCAGTCTTTCACCGCTTCATTGCAACTCCGGGCTCCGATCGAACCGGGCCGGCACCGTCGGCAGCGCAGCGGGCGCATCCGGCGTTACCCGCACCTGTCCGGGTCCGACAACCCTGGGCAAACAGGAATGCGTGGGAGGTCATGTTCTGCACGCGGATTTTGTCGCCCTCGGCACCGGCATCCAGGGCGATGGCCTGGCCGGAGACCACCAGCCCCGGCGACGACAGCTCGATCTGGACCGTCGATCCGCGCTGCACCAGGGGTGGCCGGGTCAGATCCGTCAGGCGCAGCGGCTGCCCGGCGGCCACGGGCCGGTGCAGCAGCATCCCGACGATCTGGTCGACCGATCGGGCGACTTCGTTCTGCAGTGCGGATGTCCGCACACGGGCGATACGGACATCGTCAGCGCGCAGCACCGTGTCCGGCAGCAGCCGCGTCAGCGCGACCGGCGCCTCCACCATCTCCTCGACACCAGTCCGCTGATCCGGATGTCGATGGGGTTCATTCCCTCCCCGGTCACCGTCAGCGTCGCCGTGAAGCGCCCCGTGCTGCCGTCGTAGTCGACCTGCGAGACGGTCGAGGTCGTTGTCACCTCGGCGGGAACGATCGGTGGCGTGAATCCTCCCAGGTCGATGTCGATATCGTCCGCGGATCCGGCCGCCGTGATGGCAAGCCGCACGGCGTCGATCGACATCCTCCTTCCGCAACGGACGGCCGGGCCATTCCAGCACGGCACGATCGGCGCCCGACACGGATCGCCAGGCGACGTTGAATTGACGGGCGATCGCGTTCAGTTGCGCGGCCTCGACGATGATCCGCCCGCCCGGGCCGGGACCGGGACCAAGCAAGCGGTCGGCGTTCGTCTCCGGCGTCGTCGAACAGATCTCTCAGATAGACGTTGGGGCCGTGCAGGGTCGTCATGCTGCGCAAGGCAGCCGCCTGCGCCTGCGTACAGGCGAGCATGGCGAACAGGAAAACAAGGATGCGCATCGCGACTACCGCAGGTTGGTCAGCGTGGACATCATCTCGTCGCTGGAGGTGATGACCTTGCTGTTCATTTCGTAGGCGCGCTGGGCGGTGATCAGATTGGTGATCTCGGTGACCACGTTGACGTTGGACGTCTCGATGAACCCTTGCTCGACCGAACCGAACCCGGGGGTCCCGGGATTGCCGGTGACGGGCGCGCCGGAGGCCGCGGTCTGCACCGACAGGTTGCCGCCCTGCGAGTCCAGACCCGCCGCGTTCGGAAAGGTCGCGAGCTGAAGCTGGCCGATGGTCTGCGGTGTCGGCGTGTTCGCAAGCGTCACCTGCACCTGGCCGGAGGTGTTGATGGTGATCCCCGTCGCGGCCGTCGGGATCTGCAATCCGGGCTGAACGGTGTAGCCGTCGGCGGTAACGATCGTTCCGTCGGGCGACAGGGCGAATGTGCCGTCACGTGTATAGGCGGTGTCACCGCTTGGTGTCGTGACCTGGAAGTATCCGTTTCCCTGGATCGCCAGATCCAGCGTGTTCGACGTCTGCTGCAGATTGCCCTGCTCATTGATCGGGTAAATCGCCGCCGTCTTGACGCCAAGGCCCACCTGCGCGCCCGATGGCACGACCGTGCCGGTGTCGGAACTGTTGGAACCGACCCGCCGCAGGTTCTGGTAGATCAAATCCTGGAACTCGGCCCGCCGGCGCTTGAAGCCCGTCGTGGTCATGTTCGCCATGTTGTTGGAAATGACTTCGACGTTGGTCTGCTGTGCCTGCATCCCGGTGCCAGCGATATCGAGCGAACGCATCTGGTGGTCTCCTGTGGCATTTTGTCACGTTCCAGATCGGATTCCGTTACGATCCGGACCCGGTCGGCAGCAGCTTGTCGATCGCCTGCTGCTGCCGGTCCCCCTCGGCCTGCACAAGCTGGGTAACGAACTGGAACTGACGCACATCGTCCATCATCCGCGTCACCTCCAGCACCGGCTGAACGTTGGAGTCCTCGACCGCGCCCTGCACGATGTGCGGCGATGGCACGGGCGCGGTGGGTGAACCCGACACGAAATTGGTCGCGCCCTCCGCCCGCAGCTTCATCGGATCGGTCGGTTGGACGATGCCGATCTTGCCGATCGGCCCGTTCTCCGATGAGACGGACCCGTCGCCGGCGATGGTGATCTGGGTATCGGTCGGGCCGAGTCTGTATCGGCTGGCCGGTCACGTCCAGCACCGCGTTGCCGCTGCTGTCGGCCACGGTGCCGTCCGGCATCAGGCCGAAACGCCCATCCCGGGTCAGCCGCGGCCCGGTCTTGGTGTTGACCGTGAAATACCCGTCGCCGGTCAGCGCGAGATCGAACGGATTGGCGGTATGGGTAAGAGTTCCAGGCTGGGACTCCCGGTAGGTCGCCCGGTCCTGCGTATAGGTGACGCTGCTGCCGCCCGGAACCGAGGCCGTGCCCGGCTGCTGGTCGATCCAGTCGCTGAACTGAACACGCTCGGTCCGGATAACCAGGCGTGTTCGCGTTGGCGATATTGTTCGCGGTGATATCCATCGCCCGTTGCTGCGCGACCAGACGGGATGCGGCGAGTGACGATCGTGATGTCCATAAGGCGTCGTCCGAGAAGTCCCGGGATATTCCCAGCAAGCGTCATGCCATCCGCGAAAACCCCGACCAGTCAGGCCCAAGTAACTGAAAATAAAGTGGAAACACCATTTCTTCAAAGCTGTCTCCGCCTCGGCAGAATCTGCCGGTCGGCAACGATCGCCGTCGCGCCGCATCAACCTTTCATTAACCGTTCTCTGTCACCCTGACGGGCATGAGTTCTCCGCCGCCACCGCCCAAAACCGAAGAGACCGCCGAAACACCGCCCAAGAAGGCGGGCAAGGGCAAACTGATCATCTTGATCGCCGTGCCGGTCGTCTTGCTGCTGGCCGGCGGTGGCCTCTGGTTCACCGGGATCCTGCCCAGCGCGCTGGGCATGAACAAGCACGAGGACCACGCCGCGGAAGCTGCCAAGCCGGTTCCTCCCAGTTACATCGACCTTCCGGAAATGGTGGCGAACCTGAACAGCACGTGCCACAAGCCCAGCTACGTGAAGCTGACAGCGCGCGTCGAGGTGCCGAACCCCGCGGATGTGGAAAAAGTAAAAGCGGACATGCCCCGTCTGCAGGACATGATGCAGACCTACCTCCGCGAGATGCGGCCGGAGGAACTGCGCGGCTCGGCCGGGACATACCGCCTGCGGGAGGAATTGCTGGTGCGCGCCAACGCCGCCGTCGCCCCGGCCAAGATCAGCGACGTTCTCTTCACCCAAATGCTGGTACAATGAGCGGCACGCCGCAACAGACCGACGAGGAACTCGCGGCGGCCTGGGGTGCGGAGACCGAGGCCGATGCCAGCGGTCGACAGTGTCGCAGCCGGCGCGCGAACTCAACCAGGCTGAAATCGACAACCTGCTGGGCTTCGACGACGGACCGGCCTCCGGCGAAGCCCGCACCGGCATGCAGAAGATCATCAGCTCCGGCCTCGTGTCCTACGAGCGCCTGCCGATGCTGGAGATCGTCTTCGACCGCCTCGTCCGCATCATGTCCACCAGCCTGCGCAACTTCACCTCCGACAACGTCGAGGTCGGCATCGACAACATCCTCTCGCTGCGCTTCGGCGATTATCTGAACTCGATCCCGCTGCCCGCCATGCTGGCCGTCTTCAAGGCCGAGGAATGGGACAACCAGGGCCTGATGGTGATCGACTCGGCGATGATCTACTCGATCGTCGACGTGCTGCTGGGCGGACGGCGCGGCACCGCGGCGATGCGCATCGAGGGCCGGCCCTACACCACGATCGAGCGCACCCTGGTCGAACGCCTGATCCAGGTCGTGCTGGCCGACCTGTCCACCAGCTTCGATCCGCTCTGTCCGGTCACCTTCCGGTTCGAGCGGCTGGAGGTCAATCCCCGCTTCGCCACCATCAGCCGCCTGTCCAACGCCGCCATCCTCGCCCGCCTGCGCATCGACATGGAAGACCGCGGCGGCCGCGTCGAACTGCTGCTGCCCTACGCCACGCTGGAACCGGTCCGCGAACTGCTGCTGCAACAGTTCATGGGCGAAAAATTCGGCCGGGACTTCATCTGGGAAACCCATCTGGCCGAACAGCTTTGGCACACGGAAGTGGAATTGTCGGTCGTCCTCGACGAGCACGTCATGCGATTGTCGGACGTCATCAACCTGAAGCCCGGCCACCAGCTCTTGCTCAACACCGCGCCCGGCGGGGCCGTTTCGGTGCGTTGCGGGTCGGTGGCGCTGTTCGAAGGTCGCATGGGTCAGAAGAACAACAACGTCGCCGTCAAGATCGAGCGGGAACTCGTCCGCGCGCCGGCTCCAGATCGTTTTTAGGTTCGTTAAATCATTTGTTAACCATTGTCGGCACCATGGCCGGCATGGAATGGACCCTCGAAATCGTCCTGGTCGTGCTGCTCGGCGCAACGCTGTTTCAGGCGGTCAAGCTCGAACGTGCCCTGGGCGTTCTCAAGCGTGACCGAGCCTCCCTTGAGTCACTGGTGGCTGCACTTCAATGCCAGCACCCGCCAGGCTGAAAGCGGCATCCAGCGTCTGCATGCCGCGGTGGACGGCGCTGGCCGTGACATCGATGATCAGCTCACCAGAATCCGTCTCGCTGAAGGACGATCTTGCCGTTCCTGACCGAACGAGGCGACCGGCTCGCCGACCGGCTCGACACTCTGGTGCGGGCGGCTCGGCCGCTCGTCCAAGACCGGACCACAGCCACCATGCCCGACACCAGCCCGCAAAACGGAGCCAGCCAGGTTGAGCGGAACCTGCTGCAGGCACTGCGGCTGGCCCGCTGATGGTGAAAATCCCCGCGCCACGGCTGCTGCCGGCCACGATCGCCGCGCTCGGCGCGCTGCTGATGGTGAAATGCGGCGTCCTGGTCCAAGTGGCCGTCACCCATGAGCGACAATCCGGCAGCGTGATGGTCGCCGCCGCGAACGCCGCGAGCACAGACCAGACAACAGACCCGAGCCAAGCCGGTCGCGCCGCACCCCGCCGCCGTCCGCATCGCCGCAAAGCGGTCGCTCCGGCGCCGCAGCCTGCCACCGTCAACGCAGGCCCCGCCGCCGGTCAGCGAGAGCGAGAGGGCACTGCTTCGAGGACCTGCGGCAGCGCCGGCAGGAGCTGGACGCGCGCGCGGCATCGATCGCCGCCCGGGAATCGATCCTGGTCGCGACAGAACAGAAGCTCGCGGCGCGCGTAACCGAACTGCAGGCCTTGCAACAAGAAGCTCGAAGGCCTGGACGCCGCGCAGAAGCCAGAAGGAGGAGGCGGGCTGGCAAGGCCTGGTCAAGCTCTACGAGGTCATGAAGCCCAAGGATGCCGCGACGATCTTCAACGACCTGTCGATGCCCGTGCTGCTGCAGTTGATGGATCGGATGAAGGACGCAAAGGCCGCCTTGGTCATGGCGGCGATGAACCCGGACAAGGCACGCGACGTGACGGCAGAACTGGCACAGATGCGAACCGGCCGCGATGCCTCCGGCGCGCCGGTCGCCGCGCTGAGAAACAATCCCGCTGGCGGCTGATTGCGAACACAAAGGAGAGTGTACAATGACGATCGACAAGTCCATGAACGTTCTGATCGTGGACGACTACAAGACGATGTTGCGGATCATCCGCAACCTGCTCAAGCAGATCGAGTTCAACAACGTCGAGGAAGCCTCGGATGGAGCCGATGCGCTGTCCAAGCTGCGCGGCGGCAATTTCGGCCTGGTGATCAGCGACTGGAACATGGCACCGATGACCGGTCTGCAGCTGCTGCAGGAAGTGCGGGCCGACAATCGCCTGAAGAACACGCCGTTCATCATGATCACCGCCGAGAGCAAGACCGAAAATGTCATCGCCGCCAAGGCGGCGGGCGTCTCCAACTACATCGTCAAGCCGTTCAATGCGGAAACGCTCAAGGACAAGATCGAAAAAGTGCTCAGTCATGCTTAACGGCCCCGATAACTCAAGCCAGAAGGGCATTCACGCTCTTAAGCACAGACTGTCGGAGATCCGGGCTCAACAGCCGGACCTGGAATCGGGAATGATCACGGAGGTAGTACGTGCTGTGCTGACAACAATAAGTCGACGATCTGACCGCAAAGGAGTCGTCCCTGCTGCAGGAGGTCGAAGAACTTGGCCGCGATGATCGCCAATACCAAATCCGAGATCGCTGCACTGCGCGTCGACGACATCACCGACCATGACATCCCGTTCGCCACCGATGAGCTGGATGCGATCGTCGAGCACACCGCGCACGCGACGGACGCGATCCTGGAAAGCTGCGAAATGCTGGACGAGGTGACGGCCACGCTCAGCGGCGATCCGGCGACGAAACTGCAGGCCGCGACGACGAAGATCTATGAAGCTTGCAGCTTTCAGGACATCACCGGGCAGCGCATCACCAAGGTCGTCACCACGCTCAAGACGATCGAGGAAAAAGTCGCCCATATCATCAGCACCTTCGGGCCATCCACCGCGGTCACCAAGGCCGCAACCGACCGGGTCGCCACCGACGCCGACCTGTTGAACGGTCCGCAACTGCCGGCGCACGCCATGGATCAGTCGGACATCGACAAGCTGCTGGCCAGTTTCGAATGATTTGTCCCAGGATCTCGCGCGCCTTCACGCTCGGCGTGGTCCTGGTCATGATCGTTACCGCGGGAGGAGCCGCCACGGGTCTCGCGCAGACTCCGGCAAGCCAAGCCTCCGTGACAACGATCCGATCCGGCAGTCACCCTGACTACGGGCGTGTGGTGATCGACACGAACGGCAACTCCGCCTACAGCCTCGATCAGGACGGCGATCATGTGCTGTTGCGCTTCACCGGCAACGTGCCGTTGGGAAATGCGCCTGTCCCGCCCCGTAACGTGATCGCGATAAAGATCGATGGTCCGACGGTCGATCTGATCTTGAAGCATGGCGCCAGGCTTCATCCCATGCGCGTGGATCGCCGCGTCGTCCTCGACATCCTCGATGATTTAGATGGTCCTGCCCCGCCGGCGGCCACCCGCCCAGCTATTGTCCGGCCGACTCCGCGCCCCCATTCGGCACTCTCCATGGCCTCGTCGCCCGAACTGGGCGGCCGATCCTCCGCTGACCGGACCGCCCCGCCCACCTCCGCGGCGATCGAGCATCCCCCGCCGGTCGCGCAGCCGCGCCCGCCCGCCCAGGCGGCGGCCGTTCAATCGCGGCCCATCCAATCTCCCGATGCACCGAACGTAGTTGAGGTGACCCAGCAGACTCCGCCTGGACGTGATGTATTGCCGGAGGACGAAAGTCCGCCTGGCCTGCTGGCACGGCGGGTGAAACTTCCGAAGGAAATGGACGGATCCGCCTTCCTGGTGCCGTTCGACAGCGCCGCCGGCGCGGCGGCGTTCCGCAGCGGCGACAGCACCTACGTCGTCTTCGATGAACGCCGGCCGATCGACATGAGCGCGCTGCAAGGCGATCCGGTCTTCAATGCGGCTTCGGTGCAGCTGCTGCCGGGACGGCACGCTGCTGCGCATTCCGCTGTCGCCCGCTCGGTTCGCTCGCTCTCACACAGATGCCCCAAGGCTGGCGGATCGCGGCGCTGACAAGCCCGCCGAAACAGCAACCGATCGTCGTGTCCTATCACGGACGCAAACCTCGACCCTGGCGGCGGAGCAACCCGGCGACGTCGTCAGCCTCGCCGACCCGGACAGCGGGGCAACACTGCTCGTGGGCACCCAGCATCGTCCCGGGCAGGGCGTGGCAACCAGCCGGCGCAGCACCGAATTCATTCTGCGTCCCACGATACAAGGCGTTGTCGTCGAGCCACTTTCGGATTCGATCGTCACGCGGCAGGTGACCGACCGGCTTCATCCTGGCCGGTGGTCCCGCCGGGCTGGCCCTGTCGCCCCCGATCAAGCGCCACAGCCGGCCTGATGGATGCGGCGCATCCTGACCAGACGGTTCGCCTTCTCGACGCATGCCCACCGACGCGCTGCTGCGGCGCGTGATCAAGCAGATCGACGACGCAGCCGCTTCACCGCCGCGGCTTCGGGGCTACAAAAATCACCTCGCGGCGGAAAGCCTCCTGGCGCTCGGCTTCGCCGTCGAGGCCGAAGGCCTGCTGCATCTGGCGGCACGAGCAGGACCCGAAGGAGGCCGCTTCGCCCGATACCGCGGCGCTGACCGCGATCGCCGCCCTGCTCGCCGGCCGGCCGGAGGAAGCTGATGCACTGACCGATCCGCGATTGGACGGCACCGACGAGATTTCGCTGTGGCGCGCGATCCGCCAGGCCATGCAGGACGAGGGCTCGCCCGCTGCCGCCGCGGCTGTTTGCCGTGACAGCCCCGCTGGCCTTTCAGTATCCCGCGCCGATCCGCGAGCACATCCTGCCGCTGATCGTCGAAACAATGATCAAGGGCGGCGAAATCGCGCCGGCGGCCCGCCTGCTGGAGGAACGCAAGAACGATCCCGAAGCTGGCCTATGCACGCGCCTTGATGCAACAGGCCGATGGCGACACCGACCGGGCGCTGAGCATGCTGGACGCGCTGGCGAACGGACACGACCAGTTCGATCGGGCACGAGCCGCGGTTCGCGCCGTCGAACTTCGTCTGGCGACACGGAAGCTGGACAAGAGCCAGGCAGCCGATGCCCTCGACAAGCTGCTCTATGCCTGGCGCGGCGATGCGCGGGAACTGGCGTTGCGCGAGCGCATCGCCGACCTGCGCGGCCAGACCGGCGCGTGGCAGCGCTGGGCTGGCGGCACTGCGGCAGGCCGAGACCGATTTTCCCGAACAGGCGACCGCCGATTCACCAACGGTTGAAGGACATGTTCGCCGCGATGATCCGCGATGACGCCGGCCAACCCATGCCGCCCATCGATTTCGTATCGATAGTGGACGAGAACGCCGACCTTGTGGCCGGCTCCAACGACGATGACGCCGTGCAGCAATCGCTGGCGGATCGGCTTCTTGCACTCGATCTGCCCGACAGAGCCAAGCCCGTGCTGGAGAAACTGATGAACTCAGCGAAATCGGACGTGGCCAAGGCCCGCTTCGGGGCCAGTCTGGCCACGCTTCAAAGCCGTGACGGAAACGATGCCGGCGCGCAAAGGCGGCCCTGGACGCATCCGAAGGCCACGATCTGCCGCCCGATCTGGTCGAGAAGCGTACGATCATCCTCGGGCCGACGTCGAGTCGCCCGGCTGGGGGATCCGGCCGCCGCGGCCGCGCTGCTGGCCCCTTTCGCACCGGTCCCGCGACAGAGGCGCGTGCCCAGATCCTGGAAGATACGCATCCGATTGGGCCGGGCGCAGAGCAGGCATGGTCGGACTGCGTAGCCCTGACGCTGCCCGAACAGGGCAGCTGGACGACATCCAGACGCGAACGCTGCTCCGCCTCGCCACAGCCACCGCGCGGGCAGGTCGACGACGCCGGCGCTGGCCGAGCTTCGCGGCGAAATACGCCGACCGCATCGGCGCCGGCCCGCTTGCCGACATGTTCAGGCTGCTGACCGCCGAACCGGTCCGCACCACCGCCGACATCGAGCGCTCGCAGCGGGAGGTCAACCTCGCGGCGTCGCTGCCGACCGACCTGAAGGCGCTGCAGCCAGGCAAGGCGCCGCGCTGAGGGGCGGTCTGTCCCGCGCAGGGGCTATGCGGATTTATCGGGGCTCGAGGCAAAAAGAGGCTTGCGTCCTACCCCCCCAATCCTCATGTTCCGCCGCCTTGGCCCCAGGGGACCGTGGGCGCGATTTCGCGTGTACAGGTCCAACAGGCCGTCTACTGGTAGGAAGGGGTACGCGATGAACGCACTCAGCCCACTGGGGATGGTCTCGGAACTTCCGAGCAGCAACCAGATGCAGTCCGACGCTGAGCGGGCAGTTACGGAAGTCCAAAAGGACTATTTCGTTCAGAAGGATGGGGTGAAGTTCGCCGGCATGCATCTGCTGGTCGATCTTTGGGGCGCCTCCAATCTGTGCGATCCGGATCACATCGACCGGGCCTTGCGCGAGGCCGCGGAAGCTGCGGGAGCGACCATTCTGCACGGACATTTCCACCACTTCTCGCCGAACGGCGGCGTCAGTGGCGTCCTGGTGCTGGCGGAGAGCCATATCTCCATCCACACATGGCCGGAGCGCGATTTCGCCGCGATCGACATCTTCATGTGCGGCGCCTGCAATCCGTATCGCGGGCTTCCCGCGCTTGAAGGCGGCCTTCCAGCCGCAGTCCGTCAACCTCGGCGAACAGCGGCGCGGCCTGATCGCCTGATCAGCGCCTGACCGGCAACGAATGACGGCTACAGCGCGAGCTCGCAACGCGTCGGGCGAGGCGCTCAACGCGTCGGGTGACGGCCCGCTCGACGCGTCAGGCCGCCGTCACTGGCGCGCGAAGGCCAGCGGTCATGGAGCGAGAATGCGATGCCTACCGATAGCTGGATCAACGAAACGCTCTACCCCGACTGGGGTCAGCGCTTCCTCGTAACCCGCGAACTGGCGCGGGTGAAAAGCGACTTCCAGGATATCGCAGATCTTCGAAAGCCCGTCCCACGGCCGTGTCATGGTGCTGGACGGCGTCATCCAGATCACCGAAGCCGACGAATTCGTCTACCAGGAGATGCTGGCCCACGTGCCGCTGCTGGCGCATGGCGCGGCTGAGAATGTGCTGATCATCGGCGCCGGAGATGGCGGCGTGCTGCGCCGCGTGCTCCAGCACGACACGGTGAAGCGCGCCGTGATGGTCGAGATCGACGGTGAGGTGATCCGCCTGTCGAAACAATTTCTGCCCGACATCGCCGAGGACGCATGGACCGACGAGCGGGCGCAGGTCATCGTCGGCGACGGCATCGAATATGTGCAGCGCGCTCCGGATGGCTCCTTCGACGTCATCATCGTCGATTCGACCGACCCGATCGGCGTCGGCGAGGTTCTGTTCACCGATACGTTCTATCACAACTGCGCTCGTATCCTCACCGCCCGCGGCCTGATCGTGAACCAGTGCGGTGTCCCGTTCATGCAGGCCGACGAACTGCGTGAGACCAGCGCGCGTCGCCGGAAATTCTTCCCCCATGTCACCGCCTATGTCGCCGCCGTGCCGACCTATGTCGGCGGTTTCATGACGCTGGGGTGGGCTGCGAAAGACGCCATCGCTGGCGGCGACCCCGTTGGATACGATCCGTCAGCGCGCCAGCCGGACCGGCATCCTGGGCACGACACGATACTGGACTCCAGAAATCCACACCGGCGCATTCAACCTGCCGCCCTATATCGCGCGTCACCTCCGACGGTGTAGGTTCATATCGAATCTGCCATCAAGCTGCCGCGTTGGAGGGTGACAAAGTAGAATGATGGCGTCACGACCACTGTTGAGGAAGTCCGCATGCGGTTCGTCGTTGCTCCCCGTTGTCGTGGCAGCCCTTGTGTTCGGCAGTGTCGATGCCCCGCGCCTATGCCCAGGTGGACAGTCGCGAGGGCATCGCGTTGCAGAACGAGATCTACCAGCTTCGCCAGGAACTGAAATCCGTCGAGGACCAGTTGGCTGGCGGCGGATCGAATCTGCCGCGCACCGGCGTATAATCCGCCGTCGCAGCAAAACGGTGGCGGCGACCTGCTGGCACAGCTCCTGACCCGCGTCGACGCGCTGGAGGAGCAGGTCCGCCAACTGCGCGGGCGCATCGACGAAACGCAGAACCAGCTTCAGCAGCAGAACGCACGACCTTGGCAAGCGGATCGATGATCTGGCGTTCCAGATCAACCCCAGCGTGCGAGCACCGCCGGGTGCCACACCGCCGTCGCTACCCGCCAGGGACCGCCGCCCACGCCGCTGGGTCCGCCCCCAGCTTCACGCCCTGCGCCACCGCCGGGTCCGCGTACGCCGGAGGTCGCGTTGCACGAAGGCGAAGCCGCGCTCGCCCGTCGCGACTATCACCGCGGCTGAAGCGGCGGCGCGCGAGGTGCTGGCAAATCGCACCTCGCCGCGCGCCTATGACGCCCGGCTGCTGCTGGCGCAAGTCCTTGTCCGGTCAACGGCAGTATGCGCAGGCCGCGATCGCGTTCGACGACGCCTATAACAGCTCGCGAAAGGGCAGCCACGCCCAGGAAGCGCTGGTGGGCCTCGCCAGTTCGCTGTCGGCGATCAATGAGAAAAAGGCCGCATGCGACACGCTGGCGCGCCTGCGGACGGACTTCCCCAGCGCAAGCCCGAGGTCGTGGCCAGCGCGGCAGCGGTGGCGCAGAAGGCTGGCTGCCGCTAGCCCGCCCGTGCTCGGAACCGCCGCCGGTCCGCCGTCCGGGCCGCCAACTCCGTCGCATCGTGCCGCGGACTTCGCAGGGGCAGAGGCCATGGCAGCCAACGCCGTCGCCGCGCCGATCAGCGGGGCGACGGCCAGCGCCAACCTCAGCGTCGCGACACTGCCGGCCGCGTTCACATCAGCGATGGACAGGATCGGTCCGTTCGAACCTCGCCCCGCCCTCGCGGTCGCCGTGTCGGGCGGGCGCCGACAGCATGGCGCTCGCGATCCTCGCCCGGGATTGGGCGCAGCGGCACGACGGCTCGACGCTCGCCCTGGTCGTCGATCACGGATTGCGCCCCGCCTCGGCGCAGCGAGGCTCGAATCACCATCGACCGCCTGACCTGCCTCGGCATCCCGGCGCGGCTGTTGCAGCTCGCAAACCTGACCCATGGCCCGGCGCTGGCCGAGCGGGCCCGGATCATGCGCTACGAAACTCTGACCGATGCGTGCCGGGAGGCGGGGGTTCTGCACCTTCTGCTCGGTCACCATGCGGCCGATCAGGCGGAAACGCTGGCGATGCGCGTGCTGCGCGGCAGCCAGACGCATGGCCTCGCCGGCATGCCGGCCTTGCGCGAAACCGCGGGGGTCCGTCTGCTGCGTCCCCTGCTTGGGATCGAACCGGCGCTGCTCCGCGACTTCCTCAGCGCGAGCGGCATCGACTGGATCGAAGACCCGTCCAACCAGGATGCGCGCGCGCTGCGACCCCGGCTGCGGCAGCGCCTCGCCGCCTCCGTGCGGGTCGACACGGGGCTGGAGCGCAGGCAATCGCCGCCGTCGGCGCGGCTCCGCGCGCGGGAAGAGGCCGCGATCGGCGCCGAACTGGCCAGCCGCGCCGTCCATCCGGCCGGAGGGCTTCGCGCTGCTGTCTTCCGGCCGGATCGGTTCGCCCGCGCTGAGCAGCCTCGTACGAACAATCGGCGGTTCGACCTACAATCCGAGTCCAGCCCAGATCAATCGCCTGGCCGCGCAGCCGCGACCTGCGACCGTGGCGGGCGTGCGCATCATGCAAGCGGGCCGGTTCGGTGATGGCCTGCTGATCGTGCGCGAGGAAGCCGCCGCCCAGGAACCGGTTCAGGCCTTGCCCGGTGCGATCTGGGACAACCGCTTTCGCCTCGCCTCGACAGCAATTTGCCCAAAGGCGCGATGATCGGAAAGCTTGGCGCGGATGCGGCACGGTTTCGCGGCATCGCCGATCTGCCCTCAGCGATTCTGCGGACCCTCCCGGCTGTCAGGCTCGGCAATTCTGTGCTCGCCGTGCCGCATCTAGGCTATGCGGTCAGCAACGATCACGCCCGGATCGCGATCTTGTTCACCCCGCTGCGACCGCTCGCCGGCCCCTGTTTCGTCCCGACGGCTCGGGCCGCGGCAGAACCGATTGGACTCCCGGGCGGTTATCGGCGATAGGTTGCTGATGATCGTCGCGAAGCGGGGATGTAGCGACTGATCCCGCACACTATATGCTAGGATCTGTTTCGCAGGGACCGATATCGTCCATCAATGTCGGCGCCAACGTCGGACTGAGAACGTGAGCAAAGTCATATGAGCAATTTCGGCCGGAACCTCGCGCTGTGGGTGATCATCGCCCTGCTGCTCGTGGTGTTATTCAACCTGTTCCAGCCCGGGGTGAACCACACCAACTCAACGCAGATCGCCTATTCGGACTTCATCACCGAGGTGAATGCCGGGCGGGTGCGCGACGTGGTGATCCAGGGGCGCACCGTCTCCGGCCAGCTCAACGACGGACGGACCTTCCAGACCTACACGCCGGAAGATCCCAGCCTGGTCAAGACGCTGACCGACAAGAACGTGCGGGTGATCGCCAAGCCGGAAGACAGCGACGTCAATCCGCTGCTGCATTACCTGCTGTCCTGGTTCCCGATGCTGCTGCTGATCGGCGTCTGGGTCTTCTTCATGCGCCAGATGCAATCGGGCGGCGGCCGCGCGATGGGCTTCGGCAAGTGCCGAGCGCGCATGCTGACCGAAAAGCAGGGGCGGGTGACGTTCGAGGATGTGGCCGGGCATCGATGAAGCCAAGGGCGAGCTGCAGGAAATCGTCGAGTTCCTGAAGGATCCCGCAGAAATTCCAGCGCCTCGGCGGCAAGATTCCGAAGGGCGTGCTGCTGGTCGGCCCTCCCGGCACCGGCAAGACGTTGCTGGCCCGCGCCATCGCGGGTGAGGCCAACGTGCCGTTCTTCACCATTTCGGGTTCGGATTTCGTGGAGATGTTCGTCGGCGTCGGCGCCTCCCGCGTCCGCGACATGTTCGAACAGGGCAAGAAGAACGCGCCCTGCATCATCTTCATCGACGAAATCGACGCCGTCGGCCGCCATCGTGGCGCCGGCCTGGGCGGCGGCAACGACGAACGCGAGCAGACCCTGAACCAGATGCTCGTCGAAATGGACGGCTTCGAGTCCAACGAAGGCGTCATCCTGATCGCCGCCACCAACCGCCCCGACGTGCTGGACCCGGCTTTGCTGCGGCCCGGCCGCTTCGACCGTCAGGTCGTCGTGCCGAACCCGGACGTGAACGGGCGGGAAAAGATCCTGCGCGTGCACATGCGCAAAGTGCCGCTGGCCTCCGACGTCGATCCGAAGGTGATTGCCCGCGGCACCCCCGGCTTCTCAGGTGCCGACCTCGCCAACCTGGTGAACGAAGGTGCGCTTGCTCGCCGCTCGTCTGGGCAAGCGTGTCGTCGCGATGGCCGAGTTCGAGGCCGCCAAGGACAAAGTGATGATGGGCGCCGAACGCCGCTCCCTCGTCATGTCCGAGGCCGAGAAGCGGATGACCGCCTACCACGAGTCCGGCCATGCCCTGTGCGCGATGCACGAGCCGGAATGCGACCCCGTCCACAAGGCCACGATCATTCCCGCGCGGCCGCGCGCTGGGCCTGGTCATGAGCCTGCCCGAGGGCGACCGCTACTCCAAGTCCAAGTCCAAGCTGCTGTCCGAGCTGACCATGGCGATGGGGGGCCGCGCGGCCGAGGAGATCATCTTCGGGCCGGATAAGGTCTCCAACGGCGCCGCCGGCGACATCAAGATGGCCACCGATCAGGCCCGCCGCATGATCACCGAATGGGGCATGTCCGATAAACTCGGCATGATCGCCTACGGCGACAACAGCCAGGAAGTGTTCCTGGGCCACTCCGTCACCCAAAACAAGAACGTGTCGGAAGCCACCGCGCGGGAGATCGACGGCGAGATCAAGGACATCATCGATCGCGCCTACAACAAGGCCCGCCGCCTGCTGACCGAAAACATCGAGGAACTGCACCGTCTCGCCCGCGGCCTGCTGGAGCATGAAACGCTCTCCGGCGACGAAATCCGCACCGTCCTGCGCGGCGAACCGGTCATCCGCAAGGTTGTGGACGAGCCGGCGCCAGAGTCGCGTCGGGCATCCGTGCCGACAGCCGGACGGCCGGCGTCGCCGCCAACGGGTGGAGCGGCCCCGGCGCCTCAGCCGGGCTGATAGGAAACACGCTCACTGCGCTCGCTGGCCTGCGCGGTCGGTCTTCGTCATTTCGCACCCGGCGGAGTGCTGGGTGCAGAAAACCAGGCGGCCGGTTACGGTTGGCGTCGGCAGTGCTTGCCGCCCGGGTCGCGTTCGCCCGCTCGCACCACGCATGGTTGTTCATCTCCAGTCATGCGAACCGGTCGAGGAACAAGCGGGCCGCACGGCGTCAGCGTCTGGGTTCGCTCCGGCAAGCACGGCGACGACCCGATCACCCACCTCACGGCCAGCCCCAGCGGCACCGCCGGCATCGCTGCAGTACACTATGATTGACAGTCCGAACGACAACATCCAGCGACGCCGCGCCGGCGCGCGAAGCGGAGTTCCACTCCTCACTCCGCCTGACATGCCAGGCGCATTGCTGGAAATGGGGTTCCCGTGGAACCGCCGTGACGCTGATGCAGTAAGCGAAGCACCGCCGGACGGGTGCAGGGGTGCACGACGCGAATCGCGGATTATTTCGCCAGATTGAGACACCCCAGCGCTTTGCCAACCTCGTGGCCCGTTCCGGCAAAACGCGCTGTTGACGCCCCATCCATGTTGCTGCAACGAAGCGTCGTGTTCTACCGGCAGAAACATCTTCTGGCGATCGAAGGGCTGGAACCGCCCGCGATCAGCCAATTGCTCGACCTCGCCGAGAGCTATGTGCTGCTCAACCGCTCCGGCAAGACGCAACGCGACCTGCTGCGCGGGCGCACGTTGATCAATCTGTTCTTCGAGGACAGCACCCGCACCCGCACCAGCTTCGAGCTGGCCGGCAAGCGGCTCGGCGCCGACGTGATCAACATGTCGGTCTCCACGTCCTCGGTGAACAAGGGCGAGACGCTGATCGACACCGCGGCCACGCTGAACGCCATGCATTGCGACCTGCTGGTGGTGCGCCACGACCAGTCCGGGCGCGCCGAACCTGCTGGCGCAGATCGTCGACGCCGCGGTGATCAACGCCGGCGACGGCACGCACGAGCACCCGACCCAGGCCTTGCTGGACGCGCTGACGATCAAGCGCCACAAGGGACGCATCGCCGGCCTGATCGTGGCGATCTGCGGCGACATCGCCCACTCCCGCGTCGCCCGCTCCAACATCCATCTGCTGACGACGATGGGCTGCCAGGTGCGCGTGGTCGGTCCGCCCACCCTGATCCCGGCCGAGGTCGCCGATCTGGGCGTAACGGTGTTCCACGACATGGCGCCGGGCCTGGCCGGCGCCGACGTCGTGATGATGCTGCGGCTGCAGCGCGAGCGCATGTCGCGCGGTGCAGGTCCCCAGCGCGCGGGAGTATTTCCGGTTCTATGGCCTGGACGCGGAGAAGCTGGCGCACGCCAAGCCGGACGCGATCGTCATGCATCCTGGTCCGATGAACCGCGGCGTCGAGATCGACAGCGCGGTCGCCGACGATCCGCTGCGCAGCGTGATCAAGGAACAGGTCGAGATGGGGGTCGCCGTCCGCATGGCGGTGCTGGACATGCTGTCGCGGGACCATCGCCGGAATGAACCCTGACACGCTGTTTTCCCGGGTCCGCATCCTGGGCGCCGGGGTCGATGTCCTCGGCGACCTGCTGGTGCGCGATGGTCTGATCGCGGATTTCGGGCCGTCACTGGGGCGGCCGGACGGCGCCACCGTCATCGAGGCGGAGGGCGCGGTCCTGTGTCCCGGGCCTTGTCGATATGCGGGCGGCCTTGGGCGAACCGGGCTTCGAGTACCGCGAGACGATCGCCTCGGCCGCCGTCGCGGCGGCGGCGGGCGGCATCACCACCCTGGCCGCCCTGCCCGACACCCAGCCCGCCATCGACGACCCGGCGTTGGTGCAATTGCTGCGAACCAAGGGCGAGGAGACCGGCAGCCTGACCATCCTGCCCTACGGCGCCGTCACCCGCGGCTGCCGCGGCGAAGAACTCTCCGAAATTGGCCTGCTGCGGGAAGCCGGGGCGGTCGCCTTCACCGACGGGAGCCCGCGCGATCGGACCGGCCCGGCTGATGCGGCTGGCGCTGTCCTATGCCCGTGGCTTCGGCGCACGGATCGTGCAGCATCCGGAAGAGCCGTCGCTCGCCGACGGCGGCACCGCGACCGAAAGCGAGCAGGCGACCCGGCTGGGTCTTGCCCGGCATTCCCGCCGCGGCCGAAGCGATCATGGTCGCGCGCGACATCAGGCTGGCCGAACTGACCGGCGGGGCCGTCCATTTCGCCCATGTCTCGACAGGCGAGGCGCTGGCGCTGATCCGCACGCGCCAAGGCGGCGGGCCTGGCCGTCACCTGCGACACCGCGCCGCCCTACTTCGACCTGAACGAAACCTCGATCGGCGATTTCCGGACCTACGCGAAACTGTCGCCGCCGCTGCGCAAGGAGCATGACCGCAAGGCGGTGATCGCGGCCCTGGCCGACGGCACGATCGATGCGATCGCGTCCGACCACCAGCCGCGCGATGCCGACGACAAGCGCCTGCCGTTCGCGCTGGCGTCCGCCGGCGGGTGCGGGCCTGGCGACGCTGCTGGCGGTCACGCTGGCGCATGTCCACAACGGATCGCTCTCGCTTGCCGCCGCGATCGATCTGCTGACCGCTCGGCCGGCGGCGCTGCTGGGCATGTAGCGCCGGACGGATCGCCAAGGGTGCCGTCGCCGATCTGTGCCTGTTCGATCCGGAGCGGATCTGGAAGGTCGAAGCCGGCAAACTTCCGGGCAAGGCGCAGAACACGCCGTTCGACGGCCGAGCGCTGGAAGGTGTGGTGCTGGGGACCTGGAAGCGCGGCAAGCGGGTGTTCGGCTGATCGGTTCACTTTGTGTCGGGAAGTCGCGCATGACGCGTCTGATCATCGCCATCTGCCTGATCGGCGGCCTGAGTGCGTGCGCGGCGCAAGCCGGCCGGAGCCAGCAGATGTGCGCTCCCGGATGGGGTCCGCCCGTCGCGATCTTCACGCTCTTCCTCGGCGAGGCCATTCCGGCCCGCGCCGATCTGACGGACAAGGAATGGCGGGCATTTCTCGACAGCACCGTCACCCCCAATCTGCCGAACGGCTACACCGTGTTCGACGCGAACGGCGCATTGGATGAACCCGATGACGCACAGGACCATCAAGGAGGCGACCAAGGTGCTGGTGGTGGCGCTGCCCGAGGTCCCCGCGAGCCTGGCCGCGATCAACCGCATCCGGACCGCCTATCAGATCACGTTCCACCAGCAGCTTGTGGGCATGACCGTCGAGGCCGGGTGCGGCGAGTTCTGATTTTCGCGGCGTGAAACCCCCGAGTGTTCGATATCGGCATACAAGCAGGACTCAGGACCGGGTAACCGGCCGGATCACTGGCAGCCGCCGAGAATTACCGGAGCGATGTGCTCATCAGAGCCGTAGCCGCCCGTCTCCCACCTTCGGCGATACAAGAAAAGGGCGCCCGAAGGCGTCCTGCTTCCCGTCACGGAGCCGGAATCTACTTGATGATGATTTCGACGCGGCGGTTCTGCGGCTCGCGAACGCCCGGGCCGGTTGGGACCAGCAGATGGGTCTCGCCGAAGCCCTGGATCGTGATCGCGAGCCCTTGGGCACGCCGTCCTTGACCAGTTCCGCGGCCACCGCCTGCGCGCGCCGCACCGACAGGCCCTGGTTGTATCGCGGGGTGCCGGAGGTGTCGGTGTAGCCGTTGACCTCAAGCCGGGTGTACTGCACCTTCGTCGAGTTCGCTGCCGCCTCGGCAACGATCTGACGTGCACGATCGGTCAGGGCCGCCTTGTCCCAATCGAAGAACACGAGATAGGAGCGGGAAACCGGCGACGGCGCTACCGCGGCCGGAGCCGGCGGCGCCGGGCGGTGCCACGCCGAAGTTATAGCGGAAGCCGATCGTTATGGTGTTGTTGTAGTCATTGGTCCCTCGGAATGTCGCAGGAAGGGACGTTCTACCGACGGTTACGGAGCCACCATAATCGCGATTGCCAGCCAGACCCGAGGAAACGATAATCGGCGGTCAGTGACTAAACCGGGAGCTCGCAAACGGCACAGCCAAGCCAACAATGCCTTGGTAGGCAAAGGAGCCTTGGGTCGAGTTACCGGCTGTGGCCGACACGGGGCCTACCGCCGCCATGGACATTGTCCTCCTGCGCCCACAGATAGCCGACACCGACGCCGATATAGGGCTCGACCACAGGAACCACACCGACGAAGTCATACAGGACGTTGACCATTGGGCCGTACTTCTGTTCGTGGCCGCCGTACGTTGGTACCCTGAAACTCGTTATATGTGTAAAGACCCTCAAGCTCGGCCCGCAGGCCGTTCCCGAGACCCCAGCCCACGCTCAGGTCAACGGCGGGTCCTACGTTGGTAGACAGGCTAGAGCGTGATCCGCACAGGTGGAATCACCGGAGCGGTGAATCACGCTCTCAAACAGAGAGCTAGAGCGGGTTCCGTGTGCCAACGCGAATGGAAACCGCTCTATTGCAGCCGGTGGTTATCCGCCCACTTGCAATGTTACTGTTGAAGTTTTCGTTCGTCATGACGTCAACGCCAACGCCGCCACCAATGTAGAGACCAGTGATGGGCTGCGCCGTCGCGGCAACCGGTATCGCCAGGATCGTGGCCGTCACCAGGGCTTTCTGGAACTTCATTGGAACTTCTCCTTACGCTACATGGCCGTCACGGAACGAGTCCGAAAGGTCTCCCTCTTTCTTTACTCTTTCGCTGACCTAACCATAACGTTCATTACACGATACGGAAGGATCCCAAACAACGATAGTGCCACATCGTTGTGAAATTGTCACATTGGTTGATTTGGAATACTACAATCGGCGGAAGAGAGCAGGAGTCGAACCTGCCCGGGACCGCTCGGCAGCCCCAACCGGGTTTGAAGTCCGGCCGACCCACCGGGGCCGCTTCTCCTCCGTACGACCAGTATCTTACCGTCACGACAGCTGGGCAATGAAGGCCGCTTCGTCATCCGCTTCCAGACACCGGCAGTCCAGTATCAGCCGTCCGCGTGCCACCCTGCCGATCACCGGGCGCGGCAGACCACGCAGACGCGTGCGCGACATTCTCCAGGCCCTTGCCGCCAATGGTCACCGCGGCCGAGGGCAGCAGATCAACCGGGAGCGCGCCCGACCCGATCTGGCTCCGGCAACGCCTCGACAGCGATATCCCTCTCCGGCCATCGCGACCGCGATCACCCGCACGGATCCGTTCCGCGCGTCGCCCGGATATCGGCTTCCGATCGGGTCAGCAGACGCAGCGCCGGCAGGCGTTCGGCAAGACGATCCGGATCGAGATACATCCGCAGCACCACCTCCAACGCCGCGAGACGTCCTTTGTCGAGGCGCAGGGCACGCTTGAGCGGATTGCGATTGACCGCGTCGATCACACGTTTGCTGCCCACGATCAGGCCCGCCTGCGGACCGCCCAGAAGCTTGTCGCCCGAGAATGTGACGACGTCGGCGCCGGCGCATAACGACTCGCGCGGAGTCGGTTCATGCGGCAGGCCCCATCGTTCGAGGTCCACAAGGCTGCCGCTGCCCAGATCCTCGATCAGCGGAATGTCGGACCGACGTGCGATCGTGCCAAGGGTTTCAATGGAAACCATCGCGGTGAAGCCGACGATGGCGTAGTTGGCTTGGTGTACCCGCATGAGCGCGCCGGTCAGGGAACCGATCGCCTCGGCATAATCCCGCGAATGTGTCCGGTTGGTGGTCCCGACTTCCTTCAAGACGGCGCCCGGATCGGCTCATGATGTCGGGCACTCGGAATGCGCCGCCGATCTCGATCAATTCCCCACGTGAAACCGATACCTCCTTGCCCAACGCCAGCGTATTCAGCACCAGCATCACCGCCGCCGCGTTGTTGTTGACGACCGTCGCCGCCTCGGCACCGGTCAGCTCGCACAGCAAACCGCTCACGTGGTCGTCACGCTCGCCGCGCCGGCCCGCCACCAGATCGAATTCCAGCGTCGTGGCGCTGCGCAGTGCCTCCGCCGCCGCTTCCGCCGCTTCGTGCGGCAACGGCGACCGGCCGAGGTTGGTGTGCAGAACGGTGCCCGTCATGTTGAAGACCGGCCGTTGCGACCGGGCGAACCGCGCCGCCAGATGATCCGCCGCTTCGTCGATCAGCGATGCCGCCGGATCGCCAAACCGCCCGGCCGCCCGCCGGACAGCGAGGACGTCGCGCAACACCGCGGTGACCGCGCTACGGCCAAAGCGGGTCAGCAGGACCTCGGTTGCAGCGTCGCGCAGAAGCGCGTCGACGGACGGAAGCGGGCTGATATTTTCGGCCATGGCGGCGTCATCGTATGCTGGCTGTCTCAGGGAGCATAGCGAACCATGCACATCCCCACACTGACCACCAACCGGCTTGTCCTGCGCGGCTTCACGCGCCGGCGACTGGGACGTCTATGCCGCGATGAACGCCGATCCCGCCGTGCGCCGGTGGCTGGGCGGCACCCTCCTCAGCCGTGAGCAGGCTTGGGCCGAGATGGAATCGCTTCCTGGGCCAATGGGCCTTGCGCGGATACGGCATCGTTGCTGTCGAAGTAGAGGGTCGTTTCGCCGGACGCGTCGGCCTGCTGCATCCCGCCGACTGGCCGGAACCGGAACTGGCCTGGACGCTGGCCTCGCCGTTCTGGGGCCGTGGCCTCGCGACCGAGGCAGCCGCCGACGGTACGGCAGTGGGCGTTCGCGAACCTCGCGTCGAGACCGTCTCGTCAGCTATATCCTGCCGGAGAATATCCGGTCCCAGCGGGTCGCGGCAAAACTCGGCGCCGTGCGCGACCGCCAGATCGTCTTGCGCGGCTTCGTGGCGGACGTATGGGTCCACCCAACGTCCGGCGGCGGAATCACGGTTTGACCGGCATACGCTTGCCCACTGCGGCCGAGCGCCCCCAGGAACCGCTGGGACGTGCCCGGCCGCAACTGATGGCCCCCCAATCGGGTCAGGCCCGATCGGATCAGGAATGCTGTCGCCGCAGGAAGGCGGGAATCTCGAGCCCGGTTTCGTCCCCCGCGGACGTCTGACGCACCGATACATGCGGATTTTGCGACTGGTAATCGGCCATCTCCGGCTCCCGCCGCATCACCGGCTGCTGCGGCCCCGGCGCCAGGCTGCAACGCCCGCCGCCGGAATGCCCCCGTCACCGTGTTGAACAGGCTTGGTCGCGGCGGTTCGGCCGCGGCGAGCGGCACATGCGAAGGCATCGCCGTCGGGCGCTGTGACTCGGCGAACAGATTGGCCTTCGCCGTCAGTTGCGCAGCTGGCAACGGCTGCGTCTGCACACCGGCTTCGGTTGCAACGCAGGCTGCGGATGCGCGTCCGTCACGGCGACCATATTGGCCACCGGCTCCGGTTGCGGCGATACCTGGCGCAGCAGGAGACGACGGCGGAGCCTGAACCGCGGCCGGCATGAACGCCGGCGCCGCCGCGACCGGGGCCGCGTTGCCGAACGACGATCGGCTGCGGCGCCGGGGCCGCTCCACCACCGCCACCGCGACCAGCTTCGGCCGCGACTGTTCGGCCGTCTTGTGCGAGTCGATGCCGGTGGCCACCACCGAGACCCGGATCCGGCCTGCCAGCGTTTCGTCCACCGCCGAACCGAAAATCACGTTGGCTTCTTCGTCCACTTCCTCGCGGATGCGGTTCGCGGCCTGATCGACCTCGAACAGCGTCAGGTCTTCGCCGCCGGTGATGTTGATCAGCAGGCCGCGCGCACCGGACATGCTGGTGTCTTCCAGCAGCGGATTGTTGATCGCCGCCTCGGCGGCACGGATGGCGCGGTTCTCGCCCTCGGCCTCGCCGGTGCCCATCATGGCCTTGCCCATCTCCGCCATGACCGTGCGGATGTCGGCGAAGTCGAGATTGACCAGCCCATGCACCATCATCAGGTCGGTGACGCCGCGGACGCCCATGTAGAGCACCTGGTCGGCCATCTTGAACGCATCGCGCCAGGTGGTGCGCTCATTTGCCATACGGAACAGATTCTGGTTCGGGATCACGATCAGCGTATCGACGTACTGCTGCAGTTCCTCGATGCCCTGATCGGCGGACCGGGCGCGCCGCACGCCTTCGAAACCGAATGGCTTCGTAACCACGCCGACGGTCAGGATGTTTCGCTCCCGCGCCATGCGGGCGATGACCGGCGCCGCGCCGGTGCCGGTGCCGCCGCCCATGCCGGCGGTGATGAACACCATGTGGGCGCCGTCGAGATGACGATACAGTTCGTCCGCCGCCTCTTCCGCCGCGGCCTTGCCGATCTCCGGCTTCGCGCCGGCACCCAGCCCCTGCGTGATGTGCGGGCCAAGCTGGATGCGGCGATCGGCCCGGCTGTGCATAAGCTGCTGGGCGTCGGTGTTCGCAACGACGAACTCCACGCCCTGCAGGTTCGCGGCGATCATGTTATCGACCGCGTTCGTACCACCGCCGCCGACGCCGATGACGGTGATCCGAGGTGAAAAGTCAGTATGGGTCATGTGTCGGGATTGTCAGGTTCAGGGTCATTTCGTTTTCTCCCCCGCGTTTACGGGACGGCTGCTGGATTACCAATTACGACACAACGCTCGATTCGCGCCGGGTTCAGACACGTTCCTTCAGAAAATTGACGAGCCGGCGGAACAGACCGACTCTGCGGTTCGCCATCCAGGTTGATGTCCTGAAAGGCTCTGCCGTCGCCGGCCGCCCACGAGAGCAGGCCGGCAGCAGTGGAAAAGGCCGGGCCGGAGGCAAGTTCCGGCAGCCCGCGCAGCGCCGCGGGCCGGCCCGAGGCGCACCTGCCGGCTCAGCATCCTCGCCGCCATTTCGCGAACCCCCGGAAGCTGGCACGCACCGCCGGTCAGCACCACGCGGTTGCCCGCGCGCGTCCCATCCCCGACGCGTCAAGCCGGTCCTTGATATACTCGAACGTTTCTTCGATGCGCGGGCGGATGATGTTCACCACCATGCTGCGCGGCACTTTCGCAAGCTGATGGTCTTCCTCGCCGACCAGCGGCACCGGCAGCAGCTCGCGCTCATCGTCCGGGCTCGATTCCACATTGCCGAACAGCGTCTTCAATCGTTCCGCATGCACCAGGGTCGTCGACAGCCCGATCGCCAGGTCCTTGGTGACATGCAGACCCGCCGATCGGAAGCTGCGCTGTGTGCATCATCTGCTTCTCGGCATAGACCGCCATGCTGGTGGTGCCGCCGCCCATGTCGATGATCGTCGCGCCGAGTTCCCGTTCTTCGGGCACCAGACTGGATAATCCAGCGGCCATCGGCGCCGAGACCAGATCCTCGATCTCCAGGTCGCAACGATGGATGCAGGATTCCAGCGTGCGCAACGCGGTCGCGGCGGCGTCGATGACGTGCAGCCGGGCGTTCAGCGTCGTGCAGAACAGGCCGCGCGGATCGATGACATGGTCGGTCGCATCGACGGCGAAATTCAGCGGCAGCACATGGATCGGTTCCCTTCCATCGACCTCCGCCCGGCCACGCCCTTCGTTCAGCACACCGCGGATGTCGTTCTCGGTCACCGCGCGGCCGCCGACCGGCCATTGCACGTTGAACAGCCGTGACTCCGGTTGGCCGCAGGTCAGGTTGACGGTGACCGCGCGCAGCCTCGTGTCGGCCATGTCCTCGGCCTGCCCGACGCAGGCGCGGATCGCTTTCTCGGCGGCCTCCAGATCGGTGATGTCGCCGCTGTTCAGACCCCTGCCCTTCTGCCAGCCGAAGCCGAGGACACGCAGCGTGCCATCGCTTTCCACCCGGCCGATCAGGCAGGCGATCTTGGTCGTGCCGATATCGACGACGCCGAACGGGCCGGAACGATGATGCCGGAGCGGCTCGATGTCCGGCGGACCGGTCTCGGCTGGGCGGCAGCACGCGACGAGGATTGTCGGCCATCCGATCGTGCTCCTACGTGGGTTTCTTCGCGATCACGGGAACCGTGGGCGCGGTTGATACGGGCGGCGAGTGCGGCAGCGCGGCGCTGTCCGTCGTATCGGCCTTGCTCTCGGCCCTCGGACGGAACACCAGCCGGTCGGGCAGGCGCATATCGATGGCGGCCAGCGGACGATCCAGCACGGCGTGGTCCTGCTGCAGCTGGGATCAGCCGATCGAGCGCGGCGACCTCATGGCCCTCCGGCAGCATCACGTCGGTGCCGTTGGTCATTCGCAGATTCCAGCGGCGTTCGCCGACGCGGACGCTGGCGTAGACCTTCTCCGCCAGTGCTGGACGATCGCGCAGCGCGTCGAGCAGGACAGCCGCGGCGCCGGGTGCGCCGAGGCCGACGATCAGCGGCAAATGCGGAAAGCGGGCGACGTCCTGGTTGGTAACGACCTGCCCGGTGCGATCGACCAGGACGATCTTCCTCTGGTTCTGCCAGATCGCGAAGGGCCGCCGCTCCTGCAGATTGATGATGACTGTCCCCGGCAGCCGCCGCTCCACGGTCGCATGCTCGACCCACGGAATTCGTTTCGATATTGGCCCTGGTTTCTTCCAGTGAAAATCCAAGTATAGGATCGCCCTTGTTGACCCCGATCGCCGCGCGCAGCACGGCTCGGGCGTATTGGCGCGCCCTTCGATCACGACGTCCGTCACCCGCAGGCCGGAGGCGGCGGTCACGGCGCCCAGGCGTTCGCGCATGCTGGTCAATGTCCGCCCGCCCGACCCGGCGTGCGATCCCGCGGCGTGGACCAGAAACAAAAGCAGCAGAGCGACGACAGAGCCGCACGCGACCCAACCCGCCGGCCGCAACAGACGGCGCTGCCGGCGTAGCGCCAGCCGCCAGCCCGAGGGCCGGTCCTTGACCGAATTGCGCGGCGAACGGATCACCCGCGGCATGCGGCATTCTCCACCATCCAGACGCAAAGTTGCTGAAAACTCATGCCGCGATACGCCGCCTGCTCCGGCAGCAGCGATGTCGGCGTCAGGCCCGGTTGCGTATTGATCTCCAGCAGCACCAGGCGGCCAGGCTCTCCCGCCGGTGTCATCGTAACGAAAATCGCAGCGCGTCGCGCCGCGGCAACCCAGCGCCCGATGCGCGGCGACTGCCACTTCCATCGCCCGGGCGCTACGCATCAGGATGAACCGGAGCCGGAATGATGTGGCGCGAGCCGCCGTCCGCGTATTTCGACTCATAGTCGTAAAACGTCCCGGCAACCGCGCATGATTTCCGTCACCGCCAGCGCTCGGTCATCCAGCACGCCGACGGTCAGTTCTCGTCCCGGAATGTATTCCTCCACCAGCGCGGTCCGCCCGAATTTCCAGCTTCGTGCGATCTCGGCGCGCCGGTTGTCGCCGCGGCGCACGACCGTTACGCCAACAGACGATCCCTCGTTCACCGGTTTGACCACATAAGGCAACGGCAGCGGATCATCTGCCTCAAGCTCGCCGATCGACACCGTCCGGCCAGGGGCGATCGGCAGTCCGGCGGACACGAACAGCGCCTTTGCCGCCTGCTTGTCCATCGCCAGGGCCGAGGCGCGGACGCCGGAATGTGTATACGGAATGTCTAGCCAGTCCAGCACGCCCTGGATCGCACCGTCCTCGCCGAAACGGCCGTGCAGTGCATTGAAGACGGCATCCGGCTTCGGCGAGAGCGCCGCGATCACCGCGCCAAGATCATGCCCGACGTCGACCGCATCGACCATGAAACCGGATTCGCGCAGCGCCGCGATCACCTGAATCCCGCTGGACAGGCTGACCTCGCGTTCGGCGGAGATGCCGCCGTACAGCACCACCACCCGGGTCATGGGATATTCTCCCGCACGTCCGCCGGCACGATCTCCGGCTTCCCGGCGGGAACCCCGATGCGGCGGATTTCCCATTCCAGCGTCACGCCGGTCGCGGCCATGACACGGCGGCGTACTTCCTCGCCGAGACCCTCGATGTCGGCCGCGGTCGCACCGCCGGTGTTGATCAGGAAGTTGCAGTGCTTTTCAGACACCATCGCGCCGCCACGCGTCAGGCCCCGACAGCCGGCCGCATCAATCAGCTCCCACGCCTTCATGCCGTCGGGATTGCGGAACGTGGACCCGCCGGTGCGTGCCCGCACCGGCTGGGACGCTTCCCGTGTCGCCTTGATCTCTGCCATTCGGGCAGCGATCAACCCTGGTGCCCCCCGCATCGCCCGCAGACGGACCCGGATGACAATCGCGCCCGCCGGCAGCGCCACGTGGCGATAGGCAAAGGCCAGTTGTTGCGCCGTCAACCGGCGTTGTTCGCCGGTGCGCGTAACGATCTCGGCCCAGTCCAGAACGCCCGCCATTTCACCGCCATACGCACCGGCATTCATCGCCACCGCACCGCCGATCGAGCCCGGGATGCCGGACAGAAACTCCAGACCGGTCAATCCGGCCGCCGCCGCATGTTCCGCGACCGTGACATCCAAGGCGGCCGCCCCGGCAACCACGGCGTCCGCCTCGACAACGATCGCCGAGAACCCGCGCGCCAGCCGGATCGTTACGCCAGGCAGTCCGCCGTCACGCACGATCAGATTGGAGCAGGCGCCGATCACATGCACCGGCACCTCATGCGGCAGGCCTCGCAGGAACCCGCCAAGATCGTCCGCATCGGCCGGACGCACCAGCACCTCGGCCGCCCCACCAGCGCGGAACCACGTGAACGGCGCCAGCGGCGCAGCCGCCTGCACGCGTCCTCGCAGCTTCGGCAACGTTTCCAACAGCCCCGGAAAACATGCCGCGGCCATCATGTTCCCACCGCCCGTTTCCCGCCGCCGCTCTGCAACGCCGCAAGATCGTCCGGCAGCGCCGCCGCCCATTGCGTGATCGATCCGGCCCCCAGGCAGACGACAAAGTCGCCCGGACGAGCGATCGCGTGCACCATCTCGCCAAGCCGTCCCGGATTAGGCAGTGCAACGACGCTGCGATGGCCGCGCGCCCGCAGCCCTTCCACAAGCGCATCGCGGGTCACTCCGGGAATTGGCTGCTCACCCGCCGCATACACGTCCGCGACGATCACTGTCCCCGCATCGTTCATGCAGGTGCAGAACTCGTTGAACAGCGATTGCAGCCGCGTGTAGCGATGCGGCTGCACAACCGCCACCACGTCGCGCGCGCCCGCCTGCCGAGCCGCTTTCAGCACCGCGGCGATCTCAACCGGATGGTGGCCGTAATCGTCGATCACGGTGATGCCGCCGCTCTCTCCCGTCTTGGTAAAGCGGCGCTTGACGCCCTTGAAGCCAAGCAACGCGCTGCGCAGCGTGGCGTCGTCGATCTCCATCTCGATGCCCACCGCGATCGCGGCCAGCGCATTCTGCACATTATGGGCGCCCAGCATCGGCAACCGGAACGGGCCCATCCGGCGTGTGCGATTGTGGAAACGGTCCGTGACGACAACCTCGAACGTCGAACCCAGCTTGTCGGGGACTATCCGTTCGGCACGCACGTCGGCCTGCGGCGAGAAGCCGTATGTAACGATCCGATGATCCGAAAGCCGCGGAATCATCTGCTGCACCGCCGGATGATCGATGCACAGCACGGCAAAGCCATAAAACGGAATGTTGGCGACGAACTGATCGTAGCCGGCGATCATCGCCTCCGCGTTGCCCCAATGGTCCAGATGTTCCGGGTCCATATTGGTAACGACCGCGATGATCGCGGGCAGCCGCAGGAACGATCCGTCGCTCTCGTCCGCCTCGACGACCATCCAGTCGCCGCTGCCCATACGGGTGTTGGTGCCGTAGGCGTTGATGATGCCGCCGTTGATCACGGTCGGATCCAGATGCGCCGCCTCCAGCACGCAGGCAATCAGGCTGGTCGTCGTGGTCTTGCCGTGCGTGCCGCCTACCGCGATCGACCATTTCAGCCGCATCAGTTCGGCCAGCATCTCCGCCCGTCGTACCACCGGGACCAGCCGTGCCCGCGCCGCGGCCACTTCCGGATTGTCCCGCTTCACCGCCGTCGAGACGACAACAACCTGGGCGTCCCGAAGATTGCCCGCTTCATGTCCAATGGCGACCGGTATCCCCGCCTCGCGCAGTCGCAGCACATTGGCGGACTCGGAGATGTCGCTGCCCTGGACGCTGTATCCCAGTGTATGCAGCACCTCGGCGATGCCTGACATCCCGATGCCGCCGATGCCGACGAAGTGCAGGGTCCCGATGGAAAGCGGCAGCGCCCTCATACGCGCTCTCCCCGCCGCGTCACGGCCATGCGGACCTCCACCAGATCGGCCAGCCGCCCCGCCGCGTCGCCTCGCGCCTGGCTGCGCGCACCAACCGCCGCCTTCGCCAGTCCCACCGGATCAACGATCAGCGCCGCCAGCCGCTCAGCCAGGAATTCCGGGGTAAAGCGCGGCTGCGGCACCACCCACGCGCCGCCGGCTTTCGCCAAGGCGCGTGCGTTGGCCGATTGGTGATCGTCGATCGCACCCGGCAGCGGCACCAGGATCGCCGGCCGCCCCGCGACCGCCAGTTCAGCCACGGTGGATGCGCCCGCCCGCGCGATCACCAGATGCGCCGCCACCAGCCGCGCGGCGACATCCGGAAAGAACGGCGATAACTCCGCCGCCATGCCGTCGGACGCGTAAGCGGCCTTGACCCGTTCCATGTCCTCCAGCCGAACCTGCTGCACCACTGACAGCCGGGCCCGCAAATCCGCCGGCAACGACCGCAGCGCCGCCGGAACGATGTCGGAAAACACCCGCGCACCGAGTGATCCGCCGAGAACCAGCAGCCTGACGCGGTCGGTCGCGGCGACGTAGCTGGTCTGCGACAGCGCGGCGATCGCTGGTCGCACCGGATTGCCCGTCACCTCGGTCCGTGTTCCCGAGGGAACCCGCTCGGTGCTCTCGAAGCCCAGCGCCAGTACATCCGCCCGGTGTGCCAGGAAGCGGTTCGCGCGTCCCAGCACCGCGTTCTGCTCGTGCAGGATCACCGCCGGCCGCCGCCGCAGCAATCGCGCGGCGAGCACCGGCGCGACGCTGGGATAGCCGCCGAACCCGACCACGCACCCGGCGCCGATCCGCGCCAGGATACCCCGCGCCTGCAGCACGCCCGCCGCCAACGACCCGATTGCCTTCGCCCCACGCCAAGGCCCGCGTCCGGCGATCCCGGCCCCGCGAACGATATACTGTTCCCCCCCGCCAAACACCGGGCTGGTCCGCGCGCCGGACCGGGCATCGGTCATCAGCAGGATCCGATGACCGCGCGCCACCAGTTCCGCGGCCAGTGCCTCGGCCGGAAAGAAATGGCCTCCCGTTCCGCCCGCCGCGATGACGATCGGCAGCACCATTGGCCCTCTCATGCCGGTTCGTCCCGCCCGCGCCGTCGCGTCAGCGCCAGCAGCATCCCCATGCCCAATGCCACGGCGATCGCCGACGACCCGCCATAGGAGATGAACGGCAGCGTCATCCCCTTGGTCGGTATCAGCTGCAGCGTGGAAGCCATGTTGACGAACGCCTGCAATCCGAAGCCCGTCACCAGCCCGGTGCAGGACAGCACCACGAACAGGTCCTGCTCGCGCAGCAGCCGCAGCAGTCCACGCAGCACGATGAACGCGAACACCGACAGGATTACGACACAGATCAGCATGCCGAACTCCTCGCCCGCGACGGCAAAGACAAAGTCCGCATGAGCGTCCGGCAGGACGTCCTTCACATGCCCCTCGCCCGGCCCGCGCCCCAGCAGTCCGCCGTTGCCGAACGCTTCCAGCGCCGTCGTGATCTGGTAGTTGTCGCCGGTGCCGTCCCAGAACCGGGTCACGCGGCTGCGCACGTGCGGGAACAGCATGTAGGCCATGACGCCGCCGCCACCCATCATGCCCAGGGCAACGCCGACCAGCACCAGGGGCAAGCCGTTGATGTAAAGCTGCGCCAGGAACACCGCCGTCACCACGGCCAGCATGCCGATGTCGGGCTGTGACTTCAGCAGCATCAGGATCATGCCGAAGATCAGGAACGCGATGATCATGCCGGGGAAGCGCGGCGATCGCTTGCCCTCGCTGAGCAGCCACGCCGTGACCACCGCGAAGCACGGTTTCAGAAACTCGCTCGGCTGCACCGTCATCAGTGGCAAGGAGATCCAGCGGCGCGCGCCTTTGATCTCCACCCCCACCACCATCGTCGCCGCCGTCAGCGCCATGGCAATTACGCAACCGGCGATGGCCAGCCGCCTGATGTCGCGCGGCGACAGCAGCGACACGCCAACCACGATCACACCGGCGACCGCCAGGAACACCACCTGCTTCAGGATGAACGTCTCCCGCGACGTGCCGATCCGTTCCGCGACGGCAGGGCTGGCGGCGAGCATCATGATATAGCCGAAGCCGATCAGCGTGCCGATCGCGCCAAGCGTCCAGCGATCGACGCTCCACCACCAGCGGCCCAGCAACGAGTTATCGGCGCGCGACAGCGTCGGCATCACCCGCCTCCCGGTTGCACGCTTCCGGCTGCCGGCGAGGCGGCGCCTGCGAGACCGTGCGCCAGTTCGGCAAAGCGGTCGCCGCGTTGGTCGTACCCGGTGAACTGATCCCAGCTGGCGCAGGCCGGAGACAACAGGACGGTCGACACGCCGGAGGCCTTGGCAGCGGCGAATGCGGCGGGAACGGCCGCCTCCAGCGTGCCCATGATGTCGAACGCCACACCGTGACGGGTCAGAGTCGCGGCAAACCCAGCCGCGTCCCGGCCAATCAGCAGCGCACGCGCGACACGCGGGAACAGCGGCACCAGCCGCTCGATCCCACCTTCCTTGGCCATCCCGCCGGCAATCCAGATCACCCTTTCGTAGCAGACCAGCGCCCGCTCCGCCGCATCAGCGTTGGTCGCCTTGCTGTCGTTGATGAACGTCACGCCGTCGATCGTTACGATGCGCTGCTGGCGGTGCGGCAGACCGGGATAGCTGATCAACCCGGCGGCAATGACGGCGTCGGAGACGCCGAGGAACCGCGCCGCCGCGCTCGCCGCCGCCGCATTCTGTGCGTTGTGGGCACCCGGCAACGCCGGACCCGATGCCAACGGCGTCTCGGAGCCGGACACACGCACGACCCGCGCCGGCCGGCTCTCGAGCCAGGCAGCCATGGCGCGGGAGCCCGCATCATCGACACCGATCACCGCGAGATCGCCGTCCCGCTGCCGGTCGAAGATCGCGCGTTTGGCCATGGCATATCCGGCCAGGTCGCCATGACGATCGATGTGATCGGCGCTGAGGTTGAGCATCACCGCCGCATCAAACCGTATGCTCGCGAGTTGCTCCAACATATAGGAGGACATTTCGAGCACGTACACTCCATGATGTGGCAGCAGCGGCAGCGACAGCGCGGCCGGTCCGAGGTTGGCACCCGCCGCCACCGGCACGCCCGCCTGCACCAGGACATGCGCCAGGAGTGCCGTCGTCGTGGACTTTCCGTTGGTCCCGGTGATCCCGGCGAAGCGCGCGCGTGAGCCGGCCCCGCGGACCGCCTGGAACAGCAGCTCGACGTCGGACAGGATCGGCACGCCAGCCGCGACCGCTCGCCGTGCGACCGGGTGGGGTTTCGGCAGGCGGTGCGGAATGCCCGGCGACAGCACCAGGGCGTCGTATTCAAATTTTCCTTCCGCCGGATCGCGCAGGTCGAGACCTTCGGCCGCCGCCCGCACCGCGGCACTGTCGTCCCACGCGACCACCTCCGCGCCCATCGCCCGCAGGCCCCGCGCCGCCGGCATGCCATTCTTGCCCAGCCCGACCACGGCGAAGCGCTTGCCGCTGAAAAGAGTGGTGGGGAACATGTTCATCGGATCTTCAGCGTCGCCAGACCGACCAGCGCGAGGATCATCGAGATGATCCAGAAGCGGATGACGATCGTCGGTTCAGCCCACCCCTTCTTCTCGAAGTGGTGGTGCAGCGGCGCCATCAGGAACACCCGGTGGCCAGTGCGCTTGTACCAGAACACCTGGATGACGACGGACAGCGTCTCGACCACGAACAGGCCGCCGACGATCATCAGCACGATCTCGTGCTTTGTCACCATCGCCACCGCGCCCAGCGCACCGCCAAGACCCAGCGCGCCGATATCGCCCATGAACACCTTGGCGGGCGGGGCGTTGAACCACAGGAAGCCCATCCCGGCACCGACCAGGGCGGAGCAGAACACCGCCAGTTCGCCCGCTCCCGCGACAGGGTTCAGTTGCAGGTAGTCGGCGAAGATCCGGTTGCCGACCAGGTAGGCGATCAAAGTGAAGACGCCCGCCGCGATCATCGTCGGCACGATCGCAAGACCATCCAGCCCGTCGGTCAGGTTCACCGCATTGGACGCGCCCATCATGACCAGCATGCCGAAAACGGGGAAGAAATAACCCAGCTGGATGACAACTTCCTTGAACACCGGAACGGTCAGGGCCGTGCCAAGCGGTCCCCGGGCCAGCGAGGTGATCCACACCGCGGCCGCGAAACCCACGACTGCCTGAACGAACAGTTTCGCCCGTCCCGGGACACCGCGCGTATTGCGCTTGGTCACCTTCAGATAGTCGTCCCAGAACCCGAGCGCGCCATAGCCCAGCGTGACGAACAGCACCGGCCAGATGTACATGTCCTTCAGGTCGACCCACAGCAGCGTGGAGATCGTCAGGCTGCCCAGTATCAGCAGCCCGCCCATCGTCGGCGTGCCTTTCTTCTCGACCAGGTGGCGGGCCGGGCCGTCCAGGCGGATCGGCTGGCCTTGTTTCTGTACCGACTTCAACCGCCGGATCACCGCCGGCCCCAGCACGAAGCTGACGATCAGAGCCGTAAGACAGGCCGCGCCTGCTCGGAAGGTGATGTAGCGGAACAGATTGAACAGGATGAAATGGTCCGCGAGCGGCCGGAAGATCATGTAGAGCATCAGCCCGCTCCGGCGATGACGGTGGATGGCCTGTTGCAAGCGGCCTCGATCGCCTCGACAACTCTCTTCATACCGCTGCCCAGGCTGCCCTTCACCAGGATAGCATCGCCCCGTTCGACCGCCGCCGCGACGACAGGTGCGAGGGCATCGGAATCCGCGGCATGCGCGCCGCGCAGCGTCTCCGGCACAGCGTCGAACAGACGGCGCATCAAGGGACCGCAGGTGAACAGGCGATCGACCGAGCCGATGACCGCCTCCGCCAGACCCGCATGTTCCGCCGGCCCTTCATCCCCAAGCTCCAGCATATCCCCCAGCACCGCGACACGTCGCCTCGCCGGCTGCAGCCGCAGCACATCCAGCGCCGCCCGCATCGACGCCCCGTTGCCATTGTAGCTTTCATCCAGCAGCAGCGCCGCGCCGCAGCGCACAGCAATCTCCCGTCGCGCGCCGCGGCCGGCGAGAGGTACGAACGCCTCCAGCGCATCGATCGCCCCGGTCGGATCAAGCCCGAGTGCGGCGATGACAGCCAGGGTGGCGACCGCATTCATCACCATATGCTGCCCGGGAGCATTGAGCCGCAACGAAGCGGTACGGCCGCAGATATCCACATGAATCAGGGAGCCGTCTGCGTCTGATTCGCGATGCAGCAGCCGGACATCCGCCCCCGGATCGATGCCGAACGTCAGAATGGAGGCGTCGCCGGCAGCCGCCTTCAGCGTCGCGAACTCTGGACAATCCACGGGAAGCACCCCGATGCCACCCGGTTCCAGCCCGCGCAGGATGCTCGCCTTCTCGTCGGCGATCGCTGCGATGCTGCCGAGATATCCGACATGGGCCTTGGCGATCGTCGTGATCGCGGCGACATGCGGGCGGGCCAGACGGGCTAGCGGCGCGATCTCGCCGGCGTGGTTCATCCCGATCTCGACGACGCAGAATTTGGCGTCGCGGGGCGTGCGCGCCAGGGTCAGCGGCACCCCCCAGTGATTATTGAACGACGCCGCGGCGGCATGGGTCGGACCGAACCCGGACAGCGCCCGGCGAAGCATTTCCTTGGTCGTGGTCTTTCCGACGCTGCCCGTGACCGCGATCAGGCGGCCCGCGTTGTCGCCGAAGCGTGAACGGGCGAACGCCCCGAGACACCGCAGCCCCTCCAGCGTGTCGCCGACCCGCAGCAGCGGCCCCGCTTGCGGTACGTCAGCATGCACCATCGCGCCAGCCGCGCCCCCGGCAAGCGCATCGGCGACGAACGCATGCCCGTCGCGGCCCTCGCCGAGCAGGGCGACGAACAGATCGCCCGCCGCCAGCGTCCGCGTGTCGATCGACACGCCGCTGGCGTCGAACCTGCGGGACAGGCTGCCCCCGGTCGCAGCCGCCAATTCGCTCGCGCTCCACAGGGCGAGGCTCATTCGCCGTGCTCCAGGCAGCCGGCCAGGCGGCGGATAACGGTTACGTCGTCGAACGGCAGCACGGTTCCGCCCACGATTTGTCCTTGTTCATGCCCTTTGCCGGCGACCACCAGGACATCCCCCGCGCGCAGGTCGTTCAACGCCGTCTCGATCGCCTTCGCCCGGTCGCCGATATCCCGCGCGCCCGGGCACGCGGCCAGGATGGCGGCTCTGATCGTGGCCGGGTCCTCGCCGCGCGGATTGTCGTCCGTCACGATCGCACGGTCGGCGAGACGCGACGCGGCCAGCCCCATCAGCGGACGCTTGCCGCGATCGCGGTCGCCGCCGGCGCCGAACACGATATGCAGCCGCCCGGCGGTGTGCGGACGCAGCGCCGTCAGAAGCCGTTCCAGCGCATCCGGCGTGTGGGCGTAATCCACGTAGGCGGTCGCGCCGTCCGCCAACCGGGCAGCACGTTCCATCCGGCCACGCACGCCGCGCAGCACCGCCAGCCGATCCAGCACGTCGGCCAGACCAAGCGCCTCGGTAAGAGCGGCGGCGATGAGCGCGTTGTCGGCCTGGAAGCGGCCCGGCAGGTTCAGCGCGATAGTCCGTTCACGCCCGTCGACCAGAACCGTCAGATCCTGCCCGTCCGCGCGCGGACGCGCCTCGATCAGCCGCAACCACTCGCCCTGCTCGCCTACGGTGCGAAGATCGAGCCGGCGGCGTCGCGCGATCCGTCGCAACGCCTCCAACGTCTCGGCCTCCATGTCCGCATGCGCGATGGCGGGCGCGCCGGCAGGCAGCAGCGCGTCGAACAGACGAAGTTTTGCCTGCCGGTATGCGTCCAGCGTGCCGTGATAATCCAGATGATCCCGCGTCAGGTTGGTGAACGCCGCAGCGGTCAGCTTCACGCCATCCAGGCGGAACTGGTCCAGCCCGTGCGACGACGCCTCCATCGCAGCCTTCGTCACGCCATGACGGGCCAGACCTGCCAACGTCTCGGCCAGGCTGACCGGATCGGGGGTCGTCAGGCCGGCACCGGGATCAAAACCCGGCGCGATCAGCCCGAGCGTCCCGAGGCTGGCGGCCCTCGCACCGGCTGACGCCCAAAGCTGGCGGGTGAATTCGACGGTGCTCGTTTTGCCGTTTGTGCCGGTGATCGCGACGACCGTTTCCGGCTGCGGCCCCGCCAGGACAGCGGCGATCTGGGCCAGGCACTGGCGCGGCTCCGGGTCCACGATGATCGGGCGCGACGGTACGCCGGTCGGCCAGAGCGTCCCGGTGGGCGCCAGGATCGCGACCGCCCCGCGCCGCACCGCATCGCCGATGAAGGCCCGCCCGTCAGTGCGCGACCCAGGCAAGGCGGCGAACAGGTCGCCCGGTACAACGTGGCGGCTGTCGGCGGTCACGCCGGCGATCTCCAGGTGGGCAACGGCCTGCCAACCCCGGGCCCGCGTGGCACCCCCGATGGCGGTAAACTGCACCATGAGATCAGCGAGCCGCAACGGGAGCCGCCGCCGCGACGGCCACCGCAGGGGCATCGGCCGATGCTCCGGCCGGGTGCTCGAGCCTCGTTTGCCGCCTGATCTCCCGCTCCGGGCGGCTAATCGCCGGCGGCAGCTCCGTGGCCGGCACCGTCAGGTTGGGACGGTCCGTATCAACCTTCTTCTTCGCGGCCGCCTCGGCAACCGGTACTGACAGGCCGTGCGGACCACGGGCCGGCGCACCCGGCGGGCGGCCCGGCTGCAGCGGAATCGCCAGCGCCTCGTTGATCTCCGGCATGTCCACCAGATCGGGCAGCAGACCCAGCATCGGCCCGACCCGAGCAATCACCTTGCCCGCGGCCGGCGCGACCACCCAACCCGCCGTGGCGTAGCCGTAAGTCGTTTTGTTCCCTTTCGGTTCATCCAGCATCATGTAGACCGCATAGCGCGGCGCGTTCATCGGGAACACACAGATGAAGGCTGCGACGTTCGCGTGCTTCCTGTACCCGCCATGCGACGCGACCTTTTCCGCCGTTCCGGTCTTACCGCCAGGATAGTAGCCTGCTACCTCGGCCGGCTTGCCAAAGCCATTGGTGACCACCAGCCGCATCAGCTTGCGCATGACGTCGGACGTGGATTGCTGCATCACCCGGACGCCACTCACGTGTTCACCGGGATCCAGCGCCAAAATTGTCGGATGGATCAGAATCCCGCCGTTGGCCACCGCGGCCGTGCCACGCACCACATGCAACGGGGTGACGGAGATCCCGTGCCCGAAGCCCACTGTCATGGTGGCCAGTTCTTTCCAGGAGGACGCCGGCTGAACGATGGGGAGCGCCGATTCGGGCAATTCGATTCCAGTGCGGCCGAACATGCCCATGGCCCTGAGCCACGCTCGCTGGCGTTGCGCACCGATCGTCAGTGCGATATGCGCCGCCCCCAGGTTCGATGAGTACGCCAGTACCTCCGGCAGGTACAGCCAGCGGTGCTTGCCCTCGAAGTCGGTGATCGTGAACCGCCCGATGGTGATGGGACGAGAGGCGTCGAATTCGTCCCAGATGTGGACCAGCCCGCTGTCCAGCGCCATCGAGGCGGTCTGCAGCTTGAACGTACTGCCGGGCTCATAGGTCCCCTCGACCGCTCGGTTGAACCGATCATCGGGCGGCGCCGTGCGGACGAAGTTGGCGTCGTAGTCCGGCAGGCTGACCATCGCCAGCACCTCACCCGTGTTGACATCCATTACGATGCCACAGCCGCCGATCGCGTCGAACTCGGCCATTGCGTTGAGCAGCTCTTCGTGCACCGCGGCCTGCACCTGCAGATCGATCGACAGCCGCAGCGGTTCGGTATCGGTACGCAGGCGGTGGTCGAAATATTTCTCAACCCCGGCGAAGCCGGTCTCATCGACATCCACACCGCCCAGAACCTGTGCGGCGGTGCGCCCCAGCGGGTATTCGCGGTGCTGCGTCGGCTGGAAATCAACCCCCGGGATGCCGAGGTTGTTGATTGCCTGTTCCTCCCGCGGCGTGATCTCGCGCGCCAGATAGACGAACTTCTTGTCGCGCCCCAACCGCTCCTCGGTCTCGGCCAGATCCAGCCGCGGCAGCACGCGCTTCAACTGTTTCGCCGCGTCCATTGGATCGCCGATCTGCCGCGGATCGGCGTACAGCGCGACCGTGTTCAATGAGATGGCCATCGGTTGCCCGTTGCGATCGGTGATCATGGCGCGCTGGCCCGGCAACGTCGCCTCGACCGTCCCGTGTGGCTCGGACTTCAACGATCTGGTCCACCGTCCGTTCGACCCTGTGTGGCGCCAGCGGCATCACGATGGTCGCGAGCGCCAGCTTTGTCAGCACCGCGGCGAACAGCACGGTAAAGACGCCGGCGGCGATCACCAGCCGTGAACGGGTCTTCTCCAGCGCCATTCGACGCGCGAGGTCGGGCGCCGTCACCCGCACGTTCTCCATCCGCGGCACAGCGTCGAACCGGCTCGCCCCGCGGCGTTGCGCGGGCCGTCCATTGCGCCCGCCGTTCAGTGGCGGCGAGTCAGGCGGCGGACCGGGATCGTTCGGATCGCTCATGCTGCGCGCTCAGTTGGAATTATAGGTGGCGTTCACCGGGGTCGGCCGCGGCGCCGGCGGCATCGATCCGCGCGCCATGCCGAGCAGCGAGCCACCGTATGGGGCCGACGCAGCCACCATCGGCGCGTGGCCCGGTGTAATCGCAGGCGGTCCACCAACCGGCCCATTGGCAGGCGCCGCCGGCCGCGGCGCCGCGAGGACGATCGGACGAGGGGGAGGGGCGGCTTGCGTCCGGACGTCCCTGCGCGCATCCGCCACGCGCGCGGCGGTACGCCTCTCGCCAGCGCGCTGATCATACGCACGCTGCTCGGCGGCCCGCTGCTCTAACAAACGTTGATCGGGCGGCCGCTGGTCAGACGGGCGGGCATCGGTGACCGCGGCGGTGCGAGGCTGACTGTCCGAAACCACCGCGCGAGCCGCCGGTGACCGATCGACGGGTCTGGTACCAGCCGGACGGGCCGCCGACGCGACGGAAGCTGGCCGCGGCGCGGCGGGAATGGGAGGAACCGGGAGATCATCCTCGACGACCGCGGCAGCAGCAGCCGGCGCCGCATCGGCGGCCGGCGCCGGATCATCTGCGTCGGTGGAATCGTCTGCCGCCGCCACCGGTCCCGGTTCGTCCGGATGCGCCGGCACCTCCGGCTGCACCGCGGGCAGCCGGCTGTCGAGATCGGCAACGCTGGTGAACTGCGACGGCGAAATCGTCTTGAGGCTCAGATAGCTATCGGAAAACTGGCGCAGCCGTTCCGGGTCGTTCAGCATGGTCCATTCCGCCGCCAGCAACCGGCTCTGCTCGCGCAGCGCCTCGGTGTCGTGCACGGTCCGCTCGATCGTCCGGTCGAGCAGCTGCACCTCATGCTTCTCCTGGTAGAGGTAGAGCCCGGAACCGCAGGCCATCAGGCACGTGACAATGGTGAGTGGGCGAATCATGGGTCGCGGCCTTTGTCGAGACGTTCGAGCGCGCGCAGCCTCGCACTGCGGGATCGCGGATTTTGGTTTGCTTCCTGGGGTCCAGGCCGAACGGCCCGGGCGGTCAACAAGCGGAAGCTCGGTGCGTCGCGCGCCAACAGCCCGGCGGGATCATGACGAGACGGTGCACCCGCTCGCCCCGTGGCTCCGCTCATGAACCGCTTCACGACGCGGTCCTCCAGACTATGAAACGCTACGACAACTAATCTGCCGCCCGGAGAGAGTAGACCAACGGCCTGCCTCAGTGCATCCTCGATCTGCTGCAGTTCGTCATTAACCTTGATCCGAAGCGCCTGAAAGCTGCGCGTGGCGGGATGGTTCCCGGAACGATCCGGGGGCAGCACCGAACGGATGATCTCCGCAAGCCTGCCGGTCGTTTCAATCGGCGCTTCCAGGCGAGCCGCGACGATGGCCCTGGCGATCCGGCGCGACGCCCGCTCCTCGCCAAATTCGAACAGCACGTCCGCCAGCGCCCGTTCGGGCAGCGTGTTCACCAGATCGGCGGCGCTCGTCCCATGTTTTCCCATGCGCATGTCCAGGGGGCCGTCGTGGCGGAAGGAAAAGCCGCGCGCCGGGTCGTTGATCTGGAACGAAGAGACGCCGAGATCGAGCACCACCCCGTCAAGCTCGGTCACGCCCGCCTGGTCCAGCAGGGCCACCATGTCGGCGAACTTCCCATGCAGCAGATGCAGCCGGCCGGGAAATCGCGCCACCAGGCCGGCGCCGCGTTCGATCGCCTCGGGATCGCGGTCGATCGCCCACAGCGTGCAGCTTGCCCGCTCCAGGATCGCGCTGGCATAGCCGCCACCGCCGAAGGTGCCGTCGAGATAGACGCCGCCATCGTGCGGCGCGAGCGTGGCCAGCACTTCGTCCAGCAGCACCGGGACATGCCCATCCTCGGTCGCGCCGTTCATGCCAAAGCCCCCGTCCGGAGCGTGAACCCGGCCGCTCTTACTTTGTCGGTCGCCTCGGCGAGACGCCGGGCGCCAGCCTCGGGTTCCCAGATCTGAAACGTGTTGCGCGTTCCGATGAACACCACGTTGTCCGTCAGCCCCGCATGCGCGACGAGGTGGGCCGGCAACATGATCCGGCCCTCCTTGTCGGTTTCCATCGCGCACGCAGTGCCGAACAGCGCCATGACGAAATCCTCGTGCTCCTTGCTGAACTGGTTGTAGCCCTCCGCCAACGGTGCGCTGAGCGCCTCGAAACCCAGTTCGGTCCACCCCTCGATGCATGGCTGCTGATGCGACGGGCGGAGATACATCGTCGCGACCTGTGCGCCCTCGCCGGCATGGCTCATCTTCTTGAGAACGGAACGAAACTGCGCAGGTACCGACACACGCCCCTTGGCGTCCAGCTTGTTCTGGTGGGTGCCGATGAAAAGGGCCATTCGGACCCATGTGCCTTTCCTGCCGAGCGTGTCTGCCGTGGATGATCAAGACGCAGATGCGATGACGGCGGGCTTCGGCTGTTTCTGCGCATGGCCGTATCCCGTCGCGCCGCCCTGTGGATGGTGGTCCACCGTGGGTAGACATGGGATACCATGGGCAGGTTTGGGAAGTCAAAGAAGATTGGCCCTTTACTGGCGGATTTGACGGATAATTTCCCGGCTTCGTCAGATACTTACCGGGTGCCGTCCGATTCACCTCAAGCCAATTCTATATCACGAAAATATTCGTGTTTCGTTCCTGTGGACAACCTTGTGGGAAGTTCCAATCCCCGAGACAAAACCCCGAGCCAAAACCCCAAAACCCCCCGAGACAAACCCCCGGGACAAAACCCCCGAGACACAACCCCGGAGGCAAAACCCACCGGGGCAAAACCCACCAGGGCAAAACCCCGGCAAATCACCGGGCAAAGCCCCGGCCGAAGCCACCGCGGCGCAACGGTCCTCGCCGTGGGCGGGGTGGTGGCGGGAGCGACCGGAAAAATGCCAGACAGCCTGTAAGCCGGGTTCTGTCCGCCCCCTCGCAAGGACGGGACGACCATTCCTCTGGAACGCATCTCACGATGCGCTTCACGCGACCAACCCGGGCGGCGGGACAGGAACGTCCCCGTGACCATCACGGTTGCGACGCCGTGACCTCACAGCCGCCCCTATTCGGTCTTGCTCCCGGTGGGGTTTGCCGTGCCGCCCCTGTTGCCAGGGACGCGGTGCGCTCTTGCCGCACCGTTTCGCCCTTGCCCGCGGGGCCGGCCTGCTCGCGCCGACCTGCCTTGCACGGGCGGTTTGTTTTCTGTGGCACTGTCCCTGGGGTCACCCCCGCCGGCCGTTAGCCGGCACCGTGTTCCCGTGGAGCCCGGACTTTCCTCCACGGACGGGTTTGCCCCGGCCCGCGGCGGCCGTCCAGCTGTCTGGCGGCGCGGGATGTGCGCCCGATACCCTCACCCGGTCAAGCACGCCAGGGCGCTTCCAGGACATCGTTTCCGGGTGCGATGGCGGCTGCATTGACCGTGCACGCCCGCCGGCGTCCATCACTCCCGGCAAAATCAAGCAGTATCATCCCGGTGGCGGATCAACAATCCATCGACGTCAGCCGGTATCCTCAACGGCCGCGGCTCCGGCGAGACAACCCATCGCTTCCGCGTTCATCCACGCGCGGTTGGATTTTTCCTGCTGTCGCTGTGGCGTGCCGATGGTCCCGCCTGGGTCAAGCCACCCGGCCCGCTTCTCCGCCGCCCGTTCCCGCCGCCGCGCGCATGATGATACCGCCGCCGAGGACCTGCTCCCCCGCATAGAACACGCACGCCTGCCCCGGCGCCGGCAACGCCAGCTCGTCCAGCGCAACGGTCGCGCCGCCGCCACCGGGTCCTACCGTGGCCGGCCGCGCCGCCTCTCGCGCGCGCAACTTCACGCTGCAGCGAAACTCATGCGCCGGCGGCCGAATGAGCCAGTTCACATCACGCAGCCGCATCGTGTGGGTGCCCGTCCCACGTGGTCCCACGACCACGCGCCGACGCTCCGGGTCCGTCGCGATCACCACCTGCCGCTGCCCGTGCAGCGTCGCCGCATCGCCGAGGCGCTTCCCCTGGCCCACGGTATAGCGTGCGACGCCATCGTGGGTGCCGACGACGCGCCCGTCGGCGGTGACGATCGAACCGGGGCGCAGAGCGTCAGGACGGATCTTGGCCACCACGTCGGTATAGGAGCCCGAGGGAACGAAGCAGATATCCTGGCTGTCCGGCTTCTCGGCCACGCCAAGTCCCAGCCGCTGCGCCACATCGCGCACGGCGCGCTTGTCCTCCATGCCGCCAAGTGGAAACAGGCACAGGTCCAGTTGATCGCGCGTCGTCGCGTACAGAAACCAGCTCTGATCCCGAGCCGGATCGACCGCACGATGCAATTCCGCGCCATCCGGCCCGTCCACGCGGCGCACATAATGGCCGGTGGCGAGCCGTTCGGCGCCAAGATCGCGCGACAGCACGGAAAGATCGGCGAACTTCACCGTCTGGTTGCAGCGGATGCATGGCACCGGGGTTTCGCCATTGGCGTAGCTGCCGGCGAATTCGGCAATGACCGAACGGGCGAACCGTGCCTCGGCATCGATCACGTAATGCGCGATGCCAAGCTGGTCGGCGACCCGATGCGCATCATGGATGTCCTGCCCGGCGCAACAGGCACCCTTGCGGCTGGTCGCGGCGCCATGGTCATACAACTGCAGCGTGACACCGATGACCTCGTGCCCCGCTTCGTGCAACAGGCCGGCGACGACGCTGCTGTCAACGCCGCCGGACATCGCCACAACGACACGCACGGCCGGTCCTCCCCTGCTCAGCGTTGGGCGTTGCGGGTACCGGACGGCAGCTTGACGACCAGGCCGTCGAGGCGAGGGTGCATCACGATCTGGCAGCCCAGCCGCGATGTCTGGGTCAGCCCGAAAGCCAGATCCAGCATGTCTTCCTCGTCCTCGGTCGGCGCTTCCAGCTTCTTGAACCAGGCCGCATCGACGATCACGTGGCAGGTCGAGCAGGCCAGCGACCCCTCGCACGCGCCCTCGATATCCACCCCGTGCTTGTGGGCGATCTCCAGCACCGACAGGCCGGCCGGTGCATCAACCTCGCGACGGCTGCCGTCGCGCTCGATAAACGTCATCTTAGGCATCAGGAAACGCCACTTTCGGCATGCGGGTCAGGCCCTCTTCGGAGGTCACGGTTCAGCGGGCCGGGGTGCCCGACGCCCCGGCGGTCTCGGTTATCGTCGCCGCATCCGCGGTGCGAGCCTCCGTCGCCGCCCCAGCGGGCTGGGTCGCCGGCGCCGCGAACGCGGCATGGGCTGCCGACAGCGCCGCAGCGGCGTAATCGATATCGGCCGGGGAGGTAAAGCGTCCAATCGCGATACGCAAGGTCCGTGCCGCCTCCTGCTCGGAAAGTCCCAGCGCGCGCAACACGTAGGACGGCTCGATCGCCGCGGACGAGCAGGCCGATCCGGTCGAAACACACAGCGCCGGAGCGGCCTCCATCAGCGCGACGGCGCTCGCCCGAGGGAACGTCAGATTGAGATTGCCGGCGATCCGATCCTGCCAGTTGCCGTTGATCTGCAGGCCAGGAACATCCCGGCCCAGCCGATGCAGCAGGGCCGCCCGCAAACCCCCGATCCGTTCGGCCTCGCCCGCCATTTCCGCCGCGGCCAGGCGGCACGCCTCGCCGAACCCCACGATCAGCGGCGCCGGCAGCGTGCCGGATCGCAATCCCCTCTCCTGCCCGCCACCGGAAAACAGCGGCGACAGGCGCACGCGCGGACGGCGACGCACAAACAGCGCCCCGATCCCCTTGGGACCATAGATCTTGTGACCGCTGACCGAGGCCAGATCGACCCGCCAGCCGGTCATGTCAACCGGGATCTTGCCCACCGCCTGCGCAAGATCGCTGTGAAACAGCGCCCCCGCCTGCTTCGCGATCGCGGTATGTCCGGCAATGTCCTGGATCACACCGGTCTCGTTGTTCACCGCCATTACACTGACCAGCAACGTCGGAGTCCTCAGCGCCTCACGCAGCGTTTCCGGATCAAGCAGGCCGTCGCGGCGCACCGGCAGGACAACCGGCTCGAATCCCTCTTCCGCCAGGTCGGCGACCGATTCCAGCACACACTTATGTTCGGTCGCGACGGTGACGATCCGCCGGCGCTGGTCGCCCATGCCGGCGGCGAAGCGCGCAGCACCCTTGATGGCGATATTGTTCGCCTCGGTCGCACCAGACGTGAAGATTATCTCTCGCACCTCCGCACCAATCAGCGCCGCCACCTGCGCGCGCGCGTTTTCGACGGCTGCTTCCGCCATCCGCCCCATGGTGTGTTCGGCGCTATGAGGATTACCGTATGCGTCAGAGAAATACGGCAGCATCGCCTGGACGACGCGGGGATCGCATCGCGTCGTCGCCTGGTTGTCCAGGTAGACAGGCCGATCAGGACGTGGCGGTGCTTCGGTCATGGCTCTGAACTCAGTCACAACTCTGAATTAGGATCACGAGGCCCGAACCGCCAGAGCCGGACAAAGCCGGGCAGCCACGCGCCGGTACGCGGTGACGAAGGCCTCGACGTCCGCCTCGGTCACATTCCAAGGCAATGACACCCGGATCGCTTCCCCGGCAAGCGCGCCCAGGCCCATGGCCTTAAGCACGTGGCTGGTCTGCACCTTGCCCGAACTGCACGCCGCCCCGGCGCTCACCGCGATTTTCTCCAGATCGAGCGCGATCACCTGCACATCGGCCGCGGCGCCGGGCAGCGCGAGACAGGTCGTGTTCGGCAACCGTCGGCCCGGATCGCCGCAGATGATCGCGCCACAGGCCACCGCGGCGCGTTCGGCCGCGTCGCGAAGCCCGGCGAGATGCGCCAGATCGTCCGCCTCACAGGTTCGCACCGCCGCCGCGAAGCCGGCAATCAGCGCGACCGCCGGGGTTCCCCCGCGCCGGCCGCGTTCCTGGCCGCCCCCAGCGATCAGCGGTGCCGCGAATGGAGCGTCCGCCGCCAGCATCAGCGCGCCGACGCCCGCCGGTCCACCCAGCTTGTGCGACGAGATCGCCATGCTGTCGGCGCCCAGCCGGTCCAGGCGGACCGGCATGCGCCCGGCCGCCTGGACCGCGTCCACATGCAGCAGCGCACCATGCCGCCGGCAGATCGCGGCCGCTTCCGCCACCGGCTGGATCACGCCCGTCTCGTTGTTGGCCAGCATCAGGCAGACCAGCGAGGCTACGCCGTCGTTCAGGCTCCGGTCCAGCATCGCCAGGTCGACAACGCCGTTCGCATCCACCGGCACGACGACGGGGTCCCCGGCGGCGGACCGCACAGCATCATGCTCGATCTCACTTATTATACGTCGGCGACCCGGCGACAGCGCATGGACCGCCGTTGCGTCCGCCTCGGTGCCGCCCGAGGTGAATAGCAGGTCCTGCGGCCGGCCGCCGAACCTGTCGGCGATCGCTTCACGAGCGTCCTCTACCAGACGACGGGCGGCTCGGCCGGGCTGATGCACCGAGGACGGGTTCCCGGCCACCGAGAGGGCTGCCATGACGGCGTCGCGTGCGGCCGGACGAAGCGGCTGGGTCGCGTTCGCGTCCAGATAGTGCATCTCAGTCATTCGGCAGCGCTTCCGCTCCGGATAAACCGACGGCGCGTCCGACCACTCGGCCCTCGATCACATCGGCCAACGTGATTCCACGCAGGAACAGCATGATCTGACGCTCAAGCTCGGTCCACAGGTCGTGTGTCCCGCACATCCGGGCACCCACCGTCGGTTCCGCCGCCAGGCCCGGTCCGAACATGCACCCGCCGCCGCCGGTCTCGCAGCGTGTCGCTCTGACCGGCTCCTGCACAGCCGCGAGGATATCGGCAATCGCGATCCGGAAGGGCGGGTGCGCCAGGCGGTAGCCCCCGCCGGGACCTCGCGCCGAATAAACCAGGCCGGCCCGCCGCAGCCTGGCGAACAGTTGCTCGAGATACGACTGGCTGAGTTGCTGGCGATGCGCGATGTCGGCCAGGCAAACCAGATCGCCCGAGGCATCCGCCGTTTCCTGCGCCGCGAGATCCACCATTGCCATGACCGCATAACGGACTTTTGTGGAAAGCTGCATGGCTGGTCAGTTCACTGCATGCCAGCCATGCAGCACTGTGCGGCGCCCGTGGCAAGCGAGTTCAGCAAAGCGGCACGCTGAGACATGCGTGAGCACATGCCGCGGTGCATGTAAAAGTTCGCGCGCGGAAAGTTCATGCACGCGCTGATAGCAAAAACGTGTAGCTGGAAGCTCTTGTGCGCTTGCATAGCCCTCTCCCTGGGCTGCTATTGTCCGCCCGATAACATGAAAGCCATGCGACATTTCCATTATGAAAGATCGCGTAACTTGTCCTATAACACCGGCCTCCCTGGACACTTCAGCTTCTCCGGGAGACACCCGGCCAAAAGGCAGGGCGGTGAGAAGACAAGAGGAGACGCGAACCCGGACCTCCGCAAGACCCACGGTCAAACCTAAAAATTCTGAGCGCTGAGGTCAACAATTGAGGGGTGATCCTGGTGCCATGGAACTGACATCTGGGGATTGCGTTCCCATGTGTTGGGGAGACGGCGGGCCAAGAAGGGAGTTCCTGGTCCGCACACTAGCAGACCCGGCAGGGGTGTCCGAAGCCGCGGTGGTTTCGGAGCATGCGCTGTCGGCGGGACAGGAAACAGGTTTCGTATTGTCATGCCCGAGGTAATGTTCGCCGGTCCGGATGGACGGCTCGAAGGTCGCTATCACCATTCGAAGGAGTCAGGTGCGCCTGTCGCACTCATCCTGCACCCGCATCCGCTGCACGGCGGAACCATGAACAATCGCATCACCTATTCAATGTACCAAGCCTTTCAGAAGCTTGGATGTTCGGTCATGCGTTTCAATTTCCGCGGTGTCGGCCGCAGCCAGGGCCGCTACGACGGTGGCATCGGTGAGATCGGCGACGCCGCCGCCGCTCTCGACTGGATGCAGGCGGTCAATCCCGGCCACAGCGGGCTGTGGATCGCCGGATATTCGTTCGGAGCATTCATCGGCATGCAACTCCTCATGCGCCGGCCGGAGATCTCCGGCTGGGTCAGCGTCGCCCCCCCGGCCAATCATTACGACTTCGGCTTCCTCGCGCCGTGTCCCTGCGGCGGCCTGATGCTGCATGGCGATACGGACGAACTGGTGCCAGAGCCGGCCGTTCGCAAGCTGGTCGACAAACTCAACACACAGAAGAACGTCCACGTCGATTACCGCGTGGTTCCAGGTGCCGATCACGTCTTCGCGCGCCACGCGGAAATCGTTGCAGAGGCAATCGAGGATTTCTGTGGCAAGGCGATCGCCCGCAAGCAGATGGCACTCGCCGCCGACTGACCGCGGCCAATGACTTGCGGACTCGCTACGACGGCGTCTCCCTCAGCGGTCCGCGTCTCGATAAGCTCCGTCAACTGGCGCTGGCGATCCTGCCACCGGGCATGGGGATCGCCACCCCGGTCGTCGAAGGATAGCTGAGCGGCAATCCTGACACGACCCGGGCCGCGAGGAAGCCGAAGCACTGCGCTTCCAGCGCATCGCCGTTCCAGCCGACAGCGTCCACCGGATCGACCGGAGCACCCAGCGACTGGCGCAGATCCTCCATCAGCACGGGATTAAGCCGTCCCCCGCCACAGACCAGCCAGCGCCCGGGCGGCTCGGGGAACTTCGCCTGCGCGATCGATGCGACCGTAAACGCGGCCAGTGTTGCCGCTCCGTCCGGCCCCGACAGGTCTGACACCCCGCTTTCGGCCAACGTCTCGCCGAAATCGAGCCGATCGAGCGATTTCGGTCCCGGCAACGCGAAATAGGGATGGCAAAGCAGCCGTCCAAGCACATCCATGTCGACCCGCCCGGACCGAGCCAGCATACCGTTTGCGTCGAAGGCTCGGCCGGTATGCCGGAACACCCAGTCATCCAACGGCCCGTTCCCCGGCCCCGTATCGAACGCCAGGAACGACCCATCCCCTCCGACCCAGGTGACGTTCGCCACACCGCCGATGTTCAGCACGGCCAGCGGCTTGGGCAGATCAGCCGCCAGCGCGCGGTGGTACACTGGAGCCAACGGCGCCCCCTGACCGCCCGCCGCGACGTCGGCCGACCGGAAATCGCAGGCGACCGGAACACCCAGCCGCCGGGCCAGGTTGTCGGCATCGCCGATCTGCCAGGTGCGGCGGCGCCGAGGTTGGTGCAGGATCGTCTGCCCATGAAAGCCGACAAGATCGGCGGAACGGCCAAGCCTGTGCACCGCTTGCACGTGATAGTCCGTCAGGCGCTCCGTAACGCTGAGCAGACGCGGATCGTCCGGCCTGAGCGTTGGTGCGAGATCGAGGATGGTGCGCAGATCGTGCCGCAGCGTCACATCATAAGGTACGGTCACCGTCGGACCGAACGCGCTGACGGTGATCCCGTCGGTGTCCAGCCACGCCGCGTCCACCCCGTCCAGCGATGTTCCGCTCATCAGACCGATCGTTCGCGGCATTTGCCCCCGCCTTGCTGTATGATAACCGGGCGCCTGATCCACGCCCCAAGCCGTCCCTAACTACGAGCCAGCCGCCATGACGACCAACACTTTCCTCGACGAAGCCACCGCGCGAGGCTTCGTCTTTCAGTGCACCGACACCAGTTCCCTGGGCGCCGCGATGCAGGCCGGCCCGATCACGGCCTATATCGGCTTCGATTGCACCGCCGACAGCCTGCACGTCGGCAGCCTGGTGCAGATCATGATTCTCCGCCTGTTGCAGAAGCATGGCCACAAGCCGCTGGTGCTGCTGGGCGGCGGCACGACGCGCATCGGCGACCCGTCCGGCAAGGATAAATCGCGAAAATTGCTGACCGACGAGACCATCGCCGCCAACATGGCCGGCATCCGCCGTTGCTTCGCCCCGTTCCTCCGCTTCGGCGACGGCCCGTCCGATGCCATGCTGGTCAACAACGCCGACTGGCTCGATACCTTGGGCTACATCCCGCTCCTCCGCGACGTCGGCGTCCACTTCACCGTCAACCGCATGCTCAATTTCGACTCCGTGAAGCTGCGGCTGGACCGCGAGCAGCCGCTGACCTTCCTCGAATTCAATTACATGATCCTGCAGAGCTACGATTTCCGCGAATTGAGCCGGCGCCACGGCGTGACGCTGCAGATCGGCGGGTCCGATCAGTGGGGCAACATCGTCGCCGGCATCGAACTGACGCGGCGAACCGACGCGAAGACGGTCTACGGCCTGACCACACCGCTGATCACCACCGCATCCGGCGGCAAGATGGGCAAGACCGCGCAGGGCGCGATCTGGCTGACCGCGGATCGGCTTTCCGCCTACGACTACTGGCAATTCTGGCGCAACACCGAGGACGCCGATGTCGGCCGCTTCCTGCGCCTGTTCACCGATCTGCCGCTGGACGAGATCCGCCGGCTGGAGGCGCTGGGCGGCGCCGAGATCAACGCGGCCAAGAAGATTCTGGCCACCGAGGCGACGTCGCTCGCACACGGCTCCGAACAGGGCATCCTGGCCGCCGAAACCGCCCGTCGCGCCTTCGAGGACGGCGAGGCAGCGGCGACCTTGCCCAGCGTGACGGTGCCGGCGCCGGACCTTGCGGCGGGAATCCCCGCCTTCCGGCTGTTCGTCCTCGCCGGCCTGGCGGCCAGCAACGCCGAGGCCCGACGCTTGATCCGCGGCGGCGGAGCCAAGGTCAACGACGTCGCGGTCGACGACGAAGGGCAGTTGCTGGCCGCTGATCTGCTCCGCGACGGAGCCATCAAGCTATCCGCCGGGCGCAAGCAGCACCGTCTCGTCAAGCTGGGATGAGTGGTCCAGCCGTCGCCGCGTACGGCTCACCAGCCCTGACGACGCCAGTATACGAATTGGAACCGCAAATGTACGCGGAGGCACGCAGATCGAAGCCGCCGACGCGTCCATCAGGCGTGACACCCGGTCCTTTTGGCGGGTCCGCCGGCCCGATCGAGACGAGCCGGTCCACCCTCCCGCCGCGCCCGGGCAAGTTACGCCCGCAAACGCCTCAAAGCCCACCAGCCCGTATGATCCCTGAACGCCAACCCGTCTGGTCCCGCGGCGCCCAGGCCGCCCCGCCGTCGGCAACACCAGGCGCTATTCCTGTCCGCGTTCGCTGGCGCTCATCTGAGGTTCCAGGCTCTTGCTTTACCCGACCCTGGCCTCGAACCCCACCCGCGCATGACGCAACCTGAATGATTGCTAATCCGCAATCCAGCCACCGCTATGCCATCCGCGTCTACTATGAGGATACGGATGCCGGCGGCGTCGTCTACCACGCCAACTACCTCCGCTATGCTGAACGCGCCCGTACCGAAGCCTTGCGCGACGCGGGCATCCCGCATGCGAAGCTGGTGGAACGATTCAACCTGATGTTCATGGTGCATCGTGCCGAAATAGATTATGTGCGCCCCGCGGTCCTCGACGACTCGCTGGTTGTCGAGACGGAAACGGTAGACGTGGGCGGGGCGAGTATCCTATTGCGCCAGACGGTATGGAGCCCCCGCGGAGTCTGCGCAATGCTGCGCATCAGGCTCGCCTGCGTCCGGATCGGCGGAAATCGGGCGGCCCGCATCCCACGCGAGTGGCGCGAAGCGATGGTCGTGATGCGGCGCGACTCGACGCAGGGGCGCATCCTGCGTGATGGACCGGCAGCGGGGGACGTCATGCATCCGGCGGCAGGGGACGTCGCGGCTGGTGATGCCGGGACAGACAACGGAGGAGGGGGCTAAGCGGTGGATCGGGCAGTGGATGCGGTAAATCTTGCAGGGGCTGGCGGCGATCTGTCGCTCTGGGGCCTGTTCATGCAGGCCGACATCGTCGTCAAACTCGTCATGCTCGGCCTGCTCGCCGCCAGCGTGTGGGTCTGGGCCGTCGTGTTCGAGAAGTGGAGCACGCTTCGCAAAGTCAACAAGGAGGCCGACGCGTTCGAGGACCGGTTCTGGTCCGGCGGCAGCCTGGACGAACTGTTCGACCGTGAGGGCGTCAACCCCAGCAACCCGATGGCCTCGGTCTTCGCCGCGGCGATGGGCGAATGGCGCCGTTCAGTCCGTGTCGCAGGCGCCGACATTTCACACACCAGCGTTCGCGAGCGAATCGACAGAGCGATTACAGTAACGGTGCAACGGGAAATGGACCGCATGGAGCGCTGGATGGTTTTTCTGGCGAGCGTCGGCGCCACGGCTCCGTTCATCGGACTGTTCGGCACCGTCTGGGGCATCATGCATTCGTTCTCCGCCATCGCGGCCATGCACAACACCAACCTCGCCGTCGTCGCCCCCGGCATCGCCGAGGCCCTGTTCGCAACCGCGATCGGCCTCGTAGCGGCGATTCCGGCCGTGCTCGCCTACAACCAGATCAGCACCAGCCTCGCCCGCTTCGCCGGCCGGATGGATAATTTCGGCAGCGAGTTCAGTGCCATCCTGTCCCGCCAAAGCGAGGAGCGGGCCTGAGATGACGCAACGCGAGGAGCGCAGCTGAACCATGGCGTTCACCATGAACACCGGCGGCCGGTCGGGGCGCCGCGCCCGCTATCGCCCGCTGGCGGAAATCAACGTCACGCCGCTGGTGGACGTGATGCTGGTGCTGCTCATCATCTTCATGGTCACCGCCCCGCTGATGACCTCCGGCGTATCGGTCGACCTGCCGAAGACCAACGCCCAGCCGCTGAACAGCGACAGTGAGCCGCTGACCGTCACCATCAAGGCCGACGGCTCGATCTTCCTGCAGGATCAGCCGATCGATCTGTCGGCGATCGTCGCCAAGCTGCAGGCGATTGCCCAGAACAACCCGGACCGCCGGATCTTCGTCCGTGGCGACAAGGATCTGGCATACGGCCGGATCATGGAGGTCATGGGCACGATCATCCAGGGTGGTTTCACCAAGGTGGCACTGCTGGCCCAACAGACCGCGGTCCCCCAAACAGGAACACCCCAAACGGGCACATCCCAAGGCGGCACATCCCAAACCGGCACACCCCAAGCCGGCACATCCCAGACCGGCGCGGGTCAGGGTTCCGCTCCAGCCGCGACGCCCGCTTCCGGCCAGCGCAAGTAGGGTGACTGTTGCGTGCTGCAGCAGATGTTCCGGCGCGGCGAGAGGATCGGGCAGAGCCCGCCGGGCATGACACCACGCTTGCGAATCGGCCTGGTCATCTCGGCCGTCGTGCACGTGGCCGTGATCCTGTTCCTGCTGCTGGGCCTGCCGTCCGCCGCTCCGAAAGACGAGGCGCCGCCGGAGACGGCGGTGGCGATGGTATTCACGGGTACCGCCAAGTCGTCGATGCAGGCCCCGGAGCAGGCCAACGTTCCCGCCCCGTCGCAGGAAGCCGCCCCGCCGGCGCCGCCGGTAGCCGAACCGCCGAAGCCGCTTCCGGTCGAGCCGCCGCCTCCACCGCCCCGCCTCCGCCCCCGCCGCCGCAGGTGCACGTGGAGCCGGCACCGCCCGCGCCAACACCGCCGGTCCCGACACCGCCGCCGGAGCCGACGCCGACGCCGAACGTCATTCCGCCGCCGCCGGCGCCGCCGACACCGCCCACGCCACCCACGCCGGTAAAGTCCGAGCAGCCGCTGCCGCTGCCACCGCCGCCGGTGCCACCGCCGCCGGCGCCACCAAGCATGACGTCGCAGCCTAATGTGACGAAGAATCCGGCGCCGAACAGCACTGCGCTCGAGAACACGCTGGAAAAGCTCCGTCAGCAACTGGCTCAGACCGCAACCCCCGAAGGCACGGTCCAATCCGCGGGCCGGCGGCCAGCCGAACGGCGGCGGCAACCCGCTGGGCAATGACACCGCCGCCCTCAGCGCGGACCAGCGCGGCGCCATCGGCGACCATGTGCGGGAGTGCTGGACCAAGGATGCCGGCGCGCTGGACATCGACAAGGAGCGTGTCCTGCTGACGGTGACGACAGATGCCACCGGCGTGGCACGCGAAGGCCGAGGTCGCCGGCGAGGATGTCGGCCGCATGAGCGATCCGCGGTTCCGAGCCTTCGCCGAACGAGCCGTTCGCGCGATCATGGACCCCCGCTGCGCCAACCTGCCGTTGCCGCACAACGTCCTTGGGCGGATCAATGTGCTGACCTTCCGGTTCAGTCCATGACGCCGGCCGCCATGACGGTGCGTGTGCGATGCAAAGCTTTGATGTGGCGGTTCGCCCGGTATGCGAATCGCAAGAGGTGGAAGACAACGGCATGATCCATATCCCAAACCCATCGCTCCGCCGGCGCGGCCTGATCACTGGTGCCGCGGGCATGGCGACGACGGCAGCCGGCCTGCTCGCCGCCGCGCCGGTCCCGGTTCTCGCGCAGCCCACCGCTCCCGCCGCGTCAGGCGGCGGCGGCCATCCGCGGTAATCGACGTCAACCATGCCCGTGCCGCGCCGATCCCGATCGCGATACCCGACCTCGGCGGCGCGGACGGCGCCTCGGCCCAGCTCGGCCATGACATCGCCGGGGTGATCAGCGCCGATCTTGCCAGCAGCGGGCTGTTCCGGCTGATCGATCAGACGGCATTCATCCAGGCCGGCCCGCCGGCCGCCGGGGTGCCGAATTTCCAGAACTGGAAGGTGACCGGCGCCCAGGCGCTGGTCACCGGCAGCGCGCAGATCCTCGGCGGCGGCCAGATCCGCGTGGAGTTCCGCCTGTGGGACATCCTGCCGCAGACCCAGATCCAGGGCACCGCCTACACCACCACACAGGGCAACTGGCGCCGCATCGCCCACATCATGGCAGACGTGATCTATGAGCGGCTGCTGGGCGAAAAGGGCTATTTCGATACCCGCATCGTCTACATCGCGGCCACCGGCCCACGCGACCGCCGCACCAAGCGCCTCGCGATCATGGACCAGGACAGCGAGAACAACCGCCTGCTGACCGACGGCAGCTGGTTGGTGCTGACGCCGCGCTTCCATCCCACCAAGGATGAGATCGCGTTCATGAGCTACGCCAACAACCGCCCGCGGGTCTATCTGTTCGACCTGACCTCCGGACGGCAAACCGTGCTGGGCGATTTCGCCGGCATGACCTTCGCGCCGCGATTTTCCCCGGACGGCAGCGGCGTGATCATGGCGGTGTCGAACGGCGGCGGGTCGGACATCGTCGCCATGGAGCTGGGCAGCCGCGTGCCGCGCCGGCTGACCAATTCCGGCTCGATCGACGTCAGCCCTTGCTACAGCCCGGATGGATCGCAGATCGCCTTCGCCTCGGACCGCGACGGCGACCAGCAGATCTACATCATGGGTGCGGGCGGAGGTGGCGCCAAACGTATCAGCTTCGGCAACGGCCAATATGCCACGCCGGTGTGGTCGCCGCGCGGCGACCTGATCGCCTTCACTCGCTACGCCGGCGATACGTCCAACTTCGCCATCGGCGTAATGCATCCGGACGGATCGGGTGAGCGCATCCTGTCCGAGGGCATGGGACGTCGAAGGGCCAACCTTCGCGCCGAACGGCCGCGTGCTGATGTTCTGGCGCGAAACCCGCTCACTGGATGCCCGCGGACGGGGATTTTCGTCGCGGCTCGTATCGATCGACATCACCGGCTTCAACGAGCGGCCGGTGGAGACCCCAACCGACGCATCCGATCCGGCCTGGTCGCCGCTGGGGACGTAAGGCTGCCGCCTGGATCCAATCGCCCAGCGACCTCGGGCTGATGAAAGTTGCTGGTGAATGGGGGCTGGAGTGTGGTCGCTCAAGGGTGGCACCACTGCCGCCTGTCCTTCGCTGTCCGTAACCGCGATCCGTCTGCGGGGCCGTGCCCGGGAGCAAGCCCGCCACGCCGCGCAGCCGGCGCAAACGGGCCGCGCGCCCCGAAACGTGGGCACTGTGACAAAATCGCGGCCATGGCATGTTGATCTGGCCGAGATGGAGGCCACACGTCCGAAAATTGGTTTCGAGAACTTGACCTTCCTGCTTCGGACACGTTAATCGCTCTCGCGGACGGAATGGATTACCGTTCTTTCTGCGCGGGCGTCGCTCACGCATCGGATTGCACCCCATCCAGGGACGAAGAAAAGATGAACATCAAGACCCTCGGCGCTCTGGCCGCCGTCGCCCTGCTGGCGGCGTGCTCCACTCCGGCGAAGACGACCACCACCATGGCTCCCCCGGCAACCGCCAATGCCATCGTGCCGGGCAGCGAGGAAGATCTGGTTGCCAACGTGGGCGATCGCGTCTTCTTTGATTTCAACAAGTCCAACCTGCGCGAAGACGCGAAGGTCACGCTCGACAAGCAGGCCGCCTGGCTCGCCAAGTATGGCAGCGTGAACGTGCAGATCGCCGGCAACTGCGATGAGCGTGGCACAGAAGAATATAACCTCGCCCTGGGCCAGCGCCGGGCGAATTCCGCTGCGTCGTACCTGAAGGCGAAGGGCGTCGCCGGTCCGCGCATCACCACGATCAGCTACGGCAAGGATCGTCCGACCGCTCAGGGCTCCACGAAGCAGGCTTGGGCGCAGAACCGCAACGCGATCACATCCGTTCGCTGATCCTGCAGTCCGATAAACCGGTTCCGCTAGTAGTTCGACCTTCCGGCCGGACGCCTGACCCATACGCCGGCTGTCTCGACGGAATATGCCGTCGGAGCAGCCGGTTCTTTCGTCACCGAATTTAACCCGGCCATCGCCGAACCAGCGTCGGGACCTGCACATCGCGGTCCGCCTGCGGCCCGGTCATCGGCGCCCATCCAAGAGACGATCACCACACCGGCGCCACCCAGGCCCGCTTCGCACACGCCTTGGTAACGATCACAGACCACGCTCGCCCCGGGGGCCGGTATCAATAGTCCCGACCGGATCATCATCCCCGATGCGATCAAGAAATCATTATGCATGATGCTGTCAAAGTCTGCGATCGCCGCCGACATGGCCCATCTGGAACGACATCGGCCCGGTTAGAAGCGCGAAGCGACCTCGGGCTGACGCGGCCGTCGGCCGGCCCTGAACCGAATCACTTCTACAAGGTAGAAATTTTCATGTCGGATGTGACATCGAGCCGTGACCAAGAATCCAAATGCATCGTTCTTGGTTCGCACCTGCGACCCGCAGGGCAGACCGGTATGCGGACAGAGTTGTAGTCGCGGCGGCTGTGCCGGAAATCAAAGACGTGCCGCCCGGCCGGCCGCCAAGCCAGGAGTCAGCGGTTCGACCGGCCGCTATCAGACGGATTATCCCGCGGACCACGGTCCTCTTGCTCGCCGCGGTCCTGAACTTCTTGCATATCGATCGCAACTCGCTCTGGAACGATGAGGCCTTCAGCTTCTTCGCCGCCCAAAGTGGACTGGCCCACACCCTGCGGTTCATCGCCGACGACACCCAGCCACCGCTGTATTACCTCACCTTGAGCCTCTGGCTGCACCTCGGCACCAGCGTTCTCGTCATCCGCGCCCTGTCCGCCACAGCAATGACCCTTGCCGTACTGCCGCTCCAGGCCGCGGCCAGACTTCTGTGCGATGAGCAGGTGGCGCTGCTGGCGAGTTTCCTGTTCGTGATCGCTCCCCTCGACATCGACTGGGCCCAGAAGGCCCGCCCCTACCCGTTGCAGGTCTTGCTGGTCGCCTGCGCATTCTGGGGATTCGTGCTGGTGTCGCGTGCCGGTCGTCAGATCATCGGGGCGGGTATTTTCGATGCGGTCCGGCATCGGACTTTCAGGCCGGCGTCCATCGACCTGGGCTGGTTCGCCTATATCGTGGGCGGCGCGCTGGCGATGCTGGTGCAGGCGCCGGCCGGCTTCTTCGTACTTGGCTGCAACGCGGCGATGGCGGCCACGATCTTTCGGGACGTCCGGCGTAATCGCATCCTGCTGCTGAACTGGACCATCGCCCAGTTTGTGCTGGTCCTGATCTGGATCATTTGGCTCCCGTCGTTCCTGCATCAGATCGCGGCACATCTGACGGCGGCGCAGATCGCCAGCAAGCACGCAATCTTCCTGGTTGGCTTCGGTCAGGTCCTCGGCACACTGCAGGGCCTGTTCGGCATCGCCGGACTGCGGGGTCCGGGTCCCGTCTTCCTGGCCGCCGATGGTGCCATAGCCTGTTTCGCGGTCGTCCAGATCGTCCGGTGGCAACCGCGCGCCCGGCCGCTTCTCGCCGTCATTTTCGTGCCGATCGCCACCTGCCTGGCAGGCTTCTTCCTGATCCATCCCATCTTCGGCTACGTCATCTATACATTCATCTGGATTCTGGTCCCCTACAGCATCCTGATCGCCATCGGAATAGTGTCGCTCCGGCCGATGTATCTTCGATGGGGTGTTCTCGCCATCGTGCTGGCCGGCAATGTGTGGGGCATCAAGAACGTCTACCAAAGCCAGACGCCCCCGCTCGACCGCGTCGCTTCGGTCATCCGACCCGATATGGTGCCAGGGGACGGAATCGTTTTGAGCGAAGCTGGTTCCGGGCGATGGGGAATAGCCTACTATCTGGGACCGCCGTATGATGCGCTCATTGGGCTCGATACCCAGGACTGGGGCGGCGACGCACTAATTCATTCCGTATCAGAAGCGAATGGCGTGCGCCGTCTATGGGTCGTCGTGGCCGACGGAGAAAAACCTGCCGTCGCGCCGCGGGTGTTGCTGCGCCACATGAAGCCGGCATTTGCGACACGGGTTGGCAGTTTCCAGATCACGCGGTTCGAACAGGTCAGTAACGTTCCGTCGAACCGGTCACGGCATTGATGTACCGGCCCACCGAATCCGCCATCACCTGCTTCGCCCCGGATGGGATCACCCGCCCCCACCAGCCACCATAGATCGTCTCGAACGGCCATTCCGCCAGCGAATCCGCGATCCGCCGTACCGTCCACGCATCCAGCGGAATCAGGTTCGGATAACTGTGCATGAACGTCAGCCCGTTATCGGCCCGCACGTGCAACGTATCCCCGCTCAGCAGCGCCCCCTGCCCGTCCGCCCCTTGCGCCCAGTGCAACACCGCGCTGCCCGGAAAATGCCCGCCGCATCGGATCAGATTGACGCCCTGGGTCAGTTCCAGCCGGTCGTTCTCCCAGAACGCGATGACCGGGTCCGACCTGGTCACGAACCGCCGGTCCATCGCATGCAGATAAACGGGCACGCTCTCGAACGCGTGGCTCCATTCCACGACCGAACCCAGAAAATGCGGATGCGAGCAGGCAATTCCCGCCAGGCCCCCAAGCGCCCTGATGATCATGATCGTCGTGTCGTCGAGGAAGCTGACACAGTCCCAGAGAATGTTTCCCGCCGGTGAGCCCAACACCAGCGCCCGCTGTCCGATACCGAAAGCCGGGAACGTGCCGACACCCATCAGATCTGGCTCCAGCCGGCGGAAGGCATTGAAGAATGTTGTCCGCATCGCCGGCAGCGTCGTCCAATCTTGCCCGGCCGGATTCACGAACTGCCTGTCATCCTGACAAATCAGGCAACCGTCAGGCGGCGCCTCGGTATTCGAATACTGGCAGCCGCAGGTGGTGCAAATATAAGCAGGCATGCGAGCGCCCTCCGCGAAACACCGCCATCAAACAGTGGTCCGACGCCACGCACAACCGCCCGCCTCATCCCGCGAATATCGCATCGATGCGGGCCGGATCGACCGCCTCGATCGTCGCTGGCTGCCACCGCGGCTGGCGGTCCTTGTCGACCACCATCGCCCGCACACCCTCGGCGAAATCAGGATGTGCCATCGTCGTCCGGGTCAGCGCCTTCTCCGCCTCCAGCGCCTGCGCCAGCGTCAGGTCGCGTCCCCGCCGCAACGCACGCAGCGTCCAGTGCAGGGCGGATGGCGAGACCGTCCGCAACGCCGTCAGCGCCGCCCGCGCCCATTCCGCATGCGTCGCCTCCAGCCGCCCGACGATTTCCGAAACCGTGTCTGCGGAAAAACAATGATCGATCGCGGCACGCTGCCCGGCCAGTGAAAACGGCGGCAGCGTCTCGTCATATGCCGCCAGTGCCGCAAGGCCGTCCTGTGCCAGGGTCGCCGAAAGCTTGTCCAGCCGAGCGCGCGGCGTGTAATGCGTCGCGAACCCCGCATGCACCGCATCCGCCCCGGTCGCCCTCAGTCCGGTCAGCCCGAAATAGGTGCCAAGTTCGCCCGCCAGCCGAGGCAGCAGGTACGTCGCCCCGATATCCGGAAAAAACCCAATCGCCGTCTCCGGCATTCCGAACCCCGCATGCTCGGTCGCCACCCGGTACGGCGCGTGCACCGACAGACCGATGCCGCCGCCCATGCACAGCCCGTCGATCAGCGCGATATAGGGTTTTGGATACGTGGCGATCGTCAGGTTCAACGCGTATTCCTCAGCGAAGAACTGCTCCACGGTGTCGTGGTGGCCGGCCAGGAAGCCGTCCCGCAGCGCGCGGATGTCGCCGCCGGCGCAGAACGCGCGATCCCCGGCGCCCTCGATCACGACGGCATGAACATGCGGATCGTCGCGCCAGGTCTCCAGGATGGCAGCGCAGGCGCGGATCATCGGCAGCGTCAGGGCGTTCAGCGCCCGCGGCCGATTGAGCAGGATGCGTCCCACCCGCCCGTCGCGACTGGTGATGACGGTTTGTTCAGTTGTCATGCGGCGATCTCCTGGGGTGGCGACCCGTTTAACCCGAGGCTTCCACACATGCCAACCCGGCCGCGCCGTTGACGCGCTGTGATTTATCATTATATCATTAATCGCATAATGATCGGGGGTGCTTATGCCGACCGTCGTTACCATCAACCGCCCCGATGTGATCGCCCTGATAGAGACCGCCGCCAATCGCCTCACCAAGGGCAACAAGACCGAGGCGGTCGCGATAGCGGTCCGTCGCCTGTTGGAGCAGGACACCAGAACCGGCAGCCTGTTCGCCGCCCATCCCGATTCGGTCCGCGTCGCCGAAGGTGTCGATCTGACCGAACCGGTCTTGCAGGAAAAGCCCGACGCAGAGACGGGACACGAGATCGACCGGTGACCGAGACGATCCTGCTCGACACCCACATCGCGTTGTGGCTCGACAGCGGCAGCGACCGCCTGCGTCCCGCGACCCGGGATCTCATCGACACGTGCTGGCGGAACGGCGGCCTGGTGCTGCTGAGCGCGGTCACCGCCTGGGAGATCGCTCTTCTGATCGATACCGGCCGGATCGCTCTGGATATTTCCCTGCCAGCCTGGCTCGAACGCTTCACCGCCCGTCCGGGCATCGACGCCGTTCCGCTCAGCCATCAAGCCGCTTCACACGCCTATCGGTTGCATCATCTGGCCCATCGCGACCCCGGCGACCGGCTGCTGATCGCCACCGCCGTCGAGCGCGCTTGCCCTCTCGTTACTTACGACGTTCGCATCATCCATTTCGCCGAGACACACGGCAGTCAGTATGGGTTCGCCACCTGCGGATGATTGGAATCGCGCTCGGACGCCGACGAACCTGTCCGCCATGCTTTGGCGACGGCAGTCGCTCGGCGGGTTGGGGGAACCTCAGTGGCGAGGACCGATCGCTTCTGTGATCGCTTGCGTGATCATGACCCGAACCGCCCGCCGGAAATCGGCGCTGTTTTCGATAGTCCACGCGTTATCGAACCAAACGGACCTCGTGGGCGGCGTGAATCATGGCCTCCGTCGGGACGAACAGCGTTTTCAGGGCCGCGATGGCCAGACGGCGATACCGTTCCGCGTCTGCCGCGAATTGTGTGCCATCCGCTTTCGCGAGCGCCCGAACGATGCGGTTGACCGTGATGGCGGATCGGTCGGGCGGGAGCTTCGCCAGGTTCGATCTCCCTGATGTCGGCTGGTTAGAAAAATCGTGTCTGATCAATGTGGTGATCTATATGATACATTTCCGCCCGCATGCCAGCCGCTCACGGAATCAGGATTTTTGCTTCGCGACCGCCTTCCTGAGTGCCGCTGCTTTCGTTGACGCTGCTTTTCTCGCCGCTGCCTTTTTCGGATGCCCCCAGCCGTTTGTCATTCCTTCGATCCTTCAACAGATTCAGAATTTGTGACGCCGCATCATAACGTTTCTGAAGCGAGTCGCCGGAAGCAAGAAACAGCGTGATTCCAATCAGGCCGGTGGCGGCACTGATTCTCGAGAGCCAGATGCTTTCATCGGTGCCGCAATGCTCCGCTCGTCCTTGCGCGTCGCACGCGATCCCCGGCTCAGCGCAGCGGCGCCGGCCACACATCCCACCCGGGTCGTGCTTCCTGTCTCCTCGAAAACCTCGTCCCGGCCCGACAAACCCCCTGCCCGCCCCTCGCGCTCCCCAAGCCCCCGACCCTCGACAGCCCACGTCCCCGCGCCGCATGATCCTCCTCAAAATCGGAGGACCCAGACCATGCGCGTCGCCATCATCGGCCAGCAGGATTTCGGCAAAGCCACCCTCGATGCGTTCCTCGCCCGCGGTGACGACGTCGCGGCCGTGTTCTGCGCCCCCGAGAAAGGCCGTCCCGACCCGCTGCGCCTCGCGGCTGAACAAGCCGCCATCCCAACCCACCAGTTCCCCCGCCTGACCGCCCCCGAGGCGCAGGAAGCGCTCCGCGCCGCCAGGCCCGAGATCGGCATCATGGCCTACGTCACCCAGTTCGCCCCGAACGACTTCTGCGCCATCCCGAAGTTCGGCACCATCCAGTTCCACCCCAGCCTGCTGCCGCTGCATCGCGGCGCCTCGTCCATGAGCTGGTCGATCATCCTCGGACGCAAGGAAACCGGCTTCAGCATCTTCCGCCCCACCGACGGGCTCGACGAAGGCCCCGTCATCCTGTCCCGCGCCGTTCCGATCGAACCCGAGGATACCCTGGGCTCGCTATATTTCGGAAAGATCTTCCCGATGGGCGTCGCCGGCCTGATCGAGGCAGCCGATCTGGTCGTCGCCGGCAAAGCCCCCGCCATCGCCCAATACGAGCCGGCCGCGGGATACGAGGGCATCATCCGCGACCCCGAATCGCAGATCCACTGGGCCAGCCATGTCGACGTCACCTACAACCTGATCCGCGGCTGCAACCCCGCCCCCGGCGCCTGGACCACCCATGCGGGGAAAAAACTGTTCCTGTTCGACAGCACCAAGCGCATCGCCCGCACCTTCGCCGAGGTGAAAGGCAAGACGATCGGCCAGGTCGTGGCCCAGACCGGCTCCAGCCTCGTCATCCACGGCCAGGGCGGCTTCATCGAGGTCCACCGCCTTCGCTGGGATGGCGGCAAGAAGATCGCCGCGGCCGAAGCCGGCCTGGAGATCGGGACGATCCTCGGGAGCTGACGTATCAGCCTGACTCACGGAGCCACCTCAGGATGACGAAACGATAAGCCGGAGGACCTTCCCGCACGCCCCCCGCGTCGTCGGTCATGCGTGAAATCCTGCCGCGGAAAGCCGGCCCACCAGGAAGGCACCGGCTTTCATCGCACAACCCGAACTCTCAGGCGCTCGCCAATCGGCCCACGTACCCGCCCGACGCTTTGGCGGTTCGCCCGCCGGCCCGCGCACCACGGACCCGCTCGGGGGCGCCGGAGGCAACACGCGACCGCCGCCCCCGCAATTCCTCCCCGGTCCCTTGACCCGGATCAAACACGGTTAACGCCGGACATGCCATCGTGTCGGCAGGCACCAGGAGACACTCGCACCAGGAGATGCCCGTCCATGACCGCCGCCGCCGATCCCAATCTTCTCGCCAAAGCCTTCGACTGGCTCAAGGCGCGCATGATCCGGGACAGTCAGCTGGCCTCGTTCTCCCGCAGCGACCTTCAGCTTCTCGCCATTGACATCGGCGTGACCGAAGCGGACCTGCGGCGGGTCGTGCCCAGGGTCGGGGACCATGACGACCTGATGGACAAAATGATGTGCGCCCGCGGTCTCGAGCCTGCCTCGGTGCGCCGCGCGTTCAGCGGCGTCGTGCGCGACATGGAGGTGACCTGTGCGCGCTGCCGCGATTCCGGCCGGTGCTTTCGCGAACTGGAAGCCGGGACCTCCGGCGCGCGCTACCGCGTCTTCTGCGCCAATGCCGGCACGATCGATGCGTTGCTGGAAGCCGGCCTGACCGGCCCGGCCGGTAGCCCAACCAAGGCATCGCAACGGTCGTAGTCCGGTTTGGCCGGGAAACGGACTACGGCACACATTTGTTTACCCCTTTTCCGGCCGGGGGGTCGTTGCTCAAAAAGGCGGCGGCCTGTAGCGTCGTTCCATCATCAGGAAGCCGGAAACCCGTCTGTTCATGCCCGCCCGCACGCTCCTGGCCGCCGTGGCGTGCTCGCCGCCACGGCGCTGGCCCCGCCTCCGGCCTTTGCCAGCCCGCATGACCTGACGATCGTCACGCGTGACGGATCGCTGCAGCACGCGATCCAGTCTGCCTACGTGCAGCCGTTCACCGCCATCACCGGAACGCCGGTCCAGCAGGAAGTCTGGGGTGGCGGGATCGACGTCCTGCGCACCCAGGCCAAGGCGCCCAACGACAACTGGGATCTCGTCCTGGTCGACGCCGAGGAATTGTCCGCCGGCTGCGGTGACGGCCTGTTCGACAAGCTCGACTGGTCGGCGATCGGCGGCAAGGACCACTACATGCCGCAGGCCGTCAGCGATTGTGGCGTGGGGGCGGTCATCGCCAGCACCGTGCTGGCCTGGGACAAGGACAAGCTGCCCGTGGCGCCGTCATGGTCGGATTTCTGGGACGTGGCGAAATATCCCGGCAAACGTGGCCTGCGGAAAGGCGTGCGCGGCAACCTCGAATTCGCCCTGATGGCGGACGGCGTCGCGCCGGCCGACGTCTACAAGACGCTGTCCACTTCGGAAGGCGTGGACCGCGCGTTCCGCAAACTCGATCAGCTCAAGCCCTATATCGTGTGGTGGTCGGCGGAAACCGAGGCCGCACACATCCTGGCATCCGGCGACGTGCTGATGACCACCGCGCCCAGCGGGCAGATCGCGACGGCGGCGCAGCACGAGCCACAAGAATTTCGGCCTTCAGTTCGCCGCCAGCCTGTTCGAGGTGCGAAGCTGGGCGATCATGAAAGCCAGTTCCGCGGAGCGGATGGCGCAGCAGTTCCTCTATTTTACCGGCATGCCGGCCGTCGAAGCTGCGGCTGTTGCAGCAGAGTGGCGACTCCGGGCTGGCGAAGGGCCTGAACGATGGATCTGCCGCCCGAACTCGCGGCGATCTCGCCCGGCAGCCCGGCCAATCTGGCCGCCGCGCTGAAGGTCGACGCCGACGTTCTGGCACGACAACCTCGCCAAGCTGCGGCAGCGATTCGACACGTGGCAGGCGCATTGACCCCTCATGGTCCGCCGCCCGCGCCCCGCCGTTTCCGACAGATCGCTTATCCTGTCCCGTGCCGTGGTCCGGGAAAGTTCCAAATCCGAGACATTCAGGCTCGCTGCGGCGCAATCAGGACTTTGCGCGGCGCGATGTTGGGTGCGATAATTCCAGCCAATGCGCGTGCTTTATCACCTTCCGCTGTCACCCTACGCCCGCAAGGTCCGCCTCGTCCTGGCGGAAAAGCGGCTGCCGTTCGAGTTGCGACTGGAGAAGGTCTGGGAACGACGGCCCGAATATCTGGAACTGAATCCAGCCGGCACCGTGCCAACCCTGGTCGAGGACAACGGCATCGTCATCCCGGACTTCGTCGGTGATCTGCGAATACCTTGACGAAGCCTATCCCGACAATACGCTGCTGGGGCGAACGCTGGCCGAGCGGATCGAGGTCCGCCGCCTCGCCGCATGGTTCGACGGCAAGTTCGCCGCCGAGGTGACGCACAACCTCTACGGCGAAAAGTATCTCCGCCGCCTCACACGTCGCGGCAATCCCGATCCGGCGGCGATCCGAACCGGCTACACAGCGCTCCGCTACCATCTGGATTATATTGGCTGGCTGGCGGAAACACGCAAATGGCTCGCCGGGAGCACCCTGTCCATGGCGGATTTCACCGCCTCGGCCCACTTGTCCACGCTGGATTTCATCGGTGAACTGGACTGGTCGATCTCTCCCCCGGCCAAGGACTGGTACGCTCGCATGAAGTCGCGGCCAAGTTTCCGCGGCGTCCTGGCCGATCGCGTTCCCGGCTCCGCGCCGCCCGCGCATTACGCCGACCTCGATTTCTGAGGGCCGGCGACAGTTTCGGCACCAACCGAAGCGGACGGAGCCGGCTAACGCGACCACGAAATCCGCGCATCGCCTTGCCTGTTGTCGGACTCGCCAACGCCGCCGCACCTCAGATCTGGCGCGCTCGCCGTGACCACGCGGGCGGACCAAAGCGGGAAACAGCGGCCTTGATCGGCACGTTTCGGCCCGTGTGACGCGGCAACGCCGCTCGTATCACGGCCACGCCCCCTGCGCGCCATCGCCGGCGCCTTCGTGCATCCGCGGCTTCCGAGCCCGCTGACACGATGCACGCTCAGCTCGGGCCACCCCCAGTTACAATTAGTATCGCATCGCTCCCGTTGCGTTTCGTTATTCGCGCTATAAATGTGTCTCGGCCAAAGTGACAGGAGATGTCCCCATGCTTACCTTCAAACGCCTGATCCAAACGGTGGCCGTATTGGGCCTGGCCGTCATGCTGTCCGGCTGTGTCGTCTACCCCGCCTGGGGTCCGTACTACGGTCATCCGCATCACTGGGGTTACTGATAAGACGTGAGCGCAACAGTACGCCGCACTGGGGGCCGCCCAACCGCCGAGGCGGCTGCCCTGCTCGAAACCACGATCCTGCAGGCGGCCACCGCCGCCTTCCTGGCGGAAGGCTACGCCGCGACCGCGATCGAGGCGATCGCTCGCACATGCGGTGTCGCCAAGCGCACCATCTACGCCCGCTGGAGCGGCAAGCCGGCACTCTTCCGCGCCGTGCTGGAGCGGTTGATGGCCAGGTGGCTATCGGATACGGGCGACTGGGCGGACAGCGACGATCTCGAAACCGCGCTGAACGGGGCGTCGGCGCGGATCCTGGCCGTTGCCCTCACGCATGAAGCGGTGGCTTTGAACCGGTTGCTGATCGCCGAAAGCGCCCGCTTCCCCGAACTGCCGCTCATGATGCGCCAAGCCGGCGCCGGCGAAGGCACGGCGCGCATCGCCGCCCTGCTGGACCGCGCCGTCGCCCGCGGTGCATTGCCGCCGCAGGATACCATCTTCGCCGCCGAACAGTTCCTGCATCTCGTCGTCGCCGGGCCGCAGCGTCGCGCTCTGGGCCTAGGCCCGCCGCTCGGCGAACAGCAGATCGAGGCATGGCGAAAGGCCACGGTCACGCTGTTTCTTTCCGGCGTGAGAAGCTGAAGATTGCGGCGAAGACAGAATTGATGATACCGCACGCGACGAACCAACCGCGGGGGTGTGCGCTTTGAGGAAGCTTTTGCTGACCGGCGGATGCGGCTTTATTGGCTCCGCCGTCGTCCGACATCTGTTGCGCCACACCGATCATGTCATGGTCAATGTGGACAAGATGACGTACGCCGCATCCGAGGACGCCCTCGAGGATGGCTTCCGGCACAACCGTCATCTGTTGATCAAGGCCGATATCGCCGACCCCGCCGCGATGCGCCAGATCTTCGAGACCCACGACCCTGACATGGTGATGCACCTCGCGGCGGAAAGCCACGTCGATCGCTCGATCGATGGGCCGGCCGATTTCGTGCAGACCAACGTGGTCGGCACGTTCACCCTTCTCGAGGCCGCGCGCCGCCACTACGCCATCCTGCCCGCCCACAGGCAGGCGCGGTTCCGTTTCCATCATGTCTCGACCGACGAAGTCTTCGGTGCATTGGACCCTGGCGATCCGCCGTTCACCGAGACCACGCCGTACGACCCGCGCAGCCCCTATTCGGCGACCAAGGCCGCCTCCGACCACCTCGTCCGCGCCTGGAGCCATACCTATAAGCTGCCAACGATCGTCTCCAACACCTGCAATAATTACGGGCCATGGCAGTTCCCCGAGAAGCTGATCCCGCTCGTTGCCCTCAACGCCCTGGAAGGCAAGGAATTGCCGGTCTACGGTGACGGCTCCAACATGCGCGACTGGCTGTTTGTCGAAGACCATGCCGAGGCTCTGGTTCGCGTCATCGAAAACGGCACACCGGGCGAAACCTATGCCATCGGCGCGCGCCAGCCGCGCTCCAACCTTGAGGTGGTCAAGGCGATCTGCGCCCATCTCGACAAGCGGGTTCCCGACCCGGCAGGCCCTCGCGAACGGCTGATCCGTTTCGTCATTGACCGTCCCGGCCACGATTTTCGCTACGAGATCGATCCCTCGCGCAGCGAACGTGCGCTGGACTGGAAAGCCCCGCACGATTTTGAACGCGGGCTGGCCCGCACCATCGACTGGTACCTCGCTCATCGGACCTGGTGGGAGTCGTTACGTGCCGCCCGCTATGCCGGCCAACGGCTGGGCACTCCGCTCGGCACTCCGTTGCGCACCCCGGCCGCAAGCAAGGAACAGGTGGCATGAAGGGCATCCTGCTGGCCGGCGGTTCGGGCACCCGCCTGCATCCGATGACCCTGGCGGCATCGAAACAACTTCTCCCGGTTTACGACAAGCCGATGGTCTACTATCCGCTGTCGACCCTGATGCTGGCGGGAATCCGCGACATCCTGCTGATCTCCACCCACGATGACTTGCCGCAGTTCCGCCGCCTGCTGGGCGACGGTCAGCGTTTCGGCGTCCGCTTTACCTATGCCGTCCAGCCCAGGCCCGACGGCATCGCCCAGGCCTTCCTGATCGGGCGCGACTGGCTGGAAGGCGAGCCCTGTGCACTGGCGCTGGGTGACAACCTGATCCATGCCGATCATCTCTCGGCGCTGATGCGCACCGCCGCCGCCCGCCCGTTCGGCGCCACCGTGTTCGCCTACCAGGTGCGCGACCCCGAACGCTATGGCGTGGTCGCCTTCGATGCCGATGGCCGCGCCGTCGAGGTGGTGGAAAAACCCGCGGCCCCCACCAGCAACTGGGCGGTCACCGGCCTGTATTTCTACGACCGCCACGTCAGCGACATAGCGCCGCAGATAAGGCCTTCCGCCCGCGGCGAACTGGAGATCACCGACCTCAACCGCGTCTACCTGGAGATGGGCACGCTGCATGTCGAGAAACTGTCGCGCGGCTGCGCCTGGCTCGACGCCGGCACGCCCGACAGCCTGCTGCAGGCGGCGACGTTCGTGCAGACCATCCAGTCGCGCACCGGCATGCTGGTCGGCTGTCCCGAGGAGGTCGCTTTCCGCATGGGCTTCATCGACGCCGAGCACCTGCGCGACCACGCCACCCGGCTGGGCAAGACCGACCTCGGCCGCGCGCTGATGGAACTGGCCGAGGGGGACATGGCGTGAAGGTCGAGGCCCTGGCGATCCCCGACGTCAAGCTGATCACCCCGCCGCGGTTCAGCGATCCGCGCGGGTTCTTCTCCGAGACCTGGAACCAGGGGCGGTTCGCCGAGGCCGGCATCCCCGGACCGTTCCTACAGGACAACCACGCCGTCTCGACCGCGGCCGGGGTGCTGCGCGGGCTGCACTGTCAGGTCGGTCCGAACGCGCAGGGCAAGCTGGTGCGCTGCCTGAAGGGAGCGATCTACGACGTGGCGGTGGATGCTCGGCAAGGCTCACCGACATTCGGACGCTGGGTCGGCGCCGAGATCAGCGCGGCAAACTGGACGCAGATCTGGGTGCCGGTGGGCTTCCTGCACGCCTATTGCACGCTGACGGCCGAAACCGAGGTGGTCTACAAGGTCACCGGTGCCTACGACAAGGCGGCGGAGCGTGGGGTGATCTGGAACGATCCGGATATCGCGATCGCGTGGCCGGTAACGGCCGAGACGGTGATCCTGTCGGATAAGGACCGGAGCCTGCCGCGGCTGCGCGACCTGCCGGCGCTGTTCGCGGTTTGAACGCACAAGTCGACTTTCTGGAACCACAGATGCACACGAATGAACACGGATAAGCGGAACAGTCGGCAGCTTGGCGCTGCGCGAAGCCCTTCCCGCCAGCACTGTTCATCTGGTTGGATTTATGTGCATTTATGGTTCCGGCTAGCTTTTCCACCCCCGCACCCAGCCCCACCATGACCGGCCCGATCCTCGTCACCGGTGGCACCGGCCAACTCGCCTCCGCCCTGGCGCCCGGTGCCGGAATCAGCCGCGTCGGCCGCCCCAGCTTCGACTTTGACCGCCCGGAGACGATCGAGGCCGCGTTTGCGGCGGCGGCACCACGACTGGTGGTCAACGCCGCCGCCTACACCGCGGTGGACGCGGCGGAAAGCGACGCCGAGGCCGCCTACCGCGCCAACCGCGACGGACCCGCGCTCCTGGCACGCCTGTGTGCCGAGGCCTCCATCCCGCTGATCCATGTCTCCACTGACTACGTCTTCGACGGAACCAAGCCGAACCCCTACATCGAGACCGACCCGGTCGCGCCGCAGGGCGTTTACGGTGCCAGCAAACTGGCCGGCGAGCAGGCCGTGCTCGCCTCCGGCGCCAAGGCCATCATCCTCCGCACCGCCTGGGTCTATGCCGCCACTGGCAAGAATTTTGTTCGCACCATGCTGACCGTGGGCAAGACGCGTCCCCGGCTGACCGTCGTCGCCGACCAGCACGGTTGCCCGACCGCCGCCGCCGACCTCGCCGGCGCCATTTTTGCCATCATCGCCCGCTACGATGCGACCGGCTGGCAATCCGCCTATCAAGGCATTTTTAACACGGCCGGCAGCGGCGCCACCACCTGGTTCGGTCTCGCTGTTGCCATTTTCGAGGAAGCCGCCCGGCACGGCGCCAACGTCCCCGAGATTGTCCCGATCGCCACCGCCGACTGGCCGACACCAGCGAAGCGTCCCGCGAATTCGCGACTGGATTGCGCCAGGCTGCACGACGTGTTCGGCGTCCGCCTGCCGGAGTGGCGCGACAGCCTGGCCCGGACGGTCGAGACGATCTTTACGACCGCGCCGCCTTGAAGTCGCGCGCGACGAGACCGTCATTGCCCTCGGCGGAAGTGAAGGGACCGCCATGCGATGCCGCGTATCATTGAGCTCGCGCTTTTCCTGACGCCCTTTCTGGGCTTCGCTGCGTGGCGGCTGCTGTTTCCCGCCCCGTCGCCGCCGCTCTGGCTGGTCGCCGGCCTGTCCGGCTTCATGGTGCTGATGCTGGTCGCGCTGATCTGGCTGTGGGCCGCCGATTCGGGCGACGCCGGCCTGCCTTACGTTCCCGACGAACTTCGCAACGGCCGCGTGGTCACGCATCCCGGCTCCCCACCGTGACGCCGCCGGCTTTCCTGTCCGATCCAGCCGTCTCCAGGGTTTGGGACGCACTGCCCGGCGCGCGGGTGGTCGGCGGCGCCGTGCGCGACTCTCTTGCTAACCGGCCGGTCGCGGACATCGACCTCGCGACCCCGGACCGGCCCGAAAGGGTCATCCAGGCGCTGACCGACGCCGGCATCAAGGTGGTCCCGACCGGTCTGGCGCACGGGACCGTCACGGCGGTGGTGAACGGGCGGGGCTTCGAGGTCACGACGCTGCGCCGCGACATCGAGACCGATGGGCGCCATGCCGTCGTCACCTTCACCGCGGACTGGCGGCAGGACGCGTCACGGCGGGACTTCACCATCAATGCCATGTCGATGGCCCGCGACGGGACGGTGTTCGACTATTTCGACGGCATGACCGATCTCGCCGCCGGCCGCATCCGCTTTGTGGGCAATCCGGCGACGCGGATCGCGGAGGACTATCTGCGTATCCTCCGCTTCTTCCGCTTCTATGCCCGTTACGGCCGCGTGCCGCCCGACCAGGACACGCTGGCCGCACTGCAAGCCGGCATTCCGGGCCTTTCCCGGTTGTCGATCGAGCGGGTATGGGATGAACTGAGGCGCATCCTGGCCGCACCGGACCCGTCCGAAGCGGTTGAACTGATGCGCCACCTGGGCATCTGGGCAGCGGTGCTGCCCGAGGCGGCCGCGGTCTCGCGGCTCACCGGCCTGCCGGCGGACCCGGTTCTGCGACTGGCGGCGATGCTGACCGGCGACCCGTTGGCGCTGGCGGCACGGCTCAGGATGTCGAACGAGGACCGCGACCGGCTGGTCCGCCTGATGGCGACCCCGCGCGCCTGCGGGTCGGATGCCGACCTGCGGCGGCTGCTGGCCGACCATGAGCCGGCCGACCTCATCGATCGAACCTGGCTTGACGGCGATCCCGAAGCGCGGCGGCGGCTGACCGGCATGCCTCGGCCCGTCTTCCCGCTGGAGGGCCGCCACGTCGTGGCGCTGGGCATCCAATCCGGCCCCGCCGTCGGGGCGCTGCTGCGCGCGGTCCGGCAGTGGTGGCTCGATGGCGGCTGCGTCGCCGACCGTGCCGCCTGCGTGGCAGAGCTTGCACGCGCGGCAAATCTGCCCAACATGGGTGCCAAGAGGTGAAATAAATGCCGGATATCGAAATTTATACCCAAGCTTGGTGCCCGTTCTGCGAGCGGGCGATGCACTTGCTGACCACCAAAGGTGTCGCGTTTCACGAGATCGACGCCCCCGCCGGCTCCGCCGCTCGGGCTGAGGCCCGTCGGCGATCGGGCGGGCGCACCTCCGCGCCGCAGATCTTCATCGATGGCCGGCACATCGGCGGCTGCGACGATCTCGTGGCACTGGACCGGGCCGGAAAACTCGACCCTCTGCTGGGGTTGGCATGAAATATGCTCTGAGATCGTGCCGACGCATCTTGATGTGCGTTGCGGGCTGGGTCATCTGTACGTCATGAAGTTGGGGCTTTGTCAGGTCCGGGAATGATTCACTACCAATTGCGCTGCAGTCAGGCCCACGAGTTCGATAGCTGGTTCAAGGACAGCGCCAGCTTCGACAGGCAGGCGAAGCGTGGCTTGATCGAGTGTCCGGAATGCGGCGACACCCAGGTTGAACGTGCGCTGATGGCGCCGTCGCTGGCGAAGCGGGCCGCCCTGCCCGTTCCGGCCGAGCCGCCGCCGGCCCCGGTCGAGGCCCAGGCCTCGCCGCCGGCGAAGGTCGCGGCGGGCCGGTTGCCCGCACAGATGCTCGCCGTCTTGCAGCGTATGCGGGCCGAGGTGGAGAAGAACTGCGACTATGTCGGCCCCGACTTCGCCGACCAGGCGCGGGCGATGCACCGCGGGGAAATCGCGCCGAAGGGCATCTACGGCGAGACGAGCGACGACCAGGCGGAGAGCCTCGCCGAGGAAGGAATCGCGGTCGCCAAGATCCCGTGGGTGCCGCGCGCGGACGGCTAGTGCAGCATGTCGTTGATTCTGCGGTGGATCTCTGAATCGATGCCTCCGGCAACATCGGAGATGCATCGTGACCGCGCAACAACCTGCCGTGAAGAAGTACATCGTCAAGCTCAGCGGAGAGGAGCGCGAGCGGCTCAACGGGTTGATCCAAAAGGGTAAGAGCCCCGCCCGGCAGGTGCTGAAGGCACGTATCTTGCTGAAGGCCGATGCCTCGGAGGCCGGCGAAGCCTGGAGCGATGGCCAGATCGCCGAGGCATTGGATACCAGCATCGACACCATCGCTCGCACGCGCCAGCAACTGGTGGAGGGGGGCATCGACGCCGCCCTGACCCACAAGCACTCGCCGAACTCGGCGAGGCCGCGCATCTTCGACGGCAAAGCCGAGGCCAAGCTGATCGCGCTTGCCTGTTCTCTGCCGCCCAAGGGGCGCAAGCGGTGGACCTTGACGCTGCTGGAAACCGCTGTGGTGGAACTGAACATCGTCGATCGCGCCAGTGACAACACAATCGGGCGGACGCTAAAAAAAACACACTCAAGCCCCACCTGCAGAAACAATGGGTGATCCCGCCGGACGCCAACGCCGCTTTCGTGGCCAACATGGAAGACGTACTGGAAGTCTATCAACGCCCGCATGATCCGGCCTGCCCGGTGGTCTGCCTGGACGAGACCTCGAAGCAGCTCATCAAGGAAACCCGCACACCGTTCCCGGCAAAGCCCGGCCAGCCGGCCCGGCACGATTACGAGTACGAGCGTAACGGCACTGCCAACCTGTTCATGCTGTTCGCCCCTCTGGAAGGCTGGCGGCACGTCAAGGTGACGGACCACCATGCCGCCGTGGACTATGCCCAGGCGCTGAAGGAGCTGTCCGACACGCATTTCCCCGACGCCAGCAAGATCGTGCTCGTGCAGGACAATCTCAGCACCCACAAGCCGGCATCACTCTATGAGGCCTTCCCCGCCCCCGAGGCACGTCGCCTCGTCGAGCGGTTCGAGTGGCACTATACCCCCAAGCACGGCAGTTGGCTGGATATGGCGGAAGCTGAACTCAGCGTTCTGTCGCGCCAATGCCTCGATCGGCGCATCCCCGACAAGCAGACTCTCATCGAGGAAGTCGCTGCTTGGCAAGACAGCCGAAACAAGCATCACACCAAGGCAGACTGGCAGTTCACCACCGCCGACGCCCGCGTCAAGCTCAAAAGGCTATACCCCGCAATGTGAGCGACTCAGAACACCAGGCTCCGGACTCAATTAGATCCACCATTTGAAGACAATGGCGAGGGTGACAGTGGCGCGAAAATTCCTCGCCAGTTTGTCGTATCGCGTTGCGACGCGGCGCCAGTCCTTCAGGTGCGAGAAGGCTCGTTCGATGACGTTGCGCCCCTTGTAGGCGGTCTTGTCGAACGGCGGAACGTTCTTGCGGGTCGGATTGGGTTTGATGACCGGGGTCGAGCCCCGTTCGACCAGGAATTCACGGAATTTATCGCTGTCGTAGGCGGTGTCGGCCATCACCCGCGCGGCCGGCGGTAGCTTGTCGATCAGGCCTTTCGCCGAACGGACATCACCCATCTGACCGGGTGTGAGATCGAAGCCGATCAGGCGGCCAGAAGTGTCGGCGACGGCATGGATTTTAGTCCGAACTTTGCGCGGTTTTGAGATCAAAATACTGATTTAACACATTTATGATAAAGTTAGCAGTCATGTAATATGCCAAAATGTGCTTGACACGACGCGAATCGGTCTGATGCTCTTCGCGCATGTATGTGGCAACCATTCCCAACCGAGGCTCCCCGCCCGCCGTCCTGCTGCGCGAAAGCTACCGCGAAGCCGGCAAGACCAAGAACCGCACATTGGCCAATCTATCCGATTGGCCCAGCGAACGGATCGAGCTGTTCCGCGCCGTGCTGCGTGGCGACAAGCTGGCCCCGATCGGCAGCAACGGCTTCGAAATCCGCCGCTCCCTCCCGCATGGCCACGTGCTGGCGGCCTTGACCACCGCCCGGCGCATCGGCCTCGACGATCTGCTGCCCCGCCGTGCCCCCCAGCGCAGGCGCGATCTGGCATTGGCTCTCATCGTCGCCAGGCTGCTCGACCCGGCGGCGAAACTGGCGACAGCGCGGATGCTCGACACCGCCACCGCCAGCCACTCGCTGGGCGAGACGCTTGGCCTCGGCAGCGTCACCGCGCGCGAGATCTACACCACCCTCGACTGGCTCGGCAGCGAGCAGGCGTTCATCGAAAACAGCCTCGCCCGCCGTCATCTCAGGAACGGCATGCTGGTGCTCTACGATGTCACTTCCACCTACCTCGAGGGACGCTGCTGTCCTCTGGCCCGCCACGGCTACAGCCGCGACAGCCGCGGTGACCGGCCGCAGCTGGTGATCGGCCTGATGTGTGCGGCGGACGGTTGTCCGGTCGCGGTCGAGGTGTTCGAGGGCAACACTGCCGATCCGGCCACCGTCGCGGCTCAGGTCGCCAAGCTGAAGCAGCGCTTCCGGCTGCGCCACGTCGTCCTGGTCGGTGACCGCGGCATGCTCACCACCGCACGGATCGAGCAAACCCTGCGCCCGGCCGGTCTCGACTGGATCACCGCGCTGCGTGGTCCGGCGATCCAGCAACTGGCAGAAGCCGGCGCGCTGCAATTCTCCCTGTTCGACACACGTGATATGGCGGAGATCAGCAGCCCGGACTATCCGGATGAGCGGCTGGTGGTGTGCAAGAACCCGCTGCTGGCCGAGGAACGACGGCGCAAGCGCGACGAACTGCTGGCGCTCACCGAGGCGGACCTGAGCAAGGTCCAGGCCCGGGTGGAGCGCGAGAAGAACCCGCTGCGCGGGGCCGGCGCGATTGGCAAGGCGGTCGGCGCGGTCATGGGCAAGCGGAAAATGGCCAAGCATTTCGCGCTGACCATCACCGACGATGCGTTCAGCTTTACCCGCAAAACCGAGGCGATCGCCGATGAGGCCCGGCTCGACGGGTTCTACGTGCTGCGCACCAGCCTTCCGCCACAGCAGGCGGATGCCGCCGCCACGGTGCGGGCCTACAAGAGCCTC
>CAWFNN010000003.1:0-90086 GCA_963817185.1 uncultured Alphaproteobacteria bacterium | reverse complement strand
CGAAACAGCCGTCCGCGCCCCGAGCCTCTTACGTGCGCACCCCGACCAAAGCCATTCAATCGGAGAGGGTATCGAACCGCGCCGAGGCCAGGCGGTGCGTGCGGTCGTTGGAAGGAAATCGGCTCTGGCAACCCGTGCCGCCAATCGGGGAGCGTCGTTTCAGATGTGGATGGCAAGGCCGAGGCCCCGCATGCTGGCCTCGTGGAACGCCTCGGTCAGCGTCGGGTGGGCGTGGATCGTCCCGGCCACGTCCTCGAGCAGCGCCCCCATTTCGATCGCCAGCGTGAACTCGCCCACCAGTTCCGAAACATGCGCCCCGACCGCCTGTACACCCAGCACGCGATGATCGTCGGCACGGGCGACCACGCGAACGAACCCGCCATCGTCGCCTGCCTCCATGCTCAACGCGCGGCCATTGGCGGAAAACGGGAACTGGCTGACGATCAGGTCGGTGCCACCTGTCCCGGTGTCCTCCGGACCCAGCCCAACGCTGACGATCTCGGGATCCGTAAAGCACACCGCCGGGATGGCCACGGGATCGAACCGCCGACGGGCACCAGCAATGAGTTCCGCCACCATCTCGCCTTGGGCCGAGGCCTTGTGCGCGAGCATCGGCTCGCCGACGAGGTCGCCGATGGCCCACACATCCCGCATCGATGTACGGCAGCGGTCATCGATACGGACGAACGGGCCGGCCATATCGATGGCCATCGCCTCCAGCCCCCATCCGTGCGTCAGAGGCCGTCGTCCGACCGTCACGAGCAACTGGTCAGCCGCTATGGGTACGGTCGCCCCGTCTCTGTTCCGCACCCGCGCCAGCGCCCCGCCCTCGCTACGCTCCAACCTCTCGACCGTGGCGCCCAGATGGAGCGCCACGCCGGCACGCTCCAGCCAGCACCTGACCGGATTCGTCAGCGGTTCGTCCCAGTTTGGCAAGATCCGCTCGCGCGCTTCGACGACCGTGACCTCAGAACCCAGCTTCCTGAACGCCGTGCCTAGTTCCAAGCCGATATAGCCGGCGCCAACCACGACCAGCCGGTCCGGCACGCCTGCCAGCATCAGCGCCTCGGTGGACGAGATCACCGGCCCGCCGAACGCCACTCCGGGCAGCGAGGCCGGACTCGAGCCGTTCGCCAGGATGACGTGTTCCGCCCGGATCACCTCTTCTCCGTCGCGAGTACGCACCGTGCATGTCTTGGCGTCGGAGAACGTCGCCCAGCCCTCGATCACCCGCACTTTCGCCTTGCGCAGCAGGGCACCGACGCCACCGGTGAGCCTGTCCACGATTCCCTCCTTCCAGAGCACGGTCCGGTTCAGGTCGATGGTTGGCGCCTCCCTCAAGGCGATGCCGATCGTGCCGTCGCCAACACAGCGCCGCATGTCATCGAATTTCCCGGCTGCGTGGATCAGCGCCTTGGACGGAATGCAGCCTCTGACCAGGCAGGTGCCTCCAAGTCGGTCGGCCTCCACGAGCACGGTGTCCATCCTCAGCTGTCCGGCGCGGATGGCCGCCACGTAGCCGCCCGGGCCGCCGCCCACCACGAGGACCTTGGTCCGAATCATCGTTTCCTCATTCAACGAAGAGCGTCGCGGGCTGCTCGAGCAGTCCCTTCAGCGCCTGCACGAACTGCGCGGCGTCCCAGCCGTCCACCACGCGGTGATCGAACGAACTGGACAGATTCATCATCTTGCGGATCACGATCTGTCCTCCACGCACGACCGGCCGCTCGACGATCCGGTTCACGCCGATGATCGCCACCTCGGGGCGGTTGATCACAGGGGTCGTCACGATGCCGCCAAAGGGCCCGAGACTGGTGATCGTCAGGGTCGAGCCGCTGAGTTCGTCGCGTACCGCCTTCCCGTCGCGCGTCGCTATAGCCAGGCGCGAGATTTCGGACGCCAGTTCCCAAAGGTCCAGTGTCTGGGCGTGGCGGATCACCGGCACCATAAGTCCCTGCGGCGTCTGGGTGGCGATGCCGACATGCAGGGCCGCGTGACGGCGCATGATCCCCGCCTCGTCATCGAACAAGGCGTTGACCTGGGGAAATCGCGGAACAGCGCACACCAGCGCGCGGATCAGAAACGGCAGCAATGTCAGCCGTGGTCGCTCGGTCCCGTGCCGGGCATTCAGGTGAGCGCGGAGCTCCTCAAGCGCCGTCACGTCGAGTTCCTCAACATAGGAGTAGTGCGGAATCCGGCGTTTGGACTCCCGCATGCGTTCAGCGATCCGGCGTCGCAGGCCGATGATCTTGATCTCTTCGATGCTGTCCATGCGCGCGCGCCCGACGGGCCGAGCGGTCGCGACCGCGGCACTTCGCCCGGACGCAATGTAGGCATCGAGGTCAGCATGTCCGACGCGGCCGGCCGGTCCGGTTCCGGGGATGAATTGCAATCCAATGCCAAGCTCATGCGCACGCCGTCGCACCGCAGGCGAAGCGAGCGGTTTTGTCCCGCCTGAACGCGGGAAGGCGACCGAAGGCTCGGTTTCTTCTCGAGCCGGCGGTTCGGGTGCGGGCGCTTTCGCTCCTGCGGGCGACGGACCGTCCGGGGCTTTCGGCGCAGGCGCCGCAGGTGAGGCAGTGGCAGGCGCTGTCGAGGCCTCTCCGTCCTGGGATGCCTCGTCGTTATTGACATCGAGCACCAGAAGCTCTGCCCCGACGCGAACCTTATCGCCGGGGTGGCCGCTGATCGCGACAACCCGGCCAGCCCGGGGCGAGGGTATCTCCACGGTCGCCTTGTCCGTCATGACGTCGACCAGCGGATCATCCGCGCCGACCGTGGAACCGACCGCGACGTGCCAGGCGACAACCTCTGCCTCCGCGATGCCCTCTCCGACGTCCGGAAGCTTGAACACGAAGCGTCCCATGTCAGCCCTCCATCGCCCTGCGGAGCCCCTCCGCGACGCGCCGCGGGCCCGGGAAATACTCCCACTCCAGCGAATGCGGGTAAGGCGTATCCCAGCCGGTCACCCGCACGATAGGCGCCTCCAGGCTGTAGAAGCAGTTCTCCTGCACGAGCGCCGACAGTTCGGCGCCGAAACCGCTGGTGCGGGTGGCCTCGTGGACGATCACGCAACGTCCCGTCTTCGTGACCGAGGCCACGATCGTATCGATATCGATGGGGACCAGCGTGCGCAGATCGACCACTTCGGCGTCCACACCACTCTCGGCGACCGCCGCCAGCGCGACGTGCACCATCGTTCCGTAGGTCAGAACCGTCACATCTTCGCCGGCCCGCACAACGGACGCCGCGCTGAGCGGAACGGTATAATGCCCGTCCGGCACCTCCCCCGACGGGTGCTCGGTCCACGGTGTCACCGGCTGATCGTGGTGCCCGTTGAACGGGCCGTTATAGAGACGCTTGGGCTCGAGGAAGATGACTGGGTCGTCGTCTTCGATCGCGCTGATCAACAGACCCTTGGCGTCGTAGGGGTTCGACGGGATGACCGTCTTCAGGCCGCAAACATGGGTGAAGATCGCCTCGGGGCTCTGGCTATGCGTCTGCCCCCCGAAGATGCCGCCACCGCACGGCGAGCGTACGGTGATTGGCGCGGTGAACTCGCCCGCCGACCGATAGCGAAGCCGTGCCGCGGACGAAATGAGCTGATCCGTTGCTGGATAAATATAGTCGGCAAACTGGATCTCCACGACCGGACGCAAACCGTAAACGCCCATGCCGACGGCGGTCGCCAAAATGCCGGCCTCGGCAATCGGCGTGTCGAAAGCGCGGTCCGCCCCGTACTTCCGCTGCAAACCCTCGGTGCAGCGGAACACACCGCCAAAGTAGCCGACGTCCTCGCCGAAGACGACGACCCTGTCATCCAGGCCCATCATCACGTCCATCGCCGAGTTCAGCGCCTGCACCATGTTCATCCGTGCCATGCTCAGAACCCCAGTTCCTGCCGCTGGCGACGCAGGTGCCAGGGCATTTCCTTGAAGACGTCGTCGAACATCGTCGCCGGGCTGTGGTGCTCGCCAACGCCCATCGTGCCATAGCTTTCGGCCTCGCGCTGGGCGTCGCGCACCGCGCCATCCACCTCCGCCGCGAGTTGGGCATGCTGCTCATCCGACCACGCCCCGAGTGCCACCAGGTGAGCCTGCAGGCGCGCGATCGGATCGCCAAGCGGCCACTGGCTCGCCTCGTCGGCCGGCCGGTATTTGCTCGGATCATCGCTGGTGGAATGCGCCGACGCCCGGTAGGTGAGCAATTCGATGACGGTCGGTCCCAGGTTCGAACGTGCCCGATCCGCCGCCCAGCTGGTTACCGCGTGCACCGCGAGGAAGTCGTTCCCGTCAACACGCAGGGACGGCAGGCCATACCCCAGGCCACGTGCTGCGAACGTCGTGTGCTCGCCGCCCGCGATCCCCTGGAAGGATGAGATGGCATACTGGTTGTTGACGATGTTCAGGATGACCGGGGCGCGATAGACGCTGGCGAATGTCAGGGCGTGGTGGAAATCGCCCTCGGCGGTTGCACCCTCGCCGATCCACCCCGCGGCAATCCGGTCGTCGTGCCGGATGGCCGAGGCCATGGCCCAGCCGACCGCCTGCGGGAAATGCGTGGCCAGATTGCCGGCGATGGAGAAAAATCCCGCCTCCTTGCTGGAATACATGATCGGCATCTGGCGCCCCTTCAGCCGGTCATGCGAATTGGAATATACTTGGTTCATCATGTCGACTAACGGCCAGCCACGCGCGATAAGCAGCCCCTGCTGCCGGTAAGTCGGGAACGTCATATCGCGGTCGTCGAGCGCCATGGCTTGCGCAACACCGATTGCCTCCTCGCCGGTGCACGGCATGTAGAACGACGTCTTGCCCTGGCGCTGCGCACGGAACATCCGGTTGTCATACGCCCGGGTCAGCATCATTGTCCGCAGACCGCGGCGCAGTGTCTCAGGATCAAGCCTTGGATCCCACGGTCCGACCGCATAGCCGTTATCGTCGAGCACCCGGATCAGCGCGAAGGCGTGCTCGCGTATCGCAGCCGGCTCCACGCTGATGTCGGGTCGCATGACCGACCCTGCCGCGGGCAGCTTGATCCAGTTGAAGTCCGGCGGTTGCCCCGGCCGGGCGGACGGCTCCGGGACGTGCAGCTGCAAGGGGACTGTGTTCTTCAACGGTCATCTCCCGATAGGCGCAAGGCATCGCTGGCCCAGCCTATCGGTCTGGGTCCGCAATGCAATTACATCCGATTGGTCGCCGGCCATGCGGATACTGGCGCCGGGTTGCCGTGTGGATCGGCGCGGCGCAGGGTGGAACCAAAAGCGACTGCTTCAATGGCTGCGGCCCGAGAACATGCAAGCGCTACAGCAGGGGGCGGCGCAAGTAATCGCAGCTCTTCTCTTTCCCTGGCAACATGTTTCTCCATCTGAATCTGTTCAAAGCCATCTGACGGAATTGATCGTCGGGGCCTACGGCGATCCACGACTCATTCACGGCGGCGTCTGGGCGGCATTCCCTCCAAATCTCAAGGACGTTCTCTTACGCTGGTTGACGCGGGAGGATATGCGGTTCTTCTGCGATGTGATCACCGAGACGCAGTCCGATCATCAGTGGCCCCCCCCGCCGGAATTTCTGGCTGCGGCTGTTTGAGGAACGACGCATCGATGAAGCCTGGGTCGCCTTCGGCGGCACGGCACGGGAACACGCCAAACAGTATTACAAAGGAACTGGCGCTTTTAACGTTGATAAGCGATTTGCAAAGCAGCTTGATCGTGGCGGCAGCACGTCTTTGCTGATCATGAGGATTGGCAACAAAATCGTAGTCGATGGGTGCCATAGTTACAAGACTCACATCTTCCGAGCAAATAACCCAATGGCCCCTAAACTCTATCAGCCCACTTATCATTGTGACGATGTCATGCGCCGATCAACCTTGTCAAAAGCTCATAATCACATTCCGAACTGGCAACTCTGGATAGAACAGCACATCTGACCATGCAGATCGACCTAAGTCACGACGACGCCACCATCACACTGCGCCTCCGAGGCGAGAAGCCCGGGTTGCTGGCCCGCCTGGTCGGTGCGTCCCGCAAAGGCACATCGTTTACCTCGCTGCCGGTAAGCGAGCAGGTGCTTATCTTCGCCCTGGGCGACTTGCGCGCTCTGGAAGATCAGCTGCCTGGGTAAGTGGATTTTACCGAAGAAGTGGTCCGAATGTCCCACACTGTGGCGGCATCGCTCTCGTCGTCGTCAGCTCAGGCATTAGGATTGCCGCCTGACGTTCATATGACTCTGGCAACCGACGCCTCGGGAACTCTTGGAGGCCCTGATTTCCGCCTGACATATGAATGGCGCCACATGGGCCAGCGTCAGGCGCCACGGCGTGTTGGCTGTCTCCTCTCAACCAGTCAGGGTCTGCGAAGAGTCCCTGTCTGGATGAAGCAGGCGCTCGATCTCGCCGACGGGTTTGCTGCTTCAGCGCCGCTTGGGGATCATTGGGCCGCGCTCGCCACTTTTCGGCAGGCGCTAGAGCCTGATGAGGCAATCCCAGAAGCGTTGCCGGAAGGGTCTCGTGGTGCAAGGGTCGCCATGACATCGTTCTTGCGGGGATTGAACATCAAGCTGGCAGATCGCTTCTCGATTTCTCCTGGCGCCGATCTTGCCGAATTCGAAATTCTACCATTTTCGGGTCAGCAGCTTGAGCGTGCCGGAATTCAAGATGACGATGCCTCGGAAGCGAATTCCGAGATCAGTGGCGAGCTTCGCGACGCGTTTCAGCTGAAGCTCTACACGCGCGGAGCTTGCCCAGCCTACCAACTTGCCCCCAACACCTACCTGGTCGTGGATCGGGCTGCGATGCCGGCGTTGGCAGAAATGGCCAGGGCGCAGCGTGCGCCGAAGAGCGAGCGTACAGCGTTCATTCGCAACCCACGCGCCTTCCTGACTCGGGCAGTAACCGAGGATCTATCGTCCCGTGGCGAATTTGATCAGCTCGGTCCGGTCGAGCAGGAAGGACGGGTTGAAAACATTGTTGGTCCGATTCTACTGGAAACCCGAGAATACTCAGCCTGCGTAAGAGGTATTACGACATACGTTCGGTCGGCGCGACCTGTGGAAGGATCCGGAGCGACCTGGATGCCGGAAATTTTCTCCCCACAGGTGCTGCAAGCGCTAGCAGCGATGCCGGTCGAACAACTGAATGATCTGCACCAAAAGATGGAGCAACACGTCGACCAGCCGGGTGCGACGGTTACCATAGCAGGGGAGTCAGTAGGGGTAACACCTGACCGCATCGCTTCAGTGAAGGCCATTCACGATCAGAAGCAGTCTGCTGAGAAGGAGAGTGCGCAGCCTGAGCAACTGGCCGCCAAGACAGGACCTTTGATCTTGGATGCCGGGGACAACTACGACGAATTGCCGCAATTACACCCCGAATGCCGATGGTCGAGCCACACGTCCCGGAAACAATCCGAACCCGGCTGAAGCTTCATCAGGTGGATGCGTTCAATTGGGCCGCTCAAGCTTGGCAATCAGGATTGCCAGGCATCTTGAACGCGGATGAGCAAGGTTTGGGAAAAACGCTGCAAACAATCGCGTTCCTTAATTGGTTGCAGGCACACATGCGGCATCCGCAAGCAGTAAAGCGCGGGCCGATCCTGGTGGTCGCCCCAACATCTCTTCTGGTGAACTGGGAGGAAGAGGTTGAGCGTCACGTCGAACCCGGCAAGTTTGGACGGCTGATTCGCCTATATGGTGGATCAATCGCTACATCAAAACGTCGGGGAACCCTCGGTGTCGAAATCGACAGTGGCTTGCCTGTTCTCGACCTGGATTGGCTCGATGATGCCAGGGAAGATGGGAGGGAAGATGGGAGGGCGCACCGCTTCTGGGTGCTGACGACCTACACGACCCTGACTAATTACCAGCATTCGCTCGGGACGATCCCGTTTTCCGCCGTCGTATTCGATGAGATCCAGGCGGCGAAGAACCAAGACACCATTCGATCCAAATCCGTGGCAGCAGTGAATGCGGATTTCAGAATCGGGCTTACCGGCACCCCGATCGAAAATTCTACGTTAGACCTTTGGACTATCATGGACCGCTTGGCTCCCGGTGCACTTGGCGCAGGCAAGATATTTAGGGAACGCTACGGTATGCCGACCGAAACCAATATGCTTGAACTCCACGCCCGCGTCTTTAAGCCACAAGGAACGCTTCCGCCGCTTGGCTTGCGGCGTATCAAGGACGAAGTGGCAAAAGATCTGCCGGCGAAAAGCCGGCGCATACATCCACGGGAGATGCCCGCACTTCAAGCTAAGGAATATGACGCCGCTCGCCAAAAGCTGGCCTCCGCTGGCCGTGGGGCTGCACTCAAGATGCTACATCACATTCGATCCGTTTCGGTCCATCCAGGCTTTAATGCTGACGGGTCTGCTGACAAATTCGTCGCCCTAAGTGCACGCTTGCAGGCGACGATAGATATCCTTTCCCGTATCAAAGCCGCCGGTGAACGGGCGCTTGTGTTCATCGAACACCGCGATGTTCAGTTCCGCTTTGCCGAAATTGTGCGGCAGCGGTTTGGCCTACCGCGTGTCGAGATCATCAACGGCGACACACCGATCGCTAAACGCCAGAAAATTGTGAACGAGTTCCAAACTCACCTCGCAAGCGATCGCGGTTTTGACCTGCTCATATTGGGCCCCAAGGCCGCGGGGACTGGTTTGACACTGACTGCCGCCGTCCACGTCATCCATCTGTCTCGTTGGTGGAACCCGGCTGTCGAAGAACAGTGTAACGACCGGGTCCACCGGATCGGCCAAACCAAACCAGTGACCGTACACGTCCCAATGGCAATACATGGCGGTTTCCGTGAATATTCATTCGATTGCCTACTGAACAGCCTAATGCAGCGAAAAAGGCGGATCGCGGCGCAGGCGTTGTGGCCGATGGGTGACACCGAGGATGACGCAGCTCAGCTGCAGAGCATGCTAAGCAGCGGACATGAGAGCTTCGGTGGGGATGCCGTCGACGCGGCTATGGCTGCCATGTTTGCCCGAGATGGACTTCCGCTTCCTCCAAAGGAGACAGACGGGTCTTTGATCATCTGAAGCGCGAATGCTGACCCGTCTGCGGCCAGGGTGCATCGGATCGGTCCTCATGACCTCGGCCCTCCTGCGGCCGGCCCGGGAGATGGTGGCCGGTTCGGTGCTCGACCTCGGCGCCCGGAACGTCGCGGCCGGTAGACTGGCGAATACGCCTTCAGGTCCACAAAGATCAACGTGCGGTCGCCTGCCTTAATGGCTTTGACGCCGCCGTTCGCCACTGCGTAGTAGATCTTGCCCCTCGGCGGCGGCCCGGCTGAACCGACTGGCCCGGCGCGGATAGGGGTGTCACCCCGAACTCAGGGTGTTTCAGTATCCCACCGGCGAACGCGTGCGGGCCTGGCCTGACACGACGGTGCGCCCAACCCCGTGGGCTAGGATGGGTGCTACTCGCTTCGATTCTGGTGGCTATGTGGTAGCTCGAAGTTCTGTCAGCTCGGGTAGCATCCTTCTAACCAATTGAAAAACTTGGCGGACCCGACACGATTCGAACGTGCGACCTTCGCCTTCGGAGGGCGACGCTCTATCCAACTGAGCTACGGGTCCAGCGCACCCCATAGCGGAGGCGACGCGCGACCCTATACCGGCATTCTCCGCAAACCTCAATCTCTCCCTTGCGCTCTTCGTCCTCACGGCCACCTCCGCACCCGGTCCGCCTCCTGCTCCGCCGTCAGCCCGGTCGGCCCATCCGCCACCCCCTGCGGTTGTCCGGGCACCGTGGCCGGATCCTGCCAGCAATTCACCGACGCCCAGGCTGCGTGTGCAGAACGGCGGCGGTTCCGGCTTCGGCTCCACCGGCCGGCAATACGTCTTCGCCCTCGTCCAGCCGGACCACCGAACAATCCCGCCCGGTCACCAGCGAGTACACCGCATCCACACGGCGTCCGCTGGATCGTCGCCACGCTGCCCACATTCGCGGCGACCCCGACGAAGGCCATCAGGTTGTCGGTCATGCCGCACCCGGCCAACGGCAGGAAACTCAACAGAAGAACCGTTTTCATTCCCCCATCATGCGCCCAAAAGGTAAATGAACCCTTGCCGAACCACCGGTTTGCGGCCACACCCCGACGCCGCTATGGTCCGCCGCCGCCGGCGTCGGAAGCCGTGGCTGTGCAGGCAGGCGAGAGAATCCGCGTGGTTGATATTTTCGACGAGGTCGAGGAAGACCTCCGGGCAGAGCGTGCTGAGAAGCTGCTGAAGAAGTACGCGTGGCTGCTGATCGCCGTCGTCGTGGCGATCGTCGGCGCCGCGGCCGGCTGGCAACTCTGGAACCGCTATCAAGATCAACAGGATGCCGCCGCCGCCGTCCGCTATGTCGCCGTTCAGAACGCCCTCGAGCAACCCGGCGCCGGCGAGACCGCCCAGCTTGCCATCCTCGACAACTCGCCGCCACGCGCCCGAGGGCTACAGGACCCTCGCCCGCCTGCGTGCCGCCGGCCTGAAAGCCGATGCCGGCGACGTGCCTGGTGCCGTCGCGCTGTGGAACGCCGTCGCCGCCGATCGCAACGCCGATCCCCTGCTGCGCGACCTCGCCAGCCTGCTGGCGACCGAGCGGGAGCTCGACCACGGCGATCCCGCCCAGCTCGAAGCCAGGCTGAAGCCGCTGGCCGAACTCGGCAATCCCTGGTCCACCCTGGCGGAGGAGCAGCTCGCCATGCTCGACCTGCGGCAGGGCAAGGTGGAGGACGCGCGCAAGAAGCTGCAGGTGCTGTCGTTCGATAGCAAGTACCCCGACCGGTCTGCGCGCCCGCGCCTCCGCCCTGCTGGCCGGGCTTGGCCCGCAGGCTGCGAAATGATCCGAGACAGAAATCAACGGTGAACCAACCAACCGACAGGGAAGCCTTGGCGTGAGCGTGAATGCGTCTTCGAAGACCGGCCGGCTGGGCCGGCGGGCGCTGCTGGCCGCCGTGCTGCGCTCCTGGCCCCTCTCGCCCTCGCCGGCTGTTCGTGTTCGACAACCTGTTCGCCGAGAAGAAAACGGCATCCTGCCGGGCAAGCGTGAGAACGTCTTCGTCGACCGCCGCGGCCTGGTCGTGGACGACGGCCGCCCGAAGGTCGTGCTGCCGCCGGCCGTGCGCAACGCCGCCTGGCCCCAGGCCGGCGGCAATCCGGCCCATCTGATGGGACACCTCGCCGCCAACGACCACCTGGCCGAGGCCTGGAAGGCCGAAATCGGCGAGGGTGGCGGCTACCGCAAGATCATCATGGCGCAGCCGGTCGTCCTCGAACGGCATCGTTTTCACCATGGACTCCGACGCCGAGGTCTCGGCCTTCGCCCTGGCCGACGGCAAGCGCCTCTGGCGGGTCGATACCAAGCCGAAAGACCATGGCGACAGCACCAATGTCGGCGGCGGCCTGGGGGCGGACGGCACGACGCTTTATGCCGTCAACGGCCTGTCTCAGCTGGTCGCGCTCGATATCGCCACCGGCAAGGAGAAATGGCGCGCACGACCTGGGAGTGCCCGGCCGCTCCGCACCAATGATCGCCGATGGGCGTGTGTTCGTCACCACGATCGACGACCGGCTGTTTGCCTTCACCGCCGCCGACGGCCGCCAGCTCTGGACCTATCAGTCCGCTTCGCCCGTTACCGCCATGCTGGGTCAGCCCGCGCCGGCCTACTACCAGGGCCTGGTCGTCGCCGGCTTCGGTTCGGGCGAACTTGCCTGCCTGCGTGCCGACAGCGGCACCGTCGTCTGGACCGATGGTCTCGGCGCGTCGCAGGGACGGGCGACCGTCGTCGACCTTCCTGTCGATCCGCGGCCTGCCGGTCGTCGTCAACGGCCTGGTCTATGCCATCAGCATGGGCGGCCTGCTGGTCTGCAACGACGTCCCGACCGGACGGCGCGTGTGGGATCGTCAGATCGCCGGCGAGGACACCCCGTATGTCGCCGGCGACTGGATGTTCGTCATCTCCGCCGAGCAGCAGCTTGCCGCGGTCAACATCAACGACGGCCGCATCACCTGGATCACCCAGCTTGCCGCGCTGGGAAGATCCCGAGAAGCGCAAGAACACACTGACCTGGTACGGTCCGCTGCTGGTCAGCGACCGCCTGATCGTGACCGGCACCAGTAAGGACGCTCTGTCGGTCAGCCCCTACACCGGCGAGATCCTCGGCCATATCACGCTGTCGGAGGCGGCGGCGCCCGTTGCGCCCGTGGTCGCCGGCGGCACCGTGCTGCTGGTCACCAACGACGCGCGGCTGATCGCGCTCAGGTAGGACCCATGTCGCCGCCCAGGCCGCCGACTCCCCAGGCTGCCGATCGTCGTCATCGCCGGACGGCCCAATGTCGGCAAGTCGACCCTGTTCAACCGCCTCGCCGGCCGGCGCATCGCGCTGGTCGCCGACACTCCGGGCGTGACGCGCGACAGCAAGGATGCCGAGGCCCAGTTGCGCGGCCGCATGGTCCGTCTGATCGACACCGCGGGCCTGGAGGAGGCCGCGCCGGAGACGCTGGCCGGGCGCATGCGCGCCGGGTCCGCCAGCGCGGTGTCGCAGGCCGATCTGGTGCTGTTCGTGCTGGACGCCCGCGCCGGCGTCACCCCGGCGGACGAGCATTTCGCCCACTGGCTCCGCCGCCAGGGCAAGCCCGTGCTGCTGGTGGCGAACAAGGCGGAAGGACGCACCGCGACGTCCTCGATCCTCGACGCCTATTCGCTGGGCCTCGGCGATCCCGTCGGCGTGTCGGCGGAGCATGGCGAGGGCGTCGCCGACCTGATGTCGGAAATCGCCGACCGCCTGCCGCCGGTTCCAGCCGTCGCCCCGAGGACGCCGAAGACGACCGCCCGCTGAAGCTGGCCATCGTCGGCCGCCCCAACGCCGGCAAGTCGACCCTGATCAACCGCCTGCTGGGCGAGGAGCGGATGATCACCGGCCCCGAACCGGGCCTGACCCGCGACGCCGTCGCCACCATCCTGTCCGACGACCAGGGCCGCGCGATCGAACTGGTGGATACCGCCGGGATGCGCCGCCGCGCCCGCGTCGAGGAGCCGCTGGAGAAGATGTCCGTCAGTTCCGCCATCCAGGCGCTGAAGATGGCCGAGGTCGTGGTGCTGACGCTGGACGCCGTCGAGGGCATCCACGACCAGGATCTGCAGATCGCCCGCCTGATCGAGCGCGAAGGCCGCGCCTGCGTCGTCGCCCTGAACAAATGGGACGCGGTGCGCCGACCGCAACGCCACCCGCAAGGCGATCATGGAGCGGCTGGAGGACAGCCTGGCGCAGATGAAGGGCATCCCGGTGGTGACCCTGTCCGCGCTGACCGGCGCCGGCGTGGACCGCCTGCTGCCCGCCGTCCGCGCCGCGCACGAGGTCTGGAACAAGCGCATCCCCACCGGCGAACTGAACCGCTGGTTCGAGCATGCGCTGGAGGCCCACCAGCCTCCGCTGGTCAGCGGCCGGCGCCTGAAACTGCGCTACGTGACCCAGGCCAAGGCTCGGCCGCCGACCTTCGTCGTGTTCGGCACCCGCGCCGAACAGACGCCGGAGGACTACACCCGGTATCTGGTGAACAGTCTTCGCGACACCTTCAAGCTGCCCGGCACGCCGATCCGCCTGCAGTTGCGGGGGACGAAGAACCCGTTTGTCGACGACGCATAGGGTGTGGCGGCGGGTCAGCGCGAAATTCGGCGAAAGGACGATTGCCGACCTTCGACGGTCTGCTGATGGCGTCAAACCGTGGACGGTTCCACCATGAGAGGAAGCGCTCAAGATTAAGTTTGGGCAGCATTCATCAGCCCGAGGTCATTTCGTGATGCAGGTCAGGCTGATATCGCCCAGGCCGGCTCGCCGTCAGCATCGGCTGGAACGTTTCCGCCTTGAGTGGAAACGCTCCAGCTCATATTTATCGAGCAATTTCATGAGCCTGAAGTTGCTTCGCAATTCGGGTCAGGCTGATATTGCTGTAGTCTGTTCTGCACCGCCACTGCGGCCGGAAGCGGGCGCCACAGGACCGTCATCTCCTGGATCAGGCCCGCTTCGTCGAGCCGCCAGTGGTCCACACCGTCCAGCACGTTCGGCCCGACCGTAATCCCGAAGAACGCGGACACATGCCGAGGCCCCTTCATGATTTCGCGGAAGTCGAACGTGTCGACCACGGCCAGAAGGGCCTCGACGATCGGTCTGATCGCGGCCTTGCCCTTGAAAGGTTCGGCGACAAGCGGCGTCTTGAGGATGACGTCATCAGCCATGTGAGTGAGCATGGTCGACAGATCTTTGCGCTGCATCGCGGCGGTGAAGGCGTTGATATGGGTCAGATCCATGGAATTGGTCCTCTTCGGCGAAGTGTCAGGCCAGAACGGTGCGGCAATGGCTCCGGCGGAGCGGCAACCGTCCGGCATCACCAGAAACAACGTAGTGGAACAGGCTTCGGCGGAAATGCCAGTTGCCCCTCGTTTTCCGCCAAACGGATCCAGTGTCACCGAGACGTTCCTCGCGGGTGGGGTGATGCACTCATGCCGTAGCAGCAACAGGGACAACAATCCCCAGGCGGGCGGCAACGCGTCGCGCCGTGGCTTCCCGCTGGGCGGTGATGCCCCGCAGGGATCGCCGCGCCCCGTCCAGTATCGCGGCCGGCGCAGCCTCGGGCGTGCCGCTGCTGAACGGCGGGTCCGGCGCATACACCATGTGAAGCTGGATCGCCTGTGCGGCCTCGTCGCCACGCAACATCGCCGCGAGGCGCAAGGCGCCGTCGATGCCGGCCGTGACCCCGGCGGCAAACACCCAGCTTCCGTCGACGACCACCCGTTCGTTGACCGGGACTGCGCCGAAGAACGGCAGCAAGTGAAACGAAGCCCAGTGTGTCGTCGCTCGGCGTCCCCTGAGCAGACCGGCGGCACCACAGAGCAAGGCACCCGTGCAGACGGAAAAAACGCTGTGCGCGCCGGACGCCTGCTGCCGGATCCAGCCGAGCACAGCTGCGTCTTCCATTAAGGCTTCCTGGCCGAAACCGCCCGGCACGTGAAGAACATCGAGCGGCGGGGCGTCGGCCAGCGTCGCATCCGGCGTCAACCGCAGGCCTTTCAGGTCGCGAACGGGTTCGGCCGTCTTGGCGTAGATGCGGCAGGTCGCATTCGGGAGGCGCGAAAGCACCTCGAACGGTCCTGTCAGATCGATCTGATCCAGGCCCTCGAACAGGAGGGAGCCAATTTGAAGGTGGGTGTCATGCGGGATCATGAGCATCTCCTGGGTGATGATGAGCGGTAGACAAGATGAAGCTAAACGGGCAGGCTTTGGCGGAAATGCCAAAGTCCCCTCGTTCTACGCCAGATGCGACCCGCGTGATCGAAGTGCTCGCATACCCGTCGGTGCAGTTGCTCGACGTCGCCGGACCGCTTCAGGTGTTCGCTTCGGCCAACGACATGGTCGCGGAAACGGGGTTGACGCCGCCCTACCTGCTTCGTGTCGTAGCGCAAGGCGGCCAAGGAGGCGTCGTCAATGTCACCGCGTCGTCCGGGCTGGGTCTCGCGGCCGCGCCGCTGCCGCCGACGGATGCGGCCTTGGATACAATCGTGGTGGCCGGAGGCCAGGGTGTTGAAGCGGCGGCCGCGGACCCGGCGCTGGTTGATTGGCTGCGGCAGCGAGCGACACAGGCGCGTCGTGTCGCCTCCGTCTGCACCGGGGCGTTCCTGCTGGCCGCTTCCGGCGTGCTGGACGGGCGAAGAGCGGCAACCCATTGGTCGTTCTGCGCTGAGCTTGCCCGGCGCTTCCCGGCCGTGCGGGTCGAGCCCGACCCAATCTTTGTGCGCGATGGTCCGGTGTGGACTTCCGCCGGGGTGACGGCCGGCATCGATCTGGCGCTGGCGCTCGTGGAACAGGATCTGGGACGCACTGTGGCGCTGGCCGTGGCGCGCTACCTGGTTGTCTTCCTTAAGCGTCCGGGCGGGCAGGCGCAGTTCAGCGCTGCTTTGTCGCTGCAATCGGCGGAGGACAAATTCGGGGCGCTGCATGACTGGGTCAATGCGCACCTGGGCGACGATATTTCGCTTCCCGCCATGGCACGGCAGGCCGGAATGAGCGAGCGTAGTTTCAGCCGTCACTATGTGGAGGCAACCGGGCTGACGCCGGCCCGCGCCGTTGAACGGCTCAGGGTGGAAGCGGCGCGGCGGCTGCTCTTGGAGTCACGCCTGCCCGTCAAGCGGATCTCACAGCGTTGCGGCTTCGGTTCGGAAGAAACGATGCGCCGCAGCTTTCAGCGCCTGCTGGCAGCTACGCCGCAGGACTACCGCGCTCGATTCAGCTCCTGAGCGTTTCGATCGGCTCAGCAAGTCATCGTCGAATTGATCCCAGTATCCGGGGCGCACCGGTCTCCATGGACACCACCCGCCGCTGTTTGGCACGATCACTGCTGTGTTCGGGCCCGCAGAGAGCGATTGGTCGCACCGGCGGACCCCGCGATCAACGAATTCCGCGCCGGCCTTCTCCAGAGCCCCGCATTCGCGGTCTGAGCAACGGGGCTCTGGCAGTATTGATTCGCGCGAGCATGATCAACATCATCGAGATATACTTTGGCTCTGGCAGCTTGGTCGGCTGATCTGCCCGCAAACGCAGATCGCGCGCCGCCGCCGCGGCTGTCTCGCCCCCGGTGAGACAGCCGGCCGCAGAGCCTATACTTCCAATTCGCGGGAGATGGCGGCCTCCAAGTCTTCAAGCGTCGCTTCGGCCTACTCCGCCACGGCCTGCGGCAACGCCTCCTCCCGATTCTTCCTGCTGATACTCCACGCCAGTGCTTCAGATCGCGAGGTCACACTAAAACGACAAACGTGGACTGGAATTCACGGTGAAACCCGCCCGGCAGCCATCTTTGCCAGCCTACCCTCGTCGCAAACCTAACGGGGCAAAATAATCGGGGAGAACTTCCATGGACGTACCCGCCGGCGTAAGTGCGGTCGGCCGTATCGCTGCGAGAATTGATCGACTGCCAATCACCTGGGCGCAATGGAGGCTCGCCCTGATCACCCAGGTGTTCTGGGGTGTTATCATCGCGGCGGACGGTGTTCCCGGCAAACTCTACCCGTTCATCTGGGGACCGAGGCACGCATTCGGCCTGGCTGCTCTCTCTGTTCTGCTCGCCGTCGGCAACGGCGTCGGCATCCTGCTCGGGGAATATGTGATCGGCGTCGCCGCCGACCGATGGGGCCGCCGCGCCGCATTGCTGCTTTCCGCCCTTATCCTGGCCCTGCTGCTGTGGCCGACGGCGCTGACCGACAATTTCTATCTGCTGTTATTGTTCTTCGGTCTTTCCTCCATCGGCATGGGCGGTGTTCTGGCTGTCAACGTCGTTTACATGGGCGAAATCGTGCCGCCACAGGGCCGCGGTGGCGTCATGCTCGCCTCGCAGATACTGGCCGTCGTCATCTTTGGCCTGCTGGGCAATCTTCCCGCGGTCTTCTGGGTGCCCACGCACTATCAGTGGTTCATCTATCTCTTCTCCGCGGTTTCTCTCATCGTCCTGGTGCCATTGGCACTGTGGGGCCTGCCAGAGTTGCCGCGCTGGCTCGAAGCGCACGGCCACCACGACGAGGCCGAGCGGGTCACGGCCCGTCTGGAGGCGGAGTGTCTGCGCCGAAGCGGGATGGTCAGCCTGCCGGAACCTGCCTACGGCAAGTATTCAGTGCCGGTGACGGAGCACGTGCCGCTGAAGGAGCTCCTCGGCGGGCAATATGGCATGCGTACCATTCTTCTGCTCGTGGTCTGGACTTTGGCCTATAGCGGCATGTTCTATGGCTTCGGCGGCTACATCCCGTCCGCCCTCAGCGCCTACCACTTGACCGCCAACGATACCTTTGCCGTTCTTCTGGTTTCCACCGTGCTCGGCGGCGGTCTCGGCCTCGCCATCTGTGCTGGACTCGGCGAATCGGTGGAACGGCGCGGAAGCATCATGGTGGCCGCCATCATCAACGTGGCTGCGCTAGGCGTGCTGTTCTATATCCACACGCTCGCCGCCTCCTATGTGCTGCTGACGATCTCCTGGGGCGCGGCGATGGTGCTGCTGTTCAACCTGTATAACTACACCGCCGCCAGCTACCCGACCCGCCTGCGTGCGACCGGCGTGGGGCTCACCGATGGCGTCGGCCATCTGGGCTCCATTTTCGGCCCGATCGTGGCCGGTGCCCTGTTCGCCGCGACCGCGAGCTTCGGCTTCTTCGGCTGGTACGCCTACATCACCATCCCAGGTGCCCTGATCCCCGCGATTCTGGTTGCCTGGTTCGGTATCAACCAGCGGAGGGCGATCCTGGAACAGATCTCGGCCTGACCTTCGCCGGGGAACAGGCGTCGCATTCGGGCGTCCCACGGCTCGCCGGCGGGGTGCTCGTCTGTGGCACCACGGCGTGGAGCATGTGTGGGCCTGGTTGGCCCGAGCATGCTCCGCGGATTCTTGCTTGCAAAAACGTGACTCCGACCGCCTCCCGAGTGGTTAGACGCAGGAGCGTCGGTGCTTGCTGAAACCGGCCACATCCGAGCAGTGATGGGTCATTTTCCGGAACCGCCGTGGAAAATCAGGGGCATCAAAGGGGTCCAAATCCACAGGATCTCAGGAAATCACAGATCCCGTCGTACAGGGCAGGCGGTCGCGTGAGGTCATCGTGGCTCCCATCCGGCACAAAAACCACGAGACCCTGGCGCGCACGCGTCAAAAGCACGCGGTAGGAATTGGCCAAGTAGGTTCGGCGCGCGGGATCATTAATTGATTCCCACTGCGACCCCTTGAAGCGCCAAGTCTCCCAACTGGAACCGCGACGCAGGTTCGCGTCCCAGCAAAGGCAGGCCCAATCCAGTTCTAGACCTTGGACATCAAATTCAGTCGCTGCGTCCTCGAGTGCGTCAGAGGAGCGCACATCATCGGCGGGCGCGAGGAACCACTTTTTAGGCTCGACCTTGGCTTTGACAAAGATGCCATGCGGCTTGAGACGAGCGGCATTTGACGAGGCCAAGAGTCCGGCGCGCTCATTGCCGCGGCGCTGACTGCGGAGCCAGTGCCTGGCCTTTTCTAAGTCCCGAGTGATGAGAAGGGGGTAGTTGGACAGTTGGTCTTTGATCGAGGCCGCCGCAGACGCATTTCCGTCGATGACTTGACCAACAAAGTCCGAGAGACGTTCCGCGCGGAAGGATCGGATGGAGGTTGCCAGGTGCAAGGCCGGGGCAAGAACCTCGTTCTTGATCGCGCAACTGTGGGCAAGCGCATTCGGGAGATGAACCCACCAGTGGGGAAATGACTTCTGAAGCGCCCGCAGCCACTCCTCAATTCCGGCCTCGCCGGTGTTGATCTCTTGGCCGCCGCCTACGAGGCAGATGATGGCGCACCAGGCATCGTGGCGGTCCATCACGCTTAGGAGAAACTCCGGCTCCGACATCGAGAACCCTATCTGCCCTTTCTTCTGTTGCATGAACTTGGACGTTTGTTCGACGTCCCACGCTCTTTGTGCCTCATCAAAGACCGCAACCTTTTCGATCGGGGCCGTGCATCCTGCGAGGGCATCGTCGCGAAAATGGTGAATATTCTGAATGAATGCAGCAGCGCTGCGATCCTCTTGGGTCTTGGAGGTCGTACGACCGGCTTCGCGTGCTTTGGCAACTGCGTCGAGAGCGAGCGCTTCACGTAAGACGTCAACAAGCGGGCCGTTGCCTGAAAGGAACACTGCGTGCTCGTCACTGTGTGTCCGCTGCCGAGCAGTCGCAAGATTTAGGCCGGCGAGGGTCTTACCAGAGCCAGGCACTCCGGTAATGAAGCAGATAATCTTCTGATGACCACTCGTCGCGGATTCAATGGCCTTCGCGACGTAGTCCGCTGTCCGGGTTAAGTTCTCCGCACCGGCCTCTGAACGCGAGATTTCCTCGACGTCATGACCTCGATAGAGGGCTTGTGCTGCCTCCACGATAGTCGGCGTCGGACGGTAACGGCCCGCAAGCCACGCCAGCGGGTCTAAGGCAGGAGCATTCGAGGCCATCGCGATTTGATCGATGATGATTGCCAACTGCGACGGACTTGCCCTGAGCGGCCTTGCAAGGCCGTCCAGGTCCCATTGAGGACGCTGTCCCTCGCGATCATCCGCTTCGGTCGCCACGAGGACCGGCACTATCTGTCGAGCGTGACTGGTTTCATGGAAATACTTAAGGTCCAGACCGTAACCGTAAACCTGTTCCAAGCCGGAGTGATCGAATTGACGCGCGCCGACTTTGTACTCGACGACAAAAATTATACCGCCGAAGATGACAATTAGGTCGGCACGCCGACCCATCCGCGGGATGAGGAACTCCATGAAGAAGTGGGCACTCGGAAGCTCGACCGCGAGTTCACGCAGATGCTTGATTTGATACTGCCAGGCTGCGCCTTGCGTGGGTTCGATCGCGAACGGCAGCTTCTGCGCGAGCAGGCCAAACAAATGGCTGTCACTTGAAGCCGGAACGTCCGCAGCTTCGATAGACAAATATGCGCGGAACATCGCCAGGTTCTGGTCGATAAGATCGAGGATGGCAATGGGGCGGATCAGAACGATTCGGCCGCGATCGTGGGCGCCGCGCCGCAATTGACACCGGGCCATCGCCCGCTCCCACGTCGACCGGCAGTTGCTGGCAGTGGCAGAACGCGAACCTTGCGGCGCTCCCCTGGGCGGAGCCCGCATTTCAGGCAGACGCGATGGCAACCGCGCCGTGGCCCGGCTGCGGAGCGGCACCAGCGCCAAATGCCGACTGCGACACCACCGTGGCACCGTTTGCGGCATCGCTGCCCCGACCCGCGTGTACACCGGTGCCCCTGTGGCGAAGGCGGCGGAATAGGGCGATCGCCCCGACTCCCTGGCTGAAAGCGACGCTAGGCCGATGCGATCGGGCGCCAGTCGTGAACCAAGGGTGGCGGACCGGGGGCGGCGCTCTCCTCGGGCCGCCGCCTGCCGCTCGATAGCGCCCTCATGCCACGGACCCGAGATGGCACGGCGCATGCAGGGTCCGGTTTGTCGATTTCACGGGGGACACACATGGACCTGGGCGTTTTCATTCCGATCGCGAACAACGGCTGGCTGATTTCGAAAGCCTCGCCGCAGTACCACCCCAGCTTTGCGCTCAATCGTGACGTCACGCTCCTCGCGGAAAAATATCGGTTCGAGTTCGCGCTGTCGATGATCAAGCTGCGCGGGTTCGGCGGCGAAAGCGAGTTCTGGGACCATGCGCTGGAAAGCTTCACCCTGATGGCGGGCATCGCGGCGGTGACAGAGCGGATACAGCTTTACGCCTCGTCCGCCGTTCTGACCCTGCCGCCCGCGATCGCCGCTCGCATGGCCTCGACCATCGACAGCATCGCGCCGGGCCGGTTCGGGATCAATATCGTCTCCGGCTGGGCCGAGGCCGAATATTCCCAGATGGGGCTGTGGCCCGGAAAGGAGCACTATGACCGTCGCTATGAATATAGTGCCGAGTACGTAACCGTCATGCGGCAGTTGTGGGAGACGGGAACGTCCGACCTCAAGGGCACCTATTTTCAGATGACCGACTGCAAGCTCAGCCCACGCCCCTCGGCGATGCCCAAGATCGTCTCCGCCGGACAAAGTGACGTCGGCATGGCGTTCGCGGCGGAATATGCCGATTACAATTTCTGTCTGGGTGAGGGCGTCAACACGCCGACGAAATGTGCCGATACGGTCGGACGGCTGATGAAGGCCGTCGCGAAGACCGGCAGGAAGGTCGGCGCTTACGCCCTGTTCATGGTCGTCGCGGACGAAACCGATGACGCGGCGCAGGCGAAATGGGAATCCTACAAGGCCGGCAAGGATCTCGATGCGCTCAGCTGGATGGGCGCGCAGGCAAGCGCCGACGACAAGGCCGAAGTCGGTGGGCACCGCCCAGAGTATCAGCAACCCGGTCTCGGCGGTGAACTTCAACATGGGCACCGTGGTCGGATCCTACGCCACGGTGGCGAAGATGCTCGACGAACTGGATACGATCGAGGGCCTCGCCGGGGTTATGCTCACGTTCGACGACTTCATCGTGGGAATGGAAAACTTTGGCCAGCGCATCCAGCCGCTGATGACCACCCGGAAACACGTCTTCACTCCGGCCTGACGCAAGCAGCGCCTCCATCTGGTCCCACTGAACGGAGAGGCGCTTCGCGTCATATCACCCGATCAGCCGAGGAAATGCGTCCGCCTGATGCCAGCGGCCTGAAGGGCCGACTGGCATGCGCGTGGCGGCTGCGCGCAAAATCAATAAGATACCGGCGGCCCGTTGACCCGGTCACGGGTCTCCATCAAAGGCCGTTGGTATGGGATCGCTTCCCGCGTTTCGTCAGGCTGATCGAGCGGCTATTCGGCAGCGAGCGGGCGTGTGGCCTTCGCCGGGTCGCTGCCCTTCGGCAGGTCGAACTGCCCCGTCGGGATCGTGTCGAAATACGCCAGGACGTCATGCACCTTCATGACGTCTGCGTATTTCGCGTGCATGTCGCACAAGCTGATGGCATGGCTGGCCTCGCTGCGGTCGAAGCAGCCTTCCTCAGCCAGCACCACGCGATAGTTCAGGCTGAAGGCATCCACCACGGTCGCGCGCACGCATCCCGACGTCGTCGTGCCGGTGATCACCACGCTGTCGCACCCGAGCAACGTCAGGTACGAGGCCAGGTCGGTGCCGAAGAATCCCGACGGCTTCTTCTTGCGCACCACGATGTCCCGCGGCCCCGGCGCGATCGGCGCGACGATCTCATTCCCGTCCAGCTCGGTTTTCTGGTGGTTCATGTCCTCGTCCTGCCGGCGGTTCTTCCACCGCCAGCTTCCGGCGTCCCAGTTGTCGTCGCGGTACTCGGCGGTGGTGTAGATGACCGGGAGGCCTTGGGCGTGCGCCTTGTCGATCAGCGACTTGATATGACCGACCGCGACCCAGCTTTCCGCCCCGCAGGAGGTGCGCCAGCGCTTGATGCTTTCCAGGATCGGCTCCGGCTTGTCGCCGCAGAACGCCCAACTGACGTCGATCACCAGCAACGCCGGCCGCTTGCCGAGATCGGCCGTCGCGCCGAAGCCGCCCGCGGCGAACACCGCCTTATCGCGTTCGGTCAGGAATTTGTCCCAGACGTATTCGGTCATCGCGATTGCCTCCTATTGCCACAGTTCCCGCAGCGGTGCCTTCGGGTCCGTATCGATCGCCGGCGCCACGGCCCGGGCGATTTCCAGCAGGCGCATGTCGGCCATCCGAGGGCCCACGATCTGGACGCCGACGGGAAGCCCGCGCGGGCCGCGGCCGACCGGGATCGCCACGCACGGCACATGCAGCAAGGTCCACATCGAATTGAAGACCGGGCTGCCGGTGGTGTGCAATCCCTCTGGCGCCTCGCCCGGGGTGCTCGGTGTCAGGATCACGTCGAGTCCGCGGCCGAACAGCCGGTCGAAGGCGGGGCGGCAGGAATCCGCCAGAGCGTAGCTGGCCAGCAGCTTCTCGGGCGTGACGCCGCGGGCGTTTTCCACCGTGTCGCGCAGACTGGGGGCCAGGAGAGCGTAGGACGACAGATATTCGGGCAGGAGTGACACCCCGCCCTCGGCCTCCAGGATGTCGGCATGGGCTTCGTGCAGGCGGCTGAACGCCTCGGGCAGTTCATAGTCTTCCACGATCGCGCCGGCGTCCTGCAGGCGTTTCGCCGCTACCATCAAGGCCTCATCGCCCGCCGGTTCGATCGAGGACCAGACCGGGCTGCGGCACAGGCCGACACGCAGGCCTCCGGGACCCTTGCCGAAGGCCTCGGTTGGCTTCGGCAGCCGGAACGCCTCGGCCACCATGATCAGGTCGTCGACGCATCGTCCATACCAGCCGACGGTATCGAGGGTCATCGACAACATCCGCACACCCTCGCGGGACAGCAGACCCCAGGTCGGCTTGATCCCGTAGATGCCGTTGAACGCCGCCGGGCGGATGTGGGACCCTCCGGTCTGCGTGCCGAACGCCAACGGCACATGGAAATCGCCAACCGCCGCCCCGGAACCCGACGAGGATCCGCCCGGCGTGTGGGCGAGATTGTACGGGTTGCGCGACAATGCCTTTCGCCCGATGTAGGCGAACTCCACGGTGTCGGTCTTGCCGAGGATCAGGCCGCCCGAAGACCGCACGATGCCGACGCAGGCCGCATCCCGGTTGGTCCGTACGGCCGGATAGATCGGCGAGTTGTGGGTGGTCGGCTGATCGAGCGTGTCGATGATGTCCTTCACGCCCCACGGAAGTCCGTGCAACGGCGTCTTCGGCTCGTCCCCGGCCGCGGCCCGCTTGTCGCACTCGCGTGCGTTGCGGACCGCCATGTCCGGGTCGAGATAGAGCCAGACGCGGACGATCGGGTCCCGCACGGCGATTCGGGCGAGGCAGGCGCGAACCAGTTCCTCGCAGGATAATTTACGCTGCCGGATCAGGGAGGCGGCTTCGGTCGCGGTCAGTTGGCAGGCTTGCATGGCGGTGTCCTCCAGATGGCGCGTGTCGCGAAGGCCGTGTCCGGGCGGCATGCAACGCCGATGCCAGGGGGCCGATGCGGGATCGAATATTGCGTTCTGTCCGAAGGACGTTCAATCAGCCCGGCGATCATTGCCAGAGGACTGGAAGCGGGAATAGTCGGTCCCCACGTCTTTGAGACTTAGCGTGCCTGGCAGATATACGGCCCCGTCCCAGCGCAAAGCTGACAGCGCGAAGGCCGAAAGGGGGAGCGAGATGCGACCGATGAGACCCACGGACCGAATGAGCGGCGTGTCGCAATGGCCCGGATCGGTTTCCAGGGTTTGCCGAACAGAACGGCTCGGTAATCCTGGACCCCGGAAGGCACGACCACCATTATTCGTTCCTTGCACGGTCTGACCCGAGGGGGGTGCCATGACTGCTCGGCCGATTGAACCTCGTCTACCGCCTCAGCTACGTGATCTGTCTGCCACCGCCCCGTATCTTCCCGAAGCATTGCGGGATGCATTGCAGGCCACCTTGTCGGTTGCACCAGATGATTCGACACCGGAACAAGTACTTTCCGATACCTTTGCGCGTCTGGGCTACCTGCCCGACGAGGCGACGCAAGCGACCAGGAAGCTGCTGGCCCAGACGTCGCGGGCCAATTGAAGCACGCCTCGTTGATCACCGCCGGCGCTTCGACGAAGCGAATATACCCTTGCGTTTGGTGCTCCTTGTTCTGAAACGACGGAAAGACGTTGCGCGGCCATTGGCCGCAAGCAAACGCCAGCGTGGTTCCGATCCTCGACGGCGTTCAGCCTCACGCCGCCCCGTTGCGGTGTCTGCGCCAGTTCAGATACGCCGTGCGTCGTCTCGACCGCCGGCGCCGCAAGCTCGGCGTGACTACAATTTGCACACGCTCGAGCGCGAGCGAGTTGAAGCCAGCGCGTACCCAAGATGCTGACGCGGATAAATCGATAGAACAGAATCTATTTCCCGCTGTTCGTGCGATTAGGCCGTACCGTGTGTGTGTCACCTCTGCATGACAGAGCTGGCATTCCCGAACCCGAGCGATGAACCGAGCGGCCATTCACACATGACAATGGCCGCTCGAAGCGTCATCCCGCCATAAGCCGGTTGCTCTCCCGGTCGCCGAAGAAGATGTCTGTGGAGATCTCATCCACCCGGTTGCAGCCAGTATAGGCCATGGTCTTGTCCATCTCCGTCTGGATGAAGCCCACCGCCTTGGACGCCCCGGCCTGCCCACCGACCGCCGTGCCGTAGAGCGTCGCCCGCCCGGTCAGCACGCATTTCGCCCCGAGCGCCACCGCCTTGACGATGTCGGACCCCCGCCGCACGCCGGAATCGAGGATGACCGTCGCCTTGTCGCCCACCGCCTCGGCGATGTCCGGCAGCATATCCAGCGTCGCCGCGGCGCTGTCCATGTTGCGTCCGCCATGATTGGAGACGATGATTCCATCGACGCCATAACTGACCGCCTTCAGCGCGTCATCGACCCGGTTGATGCCTTTCAGCATCAACATCGCCCGGCCACTTCTCCCGGAAAATCCGGATATCGTCCCAGTTCAGGGAGTCCTGTCGCATCACCTCGCGCGTCCCGGGATCGGTGCCGATCGGGCGCCGATACGGGTCCGGATAGTTTTCGTTCCGCGGCATGCCGATGGTCGTGAAATACTTCATCAGGACCGTGGTGAACCAGGTCGGGTGCTGCATGATATCCCAGGTGAAGCGCCAGGTCGGATGAAACGGCAGCAGAAATCCGTTCTTGGCGTTGTATTCCCGGTTCGGCGGCACGATCGTATCGGTGGTGACGATCAACGCCTCGAACCCGTTATTCTTGGCCCGCTCGATCAACTGGTAGGACAATTCCCGCTGCTTCCACACATAAAGCTGGAACCACAGCCGGAAATTCGCCTCCTTGGCGATCTTTTCCATGGAGGTCATCGCGCCGGTCGCCAGGGTAAAGGGGATCTTCGCCCGCGCCGCGGCTTTCGCCAGTTCCAGCTCTCCCTCGTGCCAGCACAGTCCGGCGGCCCCGGTCGGCGCGATCGCCATCGGCAGCGCGATCTCCCTGCCGAACAGCGTGGTCCGGGTGGAGCGGCCGGACACGTCCACAAGCGCCCGGTGCTTCAGCTTGATCTTCTCGAACGCGTGCGCGGTTGTTGCGCAACGCCAGTTCGTCCTCGGTCGAGCGGTCCACGAACTCGAACACCCCGCGCGGCAGGCGGCGTTTCGCCGCATCGCGCAGATCGAAGACGTTGTAGCAATTGTCGAGCCTGGACATGCCCTGTTCCCCCCGGGAGCATGATCGCGCCGAGCGGAATGTTCGGGGCGCGTCGACCATGCGATCAAACAATTTGGCGGGATGATGAAGCCCGGCGAGACGGTGTCAACCCACGCGGTTGCCGTGCAGCGTCCTGCAATCCGCCACCCGAACCCCTATCTATGGTTGGAGATCCACACCTTCTATGAACAGGTCGAAAGACTCGCGGCGGAGGAGCCGACTGCATGACCGACTACCTCTCACTCGTATCCGACCTGATCCGGCGGGCGCGCGCCGCCGGGGCCGATGCCGCCGACGCGGTGCTGGTGAACGGCACCTCGCTGTCCGTGGCGTCCCGCCAGGGCAAGATCGAGCATCTGGAACGGTCGGAGGGCCGCGACCTCGGCCTGCGTGTGTTCGTCGGCCAGCGTTCCGCGATCGTGTCGTCCACGTCGCTGGATCCCGCCGGCTTCCCCAGCCTGGTCGAACGCGCCGTGGCGATGGCGAAAGTCGTGCCGGAGGACCGGTTCGCCGGCCTGGCCGACACCTGGGCGCCGCCGGCTGACACGGACCTGGACATGACGGACCCCGCTGAACCCGAACCCGACGCTCCTCGCCGCCCGCGCCGCCGCCGCCGAGGCGGCAGCCTATGCGGTTGCCGGTGTCACCAATTCCGAGGGCGCCGAGGCAGGATACGGCCGCAACGAGGTCGTCCTGGTCACCTCCGCCGGGTTCGCCGGCCACCGGATCGGCACCAGCCATTCGATCTCCGCCACCGCGTTGGCCGGCGCCGGAACCGGCATGCAGCGAGACTACGACTATCACAGCACGGTCTATTTCGCCGACCTCGACGACCCGGCGAAGATCGGCAAAAGCGCCGGTGAACGCGCCGTCGCGCGGCTCAATCCCATTCGTCCGAAAACCGCGAAGATCCCCGTCGTCTACGATCCCCGCGTCGCCGGCAGTCTGCTCGGCCATCTCGCCGGAGCGATCAATGGTGCCGGCGTGGCGCGCGGCACCAGCTTCCTGCAAGGAAAAGCTGCACCAGCGCATCTTTGCCGCCGGGCATCAATATTTTCGACGATCCGCGGCGGGTGCGCGGGCTGCGGTCCCGGGTGTTCGACGGGGAAGGCACACCGACGCAGACCCGAGCGCTGATCGAGGACGGCGTGCTGACGACGTGGCTGCTCGACAGCCGCTCCGCGCGCCAGCTTGGGGATGACCTCGACCGGAAATGCGACACGCGGGACGAGCGGGCCGCCGTCGCCCTCCGCCAGCAACCTCTATCTGGCCGCCGGCACGGTCGACGCCGCAGGCGCTGATGGCCGATATCAAGGAAGGGCTCTACATCACCGAAATGATCGGCATGGGGGTGAACGGCGTGACCGGCGACTACAGCCGCGGCGCCGCCGGTTTCATGATCCGCGACGGCGCGCTGGCCGAACCGGTGGCGGAGGTCACCGTGGCTGGCAATCTGGTGGACATGTTCGCCCACATGGTGGCCGCCTCCGATCTGGTGTTCCGGCGGGGCACCGATTCACCGACGGTTCGCATCGACGGGATGACGATGGCGGGCGTATAGCGCCTGCTCGGCGAAAGATCTCACAAGCTGGAGGTCGTTTCGCGATTTCTCCTCAGGCTAATGTTGCCCGCGCGGCCGGCGACCACAACGGCTTGGCTGTTTCCGCGATCAAACCGTCATGGGATCGCACATCCGCCTGCCCGCGCGACGCATGGCCAGGAGCGGAACCAGGTTGACCTTCGCCGCCGTCAGCGCGGGTTGCACGGCCAAGCCGCCGCGGTAGGCCGCCAAGGCCTGCCGTGGCTCACGACGCTCGACAATTTGGGCATGATAGCGCTGGGCAGGACGTCCCCGGCGCATCAATCATGCAATCAAACGAAGCGCGAGACCAACTTCGGCCTGCATGGTCAGGCTCAAGTTGGTCTGGAGCGGATCGCCTCGCGTACCGTTGCCAGCGCCTTCGCGCCGTCCGTGGCATCCACCGCCAGCCAATCCCCCGGACCGGGGTCCATTTCCGCGGCCCTTTGCAGCACAGCCACGGTCGCGTCGGAGGCGTCGCGCTCGCGGCCGGCAACGCGCGCTTCGAGCACCGCCAGCGGGGCGTGCAGCCAGATGCCGAGGAACAGGACGCCGGCTTGCCCGATGGCAGATGCCAGATCGCGGCGCATCGCGAGATCAAGGAAGGTCGCGTCCACGATCACCGCATGGCCGGCGGCGGCGGCGGCGCGGGCCTGCTCGATGACGGCCCGGTTCGTCGCGGTGTTGGCGGCTTTGGTATAGGCCTCGGGCGGCAGCGGGGTCTCGGGATCGATGCCATGCAGGCGCTTGCGGGTTTCGTCGCTGCGCAGCACCAGGGCGCCCGGCGCGGCACCCAGCGTGGGCGCCAGTGCGCGCGCGAGCGTCGACTTGCCGGTGCCTTGCAGGCCGCCGATCGCCACGGCCACGCCGGGAGCGGGGTCGAGGTATGCCGCCGCGGCGGCTAGATAAGCGTCGCCGTCCTGCTGCATTGCCTTCAACACGTGGGCGCGGATCATCGCACGCTGGGAGAGAAAGACCGGAAAGCCGTGCATGCACGTGTCGCCGGTGCGGGCGACGTAGCGGTTCATGACGCGGTTCGCCGCATGCCGCCCGACACGCTGGTCCAGGTGCATCAGCAGGAATGCGAAATCGTACGCAACGTCGATGGTTGCGAGTGCCTCATCGAACTCCAGCGCGTCGAAGGGGACCGGCTTGCCTTCCCACAGGCAAAGGTTGCCGAGATGCAGGTCGCCGTGGCATCGGCGGACATACCCGCTCTCGGAACGTTCCGTCAGCCAGTCCTGTCTTGCGTCGATGGCGGACGCCATGCGCGCGTGCCAGGCTGCGACAGCGGCCTGAGGCAGGCCGGCCGCCACGGCGGAGCGCACGTTGCCCTCGGTGATGTCGCGCATCGTGACGGCGCCATCGCAGTTCGGCACCGGCGGCAGTTTAGCGTGATAAGCCGCGACACAATCGCCGAGGTCGTCGAGCAGTTTCGGCGTGATCGCGCCATGGGATGCAATGACATCCAGGAAGTCGCCCTGGGGGATCGGCGCCATGCGCAGGACCCAGTCGACGGCGTTCGGCCCGCCCAGTTCCAGCGTGCCGTCCGGACGCCGCGACACGGCCACGACGTCGCGGTAAATCCCGGGAGCGGCCGGCTGGTTGAGGGCAAGTTCGCGCCGCAGGAAATGGGCACGCGACGCCAGTGTCGAGAAATCGAGGAACGGCATGCGGACCGCCTTCTTCAGCTTCCAGACGGTGTCGGCGCCGATGAACACGGCCGAGATGTGGGTCTCCCGCGGCGGGCCGCCGGACAGTGTCGACAGAAATTGCGCGACGTCCCGCTGCTCCGCCGGGATGGTCATGGCAGCGTGTTCGCCGGGGGGAAGTATTGGGGCGCTTCCGTGCGGGCTGCCAGGCCGTAGTCGCGGATGACGAGCACCACGCGGTGGCGCCCGGGTATCGCACTTGTTCCGGCTTCGGCGGCGGCGATATCGGGCCATGACTTGATATAGAGCGCATTGCCCGGCCGGGTGATGCTGTCGAAGCTGTCGCCGTCAAGGGATGTGGTGGGCAGGCCGGGATCGAGCGGCCGTTCGGTTATAGAGACGGCCTTCGCTGCGCTGACCTCGGTGGCATCGAAGCGGCTTCGCGGCAGCGGCTCGTCTGCCTGGGAATCACTGACGATCTCGCCGACGCGCAGCCGGTAGTCGGCGAAGACGGAGGCACGGCCCTTGCCCTGAACATCGTGGTGCAAAGCGTGGGTCCGCCAGCGTATCAGCGCTTTCTCGTCGCGCCACAGCGACAGCGACACCAGCCAGCCGGGGCGGCCCAGGCTGGCGTAGCGTTCGTTGGCAATGAAACCATCGATGGCGAGCAATTCCGGCCGCAGGGTTGCCGCGTGGGAGAGGTACGCGTCCCACGCTTCGGGTCGCGGGTTCACTTCGAAGATGACGGCGAACATGGGTCTTTCTCCACTGCCTTCAGGAAGGCTTCGGTCTCGCGGTAGAGAGCGTAGCGGTTTTCCTCCAGGTGCATCAGGTGGGTGGCGCGTGGGATCCTGATGTCGCGGGCGGTTGGGATCGCGTCGCGCAACCAGGCGGCGTCGGCATCGGTGCACATGCTGTCCCATTCGCCCCGGATGATCGCCACCGGGCATCGGATCAGCGTTGGATCATAGGACAGGGTGCCGGCCCAGGCGTCATGGATGTCCTGGAAGGCGCCGCCGGGGGTTTTTACCGCGTGAGGCCGGCGCGTGCGGCTTTCGGCGTCGGAATCGAGGTAGGCTTCGCCCCATTCCCGGAAGTGCGCCTTGGACAGGACGGGGGGCTCGTGTGGCGGGACGTCGGCGGTGAAGCGGTCCCATTGATCTTGCAAGGTGATCAGTCTCCAGGCGGGAAGTCTCGGGGCATCGGTCTGGCGAGACCGTTGGGCGATGGGGCCGAAGAAGACCATGCGGTCGATCAGATCCGGGCAGCGTCCGGCGCAATGGCCGCTGACCATCGTGCCCCAGGAATGCGCGACCAGTGACAGGCGTGCCGCGCCATGGTGGGCAAGGATGAAGCGGATCGCCTGTTCAAGCTGCCGGCTGGCCTCGGCGGTTCGCCCGAGCGGGAGATGGGGGTCGGGGTCCGGGTAGGGGGCGGAGAAACGGCCGAACCCGTGGAAATCCAGTCCCCAGACGTGGAAGCCGGCCTCGCACAGTTCGTCGCGCCAGGAGCGGCCGTCGAAGCGGTGGGCGATCGACAAGGCGGACGAGAAGGTGCCGCCGTGGACATATAGCACGATGCCGCGGGATGGAGTGCCCTCGGGTGTCGGCAGGTGGCGCAGGAACAGGTGCAGGCCTGGGTGAGGGCTGGGAATGAGGGCGTGAGTCTCGCGCGGGTCGAGTTTCGGGACGTGGGCCATCGGACCGTCTCCTTGGTTGAGCACGATCTGGAGAATGGGGTCGAGGTGTGGCCGAGTCCGCCTGGATCGATTCGGCGGCGGCCGAACAGTTGGCGGTCAGGACGTCTGAACCGGCCTTCATTCCACATCGGCGGGGTGATCGGGCGCCGCGGCGCCGCGCCGGTGATCGCCGACCATCGGGCGGCAGCTTGCACGGCTCTGCCACGAAAAGAGCACGCGGATCGGCGCGACGTCCGTTCACGCGCACCGCATTTTCGTCCCTCGTCGTGCCCGGCACGGGCCGGGAGGACCGTGGCGCACTGTCGTTGCTGCTTGCAGGAATATTCCTGCTGGCGCTGAGGCCGGCGGCGTTTGCGACGGCGCTAACTCAAAGTGCGCGGCATGCCGTCGTTCGACTGCAACCGGAATGTCACAGGCTTGCCCCTGGCGATGGCGTAATCGCGTCCTCCGACAGTTTGGGAAGGACTCTGATGATGCCACATGATCCCTTGATGCCCACTCGGCGCGATGTCCTGGCGGGGGCGGCGGCGCTGGCGCTGACCGGCGGCGGGGCGCTGGCTCAGCCCGCGGTGACCGCGCGGGGGATCGTGTTCGATGCCGACAGTTCGGCGCGGACGGGGATACCGGGCGTGATGGTGTCCAATGGGCTGGAGGTGGTCAGGACGGATGCGGATGGCGGTTGGTCATTGCCGCTGCGCGACGGGGAGTCCGTGTTCGTCATCAAGCCGTCAGGCTGGGCACTGCCGGTCGATCGGGAGACGAACCTGCCGCGTTTCGCCTATGTGTATGCACCCAACGGCTCACCGGAGCTGGGGTTCCGTTTTGCCGGGGTGGCGCCGACCGGACCGTTGGCAGCGAACATCGAGTTCGGGCTGCACCGGCGCGACGAACCGGCGAAGTTCGATGCGGTGCTGTTCACCGACCCGCAGCCGGAGAGCCTGCATGAAGTTGGTTACATCCGAGACGATGTGGTCTCGGTGGTTGATGCGTCACAGGCGGCGTTCGGCATCACGCATGGCGACATCATGTTCGACGACCTGTCATATTATCCTCGCTACAACCGCATCGTCGGCACGATCGGGCTGCCGTGGTTCAACTGCCGCGGCAACCATGACATGAATCTGGAGGCGCCGGACAACACCCATGCGGCCGAAACGTTTAAGCGCGTCTTCGGTGCCCGGTGGTATGCCTTCCAGCACGGCGAGGCGACGTTCATCCTGCTGGACAATGTCGATTACCTCGGCACCGATCCTTCGCGGCCGAACGGGTACGGGAAATACCGGGGGTATTTCGGGGACCGGCAGCTGGGCTTCGTTCGCAACGTCCTGGCGAATGTGTCACCCGACAGCCTGGTGGTGATCGGCTTCCATATCCCGCTGAAGACGCTGGCCGCCACCGACGCCGCGAACAACACCATCGACGCGAGGGCGTTCCTGAGCGCGATCGGGACGCATCGCAACACCGTCAGCTTCTGCGGGCATACCCATACGAACGAGCATTGGTATTTTTCCGACGCCGATGGTTACGAAGGCGGCATCCATCATCATCATATCCTGGCGGCGGTGTCGGGAAGCTGGTGGTCGGGTCCGTTCGATGCGCGCGGCGTTCCGATGGCGCTACAATCGGACGGCGCGCCGAACGGGTTCCATATCCTGTCGGTGCACGGGGCGACTTATACCACGACGCTGGTGCCGGCGCATGACCCGGCGCGCGGTCAGATGCGGGTGATGCTGGACAGCCAGTTGCATGGGCCGAACATCGAGGTGATCCGCGACTACCATGCGGGTGCTCTGCTGACAGGCCCGATCGGCGTGGATCGTGTCGCCTCGACGAGGCTGGTGGTGAATTTTTTCGACGGCGGGCCGCGGTCGAAGGTAGAGGTTTCAGTCGGCGGACGGCCTTATCGGGCACTGACTAAGGTGGAACGGCTGGATCCCTTCGTGGTCGAGGTCTATGCGCGCAACGGCGACACCAAGAAGGCGTGGGTGGCGGCGGGGAAATCGAGCCATGTCTGGCAGGGCGGCTTGCCGTCGGATCTGGCGGCGGGGACCCACCGCGTGGCGGTGCGGGCGACCGATGAATATGGCCGCACGCATGCGGCGTCGATGGTGCTGGAGGTGACGGGGTAGGAAGCGGGTGACGGGCGGTGACGTGCCGGGCACCGGACCGGCAGTCGGCTTGCGGGGATAGGCGGCGTGTCCACGTTGGGTCGAAACGCTCCGGCTCATGTTTGGCGAGCAGTCTCATCAGCCTGAACCCGCTCCGCGATTTGTGCGAGGCTCATGCTCTGGCTTGCGCGGATCCACCCGGGTCATGGGCTGGGGTTCCCCGCGGCATCGCTGATCGCCCGCAGCAGGCCGAGGAGGGTCCGATTGAGTGGAGTGTCGATACCGTGACGTTGTCCGGCCTTGACGATGGCTCCGGTCAGCGCCTCGATTTCCAGCTTCCGTCCGGCGATTGTATCGAAATACATCGATGTTCCGAGTTCGCCCGAGTATGAGAGCAGCCGCGCCATGGTCTGTTCGGCCTCGTCGTTGGCGAGGCGGGCGCCGTCAGCGCGGCCAACCGACGCCGCCTCTTCGAGAACCGCCAGGCACAGGCTGCGTATATCATTTCTTCGAAGGACCGACTGGCGCTGGCGGGTGAGCGCGGTGATCGGATTGGCGACTGCGTTGATCAGCAGCTTTTGCCACAGCGGGGTGACGAAGTCGTGATTCACCGACACCCGCAGCCCGGTGCCGTCCAGAAGTCGGGCGAAGGCATGGCCGCGGGCGTCGTCGGCCACGGCGAGGTCGTGCTGGCTGACTTGACGAAGGCGCATGCGATCGGGGGCGAGCCGCTCGCCGTTGTAATAGACGATGACGGGCACGACGGCCGCGCCGGCGGAGAGCGGCGCGACGCGAGCGGCATGGTCGATGCCGTTCTGCAGGACGGCGACGTGGGTTGAGGGCCGGCAGAGCCGGCTGAGCCATGGCGCGGTCGATGCCGTCTCGTGCGCCTTGGTGCACAGCAACACCCAGTCGACGGGCTGTGCCTGGGCGGGATCGGTCAGCGTCCGCAGCGTCACGCCGACAGTCCGGTCCGGGCGCTCCAGGGTGAGTTGACCGAGGGGGCGCCGGGCGCAGGCGACTACGTCGTGGCGGTTGGCGTCGCGCAGGCAGGCGGCGGCGACACCGCCGATGCCGCCGATGCCGACCACCGCGACGGTCGCACGCGCCGGATCGGTCGATGTTTCGTTCAAACGGGGTGCGAGGGAATCGCTCAAGCTGGACTCCGCCATTGTTGGTTGCCTGGAAGCCCGCGCACCCGTGCCGCGGGCGACCGCGGCGATCGCCGGTCGTGTGAGGCGGATCGAACGGTACTGCCAGCACCGGCTGGCGCCCATCCACGCCGACCGCGGGTCCTCGGGTTGGATACGAATAGCGCCGCGGGACACATGGTTTCCACGGTACCGCGGCTTTTGAGTCAGGCTGATATTGCTCAGCTAGCCCGCGCGGCGGTGGGGGACAACCGCCGCCAACGCGGTCCGTGCCGCGGCCTGCCCGCTGATCCAGGCGCCTGCCAATGTTCCCGCGTAGCCGACGTTGCACGCCTCGCCGGCGAACATCAGATGTCCGTCCGCGACCGGTTCGGCCAGCGCGTCGCGGGCATGCGCAGACCCCGGAACCGCGTAGCAGTACGCGCCGCGCACCCACGGATCGGCGTCCCAGCGTGTGACCAGCGAGGACCCTCCGGCGAACAAACGGTCCACGCGGCTGCCGAAGGCCTGCCGCAGATAGCCCAGCGCGAAATCCACCGCCGCCGCCTCGCCCTGCCGCGCAAGGTCCCAGGCGACGGACCCACCGATCCAACCCTGCACGTAATCCCGCCCGAACGGCCAGCACTGGAACGGCATCAGCGGCTCGCCGGACCGCGCGATGATCCGGTCGACGGAGCAGTGCGGCGGCAAATCCAGCCGGTCGGGGCTGGTGGCGCGCAGGGCGACCTTCATCGCCAGCCCCATAGGCAGCGCCTGCACGGCCTCGGAAACGCGCGCCGGCAAGGGTGGGTCGAACACCAGCGCGCCAGAGGCCAGCACGCCGGTCGAGACCGTGACGATGCACGCGGCCGCGGTGATCGAACCGCTGGCGGTTTCCACCGTGACCTGCCCGTTCCGGCCGTTCCAGCGAACCCGCCTGACCGGCGTGCTCAGCCGGATATCGAGGCCCGCCGTCAGGCGTCGCTGCACGAATGCCCCGATGCCGCCGTCCGGGACAAGGTTGCTGCCATCCAGGGCGTTGCGGCGCCAGTCCAAGGCACTGAACCGATCGGCATCGACGGCGCAGATCACCGGGCCTTCCCACGCCTCGATAGTCGGTGCCCAGGGATCGTCGGGAAGCTGACGGGTGACCTCGGCCAAGGAGACGTCGCCTTTCGCCGCCAGGATCGCTTCTGCCGCCGCTTCGTAGGGCGGCCAGGCTTCTGCGTACGCTTTGAGTTCTGCGTCGGTGGCCAGGCGGTTGCCGATGAACGTGCGCTCCTGGCGGATTTCGTCCGACCGCAGCAACCGGTCGCCGGCATCGCGCGCGATCGGCGCCAGCGGATTGTGCTCCGCGTTGTGCAGCCAGACCGCGCCCATGTCGAACCAGACTCCACCGAGCGCCGGGGGGTGCTCGGTCCACGCTCGGCCGCCGACGCGGGCGGATGCCTCCAGCACCACGGCGCGCGTACCGGCATCGCGCAGCGCGGCTGCCGCACCCAAACCGGCGACACCGGCGCCGATGATCGCAACGTCGGTTTCGGTCACGCAGCACTCCTGTGGTCAGCGGTGGGTTCGTTGGTTCTAGCGCGGCAACCCGGTGCCGGCCACCCGGAAGCGGGGTACCGCATGCCGTAGTGCGTTTGTGGCCGGGTCAACACGCCTGGCTCGCCGGGCCGTGCCAAAAAGGCGCGGCGCGCGCCACTGACGCCGCGGACACGGCGGCGCCGTGCGGGGCCAATTATACAGCGACCTGGTCCGGGCCATGATGCGGAGCGATCCTATCCTCATGCCACGATGCGCGCGACGTCGTCCGGCGCTTGCAGCACCAACGAGTCGTAATCCTTCATCAGCGTCTCGGTGATGCGGCCCGGCGTGAACCGATGAGGCCCGATCTCGCGCACCGCTGTTACCTCGGCCGCGGTGCCGGCCAGGAACACCTCCGTCGCCCGGGCCAGGTCATCGGGAGGCATCGGGCGCTCGATCACCTTCATCCGGTTACGCCGAGCCAGCGCGATGACGGTGCGGCGGGTGATGCCGTCCAGGAAGCAGTCGGGTACTGGGGTGTGAAGGTCGCCGTCGATGACGAAAAAGATGTTCGCCCCGGTCGTCTCCGCGATCAGCCCGCGCCAGTCCAGCATCAGCGCGTCCGCAAAGCCTTCCTGTTCGGCTTTCACCTTCGCCAGCGAGGCGATCATGTACAGACCCGATGCCTTGGCATGCACCGGCGCGGTCTCCGGCGGCGGGCGGCGCCAGTCCGCCTGACCCACTCGGATCCCCTGCATGCGCTCCGCGCCGAAATAACTGGGCCAGGGCCACGAGCCGATCGCGAGGTGGACAGAGGTGCCGGTCGCCGATACCGCCAACTGCTCGGAACCCCGCCAGGCGATCGGGCGCACGTATCCTTCGGTCAGCCCGTTGGCCCTGAGCACGGCGTTGCTCGCCGCATCGATCTGGTCGGCTGACCATGGGATTTCGAAGCTCAGGATGCGGCCGGAGTTGATCAGCCGGGCGGTGTGGTCGCGCAGCCGGAAAATATTACCCGCATAGGCGCGCTCGCCTTCAAAGACTGCACTGGCATAGTGCAATCCATGCGATAAAACATGCAGCTTCGCCTCTCGCCAGGGAACGAGGGAACCGTCCAGCCAAAGCCAGCCATCTCGGTTGTCGAAAGGAAGAAACGTCATGGCCGCCTTCTCCGCAATTTTGTTGCGTTCGTTGGTGCAAAACTAGAACGCGGCTGCAGGTTAAGTCAATGTTACTGACCCATTTCGGGATCGAATAACAGGCATGCTCAAAGCCAAGCCCCGCTATCCGAAGTTTGTTCCACCGCCCAAACTGCCGCCACCGACGCCGGTTGTCGATGTCGGTGACGCCGAGATGCGCCTCGCCCAGGACCTGCTGTTCTTCGCCTACCGCGACTTCACCAATGTCGCCGACAAGGTGCTGGAGGAACTCGGCCTGGGGCGCGCCCATCACCGCGCGCTGCACTTCATCGGCCGCAATCCGGGGATCACGGTGTCCGGCCTGCTGGCGATCCTTCGCATCACCAAGCAGTCGCTGGCCCGTGTGCTGAACGTTCTGGTTGACGAGGGCTATGTCGGGCAGGCCCCGGGATACGAGGACCGTCGCCTGCGCCTGCTGACCTTGACGGAGAAGGGGCAGGCGCTGGAGCGGCGCCTGTTCGAGGCCCAGCGCGACCGGATCGCGCAGGCGTATCGTGCCGGCGGCCCGCTGTCGGTGCAGGGATTTCGCACCGTCATGCGGGCGATGATGGACAAGGGCGCGCGGGACTATATGGATGGCACCGGTGCGCCGGAAGACGCCTGACCCTTGGATGCCTGATCGGAGGGACGCCTGACGCCATGGCCGAGGACTACCATATCCTGGTCGTCGAGGACGATCCGCGCCTGCGGGAGCGGCTGGCGCGCTACCTGTCGGGTGAGGGCTTCCGGGTCACCGCGGCCGGCGACGCCGCCGAGGCGCGCATTCAACTGCGGGCGATCGACCCCGACCTGATGGTGCTGGACGTGATGATGCCCGGGGAAAGCGGCCTCGACCTCACTCAGTCGCTGCGCCTGGATCGGAACCGTGAGCTGCCGATCCTGCTGCTGACCGCGCGTGGCGCCCCGGAAGATCGCATCGCCGGTTTTGAGGCGGGGGCGGACGATTACCTGGGAAAGCCCTTCGAGCCGCGCGAACTGGTGTTGCGTATCCGCGCGCTGCTGCGCCGTGCCCCGCCGCCTGCGCCCATCGGCCCGCCGACCGGGCCGGTGCGCATCGGCGAGGCCGAATTCGATCTTGAACGCGGCGAATTACGCGATGCCAGCGGCCCGATCCGGCTGACCGGCGGCGAAGCGGCGCTGCTGACCGCACTGGCGCGCAAGTCCAACGAGGTGCTGTCGCGCGAAGACATCGCCGAGGCGCTGGGCATGGACGATTCCGGCGAACGTGCCATCGATGTTCAGGTTGTTCGCCTGCGGCGCAAGATCGAGGCGGACCCGCGCGAACCGCGTTTCCTGCATACCGTGCGCGGCCGGGGTTACATTTTGAAACCGGGCGCCTGAGATGCGTTTCCGGCTGCCGATCCCGTTCAATACTCCCGCCAAGCGCTTCGTGCCGCGGTCGCTGCTGGGCCGTACCCTGGTGATCATGCTGGTGCCGCTGGTCGTGGTACAGGCTGTCGCGCTGCAGTTTTTCTACGGCAACCACCTCGAGGTCGTATCCCGCAGGTTGTCCGGCGCGATTGCCGGCGAGATTGCCTATACCGTCGAGTTGTTGCGGCAATTCCGCAGCCCTTCCGATCGCGAATGGGTGCTGCAGATGGCGCGTGAGCAGTTCACCCTGGAGATCAGTCTCGAACCAGGGGCGGTGTTGGAGCCGCACAAGCGGGTCAACATCCTGGGACCGGAGGATGATGACCTGGCCGCCGCCCTGACGCAGAAATTCAACTTACCGTTCACCATGGACTGGACATCCGATCCTCATACGGTGCTGATCCGGCTCCAGTTGCCGGATGGCGTGCTGGACGTGCAGGCGCCGCGCAAGCGCCTGGCGATCGGCACCCTGTTTCTGTTCTTCGGCTGGCTGGTCGGTTCAGCGTTGCTGCTGTTCGCCATCGCCGCCCTGTTCATGCGCAACCAGGTGCGCGCGATACGCCGCCTCGCGCGCTCGGCCGAGGCGTTCGGCATGGGTCGTGATGTCCCGGCGATCCGTCCCGAAGGGGCGACCGAGGTGCGGCAGGCCGCCGCCGCATTCAACCGCATGCAGGACCGTATCCGCCGCTTTCTGGCGCAACGCACTGAGATGCTGGCGGGGGTGTCGCACGACCTGCGCACGCCGTTGACCCGGCTGCGCCTTGCCTTGGCGATGCTGCCGCGTACGGAGGAGTTGCGCCAGGACGTCGGCGAGATGACCGCTGACGTGGAGGAAATGGAACGCATGATCAGCGGCTACCTGGCCTTCGCCCGCGGCGAGGGCACCGAGCAGGCGCAACCGGTCAATCTGTCGACGATCCTCGATGACGTCGCAGCCGGGGCGCGTCGGGCGGGAACGGTGCTGGATCTTGATGTGCCGGCCGACCTCACCTTGAAGCTGCGGGCCGACGCGGTGCGGCGAGCCATCACCAATCTGGTTGACAACGCCCGCCGGCACGCCCGGCACGTGGTGCTGGCCGCGGTGGCACAGGGGCGCTCGGTCCTCGTCACGGTGGATGACGACGGACCGGGCATCCCGGCCGAGAAACGGGAGAGCGTGTTCCGCCCGTTCGAGAGTGGGTCGTCTGGCGGGACGGGTCTGGGCCTGACGATCGCACGCGATATCGTGCGTGCGCACGGCGGCGAGATCGTTCTGGAGCAGAGCCCGATGGGTGGTCTGCGCGCGCGTATCCGGCTGCCGGTGTAACCGGGAGGCCTGCACGCGGGGCGGCTTTGCCGCGAGCGGCTGATCGGCAGGAAATGCCACGGCCGGTTGCGGCAGTGGACGTGCGTGATGGCGTTTCCAGGCCAGGCGGGCACAAGCACCGGTCGACTGTCGATCCCGTCTCAGGGCAGGTGGCGCGGGTAACGACCCTCGCCGGGCCACGCGGACAGATCGCCTTTTAACACGGAGAAAGAACGAGAAACACGCAGAACATAGAGAACACAGAGGCAAGCCGCGGTTTGGCCGTGAAGCTGCCGGATCACCGCCGCCGGCTGGCGGGGCGACCGCGGGACCGGTTGACACGGCCGAACGCGCGGTTTCCGCAGGGGACGGTGCGCGGTTTGCCAATATGATTCCGACAGCGCTTCGCACGAATTGCCATGGGTTCTTTCCTGGTGGGCCCCGGGCTCCTCGTTCTGTCGCTGAGTCAAGATCTTTGTTGTTTCAGATGAGTTACCGTGTCGGGAAAAGCCCAGGTTCGCCGGCTGCGCATGAAACCGGTTGCGACGCCGAGAGCCGTGACGACACGCCTTCCCCGGCAGGCGATGCCGGTCAGCCGGCGCATGGTCCAGAATTCCAAGGCGGAAGCCATGAAGTTGTTTTAATGCCGCGCGGTTAACATGCTATATCGTAATGAGGGCTAGAAGTCACACCTGGATGTGGTCTTGCCCGACCGGGGCCGGTGCCCAAACAGGGAGTGGAGTGGCCTGATGTCGTTGCTCGCGGTTGCGTGGGATTGGTATGCACGGAACCGGGAAGCGTTGACGGCGGCAGGCGCTATGCTCGGTGGCGGGCTGTTGGCCTGGGGCGCGCTGCAACAGCCGGCGTTCGCGCCACATCGGCTCAGAGAGCAAAACGACAAGAACCGTTTGCCGAGCGTGACTGAAGTGTTCAGCAAGGCAGTCGAACACCTTGGCAGTAACAAGGCCCAGGTTTGTCTTGGCGGCATCTACACGCTGGAGCGTATTTCGCGCGAAAGCCGCCATGACTACGGCGCCGTCATGGAAATCCTCACGGCATTTATACGATATCGCGCGCGGTGGAACGAGCCGGAAGCCGCACCGCCCCTGGCACAACCGTATCTACAGGACGCCGGCGCCGATCGAAAGGCGACTTGGCAAAAACGACCGGTGGACATCACTGCCGCGCTGGCGGTCATCATGCGGCGCGAACATGCTGACGAGGAAGAGGAAGATTCGCGGCTCGACCTGAAGAGAACCAACCTTGCGGGTGCGCCGCTGGCGCATGCACCGCTGCAACGGGCCAACCTGTTCGCGGCCAATCTCATCAATGCCGATCTTGCGAGTGCCAATCTGTTCAGGGCCAACCTGGGGCGTGCGAACCTGAGCCGGGCCAATGTCGTCGGTGGTAAGCTGGGCCGGGCCAACCTGCGAGCGGCCAATCTGCGGGAAGCCAATTTCCGGGCGGCCGATCTGAGTGGAGCAACCCTCAGCTGGGCGGACCTGCGCGGAGTCATCCTGTACGGGGCCAACCTCAGTGAGGCGACGATCATCGAAGCGCAGTTGAGTAGGGCCAGCCTGCACGGGGTCGACTTCCGGGGCGCCGATCTTACCGGATCCGATCTCGGCGGATCCGATCTCGGCGGCGCGAATCTCAGTGGTGCCATCCTTGCCAGGGTCAGCCTGCGGGAGGCGGCCCTCAGCCGCACCAATCTCAGCGGGGCCGTCCTTTACGGTGCCGATCTCACTGCGGCCGATGTGCGGGGGGCAAACCTTCAAGGAGTTGACCTCAGCTGGGCGGATTTCAGCGGCGCCGACCTGAGCTGGGCCGATCTGAGCGGGGCTATCCTCTACGGGGCGACCCTGGGAGGAGCCGATCTGAGTGGAGCGAACCTGCGGGGCGCCGATATCCGTGGCGTCGACCTGAGCGGGGCTTGCCTCACCGATGTGCTGCTGGATGGAGCCATCGTGCTCACGGCGGCCGACAGAGACATCGATCTCGGCGCGGCCAAGCGGGCGGCGGACTGATGATCGCCTGCGTTAAGTCGGTTCGGAGTGACCTGCGACGAACGTCATGAGGTATCGGGTATCGAGGGCAGTTGCTCAGGCCGCCGTTCTTCGCGCTTTCTTTCAAGTCGAGAGGCATAAGGACCGGCGGCCCGGGCGCTGCCGTTTCCGCCGTGGCAGGTTCGGTTCTCCGGAGCGGGGGCTCGCCGCCGCGCCGAACCGGCGAGCACGGTGCCCTGGGCGGTCGTTCGCCCGCATGGTTTGAACGGGGCGTGGCGACCGGCTTCGTGCTTATTGCGACTGATCGGCCTTCTGGCTGTCGTGCCATGGGGGTGCACCCATGTTCACCTGGCTGGGCTTGGTCGCAGCGCCCGCCGTCGCGCCGGTGGCCGCTCCGATGGCACCGCCCGCGAGCACTCCCACCGGACCTCCTACCACGCCGACAGCCGCACCGGTGGCCGCACCGGCAGCGGCACCACCCTGGGCTCGCTCAGGTTCCTTCGAGCCGCAGGCGGCAAGCAGGCTCACGGATACGAGGGCGGCGACGGCGAAGAAGCTGCGCATCGGTCATTCCTTTCGAACATACGGACACCGATGCAACGCCGGGGAGCCGGTTCGGTGCCGGAACTGGTCAAGCTCCGGCACCGATCCAACATGATCGTGAAGGGTCCGCGATGGTTCAGCGAGGGTAACCCGGCGGCGGATAGCCTGGCGCGTAGCCGGGTGGAGGTGGTGGGGCAGGGGGCTGGTAGCCCGGAACCTGATTGCCGTGCGAATACATGCACTGCGCGTACGCGAGATTGTAACGCTGCTGCAGACTGTACTGAGCGCTTTGAGCGGGGCCTGCCCCAACCGCTGTTCCGCCCACCGCGCCGGCGCCGGCACCGATCGCGGCGCCGCGCCCGCCGCCGATCGCCGCCCCCAGACCGGCGCCCAGCAGGGTGCCGAGGACGGCCGTGCCGAACTGCTGGTTATTCGCCTGCTGCGCGCCACCCTGGACCTGCCCGGACGCGTACTGCTTGCACACGGCCTGGTCGCTCTGGAAGACGTCGAATGGTTTGTTCGGGGCCGGCATCACGGCGATCGTGGGGCCCATGGGTTCAGTCGCGCAGGCGTTCAGAACCAGCAGGGGCAGGAGGACGGCGAACGGCCGTTTGAGCGACAGCATGTAACATATCCTTATCTTCGAGAGCCGGACGGCGCGATTCGCCACGGCGTCCGGCACGTCAGAATATATGGGTAATATCCAACGGGCGCATCGCACCGGTACCAAAATCCCGTTGGTGCCGGTCCCACGCGGGAGGGGTCAGCGACGCTTGACGAAAGGCTTCGCGGACGACGTCGCGCTCGGTGATGCGCCGGCTCGTACTGGCCCCCAGGCTGATGCCCTGTGGCGAGATACCGTGGCGGAACGAAGCCGCCGTCGCCGTACTGGACAGACTGCGCCAGCGCTGGCGCTCCCGCCAGAACGATCATGCATAAACAGAAGCGCCACATGCGAGCGAGCCCCATCATGATTTCGGGGCAGCATCGCCTTGCCAGCTTAACATGACGTTAAGGCCGCAGACCGCGGGCCGGCGGGTTTCCACCCTCGAGTGGAAATCCTCCCGCTCATGTCTGACGAACGCTATCAGCCTGAGGTCACTTCGCGATCCGGGCCGGGCTGGTATTGCACTTGTCTTATGATTCTAGACTAGCCCACCGTCAGGATGATCTTGCCGATGTGCTGGCTGGATTCCATCAGCCGGTGCGCCTCGGCCGCCTGGGCCAGCGGGAAAGTCGCATGGATGACCGGCCGGCATCGCCCGGCGCCGAGCGCCGGCCAGACTTTGGCCCGCAATTCGGCGGCGACGGCACCCTTCTGCGCGGTGGTACGCGGCCGCATCGTCGATCCGGTGATCATCAGGCGGCGCACCAATACGGGCACAAAGTCGAAGTCCTGCACTTTCGATCCCTGCAGGAAGGCAATGATGACCAAACGTCCATCGAGTCGCCAGGCTGCGGATATTGCGCGCCATGTAGGGCGCGCCGACCATATCGAGGATGACGTTGACGCCGCGCCCCTCGGTCAGGGTCTTCACCTCGGCGGCGAAATCCTGGGTGCGGTAGTTGATCGCCGCGTCGGCGCCCAGCTTCAGGCAGGCGGCGCATTTGTCGTCGGTTCCGGCGGTTGCGAAGATGCGGGCGCCGAATTCATGAGCGAACTGGATGGCGGTGACGCCGATACCGCTGGTGCCGCCGTGAACCAGGGCCGTCTCGCCGGCGGTCAGCCGGCCGATCTGGAACAGATTGGCCCAGACGGTGAACGAGGTTTCGGGCAGCGCGCCGGCGCGGATCGCGTCATAGCCCTTTGGCCAGGGGAGGCATTGCGGTGCGGGAACGGTGCAGTATTCAGCGTATCCGCCGCCGTTGGTCAGAGCGCAGACGCGGTCGCCGACGGACAGCGTGGTCACCTGATCACCGGTCGCGACGATATCGCCCGCCACCTCCAGCCCCAGGATCGGGCTGGCGCCGGGTGGCGGCGGATAGGATCCTTGCCGTTGGGCGATGTCGGGCCGGTTCACGCCAGCGGCCTGGACGCGGATCAGCACCTCGTCCGGTTTCGGCGCCGGAACCGGTCCGGCGGTGAGCCCAAGCACCTCCGGCCCCCCGGCACCATTCGCCTGAACATAGGTCATGGTATGCGGGATCAGCATGGGCGGGTTCCTCCATTGTTCGGTCGAGCGGCGTTGGCGCATTGTGACCCTGATCGCGCAGGATGAAAATGCTCCAACTGTTTGTTTCAGGGCATGTTCACCCGTTCCGCCGGTTCGGGCCGGATTGGATCGCGGCTGCACCATGCGATGACCCGATACCGTCACAGACGCTTCATCCATTTCAAGCGCCGGCGCGCCTAAGAGTAGCCAAAGCAATTGCCGAACATAAATCTTTAGGGAAAGCAATGAGCAGGCATCGCCTCAATCAGAATCGCGGCACGGGCAATCGGCATCAGCAGGCCGGCCATGTGCATTCCGGGCATGGTCATCCGGCGCACGGTAATGTCTCGCACCAACACGTGCCGCACGCGTTCAGGTCGCATGGCGCCGGTTCGCCACTGCCGGTCCAGCAAAAGAAATTCGTGCCGCAGCATTTCCCGTTCCAGCCGTTGCCGCCGCCGAACGGGGAACCACCGTTCCGCTTTGACCTGTCGCGTCTGCTGCATCCTGAGGAGGTCCAGAGGATCACGCAGGCCGGAAAGCTGGTGTTCCACTGCGTCGGCGATACGGGCGACGAGCGCGGCAAGGAAATGGACTTCGTTGCACGGATGATGACCGACGACTACGATGCGAGCCCTGACGGCGCGGTGCCCGCCTTCTTTTATCATTTGGGCGATGTGGTGTACTTCGCCGGCGATATCGACAAGTACGGCGAGTGCTTCTACGAAACGTATGCGGAGTACCCCGGCCTCATTGTTTCTATTCCGGGCAATCACGATTGCCAGCCCGATGATCCGCGGGATGGTCCGATCGACCCAAACAAGAAACCGCTGGACGGCTGGGTCCAGAACTTCATGTCGAAGGACCCGAACCAGCTCGGCTCACTGAAGACCACTTCGTCGCGCACGCAGATGGATCTGCCGAATCCCTACTGGACTTTCACAACCCCATTCGCCACGATCATCGGCCTGTTCTCCAATGTCAGCGAGACAGAGGCCGAGCTGCACCAGGATCAGATCGACTGGTTTAAAGGCGAGCTGAAGGCAGCTGACGCGGACAAGGCGTTGATCGTCGCGATTCACCATCCGGCGTACTCCGGTGATGAGGAGCATTCCGGCAGCACCGTGGCCGAGCAGGTGCTGTTCGAGAGCTTTGCCGAAACGAAGCGGTATCCGCACCTTGTTCTGTCCGGTCACGTCCACAACTACCAGCAATTCACGGTGCGGGACGGCGGCTTCGAGATCCCGTGCGTGGTAGCCGGCAACGGCGGCTATTCGAAGCTTGGCAAGCTGCACAAGGTTGATGGCCAATGGCCGGAAGCGCCGATGACGCTCTCTGACACCCTGTCGCTGGAGCAATACGACCAGGATCGCTATGGTTTCCTGCGGTTCGAGATCAGCAAGGACCAGATCGTCGGGATCTACACCTCGGCGATCTTCGAAGAGACCAGGACCCCTGCCACCCAGGTCATGGACAGGTTCACCATCGAGTTGGCGGCGAGGACGGTCGCGACGACCGCGTAGGCATGGCGCCTGATCGGCTTGGACCACTGACGCCAGGGCAGTTTCACTGCACGCGCAGGCAACGAAGAGTGCCGCCGCGGTGACCGGATCGTGACGGCGAGCCTGAGTGTTTTCATTTCGGATGAAAGCACTTTGGCTGCCATTGCGCTAGCAATTCGATCGGCCTGAAGTCGCTTGGCGATCCCAGTTGGGTGGATATTGCGCCAGGACAAGCAATGTGTTGTTTCGATGTTATGGGTGTCTCTGGGCTTATGCGTGTCTCTGTGCTTATGGGTGTCTCTGGGCTAGTGTGGGTAGGCCAGAAAGGCGAAAGAAATAGAGGAAACATTATGGCAACACATATTCGCGGCGTCTCGCGCCGCGCGATCATCGCGGGCGCCGGCACCGTCGCCGCCTTTGGGGCAAGAGCCCAGACCCGCACCGGCAATGTCGGGACGCCGCCCAGTGTCATCACGAACCCGCCGCGGCAGTGGGGACGGCATGCCCAGCCTGAGATCTATCCTGATCCGGACATCATCGTCGTTGATCCGGCCTTCAACCAGTTGCTGCTCTACATCACCGCGATCCACCGTGTCGCCACCGGCTTCAAGTGGACGGAAGGCCCTGCGTGGTCCAGCGAGGGCCAGTATCTGGTATTCAGCGACGTCCAGGCGAACATTCAATACCGCTATATCTGGGAGACCGGCGAGGTCACGCGGTTCCGCGATCCGTCGTACAACAGCAACGGCAACTCGTTCGATTTCCAGGGCCGGCAGATCTCCACCCAGGACTTCAACCGGCGCGTCGTCCGGTGGGAACACGACGGCACGATGACCGTCATCGCCGACCAATACGAGGGCAAGCCGCTGAACTCCCCGAACGACCTCGTGCCGCACCCGGATGGCAGCATCTGGTTCACCGATCCGCCCTATGGCGACAGCCTGTCCGAAGGCCATCCGGATTTTCCTGGTGGCTCAGCCAATCCCGGTGGCCTCCTCAATCCGCGCATCGGCGCACCCGACGCCGGCGTGATCGGCGGCAAGACAGCGCGAACTGCCCACCAGCGTCTACCGCTGGGACCCGAGCGGACGGCTGGATGTGGCGATTCACCGGCTCCCAGCTTCCCTGATCCGAACGGGATCTGCTTCTCGCCCGACTACAAGACGCTGTATGTGATCAGCACGGGGAAGGGCCCCGGCGACCAGGGCGACGGCGGTAAGGGCAACGTTTACGCCTTTGACGTCCAGGGCACGAAAGTCAGCGGCATGCGCCTGTTCACCGACATGACGTTCGACGGCGTCAAGTGCGGGCCGGACGGCATGCGAGCGGACGTGTTCGGCAACCTCTGGATCAGCTCGAACACCGTCCTGGGCTATGCCGGCGTCATCGTCCTCACCTCCGCCGGCAAGCTGCTCGGACGCATCCGCCTGCCCGAGGTGGCCGCCAACGTCTGCTTCGGCGGTCCGAAGCGGAACATGCTGTTCATTTGCGCCAGCCAGTCGCTGTATCTGCTGCAGGTGCAGACACAGGGGGCCGCGCCAGGGTAGGCCAGCCTGCGGGTCAGATAACGATCCAGTACGGGTCCGCGGAAGCGAAGGGACACGAGCGGCGGCACATCCCCTCTGCTTGTGCTCCTGATCGTGGCGATCACTTCGTCGCTGCGCTGCTCGCGATGATATTCGGCGGCAAGCCCGACGAGACGATGCGACGGCATCGGGACTATGATGCCGCGATGCCCCGATTCGGACTTCGTTTGACGCCGCAAGGCCACCTGATCGCCGAGGATCAGGAGGATGCACCGGAAATCGACGTCCAGGTGCGGGACCGCCTGGCCAGGGGGTTTGCCCAGGGCAGCGGGTACGGCCTCATGCGGCTTGGGGCCGGCGAGGTTGGGCGGCCCTTGCCACCTGTGTTTGTGTATTGGCGTGCCTTCGCTACCCGCTATGTCGGCGCGCTGTGCCTGAATGCCTCCGGCCGGGAGGACGATTCCACCGTGCCGGTGGTGCCTCCGCTCGATGCGGGCGAGCTGGCGTCCCTGGTGTTGACGGCACCGATGATGGCGGGCGCGGAATATCTGACCGAAGCGGTCTTGCTGGCGTTGTGGGATGAGATGGCGCTGGCCTTCGCCGCCGCGCTGGCGGCCTCCGGGACCGGCTTGCAGCGCTTTCTGAATGGGATGAACCCGGCGTGGAACCTGGTCGGGCGGGTGCATTTCAACCTGGCGGAAAATCGGAGCGACGCCGAGCAGCCGTTCGCGTTCATAGCGACCTATACGACAAGGCTTTCGGCGCAGGCGCGTGCGCAGCACGTGCCGCTCGGTCAGGCGTTGCGCGAATATGCCGGGGCGGCGAACCGGGACAAGCTGCTGTCGCTGCTGCTGCCGGTGCAGCGTGCCGCCGAACACTGCGACTGGCTGCGACCCATGATCGATGCCGGCGAGATCTTTCACCCCCTGCGCTGGGGACCGTTGGAGGCGTCGCGCTTCCTGCACAGTCTGCCCGATCTGGAAAGTGCCGGTGTGGTGGTGCGCATGCCCGCGACATGGCGGGCCAACCGGCCGGCACGGCCCCGGGTAACCGGCGCGGTCGGCAGCCGGAAGCCCTCAACGCTCGGGCTGGAGGGTGTGCTCGATTTCCGCATGAACGTGATCCTGGACGGCGAACCGCTGACCGAGGATGAGGTCGCCACGCTGCTGACCGGCACAGAGGACCTCGTGCTGCTGCGTGGACAGTGGGTCGAAGTGGACCGGGCGCGTTTCGAGAAGACGATAATGCGGTTCCGCGAGGCGGAGGCGCTCGCCGCCAAGGGCGGGCTGAGTTTCGCCGAGGCGATGCGGATGCTGGCCGGTGCCGCGGTCCTGGGCGAAGAGCCGGCGGCCGCTGATGCCGACTGGTCACGGGTGACCGCTGGCCCGTGGCTGGAGCAGACGCTGAAGGCACTGCGCGCTGCGGACGGGCGAGGGGGTCGATCCGGGTCCGGCCTTGAAAGGGACGCTGCGGCCTTACCAACGTGCGGGAACGCGGTGGATGCACCTGTTGTCCAGCCTGGGGCTGGGCGCTTGCCTGGCGGACGACATGGGGCTGGGCAAGACGATCCAGGTGCTGTCGCTGCTGCTGGTGGAGAAGGCGGGTGGCCAGCCGAGCCTTCTGGTGGCTCCGGCTTCGCTGCTGGGCAACTGGGCGGCGGAACTGGAAAAGTTCGCGCCCGGGTTGAAGGCGGCGATCGTGCATCCCTCGGCGATGCCGGCGGAGCAGATCAAGCAGTTCGGGCCGGAGCGGGCGGCGGAGTATGATCTGGCGATCACCAGTTATGGGTCGTTGCTGCGGATGCCCCAGTTGGCGGAAACGTCCTGGCGGTTCGTCATCCTGGACGAGGCGCAGGCGATCAAGAACCCAGCGGCGCGGCAGACCAAGGCGGCCAAGGCCCTGCGGGCCAAGGCACGGATCGCGCTGACCGGAACGCCGGTGGAAAACCACCTCGGCGACCTGTGGTCGATCTTCGATTTCATCAACCCCGGCCTGCTGGGCAATGCCAGGCAGTTCTCGCGCTATGCCAAGGGGTTGGCCGAGCGGACGGATAATCCGTACGGGCCGCTGCGGGAACTGGTGCGGCCGTACATCCTGCGCCGGATGAAAACCGACAAGTCGGTCATCGCCGATCTGCCGGACAAGACCGAGGTGAAGGCGCTGTGCGCGCTCAGCCGGCGGCAGACGGCGCTGTACGGGCAGGCGGTCGCGGATCTGGAGAAGAGCCTGCAGGAAGCCGAGGGCATTCAGCGCAAGGGGGTTGTTCTTGCGATGCTGATGCGGCTCAAGCAGATCTGCAACCACCCATCGCAATGGCTGAACGACGCTGTCTGGGCCGAGGAAGACAGTGGCAAATGGGGCCGGCTGCGGGAAATCGCTGAAGTGGTTGCCGCGAAACAGGAGAAGATTCTGGTGTTCACGCAGTTCCGCGAGATGACGGGGCCGCTGGCGACGTTCCTGGGGCAGATCTTCGGCCGCCCTGGTCTGGTGCTGCATGGCGACACGGCCGTGAAGAACCGGAAGGCGCTGGTGCAGACGTTCCAGGAGGACGAGACCGTTCCGTTCTTCGTGCTGTCGCTGAAGGCCGGTGGCTCGGGGCTGACGCTGACGGCGGCGTCGCACGTCGTGCATTTCGATCGCTGGTGGAATCCGGCGGTCGAGAATCAGGCGACCGACCGGGCATTCCGCATCGGGCAGAAGAAAAACGTGCTGGTGCACAAATTCATTTGCCGAGGAACGGTCGAGGAGAAGATCGACGCCTTGATCGAACTCGAAGCAGGCGTTGTCAAATGAACTGCTGGCCGGTGGGGCCGAGATCAACCTGACCGAAATGGACAATGACGACATCATGCGGCTGGTGGCTCTGGATCTGAACGCCGCGATGAAGGAATGACGGCTGTGGCACGGTATTATGAGGATCAATGGCCGGCCTACGTCTCGGTTGCCGAACGGCGCGCCAAGGCTGAACGCGCCGCGGGAAAGCTGTGCAAGAAGGGCGCCGTGCTGTCGCCGGTGACGGTGACGGGACGCAAGATCACGACGACCTTCTGGGGCAACGCATGGTGCGAAAACCTGGAGAGTTACCGCGATTACGCAAACCGCCTGGAGCGCGGGCGCAGCTACGTGCGCAATGGGCTGGTCATCGACCTGCAGATCGCCCCGCACACGGTAACCGCGATGGTCAGCGGATCGTCGGTGTATTCGGTGAAGATCACGATCAACGAGGTGCCGAAGACGCAATGGAATTCGATCCGTGCCGATTGCGCGGGCGGCATCGACTCGCTGGTGGAACTGCTGCAGGGCCGCTTCTCCAAGGGCGTGATGGACCGGATCTGCCGACAGAACACCGGCTTGTTCCCCAAGCCGTCGGAAATCCGGTTTTCATGCAGTTGCCCGGACGGAGCATCGATGTGCAAGCATGTGGCTGCGTCGCTCTATGGCGTCGGCGCCCGGCTCGACGCGAAGCCGGAATTGCTCTTTCGGCTGCGTGGGGTGAACGAGAACGATCTGTTGGCCAACATCGGCAATGCCCTGCCGATGTCGAAGCAGGGACCGGCTGCCGGCAAGGTGCTGGAAGCAGACGACATGGCGGCGCTGTTCGGTCTGGACATGGGCGACGGTCAGGACATGGGAGGTGCGACCGAACCGGCCGAGGTCGTTCGGGTGCCGTCCGGCGGGAAGGTTCCCGCTGCGCGGCAGAAGGACGCATCCGGCGCGAACGCTGGGACGACGAAGGGACTGAAGGCTGGGTCGGCAAATGGAAGGCCGGCGGAACGAGTGGCCGCGGCCGCGACGGCGGTGGCAGCGCAAGCCGGATCCGGACCGGTTGAGTGGTGGAAGCCCGGGGCCTTGAAGGCAGCCCGGACGGCTCGGGCCGCAACACGCCAAACGGTCAAGGCGAGCGCTGGGCGGAGAGCGAGGACGTCGTCGTAATGCTGTGAACAAACGCGCGTGCCGGGCGGCTGGCTTCGTGTAATCAGGCGTGTGACGCGCGACGGTACGGTCCCACTCGACGCGCGACGGCCCGCCACCCCTATCCGAAGTCGGTCGTCAGTTCGGCGCGGACAGGCTCGCTCAGGACCGCCATGTGGCGGTAGTTGACGTGGTTGAAGCCCAGCACGACCTCGGCGTCGGGCGACGAGAATGCCGCGATCTGCTCGGCGGTGAACGGGAAGTGCACGAACTGGACCGAGGCGGCCTTGCCCTCGGTGGACGTGCGGTCGGCATCGGCTTCGGGCACGCCCAGGATTGTCTCGCCCCCGACGCGAAGGAACGCGCTTTCCTCGATGCCGCCCAGCCCGTCGAGGACGCGCTTGCGTCGGACGGGATCGTCGATCTCGATCATGAACGTGGCGGTCAGTTCGGAGCCGTTCGGGATGAGCGGATTGTATGCCTCCAACTCACCGGGGACCTGCGCGGCGCCGCCCTTCTCGATGAAGACCATCTCCTGCACCTGCAGCCACATGGTTTCATAACACTCGAAATAGAATGTGACATAGGGTCCGACATCGACGCGCCGGTCGCGTTTCTTCGCAGTGATCTTCTTGCGCCATTCCAATCGGATCCTGGCGTACTCGGCATTGGGGACGATGTCGGCTTCGGTCAGGAGTCGCTTTGCCATGGCAACCTCATGCATTTCCGGCACCTGCGTAGGCACGCGCCAGGATCTGGATCGGGTGCGTCACCAATGTGGGCGCCGGCTCATCCCCGCGAAGGGCTTCCATGCCCTGCTGGATATGAACGCCCGCCAACGGGCATTCCGACATCACGAAACCGGCCCCGTTCTGGGCGGCCTGACGGGCGACCGGACGCCCGACTTTCATGCCGATCTCAAAGAATTCCTTCTTGAAGCCCCAGGATCCACCGTGCCCGGAACAGCGCTCGATCACCTTGACCTTCGCCTCGGGTACGAGGCGCAGCATCTCGGCCGCCTTCTGGCCCATGTTCTGCGCCCGGGCGTGGCAGGCCATATGGACGGTCATGGTGACAGGCGTGGGGGCGAGACCGGGAGCAAGGCCTTCCTTTTTGGCGATGTCGACGACGTATTCGCTGATGTCGAAGGTCGCTTTGGAAAGGGCAGCGACATCGGGGTCGCCAGGCAGGATCAGCGGCCACTCGAACTTCAGCATCAGGGCGCACGACGGCACCAGGGCGATGACGTCGTATCCCTTGGCGATCCATTCCTTCATGGCCGCCGCCACCTTGCGGGCATCAGCAGCGACTTCGGCGATCCGGCCCTGCTCCAGCAGCGGCATGCCGCAACAGTGCGGATACACGACCTGGGTTTCGACACCGTTCCGCGCCAGCACGGTTCGGGTGTCCATGCCCACGTCAGTCGCGTTGTAGTTACCGAAGCATGTCGCGTACAGGACCGCCTTGCGGCCGAGCGCGGGTGCGTCGCGGTTCAGCACCGGCGTTTCCGCGGACAGATTGAGCAGCGACTGACCGGAATATTCCGGCAGCGCCGCGTCCGGATGCAGCCCGGCGGCGGAGCGGACGACTGGGCCGATCGTCTTGTTGTCGAGGCCGGTGACCCAGTTGGCGACCGGGGCGACGAGCCCGGCCAGCTTGCCATTGCGGTCGGTCGCAGCGAGTTGCCTGTCGGCGAAGCGAAGCTTGCCCTGTGTTTCCTCCATGGCGCGGTAACGCAGCATGAGATGGGGAAAATCCAGGTCGAACTCGTGCGGCGGGACGTAGGGACACTTTGTCAGGAAGCACATGTCGCACAGTGTGCAGACATCGACGACGAACTTGAAATTCTTCGGATCGACGCCATCCAGCTCCTGGGTGGGGGACTCGTCGATCAGATCGAACAGCCGGGGGAAAGAATCGCACAGGCTGAAGCAGCGGCGGCACGTGTGGCAGATGTCGAAGACCCGTTCCAGCTCTTTCTGAACCGCGGCCGGATCGGTGAAGGCGGGATCCTGCCAGGCGATTGCGTGACGTGTGGGCGCCTCCAGGCTGCCTTCTCTCATTGACGGGTCTTTCAGGTGGAATTCCTTCCGGGTCGACGTGAAGATGTGCCTTCGCATCGATCCAGAGGAAATATCGTCGATCAGGCAGCGAGTTCATTCAGGGCTTTCTGGAACCGCCCGGCGTGTGAACGCTCGGCTTTCGCGAGGGTTTCGAACCAGGAGGCGATCTCGTCGAAGCCTTCCTCACGCGCGGTGCGGGCCATGCCTGGATACATGTCTGTATATTCGTGTGTCTCACCGGCAACGGCCGCGGCGAGGTTCTTTTCGGTCGGGCCGATCGGCAGACCGGTGGCCGGGTCGCCGGACTCTTCAAGGTATTCCAGATGGCCGTGGGCGTGGCCCGTCTCACCTTCCGCGGTGGAACGGAACACGGCAGCGACGTCGTTATGGCCTTCCACGTCGGCCTTCTGGGCGAAATACAGATAGCGACGGTTTGCCTGCAATTCGCCGGCAAACGCCGCTTTGAGGTTATCCTCGGTCTTGCTACCTTTAAGCGCGGCCATAACGGTTTCCTTTTGGCTTCCGATACGATGAGTTGAACGCAGACCCCAAGGTCAGGGGCGGCTGTGGCTGGGTCTGTGTCCCCACGCGAGCGGGTCTATACCAGATGGCCATACAGTTGAAGTTCGGCCGATCATGATATTTTTCGATCAGGTCCAGTGGCGGGGACGATCAGGCATCCCGGTCGGCGCCGCGGGACGGCGCTATCAGCGCATCTCGCAGCCGATTTCCTCCGGCGTCCCGAACACTTTGCCCAGATCAGCGAGATTTTCCGGCAGGGTAGCCGCCACGTCGAAGTAATCCCACTTGTCGGTTATCCTGGGTCTCACGCTGATCGCCAGATTGCGCATCACCATCTGGTGGTCGAACTTGCGATAGCTGTAGGCGTAGCCGTCGGCTGGAGCCTGCCACGCTTCCAGGGCCTCGATGATCGCCATCGGGTCGGTGGACTTCGCGGCCTCGATTGATTCAAATAGCGAGCGAGCGGTGATCCAGCCCATCCACGCCTTGTCGGCGGGCGGCTTGCGGTACTTCCTTTGATACTCCGCGGCGAAGGTCTTTTCTTCGGGCGTGTTGTTGGGGTTATTGTACCACCACAGCGAAGTGAATGTGCCGGTCGCCGCGTCCGGTCCCACGGCCCAGATGTCGGTGTCGCCGATCGTGACCTCGACGAACGGGATCTTGCCTTTCATGCCCATCGCGTCCCACTGCCTGAGAAAGGGGGACAGATCGGCGGCGGACAGCCCGCCCCAGAGCAAATCGGGCTGCGCCTGGCGGATCTTGCGGATGAACGAGTCGAAGTCGGCGGTGTTCAGCGGTACTTCGTCGGCGCCGGCCTCCCTGCCGCCGGCGGCCTTCAGCAGTTCGCGGCCCGACTTCAGGATCTCCTGACCGAATGCGTCGGACGCGGTGATGAAATACCAGTTCTTGCCGAGCGTTAGCGCGAACGGTGCGAGCATCCGGCACTGCACCGCGACGGGCGTGTTCAGCCGGAAGGTGTAGCGGTTGCAGTTCCTGCCGCTGATGTCGGTTGCCGCGGCGTTGTCGCAGACGAAGGGCACTTGCAATTCGGCCGCGGCCGCTTCCTCGGCCCGCGCGTTCGACGACAACGAGCCACCGAGGAGGGCGACCACGTTATGCTCCTGCACCAGCCTCCGCATATTCAGGGTCGCTGCTCGTGGGGTCGGCTCATCCAGCCAGACCAGTTCGGCTGCTTCTCCCATGATGGTGTTGTCGCGGTCGTGCAGCGCCAGGAACGTGCCATTGGCGAGGTCGTCGGTCTGGCTTGCGATGTGCCCGGTCTTGGCCAGCAGCAGGCCGATTCTGATAGGATCCGCGGCGCGCGCGACGAAGGGCGCGGTGAGCGGCGCGGCGGCCATTCCGGCGGCACCGAGCAAGGCCTTCCGGCGCGGGACCAACAGGCCAGTCTTGCCGGGCGTCATTTTCGTTCCCCGTGTTCCTGTATTGATCGCGGCCGTTGGCTTATCGGGATTCGCTTACCCGGGCAATCCGGAGATGGCGGCCAGCACCGCTCCGCCTGCACCCCCATGCGCGCCGAGGCGTTTGCCGCACCACAATGCCGGCATCCGACGATCCGCCGCACGATCTCGCAACAGAACCGGTCGTCGAACGGATCGGTATAGTCGTGCAGGAATGGGTGCCGCGAAACCAGCCATCAGATTTCCATGAACACCGTTTCGTTGTCGCCCTGCAGTTTGATGTCCAACTGCCAGGTATCGGATGAAACCTTTCGGGCGATCAGGGTACGGCGGCGCGCTTCGTCGTCGATCAGCGAGAGGATCGGATCGGTATCGTTAAGACTTTCGTGCTGGAAATACAATCGTGTCGTCAGCGCCTTGAGCAGCCCGCGAGCGAAGATCGAGACGGCCACGTGCGGCGCCTGCTCGGTGTTGCCCAATCCCGCGACCGGGCCCGGCTTCAACGTGATGAACCGGAATGAACCCGTCGCGTCGGTGCGGCAGCGCCCGAACGCCGGAAAACTGTCTGACGCCGCGGGACTGGACTGCCAGATTTCGATCGCCGCATCGGCAACGACGCCGCCTGCACCATCGGAGACCGTACCCGTCAGCACGATTTTATCTCCCTCGGCGCCGAACCGTGTCAGATCGGACCACGTGGGATCTTCAATCAGGTGCCAATACGGACCAATAGTCTGGTTAGCCGTCGCGACCAGCATCTGTCACACCTGCTCCACTGGCGTGGCGTCGCGGCCACGCAGGACGAAATCGAAACGATAGCCCAGCGCCCAGTCGGGCGAGGTGATACCGACATCGAACCGAGAGACCAGCCGCTGCCGCGCTTCCGGGTCGGGGACCGCGAGGTAGATGGGATCAAGCGCCAGCAAAGGGTCGCCCGGGAAATACATCTGGGTGATCAGACGCTGCGCGAACCCGGTTCCGAACAGCGAATAATGGATATGGTTCGGCCTCCATGCGTTGGGATGGTTGCGCCACGGGTACGCTCCGGGCTTGATCGAAACGAACTGGTACCAGCCCTCGGCGTCCGAGAACACCCGCCCGCCGCCGTGGAAATTCGGGTCCAGCGGCGCGTCGTGCTGATCGTGGGGGTGATCGTACCGGCCCGCGGCGTTTGCCTGCCATATCTCGATCATGGTGCGCGGGACGGGACGGTCGTTCTCATCGACCACGCGGCCGCGGACGATGATGCGCTCGCCCAGCGCCTGTTTGCCGTTGATGACCGACAGATCGGGCATGGCCGCGAAGTGGGCCAGGGTAATCCGGGGGCCGGTGGTCTCGGTCACCGTCTGAGGAATGCGCAGCGCCGCCTGCGTGGGATGGCGCAAATGAGTGCTGCCATAGGACGGCGTATCGTTGGCCGGCTGGCTGCCCGCCTGGACTGGGCGGAATGGCGCGGTTTCGGTGGTCATGTTTCCCTCCTGCCGGCGTCGTCGCAAGCACCGCTGACGCAGCCGAACCAGTTGCTGGAAGGCTGGCTCCACGGACATCGGCGCAAACGATGATCGCCAGTCGTCCGCCGCGCGATCCCCAGCATTATCGGACGCTTTCCGGTCCTGAGGCAATCCAGGAGCCATCGATCCGTCCGATCGCCGCGGGTGATCGCCACGCGATCGCGCAATTGCCGGCAACGGTGCGAGGTGGCAGGATCCGCATCCCGGACCCTCCGCAGCCTGACTGTGCAGGCCAGGAATGGTCTGGCGCTTTATTGATCATCGCGCCGGGGAGGTTCCGCCCAGCGCGATCATGCTTCAACCGCCGGCGGCGAAGACCGGCGGACGGCAAGCACGCGAGAAGTGGGAGAGACCATGAGATCCAGCCGCGACCGCATCCTGACCAGCCATGCCGGCAGCCTGCCGCGCCCGGATGCGCTGATCGAAGCCAATCGGACCCGCGGCTCGGGGGAGGGGCCCGTCGAGGCGCAGTTCCAGGCGCAGCTTCGGTCGGCGGTCACCGAGGTGGTGCGTCGTCAGCAGGCGCTTGGGATCGACCTGCCAGGCGATGGCGAATTCGGCAAGTCGATGGGCCACCGGGTCAACTACGGGGCGTGGTGGAGCTACTCGTTTCAGCGTCTGGGCGGGCTCGAGCTGTCTGGTCCTGGCTTGTATGCGATGCCCGTTCACCGATCGCGCCCAGGCGAGGTAGTGCTCACGAGCTTTGGTGACCGGCGCGACCGCACGCGTTTCGCGGCCGCCTACAACGATCCGGAATCGGGCATCACCACCGGCCCGCGAGCCCCCAACTGGCCGGTCTGTGTGGGGCCGCTGGTTTATACCGGACATGCTGCGATCAAGGCCGACATCGACAATTTCAAGGCGGCGCTGGCGGCCTGCGGGATCGAGGAAGGCTTCATGACCTCGGTGGCGCCGGGCAGCGCGTCGCGCATCGGCAACAGCTACTACAAGACCGAGGACGAATTCCTGTTCGCCTGCGCCGACGCGATGCGCGAGGAATACAAGGCGATCATCGACGGAGGGCTGATCCTGCAGCTCGATGACCCGTCGATCGCCGAGAACTGGGACCAGATCAACCCCGAGCCGACCGTCAAGGACTATCAGGCGTTCTCGATGCGCCGGGTGGAAGCGCTGAACCATGCCATCCGGGGCCTGCCGGAGGATCGGATTCGGTTCCATCTGTGCTGGGGCAGTTGGCATGGTCCGCATACGACCGACATCCCGATGCGCGACATCGTTGATGTGATGCTGTCGATCAACGCCGGCGCCTATTCGTTTGAGGCCGGGAATGTGCGGCACGAGCACGAATGGAGCGTCTGGCGGGACGTCAAGCTGCCGGACGGCAAGCTGATCCTGCCCGGGGTCGTGAGCCACGCGACCAACGTCGTCGAGCATCCGGAACTGGTGGCGGAGCGGATAGGCCGGTTCGCCAACCTGGTGGGACGGGAGCGCGTGATCGCGGCCACGGATTGCGGCCTGGGCGGGCGGGTGCATCCGGATATCGCGTGGGCAAAACTAGAATCGCTGGCGCAGGGGGCAGAATTGGCCAGCCGGCAACTCTGGGGACAGCCGAAAGCGGCTTGACTGCGTTCTGCTCCGCCATCGGCCGGGGCTTGGCAGGCGCGGGCGGCGACGCCTGGCCGCGACCTTGGGGGAAGTCGGAAGATGGAAACCGACGACGGACGCGGATCAAGTCCCGGGGGCGAGATGAGGGCTGAGGTGGTGTCGGCTGGCGGACATCCGGACGCGGAACATTGGCGAGGGGTATCACAAACGCGGTGCGGCCCGCGTCTGCTGGAGGACCGTCGGGCAATGCTCCGAGGGACTTCCGCGTCAGGTTCTCCTGCTCGCGACCCCCAACAGCCAGGAGTGCGCCATGGCAAAGCCTGAGGACGAGAACAGCGCCCAATTTCGGCGGGGGTGGGACGCAGCCCTGCGTGCCGCCCGCGATTGGCATGAGGGGAAAGCCAAGCAGGCGCTGGTACAGGCGAGGCGGTCGCGGTTCCCAAAAGCTCTCGAACGAGCGTCGGAGGTTCACAAGCTTTCAGCGGAGATGATGTTGACGCTGACTCCAGACGACGTTTGATGTGACGCGGCAGCGGCGTCGAACGCGGAATGACGAGAAGAACGGTTGCGAGCCTGCTCTACGCCGGCTGTGGTCCGTCATAACCCTCGATGATCACGAGGTCCGCCTCGGACCGTCCCTGCCGCAGGGCTTTGGCCGCAGCGTATTCGGCGGACCGATAGCAGGCGAGAGCGGTTTCGTAGTCCTTGAACTCGAGCACGACATTGCGTGATCGAGGGGTGCCCTCGGGCGCCTCGAACCGGCCGCTGCGAACGATGAACCGTCCGCCGTATTTTTGGAATGCCGCCGCATTGGCCGCGATATAATCCTGGTAACCGACTGGATCGCTGACATCGACCCGTGCCACCCAGTACCCTTTTGCCATGATTTGCTCCTCCTTCCTTGGTGAGTGGGGCGTTTATGAGTGCGGCCGGTCACCGAGTATCTTCGCCAGTTGCGGCTCAATGGCCCTCGCCATCAGCGCCTGGCCCTGCGCGGACGGATGCAGCGGCGGTTCGGGCGGAATAAGATTGGGATCGAGGAACAGGCTGCGATCCAGTACGCCGTTGCGCATGAAGAGGGCGGTCAGGTCGAGGAACGACACTGACGGGTCGCCTTTGTATTTCGTCGCGAGCATTCGGTTGATCTGCGTGGTCGTCGCGGTAATCCACGGCGAGCGCTCGGAGGGAAGGATGCCCAGCAAGAGGATTTTCGTCGTTGGCAGCCGTTTGTGCAACTCGATGATTAAAGTGTCGATACCGGTTACGGTGTCGTCTGCGGACCAATGTACCCTGCCGAGGTTGTTCGCCCCGATCAGCACAACGGCCACCTTGGGGGCAATGCCGGAGACCTCACCGTTGCGGATGCGCCAGAGCAGGCTGGCGGTGGTGTCGCCCTTGAACCCGAGGTTGACCGCGTGCCGGTCGCCATAAAAGCGCTGCCAGACCGGGGCGAAATCCCGCCACTCAGGTGGTCCTGCATCCTCCCAGTCTTGGGTGATCGAGTTGCCCATGAAAATCAGTTCCGGCTTCACCTGTGCCAGTTCGCGCAGCTTGGCCTCATGCCGCAGGCGCCACCACCGCAGATCGGTGCGGGCGATCGGGGTGGCCGCCAGAATGGTGCGGGCACTGACGATAGAAGGGCACGTTGCCGCGAGAGCCAGTCCGAGGCAGATCCAACGCCGACTGATCATTGGTCAAATTGTTCCCTTGGGCGTCCCGGCGACGGTGCCGGACGCGGGGAATAGACCACAGCTGGTGCGGACCGTGCAGCTCCTTAATGAATTAACTCTTTGTTTGATTGGGTAATTCATGCGCTTCGGCGGTCTCGCCCGGCGATCGGGGATCAGGTCGCAACGTGATGGTGATCCCAGGTCGGTGGGCTTCCGTTCAGCCGCCGCGGATGCAACAGCGGCAGGATCAGCGTGATGCCGATGCCCCACATGCAGCAGGCGGCGGCGGATCGGAGCATCGAGGCGGCCTTCCAGCCGAACGCCAGTGGGTGTCCCGCGAGCGGGCGGACGACGAACCAGGTCATGAGCACGGCGAAGAGCCCCGCGAGCAATGCTTTGATCAGACGCGGGTGGGGCAACCGGGGAGCGAACAAGCCAAACACGCCGCCGTAGACGGCACCCCAGAAGGCGCTGCTGACGACCAGGGGCGCGTTGAACGGCGGGACGACGGCGACGCGGAACGCCGCCTGAGGCGCCAGACCGAGCCAGAAGAACATCTGTAATGTTGTCTGATGGAACACCAGCACCGAAATCGCGCCGGCGATGCAGCCTAAGAAAATGCGGTTCGATAGCGGTATCATCGTCTCCCACTCCAGGCGGGTCGCTCAGATCGGGCGAGTTCTTCACCCGCGGGCCCGTTCCGTCAATCCTGCACTGCAGCGATCGCATGACGAGAACGCTCCCCGGGCATGCATCCGGACCGATAGGTCCTTCGCCTGAACGCAGGCGAGCCCCCGGCTTTCCTCATGTCGGAAGATTCTGCTGGACAGGCGGCCGGCCGGCGCCTATATGCGCGCCTCTTTCGGAACGCGGGAGACCGTTGGCCGCCCTGTGGCGCCTGCAGTCGTTGGCACCGCGGTCCCTTGGACAAGGACCAGGGATCACATGGCGAAGAAGATTGTCGGCTATATCAAGCTGCAGATTCCGGCCGGCAAGGCCAATCCGTCGCCGCCGGTCGGACCGGCGCTGGGCCAACGAGGCCTCAACATCATGGCTTTCGTGAAGGAATTCAATGCTTTCACGCAGCAGATGGAACCCGGCATGCCGATACCGGTGGTGATCACCGCCTACGCCGATCGCAGCTTCACCTTCATCACGAAGACGCCGCCGAACACATATTTCCTGAAGAAGGCGGCGGGGATTACCAAAGGCAGCCAGACAGTTGGCAAGGGGGCCTCGGCCGGGCGCGTGACCACCACGCAGTTGCGTGAAATTGCCGAGATCAAGATGAAGGACATGAACGCCGACGACATCGATGGCGCGATCCGTATGTTGACCGGTTCGGCCCGCTCGATGGGCCTGACCGTGGTGGAGGGCTGAGCGATGGCCAAGAACAAGCGTCTCGCAGCGGCTCGGCAGGCGGTCGACCGCGGCAAGGCTTATCCGTTGGCCGATGCCATCAAACTGGTGAAATCGGTCTCCAGGGCGAAGTTCGACGAAACGGTCGAGATGTCCATGAATCTTGGCATCGACCCGCGGCACGCCGACCAGATGGTCCGCGGCCTGACCAGCCTGCCGAACGGCACGGGCAAGACGGTCCGGGTGGGCGTGTTCGCCCGCGGCGCCAAGGCTGACGAAGCCCTGGCCGCGGGTGCCGACGTGGTGGGTGCGGAAGATCTGGCCGAGAAGATCCAGGCCGGCGAGATCAACTTCGACCGTTGCATCGCTACCCCGGATATGATGGGTGTGGTTGGGCGCCTGGGAAAGATCCTCGGTCCACGCGGGCTGATGCCGAACCCGCGTCTCGGCACCGTCACCATGGACCTCAAGGGTGCGATCACCGCTGCCAAGGGCGGACAGGTGGAATTCCGCGCCGAGAAGGCCGGCATCATCCATGCCGGTATTGGCAAGGTGTCGTTCGAGGCGGACAAGCTGCTGGAGAATGCCAAGGCTTTGGCCGATGCGATCATCAAGGCGAAGCCGACAGGTGCAAAGGGTACATACCTACAGAAAGCTTCGGTCAGCTCCACGATGGGCCCCGGCGTCCGGGTCGATGTGAGTTCGCTGACCGCGTAATACGCCGGCCTCTCGGGGCCGGCGGGCAGGAAAGGCACTCCCTCGGACTGATCCGTCGAGCTGCCTTCCCGAACCTGTCCAAGACCGCTCGTCTCTTCGTCCCGGTTCGCCGGGCGAGATTTAATGGACCCCAGGGAGATCCCCAGGGTCCGCGCGCGGGAGATGGGGAAGCCGAAGTTTCCGGGGGCATTGTTCCTCGGGGTCTTTGGTGGTTCCAGGACAGGCGAACCGGACGCATCCCCGGGTTTGACCCGAGGATCGCGTCCTAAGGGCAACCTGATCCGCCGTTCCGCCGGTTGCGGGAGGGTGGGTCGAACGGAGACGAAACGTGGACCGTACGGAGAAGCGCGCATTCGTCGCCGGGCTTAATCAAGCGCTGAGCGCCACCTCGATGATTGTCGTAACCCGCAACGCGGGCCTGACCGTCGCCGAGGTGACCGACCTCAGACGCAAGATGAGAGCTTCGGGGGCAACCTATAAAGTCGCGAAGAACCGGCTGACCAACCTCGCTCTGGAGGGGACCCAGTTCGACAGCCTCAAGTCACTGCTGAAGGGACCAACCGCGCTTGCGTGGTCGACGGACCCAGTGGCCGTGGCAAAGACCGCTGTCGAGTTCGCCAAGACCAATGAGAAGTTCGTCGTTGTCGGCGGCGCGCTCGGAACCCAGTCGCTGAATGCGGATGGGGTCAAGGCGCTGGCCGACCTGCCGAGTCTGAATGAGCTGCGCGCCAGTCTGGTGGGGATGATCTCGACCCCTGCCACGCGTATCGCCGGCATTCTGCAGGCTCCGGCTGGACAGCTTGCCAGGGTCTTCGGGGCCTTTGCCAAGAGGGATGAGGTCGAAGCCGAGGCTGCCTAGGGCAGTCCGCGACGCATACCTGACCGCTGGCTGGATCACCCGGCTTGCATGGAACCAACCGAAGTCTAGATAATAGGAACACACGACATGGCCGATCTACAAAATCTGGTTGAAGAGCTGTCCAAACTGACGGTTCTTGAAGCCGCCGAGCTGTCCAAGCTGCTGGAGGAGCGGTGGGGCGTATCCGCCGCCGCGCCGGTGGCTGTTGCCGCTGCGCCGGCCGCCGCGGCCGCCGCTCCGGTCGAAGAGCAGACGGAATTCACCGTGATCCTGGCCAAGGCCGGTGAGAAGAAGATCAACGTCATCAAGGAAGTCCGCACTATCACGGGCCTCGGGCTGAAAGAAGCCAAGGACCTGGTCGAGGCCGCGCCAAAGCCGGTGAAGGAAGGCGTTGGCAAGGAGGAAGTGGCAAAGATCAAGAAGATGCTGGAAGACGCTGGCGCGAGCGTGGAGGTGAAGTAACGCTTCCCGCCGGTGTCAACATTTCGGCCTGGCGTCTCCGCCGAGACGTCATGGCCTTCGGACTGAGGGCGGGTGGAGATCAGCCGATTTCCGCCCGCATTCCTGTTTCGGCGGAAAGTTTGGCCGTGCCTTCCGGTTTGACCGGCGGCAGGGACGTTTGGCTACACGGTCGGCAGGTTAACGGTAAGGTGGGTCATCGATGAACGCGATCACACGGTCCTTTACTGGGCGCAAGCGCATCCGCAAGAACTTCGGGCGGATACCCGAAGTGGCTCCGATGCCGAACCTGATCGACGTGCAGCGCGCCAGCTACGAGGCGTTCCTGCAGATGAACGTGCGTCCGGACAGCCGTACACAGTCTGGGCTGCAAGAGGTGTTCAAATCTGTGTTCCCGATCGACGACTTCGCCGGTCGTGGCCGGCTGGAGTTCGTCTATTATGAACTGGAGGAGCCGAAATATGACGTCGAGGAGTGCATTCAGCGCGGCATGACATTTGCCGCTCCTTTGAAGGTGATTCTGCGGCTGATCGTATGGGACGTTGATGAGGACACCGGTGCCCGCTCGATCCGCGACATCAAGGAGCAGCCTGTCTATATGGGCGACATGCCGCTGATGACGGACAACGGCACGTTCATCATCAACGGGACGGAACGGGTGATCGTGTCGCAGATGCACCGCTCGCCGGGAGTGTTCTTTGATCATGACAAGGGCAAGACGCACAGCAGCGGAAAATACCTGTTCGCGGCGCGGGTAATCCCGTACCGCGGATCGTGGCTCGACTTCGAGTTCGACAGCAAGGATCTGGTGTATGTGCGCATCGACCGGAAGCGGAAGCTGCCGGTGACGACGCTGCTGTACGCGCTGGAGAGCGCCACGACCGGGCAGTTGCGCGCCGCGCGGGAAGCCAAGGGCGAGACCGTGGACGCGAGCGAGGTCCGCGGCATGGACCAGGAGGAGATCCTAAGTCATTTCTACGGGAAGGTGGTGTTCGACCACACCCCGAAGGGTTGGGCGCGGCCGTTTGATCCGGACGCGTTTCGTGGCTTGAAGCTGCTGGAGCCGCTGATCGACGCCGCGACGGGCGAGGTGGTCGCGGAAGCCGACGCCAAGCTGACGGCCCGGCAGGCGCGCCGTATCGCCGAGAACACCAAGGAAGTGCTGGTTGGGCGCGCCGACCTGCTGGGCCGCTATATGGCCGAGGACCTGGTCAATGTGGAGACGGGCGAAATCTTTGCCGAGGCGGGCGAGGAACTCGCCGAAGCGAGGCTCGCCGCTTTGGAAGAGGCCGGTATCACCTCCCTGCCGACCCTGGCGATCGATCAGTCCAACGGGCCGTGGATCCGCAACACGCTGGCGGTGGACAAGAACACCAACCGCGACGACGCGCTGATCGACATCTACCGCGTCATGCGCCCTGGTGAGCCGCCGACCCCGGAGACGGCCGAGGCCTTGTTCCGCGGCCTGTTCTTCGATCCGGACCGCTACGACCTGTCGGCGGTGGGCCGGGTGAAAATGAACATGCGGCTGAACATCGAGGACGCGCCTGACACCATGCGCGTGCTGCGCAAGGACGACCTGATCAGGACGGTCAAGACGCTGTGCGACCTCAAGGACGGCCGCGGTCAGATCGACGACATCGACAACCTCGGTAACCGCAGGGTCCGCTCGGTGGGCGAACTGATGGAGAATCAGTACCGCATTGGACTGCTTCGGATGGAACGCGCCATTCGTGAGCGCATGGGTTCGGTTGATATCGACACCGTGATGCCGCACGACCTGATCAATGCCAAACCGGCCGCGGCGGCGGTGCGGGAGTTCTTCGGGTCTTCGCAGTTGTCGCAGTTCATGGACCAGACCAATCCGCTGTCGGAGGTGACGCACAAGCGCCGCCTGTCCGCGCTTGGGCCGGGCGGTCTGACCCGCGAGCGCGCCGGCTTCGAGGTGCGCGACGTGCATCCGACCCATTACGGGCGCATCTGCCCGATCGAGACTCCGGAAGGCCCGAACATCGGCCTGATCAACTCGCTGGCGACCTACGCGAAGGTCAACAAGTACGGCTTCATCGAGACCCCGTACATGCTGGTCAAGGACGGGATCGTGCAGCCGGGCGCGCGCTACCTGTCCGCAATGGAGGAGGAGCGGCTGGTCGTCGCCCAGGCCGACGCGCCGATGGATACCGGGGGAAAATTCACGCAGGACCTGGTGTCGGTTCGCAAACAGGGCGACTTCCGGCTGGTGAAGCCGGAGGATGTGACGGCGATCGACGTGTCGCCGAAACAGCTTGTGTCGGTGGCGGCAGCGCTGATCCCGTTCCTGGAGAACGACGACGCGAACCGCGCGCTGATGGGGTCCAACATGCAGCGGCAGGCGGTGCCCTTGATCCGCGCTGATGCGCCGCTGGTGGGCACGGGCATGGAAGCGGCTGTCGCGCGCGATTCCGGTGCGACAATCGTGGCACGGCGGCCGGGCATCGTCGATCAGATCGATGGCGCACGCATCGTGGTGCGGGCGACGAACGAGGACGCGACGACCAAGGGCGTGGACATCTATCGCCTGCGCAAATTCATGCGCTCCAACCAGTCCACCTGCATCAACCAGCGTCCGCTGGTGAAGGTCGGTGACCGGGTCTACGAGGGCGACATCATCGCTGACGGTCCGTCAACCGAGCTGGGCGAACTGGCGCTGGGCCGGAACGTGCTCGTCGCGTTCATGCCGTGGAACGGCTACAACTTCGAAGACTTCGATCCTGATCAGTGAGCGGATCGCGCGCGACGACGTATTCACCTCCATCCACATCGAGGAATTCGAGGTGATGGCGCGCGACACCAAGCTGGGGCAGGAGGAAATCACCCGCGATATTCCGAACGTGGGTGAGGAAGCGCTGAAGAACCTCGACGAAGCCGGCATCGTCTATATCGGTGCCGAGGTAAACCCGGGCGACATCCTGGTCGGCAAGGTGACGCCAAAGGGCGAAAGCCCGATGACGCCGGAGGAGAAGCTGCTGCGCGCCATCTTCGGCGAGAAGGCGTCGGACGTGCGCGACACGTCGCTGAAGCTGCCGCCGGGCGTGACCGGCACCATCGTCGATGTTCGCGTGTTCAGCCGCCGCGGCGTCGACAAGGACGAGCGCGCGATGGCGATCGAACGGGCCGAGATCGAACGCCTCGCCAAGGACCGCGACGACGAGAAGGCGATCCAGGAGCGCAGCTTCCTGAACCGGCTGCGGGAAAAGCTGCTGGGCCACAAGGCGTCCGGTGGGTTCAAGGGCATCAAGGCCGGGACCGACATCGACGAGGCGGTGCTGGCTGAGCATCCGCGCGGGGCTTGGCGCCATATCGGCGTGCAGGACGACGCGGTGATGGCGGATATCGAGACCCTGAAGCGGGAATACGATGCCGCCGTCGGTCGCCTGCAGGCCCGGTTCGACAGCAAGGTGGAAAAGCTCCAACGCGGCGACGAGCTGCCGCCCGGCGTGATGAAGATGGTGAAAGTCTTCATCGCGGTGAAGCGGAAGCTGCAACCTGGAGACAAGATGGCGGGGCGGCACGGCAACAAGGGTGTTGTGTCGCGCGTTGTCCCGGTCGAGGACATGCCGTTTCTCGAGGACGGGACCTCGGTCGACCTGGTGCTGAATCCGTTGGGCGTGCCGTCGCGCATGAACGTAGGCCAGATTCTGGAGACCCATCTGGGCTGGGCCTGCTCCAACCTCGGCAAGCAGATCGGTGACCTGGTGGAAGAATACCGCCGCACCGGGGCACAGCGCGATGCGCTGCTGGAGATGCTGAAGGAGATCTACGGCGACGAAGTCTACAGCCATGAGATCGCCACCCTCGACACCGATCAGTTGATCGAGATGTGCGAGAACCTGAAGAAGGGTGTGCCGATCGCGACGCCGGTGTTCGACGGCGCCCGCATGGGCGATATCGAGGGCATGCTGACCCGGGCCGGGCTGAACACGTCGGGGCAGGTCGTGCTGACCGACGGGCGGACCGGCGAGACGTTCGAGCGCAAGGTGACGGTTGGCTATATCTACATGCTGAAGCTGCACCACCTGGTCGACGACAAGATCCATGCTCGTTCGATCGGGCCGTACTCGCTGGTCACGCAGCAGCCGCTGGGTGGTAAGGCGCAGTTCGGCGGCCAGCGCTTCGGCGAAATGGAGGTCTGGGCGCTCGAGGCTTACGGCGCCGCCTATACACTGCAGGAGATGCTGACGGTGAAGTCTGACGACGTGTCTGGACGGACGAAGGTCTACGAAGCGATCGTGCGCGAGCAGGACAACTTCGAGGCCGGCATTCCCGAAAGCTTCAATGTTCTGGTCAAGGAACTGAAATCCCTTGGCCTGAACGTCGATCTGGACAACCGGGCCGCGTGAAAGCCAGCTTCGCACGGCTCACCTCAACCGTTATGGCCGGGCTGCCCCGGCCCGCCACGCCCCAGCTTCAAAGCGCGGATGGCCGGCATGTGGCCGGCCACGACGGAACGAACAGGCCAATCCATCGCTGCGCCTACGACTCGATGATCCCGCTGATTAGAAGGGTATCAAACGCATGAACGAGTTAATGAAAATCCTCGGCCAGACCGGCCAGGCAATGACTTTCGACCAGATCAAGATCCAGATCGCCAGCCCTGAGCAGATCCGGTCCTGGTCATACGGCGAGATCAAGAAGCCGGAAACCATCAACTACCGCACCTTCAAGCCGGAGCGCGATGGCCTGTTCTGCGCCCGCATCTTTGGCCCGATCAAGGACTATGAGTGCCTGTGCGGCAAGTACAAGCGAATGAAGTTCCGCGGCATCATCTGCGAGAAGTGTGGTGTCGAGGTCACGCTGGCGAAGGTGCGGCGTGAGCGCATGGGTCACATCGAACTGGCGTCCCCTGTCGCGCACATCTGGTTCCTTAAGTCGCTGCCCAGCCGGATCGGCCTGATGGTTGATCTGACGCTGAAGGAGCTTGAGAAGATCCTGTATTTCGAAAGCTACGTCGTGCTGGAACCCGGCACGACCGATCTGAAGATGTTGCAGCTGCTTACCGAAGACCAGCTGCTGGCCAAGCAGGACGAATTCGGCGACGATCAGTTCGAAGTCGGCATCGGTGCCGAGGCGATCAAGAAGGTGCTGAACCGCATCGACACCGATGCGGAAAAGGTGAAGCTGCGCGCCGACCTCAAGGAGACGTCGTCGGAGGCCAAGCGCAAGAAGCTGGTGAAGCGGCTCAAGCTGATCGAGGCTTTCGGCGAATCCGGCTGCCGGCCGGACTGGATGATCCTGGACGTCGTGCCGGTCATTCCGCCCGAGCTGCGTCCGCTGGTGCCGCTGGACGGCGGCCGCTTCGCGACGTCCGATCTGAACGACCTGTATCGCCGGGTGATCAACCGCAACAACCGGCTGAAGCGGCTGATCGAGTTGCGCGCACCGGATATCATCGTGCGTAACGAGAAGCGCATGTTGCAGGAATCCGTTGACGCGCTGTTCGACAATGGGCGTCGCGGCCGAGCGATCACGGGGGCCAACAAGCGGCCGCTGAAGTCGCTGTCGGACATGTTGAAGGGCAAGCAGGGCCGGTTCCGCCAGAACCTGCTGGGCAAGCGCGTCGACTACTCCGGCCGGTCCGTCATCGTAGTGGGGCCGGAACTGAAGCTGCAGCAGTGCGGCCTGCCGAAGAAGATGGCATTGGAGCTGTTCAAGCCGTTCATCTATTCGAAACTGGAAAAATACGGTCACGCCACCACCATCAAGGCCGCCAAGCGGATGGTGGAAAAAGAGCGTCCCGAGGTGTGGGACATCCTGGAAGAGGTCATCCGCGAGCATCCGGTGATGCTCAACCGCGCTCCGACGCTGCATCGCCTGGGCATCCAGGCGTTCGAGCCGGTGCTGATCGAGGGCAAAGCGATCCAGCTTCATCCGCTGGTCTGCACCGCCTTCAACGCCGACTTCGACGGCGACCAGATGGCGGTGCACGTGCCGCTGTCGCTGGAAGCGCAGCTCGAAGGCCGCGTGCTGATGATGTCGACCAACAACATCCTCAGCCCGGCGAACGGCAAGCCGATCATCGTGCCGAGCCAGGATATCGTCCTCGGCATCTACTACCTGTCGCTGGAAACCGCGCTGTTCAAGGAAACGCCGGACAACGAGGCGCCCGCGTTCGGCCGGATCGGCGAAATCGAGCACGCGCTGTTCGCCAAGCGGATCACGCTGCACGACAAGATCCGTGCGCGTTACGAAACCGTGGATGCGGGCGGCAATCCGATTCGTCCGATCGTGGTCACGACTCCGGGCCGGATGATGATCGCTCAGATCCTGCCGAAGCATCCGGACGTGCCGTTCGACCTGATCAACCGGCAGTTGACGAAGAAAAGCGTCTCCGACGTGATCGACATGGTGTATCGCCATTGCGGTCAGAAGGAGTGCGTGATCTTCGCCGACCGGCTCATGGGCCTCGGGTTTGCCCAGGCGGCGAAGGCGGGCATCTCGTTCGGCAAGGACGACCTGATCATCCCCGAAAGCAAGGGCAGGCTGATCTCGACCACGCAGGCGGAGGTGAAGGACTTCGAGCAGCAGTATCAGGACGGACTGATCACCGCCGGCGAGCGTTACAACAAGGTGGTCGATGCCTGGTCGCGTTGCACCGACGACGTCGCCAAGGCGATGATGGCGGAGATCAGCAAGCAGGAGAAAGGCATCCCCACCAACTCGGTGTGGATGATGTCGCACTCCGGCGCGCGTGGGTCGCCGGCGCAGATGCGTCAGTTGGCCGGCATGCGCGGCCTGATGGCCAAGCCGTCGGGCGAGATCATCGAGCAGCCGATCATCGCCAACTTCAAGGAAGGCCTGTCGGTCCTGGAGTACTTCAACTCCACCCACGGCGCCCGCAAGGGGCTGGCGGATACGGCGTTGAAGACGGCGAACTCCGGCTACCTGACCCGGCGCCTGGTCGACGTGGCGCAGGACTGCATCATCGTCGAGGAAGACTGCGGCACCGAACGCGGCCTGACCGTTCGCGCGGTCATGGACGGCGGCGAGGTGGTGTCGTCGCTGTCGGAACGGACCCTGGGCCGCACCACGGCCGAGGACGTGCTGGACCCGGCGACCGGCAAGGTGCTGTTGCCGAACAACACGCTGATCGAGGAAGCCGAAGCCGAGATGATCGAGACGCGCCGGCGTCGAGGCGGTGAAGATCCGCTCCGTGCTGACCTGCGAGTCGCATATCGGCGTCTGCGGTCATTGCTACGGCCGAGACCTGGCTCGCGGCACGCCGGTGAACATCGGCGAGGCTGTCGGCGTGATCGCGGCGCAGTCGATCGGTGAACCGGGCACGCAGTTGACGATGCGCACCTTCCACATCGGCGGCGCGGCGCAGCGCGGGGCCGAGACATCCAGCGTCGAGGCGAGCCACGACGGCACGGTGACGGTGAAGAACCGCAACGTCATCGCCAACAGCACCGGTGCGCTGGTGGTCATGTCGCGCAACTGCGAAATCGTCCTGGTGGACGACAAGGGCCGCGAGCGTGCCCGCTTCCGCGTTCCCTACGGTGCGCGCCTGCTGGCCGAGGAAAACCAGGTGGTGACCCGCGGTCAGAAACTCGCCGAATGGGACCCGTTCACCCTGCCGATCATCACGGAGCGTGCCGGCAAGGTCGAATACATCGACCTGATCGACAGCATCACGCTGGTGGAACGGATGGACGAGGTGACCGGCCTGACGTCGAAGGTCGTCGTCGACTACAAGCAGGGTTCCAAGAGCATCGATCTGCGGCCCCGCCTGCAGTTGAAGGACGAGAAGGGCGAGGTGATCCGACTGGACAACAACACCGACGCCCGGTACTTCCTGGCGCCGAACTCGATCCTGTCGGTCGATAACGGTGCCATCGTGCAGGCCGGCGACGTGCTCGCGCGTATCCCGCGTGAGGGCAGCAAGACGCGTGACATCACCGGCGGTCTGCCGCGCGTGGCCGAACTGTTCGAGGCGCGGCGTCCGAAGGATCACGCGGTCATCGCCGAGTGCGACGGGCGGGTGGAATTCGGCAAGGACTACAAGGCCAAGCGCCGCGTCATCGTGAAGAACGATGAAACGGGCGAGGAGACCGAATACCTGATCCAGAAGGGCAAGCACGTCTCGGTTCAGGAAGGCGACTTCGTCCGTCGTGGCGACCCGCTGGTCGATGGCCCTCGCGTGCCGCACGACATCCTGAAGGTGCTGGGTGTGGAGGCGCTGTCCGACTACCTGGTGAACGAGATCCAGGACGTCTATCGGCTGCAGGGCGTGAAGATCAACGACAAGCATATCGAGGTGATCGTCCGCCAGATGCTGCAGAAGGTGGAAATCCTCGATCCGGGCGACACCACGTTCCTGACCGGTGAGCAGGTGGACCGCACCGAGTTCGATCAGGTCAACACCAAGCTGATGAAGGACGAGCGTCCGGCGCATGCGATGCCGGTGCTGCAGGGCATCACCAAGGCGTCGCTGCAGACCAACAGCTTCATCAGTGCGGCCTCGTTCCAGGAGACCACGCGGGTGCTGACCGAGGCGGCGACGGCGGGCAAGACCGACAGCCTGATGGGGCTGAAGGAGAACGTCATCGTTGGCCGCCTGATCCCGGCGGGCACGGGTGCGGTGATGAACCGGCTGCGCGCCGTGGCGGCGGGGCGCGATCAGCGGACGCTGTGGAACGAGAATGCGCGGCTGACGGAAGATACCGCGGCGGAGTAGTTCTCCACTTGCGGTTGGGTAACAAAGGGCCGGCGGTGCAAGAGTGCCGCCGGCCCTTTCGCGTCGGATACCGGTAAAAATGGGAACCAGGGACGACTGTCCCTTACGCCGCTACCAATGCTCGCCGCACCCCGCTCCGGATTTCCTTTGGCTGCCCCGCAGCAACATCCGAGCCGGGCCGCTCGGCTGGTTGGCGCTCCGCTCCCATTCCTGTCCGGTCCGAATTTTGAACTCGTAACCAGCGGCGAATTGCGCCTGCGTCAGCCTCGCCGCTCGGCGGATGGCACGGACGTCGATCTCCGGGGCCATATCGGGCGCGGCATCGGGGTTGGATGCGAGTTGCCCGGCGATGTCTTCTGTTCGCGCCCGGCAATGGCGACCTGATCATCAGCAAGGTGTCGCCGATTCCAGCCCGATCGTGTTCAAGCAGTCGATGGAAGGCGCCGGTCGGTCCGCCGCCGGCTGCCGGTATCACTCCGGCCGAGCGGCTGGCTGGCGTCCGATCTCCGCGGCGATGCGATCGCTCAGTTCCGCTAGCAGCGAACTCATGGCGGCGGCAATCGGGCCGGCGTGGCCCGAAGTCGCCTGCCGCGTCAGTGACACGCGATGGATCGCGTGTGAGCCATGCATCGTCCAATCGGCGTCCAGTGTTACCCGCCCATCCGTGTTACCGATGAACTCGCGCAGGTTCGCTTCGATCGTTATCACGCGCCCAGGGGGCAGCGGGTCGCCCGGCGCGATCACGTCGGCGCTCGGCATCCGACTTGCCAGATCAGCCGCAAGCACACGCTGCACCATGCCCCGCAGCGGCGCGGCCCAACGATTCTCGCTCGACACGTCCAGTTGCTCCGGCCCGCTTTGTGTCACGAACGAATCGCGGTCGAGCGCGGGTGGCAGCGTAACCTCGGCGATCACGATCGCCGGGCCCGTGCCAACGCGGGATGGCACGTCCGGAGCGCCTGGGGGGACTGGAGCCAGTGTATAGAAATGCGACGGAGCCGATCCGCCGCACGAACTCAGGAGTACCAACAGACCGAGGCAGGCGAGACGTCGATACATGGGTTCAATGACCTCCGGCCAGCAGAGGCAATCCTGCCGGCTTTTCAGCCGCGTCCCATATCAGGCGCGGATCGAAGGCCCGGGCCGCCATCATCGAAAGCACCACCATCGACAGGAATGCGAGCGAGCCTCCCTCGATGTCGATGTGCGCAAGCTGGCCGAACTGCACCATTGGCGCGAAGATCATCACCGTGAACGGGTCGAGATTGGACCAACGGCCGGCCGCATCGACCACTTCATACAAGCGCGTCTTGCGCCGCAGCGCCCGCGACGAACCCTGGTGAATCGACAGCAGAAACCAGGTCAGGCCAATCAGCTTGCCGAACGGTATGCCGACCGAGGTGCAGAAGATCAGGACGGCCAGTGGCCAGAAGCCGTGATTGAGCAGAATTCGTATGCCATCCACGATCGAATGGGGATGCGGGATCCCCGCCTCCCAGAACTCGCTCATCGGCAGCCCGTACGCGATCGGCATAAGTGCCCAGCAGGCCGCGACCAGGGCCGTGCACTGCACGGTGGCCAGTGGGCGGCGGCGGTGCAGGGCCGCCGCGCAGCGCGGGCAGGGTTCGCCTTCCAGCTCTGATACCACGACGAGACAGCAGCTTGTGCAGACGATCGCGGCGGGGTCCCCCGCCGGGTCGGCCATGCCGGGCGGGGTGCCCACCGCCCGCCAGATCGCGCGCCGCTCGGTACACGCCCGCGTCAACATTGTCAGCAGGGCGGTGCAAAGGAAGCACCATCCACCAGCGTCGATCGTGACCGGAATGTTCGCGGCCACGCGCCCATAGCCGACGCCGAAGCCGATTGCCAGCACATCGACCATAGCCCAACTGTCGAGCGCCTCGGTGTAGCGAAAGGCCCGGCCGGCCCAGGGGCCGTGCACGCCCAACCGGATTGCGCCCAGTGTGACGGCCAACAGGCCGAAGCGGAAGAACGGCAGCAGGATCCCCTGCAGCGCCAGCACGGCGGTGACCACGGGCCAGCCCTGGCGCCAGGCCGTGGCCAGACCGGAGGCAAGATGCGTCTGATCCGTGACCCCGGCCACATGCACGGTCATCACCGGCAGGAAGTTCGCCGGCAGGAGAAGCATCAGCGTGGCGATGGAACAGGCCAGCGGCGCGTCGATGCTGCGCCCGGTCGATCGCTCGAGCACATGCTCGCAGTGCCAGCATACCAGCCGCCCCCGTTCGGGCCGCGGTGGCAGTTCCTGGATCGTCCCGCACCCGGGGCATCCGATCAGTTCGGGGCTCACGGGCGCCCGCTCTTGCCAAATAACACCGCGCCCGGCTGACGATCCAGCAGGTCGGCGACTTCGCGCAAGCTTCGCGCCGCCTCCGACAGCTCGTACAGCGCGTGCGGCAGACTCGTCTGTTCCGGGCCAATAACGCCTTGCCCGCCGACCAAGGTGTGCGCCGAGGCAATGGCTTTGTCCGCTTGCTCCGCCGCCTGACGTACCTCCGCCAGCAGCGGCCTGATCTGTTTCCTCGTCTGTTCTGTCACGTCATCAATATTCGTCACCGACTCGTCGAGACGTTGCAGGGTCTGGCGCAGTTCGGGCGAGTCGCTCAACTGTGCGAGGCGCTTCGTTGCGTTGTGGACTTCGTCCGCGATCGCCGGCAGCGGCAGCGCATCGAGCTTGCCCGCGACATCGCTCACCTGCCGCACGATCTGGTCGATGTCGCCGCCCGGCACGGTCGGAATGCCGGGGGGAGATCCGGGGATCAAATCCGCCCCCTGCGCACCGGGAACGAACCGAAGATCGATGGTCCTGCCGCCGATCATGGGCGTGGTGCGCCCCAACTGCGCACGCAGACCCTGTCCAACCAGCAGGCGCATGATCGCGTCCATCCTCCCGCGGCCGGTTCCGCCCGGGGCATCGGCGATCTGTAACCGGTAGGGATCGATCGCCACCGTTACATCGCTCTGCAGCTTGCCCTGCTGAAGGCGCATCTGAACCTGCGTCACCGAACCGACGCGGCGTCCCTCCAGTTGCACAGGCGAACCATCGTCCAGGGCCGCGGCCTGGGCATCGTTCAGGGTTACACGATAACTCACGGCATCCGGTTCCGGCGCGTACCGGGCCTGGTCTGCGCTGCTGTAAAGCTCGAAGGTCGCGCCCACCTGTGCCACCGGGCCGGCGCCCTCCCGCGGTGTCTCGAAGCCAACCGCGCCGCCGATCAACGCCATGGGCGACAGCAGGCTGAACGACGGTCCGCCGGAGCCAAGCGAGAGTTGCGCCGCGCTGGCGTCCCAGAACCGCGTGCCGGTTCGAACGAGCTTCACGTAGGGGGTGGCGACGAAGGCAAAGATCTTGAAGCCGTCGGGTGGCTCGAAGGTAAAGCCCTGAATCTCGCCGACCTTGAGGTCATGATAATAGATCGGCGCTCCGCGTGAAATCGAGCCAAGCTTGGTCGCGCGCAGCACGAACTGGGCGCCGGCTGGCTCGTGCTTCAGGACCGGGGCCTGATCGAGGCCGCGGATGTGGTGCTGCGTCGGCCCGACGTGCGGGTTTATCTCAATCGTCGGGCCCGTAATGAGGCTTTTGATCGAGGAGAGGTCGCTGAGCTGGACCGTCTGGCCGCTGATCCAGAACCGGGTGCCCGGACCGACATGGCCGTCCATATCGGCATCAAGCGACACCGTCACGTCAGCGGCCTTCAGGTCCTTGTGCAGCTTAATGTCTTCGACTGTTCCGACCTGCATCTTGTCATAGTAGACCTTGGTGTCGCCGGCCTTCACGCCGCCTGCGTTGGCGAAGGTGACCACGACCTCCGGTCCGCCCTGCGTCAAACTGCGGACGCCGAGCCACACCACGATGCCAAGGGCCGCGATCGGCACGGCCCAGATCCAGGCGATCCAGACACCTTTGCGATGCTCTGCCTGTTTCATGCGGTCTCCGGCATGTCGCCGAGGATGTACTCGACATAGACACGGCGCACGATCACCATCGTGGCGACGGCGAGCGGCGTGCCGAGGATAATGCCAAGGGCGCCGAACAGCGCCGCCGCGACGGTCATCGCTCCGATAACGACCGCCGGCGGCAGACGCACGAGGTGGTGCTGCACCAACGGCGCCACGACGTAGCCCTCCACGACGTGGCAGCACACGAAGATCACGCCCGCCCAGAGCGCGATGATCCAGCCGTGCGTCAACGCGACGAGCACGGCGACGACACCCGCGGCAACGGCCCCGATGTACGGGACGATCGTCAGCAAGCCAGTGAGCGTGGCCAGCGCAAACGGCACAGGAACGCCCAGCAGCGATAGTCCGATCGCAGACAGGCCGCCGACCACCAGCATGTCCACGAGCTGGCCGAGCAGCCAGAGTTTCAGATTTTGGCCAGTTTCCTCGATGACTCGCCGGGCCAGCACGCGGTACGCGGACGGCACCAGGCTGAGGGCCCCGTCGACGTAGATTTCCGGCGCGGCGGCGAAATAGATGCTGATGATCAGCGCGGCAAACGCCGCGCCGGTGGTGCCAATGGTGAAACCGGCGATATCAAAGACATGCCCGGTGATGTATGTCTCGATCCCTTCGGGACCGCTCAGGTGGCTGGTGAGCGCCTTGCCGATCGAGGTGTGTCCGTACGCGTCGCGGAAATTCTGCAACATGTCCGACAGGCGATTGGCGAGGTCTTCGCCCTGGCCGACCAGGTCCGGCCCGATCCAGTAGATCGCGGCGGCCCCGGCGATGGTGAACACGATCACGACCGCTGTCAGCACCAACAGCGGCGGCGCATGCAGCGCGTCCGCCAACGCACGCGTGATGCCGCGCAGCACAGTCGCGATCATTATTGCGAGGAACAACAGCAGGATCACGTCGGCGAGGCGCCATAGCAGGACGGCGGCGATCCCGATCAGCGCCAGCCGCCACATGTCCGAGCGCAACGCCAGACGCAGTTGATCAGGCCGAGCCGCCAAGGGTTTGCTGAACGGCAGACGATCTGGCTGGAGGTCTCCGGCGGGCATGCTTCCAGCAACACCGCCGAACCTGATCAGTTTGCTCCGCTACCGATTTTGTGCTGCCCATATCCTGATGATAAGCGTCGTCGCGGATCCGAACCGGCGTCCAAAACTTTTCCCTGGGACACGATCTCCTGTAGAGTGGCGGCATGGCTTCCCCGTCGCCTCCGCCTGATCCCGCCACCGATCCGTCGATCCAGGAGCTGATCGCCGCTCGCCCGTGCCTCCAGTACGACCCCCAGGCGGGGTTGCTGCTTGATCATGTGCCGCTGGCGGATATCGCAGGTGCCGTGGGCACGCCGACCTGGGTCTATTCTGCCGCCACGATGCGCATGCGCTACCGGGCGTTGACCGCTGCGATGGCGGAGGCCGGTCTGGACGTGAGGGTGCACTACGCCGTGAAGGCCAATGACAGTCGAGCGGTGCTGTCGCTGTTTGGCGCTCAAGGCGCGGGGGCTGATGTCGTTAGCGGCGGCGAATTGCTGAAAGCCCGGCGCGCGGGTATCGCGGCCGATCGCATCGTCTATTCCGGGGTCGGCAAATCCGCGTGGGAACTGCGCCTCGCGCTGTCCGAGGATATCGGACAGGTCAACGTCGAAAGCGCCGAGGAGCTCGAGATGCTTTCCGCGCTGGCCGGCGCCACCGGCCGCACCGCCCGCGTTGCCCTGCGGATCAATCCCGACATCGATGCCGGCACGAACGACAAGATCACGACGGGTCGGGCGGCGGACAAATTCGGTGTCGCGTATGACGATGCAGTTGCTTTGTATGCGAAAGCCGCCGCGATGACGGGGATCGACCCGGTCGGGCTGGCGATGCATGTCGGCAGCCAGGTTCTCGGTCTTGCCCCTTACCGTGATGCGTTTGTCCGGATCGCGGACCTGGTGCACGCCCTCCGCCGGAACGGACTGCGTGTCACGGCGGTCGACTGCGGCGGCGGCCTGGGCATCCCCTACCGCAACGAACCCGCGCCTTCCCCCGCCGGTCTGGCGGCCGCGATGAAAGCGGCGTTCCAGGATCTCGATGTCCGCCTGGCGCTGGAACCAGGCCGCTGGCTTGTCGGTCCCGCCGGGGTGTTGCTGGCCTCGGTTGTACTGGTCAAGCAGACGGCGCTGGAACCTTTCGTCGTGCTGGACGCCGCGATGAACGATCTGGTCCGGCCGGCGATGTACGACGCCTGGCATGGGATCGTGCCGGTGCTGGCGGCCGACGCTGTCGCCGCGGCTGGTCCAGGTACCGTTGTAGGCCCGGTCTGCGAAAGCGGCGACACGTTCGCGCGAAGCCGTGTGCTTCCGTCACTGGCGCGCGACGCAATCGTGGCGATCCTTGACGCCGGCGCGTATGGTGCGGTCATGAGTTCAACCTATAACGCGCGTCCCATGGCGGCCGAGGTGTGGGTGGACGGTGGACGCTGGTCCGTGATCCGCGACCGCCAGCCGATCGAGGCACTGTGGGAGCGGGAGCGACTTCCCAGATGAGTGATCCGGCGCCTCTGCTGCGCCGCCTGGCCGGTCGCCGGTTGCTGGCGCGCGCCGCTATCCTGTTCGAGGCCGTTTGGCCCGCGCTCTGGCCTCCCCTGGCCGTGACCGGCGTTTTTATCTGTGCCGCGCTGCTTGATTTGCCGCCCTTGTTGCCGGCCGCGCTGCATGTGGCGTTGCTTGCGCTGGTTGCGCTGGCGTTTGTCGGACTGCTGATCCGTGGCGTGCGCCATATCCGCCTTCCGGATGATGGTGCCGCCGACCGGCGGTTGGAGACGCGCTCCGGCCTGGTGCACCGGCCGCTGTCGGTGCTGACCGACAAGCCGGCGACCGAGGACCCTGTCGGCGCCGCGCTTTGGCGGGTGCACGCCACGCGCGCGCTGACCCAGATCGGCCGTCTGCACGTCGGGTTGCCGCGGCCGGGGCTTGCCGGGCGCGACCCGCGCGCGCTGCGGTACGGGGTGCTGTTGAGCGTGATCGCCTGTCTGGCGATCGCCAACGTCGATGCGCCGGCTCGGCTTTATGCCGCGGTGACGCCGTCGTTGCCCGTCACGGCCGGATGCGCCGGCCACCGAGCTGCAGGCCTGGATCACCCCGCCCGCCTACACGCGTATTGCGCCGATCTTCCTGAAGGCCGATGGCGGCAGTGTTTCGGTGCCCGCCGGTTCTCGTCTGACGGTCGATGTCTCCGGTGGCAGCACGGTGCCGACCCTGTCGCTGAACGACCGGACCACGCCGTTCACCCCGCTGGATCACAGCAGCTTCCAGGCCGACTGGGATTTGGAGCGCGGTGGCCGTCTGGCGGTGGCGCGGGGGCTGAGCACGCTCGCGGCCTGGACGTTGACCGTGGTCGCCGATCAGCCTCCGACCGTGGCGTGGGGCGAAAACCCAGGCCGGCCGCCAGCGGGCCAGCAGACCCGGTTACCTTGGCAGGCGTCGGACGACTATGGCGTCACCGGTCTGCAGGCCGAACTGCACTTGCGGGACCGACCGGATGCGGCGCCACTGATCGTAACCATTCCGCTGCCAGGCGGCTCGCCGAGAGCGGCCCATGGTCTCAGCCAGCCCGACCTGACGGCGCATCCCTGGGCCGGACTGGCTGTCGTCGGCCGGCTGGTCGCCCGTGACGCCATCGGCCAAACCGGAACCAGCACCGATGTCACCTTCGAACTGGCGGAGCGGCCGTTCCACAATCCGATCGCCCAACTTTTGATTGCCGCTCGCAAGAGCCTGAGTGTGCATCCGGATGACCGGGACGAGGCGTTAGCGGCGCTCGACGGACTGATGCAGCACCCGGAACTGTTCGGCGGCGACCTGGGAGCCTTCCTCAACCTGAGCGCCACGTACTACGATCTCGTGCGCAACCATGCCGACAGCGCGGTGCCGGAAGCGCAGGATATGATGTGGCAGCTCGCGCTGCACATGGAGGAGGGTCAGACTGAACAAAGCGCTCGGTCGTTGGAGGAAGCCCGCCAGGCGGCACGCGACGCGATGGACAAGGCCACACAGCAGCCGAACGACCAGAACCGCCGGGATCTGGCGAAGAAGCTGGAGGAACTGCGCCAGGCGATCGAGCGGCACATGAAGGCGCTGCTGGATGAGGCGCGGCGCAACAACAACATCATGCCGTTCGATCCAAAGGCGATGCAGCTCTCCGACCGCGACATCCAACGGAAGGCTGAACAGGCGGAACAAGCGGCGAAAGAAGGCCGTATGGCCGACGCCCAGCAGCAGATGGCGGAGTTGGACCGGATGCTGGATCAGCTTCGCAACGCGCGCGCACAGAGTAAGGACGGCAAGCAGGCGAACAGCAAGCGCCAGCGCGGCAAGCGCCAGCAGAACGTCGTGCAAGACCTGATCGCACGGGAGGGCGGGCTGCTGGATCATGCGCAGCAGCGCGGCAATGCCAATCCGGCAGCGCCCGATCCCAGTGCGCAACGCGACGCCGATGCGCGGGTGCAGCAGGCGCTGAGGCGCGCGCTGGGCGAGCTGATGCAGCAATTTACCGACCTCAGCGGTCGAGGCGTCGCCGGGTCTCGGCGAGGCGGATCAGGCGATGCGTGATGCCGCGACTCAGTTGAACCAGGCGCAGGACCAGCAAGCCGCCCAGTCCCAGCAGCAGGCGATCGCCGCGTTGCAGAAGGGCAACAAGGAGATGGGCCAGGCGATGGCGAAGATGGGCCAGCAGTCGGGGCAGGGCGACCAGCAAGGCGAGGAGGGGGACCAGGACGGCCGAGGGTGCCATGGGCATGATGATGCCGGACGGGCAGCGCGCCGATGGCCGTGGATCCGGGCCGCTGCCTGGCTCGCCGGAGCGTGCCGACCCGAACGGGCGCGATCCGCTGGGCCGATACAATCAGGGGAATTCAAGCGACAACGCCGACGTGGCGGTGCCGGAGCAACGCGAGCGCCAGCGGACGCAGGCCATCCAGGAGGAACTGCGCCGGCGCGGCGCCGACCAGGAACGGCCGCGCCAGGAACTGGACTATATCGACCGGCTGCTGAAGCAGTTTTGACGTGACGACCATATATGGCCTGTCGCCGGTCGGGGACGAATTCCCGCGATGAGAAGCCGCCTTACCTACGGATGCGTCGCACGGTAGACGCTTTGAGCGGACCCAGTTGTGGACAGATCGGCCAAGGTGCCGGCCCGGTCGTCGATCGGTCGCCCGGGGCCGATGTGACACGAGTGTAACTTTGGCGCCGACGCTCCAGCATGCGGCTCAGGACATCGACCGCACAAGCCCGCCCTCTGGCACAGATACAGAACACGGACGATCAGGCCCGGCAGCCGTGACAGGTGCCACTGGCGAGTCCGGGTACTGGCCCACGGAGCAGTAAATATGCTCGACCGGAGCGATTAAATCGAGCCTCGCTACGCGTGCGGTTAGCAATTGATTAATCAATTTTCGTCACGGTGCGCACCGTAAGGACATTCAACCCCGGATCGGGCGTTGCGATGGCGCTCAAGTGTCACGCGGAACTTAGAGACAGTCTGGGGCCACCTCAGGCAGCTTCTTCCCCCGTGCGCCTGATGGCGATCGTTTGCGCCCGCCGGCCGCTCACAGGTCGCACTGATGTCGCAAGATGTTGTTATTCCCGGTCGCCTCGTTCTCGAAGGCGTGCTTACAATGCGGACAGCCGAGGCCCTCTGCACGACGCTGCGTGAGGCGCTCGCGGACCAGCCCGTCATCTGTATCGACTGCACCGCCGTCACCGAGGTCGACCTGAGCTTCATCCAGTTGCTCCTCGCCGCGCGTGCCAGCGCGCGCCAGGCCGACAAGACGCTGACCTTGGTTGCTCCCCCCCACGGCCCGCTGCTGGATGCGCTGAACTCGTGGCGGGTTCCGTGTCACTCGCGAGGACGACGCCGGCCCAGCCCCCGCCTTCTGGTTCGAGGGAGCCGCGGCATGAAAAAGAAGATTCTCACGGTCGATGACTCTCCGAGTATCCGGCAGATGGTGAAGCTGACCTTGTCGAGCGCCGGATACGACGTCAGCGAAGCCGGCAATGGGATGGAAGGCCTGAATGCGGCCAAGGCCACCGCCGTAGACATGGTGGTGACGGACATCAACATGCCGGTCATGAGCGGCCTGGGACTGATCCGTGAGCTCCGCAAACTGCCGGCCTATCGCGGCGTGCCGATCCTGTTCCTCACCACCGAATCCGACCCGGGGATGAAGCAGGAAGCCAAAGCCGCCGGCGCCACAGGCTGGATCACCAAGCCCTTCCAGCAAACCCAGCTCGTCGCGGTCGTCAAGAAGGTTCTCGGCTGATGAATACCACCGATCCCACCCAGATGTTCCTTCAGGAAGCCCAAGACCTGCTCGAGCAGCTCGAGCAGACGCTGCTTGATCTCGAACACACACCCGCCGACAGCGACCTGCTGAACACCGCGTTCCGGGCGATGCACACGATCAAGGGCTCCGGCGCCATGTTCGGCTTCGATGCCCTCGCCGCATTCACCCACCACGTCGAGACGGCCTTCGACCTCGTGCGCAAGGGCGAACTGACTCCGACCCGCGAACTGATCGGCGTGGCCCTCGCCGCCAAGGACCAGATGCGCGCGTTGATCGACGATCCCGCCGCCGCAAGCGTCAGCGCCGGTGACGTCATTCTGGTCGATCTCCGGCGTCTGGTGGATGCCAATGCAGGATCATCCCCCACAGCCGTGGTCGAACCGGAAGCAGCCCGCTGGCACGTCCACTTTCGGCTGCCCGCGGACGCCCTGGCGACCGGGACCAATCCGCTCCTCCTGCTCGACGAACTGCGCGGGCTCGGCACCGCGTCGGTGACCGCGCTCACCCTGGATGTGCCGGCGCTGGAGGCAATTGACCCGCTTGGCTGCTATCTGCATTGGGACGTGACGCTGCGAACCCGGCACGCCCGCTCCGCGATCGAAGAGGTCTTCCTCTTCGTGATCGACGACATGCAACTTGACATCGAGCCGCTCGCCGCGCCCGACGGTCCGCGGGTGCCCGAGGCAGTGCCCTCGCCGCAGATATCGCCGGAAGATCTCGTCAATCCGGTCGATCAACCGGACGCCCCAGGTCCGGCCGAACGGCGCGCCGGACCCGCCGATCGCCGCGTCCCGCCAGATAAGCTGGCCGATCGACGCGACGCCAACGCCGTCAACAACAGTATCCGCGTTCCGGCCGAACGCCTCGACGAACTCATGGACCGTGTCGGCGAACTCGTTATTGCCCAATCACGCTTGCGGCAAGTCGCGGCAGGCAGCAACGACATAGCAGTAAAGTCGGTCGCCGAGGAGATAGAACGGCTTTCCCTTGAGTTGCGGGACACGACCATGGGTGTGCGCATGCTGCCGATCGGTTCAGTTGTTTGGCCGGTTCCGCCGCCTGGTCCACGACCTTGCGCGCGATCTGGGCAAGAAGATCGAACTCGTCATGATCGGCGAGGAGACCGAACTCGATAAGACGGTGATCGAACGTCTCAATGATCCGCTTATTCATCTCATTCGTAACGCCATCGACCATGGGCTTGAGGATCCCGCCGACCGTGCTGCCGCGGGCAAGCCGGCGCAGGGACGCATTACGCTGACCGCCCGGCATGTCGGTGCCGAAGTGCTGGTCTCAATCATGGACGACGGGCGCGGCCTTGATCGCGCGCGCATTCGCGCTCGCGCCGAGGAGAACGGCCTGTTCGCGCCTGGTGCAAAGATTACTGACAACGAAATGTTCCAGGTGATTTTCCTGCCCGGTTTTTCCACGGCACATGAGGTCACCAGCGTCTCCGGTCGTGGTGTCGGTCTGGATGTCGTCAAGCGCACGATCGACGGGTTGCGCGGCAAGATCGATATAGTCCAGCACGCCCGGACGCGGCTCGGCACTGACGCTGCGCCTGCCGCTGACGCTTGCCATCATCGATGGTCTGCTGGTGCGGGTCGGCCGTGGGCGATACGTCATCCCATTGTCTGCAGTCGAGGAATGCGTCGAACTCAGCGCGGAAGAGGATGCCCGCTCGCGCGGCCGCAGTTTCCTCAACATCCGCGGCGATCTGGTGCCTTTCATGCGCCTGCGCGAGTTGTTTCAAGGGACCGCGGCGGCGGACCGCTATCAGAAGGTCGTTATCGTTTCGTCAGGCGAATTGCGAGTTGGCCTGGTGGTCGACCAGGTGATCGGCGACCACCAAACGGTGATCAAGTCGTTGTCGAAACTGCACGCTGATGTCGAGATATTTTCGGGCGCAACCATACTCGGCGACGGCACCATCGCTCTCATCCTTGATATCAGCCATCTCGTCGAGCATGGGCGGCAGCAGGAAGAACGTTTCATGGCGGCGAGCTAAAGGATATCCACGATGACAAAATGGAACGGCAACCGGTCCCTTGAGGTCCTGACCTTCGATCTCCAGGGCGACATGTTCGCCGTCGAGGCCACGCATGTGCGTGAAATCCTCGATCTCGTGCCAATCACCGAAGTCCCGAACGCCGATCCTTTCGTAAGCGGCCTTATCAACGTGCGCGGCAAGGTTGTTCCCTTGGCGGATCTGCGCATCAAGCTCGGCATGGAGCAGAAGCCACCGACCGCGGATACGCGCATCGTGGTGCTCGAGATCGAAATCGAGGGCGAGCCAATCACCGTCGGCATTCGGGCAGACAAGGTCCATGAGGTTGCCGAGGTTGCTGCCTCGGCCCTGCAGGAAACACCGAAGGTCGGAACGCGATGGCGACCGGAGTTCATCCGCTGCATCGGCAAGCGCGGCGACAATTTCATGGTCGTGCTCGATATCGCGCAAGTCTTTTCCGGCGCCACGCAAGCCGAAGCGGGCAGCGATGCCGGGCCGAAACTGGAAGCAGCCTAGATCTCGAAAGGATCTCTTTGATGCGCGTCACGATTGAGGCAAAGCAAAGCCTGGAGGTTGCCATGGCCATCGTTCCGGAAAGGTCACGACCAGGCTCGGTATCGGCAACGTCACGTCGCTGAACACGATCATGGAAGCCCTTGTGGCCGGTCCGGTCGACCATCTCCAGTTCGCCCAGGATCAGGCTAACGCGCTGTTGCCGGTTGTTCGCGCCGTAACCCGAGCCGCCAGGCCGGCCGTCAAGCACGTGGCAATGTGCAATGGCTACAACAAGGGCGGCACAGGTGGCTTCGCCCTTAACCTCACCAGCGGCGGCGATCATTACGACAAGCCGGCGCCACCCGGCCTGCCCGATTCCTTGGTGGCAGCCAGCCGTAACGCCTTGGCGGCCGCTGAGGCAAACCACTATCGACCTCCGGGGCCGCATGCCTCTCTTCTGTTCTTAACTTCAGCGTTCTGATCGGATATCCCAATGTCATTCCTAAACCTGCACAACCGCGACGAGGCGCATCTGGAACTGTTGGAGATCCAGCGGCTAACCCAGGCAATCGCCGGCGGGTCGCTGACGGTCCGTTGCGATACCGCGGGCACAAAAGGCGATGCCAAGGCCCGTCTTTCCGCGGTCAACGAACTGCTTGACGCGGCGCTGCTACCGATTGGCGAGGGCAACCGCATCCTCGATCAGATCGCCCAGGGCAAGATCGATGAGCTGATCGCCCAGACCTACAAGGGCGACCACGAGAAGATGAAGCAGAACGTCAACGGCATCGCCGCTCGTGCTGCAGAAGTTCCAGGCCGAACTGGGCAAACTGACCGAGTTCAGCCGCCAGGGCCAACTGGAGAAACGAGGTGACGCAGCGGCTTTCCAGGGCGCGTACGGCGAAGTCATCAAGGGCGTCAACGAGATGCTCGACGCCATTCTGTTGCCGATCGGCGAGGGCAACCGCGTTCTCGACCAGATCGCCCGCGGCAAGGTCGATGAGCTGATCGCCCAGACCTATCGGGGCGACCATGAGAAAATGAAGCAGAACATCAACGGCATCGCCGTCGTGCTGCAGAAGTTCGAGGCGGAACTGGCCAGGCTGATCGAGTTCAGCCGCCAGGGCCAGCTGGAGAAGCGTGGCGACGCGGCGGCGTTCCAGGGCGCGTACGGCGAAGTCATCAAGGGCGTCAACGAAATGCTTGACGCCATTCTGCTGCCGATCGGTGAGGGTAACCGCATCCTTGATCAGATCGCCCGCGGCAAGGTCGATGAGCTGATCGCCCAGACCTACCGGGGCGACCACGAGAAGATGAAGCAGAACGTCAACGGCATCGCCATCGTGCTGCAGAAGTTCCAGGCCGAACTCGGCAAGCTGACCGAGTTCAGCCATCAGGGCCAATTGGAGAAGCGTGGCGACGCGGCGGCTTTCCAGGGCGCGTACGGCGAAGTCATCAAGGGCGTCAACGAGATGCTCGACGCCATTCTGCTGCCGATCGGCGAGGGCAACCGCATCCTGCGCCAGATCAGCGGCGGCAACCTCAAGGAGCGGGTCGAGATCGATTGCAAAGGCGACCACCAGCGCATGAAGGACGCGATCAACGGCGTCCACGCCTGGCTGAAGGACCTGATCGCCTACGTCACCGCGATCGCCACCGGCGACATGACCGCCAAAATGGAGAAAGCGTCCGCTGACGATCAGATCCATGAATGGCTGATGCTGCTGAAGTCGAATATCGCCAACGTCGTTAGCGACGCCGACACGCTGGTGAAAGCCGCGACGGAGGGCAAACTGTCGGTCCGCGCGGATGCCTCCCACCACCGCGGCGAATACCGCCGGATCGTCGAGGGCCTCAACGACACGCTTGAGGCGGTGGTCGGCCCTCTGAACGTGGCGAGCGAATATATCGACCGAATATCGATGGGCGACATGACCAGCAAGATCACCCAAAGTTACAGCGGCGATTACAACACGCTGATGAAGAGCATCAACACGCTGGTCGATAACCTGACTCGCTTTGCCCTTGACGTGCAGGGTGCGTCGGACCAGGTGGCCTCGGGCAGCCAGGAATTGTCGGCAACATCGCAGCAGATGTCACAGGGTGCCACCGAGCAGGCTGCCGCGGCGGAGGAAGCGTCGGCCTCGATGGAGCAGATGGCGGCCAACATCAAGCAGAACGCCGACAATGCCACCCAGACCGAGAAGATCGCCCGGCAGTCTTCGGCGGACGCGCAACGCAGCGGCGAAGCGGTGGGCCGAGCCGTGCAGGCGATGCAGACCATTGCAGAGAAGATCACCATCGTGCAGGAAATCGCCCGGCAGACCGATCTGCTGGCCTTGAATGCCGCGGTCGAGGCGGCCAGGGCCGGCGAGCATGGCAAGGGCTTCGCGGTGGTTGCCTCCGAGGTCCGCAAGCTCGCCGAGCGCAGTCAGACGGCGGCGACGGAGATCGCTGCGATGTCCTCGCAGACGGTGAAGGCGGCCCAGGAGGCCGGTGAGATGCTGACGCGACTGGTGCCCGACATCAAGAAAACGGCGGAATTGGTGACCGAGATCAGTGGCTCATGCCGTGAGCAGGATGTCGGGGCCGATCAGATCAACCAGGCGATCCAGCAGCTCGACAAGGTGACGCAGCAGAACGCGAGCGCATCCGAACAGATGTCCGCGACGTCGGAGGAGTTGTCGGCGCAGGCGGAACAGCTTCAGTCCAGCCTCGCGTATTTTCAGATCGGAGCGACAGCGACCGCGGCAACGCCGCAGCGGGCGGTCGCTGCCGCACGCCGCCCCGCTCATCCGGGCGCTATCGCCAAGCCGGCGAAGCCTGTTGCTGCCAAACCGACGACACTGCATCCCGGGGCTGCGAAGACCAGGTCGAATGGTGTTGCCCTCGACCTCACCAGCGGCGGTTCCGATCAACGCGACGCCGAGTTCGAGCGGATGTAGGCCGACGGATCAGAAGGCAAAATGATGAATCTACGAAGTGCTGCTACGCGACTGGCATCCGTCTCCGGAGCATTTCTGCAATGCGCATTACAGTAAAACTGAAACTCGGTCTGGCGTTCGCCGCGGTGATTGCCCTGTCGGGCATCACGGCCTGGCTCGGTATCAACAACCTCGCGTCGCTGAACGCGAGGCTGGACTATGTGGCACAAGTACCGGCGCAACGCATGCTGGAGTCCGTTGAGCTATCCAAGGAACTGCTCGAGGTCGTGCGCGCGGAAAAGAACCTGATCCTGTCCGATACCAAAGACGAGGTGAACCGGCTCGATTCCGAAGTTCAGAAGTTGCGGCAGGACTTCACCGGGCGCGTCGAGGTTATCGATTCCACCGCGACCGTGGAGGCCAAGCCGATCTGGGCCGCGACGCGCGCGTCCTGGCAACATTACATCGCCATCCAGGACAAGATCATCGACGCGGTGCGCCATGACGACCAGGCACAGGCACGGCAATTATCGACGGGACCCGCTGCGCAGGCCCTGACCGGCGCATACGCCGCTCTCCAGCAGGCGGTCGAGGTGAATCAGAAGCGCTTCGCCGATGCGCAGGCCGACGCTCAGCATGAATACGAGAACGCCCGGTTCACCCTGATCACGGTCGTTTTGGCCTCGATCTTGATATCGGTGGCGACCGGCGCGTGGATTGCCCTCGGGGTGAGCCGGGGATTGAACCGCGCCACCCTTCTCGCAGAGGCGGTTGCCATCGGTGACCTCGACCAGAAAGTTGTTGTCGCCAGTAACGACGAGATCAAGGACATGGTCGATGCTCTCGATCGGATGACCGCCAATCTACGCGCAACGGCAAACGTCGCCGACGCGATTGGCGGCGGCGATTTCACGATGGAGGCCAAACGCCTCTCCGACAAGGATACGCTTGGTATTTCGCTGGAACGGATGACGGCCAATCTGCGCACGACGGCCAGAATAGCCGATGCCATCGGTGCCGGGGACCTGACGACGGAGGTGAAGCGCCTGTCCGACAAGGACACGCTCGGCATCGCTTTGGAGCGCATGACGACCAATCTGCGTGCGACCGCGAAAGTTGCCGATGCCATCGCTGATGGGGACCTGACGACGGAGGTGAAGCGCCTGTCTGAGAAGGACACGCTGGGTATCGCTCTGGAGCGCATGACGGCAAACCTGCGCGCGACGGCGAAGGTTGCCGACACGATCGCCGGCGGTGATTTTTCGCTGGAGGCCCGTCGTCTGTCGGACAGGGATACGCTTGGCATCGCCCTCGATCGCATGACCACAAACCTCCGCGCGACGGCAATCGTCGCCGATGCGATCGCCGACGGCAACCTGACCACCGAAGCCAAACGTCTCTCCGACAAGGATGCGCTCGGTACTGCCCTGGAGCGGATGCTCGACAAACTCCGAAGCGTCGTCGCCGAGGCTTCGAACGCGGCCGAGAACGTGTCGTCCGGCAGCCAGCAATTGTCGTCCAGTTCCGGCGAACTCTCGCAAGGTGCGACGGAACAGGCGTCGGCGGCGGAAGA
>CAWFNN010000002.1:0-120465 GCA_963817185.1 uncultured Alphaproteobacteria bacterium | reverse complement strand
GCAAGTTGGTCTGCCCGGCGATGTTGCTGATCAAACCAACCACGTCGCCGATCTGCCGGGCGCCATCGGCCAAGGCCTGAACGATCGTGTCCGTACGCTGGGCTGTCGCGATGGCCTTCTCGGAGATGCTGGAGGACTGGGCGACCTGGCGGGAAATTTCGTTGATCGACGCGGACAGTTCCTCGGCCGCGGCTGCCACGGTCTGGACGTTCGCACTGGTCTGGTCCATAGACTCACCCACCTTCGCCGCCTGTTGCGCCGAGGTTTCGGCGGTCCGCGACAGGTCCTTGGCGCTACCGACCATTTCGCCGGACGCCGAGGTCATCGACCCTAACAGTTCGGCGGCCCTTTGCTCGAATCCGCGCGCCAGTTCGCCGATAGCCTGCGACCGCCCCTCCGCTGCGTCGATGAGCGTGTCCTCGTACACTGAAATCGCTACTCCCATGTCCAGAAGGACCGCGGCGACGACGGCCTGGGTCACCTGGCGGGCGCGGCTGGGGGCGAACCGATGCACCCGCCCGGCCAGATCGCTGAGCTCGGTCAGCACGAAATTATAGCCGCCGATATACCAGCGCGGCTCCAGCCCGATCTTGGCGTGGACGCGGCCGACAGCCTGCACGCTGTCGAAATAGCTGGCGTCGAAGCGGCCGGAAAACAGGCGTTCCCAGTGGGTGGCTTGCACTCTCTTCAACTGGTCCGTCTTGTTGCCGAGCAGGCGGTTGAGGTGGGGTTGGCCGGCGACGTGACGATAGAACCCGTCGAGAATTGCCGGGAGCGCCGACTGTACGTGCGGCCAGAATCCGGAAAGCGTGCTGATAGTGGCCGGGGAGATGCGCATGAAGTCGAGGTGCACCCGAGTGTCCAGGATCGCATCCTTGGTTTTGTTCGATAAGTCGCTTTTCATGAATGGGGCCTTAGAACTATTCACGCTGGTGGGCAGTATGAGGGTCCTCGATTACCGAAGGGTTAACGGATCGGCGCTATGGCCCTGTTTGCCCGACAATTATCGCCGGGCCCGGTTGCTCGGACGAGGCGCCGCGGAGGCCGCGGAACCTTCCTTGCGAAGACCACACTGACAAACATGTCGGACCGGTGTAAACTCAAGGTTCACGTCCTCAACCTGAGGCAGTCACCATGCCCGACAGCACCTCCCTCGCAGGCGACACCCTGATCATCGACATGATCCGCCGCTTCTCGCAGGAGCGTCTGGCGCCGCTGGCGGCGGAGCGGGAGAAGACACGAGCGGATCGAACCCGAGATCATCGCCGAGCTTGGCGAACTGGGCGTGTTCGGCGCCACGACGCCGGCCGAATGGGATGGCAGCGAGATCGATCCGGTCACCTACGCCCTGCTGCTGGAGGAGATCGCGGCCGGGGACGGGTCGGTTTCGACCATGGTTTCGGTGCACAATTCGCCGACCTGCATCGTCGTGAACAATTACGGCACCGATGCCCAGAAGGACCGCTGGCTGCGCAAGCTGGCGACCGGCGAGCATGTCGGGTCGTTCGGGCTGACCGAGCCGCAGGCGGGATCGGATGCGTCGAACCTGAAGACGCGGGCGGTGAAGAAGGGCGACCGGTACGTCATCAACGGCGCCAAGCAGTTCATCAGCAACGCGACGCATCCCGGCAGCCTGGTGTTCTTCGCGGTGACCGATCCGGGGGCGGGCAAGAAGGGGCTGTCGGCGTTCGTGATCGACAAGACCCATCCGGGATTCTCGGTGGCGCGGACCGAGGAGAAGCTGGGCCAGAAGGCGTCCGACACCTGTGCGCTGACGTTCGAGGACATGGAAGTGCCGGAGGACCAGCGGATCGGCGCCGAGGGCGAAGGCTACAAGATCGCGCTGTCCACCCTGGAGAGCGGCCGCATCGGCATCGCGGCGCAGAGCGTCGGCATGGCTCGGGCGGCGCTGGAATACGCGATCGGCTATGCCCGCGATCGCAAGGCATTCGGCGGCGCGATCATCGACTTCCAGGCGGTCGGGTTCCGGCTGGCCGACGCGAAGACCCGGCTGGAAGCGGCGCGGCAGTTGACGCTGTATGCCGCGCGGCTGAAGGCCGAGGGCCGGCCGGCGCTGGAAGCGGCCTGCATGGCGAAGCTGTTCGCATCGGAAGCCGCCGAGGCGATCTGCACCGCGTCGATCCAGACGCTGGGCGGGTATGGGTTCCTGGCCGACTATCCGGTGGAACGGATCTATCGCGACGTCCGGGTGTGTCAGATCTACGAGGGCACGTCGGACGTGCAGAAGCTGATCCTGCAGCGGATGCTGTAGGCGCATGGTCATGTCCGTCAGGTCTGCCGGTCCCACCGGCCTTCGACTGGCGGGCGAGCGCGCACACGGCTGTGTCGCGCTGAGCACTGGGCATGACGTGTCGGCATCGGCCAGATACGAGCAAGGAGAGCGCACGCTAATGCTGCACCACCTGCTTCAGGGCTTACGGAAACCACTGACCGAGCCGCCGCCGCCGCTGAGCAGGGAGCTTAAGGCGCTCGCGATCCACGCTCGACCAGACCGCGCGAGAGCGGCTGGGCCGCAGCCTTTCCATCCGCCAGGTGGACGCCGGCTCCTGCAACGGCTGCGAACTGGAAATCCATGCGCTGAACAACGCATTCAATGACCTGGAGCGTTACGGCCTGCGCTTTGTTGCCTCGCCGCGGCACGCGGACGTGCTGCTGGTGACCGGGCCGGTGACCAAGAATATGCGAGAGGCGCTGGAGCGCACCTGGCGGGCGACGCCTAATCCGAAATGGGTGGTCGCGGTCGGCGATTGCGGTGCCGACGGCGGCATGTTCGCCGGGAGCTACGCCGTGGTTGGCGGTGTCTCCACGGTGATCCCGGTTGACCTCGTGATCCGGGGCTGCCCGCCGACGCCGAAGCAGTTGCTGGCCGGGGCTGCTGTCGCTGATGCAGGCGTGATCGGCGAGCCGGCCATGCGTCGATCGCGGCCGCGCCGGCGCGATAACAGCGGTGGCTGGACGTATCGGGGAAAGAGGCGCGGGGCGACATGCAAGACTGACTCTGGCATTCGATGATCCGCGGAGGCATCCTGGAGCAACCAGCGATGATCCGGAGCCTTGCGATGCCAAGCCAACCCCCCAGCGTCGCCCTCGCTCTTCAAGGCGGCGGCTCGCACGGTGCGTTCACCTGGGGTGTCCTGGACCGGCTGCTGCAGGAGGTCGCCGCCGGCCGGCTTCGCTTCGCAGCCATCAGCGGTACCAGCGCCGGAGCACTTAATGCCGCGCTGACCGCCAGCGGTCTGATCCAGGACGGCGCTGCCCTCGCGCGACGCAAGCTCGAGGACTTTTGGCGTTCGCTCGCGCGCGGCGGATTCCTTGGCGGCAACGCGCTGTTCTTCGGAGAGCCGGGACCGTTTGGCTTCAACCTGGACTGGTCCCCGGTTGCGATCGCGCTGGAGGCGATCGGTCTCGTCGTGTCGCCGTACACCAACCCGTTTTACAGCGACGCGCTGGCGCCGCTGGTCGCACAGGCGTTTCCCGCGGCTGATCTCGCGGCCTTGAACGGGGCGGACGGACCGCGGCTTTTCCTCACGGCTACGGACGTAACGAGCAACGGCCGGGCGATCTTCACCCAGCCCGACATCTCGACGGAGGCGCTGCGGGCGTCGGCCTGCCTGCCGAGCGATTTCAAGGCGGTCAGCATCGGCGGCGTACCGTACTGGGACGGTGGCTACCTTGGCAACCCGTCGCTTTCGCCGCTGCTGGACTATGCGCAAGACCTGCTCCTGGTCCTGGTCAATCCGTTTCACCGCGCCGCCATGCCGCCGCACAGTGCGCCCGCCATCCTGGACCGGCTCAACGAAATCACGTTCAACGCCTCGGTCGTGCTGGAGGTGAACGCCATCGAGGCGATCAACACCGTGCTGGCGGAACTGGCGACGGCGGGCTTGCCTTACCCGGGGCGGTACAAGCCGATCCGGATCCATGCCATCCGCAACGACGCCTTCATGGAGAAGCTTGGTTTCGTCTCGAAGAGCAGCACGTCATGGAGTTTCCTCACGACACTGCGCGATGAAGGTTACAAGACGGCCGATGCATGGGTGATGAAGCACCTGGACCAGGTTGGCAAGGAGTCCTCGGTCGCGGTCAGGGCGGAACTGACCGACATGGTGCTCAAGGCTCCTGTACCGGCGAAACGGTTCGGCGCCGGAGCAACCGGAGGATGAACCCGGGGCGCAAGCCCGGTGACGATGTCGGGTGCCTTGCGCGCTTTGCGGCGAGGATCGGGACCGGGTTCGCCTCACTCGAGGGCTAGACAATTTTCAGCCTGACTGTGCAGGCCGAAAATGGTCTATCTCTTTGTTTGATCGCATGATTCACGCGCCGGGACGTTCCGCTCAGCGCGATCATGCTCTAGGTCTAGGTAGCGAAACGAAGTTCCCGCCGCACGTTCCACCCGGCCAAGACCCGGCCAGGGCTGATGGTAGCCGATGATGGACAAATGCTCATTTGCCAGGCGGTCCAATACGCGGCGCCGGGTTGCCACGCCGCCGGCACGGTCGGTATCGAACACGCTTTCCGCTTCCGGGAAACGGTATGACAGCGGATCATGGAAGGCGACGTCGCCGGTCAGGCACCAGCCGCCGGCGAAAAGATACGCCGTGTGGCCGGGGGTGTGTCCTGGGGTCAGCCATGCTTGCACGCCTGGCAGGAATTCCTCGCCGTCGCGGACGAAGCGGATGCGCTCACGCAGCGGCAGGATGTGCTCGCGGACCCCGGCCAGGCTTCGCTCCAGCCGCTCGCTTGGCGGGTCGGAAATCCAGAAATCCAGCTCCTGTTGCGCCATATAGAGGACGGCGTTGGGAAAGTTCGGGGTGCCGTCGTCGCTCATGGTACCCCAGCAGTGGTCAGAGTGCGCATGGGTAAGCACCATCGCATCGATCGAGGGCGGGTCTATGCCGGCCTCCCGCAGGCTTGTCATCAGCTTGCCGCTGTCGGGGCCGTAGAGCTTGCGGGAGCCCAGTCCATTATCGAACAAAGCGCGCTTGCCGCCGGTTTCCAGCAGAAGGCAGTTCTGCTCGACCCGGACTCGATCGGTGGAAAGGTTGGCGCCCGCCAATGCCCGGTCGATCGATTTGGCATCCGGGCCTGCGAAGATCGTTCGCGCGGACGGAAGGGACAGCGGGCCGTCCGAGACGACCGTGGCGTCCATCGTGCCGACACGGAATTTGTGGAACATGGCGAAACCTCCGCTTCGGTCCTGGCACGGTCCGGGTTTTGAATCTCACATATTTGGTCCGGTCGCGTGGGTCTACGGCCTTTCCGCGCTGGTTCGGTGCCGGGAAGGTTGGCACTGCCGGACCGCACTTGGCACGCCGGAATGCGTCAGGCCGAGTCCAGGCGGTTCGCCCTGTCGAATACAGCGTTTCGTAGCTAGACCATCTTCAGCCTGGCCGTGCAGGCCGAACATGGTCTATCTCTTTGTTTGATCGCATGATTCACGCGCCGGGGACGTTCCGCTCAGCGCGATCATGCTCTAGACCCATTTTCATCCTGACCGTGCATGCCGAACATGGTCCGGCTCTTTGTTTGCCCGCATGATTCACGCGCAGGGGACGTTGCGCGCAGCGCGATCATGTTCGAGAGGCTTCCGTGACTGCAGCTTTTATGGCTGAAACCTTGCCGCCAGACGAATTTCAGGTAACAATGGCGCGAATCTGGCGGCGATCGTGCCGATCGGGGGGCAGTCATGACAAATCGAAGTCAGCGAGGTGCACGCTATGGCTTACCGACCTGGGCCGGTTTTATTTTCTGCATTGCCTTGGCAACCGGCCCGACCGGCGCCTGGGCCGACGACATGGACTCGGATAGCACCCGCGTGATCGGCAAGGTGCTTCCGGCGGTGGTGAGCATCACGGTCAGCAAGGATCTATCGCCGGAATCCCCCGCCGCGACCGGCGTGGCCAACGTTTCCCAGTCGATGGGTCGCACGAGCCCCAACATAAAAAGCTTCGTTGGGTCCGGCTTCGTGATCGATCCTTCCGGCTTGATTGTCACGAACTACCATGTCGTAAAGAACGCCTTCCGGATCACGGTGGGATTGTCGGACGGTACGCTGCTGGCCGGCAAAACGTTGAGCGCGTCCGAACTCGCCGATATTGCGATCGTCAAAGTGGCGCCCGCCAATCCGCTTCCGGCGACGCGGTGGGGTGACAGCGACAAGCTGATGGTCGGCGAGCAGGTCTTCGCTGCCGGCAATCCGTTCGGAGTCGGACTTTCGGTGTCGGCCGGTATCGTGAGCGCCCTGAACCGCGACATCCAGAACACTCCTTACGACAACTACATTCAGACCGATGCAACCATCAATCATGGCAATTCCGGCGGTCCCCTGATCGACTCGCAAGGTAACGTGGTGGGCATTGACTCAACCATTATTTCGCCCACCACGGGATCGGCCGGCATAGGGTTCGCCATACCCTCCCGCACTGCCCGCTTCGTCGTGGATCGCCTGATGACTTACGGCTGGCTCCGCCCGTCGTGGATCGGCCTGAAGTTGCAGCCGATAACCCCCCAACTGGGCCAAGCCATGGCGCTTAATCGTACCAGCGGCTCGCTGGTGGCATGGGTCGTGCCGGGGAGCCCGGCGGCGAAGGCCGGGATTGCCGTCGGCGACATCGTCTTGCGGTTCGACCGAGACACGCCGACCGATAATCGCGCGTTGTTACGCGACATTGCCGAGACACCAGCGGGCGAAACGATAGCTCTGGTGATTCTTCAGGCCGGACAAGAGCGCTCCGTCAGGATTGTGACCGAGGAGTGGCCACGTGATCAGTGGCAAAGGCGATATGGGACCGTTCCCATCGTGGAACCGGACCTGATCATCCCGCCGAACCTTGGTCTTAGCCTGTCCACGGTGCCTGATGGGCAGAAGGCCAAGATCGCGCAAAAATACGGCGGCCCGGGCGTGTTGATCACGGACGTCCTGTCCGATTCCGACCCGTCCCGGCAAGGCATTGGTGCGGGCGACATCATCCTGCGCGTGCCCGGCAAACCGGTGACCACACCTGAGGAGGTTCAGTCGGAGATCGATGCAGCCCGAAATGAAAGTCGGGGCTACATTGCGATGCTCATACTGCCCAAGGTGCAGAATTTGCCCGGCCCGAAGTGGGTGGGGCTCCAGCTCGGCCCTCCGTCGCATTGATGGCATCCGCTGTGGATTAACCAGGCTCGGCGTGGCAAATGGCACATAGGTGACGCTAAAGCGTGGGTCGGCGCGTGCCATCGGCGCCTCATTAGGTTCCGGCGTGAGCGTGGTTGGCCCAGGTTCGCGGACGTCGCGTTCGCGTTGCGCGCCGGGCCAGATCGCTCCGGATCCGGTTAAGAGCGAATTTCGCCGGCATGTCATCAAGGTCAACGAACGGCGTCCGGTCGCGCCGCCCAGTTTTCCGGATATGATCACCTGCGGCAACATTTGCTGACCACGGCGGTCCGGCAGGCGATCGCATACGCTCCGAGCCAGCTGGAGACCCATCGCTTCAATCTGGACGGACCTGAAGTTGATAACGCTCCGCGGCCGAGCGTCACGGGCTCCGGCGAGACCGGGGACCGGTAGGCTGCTTTGCGCTAGACCATTTTCAGCCTGACTGTGCACGTCGAAAATGGTCTATCTCTTTGTTTGATCGCATGATTCACGCGCCGGGGACGTTCCGCTCAGCGCGATCATGCTCTAGGAGCCGTCCCCGCCTTGTGAGGCGTGCCGGCTTCGGTCATAAGCACCACTTTCCAACCTTCAGGGGTTTACATGTCGCATTTTCCGGACTGCTCTCTTGGGCCTCCGGCCCGCCTTCTGGCTGCTGTCGCGCTGTTCGGCGTGGTGTTCGCCGGTCCCGTCCTGGCGGAACCGGACCCCGATCCGATCGTGGCCAAGGTCAATGGCCAGCCGATCCATGTAAGCGACCTGAAGGCGGCGGTCACCACCTTGCCGCCGCAGGCGCGCTCGATGCCGCCGCAACAGCTTTACCCGATGCTCCTCGACCAGCTGGTGGATGCCCAGGCGCTGCTGGTGGAAGCGAAGAAGACCGGAGTCGACAAGGACCCGGACGTGCAGCGGATGGTGCAGATGGCCGAGGAGCGGGCATTGGCGTCGGCCCTGCTCAACAAGGTGATTCGCCCGCAGGTTACCGAGGAGGCGGTGAAGGCCAAATACGATGAGGAATTCGCCAATAAGCCGGGCGAGACCGAAGTGCATGCGCGCCATATCCTGGTCGGTGATGAAGCCACCGCGAAAAAGATAATTGCCCAGTTGCAGAAGGGTGCGGACTTCGCTGCTTTGTCGAAGCAGTACAGCAAGGATCCCGGGGCCTCGGCGCAGGGCGGGGATCTGGGCTGGTTCAAGAAAAGCGACATGGTGCCGGAATTCGCCGACGCAGCGTTCGCGCTGAAGGACAATCAGATCACGCCGGTGCCGGTGAAGACTCAGTTCGGCTGGCACGTGATCCAAACTCTGGGGCATCGTACGGCGCCGCCACCGAGCTACGAGCAGGAGCGCGAGCAACTTCGCCAGCAGATGGTGCAGGCGGCCGTGCAGAAAGAGGTGACGCAGGCCCGAAGCGAGGTCACGGTGGAAAAGTTCAACATGGACGGATCGCCGCTGAAGGCAACGGACACGGCGGAGCCTCCGCCCGCCGCGAAGTAACCGTCGCGATCGGCGACCGGACGAACCGGCGAACCAGAGCATGATGCGCTGAGCGAAGCGTCCCCGGCGCGTGAATCATGCGATCAAAGACCTGGACCCATTTTCGGCGTGCACCGTCAGGATGAAAATGGTCTCGGGCGGGGCAGAGCCGTTCCTTTTCAGTCATGGCCTGGCGCGAGCGAGCTATGATGATCTTTGTGTGTCCACGCCACGACGGTTCTGGTGAGGCTTGTCGTTGTTATTGTCGCCGCGCATAAGGGCCGCCAAGAGGAAGGAAACGATGGTAACGACCGTGTCCCCGCTCGCTGTTTCGATGCCGGAACTTCCACCGCTCGGCGGCGTTCGCCTGTCGGCCACGGCCGCGGGCGTGCGCTACCAGGGGCGGACCGACGTGGTGATGATGGAAGTTGCTGCCGGCAGTACGGTGGCGGGCGTCTTCACGTCCAACAAGTGCCCCGGGGCGCCGATCGACTGGTGCCGTGCGGCTTTGAAGGGCGGACGGGCACGGATGGTGGTGGTGAACGCGGGGAACGCGAACGTGTTCACCGGCAAGGCCGGTCGGGACGCGTGCGCGGCGACGGCCGGGGCGGCGGCGAAACTGGTGGGGTGTCCGCCGCGGCAGGTGTTCGTCGCCTCGACCGGGGTGATCGGCGAGGTGCTCCCGCACGAAAAGATCGTGGCCGTGCTGCCGGCGCTGCAGGAGGCGCTGGCCGAGGACGCGTGGGAAGCTGCGGCGCGCGGTATCATGACGACCGACACGTTTCCGAAGGCGGCGACCCGGACGGCTCAGATCGGTGACGGGACGGTGCGGATCACCGGGATCGCCAAGGGCAGCGGGATGATCGCGCCGGAGATGGCGACGATGCTTTGCTTCGTGTTCACCGATGCGAAGATCCCCGCGGACGCGTTGCAGACGATGCTGAAGAAGGGCGTTGAGGGCAGCTTCAACTGCACGACAGTCGATTCGGACACGTCCACGTCCGACACGGTGTTGCTGGTCGCGACCGGGCAGGCGAAACATCCACGCATCCCGTCCGCCGATGGGAGCGCGGCGCGGAACCGGATGCTGGCGGATTTTGGCCGCGCCTTGAACGAGGTGCTGCTGGACCTGGCGTTGCAGGTCGTCGGCGATGGCGAGGGGGCGCAGAAGCGGGTGCGGATCGATGTGAGCGGCGCGGCCAGCGCGAAATCGGCCAAACGGATCGCGATGGCGGTGGCGAACTCACCTCTGGTGAAGACGGCGATCGCCGGGGAGGACGCCAACTGGGGGCGGATCGTGATGGCGGTTGGCAAGTCGGGGGAGCCGGCGGATCGCGACAGGCTATCGATCGGTGTCGGCGGGGTCTGGATGGCCAGGGAGGGAACGGTTGTTCCCGGCTATGACGAGGCTCCGGTTGTTGCGCACATGAAGGGCAACGAGGTCGAAATCACGATCGACATCGGCCTTGGAAATGGCAAGGCGACGGTGTGGACCTGCGATCTGACGCACGGCTATATCGACATCAACGGGTCGTACCGAAGTTAAGAGCGGGCTGTGCTGATCGATCCGGCCTTCGCAATCCGTCCCGCCAAAGGCTAAGCCCTTTGGAACCGTTCCTGCAGGCCTCCGGGCTATCTCGGTTCACGCGACCGGGCCGCCGGCTTTTTTCCAGGCGCTGAAACCACCCTCGATATGAGCGACGTTCTCCAGGCCCATGTCCTGCGCCGTCTTGGTGGCCAGGGCGGAGCGCCAGCCGCCGGCGCAGAAAAAGACGAAGCGCTTCGGTTCGGCGAAGACTGGCTTGGCATAGGGACTTTCCGGGTCGATCCAGAACTCCAGCATGCCTCGGGTGCAGGGAAAGGCACCCGGCATTCTTCCCTCGCGCTCCATTTCACGCGGGTCGCGCAGATCGACGAACACGACGTCGGGCTCGCCGACAAGGGCTATGGCAGCTTCCACGGGCAGGGTCTCAATTTGCGCGTTCGCCTGCGCTAAAAGCTGTTTGTAGCCCTGCTTGATTGGCATGACCTCGTCCCTCCGACCAGAACAGATCCGATTAGCCGGCTTCTGCAGATTGGAGTCTAGAGCGTTTACACCTTGAGTGGAAACGCTCTCTCGCTCATATTTATCGAGCAACTTCATCGGCCTGAGGTCGCATCGCGATTCGAGTTCTGGCTGATATCGCTCTAGCCCGGAACGCGGGGCCTGGCGACGGGGTCGCCCGCGCTAGACAATTTTCAGCCTGACTGTGCAGGCCGAAAATGGTCTATCTCTTTGTTTGATCGCATGATTCACGCGCCGGGGACGTTCCGCTCAGCGCGATCATGCTCTAGCATCCCGATGAGCGGATCAGATGAACGTCCGATCTGTATCGTACCATCCTGGTCTCCGTTGTCGGTCCAGGCGCGTGCACGGGGCCCAGTCCATCAGATGGTCTTAAGATATTCATGTGCCGTCGCCGGATTGGCGCCGGTAAGCCATGTCTTTTCTTGCCGACAACGGCGAAGTCGTGAAATGACCGGAACGAGACCGGCCATGACACGGGGAGCCGTGATCCGCCGAGCAGTTGGTTCGGTTCGTGTAAGGCAGGCCGCAATCAGCGACCCCGGTTCGGGGCGGCAACATCGAAACGCGGCGGCAATCCGAAACGGGGCAGTGTCGCGTTCCCCGATCGGAAGGCGCCGCTCAGTCGCAGCAGGGCTGCTCCGTCGCAGCAGGCTAGATGAGCATGGCGCCGCGTTTGGCCGGCGGGCTCGTTGCGCGAAAAACCGCCTTGTCCGGCGACGTAACGGCATATTCACAGGTGTCACCCCTGCTGTGGGCGATATTGCCTCCTCGCCCGCTCGGCGGTATCTGACACCCGACGCCCGAGCCGTTGGCTCTCAGGTCGTATCATGGGCGTTTGGTATGTCGATTGATTTCGTGCGCAGCCGCCACTCCAACCCTGCGCGCATACCCGTCAGCCCCACGGGCTGCTGGCAAGACATCATACTGGGGTCACGCTGATGGACGTCGAAACGGGAATTCAATCCGCCGCGGATTACCAGGCCAGGCTGGACCTTGCCGCGGTTTACCGGCTGCTGGCGCAGCATGGCTGGGGCGATGTGATCTTCAACCATGCTGCGATGCGCGTGCCCTCCAACCCCCGCCATTTCCTGATCAAGCGGCACGAATTGCTTTACACCGAGGTGACGGCCTCCAATCTGGTGGAAGTCAGCATGGACGACGATCTGGACGAGCGATCGGGCGTCAACCGTCCCGGCTTCACCTTGCACAGCGGTGTCCTGCGCGGGCGGCCCGACGTTCAGTGCTCGGTTCATGTCCACCCGGAGGAGGGCATCGCGCTGTCCGGTCTGAAGCACGGGCTGCGACCGCTGTCGCAGAACGCCATGAGGTTCTACAACCGCGTTGGCTATCACGATTATGAAGGCCTCACGGACAGCTTCGATGAGCGGGAGCGCATCATCACCGCGCTGGGAAAAAACCGAGCGCTGATCATGCGCCATCACGGGATCACCACGGTGGGCGAAACCCCGCGCGAGGCATTCTCCCTGATGAAGGAATTCGTGCGGGCCGCGCGGATCCAACTGCAGATGGAAGCGACCGGCTCGGCGTTGCTGGAAATCCCGCCGGATGTATGTGAACGTGTTGCCGCACAGTACGAGAAGCACGACCGGGGACGGGCGTCGGCGGAGTGGCCGGCCTATCTTCGACAACTCGACGCGATTGATCCAGGCTACCGTTCCTGATCCTGCCGCGCCTGCCCGCCTGACGCCTGATTCGACAGGTGAGCCAGGTCCGTCATGAGTCCTGCCTGGATGCTGCGAACCGCGCGGCTTGTTCTTACGCCGGTTGGCGGCGCCGACTTGCCTGATCTCCGGGCGTTCAAGTCCGATCCGTCGGTTTTCGCCGTGATGCTGGGCGGAGTCCGTAACGCCGCCCAGACCGTCGAGGACCTGGCGCAGGACGTCAGGAACTGGGGGCGGTATGGCTTCGGCATCTGGGCGATCCGCGAAGCCGGCCATTTTGTCGGCATCACGGGTTTGGAGCATCGCCCGGACGGGCGCGGGGTGGCCCTGCGTTTCGCCGTGACGATCGAAGCGCAGGGCCGCGGAGTCGCGCGTGAAGCGGCGTACGCGGCGTTGCGTTTCGGCCACGAGCGGGCGGGGTTATCGCGCATCGTCGCGGTGGCGCGGGAGAGCAATTTTGGTTCGCGGATGATCCTGGGCGGGATTGGCATGCGCCCAGCCGACGTGTTCGAGCAACACGGCTACACGATGATCCTGTACGCGAGCGATGGTTGAAACGGGCGCCGATGCGGGCCGGTTCGAGGTCCGGCCGCCGACGCGCGGTGGTCGGAGTGACGTCACGCCGAGTGGGATGACGCTGGAGACTTTCCGCCGTGCCAGGAAATCGCACGCAGATCGGCTGGCGTGAGAGATGCCGGACGTCATCGCACGCCAACGGGGGCAAGCAACCGCGGATGCAAGCGGAAACGTGGAGCGGCCCACCGCCGGCTTGCGCGGTGATCACAAGTCAATCGCGGTTCCTGGTTCGGAGCGTTTTCACCTTGGGTGGAAACGCTCTAGTGCATCGCGATCATGGTCTGGCCAGGATAATTTTGCCATATGATCGTGTTACGCCAGGAGGCGCAGGTTCGCTCCGATCGCATTCCCGTCCATCGTCGTGCCCGGCACGGGCCTGGAGACAACGTGGCAACGCCCTGGTCGATCGCCTGACAGGCAGGGTGAAAATCCTCTGTCTGGCTGTTCGGTCGCATGATCAACGCGCCTGGAAGGTTTCGCTCCGCGTGATCATGCTTTAGCTGTTTTGGGAAATCTGGTTCTTCATCGCCGCGATCAGGGCGCCGACGTTGTTGCTGTTGTGCACCAGATAGGATGCATAGTCCTGACGCTGGGTCAGGCGGAGCGACGTCCCCTCTGCCACCACGTCGACGATCTTCGGGTCGGTCGATGGGTTGGTGATGATCCAGTCGACCGCCGTCGGGGGGTTGTTCGGGCGCAAGACGGTCGTCGAGACGACGGCATCGTCGTCCTGCATCCTGCTGCGGCCCATGGTGAACGTCACGCCTCGATAGTCGCCGAGCTTGGCGGTGATATTGGTAACCAGGACCTCATGGAACAGCACCAGATACTGTTTCTGCTGCGCTGGCGTGGCCTGGTTCCAGAAGCGGCCGAGGCAGAAGCGTCCAATCCCGTCGACGTCGACATCGGTATTGACGATCCGGGTCATGGCCGCCCGTTTCGAAGCGGTGGTGCCAGGTCCGTTGACAACCGCAACCAGCCTGTCGCCGGTCGACTTCACGAAAGCGGCGGCCTTTGCGGTGGTCGCACCTTGGGCGCGAGCCGAGAGCGGTAACAGCGCCGAGACGGCGGCAAGGGTCAGGATGTGCCGGCGATGAATCATATTACATCCGAGCTCCGGTAACTGGGTCGTTCACTTCGCGGATGTCGCGGCCGGCTGGGGGTACCAGTCGGGAACGGTGGTGCGAGTGTCGTTGCGCAATTTTTCGATCTGGGCGTGGCGGTGTTGGCGATACAGGCTGCGAAATGTTGCATAGGGATCGAGAGCCGTCTTCATGATCGAATTGGTGGCATCAAGCACCCGCTCCCGCTGGTCAATCGCGGTCAGGCCGTAGCGCGTCCAGGTAAACGCCGTCCAGCCCGGATGGTTGGGTCCGGTGCCCATCCAGGTGAACGGGTCGAGAGCGATGTCGATTCCGAAGCCGGCGGCGTCGCGGGGGTCTGTGGGGCCGAGGACGGGCAGAAACAGGAACGGCCCCTCCGGCGCGCCCCAGAGCGCCATCGTCATGCCGAAATCGGCATCATGTGCGGGGTAGCCCCATTTCGTCGCCACGTCGAAGATGCCTCCGAGCCCCACCGTTGTGTTGATCAGGAAGCGCATCGTGGTGTCGCCGGCACGCCTTGGCTTGCCCTCCAGCATATCGTTCGTCAGCAGTACGGGGGAACCTATGTTGGCCAGCAGGTTATGCAGGCCGTTGCGTACCGGCTGCGGCACCGCGTACCGGTAGGCCAACGCCGCCGGCCGCAGGATCACGGTGTCGAGGCCGTTGTTGATCGCATAGAAGACCCGGTTGGTCGGTTCAAGCGGGTCGTTGGTTTGCTTATATTCGGCGAGGGCGTCGGGATCGCTCGCCGGGGGCTTGGTCGCGCAGGCGGCAAGGCCGAGCACGGCCAATGCCAGAAACGCAACAAGTCGTGGGTACCCGAAGAACGAGCAGCGGGAAAACGGGGGCGATCGCATCAATTTCCTCGGGCCAAGGTCGAGACAGGTGTAACGGTTACACGTGTCCGGCTGGACGTCGACATGGTCAGTTTGAAGCGGACTGGAGCACCCCGGTACTGAGTTCTCCGTGATCCGCTCAGAAGTAGGCGCTTACCACGACGCGCGCTGGCATGGAACACCCTGAAACCCCTGATTAATTTCTATCGATGAGATCTCGCGGCGATGATACCCGAGAAGCACAGCGGGATTCGCTTGCGTTTCGCTCGGAAACCGGAGAATCAGCAGGCATGGACGACCTGACCGACACCACCTCCCCCCCCTTGCAGCGCTGGCTGACGGGCCCGCGCTTCAGCGGCCTGCCGATGCGTGCGGCCGATCAACCCGCACCCGAGCTTTCGTTCGAGTTCTTTCCGCCGCGGACCGAGGCGCTCGAACAGCAGCTCTGGGTTTGCATCGAGCGGTTGGCGCCGCTTGCGCCGCGCTTCGTGTCGGTGACCTATGGCGCCGGCGGCACGACCCAGGCACGCACGCACGCGACGGTCGCGCGGATCGCGAAGGAGACCAGCCTTGTCCCTGCCGCGCATCTGACCTGTATCGGCGCGACGCAGGCGGAGGTGAACGAGGTTGCTCGCGGCTACTGGGAGGCGGGAGTCCGCCACATCGTCGCGTTGCGCGGTGATCCGCCGCCGGGTCAGACCTACGAGCCCCATCCGGGAGGCTATCATTACGCTTCCGACCTGGTGGCCGGCCTGCGCAGGGTGGCGGAATTTGAGATCTCCGTCGCGGCCTACCCGGAAGTGCACCCGGCCGCGCGCAATCCGGTTGCCGATCTGGAGAACCTGAAGCGGAAGCTGGACGCCGGCGCGACCCGGGCGATCACGCAATACTTCTTTGATACCGCGACCTACCTGCGGTTCCTTGACCTGTGCCTGGCCGCGGGCATTACGGCGCCGATCGTGCCCGGGATCATGCCGGTATCCAACTTCGCGCAGGCAGCCAGGTTCTCGGCCATGTGCGGCGCGAGCGTGCCGCGCTGGATGGGGCGGTTGTTCGAGGGCGTCGACGACGACCCGGAGACGCGACGGATGGTGGGGATGGTCATCGCGGCCGAGCAGGTGCGGCTGCTGCAGGCGAACGGCGTGGACGAATTCCACTTTTACACGCTGAACCGGGCTGATCTGACCTATGCCATCGCGCACGTCCTGGGGGTGAGACCGCGTACTGAGGCCTGACACCCGCGGCCCCGATGTCCGACTGGTTCGCGCGCAGGGTCGGTGTGGTGGCTGCGTGCAAAAGCAACACAATAAAGGTGGCCGTCGACCCGGACACAGGTCGGACATGGGCTGTTGACCTCGAGGCTTGATACCAGCCCGCAGTACGGCGATTTCCGTATTGCGTATCACGGTCGGCGACCCGGATGGGAGGGCGCGCGAACGAACAGCCAACGCCGCGGATCGACCGGGCGGCAACGCGTCGCCAGTTGGCCGCGACGAGCGGGGTCCAGTTCGTAAAGAGGTAGCGCAAGACGGCACCGGTCACCCCGCCGCCGATGGACCGGACTTCTCGAAAGACGCTTTCAGGACCCGCGGGGACTTGCGGTTTAGAGCTTCAGGCGGCGCAGACGGAGCAAGCCCAGGCCCGCGAGAGCACTCCCAAGAAGGGCCATCGCAGTGGGCTCGGGAAGCGACGCAGTCGAGCTGGGCATAAAGGTATATGCAGCCGAGACCAAGACCGAGCCGGTATCGGAATAGGTCGCAGTGCCGTCGCCGTTCCCGGGATTGACGCTGAGCGATCCAAAATCTCCGGTCACGATGTCCCAGGTGCTGTCGAATACATTGAGGCCGGCCGAATAGGTTGTGACCGTGGTCGTGGATCCGGACACCGCGTGCGGCCCCGTCGACGCGCGCGCGCCAAGCTTCGAGTTTGTGAACGGGCCGAGGGTCAAGGTGACGTTCTTTGTCACGCTGCCCGGCAGAACGTTCTCGTTGACGTCGGTCAAGAGGGCGGAGACGTTGGTCGTCGTGGCTCCGTTGTTCTTCAGGGCGATGCTGCCGGTGACAGAGCTTGTCAGCGTGACCACGACGCCTGTCAGCGTCCCGAGCGCGGTGTTGAAGCCGGCCACCGGCAGATCAAACGTTGGAGTGTAGCCGATGGTCGGGGTTGAGACGCCCCAGTCGGTCAACGCGCCGTGGCTCGCCGTCGCGGTCACCACATTCGCACGCGAGAACGAAGCGCTGGCCAGGAGCACCGCCGTTGCGATCAGCGAAAACTTATAGCGGTTCATGTCGTGTCTCCCAATGGTGGATCGTGATATTCCCGGTTCCGATCGATCACGTGCAGGCACGGTGCCAGCTTATAATGCATTGAATTCGCATGCTATTGTATTTCATTTCTTGTGGAGTGTAAAATTTTCCGACACAAATCCGTTGCGATTACCCCTGGGATCGACGGCCGTCAGCACCTGGAGTTTGGACGCACTGCTATCGACCGCTCTCTCGGTGCGGAAGCGGAATCGGATCACCCGCGTCGCGGAATACGTCATTCGGCCCGAGGGCGCGTTTCCAGACGGCGAACAACTGCCCTATATCCAGGACGTGTCGATCCCAGCCCCCCTTCCCCCTGACTACCTCGCCCGCCTCAATGCCGAGCAGCGGGCGGCTGTCGAGACTGTCGATGGCCCGCTGCTGGTGCTGGCGGGGGCCGGCACGGGGAAAACCCGCGTGCTGACCACGCGCTTCGCGCACATCCTGCTGACAAAGCGCGCATTTCCTAATCAGGTTCTGGCGGTCACCTTCACCAACAAGGCGGCGCGGGAGATGCGGGAGCGGGTGTCGGCGATCCTCGGCGAACCGGCGGAGGGTCTGTGGCTGGGGACCTTTCATGCGCTGTGCGCGCGGATGCTGCGGCGGCACGCGGAGCAAGTCGGGCTGTCGTCCAATTTCACCATCCTGGACACCGACGACCAGATGCGCCTGCTGAAGCAGGTGATGGAGGCGCAGCGGATCGATACCAAGCGCTGGGTGCCGGCGGCGCTGATGGGGCTGATCCAGCGCTGGAAGGATCGCGGGCTGACGCCGGCGCGGATCACACCCAGTGAGGACTCGGACTTCGCCAACGGCCGGGCGGCATCGCTGTATGAAGCTTACCAGGAACGGTTGCGCACGCTGAACGCGGCGGATTTCGGCGATCTGCTGCTGCACATGACGGAAATCCTGCGGACCCAGCCGGACGTGCTGGCCGACTACCATCGGCGGTTCCGCTATATCCTGGTGGACGAGTACCAGGATACCAATTTGGTGCAGTACCTGTGGCTGCGGCTGCTCGCCCAGGGGCACCGCAACATCTGCTGCGTGGGTGATGACGACCAGTCGATCTACTCGTGGCGCGGCGCTGAAGTGGAAAACATCCTGCGGTTCGAGAAGGATTTCGAGGGCGCGCGAATTGTGCGCCTGGAGGCGAATTACCGGTCGACCGCATCGATACTGGCAGCGGCGTCCGGGCTGATCGCACATAACGAGGGACGATTGGGCAAGACCCTGCGTCCCGGGCGGCACGATGCGCAGGGCGGCGAAAAGGTTTCCGTCATCGAATTATGGGACTCCGATGAGGAAGCCCGCATGGTCGCCGGGAAGATCGAGGAAATGCGGCGCGAGGGGCATCCTCTGGCCGAAATGGCGGTCCTGGTCCGCGCCGGCTTCCAGACGCGCGCGTTCGAGGAGCGGCTGATAACGACCGGCGTGCCGTATCGCATAGTGGGGGGCCTGCGGTTCTACGAACGTGCCGAAATCCGCGACGCCATCGCCTATATGCGAGCGACGGTGCAGCCGGCGGACGATCTGGCATTCGAGCGGATCGTCAACGTGCCTCGGCGCGGGGTCGGTGATTCGGCGTTGCGGACGATGCACGAGGCATCGCGAGCGTGGGGGGTTCCGTTGCAGGCCGCGGCGACGCGGCTGGTGGAGACCGGGGGCCTGAAAGGCAGGCTCAAGGAAGCGATCGGCGGGTTGCTGCGCCAGTTCGGCTACTGGGGAAAGATGCTGGAGGTCGACGGCCACGTCGTCACTGTCGCCACCATGCTGGACGAGAGCGGCTACACTGAAATGTGGAAGCAGGACAAATCCGCCGAAGCACCCGGACGGCTGGAGAACCTGAAGGAACTGGTACGCGCGCTGGCGGATTTTGAGACGCTGGCCGGGTTCCTCGATCACGTCGCACTGGTGACGGAGAATGAGGACCGGTCGGATAACGACAAGGTCAGCCTGATGACGCTGCACGGAGCCAAGGGGCTGGAGTTCGACACCGTGTTCCTGCCGGGGTGGGAGGAAGGCGTGTTTCCCAACCAGCGCGCCATGGACGAAAGCGGCAACAAGGGGTTGGAGGAGGAGCGGCGGCTCGCGTATGTCGGGCTGACGCGGGCGCGGCGGCGGGCGATCGTCAGCCATGCGGCCAACCGGCGGATCTATGCGAACTGGCAGGTCAGCATCCCGAGCCGGTTCCTGGAGGAGCTGCCCGACGCACACATAGAGCAGACCGGGGCGTCACGGGCGGCACGGGTTGCGGCGGCGACGTCGTTCTCGGGCCAGTTCCCGCTGGTCGCGCGGGCGCCGCGGGTGATCGACGCGTGGGAGCAGCCGGGGCGTCCCGCCCGGACCGACAAGATCCCGGTGGGGGCCCGGGTATTCCACCAGAAGTTCGGCTACGGCACGGTGCGGTCGGTGGATGACGACAAGCTGGACGTGCGCTTCGAGACATCCGGCGACAAGCGGGTGCTCGATCGCTTCGTCGAGCGCGCCTGATGGCCAATTATCCGGTTCGACTGGAAACCGTTGCAGTCAGCGTGACCGAGGACGCGCTGGAGGCGTTCGAGGCGGCGCTGTCCAACGCGTGCGAGACGGTGGGGTTTTTCCGCGACCACGACACCGGGGTGTGGCGGGTGGAGGGGGTCAAGCAGGTTGGCGTCAACGAGGCGGAGCTGGCTTCGTCCCTGGCGGTAGCAGCGGTGACGACGGGGGTTTCACCGGTGCTGGAGCGCGCAGCGACGGAAGCGGAGGGGTGGCTGGCGCGGACGTATGCCTCGTTCCCCGAGCAAGTGATCGGGAAATGGTTCGCGGTGCGGGGGACGCACTTGACGGGGCCGGAGACGCCGAACCGGATTTCTCTCACGCTGGACGCGGGGCTTGCCTTCGGGACGGGGGAGCATGGGTCGACACGCGGGTGCCTGGTGGCGCTGGAAATGGTGGCACGGCGACGGCCGCGACGGATCCTGGACATGGGCACGGGGTCGGGGATTCTGGCGATGGCTGTGGCGCGGCTGCTGAAGCGGCGGGTACTGGCGACGGATATCGAGCCGTGGGCGGTGCGGGTGGCGACGGAGAATGCGGCGCTGAACGGAGTGGCGCACCTGGTGACGGTCCGGCTGGCGGATGGGTGGCGTGATCCATTCGTCCGCGGCCACGGACCGTATGATCTGGTATTCGCCAACATCCTGGCGCGTCCGCTGTGCCTGATGGCGCGGGACCTGGCGATGAACCTTGCGCCGGGGGGGGTGGCGGTGCTGGCTGGATTGTTGTGCGGTCAGGCGCGGTGGGTGCTGGCGGCGCACCGTGCGCAGGGGTTGCGGCTGGAGCGGATGCTGGCGCAAGGGCCGTGGGCGACGATCGTGGTGCGGAAGGCTGCGACAGGCGGCTAGAGTCCGTTAGCCTCAAGTGGTGATTGGCACCGAGGCTTCGCCGCGCTCTCGAAACAGCCCAATTCGCTGCTGGAGCGCTTCCCTTGATCGGCTCGTCCGGACGCTTCCGGCAGGGTATATGTCAGGTTGAGCCTGGCCTGCTATAACCGCAGGATTCTTCAGTCGGGGGTCTTCATCGTGTCCAGCATTACCATCAAGGCGACCGACGGCGGTGGGGCGTTCAGCGCCTACATCGTCGCGCCGAAGGCAAAGCCCGCGGGCGTCGTTGTCGTGATCCAGGAGATTTTCGGCGTGAACCAGGCGATGCGCGACATTGCCGCATGGGTTGCCGACCTGGGGTTCATCGCTGTGGTCCCCGACCTGTTCTGGCGGATCGAGCCGGGTATCGATATCACCGACAAGTCGGATGCGGAGTGGAAGCGGGCGTTCGAACTGTTCCAGGCTTTTGACCAGATGAAGGGGATCGAGGACCTGAAGGCGACCGTTGCCGCGGGTCGGACGTTGCCCGGCGCGAACGGCAAGGTGGCGACGATGGGCTACTGCCTGGGCGGCCGGCTGGCGTTCATGATGGCCGAGCAGTCGGATGCGGACGCGAATGTTTCGTATTACGGGGTCGGGCTGGATGGACTGCTTGGTGAGTTGAACAAGGTGACGAAGCCGCTGGTCGTGCATATCGCCGACAAGGATGCGTTCTTTCCGGCTGAGGGACGCGCCGCGGTCGTGGCGGCGCTGCAAGGGCACAAGCATGCTGTCAGTTATGTGTATCCGAATGCCGACCACGCGTTTGCAAGGGTGAACGGGGTTCACTGGGATGGGCGGTCGGCGACGATCGCCAATGGCCGCAGCGCGGAAGTCCTGGCGGCGACGATAGGCTGACTTGCAACGAAAAAAGAGAAGACACATGAAACCGCAGACGGACGCCGACGAACGCCGATGGGAATGCGGCCTCAAGACAGGCACCGCGAGCGCAACGGTGGACAACGCCCTTATCAACGTTCATCCGCGTTCATCCGCAGTTTTAATTGTTACTTCTTGCCTGTTTCCTGAAGCCCGCTACCCGAACGGAGATCGACCCTGATGGACGGTTCAATCACCCCGACGCAAGCCGGCAAGGGACTGGCGCAGACGGCGGGCGCGCTGGCTGGGATCAAGGTCATCGACCTGACCCGGGTGCTGGGCGGTCCCTATTGCACCATGATCCTGTCCGACCACGGCGCGGATGTGATCAAGATCGAGCCGCCACAGGGCGATGAGGTGCGGGACTGGGGTCCGCCGTTCCATGAGGGCGACGCCAGCTATTTCATCGGCGTCAACCGCAACAAGCGGTCGATCGCGCTCGACCTGGGCAAGCCTGAGGGCAAGGCAGTCCTGCTTCGCCTGCTGCGGGATGCCGACGTGCTGATCGAGAACTTCAAGCCTGGTTCGATGGAAAAGTGGGGCCTCGGTTATGAGGCGGTGCTGTCGCAGCGCTTCCCCGGGCTGATCCATTGCCGCATCTCGGGCTTCGGCGGCGACGGCCCGTTGGGGGGATTGCCGGGCTACGATGCCATCCTGCAGGCGATGACCGGGCTGATGAGCGTCAACGGCGACGAGTCCACCGGCCCGATGCGGCTGGGGACGGCGATGGTGGATATGGGCACCGGCCTGTATGCGGCGATCGGCATCCTGATGGCGCTGCATGAACGGGGGACGTCCGGACAGGGTCAGTATCTGGACATGGCACTTTACGACTGCGGCATGGCGCTGCTGCATCCTCAGGCGGCGAACTACTTCCTCAATGGCAAGCGTCCGACGGGCACCGGGAACCCGCATCCCAACCTGGTGCCTTATGACAAGTATCCGACGAAGACCTGCGATATCTTCATTGCCAGCGGGAACAACGGGCAATTCCGCAAGCTTGCCGAAATCATCGGGCGCCCCGATCTGGCGGATGACCCCCGGTTCGCCAACAATGGGGAGCGCAATATCAATCGCGTCGCGCTCACGCTGGCGCTGGCCGCGGCCTTCGCCCAACACGACGGTAATGAACTGGCATTGCGCCTGATCCGGGCGGGCGTTCCAGCCGGGCCGGTGCTCGCGGTGGACGAGGCGACCGCCGCGCCGCACACCGCTCATCGGGAAATGGTGACTGAACTGGACTGGTACAAAGGCATCGGTACTCCGATCAAGTTCAGCCGTACCAAGGGAGGCACCCGCCGTCCGCCGCCGACGTTCAGCGAGCACGGCAGCGAAGTCCTGGCCCAGCACGGCTATAGCGAAGCCGAGATCGATACGCTGCGCGAAGCCGGCGTGCTGCACATGAAACGTCGGACATAGCGGGCGCAGTTTATGTGGCCGCTCGACCTGCCCGCCCGCGAGGTACTGAAACCGCCTTGCGACACGGCGATCGCCTGGGCGGAGTTCGATTGGCAATGGTATCTTCGCACCTATCCCGCGGTTGCGACCATCGTCGGTGACGATGATCCGGCGGCGGTTCTTGAATATTACGTGGAGCTGGGACAGAGGCAGGGCCATTCGCCCAATCGCATGTTCGACGAGCAATGGCACAGGCGGATGTACCCGCAGATCGCCGAAAAGGTGGCGTCCGGTCACTGGCGTTCCGCCTTCGATGCGTACTGCCGGCGCGGCGCCCTGGATCGCTCTCCGCACTGGCTGTTCGAGGAACGGGGCTACCGCGACCGCTATCCGGACCTGACGAACGACGTTCTCGCCGAGTCCCAGATCGTTAACGGTTATGATCATTACCTGCGCCACGGCAGTCGCGAAGACCGGGTCGGGCATGTGCTGTTCGATCCCGATGTCTATCTGTCGAATTTCGATGCCGCCGACGTCGCGGCGATCCGTCAGAACGGGGTGTTCCAGCACTACCTGAACCGCATCGAATCGGGTGAACCCGAACTGCGGACGTCGATCTATTTCGATCCGGAATGGTACGTGAAGCGTTACCCGGAGGTTGCCCGGGGTGTCGAAACCGGGCAATGGAAGTGCGCGCTGCATCATTACCTGTGCAACGATTCGCCGACGGCGTTCGATCCGTTGCCGAGCTTCTCGGAGTCCTGGTACCTGCAGCGCGACCCTGGACTGCTGGAACACATCGCGGCCCGAAGTTTTCGCAATGGGTACATGCATTTCCTGCGGTTTGGCGCCAAGGAGCTACGGCCGCCGAGTGCCTCGATCGACCTGGCCTGGTATGCGGCACAGTCTTCCGTGCGATCCGATCTGGAACAAGGGCGCGCGCAAGGCGCCTATGCGCACTGGCTGACGATCGGCTCCGCCGCCGGGCTTGCGGGGGCGAAACCCGAGACGGAAAAGGTCACCGATTCGCAGGCGAGGGAGCTGTTCCACGACATCGCCACCGCGTTGATGCCGATCACGGGACGATTCGGCTATCGTTTCGAGTGCGTGGGCGAGCCGGTCCTCAGTGTCGTGATGGTGGTGCGGGACGGCTTTGCGACGACGATGGCCACCATTGCCTCGCTGCGGTCCAACACTGCATCGGACATCGAACTGATCGTCATCGATCGCGGATCGGCGGACGAGACCCGCGCGATCGCGCAGTATGTCCAGGGGGCGCGGGTCCTGCGGTTCGAAAGCGACATCGGATGGTCGCGGGCGGCGGATACGGGGCGTCAACTCGCCGGCGCACCGGCGGTGCTGTTCCTTTCCAGCGCGGCACAGATCGCACCGGGATCGATCGAGCGTGCCCGTGCGCGCCTGACGGCGGACCCGACCTGCGGCGCCGTCGGCGGGATGATCCTGCAAGCGCATGGGGTCATCGCCCAGGCAGGCGGCATTCTGTGGAACAACGGTGCGACGCATGACTACCAGCGCGGTGCGTCACCGCTGCTGCCGGAAGCGAATTTCGTGCGTTCGGTCGATTTCTGCGCGCCGGACTTCCTGCTGGTGCGGACGGCGCTTCTTTCCGACCTCGATGGGTTTGACCACGACTGCGCTGACGGTTACGAGACCGTCGATCTATGCCTGCGGATCATCCAGGGCGGACTGCGTGTGGTCTATGATCCGTCGGTGATGATCGTCGTGGGCTCGGCGAACGGGATCGGTGCTCCCGGCGATCATTTCCGGGGCAAACACACGGCGGCGGTGGCGGAGCGGTTCGCGCCCGGCGGCCGGGTCCAGGTGTTTGCGCGCCATACGGGTGCGAAGCCGCACCGTGTCCTGTTCATCGAGGATACCGTGCCATTGCGTCGGATCGGGTCGGGCTTCGTGCGTGCCAATGACCTGATCCGGGTGATGGCGTCGCTCGGCTGCGCGGTAACGGTGTTCCCGGTCAACGGCTGTGATCATGACCCGGCGCGCGTGTTTGGTGACATGCCGGAATCGGTCGAGGTGATGCACACCCTGTCGCTCGACCGCCTCGGCGGGCTGCTGAACGCCCGGCCGGGATATTACGATACTGTCTGGATCGCTCGGCCGCACAATCTCGCCAAGGTGCGGCCGATCCTGGGACGATTGACCGCCGAGGGCGCCCTGAAAGCTCGGATCGTGCTGGACACCGAGGCGGTGACGCCGCATCGTGAGGCGATGCAGGCCGTGCTCGCGGGGGATGTGTACGATCTGCAGGCGGCGATGCAGGCGATCCTGGCCAACGCCGACATCTGCCAGCAGACGGTGGCGGTGACCGCTGCCGAAGCGGAAACCTTGCGGTGGCACGGCTTCCCGGATGTTGGCGTGATCGGGCACATGATCGAGCCGAACCCGACCGCACGGCCCTTCGCGCAGCGATCGGGGATGCTGTTCGTCGGTGCGATTCACAAGGAGGACAGTCCGAACTTCGACAGCCTGGTCTGGTTCGTCGACGCGGTTCTGCCGCTGATCGAGACGGAGCTGAAGTGGGAGACCCGGCTGACGATCGCCGGTTACACGGCACCGGGCGTCGATCTGAGCCGCTTCGCGCATCATCCGCGGATCACGCTGCGCGGTTCGGTTGCCGAACTGGATCCGCTGTACAACGCGCATCGGATCTTTGTGGCGCCAACGCGATACGCCGCGGGGGCGCCGTACAAGGTCCTGGAGGCGGCTTCGCGGGGACTGCCTGTCGTCGCGACAGAGGTGCTGCGCGGAGAACTGGACTGGGATGCGGACCATGAAATCCTGGCGGCCGGCGCGGACGACCCAGCGGCGTTCGCGGCCAAGGTGGTGGCACTGTATCGCGACGAGGCGCTATGGCGGTCGGTACGTGAGGCGGCGTTGGTGCGTCTGCAGCAGGCGTGCGGGCCGGAGGATTACGCCCGAGCAGTCGCCTCGGTGCTGATGCCGGCGATGACGACGGAATTTGCAAGAAATTGAACGCGATCCCGAAAAGCCATTATGGCCGGAAATGCGCGTTTATCCTGGTCAATGGCGCCAGACGGAGTTTGATCTGGAGTCGGTGTTGCCTGAATACATAGTTTGTGGGGCGAGCCGCACTTTCTGCGTGTCCGGCCTCATTACGCGCGAGGCCGGGCCTCGCAGTGCGACGCGCGGCGCGTCAGGCCGCACAAAGGCCTGCCCAGATGGACAACAGGATCGTGACAATGAGTGCCGCCGCAAGGTAGGGCTTCGCGGCGCCGATCAGTCCTGCCGCGGCCTTGGCTGCCGGCGTTGCTTCGTCCGACCGAACGTGAGCAACCACCATGGCGATGTCCGATCCGGAGGTGAGCCTCATGTGTGGCCTCGCTAAAAAGAGAGCCGCGGAAGAACACCCGCGGCCAAGTTCAAGGGAGGAAACGCACCCTTATAGCTAAAGTTTTCGTTAGACCGCAACCTTTTTCTCACGGATTCGTGAGCGTCCTGTCTTGTTCGGGCCGAAGCGTCGAAAAAAGGTGGCGCTCAGAGCTCCATCAATTCCATTGCGTCGCCGATCGCGAAGCGGCCGCCATTGATAACCTCGGCATGCACGCCCAGTTCGACGTGGCCGTAAAGCGACCGCAGCTCACCGACCGGATCGGCATCGCGTTGGCCTGTCTCGGGGTTTACTTCGGTCGCGGGACAACGGGTGGTGCCCTTCAGCACCCGCAGCACCGCGCCGCCGACCTGCAACTCCCGTCCGATCCACTCTCTTTCCGTCCAGGCCGGGGCACCGCTGAACCAGAGGTTGGCGCGGAAGCGGCGGCGATGCCGGCGGGCTCCGACCTTCGACTCGAAGTCGCGCAGGCTGGCCAGATTGTTCAGGCTGATGACCTTGGTCCGCTGGTCGCCGAACACATGGCCAGCAATATGATGGAATGTCGGCCGGCCGCGCGCTTCGTCACCCATGTAGTCGGTGAGGAATGCGGCGATCCGCTCGCGCCCCGCCGGTGTCAAGGGGTTCGCCTCGACTCCGGTCCCGTCGGGCGCTCGGATGCGCAGGACCTTGGACCCGGGATCGAACACGCTGAACAGAAGAGCGGCGCGGGCATGCTTCATCTGGCAGAGAAAGTTCCATTTGGGTAGCCAAGCGGGGTTGGCCGGGTCGAAACCCGAGTCGCCATGAGCCAGGGCGAAGGCACGGTCCCAGGGGATCGTGCCGCCCGTCTCGACTTCTGCCTGCTCTATGGCTTCGGCGGTCAGGCCCTTGACGGGATAGCGGTAGAGATATTCGATTCGCATTGTTCACTCCCCCTTGAGCGGCAGTCTGCTCCGCCTTACTTGCTGGGCAAAGCCTGTTCATGTCGCCTCTTGCAGGGACGTGAAAGGATGGTCGCCTGATGAAAGGGACATCGCATGGACATCCAAAAATTCACCGAACGCTGCCAGGGATTTCTACAGGCAGCCAGTACGATCGCGATCAGGGAATTTCACCAGCGGATCACGCCGGAGCATCTGCTGAAGGCACTGCTGGACGACGAAGAAGGTGCCGCGGCTGGCCTGATCCGGGCCGCCGGCGGCGACCCCAAGGCCGCGGCCACGGCGAACGACGCGGAAGTCGCGCGTCAGCCTAAGGTCAGTGGGGCCGGTGCGGGCCAGCCGCAACTGACGCCGGAACTGGTTCGGGTTCTGGACGCCGCGCAGCAGACCTCGACGCGGGCGGGTGACGAGTATGTTGCGCAGGACCGTCTGCTGGTGGCGCTGGCGGAGTCGAATACGCCCGCGGCGCGCGCATTGAAGGCGGCCGGCGTTACGCCGCAGGCGCTGGAGAAGGCGGTCGCCGACATTCGCAAGGGACGCAAGGTCACCAGCCCGAACGCCGAATCCAACTTTGATGCGCTGAAGAAGTATGCGCGCGACGTGACGGCGCTCGCCCGGGAAGGCAAGCTGGACCCGGTGATCGGCCGTGACGAAGAGATCCGCCGGACGATCCAGGTGCTGGCGCGGCGGACGAAGAACAACCCGGTGCTGATCGGCGAACCGGGCGTCGGCAAGACCGCGATCGTCGAAGGGCTCGCGCTGCGCATCGTCAACGGCGACGTGCCGGAGGCGCTGAAGGGCAAGCAGCTTCTGTCTTTGGACCTGGGCGCGATGGTCGCCGGATCGAAGTATCGCGGCGAATTCGAGGAACGGCTGAAGGCCGTCCTGAAGGAGATCGAGGACGCTCAGGGCCAGGTTATCCTGTTCATCGATGAGATGCACACGCTGATCGGTGCCGGCCGGGCGGATGGGGCGATGGACGCGTCCAACCTGATCAAGCCGGAACTGGCGCGCGGGACGCTGCACTGCGTCGGTGCGACGACACTGGCCGAATACCGCAAGCACGTGGAGAAGGACGCCGCTCTGGCCCGGCGTTTCCAGCCGGTGTTCGTCGGGGAACCGTCGGTCGAGGACACGATCAGCATCCTGCGCGGGATCAAGGAGAAGTACGAACTGCATCACGGCGTGCGGATCGCGGACGCGGCGCTGGTGGCCGCGGCAACGCTGTCGAAGCGGTATATCACCGACCGGTTCCTGCCGGACAAGGCGATCGACCTGATTGACGAGGCCGCGAGCCGCCTGCGCATGCAGGTCGATTCGAAACCCGAGGCGTTGGATGAGCTGGATCGGCGGATCATCCAGTTGAAGATCGAGCGGGAGGCGCTGACGAAGGAGACCGATCCGGCTTCGAAGGACCGGCTGGAAAAGCTGGAGAAGGAGCTTGCCGAGCTGGAGGATCGCTCGAACGCGATGACCGCGGCGTGGAAGAGCGAGAAGGACCAGGTGCAGCAGACCCAGAAGCTGAAGGAGCAACTGGATCAGGCTCGGTCGGAGGTCGAGGTGGCGCAGCGGCGCGGCGATCTGGCGCGGGCGTCCGAGCTGAAATACGGCGTGATCCCGGACATCGAGCGGCAGCTGGAGAAATCATCCGACGGCAAGCTGGTGAACGAGGCGGTGACCGAGGAAAGCATTGCCGCGGTCGTGTCGCGCTGGACCGGGGTGCCGGTGGACAAGATGCTGGAGGGCGAGCGCGCCAAGCTGCTGCGGATGGAGGACGAACTGCGCAAGCGGGTCGTCGGGCAGGAGGAGGCGCTGCGGGCGGTGGCCCACGCGGTGCGCCGTGCGCGGGCCGGGTTGCAGGACCCGAACCGGCCGATCGGCAGTTTCCTGTTCCTCGGCCCGACCGGTGTCGGCAAAACCGAGCTGACGAAGGCGCTGGCGGGGTTCCTGTTCGACGATGACAAGGCGATGGTGCGCATCGACATGAGCGAGTTCATGGAGAAGCACGCCGTGTCGCGGCTGATCGGTGCGCCGCCCGGTTATGTCGGGTACGATGAAGGTGGGGTGCTGACCGAGGCGGTGCGCCGCCGGCCGTACCAGGTGATCCTGTTCGACGAGGTCGAGAAGGCGCATGAGGATGTATTCAACATCCTGCTGCAGGTGCTTGACGACGGGCGGCTGACGGACGGACAGGGCCGGACGGTCGATTTCAAGAACACGATCATCGTGCTGACTTCGAATCTGGGCAGCGAGGTGCTGGCGCATCAGAAGGAAGGCGAACCGACGGCGATGGTGCAGGGCGAGGTGATGGCGATCGTGCGCCGGCATTTCCGCCCCGAATTCCTGAACCGGCTGGACGAGATCGTGCTGTTCCGACGGCTGCAACGCAGCGACATGGCGGCGATCGTGGAGATCCAGCTGGAGGGGCTGCAGAAGTTGCTGGCGGACCGGAAGATCGGGCTGGAGCTGGACCGCAGCGCGCTGGATTGGCTGGCGTCTGAGGGCTACGACAGCACCTACGGCGCTCGGCCGTTGAAGCGGGTGATCCAGCGGTCGCTGCAGAACCCGCTGGCTGGATTGATCCTGGAAGGCGGGGTCAAGGAAGGCGAGACGGTGCGGGTGTCGGCCGGGCCGGATGGACTGGTGATCAACGGGCAGTTGGCCGAGGCGGCCTGATCAACTCCGGTCGGGTGGAGGGCCGGGGCGGTTCCCGGCCCTCGACGACCGACGATGCTGAGCGCTGGGTGAGTGCTGGTATCGCCTCTGTCGGGTCAGCGCTACCTTGCGCAGGCATGGCCAGAGCGTTTCCGCTCCGTTTCGAAAATGGCACTCAGTTCGGCTGGCACGGGCCATGCGGCACATCGTCGCGCAGCGATGAAAGCAAGAAGAATAACGCAACGCTGATGAACGCAAACAAGGCGGAACGGTTCGTCGCGGCGTTGCCGAGTAACGAAAAGGCCATTGGCGTCTACCTGCGCGCATCTGCGGTTCCAATCGTTTGGCCGTGGGGAGGCGACGTCCGTTCGTCCCGGCGGCATTTTGGTCCAACGTAGTCGCCGGCATGAGCCGCGAGCCTGGGCGAAAACGCTCCAGTTCCGATTTAGCGAGAAATTTCATCGGCCTGAGGTCGCTTCGCGAGTCTGGTCAGGCTGACAACTCTTTCAGATCCCACTGACGGCTGGGGCGCGCGAACAGGAAGCGAGGCGTCGTCCGAGCCCATATTTGTCGAGCAATTTCATCGGCCTGAGGTCGCTTCGCGATTCGCGCCCGGCTGGTCTGCTCGTTAACGGGCATCGCGCCACGGCCTGATCACGCAGCGGACGGACCCCGCGCGGGTCGCCACGCGGTGACAGACCGGTGTCACTCAGCCCCATGATCGGCGGGCTCACCGAAGGAGGAGACGCGAGGCGGTCGATGGTTCCGACATTAAGCCTTTCTTAACCGGAACCAGCTAGGACGACCGAAGGTTACACGAGTTTTGTTTCGAAACAATGGAATGTACGGCTGGAACCGCGATGAGCTGTCGGGCAGCCGGTCTGCTGCTGGTGGCCCTCGTTGTTTCGGGCTGGGGACCCATCCAGGACCTGACACCGCCGACCCTGCAGGACATGAAGGTCGCAGGGCACGTGCTGGCATTTCAGGAATCCTCCATCGCCGGCGAAGTCATCGTTGCGGTCGTCTACAACGGGGCCGAGGCTCGTTCGCACGACGAGGCTGTCGCCATAGCCTCACTGCTCGACGGCGGCCTTCCGGTCGGTGGCCTGATCCTTCGGCCGCATCTGATCGAGCAGAGCCGGCTAGCCGAAACTGCTGGCTATAAGGCCGTCTTTTCCACCATCGGCGTGGACGAAGCCGTACTCGGCGCCAGCGTGAAGCAGCATCACGTGCCTTGCCTGACCAGACACCTGGAGCAGGTCGAGCACGGGCTGTGCACGGTGGCCATCTGTTCGGAGCCGAGCGTCAGCATCGTGGTGAGCCAGGCAAACGCGGCGATCGCGGGGGTGCGCTTTGCCACGGCGTTCCGCATGATGGTGCGTGAGATATGACCCGCACGGTTCGCGTGGCCGTGCTGCTGCTTGCATCGGCGACGCTGCCATCAGCCACGCATCCGGCCCGGGCGCAGACGGTCGATTACACGGCGTCCGAGCAGATGTTCGGTGAACCGGTAACGACGTCTGCCACGGGCAAGCCGCAACGGGTGAGCGAGGTTCCGGTCGAGATGGACATCGTCACCGCCGACGACATACGCCGGTCCGGCGCCACCAACATTCCGGATGTGTTGCGTTTCGTCGCCGGGTTGGACGTTCGTCAATACGGCATGGAGGACGCTTCCGTCGGCATCCGCGGCTACAACACCGCGCTGAACCCGCGTGTGCTGGTGCTGCTCGACGGCAGGCAGGTCTACCAGGACGACTACGGCATGACGGTCTGGCCGCTGATTCCGGTCGCCCTGAGCGCGATCCGCCAGATCGAGATCATCAAGGGGCCCAACGCGGCGCTGTATGGCTTCAATGCCGTTTCCGGCGTCATCAACATTGTCACCTACGATCCGCTGATCGACAAGATGAGCGGCTTCCGTGTCAGTGGCGGTACCCAGAGCCAGGCCTATGGCGAGGCAGTCGCCACCGGCCAGTTTGCAGACCGGCTGGGCGTGCGGTTGTCCGCGACCGGCTTTCGCTCCTCCGAATTCCCCGGTACTGAGAGCGGCGCCACCGGGGAGCAGCCGAGCAGCGGTACGCTGGCCGTCGATGCGCGCGCCAGGCTCGCTCCGGGTGTGGAATGGGACCTGTCCGGCTCCTACGGCAGTCTCGACAGCGACTATTATGTCGACCTCGGCACCTACGAGCCGTTCGGCTTCAAGGCCAACAGCGTGCGAAGCCGGCTGTCCGCCGACACCGCGGTCGGCGTGTTGCAACTGGACGCCTACCGCAACGAGAACGTTGCGTCGGACGACGCATCTCCGAACTTCGATCACTATGTGGAAGACGTGATCGTCCTGCGGGCAAGCGACCTGGTGAAGCTCGGTACCGACCACACGCTCCGGGTCGCCGCCGAGTATCGCGATAATTCCGCCTCGTCGTGGCAATCGTTCAGCGGCCGCATCGGCTACACCATCGTCGCCGGTTCGCTGATGTGGGACTGGCAGGTGCTGCCAAACCTGTCGGTTACGAATGCGGTACGGGTGGACGATCTCTCGCTGAGCCATCAGGGCGTGCAGTTCACAATCCCAACCATCGGCGGGCTGTTCCATGACACTACTATCGTAGAACCGAGCTTCAACAGCGGCCTTGTGGTGAAGGTCACGGATCTCGCCACGGTCCGTGCGACGGCGGCGCGGGCGGTCCAAGTGCCCAGCCTCACGGACTTTGGCTACACGGGGAACTTTCCGACCGCGATCATAGCCGGGAGCCCCGATTTGCAGCCGTCCGTGGTGCAGAACTACGAGATCGACTACGATCGTAACCTGCCTGCACTTCGCGCCGTCCTGCGCGTGGCCGCATTCGCCCAGTATACAGATGCCACCATCGGCTCGCCGTTCGGCTCCGGCCTCGTCTTGCTCTCGAATGGGGTGCCGGCACTGCTGGCGCGGAACTTCGGCGACAGCAGCGAACTCGGCGGCGAAATCGGGATCAAGGGAAACACCGCCGCGGGGCTGCGCTGGAACCTCAGCTACGCACTTGCCGCCGTTCACGACGATATGCAGAAAGCGCAGCTGTCCTTGGCACCGTCGGTAAGCTACCAGCGGCAGACGCCGATGCATTCCGTCATTCTCGGGGCGGGCTACACGTGGCATCAGGTGGAAATCGATCTGCAAGCCCGCTGGCAGTCGCAGATCCAGGATTTCACGCTCAACACGGTGACCTACCTCGCCCAGCCGGTCCTGGTGCCGAACTATGTCACCCTCAACGTTCGCGTCGCCTACCGTCTCGACGACCACACGACGGTTTCGGCGCTGGCGGAGCAATTGAACCAGCAGAGCATCGTCGAAACGGCCGGCCTGCCGGTCGAACGGCGCCTGATCGGGGGCATAGAGGTGAAATTCTGATGCCGAGGCAACCGACACTCGAGAGGCCCGCAAAATGGCGGCGATGACCCATCTGCTCGCCGCACTGTTGCGCGAACACGACCCAGGTACGCTCAGCCTTTTCCTGTTGGAAGCTGTGATCGGTTGCGGAATTGCGGTGCGTGTATTCACCCAGTCCCGGTCAAGCCCGCGGCAACGCCTGCTCATGGCGCTGCTGTTCGGTGTTTTCGTACCCTTGGCCTCATGGACAATATTTCTGACTGCTCTGGCCGGTACCTATCCCAGACTCAGCCTGACCGTACCGGTTCGTTGGGTCGTGCCTGCGTTGGCAATGTCGATGCTCAGCGGCACCGCCGCGGGTACGATCCTGCAAACCGGTCAAAAATCAGCCCGTAATTTCATGTTGATCGGCTCGCTGCTGGCCTGCGGCTTCTCTTGCATGCTGTTCACCGCCATGGCCGGATTGGTGAGGCCGTTTGCCCTGGCCTATGATCTCACCGCGGTGCTGGTCGTGATGGTGCTAGGCGCGGCGCTTTTCGCTTTTGCGCTGTGGGAGGCCACCAATCCGACCCGGCGGTTTCCCTGGGCGATCGGTACCGGACTGGCCACGGTTGCCCTCACCACCCTGGCGTTTGGCTCCCTCGCATCGATTCTGCCCTTCGATGGCTGGATGGAAGCATTGAGCGACCCGGACGACCTGGCATCCTCCCCCATCGTCATCATCATCGCCACGGAAGCGGTTGCCGTGCTGGTGCTCAGCCTGACCGGCTCGCTGGTCGATAATCGCGTGGCGGCACGGGACCGGCTGGAGGCCAACCGGTTCCGCCAACTGGCGGACAGCACCTTCGAGGGCATCCTGATCCATTGCGACGGCAAGATCCTGGATGGCAACGAGAGTCTCGCGGCGCTGCTGGGCGTGGATCTGGACGAGCTGCGGGCGAGCCCCCTCACCCGCTTCATCGGGGGCGACGCCTCGGTATGGAGCCTCGACCGCGGCCCCGAACCGGCGGAAACGGAAGTGACCGCCGCCAACGGCAACCGGATGCCGGTCGAAATCCTGTCGCGCCTCATCAGCTACGGCGGCCGGCCGGCCCTGGTGACCGCGCTGCGCGACGTGCGGGAACGTCGAGCATCGGAGGAACGAATCCGCTTCCTCGCACACCACGATGTGCTGACGGAGTTGCCGAACCGCGTGCTGTTGAACCAGAGCCTCGAAACCGCGCTGCACCACGCGAGACGCATGCTGACGCCACTGGCCGTACTGTGCCTCGATCTTGATGGCTTCAAGCTGGTGAACGATGCGCTGGGCCATGCGGCCGGGGACGAGTTGCTGCGCCAGGTGGCCGACCGGCTGCGTAACACCGTGCGTGACAGTGATCTGGTGGCCCGCGTCGGGGGTGACGAATTCATCGTGCTGCAAACCACCGGTGATCAGCCGCTGGCGGCCGCGACGCTGGCCCAGCGCATCATCGCGTCTCTTGCGGAAGCTTTTCGCATTGAAGGGCAGGATGTCAGCGTCGGGACCAGCGTTGGGGTTGCCTTTTATCCGGAAGACAGCGACACCGCGACCGGCCTGATGAAAAAAGCTGACATCGCACTCTACCGCGTCAAGCAAAGCGGACGGGGCTGGTTCCGGCTGTTCGAGAGCGGCATGGATCAGGATGTGCACCGACGGCGCGAACTGGAGCAGGAGCTTCGGGCTGGATTCCAGCACAACGAATTCGTGCTTTATTTTCAACCGTTATTTGACCGAAACCGCGAGCTGATCGGGTTCGAGGCGCTGGTGCGATGGATGCACCCCGTGCGTGGCCTGATCCTGCCGGCGGAGTTCATTTCGCTGGCGGAGGAATGCGGCCTCATCATACCGTTGGGCGAGTGGATCATGCGCAACGCATGCGCCGCGGCGGTCGGCTGGGATCACGGGTACCGTATCGCTGTCAACCTTTCCGCGGCCCAGTTCCTGCGCGGCGACGTGCAAACCATGGTGGCCACGATCCTGGCGGAAACCGGCCTGCCGCCGAACCGCCTGGAACTCGAGATCACCGAGGGTGTGCTGATCGAGAACATCGACGGCGCGACCCGGACGTTGAACGAGTTGCGCGCGATGGGCACGAGGCTCGTGCTGGACGATTTCGGCACGGGTTATTCCAGCCTGTCGTATCTGCAGCGGTTGCCCTTCGATAAGCTGAAGGTCGACCGTTCGTTTGTGCAGCGGATGGAAACCGATGCCGGGTCACGCGCAATCGTCAAGGCGATTATCGCGATGAGTTCCAGTCTCAACCTGGAGGTCACGGCCGAGGGCGTGGAGACCATTGAGCAGTTCGAGATGCTTTGCGCCCTCGGGTGCAACGAACTGCAAGGTTTCCTGCTCGGCCAGCCGATCCCACAGGAGAACGTCGAGCGTTTGCTGCGCGATTATCACCCGGTAAAACCGGCCGGCATTGCTACACCACCTGCACTGGTCGCCTGAGTCAGCGCCGCGGGAAGCGAGTGCGTCAAACGCCGTCGCGGCAAATTCATGTATCATGGCTGGCGTTGGACCGACCACCCCGTCTTTTCTTGCTGCCAGCACCGCCGGTGGTGGCTGGCCGGCACAAGGCCGGCCATGACACGGAGACGGTTATCCGCCCGCGGTCGATTCGGTTTTTCGCGCCACGGGCTCTAACCCACTGCCTGGATCGACTGCCCGACAATCTCGACGATCCGGTCCAGGGTCGCCTCCGGCGTCGGCAACGGCGGCGCGAAGCAAAGCGTGTCGCCGCTGGCCGGCGGTCCGTCGGCGGCGGCGCGCAGCCGCAGGATCAGGCCGCGGTTGGCCGCCTCGGCCACGACCTTGGCGCCGAGTCCCTTGGCCGGGGCCTTGCTGGCCTTGTCCTCGACCAGTTCGATCGCGGCGAGCATGCCGATGCCCCGGACGTCACCGACATTGGGCAGTGCGAGAAGGGTTTCCAGGCCGGCGCGGAAACGGTCACCCTGCACCCGGGCGCGCTCCAGCATGCCTTCTTTATCGATGACGTCGATGTTCGCCAGGGCGACGGCACAGCAGACCGGGTGGCCGGAATAGGTAGCCGCATGCATGAACTTCTCGTCGGGCGGGGCGTCGAGCAGAACCTCGTGCATATGCTTGGAGATGATGACACCGCCAAGCGGGAGGTATCCGCTGGTGACGCCCTTGGCGAAGGACATCAGGTCCGGCTTCGTGTTCCAGTGGCCGAGGCCGAACCACTCGCCGGTACGGCCGAAGCCGGTGATGACCTCATCGGCGATCAGCAGGACGTCGTGGCGGTCACAGATTTCCCGCAGGCGGGGGAAATAGGTCGGCGGCGGCACGATGACGCCGCCCGATCCCATCACCGGTTCGGCGATGACGGCGGCAACAGTGTCGGCGCCCTCATTCAGGATGGCCTCCTCCACGGCGTCAGCGGCGGCGATACCGGCATCGCCGTTACCGGACCAGCGGTAGGGATACGGCGGTGCGACCTGCAGGAACCCCGGCATCATAGGACCGAACATCTTCTGGTAGTTGGGCAGGCTGGTGGCGCTCATCGCGGCGAAGGTCACGCCGTGGTAGCCGTAGCGGCGTGAGATGATCTTGACCTTGTCGGGCTTTCCCAGCCGCTTCCAGTGGTAGCGGGCGAACTTGAAGGCGCTTTCGTTGGACTCCGCTCCACCGGTGGTGAAGTACACTGCCGCCATATTGTCGTAGGCAAGGCTGACGAGTTTCTCCGCCAGCTTGATCGCCGGTTCGTTGGTGAAGCCCGCATAGGCTGACGCGTAGGCCAGCGTCTCCATCTGAGCGGCCGCGGCGGCGGCAAGTTCCTTGCGGCCGTGGCCGATATTGACGTTCCAGAGCGAGGACAGCGCGTCGATGTACTCACGGCCGTCAGCCGTGCGCAGAATTGCGCCGTTTCCCGAGACGTACACCTTTGGGGCGGCATGGTCCTTGGCGAAGTGCAGCGGGTGGATCAGGTGACGCTGATCGGTCGCCACCAGATTGTCACTTGCCGGCATAAGATCGTTCATTGTTTGCGCCCTCTTTGATGTTGGACGCAGGTTAGAGCATTCGCGGCACGGGTTGAAGCGCTGGCCCGGGCGAGGACGCGCCTGCGGGTTGAACCCTTAACGCCGCTCTGGCGCCGCGGGCCGGCGCTTTGAGCGTCTCTACTCTCCGTGGGCGTCGATCTGCCCGGCCTTGATCGCCTCCAGGAACAGCCGCCAGTCCGCCTGATTCTGTGCCGCGTAGGCCAGGGCGAAGGAGGACATCGCCGAGTCGAACGCCATGCCCGTGCCGATATATCCCGAGATCCGCGCCGCATCCCCCGACCGTGCATGTGCCCGCGCGAGTGTCACACCGCACAGCATGGCGTGGTAGGGCAGCGCGCCCTCGGCCAGATCGGAGCCGATCAGCGCCAGGCGGCTATCCTTCAACTGGCGGATATAGCACTGCTGGTCGTCGCCGCGATCTTCCGTCCAGCCGAGGAAAAGATCGGGGACGGTCTGCATGATCCGCTGTCCGACCACCACCCTTTGGCCCTCGTTCCGATACACGCTCGGCCCCGCATAAGGCGCGAGGGCCGAGGTCTGGGCCTCCTTCAGCTGCAGCAGCAGGGTCTGGTCGTCGCGCGTGGCGAACAGGCCGATGGCGCAGAACGTGCCGACGCTGCCGACGCCGACGACCTTGAACGCGACATCGGACAGCTCGTATCGATCCAGCAGGATACGGCGTTCCTCCGGGAGTGACAGCTTGTAGGATTCGAAGGCGGTTCGGGCGACGATCTCGTGCGTGTCATCGCGCTGACCGGACAGCGGGAAGATCAGCGGCGGCTTTTCCTTGATGCGCCACTGGCCCTTCACTCGCTCGATCAGCTTTGGATAGCCGCCATGGCCGGCCTCGACAGCGATCTGCAGCCGTTTCAACTCGCGTTCGCGCAGTCTTTCGTCCTCGATGCCCTCCAGCACCTCGGCTGACGTCGACGCGCGACCGCCAGGAGGCCAAAGGTGCGAGCCTGGCCAGTTCGTGCATATGCCGCCGGTAGGCCTCGACCACCGCGCCGGCCAAGTGACGCGCGGTCCGCTCGCCGAGGTCGCGCGACTGGGCGTCGACGGCGAAGCTGGCCGCGAGGCGCTTGATATCCCACTCGAACGGGGCGGGCAGGGTCTCGTCGAAGTCATTGACGTCGAAGACGGGCGTGCCCTCGGGCGAGGCGAAGGTGCCGAAATTGGCCAGATGGCAGTCGCCGCAGGCCTGCACCCAGAGACCGGTCATCGGCGTGTCCGCGAGATCGGCAGCCATGATCGCAGCGGCACCACGAAAGAAAGCGAAAGGCGAGGCGCGCATCCGGTCATAACGGATCGGCAGCAGGCTAGCGATGCGATGGCGGCCGGATTCGACGCAGGATGTCGATCGGATCGCGGCGCGGCGGCCGACGGCGCCCAATGCGCGTGCATGCTCCGCGGCACGATCTTGCGAAGGGCCTGGCCAGCCTGGCGTCGTTCCGTCGCGGGCAGGACGGTTGCCGTCTGCATGTGCTCCAAGGGCATTGGGGCGCTTCCGGTGGGTTTCAGTATATCACACCTGAATGTGGAAGAATCGCAAGTGTTAAAACCACGCGGACTGCCACTATTTTGGTGGATTATCAGCCCAAATCTGTCTTGATACTGTCACATTAGCCATTCTGGCCGGGACAATCGCACTAATACCAGCAGAGCGGCGGAGATGATACCGGCGATCACGTCGTCCGCCATGATGCCGAAGGCGCCGTGCCGGCGGTCAGCCCAGCCGACAGGGCCGAGCTTGGTGATGTCGAACAGGCGGAAGAGGACGAAGGCGGCGATGAGGCCCGGGATGGTTGGCCGGGGCAAGGCGAGCAGGGTGATCCACTGGCCGGCGAACTCGTCGATGACGACCCAGCCGGGGTCGCCTTCGATGGCGGCGCGTCTGATCGCGAGATAGCCACCGACGGTCGCCAGTAACGCCGCCAGTGCGAGCGCCCAGGGCGATAGACAGCAGCAGCCGCGCCGGTCACGACGGCAGCGGCCGAGGCGACTGTGCCGCCGGCGCGCGGGACATATCCAGTGCCGAAGCCGGCGGCGATGAAGCGGGCCGCGTTCAAGGGATCCGAGCCAGGAAGCCCTGGATCGCGGCGAGCGCGGGCGGTTCGGTCAGGATCGGCGCGTGACCGATGTCGGGGAGTGTGACGACTGTCATGGCCCCGTGCACTTCCTGCATGCGCGTGACGGTGGTCGGCAGCAGGATATTGCTGACCGCGCCGCGGACCAACAGGACGGGGAGGTGGGCACAGCGCACCGAACAACGGCCAGAGGTCGGGGGGCGAACGCTTCAGGAGTTGCGCGATGGCGGTATCCCAGACCGGGTGAAAGCGGCCGTCCGGCCCGGGCTGGTAGGTCAGTTCCGCCATCCGGCGCCAAGCGGCGTCCGTATCCAGTGACATTGGCGGCAGTTTGGTCCGCAGGAAGGTGACGCAGGCCTCCAGGCTCTCCAGCGCCGGGTCGTCGCCCACGAAGTCGCGGACGAAATCCGCACCCTCCGATCCGATGTCGGGGCCGATGTCGTTCAGGACGACCGCGCGGACCAGATTTGGCCGGGCGGCGGCGAGGCCCATGGCGAGCAGACCGCCGAAGCTGGTGCCGATGACAACGGCATGGTGGATGTGCAAGGCGGCGCAGACATCCATGACGTCGCGGACGCAGGGCTCCGGCGCATAGCGGGTGACATCGGCGGATCGGCCGGACGCGCCGCGGCCGGCATAGTCGATGGTGACGACGCGGCGGCCGCGTATGATCGCGGGTGCGAGCGTTTCGAAATCGGCGCCGGTACGGACCAGACCGGGCAGGCACAGGATCGGTGGCAGACCATCGCCGCCATTGCAGTCGGAGGTCGCGCCATTCGCGGACGTGGATCGGCAGGCCGTCCCACGCGCGGATCAGGTGGATCATCGCGTCCAAGGCGTATTTGTCAGGATCGGGGTATGATCGTTGCGGCCGGCGCGATACATCACCACGTTCTCGATCACGCGCTGGACGTAATTGCGGGTTTCGCCGATCGGGATCAGTTCGATCCAATCGACCATGTCGATCGGGCCGATGCGCGGATCGCCGTTGTCGACCAGCCACTGCGCCACCCGGTGGGGGCCCGGCGTTGTAGGCGGCGGCGGCCAGCGGCAGGCAGTTGTCGAAGCGTGTCAGCATGTCCTCAAGATAGGCCGTGCCGAGGCGGATGTTGTTGCCGGCATCAGCGTCAACGCGGAGAGCGAAACCGGGATGCCGAGCTGTTTGGCGACCGCCGTCGCCGTGGGCGGCATCAACTGCATCAGCCCGCGGGCGCCGGAGGGGCTGACGGCGGCGATGTCGAAACTGCTCTCCTGGCGCATGATTCCAAGCGAGAACGCCGGGTCGGGCGGTTCGGCCGGGTTGAAGGGCACCGGCCAGCCGGCATGCGGCAACGCCAGCCCGTCCCGGCCCATGCGGCGGGCGACGAATACCGCGCTGTCGGGCATGCCGGCGCTCAGCGCGAAAGCGGCGGTGAGCGTGCGTTCGGCGGGGATCGGCGCCAATTCGTCCATGCGTGTCAGGAACACCCGGGCGCGCGTGCGGGTCACCCCAGGCGATCAGCCAGGCGGCGGCGCGAAGGACCTCGTGTTCGGTGAAGGCGAGCACGGTGTCCTGGGTCCAGGTCGGATCGGCCAGCTTGTCGATCCGGGCCGCCGGGGTCTGGCCGAGGGCGAGGATGGCGAGTTGCCCATAGAACGTGGTAGGCCAGGCGGCGGCCTTTTCATACTCCGGCTTTGGATCGCGCCCTGCGGCGGCGTCAGTGCGAGCCAGCCAGTAATGCGCTCGGCCCTGCGTGATGACCGCGTGCGAGTTGGCCAGGACGTCGAAATGTTTCCGCGGCGGTGGCCGGATCATGCAGCATGCGCAGCGCGATGAAGCCGGCCAGGAAGTCGGCATCGGCGCGCTGCTTCGGCGCGCGAGTCTGGCCGTGCGCCACGACAACCGCATAGGCGGTCTTGGGATCGCCGTCGTGCAGCAGCTTGCGCGCCAGCTGGTTCCGTTCCGACCAGAACGCCGGCTGGGTTGTCGGCATCCGGTGTTCGGATCAGCAGGGCGGCCGCCTCGGCGTCATGGTCGGTGTGGCGCAGGAAGCGGGCGCGGTCCAAGGTCAGACCGGGATCGGCGCGCAGCGCCGGTGGCAGCGCGGCCACCAGCGCCTCGGTCCGCGGATCGTCGCGCTTGGCGGCGAGACGTGCCTCGGCCGCTGCGTGGTGCGCTGGATCGAGGCGGGCGATCTGGCGGGCGGCGGCGGACGGGTCGGACAGCCAGGCGAGGCGCTGAAAGCGTGTCCATTGGTCGTCGGCGTGGCGACGCCGCCCCAGCGGTGGAGGAAGGCGGCCTCCGCGGCCGCGGTGTCGATGGCGTTGACCCAGGCCTGGCGGGCCAGGGCGTCGGCGTCGGCGATGCGGCCGGCGTTGGCGGTGGCCTCGGCGCAGCGCAGCAGGGCGGCGGCGAGCGTCGGTGACGGAGTGCACTGGGCCAGAACCGCGGCGTCGTCGGGGTCCGCCGCGATGGCCTCCTGGCGGCGGCGCTCCAGTATCGCTTGCGCGGGCCAGTCGGGATTGCGCTGCATGAAGTCCGCGATCTCGGACGACGTGGCGGCGCCGGGCGCGCGGAGGCGCAGATAGAGGACCAGTCTTTCCGCCACCGGATCGGCAAAACGGGCGGCGGCGGCCTGCGCGTCGGCCCAGCGGTCGGTTCGGACGGCGTTCAGGGGGTTTGGTTCCTGCGCACGAATGTTGCCGCCCGGAAAGAGGGTGGCCAGCAGGAGCAAGAGAGCGGACTGAACAGAACGAATTGGTTCGCGCATGTCTCCTTCTAGCAAGCTCAGCCTTGCAGCGCATCCATTGCGCGCCTAGGTTCCGCCTCTTCGTTCGAAAATCCGGTCGGGAGAGGGGATATGTTCAAGGGATCGCTCGTCGCGCTGATCACGCCCATGCGGCAGGATGGGTCCGTCGACGAGAAAGCCTACGCCGACTTCGTGGACTGGCAGATCAAGGAAGGCACCGACGGCATTGTCCCGGTGGGGACGACCGGTGAAAGCCCGACCCTTTCCCACGATGAGCACCGCCGGGTGGTGGAGATCGCGATCGAGGTCTCCGGGCGGCCGCGTGCCGGTGATCGCCGGGTGCCGGGTCGAACAGCACCGACGAGGCGATCGCGCTGACGCGGCACGCCAAGGAGGCTGGGGCGGACGCGGCGCTGGTCGTGACGCCGTATTACAACAAGCCGACGCAGGAGGGCATGTTCCTGCACTACACCGCGATCGCCGACGCAGTGGATCTGCCGATCATCATCTACAACATTCCGCCCAGGTCGGTCGTCGACATGAGCGTGGAGACGATGGCCCGGCTGGCGAAGCACCGCAACATCATCGGGGTGAAGGACGCGACGGCCAACCTGGCGCGGCCGCTGCATACACGGCGCGCCTGTGGCGACGATTTCTGCCAGTTGTCGGGTGAGGATCATACCGCGCTGGCGTTCAATGCCGCGGGCGGTGTCGGCTGCATCAGCGTGACGGCGAACGTGGCGCCGCGGCTGTGCAGCGAGATGCAGACGACCTGGGCCGAAGGCCGGGTGAAGGACGCGATGGCGCTGCAGAACCGGCTGGTGCCGCTGCACGACGCACTGTTCAGCGAGACCAGTCCGGGACCGGTGAAGTATGCGGCCTCGCTGCTGGGCAAGACGTCCGAACGGTGCCGGTTGCCGCTGGCGCCACTGATGGGACCGACGCGGGAACGGGTGAAGGCGGCCATGACCGAGGTCGGGCTGCTGAACTGAGGGTGGATGTCTTTTCGGTGTCATGGTCCGCGATTCATGTGATGGCCGGGCGAGCGAAGGTCGGCCCCGCCCCTCGCGTCATGCCATTCCGGGTTGCCCGGAGTGGTGGGTGGCGGGCACAAGGCCGGCCATGACACGGGGGGTGACGACAAGGGGGGTGATGACAGGGAGGGCGATGGCGCCCACCTCGGTCCGCGCCTGCGCCCATGGCTGAGGCCAGGAAGAAGGGGCTGATCTCCCACGGGATCGCGGCGCAGAACCGCAAGGCGCGTTCGACTACACCATCAAGGATACGGTGGAAGCCGGGATTGTGCTGAAAGGACCGGAGGTGAAGTCGCTGCGCCTCGGCCGGGCGACCCTGAACGAGGCATGGGCCGGTGAGCGGGAGGGGGAGATGTGGCTGTTCAGTGCCTATATCCCTGAATACCAGGGCGGCGTGCTGTCCCGATTCGAGCCGCGAGCGCCTCGGAAACTGCTGCTGAAGAAGAAGCAGATCACGCAGCTTCTGGGCGCGGTGTCGAAGCAGGGCGCGACGCTGGTGCCGTTGCAGATCCATTTCAACGACCAGGGACGCGCGAAGGTGCTGCTTGGGGTTGGAACGGGGCGGCAGAAGCAAGACAAGCGGGAGGCCATCAAGGACCGCGACTGGAAGCGCGACAAGGCGCGGCTGATGAGTCACCGCGCGTAGTTGGGAGAGAGCAAGCGTTTCCATCTTGAGTGAAACGCTCCAGCTCATATTTATCGAGCAATTTCATCAGCGTGCGGTCGCTTCGCGATTCCGGTCAGGGCGTGCCGTTTGAAATGCAGCCGGAACGCCCGTTGCGGACCGAGCAAGGCGGCCTCCGCCCATGGGACGGTTCGAACCCGAATGGAAGCGGCGGCCCCGCCGGCCAGGGTTGAGCCCCCCGTGGCTGCTAATTGCAAGGTGAGCTTGGTCTGTGCCACGATTTGGACTTCGGGTGGTGACGGAGGGTTCATGGCTTGGCGTGTCGGCGTCGATTTAGGCGGGACCTTTACCGATATCTGCCTGTTCGACGACGAAACCGGTGGGGTGGCGGTCTGGAAAGTACCCTCTACGCCGAATGATCCGTCGCACGGGATCGCCGCCAGCGTCGCGGAAGGACTTAATCGGGTGGGAGCCGCCGCCGGGGCGATCGGCTATTTCGGGCACGGCACGACGGTGGCGACGAATGCGCTGATCCAGCACGCAGGCGCGCGGACCGGGCTGATCACCACTGACGGGTTCCGGGACCTGCTGGAAATCGGGCGCCAGAAGCGGCCCGATCTGTATGATATTCAGGCCGACAAGCCGGCTGTCCTGGTGAGCCGGGATCTGCGGCTGGAAGTGCCGGAACGGGTACGCCGCGACGGAACGGTCGAGGTCGCGCTTGACCAGGATGCGCTGCGGGAAGCGGTGCGACGGTTGCGCGACGCTGGAGTGGCTGTCGTTGCCGTCTGCTTTCTCTATGGCTTTCTGGCGGATGCGCACGAGACCATCGCGGCGCGCATCCTGGCGGAGGAACTTCCCGCCGCTTTCGCGTCGATATCACATATCGTGGCACCCGAATTCCGCGAATTCGAGCGGATGTCCACCGCCGTGGTGAATGCCTATCTCGGTCCTGTGATGCGGAGGTATATACAGCGGCTGGGTGACCGGCTGACTGGGCTGGGCCTGACGGCGACGCCGCATCTCACCCAGTCGAACGGCGGGGTTATCGGTTTCGAACAGGCGGCCGCCCTGCCGGTGCGGACCGTGCTGTCCGGGCCGTCCACGGGTATCGTGGGTGCGCGGGAAGCCGGGCGGCAGGCCGGGTTCTCCGAGTTGATCACGTTCGACATGGGCGGGACCAGCAGCGATGTGGCGCTGCTCGCGGGCGGCGAATGCCGGCTGAGAAGCGAGGCGGTCGTGCACGGCTATCCGATCAAGGCACCGATGCTGGACATCCATACGGTGGGTGCCGGCGGCGGGTCGATCGCATTCGTTGACAAAGGCGGGCTGCTGAAAGTCGGCCCACGCAGCGCCGGAGCCGATCCGGGGCCGGTCTGTTACGCACTGGGCGGCGACGAGCCAACCGTGACCGACGCAAATGTCGTGCTGGGAACGCTGCATCCGGCTTTCCTGCTGGGTGGCCGCATGGCGGTGCGGCATGATCTGGCCACGGCCGCCGTTGCCGAACTGGCGGAGCGGCTGGGACTGGGCATGATGGAGACGGCCCAGGGGATCGTTTCTGTCGTGACGGCGAATATGGCGCGGGCGATCCGGGTCATTTCGGTGCAGCGGGGGCACGATCCGCGGGATCACACGCTGGTAGCCTTCGGCGGCGCCGGGCCATTGCACGCCGCTCGGTTGGCGCGGGAGTTGGAGATCGGGCGTGTGCTGGTGCCGACTTCGCCCGGCATCCTGTGCGCGATGGGGTTGTTGCTGACGGATCTGCGAACGGATTTCGCGCTGACCAGGCTGACGACGCTGGATGACACGGCGTGGCCTGTGCTGGAGGACGCGTTCCGCGTGCTGTCCACGCGGGCCGGGGCGTGGTTCGAGGCGGAAAGGATCGAGCCGGAGGCGCGGCGGATCGCGCGCACAGTGGACATGCGTTACGCCGGCCAGAACTACGAATTGCCGATCGCCCTGGCGTCGCGAGATCAGTCGGATATGCGCGCGCTCGCCGATGCGTTCGCGGCCGCACATCGAACGTTGTATGGGTTCGCCGCCGCCGATGAACCTGTGCAACTGGTCACGTTTCGCGTGGAAGCATCCGCCGTGGTGCCCAAGGCGAAGTTTTCAGCGCAGCCCGACGCCGGCCCCTGCGCAGGCGGCGCGGTGACCGGGGATCGCCCGGTCTGGTTGGCGGAGGCCGGCGGCTTCGTCAATTGTCCGGTCTACGACCGGGCGTTGCTGCGCGCGGGCAACCGGTTCACCGGCCCGGCCGTGGTCGAACAGATGGATGCTACGACAATGGTATTGCCGGGGATGGCGGCGCGGGTGGAACCGCACCTGAATTTGATCCTGGAAGCGTCATGATCGACCCCATCACGGTCGAGGTCATCGGCAGCGCGCTTTCCTCGATCGTCGAGGAAATGGGAGAAGCCCTGATCCGGGCGTCTTACTCGACAAACATCAAGGAACGGCGGGATTGTTCGACGGCGCTGTTCGACCTTGACGGTCGGACGTTATGTCAGGCCGAACATATTCCGATGCACCTCGGAAGTTTCCTGGATCTGATCCCGCACATCATGAAGCGGCATCCGCTGGCGGAGATGCGGCCGGGTGACGTGTTCTGCGGCAACGACGCGTATGAGGGCGGCGGGACGCATCTGCCTGACATCGTTCTGGCGGAACCGGTGTTCACGGATGGCGCGATGATCGCATGGGCGGTCAATCTCGCGCACCACGCCGATTTCGCGGATCGCGGGCACGCCCATATCTATCAGGAGGGACTGCGCATTCCGCCGATACGGTTGTATCGGGCCGGTGTGCTGCAGGAAGATGTGCAGGCGCTGATCCTGCTGAACTGCCAGGTGCCTCGGGAACGGCTGTCCGACTTTCGCGCGCAGATGGCGGCTAACCGGCTGGGGGTGCAGCGGCTTCAGGGGCTCTGCGCGAAGTACGGTCGCGAAACGGTTCTGCGGGCCGGCGCAGCGCTGCAGGACTACGCCGAGCGGAAGATGCGGGCGGGAATTTCAGAGATTCCGGACGGGACCTATCGATTCGCGGACCGTTATGACTGCCCGGAGGTGGATGGCGAACTGGACCTGGCCTGCGCAGTCACCGTGGCGGGCGATTCGATGCATTTGCATTTCGAGGCGCCGCCTCAGGTGCGGGCCGGTTTGAACATGACGATGACGGCACTGCTGTCCACCGTCTATTACGCGGTGAAAGCGATCGTCGATCCGTCGATCCTGCCGAACGCCGGACTTGCGCGTCCGCTGACCGTGACGGCGCCGCCCGGAAGCATCGTGAACTGCACGCATCCGGCGGCGGTAAACGGCCGGTTGTCGCTGTGTCAGCGAGTTGTCGATCTGATCTTTGGGGCGCTGGCCGGCGCGGTGCCGGAGAAGGTGACGGCGGCGTCGAACGGAGCCTGTTTTTCCATTACGTTCGCGGGTCATCAGCCTGTGGGCAACGCGCTTTGGGTCTATCTGGAAACAATCGGCGGTGGGTCGGGAGCAAGGTTCAACAAGGATGGTCTGGATGGGGTGCATGTGCACATGACCAACACCTCCAACCTGCCGGTGGAGGCGTTGGAACTGGAGTACCCGCTGACACTGATGCGGTATGAACTGGTCGATGGGTCGGGCGGGCCTGGGCAGTTTCGAGGCGGGATGGCGATACGGCGGGTCTACCGCGCGGACCACGATTGTCACGTTCGGGTGGATGGTGCCCGGATTCTGTCGGCACCCTGGGGCCTGGCGGGCGGATTGGCCGGAGGGATGGCCTCGATCACTGCCTCGACGCCATTGAACCACGGAGCGGGGATGTTGCGGCGGGGAGACGTGATCGAAGTCGTTACGGGAGGAGCCGGTGGGTACGGGCCACCGCATGAGCGAGACGTGGTGGCGGTGGCACGGGATCTGGCGGAGGAGCGGATCGACGAAGCGACCGCCCGAGGGATCTATCGGGCTTAACTCGTTTCCAATTGCAAATAAGACGCTCCGTCTCATATTTGCTGAGCGATCTGAGCAGCCTGAGATCGCTTCGCAATTCGTGTCAGGCTGATCGCCAGTGTCCCCGAAATCTGAAGGTCGCTCGCGGCGAAGTTCGGATTTGGGGCCAGTGTTTGCTTTGTTTTCAGCGTGCCGGAGGTCCGTCCCTGCCAACCGGCCGTCATCGCCATGACGATTCCCGCAATCGAAACCTTCCAACAGCGTGCGCATGTACGGAACAGCAACGACACAGGCCGGCACATAGAGCGCCGTGCCCAGACGTAGATCAGAGCGCCCAGAACCGAGGCTGGCGTCGATTGGCCCAGTGCTTGAGCCGCCAGAACCGCGGCCACGAAGAAAGCGAATGTCTCCAGGAATTCCGCAGGGCTCGCTCTGTTCGCGAGCCGATGTTGCCAAACGGTCGAGGCGGCTCGTCGCGCGGTCCCACGCCACAGGAGAGACGGACGGAAAGCAGCAGTTGAAGTATTCCGAGCGCAGTCGCGTAGAACAGACACCGCACCGGCGCCGAACCCGTCACCGCTGTCTCCTCGATTTTCTGCGACAGAAAGCGTCGCCGGGGGCCGGGAGCAATATGGCACCTCGATGCCCTGACGTCGCCGGGCGGCGGTCGGCCGATCTGGCCCATGCTCTGGTCAGCAGCGCGTGACCAGGTAGAATCATGGCCTGACCAAGGAGATTCAGCATGCCCTTCGCCACCGCCGATGACGGCGTTCGCCTGCATTACGAAGAGTCTGGTTCCGGCGTGCCGGTCATCTTCGTGCATGAGTTCGCCGGCGACCACCGCGCCTGGGAAGCGCAGATGCGGCACTTCGGCCAGCGCTACCGGGCGATCACCTATGCCGCGCGGGGCTATCCGCCGTCCGACGTGCCGGATGATGTGGCGAAATACTCCCAGGCTCGGGCGGCCGACGACATCGCCGTGGTGCTCGATCACCTGAAGATCGGCAGGGCGCATGTCGTCGGGCTGTCGATGGGTGGGTTCGCCACACTGCATTTCGGTTTCCGTCATCCCGCACGAGCGCTGTCGCTTTGCGTCGCGGGGTGCGGCTATGGCGCGGAGCAAGATCAGCGCGACAAATTCCGCGCGGAGGTCGCCGCCGTCGCGGCGTTCCTCGATGAACATGGTATCGACGCGTTCGCCGCCAAATACGCCTATGGCCCGACCCGCGTGCAGTTCGAAAACAAGGATCCGCGCGGGTTCGCCGAGTTCAAGCGGCAGTTGGCGGAGCACTCGGCGGTCGGGGCGCGGAACACGCAGCTTGGCGTGCAGGGCGAGCGGCCGTCGCTGTACGACCTGACCGGGCAGATGGCGGCGCTGACCGTGCCGACGCTGATCCTGACCGGGGACGAGGACTGGCCGTGCCTGCAACCGGCCTTGCTGATGAAGCGGACAATTCCCTCGGCCGCGCTGGCGGTGATGCCGAACTGCGGGCACACGATCAATCTCGAGGACCCGGACCAGTTCAACCGGCTGGTCGGAGACTTCATCGTCCAGGTCGATGCCGGACGCTGGCCGCAGCGTGATCCGCGGGCGATGGCGGCGTCGATTACTGGGATGAGATAGTTATTCGCCTCATATAACGAATATTTTTGATTGACCAGTCGCGGTCGCCGCCGATACGGTCTGTCGCGATGCTTATGCGTTACCTGCTCCTGTTCTCGTGCGCTGGCGCCCTGTCGGGTTGCGGATCGGTACTGACCGCCACGACCACGGATGTGGCGGGTATCGCCGGCGCGGGCGTGGCAAGCGCGGTTACCAAGAGCCCCGCAGCCGCCACCGGGATCGGCCTTGGCATCGCGGCCGGTGGTAGTGCCGGGTTGCAGTACGTGGAGCGCGACGTCCACGGTGTCGAGCAGGACCGGATCGCGCAGGCCGCGGGTGCACTGGCGCCGAACGAGGTGGGACACTGGAGCGTCGCGCACAAGATTCCGATCGAAGCCGACGAGCATGGCGACCTGGTCGTCACGCGCCTGATCGGGTCGGCCGATTTCAACTGCAAGGAGATCGTCTTCTCGGTAGACACGACCGAGAAGAAGACGGTGAACCGGGCGTTCTATACGGCGACGGTGTGCCGGGATGGGCCAACCTGGAAATGGGCGTCTGCCGAACCGGCGACGGCGCGATGGGGCGCGCTGCAGTGAAGGGCTTGCCTCTGGCGGCCCTTGTCCTGTTGGGTGGGTGCAGTTCGACGTCATCGATCGTCGCGGTCGTGTCAGGCGGCGCGGTGGGAGGGGCCACCGCCAATCCGGCGCTGGGGTTCGCCGTCGCCGTGGCGGTCGATGCCGGGGCCAACTACGTGGTTCGCTATTATGGCCGCACGCGGCAGGGGGCCGAACAGGACGCCATCGCCCAGGTCGCGGGGGAACTGCCGGTCGGCACGGAGGCGGCGTGGAAGATCGAGCACACCATCCCGATCGGTGACGAACACGGGCAGCTTAGGGTCGTCCGCGTGATCGACTCTCCGCTGGCTTCGTGTAAGGAGATCGCTTTCTCGGTCGACGAGGGCAAGGGCGACAAACTGAAGCGCGACTGGTACACCTCCGACGTCTGCAAGCAGGCCGAACGATGGAAGTGGGCGACGGCCGAACCGGCGGTGCCTCGCTGGGGTTTCCTGCAGTAGGGCGATACTGACGCGGATTGGACGGAAGCGGCCGACACACCGAATCCGCGTCAATGATCGGGATTTGCAACGCGGTTCTCCCGCCTTCGTGCCGTTCGAACCTGGCGGCATGGCCGAGGGGGGATGATTTGTTGCCGGATTAGAGGTATCCGCCGATGAAGGCGCCGCGCGGCGCGAAACGGAGCCTGCCATGCCCGAGCCAGCCGAAACATCCGACACGATCACCGCCGGCGGCGCCATCCTGGCGCGATTGAAGGTGGTCGGAGTGGATTATATCTTCGCCAACTCCGGCACCGATTTTCCCCCCATCATCGAAGGGCTGGCGGAAGCCGCTGCCAAGGACATCGCCTTGCCGCGCGCGATCGTGATCCCGCACGAGCATGCGGCAATGGGGATGGCGCACGGCTACTACCTGGCGACCGGACAAGCCCAGGCCGTGATGGCACACACCAATGTGGGGCTGGCGAACTGTGCGATCGGCGCGATCAACGCGGCGACCGAGCACGTGCCGGTGCTGCTGTTTTCCGGGCGCACGCCGACGCTGGAACAGGGCCGTCTCGGCGCCCGCACCGTGCCGATCGGCTGGGGGCAGGAGATGCGGGACCAAACGGCGCTGGTGCGCGAGGCGGCGAAGTGGGACTACGAACTGCGGTTTCCTGAACAGGCGCCGGAGGTGGTGGACCGGGCGTACGCGGTCGCCTGCTCCACGCCGCGGGGACCGGTGTACGTGAGCTTGCCGCGCGAGGTGCTGTGCGGCCCCTGCCCTTCCGCCGCGCTGCGTGAGCCCAGCCGGATGGCGCCCGTTCAGTTCGGGCCGACGGCGGCGGCGCTGGCAGAGGCGGCCGAATTGCTGGCGAATGCCCGCCATCCGGTGATCGTGGCACAGCGGGGTGCGGGCTCCGCTGAAGGGTTTGCCGCGCTGGCGAAGCTGGCCGATGTGTGGGGCATTCCGGTGGTCCAGTACTGGGCGATCCAGCTCGCCATCGCTTCGGACCATCCGATGTCGGTCGGCAGTAACCCCGAACCCTGGCTGAGCGAGGCGGATGTGGTGCTGGTGCTGGACTGCCTTGCCCCGTGGTCGCCGGCGATGAACCAACTGGCGCCGGGTAGCAAGGTGATCCAGGCGGGCCCGGACCCGCTGTACAGCCGCTTTCCGGTGCGCAACTTCCAGGCGGACCTGTCGCTGGCGGGCGAAACCGCGGACATTGTCCTCGCGCTGGCGAAGGCCATGCAGCCGCATATGGCGGGGCTGTCCGATGTACGCCCGGTTCGCCGTGCGCAAGTCGCGGCCCGGGCGGGCGAGATCCGCGCGGCGACGCGGCGGTCCGCGGAAAGAGGCGGCGAGGGCGAACTTATGACCAAGGAGTGGGTCAGCCTGTGCCTTTCCCGCGCCATCGAGGGCCGCGATGCGACCGTGCTGTCCGAACTCGGGTGTCCGATGGACTCGCTGACCCTGCGAACAGCGCAAAGCTGGTATCAGGAGCCACATTCCGGTGGCCTTGGCTGGTCCGTGCCCTGCGCGCTGGGCATGCAACTGGCGCAGCCCGACCGGCTGATCGTCGCGACCATGGGCGACGGGTCCTACATGTTTGCAAACCCGGTGGCGTGCCACCAGATCGCCGAGGCGCTGTCGCTGCCGGTGCTGCTGCTGGTCCTGAACAACCGTGAATGGGGCGCGGTGCGAAAGTCGGTGCTGGGCACCTATCCGAGTGGGTATGCGTCCCGTACCAACCAGATGCCACTGGTCTCGCTGGAGCCGACGCCTGATTTCGCGCTTGTGGCGGCGGCGAGCCGAGCGTGGACGGCGCGGGTGGATGTGGCGGGTGATTTGCCGGGGGTTCTGGCGGCGGCGGTCGCGCACGTGACGACGGTGCGGACGCAGGCGCTCGTGGAAATCCGGGTAGCGCCGGGTTGAACCTGAGTGATTGCACATTGCCGGCGGCGCCGTTAGGTTCCCGCCTGATGCGGGTGTAGCTCAATGGTAGAGTCCCAGCCTTCCAAGCTGGCTACGGGGGTTCGATTCCCCTCACCCGCTCCAAGTCCCGGGATACTCCGCGCGGGTCCGCCGACACGGGGGGGCGGCGGGGGTTTGTAGCGCTATCGGCGATTTCCGGGCATTGGGGTTGCTGGATCGGTGGGAAAGCCGATTCGCCTGTCGGTATATTGTGTTGCTGGATCGATTGGACGGGTGCCATCTCCATTTCGTTGCCACATCCAATGTCGGCGCAAGATAGAAATGTCACCCGGCGTGCAAAGTTGAGATGACACACTTGTCGTGGGCACATCCTGCAGCGAGAATGGCATCATTGCAAAACCGTGGGCGAGGGTGAGCGGATCAGGAGCTGAAGGTCGGTGCGCGCGGCGCAGCCCTTGCAGCCATGGCTATGCAATCAAGAAAAGATGGGGTAACGCGGAGATGGTGACAACGATGAACCACGTTACGAACGGGGAAAGGAATAATGCCATGCGCAAGTTTTTCGCTTTGTTGAGTGTCGGGGCGGCGCTGCTCTTCGCCAGTGTCCCCGTATCCTCTGCACAGGTGCCCGACGGTGTCATTGAGCTTTCGGGGGGCTCGGTCTCAGCCGGCATCGGCTACAGCTGGGGCAGCGGCACCCTGATCTTCGAGGGCAAGCGGTATCCGCTGAGGATAAGCGGCATCTCACTCGCGAGCGTCGGCATCAACGACTACACGGCCGCGGGAAGCGTGGAGGGACTTAAGAGGCCGGAGGACATCAATGGTGTCTTCACCTCCGTTGCGGCGGGCGCCACGCTCGGCGGTGGCGGCAGCATTGCCGCGATGAGGAATCAGAACGGTGTGGTGATCCATCTGACATCCACCACGACCGGCCTGAGCATCTCGCTGGCGGCTGAGGGCTTGAAGATATCGCTCAAGAACTAGACGGCCCCGGCGCCGGCATCCCAGCGACCCCGAAACCCGGTAACGGTAGCGTGCGCTTACGACACGCCAGTCGAATACCGGGCATGTACGGGTGTTATGGTAGTTAGGGTTGCTGCGTCATTACTCCCGGAATTGGTCCTGAATGCGAGATTGTGAATTACGGAGGCCGCGCTCGCGCGCGGCCGTTCCTATACGCGGTTTCTTTAACACTGCCGTAGCGGGGGGCATCCCCTCTCTCAAGGAGGTGGGGATCGCGGGCGGCAAACATATCGATGCACAAGAGAATCAGACGATAGAAAAACCGATATTTCATATTCCTGAAACAGAACATTTGTAAATGTTGCGGCCGTGAGTAAGTTCATATTTTCAAGTGTCTCAATATCGACTTTGTTCTTGTCCAAGGGAAAAACCCACGATTGAAATCCCAAGGGTCTTCTCCCTTCCGGCCCCCGGTTTCGGGAAGTGCGCCACCCCAGCCTCGGCCGCTGCGTCCGGGTCGGACATCGGAAAATGGCCGCCACGGTCGGCAGCATGAACGCAGGCGGCGGGCGCTGCAACGGACCGGCCGGGTCCCGCCAACGGGAACGACCGGCATTTGACAGCCGTCCTTCCCCGCCGCATCTTGTCACATTACCCAGGGGTGCCCCACCAAAGGGGCTGAGATATCGCGGCAAGCCGGTGCACCCGGCGGTGCGATGACCCTTGAACCTGATCCGGGTCATGCCGGCGGAGGGACGGGTCGACGCCACGGGACCCTGTTTCCATCGCCGGCATGACATGCGCGTGACGAAGGAGAGGTCCATGACGGTCCAGTCGAAGTCCACCACCCGCCCGAGTTCGGTGACCACCGGCCCGATCGCCGGGTCCCACAAGATCTACTCGAGCCCGGACGGGCGCCCCGATATCCTGGTGCCGTTCCGGGAAATCGCGCTCGATCCGAGCGCTCGGGAGGAACCGCACCGGGCCTATGACTGCTCAGGGGTCTACACCGATCCGTCGATAGCGATCGACCTGGAGGCCGGCCTGCCGCCGATTCGCCGAGACTGGATCGCCCGACGGAATTTTGACCGGATCACCCCCCGCGCGGTGCGACCGGAAGACAACGGCAACGTTGGTGCAGACAAGATGGTGCCCGCCTGCCCCGCCGCGCTGCCGATTTACGGCGGCAGGCCTGGCCAGATGGTAACGCAATACGAGTTTGCCCGCGCCGGCATCATCACCGAGGAGATGATCTACGTCGCCCACCGCGAAAACATGGGCCGCGCGTCGATGATCCCCGGCGCGGACGAGCGGGTCGCCGACGGCGAAAGCTTCGGTGCGGAGATCCCGACGTTCATCACGCCGGAATTCGTTCGCAGTGAAATTGCCCGCGGCCGGGCGATCATTCCCGCCAACATCAACCATCCGGAGCTGGAGCCGGTCATCATCGGCCGTAACTTCCTGGTGAAGATCAACGCCAATATCGGCAACTCGGCCGTTACCTCCGGCGTGGCGGAGGAAGTCGAGAAGATGGTGTGGGCGATCCGCTGGGGAAGCGATACCGTCATGGATCTGTCCACCGGGCGGAACATCCACAACATCCGCGGCTGGATCATGCGCAACTCACCGGTGCCGATCGGAACGGTGCCGATCTACCAGGCGCTGGAGAAGGTCGACGGCGATCCGACGAAGCTGGATTGGGAGGTCTTCAAGGACACACTCATCGAACAGGCGGAACAGGGGGTGGACTATTTCACCATTCACGCCGGCGTGCGGCTGCAATACGTGCCGCTGACGGCGAAACGGGTGACGGGGATCGTGTCGCGCGGCGGCTCGATCATGGCGAAATGGTGCCTGAGCCGGCACAAGGAGTCGTTTCTGTACGAGCGGTTCGACGAGATCTGCGACATCATGCGCAAGTACGACGTTTCATTCTCGCTGGGCGACGGGCTGCGCCCCGGGTCGAACGCGGACGCCAACGACGCAGCGCAGTTCGGAGAACTGGAAACGCTGGGCGAACTGACCAAGGTGGCGTGGGACAAGGGGTGCCAGGTGATGATCGAGGGCCCTGGCCACGTGCCGATGCACAAGATCAAGGTCAATATGGACAAACAGCTTCGTGAATGCGGCGAAGCGCCGTTCTATACGCTTGGCCCGCTGACCACCGATATCGCGCCGGGCTACGACCATATCACCAGTGCGATCGGTGCGGCGATGATCGGGTGGTACGGCACGGCGATGCTGTGCTATGTGACGCCAAAGGAGCATTTGGGCTTGCCCGATCGGGACGACGTGAAGACCGGCGTGATCACGTACCGGATCGCCGCTCATGCGGCCGATCTGGCGAAGGGTCATCCAGCGGCGAAGCTGCGGGACGACGCGGTCAGTCGCGCGCGGTTCGAGTTCCGGTGGGAGGACCAGTTCAACTTGTCGCTCGATCCGGATACGGCGCGGTCCTTCCACGACGAAACGTTACCGAAGGAAGCGCACAAGGTGGCGCATTTCTGCTCGATGTGCGGGCCGAAATTCTGTTCCATGAAGATCACCCAGGATCTGCGGGTGGAAGCCGAACGGCTGGCCGGGCTGGACGCGAAGAGCGCGGAGTTTGCCGAGTCCGGCAAGGAAATCTATCTGCCGCAACAGGCAGCGGAGTAGGAGCAACGCGGACGCGATGACGGATCCCAGGGCCGCCCCGAGGGTAGCATTGACGGCAATCGGCCAACTGGCGGATTCCGAGATCGATATCGGGAATGCCGCCCTGCAGCTTGCTCGCGTGGATGCACCGGATGCGGACTGGCGGCAGGCGGCGCGACATCTGTCTGAGCTGGCGCAAGGGGCGGTGCGGCGCGGCCTCATGTTGGACAGAGAGGATCTGTCGGCCAGGGCGACCGCGCTGTCGGATCTTCTGGTAGGTGAATTCGACTATGCCGGCGATCTGGAAACGTATGACGATCCGGCGAACGCCAACCTGATCCGGGTGATCGAACGGCGCCGAGGACTGCCCGTGGCGCTTGGGGTGATCTGGCTGCATGCCGCTCGGGCGGCCGGCTGGGGCAGCCACGGGGTCGATTTCCCGGCGCATTTTCTGGTTGCCTTGGAGGGACACAAGACCCAGATCGTTATGGACGTGTTCAACGGCGGCCAGGTGATGTCGGCGCGAGAGCTGCGGGCGTTGCTGAAACGGGTGGAAGGGGAGAAGGCCGAGCTGCGGCCTGGGCTGCTGCAACCGATGAGCACGCGGCGTGTACTGCTGCGGTTACAAAACAACATCATGACGCGGCGGCTGGAAGCGGGCGACCTGCGGGGCGGGCTGCGGTGCACGGAGGACATGCTGCTGATCGCACCTGATCAGGCCGAGCTTTGGCGGCAGGCTGGGGTGATGAACCAGCGGCTTGACCAAGTGGCCGCGGCTCGGGATTGCTATCAGCGGTTCCTCTACCTGGTGCCGGAGGGGTCGATCGCGAACGGAGTCCGGGCGCAACTGGATATTTTGAAGTCGATGTTGAACTGAGTGAGGACGGCGGCGCCGTGCGGTCGTGCGAAAGCGTTCGAAGGCCAGGCGTTGTCATATATGTTCTCGAGAGATCCTGCGCCAGGCGTGTTCGAAACGACAAACACTCGGCAGATAATAGACCTGGAGACCTGATCAATCCTATCCGATTTCATCGGCGTCCGTCCGCGGTTCAAAATCTTTGATTTACAAACGGCGCCCGACTCAGATCGTCCCCACCACCTTCACACGTGCACGGCGGTGGATCTCGGCCTGGGCGATCACGGGAATATTCATCCTGATTCGATCAATGATCGAATGCACATGATGCCGGACCTGCATGCTGGTGAGGAGCGCCGGTTTTTCGCCGCCACCGCTGGCCGCATCAACGACGGCCCTGATCCGTTCCAGGAAGTCGCGCAGCTTCTCCTGGCCCAATGCAAGCTGCCGGTCCTCTGGCGGCCCGACGAGCGAACCGGACAAGGTATCTTCCCATTCGGGTGAAAGAACGATCACCGCCACGTAGCCGCCGGGTCCGATCAGGCTGTCACTGATCTGCCTGGAGAGCCTCGTCCGCACGTGTGCAACGATCGAGCTGATGGATTTCATGTTGCTGGCACATGCTTCCTGAACGGCCTCCAGGATCGTCGACATGTCGCGGATCGAAATCCGCTCTGCCAGAAGCGTCTGCAGTACGCGCTGCAAGGCGCCGACGGTGATGGTGGCCGGAATGAGGTCGGCGACCAGCTTCTGCTGCTCCTGCGGAAGCGCGGCGAGTATTTTCTGGGTTTCCGTGTAGGACAGGAATTCAGCGATGTTCTCCTTCACCACCTCAGCGAGATGCGTGGTGAGGACAGTAGCCGGATCGACCACGGTCCAGTTCGCGGAACGCGCCTGGTCGGCCAGAGCTCGGGGCAATCCAGCATGCGGGAAGACCGAATGTCGGCTCCACCGTCCTTTCGCCTGGCAGTGGCGGCGCCTGTTCTCCTGGACTGATCGCCAGCATCATCAACGGGCGAAGCTCCCCGGTCCCGGCGGAGATTTCTTTCAGCGAAAAAACGTAGTTATAGGGGTCAAGTTCCACATTGTCCTGAATACGGACCGAAGGCAGCACGAATCCGAGTTCGGTCGCCAGAGCCCGGCGCAGTCGCTTGATCTGTTCCGGGATCTGCTGCCCCATTCCGCTGGCGAGCTCCAGCAAGCCGTATCCCAACTCGACCCGAACGACGTCCAGCAGGGACACCATCGGTGGGCCGGCCTCTGGTGGTTGAACCACCGGAACCGCCGCGGCGAGCGCGGCTCTGCGTGCGTTGAAGCGCTGCCAGGCTGCGGCTCCGGCCAGTGCCGACACGGCCATGAACGGCATCGTCGGCAGACCGGGCAACAGTGCAAGGATACCAGCGGCGGCCGAGGCCATCATCAGCGGATTGACGCTCGATCCAAGTTGCGAGGCGAGTTTGCCGTGCATTTTGCCTTCGATGGCACCCTTGGAAACAACAATACCGGCCGCGGTTGACACCAGCAGCGCGGGGATCTGCGAGACCAGGCCGTCGCCGATCGTCAGGGTGCTGAAAGTCGCAAGGGCATCGTCAACCGTCATGTGGGCCCGCAGCAGACCCATCGCCAGGCCACCGAAGATATTGATCAGGGTGATGACCAGGGCCGAGATGGCATCGCCGCGGACGAACTTGCTGGCGCCGTCCATTGCCCCGTAGAAGCCGGCTTCCTCGGACAATTCGGCGCGGCGCTTGCGGGCGGTCGGTTCATCGATCGTGCCGGTGGAGAGATCGGCATCGATCGCCATCTGCTTGCCCGGCATGGCGTCCAGGTAGAAGCGCGCGGCGACTTCGGCGATGCGGCTGGAGCCCTTGGTGATGACGACAAAGTTCACCATCAGCAGCATGGAGAATATGATGGCGCCGACGACGAGGTCGCCGCCCATCAGGAAGCTGCCGAACGCCGCCACGACCCGCCCCGCGGCGTACGGACCCTGGCTGCCATGCGAAAGAATCAGCCGCGCGGTCGCGACGTTCAGCGACAGTCGGAGAATTGTCGTCAGCAGCAGCAGGGTCGGGAGGCTGGAAAAATCGAGCGGCCGTTCCAGCGAAAGCGAAATCAGCAAGACCAGAATGGAGGCGATGAATGAGAGGGCCAGCGCCATATCCAACAGGAAGGTTGGAATTGGCATGATCAGGATGGCGAGCTGAAACAGCACACACAGCGCCAACCCGACGTCGCCACCCGGAGTCAGTCGTCTAAGCGGTGCCAGCGTGCTGAGCAGGGAGTCCATGACGGGACCACCCAAAAGTCCCTTCATGGCGTCCGTTCGTCATTCGCCCTCGTGGCGGTGCTGGGAGGCACGACAACGCCCTGCGCGGTATAAAGGCTGATTTTATTGCGCAAGGCGCGAATTGAGAGACCCAGCAGCGAGGCCGTCCTGGTCCGGTTTCCTCCGGTTGCCTGGAGGGTGCCGATGATGACATCGCGCTCCACCAGATGCAGCGGCCGGCCCACGAAGCTCGATACGGCGTCGGCGATCTCTGACGGCGGCAGGAAACCCGATCCCGGTCCGACCTCAAGAGCCTTGGCGGAAATGACCGTGTCCGTCGTCAGCACCAGCGCGCGGTGGATGGTGTTTTCCAGCTCCCGGACGTTGCCGGGCCAATCGTGCGCTATAAGTGCGGTCAGCGCCGCCGACGACAACTGCCGGGGCGATCGGCCGCTTTCCCAGCGGTATTTTTCGATGAAGTGTTCCGCCAGAGCCACGATATCCTTCGGCCGGTCCCGCAGGCTGGGCAGGTGGATTGCGACGACATTCAGCCGGAAATACAAGTCCTCGCGGAACGTCTGCCGTGCGACCTCCTGTTCCAGGTCCTTGTTGGTCGTTGCGATGATGCGGACGTTCAGCCGGATCGGCGCCCGGCCGCCGATGCGGTCGATTTCGCGTTCCTGCAACGCGCGCAGCAGCTTGGCCTGCAGGCGCCGGTCCATCTCGCTGATTTCGTCCAGCAGGATCGTGCCGTTCTGTGCCGCCTCCAGCTTGCCGATCCGTTGGCCGAGCGCGCCGGAAAACGCACCGCGCTCGTGGCCGAACAGCTCGGATTCCAACAATTGTTCCGGGATCGCGGCGCAGTTGACAGCGACGAAGGGACCGGCGGAGCGCGGCGAGTTGCGGTGGATGTAACGGGCGACGACCTCCTTGCCGGTGCCTGATTCGCCGCGCACCAGAACCGATGCGTCCGATCGGGCGATACGCTGCGCGCGCTGCACCACGGCGAGCATGGCCGGATCGCGAAAGATGAGATCGTCGGCCGGCGGCGGCCGGTGGCGGTCAGATGGGAATGGTGCGATCTGTCCCGGGTAGGCCTCGGCTGGGGGGAAGCTGCTCTCCAGGTCGTCGGGAACCAGAAGACCGGGCGCCGAAAAGGCGGTCATTGGGAGCGTTCCGACTTGACGATTTCGGTCATCGTCACGCCAAGCCGGGTGTTGTCGACCATCACGACCTCCCCGCGGGCGATGAGGCGATTGTTGACATAGATGTCGATTGCCTCGCCCAGGCGGCGGTCGAGTTCGACCACGGCGCCGCGGCCAAGCTTGAGCAACTGCGACACCTGCATGGTTGCCTTGCCGAGAACCGCACTGACGGTCACGGAGATGTCGTAAACCGCCTCCAGTTCCTTGGCGCTGCCGACATCGGTCGTTTCACGCAGGTCCGGAGTTGCCGGAGGAATTGCATCGCTCATGTCTGGTTCCTAGCGTATTGCTCGTCTGCCCGGCCGGCTGAAAGCGGAATAATCGCTTCCCGGAGGTCTTCCAGTAATGCCGTGCGGCTGATCGTGGCCTCACCGCGCTGCCATCGGATCGTGACGTCTTCGCCCGCGTCCCCGGCTTCCAGGGCCCGCGACAGCTCCGATATGTCGCCGTACGTCCGCACGGTTCCATTTGCATCCCGCAGCACGAACTCGGGGGCGACGGCCAAGGCCGGCTTGATCCGGTCGGCGACCAGGCGCACCCGATCCAACAGCCGCGCCGACCAGGCGTCGGACGTCATGGCAATGACGGTGTCGACCAACAGATCAGTCACAGCAAGGGCGGCCGCATCCACTGCCTGGGATGTCGCCGTGCCCAGGTCGTAGACCGATGTCAGCAACTTCGCTGCCAGCGGTTGCAGGCTGTCGTGGGCGCTGTTGTCCTGACGCCCTGTCATGTAGCCCTCGGTCCAGGCGGTTTCGCGGATTTCCCCGATTTCGGAGGAGGGCAACGTCTCGTCCAAGACGGGTGGCGCGGCAGGCTCATCCGGCGGGTCGTTAAAGTCCTCGAAGACAGCGAAGATCGTATCGGTCGTCATGTGCCATCCCCTTCGTGGTTACTATTCGATCATTCTGTCGTCGCCGCCGGTGCTGATCTCGATTTCGCCGCTGGCCGCCAGTTCCTTGGCCAAATTCGCGATCACAGCCTGCGCCTCCTCGACGTCCTTCAGCTTGACGGGACCGAGGGCAGCAATGTCGTCGCGCAACATTTTCCCTGCTCGTTCGGACAGCTGCGACATGAACAGGCTGCGAATGTTGTCCGGCGCGCCCTTCAGTGCGATCGGCAACTTTTCCTTGTCGATCTGGCGCAACAGCACCTGCAAGCCCGCGGGCGTGACGCGTACCAGATCGAGGAAGGTGAACATCTGCGACTTCACCTTTTCGGCCGACTCGCGCGAGCGTTCCTCGAGGCCGGCCAGGAACCGGGTTTCTGCCTTGCGATCGAAGTTATTGAAGATTTCGGCGATCAACTGGTGCGAATCCTGCCGCGACGAACGGGCGAGGTTCGACATGAACTCCTGCCGCAGGATACGCTCGACCCGATCCAGGACGTCCTTCTGGATCGCCTCCATGCGCAGCATGCGCATGACGACCTCCATCGCGAATGAATCAGGCAGCAGCGTCAGCACCCGCGCGGAATGCTCGGCCCTGACCATCGACAGCACGACGGCGACGGTCTGGGGGTATTCGTTCTTCAGGTAGCTGGCGAGGATCTCCTCACTGACGTTGCCCAGCTTGTCCCACATGGTGCGCCCGGCGGGACCGCGGATTTCTTCCATGATCTGCGCGACGCGATCCTTGGGAAGCGCCTTCATCAGCAGATTTTCGGTGCTTTCGAAGCTCCCCATGATGCCGCCGGCGGCACCGAAGTTTTCCACGACCTCGCCGCAGAGGCTCTCGACGGTATCGGCGTTGATCACCCCAAGCTGGGCCATCGAGGCGGAGATGGCCCTGATCTCGTCTTCATGCATCATGGCGAACAGTTTGCCGGCGTGCTCCTCGCCGAGCGCGAGCATCAGTATCGACGCCTTGTGCAGGCCAGTCATTTCTCCATCCGCGGCACGGCGAGCAGCTTTGGCCATGTTATCTGGACACCCTGGTCATCATGGTACCGAAAGGTTCGGGACACAGGGCTAAACCGTAAAGCTTACCAATCCGTTAACGGCTATTTTGGGATCCACTACCGACATCGCCGAGCGTGCAGTCGACCCGCGCGAAGACCTATGTGACGCTTCGGACCGCTCCCGTCTGCCATACATACATCTGTCTGGCTGATGCTCATGGGGGACGCGTGAGGGGCGGCTATCGGGTGGTCTGCGTCGCCCAGGGGCGAAGGGTCGCGATAGAGGAGGCGCTTGGCCCGCCGTCGGGCCTGAGCGATCACGCTCGGGTGGACAGGGCCAGCGCCGCAGTATGGTGCGACGGTGCACGGCCGCGCGGGCTGGCGTATCGCGCCGTGCCCTGCGGTGGCGCACAGGCTCGGGCGACAATCCGGACGATGCGGGTCTGCACCGTGATCGCCCGTTCCAGCAATGCCTGGTTCTCGGTCGCCAACGTTTCCAGAAGCCGCGCCAGCGCGGCCAGTGGTGGTTGCAGCGTGCTGACGCGCGGTTGCTTTGTCAGCTCGGCCAGGGCTGCTTCCTTGGCTGGCACGAACGCGACGGCGGCCGCATAATCATGCCGCTTCAAGGCTTCGTTCTCCTGCGTCAGCAACTCGGCGAGGCGATGAGCGGCCTCCATGGGGTCGTCGGTCACTTGCGTTTGGTCCCCCGCGCCGGATTTGACTGCTGCGCCGGGGTCGACGGCTGCATCGGGTTTGACTGCTGCACCGGGTTAGACTGCTGCATGCGCATCATCGCCTCATACACCGGCTCGGCGAGCCCCAACCCGCCACGGGCTTCGATCTGTTTGGCGATTTCCTGCACCAACATCGGCTTCCAGGCCTCCTCACCCGAACCGCCGCCAAACAGGCCATGGGCGGTGTCAACCGTTTCGAACATGGGTTGCAGGAGCTGCCCGATCGCCATTGCCTCGAAATCCCGGGCCGACGCGGCGACTTTCGCCGGATCTGCTGTCTGGGCAGGCCGCGCGATGGCCGCCGGAACGGTGACGGGAAGCTGCGGCTGCGACAGAGGAGAGGAGACGGTCATCACCGCACCTCCAGATCCGCTTGCAGCGCGCCCGCGGCCTTGATCGATTGCAGAATGCTGATGAGGTCCCGCGGGCCGACACCCAGCGCGTTCAGGCTGGCCACCAGATCGCGCAGCGTCACGCCGGAGGACAGAATGCCCAGCTTCTTGTCATGCTGGTCCTCGATCTGGATGTTGGTCCGCGGGACGACGCCCGTCGCGCCCCTGGAGCGCGGACCGGGCTGGCTGACCTCCGGCGTCTCCGTTATGCGGATGGTCAGGTTGCCCTGCGCGATCGCCACCGTGCTGATCCGTACGTTCGCACCCATCACGATCGTGCCGCTGGCTTCGTCGATCACGACAATCGCGGCGTTGTCCGGTTCCACCCGCAGTTCCTCGATCTGGCCCAGAGTGTCGATCGGATCGCGGCCGGTCAGGTCGATCCGGACTGTCCGCGGATCCGTCACCTTGGCGATTCCGCCGACAGTCTTGTTGATGATGGCGGCGATGCGCTGAGCCGTCGTCAGGTCCGGGTTTCGGAGGCCGAGCCAGAGGCCGTTGGCCTTGTCGAGATTGAAGGGCACGTCCTTTTCCACGGTCGCCCCGTTGGCGATTCGCGCGGAAGTGGGCACGCCGCGGGTGACCGAGGAAGCAGCGCCGCGGGCGGCAATGGCGCCGGTGGTCAGGGTACCTTGGCCGACCGCGTAGACCTCTCCATCGGCGGCGAGCAGCGGCGTGACCAGCAGCGTGCCTCCGGTCAGATTCGTTGCGTCGCCCAGCGCGGACACCGAGATGTCGATGCGGCCGCCGCCGCGGGCGAACGCCGGCAATTCAGCCGTCACCATGACGGCAGCGACATTCTTGGTGGAAAGGACCGAAATTTGATCACGGGTGTTCACCCCGAGACGTTCGAGCATCCCAACCAGGGATTCGCGGGTGAACACATTGTTGTTGAGCTTATCGCCAGTGCCGTTCAGCCCGACGACCAAGCCGTAGCCGATCAGCTGATTATCCCGCACGCCCTCGACATCGGCAATATCCTTGATTCGCACGTCCGCCCAGGCGGGCGCCCATCCGGACATCGCCGTGCTCAAGGTCAGACCTAGCAGAAGGGTTGCGATTACGCGCATGTTTGGCCGAGGGTTGATCCTGGAGACATCTGTTCGTCGTTCCAGCAACTTCTGTGCCGCGGCAAACATCGCCAAATCCCCTGGTGGGACGCTCGGCCGATGCGGCATTTCCTGCCGATCGGCAGAAAAAGCTTGCCGGAAGTGCCCATCGGCTTCGGTTCCATTGCAATATGTTGACGTTTTCGCGCACGCTCTTGGCGGGCGGTGGACGCGCCGCTATACGTCCGCGCGTTCCCACCCCGGAATGGGCCGGGCGGCCGCCCCAGCGGTTTAGACCGAAGGGTGCGGGCGGAAGGATAACCAGGACCGAATGTGGATGATGGTGACGTTGCCCCCTGATTATCGCCCCTCCGAGGACGAAGAATTCATGAATCCCATCCAGGTCGAGTATTTTCGACAGAAACTGCTACGCTGGCGGGCCGATCTGCTGCGGGAGGCGGACGGCACCCTGGCGAGCCTGTCGGAGGGCGGCATTCACGAAGCCGACATCACCGACCGAGCCAGTGTGGAGACGGACCGGGCATTGGAATTGCGCACCCGCGATCGCGCTCGCAAGCTGATCTCCAAGATCGATCAGGCGCTCGTGCGGATCGAGGTCGGCACCTACGGCTACTGCGAGGAAACCGACGAACCGATCGGCATCAAGCGCCTGGAAGCCCGGCCAATCGCCACGATGTCGATCGAGGCGCAGGAGCGGCACGAGAAAATGGAGCGCGTGCACCGCGACGATTGAGGCGTTGCGACCGGGCAGTGGCCGCGAGGCTGACGCTCACCCGGGCAGCCTCGACCGGCTGAGCGTCATCGCGATAACAATGCCAGGCCCCCCTGATAGCCCGAATGCCTGGCATGGAGCCGCCATCCGCAGGCGAGCAGTGCGATGCCGAAGACAATCGCATAAATCCCCAGCCACCAGGTCAGTACCACTGCCCCGACCAAGGGCGCCGCCACCAGCAGAACGCCCCAGATCAGCGACGCCACGCCACCTAGAGCGGTTTCCATTCGCGTTGGCTCACGGAACCCGCTCTAGCTCTCTGTTTGAGAGCGTGATTCACCGCTCCGGTGATTCCACCTTGCGGATCACGCTCTAGCCCGAGCCACCAGCGACCATGGGTGGCATGCAGCTTCACCGCCGCCGCCACCATCAGCCCGCCACTAACCAATGCCCAGGCCGCCATCAGCAGCACGAAGGCCAGCACTGCCGCGGCAGGGATCAGCAATGCGATCAGTCCCATGATGATGTTCAGGATCGCCTCCGCCAGCAGCATCACCCAATGACCGTGGCCGGTGACCGCGCGCACGGTGCTCACCAGGCCGATGACGCCGTCGATCAGCAAATAGATGCCGAACAGCAAAGCCAGGGACAGCAAAACCGCGCCGGGTGCGGCCAGCGCCACAATGCCGAACAGGACCGCGATCAGGCCCCGCAAGACGATCGCCCACCAATGACGCGCGAGCGTGGCGTTCATCGCATCCCGATTCGGCAATCCGGACAAAGGTCCTGTTCCGAACGGTGTATCACTTGGCATGGTGGCTCCTTTACGCGGACTGATCAGTGGTGGTGTGAGACCCGCCAGTCGTATTGATCCGGACATCCAGTACACAGCCTTTCGGCTGAGGTGCTTTAGCCTTAAGCACACTGTTGTCGAGTCTAGGGCGGTTTCCATTCGCGTTGGCTCACGGAACCCGCTCTGGCTCTCTGTTTGAGAGCGTGATTCACCGCTCCGGTGATTCCACCTGTGCGGATCACGCTTCACATCGGCCGACGAGACGGAACCGCGGGGGAGGACACCTGACAAGCCGCCGAGGGCCCACCGCCACGAAGCAGGTAATTTCCGAATTGAGCCGCTATATATCTATTCGAGCATCGCGATCGCCCTTATGCCGGGTGGCATCGCAGGGCCATTGGGGATAAAGATTTCACATTGCGGTCACAAGGAAAGGCAGATGGGTCCGGTAACCCGGGTCGGCGTCACAGTGACGTTCCTGCGGATGGATCAGCCGCCACAGGTCGAGGCGCCGGGCCTGGCGCCCGGGTTTCAGATCGTGCGTGCCCAGGCCCCCTCGGTGCCGTTCTACCGCTATCTGTACAATACCGTGGGCGCGGATTACCTGTGGTGGCTGCGCCGCACAACGCCCGATGACGAACTGGCGGCGCTGCTCCGCGACAAGGCGGTTGCGATCCACACACTGTATGCGAAAGGCGAACCGGCGGGATTCTACGAACTCGATGCCCGCGTCTGGCCGGATGTGAATCTGAGCTATTTCGGCCTGATGCCGGGTACGATCGGGCAAGGTGCGGGCTACGCCTTCCTGCGTGCCGCCGTTGACGAGGTCTGGCGGCACGGTCCGATGGGCATGACCGTCAACACCTGCACTGCCGATCATCCCCGAGCGCTGCCGAACTACCTGCGCGCCGGGTTCCGCATCGTTCGGCAGGTGCGGGAGGTCTGGGCGGTGCCCAACTATCTGAACATGCGCATACCCCTCAGTCTGAAGCTTTGACCGACGCCCTCGCGCTGTATGTCCATTGGCCGTTCTGCCTGGCCAAATGTCCGTATTGCGACTTCAATTCGCATGTCCGGGAGCGGATCGACCAGACGCGTTTCGCCGCGACGCTGCGGCGTGAACTCGCAACCGAGGCCGCCCGGCTGGGCCGGCGGCGGCTGACCTCGGTGTTCTTCGGTGGCGGAACGCCAAGCCTGATGGACGCTTCGACGGTCGGGGCGCTGGTGGACGACGCCGTACGATACTTCGATCCGGCCGACGACCTGGAAATCACGCTGGAGGCGAACCCGACCAGCATCGAGGCTGGGCGGCTGGCCGGCTATCGCACCGCCGGCGTGAACCGGGTGTCAATCGGCATTCAAAGCCTGGACGAAACCGCCTTGCGCCTGCTCGGCCGCCAGCATTCGGCTGCCGAGGCGGTTGCCGCCCTGGCGCTGGCGCGACGGCTGTTTCCGCGCGTGTCGTTCGACCTGATCTATGCGCGCCCTGGCCAGGATCTGGCTGACTGGCGGGCGGAACTGCGGGCGGCGCTGGCGATCGCGGCGGATCATTTATCGCTTTATCAATTGACGATCGAGCCGGCGACCCCGTTCGAGGCGCTATATCGGCAGGGGAAGATCGTGCTGCCCGATGAGGACACCGCGGCGGCGCTGTACGATGCGACCGAAGAGGAATGCGCCCGCGTCGGCTTGCTGGCCTACGAGGTTTCCAACTACGCGCGTCGCGGGGAGGAAAGCCGGCACAACCTGGCATACTGGCGGTATCTCGACTATGCCGGCATTGGCCCGGGGGCACACGGGCGGATCACGGTTGATGGATCCTTGCACGCTACCCGGCGGCACCGTGCGCCAGAGGTCTGGGCCGAACGGGTGGAACGGATTGGGCACGGACTTACGGCCGATGAGGTGGTGCCGGCAGAGGAACGCGCGCGGGAGGCGCTGTTGATGGGGCTACGCCTGACCGAGGGGATTGAACTGGCGCGGTTCGAGGTTCGGACCGAATGCAAACTGACGCAGTCGGTGGATGCCGATGTTTTGGCGAAGTGCATGCAGGAAGGCTATTTGACCCTGACGCGGGAGCGGCTGATGGCGACGCGGGAGGGGCGGCTGCGACTGGATTCGCTGTTGACTGCACTGGTGGCGTAGGCCGGCCGATCTTCAACGGTCACTCGTTGGCGGACGGCGTTACTCCAGGCGATAGCGGATGGGAATCGTGATGCGCTGCTGCGACGACCTCATATCCGACGGAAAGGGCGGCAGATGAGCGTCCCGCACCAGGGCCTCCGCGGCGTGGTCAAGCAAATCGGTTCCGCTGCCGCGCACCAGATTGACGTTCACCACGTGCCCTTTGGGATCGACCGTTATCTGCATCAACACGGTACCTTGCCGGCCGAGTTCACGGGCCATCTCGGGGTAGGAGCGATGAGCCAGTAGCCATGCGGCTACGTCGGAGAGCCAGGCCGGATCCGGACCGGCCTGGGCCCCGGGCGGCGCCGGGGCGGCCTGCATCGCCGAAGCGGCGGGCGCCGCCGACGCCGTTGCGGACGGCTCGGCCCGCGCTGGGGCGCTTGCGACCCGCGTGCGCGCAGGCGGAGCGGTATGTGGCGAATTCGTTTGTGCCGGCACGGCGCGGGGCCGGTGCGGGACGTGCTCTGGAGGCGGTTTTGGCGGCGGCGGGGGCGGCTCCGCGATCACCGGAGTGGCCGGAGGGACCGGCATTGGCTCGGCAACGGGCAGATGTTCGGGAACCGGCGGATGTTCGGGAATCGGCGGCTGTTGCGCAACGGGCGGCTTTTCGGGAACCGGCGGCTGCGGGACCGGCAACTTTTGCTCCTGGTCGGGAGGCTGCGGCGGAACGGGCGGTTGCGTGGCAACCGCAGCCTGATTCTGGGGCGGTGGCGGTTCGGCGTCGGGAGGCTGGGGAGGAACCGCTGTGTGCTCGGGAACCGCCGCTTGCTCGGGGAGGGTCGGCTGCTCTGGAGGGGGCGGCTGGACCGGTGCCGGCTCACGCTGCGGGGCGGACTGCGGTTCGGCCGCGGCTGTCGCTTCGCTGGACGGAGCAGACGGCCTGCGCTCTGGCGCGTCTGGCAGCATGACCAACTCGATCGAGCCGGCCGTGCCTTCCGGGGTCATGACATGGTGCACTGACGACAGCAGCCCCAGTACCACCGCGGCGTGCAACGCCATGGACAAGCCAAAACCCCACCGCGCGGGACCCCGAGCGGCCTGAGACGTCACCCCTTTGGCGCGTTCCCCCTGGCTCACAGCGCTTCCCACCACGCCCGGGGCCATCCTGTCAAACCGCGACCGTCAACCTGGCCGGGTCTGGGATCCGCTGCAGAATCCTTGCGCGCGCTCGAGCAAAAAAACGGCGGTGCTTGTGGCACCGCCGAAGTTTAGGGAGGAAACGTCCAAGAAAGCAGTGCGCCGAAGCGCGTCTGCGGGACATAGAATGGTCTTCGCAGGTGCAGCACGCAAGGGCTATTTGCTGCGTTGCAGCATTTTTTCTCGTCATGACGCATTGCGTTGCCGTTTTGCCACACAGTTGTCCATACCCGCGGTGAGCGTTTCGGGCGGCCCTGGCGTTTCGCCGCGGCGAGCGTTTCAGGGCAGTGGCGCAGATCGACGCCAGTCCGAAGCGGTGTCGGTCTTCGCCCCGGTCCCGGCGCGCAGCCCAACAAAGAGTGTCGATCGCACTTTCGGCGTTGCCGCGACCGTTCGCGGCGCCGGCGCCGATGCTGGTGGCGTAAGGCAGGCGTTGCCCCAGCCCCCCGCCAACAGGCGACACTCCCTGGAAACGTCTATTAACGGGTTTGGGGGAACAAAGGCTGCCCCGATCGTATTTCGATCCTGGACGCGCCCGGCTCGTCACAGGCGCATCCTGCGCCTGGCTTTGCGTCACCCGCCAAGCCGATCAGTGAGCAATTCTCCAGCACGCTGGCCACCGCGTCACGCGCCTGACGCATCAACCGCCGCACCCGGCACGCATCGACATCGCAGCAATCGGCGCAGCGGCGGAAACGCGTAACGCTGGCGCACGGTGTCAGGGCCAGTGGTCCGTCGATCAGCCGCATGATGTCCGCCACCGAGATCGTCGCCGGGTCGCGCGACAGGCGGTGGCCACCTTGTGACCCACGGCGGCTTTCGACGACACCGCCGTCGCGGAGCTGTACGAGAATTGTTTCGAGGAACTTGCGCGGAATATGCTCATACTCGGCGATCGCGGACGTCGAGGTCCAGCCTTGGCTGGCGAACTGCTCCGCCAGCATGGCCGCGGCGCGCAGAGCGTATTTTCCCTTGCTGGACAACATCGGTTAGATCGCACCATGTGGTGATAACGGGTCAGCCTCAAGAGACGTCGCTGCGAGGTGGGACCCCGCGGTTTCCTGTTGACATCTCGACCGCTCGATACTCCCTTATTCCCATCGGATAAATAGGGATGGAAGCGATCCATGCCGAATAGTATCAATTTTGCCAGACATGGGAGTGCGAGCCCATGAGCACGATCGCTGTGATCGGCGCCGGCTTCAGCGGAACGCTGCTGTCGCTGCACTTGCTGCGCCACTGCCCGCCGCCGACACGCCTGGTGTTAATCGAGCGCAACAGCCAGTTCGGACGCGGCGTGGCTTACGCGACTGGCAATGCCAGCCACATTCTGAACGTGCCGGCCGCGCGCATGAGCGCCTTCCACGACCGACCGAGCGATTTCCTGGACTGGCTGACCAGGCAACCCGAGGGCGAGGACAGCGGTCCGCAGACCTTCGCACCCAGGCGCGCGTTCGGCGCCTATATCCGCGCTTTGCTGAATGACGAGATGAAGCGCTGCGGGCGGGAACGGTTGGAACTGGTGAAGGGCGACGTCGTCGGTCTCGACCGGCATGCCCACCGGATTACACTCACCTTGGACCGGGATCGCTCGATCCAGGCTGATTTCGCGGTGCTGGCAACCGGCAACTTTCCGCCGGCACCGGTGCCGGTGGCGCATGCCGGGTTCTACGACACAGCATTCTACCGGCCGGATCCGTGGGCGCCGGATGCACTGACCGATCTGGATTCCGACGTGCCGGTCCTGTTGCTCGGCACTGGACTGACGACGGTGGATGCAGTGATTTCGTTGCTGGATCAGGGGCATCGCGGGCCGATCTGCGCTCTGTCGCGCCGGGGACTATTGCCGCGCCGGCATGCCAGCGTGCCGACACCCGCCCCGGACCATGAACCATTCCCCACCGCCGTGACTGCACTGACCCGGTTCCTGCGCCGGGAGAGCGCTCGCGCCATCGCCCAGGGCAGTAGCTGGCAGCCGATCATCGACGAACTCCGTCCGTTCACGGCCGACGTGTGGCAGGCGATGTCCCTGCAGGATCGCAAGCGATTCCTGCGGCACTTGCGACCTTGGTGGGATGTGCACAGACACCGCATGGCGGGGCCGGTCGCCGACCGGATCGACGCGGCAAGGGCCAACGGTCAGTTGCGAATCGTGGCCGGGCGGGTGCGGGACTATGAGATCAACGGCGATCGAGCGGAGGTGCTGTACCAACCCCGGCAGAAGGACACGCTGGTCTCCATCGAGGTCGCCCGCGTGGTGAATTGCGCCGGTCCCGTCGCTGATTACGATCGAATCTCCGATCCGCTGATTCGCGGGCTGCTTCGCGACGGGGTGGCGCGGCCAGATCCCTTGCGGCTCGGGCTCGACGTCACCGGCAATTGCGCGTTGCTGAACAGGGACGGTGCGATTTCTCGCAGGCTGTTCGCCGTCGGGCCGGTGACCAAGGGTGCGTTCTGGGAAATGACCGCGGTGCCGGACATCCGCCGGCAAACAGAAAAACTGGCGGAACATCTGGCGGGGTTGGCGAAGGCCTTACCGCTGCCCCCGCCGGTTTCGTCTACCCATGCGCCGGGGCACGCGTGAAGCTGAGTTTGATGCCGCCTTTGCCTTCAAGCTTGCCGCCGCTGCCGAGGATACTGACCTGCCCTTCCGAACTGATTTCGATCGACAGCTCGACCTGATCCAAGGACAACCCACTCTGGCCGCGCGACTGATCGAAGACGTCGCCGACGACGGCGACCAGATTGCCGATCTGCCGCTTGAGGTCATCAGCGCTGATCTGCACTCGTTGCGTCAGGCTTTTGCGAACGGCCTGCACGGCACCGGTACCAAACCCGCCGCCAACATCTTCGGAGCTTCGGCCGCCCTCGACGGCCTTCACCGTTTCGCTCGTTTCGACTTCGGTCACAAACCAAAGACCCGCCTGCTCGTCCGCCATGTGCCGCGCTCCTTGTTTCAGATGGTGCAAACCACCCTTAGCCCAATGCGGCCCTGCCACCCGGCCGAGTTGGGAGCGATGAAGTCACGATAGGCGGAGCGGCAGATCGCCGGATTGTGGGACCACGATCCGCCTCGCAACACCCTATAGCTGTCCGGCGAACCCGCGAGGTCGGCACTGCCATCCACCGGCACATCGGCGTAACTGTCGCTCGCCACGTCGAGGCAATATTCCCAGACATTGCCATGCAGGTCATAAAGTCCAAACCGATTGGGCGGGAATGTCCCGGCGCGGGTCGTCGTTTGCCGGCAGGTGCCGGCCGGTCCCTGGCCATAGCTGCCCGATTGATAGCGCACCTTGTCGTAGAACTCGGAGGCGATGCTCTTGCCGTCACTTTGGCCACACACGGCGCCCCCGGTTCCGCAGTAGTTTGCCAGTTCCGGCGTAAGCGTTGGCCCGAAATGAAACGGCCCCGCAGTACCGCCCCGGCAGGCGTATTCCCATTCGGCTTCACTGGGTAATCGATAGGAACGCCCGGTAATTCCGGTGAGGCGCAGGCAGAATTCCTCCGCCTGGTGCCAGGTGATGCTCTCGACCGGAAGATCGATCCCTTTGAAAAAGGACGGGTCCGGATCGAGATTTCGGCCGATCGGGTCGGGATGGGCCAGGACCACCGCAGACCACTGCGACTGCGTGACGGGTCCGGCGCCGATAAAGAACGGGGCAATCGTGACGTGATGTTGCGGGCCTTCGTTTGACCGCCGTTCGGGTTCGTCCGCGGGTGATCCCATCGTGAAGCTGCCAGCGGGAATCGAAACCATATCGATCGCGTCGCTGGAGCCGAGGTTTTCGGCAAAGGATGCGGCGGTGTATTTCTCCGGCGGGTTCCGCACGCCTTTCTCATCGACGGTGACGACGTCGAAGGAAATCGTGCGCAGTGATGGCCTGGACAGGAACCTGCGCACGGAAGGCGATGCGATGACCATCCCGGTCGCCGCCGCACCAATCCCGGCGATCTGTAGTGCCCGCCTCCGCGTCAGGCGTATCGAGCGGGCTGAAAGGTGGCGATGAGGTCTGTCGCCCCGAGCGGTCGGGACCGTGGACGTTTCAGCTTCCGTGGTGCGCAGTGCGGATTGCTTGAGCGCGATACGCTTGATGGCATCGTGCGCCTGCGCATCGACGGGGGACACGGCGATGACACGCCACCAAAGCTGTTCGGCAGTCTCGAAATCGCCATTCGTCTCGGCTTGAAGGGCGTCGAGCTTGATCGGGCCAAGGTCGGAGAGGCTCGCGAGTTTAGGCAGCAGGATCAGATGCCGCTTTTCGATTGGTTCAGCGTAAGTGTACGGGGTCTGCGGCGGTTTGCGATATTTGCTGCAAAGTTCCGGCACCCGGAACCGCAGGTGCTGGTCCAGGCGTTCCACAGTGGCGCAGTTGGACTCGCCTTGCAGCCGCAGTCCTTCCAGCAGCGTGTAGGTGAAGGCGCCGTGCTGCAGTTCCGCGATTTCATAGGAGCGCTCGTTGGGGCTGCAGGAGGCGACGGTGACGACACCCGCCTGGCGGTCGGCGCCTACGCCCTGCCCGTCGCGTGCGCCTTCATTTCGGCAAGCGTCCAACAGCAAAATCACGTTTTGCGCACCGCTGCGCCGCAGTCGCTCGGCGACATAACTGACCGGGATAGCCGTCTCTTCTACATTTCCGGGATCGGCATCGATCGGCATGAGGTAGTCACGGTCGCGCTCCCGCCGGCCGTGACCGGCGAAAAAGAACCAAATATTGTCGCTCGGCTTCAAGAAACTCTGCTCGAACCTGATACGCAGAAATCGGCGCAGAGTGCCGCCGCTGGGCATCGAACGAATGGGGTCGCCGAAATCGGTCTGGATCGGAGGCGCGTCCTCGGCGAAGAAGTAGACTTTGTCGAAACCGGCGTCCTTCTCGAAGAAATCACGCAGTGCCCCGGCATCGTGCTTCGCGTACTGCAGCGATTGCAAATTATCGTACCGGTCAATTCCAATGCAGATGGCCCAGTTCTGGCTCATCTTCGCGGTTCCGTTTGGATTTACGCCACGATGCAGCGAGCAGCAGCGCTATCAGGCGGTACGGGGCCGCGTCAAGCAGTGAGCAGAATCGGGAGGACCACGCCGCGGTGCAGATGGCGCAGCCGCGACGACAGAGCCGGCGCATCCCGGCGCCAGTGCTTCGGCGAACCGCGAAGCCGTAGGCGACACCCAGCGCGGGTCTCCGTCAAAATTTCTTTGCGCGGATATTGCCTGTCCGGGGCGACGGCGCCCTGGTTTTCTATTGTTTGCTGGCGGCCGTCTTTAGCCGGACAGGTTTGCCGGGCGCGCAGCGGACCTGATGGAAGGGCTGGAGAAGCCGTGCCCAGACCGTCGCGCACGTAGAAGACTGAGCAGGCTCAGCACGGCTATCGCTGGTCCCGCCGGGGGGCCGGCTGTTTGCTGTCGTGCCGCCGTTCATGCCGCCCGTCTGGGCGCCGCTCATCCCGCCAACCTGCCCGCTGCTTGCCGAGGCCCCGCCGTTCATGCCGCCCGTTTGGGAACTGCCCATCCCACCGGAATTGTGGCCGCCCATTCCACCGCCCCCTACCAGCACCACTCGCGCTCCGACACTGGCGGTAAAGGCGTGAGGCAGAGGACCCGCAACCGGCAACTCGGCGGCTACCGCCGCGTCAACAGAAAGCAACGGCGTCACCAAGACAACCACCTGAAGCAGCGTGCGCATTGGACTGTCCTCTCTTCCCGTTGATGTGCGATCGTGAAGGCGCCCAAAAGCCGGAAATCCGTTGCCGCGAGCGGCCTCCGTCCACATCGCTCAGGTTACGTCCGGCTGTTCTCCCTGGCTGTGACCCAGGTCACTGCTGATCTTTCTTCTGGCGATTCGCCGGCGCCCTGAAGCAGGACCCCGTTTCCCGATCGGCGGCAGCGTCTTCGGCGCGAACGGGACTCAAGGATCGCCTTGCCGGACGGGATTCCCACTGGTCCTTGATGAGCGATGCACGCCAGGTCACCCTCGACAATCGAGTAGCGCGCGAAGCGCGCGTCGTATGCGTTCCAACGCGGGGTTCGGCGTATCGCACGCCATCTCGACCCCCCGGATAACGACCCAGTGCGACGATTGAAATGGATGAATATGTCTCGAACTGTTCGATCTGGCGGCTAGAGGGTTTCCACCCTTGAGTGGAAACGCTCCAGCTCATATTTACCGGGCAATTTCATCAGCCTGAGGTCGTTTCGCGATTTGCGCCAACCTGACATTGCGCTATGCAGACGGAGACGGTCAACCAGCTGAACAGGGACGCCCGAATCGCGGGCCCGGGGAGTGCCTTTGGCTTCGGATCATCGTTGAAGCCTGGTCCGTCTGAGCGCTCTTGCGCCATACCTGCCTTGCATGGTTGCATTGCACCAATCACAGAATCGGAGCGCCGTTGGCTTACGCACTGCAGCAACTTATCAATGGCGTCACGCTTGGGATGATCTATGGCCTGATCGCGGTCGGCTATACCATGGTTTACGGCATCATTGGCATGATCAATTTCGCCCATGGCGACGTGTTCATGGTCGGGGCGTTCCTGTCACTGATCGCGCTCCTCGGTCTGTCTGTGCTGGGCATTACCTCGGTGCCCCTGGCTCTCGCGCTGACGCTGCTGTTCGCCGCAGCGATCGCCGCGCTGTATGGCTGGACAATCGAACGTGTCGCCTACCGGCCGCTGCGCGGGTCCTTCCGCCTTGCCCCGCTGATCAGCGCCATTGGGATGTCGATTACGCTGCAGAACTATGTCCAGGTCAGCCAGGGCGCACGCGTCAAGCCGATCGAAGCGGTGATCCCCGGCGGTATCCAGCTGATGGATCAGGGCGGCTTCGCGGTGCAGCTTTCGTGGATGCAGATCGCCATCGTGGTGATCACGTTGGTGATCCTCGGGCTGTTCACCTGGCTGGTCACGAAGACGCCGCTCGGGCGCACCATGCGTGCCTGCGAGCAGGACCTGAAAATGGCCAGCCTGCTGGGCATCGACACCGACCGCACGATCAGCCTGACCTTCGTCATCGGCGCTGCCCTGGCCGCCGTCGCCGGGTTCATGTTCCTGCTGTACTATGGCGTGATCGACTTCTACATTGGTTTCATCGCCGGCATCAAAGCATTCACCGCGGCGGTTCTGGGCGGGATCGGCAGCCTGCCGGGAGCGGTGCTGGGTGGCTTGCTGATCGGGCTGATCGAGGTGTTCTGGTCGGCCTATTTCAGCGTCGAATACAAGGATGTCGCCGCATTCTCGATCCTGATCATCGTGCTGATCTTCATGCCGACGGGGATTCTCGGCCGGGCGGAGGTGGAGAAGGTATGAGTTTCGCCTCGTCGCGGCGGCCGGCCGGGCGCCGGCCGAGAGGGCGGGCGCGCAGTTCCTGCAGTTGCCACGCATCGGTGAGGCGTAGATGGCGCGCCTGCACTCGCCCTGATGAAAGTTCATGACCCCTCTCCGCGACGCCTTCCTTTCTGCGATCGTCGCCCTCGGCCTGTTCGGTCCCCTTGTCGGCCTCGTCACCGTCAGCGGCGAGCACGGATTGTCGCTCCGGGCCCGTCCAGTCGCCACCGCGGTCGTCGTCAGCCTGGTGTTTTCTGGCCGTTTGCTGTTGCTGTCCTGGCGAGGCCGGACCCGCCGCGAAGCCACCGCGTCCAACCGGGCGTTCGCCGAGCGCGTGACGCACGCCGGCAGATACATCACGCCAGTACTGCTCGTGGCGGCGATAGCCCTGCCCTTCAGCGGTTCCCGTTACTACATCGACCTCGGCACCCTTGTGCTGACTTACATCATGCTCGGGTGGGGCCTGAACATCGTCGTCGGGTTGGCCGGCCTGCTCGACCTGGGGTACGTCGCGTTCTACGCAGTAGGGGCCTATTCGTATGCGCTGGTGGCAACGACGTTCGGTCTGGGGTTCTGGACCTGCCTGCCGCTTGCCGGCATCCTCGCCGCGCTATGGGGCGTGATGCTCGGCTTTCCTGTGCTGCGCCTGCGTGGTGACTACCTCGCGATCGTTACGCTGGCGTTTGGCGAGATCATCCGGATCGTCATCAACAACTGGGTTTCTCTCACCAACGGTCCCAACGGCATCAGCGGCATCCCGCGCCCCACGCTGTTTGGCCTTGCCTTCAGCATGGAAGGCGGGCCCGGCACATTCGCCGGCTTCTTCAACATCGAACCGGAAGTGATCCAGCGGATCATCTTCCTCTACTACGTCATTCTGGGGCTGGCGTTGCTGACCAACTGGGTGTCGCTCCGCCTGCGCCGGCTGCCGCTGGGACGGGCGTGGGAGGCGCTGCGGGAGGACGAGGTCGCCTGCCGGTCGCTTGGCATCAATGTGCGCAACACCAAGCTGACCGCGTTCGGCATCGGTGCGTTGTTCGGCGGGTTCGCCGGAGCGTTCTTCGCCACCCGCCAGGCTTTCATCAGCCCCGAGAGCTTCACCTTCATGGAGTCGGCCACCGTCCTGGCGATCGTGGTGCTGGGCGGCCTGGGAAGCCAACTCGGCGTGGCTCTGGCCGCTATCGTGATGATCGGCGGACTGGAGGCGCTGCGTAACTTCCTGAGCTTCCTCGGAGACCAGATGAACAGCCCGGTCTTTGCCGGCATCGCCAGCGAACTGCCGTTCTACCGTGTGCTTATCTTCGGCCTGGCGCTTGTGATCATGATGGTCCTGCGGCCCCGGGGGCTGATATCCGGGCGCAGGCCCAGCGTGGCGCTGACGGCACCGAAAGAAATCGCCGCCGAACTGGTGGCCGAGAGCCGCCGATAGTGTTGGCGGTTTCCGGCCTGACCATGCGTTTCGGCGGCCTCAAGGCGGTTGACAACCTGTCATTCGAGACGCGCAAGGGTGACATCACCGCCGTCATCGGCCCCAACGGAGCCGGCAAGACCACGGTGTTCAACTGCGTCACCGGCTTTTATCGGCCGACCGCCGGAACGATCCTGCTGACCCACACGAATGGCGAGAGATACCCGCTGCAGCGCATGCCCGGGCATCGGATCGCCGCCGCCGCCAAGGTCGCACGGACATTCCAGAATGTTCGTTTGTTCGCCGGCATGACCGTGCTGGAAAACCTGCTGGTCGCGCAGCACAACACCCTGATGGCGGCCACAGGATTCGGCGTCCTGGCGGTGCTCGGGCTGGGCCGCTACCGCGTCGCCGAGGCTGCCGGCATGGAGAAGGCCCGGCACTGGCTGGATGCCATCGGGCTGACCACGCGCGCCGACGATCCCGCCGGTGCCCTGCCCTACGGCGCGCAGCGCCGGCTGGAGATCGCGCGCGCGATGTGCATCGACCCGGTGCTGCTGTGCCTGGACGAGCCGGCGGCCGGCCTGAACCCGCGCGAGTCAGAGGAACTGAACCAGCTTCTTCTGCGTATCCGCGACCGGGGGTGTTCGCTGCTGATGATCGAACACGATATGGGGGTCGTGATGCGCATCTCCGACCACATCGTGGTGCTGGACCACGGCAAAAAAATCAGCGACGGCGCACCGGCCGCTGTCCGTGCCGATCCCGCTGTGATCGCCGCCTACCTCGGCGAGGGCGACGAGGACGAGGTGCCGGCGTGAGCGGGCTGCTGTCTTTGGCTGGTGTCACCGCCTTTTACGGCTCGATCCAGGCTTTGCGCGGCATAGACATGACGGTGAACGGCGGCGAGATCGTTACGCTGATCGGCGCCAACGGGGCTGGTAAATCGACGCTGATGATGACGATCTGCGGCAATCCGCGGGCGCGGTCCGGCCACATCGTTCACGATGGTCAAGACATCACTCACTGGCCGACGCACCAGATCATGCGCCGAGGGATTGCTCAGGCTCCGGAGGGCCGCCGTATCTTCAACCGCATGACGGTGCATGAGAACCTGCTGATGGGCGCCGAGGTGGCCGGCCGCTCTGATATCCCGACACTGCTGGAGCAGGTCTTCGCATTGTTTCCTCGGCTGAAGGAGCGGATCGGGCAGCGCGGGGGTACCCTGTCGGGCGGCGAGCAGCAGATGCTGGCGATCGGGCGAGCGCTGATGTCACGGCCCGCGTTGCTGCTGCTGGACGAGCCATCGCTGGGTCTGGCGCCGCTGGTGGTGCGGCAGATCTTCGGTGCGATCAGGGATCTGAATCGAAGCACCGGGCTGACCGTGCTGCTGGTGGAGCAGAACGCATACCAGGCATTGCGGCTGGCGCACCGGGGGTATGTGCTGGTGAACGGCGCGATCACCATGGCCGGGACGGGCGCGGAGTTGCTGGCGCGGCCGGAGATCAGGGCGGCATATCTGGAAGGGGGCCACGCGTGAGGCGAGGTTGCATGCTCTGCAATGTCGGTTGATGCGAGGCCCGCCAGCGCGGGACCAGGGCGTTTTCACGTTGAGCGGACACGCTCCAGATTATTTTTTATCGAGCGACTTCGTTAGCGCGCGATCGCGCTGAGCGGAACGTCCCCGGCGCGTGAATCATGCGATCAAACAAGAGATTTTCAGCCTGACCGTGCAGGCCGAAAATGGGCTAGAGCATGATCGCGCTGAGCGGAACGTCCCGGCGCGTGAATCATGCGATCAACAGATAGACCATTTTCGGCCTGCACAGTCAGGCTGAAAATTGTCTGGCCTGAAGTCGCTTCGCCTCAGGCTGATATTCCAAGGGCATCAGCAACTGGCGGCAAGCTCGGCCGGTTCGGGGTGTATCGGCTCGACTTTGCCAACTCGTAGCAGCGTCTCCACTCTACGAACAGCCAGAGGTTGGGCAAAGTAGTAACCCTGGGCTATCCGGCAGCCCCAGGCTTGCAAAAGTTCGAGTTGTGCGGCGGTTTCCACACCTTCTACAACCACTTCAATATTCAGTTCGCGCGCAAGGCCGAGAGCGGCCCTTACAATAGCGTCGTTTCCTGGTTCAATACCGATGTCGGCTATAAACGTCTGAGCGATCTTGATCCGGTCCACAGGATACCGACGCAGATAGTCGAGCGACGAATAGCCACTCCCGAAGTCATCGATCGCGATACGGTGTCCGCGCTCGCGAAGGCGCAGTAGGACGGAGTTGTGATCACGCGACGCTTCCATAAGGACGCTTTCCGTCAACTCCAGTTCGAGCAGCTGCGGCGGCAAACCGGACTCTGCCACCGCTGCCGCTATGTCCATCTCCAACTGGAGCGGCATTTTGAATTGGATGCCCGACAGGTTGACGGCAATCAACGGCGGTGCAATCCCAGCGTCGAGCCACCGCCTGGTCTGGCTGCATGCTTCACCCAAAACCCAGCGCCCCAGCGGCAAGATCAAACCGTTCCTTTCGGTGTCAGGAATAAATTTACCCGGCCCAAGGGTGCCTAACGTCGGATGGTGCCACCGCACAAGGGCCTCAAGCCCGGCGATTCGACCGGTTTCGGTATAGACCTGGGGCTGATACATCAGGAAAAATTCATCGGAGGCGATGGCGTCGCGGAGTTCCGTGCTCAGGTTGACCCGCGCACGGACCTCGGCGTCCATTCCATCGGTAAAGAAACGATAGGTTCCCCGCTGGTGCGCCTTGGCTTGATACAGTGCAACATCTGCGTGAGTTAACATTGTCTCGGCGTCCGGTGAGTCCGGCCCGTAGATTGCGATACCTATGGTCGCGCCGGAGTAAATTCGATTGGCGTGAATCGTGATCGGTTCAGTCATGGCCTTTACAATCATCTCCGCTACACCAGCAGCGGCGGCCGCAACTTCGGCTCGAATGGCGGTTCTCTCGCCGATCACGCCGAGAAGCCGCTCCGAGACGACCGCCGCGTCCGCCGGCTCAGCGATATCGCTCAGGATAACGGCGAACTCGTCGCCGCCGAACCGGGCGACCGTATCGATCTCTCGAACGTTCGCCCGGAGTCGCCTGGCCATCGTTTCAAGCAATACATCGCCGACCGGATGGCCGAGGGTGTCATTGACGTCTTTAAAATGATCGAGATCAAGATACAAAATGGCAAAGCTTGTGCCGTGGCGGCGCGCTCGGGCGATCGATTGGTCAAGCGCCTCGACAAAGACACGACGATTCGCGAGACCCGTCAGATTGTCATAGCGCGCATTGTGAGCGATCTGTTCTTCTGCCAATTTGCGTTCCGTAATGTCACGGACTGTACCATAGAGCAGCACTCTTTCGCCACGTGTTACCCGAGTCAAAAGTACGTCGGCGGGAAATTGGGTGCCATCGATCCGCATGTGCATCCACTCGAACGAATGAGTGCCTTCGCGCAGGGCCGTCTCGTGCATCTCACGCCCTTTTTCGGCCGATCTGCGCCCGTCCGATTGCCATTCAGCAGAGTATTCCCATGGATTGCGAGAAAGAAAATCTTGCTCGTCCGTTGCTCCGAACATCTTTACAGCACTGGAGTTCGCGGAAATACATCTCCCAGAATGCATCTCCTGAACAATGATCGCATCACGGGTGGCCTCAAAAAGATCACGATAGTTCGCCTCGCTCGCCTGAAGCGCCTCCTCGGCCTGCTTGCGCTCAGTAATGTCGCGTGCGAAGCACAGGAACTGGCCGGTGTCCCGCCAAAAGGAGACGCTACCCTCGACGTCGATCACGACGCCGTCTTTCCGCCGGTGCTGCGATTCGAAGCGATCGAAACCGGTTTCCATAATCGTTGCCATGTGACGTCCCGTCACCTCGGCTGATTCGTTCGCCTCGATATCCTGAATTTTCAGCTTCAGAAGTTGCTCGCGCGAATATCCGACCATGCGGCAATAGGCGTCGTTGGCGGAGAGAAAACTTCCGTCCCGATCGAGATGCCAGAACCCGTCCGAGGTGGTAGCCAACATGGTCGCGTACTGATCGGCTTGCAGGCGGATGGTTTCCATGGCGCGTTTGCGTTCGGTGATATCCCAGTTCACACCAATCATTCTGGTGGCGCGACCGTTGGCGGGGCCCTGCACCAGGGCATGAGCCTCAATGTCGTGCACCTCGCCATTGGGCCATAAGACGCGGAATTCGATGTTGAAATCTTTGATGCGGTCGATTGCGGCGGCGATGGCCGCGTCGCCGCGCGCGAGATCATCTGGGTGCAGACCCGCTTGCCACGCATCGTAGGCGCCGCCGAAATCCTGTTCGCGGATGCCATAAAGTTCGTACATCCGGTCGTCCCAGACCAACTTGTTCACGGCCACGTCCCAATCCCAGATACCGATCCGAGCCGATTCGGTAGCCAGAGCGAGACGCTCCCGGCTTTGCCGCAGCGCTTCGTCGAGTTGCTTGCGCTCGGTGATGTCAGTCAGCGTGCGGACAACACTGCCGTCCGGCAGCCGTTTGCCGTTTATTTCGATGACCTTTCCCTTCGAAGGGCAATGCTCCGTTATCCACTCGCGCCCGGAATGCGCGCCGATGTAGCCATCGAACCAGCTCTCGAATCTCCCGTCGCACGGGCCGAAGTCGCCGCGTTGCCAAAGGGTGCGAAGCACATCCGCGAAAGACGGCTTCGTCGCCAACAGGGCCTCCGGCAGGTTCAGCAACTCCGCGGCACGGCGGTTGCTGATCTGAAGCGTCAAGCCCGCATCAACCATCATGATGCCTTGGGTCATGTTTTCGAGCGTGACTTCGAGCAGACGCGAGTTGTCTGCAAGACGGGCCTCGCTGGCCAACAGCGCTTCCCGGGCGTGGTCGAGGCGGGTCTGGTGCCGCGCGAAGCGTGCGATGACGGCCAACAGCAGCAAACTCGCAACGCCGGCTACGGCCAGATAGGACCGCCAGTCATGATCATAGCCGGCGAGAGCATCGTGCTCGCCTATTCCGACCGCCACCAGCAACGGGTAATCGTCCAACGTGCGATAGCTGTAGATGCGCCTGATCCCATCAATCAGGCTGACGGTGGTGACGCTGCCGTTTGCCCTTTGAGCGAACAGCCCCATGATCGGCGAATCTGTAAGCTGATGCCCGATCGCGTCCCGGGCTCCAGGGGCACGCGCCCGAATGATGCCATCGTCGCCGATCAGGACCGTCACACCAGCGCTGCCCAAATTCACCGAGGTGTAGAAACGCGACAGGTAGAACGGATCGAGGGACACGACGACGACCCCGCCGAAGCGTCCGTCCGGACCGACAATGCGACGGCTGAGTTGAACGGACCATCTGTTGCCCACCGGGCCGACGGCGGGCTTGCTGATGAACAGTTGGTCTTCGGAGGGCTCAGCCTGGGCGCGAAACTGCTCGCTGTGGCCGAGATAGATCGGGCTGGAGAGCGGTCCGGGACTGGTGGCGCGCAGATAGCCGTCCTTGCCGATGATGGCGACCTCGAAGACAGAGTCGGTGAGGAACCCGCTGTGGGCCGCCCACAGAGCGATGTCGAACTGATCCGGCCCGCGAATGTAAGATTTCGCGAATATCGAGCAAGGCCCGGTCGACGGCGCGGATGACGCCAGTGACCTGCTCTTGATATGCGCGAGCGAAATTGTCGGTTTGGGCAGCCGCGTTGGTGAGTGCGGCTTGCCGTTCGACCGACAGCGAATACAGCGCACCGGTCCATAGGAAGACGATGCCGAAAACGCCGAACACCAAACCCTGTCGGCGGAGGATCAGGCAAACAGCACGGCGAATTCCATGTCGCAACAGCGCGAGCGCGGCGGACAATGCGAGACTTAACCGAAGCCCCCTGCCCGGCCTCCCACCCTTGGTGGATTGCATCACGACACATCGTCCTCCTAATCAGCCTGTGGCGGCAGGTAGTTGATTGCGAATGGAAAGATGCTGTCCGCACGATCCGTCGATGGGCTTTTATGCCTGCCGTCGACCTCGAAGATATGCGGCAGCCTGCGCACGGATCTGCTCCACCAAGAACGGTCGCGAAAGCCCATCGACTTCCGGCGCAATCTACGGGACCAGCCTTACCAATCTGTTAACGGGAGACCCGGAGCTGCTAGACCATTTTCAGCCTGACTGCGCAGGCCGAAAATGGCCTATTCTTACTGAGTCGCAAAATGGAGCTTCCCCCGAATCAGCGCGGCCTCGTAAACAATGGAGATTCATGCCCCTGACTGTGAGGCGATCATGGATCTCCTGGAGAACGCCAGCCGCCTGAGGTTCGAGGCCTACGTCGAGCAACTGGCCAGCGTCATCGGCCATGCCGACCGCGTGGTGCCTTTGCACGACTACTGCACCGGGCTGCTGCTGCCCGGCGAGCGCAAGAGCGTCGAACCGATGGCGGCCCTCACCGCGCCAGCCGCCACAGCGGCGAAACACCAGTCGTTGCTGCATTTCGTCGCCATCGCCCCCTGGTCCGATGAGGCTGTGCTGACCAAAGTGCGCCAGATGGCGCTGCCAAAGATCGAAGCACTCGGCGCGATCGAAGCCTCGATCATCGATGACACCGGGTTCCCCAAAAAGGGCAAGCACTCGGTCGGCGTCGCACGGCAGTACTGCGGCCAACTGGGCAAGCAGGACAATTGCCAGGCGGTGGTCTCGCTGTCCATCGCCAACCACCACGCCAGCCTGCCCGTCGCGCACCGGCTCTATCTGCCCGAGGCCTGGGCGAACGACCCAGATCGGAGAAAGCAAGCCAAGGTTCCCGGGGACGTCGTCTTCAAGACCAAACCGCAGATCGCCTTGGACCACCTGCGCGCCGCGCATGCCGCTGGCATTCCACTCGGCACGGTGCTGGGCGATGCTGGCTACGGCTATGATGGCCAGTTCCGCGAGGGAATAACGCAACTGGGGTTGCTCTACGCCGTCGGTATCCAATCGAACGTGCTGATGTGGAGGGCTGACACCCTCCTGCCGGGGCCGGACGGGCCGAAACTGTCACGTCCGCAACTGCGTGCGCAGCAGATCTCCGCCCAGGAGCTGGCGCTCAGCCAGCCGGCGGCAGCTTGGCAAAACGTCACCTGGCGCGAAAATGGCGAGGCGTTCACCTCACGTTTTACGCGTCTGCGCGTCCGCCCGGTTACGCGGGCCGAGTCACCCGCGGAGGAGTGGCTGCTGATCGAATGGCCGGAGGACGAGGCGGCGCCGACCAAATACTGGCTATCCACCTTGCCGGCCGATATGAGCTTCGGGGCACTGGTCGATCGCGCCAAACTGCGCTGGCGGATCGAACGGGACTATCAGGACCTCAAGCAAGAACTTGGCCTGGGTCATTACGAAGGACGCGGATGGCGTGGGCTCCATCACCACATCACGCTGTGTATCGCAGCCTACGGATTCCTGATCGCCGAGCGGGCGATTTTTCCCCCAGGAGCCAGAAAACACGGCAGATCCGCGACGGTTGACGTTTCCGCCGGTCACCGATCCGAAGGCGCCGCCGCGGCGTCCCGAGCGCCACATTTCGAACTCTATCGCCACGCTGAGGCGACGGCTTACTGTCGCTCTGGTCAAGCATCTGCCGCGGTGCCCGTGCTGCGGCGCAGGACGAGTGACCGAAGCGCGACGCAACTTGTGACACAGTAAGACTATCTCTTTGTTTGATCGCATGATTCACGCGCCGGGGACGTTCCGCGCGATCATGCTCTAGCTAGGTCTTTGTTTGATCGCATGATTCACGCGCCGGGGACGTTTCGCTCGGCGCGATCATGCTTGTCTCCGGCAACGAGCATTGTACCGTCGACATCAGTCTGCCACCGCCCCCATTTTCTCGGCCAACCGCGGCAGCGCGGTGCGGCGGTTAGGCACCAGCCAGTGCTGCAGCCGATCGAGGTACAGATAAATCACCGGCGTCGTGTAGAGCGTCAGCACCTGGCTCAGCGCCAGTCCGCCAACCATCGAGAACCCCAGCGGCTTGCGCAGTTCCGATCCGGCGCCGCTCTCGAGCATCAGCGGCAGCCCGCTCAGCATCGCCGCCATTGTCGTCATCAGGATTGGCCTAAAGCGTAACAAGCAGGCCTGGCGGATCGCCTGATGCGGGGTCATCCCGTCGCGCCGTTCGGCGGTGATGGCGAAGTCCACCATCATGATCCCGTTCTTTTTCACGATGCCGATGAGCAGGATGATCCCGATCAGCGCGATCACGGTCAGATCGTAGTGGAACGTCAGCAGCATGAGCAGCGCCCCGACACCGGCTGATGGCAGGGTCGACAGGATCGTCAGCGGCAGCACGTAGCTCTCGTACAGCACGCCCAGGATGATGTAGACGGCCACCAGCGCCGCCGCCACCAGATATGGTTCGGTGCTCAGTGAAGACTGGAAGGCCTGGGCCGTTCCCTGGAAACTGCCCTGGACGGTTGGCGGCACGCCCATGGAGGCTTCGACGCGCTCGACCTCGTTCACGGCGTCACCGAGGGAGGCGTTGCCTCTCAGGTTGAACGAGACCGTTACCGACGGAAACTGGCTTTGGTGGTTGATCGCAAGCGGCTGCACCGGCACCGTCGTCCGCCGCACCACGCTCAACAGCGGCACCACCGCACCGGTCGATGATTTCACATACAGCTTATCAAGTGTCGAGAGACTGCCGTACTCGTCCGGCAGCGCCTCCAGGATCACGTAATAAGCCTTGGTGCCGGTGAAATATTGCGCCACCTCATTCTGTCCGAATGCATCGTACAGGACCGCATCGATCGCCGCCGGCTCGATCCCGAAGCGAGAGGCCTGATCACGGTCATAGGTCAGAGTCTCGGTGGTGCCCGAGTTCTCCTGGTCGGAGGTGACATCGGACAGCAGCGGGATCTGCTGCATCTTCTTCAGGATCCTGGGCGCCCAGTGGTTGAGCTCGTCCGAGTTCGGATCCTGCAACGTGTACTGGTACAGCGTGCGGCCCAACCGAGCGCCGACCCTGACGTCCTGAACGACCTGGAGATACAACTTCATGCCGCTGATGGCCTGCATCTTCTGGTCGATCCGGGCGATGATCTGCGATGCAGTGGCGGTGCGCTGGTCCCACGGCTTCAGCGTGATGTACATCCGTCCGTTGTTGCCCGGCTGTCCCGCCGTGCCGGCGCCAACCGATGAGACGACCGAGGCCACGCCGGGGTCATGCAGCACCAACTGGTCCACCTGCTTCTGCGAGGCCACCATCTGGTCGTAGGAGGCGTCCTGCGCCGCATCGGTGACGCCGATCATGATGCCGGTGTCCTGAGTCGGGAAGAACCCCTTGGGGATATAGACATACAGCACGCCGGTCAGCGCGACGGTGGCGACAAACACCATCAGCGTGATGAAGCGGAAGCGCAGCGCGACGTCGAGGGTCCGCTCGTAGAAGCGAAGCATGCCGTCGAACATGCCCTCGACGAAGGTGTAGATGCGCCCGTGCTTATGGCTCTCCGAAGCGAGAAAGCGCGAGCACATCATGGGAGTCAACGTCAGCGACACCATCGCCGAGACCATGATGGTGATCGACACGCAGATTGCAAATTCGCGGAACAAACGTCCGACGATGCCGCCCATCAGCAGCAACGGGATAAACACTGCGATGAGCGACAGGCTTATCGAGACGATGGTAAAGCCGATTTCCCCAGCGCCCTGCTCCGACGCGCTGATCCGGGTCCATGCCATCCTCGATATGGCGGTAAATGTTTTCGAGTATGACGATAGCGTCGTCGACCACGAAGCCAACGGCGATCGTCAAGCCCATCAGCGACAGGTTGTCGAGGCTGTAGCCGCAGACGTACATCAATGCCAGCGTGCCCACCAGCGCCACCGGGATCGTTACGCTGGGAATGATCGTTGCCCAGACGTTGCGCAGGAACACGAAGATCACCATCACCACGAGGGCGATCGCGAGCATCAACGTGAACTCCACGTCGTCGACCGATGCGCGAATGGTGAGCGTGCGATCTGACACCACGTTCACATGAATATTCGGGGGAATATTGGCCCTCAGCGCCTGCAGGCTGTTCTTCACGCCGTCGGCGGTCGAAATGACGTTGGCGTTCGGCTGTTTGAAAATGATCAGCAACACCGACCGCTTGCCGTTGGTCCAGGCAGCCAGTTCCCGATTTTGCGGCCCGGACACGGCTCGCCCGATATCCCGAATGCGGATCGGTGCCCCGTTGCGATAACCAATGATGACGTCATTGTAAGGTTCGGCCTTAACAAGCTGATCGTTGGCGTAGATCGCGTAGGATCGGTTTGGACCGTCGATGCTGCCCTTGGGGTTATCGACGGTGATATTCGTCAGGGCGGTATGCACGTCTTCCAGGGTCATACCCATGGCGGCCAGCCGGGCGGGATCGACCTGCACGCGGATCGCCGGTGTCTGCTGGCCGCCCACCAGCACCTGGCCGACGCCGGGAAGCTGGGAGATCTGCTGTTCCACGAGGTTCTCGGCGTAGTCGTCCACCGTCGTGATGGGTGCCTGGTCCGATTGCATGGCGAGGATGAGGATCGGACTGTCGGACGGGTTGATCGCCCGGAATGTCGGGGGGGTCGGCATAGCCTTGGGGAGCGAGCCCTGGGCCGCGTTCATTGCCTCCAACACCAAGGTTTCGGCATTCCCAAGATTGATTCCGAGGCCGAACTGCAGCGTGATCTGCGTATTGCCCAAGACGCTCGCCGACGTCATCTGGGTCAGGCCTGGCAGCATCTGGCCGAATTCGGTCTCCAGCGGCGTTGCGACGGTGGAAGCCATCGTTTCCGGACTTGCACCCGGGTACTGCGCGCTGACGGTCAACGTCGGAAACTCGACGCTGGGCAGCGGCGCCACCGGCAGCAACGGGTAGGCCACGAGCCCGGCCAGGAAAATCGCCGCTGTCAGCAGAGAAGTGGCGATAGGCCGCTGAATGAACGGCGTCGATATGCTCATCGCGAGGATATCCTGAAACGGGCGGTTTGGCTCAGGTCGGTGATGCGCCGACCGAAGGAGCCTGGGAGGGCCGAGGCTGACTGGCCTTGGAAGCGTCGGTGGCCGTCACGCGAGTCCCCGGAACGAGGCGTGACTGACCCGCGATCACCACCGTCTCATTCCCCGCCAGCCCCTTCGTTACAACGGCTCGGCCCGAATCCTGATAACTGACCGCGATGTCCGCCTGGTCGACTGTCTGGTTCGGCTTGACGACGTAGACGAACAGGCCGTCCGGCCCGTGCTGAACCGCCAACAGGGGCACGGTGACCGCCTTTGGCAGGATGCCGACCTGGACGCGGGTGTTGACGAACTGGCCCGGCCACAGATGATCGTCCTCATTGGCGAATGTCGCCTTCAGCGCGATCGTGCCGGTGGTGGCGTCGATGGTGTTGTTTGGGGTCAGCAACGTGCCGGTCGCCAAGGCATCGTTCTCGTCCTGGCTGTTGAACGCCGTCACCGGAACGGGACCCTTCGCACGGGCGACCTGGATGCGGGCCAGGTCTGCTTCCGGCAGGGTCACGATGACGGTGATCGGCTTGTCCTGGGTGACCGAGACGATACCGGTGGTCTGGCTCGCGGCCTGGATGACGTTGCCCACGTCGATCTGACGGAAGCTGACGCGTCCGTTGATCGGCGCCCGGATCACGCAGTAGCCCAGATTGATCTGCGCGGTCTCGATCGCGGCATTATCAAGCGCGACCGCGGCGATGTCCTTGTTCACCGTAGCGCGCTGGTCGTCGACCTGCTGAACGGGTGCGAAGTCACGCTTAGCGAGATTTTCATACCGGTGGAGGTCGAGCGTGGCGCTTTGCAACAAGGCCGCGTCCTCGTCGCGCTGCGCGGTCGCCAGATCAAGCGCCGCCTTGTAGGGCCGGGGATCGATCTCGGCGATGATCTGGCCCTGTTGCACCTCTTGTCCCTCCCGCACCGGCAAGGCGATCAGGGGGCCGTTCACCTGCGACTTGATCTCCACCACGTTCAACGCCTCTACGGTGCCAAGGCCGTACACGTATTCGGGCATATCCTGGATCTGGGCCGCGGCGGTGGTAACCGGCACCGCGGGCGGCGCCGCGGGGGGGTCGGCGGCGGTGGCAGAGTCGGGAGCGAGCAGTCGCCAGCCGAGGAAGCCGCCCAATGCCACGGCCACGACGACGAGTCCAAGGCCACGTTTTATCGACATCATGACTCCACGGAACGATAGACGGCTTTGACTCTACACAGACGGGTTCATCCTGTGACGAGAGTTTGCATCCCATGTGCCGGTCGAACCACCCCCCTATCCTCTTCGTGAAATGAGTAACGAAACGTAATCAACTTTTTCTGTCTCGAAACGTGATGGCGCACACGCGGTGGAAACGGCGCCGGTTGCGTTTCCCGCATTCATCGGCAGACTGCGACCGACGAGCCGTCGAGGGGAGAGAGACATGGGTTACAGGATCGCGATCATGGGAACCGGTGCGGTCGGCGCCTATGCCGGTGCGCATATGGCGCGGGCCGGCGAGGACATCACTTTCATCGATCCATGGCCGGCGAACGTGGAGGTGATGAAAACCAAGGGTCTGAAGGTCTCGCACATCCGCGACGTGCCGGAATGGTCCACGCCGGTTCGGGCACTGCATTTGACGGAATTGCAGCATGCTTCGAAAGAGAAGCCATTCGATATCGCCTTCGTTTGCATGAAGTCATACGATACCGAGTGGGCGACCGTCATGGTCTCCCAATACTTGGCGCCGGCGGGCTTTGTCGTTTCGCTGCAGAACTGCATGAATGAAGCGACGATCGCGGGTGTTGTCGGCTGGGGTAAGGTTGTCGGCTGCATCGCCAGTTCCATCACCGTCGATCTGTTCGAGCCTGGTCACGTCCGCCGGGCCGCCGGCAAGAGCGGCGAACGCCATACGGTGTTCCGCACCGGTGAGGTGCATGGGCGCATCACTGAACGCGTGCAGGAGATCAGGCGCCTGGTGGCGTTGGCCGACTCTGCCCTGGTGACCTCGAACCTGTGGGGCGAGCGCTGGTCGAAGCTTGTGACAAACGCGATGGCGAACGGCATGTCCGCCAGCACCGGCCTGATCAGCAAGGACATCCTGAGAAACGACACCCTGCGGCGCTTCGGCGCGCGCCTCGGCAGCGAGGCGATCCGCGTCGGTCAGGCATTGGGGTATGAACTCGAGGAAATCCACCATATCGACCCCGAGGTGATCGCCAAGGCCGGGGAAGGCGACCCCGCGGCGACGCGCGAATACGATGCGCATCGGTTGGAGGAGGTGAGCAAGGCCGGTGGCGGGGAGCACCGCCCGTCGATGGGTCAGGACATGATGAAGGGGCGGCGGACGGAGATCGATTTCCTGAATGGCTTCATCGTCCGAAAGGGGGAGGAAATCGGCCTGCCTACGCCGGCCAACGCCGCGCTGACGGATATCGTCAAGCGGGTGGAAAAGGGCGAACTGCAGGCCGATCCGAAGCACCTGATCGACCTCCGGCTGAACTGAAGCCGCACAGGTCAGCGGGCTTTCGCGCCATGGCCGGGCGCTTCTGCCGTACGACCGAACGAGCAAGGGCGTCCGCGCGGGTTGCACGGATCCCCTGTTGAGGTGCGGCTCCGGCCGGGGGCCAAGCGACGCGTGAACGGGCGTAATCGGTCGCCAGCCGCTTTCCCCGCTAGGCTCGCAACCGAGCATCACTGGGAACGGAGAGGACCAGGCAAGTCAGCAAAGCGGGCGATCACCTGCTCCGTCATCTGCTTGAGGCTGCCTCCGCGCTGCGATCCAGAATGTGGTCCCGGTCGGTGAACGCCAAAGCCAAGCGACGCTGGCTACAAGTGCAAGTCTCGCGAGGTCAGCGGAGCGCAGTGCCGGCTGCCGCCCCACACTCTCCCCGGGCCGCAAGCCTGTCCGGCTGAACCGTTACTTCACCGGCGAAACGCGGACAGGCCGTCTTTCGTCGTGCCGGCGGCATAAACGTCGCTCCGCTAGTGATGGGCTACACCATCAATGGGCCTTGCTCGGGTCGTCGGCCGGGTTGACGTAGACGATCGCGAACGGGCCGTCGCCGTGCACCTGCACGACCGTCTCAGCTGTAGCCCACGCGTAGTGGTTCATGCCGGCTGGCATCGAGACGAAGCCGCCGGGCGCGAAGCTCTGGCCCTTGTCCTCGTCGAGCTTGTCGCCCATGCCCGCGTGAAAGCTGCCGGAGATAACCGTGACGTTTTCAGTCGTCGGATGATGATGTGCCGGAAGCTGATAGTTCGCCGGCATTTTGAGGCGGACGACATACGGGCCTTCCTTGAACGGATTGCCCGCAAGTACGGCGATCATTGCGCCCTTCGGAAAGCTCGGAGGCACCGGCCCCCATTTTACGGCATCAGGCCCGGCGACAAGTTCCATCGCGGGACTTTCAGCCCGCGCGGCGAGCGGGACGGCGAGTAGCACGGCAAGTATGGCGGTCGCGGTACGCATTGTGTCCTCCTACTCTTTTTGCTGAATGCCGAAAGGCCGCACCTGAACCACCGCCGGTGATCCGGGTACGATACGACGTGAGATAGCCCCGTTAGGCCGCCTTGCCCTGCGCCAAGGCGTGCACGTCTGCCGTGGTCAGCGCGTTGCCGCCGATTCCCCAGTCTCCACTTTCCACTTCCTCGATCACGCACCAAGTAACGCCGCGCATGCTCTCGCCCTCGATCGAGACCATCGCGTCGGTCAGCCTGCTGATGATCTGGTTTTTCTGCTGCTTGCTGAACACATCCTTGATGACGCGAACCTGAATGAGCGGCATTGCATTCCTCCTTGTGTTCCGACGGGATTGCAGTTCGAGCGCCTCGATGAAAGCTGACCTGGCCGGTCCTGATCTTGACACCCACGCCATCCTGCCAAATACTTGGACACACAGTAATAGACAGTTTCAATGTCAACTGGAGTCACTGTACTGGTTCTGCGACCGGGCCAGTCCGAGGCATAGCAGGAACCGGCATGCTCTCATTGAGTGTCAGCCAGAACAGCGACCAGCCGCTCGCCGAGCAGATCGTCATGGGCGTGAAGCGGCAAATCGACGATCGGCATCTGCGGCCGGGCAGCAAGCTGCCGTCGATCCGCAATTTTGCCAAGGCGTACAGCGTCAGCCGTTTCACGGTGGTTGAGGCATACGATCGACTGGTGGCAATGGGCTATCTGCAATCACGCCGCGGCGCCGGCTTCTACACCTCGGCGGCGCCGGCCGCGACGCATACCACGCCGTCGGACACCCACAAGCGCAACGAGCAACTCGTCTGGCTAGTCCGCCGCCTGCTAGAGGCGGACGAAAATACCCAGCTCGCGGGTGGTCCGTGGCTGCCGAATTCGTGGCTCGACGAAGGCGGCATCCGCCAGAGCCTCAACGTGCTCGCCCGCAAGAATGGCGCTTATCTGCTCGAATACGGACATCCGTTCGGGTATCTGCCATTACGCGAGCACCTCGCGCTCACGCTGGCCGGGCTCGGCATCACCGCCCATGCAGGGCAGATCCTGCTGACGCAGGGGACCAGCCAGGCACTTGAACTGATCATCCGCTACCTGTTGAGGCCTGGGGACGCGGCGCTGGTAGATGACCCCGGCTACTACAACATGTTCGGCAACCTGCGCTTGCAGGGCGTGGACATGCTGGCGGTGCCGCGAAATCCCGACGGGCCGGACCTCGCCGCCCTGGAAAAGCTGGCGGCAGCTCACCGGCCAAAAGTGTATTTCACGCAGTCAGTGATGCAGAACCCGACGGGAACCGACATGAGCCCGCATGTCGGGTTCAAGGTGTTGCAGGCTGCCGAGCGCCACAACTTCATAATCGTCGAGGACGACATCTTCTGTGATCTCCAGGTAAAACTAACGCCGCGGCTAGCCACGCTCGACCAACTAAACCGTGTGATCTACGTGCGCAGTTTTTCCAAGACGCTCTCAGGCAGCCTGCGCGTGGGCTTCGTCGCCTGTCCGCAGGATACCGCCAACGAACTCGCCGACATAAAAATGCTTACCAGCATTACCACGTCGCAGTTCACGGAGAGGTTGATCTACCTGATGCTGGTGGATGGGCACTACCGCAAGTACCTGTCGCGCCTGCACGAGCGGCTCGGAGCGGCTCGGCTGGATGTCGTGCGCGCCTTCGAACGCGTCGGACTGGAATTGTTCGTTGAACCCGCGGACGGCATGTTCGTCTGGGCACGCTTCCCGCATATCGAGGATTCGCTGGCTCTGGTGGAAACGGCGCAGCAGGGGGGCCTCATGCTGGCCCCCGGTACGGTGTTTCGCCCGCATCTGGAGCGGTCGCCATGGATGCGGTTCAACGTTGCCGTCTGCGAAGACCCGCGTGTTCAGGAGCGGCTGGAGCGACTGGCGTCGAGCAGGACGGCGTAACGCTGCCGGCGGGCAGAGACCGATGGTTCGCTGACCGGCAGCCTTGACGCAGCCCTCCCGATAACAAAAGCGGGCTCGGCAGGATCCTGGCCTGTCATGACAAGAGCCTCGCCACCGATAAGGACGGGCACCTCATCACGACGGGCGCGCGAGGCCCGCGTCCAATGTCCCTCATCTGAAGTCCTCCGTATCAGGCGAACCTCGGGTTCGGGACACGGTTCCTGGTTGTCGCGCCGCATCGTGACCGCTGCGCGACTCACGCTCCCCTGCGATCGGATATCAGGAACTTGATCCCTCGATCACGTCGCCGAACCGATCCCAGGTCCTGCCGGTCCACTTCTCCAACTGCATCGCGCGGATCGGGTGGAAGTTGGTCGGGCTGGTATTCACCTTGATTCCCGGCAACAGCACGGGGTCGGGCGCATCATGCAGGTTGGCCGCCTGCTTCATGATGTTGGCGCGGGAGAAATCGCCGTCGCACTGCTTCAGCACCTGCATCAGCACGGTGCTCACCCCATAGGCGTAGACATAATTTCCATCCGTCAGGTCGGCGCCCGGCATGTATTTCGCCATGAACGCCCGCCACTCGTTCATCCCGGGATCGTCCTTGAATGCCGGATCGGTCGGGTCCTTCATATACCCGGTGGTGATGATGCCGATTCCGTTCTCGGCACCGGCGGGCGTCATGACCGCGCCGACCGAGATCGACACGTTGGTCATGAAGAAGGTCGGGTGCCAGTTGAGGTCATGCACCTTCTTGATTGCCTGGGCGGCGAACTTCGGCGTCGCTGCCACCAGCAGGAAGTCGGCGCCGGAGGCCTGCAATGCGACGAGCTGACTGTCCACCGTCGCATCGGTTGTCTCGTAGCTGGCTTCCTTGATCACAACGCTGCCGTACTTGTCGCCCAGGACGTCCTTCACGCCGATCAGGTAATCCTTGCCGAAGTCATCGTTCTGATACAGGATCGCAAGTTTGGCGTGCGGATTCTGCGACATCATGTACTTCGTGTAGATCTGCGCCTCGGTCCGGTAGCTCGGCTGGTAGCCCATCGTCCAGGGGAAGTGCTGATAGTCGCCCCATTTGTCCGCGCCGGTGGCGACGAACAGTTGTGGCACCTTCTTCTGTTCAGATAGCGCTGGATCGCCGTATTGGTCGGGGTGCCAAGCGTGTTGAACAGAAAGGCGACCTGGTCTTCCTCGACCAGGCGCCGCACCTGCTCGACGGTCTTGGGCGGGCTGTAGCCATCGTCATAGGAGATGAAGTTGATCTTGTGGCCGCGCCACGCCGCCGTGGTCGTTCACCATCTGGAAGAACGCCGACTCGGTCTTGGCGATCACGCCATAGGCCGAAGCCGGGCCGCTGTAGGCGTTGGTGTTGCCGATCTTGATCTCGGTCGCCGTCACGCCCGGCAAGTCCTTCGCCGCGGCAGGCAGCGCGCCGCCGGCGAGGGCCGTCAGCAGCAGCGCGCCCAGCGCCGAGCGCACCAGATTACGCGGGCCGGCGCCCACGATATCGCGGCTAATCTGCATCCTCATTCGTAATTCTCCCATTGCGGTTCCGTTTTGCCTGAATTTTTATTCGAGAGGAAGCCGTCTGCCACAACGGTCGTCCACGCCTGGACTGTTCCGGTACACTTTCCCTGCCGTCATGGGCGCTGGCACTTTCCTGACCGCTTGCTTGTGCTAACTCAGAGGAATGCGTTCACCGATCCGTCGCCAGGCAGCCATCTGATGGGCACGACGTCCGCAGAGCCCATTTCGAGCGGTGCGTGCAGACGTGACGCCCGTAGTGACGGCCCCCCGGCTGCATGAATGCCGGGACTGTGGCCAGATCCAGATTCTGCCGGCGATGCCGCCCGGCGCCCGAGCCATATGCCTGCGCTGCGACGCCGTATTGCGCCACACCCGCCGCGATCCGCTGCTGCTGCCGCTTGCCCTCAACGTCAGCGCGCTGATCCTGTTCCTCCTGGGGGCGACGCTGACGCTGATGTCCGTCACCACCGCCGGCCGGGAACGGGTCGCCGAACTGGTCAGCGGCCCGGCGGAACTGGAGCAGTACGGCCTGTGGGAAATCTCTCTGGTCGTTCTCATCACGACCGTCGTCACCCCGCTTGCCCGGATCCTCAGCATGCTGACGGTCCTGCTCGGGCTGCGTCTGAAGCGACCGCCCGCGGAGCTTCGCACCATCTATGCCTGGGTCGAGCGTCTCCGCCCCTGGTCGATGGTGGAGATCTATCTGCTGGGCCTGTTCGTCGCCTATGTCCGCCTCAGCGGGATGGCCATCGTCGATCTCGGTCCGGCCGATCTACGCGCTGGGCGGGCTGATGGTGATCATGGTCCTGGCCGACTACACACTGGACGATCAGGCGGTGTGGGAGGCGATGGAGCCGCCCAACCGCCGTCGGCGGCGTATCCTCGATGTCAACCCGGCCACGGCAGACCATCCGGCGCCCCACGCGCACCGCTGGCGCATCGGCTGCGGCACCTGCGGCCTGGTCAGCCGAGCCGGCTCCGGGCATGCGGTGCCCACGCTGCGGATTTCGCCTGCACGACCGCAAGCCAGGTTCGATCGAGCGCACCTGGGCGTTCGCGATCGCCGCCGCTGGTGCTGTACATTCCGGCCAATATCTATCCCGTTCTGACCGTCGTCCAACTGGGCGCCGGCGAGCCAAGCACGATCCTCGGCGGCGTGCGGGAGTTGCTGGAACTTGGGATGTGGCCGCTGGCGGCGCTGGTGTTCTTCGCCAGTATCGCGGTCCCGGTGCTGAAGCTGATCGGACTGGGTATCCTGCTGATCTCGACGCACACGGGGATCGGGATGGGCGCTGCATGACCGCACGGTGCTGTATCGGATCGTCGATGCCATCGGCCGGTGGTCGATGATCGACATTTTCATGGAGTCGATCCTGGTGGCCCTGGTGCAGTTCGGCCAACTCGCCAGCGTGTATCCGGGTCCGGGCGCGATCGCCTTCGCCGCTGTCGTCATCCTGACGATGCTGGCCGCACGCAGCTTCGATCCGCGCCTGATGTGGGACAGCGCCCGACTCAGGGCGGAAACGGCGCAAGCGGCAGCGGCGCGAGCCGAAGCGCCGCGAGCCGAAACGCCCCGAGCGGAAACGGCATGAGCGATAGACATCCCACCGCCGTCGTGCGGTCGAAGATCGAGCACAAGCGCCGGCTGTCGCTGATCTGGGCCGTCCCGGTCGTGACCGTGATCATCGGCGCCTGGCTGGCCTGGTCGACCATTTCCGAGCGTGGGCCGCTGATCACCATCACCTTCGAAACCGCCGAGGGCCTGCAGGCGGGCCAGTCCCATGTCAGGCACAAGGACGTCGACATGGGCGTCGTGCGGAAAATCAGCCTCACCCCCGATCTGAAGCGTGTCGCAGGTGACGGTGCGGATGAACCGCGAAGCCGAACCGCTGCTGACCGACAAGGCCGAGTTCTGGGTCGTGCGTCCGCGGTTCTTCGCGGGCTCGATCAGCGGCCTGCAGACGTTGTTCTCGGGCTCCTACATCGATCTGCTGCCCTCCGCCGAAGGTGGTCAGCCGGCACGCAACTTCGTTGGCCTGGAAAATCCGCCGGTCCTGCAATCGGACATGCCGGGACGCACCTTCCTGTTGCGGGCCAAGAGCATCGGGTCGCTGAATCTCGGTTCGCCCGTCCTGTTCCGCGACCTGGAGGTGGGCGAGATCCTCGGCTGGGACGTCGGCGAGATGGCGCGGAACATCACGATACATATCTTCGTGCGTGCGCCGTTCGATAAATACGTGCACGACAACTCCCGCTTCTGGAACGCTTCCGGGCGCCAAGGTGGAGCTCGGTCCCAACGGGATACAGTTTCAGGTCGAATCGCTGCGAGCGGTGGTTCTGGGCGGCATCGCCTTCGACACGCCGGAAAATCCAAAATTCGCCGAGGAAACCCAGGCCGATCACTCGTTCCCGCTCTACGGCGATGCAGATGCGGCAGAAGCCTCGAGTTACAAGCGCAGCCTTGCCGTTCGTCGCCAATTTCACCACCTCGGTTTCCGGCCTGGGGGCCGGATCGCCGGTCACCTTGCGCGGCCAGAAAGATCGGCGAGGTCTCCAGTGTTTCACTGGTCTACGACCGTGCGCTGGATGAGGTCGTCGTCCCGGTCCATTTCACCATGGAGCCTGAACGCATCGCCCTGCTCGACCTGCCGATGAGACGCCGATGCCAGGATGCGCGAACTGGTGCGGCGCGGTCTGCGCGTGAAGCTGGAAAGTGGCAACATTCTGACCGGGCAGATGCGACTGGAGATGGACGTCTACAAAGACGCAGGTCCGGGCGAACTGACCAAACAGGACGATGCCTATGTCATTCCCGTCCTGGGCGGCGGCTCGGAAGATATCACGGTCGCGGCCACCGACCTGGTCAATCGGTTGAACTCGATCCCCTTCGAGGCGATCGGCAGGAACCTGGACCAGACGCTGGCTGCCGTGAACGCGCTGGTGAACGACAAGCAACTGTCCGAGGCCGTGACCGAGTTGCGAACGACCCTGGCCAGCACGCAGGCATTGGTGGACAATCTCAATCACGGTCTCACGCCGGTCATTCAGCGGCTGCCTGCGATCGCCAACGGCCTGGAGTCTTCGGTCGTGCGAACCGACAAGCTGGTTGCGTCGCTGCAGAACGGCTACGGCGACGACTCCCGTTTCAGCCGCGATATCAATCAGATGATGAACCAGTTGACGGACGCCGCGCGCTCGATTCGGATGCTGGCTGACCTGTTGTCCCGCCACCCAGAGGCGCTGATCCGCGGCCGCACCGACCATTGGGGGCCAATGATGGCGGAGACCCCATGATGCGTTCGAGGCGGTTCGTTCTGCTGGCGCTGGCGGCGCTGCCAGCCGCCTGTGCCTCCCCGAACCCGAAGCTTTACGTGCTGGCCCCGGTAGCCGGACAGATCCACAAGGGCGCGCCCCACGTGATCGCGTTGCGCCCGATCGCCGTCGCCCATTACCTGGAGCGCTCGCAGATTGTGAGGTCCTCCGAGGGGTACCGCATGGATGTGCTGTACAACGAATGGTGGGGCGAGCCGCTCGGTTCGATGATGAGCCGTATCCTGGTGCAGGAGTTGAACCAGCGGCTCCCGGGCAGCATGGTTTACGCCGACAGCGGGGCGATCTCTACGCCGCCCGACGCAACGGTCGAGATCAATCTGCAGCGCTTCGACCTCGATCGCGACGGAGCCGTGTTGCTGGCGGCGCAGATCGCGATCGAGGGAAGACGAGAGGCGTCGCGCGGCGTCACATTCACCGCGCGGCCGGCCGACGCGACAACTCCGGCGCTGGTGGAGGCCATGAGCACAGTGACCGCCCAACTGGCTGATACGGTCGCAGGAACTCTGGCGGCACGGGAGAGTGAAACAGCACGGTCGCGGCATCCGGTCAGCCACATTCGTCCGAAACGGGCACCATCGAAATAATGAGAAGCGGTCACGCGGGGCGACGGCCCCGTCGCGTCGCATCGCGCTGACGGTTCGAACTCGGCATTGGACCGGTGCGTATCCGCTCCCGGCACCCCGGCGGTTGCCGCTACTTTATACCAACCGCCCTTGCTGTTGACCCATAAAAATGGGTCAACGACGGTCGGTATGAGTTCTTGGTTTTGGCGCGCGGCCGCCCCGCCAACCCCGCGCGCGATACCAACCGCGCCTGAAGCCGCCCCGGATCGACGGTTACGGTATGATCGAGCGGTCCGTAGCCCTGGCCGAAGCCGGGCGCGCCGGCAATCGCGGCACGAACATAGGCGCGCGCTCGGATCACCGCGTCCCGCAGGGTCAGTCCCTGGGCCAATCCTGCCGCCATCGCCGACGCGGTGGTGCATCCGGTCCCGTGCGTATGACGTGTCTCGATGCGCGGTGCGCGAACGCCTCGATGCCCTCCTGCGTCGCCAGCAGATCGACGACGGTTTCGGACTCCAGATGACCGCCCTTCAGCAGCACCGCCGGGACACCCAACGACAGGATCGCCGCGGCCGCGCGCCGCATTTGCGGCTCGGTGCGGATCGTCAGGCCGGTGAGTGCCTCCGCCTCCGGCAGATTGGGGGTGATCACCGCGGCGCTCGGCAACAGGCGCTGACGCAGGGTGTCCACCGCCTGGGCGGCGAGCAGCACCTGCCCGCCCTTGGCCACCATCACCGGATCGAGGACCACCGGCACATCGGCGGCGAAAAGCGCCAGGGCGTCGCACACCGCGTCGATCGTGGCGATGTCGCCGAGCATGCCGATCTTGATGACATCGGCGCCGATGTCGTCCAAGACCACTTCGATCTGCTGGCGAATGAAGTCCGGCGGAACCGGCATCACGCCGTGCACGCCCAGCGTGTTCTGCGCCGTCAGTGCGGTGATCGCCGTCGCGGCGAATCCGCCCAGCGCCGTGATCGTCTTGATATCGGCCTGGATTCCCGCGCCGCCGCCGGAGTCCGATCCGGCGATGACCAGCACCCGGCCTTGCGTCACCGGCGGCGTCCGAATGCGGGGGATCACGGCCCGGCGTCCGTCAAAGCGCCGCCTCACGGACGCGGGCGACCTCGGCGATCAACTCGCACAGGGAATCGACGACATCGGCCACCAGGAAGCTGTCCTCGCCCTCGGCCATCACGCGCACCAGCGGTTCGGTGCCGCTTTCCCGGATCAGCACGCGGCCGGCGCCGTTCAGACGCGCCTCCGCATCGCGGATCGCCGCCTGCACGCGCTGCCTCCCGCAATGGCGAGACTCCGGTGAACCGCACGTTCTTCAGCCGCTGCGGCAGCCGCTGGAACACCTGCAGGACCTCGGACGCGGGCCGGTCCTGCTGCACCAGCACGGCCAGCACCTGCAGCGCGGCGAGCAACCCATCGCCGGTCGTGGCGAAATCCGACAGGATCAGGTGCCCGGACTGCTCGCCCCCGACATTGATCCCGCGGGCGCGCATATGCTCCGCGACATAGCGGTCGCCGACCTTCGTGCGGTGCAGCTGCAGGCCGAGCCCGGCGAGATGCCGTTCCAACCCGAGATTGGACATGACCGTGGCGACGATGCCGCCGCCGCGCAACGTGCCCGCCTGATGCCAGGACCGCGCGATCAGCGCCAGGATCTGGTCGCCATCCACCACCTCGCCGTTCTCGTCGGCGATGATCACCCGGTCGGCATCGCCGTCCAGCGCGATGCCCAGATGCGCGCCATGCTCGACCACCTGGGCGCAGAGGAAACCCGGCACGGTCGAGCCGCAGCCCTTGTTGATATTGAAACCATCCGGCCCGACGCCGACCGGAATGACGGTGGCTCCGAGTTCCCACAGCACGGTCGGCGCAACCTTGTAGGCGGCGCCGTTGGCGCAATCGACGACGATACGCAGGCCGTCCAGCCGCGACCCGCGCGGGAAGCTGGCCTTCGCCGCCTCGATATAGCGCCCCGCCGCGTCGTCCAGCCGCGCCGCGCGGCCCAGCAGATGGGGTTCGGCGAGCCGGTCGGCGAAGGCGCTGTCCATCAGCGCCTCGATCTCCAGCTCCATCTCATCGGACAGCTTGGTGCCGTCGGGACCGAACAGCTTGATGCCGTTGTCTTCGTAGGGGTTGTGCGAAGCGGAGATCATCACCCCCAGATCGGCGCGCAGCGAACGTGTCAGCATCGCCACGGCGGGCGTCGGCAACGGCCCGAGCAGTGTGACGTCCATGCCGGCGCCGATGAAACCGGCGGTGAGGGCGGGTTCGATCATGTAGCCGGACAGCCTGGTGTCCTTGCCGATGACGACCCGATGCCGATGCTCGCCGCGGGTGAACAGCAGCCCGGCGGCCTGGCCCAGCCGCAACGCGATACCGGCCGTCATCGGATCGGTGTTCGCCTTGCCGCGGATGCCATCCGTGCCGAACAGGCGTCTCGTCCTCGTCATGCGCTGTCCGTCGCTCCGTGCGGCACGTCTAATGGAGCCCCTGCGTTGGGGAAGCGGAACCGTGCCTTGTTCGAACAATGTATGCCAGACACGAAATGCCTGAACTGTCTCCCGACGTCATGCACGCGAAGGATTGACGCACCGCGCAGGACCGCGAACAGCCCGGCGGCGAGTGACCCGCCGAGGCGCCGGCCGGTCTCGGGCTCTTCGGCGACGGCGCCGATGATGCTCTTGCGCGAGATGCCGACCAGCACCGGGTAACCGAGGCTGGTCAGGTCGGGCAGCCCCTGCAACACCGCCCGCGACTGCGTCGCCCGCTTGGCGAAACCGATCCCTGGATCGATGACGATCTGCTCCGGCCGTACCCCGGCCTGAACCGCCGCCTCGACCCGCAGCGACAGTTCGGCCCGCACCTCGGCGACGACATCGTCATACACGGCCACGCATTCATCGTCGCCGGCGTGCCGCGCATGTGCATCAGCACGACCGGACAGGCATGCTCCGCCACCACGCCGGCCGACAGCGGATCATGGGCCAGGGCGGAAACATCGTTGACGATCCTGGCACCCGCCGCGAGCGCTGCCCGCATCGTGGACGGCGTTGCGCGTATCCACCGACACGCACAGACCGTCCGCGGCCAGCGCACGGATGACCGGCAGCACCCGATCCTGTTCCACGCCGGGCGGAACCGGCGCCGCACCGGGCCGCGTGCTCTCCCCGCCGACGTCGATGATGTCCGCGCCATCCGCCGCCATGGCCAGGCCGGCGGCGATGGCGTCCCGCGAATCGGATCGCAGTCCGCCGTCGCTGAAACTGTCCGGCGTGACGTTAAGGATACCCATGACGAGCGGCCGATCGAGGTGCAAGGCCGGCCCAATCGCGAGATATGTCGAGATCGCGACATTTTGGTCACACCTAACGGCGAAGTCAGGCATGCGAAGACACGCCTCGGCGGTGACGCCCGCTTGCCGCTCGCCGTTGCAGTTATCGCGGAAATACGCACATAATCAATTATTTGCATCGAATTATCCGATCCCGAAGGTGCATCGGCGCGCGCATTGTCGGGGCACGTGCCTTCCGTTTCAGCAATGGGTGCACAGGGACGGATCATACAAAGATTTTCGGCCACCGCGCCGAGCCGAGTAGTGTAGCGTTTCAACGTGGACAAGAACATTGGAACGAAAACGACACACGTTAACGCGTTCGTTAAGAATATTCATGTATTCCTTGAGCTTCGGTGCCACCGATCTCGGATGCACCGCGGGCTTGAGAAAGGCGCATGATGCACCTGACAGCCGATCACTGCCGCGGCGATCGCCCCGCGGCGAGCCTCCGACCCACGGCGGCGTGGCGGACAGCGACTTGCGATCGATCGGGTGCGCGCCGAACTTCGGTCCCGAGCGGAACTGGTCGTGATCCCGGCGCGATGGCGCTTGCCGCTTCGACTGCGAACTCGGTTTTTCGCAGTCGCATGGCGAATTCTCTTGAAATGCGCAGGCGCGGCCTTTCACTATTCCGTGATCAGCCGACATGCCACGGTTTCGCTCGCTGCCGGATATGTCGCTTGGCGTCCCTTGAAGGATGAAGTTGCCGCCTCGAAGTCTCCGTACCGGAACTCCGGGGTCAGCCGCCTTCGCTGCTCGTGCAGGGCATCGCTGTCCTGCGTCTGCGGTTCGGAGGTTTCTGTCCTGTGCCGAAGGGACGAAGAGGTGACGAATGATGCTTCAACCCCTTGGGCCGGTTGCGGTTTCGAACCGGCGGAAGAAAGAACAATGCAGATGACTGCGGTTTCGCCTACCAGAATGCAAGTCGATGTCACGATCGCGGATGTCAGAATGATGCGAATCGACGAAAACATTCCCGCGACACTCCCCCCATACGCTACGGTTGCACCCATCTTGCATGTGTCGATGCGTGCAAGCTGGCATGATCGTGGCACCACCCTTAACAATGGAGCGGCCGATGAATTCGGTCGATGATATCTTTACCGCCTACGCGAGGACCTTTGAGGCTCATCGCGAAGCCGAGATGTCGCTGGCGGAATACCTGGATGCCTGCAAGAAAGATCCCCTGGTCTACTCGACGGCGACCGAACGCCTGCTGGCCGCGATCGGCGAGCCGGAGATGGTCGATACCTCGAAGGATCCGCGCCTCGGCCGGATCTTCATGAACCGGACCATCCGGGTCTATCCGGCGTTCAGCGAATTCTACGGCATGGAAGAGACGATCGAACGGATCGTCGGCTTCCTGCGCCACGCCGCCCAGGGCCTCGAAGAGCGCAAGCAGATCATGTACCTGCTGGGCCCGGTCGGTGGCGGCAAGTCGTCCCTGGCGGAACGGCTCAAGGCGCTGATGGAGACCTATCCGATCTACGTCCTGAAGGCCGGCGACGACCTCAGCCCGGTGTTCGAAAGCCCGCTTGGCCTGTTCGATCCGGAGCGGATGGGGCCGATGCTGGAAGACCGCTACGGGATCCCGACGCGGCGGCTGACCGGCCTGATGAGCCCCTGGTGCATCAAGCGGCTGGACGAGTTCCACGGCGACATCTCCAAGTTCCGCGTGCAGAAGCTGGTGCCGTCGCGGCTGCGCCAGATCGGCATCGCCAAGACCGAACCGGGCGACGAGAACAACCAGGACATCTCCTCGCTGGTCGGCAAGGTCGACATCCGCAAGCTGGAGATGCACGCGCAGAACGATCCCGATGCCTACAGCTACTCGGGCGGGTTGAATCGCGCGAACCAGGGCATGCTCGAGTTCGTCGAGATGTTCAAGGCGCCGATCAAGATGTTGCATCCGTTGCTGACCGCGACGCAGGAAGGCAACTACATCGGCACGGAAAACATCGGCGCGATCCCGTTCCAGGGCATCATCATGGCCCACTCCAACGAATCGGAGTGGCAGTCGTTCAAGAACAACAAGAACAACGAAGCCTTCATCGACCGCATCTACGTCATCAAGGTGCCGTACTGCCTGCGGGTGACCGAGGAGCAGAAGATCTACGAAAAGCTGGTGTCGCGCTCGGAACTTGGGCGACGCCCCGTGCGCGCCGGCGACGCTGGAGATGCTGGCGCGGTTCTCGGTGCTCACCCGCCTCAAGCGGCACGAGAATTCGACCCTGTATGCCAAGATGCGGGTCTATGACGGCGAGAGCCTGAAGGAGACCGATCCGCGCGCGCGCAGTCCTTGCAGGAATACAAGGATACCGCGGGCGTCGAGGAAGGCATGGACGGCGCTTCCACCCGCTTCGCCTTCAAGGTGCTGGCGGCGACGTTCAACCACGACACGACCGAAATCGCCGCCGATCCGGTCCATCTGATGTATGTGCTGGAACAGTCGATCCGGCGCGACCAGATGCCGCAGGAGACCGAAAAGCGTTATCTGGAATTCATCAAGGGCGAACTCGCGCCGCGTTACGCCGAATTCATCGGCAACGAGATCCAGAAGGCCTATTTGGAGTCCTACCACGACTACGGGCAGAACCTGTTCGACCGCTACGTCTCCTATGCCGACGCATGGATCGAGGACATCGACTTCAAGGACGCCGACACGGGTCAGTTGCTGAACCGCGAACTGCTCAATCAGGAGTTGACGAAAGTCGAAAAGCCGGCGGGTATTGCCAACCCCAAGGATTTCCGGAATGAGGTTGTGAAGTTCAGCCTGCGGGCCCGGGCGAACAACAACGGCAAGAACCCGTCGTGGACGAGCTACGAGAAAATCCGTGACGTGATCGAACGCCGCATGTTCAGCCAGGTCGAGGAATTGCTGCCCGTCATCAGCTTCGGCTCGAAGAAGGACGGTGATACCGAAAAGAAACACACCGAGTTCGTCGAACGCATGACCGCCCGGGGCTACACGGAAAGGCAGGTCCGACGACTCGTTGAGTGGTATATGCGCGTGAAGCAGGCGGGCTGAGAATGCCCGCCGAACCCAGAGAGGTCTCACAGGCACACTATGCACATAGTTGACCGCCGCCTGAACCCGAGTGGCAAAAATCTGGCGAACCGCCAGCGCTTCATGCGGCGGGCCAAATCACAAATTCGCAAGGCGGTGCACGAAAGCGCCGGCAGCCGCAGCATCAAGGATGCCGACGAAGGCGGTGAGGTCGTGCTGCCGGCGCAGGGGGTGCACGAGCCCTCGTTCCGGCGAAGTTCGACAGGCGGCATCCGTGACCATCTGCTGCCCGGCAACAAGGAATACATCGCCGGCGACACGATCCAGCGGCCACCCAGCGGCGGAGGTGGCAGCGGATCGGAAGGCAGCCCGGACGGGGAGGGCGAAGACGATTTCCGCTTCGCCCTGTCGCGCGACGAATTCGTCGACCTGTTCCTGGAGGACCTCGAGCTTCCCGATCTGGCAAAACGCCGCGTCGTGAACACCGAGGCCCTGGTCTATCACCGCGCCGGCTATTCCGTCAGTGGCTCCCCGGCCAACCTGGCGCTGAACCGCACGGTGCGGAACAGCCTGTCGCGCCGCATCGCCCTGCACCGGCCGAAGCCCGAAGAACTGCAGGCGCTGCAGCGACGAGATCGAGGCGCTTGACCCCGAGGACGAGGCCAGACGCATCGCCCTGGAGGAGGAACTTGCCCGCAAGCAGCGCCGCACCGGGGTGATCCCCTACATCGATCCGCTGGATGTGCGCTACCGGCGGTTCGAAGCGCATCCCGAAACCGGTCGCCCAGGCGGTGATGTTCTGCCTGATGGACGTGTCCGGCTCGATGACCGAGCACATGAAGGACCTGGCGAAGCGATTCTACGTGCTGCTCTACATCTTCCTGAAGCGGCGCTACAAGAACGTCGAGGTGGTCTTCATCCGCCACACCCATCAGGCGTCCGAGGTCGATGAGGACACCTTCTTCAACAGCCCGGAAACCGGCGGCACCGTCGTGTCCACGGCGCTGGAGGAGATGCAGCGCGTCATCGAGGAGCGCTACAGCCCCGACAGCTGGAACATCTATGCCGCCCAGGCGTCGGACGGCGACAACACCGCCAGCGACAACGACAAGACCGCGGCGCTGCTGACCAAGATCCTGCTGCCCGCCTGCCAGTACTATGCCTACCTCGAGGTCGGCCGCGACTTGGAGCACTTCCCGCCGGGCTTCATCCGCCGGGACAGCGATCTGTGGCAGACCTACTCGACGATCATCCGGAACGGCGCCCCCATGGCGATGCGCAAGGTCGGCCATCGGCGCGACATCTATCCGGTGTTCCGGGAATTGTTCGCGAAGAAAACCGGAGCGGAGGCCGCTGCCGAATGAGTTCCACGCTGATCCGGGCAGAACGCCCGTTGTTCGAAGGCGCCGACTGGGAATTCGGCACCATCCAGCGCTGCTATGACGCGATCGAGAAGATCGCGCTGAACGAGATGGGCCTCGACGTCTATACCAATCAGATCGAGGTGATCGGCACCGAGCAGATGCTGGATGCCTACTCGTCGATCGGCATGCCGCTGTTCTACAAGCACTGGTCGTTCGGGAAGCATTTCTCCCGGAACGAGGCGATGTACCGCGCCGGCATGCAGGGCCTGGCCTACGAGATCGTCATCAACTCCAACCCGTGCATCAGCTACATCATGGAAGAGAACACCGCCACGATGCAGACGCTGGTGATCGCGCACGCGGCGTTCGGGCATAACCATTTCTTCAAGAACAACTATCTGTTCCAGCAGTGGACCGACGCCAACGGTATCCTGGACTACCTGGAGTTCGCCAAGGACTACATCATGTCGTGCGAGGAGCGGTACGGCGAGGCCGCGGTCGAACGCCTGCTGGATGCCGCGCATGCGCTGATGAGCCATGCCGTCCACAAATACCCGCGCAAACGCGCCAGCGATCTGCGATCCGAGGAAAAGCGCGAACGCGAGCGGCGCGAGCACGATGAGAAGGTGTTCAACGACCTGTGGCGCACCGTGCCGGGCAAGGAGAACATCCGCCACGACCCGACGGCGGCCGAACAACGCAAGGCGCTGCTGGAACTGCCGCAGGAGAACATCCTGTACTTCATGGAGAAGACCGCCCCCAGGCTCGCGCCCTGGCAGCGCGAAATGCTGCGCATCGTCCGCATCATCGCGCAGTATTTCTACCCGCAGTCGCAGACCAAGGTGATGAACGAGGGCTGCGCGACCTACACGCACTACACCATCATGAACCGGCTGCACGAAAAGGGCCTGCTGACCGACGGCGCGATGGTCGAGTTCCTGTCGTCGCACACCAACGTCGTGTTCCAGCCCGAGTTCGACGATCGCCGCTACTCCGGCATCAATCCTTATGCGCTCGGTTTTGCCATGATGCAGGACATCGAGCGCATCTGCACGCTTCCCACGGCCGAGGACCACCAGTGGTTCCCGCACATCGCCGGCTGCAACGACCACATGAACGTGCTGCGCGACGTCTGGGCGAACTATCGCGACGAAAGCTTCATCCTGCAGTACCTCAGCCCGAAGCTGGTGCGCCAGTTCGGCCTGTTCCATGTCATGGACGATGCCAGCGAGCCGAACCTGCGGGTCGAGGCGATCCACGACGAACGCGGCTACCGCAAGATCAAGCAGGCGCTCGCGAAGCACTACGACGTGTCCTGGAACTCGGCCGATATTCAGGTCGTCGACGTCAACCTCGCCGGCGACCGCCGCCTGATCCTGCACCATCGCGCGCTGAACCGCGTGCTGCTGGAGGAGAAGGACGCGCGCATGGTCCTGCAGCACCTGGCCGATCTGTGGGGCTACGACGTGCTGATGAAGGAGATCGACCCGGGAACGGAGGCGGTGCTGAAGGAGCATGCCGCCTCGCCGAGGCCGGGGATCGTGCAGATCGAGTTGAATTAGCGCACTGACTCGGCATCTCCCTAAGTCGAGGCGCCTCGCCGCTGCTTCGATAACGGCAGACTGCGTACGGCAAGGGTGTCCCGAATTGGTGCGCGGGAAATTCGGCGAAAGACACCAGAGTCCCCTCCGCGCAGCCGGGCGGCGCCCGAATAGGCAATTCGCGACCCGGGGTCTTGCATATGTTTGACCCAAGCGGACGAGTTCTGCGGTGACTGCGGTGCGAGACGGCGCGGTGCCTCGGCGGTCGAGACCGTTCGCCCATTCAGGATCGGCGAAGCCCGGGAACCCGAGCGAGCGAATACGACTGCTGCCCAGAGCAATCTCTGACCCGCGCCAATCAGTTACCCGCTTGCTGTAACAGAACCCGCGATGGAATTGCGAATGGGGGAACCTTCGACCTCGCGGCCTGCTGTTAAGCTGCAAATTGTTGTCGCGCGGTCTGCCTGCCGCGCTCAGGCAGCGGCCGCCGATGTGCCAGCCGTCTCCGCCAAGCTCGCCCTCGCCTCTCGGACCCAGAGCATCCTCCCCCTGACTGTGCCGGGCGAAAGTGCTTCAGCTCTTTGTTCAAGCGGATGATTCATGTACCGCTTACGGTTCTGCTCCCCTTGACCTCTAACCCCGTGCCCGCCGCGCCAACACCGCCGGCGTCATTTGCTCGGCAAACAGGATGGGCAACTTCGGCACCGGCACAACGGTCTGCGCCGAAGTCATCATGTAAGCTGCCAGCTTCGCGTTCGCGTTGGTCAACATCTCCAGCGCCTGATTGATCGTGAGCTGAAACACGCCCTCATCCCACCGGGTGTTCTCCGCAGTCATGGCCTTTTGGTTCTTTGCCCGTTCCTTCCGCCGGGCTGCCAGCGCTTTCGCCGCCTTTTGGGAAGAACGGTCGAGCGCGATGGCATTGTCCTGCAGGCGCAGCACGTCGTTCATCGAAACGTGCTTCGCCGCTACCGCGGCGCGCAGACAGGCCATCGCGGCCCAGCCGAGTGCGATGATCTGGGTTGAAAGCTGGAGTTCCTTGGGCGTGGCGGCGTTATAGTCATCCAATAGACCCTCTGCCGCGCGGCGGGCCGCGGTCTCGTCGGTGCCGGAACCATCGGAGAAGAACGGAACGAGGGCAGCTATCGCCTGGGCCCGCAGGCGCTCGGACGGCCGGATCGGAGCCGCTTGCTTGTTCATGAAGATATGTTCTTTATTTGTTCGGAAACCTTCTACGCCAGGTTGTGGCCTGAATGCAAGCGGAAAAAACCGGCTCCTTTCCCTCTGGCCAGCGCCCCCCTCTGCCCAACGCACCCCTCTGCCCAACGCACCCCTCTGCCCAACGCCCCCTCTGGCCAACGCCCCCTCTGGCCAACGTCCCCCCTGCCCAACGCCGGCCTGCCGCCGCATAGTGAGCACGCGTCTGAAACTACGCGACGGAGGGACGATGACCTGGCCGACACAGCAAGGCACCTTTGACGCCGGAGACATCATTCTCCAGTCAGGCACTCGCCTGCCCTGCGCCCGGCTGTCCTGGAAAACCCACGGCAGCCTGACGCCCCGGCGCGATAACGTCGTCGTGTATCCCACCAGCTACGGGGCGCAACATCCGGATCTCGAGTGGCTGATCGGACCCGAAAAGATCCTGGACCCGGCGCGCTGGTTCATCGTCATTCCGGACATGTTCGGAAACGGCCTGTCGTCCTCGCCCACCGACACCTCGGATTACCCGACGCTGGTCACCATCCACGACAACGTTCAGGTGCAGCGCCGGGCGCTCGCCGCGTTATTCGGCATCGACCGTGTTGCGTGTGTGTACGGCTGGTCCATGGGCGCGCTGCAGGCCTATCACTGGGCGGCCCTGTTCCCCGCCGCGGTCGAGCGGATAATCGTCAATTGCGGCGTTGCCCGGACAGCAGTGCACAATCAGGTGTTTCTTCGGTCCTTGATGGCGACGTTGGAGTCCGCTCCGCAGCATATTGGCAACGGTCGCTTTTCCGCCGAACCGAGCGCCGCGAAACGGGCTTTCGGGCGCATTTACGCTGGCTGGGGGCTCAGTCAGGATTTCTACCGAGCCGGGCTGCACCTGGCGGACGGCCCGACACCGAATCTGGGCGCACCCGATCTGGAGACCTTCCTCAAGACCGATTGGGAGGATCGCTTCGGCGCCCGACCGGCCGCCAACCTCTATGCCCAGCTTCGCACCTGGGACGCCGCCGATATCAGCGCCAACGACCTCTATCATGGTGATCTTGGAGCGGCCCTGCGCGCGGTCCGGGCGCGGGTCCTGCTGATGCCCGGGGCCACCGACCTGTATTTCCGCACCGCCGACAACGAGGCCGAACTGCCGTTCCTGACAACCGCCGCGTTGCGGCCGATCCCAAGCATCTGGGGTCATCGTGCCGGCAACCCGGTTGCCAATCCGGTCGATATGCTGTTCATCAGGCGCGAGGTGCAAGCCTGGCTTGAACAATGAAGCAGGGAGATACGACATGGCCGCCCAAGTAACCCGCAGCAACCCGCAAGCGGTGCGCGCACCGACGGGCTACACCCACGCCATCCAGATCACCGGCGACTACCGCCGTCTGATCATCTCCGGTCAGGTCGGCATGGCACAGGACGGCACTGTTCCCGGCAGCGGGGAGGGCCAGATCGCGCAGGCGTTTGCCAACCTCCGAGCCGTCCTGACCGCGAACGGAATGGGCGTGGAGAACATAGTCAAAACCACAGCCTTCCTGACCGATCGCGGCCTGCTGGACGGTTACCGCGACGCGCGACGCGCGGTATTCGGCGATCATGTGCCGGCCTCTACACTGCTGTTCGTCGCCGGTCTGGCGGACCCGCGCTGGATGGTCGAGATCGAAGCCGAAGCGGTGGCCTGACATGGACCTGATCCGACGCAACACCGTCGGAGACGCGCTTCGCCGTTCCGCCCGGTTGTTCCGGGATCGGTCGGCACTGGTCTTCGGGGGGCGCGACTGGTCCTTCAGCGCCCTCGATCGCGCCGCCGACCGGGTTGCTCGTTATTTTGCCGATCTGGGCCTGAGCACCGGTGACCGGATCGCCGCGTATGGGCGGAATTCGGACGCGTATTTCATCGCCTGGCTGGCGTGCGTGCGCGGCGGCTTCGTGCATGTGCCGGTGAACTACGCGCTGACCGGCGAGGAACTTTCCTACATCGTGCGACAGTCCGGCTCCCGGCTTGTGCTGGCGGGGGCGGCGCTGGAGGGAAACCTAGCGGGCATCGACGTGGCCTGCCGCCGCCTGGAGGATCTGGTCGCGGTCGCCCAGGACGCCCATGCGCCGACCGGGGTGGACCCCGACATAGGCGACGACACCCTCGCCCAGATCGTCTATACATCGGGTACCACGGCGGCGCCGAAGGGTGCGATGATGACGCACAAGGCGATGCTGTCTCAGTACTACTCCGTCATCCACAACATGGATTATGCGGAAACCGACCTGCCGCTGGCGGCGCTGCCGCTGTACCACACGGCGCAGACGCATGCCTTCACCATGCCGCAGCTTCTGGTCGGCGCGCGCAGCATCCTGATCGAGGCCCCGGCACCGGACGTGGTCCTGCGGCTGATCGAGCAGGAACAGATCACGTCCTTCTTCGCGCCGCCGACGGTTTGGATCAGTCTGCTGCGACATCCGGATTTTGCCGTACGGGACCTCTCGTCCCTGGAGAAGGTTTATTACGGCGCTTCGATCATGCCGGTGCCGGTGCTGCACGAACTTCGCGGACGGCTGCCCCGCATCCGACCATACAACTGTTATGGCCAGACCGAAATCGCGCCTCTCGCTACCGTGCTGCGGCCGGAAGAGCATGATGCACGCCCGGCCTCCTGTGGACGACCGGTGCTGAACGTCGAAACCCGTGTCGTCGATCCGGACATGAACGATGTGCCACCGGGAACGCATGGCGAAATCGTGCATCGCTCGCCACATCTGCTGACCGGTTACTGGGACAAACCGGCAGAGACGGCGGAAGCGTTCGCGGGCGGCTGGTTTCATTCCGGCGACGTCGGATATTTCGATGACGAGGGCTACCTGTACATCGTCGATCGCATCCGTGACGTGATCAACACCGGCGGCGTGCTGGTGGCGAGCCGGGAGGTCGAGGAAGTCCTGTTCACCCATCCGGCGGTGTCTGAAGTCGCCGTGGTCGGACTGCCGGACGACAAGTGGATCGAGGCGGTCACCGCGTTCATTGTCCTGCGTCCCGGGCACTCGGTGGAGGAGGCAACGCTGCAGGGTCTGGCCCGGCAACATCTCGCCCCCTACAAGATTCCGAAGAAGGTCGTGTTCGTGGACAGTCTGCCGCGCAACACCGCGGGCAAATTGCTGAAGCGCGAACTTCGGAGACACTACTCGGTCAACTGACAGACCTGGGGTGTCGCCTGACCGGGGAAGGCACGAGAAATGGCAAGCCGCGTGTAACGGCGCATGCGGGATGTTCCCGTAGGCCCTGGCGAGGGATAAAAGCGCTTTCACCTTGAGGGGAAACGCTCCGCTCGTATTTGTCGAGCGATTTCATAAACCTGAGGTTGCTTCGCGATTCGAATCAGGCTGATATTACTCTAATCTAACGTGACGGGGCGTTACCTCGCCTGCCTCGGCGGGGTGAGATGAGTCATTGCCGGACGCATCGTGGTATCCCAAGGCGAGCGTCTGTCTTGTGCGGCAATATCGCGTGGAAATCGGCACCCCCGGGTGGCGCTCCCCTCGGCTGCTGTGCACCCCCATCGCCTTGAGGCGTGTCGGCATGCGGGGTCGGATGTCCCAGCCGGACCCAGTGTCCGGGCCCGACGGCCTTCCTGCTTTGCCGTCCCACGAAACAGCGCCGCGCGCATCGGGTCGCCGCGAAACTCCGACAGGATTTCGGGTCACGGATCATGAGAGATCGATGTGCTGGAGATCGGTATGGATGGACCTCGAGCTTGATAGTTTGACTAACAGACACGTATAGTGGCCCTGAGTGTGTCTTTGGTCGAATCATCCTGCCTGTTGCAGGAGCGATCGGCTCATCGGATTTCAGAACGTACGCAAAAGATAATCTTACTAACATCTGGACAACGAGGATCCGGTCACCACATGAGCGCGGCATCAACAGGACCTGCAACAAAAAATGCCGATATATCGTCCGACACCACGTCCAGCAAACCAGCCCACGGCGACAATGTACCCCCTTGGGCTCCGCAATTCGCCAGCGCCGCCAGCGCCGTCAGCGACCCAGACGGCGAACCCGCCAAGCGCCGTATCGCTGGCACAAGGCCCTGGCAGCGATCTGACCGTCACGTGGACAGGCTCCGCGATCGATAGCACGCACGGCGCTGCAACCGGGTACAACCTCCAGTTCAGCCCCTCCGGTGCCGCCACCTGGACATTAGTGTCAGGTGTTAGTAACCCGTACGACCTGTCGGGCCTGCCCGCCGGCACTGCGATCGACATCCAGCTGCAAAGTTCGAATGCCTCGGGCGTGAGCGCATGGTCGGCCACCAGCACGCTGACCACCGCGGTGGCCGCACCAAACGCACCCGGGCTCGTATCCCTGGCAAACGGCGGTGGCAGCGACCTCACGGTCATCTGGACGGCCCCTCCGATCGATAGTACGCACAGCGCCGCCACCGCATTCAATCTGCGATCCAGCCCATCGGGTGCGGCCACCTGGACCACCGCGTCAGACGTCACCAGCCCCTATGACCTGTCGGGCCTGCCAGCCGATACCGCGATCGATGTTCAGATCCAGGGCTTGAACGCCGCCGGAACGAGCGCCTGGTCAGCCACCAGTACACTCGCCACAGCAAGCGGTCCGTATGCTCCGAACAGCCCGACGATCGCCAGCGTCGCGCCGCCGCCGGACGGCACCGTGACAAAGCTGACGGTCAGTTGGACGCCTCCGGCAACCGACAGCACCCACGGCGCCGCGACCGGGTACAATCTGCGCTTCAGCCCCTCGGGCGCCGGCGACTGGACGACGGTGTCGGGCATCACCAGCCCGTACACGCTGACGGGACTGAGCGGGGCAACCGCGATCGACGTCGAAGTCCAGGCCAGCAACGCCGCGGCGAACCCAGGACCATGGGCCGCCATCACCACCGGCACGACGTGGGGCGCCACCGTGGTGCCCGGCAACTGGACTGCCGCGGCGTCGCAAGTTCACAACACGAGCGTTGCTCCGAACGGCGGGGTGCAGATGACAGCGACCGCGGCACCGACCGCTGTGACCGGGGCGGCCTTCTGCTGGTCGACAAGTCCGTCCGCGCTGCCGACCACCGGCCTGATCGCCGCCAGCACCGACGGCCAGACCAACGGATGGGGACAGTACTTCGACGCTCCGGCGACAACCGGTACCTTCTACCTTTGGATGCTAACGCAAGGTGCGAATGGCGCCACGACGGGGGCCCTCGTTACAACAGCAATCACAGTCTTGTAGCAGCGGGACGTGCTGTCCGGAGACCTCATGTCCGTTTCCGGCCCCAGGACCCGGGGGAAGGGAAGTAAGGCCAGGGCTCTGCCCTGGACCCGCCAAGGGCATAGCCCTTGGAACCAATCAGGGGTGATTACTCAATCGGCCGGAGCTCCCTTTGCCCGATGAACCGATGGCTGCCCTGAAGGGGTGACCCGTCTCGCCGTGTGCGATGATCGAGGGTCGCGCCGGACGGAGCCTCAGGCACAGGAGACGACGGGTTCGGTTTCGACGGCACGCGACGTCGCACCCCTCGGGCTCGCGGGCACGTCGCCGGCTGGAACATTCCTGTCTCGGGCGGAAATGCTCCAGCGGCGGCGGCCTTGGGCAACACGATGGGGCCGGCACCGGCCAGCCGGCAACGCACCGCAGGGCCGATGATGGCCGACTTGCAACCCATCGCCATGCAATCAGGGTCGTGCTTTCAGAAACTCAGGGGTTGTTCCACCACCGGCGTCCACCGCCGGTTTCTTACCACCGAGAGAAACGACTGGCTCGACGCGTGATGGTTGGTCGGACTCATCGACAGGGCTGGGCCGCCGAAGATGTCGTGCCAGTCCTTCATGCTCTCCAGGGCCCCGATAAAGCTGTCCACGGTCAGGTCCCGGCCGACCTTGTCCAGCGCCTCCGCGGTGAACGTGACGGCCGTATATCCCGCCTCGCCAAGATAGTTCACCTCGATGCCGAACCTGTCACGGTACTTCCTGGTGAACGCCTGCACGGCCGGCTGCGGATAGTCCGGATACCGGTACAGCGCCGGCGCCATGGAATAGAATCCCTCCGCCGGCTCGCCCGGCGCTTCCGCCACGGCGGTCGAGTAGCTCGCGAACTGACCGCAGAAATCAGGCTTCCAGCCGATCTTGCGCGCGGTTTGCAGGATAATCGTGGTGTCCTTCACGATCGTCCCCATGCAAATCAGGTCACAGCCGGCATCGTGCAGGCGGTCGATCGCCGCGTTGAAATCGGTATCGGTCGGCCGGTGTGCCGTGACGGCTGCCAGCTTCATGCCCATCGACTTCAGCTGATCCACCGCACCGGCATGAACGTCCCGACCGAAGTCGGTGTCCTGATACATCGAACCCACGACCTTTTTGCCTCGCTGTTCGACGAAGTATTTCACGCCTGCGCGCATCTGGTCGTAATATGAGGCGAACTGTCCGAATTTCAGCCGATTGAACGGCTCGTACATCGAGCGGGCGCAAGTCAGCGGAAAGACGTTCGGCACGTTCTTTTCGAACATCGACGGCATCACCGCGTCGTTCATCGGTGTGCCGCCATTGCCCAGGGCAAAGAAAATGTCATCACGGTTCAGCAGCTTGTTCATCGCCTGCACCGCCTTGGGCACGATATACTCCATGTCCTCGACAACCCACTTGATCTTGCGACCGTGGATGCCGCCACGCGCGTTGATCTCGTCGAAGGCCATTCGCATGGCGTTGGCGTTGTTGACGCCCTGCACCGCGGTGACACCGGACAGGTCGGTCATCGTGCCGACGACGATCTCTGTATCGGTCACGCCGCGGGTGGCGGCGACGGCGCGCCCGATGATGGCAGGCGAGGCGAGCACACCGGCGGAACCGGCCAGCACAAAGCGTCGCGTGATCGCGCTTGTTGTCTTCATGGCGAAGTCTCCCTGTATCAGCCGGATTATTCCGGGTGTCTTATTTATGGACGCACAATGCGGCCGGGACGCGCCGCCGTAAAGTGCTCTCTGTTCCGGCGCCGAACGACCTCCCGCTTCTGTCGGATTGCCTCCCGGCCCCTGGCCGCTCGATGGTCTGCAACCGCATACCCAGGGAAACGGCCCGTGCGTCTCAGGACGCAGGCGGCCGAAATCCGAAAGTCGTTCGCGTGTTCATGACAGTTCGCGTGTTCATGACGGAGTGCAGGATTACAAACGTTCCGTCGCAAGCCGTCGGTCTGCATGGCGGCGAGAACCGGCAGCGGCCCTGTCTGGCGAACGGCGCGGCGGGCACGTGTCCCGCGCCGGAACTCGACCTGGGAATTATCCCAGCGAAATAACCGAGATTCGCGAGTGCTTCGACGAAGCCGCGGCAGGGCGCGGCGACGCGGATGCGGCGCATCGATCTCGCCATCGTCGAACCGGTGATCGCCGGGGCAGTCCGTTCATCCGCGGCAGCCACCCCACGCTGGCGGATATTCTTCCTGTTCACGTTCCCGCAGTTCGCGGCCCCACGAAGGGGGGCGCCGGACCCGGCGAAATGTCACCCTCGCCGTGTCGTACAAAGGTCCGGCCGGCCCGGCGCCCACCCGCCGGCCAATGGCACCTATACAGCGGACGCCCGCACGAGCTGTCCGGGTCTGGCGCCCGTATAGACACCATTCTCGAACGTCGAGGCCCCTGACACAAAGGTGTGCCGATAGCCATCGACGCGCTGCACGAGACGCCGCCCATTCATCGGCAAGTCATAGCGGACCTCGGGTATATGCAAACGCAGGGCCTCGTAATCGATCACATTGAGGGCAATTGCTCACCTGGGGTAATGCATCCTTTCCGGCCTGGTATCAGCCAGCCGCCCTTTGATGCGGCAACCACCCCCAGAAACTTCTTGACGCGGTCACGGGCGAGTTGATTCTACACATCGGGTGCCGCTGCTCCCCGCGCCCGCCCAACTGAGCCACCTCGAGAAGGACGCGCTGATCGCGGCGCTGACCGCTCGGCTGGCGCTGGCGGACAAACGGATCGCAGCCCAAGACGCCCATATCGCAGCGCAGGACGCCCGGATCGCAGCGCTCGAAGCGCGGCTCAACGAACTGAGCCGCCCACCGAAGACCCCCGGCAATTCGTCGAAGCCGCCGTCACAAGGCCAAAAGCAAGACCTCCCGGCCCCCGCGACGGATCGCCCGCCGCGTAAAAGCCGCCCCGGCGTCGGCCGGACGCTGCATCCGAATCCGGATCGCACCTTCGACGAGTTGCTGACCACGTGCCCAAAATGCGAAGCAGTATTCCCCCGCGAGGCGCAAATCCCGCAGCAGGTCTATGAGCGTATCGAGTTGCCACCCGTTCGGCCCGACGTGACCCAGATCCGCCTGTTCGGCGGCCGTTGCGCCGGTTGCGGCGAACGAGTAACCGCCCAGGCTCCATCCGGTCTGGAACAGGGATCGCCGTTCGGCCACTCCATCGCCGCGATGGTGGTCTATCTGCATTACGCCCATGCCATTGGCATGGAACGGTTGGCGCTGTTGATGAACGAACTGTTCTCCCTGTCGATCAGTGAGGGCGCGATCAGCAACATCCTGGCCCGCGCCCGCGAGCCACGGCTGGATGCCTCGGCGGCGATCGAGAAAGTCGTGCTCGCCAGCGCCGTGGTCTGCTCCGACGAGACCTCGGTGCGGGTCCAAGGCAAGAACTGGTGGGAGTGGGTGTTCATCGGCACGCTGGCGGTGCTGCATGTGATCAAACCCAGCCGGGGCAAGGCAGTGGTGACCGCGCTGTTCGGCGTGATTCAACCGGAAGTGTGGGTCTCCGACATGCTCGGCAGCCAGCGCGGTCATGGCGTCATGTGGCAAGTCTGCCTGGCGCACTATGCCGACCCCGATATTATGCCGACTGATACCTGGGAACCGGCCCCGGTGGCCGTCATCGCGGCGCTGAGGCCGGCATAATCAGATCAGAGCGCCTCAAGAAAGGCGAGAAGCTTGTCAGGCGGCCGATAGCGGCCTGGCGAGATGTTGCTCAGGGTTGTCTTTGCCAGGGCGCGTTCTTTGAGCTCCAGATCTGCGTGCAGGTAGATCTGAGTCGTTTCGATCTGTTCGTGGCCGAGCCATAGCGCTATCACCGAGGTGTCGATGCCGGCGCGTAGCAGTCGCATCGCCGCGGTATGACGCAGTACGTGCATGGTAACGGTTTTTTGGCCCACTGACGGACAGGTGTGGGTGGCAATCTCCACGTATTTGGCGAGACGGTGCTCGAGAGCGTCACGGCTAAGAACCTTGCCTGTCTGGGTTGGGAACACCGGCTCTGCGGCGTGGCCGGCGCGTTCGGCGAGCCAGACGCGCATGGCGGCGACGATGCCGGACGTGAGCGGGGTGACCCCCAGCTTTCGTCCCTTGCCTAGGCAACTCACATGCGCTCCGGCGCCAAGGTGGACATCGGCGCGCCGAAGGCCGATCAACTCGGACGCCCGCAGGCCTGTCTGGGCGGCAAGCCCGAGTAGGGCGTGGTCGCGCCGACCAGTCCAGGTTGTCCGGGCTGGAGCAGCGAGCAGTGCGTCGACTTCCGCCTCGGTCAGGAAAGTCACAAGCCGGCGGTCGAAACGTTTGGTAGGAATGGCGAGCACCCGCTCGATCACAGCGGCATGCTCAGGGTGACGAAGTGCCGCATATCGGAATAGCGAGCGGATCGCGGCGAGCCGAGCGTTACGGGTGCGCACACCATTTTCCCGCTTATGCTCCAGATGATCGAGGAACGCGCCGACGAGCGGGGCATCGAGGTCGTCGATGTCCAGTTTTGATGGCGCCATCTTTTGTCTCGCCGAGGCGAACACCAGCAGCAGCCGCAGGGTGTCGCGGTATGCAGCGAGCGTATGCGGGCTGGCTTGGCGCTGACGGATCAGGCGATCTGTGAAGAACGCCTGCAAGGTCGTAGCAAGTGTGGTCATGCGCCACCTCCGAGGTGATGCTCTAGCCGCCCACCTGCCAGCTGCAGCAACTCCGGGGAAGCGGAGAGGTACCAGTATGTCTTGCCAGGGTCGACGTGGCCGAGATAGGTCGACAGCAGCGCAAGCCGGGCTCCTGGGTCGCCGCCATTGCGGTAGCTGTCAAGGATCGTGCTGACGGCAAATCCATGACGCATGTCATGCAGTCTCGGCCGGCACGAGGCCGAGCGAGGTTTGAGGCCGGCTTGGCGGACCAGTTGGTGGAAGGTCGGCTGAACGTTGGTGTAGAGCAGCCTGGTACCCGCAGCGGAGATGAAGAGCGCAGGCGTGTTGGACGGCCGACAGGGCCGGTCGCCTCGGCACAGATACTCACCGAGAGCAGTCACGGTCCTCGGATGCAGCGGCAATTTGCGGGACTTGCCAAACTTGCCGTTGCGGATGGTGAGCGTGCCGTCAATGGCGTTCGATCAAGGCGGTTATTTCCTC
>CAWFNN010000001.1:0-25159 GCA_963817185.1 uncultured Alphaproteobacteria bacterium | reverse complement strand
GAGGAAACTTCCGCCCATTCTGACGGTGGAAGTTGCTGGGTGCCTGGTTCCAGCGGCACGCGGAGCCGCCTGGCAGGCACGTGCCGGTGCGGCGAGCGAGCACGCGAGCGAGGCGGCTGCGCGCGAAATCAATCAGAGGCCGGCGGCCGTCAACCCGGTCACGTGTCAACATCGAGGGCGACCCGTATGACGCGGCAATCGCCGGGCGCAGACCGCCCACGCCGGTCGACCCGGCCAGGTCTTCATCCTACGCCGGCAATTCAATCGAACGAAAAAACGGCACGGCTGTAGCCTGGGTCACAGCGCGGTCCTTCCGCCGCCGCCATTCCTGTTCATATCGAGACAGGAGACGGCACGATGCACCGCTATATCACCGCGACCGGGATCGCATTTGGCTTGCTCGCCATATGGGCCGCTCTGGTGCAATTCATCGTGTGATACTTGCCCGCTGCGCGCGGATCGCGCCAGCATAGGGTGTCCAGCCTTCAAGAAGGTGCTGCGCGATGCATATGACATCTCTAACCCGAAGAGCGTCGCTTCTGGCGGTTTCCCTCGCTGTCGTGGCGGCCGCGATCCCGGCACGTGCCAACACGACGCCGGTAGCGCCCGTCGAGCATTTGACCGATCGATTGCTGCGAGTCATGCAGGCCGGCCCGGGAACTCCGTTCGAGCAACGCTTCGACATGCTGGCACCGGTAATCGACAGCGTATTCGATCTGGATGCCGTTCTGCGCACCGCGGTGGGCTCCGCCTGGACCTCCCTGCCGCCAGACCAACGGAACATGCTGCGCCCGGCGTTCCGTCGCTATACCGTTGTTTCCTACCTCAATAATTTCAACAGCTTCAAAGGGCAGCGTTTCATCGTGCAGCCGCAGCCTCGGCCGGTCGGCAGCGGCGAGCAGATCGTGCATACCCAGTTCACTTCCCCATCAGGCGACAGCAACGAGCTTGACTATGTAATGCGCAACAGCGGCAACGGCTGGCGCGTGGTGGACGTTCTGGCGGACGGCACGATCAGCCAGGTCGCGGTGCAGCGATCGGATTTCCGCCGGCTGCTCGCCCGCGGCGGCGCGCCCGCGCTGGTGGCGAGCCTGACCGCCAAGTCGCGCGACTTGTCTGACGGAATGAGTTGATCGGCTGCACCGAGACGGTCGGCTGGCTCAATCAGTCCAGCCAGAACGGATTGCTCCAGGCACGTTTTCCTGCCGCATCGGTGACCACGACGCGGCCGTAGCCGTTTGCCTTCAGACAACCGAGCGGGAGGCGTGCCTGGCGTAGGTCGGCGCCGAATACGACCTCGGATGCGCTCGCGCGGCCAAGCAGCATGACCGATGTCGCCGGGCTGCACTCGACGGCCACGGTGTCGCCGTCAAGCGCCACGGCATGGATCTCGGGACCCTGGGTGGCATAGGCATCACCTGCGCGCAACGCCGCGAGCAGTGCCTCCGGTTCCAACGATTCGGCTTTCACCATCATCCAGCCGCCGAAAAAGTCGTTGCATCTGAAATGAGCGTCGTCCGTGGCGCAGGCATTCAGTCGATGGCCGCGCGCCAGCATGGCGTCCATCAGGCCCCAGCCGTCACCGCGGTCGGTACGCACCGCGCTGGCGTGATTATAGACCTCGATCGCATGGGCGCCGGAAATGCTCTCGGCGTCGGCGACGGTGAGGCCGTACCAGGACGGGTGCGCGATAGCAACGAAGGCTCCGGCGGCGAGGCAGCGGGCGGCAAGCACCGGGCCGCTTTCTTCCGGTGGGGTTGGTTCGAAGTCGAGCGGCAGGCCCACCGACAGAATATGCCACAGGTCGCCGAGTTCGGTTGCCGGCGCATGCACCTCGGCGCCCAGCAGCGTGGTGAAGCTGTTTGTGCGATACGGGCGCGTGTCCGTGACCGGGAAATTGTAGCACCCGAGAAAGTGGTCGGTGACGGCAAGAAAATCGTAGCCGGCGTCGCGATAGAGTGCACACACGTCGGCAGGATCGCGCACCGCGTCGGAGCGGGTGGAATGGGTGTGCAGGTTGCCCTTGTAGAAGCGGCCAGGGGCGGCGAAGGGGGCGAGCAACGTCATTGTCTGGTCTCCGTCCGATTTTTCCGTCCGGCTCTGCCTGCTACGGTCGCGCTTCAGGCGGTTGAAGCGTCCGTCTCATAAAGATCGTACCTGCGACCGGCGAATCGTAATACGCCGGCACGATCTCGAATCCCAGGTGGTGATACAAGGTCTGGGCCGCGGTCATCGCAGGCAAGGTATCAAGGCACATGGCGACATAGCCGGCCTCTGTCGCAGCCGCGATCGCCGCGACCGCCAGTGCTCGGCCGAGGCCTGCGCCTCGGGCCGGCAGTGTCGCATACAGTCGCTTCATCTCGCAGCAACCGCGCTCGGGCAGCGGTCGAAGGCCAACGCAGCCGACGGCCTCGCCCGTGACGGAGAGCGCGATCAGCAGGGCGCCGGCTGGAGGAGCGTAGGCGCCGGGCAGCATAGCCCGTTCCGCCTCGAAGCCCTGGTAGGACAGATCGACGCCGAGCGTGTCGGCATAGGCGCGGAACAGGGTCGCGACCGAGGGGATGTCGTTGGCGGAGGCGGGTCGGATCGCGAATCCGCTGTCCACCTCGCCCCCTCAACGCCTGGCGAAATCGATCAGCGCAGCGAACCCGGTTTCGGTGCCGACGGCCAACCGGGTCGCCATCCGGGCTCCAGGCCAAGGCGCTGATCGGTCCATGTTCGGGCGGCACGACCGGCAGCACACGGGACGAGTTGATATCGGCGACCACGACCAGACCATCCGCGAAGCCGCCGGCGACGATCTCATCCTTCGGGTTGCAGGCCACCTGGGTGCAGATGATGCCGTCACCGCCAGCGAGTTCCAGCGGCGCCTTGCCCATCGGGCCGCCGCCGAAGAACGGCCACAGCACCATCGCATCGGCGCCGCTGCTGGCCATCCATCTGCCGTTGCGGGTGAACGACAGGCTCGTGGTCTTGGCGGGATAGCCGCTCATGCGCATGTGGGCACCGTCCGGCAGTTTCCAGCCGTGCAGGGCGTTCTCCTGCATCGCGGTCACAACCGCGTCGCCCTCGGGGTGGATGATGATGCCGGTGTGGCTGCCTTTCCATTCCAGTTTGCGCGGCGTGTCGGTCTTTGCCGCGACGAACCAGACCGAGGCGCCATTGTAGTGGGAGGCCGCGATCCGTTTTCCTCTTGCCGTCGAACACCAGGCCGGTGACGGTGGAGGGGTGGGTCGAGTTCCTTCAACAAGTGGCCCGACTGGTCGAACAGACGCACGACCTTCCCTGCACTGGCGGCGATCAGTCCCTTGCCTTTGTCGAGGGCATAGGTGGCGACGTGCTCCACCCATCTTCATGCCGAAGTTGCCGACGTTCGACACGGTGCCATCGGCGGCGATACGGTTCAGCCTGCCGTCGTCTCCACCGGAGATGAAACCGTCACCAGCCGGATCGGACGCGAAAGCGAGGATGGCACCGTCGTGGACCGCGACGGATGTCCACTCGCCGGGCGCACCCACCTCGGCGATCCGCACGGTACCGTCGCCGAGCGCGAAGCCGGCGCGCCGTCCGTCGAGGGAAAAACGGGCAGCGACCACGAACGCGTCGAGGTCGCGGGAGGTGCCACGGGATTTCAGCAGGAAAGCGGCTTCGGCGGTCTGGCTCATGACGGGAAGTTCTTTCTATACCTCATGGCCTGGACGATCGATATGTCACATCGTCAAAAAATCGGGCGAGTGCGCCAAGCCCCGTCATGTCACTGAGGGATTCGGCCGGGCGAGGCGCTTCGGCGCCCGACAGCCCGGCCGTAGCACAACAAATCGTGGGTGAGCGGGACAATCCCGGTCATGACACGGGAGGTTGGTGGGCGAAACAAGGCACAGATTCAATCCGCGGCGCAGCTTTCGAAACCGCGGCGCAGTTGCGGGCGGTTCAGGTTGCGGCCAATGAACACCAGACGGCTCGTCTTCGGCTCGCCTTCCTTGGCCGGGCTGATGAAATCACCGTCGGCAATCATGTGGACGGCCTGGAAGGCGAACCGGCGGTCCTCGTTCGCATAATGCAGGATGCCCTTGGTGCGCAGCAGGTCGGCGCCCTTGTCCTGCAGCAGCACGCCGATCCAGGCGTTGAATTTCTCCGGGTCGATCGGCTTCTCGACCTCGAAGCTCATCGACGAGACGTCCTCATTGTGTTCGTGGTCGTCGTCGCCATCGAGGAAATCCGGCTGCAGTGCCAGGATGCGCGACAGGTCGAAGGCGCCGCGATCGAGCACCTGCTCGATCGGCACACCGGCCCGCTGCGTCCGGTGGATGATGGCGAAGCGGTTGATCGAGCGAATGGTCGCCTCGACCGCGTCGAGTTCGTCAGGCGTCACCAGATCGGTCTTGTTCAGCACGATCACGTCGGCGAAGGCGATCTGGTCCGCGGCCTCGTGGCTGTCGGCGAGGCGTGCCGGCAGGTGCTTGGCGTCAACTACAGTGACGATGGCGTCGAGACGGGTCTTCGCCTTGACGTTGTCGTCGACGAAGAAGGTCTGCGCCACCGGGGCGGGATTGGCCAGGCCGGTCGTCTCGATGATGATGCCGTCGAACTTGTCGCGCCGCTTCATCAGCCCGCCGACGATGCGGATCAGGTCGCCGCGCACGGTGCAGCAGATGCAGCCGTTGTTCATCTCGAACACTTCCTCGTCGCTGTCCACGACGAGGTCGTTGTCGACGCCGAGTTCCCCGAATTCGTTGATAACCACGGCATATTTGCGTCCATGCTGCTCGGTCAGGATGCGATTGAGCAGCGTGGTCTTGCCGGCACCGAGGTAGCCGGTCAGCACCGTTACCGGCACCTGTGCAGTCGTGTCAGCCATGATAGTCGGCTCCTGAACTATTTGGAGCAGCAATATAGGCGTGGTACGGGACGTCAACCACCGCCGCCGAGGACGTGCTGGCGCAGGGCTGCCAACCGGGCCGCGATGACAGGCACGTCGAAGCACCGGGCGCGCTGCCGTCCGGCGGTCGCCAGGGCCGCGCGCCTGGAGGGATCCCCGGCCAGCGCCCGGATGGCGGCGGCGATTTCACCAGGCCGGTCGGGATCGGCATACACCGCGACATCGCCGGCAACCTCCGGCAACCCGCCGCGCGGGGCGCAGACCAGCGCCGCGCCGCTCGCCAGCGCCTCCAACGCGACCAGCCCGAACGGTTCGGACCAGCGGCTCGGCACCACGACGATCGAAGCCCGGGCCATCGCGGCCAGCACCTCGGGGTGGTCGCGATAGCCGAGCATCCGCACATGCGCGGCCTCGGCGGCGGCGCGAATCATCTGGACGAAGCCGGTGTCGGGGCTGTCGATGCGGAACCGGTCGGCGCCGATGATTTCCGCGACCCAGCCGGGCAGATGCGGCAACGCCTCGGCGCAGGCGGAGACGAAGGCATCCGGACCTTTGTCGGCAACCACGCGGCCGGCGAACAGGATCAGCCGGTCACGCTCGCGCGGTGGCGGCAGTTCGGCGAGATCCAGGCAGTTCGGCAGTACCACGGGTCGCTTCTCCGGCGCCGCCACGCCGTCCAGTACCCGCTCGCGCAGGTACGCCGACGACGTGATCACGTTGGCGAGCCGGCGCAGCATGTTGCTTCGCTCCGCCGGGGTCGAGGCGTCCCGCATGCCCTGCGGATCGTTGTTCAGGATGACGGTGACGGGGATCGACGGCAGCCGCGCCGCGAGCGCCAGGGCAATTTCCGGGCGGTTGTGGACCTCGATGAGGGCGGGCCGCAACGTTTTCAGGACGGCGGCGACGGCGGCAGCATAGCGGACATTTGTGTTGCCCAGCCTCCATGGCGTCGGACTGACCGGACGAAAATCGATGCCTGAGAAGACGGGACCGTCCTGCTGGCCGCCAAAGATGGTGGTCTGAAACCCGGGCGCCTGCACCAGCCGCCGCGCCAGCAGGCCGATCGCACCCGTCCGGCCGGGCCCGAAACCCTCGCGTGGTGGCAGGACGACAGCGACTTTGGGCGCGAAAGGGGGCATTGCCCGTGGTCTATACCGTGGCCCGGATTATCCCGCCATCGCGCGGAAAGCCGGTTGGATTGCCCCACGCCGGGTCAGTCTCGTGGCCGGACACGCGCTTCCGCCATCGCCCAACCCAGCAACAGGAAGAACCATCCGCCCACCGGCATGCTGGTGAAGGCGGTGGTCGACTGGACCGGCCAGAGCTGAATGCAAATCGCGGCGAACAGCCCGACCCGCAGCGGGTCCGGGTGGCGCCACAACCCTCGGCTCAGCGGTATCAGCCAGGCGACGCCCATGGCACAGAACAGAGCCAGCCCGACGAAACCGCCGTCATCAAACGCCTCGAGGTAGAAATTGTGCGGATGATCCCAGCATATCTTCGCCCCGCCGCCGTGCGACAGTTTGCCGTCGAAGCTTGGGCGGAAATACTCCGGGCGCGGACAGCCGGTGCCAAACCCGTCGAATCCCATTCCGGTGATCGGGTTCCGCACGCCGACCTCCAACGCTCGGGCGTAGAGTTCGCCGTACGGTGAGGTGGCGAAATGCTCCATCTGCGCCGAGAATTTCTCCACCAGCCGAAAGTAAGCGCTGGGTGCGACGATCGGGGAGGCAGCCAGCAACAGCGCACCGGCGATCGCCGCGGCCAGAATCACGGGGCGCAGCCGGCCTATCAAGAGCGCAACGATCATCAGACCGAAGATCGTCAGCACCAGCGGCATCCTCTGGCCGATCAGCACCATGATCAGGACACTGCCGAGCAGCAGCGCGTAGGCGCCGACTGTCGCACGCCCGTTGCGGTGTGCAAGCAGGTTCGCGGCGGCCGGCAGCACGGCCGGAATGATCATCCGCGCCAACGGCGGCCCGGCGCGCGCGGTGCCGAAGGGGCCGGTCAGCACGCCCTCACCGGCGGGCGGCCAGCCGATCAGGTTCCGCCCGAAAATATCCTGGATGACACTGTTCAGCACGATCCAGGCGGCGGACGCAGCGACAAGCCCGTAAAGCCAGCGCCGCGCCTCCGCCGTCTTCAGGACGAGGAACTCCATGGCGGCGACCAGGACCAGAAATCGCAGGGTCGCCACCGCCTGGACGAGGGAGCGTGAACCACCCTCGCCCAGTCCGGTGCCGGGAATCGGTAGCGAGCAGATGATCAGCCAGCCCCACCACATGCCGGCAACCCACACCCAACGGAGCCGCAGCCACGCCCACTCGCCCGTCAGGGCACAATGCGCCAGGAAACACAGGTCGGTCACGCCGATCGCCACCTCGGCGACGCCATGGGCGTGCAGCAGCAGCACTGGCAGCAGCATGACACCGAACAGCGCGATTCGCTCCAGGATGGAGGCGGGGCGAGACTCGGTGATGTCGGACATGCGGGGTTGGTGCCAGACAACGTCCCGGGCGGCAAGGGCGGGACCAGTCGGCCGCCCAATGCTGATTTCGGGCGCCTGCGCCCGAGCCGATTGAAGCTCCTATATAGGACCAGAACGATCCTGGAGCCTTCCGATGACTATCGCCTTCCTCGTTGTCGTCGTTATCCTGCTGCTTGTCCTGGTGCGATCGGTCCGCATCGCGTCGGAATGGCAGCGCGCCGTGGTCCTGCGGCTGGGGCGATTTCACAAGGTCAAGGGCCCCGGCATTTATCTGCTGTTCCCGATCGACGTCATCGCCCAGGTCATCGACTTGCGCATCCAGACCACCATGATCACGGCCGAACAGGCCCTGACCCGCGATACCGTAGCCGTCGGCGTCGATGCGATCGTGTTTTGGCAGGTGGAGAATGCCGAAGCCGCCGCCATTCGCATCGCGGACTACCGCCAGGCGATCGAGCGCGTCGCACAAACCAGCTTACGAGAGATGATCGGCGCCACGGACCTGTCGAAGCTGCTGTCCGACCGCAAGACCGCAGATGAGCAACTTCGGCGCGCGATCAGCGCCAAAACCACTACCTGGGGCGTCACCGCCAGCAGCGTGGAGATCAAGGACGTCGCGATTCCCGCGGGAATTGCAGGACGCCATGAGCCGTCAGGCCCAGGCGGAGCGGGAGAAGGACGCCCGGGTGACCCTGGCGTCGGCCGAGAAGGCAATCGCCGAGCAGATACTGGAGGCTGCCCGGCTTTACGGCAGCGATCCGAACGCATTGAAGCTGCGGCAGATGAACTTGCTCTACGAGATGAACAAGGAGCGGGGGACGACCGTGCTGATCCCGACCGATATGGCGACCAGCCTGGGCACCGTTGTCGCCCTGGCGAGGGCAACGCAGGGCGATCCTGCCTGATCGCCGGCCACCTCCGGCTGGGCGTGTACCAGCTTCGATCATGTTGCAAATTGGCAACACGATCTGCGCGTATTCACAAATATGCTGCGTCGCAGCAAGAAACCTCTTGCATGCTGCATACGCGAACGCCATTATTCAACCCGCAGACGCGCTTCGGCGCACTGCTTTCTTGGACGTTTCCTCCCTAAACTTCGGCGGTGCCACAAGCACCGCCGTTTTTTTGCCCGGAAGGGAGTTGGTGTCCCGAAGGGAGTTGGTGTCCCGGTGCCGTATTAGCCAACGCCACAAACAATGCCAGTCCGGACGGCTCTGCCCAGGTATCGGGCCATTCCTGTCGGACTGCTAGAACGTGTCGTCCGAATTGCCACCGCTGCCCCCGCTGTCCCAACCACCACCGTCGCTGTCGCCTCCCCCGCTGTCCCAGCCGCCGCCACTGTTGTCGTTCCACGACGAATCGCCGTCGGGGGCTGGCTGGTCCCAGGTGCCGTTATCGACATAATCCTGGTTCCCGGCCGGAGCCGCTCCGCTGCCCTGGTCCCAGTTGCCGGTATCAACGTGCGTCCTGGGTGGGTGCCGCTGGCGTCGCCCACGGGCTCGCCTCCCGGCACGCCGCCGCCGAAACCGCCCTCGCCTCGATTGGACGAGAACAAACTCATCAAGGCGTTGCCAGCGACCACTCCACCGGCCACGCCCGCCGCGGTTGTCAGTGCCGACCCAAGAAAGCCGGAGCCGCCACGCTGCTGGAACATCCCTTGCTGGTAGTTCGGCGGATATTGCGGCGGCGGCGGCCTGCTGGTAATTGGGTTGTTGCGGCTGCGCTCCGGGATAACCGGGGCCGCCTTGTCCGCCCCATCGCGGATCGCCTTGGGGTGGGGCGGCCTGCGGCCGGCTGCCGCCACCGAACAATCCGCTAAAAAATCCGCCGCCGCCCGGCTTCTGGCCGGCTTGTTGAGCCTGTTGCACGGCTTGCCTTGCCTGCTGCAACTCCCACTCCAGCCGCTGGATCCGGTTCTGCGCCTCCGCCAACGCGTGCTCCTGCACGAAAGCGAGTTGGGTGATGCGGTAACGCGCCTCTGGATACTGCGTCGAAGTCTGCCCGATGTAGCGCGTCCGCGTCGCGATCGACCGGAGGAAGGGCTGGCTGGCTCGCGGGTACCGATCCGCCAGCAAAGCCGCCGGAGGGCGTCGCGCCGCCAACCCGCGCTATGAACTGGCTGATAATGTCGCGTTCTTCGTTCGTCATTGGGGTGTCCCCTAGAGGTCCGTTGGAATGACCCGAACGAGCGGAATGTGGCCCTGATCCGAGCCCGGTTCAATGGTCCGTGGGCGGCGGCCCGAACGGGCCGATGCGGCGATCCTCGATAACAGGGCAGCGGTCCATCACCACCTTGATGCCGACAGCACGGGCTTTAGCGGCGGCCTCCTGATCGATCACGCCCAATTGCATCCAGACAATGTTCGCGCCGAGTCGGATGGCCTCGTCCACCAGGCCCGCGACATGGATGGATGCGCGGAACACATCCACCATCTCCAGCGGCGTCGCCTCGGCAAGGCAAGCCACCACAGTCTGGCCATGGATCGTCTGGCCGGCCAGGCTGGGATTGACCGGGGTCACGCTGTAGCCGCGATCCAGCAGGAAGCGCATCACCCGATGCGATGCCCGCCACGGCTTCGCCGATGCACCGACCAAAGCGATGCGCCGTGTCGTCGTCAGAACGTCACGGATCGTCTCATCGGTATTGCCATCGAGCATTCGTGCTGTCCGCCGGTCGTGTCAGCGCAAGTGCGAACGCCCTTGCCGCCGGCTGGCCGCGCGCTCACTTTGAAACCTCCAACATGAGAAGAAATCTCACAAGGAAAACTCCACAAGGAGAGAGATGGCGGACCACCAGGGCGTTTTCACCTTAAGTGGAAACGCTCGGGCTCACATTTATCGGCAATTTGATCAGCCTCAGGTCGCTTCGCGATACGAATCGGGCTGATATTTCTCCAGTGTGGTGGTTCCGAAGTCCGCCATACTGTGGATCATCCCCGGAGCGGACTTCGGAACCACACACCACACTGGAAAACAATGCTTTGCTAGTGTCCTCATCGATTCGGAAGTTCGTAAGGCGGCTGATCCAGGCATGGCGAACTTCCGAATCGGGACACTCGACCATTTTCAGCCTGACTGTGCAGGCCGAAAATGGTCTATCTCTTTGTTTGATCGCATGATTCACGCGCCAGGGACGTTCCGCTCAGCGCGATCATGCTCTAGCGGCGGTGCGGCGTCACGCCCACCGCCAATTTCCCGCCGCCACGGCGATGGATCGCTCGTTTGAAGCCGATTTTCATCCTGTCCGCTCGCATCCCGTCCGCTCCGCGCCGCCCGGCTTCATGGAACGGTTTCCAAGCTCGTAGACGCGTGTTTCGCCAAATCCCAGCGTCTCGAACGTGTCGGCCCCAACCGTCTGCCGCGCCGCCGCCAGCGCGTGCAGCGGCGCATCGATCGCCTCATCGGTCAACTGGAACGTCCCGAAATGCATCCCCACCGATCGGCGCGCTCCTAGGGCGACATGCGCGTCCACGGCCTCGGCCGGATTCATATGCGCCGCCGCCATGAACCACCGCGGCTCGTAGGCGCCGATCGGCAGCAGCGCGACATCCGGCGCACCCAGCCGGACACGGATCTCCCGCCAATGGTCCCCGGCCGCGGAGTCTCCGGCGAACAGCACCATCCCCGCGCCGACGCTCACCATGAAGCCGCTCCATAGCGTCCGGTTGCGATCGAACGGTGTCCGCGCCGAGAAATGCCGCGCCGGCGTCGCGGTGATGCGCAGCGCCCCGGCCGTGACATCCTGCCACCAGTCGAGTTCCGTCGCGACGATCCCCAGCCGGGCCAGCGTCCGTGCGTTACCTAGCGTCGTTACGAACCGCGGCGCATAACGGTCGTGAAGCGCCCGCAGCGTCGGAAAGTCCATATGGTCGTAGTGGTTGTGCGAAAGCAGCACGACGTCCGGTCGCGGCAGATCCTCCAGAGCGACTCCGGGCTGGCGCGCCCGCCGTGGGCCGGCCCAGGCCACGGGCGAACAACGGTCGCTGAATATCGGATCGGTCAGGATCACGGAGCCGGGCAGGCGCAGCAGGAAACTGGCGTGATTGATGAACGTGATCGCGACATGATGCGGCCCAACCTCGGCTGGTGGTGGCGCGAAAGCCGGGTCCGCGACGCGATGAGGCCAGACCGCCCGGTCCTGACTCCGCAATCGCCATCGCAGCACCTGCGATCAGCCCCCGAGCCGGCCGGTTAGTTCCGGGGTTGAAGAAGTACCGCCCATCGCAGTGGTCGGACAGCGGAAAGCGTTGCGTCATCGTCGATCAGCGTACCGTCATTTTCGGATGGTCGCCAGATGGGCCCGTGGTCGATGCCGGCAAGCGGCATCCGACGTACCCGCCCTGCCCCGTCTCAACGGCCAACCTCTCCGCATCCCCTGTCTTCGCCCGATTGCACGCGGGCCTGACCCAGACGAGCCACGACGCTCAGCGAATGACCCCCTCCCGCTTCAACGCCCGCACCGTCGCGCGGAACGCATCGACGGTGATCGCCATCTCCTCCTCCCCATGCATCGCCGAAATCCACCCTGACGGACCGGTGTTCATATCGACGCCATTGACCAGCAGCCCCATCCGCACCTGCCCGGCGACACCCTCGCCGCTCGGCTTGTTCGAGCATCTTCTGGATGAACGCCACCGCATCGAACTGACTGGGCACGATGTCCGCCCCTTCCGAATTCGTATAGATGTGCATGCCGGAATAGGAGCCGTGGACAGCCCACTTCACCCGCTCCTCCTCCAGCACCTCGTTCATTTTTGCCCGCATTGCTTCGCCGTAGGCATTCGCCCGCGCGCAGGCATCGGTGGCGGCGACGATCTCCAAGGTCGCGATGCCGGCCGCCGCCGAGATCGGGTTCGCGTTGAACGTTCCCTGATGCGCGATCTTCTCCTGACCGGTCTCCTTGGTGACCTCGAAGTCCAGCCAGTCCAGAATGTCCTTCCGCCCGACCACGGCCCCGCCGGGCAATCCGCCGGACAGGATCTTCGCCAGCGTCGTCATGTCCGGCGTGATGCCCAGCGCGGCCTGCGCGCCGCCCGGCGATACCCGGAATCCGGTCACCACCTCGTCGAAGATCAGCACGCTGCCGGCCTGCCGCGTCAGGTCCCGCAGCAAGGCCAGGAACGACGGCACGATCGGCATCTTGCCGAAACTCGCGCCGGTCGGCTCCAGGATGACCGCGGCGATATCCTTGTGGTCGTTGAAGATCCGCGTGATCCCCGCGACGTCGTTCGGATCGCACAACAGCACGTTGTCGGCCACGCCGGCCACCACGCCCGCTGGTCGCCGTGCCATCGAAATGATTGGCGTGCCCGCTGGTCATGTGATCGTGCCAGCCATGGAAATGTCCACGGAACCGCACCAGTCTTCGGACGCCCGGTGTACGCCCGGGCCAGCCGCAGCGCCATCAGCGTCGCCTCGGTCCCCGAGGAGGTGAACCGCACCCGTTCGGCCGACGGCACCATCTGCGTGATCAGTTCGCCCAGCGCACCTCCTGTTCATGGCAGGCGCCGAAATGCGTTCCACGTTCCAGTGCCGCATGCACCGCCGCCATCACCGTCGGATGGTTGTGCCCCAGCAGCAGCGCGCCGTGGCCGCCGAAATAATCGACATATCTGTTGCCATCGACATCCCATTTCACCGGACCCAGACGCGCGCTCGACATATATTGGATACGGATCGAAATGCCGGCTGTCATGCGCCATCCCGCTCGGCAACAACGCCCGCGCCTTGGCCGCGAGCGCGGCGGACCCGGGAGTCATCGCCTCATAGGCCGCGGTCAAGGTGGCGTTCGGCAACGTGCTGGCAGACATGGACGATCCTTCTGGAGTCCAGACCATTCCAGCCTGACCGCGCGGCCGAAATGGTCTAGCTCTTTGTCAAGCGCATGATTCACGCGCCGGGGACGTTCCGCTCAGCGCGATCATGCTCTACGCCGATGCTTATAGCGCCTTCGCACCATCCGTGCACCATCGCGGGCGGGGCTTGCTTCGGCTGATGCAAATCTGCCCTCATGCGACCGATATCAGGCAACAGGACAACACGATGTGGCAATTCTGGATCGACCGCGGCGGCACCTTCACCGACATCGTCGCGCGCGATCCGGACGGCAAGCTGTCCACCCATAAGCTGCTGTCGGAAAACCCGGAGCGCTACAAGGACGCCGCCATCGCCGGCATCAGGTCGATCCTGGGCCTGGATCCCGACGCGCCGATCCCGCCGGGCCGATCGAGGCGGTCAAGATGGGCACCACCGTCGCTACAAACGCCCTGCTGGAGCGCAAAGGCGACCGCACCCTGCTGCTGGTGAACAAAGGCTTCGCGGACGCGCTGCGCATCGGCAACCAGGCCCGCCCGCGCCTGTTCGACCTCGCCATTACGCTGCCGACGATGCTGTATGAGCGCGTCGAAGAAGTCGGCGGCCGGGTTGGCGTGGACGGCACCGAGATCGAACCGCTCGACGAAAGCCGCGCCCGGGACGTTCTGGCCAAGGCCCGCGCCGACGGCATCAAGGCCTGCGCCATCGTGCTGATGCACGCGTGGAAATATCCCGGACACGAGCAGCGCCTGGCGGATCTGGCGCGCGAGGCCGGGTTCACCCAGGTCTCCGCCAGCCACGCGGTCAGCCCGCTGCTGCGGCTGGTGCCGCGCGGGGACACCACCGTCGTGGACGCCTACCTGTCGCCGATCCTGCGGCGCTACGTCGATCAGGTCGCGGCCGAACTGACCGGCACGCGGCTGTATTTCATGCAGTCGAACGGCGGGCTGACCGAGGCGCACAGTTTCCAGGGCAAGGACGCCATCCTGTCCGGGCCGGCCGGCGGCATCGTCGGGGCCGCGCGGACCGCCGGTATGGCGGGACTGGACCAGATCATCGGTTTCGACATGGGCGGCACCTCGACCGACGTCGCGCTGTATGCTGGCGCCTTTGAGCGAGCCTTCGAAACCGCGGTGGCCGGGCGTGCGGATGCGTGCGCCGATGATGGCGATCAACACGGTGGCGGCGGGAGGCGGGTCGATCCTGCATTTCGATGGCGCGCGCATGCGGGTCGGTCCGGATTCGGCGGGCGCCAATCCCGGGCCGGCCTGCTACCGACGCGGCGGCCCGCTGACCGTGACGGACGCGAATGTCTGCGTGGGAAAAATCCAGCCGGCACATTTCCCGCCGATCTTCGGGCCGCGCGCGGACCAGCCGCTTGATGCCGGATGTCGTGGCGACGAAGTTCGCCGAACTGGCGAAGGAAATCGGTGGGGATCGGACGCCGCGACAGGTCGCCGAGGGTTTCCTGCAGATTGCCGTCGCCAACATGGCCAACGCGATCAAGCAGGTCTCGGTGCAGAAGGGACACGACGTCTCCCGCTTCGCCCTGCAATGCTTCGGCGGCGCCGGCGGCCAGCACGCCTGTCTCGTCGCCGACGCGCTGGGGATGGAGACCGTCTTCATCCACCCGTACGCCGGCGTTCTGTCGGCCTACGGCATGGGCCTTGCCGACCAGACCACGATGAAGGAGCAGGCGGTCGAAATCCCCCTCGCCGCCGATACGCTGCCCGGACCTCGAAGCCCTGGCCGACAAACTGGCCGCCGACGCCGTCGCCGCGCTGGTGTCGCAAGGCGCCCAGCCGCGGGCCGTCACCACCGCGAAATCGTTGCATCTGCGCTACGCCGGCACCGAAGCCGCGCTGATCGTTCCGTTGACCGATTTGCCGGCGATCCTGTCCGACTTCACCGTCGCCCACCGGACCCGGTTCGGCTTTGCCACGCCGGAGCGGCCGGTGGTGGTCGAAGCTGTCGCGGCCGAGGCGACCCTGCCCGGCACGGTCGCGGCCGAGACAACCCTGCCGGCTCGCGACACCGGCGACGCCGGACATGATCGACCGTGTTCGCATGTTCACCCATGGCGCCGAAGTCGAAGCGCCGGTGCTGGAGCGCACGTCCTTGCTCGCGGGCGACCGCATCGCCGGGCCGGCACTGGTCCGCGAGGCCAACGCCACCACCGTCATCGAACCGGGCTGGACCGCCGAGGTCACCGCGCCGGATCACATGATCCTGCGGCGCACGGAACCGCTGCCCAGCCGGGTTGCCGCCGGCAGCGAACGGCCCGATCCGGTGCTGCTGGAACTGTTCAACAACCTGTTCATGAACGTCGCCGAACAGACCGGCGCGGTGCTGCAGAACACCTCGATGAGCGTCAACATCAAGGAGCGCCTGGACTTTTCCTGCGCCATCTTCGACGCCGACGGGAACCTGGTCGCCAATGCGCCGCACGTGCCGGTCCACCTCGGCGCGATGGGCGAAAGCGTCCGCACCGTGCTCGAGCACCGGCGGTTCACCCTGAAGCGCGGCGATGTCGTTGCGCTGAACAATCCATTCAACGGCGGCACGCACCTGCCCGACATCACCGTCATCACGCCGGTGTTCGACGACGCCGGCCGCGATATCCGGTTCTTTGTCGGCAGCCGCGGTCATCACGCCGACATCGGCGGCATCACCCCTGGCTCGACCCCGCCCATGTCGCGCACGCTGGAGGAAGAAGGCGTCGTCATCGACGATTTCCTGCTGGTCGATGGCGGACATTTCCGCGAAGCGGAGTTCCGCGACCTGCTGAACGGTGCGCGCTACCCCGCTCGCAGCCCGGACGTGAACGTCGCCGACATCAAGGCGCAGGTCGCCGCCAACGAGAAAGGCGTGCAGGAACTGCAACGGGTCGTGTCGCAGTTCGGCTGGCCGGTCGTCAGTGCGTATATGCGCCACGTCATGGACAACGCCGAGGAATCGGTGCGCCGTGTGATCGAACGCATCGGCTCCGGACGTTTCGATTACAAGATGGACAACGGCCGCGACCTGTGTGTCTCGATCAGCGTGGATCGCGAAACCCGCAGTGCCACGGTGGATTTCACCGGCACGGGCCCACAGCACGAGGGCAACTTCAACTCGCCGCCGGCGGTCACCCGAGCGGCGGTGCTGTACGTGTTCCGTTGCCTGGTCGGGGACGATATTCCGCTCAACGACGGCTGCCTGAAGCCGCTGACGCTGATCATCCCGCCGGGAACATTCCTTTCACCGAACCCGGGAGCAGCCGTCGTCGCCGGCAACACCGAGGTATCCCAGGCCACCTGCAACGCCATCTTCGGCGCGCTGGGTGTCATTGCCTGCTCGCAGGCGACGATGAACAACTTCCTGTTCGGCGACGCCACCCGCCAGTATTACGAGACGATCTGCGGCGGCACCGGTGCCGGGCCAGGGTTCAACGGCACCTCGGCGATCCAGACCCACATGACCAACACCCGCATGACCGACCCCGAAGTGCTGGAACTGCGCTATCCGGTGCGGCAGGAGCTTTTCGCCATCCGCCGCGGCTCCGGTGGCGCGCGGCAAGTGGCAGGGCGGCGACGGCGCCGTTCGGCGCATCCGTTTCCTGGAGCCGATGACCGCGGTGATCGTGGCCTCGCGCCGCGAAGTCGCCCCGTTCGGCCTGCAGGGTGGCGCGGACGGCGTCCCCGGCCTGCAATGGGTCGAACGGGCGGACGGATCGCGCGATGTGCTGACCGGAACGGATCGGGCGGAACTGCAGCCGGACGACGTGTTCGTCATCGAGACGCCGGGCGGCGGAGGCTACGGGCGGGCCTGACGGAAGCCTCGCCCGGCCATGCCGCCGTGCACCCGGACACGCCGGCGCATCCACGGGCGCGCGGCCTTCGCAATTCGGCGTTCCAAGTCGTGATACTCAATCGTCGCACGTGCTTGCCGTTGAGTTTTCACGGCGTCCACAAGGGCCGCGCGAGCCGTGCGGGTGCCGCATCGGGGAGCGCCGGCCAACAAACGGTCGCCGAACCCATGGTGGGCCAGCGGTTCCGGCCAGTGTTGCGGAGACGACGCAGGGCATCCGATAACGAACGGCGGGCGATCATGAAATCGTCGCCATGATGCCATTTGGTCGCAAAACCGGCGCCATTTGTGTAGACGTTGCCCCCCGTCCCGCCGGTGACCGGCCCGGGCGGCATTCTGGAGCCGGAGGCATGGTGGACACCGAGACGACGACAATCGAAGCGGGACGCGACTTCATCCGCGACATCGTCCAGGCCGACCTCGAGTCCGGACGCACGCGGGGCGTGGTCACCCGTTTCCCGCCCGAGCCGAACGGCTTCCTGCACCTCGGTCATGCCAAGTCGATCTGCCTGAATTTCGGCATTGCCGGCGAATTCGGCGGCCGCTGCCATCTGCGGTTCGACGACACCAACCCGATCAAGGAAGAACAGCTTTTCATCGACTCCATCCAGCGCGACGTCCGCTGGCTCGGTTTCGACTGGGGCGAGCATCTCTACTACGCATCGGATTACTTTGAGCAGCTTTACGAATGGGCCGAACACCTGGTGCGCGCCGGAAAGGCGTATGTCGACGACACGCCGCCCGAGGCGATGCGGGCCCAGCGCGGCACGCTGACCGAACCCGGCCAGAACAGCCCGTTCCGCTACCGCTCGGTCGAGGAGAACCTGGACCTGTTCCGCCGCATGCGGGCCGGCGAGTTTCCCAACGGCGCTCGCGTGCTGCGCGCCAAGATCGACATGGCGTCGGGCAACATGAACCTGCGCGACCCGGTGCTGTACCGCATCCTGCACGCGCACCATCCGCGCACCGGCGATGCCTGGTCGATCTACCCCACCTACGATTTTGCTCATGGCCAGTCGGACGCGATCGAGCACATCACGCACAGTGTCTGCACGCTGGAGTTCGAGGATCACCGGCCGCTGTACGACTGGCTGATCGAGAACCTGCCGGTCCCCTCCCGGCCCCGGCAATACGAGTTCGCCCGGCTCAACGTCACCTACACCGTCCTGTCGAAGCGGCATCTGACGCGGCTGGTGACGGACGGACACGTGACCGGCTGGGACGATCCGCGCATGCCGACGATCGCCGGGATCAGGCGGCGTGGCGTTCCCGCCGCCGCGGTCGGGAATTCGTCGGCCGCGTCGGTGTCGCCCGCGCCTACAGCACCGTCGATGTCGCGATGTTCGATTCGGCGATCCGCGATACGCTGAACCCGGTCGCGCCGCGTCGCATGGCGGTGCTGCGCCCGCTGAAGCTGATCATCGAAAACTACCCCGAAGGCATCACGGAAACCCTGGACGCCCGCAACCATCCGGATGATCCGAATGCTGGCGCTACGGCCGGTGACGTTCGGTCGCGAACTCTATGTCGAGCAGGACGACTTCATGGAGAACCCGCCGAAGAAGTTCTATCGGCTGTCGCCGGGCAAGGAGGTCCGTCTGCGCTACGGCTATTTCGTCACCTGCCGGGATGTCGAGAAGGATGATACCGGGGCAGTGGTCGCCCTGCGCTGCACCTACGATCCCGCATCGAAGGGCGGCAACGCGCCAGACGGCCGCAAGGTGCAGGCCACTCTGCACTGGATAGCCGCCGCGGACGCGGTGCCTGCCGAGATCCGCCTGTATTCGCACCTGTTCAACCGCCCGGACCCTGGCGCGGATGGCGATGCCCTGGCCGACCTCAACCCGGAGTCGCTGGAGGTGCTGACCGATTGCCTGATAGAGCCGGCATTGCTGGATGCCCCCGAGGGGCAGGCGGTGCAGTTCGAGCGGATCGGGTATTTTGCCCGCGATCCTGACTCCCGGCCCGGGCATCCCGTGTTCAACCGCACGGTCGGCCTGCGCGATACATGGGCGAAGGTGCAAGCTGGCAACAAAGCCTAGGAGCCTGTCCGCAACCCGGCGGCGGCATCGCTCGAAGCCACATTGATTCGCGCACCGGTCGACCACGGTTCTTTTCGGGCTTTCGTGATCGGAGTCCAGAGCAATCATATGTCGTTTTTTCCGCGTAGCCATTGATCCTCGGAGAATGTCTTGGAGCAATTCAACCGGGCTCGAAATGCCCTGATTTCCGCACACAGGATTTGACGGGCTTGCGCGAGCTGTTTGCCCAGCGCCCGTATGCCGGCGCGTTCGGGTTCGCTCGAATGGGCAGCGCAACTCCTGCGGGTCGCGGAGGAGAGCCTGGCCATCCGACACCGGCGCCGAGGGCCGGTGTCGGATCGCCTCGGCGGGCTGTATCGCTCCGCTGCATCGTCATTCATCATTCGAAATCTATCGACTTGCTGGTCTTAGCCCGTCTTCGCGGATCTTGAGGGGGTCCGCGCATTGTCAATCAATGCGTCGGACAGAAAAGTCTTCACTACATCAGGTGATGTGAGCGAGCCAAGATGTGAGCTTCGATCCGGCGCTCGTCCTGATGGAAGGGTTGCAGCAGCAATAGAGATGGCACCTCTACTACAAGGTAAAGGTGTCGCTCCCCCGGCCGGGACCTCCTTCACCGACCCAAGCGGTCCTCATCAAGTGCGCGGACCTGGGCAGATCGCGGCCCGCCGCCGCTCCGGCTCAGGTTGATCCACGTCAATGTCCGGGCCCGGGTATTTCGGCAAGAAAACGTCGCCGCGACCGGGCAAGCGTGAAGCAACAATGGAGAAAACAGGGATGCATAAGGGTAGAAGGCGATCGCGGACACGCGCGTTCGTCGCCGCGTTGGCGCTCGGCGGCTCGGCGTTGGCCACCAGCGCGGCACACGCGCAAGATAAACAGCCGAACATCGTCGTCATCATGGGCGACGACATCGGCATCACGAACATCGGTGCCTACGGCCTTCACATGATGGCCGGCAAGACGCCGAACCTCGACGAGCTCGCCAAAGAGGGCACGCTGTTCACCGACTACTATGCCGAGGCAAGCTGCACGGCGGGCCGCGCCGCCTTTATCACCGGCGAGCTGCCGATCCGCACCGGCATGACCACGGTCGGCCAGGCGGGCGCGTCAATCGGTCTGCCTGCCGAGGCCGTGACCATCGCCACCGTGCTCAAATCCATGGGCTATGCCACCGGGCAGTTCGGCAAGAACCACCTCGGCGAAAAAAACGAGTTCCTGCCGACGGTCCATGGTTTCGATGAATTCTTCGGTTACCTGTATCACCTGGACGCGATGGAAGATCCATTTCACCCCGCCTATCCGCAGGCGTTGCTGAACCAACTCGGCCCCCGCAACCTGGTGCATAGCTGGGCTACCGACCAGGACGACGCGACCGACATGCCGCGCTGGGGCAGGATCGGCAAGCAGAGGATCGAAGACGAAGGGCCGTTGCCGCCGCATCCCATTTCCGGCATCAAATACAACATGGAGACGGTGGACGAGGAATTCGTCGGCGCTTCGATCAAGTTCATGGATCAGGCCAGAGCCGCCCACAAACCGTTCTTTCTGTGGCTGAATCCGACCCGTATGCACGTTGTGACGCATCTCTCGCCGAAATATGAGGCAATGCGCAACTCAGACAACGGGTGGACGGAGGAGGAAGCCGGCATGGCCCAGCTCGACGATGACGTGGGCACGGTGATGCAGTATCTGAAGGACAAAGGCCTGGACGACGACACCATCGTCCTGTTCACGTCCGACAACGGTCCCGAGCAATTCACCTGGCCGGATGGCGGCCAGACGCCGTTTGCAATGGCCAAAGGAACGGTCATGGAAGGCGGCTTCCGCGCGCCAGCCCTCCTGCGCTGGCCTGGCCATGTTCCGGCCGCCATTCAAAACGGCATCTTCTCCGGCCTGGACTGGCTTCCCACCTTCGTCGCAGCAGCCGGCGATCCGAACATCAGCGAAGATTTGCTGAAGGGCAAGCGGATTGGCGAGCGGACGTACAAGAACCATCTCGACGGTTACAACCAGATGGCCGCCATTACCGGCAAAGGCCCCTCCGCGCGGCACGAGATCTTCTACCTTGGTGAAAGCACCCTTGGTGCGGTGCGCATTGACGACTTCAAATACCGCTTCATCGACCAGCCCGAAGGATGGGTGGGCGCGAAAGGCCATCCGGACATGCCCATCCTGACGAACCTCCGGTTGGATCCGTTCGAGCGCACGGGTTGGTCGGGTAGTGGGGTGGCGAAAGGCTCAGTGCAATACTGGGATTGGTTCAAGTTTGAATTCTGGCGCTTCGTGTTCGTGCAGCAGGAGTTGGGCAAGGAAATCCGGACCTTCCTCGATTACCCGCCAATGCAGAAGGGCGCGAGCTTCAATCTTGACGCCGTCAAAGCGGAGTTGGGGAAGAAGATGGAGGAAGCCACAGCGGCGGCCAAAGGCACCGGCGACTAGACCATTCTTAGTCTGACTGTGCAGGCCGAAAATGGTCTATCTCTTTGTTTGATTGCATGATTCGCGCGGCGGGGACCTTCCGCTCAGCGCGATCATGCTCTAGTGTGGTGGTTCCGAAGTCCGCCATACTGTGGATCATCCCTGGAGCGGACTTCGGAACCACAAACCGCACTAGAAAACAATGCTTGCTCGTGTCCTCATCGATTCGGAAGTTCGTAAGGCGGCTGATCCAGGCATGGCGAACTTCCGAATTGGGACACTAGAGCGTGATACGCCCAGTTGGGATCAACGGGGCGTTGCACCAACCTCTGAAACAAGTGCTGGGGCGGGTTCAGTGAGCCGATGCGAACGAAAACTGCTTTAGCCGGAATGACTTTCGCAGCGGGCGGCCCAGGGAGGCCGCTCGTCCCTGAGTTTCCTCCGGAATTCGGCGTCTCTACCTCCGTCGGCTTGCTTACAAACTCGTTGTCCGCGCCGGTCACTCGGTTCAGTCCGACCCGAAGACCGGCGCCGAAGTCCGCGAAATTCTGCTGCGGAAACGGGATGCGGCGTGCCCGCGGAAATGACGCCGCGACGGGATTGCTGACGTGACAATTCGAAGCACATTGCGATGGCTGGGCATCATATTGGCGACGCCGGTCATGCTGGCTGCGGGCCTTTGGGGATCGCTCGCAATCTGGGTCCGGCTTGCCCCACCAACGCCGCTGCGAGAAATCCTGTCCGGCGGTCTGCTGCTGCTGACGCTCGCGGCAGTCGTCTGCATGGTGTTGCGACGGTGGCGCGTAGTCTTTCTGTATGGCGCTTGTATCGCGGCGTCGCTCGTCTGGTGGGCGACGCTGCAGCCGTCGAACGACCGAGCCTGGGCCGCCGACGTCGCGCAAATGTCCAGCGGAGACGTTGAGGGCGACCGCCTCGTGGTTCGAAATGTACGCAACTTCCAATGGCGCAGTGACGCCGATTTCGACCCACGTTGGGAAACGCGCAGCTATGACCTGTCGGCTCTGACCGGGGTCGACCTTGTCATGTCCTATTGGGCCGGTGAGGCTATCGCCCATGCCATGCTGAGCTTCGGCTTCGCCGACGGTCAGCACCTTTGCTTCTCCATCGAGACCCGCAAGGAGCGAGGCCAATCCTATTCCGCTATCGCCGGGTTCTTTCGCTCGTACGGATTGTCCGTCATCGCCGCCGATGAGCGTGACGTGGTGGGTGTCCGAACCAATGTCCGAGGCGAGGATGTGCGGATCTATCGTCTGCGCATGCCGCCGCCCATAGCGCGTCGACTGCTCCTGGAATACATCGCGCAGGCCAACGACCTGGCCGAGTTGCCCCAGTTCTACAATTCGTTGACTACCAACTGCACCACTGAAATATTTCGTATGGTCGTTGCGCTGGAGCCGGGCTTGCCCCTGGACTACCGGATACTGCTGACCGGTTATGTCCCAGACTATGTCTATGACCACGGCGGCCTGGGTACCAGGCTTCCATTCGCGACGATACGCGATCGGTCGCACATCAAGGGGCGGGCAGAGAGTACCGATCCCGAGTTCTCCCGCAAAATCCGGGACGGTGTTCCCGTCCCGTAATAGCTGCGACGCATCCGAACCGTGCCGGCGTTGATACGTATCGCATCGGAATGACTTTGCTCGGTAAATGGCATCAAGATTTGCAAGCTAGACCATTTTCATCCTGACTGTGCATGACGAAAATGGTCCAGGTCTTTGTTTGATCGCATGATTTACGCGCCGGGGACGTTCCGCTCAGCGCGATCATGCTCTAATCGGCGCCAAAACAGGCCCCAGCCGATACTCGGCAGTGGTGAATGACGCGCTACGAATATCATCTATTGCCGACCGCGGTCTGGCCGGGCCGGCGGGGCGCCCCGCCGCTGAGGGATGTCTTGCCCGCCAGCGGCAGCGGCATGAACGAGCAGGCATGGCATCCAACGTCACGGAACCGGGGACTGTCTCCTAACCCAACCGGCCGTCGGCACCAATGGACAAGGTGCCGTGACAACAAGGCGGCGTGCGTCCTCCAGGAGCGTGTTGTTTGATTTACCGTTCCGTCTCAACGTCGATAATGCCGGCGCGCACCGCTGCCTGCAGCGCCGCGTGGTCTCGCTCGGCCTGGTCAGCGTAGGCAAGCGCGAACTTGCCCATCGCCTCATCGAACTGGTCCTGCTTGCCCAGATAACCGCTGATTGTCCACGGATCGCCCGCCTTGGCATGTGCCCGCGCCAGCGCCCATCCGCAGGCTCGCGCGTAGATTGTCAACATCTCTGCATCATAGGTCTCGAGCAATGCCGACACCTTAACGTCACGCAACTGACGCACGTAGAAATGGCGGCCCCTCGGCCCGGTTACCCAACCCAGAAATACATCCGACGCCGTCTGCATCAGCCGTTGGCCCATCACCACCCGCTGCCCGTGATGGCTGTAGGCGCTCGTCCCGGCAAAAGATTCCAGCACCGAGGCATGTGCTTCCTTAAGTTGCAGGAAGAACGGCTTGTCCGCGAGGGACATGAGCAGGAAGACGCAACACAACGTGCCGACGCTGCCGATGCCCACCACCTTCACTGCGGCGTCCACGAACCGAAACCGGTCGAACAGCACACGGCGGTCGTCGGCCAGGGTCTCGCGATATTTGCCAAGCGCTTCCACGCAAAGGTCCATCAAGCCGGGATAGCGGGCTTCGTCGGGGTGGAAAATTGTCGGCGGGGCTTCACGGATGCGAGGTTGACCGGCAGCGTCGTCGACCAGCTTCGGATACTCCAGTTCCGAACTGCTGGCCGCGGTCGCCTTGCCGATACGTTTCTCACCGATGGCACGCTGTCTGGCCGTCATCAGGGGCAAAAAGTCATTATCGTCGATGCGCGCATACCAGATTTCCATCACATCCATGTCGGCGAAGGCGCGCATGTGCCTGCGATAGCTGTGCGCGCAGGCGATAGCCGCGCTGCGCCCGTCATCGTCGGACTGGCCGTTGGCACGGGCTGCCATCACGAATGAGGCGACCAAGCGCTTGACGTCCCATTCCCATGGCGCCGGCAGCGTCTCGTCGAGATCATTGACGTCGAACACCAGGCGCCGCTCCGGCGTGGCGAAAACGCCAAAGTTCAACAGATGAGCATCACCGCACGCTTGCACGTGGATCTCGGTCGCCGGCGTCGGCGCCAGATCGGCCGCCATCACCGCCGCTGAGCCGCGATAGAAGGCAAATGGAGACTGCAACATCCGGCCGTAGCGCAGCGGCAGGAGGCTTGCCAGGCGGGTTGCGTCGGCGGCGCGCAGGATTGCGATCGGGTCGGTTCGCCCCGGGGCCGCACGCCAGCCGCCGTGCGCGTCTCGTGCCACTTTGTCGCGTAGCCGTTTTCCGGCCTCCGCGCGGTCATGGGCGCTGATCAACTCCGGCGGTGCCAAGGTGTTGCCCGGTGCTGTGACTGCAGATTCATCTCTCGGGGATTTTATCATGGCAAATTAAGGGTGGCGACATGCGGACTTGTCCCGTATGTGACGCTCTCCATTGAACCTTCTGCTGGGCTGACCGGCACAATGTTGCGGCGAAGTCCGTGCTTCATTGATCTTGATCAACTACGGCGGCCAATGGGCCTATAGACAGGACCGGGGCGATTCGGAGCGTCCGTTG